>CAXXLN010000007.1:0-7690 GCA_963663335.2 Desulfatiglandales bacterium | reverse complement strand
TGTCGGGACGTCATCTTCTAATCCTGTAAATCGTATTTAATCCTGTGAATCGTGTTCAAAAAGGGAAGGCATCTTAAAAAAAACAAACGACCTCAAACACGGAGCTGAATATGACCCAGTTCAAGGATTTTAGCATCACCTCTACCCTATACCAAGGCGCAAACACCCACGTCTACCGTGCCGTAAACACCGATAACCACCAACCGGTTATCCTGAAAACCACCGCAACCGCCCACCCCTCTCCCCATGAAACGGCCCGCTACAGCCATGAATATAATGCCCTGAAAACCTTTAAATCGAATGGGTTAGAAGGTGTAGTTAAAGTGATGGATCTCATCATGCATGACCACCGGCCCTACCTGGTACTGGAGGATTCCGGCGGCGCTGATCTTAAAACCCTGCAAAAGTCAGGGGCCTTGAAAGTTGATCAGCTTTTGGAGATCGCCGTCAAAACCGCATCCGCCCTGGGCGAAATCTATCAGGCGCACATCATCCACAAGGATATCAAACCTTCCAACATCCTCTATAACCCTGAAACCGGCGTCCTGAAACTGATGGATTTCAGCTCCGCCAGCATCATCTCCCGGGAAACCCCCACCGTCGAAAGTTCCATGCTGATGACCGCCACCCTGCCCTACATGTCCCCGGAGCAGACCGGGCCGCATGAACCGCCTGGTGGACTGGCGGACGGATTTCTATTCCTTTGGTGTAACGCTCTACGAACTCTTCACCGGCCGACTCCCTTTCCTGGCAACAGAACCCATCGAAGTGGTGCATGCCCATCTGGCGTTGATGCCTGAAACGCCGCATAAAATCAACGCAGCAATTCCACTCCGTTTTATCGGATATCATCCTGAAGCTCATGGCAAAGGATGCGGAAGACCGCTATCAGGGGGCCTTTGGGATTCAGCACGATTTGCAGCAATGCCTGGACAGGTTCGAAGGATCAGGGAAAATAGAGTCCTTTGAAATCGGGCAAAAGGATATCTCGGACAGGCTTCGGATTCCGCAAAAGCTCTATGGCCGGGAAGCTGAAATCAAGACTCTGCTGGCAGGTTTTGACGAGGTAAGCCGGGGCGCCTGCAAAATGATCCTGGTAACGGGTCCCGCGGGCATCGGCAAATCCGCCCTGGTGCATGAAGTTCAACGGCCCCTGACACAACAGACGCAAAACCCCCTGACCGCAAAAAGCAAGAAAAGATATTTCATTTCAGGCAAATTTGACCAGTTAAAGAAGAGTACCCCTTACGTTCCCCTGATCCAGGCCTTTCAGCAATTGATCCGGCAGATTCTGTCTGAAAGCGACGCGCAGATATCCACCTGGAAAGAGCATTTGTTGACGGCGTTAGGCCCCAACGGCCGGGTAATGATCGAGGTCATCCCCGAGCTGGAGCTGATTATCGGCAGCCAGCCGGAAGTCCCGACACTGGGTCCCGCGGAGAATGTGAACCGGTTCAACTATGTTTTTGAAAACTTCATCAACACCTTTGCCGCCGAAGATCACCCCCTGGTGATTTTTCTGGATGACCTCCAATGGGCGGATGCGGCATCCCTGAAGCTGATCGAGATGTTCATCACCGTGAAAGCGGAATATCTCTATCTCATCGGCGCTTATCGGGACAATGAAGTGGACCCTGCCCACCCTTTGATGCGGACCATCGAGGAAATCGAAAAAAGCGGGGCGGAAGTTGAAACCATCCAACTGCAGTTGCTGATAGAAACCCACGTCAACCAGCTCCTGTCGGAAACTTTTTCGTGCGATCCAGGAGCGATCAAAACCCCATTGCCGAATTATGCTTCGCCAAAACTCGTGGGAATCCTTTCTTTCTGAACCAGTTCATCCATTCCCTGTACCAGGACGGGCTGATTTTTTTTAATATCGATGAAGGAATCTGGCAGTGGGATGAGGCAAAAATCAGGCAAACGGATATTACTGATAATGTCGTTGATTTGATGGTCAGCAAGATTCAAAAATTATCAGGGAATACCGGTCATCTTCTCAGCCTTGCGGCCTGTATCGGAAACCGATTTGATTTAAACACCCTCTCCATCGTGTACGAAAAATCCGCTTCAGGAGACGGCCGAAGATTTATTGCCGGCATTGCAGGAGGAATTGGTGCTGCCGGTGGATGAATCGTATAAATATATAGCTGACCCTCTTCAATTCCCAACTTCTGATACGATTTCAGACCCTGGCAATCTATCTCCCGTGTACAGATTTCTGCACGATAGGGTACAGCAGGCCGCCTATTCCCTGATCGAAGAAAGAGAAGAGACCGGAAGTGCATCTGCGAAATCGGCAGGGAGATGCTGAAGAGGATTTCTGAAGAGGAGGTTGAAGAACAGATCTTTACCATAGTGGATCAACTCAATTTAAGTTCTGAATTGATGACAGATGAAAAAGAACGGGAAAAACTTGCGCAATTAAATCTTATTGCCGGGGAAAAAGCCAAGCTTTCTGCCGCTTATGAACCGGCATTTGACTACCTGAAATCCGGCATAAGGATGCTTCAAGAAAATTGCTGGCAGGAGCAGTATGGCTTAACCCTGTCACTCCATGAGGAAGGAACAGAAGCAGCTTTTCTTTGCGGCGACTATGAAAAGATGGGGGATTTGGCTGAGACGGTTTTGCATCAAGCAAAAACCCTGCTGGATAAAATAAAAGTTTATGAGGTAAAGATTCAAGCCTACGCGGCGCAACATAAGCCGTTGGATGCTGTAAAAACCGGACTTCATGTTTCAAAGCTCTTAGGCTTCACTTTCCCTCAAAAACCGACCAAAGTTAACATCTTGGTCGCCTATCTGAGAACAAGATTCGCTTTGTTTGGAAAACAACCTGAGTTTTTAATCAACCTGCCGGAAATGACTGATCCTTATAAGCTTGCTTTATGCGTATTCTAAAAGTATGGGCACCTCTTTTTATTTTGCTGCGCCCGAGCTTTTTCCATTGCTAATGTTTTTAGGCGTAAGGCTATCAGTCAAATACGGTAATGCTCCAGAATCAGGCATGTTTCCTATAACGGATGTGGCACTTATTATATGCGGGGGCATAGGAGATATAAAACGCGGGTTCGAATTCGGAAGGCTGGGATTACGATTATCAGAAAAACTCAATACCAAATCATCCGAAGCCAAAACGCCATTACTATTTAATGCTTTCATCAAACATTGGAAAAAACACATCAGGGAAACATTAAAACCACTTGAGATAGGATTCCAAAAATGTCTTGAAATTGGGGGTTTGGAATATGCTGCCAATAACGCATACATTTACTCATATTATTCTTATTTCGCTGGGATAGAATTATTAACAATTGAGCAAAATATATCCAAATACAACGATGCTATTAAAAAAATAGGACAAAAAACATTTCTCTTTTATAACCAAAGGGCTTTGCAGGTAGTATCGAATTTGATGGGTTATAATGAAGATCCTACAATATTAACTGGCGATGTTTTTGATGAAAAAAGAATGCTAAAGCTTTATCAAGAAGAAAATCATAGATCTGGAATTTACAGTTTGTATTTTAATAAACTTATCCTCTGTTACCTATTCCAGCAATACGATCAGGCAGCTAATAATGCCGGAAATGCAGAAAAGCATTTAGTTGCTGTAACAGGCATGGTGCCATTTGTCGTTTTCCATTTCTACGATTCTCTGGCCCAATTGGCACTGTTCCCTGGAACCCCAAAAACCAGCCCAAAACAGATCCTCCGAAAAGTATCCAAAAACCATAAAAAGATGAAAAAATGGGCACATCACGCCCCAATGAATTATCTCCACAAGTGGCAATTGGTGGAAGCCGAAAGAGCGAGGGTTCTTGGGAAAGATGACAAAGCCAAAAGTTTCTACGACCAGGCGATCGCCGGAGCCAAAGAAAACCAGTACATCCAGGAAGAGGCTCTTGCCAATGAGTTGGCTGCAAAATTTTACCTGGAAAAGGGACAAACCGAGACTGCCCGAAAGTATATGACAGAAGCCAGGTATTGCTATGACCATTGGGGCGCCAAGGCAAAAGTGGACCATCTGGACCGGAATTATCCTGAACTGCTAGCTGATGTTTCGGCCAAAACGTCGCAGGCCTCCAAACCTGGCAAAGACCGGGAACCCGGCCATGCAACCACCAGCACCACCACCGGCAATCAGCTTAAAAGCGAACAGCTCGATCTGACATCCGTCATGAAAGCCTCCCAGGTGATTTCAGGGGAAATCCAAATCGAAAAACTCCTCTCCCGCATGATGCAGATTATCATTGAAAATGCCGGCGCTGAAAAAGGATGCCTGATCCTGAAATCAGACGGGGATTTCCGGATCGAGGCCGAAGGCCATATCCATCAGGAAAAGGTTCAGGTGCTTCAGTCCATCCCCCTGGAAGATTCTCCAACCGTACCGGTCACCATCATTCAATATGTTGCCCGGATCAAAGAAAACCTGGTCCTTGAGGATGCCGCCCATCAAGGGAAGTTCACCACCGACCCGTACATCATGAACCACCAACCCAAATCCCTGTTATGCGCCCCCTTGATCCACCGAAACCATTTGAGCGGCATCATCTACCTTGAAAACAATCTGGCAACCGGCGCATTCACCCCGGAGCGCCTTGAAGTCCTTCCCCTGCTCTGCTCCCAGGCGGCCATCTCCTTGGAGAACGCCAACCTCTACAAACAGCAGCAGGACTATTCCAGAACCCTTGAAGAAAAGGTGGAAGAAAGAACGATTGAGCTGAAGCAGTCCCTGGAAACCATCCAGAAAACCCAGGCGCAACTGGTGCAGTCCGAGAAAATGGCCGCCCTGGGGGGACTGGTGGCAGGGGTGGCCCATGAAGTCAATACGCCCATCGGCATAGCGGTGACCGCCGCATCCCACCTGGAAGACAAAACACAGGAATTCGTGGCAAAGGTGGAAGCCCAAAAGCTGAAACGTTCCGACCTGGACAGCTATGCCAAAACCGCCGGCGATTCCTCCAACCTGATCCTCAAGAACCTGAGCGGCGCGGTGAAAATCGTGCAGGGGTTCAAGCAGGTGGCGGTGGATCAGACCAGTGGCGAACGCCGCGAGTTTACTCTCAAGGCCTATATCGAAGATGTGCTCCTGAGCCTGAAACCGAAACTGAAGAAAACAAAGCACCTGGTTACCGTCAACTGCCCGGAAGATCTCGCATTGAACAGCTTCCCCGGCGCCTTTTCCCAAATTGTCTCAAACCTGGTCATGAATTCCCTGATTCACGGCTTTGACGAAATGGAAGCGGGCGAAATCAGTTTTGACGCCACCGAAGATGGCGGTTCCATCATATTAACCTACCGGGACAACGGCAAGGGGATGAACGAAAAAGACCTGGCAAAGATCTTTGATCCCTTCTTCACCACCAAACGCTCCCAAGGCGGAAGCGGGCTGGGGATGCATATTGTGCATAACCTGGTGACCCAGACTCTGGGGGGGAGGATAACGTGTGAGAGTGAGACGGGGCAGGGCGTTATGGTTAGAATACAAATCCCAATGATGGAGAAATAGCAAGAAAGAGAAGCTCTTTCATTGCCGGGAAAGTTTTCAGGGTGATGAAATCGGAGTATGGGGGATGTAAGGACAAGAGGTCGCAACATGATGAATGCACAAAACGTAACAAACAGCTTAAAGCCGGTTTTTCGTCGATCGTCTACAAAAGAAATTGCTGAAGGAAAATCTGCTCCTCTCGATTTGGAAACGCTATGAATTCAGCAACGCTGCCGTCAGAAGGAATTTGCTCTCGAGCGACAAACCGTTAAGGAGTTTGTGGAAACTGATCCTTTGCTGCGGCGATTTTTTGAAGTTTTTGTTTTTGAAGCGCTTCCGGCTTCGGGTCGTCGTGCCGATGAAGTTTATCTGCAGGAAGTGAATCGTTGCGATATTTATGTAGGTTTGTTTGGAAACGAATATGGTCATAAAGATACCGCCGGCCTTTCCCCCACCGAAAGGGAATTCCACAGGGCTTCATCTGAAGGCAAAGAGTTGTTGATCTTTATCAAAGGTCATGACGACACTTTACGCCATCCAAAAATGCAGACCCTTGTCCACAGGGCGGGAGCCCTTTTTTTTGGGATGATTGTTCGCCGCCGGTTCGGCACTGTTTCCGAATTGACCGCGGGTATTTATGCCAGCCTTGTCGAATATCTGGACCGCACCGGCGACATCCGAACATTGCCTTTCGATGCCGCCGCCTGTCCCGGAGCGGTTGTTGATGACCTGTCCCATGAGAAAATGCAGTGGTTTCTCGATAGATCGCGTCGTTATCGTAATTTTGGTTTGTCTGAAACAACGCCACACGCGGATCTTCTCACCCATCTCAACCTCTTGGACGGGGGTGTCCCATCGCATGCCGCCGTACTTCTGTTCGGAAATAATCCGCAGCGTTTTCTCACCACTTCTGAGGTAAAGTGCGCCCATTTTCACGGCATTCAGGTTCGTAAACCTCATACCGTCCTATCACATCTATAAAGGGACCGTTTTTGATATGGCCGACCAGGCTGTGGATTTTGTTATGTCGAAGATCGACTGTTCCGTGGGGCAACGTGAACAGGGTCCCCAGGCCCCCGTAGAATACGAAATTCCTCAGTTTGTTGTGGCCGAGGGTATCGTCAATGCCATCGCGCACCGCGATTACAGCAGTAACGCCAGCGTGCAGGTAATGCTTTTTTCCGACCGCCTGGAAATATGGAATCCCGGCGAATTGCGCCCGCCCTTGACCCTGGACAGTTTGATGCGGCCCCATCCCTCCATCCCCGCCAATCCTTTGATTGCCGAACCTCTGTTCCTGGCGAGGTACATTGAAAAAGTTGGGTCCGGGACCATAAGCTGGAGATGACCGAGTTATGCCGTGAAAGGGGACTTATGCCTCCTGAATTTCGGCTCGATATGGGCTGTTTTATCCTGACGATCCGGCGAAAACCAGGGGCTTTTGCCCAGGATACCGGGCAAGTTACCGGGCAAGTTACCGGGCAAGTCCAACGATTGCTGGCTGTGTGTGAAGGGCCATTAAGCAGGAGTGAACTGCAAGAGCGGTTGGGCCTTAAACATCGTGACAGCTTTAACGAAGCCTACTTGCAGCCCGCCCTTGCGGCCGGGATCATAGAAATGACCATTCCCGACAAACCCCGCAGCAGCAAACAGAAATATCGGGTAACGGCCAAAGGTCGTACCTTTAGGGAACAGTTGCAGCATGATTCCCGAATAGAAAACCTATATTATCAGGTGAAACAGGAACCCCGGCAATAAATTGCCGCGCTATTTTCAGTTGCCACTACAGGAGAACCAGGACAACCAGGAACACCGAATCCGGCTTTAATCATGAACGGGGAGATTGTTTGAACACGATTTACAAGATTATGATGATGGACAGGATTACCCTTGGCCGATAAACAGCTGACAAAAAGGTCTCCCTATGACAAGAAGAAATTTGCCGGGACACCATCTTCTAATCCTGTGAATCGTATTTAATCCTGTGAATCGTGTTCAAAAAGGGGAGGAGACCAATAATGACAGATACCCATAAAATGCCCCCCCGGCAAGAACCCCGAATCCGGATTTCATCATGAACGGGGAGGCTGTTTGAACACGATTTACAAGATTATGATGATGGACAAGATTACCCTTGGCCGATAAACCGCTGACAAAAAGGTCTCCCCGTGATGAGGAGAAATTTGCTGGGACGCCATC
>CAXXLN010000006.1:0-56699 GCA_963663335.2 Desulfatiglandales bacterium | reverse complement strand
CCATTTATTTCATCTTCTTTCGAGTTTTCTTTGCAGACCGTGCCTCAGCTTACACCTGATGGAGCTAAATAATGTTCATCCAGGTATTCTGAAAACGGTGATTTGTCAAGAAATTTGAAATATTGAACAGTCGGAATAACCATCTTGCAATTGGAAAAAGCATTTGTTCGAAAACATTTACTGACTTTTCTTTCGCAAAAAATAACCTCCCGCAAATTATATGCTCCCAGGAGGTCATTTATTGATTAAAAAGCAAAACACTACCTCTGGTAGTGGAACAAAAAAAGGTTCTACCAGTGTATTGAATATGACGAGTATTATATGTCTGCCTGGAAGGTGCGAAACTAACAGGAGGCATATAATGACTCGTCAACGTCAGTTCAAGAGATTAGCATATTCTTTGTATGAGTGTAAGTACAGCAATTCTAATTTTGGCCTGAAACAAATTTTCGAGCTTGGTCCTAACTTCGCCCACTCGCACCTCGCGACTGAATTGGCAAGCCTCTGATGCAGAGCCTTGTATGGGCATTAATCGGGTCAGAGGGGGCGAAAAGCCCCCGTCTGCCCACAGCACCGTGCGTACGGGTCCGTACACGGCTCCTCATGTCACCTTGATCCATTGATTTAGGTCGAACCACCGGTGGTGATGTTCGTTGGACCGTATCTTTAACCCCATTTCATCGATAAACCAACGATTGGGATAGGCTATGGTTACTGCAAAGGTGTAAGACAATGCCCACCGCCCTTTGTTGGAGTACACTGCTTTCCATGCCATTGCGCGCGGCACCCTGCGTTTAATAAGCTTTTTCACAAGATACCATTTGCGTTTCTGCTGATCCACCAGTCATTGAACGGAGCCTGCGCCGGATATAGGCCTCAATTTTCTTGAGCTGGCTGGGGTATTGGGTCATGCTATAATAAGCGGACCATCCCATATACCAGCTATTGAGCCGTTCAATGGTTCTTTCCAGCGTCAGGTGCGTTCCTCTTGGCGTCAGGGATTTCACCTTCGCCATAGCTCGGTTGATGGACTGGCCCGAAATCACCATGGCGCCGGCAATAATCGTCATACCAAGAAACTTTACATACTTGGACAACGCAACCTTGCTCTTCTTCTGGTTAATCACCAGTTTCAGCTTCTTCTCTATGAATTGGCTGATACTATGCAGCCTTGAAACCGTCCCTCAAGACCTCTAACGTACATAACCTTCCGAAGATATCTTCCTCATCATAGAACAGATTCAACTGTCTCATTTCACTTCCTTTGCACCGCCTGTTCATCAATCCGAGCGATTCGATACACTGAAGCATACGTTTCCAGCAACGAACTGTTCCCTTACGGGCTGATCTCAAGACGATAGTTTATAATGAAACATCAAATCTCGGTCACATGTTCCACCCTTCGCCTCCAATCCCAAATTTGCCGGGATCACTTGATGGCAGTTTTACCCTCCGGTACGTCACCACACCTTCATCGGCTCCCACCTTTACGACTACTACGGCTTCATCTGCAAACCCTCTGCCCATAACATATACATCTCTGCAATGCTTAGCGGCACACTGTCGTAGTTACAGCGGCCACGGAACAGACGGCCCTTCACCGGGTAAGATCGATAGCTATGTCATTGCCCACCCACCTCCTATACCCGGTCGGGTTACGGAAAGGATATCGGGCTTCAGTAGTCATGGGTACCTCCCCCCCCTTCCAGGCCTACCAGAGGTTCACACCAAGCTTAAGTGGCAATTTTGGCTACGGCTTCCTTCAGATCCATCATTGGCTCCCACATCACCGTTTATTCCCTCATCGGGCAGTCCATGGGAGTTTCTTCAGGCACCCTCGAAGTCTGCGCTTATCTGCCTTCACCTACACGTTACCTCCTTTCAGGTCCGTGACCGGACTTTCACCAGTTAGTTATCGACCATGCCGGTCGCACCATATCAGCCCAGGGCAGCGCCCTGGGTTTGAATGACATATCCACATCAGCCCTGTAAGGGCGTGACATTTCAGTGTCCCTAATCCATAAAGATAATTACGGAATGTCACGCCCTTACAGGGCTAAACGATCCTTGAAACTTATTCCCAGGGCGTTGCCCTGGGCTGGTATGTCACGGCCCTTCAGGCCTGAGATACATCAAACCCCTGTCGACTTAAAATATTCCGCACTTTCTCAATCTGAATTTTATTTTTATCGTTCCTTTGTCTAATCAGACAAAGTTAGGACCAAGCCCAAATTTTCAGAATGACAGGTGTTTTTACTATTCCATATCTAAATTTTAAAAACCATTGATATTATTGATAATTATTTTTTTATGGACATTTTTTTCATATGATGATAATAGATCCTGAACAAGAATACCTGATATTATTGGAAACAAAATGTCCTCTGGAAAACAGTCAAAGAAGAAATCTCAGCAGCTCAATTTCGATAGTATGGTCAAATGCCTTCGATCCACGATGGCTGGTTTTCCTGATATACGAACAGGGTCCAACTTTGATTTTCTTACCCTTCTAAAACCCTTGATTTATACCATTCAGCGGTATAATATTTAAATATGTGGAACGTAACTCTATCCAAAAAGTGCGTCAAACAAATTCGGTCTTTACCTGATTCTTTGAAGGAACGGCTATTCTTATTGTTCAAAGAAATTGAATGCAACGGGCCAGTAAGGGGTGATTGGCCGAATTACGGGAAACTTCCAGACAACAGACACCATTGCCACATCAAGAAGGGAAAACCGACTTATGTTGTGGTATGGCAGGAATCCGGGAGTCAATCAGTGGAGGTAAAATATGTTGGAACACACGAACGAGCGCCATATTGACATTCACATTACCGGACCGGTGGACAAAAAAGCCGAAGCCCTGTCCGCTTTGAATGCCCTTGGATATGTCGAAAAGGCTGTCCCATGGCGGGATGCTTTCCCGTCTGAGATGGTTGAAAATGAGGGTGGCGTATGCCTGAAGGCCACACGGGAGAGACGCAGTATTACTCAGGCTGAGCTTTCCGATAGGACAGGGATCCCTCAACCCCATATTTCAGAGATAGAACGGGGGAAACGACCTATCGGAAAAAAGACTGCTGCTTTGTTGGGGGATGCCTTGGGAGTAAATTACAGGGTTTTTCTTTAAAATTCGGTTTCGGGAGAGAGGCCGACGGGCTGAACAGCGGCTTTCCTGGGCCGCCTTCCCTCAATTCGATCCCCAGGGCCGATTCAGGAGACGGCAATGGAAAACCATATCACAGCAGAAGACGTCGCCAAAAGATATAACCTTCAACCCTTCTAGATTTTGGAACTACTTCGAGACGGAACACTCATAGGATACGATAAGGCATACGGATTTCAGCCCGTAAGGACCTACAATCGAGTCCGGCCGTCGATGAGCCTTTCAAGAGATGCTTTGGGAGCGGAACGCACACACTCAGAAGTTGTCCGCAGGGAATTCGGGGGGCACCATACTTAATTATTGACAATAGCGTCCATTTGTTTCTTTTTATCATGGCACGGATAGCAAGAGCAATCGCTCCGGGAATGCCACATCATATCACTCAGCGTGGCAATCGACGGCAGCAGACATTTTTCAATAACGAAGATTACCAATTCTATCTTGAACTGATGTCTGAATGGTGCGTGAAATATCATGTTCAGGCATGGGCATATTGTCTTATGCCGAACCACGTCCATCTTATTCTTGTACCGGAAACGAAGGATGGATTAAAACTTGCTGTGGGAGAGGCAGATAGACGATATACGCGGAGGATAAATTTTCGTGAAGGATGGCGTGGCCATTTGTGGCAGGGAAGGTTCGTGTAAAGAACCGGGCGGCCCCTGGGGAATGATTCTTTTATTCAAAAACTGGAAATGCTCCTTGATCGAAACCTTAAACTTCAAAAACCAGGGCCAAAAATGAGAGATATAGATCTTCAGAAATTAAATTTCAATATTGCGGTTTATTTCAAAACGTTGTGTGAGCGGCATTCTGCCGCGACTTTTCGCGGCTGGAAGCTGCTCCCACACCAGGGATTTTGAAATTATTTAAATGACGATCTATAAGTAAGGTGTCCCCGGAATTAGATCTTTAGTGCTAAACCCCATGTCCACCTTGTTGCGCCAATGCCGATGGAACTGGCCTGACCTGAATCGCTGTCATAGTTCACAGAAAAAGTGTTCCCCTCCTTCAATAAATAAGTAAGGTGTCCCCGGATTGAAATATGACGTCACCACGAAACATGTGCATTCAGGGTGTGCAATCCGTTTTAAGTGTACGCGAGAATTTCTGTTTCCAGTCTATCTGGCCCGAATGGTCCCGGAACGAATAATGGTCTTGTCCTTGGCGGTGAAAGACCCCTGTATCCGGGTCACGCCGCCATCGTTTCCGGTGAAGTTGGCATCATAGCCAAACTCGATATACAGGGTTTTGGCTGCATCCACGTTTGTCTGGGTGGAAAGGTCTCCCGCAACTTTGACCAGGGTGTCGCTTTCCACGTCCACCACAGCCTCGTTAAGGGTGGCGTAACAGGGCTTGAGGTTCCCACAGCCTGTTTCGCTCACATATACGATGGGTTGATCCCCGTAGGCAGCGGTTACCGCGACATTCGCCGCCGGCATGGTCACGTTGGTCGTGGCGCTGTTCACATCGGCCACGGGGCTTGTGTCGCCTGTCCATTGGTCAAACACCTTGCCCGCGGCCGGAGCGTTGGCGGAGATGGCCACAACCGTTCCCGCTTCGTACTCACCGCCGCCCGTACCGCTGTTTACCGTAAGGGTGTAGGCCGCGACATCTCCAATGCTTTGCCGCCGCAGCATATTCCCGCCGGCGTCATAGGCATAGGCAATACTTTTGTCACCGCCGTAATCGGCTTTGGTCAGCCGTCCGGCATTGTCATAGGTGTAGGTGATGTTCGCGCCCTGGGCCGGAACCGCAAAAAAAAGCGCAAAAAGCAATATTGTCCGGCAGACATGAGGATATTTGATCATAATTTTATTCCTTAATAATAAAAAATTACTTCGCGATACTCAAACTGATTGCTTTATCTAATGCAGGATACGGCGGACAAAACATTATTTCTTTCTTTTTATTTGGTTCTATGAACTTGAGGCCAAGGGCCTGTATGGCTTCCTCCACCATTCCGGCGCCCGGACTCAGTACACCATCTCCAAAAAAGAGCGCTCGGGCTAACGCTATTTTTCGCCTTACTTTCTTCAATCTCTTTCGCTCCCACCATATCCATTCGACGATATCCCTCCCGAATTTAACGAATCTGTCATTACCATCCTCGCGCGTGTTAAACCTCATTAATTCGGGATATTGCTGGTGTAACACCAGGTATGCCGCAATTTCCAAGGCTTTTTCAAAATTTTCCTCAGGGATGATTCTCGCCCGTCCCCCACTCCGATTGATTTCACCCAGTCCTTTCAGGACATCTCGAAAGGGACTGTTATACGCAAGATGAAAATCCACCCATATTTCACCTTTATTTTCTTCTAAAGCAGCGTTTAATTCCGATGACTGTCTCACCGGTATGCGACGGTAATCAGGGAACGATTTAAAATTCGGATCCGTTTCCGGTTCTTTATAGTCTTGTCCAAAAGATAAACTAACTTTTCTTAAACTAATATCAGATACTTCTCTCAATAAATTGATATCCATTGCGAATCCGTTAAAATCGACATAATTAATAGGATCCGATGTCGCATAATGGTACACATTCAATCGTGCCGGATTTCCAAGGTCCGGCCATTCTGTTTCAGGTGAAACAAACTGCCCCACCGCCGCAAAATAAGCCCTTGCGCCGTGCCGATATAGCGCTTCCGTTCCGGGCAGGGTGTGGCAACCATAGTGGCCGAGGTACAAAAAGGGCGGACGGGGCGAACCGGCGTCAGCTCTTTGAGCGACGCCTTCGTCGGCCGGCATTCGGCCATACGGGGTATATCCGAACCGGTGGATGACCGCCCCTGCAGCATCGGTCACGGCAATGACTGAACCCCGGCAGTCCGTGTGGTAATAGACGACCGCCTCTCCATCCGGCGTGGTGCGGATGGAGTAAACCAGCCCCCATCCGGGCGCCACTACCTGTGTCCATTCAATGGCGTCATTGTGAATACGCAGGGGTGTCTGGCTGTCCACGGTGCCGCAATAGCTGTAGCCGGTGGTAGTCCCGTTTAACGCGGCGGTCAGGATTCGATTCAACCCATCATAGGTATATACGGCGTCGTTGATGGCCGTGAGCTGGGAAAATCCGTTCCAGGAAAGCGTCATGTCTGGTGTGGCGAGGAGACGCCCCGCTGCGTCGTAGGTGTAGCCGGCATCCGTTACCTGATTCATGGCGTTGAAGGTGTGTGTTTCGTCCCGGGCTGATAGGTAATCGCCGGGTTCCAGGGGCAGTGCGCCGTCCAAGGCGGTAATCCGTCCAAGGGTATCGAGGGTGTAGGTTACATCCGTGAAATCGCCGTCGGTAATGCGGGTGATCCGGCTTGTGGCCGCATCAATGGTAAAAGCAGTGGAAACCCCGTTTTTTCGGGTGATACCCGTCACCCGGCCCGCGTCATCATACGAGAAGGATGCGGATCCCAATCCCTTTGAATCCGATACCGACACAATATCGCCGGTGATCGCGTCGTATGTATAGGAAATGGTGAGATTTCCCGGCGTTTGGGTCAGGGCGACGAGCTGGCCTTTGGTGTTCCAGGTGAGATCATAGGTGGTGTTTCCGCTCATGCATCGGGTGACCCGGCTCAAGGCATCATACGTGAGGGAAAGGCCCCGGGTCTGGGTCATGCGGCCATTAGGGTCAAACGCGTAGGTCAAAATATCGCTGCCGGAGTTTATTCGGGTGACCCGGTCAAGCGCGTCATGCTCAAACGCCTGCATCGTTCCCATGGCGTCGGTCCGGGTGGCCATTCGACCCAATGTGTCGTACGTGTAGCTGATAGTGCCCCCCAGAGGGTCGGTCTGCTGTGTCAGTTGACCTGCCGTGGTGTACTGGAATTGCCATTTCCCGCCCTGAGGCGCCGTGATCTGGGTGAGGTTCCCGATCCCATTATATTCGTAAGTTCCTTTCCGGTTTCCGGGCAGGGTAGCTTCCATCAGCCGGCCCATGCCGTCATACGCGTATTGGATGGTCTGTCCCGCGGGGTTGATGCTGGTAAGAAATTTCCCGAACGCGTCATAAGTGTATTGCCAGACCCGGCCTTCCATGTCCTGGATTCGAGTAACCCGACCCGCCGCATTATGGGCATAGGTATAAGCCACGCCACCGGTTTCCTGATCCGTGGCCAAAAGACCGTCCGTGTCATAAGCGCCTTCCCAGATATAATTTCCTTTTATCATACGGCTCACCAAACCGCCGGCCGTGTACTGGTATTGGGTGGAGATGCCGGACGGGCCGGTGGTGGAGGCGACCTGCCCCATGGAATCGTAGGTAATGGATGCCGTTTCACCGGTGGCGGCCTGTGTCCGCACCAAGCGGTCCATGGGGTCATAGGTGAACTCGGTCACGTTTCCCTGGGGATCGGTGGTGGAGGCAAGGTTTCCATTCGGGTCATAGGCCATCCCGGTCACCTGCCCTAACTCGTTGACCTTCTGGGTAAGGCGGCCCATATCATCATATGTCAGGGTTCGGGTATTTCCCATCCCATCAGTGGTGGTGCTGAGGCGGCCGTAGGCATCATAGACCATCGTAGTGGCCCCGCTGACCGAAGATGAGTGGGTCGCAAGGAGCTGGTCCGTGTTGTAGGAGAATGTTTCGACCGCTCCCAGGGGATTTTCGATCTGAGTGGCCTGTCCCCGACTGTTTCGGGTATAACTCCAAATGTTGCCGCCCATGTCCTGGAAGGTGAGAAGGTTCCCCTTATCGTCATAGGTCAGGGTTTCGGTTCCGTTGCTGGGAAAATAGAGGCGGGAGGTTTCATCGGCGAAAATGAATGCTGCGGTGTCGCTGTTCAGCCCGTAAAAGGTTTGGGCAACGGGGGTATGGTCCATGGAAATACGATCGTTTCCCACTGCATAGGATGACAGACGGCCGGAGGTGGCATCATAGTCAAAGGAGAGAGTTGCACCGCCCTGGGTTTGGGCCTGTGTGATGTTTCCCTCGCCGTTTTGTTGAAAATTCAGAGTACCGAGACCGGAGGGGCTCACCTGCAGCGCCGCGCCGCCGGTGCGACCGTACTCCCCCTGATATCCCGCGGTGATGAAGGTATTCTGCCGGCCGTCGGGCCGGGTCTCAATCACCTTGTTGTCGGGAAAATCGTATGCGAGCTGCGTGATATTTCCCATGGCGTCCGTCTGTTTTACGACCACGGGAATGAACATGCTTCCACTTGTGCCGTAAACCTGCACGCTGTCGTACTCTGAAGTGTAGGGAACCGTTCCCCGGGGAGTGGTCATGGCGGTGAGGCGGTTGTCGCCGTCATAGGCAAAAGTGGCAGCTTTGCCATCGGGGTTTACCATGGATGTGAGATATCCGCCGGTGTAGGAAAATGTCCGGGACAGCGCAGGCGTGGTGTCCGTTTCAATGGCGGTCACCACCCATTTGCCACTCACTTCTTGCATGGTGATGTTGATCTTTTGGCCGGAGGAACTCTCGATGGAGACCAGTCCGGGAAAGAACTTACCGGTAAACGCGTTGTAGGTGTAGAGTAGCAAGTTGCCGGCGCGATCCATTTTCTTTCGGCACAGCCAAAGAAAATCGTTGAACTTCTCAAAATAGAAAACCGTATTGTCCGCGGGATTTTTCAAAAAAAAGTGATCCCCCGCAGCCTTGAGTTCATAGGGCCAGGAGGAGTGACCGATCATTTCCCAGTCATTTTCAGCGTTTTTGTGAAACTCCACCTCGTCCATGCCGTTCACGCAGGTGACGCTGATGTCGTCATTGGTTCGCCACATACAGGGCACATTCAGAAAAAACTTATTACCGAACTCTGACAGCGAGCTGGATTGGGACATGTAGTAAAGTGTAAGGTCAATGGGCATTGGGCCAGGCAGATAGAACAGGGGAAGGGTCATCAACTCCTCTCCAGTGGCAGCGGACACTGGATCCCCAACCTTGGGAGTCTTTCCAGGCTGATGGTTGAGACCGTCAGCGGTATTGCACATCCCGCTTGAGGCGGAACCCAGAATCAACATCAGGATCAACCAGCCGGTGAACAGGGCAGGTTTAGCGAGTTTACGAATTTTCATGGATAGCCTCATACAATCTCCTTTGACTACAAGAGAATAAAAGCAGTTATATCCTTCAAAACACTATGTTTTTACTCACTTATCAAAAAAACAACGATCGGATTAAACACGTATGGACTTCTTACCCGGTAGCGCCTGCGCCAGACCAAGGCTATAGGAGAAGAAGTACTCGTCTTTCGTGAGGGCAGAAATGAAGCCGTTTTTTCCAAGGAAGAATTTTTGGATCGTGACCAGATGGAAATTATAAAATCATTATTCTAGCCCAAAAACGACTTTTTAGTACACCCCTGTCCGGTGTTTGTCAAGCTAACTGTCGTTTTTTTAACAAAAATGATCATCCAAAAAAGCTATATTTCAGACCTTGTTACGAGAGGTGGTTTTACCCCCTGATTTTTGGACACTTTCCTATTTGAAACGATGTTGTTGCGACCCGGAAGCATCATCCTCCGCTGCGTATTGAAGGCTTTATGTACTTTGTTTTTCCCGGTATAAGGCAACAAATGACCGTCTACAAACCACAGCCATGTGCCGACGAGTCCGGAACGAATTTGCTGGAGGGTAAAATGAGACAGCATCTGGCGTGCTGTATCCAACTTGCAGGCAGCATAAAGCCATACGCGCGCCTTTGTTTTGCTTGGCAAATTCCGGATGCCAAGGATGAGACCTGCTTCGCGTTCGTGAAGATTTTTCAGTTGCTCGATGGAACGGGTATTCTTTGCAATCATCAAGACAAAAGTAAACAATAACTTATACTTACTTCCCAAGAAGGAGGATGTCATCCGCGCCCGGTTATTGAGGTGGATCAAAGTAATCAGGTAAGTAAAAACGCCCGCATAGCGAGTTGCTTCCCAGCCATGTTTCTCGCTGAAGGGTTGATCTTCCGGTTGAAAACACTGTTGGCCCACCGCAAAACCACCCGGGGCTTAACGAGGTCTGCCATTACTGTGTTGCCGCCAGTATTTTTTGCAGCAGGGCCTGAACCTCGGGGTTCCGGTATAAGTCCATCTGCCGGATACCCGCCACCCTGGCTCGAAATGAGGACAGATCGGAATGCGCCTCCACCTGCATGCCCTTGTCTTTCAGGAATTTCAACCGGGCCGCATTCTTGCCGCGATTATCCTTTCGCTGGTAAACAGCGGCGTCAACCATTGCCTTTTGAATCATTTCCCGGGTCCTGACATCCAGGGTATCCCACCAACTCAGGGAGGCCACATCAATGTGATATGAATACACATGCCGGGTCAGGGTCATGTATTTCTGAATTTCATAGAACCTGTAGACTTCCATGACCCACAGGGGATTTTCCTGGCCGTCAATGACCCCCTGTTCCAGTTCGGTGTAAATAGGCCAGGGCATGGGCGTGGGGTTGGCCCCCAGAGACTGCCAGATGGCCTTGTGGATGGCGGAGTTCATGACCCTGATTTTAAGTCCTTTGAGGTCATCGGCGCTTTTGACCGGCCGTTTGCTGTTGGTGAGATTTCGAAAACCGTTTTCGGAAAAGCAAAGGCCCTTGAAACCGGAACTTTCAAGGTGCTTCAACAGTTCGCCACCCAGGGGCCCGTCCAGGATTCGGTCCACCGCTTCATAATCCTTAAAAAGAAACGGGTAATTGATCACCCGGGCCATGGGGTCGAAGGTATCAAAGGGCCCGCCGGTGATAACAGCCATCTGAATGGAGTTCATCTGAACCTGCTGAAGAATTTCCGTTTCGTTCCCCAGGGATGCCGAATGAAATATCTTGACCTTGATGTCCCCATGGGAGCGTTTTTCGATGAGTTCCTTGAATTTCTCGGCCACAATGTTCTGGGCCGAACCGGGTTTGGTCACGACGGCCAGTTTGATGTTGATGACAGCCGCAACATTGCACACCGGAAATAGAAGGGCTGCCGTCATCAACAGAACGAATATTTTTTTCATCTTATGTTTCTCCTTAGCAAGTAACCGTTAACGGTTTACGGTTGAAAAACAGAGAATAACGGAAGATTAAGGAAACCCATAATTCATTGAAAAACCGTCAGAATACCGGAAATCACAGGCCCCTCTTCCACACACCGCAGCTGCTTCACAAAATGATTTCCGCCGCACCCCGGCACAATCAGAGAGCCGATGAATTTCACCAGCCTTTTCTGGTCGAGCGTTCGAATCTGATCCGCTTTGACCTTCAAATCCTTTGGCGGAATCTTTATCCGCACCCGCCGGGCAGCAATCGGCCCCTGTTCCCATCCCGACGTTCAATACCTTTGTGGAGATTGAGGTCCTTCCCGTCCTGAACCCCGGCCTGATACATGTCGGGGTCGATCTTCGCCCGCTGACTCCTGTAGCCGGACAATCGGGGGAAACGCATGTTTACAAATGACTTCAATGCCTTGTCTTCCGAACAGATCAGGGCGCTCATGGTCTGGTGCCCGTCATTATCAAAACCCCGTCGGACCATTGGCCCTCCCGCACGCTGCTTCATCCGCTCCTTCGCTTGATGATCCAATTTCTCATGGAAGCCTTTAATCACGCCCAGCCGATATGATCGCTTATTCCGGGCGCCCTTCCCCACTCGCTTTCGCTGATGGGCCTTCCAGAGGATCTCCATCTGGTTCAGCATGAAATAGTAGACATATTCCGCAATGCGGACATTCTCGACGGTCCCCAGCAGCTCAATGGTCCTGTAAGTCTGGCAATCCCCGGGGTCGAACTGGTGGGAGTATACAATATCGACAAAAAAATGTTCGTGAAGGATATGCCCGATCCGTCGCTGGTAGTTTTCCATCCGTTTCTTTTTATGATTGATGACGGCATAGGCAAATCCGGCGGCGCGATCCCGCTCAATGCGGTCGATGTTATACTTCTCAATCAGCTCATTGGCCTTTGTCATGGCAAGAAACGCTTCGTTTTCATTGGCCGACTGACCCAGGGATAAAAGTTTCCGCACCTTCTCCAGCATCCTCATGTTTTCCGATTCGATCGGTTCATCCCTGAAATCAACAATCTTACGGGGCAGGTCCCCACTTGCGCTCCGGAACGCCTCCGGCACGCCGATCATGTCACAGGCCCTGTCAAAATAGGGACCGTGTCCATCACTGCTGTGAAAAACCTCCGAAACGATCTGGTGAGCCATCTCATGCTTGAACACATTGAGGGTGATATCCCACGAATGCTCCATGATGAGAACACCGGAGATTTTCATTATCCTGGCGCCCGCATGCCAGGCTCCCCACTCACTTTTCGAGTTCGTAATTTCAATAAAAGGCTTCCGGAGATCGACCCGGTACTGCCAGCTGATGGCTTCATGCTCAAGGTACAGTTCCGATATCCAGGCCCGCCTAAGCCCGACTTCTTCTTCTGATAATTGCACTCTTCATTACTCCGTTTGGCGATACAGCCGTTTTGATAAAATGCGCATGGAAAAATTTCCTTTTACATGAACGCACTTGAGAGTCAAGTGTTTTTGAGCGGGTCAGTTTATAAGTTCTCAATCTCATAGTGATTTTCTAATACAATCCGATGTCCTCTGCTTACCGAAAGACTTACCGCTGCTTGGGAAATCCCAAGTACCGCCGCCGCGCAACGGACACCTTATCGCCAAACAACCCGAGGATTGTCGTGTTCCGCCACTCCGCGGTTACCCTCCCCATAAGTACGCTACGCCCGCTGTAAGGATGATCACCCAACTCCTTTATATCAGATACCAATTTTCCCCAACCGTTTTCTCTATGCTCTTCGATTCCGTCTCCTTCTTGAAAATCTCTCAATTTTTGAATCAGCAGCATCTCTATCCTGACCATTTGTCCGGGCAAAAATAGAGACGTGATTCAGCTGATCATCAAGGGCCAGTGCAAAGCCCGTCACCTTCCTGGATTCCAGCCGGAAGTCGGTGCCAAGACCCACGGACGGCCGGCCTTCAGCGTCAGCCTCGAGGCTTTTTTCTGGAATTTGGTAACTTCGCTTTTGAGTGCCTTATGTTCTTTGTCCTGGTCATGCCAGTCGATGGCATCCAGGGCGTAGCTTTCAAGGTATCTCTCACAGAGTTCGCAGGGATCTCAGAGAGAAGCGGGTTTGGCTATTGTGTACACAGTTGACAAAACATGCAAAATGACTTAGTCTCTTTCGTAACCCTATCAAGGAGGTATTTACCATGGCCATACACGTCAGTGCCCGGGAGGCCCGAAACAGATTTGCCGACATTATGGGAAGCATCCGTTATGGGGGCGAAGAAGTTATCGTGGAGCGCTCCGGCCGCCCTATGGCTGCTCTGATTCCGGTTGACACTTATGAGCGGCTGGTTGCAGAGCGCCGCACCCGTTTCGAAGTGCTCGATCAGATCCGGTCGCACCTTCCCGATGTATCCCCCGAGGAGATTGAAAAGGACGTGATTCAGGCCATCGACGCGTTGAGGAGCGCCCATGCTGAAGGTAGTTCTTGATACCAACATCTTCGTAAGTAGTCTTCTATCAAAAGCCGGCAGTCCTGCCATGGTTATCGATAACTGGCAGGCCGGCCAATATCTTCTTATTACATCCCGGTCAATCATCTCCGAGATTAAGAGGGTCGTTGAAGCCTCTCACATTCGGGAGAAATATGGCCTTTCCGACGACCTGATTGAAAGACTTATATTATTGTTAGAAAAAGATGCCATCGTTGTACCTGGCTTATCGGTTGTCGCAGGGGCCATTCCCAAAGACCCCACCGATGAGATGTTCCTTGCAGCTGCCCTGGATGCAAAAGCAGACCTCATCGTCAGTGGTGACCGACATCTTCTTGATCTGGGTGAATACAAACAGATCCCCATCTTCACTGTCCGGCAGTTTCTGGAATTCCTAAAAAAACAATAAATGCTTCATGACAACAGAGGCGTTTGACACATACGGGAAACCAGGGGGTTCGTCAGTTTATAAGTTCCCAATCTCATAGTGATTTTCTAATGCAATCCGACGTCCTCTACCTACCGAAAGGCTTACCGCTGCTTGGGAAATCCCCAGTTTCCGGCTTAACCCCTTTTTCACAAATTCCAAGTACCGCCGCTGCCCAACGGACACCTTGTCGCCAAACAACCCGAGGATTGTCCTGTTCCGCCACTCCGCGGTTACCCTCCCCATAAGAACGTTACGCCCGCTGTAAAGATGATCGCCCAACTCCTTTAGATCAGATACCAATTTTGCCCGAAACGGGTTCAAATGCACATAGCGCATCAGTTCCAATAGATATGAATCTTCCTGACAGAGGATTGACTTGTATCGGTTTTGAAACAGATGGCCATACCGCTTGTGTCTTCGGTTATAGTGCATGGCGTAACCGGTTAAGAGGCGTTTCATCACCGTAGAGATAGGGATAATGCCGGTTTTCAAAAGCAAATGGAAATGATTGGGCATCAGCGCCCACGCAAAACATTGTGTTTCCGTACCAGAAACAATTTTCCCCAACCGTTCAATAAAAAAATCTCGGTCGTCATCATCATCAAACCTTTTCGACGGCCTATCCCCCTGGCAATAACGTGGTGTAGCGCTCCTGGGGCATCTATGCGGACTTTTCTTGGCATGATGACACTCTATACAAATGAAAAATGAAAAACCAAAACGTAACTTATAATCTGACGAACGTTTGTCTTTTCCCGTGCGGGACGTCCCCGGGATTCAACGATTTTCTAAACTATCACCTTGCGACCGCCGATCCAGGTTGACAGAACCTTGGGATTATCCTTGCTCAGCTCCTGTACGGGAATCGAATAGAGGTCTTTGTCAAATACAACCATATCCGCCCTGTAGCCTACGTCAAGCAACCCTGTATTCTGCATGCAAACCGTGGCTCCGCTCCCTGTGGTAAAACCCCGAATAAGATCTTCCATGCTCAGCGGCGGATGGCTCACAGGGTCTCCGCCTCCGGTCAAACTGACCTCCATATTTGCGGTGGGCCCGCAAAACGGCAGTCTGTTTGAAGGGTAATCACTGGAATACGCCAGGATAATCCCGGCATCCTTGAACTTCTTGTAGGGGTAGGAAACTCTTCCGTGTTCCCCGTAGAAATCAATGAGGGTTTGTTTCATGAAACCCCAGTGCATGGCGGGCTGAACTCCTGCAACAATGTGATCCCCTAACTTTTTCATGCGCTCGATCTGCCCGTCCGTGACAAACCCGAGATGGTAGAGCGTATGAACACTGTTCAGACGTCCTTTTTTCTCCAGGACGGCTTCAATGGCCCCCAGTACCACCTCGACGGCTTCATCCCCCTGCACGTGGTAATGGACATCCAATCCCCGTTCGTCGGCTTTTTGTACGATTCTGTTGATATTATATTTTTCACCATAGGTGTCATCATCATACACGGCGAACAGGCCGTTTTCGCCAAGTGTATTGGCAAACGTCGTCCAGGCCCCTCCATTACCGGCCGCTCCATCCACAAAGAGCTTGAGACCCGCAAAGCGGACCATCTCGGTATCCTTTCCCATGTCCGCCAGGGCGTCAATCTCGTTCGCATCAAAGAACGTGAATGCGTAATTCACCCGAAGCGGCAGTCTTCCTTCCCGCTCCAGCTTTTTGCAGAGATCCGGTTTGAATATCCTGCCCATCGGCCCCCCCATCAGTTCCAGAATGGAGGTATAACCCATGGACGCCCACGTATTGAACAGGTTGATGAGGCCGCTTTCAATCATCGCATCCGAAATGAACGGAAAAATGGCCTTGTTTCCCACCAGGTATCCGGCGTTTTCCCGCAGCATGCCGGTGGGCACACCGTTTTGACGAACGATTTTCCCTCCCGGCGGATCAGCAGTATCTCCTGTGAGGCCGCTCTTCTTCATGGCCACGCTGTTTGCAATATAACTGTGTCCTGTTTGATCGGCCAACAAGACTGCCCTGTCGTTTATGGCCTCATCGATCCTTGCCAGGTCATCCAGGGTCCATGCATCGTAATCTTTCAGCATATACCCCATCCCCAATGCCGGCATACCTGCCGGAAGCTTGGCGCATGCCTCGGCGGCAACCCTGGCGATGTCTTCCGCTTTTGAAGTCCCGTCCAGTCTTATTCCACTACCTGCCACAACCGCCATGGCTACCAGGTGGACATGGCTGTCCATAAAGCCCGGGTATGCCGCACTACCTCCCAGGTCAACGACGTCCGCGTCCTTATACACGGCCGGATCCACATCCAGAGCGTGAACCTTTCCGTCCTTGACGACCATATTCCCCACTTTTCGTACAGGGTCCAGATAGATGGTTCCGTTAGAAAAGATTTGTACCCTGGCATCTGTTTTCTCATTCATGACTTTTCTCCTTTATTATGCGGCAAGCCCGTTGTGGGAAAGAGAAAGAGCAGGCAGAGCGCTCCCATCCCCAGAACCGACATACGGGCGGCGCTGAGCCGGGCCCGCTGGTTAATATACATCAGCTGAACCGCTTGCTGCTGCGGGACTTTGAGATCCTCAAGGAAGCGCCGGGCATCCTCGTTGCTGACAAACCGGGCCTCCTTGACGAGTGCAACACGAGCCTGGGTCTGGGGCCCGATGACCTTGTCCAGGTTTGTCTGGTGTTTGATTGACTGTGTAAGGCCTGCAATCAGAATGGCCCCCACGACGGCAATCCCCACGGCCTGCCCCACGTTTCTCGCCGTCCCCTGAACGCCTCCAGACTGCTCGGCAAGGGACTGGGGGACCGCGCCGGCAATCACCGCACTGAACTGGGAGGCAAGGAGCCCGCAGCCCACTCCGGCTAGAAAAAGTCCCACCAGCAGGCTCGGGTTTGTGGCAGAGGTTTCCAGGCCGAAGGCCAGCCAGTAACTGGAAAAGGCAAGGAGTATAATGCCCGCCTGGCAGACCCGCCGAGGGCTTACGCCCTTCAGGATCATGGGTGTGGCAAGGGAGAAGATCACCATGCCGACCGCATACACGCTGAACACGGCGCCGCTCTTGATCGCATCGTATCCCACGACGATTTGAAGGAAGGTGATGACCACGAACGAAAACGATCCCAGCACAAAGAATACCACCGCGTTCATGTAGAGGCCGGCGCGTACGGCCGGGGTCTTGAGAAAGGCTTGGGGCATCAACACACTGTGCCCCTTGGACTCACGGTCACGCTCCCAGGCCAGGAAGAGCCAGAAAACCACCGCGCTTCCCACCAACAAATAAATGCAGGGAGAGAGGCCAAAAATGGTAAAGGGCGCATGGATGGGGGTTGCAATCCCCCAGCTGCTGATCTGGACAAGTCCGAATATCAGCGCCACCAGGCTGATGGTCGCGAGAAGGGCGCCCACGGCGTCGAAACGCACGGCAGGCGCCCGTTCGTGCTCAGTCTTCAAACCGAACGTACCCAAAAATCCCAGGACGAACAGTGCGGCGAGGATCACGAATGCCCATCTCCAGCCCATCCCCACGATCACAAGGCCGCTGCCAATCGGACCGGCGGCGGCCGCAACGCCGTTTGCCGCACCCAACGCGCCGAACGCAGTGACCAGTTCACGCCCCTGGTAGAGCTTCGCCGTGAGGGCAAGGACAGCCGGGATTGCCATGGATGCGCCGAGGCCTGCCAGGACGCGGGCAACATACGTGAAAACGATTACGTCCGGGCTTGCCGCTGCAATCACTTCCCCTGCAACCAGAGCGAGCAACCCCAGCTGCAGGAGGCGTTTCCATCCCCAGAGCAGGCCTAACATGCCGAAGACCACCATGGTGGCGCCGGCAACCAGGGGATAGATGGCACTGGCTGTCTGGAGCGCCGCCACCGACGTGTGAAAACTCGCGACCATGGCGGAGATGGCGTTGCTGAGCGCCGTATTGTCCATGGTTGTTGAAACTTGAACCAGACAAAAGACAGAGAGAATGACCCACTTGTTGGATAAGAAACCCATGCGCACCTCGGAAACAGGATCGCCGGACGGGGTGGTCGTTATGGCTTCATCCTGCTTCATCATTTCATGAAATCGTTTCAGCTATATCATCCACTGCAAAATGACTGCGACATTTTTTTACGTTAGTCAACGACATCACAAAATCGCGAGGTTTTTGATGCCTTGCGTCCAAGCGGAATGGAGATCGAGACAAACACTGCGGCGCCCTCAACGCGGTTTTTCGCCGCGAACTCCCGGTAGCCGCGCAGGTTGATATAGGCAGGCCGGCCATTCATTGTGAACGAATAACCTATTTCCGGACCGATCGAAGCGATGCCGGACTTGAGGCCTTCGTCGGATGGTTTCGGACCTGAATCGCCCGATAGCTGGCCATAGACATAGCCCGCAATCCCGATTTGCCAATGTTCGTTCAGAAACTGTGACACTTCCCAGTCCAAATGTGCGTCGATTCCGTTTTGGTAGTTCGTATCATTATTCTCGAAGTTGTAGGTGAATCCCAGGACGGCCGAGAATTCGCGCCCGTTCTTCTGATCAAAATAGGTGTAGCCGCCGCCCGCATCAATTGCACCATGCCCGATGCCAATATAGGCCAGTCGGTCCGAGTTGTAATTGCCGGTCGGAATGTCACCGGTGACATAGGTCATCCAATTGTTGTTGCCTTTGGCCCAGGCCAGGCTCGCTATGGGGTATAAATCCGTAAAGCCGGTCACCGAATCGCTACGGCACAATCCGTTCATGGATCCTGTTACGGAGACGCTGGCGTCCACGCCGTTGTAGCCCCATCCGAATCCCAACCCCAACGCCAGTTGTCCGCCCCAAATTCTGGTCTCGGGTGCGTAGGTCGGATTTGCCAGCAGCAACGAAACAGTGGTATCCAGCCCGGCCGTCTCCTGCTTGCCGCGCCGCAACTCCTTGTCGCCTGAGGCGCTACCGTTGTAGTAGTAGGTCTGCACCGGCATCGACCATCCAGGAGAGGTCGGGACGGCGGCGAGGCTCGCGTATTGGCCCGAGAACCAGAATGGTACGCCGCCCTCATCGGCATATGAAGTGGAAGCGAAGCCAACAAGCGCCGCCACGATCTGCAAAATGAGAACGAATGGCCGCTTACCTTTCCGATTTGTCCGGAACATGTTTTTCACGGGCTGGTATTCATTTTGCCAGCCCCGTTACATCCTCATAAAAAGGCCCGCCGGTGATTGGGATGCGCAATAATTTGTCGTCTTGTACAGGGAGCTTTTTAAAGTCCACTATCCTGGGCACCAAGTTTTCATAGGTGGCAAAGTAAAACTTAATTAATCCTACAATCTGAGGCTGGGCTTAATCGAAAGCTATTGACCTGTACCCTATTTTCATCTCATTTTTGACCAACCGCCCCGTAAAGGGGCGGTTGGTCAAATCGGCCCCAAGTCAGGAATGCTTACCCTCGGGCAGGTCCCTCCGGATGCAAGGCCGACAGCCTCGTGATCCGTTCTGTTGCCTATTGACATGTAGCCGTGAAGTCAACATTGTAAACATTCACGCCGGAAAACGTAACCGATGTACTTGGTGGATTGAAGGTACACCCGCTTGAAGACGGGGTGACCGTATAGGTCCCGTCTTCGACTATAAAAGAATAATGTCCGAAGAAATCGGTGGTTGCGGTTTGAGTATTTCCAGCGGATGGAGTTAACGTAATGGTCACATTTGCCATACCTTTTTCCGTATCGCCGCTTACGCTTACGGTGCCGGAAATTATGGGGTTGCCACACGTGATGTTCACGTATGCCTGGGTATTCTTCTTATCCGTATATACCCAGAGCCCCTGCATGGCATCCGTGCCGACCTGGGCGACTTGACTCCCCGAAGAGGTCAGGGGAGGCGTGTAGGAATATTTCGTCGCGGTATACAAGACCGCACCAGTAGTATTATCGGTGAGGGTGAGTGTACTGGTTACGTTGTTGGGATCAAAAGAAAATGTTCCCGTAGCGTCGGTGCCGTCGTCCAGGGTCACGGAGATTTGCGTTGCGTTTGTTACGTTGCCTGTGGCGTTATTGGCGTCAGGATAAAACGCGTCAAGAGAAATCCTTGTGCCTTCCCCGCATACGGGATATGACGCCGCGTCAGGCTGAGGGGCATTCTGAGTCTGCATCCCAAAGCCATACTCGGCATAGCCGTTGGGACTATCGTTGCCGTTTTCACCCGCTGGATTTGAGGATGGTCCGCGACCAATAATAGTTGTTCCGTCTCCAATAATGGTAAGGGTGGTGCCATTTAGGCTGGCCTTTTCTGTTAATGACATCATTCCAAAATCGGCAATGGTGTTCTCCATAGTTTGAACGGTCTCATTCCTGCAAAAAGTCCCTGTGACGACCCCTGCAGAAACGTGCCCATTGGGAGTTATTGCAACAGCGTAATTATTACCCGAAACACAACTGTCATCGGGATCACAGCCCCAAAGCAAATCTATATAGCGAAAATTTAATCCGCACTGATCTCCATTCGCACACTCCCCCCCACCATAAATATTGCCAGAAGAGACATCGATCGCACCGGCCCCGTAAAGCGAATTCAACTGTATGGAACTCTGAGCAACATAGCAGTCACTGAAGCCACATGTACATATATCTTTGTAATGATGATCGCAGGAGCCGGCGGAGGCTATAGTATCTGGTTGGTTAAAGAATGCTGAGATCGGCTCAATGTCCCCGATGAGTCCGTAATCTTGAGGATCGGTAAGGTATCGTATGTTGGTCAACCCCTCAGTCCCATTGTTGGTGGGAATATAAAGCTGAAGGACCGTCCAGTTGCCATTGTAATTGCATTCAGCGGTCAGGTAGTCGAGATTTGTAGTGTCGTTTGCGTTACTGACGAAAGTGAGGGGAAAGCACCCGCTCGTAATAAAATCTGTTGACAGGGAAACCCCCATGTCGGCGAGAAGCTTCGTTGCGTCTCCATTGCCGAAAGGCGCCGCCATTTGTTGAAAAGTGGTTATAGCGTTTTGAACATATTGGTTTTGAAAATTTGTGGCAAGCGTAGTCAATGCGGGCTGAAGATTTCCGGATTGATCTATTGTGGAGATATCAATATTCTCATAAATATCGCCTGGAGTCCCATCCTTTCCGGAATAGAAGGCTTGTACCGCCGGGCACTCCGAAGCAAACTGCAGGGTAAAAGCGAATACCGTATAGGCCTGCTGGAGAATGTTTGCTATGTCAAAGGCGGCCTGAACGAGACGCGTCCCGTAGGCGTAATAGTTTGCCACCACGTTGATGCCTGTGGCGGTCTTTAGATCCGTCATGTATTGAGACGAGTCCGTAATAAGGCCGTTAAAGGCGTCGACGGCGTTTGGATCCTGTGGTGAGGCCCCGTTCTGCGGGGAACCGAACAGCGCTTGCATTAAATCGTAGGCGTTCTGCAAAATGGTGTTCGTTCTGTTGTTTTCATCAAGATTGCCGTAGTTGTTGGAAAGGAAGTCACTGCTCGTACCGCACAGGTTTGGAAAATCCAAATCATAGTTCGGCGCGCCGAGGGTAGTATTCTGAAGATTTTCGATAAAGGTGGTGTAATTGGCGTTGAAAGTGGTTTCGACACCGGACAGTGCAAAAATCGTCGAGCTCAGATTGGCGAGGTCCGTGATATTCTGTAGCTGATTAATGGCTTGCTGGGACATCGACTTGGTCTGGTTTTGGTAGACGGTCGTCAAATTAGTGCTTATCGCGTTGAGTTGGTGTTGGATGCCCAGAAGGGAATTGTTTATGAAATTGGTCTCGTCTGCCTGTTTCTGTGATTTGCTTTGAATGCCGAAGGCGCTGTCAATGCCGTAAACGAGGCCCTTTCCCACAACTTTCTCGCACAGTTGCTTACCCATATCCAGGAAAGTGTCCGACACGGATCCCCCGAAGGAAATTCTGTCCTGCTGATCATTCCGGGCCATAACCCGGGTCTCGCCGGTCCCTGAGGTTCCGACCCATGAATTCCGCAGGGCTTGTCTGAATTCAACGTCATGAAGATTTCCGCTGTAGTTTCTGAAGGTATCCTGAGCGCTTTGTGGCTCCTGGGAGGGAGTGCTGTTGTCGCTGCTGCTACTGCATCCAACAAAGAACACCGTTACCACTACCAACAAAATGGTTAGTCCCCAAGATTTTCCCTTTTTCATGCTAAACTCCCTCCCTTTGTTCTGTTAAGACAAATGCCGTCATAGAGTTTTTGTATACGATCCGTATGTAACTTTAAACAGCCATACCTGCAGCCATCATACAACCCCTAAATCCCATGATCGTCCCAAAATGAAAAAAATTTAGGGATTTTTTTCAGAACCGATTTCAAGTATTATCCTTTTATGACCATGTTCCGATTGACCGGACGCAATTCTCCATATATATTCGACCGCTCGATGCATATGATATGGCTTGTAAAAATTCCTTTTGCGAAACAGGGAGATTGATGAAGTGACCGCTTCCTCTCTGGGTTCCTTGCGCGACATGAGCGTCCTTCTGGCCGAGGACGATGGGGCCATGCGCCAATCCCTCACCAGGACCCTGGGCTTGTTTTTTCGGAAAGTGCTGCCGGCCGAAGACGGCAGACAGGCACTGAAACTTTTCGAGGCGCATGCACCTCATATGGCCATCCTGGACATCACCATGCCGAATTTGAGCGGCCTGGAGGTGGCTGAAGCCATCAGGGAAGAGGACCCTGACCTGCCCATCATCATTCTGACGTGCCACAACGATTTTTCCTACATGCAGGCCGCGGTTCAGCTCAGGCTCATGGACTACCTGCTCAAGCCCGTGAGCGTGCCCTCGCTCGAAAAGGCCTTGAAGGGGTGTTTGAAACAAATGGAAGGGCGGAACCGTCTGTACGTGCATCTTGCGGGCGGTACGCTGCTTAATGTGGCAACCGGAACGGCAGTCAGAGATGGACAGATTCATCGTTTTACACGTAATGAGCGGCGTTTTTTGGAAATCCTGCTTGCGCGCAGGGGAAGCATCATTGAACCGGTGCAGATCTGCCTTGCCATGAGCGTGGAAAGGGATTTTACCCCCCAGGCCCTGCGCAATCTGGTCTGGCGCCTCAGGACCAAGATCGGTTCGGAGGCCGTATTCAGCTCCAGGGACATGGGATATATGCTGAGGTAAAGGGAAAAGCACTAAGGCGGGACGTACCCGCAACCCAACGTCGTCCCTTGGCTCGAAGCTGAAGGCTGAAAGCTGAAAGGCGGATGCTGGTGAGCTATCGCTTTGAGGTTTCGGGTTTCTGTGATCCTGCTCTGTGGGCAAGGATTTGCATAATCCATGAAGACCTTCAACATAAAGGGCCGTGGGAGGTCTTTACAGGATATTGAATAGCGTGTACTTTAGAAGCATTCGAACTTTTCCCTTTTGGATTCTTCTGGCCTTGAGCCTGTTCCATCCATTCCTTCCGGCGGCTGCCCTCTCTGAAAAGCCCAATGAAAGATGCTTTGATCTCGCAGAGCTGTGTGGGACGCAATCTCTTGTCCCCTGGATGGTGTATCTGCCGGATCCCGATGCCAAACTGACCTGGCGAACCGCCCTGGCTAGTGACCAATGGATGGGGATAAGCCGGCCAGGACTGGAGTATGGTGCTATTCCAGTCTGGACCCGCCTGCGGGTGGAGAATACGTCTTCCACGACTCGTTCGGTGTTGCTCTTCAACCAGCGGCCCATGGTCAACTACTTGGATGTAACCGTGGTGGAGAAAGGTCTGCCCGTTAACGAAATCCGGCTCGGCTTCATGGTTCAAGACGCCGGAGATGAAAATCTTATTGCCAGCCGCCTGAACTCCTTTCTCCTGGAACTGCCGCCGGGTGCCAAGCGAACCATCCTTACCCGCCTGCGCACCTCCGGGGGCCTGGAACTGGGCTGGGAGGCAGCCACGGTGTCCGAGTTCAGCCGCCGCAGCAGATTAGAGATCCTCACTTTGGGACTGAACCTGGGAATCATGTTGGCCTTGATCACTGCAGGTCTGATCTCGTGGGTCGTTCAAAGGCAGCCCCGTTTCGGGCTGTTGGCCGGTTACTCCCTGTTCTTCACCCTGACGGTTGTGTCGCTGAACGGCCTGAACCGAATCGTGAGCTTTGGCCTGCCTCCTGTTCTCTGGTTTACCGGCAGCTTTTTCTTTCCCATTGGTTCGGTTCTTTTCTGGATTCCTTTTACCAAATTCTTCCTGAAGACACGAACAACCATGCCGTTAACGAACGTCTGTCTGAATATCCTTCAGATCCTGCTCACCATATCCCTTTGTTCCTATCTTATCGGTCCGTGGGTGCCCTTTGTATTCAGGCTAAGCCCCTTCTGGATACTCTGTGTGCTGCTGGTGTGCGCCATTTCTATCTGGGCGGGAGTGGTGGGCGTATGGCAGAGACGGATGAACGGCTGGCTGTATCTCATGGGACACGCAGTCCTGTTCAATTTGGCGGTCCTGTTGGTACTTGCCTGTCTTGGAAGCTTCATTGGACATTTTTCCTTCATTCTGCTCATATACCCATGGATTATCGCGGCGCATGTAATCATTGTGGGAATTTCCCTGAACAGAATCACCGGACAGTCCCGAAAAGAGCTGGAGGCAGAGCGCCAGGCCACCATGGAACAGTCCCGTTTTGCTGCTGTGGGCCGGATTATCGGAATGGTTGTCCATCAATGGCGTACGCCGCTGGCCCGTCTGGGCACGGAATTAGCAGAACTCAATGCCTATTTTCAGCACGGCACCATTTCTGAAAGTAGATTGGCCCTTATTAAAGAAGAGCTCCTGCCTTCAATGAACCGCAATATGGATCATCTGATAAATGTCGTGGATGATTTCAGCCAGTTTTTTTCGGGATCCGGGAATAGGGAGAGATTTGATCCGCTGGTTGTATTGAATCAGGTGCTGGAGATGGCGGGAGGAAGGATCCATCAGTTGAACGTACAGGTAATCATGCCCGGGACGGATGAGCAGATCTTTTTGACTGCCCGTCCTTCGGTCCTGGCTCACGCACTCCTGGTGATTGCAGTGAACGCGCTGGACACTTTTGAAAGTCGCCGCACAGAGAATCCTCGCCTGATTTTTGATCTTCGAAAAGACGGGAACAGCATAAGGCTCATTGTTTCAGATAATGGCGGGGGAATAACCTTGAAGCCGGCAGAAAGGATCTTTGAAAGTTTTGTAAGCGACAAAGGCAAAAATCATATGGGTATGGGCCTGAATATCGCCAAAAGACTTATAGAGGAAATCCTGAAAGGGACCATAACCGTAGAAAACATGGGCCCGGGCGCCCGGTTCACTGTAACGCTGCCCGGGCTGTAACGATGAATTGCATTGGGGGGCATTCTGATCTGACAGGGCAAAAGGATCGGGTCCGGACGAAGGATTCTCTCTGCTATTGGGCTGCGGTGGAATCGGGAATGCCCATGGTGGATTTGGCGGGAAGATTTGATTTAACGCCTGCTGCCGCCAGCTATGCAGTTCAGCGGGGAGAGAAACCGGCAAAGGAAGGGGATTATCAACTGGAAGCTTGAGCAATTAATTACTCGAGATATGAAAAGATTGTTCAAACCCACGGCCACGACGGAACGTGAGTAACCTACAGCAGTGCTTCAGACCCGACGATGACGATTCCCAGGTAGCCGTCCACGGTGATCTCATCGCCGGTGTGAATCAGGATCGTTGCGTCAGGCACTCCTGTAACGCACGGCAGACCGTACTCTCGGGCAATGATGGCCCCGTGGATGAGCATCCCGCCACGACGTTCTACAATGCCGACGCACAGGGGGACCACAAAGGTCATGGCAGGTCGGTGATCACCAGATCGAATTGTTTGGGTGTCGATTCAAAGCGTTCCAGCGCTTGAATGCTATCACTCACGCTTGAAACGGTGGGCCGCCTTTGTGAAAAAAGAAATGCGAAACAACCATTCCAGGCCCCCGTGAATCATGTACAAAAGGAGCATGAAAACAAGAACCGTTGCCGTGGAATCCATGAAAGAGACAAACATAAACCGCCCCAGGGACGCTTTTCCCCAAAGCTGCAAAACGATAACGACCGCAAAAAAAGCAGCCGCCAGTTGAAGAATCAGGGTCCAGAGGCGGGACGCGTCACCGGTTTTGCTCTCCCTGCCCCACCGCATGCATAACAGAAGACCCGCAAGCGCCGCCAAAACCATATAAAGTCGGAAGATGGGCAGGGGAAGGGCGAACACCTCCATGAGACGGAAGAGCGCCAAAACGGTCATCAGCCCGTAAACGGACGCCCTTTTCCAGGATACATCCACGAGGGCCCCCGCAAGCCGCGCAAAGGAGAGCACGAAAATAATCATGGTCATCAGTTTCCACAGGGACGGTGCGCCTTCATATTCCTGCAGCAGCATGATCGCCATGCCGCCCAGGAAGAAACCGGTTGAAAAGGGCCTCTTGGCCATAAAGGACCAGCGGGTGGATTCAGAAAGGGACCGGCGGTTCCCATATACGGCTATGACCATGAAAAGGGAAAGAAGGAGTTGTATCAGCAGTATTCCATTATTTCTCACAAGGCGTTGCCTGTCCGGCCAGGCAATGGGCTCAAAGCCGTGGTTCAGGACGGTTTTGATTTCGGTTTTCAACCGGGAGACATAGTCGAAGGAGAGCATGGGCAGTGAGGCACTGATTAAGGCGCCCCGCCGTATTTCCGTGAGCAAGCCCGCCACTGCGCTTTCAAGGGCGTTCAACTTCACCTGGATTTGACCGGCCTCTTCCTGAAAGGCAAGCAGGGTTTCCAGCTGGCGGAGGATGCGTTGAAGCGCGGTTTCAATGGTGTCACGGGCCTGTTGAAACGTCGACCGGAGTTGAACGAATTCCCCCTCGGCCAGAAGGGAAGCCTCCCATTGCTGCCACTGTTCCTTTTCTTTCAGCCACTTTTTGCGCCAGGTACCGAGGGCGTGAATGGCCCGGCTGATGGGCATGCCGGTCTTTTCAAACGCCTGGTTCTCCTGTTCGACGGCCTGCTTGATTTCCAAAAGCCGGTTGAACCGGTAGTCTTCCGTCTCCTTGAGCCGGTTCAGTTCCCGGTGGGAAACCTCAACGTCCGCGTCGATTCTCTCGTACCGCTCTTTCGCGTCGGAGAGATCCGGCCCATCCTTGATCTGGTTTTCAAGGTCCGCCAGGCGGCTGTTCAATGCGGTTGCCAGTGGAACGATTTTGGCCAGGTCCGGTGCCGAAGGGGTCTGTTCTTTTGATGCACCGGTTTTTTGATTCACCGGGTTCGGCTCCTGGGCCCACAGTGGGCTTCCGCTACAAAGGACCATTACCGCCAGCATCAGCCCGAATATTTTTTTTGAAAGAGACATTAGTTACTCACCGGAAGGGTCAGCACGGGCGCGGCCCTCTGATCGGCGGCCGAGGCGATACTGACGGACCACAGGGTACGGACCATGTCGTAGAAACGTTTGGTGGGCGTATCGGTATCATGGATAAAGTACCAGTATCCCCGGTATGTTACGGATATGGCCGTCCCCCTGGGTTTCTCTTTGGACGAATGGATGCGGATGTCATTTCCGGCCAGGCCGGGGGGCCGGCCATCGGTTGCCAGGCCCGCGGAAAGGTGCGCCTTGGGCACATCAATGGATTCCCGAAGGATCTCGATCAGGTCGTATGTGGAACGGGTGGTAATGGCAACGCCGTCTAAGTGCTTTCCTTTGACGGAAAAATAGACCGGAATGACAATATCCGCCGATTCATTCGGCGGCATGGAAAGCCCCAGCAGATCCAGATATTCGCGGACCGGTTCCGTGTAGTGCGGCGCATAGGTGATGGTGGGGTTCTCCTCGTAAGCCAGGCCGGCGCTGAAAGGGACGAGTTCACCCAAATAATTCTGCGCTGGGCCGAATTCGGCTTGAACGGCGGCACTGGAGCCGAAACGGACGTTGGCGGCCACGCCGGTAACGGACAAAAGCGAAAAGATCTCCCCGTAGCGCCCCTTGACCAGGGAGAGGAGCATCTGCTCGTCTTCGGTTTTGTTGATGGCTTCATTGTAGTCGGCCCGTCCCATGCTGATGGAGCTGGGACCCACCAGGGCGCACCCGGAGAAGACGCCCGGAATGAGACAAAAGAGGGTCAGACGGAATATCCGTAAAAATCTTCGGTGTGGTCTCATTTTTATTTCTCCCGGAACATGCGGGGTTTCTTTAAAAATTATGAGTGGGATCAGGAGCATTAAGACCCAGAGGGTTCTTCCATACAGTTTTTTCATTTTGCTCCTCCTTTTGGATTGAAAGAAAACTAACCGTTATTCAGAAGGACCTCGGGACCGAACTCTTCATCAATATTTTCAACCTTCAAGATGGGCAGATTCAGTTCCGTAAGACCGTTCAACACCCCTGATAATTGCGATTGATCCATGAGACGACCGGGCAGCCATCCGCCCTTTTCCGGGAACGGATTTGCATCCCCGGAAAACGATCCGACCCGCTTTCTTCCAGCAACCCTTCCACCTCTATGCGATAGTTCGCGGCTTCCTAGGGGTGCAGATGCTCCTTTTGCTGTGGATCAGACATGGTTGAGGTTTCCCTTTCTTTTATGCTGGGGGAGTATGCGGTGCACAATCGTTGCATTGGATCATATGCGTTCCGAAGTGCCGGCACATCAGCCAAAAGGGAGTAAAAACGGAGTAGAATGGAGGGTTTTTTCGTTTCCGGAGGACTCAGTGCCTGTAGATTCCTTGGGCGCTAACCAAAATGGAACCAGTTTTGCTACTCCAAACGGAACCAGATATTGCGCACTGGTCTTTTCCTTTTAGAAGGGTTTTCTTGTAAATTTGTTAGTTCTACTTTGTCACTCTCCATTTGAGGGTTATTTTCAATATATGCTATTGATTTAATTTATATTTTTCTCTTGACATGGTCAGAATAACATATTAGTTTCGACCCATGAAAAAACGAAATCAATGGGGCGTTGGTATGAGTACCAACAGCCCACCAGAACAATCGTAGTCTTGATAAAGGAGCGACCCATGCCAACAGCCCCCTCGGGGGCATAGATGTGCATTTTGGTGAGTTCCACGATAGATATTCTCCGTTATTTCAAACACATAGCAGAGTAGCGGCAAGAAAGTCTCTTCAATATTTTAAAGGCTTGGTCCAAGCAAAGAAAAAGAACATGGAGCGGATGGCCGAGGCTGTTCCTTTTTCAGATGATCAAGCTCTTCAACATTTTTTGACAAATTCTCGGTGGGATGAACAACTGATTGTCGACCAAATTGCGGCAGACGCAAACAATCATATTGGGGGAAAACAAGACAGCTGTTTGATCATTGATGAAACGGGGTTCCCCAAGAAAGGAGATAAGTCGGTTGGGGTTAAAAGGCAGTGGTGTGGGCAACTTGGGAAGGTAGACAATTGTCAGGTAGGCGTTTTTTCAGCGCTTGGGTGCAGGGAACACGCTACTCCTGTTGGCTTCAAATTGTACCTTCCGGAAGACTGGACTGATGATAAGGAAAGATGTAAAGCTGCTGGTATTCCAGATGAATCCATTGTTTTTTACAGCAAGCATGACCTTGCTTTCCAGCTGGTCCTTGAGGCCCGGAAACAGGGCATTCAATTCGGCTGGGTCGGTGCAGATGGTTTCTACGGGGAAAGCCCTGCCTTTTTACGGTCTTTGGATCAAATCAATGAAACCTTCATGATTGACGTTCATAAGAATCAACGTATTTATCTCGAAAACCCGGAGCCGGTAGTTCCACAGAGAAGATCAAATAAAGGTCCAGAGCCGAAAAAGGCAAAAGCCCAAACAGAACCTGTCAGGGTCGATAAGTGGTCAGAACAACAGCCGGAAGATGCTTGGCAGAGAACGAATGTAAGAGACACGACCAAGGGAAAGCTTCAGGTCGACGTTCTGCATAGACGTGTATGGCTTTGGGACGGGGAGGAACTGGAGGCACATTGTTGGCACCTGATTGTTCGGAGGGAGGTTGCTGGAAATAAAGTAAAATTTACTTTGAGCAATGCTCCAGAGAACACTTCGCTGGAACGTTTGATATTTATGCAGGCACAGCGCTACTGGATAGAGCGTTCATTTCAAGACGCAAAGGTTGAATGTGGTTTAGGGGAGTACCAGGTGCGAAAGTGGCGGAGTTGGCATCACCACATGGCAATGGTCATGATGGCAATGCTATTTTTATTAGAGCAACGCCTTTTATATAAAAGGGATATCCCCTTATTGAGTTGTTTTGATATTGTTTGCATTCTTTCATTTCTTTTACCCCAAAGAGCCTTCACAACGGATGAAGTTTTTCGGCAAATGGAAATTCGCCACAAAAAGCGTCAATCTGCAATTGACTCAGCATATCGTAAACAGCTCGCAGAATAAGCGGAAGGTTGGTTGTGGGAAAGCAGCAATTCTAATTACGGCTTTTGAGTTAGGCCGCAGTTTGTTTTTTTTGTTGCCATTCACGGGTAGCGAATTCACCTTATTCCCAGATTCTGTTCAGGAATAAGGGAAAAAACATTAGGCGCTGGATGTTATTGTAGGGGCAAGCCCCTGTGCCTGCCCTGCTGATGCTATCCAAACGCCTTAATAGAGGACAAGCAGGGTAACCACGGGGGGATTGCCCCTACGGCACGACATAAAACTGGATGTGTAATGAGATGTGTTTGTGGGAGCAACTTTCAGAACTACGAGAAATTGTGGAGGAATGCCGTCTGTACTGCGTTTTGCGATTAAACGACATCATAATGAGAATTGCTGGTGGGAAAGTGACAAAGTAGAATTAGAGGTTGCATGAAAGAGTATATCAGATGGTATTTTAAAAATGCTGGTGAGACACGTAGCGTTCTGGTTGAAGAATCAGTGATGAGGATACCATCAATATGGTGATGGCAGAGAAGAGGGGATTAGATTTTTCGGTTAAGGGCAATGCTTATTGAGGAACTATTTGTCTATGTCATAGTCGTCCGGTAAATTCAGGAGGCCTCCCTTCGCCAATTGATCCTCAATCAAATATCCAATTTCCCCGTTTTTTTTCAGCTGTAGAATCATCCATTTGGGGAGACGAATGGTGAGCAGTTCACGTCTCAAATGTTCCGGTTTCTTTCTTCGGCCGGCGCCTACCCGTTTTCCACCTCTCATTTCAAGCTCCAAGACAAGGTAATTTCTGATATTCGTGTAACGAGATTCAAACAGACCGGTGATATTCAGACCTCAAAACCGGCCCTTTGGCGAACATCTCATTTTCTGAGGGAAGGACCATCAATATGAATGTTGATGCAGCGATGGTTGAGACGATCCAGCAAGGCATCGACCATGTCCTTTGGTTCAAGCAGCGAATACCATTGTTCAGGTTGAAGATTGGTCGTAATAATTGTGGACCGACCGGCTTCATAGCGATCTTTCATGAGTTTAAAAAAGGCGTTCATCTGCTCTTTTTTGAGGGTCAGGTATCCCAGTTCATCGAGCAGAAGCAGGTCATATCTGCAAAGGGCATTGAGGAGTTTCGGGGTGGACCGATCTGCCAAAGACGCATAGAGCTGATCCAGCAAATCCTGAACATTATAAAAACGCCCCCGGTACCCGGCAATAATGGCTTGACGAAGGATCCCCACGGCCAATCCCGTTTTGCCGACGCCGGTTTTTCCATGGAACACGATGTTTTCTCTTCGGCTGATAAAGTCAAGGCCGGACAACGTCATGATCCGGCTCTTCTGTATTCCCGGCTGAAGATCAAACGGAAAGGAGTTGAGGGTCCATTCCCATGGAAGCTTTGCAATCTGGACCCGATAGATCATGCTGCGCTCCTGCCGGAAACGTAATTCCTCAGCCAGGAGATTGTAGATGACCTCGTGAATGGAAAAACCGTTCTTTTCAGCCGAAGCCAACTGTTCTTCGAGAGCCTTCAGCATGCCTTTAAACTTCAAATCAATGAGTAACTGTTCAATTTTCTTTTTCATAGATCAAAAAAGTCTCCCGCGATATAATCGAGAATAATGTTTTCCAGACGCGACAAATCAAAAAGTCCATATTTAAGCGCCTGTGTTATGGCTTTCAAAAAAGGTTCCCCGGGATAAGTGCGTTTCAGATGAAGCAACCGACGTAACTTGACCACACCGCGACCGTGACTTCTTTTCTTCAGTTCAGCCACATACTCATCCAGGATGGCATCCTCTCCCGTCAACAGCTGTTCTTCTTTTGAAGGGATTCGGGGATCTTTTTTTCTTCGAATGGGAACATGGTGACCGGGCAGGGTTGTTCGGGTGTTGCGTTTATCCAGTATGCGGTCATGTTCCGCCACTTTTGTGTTTTTGTCGTAAACGATGACCTTGAGCCAATGTTTCTGTACTTCCAGGGAGTTCCCAATCAGCGCTTCAGGGACTGAATAGCGGTTGGTGTCCAAGTGCACATATCCCTGAACATCGGCTACCCTGTGTTCTGCCACATAGACTGGCGGCTGGTATGCCGGTAAATCAATGAGATATGGCTTTTCAATGACATAGGCCTCATCCGGCGTCATCCCTAAAGCCCGTTTAAACTTTTTATCGCTTGTATTCCGGCACCAGTCGATTGCCTGCCGGTTCAAATCCTGCCAGCTAACAAATGTTCTACCGGGAAGAAAATTGTTTTCCACAAAATGAAAAGGCCTTTCCACACGGGCACTTCGATTGGCGTCTCCTACAGCATGGGCCTCAAACCGGGTTCCATACATATCGCCGAAGTATTTCATTTCAGGCGCAATCAATGCATCAGGCCCGGTGCCGCCGGCCACAATAACATTGGTGTTGTCAACCATGCACCGGGAACACACCCCGTCCATAAACTCGAATGCTTTTTTTAGGAAAACCTTGCACTCAAACCGGGTAAAACAGGGGTAATACTGAATAAAAATCCTTCGGCAAAAGGCCAGGGTCAGGGACGCGCACTGGGTCGACATTTTTTTCCCATTAATGACAACCAGATGGGGTGACGTATCATGCTGCATCTCCTGACCGGGTTTAAAATGGTATTGGCCCGCCCGTCTTTTTTTACGTTCCCGGATCTCGTACTTTCTCATAATCCAGGTCAGACTCTGATAAGGGATTTTGATCTGTTGGCGGCTTTCCAGTTCCTCGGCTACTCGCACGGCATTTCCTTTACATTCCTTGAAAAGCTCGCGGATCAACGGGACATGTTCTTCATACCGGGAGTTCCTTTGGGGTACCGCCTCTTCGTCATGATCATCTAAAACCTTCGTGACGGTATTGCGACCGGCCTTCAGGGTTTTGGCGATGTCGCGCAAACTCATGCCGGTTTTTTTCAATTCCACAATGGCATCTTTTTTGGATTGTCGGATCATAATTGGGTCGCTTTCTTGAGTTCCAGTGCTTGTTTTTCTATCTTTTTCACCCAGGTTTTGAGCGTTTGTTTCTTCAACTGATCGCTTTTTGGGTAATGGACATGCGAAACGGTTTTCACCAGACGTTTGAGAACCGCATATACCATTTCAATATCCTTGAACCATTTGCCTTCCGGTCCATCATGAACTTTTTTGGCTTGTTTAGACTGGGTTCTTTGTTCGAGAACTTTTATGAAAAGGGATGGATTTTCCAGCATGTGGTCTCGAACAGACCGGTTGCTTTTCTGGTAATGTGCGTAGAAACGGGCCAGTTCCCTTGTGGATAGAGGTTCTTTTTCCAGGTGGGCCAACAGTTTTTGTGCGTCTTCACCGTTGGCGCGCGCCAACGGCGCCATGACACGGCTGGCAGCCCAGGTTGAAAGTGAGCCTGCAATCACGGTTCTCAAAATATTTTCCGGCAGGGCTTCAACCAGGTCCAGCCGCCGTTTTACAAAACTCTTGTCGCGCCCTATTCGGGTTGCAATATGGGAGAGGCTGCACCCAAAACGCCGATGTAATTCCTGAAGTAAAACAGACTGCTCAATGACTTCCCATTGCCGTTCATTGGCCTTGGTTAAAAGCGAAAACATGGCATTTTGTTCGTTTTCTTTTGAGAATTGGACACATATCCGGTCCTTTCCACAAGCACAAAGCGCTCGAACACGCAGGTAGCCATCAATCAGAATCAGTTTGTCTTTTTCTTCAATAGCCAGGGCCGGAACGATCTGCCCGTAAGTTTCGATGGAATCCCTCAATCGCTTTAAAGCCTGGTGATTCATTATCCGGCAATGAGCGTAACGCAACTCCAGCAAATGAATATCAACGGTTCGGATGGATTCCATACCCAGTCTCCCGAAAGATTTCCTCTATGGTTTCTCCAAGACTGACCCAATTTCCTTGCCGGATCTCCTTTACCTGTTTCACAATCACAGGACGTCTGGGAAGCGAAAGAACCTGAAACAGACGGCCATCAAACCCAATCAGATCCTTGTCCAACAAGCCATCGCGGGCATCGATATATTGATCCAAATGCACCTTTAAAATCCGGCAGATTCTGTCGTAACCATAATAAGAGAGCCCGTTTTTGTCAGATACCAACACCAGAAAAATGTAGAGCAGCAGCTCATGATGATTCAGGCTCTCCCAAAAGCCGTTTCTCAAAAAACGATGCTCCAGAAAGCCGAAGCTTCCATTGATGACACGCACTCTTTCGGGAAAAAGGACTCTTTTTTTGATCATTTTTTTCTCCTGTCATGGATATGGGGTTTTCTCAAAGCCTGTTACATCTGAAAAAACCCTCCCTGCATAAGCACGGCGAGGAAAATGGTCCACAACAACCCCGATCGACCCGCAAAAAAGACAGCTGGGTCGGTTCCCCGACCGCTTTTTGGGTTCAATATCACAGTCTTTTTGAGGTGTTGAACTATCATCACCAGGGTTCAGTCCATTTTTTTTGGATTTTTTTGTTTTTTCGTACAAACGACGGCGCTCTTTCCCTTTTTTCGAATTGCGGTATTTCCCCTGAGCTTTCCGGTGCAGCTGTCTTTGGCGTATCCTGCGACATCGTTCCCCACAATAGGCCTGGCCACGCCAACACGACCGACAGACGTGAAAAAAGCAACCACAACATCGGCATTGAACCACTCTTAAAAGGACATCTCCCATCATTCCGGCCTTGCAATTGGCCGGAAACACACTTATATAAAATTGGCGTGTGTGTGGCTTCCGGCTCTATCCGGTGGTCAAAAAAGAAGGCCCGAAGCGGCTACTTCGGGCCTTCACCATCCATTCTACAAAGTAAATCGCATTTCCACTTAACCAAGCCTCTGTCTTGGAAGAAGAAAACCAAATCCAAAGAAAATAGATTTTATAAAAATTTATTGAAAAGTAAATCTACATCAACGACTCCTTTGCCGCCACTTATGGATCCCTCATCGTCCGCTATACCTGAGGGCCGTACTCGGCTCCCACATCACCGTTTATTTCCTCATCGGGCAGTCCATGGGAGTTTCTTCAGGCACCCTCGAAGTCTGCGCTTATCTGCCTTCACCTACACGTTACCTCCTTTCAGGTCCGTGACCGGACTTTCACCAGTTAGTTATCGACCATGCCGGTCGCACCATATCAGCCCAGGGCAGCGCCCTGGGTTTGAATGACATATCCACATCAGCCCTGTAAGGGCGTGACATTTCAGTGTCCCTAATCCATAAAGATAATTACGGAATGTCACGCCCTTACAGGGCTAAACGATCCTTGAAACTTATTCCCAGGGCGTTGCCCTGGGCTGGTATGTCACGGCCCTTCAGGCCTGAGATACATCAAACCCCTGTCGACTTAAAATATTCCGCACTTTCTCAATCTGAATTTTATTTTTATCGTTCCTTTGTCTAATCAGACAAAGTTAGGACCAAGCCCAAATTTTCAGAATGACAGGTGTTTTTACTATTCCATATCTAAATTTTAAAAACCATTGATATTATTGATAATTATTTTTTATGGACATTTTTTTCATATGATGATAATAGATCCTGAACAAGAATACCTGATATTATTGGAAACAAAATGTCCTCTGGAAAACAGTCAAAGAAGAAATCTCAGCAGCTCAATTTCGATAGTATGGTCAAATGCCTTCGATCCACGATGGCTGGTTTTCCTGATATACGAACAAGGGTCCAACTTTGATTTTCTTACCCTTCTAAAACCCTTGATTTATACCATTCAGCGGTATAATATTTAAATATGTGGAACGTAACTCTATCCAAAAAGTGCGTCAAACAAATTCGGTCTTTACCTGATTCTTTGAAGGAACGGCTATTCTTATTGTTCAAAGAAATTGAATGCAACGGGCCAGTAAGGGGTGATTGGCCGAATTACGGGAAACTTCCAAACAACAGGCACCATTGCCACATCAAGAAGGGAAAACCGACTTATGTTGTGGTATGGCAGGAATCCGGGAGTCAATCAGTGGAGGTAAAATATGTTGGAACACACGAACGAGCGCCATATTGATATTCACATTACCGGACCGGTGGACAAAAAAGCCGAAGCCCTGTCCGCTTTGAATGCCCTTGGATATGTCGAAAAGGCTGTCCCATGGCGGGATGCTTTCCCATCTGAGATGGTTGAAAATGAGGGTGGCGTATGCCTGAAGGCCACACGGGAGAGACGCAGTATTACTCAGGCTGAGCTTTCCGATAGGACAGGGATCCCTCAACCCCATATTTCAGAGATAGAACGGGGGAAACGACCTATCGGAAAAAAGACTGCTGCTTTGTTGGGGGATGCCTTGGGAGTAAATTACAGGGTTTTTCTTTAAAATTCGGTTTCGGGAGAGAGGCCGACGGGCTGAACAGCGGCTTTCCTGGGCCGCCTTCCCTCAATTCGATCCCCAGGGCCGATTCAGGAGACGGCAATGGAAAACCATATCACAGCAGAAGACGTCGCCAAAAGATATAACCTTCAACCCTTCTAGATTTTGGAACTACTTCGAGACAGAACACTCATAGGATACGATAACGGCATACGGATTTCAGCCCGTAAGGACCTACAATCGAGTCCGGCCGTCGATGAGCCTTTCAAGAGATGCTTTGGGAGCGGAGCGCACACACTCAGAAGTTGTCCGCAGGGAATTCGGGGGACACCATACTTAATTATTGACAATAACGTCCATTTGTTTCTTTTTATCATGGCACGGATAGCAAGAGCAGTCGCTCCGGGAATACCACATCATATCACTCAGCATGGCAATCGACGGCAGCAGACATTTTTCAATAACGAAGATTACCAATTCTATCTTGAACTGATGTCTGAATGGTGCGTGAAATATCATGTTCAGGCATGGGCATATTGTCTTATGCCGAGCCACGTCCATCTTATTCTTGTACCGGAAACGAAGGATGGATTAAAACTTGCTGTGGGAGAGGCAGATAGACGATATACGCGGAGGATAAATTTTCGTGAAGGATGGCGTGGCCATTTGTGGCAGGGAAGGTTCGTGTAAAGAACCGGGCGGCCCCTGGGGAATGATTCTTTTATTCAAAAACTGGAAATGCTCCTTGATCGAAACCTTAAACTTCAAAAACCAGGGCCAAAAATGAGAGATATAGATCTTCAGAAATTAAATTTCAATATTGCGGTTTATTTCAAAACGTTGTGTGAGCGGCATTCTGCCGCGACTTTTCGCGGCTGGAAGCTGCTCCCACACCAGGGATTTTGAAATTATTTAAATGACGATCTATAAGTAAGGTGTCCCCGGAATTAGTACAAGTCCCTGGGAAATAGAACGATTGTTTTTGATGACGTCGTAAAGCCAGTCAATGGCCTCGGCATGATTCCTGGCATCCAGAAAGTCCTTGAAAGGCTTTCCTTCAACCGTCAAGCCCTCTTTCAAAAAGAACAGGGTTTCACCCCTTGTCAAAGAACTGCCCTCAATCGCGTTGGAATCGTATGTCCAATCAACACGCAACTTTTCCTGAATTGCAATCCAACGCTCCTTATGCAAAGACTTTTCATGATCAATCTGAGCCTTCAGGTCATCGATTGAAACTAATAACCTTTTGATCTCAGAGGGTTCTTCCTTAAAATCGTAATAGGCATGCTCCATATCCTTGAAACCTTTTCTAATGACGGGGGATTTATATCTGTTGAGATCTGAGTAGCGGTATTATCCCAATTTTTCAAGCGTCGTCTTTGATCTTCCTTTTATGGCGGATATGATATCCCGCACAAGATCATTACGTTCATATTCGTTTGAAAAATTCGTATAGGTTTCTTCAAGCCGGTTAATGATTTGATGGCAAAAATCTGTTAATTGTTTTTTAAGAACCATGGGGCGTACCCTTATCTCGACCGCAAATTTCTCCCAGTGTCTTTCCATTATCCATTTCGGTCTGTTTTCATTCCCTATTTTCATGGCAAGTTTTTGAGACAAACCCTCATAAATGTGGGTACAAAGCATATCATAGAAAGGCGCTAATCTTATTTGTTTTGAGTGATACAAAAAAGATAAATTTTTAGCATGGGCATCCATATTTCCAATCAAATAATTGAAAAACACCCAGCTTAGAAGCTGCTGCATGTCCTTAATCGGATTTGCGGAGTATTTGCGGACCAGGTCAAAACATTTCTTAAGATCGGGACCGCCATCGGCCTGATACTTCAATTCATGAGAAAGCCCCATGGCCTGACAAAAGTCTTCCTGGTGCAAACGGATGAGGGCATCATTATCAAAAAATCGATCATACCGTTGGACCCATAGTGCTTTTTTGTGCTTTTTTTCGATAATTTTAACCAAAGGAACATTGAGATTTAAAGAACCGGCAAGCATCATGCAAAAACACTCATTTTCAACGGAGGAGTGGAAATCAGCCATACCCGGTTTCAAAATACAATTACTGGGGGCGCCGTTTAATGGGATGCTGAATACGGGGTTTTTATAAAAAAGAGCCAGTTTGTCCTGCGCTCCCGCAAGCGATATGCGAATACCTTCTTCACCGGCAAGTAAAGGGCGTTTGGGAATATTTTTTATCAGATCAGCCAATTGTTCTTCCGAGAGAGGCCGATACTGATATTGATCGCAAGATTCGGGCAATATTGACTCGGGAAGCAGCGTTATGGCGCCGGCACATTCCCCGCCGAGAAACTTGAGAAGCAGGAAATCATTTTTTTCAGAAACGCCAAGCCGCTTGGCGATTAAAACCCTGGCGGCAGATTCCGGCAGTAAATTGGCAAAAAAAGGTTTTACTTTATGATTGGGAAATTCGTCATCCTGCAAAGGAAGGGAAATGGATAATGGAAAAGCGTCAGGCGCCTCAAGCCATTTTTCGGCGTATGAAAACGAAAACAATCGGTTGTCGTCCAGATTGAGAATACCGACCAAATTTTGATTAAAAAAAACATTGAGTCTTTCCAAGGTCAACGATCTCCACGTTTAATCAGGTGAAGTTCAAGACCCAGTCCGTTCAAGACTTCAAATATTTTACCGATTTGAGCGGTTGCCTTCCCTTTTTCAAGCTCCAGAACAAACTTTCTACCCACATCCGTAAATTCTGATATCTCTCTTTGGGTTAGCTTTAAATTTCTGCGCTCTTTGAGAATATATTGACCAAGTTCTTTAGGATTATTAATTTTTGTTGAAGGTTTCAACTTAGCGCCCCTGCAAAAAATTGCCGATAGAGGACTTTTATCATTTTTTCAAGGCCATTTCAATGAAAGGTTCCTGATCGGGGACTTTATCTCTATTTCGCCACGATCCCGGCCAGCCACAGGGTCAAGGGTGGATAAAAGGTGATGATCAACAAATCCACCAGCAATACCACCAGAAACGGTAAAATCCGCCGACTGATGGCCGTGAGGCTATCCCCCGAGATGGAGGCGGAAACAATCAGGCAGATGCCCATGGGCGGGGTCAGCATGCCGATGGCCAGATTGGTCACCACTATAACCCCCAGTTGAATCATATCCACCCCCAGGGCGGGGGCCATGGCTGTGATCATGGGCACCAGCAAAATCAAAGCCGCGGTGGTTTCCACAAATGCCCCGGCGATGAGTAAAATGACGTTAATCAGCAACAACAGGCCCACGGGATGGGTGGTGACGCCCAACAGGGAACCGGCCAGGCGGGCGGGGATATCCTCCATGGCGGCAATCCAGCTGAAGACCGATGCCGTGGCGATGATAAACATGACAATGGCGGAGGTAACGGCGCCGTCTCTGAAAAGCGGGAAAAGATCTCTGAGGTTGATTTTTCGGTAAACACACATCCCCAACCCCAAGGCATACACCACTGCCACGGCGGCCGATTCGGTAGCCGTAAATACCCCCATCAGAATGCCGCCCAAAATAATCACGGGCGCGCCCAGTGCCAACAGCGCCCTTTTAAACCGGTACCCGATTTCCTTCAAGGTAAAAGCCCTTGTGGCCGCATATCCCTTTTTGCGTGAAATAACGGTTGCCACCCCAATCAGGGACACGCCGATAAGGATTCCCGGCAGGATACCGCCCGCAAAAAGACGACCGATGGAGGCGCCGGTCAGAAAACCGAAGATGATCATGGGAATGGACGGTGGGATAATGACGCCGATAGAACCGCCTGAAGCCTGAACCGCGGCGGCAAAATCGGACTCATAGCCGGATTTCTTCATGGCCGGGATCAGAATGGCGCCCACCGCGGCGGCATCAGCGGCGGCCGAACCGGAGATGCCCGCAAAAAACATGGCAGAGACAATGGTGACCGCCGCCAGTCCGCCGGGCAACCATCCCACAAGGGCGTCCGCAAAATCGATAATTCTGAGGCTGATGCCCCCCGCCTCCATAATGACCCCGGTGAACATGAACAGGGGAACCGCCATCAGGTGGAAGGAATCCATGCCGCCGAACATTTTCTGCACCACCATCATCATGGGAAAATCTCCCTGTATCAGAATCCCCAGCAGAGAGGCCACGCCGATGGCAATGGCGATGGGGGCATTGACGGCAAAGAGAAACAGGAGGGATAAGATGAGAATTTCAGTGGTCACGGCGTTCCTGGACCAAGTCCTTCAGCAGAAAATGAATACAATGGATCATCAAAATAAAACCGCTGATGGGGACGATGCCGAAAACGATCCATTTGGGCAGATACAGGGCCGGGGATATCTGAAGCCGCACAAAATAGGCAAACCGGCACCCGGAAAAAATCATGACGAAAAACAGGCTGAGAGATGCCAGGTGAACCGTGATGATGGAAAATTTCCGCAGAACATCCGGCAGTTTTGCCTGCAATATATCGATGCCGGGATGGGCCTTGCGGCGATAGGCCACCGAGGCGCCCAGAAACGACAACCAGACCAGGAGATAGCGCGCCAGCTCCTCGGACCAGAAAAGGGAATAATTGAACACATAGCGGCACAGAACCTGAACAGCCACCACAAGGGTCATGGTAAAACCGAGCCCGAACAGCAGATACTCCATCCAGACATTCAGCGTGAAACTCAATTTATCGAGAAAAAGCACCCGACCTCCATTTCCCTCACTGTGTTGCCGCCAGTATTTTTTGCAGCAGGGCCTGAACCTCTGGATTCCGGTACAAGGCCATTTGCCGCAACCCCGCCACCCTGGCCCGGAATGAAGACAGATCGGGATGCGCCTCCACCTGCATGCCCTTCTCTTTCAGGAATTTCAACCGGGCCGCATTCTTGCCGCGATTATCCTTTCGCTGGTAGACGGCCGCGTCAACCATTGCCCTTTGAATCATTTCCCGGGTCCTGACATCCAGGGTATCCCACCAGCTCAGGGAGGCCACATCAATGTGATATGAATACACATGACGGGTCAGGGTCATGTACTTCTGAATCTCATAAAATCGATACACTTCCATAACCCAGATGGGATTTTCCTGACCGTCAATGACCCCCTGTTCCAGTTCGGTGTAAATGGGCCAGGGCATGGGCGTGGGGTTGGCCCCCAGAGACTGCCAGATGGCTTTGTGAATGGCGGAATTCATGACCCTGATTTTAAGGCCTTTGAGGTCATCGACGCTTTTGACCGGCCGTTTGCTGTTGGTGAGATTTCGAAAACCGTTTTCGGAAAAGCAAAGGCCCTTGAAACCGGAACTTTCAAGATGCTTCAACAGTTCGGCCCCCAGGGGCCCGTCCAGGATTCTGTCCACCGCTTCATAATTCTTAAAAAGGAATGGGTAATTGATCACCCGGGCCATGGGGTCGAAGGTATCAAAGGGCCCCCCGGTAATAATGGCCATCTGAATGGAGTTCATCTGAACCTGCTGAAGAATTTCCGTTTCGTTCCCCAGAGATGCCGAATGAAAGATCTTGACCCTGATGTCCCCATGGGAGCGTTTTTCGATGAGTTCCTTGAATTTCCCCGCCACAATGTTCTGGGCCGAACCGGGTTTGGTCACGACGGCCAGTTTGATGTTGATGACAGCCGCAACATTGCACACCGGAAATAGAAGGGCTGCCGTCATCAACAGAACGAATATTTTTTTCATCTTATGTTTCTCCTTAGCAACTAACCGTTCACGGTTTACGGTTGCCGGTTTACGGTTGAAAAACAGAGGATAACGGAAGATTAAGGAAACCCATAATTCATTGAAAAACCGTCAGAATACCGGAAATCACAGGCCCCTCTTCCACACACCGCAGCTGCTTCACAAAATGATTTCCGCCGCATCCCGGCACAATCAGAGAGCCGATGAATTTCACCAGCCTTTTCTGGTCGAGCGTTCGAATCTGATCCGCTTTGACCTTCAAATCCTTTGGCGGAATCTTTATCCGCACCCGCCGGGCAGCAATCGGCCCCTGTTCCCATCCCGACGTTCAATACCTTTGTGGAGATTGAGGTCCTTCCCGTCCTGAACCCCGGCCTGATACATGTCGGGGTCGATCTTCGCCCGCTGACTCCTGTAGCCGGACAATCGGGGGAAACGCATGTTTACAAATGACTTCAATGCCTTGTCTTCCGAACAGATCAGGGCGCTCATGGTCTGGTGCCCGTCATTATCAAAACCCCGTCGGACCATTGGCCCTCCCGCACGCTGCTTCATCCGCTCCTTCGCTTGATGATCCAATTTCTCATGGAAGCCTTTAATCACGCCCAGCCGATATGATCGCTTATTCCGGGCGCCCTTCCCCACTCGCTTTCGCTGATGGGCCTTCCAGAGGATCTCCATCTGGTTCAGCATGAAATAGTAGACATATTCCGCAATGCGGACATTCTCGACGGTCCCCAGCAGCTCAATGGTCCTGTAAGTCTGGCAATCCCCGGGGTCGAACTGGTGGGAGTATACAATATCGACAAAAAAATGTTCGTGAAGGATATGCCCGATCCGTCGCTGGTAGTTTTCCATCCGTTTCTTTTTATGATTGATGACGGCATAGGCAAATCCGGCGGCGCGATCCCGCTCAATGCGGTCGATGTTATACTTCTCAATCAGCTCATTGGCCTTTGTCATGGCAAGAAACGCTTCGTTTTCATTGGCCGACTGACCCAGGGATAAAAGTTTCCGCACCTTCTCCAGCATCCTCATGTTTTCCGATTCGATCGGTTCATCCCTGAAATCAACAATCTTACGGGGCAGGTCCCCACTTGCGCTCCGGAACGCCTCCGGCACGCCGATCATGTCACAGGCCCTGTCAAAATAGGGACCGTGTCCATCACTACTGTGAAAGACCTCCGAAACGATCTGGTGAGCCATCTCATGCTTGAACACATTGAGGGTGATATCCCACGAATGCTCCATGATGAGAACACCGGAGATTTTCATTATCCTGGCACCCGCATGCCAGGCTCCCCACTCACTTTTCGAGTTCGTAATTTCAATAAAAGGCTTCCGGAGATCGACCCGGTACTGCCAGCTGATGGCTTCATGCTCAAGGTACAGTTCCGATATCCAGGCCCGCCTAAGCCCGACTTCTTCTTCTGATAATTGCACTCTTCATTACTCCGTTTGGCGATACAGCCGTTTTGATAAAATGCGCATGGAAAAATTTCCTTTTACATGAACGCACTTGAGAGTCAAGTGTTTTTGAGCGGGTCAGTTTATAAGTTCTCAATCTCATAGTGATTTTCTAATACAATCCGATGTCCTCTGCTTACCGAAAGACTTACCGCTGCTTGGGAAATCCCAAGTACCGCCGCCGCGCAACGGACACCTTATCGCCAAACAACCCGAGGATTGTCGTGTTCCGCCACTCCGCGGTTACCCTCCCCATAAGTACGCTACGCCCGCTGTAAGGATGATCACCCAACTCCTTTATATCAGATACCAATTTTCCCCAACCGTTTTCTCTATGCTCTTCGATTCCGTCTCCTTCTTGAAAATCTCTCAATTTTTGAATCAGCAGCATCTCTATCCTGACCATTTGTCCGGGCAAAAATAGAGACGTGATTCAGCTGATCATCAAGGGCCAGTGCAAAGCCCGTCACCTTCCTGGATTCCAGCCGGAAGTCGGTGCCAAGACCCACGGACGGCCAGCCTTCAGCGTCAGCCTCGAGGCTTTTTTCTGGAATTTGGTAACTTCGCTTTTGAGTGCCTTATGTTCTTTGTCCTGGTCATGCCAGTCGATGGCATCCAGGGCGTAGCTTTCAAGGTATCTCTCACAGAGTTCGCAGGGATCTCAGAGAGAAGCGGGTTTGGCTATTGCGTACACAGTTGACAAAACATGCAAAATGACTTAGTCTCTTTCGTAACCCTATCAAGGAGGTATTTACCATGGCCATACACGTCAGTGCCCGGGAGGCCCGAAACAGATTTGCCGACATTATGGGAAGCATCCGTTATGGGGGCGAAGAAGTTATCGTGGAGCGCTCCGGCCGCCCTATGGCTGCTCTGATTCCGGTTGACACTTATGAGCGGCTGGTTGCAGAGCGCCGCACCCGTTTCGAAGTGCTCGATCAGATCCGGTCGCACCTTCCCGATGTATCCCCCGAGGAGATTGAAAAGGACGTGATTCAGGCCATCGATGCGTTGAGGAGCGCCCATGCTGAAGGTAGTTCTTGATACCAACATCTTCGTAAGTAGTCTTCTATCAAAAGCCGGCAGTCCTGCCATGGTTATCGATAACTGGCAGGCCGGCCAATATCTTCTTATTACATCCCGGTCAATCATCTCCGAGATTAAGAGGGTCGTTGAAGCCTCTCACATTCGGGAGAAATATGGCCTTTCCGACGACCTGATTGAAAGACTTATATTATTGTTAGAAAAAGATGCCATCGTTGTACCTGGCTTATCGGTTGTCGCAGGGGCCATTCCCAAAGACCCCACCGATGAGATGTTCCTTGCAGCTGCCCTGGATGCAAAAGCAGACCTCATCGTCAGTGGTGACCGACATCTTCTTGATCTGGGTGAATACAAACAGATCCCCATCTTCACTGTCCGGCAGTTTCTGGAATTCCTAAAAAAACAATAAATGCTTCATGACAACAGAGGCGTTTGACACATACGGGAAACCAGGGGGTTCGTCAGTTTATAAGTTCCCAATCTCATAGTGATTTTCTAATGCAATCCGACGTCCTCTACCTACCGAAAGGCTTACCGCTGCTTGGGAAATCCCCAGTTTCCGGCTTAACCCCTTTTTCACAAATTCCAAGTACCGCCGCTGCCCAACGGACACCTTGTCGCCAAACAACCCGAGGATTGTCCTGTTCCGCCACTCCGCGGTTACCCTCCCCATAAGAACGTTACGCCCGCTGTAAAGATGATCGCCCAACTCCTTTAGATCAGATACCAATTTTGCCCGAAACGGGTTCAAATGCACATAGCGCATCAGTTCCAATAGATATGAATCTTCCTGACAGAGGATTGACTTGTATCGGTTTTGAAACAGATGGCCATACCGCTTGTGTCTTCGGTTATAGTGCATGGCGTAACCGGTTAAGAGGCGTTTCATCACCGTAGAGATAGGGATAATGCCGGTTTTCAAAAGCAAATGGAAATGATTGGGCATCAGCGCCCACGCAAAACATTGTGTTTCCGTACCAGAAACAATTTTCCCCAACCGTTCAATAAAAAAATCTCGGTCGTCATCATCATCAAACCTTTTCGACGGCCTATCCCCCTGGCAATAACGTGGTGTAGCGCTCCTGGGGCATCTATGCGGACTTTTCTTGGCATGATGACACTCTATACAAATGAAAAATGAAAAACCAAAACGTAACTTATAATCTGACGAACGTCCCATTGTCTTTTCCTAGGAGATCATTCCCCGAATTTCTTCCCAGACAGATAATGGGATTAAGGAAATCCATCTCTGATGAGATAAGACTCCCTGTCGTCTTCATCCATATGGAACAAAACCTGATGACTTGGACTCAGTAGAAAATAGAGCCGGGGCAAACCGCGAAAATCTTATTATTCTTCCTCAATGCCAAAAGAGGAAAACCTAATCGTACGCTTCAAAAACGCAACAGTCCCCTCAAAATCAAAAACAGATTCAGCGACCAGCCTTGATTGAAGTTCTTCGGGCAGGTAGGGCTGAAATTTACTGAAACGATAGCTGGGCGCCATGGCTGAGATCGCGCTAAGCAGTTCAGGGTTCTTCCAGTACAAGGGATCTGAAATTTCACTAATGGCTGCATGATAGTCTTTCAGCTTTAAAACTTTGCTTTTGACTTTCACATATTCATTACAGGCCTGCACATCTGCAGCCAATTCAATTTTTAGAACTGTCCTGAGCGTGTTGTTGATGTTCCCTCCTGCCCAGGTCCACCAAATAATGCCTTTATCATCATGCTCTATTGGAGCAAATTTACTTGAAAGAAGCGCCTGCTGATCATTCCGCATGGCTCTCAATAGCTCTTTTGCTTCTGAATCAAGGTAGAGGTAGTCATCGGTACTGACCAAAATATCCCGCATTTTACGGCAAAGTTCATAACTCAAAAAACTCGGTGTTATCCCACCCCATTTAGGAACCTTACCCCCCGGCGATGGAACAACCATAACGCGTTTTTTCTTCCACTCAATTCGTTCAACCAGCCAGGCCCTTCCGGCAAGGTAAAAGGTGGAGCTCTCTTCCAAAAGCTTTTCGAGAAAACTCCATTCCACGGTTCCAATAACATCACCTGAAAGACCAATCACCTCAAACTCCAGGGGTGTGCTGAAAACAGAATAGATCTCCATGAAATTTTTTCGGCCGAAAGCTTTTTCCGCGCTCAAACCCATGGAGTACATTCCACCATCATCATGGAGAAAATCTTTACTCAAGAGGAAGCGGACAAACTGATCAAATTTTTGTTGGCTTATTTCAGAAAAGCAATAGGCTTTATGCAGTTGATCCCATAGTATGCCGGCAGTTACTGCCCCTCTCTCAAGGCACATGGCCATAATTTGATGCAAAAGAATGTGCCAGACTTTTCTCTCGGTTTTTATATCCTCCACCCATTTGCTTCTGGCCAGTTCCACGATTGCAATGGCTTGCAGTAATTTAGGTTCCTTCTCAATAAAAAAAGTGGTATTGGCCACACGATCAGGTCGTCTCCCGGTTCTGCCCATCCTTTGGAGAAATGACGATACGGTAGCAGGGCAGTTGACCTGCAGGACCTTATCCAAATCGCCAACATCAATACCAAGCTCCATGGTGGAGGTGCAGACAATGCAAGCCCCTGTGCCATGATGGAATTCATGTTCAGAATCCTCCCGTTCTTCTCTGCTCAGGGAAGAATGATGCACATAGATAGAATCCCCCCGTTCCCTAAGACGACTGGAGATCTTTTCAACTAATCTGCGGCTCTCGCAAAAGAGCAGGCTCTTTATCCCGTGGGCAGCATGGAAAACCTCTGTCGCTAATCTTCCTGGCTCGGGAACTAATTTGATTTCAATTCTTTTCTTGGCTTGCTTTTCAGGAGGCGCGATAACGCTTTGCAAATTTTCGGAACGCCCTTGAAACCAATTTATTATCTGTTCCGGGTTCCCTACCGTAGCGGAGAGGCCGATCCGTTGAAAGTCGTTGTCGCAATAAGCGCTTATCCGTTCCAATACGGATATAAGGTGATTGCCTCGATCGCAAGAAGCCAGTGCATGAACTTCATCAATAATAACATACTTGAGATGTTTAAAGAGCTTGGCGGTTGGAACGTTTCCGGAGACCAGCATGACCTCAAGGGATTCTGGTGTGGTCAACAGGACTTCACAGGGTTCCTTCAGAAATTTCTTTTTTGTTGCAGCCGTCACATCGCCGTGCCACTTAAATGCCCCTAAACCCAACATGGCGGCATATTCTCCCAGACGTTGCGCCTGATTGTTGATCAATGCCTTGGTAGGACATATATAGAGCACCCGCATACCCAATTCCTGATGGGTCAAGCAACCGGAAAGCACCGGAAATATGGCTGCCTCAGTTTTTCCTCCCGCAGTCGGAGCAAGGATGATGCAGTTGTTCCCGTCCAAAATGGCGTCAGAAGCCATATCCTGCACGGGCCTTAAGCTGCTCCAACCGAGACGGTGAACAATCTTCTCTTGCAGTAATGGGTCAAAACGGGCAAAGGCTCCCATCTACCACTCCAAATCCTGTACCTTATATCCGGAGCCTGTGTCATCATCAGCGCCTGAAAGCGCATTTCCCTCTCGAAGAATCCGGTCCTCTTCAGAAAGTCCACCCGACGGAAAATCATAAACATCCTTGGGGATATACGGTTCTCCCCCGTCCGAACCATCATGTTCTTCCACCAAATCCAACACTGTAACAAGCTCTCTTAAAAACTGCCTGGGAATGACCCCCACGTCTCCTTTAAGACCTTCTGTAACCCGGGAACACAAGGAATCCAGGAACTCATCATCCACCAGATCAAAAATTCGGCCTTTTTTATTGCTGGGATATATCTCCCGTAGTTTTAAGGCTACAGCTTTGAGCCTTTGCTTGTCAAAGGGCTTCAGTTCCAGCTGAGGCTGCTTAGGACTGACAAACCCGCCGGAATTGGTGAATTTAATACGGTCATGAAGCGGCTCCAGTCCCGCCACCCCTTTTTTACTGTCAAAAAATTCTCTGGTTCCGGTAAAGACCCACAGCATGCCCGGAAAATCTTTGGCGGCATCAATAATTTGCCTTAGACCGTTAAGCGATTTCCCCCTTACATCTGATCGCGTTCTGAGGATGGTTTCCAGCTCATCAACAAGAATAACCAGCCCACTATGTCCTGCCTTTTTTATGATATTTAAAGTTCCTTTGAGATAGAGCATGGCGGATGCGCTTGATATTTCACCTTTTATACCCGCCTTTTTCTTCGCGGAAGCAGCGACATTCTTTGAACCGCCGGCCCAGGAAATCAGGCTGGAAGCGGTTTGATAGTCCCCCTCCTGCTTCGCTTCAAAATAGGCCTTGAGGACATTGATAAACTCATTGCCGGATGCCTCTTTGGTCAAATCGCTCAATTCGGTCTCAAAGCGTACCTTGACCTGTTCATCAAAATCTTCAGCATCCTCTCCAATTTCATCTATCAGGCGGTCCTCAATGCGAGCAATCCAGCGATCAATAGCGTCCTCCAGGGCGCCACTGGCAGCCATGGGGGTCCTGATGCCGGAGACAATGCGGTGATAAACATCATCAAATTTGTGAAATTGTGTGTCATTGGGAGAGACCACCACAAAGGAGACCGCAAAGTTCTCTTTCAAGGCCTCTAACAAGGCGTACTGGCTCATAAAGGTTTTGCCGCAACCATAACCTCCCCGAAGAAACTTAAAAGCCCCTTCCCCTGTAGAGATCAGGTTCAACTGGCGCCTGATCTCATTAAGAGGTTTATCGATACCCACGGCAAATTTGTCTAAACCTTTTTCCGGAACGGTTCCGCTGCGGAGCCTTTCAAATATATGTTCAGTCTCATTCATGATTTTGTCCCCTACTTCTTACGATACGCTTTGCCTTCCGGCGTCTGCTCGATATAAACATCAAATGGGAGATCCTTGAGCCACTCGCTTATCTTATTGGCAAACCGCCGTCCTTTTCTTGCGGCAGCACTGTCGCCGCCCAGGGTATTCACCAGAAACTTCTCCGTTAAAGAACCATGTTTTTCAAGATGGGCCAAGGCGGCATGAAATTCCTGAGGGACCACTTCAGAAAAACAAGTTGAAGCCGATCCCGCCTTTTGGGCCGTTTTTTTGGGCTTTGCCTGTTCAAAACCAAGACTATGGTCTTCCACCTCGAAATATTCGGATTGTTCAATATCCTCCAGGATGGTTCCCTGTTGTGCGGCTTTCAAATATAATCGGGCTTTTGACCGGGTTCCTTTACTCAGCTTAAAATAGATCTCCGATTCCTGATCCACGGGAAGGGTCAAAAGATCTCCCCTGCGTTGTGCCCCTACAATGTCCCCTATCTCCACAAGGACGTCCGGGTCGGATATCAACTGCACCTCGACCTGGGGAAGGGAGAATAGTCCTGGAACCTTAGGGATAGGATGAATTGAAATTCTATGAAAGCCCAGGGCATCGGGTTTTTTTTGAATAATTAACTTAAAGGTGCCGGAACTGTTCGGCAGTGTCTTTGTGAGAGAAAAGGAAATAACCGGCACCAGACGTTCCTGGAGGGTATTCCCGCCATGGTAAAAACCCGTCCGGCTTTGGTTAATCAGCAAATGGGTTGTTCGTTCAAAAACCAACCAGTTTTTTGCTTCAGGATCAAAATAATTCAGACGATGCAGACCAACGGAGATCAGATGATCGCTGTTCCTCTCGTTTCCATAGGCATATCTCCGCTCGGCGCATGCAAGCTTTGGAGCCTTACCGGTTTCAAGAGATTCATCTCCCAATATAAAGCCATGATCAGCGGTGATGATAAATTCCTCATACCCTTTTTCTTTGAGCTTTATGACCGCTGTCTTTAAACGAGCCAACCCATTTTCAAAATAGTCAATACCATAACCCAAAGCGCCTGATTCCCCCATTTTGTCAATATCCAGGGCTGTTACAACCAGGAGGGGGTTGTTCATCATCTTTTTCAACTTTCGGTCGGTAAATAACAGTAAATCCTTCAGCGTAATCCAGGAAGTTTCTAAGCCGGCATGCTCCTGCAAGGTCTTTTGACGTTCTTCAGGTGTCTTGACCTGTCTTACTCCCCCCTGGAAACCGGTGATAATGCCTTTGTCATTATAGAGAGGCGTAATCCTTGTGTCCTTTACAACTGGGACAAGGGCATTCATGCCCACTGCCGTTATTGTGGGCAATTCCGCCAGCATGGTGGATAGTTTTTGTTCGGCGCAAATAGACCGCAACTCCTGAACCAATTCATTCCCCAGTTCATAACGAAGTGCATCAACAAAGAATAGTACGGTCTTCTTCTTTTTCTCCAATACCGGTTTAACCCAATTGCGAAAGAAATATCTTTGCTGCAAAGCCTCTTTGGGAAGAAACCCCTTTAGCTCACAAAGTCGATTCCATAGAAAGGATTGTTCATCAATGCAACTCCGATACAAGGCGTGGAGAGATTTGCGAATCTCAATAAACGCCTTAATATGCAGATCTGAATGGGTAGATTGATAACGTTCCGAGAGTGATGAAAACCTTCTATGAATCTGATCCATGGGCCACCACTGGTCGGTGTACAGTCCTGCAAGGGTTTCATGATCCAAAGAGTCGGGCCGCTGGGTTTGTACTTGTGATTTTACCTGATCCGCCTGAATTCCCAACTGCGAGGCAACCTTGATCCACTCCCAGAGCCAAAGCCTTTTTCTGTCCTGCTGAAGCCAGAATGTGGTGGACATCCCTTTTTTTGCCCTGGGCAGACGGACTTCCGCAAGATCCAATGCCTCAGACCACCCCCTTTTCTCAAGCAGGGTCATGGCCTCCCTCAAAAAGGTGTCCGCCTCAAAACGAAACGTGTCCAAACCCCCAAGTTCCTTTGGGCTGTGCGAACACTCCTCCCGGGTCAGGTTCGCCTCAACCTGCTCAGCCCGCTTCATATAAAGTTTTGGATCTTTTTCCCTCAGTTCATTAAGAAGAGCGGTGGATTTTTTAGCGTACTCTTTCTGCTTTTTCTTCAGCCGTTTCAGCCGCTCGGAGTTGGGATTCGTCTTTAGATCGTGGACAAATTCCATGGCCATCAGGTAGCCGGCCAAAAGATCCGCCTGATCGTTCGGATGTGTGTAATCGACCTGGTTTTGGTTCCAATCATGCTGCCACTGCTCATCGAGCCCAACCAATTTATCAAAATACGCCAAAAGGAGGGGAAAGCGTTTCTCCGGTGTTAGACAGAGGCCTTCGTTAATTCGGGCGGGATTTTTGATGAACTCAAGCACAAATCCATCTTCACCGTACTTCTTTAAAAGCCCTTTAATCTCCTGGGGGATATCCTCCTCATTGCTGAAAAATTCTTCTGCCTGGGTAAGGGTGAGACCCTCTTTTGACAGGAGGAACTGAGTCTGGTCTTCAGTCAAACGTCCCTGGGCCGCCTCCCGGATCGTGGTCTCCAAAGAAACCCGCCACCTCCGCCCGGCTTTATAGGCTTCAAGTACCGGTGTAGCCTTAATCTCCTGTTCATTAAACCCGGGCATGTGGATTACACACTTGGGCATTTCCTTCTGAGAGAGTACATCCCTGCTTTCTACCATCAGTTCCAAAAAGGAGCCCCTGAAGGCAAAGATATCGTAGTGAAACAGCCCCTCTTCTTTTTGCTCGATCCAGGTGTCCACCAGGGTGGCAAACTCATCCTCCTTATCCAACCAGACCAATAGCCCTTTGGTGCGGATGTCCTGTTCCAGCTTCTTTCTTATGTGCTCAGCGATGACTCCCATTAAAATCCAGCTCCAGTTGCTTTTTTTCCTGCATATTCTGCTGCGCATCCCATTTCTTTGCCGCTTCAGGATGCAGTTCCGCAAAAAGATCGCGCCCCTTATACGTGCCATAGTCGGAATGGGCTACAGCCAAAGAAGGGTCTTTCTCCACCTTTTCCATGACCCGGGCGGGCCAATAGCGCATGGCCAGATGAGACCAATCAAAGTCTTTCTTACCCTTGGGTGCGGAAAGGGAGGTCCACCATTTTTTGGGATCTTTCCACAGGGGCAACACCAGTTCCCAGAGCGCCGCGGAATTAACCATCACGCCGTCATCCAGATCCATCACGTAAGGGGCTTCCACCTCCTGAATATCGGGTGCCGGACCGCGTGTGGCCAATTGCGAGACCTTTGAGGTGAATACCTGGAGCTCATCCAAGAGTTTATCCAGGTCGGCAATTTCTTTTTCCATGGCATTTAGCTGACGGCTGTCTTTAATGGAATGCCGTTCCTCCCGAAGGCGTTTGATACGATTCTCTAAAAGGGATATATCCGGGTTCAGGTAATTGGCCAGGATATTGTTAAGGGTTCCGTCATTCCATTGGTGTATGTTCACCCAGAAAAAGAAATTCTTTTTTTCTGAAATTAGAGGGAAATAGATCGGCCTTTTCTGATAAATGGACGAATGCATGTCAAAGGCAGCGGTGCGAATCCAGGTGTTCAGGTTCTTTTTGGAGCGTTGGGAAGGTGTCCAGTCGGTGCGGCAGTCCAAAACAAGGGCATTCTGAATTTCCTCCCAGAGTTCAGTGCACTTTTCAGCGCCCCATTTGTATTGGAGAATCGCTTTCAAGGTTTGTAAACATGCCTTCCCGACATTGGGCTGCTCTTCACGATTTAGGCCTTCATGGTCATCCAGGGCGGATAGATAAAGGAGGCCATGGGGATGACCCCGTGGCGCTTCTGGATCAGGGGTGATGTTCTGTTCCTTTCTTCGCTGGTCAGCCAGATCCACCAGGCCGCCCGTTTGGGCATCAAACCGGCCCAGCAGAACCCCCATGGCCCAGGAGAGATTTTTAAATGCCTCGTCTTTTCGCTGGCCTTCGTGGATAAGGCCCAGCTTCTCTTTGATTTTCAACAGGCTGTCAGGGTGAAGGCGGTACTTACGACTTAAGTCCAAAAGAGATTCCCCAGCTTGATAGGCTTCTATAAAGTCTTGGGGGATTGATTCTTGTTGGCCATCCCATTTAGGGAAATCAAAGGCAGATTCTCCGATCTCTTGATAAATTGCCCGGACGGTATCCGGGGAAAAATGCTGAAGCAGTTCCTTATCAATTTCATCCCGTATGCGTGCCTCTTCCACTTCAAATTTTTCTGAGTTCAGGTTCTGATAGGTATATTCCAAGTTGGATTCTGTGGAGGCAAAAAGTTGGTTATAGAGGGTTTCTGCTCGTTTGAGGTAGATGGTGTAATCTGAAAGTTGGTCTAATACAGGAAGATTCTCAATATCCCCTACCTGATTATTGACTGTGGGGTTGAGAGATTGTGAGACATATCCTGACAAATTAGAACTGAGGATAACCTGCATCTTGTCAGGATTTTCACAGAATATGGATGACCCTGAAACGTCAAAAATGGATTTATATTTTCGCAGACGGCATAGAAAGCCATTAGTGCCAATGTAGCTGAAGGCTAGGCCTTGTTCAAAATTACCTTTACGGAATGGATTATCTGTACCGCCAGTACCATAATATTTATAACGGATCCATGACTCTTTCCCGTTCATATACTTATATACATTATTCAATGGTTCGAACCAGCAAGCCCCTTTTGCTCCTTTTACATAGGGCACCCAAACATTTTTAAGAGGCAAATTTTCATCATCGCCCAAAAAATTGATTTTACAATATTCAATTTCAAAGTAATTCCTTAAACATCTATTATTATTCCCCGTCGTAAAACCATGAACCGTATTCCCAACTTCCCCCAACTTTGGAGCCTTCAGATAAGCCTGGCGAAACTCTTCGGGCCACCAGTAAATCATGGGGGAACCTGGAATTTCAGCAAAACGGGATTGGGAAAAAGTGTAAACTTCATTTGCTCGAAGAAGGCCTCTTATATTTTTGCCAGTCTGATATTGATCCCTGCGAATCTGAAGTTTTGGAACTGGTTTAACGATTTTAGTGGATAAACTTTTAAGGTTGGATTTCTGATAAACAAACATTGTTGCGGAGACATCTTTCATGTCATTGAAAGCCCCAAGATGAAGATCCCCAAAAGCCAAGAAATTTACATCCCTTAATAATTTCAAACGGATTTCTTCAAATTGGGTAAGAAACATCCATCCACGGAGCGTTACCATTGCTACTTTTCCATAGTTGTTGACAAGTTGAGAGGCTCTTAACATAAAGATAGAATAGAGGTCTGCTTTACCTCCCTGGTAATGTAATTGGATCTGATCAGCAATCTCCTTTCTCGCTTTAGCAATACCTAAATAGGGAGGGTTTGCCACAACCACGTCATATTTTTGCCCCAATAGCTCAATAAGCCTGAGCCCTTTCCCCATTTGCTCAGCCAAAGATCTGACACCTAAGTCTTCCCCCTTATCATGATCCCGAATAAAACCGATCAAAGCCTGAAGGATTTTTTCTTGCACCTCTTTAATATCTTTAGTCATAGTGAAGACATGATAGTACTCCACAATCCTCTCAATCTCTTTTTCCACTTGAAGCAGAGAACCAAGATATTCGGCCCCTTTAAGGGCATTGATGATTTCAAGACTGATGTCCTGATGCAACCCCAGCTCTTCTTCAAGGATTTTGATGAATCCAAGAACTGCCGGATCGCCTTTTTTAAGATGGCTTAAGCCCAAATCAGAAGCCACAAGATTCAGTTTTTCTATCCTGTATCCCGGTATTTTCTCCTGAGTCTTAATATAGAGCGCCGCAACCCCTATCTGGACCGCCCGGTTATCAATATCGATCCCGTGAAGGTTTTCATTCAATATCCAATCTATGATCTGTTTAGGAGTGTACTCTTTCCCTTGAAGACGGGCCTGATCCTGGTAAAGCTCCCAAAGGAAATCAAACAGATAAACCAGAAAATGCCCACTTCCCATTGCAGGATCAAGAATCTTAACCATGTGTAAGAACAATGGGGCTGATTCAATAGTTTCTTCAGCCAAATCCTGGGGCACATAATATTTCCAGAACTCTTCATCGCCGTTAATCGGCATTGGTTCCGTTTCAAGAACCTCTCCGTTTGTGATTTTTAGATTCCACTCCTTCCTTCTGATTTTGAGGTTTTCAATTTTGTCCCGAGCACTGGGAATCCAACCATGCTTCCCGCAAATAGCAAGCCATTGCGCTCCCAGGGAATTCTGCACCAGCCACTCAACCATATAACGCTCTGTAAAAAGCTGTGTCTTGTCAGCAATTTCGTGAGCTTCGACTTTGCCGGAAGTGGTGTTGAGCTTTGCATCCACGGCTTTACGATCCGGATCATTCCAAAATTGGTACAGCCAACCCAATGTGGTGTCATCCTTCCAGGCCTCTTCAAGATCATCTCGATTAAGTTCCTGGATCAGCCAAAGCAGTGTGGGTCCTGGTATAGGCACGCATTCGTGGATTTCGTTGTATTCAAACAGCGCAGGAAGCTCCAGGGCCAACTGATCCCACACCTGCTGGAGGATAAAAGCGAATCCCTGATCATCACTCTGGGTTAAGGCCACAAAGAACTCCTGCTCTGTACGAAACGCGGACTTTTCAATGCCCTGGCTGATGAGTTTCACCTTTCTCAGGTCTCGGCATTCCAACTGCATCAGAATAACCAGACGGTTCGTCAGGGTGTAGGCCCGTTCTTTGACCAGATCTTTTAAATTGGATTTCCAATCTTTATGGGACCTTCCAGAATCTTCCAGCCAGGCAAAAAGCCTTTTGTAGTGGAGGTCTTCCTGATAGGTTAATTGAACTTTCCCGCGGTCCTTTGCATTCAGGGAATAGCGCTGATAACAGGCCTGCTCCAAGTCTTCCAACAGCCTGTTTCTTATGGCGATGACACAATTTTTAAAGCTTCTCTTGGTTGTTTCCCGTATTCCACTCATTCTTCAAACCTTACCTTTATACCTGCCTCTAACTCTTTTAGACATTTCTCTTTTAAGTTGGAAAGAACCCGTTCCAGTTCATCCTTATCACTG
>CAXXLN010000005.1:0-18992 GCA_963663335.2 Desulfatiglandales bacterium | reverse complement strand
GCTTCACTTATCCTCAAAAACCGAGCCAATTTGATGTTTTGATCGCCTATCTGAGAACAAAATTCGTTTTGCTTGGAAAACAACCTGAGGTTTTAATCAACCTTCCGGAAATGACTGATCCCTATAAGCTTGCTTGGATGCGTATTGGAACAAGTATGGCCTTCTCGCTTTATTTTACTGCACCCGAGCTTTATGCATTTCTAATTTTTTTCGGTGTAAATCTATCAGTCAAATACGGTAATGCTCCAGAATCAAGTGCTGTATATAGCGCATCTGGCGCTATTTTATGCGGGGGCATAGGAGATATAAAATCCGGTTTCGAATTCGGAAAGCTGGGATTACGCTTATCAGAAAAACTCAATGACAAATCAGCAGACGTAAGAGCCCAATTTGTATTTAATTGTCAGATTAAACATTGGAAAAGACATGCCAGGGAATCGTTAGAACCGCTCAAAACAGGATTCCAAAAAAGCCTTGAAATTGGGGATTTGGACGATTCTGCCTGTAACGCGTATATTTACTCATACTATTCTTATTTCGCTGGGATAGAACTATTAACGATTAAACAAAATATATCCAAATACAACGATGCTATTAGAAAATTAGGGCAAAAAGCATGGCTCTTTTATAACCAAAGGGTTTGGCAGGTAGTATCGAATTTGATGGGTTATAATGAAGATCCTACAATATTAACTGGCGATGTTTTTGATGAAAAAAGAATGCTAAAGCTTTATCAAGAAGAAAATCATAGATCTGGAATTTACAGTTTGTATTTTAATAAACTTATCCTTTGTTACCTATTCCAGCAATACGATCAGGCAGCTAATAATGCCGGAAATGCAGAAAAACATTTAGTTGCTGTAACAGGCATGGTGCCATTTGTCGTTTTCCATTTCTACGATTCTCTGGCCCATTTGGCACTGTTCTCTGGAACTCCAAAAACCAATCAAAAAAACATCCTCCGAAAAGTCGCCAAAAACCAGAAAAAGATGAAAAAGTGGGCCTATAACGCCCCCATGAATTACCTCCACAAATGGCAACTGGTGGAAGCCGAACGGGCGAGGGTGCTTGGAAAAGATGATAAAGCCATAGCTTTCTACGACCAGGCCATCGCTGGCGCAAAGGAAAACCAATACATCCAGGAAGAAGCCCTGGCCAATGAGGTGGCCGCAAGATTCTACCTGGAAAAGGGAGAAACCGAAACAGCCCGAAAGTATATGTCAGAAGCCAGATATTGCTATGACCATTGGGGCGCCAAGGCAAAAGTGGATCATCTGGACATAAATTACCCTGAACTGCTGACTGTTGTTTCGACCAAAATGTCACAGACATCCAACCATGACAAAGACCGAAAACCCGGCCATGCAACTACCAGCACCACCAGCAATCAACTCAAAGGCGAACAGCTCGACCTGACCTCCGTCATGAAAGCCTCCCAGGTGATATCCGGAGAAATCCAAATCGAAAAACTTCTTTCCCGCATGATGCTGATCATCATTGAAAATGCGGGCGCTGAAAAAGGTTGCCTGATCCTGAAATCAGACGGGGATTTCCGGATCGAGGCCGAAGGCCATATCCATCAGGAAAAGGTTCAGGTGCTTCAGTCTATTCCCCTGGAAGATTCTCCAAACGTGCCGGTCACCATCATTCAATATGTTGCCCGGGTCAAAGAAAACCTTGTCCTTGAGGATGCCGCCCATCAAGGGAAGTTCACCACCGATCCATACATCATTAAACACCAACCCAAATCCTTATTATGCGCCCCCCTGATCCATCGAAACAATTTAAGCGGCATCATCTATCTTGAAAACAACCTGGCAACCGGCGCATTCACCCCGGAGCGCCTTGAAGTCCTTCCCCTGCTCTGCTCCCAGGCAGCCATCTCCCTTGAAAACGCGAACCTCTACAAACAGCAGCAGGACTATTCCAAAACCCTCGAAGAAAAGGTGGAGGAAAGAACAACGGAACTGAAGCAATCCCTCGACACCATCCAGAAAACCCAGGCGCAACTGGTTCAATCCGAGAAAATGGCCGCCCTGGGGGGACTGGTGGCAGGGGTGGCCCATGAAGTCAATACGCCCATCGGTATTGCCGTGACCGCCGCATCGCACCTGGAAGACAAAACACAGGAATTCGTGGCAAAAGTGGCAGCCCAAAAGCTGAAACGGTCCGACCTGGACAGCTATGCCAAAACAGCGGCGGACTCCTCCAACCTGATCCTGAAGAACCTGAGCGGCGCGGTGAAAATTGTACAGGGTTTCAAGCAGGTGGCGGTGGATCAGACCAGCGGCGAACGGCGGGAATTTAAACTCAAGGCCTATATCGAAGACGTACTCCTGAGCCTGAAACCGAAACTGAAGAAGACAAAGCACCTGGTTACCGTCAACTGCCCGGAAGCACTGACATTGAACAGCTTCCCCGGCGCCTTTTCCCAGATTATCTCAAACCTGGTTATGAATTCCCTGATTCACGGCTTTGACGAGATGGAAGCGGGCGAAATCAGTTTTGACGCTACCGAAGATAACGGTTCCATCGTATTGACCTACCGGGACAACGGCAAGGGGATGAACGAAAAAGACCTGGCAAAGATCTTTGATCCCTTCTTCACCACCAAACGCTCCCAGGGGGGAAGCGGTCTGGGGATGCATATCGTCCACAATCTGGTGACCCAGACCCTGGGGGGGAGTATATCGTGTGAGAGCGCGTTGGGAAATGGTATAATGGCTAGGATACAAATCCCGTCTTGAAAAAACCAGGCGAAACGATAATGAAGAATCGATTTTCAGCAATATGAAACAGGAGAATAGAAATGACTTCAGCAACAACTGCAACGATGATGAAAATTTTAGAAACACTTCCGGAAGGACTTCAGGATCGCATTCTCGAGCATATGCGTGAATATATTGAGGATGTCAAAGAGGAAATGCAATGGAACGACTCTTTCTCCAAGTCACAGTCTAAACTGGTTGCCGCCGCTCGGCAGGCACGAAAAGAAATTGCTGAAGGAAAATCTGCTCCTCTCGATTTGGAATCGCTATGAATTCAGCAACGCTGCCGTCATTCTGGAACAGCTATTATAAGCTTGATCGAAATATCAAGGAACAAACAAAGAAGGCATATCGCCTGTGGGCGGATAATCCGTTCCATCCGTCACTCCGTTTCAAGTGTATCAACAAACCGGAAAACATCTGGGCTGCCCGGGTATCCCTTGGGTACAGGTCCGTCGGCATACTTGACGGAGAAACCATAACATGGTTCTGGGTAGGCAGCCATGATCAATACGAACGACTTTTCGGATAAAATTACGATCAGGCCTTGTTTGCCATTTCAGAAAAACACATGAGGTGACTCCCATGAGATTTTTTAACACCGCCGAACCCGTTAATTGCCAAAAGCATTACTGTATCTCTCCCCTTTTTTTACGAGAGATTGAACCAAATTCCATGTATGGAGAAATTAAATGACATTAAACGTATCTGAACAAGAGGAACTTTTCTTTGAAGACGATGATCTTGAGAAAGACACAGCGGTTCATCAGAATGCCTGGAAAATGATGATCGTTGATGATGTGGAAGATGTTCACAACGTGACCCGCATGATTTTTGACGATTACGTTTTTGATGGGCGGAATATGGAATTTTTGAGCGCCTATTCCGGGACGGAAGCCAGGCGGCTGATTGAAGAACATCCCGATACGGCGGTGATCCTTCTGGATGTGGTCATGGAAACGGATCATGCCGGCCTGGATGTGGTTCGGTATATCCGGGAGAAGTTGCAAAACACCATTGTGCGGATCATCCTGCGCACGGGTCAACCGGGACAGGCGCCTGAAAAAAAGGTCATTATCGAGTATGACATCAATGATTATAAAACCAAGGAAGAGTTGACCAGCAGCAGGCTTTTTACGGCGGTAACCTCGGCACTGCGTTCCTGTCGCGATATGAACGTGATTGAAAAGAACCGCAAAGGGCTTGAGATGATTATCAATGCCTCTTCAAGTCTGTTGAAACTCTCATCCTTCAAACAGTTTACAGCGGGCGTACTGTCCCAGTTGACATCCATATTGGGCTTTGAAGACAACTCACTGTTGCTCCGAACAACCGACAAAACCTGTGGGTTTGCGGCGACCCAGGAACAAGACAATTATAAGATTGTCGCCGGAACAGGCCACTATGAAAAGTATCTGGATCGATGTGTGACGGATTTGAACGATCAAAATGTCAAAGATGATATCAACGAGGCACTCAGGGAGAAAAAGAACAATTTTAAAGATAAAAAAATCATCTGCTATTTCAAAACCAACCGTTGCATTGAAAATATTCTTTATCTTGAAAGCCAAAAGCCCGTGGGTAAAACCGACAGGGATCTGATCAATATTTTTCTTTCAAACGTGGCCATCGCCTTCGATAATTTATACCATCGCGAAAATCTTGAAAAACTGGTTCAAGAGAGAACTTCCGACCTTCAACGTGAGAAAGAGACCGTGGCCCGGGCCCATAAGGTGCTGGCCAAATATGTTCCGGTTCAATTGACGGAAAGGATTTTGGCCAATGAAATCGATGATGTTTGGGATTATTCACGTAAAAGACTGACCCTGTTTTTTTCGGATATCAAGGATTTCACAAACATCACGGAATCCATGGAACCGGAAGACATGGCGAACCTTTTGAATGAGTATCTGTCGGAGATGTACGAGATCGCCAATGAATATGGCGGGGTTGTGGCCAATGTCAAAGGGGATGAACTGTTTATTTTTTTCGGTGCTCCCGAAAAAGGAAACGATAAGGACAATGCATTACACTGCGCCCAAATGGCCGTTAGCATGCAGCGAAAAATGTCGGAACTGAAAGAAAAGTGGTTCAATGAAGGGATTGCGCAACCTTTACAGATTCGTTGCGGCATCAATACGGGCATGGTGAACGTCGGAGGATTCGGATCCAAAAACCGAAAAGATTATACGGCCTTCGGGATGCACGTCAATCTCGCCTCCCGCCTGGAAGGCGCCTGCGCCCCTGGGGGGATTCTGGTCAGCCATTCCACCTGGGCACTGGTAAAAGATGCTTTCCAGTTTGAAACCGGGGGCGAAATCACCGTGAAAGGGTTTTCCCGCCCCGTTCTGGGGCACAATCTGGTTTTATGAATGGGGAAACTGTTTGAACACGATTTAAAAGATTATAATGATGGACAGGATTACCAGTGGCCGATAAACCGCTGACAAAAAGGGCTCCCCATGACGAGAAGAAATATGATAACGAATACAATAGTTAGTGCCTTGTTTTCTGAAATCCTGTCACAAAAAACAAGGAAATCTTTGCGCCTTTGCAGGAGACATTTTTGGTTGCGGCTATGCCGCGTTAGGCTAAAATATTCATATTGATGGGGAGGACTCTATGCGTACTGTTCAAATGACCCTGGATGATGACCTTGTAGATGCCGTTGATACGATTGTTAAGGAAATGAAAACTACCCGTTCGGCATTTACAAGGGCTGCATTGCGGAAAGCCATTGAAAACATGAAAATCAGAACCCTCGAGGAGAAACACAGGAAAGGTTATGAATTGCAACCTGTCGCCAAAGATGAATTCAGCGTTTGGGAAAACGAGCAGAACTGGGTGGACAACGGTTTCAAAAGGAAAAATCGGATCCCTGATCACGACAATCTCATCGGAGAAACGTAAACAGGTTCGTGAGGCAATCATCTTTGCCCTTCATTTGTGAGGCTGATCCTGGTGTTGGCTATGGCTTCATCCACGAAGAGCTGGGATTTCATAATGACCGCGAACAATTTTTGAACACGATTTAGAAGATTATAAGGATGGACAGGATTACCAGTGACCGATAAACCGCAAACAAGAAGGTTTCCCCATGACAAGGAGAAACTTGCCGGGACGCCATCTTCTAATCCTGTTCATCGTATTAAATCCTGTGAATCGTGTTCAAAATGGGGAGGAGACCAACAATGACGGATACCCATAAAATGGATCCCCCGGCAAGAACAACGAATCTGGATTTTATCATGACCGCGAACACTTTTTGAACACGATTTAGAAGATTATAAGGATGGACAGGATTACCAGTGGCCGATAAACCGCTGACAAAAAGGGCTCCCCATGACGAGAAGAAAGTTGTCGGGACGCCATCTTCTAATCCTGTTCATCGTATTAAATCCTGTGAATCGTGTTCAAAACGGGAAGGCATTTTCAGGAAAACGGACGACCTCAAACACGGAGCTGAATATGACCGAGTTCAAGGATTTTGACATTACCGATACCCTATATGAAGGCGCAAACACCCACGTTTATCGTGCCGTAAACACCGATGACAACCAACCGGTTATCCTCAAAACCACAGCAACGGCCCACCCCTCTCCCCATGAAACGGCCCGCTACAACCATGAATATAATGTCCTGAAGACCTTTAAAGCCAATGGGTTAGAAGGTGTAGTTAAAGTGATGGATCTCATCATGCATGACCACCGGCCATACCTGGTACTGGAGGATTCCGGCGGCGCTGATCTTAAAACCCTGCAAAAATCAGAGACCCTTGCGCTTGATCAGCTTTTGGATATCGCCTTCAAAACCGCATCGGCGCTGGGCGAGATTTATCAGGCGCACATCATCCACAAGGATATCAAACCTTCCAACATCCTCTATAACCCTGAAACGGGCGTCCTGAAACTGATGGATTTCAGCTCGGCAAGTATCATCTCGCGGGAAACCCCCACCGTCGAAAGTTCCATGTTGATGACAGCCACCCTGCCCTACATGTCCCCCGAGCAGACCGGCCGCATGAACCGCCTGGTGGACTGGCGAACGGACTTCTATTCCTTTGGGGTAACACTCTACGAACTGTTTACCGGCCGATTGCCTTTCCTGGCTACGGAACCCATCGAACTGGTGCATGCCCATCTGGCATTGATGCCTGAACCGCCGCATAAAATCAATGCGGCGATCCCATCCGTTTTGTCGGATATCATCCTGAAGCTCATGGCAAAGGATGCGGAAGACCGCTATCAGGGGGCTTTTGGGATTCAGCACGATTTGCGGCAATGCCTGGACAGGTTCGAAGGTTCAGGGAAAATAGACCCCTTTGACATCGGGCAGAAGGATATCTCGGACAGGCTTCGGATTCCACAAAAACTCTATGGCCGGGAAGCTGAAATCAAGACCCTGTTGGCAGGTTTTGACGAGGTAAGCCGGGGAGCCTGCAAAATGGTGTTGGTGACAGGTCCCGCGGGCATCGGCAAATCCGCCCTGGTGCATGAAGTGCAACGGCCCCTGACACAACAGACGCAAAACCCCCTGACCCCAAAAAGCAAGAAAAGATATTTCATCTCAGGCAAGTTTGACCAGTTAAAGAAAAGTACCCCTTACGTTCCCCTGATCCAGGCCTTTCAGCAATTGATCCGGCAGATTCTGTCTGAAAGCGATGCGCAGATATCCACCTGGAAAGAAAACCTGCTGAAGGCGTTAGGCCCCAACGGTCGGGTGATGATCGAGGTCATCCCCGAACTGGAGTTGATTATCGGCAGCCAGCCGGAAGTCCCGACACTGGGTCCCACGGAGAATGTGAACCGGTTCAACTATGTCTTTGAAAACTTCATCAACACCTTTGCCGCCGAAGAGCACCCCCTGGTGATTTTCCTGGACGATCTCCAATGGGCGGATGCGGCATCCCTGAAACTGATTGAGATGTTCATCACCGTGAAAGCGGAATATCTCTATCTCGTCGGCGCTTATCGGGATAATGAAGTGGATTCTGCCCACCCTTTGACGCGGACCATCGAGGAAATCGAAAAAAGCGGGGCAGAAGTTGAAACCATCCAACTGCAGTTGCTGCAAGAAACCCACGTCAACCAGCTTCTGTCGGAAACATTCTCGTGCGATCAGGAGCGATCAAAACCCCTTGCCGGGTTATGCTTTGCCAAAACACGGGGGAATCCTTTCTTTCTGAACCAGTTCATCCATTCCCTTTACCAGGATGGTCTGATTTTTTTTAATAGAGAGGAAGGAATATGGCAGTGGGATGAGGCAAAAATCAGGCAAACCGATATTACGGATAATGTCGTTGATCTGATGGTCAGCAAGATTCAAAAATTATCAGGGAATACAGCGTATCTTCTCAGTATTGCGGCCTGTATCGGAAATCAATTTGATTTAAACACCCTCTCCATTGTGTATGGAAAACCGGTTCAGGAGACAGCCGAAGATTTATTGCCGGCATTGCAGGAGGAATTGGTCCTGCCGGTGGATGAATCGTACAAATATATCTCTGCGCCACTTCAATCCCCGGCATCTGATGGGATTTCCGGCCATGGCAATCTATCTCCAGTGTACAAATTTTTGCACGACCGGGTACAACAGGCTGCCTATTCCCTGATTGAAGAAGAGAAGAGGCCGGAAGTGCATCTGAAAATCGGCAGGGAGATGCTGAAGAGGATTCCTGAAGAGGAGATTGAAGAGCATATCTTTACCATAGTGGATCAACTCAATTTAGGCGTTGAATTGATTGCAGATGAAAAAGAAAAGGAAAAACTTGCGCGATTAAATCTGCTTGCCGGTAAAAAAGCGAAACTTTCCGCCGCTTATGAACCGGCATTTGACTACCTGAAATCCGGCATAAGGATGCTTCAAGAAAATTGCTGGCAGGAGCAGTATGGCTTAACCCTGTCACTCCATGAGGAAGGAACAGAAGCAGCTTTTCTTTGCGGCGACTATGAAAAGATGGGGGATTTGGCTGAGACGGTTTTGCAGCAAGCAAAAACCCTGCTGGATAAGATGAAAGTTTATGAGGTAAAGATTCAAGCCTATACGGCGCAACACAAGCTGCTGGATGCTGTAAAGACCGGGCTTCATGTTTTAAAGCTTTTAGGCATCACTTTTCCTCAAAAACTGACCAAATTGAATCTTTTGGTCGCCTATTTGAGAACAAAATTCACTTTGATTGGAAAACAACCTGAGTTTTTAATCAGCCTGCCGGAAACGACGGATGCTTATAAACTTGCCGTTGCGCGTATTGGAACAAGCATGGGCATCTCTCTTTATTTTGCTGCGCCCGAGCTTTTTCCATTGCTAGTGTTTTTAGGCGTAAGGCTATCAGTCAAATACGGTAATGCTCCAGAATCAAGTTTAACATATACCGCATATGGCGCTATTCTATGCGGGGGCGTAGGGGATATAAAACATGGTTTCGAATTCGGAAAGTTGGGATTACGGTTACCAGAAAAACACAATTCCAAATCAGCAGGGGTGAAAAGCCAATTTTCATTTAATTGTAATGTTAAACATTGGAAAAGACATACCAGGGAATCGTTAGAACCACTCAAAACAGGATTTCAAAAAGGCCTTGAAATTGGGGATTTGGAATATGCTGCCAGTAACGCGTATAGTTACTCATATTATTCCTATTTCGCCGGGATAGAATTATTAACAATTGAGCAAAATGCATCCAAATACAATGATGCTATTGAAAAATTAGGACAGAAAGCATTTCTTTTTTATAATCAAAGGCTTTGGCAGGTAGTATTGAATTTGAAGGGTTACAATGAAGATCCCACAATAATAACTGGCGATGTTTTTGATGAAAAAAGAATGCTAAAGCTTTATCAAGAAGAAAATCATAGATCTGGAATTTACAGTTTGTATTTTAATAAACTTATCCTTTGTTACCTATTCCAGCAATACGATCAGGCAGCTAATAATGGAAGAAACGCAGAAAAGCATCTAGTCGCTACAACAGGCATGGTGCCATTTGTTGTTTTCCATTTCTACGACTCCCTGGCCCAGTTGGCACTGTTCTCTGGAACCCCAAAAACCAACCAAAAGCGCATCCTCCGAAAAGTCACCAAGAGCCAGAAAAAAATGAAAAAATGGGCCTATCACGCCCCAATGAATTATCTTCACAAATGGCAATTGGTGGAAGCGGAAAGGGCACGGGTGCTTGGAAAAGATGAGAAAGCCATTGCTTTCTACGACCAGGCCATCGCCGGGGCAAAGGAAAACCAGTACATCCAGGAAGAGGCCCTTGCCAATGAGTTGGCTGCAAAGTTTTACCTGGAAAAGGGGGAAACCGAGACCGCCCGAAAGTATATGACGGAAGCCAGATATTGCTATGACCATTGGGGCGCCAAGGCAAAAGTGGATCATCTGGACCGAAATTATCCTGAACTGCTGGCTGATGTTTCGGCCAAAACGACCCAGGCATCCATCAATGACAAAGACCGGAAACCCGGCCATGCAACCACCAGCACCACCACCAGCAATCAGGTCAAAGGCGAACAGCTGGATCTGACTTCCGTCATGAAAGCCTCCCAGGTGATTTCAGGGGAAATCGAGATCGAAAAACTCCTTTCCCGCATGATGCAGATCATTATTGAAAATGCCGGTGCTGAAAAAGGCTGCCTGATCCTGAAATCAGACGGGCATTTCCGGATCGAGGCCGAAGGACATATCCATCAGGAAAAGGTTCAGGTGCTTCAGTCCATTCCCCTGGAAGATTCTCCAAACGTTCCGGTGACCATCATTCAATATGTCGCCCGGGTCAACGAAAACCTGGTCCTTGAAGATGCCGCCCATCAAGGGAAGTTCACCACCGATCCCTACATCATTAACCACCAACCCAAATCCCTGTTATGCGCCCCGTTGATTCATCGAAACCATTTGAGCGGCATTATCTATCTGGAAAATAACGTCGCAACAGGCGCTTTCACCCCGGAGCGCCTTGAAGTCCTTCCCCTGCTCTGTTCCCAGGCGGCCATCTCCCTTGAAAACGCGAACCTGTACAAACAACAGCAGGACTATTCGAAAACCCTTGAAGAAAAGGTGGAAGAAAGAACGGCCGCACTAAAGCAATCCCTCGACACCATCAAACAAACCCAGGCACAACTGGTCCAATCCGAGAAAATGGCCGCCCTGGGGGGTCTGGTGGCAGGGGTGGCTCACGAAGTCAATACACCCATCGGCATCGCTGTGACCGCCGCCTCCCACCTGGAAGACAAAACAAGGGAATTCGTGGCAAAGGTGGCCGCCCAAAAACTGAAACGTTCCGACCTGGACAGCTATGCCAAAACCGCCGGCGATTCCTCCAACCTGATCCTGAAGAACCTGAGCGGCGCGGTGAAAATCGTGCAGGGTTTCAAGCAGGTGGCGGTGGACCAGACCAGCGGCGAACGGCGGGAATTTAAACTCAAGGCCTATATTGAAGATGTACTCTTGAGCCTGAAACCGAAACTGAAGAAGACAAAACACGAGGTCACCGTCAACTGCCCGGAAGCGCTGACATTGAACAGCTTCCCCGGCGCCTTTTCCCAGATCATCTCAAACCTGGTCATGAACTCCCTGATTCACGGGTTTGAGGAGATGGAAGCGGGCGAAATCGGTTTCGACGCCACAGAAGATAACGGTTCCATTGTATTGACCTACCGGGACAACGGCAAGGGGATGAACGAAAAAGACCTGGCAAAGATCTTTGATCCCTTCTTCACCACCAAACGCTCCCAGGGGGGAAGCGGCCTGGGGATGCATATTGTGCATAATCTGGTGACGCAGACGCTGGGGGGCACGATTTCCTGTGAGAGTAAGCCTGGAAATGGCATGAAGATACGGATAAAAATGCCGATGCCCGAGCAACCATAGGATCTTTCTGAAAAGAATCAAGAGGTAATTTCCATGAGATTTTGGCCTTGATCATCGTTTCGGCCATTTGCCGCCTGGGGTTGAAACCCCACTACGGGACTAAGCCCCATCGGGGCGACAGACAATAGCCCCGCAATTTATTGCCGGGTGGCCGAAATGATGATCAAGGCTGAGATTTTTTAATACCGCCGCGTGAAATCCGGGGGCATGTTACAGTTTTTTCAGAAGCGGTGCACTCGGAGTTTCGGGTTTTTCCTGACATGGAACAAGAAAATTCAATTCTGAATTGTATTGCCGCAAGACAGCGCGACCTTCTTCGAAGAAATGTCTCGGATAGTGTTCTTTATATCGGTCTCTGTCAATCCAGAGTGTCCCTTGTTCCTCCCATAGCAATTCCGGAATGGAGATTCCTTCAGAATCATGACGTTTAAATACCCGATCCAACACACCGGCGGCATAGAACAGGGTATTGTGTTTTTTAAAATCGTCGATAAAACGTTCTTTGTTTTCCGGAGGCAAATCATCTTGATTATAGTTAACCCCATAAGGATAGGGTTGTGTAAAAAAGGTCGGACACAGCAACATATTTTTTTCCTGACCGGGAAAAAGGTAGGAGGAATCCTCTTCAACCATAACAATGTTTTTCAACATTTCCGCGTCCTTTTCCGGATTTGGCATCAGGATCGATGGATCTTCATGAAGCGTTTTCTGCTGCAGTTCCCGGTACTTTTCCCGGCCATAATAAATCATTCGCAAATCTTTTTTGTAGTTGCCGAAATAATCTTCAGGTTGAAATTTGTTTCGAATGCTCCGGCTATAATGACGAAGTGCTTCGGTATCGAAACAATCCTCCCGGGAGTAAACATCGTAACGGTCGAGCCAGGATGAATCACCTGCCAGATCAACGGCCTGGTGAACGATCATTCTTCCCAATGCCACATTTCTGCCCCTGACACCGGAACTGAAAAAAGCCGGGCGAACATTTTTATGATCAAAAAGGAAGCAAAAAAGCTCGATACAACCCGGAACAAGAAGATTTTCTACGTGATATTCCCGGTCCTCATGTTTGAATTTAACATCCAAGAAATGTTTTTTGCCGTGATGAACAGGATCCAGCCAGTCCCGTTTCTTTAACTCTCCGGTTTCCATTGTTGTCAGAAAATCATCTATGTCCAATGCTATTGCCAATATTTTTTTGTCTTTCATAACGTCTTCTCTATGAAGGGTTAAACGATGATCAAGGCCGAAAAACGCTATAGCAGTATTTATTTTGTACCTTATCTCAACGATTTAAGCAAGCCACAAAATGGCGGGAAATCCGAGCACATGTTGCAATTTCTTTTCCGAAATTCTAATATGTTTGCTTTGACGATAACCATATTCAGTTCTAATGATGGGTGTTTGGCCAGGCGTTTGGCTGTAAACCAAGCGCAACATTGAAGAATGGAATGTTATTGAAACCCTCATTGCGATGGTATCATGCGCAAGATAGAAATTCCAATGGGAGAAGAATAAAATGAAAAAGCGCATCCTTTATGCGGAAGCCAATTATCAAGCGATTGTCCGGAGAAACGGATATCTTGTGGACAAGACAGCCTATATCGAAAATCTGGAACAGATCGATAATCCGGTATTCCTGCGGCCGAGACGGTTCGGAAAGTCGCTTTTGTGTATGATGCTGGAAAGTTATTACAGTGTTCTCTTTAAAGACCAATTCGACCAACTCTTCGGGCAAACCTGGATCGGCCAAAATCCGACGCCGCTTCACAATACCTTTTTCGTACTGCATCTGGATTTTTCTACGGTGGAAACCGGAGAGATAGCGGTGATGGAGGAAAGCTTTAACAGCGCCGTCAATGTGGAAATGGAAAATCTTGTGCATCTGAACGTAAACCTGTTTCAGGATAGGGTTGCCATTAACCGTGAAAAGAGCGCAACTGAAAATCTCAGGAATGTTTTGAAAAACATTGCCCGTGAGAACCTGCCAAAACTTTACCTCATTATCGATGAATACGACAATTTCGCAAACCAGCTCATCACCGGGAACAAAGACCATCTGTATCAGCAGCTCATGGCGGATGAGGGTTTTTTGAAGACCTTCTTCAAACTCCTGAAAGAGGGCCGTAAGACCGGGGCCATTCACAATGTGTTCATCACCGGGGTTTTGCCCATCACCATCGATGAACTGGCCTCCGGGTTCAACATCTCAAGGTTTATCACCCTGGAGCCGGCGTTCGAGAACATGCTGGGGTTTACCCAGGCGGAAGTGGATCGCCTGCTGGATGACATTTATGAAGATTATCAGTTCGATCCGTCCACCCGGGCTGAAACCGATGCGGTCATCAAAAGCAATTACAACGGATATCATTTTGTCAATCCGGACGGAGAACCGGTATACAATGCCACCATATTGATGTATTTCCTGGACTATTTCACCCGGTATGGGGTGTATCCTGAATACCTGACCGACCTGAATCTCAAAACCGATCTCATGTGGGTTCGGCGCATTACCGGCGCCAACCCGGAAAACACCAGGGAATTTGTGGACCGGCTTCTTCTCCATGGGAACATTGATTTTGACAAGACCTTTTTGATCTCCAAGTTCAACATGAGCCGGTTTTTCGAAAAAGGCTTTTTCCCCGTCAGCTTTTTCTATCTGGGCATGCTGACCCGGGAGGACAGATTCATGCTGAAACTCCCCAACCTGAACATGAGGAAAATCTTCGTTGAGTATTTCAATGAGCTGCATCATATTGACGTATCCACACGCTATGCGGTCATGATGCAGACTTTCGTCAACGATCTCAACCTGCACGCCCTGTTTGGCGGATACTGGAAGGAATATGTGTTCCAACTCCCTGAAGCGATTTTTCAGCAGGTGAATGAGAATTTTTATCGCACCACCTTTTACGAGTTGTGCAGCCGTCACCTGTCCCCCTGGTTTACCTGGAACGTGGAGCAGAGCTACCCCAAAGGCCGCACCAACCTGGAATTTGTAGGCAAATACAATGAATGCTTTGCCGGCGTGCGGTTGGTGATCGAGTTTAAATACGTCTCCAACGCGGCATTCAAGAAGCTTAAAACCACCATCGAAGATTTTAGACCGCGGGCGGAAGACGCCGAACAGATTACCGGCTATGTGGAGGGATTGAGGGCGGAATACCCGGAGGCAAAGGTGACCCGACATGTGATCTACTGTTTTGGGAATCAGGGGTATCGGGTGTTTGATGTTTGACGGTTTCAATGACAACATCATCACGTATGGGATGAGTTGATGCCGTTGGCTGGATTCAAATTAACATTTGCTGCGCAAGGTTGCCTATGACGAACGGTATGTGTGGCTTCAAGGGTTGAACATGTCAAACTCTGCCGTCCCTATGGGACTGATTGTGTATGCATGAAAAACCCCCGGCAATAAATTGCCGGGCTATTACCTGTCGCCCCGATGGGGCTTCTACATTTGCCCCGAGATGGCTTTTGTAGTCCCGTAGGGACGGCAGGCAATAGCCTGGGGTTTTAACCCCAGGTAAACGACGGTAATAACCGAGGGTTTTAACCCCACAAATCCTGGTGTTTCAACCGCGGGAAAAACGGATCCTCTCAAATGTGGAGTGATAAACAATGGCGGAATTGAATGGTGTTGACATTACCGGTACAATATATGAGGGCACAAACACGCATGTTTTTCGTGCCCTGAGAATATTCGATAACCAGCCGGTTATTCTAAAGACCACCGCAAACACCCATCCATCCCCCAATGTGGTGGCCCGTTACCGGCATGAATACCATGTTTTAAACTTGTTGAAGTCGCGGCAGTGCAGGTATGTGGTACAAGCGCTCGATCTGGTGATGCACGACCACCGTCCGTATCTGGTGATGGAAGATTCGGGCGCCACCGATCTCGGAAAGCTGATCAAGGCCGGCGCCATGGGTCTGGAACAACTTCTCCATATGGCCGTCAAAACCGCATCCGCCCTGGGCGAAATCTATCAGGCGCACATCATCCACAAGGATATCAAACCTTCCAACATCCTCTATAACCCTGAAACCGGCGTCCTGAAACTGATGGATTTCAGCTCCGCCAGCATCATCTCCCGGGAAACCCCCACCGTCGAAAGTTCCATGCTGATGACCGCCACCCTGCCCTACATGTCCCCGGAGCAGACCGGGCGCATGAACCGCCTGGTGGACTGGCGGACGGATTTCTATTCCTTTGGTGTAACGCTCTACGAACTCTTCACCGGCCGACTCCCTTTCCTGGCAACAGAACCCATCGAAGTGGTGCATGCCCATCTGGCGTTGATGCCTGAAACGCCGCATAAAATCAACGCAGCAATTCCATCCGTTTTATCGGATATCATCCTGAAGCTCATGGCAAAGGATGCGGAAGACCGCTATCAGGGGGCCTTTGGGATTCAGCACGATTTGCAGCAATGCCTGGACAGGTTCGAAGGATCAGGGAAAATAGAGTCCTTTGAAATCGGGCAAAAGGATATCTCGGACAGGCTTCGGATTCCGCAAAAGCTCTATGGCCGGGAAGCTGAAATCAAGACTCTGCTGGCAGGTTTTGACGAGGTAAGCCGGGGCGCCTGCAAAATGATCCTGGTAACGGGTCCCGCGGGCATCGGCAAATCCGCCCTGGTGCATGAAGTTCAACGGCCCCTGACACAACAGACGCAAAACCCCCTGACCGCAAAAAGCAAGAAAAGATATTTCATTTCAGGCAAATTTGACCAGTTAAAGAAGAGTACCCCTTACGTTCCCCTGATCCAGGCCTTTCAGCAATTGATCCGGCAGATTCTGTCTGAAAGCGACGCGCAGATATCCACCTGGAAAGAGCATTTGTTGACGGCGTTAGGCCCCAACGGCCGGGTAATGATCGAGGTCATCCCCGAGCTGGAGCTGATTATCGGCAGCCAGCCGGAAGTCCCGACACTGGGTCCCGCGGAGAATGTGAACCGGTTCAACTATGTTTTTGAAAACTTCATCAACACCTTTGCCGCCGAAGATCACCCCCTGGTGATTTTTCTGGATGACCTCCAATGGGCGGATGCGGCATCCCTGAAGCTGATCGAGATGTTCATCACCGTGAAAGCGGAATATCTCTATCTCATCGGCGCTTATCGGGACAATGAAGTGGACCCTGCCCACCCTTTGATGCGGACCATCGAGGAAATCGAAAAAAGCGGGGCGGAAGTTGAAACCATCCAACTGCAGTTGCTGATAGAAACCCACGTCAACCAGCTCCTGTCGGAAACTTTTTCGTGCGATCCGGAGCGATCAAACCCCATTGCCGAATTATGCTTCGCCAAAACTCGTGGGAATCCTTTCTTTCTGAACCAGTTCATCCATTCCCTGTACCAGGACGGGCTGATTTTTTTTAATATCGATGAAGGAATCTGGCAGTGGGATGAGGCAAAAATCAGGCAAACGGATATTACTGATAATGTCGTTGATTTGATGGTCAGCAAGATTCAAAAATTATCAGGGAATACCGGTCATCTTCTCAGCCTTGCGGCCTGTATCGGAAACCGATTTGATTTAAACACCCTCTCCATCGTGTACGAAAAACCGCTTCAGGAGACGGCCGAAGATTTATTGCCGGCATTGCAGGAGGAATTGGTGCTGCCGGTGGATGAATCGTATAAATATATAGCTGACCCTCTTCAATTCCCAACTTCTGATACGATTTCAGACCCTGGCAATCTATCTCCCGTGTACAGATTTCTGCACGATAGGGTACAGCAGGCCGCCTATTCCCTGATCGAAGAAAAGAAGAGACCGGAAGTGCATCTCGAAATCGGCAGGGAGATGCTGAAGAGGATTTCTGAAGAGGAGGTTGAAGAACAGATCTTTACCATAGTGGATCAACTCAATTTAAGTTCTGAATTGATGACAGATGAAAAAGAACGGGAAAAACTTGCGCAATTAAATCTTATTGCCGGGGAAAAAGCCAAGCTTTCTGCCGCTTATGAACCGGCATTTGACTACCTGAAATCCGGCATAAGGATGCTTCAAGAAAATTGCTGGCAGGAGCAGTATGGCTTAACCCTGTCACTCCATGAGGAAGGAACAGAAGCAGCTTTTCTTTGCGGCGACTATGAAAAGATGGGGGATTTGGCTGAGACGGTTTTGCATCAAGCAAAAACCCTGCTGGATAAAATAAAAGTTTATGAGGTAAAGATTCAAGCCTACGCGGCGCAACATAAGCCGTTGGATGCTGTAAAAACCGGACTTCATGTTTCAAAGCTCTTAGGCTTCACTTTCCCTCAAAAACCGACCAAAGTTAACATCTTGGTCGCCTATCTGAGAACAAGATTCGCTTTGTTTGGAAAACAACCTGAGTTTTTAATCAACCTGCCGGAAATGACTGATCCTTATAAGCTTGCTTTTATGCGTATTCTAAAAAGTATGGGCACCTCTTTTTATTTTGCTGCGCCCGAGCTTTTTCCATTGCTAATGTTTTTAGGCGTAAGGCTATCAGTCAAATACGGTAATGCTCCAGAATCAGGCATTTTGTATAACGGATGTGGCACTATTATATGCGGGGGCATAGGAGATATAAAACGCGGGTTCGAATTCGGAAGGCTGGGATTACGATTATCAGAAAAACTCAATACCAAATCATCCGAAGCCAAAACGCCATTACTATTTAATGCTTTCATCAAACATTGGAAAAAACACATCAGGGAAACATTAAAACCACTTGAGATAGGATTCCAAAAATGTCTTGAAATTGGGGGTTTGGAATATGCTGCCAATAACGCATACATTTACTCATATTATTCTTATTTCGCTGGGATAGAATTATTAACAATTGAGCAAAATATATCCAAATACAACGATGCTATTAAAAAAATAGGACAAAAAACATTTCTCTTTTATAACCAAAGGGCTTTGCAGGTAGTATCGAATTTGATGGGTTATAATGAAGATCCTACAATATTAACTGGCGATGTTTTTGATGAAAAAAGAATGCTAAAGCTTTATCAAGAAGAAAATCATAGATCTGGAATTTACAGTTTGTATTTTAATAAACTTATCCTCTGTTACCTATTCCAGCAATACGATCAGGCAGCTAATAATGCCGGAAATGCAGAAAAGCATTTAGTTGCTGTAACAGGCATGGTGCCATTTGTCGTTTTCCATTTCTACGATTCTCTGGCCCAATTGGCACTGTTCCCTGGAACCCCAAAAACCAGCCCAAAACAGATCCTCCGAAAAGTATCCAAAAACCATAAAAAGATGAAAAAATGGGCACATCACGCCCCAATGAATTATCTCCACAAGTGGCAATTGGTGGAAGCCGAAAGAGCGAGGGTTCTTGGGAAAGATGACAAAGCCAAAAGTTTCTACGAC
>CAXXLN010000004.1:0-2223273 GCA_963663335.2 Desulfatiglandales bacterium | reverse complement strand
CACGCCAAGTCTAACCAAAATCTTTGATGTGATGTCCATAATTTTCTCCGGAGTTGGTGGGCATTGACTTTTCCTGCGCTTAGCCGACCCAGCTAAGCTCCCTTTCTGAGTTCTTCGGAATGTACCAGGTTCTCGCCAACGCCGCAAATAACCGGTGCTAATTGAGCGCAGCGGAATTTGCATCCGAGTTAATTTGCCTTGTTAACGGGTGTTACCATCCAAATTAATCTGTAGTTTGGTTAAACAATTATCTTATATCTATACTCCAAACATTTACAGCTATCTCCGCAAGATTAGTTTGCCTGTCCTCAATCGTCAGTTTAGTCCATTCTTCATAATCAGCTATTTTTTTGCTGAACTGAATATGGTTCTCAACTTGGAAAAGTTTCTCTTTTCTTCGCTCAAAACCGCTTGTACCTACGTTTTTGTTTACTGTGCTAGACACAAGAGCGAGGTTCCCTATTCGGTTAATATATTCATCAACTTCCTCAACATCCATAGTTGCAACAGTCTTAGACCATTGCTGGGAAGGGTTTTTGGGTAATATGTGCTCAAGATTAACCGCCCTCGTATCGTTGACAATTTGGCTAACACCTGCATTGAGGTGTTTTTCTATTTCAGCTAACAGATATCTGGCTTTTCTGGAGTTCCTGAGCACTTTAGTTGAGAAGGCTGCTTTGAATTCATCATCTTTTGGATAAATTGACCTAAGTTCTCGGAATACTTTTGCGCTTTTTCGGATATCCCCATTTCGGATTTTCTTTGGGACTTCAGAGTAATAATTCGCTGCAACGCCTGTTCGAAGCTCGCCAATCAAATTGTATCTTACGGCCATAATCACCAGAATATCCGTAAGTTTTCCAAACTCATCTTCTGGGAATTCCTGTGCCGCAGCTAATAAAATAGGTAAAGCTTGTTGGGCATCTAATAGGGTTAATGTATCAAGGTTGTTACGTGTTCTTTGATCATAACTATTCCAGTAGGGATGATTGGGAATTGTTAACGCTGCATATAGCTTAGCCCCTTCGTTGAGCTGCTCAACAAAACTTAAGGCAGATCTAGCATTCGTGATTTCAGCCCTCATAAGGCGAAACAGATGAGTCTTAGATGTCCTTCCATGACGGGAGGTCCAATAATGATACAAAAACCTCTCATTAGGATCAATATCTGCCAGATTATTCTTGATGACCGTCCATTTTGCCTTCACCTGATCGAGATATGCTTGAGATTTACCAAATACATGATTCTTCAGCAAATCCATAGTGGTTAAACTTCTACCTCGGTCGTTTAGTGTCTCAAAAATCACATACGCATCTGCTTCATCTTCAACTTTGAGTAATAGAATTGAGACGCTTTCTTGGAGATATGCTTGGAGATCAAGTAGTGTTTGAGGGTGAAAACCGCTACTTGAAATGTCGCTTTGACGTTGTTGCATGTTTATGGTTAAAGCTGTGATGGCATGCAACAAAAGAAAATTACTATCCTTTTTTAGTTTCCCCCGCATCTCTTTTCGAATCAAATCATCTGTTGTGTCAGCAGTAACATATTTCTGAAAAAATGGATCATTCTCCTCATTCATATGAAATTTTGGGTTAGTATCCAAAGTCACGATGTCTTGTTCACCAAAGTATTTATTACGAAACCAATCTGCTCTGTTGTCGTCCATGGCCGAAAATAACGGTTGGCCTTGATTTTGCTTAACACCCAAACAGTACTCCCACTTTTCGAGGGAACGCCGGTTCTCTGATCATTTTTTTCAAAATTTGCGGAAGCCTGCCGGTTTCTTTCTTGTTTTTCTCCAACTCTTGCAAAACCAATTGGCTGTCAACCCGCGCGAAACGTTGTTCTAATGTGTCGCAACCATCGAGGATAATGTTGAGATATTCCTTGTTGTCAAGGTTCTTGACGAGGGGAGTGTCTGACAGAATGGTTTTCAAAGTCTTGTTCAAAGAAATAGTTCCCGTCTTTTTGCGAGATCCTCTCTTGAGATCCCTGAAAAAGCGCTCCAGAATATTGTTGGTTCGTTGTGGCTGGATAAGTTGTTCTCCAGTAGCGGTATGAACAGAGATGGGATCTGCGAATAGCTTATCCCAATATGTATCTATCTGCTCAATCATCTTTTTGTATTCATCACTGATTGAAGGATTTTCGTCAGGTTTAAATTTTTCCCGGAACGCTGCTACCTTTTCTTTGATCGTTTTCATATCCGTATCAACGCCATCATCATTGAGGCCATTTTTTCCCTCGGGAAGTGCGATGCGGAGAGCTTTTCGCAGTGCATTGAAGATATCTGCTTTCTCATCGAGCCCTTTGGAGGATTTTTCTAGGATTTGATCATCGATGACCGGTTTGATCAATCTGAAAAGTTTGTGAAGAGGTTTATGCGTCTTATCGTATTTGTGTGGACTTTCCCAAATTGTCTCAACAAGGGCGTAAACCGTTTTCAACCTGCGGTAGAAAACAAGGTGGGGAAGGTCGAAAGGGAAGCCATATCCATTTAGTTCCGCTGATATGTCAAAAACCCAATTAATCAAAGCAAATGCAGACGCGATGGGCATTTCGGCACTGGTTGTAATATTGCCATTCTTTATGTCGCCATTCAATCTCTCCATTAACCTGGGATCTTGAATAGCAGCCCCTTCAAGACTTTTGGCCATCCGTCGAAGCGAACCACGAATCTTGTGTTTTTTGAGGCGATTCCTGATTTTTTTGTATTCATCTTCCATCAAGTCCTTGCCGATATCTCTTAAAAAATGAAAATGGCAGATAAAATCAGGTTTTCCCGGGAATACCGTTGCAACAGCCGAAAGGATTCCCTTCCCCATGTCATGAACCAATGCGATTGGGTCTCCATATTGCTCTTTGATTTTTTCAAAGAACGGAATGAGCAACTCGCTCCGTTCCGAAGGGATTTTTATATTGTCCAGGACGATTTCGGCAATACCATCCAAGCCTGTAAACAGGTGTGGGCTGTCTCCCTCGCATGTTCCATCGACGTGAAGGATATATCCGCCGCGCTGATCCATCGCATTTCTTATCTTTTGGCGACCTTCCCGATGGGCCACGGCAAGGTAGGTGACAAACTTCTTGCCTAAAAAGCTCACTTCTCTATCAGAAATCGAGATGTTTCTCCGGGCCAATTCTTCTACAATATCCTTTTCGCCGCGGCAGCGAACAAAAAGGGCATACCCCACATAGACAATAACATCGTAGCCGAATGTACAGCGGTGTGGTGTAAGCTTTTTCAACTCCCGGGAAGTGTATACCTTAGCGTAATCCTCCGATTGCATGATGGTTTCTTTGGCCCGGAATGCGCCGATATCCAGCGTCACGACTTTCCTTTCCCGTGTCTTTAACACTTTATTGCTCCCGAAACGGAAGGCCTCTTCTGAAAAGAAGTGCACCGTTGGCATTTCAAAAAACAGGTTGCCTGCGGAGATACTTTCCACAACCTTCTCCATATGATTTTTAAGGCAACGGATCACCTTGTACCCGGAATTTTTTTTAACAAACCATGATGGTTCAGGAAAGCCTCAATTGCATGGGGTTCAATCCGGGTTCCCTGCTCGGCAACTCTTTCAAACAGTTCCTGGATGGTGCTATGGGGGTGTTTGACAAGTTGAACAAGAATCATAACGCTTTCCGAATCTGTTGGAAATCTGACATCATGCGGCCAGGATAATCCCGATTTTTGCTCCTGATATTTATTCTCGGAGAAGTACACAAAACGCCCTTGATGCTTTTCTCTTCTGATTCCCGGAGTATGCTGCAACCGGGAAAAAACGGAGCTGTTAGGGGCAATTTCAACCAGTTGTGCGATCTGTCTGGCATTCAATCCCGTTTGTGATCTTCCGATAAGCTGAGAAATTGTCTGCATGAGGTTTCCATATTGAGAAAAAAGGATCTGCCGATATTTCCAGATACCGTTTTCATCAAATCGCGGAATTCCAGGAAGGCTATAATAGCGGCCGTTCATGTTAAAACTTGTGTAGGTCCGCCACTTTTTCAATTGTCTTCTGGCGGTTGTCACGGAAGACTCAAGGAGTCTGGAAATGTCTTCGACCGTAGCCACTTTTCGTTTTTGAAATTCCTTGATGGCCTTTTCTGCGTCCATATCCACCCCATGGCAAAGTATGCGCAATATTCAATCATATTGCGCATACTTTGCCATGTCGGCAGGGGAAAGTCAACGCTTTTTCTGCAGTAAGGTTGGTATTTTATGTGAATATCAAGTAAAATTGAGTTCATTACAAATGCGCATACTTGATCAGACTGTGGAAGAAAAACGTAAACATTTGAATAATAACGGGTATTCAACTCTCAACCGTTATTTTCTGCCATAGGTTGTCGTCGCCCTGATTACGAAAGAACCTTCTGATAACACTAAGGATAATATATACTGAGGTAATCCTTTGTTGACCATCAATTATCTCATAGCAATTTTCATCTTTCTTTACCACCATCGGACCGAGAAAATATTCTGGCTGATTCGTGTCCATAGCTTCTGTAATATCAAACCAGAGTTGTTGTACTTCTTCGTCCGTCCAGGCGAAACTTCTTTGAAATTCTGGTACACATATAGCGGTATCCCCGCTTAGCAGCTTTCCAATAGGAACCATATCGCTATCAATATATTTTGACATAGTTTTATTCTCAATCCTCAAATTACTAACGTGAATGGCAACTCTAACATATTAAAACTTCTTATTTTTCATCAATTAGATCAACCCGTTAACAAGGTATTGAAGGGACGGATTTCGTCCCTTCAATATCCAAAATGGAGTGTTGGCCAGAAAAGCGATAATGATGCCAAAGTACTCACGCTTTTGCGCAAAGGCATCTTGCTCTCCTGAATAGAAAAACAGGGTTCAGCGAAACAAACAGCATTTGATGGGATGCTCCATATGAAAACCTCCGGCGGATCGTTGAGGGTTTGTATGGATAAAACAACTATATTTTGAGGATCATATTGAAAAGGTAGGGAATGTCAAGAAGAATTGTTTTCGCTTATACCGACAGGCCCTCAATGAGGGCCATCACATTATAACCCAGAATATCATGGTTGTATCCTCCCTCAAGGAGGGCGAAACATCCTCCGCCGTGTCTCTGGGCGGCAACTTTTACCAATCGACCGATCTCTGTGTAATCCTCGGTTTTTAGGGTGTTGCCCCAGTCCTCTTCGTGGTTGTCAAAGCCCGCGCTGATACCGATGATATCGGCGTCGCATCGCGCCATTTCATTCGCAACTTCCTCGAGGTAGGATCCCCGGTCGCCGGCCTCCACGTTATGAACCGTCATCCACTCTTTGTCGGAGAGGATGTTGACGTTTCCGTCACCGAAGTGGAGATCGATGTCCAGGACATAGGCCGTCTTAATCTTTCCTTGATCCTTCAAATGTTGCAGCGCTATGGCCATGTTGTTGAAATAGCAGAAGCCCCAGGCCGAATCGGCCGAAGCGTGATGACCCGGCGGCCGGATGAGCCCCATGCACGGTTCCTCAAGCCCCAGGGTGGCGGTCTGAATGGCGCCCCCTGCGGCCAGGGCGGCCACGTCATAGACCCCCTGGGCCTTGACCCTTTCCAGGTGGGAAGCCGTATGAATCGCTCTAATCTGATCCTCCGTGGCGGGAATTGCCTCAACCACCTCCACGGACGGCTCAATAACCCTCATGATCGATTCCATCCGCCCACGGTCGGCCGCGGGATCACTGGCATAGACGGCATAAAAAGCCTCGTGAAAAACGATTTTCATGGTTTCTCTCCTTCAAAAGGATTCCAAACAATGCCCGTTGACTCGACCAAAATGATGACCTACAATCGGATCATGATAAGCTTAAATATTAATGAAATAAAGACCCATTTTTCGGGCCTCTATGCAAGCGTCAGCAAGGGAGAAACCGTAATCGTGTGCAAAGGGAATGTGCCCATGGCGGAAATAGCACCGATTTCCGCACTCCCCAATGAAAGACGCCCAATCGGTCTGGCCGCGAAAGAATATCCTGATTTTGAGATTGGCGACGCTTTTTTCGACCGTATCCTTGTATGTCAGGCAGTTGAACATTCTTTGACAATTTTTACCCCGGATCCGCTGATTACGCAATACCCGATTCGTTCACTATGGCAGTCTTTAAAAGGGATTATCCCAGGCGATCCGGATATTTCAGAATCCATAATGGTCTTCCGGGCAAAGGATAAGAAATGATTCGATACTACCGCCGGTTTCTCTTTCTTGCGCTGTTCATATTATCCGCATGTCATGGAAACGGCAATGGGGTGACGATCCGGGTGATGTCTGATTTTGAATCGGGCAGCATCGGCCAGGTCAGGATCATCAGCGACAATGAACTGGAACTCTCCCTGGCCGACGACAACAACAATCCGGAACTCCCGAAACGGTGGCGAAACTGGTGGTATGTGCAGCTGGATAATCTCCCCGTTATGCAACCGGTTCTGATCCGGCTGAAGAATCGGGGGTGGCCCTACTATTATCTGCCGGTCTATTCCTACGACCAAAAAACATGGCATCACTTTAGCGAAGAGGAGGTCCGGCAGGAAGCGGAAGACCAACTGACCATGGAGAAGCGCTTTGACGCTTCCACGGTCTGGGTCGCGCGGTTCTATCCCTACACCTTCTCCAATCTGGAAGCCTATATCCAAAGTGCCGCCCATATCCCCCATCTGGCGGTTACCACACCGGGTACGACCCAGGATGGATACCCCATCCGGATGTTGACATTGACGGACTTCGATGTTCCCGATACGGAAAAGAAGCGGATCTGGATGCACGCCCGCACCCATCCCGCCGAAACGGGCCCCTCGTTTCTCATTGAAGGGCTCATGGATTTTCTTTTGAGCGACACCCGTGAAGCCGGGGATATTCTTTCCAAATTCATCTTTAACATTGTTCCCATGCAGAATGGGGACGGTGTCATGGCGGGCAATTATCGAACCACCCCCCAAAGCCAAAACCTGGAAGTCATGTGGTTCCGAGACCCCGAAGATCCATTGCTCCTGACAGATGATGCGCCCAGGGAGGTGCGGGTGCTCCATAAGGCGATTCTGGAGCTACTGGAAGAAGGTCCCCCCATTATCATTGCCCTGAACCTGCACGCGTCCAACAGCGAGCCCGATATCAGGCCCTTTTTCTATCCCCATTTCGGCCCCGAATATCTGGGGTACGAGGAGCGGGAGGCATCCCTTTGGGACAAACAGCTCCGGTTCATCGGCAGCCTGGCGATGCATTACGGGGCTCATATGCTGGAGCCGGCACCCGATGAGGGGGGTGCGTCATTCGCCGCGAAATCGTATCCCGAAAGCTGGTGGTGGCAGAATTTTCAGGACGGTGTCATGGCCATTACCCTGGAAACCACATACGGGCGCGCCGGCTACGCACCGGATTGGATCGAACCGGACGATCTGCGGAAGCTGGGCAGGGATGTGGCCCTGGCCGTTCGCGATTACGCGGATCCCGACATTTCATGGGCAGCCTTGATCATGGGACCGGAAAGGGAAACGGTACCATCGGATCTTGAATTCCCGGAACTCTATCCGCCGGATGCGCCCGATGAGATGAAGGAATAGAAACGCATATTCACCCTCAATAGGTCCCCACGGCCCTCAGCAACCTGGCCCTTGCCAGGTGGTAGTCGAACAGGGCCATGAAATGATTGACCCTCGCCCGGGTCAGATATCGCTGAGCGTCAAGCACTTCGGTCGAGGTGCCCACCTGGGCCTTGTAACGTTCCCGGCTCACCCTCAAATTCTCTTCCCCCTGCGCCACCGCCTTTTGGGTGATGGGAATGTTTTCCTCCGCTGTCCCAAGGTCCAGGACCGCGTCTTTCACCTGAAGCTGGATCTGTTCTTCCAGTTCCATCATCATTTTGGAAAGCTCGTCTTTGACGCTCTTCTGTTCCTTGACCGAATAGTAGGTTTTGCCCCACTCCCAAAAGGTCCAGGTCAACCCCACACCCGCCTCCCAATTGCTCGCCTGGTGATACTCACCGCCGGATACCGAAGGCGTATCCCCCTGTTTAATGTAGTCCCAGGTGAAGACCACTTCAGGGTAGTATTTACTCCCGGCCAGAGTCATCCGTTGATCGGCCTGCAGGAGCTTGACGTCCACCAGCTTCATTTCCGGTCGGTTTTTGAGGGCGATCTCCACGTACTCCCGGTAATTTCCTTTTTCGGGACTGTGAGCCTCGATTCTTTTGACTTCCACCGGGGCATTGACGGGTCTTGAAAGGAGGGCGTTGAAACCGGAGCGGGCCAGCCGGGCCTGGTTCTTTGCGGATACCAGATCATGCTGGGCATTGCTGGCGTTGACTTCGGACTCCAGAAGGTCATTAACGGGGATTATGCCCACATGATGGAAATTCCGGGCTTCCTCGGCATGGGATTCAAGGGCTTGTGCCGCTTTTTCCGCCGTTTCCACGGCCATGTCCGAGGTGAGGATATTGAAGTAGGCGGTCTTTGCCGACAGGGCCAAATCCAGTTCCTGGATCAGGACCTCCAACCGGGACACGTCGATGCCCAGCTTGGCAAGTCTGTAAGAACTGGTAATGGCAAAGCCGGTGAATATGGGCTGGGTGATGGTGCCGATCCACTGATAATTGTTTTGGCTGCCCATCTCAAGAGGGCCCCTGCTGGTAAAGATTTCCTGATTCAAGCCGTACCTCCTGTAGCCGTAGGAGGTGCTCAACTTGGGCAGGAACTCGGCCCTGGCCTGGTTCTTTACATATTCCGCCTGATCGATCTGCTCCTTTTTGGCCTTCAGCTCCCAGTTATTACGCAAGGCCTCTTTGACACATTCATCCAGGGTATAGACCCTTATTTCCCCGGCCCGAACACTCTGGTGAGAAAATGCGATGAACCAAAAAAAGAGGAACAACATTCCCATGAATCGAATCATCAATCGAACAATCCATCGAATCCTTAACCAAATGGCCTCCTTCATCCCCTATCCCTCCCTGGAAGCATGTGCATCATATTGCAAACATTAGGTTTATCCGGCCAGGCTATTCGTACCGCAGGGCTTCAATGGGGTCCATGGCCGATGCCTTACGGGCGGGATAGAACCCGAAAAAGATCCCCACCGCCGCTGAAAAAAGGGTGGCCAGGAGGATGACGTCCACGTTGATGGGGATCATCCATCCCGTGGCCATGCCGATGAGCCTCGATGCGGCGATGCCCATGAGCGTGCCGAAAATGCCGCCCACAACGCTCATGGTGACGGCCTCGGCCATAAATTGAATCAGTACGTCCCGTTTCCTGGCGCCCACGGCCATTCGAATCCCGATCTCCCTTGTTCTTTCCGTCACCGAGACCAGCATGATGTTCATGATTCCGATGCCGCCCACCATGAGGCTTACGGCGGCCACGGAGGTGAGCAGAATGGTCATAATGCCCATGGTTTTGTCGGCCATTTGGGCAAACTCGTCCAGGGTTCGAACCGTAAAATCATCTTCAGCACCGGGCTGGATTCGGTGCCTTTGCCGCAGAAGTTCTTCCACTTCCCGTTTGGCCTCGCCCACCAGGCGTTTGGTCTGGGCCGACAGGCAGATAATATGCACCGTCCCCGGCAACCGGCTCCCCCGCAGTTTTCGGGAGAAGGTGGTGTGAGGCACAAAGACCACATCGTCCTGGTCCCTCCCTCGGGGGTCGCTCCCTTTTTTCGCAAGAAGGCCGATCACCCGAAAGGGCACATTGTTGATGCGGATCTTCCGACCCACCACCCCCTCTCCCGGTTCAAAGAGATTATCCGCCACGGACCGGCCCAGCACGGCCACGCTCTCCCCGGAGCGGACATGATGTTCGGCAACGAATTCCCCCTCCATGACGGGCCAGTCCCGGACCATGGGGTAGCTCGGGGTGGTTCCTGAAACCGTTGCGCTCCAGTTCTTTTCCCCTGAAACCAGTTGTGCGCTCTGGCTGGTGACATGGGTCACTTCCAGCACGGCCGGACATTCCCTGAGGATGGCTTCGGCGTCCTTGACCTTCAGGGTGGGATTGCTGCCGTAACCGGCCCTGACGCCCCCCTTTTTTGTGGACCCTGAAAAGACCATGAGCATATTGGCGCCGAGATCGTTGATCTGTTCCTGAATACTCATGTTCGCCCCCCGGCCCACGCTGATCATGATAATGACGGCCCCGATGCCGATGATAATGCCCAGCATGGTTAAAAGGCTCCTGGCCTTGTAGGCCAGCAATCCGCGCACGGCCAGGCGGATGACCGTAAACAGCATTTCCATATCAATCCACCTCGTCTCTTTCGATGCGTCCGTCCCGCAGGACAATCCGTCGGTGCATGGACCCTCCCACCTCCGGGTCGTGGGTCACGAGAATGACCGTAATTCCCTTTTCGTGCAACGACCCCAGCAGTTCCATGATCCCGCGACCCGTCTTGGTATCCAGGTTGCCCGTGGGCTCGTCCGCAAGGATGAGGGCCGGATCGTTCACCAGGGCCCTGGCGATGGCCACCCGTTGTTGTTGACCCCCCGACAGCTGACGGGGCAGATGAAAGGCCCTGTTTGCCATCCCCACCAGATTCAGGGATGCCATGGCCTTTTCCTTGCGATCGGGCGGACCGGGGCGGCGATAGAGCATGGGAAGCTCCACGTTTTCAAGGGCGTTGCACCGTGCCAGAAGGTTAAAACCCTGAAAAATGAACCCGATCCTGCGGTTTCTCACAAGCGCCCGTTTGTCGCCCGTTAGCGATGAAACATCCTCCCCTTCAAGCTCGTAGACCCCTTCCGTGAAGCTGTCCAGGAGTCCGGCGATGTGCATCATAGTGGACTTGCCGGAACCGGAAGGCCCCATGATGGCCATGGATTCTCCCTTGTCGATACTGATGTCCACCCCTCGAAGGGCCTCGACAATCTCGCCCCCCATGGGATAGATCTTTTTGACGCCCTTGAAACGGATGACCGGAATAACCATATCCTACCTCCCTTTTTTGAGCAGGTTTGAAAAGAGATTGGCGGACGGTTTGTCGTTGGTGCCGGAGCCTACGGCCAGCCCGATGATCACCTTGTCCCCTTCCTTGAGGCCGCCTTCCATGACCTGGGTTTTGCTGTCGTCGGTTATGCCCACCGTAACCCGTACGGCCTCGGGTCCATTTTCCCCGGACACATAGACCTTTGCCGGACGACCCCCTCGACGCCTTCGTTGCTCTCCCGCATCTTTGAGGTACGAGCGATAAGCCATGAATTTCGGGAGCTGTTCCTCTTTCAGTATGTTGTGCAGTTGCGTCAGGACCTGGGTGAAGAAACCCCGCCAGGCCTGCTGCATATCCCTGTCTCCTTCGGGAAGGGCGTAGGCGGCTTCCAGTTTTTTCCGGGCTTGTTGGATAATTCGGACCAATTCTTCCGACTGTTCCGGGTCCAAGCTAATGGCTTCAACGGTTTTCTTAAAAAAGGGCCGGTCCCGGACGGAAAGGCTTTTTTGGGCGGCCGCTTCTTTGATAATCCCCGGCGGTTTGAACCTCAGTGCCGAATTGGGAATGGTGAGGCTCTCCTTAACCGTGGCCACCATAATCGTCACATTGGCCGTCATACCGGGCCTGAGCAGGAGCGAATCGTTGGCGACGTCGGCAATGATTTTATAGGTGACCACATTTTGGATGCTGGTGGCGGCATTGCGGACCTGGCGGACATGGGCCTTGAAGGTTCTGTCCGGGAAAGCATCCACGGTAAATTCAACCGCCTGACCCGTACGGATCCGGCCCACGTCCGCCTCGCTCACATCCACCTCCACCTGCATGCGGGTCAGATCTTCGGCAATGGTGAAAAGAACGGGGGATTGAAGGGTGGCCGCCACGGTCTGCCCCACATCCACGTCTCGCGAGATGACTTCCCCCTCAATGGACGATCGGATGGTGCAATAGCCCAACTTGATTTCCGCAAGGCGCAGCCCGGCTTCCCGTTCGGCAATCATGGCCTTGGCGCATTTTTCCTGGGCCTCTGCCATTTCCAGCTGCGCTCCGGCCGTGGTGACCTTTGCCTGGGCCATTCGGAGTCCTCCCCGGGCATTGTCCCGTCGGGCCAGGGCTGAATCCAGTTCGGCGCCTGCCACAATCTTGCGGGCCGCTAGGCCGTCCAGGCGTGTGTAATTGATTTCCGCTTCCTTGAGTGTGGCTGAGGTGGAAAAGAGATTGGCACGGGCGTTTTCCATGCCGGCTATGGCTGCCGCCGTCTCTTTTTGACGTTCATGAAGCTGCATCCTCGCGTACAGAAGCTGAGCCCTTGCCTGGGCTACCTGCCCCTCGTAGATGGCGGGGTCGATCAGGGCCACCACCTGGTCTTTTTTGACCACGGAATTGTAGTCCGCAAAGAGGGCCTTGATATTCCCGGACACCTGGCTCCCCACGGTTACTGTGTTAATTGGGGCGAGCTTCCCGGTGGACGACACAACGGCCCTGATATCTCCTTTTTTCACCGTTGCCATCCGGTATGCATTCCCGGATACATCCTCTTCATTTAAAAGGAAAGAAGCGCCGACCGCCGATATGACAAGAAGGACGGCCAGAAACACCCAGGTCTTCTTCTTCATGAGATAACCTCCGTTTGAAGTCCCATAATCGGAAGCGCCCGCGAAAAAGTCGGTTTTCCGCGTCATCTTCCAAAAGAGCCAAGTGATTGGATCAGTGTCGTTTATGCCTTCTCATTGCTTTTCGGAACCGTAATGCTTCAAATGTGTCCTTGCATTCATCGACATCCGCGATAAAAGGTCATAGGCCGTGGTTTTCTCTTTTTCGGTAAAATCGGCCGTCAGGGCTTCCGTCCACTCGGCTAAGGCATTTTTGACCTCCGGCATGATTTCACGGCCCTTCCGCGTCAGGAAAATCTGGTAGGCCCGTTTGTCCCGCGGATCCGTTTTTCTCGTGACATACCCTTTGTGGATCAGAGGTCTTATGGTTCTTGCGATGGTCCCCTTGTCCAAATGAAGAAATTTTCTAATGTTTTCCTGATTGATGCCATCCTTGATTCCCAACAACCGCAATATGGGAATCTGCCCGCTTCTCACATCCAAGTGCTCCAATTTCCGGTCCAAATACATCTGACCGCGCCTTAAAATGATGGAAAGATGGATACCGAAGCTCCCGACCTCTTTCTTGTTTGTAGCCATAAAAACACCCCCGCTATTTAGTTGCATTTCCAACTACTATAGAAATAATTAGTTGGAGTGTCAACTATTTTTTTAATATCAGGGGAATTTTTATATTCCAGGCAGTCACTCAGGAGACCGGGAAGGCCTGTACCCGGCGCGTGAAGGCTGTTCAGACGGGCCTGCGAAAGAGCCGGGACGGCTCACGCATTCAGCATTTCAGGGATAACATGTGACGGGCGTATTCGCTGAAGATTGCAAGCGTAGACAGGACAACCCGCGAGGAAAAAGAAAAGGAATCAATAAAGCGATTAAGCGGATCATTTGATTAAAGCGTTCATCCGCGGGCAAGGATACCTTCGTAAAGCCCTCGCACCTTCTCCCGGGGCATCTTCCGCTGCCAGTCCGGTCCCAGGGCGTTTTCCCAGAGGGGTGCCAAGGTCAGGGCCACATCCACCATTTTTTCCACTTCTTCAGGACTCACGTGTTCCAGCCCTTTGCGGGCGAGGCTGATATGGTGCTTTTCCATCATCCGGTGGAATTCCCGCACACCTTCCGGATAGTAGGCTTCAAGGCAGTCAAAGGCAAGACAGTTGCCGATGCCGTGGTGGATGCCCCGCACAAAGGCAAGGCCGTAGGCCAGGGCGTGGCAAATGCCCACCTGGGAGTAGACGATGCTCATCCCGCCCATGTAGGATGCCATCATCAGTTTTTCATCGTTGTCGGGAGCGTCTTCCAGAAACACTTCACGGCATAGTGAAATGGCTTTTTCTCCATGGGCCTGGCTGAAGGCGTTCAGATAGGTACCGGTCAGGGATTCGACACAATGAACGTAACAATCCATCCCCGTATAGAACCACTGGTCTTTGGGGACACCAGCCGTGAGTTCCGGGTCCAGCACCATCTGATCAAAAAGGGTATAATCGGAGTTCAATCCCAGTTTCTTTTCAGGACCGGATAGCACGGCCGTCCGGGAGACTTCCGCACCGGTGCCGGAAAGGGTCGGAATCCCCACATGATACACGGCCGGGTTTTTGATGAGGTCCCACCCCTGGTAATCCACCGAAGATCCCGGATTGGTGAGCATCAGGGAAACGGCCTTGGCCAGATCCATGGTGCTCCCGCCGCCGATGCCGATCACACCGTCGGGCAAACTCTCTTTGGCCTCCTTGACCTGCCGGGTCAATTGGTCCACATAGCGGGTGGTGGGCTCATGTTCCACATTCACCCAGATCAGCAGATCCCCGTCACCTGAAGGAATTCTCTCACGGAGGGGCCGTTCCTTAAAGACATCGTCCACCAGAAAAACCATGCAGCTGCCGGACCCTTTTCTTTGATCGTCCAGAATCTGAGAGAGTTGCGCGAAACATCCCCCACCAAAAATAACACGTGAAACAGTTTTAAAATTTCGAAACATAATTTACACCAATCTAGAGATACGGCCGCAAAACAGCCGTCATCCGGTCAATTCTCCGAGCAATCTCTTTTGAATCCCAGGAAAGCTTGATCAACATGGAAATGGTTCGCCCCATGATACGGTCCGATTGGGCCAGGTTCAAGTTCTCGTAATCGGGCCGGGTTTCAAAAAGGGTCAGGGGAAGGGGTGCCGCCGATTTGAGGCTGCGAATGTGGTCCCACTGGCGGATATAGTGCCAGTTGTTGTGATACCAGTGAAAGCAGCCGTCCACCCCGCCGGCGGCCAGTTCCCCGGATACTTTGGCGGCAATGGTTGCATCCGGCAGCAGGAACGAAAGGAAGGTGGCGGAATCCCCGTCTTCGTCGGGAATTTTTCTGAATTCCAGACCCGGTATCCGCCCCAGGGCCTCTTTCAATTCATTCTTGTGGACCCTTTGGGTTTCCAGAATCCGATCCAGCTTTCTCAACTGGGCCAACCCCACCGCCGCGTTCAACTCACTGATGCGGTAGTTTGCCCCCATAATGACATGCCCTTCGGCCCCCCGGTCACTCCCCACATGGTCGTGACCGTGATCGGCGTAAGCATCCGCAATTTCGTATATTTCAGGATCATCGGTAACAATGCACCCCCCTTCCCCGCAGGTAACGGTCTTAACGGGATCGAAGGAAAAGCAGCCCACTTTACCGAAGGTCCCCAGGGATTTCCCGTGAAATGTCCCCCCGAAGGCCTGACAGGCATCTTCCATCAGGATAAGGCCCTTTTCTTCGCAAAAAGCCCTGATCCGGTCGATTTCAGCCATGGCGCCGCACATATGTACCACCAGCACCGCTTTGGTACGGAGTGACAGCGCTTTTTCAAGGCGCTCCGGATCCAGGCACAGGGTCTCGTCAATATCCGCAAACACCGGAACAGCCCCCGCCATCATGACCCCTTCGATGGTGGCCACAAAAGTAAAGGGCGGGACAATGACCTCATCTCCCACCCCCACGCCGCAGGCGGCCAGTGCAATGGAAAGAGCGGCCGTTCCGCTGGAACAGAGGTGACAATATCCCGCACCGATCCTATCGGCCAGTTCTTTTTCAAAGGTTTTTGCCTTCCAATGGTCGTTTCGGGCCTGATCAAAGCCGTATCGAAACAGAACGCCGGTTTCAAGGACTTCGTTTACCTCTTTTCGCTCTTCATCACCAAATATTTCGAACCCGGGCATACACACCCCTCCTCAAATAAAAATATTTCATTTTTTTAGGAGATCAGGTCCTTCCGTGTCAAGGGAAAAGGGATGGCATTCACAAACGTGGCGCGCCAAACCGCTCCATAAATGAAAGCACTGTTTTTAGTTGAACATTTCCCCTTTTTTCGATATACCCCACAAGTGCCGCACCTTTGGTGGCGGTTCATCGTTTTTCGGTCAATAGATTAGAAAGATTCTAAACAGAATAAGAAGGCACCATGATTTCCCATAAGGGCAACATAAAATTACCGAAATCACGGGTATCAGTAGATTCCCGACAGAAAACGAAGGCGAGGGTCCGGCCTTTCGGGATTCGACAAATTCTATGGGTCGTTTCATTGTCATGGATTCTTTTTTGTTTTTGCGGTTGCCAAAGGCCGCTCCCCGAACTGAACCCGGATCGTTATGCCGCCTCCGCCCCGGAAAAATATTACAAGAGCGACGCGAATCCGAAACAGGCCCCTCCCCCACCCATGGAGAAAGGCACAGCTCTCGGACCCGAAAACCTGAATCCTCCGGCCAGGAAGCTCACACTTGCAGATCTCGTGGACGTAGCCCTGCGCATCAACCCGTCCACCCAGTCGACCTGGGAGCAGGCCCGGGCAAGCGCCGCGGACTGGGCCTCTTCGCGCGGAGCGTACTATCCCACAATCAGCGGCGATGCCAGTGGATACGGAATGGTCGGGAATTCCTCCAGTGGTTATTACGGCACGGTGAGCTTAAGCCTCAGTTATCTGTTGTTCGATTTCGGCGGCCGCGCCGCCACCGTTGAGAGCGCCCGGCAGGCGCTCATGGCGGCCAACTGGAACCATAATCAGAACATTCAGGATATTCTTCGCAATGTCCCTCAAGCCTACTATACCTATATCGGCAACCAGGCACAGGTTCGCGCATCTGAAAGCGATCTCGAAGAAGCCCTGACCAGCCTTAAATCCACGGAGCAACGGAAAAAGGCCGGTGTCAGCACCATCGCGGACGTCCTTCAGGCCCGTTCCAGGGTGGACCAGGTGCGGCTGGATCTGGTGTCCAACAGAGGCGCCGTCAAGATTTCCCGTGGAAACCTGGCCACCGCCGTGGGCTGGCCGGCCAACGCCGACTTTGATGTGGCGGAAGGCCCCGAAGACCTTCCATTGAACGCCATTGCCGCAAATACCCAGACCCTCATTTCCCTGGCACTGCGGGATCGCCCGGACCTCGAAGCTTCCAGAGCCACTGTTCGTCAGAGTGAAGCAGAGCTTGAAAAAGCCAAATCCGCACTCTGGCCGAGGCTGGTGGCCACCGGAAATGCGGGATGGTCCGGTCTCGACGGTGACCTCAGTAGTTCGGACTATTTTGACAGTGGCGGCAACATCAGCAGTTCCGGCACGAGCTTTTACGGAGGGCTGTCGCTTGAAATCCCGCTTTTTGAAGGCTTTTCCTTGCGCAACAATATAAGAGCCGCGGAATCCAGGCTGAAAGCCGCCCGTGCGGACCTGAGACAAAAAGAAGAATCGGTCATTTCAGATGTGTGGTCCGCTTTTTACAACATGCAGACCGCTGCGCAACGGGTTGAATCCAGTGAAACCCTCCTCATCAGTTCCAAAGAATCATTCCAGGTTTCCCTTGCCCGATATCGAGCCGGGGTCGCGGACATTGTGGAACTGCTCAATGCGCAGAGCACCCTCACCTCCGCCCGGACCCAGCGGGTCCAGGCCCAGACGGATCTTTTCTTCTCTTATGCCGAACTACTTCATGCCATCGGTGCCGAACTGCCCGTCGATGGTCTCAAAGATATGTCCATGTCTCAAAACAAGAGAGAGGTTTCTGCCAATGCCCGTTAGTCTCCGGATCAGAAAGCCGATTACAGTCATTTTCCTTACGGCGTGCGCTTTTTTTGCCGGGTTTGCTCTTTCGGGATGCAAAAAGGAAAAAAAGCAGGCTTACACACCACCGCCTCCCACGGTAAGTGTTGAAGAAGTGGTGCTTCAGACCGTGCCGGTTCACCTCAAATACGTTGCCACCACGGATTCCGTCAAAACGGTGGATATTCGCGCCCGGGTGGAGGGTTTTCTGGAAGAACGGCGCTTCGTGGAAGGGGCCGATGTCAATAAGGGTGATATTATTTTCGTCATTGAAAAGGCCCCCTATGAAGCGGAGTTGGAAATGAGCCTGGCGCAACTGGCCAAGGACAAGGCGTCGCTCTCCTTTGCCAACGACCAGGTGAAACGGTACAAACCCCTCGCGGAGCAGGACTTCGTAACCCAGGAATCCCTGGATGATTATGTCACTCAAGCCCGGGAGGCGGCCGCGGCAGTCAAGGCAGACCAGGCCCAGATCAAACAGAACCGGCTGAACCTGGGCTACTGCACCATGTATTCCCCCTTGAACGGCCGTATCGGCCGAACCCTGGTGAACGTGGGGAACCTGGTGGGTGCCGGCGGGCAGGACACCAAACTCGCCACCATCGTTCAGTTGGATCCCCTGTACGTTTATTTCAGCCCCAGCGAAAAGGATCTGCGCCTCATCATGAAATACCGCCAGGAGACGGACATGCCGGTGGACATCATTTTGAGCGACGGCACAAAGCACCCTTATCCGGGAAAGGTCGATTTTATCGACAACACCGCCGACCCCAAGGCGAACACCATCAACATGCGGGTCGTCATTTCAAATCCCGAAAAAACGCTCCTGCCGGGCATTTATGTCCAGGCGGATCTTTTTCTCTGCGATGTTCCCGACACGGCGCTCATTTCCGAAAAGGCCATCGCCGAGGACCAGAGCGGCTCCTATGTCTACGTAGTGGGAAATGAGAATAAGGTGGAAAAACGGATCGTCGAGGTGGGGTTCGCATACAACCACCAAAAAATCATCTGGAAAGGGTTGAAGGCGGGTGAAAAAGTGATTGTGGGAGGGCTGCAGATGATACGGCCGGGAATGGCGGTTCAGCCAAAGATGGTGAGTGAAGCCCAATCCGGAACCCCATCTTCACCATCGGCCAAAGAAACGGCATCCAAGAACAACGGAGATGCCGGCAAGAAACCTCACACTGAAGCAGAAAAAGGGAAGACAGAACCGTCCCGGGCAAAACAATAAAGGCCCCTTGAGGAAACCCCATGTTCGTCGATTTCTTTATTGACCGACCCATTTTTGCAGGCGTCATTTCCATCGTCATTTCTCTGGCCGGCGCCGTCTGCGTCATATTGCTCCCCATTGCCCAGTTCCCCGAGATCACGCCACCCACCGTCAAAGTCCAGGCCACCTACACCGGAGCAAACGCCGAGGTGGTGGAAAAAACCGTCACCACCCCCATTGAAGAGCAGATCAATGGGGTGGAAGGCATGACCTACATGTCTTCCATCAGTTCCAGCGACGGCACCAGCAATATCACGGTCACCTTTGATGTGGGGTATAACCTGGATATCGCCGCCGTGGATGTACAGAACCGGGTCACCATGGCACAGCCCCAGGTGCCCGAAGATGTCACCAAATACGGCATTACCACCCAGAAGCAGTCCCCCGATTTCGTTTTGATCATCTGCCTCTACTCGGACAACACCGAGCATGATGACCTCTTCTTGAGCAACTACGCCGCCATCAATATCGTGGACCGGCTGAAACGGTTGCCCGGGGTCGGAGACGTGGAAATTTTCGGCGAAAAAAAATACGCCATGCGCCTTTGGCTCAATCCCGACAAGCTCACCAGCATGGACATGACCGCCATGGACGTGATTAACGCCGTCCAGGAGCAGAACGTGCAGGTGGCCGCCGGCAGCATCGGTCTGGCGCCCAGTCCGCCGGGGCAGGTCTTTACCTATTCCATCAACACGCTGGGACGTCTCTCCACCCCCAAAGAATTTGAAGATATCATCGTCCGCACCAAGGACGACGGTTCCGTTATACGGGTGAAAGATGTGGGCAGGGTGGAACTGGGCGCCGAAAACTATGGCTGGTATGCGCATCTAAATGGTGGAAAAGCGGCCTGTATCGGCGTGTTTCAGTTGCCGGGGGCCAATGCATTGCAGGTGGCCAAGGAAGTTTACGCCAACATGGAGCAGCTTAAAGAGAGATTTCCCGCCGGGCTCAAATATACCGCCGCCTATGACACCACGCTCTTTGTCAAGGAATCCATCATCGAAGTCGTTAAGACGCTGCTGATCGCCATGCTCCTGGTGTTTCTGGTGGTTTACATCTTTCTTCAGAACTGGCGGGCCACCCTTGTACCCGCCATCGCCATTCCCGTTTCCCTGGTGGGGACTTTCGCGGTGCTCGAAGCGTTCGGGTTTTCCATCAATACGCTCACCCTGTTCGGCCTGGTGCTGGCCATCGGCATTGTGGTGGATGACGCCATTGTGGTGGTGGAAAATGCGTCCCGCTGTATCGACGAAAAAGGGATGGCACCAAAGGAGGCCACCAAGGAGGCCATGCACGAGGTGACAGGCCCCATCATCGCCACCACACTGGTTCTCATGTCGGTCTTTGTCCCGGTGGCCTTCATGCCCGGCATCACCGGACAGCTCTACCGACAGTTCGCCCTCACCATCGCCTTTTCCGTGGGTATTTCCGCTATTAACGCCCTCACCCTGAGTCCGGCCCTCTGTGCGGCGCTCCTTCGGAAGACCCCGGACCGGCAGGCCTGGTTCTTCCGAAAATTCAATCAGGTCTTTAATTGGGCCAGAAACCAGTATTTGAAAGGCATCAGATGGTTTATCAAAGCCTGGGTGCTGGTGTTCCTGGTTTTTGCCGGTCTTCTTTTCGCCACCTACTATATGTTTACAATCGTTCCCACCGGTTTCGTCCCCTCGGAGGATCAGGGATATTTCATGGTCATGCTGCAGACCCCCGAAGGCTCATCCCTGGATCGCACGGAAAAGGTCTGCAACCGGGTGGAAAAGACCCTCAAAAGCATGAAGGGCATTAAAGACGTCGTCATGATCGGCGGTTACAACCTTCTGAACTCGGCAAACGATACCTCTTCAGCGGCGGCTTTCGTCATGCTGGAGCCCTGGGATGAAAGAACGACCCCTCAATTGAGTTTAAACGGGCTTATGGGGACCTTCATGGGTGAAGTGGCCGGCATCGATGAGGCGGTCATCATCCCCTTTCCGCCCCCCCCCATTCAGGGGCTCAGCACCACCGGCGGTTTCGAATTCGAGCTGCAGGATCTCACGGGCGGCAGCCTGGTGGAACTCCGGGCCGTGGCGGAAAAGCTTATGGCAGCCGCCCGCCAGGAACCGGTTCTGACGCCGCTCAGCACCACCTTTGAGGTCAATTATCCTCAGTTTTACATTGAGCTGGACCGCACCAAGGCCAAAAGCCTGAAAGTCTCCATTTCGGATGTTTTCAACACCCTGCAGACTTTCCTGGGCAGCATGTATGTGAACGACTTCAACAAATTCGGCCGCGTCTACCGGGTCTTTCTCCAGGCCGAAAAGAACTATCGGGCCAACCGGGAGGATATCAGCAAACTCTACGTGCGGGCCCAGGACGGCAGCATGGTCCCCCTTTCCGCACTGGTGAAGGTTAAACAGATACGAGGGGTCCAGAGCGTCAAACATTACAACCTGTTTCGAACCATTTCCCTCTACGGGGGCAATGCGCCGGGCTACAGTACCGGAGAGGCCATTGCGGCCATGGAGAAGCTGGCAAACGAAAACCTGACCAGAGAATACGGCTATGATTGGACCGGCACCGCCTACCAGGAAATAAAGGCGGGCGGCATGGCCCCATACATCTTTTCACTGGCCCTGATCTTTGCATTTTTGTTTCTCGCGGCCCAGTACGAGAGTTGGGTCATGCCCATGATGGTCATGCTGGCGGTGCCCCTGGCGATTCTGGGGGCCCTTCTGGCGCAACATATCCGTGGTATCGCAAACGACGTCTACTGCCAGATCGGGCTGGTCCTGCTCATCGGTCTGGCCAGCAAGAATGCCATTTTGATCGTAGAGTTCGCCCGCGAGCTGCGGGATCGCGGTACATCCATCGTGGAAGCCGCCGTTCAGGCCTCCCGTGAGCGGCTCCGCCCCATCCTTATGACCGCCTTTGCCTTCATCCTGGGCGTCTTTCCCATGGTGGTGGCCACGGGTGCCGGCGCCGCCAGCCGACATTCGCTGGGCACGGCGGTATTCGGCGGTATGCTCGCCTCAACATTTCTGAGCCTTGTGCTGGTGCCGGTACTTTACGTGGTTTTGGAAAAGCTCCGGGAAGGTAAGAAAAAGGATACACCGGATAACAGGACTACCGCCGAACCGAAAATACCCCCTTCGGAACCTGTTATTTCAAAACCCTGAGCAATTTTTTTTCACAATAGTGCTTCAATGAGTGTATAATTCTTTCAGAACAAACCGCTATCAACCATCGTGACCCCCTACAAATCAGGGGGAATGCCTTATTTCAGAAAGGATACACCAAAATGAAATTCCATAGATGCCTGTTTTTTGCGGCACAGATTTTCGTCATGTCCGGGCTTTTTTCGGGATGCCTGGCGAACTACGGCACCATCAGATTGGCACCGGGCGACCCCGGTGTTACCCTCCAGGACCTTAAGGACAACTGGGAAAATTATGATATTTTATATGCCGGTCTCGCCACCGATTCGCCTTCCGCTCTCATGTTCGGACCAAGAGCTGACGGAAAGCGGCTGATCGGCAAAAAATGGATGCCCGTGACCGACCCTTCCGTTGTGGATGAAATTATCGAGTGGCTCAATGCCTACGCGAATTTCCCCCCCACCCTTTATGAAATCCTGAGCCCGGCAGGTGTCTCTTTCGGCTACATCTATACCTCGCCCACGGAACAGATTGTCATCAAAGAGATAGATCCTGAAACCCTTGAATTGGAAAACATTCCATTGCCCCCCATCGATTACGGCACCGGCACCGGGCGGGATTAAGATGCTCCCTGTACTTGCAATCGTTGGCCGGCCCAACGTAGGGAAATCGACTCTTTTTAACCGATTGACACGTTCGAAAAGGGCATTGGTGGACAACCGCCCGGGAATTACCCGGGACCGGCTACATGGGATCGTTACCCATGAGGGGCTCCAAATGACGCTGGTGGATACGGGCGGGTTCGAGGACCTTGGCCAGGATCCCCTCCAAAAAGGGGTCAGGGCACAAGTGGAAACGGCCATTCGGGAGGCGGACCGGGTCATTTTCATGGTGGATGGCCGTGAAGGGGTGCTGCCGGGCGACGAGGAAATGGCGCAACTGCTGAGACGAACGCAAAAAAAGGTCTTTCTGGTCGCCAACAAGATCGACGGCCCCGAAAAAGAGCACCTGGCCAATGATTTTTATCAGCTGGGGTATGATGCGGTTTACGCCCTTTCGGCAGCGCACGGTTACGGCATCAAGGCGCTTCTTCATGATCTGGCGGATGGCCTTTCACCTTCCCTCGACACTTTAGAGAGCTCCGACGAAATTCGCGTGGCTGTTCTGGGAAAGCCCAACGTGGGCAAATCGTCCCTCATCAATCGAATCCTTAAGACCGACCGACTCGTTGTCAGCGAATTGCCCGGAACCACGAGGGATACCGTTGACACACCCTTTTTTTATGGCGACCGAAAATATCTCCTCATCGATACCGCCGGCATACGCCGAAAGGCCCGGGTAAAGGAAAAGGTCGACACGTTCTCCATGATCAAGGCCATCAAGAGCCTGGATCGCTGTCACGTGGCGGTGCTCCTATTGGACGGCGCAGAAGGGGTTTCAGACCAGGATGCGCGCATTTGCGGTTACGCATTCGAAAAAGGACGGGGGATTGTTCTGGCGGTCAATAAATGGGATCTGATCAAAGGAAACAAAGACAAAAGCGTTCAATTGGAAAGGGGTATTGAAAGACAACTTAAATTCATCTCTTTCGCTCCCAGAATCAATCTTTCAGCCCTCACCGGGGAGCGGGTCATGAAGCTCTTTTCCAACATTGATTCCGTTTATGATCAGTTCTCAATGCGGCTCAGTACGGCGCTTGTGAACCGGGCCATCCAGGAGATCATCGAGAAGCATCCGCCTTCCAGAATCGGCCGCGGAAGGCTCAAATTTTTCTACGGGACGCAGACCCGTACAAAACCACCCACCCTCACGCTTTTTGTCAACCGGCCGGATATGCTTCATTTTTCGTATGAACGCTTTTTAAACAACCAATTGCGGATTCATCTGGGGCTTATGCAAACACCCCTGAGGCTGGTATTCAGGCAACGATAAAATGCGACTATTGCCGCAAAAGCGGCAGCAGAGCAAAAAGGTTATCCCCTGCAAAGAGGTGCGCAAGGCTGAACATGGGACCCACCAGGATTCGGCCGATAATCCCGGTGTGAGCAAAATTATCGAGCATAATGATGCCGATGAGGACCAGGGGCCCGTAACGCCCCCACTGCCGAAATTTTATGGCCGCATCATGAGGAAGAATGTTTTCGAGAACATGGGACCCATCCAGGGGCGGAAGGGGCAGAAGGTTAAAAAGACCAAGACCGAGATTCATGAGGATGAGCCACAGCAGGGCCTGCAGATAAACCTCTATGGGAAGCACCAGGAACCGAATCAGCATTCCGGCAACAAGTGCGGCGCACATGTTGGCCGCGGGCCCTGCAAGGGCCATGAGAATCACATCCTTACGCGTATTTTTAAAATACCGGATATCGACGGGCACCGGCTTCGCCCACCCGAAATTGAACAAGAAAAGGCAGATGGCCCCCAGGGGATCGAGATGAATCAAAGGATTGAAAGACAATCTCCCCATCTGTTTTGCCGTAGGATCTCCCAAACGGAAGGCGGCAAGGCCGTGGGCGTACTCATGGATGGTGATGGCAAAAAGCAATACGGGGATTTTGACGATCCATTGTGTAATATCAAATGACATGTTCAGCCCCTAAAGAATTTATTTCATGCACTACATAACAGGTAATCATGCCTGCGGCAAGCGTGAAAAAGGCAAAGCCGATGATCAGTATGAATTTCCAAAATGCTTCGGTGACGATATCTTTTCCGGAAGGAGGCCGGCCAGTTGCTTTTTTTTAAGCGAATTGATAAATTAAAGAAGATTGATCGGGACCGGCCAAAACCCACCGCCGAAAAGGCGGCCACAACGGGTCTGTCGGCGACCGAGAACATAACCGCTGCCCGGGAACAAGAGAACAAAGGAAATTCAAACATGCGACGGGATAGAATAAAAATTGATCTTTTGATTCATGACCTGAAGGTACCCCTTGCCGTCATTGAGGCCGGACTGACTTCCATGTTAAACCGGCAGGAAAAATACGGTCCCATTACGGAAAAACAGGAACGTGTTTTCAAACGGGCACTTCGAAATACAAAGGTTCTCAAGGCCCTGGTGGGCGATGCTTTGGAGCTGGGAAGATCCGGTGAAGGGATTGTCAGTTTCTCCAAGTTTTGTCCGGCCGATCTGATTGAGGAAACCCTGGTCGAAGTCCTGGATCTCACCGACACTGTCATCTCCGAAAAACTCAAGAATTGCAGAGACCTGATGCATTTCAAGAATACATTGAAAGAAAAGGACCTTGTGCTTTCCATTGATGAAACATTATGGCAGCAGGAGATCTGTCAGGATGCGACAAAAATCAAACAGATCCTGAGAAACCTCCTGAACAACGCACTAAAATATCGTAAAAGCCGGGTTGAATTACGTGTGGACTGCGAAGACGGGTTTGTAATTTTTTCGGTGCAGGACGACGGCGCGGGCATTCCCGCCGCCTACCACAAAAAAATATTTGACTGTTATTTCCAGCTGGAAGCGAGCAGCACCTGCAGTGTCAGAGGCCACGGGCTTGGTCTGGCCGGCGTATTGGTTCTGGTGGAGGATTTGGGGGGTGAAATGCTGCTGAACAGTGATGAGGGGCAGGGAGCACAGTTCCTGGTTAAAATACCCCTCAAAGCTGAAAAATAGAGGCTCTTTCCACACCTTTCACATGATCTCTTTCAACTCATTCCGGGTGGGACGGTATTTTTTGTCAAACTCCTTCCAAAATTCTTTATGTTTTTCTTTCCAGTTCTTTCCAAATTTCCGGTCAAAGAACGGCTCCAGTTTGCCAAACCAAGCCATCGGCTTATCTGAGCCCTCCTGGATCGTCCGCAGAACTTCAGCAACGTAGGTATCAATTTCAGAGATCTTGTCTTTAGGCACATAACTGCGCGCGCCGCCGGTGATGGACTTCACCAGGTTTTCCGGATTCACCGCATGGGCCGTAAGCATCAACGCCGGGATGCCCTTTTCATTCGTCATTCTCAGGAGTTCGTAGCCATTAACCCCCATGATATCAAGAATGGCCAGGTCGTACCGGTTTTTATTCAGGAACTTCTTGGCTGTTTCAAAATTTGGCGCCGAGTCAATAAAACACATGTCCAGTATTTCTACCAGAGTCTCTAGAATGTCCGGTTCATCATCCACAATCAGAATGCGTTTTCCTTTAAGAATCTCCTCCATGCACAGCCCCCTTTCTCACAGTCTTAATTTGAAGTGATACTAACCTTATGAAACCTTTACAGTCAATATTTTTGTTCCATCCGAGGTAATCTTGAGAAATGATGTGAATCTATTTTTTGTAAAGGCGTTTAACCCCGGTTGACATCACCGGCTGCATTGTTTAGTTTTTGAAGATCAAATATTTTAAAATTTCTGAAATGGGCGGTTTATAAAACAACGGTTAACAATTACGGGGAGAAATCATAATGGAATTGGAATTCGTCGAAAAAGCAAGAATCAGGCTGGAACATTGGATCACCCATAATGATCACCACCACGAAGAATACGATCTTTTTGCAGACCAACTTGAGAGCGCCGGCAAAAGCGAAAGTGCCAAAGCCATCAGGGAAATGATTAAACTGAGCGCGAAGACCAACGACTGCCTGCGCGATGCACTCAAAAACCTCTAATTTTCATGGAAAGGGGAGAAAAAATATCATGTGTGAAGCTCATGTATACCTGTTAAAGGACAACATAGAGGAGAAGATACTGGAAAGTGTCGATCTTGTGGAAATGGATGGCAATGACATTAAAATGGTCAATATCTTCGGGGAGCAGAAAACCATCCGAGGAAAGCTGACGCGCTATAATAACCGAGAGGGGAAAATAATCATAGAGCCAGTCTAATTCCCCATGGGGCATTCTTTCTAGATTCAAACGAGGCTTATGAGCGACTCCTTTGAAAAAGCGGCTGAGATTATGGTGTCATCCGAATTGACCCTCGCTCTGACCGGTGCGGGCATTTCCGTTGAATCCGGCATTCCGGATTTCAGAAGCGCCCAAGGGCTTTGGTCAAAATTTGACCCGGCTGAATATGCCACCATTGAGGCCTTCAGGGCCAACCCTCAAAAAGTATGGGAAATGCTCAGGGAAATGGAGGCGGTTGTCGGCCGGGCGAAGCCCAATATGGCCCACAAGGGCATGAGTGAACTTGAAGAAATGGGCTGTCTTCACAGTATCATCACCCAGAATATCGACAACCTTCATCAGGCCGCGGGTTCCGGGGATGTCATTGAATATCACGGGAATGCCAGCACCCTCTCCTGCCTGTGGTGCGGCAGGAAATACAAGGCAGAGGAGAAAGGAAACGAGTATCTTCCACGCTGTGACTGTGAAAAAATTCTGAAACCGGATGTCATCTTTTTTGGAGAAGCGATTCCCGAAGAAGCCATGAATCGATCCTTCCACCTGGCTTCTTCGGCCGGCGCACTCCTGGTGGTAGGGACTTCCGCCGTGGTTTCCCCCGTCAACACCATCCCCTCCATTGCCAAACGCAACGGCGCGGGCATTATTGAAATTAACAAAGAAAGAACCCACCTGACGAATACCGTCACGAACATATTCTTAGAAGGCAGCGCCGGAGACATCATTCCTCAGCTGGTTATGGCGGTCAAGCGAAAAATAGGATCAAATATCTGACGTTTCCAGTTCATTATTCATTGACAAAATTCATAAAATCGCTACAGTGTTGAACTTCGAGTTCCCACTGCTGGAAAAATCGGGTTTTCAATCTTACAATCCAGACCTTTGAAATGCTGCTTCGCACTGTTTTGGCTTACATGGGTCAATGTTTGAGGGATGATCTTTGCTGGCCATTAAGATAGAACAAGAGGCCTTGGAAAATGCTTGCAAGGAAATTATTGAAAGCATTTTGATATGCCTGCCCAATGCCTTTAAAGGAACAGTGTACCGAGTCGGCATTCTACCCGAGATGGTGACGACCCGGATCACATCGGGGATTATCGATGAAGACAGGCAGCAAATTTCGTGGGGCCTCCCTGAAGTATCCGATTACAATCCTCCGGGCAAACCGTGGGTTGACTACCGCGATGAGCCTGATCGACCGCTGGAAGCCATGAGCTGGTGCGTGGAAAGGCAGTCCAGTTGGACTGCTGAGGATCCACGAAACGACGCCCGGAGCGTCAGGCTTCAAGTGGAAGGCATCTGGAAAGACTTCCATCACATGGAACCCGTGCTGATCCGGAAAAAGGATCTTTTTCTTGGCAAGATGCAGCCGATGGTTTATCCCAAGAATCATGCGGGAGAAACCATCTGGGAGAACAGCGATTACGTTGTTGCCGCAGTCATCAAGATTCATTTCCAGCCCTATTCCATCAAAATCGGCGGAACGGAAACCAAGGTCATCAAGCGGCTCTCCCGGGCCCTGGGCACGGAATTGCTGTCCTATCAGCTAAGAGAGCAATCTCTGGAGGCGGCCCAGACACTGGCCGATGACAGGCTTCATTCCTGCAATATACTGGCCGATTCCCTCAGGAATGTCATTACCAAGTCCGGCTTGATTTTTTCACTGATCAAACTGGAGCTGGGGTTTTTGCGGGATCAATGGGAAAAAACACTGCTCGAGGGAACAAAAGAAGCGTCTCTTCGTGGGGATGCCATTCAGAGTCTAAATGAACTGCTTGAAAATGTGGAAGACGTATCGGTCAGTCCGACGGCAATAGACCTGATGCAGATGCAAAACCGGTTCCTCGAACTCCACCCTTCGCCGGAGCAGGGCAGAAGCTGGGTGAAAATGAAGATCGAAGAGAAGTGGAACAGGCTCATTAGCAAGGGAGCACTTGACAAAAAACAAGCAGAAACGGCCACTAAACAGATTGAAGATCTGAACAGATCCCTCTCTTTGGGTGCAAATCCCGATCTGCTGGCCAGATATAAACACATACCCGAGGCTTTAAAAAAGGAGTGGGTTGAACTTCTTTACAAAGACACCGATGTTTTTAGTTTACATCGCCTGAATCGCCTGGTAGCATTACTAGATGAAGATCCGTTATGTCTTCCCCACAAAGAAAAATCAAAAGAAAGCCTCATCCGCCTTAAGGCCGTGGCCGACATCTTCGGGCAGTTGGAAGAAAAAACCAATGTTGTCTTAAGAGAAGTTTTAAATGGGCACGGCAGTAAACGGGGATGATCTTTTTCTCAAAAGCTTCCTGTGGGAAGCTGCCGAAAATATTCGCGCCTGTAGCTCAGCTGGATAGAGCAGCGGACTTCTAATCCGCAGGCCGCAGGTTCGAGTCCTGCCAGGCGCGCCATTTTTTAGCATGAAAACAAGGAGTTAGGCTGTCATGATAAGTTCAGCCAACTCCTTTTCTCTTTCCGTGTGAGAATTCATGTGAGACTTTTTTGAAAAACGCCCAAAAACCTGCATCGCCTTTTTCTCGGAATCCCCAATGCTGTGCAAATAGATTTCAGTGGTTTTTCGATTTTCATGCCCCAGTATCCGCTGAATGGAACCTATCGGAACATTGTTGTTATCCATCACCGATGCTCCAGAATGCCTCAGAGGGTGAAACCTGAAATAAGGCACCCCTGCCTTCTTGCAAAGGTTCTTCATGAATTTTTTCCGGTCCTGATAAGGGCCTTCCTTAAATTTCCCTTCTTTGGCGCTCCAATAACGGTGCCAGAAAACCCACGGCTTGGTCTTGTCACGCAACTGATACATTCCCTTCAGAACATCATGGAGCTTATTCGTCATCGGCACATCCCTTGCCGTCATATTCCCGCCCTTCTTTTTTCGGGTGTAGAGGGTGACATAGTGTCCATTGAAATGAACATCGTCCCATTCCAGGCGATTGACCTCACTTACCCTGGCCATCGTCTCCCTGATCACCCAGAGATAGTTCTGAGTATCCGCGTCCGCAACATTGATGACCTTGTCAATATCCTCCGGAGGGGGAACATACTTCTTCTGTTTCTTACCATTGTTTGGAAAGAAATCGACCAGATCTGCCGGATTCACATCAATCCAGCGTTTCTTCTTTTTTCCAAAATTGAAGGTCGCTCGCAAATACCCCTGATGGCCACCCAAAATCCCCCACTTGTGGCCACCTCAAAATCCCCCACCCAGCCAGTCTGATTTTCCAGTAGAGATTGCTGAAAAAGGCGACAGAACGTAACTACTCCCATTTGTGAAATCCACGAATGGGGGAAGGAAGGATGAACGTTTTGAAACCTAATTTGAAAGCAACCGTCATAACGTTACTGAAAAAGGGAATCAGTCAACGAGAGATCAAACGAAAGACCGGGATTGATCGTAAGACTATTCGAAGATACGAGGTTTTGTATCATTTGAATGAGGGTGATGAAAATGATCAGTCAAAATCCCCCACCCGTGAAGGGGTGGCCACCGGCTCTTCGGTTCTCCCCGTTCAAAATGCCCCACCCCGGCCACCGGCTTTGGAGAACCCTCCTAAGAATGGTTCGGCCTGTGAACCGCATCGTAAGTGGATCGAAGAACAGCTGAGGCTTGGGCGAAACGCCATGGCCATCTACCAGGACCTGGTGGAACTGTTCGCATTCACCCATCAGTACAACAGCGTAAAGCGGTTCGTTGGGAAGCTCAAAGAGAAGGCCCCCGTCAGTTTGACCGGCTTGAATTTCTTCCCGGAGAAGAGGCCCAGGTTGACTATGGAACAGGAGCGCCGACGCTGCACGACAGCGGTACGCATCAACGGCCCCGCTTGTTTGTCATGGTGCTGAAATATTCCGGGCGGGCCTTCCGGAAAGTGGTGTGGAAATCGAGCAAAGAAATATGGTGTCGGCTGCATGAGGAAGCATTCCGGTATTTTGGCGGATGCCCGGAATATGTAGCCCTGGATAACCTTAAGGAAGGCGTGATCAAACCGGATATTTACGATCCCGAGCTTAATACTTTGTATGCCGCGATGTTGTCTCATTACGACGTAGCGGCAGACCCGGCGAGAGTAAAGGATCCGAACCGAAAAGGGACTGTGGAAAATGGGGTCAAGTACACACAGAATACCGCCCTGAAAGGCCGGAAATTCGATTGTATCGAGGCTCAAAATGATTGGCTCATGCATTGGGAAAAACGCTGGGCGGCGCCTCGCATTCATGGCCGGGCCAAAAGACAGGTTGAAGAAATGTTCCAGGAGGAAAAACCCTGCCTTCTGCCGTTACCCCTTTCTCCGTTTGTGTATTTTCGACAGGAAACCCGAACGGTTTACGATGACGGTACCATACAGTTGGACAATTGTTACTACGCAGCCAATCCGGCGCCTCTTTACAGTCAGGTGGTGGTAAGGGTCTATGACAAAGAGATCGAAATCCTGGACCCGCGACGGATGGAAGTGATCCGCCGCCATCCAAAGGGTCGTATGCCGGGATCCCTTTTGATGGAACCGCGGGACCGAATTTTTAATCCTTCTCGGCAAACGGACAACTTAGTGATTATCCGTAAATAATACCGACTTTTCTGAACGCGATGATTGCAGCGGCCATGTGCAATAAGGCCATATAGGTGTCGGCGAGCTTTTCATAGCGCACGAGAATTTTTCGAAAGCGATTGAACCATGAATGAGTCACCTCAACCACCCATCGCCTGGCTTTCCAGTTGGGATTGGTCGCTTTTTCTTGGATTTCTTCTCCCCTTGTTTTCACGTGGGGAATGTATCTTTTAGAAAGGATGGTTTTCAATGCCGGTTCACCGCCATAGGCCTTGTCCGCGCATAAATGTTGCTCAATGTCCTCGGGTCTTTCTAAGATGATCTCGTCCAAAACAAGCTCAAGCTGTGTTACATCATGCCGATTTGCTCCGGTCACGACGAGCGATAACGGGACACCACGGCCGTCCACCAAAAGATGTCGCTTGGTCCCTTTTTTTCCCCCTGTCGGTCGGATTCCGACCAACCGCCTCTTGTGCCAGGGGAGCCTTCACCATGGCTCCATCTATGCTTTGCCATTTCCAGGCGATACCCTCCATTTCATCATATTCGGCAAGCCCACGCCGCCACAGGGTAACGAAAAATCCCGCACGCATCCATTGCATAAAATGGGTGTGTATTGCACTTGGGCTTCCAAATCGCTCCTTGGGCAACGCCTTCCATTGGCAACCGGTTCGCAGCACGTACATGATGGCCTCGAAAACCTGACGCGGTGGAATTCGCTTCCGGCCTCCACCAGCCTTGCGCTTGTATGTCTTACTTGGGTCACGTTGTGGCTCTGGAATGAGGGGTTCAACTCTCTCCCAGAAAGCATCGGAAACTTCCCACGACTGGATCTTTCCCATATGGCCTCCATTGCTAGGTTTTCCAATGGTGGCCAGTATAGCAAACGCAATGAAAATAGTACAGCTTATTTACGGATAATAACTAAGACTTTTGTCATTTATTTTGTCTCCTTTCTTTCAGGTGGTTCTAATGGAAAAATCATTCTTTCCTGGATAGAAACCTGGTCATGGTTGGCCATATCAGGAAGTTCCGGGTGACTGACAACCGGCGGGTGGTACATTTCCGGCGATCCAGCCTTCCCATGATGTCGCTATCCAAGAGATAGAGGGCCTTTGGGGTGGCCCGGTAAACAACCGTCCAATGGCCCCAGTGGAGACTTTCCACAACCAGGTTGACCGCTCGGCTGTCGCCACTTCCCAAGAATTCATGGATCTGGTTCCAATAACTCCCCAAACCAACGTCAGACCGTCGATGGAAGGGTTTAAGAATATGGATGGGAAAACGCCTTTGAATGACCTCCCTGTAGACATAACTCATATCCCGATCAGTCATCCCGTCTTCAATCAACCAGGAAAGCTTTTTCCGACTTTCCATTACTCGGATAATCTCCAGAAAGACTTCCCTGGATTGGAGATAACCCGTTCCATGGACAATTCTTAAGGCGTTGATAATGGAGTAGATCCCGCAGAAGCCGTCAAGTTGCCCCTGAATCAAGGGTTTCATCCTGGTCCTCCTCTTTCGGTTTTAAAGGGATATGACCACAGAGCTTGAAAACCGGGCAGATATCCTCCCGGTCACAAGGGTTGGCGTCATCGATATTGACCCCGTTGCAGATTGAAAGGGCTTCCAAGGTGCAGAACCTCCAAATTGAAAACTGAATAAACCTCGGAAAATACCTTGGATAGTCCGGGTTGAACTGGCTGGCATCAATCTTTGAAATTATAATGTCCAGGACCCCAAGACAGTGTTTGGAACATAAGGGGCCATAGCGGTGGTCGGCCTGATAGAATTTCGGAATCCCGGTCCGGTGAAGGAATTTATGGACCAGGGAGTCAACCGCCACCATCGCCTGGCCTACCCGGACCCACGGGATGTTTTCCGGATCAGCACACAACAGATAGCTCAGGGTCATGTTTGCGAGCTTCTCCCCGATCCCAAAGACTTGGGTGAAATCCTCAATCAATGCCTCTCTGGCTTCAGTAACCCCTGAACCATCGAACTTCAGGTGGCTCTGAATGATTCCATCGAAATGCCCCAGCAAATCACCCTGGCATTGATCCCTGATATAGAAATAGAAGGAATAGGCCTTGACGTTCAGGACCCCCTTCAACATATCATGCCTCGGTAAGGGACACCGGATCAAAAATTCCTGATTGTTGCAACTCGGCTTGGTTTTCTGATAGCCGCAGCCTTTGAATGACTGGAAAATTTCCAGCTTTTCACAGAGGGACCCATACTTTTTCCTTTGTTGATAGATCCCCTTGAGGATATCGAAAAAGGTAATTGACCCATGCTTTTCCATATAAGACAAAACCACCCCGTCCCCGATCCCTTGGAAGCTCAAAACTTCCATCAAGGCCCGGAACAGCAACTTTGTCTTTTTTTGATTGCTGATATTACTCTTGAGAATTTGCCTGACTTCAGTACTGTTGTCCAACTCACCCTGGACCGAGTCCCGGTTGAGGTCACAAACCTTGGAAACCAACTCCAGGATTGTCTTTTCCGTTGTCATATCTATCTCCTTGATCAGGAATTATTTAGTAGGCACAGGACCAGCAAACGATTTCCAACTCCTTGCCGTTCCTGATCATGATGTCGTTCCCGAGAAAATGCCCGAAGGTCACATGGTGCCCACAATCCAAAATGAATTTCTGGCCCCGGAGGTGATTCAAGAGCTTCCTTAATTGATCCGGCTGTTGGTACTGTAATTTTTGATGGCGTGTCATGACGCTCCTTTCCAGAAGTCAAAAAGCCGCCCCGAAAATCAATTCAGGACGGCTTTTGATGACAATAATGTTTTTCTTAATTTGCTGTTTCCAGGATTTCCTTCAGGGACCCCCGGTCAAGATATTCCTGATCGACGAAGAGTTCCTGTCCATCAATATAGCCCAAGGGCTTCAGGGAAAATAGCTCCACCCGCTGACCCCGGAACCGCCTGTAGGCCGCCTCAACGCAGTCAAACAGGCTTTCCCCGAGGATTTCCCATTTCAACCCCGGTCCGATTACCAGAATTTTGGCTTCCATTTTCAGCTCCGATTATTGGTCCCTGATCCAGCTCAATATATCGTTAACTTTATGGAAAGGGATTTCCTCAAAGCTGGTGAACTCCTCCGCCCAGGTGGACAAGAAATCCATCTGATTAATCTTCATCCTCCTGAGCTGGCTCTTGACGTAAGCCACTTGTTTATCAGTTGCCATCCTGACGCCATTGTCTTCCTGATTTTCCGGTTTGGATTGAGGTTTGGTCTTAGGATTTTGGGGTTTTTTCTGAGGTGATGGTTGTGATGCCGGCCCTTCCCCATCGAAAAGATAGGGCATATCCTCTATATCCTGTGTAAAAAGATCAGATAGAGCCGTTCCCATCAAGACTGCCGCTATTAACGCCCTCTTTTCCGCCATCTTTTCCAGGGTGTTCTTGACGTCATAGGGATTCAAACTCCGATAACGGGCCTCGAAGTTGTTGCAATTCCCGCTGACATTTCTGGCCCAGACTTCCCCGGTGGGAATGTGCCTCAAGCTACAAGCACTGTCATAATCGATATAGCCCTTGGTTGTCCCTGACAGTTGCTTTTTCCCTTTATAATCCCATTTTTCCCAATTCAGGCTTCGGTTGGGGTCTTCCCGGCAGGTGGTTTCGAACTCCGGCTGCAACATAAAAGCCTTGCATAACTTCTCTGCCCCCGGCTTCAACAAAGACGGCTTGTTACACCCCGGTATGGTCCCATAGTGCACTCCCTCCTGCATGGTTTTTTCCTTGATCTCCAGGATGCCCTTGGCTTGGTTGGCCAGGTCTTTGGCGGTCAATTCATGCCGCTGCGTCTGCTCTTCCTTTTTTAATGCCACTGTCTTTCCCATTTTTAGCTCCTTTCTTGGTTACTTTTTTGGGTTTGACCACCCGCAACCGGGAGGCCATGATTTCTTTTTTCAGCTCCTGAAAACATATGCCCGAGACGTCACAATAGTTTTCGCAAGCCCAGTTCCTCTCATAGGGCGGCATAGTCTCGGACTCCAAGGCCATCTGCAAAGGAATCAAGTTTTCCTCCATGTAGTGATCCACGGTCATGTCAGTCTTCCTCTTGGGTTTGTCCGGCCAAATATCCACCGGGCATATCCGGGTTTCTTCCATGCTGAAGTAGACCACTTCCAAAGTTTCAATCTCTTGGGGGATCAACCATCGATAGAGGTTCAACTAGGTCCGGTGGTTTTCCCATGCCAAGACTTTCCCGTCTTTATTGAGATAGGACGGTACGGACTTTGATGTTTTGTAATCTTTGAGGACCTTCTGACTCGGGATGATCAAGTCAGGATGGCCACTGATTTCAATTCCCTGCCATTCCTTGGTGAATTGCTCTTCCTTGATGGCATCAGGATGGAGATCGACTTGTTCCATGATTTGATGGGCTATTTGCCCACGGAAAGCCCAGTAGGTGCTCTTGGGTTTGATGTAATAGTCATAATGTCTACCGATGAAGACGCTTCTGTGACACCCGGAAATCATCGTCACGGAAATATTATTTTTCAAAGTCTGGTTGAAAATCATTCCGAGGATTACGGCTTCATCGAACGGACATTCCAACTTCCGGTTCAGCCGGGTCCTGGCACATTCCAGGCAGTCCTCAAAGGTCATTCTTTCTTTGGTCTTTTCGCATATGAATCCCTTGATCATCGGAATCCCTCCTTTCGGGTTGGGGTTAATAAGACAGACCTGTCCCAATGGTTTTTATTGCTTGGTTAAATATTTGGGGCTGGTGGTTTTAGTTCTGGTAGGTAACTTGGGTGTGCTTGAGGCTGATCTCCCAGGGGCCAAGGCTGGTATCAACGGAAAACCCCCGGCTCAACCAGACCCCACCAGGAAGACAATCCGGGTGGTATTCCTGGTCAAACTCGATGAACTCCCTACAGATAAATTCCCAGAGAGTATTCCCGATTTCCGGATAGCCTTTGATTGCTTTGATCTTGTCCCAATCCGGAAAAATCATTTTATAGAGGTTGATGATGACATTTCCTTGGTCATCCTGGTTTTGAAAACATGCCCTGATTTCTTCCCTAATGGTGTTATCGTCCCTTAGGGATTCCATTCTATTCACCTCCTTTGGATTAAGGTCTTAAAAGCCATTCCTTGGCGGCTTCAATCAGTTGGTCTTCATAGTTGAACTTCAGGATTTCCCAGAGCCACTCTGGGACCTGGTGCCACTGGTTGTTGTGGTAAACACGAATTTCCCGAATTTCATACTCCGGTTCCTCAGGGGGATAGCGGTGGTCCGGATGCCCCATTAAATTCCCAGGGTCTCCAGGAAGAAAGGAAAAGTCCATCTCCAGATCCAATGGCAATTCAAGTTCAAAATTTGCTGTTCCGTCCATGACGCCTCCTTTTTTAGTGATAGATCAACCGGCAGTGTTTCAGGCTGATTTCCCAAGGCCCCAGGGTGGTGTTCATGATGAAACCCCAACTGTTTCAGATCCCACCGGGTTGACATTCCGGATGGTGGTTCCGGTCAAATTCCAAAAACAGTTGACATACAAATTGCCACAACTCTTCCCCGCAATGGGGATGCCCCTCCAGGTAATCCACCTGATCCCAATCCGGGATGAACATCCGATAGAGCTGGTTGATGACTTTGGTTTGGTTTTGATGGTTTTCAAAAACCATCCTGACCCTGGCCATGAGGCTGATAATTTCCTGGCAACCTTCCTCAAAACGGCCTGCGGTATTTCCTTGATCCATAACCCCTCCTCCTTGGGTTTCTTTTCGGTTGGTCATCCAGCCACTGGTCAACAATTTCTATTAATTCCATTTCGTAATGGCTGGTGATGATTTCCATTAGCCATTCCGGGACCTGGTACTTCTGGCCTTGATGGCGGAGCCTGATTGTCTGAAAATCATATTCAGGGTCATAGCCGGGTTCTGCCAAGTCCGGGTGGCAAAGCAATTTTGCCGGTTGACCCTGAATGAATTCAAAATCCATTTCCAGCTCCAACAAGGGCTCCAATTCTAGAGTTGTTGTGCCTTCCATAGTCCCTCCTTATCTATTTTCAGTTTTAACGGGTTAAGACTGATCGGCTTTCCAATGACCTTCAATGTCTCTCCCGGTGTAACTCCCTTGGCAAGGGTCAATCAGCCCCCGGATATGAAGGTCCTCCCGGAGGATTTGATCAACTACTTTGGTCATTGGCCTTTTCTCTTTCTTGGCCAGGCGGTAGAGGACCGGAATAAGGTCTCCCCGGATCTTTGGGCTATAGATGGTTCTCCTCCTTTCAAGATCAAGTTGATGACCTTTTCTGTTTCTGACATCACTTTGAGACAGGCAGTCAAACTGCTGATTTCAACCTCTTCGGCATAAGCTTCAATATATTGATAGCTGTTCCCGAGGCTGTCCCTGGGGTCCTTCCCGACCAATTTGCACAAAGCCGTTGCAGCAAGTTCAGCGACAATCTCCTGGAAGGGCTCTTGCCAGGGTTGGAGCTTCCCTTTGATTTTCTGGTGGGCCACGTGGGCCAACTCATGGAAAAAAACCGATTCCGCCTTGGTTGCCAGTTGTATTTCCCGGAGTCTCGGGGAATAGGAACCCTGATAGGAATAGTTCCCTGGGACGGCCTTCACCGTGATGCCCCATTCCACGGCCCTTTCCATCAAGGGAAAGTCCGGCAACACCAATTCCTGATAATCCAAGGCTTCCCCATCGGTATCCTGAACTTTGAAGACCGGCCTCGGGACAAAGCCCTTGAGAGCATAGTTGGTCTCCCCGGTTTTCTTGTCCAAGGTCTTGGTTACATAAGGGACCAAAATGTAAATCGCCTTGGCCCCCTGTTTGATGAAGCGTTTGGCTTGTTGCCACTGCCGCCAGCCCCTGGCATCATCGGTTCCCGATATCAACATCAAGGTCCGGTTCATCAAGGACCAGCTGTTGCTCGGGACTTGGAATTTTGGAAAAGTCGCCAAAGCAATGGCATCGGGAATATCACCGGTTTTGAACCTTTCCAAAATCCCACTCAAGACTTCCTGGGTTCTGCTGTTCATGGTGCCTCCTTTCATTTTATGGTTCCCTGAAACGCCAAAACCCCCTACGGCCAATGGAAAAAGCCGCAGGGGGTTCTGTTCTGTCGGTCCCTGTTTCGATCACCAGCGGGATAGCCAATGATCAAAACAAAGACCTGTTTTAAAATTTTTTTAATGCGTAAAACAACGCCAAATTATGACATATTATACCAAAATACAAATATTTTGTCAATAGTTTAAATTATTGATATTATTGGTATTTATTTCGGCTTTCGGCAAGTTCAATGGAAAATACGCTATTGCAGCCGGAAATCACACAGGGGAAATTTTCGCTTCTGAGGATTGGTAGTCCGATATCCGGTGATCTAAACACTCAAAAAAAACTGAATTTGATTGGAATGTAGGCCTGGTCGGGATACACAACTAATGGTTTCAAGCAATTATTCTTGGTAGTAAAATGGGGTTTAGGAACTGTTGAGTTCATGGCGAACAAGTTATTTATGCGGATTGATAACGCCGTGGCTTACCAGCATCAGAAACCTTCCACTGAATTGCAAAGAAGCCAATTACTTTCAACTGCTGCTGTCAGGTGTAGTCGTTTTTTGCTAACGCTAACCCCATAATATATCATCTCCCGTCCGAAGCGATCTTTGAGAAATTTCGTTTAATTTTTCAAGATATTTATTGGATTGGCCTTTATAATTCTTGATAGCTTTGGCTAATTTCAATGCCGTAATTTCACCGCATAATGAATCATCTCCGTCATCGAAGGAAATTTTTAGTTTTGCCCATAAATCACAAAAACTGCTGTTTGCTAGATACATATAATATCGTGACCTTAACTTGGTCAATTTTCCCGCCCCTTGACATACAGGGCACTCAGATTGATGATTTTTTTCTTGACAAAACAGACAATCAAATTCCTCGACAATTTTTTTGTCAGTATCATTTCTTATCCAAACAGCTATGCTCATAATTTCCTCCATGCTCGAAAATGCCAGCCGAAACTGATTACACAGATCAGGATATTATCATATTCGTCATGTTATCAGAGTCAATGCAATCTTTGATATGAAATCCAAAAGTTCAGATACATTGAGTTATCCACATGAGATTCAATTCTCAAATTACGATGGAGATATAACAGTTTAACGGTATGCATAATCGGTCTTATTGTAGCGCAGCGGAATTTAAATCTGGCTTAATTTATTTGTTTGTTAGTCATTAATAAGCTCCAAATTGTCGACCTCTATCTTGCCGCTACCCATTAATTCTGCTTCCAATATTACTTCAGTGATAGTCTTTTCAGCAGCATTAAAAGGAATTTCAAATTTGACATTTTTCTGATCACGTATGTTTTGCAAAGTCGGTAGCTTTGAAAAGTAAAAATTCCCATCAACTTTTGCCCACATAACGATATTTGCCTTTCCTTTAACGGAAATTGTTCCATTCAGAGTAATGATTCCTTTTGAACTGGTACTAATTTTAATAAGGCCTAATTTTGCGTAGCCAACTGATGATAATATGACCTTTCCATTGTTATTCGAAATCTCTGTGGCAAGGTCGTAAGCGTCTGCGATTGAGACGGTCAACATAAGACAAATAAAAATCAAAAATGCTTTAATTATCATATTCATACCTCCATCATTACAAGATGTTATATTTCATTTCTCTGAGCACATTAAACTTCTTTATAATATCTGGACCTTCCGCATTTCTCTCCAGTTGAGGATAATACCATTCTATAGATCTAACGGTGGCGTTAGGAAATGCCACTCCTTGACAAACTTGCTTGTGGAGACCGATATCAGAGTCGAGCCAAATTACAAAGAGATTAGAAGCTTGATGTGCGTATCTGAAAAGCTTTTTAAATGCAGTGTTTTCCGACAAAGTGATTTCAACCCAACTTCCGTCTTCCATAAGAAAGTCAGGATTATAAAAGTCATTAAGTTTTAACTTTAGGCCGTGCCGCTTAGCGAATCTTTTGTACCAAGTAGAAACGGGAGCATGAGAGAAGATAGGTTCGGCCTTTAACGCAATGCCAAGTAAGTCGAAACATTCTTTTACCAAAAGAGCAAATATTCTTCCTCGTGTGCCAGTTCGTTGAATTGTGAAAAGCATTTCGAAGTCTTCCCGCATGAATGCTGACACAATCTCTTCCCATTTTTGTTGGTTATTTTTCGATGATGATGCGTATCCTGTTGGTTGCATGTTCATTTTTGTGTTTCACAGGCCTAGAAACTCGAAATATGTTGCGAGGATAAACAGTTATTATACAGATCTTTTTATCATTACATTTTTAATGCTATCCAGTAGTGAAAGATGTTCAAGATAAATATCTTGAATTCTGTCAAAAGTACAAAAAAGGCTAAATTCTATCATTTTGTTTCGTTGGAAAGATATTTTGCAAGACGCTTTCCAAGACCAATAATGGTTGTTGTCGGTGGCATTCCCCAAGCTTCAGGAATGACCGAACAATCACAAACATACAGGTTGTCATATTTTGTCATAAGATTCGAATCCAAAAGATCGCCAACCTTAACTGTACCACCGGGATGGGCGGCAAGGTATTGAGTCTTGAAAATATTCTTGGCACCGGCATTTTTTAAAATTGTTTTTGCTCGTTCATATCCTCTCTGTAACTTCATTTTCTCATTTTTATCCAATATTTTACGTACTCCACCGGCGTCGGTAAGTTTTCCACCAAGTTCGTCTTTTGCTTTTACCATTATTTGAAGAGTGTTTCGTCTTGAAAACATTTTTTCAAATCTAAATGCCCCAGCTGCAAACATTGCGCTTGTAGCAAATGGGTGTGACATATCCGTCATCATATAACCCTCATCTTCAATATGCACGCCTGCGGTCATAGGAATTTCACTTGTTGGAACATCGAAGTCTTTTACCGTACCACGAACTCCTATGAGTGGATCAAAGAAATAGTCATATCCAGCTCTCTCTATACCGCTTGCTCGAAGTATGACGGGGGTTCCTATACCACCTGCGGAAACAATAACCTTTGGTGCAAAAGCATGATATTTCTTTCGATTTTTTGTGAATTCTACTCCAATTGCTTTATTCCCTTCAAATAGAACCTTTTTAACCTTTGCGCCGTTTATGAGTTTTGCCCCATTCGCCACAGCTTCCTCGATATACATCCTTGCACTCCACTTGACCTGATGGGGATCGCCATAATGGCCAAATGCATAGCCTGGTTTCCATCTATCTTGATACATGAATTTGTCCAATTTTTTCCAGCTGTATCCAAGGTCTTGAGCACTTTCCATGAGCCGGGTTGACATAGGGCCAACCATTTCATCTTTAAGTGGACCAACAGGAAGTTCTTCCCTTAATTCCTTTACCTCATCACTAATATCTATTCCGTAAGATTTTAACAGATCGAAAGGAACAGGAAAAGATGTTGCATAATAATGAACAGTGCTACCGCCGGTTGTGATACCTCTAACCAGTCCCAGCATTTGACGTGTAAAAAGCATGCTTCTGCCCGGAAATAAAATTGTCTTGGCGCCTTGCCTGAAACTTCCGATCAAAGGATCGTTATCTCCCCATTCTAGAATGAGCACTTTCTTTTTTCGCTGTGACAATTCCTTCGCAACCGTAGCTCCGCCGGGACCACTGCCGACAATGATAAAGTCTTTATCTGCTAATTCCATAAGTTATGCTCCTTCAAGTCGTTCAAACTTGCGCTATCTCATTTTTTATTGATGTAGGCGGCTTTGGCACTCATGCCATTTTGCCTGCATCATTCGCCGTGTCCATATTCGAAAAAACAGAACGGAACGGTATGGCGATCAGGTCTCCAATGATGTAAGATATGAAAATGACGGTATGAAGTATTGCATACAAGGGAAATGTTTTTGAAAGGAGCAGCGGCAATACAACTCCGATGAGCCATATCGACTTGTAACAAAGCTGCAACACCAGAATCGGTGCAAATTTTAGCGGAGACCGAAGTCCAAATAGGGACAGAACTGCAAAAGCCAACCAAACACTGCCGGTAACGCCATATACTATCGGGTCTTGAGTCGGCCATCTGAAAAGGGAACGAACTGCTTCAGGGTATAGAACAATTGCCAATCCGAATCCGCCTGCTCCTATAATCGTATAACAGTACATAATTTTGAGCCATTTCCAATTGATATTCATATCCTTTTTCATGGTCTTCCTCCCTTTCTGGAAAAGTCAGAGTTAGTACCTTGGATCCGTTATCTCAAGGCGGATTTGGTTTGGTCCGATGTTATTTTAGTGCCAGATTTTTGGGGTTTTGAAGGTCGTAGGCTTTTTCTTGGTCGAACCAAATAGTCATATCCCTATAATCCGGTATCATGTATCTGAAGATATCGGCCACCCAGTCCACCACCTTATATTGGGCGGCATTCTTCATCCTGAATATCACGGTGGCCTTTTTCGGGAAATCGTCTGATTTTTGAATTTCAATTCTAGAGGGATCTTTCGTGAGCTTTTCCGCCGCTAACCTCAACGAATGAATTTCATTTTCGGTTGGCCTGTCTGAAAATTCTATTTCAACTCCTGCTACCATGATTTATCCTTTTTCCTGGGCGACCAGGCTATGCATCGGGTTCAGTATTGCATTTTTATTTGCCCCGTTTGATTTTGGATAATATGCTTTTTCCTTCCATCGGTAAATGACCACCAGGGGAGGGGCTCCCCACCTTCCATGAAATAGATAACCGCCATAAAGACATCAATAACACAGGGATCGTGCCTTTTCCCTGATTTTATGCAAAGCTCTTTGTACAACTCAAATGGTTCTTTCCCAATCAGCATTTTTGGATTGTCAATGCCAATCAATTGAAGCTTATTCCCTATCGTTTTGCCAATATTGGGAAGGTCTTCAAGTCGTGATACGGTTTTTCTGTCCGGGTTCTTCATTTATTCCCTTTTTTTTGAGGCAACGACTGGACTATGCTCCTGAACAAAAAAGTATGATCACAAACGATGTATGCCTTATTGGCTGAGGCCCTTCTTAGCCATATCTGAGCATCATGATAGCCAATTGTTGATGTTTAACCCTTTGTTCTTCTGTTTCTTTTGCGCCATGAAGTTCTTGGGCTAATCCCTTAACTTCAGAGCGAAGTAGCCTGAAATATGGATTACCATGAGCATAGTTTTTTCGATATTGCAGTTTCCCTGATTTCATGGCTTGAATTATTTCGTTTTCAGCAAGCCCGAATTCTTTAATGGCATTCTTATGGCTTAATGTCGCATTCTTTTGTAGCCATTCTGAGTTTGACATTTTCCGATTTCATCCTAAAGAGTTTGCCCTATTTATTCATCTTTAAGGGAAAAACCATATTGATTGAGGGATAATATTAGTTTTTTCAAACCGTTTCTACCCAAATTTTTGAAAAGCAATAGATCACGCTGACTGTGTTTTAAAAGATTTCTTATCGTATAGATGTTCCGTTTCCATATGGAATTCAAGGTTAGAATTGGGACATTGGGTAATGCCCATATCAAGCTATCGATTGTTACATTTTCGAGATTTTTGGAATCATTTATAAAGTCTTCTGAATTATCTCTGAGTTTCCCAGTGCCTGGCCATTCATAATGGGTTCCTCTGTAATTCTTCGTAAAGAAAACGATTTTATTTTTTTATTTCGAATAGCTTTGAACACTTTGAAACGGACCTGCCTTCCAAAATTGATACGGAAATCTTTCTTTCTAATTCATAAAAAACCTCTCTTTTATTTTCGGTATTTTTCATTTAAAAACCCGTCTTTTTCGAAACTGACGTGTTGAGCTTATAGCTCATCAGGCTTCATCGGCTCCCCAATGAATGTATCAATACCTTCCTTTTCTACTGCCATGACTCCTTCTTTCAGAGCATCTTGTGCAGTTTTAAAGGGTTCATCCCAGCAAGTAGAATTCCAATGTTCATCGACAATTTCAAGTAGCCAACCCTTTTCTCCGTCAGAATAGACCTCAATCCGGACTTACTTGTCATCTTGAATAATTTTCTTCGATAATTCTGGTTTAGAAAATTTCAGGATCTTTCCCATAATCTTGCCTCTCATTTTGCTTTAGACGTCTATCAGGAATACATAAAGCCAGTTTCATTTGGTTAATCCCTGAAAGGCTTTCTAAGTAGCAGCAGTTATACTATTCCTTGAGCATGCGCTCCAAATTGCTGTCATGCCATTCTTTCAAAATTTCATATTGGCTTTTTTCTTGGCCATCCTGGCATGTTTTGAAAACACTGATGACGAAAAAAATCATCACGATAAAAATACAATAATAGGCATATTTCAATATGTGATAAGCTGTTAAAGATTTTCCTTTGGCCTGTCGGAGTTGGGCATAACCTTCCAATTCTTCTCGAAACCGCCAATTCATGAAGAAAGCCGTGGGAGCAATTCCATTGGCTTTCAGGAAAGGGACAACGGTAAAAAAGTAAAGTACCCAAACAGAGACAAACAAAATGGCCAAAATCAAAAACACCACCATCGACATTCCCCGACTAAAAAACTCAGATGGTTTCTTTAATTCCCTGCTGGCACCGTTTTCCAAAAGTAATTTAGCAATGTCTCGCTGCCCGTATTGTAATGCCCAGTGGTAGGCGTTCTTGTTGAATCTCGTGTCTCTGATATTTGGGTCAGAGCCTTCTTCAAGCAATAACTCAACGGCCTCATACTGGCCTTCACGGGAAGCTGTCATCAGAGGGGTCCATTGGTCAACCCCGAGCCTGACATCGATATCAGCCCCCTGGTCCAACAAGGCCCTTATCTTTTCAAGGTTACCCCTCTGGGCGGCATTGAAAAGCTTTACATCCTGATCAGTGTACGCATTTCCATATCCCGGCAAGAAAAGGATTAAGATTATGATGGAAAGGAGGGTTTTCGGAAAACGGCTCATTTTCTAAGTCCCGGGCCTTGATTGCGATTTTCTATGAATAGTACCCTGAGCTTCCTGGCATATCAATGAATTCCTGGAAAGCCTCAGGAAGTATTTCAGTTTTAACATGTTAAAATTGAACCTACCTTATAAAAAACGACATTTTTTCGCTTTTTTTCTATTTTGATGGTGAAATATCTGAATACCAAACGAAAGGCCCTTTAAAACAAGGCGATAAAGTCAAGATTCATGGTCTTTCCGGCTATGAAGATCCGTACGGAATTATCGTGGAACTCCGATTTCAAAGGAAAAAATATCATTCTCCAATATGTGAAATCGAAGCTTTAGATGAAAGTTCTGAAAATCAAGTGATCATCGATGCCTATTGTCAATGGTTTGTAAACCGATAGAAATATAATTTCCTATTTTTCTTTATCCACCTTCTTCAACTGAATCCCAGAAGGTGTCTTTTTGGCCTGAAAAACCTGGCCTTTTTCAAACTTCATACTTTCAATCAAAACTTTGGGAATGATCAAAGACCCCCTCCCATTGACGGTAACTTTGGTATTCACGGGTTTAGCCTTTTTAGTCCTACCTTTACCTTTGATCTCCGCTACTTCCCCAGTATCCATTAGAGCATTGGCATAAGCGACTTTCAACTGGGTGGAGTTTTTGAAACCAAACTTTTCCATAATCTCTGGTTGAGGAATTTCATTTTTAATCATTTCCAACAAAACCTTGCTGTCTATTTGTCTTCTTTTTGGCATTGATTTATCTCCTATTTATAGATTGATTTAAGAAAGACAGGGTTATCAAGAAAAGTATTAGGTGTCAATATTTTCTTGCAATTTTGCAATTTTCGATTACCCCTTCGGACTATATGATTTTTTCTTTTTCAAAGACAGCTTTAGCTTTTTCCAGATTTCTTTAGAAAAAATTCATGTTTTAAAAATTATGAATAAAAATTTATGATTTCTTCCAATTTGATAACGAAACTATTAATTAATGATATCTAAATAATCATTTTCTAAGTCTCTATTCATTATAATTGTCACAAGAAATAGATATTTATTTCCAAATTCTTATCAAATTTTTATGTGCTAATGAAGAAAACAATAAAGAAAATTGAGTTAAGGTTAAATAGAAGGCTGTATTGATGATATTTAGACAATGTTGTGTATTTAAATGCTGTATTATATGTGTCCATAATCGATTTTCATGATCTCCTGCTTAGGCCTTTCTTTTCTATAACCCTCCTAAAACGACATTATGTCGTAAAAAGCAACCTATTTTTTGAAAAATTTTCAGATTCTATCTACCTTAAGATTAGCAACTTAATTGCCGCTGAATGACCTCCTTGTTGTCATTCTTTTATCTCCTTTTAATAATTTTTTTTAAAAAATCCCAGATGTAGAAAACGTTTATAGAGTCAGAAGCGATTTTGAATCCCAACTTCATTTTGGAAAATCCTGTTTGGTGTTTCCTGAAGAGGGCCTAACTGAAAACCGTTTAGAGAAGTAGGCATGGTTTTCAAAATTGCAAAATTGCATTCGGAAAGAAAGGAGAAAGATTTATGGGAAACAAAAAGTCGAGCATGACACCACGGTCTTGGGGACTCAATAGGATGTGCGGGGCAAAATACCCTTCAGGCCCGAACATCGAAAATTGGGAAGACAAACGGCAAAATCAAATCCTTGCAGAGCTTGAAGAAAAAGAACGTTTAAAGAATCAGAGAAAAGGGAAACCCGGGAAGAAATGGAAAGGAAGAAATAGGAAAAACCGACAACGTTTTTGATAGAAGCATCACCCTTCCCGGAAATTTATGAATTCGGGAAGGGCCATAGAGGAAATTTCCAGATTGAATATTTCCAGAAATTTCAGATAAACTATTTTTTATAGGAGACAATGATTATGGTAAAAATTAAAAATTGGAAACCCCAGGAAATTGTTGTTAATGAAAAAGTTAAAGATGATCCTGTAACAAAATATGTTCTAAAGAAATGTAAAGGTGTTCCAGTCAGAAAAGTTAAAGACGGCAAGCCAACTACAATCGTCAAGGCATCCAAGGGTCTCAGGGATGAAGAAACAATGCTCGATCAAGTCTTGGCTGGGAAAAAGGTCCTTTATATAGCCCCTGCCGGCAACGATGTAGTTGATCTATTCACCATGCCGGATACCCGGATGATGTGTCCCCATTTCGACCGCCTGAAACTGGCATCCAACGGTTGCTTCTATCAGTGCGACTGGTGCTATCTTAAAGGGACCTATAGGGCAAATCAACCCTATATTGCCATCAGAGCTGAATACGACAAGATTAAAGACCGACTTGCCAAGAAACTCCAGACAACCCAGGAACCGATCATTTTCAATTCGGGGGAAATGGCCGACTCCCTGGCCTTGGAGCATTTAACCCGTGCAGGGAGGGAATTTATCCCTTTTTTTGGGAAAGCCAAAAATGGCTATTTGTTCATGCTCACCAAAAGTGACAACGTCGATGGCATCCTTGATTTGGATCACAACGGCCACACCATTATCGCCTGGAGCATGAACAATGCCGCTGTTTCCCGGAAATATGAAATTGGTGCCCCATCCTTCCGGAAAAGGCTTGAGGCTGCCAGGAAAGTTCAAGAGGCTGGCTATGCTCTGCGGATCAGATTGGACCCGATCATTCCTTTCGACGGTTGGAAATCAGCCTACAGCAAGACCATTAAGAAGATCTTCAGGGAACTATCTCCTGAAAGGATAACCCTGGGAACCTTGAGATTTGAAAGGGCCTTTTACAACATGAGAAAGACAATATTTACCAGTGGTCCGGAACTTCTCAAATTGGTGGATAAAATGCATCCGATGTTCGAACCAAAGGTTTTCCCAGGAAGTGAAAGACCCAAGACGGGAAAATACAGCTTTAGTGAAAACAAAAGGAAGAAAATATTCAGGTTTGCGATTGACAAAATCAGGAAGTATTCAGACTGTAAAATTGCCCTTTGTAAGGAATCAGAAGCGGTTTGGAAAGACTTGGGATTGAATTTGTCAAAATGCAGCTGTGTATGCCAGCTGGACTATGCGGATATGGTTGACGGCTGATTAGATCGAAAGAAGAAAGCCATTTGGGAATGACCTTGCCGAATGGCTTTCTTCAAATCTGAAAAGAATACTCTATGAACATTCCCTGGCTACCCAAAGAGAAAATTGCTATTGCCGCCCGTCAGCTTATCGATGATTTTCAGACCATGGCAAAATATGATATTCAACCCCCCATTCCGGTCGAAGATATCATTGAACGCCATTTGGGATTACGGCTGGTCTATCATGATTTGGACCGGGTTTTTAAAAGCAGAAATTGCCTCGGCGCCACCTATGTGACCAAAAAGACTATTTGCGTGAATGAAAAACTTTTTAGGAATGAAGGCCGGTTGGTATTTACCATGGCCCATGAAGTCGGGCATTGGGTCCTTCATCGGCAGTACATTCAAGCCCATGAAGAAGCTGATCCTAAAACAATTTTCGTATCCCAAGGTCGTAATAACAAGATGGAATGGCAAGCCGATTATTTTGCTTCATGCCTGCTAATGCCTGAAAAGGAAGTCCGTGAAGCTTTTGAAAGGGTCTGCGCACCTGAACCACTTGTTGTCAAAAGTAACATGAATGACCCAATAGAGGGCTCGAAAAAACAACCCTATCTCGAACAGTGGCCTATTATTGCTGCTGCCATGTGTGAAGCCGGTGGCTTTTCCAATGTCTCCAAGCATGCCATGATCATTCGGCTGCAGGACCTGGGATTACTGGTCAACAAGACAAAGAAAAAGATGGATTGGGACACGATTCTTGGAGATGAATAGCCGTTCCTGAAAAGAGATAGGCCGTTTTTCCCTATCCAAACATTATTACGGAAAGAGTACCAGGTATTCGAAGTCAAAAGGACAGCTTCAGGGCTTTCATTGAAGGTCATCAAAGAAGCTGAGACCATAGCTGAAAACCCCGAAAACGAATTGACACTAGGCATTAATTTCTGACGCAATGGTACATTCTTGACGTAAAGATACATTATTGTAGTGTCGCAATCCGTTGTAATTTCTAAACACCCAATAGATAACCCACCGGAATTTTTGCAGTTAACAAATAAATAATCTTCGTCATCCGTTTAGGCATGTTTTTCGCATTATATATTTACAAACATTAACGGAGGTTTCCTAATTAGACCAGGAGCCTCTACAGAACGGAAAGGGGGAATGTCGATTTTAATTGAGTAACAGACATAGTAAACATTACAGCCAATTCTTCAGAAAAACAGGAGGGTATTCTGACACAACTTGTAGTCAATGATTTAAGTAAAGAATCTTATGGAATGTCAACCTAAACTGGAATTGAAGCTTCAAGAACGTCTTATATTTGATAACATTTTAGCCTAATTATTTTGATTATTTTATCGAGTGCCAGCATTTAACTTTAACATATAATTCTAAAAACCAAGTGAGGAATAAAACTCCTACAAAGGTTATAAGTAAAAGTAGAAAGTTGGGATTGGCACTTGATTTAACGGTTTCTCGGGTGTGCGTGCATCTTATCCTCGTGACCTTGAATAGAAAAGTGAGGTTGCAACAAGGTTAATAACGGCGCTTCTTGAAACTATCTATTGATAACCCTGTTGGATTGTTAACCCTGGGATAAACTCCGTTCCATTTTTCATCCTCCTTGAGAAAGGTAGGGTCTCTTTATTGAGATTCTGCCTTTTTCATTTTTGGCAATTGACCTTCAGGCCCCAGTTCAATTATGTTCGGGAGTGCTTGCATCTTCAGGCACTCTCATGAATCAAATATGTTGGTACTATAACTGGGATTTTTATGCCGCCTAAATGCAGGCAAGTGCCAGCAAATATGCCTGTTCATGGGATGGAGTTTCGATATAATAACGTCAAGCTCTCAGGTAGGGTACGAACATGTCCAAAAAAAAGAAAAAGAAGAAAAAAGGAAAAGCCCTAAAACAAGTGCCAAAACCAACGCCACCGGGTGAACTGAAGATTTCTGAAGCCGTTTTAAGGGTGAATGAACCGCTAAGGACTCGGTATCAAGAACCTCACAGGATCGAAACCATCATATTCTTAACAATAATGGCATGGAATATTTCTCTTTTTAATTCCTAAGTCCCAGGATATTTGACCCCGAAAGTCTTAAAATAAGGTAACCCGCCAGCCCGCTATCCCGTCATTGTACTGCGTTCTATCCGGACATCCCGTCATCCTGCGGGAAGACTGTAGTCACGATTCTGATATCCCGCTGTCAAGCTACCCCGCCCAAGCGTTAATAGAAGACTATCCCGCCCTTTGAAAAAGTATCCCTCCTGGTTTATAGAAAGGTTTCACCAAAACCAAACGACAGGAGGGATACGTTCATGCCACCGACAGCGACAATGAAAGATATTAAAGCATATCTGAGGACATGCGAAAAGGGAGAAGTTACGCCTGAGAACCTGCCCCCTTGCCCGCGCTGCGATGTTGAGAGTCTCTATTTCAAGAACCATGCATACCGAGAACGGCTTTTCTTGATTATCGTCGACATGGTTGTCCAACCGATCCAGGCCTATCTGCTCCGGTTCCGTTGCCCCGGTTGTGGAAAGACCTTTCCCTCCTATCCCGATTTTGCAATGCCCTATAAGCGCTATACCCGTCAGACCATAACAGGTTTTGCCGAGCGTTATGTGAGCTCCGACGACACCTATGAGCAGGCCGTCATGGACAAGGATGAAAAGGGCGTGCCCGGTTATGCCGACGGAGAAAAGATCCTGGCCTCATCCACCGTCCACAGATGGATCACAAGCCTGGGCCGTTTGGTGAACACCACCCGGAAAGCACTGGACCTGATCTGCCAGGAAAACCCAAAAACCCCTATTTGCCGCGACCTCGCTCAATGGGTCGTCCCCCGCCCAAAATACAGATCCGAAGGCCGCAAAACGTGTCTGTTAAACTGCTTTGGGTTCCTTGCAACCGAGGCCCTTTTCAAAACCGTCTTTCATCTCTCGATTTTCACCAAGTTGGCCATAGCCTGCGCCTTTGTCTGAAGTAAAGTCACCTCCATCGGCGCCCACGAGGGCGTCACAGATCGAAAGGAGGTGATTTTTTGGACAAAGAACAGGAAAAATGGGCCATCTTCTGGTGCGATCTGTTAAGTCCCGTCATTTACGGCGAGATCGAGCCGGAAGCAACCAACCAGTTTCTCAAACAAAAGGCAAAGGAGCCGGTGCAATATCCGGACGGGCGTACCGGTACGCCCTCGATCTCTACCCTGCGTCGGAAACTGAACCGTTACAAGCAAGGGGGTTTTGACAACCTGGATCGAAAAAAACGCGCTGACCTCGGAAAACCGCGTAATGCCAGTGCCCAGGTGATCAAAAAGGCAATTGAGCTGAAGAAGGAACAGCCCCGCCGAAGCCCCCGAACCATCAACTTCTTCCTTAAGGACAGGTACGGGACCACCGTGCCGCGCTCCACATTGTACCGGCACCTGAAACAGGCCGGCGCTACCCGCATTAAGCTCGGTGTTACCCGAGAAAAAATTCGCAAACGGTGGACCCGGAATCATACCCACGATCTCTGGGTCGGTGATTTCGAAGAAGGTCCCTATGTCCTTGAACAGGGAGATGTCGTTCCGACCCATCTTTCAGCGTTCATCGACTGCCACAGCCGGTATGGGGTCGAAGCCCGCTACTACTTCAGACAAAACCTGGATATTCTCATCGACTCATGGATCCGGGCTCTTTCCATTCACGGTGCACCGGTGGAGCTCTATGTGGACAATGCCAAAGTCTATCATTCCATCGGACTCAAGGCCGCCTGTCACCGTCTCAACATCCGGCTTTTGCACAGGCCCCCCCTTGACCCGGCGCCGGGTGGCCTCGTGGAAAGGTTTTTTCAGACCGTGCAGGACCAGTTTGAAGCCGAGGTGCGTGCCGGCGACATCCTTTCTCTTGACCAGCTCAACCGGGGATTATCCGCATGGATGGCCGTCAGTTACCATGAATCAAAAAGCGCCGAAACCGGCCAAACCCCGCAGAAGCGTTATCAACAGGGACTTACCGCTATCCGGCAGGTGGACATGGGCCGCGTCATCGAGTCCTTTATGCAAACAGCATTTCGCACCGTCAACAGAACCTTCTCGGATGTTCAACTCAACAAACGCTTCTACCAGGTCGATCCCAAACTTCGAGGGGATCGCGTTCAAGTGCGTTTCGACCCCTTTGCTTCATGGGATGGGGTGAAACTCTATTCTCTAAAAGACGAATATCTCGGAACCGGCGTTCTCCACAACCGAAGCACGGCGCCGACCACACCGGCGCCCGTGCGGACAAAACCCGAACACAGCTTCATCGACCTTTGGGTCAGACAACATAAAGAGGCCCTCAATGCGCAGGCAGGCATTGATTACCGGAAAGTCCTCCAGCAAAGGACATGGCCCTTTTACGAGTTTGCCAAAACCGTGGCCCGGCTCATGGGCCGAAGAGCTGGGTTAACAGGCCTTTCAAGCGCGGAACTCGAAACCCTTAAGAAAGTCTACAACCAGAGCCGTGACATCACTCGCAAAATGGTCGAACAGGCCTTTGAAAAAGCACAAAAGCCGGCACTGGCCTACATCATTTTGGAACTCAAGCAACTCATCCGAAAGGAGGCAAACCATGTTTCTTAACCATTTTTCCCTGAACGATCACCCCTTTATTGAGCATCCACCCATCCGGTGGCTGATGAGAGATCCCCGTTTCGATGAGGCCCTGGCCGGGCTTCAGTTCTTCGAACAACAGGGCAGCATCGGACTCATTTTAGGCCAGACCGGCATCGGAAAGTCGTCTCTTTTGAGACTTTTTATCCACGAGCTGCCCCAAAACCGGTATCAACCTCTTTATCTCCATTTAACCCCTATAAACGCCAATGCCTTTCTCAGGCTCATGGTCGCCAGTCTAGGTGAGAAGCCAAGAATTGGCAAAGATCGCATGCTGCTTCAGATCCTGGACCGCATCAAGCAGAATGAAAAGGACACGCTGCTTATCATTGACGAAGCGCATTTGATCGATCCAAAGACTCTCACCGATCTCAGGGTGCTGATCTCATCCATCGGAGAACGGATACCCCTCAAAATCCTCCTGTGCGGCCAGGAAGATTTACGCCACATCCTCAAGCGCTCTTCCCACGCCGATCTCCTCCACCGCATTACCTTCAGGCTCTTCCTCAAACCATACACGAAGGATCAAACCGCCGGATATATCGATAACCGGATCATAAAGGCCGGGGGATCAGCAAAAATCTTCGAACCGGAGGCCAGGGCCCTCATCCATGATTATGCCGCGGGGGTTCCTCGCCAGATCAATAATATCGCCACCGCGTGCCTGCTCAATGCAACCTCTCAAAGCATCCATAAAATCAACGATGCCCTGGTCAACAATACCATGGCGCAATTTCAACTCCCATAGGAGGTGTCATCATGACAAAAGGCTACTTTCCATCTGATTTCCTCAGGATGCTCAGAAACCAGGTCCCCATTGACACAGTCATAGCATCCTTTTTAAACATCGAGGCCCGCAACATTCACAATCTTTTCCGATTTCGCTGCCCCTTGTGCCAAAAATTCCATACCGCCGTTAACCCAAAAACCAACCTCGCCAGATGTTTCGATTGCAAACAGAATTTCAATCCAATAGACATGGTCATGGTCGCTACAAAATCTTCTTTTATCGAGGCCGTGGAATTCCTCGAAGATAAGATCAACCCGTAAAACATTTTCTGCCGGGTGCGCCAAACGCTTCCGGCAGAATCCTGCGAATCACATTCTTCGGGACTTTCAGGTTCAAATAATGTGGGACTTAGCATTTAAGGGTGAAAAACGGATCGAATTACAGGAGCAGATGATAGAAAAATTGCCTACGGCTTTAGGTGCGGAGGATGTGAGCATATTTTTGGATAGTCTTGAAATGCTTATTGAGCGTAAGGAGAAAATGTTTTCAGATGTTCAGGAATACATTATTGATCATAAGGTTTTATTTTCAGGAACAACTTTCTCTTTGAATGTGACTGCGGTACCGATAACGGAAAGAGAGAAACAAAACTGATTATGACCATTTAATCTATATATAATACGTCCCAGTGATCATCTAAACAAAATCAACCGAAAATATTCCAAAGGGTATGAACTCATTAAGGACTTCAGAAAAAACAGGCTGCGTTGAAGGCAATTGCCAAAATGGCTATGGTAAGTATATTAACGCCGATGGGGCGGTCTATCATGGGGAATTTAGAAATGGTTTTCCACATGGGGAAGGGGGCCTAAGCTTCCCGGATGGATCTTATTATAAAGGCGATTGGAAAGATGGTAAAAGGGATGGCCAAGGAAAATATGTCTCTGCTAATGGCAATGAATATCGAGGGACATTCGAAAACGGTGTTATTCAAGGAATTGGAGATTTTAAAACTGCTGATGGAGTCCGATATCAAGGAAAATGGTTAAACGGGAAATTTCATGGCCAGGGGAAAATGACTTTTCCTGATGGCGGTGTTTATGAGGGTTCCTTCAGAAATGGCCATAGAAATGGAGAAGGCACGGAGACATCTTCTGATGGGGATATCTACAATGGACAATGGAAAGATGACCTCTATGATGGAGAAGGAATTCTGGTTCGGGCTGATGGGACAGTCTACGATGGCCATTGGAAAGCCAATAAGGCACATGGTCAGGGAACTCTAACGTTGCCGAATGGCGGGGTTTATCGAGGTGGGTACAAGCATGGGAAATTTCACGGTCATGGTAGGATGGTTTCTCCTGAAGGGGTAGTCGAATATGAAGGTGAATGGCGGGATGGAAAACAAATAACGGATGATCCAAGTAATGGCTAAAACACCAACCTTTTCTAATACGTGGCTATGAAACAAACTGGAGTAATCGAGGAATCAGTCAAAGGAATTGTAGACCGGGTCACTTATCACAACCCGGACAATGGGTGGTCTGTCCTTCGAGTCTCACCTTTCAACAATCCCCACCAGCAGGACACCGTCATAGTACACCAAACCAAAGTCTTTGCCGGGGCGACCATGGAATTCTATGGAGCCTGGATTGTCCATCCCAAATTCGGACGTCAATTCAGAGCCACAAAGGCTACCGAAAAAAAGCCTGCAACGACAGCCGCCCTGGAAAAATATCTGGGTTCAGGATTGATCAGGGGAGTAGGGCCAAAGACCGCCAAGAAAATCGTCAACCATTTTGCCCAACAAACCCTTGATATATTCGAAACTCAGATCGAGAAACTAACAGAAGTCCCTGGTATCGCCCAAAGGAAATTGGAGACGATCAGTGCCGCCTGGACTGAGCACCGGGCTATCAGGAAAGTCATGATGTTTCTCCAGTCACACGGTATCAGCACACTTTTCGCTGTGAGGATCTATAAAGAGTACGGTGACAATGCAATTGAGTACGTCAACGAAGATCCTTATCGATTGGCAAACGACTTTTACGGGATAGGTTTTTTTTCAGCCGATAAGGTGGCCTTGAGCATCGGTCTTGACCGGAATAGCCCTCAGAGGATCATGGCTGGAATCAAGCATGTTCTAGCTGCCAGCCGGGAGTTCGGCCACTGTTATTTGACGGAATCCCAAATCAAAGTTCAAGTTCAAGAATTGTTGGAACTGGATCTCGGTGACTATTTACCCCGGTTTCTCAAAGACATGGAAGCGGCTGAGCTTGTCATGGCTCGCCAAATCCCTGATCCCGAGGGGGGAAGTGAGCAATGCTATTATTCCAAATCCCTCTATTTCGATGAGCTCTATGTTGCGAAGAGGGTATCTAAGTCAGGCAACCCCCCGGTGGTTGATCTACACCGGGTAAATAATTGGATTGTTCGCTACTGTAAGGCCAAAGACATTTCTTTGAGCGATCAACAAGCAACTGCCGTTAAAGGTATTGTATCCGAGAACTTTTCGGTTTTGACGGGTGGCCCCGGTGTTGGAAAAACCACCACTACTTTGGTCCTGGTCAAACTCTTGGAAGCGATGAGGCAGAAAGTCTTGCTTGCCGCCCCCACAGGTCGTGCCGCTCAAAGAATGATTGAAGTGGCTGGGAAAGAATCAAAGACAATCCATCGGCTTTTAGAATGGCAAGCCGGGAAATTCAAAAAAAACGAAGAACACCCCTTGGATGTTGACTTTCTCATAGTCGATGAATGCTCGATGCTAGACATTAATTTAACGGCTTCATTGTTAAAGGCTGCTCCCCTTAAAAGTAAAATTCTCTTTATTGGTGATGCCGATCAGCTTCCTTCGGTTGGGGCCGGGAATGTTCTCAGGGACATTATTGCCTCTGAGAAGGCTTCTTGTTTCAGACTGACAAAAGTCTTTAGGCAAGCCCAGAAATCCCAAATCATCAAATACGCTCATCAAATCAACAATGGGACGATGCCCTATATTGATTCCCCCTTCAAAAAGCCTGAAATCTGGACAGAGGGGTCTGACTGCCTTTTCTTAGATTCTGATGAGGCAACCCAGGCCCAGCTGAATTTTATTGCCAAAATAAAAAGGTGCTACCCCCAAATTGCTGAAAAAGAGAATCAAGCAACTCCCGATACTGAGCTCTATGAATTCAGAACAGATGAGCCGGTGGTCCCCTATGAAACCGAATTTACCATCCCGAAGAAATTCCAGCATGTGGATATCGAAAAAGTCTACAGGGCAGAAACAAAAGTCGATGAACTCCTTTCGGTTTTAAATAAAGTCCACCCGTGGTCATCCTTGCATTACGGCCTTTCAGCCTCCGATGTGGTCAAGAAGCTTTATTTGGAATGGATACCCAAGTATTCCGGAAAGGAATCTGAAATCCAAATTTTATCGCCGATGACACGGGGCAGTTTGGGTACCCTGAATCTAAATAAAATGATCCAGGAAGCAGTCAACCCACCGGAAAAGGGTAGGGGGCAGCTCATGATCGGAGAGAGAATATTTCGGGTTGGGGATAGGGTTATTCACCGGAAGAACAACTATGAGCTGGAGGTTTTCAATGGAGATATTGGGGTTATCAAAGGAATTGACAATGAAGAATTGACATGTGAAGTATCATTTTTCCCCGATGGCCGGGTAGTCCATTACGAACGTGATGATATTCCTCAATTGGATCTATCTTATGCGATAACAATTCATAAATCCCAGGGGAGTGAATTTGAAATTGTCATCTTGCCGGTCTTGACACAGCATTTCAAAATGCTGTTCCGGAACCTTATTTATACTGGCTTGACCAGGGCCAGGAAATTGGCTGTTTTTGTAGGAACTCGTAAGGCCTTAGCTATGGCGGTTAAGAATCAGGACAGCAGTCAGCGGCAAACCTATTTGAAAGAGCTTATTCGATCGGTTAGGTAATTCAACAACAAAAGCTTCTCGGGCGTGCGTGCATCTTTTCCTCTTGGCCTTGAAAAATGAACAATGGGGCTGCAACAAGGTTAATAACGGCGTTTCGGGAAGCTATCTTTTGATTGTTTTTTTGGACTTCATTGGGTGATTACCATTCTTCATGGGAGCTTCAAACAGATTAAATCGAAAATACAGAACCGTGTCACGTTTTATAGGCATCGATGTTCAGATATGCCCTAATTACCTGTACTTTTTGAATGCTTAACATACGTTGGAGAAATCTGTAGGTCTAAACTCATCTGAAAAACGGCGAGTGTTATGCATTTTTCGGCGTTCAGTATTCCCTCTCCTGATGAGGATATCACTAACATTCGGCTGCGAGAATCGTTTGAGATATACATTCCGGGCGGAGTCGTGGAATCGACCTTACGTAATGCTCACCGGCTTGTCCGTGTGACCGATAAGCTCACCAGCGCCTCTTCCGGCCCCCGCCAGAACCGCCGGACTATCAGACGTCTGGTGCAGCGTGGATGTCCCTGACTGAACGTAATTTCATGGAAACCTTTTTAGCTTCAGGCCTTGAGAACGCCTGATTTTCTTTGCGAACTAGATTTTCCATTGTAGTGAATTCAAAAATGCGTAGGATCAAATTCCGGCGGATCATACGTGTAAGACCGAGGGAAATACTCGTGATAAAGCCCAAACCTGTTCAGCATTCCTTTGGCAATCCTTAATGTCAGAACCTTTCTCGCTCTCTTTCTGTTTAACGAGTGCCTGATCATCGCCACCATGCTATCAACTATTTTCGGAGGGCATCCCGGCACCTTTACTGCCGTCGAAATGGATTTGTTCTTTCTTATGGCGCAGTCGCCAAAGAGAATTACCTTTCCGGAATTTTCCTTCGCCTTGGCTCCGCCCCCAAAACAAAATGTTACCGGACTGAGCTTCGCTCCTGCGTTGTCCTTGCAAAACGACGCAACCAAAAACTCTGAGCAAACGACACAATTAGTGCAAAACGATTCTCCTGGCCATGGCATAGTAACGCCCTCAATATTGGCCTCCTCGAAAATTCCCTGAAGATCGGCTTTCCATTCAAGGGGTCTTTTCATGTCTTCAAAATTTTCGCCTGACACTTCTACGGCTGCCGGATCGAAGGACCGTTCTATGATCTCCGAAAATCTGCGAAGGTATTCTACTGAAGATGGGTCCACTCCAAGAATTTTCGCTCCTATCACATCGCAAGAAAAAACGTCCCTACCCGTTATTATAAGGTCAGTTCGGTATGCTCTTCCGAGAGCAGTTGGACCTCGTTCCATAGAATAGATTCCGTCGATGACTGTAAGATCTGGCTTGATCTTGGTGTTCAGCAGAGCGATCATCTCGTGCAAATCCAGCATATGGAACTTTTTCTTGGACTTCATCGAAAGACACCCTTTGAGGTTTTTCATCCCCAACGACACTTTCGTCATAGAGTGCGTCTTTAGAACAGGAACATCGATGAGAAAATCAGATTCTATGACAGCGCGGGAGATCTCAACTTTGTGTTTCCCAAGTTCAACCTTGTCGTATGATTCCTTGTTGAAATCGATAAGTTTAACACCATATCTTTGCGTTGCTTTTTTGATGCCTGACCACACAAAACCTTTCATCGTGTCAGAACCCACCTCGTCATTCGCGATGCTCCCTTCTCCAATGGAAATCCTGTCAAATCCCTTTTCCTTAAGATGGGAAACAATCCCTTCAACAACCCTAGAGGTGGTGAGAAAACCGAATTTAGGGAGCTTCTTCGATCCACCCCCTCCCCAAACGACATTCGGCTTTAGTAAAATGCTGTCTGAGGCCTTGAGTCCTTTAAGTCCGTCGGTGAGTTCAATCCCTTTTTTAATAGATTCGAGAGAACCATCGTATTTTGTGATGGCGACTTTATTTTCTTGATTGTTCTCCATGGTATTCTCCTTATTTATGGTTCCTCGATCTTCCGATGGCCCTCAAACTTCTTTGATTCCCATTCGTTAATGCTCATGGCAGCCTACGACGGTTAGAGTTAAGCTCACCAGCCCCTTTGACTTATTCCACCAAGACCGCCAAAGTATCAGGGGTCTGGTGGAACGCTGGGTTGTGCCATCAATGTCCATAATGCGCTACGAACCCAAAGCAGACAGAATTTATGGTACGACGTTCAGTGATAGAATTAAATCTTTTGGCCAAAAACGATCTTAGGTATGGTTTTTAACATTCCTCCAACTCCGATTCTTTCCATCAGTATTTTTTTATACATTGCATCTGAATCTTTGGGAGGAACATATTTACTCTCTTTTTTCTTCAGTTCGATAGCATTGGTTGGACATTTTGTAACACATACACCACAGCCAATACATCGATTCAGATCAACGGTTGCATATCCCTCATTTGAAGAAATTGCATCCATCGGACATATCTCGATACATGTCGAGCAATCTTCGCATTTATCTGAATTTATGGATGAATAAAAATTTGAATGGTAAAATTCCGCAGGTTTGGGGTACTTTTTAAGGGATGTCAGAACATGGCAGCAGCACCCACAACAACAACAAATAAAGTTCGGATTCTGGTTGTTCTCGGGTTGCAAGACGAAGCCAGCGTTTTCAGCACTGTCAAGAATCTCCAACATTTCGTCTTTGGTGACAAAACGTCCTCCACCGAGACTTACCGCAAAACTGGCGATATCCTCGAATAGGAGGCAGGTTTCACGAATGTCTGAATGTTTGCATGGTTCTTCCAGAAGATCCTTTCCAGATCTACATACGCATTCAATAACCGCCATGGGCCTGTTCGTTTTTTCGACTATGTCTCTCGCATTATCATATGAATCAACGTACCTTTCTATATTCAGTCCCTTATTGATCGGAATAGTCCTCATCTGAGATGTTTTCTTGGTGTTAAGAACTTTATGAAACTTTTCGTCCATGAAATCTTGAAAATCTCTCTCAAATTCCTTTGTAAGTCTCCCTGCTTGCAGTTCATACATCCCAATAGCAAGCGGTGCCTTGCTGTAATGCTTCTTCGGTCCTTTTCTCTCGAAAAATTTTCCTCCCAGAATCGAGCCTTTTTCAGTCAAATTGTCGAGAATTTTTTCCAATTTATGGATTGAAATGCCGGTCTTTTTTAATCTTTTATGAATACGTTCGAGTGGCTCTGGCAGGGCACTAAGTTCCAGTGCTATTTTTGCCTCCTCTGGGGTAAATCGCTGTTTCAGGAGTTTAATATCCAAACCGGAATCTGATTGAGGAAATGGAATAGGCATATTGTCAAGGTGTTTTTGAAGTCTACGGTATACATCTGTTCCTAATTCCATAAAGTCCTCCTTATGAATGTTTCATTGCATTCCTTCTTGAATATTTACAACCAGGGTAAAAGGTAACAAGCGGTATTTTTTTATTGGACATTGCAGTGCTGATTTTCCCTTAAAATTTGAAAAGACTTGTCACCATTCTTATACGGTTTCAAGGTGCAAAAGCCGACCCGACACTTTGGACTATTCTTATCACTACCAGCAAAAAAATTATCGTTCCGCTGGGAGCAAAGCGGTAAAATTCGAGTTGGCTTTCTATGAACCTTGTTTAAGAAGTCCCATTACGTCTTTTCAGTGTCCAGAATCGGGATGATTTCCATGTCCAACAGGTCGTTCCATACCATTGTCCATGCATAATTGGCTTAGTTTGTTTCAAATACCAAATAGCCACCGGTTCCACTTAGATCACTCCATTCCCCGATGATTTTCACTCCATCTGGAGCTCCCGTTCCCATTTCTAGGCGCCTTTTGATAATTTCTTCTCTTTTGCCTTCTTTGAAGGCCAGTAGCTTTCCCCTTAAGCTCCCAACAGGATTGACATCCCGTCAGGAGCATGGCATGCACATTCTGATACTTTTTTCCATAGGGTAACCTACTTAGTATGAATGAAAGATCACAAAATGAGTCTTCCAACAATATCCACGCACATCCCAAAGCAAAAAAGCCAAACTGTACCTATTGCGACTTTTACGATGTCACATTCGGCAGCCCGGCTTTCTTTCCAAGAGAGGAAAACGTCTTGGTTTGAGATCAAAAGGAACTATGAAGACCCGTGGCTTTCCGTCCCCATCTCACAATGGGTTTGGTTTTTTCATCAAGTCTTATTTATGCACTAAGGAGTCTGAAACACCATTCAGAAAATATGATAAAGCTTTCCATGTTGTCAATGCAAAAAATTTAAAAAATTGTAGAAATAATTGGTATCTTCTTGCCAGCTTCAAAAGTGTTTTCTATCAGAAATAGTTTCCAAAAAAGATCTCGCATACACGATATCTCAAAATACAAAATCACATTTGTCCTACTCAAAATACCTTTGAAGCGGAATTTTTTGACTTTCCTAATCTATTAATTAAATATTTAACAATACAATACTTTTTTAACTCAAAAATGTTTCGCAAGTGGGGAGGGCCAGTTTTTTAGGATTCCTTTTGGCAAAAAGCAGGTGTCTCATCTAAGGAATAACTTTGAGGCACCTGAGCGACTATTTCGGGAGGTTTTGCCGGGCACGTTAGTAGTGAGGCAAGGGAAAAAATATCAAGAATATTTTTCTGGAAATTTTGACATGGAATGTGCCTTACATTCTTTGGTGATAAAATTGTTCAGATTTAGAAATATTCCAGCCTCACCTTAAATCATTTTATATGCCAAAAACCAAATATCGTAGAAATCGAAAAAGTGGTGATATCAAAAAATCAGAAGGCCTGAACGAATCCTGAAATTCATTTTATTTGTCAGGTTTGCCCGCATTACAGATACATTGAGACTACCCCAAAAATTCCTTCATATCAAAAACTTGGTATATGCCTTAATTACCTGTACTTTTTGGCTGCTTAACCTGTGTTGAGATAATCACCTATAAAATTGTTATTTTCTAAAATTTCTGCTGTTTACAAGTGAAAAGCAGACGCTTTTCAAACGGCTTTATTGGGGGTAACATCTGTGAAAAATCAGCTGTGTGCCCTCTTACAGATTTCACAGCATGCCATTTTTTCATCCTCCTTTCTCATCGGGCGAATATCAACAAGGTCGGGAACCCGTATACGGCTTACCCACAACACTTTCGTAAACTTCCAAAGCTGTTTCATCAAACAACTTCCGATATTCAGGGCCAGTACGGTTCTCCAGCGGAAAATTCACCCCATCCACAAACTCCAAAGTTTGCAGCATCATATCCATTTGCATTTTCAAATATTCCAATAACGCCTGGCATTCAGGCCCATTTCCATTCAAAATCCCATCAACGGACATCACGGGTTGATCCAGTTCAAAGTCCTCATGGACGATATTACCGTCATCAACAGTAGTACTAAGGTCAAAAAATTCCTCCCTCATCATTACGCCAGTTGCTTTGAAAACGGCTTCATAAGGTGTAAAACCCAATAACTCCGGATAATGAAGGTAACTAAATTCCTTATGAATTGTTGAATCCGCCAGATCAACATCAACGCCTTTTATGGCCCAGTTTTCAGTGTAACGAGCAATCAAATCATTGGTCCACGTTCCTTCAGGGTTGAAATAAATCCAGATGGTTTTGGTTATGTCATAAATGCATTCATCAATCGTATTATAACTGTAGTCCGCCAGTTGGTTTCCGTTTTCAAAAACATCAATTCCAGGGTGCTCAATGCCAGGTAAAGCCGCTTGAAGGATTCTTGACCGATCATTTATGTCACTGACAATTAACGAATACGCATTCCGTTCCCAGGCTTTCAGTCCAAAATTTTCAATCTCTGGATCATCCAAAAAAGGCATATTTTTGAAGGCGGTCGGTGTCACTAGAACAGCACATGTTTCAGGCGGAAGGTCGACTTTTTGCTTGATATCCAGAAAAGAACCCCACTCCTCGTCATTTCCAATCTCCATGGGAACCACTTTGCCAGGGTTCTTGGCAACCAATTCACGCACGATCAACAAGATGATTTCCAAAATGGCCTGACAAAAGGATATGACAACATCTTTTCCTTCTGATTCCCACTTGTCTGCTTTTTTAAAAATAGCTTCTAATGATTCTTCTATTGATTTCATATGATTATTTTGTATTGCTCTTGAAAATTTCCTGTTTGGGAAGACCGCCTTTCATAACCTTCAGCTGCTCTTGAAATTCCGGCCTTGCATCTCTATTCAGCTTCAAAGTATTCCATAAATGTCTTTTTGGCTTTTTCTGATTCAAGGTCAGGGTCAAATTCGTCTTCATCGTCTCTGGCATATTTCAGCCAGATATCCGTATACTCATTAACGGCATGTTCCAAAAGCTCGTCATAGATTGTTTTATCATTTCTTGAAGCTTCCTCGATACCTCCCTTGATCAAAGGGATGAAAATAGTGTCATCAGGCTCCATCATTTCCTGATTTTTTATGAATATTCCTGTGATCAGCCTTCTTGCTGTTTCCAAGTCTGTCATCTGGACCTTCCTTATCTAAAAGAGATTTCTATTTTTTCCCGATAGAGTTTTCTTCGAGGCACGCATTTCAATCCCGATCCTTCCTGGAAAAAGGTTGGCGAAATGGAAAAACAAAGAAAAGAGAGGCAGTCTTCGTTCTAGGCCGTGGACGACTGAAAGGCTTTCCTCAGTTGACATTGGCCGTAAAAACACTCCCCATCTTCGCTCTAAAACCTGGCTTTAAATGAATGATACTCCCTGCTTCAAAGCTGACATTGGCTCCAGATTCAATAATAACGTCACCTTCTGTCTTTTCCTTCGTTACATTGTAACCGGCCTCAATCTTATTCCTTGCCTTATAGGCCCTTGTATCGGCAATGGTTTCGTTTTGAATGTAGAGGTTTTCCGTGTGCAGAAAGACCTGAAGGACAGCCATTGCGGGACGGTCAGGCCCCTGGTTGGGTTGCCCCAGGTTGGTCGGTTCAAGGGTAAACATGTATTCCCCCCACCATGGTCCACCGGCCCACCAAGTCCATCCAATCCAGACATCGGAATTGGCTTCAATGTAGTCGAGAAGGTTTTCTATCACTTCATCCCCGACATCTTCTGTTCCATCACCTGTCCTGGAGTTTGCAACCGCAAATTCACCCAAGAAACCTTTGAGATCATGCTGTTTGAGCCAGTTTGTGAAATCGGTGATTCGTTTAACCCCGATCATCGGGTCATTGTTGGTAATCTGGGATGAGCCACCGGAACAATTGTCATCCATATACTGGTGGACTTCAAATGCGAAGTTGGCCCCTGGGTCAACGATATTGAGCATATATTGAGAGTTGGCCCCACCGTACCAGGTTTCATCCCATGACCAGGCACCAGTCCATTCATTGCCGGAAACCAGGATTAGGTTGGTCGCTCCGGTATTGCGTATGGCCTTTATGGCGGCATTTGATGAATTGACCAGCTGTTCGGTGGGCATCGTATTGGGTTCGTTCATAAGCCCAAAAATAACCTTGCTGTTTCCCTTGTAGTGGTTGGCAAGCTTACCCCAGAAGTCGGCAAAGGCGTCATTGGAAACGTCACTTCCAATCAAGCCCTGTTCTGAGCTTTGATAGTTGCTGGATGAAGGGTAGTAACGCTGAAAATTATGGGGGTCGAGAATGACGTACGCCCCCTTTGTGGTCGCATAGTTGACGAAGGCATCCATGTAGCCTAATTCTGCGGTATCAAAAGCGGAAAATTGGGAATTTTGAAGCCGTTCCCACCTGAAAGGCAGACGAAAGGTGTTCATTCCCTTTCCCGTGTAATAATCGACTTCAGCAGGGGTTGGATAGGTGTAATCAGTCCCATAGGTCCCTGGCAAATTGAGATTACCGTTGGATACCCCAAACTCGGCACCGGCCAGGTTTACTCCTGTGTATTTGGTTTGAGCGTAAAGGATTGTGGTCGCAGATACAATGTATAGCGCAATAAAAACTAGGATGAGACCAAATTTTTGGCTGAGCCTGGGCTTTTTCAATTAAATCCCTTACGCCACTATTTCTTTAGAACCATACCATCCCTTGGTGCATCTGAAATCATTCAACAATCAAAATCATGGACTGATGGTTAATTCTCTAATCGTCAAAGCCCCCAAAGTTACTTCGGGGGCCTTCTTCAAAATCGTAACCCCATTTTGGAGATTAGTAGAAAAATTCCAGCCACCTTCGATGGTCACAGATATCTGCTTGTTCAAGCGAATGGTTTCGGTATAAGTCCCTTGGCTTACCAGTATTCGTGTGTCAACAGTGGCCGCATTTATGGCCGCATCTATTGTGTTAAAGCACGGAGAGTTCCCTTCACAACCACCATCGCCCACATAAAAAGTGCTATTTTCGGGACTTTGTTTGGCTGCACCGGAATTTTCATCAATCATTAAACTCGAAACGTCAACGGCTTCAAAATCAGAGCCCTTTACCTGGCGCAAAAGCCTCAAAACATCATTATCCCATAGCTCATCTGGAACACCTGAAATATACCATGCCGATCCGTTGTCAGCCAGAATAATGCCGTATTTCTTAAAAGCTTTCAGTATGGTTTGAATTTCTAATGGGAAACCCGAAACATCAAAGTCCGCCTTGAGTCGAAAGCGTTGACCCATTGGGGGATAGACAGGGCTTGTCAAATTGGATGCGTCATGGCGTGCAGGCCATATATGGGCTTTCTGTGTTTGTGGAGCGGTGAACCTTATGGCGTGTGTTATTTCCCCTACGACCTCTTCATAAGTCACCAGGCCCGATAATATCGGTAAACCAGCAGCATCAGCAGATGTCCATGTATCAGGTCTCAAATTGTTTGAACTCAAGTCAAAGAATGCCCCAGAGCCTGCGTGCCAGCTATTATCCGGTTGGCGGTGGGCGTCAAAAAGTTCATACAGCAGGCAGTTGTCTTTTTCCAAAACCAAAACATGGCGGTCGCCTTGGGAATCATTTCCCCCTTCAATAAGAGCATCAGGTGGAATTGGGTATGGGCCTGGGTCACTTTCACCAGCGTAATCAAAAGTAACCCCCACCTTCGCCTGTGTTTGGGAAACCACTGTATAAGGGATACCGATGGGTCCACCATTCCACTCTCCAGAACCAAAATCAGGATGAAGCCCGGTATCGGCACCTATGGTATTGATATAAGTGGATGAGTTTGCGTGAACGGGCAAATTATTGATGGGAGTGTTCCAAATATTATTGGATGGAAAGATAGAACAACCGTCTATAATCGGGCCTGCACGAACCGTAGCATGTAGAATCACGCAGAAGGATAACATTCCGAATATGATTGATATATGGGACTTCTTCAATTTCTCGTATCCAACCTTTCCTCACCCTCTGCCGAATGGGGTAAACTTGCAGGAATATCTTGAATGCCTATAGAAAATTTTCAGACCGTCTTGACTTGTAAATGAGTCGGTTTTTTCCGTTAGCTTGGTCATTCCCACCTCCCTATACAGCGTTTCACCCTGTTGGCTTCTGACAATTATATGTAATAATTGAAAATACTCCGATGCCGAATAAACAGTCAAGAATATTTGAAGCTTTCGGAAGGATTACCTTTCCAATCAATATTATCCTTTAACATGAGTTTGACATATCAGATCAAAATGATGCCACAAAAAAATAGAACTCTTGAAATTCCCTGTTTCTCCTGCTATTTCAGTGGACAATCGATCTGATGCTTACACCCCCTAAGAAATGAAAACAGGAGATCTAAATTTATGGCAATTACGAAATCCAGCTTAATAGAGTCCATTTCCAATACGGCAGATCTTCCAAAAGAGGTATCCAAGTCAACGGTTGAAGCTTTTTTTGAGATAATCAAACAGTCACTGGAGTCCGGTGAAGATGTCAAGATAAGCGGCTTCGGAAGATTTTGTGTAAAGGACAAAAAGGAACGAAAGGGAAGAAACCCAGAGACTGGCGATGACATGAAATTGAGGGCAAGGCGGATCGTGACTTTTAAGTGTTCCAACGTCATGAGGGACCGGATGAATGGGAAAGGGTAAGCTGGTTCTTTCAAGTACTCCACGGCCTATTGAGCATCAGCGAGGATTTCATGGAAAATGCCCATAAAGGATTGAGAAAAGAGACCCGTGGCCATCTACACGATCTTTGGGAGATAGCCAAAAGCGGGAATTTGGAATCACTCTCAGGGGAAGATAAATGGCTGGCCAAAGTTATGTTGGAACACGAAGATCAATATTTCAATCAATTTGAAATGGCTGATCTGACTTACGACCACGAATATGATGTTGATTCCGAAGAGAATCCTTTCCTTCATATTATGCTTCATTCAGCCATTGAACGGCAGTTGGAAGCCAAAGACCCCATTGAAACCTATCAGTTTTACAATTCCATGAGAAAAAAGAAAGTTTCCCGTCACGAAACAATCCATCTCATCGGGATAATTCTGGCACCTCTTATGTTCAACGTGATGCGGCAGAATGTGTCATTTGACGAAAAAAAATACATTGCAGCCCTGAAGAAATACAAAGGCAAAAAACCCGAAAGGATATATGAATCGCTGGAAAAAGATCTTTAAGACAGGATTCCCCAATGAAAAAACTCACATCCTTATTAGTCGGCCTGATCCTGGCTGTCTCTCTCAACGGTTATTCTTTTGCTGGAGACAGAGGCAACACCACCAATGATTCATTCAACAAAGCCAAGAAAATTCTGTTGAGGGAAGTCTATCGGGACCACCGAGTCACTTTCTATTGCGGCTGTCCATTCAATAGCGAAAAACAAATTCTCTCGTGTGACAACTATATGCCCAAGAAGGAAGGCAAGCGGGCTCACCGCCTGGAATGGGAACATGTTGTCCCGGCCCATGCCTTCGGTCAAAGCTTTCCTGAATGGCGGAATGGCCATCCTGAATGCGTGAGTAAGAAAGGTAAGGCTTTTAAAGGTATGAATTTCGGTATATGGAATCTGACATGTACAACCTGGTCCCTGCCATTGGGGAGATAAACGGCTTACGATCCAACTACAGCTACGCCATGATTCCTGGTGAGAAAAGGCAATTTGGTAAATGTGATATGGAAATTGAAAACCAGAAGGCTGAACCCCCACCGGATAAGAGAGGGAATATTGCCCGTACATATTTCTATATGGATTGGGCCTATCCTGGTCATGGTGTCATTTCCAAAAAGAACAAGAAGCTATATCAGGCATGGGATAAGGAAGACTCGGTTGATCAATGGGAATGTGAGAGGTCCAGGAGGATTAAAAAAATTCAAAGAAATGAAAACCCTTTTGTGAAGAAGGCATGTGTTGAGAAGGGGATGTGGTGATGGCAGTTGAATATACTAACCGAAAGGGCAAGAAATACTATCTGAATGTTGGGAAGACCAAGAAAGGGAAACCGAGATACTATTTCTCCATGAAAAAACGTGAGAAGCTGGCTGAGGAAATCCCTGAAGGTTATGAAATATATGAGAATCCAGCCAATGCGCAGGTCTTCCTTCGCAAACAGATTCCGCCTCTGATCACAGAACTTGAAAAGAGGCTCGTTGAAAACAAACTCCAAAAAGTGACTGGTCCAAGGTTATACGTGGCTGATGTCAAGGGAGAAGAGATCGTAATTTATGAGTCAAATTAGGATGTTGAAGATTTTAAAGATCTATTTGGTTCCATAAACCCTTACCATGACACCTCCAGAATTGAAAATTTCATAAAAAGTGGGACGACTTATTCCCCGATCTTGAAATTCATCCTGGATGACGAGAAGAAGCGGACATTCATTGTCAACAGGTATTGCTTTCGAGGTTCCATTGATGACTGGATTGATATAGGTGGCCCAATGCACTTGAAAGAGGCATCGAAAGCATTTCTGTCACATTTAGGGAAAGAATCTTTCTATGATCTGGTTTGATTTTCGAACTATCACATTAGAATTTGAGACTGTGGTGGGTATTGACAAAGAAATGATCAGTAAAAAGTACATTTTGGAGGCTGAATATGCCAACCTTAATTCAAGTTTTTTATTCTAAAAAGGCAAAGATATCCCTTAGAAGGGAAATAGGGAAGGATAGCAGCGAATTGTCCAAATTTAATTTGGTTGTAGTGGAGCGACAAAGATGGGATAGGGAGCCTGGATGGGGAAAAATCAAAAGCTCAAAAGGCTATGGTGTCATAAATATCGAGTGGGATTCTAGTACAAAAATGTTGACTGGCCGTGTAATTACAAAGAAAACTACATTACCAACACCTTTGATAGGAGATTTTGTAAATTACTTGTTTTCCAGGCACAAAAGTATTCAGGCAATAAATATTGTGTTACGGTGATTTCAGAGAACGCTAGGATTTTCTGTGTGAGAATCTGTGTGAGAAAAACTTTCCAAAATGTGCAAAAACGTGGAAAATCTGCTAAAATTTGAAAAACTGAAATCCTATCATTTCAATATGTTATGTGATTCGAGGAGGTTAGGAAACTCAGGGTTCCTGTCTTCTAATCCGCAGGCCGCAGGTTCGAGTCCTGCCAGGCGCGCCAGTAATTACAATGACTTAGCTGATTTTGGTTGAGTCCTTTTTTGTCCTTGTCTCCATTTTGTCTCCACCTTCCCCAAAAACGGCTCTATCCAGCTTGGCTGAAGCGCGTTTATTGACCGGATTCATAAGGTGTCCGTATGTGTCCATGGTGACGTTAATAGAAGAATGCCCCATCTGTGTTTGGATATATTTTGGGTGTTCACCTTGGTCAATCATGAGTGACGCATATGTGTGCCTCAAATCATGCCAACGGATTTTCCTTAGCCCTGCCCTTCTCAAGGCTGGAGTAAAATATCTTTTCCTAAGATGTGAATCATCGATCGGTTTCCCGACTTCATTGGGGAACACAAGATCTAAGTCGCTAGGTGGACACTCGATCTTCCATTTCTTCAACTGCCTTATCACGGTCGGCCCCAGGTCAACAGATCTGTTCGACGTCTGGCTTTTGGGTGCAAAGAAGCGCCCGTGATTAAAAGTCCTCTGTACATGAACCTGGCAGTTAAACCAGTCGATGTCAGGCCATTTCAAGTCTATGATCTGACGAGCACCTATTTCGAATGTAACCCTCCTCAGGAAGGGAAACGTCGGTTTGGTTACAGCCGGGATAAACGGTCCGATTGTGTGCAGGTCGTTATTGCGCTTATTGTAACGCCCGATGGCTTTCCCTTGGCTTATGAGGTGATGCCCGGAAATACCAGTGACAAAACAACCTTGGCCGATTTCCTCAAATCCATTGAAAATCAATATGGCAAAGCAAATCGGGTCTGGGTGATGGATCGGGGCATTCCGACCGAAGAGACGCTTCAAACCATGCGGGAAACAGATCCGCCGATTCATTATCTGGTGGGAACACCCAAAGGCCGCTTAACCAAACTGGAAAAAGACTTTCTCGAAAAGCCATTGAAAAAAGTTCGCGATCTTGTCGGCGTCAAATTGCTCGAAAAAGGCGATGAGCTTTATGTGATGGCCCGAAGCGATGGCCGCGTCAGTAAAGAGCGCGCCATGCGACGTCGTCGCCTGAAAAAACTTTGGGCTCGCCTGAAAGAGCTACAACAACAAAAATTAACGCGCGATGCCTTGCTTTTGAAAATCGGTGCGGCCAAAAAGGAGGCTGGCAGATCCTATTTTCTGGTGGACATCAAATTTCCTGAGCCAAAAGAACCGGTCAATTCGGAAACCTTTACCTTCCGGTTGCGTAAAAACAAATTGCGGATCGTAAGGCGAAGAGAAGGCTGTTATCTTTTGAGGTCCAATCTGGTTCACCAGGATCCAAGAGTATTATGGGAGTATTACATCCAGCTTACCGAAGTTGAACAAGCCTTTAAAGACTTGAAACAAGATCTTGCGGTGAGGCCGGTCTATCATCAAACCGGCGACCGCATCGATGCGCATATCTTCATTTCATTCATGAGCTATTGCCTTTTTGTAACACTTAAACACAAAGCAAGACAGGCGGCACCGGGATTGACCGCCCGGGCTGTACGTGAAAAATTTTCAACCATGCAGATGGTCGATGTCCATTTGCCCACAACAGACGGACGTCATCTGATCCTGCCACGCTATACACAACCGGATCGGGATCAAAAGCTTTTATTGGCACAGCTTCGCTTCAGGTTGCCTGATCAGCCACCACCCAGGATCGCGGGTGGTTCAGCCCACAGTGCAAAAGCCGGGCGACAATCTGTAGTGCCGACCTTTTGAACCCTGGTTGTGTGTTTTCAGCCACTTAACCCCAACGCGGGTGCCGAATTGCGAAAGACGGGGTAAAAGGCAACTCGTTAAAGCCTGCCTGAAAGCCATCTCCCATTTCTTAAAAAAAGTTTGACGTTTCCCAATCCGATGCCACAGATGTTGTGGTTTGCTTAACCTTGACACCCGAGTCCATTTTCGCTATTCTGCCTCACCGCAAAAGCGAGTTCCTATTACTTCACCTTTTTTCAGCCAGAGGTTGAACATGAAACAATCTTCTCGTATCTATCCTGGCATCAAAAACGTCCTGGTATTTGTCTTGCTCACATTCGCTATTATTTTTATCACTGGATGCGGTGACGATGGAAGCTGGTCAGATTCAAATTCAAAGCTCTCGGTGCGCATGATAGGCCAAATGCCAGAAGAGCTGGCAGAAGAAATCGACCAACAGTTTGTCAATGCGGAATTTGAATCAGATTATCCTTTTCTGATTGGCGACGTAGATCTGAACACACTTTCCGAATCAGAACGCAGCGTCATTGAACAAACTTTCAAAGATGATATTCCCCTCGCTTTGGTCCGACCAACTCTTGAGCGCAGGCAGGCGCTGCTCAGACTGATCGGCCTGGAAATGACAGAGATATCAAACGATATCCCCGAATTCTGGGGGGTACAGACAAGTCGAGAATATGAAATCTGGGGTTATGCTTTCGATGATCCTTGTCCTCGCCAGTCTACACTCACAGATACAGCCGACTATACAAACTATCCGGATGTGGTCTTTACCAATGGGACAATTGAAACCAGCGCCCTTTATGACGAGCCTGCCTACCAGCTCAACCGGGTTGAAGATTTGCGCCAATGGCTGGAGCAAGGCCCTGAGCGTCAAACAGGAGAAATCCCTGCTGAAAACGAAGCGGCAAACCCGGAAAAACCAGCCGAGCTGTCCGCCTTCTCTGATACACCTGCAAAACCGGATATTTCCGACGTTTTGCTGCAGGATATGGTCAAGGCTCAATTCAATTACCTGCGTAACAATTATACCATTAAAATAAACGCCCGCTCTGTTCACCAGGCAGGAGACAACTATTTTGTCATCTCTGCGGATGGTATTTTGGCCGCTGACAAGGAGTGGCGGGCAACGACTACCGAAGATGAGCGAACCAAATATGGAATGCAAAATCGAGGCACGGTTGCCCATAAGTACGATATCCGTTTCCGTATTCCCAACACCATCAGTAAGGAAGTAACCGAGGCAACAGGAACCTATCCCGAGACAGTTGAGGGTGAGCAGGAAATTTCAAAATCATTTGGCTGGAGTCTTGGAGGGGCAGTCACGGGTAGCGCAGCCTGCAAAGCCAGCAGCGAAAAACAGGAATGCGAAGGCAAGGTTGGCATTGAACTAAAAGGTGGAATCAAGGCAGGTATAACCACAAAATTCAAAGTAAAAGACGTCAAGGTGGAGAACAAGTCAGATGACGGCTATCCGGGTTGGGTCTATACCATTCGGCCTCCGGAAATCGACACGAAGTATATTTTTTGGAGGAGTTTCTTGCCCTGGACACTTCCCAAGGAACTATCCACATCCACTTTTCAGCCTCAAATGACATGGGTCTGGAAGATATCCGACTCGGTCAGATCCAAATATCCTGACGGTCTTCCTATTATTGTGGAATTTCAGCCTGAACTTATTCACTGCTACTCACTTTTCTATCGTTTTCATGACGATTATCCTGATGGCTATATAGAGCAAAAAACATATTTAAAGCCCGAAAAACCATTTTCCGTGCAAGCATCGCTCCCTTGGCCTCCTACGACTGCTGCGGAGCAGGCTTCTCCATCTAATACAAGATAGAAATCTCAGGAAAATTAATTTAATTTCAACAACTCTGATAACCATATTTAACTGGAGGTTGAACATGAAACCATATTTTTTTGTTTGGCAAAGCGCCAGAACCGGATTGATATTTGCTCTGTTCATAACAGCACTTTTTTTTATCACTGGATGCGGTGACGATGGAAGCTGGTCAGATTCAAATTCAAAGCTATCGGTGCGCATGATAGGCCAAATGCCAGAAGAGCTGGCAGAAGAAATCGACCAACAGTTTGTCAATGCGGAATTTGAATCAGATTATCCTTTTCTGATTGGCGACGTAGATCTGAACACACTTTCCGAATCAGAACGTAGCGTCATTGAACAAACTTTCAAAGATGATATTCCCCTCGCTTTGGTCCGACCAACTCTTGAGCGCAGGCAGGCGCTGCTCAGACTGATCGGCCTGGAAATGACAGAGATATCAAACGATATCCCTGAATTCTGGGGGGTACAGACAAGTCGAGAATATGAAATCTGGGGTTATGCTTTCGATGATCCGTCACCCAGCCAAACTACAAATACGGACATAACCGATTACACAAATTATCCGGATGTGGTCACTACAAACGGATCCATGGAGTTCAGCAACCTTTACGACGATCCTGCTTATCAGTTGTCCCGGGTTGAAGATCTGCGAAAATGGCTGGAGCTGGCCCCTGAGCGCGCACTGGGAGAAATGTCTGATCTGGCCAAGGCGACAAGCACGGAAAACAATGAGGATGTAAATGCGTTTTCAGATACGCCTTCGCAAACTGATATTGCCAAAGTGCTCTTACTGGACATGGCCAAGGCCCAATTTAACTATTTACACAATAACTACACCATAAATTTAAGCGCCCGATCGGTTCATCAGGCAAACAACAACTATTTTGTCATTTCTGCCAAAGGTATTTTGACTGCCGACAAAGAGTGGAAGGAGACAACCACCGAAGCTGAACGCACTCAGCCTGGAATGGACAATCGGGGCAGGGTAGCCCACAAGTATCATATTGGATTTTATATTCCCAATACACTCAGCTACGAAGTAACCGAGGCAACTAAAACTTACCCCGCTACAGTTGAAGGTGAGCAGGAAATTTCAAAATCATTCGGCTGGAATCTCGGTGGAGAAGTTACCGGTGGTGCGGCTTGTGCCGCAAGCAGCAAAGATTCGGGATGCGAAGGAAAAGTAGGGGTTAAACTGACAGGCGGAATCAAGGCGGATGTCACTACAAAATTCAGGGTGAAAGACGTCAAGGTGGAGAACAAGTCGGAGGACGGTCATCCAGCCTGGGTCTATACCATTCAGCCTCCAGAAATCGACACGAATTACTGGGTGGGTCGTTGGATTTCCCCGGTTTGGACCCTTCCCAAGGAACTATCCACATCTACGTTTCAGCCTCAAATGTCATGGGTCTGGAAAATAGATGACTCGATTCGGTCTAAATATCCAGAGGGGCTTCCGATTATTGTGGAATTTCAACCTCAACTTATTCATTGCTTCACTAAATACAACGGCCTGACACGGGCTGCCAATGAAGGTTATCTTAGGCCCGAACTGTTTTCCGTCCAAGTATCGCTTCCCTGGCCCCCGAAGACGGCCACAGAGCAAGCCTCGCAAGAAAAAGATGGTTCATCCGACTAAAGCGTACTTTGCTTCGTGAACGGCCCTTATTTTGAGTTTGAAAAATTCTATATCCCTGAAACCATATGCTTGTTTCTGCATGGTTTCGATTTTGTTGTTGGTACCTTCGAGAGGTCCCGTTGAGATGGGATAATCATAGTAGTTCAGAAAGCCGCTCTTGTGGCTGACGTCCTCTGCCAACCTTTCGTTGAGGGAGCGTAAGTTCTGGGCTCATGAGGTGGTTCTCAAACCATACAGCAACGCTTTTCTAATATTGGCGGTCATACCACATATTGTGGTTCCCATATTTTTGGAGAAACCTGCGATACCAACATATTTCAGTCGCAGGGTTGAATGGTAACCGGACAGGGGATTTAGAAAAGCTGAAGTCCTTTGAGTCCAAGAAATCGACATCGGAGCAACTCCGAATCTGATCAACATTTGATCAACAAATTGTATAAAACACCCCCCCTATTTTGATCCTTTTCGCCTGTTTCCACTTTAGTTCATAAAGTTCCATAAATTATTGTTATTGCAAAAGTTTAAAGGTACTCTCACTACTGGAAATTGGGGCTTATCCCTTCGCTTCTAAATCTGCAGGCCGCAGGTTCGAGTCCTGCCAGGCGCGCCAGTTTATTATGAGGACTTAGCCATTTCGGCTGGGTCCTTTTTCTTTTAAGGCATTTAAGGACTGGATAAAAAAGACAGGAAATCAAATGGAGGGTTCAAATAGAACAGACTCCTAAACGTAATCCCCACGATTAAATTTTATCATTTCAACGGTGGAAGTCACCAGAGCATTATTGAGAACATCCATCAATTCACCTTCAGGAAACGAATTCATCAGAGGGGCCAGGGCGTCTTTTTCCTTTTCCATTCTTTCAATAAGAGGATGGATATCTCTCAAAGAGGCCTGGGGGTCCATCAGCTTGGACTGGTATTGTTCAAGCAGGTCCAGGAACTCCTCAGTTCGTTCTAAAATTGCATTATTTTGAACGGCGAATTGGGTGTTGAATTGAAGCTGCACCACGCTGCTGATCATCTGCGATCCTTTCTTATTTTGAACAGCGTTCGATGAATCACTTTCAATGGCCTCCTTCAGCATGGCCGAAAATTCATCTTTATCGGGTTTCTGTGCTGCGGAGGCCTTATCCGTGTACTGTGTTTTCAGAAGTTCCTGTGTGGGATCAATTTTCATGGCGTTCATTTCTCCTTTGTTGGTGTCGCACTATTATCATTAACGGCAGAAACAGGAAAAAACTGAAGCCAAAATCCCAATGGGAGTCCGTTTCCTTTCTATCGCAATAACCGTGCTGAAAAAGCATTTTAAAATTATTATTTTTAATATCAAATAGTTAAACCCAAAATCAATCCAACCTGTAAAATAAACAATCTTCAAATACAGGAAATTCTTTCCCACTGCGCTTCAACAATTCACCGCCGGTTCTTTTTCCTGCTGTTTCCTGAATGCGGTGCTTCGGCATGTGGTGCTGACTTGCCTGGAAAGGTCCCTTTCGGTTCCGCCCTTGCCTTCCGCTGGTATTTGGGCTAATGATTTAAAATCATCAACCGGATTCACACACAGGGGAATTACACCCCATAAGTTCACGACCGGCCGGGCGTACGCCGCGCCGCTGAATTCCGGCGTTCAGCGAATAAAAAGGACAAAATATGATCGCTTCACTGATTAAACTTGTTTTGTCGAATCCCTCCCTTTCCTTTCTCGTTCTGGGCCTGATCGGTTCACTGGTGTCGCTCTTTTTCAAAAAGAGCCCACGAACTAAGCCCGTCATCATCGAAGCCCTTATCGCCTATTTTTTCCTGTTCAGCATAGGGATTGGATATTTGAACAACTTCATAATGCATGTGGTGTTTGCCGAGTTTACGGCGAAATTCATCGGGTGGGCAAATAGCCCCTTTCAACTGGAAGTGGGATTTGCCAGCCTTGGCATGGGCGTAGCGGGTCTCATCGCTTATAACCATAACCTGGCCTTCCGATTAGCAACATTTATCCCTCCCGCCTTCTTTTTATGGGGTGCCGCTGGAGGTCATATCTACCAAATTTTTAAAACACACAATATGGCTTCGGGAAACGCCGGCACCATCCTATGGACTGATATTCTGTTGCCTATCATCGGCTTCACACTGCTCTATACTCAGGCGAAAGTCCTTCACGGAAAGGGCAAGGAGTAGGGAAAGGATACCTTAAATGATGTCCGAAATATTATACAAAGAGATTGCGTCGATCCGTTTGGCCTACGTTTGTTTTTGTATCGCAGCCGTTTTTGCTTCCTGTAGCGAGAATGAGGGGGGCAACCCCTCCGCGGTCGAGAGTGTGCAATAGTATGGCAAAAATTAAACGGGAGTCAGACATCCGTGGCGTTGAAAATTTAACCATTGACGCCATTATCGGCATTACCGGCTTGGTAGAAGCCATACATCATAAAATCGCCGGTTTAAGCGGAATACTCGGTGGACCGAATCATAACAGGGCAACAGGGATCACCGGGATGATCTACCGTAACATCCGCACCGTAACCGGATTGGCGGGGGACGGCATTGATTTATTGCTTAAACGATTCTCATCACTATTGGGAGAGAAAGATTCATCACCAGCGCGTGAAAGGGTCCTGGCCGTGTTAAACGGCGTCTTGGGCGACCACCTTGCAGCCAGGAACAACCCCCTTGCCATCCCGATGCAATTTCGCCGTAACGGAGTGCCCCTAGCCCCGGGCGATCAATCCTTTGACGAAGCAGTGCGACAATCCAGTGGCAAAATCGCTTTGATGGTTCACGGGTCCTGCATGAATGATTTGCAATGGACCCGGCGAAGTCATGACCATGGCGAATCGCTTGCTCGGGATCTGGGATATCTTCCGGTTTATCTGCATTATAATACGGGTCTTCACATTTCCCAAAACGGCCGCGAATTTGCAGGGCTGATTGAAGCGTTCATTCAACAACTACCACAGCCACTAGAACTGGTCATCATTGCTCACAGTATGGGCGGACTCGTTTCACGTAGCGCCTGCCATTACGGGAAGCTTGCAGATCATTGCTGGTTGAATCATCTGATGAAGATCGTTTTTCTCGGCACACCCCATCACGGGGCGCCTTTGGAGCGTGCAGGCAACTGGATCGACGTCATCCTTGAAATAAGCCCATACAGCGCACCTTTTTCCCGCCTGGGAAAAATCCGGAGTGCCGGGATTACGGATCTGCGTTATGGCAATATATTGGATGAAGATTGGAAAGGACGGGACCGGTTCGAACGTTCAGGAGATCACCGAAACGCCGTACCGTTACCGGACGATCTTCAGTGCTATACAATAGCCGCGACCACCCGTAAAAAGATGAGCATACTTGGGGATCAGCTTATCGGAGACGGCCTGGTAACGGTAAAAAGCGCCTTGGGACGTCACCAGAATGCAGGCTTGAATCTTTATTTTCCAAAGACGCATCAGTGGATCGCCCGTGATATGAAGCATATGGAATTGCTTAATCAACCAACAGTATATGAGACCATTAAGCGGTGGTTGGAAAGCGAATGATTTTTCCGCATCGCATGCCTCAATGCAACACCCGCAAAGCGTGGGTTCGTTTCAACCTGGCCCAGAGGCCGTTGATGATCATTGCGGAACCTGCAGCAATGTCAAACGCATCCTTCCCACTCAAGATTCGACAGGATTCCATCAATTCGTGATTACCCGTCCAAAAACCGAATTCCTCCCGGATATGCGGTCCAAGGGTGATGTGCAGGACTTTCAGTTCGGATTTCTCCATTTTTGCGATTCTGACCCTTTCTTTCAACGTCAATTCTTCAAGAAGGCGTTCTATGGCTTGATCGACAGTTTTTGGTAAATCATGCGTCATCATGATATCCAAGGGGTGAATTAAGGTTTAAGGACTTCTTTCTGAATTTCTTTGATTTCCGGGTTGTTCAACAACTCCATGAATTTCGGGTTGGCCATAAGAGTTGAAATATCACCTGAATTTATCGCTTTCATAAATTCAGGGTCTTTTAATAGTTTCTGCATCTTGGGATCATTTTGCAGGTGCATCACCTTTTCCATAACATCTTTGTCATTCATCATGGACTCTTTAAGGGATTCTATCTCAGGAGAAACACCCTTTCGAGGACCATCCACACTTTCATTCATTTTGGTACCATCGGCAGGATGGGACCCAAAACGAATTACCTGAATCTCTGATTCTTTCACCGTGAAAACACCGAGGCTATTTGACCGCACAACATAGTGGTCTTCATTGTGAGAAATAATTTTCCCCAAAATGACACCACCATCGACCAATTGAATTTCACAAACCTCCCCTCCAAACGCGCTACAGGAAAACGACGCAAGGAAAAAGAAAAATAAGCTGAATAGAATTCTCATCTTGTCACCCCAGGATACGCCGTATCTTGACAGCCAGATCCTTCACTCTGAAAGGTTTTTGTATAAAATTTACATCCTTGTCCAATACCCCCTGTTGCGCAATAACGTTGGCGGTATAGCCGGACATAAAGAGGCATTTGAGGTCGGGGCGGATCGTCGCCAGCCGGTCGGCCAACTCCCGACCGTTCATCTCCGGCATGACCACATCGGTGATCACCAGGTCAATTTCCGTATTCTCCTCTTCCAGCATGCGAATCGCCTCATTGGGTGAATGTGCCGGTATCACGACGTACTCCAGCTGTTGAAGCATCATCATGCCCAATTCCAGAACCGTGGGATCGTCCTCAACGATCATTACCGTTTCGCCCCGGCTTTGCGGCATGTCAAGAACCGGTTCCGGCCTTTCCGTCACGGCTTCGCCGGCATTTGATTGAAAATAGATTTTGAAGGTGGTCCCTCTCCCCGGTTCGCTGTATGCGGTGATGAACCCTTTGTTCTGCTTTATGATCCCGTATACGATTGCCAGCCCCATGCCGGTTCCTCGGCCCAAACCCTTTGTGGTAAAAAACGGTTCAAACACGTGGCTCAAGGTCTCTCTCCATACCGCGACCATCATCGCTCACTGCAAGCAGCACATACTCGCCGGAGGTTAACCAGGAATGGGTTTCGCGGCAGGTTTCATCGAAGGACACCAGGTCCGTTTCAATGGTCACCTTGCCCACATCCCCGATGGCGTCCCTTGCATTGACACACAAATTGACCAGAATTTGGTCCAGTTGAGAGGGATCCATCTTTACGGTGTACGAGCCCTCCCCCGGCAACCAGTTCAACTCGATGTTTTCACCGATGAGCCACCGCATCATCTTGAGCATGGACTCAACCGATTCATTGAGATCAAACACGATCGGTTCGATGGTCTGTTTACGGGCGAAGGCCAATAGTTGATGGGTAAGCCTGGCGGAACGCTCGGCTGCATCGAGGATTCTGCCGAGGTTCTTTCGAAATGGATCATCGGGATCCATCTGGCGCATGGTTAACTCCGCATGCCCCATAATGGCGCCCAGCATATTGTTGAAATCATGGGCCACACCCCCGGCGAGAATGCCGATCGCCTCCAGTTTCTGGGATTGGTGCAGCTGCTCTTCCAGGTTCTTACGCTCCTCTTCGGCCTTCTTATTTTCAGTTACATCCACCGCGATTTCGAGCCGCACATCGCGACCGTCCGGCCATCGAATAATCTGATCAACAATGGCAACGTCCGTGCTCGTTACGGGATTGTGGTATTCCCACCTGTGGGGCATTCCACCGTTATTCAAAATGATCTGGTTGGTGCGGAAATCGCACGGCTCGTCAAGGCGTTGAAGTTCCTTGTGGCAAAGTCCTCCCGTCGGATCTTTTCCGATCAAGTCTTGAAGGCGCCGATTGGCAAAAAGCATCTCGTGGGTAGAGGGATCGGAAACATAGATGATTTCATCCAGGCTGTTAAAAATGGATAAGAGCTGTCGGCGCTCGTAATCCATGGCCTCCTCGGCCTTTTTCCGCTCGGTTACGTCAAAGAAACTGACAATAATACCATCTCCGATCAGTTCGGTGCCGATCACCATGGTGCGCGAAACGCCGTCTTTAGAGATCAACGGACACTCGAAAGGCGTCATGACGGTATTTTCGGCCATGGCACGCTCCAGGTCCTTTTGCCAGGTCGAGGCCGCCCGGTTTCGAAGTTCGGGATCGGGCATGGAAACATTCCACGCATGCTCCAGGGTCGGAACGGTATCGAGCGTATACCCAAAGGCTTCCACCAAACGATCATTCAGTTCGAGGATTTTCCCGTCCAGTGAAATATTGGCCAGCGGCAACGGCGCCTTTTTGAAAAGCGCTCGAAACCTGGCTTCACTTCGGGCCATCTTTTCACGGGTTTCCTTGAGTGTCTGAATATCCACGTCCAATCCGATGATGCGCGTCGGAACCCCCTTTTTGTCCCACTCAACGGCCTTGGCCGTGGAAAGGACCCACCGCCACGTCCCGTCCGCACGTTGAAGGCGATGCTCTCCCTCATAATGCTGCAAGCCGTCACCGGAAATATAATTTTCGAAAAGTCGCCCAACCTCCAGTCTATCTTCCGGATGCACATAATAGAGAACCTCCTCCAGAGTGAGTTCTTTCTCCCGTGGTGGGTGGCCGAGCATGGCGAACCACTGGGCGCTTAGATGGATCCTCCCTGCGCTCGAGCGGCTGTCCCAAACGGCCGACCGGGTCGCCTCGGAGCCCAATCGCAGAAACCCGGACTGCTCCCCAAGTGCCTTTCGTGCTTTTTCGAGGCCGGCACGTGCCTCCTTCAATCGGGTCTTATGAAATCGATTGACCATCGTAAGGCCCATAAAAAGCAGAACCCCGAATACGCATATCGCCTGCAGCAACACCCTAATCCCCCTTCCAGTTGACGATCCTGTTCCCACCCTCCCTTTTGGCGGATTTAAGGGCCGTGAGGGCACGTCGAATGATCGCTTCAGAGGTATCTCCTTTTTTAAAGGGCGTTAACCCCATGGAAACCGTGAAAGAAAATACATGTTCACTCCGCAAGTCGCCCAAGGCATACTTGCTTTTTTGAACGGATCTGCAAAACCGCTTTCCCCTCTTGGCAACTTTTCGAAGGGTTTCGCCGGAGAGTATCATGACAAAGAGCCCGCCGCCGTAGCGCGCCGCAAAATCCCCCGATTTCAGAAATTCACGACATTTCTCGGCGATGGCCAGCACCACGCGGTCGCTCAGTTTTTCTCCATAGTGTTCTATGATCTTGTCGAATTCATCAATGTCCAGGGCCGCCATCACAAAAGGGGCATGCTCAATGAAATTCCGATCCACACCCTTTCTGATAAAGCGTTCAAAAGCTCTCATGTTGTAAATGCCGGTCAAACCATCCCTCAAGGAGCCTTTCTCCGCGTTCTCCAACTCTCCGGAAAGTTTTTTGACTTTTTGCGCAAGATGCGCCATTTGTTGGCTGTCCCTTGCCTGTTTCTCCCGCACTTTGGCCCGGATTTCTTCAATGGCCTTCTTGAGAGCGTCCTTGATCTCCTTGATGTCACGCAGGCTTGTCACGCGCTCGATCTTGATGCTTTGCTCCAGCATCTTCTCGGAAAAATCGTCGTTTTCGACGCTGACTTTCGCCATGGCACGCGTCAAAAGGTCGATCATATCCCTGAATTCCGTTTCTTTGTCGGCCAGGTACAGATTTTGTTTGTTGATGAAGAGCTGCATCATCTTTTTCTTTTTTTCAAATAGGGATCGCACCTCTTTTACATTTTTTCCGGTCTTGACTGTCCGATTCAGGGCCCCCACGACGGCTCTGAATTCCTCGGTGTTTAAATCCGTTGTGTTCAAGGATAACTTTTTCAGAAATAAGAGGAGCGCCCCTATGAAATCCGGAAAGAACACCTGCGCTTCCTCCCCGTTCCGGAAGAGCCCCGGGGGCCGGCCCTTCCCCTTGCCGTCCCTTTTTCTTATTTTGAAGAAATTTCTCATTATTTATGTGCTTTTAAGAAAGGCGCTGATTCAAAGCCCGCTCGTTAAACATAAGTGTTCATAAAGAATCGAATTGTATCGATTTGTCAATAACAAGTTGCCGAAATGGGTTTAAGGGCCTCGGCAAAAAGCAAAGGCAGGATCTGTATCAGACCCTGCCTTTGTCGAAGAAGAAAGAATGAAAAGGTTTGCGGTTTATGTTGACCAGCCAACGATGCGATAGCCGAAGGATGTTCAGAGATGCCATTATTTACGAAAATCTTAATTTCCTTTGAAGTGACCCTGTTCCAAATTCAATGATCCCGCGGCCCGTTCCTTTATTTCAAGAACCGTTTGATCGAAATAACGTTGATCGTCTCTCAAAACTTCCAAGATCTCTTGAATTCTTTCCGATTTTTCCATGGTTTTCCACCGAAGCAGTAAAATTTGAATTTCTGCATAACCCTGTTTCCCTTAATTCTATTATCGGCAGAAATGGGGGTATCATTAGGTTTTTCTTATCACATGGTCAAAATATGCCGCCACCTAATGCACCATCACCTTTGAAAGCAGTCGCCCGACCCGTTTAAGGCTCTGCAGGCTGTCCGCCGCCATGAAGTGGTCCACATAAGGGAGCGCCGTGTTCATGCCGCGGCACAGGGGCTCATAATCCGGATCTCCCGCCAGGGGATTCAACCAGATGACCTTGTGGCACTTGCGGCTCAACTGTTCCATTTCCTTTTTCAAAAGGCCTTTGGCGCCCAGATCCCATCCGTCACTCAACACCACCACAACCGTCCTTTGGTTTAAAAGACGCTGCCCATGATTTTCGTTAAATTGATGCAAAGAAAAACCGATGCGCGTGCCACCGGACCAGTCCGGCACTTCCTGTGCAATATGGGAAAGGACTTTTTCAAAACTCATGTGGCGGACGCTGAAGGTAATGGAGGTGAGGGAGGTTGAAAATACAAACACTTCCGCCCTGGACCCGATCCCTCGAAGGCCCAGCAGAAAAGGCATTACAAACTGTGCATACCGATCCATGGAACCACTCACGTCCGCCAGGATCACCAAACGCTTGAGCCGCATTTTTTTCCGTTTGAAAAAGAGTTCAAAGGGAATTCCGCCGGTTTTCAGACTCTTTCGGATGCTGCGCTGAAAGTCCATTCTCCCGCTCTTGCGGGATCGCCTCAACCGTCTTGTTTTTTCCAACTGAAACGGCGCCATCATCTTCTTCAGCGCCAGGCTGGCCACCTGTACATCAGCCTGATTGAAATGCCCCAGGTCTTTTGTTTCAACCGCGGATACCACGGGGCTGTAGGCCACGCCTTCAAGCCAATTCCTCTCTCCGGAAGACCCGGCATCATTTGCAGGTTCGTGTTCCGCAACCCGATCCCTCCCCTCCCCTTCGCTTGGAGCATTCGGAGCAGACCGTCTTACGGGTTCTTCCGCCTTCTGAAGTTCCACTTCCACAGGCGCCCAGAATTCATCAAAAAGCCCTTTGAATTGAACCCATTCCAGGTCGGTCGAAGCGAAATTGGAGCGGAGGCAGAAGAAAAAATCGGCTCTTTCTTCAATGCTGACCACCTCTATGGCCCGCAAAGCATCATGAATACTGCTTTGAAAAACCCTGAAGCCACGGTTCCTGAGAAAGGCGGCAAATGCAATGGTCTTTTTGACCAGGCCCTCGCGATCATGGGTCATGGGTGAACCGCTCCAATGATCCGAAATTTCATTCCTTCACCGGATCATTTTGAAGATAGGCTTTCCGCTCTTCTGGATTCGCCCATATCTCCTCATTGAAACGCCCGATATCTTCCTGATATTTGAGAAAGCATCCCAAGGTCTCGCGAACCACATTCTCGTCCAGATAAATCTTTTCCATGGCCATGAGCGCCCTGGCCCAGTCGAGGGTCTCAGAGACACCCGGTTTTTTCAGAAAATCAAAGGACCGGATTTTCTGCATGAAATGGGTTACCTGCCGGGCAAACCGTGATTCAATACCCGGAAGACGTGCCATGATGATCCCATGTTCCTTTTCAAAAGAAGGGTAGTCAATCCAGTGATACAGACACCGTCGCTTCAGCGCATCGTGCACATCTCGGGTTCGGTTGGATGTCACCACCACCATGGGTTTCTGTTTGGCTTTCAGCGTCCCGATTTCGGGGATGGTGATCTGAAAATCGGAGAGTACTTCCAGCAAAAACGCCTCAAATTCTTCATCGGACCGGTCGATTTCGTCAATGAGGAGCACGGGGGCCTTGTCATCTGATTTTCGAATGGCCTCAAGCAAGGGGCGTTCCACCAGAAATTCGGGTCGGTAGATCATTTTCTCAATCTCATCCGTCTTCTTTTCCCCCCGTTCTTCAAGCCTGATGTGCAGAAGCTGTTTGGGATAATTCCATTCATAGAGGGCCGTCGATGAATCGAGGCCTTCATAACACTGAAGGCGAATTAAATCCGTCTGAAAAAGCTGGGCCATGACAATGGCCACTTCCGTTTTGCCCACACCCGGCTCTCCTTCCAGAAAAATGGGCTTTTCCAGCTTGTGAGCCAAGAAAAGCACAGTGGCCAGAGCCCGGTCCGCCACATAGCGCCCCTGGGCCAGTTCATCAACCACCTGTTCTATCGATTCAAAATGGGATGACAAGACTGCCTCCTTCCGCTATACTTTTGAGCATTTTATTATTCAAACACATCCTTATTTTATTATTCAAACACATCCTTGATTTGACAACAGCTATACTTTATGATTGAAATGGAGGTCAAGATTTTAGAGAATCGACCATGAAAAGAAAAAAAAAGGGAAAAGCCCCTTCCCCTACCCTGCAGCGTGAACTGGCAACGCTGGAAAGTGCCGCAGCCGCAAAGGGGATACAAGTTCACTACGACCGGATGGAAGCCGCCGGGTTGCGTTTGAATGGCGGCCTTTGCGCTCTCAATGGGGAGTACCACCTCTTTGTTGAAAAACGAAAATCCGTTTTCGACAAAATCGAATTTTTTAAAGAACAGCTCGAAAGACCGCTGCCAAGACCTGGGACCGAAGCAATGTATCGATTAGAGGATGACCTGACACCTCAAAACAATAATGATGAAAAACTTGAACCTGGAGAGGTAAATAGATTCCATGAAGAGCCCTGAACACAGCCCTAAACAGATTATCAAGAACCGGAGATTCCTCTTGTGCGCGGTCTTTCTAATTGAATTTTTCTTTCTCTTTAATCCCCCGGCCTCGAAAGCGGAGAAAAGCATTTCATGCAGGAATCAGATCAAATCCTCCGATTCTTTCCTGGTGGCCACGCCGGAAGGAAAAGTGCTTTTTGAGAAAAACGCGACGGAACAGCGCATTCCCGCATCAACCCTGAAGGTATTGACGGCGCTGGCAGCGCTCGACCATTTCGGCCCCTTGCACAGCTTCAAGACCGAATTCTATGGGGATCGCTTTGGCAATCTGAAAATCAAAGGGTATGGGGACCCGCTTCTTATCTCGGAAGTCCTGCACCATATCGCGACCATTCTGTCCCGAAAAGCCGAATCTTTTCAAAACATCATTCTGGACGACACTTATTTTGACTCCCGGATCATGGTGCCCGGGTGTGATCTCACAACAAATCCCTATGACGCACCCGTCGGCGCCCTGTGCGCGAATTTTAACACCGTGGGGTTTAAACGGAAAAAGAACGGAAAAATTTATTCCACCGAGAACCAGACCCCCATGGTCCCTTTCATGGTCAAGCAGATACGCGCTCAGGGCCTTAAAAGCGGCAGGCGAACCTTCACCCATGATTCAAAGGAGGGGGCACTCTATGTGGGGGAATTGCTGCGATACATGCTCAAAGAAAGAGGTGTCAAAGTGCGGGGAAACATCCGTTTCGGATCGGCTACCCCCAAAGACACCCTCATTTTTGCTTACAGATCCGAATTTCCCCTGGAAACCGTTGTGGAAAAAATGCTGCATACATCCAGCAATTTCATGGCCAATCAGATTTTTCTGGCACTCGGCGCATCGGTTTACGGCCCTCCGGGCACTCTGGCAAAGGGCGTCCGGGCCACTCAGGCCTACGTCAAAAGAGAACTGGGACTCACGGATATCAGAATCGTCGAGGGCTCCGGCTTATCGAGGGAAAACCATCTCTCCGCATACGACATGCTGGCCATTTTGGAAAAATTCAAGCCGTACAAGGATCTTCTCAAAAGCCAGGACCGTGTGCTCTATAAAACGGGGTCTTTAAACGGCATCAGAGCCCGTGCCGGATACATCGAAAGCGATCTCCTTGGCCCCTGCACCTTTGCCATCTTTTTTAACCGCAACGGATCAGACCCTAAGGCCATGGTGCGCTGTCTTCAAAGGGCTATTGAAAATGCTGATACCCGCCAGGCAGGAAGCATCAAAATCCACGCCAGACGAGAAGTTCCCAGTTTTTAAGAGCCTGTTTGAGACTACTTCTTCTTGAAAAGGGCCTCCAGGGCTGCCTTTGCATCCCCGTTCCTGCCCCCCTTTTCAGCGGGCGTCCCCCTCGGTCTGAAATATCCGCAGAAATTGGCGCGCTCTTTGTCCGTAATCCGCTCCGCCATCACTTCTTTGCACTCGTTATAGGCATGATGGTCGAAGAACTGGCACTGTTTGCAGCACCTTAAATCCCTAGTACACTGGGGGCACGTGTCATTTCGCATGACCTTGTCATCCAGTTCGATCTCCGTCCCGCAAAAAGCACAATGCATCAGTATTCCTCCATATCAAAAACACGACCCTGTTCCCAATGGAACAAAAAATTGACAAAACACATTTAAACCCCTACTGTTTTTCCATGGGGTTAAAAAGAAAGACATTTGAAATCCTGGATCATACGGCCGACCTGGGGATTGTGGTGACCGGGGACGATCTCAAGGATCTGTTTCAGAACGCTGCCGATGCCATGCTGCAAATCATGCTGGAATGGCCTGCTGAAAAAGGCGGCAAGACCCATGACATTTCCATAAAAAGCAATGACCTGCCCGACCTGATGGTTCGTTGGCTGGGGGAAATCCTTTATCTTTTCGAAGGGGAGAACAGGTTGGTCACCCAAACGAAGATACATGACATAACACCCGATCATCTTGATGCTCGAATAGAAACCGTTCCCTTCTCGTCAACCCGGCATGAACTCCTGACCGAAATCAAAGCCGTCACGTACCATCAGATTGAAGTCATTCAGAAAACGGGATTGTGGAGCGCCAGAATCATATTTGATCTCTGAGTTGAACACGGGCTTAAATGGCAGTAGTAAAACTCAAACTTTCCATGGTATTGAATCACAATGACCTTAAAGCCGGAAAAAATTGACCCCTACCGATGGTTGATCCCCAGAGATGGCCACATGCGTGTCCCGGGTCTGGTTTTCTCAAGCGAACGTATGTTTAAAACCATTTTACAGGACGAAAGCCTCAAACAGGTGGCCAACGTGGCCACCCTGCCCGGAATCGTGGGTCATTCCCTGGCCATGCCCGACATCCACTGGGGATATGGTTTTCCCATCGGTGGCGTGGCGGCCTTTGACCTGGATGAAGGGATTGTCAGCCCTGGTGGCGTCGGTTATGATATCAACTGCGGATGTCGACTCATGACCACCCGCCTCACCGCAACTGAAATCCAGCCCGTCATAAAAGATATTGTCTACGCCCTGTTTAAAGACATTCCCGCCGGGGTGGGCTCGACTGGGATGCTCCGTCTGTCCAAATCCAGGCTGCGAAACGTGGCGGTCCAAGGCGCCGCCTGGGCCGTTAAACAGGGTTACGGCACTGCGCTTGACCTTGAAAGGACAGAGGACTCAGGCGTCATCAAAGGCGCCGATCCGTCCGCATTAAGCGAACGGGCCATCACGCGGGGTTTAAACCAGCTGGGCACGTTGGGTTCCGGCAATCACTTCCTGGAAATCCAAAGGGTTGATCAAATTTATGATCCTGAAAAAGCCGCACGTTTCAATCTCTTTGAAGGGCAGATAACGCTCTTTATTCACACCGGCTCCAGAGGATTCGGCCATCAAATATGCGATGACTTTCTGAAAGAAATGAACAAAACCATTGACCGTCAGCCGTTTTCACTCCCCGACAGGCAGTTGGCGTGCTCGGCCCTGAATTCCGAACCGGCCCAACGCTACCTGGCTGCCATGGCATGTGCGGCCAATTACGCCTGGGCAAACAGGCAGGTTCTCATGCACTGGACCCGTGAGATCCTCTTGAAAACCCTTTCCATCTCGCCTGATGCACTGGGAATGAACCTTTTGTATGATGTCTGCCACAACATTGCCAAACAGGAGTCGCATAGGGTGAACGGAAAGCCGGTGGACCTGCTGGTTCATCGAAAAGGGGCTACCCGGGCTCTTCCTCCGGAACATCCGCTCCTGCCGGATATCTATCGAACTACGGGCCAGCCCGTTTTGATTCCGGGAGACATGGGAACCTTCTCATACGTACTGGCGGGGACCGAAGGCGCAATGGAGCAGAGTTTCGCTTCATGCTGTCACGGCGCCGGCAGAGCCCTTAGCAGAACACAGGCACTCAAAAAGGCCAAGGGCCGATCAATCCATCGTGAATTAGAGGATAGTGGCGTTTTTGTTCAATCCAGGGGCAAAAGAACCCTTAAAGAAGAAATGCCGCAGGCCTATAAGGACATCTCCCAAGTCGTAGAGGTGGTCCATCAGGCTGGCTTGGCCTGTAAAGTCGCCAGGCTGAGACCGTTGGGAGTCATAAAAGGTTGAACGGCATCTCAGGGAACCGCCCTCTTTTACCCAATCTCAGTATCAGCATGTCTTTCAATCGCGCGGGCGTATCTTGGCGCTTTTGCTCCTTAAGGTCAACAAAAAAACGACACCTACTCATTTCGACCCAATCAGCCACTCCAGCCGAAGGTAAGCGAGCCTGCCGTTCGTTGGAACACCCGTTCGGGGATCCCATCCCATGGCCTCGTAATAAAGCTTGAGATTTTCTCTGAAAGCCTTGCGGTCCAGCCGCTTTTCGTCGGCCTCTCCTTTATGGAGGGGTTCAAAGAACCGGTCAGGAAGGGTATCCTCGGCCGGGGAAATGCCTTCCCTCACATTAAACATGCGCGCCATGGTCACCCCGCGCTCCCCCAGTTCCAGAAGTTCGAAAAGGCTGGTATTCCAACCGGTAACCGCCTCTACGAGGGCCGCAATCATGGGAAGGGTATAGGCCGAATAGGGGATTGCCGCAAAATTGCAGATTCCCAAAGAATTATAAAGGCTGAAAACCTGCTGGGTATGGGCGAATTGACAGACCTTTCGAGGACCCAGTTCCGTGGCCGACATGGGTTCAATCTCCCCCAGGGGTTTGATACCGTCAAGGAGCACGTTGTCCGCCACAAATGACGTGTCATGGGGAATTTCCACATGGTCGGCGCCGGTGGGAGAAAGCGCAAAACTGAACCCCACCCCGAATTTCCCCCGTGGCTCGTGAAGGGCCACTTCCTGCCCCTTCACATGCAGCGCATAGGGCTCACTTTCCTTGCCGATCTTTTGGCTTGCACTTCTGACCCCACCGGCCAAAACATCTCCGAACCCATCACGAAAAGCGATTTTCCGAATCATATGGATCATGCCGTCCGCATTGCCGAAACGAAGATCAATACCGTCCGTATCGTCCCGACTCAGAATGCCCCGTTGTGTACACTCCATGGCAAAAGCGATACTGACCCCCGTGGAAATGGTATCCAGTCCCCAACGATTACAAATTTCGTTGCCATGACTGATGGCCGCCAAATTATCGACCCCGCAAAGGGAACCCAGAGAACCCAGAGTCTCATATTCAGGCCCTCCGTACTCGGGCGTTGCCGGGTACTTCCCTTCAACTTTGACGCTTCGCTTGCAGCGGACGGGACAGCTGTAACACCCTTTCGGCCCTTGAAGGATGGTCGCCGCCATCGCCTCCCCTGAAATGGCTTCAGCACCTTCAAATCGTCCTTCCTGAAAATTCCGCGTGGGCAGAATGCCTCCATTTTGCAGACCCATGACGAAAACAGGGGTGCCGAAACGTTTCAACTGATTGCCCAAAGGGGATTTGGGAATCCGGTTGACGGCCTCCCGGGTGAGCGCTTTAACATTTTCCGGTCGGGCCGTGGGGATTTTCCCGGTACCCCGTACCGCAACGGCCCGGAGGTTTTTGGAGCCCATCACCGCACCCATACCGGTCCGGCCGCTCGCATGTTTCAGTTCATTGAGCACACAGGCATAGGGAACCAGATTTTCACCTGCCTGGCCACACTGTGCCACCCGAATACGGTTATCCCCCAGCTCCTCCCTGATTTCTTGTTGCACCTCTCCGGTGTCTTTGCCCCAAATCCGGGTGGCATCCCGTATTTCGCATTGACCATCTTTAATCCAGAGATATACCGGTTTTTTTGATCGCCCAATGATGATGATGCCATCAAAACCTGCCATTTTCAGTTCAGGTCCCCAGAACCCCCCGGCTTCAGCCTCGCCGAAGGCGCCTGTAAGCGGGGAACGGGCGGCAATAGTAAAACGGGTCAATCCGGGGCTCGGAACACCCGACATCACGTTGGACATAAACACCAGAATATTCTCGGATCCCAGGGGATCGGTCCCGGGTTTTAGTTCTTTGAGCAGATAATAGAGCGCCAGCGCCGATCCGCCCATGTATTTTCGATAGACGATTTCCGAAGGCTGTTCTTCCGAGAGCAGCTGTTTGCTCAAATCGACTCTCAGGATCCTGCCATTGTAACCATAGGGCATACCAAACCCTCCTCTACAAATCCTCTTTGGGACGTCGGCAAAATACCCATGTCCGGGTCCGGCCCAATTCATGGAGAGGTATAAAAAATTCCAGCGGCACGGTCAAGGGCAAACCTTTTCCCCTTGACGCATCGGGCCCCATTTCTTATCTTGGCTCACACCATGGAAAGAGACAACAAAACGGCATCTATCATCATGGCGGCGGGGAGAGGCAGCCGCATGAAAGGCTATGGGGGAAACAAAACCCTTCTGCCGCTGATTCCCGAGGATTCTCCCTATTCGGGAAAACGACCGATCCTTCTGCATATCATTGAAAACCTGCCGCCTGGGCCCAAGGCAGTGGTGGTCCATCACAGAAAAGAAGACATTCGCGAAGCAACACGCCAACTCGACATTACCTACTCTGAGCAGCCCGTTTTAAACGGCACCGGGGGCGCTTTGCTGGCAGCGCGGCCATTTTTGGAAAAGCAGGATTATAAAAACCTTCTCATTACCATGGGGGATGTGCCCTTTGTGGCACGAAGGACCTGCATTTCCCTTTTAGGGGCCCTTGAATCCCATGACCTGGTGGTCCTGGGCTTCATGCCGGAAGACAAGAAACAGTACGGCGTTCTTGAAATAAAGGGCAATCACGTTCATCGAATTGTGGAATGGAAATACTGGAAAAACTTTCCGGCGGAAGAGCAAAAGCGTCTGAGAATCTGCAACTCGGGAATCTACGCGGCAAAAAAGGACAGCCTCCTTCAAACCCTTAGAGTGCTTGCCGCAAGGCCGCACGTGGTGCAAAAAGAGGTCGACGGGATCCTTTGTGATCAGGAAGAGTACTTCATCACGGACCTGGTGGAATATCTGGCTCAAGAAGGCCACAGCGTCGGATATATTGTTTCCAATGACGAAAATGAGGTCATGGGGATTGACGATCTTCCGGCCCTTTTAAGAGCACAGAAAATCTACCGGCAACATTCCAAAGGTCATCCATCAATCCCCTGACAGGGTCCGGCCGAGCTTTTCCAGATCCCCGATGGGCCCCAGTGCGATCAAGGTTGTTCCCGCCTCCATGGCAACATTGGAAGAGGGATTGAAGCTCATGTTCCCCGCTTTGTCCCGAATCGCCACAATGATCACATTCATGTCCTGCCGAATCCCCGAGTCTTTCAGGCGCACTCCGTTTAGCGGGGATTTCTCTTGAACCTTCAGCTCCTCCATCTTCAGCGCAATGTTTTTATCCTGCATGGCGAAGTCAAAAAAGTCGGTCACGGCGGGTCTCAAAATGGTATGAACCATTCGGAGCCCTCCGATCTGGTAGGGCATGACCACTTTATTGGCGCCGGCCCGAAGGAGCTTTTTTTCCGTTGCCCCCTGATCCGCCCGGGAAAGGATAAAGAGGCCGGGGTTCATCCCTCTGGCCGTCATGGTGATGAACAGGTTGTCCGCATCGGAGAGAACTACCGTCACAAGACCCCGGGCCCGCATGATACCGGCTTCCATGAGCACATCGTCGCTGGTGGCGTCATCGATAATATAGGGAATGTCGTGGCTTCGCAGTTTTTCTTTGGACTGAGGATCCTGGTCTATGACCAGCAGTGGACTCCCATTGGCCTTGAGTTCATGGGCGATGACCTCTCCAATCCGACCGTAACCGCACAAAATGTAATGGTCCTTGATATTCTTCAATTTCAACCCCAACTTCCGCCTGCCGATCAAATCCCGAACCTGGAATTCAACCATGATCTGGGCGACGATTCCAAGGGTGTAGGCCATAATCCCCATGCCCGTAAAAATGAGGATAACCGTAAAGACCCGTCCGGGTTCGGAAACGGTCCTGACTTCGCCGAATCCAACGGTTGTAATGGTGATCACGGTCATGTAGAGGGATTCAAGCAGGGGCCATCCCTCGATGAGCATATAACCTGCGGTCCCGAATAAAAGAACCAGGGACAACAGAACAACGCCCCTGATGATACTCCTGAAGCCCGCGCTGGAAATGGTATGGCCTTCGCCGACTTTATCGCCCACCGTCAACTCCCGGGCGATGAACCGACCGCCTCCACAGTGAACTCGCTCAAATCATCGGGAAGTTTGGCAAAAACAACCATAAAGGGAATGGCGGCGCCGGATGCAACATCAAGGTTCTGTTTGGCCATGCCGTCACGGTTATCCGCCGCCTTCAAGATCTCATCCAATGAAAGGGTTTTGAGTTCATCTTCACTGAAGGTATTCCCCGCATAGGTGGTTTTGGAGAGTACCACAACACCTTTGTTATCGAGGATACTCCCTTTGATCTTCAGGTAGCGCCTGCTCTGCGGATACTTATTGGTGATCATTCCCCGGATAACGAAAAGTGGGCCGCTCGTTTTCGTGTCGACAAATACTCCATTCACTGACCCGAACTGCAGAAGCCGAGCCCCAGCATCCGCCGGCTCCTTTTTATCCGAAGACCCATTCAACAGGGAAAGCACCGAGGGGGGAATCAAATTCGCTTGCCAAACGTAATACGCCGCTCCAACCGCCAGAACGATGAAAAGCAGGGGAATCAAAACCGTCATGGAGCGTTTTGAAGATTTTTTTTCGGAAGGAGATTCATTTTTGGCCTTGGGTTTCGCCGGTTTTTCTTTTTTTAGCCGTGGACGATCCTCTTCCATTTCATCCATGGCGGGAAAGACCGGAGCGGGTTTTTTTGCCGGTTCTTCTTCGTCTCGACTGGCCTCATGGAACATGTCATCAATTTTGTCCTCGGGCTCGATTTCTTCATCACGGGAACGGTTTTCATCCTCACTGAAGACATCCCGGTAAATCAAATCCAGATCAGATTCCAGTTCCGCCCCGCCGCTTCCGTCTTCCTCTTCTCCAAAACCCTTTCCGGTTTCAGGCATGACCGCATTGTCTTTTTCCGCCGAGGCCATCGGCACATCGCCTCCCAACACATCCGCGCCTTCATCTGCCTCATCCGGCAAGGTGGGGGACGAAGGATAGGCTTTAAATACATGGCGACATCGGGAGCATCTGACCTTTGTTCCCTCTTTCTTAAGCAAAGATTCATCGAGATTGAACTCTGTCTGGCAGCTTTCACACTGGATGACCATAACACCCTCCTTAGAGCCCTTTATTTCAAACGGTAGATTTCAGGAAAATATCGGTATTCCTCATTGCAATCAAGCCCATAACCCACCAGAAAGCCATCCTGAATCTGAAATCCACAATAATCCACAAAAATATTTTTTTCTTTTCGTTCCAGCTTGTCAATCAGTGCACAGATTTTGAGGGAAGAAGCCCCTCTTTGCTCGAATAATTTCAACAGATACGCAAGGGTCAGCCCGGAATCCACAATATCTTCGACCAAAATGACGGGCTTTCCTTCAATTGGAATTTCAATATCCTTGGTCAGCCGGATCGCCCCGCTGGACTCCATGTTGGAACCATAGCTGGCCGCCCGAACAAAATCCATTTTCGTGGGGATGCGAATGGCGCGCATTAAATCGGCATAGAAAAAAATAGCGCCATTGAGAACGCCGATTAACACCGGCTCTTTTCCCTCATAATCCGAACTGATCTCCTTTGCAAGAGCCTCAACACGCTGTTGAATTTCTTCCTTTGAAATACACAGTTCTCTCTCCAATCTGTCCCCCTTTTCTTCATTTCGGCGGTAAAGTATATGAAAATGGGTTATTTTTGTCAAACAATTGAATCATCATGCCGGCGGCGCCTCCAAAAACGGCAGGGCCTCCTTTTTTCGATAGGCAAGAGCCTGACAGGAAGCAATGAGTGTCCCCATTTCATCGGTAACCGTAATCTGATAGGTGCCGGTCTTTTTTGAACGATGGCGCTCCGTGGATTCCGCCCTCAGCAACCGATTAAAATGGGCAGGCGCATGATACGTCACATTCACATTAAGGGCAACGGCCACCCTGCCGTGTGAATTGCACGAAATCTGAAAGGCTTCGTCCATCAGGGCAAAAATGGCTCCCCCATGGACCATTCCGAAAAAGTTTTCATCGTCCTTTTGAGGCACCATCTCCACAACAGCGCGGCCGGAAGAAACTTCAACGAGCTTCAACCCCATTTTTTTCGCATAGCCTTCCCGGCTTACCCGCTCCATAATTGCCGACCGAATGGTTTCATCCATTGTTCCGCTACTCCCTTCTCACCGTTCACATTAGACATCATCACTCTCTTTTGTTCCGGCGTCTTCCCGGGCGCTTGGGAAAGCCACGGTAAACATGGAGCCGCCGGAACGATAACAGTCTTCTCGGGTTTTACAATGACGGCACGCTCCGATTTCCCCTGGACAAACGGTTTTTTCATTTTTCAGCCAGCGGCACCGTTTGGAAATCATGTCAATCTTGAAATGATACCGTTCGGAAAAGATTTTCATCCGCAACAGATCCGCCCCTTTTCCGCCCGCGTTGAAATCGAAATCCCGTTTCGATGAATACGCCATGGTATCCTGGGTCATCCAGAATCCTTCAAAGATGCGGCGCTGATCATCACCCATGATCCCCACGCCAAAATCACGGACCACCAATTCCACGCTTTCACCGATGGTTTGAACATTGACCTCGATTTTTCCGCCATCCGGAGTGTTCTCAATGGCATTTTTGACGAGCCCGCCGACAATTTTTTCCAGTACCTTTATCGGCAGAAAAATAGGGGGAACGGTTTCATGATGGGTAATGATTTCCATATTGCGGTGCCCGGATTTCATTTTGATGGATTCAATGATTTCCAATACAAAGCGATCCAGCAAAATGTTCTCCGGCTCCTCCTGTTTCGGCAGAAAAATATCATTTAACCGCTTTCTTAATTTCTCAACCCCTAGGCCTTCTCCCGTTTCTTCAACCACAAGGGACTCTAAAACGTCAATACATTCCTCCAGCAACACAGTGATGAGATGATGTGCATCGTAGTGTCTTGCCTCCATGATGTCTTCCACTTCATACTGCAACTGAAGGAGCCGGTCCAAATTTCGTTTGGCCCGTTTCATGGTAGGCTTCCACCGGGATTCGGGGACTGTCGCAAGTCTTTTTCTCAAAATATTCAACGAGGCACCCAGTACGGCCACCGGCGTTTTCAGCTCATGTGAAAGATGATTGATCACTTTGTCTTTGGCACGGCTCAGGCTTGAAACTTCTTGGTATGCCTCTTTCAGCTCATTTGAAAACCGTGCGTTTTCAATGGAAAGCGCCACGGTTCCGGAAATGGTATTCAACACTTCGATGTCGGTTTCATCGAAATCCCCTTGTTTTTTGTTGATAACACAGATAACTCCCATGGTCCGTTCACCACTCTTGAGGGGAACATCCAGCATATTTCTGGTTTTGAAACCCGCCTGAACATCCACAGGCGAATAATAGTCGGGCTCCTCCGAGACATCCTTCACCAGGACCGGCTCTCCGGTACGAATGACTTTGCCGGCGACCCCTTTGTCCGCCGGATAACGCACCTCTTTCGCTCTGTTCTGGGTGTCCGGATCATCATGAACGGCGGATTTGAAGTAGAATTCTCGCTCTTCTTCGTCCAAAAGGATCACCAGAGCGCCTTCGGCATCCAGAAGGCTCTTGATTTCACCGCTGATATAAGACAACAGGTGATCCAGGTCGGAGTATTCGGGAAGGGCCAGACTGGTTCGGAGCAGGGCCTCGGTATTTCGCTTGATCCGCTTTTCATGGGTCACATCCCTGGCGATTCCCCGGAACCCAACGAGCTTTTCGTCCCGGTTCAGGATCAAATTGGCCGAAAGCTCAATCATTCGCCTCTCGCCGCGCCGGGTCGTGAATTCCCATAACAGACCCGACGTGCCCTCTCCCGTTTGGTGAATACGCTTAAACGTCTCAAGAGCGGTTTTTGCGTTGGCAGGGGTCATGAACTTTGAAAAATTTTGAAATTGCACCTCACTTTCAGGGTATCCCAGCACCCTGCAAAAAGCATTATTGAAATAGAGAAAATTACCATGAAGATCCACCTCATAGACGCCTTCCTCAATGTTTTCAATAAAGGCCTGGTACCGTTCACTGGAGACCCTCTCCCGTGAAACCAGAAGCTCGTTGTCCAGAACATGGGTGTCATCTTCGGCGATGGCGGATTCTTTCATGAAAGGCCTATCTCCAGGAGTTTCCATTCAATTTTTTTTGCATTTTAATAAATTTGTTTATAGTATAAAAAAGAAATCCGATTTTTACAATATTCCGTTGCGGCTCCTTAATTTGAGCATTTGCCGCGTTTTAAAAAAATGAGGAAAGAGCGTATGAACAAGGTTCGAAAAATACCCAAAGCGACCATTACCCGGCTTTCCATGTACTACCGGCAGCTGGAATTGCTGGAGTTTGATGGGTATCGGATGGTTTCTTCTGAAAAACTGGCCTGGTTATGCCAGATCAACCCGGCGCAGGTCAGAAAAGATCTGGGCTATTTTGGAGAATTCGGTGTCAGGGGCGTGGGATACGATGTAATTGACCTCCAAACCCAGATCAAAAAAATACTCTCTCTTAATCGAGACTGGCATTTCGGAATTGCCGGAATGGGCAACATGGGTTGTGCCATTTTTCTCCACCGAAATCTGGCCCTCAGGGGCTTCAAGTGTGTGGCGGCGTTTGACAATGCCCCGTCCAGAATCGGCATGCCGCTTCCGGGGGGGATGGAAATCAAGAATATCAGGGAATTAAAAAGAACCATCCGGGATCTGAACATCGAAATCGGGGTCATTACGACCCCACCTTCAGCGGCACAGCAGGTAGCGGACCTCTTTATGGAAGGACACGTAAATGCCATCTTGAATTTTGCACCCACCCGAATCAAGGCCCCTGATTGTTGTCTTGTTGAAAATATGGATTTTACGGTTATAATGGATGTTCTGGCCTATAACCTTCGTCAGAAGATGGCCGCATAATTCGGAAACTGTTTTATGTTAGGAGGAGAAATCCGTGAAAAAGCTGTTCTTGATGATAGTGGGACTTCTTTCCATTGCACTCTGGGGCAACCTGTGTCTTGCCCAGGACCAGGCCGGCAAAGTCCCCAGGATGACCGTTGAAGGGCGGGAATTCGATTTTAAGGATGTAAAAGAAGGGACTGTTCTGGAACATACCTTCAAGATCCTCAACAAAGGCGACGAACCCCTTAAGATCATCAGCGTCAGGCCCGGTTGAGGCTGTACCGTGGCCAATTTCGATCCGGCCGTTCCCCCGGGAGGGGAAGGAAAAATAACGCTGACCGTCAACACAAAAGGTTACCAGGGTAGTGTTCGCAAATCCGCTCGTGTCGAGACCAACGATCCTGAAAATCAAAACGTCACACTGGTGATCAAAGCCACCGTCAAGGTTCCCATTTTTGTTTCTTCCCGGTATGTCCACCTCTATGGCAGCGGTGATGGTGCGGTGGAGAAAACCGTTAAGATCATGGGGGAGCTGGAAAAGCCGTTGAATCTCACGGTGGCTGAATTCACACCTCAAGACAAACTGAAATACGCCATTGAAACCGTTCAAAAAGATAAAGAATACAGGGTCAAATTCACCTCCGTTCCCGGCATCAAGGAAAATTATCGGGGAACCCTGAAACTCAAGACCAACTATCCGGAAAAGCCGGAAATCGACCTTTTCATTCAGGGGCGCTTTAAGTCTACGGCAATTTCGCCGAAGACCGCATCGCCGGGCATCCAGCAAAAAGCGGCGGAGAGGAGCCCAAATGGCGTCAAATCGCCCATTTACGTTTCTTCCCGGTACATCCGCCTTTACGGAAAAGAAGGAGACGAAATCAGCAAGACAGTGGAAATTCGTGCTGAAACGAACAAATCCCTGAGCCTTACCATTGCGGAATTCAATCTGAAAGACAAACTGGCATACGCCGTTGAAACCTTGGAAAAAGGGCGGAAATATCGCATAAGATTTTCTACAACGCCAGGGGGAAACCGCAACTTCAACGGTATTTTGAAAATGAAAACCAATTACCCTGAAATGCCCTATATCACCTTCGTCATCCATGGTCGTTTCACGAAGTAGTAATGTCATGACCCATAATGGAGAGAAGCTTGTCGAAATCTTCACGGATGGGGCCTGTAGCGGCAATCCGGGTCCGGGAGGCTACGGGTCTCTCCTCAGATATGGAGAAGTGACCAAAGAGATTTCCGGCTGCGAGCGGCAAACCACCAATAACCGTATGGAAATGATGGCCGTCATTGAGGCGCTGCGTCGCCTCAAACGACCGTGCAAAATCATTGTGACGACCGATTCTCAGTACGTCATGAAGGGCATGACCGTTTGGATTCACGGCTGGATCAAAAAGAACTGGCAAAATTCCCAGAAAAAACCGGTCCTGAACAAAGACCTGTGGGAGGAAATGCTTCAGTTGAGCCGACCCCATGAAATCCAATGGAAATGGGTCAAAGGGCACGATGGGCACCCTGAAAACGAGCGTTGTGATCAGTTGGCCAGGGAAGCCCTCGAAGAATGCAAATCGTCCTAATGTGGAGTTTTTGGTATGAAATGCCCCAAATGCAATTACACCAGTTTCGATTACAGCCAGGTCTGCCCCAAATGCGGAAAAGACAATTCTGAAGAGCAAGCCCGTCTGAAATTCTCGCCCAACAAACCAAACCCGCCCTTTTTTCTCGCTTCTCTCATCGGAGTGGCCGGTTCCGAGAACCCTGAAATCACAGAGAGCGTGTTCGAAACCGGCTTTTCCGATAATGCTTACGGAGAAATGGATGCTAAGGATTTACTGATCGCTCTCGACGATTTGGAGGGTGACGAAAGCAAACCAAGCACCCCGGAAATACCGGATTCTTCAGGAGATGAAATTGTATTTGAAACCGGCGATTTTACGGAAGAACCGTTAAAAACGCTTGAACCGGCTAATGATGAAATTCTATTTGATCTGGAACCTGCATTGGAAGAAGTTGAAAGCGATGCCGAGGCCCCTCTTGACCTGCAGAATTTCATCAGTGACAGCGCCGATGACACCCGGATCCCCATTGAAATGGCTGAAATAGATGGGAAAAAGCCAGTTCCGGTTGAAAGAGCGGCTGCCGACGACGAGGTGGATCTTTTCCTGGCCGATGAACCCGAGAGCACAGAGAAGCCGGAGAATATAAACGACGTTACAGAGATCGATTTCACGCAGGAAGATCTAGATCCCCGGGAACTGTTCTTGTCTCTGGACGACCTTTCGGATAGTGACTCCAGCAAAACGCCATCCGAGCCAAGTGCCGTGGAGGAAGATGAGATTCTTTTTGAACTGGAAGAAACACCCGAACCGGATGGGGCGTCTTCTAAAAAGGAGATTTCCGTTGAAGGGGATTTCTGGAATTCCGACGAAATAAACAGACAAACGGCTGATTCCGATTCGGAAGAAACTGAAGGCCGAAAAACCGATCCTTCATCAAAGAAATCAATAGGCTTGGAAGAGGAGGTGAACCTCTTTTCAGACCTGGATATCGAGCCCTTGGACCTTGATTTGTCTTTGGAAGATCTGGAAAAAAAACCTGATTAGCGTTCGATTTCAACCCATCAAAACAGCGCGAACCGGCGCCCCTTCACCACCCCTGATCTTCAGGGGAAAACAGTAAAGCGTATATCTGCCCTCCGGAACGCTTCCGAGATTAACCCCTTCCAGGATCGGAATGCCACGCCCCAGAATCCCGCGGTGAACCGGGAATCCCTTGCTGCCATATTTTTCAATGGTAATATAATCGATGCCGACCAAGCCGACCCCTTTTTGAAGACACCAGTCGGCTCCTCTCTCACTGAGATAGACAAACTTCTCTTCAAATACACCCTTTACAACCAGGCCCTCCGTGGAATTGCGGGTTTTGAAAAGGATGGCTTCACCGCTTTCTACATTCGCCCCTTCCAGTTCGGCAGGCCCGATTGACACACTGTTTTGCACATGGACCACTAACGCCCTTAGAACACACTTTTCCACCGGGTATCGGTCGATGGTTTGTCCATCTGAAAAGAAATGGTAAGGAGCATCCATGTGTGTTCCCGCATGGGCGCTCATGGTAATTTCGGAAAGATTGCACGCGTCTCCGCTTTCCAGGGTTTGAACCATTTTTCGCTGATATGCGGCGTCTCCCGGGAAATCGATGGATTCACCGCCCAGTGAAACGGATATGTCATAGAACATTTCAAAAACCTTACGCAATATCCAGTTACTGAGTCCCTATCTGAATAACGATCGTCCCATCACTCAAGCATCTTCTTGAGCACATTTTCCAGGGTCTCTTTCGAATAGGGTTTGGGCAAAACGCCCATAAATCCGTATGCTTTGAAGTCGGACATGACCGGATCATTGAAATAGCCGCTGGACAGGACGGCTTTGACATGGGGATCAATCTTGAACAGTTCCCCCATGGTCTGCTCTCCGCCCATGCCTCCCTTGACGGTAAGATCCAGTATAACCGCATCAAAGGGTCTATCCATATCTTTTTCTTTTTTGAAGACTTTTACGGCTTCGGCTCCGTCTTTTACGGTTTTTACGGCATAACCAAGCCGTTTCAACATTTGTTCGGCCAGTTGCCTCAACATCTCGTCGTCATCCATCACCAACACCCGCTTTGCGGGCCGTGTGAATTCGTCACGAGAAGCACGGTTATCCGTTCCGATTTGTTTGTTTTCTACCGGAAGATAAATGTTTACAACAGTTCCCGCGCCGGGAGATGAACGAACGGCCATGTGCCCCCCGTGCTTCTGAACAATGGCATAGGATGTGGCCAGGCCCAAACCCATTCCTTTCTGAACGCCCATGGCCTTGGTGGAAAAATAGGGGTCGAATACCCTGCCCAAGTGTTCCCCCAAAATGCCCTTTCCCTCATCCGCAATGGAAATGTGCACATAAGCGCCCGGTTTCAGGGGAAGGCCGGGGTCGGTGTCCGCCTCCTCAACCCGCAGGTTCCGCGCCGTGATGCTCATGGTCCCGCCATCGGGCATGGCTTCCACCGCATTGATGACCACATTTCGGAAGACGGTCCCCATTTTATGGGAATCATAGGGGACCAACCACAGATCCCGGGCAATGGATTCTTTGAGGGAAATGCCGCTGTCAAGGGGAATAACATCGGCCGGAATCCTCATCAGTTCTTTTATGGAAGCCTCTTTTTTCACCGGAATGCCGCCCCTGGAAAGAGCCATGAGTTCATGGGTCAGATCCCGGATCTTAAGGGAAGCCTTGTCGATCCCGTTCAAAAAAACCGCCAGATCAGATCCGCTTGTCACCTCCTCCATGGCCAGGGACAGGTTCCCCATGACAATGGAGAGCAGGTTGTTGTAATCATGGGCGATGCCGCCGGTCAATGTACCGATGGCTTCCATCTTTCGGGCTTGAAGGAGTTGCGTTTCGAGTTCGGATCTCTCCTTTTCGGCCCGTTTCCTTAAAGAAATGTTCCGATAAATGACCAGGTATCCGATTTGCATATTGTCAACAACAATGGGAGCTGAGCGCAAAGAGACATCAAGCAAGGTGCCGTCTTTGCGCCTTCGAACCGTTTCCACATCAAGCGCATGGCCACTTACGGCGGCCCGACGGAAGGCATGGGCCTCTTCAAGTCGATCCGGCGGCCCCACAAGCTCGCTGATGTTTTGACCCAGCGCCTCTTCCACCGGGTACCCGAACAGGGCTGTAAACTGCGGGTTGATCTCCGTGACGGTTCCATCCTCGTCAAATGTGGCGATGGCATCCGGCATGTTATCCACCAAACCTTCCAAATAGGCCTTTTGGGACTTTACGTCCGCTTCAGCCTTTTTGTGGTCGGTGATATCCCGAATGGACTCGATGGCCCCGATCACCTCACCTTTTTCATCATACAGCAAAGAGGCCCTATTCCACAAGGTGCCGCCGGGCCTGGCCCGGCAATCATACACCTCGGAAACCATCGCTTCCCCTTCTTGCTTCACATATCGATAATTCCCCTCGATCGCGTTATCCCGGTTGCCCACAAGATCTATCAGGATCGGCCTTCTTTCCCCGTAGAAAGGGATGGCATATTCGTAGTCCCCCTTTCCCACCATATCCCGTGCCATAACGCCGGTCATCCGCTCCATGGCATGGTTCCAGGCAATTACCTTTCCCGCCGTGTCAATCACCATGGTGGCATCCGGGAGAAAGTCGATAATCTGCTTGAGATAGCGTTCCGATTCCGGAAGCTTTCTTTCCGCCCGCTGCCGGAGCAGTTCAAACTTGTTCAGCGGGTTTTGAGGGCTTTGCATCTTCCTTTCCTTTCATGGGTTCTTTATGGGATGATCCAGGTGGCGGTTCATGGTAGAAAACGTCACGTTACCCTTCCCTTCAACGGCTTCTGATGCGTTTGGCACCAGCTTCATCACTGCTTTCATGCCTGCTCGGCATGCAGGATCTCCCTCATTTCTTACGATAATGCATTAATATAAAATGGTTTTTTAATAAATCCATTGCAACCGCGATCCAACATGGCAGTCGCCTGACGGCCAAGGGCATACGCGCTGGAAAGCAACACCTTAATCTTCAGGGCTTTTCGGCCGTGGGCAGCAGAATCGTAAAGACAGTTCCCTTTCCGGGAGTACTTTGGACGTCAATTTTTCCCTGATGATTCTTTACGATGCCATAGCAGGAAGCCAATCCAAGTCCGGTTCCCTGGCCCGGTTCACGGGTCGTAAAAAACGGATCGAAAACATGTAATCGGGTCTCCTCATCCATGCCCGTACCGGTATCCGCAACGCGTATTTCCACGTATTTCCCCACGGGCAAATCGGTTGTGGCCGTACCCCCTTCCTCAAGTTGAACATTTCGTGTCTCAACCATCAATTCACCTCCGTCAGGCATGGCCTGCCATGCATTGATGAAGAGATTCATCAGAACCTGATCCATCTGTCCCCGATCGACTGCCACCTTCCACAGAGCCGTCTGATATTTCTGTTGAATCCGGATTTCGTTGCGAGTCCTTTCAAACATCTCACAGCTTCGGTTAATGACTTCATTGAGGTTCGTCACTTTCGTTTCATATTTTCCATCTCTGGCAAAACCGAGCAATTGTCGGGTCAGTTCCGATCCGCTTTGAACATATTGTTCGATATTCTTTAGCCTCGCATACTCCCGATCCGCTGGATCTTTATGCAGCAACAAGAGCTCCGTATTTCCCTTAATGGCCATGAGCAGGTTGTTAAAATCGTGAGCCACGCCGCCTGCCAGACGTCCTACGGATTCCATTCTCTGCGTTTGGCGCAGACGGCCTTCAATTTCCACTTTCTCCGTAACATCTCTTAGAAAATTGAGAGTTGCCGGCCGATTTTCCCAGTTGACCAACACCGAATTCAACTCACCCCAGAATTCTTCACCCGATTTCTTGATGCCGCGAAATGAAGTGTAGCTGGGAACCGATTCACCTTTCAATCTTTTGCGGTATTGATTGATTGTCGATTCCCTGTCCTCGGGATGAACGAAATCCGTAAAAGGTATTCGAGACAGTTCTTCCGCGGTGTAGCCCAGCCCTTCGAGGGTTCTGCGGTTTGGAAATTTTAAAATATCATCCTGTATTATAAAAATGGCGTCGTTGGCATTCTCAAAAAGAATTCGGTATCTTTCCTCACTTTTTTTAAGGGCTCTGGCAGCCGCTTTCTGCTCGCTCACGTTTTCAAGAATCACCAGCCTTTTTCCGCTGTCTTTCGAAATGGGAACCACTTCCAGAAGCACCTCATGACCATTGACTTCAGGAAGGGGGTCCGCTGAAAATTTTTTGGAATATTCAGAGAGCCGCCCAAAAAGGGTTTCCATGCGAGAGCGGTCTTTCTTGGAGAAAATGTTCTGAATGGGGCACCCCAGAAGCTGTTCTTCAGAAAGTTGGGTCAAACGGGTGGCCGCACTATTGGCATAGACAATTCTGCCCCCGGACATGATTTCAAATACCGCTTCGCTCAATCGGTCCAGCAACAATTCCAGATGCCGGTTCTGAGAAAGCAGTTCCCGGGTGATGGCACGCGGCATTAATCGACCGCTACCATCGGGTTTGTCAGCCATGGCGGATAATGATGGAGGTCCCGTTTGCCCCAGAAACCCGAGAATATCATGGGCCATTTGTTCAAACGGGCCTTTGGATATGCACAGGTCCGCACCGCATGTTTTGAGTTCGTCAAAACTTTCGCTGACAACACTTGAAACCATAATGATCTTCGTATCCCTTAGATGGTCCATTCTCCGCAGGATTCGGCAAAGCCTTTTTCCGTCTATATTGGGCATGATCACATCACTGAATATGAACTCCGGCGTAAACCCATCCAGAACATCCAGTGCCGAAAGGCCGTCCTCCGCAGTTTGCACCTGGTGACCTTCCTTCTGCAGAAGTTCCTTTATGAATTCCAGGAAAAATTGATCGTTATCCACCACCAGTATCTTTTTCATAAAAAGGATTTGATTTCCCCCGTTCCAATTTCAAATTTCAAATATCTTTGCTCAGGCTCACTTATCCAGTTCAGTCTTGACCGCCATTCCCGTCTTTTCAAGGGTGACCGGTTTCTTCACATATTGACCGGCTCCCATTTCCAGAACAGCCTTCACATCGGCAGTTTCACTATATCCGCTGAGAATGACCGCTTTCTGATGGGGGTGAAGTTCGATAATCCTCTCATACGTCTCCCGACCCCCCATTCCCGGATCCATAATCATGTCCAGCAATACCAGATCCACCGTGTTCTCTTTTAAATAGGCAACCGCCTCTTCACCACTCGGAACAGATATGGTTTCATAACCCAGTACTCCGAGCATTTGGCGGCAAATATCTCTATGGTTCTCATCGTCATCCACCACCAGGATCGCTTCTCCGTGACCCATGTAATCATCCAGGGGTACAGCGGCATCCTCCACCGACAGGGTCTCTCGGGTAACGGGGAAATACAACAGAAAGGTGGTACCGCCCGACTCGGTACTGACGTCGATATACCCCCCATGGATCTGGACCGTGTTCCACACAACGGCCAGGCCTAAACCCGTACCACTTCTGCCCATGACTTTTTTGGTATAAAACGGTTCAAATATTCTGTTCAGATCTTCGGACGTTATACCCGACCCATCGTCTGAAACCGCCAAAACAGCGTATTCTCCCGCTTTGACATCTTCATATCCCCGGATGGGGCGATCCAGGTAGCGGTTCATGGTGGACACCGTGACGGTGCCCTCGCCTTCAATGGCTTCTGAAGCGTTTGACACCAGGTTCATTACCGCTTTCATGATATGCACGGGAGACCCGCTGCTGTTTAGAAGGTTTTCATCCAGAGAAGCTTTGAAGGAAACCGCCGGATGATAATACTCGGTTTTTTTGAACTCCGGGGAATACAGGTAATCCTGAACAATCTTATTCAGGTTGAGGGTTACTTTCGTAATCGCAATCCCTCTGGCCACGGTCAGCAGGTCATCGACGATGGCCGCCGCCCGCTTGCCGGAGTTCCGAATTTCTTCGACGTACTTTCTGAGTTTATCGTCCTTATCCATATGCAGTAAAATAAGTTCCGGGTAGGTAATAATTCCCGAGAGGACATTGTTCAAATCATGGGCGACACCCCCTGCCAATAGTCCGATGGATTCCATTTTTCGGGATCGGGACAGTTTTTCCTCGGTTTCCCGAAGGGCCTCTTCAGCCCGCTTGCGCTCGGTGATATCCTTACAAATACCGATCCATTTATAGGGGAGACCCTGCTCGTCCAAAAGGGGCAGCCCTTGATCCCGCCAGTACCGGTAGGTGCCGTCATGATGTTTGATCCGGTATTCGTACCGGATCGGCGCTGTTGATGTTCGGTGGCGTTCGACCGCATTTTGGAGTTTGCCCCTGTCTTCGGGATTTACCATGTCGAGCCAGGCGCTGATATTTCTCGATATGGCACCTTTCGGGTATCCCAGAAATCCATCAACGTCCGAGAACCACTCCAGGGCGTCATTGGCCACAGTCCATTCATAAATGAGGTCATAGGAGGCTTTTCCCGCTATCCTGAGGCGTTCTTCACTTTTTTTAAGGGACTCCTCCGCCTGTTTTCGTTCCGTAATATCCCGCATGACCGCCAGGACCGCGGGCCTGTTTCGGTATCGAATGACACTTGAAGCAATTTCCACGTATCTTCGTTCGTCATTCTCTTTTTGAATGGAAAACGCGTGCCGCGCGGGGAGACGTTCACCTGCCGCAAGGGAGTTAAAGTGATCGATAACACCGCGCCGGTCTTCAGAGGCTATCATAGGCAGAAAATCCCGGGGCTTTGAATCGCTCATGGATTTACCCGCCAGCGCCCGGCAGGCTGAATTTTCAAAAACCACCCTTTCCCCCTGAATAACCAGGATACAGTCATTTGCAAATTCCGTGATCACCCGATACTTTTCTTGCGCCGCGATTTCCAGATAGTCATTGAATACAACCCATAAAACCACCACGGCAAAAACCAGAAACCCATATTCCATGACATATTGAAACGTGGGCACACCCAATGCGGCAAGCGCGTCATGAAACCCCAGAAAAACCCAGAAGCCGATCCCCGCCAAATAGATGAACCGATTTTTTGAGTCGGTTCTGGGGTCCCTGATCCAAATGAACATGACACTGATGCTGACCATCACCCCATAAAGAACAAAAACAGGGCCCAGCGGCCCCAGGGCCGCTTCAACAAAGGGAGAAGCCAGTCCCATGAAATGCCGCACGACGAAACGATCCGCCACAATCCAAGGGGTGAACCACAGCAGGATCAAAACGGCACCGTGACAGATGCCGGCGATTCGATGGTACCGTCTGCTTTCGATACGCAGATAGGAAAAGGTAAAACCATACATGCAATGGATTAAAAAAATGATGGCCGTAAACTCCAGGAGACCGGAAAACCGGTTGAGGGGACCTTCGGGGGTATTGTACTCAAAGAAAATGCCGACCGAATAAAGAAGCGCTGAAAAGGAAATGGCAGCGCTCCAGGCATACCATGGAAATTGAGGTCTTTTGAAATAGAATATCGTCTGCAGAACCACCATCAGCAGGGCCACAACCCCCACCGACAGTGAGCCCGCCGATTGAAGAATGATGTTTTCAGTTACCATAATTCCGAATCAATACGGTTGTCTTACGGAACAACATACTCGGCAATGTTTTTCAGAAAGGCATGGATGTTAATGGGCTTGGACATGTAACCATCGAAGCCCCCCGTTTGACACTTGCTGCCGGTCGCCCTTCACGGCATAGGCTGTCAGGGCAATCACCGCAATTAAACGGGTTCCAGCATCCGCCTTGATCTTCCTCGTGGCCTGAATCCCGTCTTTTCCCGGCATCCGGACATCCATCAGATTCCCGGATGCTTCTGTTGTGCCAGGAGGACTCCCTCTTCACCATTATGAGCCTTAAATATAACATATCCCTGAGACTGGAGCAAATCTCTAAACATCTTCATAATCTTTCGTCGTCTTCCACAATGAGAATCACTCTTCCCAGCCGGGAAGACCTCCGGGGCAATCATTTTCGAAGAAGCGCTCCGACCTTATTGACGAGTGTGCTGGTATTAAAGGGTTTTTCCATGAACGGTATCCCCGAGCCCAGCACGCCGTGCTGCACAATAGCATCATCCGTATAGCCGGACATGAACAGGACCCTGACATGGGGCAGGGTCTTTCTCAGGCGATCCACCAGCACCTTGCCGCCCATACCGGGCATCACCACGTCACTGATAATCAGATCCGGGCGCACCTTTTTCTCTTCAATCAAAAGCAAGGCTTCGCCGCCATTGGCTGCCGCAAGAACATGGTAGCCCGCTTTGGTCAAAACCGCTGAACACAGTTTCCGAAGGGAGGCTTCATCCTCCACCACCAGAATGGTTTCTCCACTCCCCGGCGTCTCTTCAAGTTCCGCCGTCACCTTGGCTGGGGATTGCCGAGTGGTGGTGCAGGGCAGATAAATCTTAAAGGCCGTGCCCTTCCCCGATTCACTGTAAACCCAGATATACCCCTTGGACTGCGTGATGATGCCATACACCGTCGCAAGCCCCAGACCCGTTCCCTTCCCCATTCCTTTGGTGGTGAAAAACGGTTCGAACAACCTTTTCCGGGTGGCATCATCCATGCCACAACCGTTATCGCTCATGGCAAGCAACACATAATCCCCGGGCTCCACATTGATATGGTCTCTTGCATACCGCTCATCCAGCGTCACATTACGGGTCTCGATAGTGAACACCCCCCCCTTGGGGCATGGCATCGCGGGCATTGACGGCGATGTTCATGATCACCTGTTCGATCTGTCCCGGATCAACCTCAACGCGCCACAGATCTTCAGCCAGGGCAGTGATCAACTGAATGTCTTCGCCAATAAGCCTTCCGAGCATTTTTTTCAGATTGCTGATGATATCATTTAGATTGAGCACCCGCGGCTGGAGGGTCTGCTTTCGGCTGAAGGCCAGGAGTTGCCGGGTCAGGGCCGCGGCCCGTTTTCCGGCCTCAACCACTTCCTTCACATATTCCAGCAAAGGATCGGGTTCCTGCAGTCTTGTCAGCATAAGCTCCCCGTACCCCAGAATCACATTCAGCATGTTGTTGAAGTCATGGGCCACACCACCCGCGAGCCGGCCGATGGATTCCAGTTTCTGGGACTGATGGAACTGCTCCTCCATGACCTGGTGCTCCGCAACCGCCCGTTTCAATCGGCTGATATCCTGAGCAATGGCTGAGGAGCCCACCACATGGCCGGATTCGTCCTGGATCGGGGATACCGTCAGAGAAACATCGATGAGTGTCCCGTCCTTTCGACGTCGAATGGTCTCGTAGTTCGTAACCCTGTTTCCGCTACGAATGCTTTCAAGGGTTCTTTCTAGATCCGCTTTCGCCTCATCGGGAACCAACATAGTAATGTTTTTTTCGATGGCTTCCTCGGCACCATAGCCGTACATCCGCTCCGCCGCGGGATTCCAGGTTGTAATGGTCCCATCCAGGGTCTTTGAGATAATCGCATTTCCCGTGGTTTGAACAATCGCCGCCAGACGTTGGCTTTGATCAAAGGCTTTCTTGCCTTCGCTGATGTCTTCAAAGGTCGCATAGACCTGAAAGGGTCTTTCTTCACCGGGCTTGAACTGGGGGGTGGCGTTCACTCGAATCCACCGGCGGGTATCATCATGAGCATTTTGAAAGCCGATAACAACATTTGAAACCTTCCTGCCTGTTCCGAAGGCAATCCTTGAGGGAAGGTTTTCCACGGGGAAGTCGCTGCCGTCTTCCTGAACAAGCCGCCATCCCAGATCCCCGGCATCCGTTCCTATGAACTGACCGGCCGGGAGTCCCAGCATCCGCTGAGCAGTCGGATTGGCAGAGGCGAATTTCCCCTGAGCGTTAAAGTATACCATCCCCTGGGCCATGGTTTCGAATAGCGCACGGTATTTCGCCTCGCTCTCCCGCAGGGCTGCTTCGGCGTTCCGCCGTTCGGTCAAATCCCTTAATGCAACATAGATGGCCGCTTGGCCCTCCCAGAGTGTTTTGTTTGACCGAACTTCCACCGACACCGTATCCCCCCCAGGCAGCAACACATCCATTTCCGTGCTGCCGCCATCCAGGGTAGGGACACCCAGGTCCGTCCCCAGAATTTCAGCGCTTGGGCGTCTGAGGATCAGTTCCGCTGCAGGATTGGCGAAAAGCACAACGCCTTCCGGATCCACCACCAGGATGCCGTCGATACTGTCCCGAATAATGGTGCCCAGACTTTCCGTACCGTTCACCTCGGACGTCTTCCCCTGACGACGCAGTGTGATGAATTCTTCAATCAAATCAGCCTTTGATTCTTGTTCGTCCGACACTTTTTTTGGTCCTCAATTCTTCCCCCATATTTCTTCACGATGCCGTAACAAGAAGACAGCCCAAATACGGTTCATTCAGAGGAGGGCTGGATATGGATCCCATCTTCTTTCATTTCGAATGAATGCATTTCGTTGGAGTGGGACATGCCCCGTGATTTCAGAATATAGACCGATCGTTCCCGGCAGCGCTCCCTGGGGAGGTTCTGCAGCAGAATCCAGGTATCCATAATGGAGGATACCCCCACATCGGTGGCTTCTATGGCATGCCCTCCGCTTGTAAGGTCCGTACACAGACAGGTGATATTCGCTTTTTTCAGGGTGTCCAGCACGCGAAGGAACATGAGCTTGATGTCCGGAAGGGATCCTACGGCTGCCAGATTGCTGATGGGATCAAGGACGACCGCGTCCGGCGCAAAATCCGCAATCATATGGTTCATGTTCAGCAGATGCATTTCCAGTCCCTGCAGGGTTGGTCGTATGGCATGAAATTTCAAAAGGCCTTTTTCCACGAAGGGGGCCAGATCCAGGCCCGTGGACTGCATATTGCGAAGAATCTGGACGGCGGACTCCTCAAAGGAAAAATGGAGTGTGCTCCCGCCGGTTTTGCAAATGGCGGCGGCAAACAGAGCTGCGAAAGTCGATTTTCCCGTTCCCGCGGTACCGGAGATGAGAATGCTGCTCCCTTTGAAATACCCTTTTCCCTCCAGCATATCGTCCAGCCCTTCAATGCCGGTGAGCACCCTTTTTGTGGGGGCATCGTATTCGAGGCCGATGGAGGTGACGGGCAGTACGGAAATGCCCTTTTCGGTAATCAGAAAGGGGTATTCGTTGGAGCTGTGCATGGATCCTCTGTATTTGATAATATGCAACCGGCGGATGGAAATCTGGTCCAGAACCCGCTGGCTGAGGAAAATCACGCAATCGGAGATATATTCCTCGATGCCGCGCCGGGTGGTTTGCGCGCCCCCGACACCGGCTTCACAGGTCACGATGGACGTCACCCCCTTTTCTTTCAACCAGCGAAACAGCCGTTTCAGTTCCGCCCGAACAATCTGTTCACGGGAAAAGAAGGAAAAAAGGGTTTCGATGCCGTCGATGACCACCCGCTGGGCCTTCACCGCGTCGATGGCACGCCCGATCTGGGCAAAAAGACCGCTCAGATCATACTCGCCTGCTTCCACGTCGTTTGCAGGCTCGTAGTATATTTCCTTTAAAGAGAGTCGTTTATCATGGGTCATGGTGTTATGGTCGAACCCGAGGGAGGCCGTATTTTCCGTCAATTCCTTCACGGTTTCCTCAAAGGTGATGAAAGCGCCGTTTTCATCAAATTGCTCAATGCCCCTGACGAGAAATTCCATGGCCAGCACGGTCTTGCCGCAACCGGCGCCTCCGGCCACCAGGGTGGGTCGACCTTTTGGAAGACCCCCTCCGATGATTTCATCGAGGCCCTGAATCCCCGTGGGCGTTTTGCTCAAAAACTTGGGAACCGCCTTGTTTTCATCCATACCTTTTTTCATCTCTTGGTCCTCTTTTGTCTCATTCTATTTTTTCGGCTCCATTGACCGGCCGGTTTGATTGTGTCTCAAATCTCGCCCAGGGCATCCCGCAACCCGAGGCCTTCGATGGCTTTTTCCGTTGCGGAAAGATCCCCGATCACACGCCGTTCAGGCCGGGGGAACATGCAAACCACGGTGGGCGCCGCGAGGATATCCGGCGGCAGAACTGCCGACCGGTCCCGAATGTCAACCACTGTCAATTGATAGCGGCCTTTAAGATAGTGATTGCACAATTTCTGAAGCTGAGCTTCAGCATTTCTCGAAGAGGGTGAATCGCCCGCCTTGTACAGGGTGAGTTCCCATCTTTTCCCATCAATGGGAGCCACATCGGTCTTTGAGTTGATCATGCCGGGTTCCTTTCGGTTATTTAGTTTTCTTTTTCCAGTTGCCGAATGGTTCCGAGCAACTGTTTTGGTGTGATGGCTTTTTCGAGATACAAATCCGCATTCGGGCGCAGCGTTTCGCGGCTGATCCCGTTTTCGCCGACGCCTGTCAGAATGATGGTCAGGATTTCAGGATGGTGACATTGGACCCATTGCACCAGTTGCCAGCCGTCCATCTTGGGCATGATCAGGTCGGTGATTACGAGATCAAAGGGGTCATTTTCAGAAGCCGCCTTCAGAATGAGATCTTTGGCCTCCTCCCCCTGGCAGGCGGTCCGAAGCTCAAAATCCTCGCGCTTGAGGTGCCGTTGAAGAAAGCGCAAAAAATCCGGTTCATCGTCAACCAGGAGGATTTTTCGGATCGTTTCCATGTTGGAGCCTCCATATGTGCGGGTAACATTCAGTAAAGAAGCAATCAATAACCTGGCAATGAGCATGCCATTTTCTTAAATATGAATACCTGATCGTAACCTATTGGTTTTGCAGTACTTATTCTGATTTTTAAAAGAAGGGGTTGATCAGTGAAAACGAACCTTTTAGCACTCTAAAAAGGAGGAAAACAGGCAAAGATGGCGTGATAGATGGTTTAACATATTAATATAACCGAATCCTATTTAGCCCCATTGGGCGCCTGGGACAAGAGATATTTTATTCACGGATGGCCACAAATCGGCGGGTCCTTTTCCATCCACTGCATTTGAATTCGAACTCAGTGCTTTCAAATCCAGGACGATTTTTGATCTTTCGCCATTCTTGGCTTTCCAGCAACTGTGGATTTTAGGTTAATGACAGATAGGTCACTTCCTTTGTGACATATCCGGCACTCACGAGGACGGTTATTGTGGCGGTTTTTCAAAAAGTTCCTTCCATTGGCCGCTCGCCTTCATGGCGGCCAGTTTGCGATGAAGGTGTCTCAAGCTGATACCCAGAATCTTTGAAGCCTCGCTTCGATTGCCATCGGAAAGACTCATCACATAGGCAATGTGGGCCTGTTCGTTTTGCTTCAGCGTAAACGCCTTTTGAAAAGGGGCCGGCGCAGGATCATGGCCGTCTGCGAAGTGACTGGGTGGAAGGGTTCGGGAATTCATCACCAGAACCGCGTTTTCGACCATCTGTTTGAGTTCGCGCACATTCCCGGGGTACGGTTGTCGTGCCAGGAAATCCAGGGCCTCAGAGCTGAAAGCATCGACCCTTTTATTATATTTTGAACAGGCCGCCCTGCGAAAATAGTCTGCCAGCAGCGAAATATCCTCGGTCCGTGCGCGAAGCGGCGGGATGTGGATCTTTGCGGAACTGAGCCGATAATAGAGATCAACACGGAACCGGCCAGAATGGCAGGATTCAGCAAGGTCTTTGTTGATGGATGAGAGGACCTGTACGGCCACCTGTCTGGGGTGTGTCTCGCCCAGGCGGGTAATCTGGCTCTCCTCCAGAACCCGAAGGAGCTTTACCTGCAGGCCCGGCGGAAAGTCACCGATTTCATCCAAAAGCAGGGTCCCCCATCGGCCGATTCAAAATATCCTGCAGCTGAGGCTGCGGCCCCCGTAAAGGCGCCTTTGGCGTGCCCGAAAAACTGACTCTCGAAAAGGTTTTCCGGCACGGAAGAGACATTGACCGGAACGAAAGGTCCTTTTGCGTAAGACCCCGCTTTGTGGATGCTCCTGGCAAACAGTTCCTTGCCCGTTCCCGTCTCCCCTGTTATCAGGAGCGGTTTTCCGCTTCGCGCCATGATATCCGCATAGCGCATCAGAACACACATTTGCGGATTTCGGGTAACAATGGGAGAAAAGTCTTCCGGAATCTCCAGGCAGGAGTGGTCTTTGCCCAGTTCGGAGAAACTGAAGGCGAGGGCCTTTCTCTCATAAGCCCGTTCGATGGCGTGGATGACCCTGGCCGCATCCAGCGGTTTGACGAGATAATCGTACGCTCCTAAACGCAGGGCTTTTACAGCCGTATCGATGTCGTGAACGCCGGTAATGATGATAAACTCCGTGAAAGGGTTCAGCGGTGTGACAGTTTCAAGAACCTCCAGCCCATCCATTTCCGGCATGATGATATCCAGCAATACCACGTCGAAACGCTCTTCCTGAATCAACGTGAGGGCCCTTCTGCTCCGGTCGCAGATTTGCACCTGGTCAAACCCTTTGTATTTCAGAGTGCGCTTGAGCGATGTGAGGATGTCTTCTTGATCATCCACGATGAGAATCTTCATAATTTCATCCTGCCAATCTGATTGATGCACTCAATCAACTGATTTCGGTCAAAGGGTTTTTGAATCAGGAAATCGGGCCTCATTGTCATCAAACGGGTTTTCGAGGGCCTCCGGCGACCCTGAATAGAGGATGACAGGCATCAGGGGGAACGCCCCCCTGATTTCCCTGAGGAGTTGCCATCCGTCCATGCCCGGCATCAAAATGTCGGAGAGAACCAGGTCTATTTCGGGGTGCCCTTTGAGATATGCCAGCACCGATTCGGGCTCTTCGAGGGTCTGCACAAAGCGTTTGTCCAGGTTTATGTAACGGGAATTCAACATCTTCAAAACCGACACATCATCGTCTATGATCAGCAGGTTGGGTTGAAGCCCCGGTTTGCCCCCCTTTTCCACGGGGAAGAAAACCGTGAAACGGCTTCCCTGTTCCGGTCTGGATAAAACACCGATCACTCCGCGGTGTTCCTTGACAAGGCCATGGCTTATGGAAAGCCCCAGTCCTGTTCCGCCGTCCTGTCTGCGGGTGGTAAAGAAGAGGTCGAAGATTTTTTCCATCTGGTCCCTTGTCATGCCAATGCCGTTGTCCGCCACTTCAAAAAACACCACGCCACGGGCCGTAATATGGCGGGTAATGATGGAAATACTGCCTTTTCTCTTTTGGCTCATAGCATTGGAGGCGTTAACGAGCAGGTTGCCAGCACCTGCTCCAGCTTCAAGGGATATCCCCAGATGGGCGGCAAGTTCTCGTCCAGGTCAAAATGAATTTTATCCGCATGCGGTTTCAATTTTACGCTGAAAATGGCCATGGTATCTTCCACAACCTTATTGAGTTCGATGCTTTGAAGCTCCTGGTCTTCATCCGGGAGTGCGAACGTTCTCAATTTCCTCACCACCTGTTTGATCCGGCTGGAGCCTTTCTTTAGGGACATCAGAATCTCATCCATGTCCTGGGAGAGCTCATCCACCGATATTCTGCCCATACCGTCACCCGGGTGCTTCTTTGCATATTCATTAATGATCCCTTTAAAGAATCCCCAGATCTCCTCCATCAGGGGCAGGTTGAAGGTGATCAGGCTGTTGGGATTGTTGATCTCGTGAGCCACGCCTGCCACCATCTCTCCAAGGGAAGCCAGGCGATTGGCGCGAAAAAGCTGCACCAAATGCCTGTCGAGCTCCATTCTCAGTTGTTTTTCTTCCGTAATGTCAAACAGGATTCCGAATGTGAGCTTTGATTTTCCATCGGTTTCGGTCCCTGTCTCTGCACAAGAGCGGACATGCCTCACCGTACCGTCGGGACGTACAATCCGGTATTCAACCTCCAGATCCTCCCTTTCTTCCAGAGTCCTCACCACCTTTTCCTTCAGGCCCTCCCTGTCTGCCGGGTGAACTCTCTCCAGAAAGTTTGGCCACAGGGGTTTGAAATGTTTCGGATCCACTCCGAAAATCTCTTACAGCTGAGGAGACCAGAAGGCTTCGTTGTTCTTTATATCACGAGTCCAATGGCCGAAATTGCCGATCTTTTCTGCTTTTTTATATTTTTTTTCGCTTTCCCTGAGGGCGTTTTCCGTGATTCGTTTTTGATGGATGTCCTGCGTTGTTCCCACAAGGTGTATCCCCTCGCCGTTGGGGATTTCCTTTGCCTCGCAGATAGCGTGAACATAACGGATTTCGCCATTGGGACGGACAATCCTAATCTTCAGGTCGTAGCTTATTCCTTCCGCGACGGCTTTCTGGACTGCGGCGTCAAATCGATTCCAATCCTCCGGGTGAATCAGGCGCCGGTGTTCTTCATAAGACGGCGCTTCGGCTCCGGGTGTCATTCCAAAGATCCTAAACATTTCGTCACTCCAGGTGGGGCGCTGTGTTTTCGGGTCGTACGTCCAGCTTCCGATATGGGCGACTTTTTGAGCCTTTTCAAGGTCCTTCTTCTGCTGTTCCAGGGCTTTTTCCACCAGTGCCTGCCGGGTCATGTCCTTCAGCACACTCAAAATCCCCACAGGGTTTCCTGAAGCATCTTTCAATTGGGAAATGATATGTCTGGAACGAAATATCTCCCCGTTTTTCCTCTTTGTACGAAATTCAATCGTTGCCGTTGACCCGGATGAAAAAGCCCTTGCAATCTGCTCGCCAAACCGCACGTAATGCTCATGATCCACGTGAAGGACTTCGGTGGATAATCCGATGAGTTCCTTTTCCGCATATCCAAAATTTTTTTGGGCGGCCTTATTTATTTGGACGATGTTACGGTCAGGCGTGACGACAAAAACAGCCTCTTCAAGAGAATGAAAGATGTGCTTCAAATGGAGCTCTGATTGGCTCAGGCTTCCCTCAGTTCCCTTTTGTTCCAGGCGTTCCTTCTCCAGTTCCCGGATTCGGCTTTCCAGTTCTTCATAGGTTGGTTTTCAGTGATCATTGCCATCAGCAATTCCCTAATAATATCAAGTCGGAAGTCGGATAGTCCGTGGGAATTTGAAGCCACTCCCACACAGGCAGAATCGAAGCCTTGCATATCGCTGGGTTCAATTTAGACCGAATTTCAGGCACCTGTAAACCGAAAAATTCAGAAACATCCAAAGTGGGTGGGATACGCAAGGCTTTCACCGACATTTTAAATACACTAGTTTAATTTTATGGTATAAGCTCTGAATTTTTAATATAAAAGACGCTAAAACCATGGAAAAGGGAACTTTCAAACTGCAAGTCGCCGTGTTCGCGCTGGTATCGGCCTCTTTCGCCAATATTTACATTACCCAGCCGGTGCTGCCGGTGCTGCAACAGGAATTCCAGGTGACCCCCGTGAAGGTCTCCCTCACGGTCTCGGCGGTGATATTCGGGATCGTGCTGTCGAGTCTCTTTTTCGGATCTTTGTCCGATAAGATATCCATCCATCCCATCCTTCTGACGGGCGGCATTTGCGTGGCGGCGGGCGGCATCGTCTCCGCCCTGACCCATGACTTCAGGGTTCTGGTCGTGGCACGATTTTTTCAAGGGCTCTTCATTCCAGCTCTGACCACCAGTCTCTCCGCATGGCTGGCGCGAACCCTGCCCGGTCCCAGATTGAGCGTGGTGATGGGGACCTATGTGTCCGCCACGGTTCTGGGCGGCTTAAGCGGCCGGCTTCTGGGCGGTTTCATTCATCCGCCCCTTCACTGGCGGTATGCCTTTTTCTCCGCCGCAGGCCTTATCCTGGCGGCAACTTTGGCAGCAGTCCTGGTGTTGCCGCGCACGAAAAGTGTCGGCAGCCCACCCAATGGATCCAAAAGCGGCCTGCTCTCACTTCTCAAGCGTAAAGATCTGGTGCTCATTTACAGCTGCGGTGCCGGCGCCCTTCTCATTTTTTCGCCGGTCTTCAACTTTCTCCCCTATCGAATGGAAGGAGCCCCCTTTCATTTTTCAACGGAATTGACCACCCTCATTTATCTGGTCTACGTCCTGGGGATATTTCTGGGACCGCTGGCCGGCCGTTTCAGCAACCGTTTCGGCGCCGGCCGGACATTGCTTATCGCGACCCTCATCGAAGCCGCGGCATTGCTTCTGCTGCTGATCCCTTGGGTGGCGGCCGTGATCACGGGTCTATTGGGCGTCTGTGCGGGTTTTTTCACCACCCATGCGGTGGCCGTGGGACTGCTGAACCGAAAACTTTCCCGCAACCATGGAAAAGCCAATGCCATCTACATGCTGTTCTACTACACGGGAGGCTGGCTCGGAATCACGGGGGCGGGGTTTGCATTTGAAAAATTCGGTTGGCAGGGTGTAATCTTTTTCGTCATGTGTTTTCTGGTGATCCCCCTCATCACCGGCCTCAGTGAGAAGAAGGGTGCCGACCCTAAGTAGCATACTGTTTCACATAATCTCCGGTTCGAATTTTTCGCGCCGTGTTTTTGGAACTTATGTAGCGAACCTTTCCAAAAACGGGCCGTTCCGGCCCCCAGGCCCGGTCATACCGGCCCAGAACCCAGAAAATACCCGAATAGGAATTGGGGTCTCTGCCATCCAGGGCGTAACGGTTGTTCAACCGGATCATGATATCCAGGGCTTCCTGGGGCGATACCGACCAGTGAAGGATTTTCTTGCCCCACAGCATTCGCAAATAGTTGTGAATACGGCCTTCGCGCACCAGCTGGTTCTGGGCCGCGTTCCACAAGGAATCGTGGGTTTCGGCATTCTCGAAATCCCGAAGGGCATAAACATAAGGGCGTTTGTCCTTGGTATGGGCATCGAGGGTATCCCGCACCCACTGGGGCAGTGAGGCATATCGGTCATAATTCTCATCATACCGGCACCTGTTGAACCCCAGTTCGCGCCAGGTGATCAACTGGTCCAGAAAGGCCTCGGCATTTTCATCCATGCCCCACCACCCCGACCGTCTGCCGTCGGTCTTTTTTTCCGCGCTTTTTTCAACCCCCCAGTTCTCTTGCCGGGCAATGCGTTGGAACACCTCGTGGGGGGAAACATGCCCGAAATGAAGATATGGGGACAACCCGCTGGTTACGGCCAGGTCGGGCTGGTTGCGATCCGAGACGTACCCGGGGAGCCCGGTCTTCATAAACCGGTCCAGCAGTTTACGACCTCGAACGGCGCCTCCCTCGCCGGGCACCGGAAAAACGTCGTGATCAATCGGAAACCGTTTCAAAACCTGCGCTTCAACCTTCAAACCCGAAAAGGGGATGGAAGGCCACCTTTTCCGGATCCCTTTTTTGACCGGCACCGGCGCTTTAAGAGAATCATTTTTAAACGCAAAGGCTTTCGGATATTCCCACAGGTGGGGCGGGAGATGCTTCTGCAGGAACCGTCTGAAGGAATAGGCGGTTGTGAAAACCCTGCCGCCGACGGCCATGGGAAGCATTCCGCTACCGTCTACCTGTTCCAGACGCACGGTAAGCTTCCCGGCAGCGGCCAGGACCATGCGCGGCAGGAAAAAGGCGGGAAAATCATCGGTCACAACAACAGAGGCATCCCTTGCCAGGGTTTCCAGCAGGCCTTTTCCGGCGCCTTCTTCCGGCTCAAGATAAGGATAATAAAGGACATTCCGACCTTTCAGGGCCGTCCGGTTATCCGACATCCCCTTCATGATGAACCGGTGAATCCGGTCCGAGGCCCATGGGTAACCGACACGAAGCGCCTCCAGAATCATCAAGGGCTTGTTCAGCTCTTTCGCCCATTCAACGGCCCGATCCAGGCTGAAATTCCAATGGACCCGACGGCTGGCGGTCATCCAGTACAGGACATACTCCCCGCCGGGATTGACCGGCGCGTCGTTGGCCCGGCGAATTCTGATTGTTGGAACCGTATCTTTCATGGCATTTGCCACCATGGGGATCCCGGGTGTCACGCATCACCGAAAGTCCCGAAATGGGCGTCGGTCAAACCCTCCAGCAGCAGAAAGGAATCCAACCTCACCGCAAAGACCGCCACCCGGACATCCTTCATGAACTCGGCCAGGTGCGCGTGCCGCTCCAACAACTGCTGAACCACAGCGGCTCTTTCCTGCGGGGCTTCTATCTCCCTGAACCTGCCGTTGACGGTCAGGGCCGTTGCCTCAGGTCCGGTTTCACCCCGGTCCCGGGTATCCATGAGGAGGCTGACGTTCGGGTTTTGTTGCAGATTGGCATATTTGGTCCCTTCCCGACGGGTCACCATATAGACTTCACGGCAACCTGCATCCACCGCGTAAACCATCAGGGAGCAGTGGGGTTTGTCATTACTGGAAGTGGCCAGCACGCAACTCTCTTTGACCTTCAGCAGGGCTTTCATTCGATCCGACACATCCTTTTTCATGACCGAAATGCCTCCTTTTTCAGCATCAACCCGGGTATTGTCGAAAAGCCTCAACAAAAGCGGCAATGTTTTCCGGTTTCGCCGCGGGATAGATGTCAGCCGGGGGTGACACCGATGTCGCACCGCCCTCAAGACGGTTATGCACCAGCCCGGCGATGGTTTCGGGATCGCCCTTGGCCAGTATGTCGCCCACACCGCAACCGGTGAAGAGCGGCAGATCCCGGGGAACCCGCTCCCGCACGCGGACCAAATCACATTTGCCGTCAACGCGGACACCGTCCGGATCGCAAGCCAGGAGAAAATCGAGGAAATCTTCGGTGCCGCCCACAAAGGAGAGGGTCATGGGGCACGGTTTTTCCGCAAAAAGCGTTTGAAGGTGCGGCAGCAACAAGCGGCCGAATAACCTGGGCGAAACACCGGCCGCGCCCCCCTCCTCCACAACCAGGAAATCAACACCTGCTTTCACATAAAGGGTCTTGAGCCGGTTGATGAAGTCGGCCAACCGTTTCAGAATTTTTCCCGCCCGATCCGGGTCTTTCAACAGCATCATGAACAACTGCTCGGGCTCCATGACCTGGCCCGCCAACGTAAAAGGTCCCGTCATAAACGCCCCGACGGCCCCTCGATGGGAATCGGACCGTTTGAGCGATCGGATGGTCTTTAAAACGGCCGGCATGCGCCCTTGCGTCTCCGGATGGCTCGGAAGGATCACGTGTTCCGCATGGACCACGGGCCGGTGGTTGATGGTGGGGTAGACCGGATGGCCGTCGAATCCCTCGTGGTAGCCTACCCCGGCGCCCAGCATCTCCGCCTCCACATTCATATCGAAGGGGATCACCGTGGATTCAAATCCCAGCTCAAAACCCATTCGGGCCGCGGCAGTCATGGTTCGGACGTCCCTGAAAACGTCATTGAAAGCGAAACCGCCATCCCGAATGGCGGTAATGGGCAAGAACGGCCCCGAATTGAAGGCGGGTCGATTTCCCCGTTGGTATTTCCCCATCAGTTGCGTCAGTCTATTTTTCACCGGCTCCTCCTTAGACCATTCATCCTTATTCATGATTACCACAAAGGGGCGGCGGCATACAAAGATTAAAGTGAACGCTCCGAATTCCCCGTTTCTTTCTCACCTTCGCTCAATTCCCCCTTGACACCCATGCATCCCCGGCAATATCTTTTTTCGGGAAAACCGGGTGCGCAAGTCATTGGACAACACCCGGAAATCTCCTTTGAGCTGCTGCGCACACTGGCCGGACCCATGCAGACCGGAAACTCAATCCGGAGTTCTATTCCGATTAATATTTCAAGGAGGATCACATGAAAATACTCAATCTTTATTTTTCATCAACGGGCAATACGGAAAAGGTGGCCCTGAAAATCGACGAAACGGTTACGGAACTGGGATACGTGGTGGATACGGTCAAGATCGGTTCAAAGGAACTGTCCCTGGATATTCTTGACTACGATTTCGTTTTTGTCGGATCCGGGGTATACGGCCAACTGCCGGGCAAAAAGCTCGTGGATCTTCATGGAGCGCTTCTTCAGAGGTATGTGAAGGCAGGCGAAATCAAGCCCGCTTCCCCCAGAAGACAAGGTTCCCACGTGGTGGTCTATTGCACCTACGGTGGCGTTCACACGGGCATCAACGAGGCCATCCCCGCAGTCAAATACATGGGGCAGCTCTTTGACCACCTGGGCTTCACCATTCTGGCCGAGTGGTATGTGGTGGGCGAATACAAAACGAAAAAGCTGGAAAGCCATTCCGTGGGGGGCCGCCTGGGGGACATTCGGGGAAGACCCAACCGGGCTGACCTGGACGAGGTCGCTGAAAAAGTAAAGGGTGTGCTTTGTTCCGTCGAAGGAAGATAGGGGGCGTCATACGGTTCAGTATCCAAATTACGACAACAGCCGCCGGATATGCCGGCTCTTATTCGCGTACGGGGGATAGGCCAGGGGCGGATTAAAGAGGGTGGTTTTCCGGAGAATGGAACGGCGATGGCTGAAGGTGTCGAAGCTGAATTTGCCGTGATAGGAACCCATGCCGCTGTTCCCGACGCCGCCGAAGGGGAGATGGGGGTTCAGAAGGTGCATGACGGTGTCATTGACGCATCCACCGCCCGCGGAGGTGGCTGACAGAAGCTTCTCCAAGGGCCTCCGGGACGCGCTGAAAAAGTACATGGACAACGGTTTTTCCCTGCTCTTGATAGTCGTGATGACGTCTTCAAGCCGGGTGAAATCCAGAATCGACAGAAGAGGTCCGAAAATTTCTTCCCCCATGATGGGGTCATCGACGGTGATCCCGTCGATGAGAGTCGGTTCAATATAACGGGTTTCCCGGTTCACCCGCCCGCCGTGAATGATGGTTCCGGCGGATTGCATCAGCTCTTCCAGCCGGTTGAACTGTCCCTCATTGATAATCCTTCCGAAATCGGGGTTCAATTCGGGGTCATCGCCGTAAAACCGTTTGATACACTTTCGAATCTCATCCACCAATTTCCGCTTCACATCCACATGCACAAAGAGGTGGTCGGGGGCCACGCAGGTCTGCCCCGCGTTCAGGAATTTCCCGAAGCAAATGCGCTGGGCGGCCACCCGGATATGGCATCGGACGCCACGATGCAAGGACTTTTTCCGCCCAACTCCAATGTGACGGGCGTCAAATATTCCGCAGCATTCCCCATGACGATCTTTCCCAACCGGGGGCTCCCGGTAAAGAAAATATAATCAAACCGCTCATCCAGAATCGCCCCATTGACATCCCGCCCGCCGGTCATAACGCTGATGAACTCCGGTTCGAAGGTTTCTCTTATGAGTTCCCGAATCACTTCGGAAACGTGTTTTGAATAGTGTGCGGGTTTCAGCATGACGCAATTCTCCGCCGACACGGCCCCCACCAGGGGGAGGAGCGCCAGTTGGAGCGGATAGTTCCACGGGGACATGATCAGCACCACCCCGTAGGGCTCGTGATGAATCCGGCTGGTGGCATAAAAATTGAGGATGTCGGTCAATACGGTTGTCGGTTTGGCCCATTTTGCAAGCTTCTTCACATGAAGGTTGATCTCCTTGGACACCATCCCGATTTCCGTTCCGAAAACCTCGAATTTCGATTTGTGAAGGTCCGTCCAGAAGGCGTCGTAGAGCTTGTTTTCATATCTGAAGAGAGCATTTTTCAAGCTTTTGAGACGTTCCCTTCGAAACCCCACATCAAGGGTCTTACCGGATTTAAAAAGGTGCGGTGAGCCTTCAACGTTTCAGCGATATGTTCCATGGATTGTACCTCCGGCGACCGCAACGGTCGCAAAAGTGAAGTCTGTGACCGGATTCCCAAAAGCTTTCGGATCAAGACCCCAAATCTTCCGGTTCGCCCTTGACACAAGGATCCGACAGGAATAAAATGTTGCGTCAATATAGATCTAATACCATATCTTGCCTTTTGGCGTCAACGTATCAACATTCACTTCATCTGAAAATCGAGCTGGCACACCCTGAATTTGAAATTCCATTCGAAACTGCCTCATTAAGACCCTTGACTTTCTACATCATACAGAACGAATAACCATTGACTTTCCACATTAAACCCTTAAAATAGAGTCTTGCTGCTTGATTATTTCATTAAAAGACGGCTTGCGGGGAGACGTTTCTCCATGAAACGATGGGTGGAAGAACAGGTTATAGGGTGGAAAGACGCACCGCGCCGGAAACCGTTGATAATTCGCGGGGCACGGCAGGTGGGAAAGACCTGGCTGGTGGAAAATGTATTGGCCGGAGAATTTGATCGTTTCGTCAAAATCGATCTGGAAAAGCGCCGCGACCTGCATGTGCATTTTGACGGAAATCTTGACCCCCGAACCATACTGCGTTATCTGGAATTGGCCACAGAGCGAATTGAGCCCGGAAGGACGCTTCTTTTTTTTGATGAAATCCAGGCCTGCCCGAGAGCCATCATGGCATTGCGTTATTTTTATGAGCAGATGCCGGACCTTCATGTGGTTGCGGCAGGCTCGCTGCTGGAGTTTGCCTTTGGCGAAATCTCCATCCCCGTGGGCCGCGTTCAGTCTCTGCACCTGCACCCCATGACCTTTTACGAATACCTTCTTGCAATGGGCAAAGAGCCCATGGCCGAGCATACACTCATCTCTCCGGCCCATGTTGATCAAACCATTCAGGAAATGATTCTTAAGGAATTGCGCAACTACTTCTTTGTGGGTGGCATGCCCGAATGCATCAGAACTTTCCGTAATGCCGGTTCCATGCTGGAAGCGTTTCAGGTTCAGTCGGAAATCCTGGAATCCTATCGTGATGACTTTTCCAAATATTCCCCCCGCATGGACGTCTCCTGCCTTGATGCGGTTTTTTTGAACGTGGCCAAAAGCGTCGGAGATCAGTTGAAATACACCCGGCTCAATGACGGCCATTCCGGACAGACCAACCGCAAGGCATTCGAATTGCTGACCAAAGCGAAATTGATCCATAAAATCCCGGTCTGTGATCCATCCGGACTCCCCCTGGGGGCAACCGCCAATCCAAAGAAATTTAAAGGATGCATGCTGGATATCGGGCTTCTGCAGCGACTTTGTCAGATGCCGGCGGAGTTGGAATTGAAGCAGGAAAACCTCCTGGCCATGTATCGCGGAAAATTGGCCGAACAATTTGTGGCTCAGGAGCTTCTGGCCTGGCACACCAGGGAATTGTTTTACTGGGCCAGAGACGCCCGCGGCAGCAATGCGGAAATTGACTATCTCGTGGTCCGTGACGGAAAAATTTTTCCCGTGGAGGTCAAATCCGGGGCCGGCGGAAGTCTCAGAAGCCTTCACCTGATGCTTGAAAAATATCCCGATTGCCCTAAGGGATTGGTTCTATACAGCGGATCATACAAAGAATTGCCCGAGCAAAAGCTGGTATTTCTGCCTTTGTACAGCGTCAGTACCATTGGCGACAAACGGTCGCCCGTTGTTTAAAAAACATTTCCCGGATGCAGCACTTCCAGGGAGCAGGTGAAAAAAAATATTTCAGAGATTTGGAGGAGACCATGTCGATCGACATCACCACGGAAAATTTTGAACGTGAAATCATGAAATCCGATATTCCGGTGCTGGCCTACTTTCATCTTCCCAATTGCGCCCGGTGTCTGGCGTTTAGCGGTTTCGGGGAAGGGTTGGAAAAGGAAAACCACGGAAAATTCAAACTGGCAAAATTCAATATCATGCAAAACCAGAAACTGGCCAGGGAACTGGGGGCTTCCTCAGCACCCAGTTTCATAGTTTTTCAAAAGGGCGAACAAATAGAGCAGTTCTTCGGCGATCGCGTCAATAAGGAAATCATTGAAGATTTCATGAATTCGCTAACACAATAAACGCCTCGGCAAAAATCCTCTTTTCCTTAACCCCAATCTCTGAATTTCATCCAGAATTCCTTTTCGCTGCTTTGCCAGTCCGGCCCGAACTTGTTGTCGTAAAAGTCCCCCAGCCGGTCGAGCCACCGTTTCCCTTTGGTTTTTCCGTCCTTGTGGGAGGCCATGATGTCGTTTAAGAATATGGCGATATGGGCTAATTCCTCCTTGGGCACATAGGAGGCGGCACCGCCCCTGAAAGAGGTCACCGTGTCCTTTACGCTCAACGCGTAGGCCGTCATCATAACCGACGGAATGCCTTTGGCGGAAGCGATTTTCAGAAGATCGTATCCACGCACACCCATAATATCCAAAAGAGCCATGTCAAAGGGCTCTCCTTCCAGAAGGTCTCTGGCCTGTTCAAAATTGTTTGCTTCCACCAACCGGCACATGGGCAGCAATTCTTCTATGGTTTCAAATACGTCGTGTTCGTCATCGACAACGAGAATTCTTTTCCCGTTCAGCAAATCGTGGGGCATGACCGCTATTTCTCCAGAAATAGATTAACAGAATGAGCCAATTTCAAAATGTTCAATTTTAAAACTGGCTCAGAATATCCTTTGAATCAACAGGATAAGGCCTTTGTCCGCGATTTTCAAGGGAAGTTTGCAAAAGAGAGGGGTTGCTATTGCGGCTTCTATTCCTCTAAAGCGGTTATCTGTTACCGTCAACAGTCAACCAGAACCAACGCATCCGGATCACACCATTTGACGCATTGGGGATCCGGCGGATCTCCGCAGAAATCACATTTGAGCGGTATCCCCGTATCCGGCTCTTTAAAAGCCGATTTGACCGGGCAGGATGCCCGGCACACCACACAACCGTCCACCTCCTGGCCGTTAATCACCATATTTTCCTTGGAATTGCAGGCCGCTTCCGTATAGGGCCCCGCAATCACCGGGAGACATACATCTTCTCCCACAAAGACGCGGATGCGGGACCGCTGCGGGTTGACCGTTCCCGTATGTTGAAGCGAACAGGCCACCTGGCACAGTTTGCATCCGGTGCATCTGGCATAATCGATCTTGATTCTCATGGGAGCCTCCCCTGGGAAAGTCCCAGCTCCGCCAGTTTTTGGGCCTTGGGAATTCCTTCTTCATCCCAACCCCTGAGGGCATAATATTCCGGCAGCATGCGGTCCATGGGGACCACCTGGTCTTTCACCCGGGGTTCGTGGGTCATTCTTCTGGGGAGCGCATCATCTTTGGCGGTGAGACCCGCTCTTAGATTGAACAGTCTCTCCATGTTCCATATTTTTTCCCCGATCAGCCGCAGTTCCTCATCACTGTAATCCAATCCGGTGGTGACATTGAGCCAGACCTGCAGTTTCTCAGCCCACAGGGGGCCATGGTAGATGATCCAGCACAGGACTGCCGAGTCCACCAGTGCCACATAGTCCTGATCATGCTTGGTCCATTTGACATGTTCCTCGGGATCACGCCTGCCGTCATAGAACGGAAGGGTGGCCTTGGTATGGCTCCCCCCCACGTTGTTGGTGGCGTACTGAAGACCGATGATGGGAACCCCCTGAGGGTGCCAGGCGGGCATTCCCATCCCCTTGACGCCCATGAACAGCTCGGGATGGCCGTATTTTTCGGCGACGAATTTCCCCCCTTCGGCCAGCACATGGCCGAAATCCTTTCGAATAGCCGTTTTCTTGAGCAGTTCCATCATGGCTTGGGTGTTACCGAAACCCATGGCGTACCCCAGATCTTCTTCCGAAAGATACCCCGATTCAAACAACTCCATGGCGCAGGAGATGGTGGCACCCGCGGTAATGGTATCCAGTCCCAGTTCATTGCAGAGGTAATTGGCCCGGCAGATGTCGTCCAGGTCGCTGAAGCCGCAGTTGGAACCCAACAGCGCCATACTCTCATGCTCGGGACCTTTGGTGCTTCGAGGATAATCGGGGTCTTTGATGCGGCTTCGCTTGCTGCAGGCAAAGGGACACCCGAAGCAGGCTTCATCGCGAATGCGAATGTGGTCCCTCACATGGTTGGGGTCTTCGTACCACTCAAAGCCTTTGGAATACCCTTCCTGAAAATTGCGGGTGGCCTGGGTACCGCTTTTGTTGGCGCGGCCGGGCAGTGCCCAGGTGCCGTACATGCGCCGGTTGTACAGAACGCGGTTGACCCGGCCCTCTTCCAGAAAATCCATGACCGCCTGTTGGTAGCCCGGAACATCCGCCACATCCACCTGTCCCGTACCACTGACCGCAATGGCTTTCAGGTTCTTGCTTCCCATGACCGCGCCCAGCCCGGAACGTCCCGCGGCCCGTCCGCCGTCCGCCATGATGCAGGCAAATCGCACCCGATTTTCACCGGCCGGACCGATACAGACCACACTGAGATCCCTTAACTGCCATTCGTCCAGTTGGTCGGTCTCCCCCATTTCTTTCCGAAGCGCGTCCTCCGTATCCGTGGACCACTTGCCCCACAGATGCTCGGCGTTTCGAAGTTCCACCCGATCGTCCCGGATATAGAGGTACACGGGCGAAGGTGCCCGGCCTTCAAGGATGAGGAAATCATACCCTGCGTATTTCAAATTGGGGCCGAAATAACCGCCGCAGCAGGGGTTGGCGATGCAGTTGCTCAGGGGAGATTTGCTCACCACCACAAAGCGCCCGCCGGCGGGAACACCCGTACCGGTCAACGGTCCCGTTGCAAAAATGAGTTTGTTCTGAGGGGACAGCGGGTCGATACGGGGATCCATCTCATCCAGCAGCATCTTCAATCCCGCGCCCCGCCCACCGATAAAGTTCCGGCAGAGATCCGGCGAGAGATCTTCCACGGATCGGTTCCCCGTGGTGAGATCAATCCTCAGAATTTTGCCTATCCATCCAAACATAAGGCTCCTTTCAAACTATTAGCTGTTAGCTAATGGCTACCCGCTGAGGGCTGACAGCAATGAAAAAACCTGTTCTTCATTGTTGCCCATCACATCCAGCGCTCCGCTGCGACACGATGCGGCGCAAAGACCGCATCCTTTGCAAAGGGCGCTGTTCACCACCGCCACCCTGCGATCGGTTGCCACTTCCACAGCATGGAAGGGACAGACCTCGGCACAGACGGAACAGCCCGTGCATCGCGCTTCATTCACCCGGGCGATGGCCCCTTCGCCCCGCATCTCTTCCCGTGAAAGGACCGTCATGGCCCGGGAAGCCGCGGCATACCCTTGTGCGACGCTCTCGGAGATGTGCTTGGGATTATGGGCCAGACCGCACATGAAAATACCGTCGGTGGGAAAATCCACCGGTCGAAGCTTCATGTGAGCCTCCATAAAAAACCCGTCCGCGTTCAGGGGAACCTTGAGCGCCTGGCTTAACGAATGATTCTTCTCAGCCGGGACAATGCCTGCCGCCAAGGAAACAAGATCCGCCTCAAGCTGCAATTTCTTTCCCAGGGTCGGTTCGGTCACCAGTACCTGCAACCCTTCCCCTTTCGCCTGAATCTCCGGTTTGTCGCTTTCAACGTATCGAATGAACACAACCCCATGGTCCGCTGCATCCCGATAGGCGTTTTCCATGAGGCCATAGGTCCGCATATCCCGGTACAATACATAAATCTTCATCTCAGGATTTACGGCTTTGAGCTTTACCGCGTTCTTGACCGCCTGCCCGCAGCAAACTCTGCTGCAATAGGGCCGTTCCGAATCCCTGGACCCAACACACTGAATCATCACCAGGGACCGGCAGTTTTTGATCCGTTTTGTTTCCTCAAAGATTTCCGTTTCCAGTTGCAGATGGGTCAGCACCCGATCATCACTGCCATAGAGATATTCCGCTGGCTCATATTCCCTTGCGCCCGTTGCGACTACCGTCACGCCGTGTGGAATGCCGACGGTCATGGGCTGCTTTGCCGTTTTAAGGGTGGAAAGAAAATTTCCCACATAGCCTGAAAAATTTCCGATTTGCGCACCCATATGAACCTGGATGAGCAGATGATGGTAAATCCGTTCGATAAGCCGCTTTAGATACGCCTGAACGTCTTCCCCTTCCACCGTATACCGAAGTCTCCGGGCCATCCCGCCCAGGTAAAGGCTTTTTTCCACCAGGTTAACCTTGATGCCCTGATTTGCCAGGGAGAGCGCGCAAACCATTCCGGATATACCGCCGCCGATTACCAGGGCCGAGCGCAGAATGGCGTACGGTTTCCGGGCCAGGGGCGTGAGCATCCCCGCCTTGGCGGTGGCCATGCGAACCAGATCCACGGCTTTTCGGGTGGCGCTCTTTTTATCTCCCGTATGGACCCAGGCGCAGTGTTCCCGAATGTTGGTCATTTCAAAGAGAAACGGGTTCAATCCGGCCTGCCTGAGGGCATCCTGAAAAACCGGTTCATGGGTTCTGGGAGTGCAGGCCGCCACCACCACCCGGTTGAGATCTTTCTCTTTTATGGTCTGAACCATTCGTTTGATGGAATCGATGGAACAGCTGAAGGTGTCTTCCCGCGCATGAACCACGCCGCCCAGGCCCTTTGCATAGGATACCACATTTGCCACATCGACCCCTTTGATGATGTTGGTACCGCAGTGACACACGAAAACCCCCACCCGTGGGGACTCCCCTCGTATGTCCCGCTCCTCGGGGTAGGTTTTTTCGGAAACCAGGGAGCCCCGTGATCGGGCCAGATGCTCGGTGGCCATGGCCGCCGCTCCTCCGGCCATGGTAACGGAATCGGGAATATCCATGGGACCGCAAAAAACGCCGCAGGCATATATGCCGGGCCGGTCGGTTTTCATGGGGTGAAGGGCGGATGTAGAGCAGAAGCCATCTTCATTGAGAGAGATACCCAAACGATCCGCCAGGGCGAGATTGCTTGCGGGTGATGAGAGCCCAACGGACAGGACCACCAGGTCAAAAGCTTCCTCTTTTACCGCTGTGCCGTCCAGACGGTACCGGAGGGTCACCGCATGGGTTTCAGGGTCCTCTCCCACAACGGATGGTTTTGCCCACTCGAACCGAACCCCGTCCAAGGCCCTGGCTCTTTCATAATACCGCTCAAAGCCCTTGCCGAAGGCGCGCACGTCATTGTGCAGAATCACGGCCTCAAGGGGAGGAATATGTTCCTTGGAGAGAATCACCTGTTTCATGGCATACATGCAGCACACCGATGAACAATAGGGGTTTCCCGCGGCCACGTCCCTGGAACCCACACATTGAATCCAGGCGATTTTAAGGGGGGTGACACCGTCCGACGGGCGGCGCAGCACGCCGCCGTTGGGCCCGGAAGCGCTCAGAAGGCGCTCGTATTCCAAACTGGTAACCACATTTCTGAAACGGTCGTATCCGTATTGGCTCTGCGTTGACGGATCAAAAACCTCATAGCCCGGTGCCAGGATGACGCTTCCCACCCGAATCTCATGGGTTTTCGGATGCTGATGAAAATCGATGGCCCGCACGTTACAGGTGGGGACGCAGATCTGGCACTCGGTCCGCTGCAGAAACAGGCACCGGGAAGGATCCACCACGCTGATGGCCGGCACCGCCTGCGGAAAGGGGAGATGGATGCACTTGATTGTTGCAAGCCCCGCATTGTAGTCGTCCCTGATGCCAACGGGACAATATTCGGCGCAGACGCCGCAGCCGGTACACTTGTCCGCATCCACATAACGGGGTTGCTGAACCAGGTTTACGGTAAAATTGCCGGCCTCCCCGTAGACCCCTTCCACATGGGCGTCGGTCATGATGTCGATGTTGGGATTGGTGGCGCACTCCAGAAACTTGGGAGACAGGATGCACATGGAACAGTCGTTGGTGGGAAAGGTCTTGTCCAGCTGACTCATTTTCCCCCCGATGGAGGGGGACTTGTCCACCAGGTACACCTTAAAACCGGAATTGGCCGCATCCAGGGCCGCCTGTATGCCGCTGACCCCGGCACCCACAACCATCACCGCACCGACCGGTTTTCCCGCGGCATCGAAATTTGCGGGTTCATGTTTCTTTTCAGACATCCAGATCTCCGTCAATGCCTATAGTGCCATTTCCACAAGTTCCGACACATCCATGATTTCCAGGTCCCCATCCAATTCGGCAGTGGCGACACTGTCCTTGAAATTGAGGATACAGTAGGGGCAGGCAGTGGCCAGGATGTCGGCCCCCTGCCCGACGGCCTGGGCCACCAGGATATCGGAAAACCGTTCTCCTTTGACGGTTTCCATCCAGATCCGTCCCCCGCCACCGCCGCAGCAAAGTGTGTTTTCCCGTGCGTTCAACTCGTTTGCCAGTTCAAGACCGGGGATGCTTTGAAGCACATTGCGCGGTTCCTCATAAATACCGTTGTGCCGACCCAGATAACAGGGATCGTGGTAGATCACCTTCTTATTGACGGCTTTGGTAAATCTGATTTTCCCCCGGGAGATGAGGCGGTCGAGCACCTGGGTGACATGATTGACCTCAAAGATGCCCCCCATTTCCGGATAGTCATTCTTGAAAGTGGTGTAGCAGTGCGGCGATGTGGCAATAATCTCTTTGACCTTTGCCTGTTTGAAGGCGTCGATATTGCTCTTGGCCAGGGACTCAAACACTTCGCCGTTGCCGGCTTTTTTTACACTTTCACCGCAGCAGCTCTCAAGGTTACCCAGGGTTCCGAACCGGATGCCTCCCTCTTTTAGAATACGACCCGTGGCCCGGGCCACATTCCCGAGACGGGTGTCGTAGGCGGGCGTACAGCAGGAGAAATAGAGGGTCTCATTTTCGCCTTTAAATGCTTTGATATCCGTGTCTTTGGTCCAGTCCGAACGATTCTGCCGTTCCCCCCCCCAGGGATTCCCCTCACCGGTCAGGCTGCCCATGGCGCTCCTGAGACTGGCCGGGGCCATTCGGTACTCGAAATCGAGCAGGATTTTGCGAACCGACCCAAGGACATCCGTAATGGCAACACCCCTGGGGCAACGGCTGACGCACTGGTTGCAGGTGGTACACATCCACCACCCTTCGTCCTCAAGATCCACCAGGCCATAACGGGATTCACAGATCATGCGGTGGGGCATGAAAGTCCGAACCGTATTCCAGGGGCAGCTGGCCGTACACAGACCGCACTGAAAGCAGAGTTTGAAAGCGTCCCCCCCTGCATCCCTGATCATGTCAATGGCTTCTTCTAAAGGCTCGACGGTTTCCAACCATGACTCCCGCTAAAAAAGTGAATATTTTCTCGCTCCTAAAACCATAAACCTAACACCTTAACCCTCTTAATGCATATACCGCCCACCATCCACCACCATTGTCTGCCCGGTAATGAAATCGCTTTCCGGTGATGCCAGAAACACGGCCGCGCCCGTAATATCTTCCGGTGTTCCCAGATGCTTGAGCGGGGTTTTGGTGGTATCGTATTTCTTCACGTCCGCCAGGGATCGGCTCGCTTCCGTATCAGTAAAGCCGGGGGCAACGGCGTTAATACAGATGTTGTAGGGCCCCAGCTCAACGGCCAGTGAGCGGGTGAGCGCCAATATGCCGCCCTTTGAGGCCACATAGTGCACAAAGCCGTGGGAACCGGTGAACGCCGTTTCGGAGCATAGGTTGACGATCTTCCCGTAGGTCTGCTGCTTCATGAAGGGGAACACGCCCCGCGTTGCCAGAAAGGCGCCCTTAACATTCACCGCCATGACCCTGTCCCATTCATCCAGGGAAATTTCATCAAAGGGTTTTCGCACCAGGCCGTCATAGATGGCTGCATTGTTGATCAGAATATCGATCTTGCCGTAGGCATCGGCGGTTTTTTCCGCCATGGCCCGGCAGTCCTTCTCGCTGGTGACATCCCCTTTGAAAAACTGCGCCTCACCACCCATCTCTTTGATCAGCCTGACGGTTTCCTGCATGTCTTCCAGATCTTTATCGGCGAGTACTATGTTCATCACCATGATCCGAGCGCCCTCGCGGGCCAGGTGCAGCGAAAACGCCCTTCCCAGGCCTCTGGCGCCGCCGGTCACGATGGCAACCCTCTCTTTCAAACGCATGTTGCTCTCCTTCGATGGCGTAGGGGCGAAAAATTTTTCGCCCCTACATTTCATGTCCCGATCAATACTCCGGTTTTCGCAGCCCGTAGTCTTCCGCAATGATCTGGTAACAGTTGTAGCTGGATCCCCGTCCGATGGCGGGACCGCCTGCCACGCCCGAGGAACACATATAGAGGCCGTCCACATGGGTTTTGAGGCCGCCGGGGAGTCCTCTGAAACGACCGCTCTGGCTTCCGCCGCAGTTCCCTTCCGACCAGCCCCCTTCCCGCATGTCCAGATGGGTGTCCTGAATATCGATGGGGGTGGCGACACGCTCTGCAATGAGATTGTCTTTGGTCATGTTGGGGGCATATTGCTGCCATTGTTCCATCATGTCGTCCACGAACTCGTCATGGAGCTGCCGCCATTCTTTTCTAGAGAAGAGGCGCGCCGGCGCCGTGAATTCTTCCACGTGAATGCTGTGTTTTCCCTCCGGTGCGCGGGTGGGATCCCAGATACTGTCCGGCGCTGTCAGGAGGTGGAATTTGGACGGCATCCCCAGCAGGAAGATTTCGTGCATGTATTTGTCTTCCGTATACCCCAGGTCTTTGGGCAGGTAGTAGGTTCTGGGCGTGGCGTTGATGTCGGGGTTGTCCTTGGCAGCCGTATAATCGGGCAGTTCATGGACGCCGATGGGACCCCAGAACAGCTGCGCGCGATCAAAGAAATAGGTATCCACTTTCCGTTTCATATGGGTGGACAGCTTGTCTTCGCCGATCATGCGGAGAAACAGCTGAGGTGTGGCATTGTCGGAAACCACCATCTGTTTCGCCTCGATTTCGGTCCCATCCAGCAGTTTAATCCCTTTGGCCTTGTTGTTGTCAATGATGAGCTTGTCCACTTCTGAGTTGATGTGATATTCAACCCCCAATTTCTTGCCCGCAGAGACAAGGGATTCGGTGATGGACCCGGTCCCCCCCTTGGCGATGGCCGCCGTCTCCCAACCCACCACTAGATGGAGGGTGGCAAAGGCAAACATAATCCCCGGCACATCATCGGGATAGATACCGCAGGAGGTGAGAAACCCTCTCATCATCAGGATTCTGAGTTCGGGGCTTTCAAAGATAAAGTGAGCCCATTCCTTGGCGGTCATGAAATGCATTGAAGGATCAAAACCGGTTTTGGGATCGATGGCCAGTCTTTCCAGGGCATCCGGCACCCCGTATGGGGTGGGGACAGAGTATCGATAGTCATGAAACGCCGGTCTGATGTAGTCGTTGTATTTCTCCGTCCAGTAGAGATAGGCTTCCGCATCGGCTTTGGAGAACTTTGCGATCTGATCGTAGGTCTTTTTAACGTTCTCGTTGCTGTACTCTGTTTTTCCGGTCTGTGGGTCCACAACCTTGTAACCGGCGTACGCCACATAAGATGTACCGTCGTCAAAGACAGCCGCTTCATTGGTATCGGGAAATGTATATTCCAGGCCTTCTTCTCGAAGGTTGAATTCCTTGTAGGCCGGGTGCCCGTAATAGCGCGTGAAATGCGCACAGAAATTACCCCGAAATCCGGGCGCCGGAGAGTCGTCAAAGGATACGGCGCCACCGCCCAGATGATCCAGCCGTTCAAAAACCCCCACTGAAAGCCCTGCTTTTGCCAGGTAAGGGGCGATGGTTGTCCCGTGATGTCCACCGCCGATCACAATTGCATCGTAAGATTTATCCGCCATTTTGTTCTACCTCCTCTTTGTTGAAAGAATAATTTAAAAACACCAAAATAATATTGTCCGGTGCGATTCACGGCGCAAGTCCACGATCCGCATTCCACAATCCATCATCTATTTGAGAGCCATGAAGACCTCCGCCAATTTTTCCGCCTGGTCATCCACCGATCCTTCCAGAAATTGACAATCCCGGCCCATATCGGGGGGAGACGAAAGTGTTACAATCCCCATTTTTTGAAGTGCATCAGATTTTACGCCGATTTCACCGGCATTCCATGTGGGGATGCGCGCACCTTTCATCATCTTCAACATTTTGGTCCTTGAAATATACCGGAGTTCCCCCACCTCATTGCTCACTGTTACCAGTGCCGGCATGGGCGCTTTGACCCGTTCATATCCTTCGGGAACGCTCTTTTCCACCAGGACGTTACCCTCTTCCACTTGAATGTTCCGGGCCAGACTGATGGATGGCAATCCCAGCATTTCACCCATAATGAGTCCCACCTGTCCCGAATCCCAGTCCCCGGCCTGCCTTCCGGTGAGAATCAGGTCATAATCACCGATCTTGCGGATCGCATCGGCCAGGGCCGTTGCCGTTGAATAGCTGTCCAGTTTGTCAAAGGCATCATCCTGCAGCAGGATGAGTTCATCGGCACCGGCGGCCAGGCTCTTTCGAAGCACCGTATCGGACACCTTCTTTCCCAGGCTCAGGACCGTTATCTTGCCGCCCATCTCCTCTTTTAAGCGAATCGCCGCTTCCAGGGCGTTTTCATCAAAGGGGCTGATGACCAGCGGCGCATCCACAAGGACTTCCATTTTTTCCGTATCCACCCGCACATCGGAAAGGGGCGCCTCCGGGTCGGGAATCTGTTTGGCGCAGACAATGATTTTGATATCCGTCATGACAACTCCTCCAGTTTTTCGATGAGCGCGGGGATCACCTCTTCATAATCTTCCACTATGCCGTAGTCGGCCACCTTGAACATGTTGCAGCTCTTATCCGTATTAATGGCGATGATCTTCTTGGCGTGCACCATCCCCACCAGGTGTTGAATGGCGCCCGATATGCCCACCGCAATGTAGATGTCCGGTGCAATCATGGTACCGGTGAGTCCCACCTGGTGATCCGAAGAGATCCACCCCTTGTCCACGGCCACGCGGCTGCACCCGATCATGACATTGTCAAAAGAGTTCCCCAGGGCTTCGGCCAGTTCTTCAAGAAGTTCAAACCCCTCTTCTTCGCCCAGGCCCGCACCGCCGGACACCACCACACTGGCCTTATCAAGCGCCACGGAGTCTTCTTTGACGATTTCAAGAGAGGCCACCTTGATCATGGAGTCATCCAAGTCGGGCGTAATGGCCCGGATCTCGCCCGTGGCTTCAGACGGTTCCGGAGCTGGAAAAACCTTTCCCCGCACCGTTGCCAGCTGCGGTTCTCCCTGAAATTTAAAAACGGAGATGGCATTTCCGCCGGATACCGGTTTGGTCCGCAGCAGCAGGCCGTCTTCCGGATCCATGGCAAGCTCGATGCAGTCGGTGGTCAGCCGGCTGTTCAACCGGGCGGAAAGTCTCGGAGCCACTTCCATGCCCACAAAGGAGTGGCTCATGAGAAGAACTTTCGGATTGATCTTTCGGCAGGCCTGCTCCAGGGCCGCCACCCAAAGATCCGGCGTGAAGCCCGCCAGCAATGGATGTTCCATTTTATAGACGCGGGCGGGTCCATATGGCAGGGCCTGATCGGCGACTCCGGAAATATCCGCCCCCATTAACAGAAGAGAAAATTCCCCACCCGTTTCACCGGCCAGCTTCTTCCCCGCCCCCAGTAGTTCAAGGGTTCTTGTATCCAGTGAACCCGCTTTTATTTCTCCCAATATCAGAACTTCACTCATTTAAAACCTCCTTTTCATGCGAGTGCCTGCATGACCAGTTCATTTAAATCCATCACCCTGAAGGGTTCCCCGAACCCCGCGGCCTTGCGGGCATCCTCCAGCATAATGAGGCATAAGGGGCAGGCGGTAATGACAATTTCCGCCCCGGTAGTTTCCGCTTCACGGATCCGCACTTCGCTCATCTTGACATCGCCCTGCAAGTCCTGCCACATTCTGCCGCCGCCACCGCCGCAGCAGAGACTGTCTTCACGGTGGTGAGGCATTTCAACCAGTTTGAGACCGGGGATGGATCGAATAATCTCCCTCGGTTCGTCAAAAATCCGATTGTGCCGGCCCAGGTAACAGGGGTCGTGGTAGGTGACTTTGGCTTCAATCCCCTTCTTGAGTTGAAGTTTCCCCTCTTTGATGAGCTCTTTTAGAAGCAGGGTGTAATGTCTTGCCCGAAAAGCCGCTTCCGGATATTCATTTTTGAAGGTGTGAAAGCAGTGGGGCGATGAGGTCACGATTTCCGTGATGTCGTATTTCTCAAAGAGTTCCTCGCACCCCTCTTTCTGTTCTTCAAAAAGCCCCAGTTCCCCCACGCGGCGGGCGATATCGCCGCAACAGGGTTCTTTCTTCCCGAGAATCCCGAAATTCACCCCGGCCGTTTTGAGAATCTCGGAAAAGGATCGGGCGATTCGCTGTGCCGTATCGTCAAATGAGGTGGTGCACCCCACGAAGTAGCAGAGATCCGCTTCCACCCCTCTTTTCGTGAGATCGGCAATTTCCAGCTCATCCGCCCATGCCCCCCGCTTCTTTTTTGAAGACTCCCAGGGGTTATTGTATTTGAAAAGCTTCTCAAGGGTCTGGGTCATGAGTTTGGGCACCAGGGTCCCCTCTTCCACGGCCAGCACCCTTTTTTTCGTCACCACCTCGAAGGTGGCCCCGTAAACCGGGCACACTTCCAGACAGGCACGGCAGGTGGTGCAGTACCAGAAGTTTTCATCCACCTTTGTTTCTTCATTGCGGCTCAAGAAACGGATGTCTCCCACGGGCGAATGTTCCCGCCAGAGGGAACGGCGCATGGCCTGGACGAAATCCCTTGGGGCAAAGGGTTCACCGGCCCCCGCTGAGGGGCATGATGCCACGCACCGGCCGCACCGCATGCACCCGTCGAAGAAAATGGCGTCTCCCAGGTCGAATTCCCCTGAGCCCTCTTCCATACTGAGCAGGACCGGTTCGGCGGAATTCTGAAAATAGATGCCCGCCGGCGCCCCCAGGATGTGAAACAGCTTGGTGTAGGGGATCAACGCGATAAAGCCGAGGCAGAGAGCGGTATGAATCCACCAGAGAGACGGATAAAAGGCCTCGGCGGAAGCAGGAGATAAAAGTCCCCGCAGAGACCATCCCACGAAAGACCAGTGTCCCCATGCGGGGTGGAGCGCGGCCAGCCTAGCACCTTCCAGGACAAATCCGGACAGCACGATCAACAGAAGCCAGAGAGGAACGAGTGCATCTTCCAGGCGCCTTTCAAGGCGTGGCACACGCTGCAGGTAACGACGAACAAGCGCCCAGATGACGCCCGCCAGTAACATGAGGCCTGCCAGTTCCATGGCAAAGGAAAAGACCAGATGAAAGGAGCCTTCCAGAAAGCTGAAAAGATAATGGTGGATGGACAGCACGCCGGTGCCGATGAAGAGGATCAGGAATCCCCAGAAGATGAGAAGGTGCATGAGACCCGCTGGAACATCACCGGTTATGACGCGACGACCCAGAAACCCGTCCAGCACCATTTTTTTAAGCGCATCGCCTGAAAAAGAGACCGCTCGGGTTCGGGCGCTTTTTCGCCACACCAGGATATGAAAGGCCAAACCTGCCAGGAAAAGCAGTGTTGCAAGTGCCGCCAGCACATAGAAGAGCCGGACATGGTCGATCTGCCAGAACGGTACGCGATGGGGTGTCATGGAAGTCTCCCTTTAGAGGAAATTCATCAAGGAAAATGATATCAACATTAGCCCGTTTTTTAATTGACTTGTCAAAGCAATTGTTTTTATCCTGTCATAAGCTTTTCTTATAGCGCAAAAGATATCCTTATGGAGTGTCGATATGCGAATGAACCTGAACCAGTTGCGATCTTTCTTTCTGGCGGCGCGGGAAAAGAGCATTACAAAAGCGGCCCGGTCCCTTTATGTTACCCAGCCGGCGGTGACCATGCAGATCAAATCACTGGAATCGGATCTGGACCTGAAACTTTTCACCCGTTATGGAAAGGGGTTCGATCTGACCGATGCAGGTAGCGTTTTGTTCGGCTACGCCGAGCGCATATTTGAGATCGTGGAGGAGATGGAATACGTGTTGAAAGGCCACGCCGATCTTTCCCACGGGTCCCTTGTGATCGGCACCACCCGAAGTTTCGCCCGTCACCTGATGCCCAGACTGCTATCCAAATTTCAGGAACAATACCCCGGCGTAAAAGTCTACCTGAAGGTGGGGAGTTCCACCAAAATCGCCGAAGGGGTATTGAGCTATGAATACCATTTGGGTGTAATCGGTCGAATCCCCTTTCGCAGCAAACTGAGCGTATTGCCCTTTTCCAGGGAGGAGTTCTGCCTGGTAGTGCCCACAAGCCACCCATTCGCAAAAAAAGAGAGCGTGGGCTTCAGTGACCTGGCCGATGAGCCCATCATCATTCGTGAGGACGGCTCCGGTTCCAAATACGCTATACTTTCCATGCTGAGCTTCCACGGCGTCAAACCCTCCGTACTTCTGGAAGCGGAAAGCGTCGAGTTTATCAAGGAGTATGTTATTCAGGGGCGTGGCATCAGCTTTCTCTACAAACCCGAAATCCGGTTGGAAGCACAGCTGGGACTTCTCAAACCGATCACCCTGGCGGAAGGGTCCATTCTGGTTCAGACCGATGTGATTTTCCCCAAAGATGTTGACTTGAATCCCGCCACCAAAGCCTTTCTGAGGTTGTTTGACTAAAGGTGCCCCATTTCTTCATTGAAATATTTCTGTTGCTATTTCACCCCCATCAAGATTAGTCTTTGACCGGACTTGGGAATCTCGGGCAAACGCTTTTATGCGATTTTTTTCGAATGCGTCCAATCGGTGATTCGTATTGGCCTTCTCTTATCAAAAAATCAGGACAACGCTAACCCGGTGGACAACACCACCCTTCCCTGCCGTTGAAAACGAGATACGGTACTGGCAGGACAAACTCCTCTTTACCCTGCTTCTGGCAGGGCTCATCCTCGGCTTTCCGGTGTATATCCCCAGCCTTGCCCTCTCCATTAAGGAGCAGCTCTGGATTGTTGGCGCCGCCGATACCCTGCTCTACGCCTGGGTGGCGGTGTTGTTTTTCAATCGCCGCCTCTCCTTTGCCGTTCGGGCCTATAGCTTCGTCTTCATGAGCTATGCCCTGGGCATGGTGCTGCTGTTGACGGTGGGCCCCTTCGGCGCGGGACCCGTCTGGTTGTTCGCTTTCCCCGTTCTGGCGGCAGTCTTCATGGGGTTTCGAACATCGATTACGGCACTGGCCATCAACGGGTTATCCATCGTCATAATCGGGATGATACTCCCTCACGAAATCCTTCAATGGAGTGTTCTGCCCATTAACGCCGTTGAAAAATGGGTGGTGATAGCCCTGAATTTCATATTCTTGAACGCCATCGTTGCCATTTCCGTGGCTTATATCTCACGAGGATTGATGATTTCCCTGAAGCAGGAGAAAACCACCCGGGGCTCTCTGGAACAGCAGCACGAAGAACTGATGGATTTTACCCGCCAGCTTGAAGCGGAAATGTTGGAGCGAAGAAAAGCCGAAGCGGAACGTAAACGCCAGGCAGAAGAACGCAGGAAGTTGGAAGATCAACTGCGCCAGGCCCAGAAGATGGAGGCCATTGGGACGCTTGCCGGGGGCATTGCCCATGATTTCAACAACATTTTGTCTTCAGTGATCGGCTATGCGGAGTTGGCCATGGATGATGCTGAACCGGGTTCCCTGATGGCGGACAACCTATCTGAAATCCATACTGCCGGAAATCGGGCCAAAAACCTGGTCAGTCAGATTCTCACCTTTGCCCGACAGTCCGACGAAAGGATCGGCCCCACACAGATCAGTTCAATCGTCAAAGAAGCGCTGAAAATGCTTCGGTCGACGATCCCCACCACCATTGACATTCGACAGGACATCGAAAGTGATTCCCTGGTCATGGCGAATCCCACCCAGATTCATCAAATCTTCATGAATCTTTGCACCAACGCAGCCCAGGCCATGGAGGAGAACGGGGGAATCCTGACGGTCCGATTGCGCGATGAGAAAATTGAAACCGATGCCGGCAAAAACATTGCCGGGCTAAAGCCCGGAACCTATGTGAAGATCGAGGTGTCCGATACAGGGAGCGGTATTCCCGAAGAAGACCAGGGTTCCATCTTTGACCCCTATTTCACCACAAAGGGGGTGGGAGATGGGACCGGGCTTGGGCTTTCAGTGGTTCATGGAATCGTCAAAGAGTATAAAGGCAAAATCAGCGTGAAAAGCGATTTGGGAAATGGGGCCGTTTTCAGTGTATACCTGCCGGTTTCAGAGGGAGACGCCCGTTTCCAAGAGGAACCGTTGAAAGACCTCCCCAGGGGCACTGAAAGAATACTCTTTGTGGACGATGAGGCACCCCTGGTTAAAATAGGATCCCGGCATCTCAAAAAGCTCGGTTATGCCGTCACGGGTCTAAGCAGCAGTCTCGCCGCCCTTGATCTGTTCAAGGCGAACCCGGATCAATTTGACCTGGTGATAACAGACATGACCATGCCCCATATGACAGGGGATCGGTTGGCTGTTGAATTGATGAAAATCAAAGCTGATATTCCCGTGATTTTATGCACGGGGTACAGCAAGAAAATATCCGGGGATTCGGCCTCAAAAATCGGAATCAAGGCTTTCGCCCATAAACCTTTTGCAAAATCCGACATTGCCCTTACGGTCCGAAAAGTCCTTGATGAGGCAAAATGCAAAACCCATGAAAGTATTAGCACATAACGTTAGTCAAAAAAAATTGGGGCATGTTTTTATGCACCCGTTAAAGGAGCAAAAATCATGAAGAAAAGCATTTGCATATTGAGCATATTTTCTTTGGTTTTAGGCTTTTGTAGTTTGTCTTCATCCGAGGGTTTTGCAGATTTCAAGATTTGTCTCATGCAGGAAGAAAAAGGTGCCGCGGCAAAGTTCAGACCGCTTCTTCAGTATCTCATCAAGAGAGGCGTAAAAGCGTCTTTCGTCGCCGCCAAAACCTACCCCCAGGCGGCAAGAATGTTTGCAGAAGGAAAAGTTGACGGCATGTTCAGCGGTTCGGGAATCGCCGCTTGCATGATCATAAAGGATCTGGCATATCCCGTGGTGAGACCGGTAAACAGCGCCGGGTGGAGTACCTATTGGGCGGTGGTCCTCGCTCCGAAAGGATCTCCCCCCTTTACCCAGAACGCCGAGTACTTTGAGGGCAAGAGGGTCATCTTCTGTGGTCTGGCCTCTTCAGGAGAATTTTTTTACAGGGCCATAAAGGGAGAAAAACAGATCAATGCCAAAACGATGATGGCAGCTTCCCATGGCGCTGCCATTGACGCACTGGACCGGGGGGCGGCGGATGTTGCTATCGTGAAAAACCGGGTATGGGACAGCGTAAAAGGGAATTATGGGGGAATTGACCGTGTGGGAAAGGACCCGGGAGAAAACCCCGATATGACCCTGATTGTTTCGAAAAAGGCTGATCCGAGGATTGTTGAACGGATATCCGCCATTCTGATCGGCTTGAAAAACGACAACTCACCTGAGGCTGAAGCGGTGAAAAAGGAATTGGGGATTACCGGATTTATCAAAACCACTCTGAAGGATTTTCATTTCACCATACCGCTTCTGAAACGAGCGGGCGTTAATGAATCTTTTGATTTTGTATTTTAGGGACATCACTTCTACAAAAACCCTGGAGCAAACATGAAATCGCGCAGGCTCAGCAGGATTAATATAAAACTGATTGCTGCGATCCTCGTTCCAACCGTCATCACCTTTGGTGTGCTGAGCCTGACCCTGATCCATAAAAGGCAATCGGAATTTCATAAATCAATAAATGCACAGGCCATGACGGTGATGGACCTTATTCAAAAAATCAGCGTCTCTTCTTATGAAAACTACGAATATAGCAGCTTGGATGAATATGTGGAGGTGGCTGAGAGAGATCCACAGGTCACATTCCTGTCATTCTTTGATCAAAATGGCGTGCCATTGACCCGAAATTCGGTTGAAAAGCCGGACAATCGCTCATCACTGGTCTTTAACAGGGAGATACATTCTAAAGAAGGGAATCACGCCCCGCTCGGATATATGAAGATGGGATTCAGCACCATGGAGTTTAAAAAGACCCTGCGAAACCAGATCATAACGATCATATTAGTGAGCGTCCTCGCCACGGTCCTATTTGCAACCTCTGTCATTTTGCTCACCCGAAAACTGATGAAGCAGCTTAGAAAATCGATTACAAGAGCCGAAGAGATGGCCCGACAGGCCGAGATCGCCAGCACCGCCAAAAGCGAGTTCTTGGCCAATATGAGCCACGAAATTAGAACACCCATGAATTCGGTCCTGGGTTTTTCCGACATGCTGCTGGACACTCATTTAGATGAAGACCAGGCCGATTACACCCTCACCATAAAAAGAAGTGGAGAGTCGCTCCTTTCTCTGATCAACGATATTCTTGATTTTTCAAAGATTGAAGCGGGACAGCTTGATTTTGAGGAGATTCCCTTTGACCCTGAGCTTGTGGCCTATGATGTCTGTGAAATGATCCGCCCCAGGATAGGATCCAAACCCATCGAACTACTGTGTCATATTGGGGATAGCGTTCCTTCCACTGTCATAGGCGACCCCACGCGGTTCAGGCAGGTTCTGACCAACCTGATGGGCAATGCGCCCAAATTCACCGATGCGGGAGAAATTGAACTCTCCCTCGATATTGAAGAAGAGAAAGATGACCGGATAAAAATTCATGCACAGATCAGGGACACCGGCATCGGCATCCCTGAGGACAAATTAACAACCATTTTTGAGGCATTCAGCCAGGCCGATGGTTCCACGACCCGAAAATACGGCGGTACCGGTTTGGGATTATCCATATGCAAAAAAATTGCGGACCTCATGGGTGGCCAAGTATGGGCGGAATCGAATACGAATTGCGGGTTGAATAAAAACTGCGAAATGGGAGGTCCAGGGAGTATCTTTCATTTTACGGCATGGCTCAAGACTTCCGAGACGAAAGAGAAAGAAAAAATCCGTCCCGCCCCCCTTTCCGGAAAAAAGGCCCTCATCATCGATGACAACCTGGCCAACCTTGAGATATTGACCCATGATTTGGAATATGTGGGCATGAAAATCACTGCGCTTACCAAGGGCAAGGCGGTACTCCCCACATTACAAGAAGCCTCTGATAAAGGAAAGCCTTTTGACCTCTGTATCCTGGACATCCAGATGCCGGAAATGAGCGGTTATGAGGTGGCCAAAGCAATTCGAGGCCATGATCCCGGTATTCAGGCTCCTCGGTGCACAATTGATAGACTCCCGTTGATTGCCCTGTCCTCCCTGATGGAAAGGGATACCCAAAAATGTGAAACGGCAGGATTTGACGGTTTCCTGGCCAAGCCCATTCGCAGAGAAAAGCTATATCAGATGTTGGAGAGATTATTGGGAGAAAGGAAGTGCGGTAATGAAAAGGACGAAGCACCAAAGGCCAAAATTGCCACGCAGTATTCCATTCGAGAGGACATGAAGCATTCCGTCTGCGTCCTTTTGGTGGAAGACAACCCGGTTAACCAGAAGCTGGCCAAGTTAATGCTGTCCAAAGCCGGATATCAATTCCAGGTGGCCGGTAACGGTCTGGAGGCTGTGGCCAAATTCACCGGTTCGCCGGAGGATTTCGACGTGATCTTCATGGATATCCAAATGCCCGAAATGGATGGCATGGCGGCAACGAAAGCCATCAGAAACAAAGGATTTGACAAAATCCCCATCGTTGCCATGACGGCCAATGTCATGAAAGGCGACAGGGAAAGATTTCTTGCGGCGGGGATGGATGATTATATTTCAAAACCGATAAAACGCGAAATCGTCTTTGACGTGATTGAAAAATGGGTCTTCCACGGAAAAACCTGAGCAGAAAACGCCGGAGAGTCAGTCTTCACTACAAAAAGGGAGCTTTACCCTTAAGGTGGTTCCCTTTAAGCCGGTCTCGGCCACCTCGATCTCTCCCTGGTGGTCTTTGATGATGCCGTAGCTGATGGAGAGCCCCAATCCCGTCCCCTTGCCCACCGGTTTGGTGGTGAAAAAAGGATCGAAAACCTTTTCGGCTGCTTCAGTCGGAATACCCGTTCCGGAATCGCTCACCAGGACTTGGATGAATTCAGGTTCAGTGGAAGAAACAGCAGTTTGAAGGGATATGCGCTTCTTCCCTTCCGGTTTGTCACGGGATTCGGGGGTTTCTTCGAGGGCATCCCGCGCATTGGTCAGAAGATTCAGCATCACCTGTTCCAGGTGGTTGGCGTTTCCCATCACCCGCGGAAGGCCGGAAGCCAGGTCCAGTTTCATTTCGATACCGCGAATCCGCAACTGTTCGCCCATCATCAGTAGGGATTCTTCGATAACGTGATTCACATCAACCGGCTCGAAATCCTTGGGCGATTGCCTGGCGAACAACTGAAGATGGCCGATGATGATCATCATACGCTTGGTGGCTTTTTCCGCCAGTTCCAGCTGTCTTGCGGCTTCGCCCCCTTTTTCCGCGTCAATGGCCCCGTGTCGCCGTATCATCTGAATCCCGGTCCGCGCCACCATCAACGGCTGGTTCAGCTCATGGGCCACGCCCGCCGCCATCTCCCCGATGGAGGCCAGTTTGGCGGATTGAACCAATTGGGCCTGGGTTTCCTTGAGCTCCCGGTTGCTTTCCGCCAGTGCCTTCAATGTCTTTTTGTGCTGGAAAATTTCCCCCTGAAGTTTCTGGTTCAAGAACGACAGCTCTTTCGTCCGCTCCACCACGCGCTTCTCCAGCCCGTCCCGCGACTCCCTTAAGGCCATATTGGCCATATCCCGCTCTTTGAGGAGGTGGTCCAGCTCGCTTTTGATCAGCAGGATGGCATCGAATACGGCGCTGAAAGGATGGGAAGGGCTTGGCTGGGAGGAAAATTCCGGACCCTCCAAATCCCACCTGATTTGTGAAATATAGGCCAGGATTTCATCCACATAGGACGAGATGTCCGACGTCTTCGAGGTTACCCGATCCGTCCCGTGATCCTTCAGCCGGGTCCCCTCATCCCGGACCACCATTTCAAGGGCTTCCTGCAATATACTGACAGTTTTGACTCTGAACGACATGAACGGCCTTGCCAGGTTGGCCGCGGTACGTGTAAATCGGTTGGACCCGCAGAGGATCATCATTTTCAGGGGGTGATCTTCATTCCATTTTCTGATGGAATTCGCATAGAGAATCCGCGCTTTGGGCGTGGCACCCTCCAATTGCGCTACCGAAGCGATTAAATAATCAATCTGTCCGCCGGGTTGAATGGTATCGAAAACCTTCAAGCGGCATTGCTCCATCCTGGGGATGTGCATTTCCTTCAAAAAACCTCTGCTAATGGAATGAAGGATGTTTCCATGAATGATTTCAAGATCCAGGGCGTAGCCATTCTCTTCAAACCCCCACCCTTTTCCGGCCGCTATTTTTACGGTCCGGACCGGATCGGGATCCCGGGGATCCGCCTCGCGCTTTTCGGACGTTCGAATCAAATTTCTTTTAAGGGCGCCCAGGGCCAACGTCACCGCATCGGCATAGGTATCCACCATTTCCACCTGAAATGGGGCCAAATTCAATCGTTTGGCCAGTTTGAAACTGATCTTTGAAAAGGTCGAAATGTTGCAGAAGAAGAGCGCCAAAAGCGATTTCTGCTTTTTCAGGTAGGCAATATAGAATCTGCGCGCTTCAATGGAGTTGCCGGTCAGATTGACCATGTCTTCAATGAGAATATACGGCTCGTTTTGCCCTACGGTTTCGGATACAATCCGCTCAACGAGTGCCAGGGATGCTTTTAGACCGTTAAGATCAATAAACCCGGAAGGTCTGCTGACAATAATCCGATCGCCCAGCAAGCTGAAATTGGCACGGTAACCGCCACCGAAATCGACCTCCGCCCATTCCGGTTTCGTCAAAATTCTCAACCCTGACAGGGGGCATTTTCCCGCTGAAGAATCTGGTTTCATGGGGGTTTCTTTCATTCCGGCACGGCGGCCTGCAAAAACGGCAAGCGGATTTGAAGAGTCGTTCCATCGGGTCCGGTTTCAGCAACCTTGATCTCCCCTTCGTGATCTTTTCGGAGATCCACCTTTTTTCTGCCCGTTAGAATAGCGGCCGATATGAGAAGCGTCGCCAGGAAAAGCGCGGCTGAGAGGTAAAAGTCATGGACGCAAAAGTTAAAAACGCAATAGCCCAACAACAGCGGAAGGGTAAGAAGTGCAACAAGGCCGGTCAGGAACCGTTTCGCCTTCTCTTCAGCATCCACGGTGACAGGGTAAAGGAAACGGGACATTATTTCCCCGCCCCATGCGAAAAGCCTCTGTTTTACCGTAGGGTTCATCCTTTGTTTTTCCCGCCGAACATCAAGTCATCAGATTAACGGCAGAAGACGTAATGGGTGGGTTCAAATTAATGCTCTTCTCACAACCGACTCCAGGGACCGCCTCAAAAAAGGTTTGGGGAGTGACGCGCGAAATCCATACGCCTCAAAGCGCGACATGACCGGGTCATCCGCATATCCGCTGCAAACAACCGCCTTTACATGGGGATCCAGTTTCAACAATGCTCCCATGGCCTCTTCCCCCCCCGGCCCCCCTTTGACCGTCAGATCGAGCAAAACCAGGTCAAAGGGTTCGACGCCCTTCAAAGCGGTTTTGTACATCTCCACGGCTTCCATGCCGTTCTTGGCGGTATTCACCCGGCAGCCGAAACGTTGGAGCATCTTCGTCCCCATCTCCCGCAGCATCTTCTCGTCGTCCATCAACAACACCTTGATATCCTTCAAAGACACATCAACCCCGGCACCGGTGGAGGGTTCACGATCCGTCTTCATTTCTTTCTCCATCCGAGAACTTGCAGGCAGATAGATGGATACGGTTGTTCCCACGGATTTTTCCGATGCCAGGAACATGAAACCGTTATGTTTCTTGACAATGGAAAACGCCGTGCTCAAGCCAAGGCCCATTCCCTTTTGCGTGCCGCGCTCTTTGGTGGTGAAGTAAGGATCCATCACACGATTCAGCTGGTCCGCCGGAATGCCGCTTCCCTGGTCTTGAACTTCAATCTTGATGTAACGCCCTTTCGGCATAACCCCGCCCCTTGTTCGCCCATGACCGTTGATCTCAATGTTTTCAGCGCGCAGCGTCACAATACCCCCGTCGGGCATGGCCTCTTTGGCGTTTGCCACCACATTATGAATGGCTTGGGTCATTTGCGCCTGATCCACATGGGCCGGCCAAAGGTTTTCCGGTAATTGGAGTTGGCACTTAGCGTTGGAGCCGCTGAAAAAGAGCGGCACCGTTTCGTTGAGCAAAGGACCCATGGGGAGGGTTCTCCTTTTGGGAACGCTTCCGGCTGAAAACGTGATGAAGCGACCGGTCAGTTCGGTGGCTGCCCGACACCCTTGGATCGCATCCGAAAGGGCCTCGCCGGCCTGCGTTTCAGGCGCCACGTCGAATTGCGCAAGTTCAATATTCCCCAGAATCACCGCGAGGATATTATTGAAATCATGTGCAATCCCGCCGGAGAGCGTGCCAAGACTTTCAAACTTGGCCATCCGCGTCATTTCTTCGAAACGTTGTTTGCGATCCGTAATGTCCAGGGCAAGGCCCCTTGATCCCGAAATCCGTCCTTCATGGAGAACCGGATGCATTTTGACCATAACCGGAAAGGTGGTACCGTCTTTTCGCACGGCTGCCGATTCAATGGTCCCTGAAAACGTTTCAGCGGTCCCGTCTTCAATCTGTCCTTGAAACTTTTCCCAGCATCTCGCTCCCATCATATCCTGGATTTGAAGCCCCCTTACCAAGTCCTCCTTGCTGTATTGAAAGCTTTCCAACGCACAAGGATTGAGGAATGTCACCTTACCTTCAGGATCGGTTTCAAAAAGGAAAACGGCCAGAAAATCGGCCAATTCCCGATACTTTCTTTCGCCTTCCCTCAGGACCTCGTTATTTTCAAGCAATTCCGTTTCTTTTTTCTTGAGACGACTGACCAGCGCCTGATTCTCCAAGATCAGTTGCCGTTTCTCAAGCGCCTTTTTTACGGTCAGGAAAAACGCACCAATGTTTTCCAGAGGTTTTGTCAGATAGTCAAAAGCACCCTTGTCCCGAAGCGCTGCAACGGCGTTGTCCAGGGTACCGTACCCGGTGAGCACAATGATTTCCACATCCGGGTTTACAGCCTTTATTTGCTCAATCACCTGGATGCCGTCCATGTCGGGCATACGCATATCGGTAATGACCAGATCAAAAGGCTTTTGGCTAAATATTTCCAACGCCGCTTTGCCGCCGTTGGCGCAGGTGATCCGATAGCCCTCCAGAGCCAGAGCATTTTCCAAGGTTTTCAGTATATCCGGTTCGTCGTCGACAATCAGAATATTCTCATTCATCGGGTATCTGCTCCTTCATCATGGAACGGACAGCGGGTTATACCAAATTTGATAGGTTTAATCATAGAACACAGATTCGAAATGATGTCAACCGGTTTTGGCATGGTATGGGTCGGGTATGGCAACCGGGTGAAATACATGTTAACACCTAACGGATGCGCCTTGCAGACGAACTAAAATCCTGCACAATCTTGTGTCATCATTTTTTACCGAGGCTCTCAGCGCAACAGTTTAAGGGCAATCCGACAATAGGCTTCAACTCCTGAAGAAAGGGTTTTTTCATTGAAATCAAATCCTGGGTTATGAAGGGGTGCGCATCCTTCCCGACCGACGCCCAGGAAAAAGAAACAGCCCTTTGCTTTTTCCAGAAAAAGCGCCATATCTTCACCGCCCATCGTGGGCGCAGGCTCAAGAACCTTTTCCTTTTCCACGACCGCTGTCGCACATTCGCTCACCACACGGGCCATTTCGGCATCGTTTATCAAGGGCGGAAATCCGTGCTCATAGCGCAGTTCGTATGAAGCACCCATGGACTCGCATACCCCTCGAACAATCCGTTCAATCTGTTGGGGAAATCGTTTCCACACAACCCGATCAAAGGTCCTGGCGGTGCCGCACATTAGAGCGGTTCCCGGAATCACATTGAAAGCCTCTCCCGCATGAAAACTGCCCACGGTCACCACCGCCGGGCTTACCGGATCCATCTGCCGGCTGACCACGCGCTGAAGGGCATTAACGACCTGGCACCCCACCTCAAGGGCATCTACGCACTGATGGGGCATGGCCCCGTGGCCCCCTTTGCCGATGATTTTCAGATCAAACCGATCCATGGCCGCCATGAGGGGACCCGGTCTCACTCCGATAGTTCCTTCTGGAATATCCGGCCACACGTGGCAGCCGACGGCATAGTCCACATGAGGGTTTTCCATGACGCCTTCCCTGATCATGGCTTCGGCGCCGCCCGGACCCTCCTCGGCCGGTTGAAACAGGAATTTGATTGTCCCTTTCAATTGCCCTTTGATTCCATTGAGAATCGTGGCGGCTGTCAGCACCATACTCATATGAGCGTCATGACCGCAGGCATGCATAACGCCTTCATGGGTTGATGCAAATGCCAACCCCGTCTTTTCCTCAATTTCTAGGGCATCCATGTCGGAGCGGATCATTAACGTCTTACCGGGGCTGCCGCCCTCCAAAGAGCCCACAACACCGTATCGGGCAATTCCGGTCTTAATTTCAAGACCCAGGTTTTTCAGATAATCCGCCACGTATCGAGATGTCTTTTTCTCCGTATACGCCGTCTCGGGTATACGGTGAAGATCTCGGCGCAGTTTTGAAATCAGGTCACTATGCTCACGAACCCGCTCTTTAATGTTAATCATGATGGATCCTTACTGTCATTATTTTATAAAAAAGGCCCTTCCGCGATCCTCATTCAGACCTATTTCCGACTAGCCTGACACCACGGGTGTCCATGGTAATCAGCCTTTTCTTGTAGAGGATGCCGATTGCCTTTTTAAATGTCTTTTTACTGACCCCGAACAAGTCGTAGATCGCCGCGGGTGGGCTTTTGTCGGTAACGGCGATACTGCCGCCACTCTCTTTTAAGGTTTTCAGAATGGTTTGGGAAACCGGATCAACTCTTTGATAACCCGATGGTTGCAGACTCACATCAAGTTTAAGGTCCTCGCGGATTAACTTGATGTAACCTTTCAGCGTCTGACCGATTTGAAGTTTCTGAAATACTTCGTTTTTATAGACCATTCCCCAATGGGCATCGTTGACAATCACCTTATAACCCAAATCAGTCTTCTCACATATCAAAAGATCGACCGCTTCGCCCGCTTCGTAATTCGGAGGCTCCATGCCAAGGAATTTATCCAGCTTTGACGATGCCGTGATGCGGTCGGTTTTGGTATCCAGGAAAACAAACACCACATACGATTTGCCTTCCTCCATTTTTTCGCGTTGCTCGCTCTTCGGCACCAGCAGATCTTTTTGCACACCCCAATCAAGATAAGCCCCCGGAGATGCGTTTGCCACCACCCGCAATCTGGCAAACTGTCCCACCGTTGCATGCGGTTTTTGGGTTGTTGCCCGCAAATGCCCTTCCCTATCCTCATAAACAAAGACATCAACCGCATCCCCCGGCCGACTCTTCGGATGAACATATTTCTTGGGCAGAAGAATATCCCCGCTTTCACCCCCATCGAGATGAGCGCCGTAATCCCGCATTTTTTTGATTCTAAGCTTATTGATCCGACCGATCTCTACCATTTGGCTCCTTTTTACAACTCGCGGTTGCGTTCATCTCCGCCGGCGCTTCCGTCTTTCCATGCCGGGAGCCCCATCAGGGCACGCCAGTGCTGGACGATGGCCATGCGGCGTGCGAACCAGACGCGGCTCCTCGCCTGAGCGTGTTCGAAAGACTTTTCGAGCCCGGCGATGCGGCCCGGTTTTTATTATCTCATTATCCCCACTAAAAAACCAGCCCTTAAGCAGGCATATGGGCGAACCGTTTTCAGATATTTGTGGACTTAACACGCAAGCCTATGCTTTCTTATGGAGGAACGATGGCCGGGATGACGGGGCAATCAAAAACCGGATTCTTTATAAAATGACTTTTTTCTCCATGGGAAAACATGCCTAAAGCCGCCACCTCTGAAACCTCTGTAATCTGGGTCACGACCCTGGCCTCTTTCATGGGCCCCTTCTTGATTTCATCGGTCAATGTAGCGCTGCCGGCCATTCAAAAGGCATTTTCAGCCGATGCCGTCATTTTGAGCTGGGTGGCCACATCTTATATTCTGGCGTGTGCCATCTTTCTGGTTCCCGTCGGTAAAATGGCCGATATGTACGGCCGGAAAAAAATCTTCCTTTTGGGCCTGATACTCTTTGTTTTTTCAACGCTCGCTACGGTGTGGGCGCCCTCCATAGAAATTTTGGTCGCCCTGCGGGCATTTCAAGGGGCGGCATCCGCCATGCTGATGACGACCTCCATGGCAATTCTCACCTCCGTGGTTCCTCCCCGGCGCAGAGGCCGAGCCATCGGTTTTTACGTGTCGGCGGTTTACATCGGTCTTGCGGCAGGTCCTTTGGGAGGAGGGGTGATCATACAGCACCTGGACTGGCGCTGCATCTTTTTAAGCGGGACCATTCTGGGAATATTTTGTATCGGGGTTACCCTTAAAGGTCTCAGGGGAGAGTGGACCGGCCCACCGGGGCAGCGTTTGGACAAGACCGGAACCCTATTGTATGCCCTGGCTCTTTTTTTCATGGTCTATGGGGCCGGTCGTCTGCCGCAACCAAAGGGCATTCTGCTTGCCGCGGGTGGCGGTGTCCTTCTGATGATTTTCTTGTTCTTTGAGCACCGTACGGTCCAACCCGTTTTTGAGGTGGGCTTGTTCTTAAACAACCGTCTCTTTGCCTTTTCCAGTCTTGCCGCTTTGATCAACTATGCGGCCACCTTTGCGGTGACCTTTCTCATGAGTCTATATCTGCAGTACATCAAAGGTATCGGGCCGCAAAGCGCGGGACTGATTCTCATTTCGCAACCGGCTGTTCAGGCACTGCTCTCTCCTCTGGCCGGGCGTCTTTCAGACAGGGTGGAGCCTTTAGCGCTGGCCTCTTCCGGAATGGCCGTTACGGCCGTCGGTCTGTTGCTGCTCTCTTTTATCAGTGCGGCCACATCTCTTTATTCCATCGTTTCGATTCTGTTACTACTGGGGTTTGGTTTTGCTTTATTCTCTTCCCCCAACATGAATGCCATCATGGGTTCGGTGGATGAAGCCCATTATGGCCTTGCATCGGGAACAGTGGCCACCATGCGTCTTCTGGGGCAAATGACCAGCATGGCCACGGCGACCCTGATGTTCGCCCTCTTTATCGGCCGAACCCGGATCGGTCCGGAAAATTTTGACCGCTATCTGTTAAGCTTTCGGTATACCCTTCTGATTTTCTTTGCCTGTTGCGTCATAGGCATCTTTTTTTCCCTGCTGCGCGGAGATATGCGGAAGGTAAATAATCAGGGATGATGGCCCCTTTTTCAGGGCCATCCGGCATCGCCTTCATTATTTCGCAGGCTTGATATTTTGATTCACGCGGAAAAAATTATCGGGATAATAACGTTTTTTTGAGAGGTTTTCCCCCGGGAAGAAGACCTAAACCGGTTCAAACACCAGTTCGGTTTTTTGTGCTTCCGCTCCTTCCCGGTGCAGAAATTTTGCTTTCAAAGGCATGCCCACCTGAATTGTCTCTGGCTTTTTAGTATCCACCCCGTCAATGCGGGCATCGACCCTTCCCCCTTCTTCCAGTTCGACCACTCCTGAACAATAGGGATTTTTCCGATTATACCCCCGGGAAACCATGGCGGGAGTTCCCACGGATATGCAGGTGAAGGCCGCCAGGCTTCCTTCTCCCCTCAGCTCGATCCATTCCATATCTGAACCATGACATTCTATGCAGATGGGCCGGGGAGGCACATATCGGGCTTGACACGCTTTGCACTTCGATCCCATCAGTTTTTCTTCCTTCAAAAACTGCTCAAAAGAGATGTCGCTAAAGGGCCTTTGTTCCATGGATCTATCTCCTTTCAAGAATCGTAAAGGTGCAGGTGCCGCCGGTGCCACCCAAATTGTGTGCCGCGCCGATTCGAAGATCCTTTTTCGGAACCTGTCTTTTCCCGGCGTTTCCCCTCAACTGGGTCCACACCTCATACAACTGGGAAATACCGGTGGCGCCCACCGGATGCCCTTTGCACTTGAGACCCCCTGACGTGTTAATGGGTTTGGGGCCTTCCAGTCCGGTAGCGCCTTCAGCCACGGCCTTGAACCCTTCTCCGGCGCCGAAAAAGCCCAAATCTTCCATGTGAATCAGTTCCGCGATGGAAAAGCAGTCGTGCACTTCGGCAAATTGAATATCTTCCGGCTTGAGATCGGACATACCGTAAGCCTCTTTGGCGGCATACCGGGTCGCTTCGAAATAAGTCAGATCCTTGCAGGCATGAAGCCCTCTGCCACTCCCCTGGCCCATCCCGATGACATAAAGCGGATCATCGGTAAAATTTCGTGCCATCTCCTCCGCCACCAGGAGCATGCAACTGGCCCCATCGCTGATGGGGCAGCAGTCATAGAGGTGCATGGGCCAGGCCACGGGGGGATTCGCACCGGGGTCGCTCAAGAATTCCTTTTCATCTTTCCATTGGGGAAGCGGTATTCCTTTCCTTTCAGCCTTCTTGACCTTGGCTCTCATCAAGTCCCCAATTGAAAAGGGCAATTGGGCTTTGGGATTCAATGTGGCATTGTGATGACTCTTGATGGTGACATTCATGAGATGCTCACGGGTAGCCCCGTATTTCTTGAAGTAGGCCGTTGCCAGCGCACCGAAAACCCCCGGAAATGTAAACCCCGCACGCCCTTCATAGGGGACGGTGGCCAGCGCAAGGCCCTCGGCCACTTCTTCCGTAGTGCGTTTTGACATTTCCTCCACCCCCCCCACCAGCACCATATCGTAAAAGCCCGAGGCGATGGCAAAAACCCCTTCCCTGAACGCCAGTGCACTGGAGGCGCATGCACCTTCCGTCCTCGTGGCGGGCTTCGGGGTAATGCCGATGAGATCAGAGACAAGGGGCCCCCAGTGGGACTGGTGAACGAAGAAATCATTGGAAAAATTACCCAAATAGAGGGCGTCCATATCCTGGGGATCCACACCTTTGTCCACGGACGCCATCATCTCCAGGTGCGCTTCGGCAAAGAGGTCCTTTGAGTCTTTCTCTCTGAACATACCGAACTTTGACATTCCGGCCCCCACCACCGCCACGCCCCTTCCCAGTTTCCGCTTCTTGACCATTATCGCCTCCCGAATGATGGCCTGGGTCATCGTTCCGGCCACTTATCAAACCTTCCGCACTTTCTCTTTCCAGTATTCGGCTCTCAGATCCCGTTTCAGTATTTTTCCATAATTGTTCTTCGGCAACGCGTCTACAAAATCGACCGATTTAGGCTTCTTATAGCTGGCGATGTGATGCCGGCAGAAAGAGATGAGTTCTTTCTCGGTGACGGATGCTCCCGGATGCGTCGCCACAACCGCCTTTATGGCTTCACCCCATTTAACGTCCGGAATCCCGATGACCGCCACTTCCCTCACGGCCTCATGACGTATCAGGACCTCCTCGATTTCCCGGGGATAGATGTTCTCACCGCCGCTGATAATCATGTCTTTGGACCGATCCATAATGAACAGATATCCCTTTTCATCCAAATAGCCCATATCGCCGGTATGAAGCCACCCATTTTTCAACGCTTTGGTTGTGGCGTCCGGATTGCGCCAGTACCCCTTCATGACCAGGTCGGAGCGGGTAACGATCTCACCGGTTTCCCCCGGAGGGAGTTCTTTGTCATTCACGTCAAAAATTCTGACTTCCACATCCGTTCGTGGAATGCCCGCCGAAGAGAGCCTGTTCATCTGATTCGCGCTCCCTTCCAACAGGTGATCCCCATGGGGAAGGTAGGTGATGGTCATGGGGGATTCCGCCTGGCCGAACAACTGGACCAGGCAAGGGCCCAGTTTTTCCATGGCCTGTTTCAAGTCTTCCACCAGCATGGGGGCCCCGCCGTAATTGAGGGCCTTGAGTGAGCTATGGTCATATTTATCCACAGCAGGACTCTCAACCATCAGATTTATCATCGTTGGCGCGGCAAACATATTCGTGACCCGGTATTCTTCAATGGTCTGAAAAATCAATTCAGGGTCGAACGATTTTGATGCCAGGATAACATTGGTGGCGGCTTTACCGATGTTGGGCAGCGCGTATATGCCGCTGCCGTGGGAAAGGGGGGCCGCGTGCAGCACCACGTCATCGGGTCCGGACCCGGGGCATATGTCGGCATAGAAGTTCATTGACGCCCCGACGAGATTGCGATGGGTCAACATGGCCCCCTTGGGCATTCCGGTGGTTCCCGAGGTGTAAAAAAGCCATGCCAGATCATCCGGTCGAACATCGGCATCTTCAAACTGACCCGCCTCGGCAGACAAGAGTTCCTCGTAATCCAGCAACTCACGGTCAACACCCGACAGGGATATGAGGTGGGGGGCCAGGGGTATGCGATCCTTAATCTCCAGAACGGCTTTGTTAAATTCAGGGGAGAGAATCACGGCCTTTGCTTCGGAATGATCGATGATGAAGGCACATTCGTTGGGGTGAAGCCTGAAATTTATAGGCACGGCGCCGCAGCCCATTTTGAAACAGGCGAAAATGGACTCCAGCGTCTCAGGATAATTGTACTGCAGAATCGCCACCCGATCACCCTTTTGAATGCCGAGTCTTCTAAGGGCATTGGCCAGTCGGTTGACACGCATATTGAATTGAGCGTAGCTCAGCCTTTTTTGGCCATGCACCAGTGCCGGTTTTTCCGGAAAGGTGCGCGCGGATTTTGTCAGGAATTGGCCGACATTCATGGATCTACTCTCTCTTTATTATCAAAGCGTTTCCACGAAAGACCGCAATTCCCTATTGAAACGTTCCGAATTCTCCCAAAAGGGCGAATGGCCCACATTGGGGTAGTAGGAAATCTGAGCGTGACCGATTCTTTCCTTGTGGTACTCAGCCATGTCCGTCAAGACCAGCGCATCTTTTTCCCCGTGGGTGAGCAGCACCGGCTTTCGGACTTTTGCGAGAATGTCATCATTTTCAACAGCGCGATCAAATAGTCCGGCCCGCACATAGGGCGGAACAATGGTGTTGAATCCCAGGAAGAAGTAGAAATCCTCAGGGGTCGGTTCTTCATAAAAAACCAGACGCATGAATGTCTTAAGCGCCGCGGCACTCTCCTCGGCCACGTTGGAGAAGAATCCCTCGGCCAGCCCGAGAAACTCCGGCGTCAAAAATGGGAAAACCGGCTCCCCCAGTTTGGACACGGCACCTACAAAATTGAGGCCTCCGATCTGTTCCTCGCCGTAATGCCGGAGGTAGTCGCACATGATTTCGCCACCATACGACCATGCGCTCAAGAGAGGGTGGTCCAATTTTAGCGTGGTGATGACGGCTTGAATATCGTCCGCCCAAAGTTGGGTCTCCCCGTAGGCGCCTTGAGGCTTTTCCGAGAGACCGTGGCCCCGGATATCCAGGGTCACCAGTCGGAAGTCGTCTGCCAGGTCGGATTTCGTCTGCTTATTCCAGCAGAGTCCGCACTGTGAAAATCCGTGGATGAAAAGCACCGGTTTTCCCTGCGGATTTCCCCATTCCTCAACATGAAGTTGAACACCGCCACCACCTGTAACTTTATGGGTTTTCATTTCACTACCTCCTTAAGGGTTTGTATAACGAGTGGGTTTTTGGAAGCCGATTATGGAGTTTTCATGGGGAAAAATAACCGAATGGAAACGGTTTGTATATCACTCAAACGGGTGATATTCGGGTACCCTTAAGAGTCTTTGACTAATTGAATAGGATTCGTTTTTGAATGGCGAGCTTTGCGGCGTGTGAGCGATTTTGAGCGCCCAATTTTTGGTAGATCTTTTTAAGATGGGATTTGACCGTATCGAGGGAAATGAACAACGCGTTGGCGATTTCCTTATTTGACTGTCCTTCAACCACATGGGTCAGGATTTCAAGTTCACGCTGGGTCAGTATGGGGCGATCCGAAGCAGGAAGTTCCGGGTCTGTTGTATTTTTAAGATGATCAAAAAGCTTGCGCGTAACATTCGGATCTATAAATGCCTGGTTCTGCATGTTCTTGCGAAGTATCTCAATTAAGTCGCCCTTTTTTACATCCTTTAAAACATAACCATCGGCGCCGGCCTTGATCGCCTCCAAAACATATGCTTCATCATCATAGTTGGTCAATAGCAGGATCTTTATTTGAGGATATTCGGATTTAATCAGTCGGGTCGATTCGATGCCGCTGATGCCCGGCATTTTCAGGTCCATGAGAATGATATGGGGAACGGCGGTTTCCAGAATTCCCAAACACGCCGTGCCGGACTCGGCTTCGGCGATCACCTCAAAATCTTCTTCGTGGTTGATTAAACTTTTGAGGCCTTCGCGCACAATGGCGTGGTCGTCAACGATGATCACCTTGTTTACAGGGTTCATGATAGGACTCAACTAAATGGTATGATGACGGTTGTTTTACAACCCCCGTGGGGAGAGGACTCTATTTGAAAAATCCCTCCCACATCTTCCGCACGTTCACGCATCAATATCAGCCCCACGCCGGAGCCGGAATCGGCTCGTTTGCGCTGTTGTATATCAAAACCGCAACCGTTGTCTTCAATAATGAGTTTCAACCGCCCATGGGCTTCATTATAAAGTTGAATGTCAATGCGCGAAGCAGCGGCATGACGTTGAATATTGTTGAGGGTTTCCTGAAATATCCTGAACAACGCGATTCTCTTGCGGGAATCCAGCGGCACCCGATCCGGATGGCTGAATTTTATTTTCAATTTAAATTTGCTTTCAAAATCGCGAATAAAATTCCTAAACGCCGCTATGACGCCGATGTCGTCGAGAATATGAGGGCGAAGATCGCTGATGATATTTCTGGATTGCTGAAGGGTTTGATTAATCAGTTCCGCCAGTTGATTCAGTTCGGGTTTAAGATTTTCACCTCTGACTTCGGCCAACTCGAGACAGTAAAGCGCCTTGTACCCGATGCCACTCAAGGCCTGGGTGAGGGTGTCATGAATATTGCCGGCGATTCTTTTGCGCTCTTCTTCCCGTACCGATATCAGTTTTCCGGTGAGTTTGCGCAAGTCTCTTTGTTTTTCCGCGATTTCCGAAACCATACCGGAATTGGATATAACCGATCCGGTAAAATGGGCAAACTGAGATAGAAGGTTTCGATCGAACTTTGAAAATTTAAAGATATTCCCTTTTTGGTGAAGGAAAAGGAGACAGATGATTTGTGATGAACCATGGTGAATGGGGATGCAAATCATTTTGAATAGGTCGAAATTCACATGGCCATTCAAACGTTGTGGGTGATCATCCTCATCAATTCCAAACATGGCGGGAGTTTTCAGCAGGGTGTGGGAGATGTCCCGTATGTGGTCATATGGAAGCGGGGAACCGATCATTTTGTGGTCTTTCAGGTCCATGAGTGCTGAATCGGATTGATTCAGAACGAGAAAGGTGCCGTACAGATTAAAGATATTATAAATGCCTTGAACGGCTTGCGACCAGATTTCCTGATCGTCAAAAATAGAAACGATTTGGGCGGAGAACTGCTGAAATTCTTGAAGTTGATCCCTGTGACGGGCGATGATTTCATCCCGGGTTTGAATGAACGAAAGGGAGAGATGAAAAAATGAGTGGTTGAGAATGTTAAACATTCTGAAAATATCTTCGTTTTTGAGCGGCTTGGCCGTTTCCTCGTTAATGTCGCGACTGGTTCTCCACAGGGCATCTTTAAAAGCCATTGTAAATTCAAACACATCATTGAGTTGGTATCCTTCCATGGCCCGGATATACCCGATGTTTTTTTGATCTTCAATGAAGGGTTCGAACTCACCTTTAAGGGCCCGTTCGAACAAGTCGATGTAGATTCCCACCCGTTGGCGACCGTGGGGATCATCCAGAAGGTAGTCGCAATAATGGGGTTCAATGGATGATTTTTGCAGATTGTCATGGAGTTTTTCGCGTATCCGAGCTTTTTTCGTTTTGAAAAAGAGCGTAAGCCTCTTCACACTCCCTTCCTGGATATCCGGCCAGATGGTCTCAAGCAGGTTCAGATCGTAAGGCGTTCGGGGAATCTTTTCCATATGTCATATTTACCAAAAAGTGCTTTTTGACGGCTTCGCCTGTGGCCCCACGGGTCCCCTTCATGCGCTCAGTTGGATTCGGTTGTGGGTTTCAAACACGCTTTCACTTCATGGGACACATCCTTGTTCCCTGCCTGATGCCTGGGCGTGTAGGGACAGTGCCTGCAACCCAGCCCACAACAGACCCCGCGTTTTAAGAGAAACCTCTCGGTCAATGCCATGTTACCATTTTGATCCGTGTAATGATCCATATCCAGGCGTTTGGGCAAATCCGGTGCAGTAAATTTCACCATTTTCCTCCCCTACAGGAATTGAACTACTGAAATTATTTCAATTTATCAACCATATCGAAGAATATATCAACAAACCCGAGACACTTATTACAGAAAAATTTAAGGAGGAAAAGTAAAATGCATATTCCCCATGTAAAAAAAATCCTCAAATAGGGATTGAATTCCATGCATAATCAAGATTGCGAAAATTTTGAACTTGCGCCCATAATTATGGTTCGCGTGACGCGCAATCATCCGGATATTGAACCGGGTGCATCCATTCGGGCAGCCATTGACTTGGTTGATCTTTTCAGAGGTATGCAGAAACCGGCGGATCAGATCATCGAGGAAACCCGGAGCCGAAAAAACGATACCAATCAGGACCGCCAATTATGATAGCGATATGGAGAAAGGCAGCCAATAGACTCCCCATACCGCCAAAGATCAGTGGCTTATTCATCTTAACGCCTATCCCGCACCATTTTTTCACTTTCCCACAGCCCTCGCACCATGGGTCCCAGGCGCAGGGGTTCGGCGGCGTCGAATGTAACGTCGCGCACATGGCGCATATCCTTCCAAAGCAGTTCATAGCCCCTAAATCTCCGAAACAGCCTGACGCGTTTTTGCCATTGTTTCACCTCCTCTTGGGTCGCCATTCGCCTGCCGCCGGCCCGGCCCATAAGCCTCAACCCGGGATGGGCGTCAAAGCGTCCCCGGTACAGGGACTTTAGCCAAAACCAAAACCCGCCGCAAACCGCCATAACGCATATGCGCGGGTCCCGGTCGAGATTTTCCCGCATATTCTTGGGGAACTTTTCGAAATATAAGGCTTTCCCCGCTTCGCCGAGGATGAGGGAACCGATGGGTGAAATGCGGGGACTCCCGTCCGGGTTCACCGTGGCCACGGCGCAGAAACGGTTGCTCCTGTTGGCCTGATTGACGATTTCGCGAATGGTTTTCCAGTGCTGTTTAATATCCATGGTTCACCTCTTTAATGGTCTCCCGATCAAATCAATGATCCGGTTTCAAGAATATTCATGAGCGTTCCGGAAGCAGACCCGCGCCCCCATCCGCTCGAACAGACGCAGCAACCCGTAACGGGTCCTGTGAAGAAATATGAAGTTGGTGTTGAGATCCGCATGTTTTCTCAGTTCAAAGGCCCGGGCCATCATCTTCTTTCCCGAGGCAATAAAATCCCCATTGGCCCTGAAATCAAAGTATTTCTCCCGGTAGAGTCTTCCCAGCCACTGGCCGGTTTCATGGAACATCTGGAACATCTCCTCTTCCACCCCCGGCCCGATGTCAGGACCTGCGATGCGAAGCGCTTTCAACAGACGCATATAGTCCTTTCGTTCCCCATGAAGGGCCGCCCGGGGCAGTTCGCCATAGAGCGCCACAAATTTCGGATCAAATCGTTTGACGCACCCGAAATCCACCAAACCGACCCTTGCATCGCCGCTGACAATGAAATTTCCCGGATTCGGGTCCGCATGAATGCGGTGCAACCGGTAAAGGCCAAAGATGAAGAGATCCTGCAACGTCTGTGCGACCAGGTTCCGTTCCCTACGGCCGGGCCCTGTTTTCAACCACTCGTTAAGGGTCGAGCCGTTTAAATGTTCCGCGGAAAGAACCGTATCGGCGCTGTATTCTGGATGAAGTAGACCCTGTGGAAATTCGGCCTGCATATAAGAATATCATTTTCCATAGGGGGCGGGCACAATGACCCGGTCCATGCACAAACGCTCTTTAAAAAAGGTCAGGTTATCCAGCTCCCGAGTATAATCGGTCTCTTCCAACAACCGCGTCTCGATCTCCAAAATGGCCGGGACAATCATCCGGTACTCGGGCAAGGGCCGCAAGGCCGTCTTGATCAATTGAACGTCGTTTTGAATGGTCTCCCGGATACCGGGGTACTGGATTTTCACAGCCAATTCGGCCCCATCTTGCGTGGCGGCCCGGTGGACCTGGCCCAGGCTCGCGGCGGCAAAGGCGGTGGACTCGAAGGTCGCAAAGATCTGCTCAGGCGGTTTCCCCAGTCCGTTTTGAATGGTCTTTCGCACCAGGGCCCGGTTGATGGGCGGAACCTGGTGGTAGGATTTTTGAAGTTCTTTTGTGATTTCAGGGGGGAAAATATCCATTTCCATACTCAGGAGCTGGGCTATTTTAAGAGCCGTCCCCCTTAAAAGGCTCAGCCCCTCAAAGAGCAAAACGGCATTTTCCCGGTTCATGGCCTTTTTCTCCGCCTGCCGCTTCTCCTCCGTCAGAAAGGGTTTCCGGGCCAGATATTTGAGCGCCTTTCGACTCATCCGGGCCGCTGTTTTACCCCCGCTCAAGCCCCTCTGCCATTTACCCTTTGGAATCTCTTGTGCCATCACGCTCCTCCATGAACTGCCGTTTCACCTTGTGCACAATTTCCACGCGGTCCTTGATCATATCCAAGCGATCGATAATGTGATGCCTGAAGAGAAACGACGCCATATCAAGGGCCTTGTTGACAACGCCCGCCTTGATAAACGTCACGGCCAAATCCAGGCTCTTGTCCAAAAGGATGGAGGTGTTCTGGAATTGGTTGGAACGATCCCTCAACCAGTAAAAGATAAGGCCCACGTAGTAGTCCCAGAGAAAATGATAGGTCAATTCCAGAAAAACCAGATCCGGTATTTCACCCACCTCGATGGCCGCTTCGAAGAGGTCGGAAATGATGCGGAAGAACCTTTTTCGAATGGGTTTTAGATATTGATAATCGTGAGTCAGGGAAAAAGCAATGGCCCGAAAGCTCACGTCAACGAATTCGCGATCCGCCAAAAAGAGCTCAAATTGGGTTTCAAAAAAGGCTTGAAGCTGTTCCTGCAGGCTGAATTCATGGAAATCGGCAATGGATCTCAAACGTTCGACGCAGGCATCCAGCTGTTCTTCATAATAGGCGTACACGATCGCTTCTTTGATGGGGAAATAATTATAGATGGTGGCGTCGGCAACCCCCGCTTCCCTGGCGATCATGCGCATGGCCGCCCCTTTCATCCCCTTCTCCGTGATCGCTTCCACCGCCGAACGGATGATCTTTTTTCGATCTTCCCGCTTCTGATCTTCACTGATTTTCATCCGAGCCCCCTCAATAAAGTTTTGCTATAGATTATATAGCCATAATTCGATTATCAATCTATTGCAACTTCACTTTAACGTCAAGCATTTTTTATATGGAGATGGATTTCTTTCTCTAATGATAGAAAAAGAGGAGGGAAGACCTTTGCCCTTTCAGGCATGATCTGGGAAACGTTGTTCAGGGGGAAGGTTAAGGGTTGCCTGCCAAGTCAATGGACTTCGGGCACCCCGAAAAAACCTTGATGATGGCCCAGACATCCGCTTCGGCCAGTCCAAGGTCCATGGCGGCCGCGATCAGATTGACGTTGGACAAGGTATTGTGAATAAAGGCATTCATCTCGTAGGCCGTATCGGTGATATGTTTGAGCATTTCATGCACGGTCGCGAAGGATGCCTGGGGCACGAAATCCCCTTCCATGATCTTTTTGGCTTTGATGGCAAACATGTCGTTTCCTGAAGGACCCCAGCACGAACCATGTTGAGATCAATATAAACGAGACACTGAACCAAGTGCCTTTCTGCTTCTACCGCAGTAGCATGATAGCGATCTTCCCAATAGGCCTCTTTCCGATTCTTCCTCTGATTGAACTCCTGCCCCGTCCTGCCCGCAATCAACTGAATCGATTTCGGGATGACATCTCTGTCGCCATTGTCCCTGACCAGAAGATGGATATGATTTGAGGTCGCAATATAGTTGAGGACGGTTAGACCGTAACCCTTCCTGGACTCGAACAGCCACTGAAGCCACCGGCGGCGGTCTCTGGCGAATTTGAGAAGAACTCTTTTTTGTGACACCGATGGGTAATGTGCCACACATAGCCGGGTATGTAATGCCTGTTTGCTCTCGGCATGAAGTTTCGTCCTTAAAGTAACATTTTCCAGCCCAAAAACATCGGGTTAAGGGCTAAAATCGTTCCATTCAGTGCACTTCCTTAACTGTATTCAGCCACTTGGCTTGGTCCGAGCCAATGCCCACAACCCAATGCCCACAATGCCCAACAATGCCTACTGCTGCTGTGACCATTTTTGTGACTTTCAAGGGAGTAACAAACATAGTCATTGCATAGTCACAAAAATCCTAATTGTTTTTTTATAAAGGTCCGATAGAGAAGAATAATATTATAAGGTTGAGCGTAGAAAAAGCCAAACCCCAAGTAATTGGGGGGCGGAAAGCCACGGGTCCTATGGAGATGAGGATAGCCGGGCTGCCTGGTTAAAAAGGGCGGCCCGGCTTTTATTTGGTCAGCGGGCTGGGGAATCATAATATTGGTACGAGAAAGGAGGTGGGTCGAAAGCAAGGTTTCTGTGAATTTCTTCGAATTCATGTTCACGGGTGTTCAAATACGTAGAAAGGAGGAATATATGAAAAAGCTGATTGTGTCGGTTTCTATTTTGACTTTTTTCTTAATCGGTTCGGGGTTGGCATCTGCTTCGAGTATACTGATTAATGGTAGTGCTGAGTATAAAGATCTAACAGGCTGGACTGCAGCGGGCGGCTACATGGCAGGCGAAATAGGTGGTGTGGACGGCGACGGATGGGCGTTTCAGCTGAATTTAGGGCAGGATGGCGCCTATCTATCTCAAACCGGAACGACCGGTCTCACGCCGGGCTATGAATTCGAGCTGTCTGGGTATTATTATACGGATGCATATGATTATGGTTCCGCGGAGATAATATTTTATGACGCATCAAATGGGATACTGCAAAGTTATTCCTTAACTGTCTCCACTTGGCCCACCCCCTGGCAAAGCTTCGAATTAACTGATGCAATTGTTCCAGAGGGCGCAGCGTATTGGGAAGTCAAACTCGTTGCAAATAAGAATCAAGCCTATGGGAATTATGCCGATGTACACTGGGATGCCCTTTCACTCACATCATCGGCCGTGCCTATACCGACCACCATTCTGCTGCTGGGTTCAGGCATCTTCGGCCTTGCCGGGTTGCGCAGACGATTAAAGAAGTGACTTTTTCGCCAATAAGGGAAACGGGGTAGACCGACTCAGGCTATATTCTGATCGCAATGGGTGCATTCATTGTTGGCGGCGTCTTGAATGTGGCGTATCTGCTTTTCATCGCGGTCACGCATCGCACCCACTTTACCTTCGAAAGCCGACGGCAATGCATCGCAGCCAAGGCTGGATTCATTGGCGCCCTCTTGTTACTTGTCATCCAAGCTGTGGTTATGGCAAGCATTGCGTGGAAGAACCTGACAATGGACTGAATGCGACCAGCTAAAGCCGGCGCATTAGGCTGAACGTTGGCGCTAAAAGGATGGCTCAGTAGTGGTATCTCAGTTGAGCAATATGAATTGCATCTTCGGAGACTTTATAGACAAATCTATGCTCGCCGGTTATTCGCCTGGACCAATATCCGGAAAGCGCATGTTTTAACGGTTCAGGCTTCCCGACACCCTCAAAAGGATTGCGTTTAGTTTCTTCAATGAGGGTGTTGATGCGACGAAGAATCTTTTTGTCATATTTTTGCCAAAAGATGTAATCGTCCCATGCATGGTCGGAAAAAATGAGCTTCACTCTATAAGCTCCCTTTCAGTCCCTTTGCCATTTTCGAGTTGGGCAATAGATTCAATCAGCCGTTTTGTGTTTTTCGGTGATCGTAGCAGATAGGCTGTCTCTTCAAGGGCTTCAAAATCCTCAAGAGACATCATAACCACAGAACCCGAGGATTTTCTTGTTACAATCATCGGTGCACGGTCTCTGCACACTTTTTCCATTGTTTTTGCAAGGTTTTGCCTTGCTGCCGTATAGGTTATGGCTTCCATTATAGTACCTCCCGTACAGGATATTGTACGCGTAAAGGATGGATTGTCAATACATTTTTATGCCCTAACCCGTCACTGAGGAAAGGGGTCATCAAGTCTGCTGTTGACTCTTATCTGCAATTTCGGGAAATAGTAAGAGCCAACGGCAGACCCCCATACTGTGGACCTCAACCTTCGGCCGAAGCTTCCTCTTTTCCTTTCAATCGCCAAGCCTCCGGCGGGAGAAAGGTAACCTTAAGGCCGAAGGGAGCGGCGATTTTTTCAAGTGTAGCCAGAGTCGGGTTGCCTGAACCGTTCTCGAATTGGGAAAGTATCCGCGGGGAGATGGCGGCGACTTTTCGGGCATAATCCTTCTGGCTCATGCCGAGGATTTTGCGCATCCGTCGTGTCGCTTCCCGCACATCGATTTCACCTCGGGCAAGGCCCATGTAAAGCGCCGCTTTCATTCGGGCCATTTCTTCAGGAGTAAATCGTTTCATGGGGTTCTCCTATCTCCATGTCCGCGGCCTGGCTTCGGCAAGACCCGCCGCCACCTCGCTAATCCAGCCGGCGAGTCTCTGAATGATGTCGTCATCCACATGCTCATGTTCCATTACGTCGGGCAATCGCAGGACTTTTTTGCTCAGATCCGCCAGCCATGTCGGGTTTCCCCGGGCGGCATGAATATTCAATGTGACAGTTCATGAGTCCCTTAAGTGGTCAAAATTCCACGGAGACAGTCAGAATAATTCACTTTAGTGGTCTAATGATAATATTTGAAATGGGCATTCGTCAAGAATCAATCACTATAGTGATCCAATTCAGGAGCATTCTTCATATACGATACACTATAGTGTATGAATAGACGTGTTAAAGACCCAAAAAGACACACCTTTTTTCCTTTCCTAATTCTCAAAGAAAGACCAGCCGCACTGAAAAAGAGCGCACAACGACGTCGCGCCCCCCCATCAGAGGCTTGATTTCTCACCTCGGATGCCCTTCCCGAACCCGAATATTGTCCATTTTTAAACTGTATTATGCTACGATCCGGATGAAACATATTTTCCCACAATAGGATTCCATTTATTTTAAGAAATGTTGAAACCGAATCTGCCGTCAATCAATGACAAAGAAAGCTCAAAGGTTCCCGCCGATCTTCCCATCATCATTGATGCCCATGTGCATATTTTCCCCGGCAACATATTTTCCGCCATCCGGCAATGGTTTGATCAAAACGCCTGGCATATCAGATATGAACTGACCACTTCCCAAATATTTGATTTCCTGTTGTCCCGCGGCATAAGCCATATCATCGCACTCCAGTATGCCCATAAGCCGGGAATCGCGGGTATGCTGAACCGGTATATGGTCGAAAAATGCAAGAATTATGGCCACCGGGTAACCGGCATGGCCACGGTATTTCCCGGAGAAAAGGATGCCCCCCGAATTCTACAGGACGCATTTGATTCGGGGTTGGGGGGGCTGAAGCTGCACGCCCATGTTCAGTGCTTCCACATGAACAGCGATCCCATGTATCGATTGTATGAATGCTGCCGTATTAATAAAAAACCGGTTGTCATGCATGTGGGAAGGGAACCCAAGAGCCCGGTCTATCGGTGCGATCCCTATGAGATTTGCAGTGCGGACAAATTAGAGCGTGTCCTGAGGGATTTTCCGGAGCTCAAGATCTGCGTCCCTCATCTGGGATTTGACGAAACATCCGCTTACCGAAAACTGATTGAAAAATACGACAATCTCTGGCTGGACACCACCATGGTGATTACGGATTATTTTCCCCTTGAGGAAAAAATAGACCTGGCCCGATACAGACCGGACCGGGTGATGTACGGATCCGACTTTCCAAACATCCCGTACGCATGGGACAGAGAGCTAAAAGCATTGAAGGCGGCGGATATTTCCCGGGATGCCCTTGAACGGATATTGAACAAAAACGCCGTGGATTTTTTCGGCCTTGAATTATAATGGGATGGCAAACGAAAGAGAGGAAGTGATGCGGGTAATTTTGTATCAACAGGTGTGTTCCGCGGTAATTTTGTTATTCGTGATGGTCGGCATTGCCGGGGCTTCCGGCGGGTTTCTCAAAGGTGATCCCATGGTCCGGATCACCGCCCCCCCTGCCCTTCTGGTGGACGTGGATGCCGTTCTCGACCGCCTGAGCCGGGACGTCTCCCGGGACAGCGGTTTAGATCCCAAGCTGTTGACCTATTATTGGCAGCGGTTTGATGCCGTCAACTGTATGGGAAAAAAGGCCGAAGGGCATCCGATTTTCGTTGATCTTTATGTGCCCAATTTTTTGACGGATGCCGAAGTTGCCGTAATCATGCACAGCATTGCCGATTCGTTGTCAAAAAGCACCGGGATTGACAAAAAGTGGGTGTTCGTGCACACGCATACGGCGGAAAAGGGACGGGTTTTACTCTCAGGGAAAGTGCAATGATAAAGGCTGACCTATGGCGACCGTGACGCAACATGATTCATAAGCGGAAAATTCGCGCATACACCACAATTTTCGCAGCCAAACTCTTTGGCGGCGGCGCCCTGCTGTTACTGGCCGGCTCCTTCTGCTGGGTCCGATCCGGGGTATTGATCCGGGGCTCTCCACAGTTTGTGCTTTGGGGATTGATGGGGTGCTGTGTCTGATATTCTTTGTGCAGCACAGCGGGATGGTCAGGAAGTCTTTTCAGCGACGGTTCGAAGCAATCATCCCGGGTTATTACCACGGTGCGGTCTACGCCCTTGCCTCCGGCGTGGTGCTCTTGGGGTTGCTTCTCTTTTGGCAGCAGACGGATTCAACCTTTTTCAGCGCTCATGCCCCGCTTCGCTGGCTGCTCCGCGGATGCTACTTCGGGGGTATCCTGGTTTTCTATGGGGGGTGCACGCCCTAGGACGCCAATCAGCCGCGCCCGGTTCCGTTTGTATTCCCGGGATGGGCTGTGGGCGCCTTTCCCTTGTTCATATTGCGTAATTTTCGCGAAATGCAATAAAAAGCCTTTAAAATAGACAAACGTCCATAGTTGAGCTGTGCGCCGCAGGCCTTCTTCTTCGAGTGGCGAGGGCTTATCAATTGCTGCTCCAATATGAACCCTGTAGAACCAAAAAAGCACTCATATGAGCGACAACGTGGTTGAAAGCTTGATAAAAACGGCCTATGACTGCACGGTGTGGCTTGTCTCAGTACCATTGATCGAAAAATGGCCTGAAATTTGCTTTCAGATAGATTCTCATTAAAAACAAAAAATGGAGGTTGTATTATGAAAAGAACTTCTGTTCAATTGGCCTTGATCTTATTTCTGTTTTCATTTTTTCCGAACATCTCCCTCTCAGCGACACCTTTTTCCACTCCCGCCGACTTTGATCTGACTGGAAGTGAAATCGGACTTTCCCTATCCTTTGAAACCGCAACTGTCGGAAATGTGTCGGCATCGGTCAGTCCCAATCCCGCCCCGGTCACGGGGATTATTCAAGTCACTCAGTTAAACCAGATCTCAGGCGCATTTTCCGGTGCATTTCAGGATATTACGGTATCTACCACAGCATCGGTCCCCCAACTGGATCTTTCCATTCCCATTACGATAACCCTGAATTGCAATCCGGTTTCAGGATGGTTTCTTTGGTCCCAGGACGCGGTGATATTCGATGCAGAGACCATTTCCGCTACCATCACTTTCGGCGGTCAGACCTACGTTCTCCCGTTTGACGGTTTATACTTTCCGGCCAACTATCAAAACAGCATCCTGAGCGTTGACACGCAATTGGCCTATTCCGGCGAGTACATGGGACGGTCGTATGCCCTTACCATGGTAGTAAATTTGGTCGGCACCTTGGACACTTTGGAGCCTTCTTCAGAGAGCAAACCCTGGATTGATCTGAAGACGGACAAGCAGGAATACCAAAACGGCAATTCACTGACCCTTAGCATCAGTGCCGGAGGCACGAAACCCGCCCAACCCATGGATGTCTATGTGGCACTCATTGCACCGGATGGCACCATCTATTTTGCGCCCACCTATACCACCACCATGACGCCCATGCTCAGTAACTTCCAACCGCAAAATGATTTCTATTATGCACCCTTCACTTTTCTGACCGCAACGCTGCCCTGTTCCGCACCCCCCATTGCGGGAGACGGCACATACTATTTTGCAGCGGCTTTTGCCGAAGCAGGGACCACGCACATGTTGAGCGACATTGAAATGACGCCTTTTGTTTACCAGGATACCCCTGCCCTGCCACCTGGTCATTCCACAGACGGCACCTGGTCCGGAAACGGTGTCAATGAGGCAGCCAACGGCGAATGCGCTGATCTCGCGTGGGTCACCATGGAAATCAAAGACGGCAGCATCACCGGAGAAGCCGGAGAAGATGTGGCGGTGGATGCGGACGGTTATGAACTCACCGGTACCATCAAACAGAACGGTGAAATCATCGACGGCATACTTTGGGAGGAGTTTGGTGCCAGCCTTATAAAGATGGGGGTTTTCACCGGCCAGGTTTCCGGATCCACCATCCAGGGAAGCTGGCATGATTCTTATGGTTGCTACGGCACCTTCACCGTGAGCAAAATGGAACAATAGCCAGAAAACCAAGTGATGGCCCGGCATTTGAAAAAATGCCGGGCTGAACATCTAACGCCACCTTTGTCCTTTCCGGATTAAGGGAATTTGTCGGAACAAAGCAATGTATTGGGGGTCTGCGAATGTGATACCAAAAAGCAAACCCCCTATCTTCACAAACAGAGAACCATCATCTACATTGAATTTTCCAGAACCAGTTGGGCCAGATCGGCGATCCGATAATCGGGTGTATCGTTCAGAATCAGAGCCGCTTCCTGAAGCATCATCAGACAGAAGGGACACGCCGTGGCCACGACATCGGGCGGGTCTCCGGAAAGCTCTTTTAACCTTCGAACACTCATCTTTTCACCGGGCTCCTCCTCCCGCCAGATATGCCCGCCGCCGGCGCCGCAACAAAAGCTTTGCGTATGGTTCGAAGGAAATTCCATCATCTGACCGGCAATTGGGGCCAGAACCCTTCTCGGCGACTCGTAAATTTCATTAAAGCGGCCAAGATAGCACGGATCATGAAATGTGATTCTTTCTTTACCCACGTTGGTTCTGATTCGGCCTTGGTCCATGAGTTGCGCCATGAATTGACTATGATGAACGACTTCAAAAGCACCGCCGAATTGTCCATATTCATTGGAAAGGACATTAAAGCAGTGAGGACAATGGGTCAGGATGAAATCGAAATCATATTTCTTCAGTGTTTCAATGTTCATCCCGGCGAGTTTCTGAAATAGCCCTTCGTCGCCAAGTCGCCTGACGAAATCGCCACAGCAGGCCTCCGTTACGCCCAATACGGCGAAATCAACATCCGCCGCTCGAAGTATTGAAGCGGTCGATTCGGCAATCCTCCCGGCCGTCTCATCAAAGGCGGCAAGACAGCCGATCCAGTAAATGCACTCGTAATGTTCACCTTCACGAGCCTGCTTTAATTGCAGTGATTCCCCCCGCTGATTCCATTGTCGCCCGAAGGGATTGTAATCCCGGCTCACGCGTTTTAGGGCGCTCTGCTGCCCCGCCTCATAGACGCCATCGTAAACAAGACCGCGTTTTAACTCCAGAATCAGTTCCAGGGGACGATTGGTCATGGGACATACCGTAAAACAAGCCCCGCAAGTTGTGCAGGAAAGCACGGATTCGAAGGTCCCATGGGACGGGAAAGCGCCGTCACTGCTCTCAAGTTTGTTCTTCGCATCCATGAGGATGGCCTTTGGCGAGAGCGGCTTTCCCGTGGCGTGGGCGGGACAGGCATCCCGGCATCTTCCGCATTGGGCGCAGGAAAGTGCTTCCAGGAGTTGTTTTTGCGTAAGATGTTCCGGCCTGGAGGCCCCGAGGCGTTTCTCCCACGTCAAAGCCACGGGCTCAATGGATCTTGGATGACGGGCCAGTTGAAAGAAAATGTTGAATGGACCATAGAGGGGGTGCCGATGTCCTGAAAAAGGAGCATAGACCATCAATCCCAGCAGAATCCCGGTCTGTACCCACCACAACGTCTCCAACAGGGTGCGTGCAGAAGAGGGGTTAATCCCCATGCGCCCAAACCGTATGGATAGAATCCCGGCCAAAGGGGCGTGATAACCGGGCTCATGCAGAAAAGCGCGAAGTCCCTCGGACACCAACATCCCAGAAATCAGCACAAGAATACCCGAAGTCAGGACCGTAAATATTGCGCCGTCAAACTCCGGTCCGAGCCTGTCGGGCCTCTTGATCAGACGCCGTATTGCGGCAAAAAGCATGGCGGGAGTAAGCATCATCGCCGCCCACTCCGATGCGGCGAGCAACCATGAAAAGGCGGCGCTTTTTCGAAAAAACCGTGATAATCCAAGCCCGTCCCCCAAAACCGGAAAGACGAAAAAATAGAGTCCCAGAATCAGAGCCCCCCAAAAAAGGACGGCATGGAACAACCCCGAAGGATCCCTGAGAGAAAAGGACCGCAGATTGGAGGCCTGGAACGGCACATAGAGAAGGGTCTTGCGCAGCCTGGATTGGAGTTTGTCCATTGGACCCGGGTCTCGTCCCCGGCGAACCCTGTTCAGGGTCCCCGCAATCTTGGCCATGGATATGGTTGCCGCGCCCGCCAGCAAAATCCAGAATACCGCCCTTTCCAATATGCTCAGTGCCATAGGATTTCGTGCTTCTTCCCGGGTAATGCGGGGATCGTTTCCCGATTACGCCTTGATCTCTTTGCGGATCTCTTTGAGAATCTCTTTGGCCGCGGCCGCCGGTTCGCCTTGAAACCTGCGTTTTTTGTCTCCGAGTTCGCCCTTCATCATACGAAGCCGATCCTGCATGGAGAGGGAGGAGATGTTAATCCCCTTCTTCACGCGAGGCTTCCGCTGACAAATACGACCCACGGAGACACGTCTTTCAAAGGCTTCCGGAGGGAATTTTGCGTCCATCCTTTCCACGTGTCTTTGCATGCCCCGGCAATATGTCCGGCTGTAAGGGGCCACATAGCGGGGGACGTTTATCCCCGGATCAAGACCGAGAACAACCGGAAACGCAAAACCGTATTCCTCGCGCATCCCGCGCTCCAGTTTCTTGTGTACCACCAGTCTTCTCTTTTCCTCGACTGCCACGGACACAACCCCGCTTAGGCAGGGCAAACCCAGATTCCGCGCCAATAAGGGAACAAACGTTCCGCTCCCGGTGTCCGAACTCCGTGACCCGCATAGCACCAAGTCGAATTCAACGCTCCGGACCCCTTTTTCAATGACCCGTGATATCATCCAGGTATCGGGATCCGTTAGGCCGTCATCCCATATGCGAATGGCGCGATCGGCCCCGAGGCGCAAAGACCTCTCCAGTATCTTCTCGATCCCTGCCGGACCCGCAGTGAGGACGATGACTTGGCCACCGTGCTTCTCACGGATCCGCAGTGCCTCCTCCAGAAGGTGTTCATCCATGGGATCGGGGGTTTGATAAACGGAGCCGAATTCTTCCTTAACCACATCGAAGGTCACAAGATAAGGATCCGTTATGATTTTGGAGCAGACAATGATTTGCATACGGTCCTCTGGCTTCATCGCTTCTCCTTTTCCAGCAAAGCCAGAAGTTCCGGGAGGATTTCCAGAAGATCTCCCACCACCCCCAGATCCGCCCGTTGAAAAATAGACGCCCCTTTCCACATGTTCACGGCGATAATTTTGCCCGCATCTTTAATGCCCATCATATGCTGGGGCGCCCCCGATATGCCCAAGGCTATGTAGATATCCGAATGGAGCCATTTGCCCGTTGTTCCGATCTGCCTTTCAACGGGAATGAGTCCCCCATGAACGGCGATTCGAGTCCCCCCCACCGCGGCATCCAGGGCCTCGGAAAGCCTGTAAATTTCAGGCATGTAATCCAATGGAACACCCTTGCCCACGCCGATTACCACGCCTGCTTCGTTCAGGTCCAACTCGGCCAGGGGAATCCGCCAACGGTCGCGCAATGCGGCCCCGGGGGGCACCATATCCTCTTTTAACAGAACAACTTCGGGCGGTTTCGGGCTATTTTCGGTAACACTCTCCAGTGAATTCAAATGAACGCTCGCAAAAAAGGGGAAGGCGGTTTCCCATTTGAGCAGGACATCCGCCTTCCCCCCGTAAATCGACTTCCTCGCGAAAACAGAACCGTTTTGGATCTCAAAATCCGTGCAGTGGGAAATAAACCCTCTATCGAGTTCCGCAGCCACACGCCCGCCCAGTTCGTTCCCCGTAAAGGTGCCCGCAAACAAAACCATTTCCGGCATTTTACCCTGGACGGCATTTCGAATCATTCCGGCTCGGGTCTCAATGGAAAAATCCTCCATCCCTTGGATCACGTAGAGTTTTTCGAGCCCCTTAAGGTGTAAGGCGTTTTCACTGTCTTCAATTCCATTTCCCAACAAAAACCCGCAAGGAGATCCTCCGATAATTCCGGCGGTTCGTCTGGATTCGTAAACCATTCTGTGGGCCGATTCATGGAAACCGTTCTCATCACTTTCCAGATAAGCCCAGACTTCCTTACCCATTGGAGAATCTCCTTCATCAACAGCAGCGCTTCACCGTGATTTTTATAACTCGCTTCCCGTCTTGTACCCGTCATGGGTGGCATTCCACATGAAGCGGGGCGCCCTGACATCCCCGATGGTGTGGATGGGTAGGCCCTTTTCCTGAAACAGGGAGATCGGCTCGATATTGGAGCATTTCATGGTTGCCAGTATGACACTGTCGACTTCGGCGTCGAATTCACGCTGGGAGTAGATGTTCATGAGGGTAGCGCCCTTTTCCGTGATCTCTTTGATCCAGGTGGACGGCGTCACCCGAACGCCCAAAGCATCCAGTTTGCCGAAAGTGAAGGGGGCATCGAGCCACATCATCAGATTGGGACTCAAGGTGGGCCACCGGGTCACCACATGAACCTGTTTCCCCTGCTCCCCCAGTATCTCGGCAATACCCGGAGAAACCCTGTCGGCCAGTTCGTCCAGAATCAGAACACTTTCGCCCAGATCCGCATCATCTTTCAGGACATCCAGGTACGTGTAGACGTTGGGTCGGTCAAACCCCGGGACCGGATATCCGGTCAGGCCGTTTAAGCCGTCCGTGGCCGGTCTGGAACCGGTGGCGATGACAACGGCCGCGGGTGCTTCCTTTTCCAGAATGGCATCCACGTTTTCGGTGGAAATTTCCGTTCCCAGTTGAAGGTCGACCCGATGCTTTTTCACCTGAAGTTCCAGGTAATCCAGGAAGGTCTGGGGCATGATGTGCCCCGAAATCTTCTTGATGTATCGCGCCTGCCCGCCCAGTTCCGTCTCTTTGTCATAGAGGACCACGTCATGTCCCCGTTTTGCGGCGGTGAAGGCACATTGGAGTCCCGCCGGACCGCCCCCCACCACCAGGATCTTTTTGGGCTGGGTCCGCTTGAAATGCCAGCTTCCCCAACGGGTTTCCTCTCCCGACGTGGGGTTTACGGTGCACCGGGTGCCGTTGGTGCTGCTGCGCGTGAAACTCCGCGCAACACATCCCTGATTGCAGTAAATGCACGGTCTGATGTCATCCTCGCGCCCCTCCTGCGCTTTTTTGGGCAGATGGGGATCCGCTATCAGTGCCCTGGCAATATAGACATAATCGCATTTTCCGTCGGCGATCATTCTGTCGGCCAAGCCCGGATCGTTGATTTTGCTGGAAACGCTCACGGGCAAATTCAATTCAGCCTTCACCTGGCGGGTGAATTCCCCCCCCCAGCCCGGCTCCAGGTTGGCGCAAAAGGGATTGAGTTCAAAGGGGATGGACCGGTAAGTGGCCATGACGCATCCAAGCCAGTCAATCTTTCCCGTGGCCTCGAACATCTTGGCCAGGGTGATCCCCTCCTCAAGGGTCAGGCCGCCCGGCTCCAACTCCATGATATTCATGCGCATGCCGATGGGAAAATCGGGACCGATACTGGCGCGAACCTTATCCAACACTTCCCCCATAAACCGGAACCGGTTCTCCAGGGAGCCGCCATATTCATCGGTCCGTTTGTTGGTGATGGGTGAAAAGAAGGCGGAAGTCAGTTTGTCATGGCCGCTCATGAGTTCAATGCCGTCAACGCCTGCTTCAACGGCCCTTTCCACGCCCCGCACGAACTTGCCCTGAATCTCGATGATCTCCGCTGTTGTAAGGGCCATGGGAACCTGATTGGGCTCTTCAATGGTGGGAACCTGGGAAGGGGCCATGGGAACTTCATCCACGAGCACATGACAACCCTGATGGGCTCCCGGATGACTGGGCTGAACGAAAAACTTGCAGTCGTATTCGTGGCAGATGTCGGCGATTTCTCTCAGTCCGGGAATGATATCATCGGACCACAGGGCGTAATTGTTGGCAGGATAATAATCGGCCCGCTCATCCACGCTTGAGGACACCAGGACAATGGCCGCTGCGCCGCCCGCGGCCCTCTCCCGGTAATAGGCCTTGGTCCTGTCCGTAACCATGAAAGTCACCGGGTCTGCCACCTGGTTTCCATGGGCTGCACACACGATTCGGTTCTTGAGGGCAATGGGTCCAAGTTTCATGGGCGAAAACAGGTATTCGTATTTGGACATTTCATTCTCCTTTTCTGGAAATGATGTGAGCGGGAAGCATTAATTCGGGCCAACCACATTCCTTGCAAGAATTTTCAGTCTTGAAAAACGGAAAAAGCCGTCCCAAAAAATCAGAATGACGGCGGACCAGCCGTGTTACGGTATTTAAGACCGTTTCGATTCAATCAGTTCGACCACCACCCCCTCTTCAATGGGAAAACAAAACAGTTTCACGGGACGCCCTTCAGGGTCGCGCATATCCATGCAGGGCGAAAAGGGCTGCCACCCTTCATCGGTCAGACGTCGGTGAAGCGATTCAAGATGCGTCACCTGAAAACTCAGGGAAACCCTCCCGGATCCGCCGATATTATGTGGTGCTTGTTTCATTTCAGGATGGCGCATACGGCACAATTCAACGGAGACACCCCCGTCAAAGTCTTTGAGATACGCGATCTCCATCTCCAGATCCTGGATGCCCAGGAGCGCGGACATTCGGCTCCCTTTGACCATCGGCATATGCCACGCCAGCTCCAAACCCAGAATATCCCGGAAGAGGTGCAGGCTACGATCCATGTCCGAAACAAAAACCGCCACATGATGCATCTTTGTCACGATAACCCCCGCCTCATACGGAAAAAATGGAGATGGTGCACGATTTGGTGTCCCCATCCTTGTCCCCGCCCATGCACTGGGCCAGGCCAACCCGGGCCCCTTCCACTTGCCGGGAACCGGCCTCTTGACGCAGTTGCGTCACCACCTCCACGATCTGGGCCACCCCCGTGGCTCCCACCGGATGCCCTCGACTTAAAAGGCCTCCCGAGGGGTTCACCGGCACTCTTCCGCCCAGGGCCACCGCCCCTTCATCCACCAGTCTGCCGCCCTCTCCGGGCGGGCAGAGCCCCAGGGCTTCGTAGTGCAGAATCTCGGAAATGGTAAAGGCGTCATGGCACTCCACCAGGTTGATATCCTCCGGACCCATCCCCGCCTTTTCATAGGCTTTTAGAGCACCCCGCCGGTCCGTCTCCCAGTTGGCCAGATCCTGCGGGTTTTCATAATTACCGGTGACCAGAATGGAACACTCCACATTGACCTTACGCGCCATCCGGGCCGCCACGGCGGGCGACGCAATCAAAACGGCTGCGGCCCCGTCCGCAATGGGGCAACACTGAAAGCGCGTCAGGGGATCCACGATCATGGGTGAGGAGAGCACTTCCTCCACGGTGACCGGATCCCGGAACTGGGCCATGGGGTTTTGGGCACCATGAGCACGATTTTTGACCGATATCCTGGCCAACTGCTCCTTGGTGGTACCGTATTCTTCCATGTGGCGCACGGCCCGAAGGGCAAAACCCGCCGGCGCCACCATGCCCAGTTGGGTATCCAGTTGGCTCTCTCCGGAACTGATGAGCCCGAATCCCGGAACGCACATCTTCTCCGCGCCGCACACCAGAACCATCTCCGCCTGGCCCGCCGCCACCATGTTGTAGGCCAGAAAAAAGGCCGTGGACCCGGAGGTACAGGCGTTTTCCACATTGATCACGGGAATCCGGTTGATCCCCACTTCCCAGAACACATTCTGGCCCACGGTAAAATCACCGAAAAGCTTCGGCGCCAGTCCGCTTGAAAAAAAAGCCGCATCCACCCGGGCCGGCTTAATATCGGCATCTTTCAAGGCCTGACGGCATGCCTCTGCCCCCATACCGACCAGGCTTCTATTTTCATGTTTTCCAAAGGGGATCATCCCCACGCCGATCACTGCTACTGAAGCCATTGTTACCTTTCCTGTTTCCCATCCACCGGTTTAAAAAAGGGCCTTAAACGGGGTGCCCCTCGGCCGTCATGGCCCAGGGGTGCCGCCTGAAGCGTTACCCTGGCGCCGATCCGCAAATGATCCATTGACTCCGGATCAAAGAGGCAGAAAATGCGAAGCCCCGCGCCGGGCATGTCTTCGTCCAGATCCACATATCCCACGCCGTAGGGTTGGGGCAGTCCCAGGGGCGGCTTGGTCCTCACCACGGTGAAGCTATGAATAACGCCTCTGTTCCCCATTTCCTTAAGTTCAGGCGTTTCCAAACACCTGGGGCAATACCGGGGTTTTGGAAAAAAATGCGCGTCGCAATGCCCGCAATACCCCCCCAGCAGCACGGGCGCTTTTTCCCCATAAGGGGGAAGGGTAAAGATATCCGGCAGCATGGGAGGAATCGGTTCCGTTTTATTGTTTGTCATGTGTTCTCTTCCTGTTAAAGGGCAACTATTTCAGCGGGAACAGGTCGTAAATTTTTTGGGCCACGTTCATGTCGCCGGTCATTTTCAGCTTGCCGCTCATGAATGCCTGCATGCCGTCAATCTCATAGTTGACCATTGCCAGGAACAGGTCCGTCCCAGAGGTCTGTGAGACGGTTGGAGACGGATGCCGAGCCTTGACCAGCTCACAAGCGCCGTCGGCGACCTTGATATGCCACACGCCGCCGTTTTCTCCCAGCACGTCCCATTGAAAGACTGCGGTGAGTCCCTCGGCTGCTTCAGCGTTAAATTTCTTTACCATGTCCTCAAAGGCTTGAATGGGTTCTGTATAAGGCATAGTGATCCTCCTTTGATATTTTGGGCTTTATGGCCCGGTTTTCCACCCGCGAGAGCCCGTTCTCAGGGCCTAAGCATCACCTTGATGCACTCGTTCTTGTGGTTTTCGAACAGATCGTAGGCCTCCATGGCCTCGGAAAGCGGAAAATGGTGGGTGATCAAGGACGACAAATCCAGCCGTCCCTTCTCCAAAAGGTTCATCAATGTTCTCATGGAGCCAAGGTTGCCCAGCCCCATACTCAGGCGAACACCGGAAAGCCCCAGGATGGGGAGGTTGAGCTGGACCGATTCGGGAAAGAGGCCCACTACTGAAAGGGAGCCTCCGCGCCGCAATATGTTCAGGGCCTGGGTGAAACACATGGGCAGTCCCGCCGCCTCGATGGCCACGTCGACGCCGTTCATATCGGTCCGGCCCAGGATCTCGCTGACTGCGTCGGTTTTGCTCGCGTCAATGATTTCGGCGCCGAATTCTTCCGCCAGAGCCAGCCGGTTGGGTAAAACGTCTATGGCGAAAACCCGTGATGCGCCGAAAAGCTGCAAGGAAGCCAGGGCGGCCAGACCAACGGGACCGCATCCGAAAACAGCCACGGTATCGCCGGGACCCACGCCGCCCTCCACCACCGAATGGTACCCTGTGCCCAGAACATCCCCCACCAAAATGGCCTGTTCGTCGGGCACATTGTCAGGTATCGGTACGGCGCACATGTCCGCGTTGAACACCCGGACGTATTCCGTTTGCGCCCCGGGCAGGGGCCGGCCTTTGAAAAAACCACCGCCCCATATGCCGCCCACCTGGCAGTACTGCCCCTCACCCCGGCGGCAGGAGGGACAACAACCGCACCAGAGGCAAGCCGCCGTGTTCACGCGGTCGCCGGGTTTGAAATATTGTACGTCCGGGGCGGCTTCCTCGACAACGCCCACAAATTCATGGCCGATAACGGTTTCCGGCGCAATGGGGATGTCTCCGTATTTGATGTGCACGTCGGATCCGCAGATAGCCGAGCCGGTGACCTTAACCAAAATCTGTCCGGGACCGTCCAGAGAGGGTTTGGGTACATCGACCAGGGCCAGTTGGTGTTTCGGTTTCAGCATTACCGCTTTCATGGGACGACCTCCTTATGGTTTTACTTTTCCAGTTTATAGCCCGCTTTTTCGCGGTCCCACGTCTCCTCTGTCACGCCTTCTTCACGCAACAGGACTTTTTTCACCCGCTCCGTGGGGGTTTTGGGCAGCGCGTCCATAAATCGCAGGTAACGCGGCACCATGAAATAGGCCATCTCTTGGGAACAGTGGGCGATCAACGCCTCGGGGGAGAGTTTCTTCCCCGGTTTGAGGGTGAGGCAGACCATGACCTCGTCCTCCCCCATGGGTGATTTCACCGCCACCGCCGCGCATTCGAGCACGGCATCGTGGGTGCGCACGCCCTTCTCCACCTCGAAGGAGGAGATGTTTTCGCCGCGCCGCCTGATGGCGTCTTTCTTTCGGTCCACGAAATGGAAGTACCCGTCTTCATCCTGACGCAGATAGTCTCCGGTATGGAACCACAAATCCCGCCAGGCCTCCACGGTCTGGACCGGCATGTCGTGATACTCGAGCAGCACGCAATGGGGTTTGCGCGTGCGCAGCAGGCATTCACCGGGCTGGCCCGTGGGGACGGGCAGGCCGGCATCGTCCACCAGCTTCACCTCATAGTCGGGACGCAGTTTTCCGCAGGAGCCGATCTTGCGTTCCTTGACCGTGTTGAGCATGGGGACGCCGATCTCGCTCATTCCGTACCCCTCGATCAGTCTCACCCCGAACCGCTTTTCAAAGGGCGGGTAAAGGTCGGGCGGGGCCCCGGCGCCGAACATGACGCGCAAAGGATTGTCCGCGTCGTCCGGCCTAGGCTCGGCCTTGTAGAGGATCTGCAGAATGCCGCCGATGTAGTTGAACTCGGTGCATCCGTTTTTCCTCACATCCTCCCAGAAGCGGCTGGCCGAAAAGCGAGGCGCCAGCACCATGCCGGCCCCGCTCATGAGCGCCGGCATGGTGGAGAGAAACTGGGCATTGCCGTGGAACAGGGGCAGGGCGTTGTAAAGCCGGTCGTTTTGGTCGTAGCCGGCGGCGGACATACAGATTTCGCCCATAAACAGGGCGTAATTGTGGGGCATCACCGATCCCTTGGAAGGGCCGGTGGTTCCGGAAGTGTAGATAATGGCGAAAGGATCGTCCCAGAACACCTCCGGGGGCGTGTAACGCCCAAGGTTATCCACCATTTCGGAATATGTCATGGCCGGCTTATCCAGGGGAGGGATCTCGCCGTCACCGAAAACAACCACTCTTTCAAGATCGGGCAGATGCCGCAACACCGGGGCCAACCGATCGAGGAAAATATCCTCCACCACGACCACCCGGCTGCCCGACTGACCCAGCATGTACGCCAGAAGGTCGCCCCGGTGCGCCGTGTTCACCGGGACCTCAACGGCACCCAGCTTGCTGATGCCGAACCATAAAGAGAGATATTCGGGGCGATTGCCCATGATGATGGCCGCCCGGTCTCCCTTGCCGAGGCCCAAGGCTTGCAGGCCCACCGCCACCCTGCTTGAAGCGCGATCCAAGTCCCCATACCCGAAGGATTTACCTTGAAATCGGAGAAATTCGCGGTTGCCAAGCAGGGCGGCCTTGTCCTGCAAAACCCGGTGCACGACCCTTTGACGGGTCACGTCATTATGATCCATTTTTTCTCCCTCTACATTTCCGGCATCAACGGGCCCTGGGCGATGCCTTCATTAGGGCTGGGATAGGTCACATACCATTTCAATATGTCATCGCTCGGTTTTTGGGTGGACCAATATTTCTCGAATTCTTCGAAGGGCTTCCCCTCACTCATGCGCCGGGCCAGGGCTTTCCTTCTAAGTTCCTTGGTGGCCTCTTCGTCCAGACGTCCGCTGTCCGGGTCGTAGACGACCTTGTAGATGTTCTCCACCGTCCAGGGCGTTACCAGGCCCTCGGCCAGATCGGCAAGGACGGCCTGGGGATCGCGCTCCAATACATCACCGTATCCGGCCCCGCCACCCACGGGCACGTAAAACGTGTCGCCATACATAAAAAGTTGAATGGGATGGGTGATATGGTGAAACTCGCGGTTTCCCTGTTCGGGGTTCTCTTCCCCGTAAACCTGATCCAGATTTCTGGGGAGATCCGCTGCAGCCGAGCCCATGAGCGATCCCATGTTGCTCCCGCGCACGGTACTGAGAAAGACCGGCGGTACGGCGTATCCGCCGAAGATGCCCAGGGTGGCCGGGAAGCGGGAGCCGAAGCCGAAACAGCCCAAGGCCACTCCCGGCACATGGTGCATCTTCAGGCCGAAACCCACACCGGCCCCGCCCCGGTATTTGCCGTGGCCGAACGAGTTTTTGAAGTAGTTGCGGAACATATAGAGGAACGGGCGGTCGGCTTCAGTGGTCTCAACGTCCGAGCAGTCGCTCATGGTGGCGAAAAACGCCCCGGCACCGCTCACCCCGTCCTGGTCGCTCCGGGCCCCGGCACCGGTGGCGTTTATTTCCGGGGTGATGTCGGCAACGGGCTCGCCCCATTGATTCCTCCCCCCGAACAAAGGAACGCCGAAACCCTGGTACCAGGACGATTGGGCTCTGATGGGGTCCAGGTGGTAGGTCATGCGGGCCCCGGCCATGAACATGGCGTTGGCAAACAATGTCTGGGGAAAGGGGGCCATGGAGGTTGGGGCCTCGTCTTTTGCATTGAGCAGGCAATCTTCCGGGAAAGTCCCATTCGATGGGGGCCAACAGCGCGTTGTTGGCCGGCAGATCGTGAAGGAACCAGCCGCAGAAATAGACCATGGCCATACCGATGATTCCCTGGAAGAAGCTGTTCAGGGGCTTGTCCGGCAACATGGGGGTTGTGTCGTCAAAGACCAGCTTAATGGTGTCGCCCTTTTTAACCAGGGTAAGATTGATCTTAATGAGCCCCTCGGCGGCACCCACGGTGTCCATGAACCGAGGCTGTTTGAACACGCCGTCGTTGAGCAGGCTCACTTTTTTGTGGGCCGCCGCGGCGGTCACCGCCAGGATACGTCGCAGCCCCCCCACAACCATGTCCGCGCCCTTTTGATCGACATACTCCACAATGCGGCGCTGCGCAATACGGCTGGCCGCCAAGCGGGCCTTGATATCCAGGACCATGGTGCGGGGGTCCCGGCTCATGGCAGCGAACATGTTCAGGATGTCCTCACGCAGGGTGTAGTTCTCACCCACCTTTATGGGTGGGGTGATCAACCCTTCGTCATATTTGGATCGGGCCTTGGGACAGACGCCGCCCGGGTCGGTCCCGCCGTTTTCCCCCGTATGCACCACCGCACCCACGAAACAGATGAGTTCCCCTTCGTGGAACACCGGAACGCAAAGCCCCATGTCCGCCGGGTGTACACCGCCGTAAAAGGGATCGTTAAAGAAGAAGCTGTCGCCCTCCTTCACCCCCACCGAGCTGTCATTGATCCAGTGTTTCACGATATATTTTACCGGAATCTGTCCCAGGACGGCGTGGAACCAGATGCCCGTGGCCACCACCGCCAGATCACCCTGGGCAGTGTAGATGCCGAAGGCCACGTCGCCCCAGCGCATGCCCGAAGAGGCTCCCAGCTTCATGGTGGTCTCTTTGCCCTCCTGGGCCACCATATTCATCTTGTGGACGAAAATATCGTACTCCACTGCATCGATCTTTTCCTGGGCCTCGGTCTCACGAGCCGTCATCGGCTCGGGTTTGAGCTGCTGCACTACCTCCATGTCCCTTGCGTAAACCATTGCGCACATGGCGTATCTCCCTTCCCCCGGAGTCTTTCATCCGGCGCTTTTTTTGTGAGTTTCGACTGCTTTCGCCCCTAATCGCGGTTGGGTCGCAGCACGGCGCTGCCCAGCCCGTCCTTCTTGAAATTCCAGCCCGGTTCGAGCACATAAGTGGTCTCAGGCGCTTCGATCAGGGCCGGACCATCGATGCTGTTGCCGGGTTCGAGCCGGTCAAAATCGTACACGAGGGTTTCCTTGAATCCACCCAATTCAGACCAAAAGGCCTTCCGGGGCTCGCGCAAGGCACTCTCCGGCGGGGTCTCTCCCTTAAGGGGCATCCGGTCCATGGGTTTGGGCTCGGCCAGCACATAGGCGGTCAGGTAAAAACACTCCACGTTCACCCCGCCCATGGGGAACGTGGCCTCGGGGGTGTAGATGGCCGAATACTCTTCGGTGAAACGGTCGCAGATATCCTTGTACTCTTGGGGGCCGGTCACCTTCAAATGGGGGCTGATAATCTTGGTGAGGTTGTATTGCATGCCGTAACGCATGTCCAATTCCAATCGGAAACCGATTTGGTCCTCGCTGTAACCTTCCAGCATCAGATCATTCACCGCCAGTTCCTTGAGTTCCGCTACAATATTGTTAAAGCCGTCATAATCCTGGGAGTAACACTGTTCCGCGTAGTAAAATATCTTCATGGTGCGGGATTTGTCCCAGACCTGTTGGATGTTCACCGTGGAGGCACCAAAGGCCCCGAATACGGGGGAATGGGCCGACACGACGATCTTGTCCACCTGCAGGTAGGGAGCGAAGCCGCAGGCGTGGGTCGCGCCCGCGCCGCCGCAGGCGAAAATCACGAAGTCGCGGGGGTCGTGCCCTTTTAAGGCCACCTCATTGAAAACTTCCTGACCCATGCGGGCGTCTACCACCGCCCGGATGCGCCTGGCCGCTTCCACCACGTCGATGCCCAGGGGATCGGCGATTTTGCTTTTGATGGCTTTAGCGCTCAATTCCTCGTCCAACAGCATCTCGCCACCCAGGTAGTTCTCCGGGTTCAGATACCCCAGCACCAGGTCCGCATCCGTGACGGTGGGGTCCTGTCCTCCGAGGTCGTAGCAGGCAGGGCCGGGCATGGACCCGGCCGACTGGGGACCCACCTCCAGGGCGTCGCCCATCAGTTTGTTGACCCAGGCGATGGAGCCGCCGCCGGCCCCGATGGACTTCACTTCAATGGCCGGAATATTGGTACGCCATCGGTCGATCACCGGGATGAAGTCGTAGGTGCGAAGGCGGCCGCCGCTGATCACGCCGATGTCGAAGGACGTGCCGCCCATGTCGGTGAAGATGATATTCTCGTGACCGTATTCCCGGCCCAGGGTAAGTGCCCCGTGCAAACCGGCCACCGGTCCGGCGTTGTGGGTGAGCACAGCCCGGGTGCGGGAAACCTTTTTCATGCCGCCGGTATTGTGCACCAGCATCAAAGGGCGTTTGTACCCGCCGTCTCTCAGTTCGGCACCCAGCTTGTTGAGTTCGTCGGCCATTACCCCGTGAATATAGGCGTTGACCACCGTGGTGATGAAACGGGTGTATTCTCCGGATTTGGGCGAGACGTCGCTGGACAGAATCACCGGCAGGGAGCCCAGGTAGTCCTCGGGGTATTCCTCTTCGATCACTTGCTTGATCATCTGCTCATGGGCCGGATTGACAAAGGACCAGAGCAGGCAGACCACGAAACCCATGGCTCCTTTGTCCACCAATTCCTGCAGCGCAACCAGGATATCGTCCCGATGAAGCGGGCAGATGGGGCTCCCGAAGGAGTCCATACGCTCTCGTACGCCCACCACCATATTCCGCCCGATCAAGGGTTCGGCCTTGTTGATGCGGGCCAGGTCCTTGTTGGCCGCGCTGTCGATGCCGTCGGCCCAGCTCCGGCCTCGACCTAAGAATATCGCATCCTCGTGACCGGCCGTGGTGATGAGGCCCAGTTTGGGGCCGTTACGCTCAATCAAGGCATTGGTCCCCACGGTGGTGCAGTAGCGCACCACATCGCTCTCCCCCAAAAATTCGGAGAGCCCCGTCCCGAAGGAGCGGGAGAGCGACCGCATCCCCTTCATGAACCCGACGGAGAGATCATAGTGGGTACTGGGAGTTTTGGTCATTTTGGTTTTGCCGTCATCTCCACGGGCGTAAAAGTCCGTAAACGTTCCGCCGATATCGACGTTAATTGAAATCCCCATTACATGTCTCCTTGTTCTGATGCATTATCATGAAAAAACTCCTGAACCAGCTGGTGAAGCGTTTCAACATCCACGTCCCGGGTGGCCGGACCCAGGCTGGTAAAAAAGATTCCGCGACCGCCGGTGGTTTCATACAGTTCCCGGCCTTCCTTGATAAGCCGGCGTGCCGTTGAAAGGTCATTGAGCGGCAGACCCAACCCCACGCCCAGGGCCCCTTCACCCAGGTCCCATACCCGTGATACATCGGGCAGGGTGCCGTCTTTGCCGGGACCCAGCACATAGAGATCCATTTTCAGCCCTTTGAACCGATCCACCCGGGCAGGGTCGTATTTCTGAACGTAAAGTCCCGATTTCACATCGTAATAACCGGTTATATTTTTGAGGGTGTTGTAGATCTTTTTATGGGAGAGGTTGATTTCGGCGGATCCCAGTGAACGACCTTCCATGAAGATCAGCACATCGGGTCCCGTCTTGCAGAAGGCTTCCGCAACACGCACCATCAACTGCTTGATTTCCCCCAGGTGATCCGCGCCTTTGCCACGGCCGAACAGCATGTCCGCCAGGGTCAAGGGTCCGGTGACTGCGGCGATGCAGGCCTGTTCCTTTCGACTGACCTCAAAGACGCGTGCCGCCGTTTCCAGGGCCAGCTTCATCCGGCCGGTCTCCTCCGGTTTATCACACAGACCATTTTGCGGTGGAGAGGCGACGGGGCGATCATTCTCCCAGCATATCCCACAGCCGCAGGCCTCCGCCATAAGGGTGAAATCAAGCCCCACCACCACCCCGTCGAAACGAAAGAGCTTGTGGGTTTTCACCAAAGCGTTGGCCCACTGGGTAGGATCGTTCATAAGCCTTTCCATGGGCATGTTCTCGACCCTTGCGAGAAGCCCCCGGATCATGGGTACAAACACAGGCCTGGGTAGCGGTTCATCATTTAAGAATTTGTTGAATAGCGCCCTCCCCGTCTCCATGGTCAACCCCCATGCCGCTTTTTGAGTGCATCCACGTCCAGCTCGATGTCATGGGTGATGGGATGCCCGGGCGGCAAGTACTCGTTTTCGATGATGACGCCGCAGGCGGGGCAGTAAAACTCCAGAAGGCGGCAGTAATTGTGGTCCGGTGAAAAGCTGTATTCTTGCCCTTCCACCAGGGCCGGGTGGACTTCCTCAAAGGGCTTTTCCGCCACAAGACATCCCTTTTTGTAATTCTCCCGGGCCCCGATGAGCTCGTGACCGCAACGCTGGCAACACCACTTCTCCTGGTCCAGATCGATCTCCAGATACTCGGTAATTCTCACTTTCATGACTCGGTCACCTCCTCCAGAACAGCATTGTTGAACTTGTCCACCCTCATTTGCCATCCCCCGGACACCAATACGGTGGTCTGTTCCGATTCCACCAGGGCAGGTCCGGACAGACGGTGGCCATGGGTGAGCAGGGACCGGTCGTACACGGGGATTTCCTGAAATCCCGTTTCCACGTCCAGAAAGACCGATCTCAGGTTCTTTATGGCCGCCTTTGCTTCCTCACCGGACCGGGGAACCTGTTGCACCTCAAAATGGGGCACTTCCGCCCGGGCCGTCAGGCTCACCATGTTCAGGCGAAGATCCCCACCGTCGCCGTTTTGCCCCAGAAGCTCCCGCGCCGTTTTTACGGCTTGCGCCACGCCGTCCGGAGACCTGAAGAAATCCATGGGGACGCCGAACTTGATCTCTGTGCCGCCGGTCTCCTGAACCAGAAGTTCAATGGAGAGTTTCATATCCTCGAAGGTGAATCCTTCCCCCCGAATATCCCGGTCCGCTTCCTTTGTGAGAGTTTCAAGGGCCGCCGGCAGGGCTGAAAAGTCCGAGGTTTCACCAAAAGGGGTATCCGTGCGGGCATAATAAATGTGCCCCACATCCATGCCGGAAGCGGAATAGGCTGAAAAGACGGCTGAAAAGGGGGTAATGACAATTCTTTTAATCCCCGCCGCCTGGGCCACATGACAACAGTGGGCGGGACCCGCACCGCCGTAAACCACCAACAGGGGATCCGCGTCGCCTGCAAGCTGCCCTCGGATCTTCCTCAGCTCCCGGCCCATCCCCTCATCGATGGTCTCTTTCACGGACAAGGCCGCCGCTTCCACGGAAAGGCCCAAGGGCGTTGCAACCTTCTCCGCCATTGTATTTTGGGCCTTTTCCAGGTTCAGCTTCATGGCGCCCCCAAGGAAGTATTCCGGATCAAAAATACCCAATATGAGATCCGCATCGGTCACCGTGGGCTCCGTGCCCCCCAGATCAAAGCAAACGGGACCCGGCAGTGCCCCCGCCGACCGGGGTCCCACACGCAGGGTTCCGTCGGAGACCGAGGCGATGGAGCCTCCGCCGGCCCCGACCGCCTTGATCTCCACCATGGGCACGTTGACCCTGAAACCTTCCACGTCCGGCTTCAAGGTGTAACTGACCTGTCCCTTTTGAACATAACCCAGATCAAAAGAGGTACCGCCCATGTCGGCGGATATGACGGCGTCGGCCCCGTAGGCCAGACCGGTCACTCGGGCCCCCATGAGGCCTGCCGCCGGCCCCGAATTGTAGGTATTGATGGCGCGGGTCTTGGCCACGCGGGCCACCGCATGGTTGTTGTGGACAATGAAGAGATTCTTTCCGTACATGCGCCGGCGCAGCTCTTCACCCGCCTTATAAAGCATGCTGACCAGCTTGCCGTGGATATAGGCATTCAAAACCGCGGCATTGATCCGCTCTTCCTCGCCGCTTCGGTTTGAAATGTCGGAGGAGAGAAAAACGGGCACCGATCCCAAAAAATCCCTGGGGTATTCCCGTTTGATGATGTTGCGAATGGCGCGCTCGTTTTGAGGGTTGACGTCGGAGCAGGATAAGGCCACCACAAGACAGCGGGCGCCGCGGTCAATGAGGCTCTGGGCCTCCGCCATGACGTCTTTTGTATCCGGGGTCTGCAACACCTCTCCGGCCGAAGACGTTTTCTCATTAACGGCCACCACCATTTCAGGATCCACCAGGGGCACCTTTCCATCGCCGTTTCCCGTGGGCGCCAGCCCTTCCCGGCCCGCCGTCACCAGCAAACCGAGTCGGCTCCCGTCGCGCTCTATAATGGTGTTGGTGCCGATGGTGTTTGAAAACCGGATAATGTCCGTGTCATACAGCAGATCTTCCACCGACAACCCGAAGCGTTCGGCCCCTGCTTTGATGCACTCCAGAAAACAGATGGTTAAATCGTGCGGTGAAGTGGGAACTTTCACGGGCTCAACCCGGCTCCCTGAAACGAAAAACCCGTCGGTAAAGGTACCGCCCGTGTCAATATCAATCGTATACCCCATAACCTTCCCCCTCCTTAAATTGTGTTAATGAGTGAAAAAATGAACCCTCTATGAAGCGTCCGCCCCGTTACCATGGACCCATACGCCTCCCAACACCCCGTTCATGATGAACGAAACAATCTCTTCCTTCACTTCGTCCAGGGAAAGGGAACCATCAGAACGGTACCAGCGAAGCTGCCAGTTGATGACGCCGAAGATATTGAATGCCAGGACGTTGATGCTTCGATAATGAATGAGCCCGGCTTCATTCAGTTCATTTAAAACGCTTTTATAAAACCCGAAGATTTGACGCTGAATATTGCGGTTGATCTTCTCCCCTTCTTTTGAAAGATGTTCCTCATCCAGAAAGAAGATTCTGGTTTCCTTGGTATAGGTTCCCGCAAGGCGGATATGGGTATCAACCAGTTTTTCAAGCTTTTCAACGGGTGGAAGATCCAGAGTTGTTACATCTTTCAGATCTTTCACCAGACGCTCGGACACACGCTGCAAAATGGCGAGTAAAAGACCTTCCTTGTTGCCGAAGTGATGGTAGATATTGCTCATGCTGATATTCATGTCGTTGGCGATGTCGCGAATGGACGTGCCGCGAAATCCCCTGGCGGAAAACATGGAAATGGCCGTATTAAAAATTCTGTCTTTGATGCTTTCGGTGGTTCCCAAATCGGCTCCTTTCATGAAGAGAAGTGGGATGAAGGACTTGAACCGGTGAAACGCCCGAACGCTCTAGAGCGGGCGTTCGAACCAAACTATTCGAACGCTCGCTCTATTGTCAAGAAAAAAAATGACCGCCTTGCTCTTTTTCAGACAACACGCTGCTTGGGAGGACTGAAATCGCCCGTCACGCAGCTATCAAGTTCTTGAAAATGAATATTGGTTAGTAGTTGTAGGTTGGTTTTTCTTGGTTCATCGAGAATTAGCGTGATCAACTGTTGAGTTGTCAGTTGTCAGGGGGCAGTGGACAGGTCTTCTCCATTCTGCACCCTTCGGTTGATGCGAAAACACGCCTCCGTCATTTCAGGTGCCAGGACTCTCTTTTTCATGGCGGCCCGCATGGTTCTCTGAACATCCATAACCATGGGGCCATCCTGGGCGAGACGAACACCGAAAGCATCGCCCCCTCGAACGTCTATTTCCCTCTCTCCATCAAGGGCAAGCACCGAAGGGGAACAGGTTACCGGTATTTCCCGCCCCAATTGAAGGAAACAACATTCTTCGATTTTCACTTCAAGGATGGTTCCCGGGGCAACAGGCGCAAAGACCGGCCTGCCACGGCTGCCCAATCCAAGAGAGAGCCCGGACCGGTCCTCCGGCCCAACGGAACAGAAAACGCCTCCAATAGCCGAAAGCCCGATACTGGAAGGGTCAGCTCTGTTCAGGAAGAGCTGTCTCACCTTTTCCATCTCCCATATGGCCCTTGACCCTGAGAAAGGATCATCATAGACGGCGGCATCCACCAATGCCATATCGAAGGGTTTTCCATTCTTGAGGATCTCCAGCTTTGTTGTGGGATAGGTCGTTTCTTCCAAAGTCAGTTGGCCCGTGGCCAGGAGACCCGCCGCCAGGCCGGCCACGGTTCCTTCCACCATGGTGGGAAATACGTTGTTGGTGCCGGTGGAAATGGGCAGGATCGGGGTGGTTCCGCACCCTTTGGCCACCGCCCGGTTGGTGCCGTCCCCCCCGAGCGTGACGATGCAGGCCACCTTGCCGGCCATCATACGTCCGGCACGGGTTGAATCTTCCTGGGTATGGGCCGGTTTGAACGGCACGGGAGCGCCCGCCATGGGCTGCGGCATACGTTCCCGTGCCCTTTCAACAATGCCGAAGTAATCCTGCATATACGTAATACGATCAACGCCAATGGCGGCGAGCCCCAAAAGCACCCTGCGAACAATACGGACCTTTTCCTGGTTGTCAAAGGAACTGCCGAAAGCCACAAGCCTTCGGATATCCTTTCCGGAGGCGGGATTGGCGATGATTCCTACGGTGGACAATGGCCCTTCCTCCCCCCTTACCCCAGAGCCTTCTTTGCTCCGGCCATTATTTTGTCCACGCTGGGGATATATTCCTCTTCCAGGGTGGGAGAGAAAGGAACCGGTGCGAAGGGAGCGCCGACCCTTACAATCGGTCCATCCAGAAAATCAATGGCATCTTCGGCAACCATGGCGGCGATTTCCGCACCCGGTCCGGCAAATTTTACGGCTTCGTGCACCACCAGAAGGCGATGGGTCTTCTTTACCGATTCAATGATGGTCTCGCCATCGAGGGGAGACAGGCTCCTCGGATCAATAACCTCGGCGCTGATCCCGTCAGCCGCCAGTTTTTCCGCGGCATCCAGGCTTCGCCAGAGCATCTGAGCGGTGGCCACAATGGTGATGTCCGTCCCTTCCCTTTTAATATCCGCCTTGCCCAGGGGAATGGTGTAATCGCCATCGGGGACTTCACCTTCCACCCCGTAGAGCATTTTGTGCTCTAAAAACACCACCGGGTTGTCGTCCCGAATAGCGGTCAACAGGAGCCCTTTTGCATCGTAGGGAGTGGAAGGCATGACCACTTTGAGTCCCGGCACATGCATAAACCAGGCTTCAAGACACTGGGAGTGTTGGGCCGCGGCGCCTATTCCGCCACCGCAGGACGCCCGCAGGGTCAGGGGAAGTCTCGCCTTTCCGCCAAACATGTATTTCATTTTTGCCGCCTGATTGAAAAGCTGGTCAAAGGCGACGCCGATGAAATCTACAAACATGAGTTCCGCCACGGGCCTTAATCCTGCGGCCGCGGCCCCGACGGCGGCGCCGATAATGGCGCTTTCGGTGATGGGCGTATCGATGACGCGTTTTTCTCCATATTTTTCAAAAAGGCCCTGGGTTACCCCGAAGCACCCGCCAAAGCACCCCACGTCCTCCCCCGCGATGAAAACATTCGGGTCCCTTTCAAGTTCCATGTCAAGAGCGTTGTTGATGGCTTGTAAGAATGTTATTTTCGGCATGTTCAAATCCTCCATTTACAGGGTGTTCGAAACCTGAAGAGTCCAGCATCACTGAACCGTATATACATCCGTCGTCACCTCTTCCGGTTTGGGGAATGGGCTTTCCTCGGCAAATCTGACGGCATCGTCAATGTCAGATTGTAGGGCGGCATCGATTTCCTGGATCTGTTCCTTGGTAAAGACGTTCATGCCAAGGAGCTTTTCCTCAAATCTGGCCACCGGGTCTTTTGCCTTCCATTCCGCAACTTCATCCTCCGGCCTGTAAACGCATGGATCCCCTTCAAAATGGCCTTGGTGACGGTAGGTCTTGCATTCGATAAGCGCCGGACCCTTTCCTTCCCGGGCGGCCCTGATCGCCTCCGCCGCCGCTTCATATACGGCGACCACGTCGTTTCCATCCACCACAATACCGGGGATGTCGTAAGCCGCTGCTTTATCGGCCACATCGGAAACCCTCATGGATTTGTTGGTGCAACAGGAAATACCGTACAAATTATTTTCATTGATAAAGACCACCGGCAGGTTCCAGGCGGAAGCCATATTCATGGCCTCCGCGGTCGTCCCCTGGTTGGATGCGCCATCCCCGAAAAAGCAGACGGACACATTATCCGTATTTTTGTATTTGGCGGCAAAACCGGCTCCCACGGCGATGGGGCTGCCCGCGCCCACAATTCCATTGGCGCCCAGAATGCCCAGATCCAGGTCCGCGATGTGCATGGAGCCGCCCTTCCCTTTGCAGTACCCGGTCGACCGACCGAAGAGCTCGGCCATCATCTGCTTGATATCGCCCCCTTTGCTGATGAGATGGCCGTGACCTCGATGGGTGCTGGTGATGTAATCGCTTTCACGAAGGGAGGCGCTCACTCCGGCAGCCACTGCTTCCTCCCCGATGTAGAGATGAACGAAGCCTCCGAATTTCCCCGCGGCAAACAATTCAGAGACCCTCTCCTCAAACAAACGGATCTTTTTCATGGTTTTGTAAAGACTGATCAATGTTTCGTTACTCAGTTCCATTTCGCAAGACCTCCCTTCTTTGGTTTAAATTGCGGATGTTTAACACCGGGCCGTTCCCGGAAGTTGCTGAACAAACATTGTGTGCTGTAGCTTGATAAGGGCTTACGGTGCCCGCACGAGGGTTAATAGACAGTCTTTTTATTGTGCGGTCGGATTATATCAAAAACCCGGGTTTTAGTCACGCAGCATTTTCGGTGCTTGGAACCGCGGGAATGCTGTACTGATGGCGCTGGCTGTGATCATTCAGGGAAACTTTTTTGCTATTCCGATAGCTGAAGTTCAAGGATATCTTTCATGAGCGTAAAATGGGTGTCCAATGAATAGATTTCGCACCGGTTTTGTTTGGCGTTTTGTGCAATCAATAAATCCGGAATACCGATGCCGTTTAAGCCGTTTTTCAAACATTTAAATTGAAATGCAATGATCCGATTCCAATCGATGGAAAGGGTCAGGACTTTAATATGATACAATAATTTCACAACTTTCCGTTGCCTGCGAATTTTCAGAAAAGGAACCAGTTCCGCAAGAATAAGATCATTAACGACCACAAGGTTTTCATCAATCAGGAAATCAAGCCTTTCCGAATTATGCCCGCTCCTGAAATAATCGATCCATGCGGAGGTATCCACTAAAACCGACATTGACGGCCTCTGACCGCATTCATGTCAATTTTCAAATCGACCTTGCCCTTGTACTTCTTCAAACCGGATATCTTTGTTTTTCTGATCAAATCTTCCAATGCAGTAATAATGACCCTGGTTTTTGTATTGATTTGAGTGGCCTTCATGGCCTCGTCAATCAAGGCTTCAGGCAAGTCAAGCGTCGTTCTCATAATCGCCCTCCCCATACAATTTATTATGCATAAAAATAACATTTAATGCATATTATGTCAAGTTTGAGTCAGACGCTCGGGTTCACGGGATACAGTCCCCCACCTTTTGGGCGGAGAAACGAAGGCCCGGATAGGGATGAAAGGCAATGTGGAACTTCAGGACAGGGGCATGCTGCCGGCCGCTGCATCGGCACTGCAATTTCGAATTGACTATTGACTTTGTTTTTCTCTGATTATAAATGGATCGGAACCGTATCTTTTTTCCAGTGAGGAATTCATGGCGATGAACAAACTTATTCGTGTGTTGTCCGTTTTCCCGGTATGTTTCTGTATGTTCTTTTTCTCCTGCAGTGACGACAACAATGGTTGACAGTCTAACATTACCTATGATTTGAGGCCTCTCACACGGGTTTTCGAGGGATCCGATACCACCATGGAAAGCGCTGATGCTCAAATACGCCGTCGACGCGGCCCAAAGCACATGACAACCGGTCCGGCAGCGGAAAAGTTGCTGCCATCCAACAATGCTTCCATCCGTGACGCCCTCAACGTGCAGGAAACCGATACCTTCACCTACGGATTCAATGCCCACTTGTACTGGACGGAGGCCACCGGCACCGACGCCCAAGGCGTCATTGTGACCCGGGCGACACAGACCCTTGACAGCGACGGCTTCCGCACAAGTGCTCTCTGGTATGACGGCGCGGGGTTTTCACGTACGCCTATGATTACACCTATGACAAATCCTTATATTTGAAGACGTCCCAAATCTGTTATCTGGACAATCCTAGCGAAACCCCCAACCCTCGAAAAGTTTATGAATATCAAAATGAATGGAACCAAGAGGGCATCCTCGCAACCCGAACAGGCGCCGAATATGATTCTGATGGAATCAAAGAGAATGAATACAAGTGGCGGTCCACAACCCTTAAAAACGCTCTCAGGGGCACGGGCGGTATGGGCTATGATGAATATTATCGAGAATACGAGGAAGGACTGCTCACATATCAGGATGAAATCACGTTCGATGAGGATGGCTATCCGGAAACCCTTCGCATCGACAATGACGGGGACGGCACCTTTGAAGAGAATTATTACACCGAAATCTCAAAGACCGTGGAGGGATACCTCGAATCGGTGACGTGGATCGAAACGGACACGGACACCAACAAATGGAAGGACACCTTCGCCTATGACAATGAAGCGCTGTTGAAAATCACCAAGGGCTACGATTGGGTGGAAAACCAATTCGTCGTGTATGAAATCAGTACGAACGTGTGGTACAGAAATCCGGTCAACGGCCCCACGGGCGGCATTCATGTTTATTATGAATCGGATGAGGCCGGCAATCCGGTGGGAGATTATGAAACGGTGGAATGGTCCGAAACCGGTCGAACCCTCCATTACCTGATTCCACCGGAAACTGAAATCTACAGGATAACGGAATCACTGGAAAAGATAATACTGTTTCAATGATCCCTCTCAGATGAATGCCCCCCGGTTTCCATTGGGAAAAACCGGTGAATTCTGAAAAGGCCCACCGTTCCCGTGGACCTGGGGGACGTTGTTGACAAATCATACAAACTACCCTCTGCGCAGTATTTGCGAAATTCCGAAGGTCGACACGCCCGGTTGCCTTGCGTTTTCAGCCAACGACACACCGTATCCATTGACGGTTTTACGCTGGAATTTTTCTTAATTTTAGGGGGAATTTCAAGTACGCCTATGATTACACCTATGACAAGACCTTATATTTGGAGTCTTCCACGATCTGGTATTTGGACGACCCGAGCGAAAATCCAGGCGCTCGAAAAGGTTATAAAATCGAAAGAGAGTGGAATGAAGAGGGTATCCTCAAAAACCGAAAAGGCGTCGAATACGATTCAAACGGCATCAAGGAGCATGAATACAGAGAAGGTCTCTTGACATACCAGGAAGAAACCACTTTCGATCAGGATGGATACCCGGAAACCATTCGCTACGAAACAACGGTGATGGAACCTTTGACGAAAGCTATTACGCCAAAATCTCAAAAACCGCCAATGATCCTTCTGAAATTCAGATCTTCGGCATGTTCAGCGTCAAACATTTCAGGATTCTTGGCGTATAAACGTCAGGGACTCTTTTGAAAACTCTTTTTGAGTTCTCTTTTCAAAATCTTGCCCTGAGGATTTTTGGGAAGAGAATCCGCAAATTCAATTGATTTCGGCGTCTTGTATGAAGCGATATGCTCCTTGCAGAACTGAATAATACTCTTTTCCGTGGCCACGGCATCTTTTCTAAGGACAACCAGCGCATGAACACGCTCCACCCATAAGGGATCAGGGATGCCGATGACGGCGGCTTCGGAAATTGCGGGATGCATGTAAAGGATCTCTTCAACTTCCCGGGAATAGACATTTTCACCACCCGTCACAATCATGTCCTTCTTTCTGTCCACAAGATAGATGAAGCCCTTGTCATCGTAGTATCCCAAATCTCCCGTATGGAGCCACCCATCAATAAAAACCTCCCGTGTTTCCTCCGGCTTTTGCCAGTATTCAACCATAATGGAATCACTTTGCGCGATGACCTCTCCCACCTCTCCGGTTCCTACATCCTTTCCTGCTTTATCGATTATCCGAACATGAACCCCGAGGCTGGGCTGACCGCAGGACTGCAGAACTTTCTTTTCTTCCGGCGATCCGTCCAGAACCTGGTGCGCCTTCCGGGAAAGCGAGCATATTTGGGGTCCTGATTCGGTTTGGCCATAGCCCTGGGAAAAGATCGGGCCAAACACCTCCATGCCCTTTCTTAACAACTCCAACGGCATGGGGGATGCGGCATAATAGATTCTGTCCAGACTGCTCAATTCGTAGTCCTCCAAATCTTCTCTGGAGAGCATGGCATTGAGCTGTGTGGGAACAATGTGTATGTCCGTGGCGTGTTCACTTTCGATTGTTTGAAGGAAGAGATGCGGATTAAAGGATTGTTGAGGCATAATCACGTTGCAGGCCCCAACAATGAAAAAAGGCCACACATGACTGTCTCCACCGATATGAAAAAACGGCAATGCCATGATGTGTTTGTCGCCTGCTTTCAGACCCATCTCCAAAGCCTTTATATGGGTGTTGTCCAATTTGCGTTGATGGGTGTAGAGGGCGCCTCTGGGAGGCCCGGTCGTACCACTGGTGTAGAAGATGAGAAGCGGATCATCCTTTGATACCTTAACAGCCGGCTCATCCTCCCGATGCCGCGCCGGCAAATCGCCATGGGACAGCATATGGGCGTCAGAATCTCCCAAACATACATAGTTCTTTACGCCGGTAAGATTAGGGCGTAATCGGTTGACGGTCGAAACGAGTTCCGGGCCGACAAAAAGGGTGTTCGCCCGTGAATAGTTTATGAGATATTCCATCTCATCAATGTGGAGTCTGGGATTAAAGGGAGAGGCAATAAATCCCCCTTTCATGGCAGCGCCGTAAACATCCGTGTATTCGAGGCAGTTCCATGATAGAATGCCGATGATGTCTCCTTTTTGGACGCCCAGAGCATGAAGGCCATGGATGAGGCGATTCACCCTCCCATTGAAGTTTTTGAAACTTATCCTCTCAGAACCGCATACGAAAGCTTCGCTGTCCGGATATAATATGGCATTTCTGTAAATAATATCCGCAAAAGTCCCTAATGCATAACGGCTCAATTCCTCCAGTATCTTTGTTTTTTCCATTCTCCCTTCCTTCAAAAGAGCGGCAAAAGAGCATGCCAAGCTTCAGGGGACACCAACAACGCAACGATAAACGCTATTCCTGAATGCCCTCCAACTTCCATTGGGATGAACCGGCTGATTTTGAAAAAGCCCACCGTTCCTGAAACTTCACAGGCTCCGAATTGCTTCCTTCAAGAACCTTGCCGGTCGCTTCATCCACGGTATAATCCAGCAGATTTGCCTTGAACTGGATAATGACAAAGGGTTCGCCGTCCATCTCCCCCATGTCCACGAAATCCACCCGGCGCACCGCAATGTTTTCAAGACGGTTCTCCTGCCCTTTGGCCTTGAGATCGGCAAAATGCCGTTCGTATTCTCCAAGCAATGTTGCTCCCAGATACTGCTTCATCACGGAGATATCCCTTCGGGTCCAGGCGGCCTGGACTTTGAAAAAGACATCCTGGGCAAATTCCTTGAAATTCTCCGGATCAAATCCCGGGTCGTAATGTCGGATCGTATCGAGTTCCTCCATGGCAGCGTCACCAGACGCCATGTCCGGAATATCTCCTGGCGCCATGTCCGGTGGTCGGTATGGTGAAGTTGAGGCATCTTTGTAACCGCCGCCTGTATTATACCCCCCACCCGGTGAAAAAACCGATGACCCACCGGATCGGCCCTTCCCTGAAAACTTTTTGTAGAGAAAGTATATCAAGCCTCCGATAATCAGGATTTCAAACAAACCGATGCCGCTGCCGCCGAATCCACCGCCCATTCCGGCATGGCCCACACCACCAAAGAGCATGCTTCCCAGAAAACCACCCAGAAGACCGCCGCCCAGCCCCCTCATAAAACTGGAGCTTCTTCGAGGGGTGTTCATAGTGCTTCCGGGCGTCGTTTTGGAGGGCGTCCTGCTGTAGGAACGGCTACTGCCGAAAGATCTTCCGCCCCCCCTGCTCCTGGCCTCCGAATACTCCACCCAGATTGCCGATACAAAAAGGAAAGTGAATAGGAGTGCCATGGTTGACAACAATAACTGATGTTTTGTGAGTCTTCGCCTTCTTAATTTTCTCATTTTATCTCCCTGCTTCCGAATCCTCCGATCCTTACCGGACCAATGGACTTCAAGTATATTCCATAATTTCTATTTCGACGCAATCGGGTCCTTCAACAAAAAAGACCCGAAGTTGATCACCCATTGTGAAAGGTCCCCTGGAAATTTCAGCACCTCGATCCTTCAATTCCACCATGGCGGCATCCAGGTTGTCCACTTTCAAACTGATCTGGTAGAGGCCCCACGCCGGATCACCCGGTTTCATGTGAATATCAACTCCCTCACGTCGGGGCGAAAAACAAAACCGCTCTCCCGCCATCTTCAGTGTGATAATGGGCATTCCTTTTGCGTCAGCCCTTGCAATTTCTTTTGCATCAAACATTTTCTCATAATAGGCAACACTTGCGTCCAAGTCACTGCAGCGAAAATGGATGTGGTCTAACAAATAGTGCATTGAACCCTCCTGACAGTTTTTACTGCTGAATCTACAGGCCCGGGTGATTGCTTGTCAACGGGAATCCGAACTGAAACCGTTCTCTCTTATGGAGTTCATGATCCCCAAAATAAAGGGCTAGGGCCTCCATAAAACCGTTTCTTCAGGACAAAATGAATTCTTAAATTTCATCATCTTGCATAATACCGACCACTGTGCCATATTGATTTTTTAAGGGATATACCGTTTTGTGCTGATGCCTTGAATCAATCGGCAATAATAACAAAGCCTTGAAAAATGAGGGTGATTTGGAAACAACCGAAGGCCCGACGCCAGTCTTGAAATATTTGAATGAAAGACGTGGTTTCAACTTTTCAGGCTACCGCATGTCCATGGTTGAACGTAGAATCGGGCAACGGTTTGCATCCACGGGATGTACGGGCTACCACGATTACCTGATCCATTTGCGCAACGACCCCCATGAACTGGATAATCTGCTCGGTGTCCTGACCATCAATGTGAGCCGCTTTTTCAGGGATACCCTGACGTCTGAATATATTTGCGATCGCATCCTTCCGTCAATTGTTTCTGATAAAAAGAAAACCCGTGACCCTTCTCTCCGTATCTGGTCATGCGGATGTGCGAAGGGGGAAGAGCCCTATTCCGTTGCCATTCTGATCCACGACTTATTTGAAAAAGAAGACTTCAAAGCCCACGTCAGCATCTTTGCCACAGATATCGATGCACAAGCATTGAAGATGGCACAACAGGCAAACTATCCCTTTGAAAGCATCAAAAACCTCAAATACCGGTTGTTGAAAAAATATTTCAAACATACCCAAGAGACCTATCAATTACTGCCGGTGATTCGCAACATGGTTTCATTTTCGGCTTACGACATCCTTAACAGAAAAAGTTACGCCCCCCCCGAAAGCATATTCGGCGGTTTCGATATGGTACTGTGTCGAAATGTTCTGATTTACTTTGACCCGGAATACCAGAATCAAATATTCCATAAACTGTATCGGTCACTTGTTCAGTACGGCTACCTGGTACTGGACCAAGCAGAGATCCCTTCAGCAGATTATCGGAAGCGTTTTATCGGGTTGAACGAGTGTTGCCACGTCTACCGTAAAAGATAAGGGGACGAAAAGCCATGGACTTTCTGAACAAAATGACCATTAAAGGGAGAATGGTACTCTCCTTTGCGCTCATATTGCTTTTCCTCATCGTTTTTGCGGTCTTTTCGATCACGGAAATGGATCAACTGGGAGGGTTGACGGAAACCCTTTACGATCACCCACTAAAGGTTTCAAACGCGGCGCTGGAAGCAAAAGCGGCCATTATCCGAATGCACAGGAGCATGAAAGATGTTTCCAAGTCCAGGACGGAAACGGAACTACACACCACCATGGTGCGGGTGCAATCGGATGAAAAACTTGTTTCCATGAATCTTGGCATTGTAAAGGGCCGGATTCTGGGGCAAGAAGGAAAAAACCTGGTTCATGAAGCCGCCAAGCTGTTTGCAGAATGGAAACCGATTCGGGTGCAGGTTCAGGAACTGACCCTGAAAGGGAATCATGAAGAGGCCGCTCAGATTACCGGAACAACCGGTGCCGACCTCGTGCTGCACCTTGAGGAAAGAATGTCGGAACTCACCGCTTATGCCATTCATAAAGCCGCTGGTTTCATGGGGGAAGCACGGGCCGTGCAGCAGCGGGTCTTGATTAATACCGGCATTTTCATCGGTGTCGCCATCCTGCTGTCCCTGGTGATTGCCTTTTTTGTCACAAAAAGCATTCTATCCAATGTGTCGGCCCTTAAAAAGACCATGGGCGAGGTGACCCGAACCGGCGACCTGATTAAATCGGAACTGGGCGGAAAAAACGAAATATCGGACATGGCCAAGGATTACAACAGACTGGTTGACAGACTTCAAGCACAGTTCTGGCTAAAAGACGGGCAGAATTCGCTGCGTGATGAAATGGTCGGAGATCTCGCCTACGAAGACCTGGTCACAAAGTGCACCCGCTTCATATCACGGTATGTGCGGGCATGCACCGGCGCCCTTTACGGCTGGGATGAAAAGCGTTCCGCGTGTGAACTGCAGGCATCTTATGCGTTTGTTGAAGGCAAACACTTTGCCCGGCGTTTTGCACCGGGTGAGGGGATCGTGGGGCAGGTGGCGATCGAAAAAAGACCGATTCTGCTCAAAGATATCTCTGAAAAAGACCATTTGGTACAAACCGGGACCATCAATGCCCCTGCCAAGAGCATATATGCAGTACCGCTGGTATACGAAGGAAACCTTTACGGGGTATTGGAAGTCGCCACGTTTGAGGAACTACCCCCTCTCAGCATTGAATTTATGGACATAATAAGACCGATCATTTCCACTCGAATGCATACCACGTTACAGGGAGAGCAGATTAAATACCTTCTGAAATCCGAGCAGGAAAAAAATGAAGAGTTGCAAGCTCAAACGGAGGAATTACAGGCTCAAACGGAAGAATTACATTCTCAGTCCGAAGAACTCCGGGTTACTTCCGAAGAACTGCAAGAACAAAACACCGAACTGGCACTCAAGAGCCGACAGGTTGAGGAGGCCAATCGACTGAAAAGCGAGTTTCTAAGCAACATGAGCCATGAACTTCGAACCCCTCTTAATTCCGTTATGGCGTTGTCCCGGGTTCTGGCCACTCAGGCGGAAGAAAGGCTGAACGAAGAAGAATTGAATTATCTCGCCGTCATTTTACGGAATGGAAAAAAACTGCTTTCCCTGATCAACGACCTCCTTGATCTGGCCAAAATTGAATCCGGCAGGATGGATGTTCGCCCAAAGCCATTTTCTCTCAGCTCCACCATCGAGACGGTTATAGAGCGCATCGAGATCATCGCCCGGGAAAAAAGGATTGAAATCCGAGAAGACGTCCCTGACAATCTGCCTCGCATTGACAGTGATGAAACCAGGGTGGACCAGATCCTGCAGAATCTCATCGGAAATGCCGTCAAGTTCACGGAAAAAGGGCATGTCACCATTTCAGCCCATGTTGATGGTGGAAAAATTCGCATCACGATTTCCGACACGGGCATCGGTGTCAGCGAAAAAGATCTCCCCTATATCTTTGATGAATTCAGGCAGGTTGACGGAACCACCGCACGGCACTACGAAGGCACCGGATTGGGATTGGCCATCGCCTTTAAAGCGACCCGGATGCTGGGCGGAGATCTGTCGGTGAAAAGCGTTCCGGCAGAAGGTTCTGCGTTCACGTTAACACTGCCCATAACGTGGCCGGAAACATTAGCCGCGTCCGACTATTTCGACCTAAGGTCCGCCGAACTGATGTCGCCTGAACGAATGACCTTTCTTGCAGATGAACATTCCGATAAACCCTATTCGTCCACACCCGAACCCTTAACCCCCAAACATATTCTGGTGGTGGAAGACAATCAGGCCGCCATGCTTCAAATCAGAAGAGTCCTGGAAAGCGTGGGATACCTTGTGGATACCGTAGGCGGAGGCCAGGAAGCGATTGATTATGTCAATGACACGATCCCGGATGGGATTATTTTGGATCTGATGATGCCGGACATGGACGGCTTTCAAGTGCTGAACATCATTCGCTCCAAAAATGCTACCCGCGGGATCCCCGCGCTGATCCTCACCGCGAAAGATCTGACGGCGGAAGATCTCAGGGAATTGAAAGGGAATAACGTACAACAACTGCTTCAAAAAGGGGACATACTCCGGGAAACCCTGCTTCATAAGGTACGACTGATGCTGGGTGAGCCACCCCCCATAGCGCCCTGAGATAAACGGCATCGAGTGACATGCCGCCCATGAAAAAAGCCGTTGAAAGTGAAGTTGTCTTGGAATACAGAACACGCTGAGGTGAACATCATGCCTAACATTCTCGTCATAGATGACAAACCCGATAACCTGATCACCATATCCGCCATTCTGAGGAATTTTATTCCCGAATGCCGGGTAATCACCGCGCAATCGGGTCCGGAAGGGCTTGAAAAGGCCAAGACTGCATCGCCGGACACGATCCTCCTGGATATCAAAATGCCGGGGATGGATGGATATGAAGTCTGCCGGAAACTGAAAGAGAACAAAGAAACCGGTGCAATCCCCGTCATCTTGATTTCGGCGATCCTGACGGGCCCCGAAGATCTTGTCAAAGGGCTGGATATCGGCGCCGATGCGTATTTGGCCAAGCCCATTGACGAGCATATACTCGTAGCACACGTCAAGACAGCATTGCGCATGAAAGAAGCGGAAGATTTCTTGCGCAGACAAAAAGAGCTCCTAAAGGAGATGGTTCACGAACGCACCGCCGACCTGGTCAACACAAACCGGCAACTGAGCCGCGAAATCGACGAGCGGAAAAAGGCGGTTGAAACGTTAAAGGAAAGTGAGAAGAAGTACAGGACCCTTTTTCGTGCAATGATAAACGGATTCGCCCTGCATGAGATTATTTGCGACCCTCAGGGTCAACCCGTTGACTACCGTTTCCTGGAAATAAACCCGGCATTTGAGAAAATAACCGGGCTGAAAGCGAGTGAAGTGCTGGGCAAAACAGTCCTGGAAATTCTGCCCGGCATCGAGCATCACTGGATTGAAACCTATGGCGCCGTGGCGCTGACAGGGGAACCCGCTTTCTTCACGAACTACGCCGGAGAAATGGACAAACACTTTGAGGTAACGGCTTTCAGAACCGAACCCAACCAATTCGCCGCTATCTTCGCCGATATCACCGAAAAAAAGAAACTGGAGGCACAGCTAAACCAGGCACAGAAAATGGAATCCATCGGGCGGCTGGCGGGCGGCGTGGCGCACGATTACAACAATGCACTCGGTGCCATCATCGGGTTCACTGAATTGGCCTTGGATGAGGTGGCATCAACCGGGCCTTTGCGAAACGATCTCAATGAAGTGCTCAGGGCCGCAAAACGGGCGGCGGACATCACCCGGCAGCTGCTGGCCTTTGCCCGCAAGCAGACCATCGCACCACGGGTGTTCGACTTAAATAAACAGGTTGAAATCACGCTTAAAATGCTCAGACGGCTCATCGGCGAGGATATCGATCTTACCTGGTTGCCCGGAACGAACCCCTGCATGGTGAATATGGATATTTCTCAGATCGACCAGATTCTGGCCAATCTTTGTATCAACGCCCGTGATGCCATCACCGGTGTGGGCAAGATTACCATCGAAACAAAGACCGTTCACTTTACTGAGGATTACTGCGCCAATCATGCGGGCTACTTGCCCGGCAACTTTATACTGCTGGGCGTAAACGACAATGGGATCGGCATGGACAAACAACTGCTGAGCAATATTTTCGAACCGTTTTTCACCACAAAGGATGTGGATAAGGGCACCGGACTGGGACTGTCGACGGTCTACGGCATCGTCAAACAGAACGATGGGTTCATCAACGTCCACAGCGAACCGGACAGGGGAACGACTTTCAGGATTTACGTGCCCCGGTATAAGGGGGAACAGGTTGTAACAGAGGCCAAAAAGAAGATGGCACTTCCGCCGGGACGTGGTGAAACGATCCTTCTGGTTGAGGACGACCTATCGATCCTGGAACTCACCCGGAAAATGCTGAATGGTCTGGGCTATAACGTGTTGACGGCAAGTACCCCGGGGGAAGCATTGGCATTGGCTGAGAAAAACAGGTCTAAAATTCACCTGCTGATCACCGACGTCATCATGCCCCAAATGAACGGACGTGAGCTGGCGGAACGTCTGCAACGGCTTTCCCCGAACCTCAGACAACTATTCATGTCCGGATATACGGCCGATGCCATCGCTCATCACGGCGTTTTGGAGGAGGGGCTCTTTTTTATTCAAAAACCTTTCTCCAGGGAAGATCTGTCTAAAATCGTTCGAAGGGTGCTGGATGAGCCTGAAAATCGAGCTCACGATTCATAAAACGCTCATTACGGTTCATCCTCTGCCATTTGTTTTAGACTCCGGGCACACTTTCCCGCATTGACACTCATAATCCGATTCTGTTAGGGTACGGCCTTTCACAAAGGCTCGTAGGGTTAAGGGTCTCGGCGGAAAACAAACCACATATTCAGAAACGAGAAAGGAAACAAATGGGTCTCATAAGCGGCTCGGGAAGTTTTTCCAGGTACCGGGTAAAGGGTGAACCCGCGAAGGATTTTCTGGAAGGTCTCTCTGAAAGAATTGGACGTCATGCCTTTCGAAACCTGACGGAAGATTCCACCCAGGAACGATCGGCAGGCTGGGCCAACGTGATGGACATGTTCGACAGCCGGTTTTCGGAACTTGAATTCCTCAAGGAACCCTATATTGCCATGTCCATGCGGGTGGATGAAAGAAAAATCCCCGCAACGGCGCTCAAACAATACTGTCTGGAAGCGGAGGAAAAAATCAAAGCGGCCGAAAACCTCGATTTTCTGGCTAAAAGGCGACGGGCCGACATTAAGGAGGGGGTTAAACTGCGGCTTCTGAAACGGGCCATACCCGGTTCAAAGGTTTACGACATGGTCTGGAACTACAGCACCGGCAGTGTCCTTTTCGGTTGCACCAACACCAAACTCTGCGACGAATTTCAGGAGCTCTTTCTAAAAACCTTCGAGCTTCATCTCCTGGCCATGTGCCCCTATACCCTGGGGAGCGGATTTCTTGAAACAAAGGGCGATTCGCCTGATCTCATTGATGGCTTGAGCCCTTCAAATATTTGGGAGGCGCCTTAAACCATGCAGTTACTTGAAAAAGTCAGAGAAACGGAATTCCTTGGAAAGGAGTTTCTGGCCTGGCTGTGGTTCAGATCGGAAACGGAAAAGGGCAGCTTCAAACTGGGCGACAAAACCATTGAAATCTGGTTTGACGGCAAAATCACCCTTCAGGGCGAAAATGAAAGAGGTCTTGAAACCGTCACGTGCAGCGGTGAGAGCCAGAACATGAAAGAAGCCCGGTTCGCCCTGGCGGAAAACAAGGAGGTGGTCCAGGCCACCCTGGTCCTGAGCATAGACGACAACCAGTGGACGTTTGTCCTGGACTCCCTCTGGTTGAATTTCAGAACCTTTAAGACACCCAAGGTCATTCAAGACAAAAGGGACGACCCGGACGGGCTTTTTTACGAAAAAATCTTTCTCGTCGAAGCGGCGGTATCGGCCGTGGACGACATTTATACCGAGTTCCTCAAACTGCGTCTCTCCCCGGAATGGAACGCCGAAGAACTCCCGGCCTTCTCTCAATGGGTCCGGGAAGGTCAATAGTGCCGGACGGTTGATATGGTGAAGCGTAAAATGGGGCAACCCCAAAAGCCGCCCCATAAAAGACCCAGAAGTGACTTAATCCCCGTCGGGGACGTCATCGCCTCCCTCATGACGGACGGCACCCTACCCTACCGGCCCGATGACGTTGAAATCTGGCGGGTATGGAAAGAGGTGGTGGGTCAAACCTATGCTGAAAACGCCCAACCTTCGAAAATTCGAAAAAAACAGTTGACCATAACGGTGGCGGATTCCATATGGCTTCAGGAGTTGACCTTTTATAAGGAAACCATTCTCGAAAAAATCAATGAAAAACTGGGCAGAAAAGCGGTTGACGGCATCAAATTCACCGTTGGAGCTCGATAGAAGTGCATTTCCTTGAAGCCGATAAACCCGACCGAGTCCAAATTGATGCAACGCCACCGCTCCGAGCAGCAGAAAAACTCAGGGATTGATAAATACCTACGCCTGCTGGAAGCGTCCGATCCACGGGCCGTCTCCCGGTTATCCCCTTACACCCGCCATGTTCTCGCCCAAATCCGGATGGCCGTCACACGTAAAAACCAGGGACTTTCAGACAAATTCTTCTTTCAGTCCTCGATAAATATAACGGAGCTGGAAACCCATCCTGAACGGGACTTCATTCTTAATAGCGCTCCCAAGATCTGTGGTCGGCACTGGACACTCGTCAACCCCTATTTCAGGGCGGCAACGGCGCTTCCACATCACAAAGATTTCGTTCAAAAGTGGGTCAATCTGGCAGATGCCTTTTCCCGTCTGAATGCCGACGTTGGAAACACTTTCATGCATCAGACCCCGAACGCGGTCCGCCTTCTGAAGGACGAATCATTCTTCGGTTGGGGAACCCTTGGGCTCAATGCCCTCAAATCCGAACCCCGGGCCTGGAGGGCTGTAAAAACATATCTGGTGGAAGCCCTTGACCACCCGGATCCGAATCAATGGGCATTTCTTCTAAAGCAAGCGGTCAGGATTGCAAAAATTTCCGTTTCCGGGGCGGAAGCGCTGCTTCAGTTCGGTCGCCGAATCTGCTCCGAATTGGATCGTCCGCAACAAGTGGAATGGATCAATCGGGGGGTTGAGGGTAAGGGTTCGAAAAGTGATTTAATCCAATACTTCAGGGGAGCATCGAACCGGGCAATTGTCGAAAAACGGGCACTGGAAACGCGCGTAAAATTGGTAGACCGCATCAATCTGCTCTACCTGGTCTGCGAAGCCAACCTGGGCCGACCGGTGCATATTCAATCCAACTGCTCCCTCGAAGGCGTTACGGAGTTTACGGGAGCCGCCGCCACGGATGGGAAAATCATCTATCTACCTGATTCGGTGTCGTCTTTCGGGTTGTTTAAACTGATGGCGCTCCACCAATCGATGATCCCGGACACCCTGCACCGAGTGGAGGGGTCGGAAAAGACGGCAGCGGATCCGATCCGTATTCACCTTCTAACGGACCGATTTCTACTGGCGCGTTTACCGGGACTGCACCGCGAAATGGGTCGCCTGGCCGAACAAGCGCTTCCTGAATCTTACCCGGAAGGAGGGCTTCCGGTCGATTTCCCCCACTTGCCCTGGTGGGGCGATATTCTTTCGGAACTTATCAAAAAGACGGAAGTAACCGTTTCGCGCCTTCAGCAAAAAGCCCTGGATCATATGGGCTGCGCGCCCGAATTGGTGGAAGGCGTGGTAACCTCCATGATGGCCAAAGGGCGGAGGGAAGAAGAGGACCTCTGGGAAACATTGCGATGCATGCTGAACACCACGGCGCTATCGGCCCATGAGCTTGAGAAGGTTCCCCGGGATGTGAAGGTTTTCTATTATGACGAATGGGATAGGGATGTATCCAACTATAAAAAGAACTGGTGCCGAGTGCTCGAAAAAATCCCTCTCCCGGACAAAAATCCTTACCTGGGTGATGCTCGCGAAAGGCTCCACGGCCTGATTGCCTTGGCAAGCAGGGAGTTTATGCGGTTTAAACCGTCGACATTTCGGAAACTGCGGGCACAACCTCACGGTGATGATCTGGACATTGATTCCCTTATGGAAGCCGTTGTGGACAAGCGTGCCGGATCTTTTCTTTCCGAGAACGTATATATCAGGCGGGATAAGACGGTACGCGACGTGGCGGTCCTATTCCTCTTGGATACGAGTGCTTCGACGGAGGAAAAAGTGGGGGGTCGGAGGGTCATCGATATTCAAAAAGATGCTGTCGTGGTGATGACCGAAGCCCTCAACGACCTCGGCGATCAATATGCCCTTTACGGTTTTAACTCCGACGGCCGCTTTAAAGTGAACATGCTCGCCATCAAAACATTTTCAGAATCCGGTGTGGTGGGGGATCGTCTCGGAAATATGGAACCTGATGGACTCACACGCCTGGGGGGCGCCTTGAGGCACGCAACACAGAAGCTTACCGCCGTGGAAGCAAAGGTCAGGCTCCTGATCATCCTCACCGACGGACGGCCTTATGACCTGGATTACGGAGATCTGCGCTATGCGGTGGCGGACACGAAAAAAGCCGTGATGGAAGCGCGTAAACAGCGCATCCATCCCTTCATCATCACCTCCGATAGAGAGGGTGCCGAATATCTGGAACAGGTTACGCGCTGGACCGAGAGCATTGTCCTGCCCCGGGTGGAACTTCTCCCCTTCATGCTCCCTGCCGTTTACAAGCGTTTAACCACATAACACTTGCTTAGCCCTTAGGAAAAACCATAACCATCCCTCTCACGGACAAAGTCCGTTACAGTGCTTGTTCGGGAATATCGAGGGCGGAGGTGTCTTCCTGCAGCAGCATGGTATGCCGTGCAAAGACATTGGGAAGAATGTTGCGGCAAAAGTACCGAACGGTTTCCATCTTACCCCTGTAAAAGATGCCATCCGCCGATTCCACTTCCACCCCTGTGAGCTTCTCTCGCGCAATTAAGCCCTGTTCCAACATATAGTGAGCCATGGCGGTCTCGGCGAAGCATTCCAGAAACCGGGTGGAGATCAAGGGGATGAGGGAGAGTTTCCCTTCCTGAAAATACTGCATGAATTTCATGGTGAACTCCCCCGTGGCCTGGGATGCCTTGAAAAGGAGCTTGGCATCGGGCCCGAAATCCTCGTCCCCCTGGTGTTCCTTGGTAAAGGCCATAATTTCTTGTATCCAGTTCCGGAAAATACTGCCTCCCGCCATCCCCAGTTTTCGTCCCACCAGGTCCAGGGATTGGATGAAAGACGTCCCCTCCCAGATGGAGATGATTTTCATGTCCCGAGCATACTGTTCCACCGGGAATTCACTGCAAAATCCCACTCCGCCCAAAATCTGAATGGCATCCCGGATCAGCATGTAACCGAAATCGGACGAATAGGCCTTGACAAGAGGGGTGAGGAGTTCGGTCCGAAGGGCAGTCTCCTTCCGGGTGACTTCATCGGGATCGTTTTCCGCCACGTCCAGATAATACATAAGCTTTCCGATCATGGCGCGTATGGCTTCGGTGCCCGCTTTCAGGTTCATGAGCATGCGCCGAACGTCCTCATGCTGAATGATCGGGACCCTCTCCCCGTCACGGTTGGTGAACAGGGGGCCCTGAATCCTTTCTCTGGCATATTTCCGGGCCGTGTCATAAGCGCTTGCGGCCAGCCCCAGTGCCTGGACACCGCAACCGATTCTGGCATCGTTCATCATCTGGAACATCTTGGGCATTCCGCTGTTGGGCTCTCCAAGGAGTATCCCCCTGCACTTTCCATTCTCCCCAAAATTGAGGGTGCAGGTGGATGAGCCGTGTATCCCCATTTTATGCTCGATGCCACCGCAGAAAACGTCATTGGGTTCCCCCAGGGAACCATCGGAATTGACCCGGATTTTGGGAACGACGAACAAGCTGATCCCCTTGGTACCCGGAACTGCTCCCTCAATGCGGGCCAGCACGAGATGAATGATGTTTTCGGTGAGATCGTGTTCGCCGCATGTGATAAACCTTTTTGTGCCCTCGATTTTATAGGCTCGGGGGTCGTCGGAGTCGGGATCCGGCGTAGCCTTGGTACGCAACCAACCCACATCCGAACCCGCATCCGGCTCGGTGAGACACATGGTGCCGCCCCACTTTCCGGTGTACATTTTTTCCACGAACAGGGCCCGATCTTCGTCCGTACCGAAATTTTCAATTAGGCGGCCGTTTCCAACGGCCAGCCCGGGGTAGGTCATGAATGGGAAATTGGCCCCGGTGAAAAGTTCCCCCAAAATGCCGCTGACAGCGGCGGGGAGACCCTGCCCTCCAAATTCCGGGTTGGTGGATGTACCGATCCACCCGTTTTCCCCCATGACCCGCCAGCATTCATGAAATGATGCGGGCGGCGACACCCGGCCATCCACATAAGAACACCCTTCCCTGTCCCCATCCTGCATGGCCGGTCCCAGGACTTCCCGACAGACCTTGAGCCCTTCGTCAATGATCATGCTGAAGTCTTCCCTGTCAAAATCCTGAAAAGCTTCATAGGTCAGCAGCTTGTCCATATCCAGATATTCGAAAAGGACAAATTTCAGATCCCTGACGTCTCTGTTGAAATAGTTGATTCCCATATTCCTCTCTCCATTTACCAGTCGTATTCTTCCCGTTCAATGATGGTGGCCACGCCCTGACCGCCACCCACGCAGGCATTGGCACAGCCGTATCGTCCCTTCTTTTCGTTCAGGATTCGGGCCAGAGTTCCCACCAGACGCACACCGGTGGATCCCAGGGCATGGCCGATGGCCACCCCTCCGCCTTTTACATTAACCGTTTCCGGATCCAGACCCAGTTCCTTGATGCAGTTGAGGGCCACGACACTGAAAGCCTCGTTGATCTCCCAGAAGTCGATCTCTGATGCCTTTAGCCCGGCTTTGTCCAGCGCCTTTCTGCTGGCCGGAACCGGCCCGGCCCCCATGATCGTCGGATCCACACCGGCGAACCCGATGGAACGGATGGTGGCAAGGGGTTTGATCCCTTTTTTCTTTGCGGTCTCCTTGCCCATGAGCAGCATGGAGGAAGCGCCGGCGTTCAGCGGTGAAGAATTCCCCGCCGTGATCACCCCGTCTTTTTTGAAGGCCGGTCTCAGTTCCGCCATTCCTTCAAGGGTGGCGTCTCCCCGTATGGCCTGGTCCTCTTTTACGGTCATAACGGTTCCATCATCCTGGGGGGCCTCTACGGGCATTATTTCACCGTCAAAAAAGCCCTCTTTTTGAGATTTGGCAGCCAACTGGTGGGAGCGTACGGCCCACCGGTCCAGATCCTCTTTTCTTAGATCCGTCAGGGAAAAGAGTTTTTCCGCCGTCATTCCCATATTCAAGGCATTCATCATATCCCAGTGCTGGAAGTCAGGATAGAGAAAGAGCGTCATGTTCGGTTTGATCATTCCTCTTTCCGTGGTGTATCCTCCCATGGGGATTCGGGTCATGTGCTCATAGCCGCCCACCATGACCACATCCGCGAAATCTTGCGCAATCTCCATGAAACCGATCTGGACGGCCGCCATGGCCGATCCGCACTGCTGATCCACGAATTTGGCGGGGATGGTCTCGGGCAGGTTGGCCAGGAAAATGGGAAATCGCCCTCCGTAGGCCCACTGCTCGCCCACGGCGGTGGCGCACCCCACCAGAAAATCATCGATTTCTTTGGCGTCAATACCGGTTCGCTGGATCAATTCCGGCAGCAGTTTGGCCAGGAGTTCATCCCCTCTCATTTTGCAGAACCAGTCTCTGGCCGGATCTTTTGGTCGCGAACGGGATTGGGCTGTCCTCAAATATCCTGCAATAACGACTTCTTTCATGGGTAATCCTCCTTTTTCCATTTTTGGGTTTTGGATTGGGAACTGCTACGTGAGTCGTTGATCTTTATTTTTATGCCGCGTAAAAGGTCTTTCCGGATTCGGCCATCTCCTTGATCATCTTTGCGGGCTGGAACCGCAGACCATATTGCTTTTCCAGTACCTGCAGCTTTTCATACACATTTTTCAGACCCCATTTATCCGCATATCTGAGAATGCCGCCCCTGTAGGGCGGAAAACCGGTGCCATAAATCATGGCCAGATCCATGTCCTGAACCCGATCGCAGATCCCTTCTTCCATCATGAGTGCCGCTTCGTTGATCCCAAGGGCCAACATGGCATCTGTGATATCCTGTTTGGAGATCTTTTTGGGAGAGACCCCCTTTTCTTTCAGGTAACCCTGCACGGCTTCCACCACTTTAGGGTTAGGGACCGGCTTTTCGCCGCTGTAGTCAAAATACCCGGCGCCTGTTTTCCGGCCGTAGCAGCCTGTATTGTAAATAACTTCGGTCAGGGGGTGCACCTTGTATCTTTCGCCCAATCTCTTCTCAAATGTTTTGTTCACATGATAGTTGATATCGATTCCCGTCAAATCCGCCAAGGTGGCCGGCCCCATGGGCATCCCGAAGTCCATCATGGCCTCCTCCAGAAGGCTCCCATCTACCCCGTCGGCAGAAAGAAAAACGGCGCCGCCAAAAAGTCCGCCCAACTGTCTGGACACATAAAACCCCGGACCGTCATTGACCACGATAGGTATTTTCTTGATGGTTCTTCCAAAGGCAACGCCGGTGGCCAGTGTCTGATCGGAGGTCTTCTTGGCACAGATGATTTCCAAAAGCGGCATTCTGTCCGCGGGATTGAAGAAATGGAGTCCGATCATTCGGCCGGGATCCGCCAGGATGGTGGCCATATCCGTAATGGGGAGCGCTGAGGTATTGGTGGCGAACACCACATCGGGCCTGCAAATTGTTTCCAGCTGCTTCCAGATTCCCTGCTTTACGTCCATGTCCTCCAGTACCGCTTCAATCACCAGGTCCACATCTTTCAAATCTTCGAGAACAGTGGTCGTACTTAGGCGTGTGTCGATCATCCCGTCGAGGTCTTTCTGGGTCATCTCCTTCTTTTTAATAGGGTACGCGAAGGTCTTTCGAACGGCGGCTACGCCTTTTTGGACGGCGTCGCCGTTGATATCCCAGAGTACGCCTTCGAGACCTGCTTTCAGCAGCAGGTTGATGATGCCCGAACCCATGACGCCGCCCCCCAGCATGGCCACTTTTGCAATTTTTGCCGGTTTCAATCCCTTGATCCGGGGGAGTTTCCCGGCGGCTCTGGTATTTAAGAATAAGGCAATCAGGTTTTTGGCCACTTCCGATACGGCGCAATCCGCAAAAAGCCCCACCTCTTTTTCAATGTCGGCCTCTATGTCGAAGCTGAGTCCCTGTTCAAAGGCGTCTATGGCCTTGAACGGGGCAACATATCCCTTGGCCTTCTGCATGGCCGTGAACCTGGCGTAATTCACCAGCGCTGTTTTCTCTGCAGCACTTGGCAGCCGGTCATTGATGTTCCGCGTCACGCGAAAGGAAAGCGCAAGCTTCCCTGAAATGAATGACCGGGCTGTTTCAAGGGCCTTTTCAAGAAGCTGCTCCTGGGGTACGACTTCATCTACCAGCCCCTGCATGAAAGCCTTTTCCGCTTTGATGGGCTTGCCGGTGGTAATCATTTCGAGGGCATTCGGCAGACCGATGAGTCTGGGCAATCGCTGTGTTCCCCCTGCCCCCGGGATGAGACCGATCTGCACCTCGGGTTGTCCCAGATTGACGCCTTGTGCTGCAACGCGATAGTGGCAGGCCATGGCGGTCTCAAGACCACCGCCCAAGCAATTTCCGTTGATGGCGGCAATAACCGGTTTAGGGCCCACCTCAATGCTGTTCAGAAACTGAGCCGCAGAGAGTGCCATTTCAAAAACCTCACCTCTGTTCTTTATGGTCTGAAGCTGAGTAATGTCAGCGCCGGCGATAAAGTTTTTTCCCGTCCCCGTTACGATGATGGCTTTCACTGCGTCATCAGAAAAGGCTTCGGTGATGGCTTCCTTGAAATCCTGCCCCATCTGGGCGGACATCTGGTTCACCGGAGGATTGTCAATGGTCAGAACAACCACAGTGTCTTCGAAGGTGACCCGAATGGTACTGTATTCCTTCTTCATGGCTTTTAAACTCCTTCCTGAATCTCTACCTGCGTCATTGTTTAAACATTAACGATTCTTTTCGAATTTCCGGTGCCATAAGAAGCCTTGACTCCCTGAAAATCCATGCCGCAAATTAGCATATAGCGTTAATACACATTATATGCACAAGTCAACAAAATAAATGCATTTTCTTATTGACATTAAAATAAATACTGAAGTACTCTCTTGTCAGTTTTTTTACACTAGGTCAAAATTGAAAACCTTCTCTGCGGGTGATCAATGAAAATCAGCGAAGTTGTCAAAGAAACGAAAGTTCCCAAGGAAACCATTCATTACTATGTGCGCGAAGGTCTGATCCCGCGGCCCAGAAAATCGGGCAAGAATGTGGCGAATTATACGGATGTGCATGTGGAGCAAATTCTTCTCATCAAACAGATTCAGGACAATTTCTATCTCCCCCTCTCTCTGATCAAGAAAATCGTAAAACAACTCATCCACTCACCTGAACTCAAAAGCCTGCTGGAGTTGCGAAGCGACTATCACAGTCCGGTGGACCAACTTCTCGAAAAGGAAACGGTTGGCGAAGAAGTGTTTCGCAAGACCACCGGCCTGGGAGCAAAATGGTTGGCCCAATTCGAGGAGTGGGGAGTTATAGCCTTCAAAAAAGACGGCGAAGAAAAGATCTATTCACAGGATGATGTGATCATTGGAAAATTGATTGTTGACCTGGATCGGGCCGGTTTTGGACCGAAGGACGGATTCGACCCCGAAAACATGAAACGTTATGTGGATCTTTTTCGCAAAATCGTAGTAATGGCGCACACCACCTATCTACAAACCAATCTGGAAAAATTCACCCCCGAGCAGAATCTTGAACGGGTGGTCAGAGGCAGTGAACTCATGAGTCTCTTATTCTACCATCTTTATCGCAAATTAATACGGGATCCATCAATACAGTTTGAATCCAGTACGAATTAGGCGGACGTTCCAAAAACGCATTTTAGCTGTTCATAACTCCTTTTTTTGTTGCGTCTTTTTAATGGGTTGCTTTAAAGGCATTTAACCTTAAACGTGTTTGAAAGGAGGCTGTAACCATGAAAAAGAGGAATGTTGGATGGAGTATTTTGATGGCGGTCTGTCTTGTGGCGAGTTTCGGTTTTCCTGCCTGGGGGGCTGATGTCATCAAGATCGGCGTCATCGGGCCCATGCAGTTCACCCAGGGAGAGGGGCACTGGAACGGGGCCACAATGGCGGCGGAGGAGATCAATGCCAAGGGCGGGGTTCAGGTGGGAGACAAGAAACTTCCCATTGAACTGGTCAAGGTTGACTCCAATGAATTTGTGAGCCTGCCCGATGCCACCAATGCGGTGGAGTTGGCCGTCAGCCGCCACAAGGTCAATTTTCTGGTGGGAGGGTTTCGGACCGAGGCGGTTCTGGTCATGCAGGACATCGCCATGGACAACAAGACCATCTTCATGGGCTGCGGAGCGGCTCACCCAAAGCTGTGCGAGAAGGTGAAGGAAGACTATGATCGCTACAAATACTGGTTCCGGGTGACCCCCATCAATTCACGGTACCTGGTTAAAGTGGATTTCATTCTGCTCGGCATGGTGGCCAAGATCATGGCCAAGCAACTGAACATACCCAAGATCAAGGTGGCCATTGTAGCGGAAAAGGCGGTCTGGGCAGACCCGATTGTGGGGATCGCCCAGAAGAACCTGCCGAAGATGGGCATGGAGGTGGTGGGCGTCTGGCGGCCTTCTCCGGTAGCAACGGACGTGACTGCGGAGCTTTCCGCCATACAAAGTTCCGGAGCGCATATTATATTCACCACTTTCTCATCGTCGGTGGGGATCACCTTTGCCAAGCAGTGGGGCGAGCTGAAAATACCGGCGGCGGCGGTGGGCATCAATGTGGAGGCGCAAAAGGATGGGTTTTGGGCGGCCACCGGTGGAAAGGGCGACTATACCCTTACCATCAATACTTACGCACGGGTTAAGATTACGGATGTCACTCTTGACTTTTTCGATGAGTATAAAAAACGATTCAAAGAGGCTCCCAACTATAATGCAGGAACGTACGACGCCGTGTACATTCTTGCCGAAGCCATTACCAAGGCGGGTTCCCTGGATCCCGACAAGCTGGTACCGGTGATTGAAAAAACCGATCGAAAACAGGGCTCGGGGCATTTCGTTTTTGATGAAACCCACGACGTGGTATGGGGACCGGGATATGTCACATCCGTTGGCACCCAGTGGCAGAACGGTAAAAACATGTGCGTCTGGCCGCTCAACTGGGAAGGCATCACTTATGAAGGCGCGGTGCCCTATCAGTTGCCGCCATGGGTGGTGAAACATTACAAGAAGTGATGAAGCAAGACCAACCGGGTTACGGATCGCCTGAAGAATCCGTAACCCGAACCCCAAGCCCTGTAACCATGGAAGGCTTATGATCCAGAATATCATCATCAACGGCCTCATAAACGGCAGCATATACGCTTTGCTGGCCATCGGATTTTCCCTGGTCTTCGGCGTGGCCCGCATCGTCAATATCGCCCATACGGCTTTTTATATGCTGGCGGCCTACTTCATCTATGTGGGCTTCCACCACCTGGGGATCTCTCCCTATGTGTCTATGCCCGTTGCCATTATCATCGTTGGCCTGCTGGGTGTGCTCTGCTACAAATTCTTCATCAACCCCATCCGGGAACACGAAGCGGCGGTTCTGATCGCCACCATTGCTTTGGCCATGGCCATCCAGGAAGCACTTCTCATCGCTTTCGGAGGCCATTATCTGGGAGTTCCTCCCCTGATCTCCGGATATGCCACCATTGCAGGGGTGAAGGTGACCTATCAGCATCTCCTGGCCCTGGCGGTGGCTCTTCTGGCCCTTCTGGGGGCCTGGGCGCTGCTCATGAAAACCCGTCTGGGCCTGGCGCTCCGGGCAACGGCCCAGGACCGGGAAGTGGCCAACCTCATGGGAATGAACGAGGCCCGGGTAGCCATGCTGACCATGGGCATATCGGTCATGCTGGCAGCTTTGGCCGGCGCCATTGTGGTTCCCCTTTTCGTGCTGGACCCGCACATGTGGATGCACCCTCTGATCATGATGCTGGCCATCGTTGTTCTGGGGGGACTTGGAAGCATCAAGGGAAGTTTTGTGGGGGCCTACATCCTGGCCTTTGCGGAGGTTCTGGTGGTCTTCCTGATCCCCATGGGGGCTTACTTGAAAGGGTCTGTGGCCCTCTCCATCATGATTCTGGTACTCCTGATCAGACCGGAAGGTCTGTTCGGCGTTACCTTTGAGGAGGAGCGGTAGCATGGACCTGATCGGTTTCTATTTTCGAAAGGTATTCACCCTTTTCAAAGGGGAAGTGCTGGTGCTGCCCAGCAGAATAGCGGTCCTGATCTTTGCGGTAAGCCTGCTTGCGCTGCCCCTGTTCACTCAGGATTCCTATCTGCTCCGTATCCTCATTCTGACCAATATCTTTGCCATTCTGGCCGCAAGTTGGGACCTCTTGTCCGGCTTCACGGGCCAGATGAATTTCGGGCATGCCCTTTTCTTCGGAGTGGCCGCCTACTGCACGGCCCTTCTGAATCTTCGCCTGGATCTGCCTCCCTGGCTCAGCATCCCCCTGGGAGCGCTGGGAGCGGTTCTGGCAGGGCTCGTAGTGGGCATTCCCTGCCTGCGGCTCAGGGGCACCTATCTGGCGCTCACCACCCTTGCCTTTCCCATTATCCTTCTGGGACTGGTTTTTGCCATACCCGATCTCACCGGCGGAGAACTGGGCATATCCGGCATCGATCGGCTCACCGGATCCCGGGTGGGAGACTATTATGTCACCAGCGTTCTCATGCTGGTTTTGGGCTTTGTCATGTGGAAGATCACCGATTCCAAGAAAGGCATTATCCTGCACGCCATTCGGGAAGATGAGGTGGCGGTGAGGGCGTCCGGCATCAACACCACCCGATATAAGCTTATGGCCTTCTGCCTGAGCGGCTTTTTTGCCGGAGTCGCGGGAGGACTCTACGCTCATATCATGCGGACCGCCGGCCCTTCCACCCTTGAGGTGGCGCTTTCTTTCCAGATCGTCATATGGGCGGTTTTTGGCGGCATGGTATCCATCTATGGCCCGGTGGCCGGTGTTTTCATACTGTTTCCCCTGCTGGAGTTTCTGCGCTTCATGCCGAAAATGCGCATGCTGATTTTTGCCTTTATCGTCTTGATGACATTGCTGTACATGCCGCAAGGCTTGATACCGTGGATTCGTGAAAAGATTGAGAAAGAATGCCCCCGGTGTAAAATTCGAAACGTGGCCACCCGAAAGACCTGCCGTATCTGCACCGCGGAATTGGATTGAGAAACGCTAAGGAGAAGATGCCCATGAATACCAAGGAAGCTTATGCTGCAAAGCCCTGGATTGCCCATTATCCCGAAGGCGTCGCTGAAGGGGTGAAAGTCCCCGATGTATCCGTACCACAGGCCTTTGATAAAATGGCGGATCAATACGCCAACAAGAACGCCCTGATCTTTTACGGCAAAAAGATCACTTACCGGAAACTGAAAGATCTCACCGATTCCTTTGCAGCAGCCCTGTCGGCCCTGGGCGTCGCCAAAGGCGACACGGTGGCCTTGTACCTTTTGAATTGTCCCCAGTACGTGATCGCTTATTTTGGAGCGCTGAAGGTGGGCGCCAAAATCACCCCCATCAGCCCGGTCTACACCAGCAAGGAAGTCAAGCACCAGCTTGAGGACAGTGAGGCCAGGGCCGTCGTCTGTGAGGAGATCCTCTATGACAATGTGGAACGGACCGGTTTAAAGCTCGATCACGTGATCCTGACCGATATCGCCGAATACCTCCCGCCGCTCAAGAAGCTATTCGGAAAAAGCGCCTTGAGCAAGGCCTACAGCGGCATGGCCGCCCCCACTGCAGAGTATGTTCAGAAGGCGGGGCTTCTCCGGTTTCAGGATCTCCTCAAAAAATACCCCGGCCCTCCGCCTAAAGTGGACATTCATCCCAAAGAAGACCTGGCGGCCCTTCCCTATACCGGGGGAACCACCGGGCTTCCCAAGGCGGCCATGATCACCCATCACAACATGATTGCCCTTCAGCAGCAAATCATGGCCTTCTGGCCCGTGTTTGAAGAAGGCAATGAGGTGGTCATGGGCTTTCTCCCCTTCTTCCATATCTACGGCCAGGTGGTGGTCATGTTCAACAGTCTGGTGCAGGGTTTCACGGTGGTTCTTCTGACAACCCCTGATATTGACGATATTCTTTCGGCCATGGACCGGCACCAGGCGTCTGCCTTTTTTGGTGTCCCCACCCTTTTTGAGTACCTGAAGGAATACGAAAAGACCGACCGCGTTAACTGGAAAAAGCTCAAGATGATCGCCTGCGGTGCAGACACCCTTCACGAATCCACCATCAATGCATGGGAGCGGCGGACCGGCGCTCCCATCATGGAAGGGTACGGCATGACGGAGACCACCGCGGTAAGCCACTCAACCCCCTATCACAGGCCCAAGTCCGGTTCCTTCGGGGTTCCTCTTCCCGGCGTGGACGCTGCCATCGTGGATGTGGACGGGGACCAGTGCATGCCGGTGGGGGAAGACGGAGAATTGATTCTCAGCGGCCCCAATATCATGCAGGGATACTGGCACCGCCCGGACAGCACAAAAGAGTCCATTATGGACATGGACGGAAAGCGGTGGCTCAGGACCGGGGACCTGGTGAGGATGGATGAGGAAGGGTACTTCCATTTCGTTGACCGCAAACGGGACCTGATCAAATTTAAAGGGTATTCGGTCTTTGCCAGACACGTGGAGGAGGTTCTCTATAAACACCCCAAAATCAAGGCCGCGGGCGTTGTGGGGGTCCCGGATCCCAAGGTCGGCCAGTTGATCAAGGCTTACGTTGTCCTTGAAAGTGATGCTCGAGGAAAGATTTCCGAAGAGGAAATCGCGGAATTCTGCCGGGAAAACATGGCCCACTACAAGGTTCCCAGAATCATCGAATTCCGGGGAGAACTGCCCAAGACCGACGTGGGCAAGGTTTCCCGAAGGGAACTACGGGAAGAAATGGAGGAGTCGTAACATGGCCCAGAATTTTCTGGAGGTCGAAAGCCTCTCCAAAGGCTTCGGAGGACTCAGGGCCGTCAACAATGTGGGCTTTGCAATGGATCGCGATGAAGTTCTAGGGCTCATCGGCCCTAATGGGGCCGGCAAGACCACTCTTTTGCGGCTCATCACCGCCATCCTGAAACCCGATGCCGGCGCCATCCGTTTCAAGGGGAAGAACATCGTGGGACTCAAGACCTGGGATATCGTGAACCGAGGGATCGCCTGCACCTTTCAGAACATGCGCCCCTTCCGCCGGCTCCCTATCATCGCCAATGTCATGGTCTCGTGTCTCTGTCCCCGAGCCATGAAACGGGGGGAATGGGTCAAGCGGGTGGAAGCCAAGGCCATGGACGCACTGGAATTCGCGGGCATTTCCGATATGGCCCTTGAAAAAGCGTCTACCCTCTCCCAGGGCGACCTCAAACGGCTGGAGGTGGCCCGGGCCGTGGCGACGGAACCGGAACTGCTCCTGCTGGATGAGCCCTTCGGGGGCCTGAGTCCCGCGGAAACCGACCTCATGGCCAAATCCATTCACCGACTTCACAAAGGGGGACGGTTTGGCCGACTTCACAGCGAGGGTCCGGCCATGATCATCGTGGAGCACAAGCTGCAGCAGCTCATGAAAATCGTGGATCGCATTATCGTTCTTAATTTTGGCACCATCATTGCCGATGGGACCCCTCAAGAGGTGGTGGAACAACCGGAAGTGATTCGCGCCTACCTGGGTGAAGGAGGCAAGATTGCTGCTTGAGATTGAACACTTAACGGTTTGCTATGACAGGGCCATGCTGCTCAATGACATCAGCATGGGCGTTGATACCGGCGAGCTGGTGAGCCTGGTGGGCCCCAACGGGGCGGGCAAATCGACGCTCCTTCGGGCTGTTACCGGGTTGGTGGTCTGGGAGCGGGAGCTCACCAAAAGGTCCGCGGGCGAGGGCATCACCATGGAGGGAACCGTTGTCTTTGATGGGGAGCGGATCGACCAGGTGCCCGCCCACGAGATCGTTAAAAGGGGGCTTGTCCACTGCCCGGAAAGACGACGGCCTTTCAAGGAAATGACGGTCCTGGAAAACCTTCTGGCGGGGGCCTACCTCATTCGAGACCGAAAGCAGATCCAGGAAAACCTCTCCCAGATCTACGCCCTGTTTCCCATCCTGGAGAAAAGATCCAAACAGACATCCGGTACCATGTCCGGCGGCGAACAACAGATGTTGGCCATCGGCCGCGCCTTGATGTCCGAACCCAAGCTCCTCTGCATCGACGAGCCGTCCACGGGCTTGGCACCCATATCCAGGGCGGAAGTATTTGAAAAAATCCGCAAAATTGCCCAACTGAACATCACCGTGCTGCTGGTGGAGCAGGAAGTGGGCACGGTTTTCACCATGACCGTCCGCAACTACGTCCTGTCATCGGGAAAGATCATCGCACAGGGCACCGGTGATGAACTGCTTCAAGATGAAATCATCCGCAAAACCTATCTGGGTCTGTGATAAAGAGAATAATTGGAGGAAGCTGGATGGGAAAAGTTGACGGCGGAATTCTATTTGCAAAGGCATTGAAGAAAGAAAATGTTGAGTGCGTGTTCACACTGTGTGGCGGTCACATTATGCCGATTTTTTACGGTTTGAGCGAACTCGGCATCAGGATTATTGATTTCAGACATGAATGCACGGCAGCCTATGCCGCCGATGCCTATGCCCGGGTAACAGGGAGACCGGGGATTGTACTGACAACTGCGGGACCGGGTGTTGCGGACACTGTAACCGCCATGCTTGAATCCCTGCACGGGGGGAATCCGGTTATTCATATCGGAGGAGCTTCCCCTGTGCGGGAAAACGAAACCGGGCCGCTTCAGGATATGCCGACGCTCGCTGTCATGGCGGATTGTACGAAATGGGCAAGAAAAATCTATTCCACGGAAAGGATTCCCGAGTATGTGGGCATGGCCTTTAGGCACGCGCTTGATGACTTCTGCGGCCCTGTTTATCTCGAAATCGGCAGTGATATTCTGGCTCGAAAGGTGGATGAGAATAGGGTCAATTTCCCCATCAACTACAGGACCGAAGCACACCCCTATGGTGATCCGGCTCTGATAGAAGCGGCTGCCGACCTCCTCATCAGTGCTGAAGCCCCTGCGCTTGTTCTCGGTAACGGGGCACGATATTCTTTGGAAGGTGCTGAGGACGACATTGCTGAACTGGTCGAATATCTGAAACTGCCGGTGGGTTCCCAGGAACTGGCCAGAGGCCTGATTAGGGATGAGAGCGTGAACCCACAGTACAATATGATGTCTGCGATTCGAGGGGCGGATGTGGTACTGGCCCTTGGCGTGAATTTTGATTTCAGAGTAGGAAAAGGGAAGCCTCCGCTGTTTAATAAGGATGTGAAAATAATCCAGGCTCATCCCGACAAAACCAAGATAGGGTACAACGCGCCGGCCGAGATCGGGATCGTCGGAGGCGCGGGTGCCGTTGCAAAACAGATTCTCGCTGTTGTGAAATCAAAGGCTGTCAAAAGGGAAGATCTCACATGGCTCAGAAAAGCTCAGGAGATGACTGAAAAAGGATTTAAACACTGGAGAGAGGGTTTTAATGTGGGGGGAATTCCCATGTCACCCGGCCGATGCGCCACCCAAGTCGCCAAGTTCCTTGACGCCGAAGCGCCGGATTGGACGGTGATATGTGACGGGGGTGATGCGTCACAGTGGATCAAGACCGCTGTAACCGCTCACCGTCCATACCAGGTTATTACCTTCGGCCCAAACGGAACCATCGGCACAGGCGCCGGTTTTTCAATCGGCGCGGTCGCGGCAAATAACAAGCCGGTGCTTTATTATACGGGTGACGGCAGTTTCGGGTTTTACGCCATGGAATTCGATACCATGGCAAGATTTGATATGCCCGTTGTATGTGTCATTTCCAATGACTCCGCCTGGGGTATGATCAAGCTTTCGGAAGGTGTGGCCCGCAGGGAGTATATCCGGGAAAAAGGGCACTGTAATGTTGATCTGAGCCATATGCGGGCCTATGAAAAAATGCCTGAAATGTGGGGAGGGCATGGAGAAAGGGTCACTGACCCGGAAGAGATCATACCTGCCATTCAGCGCGCTGTGGCCAACGGCAAACCCTCAATCATAAATGTGCAGGTGGACAAGGAGAATATGAGTCCTGTCACAAGAAGCTTCGGCATGGCCATGAAAGCTGCGGGCGAAAGTTATTAGGACCAAAGATGCGAACCACAATGAAAGCGCTAAAAATTGAAGGGAAAAAGAGGCTGTCTGTCGTTGAAGTCCCTATTCCCGAATCGAATGGAGAAAAGGTCATCATCAGGGTTAAAACATCAGGTATCTGCGGCTCAGATATTCATATATGGGAAAATGGTAAACCGGAAGGATTAATTCCAGGGCATGAATTCGGCGGAAGGGTTGTGGACATTGGATCGCGTGATGATCTCAATCCCGGAGATCGTGTAACCGTCATTCCACTCAACCCATGCGGAGAATGTTCATGGTGTCGGAATTCGGGGTACCACACCTGCAAGTACGGTTTTAAGAGGGGGATACCCGGCGTAACCGCCCCTGGTTCTTATGCTGAATACTTTACAGCCCGGCCGGATATGGTCCGCAAGCTGCCGGATACCGTCAGCGATGTTGAAGCCGCTATGATTGAACCGGCGACGGTGGCACTCCATGCGGTTAATCTTGCGAATATTAAGGCTGGTGATAAGGTATTGATTGTAGGTGGTGGAGTGATAGGCCTGTTATGCGCCGTTTGGGCCAGGATATACGGAGCCGCTTTTGTGGGAATGAGCGAGACCAATGAATCGCGAGGAGCCAAAGCGCTCGCCTTCGGTGATATTCATGCCATGTTCGACGCAAAGGACCCCGAATTGACATCCACATTGAAGAAGACGGCGAAAGGTCTGTTTGATAAGGCCATTGACTGTTCAGCAAGCGCGGCGGGCATCAACGCTGCCGCAGAGGTCCTCAATAATCAGGGAACACTATTGCTTGTGGGCATAAGCTTCACCCCAATCCCTATCATGACGCTGCCTGTCTGCCGCAAGGAACTGCGGTTGATCGGCGACATGGGCTATTCCATCCCGGAGTTTGAACATACCATGGAGATGATGTCGCGCGGGATGATTGATACGAAACGTTTTGTTGATGATAAGATAGGTCTTGATGAGGTACAGGGGGCGCTCGAACGTCTGAATTCCGGCAACGCCCCTGAAGTAAAAATCCTGATTGAACCCCATCGAGGGTATTTCCCTCTGGAATCAGCACATAATGTCCCATCAGAGGCCTGACTGAGCAATTACTTTTTTAGCGGCCCCTTCCAGCACGTGAACCCCTTGAGCGTATGATTTGACCCGTGGGTTCCGGGTCTGGCCATGATAGAAACGGTAGTAGATCTGTTGAATAATCACCGCAAGCCGGAAAAGCCCGAAGCAGTAGTAGAAATCGAAACAGTCCATCTGTATGCCGGAGATGCGGCCGTAGAGATCCACGAATTGGTGCCGGGTCAGGGCGCCGTCAACGTGGGTGGGCATGGTGCGGATGATATGGCGCTCTTCGGAATCGTCCTTTTGCACCCAATACCCCAGTGTGCACCCGAGATCCATGAGAGGATCGCCGATGGTGCACATCTCCCAATCCAGAACACCGATGATCCGGTAAGGGTCTGAAGGGTCTAAAACGATGTTGTCCAGTTTAAAATCGTTGTGGATAATGCCGGCGTGGGGGCTTTCGGGCGGTATCTTTTCCTCCAGCCAGGTCATAACAGCTTCGCAGTCGGGTACATCGGGTGTGCGGGCCGCCCGAAACCGCTTGTTCCAACCCAGGACCTGCCTTCCAACATACCCTTCGGGTTTGCCTAAGTCCCCCAGTCCAATGGCCGCGTAGTCCAGGGAATGCAGTTCTACCAGCGCGTTTACAAATTTTTCATATAACTTCCGTATCTGATCGGGTGTGGAGAAAAGCCCCTCGGGAATCTCTTTGCGTAAGATAATGCCCTCAAGGTGCTCCATGACGTAAAACTTGGCACCAATGACGGATACGTCTTCGCAATAAATCAGCGGGCGAGGCGCATAGGGCCAATGGGGGCCCAGGGCGGAGAGAACCTTGTATTCGCGGCCCATGTCATGGGCCGTGGCCGCCTTGGTGCCGAAAGGCGGCCGTCTGAGCACCAACTGCCGGTCGGCAAAGGAAAGTAAATAGGTCAGGTTGGAAGCGCCACCCGGGTATTGCTGCACGTGAACCGGCCCCTTGAGATGGGGAATTGCTTCCATCAAATAAGCTTCAATGCGACCCGCCGCCACTTCCTCACCCGGGCGGACGTGTGTGGGGCGATCCGTATGGTCCATCTGATTCATTTGATCCATGGGCATTTACCTTTCCGATGGGGTTGCGAATTTCGGGTTTAGCAGACTGCTTTCGATAAAGGCGGTCACGAACCGGGAGTAGGAATCCACATCAATATTCCTGCGGGCATATTTGGCCCGTTTGAGGTACCAGTCCTGCACCATGGCCTTGATGAGGCTGGCCGTCATCAGAGGGTTGTCCGTCAGAAAAACGCCCTGATCCCGGCCCATGGCCACAATGTCGGCAAAGAGGTTTTCTGTGTTCAGCTCGCCCTGCACCGCGGCCCTTCGCTCTTTGGCGCCGATGTTCTTGGCTTCCATGTAGGAAAAAAAGAACCACGGTTGCATGGCTTCACTCAAGTACAAATGGGTCCGTATGGCTGTGTGCAGTTTTTTAAGCGGTTCCTTTTCCAACGCGATATTGCCTTTGAGTACGCGCGAGGTAATGGTGCGACGGTGACGCTGCATCATGGCCAGCAAGTCCTCTTTTCCGGAAAAATAGTTATACAGGGCGCCGGTGCTCAAGTCGGCCTCTTTGCTCAGGTCCCGCATGGTCATGGCGTGAAATCCCTTTTTGTTGCTGACTTTAAGGGCCGCGGCAAAGATCCGTTCCAGATTTTTGCTGATGGTTTTCTCCTTTTTGATCTGAAAAACGCCAGGGTTTTCCGCAAAGAACTCCAGATAGCAGCTTTTTTTTAGCGCGCTGACCTCCTTTTTAAATTGGTTGTAATCATCAATGGGTATCGGTTTCACGGCTTATCTACCTTATGATTTTGTTTTCATAGGTTTTCAAAATCTGCCGGGCCACGGAAACCTTGTGCACCTCATCCACACCGTCATAAATTCTGGCGCCTCGCTCGTGTCGGAAAAAATAAGCAATAATCGTATCATCCGTCATGCCCAAGCCCCCATGGACCTGCAGCGCGCGATCCACCACCCGTTGCATGGTGTTGGCCACTGTAAACTTGATCATGGAGATCTCTTTGCGCGCTTCCTTGGTTCCCGATTCCTGAATTTTCCAAGCGGCATGTAGCACCATCAGACGTGCAGCCTGGATTTCAGCGGCGCTTTCAGCGATCATAGCCTGAACCAACTGGCGGTCGGCCAATTTTCGATTTGGGGCGATGATGCGATCCCGGGCCCGTGCGCACATGAGATCAAATGAACGATTGCAGATGCCGATCCAGCGCATGCAGTGATGAATGCGGCCGGGGCCCAGCCGTTCCTGGGCAATGACAAATCCGTGCCCCTCCTTGCCCAGAAGATTTTCTTGAGGCACCCGGCAGTTTTGATAGAGGATCTCGCCGTGACTGAAATAACCGTGGCCTTCGTGCCCCATGACCGGAATATTGCGCACCAGGTTGTAGCCGGGTGTATCAGCCGGGACGATAATCATGCTGGCCTGGCGGTGAGGAGGTGCATCCGGGTCGGTGACCGCCATCACAATGGCAAACGCAGCCCCATCCGCGGAGCTGGTGTACCATTTATGGCCGTTGATCACATAATCGTTCCCATCCTTCACAGCAGTGGTTTCCATCATGATCGGGTTGGAACCGGGCATGTCCACTTCGGTCATGGAAAAACAGCTGCGGATTTTACCCGCCACCAGGGGCACCAGAAATTCCTTGACCTGCTCGGGGGTGCCGAATTTGTGCAGGATCTCGATGTTGCCGGCGTCCGGCGCCATGCATCCAAAGGTGTAGAGACCTAAAGGGGTTCGGCCCAGGGCCTCAAAAATCAGCGCACTTTCCATCAACGTCAGCCCCATGCCGCCCAGTTCGTCCGGATGGAGCGGCGCCCAGAGTTCCATCTGTCTGACCATGGTGCGCTTTTCTTCAAGGACGGGAAGCAGTTCCTTCAAATGATCGGCCAGAAAATCTTTCTCCAGGGGGATCAGCTCCTTGATGACGAATTCGTCGATCATTCCCAAAATGGTCTGCATTTTTTCTGAGATTGTAAAATCCATTATTGACTCCTTTTTCCAATGGGTAAACGGGTGAAAAGCTCCTATGATTCAGTTCAAGACAACTCGAAATTTCCCGCGGCCTCAGACCATTCTTACCGGTATGTCAATAATGCCGGATCCCCGGCCAGCAGCAGGGGCGTGGTGTTATTGAAAACCGAGAGGGAGATTCCGGACGGGTTGTACTTGATACAGGTCAATGAGGCGTTCATGATCTGCCAGCTGAGTTCCACGGTTTTGCGATGGCTCAAGCCCAGGGCCATTTGCAGGACCACCGATATGGGACCGCCCGAGGTGAAGACCGCCAGACGACAGCCGCTGCCGTGGTGGGTTCTAAGGTGTTCCACACCCTCTCGGACCCGATTGCAAAACGAAGCCCATGTCTCGATGCCTTCCTGTTCGTCGTAACGGCCCTCAAGCCATCCATTTACGGTTTCGGAAAAATAGGCTTGAAAGGCCTTTTTGTTCCGGCCCAGGGCGAGGATTTCAGTGGTTGTCATCGGGTCGGGGGCTTGGGAGATCCTGGTTCGTGCCACTAGCAAAGCTTTGGAATCATATTCATCAAAAGCCGGCAAAATACCGAGCCGTGAACTGTCGGGCTGAAGTCCCTTAAAGTACTCAATCAAGGGGCTGGCAGTATCCCGCTGGCGTTTCATGCAGCCGCTGTAGATGGCGTCAAAGCCCATTCCCACATGGGCCAGATGGTCGGTCACGATCCGGGCCTGACGGATGCCGATTGGGGAGAGGCGGTCGTAATCGCTTGTTCCGAAAGAAGCTTGCCCATGTCGGATGAAATATATTTCACTCATGCCTTTTATTCTATTGGTTCGGACCATCCCTTAAAGCTGCGGCGGAAGCGTTTCTCATAGAAGCAAAAGTAACGAAGCTGTCCAAGGGAGTCAACAAAAAAATAACGAACACTTGTTATTTTTTATTTGACATTGTCTCCCTCGACCTTTTAAATAATGGCTGTTTGCCATCAATCATCTCAGAAATCTATTTGAACAATGGATGCCAAGAGGTCATGAAAATTCTGGTGTGCGCCAAACAGGGTCCCGAAATAGAAGGAATCGCGGTAAAAACCGACGATCAGGGCTTGGCGGTGGTGGAAAACTTCGGCCGGTTCGCCATGAACCGCTTTGACGAATTTGCTGTGGAACAGGCCGTCAGCATCAAAGAGTCGCTGGCCGGAGTGCAGGTTCATGTGATCACTGTTGGACCGCAACAGGCTTCCCAGGCCCTCAGACGCGCCGTCGGGATGGGATGCGATGAGGGCATCCATCTGCTGACCGCCACGGATGCGGATCCGGGGGCACAGGCGGTGGCCGCCTGGATTGCAGAATTCGCAGGCGCCATGGAATATGACCTGGTTTTATGCGGCAGCATGAGCGAGGATATGATGGGCGGCCAGGTGGGCCCAATGGCGGCGGCATTGATGGATCTGCCCTATGCCACGCAGGTTATCGGAATGGAACTGTCCGGTGAACTGACACAGGTGACCATCGAAAGGGAGATCGAGGGCGGTGCACGGGAAATGGTAAACCTCCCTTTGCCGGCCCTGCTGGCATTGCAGTCCGGGATCAACCGGCCCCGATATCCATCCCTTTCCAATTTGCTGCGGGCCGATCAAAAGGTGTTTAACACCATTCCCACCGACACCCTGAAACCCGTAAAAACCCATGTGGACTGTCTCGGTTTCGTCTTACCCGAACATTCACGCGCAGCAAAAGAGATCACCGGTTCGGCGTTGGAAAAAGCCGCCCGGATTGCGGCCCTTTTAAAAGCAAAGGCTTTGATTTGAACCATGATTGACCCTGTAAAAATCATGTTGATTGCCGCTTGCCGGAAAGGCTGCGTTGATCCGGAAATCTACGACCTGATCGCCTTTGGCCGAAAGCTGCAAGAGCTGGGGGGTGGGGCCATGGGAATCTGGATTCTGGGCGACACCGTGGATAAGGCTGCTCAGGATATGGCTGAACAGGTCGGCCTTCCGGTGACGGTGCTCCGGGACCAGAGGTTGGGGGCATACCTTAATGAAACTTATTGCGCGGTGATCGCTCAGGAGATGGAGGCCCTTCATCCGGCATTTGTGTGCACGGCCCATACTTCACGGGGATGGGAATGGGCGCCGTCACTGGCGGCCCGCGTAGGGGCAGGTTGTATTTGCGGCGTGGATGGTCTGGTTGAATTTCAAGGGCGGCTCTGTTTTCAAAGGGATCTCTATGGCTGCAAAGTGAAGGGGCTTTATGCTTCAAGCGCAGACACCACGGTGATTACCGTACAGCCGGGAATCTTCAAGTTTGAACACGCCGCTGAAACATCACCCACGGCTCCCTTAATCCATAAAGACGTATCATGCCCTTCGGGGCGGACCCGTTATCTGGGAAGCAAGAAGGCTGAGGCCGATTCAACCCATATCACTTCCGCCCCCATCATCGTAGCTGTGGGCAACGGCATTGGAGAGCGTGAAAACATGGAATTGATTCACCGTCTGGCGAAATTATTTCCCCACGCAGAGGTGGCCGGTACCCGCATCCTCTGCGATCGCGGCTGGCTGGAATACAGCCGGCAGGTGGGGGTTACCGGGGCCAGCGTCTCCCCTGCTCTTTATCTGGCCTGCGGCATATCCGGCGCTTCTCAGCATGTGGCGGGAATGCGGGGCGCCAAGTTTGTCATTGCCATCAATACGGATCCTGCTGCGCCCATGTTCAACGAAGCGGATGTGTGTATTGTGGAAGACATTGCCCAATTTGTACCGCTGATGGAAGATGCCTGTAAGCGGCTTTCGGAAAACCACTGAGCAAGGCAAACAAATATGCCTTAAATGAGGTAAAATTTCATGAAGGTTAAAGACAAAGTGGCCGTTGTAACGGGAGGCTCCAACGGGATCGGTGCGGCCCTGTGCCGACGGCTGGCGCAGGAAAAAGCCGGTGCCGTCATTGTGGCGGATATCGATTATCAAGGCGCGCAAGCCCTCGCCGAGGAAATCGGAGGACTGGCTGTCCAATGCGATGTGGCAAAAGAGGAAGAGATCTCAAAATTGGTTCGGAAAACGGAAGAGCAATGCGGACCCGTCGACGTATTTTTCTCCAATGCCGGCATCATGATTCAGGGATTGCTGGAGGTCTCTAATGCTGATTGGCAGCGAATCTGGGACATCAATGTCATGTCCCATATTTATGGGGCCCGGGCGGTGATTCCCGGGATGCTCAAACGGGGTTCGGGCGGGTTTATCATCACGGCCTCAGCAGCCGGCCTGCTCAATCAGATCGACTCGACCCCCTACACCACCACCAAACACGCCGCCGTGGGCGTGGCGGACAATCTGGCCATCAATTACGGTGACCGGGGCATTCAAGTATCGGTTATCTGTCCCATGGCGGTGCGTTCTCTAATGACCCGAAACGGCGGTGGGATCGCCGCCCTGGACGGCATGCTGGAAGCGGAGCAGGTGGCGGAAGACGTCATGGTGGCGCTGGAAGAAGGGCGTTATATGATTATGCCCCACGCCCGGGTTAAAGACTACCTGCAAGGAAAAGCGGCGGATTATGATCGTTGGGTCAAGGGGATGCAGCGATTGCGAACAAAATATCTGCCGGATTTGTAGCCTTTTGCGGATGTGAAAAATGGAAAACCATGAAAAATAAACCACCCCCCGAATGGGTCACCCGAACCGATAGCCTTCTGCTCGACGCCTTTGTGGACAATCCTTACGAGTGCCCCATCGTTATCGACAAAAACGGCATCATCCGGTTCATGAGCCGGCACAATACCCGTCAAAAAGGGTATGTGGTATCGCCCGAGGAAGCCGTGGGAAAGCACATCACCGAAGTGGTCAAAAATACCCGCATGCCGGAAGTCTTAAAGACCGGAAAGGCCGAGATCGGCGAGACCTTTTTTATCGGTAAGCGACAGAGAATTATCGCCAGGATTCCCCTCAAAGACCCCGATGGTAATGTTATCGGGGTCCTCGGGAAGCTCATGTTTCACCAGACCGAAAAAATCAAGGACCTGAATCGCCGCATCGAAATCCTTGAGGGGCAGGTGCAGTACTACCGTTCAGAGGTCACTTCCTTTGAAGGGGGTCGCCATGCCTGGGAAAAGATTATCGGCGAATCCATGGCCATGTCGGAAGCCAGAAAATACGGTCTTCAGGCCGCCACCAGTGATGCTTCCGCCCTCATCACCGGCGAGTCGGGTACGGGGAAGGAGCTTTTCGCTCAGGCCATCCATCAGAACAGCCACCGGGCCGATGGCCCATTTATCAAGGTCAACTGTGCAGCCATCCCCCACGAACTCATTGAAAGTGAAATTTTCGGCTACGAAGGGGGGGCCTTTACAGGCGCCAGGGTTCGGGGCAAACCGGGTAAGTTCGAGCTGGCAAACCACGGCACCATCTTTCTGGATGAAATAGGGGATATGCCCCTTCCCATGCAGGCAAAATTGCTGCGGGTGCTTCAGGAACACGAAGTGGAGAGAATCGGCGCCACAAGATCCACGAAACTGGATTTCCGGGTCATCGCCGCCACAAACCAGGACCTGGGCCGCATGATCAAGGAAGGGCGTTTTCGCTCCGACCTTTTTTACCGCCTGAACATCTTCCACATCCGGACCCCCAGCCTTCGGGAGATGCCCGAAGACATTCCCCGTATCGCCTATTATCTCCTCTCCAACCTGAGGGAAAAAAGACGCCTGATTCCCAACCGGATTTCTCCGGAGGCCATGGCCCTCTTCAAGCAGTATTCCTGGCCGGGCAATGTGAGAGAGTTGAAAAACGCCTTGGAGAGGGCCATGAACATTGCCGAAGGACATCAAATATCCGTGGACGACCTGCCCGACAGGATTCGAAAGTTCTATGGAGAGGCGGACGGGTCCGGGGAACCCGTGGGGCTTCTCAGGAACATCCTCGCCGACGCCGAAAAGAGAGCCATTGTGGAAGCCCTCCGTTTCACGGCCGGCAACAAAGCGAAGGCGGCCAGAATCTTGGGCATGCACAGGACCGGTTTGTACCAGAAATTGAAACGATACGATGTTGAAGCCTAAAATATTTCATTTCACTCAACCTTGATGTCCGGTTAGCGAGAAAGTTCTTGCTCTGATACTGCCAGATATTGCATCTGACTGAGCTTCAAAATTACTTTTGGTTACCGCCATATTTTCTCCCGGTGTTTCTGCCCGATTTCCCTATTCCGATGAAGAGCTCTATTATTTCCCGGGAATATTCCAGGAAATTAAACCATCGGCAAAAAAGCAGAAGGCTCAAGACTGGCAGTGGCATTGTTGCGTTCGTGATTTCCATTTTTTTGGTTTACAAGTGTCTGAAAAACAGCATAAATTAGCCTAGTGGAAATACAATGCTGCAGTAATGTTCGCAGAGAGCGTTAAAAGCTTCAGGAGCCCATTCAACTTGGGGGGCAGTTGTGAGAAGTTCGTATTATCCGAGATTGCAAATACTTACTTCGATCATCAGTTTGATGCTGCTCATTGCAGTATCCATTGCTGCTGCCGAATTGAAAAACAAACGTGTCCTTGTGCTTCACAGCTACCACAAAGGTCTGGGGTGGACCGACAGCATCGCCCAAGGCATCGAAGAGACTTTCCTCGCCAGCGGCCGCCCCATCGAAACCTTCACCGAATACATGGACACCAAGCGTGTATTTGATGAAAAATACCTAGGCGATTTGGCCGTCCTGCTGGCGCACAAATACCGTAACCGCCGATTCGACGCAATAATTTCCTCCGACGACCATGCCTTCCAGTTTCTGCTCTCCCACCATGACGACATAGCACCCGGTGTCCCAGCCGTTTTTTGCGGCGTCAACTATTTCAAAGACACGTTCATCGCAGACGCCCCATTTTTCACCGGCGTAGTGGAAGCCTTCAGCATCAAGGACACCATAGATGCGGCCCTGGTCATCAATCCAAATCTGAAGCGGGTCTACTCGGTGGTGGATAAAACCGTAACCGGCAAGGCTAATATGAAACTGTTGGAGAGCATCATTCCCACTTACGGGGACCGCCTGGAATTTATTACCATCACCGATATGGATATGACCGAGGTCCAAAACGAAGTGAGCCGGCTACCGCCCGACAGCATCGTTCTGCTTCTGGCGTTCACATCGGATCGATCAGGAAACACGTTTTCACTGGAGCAGAGCGCCGACCTGATTACCGCCGCCAGCAACAGCCCTGTATTCAGTTTCTGGGACTTTCACCTGAACCACGGAGTCGTGGGAGGAATGCTCACCACCGGCTTCTCTCAAGGAAAAGCTGCTGCAGAGCTCGCCTTGCGCATCATCGACGGCGAATCTCCCGCAGATATCCCGGTCATCAAAACAAGCCCCAACCGCTACATCTTCGATTACGCTGTCCTCAAGAAATTCGACATCGACCTGGATCGCCTGCCACCCGGCAGCACTGTTATTAACAAACCGACATCCTTCTACAAACAGTACAAAAGGCTGGTTTGGCTGGTGTCCCTGGCCTTTGGGGTGCTTCTGCTCTTTACCGCGCTCCTTACATTCAATCTTTTGGCGCGCCGATCTGCAGAGGCAAGGCTGAAAAAAAGCGAGGACAAGTTTCGCGCCCTGGTCGAAACCACAAGCGACTGGATCTGGGAAACGGATGCCCAAGGCCGCTACACTTATGTCAGCCCGAAAGTAACGGACCTCCTTGGCTTCACGCCGGAAGAGGTCCTTGGAAAAACGCCTTTTGATTTCATGCCCCCAGCCGAAGCCGAAAGGGTTGGCGCCATTTTCCACGAGAATCTCATCAACAAACAGCGCATCCTTCAGTTAAAGAACGTCAACCTTCACAGAGACGGTCGGGAAGTAATTCTTGAAACCACCGGGGTTCCAATCCTGGATGCTGATAACACCCTTCAAGGTTACCGGGGGATCGACCGTGATATAACGGAGCGAAACAAGACGGAGGAGACACTTCGGGATAGCGAGGAGCGGTATCGGATTCTGGTGGAAAATGCAGGCGAAGCCATTTTTATTGCACAGGAAGGAATGTTGAAATTTGTCAATAAGAAAACCGAGGAGCTCAGCGGCCGTACTCAAACAGAATTACTTTCCACGCCTTTTGACCAATTCATTCATCCGGATGATCGGGCCTTCGTTTTGGAACGTCACGTCAAGAGGCAGCAGGGTATTGCAGTTCCATCCAGCTATTCTTTTAGGCTCATAGACAAATCGGGCGAGGTGAAGTGGGTTGAATTGGACGCCGTGGTGATCAATTGGAAGGACAGAGTTGCGACACTGAACTTTCTTCGCGACATTTCCGGTCGAAAGCGGGCGGAAGATGCATTGAGGGAAAGCGAATCCAATCTTCAAAGCGTATTCGAAGCGGTGCCGGTTGGAATCTGCTTTATGAAAGATCGTGTTTATCGGCGTGCAAACAAAAACTGGTGCGACAGTTTCGGCTACCCAGAGGAGCGCCTTCTTGGCAGAACTCCCGAGTTTCTTTATGAAAACAGGGAAGAATATGAACGTGTGGGGAAAAAACTATACGGCCAACTCCTTGAAGATGGGATTGGATCGGTCCATAGCAGACTCAAACGCAGTGATGGTGAATTCCGTGATGTTGTTTTGACAGCGAAACCATTAGACTCCAAAGAGATAGAGGCGGGAACAGTCGTTGTCATTCACGATATTACCGACCGGAAGCGCGCCGAGGAAGAAAAAAGAAGGCTTGAAAGCCAACTCCACCAAGCACAGAAAATGGAGGCCATCGGGACCCTGGCAGGGGGCATTGCCCATGATTTCAACAACCTGCTTATGGCCATCCAAGGTCGCACCTCAATAATGTTAATGGATAGGGATTCTTCCCATTCGGATTATGAATATCTTAAGGGGATAGAAGAACATGTTGGAAGTGCCACCGACCTGACTCGGCAGCTCTTGGGGTTTGCCAGAGGTGGAAAATATGAGGTTAAGCCAGCCAATTTGAATGAACTCGTTAAGAAAGAAAACCGGATGTTCGGCCGGACCAAGAAAGAGATCCATATTCATGAGAAATACGAGGAAGATCTTTGGAGTGTGGAGATCGACCGGGGACAGATTCAGCAAGTCCTGTTGAATCTTTATGTCAATGCCTGGCAGGCCATGCCGGGTGGCGGCAACCTCTATTTGGAAACAGATAATGTGACCCTTGATGATAACGATGTGAAACCGTTTTCTGTTGAACCTGGAAAATATGTGAAGCTTTCCATTACTGACACAGGCGTTGGAATGGATAAAGCAACCCGGGAAAGGATATTTGATCCGTTTTTTACTACCAAAGGAATGGGAAGAGGGACCGGACTGGGATTGGCTTCCGCATATGGCATCATCAAGAATCATAAAGGATTTATAACTGTCTACAGTGAAAAGGGTCATGGCAGCACTTTTGATATCTTTCTGCCTGCTTCTGATAAGGAAATTGTTGAAAAGAAGAAACCGGCCGGAAGCATATTAAGAGGATCTGAGACTGTCCTTTTCGTAGACGATGAGAATATGGTCACTGAAATTGCCGAAGCCCTGTTGGAATCGTCGGGTTACAAAGTCTTAGTCGCTGGAAGCGGAAAAGAGGCCCTTGAGATATATAAAGAGCACAAGAAGAGGATTGGCATCGTCATTCTCGACATGGTTATGCCGGATATGAGTGGAGGCGAAACCTATGACAGGATGAAAGATATAAACTCCGATGTTAAGGTTCTTCTTTCCAGTGGATACAGCATCGATGGTCAGGCTAGTGAGATTTTGGATCGAGGTTGCAATGGCTTTATTCAGAAACCCTTCAAGATAAATGAGTTATCCCAAAAACTAAGAGAGATTTTGGATGAAAAATAGGATCGGATTTCCAGCCATAGGTGCACGAATCTTAGCGTCTGATCACATTTGTGAGATGCACAATACGTAAATTGTCTTCCCTTATGCCGGACGCTGGCATCTTCACACAAATGCATTTCTGACACCCATTTCTCTGTTTCAGCAGGCAGAGAGATGCTGCTGATATTCTTCCGTTTGAAAGCTGAAACACCCACGGCTGAATCATTCCTTTTGCCGCAACTGAAAAGAAAAAAACTTTGAAAAGCAAATTTCCTGAGTGTATAGATTTAGCTACATGTATAAAAAGTTCTTATGCAAACAAAACCTTACTTTTCAAGGCATTAGCCTTTGAAATGAAATATAGGCCAAAAATAAGTCGAAAATTCTCGACACTTTCCTTCTCTAATACTCCGCCAATGTCCACTATTTTGAGTGTCTGCATAGATTCTACTAACATTTCAATATCATAGCACACTTATTTCAAAATGGCACTTCTCTTGCATTTCTGATTTTAGGAAACCAGAAACAAGCTGGTAAAAAGGACGGCCCATGAATCAAGGAGCTTACAGTGGATTTTGAAATACCTGAAAACCTCGCAATGATACAGGAGACAATCCGCCGGTTTGTGAAGCAGGATCTTGAGCCCATCGGCCGGAAGGTGGAAGAGGAAGACAACATTCCGGAAGAGATTGTTCAAAAGATGCGTGATTTGGGTCTTTTCGGGCTCTCCATTCCCGAGGAGTACGGGGGGCTCGGTTTGGGAACCTTCGGTGAGTGTCTGGTCTATGAAGAACTCACCAAGAGCAATGCCTGCTTTCGCTCCCGCATCGGAACCAGCAACGGCATCGGTTCCATGGGTATTCTCTTCGACGGCACCGAAGAGCAGAAACAAGCATACCTTCCCAGGATTGCCAGCGGCCAGTGGACCGCCTGCTTTGCCCTCTCTGAACCGGAAGCGGGCTCTGATGCCGCCAATGTACAGACCACCGCGGAACGGGACGGGGATCATTTTGTCATTAACGGGCTGAAGCATTTCATCACCAACGGCGATATCGCCGATCTCGCCACCGTCATCACTTTAACCGACAAGAAAAAAAGAGCCCGGGGAGGCATCACCGCCTTTGCGGTGGAAAAAGACACTCCCGGCTTCTATGCCGGTGCCATCGAGCGAAAGATGGGATTGCGGGGCAGCCATACCAGCGAGCTAATCTTCGACAACTGCCGGGTACCCGTAAAGAACGTTATCGGCGGTAAACCCATGATCGGTGAAGGATTCAAGACCGCCATGCGCGTTTTGGACAAAGGGCGCTTGACCATGGGGGCCTGCGCCCTGGGCGCAGCCCAGAAACTACTGGAATTGTGCATCGGATATTCAAAGGAACGGGTTCAATTCGGAAAGCCCATCGCAAGATTTCAATCCATTCAGAACATGCTGGCCGACATGGCAACAGAGATCTACGCCGCAAGGCAGATGCTCTACCATGCCGCCTGGACCCGGGACCAAGGCAAAAAGGTCATAAAAGAGGCGTCCATGGCCAAGCTCTTCTGTACGGAAATGGCCTGCCGTGTGGCCGACAACGCGGTGCAGATCTTCGGAGGGATGGGCTACATGAAGGATTTTCCCGTGGAACGGTTCTACCGGGATCTCAGGCTCTATCGGATCTATGAGGGCACCAGTGAGATTCAAAAAATGGTGATTGCACGGGAATTGACTGTGGATTGATATTTTCAAACAGTGGCTTTTTGAGGGGAGAGCAAATTATGTCCATTAATAAGGTATTTGTAGTGGGATCAGGCCTAATGGGGAGCGGTATTTCCCAGGTCTGTGCTCAGGCGGGGGTTGAGGTCTTGCTCTACGACATCGATCCGGAGGCCTTGAAAAAGGCGGTCAAAAGCATGGAATGGTCGCTGAACAAGTTTTTCGAAAAGGGTAAAATCACCGAAGACGGCGCCACCGTCATGAAACGGGTTCAAACCGTAACGGACTTTTCCAAAAGTAGAGAAGCGGATCTTTTGATCGAAGCCGTATTCGAGAACCTGGAACTCAAACGGAAGGTGTTTCAAGAGCTGGATCAGGCGGCCGGTCCGGAAGCCCTTATTGCCAGCAATACTTCGGCCATATCCATTACGGAACTGGCGGCGGCCACCAAAAGGCCCGATAAGGTCCTGGGGCTCCATTTTTTCAGCCCCGTTCCCATGATGAAGGCCGTTGAGGTCATCAAGGGGCTGGCAACCAGCGATGAGACGGCACAAGCCGGCCGAGCCTTTGCTCTTCGAATCGGCAAAGAACCGATCATGGTCAACCGGGACGTGGCCGGTTTTGTCATCAACCGCATCAATTTCCCCTCCACCATGGAAGCCATGCGCCTGGTGGAGCAGGGGGTGGCCACGGTGGAAGACATCGACAAGGGGTTGAAACTGGCTTCCGGACGCAAGATGGGGATATTTGAAACCGGGGACATGGTGGGCCTGGATGTCACCCATGGGGCGCTCATGGCCATGTACCAGGAGACCGGCGATCCCCGCTGGTACCCTCCCCTGCTCCTCAGGAAAAAAGTGACGGCGGGACAGCTGGGCCGCAAGACCGGGAAGGGGTGGTATGAATATAATGAAGACGGTTCCAGAAAAGAGGCGTGAGAAATCCATGAATCTTGCCGATCTTCTAGAAAATACCGCCAAGCGAATCCCGAACCGCATTGCCGTCCGGTTTGAAGGGGAAGAGATCACCTACCGGGAACTCGACGGTCGGGTCAACGCCATGGCCGGCGGACTTTCATCACTCGACCTTAAAGCGGGTGATACCTGCGTTCTGATGATGCAGTCGACCCTCGCCTTTGTCACCGCCTATTATGCCCTGGCCCGAATGGGCGTGGTCATCGTCCCCGTGAATTTTCTTTATAAACGTCACGAACTTTCGCACATTTTTGCGGACTCGGGAGCCCGGGGATTTATCGGCATGGCCCCCTTTCTGGAAGAACCTCGAAAGATCCTGGCTGATCTTCCCGATCTCAAGATCCGCGTGGCAACAGGAGTGGATACAGACTCCGGATTTATCCCCTTTGAAACGGTACAGAACTCCGAGGCCGCTTTCCAAAGGGCGGGCAGGGATCAGGATACCGCCGCCATTATCTATACCTCCGGCACAACGGGGGTGCCCAAGGGGGCCATGCTCACCCACCAAAACCTGGCCAGCAATGCCATGACCGTGGCGGATATGCGGGTCACCGCTCCCGATGACGTGGTGATCGGTGTTCTGCCCCTTTACCACATCTACGGCCAGACCAGCGCGCTCAATGCCTCCGTCTATCTGGGACTGACCCTCCATCTTTTCCGCCAGTTCGATCCCGAACCGGTCATGGAATTGATCGAGGGGAGTGGGAGCACCCTTTTGTTTGCCGTCCCCACCATGCTGAACCGGCTCGTTCAAGGCGCGGATGATGAGGGGCCCGCTCACTCTTCCATCAGTTTCTGCGTATCGGGGGGTTCATCCCTTCCCGTGGAGGTCCTTCGCCGGTTCGAAAGTCAGTTTAAGACGAAGATCTACGAGGGATACGGCCTGAGCGAATGTTCTCCCGTCTGCATCGAAAACCCCTTCGGAAAAAAGACCAAGCCGGGCTCCATCGGGCTTCCCATACCCGGTTTTGAAGCGCGCATCGTGGATGAATCGGGCAGTGATGTTCCCACCGATCAGGTGGGGGAACTCATCGTCAGGGGCCCGGGCGTCATGAAAGGGTACCTCAACCGGCCCTTGGAAACCGCCGAGACCATTGTGGAGGGATGGCTCCACACGGGGGACCTGGCCCGCATGGATGATGAGGGGTACATCTTCATTGTGGACCGGAAAAAGGACATGGTCATCCGGGGAGGGTACAATATATACCCCCGGGAAATAGAGGAACTGCTCTATGAGCACCCGGCCGTGGTGGAAGCGGCGGTCTATGGGATCCCCCATCCGGATCTGGGGGAGGAGGTGGCGGCGGTTGTGGTCTTGAAACCGGAAGCGGCGGTTACGGGTGATGACATCCGGGCATTCATCAAGGAGAAGGTGGCCCCTTATAAATACCCCCGCGTGGTCCGCATTGTGGAAGATCTGCCCAAGAGTCACACGGGCAAGGTTCTGAAAAGGGAGTTGCGGGAGCAACCCTAAAACAACCATTTAACCATAATGGCATCTATTTTAAGGAGGGAAGCGATGAAAAAGTTGATGACGTATATGCTGGTGCTCATGGTGAGTGTTATTTTTCTGTGCCCCCGGCCCGGCGTGGCCAAGACGTTCAAACTGAATCTTCAGTGTGTTTATCCTGAAAAGGCCTACATGGGTCAAACCACCCAATTTTTCGCCAAAAGAGTTGAGGAACTGACCAACGGAAACGTGAAGATCAAGGTTTTCTGGCCCGGCCAGATGGTGAAAACCAAGGAAGCCTTCGATGCCCTCAGCAAGGGGATGATCGATGCCTATTCGGGCAGCATGCTCTATTTTGCGGGTTACGTTCCCGAAGTGAACTGCGAGTGGCTTCCATTTGGGTGGGCCAACCCCAAAGAGGCCCGGGAAATGTACGAAAAAAGGGGTTGGCTGGGGTTTATGCGGGAAGCTACCCAGAAGCACGGCGTCCGTTATATCGCTCCCCTGTGCGTGGCCTCCATGGGCCTGATCACCCAGTTTCCGGTCCATGATGTGGCGGACATGAAAGGCCGGAAGATCCGCGCCGTGGGCATGGAAGCCAAGATCGTGGATGCCCTGGGCGCCGCGCCCGTGGCCATTGCCGGTGCCGAGCAGTACATGGCGCTGAAGCGGGGAACCGTTGAAGGGACGGACTACCCCTTTTACACGGTGGGAAAGTATAAGTTCTATGAGGTGTGCAAGTACATCGTCCGTCCCGCCTTTCACACCCCCGGCATCATCGAACTCCTGATCAATAACAGTGTTTACGAATCCCTGCCCAAAGAATATCAGGCGGCCATCGACAAGGCCGGCTGGGAAGCCTTTCTGCGCACCGTGGAGTTGAGTCCCACCTGGGATGAAGGCGCCTACAAGACCTGTGCGGAAAAAAATGTCACCATCATCGACCTGGACCCGAAAGCCGTGGACGGCTTCCGCAAGGCCACCCTTCCCCTATGGAACGACCTGGAGAAAAAGAACGAACTGACCGGTAAAATGGTCAGGAGCTTGAAAGCCTACATGAAAGAGAAAGGCGTCAGCCTGGATTAACCCATCTGAACAACCCTTAGACAGGCCGCCGGGATTTCCCGGCGGCCATTTTGAACAGAGGCAATGGAATGCGAAAATTTCTGAATTTCGTGGATAAAATGAATCTCTGGATAGGAAGGGTTTTCGCTTTTTTGATTCTGTTTCTGGTGCTTGCCATCATGTACGAGGTGGTGAGCCGTTATTTCTTTAACGCCCCCACCCGGTGGTCCAACGAAATCAGCCAGTATCTCCTGACCGGGGTGGTCATGCTGGGTGCGGGGTTCTGTCTGGTTTATGACGGTCACGTGCGGGTGGACATCCTCCATCGAAACTTCAGCCCCAGGACAAGGGCCGTGGTGGACCTGATCTCCTTCCTGCTGATCTTCATGTTTGTGACCGCCATGGTGTGGAAGGGAGGAGAACTCTGTTACGATGCCTTCATCCATGACAAAAGGTCCATGACCATCCTGGAAATGCCCCTCTTCCCGTCCATGGTTCTGGTTCCCATCGGCGGAGTGCTGCTCGGCCTTCAGGGCATGGTGCGGGCCATCAGGGCACTCTATATCTTGACAAAGGGTTCTGATTTGAGCGCTGATACGGGTTCTGATCAGGAAAGTGAGGCCTGATCAGTGGAAGTCTGGACCCTCACCATCATTGTATTCGGCCTGCTGGTATTTCTCCTCTGCATGGGGGTGCCCATCGCCTTTGCCCTGTGCGGCATCGCCACGGCGGGCATCTATGTCCTCTGGGGACCCAAGGGTCTCTATCTCATGTTCAACACGGCCTATGGGGAATCCACCAATTTCCTTCTTCTGGCCATCCCCCTGTTTGTTTTCATGGCCAACATGCTCAAATTCAGCGGTATGGGGGATCAGCTCTATGAGGTGGTCTATCGCTGGATGGGACGGCTTCCCGGCGGTCTGGCCATCGGCACGGTGATCATTTGCGCCCTCTTCGCGGCCATGGCCGGGATCAGTTCGGTGGCCACCATCAGCATGGGACTCATTGCGCTCCCCTCCATGATGAAACGAAATTATGACAAAAACCTGGCCATCGGAAGCATCGCCGCCGGCGGTGCCCTGGGAATCCTGATCCCCCCTTCCATCATCATGATCCTGTACGGGGCCGTGGCCGAGGTCTCCATCGGAAAGCTCTTTATCGGCGGGATCATTCCTGGGATACTTCTCTGCCTCATCTTCATCGTGTACATCTTCTTTCGCACCCTCATCGACAAGGATCTGGCACCCTCCGTCCAGGAACGATACAGCTTCATGGAGAAATTGATTGTTCTCCGCGGCGTGCTGCTCCCCATCCTTCTGGTTTTTCTGGTGCTGGGTGTTATCTATGGCGGCGTGTGCACTCCAACCGAGGCCTCTGCCGTGGGGGCCTTTGGCGCCATTGTGTGCGCTCTGGTGTACGGCAAGCTGACCTGGGAAAACCTGAAAACCGCCCTGTGGGACACCATGAAGCTCAATGCCATGGTCTTCTGGATCATCATCGGGGCACTTGCTTTCTCCCATTTCCTGGCCTATGCCGACATTCAGGATCTCATACAAGAAACCATTCTGTCTCTGAAAGTGTCTCCCTGGCTGATACTGATCTCCATGCAGATGGTGTTCTTTGTCCTGGGCATGTTTCTGGATCCGGCGGGCATTATCATGCTCACCACCCCCATCTTTGTGCCCATTGTAACAGCCTTGGGGTTTCGACCCCCTGTGGTTCGGCATTCTCTTTGTGATCAACATGGAAATGGCTTACGTGACCCCTCCCTTCGGATTCAATCTGTTTATTTTGAAAGGGGTGGTGCCCTCTTCCATCAGCATGACCGACATCTACCGGTCCATCCTCCCCTTTGTGGTGCTCCAGGCCATCTGCCTGGTACTGGTGATGGTCTTTCCGGAGATCGCCATGTGGCTGCCGAGCAAGATGATTACGCGATGAATCGGTTAAACCGGAATAACCCAACAGCAAGGAGAAACAACATAAATGGCTCATTTTAAATTTAGCGAGAAAGATCTCTTTTTTATTCTCAAGGATCAATTGAACTACGCCTCCCTCTGCACCCTTGATCGGTACCGCGAGTTGGATGAGGCGACCCTGGACATGCTGGTTCAGGAAGCCATCAAATTCACCAAAGGCGTCGTGGACCCCCTGCAGGAAATTGGTGAGCAGTGGGGTGTTATCTACGAGGACGGACAGGTTCGCTGCGCGCCGGAATACCGGGAGGCCTTTAAACTCTACGGCGAAACCGGTTGGACCGCGGCGGCCCGCGACCCGGAATACGGAGGTCAGGGATTTCCCCACATGATGCGGATCGTCATCAACGATCTCATGTACGGAGCGGCACAATCCTTCAATATGGCGCCGAGCCTCACCCACGGGGCCGCACACCTCATTGAAAATTTCGCCACCCCGGAACTCAAAGAACGTTTCGTCCCCAAAATGTTCAGAGGAGCGTGGGCCGGCACCATGGCCCTCACCGAGCCGAACGCGGGCTCCAACCTGGCCTCCCTCCGCACCACGGCCAAAAGGGATGGGGACCGTTTCAAGATCAAAGGGACCAAATTCTTCATTTCTTGGGGGGACCATGATCTGGCTGAAAACATCATACACCTGGTCCTTGCCCGGATCGAAGGGGCGCCTGAAGGGGTCAAGGGGATTTCCCTTTTCATTGTTCCCAAGTTCAGGGTCCTTCCCGACGGTTCCCTGGGGGAGGCCAACGATGTGATCTGCAGCGGTGTGGAAAAGAAACTGGGTCTGCATGCCTCTCCTACCTGTGCCCTAAATTTCGGGGACAATGACGGTTGTGAGGGGTATCTTTGCGGAAAGGAAAACCGCGGACTCGCCCACATGTTCCAGATGATGAACGCCGCCAGGATCAACACGGGGGTGAGCGGCATGACCCTGGCCAGTACCGCCTACCACAATGCACTGGCCTATGCCAGGGAACGGGTTCAGGGTTCTGAAATTACCAGGAAAAAACCCGGATCCATTCCCATCATCGGTCACCCGGATGTCCGCAGAATGCTCTTGTGGATGAAATCAATGGTGGATGGCATGCGCTCCATGATCTACACGGGGGCCTTCTGGTCCGATCTGGCCCTTGAAATGCCTGATGGCGAAGAAAAGGCCCGTTACCAGTCCCTGGTGGAATTCATGACCCCCATCATCAAGGCCTACTGCTCGGACATGGGCTTTCGGGTCTGCGAGACGGCCATCCAGTGTCTGGGAGGCTATGGGTTCAGCAAGGAATATCCCCTGGAGCAATATTTGCGGGATGCCAAGATCATGTCCCTTTACGAGGGGACCAACGGTATCCAGTCCATGGATCTTCTGGGGCGCAAGATGCGGATCCAGGACGGCGCCTGCTTCAAGGCATTCATGGAGGAGATCAAAACTTTCTGCACGAAAAACAGGGATCACAAGATCCTTGGCGGGGAAGTGGAGGCGCTTTCCGAAACGGCCAACGAACTGGACCGGGTGGCGGCGGAAATGTCCGACCTTTCGAACACGGACCCCCTCCAGTGGGCCTCTTACACCTACCCGGCGCTTCTCTGCTTCGGCGATGTGACCGTTGCCTGGCGACTTCTGGACATGGCCCTTATTGCCGTAAGGATCATGGACGAAAAAGGCGAGAACGATTACCACCGGGGCAAAATACTGCAGGCCACCTATTTTGCCGGGGTGACCCTCCCCGTGACCATGGGCCGCCTGGAGACCTGCCTGCGCAAGGGGCGGGAGATTGTGGACATGCCCGAAGGGGCCTTTTGACGTGAGAGGGAGCAAATGATGGAAGCCGTTATTGTAAGTGCTGTCAGGACCCCGGTGGGTCGATACATGGGAGGACTCAGGGATGTGGTGGCCTACGATCTGGCGGCCCTGGTCCTGAACGCGGCCCTGGAACGGGCCGGCATGGAACCGGACCTGGTGGATGATGTCATTTTGGGCCAATCGTACCAGAATGGCGAGAACGTGAACATTGCCCGCATGGCGCTTCTCAAAGCGGGCTGGCCCGAGGCCATTCCCGGCATCACCTTTGACCGGCGCTGCTGTACGGGACTGGATACGGTCTGCTTTGCCGCATCGCTGATCCGGTCGGAGCAGGCCCGGGTGGTGGTGGCCGGCGGTGTTGAAAGCATGAGCAACGCGGAATTTTACCTCCCCGGACATGTGAAGTGGGGCATCGGCGGACGGAAAGGGATGCCACGGGGGCACGGGGACCTCTCCATGTGGGGGATGCCCTTTTATGACCGGATACAGAGGGCCCGGGTCATGAGCCAGCCCGAGGAACGCTACGGCATTCTGCCCTCCATGATGTCCTGGGCCGAAACCGGGGCACAGGAAGAGGGGATCAGCAGAGAGGCCTGCGACGAATGGTCTTTGGGCAGCCATCAGAAGGCGTGCCTGGCCATGGAACAGGGACTTTTTGCACAGGAAATTGTGCCGGTTCCCATTCCTCAGCGCAAAGGGGATCCCAAAATCATGGACCGGGACGAGAATCCCCGGGCCGACACAACCCTGGAGAAACTGGCCGGTCTCAGACCGGTTCTGGGCGGCGTGTGCACCGCCGGGAATTCCTCTACGGAAAACGACGGGGCTGCCGCGGTGGTGGTCATGAGCCGGGATATGGCTGACCGGCTGAACCTTGCGCCCCTGGCCGTGCTGCGGTCGTCCGCCGTGGCCGGGGACGATCCCCGGCGGGCCTACAAGACCGTTCCCACCGCCGTGGGAAAGGCACTAAAAGGGGCCGGAATCACCCTGGACCAGATAGATCTCATCGAGATTCAGGAGGCCTTTGCGGCCCAGGTTCTGGCGGATCTGAAGGAGATGGGCGTGGCGGAAAAGGATTACCACCGAGTCAATGTGAACGGTTCAGGGATCTCTTTGGGGCACCCCATCGCCTGCACCGGAACCCGGGTGCTGGTCACCCTGCTCCACGAGATGAAAAGGCGAAAGGCACGTTTTGGCCTGGAATGCATCTGCGGGGGAGGTGGTCTGGGGATCGCCGCCGTGCTGGAACGAACTTGATTGATTGCGGAATGCGGATTGCGGAATTACTTAAAAGTGGGAGCATTAGTTATGAACAGAGCACTGAATGGAGTGGTGGTGGTTGACGCCGTGAGAACGGCCTTTGGCAGGGCCGGGGAAAAGGGAATTTTCTGGAACACCCGGGCCGACGACCTGGTGGTTCCACTGCTGAAGGCACTGATTGAACGCAATCCCCGGATCACACCGGACATGATCGAAGACAATATCTGGGGAGTCACCAACCAGGTGAAAGAACAGGGAGGCACCATCGGCCGGGCAGTGAGTATGCTGGCGGAGTGGGGGCACGAAATCCCCGGCTGCTCCATTGACCGCATGTGCGCAGGGGGCCTCACAGCCATCGGTTTTGCGGCGGCCACGGTGGCTTCCGGCATGGCGGATTGCCTCATCGCCGGGGGCGTGGAACATATGGGGCACCTTCCCATGGGATTCATGCGGGACCCGCACCCCCGGCTTGAAGAAGTCATGGGGGGACCGTCGGCCTTTAACATGGGGCTCACCGCCGAAAACATCCACGACCGGTTTCCCGAATTTACCCGGGAGATGGCCGACCAATACGCTCTTAAATGCCAGCAGAAGGCCGATCGGGCTATTCAATCGGGAAAAATGAGGGATATGATCATCCCCATGGAGGTGACCCTGGGGGACGGAACCCGCATGGTGGCGGACCGGGATCAGCCCCCCAGACCAACCACAACCCTGGAAGGCCTGGAAAATCTCAAAACGCCTTTCAAGGAAGGGGGGCATGTGACCGCGGGAAACGCTTCCGGCTTAAATGACGGGGCCTGCGCCGTATTGCTCATGAACGAAGAGAAAGCCTTGGCATTGGGGATCCAACCCAAGATGCGGTGGGTTTCCTCGGCCGTTGCCGCGGTGGACCCCACTCTCATGGGCATCGCCCCGGTCCCGGCCACCCGGAAAGCCCTCAAAAAAGCCGGGTTGACCATAGATGACCTGGACCTGGTGGAACTAAATGAAGCCTTTGCCGTCCAGGCCCTTTACTTCATGGACCGAATGGGAATGGCATGGGACGATGAAAGGGTCAACCGATGGGGGGGCGCCATTGCCTACGGACATCCCCTGGCCGCATCGGGACCCCGGCTGGTGGCCTTTCTGTCCGGTCTCTTCAAAGAAAACCCCCAGGCGAAATACGGTCTGGCCACCATGTGCGTGGGCAGGGGGCAGGGATATTCCATCATCTGGGAGAACCTGCAAGGTCACTAATGGACACCGCGGAATTTGATGAATGAGGCATTTGTCCTTTTGGAAGGCTTCAATGCGTTCCTGGAGAAACGCCAACCGCTTTTTGAGGGAGAATGAGCGTAGCTCATAATGTCAAAAGATGTATCTGACAGAGGTCAAACATATTGGCAGTCCAAATTGAATAATTTCTACAAAAGTGACTATCACAACCCGTTTACCACAATACAAACACCTCTCCTTATACCCATACATGCCGACGCCGCGCCAATGCTTATCCTGTTGACACGCATAACCCCTACGATCTAAACTTCGCAACCCCTGCCACCCTGCGAGGGCGACACAAAAAGGGGGAAGGAGGAATAAACCCATGCCCACAGCATCCAAACCCATGGACGAGAGACTCTGGATTGAGCTTGAAAACGCCGCTGGTGAGGAAAATGTCTCCCGACATGTCATCGATCTGGTTGTCTATTCCTATGATGCCTCGGAACACTTCGGCCGGCCACAGGCCGCTGTATGGGGCTCTGACACAAATCAGATTTCCCGTATCCTGAAATGGGCACGACGCCATCGGGTCCCGGTGCTGCCCCGTGGCGCGGGCACCAGTCTTTCGGGCATGACCGTCCCGGCTCAAGGGGGCATTGTTCTGGACATGAGCCGCATGGACCGAATAACGGCCATCAGGGTACCGGACCGCCTGGTCATTGTCCAACCCGGCGTGGTCTATGCCGATCTGCAGCGGGCATTGGCGCCCCACGGCTTCTTTTTTCCACCGGACCCCGCCAGCGGATCCGTCTGCACCATCGGCGGGAATGTGGCCACCAACGCCGGCGGCATTAGGGGCGCCAAATACGGCGTAACACAAGACTACGTCCTCGGGCTTGAAGTGGTGCTGGCCGATGGCTGCGTCATGCGCACCGGATCAAAGTGCATGAAAAGCGTCTCCGGCTATGAACTCACCAAATTATTCGTGGGCTCCGAGGGGACTCTGGGCGTGGTGACCGAGATCACCTTGAAGATCAATCCCCTGCCCCGGCACACGGTGACCGCGACCATCGCGTTTGCGCAGCTGGCGGATGCCGGCCGCACGGTGAGCAGGATTGTCAAGGCCGGTATCGTCCCGTGTGTCATGGAACTCCTGGATTCCGTATGCGTTGGAATTTTGCACCGCCAGCCCGAGCTGGGGGTACCGGATATGGAAGCGATGGTGCTCCTTGAGACCGACGGTCAGACCGAGGAGGAAGCGGCAAAAGAGATGGATCGGGCATTGGAACTGGCCATGGCCTGCGGGGGGAGCCACGTGAAGAAGGCCCGCTCCCGGGAAGAGGCCGCCGGCCTGTGGCAGGCCCGTCGGGCCCTGGGGGGTATTCTCACACGGCTCAGGCCCAATTTTGCGGTCGAGGATGTGACGGTGCCCATATCCCGGGTGCCGGAGTTGCTGGCTGCGGTTCAGGAGATTTCCCGCCGTTATAACGTGGAGATCGCCACCATGGGCCATGCGGGCGACGGCAACCTGCACCCCTGTTTCACCTTTGACCGATCCGATGCCGACGAAGTTCATCGGGTGGAAAAAGCCAGCTCCGAGCTTTTCAAGACGGCCATCCAACTGGAAGGCACCATCACCGGGGAACACGGCATCGGACTTTCCAAAGCAGACTATCTGGCATTGGAACACGACGCTACAGCCCTCAAGATGATGAAAGCCCTCAAACGGACCTTCGACCCCGCGGGTATCCTTAACCCGGGAAAAATGGCATTGGACGATTAACCTGATTCTTAATTCATCACCCCGCTTTGAGGGTTTCCAAAAAAACCGCCTATGTTATTTCTCCAGGAATCGGCCGCATCCCCCAATCGGGGGATGATTTTTCCTGAGATCCGACTATCTTCCCTGTTTGTAATTCCTGAAATGTTCTTTGGCCGGAAATGATTCAAAATCCGGCATTACGAAAAGGAGAAGGGAAATGTTTAAAGATTCAGGCATATTCGAAAAACACTATGAAGATTATATGCGCCAGATCGGGCAGACGGATGTTTCATCCCTGAAAGACATCCTTGGAATCGAACAGGATGGCGATCAACTGATGGTTCCTTTTTTCGACAGAAGATATTCGGTTTCGAAAAATGGGATCCTCGACGGGTCGGGGCATCGACCGCACTATGTGGTTTGCGTAATACTGGCCAAATATATTCTTCACTGCCCCGACCGGGCCCATGATGAACCGGAATGGGTCTCTTTTAAGGATTTCAAAAGAACCTCCCATTTTCTGAACGTGAACTTCTTCAGCACTGATACGGAGCACGCCATTGCAAAGTCCTTCTCAGGCAGGAAAGAAGCGCTTAACACCGCCTGCGAGAATCTGGGAGGCCATGGTCGCGAAGCCGAATTTTCATATGATATTTCCATGACGTTCGAAGCGCTTCCCCGTGTTTCCCTGCTGTTGCTGTTCAATGATGTGGACGACGAATTTCCCGCTCAGTGCAAGGTTCTCTTTCAAAAGCAGTCGGAATTCTATCTTGATCCGGAATCTCTGATAATGACCGGCACCTATCTTGCTAAACGGTTGCAGGGATCGAAGATTTGATCCTCGAAAAAGGGGACTGCACAGCACAAGATTTCTTGCATTTCCGGTAAAGAGCTTGTGGTGGGTTCGCCTAAAAACCTTAATGAAATGAGATCCAACGTCCGACGGAAGCCTGGTAATCCAGGTACTCCCGTCCGAATTTCCCGGCCAGATAGGCCTCCTCCGGTCTTATGGCAAGGAACTCCAAAGAGAAAAAAAGAACCGGCAGCCCAATGAAGAACCAGAGCGAAAAGGTGAAAACCGCCATGCCACCCTGAAGCAGGACGAGGGACAGGTACAAGGGGTTTCGGGAAAACCGGAAAGCACCTTCTTTCACGATTTTCATGGTGGGTTCTGAAGGATCAAAGGGTGTTTTTCGTTTGTGCATGGGCAGCAAAGCAAAGATCGCAAAGAGGCCGGAGATCAGCATCAAGAGGCCGGCCACAACCACTCGTACCACCCAGAACCCGTTCAAGAGCTTGAAGGGAAACAGAAATTCCAGCATCCATCCCGTCCCCAGGATCAGAAAGAAAATAAGCGGCGGCGGTATGGGAACCGCCGCGCGGTCTTTTGACGTGCCTGTCATGCTTCCTCCCTTGAAAAATACTTTCGGCCGCTGCCGGGAACCACGCAGCGACCTCAACGACTGATATAAACTGTATTCTATGCTTATACCATTTTTTCGGTCATAAACAATCAAGGAAAATCTTGACATTCCCTTTGGTTGCCCCTAATACATAGCTGCTTTATCCATACAAACCCTCAACGATCCGCCGGAGGTTTTCATATGGAGTATCCCATCAAATGCTGCCAGTTACACATCCCCCGGTTACCCTATTCTGGAGGAACTTGGACACTTTAAGAAACATTTGAACTTCAAAAAAAGCAACAAGGAACAAATACGTTCAAGGGTCGCTTGGGGAATGCTAAAAAGAGCCCTTAAAGGCATATCCACAAAAACGAGATTCACACCCGCCATACAGAGGGCTGCGAAAGAGTGTAATCCGCTCTGAATATTTTTGAATTTTCCATGCTATCAACATCATTTTTCAATACCTGGAAAATCAAATGGCGCATTTTCCACCTTTTGCCTTAAATACGATAATAGGTTGAAATCTTACACATATCCCAACTGTTGGGCACCATTCAAACAATGGCGTACTGAGCTCAATTCCCAAAATAAAGAGGGGTGATATGGAAAAGGATGAACATGTTTATATCAAACTTCAACGCCATTTAGACAGCCAGGCGGTAGGATTTCCCGCCACAAAGTCGGGTTCCGAGATAAGAATTCTAAGACACATTTTTACACCTAAAGAGGCTGAGATCGCCGCGTGTTTGACCTACAAATTTGAACCGCTTGAAACGGTATTTGAAAGAGCCAAGCATTTGATTGAATCGCCGGAAAAATTAGCAGAGCTGCTTGACCGTATTGAAGAAAAAGGAGGGATTGAATCAAAAACCAAAGGCGCCAAAAGATTTTTTTGTAATCCTCCCCTTGTTGTGGGGATGTACGAATACCAACTCGGCAAACTTACGCCGGAGTTCATAAAAGATTTTGATGAATATACATCGGACTGGAAATTTGGAGTGGAATTTCTCAGCACAAGACTCCCGCAAATGCGCACCATTCCGATTGCCAGAAGTATCCAACCGCAACATAGCGTAAGCACATTCGATGAAGTGGCCGCATTAATGCAACAGGCTGAAGCACCTTTTGCCGTTTTAGAATGCATATGTCGCCGAAAGAAGACCTTGCTGGGCGAGCCTTGTCAAATTACAGACCGAAAAGAAACCTGCCTTGCTGTCGGCAGCATGGCCCAAGGCGTCCTGCGGAGTGGTATCGGAAGAGAAATCACGCTGGATGAGTCAATGTCCATCCTTGAACAAAATCAAAAACAGGGATTGGTTCTTCAACCATCCAATACGCAAAAAGCCGAGTTCATTTGTTCATGTTGCGGATGCTGCTGCGGAGTACTCGGTATGCATAAAAGCTTACCTAAACCTGTTGATTTTTGGGCTTCAAATTTTTATGCCGTGGTAGATATGGATGCATGCGATGGATGTGGCAATTGTAAAAAACGTTGCCAAGTCGGAGCGGCAAGTGTATCCGCGAAGAGCAAGCAAGCTTCCGTGGACCTTACCCGTTGTATCGGATGCGGTTTATGTATCCCCACATGCCCCCAAAAAGCCATATCCCTGCAAAAAAAGCCTACGGAAGTAATACCACCTCAAACCAGGGAAGATCTTCACGACATTATTATGTTCCACAAGAAAGGGAGGTTGGGGAAACTGAAAGTGACCGGAAAATTGTTTATCGATGCAATCAGGACAGGACAGACCCATTTGCTAAGATGATGAAAATACCCATTCAGGATCAAGGAGATCACGCATGAATATTCAAACCGTTACCTGCATCTACTTTTCACCCACCGGCACAACAAAAACCATCGCGGAACACATGGCTCGCGGCATCGGGGCCGAAAACATTAAAATGGTGGACGTCACCCTACGGTCGGACCGCAAAAAGAGCACTTCTTTTTCAAAGGATGACCTGGTGATCCTGGCGGCACCTGTTTATTACGGCCGATTGCCTGAGGAAATTGCGCCCTACTTTGCCGAGTTGAAAGGTCAGCAGACACCCGTTATCCCCACGGTGGTTTACGGAAACAGGGAATACGACGATGCCCTGAAAGAATTGTACGACATCACCGTGGCAGGCGGATTTATCCCCGTTGCGGCCGGGGCCTTTATCGGCGAGCATTCCTATTCAACACCCGATCGCCCCATCGCCGAAGCCCGGCCCGATGCGAACGATCTGGATAAAGCACAAACCTTCGGCGTCCGTATTCGAGAGAAACTTGCTCCCGTTGAATCACTTCATAAAGCGGCCCTTTCAAACGTCCCAGGAAACGTGCCGTATCTGGTCCCCAAGAATCTGAACATGATCAAAGAAGCGCGGAAAGCCATTCCTTTCACCCCTGAAACCGATATTGATACCTGCATCCAGTGCGGCCAATGCGTAGAAACCTGTCCCACGGAAGCGGTTACCCTCGACGAAACCGTTACCACCGACCGGTGGCGATGCATCATTTGTTTTGCCTGCATCAAGAATTGCCCCACCGGTGCCAGAGCGATGAAGGATTCCAACTTTATCCAGGCCATCAGCCATTTGTTCGAACTGTGCAAGGAAAGAAAAGAGCCCGAGACTTTTCTGTAACACGGAGATCTTTACGGTGAACATGTCATTTTGCCGCCACACACTTTATGCATATTTTCTGGGGAAAAGGGCGTCTGAAGATGTATCCTTTTTATGCCTGCCACCGTCTATAGGGGTAGAGTGTTGACTAAAAGGGAATGTTCCCATGAATAAAGAACCGGGCGTTTCCATACCACAAAAAAGAGGCAAATCATGTTGCTGAAATCCTACACCAAGGAAATCTTCAGGCCCGAATGCAATCACAGTTTTGAATCCCTGCATTGCTTTGCCCATCTTGAGGAGGATGTGGGCGAAGCGCTTCCCTATTTGAATGCGGTCCTTGGCGGATATATTTTTACTCAGGATCCGCCGTCCGTAACCTTTAAAGTGCACGGTAAACTGGTCGCCGTACATCCCCGCAAAATCGCCGTCAATGCCCTCAAAGATGAAGAGGAAGCCACCAAAATCATTGAATGGATGAAGCGGGAAATCAATTCGGCCTGGGAGAAGAGGGCTGATATCCAACCCAGCTACACTGCGACCCCCGGTCCCCAGGTCTTTGAAATTATAAAGATGCTGCCCAAAACCAACTGCAAGGAATGCGGCCTTGCAACCTGCATGGTCTTTGCGTCACAGGTTGCTGAAGGGGTTCGAGGCCCACGGGACTGTCCGCCACTGGACGAGGTCCAAATGGCCCAAATGGAAAAATATTTGAGCCCCTTTCATCTTGATTTCTAACGCCTTTTCGCGGGACGGATATCCGGAAAAAAGATGATCAGCGGTATGGTGACCAAGGGAATCAGGCACACACCCATCAGCACGGCTCGGATCGAATGGATATCGGCCAGTTTGCCGATTAAAGGCGAGACCATGCCGCCCAAGCCGAAGGCGAATCCCATCATCAGGCTGGCCACCATGGAACGGCCTTTGGGGGCCAGCTTTTGGGCCATGACCACCCCCAGGGGCAGGGTTGCCAAGACGAAAAAGCCGGCCATAAAGGCACCGGGGAAAATCCAAAAACCGGGCAGGTAAAACAAAAGGATGAGGGCCGGGGTCATCAAAAGGTGGGCCGTCAAAAAGATGGGTTTATAGCCGACCCGGTCGGAGATGTATCCGGCCAGAAGTCCGCTCAGGGTGCCGGCCAAAACGAACAGGGAAAAGATCACTCCGGCTGAAACCAGCGAGTAGCCCCGCTGAACATAATATACCGGAATAAAAGTTAAAAGAGACTGGCCCACGATGGCCCTTAGCACCATGGTGAGCCAGATTAAGAAAAGCGGTTTCCAGACGTCGCCCACGCTTTCCTTTAAGGATCCGAAAAAGCCCCGGCTTTGCAACCCCTCGCTGACCGGCGGGGGCACTACAAAATAGAGCCAGCCTGCCACCAGCAAGCCGAAAGCCATGGTCCAAGGAAGGGCATCGAGCCCGAAGGCGGCGGTATACCAGGTGATAAAGATGGGCCCCACGGCAAAAGAAAGCGTTCCGCCGGTGTTGAAAACCGACATGGACATCCCGGCGTTGGCGCCGGCGTAAAGGGGGATCATGCCGGTTACCGAGGGGTGAAACATGGATGATCCGGTGGAACCGAGCGCCACAAGGAAAAGCAAAAGCCAGAAGTTGGGCGCAATACCGGAAAGGGGGATAAATACCACCGTTAAAAGAAGACCGCCCAGGATAAAGGTGCGGGTCTGGTAACGGTCGGCCAGATATCCCACCGACGGCTGCACGATAAAAGCCAAAAGTCGGCTGGTCCCGGCGACGATGCCGACCTGGGTCAAGGAAAGCCCCAGTTTCTCGATAAACAATGGAAAAAGCGGGCTGATAAAGGAGCTATAAAGATCGCCCGTGAAATGGACCAACGTCAGGGCAAGAAGGATGCGTATGTTTGTTTTATGAGTGCCGACCATTTGGGTGCCTAAATATTTCGGGAAAAGTGTACCTGCAGCGCAGCTTGAATGGGTAATGGCGTAATATAGGGGTTCACGGACAAGAGGGCAAGCCGGCGAAGCCGGGATTTTAAATACCAATATCAAAAGCTCTAACCATCACATCCGGCGCTTTTGCCAATGGCGGACATATCCCCAGGGCTTCCACAGCGCTCATCAAGGCATCAAAATCATTTACCAACGGCCGTTCGGATCACTTCTGTTTCAGGAAGATTTGTCTTGACAACTGCTGAAAACATGGTTTAACGTAAACTACTTTATAAAATAAACTTGCTTATAACTTATCACGAGTGTTCAATCATGCAAACCATCAATCATGCGCAGGTCGAACAATTGCTGAAGGATATCCAGTCGATCAAATCGGTGATCAACAAGAACAGGCCGGTCTTACAGGAGGTCCTGGACTTGATTCATTTTCGCCTGTTGATGTTTCTATTCGGTATCAGTATCATCGGGTTTGCATTGCTGGTCTTTTTTCTTTCAGCCGGATTCGGCACTTTTAACAGCATACCCCCTGTCCTGCGCTATGCCCTATATCTTGTCATGGTCGGCGATGCGGTCTTTTTGCAGATCTTCAAGCAGAGGACCTACCTGAAGGCCATCAAAGAGATCGATCCCCGCCTTACCCTCAGGTGGTGGCTCAAGGAACTCTTTTCCCACCGAATCATGCACCTGTATATCCCCATCGGTATCCTGATCGCCGTGTTCTCCATCCATTTCTCCCTTCGGGGCATCCCCTATTTCATCATTCCCATGCTCTCCATCGCCATGGGGTTGTTGCTCAATATGGGCGCGCTGATCCATATCAGGCATTCCCTGATCAGTGGATACTGGTTTTTGCTCACCGGTATTCTCACCATAATCTTTCCAATGATTCCAGGCCCCATTGCCCTTTGTATCACTATTGGATGCGGAAGCCTCCTCGTCTCAGGCATCGGTTTTTTAGGGGCTCGCGCAAACCAAGAGGAATCATAGCATGGCTGTTCTGGACAAACTCATCCACGAGCGCGCCCGGCTCCTCATCCTGACCCACCTGGCAAGCAATGGGGAGAGGGAGATCAGCTTCAACGAACTTCAATCCAAACTGGGACTGACATCGGGGAATCTTTCCATCCAGCTGAAGAAACTGAATGGCGCCGAATATGTGCGCATTCACAAGACATTTAAAGATAATAAGCCCTTTACCACGGCGGCCATCACCTTGAAGGGCACAAAGGCGCTGAACGCCTACCTGGATGAGATGGAGCAGTTGATCAAGACGCTGAAGGAAGGGGCCGCGGAATAAGACGAAAGGAGGCATCAATGGGTACCCCGGCAATCCAGGCAGAGAACATCAGCTACGCCTATAACGATCATCAGGCGGTCAAGGGGATCAGCTTCCAGGTGGCCCCGGGGGAAATCATGGGATTTCTGGGGCCCAACGGCGCAGGCAAATCCACGACCATCAAGATACTGACCGGCCAGATCTCCCCGAAAAGCGGCAAGGCCATGATTCTGGGGATGAATGTCACCGGGGATGATCCGCGGATTCAGGCCCGCATCGGGGTCTGTTTTGAGGAAAAGAACCTTTATTCAAATATGACCGGAACGGAGAATCTCTCCTTTTTTGCCGCCCTCTTCGGCCTGAAAAGCGACCGAATACCCTCCCTGCTGAACCACGTGGGCTTGGGCGACAAGGGCCGGGATCGGGTGAAACACTATTCCAAAGGCATGCAGCAGCGGCTGATGGTCGCGAGAAGTCTTGTAAACAGACCCCAAGTACTCTTCCTGGACGAACCCACCGACGGTCTGGACCCGGTCTCCGCCAAGGCCATCCGCACCATCATTCGAGAAGAGGCCGGGAAAGGGACCGCCGTTCTGTTGACCACCCATAACATGCATGAAGCCGATGAGCTGTGTGACCGGGTGGTCTTTCTCAATGAGGGCAGAATCCACGCCCTGGATTCCCCGGAGAATCTGAAACTCCAATTCGGACAGAGATCGGTCCGGGTGCGTTATCGCAGGGATGGTTCGGTTCAAGAGCATCTGGTCCCCCTGGACCGGGGAGATACCGGCGAACAGCTCCAACAGGCCGTATCAATGGAAGGGCTCATCAGCATCCACACCCAGGAGGCCACGCTGGAGGAAATTTTTATTCAGATGACCGGCAAGGGGCTGCAATAATGACGCGCACATTTTCTAGAATGGCCATTATCCTGGCCATCATAAGAAAGGACCTCAAGGAATTCCTAAGGGAAAAACTGTTCAGCTTCCTTTCCGCCCTCGCCCTGATCATGTATATCGTGTTGTTTTGGTTGATGCCCGTAACTGTGGATGAAAAGCTCACCCTCGGTGTGCACCATGTGGGGCTGGAACCTCTGATGGCGACCTTGACAGAAGCATACGGTGATGGTGTCATCATAAAGGCATTCCCCTCTTGCCCGGACCTCATCCGTGCCGTGTCGGGCAAAGGAGAGAGAACAGACAAGGTATCCATGGGGATCTGTTTTCCCGAGCACTTCCGGGAGAAGCTGGAAACCGGCGGGCAGCCCACCCTCCAGGTGTACGCGGCACCCGAGGTCCCCCCTGAACTACGCCGAACCATGTCCGGGTTTGCTCAGGATATTGCCTATGCCGCCATTGGCGAGGACCTGCCGGTCACTTTGCCTGAAAAAGAAGCGGTCGTCCTTGGGAGAGACCGGTCTGGAGACCAGATCCCCTTTCGGGACCGAATGCTCCCTTTTCTGGTGGTCCTGGTATTGTTTACAGAGTCTCTGGTCCTGGCCTCTCTGATCTCCGGTGAAGTCCATGACCGGACCCTCGCGGCCTTGCGGGTCACCCCGGCCGGGATCGGAGATATCCTCTCAGCCAAGGTCCTGTTCGGAACCCTGCTGGCCTTTGTTCAGGTCATGATCCTGCTGATCGCGGTGGGGGCCTGGGGGCCGCACCGGGGTCTTCTTGTGGTCTTCATGCTTCTCGGAGCGCTCATGGCCTCGGGTGTCGGTATGCTCACCGGCGCGGCGGGCAAGGACTTCATGGGCACTTTGCTATTGGGCATCCTCTGCCTCGTACCCCTCACTATCCCTGCCATCGCAACCTTCTTCCCGGGGACCGTGTCGGTCTGGGTGAAGGCCCTCCCCTCCTACGGCGTGGTGCAGGGAATCATGGGGCTTACCACCCTGGATTGGGGCCGGGAACAGCTCAGGGTCCCGTTGGGGCTCGTCTGCCTGTGGGATCTGATAATCCTGGGCATGGGCATGAGAATGCTCAGGCACCGGGGGGGAACCCATGAATCTCCTTAATGTATTCAGGCTGCTCCGCAAAGACCTGCGCATGGGGCCCCGTTCTCCTATCTTTATTTGGGCCTTGATCTACCCCTTTGTGATCACCCTGGTTGTCAGAGGTATTTTTGGGGGTCTTTTTACACCCGAGCCACGGCTGGGTATTGTGGATGAAGGCCGGTCGCGGGTTGCCCTGCGGGCCCAAGAACTGGACGGAATTGCCCTGACCCGTTGCCGGGACCTGCCCCAACTCAAACAACGGGTCGCAGACAATGATTTGGATGCCGGGTTGTTCCTTAAAAAAGGGTTTGATCGAGCCGTTGTTTCAGGACGAAAACCGCTGTTGGAATTCTGGATCAGCGGACAAAGCCTGGCCTCCCAAAGAATCATGCTGGCGATGACAACCATGGATCTGATACGCGAGGTGGAAGGCAAACCGCCGCCGGTTAAAGTGGTGGTCAACACCACGGCAGAAAATGACGAACTACCTTTGACCGCACGGTTGATCCCCTTCATGGTGCTTTTCTCCCTGTTGATCGCCGGCGTCCTGGTGACCGCCTTTGGTCTGGTTCAGGAGCGGGAAGACAAGACCCTGGAGGCCCTGCTGGTGACGCCGATCCGCTTCTCCGAGGTACTGGCCGCCAAGGCCGGCATCGGACTGATCTTGGCCCTTCTCATGTCCCTGCTCACCCTGCTCCTGAACAATGCCGTCGGATCTCACCCGTTGATGCTCTCTCTTATATTGTTTCTGGCTGCCTTGATGGCCGTGGAGATCGGCCTGATTTTCGGTCTGACCGCCACTCATATCAAGGGCCTGTTCACCCTTATGAAAACCGTCAACATGATCATCCTGGCGCCGGTGATCTTCTTCATTTTCCCCCACTGGCCCCAATGGATCGCCAAGATCTTCCCCACCTACTGGATCATCCATCCTGTCTTTGAAATGGCAGTAATCCAAGGGGGATTGTCCAAAATCAGCGTCGACCTAACCGTCACCGTCGCAATTGTCACCCTTCTGATACTTCCGATCAGGATGTTGAGTTTAAAAGGAAGAAGGACAAAGGGTTAAGAGGGGTTAAGAGATGGAAAAATCGCCCTGGCCCAGGAGGGGGGGAAGGATCTCCAGACCGGGATTTCCACCCAGGGTCGCCTCCACCAACGCCAGTTTGGCATAGGCATCAATATCCGGGTAGTGAATCCTGAGCCGTTTGGGCTCCAGATTGAAACGTCGCATACGGACAAATACCTCGGCCAGGCGGACTGCGGGGTAAACCAGGGCGAACCGCCCTTTTTTGGTGAGGAGCGTTGCGCCGGCCCTGAGGAGGTCGTCCAGGGAAGCAAGAATTTCGTGCCGGGCGATGGCCTTTTGAGGATCGGGGTTGATGCGTCCGCTGTTTATTTTACGATAGGGCGGATTACACACCACAAGGTCCGCAATTCCGGAAGCAAAGGGGAGATGACGGAAGTCGCCCCTGACAACATCCATCCGTTTTTCAAACCCGTTGAGTCGTGCGTTGCGGCCGGCCTGGGTGATCAGGCCCGGTTGAATCTCCAGCCCGAAAATGTGCCCCACGGGCTTTGTGATGAGCAGGATCAAAGGAATTATGCCACACCCGGTACCCAGATCAACCACCACATCGCCGGGGCGGACAGTGGCGAACTGGGAAATAAGAACCGCGTCAATGGAAAACCGGTAGCCGTCCCTGAACTGAATGAGTCTCAACCGACCGTCCAGAAAGAGGTCCGCCCCTTCGTCGGGCGCCGGTGTGATCTCAGGGGACCGAAATGATTTCTTTGGGGTCAATTTTGTTGAACACCAAACCCGTGAGTACCTTGGGATAAAAATAGGTGGATTTTCGCGGCATTACCAGACCGTTTTCCGCCACCTCGGTCACATGCTCGATCTTGGTGGCATTCAACATGAACATCATCTGATATTCACCGGAGGCCACACTGGAAAGGGCCTGGGGGGTGTTGCTCTGATACTGAAAGATCTCATCATCATCCATCCCTTCCTGGGTAAACCCCAGACATTTCTGAAAAACCAATCGCGACAGCACAACCACGTCGAGCTTCTTGAGGGAATCATGAAGGTCTTCCCCCATTTCGCCATGGGCCCCTTCTTTCAGTGACAGCAAAAAGGCCTTGTCGCTGCCATGGTAAAAAAAAGCGAATGCGGTCCTCTCCTCTCCGGTCTCGCCCAAAAGATTCTTGAAATTTTCATAATCGTCGGCCATTTTGTCCATTGAAACGGCAAACGGTTTGATATCAAAATATTTCTCAGCCTTCTTAAAGAAAGAGGCCGCCTCAAAACCATCCACCCGTTTGACCATTCTGTGGGAGGGGAGTATGGTGAGACCCTCGTCCCGCATATTGGACAAATACATCATGACAAACTCATAGGATTTATCGGCAGGCCTTCGGCCATGTCTGGATCGCAGAATGTTCCTGTAATTGCGGGAAGTTTCATAGCGGTGATGCCCATCGGCAATAAAGATGGCCTTTGTCCTCATGGCATCGGCCACCTTCTTAAAGAGCAACCGGTCTTCCAGCACCCAGAGAGAGTGTCGCGTCCCGTCCGCCAACTGAAAATCTATCTGCGGGGTCAGGTCAGCGGATGCACGGCAGGCATTTAACACCCCATTTTCAGGGTCATCGTAGAGGCCGAAAATCTGGCTGAACTGTGCGCCGCACGCCCTGTAAAGTTTCAAACGATCCTCTTTGTGAGCGGAAAAAGTTCTTTCGTGGGGCAGAATAACACCCGACCCTTCATCTTCGATACGAACCAGCGAAATAATCCCCCAGCGCGTCCGCACGGGCATGCCGTTACCCGGATCATAAGTCATGGCCGTCAGGTAAAGGCAGGGACGGGGCGACCTGATCAGGTGCCGGTTGGACTGCCACCGCTGAAAAGTGTCCGCCGCCCGCGTGTATCGGTTGTCCCAGTCCGAATCACCGGTTCTCTTTTCACCTAAGATTAATCGAATGACATTGTGCGGGTCGGCCTGGTAGTATGCCTTTTGTTCTTCCGAGCTGATGACATCATAGGGAGGGGCAACGAGCTTGGAAAGGTCTTTTCTTTCAAGGTAATTGTATGTCAGGCCCTTGAAAGGCGCAATGGTTAACATGTTTTACTCCTTGACATGCGAATGAACAAACAAAATAATCGATCAAATTTTCACGAAATGGTTGCTGTGTCAAGGTATTTCGAAAAGGACCGCACATGAAATTCAAATATCCGGATCCCAATCGGGACCTCACAAAGGAAACATCCGTTGATCTGGTGGTCCAGGGCGGGATAGCCGTTACCATGGTGCCGGGCCAAAAGCCGATCAACAATGCCCGTATTCTGATCCACAAAGACCGTATCACTCATATCGGCCCATCAACCCGAATCTCTATCCCGCAAGGGTTTTCCGGTGAAACAATCGATGCCCGAAACGCCATCATCATGCCGGGGCTGGTAAACGGCCATGCCCACACGGCCATGACCCTTTTTCGCGGTTTTGCGGACGACCTTCCGCTCAAAAAATGGCTCTTTGAAAAGATATTTCCCGCGGAAGCTCATTTCCTCTCGCCGGAAACGGTTTACTGGGGGGCACTTCTGGGATGCGTTGAAATGATCACTTCGGGAACCACCTGTGTGGCGGACGGCTATTTTTTTCAGGACCAGACCGTTCAGGCGGTGCATGATTCGGGACTTCGAGCACTTCTGGCGCAGGGCATCATTGATTTTCCGGCCCCCGGCGTTCCCGATCCCAAAGAGAATATTCGCACGGGACGGGATTTCATGGAAAAATGGCATCAATTCTCCGACCGGATCACGCCGGGCCTCTTTTGCCACAGCCCGGTAACCTGTTCGGAAAAAACCTTGAAACGATCGCAGGAAATATCCAGAGAATATGGCACCCCCCTTCAAATTCATCTTTCGGAAACATCGGCGGAAGTTTCCGAAACCATGAAGATTTCAGGGAAGCGGCCGGCCCACTATCTGGATCAACTGGGTCTGTTGGATTCCCACCTGATTGCGGCCCATGGCGTGCATTTGGATGAAACGGAACTTCGATGCCTTCATAAACGGGGTACCAGCATCATCCATGTTCCCGAAAGCAACATGAAATTGGCCTCCGGAATCGCCCCGCTTAAGGAAATCCTTGCCATGGGATTGAAAACAGGGCTCGGTACGGACGGATGCGCTTCCAACAACAACCTGGATCTTTTCGGTGAAATGGATACGGCCGCCAAACTGGCAAAAGTGTCAACAGGGAAACCTGACGTGGCCAATGTCCACCAGGTGCTCGAAATGGCAACCATCGGGGGTGCAGCGGCACTGGGGCTTGAAAAAGAGACGGGAAGTCTTGAAAAAGGGAAAAAGGCCGATATCATCGTGGTGGATTTGAATTCACCGCATCTTTGCCCACTGTTTAACCCTGCTTCCACATTGGTCTATTCAGCCGGCGGGGCCGACGTTAAAGACGTGATCATAAACGGCGTACCCCTGATGAAAGGAAGAATGCTCTGCGCACTGGATCAGGATGAAATAATGGCAAAAATAACTGCAATAAAAGAAAAAATCCGTTTGTAAATCTTGGATTCCGCCCTCGATTCATGAGGCCCGAAACGCTTTTTGCACACCGTTTTTAGAGAGAATTTCAGAATAACCATTGCCTTAATACTGTTTTGTTGGTATCTAAATCAGGAGTTTGAATTTGAAAAGAAAAGATTTGATAGGGTTGAGTCAATTTCCGATTTCAAATATCTCTGGATAGGTCTTTATGCACAAAAAACGAAATACAACCTTAATACTGGCAGTCTGCACCACTCTCTTGATTTTTGGCGGCATCGGATGGTTTCTTGTCGCCATTTTTGAAGGCGAAAACCCGAAAATCCAATTGGGACCCATACCTGCTTTTCTAACCAAAACGATGGAAGTGCCGCTCGTCGTAACCGATGAAAAACGGGGTATCAGGACCATTAAGGTCACTCTCAAACAGGGCACCCGCCATTTGACACTTCTGGAAAAACAGTTCACCTTTGAAGGGTTGTTCAATGCGGAAGGTGTCCATCGCTTTGACACTGTTCTGTCCATTAACCCTTCAGAGTTCAATCAGGGCCGGGCCGATCTGGAGATATGCGCCTGGGATTATTCGAGGAGCAGTGGAGGAGACGGAAATCTGACCATCGTCGAACACAAAATGACGGTCGACTCCATTCCCCCCGCCCTCAGGCTGGTCAGCCAGCTCAATTATGTAAATGAAGGCGGCACCGGGTTTATTGTCTATCAGACCACGTCTGATGCCATTAAAAGCGGAATTTATGTGGAAGACAGGTTTTTCCCGGGTTACCCGTCCGCCGGAAGCTCGGAAGAAGGGATTCATGTGTGCTATTTTGCATTTCCCACGAGCGTTAAGCAGGATACCGGAATTTTCCTGTGGGCCAAGGACAAGGCGGGAAACATTTCAAAAGCCAACCTGAACCGCAGCATTCATATCCGGAACAAGAAATTCCGCACACGAAAGATCAATGTCTCGGATCAGTTTTTAAGTGACGTGCTCCCTTACTTTTCCCCGGAGTTGAAAGATCCAACCACCGAAAATGTGGTTAAATTTCTCGAAATAAACCAGCGCGTCAGGAAAGAAAACGGTCAGGTTTTCTATGATCTGAGAACCGATACCCGACCTGAAAAATTGTGGGAAGGCCCTTGGCTGGGCCTCAAGAATGCCGCCACCATGTCAAGATTCGGCGACAGGCGGCTTTACTACTACAATGGCAAGGTCATTGATGAACAGACCCACATGGGCGTTGACCTGGCCTCCCTGGCCGGTTCAAAGGTCGGCGCCGCCAACAACGGTTGCATCATTTTTGCCGATCGCCTGGGGATATACGGTTTAACCGTGGTCATCGACCACGGCCAGGGGGTCGCTTCAACCTACAGCCATCTCAGCAGCATCAGCGTAAAACCGGGACAAACCGTGGCCAAGGGAGATGTCATTGCATTGACCGGACAGACCGGCCTGGCGGGCGGAGATCACCTCCACTTTGGTGTATTGGTCAGCGGTTTCTTTGTCAATCCCATCGAGTGGTGGGACCCCCACTGGATTAAGGATAACGTGACCCGGAAGCTGGACGCTATAAAATAGAAGCCTCTACAGTAAGGCGCGAAACGGCGGCTTTGACGCCAGTCTCGTGCATCCAGACGGTATGTTGACCAAACCGGGAGCCGTGTTCAAATTCGGAAAGAAATGACTTTGAAAGTGCCACCTTCCCTTTTTGGACCTTGATCTTCCACCAGCATTACATTCCCGTATCGAATTCCATCAACTGACCCTTTTCAACAGTGACTTCCCCCACCGGAAGGGGTTCATCCATCCCTTTCAGATAAACCATCACTTCATATTTCCCGGGGGAAACCGGAAAGGCCTTCCAAAGGGGATAGTCGTTATCCCATCTCCGACGCACCTGGAGGATTTTCTCCCGGTTCTCCGGATCGATTAGGTCAAAGCCGGTCATGGGTTGGTCGTTTTTCTTGATCTGAATGCCGCTGTCAACGGTCAGAACCGTTTCTGCATTGGCCTTGATTTCAAGGCCCCGTGCCAGAACAGCTGGCGCGGGCATGGTTTTGTAGTTGTATTCAAAAGCATATGTACCGGGGGGAAGGGGTTTGGTGGTAAAAAAGTAGTAATTATTGTTCCTGCCGGGAGTCGTCAGTACAAATTTTCCGTCGGCGCTACGCAGTGTAACGGATCCGGCCGGAATGTTTTTGAGACCATCTGAAATATTGAATACCAGTGAACCCAATTGGAGATCAGTGGTTTCACCGCCGTTTATCGTTACCGGGATGGCGCCGATTTCGGAAGGTTTCCCGTAATTGGTATTGGCGTAGCCGAGGATGACGTCATATTCACCACTCAGCAGGGGATGGGTACTCTCAGGCTTGGGTTTCTCGGCAGTTTTAACGGTCTTGTTGTCCTTTTTCCTGACAATCCGAATGTGGGCCAGGCTTTTCTCACCGCCGGGCGGAAAAGTCACCCGCAGTTTACCGAGACCGGTCTTGGCTTTTTTCCGGGTGGTCTTGGCTTTTTCAAACTCAACCTTTTTAACCACTTCCTGCTGCATGCTTTGAAATGCGGCCAGGAGATCGTCGGCATTGCCGGCACCGTAATAGATGCCGCCGCCCGCTTCAGCCAAACAGGCAAGTTGTTCTTTTTCCTGTGTATTCACATCGAAACCGACCACATGCAGGATGAACTTTATGCCCGTTTTTTTGAGTTCACGCACCACCCCGCAGGGATCCGGGTTGCAGGTTTCCAACCCGTCGCTGACCAGAATGATCGTCGTTTCGTTTTCTTTGGTCTTGAGCTCATTAACGACCAGTTTAATGGAATCGGCAATGGGGGTTTTTCCTTTGGGGCTGATGGCATTGGCTTTTTCCAGCAGCAGTGCCCGATCATTGCTGCCGGCCGGGATAATGATTTCAATGTCATCACAACGTCCTTTATGGCGATGACCATAGACCGTTAAACCCAGCCTCACTTCTTCAGGCAAAGAGGGGACCAATTCTTTCAAGACCTTTTTGGAAGCCTCGATCTTCGCCTCACCGCCCGCTTTGCCCCACATGGAGCCGGAGCCGTCCAGAATAATCATCACCTCCGGAAAATCAGCGGGTGCAGCCCCAGCCGGAAGGCTGAAAGCGCAAATAACAAAAGTCAACAGTATCGAAACCCAATAAGCACGCCGCATCATTATCCTCCTTATCTGGAATTCACGATTATTTTAAATTTTTGCAAAGCGAAACGGAAACTCCCTCATCAGACCCTAAGGATTGGAATTATAAGGAACAGAAACTTTCATGTCAAACTCCAACTAGCAACCCCATCAATTCTCATTATGAAGTGATAAGCCCTTGTGGGCGCGGCTTCCAGCCGCGAAAAATCGCGGCGAGACGCCGCTCTCACAGGTTTTACACTAATCAACGTCCATATTTGGAATTGCTGCAGCAACCCACACGGTAAAAATGCATCCTCCAAAAAATTAAAAGAGTTTCTCCGGAATTCACGAATTCAAAATTCCCCCCTGTAAAGGCTGCACCATTTCAATTTTTCTTGACAAGGATAAAAAGCTAAATTATAAAAGACTATCTTTATATCTTTATACAATATATTGAAAATGGGTAATGTTCATGGAAAATAGGCTGAAAAAGGTCGCTCTTCGGCAGGACCGGTTGTCGGACCAGGTCAAGCATCATTTGAAAGCGGCCATCCTCAAAGGCGAGTTCGCGCAAGGCGATAAGCTGCCCACCGAGGAGCAGATCGCCGCCAATTTCCAGGTGAGCAAAGTTACGGCGCGCGAAGCCCTGCGCGAAATGGAGAGCCAGGGCCTCATCGAAAAGCGCCGGGGGATTCACGGGGGAAGCTTTGTGGCGCAACCGGGTTCCCAAAAAATGGGACAGGCGGTCATCAATTTATATCGTTTCGGTGGGTTGACCCCCGAAGAACTGGTGGAATTCCGGCAGATGCTGGAACCGGCGCTGGTGGCCCAGGCCACCAAAAATCGGACGGAAGAAGACCTGGCGGCCATCCGCGAAAATATCGAGGCGGTGGAAGCGGCGATCGAACGGGGCGAACCCGACCAGGCAAAGGCGATTGACTTTCACCGACTCATCGCAAATGCCTGCCATAACCGTTTGATCAGTGCGGTCATGGAGGCACTGGTTCAGGTCTTTCATGAAATCCTGTCAAAAATTCCCATGACCCTGGAGGACGCGCGGGGAGACCTGGCCTACAACAAGAAGTTCTTTGAGCATCTGACCCTGGGCCAGGGGGAAGCGGCCCGGAAACTGATGGTGAAGCACTTTGAAAGCCTCGCCGAAATCATCGAGCGGTACAGGCTTGCCATGTGACCGGACTGATCGTGGCGATTCCCCTGATCATGGACCGCCGAAAGAGACGCCGGACCGACAGCACAAATCCGAATTCAGCCCGGGGATAGCCCGTATTCATTGGAGGCAATATGAACAACAACGCATTGAATTTCACTGACTTTCTGATCGTAGGCGGAGGACCGGCCGGCTGCATGGCCGCCATCCGGGCCAAGGAATGCCGTCCGGACCTGGATGTAACCATTCTCGAAAAGGCCGAGATATCCCGCTCCGGGGCCGCAGGCCGGGGAATGGATGCCCTCAACAATGCGGTGGTTCCGGGCGTTGCCACGGTGGACGAATATGTGGAGGCCATGGTCCTGAGTTCCGACGGGATATTGGAACCCACCATTTCCCGGGTCATCGGCGAACGATCCTTCGGGATACTCCGGCGCCTGGAGGGTTGGGGTTTGGAATTTCCCAGGGATAAAAACGGCGACTACATCGTGAACCAGTTTCATCCCAAAGGCCGTTTCCTGGTGGAAATGCGGGGAGAACTCAAGAAGATTCTGGCGGCCAAGACTTATGAAAAAGGCGTCAGGATCGTGAACCGGCACCCGGTGGTGGACCTCGTGAAAGACGGCAACGGCATCGGAGGGGCCGTGGCCCTGGACCTGGAAACAGGAGTTCCCCATGCCTGGGTGGCGCCGGCGGTGCTCCTTTGTACCGGGGGGGCGGCCCGCATCGGCCTCTCCAACACCGGATATCTTCACGGGACCTTCGACTGCCCCTGGTGCAACGGCGAAGCCTGGAAGATGGGCTTTGATGCCGGCGCCGCATTGACGGGCTTTGAATACACGGCCCAATCCTCCATGACCCGTGATTTCAACGGGGCCGGACAATCCACCTTCATCCGCCACGGAGCCTGGCTTGTGAACGGGCTCGGCGAGCGATTCATGACGCGTTATGACCCGGATCTGATGGAACGGGCCCCGGCCGGGGTCCGCGGGAAGGCCATCATGGATGAAGAGAAGGCGGGCCGGGGACCGGTGGCTTTTGCCTTTTCGCACCTGCCCCCGGAAACCATCGATCTCATAGAAAGCGCGGTTTTCGATGTGGAACGGCCCACCATGCGAGACTATTTCAGGAACAAGGGGATCGATCTCAGAAAGGATCCGGTGGAGGTGGTCCTCACGGAGGTTTATCTCTGCGGTGGGCATGGACAGGCGGGATTGGTGGCCGATGCTTGGGGTGAAACCCGTGTGTCCGGACTCTTTGCCGCGGGCGATGCCCTGGCTAACCCGGCCGGGTTCCTGGCCGGCGCCATGTGCATGGGTGAGGCGGTTGCGGAACGGGTTGCGGAAAGGAAGGCCCCCTCGCCTTCACGCCACGATGCGGAGGCGCGGCTTGAAAACGTCATCCAGGCTTTCAGGCGACACCGGGAAGGCGCTTTGAAGGCCCCGGTCAGGGAGTTTGAATATAAATTCCGCAGACTGGTGAACGAATATGTTGCCCCGCCGAAATCGGCCTTCAAACTGGAACGTTTCCTGAAAGAAACCGATCCCATGGTGCGGGACCAGGAAGATCTCCCGGCGGCCGACCCCCACGGGCTTATGAAGGTTTATGAGGCCAAGGCCGGTCTTTTCTGCGCCCGCATGGCCGCCCATGCCTCCCTGTTCAGAGAGGAAAGCCGTTTTGGATTTTATCATCAGCGAAGCGATTTCCCGGAAAAGGACGATGTCAATTGGAAGACGCGGGTGATCATTTCCCGGGGAAAGGAAGGCCCGGCACTGGAAAAGGAGGTCTTATGAACCTTTTATTTGACAGGGATTGCTGCATCTGTTGCGGGGCATGCGCCCGTTTCTGCCCGGGGCATGTCCTTGCACTGGATGACGGAGGAAAACCTTATGAACGCTATCCGGACGACTGTTGGTACTGCGGCGTGTGTCAGGTGGAATGTCCCGAAAACTGCATCACGATCCTGTTCCCCTACATGGTCCGTTAAAAATGAAACGTCAACAATTAGGAAGAGGAGGAAAAAATGAAACGATCCATACTGCAGGCAATCACGTTGTTGCTGATCTGTTTATTTGCCGTCACCGGTGCATGGAGCGCGGATAAAACCATCGGTTTTGCCTACCTGGGCAAGCCCGACCCCCACAAGGCCGCCTATACCACGGGCGTGGTGAACTTCGCCCATCTCCTGGAAAAAGGGAGCGGGGGGAAAATGGCGGTCAAAATCTTCCCGGCAGGGACCCTGGGCAACGAGTCGGATATTCTTCAGGCGGTCCGAAGCAACGCGGTCCAGATGACCCTGGCCTCCATGGTGACCCTCTCCAGGATATTCCCCCCATCCCAGGTGATGATGGCGCCTTACATTTTCAAAAACGATGCCGTGGCGTGGGAGGTGGTGGACGGGCCGTTCGGACGGAAGCTCCTGGACGCCATCACCGAGAAGACCGGAATCAAGGCATTGGCCGTTGTCGATTCCGGGTTCCTGGCCATTACCAACAACAAGCGGCCCCTCATTACGCCCGAGGATTTCCAGGGGATCAAGTTCCGGGCCATGGGCCCTCTCCAGGCGGCCATGTTCAAGTCTTTGGGCGCCGCGGGAGTCCCCATCCCCTGGCCGGAGACCTATACCTCACTCCAGACCGGCGTGGTGGACGGCCAGACCAACGCCGCCTTTGTGGTGGCGGTCTTCAAGCTTTATGAAGTCCAGAAATACATGTCCCTCGCCAACTCCCAGTTCGGTTATCAGATCTGGCTCTGCAACAAGGCCTGGTACGACGGGCTTTCGGCTGAAGACAAGGGGATACTGAGGGATGCCGTCAAGGCCGGCCGCCTCTCCACCCGGAGCATGGCCCTCCTCCGGGAACAGGAATCCCTCACTCAGCTCAAGAAGGAAGGAATGCAGATCGCCGCCCTCACGGGGAAACAGATCGGGGCCCTTCAAAAGTTGGCGGGACCCGTCTGCCTGGACTGGCTCAAGGCACAAATGGACCCCGAATGGGTGGACGAACTCCTGACGGCCATCAAAGTTGCGGAAAAGCGGTTGGGGTATGAATAAACCTTTCCGGTATTTTAAACCTTTGTAAGGGGAGGCGCGGTGATGAAACGGATATCCGCGGGGGCCAGGGTATTTCATCTGGCCGACAGGACCGGTGCGGTCATCGAGAAGGTCTGCGGGGCGTGGTGTGTCACCTGTTTCGCGGCCATGACCTTACTCGCCATTCTGGGGGTCTTTTTCCGGTATGTTATGCAGAGTCCGTTCATGTGGACCGAAGAGGTGGCCCGTTATCTCCTGGTCTGGATGGGGTTTACCGCCATCAGCATCGCCCTGCGCCAGGACAAGCATATCAAGGTGGAGGTCCTGGACAAACTGGTTCCGGCTCCCGTGGCCACGGTCATAGGCTATCTCGTGGATGCCCTCATCGCCTTCTTCTTCGTGATCCTCCTCCACCAGGGATACCGCATGACGGTCAACAACATCATGACCGCCTCCACCTTTCCCATGTCCATGGCCTGGGTCCTGGCGGCCATCCCCGTAGCCGCCTTCCTGACCCTGCTGCAACTGTTCCTGAAAGTGGTTAAAAAGGTCCTTTCCGGATTTGCCGCCAAGGAGGCACCATGACCGGGCTGTTGTTCACAACCTTCTTCCTCCTGGCCCTTATCGGGGTGCCGGTGGGGATGGTGGTGGCACTGACCACCCTCTTCGGATTCTACTACACCGACAACACGGTCTTTCTCTCCATGATCTCCCAGCGCATGTTCTCGGCCATGGACAGCTTCACCTTCCTGGCCCTCCCCTTTTTCCTGCTGGCCGGGGACATCATGAACAAGGTGGGACTCACCACCCGGCTCGTGGATTTTGCCAATCTTTTCTTCGGCCGGCTCAAAGGAGGCCTGGCCCAGGTGAACATCGTTACCAGCATCATCTTCGGCGGCATCTCGGGCGCCGCGGTGGCCGATACCGCCGCCCTGGGGAGCATCTTCATCCCCTCCATGACAAAGCAGGGGTACGGGAAAGACTTCAGCACCGCGGTCACCGTCGCCTCTTCCATCATCGCCCCCATTATTCCACCCAGCATCATCATGGTGCTTTACGGTTCCATCATGGAGGTCTCCATTGCCGGCCTGTTCGCCGCGGGCATCGTCCCCGGGTTGATGATCGGCGTATCCCTCATGATCCTCACGCGATTCATGGCGGCAAAGCGAAACTACCCCACCAATCCGGAGAAGATCACCGTCGCCAGAATCACCGAGCGGACCCGGGGAGCCATATGGGCGCTGATGATGCCCGTAATCATATTGGGGGGCATCCTGGGCGGGTTTGTAACCCCTACCGAGGCCGCCGCCGTGGCGGTCGGTTTTGCCCTCTTCATCGGGTTGGCCGTTTATCGGAACCTGGGGTTCAAGGACCTCTACGACGTTTTTTTCAAGAGCGCCGTCACCATCGGGGTCATTACCATGCTCCTTTCCGCAGCCAAGGTCCTGGCCTGGTTCCTTGCCATTCAACAGATCCCGGAGATGGTGGCCAACGTGTTCATGGGCCTAAGCGATAACAAGTATGTCATCCTTCTGCTCATCAATCTCTTTCTGGTTCTTGTGGGAATGTTTCTGGATATCGGCCCCGCCCTTCTGATCCTGGGGCCCATCCTGGCGCCCCTGGCCATCAACCTGGGCATACACCCTCTCCATTTCGGAATCATGATGTGCGTCAACCTGAACATCGCTCTCATGACCCCGCCCATGGGGGCCTGTCTTTTCATGGGGATGATTGTCAGCGGTCTCAAACTGGGCGAACTGGTCAGGGCGCTCTGGCCGTTCATTCTGGTGGAATTCATTGTCCTGGCCCTGGTGATCTACATTCCGGCCATCACCATGTGGATGCCGGGTTTGTTCGGTTTTGTGAAATAAAAAATTGTGGAGTTATCATGAAAATAGTCCATGCTGAAGCGATCCCTATCCGTATCCCCTTGAAGCATCCCTTTGCCATCGCCCTGGGCACACTGACCCACAGCAATCATGTGCTGGTTCGCATGAAAGACGACCGGGGCCGGGTCGGCTGGGGTGAAACCACCACCTTTCATTCGGTCTATGGTTATGACCAGAAATCTCTTTATCATGTGCTGACCGATCACCTCATCCCCGCGGTCATGGGCCTTGATCCCAGGAACATGGCCCTCCTGCACAGCACCATGGACCGGGCCATCCCGTTTAATCTCATGGCCAAATGCGGGATCGATCTTGCGGCCTACGACCTGGTGGGCCGGGCCGACGGCGTTCCCATTCACCTGGTGGCCGGCGGCAGGCGGGTGGACCGGGTACCGCTGACAGCGGCCCTGGGCCTCGGGACCCGCCGGGAAACCGAAGATCGTGCGAAGGAACTGGTTTCACAGGGGTTTCAGGTGATCAAGATCAAGATCGGCCTGGATCCGGCTCAGGATCTGGAACGGGTGAAGGCGGTGTGTGAAACGGTTGGAGACGGGATCAAACTCCGGGTCGACGGCAACCAGGGATATGACAGGGCCGAAGCCATGGCCATCCTTTCCCGCATGGAAGCCCTGGGGCTGGAATGGATCGAACAACCCCTCCCCTATTGGGATCTGGAAGGCCTCGCCTTCCTGGCGGATCATCTCCAAACCCCCATCGCCGTGGACGAGAGCGTTTATACCCCGCAGGATGCCCACCGTATCATCACGGCCCGGGCCGCGGATGTGGTCAACATCAAGGTACCCAAGTGCGGCGGCATTTACAGGGCACGGAAAATCGCAGCCCTTTGCGAAGGGGCCGGCATTCCCTGTTTTCTGGGAGGCTGTCTTGAAACCACGCCCGGCACGGCAGCCCAGGCCCACTTTTATGCGGCAACGGGCAATGTGATCTCCGCCGCTGAAATGGAAGGGCCGTGGTGTTATACGGACGATGTGGTGAAACAGCCCCTGGAGCTGGTCGAAGCTTGTGTGAAAGTACCTCGGGGACCCGGATCGGGCGTGGCCATTGATGAAGAAAAGATCGACCGTTACCGCCTCAGGTTTTGAAGAAAGGATAGAATCCCGAAACATGGCCTTACTGCTGAAAAACGCCCGCATCATAGATGGTCTGGGCGGCATCTTTGAAAATGGATGGATGATCATCCGGGAAGACCGCATCACGGACATGGGAACGGCGGATGCGCCCCCCCCGTCTCAAGAAAACCCCCATGACCCGTTGCAAACCCGGGACCTCAAAGGCCAAACCGTGATCCCCGGCCTGATCGATTGCCATGTCCATTTGGGGCATGACGCATCGGCCGATCCCCATAAGGACCTCCTGGCCGATGCCGATGCTCTCATCGCCATCAGGACCGCCGTGAACGCCCGGTGCACGCTGGCGGCGGGAATCACCACCGTTCGGGATCTGGGATCCCGGAACAACGTGAACCTTCATGTGAGGGATGCCGTGGCGGAAGGGCTGATTCCCGGACCCGGGATTCTGGCATGCGGCCGGATGATCTGCATGACAGGAGGACACGGGTGGGAAATCGGCCTGGAAGCGGATGGGCCCCATGAAATACGGAAGGCCGTCCGGACCCTCGTCAAACAGGGGGCCGACATAATCAAATTCATGGCCACGGGCGGCGTGTTGACGCAAGGGGTGGAACCGGGCGCTCCCCAGTTAACAGCGGAAGAACTGACGGCCGGCGTGAAAGAGGCTCACCGGGCCATGCGGCCCACCGCCGCCCATGCCCAGGGCCGTGAGGGCATCCTGGCCGCGGTCATGGCCGGCATCGATTCGGTGGAACACGGCATCTATCTGGACGACGAGATCATGGACATGATGCTGACCCGGGGCACATTCCTGGTTCCCACGCTCAGCGCGCCCCTCAATATCCTCTCAAACGGGAAAGCCGCCGGGATCCCGGAATTCATCATCGAAAAGACAAAACGCGTGGCGGACGACCACTTAAGGAGTCTCGAAAAGGCCAAGCAAGCGGGGGTACGCATTGCCATGGGCACGGATGCAGGCACCCCGTTCAACCGCCACGGCAAAAACGCGGAAGAGCTTCTCTTCCTGACGCAACACGGGTTCAGCGCCGCCGATGCCCTGATGAGCGCCACTTCCATGGCGGCCCGTTTATTGGGGCTGGAGGCCGAAATCGGGAGCATTCGTCAAGGAATGAAGGCCGACCTGATGATCCTGAACGGGGATCCCCTCACAGACATCTCCATTCTCTCAGATTCCCATAAAATCGCAGTCGTTTACAAGGAAGGCATCCCGGCCTCCCCCTGGCGAGGGTGATAAGACCCGGACGCATATTTCTTACTTCTGTGCAAAGATGGGATGACGTCGCTGAATCTTTCATCAAAGGACATCAAGGACGGGTTTCGGAAATATCGATAGACAATTGCCGGTTAATCGAACTTTCCCGTTTGACTTATCGAAATTTTGGTGGTCTCCTCAGGATATGCGTTTCCAAGCATCGGACACAAAAGAAAGCATAGATGTCCGTGGATTAACAAAAACATCCGGAAGATCAGTCATGTCTGATGAAAACAACCCGATTCAACCCGAAATGACGGTTCTGGACGTCATTTCCCTCTGCAGACGGACCGAGGAGGTTTTTAAAAGCTACGATGCCCGGGTCGGCGAGTGTATCTGCTGCAACGCCCTATTCGAATCCCTGCGGGAAGTGGCGGAGAAATACAACCTTGATTTGAACAAACTGCTGGCGGAGTTGAAGGCGGTGCAATAGCGGAAAAGCTCGGCGCCCCTTCCCATCGTGCATCATCATGTCCTCCATAGTAATTAGCATTCAGATCTGAATTTCCCGATTTTTCTTGACAACGGTTTCTTAAAGGCATAGATCCGGAGTGACTGCTCACTCCGACCATATAAGGAAGAAAAAATGACTGAGAAACCGAATAAACGGCGTTCAATTGTGGAGGCAGCGCTTAAGCTTATCGCCGAAAACGGATTTCATGGGGCCCCCACCTCCAAAATCGCCGCAGAGGCCGGGGTGGGAGAAGGTTCCATCTATCGCCATTTCAAGGACAAGGAGGATCTGATCCATCATGTATTCCGACATGTGGCGAGGCAAATGGGAGACGCTATTCTGCTGGATCGTGATCCGGAAGCGCCCATTCGGGAACAATACCTTCGGCTGGGTTTCAACATCTTTAATTTTCTGCTGGAAAACCCGAAACCCCAGGCGTTTCTTGAACAGTACTTCAATTCCCCGTTCGGCATTTCACACAGGCGGGATATGATGCTCGTAGACAAGGCCAAAGAGGACCAGGAGCAGTTTCATGTGGTGGATGCTCTGCTTGAATCGGCAATAGATCAGCAAATCGCCAAGGAACTGCCTCTGCCGGTGCTGATGGCATTGACCGTTGGCCCGATCATATTTTTGGTTCGGGACGTATCTTCCGGGCTGTTTGACCTGGATTCCCGGACGGTTCAAAAAACCGTTGAGGCATGTTGGGATGCTGTAAAGCGATAGCCGGTTCAATACGATTTCGGGTTGCGTTTAGAAGCAATCCCGATTTTTTTCGACACTTCGGAGTGACTGTTCACTCCCATGCCGGCAAACCGGGACTAATAGGGATTGTTGTCCCATGATTATCCGCGGGATCTTGTGAATGCGATGCGCTTATTATTTATAGATATTTGGAGGATTTCCGATGCAACAAAATGGAAAAGTTCATAAAACCCTTGGATCTATTGCGGTTCTTGCGGTCCTTTTGGTAGGTCTTCCGATCGGGGGCTGCGACCGACCGACCCAATCCCGGCGTCCGGCCTCCCCCCCGAGGTGGCTACCGTGATGATTCAACCGCAAAGGGTTATGCTGACCTCCGAACTTCCCGGCCGCACCGCCGCCTTCCGTATCGCGGAGATAAGGCCCCAGGTGAGCGGCCTCATACAGAAACGGCTGTTTGTGGAGGGGGCCGATGTCAAAGCGGGCCAGGTATTGTACCAGATCGATCCCGCTCCCTTTCAGGCGGCGTTGGACAATGCAACGGCGAACCTGGTCGTTATGCGAAGGTCGGCGGACCAGGCCCGGGCCGCACTGAAAGCGAGCGAGGCTCAGGTTACGCAACAGCGGGCCACCCTGGCCCTTGCCCGGACGAACCGTCAGCGATTCGAAGACGCCTTCAAAGACAAAGTGGTCTCCACCAGCCAGCGGGACCAAGCCCAGACCGACGCCAATGTGGCCGAGGCGACCCTTGCGGCCGCCCAGGCGCAGTTGGAAAGCAATCGGGAGGCTGTCGCCGTGGCCGAGGCGGCCATTCATCAGGCGGAAGCCATGGTGAAGACAGCCCGTATCAATCTGGAATACTGCCGCGTAACGGCTCCTGTCATGGGACGTATCGGTAGATCCAACGTGACGGAAGGCGCCATTGTCACCGCCTATCAAGCCGTTCCCCTGGCCACCATCCAACAACTGGACCCCATTTACGTGGACGTGCCCCAGTCCACCACCGAACTCCTGCGATTGAAACGGCGTCTGGAACAGGGTCAACTCAAGCAAGACGGAAAGGATCAGAGCAAGGTGAAACTCCTGATGGAGGATGGCACGGCCTATCCCCTCGAAGGAAAGCTGCAATTCAGCGACGTAACCGTGGACCCGACAACGGGATCCGTGATCCTGCGGGTTGTGGTTCCAAACCCGAAAGGCGTTCTTCTGCCGGGCATGTTTGTCCGCGCCGTGATCAAAGAAGGCTTTAATGAGAGAACCATTTTTGTCCCCCAGCAGGGGGTTTCCCGCGATCACAAGGGGAATCCTTACTCGCTTGTCGTGGATGGGACGGGTAAAGTCGGCCTGCATATGCTCACCCTCGATCGTGCCGTGGGCGACAAATGGATGGTTTCGGCCGGTCTTGGAGCCGGTGACCGGGTGATCGTGGAGGGGATACAGAGGTTGAGGCCGGGCATGACGGTGAAGGTAATCCCCTTCGAAAAAGACGGGGCCACCCCTGCAAACGCACCCCCGACCCCCGCGGAATCGAAGTAACGGAGGCATGTGATGTTATCCAAGTTTTTTTTAGCACGTCCGGTTTTTGCCTGGGTCATTGCCATCATCATGATAGCGGCCGGCGGGCTGGCCATTTACAGCCTGCCCATATCGCAATATCCTCCCATCGCGCCGCCTTCCATTGCCATCGATGCCTATTTCCCCGGAGCGTCCGCCGAGACCGTTGAGAACACCGTAACCCAAATCATCGAGCAGAAGATGACCGGTCTGGATGATATGCTTTATCTCACCGGCAACAGTTCCTCGTCGGGCGCATCCCGCATCGAGTTGACCTTCGCCCCCGGGACCGATCCGGACCTGGCCTGGGCAAAGGTGCAGAACAAGCTTCAGTTGGCCATGGCGAGCCTGCCCGACATGGTGCAGCGCCAAGGCGTCAAGGTCAGCAAATCCACGCGGAACTACCTGATCATCGTGGGGCTCATATCGGAAGACGGCAGCATGGACGGCGAAGATTTGCGGGATTATGCCCAGTCCAACCTGGAGAAGATCCTGTCCCGGGTGCCGGGGGTGGGGGAAGTGGAGAATTTCGGATCCCAGTATGCCATGCGGGCCTGGGTCGACCCCGACAAGCTGACCAGTTACAATCTGACCATGGAAGATGTGGTCACGGCGCTCAAGGCCTATAACGTGGAGGTCTCCGCCGGTCAGTTCGGCGGAACGCCGGCCACAAAGGGCCAGCGCCTGAATGCCGCCATCATTGTCCAGCACCTGCTCCAGACACCGGAAGAGTTTGCCGCCATCCCCGTCCGCACCAATCCCGACGGATCCGTGATCCGCATCAAGGACATCGGGCGCACGGAACTGGGAACCGAACGTTACGATGTCATCAACGAGTACAACGGCAAGCCCTCCGCCGCCATGGCCATCCGGCAGGCCGCCGGAGCCAATGCGCTGGCCACGGCCGACGCGGTCAAGCAGAAAATGAAGGAAATGAGCCGGTATTTCCCTCCCGGCATGAAGGTGATCTATCCCTACGACACCACCCCCTTTACCAAGGTGGCCATCGAGGAGGTGGTCAAGACCCTTTTCGAGGCGGTCCTGCTGGTCTTTGCCATCATGTATCTTTTCATGGGGACCTTTCGGGCCACGCTGATTCCCACCATTGCGGTGCCGGTGGTCCTCCTGGGAACCTTCGCGGTCCTGGGGCTTTTCGGCTTTTCCATCAACATGCTGACCATGTTCGCCATGGTGCTGGCCATCGGTCTTCTGGTGGACGACGCCATCGTGGTGGTGGAGAACGTAGAAAGGATCATGAGCGAGGAAGGCCTTTCGCCTAAGGAGGCCACGGCCAAGTCCATGGAGCAGATCACCAGCGCCCTGGTGGGCATCGGGCTGGTGCTTTCGGCGGTCTTCGGTCCCATGGCCTTTTTCCCCGGCTCCACCGGGGTCATCTACCGCCAGTTTTCCATAACCGTCATCGCGTCCATGCTTCTTTCGGTGCTCGTGGCCCTGATCCTGACCCCGGTGCTCTGCGCCTCGCTCCTCAAACCCACCCCCAAGGGACATGAACCGGCGGACAACGCGGTTTTTTTTCTGCGCCCCTTTTTCAGATGGTTTGACCGCTTTTTTTTCGGTGTCAGAGAGCTGTACGTCAAGCTGGTGGGACGTGTTCTGGCCCAAAAACTGCGCTATCTATTCCTGTTTCTGCTGATTGTGGGGGCCATGGCGTACTTGTTCCAGCGCATGCCCACCGCCTATCTGCCCAATGAAGATCAGGGGGTGCTGATGGTCCAGGCCATGCTTCCTTCGGGTTCCACCCTGGAGCAAACCAAGAAGGTCATGGACAGGGTCAGGGATTATTTTCTGGTGCAGGAAAAAGACGGGGTGGAATCTTTCATGTCCATCCCGGGAATAAGTTTCGGCGGACAGGGACAGAACATGGCCCTGGGATTCGTCAAGCTCAAGGACTGGAAACTGCGAGATACGCCCGGCCTGAATGTTCGGGCCATTGCGGGCAGGGCCATGGGGGCCTTCTCGCGGATAAAGGGCGCCATGGTGTTCGCCTTTGCGCCGCCGGCGGTTCTGGAACTGGGCAATGCCACGGGCTTTGATTTTCAATTGCAGGACCGGGGGGGCCTGGGCCACGAAAAGCTGATGGCGGCCCGGAACCAACTCCTGGGCATGGCGGCGCAGGATCCGCGACTGGTGAGGGTCCGGCCCAACGGCATGGAGGATGTGCCCGAATACCGCATTGACGTGGACTGGGACAAGGCCGGGGCCCTGGGGGTTCCCATCAATTCCATCCACAACACCATCGCATCCGCTTTCGGCAGCGCCTATGTGAACGATTTCATTCAGGCCGGACGGGTTAAACGGGTCTTTCTCCAGGCGGACGCCCCGTACCGCATGCTGCCCAAGGATTTGAAAAAACTCTATGTACGCAACAATGGGGGGAAAATGGTCCCTTTCGCCTCCTTTGCGGCCGGACGGTGGACCTTAGGTTCCCCCAAACTGGAGCGATACAATGCTTTTCCGTCCATCAACATTTGGGGCGAGCCGGCCCCGGGCAAAAGTTCAGGGGAGGCCATGGCCGCAATGGAGGAAATCGCGTCCACGCTACCGGAAGGGATCGGCTTTGACTGGACCGGGCTCTCCTACCAGGAACGGATGGCCACGGCCCAGGGACCGATCCTGTACGCCTTCTCCATCTTCGTGATCTTTCTGGTCCTGGCGGCCCTCTATGAGAGCTGGCCCATCCCCATCGCCATCCTGTTGACCCTCCCCTTGGGCGTCATCGGGGGCATCATCAGTTCCAGCATGCGGGGTTTTCCCAATGACGTCTATTTCCAGATCGGGCTCCTCACCATCCTGGGGCTCACCACCAAGAACGCCATTCTGATCGTTCAGTTCGCCAAGGCCAGGGTCGAGGAAGGGGCGGATCTGGCGGCAGCGACCCTGGAAGCGGCGAAACTGAGGCTGCGTCCCATTGTCATGACATCGCTGGCCTTCGGATTCGGGGTCCTGCCCCTGGCCATGGCCGTGGGGGCGGGGGCCGGGGCGCAGACCGCCATCGGAACCGGCGTGCTGGGAGGGATGGTGACCTCCACCGTCCTGGTGACCCTGTTTGCGCCGCTTTTTTATGTGGTCATTTACAAGGCATTGGGCAAACACAGAAAACGCGTCACCATGAAGCACACGGATGAAGATACGTCAGGAGGACAACGCCATGAATAAACAACGGTTGTTTCTATTGGCCGGGGTGATCCTTCTTCTGGGCGGTTGCACCCTGGCCCCGAAATACACGCAGCCAGAGGCGCCCATCCCCGATGAGTGGCCCCGGGGAGCGGCGTACAAAGACGCACGAACCGCACCCGGCGCACCGACGGTGCCGGAACTCAAATGGGAGGATTTTTTTGCGGACGGACAACTCCAAAAAATCATTCAAACGGCCCTCAACAACAACCTGGACCTGCGGCTTGCGGCCTTGAACGTGGAAAGGGCCCGAGCGCTTTACGGCATTTCGCGGGCGGAACTGTTTCCCGCGGTGGATGCCCTGGGTAGCGGGTACAAGCAACGGGTACCCGCCGACCTCTCAACCAGCGGCCAATCCATGACAGCGACACAATATGACGTCAATCTGGGCATTATTTCCTGGGAGATCGATTTTTTCGGACGCATTCGCAGCCTGGAAGAACAGGCCCTTCAGGAATACCTGGCCACGGAGCAGGGCCGCCGTAGCGCACAGATCGCGCTGGTGGCGGAAGTTGCCAGGGCATACCTGACCCTCGCCGCGGATCGAAGCAGACTCAAACTGGCCAGATCCACCCTTGGGTCCCAGCAGGCCAACTATCGTTTAATCAAAAGGCGTTGTGAACTAGGGCTCGGAACCGAGTTGGATCTACGTGAAGCACAAACCCGGGTGGATACGGCTCGAAGAGATATTCCACGCTTCACTCAGTTTGTGGCACAGGACCACAACGCACTCAATCTCCTGGCCGGGTCCCCGGTACCGGAAAATCGCCTGCCGCCGGATCTGAGCACAGTTACCCTTCCTGAAGAAATTTCTCCGGGCCTTTCCTCCCGGGTGCTTCTGAACCGGCCCGACATCATGGCGGCCGAACATCGTCTCAAAGGCGCCTACGCCTTTGTCGGAGCGGCCCGGGCCGCACTTTTCCCCCGGATTTCCCTCACCGCCGCCTTCGGAACCGCAAGCGCCGATCTCTCCGGCCTCTTTAAATCCGGTTCCGCCGCATGGACCTTTGCCCCGCAGGTTGTTCTCCCGATTTTCGATGCCCGTATCTGGGCCGCTCTGCGGGTCAGCAAGGCCGATCGGGAAATCGCCCTGACCCAGTACCAGCGAACCATCCAAACGGCCTTCCGGGAGGTGGCCGATTCCCTTGCGGTACAGGGTACCATAGACCGGCAGGTATCGGCCCAGCAATCTCTGGTGGATGCGACCGAGGAAACCTATCGACTTTCCAATATACGCTATGAAAAAGGGATTGACAGCTATCTGGCCGTCCTTGTTGCGCAACAATCCCTCTACGGGCAGCAACAGGTCCTTATCGAGCTCCGCCTGGCCAGACTCGCCAACCGGGTGAACCTCTATGCGGTGTTGGGCGGAGGCGGCGGCCCCACCGAGGCAAACCAGGGCGGGTAGAGCACATTCCAAGTGCCTGCCGGCCCATGAAAACCGCTTTCAGGATAAACATGAGAAAGGAGACCCCAAAATGCAAAAAAAAATGGAGTTCGATCAAACACACGTTTTCTTTTCAACCAAGAGAATCAACGACATTGCCATACTCAGATTTAATGAACATTTACTCTTTTCAGCCACTGATTTAAACGTCAAGTGGTCCCTTTTCGATTACCTTGATCTTGTTTCCAAAAGCGATGAGATCAAAGTGATTCTCATCATGGGTCCATCGCAGGAGACGGGATGTAAGGAATATATTGAATTTTATCAAAAGGCACTTGAAACGGAGTTTGGTCGACATACCATCGAGAGGCTGTATAACGCGGTAAACCAGTTCATCCTGCATATTGTAGCATCGGATAAGATCACGGTCCATGCTGACAGGGGAATGGTGGTTTCTCTCTTTTTGAATGTAAGCCTTGCGTGCAACTACAGGATAGTGACCGACGACACGGTTTTCGTGAACCCCTGCCTCAAGTTGGGATTGGCGCCAAAAGGCGGCGGCGCCTATTTCCTTCCCAAAATGCTGGGAGCAGGCAGGGCGTTGGAGATCCTGCTGTCCGACGAAGAGATCCCCGCATGGAAAGCCCTGGAACTTGGTATTGTGGACAAACTTGCGTCTGCTGATGAACTCGAAAATACCGCATTGGAAACAGCACGGGAATTTGCCCGGAAACCGGGGACTGCCCTGGCAGGGGTCAAAAGGCTCCTCGGTTATTCCATGAAAGACCTGGAGGATTTCCTGCGACTCGAAAACCAGGTGCTCCTGAGGATTGGAACAACTCAGGAATTCCAAAAAAGATTGCGGGAATGCGAGAGTGACAGTCTCTGAAGAATCAAGGGTCAAAAATCAAGGGTCAAGTCTACGTTTGACCTTTGTTGACCGATTCTATTACTTCGTTCAACCTTTTCTGAAACCGGCTGTCATTTTGTCGTTTCTTTTTGATCCGTTCGACAGCACTACTGACCGAACTGTATTGGGTCATTCCGAAGGCTTGACCGATCCCCATCAGAGGCTCGCCGCAAATCGTCCGCAACAGATAGATGGCCACATCACGTGGTTCGTTTTGAACGCCTCGTCTCACAGCGGCAATGTCTTTTTCGTCGGCTTTATAAAAGCCACAAACAGCTTTTATTATGGTGGGCCTGTCAGGCGCAAGAATCTTTGACTGGGGGACGTCTTTATGGATACCGCCCTCAAAAAATTTCACTTTTGCCCATTCCACGAATTTATTGCTGCCCAGCAAGGAAGGCAGGTTCGTTTTTTCGAAAAATGAAAGCAGTTGCTCCGCATCCTGTTTTTCCACGAACTGCCTGTATTTCTTTATCCGGACTGCTCTGTATTTTCCGAGCATCCCCAGTACGAACTCCTTGTGAAGCCAGTCCCACTCCGGATCATCGGAAAGGTAGCCGAGGTGGCTGCTCCAAGCATACTGGTCCGGTTTCTTGGCGATCCCGGCCCGCAATGGGTTGCGGTGGATATACCGTACCAGTTCCAGCAGGTAGCTGTCGGCATCCACCAGGATCGATTTGTACCGTCCCCGGAACAGGGTGCCGTCGCATTTGTTAACGGCGTTGAAGCGCTGAGTGTAGATTCCGTTAAGATGTCGCATACAACGGGAGAGGTTCCCATCCGGCGTCTGAACCAGGAGGTGATAATGGGTCGGCATCAGGCAGTAGGAGGACACCTTCAGATTAAACATGTCCGCCGTTTCTTTCAAAAGGTCCAGAAAGGCAACCATGTGCGCCCTGTCTGGATATAAATCATGCCCGCGCCTGGCACGGTTCATCACGTGATACCAGGCACCCGGGTATTGAATTCTCAAAGGTCGTGACATATGGGAATTTTAGCAAACCCGAAAAGAAAGGTCAAACGTAGACTTGACCCCCACACATGGCATTCTCCATCCATAGGCCCTTACTTCTACACCGCCTCTGGTAGCCGCTTTTGTGAACCGCCACCGCTGTTCTCCAAAAGCACCTGCTCCACATGTGCGACAGCTTCATTGATTTGTTCAATGCCAAGTGATTGCTCCCGGGCTGAAGTTGAGATGGTGCCGAACTGCTCCGTGGTCTGGTCAATGACTTCTGACAGTTCTCTGAAATTTTCATTGTTCACAATAACCTGGTTATGACCGTCATTTATCTGTTTCACCGTGCTTTCGATCAATTCCGCCGTATTCCTGGCCGCTTCGGCGGCCCGCATGGCCAGATTCCTTACTTCGTCGGCCACCACGGCAAAACCGGCTCCCGCCTCTCCGGCCCTGGCGGCTTCCACGGCGGCATTTAATGCCAGCAAATTGGTCTGGAAAGCGATCTCATCAATGGTTTTGATGATTTTTGAGGTTTCCTGGCTGGCTTTTTTGATATCGTTCATGGATTGGGTCAAGTTGTCCATGGCTTGGCTGACGACGGTAACGGTTTGACCGGCCTTCTGCATGAGACGGTCTACCTCGGCTGTGGTTGCTTCGGTATTCTTCGTCACCGCCGAAATCTCCTCCAAAGACGAGGATGTCTCTTCCATAGATGCCGCGAGATTCTCCACTGTGTTTTGAAGCCGGTATTGAGCGTCGATGTTGGTGACGATTTCTACATGGCCGATGTTCTTCCCATTTTTGTCCTGAATATAGCTGGTGTCCACTTGCATGTAGGTGCTGGGCTTGTCCGGGTATTCCTGGTTGTAGTTGGTTTGGGGGATGCCATTTCGAAGGCTGGCGATCCCGCAATTCTCAGTCCCGCAGATATCCGCTTTCCAGTTGGAACAGTGTTTACCCAGACAGCTTTGCTTGTCCAGATTGTGCATTGCCAGCAGGCTTTCCGTTACTTTGTTGATAAAGACCCATTTCATATCCATGTCGGTGACGGTAATGGGCAACTGAACCGCATCCAAGGAGCCTTCCAAGTAGTACATCCGCCTCTGATGGGCGGAAGCCGTACGATAGGCGATGACCCCGAAAACCACTGCCAACAACATGGAAATACCCCAGGCAACCGGGTTCTGCAGCAAGGCGGCGGCAACGATCCCGAGGGCGGTTAGAATGTATCCGAATCCGATTTTCTTTTGAAATGACAGTTTGTTAAACATACTTCTCCTTTCTTCAATAAGTGCCTGGTTTGCCATTCTCCATGTTGCAATGTATTTCAACTAAGACGGATCATGCATGGAAGTGCTCAAGGAAGCACTGTCGGAATTCAAACCAGGATAATATATTTCAATAATAATATCGGCTGGAGAACGGCAAACTTAAGTTCTTTCTCATCAAAAACATGGAAAAACGGAACAGATTCCCAGAGATTTATGGATGATGTTGTGTCGCTGGATATTCTGCTGACCAAAAAATCCATGTCATCTTAGACAATTACTGCACTCACAAGAAAACAGAGGGTTGGTTGGCGGCCTTCAATAATGTGCATTTTCATTAATCGGGAAGATCGAAAAAGTTGTGATTTCACAAAATCAGGTGGCTTGACCGAACGTTGAGATTGATACCATCCGTCAGGTTTATCCACAGTACATGTAAATTGGGAGTATCACAAAAAATCTGGGCCAACAGAATATCTTGATACGCCTTACATACCCCACATACTGCACTGCTTGTTTTGTGTTCCCACAATAACAGATGAAATTACTCGTACCAGATTCAAAGTTGGTACTGCCGCACGTTGCCCAACGACAAGCTCACCAGCGCCCCCTCCGAACGTCACGAGAACCGCAGGGCTTCCGGGCGTCTGGTGCAGCGTTTTGTTGGCCGCCCACAGTTCCTTTAGTAGCACACAGCCTTCACAACAATAATTTTGCTTTTCGCGGATGCTCTGTTACACGCATACTCTGCACCAAACCTATTGACCGCTTTTGAAATCGGCTCCGTCTTTCACATTTACCCCTGTTTTGAAACTGACTTTTGGGGCTTTTACCCTGAATTTGGCCCCACTCTCAAAGGTTACGTTTGGGCCAATTGTGACAGGGCTGGTTGCGTTGCATTCGCAGTCAGTACCTGGAGGAAATCTTAAGTTCTGAATTACTACTGGCGCATCACCGGAACAATCAGGGCAAACAGCGGTTGTTATCACATAAATACTGGACAGTGTCGCTAGATCACCGTTGAAAGAATCCAAGTCAGCATAGCCTGAGATCCCAGGAACGGTTGAAAAAATGTGGTCGGAGCCATACTGCTGGAACGTCCAAGAAGTCCATGGGCCCAAATCTCCGGGGTCAGCGCCTGGGTCATTTGAGTCGGTGGCAACCCAAATAGGATACTTGGTGAGATCAGACGCCATGTAATGAGTTGCATCATACCGGATCATGTACAGGATTGGACGCGCCCCTGTTGTAGTCTCAACAGTATCGCACCAATCGCGTATCCATTGTGAAATGCCTGATCCAAGCTCGTTGCTTGCTTCAGGTTCAATATCCAAAACGGGCCGCAAGTTTCCTGCAGTTATGTATGACCCAGCAACTGCAAGGAAATGATTAGCCTCATCAGCCGCACTTGCAAGCGGACTGGTGGCTACATGGTAGGCGCCGACCAGTAGTCCAGCAGACTTGCCGTTTGACATGTTCTGTAAAAACATTGGGTCATCATCTTCGGCAAGATTCCCCTCAGTTGCTTTGACAAAGGCAAACCGTCGCCCAGCACCATAAACTTGCGGCCAATTAATGGTGCCCTGCCAGTGGGAAACATCCACCCCAAGTACTGTCGTTCCAACTGGCGGGACTGACGAGGTTACCTCGAACGTAAGAGAATTCGACTGCTTTCCATCTGGATTCACCACCTTTACTGACCAAATACCTGGCGTGTTGCCGTTGTTCAGTTGGTAGTTGAACTCCGTCCCAGAAATTGGCCCCTCTCGATCGGGATGCGCAGAACTGCTGTAGGCCGTTTCTGTAGGATCAGTAAAGACCAAATGGGACCTTATGGATCCTGTCACGAAGTTGTTACCAATCACTTTAAAGGCTTGAGTTGTGTTCGACGATGGCAATGTTGTGGGGTCGAGTTCACTGATAGTTGGCACAGGGGCATCAGATGGCGGGACCTGCCATAAATTGATATTTTGGATCAAATAGGGGTCGGCCTCGCTCCCCTGCCAGCCGTAAGGGTCAACCGCGATCCAATCCCCTGAAGCAACATGTTTCTTGACTTCAAAGTGGAGATGCGGCCCTTCACTCGCCCCGGTATTTCCGGACTCCCCAATCAATTGCTCCCTTGTAACCGATTGATTTTCTGAGACGAGCACTTCGCTTAGGTGCAGATACTGTGTCTGATAGCCAGCTGAATCATGCTGCAGTCTGACATACACACCTGAAGGATCGCTGGGGTCCGTATTGGTAAACACGACAATTCCGTCAGCTGCTGCATAAACTGGAGTTCCAGTTTCGACCCGGTAGTCATAACCGGGATGCCCGTCGTAATTCAACGTTGAGCTTCCAGTTTTTAATGTGCCTACGTAATTGGCCTTGCCAATAAGGAAATTTGAGCCATCCGCCTTCTCGTAGCTACATAGTATAGAAGCGCCAAAAGTGACACAGCCTTCCATTTCATTAAGTTGATCTCCAACTTCACCGGAAAAGGCAGCGACCTTGTTATCTGCTGTATACCGCCCATCGGGAACGGAATGGTCGAAAACACTTGTTATCTCAGCATCGTAAGGGGTCTTGTTTCCAAGTGGGAAGCTTAGATAGAAGCCAGTCGATTGGGGTATAACCGTAATGGACTGCGTTCCAGACGAACAATCTGCCGGGGTCGTTGCGCTCGACGAACGGCACACCCGTACATAGATGGTGTCGTTATCCGTGCCGGGATTCATGCTGACCGTCATTTGGCTTGTGCCGTTGAGCGAAGGGGTGTTACCTGTAGTCCATACGCCGTCGCCTGGGGGGACTCCCCATTTGAACTGAACGATGTTGCCAGCCTGGAAGTTGCTGCCATTGATCGTCAGCGTATGGCCGACACCATCGGCCGTCATGCTGGTCGGACTAATCGAACTGATCGTCGGTGTCGCTACCAGCGCAGTCACAGTCAGCGCACCAGAACTCCCCGAACACGAACCACTGCTGTTGCACACCCGAAAATAGAGCGCGTCATTCACCGTGCCGGGATTGATCGAAACCGTCAATTGGCTTGTGCCGTTGAGCGACGGTGAGTTGTTTGTTGTCGCCCAGCTGGTGCTGTTGCCATGCCACTGGACGTAGTTGCCGCTCGCAAAGTTGCTGCCATTGATATTCAGCGTATGGCCGACACCATCGGCCGTCATGCTGGTCGGACTAATCGAACTGATCGTCGGTGTCGCTACCAGCGCAGTCACAGTCAGCGCACCAGAACTCCCCGAACACGAACCACTGCTGTTGCACACCCGAAAATAGAGCGCGTCATTCACCGTGCCGGGATTGATCGAAACCGTCAATTGGCTTGTGCCGTTGAGCGACGGTGAGTTGTTTGTTGTCGCCCAGCTGGTGCTGTTGCCATGCCACTGGACGTAGTTGCCGCTCGCAAAGTTGCTGCCATTGATCGTCAGCGTATGGCCGACACCATCGGCCGTCATGCTGGTCGGACTAATCGAACTGATCGTCGGTGTCGCTACCAGCGTAGTCACAGTCAGCGCACCAGAACTCCCCGAACACGAACCACTGCTGTTGCACACCCGAAAATAGAGCGTGTCATTCACTGTGCCGGGATTGATCGAAACCGTCAATTTGCTGCTACTGCTGAGCGACGGTGAGTTGTTTGTTGTCGCCCAGCTGGTGCTGTTGCCATGCCACTGGACGTAGTTGCCGCTCGCAAAGTTGCTACCATTGATCGTCAGTATATGGCCGACACCATCGGCCGTCATGCTGGTGGGGCTGATCGAACTGATCGTCGGTGTCGCTGGGGCTGTATAGTAAATTGTAATAGTCCACTCATCGATATAGCCGCTATCTCCCGTAGCGTAATCTCTTGCATAAAGGTACCATGTGCGATTTACCGAAAGTCCATCGAAAGTGTGGATACTCGTTGTTGTCCTTGTAGGGTTATCAGCAGAACCCCCTTCTCGATTCCACAGATTTTGATCGCCCAAAGCACCTGTTGCGTCTGCATTCAGATCTACAACCAGGTCACCTGAATAAGGATGTATGCATTTAAAGTAGATATCTATACCAGTCACGACCGCTCCGGACGGAGTTCCGGAAATCGCTATCGTGCTTGATACCCAGTTACCTGGCGCTCCATCTGGAATGGAAATGTTACTGGTATTTGAACCAGTGATGCTGGCAGCGTTTGCCTGCGATGCAAACAAGAACATGCCAACCACCGCTATTAACACAAACAAGCTATATTGTTGGAACGTAGAACGATAAATTAGGGACCGTGGTTTACCCACTCGTCCATGACTTGAAGCAGCGTCGGTCATCTCACCGCTTGAAGATATATGCTTGTTCCTATTCGGCGTCCGAATATCAATATTCATTGCTTGCATCCCCCACTACGGATTAAATCAATTTCGCATTCCCACCATTAAATGAAAACCACCTCCTTTTTGATTACACCCGTTACTTCCGGTTTCCCTGGAATCTTTGTCATTCCTTTCTTTTCAAATGCCGATAAATTGTCGCATTTCCCCGGAAGTTCGTAGGGAAGGATGAACGTTGAGAACCCACCATTCAATATGAAGCAGCTTCTTTCAATGGTTCCAAATACTTCCAGTCTTCCTCGGATTTCCTTCATTGTCTTACGTTGCTGCCGATAATGTCCTGCCAACGCCTGTTTAACCCGATTTCCCCAGAGCTTCAGCGGCGGGGAAAGTCGGGTTTAAACTTTTGTTAGGCTTTTTTTAACATTTTAAATGATAAGGTCGAATTTTTCTTTGCATTGTTCAAAAACAAATAACATTGACTTGACCGCAAAAATTTGGACATCAACATATTCTTTAAGACTTATTGTGACATCTTTTCTGCCGTGTGCAATTGCATTTCTGGATTCGTACCATTGCTCTCTTTGCTTACCTGTGAATCCTTCAGGAATGGTTTTAATTCCATATACATTACTTAGCAGCTTAGAACGTTCAACATTATTTTCTGCATGTCGCTTTATCCATGTCCATAAAGTTGGTAGCTTGAAATGTTGCTTATTTTCAATCAATTCTGGTTCTTCCAGAACAACCTTATCCTCAACATCGATAGATTCGTCTTGTGATATTTTGTATGATAGGCCTTGTGGCCTGTAGTAAAGAAGTGCCTTCAATGCATCCAACTCAAATTGTTCAGACGCACCAAGTAAACGGACGAACGCAGATGTAATAATGAAGTTTTCAACCCTCTGCCATCCGGCACTACTACGTTTGCTACCAACTTCACGCAGTTTGGGATTTGAAAGTGGAGCCATATGTTCTAAAACGCCCAATGGAATGCCGACTGCGTCAGAAAACAATGAGTCAATCACACCTGATATGGATATAGAGTCTATATCCTCAGGAGATATGTCCATCCCTTGATCGAGCAACCACTTCCCCTCTGATCCGGCTTTTGATATTTGAGGAGTGCTACCAGTAAGCCCCCAACGAAGTGAATCATCAATAGCCCATACCTGACGGATCGCAGCATGTAGAATTATTGCCATTTTATGAATACTCCAATTCCCATTTTTCAGAGAATGACACGCTATCAAGCAGCCTAACGTGTGCCTGAGGCGCGCCTTTAGGCGTCACCTCCAGGCAATGGTTGGCTTGTCCCGGTCTCTTCCGCTTCCCGTAGAAGTCTGTCTGTCACCGACTCTTCCGGTGCAGATGGCGGCGCCGAAGGCTCCGGCTCTTGCTTCTTCTTGGTGCGGCGTGGAGTTGTTCCTTTTCGATAAAACTTTTTGACCCGCGATAGGGCTGCTTCCGCATCTTCCCCTTCCACAATCTCTCGCTTGAGGACTTGGGATCGTACGATCCCTTCGACTTCTGCAACGTCTATCTTCATGCCGTCCGCGAGTCTCCTAAGCTCGCGGCGGACGACGGAAAGAACGGGGTCCGCCAGAATCAAGTTGCCGATGACGTAGCGGTTGACGCTCTGGACTTTCTCATAGAAATCCTCACGGGAGTTCTTGGCGAGCCCTTCTTTCGCGAGGAGGAACAGGTATTCCTGATTCTTCTCGCTCCTTGGGTTGAGGGAAAGGAAATCGAAAGTGCAGACGAGGTCGAAATTGATGGGCTGCTCGAATCTTATCCGATATACCTTCCATTCAATTCCATTGGTCAAGACGACCCACTGCACACCGTGATTTGCTCCGTAATCACAGGCTTGCTTCATGTGGGATTCCTTCAGGTCGATTCCGACGGCCTTCGCCTCGATCAAGAACTGGACTTTGTCCTCCACGCGGAGGGCCAGGTCACAGTAGGTTCCCCGGATGGCGAGTTCACTCGTGACTTCAAGATACTTGTCGTACCCGAGAACATCGCCGAAGATGTCATTTAGAACCGCGACTGTGTCGGATTCGTTCACATCGCGATCCTTCGCGATCTGAAGGACTTTCTGGAACTTGGGCACGCTCTTGACGAAGCGTTCGACTACCTTCTTCGGAATGTTTGCCATAAGGTTTCTCCTTTCGTTTTCGTTTCAAGCCAACACCAACATCACCCGCCATGCCCAGAGCGAGGAACGAGCGGCGGGGATGGTCGGGTGTATGTATTTGTTAGCAATTTCAGAATTTTAAGAATAAAAAATCTTACTCGAAAAGACCGTGCAAGATAGATTTGTTGTCGGAATCTTTAAACTAAATTCAAAATTTCCATTGAAATCTTGCTTGTTTTTAACTTTTTTACTGATGGTATCTTCTTCTTGAAACGGATGAACAAGTAAGCAAAATAAATGTCGAAAATAGCCTTTTTGGCTTGGTTTTATTTTTTTGGTTTTTAATAGGTCTTTGTTTACCTCAGACAATGCTAAATTGCTTTTATGTTTCAATTCTAAAGCGATGTAGTATTGTTTATTTTTCAGCCGGAATGACAAATCGATAAATTGCAGGTATTTACAATCTTTTGTCCTTTTATCAAACTCATAACAATCCTCTTTTACTATCTCATCATTGTGAATATTATCGGTGTCATGCAGGTATTTTAATATTTCAATTTGTATCCACTTCTCACAACCATAGAAACCGTAATCACCAATAAATTTAAATCGTTCTTTTATTGGTCGCGAAGAAAAGAACTTTACAAGGATCTCGTTCAATGCAGTTACTTCATCTTTTCCGACAAAATTCATGCTCATCTTCTTTTCAAATGATATATTCATTGTGACTTGCTAACGCTAAAAATCACATGATTTTATGGAGCGCAGCGGAATAAAAGTCAGGTGAATTGTCTTGTTAGCGGTCATTTTGACTCCTGTGTGTTTCCACTAAAAACACAGCTAAAGTAGATGCAGCTCCAACAGCGAGCTTTGCATGCCGCGGACTTAAGCCTTTTGTTTTTCCTGCTTTACCATGACCTGTACCATATTTATTTCTTAGCTCTGCTACCCCATTTGCAACTGTTGCCAAATTGCTCAATAGCTTTCTAATAGATTCAGCAGCTTTAGCCTCATCAGGAATATCATTCGGAGTGAGTTTTAATTCTTTGACCGTTGATTTAACTAATTTGGGTAGATCATCAGATCCACCGTAAGTGATCCCCCTTTCTTCGAGGATGGTCTTACAGCAAGACTCTATAAGTTCCTTCGCAGTGCCAATGGCGAGGCTCGGGTCATTGTGGATGGCCGCCTCCATTCTCGTGATTTGTTGTGAAACATAAACTAAATCAGTGGCGCTTAAAGATTCTTTGGCGGCAGAAAGTCCTGGTAAAGCTGCTGCACCGATATTCCTACCAACATAAATTGGCTTTCCTGAAATTCGAGATCTTTCGGCAATCTCGAAACCATCGTTTCGTAAAAATTGGTTATAAAGTTGGACTAGCCGTTGAGATTCCGTTACATCTGGCCTTACAACCGGATGAACTGTCTCTGCCAAAAACTTCAGCAGTACCTCGTCATCGCCATTCATTAGCTGAAAACGAGTGTCATAGAAAACCCAGTGGTCTTCCCAATCCCAGTTATTAATTCGGTGCTGCCAAATGTCCCCAGCTGCATCAGGGAAGCGATTGTCCGTCGATCTCATTTCCTGAAGGTTGTATAGCCGAGACAAAAACTCGGGTTCCTCCAATGAACCTGCCCAATTCACTTGTTCGACAGTCATTCCGTCGAATAAGTCCTTCCGCGTGATTTGGGTTATTTTCATCTTAGATCCCTTTGACAGCTAACGTATTTCTCACCTGACGGTGTGGAGCGGCAGCGGAACACCGGTCAGGTGTAGAAAATTGTTAGCGTACTATACTTTTCGCTTACACTCATCAATTTCTTCTTTTGTGATGTCAATTTCACTTATTCGCAACAAACCAGCTGCAATTGCCGGCTCGAAATCTTCTATAAACCTTTCAGCTGAACGAGCACGCGGTTCTTCTTCAGGGATATTCAACCAAACGAAATCAAGATGAGCTTTCACTCCCTTGACGTTTTTATAATGATTGATTTTGGAGAGCATCATGTAAATGCGCTCTCTTAGCATCATATGAAAGCCACGATTAGGCCGAAACTCGACAAAAACCTCTTTGTCATCATCCTTGTAATACCCATCAAATATTGGTTGATAGTTGCTTACCGGATCAATACCATGGAACTTTGTGGATAGTTTTGCTTCAGGAATAACATTTGATGCATGAATTCCCTTTTTTGAAATATATTTTCCGAGAGCGCAGGACTCCACTTTCCTCCAATCAACACGATACTCTGGCTTTGAAGCCTCTGACCTTCTCTCTTGCTCATCAGTTTCTTTTGCCTGAACTTCTTGTTCCGAAGCACGTTCTACGGTTGCACCTCTTGCAGCATGGTAATCGCCATATACATTTGTATGCTGTTGGCTCTGATGTTGAGTGCTGGATATAGTTATTAGCTGATTTAAAAGGTCAGATTTTTCTCGCTCTAATTTTTGGACGGCTTTTTCTTTTTTATTGGCATCTCGTTTAATAGAAATCAACTTACCAATAGAGAAGTTGTCGAAGCTTTCCGAAAGGACCAATACAAGCAAGATTAACAGGAGCGTAATTAACCCTGAGCCAATTTCACCTTTAGGCTCAACCCCAAAGTAATTAAAGGCAATCATAGCGATAACTAATATGCAAAATGCTATGATTAATGACCTGACATACCAATTATTCATCTTGTCTGGATTTTCCATAAATTTCTCTGATTGCTAACGTTTGAGCTCAGCCGCGCCGCTTTTTGGCGTCGGCTGGAGCGCCTTGTTGGGCAAGCTTGATCACGTGCCTACCCTGTGCCCTGTTGTTCGCACATTAGAACGGTAAAGGAGCAACCCCAATGCCGCGAAGGCCGCGAACGATGCTCCTGCAATAAATGTAGCCGAGGCGCCGAACATGCTCCACAATGACCCTGCAATGACACTTGCCAGCAATAGCGCCCCTCCACTAACTAGATTAAAGATCCCGAAGGCCGTACCGCGCAGATCAGCAGGTGCAGTATCGGCAACTAGTTTCGAGAGTAACCCTTGGGTCAATGCCATGTGCAGGCCCCAGAAAGCCGAGCCAAGCAATGCGATCCCAGGCGACGCAGCTATCGCCAACACGATATCAGCAATGAAGAGTATCACAAGTCCCATCAATAGAAGCGTTCGCGCGGAAATTCGATCAGCCGCCGCGCCTGCTGGATACGCAAATATGGAATAGACAACATTCATCACAATCATGATTACGGGCACGTAGCCGATAGCCAGCCCGACGTCCTGGGCACGCAGAATCAGAAACGCCTCACTAAAACGAGCGAGAGTAAATACTGCTCCGAGCGCAACGACAAGCCAGTACCGCAGCCGCAAGCGTTTGGCATTATTCAACGTCAGGAGATTTCTATGAGCGGCGGCATGGTCTAAGGATTCGGGTTCGTTTACTCCAACGATCAGCAGAAATACCGCGATGAACGCCGGTAGGACCGCTACCCACAACACGGCTTTGATGTCGTTTGCGAACCAAATCATGAATGCGACTGCGAGCAGCGGACCTACAAAGGCTCCTACCGAATCGAGCGCCTGGCGCAAACCGTAGGCCGCACCCCGAAGCTGTACTGGTGCAATCTCGGCGACGAGAGCGTCACGTGGCGCACCGCGAATGCCTTTACCAACGCGATCGACAAAGCGTGCTCCGAACACCCACCCAATCGATGTAGCAAGTGGAAATATCGGCTTGGTTATGGCCGCCAATCCGTATCCAACCACAGCCAGAAACTTTCGTTTCCGGAAGTAATCGCTGATCACTCCAGAAAACACCTTGGTGATCGCAGCTGCTGCCTCGGCAAAGCCTTCAACGATCCCAATGGTGACCATGGATACACCGAGCGTCGTTGCCATGAATATCGGCAAGAGGCTGTGAACAAGCTCGGATGAGCTGTCCATGAACATCGAGACAAATCCAAGCGCCCAAATGCCTTTCGGCAATTTGCGGTAAAAGCCCTTGTTGGAACTTATCGATTCAGGATTGCTTTGTTGTAATGTGGTCATGAGTGCCGTTTCTTATACTGCCCAACGTGCGGGTCAGCCGCACCGGGCCACTGACGCTCAAAAAAACAAACCGCAGCCTTCCCGGTGTCGGCTGGACTGGCTGTTAGGGTGGCAATACCTACTCTTCAAAGTACCATTCCTGGACTCCGCTTTTATAACCATGATGAGGGCCTAAAGGGCGCTGGTAATAATATATATCGAATTCCTGACCGTTCAAACGGTACGCCATTTTAGGACCAGGGAAAATGCCCCACACTTTTTCTTGAGCATTTCTAAATGCCTCAGTCTCTTCGACTGCAACGGGATATGAACCATTTGTGCGCTTTGCTTCTTCAAGAATGTGCATAAGAGCCAGAATCGTTTTTTCGCCTGCGCGATTGAAGGCTTCGCTGTACGCAAATAAAGAGCCATAAGCACCAGCAAAAACCAAAATTAAAATCGCGATGACACTTGTGATCTTCCTCATGACACCCTAACAGTGTTGATAGATGGAAAGTTTTCCACCTATTGCCCTTATATCCTAAGTCCCAGGATATTTGACCCCGAAAGTCTTAAAATAAGGTAACCCGCCAGCCCGCTATCCCGTCATTGTACTGCGTTCTATCCGGACATCCCGTCATCCTGCGGGAAGACTGTAGTCACGATTCTGATATCCCGCTGTCAAGCTACCCCGCCCAAGCGTTAATAGAAGACTATCCCGCCCTTTGAAAAAGTATCCCTCCTGGTTTATAGAAAGGTTTCACCAAAACCAAACGACAGGAGGGATACGTTCATGCCACCGACAGCGACAATGAAAGATATTAAAGCATATCTGAGGACATGCGAAAAGGGAGAAGTTACGCCTGAGAACCTGCCCCCTTGCCCGCGCTGCGATGTTGAGAGTCTCTATTTCAAGAACCATGCATACCGAGAACGGCTTTTCTTGATTATCGTCGACATGGTTGTCCAACCGATCCAGGCCTATCTGCTCCGGTTCCGTTGCCCCGGTTGTGGAAAGACCTTTCCCTCCTATCCCGATTTTGCAATGCCCTATAAGCGCTATACCCGTCAGACCATAACAGGTTTTGCCGAGCGTTATGTGAGCTCCGACGACACCTATGAGCAGGCCGTCATGGACAAGGATGAAAAGGGCGTGCCCGGTTATGCCGACGGAGAAAAGATCCTGGCCTCATCCACCGTCCACAGATGGATCACAAGCCTGGGCCGTTTGGTGAACACCACCCGGAAAGCACTGGACCTGATCTGCCAGGAAAACCCAAAAACCCCTATTTGCCGCGACCTCGCTCAATGGGTCGTCCCCCGCCCAAAATACAGATCCGAAGGCCGCAAAACGTGTCTGTTAAACTGCTTTGGGTTCCTTGCAACCGAGGCCCTTTTCAAAACCGTCTTTCATCTCTCGATTTTCACCAAGTTGGCCATAGCCTGCGCCTTTGTCTGAAGTAAAGTCACCTCCATCGGCGCCCACGAGGGCGTCACAGATCGAAAGGAGGTGATTTTTTGGACAAAGAACAGGAAAAATGGGCCATCTTCTGGTGCGATCTGTTAAGTCCCGTCATTTACGGCGAGATCGAGCCGGAAGCAACCAACCAGTTTCTCAAACAAAAGGCAAAGGAGCCGGTGCAATATCCGGACGGGCGTACCGGTACGCCCTCGATCTCTACCCTGCGTCGGAAACTGAACCGTTACAAGCAAGGGGGTTTTGACAACCTGGATCGAAAAAAACGCGCTGACCTCGGAAAACCGCGTAATGCCAGTGCCCAGGTGATCAAAAAGGCAATTGAGCTGAAGAAGGAACAGCCCCGCCGAAGCCCCCGAACCATCAACTTCTTCCTTAAGGACAGGTACGGGACCACCGTGCCGCGCTCCACATTGTACCGGCACCTGAAACAGGCCGGCGCTACCCGCATTAAGCTCGGTGTTACCCGAGAAAAAATTCGCAAACGGTGGACCCGGAATCATACCCACGATCTCTGGGTCGGTGATTTCGAAGACGGTCCCTATGTCCTTGAACAGGGAGATGTCGTTCCGACCCATCTTTCAGCGTTCATCGACTGCCACAGCCGGTATGGGGTCGAAGCCCGCTACTACTTCAGACAAAACCTGGATATTCTCATCGACTCATGGATCCGGGCTCTTTCCATTCACGGTGCACCGGTGGAGCTCTATGTGGACAATGCCAAAGTCTATCATTCCATCGGACTCAAGGCCGCCTGTCACCGTCTCAACATCCGGCTTTTGCACAGGCCCCCCCTTGACCCGGCGCCGGGTGGCCTCGTGGAAAGGTTTTTTCAGACCGTGCAGGACCAGTTTGAAGCCGAGGTGCGTGCCGGCGACATCCTTTCTCTTGACCAGCTCAACCGGGGATTATCCGCATGGATGGCCGTCAGTTACCATGAATCAAAAAGCGCCGAAACCGGCCAAACCCCGCAGAAGCGTTATCAACAGGGACTTACCGCTATCCGGCAGGTGGACATGGGCCGCGTCATCGAGTCCTTTATGCAAACAGCATTTCGCACCGTCAACAGAACCTTCTCGGATGTTCAACTCAACAAACGCTTCTACCAGGTCGATCCCAAACTTCGAGGGGATCGCGTTCAAGTGCGTTTCGACCCCTTTGCTTCATGGGATGGGGTGAAACTCTATTCTCTAAAAGACGAATATCTCGGAACCGGCGTTCTCCACAACCGAAGCACGGCGCCGACCACACCGGCGCCCGTGCGGACAAAACCCGAACACAGCTTCATCGACCTTTGGGTCAGACAACATAAAGAGGCCCTCAATGCGCAGGCAGGCATTGATTACCGGAAAGTCCTCCAGCAAAGGACATGGCCCTTTTACGAGTTTGCCAAAACCGTGGCCCGGCTCATGGGCCGAAGAGCTGGGTTAACAGGCCTTTCAAGCGCGGAACTCGAAACCCTTAAGAAAGTCTACAACCAGAGCCGTGACATCACTCGCAAAATGGTCGAACAGGCCTTTGAAAAAGCACAAAAGCCGGCACTGGCCTACATCATTTTGGAACTCAAGCAACTCATCCGAAAGGAGGCAAACCATGTTTCTTAACCATTTTTCCCTGAACGATCACCCCTTTATTGAGCATCCACCCATCCGGTGGCTGATGAGAGATCCCCGTTTCGATGAGGCCCTGGCCGGGCTTCAGTTCTTCGAACAACAGGGCAGCATCGGACTCATTTTAGGCCAGACCGGCATCGGAAAGTCGTCTCTTTTGAGACTTTTTATCCACGAGCTGCCCCAAAACCGGTATCAACCTCTTTATCTCCATTTAACCCCTATAAACGCCAATGCCTTTCTCAGGCTCATGGTCGCCAGTCTAGGTGAGAAGCCAAGAATTGGCAAAGATCGCATGCTGCTTCAGATCCTGGACCGCATCAAGCAGAATGAAAAGGACACGCTGCTTATCATTGACGAAGCGCATTTGATCGATCCAAAGACTCTCACCGATCTCAGGGTGCTGATCTCATCCATCGGAGAACGGATACCCCTCAAAATCCTCCTGTGCGGCCAGGAAGATTTACGCCACATCCTCAAGCGCTCTTCCCACGCCGATCTCCTCCACCGCATTACCTTCAGGCTCTTCCTCAAACCATACACGAAGGATCAAACCGCCGGATATATCGATAACCGGATCATAAAGGCCGGGGGATCAGCAAAAATCTTCGAACCGGAGGCCAGGGCCCTCATCCATGATTATGCCGCGGGGGTTCCTCGCCAGATCAATAATATCGCCACCGCGTGCCTGCTCAATGCAACCTCTCAAAGCATCCATAAAATCAACGATGCCCTGGTCAACAATACCATGGCGCAATTTCAACTCCCATAGGAGGTGTCATCATGACAAAAGGCTACTTTCCATCTGATTTCCTCAGGATGCTCAGAAACCAGGTCCCCATTGACACAGTCATAGCATCCTTTTTAAACATCGAGGCCCGCAACATTCACAATCTTTTCCGATTTCGCTGCCCCTTGTGCCAAAAATTCCATACCGCCGTTAACCCAAAAACCAACCTCGCCAGATGTTTCGATTGCAAACAGAATTTCAATCCAATAGACATGGTCATGGTCGCTACAAAATCTTCTTTTATCGAGGCCGTGGAATTCCTCGAAGATAAGATCAACCCGTAAAACATTTTCTGCCGGGTGCGCCAAACGCTTCCGGCAGAATCCTGCGAATCACATTCTTCGGGACTTTCAGGTTCAAATAATGTGGGACTTAGCACTTATAGAACGGAATATTTTCCACCTATTGACATATTATAACGTTAAACATGGAAACTTTAGCATTGAGTTTTCCACCTATTATATACTTGAGTTTTCGAAAAAAAGTACTGGACACGGTTGGAACCCTGTGAGAAAATACCCTGGTGCAGTGTTGTCATTTGCAAAATATCAGGGGAAAACCATGCAAATTCCGTGTGCCAGGCGGCTTCCATTTCTCGTTTCTGGGCTGGCATTTCTACAACCGGCCTTGACCAACGCCCAATTTTACAATTTGACGCTTGTTGCAACAGCTTTGGTTTTGGGCGCAAAATTCAGTCTTTCAGCAATCAATCGCATGTGGCTTGAGGAAAAATGTGTGAGCACATTATCGTATTTCTTCTCAGATGCGAAATTCTGTACAGATGAAATGCAACATCTTTATGCTTTACAAATCATGCATTTATACAAACTTCAGAGTGGCTATTACTGTATTGATGACACCATGAAACACCACACCAATTTCTGCAAATGGATCCACGGTGTCTTTGTTTTGTTCGATCATGCGCTCAAGACAAACCTTAAAGCGACCTGTATCGTAGTACTTTATTACAACGATGGTGGAATAATCAAATTTCCCATTGCCCATCGAATCTATTACCAAGATAGCAATAAGATGCCTTGGCAGAAAGGGAAAAAGCATATTTGCAAACCCAAATACGAGTTGGCCATTGATATGCTTCAATGGGCTATCGACAAAGGTTTTCCCAGAGGTGTCGTCCTTGCAGATTCCTGGTTCGGGAGCGGGCCATTTGTAAAAGGCCTTAAAGACTTGGGATTGAGCTATGTTATAGAAATCAAATCGACTTTAACCACAAGAATTCCATGCGAAAAGCCAAAACTAACCCCCACAGGCAAAATGTCTAAGAAGCAATATGAGCTTATCAAATTGCCGGATGTTTTTCAGTCCACATCAGCCTTTAGCACATGCGGCTTTGCCGCCAATAAGAGCATTGGCAAAAAGGAAAAAGTCCTTTATCATACAAAAGTTATCACCGGCAGGCTGAACTCTATTGCCGGAAAACATAGGATTGTTCAAAGTGTTGACCCAACCAAACAAACCACCAAATATCTTCTCACCAATGAACTCACCTGGGAGGCCACCAAGATTATCTCCGCTTATAGCAACAGATGGGTTATCGAGGAATTTTTCAGGAATGCTAAGCAGTTAACCGATATGGAGGGAGCCACTATCAGGAGCGAGCAAGGCGTGACATTAGCGTTATGCCTGGTGTCCTGGATTGACTCCCTCCTCCATCTGGAAAACTACAAGCTAAGCACTGCTGGAAAATTGCCAAAGGAGCCATTAACGCTTCCTTCGATAGTCCGTTTGGCACAATACCAAAATCTTGAAGCTTTTATGGATCGAGTTCAAAAGGAAGATGGGCTACTCAAAAAGTGGTGTGATGTTGAACAAAAAGGTTTGGTCAGAAAGCGGAAGAAATCTAAAAAGTTGATTAAGCTACAAGATTCCTCTGAAGACTGCTGCAAGGAACAACTGAGAGAGGCTGCATAAAGCAAATATCGCGCCAAAAAATCAGATTTTCAAAGAACTATTTTTCGAAAACTCAAGTATATAATGGAGGTAATAGTCTGTAAAATTCAAAAAACGTCCGTCGGATGCGGATCTTCAATCCATAACAACTTCCCGTGGCACGTTGTTTATCTTTCATTATTGGCTCTGGTTTTCGGGACATCAATGCAAAAAAAACCCGTTCTTCGGTGAAAAACGGGGGTTTCAGATATCCTGAACCATGTTATTTCCTCTACGGGGTGAAGCGTTATGAAAATAGTGAAAAATTCAACAGGTAATCTTCCAATGAATTCTCTATGCCTTTGCTGATTTCAAGTCAAGAAAAAGTTGGCTTTTTTAGGGTGTGTTTCTCTTTAAAAACGCCTTCTCTAAACAGGAAATGGGAAATCGGTCCACGAGATCTTATGGTCCAAGCCAGGGGGCCGGAAATTAACCTACAGGCTTGTGGCACAACACGTCTCATCGGGTGAAAACGATTCTGACACGGAGGGAATTCAGAAGCCCCTTGAATATAAACACCGATTCCGATACATGAAGGATGAAGCGTTGAAACGGATTAACGGCCTTTGCGTAAGTAGTGCCCATCCACAAATGGCCAATTTGCCCGATTTCTGCGGCAGCCTCAAATGATAATCCTCGAAATACTTCAATGTATTCCTGCGGTTATAATTTGCGTCTTCCTTGAACTCGAACAAATTTTCTCATTCGTAGACGGACACTAAATAAAAAAGGAGACAATCATGGATGAAAAGCGAGTCAGTGAGAGCGCGGTTGCCACGGCACAGGTGATGATGCCCCAGGATGCCAACCCTTCAGGAAACGTTCACGGTGGTGTTATCATGAAACTTATTGACACAGCGGCAGGTGTCGTCGCCGTACGCCATACCCGGTGTAATGCCGTCACCGCCTCAATTGACAGGCTCGACTTCCACCATCCGGTATACGTGGGAGATCTCCTCACGCTCAGAGCAAGTATTAATCTGGTCGGGACGACTTCCATAGAAATCGGCGTGCGGGCTGAGGCCGAAGATCTCCTGACAGGGAAAAGCCGCCACACCGCCTCCGCCTATCTGACCTTTGTGGCACTGGATTCCGATGGCAGGCCCTTCGAAGTGCCCGGGCTAATGCTTGAAACCGAAGAGGAGATAAGACGTAACCGGGAGGCCTGTGACAGGCGGGAACTAAGGCTTAAGGAAAAGAGAAGGGAAAAAGCACATCAGGGCCGAGTGCACCACGGCAGCATCTAACGCCACAACGGTGAAATGGCATAAGCGGAATGAATATTCTTGAGTAGATATCTATTTGCCATATCCACGCTACTTTCTTTTTAATGCATTGATTATTTCTTTGTGCTCTTTTGACACCCGGAAACTTTCCCGGGATTTTTGGATGGCCTTGTTATGGGTTTTATGATCCAAAGTGTTGTTCCTAAAAAAGGCAATGGTCTCTTCGGGAAATTTCGCCATACAGCCGGAGATAAGCCAGGCGTTCCCCATATGCACATAGTATCCGGTATGAACAACACCTTGTGACAGATCAAAAATCATTTCCAGGTTCTTCTCTTCCACAAAGTGTGCAAGCAACATGACAAGTCCTGCCCGAACAAAGAATTCTTTATCTGACTTCAGCCATTTTTTCACCACAATCAAGACATCTTCTTTTTCCTCTGCTATTTTTTTGAAATCACAAATTGTTGAATCGACCTGGGCCCAGTTATCGACCTTGTCTAAAAACTTTTCCGTTAAGGGTAACAGTTCTTTAAACGATTTATCCATGTAGGAAAGCACCATTCCTTCAAGCATAATCATTTCATATATGTTCTGTTTGTCTGATTTAACAAAATCAATTGAATCCTCTTTTGCGATTCTTTTTGCCATCTTTCTTAAAATCGGCGCACGAACGCCCAGAGTTGTCTGTTTTGTCGGGATAATCCTGTTATTGAATGCTTTATAATCTTCTTCGGCCAAACGCTGTAATTCATCCAAAACGGGCATTTTTTTATCTCTCGATTATGCTATTGTTTTTCATACGTTACGGTGAATATGGCCACCTTCTCGGTTATTCCATGAAAGACCTGGAGGATTTCCTGCGACTCGAAAACCAGGTGCTCCTGAGGATTGGAACAACTCAAGAATTCCAAAAAAGGTTGCGGGAATGCGAGAGTGACAGTCTCTGAGCGAGGCCCTCGCAACTGTACCGGGAGGGAGCGTTCTGTCTGCAAATTACCGTCTATTTTTTCTCTCTTTAATACTGGCCCTGAATTGATCCCAAAAATCCTGGCTGCTGTTCCTGGCCATGGCGCCCCATCTTTTTTCAAAGTATGACTGCGGCAACTTGTTCTGCCAAGGTCCCCAGGGGTCTTTTCCCTTTTCTATGGCCTCCAGGATATCGTTCAGAAAGACGGCGATGTTGCCCATTTCCTCTTTGGGCAGATAGGAATCGGCGCCTTCTTTGACGGATCGAAGAAGATTTCCCGGCGTAAACGCATGAGCGGTCAGCATGACGGCGGGTATTTCCTTCTTGTTGGCAATCTCCAACAGGCCATAACCGTTGACTCCCATAATATCCAGAATGGCCATGTCAAAATGCTGTGACTCCAACAGATTCTTGGCTTCATCAAATGTGGCGGCCTTGACCACATTGCACATTTCCAGCAGTTCTTCCAGTATATCCAGGATATCCGCCTCATCATCCACAATGAGGATCTTCTTTCCATTCAACAGGGGATGCTCCGACATAGCGATAACTCCTCACTTCAGTTCATCAGGTTCTTGAATCTCTTTTGGGCGATTCCGGTTCAACCCCGGAAATACCTAACCGGGAATCTTGATCCGTTTCATGGCCTGGTCCATCAACAGCTGATATCCGGTCTTTTTGCCGATCAAGGGCGCCTTTTTGCGTTGACTCCAGACCGTCTCCGGACGTGCCTGCACAATAAATATACTTTCCGGAAAAGCGAAGTCCTCATCTATGGCCCACTCGATATCCATGGGACCTCCATAGTGTTTTTCAATACTTTTGGCAACTTCCATCAATTTTCGAATTTCCGTATCTTTAAGGCAGCAGGCGTTCTGCAAATCCGCTTCCACATCCACGTCCTTCACTTCTCCGCCCTCGGGATCATGGACACACATGATATGCTTCATGGATATGGTTTTATCATTGATCTCCCGGGTCACTTTATCGACCACGAACTTGTCAGGATTTACGGAACCGGAAACCACCGTTTCCCCGAGCCCCCAGCTTCCTTCAATCACCACCTTTGACGGATCACCATTGGTGGGGTTCAGGGTAAACATGACCCCAGCGGCCCTGGAATTGACCATCTTCTGAACCCCCACGCTGATCAACACCTTTTCATGGGGAAAATTATTCTTGTTCCGGTAATCGATGGCACGCGGCGTGTAAAGACTGGCCCAGCATCTGCGGACACTGTCGATAATATTCGCTTCTCCCACGACCCATAAGTAGGTATCCTGCTGCCCGGCAAAACTGGCATTGGGCAAATCCTCAGCCGTAGCGCTGGATCGAACCGCGACCGGGATGTCTTCCATTTTACATTTACCGCACAACTCCAAATACCCTTCTCGAATGGCGGCTTTGACGTCATCGTTCATGTGCGTTTTGATAATAATGTCCTGAATTTCCTCGCTGGCTTCATCAAGGGAACCGACATCACCCGCGCGAACTCTTGAAAGGATATCCATGATTCCATCCCTGATACCCGTCTCCGTGATAAAACTCAGAAAACTGTCCGTGGTCACGGCGAACCCAGGCGGAACACGAACCCCGGATTTAATCATCTCGCCTAAACTGGCATTCTTGCCCCCCACCGTGGGCAGGGAATTCTTGTCAAGAACTTCAAAGTTGAGAATATAGTCCATCTGTTACTCCATGGAAGATTTTCCCCTCCCCCCTTGAACCACCTACCTGTTTCGGTCTTGTAAGGGGCAAAGGGAGGGAGGGGTTAAACGGTGAAAGCTTAAGAGATCAGGCTCTTTCCAGAATGGTGACCACGCCCGTATCGCCATCGACCCGAATCGTATCGCCGGTCTTGATGACGGATGTGGCGATTCCGGTACCGGTAACCGAAGGAACGCCGTATTCCCTGCAGACAATGGCCGCATGGCTGGTCAGGCCGCCGATGTCGGTCACCGCGGCCTTTATTTTGGTGAAGACCGGGGCCCAGGACGGATTGGTGGTGGGGCAGACCATGATGTCTCCCGGTTCCAGATCAATGACCTGTTTGAGAAGCTTGAGAACCCTTGCCTTCCCTTCGACGACCCCCGCCGAAGCCGCAAAACCCTTTATTTCGGAGACGTCTTCCGCTTTCACGTCCCCTTGCCCCATGCCTTTGAGCCATTCCTTGACCTTGTCGGTGGTAATCCCCCACAGCATGATGGTGAAAGGTTCGGCCACTTCCTCGGGCGGTACGCCCAGGGCCGGTGTCGGATTCCATTTGCCGGCAGCTTCCAGAATCTTTCTCCGTTTCGCGGCTTTGGCCTTGTAATAATCTCCGCGAACCGGGATGTTCACGCCCAGTGCCCATGCAGTGGAAACCTCCGTCAGAAGCTGAGGGATTTCATACCGGTTGAACATGTAGATGTCGTCCGGCCGGTTGATCATCCCGTTGTCCACCAGAAGCTTGCCGAACTGCCTGACCTTGGAAAACCAGATGGTGTGGAACCAGTGCTCCACCCAGAACAGGTGGTCTTCCGCATATCGGTAAATGGTCCGGATGGTGTTGAAGGCGCCTTCAAAGGCTTCTCTATCCTCGTCGTTGGCAATCAGGTCGCGGTATTGGGCGACGGTTTGCTCCCTTTCCTTTTCAACCGCATCCAGGGACCGTTCGATGGTTTCACCGTTTTCCAGTCGTTCCACATAACTCTTGATGTAACCGTACGGAATTTCCAGCGTGTCGATCCAGCTCCCTTCATAATGGAACCAGCCGCTACCGCACGACACGAAGAACCACGGATCCTTGGACTTTTCAAATTCCTCAAGCCACTGTCTTCCATCGGGGGTCTGATGGAGCTCCGCGATTTTATCCTCGACCGATGTGTCTTTCTTGAGGGTCCCCGCCACACCCCGCAAAGAAACCGCCAGCCTGGACAAGCGGCATAATTCCTCTTCAGGCCGGAACATGGAAACATAGGCCCCGGCCACCATTTTTCCGATGGTGCTTTCACTGATACCCGGAAAAAGTTTGCGGGCCACATCCCCGAACATGAGGTAGGCCAGATAGGTCAGGTTCAGCATTTCAAAATGGTACTGCCATCCTTTGAACATCATGTGGACCATTCTGTCGAAGGACTCGATCAGGTCATAGGAGACATAACACCCCGTGGGTGCCGGAAGCACCTGGTCTTCCGGAACGAATTCCGGCATCTCGGCCGGAACCTCAAGCCCTTTCATTTCCTCCCCCAGGACTTTGAATTTCGTCAGCCACTTGTCCCAGAGTTCATCGTAGTGATCGAAGACATAAAAAACCCTTTTCTCAAAATGGGCGGCCTTTTTCCCGATAACTTCGTCGGGAGGTGGGGCGATTGCGCAGATATACAGGTAACACCCGACCAGCCGCTGCGCGATGCCCTGCGCCGGTGGGATGCAGAAAACCCTCGTGGTGTACTGCGAAAGCGCGATTTGCCAGGCTTCCTGAAAGAGAAGATCCAAAGGGGGAACCGGATCAGGGGCATGAATCTTGTCCTGATACCAGAACTGTTGCTTTTCCCAGGCCCCCCTCTCTTTGGAGAACAGATGGTGCGAGGGGTACATTTCTTCCCATCCCTCAAGTTCCGCTGGAACCTGGTACTCATGCGGATCCGGAAACCTTCCTGTCTTTTCGTCTGCCATTTTTCGCCTCCCTCAATTTAAAGATTATAGGTTAATAGACCTGCCTCAAACAAACCCAAGAGATTCCAAAAATAATTATGGCGCGATTAAAAAATTACATCAAAATCATCGACCGACAAAACGAAAAGAAATCGGATTAAAAAGAAAAACGGAAAAAAAAACCCTGCCAGCCCAAAACGCTTCTATTTTTTAGGTATGCTGAACTCATTGATGATATCAAATTCAGGTCGAAAATGCGATCCCGCGAAATGAAATATTCTCCTGGAAAACCGTACCGCTGTCAAATCCTTTTTCCCATAGCAGATTTCATTTATGAATAATGAATTCCAGGCATCACTGTTTATTGAAAATCAAAAACGTTTATTGAAAATCAAAAACATGACCACTGCCGATCATCTCGCGTATTCATAAATTTAACTTATCAATACCATAAATATTTACACTTTGACATATACCATTTCGGCGTCATATACCCGCAGTCACTGGTTTGGTTTAAAGTCTCCATGTCCCGGTTCATATTGATGATCCGTCTTCATCTCAATATAACCGATTACCAATCGTGCCTTTTTTGAAATTTGACAGGTAAGATCTCATCCATGATGAACATTAACGACACCTGGAACATCTTTTCTCTATTTTTCGTTTTTTTGAGTTCAAATTTTCTCGTCAGCTTTTGGGGATCCATATTTTTCTAAACGCATTCAAACTCTGTTTTTGGGTATTCACCGTTTATTGTAGACGACATGACAAAATTAAGGAGGGATAGGAAATGCCACTGCTTTTCACACAACACTGGGATATCATTCGCGGCAAAGAAGCAGCCTATGAGGATTTCATTGCCAAAAAATTCATTCCGGGATGCAACGACCTGGGCCTGGTAGGGGTCGGCGGTTTCTACGTTCAGGTCGGCCAGGGCCCCAGAATTATCTCCGTCAAGCGCGTTGAAACCCTTGAGCAGTTCTGCTCCATACTGGGAAGCCCGGAATTCAAAGCGCTGGCGGATGAACTGAAAGAATACCTCCGAAATTATCACAGGACCCTGCTTTCTCCCACGGGAAGGGTAAAGTCGGAAGAATACAAAATCAAAAAGGGCGTCTGGAAATTTCTCCAATACTATGACCTTCTTCCCGGGGCGCGACCGGGATACGCCGATTTCATCATCAACGAATATATTCCCGCCCTGAATCAACTCGGTTATGTGGAAGTCACCGGAGGCTGGAACATCCTGATGGGGGGCATCTCCGAAATCATTGCCGAATTGACCTTCCAGAGTCCCGTGGACATCGGTCAATTGCTGGACAGCGAACAGTTCAGGGAACTCACCTATACACTGCGAAGGGATTTTGCCACCAGTTACAAGAGTCGAATTCTGAGAACAACGGAACATTTTGATGAACCCAGGTGGTTCAGGCTTTAACGCTTTTTTTTGGTTTTAGAGGTCAACACGGAAACATAACAACCATTTAATCAAGGAGGCAGAAGCATGGCAACATTTTTGGATCCCCATGACATTCCTACGATTCCCGGTACCGAAGGGTGGGAAAGGATGTACCCCTACCACTATCAGTTCACCACCGACGATCCGGCGCGTGCTGAACGGGAGAGCAAACAGCTCTGGTACTACGATGGCCTTCATTACCCCGAGCCCCACTATCCCTTTGACCTCATCTGGGACGAGGCATGGTTTCTGGCCCTTTCCCAGAACAACACAAGAACTTTCCTGGTACCGCCGGCCAATGGCATTGATCACCGTATCGTCAATGGGCGGGTGTACATCACCCCCATCGGCATCGAGGACCCGAAAGAAATAGAGAAGCGTATTCCCGTCTTCATGAAACGGGCGGGCTACTATTATGAAAACTGGGACAACCTGTACGAAAACTGGAAAGTCAAGGTCAATGAGCTGATCAAGGAGCTTGAGGCCGTTGAATTCAAACCCCTTCCCGAAGTGGAGGATGAGTCCGTTGTTTTCGGGAACACGGGCATCGGCAGCGGCTACCATCTTCTGACCCAGTATGACGAACTGATCCACAAGGGTCTCAAGGTCTGGCAGTACCATTTTGAATTCCTCAACCTGGGTTATGCGGCTTACGTAACGTTTATCAATACCGCCAACGCCATCTTTCCGGGCATCCCCATTTCCACCCTTACCAAAATGGTATCCGGCATCGACGTGGTCATGTACAGACCCGATGCGGAGCTGATTCGGCTTGCCAAACTCGCCATTGAGAACAAGATTGAAGACGTCATCCTGAAACCCGGCTCCGCTGCCCAGGTCATGGCGGAACTGGACAACGGTCCGGAAGGGAAACATTGGCTGGCGGAACTTGAAAAAGCCAGATACCCATGGTTCTACGTCTCCACGGGCACCGGATGGTATCACCACCATATCTCCTGGAACGATGATCTGGACATCCCTTTTGAATCCCTGCGCATGCACATCCAATCCATCAAAGCCGGCAAAGAGGTGGGTCGGCCCACGGAGAAACTCATTAAAGAGCGGGAAAGGATCATTGAGGAATACAGGGACCTGATTGAAACCGACGAAGACCGGGAATCATTCGACCAGACCCTGGCCATTTCCCAGCGGGTATTCCCCTATGTGGAAGATCATCTGTTTTATGTTGAGCACTGGTTTCACAGCCTGTTCTGGAACAAGGTCAGACAGGTCGGCGATCTCCTTCAAAAGGCCGACTTTATCAAGGACACAGAGGACATCTGGTATCTGAAACGGGATGAAATAAGGGATGCCCTGTGGGATTACGTTACCGCCTGGGCCACCGGCACCATTGCGCGAGGGCCTTCTTACTGGCCCAAAGAGATCGAGTGGCGCAAAGGCGTCATGAAAAAATTCCAGGCATGGACGCCGCCGCCGGCTCTGGGGACACCGCCCGACGTGGTGACCGAACCCTTCAGTATCGTATTGTGGGGCGTTACCACGGATGTGTTGAAAAACTGGCTGAAGGGTGTGGAAGCCGCTTCCGGCGCAGGTTCGGAAGAACTGATGGGCGCACCGGGGTCCTCGGGCATCGTGGAAGGAAAAGCCCGCGTCATCAAAGACGTAAAGGAGTTGGGTCTCCTTGAGGAAGGGGAGATTCTGGTGGCGACCACCACCTCACCCAGCTGGGCGCCCGCCTTTACCAAGATCGCAGGCGCCGTGACCGACGTGGGCGGCGCCATGTGCCATGCGGCCATCGTCTGTCGTGAGTATGGTCTCCCCACGGTTGTGGGCACCGGCACCGGCACCTCCACCATCAAAACGGGAGATATCATCCGGATTGACGGGGACGAAGGGAGTGTTCAGATTGTAAAACGGGCTTAATCGGTACGGGGGAAGGATGCTCCGGAAGATGAATTTCAGGCGGCATCCTTCCCTACTCATATTACAACCATCCATGCATATTTCGGAGCTATTATGGGAGATATAGATAAGAGTAAACGGCTAACCCTGTGGTATGAGGAGTTGGTGGGAAAGGATTTCGAGCTCGTCGGCAAGAAGAACGCCAATCTGGGCGAAATGATGAAAAGTGACATTCGAGTGAGCCCCGGATTTGCCCTGACCCTGTACGCCAATGACCTTTTCATCACGGAAACGGGCATTAAGAAGGAACTGGAAAAATATATCAACGCTTTGGGCGAAGTGACTTATGACAAATGCGTGGCGGCCGGGGAATTTTCAGTAAAACTTATTGAGGAAGCGACCGTTCCGGCCATCATCGTGGATCAGGTGGGGAAAGAATACCAAAAGCTCTGCGACATGGCGGGCGTTAAGAATGTTCCGGTGGCGGTGCGCTCCAGCGGCGCCGTATCCATGCCCGGCCAGATGGAAACCTATTTGAATATCCGAGGCGAAGAAGACCTCATCGAATACATCAAGAAGACCTGGTCCAGCGCCTATTTCATAGAGGCCATTACCTATCGCATGAACAAGGGGATGGGATATCTCCTGAACATCGGGGTCGGCGTGCCGAAGATGGTCAATTCAAGAGCTTCCGGCGTCATTTTCACCCTGAATCCACTGAACGGCGACCGTTCCAAAATATCCGTTGACGTGAGCTACGGCTTGGGAGAAGCGGTGGTGAGCGGGCTGGTAACACCGGACAGTTATCTGGTGGACAAGATCACCTTTACCGTGGTCAAACAAACCAAGGGGAGCAAGGAGATTCAGTGCGTCTACAATGAAGACGGCAGCGACATCAAGACCGCCGAGGTTCCGGAAGCGGACCGTAAGAAATTCTGCATTCCCACCGAAGAATTGATGGAAATCTGCAAAATTGCCAAAGCCATCGATAAATACTACGGCAAGCCCTATGATATTGAATTCGGCATCGATGCGGACCTCCCCTTCCCCGAAAACGTTATCATTCTCCAGGTGAGACCCGAATCCGTGTGGAACAAGAAAAAGGAGCTGGCCGCCAAAACCGAGGTCAAGAAATCCGCCATGGACCGGATTGTCAGCCAACTGGTGACCGGCGTAAAAGTCAAATAGGCGTCAACATTTCCCAATCGGTCGGCCGGGCATCCCGGACGGGCACCCGGCCTCCGATCCACCAAAGCCCCCGAATTGGATCTCCACCAACCCGGTAAAAGAAAGTCTACCTCCTCACGCAAAAGTTATGTCATAATGCTCTAATGCATCCGTCTGACGGTTAGCCTCTTTTCATACATACGGGTATGGAGACATCAGGCATTTCGGAATCCATGGTAAACGACCTAATGTGGCATTTAGCTGAAAGGGTACCCAAAAATTGAATTATCTGATCCATTTCGAAGATGACGTTGCTCTCGATCCCAGCGTGGTGGGGCATAAATTTGCCTCCCTTTCACGGGCAAGGCTTTCAGGATTTGAGGTTCCTTCAGCCGTTGCCATCCGGGTTGAAGCCGACGATTTTTACCGCCGGCACAAGGTCTGGCCCGAAGGCCTTCAGGATGACGTCAGGGATGCGGCCAAAGAGATGGCCCTATCGAGAGGTGTTTCAATACGCTCGTCATCAACCCGGGAAGACCTCGAGGGAAAAAGCTTTGCCGGCCAGTACGAAACCTATCTGGATGTCCGAAATGAAGCGGATTTGAAAGACAAAATTGAAAAATGTTGGGAGAGCGCCGCTTCACAATCGGTGTTCAGTTATCTGGATAACCCGGTGGACCCCATTGAAGAAGTTCCCCTCATGGCCGTGATCCTTCAAAGAATGGTTCATGCCAAGGCCGCAGGGGTCGCTTTCAGCCGAAATCCCATGTACCCAATGAGGAACGAAGTGGTCGTCGAAGGCGTTCCCGGCCTGGGCGAAAAGCTTGTCAGCGGGCATGTGACGCCTTATCGGGTCTTTGTTCGAAATAACAGAATCGTGAAGGGCGAAACACCATTTGAAACGAACTCAGCAGACCATGAGACCCTGACGGCGTTAAACTGGCGGGAAATCGCCCGATTGGCCAAGCAAGCCGAGACCCATGCCGAGGGAAAACCCCGGGACATTGAATGGGCCATCGACAATAACGACAAGTTGTGGCTTCTCCAGTCCCGTCCCATCACAACCATAAAGGCTGTGGATCTCAAAGCGCCTCCAGGAACCTGGACTCGGAAAATCGCCGAGGATCTCTGGGCGGATCGGCTCACCCCTTTGCTGGCGGATGCCATGATGAGAAACACGCCGCGGTTTGACCTCTCAGAAAATTCTCAATTTCTAAAGATTCCGGTTATAAAACCGAGCTTGACCGTTATTAACGGATTCCTTTATGTGAATTGTGAAAGCCTGAAACAGATTCTGGCACTGGTTCCCGCAAAATTCCGCATCAGCGAACTTCTGGACCTGTTTCCGCCGGGATTTGAAATCGAATCCGTACCGTCACCCTCTCTCTCAGCCCTTTTTGGACTGGCGGTTCGGGCACTCTGCCTCGGCGTCGTGAAACCACAGGGAAACCCTCTATTTTGTCAAAACCTCACACGCCTGAGCCTTGGAAAGCTCCAGAACAATCTAAATAGGATTGAGCAGTTACCCCACAAAACCGCCACCCAGGCAATGTTAAAGACCAATGAATCTCTCGAATGCCTGGCCCTTCTTCAAGAAAAAAATCAGTGGCCGTACCTTTATGCCACACTCTTTACATGGGCGCTCCGATGGGTGGTGAAAGACATGGGAGGATTAGACTACTCGGATTTCCTTCAACTTCTCAGCTCAAACACCGACAATATTGCCACCGAGATCGAGCGCGACATGAAAAAATTGGCGGATGCCGTCAGAAATGACAGGGCGACGCTGGACATGTTTTTGAATCGGTCCCCGGAAGAACTTGTTGGAAAGCTCCCACCGCCGCTTCAGGAAAAGCTCGGCATGTTCCTTTCCAAATACGGGTGTCGATCCCGCCACAGGACTCTTTATTTGAAAAGATGGGCGGAAGCACCGGAAGAGATCCTGGGAATGATGGCAACCCTTCTCAGAGGCCCAGTGGACGGCGGCATGGTGAAACCCGACAAACCTGCCGACTCCGCAAAAATAATCCGTCAGAAGCTTACGCGGCCGCTTCGTCTCGTGCTTGGCCCTCTCCTGAACGCTGCCTGTAATTTCTTGAATCTACGGGAGGATCTGAGGTTTTTCCTGGACAAGATCCTCTACCGGATCAGGCAATCCGTCATGACGCTGGGACAACTTACGGGCCTTGACGAAGACGTGCTGTTTCTGACCCAACCCGAACTGAAACAGTTGGTGGACGGCGGAATCGGTCTTGATGCGGCAAAGCGGTTGGCCGTAAACCGGCGGGATGCATTCCTTAATGAATCCGATGTGTACACATTTTATATCGATGGCCGCCCGGTGGATGATCTGCCGTCAAATGCAAAAATCATTCAGGGCATCGGTACCAGCCCGGGCAGGGCAACCGGAAGGGCACGGATCGTTGACGATCCAACCCGACACAGCATTTCGAAAGGGGACATTCTGGTAGCCAAAAACACCGACCCGGGGTGGACACCCGTACTGCGGATCGTCAGTGGCATCGTTGTTGAAGAAGGGGGAATATTGAACCACTGCTCCATCGTGGCACGGGAACTGGGCATTCCCGCCGTGGTCGGCGTTCGACGGGCCACAAGAAAGATACCGGAGAACACGCTCATCACCATCGACGGGGGACTGGGCGCCGTTCAACTGGCGGAGGGTGCGTCACGTCGCATGTGAAAAAGGGTGAAAAAAGGAAGGATTGAAAAATTCTTTCATTTTGTTTTGTCCATACCGCGTCGCTCATGGTCCTCAATTTTCACACGATCATAAATGTTCTGTAAGGACAATTCAACGCCTACGGATTTAATGATGAATGCGTCCGATTGTGATTTGTATTCATCCAGAACCCATTGACCGTTATCGTTTTTTTGGAAATGCTCCACATGGAAGGAATACTGGTCAACCAGGATATAGTCTCTTAAAGAAATGACGTTGCGATAGGCCATAAACTTGCTTCCCCGGTCATAATCCTTTGTGGCCGTTGAAAGGATCTCGAAGAGCACGATGGGGTTTGCAACGACATCGTCTCTTTCCCCCGAGAATTTCACCCGATCGCATACAATACTCACGTCCGGATAAACGTAATGCCTATCCTTATCCACCTGAATTTTCATGTCGCTCGCAAGAACATAGCATGGGGAATCCCGCAACGCCCCGTGCAGGGACGAAGAAATATTCACGGAAATCAGATTGTGATTAAAGGAGGCGCCGGTCATGGCGAAAATCTCGCCATCAAAATACTCGTTCTTGTTTTCCCCGTTTCTTTCCATCCGGAGATAGGCTTCAGGCGAAACATATCCTTTTTCCGGTTGCGCCATCAGGTTCCTCCCTCTAAAATACGACTTAATGCAGCGGATGATTCTCTAACAAACAGCATTTTCCCGCACAGACTTATATGATATCAAGAAAACGCCTTAAGACCCAAATACTTTCTTTTCCCTTCCGCCCGGAAACAGAATCGCCTTCCCGGCTCCGGATGTGGCTGTCACGATGACATCCATATCCGACAAATACCGGTCCGGACGGGTTGCGATGTGCAGCTTCACACCGAGCGTCTCTTTCAGGATGGCTTCCCGCAAGGGGAATTTGACCGCAAATATTGACGGATAAAACCGATATAGGTCCGGAAATCGCCCAAACGCTTTTTGAAGATTCCAAAGGTGATCGTATCTTCCACACCGTCATAGCCATGAATGATCAAGTTGCGATAACGGGTCATGGACTTGAACGTTTCGACAGAGGTTTTGGGGATAATATCGGCATCGCCCAAGATTTCAAAACAGGCCGCATAGGTTTCCGGTTCCTGCAGATCCAGTCCGCTGACCAGGTGACGACAAATATCGATCATCTGCTCGATGGACAGTTCGATGTTTCGTTCGATAAATCGCTTAAAGACCGTGTTGCCGGAGAATTCATCAAATGCTGCAGGCCCTTCGGCGGTTTCCATTTCACGCAGAAACTGCTCAATCCGTTTGAGTTTCCGTTCCAATAAGTGCGGATCGATCATTTGAATGCAACCCCGTAACGTGTTTATAAATATCGTAGTCAATCATGGTTTTTTCCCGGAATTGACGATACCCAACCGGATCCTTGATCAAAAACCGGATCCCCTCCTTGATGATTTGATGCCGCAAAAATGCCGAAGCGCGATTCAAAACCACCAGATCAACCTCTTTTTGAGCCATGTTGGACAGGATATTGATCATATCCAGCAAAGCAAGCCCCCGCGGCGGGTCACGGAACCACAACGCCAGATCCAGATCACTGTCGTGCCTGGCATGGCCTCTGGCGTACGAGCCGAAGATGAGGGCAAAGCAGGTGTTGTCATCCTGTAAAAGATGCTGCTTTAAGTCGTTAAGTGTCAAATCCATCTGAAATCCGGGGCGCTCTCGATTTTCGAACCGAATTTGTGTGGGTTGTGGGACGGTCATAGCCGAATCAATCTCTTCAAGCCGCATCTGAAAAACGGGGCGGAGTCCAGGTCTTTCGGGCTTTGATGGCCAGTCTTCTGACCCGCGCGATGTCATCATCGGTATAAATACCGTTGACGCCCGAAATAGCCGCCAGCTTCATGCCGTGTTTCAGGCCCATCTTGTAGATTTCCCGCACCTTTTCCCATTCAATGTCCCGGCCGATGGTGAAGATCTCGAAGCGGCCTTCCAGGGCCAGCACAATGGTTTCCGCCAGGCAGGCGTAGGCCACCTTGGGCGGAAGACCGATATTTTTCATCTCAGGGTTGCCGGGAAGTTCGATTTCGCCCGATTCAATGACCAGCACGTCCGGGCGTTTGGCCACATCTTCGGGAGAGAGATCCAGCGGGCGGGCCACATCGGTGATAACGCATCCCGGCTTCACCCGCATGATATCCAGGATGGCCTTCCCGGCGCCGGAGGTGGCCGTGACGATGACATCCATATCCGGCAGATACCGGTCCGGACGGGTTGCGATGTGCAGCTTCACGCCGGGCGTTTCTTTCAGTATGGCTTCCCGCAAGGCCAGCAGCTTGGCCGTATTGCGGCCCACCATGTAGACCTCTTCAAAGGCTTTTGCCAGAAGGCGGCAACAGACCGAACCGATGGCGCCGGTGGCGCCGAACACCATGGTTTTCCCTTTGATGGCTTTCCCCTTTTCCACTTTGATCAAGCCCATTCGCCGCACCGCATCGGCGGCGGCCCAGAGTGCCCCCGAAGCACTGTAACTGTTTCCCGTGGTGATGGGGATATCCGCCTTCTTGGCCACGGTGACACCGGCATCGCCCACCACTTTGGTAAACGCCCCCAACCCCATGATCTGCGCCCCCAGCCGTTTGGCCATTTTGGCCGCCTGTAATAAACGGTCGTAAGTGAATTCCGGTTTGTGGGCCAGCATCTGTTTGGGGGTCCCCCCCACGGAGATCAGCCACCCTTCCGCTTCCACGCCTGTGGGTGATTTGACACCGGTCACCTTTGAATAGATGAAGGGGGGCGCATAGGCGATGACCTTTTCAACGACGTCCATAAAAAGAGGCGGCGCAAACTGGCTGACCATCTCCAGGGTCTTTTCCTTCTTCAGAAACTCCTGGGAAAGGGGATGGATCACGAAAGCGAACCGGTTGACCCGTTTCGGCGTACCGGAAGGGTAGACCACCCTGGGGGCCATGTTCTGGTCGCAGATAATCTCCAGTACATCGTCATCAATAATCTGATCCTGCTTTTTGCCCAGGGCCGCCAGCATCATGGCTTCCAGGACATTTAAGCCCACCACTCTTTCAAGCACCTTGGGGGCGGTATCGATGATCACATTCACGCCTCGCTCCTGAAGAAATTCTACGCGGTCATCATAGGCGCAGGAGGTGATGATGATCTTCCCCCCTAACTCTTCCAGGGTGGTATGCTCCAGGTAGCGGTAAAAATCGTAATGGGGGACCACTATCACCTGGGCCTGTTGCAGCGCCTTTTTCATCAAGTGAATATTCCAAAGGCGCGCGGGCATGAAATTTGCGGAAAACTTCTTGCTGGGCAACCATTTCAGGACCTCGTGGACCCCGCTGGCGTACAGTTCCAGATCCCTTACGGATTTTATGAATTTGCTGATGCCGTTTTCCAGAAGCGGGTCCGCAAAGATCAGGTTGTCCGTAAATTCGTTTAAAACCCGGGCGATTTTGTGATTGGCCAACCCTGAGAAAAAGAAAACCCGCGCATTGTCAAAATACTTTCCGAAAACGAACTCCACATGCCGGATGGACCATTCATGGACCACGCTTCGAAGGGCGCTCCCCATGGTGACCGGCGTGTTGACCCGATCACTCAAAGCCCTGATCTTTTCGGCACGCCGCTCCAGAACATGTTTCGGCCCGATGGCATTGGGAAACCGCATGCTGCCCAGACCGATGGCGTCGGCCTTGCCGTCCCATTCCAGCAGCAGCTCCAGCATTTTGTTCAGATCACCATCCGTTCCCACGCGCTTGACGGAAAACGCGTGGCCCAAAAATTCCGTATCGAGCTCGAAATCAGCCGTTTTAGGACCGAGGCTGATGCTGACGACCTGTTTCACGGTTCCCCTCCCCTGTTCTACGCGAACCATTAATGACCACTCAATTCTTTTAAAATCTCAGCCAGATCACGGGTATCCCGTTCCGGCACCGCCGGCTGATGGGTGCTGCAAAATTGAGAGTCGGACATTGCCCGTTTTTTACACCGGTTTCCGTTTCGAGTGAGTGCCCGGCACCGGTTGGGGTCCGGATCCTCGTGGGCATAAACGTCTTTTTCCTCCGAAGCGGTAGAACCCTTCGGAGAATGCTCATCTCTATCAGGAGCTTTCCCATGAATACCGCAGTATTCGGATCCGGGGACTGCGCGCTTTTTGCACTGCTCCCCTTCCCGTGTCACCCCTTTGCACCGCATCTCCTGATAGGTGTCGTGCAACACCAGCGGTTCCTCCTCGATGGCGCCGGATTCAACCAACTGCACCAGATGCGCCAACTCTTCTTCAAACCTCTCAAGGAGCACTTCGCCGTCGGGCATCAATCCCTCATCAGCGGCAATCCCCACACTCACCTTTCCATTGTAACTCATAATACTGACACCCAGCCCCACGTCCCCGGCCCTGGGAACCCAGAACATGAGATTTTTGATTTCGCTTCCCGCAAAATAGAGGGGCTTGCGGGGCCCCGGCACGTTCGTCAGAATACCGGAGGCCTTATTGCTGAAATAATGGGCCAGATTCTTGGCAATTCCCGGCGGCATGAACCCCACCGTGCTGAGCAGACCGAAATTCACCGCGGCATCGGGCGCCTTTTTGAGATCATCCATGCGGCGTTTGACTTCCTTCAGTCGCAGCACCGGGTCTTCAATGTAAACGGGCAGCGTCAGAAAGATCAGGCTGAACTTGTTTCCCAACTCCACCTCCGTGCCCGGCTTACGGATATTCACCGGAACCAGCACATTGAGATCCAAGGTGTTGACCGGATAGTTTCGGCTTTTTAAATAGCTCCGCATGGCCCCGGTGACCGTTGAAATGAGCACGTCGTTAATGGTGGCGTCACGAATGGAATGCCCCACGGCCTTAATGGCATCCAACGAAATGGGATCGGTCCAGACCGCGCTTTTCCGGGTTCCCAGTTTCCCCTTGAAGGCGGTAGAGGGATCCGGCGGCATGAGGGCCAGCTTTGCCAGAACCCCGCCCACGTCCGCTGATGTTTGAGTGCTCTTCCGGACCAGTTCCGTGAAACGACCCGGATCGAAACCCATACCGCTCAATTCTTCGGTGATCTTCCGCCCCAGTTTCCGGGTCGTATCCTTGGCCTTCTGGACCCCTCGGATGACACCGGCGATGGGCCACTGGAAGTCAAAGGAGAGCATCTTTTTCCGCTTCTTCGGCAACGCCTCGGGCCAGGGAGCCTCCGCTTCCTCATCGGCCGCCGCCAACAGGACGTAAACCAGGGCAATGCCGTCGGCGATGCAGTGGTGAATTCGAAACAGGACCACACTCCCTTTACCGTAATTTTCAATGAGATGGACCTGCCAGAGAGGCCTGTGGGGGTCCAGGGGAGCGGCCATCATATCGCTCACCATCTCCTGAAGTTCCGATTTTCCGCCCGGTGACGGAAGGGCCACCCGATGGATGTGGGAGCGGATATCGAAATAACGGTCCATCTCCCAGACGGGTGTTCCCATGCCCGAAACGGGCTTCACCACTTTTTTCCTGAACCGCGGAAAAGATGCCACACGGGATTCGATGGTCGCCCGCAGGCGTTTGAAATCGATACGCTCCTCAAACTCCATAAATGCGGTGATCATCATCAGATTGGTGGGATCATCCATACAGAGCCAGAAGTTGTCGGCGTTAGTCATGGATTGACTCATGGTTTACCCCTTCTTTCCAAGTTGAACGGATCCATAACCGTCTATTAATCCGCCTTCAGCAGACGTTCCACCAAATCAATATACGATTGCATGGCAGCATCCCGGCCCGTACCCTTCAATTTAGCCCACGCGTCATATTTGGCGCGGCCCACCAGATTGGTGAAACCGGGGCGTTTCCCGGTGACATCTCCGTTTTTGGACTGTTTGTGATAGGCGTATAATTCCAGAAGTGTGTTGTTGTCGGGCCGTTTGGACAGTTTGTTGATATCCTGCGCCGCGGTTTCAAATTTGGAAGCTAAGTCAGCCATTGATACGGTCCCCCCGATTAGATGGATTGTGAAAGGCGTGAAAATCATCCATGAAAGGTCGAAAACCTTCCCGAATCATTTGTTTCCCTAGCACCAAACCCTGATCATGTCAACCTGTTAGCCATTTTCCGGTTGCGCTGTATTGTCCCGAACCGTGCAGTTGGCAATGGTGAGGGCCGCTTGCTCATTGAAGACCCCGGCACCGATATCGGAGCATCGGAAAACACGGCGTCCGTCGCATCGATCACACTGCCGGCCCTGGCTTGCCCGTAGGCCAAAGCAAAAAGATGGCGTGCAGGACGGGGCAATCCTATGCCTAACCGACTATTTTAAGTTGACAAATCAATGGGATATTCTTAGATGGCGATCGGCGGGCCGGAGGGAGCCATGGTTGGAAACGATCAGGATTGATCGACATTCAGACCCGCAGGATATGCGGCCGTTATTGAGCAGTACGACCTCGACGTCATCCCGAATTGGCACAGGTCCCTGGTGACGTTCAGCGGCATTCACCGGATAGATACCAGACAAGGCATCATCGAGGAGGACTACCCCGCCAGATATTGGCCGGGGGACACTCCGGGCAACCATCTTGAATTTGCGCTCAAGTATGACGGGATCAACTTAGCCATTCTCGGGATTCTGTTTCAATATGCAGGGGAGGCTGTCTTATCCGCGTATGGCGAAGGGATGCGGTCCGCTGCTGACGCCTGAGTGCAGAACCTATCCGGGATCCCGGTAAAGAAACAAATTGATACGTCTCAGCGATTGGGGGTATCTGCCGCATTCGCACAAACGCCCGGTGAGCTTCATCCCGGGCGTGCCGCAAATACCTTATATTTCCATCGGAAGCGTTTTGGCAAAAGACCGCCAGGAAAGGACCCTTCCGTCTTTCCGAACCTGATCCATCAGCCCCCCATACACCAGCACATTCTCCCTGGCATCGGCCCCCGAGATCCAGGACGATAACCTGAGCCCCTTAAAAAAATCCTCGGAAACCGTCTTGCCCGACTTGATCTCGATGGGGAGGAGACGATCACCCTGATCCACGATGCAGTCGATAGTCGTCCCCGAGGGACGACAGGTTGAGAATCCGGCCTGAGCGAGCCGCACACATCTTCAAAACCCGCTGAAATACCGAAAGATCACTGACGGCTTTTACCGTTCTAACGTCCCTTTTTAAGTAGGTGGTCACGTAGTCGGCATGCCACTGTTGAGGTATCACCCCCGGTCATAAATTAAACGAGCCGGTCAGGACGTAGACGCCCTCCTTGCCCATATCGTCCACATGGGTTTGAATATAGGAGAAAAGGTCGGGTGCACGCTGCACCTCGTCGGGAATGACCCGTTCAGGGTAGGCCTCGATAACTCCTCGGGGATCATGCAAGGCGTATTCACGAATGTCCGCCGTCTCCAGGGATACATATGTCCACTCGGGAAACACGGTCTTGACGAGGGTTGTCTTGCCCGACTGCCTGGGATCGGTCACCGTTACTACAGGGTACTGGCGGTAAAGCGCGTTTAGCTGTGAAGCGAGATATCTTCGAATCACGCCTGCACCATAGAGCTGTTTTTACATTTTGTTAATGCGATTTACAATTTGTAAAACAGCATGGGTGCGGCCCTGGCGGAGGCGCTCATATCGTCTGCCGCCTGCGCAGTGGCCACGGCAGCATGAATATCCGGGTTGCTCCGGATTTAGTGCCGTATGTTGACCACCGACCCGCTTTCAAACCGTGAACCGCTTTTTACCGTGACTTTCGGCGCCTTAAAGGTGACTGTAGCATCTTTCCGCACAATCACGCCCGGACCGATGGTAATGGAGGTGTTGGCCCTGCACTCACAGTTCGTACCGGCCGGGAACTCCTTATCTTGAAGCATCACGGGGTCTCCCGAGCATTGGGGGCAGAGCACCGGGACGTACTCGACAGCCCCTCGGTCACAGGCATCCACCCTGTTCTGACCGAGCTGGTCCTGCGGGGTGCAGGCAGCAGGGTCGGCACTGTCGATGGCCGGGCTGCCGGACAGCACGGGGAGATAGCCCGCGCCCGGCGAGCCGCTGTCCGTATAGGCGCCCAGATGCGGATCCGTATTGATGAGATCGGATGTCCCGGTCTCAAAAAAGGAGTCTGCTGTCGCGTTTTTGATGATGTTATAGCCCTGGGAGGTGGTGGCGAAGACGTCGGGCCCCACATCCGCGGTGTTGAGGACCACAATGCTGTTTTTCAGGCCATCGGGAAAGAAAAGGCCTCCGCCGAGGGCAGCCTGGTTCCCCGCAATGGTCACGTTGAGGATTTCCTCGGCCCCTCCGCTCATGCCCCCGCCGGCCGCCAGGTCGCCCGACTCAACCGTATTTCCATAGAGGGTGGAGTTTCGGAGGGTGACCTCACCGCGGATATTTTCGATCCCTCCGCCTGCTGCCGCATACCAATCAGCACTGGCCGTATTCCCTCTGATGGTGGAGTTGACGACGGTCAGGGTGCCGCTGAAATTTGCAATGCCTCCCCCGCCTGCTGAATCGCCAATGGCCACATTTTCCCTGAGCGTGCAGTAGGTGACGGTCAACGTGGCTCTTTCATTGAAGACCCCGGCCCCCATCGTGGACTGGCCGCCCCGGATCACCAGCCGGTTGAGGGTCAAATCCCCTGCGTGCTCCTCCCACGCGCCCTCGGATACCTCCACGTCTGTCTTGGTGACATGGAAGACACAGAAGTCCTCCTCCGCTGTGGGTGATCTCAGCACGGTGGTGGTCCCGGCTTCCGAGCCGTTGATGGTGATGGGGCTGATCACCGAAGGGAGTCCTGCAATCCCATATATTTCAAGCTCCTGGTCCTCCACATAAGGCGCGGTCAGCACATAGTCCCCGGCGGCCAGGTTGATGGTGTCGGCATTCGGGTCGGCATTGGCGGCCTCCATGGCTGCGATGAGCCCGGCCACATCTCCGGCCGGGATGTTATAAACCGCGGCATCGGCTCCACGGGGGAGCGTCAGGAAGGGGAGGAAGAGCACCAGGGCCACGAGCTTATACAGCCATTTTATGGCCGCATTGTTCAGACTGCTCCCTCCGGCCCGGGGCTTTCGCCGGCTGAACACCCCGTCGAGAATACACTCATCGACCATACATTCTCCGTCAAGAAGACACTCTCCATCCAGCGGACAGAAGCCGTCCATAAAGCACGTCACCTCAAGGGGACAGGTGGTATCGCTCTCACATTTCCTGGTGTCGATGGTGCAGGTATCGCTGACGCACTGGGTGGAACTGTCTTCATTGCAGGTGTCGTTGTAGCATTCGCCCGAGACATCCGAAACCGTGCAGGTATCTGCGGCACAGGCCGCGGATTTGTCTGAAGCGCAGTGATCGCTCAGGCACCCCCCGGATTTGTCCGCATGGCAATCATCATTCTCGCATTCGCCTGAGTTGTCTCCTTCACAGACGTCTCCCTTGCACCCGCCCGAACTGTCTGCCCGACAGCGGTCGCTTTGACAATTCCCCGAGCTGTCGGAACGGCATCTATCACTCACGCAAGCACCTGAGGAGTCCCCTGTGCATCTGTCGGAGATGCACTCCCCCGAACTGTCGCTCGGGCAACTGTCACCGGCGCAGGCCCCGGATGCATCCCTGCCGCACGTGTCACTGAGGCACCCCCCCGAACTATCGCTGCGGCACGCGTCGCCCTGGCAATCCCCGGAGGTGTCCCCGGTGCAGGAATCGTTTTTGCAGGCCCCGGAACTGTCTGATCCGCATTGATCGCTACTACAGTCGCCTGACGAATCACTACTGCATCTGTCACCCTGGCACTCCCCTGAACTGTCGCTCCGGCAGGCATCGCTCACGCAGGCCTGGGACTGATCCAAATCACATTGATCGTTCATGCAGTCCCCGGACTCATCCACATTACAGACATCCTTCACCTGACAGGTGTGTCCCGCATCCCCGGTCTCGCAGGCATCCCGCGTGGCGCAGACATCCTCGGTGCAAGGCTCCAGGGCATGGGCCGTCCCCCCGAAGAGAACCGTATTGACCCGCCGCAGGGGCAGGATGCCCGGCCCCAGGGTCAGGGCCGTTGCCCCGCCTCCGATTTTACACAGCCACGCCAGAAACTCCCGTCGTCTAAGTCCCTGTGTCACTTCTTCGTTCATGGTCCTCCTCCTTTTCCGTCACCCGATACGGTTCGGTCGCCTTCTCGCACATGTCGCTCAGGATATCCTTATTCCCGGCGAATTACCGAAACGGAATCTATTTCAGCTGCCCCGCAGCTCCGGGAGATGCCACCGGGGCATACAGAATGTCCCTTGTCTCTAAGGTTTTATGGTCACCATTTGCATGATGAGCGTGCCGTCAGACACAACGGGCGCCTTGAAAACGGTCTTGCCGGCTGTCTGGGTTGTGAATAACGCATTCCACCCGCCCTGGAGCGTCACTGCTACGGGCGCATTCAGGGTATTTGACTCAGGGTAAGTCCCCTGTTCTACCCTTATGAAAGTGCCTGTCCCGGCAGCATTGATTGCCCCCTGGATCGTGCTGTAACAAGGGGTGTTCCCTTCACAGTTTCCGTCCTTGCTCACGTAAAATATGGCACAGAGGCTGGTAAACTCGATGGGCGGGATGGTATCGGTTTTCTCATAGTAATTCTGCGTTTCGTTGATATCGCCTGTCAGGGCGGTGGTAAAACGGATCTGTGATCCGTCTTCGGAAAGCCAGGCGCTGGTCCGAAGGTCGACCATGGCCGGACAGGATAACTGGATTCCGGAGGCCAGCCGCATGGCCCCGAAGACGGCCGCTTCTTTTGATGCGGCGATGGTCAGGGGGCCGGTGGCCACGATGGCCACGTCGTAAGGGATGTAAAAGCAGGTAAACTGAAAATTGCCTGTAAAGGAGGCACCCCCGGGAAGCTCCCGGGACCCGTCGCCGTTATAGTCCCGCACCTCCGGGTCTCCGGCACACAGCCCGTCCCCGTTGGTGTCGGCCTCCATGACCCCGTCGCGGTCGCAGTCTCGGATAAACGGTCCCACCGGGGAGGGGACGGAAACGGACCCGGCCGTGACATAGGTCGGCGTATCGGAAAACACGGCGTCCGTCGCATCGATCACCGTACCAGCCTCGGATTGCCCGTATCCAATGGCCAGGAAGAGGATCACCCCTACCATGTGGTAGAGCGTCTTGACGGCCTGGTTGATGATTGTCCGGGCGAAGCTGCGGCGGTTCACCTTTGAATTGAAAGAAAGGTCCAGGGTGCAGGTGTCCTTGCCGGTGCAGTCGGACGGGCTCCGGTCCTCCCGGCAGAGGTCGTTGCTGCACCATTGATGGGATGCATCCAGCACGCACACGTCGAGGATGCAGCTCCCCGAGTAGTCCGAGTTGCACGAGTCCCGGTTCTCGCAGCCTCCCGACCAGTCTTTCGTGCAGGCATCGCTTTGCTCGCACCCGGCTGAACTGTCGCTGCTGCATGTGTCGCTTTGCTCGCACCCGCCTGAACTGTCGCTGCTGCATGTGTCGCTTTGCTGGCAGTACCCTGAGCTGTCGGACTCGCAGGTGTCGCTTTGATAGCATCCCCCTGAGCTGTCGCTCACGCAGGTATCGCTTTGCTCGCAACCACCCCCTGAGCTGTCGCTCACGCATTCGTCGTTGGTGCAGTCCCCTGAAATGTCGGACTCGCAGGTATCGTTGGTGCATTCATTTGAGCTGTCGCTGACGCAGGTGTCGTTAGCGCAGCGCCCTGAGGAGTCGACCGTGCATTTGTCGCTTTGCGTGCAGTCCCCTGAGGAGTCGCTGATGCATCTATCATTGGTGCAGGTCCATGAGCTGTCGGACGGGCAACAAGCTCCTGAGCTGTCGGAACGACACGCGTCGTTGGTACAGGCACCGGAGCTGTCATTTTCGCACAGCCCCGCGCAATCCTCTGAGCACGTATCATAGGGGCAGGCATCCTCCGGGCAGCTGGGCCCGCCGTCATTGGTGCACGACCCGGAGCTGTCTTCTATACAGCGGTCCCCGGTGCAGTCCCCGGATTCATCCACATCGCAGACATCCTGCACCTGGCAGGTGTGGCCCGCATCCCCGCTCTCGCACTGATCGCGCACGGTACAGTGGTCGTCAGGACAATTCCCCTCCGCATGGGCCGTCCCCCTGAACAGCGTCGTGTTGACCCGCCGCAGGGGCACGATCCCCGGCCCCAGGGTCAGGGCCGTGGCCCCGCCTCCAATTTTACACAGCCACCCCAAGAACTCCCGCCGTCTCAGTCCCTTCGTCCCTTCTTCATTCATGGCCTCCGTCCTCCTTTTCCGTCTCCCGATACGGTTCGGTCGCCTCCCCGCACATCTCGCTCAGGATATCCTTATTCCCGGCGAATTACCGAAACGGAATCTATTTCAGCTGCCCCGCAGCTCCGGGAGATGCCACCGGGGCATACAGAATGTCCCTTGTCTCTAAGGTTTTATGGTCACCATTTGCATGATGAGCGTGCCGTCAGACACAACGGGCGCCTTGAAAACGGTCTTGCCGGCTGTCTGGGTTGTGAATGGCTGGTTCCACCCGCCCTGGAGCGTCACCGTGATGGGCGCATCCAGGGTGATCGATTCCGGATAAGTCCCCTGTTCCACCCTTATGAAAGTGCCTGTACCGGCTTCATCGATGGCCGCCTGGATGGTGCTGTAACAGGGGTCGTTGCCTTCGCAGTTGCCGTCCCTGCTCACATAAAATATGGCGCAGACGCTTGTAAACTGGATGGGCGGGACGGTATCCTCCTTCTCATAGGCGTTTTGCGTCTCGTCGATATCGCCGGTCAGGGCCGTGGTAAATGCAATCGCTGATCCGTCTTCGGAAAGCCAGGCGCCGGTGCGGAGGTCGATCATGGCCGCACAGGATAGCTGGATTCCGGAGGCCAGCCGCACGGCTCCGAAAACAGCCGCTTCCGTGGATGCAGAGATGGTCAGGGGTCCGGTGGTGACGATGGCCACGTCATCGGGGATGTAAAAGCAGGTAAACTGAAAATTGCCTGTAAAGGCGGCGCCCTGGGGGAGCTCCCGGGACCCGTCACCGTTATAGTCCCGCACCTCCGGGTCGCCGTTGCACAGGCCGTCCCCATTGGTATCGGCCTCCAGGATGCCGTCGCGGTCGCAGTCGCGGATAAACGGGCCCACCGGGGAGGGGACAGCCACGGACCCGGCCGTGACATAGGCCGGGGCATCGGAAAACACGGCGTCCGTCGCATCGATCACCGTACCAGCCTCGGATTGCCCGTATCCAATGGCCAGGAAGAGGATCACCCCTACCATGTGGTAGAGCGTCTTGACGGCCTGGTTGATGATTGTCCGGGCGAAGCTGCGGCGGTTCACCTTTGAATTGAAAGAAAGGTCCAGGGTGCAGGTGTCCTTGCCGGTGCAGTCGGACGGGCTCCGGTCCTCCCGGCAGAGGTCGTTGTTGCACCAGAAGGGATGCGTCCAGCACGCACACGTCGAGGATGCAGTTCCCCGAGTAGTCCGAGTTACATGAGTCCCGGTTCGTACAGACCCCCGAGGCGTCGCTCTGGCATTTATCCGTTGCACAGTTGCCTGAGCTGTCGACCGTGCAGGTATCGCTTTGCGTGCATTCTCCCGAACTGTCGCTGCTGCATGTGTCGCTCAAGCTGCATTCTGCCTGATTTGTCTGATGCGCATGTGTCGCTTTGCTGGCAGTCCCCCGAGCTTGTCGCTCACGCAGGTCATCGTTGGTGCAAGTCCCGGAGGCGTCGGACACGCATGTGTCGCTTTGTTGGCAGTCACCCCCTGAGCTGTCGCTGATGCATTCATCGTTAGTGCAGCTCTTGCTGGAATCCGAGCTCGCAGGATCCGTTGCACATTCAGGTCTGAGCGGTCGCTGTCGCAGGTGTCGCTCAGGGTGCATTCTCCCGAGCTGTCGTGCTGCAGGTGTCGCTTTGCGTGCAGTCCCCTGACTTGTCGCTCAGGCATCTATCGTTGGTGCAGGTCCATGAGCTGTCGGACACGCATTTGTCGTTGGCGCAAGTCCAGAGCTGTCAGAGATACACGCATCGTTGGTACAGGCTAAGGAGCTGTCAGAGATACACAGCCCGGCGCAATCCTCTGAGCACGTATCGTAGGGGCAGGTGTAGTCCTCCGGGCAGCTAGGCCCGCCGTCATTGGTACAGGACCCGGAGGTGTCTTCTATACAGCGGTCCCCGGTGCAGTCCCCGGATTCATCCACATCGCAGACATCCTGCACCTGGCAGGTGTGGCCCGCATCCCCGCTCTCGCACTATCCCGCGTGGTGCAGACGTCGTCGCCGCAATGTCCCCTCCGCATGGGCCGTCCCCCTGAACAGCGTCGTGTTGACCCGCCGCAGGGGCAGCATGCCCGGCCCCAGGGTCAGGGCCGTGGCCCCGCCGCCGATTTTACACAGCCACCCCAAGAACTCCCGTCGTCTCAGCCCCTGTGTCCCTTCCTCGTTCATGGTCTCCTTCCTCCTTCTCCGGCACCAGATACGGCTCGGTCGCCTCCTCATACATCTCGCTCAGGATATCCTTGTCTTCCACCCCCAGTTCCGAATTAATGGCCATGGCGCATTCGATCAGGTGCCGGATGAGTTCACAGCTCACCTCCTCGTCCGGCTCCTCCAGACAGCCATGGGCATCCACCGCGTGCTTCCAGCATCCCCCGCCGCACAAATACCGGGCCCAGCACTCCCGGCACCCGGGTCGGTTGTCCACGGTCAGGTCCAGGATCTTTCTCTGGAGGGTCAGGTCCAGCCCTGTTTCGATATCCCCCATTCGGTACTCATCCAGCCCCACAAACCGGTGGCACGGGTAAAAGGCCCCGTCCTGGGACAGGGCGAAATAGGTCCTCCCGGCCCCGCAGTAGTGGGCCAGCCGCTCCCGGACCACCCGGGTCTGCCGGATGTATTTGACCAGATTGCTGTAGTTGAAAAACCGGTTCTCGCGGACGCTTTTCACCAGAAAGAGGGCGATGGCCTCGTTCTGTCTTTTGATGGCCTCCACGTCGTCGGGGGTCACCATGAGGGCCCCGGAACTGCCCCGGGCCGGTTCCATGTGCACGGATCCGAACCCCAAAGAGAGGAGGTGCTCCAGGACCGCGGGCAGATCCACCCGGTTGTGGCAGATGGTGGCCCGGGCCGGGACCCGGCCGCGTCTTTTGGCAATGAGGGCTTTGACGCCCGGCAGGATGGCGTCGTAGGAACCGATCCCGTCCGGGAGGCAGCGGCTCTGATCGTGCATGGCTTTGGGGCCATCTATGGAGATCTGGCACCCCACCTTCTGTTTCATCAAGAAATCGATTACCCGCTTGTCTTGAAGCAGCAGGGCATTGGTGGAAAGGGAGAGGTCGGCCTTTTTGCCGGTTTCCGCCTCCTTTTCACGGACATGGGCGGCCACCTTCTTCATCAGGGGAAGTTCCAGGAGGGGCTCGCCGCCGAAGAAGATCACGCTCAGCTTCGTTAACTTTCCGGATGCCTCAAAGAGGTAGTCCACGCCTTTTATGGCGGTTTCCAGGGACATTCCGCTGTCGTCGGCCCCATAGAGGTGGGGGGCCTCCTGCCAGCCGTCCGCGGAAAGGGATCCGTAGCAGTAGCGGCAGCGCATGTTGCAGGCGTGGGTCACCATCAGTTCCAGATGCCTCATGCCGCTTCGCTTGATGAGCCTGGGGCGATTCCTGGCAGGGAGGGCCCGGCCTTCCCGAAGAAACCCCTCCTTCATCAGATAGACCACGGCCTCTTTGATTTCTGCTTCAGGATAACTGCTTTTGAGCGAAAGTGCCGGATCGGTATGGCCGGGGTCGGAGAGGAGATCCGCGATGTCGTAAACGACCGGCGACACCTCGTAAAATAACATGGTATCGACGTTGAAGAGGATGTTCTTGCCGAACATCTTGAAGAGATGAAACTCTGCACTCTGATAATCGGCCGGCACGTTTCCAAGCCTCTGGCAGGATCACATGGTGATGGTAAACACGCTCTGTCACATCTCACGAACTTACATAGCCCTTTATCTCAAGGGAGACTATATGTCAATTGCTAAATATGTCCCGAGATCCGCGATCGGTTTTGGGTGAAGCGGCCTTTCCCATGGAGCGTCTGATTTTGAGACGATCGGATTTCGCCACCCCTTCCGTGTTGATCACACGCCCGGCCCAGGATTCCACCCACCTGGAGACCCATACGCCGGTGGTGCTGGCCCAGACCCCCAGTATTCCCAACACCCCCCAGGCTTTCCAGTCGAGCTTGTGAAGGCCGAAGAAATCATTCACTTCCGGGCAGTAGATGATGAACAACTGCACCACTCCCGCAAACATCAGAGAGTAGATGAGCCAGGGATTCTGAAAAAAGCGGATGGTATCAAAGGCCCGGATGATATAGATGCGGGCAAAGGCGTACACCACAATACCCGTAAAGGCCATGGTCTGGGCATATTCCAACCGTCCGGGACCCGGAAGGGCTTTGCCTAAAATATAATACCCCACCAGAAAGACGGCGAAATTTTCAATCCCCTTCTTGATGCCGATAAAGGCCGTGGTCCAGACAAGCCCCCGGTTCATGATGGGTTCATCGTGCTTCCGGGGGTTCCGTTTCATCATGCCCGGGTTGGCGGGATCCACTCCCAGGGCGATGGCGGGTCCCACATCGGTGAGGATATTCACCCACAGCACCATGATGGCCGTCAGCGGTTGAAGTCCCCAGATGACGCCGCAGAGCACCGTCAGCACCTCGCCCACGTTACAGGTTAACAGGTAGTTGACGAATTTACGGATGTTATCGAAAATGCGGCGCCCCTCTTCGATGGCCGCCACAATGGTGGCATAGTTATCGTCCAGAAGCACAAGACCTGCGGCCTCCCTGGCGGCATCGGTTCCCCTGAGCCCCATGGCCACACCCACATCCGCCTGCTTGAGCGCCGGTGCGTCGTTGACTCCGTCGCCGGTCATGCTGACGAAATGCCTGTTCTCTTGAATGGATTTGAGAATCTCCAGCTTGTTGGTGGGGGAGGCCCGGGCAATAATATCGATATCCTCAACCCTCTCTTTCAACTCCTGCTCCGACATGGCATCAATGTCCCTGCCCGTAACGGCATTTTCCCCCATCCCCAGCTGCCGGGCGATGGCCCGGGCGGTAATGGGGTTGTCCCCCGTGATCATGACCGGCCGGATGCCGGCCTCCCTGGCGACGTGGACCGCCTCCCGGACCTCCTCGCGGGGCGGATCGATCATGCCAGCAAACCCCAGAAAGGTGAGTTCTTGTTCCATGACATCATGGCCCATACCTTCGGTGACTTCGCGTTCGGCGGACGCCAGAACCCGCAAGGCCTGCTCCTCCATTTCTTCAAGATTGGAACGGATGGTCCGGCGCATGTCATCGCTCATTTCCTGGAAAACCCCGTGGGCATAACAGCAGGTGCACCGTTCCAGTACCACTTCGGGCGCCCCCTTGACGATGGCGATGCGCTTCCCCTTGATGTTGTGAAGAGAGGTCATCATTTTTCGGTCGCTGCTGAAGGGGACCTCATCGATTCTCGGAATTTCTTCACGGAGGGCTTCAACGTTAAAATCCGCTTTTTCCGCCACCACCAAAAGGGCGATCTCCGTGGGATCTCCCAGGTAACCGGTTTCGGATGTGGCGGACTTGCGTGCGTCATTGCACAGCACCATGCTTTTTAAAAGATAATCGAGGCGTTCCCGGCCCATATGCCGGAATTGCACCTTCCCGTTTTGCGGATCATATCCGGTGCCGGTGACGAAATAGGGGGAATGCTCAGGCGTATAGAGGGCCTGTACCGTCATTTCATTCTTGGTGAGGGTACCGGTCTTGTCCGTACAGACCACATCCACCGAACCGAGGGACTCCACGATGGCCAGTCTGCGGGCCAGGGCTTTACGTACCGCCATCTGCTGGGCGCCCACCGCCAGGGTGAAGGAGAGCACCATGGGAAGGCTTTCCGGGATGGCTGAAACCCCCAGGCTCAAACAGAAAATGATGATATCCGCCCCCTTCATCTGGTGGTGCAAGAAAAGCAGCAGGGCCACCAGAAGCACCATGCCGGAAATGACAAAGGTGATGTTTTTGGAGAGCTTGTCCACCTCCAGTTCAAATGAAGTGGGCGGGGTTTTGGATTCCTGAAGGGCCTGGGCGATCTTTCCCAGTTCGGTATCCATGGCCGTTTCCGTCACCACCACCTTTCCCGTCCCCCGGACCACGGTGGTACCGGCAAACACCATGTTGCTGCGTTCGGCCAGGGATACATCTTCGGAGAGCATTTCATTTGATTTTTCAGCCGGAACCGACTCGCCCGTGAGCATGGCCTCGTCAATGGAAAGCCCGTGCTCCTCCACCAGACGTCCGTCCGCCGGCACCTTCATCCCTTCTTCCAGGGGCAACAGATCTCCCGGCACGATCCCGGTCACATCCATTTCGTGAACAGCCCCATCCCGAAAGACCTTGATCTTTTCCGAAATCAGGCTTTTCAGGGACTGCATGGCACGGGTGGCCTTGTATTCCTGAACAAAGGAAAGGGTTGTATTGATGATGAGAATGGCGCAGATGAAGGATGCGTCCGCAAGGTTTTTGGCCATGAACGCCACAATGGCCGCGGCATAGAGCACATAGTTGAAAAAGCTCATCAACTGGCGAAGCAGGATTTCCCAGGCGGATACGGGCTTTTCCTCCCGTATTTTGTTGGGGCCGAACCGCTCCATCCGCTTTTGGCTCTCGTCCCGGGTCAATCCGGAAAGGCGTGATTCCTTTTCCGCGAGAACGGCTTCCACGGTCATGGCGTGCCAAGAAGGCTCTTTTGCATTTTCTGCCATCTCAATCTCCTTAAAGTGGCAAATAAGAGTTTATTGCATGATACTCCAATGTTCTGAAGATGATCAATGAGGTTCTTGATGATGCATTTAAGAAAAAAGAAATAGCGCTCTATCTAGAGCACACTAACCCGGCATTGCCGTCAAGCTGGCCCAATCCGTTTTTTCATATCATTTTCTTCTTGACGCCTTGAAATCATTCACATTCCGTTGCTATCCCACGGTTCCAATGTTATAAATAGGCTGCCGCTCAGGATTCGGGCCGACATGGGCTATTCAAATGGATTTTTTCACCATGAAACCAACTCAAAATGAAAGAGGTCTGATGAATGCTTCCGAGGCGGATCAGTTAAAACACTATATTTATCACAACATCCGATTCAACCTTGGGCTTGATCCTGAAAAAATGAACCGATACGCATGCTTTATGGGACTTGCCTTTAGTCTAAAAGAGAGGTTGATCAAACAATGGATAAACACCCAGGAGTCCTGCAGGGAAGCCTTGTCCAAACGGGTTTTCTATCTTTCCCTGGAGTTTCTGCCGGGAAGATTCCTGAAAAATTATCTTATTTCCCTGGGGTTGGAGAGACTCTCCGTGAAAGTCCTCTCAGATCTTGGCTTCGACCTTGATGACATTGAAGAGGAAGAATGGGATCCCGGATTGGGTAACGGCGGGCTTGGCCCTCTTGCATCCTGTTACATGGATTCCATAGCCCGGTTGAGGCTTCCGGGCTACGGATACGGCATACGCTATGATTTCGGCATTTTTCACCAGATATTGAAAGAAGGTTATCAGCACGAGAAAAGTGATAACTGGATGAGAAGGAGCAATCCCTGGGAAATTGTCAGATTTGAAACGATTTATACCATCAAATTCCATGGACGCTCCGAGCCTTACCGGGATATTCACGGGAATATACGGTACCACTGGGTTGACACGGGGGATGTCATGGCCAGGGCCTGCGATGTCCTGGTGCCGGGCGTTGGGGATGATTTTGTAACCAACATGCGGTTGTGGACGGCCACATCCAGCCGGGAGTTTGACCTGGAATTCTTCAATCGAGGAGACTATATCGGGGCAGCCGAAGCAAAGGTCCTGAGTGAATCCATTTCCAAGGTTCTTTATCCCAGTGATGAAATGGAACGGAGCAAAGAGTTAAGGCTCAAACAGCAGTATTTTTTTGTTTCAGCAACCCTGCAGGATATTATCGGTCAGTACCGGGCCGATCACCAGTCCTTTGACGGGTTTTCCGATTGGGCGGCCATCCAGCTCAACGACACCCATCCATCCATCGCCATCCCGGAACTGATGCGTCTGCTCATGGATGAACACGGGCTTGGCTGGGATGAATCATGGGCCATCTGTGAGAAGACATTTCCCTGCACCAATCATACCGTGCTGCCGGAAGCCCTGGAAACATGGCCGGTCTCTTTATTGCAAAGCCTTCTGCCAAGGCACATGGAGATCATTTATGAAATAAACCAACGCTTTCTGAACAATCTGAAACACGAATTTCCGGGTGAGCCCGCATTACTCTCCAGGTTGTCAATTATAGAGGAGGGAGACATAAAGAAAGTCCGGATGGCCCACCTGGCCACCACCGGAAGCCATTCGGTCAACGGCGTTGCGGAACTCCATTCCCACTATTTTACAAACCAGCCTGTTTAAAGATTTCAACCGGGTTTATCCCCGTCGCATCAGAAACGTTACCAACGGGATCACTCCCAGACGATGGCTCTATCAATCCAACCCAGAACTGTCAAAACTCATCACCTCCGTCATTGGATCCGGCTGGGTTTCCAATCTTGACCAACTCAAACAACTGATTCCCCATGCGGGTGGTGCCTCATTTCAATCCCGATGGCGAAAAGTCAAACTCGAAAACAAAAAGAGGCTCTCAAGGTACACCCTGAGAAAAACCGGGATGGGGGGTGAATCCCAACACTCTGTTCGATGTCCATGCCAAACGGATACATGAATACAAACGCCAGTTGCTCAATATCCTTCATGTAATCCATCTGTATAATTGCATCCTGGAAAACCCCGACTCCTATGACACCAGCCGCAGTTTTTTCTTTGCGGGAAAAGCCGCGCCTGCCTATTTCCAGGCAAAACTGATCATTAAGCTGATCACGTCTGTATCACAGACCATCAATAGAAATCCTCTGACCAGGGGAAAACTCAGTGTCATTTTTCTGCCCAACTATTGTATTTCCCAGGCGGAAAAGCTCATTCCCGCGGCTGACATTTCCGAACAGATATCCACCGCGGGGCTCGAAGCATCAGGCACCGGCAATATGAAGTTTGCATTGAACGGGGCATTGACCATCGGGACGCTGGATGGCGCCAATGTGGAAATCATGGAAGAAGTCGGCAAAGAGAATATCTTCATTTTCGGGCTCACGGCGGATGAAGTTGTCAGAAAGAAACAGAAAGGGTATTTCCCGAGAAAGTACTATGAAGAAAACAAGGACCTCAAACAGATTATCGACATGATCGATTCGGGATATTTTTCGCCCGAAGAACCCCGACTGTTTAAACCCATCGTCAACTCTTTGCTGGATAACGGGGATTTTTACCTGGTGCTTGCCGATTTTGCGGGTTATGCCAAGACGCAGCAGGCCGTTGCCGGGATGTACCGGGACCAGGATCAATGGACACGGATATCGATCTTGAATACCGCCAATATGGGGAAATTTTCAAGCGACAGAGCGGTTCTCGAATATGCTGAAGATATCTGGGGAGCAACCCCGCTTCCCCAATAACACAAACAATATGCGGACGGGGAGGATCAATGAATATCCAAAGCAATAGCAGTGATTTGGACCCTGTAGCCTTTGCCCGGCTTCCCATTTTTGACGCCAAGAAGAAACTTTGGGGATATGAACTGGTCTACCTATCTGCTGACCGGGAACAAACCATCGGTTCCAAGACAGGTGATGTCATCACGGCTGATCTCATGTCGGCGACGTCCCTTGCCCTTGAGCAGATAATGGACAGGGACAAGAAAATTATGGTCAATTTTTCCTTGGCCAATATCCTGGATACTCTTCCCTATGCCCTTCCTCCGGGCCGCACAGTAGTCAAAATCACCGATCCCGCCGTGCGCTCCGATTCTTTGGTTCCGGAATTGGAAAAGCTGAAAACGATGGCTACCAGGTTGCAGTTCCCTGGTTTGAAGATCATGATACCTATCAGTCTGTTTTTGCCCAGGCTGATATCATCTGCCTGAATACTTCCGCCATGGTGCAACCCGACCTTGTGGAGGCCTGCCTTACAGCAGCCCCCTATGATGCGGTGATGCTGGCGGACCGGGTGGACAACCAGACCGGTTTTGATATCTGCACCAAAGCAGGCTTCTCATTACTCGAAGGATCCTTCTTCAAACAGCCCGAAACCATGTCCGTCAAAAAAGTTTTGTCCGGAACCGTTTCCAAGTTTAAACTCATTGAAGCGATAGAGCAGAAAGATCCTGATTTTTCAAAACTTGCCGCCGGCATTCAGGCGGATGTCGCCATCAGCTTTCGCCTGCGCTCTTATCTCAATTCAGCTTCATTCGGGTTTCGCAGGAAATTTGAGTCCATTAAAGACGCCATTACCATGTTGGGCTGGAATAATTTAAAAAACTGGCTCAGGGTTGCGCTCCTGTCTGAAGTGTCAGAGAGCCGGTATGCTTCCGAACTCATCTTCCTTTCCGCACAAAGGGAAAATTCCTGGAACAAGTGGGTATGGATCATGATTTCTGGGGATTCGAATCGGATTCCCTTTTCCTGCTGAGCATGTTTTCCCTGCTGGAAGCATTGCTGAGCCAACCCATGGCTGAGATCGTAACCTATCTTCCTCTGGCCGACAAGCTCAAAGGGGCGCTGTGCATGGAGGATAATAATGAATATGTTCCGTTGTTAAAGCTGGCCCGGTGTTTTGAAGAAGCGGACTTCGATCAAAGCGACGCCATGGTCAATCAGCTCGGCTTAGACACGGCGAAAGTGAAACAGGCATATTGCGGATCAATCAAATGGGCTAACCAATTACGTAGTCACTGAAAATCGTTGGTCTTGTCGAGATGAAAACGCCACCTACAGAACATGCTCTCGGGATGGGGATCGGGCGGCGCAAAGAGACATTCCACCCGAATGCGGTCATCTACTTCCCGCGCAAAACCCTCAAATTCCCCCCGGTGCATTTCCTTGCAGACATATTCACCCAGCCCCCGGGTTAGCCTTGCTTCCTGAGCGGGGCAGGACGGCACCGAGATGATCACTTCCCCATCGGATACCTCAATGTGGTATCCCACGAGAATGCACCAGGGAAAAAGTTCAAGCGCCTTCACGAAGCCCTTAAGGCCCTTCTCCTTGATCCCGAACCGATCAACCAGATCCTTGGCCGCCATTCCCGCGACCCTTCCCCAGACCTTTTCATTGAGCCTTTCGGCCGTCGACTGGTCGAATCGTTCGGCCACCTTGATAAACCAGAAGGCATCCATCACCCGGTAGTGCCACAGCAGAAATTCGATATACTGCTTCAGTTGCGGTTCATCCATTTTTTCAAAAACAGTCAGATCCATAACGACTCGTTGCAAAAAAAGCCTTACTTACCACAGCATTTTTTAAACTTTTTACCACTTCCACATGGGCAGGGTTCATTACGTCCCACCTTCTTTTCGGCGATCTTCGTTTTTACTGGATTCAATAATATTTCCAGGGCTGTGATATTCTCAGGTTTATCCGGCTCCAATTCAATTGTATATTTCCAACCGCCTTCTTCAAATACTGATTCTAATTCTTTCACTCTTTCTTCTGTTTGTACATTCACAACAGCAGGATTTTTTTCAGTGCCCAATTTTGCTGTCTTTTTACCATCGAATAATTTTTTCATCATTTCACCTTTAAGTGATTACAAAGAATGGTTTCTTCAATTCACTCCGAAAATGCGCAGCAAAGAGCTCGTGGTTTCGGTAAATTATTTAAAATTCAGTTTCAAGACTGTATAGTCACTTAATGACAGATTGTTGTCAACACAAAGAAGAAGGGGGAAAAGCGGGGGCACTATTGAAAATGAAGCAAACATTCGCAAAAAAATATGCGATATGATAACCTGGATAAAATGCATTGATCCATCAGTATGCATCTCGAAAAGCAATTCTCATTTTTGAAACAGTATCTCTCGGCTTTTTTGACGCGGCCGTTGCCTCGATCCCGTCTTAAAAGCCGTTTTCACAGTCCATTAGCCGAAAAGAGGAGAAAGCCATGTCGAAAGTGATGATACATCCCGCCACCTATGAAGATCTGGGTGAGGCCATTGACCGTGCATTTGAACTATTCCCTTTGGACCTTAAGGGAAAAAAGGTTCTGATAAAACCCAATGTCCTTCGGGACACCGATGCCAAGGAAGGGGTCGTCACCCACCCGGCGGTGTTGCGGGCAGTGGTGGAGAAAGTTCTGAGCATGGAACCTGATTCATTAATTGTGGGGGACAATCCCGGCGTCATGAGCTATGGGGCCAATGAGAAGAGTTTCGAGAAGACCGGATTGATGGAAGCTTCATTAGGGCATTACCGGAACATCGGCAACGATTCCCTTAAAATTCCTTTCAATCCGGATTTCGTACCCATGGTAAGCGTCTCCCGGGCCGTGCTGGATGCGGACGTGATCATCAGCCTGCCCAAATTCAAGACCCACGGCCTGACGGTCCTCACCGGCGCCATCAAAAACAGTTACGGATATTTGCCCGGCGCGCAGAAGGCCAAACTGCACAAAGTTGCGGGAAGCCCTGAAAGGTTCCACGAAATGGTGGTGGACGTATTCAACCTTCGGGTCCCCGATTTTTTCCTGATGGATGCGGTGGTGGGAATGGAGGGAAACGGCCCGGCATCACCCGACCTGCGGGACATCGGTCTGATCCTGGCATCGGACAATGCCGTGGCCCTGGACGGCGTCGTGGCCACCATGATGGGATGTGACCCCGGCCTTTTGCGGTTCCTTCAAAAGGCAAAGAAAATGGGCCTGGGGGACTACGATCCCAACTCAAACGAAATCATCGGCGACTTGAAACCGCTGAAAGACTTTAAACTGCCGCCCCTGGGAGGCGAAGCCATACTTCAGAACCCGTCCATTCAGGAAGTGCTTGAACAGCGAACGCTTTTAAGGCCCGTGGCAGACCCTGACAAATGCACGGCCTGCGGCACCTGCATCGACCAGTGCCCCGTAAGTGCCCTTTCCATGCCCCATGAAATCCCCGAAGTGGATGCAAAGATCTGCATCACCTGCTTCTGCTGCCAGGAGATGTGCCCGGAAAAGGCCATCGAATTGAAATGAAGATCTTCACTTTTGCTTTCAATTTTCTCTTTGTGCTCCTTTTCGTCGACGCTCATCCCCACAGCGCCGATGCGCGAAACGTCCCCCCCCCGGTGGTCACGGTCATGGCGGTGGCGGATCAACAGGTAAACCCGGCCGAAACCTATGTGGGACGGATGGAGGCCATTCAGGCGGTAGATCTGCGGGCCAGAGTGCAGGGCTACCTGGAAGCGGTGAAGTTCAAGGAAGGAGCGCATGTCCGGGCCGGAGACATTCTTTATGTGATCGAACAGGCCCCTTACAAAGCCGATCTGGCGGAGGAAAGCGCCAAGGTGGACGAGGCCCGGGCGTCTCTCAAGGACGCGCAACAATACCTGAAACGACTCAGGACCGTGCAATCGGGCGGCGTATCCGCCACGGACGTGGAAACCGCAACCAACAAAGAATTGCGCGCCAACGCCATGCTGGAAGAGGCAAAGGCCAATTTTGAACAGGCCCGGATCAAGCTGGGATACACCACCATCAAAGCCCCCATCGACGGCCAGATCGGACGAACAACCTTTACCAAAGGAAATCTCGTGGGTCCGGAATCCGGGTCCTTGGCCCGAATTGTTCAACTGGATCCCATCCGCGTGGTCTACGCCATCAGCGAAAACCAACTGGAAAGCCTCGACCCGGGCAGCGACACCTCTAGAACATCTGAGGTCAAAAAGTGCCCGCCCCTCTACAAGATTCAAATGCCGGGAGGCGCCGTGTATCCGCTGGAAGGGTACCTGGACTTTATCGACAATCAGGTGGACCCGAATACGGGCACCATCGCCGTTCGCGCCATCTTTGAAAATCCCAACGGTTTTCTGCTTCCCGGCGCTTATGTAACCGTACTGGTGAAATGTGAAAACGGACGCCGCGCTCCCGTTGTTCCCCAATCAGCGGTCCAGATCGATCGAAAGGGCCGATACGTCTTTGTGGTGGATGATGAAGACCGGGTTCATGAACGTCGCATTGAAACCGGCGCCGCCATTGACGCCGACTGGGTGGTCACATCCGGTCTTTCAGCCGGAGAACGGGTGATCGTCCAAGGAGTACAGAAAGTAAAGCCGGGCCAGATCATAAAAACGGTGACGAAAGGCGAGGAGGCCGTGAACTGACCCATGTTGTCGCGCATCTTCATCGAAAGGCCCAGGCTGGCCATCGTCATATCCATCCTCATCACCCTGTCCGGAGCCCTGGCCTTGTTCAACATCCCCGTGGCGCAGTATCCCCAGATTTCACCGCCTGAAATACGGGTGAGCGCCGTCTATCCGGGGGCCAGCGCGGAAGTGGTGGCCGACAGCGTAGCCGCCCCTCTGGAAACTGAAATCAATGGCGTCGAAGACATGCTTTATATGTCTTCCACCTGTTCCAATAACGGCTCCTACTCCCTGAGCGTCACCTTTGAAGTAGGCACCGACCCCAATATCGCTCAGGTGAATGTTCAGAACCGGGTGCAACAGGCCGTTCCGAAACTCCCCACGGAAGTCACGGATCAGGGGGTCTCGGTGCGGACCCGCTCTTCGGATATCCTGGGGGTTGTGACCTTCTTTGCCGACGACGGCGCAAACGACGCCCTGTTTCTGAGCAATTATGTCAGTATCAACGTAAAGGATTCACTGACGCGCTTAAAAGGCGTCAGCGAAGCGTACATCTTCGGGGCGCTCGATTACAGCATGCGCATATGGATGGACCCTGAACGTTTGACCTCCCTGGGGCTCACCGCCGATGACGTAATCACGGCCATCCGTCAGCAGAACGTCCAGGCGGCCACCGGATCCATCGGAACGGCACCCACCAGCGATGCTCAGCAGGTACAGTACACGCTGCGGGCAAAAGGCCGGCTGAACCAGGCGGGCGATTTTGAGAACATCGTCATCCGCACCAACCCGCAAGGGGGCATTCTGAGGCTTAAGGATGTGGCACGGGTGGAGTTGGGGGCCCACTCTTATGCTTCCAAATCCATTTTTGACGGGTCACCTGCCGTTAATATGGCCATTTACCGAACTTCCGGGGCCAACGCCCTTGAAACGGTAAAAGCCGTGGAGGCTGAGCTGAAACGGATTTCCCAACGCTTTCCCGAAGGGATTCAATATCAGCTGAGCTACGACACCACACGGTATGTGCAGTCCGCCATTTCAGAAATCATACTGACCCTCTTTGTCACATTTCTGCTGGTGGTGGGGGTAACCTTCCTTTTTCTTCAGGACTGGCGCGCAACGCTTATCCCCACCCTCACCATTCCCGTTTCCCTGGTGGGCTCATTCGCGGTATTATTGGTTCTGGGATTCAGCGCCAACACCCTCACCCTTTTCGCCCTGATCCTGGCCATCGGCCTGGTGGTGGACGATGCCATCGTGGTGGTTGAAAATGTGCAACGGGTTATGGAAGAAGAGGGACTTGCACCAAAAGAGGCCGCCATCAAAGCCATGGGCCAGGTGACCTCCCCCATCATCTCCACCACCCTGGTGATGCTGGCCGTATTCGTACCGGTGGGATTCATTCCGGGAATCACCGGTCAGCTTTACCGGCAGTTCGCCGTCACCATCTCAACTTCGGTGGTCTTATCGGCCATTAACGCGCTGACGCTCAGTCCCGCCCTTTGCGCTACCCTGCTGCGACCGAAACAACCCGTAAAACGGGGACCCCTAGCCTGGTTCAGCAGTCTTTTAAGTCTCTTTCGAAACGGCTATGTTTCGACGGCGGCATGGTTGATCCTGAGAAAGTGGGTCGTGTTCGCTCTCTTTTTGCTCATCTTCGGAGGGGCCTGGTTCATGTTCAACAATCGCCCCGCCAGCTTTCTGCCCAACGAGGACCAAGGGGTCTTTTTCATAAACGCCCAATTGCCCGAGGCTTCCTCCCTTGTCCGCACCAACCAGGTGATGCAGCAGGTTTCCAAGCTTCTCAAGGAAACCCTGGGTGTCAGTCATGTGATCGCCGTGAGCGGCTTCAGCCTGTTGAGCGGCAGCAGTGAAAACGTGGGACTGGCTTTCGCCATTCTTGACCCCTGGAGCGAACGCAAAACCCCCGAACTCCACCTGGACGGCATTTTGGCCCGGGTTCGTCCCCAACTGGCGGCCATCCCCTCGGCCAACATTTTTGCCTTCGGCCGTCCCGCCATTCAGGGCTTGGGCAACACCAGCGGTTTCAATTTCCAACTGCAGGCTTTGGCCGATCAAACCCCTCAGGAACTCTCCGCCGTCACCCGCGCCATGGTGGTGGCCGCCAATCAGGACCCGGCCCTAAGCGGCGTTTTCAGCACCTATTCGGCGGATGTGCCGCAGGTTTTTCTGAACCTGGACCGCACCAAGGCGGAACTCCTTCAGGTACCGGTGGCCAGGGTCTTTTCAACGTTGCAGGCGCAACTGGGCTCCAGGTATGTCAACGACATGAATCTTTACAGCCGTGTCTTCCAGGTGAAAGTCCAGGCCGACACCCGGTTTCGGGATACCCTGGAGGATATCAGCCGCATCTATGTGCGCAGCAATGAAAACCACATGGTCCCCATCAGCAGCCTGGCGACGCTTAGCACCATCATGGCGCCTCAATTGGTGACGCGGTACAACCAGTTCGCCAGCGCCCAGATCAACGGCGAAGGGAGCCCCGGCCACAGTTCCGGCGAGGCCATGGCAGCCATGGCCCGGGTGGCGGTAAAGACCCTTCCGGAGAATTTCGGGTACGAATGGTCGGCCCTTTCCTACCAGGAACGAAAGAGCGGCGGACAGGCCCCCATACTCCTGGCCCTGGCCCTCTTGTTCGGCTATCTCTTTCTGGTGGCCCAGTATGAAAGCTGGACCATTCCTTTGCCGGTGCTCATCTCCATCTCGGTGGCGGGTCTGGGCGCCTTGATGGGGCTCTGGATCGCCGATCTGGCCCTCAGCATCTATGCCCAGATCGGCATGGTGCTGCTGGTGGCCCTGGCCAGTAAAAACGCCATCCTCATCGTTGAGTTCTCCAAGAGCGAGCGTGAACAGGGGAGTAGCGTTTTTGACGCCGCCATTTCCGGCGCCCGGATGCGCTTTCGAGCCGTTTTGATGACCGCCTTTTCATTTATCCTGGGAGTGCTTCCCATGGTGATTGCCACCGGAGCCGGCGCCAACAGCCGCCGTGCCATCGGCACCACCGTATTTGCGGGCATGCTGGCCGCCACCCAGGTGGGGATTTTCCTGATTCCGGCCCTTTTTGTGGCCTTTCAGGGGGGACGCGAAAAGGCCAAAGCCTGGCGGGAAAGGCGGCGGAAAAAATGAACACGTTTTCCCTCGCCAAACCCCTGAAAGCCCTTTTTATCGGGATACTCCTTGCCGCCTGCGCGCCCGTGGGACCCAATTACGCTCCCCCGGATACAGACGCCCCGAAGCAGTGGGACACACCGCTTAAGGGCGGGCTTGTGGAAAGGGACAGCGATTACAATGCGCTCTCCACATGGTGGAAGACCCTTGATGATCCGGTTCTGACGAACCTGGTGAAAAAGGCCGTTCGCGGCAACCTGAATCTCAAGAGCGCTCGCTCCCGGGTCCGCGAGGCCCGGGCCAGACGCGGCATCAACGAAGCCAGGCTCTTTCCGGCAGTGGATGCGACGGCCTCGGCCACCCGGAACCGCTTAAGCGAAGACCGGTACGGCGGTGACGACTACAGCCTCTATTCGGCTGGGTTTGACGCGGGATGGGAAATAGATGTGTTCGGCGGTATCCGTCGGTCCATTGAGGCGGCCACGGCCGACACGGAAGCGGAGGAGGAGACCCTGCGCGATGTGCTGGTATCGCTCCTCTCCGAAGTGGCCTTGAATTATCTGGATGTCCGCACAATTCAGTGGGGTATCGAGGTGGCCGTTCACAATCTGGAAGCCCAGGAAAGATCTTACCGGTTGGCGTTGTCCCGTTATGAAGCCGGTCTCACCAACGAACTCTCCGTTCAACAGGCGCGTTACAATATGGAAAGCACCCGATCCAAAATCCCCCTCCTGCGGACCGCTCTGGCCGGCGCCATGAACCGACTTTCCGTGCTGCTCGGCCTGCAACCGGGGGCACTGAACGGACAATTGAAAGAAGACACCCCCATCCCGGTGCCACCGCTCAAGGTGGCCGTGGGCGTGCCGGCCGAAGCATTGCGACGGCGCCCCGATATCAGGCGTGCCGAGCGGCAGTTGGCGGCCCAAACGGCCCGGGTGGGGGTGGCCACGGCCGATCTCTATCCCAAATTCACGCTGGTGGGTTCCATCGGTCTTGAAACCCTTTCCCTGGGAAATGTCTTTTCCGCCGGCGGGCTTGCCTATCTCATCGGGCCCAGCGTCACGTGGCCGGTCTTTGACGCCGGCGCCATCCGAAGCAACATTCAGGTTCAGACGGAACGTCAGAAACAGGCTCTGATTCAATACGAATATGCGATTCTCACGGCATTGGAAGAAGTGGAAAATGCCTTGGTGGCATACGCCGAAGAACAGAATCGCATGAAAGCCCTGGAAGGGTCAACGCACGCGGCCAAACGGGCCGTCCTGCTTTCGGAAAGCCAGTACCAGGCGGGCCTGACCGATTTCACAAACGTTTTGGATGCACAGCGATCACTGCTATCCTTTCAGGAACAACTGGCCCAGAGCAAAGGAAAAGTGACGTCCAACCTGGTGCGTCTCTACAAAGCCCTGGGCGGCGGCTGGACGTCTTTTTCAGAACCGTCAATGGTTCCCCTTGACAATGATGCAAAGGATTGCACAATTGATTGACATTGAAACCTTCATGGAGAAATTCAGGAGTAGATCATGAAAAGAGAACAACCCGGACTAATCGAGCCCGGACTCTGGTATCTCGGTCGCAGGGAGAGCAACGTATACCTTCTTAAGGGAGATCGTGATACCATTCTGATCAGCGGCGGCATGAGCTACATCCTTCCGGACGTCTTGGAACAGATGGCGTCTTTCGGCGTGGACGCTACTCAAATCACCAAGATTCTCATCCTTCACGCCCACTTTGACCATATCGGGATCATCCCCTACTTCAAACGAAAAAACCCTTCGATCGACATCTACGCATCACCTCGAGGCTGGGAGATTCTAAAGAAAGAGAAAGCCATCACCACCATCAATGAATTCAGCAAGTTGACATCCAAACACATGGGTTTGGAGAAAGTGCTTAAGGACTACGACTGTGAATGGCGGCATGATGTCTCGGGGGAGACGGTCAAGGACGGTGATACCATCGATCTGGGTGGACGGACCGTCAGAATTCTGGAAACACCCGGGCATTCCTCCTGTTCCCTTACGGCATATGTTCCTGAAATCAAGGCGCTGTTTCCTTCAGACGGCGGCGGCATCCCTTCCGGAAGCGGAATCAGTCCCGCGGGCAACTCCAACTACACTCTTTACCAGCAAAGCCTCCATAAACTGGCTGAGCTGGAGGTCCAAGTTCTCTGCGCAGACCATTACGGTTACATAACCGGGGATGAGGCCGCCGATTATATCCTCCGGTCCATCCGGTCGGCCGCCGATTACAGGCAACTCGTGGAAAAGATCTACAGGCGGGAGCGTGATCCGGAAAAAACCGTTAATCGTCTGGTTCAAATGGCCCTTTCGGAACAGTCCGGCAATTTCTTACCCAAAGAAATCATCACCGGTGTCACCGGACAGCTGGTCAGGCATATAGTCAGCCACATGTGAGGGAATGTTTTTGCGGTCTTGATCTGCCCCGTCATCTGCTCAAAGAGCTTTTTCACCCCATTGGTCGGTTTGTTTTCGCCTTCGATGCAGGATGAAGAACGCTCCCCCGAAAAGAAGTGCCGGCGCCATAAGCCCCCATTTGTTCAAAGATCCCCATAGAATATTCATTGCACGTTGCGGGTTTCCCCGAATACCGCTTCATAGGCGACGGTAAGAATGCATATTTGAATGGGGAACGTTACGATGACGCCGATACCGAAAGCGATACAACCGATGCTGCCAATAACCCCGGCAACAGCCGAGACGCTCAAAAAAGGCCAGAAATTACTTTTGACCGCATGAAAACTGGTAAGGGTGGCCGCCCAGAAATCCATGTTCCGATCCAATATCAGGAAGGGGCCGAACATCAGAAATGCCAGGGCCGAATAAATGAAAAACAATACCACCAGCAGCCCGACACCCGGAATCAGCAAAAGGATCATGGACCCCAGAGACAGGACCAGACCCCATCCCAGAACAAAAACGACGGCATTTACGAAAAACCGGAACCCCTTAAAAATATCGGAAATCTCAGGTTCCGGATGATGTCGCCTCAATAGCCCTAATACGATCATGATGAGACCGATCAGCATGGGACCGGCAAGAATCCCGCCGGAAGCCACACTCAATATGATGGCCACCAAAGTAGCGGGTATCAGTTTCGCCATATTTTCCTTGTAAAGCCGAACCCCCTGTTCGAACCATTCACCCAGCTTCACCTCTATTGGTTCCATTGCCCTCCTCATTAATTATTACCCAAAATGGGGTTTTTGATTGACATCAGTGATTTTTTCAGACAGTAATATCTCTTTAAACAGGATAGAAGAAGATATGCCGAATACTAAAAAACAATTCCCCGTGCCACAGAGCATACTGGTCATTGACGACGATGAAAATATTCGGCTGTTGCTTCGGGCCATTCTGGAACCGGAAGGATACCATATTTTGGAGGCCTCCGATGGGGACAAAGGGCTCAAACAGTATCAGAAAAGCCCCACGGACCTGGTCATCACGGACCTCATCATGCCGGGGAAAGAAGGCATCGAAACCATCCGTGATCTTCGGCGAGAATTCCCGAATGTCAAAATTATCGCCGTTTCCGGCGGCGGCCGAATCGGCCCGGATTCTTACCTCAAAATGGCCAAAGGCGTCGGTGCTTTGCGCACATTGAGCAAACCCATTGATCGGATGGGATTGCTTAACGCAGTCGAAGAGGTCATGGAAATGCGCCTCTAAACGCCCCGTTTGCTTTATTTTTCCTCCGTTTGTGAGGGGAGCATAATCCTCGCATCACCCACCACACACTCTTTGGCCGAGCAGAAGACCGGATTGAGATCAATGGACGAGACCCTCTCGTCCAGCGCCATGACCAACCGGGAAAATGCCGTGAGCATGCTGCCGAGCGCCTGCCGATTGATCGGTTCCGCTCCCCTGTAACCCTCCAAAAGGCGATGGGCTTTAAGGCCGTTGAGCATGGATTCCGAATCTTCGGCCGTAATGGGGGCCATTCTCAGAGAAGTGTCCTGGTAAATTTCCACCCCGGTCCCCCCCATCCCCATCAGAACCACCGGACCGAACTGAAAATCAATTTTGGCACCGATTATCAGCTCGATCCCTTGAATGGACTCCTCAACCAGAACCCCCTTTGCACCGTCAAAAGAACTGAGCCGGTGAAAGGCTTCCGCGAGGGCTATTTTGTTATGGATGCCCAATTCAACCCCTTTTTGCTCCGTCTTATGAATAACCTTTGGGGAGACCACCTTGGCCACCAGCGGATATCCGACTCCTTCCGCAAACTGAAGGGCTTCTTCAAGGGTTTGCGCCCATTTATAACGGGGCACATTGATTCCCGCAAGGGACAATACGCGTTTGGCATCAGGTTCCAAAATCCATCCCCAGGGCTTGGATGTTGAAATTATATCAAGAATATCAGGGTTCAACATGATTCCCTCCTCATGGCCCCGGCCATCAGAACGGCGCCCTCGATGGCTGGAGACACCGGAATATGATTCAATTCAAAGCCTTCGATCAGCATACGGTATCTTTCAAGGTTCGGCACATAGGCCACCATCGGTTTTCCGACTCGCTGGTAGACCTCGCTCAACCTGGCACCGAGATCCGAAGTGGTCCCGGGTGAGTAGGGGAGCACCAGCAGCACCAGGCAATCCACCTCAGGACTTTGACTGAGACAATCAACGGCCGCAACAAAATCATCGTCTACGGCACTTCCGGTGAGATCCACCGGATTACCCGTTGATGCGATCCCTTGAACACTGAGAGAAAGCCTGACTTTCAGTGCTGACTGCAATTTTTCCGTGAGTACCGGCACCTTGAGTCCGCGAGAAGCACAGAAATCAACGGTTAGCGCGCCATGCCCACCGCTGCCGGTGATGATCCCGATATTCCCATCGATGGTATCCTGATAACAACCGAGCGCTTCACAAAATGAAACCAGCTCAAACTGGGTGCGGGCTTCAATAACGCCGAACTGTGTCATCACCTGAGAGAACACGGCATAATCCCCGGCCAGGGATGCCGTATGGCTCGAAACCGCCCGCCCCCCTTCCGGACTTCGGCCCGATTTCAGGACCACGATCGGTTTTCGGCAATGGCACGCCGCTTCCACAAACTTTCGGCCTCCGTTTTTGCTGAATCCTTCCAGATAAAAGGCAATGGCATCGGTATTGGGATCCTCACTCAAATATTCCAGGAGCGCCACCTCATCGACCAGGGCCTTGTTGCCGATACTCACTCCCAGTGACAATCCCACCCCTTGGCTCGCGAAATTGACCATTTGATCCACCAGAACGCCCCCGCTCTGGCTGACCAATGCCACATTACCCGGCTCAGGGCTTACGGTCCGTTCAGACGGCAGAAAAAAAGTATCCACAAGTCCGGGGGAAAAGATGCCCAGGCAGTTCGGTCCCACAAACGGAAAATCCGCGTCCCGGGCCATTTTTACAAGGCGATTTTGCAGTTCCGTCTGACCCACTTCCGAAAATCCGCCGGAAATGATCACGGCGCCGCCCATACCGGCCGAAATGCATTGGGCCATGGTGTCGGGTACCAGGTCGGCGCGAACGGCGATGACGGCCATGTCCACCTTCTCCGGTATATCTTCCGGCCGTACATAGAGACGCTCGCCCTGGATCTCTCCGCCTCTGGGATTAACGGCAAAAACCTTTACAGGATACCGCAGCCGGTTCTTGCGATACACAATATTGGCAGGATGTCGATTGTTATGTAGAGACACACCGATCACCGCCATGCTCTTCGGTTCCAACAGTCGTTTATAATTCATTGATACCTCCCTTAAAGGGTTGCAATTCCATATGTAAACAGATCAAATCGACACGAAACTAATTTCCACTGATTCTGCGTTTTTTCCGCCGAATCCAAAAAAACCTGGAGAGAATCAACAGCAACGGACACGCCACAAAAAGGACATCCACCCGGGAATAAGGGGAAAAATCCGGCATGAAATAGTAGGCGCACCCGCCCAGCAACAAGCTCGTTCTAAGCGCCCTGCCGTATCCCATAAAGGTGAAAATTCTTAACAGGGTCAGGGCGCAGAAGGTCCAGAAGAAAAAAAGGAGCAGGTTTCCCAACCAGATATAGGATGTCGGAATCTGCTTCGAAAGGGTACGGACCGCCGCCTCAAAAGGAGAGCTTTTTTCCGTCAATCGAATCTTCAACACCTCTCCGATGGTGATCTTTTTGTCGATATGGGTGCCGGCGGGGATCAGAAAGTCCAGGGTCAACGCTGCGTCTTTCTCGTGAAGGGCATCGTTGGCGGATCTGAAGGGGATGTGGAGAATCCGTTGCACAAAAAAGAAACCTCCTAAACACAAAGCGGCAACCACAACCAGAAGTACCAGTTGAAACACAATTTTTTTCTTGGTATTGGTGCCTTGCTCCATGTATATCCCGCCTCTCGGGACCCAAGAAGGCCCTGAACAAAACGCATCGGCGCCTTGCACTCCTTGGATTTTCAACCCGTTCCCATCATTTACTGTGACACACGGGGATGGAACTGTCAATCAAAGCGCAGAGGATATACCCCACAATATGTGACCCATATGATCTCCATGTTAGAATTGCATTTTGCAGCAAAGTTAACTTGCAATTTCACCGCTGAAACTCATATGATACCCAAATATTGATTTTGGATGAACACGCTTTTTATGACGCCTCATTTCAAATTGGATAAACAAAGCATGCATCCTTCCGACAACCGTCCCTCAAAGGATATGACATTTCAGAAAACTGCCGCGCCGAAACCTTCACAAGCGCCGGGGCAGATTACGTCCATTCTCATGGAAGAAGGGCAACTGACGGAGAAACAACTGGCCTACGCGCTCAGGATACAGTCAAAACTGGAAACGCCCCGCCCTTTGCTGGAGGTCCTTAAAGAACTCAAATATGTCACGGACGACCAGATCACGGGGGCCATCAGGGAGAACTTCACTTCCTTCAGAATCGGAGATCTTCTGGTTGAACTGGGGCACATCAATGAATTGCAGCTAAAAGCCTGTTTGGCGGCACAGGTACGGGAAGAACCCAAGCGAAAATTGGGTGAACTTCTGGTGGCCCACAACTTTATCAGAGAGCAGAACCTGCTGGAAATACTCTCCGTCCAATTGGGAATCCCGTTGATAGAAGTGGAATTCTCCCATATGGATGCGACGCTCCTTTCCACCGCCCGGGCCGGCCTGTTCCAGGAATTCATGTTTCTTCCCATTCGAAGAGAGGGAGACCGTATTCTGGTGGCTTTCGCCGATCCGGGAGATAATCGGGCCATAACGGCGGCCAAAAGGCTTTTCCAATGCGACATCAACCTTGCAATCGCCAGAAGAGGATCCATTGAAGAGGTTATCAAACGCATTCAGGCCGGAGCGGGGTCTTTCACGTCCGCATCAAGCGAACTCTCCGCCACTGAAATCGTGAATGCCATTATCATGGAAGCCATTTCACTGGGCGTCAGCGACATCCATGTTGAGCCCACCACGGACAGGCTCAGGGTCCGTTTCCGCCAGGATGGCGTTTTGATCCATCACAAGGACTTCCCGCCGGACATCATCCCGTCGCTCACCAGCCGCATAAAGATCATGTGTAAGGCGGATATTGCGGAAAAGCGGAGACATCAGGGAGGCCGCATCGATTTTCGATATGGCGGCGAAGAAATCGACCTGCGGGTTTCCTTTTATGTAACGGTTCATGGTGAAAAAATCGTCCTGCGTCTTTTAAGACGACAGGCCCATCTTCTGGATATCGAAGAGCTCGGAATGCCGTCCCGAATGCTGACCCGGTTCAAGGACGAGGCCCTGAATTGCCCCAGCGGCGTTGTTCTGGTCACGGGACCCACCGGATCGGGGAAAACAACCACGGTCTACAGTTGCATCAATTATCTCAACAGACCCGATGTGAGCATCATTACAGCGGAGGAACCCGTGGAGTATGTGGTTGACGGGATTGCCCAATGTTCCATAGACCCGAAAATCAACCTGACATTTAATGAGACCCTGCGGCACATCGTTCGGCAGGACCCGGACGTGGTCGTTATCGGTGAAATCAGAGACACCTTTTCTGCACAGGTTGCCGTGCAGGCCGCGTTGACCGGGCACAAAGTGCTGACCACCTTCCACACTGAAGACAGTATCGGAGGGCTGGTCCGGCTCATGAACATGGAGGTGGATGTATTCTTGATTTCATCCACGGTGGTCTGCGTGCTGGCACAACGACTCTTGAGAAAAGTTTGTCCCGCCTGCAAAATGCCCTATCAACCCACGCCGGCGGACCTTCGCATTCTGGGGTACTCCGCCAAAGATATCCGACACGGAAATTTTCAAAAGGGTTTCGGATGCGGCGAATGTGCCCATACGGGCTACAAAGGCCGCCTCGCCGTTCACGAAATGCTGATTCTGGACGAAGCGGTCCGGGACGCAATCCTTGAGAAAAAAACAAGTTATCAGATCCGAAATATCGGCATCGAATCCACGGGCCTCGTGACCCTCATGGAAACCGGGATCGCCCTGGCCGCAACCGGAACCACCACCATCGAGGAAGTCATCAGATGCCTGCCCCGGTTGCACAAACCGAGACCTTTAACGACACTCCAAAACCTTCTGGGATTATCGCGATGAAAGAAGATGAATCCTTAATTGAAATTGCCGATGAATTCATGGAGAGCGACAAGACCGTACTCCTTCCCTTTGACAAGAACACCGTTCGCATTCAGCAGGAAATCGCCAAGGAGGAACCGGATACCCATTTGGTCGAAAAGCTTATCGTGAGTGAACCCGCCCTCACAAGTCAACTCCTGCGGATGGCCAATTCCGCTTTTTACAAAGGGCTGACGAAAGTCTCCACGGTTCGAAATGCCATGGTTCGCCTGGGTATCACGGAAATAGCGAACGTCGTATCCCTCGTCACCCATGGAAAGAATTTCCATTCCAAGGATGCCGTCATCCGTGAAATCCTGAGTAAACTCTGGGCCCATTCGGTGGGATGCGCCATCGGAAGCCAATGGCTCGCCCTGAGGCGCGGATTCAGGGACCAAATCCACGAAGCTTTTATTGCGGGACTGCTTCACGATGTGGGGAAACTGTTTCTGATCACGACCATTGATGCCATCAAGGCTTCGGGGAGAATTACTTTCAGCCCGTCCCCTGAACTGATCGGGGAACTGATGGACAGCATGCATACCCGGTATGGGCATTCCCTTCTGGAAAACTGGAACCTGCCCGAATCCTATTGTGAAGTGGCCCTGAAGCACCACGATAAGGAATATGATGATGACAACATCCTGTTGCTGCTGGTGCGACTGGGAAATCTGGCGTGCAATAAAATGGGCATCGGTTTAAACGAAGATCCTTCCCTGTTGTTGGCGGCCTCACCCGAAGCCCATTCTCTGGGCTTGACCGAGGTGGCCCTTGCTGAGCTGGAAATCAAACTGGAGGATTCTCTTAACCTTGTTATTTGAAAGCAGCGGCTGGAGCTTTTCATTCTCACGGATAACCCGCCAAGGAGCAAATGATCGATGGTACGACTTCAAAAATACAATTTCGAAACCGGCGTATACCGGCCCCCCAGTGAAGGCGGCAGCGATTCTTTACTGGTCCGGTTTACCCGCAATTGCCCATGGAACCGCTGCACCTTTTGCGGCATGTACAAAGGTGAAAAATTTGAACTGCGCAGTCTGGAGGAGATCAAAGGTGACATCGATGCCATTTCCCGACTGGTCCATGACTTGGAAGAGCTCTCTTCAAAAAGCGGAAATGGGGGTGCCATCACCCATAGGGCCGCCGCCATATTGATGAAGCGCGTTCCCGAACTGGAATACAACCCCGGGTTCCCGATGGTTTACCAGTGGTTGTTGTCCGGGGGTAAGACGGCATTTCTGCAGGACGCCAACAGCCTCATCATGAAAACGGACGTTCTGGTGGCAGCACTGAAATATCTTAGAGAAACGTTTCCGTCCATCAACCGGGTAACCTCTTACGCTCGCAGCAAAACCCTGGCACAGAAAAGCCCCGAAAACCTTGAAAGCATCCGGAAAGCCGGTCTGGACCGATTGCACCTGGGCCTTGAATCGGGAGACGAAGCGGTTTTGAAAATGATCAAAAAAGGCGCCACCCCCGAAAACCACATCAAGGGGGGGCAAAAAGCCATTCAAGCCGGGTTTCAGGTTTCCGAATACTGGATGCCCGGTGTGGGCGGAAAAGAGTTTTGGGAAGACCACGCCCTAAATACCGCCCGCGTGCTAAATGAAATCAATCCCCACTATATCCGATCCAGGCCCTTTCGGTTGTGGCCGGGAACCCCGCTCAATCAAGCATTTCTCGAAAATAAGTTCGAACCGCTCTCCCCCTTGGAGCAGCTTCAGGAGCTCAAGCTGACCATGGCAACGCTGGAAGTCTCATCCAAGGTCTGTTTTGACCATGCGGGCAATTACTGGAAAAACCGTTGCGGCGGGTACCTTTTCAGCCACGGTTATGAAGGATATCAGTTTCCGGAAGAAAAAGGGCGGGTGCTGGAATTGATCGAAGAAGGGCTGGAATGCCAACGCCATTAGCACGGATATTTAACGCGTCTTAACAATCAACCTGTTTTTTCTCACTTCACCATTTACGATATTCGTGGTGGCGGTAAATCTGTCCTCAACACCATCGCCATCTGAATCAAAATCACAAAATACCGTTATCCGGTAGCGATTGCGACGCGCATTATTAATCACGTTTATCCGATACCGATTCTTGTGTCCGGAGGAAAACGAATAGGCCAGTTCCGGAACTTCCATTGCCGTTCCGCTGGGGATATTGACGGCAAAGAAAGCGTTATTTTCAAGAAGGTAGAAGTCCTCGCCATCCATCAGGTATTTTAAGGTTATCATCATAGACGCAAGTTCCGCCTTTCCCACAAATCTTTTGAAATTCGGGATTGAAATTGTTGCCAGAATGCCCAAAATGGCAAGGGTTACCATGATCTCAACGAGCGTGAAACCCTTTGGTGCAGTTTTTGCTGCTGTTCTGAGCATCATTGATCCTCCTTCCCAAACACAATGTCTGAAAATTCCTGGCTTTTGGCGTCCTTGAATCGAAGCTCATAGGATGTAGGGGAAAACCGCTTGTAGGAAAACATTTCCAGAACGGATGGCGTCATATTTTCGTACGGGAGATACTTCCCAAGCAAATCGGCTAATTTTCCCGGAAACTGCCCCCCATGGTCTTTGGCGTAATCTCCGATACCGTCATTTATAATATCGGCGGTAAGCAACGGGTGCTCATTGGGGTCGAATTGAACTATCTCCGGAACATCAGGCCCCATGTACATGTAAACATTGGTCAGTAAAACAAGAAAAGCCAAAATGATAACGGCAATCATTGCCACATGGGGTCTTTTGCCTTTTCGGGCTGCTTCAGTTTTTCTTTCCTCCCGTCTTAATTCTCGCTCATCTACACCGTTTGCGGCATCATTGGCGGCTGACGCCGCTATACATCGACTGCAAATGATATTCTCACCGGCTTTCTGTTCGGTACATTCGTCACAGAGGGGTTTTCGGCACATGCTGCAATGGGCGGAAGCTTCTTTCTGGGGATGGTAAGCGCATTTCATGGGAATCCCTCACTATCAATCACATGCTTTTCCGGAAAGACACCGAATTTATACCATTTCCGTTTTTCGGAAGTCAATGAATCAGGCAGTTTTGAAGTTAAGGGCAGAGGAAAATTTGAAAAATTTGTATTGAAATACGTTCTAAAAGAGTCCATATTATAAATTTATATTTATTGAATTTCTGTATTAGACAACATCAGCCCTAAGGAGCATCACCGTCTTGAACAATGTGAAAACCACGCCCGAAGACTCTGCCAAATCACCCAAAAAAACCCTTCGTTTGGGCGAATACCTCGTAATGATAGGTCTGATCGATAAGGAGACCCTCAATAAAGCTCTCAACGCACAGAAATCAAGCAAGAAAAAGCTGGGACAGATTCTGGTAGACATGGGGGTTGCCGATGACGTAGTCATCGCAAAAGCCCTGGCCGTGCGCCTCAAAATACCGTACGGAAGGATTGACAAAGTCAATATTCCAGACGACATCATTTCACTGATACCCCCGGAACTTGCCGAAAAGTACTCGGTCATACCACTACGCAAGAACGGCAACCGGCTCCTGGTGGCCATGGCCAACCCGCTGGATCTCTATGCAATCGAGGATCTCCGCTTTTATACCCAGTTGCCCATCGATCGGGCGGTGGCACCCCTGGGGGACGTTCTTACGGCCATTGAGAAGCACTACCCGAAGCCGGACCTTGGAATGAATCTGGGCCTGGAATTCGGCGCGGGCGGTGACGATATCGAAGTCATTCAAAGGAAAAAAGAAAGAGAGACACCTATCAGAGAGCTTCAGGACCTTGGTGACCTTCCCCCCATTGTCAAATTCGTTAATTCCGTTATATCCGACGCCATCAAACTCAAAGCAAGCGATATTCACATCGAACCCCAGGAAAAATCTCTGGTTGTTCGGTACCGCATAGACGGCATCATGCGGGAAATCATAAAAGCGGATAGAAATATCGCCCCGGCCGTGGCGTCTCGAATAAAAATCATGAGCAACCTGGATATTGCCGTCAAACGAAAACCCCAGGACGGCAAAGCTCAGGTGAAACAAGGGGGGAAAATCTTTGATTTACGGGTTTCCTCTCTGCCCACCAGCTACGGGGAAAAAGTCACCATCCGTATTCTTAATCCGGCTACCGCACAGCTGAACCCGGAAGATCTGGGGTTTTCAGATAAGGACCTGAAGAACCTCAATCGGGCTATCCACATGCCCCAGGGCATCATCCTGGTGACCGGTCCTACGGGATCCGGAAAATCATCAACCCTGTACGCCTGTTTGAACAGACTCAATTCCCCGGAAGTGAATATCATTACCGTAGAGGATCCGGTCGAATTTGACGTGGCCGGCATCAACCAGGTTCAGATAAACCCATCCGCAGGAATCACCTTTGCCAAAGGATTGCGCTCCATTCTCAGACAGGACCCGGATATTGTCATGGTAGGTGAAATCAGAGACCAGGAGACCGCCGTCACGGCTTTTCAGGCCGCCCAGACCGGGCACCTTGTTTTTTCCACACTCCACACCAACGATGCCCCTTCCGCCGTGGTGCGGCTCATGGATCTGGGCATCGACCCATTTCTGATTTCTTCCTCGCTCATTGCCGTGATGGGACAACGGCTTGTCAGAAAGATCTGTGAATCCTGCAAGGCGCCCGACACCCTAAGTGCCGAACAATTGGAGGAAATAGGGCCCTACATCGGAAACCGAAAAGAAGTCGCTTTCTGGAAAGGCAAGGGCTGTGAAGCCTGCCAGCATACCGGTTATTCCGGCCGGCTGGGACTGTTTGAAATGTTGACCCTGACCTCCCCCCTGAAGGAAGTCATCTCCAATAACCTCTCCAGTGAGCAGCTCAAAAAAGCGGCACAGAAGGAAGGGTATCACGTCATGAGTTTTGACGGCATCCAAAAAGCCCTTCAGGGAGTCACCACCATTGAAGAGGTTTTTCGTGTGGCCCCACCGGAAATCACCTCCGATGTTCAAACTCCCATCACGGGTGCTTCAGCCCAGGAAGATTTGATACTCGAAGATGAGGGTTCTACTGACGCTTCCAGCCTGGTCACCGCCGACCGTCCCAAAAGAGTTCTCGTGGTCGACGACAATCTCGTTGTGCTGAAACTGCTCCGGCATCTGTTGGAATCAGAGGATTATCTGGTCATCACGGCAGAAAATGGTGTGGAAGCCTTGAAATTGGCGTCCACTGAAAACCTCGATATCATCGTCACCGATTATGTCATGCCGGAAATGGACGGCGTCATGCTGATCAAAAAGCTCAAAAGCCAGCAGGAGACTCGCGCCATCCCCATTATGATGCTGACGGCGAAGGATGAGGAGGAATCGGAGCTGGAAGGTTTAGGTGCGGGTGCCGACGACTACCTGACCAAACCCATTGCGCGCAAACGCTTTCTGGCAAGGGTTGCAAGGCTGCTCAAAAGGTCAAAATAGAATGGATACGACCCTTAAACCGTGTCCTCGCGTCCTGAGATTGTGTTGATAGTCGAATCCAACCACTGCATGGCTTCTTGAACCGAATCCCTGTAGGCCTGATCTTTACTGAAGGCGAGAAAATCCTCTTCTTTATTTCTGACATGGGAGAGCAGATACAAATCGTTGGCATCCTCGTAGCGGGACAACCCTCTGACGGCAACACGAAGATGTTTCAGACTGGCCTCCCTGAACCCTTCACCTCCTTTTGTTGTGTAGATTTCCGATCCGGGATTGCCGTAGGTTTTTACCGCGCTTTTTAAAACCGCATGCCCGAAAGGCCTTCCGATCAGGGACAGAAATATGTAGCATTCCCGCTCCAGTGAAAGCAGAAACCGTAAAGGCACGGCACCGTCATCTTTACCCGACCGCAAGCCATTTAGAATTTTCCCGTGAATGGTTCTGATCTTTTGAAAAAACGCGTCGGTCTGACTATCGATGGCATCCCCTGAAGCTTTCACCGCTTCCGGGCTTAGCCCCTCCCTGACCAGCAGCACTTCTTCAGGGGTGATTTCAATATCGTTGCGAATCTCCTTGTTGTATTTTCGAAGCAGAACATTGGTCAGAATCAAAGCATTCCGGTCTGAAAACAGCACCTCGTTGGGTGAGCCACAAAAATCCTCCAGCAGGAGTATCAGCGCCGCCGGTGACTGCCGCATCTCTAAAATCAACGTCTGAAGGGAATTGAGAAAAGCAACACGGTCTTTGCGGCTCAAGGTTTCTTTGAGATAATGCCACAAAAAACTGAAAATCTTGACCCCATACTTGGCCATATGTGGAATATTCTTTTCGAATCCGGACCTTACAAAGTTTCCCGACCCGTCAAAACATCCTTTCAGCAAATCCAGAAACGTCTTGGCCTCCGCCACGGATATGTTAAAATCCCTGGCAATGGCCTCATAATCCTGAGCATCAAAATCAATGGGCTCGTGTACCATTTTCTCGATTTTCTTTTTGGTCAACACGCGCCTCTTGAAATAAACCAACAGGCTTCGCAGTTTCCGGGACAGAACCTGCCCGAATTCACCCCCCTGCTCGGTGCCGGTGTCATACCGATCGACGGCAATTTTTTCAAAAACATCATCACGCACATGCCGGAGACGCGCTTCCACATTGTTGAGTACTTCCGTTTCAGCCCTGGGGCTGAAAAGACTTTTTTCCTTTGAATCCAGTAAATGGGAGATCCGCATGAGCCTCGCATTTAAGTTCCCGGCACTCATCCGGGAAAAATGGGAGATCCGCATGAGCCTCGCATTTAAGTTCCCGGCACTCATCCGGGAAAAATCATTACCGTAAATGCTGTCAATGGTTTGGGCTATTGTCTGAGGAGAACCGCCGAGTCGCTCTGCAATCAGGCGCACCACTTCGCTCTTTTCCGGAGTAAAGATCTCGTCATCGTTGCTCACGACGAGCCTTCTCAGGTTGTTGATTTCCATGGGCGATTTCCGCAGTTTTTCCTTAACATTTTTAAATGCAAACAGCGCATCATAGGCGCTGACATATTGCTCCAGTGCATCCATCGCCTCCGGTTTTTTCATCAATCCGCGCAATTTCTGAACCAGCGCCTGTATGTTGGCCGCTTTGAGTCCATTGGCGGCAGCCAGAAGCGTGAGATTGGGGTCGGGTTCGCCTTTATCATTGTAAACAATGGAAAAAGAAGCATCCGTCGCTTTTCCATCACCCGCAAGCGGTATTTTGGCTTTGTAGGCGCCGAAAAATTGCCCGGCAGTCTGAAGGGCCGTCCACATTGCATCCCGATCTCGCTGTTGCCATTTTCCCAGGGTAAAACAGATGGAATTGATGTCCAGGGAAGGAAAACGGTCAAATGCGGCCCTCAGTCTTCCCGGCAGATGGCTCATGGCAACCCCTTTACGGTTCGCAAGCGCCTTTATGATGGGAATATCGACCATGAAACCCTCGCAGGAAACCACATAATCCACACGCTCAAAATCGATTTTTTCATCAGGCATTCTCAAACCACGATACCGAATCAGGACGTTGCCTTCTCGCTCGCTCATCTCATGGATTTTGGTCAGCATATCGATGATGGGCGCCACATCCTTCGCCCTGACCGCTTTCACGCCGTGCAGTTTAATTTTGCTCAAAAAATGAGCCAGGACATAGACCAAGTCCACCAGAACGATGCGCCACAAATCCATCAGTTCCTGTTCATCACCCAACGGATCCGAGCTAAGCCCATCTCCGAGCACATCATGAACCCGGTCGCGTTTGTCAATTCCCCCCAGTTGATTAAAGAGTTTCTGAGCTTCTTCGTCCAGCACCAGAATTTTTTTAGCGTCGTCACCCAAACCCATTCTCCACTGACCGGAAATTTTAACATTACCTGCAAATCCATCAAGCAACTACCTGTAACCTTTAAGATAACGATATGCAAGTATTTTATCAACACCGCGCTTCACAAATCCATGCAAGCACGAAACCTTTGTCAAACAACACCTCATATGCTAGAGATCCCATAATTAAGGAGAATTCATTTTCATGCCCCAAAATCAAAAGAACCCGACCGCCCTCTTGAAATGGCCCAGGCTTGTAGAAGGGACGCTGATCAAACGATATAAACGGTTCATGGCCGATGTCAAGCTGAGAAACCATCATGTGGTGACCGCTCACTGCCCCAACTCGGGCAGCATGAAAGCCTGCAGTGAATCCGGACGGAAGGTTTACCTCTCCCGACACAACAAGCCTTCGCGCCGCCTTAAATACACCTGGGAGATGATCGACATGGGGACCTCACTTGTAGGCGTCAACACCATGGTGCCGAACCGGCTCACCGAAGCCGCCGTTATTGCGGGTGATGTACCGGAATTATACGGCTATGAGAACGTTCGAACGGAAGTCAAATACGGCGAGAATTCCCGCATCGACCTCCTATTGGAAAAGGGGGAAGGCCGCTGCTTTGTGGAGGTCAAAAACTGCACACTGGTAGTGAAGGGCCTGGCCTGTTTCCCGGATGCCGTGACCTCAAGAGGTCTGAAACACTTAATCGAACTTCAGAACCAGGTGAAACAGGGTGATCGTTCGGTGATGTTTTTCCTCATTCAAAGGATGGACGCGGACCGCTTTGAACCGGCGGACCACATCGACCCCGCCTACGGTGAGGAATTGAGAAAGGCCGCCTTAAACGGTGTGGAAGTTCTGGTCTATGATGTGAAAATGGACCTCGAGGGGATTCGACTGAACCGTCCGGTTCCCTTTAAATTGTAGCTGGTCCTTAGAGCGCCCCTTCCAGATCTTCAAACTGATCTTCAATGCGGTAGAGCACCTGGTCCAGTTCATCGAGACGGCGGGCCAAAAGGTGTTCCCGTGCCTCTTCTTTTTGTTCTGTCAGTTTGTGCACATAGGGGCCGATCAAATCCTTCAGTTCGGAAGGGGATTCAGGGTGGTCCAGAATGGTCACCATGGTATCGATCAACTCGTAAAAGGAAGGCTCCTTTTTCAACATTTCCCCAGAGTTCAACCGCCGCAATAGCTCAACCAGACGCGGAAACCGCTTTTCAAAGGGGACTTCAAAAAAGGGGATCACACGGATATCGATCTGCATGAATTGGCTCATCTTTACCTCCTCGTTCAATCCAGTTCGGATTTTAATTGTTTCGCCATGATCCGCTCGTAAAGGGGCGGCACCAATCGGCTCATCCACCAGGTGATTTTCCCCACCGGGGTGAGTACCAGCAGATCCTTTCGCTTAACCGCCCCCCTGTATATAATATCCGCCACCTTCTCGGACGTCTGCTGTCCCCCCACCCGGGACTGGGGATGGTTTGTCACATTTCCATCGGCCCCCAGGGCCCGTGTCTGCAGGTTGGTCTCCACAAAACCGGGGCAGACGACCATCACATGGGCGCCGCTCCCCCGGATCTCGGTACGGAGCGATGTGAAAAGACCATGCAGGGCGTGTTTGCTGGCACTGTATCCGGTTCGGCCCAGAAGGGGTGCGATGCCGGCGATGCTTTCGTTGACGATAATCAACCCCCTTCTTTCAATCAGGGTGGAAATGGCCGCTTTGGTGCAGTAAAGAGAACCGAAAAAATTGACGGCCATTACTTTTTCAAATACGGCGATATCCGTATTCACGAAGGCGCTTCGCTGGGTAATCCCCGCATTGTTCATCAGAACGTCGATCCCGCCGAAGCGGTCAATGATCCGATCGATGGCCATGGTGCAGGCATCCTGTTTGGACACATCACAGGGAACGCTCAGGCATCGGGCACCGAGATCGCGCAGCTTCGATTCCGCCGTTTCGATACCTGCCGCATCCATATCCAGCAAACCAATATGGGCGCCTGCCCTGGCAAATCTTCTGCACACGGCAAACCCGATACCGCTGGCAGCACCTGTCACCACAACCACTTTGCCCCTAAAACCGGTCCTGATTTTTTCGTCTCCCATCCTCCGTCCTTTCATATGAAACTTCACCTATTCCGGTTTCAGTGAGAGCGGCGTCTCGCCGCGACATTCAGCTCAAATAGCGGCTGTAAGCCGCTCACACAGAAAAGGACCTTGAAATGAATTTTTGATGGTAAAAAAAGCAGCATATTTGAAGGAAAACAATTGAAAACATGGGGTTCAGTTTCATGAAATGGATTGTGCCACGTACTGTACCGCAAGTCAAAGGCATTGTGCTAATGAAGTGGATACCCGGGCGTAGTTGTGACGGTCTTATTTTTCATCTTGAATGACTTTTAGAAAGGTAGCCGGAGTTACAATCCGGATTCCCTCATAGGTCTCAAGATCCGTAAGATGATGATCCCCACTTATTATAAAATCTGCAGCAGTTTCAATGGCACATTCCAGATAAATATTATCCGAGGGATCTTTCTCTATTATATCGAGGCGTTTCGTAGGGAAAACGATTTCAGCGATTGATTTGAGCCCTTTCAAATGGGATTTGATGCCTTTTGGGGTGAGCCCATGAATCTTCTTTAATTTGGGGTAGGATAAGACGGTTGCAATTTCTAAAATGATGTCGGGAGATAGAAAAAGGGCAAGTTTTTTCTCTTTGATTAGATCTATAATGTGTCCCGGGTTGCTTTGACTTTTTAGAATGGCACTTACAAAGATGTTGGAATCCAGTACAATTTTATGCATCGGCTTTGCTTTTACGTTTTTTACGGGTAGCCTCCTTGGCAACCTGAACCGCTTCAGCCAAAATCTCATCCACTTCCTCGGAATCAAATTTCTTGGCGTTTTTCCGCATCTGCGATACTTGCTTGAAAAATTTCCGAGCGGCTTCATCCCTATCAACGACAACTTTCGGTTTGATTAACAGACCGGAATTTAAACGTTCAATCTCGAGAAAGTCACCATCTTGAATATTCATAGACCGCCTGATCTCTTTTGGGATTGTTATTTGTCCATTGCGAATGACTTTTACCAGTGGCATAGTTCTCTTCTCCCGATCGAGAGACGTATCATTTATCTTCATGAATTTTACGGATTATGTAATTACGTAATTATCATAACGTTTCCAAAGGGTTTGTCAAGTTTTCCTTTCCCTTATCAGCAATTCTCATTTTGAAATGATGGACCTTTGTGGAAGCATCTTCCAGCCGTGACGATCGCGGCGCCACGCCGCTCTCACAAATGACCAAACCCCATTTGTAAGACCCGACCGTGATGTTCACCTGAAAATGCCATTCCGGTTACCAACCCCGGCCGGGTGTCCGCTTTTTGCCCTTTTGCAAGGGGCGGGATTTCGTCCGCGGGTCAGCCGTCAGCATCCACTGATCTGGTGAGCTGAAGAGGCGAACAAGCCGGAAACCTATGTTGTTGTTCCTGTTGTCCGGATTGTTGTTGTTGCGATTGGCCGACCGGCAGTTCCTGGCGTTGTTGTTCCAACTGCCGCCCCGAATCACACGGTACGAACCTCTTAGGACAAAACCCCGAAACGATCGATGACCATGCGCCTGACCGTGTTCGGGTCCGCGAAAGAAGGCGAATGTGAGCGGGAAATACGCGAAAACCCAGGAAAGGCACCCCCATACACGTTTGGTTGATTTGGATGTTCTCTTTCAGTTTCAGGGCCAGACGCTTTTCCAGAAAATGGATAATTTCAAGCAGTTCCAACTTGAGGCGTGCTTTCTCATGTGAAAAGAGGAGAAAATCATCCATGTACCGAACATAACCTTTAGTTTTCCGAACTTCCTTTATCCAATGGTCAAACAGCCCCAGATAGAAATTGGCCAGGTGTTGGGAAATGAGGTTTCCGATGGGCACCCCTTTGCCCGGTTTCGTGTGATAGGTATTCAGGATCGCATCAAACAAGTTCAACAGCTTTTTTTCCTTGATTTGCCTCAAAAGAAGACGCATTGCAATTTCGTGATCAATGGAATCAAAATACCGGGAGATATCCAGCTTGAGATACCATGGATATTTCCGGGCAAACATTTGTGCCCTCAGAAGGGCCTTTCGGTTCCCCTTCCCTTTTCGGCAGGCGTAGGAATCATGAATGGCGTATGCATCCAGATGGGGTTCACATAGATTCATGACCGCGTGGTGAAGGACCCGTTCCGGAAATGACGCGGCACAAATATCTCGCACTTTGGGCTCAAAAACACGAAAGAAATGATAATGTCCGATATCGGGGCGCTCCGCAACCAGATCCTCCCTAAGCTTCCGAATATTCGCATCAAACTGACTTCTGAAACGAATCACTTCCGGCTGCCGTTGCTTCCCCTTGGCCGCCTTGCGGAAAGCAACCCGAAGGTTCTCATGGGTGGAAATTCCGTCATACAGGTGATTCGCCCGTTTCATCTTTTTGCGCCGTTTTGTTGCCCGCCTCTTTCAAAATGGAAAGAACGGCATCACCGTATTTTTCAATTCTGGAACGACCGATGCCATCGATCTCCCCAAGTTGAGATTTCGTTCGGACTTTTTTTATAACCATGCCGGCGAGCTGGTCATTCATAAAAATCGTGTAAAGGGGAACCGCTTCGCGGGCTGCCGTCTCCTTACGCCAGTCCCGCAACTTGACAAAAACAGCAAAATCTTCGGGAGAAAGCACCTCCTTGTAATCGATTTTCTTCTTACCACCCGCACCTTTTCGGCCTTCGTTTAGACGGCCCGTGGCATATTCAACGGCAATGGCCCAGTAAAATCGGTTTTCCTGGCAGATCAGATCCCTGTGAACGGTAATCACCTGAACCGTTTTCAAAAAGGCATTGAGATCGATTTCAGCATCTTCCGCGGAGCTCACGGGCACGCAGAAAAACCGGAATTGTAAGCCATGGATTTCTTCCTCCCGGCTCCTTCTAAGCCAACATCGATACGTCGCATTCGATTATCTTATTATCAATTCCGCAGTGTAGGTCAACGCTTCAGGTCCGGCTACAGGCGCACCAACAGTTCCACATCACCTGACGCCCCACGTCACACCAACACAACCCCACTCCGGGCATCCGACCTCCACGCCATTCCAAATCCGGTCGTCCCTCCCTCCTTTTCCATGACGTTCCGGTACGAATGCCCTCCGTTCCCCGCCTGCTCACCTTACTGCTGACCCGAAAAGAGGCGAACAAGCCGGAAACCTATGAAGCTGCCCCTGCCTCCCGGATAGCGGTGGCCGCGATCGGCCGACCGGCAGCGCCCGGCGCCGTAGTTCCAACAGCCGCCCCGAATCACACGGGACGAACCCGAATTAGGGCCCGTGGGATCCACCGAAGGACTGCTGCTGTAACTGCCGTACCAATCCTGGCACCACTCCCACACATTCCCACTCATGTCATACAATCCCCAGGCATTGGGCGTCTTTTGGGCCACCGAATGGGTTTTGCTTTCCGAATTATAGTCGTACCACCCGATGACATTCAAGTTGGAATCCTCATCATAACACGACGTAATTCCCCCGTTATAAAATGCGGTCGTGCTTCCTGCCCGCGCCCCATACTCCCACTGGGCTTCCGTGGGCAAAGCGTAGGTACCCTGACGAACCAGAATCTCCGATCCGTCGGAGGCCGCGTCAACCGCCGTCTGAATCTTGCTGTAGCAGGGGGTTTTTTCTCCGCAATTCCCGCCGCTGCCGACAAAGTACTGACCTCTGTTCGGTGCATAAACGCCAACCGTGGAGACATTTTGTGTTGCCGCGTCATCCGGCGCCTCAAAGGCCGAAACCGGCGTGAACATCCTCATAAGGCCCAGAATCGTCAGTATTGCGAAGAACCTTTTTGTCATGAGCGTTCTTCCTCAAAGGCGGGCAAAGGTCGTCTTGTAAAAATAAAGGCGGTAATCAGCCCGGCAATGATATGCCAGATCCCCCACCAGGCCACCAGGATGGCCATCCCCCCTAGGCCCCCGAAAAAATTAAACACCAGCACAAGGCCCAGAGCCGAATTCTGAATGCCCACTTCAATGCAAACGGCCCGGCAGTCCCGTTCCGTAAGGCCCGCCACGCGACCGGACCAGTACCCCAGATTCAAAGCCACGGCATTGTGAAGCAACACAATCAGCATCACCACCCCGATCACTTGAATAAAGATGGCCCAGTTGGCGGCCAAAGCGCCCATGATGATCACGATAAAGAAAATCAGGGAAAATACCTTAAAGGGCTTTCGGACCTTTTCCGAAAGGGATGGAAAATACCGGCTCAAGGTCAAACCGGCAACCAGAGGAACCCCCAGAATCAGAAAAATGGTCGTAAACACATCCATGGGGCTCAAACTCACAGCCTTCAGAATTACCGCCGTATCGGGGTTCAGGCTGCCATAGAGCGAGAGGTTGAGCGGTGTCATAAAGATCGCCGCGGCAGTGGAGACCGCCGTCATGCTGATGGAAACCGCACAGTTACCTTTCGCCAGATACGTCATGATATTTGAAAGATTGCCCCCCGGACACGATGCCACCAGGATCATGCCCAGGGCAATGGACGCTTGCGGCCTCAGCGCCAGGGTGAGCAGGAAGGTCGCGGCGGGCAACAGGACAAACTGAGCCATCAATCCGATTCCGGGAGCCTTGGGGGAAACGATAATCCGTTTGAAATCATCCAGTTTCAGGTCCAAACTCACCCCGAACATCATGAGTCCGATGGCCGCGTTAAGCACAAACATCCCCTGTGGATTGAAATTGAGCCGGATCTGATCGATTGCCGCTGCATCCATTCATTGACCTCCCGGTTTAATGGGGTGTTGATGTTTCCTTAAGGCTCTTGCGACATTTTTCCGTTATGCTTCTTCAAAAGGCTTGTTTGTGTCAAGAATTTTATGTAGAAAGTTGAAGCAATATGAATTCTCTATCCGTTCACAGGAGCGACCCATGACTGTTTCACAGAAAGATAATGATCATGTCACAAACGGAGGCGAGATCATTTCAAAAATGCTTGCCGCCGAAGGGGTTAAGACCGTATTCGGCCTACCGGACAGCTCAATTTTCCCACTATATGCCTCTCTAAAGTCCAATGGCATCCAACTGATCTCACCGACCCATGAAACCAACGCCATGCACATGGCCGGTGCCTATGCCCGAATTACGGGACGCTTGGGGGTCTGCATTGCGGGCAAAGGACCCGGTTTGGCCAATGCCCTGAGCGGCATTGCCGTTGAGAACGCCGAGGGGCACCGCGTTCTGCTCATATCCTGCACCGCCCGAGGGAGCGCTTCCAAAGGGGCTTACCGATATCTGCCGCAGCTGGATGCGACCCGGCACATCACCAAATGGAACAGTTCCGTCCCTTCCGTCGAGAAAATCAGTGACGTCATGAGCACCGCACTTCGTATGTCTCACACCGGCAGGCCCGGGGTTGTCCATGTGGATGTTCCGGAAAGCATCATGAATACGGATTGCCCTGATGAGCCCTCATGGATTCGCAATCCCGCATCCTATCGCTCTTTGGATCCAATGCCTCCCCTCGAAGACCTGGTTGAAAAGGCGGCGGACATGCTGGCGCACGCAAAATTCCCCCTCATTCACGCCGGAACCGGCATCATTCATGCGCAGGCCCACGAAGAACTGACGGTGCTGGCGGCGCTCCTTGAAGCCCCGGTCAGCACCAGTTGGGGAGCCCGAAGCGCCATGGACGAACGCATGGCGCAATCCATCCCCATGATTTATCTCGCGACCACCACCGAACTGAGGAACAAGGCCGATGTTGTACTGGCCCTCGGAAGCCGGATCGGGGAGACGGACTGGTGGGGAAAGCCCCCCTACTGGGCTCCGCCGTCCGGACAGAAACTGATTCAGGTGGATCTGGATACGTCGGTTTTCGGTTTCAACAAACCGGTTAACCTGGCCGTGCAGGCGGATGTAAAAGCGTTCATGAAAAGCCTCATAAAGACCCTTCAAGAACGGACACCGGAAATGAACCTGGAAGACCGCCGGAAGCAAACAAACGAATTCCGGGAATCCTGCCGGGCCAGACGCCGCCAGCTTGACAAACACCTGTCGGACAACAGCGTTCCCATGGCGTCGGCCCATGTTCCCCACCTCTGCCAAAAGATTTTTGACGATGACGCCATCGTGGTCATTGACGGGGGCAATACCTCCATCTGGGGGCTTTTTTTCCACCAGGTGAAAACGCCCAATACCGTTGTGGGAACCCCCAAAATGGGGCATCTGGGGGCGGGGGTTTCACAGGCCCTGGGCGCCCAGGCGGCGAATCCCGCCCGCCAGGTCTACTGTATCATCGGTGACGGGGCCATGGGGTTTCATCAGCAGGAAATTGAGACCGCCGTCCGGTACAATCTTCCGGTTATCTACCTGGTCCTTTGCGACAAGCAGTGGGGCATGGTGAAAATGAACCAGCTCTTCACCCTCAAACCGATCAAAACCCTTGTCATGAAAACCCTGAGCCCGGAAGAATCCATCAATGCGGATATCGGGGAAACCCGGTTCGATCAACTGGCGGAAGCAATGGGCGCCTTCGGTCAGCGTGTAGACGACCCCAAGGGGCTTGAGAGTGCCATCCGGGCCGCACGGGACTCCGGCCGATGTTCCGTCATACACATCGATGTAAATCCCGTAAAACACATGTGGGCGCCGAATCTTAAAGACTTCAAGGATCTGCACGCCGAGCCTGCCGGATAACAAAACCGATCAAGACCCCAGCGGAGAACAATTCATGACGACAAAAGACCAATCAAAAGCGGCGGAAATGCCCCTCAAAACCGTCCTGGTGACCGGGGCTTCCGGATATCTGGGAAAACACCTGATCCACGCACTGGCCAAAGACCCTGAAGGGATCAAAAAGATTATCGCCGCCGATATCCGGGCACCCTCCCCCGAGGATCAGGAAAAAGAGATCACCTATTTGAAAGCCGATGTTCGGTCACTTGAAATGGGCCGGATCATCAAGACCCATTCCGTGGACACCATTGTCCATCTGGCCACCATCGTAACCCCGCCCAAAGGGAGTTCCAAGGACCTGGAATATTCCGTCGACGTGATCGGCACTCAGAATGTTTTAAACGCCTGCATCCAAAACCGGGTGGAGAAACTTATCGTTACCAGCAGCGGCGCGGCCTATGGGTATTATGCCGACAACGCGCCTTTGTTGACCGAGGATGACCCCATTCGAGGGAACAGGGAATTTCCCTATTCGTACCACAAACGGTTGGTGGAAGAAATGCTGGCGGAATATAGGGTGCAGTATCCCCACCTGAAACAGACGGTATTCCGCCCCGGCACCATCCTGGGTGAAAACGTTTCCAACCAGATCACCAACCTCTTTGAGAAAAAAATCGTGCTCGGCATCAAAGGAGCCGACGCCCCTTTTGTTTTTATCTGGGATCAGGATGTGGTCAACTGCATCAAAATCGCCATCACCGAAGAGAAAGACGGCATTTACAATCTGGCAGGCGACGGGACCCTCACCATGAAACAGATTGCCGGCATTTTGAAAAAACCGTATGTGGAAGTTTCAGATACCCTGCTGGAGAAGCTGTTTGGACTATTTCAGAAGATCCGGGGGTTCCAATCCGGTGTCAAAAAATCGATTCCGGCCATCATCGGTCCGGTCATCATGAACTTTCAACTGGTTCAGGATATGCTCACAGGATTTCTCCCCAGAAGTGCTCACCCCTTGGTGGAAAAACTGCACAAAGCGCAGAACCGCCTCGGCCAGATTCTTCCCAATCAAATGGGGCCGCTCTTTGAATTGCTGGACGACAATCTGCCCCCCTACGGCCCGGAACAGGTGGTTTTCCTGAAATACCGGCCCGTCTTGAGCAACCGGAAGCTGAAAAAGGAATTCAGTTACACCCCCCTTAAAACCAGTGAAGAGGTCTTCAGATTTTATCTGGCCCATAAGTCATCAAAAAAGGACTGATCATCATGAAAATTCCGAAATTTCCGAAAGTTTCCCCAAAAAATGAGACTATCAAAGGCGGCGGTATTGTTTCCAGAATCCTTGCGGCCGAAGGCGTCGATACGGTTTTCGGCATCATTGACGGCTCCTATTTCGGCCTCTATTCGACCTTCAAAGCCAACGGCATCCGGCAGATAACCCCCCGGCACGAATCCGACGCGGTGCACATGGCCGGCGCCTATGCGCGATTGACCGGAAGGCTGGGGGTGTGCATCGCCAGCAACGGCCCCGGCGTTGCCAATGTGCTGGCCGGTGTGGCTCTGGAGAATGCGGAAGGCAACCGCATCCTGCTGATTACCAGCACCCGGCGCGAGGGCATCAGCTACCCGGACCGGGGGGGCACCTTTCAGTATTTCCCCCAGGTGGAGGCCACCCGCTCCATCACCAAATGGAGCTGCAATGTCACAACGCACGCCCGGATCGCCGAGATCCTTCAGACCGCCATGCGCAAAAGCAAAACAGGCCGACCTGGTGTGGTGCACATTGATATTCCCGAAAATATCATGAACACCGATTATGATCTGAACCCCGTGTGGTTTCGCGCACCTTCCGGCTACCAGACATTCGAGCCGTTGCCGGTTGTCCCCCGACAGGTGGAAGACGCGGCACAAATGCTTGCAAAGGCAAAACTGCCCATGATTCACGCCGGGAGCGGCGTCATTCACAGTCAGGCATTTAAAGAACTTCAAGCGCTGGCCGACCTTCTCTGCGCCCCCGTCACCACTAGCTGGAGCGCCAGATCGGCGGTGGATGAACGTTCGGAACAGGTGGTTCCCATGATCTACGGGGACGTGGTCACGCAGGTTAGAAATGATGCCGATGTGGCCCTGGTTCTGGGTTCCAGGCTGGGTGAGACCGACGGTTGGGGCGCTCCTCCCCGCTGGGCCCCGCCTTCGTCCCAGAAGCTCATTCAGGTAGACCTGGATCCGGAAATACTGGGGGCCAACAGGGCCACCGACCTGGCAATCCAGGGGGATGTGAAAACCTTTCTGATTGAACTGATCGAAAATTTGAAGAAGATCAACACGGTCAACAATCCGGATGGGCGCTCTAAAAAAATGGAGACCTATCGGAAGGCCTGCAAGAATATCCGCGAGAAACTGGACAAAGAGTTGGATGACAAAGATGCGCCCCTAAATCCGGCTCAGGTTCCCCATATCTGCCGGGAGATATTCGATGACGACGCCATTGTTGTCATTGACGGCGGCCGCACCGCCGCATGGTGCCACTATTTTCATCAGGTGCGGCATCCCAATACCCTTCTGGAGGCGCCGAAAATGGGATATGTGGGATCCGGAGCCTCCCACGCCATCGGCGCCAAAGCGGCCTTTCCGGACCGACAGGTCTACGCCGTCATGGGGGAAGGCGCCATGTGCCTGGGTCAGAGGGAAATCGAAACCAGCATTCGGTTGAATCTGCCGGTTATTTTCATGGTGCTCTGTGACAATACTTCGAAGCCGGTTAAACCCGATCCTTTTTCTTTTTTGAATCCGGAAGCAGAGACGCCAAAAAATGAGAAACCGGATCAGTATCAATGGAACACCCGGTTTGATTTGATCGCCCGGGCCATGGGGGCCATGGGAGAACGGGTTTCGGACCCGGCGGGTCTTAAAACCGCCATCAAACGCGCCATCGGTTCTGGGAAATGTGCCGTCATTCATGTGGACGTGGACGCAACCAAGTACGCTTCTTTAAAATCTTCATGACGGCTATCTGAGAAAAATCGATCAACAAGCTGTTTTAGTCACTAGATATGTATTACCGGGTTCAAGAGATACGTGCATAAGCAAATATCCACAACAGGAAAACATCTCCATGTCCATTTCAAAAGAAAAACTAAACAAACAGACAGGCAGTTTTTCACGGTGGACACTGCCCACGGTAATTGCCCTGGGAATCTTAGTGCCCGTTTTGGGGACACTGTTTTCAGAGCAATTTTTAGACCCATGGACCTGGCGGTCAATCCCTTTCCATTCCACCCTGGAGGCTGCCGGATCGGTGCTGGGGCTGGTGCTGGCTGCATCGATTCTGTTTTCGCGACAGAACGTCTGCACATCCCGCAAAATGATGGTGGCCTGCGCCCTCTCATCCATGGCGGTGCTGGACATTGCCCACAGCTGCGTTCCCGTTGGTAACGCCTTCGTCTGGCTGCACAGTCTGGCGGTGCTGGCCGGCGGCATTTTCTTTGCCCTGGTGTGGTTTCCGGAGCACGATATTTCCATGGAAAGCGCACTCACCGCTTTAGGCGCAATCGTTCTCATAACAGCACTGATTGCAATATTTTCAGTCGCCTTTCCGGAAAGTATTCCAGCGATGATTGAGCAGGGGCGCTTCACCTTAACGGCCGACGCGCTGAACTTCCTGGGGGGGGGGCTGACCCTTCTCGCTGCTTTGAACTTCGCACTTCGCTACGCCAGGGGAAGAGACATGGAGGACCGGCTCTTTCTCATCCTGACCCTTTTTTTTGGGTTACCGGGGGTTCTTTTTCAAATATCCGACATCTGGGAAGCCGGATGGTGGTTCTGGCACGTACTCAGGCTCGCCGCCTACGGCATTGCTTTCTGGCTGACCTTTCGCATATACCGAAACTCCGAAAATGAAATGTTGCAGGCCCAGTCGGAACTGAACACCCTGTTTCATGCCGCGGTGGACGGCAAACGGCTGATCGACAGGAACTTCAACCAGGTGAGAACAAACGACGTCTTTGCCGCCATGCCCGGGGTGAATATGCAGTCCGGAAATGGGTTGAAGTGTTACGAAGTGCTCCCGGGGCCAATCTGTCACACGAGCAAATGTTCCATGAAACAGTTGGAGACCGGCGCTCTCAACAAGATCGAGAAGGAAATAACGTTAACGGGAAAAGACGGCGAAAAACGCTATTACATGATGACCGTCATACCGCTTATGGGGACGGATGGCGTCTTTCGCGGCATTGTGGAGAGCTTCTGGGACATTACCAAAAGGAAGATTGCGGAGAAATTCCTGGAGGAGGAAAACGCGCTCAAAACTCCCAGGGTCAGGCTTTCAACCGTAATGCGGGGGGATCCCGGTACTCAAACCCTATGCCGTAAAATCATCACCTTCCTGTGCAAATACCTTCAAGCAAGCGTCGGTCTCATCTACCTGACCGAAAATGACGGGACGCTCAAACCGGAGGCCGGTTACGCGTATCATATGGACAAAAGAGACATTACGGTGGTCCATCCCGGCAAAGGCCTAGTGGGACAAGCCGCATTAAGCCAGGAAGATATGGCGGTTACGGATATTCCTGAAGGACATTTGAATCTCGTTTCCGGTCTTGGTCTTGTGACGCCGCGGAATATCTACGTGAAACCGGTGGTACATGAAGGAAAAACCGTGGCAGTCATTGAAATGGGAACCCTTGAGACTTTCACCGATTTCCACCCCAAGTTCTTGGCTCTGGTCAATGAGGACATGGCCCTTGCCATTGACAGTGCCAAGAACAGAGAAAGATTGGCAGTTTTGCTGCTAGAGTCCCAACAGCTTTCCGAAACGCTCCAATCAAAACAAGAGGCATTGAAAGCCGCCAACGAAGAACTGGAACAGCAGAGCGAGGAGCTGCAGTCCGCCAACGAGGAACTTGAACAGCAAAGCGAAGAATTGCGAACCTCCAATGAAGAACTGGAGGAAAAAACCGAAGCTCTCGAACAGCAAAAAGAGGAGATACAAAGAGCCAAAAGTCAAGTGGAAGAAAAGGCTCAAGAACTGGCATTGTCCGGAAAATACAAGTCGGAGTTTCTGGCCAACATGAGCCATGAACTGCGCACACCCCTCAACAGTCTCCTCATATTGGCCAAATTGCTGGCGGATAACGATGAGGGGAACCTCACGGAGGAGCAGGCGGAAAGTGCCAGAATCATCCACGGCAGCGGCCAGGACCTGCTCTTCCTGATTAACGAAATCCTGGATCTGTCCAAAGTTGAGGCCGGAATGATGGAGGTGCATCTGGAGGCGGTGTCCTTGGAAACCCTTGTGGAGAGTCTGCGCCGGCAGTTCCAAAGCGTGGCAAAGGAAAAGGGACTGGTTTTCGAGATCCTCAAGGGCTCGGAGGTTCCACCCATCATCCGCACCGACAGACAGCGGCTGGAACAGATCCTGAGAAATTTTCTCTCCAACGCATTCAAATTCACGAAGGAAGGCGCCGTAACCCTTGAAATCCTTCGTCCGGATCATAACGTCCTCTTTGCCAGCGATCACCTGACATATGCCAATACCCTGGGCTTATCGGTGCGAGACACCGGATCCGGCATTCCTGATGAAAAACGGGAGGCCATTTTCGAAGCCTTTCAGCAAGTGGATGGATCGGTAAGCCGCCGCTATGGAGGAACGGGCCTGGGGTTGAGCATTTCACGGGCTCTTGCCCATCTCCTGAAGGCTGAAATTCATTTGGTCAGTCAAATGGGAAAAGGGAGTAACTTTACCCTGTATCTGCCCCTTGAACGAAGGGAAGGGACAACGAAAAAGGCGAGCAGCACCCCATCAGAAGAAGAAAGCCCCAGACGCCGCGCCGTGCGCCCGAAAAAACCGCTGTGTGCCGATAGCTCACAGGCCCATTTCCTGCCGGACGACCGAGACGCCATAAAGGAAGGAGACCGGTCACTGCTGATCATTGAAGACGACGTCCGATTTGCAAAGATTCTCACGGACCACGCGCGGAAAAAAGACTTCAAGTGTTTGATCGCCGGGGACGGCAAGAGCGGCCTGGAACTGGCAACCGCTTACAAACCCAGCGCCGTCATTCTGGACCTGGGACTGCCGGATATTGACGGCATCACCGTTCTGGACGTCTTGAAATACGGCCTTGAAACGCGCCATATCCCGGTTCATGTCATGTCCGGGCGGGATAGGACACCCGATATTATGCAAAAGGGTGCCATCGGATTCTTGACCAAACCCATCGAGGCAGCGGATATCCGGAAAACCCTTGACCGGATCGGGAGTATTCTTGAAACCACGGTCAAACACATCCTGGTGGTAGAGGACGACGAGAAAGGCCGTAAGGCGGTTGAAACACTGGTAGCCGCCGAAGGAGTCCAAATCACCGGCGCAAACAGTGGCAAGGATGCCCTGAAAGCGATTTCACGTCAGAACTTCGATTGCGTCATCCTCGACCTGGGACTGCCGGACATGAGCGGATTCGACCTCCTTCGCACCCTCAATGAGGATCCCGACGTATCGCTGCCGCCCGTGATCGTCTACACGGGCAAGGAACTCACGGGCATGGAGCTCAGGGAACTGAGCCAGTACACCACCAAAGTGGTGGTCAAGGGCGCCAACTCGCCGGAGCGTCTGTTGGACGAAGTATCCCTCTTTCTGCACACGGTGGAATCGTCGCTACCGGGGGAACAGCAGCGCGTATTGCGCATGCTGCACGATCCTGAGAAACTGTTGCGCGGCAAGAAGATTCTTCTGGCCGATGATGATCTCCGCAACAGTTTCGCACTGAGTAAGGTCTTAAAAAATGCCGGGCTCACCGTGGTCATGGCGGAAAACGGGCAGGTCGCCCTGGAGGTCCTGGAAAAAGAGGATGTGGATATGGTTCTCATGGACATCATGATGCCGATCATGGACGGCTACGAAGCCATGGAACGGATTCGCCGCCAGCCACGATTCAAAGACCTTCCCATGGTGGCCCTGACGGCCAAAGCCATGGTGGAGGATCGGACCAAATGCATCCGGGCCGGCGCCAACGACTACCTGGCCAAACCCGTTGAAACGGCCAAACTCCTGTCGCTCATGAGAGTGTTGTTATACCGATGAAGGAAAAGGAAATCAGAGACATAGAGCTGGATCTATTGCTCGAAGCCATCCGCCACCGACACGGCTACGACTTTCGGCACTACGCCAGGGCATCCCTCAAAAGACGTGTGGACGCCACGTTAAGCAAGCTGGGGCTCGACCACATCTCGGAGATCATCCCACCCATACTCCGCGATGATGGGGCGATCAACGATTTCCTCAGGGAAATGTCCATCTCCGTCACGGAAATGTTCAGGGATCCCAATTTCTTTGCGGCGATTCGGGAAAAGGTCATCCCCTATCTCGGTTCTTACCCTTTTTTGAAAATATGGCATGCGGGGTGCGCCACGGGGGAAGAAGTCTACGCCATGGCCATATTGCTCAAGGAAGAGGGCCTTTACCAACGATCCCGCATCTATGCAACGGATTTCAACAACGAATCCCTCCACAAAGCCAAGGAAGGGATATACCCCCTGAAAAAAATAAAACCCTACATGGAAAACTACAACCGGTCCAACCCCAAGGCATCTTTTTCAGACTACTACCATGCCGGTTATAAGTCCGCTAAAATGCTTGAAGATCTGCGAAAAGGGATTACCTTTGCCAACCATAATCTGGTGACGGACGGCGTATTCGGAGAGATGAACCTGATCGTGTGCCGGAATGTCCTCATCTACTTTGATAAAGATCTGCAAAACCGGGTTCTGCGCCTCTTTCGCGCCAGTCTTTGCCACCGCGGATTTCTCTGTTTGGGATCGAAAGAGTCATTGCGTTTTTCCGAAGTGGCCGACGATTTCGAGGTGGTCTCTCAAAAGGAAAGAATTTTCAGAAAACGGCGGTTACCGACCACAACCGAGTACAGAGGAAATGAGGCCAATCAAAATGATTGACGCCGTGGTCATCGGCGTTTCCGCCGGAGGGATGAAGGCGCTCGGCGGACTTTTGCCGAAATTGCCCAAAAAGCCGTCCTACGCCGTGATCATTGTACAACACATACGGGAAGGCACCGACAACTTACTGGTGGACTATCTGGACCGCATCAGCCCCATTCGCGTCATGGAAGCGGAGGAAAAGGACTTAATCCGGCCCGGATGCGCGTACATGGCATCCCCCGGATATCACCTGCTGGTGGAAGAGGATAGAACTTTCAGCCTCTCCGCCGACCCTCCCGTGAATTTCGCGCGACCGTCCATTGACGTCTTATTTGAAAGCGCCGCCGATGTGTTTGAGGAGCGCCTTGTCGGCATTGTCTTGACCGGGGCCAATTCAGACGGTGCCAAAGGGTTGGCACGCATCGAGGCCGGTGGCGGAATAGCGGTTGTTCAGGATCCCGCCACCGCCGAATCGCCCGTCATGCCCACGGCGGCCATTCGAGCAACGAAAGTGCAGAGGATTCTCACGATAACACAAATCGGAACCTTTCTATGTGGGCTCCATGAACCGAAAAAGACTTTCGAACGTGCATCAAGCCGAAAGGAACCTTGAGCTTATGCCCTTAAACCCCTTATCCGAACCGATCTCGGTCCCAAAATTGCTGGTGGTGGATGATCTCGCCGAAAACCTTTTTGCAATGCAAAAACTTTTAACACCGCTTCAGGCTGAAGTGCTCACGGCTCAATCCGGCAATGAAGCGTTGGCCCTCACCCTTCACAATGATTTCGCCGTTGCCCTCTTGGACGTACAAATGCCGGAAATGGATGGATTTGAACTGGCTTCCCTGATGAGAGATCACGACCTGACGCAACATATTCCCATCATCTTCCTGACCGCCATCAGTAAGGAAGAGAAACACATCTTTGAAGGGTACGAAAAGGGGGCCGTCGATTATCTGTTCAAACCCATCGATCCTCATATTCTGCTCAGCAAGGTCAAAACCTTTTTGTTGCTTCAAGAGCAACGGATCGCGTTGGAGAAAAGCGAGGACCGGTACAAATGCCTGGTTGAAAGGATCCCCGACATTATCTATTCTTTCTCCGGAAAACACGGAAACATTTATTGCTCCAGCCAGGTGAAACAGATCCTCGGCTACACGCCCGAACAATTCTTAAAAGATCCGTTCATATGGTCCAAGGCAATTCACCCCGACGATCTTCCGAGGGTCAATGAAACCGTTACCCGATTTAACGAGGGAAACCATTTCGACATTGAATATCGGATAAAGAACGCGGCGGGCAAATGGGTCTGGCTCAGGGATCGCTCCATTGATCGCCGAATCGCGGATGGGGAACCCATCATTGACGGAATTGCTACCGATATTACCCTGCAAAAGGAGGCCAAAGCGGTTTTGACCCGTCTGGCGGAACAGGATCAGTTGACGAATCTGGCGACCCGGAAAGTTTTCAATGAATTTCAGCAGAGGGCCATGTCACGGGCCAAGAGATATCACCGCAGCATGGCCGTATTGTTCCTGGACATGGACCACTTCAAGGACGTAAACGACAATTTCGGACACGCCGTGGGCGACACGCTGCTGAAATCCGTAGCCATACGTCTGGAGGATTGCGTACGTTCCAGCGACCTTGTGGCCCGCCTGGGTGGAGATGAATTTGCGATTGTCCTGGATGAACTGTCCCGGCCGGAAGATGCGGCCGACGTCGCACAAAAGATTCTGGAATCCATGAATAGACCCCACCTGATTGAAGGGCGCCGCATCAAGGTCGGCATCAGCATCGGAATCGCCATTTACGGCAAAGAGTTGGAGAGCAGCGTTGTTGAACTGAACAAGATGGCGGATATCGCCATGTATCATGCTAAAAAGACGGGCCGAAATACGTTTCAATTCTTTTCGGAGGATATGCATGAAAAAGCACTGCACAACGCACGGCTTAAAAATGATCTGGAAACCGCCATCCTGAACCGGGAGTTGTTTCTCTCTTACCAACCCCAGATTGATCTCAATGAAAACCGCATCAGCGGGTTTGAAGCATTGCTCAGATGGCAACACCCTCAATTGGGAAAAACAGCACCGGATGACTTTATCCACCTGGCCGAGGAAAAGGGGCTCATTCACCCCATCGGCAAATGGGTATTGAAGGAAGTGTGCCAAAACGGTGCCCTTTTTCCGAAAGATCGACCCGGAATTCCCGGGACCGTCGGGATTGCCGTTAACATTTCACCCAAGCAGCTCAGGGAGAGTTTTTTCGCCGATGGTATCGAGCGTATTCTGACGGACGCCTCCATCACTCCGGGACAGTTGACCATTGAACTGACGGAAGCTACGGTAATCGAAAGCCCCGAGGCCGCCAGGGAAGTTCTCAGGCGAATTCGGGCACTCGGGGTAAGAATCGCCATTGATAATTTCGGCAAGGGATATTCCTCTTTAAGCTGTCTGGCAAACCTCCCCGTTGATATCATCAAAATCGACATCTCCTTCGTACACGCTATCGGACACAGCAAAGAGCATGAAGCCATTGTCAAAACCATCATCGCCATGGCCGACAACCTCGGTCTGGAGGTGGTGGCCGAAGGTGTTGAAACCGATCTCCAGTCCGACTTTCTATCGCATCATCGATGCCATATCATGCAGGGGTACTATTTCAGCAAACCGTTGGACCCGGAAGGGGCCAGGCAGTTGATCAACAGGGAAACCATATCGCAAAATGATTGGAACCCCCGAAAGCGCAGGAAACGGACGGAATGGGAAAGCCCATGGATTCATTCCTGAACTACGATATTTTGGTTGAACGAACACTGACCTTGAAGAATTGGATTGTTTCCAATCTGTTCCGCTGGGAAAACCTGGTCCATTTGCTGATCCAGGCTTCGGTGTTGCTGGCAGCCTGGATTGTCGGGTCCCTTGTGGGCCGGTGGATCCGCAACATCGTCAATGCGCGGATAAAGGAATCCTCCCCCCTCAAGAGCAAACACGCCAGCGGTTTTCTAAGCCGCTTCACCGGTCTATTGCCACTGATTTTCAGCGTATTTGTGCTCTGGCTTTGCATTCGGGGCGTGAGAGGCATCGGATACAGAACCTTCCTGATAGAACTTTTTTTGAATCTGGCCATTGCCTGGATTGTTATTCAACTCCTCACATCCGTCATAATGGATCGTTTCTGGGCCAAGATTATTGCCCTTTCATGCTGGCTGCTGGCGGCACTCAATATCATCGGAGTTCTCGATAGAACCATTTCATTGCTGGAAAGCATCGGGTTCACGGTGGGAGATGTCAAACTCAACCTGCTTTCCATCCTTAAAGCCGTCTTTGTATTGTTCATTCTCCTTCGGAGCGTCAGATGGATCAGCGGGAAGCTGGAAAAGAAATTGTCAACTGTTTCGGAACTTACCCCGTCCGCTCGGCTGATGCTCACCAAAAGTCTCAATATCACCATGATCGTCGTGGTAACGCTGGTAGCGCTGAACAGCGTGGGGATCGATCTGTCGGCCCTGGCTTTTTTCGGCGGTGCCGTCGGCGTGGGGGTCGGGTTCGGGCTCCAGAAAATTGTTGGAAATTTCGTCAGTGGTCTCATTTTGCTCTCCGATAAGTCCGTCAAGCCGGGGGACGTGATACAGATTGCCGATATGTATGGCTGGATCAAACACATGGGCGGACGATATGTCTCCCTGGTCACCCGGGACGAAAAAGAGATATTGATCCCCAATGAAAATCTAATCACCCAGGAAGTCATCAACTGGTCTTATTCCTCCCCGAAAATCCGAATCAAAATCCCGGTGGGGATCTCCTACAACGCGGACCCCCATAAAACCATTTCGTTGCTCGAAGAAGCCGCACGGGGAATCGACAGGGTCCTGGACGATCCGGCTCCCAAATGCCGCCTGGTGGGATTCGGAGACAACTCCGTGGACCTTCAGTTGCGTTTCTGGATTCGGGATCCCGCAAACGGTGTTGCCAACATTACCAGCGTCGTCATGCTAAACATCTGGGACACCCTCAAAGAAAACAATATTGAAATCCCCTATCCCCAAAGGGATGTGCACCTGGATACCCAAAAACCGTTAAAGGTGGTGCAGGTGACCGATCAAGAGCATTCACCCGTAACATGAAGAAACGGACCGTCAAAAGAGGAAAATGAAGCTTGACACCGTCGGAAATTCTTCTTATGACATCATAACCTTTAAACTCAAATGACTTGGCGCAGGGCTTTGGCCCGAATATCAGGAGGACCCATAAACACTTGAAGGAAGATTATTTCCTCTATAACGGAGACAAAAAAGAACCCTTTACCCTCCCCTCCGGCTGGACCGTGAGGGAGCACACCCGTTTCCCGGAAATCGTTACCCCAACGCCCGTCGGGGATCTCGTCAAGCGCGCCTTGGCAAGGCCCGCGGGCACCAAACCCCTTTCCCGAATGGCCGAAAAAGGGATGACGGTGGCCGTTATTGTGGATGATCCGGCCCGCGCAACGCCCATCGCACAAATGCTCCCCCCCGTTCTGGATGAACTCCGAAAAGCCGGCGTGGCCGACACGGACATCACCATCGTGGTGGCCCTGGGAACACATCGACCGGCGTCAGAAAAAGAACTCGAGGCCAAGGTGGGAAAGGGGGTTCTTCAAAAATACCGGGTGGTTCAACATAACTGCCACGGGGATAACCTGGTTCCCATCGGAAAACTGCTGACCGGCGCTGAAGTGGCCATTGATCCCGTTGTGGCCCGGGCCCGGCTTAAAATCGGCATGGGGAGTATCTTTCCCCACCCCATGAACGGGTTCGGGGGCGGCCCTAAAATCCTCTTTCCCGGGGTCGCCGATTTTGCATCCATCAGCGAACATCACTTCCATTACACACCGGAGCCGGGATGTGCACTGGGACACATCAAAACCAACCCTTTTTACAGGGAAGTCTGCCGCATGGCGGAGGCGGCGGGACTCGATTTCATCGTCAACGGTGTCTTTGATGCCAGAGAACAGGTGGTTGACGTGGTGGCCGGCCATTTTGAAACAGCCCATGGGGAAGGGATCGAAAAAAGCAAACAAAACTATGCCTTTCACATGACGGAACCCGCGGATGTCACCATTGTGTCGGCCGACCCTTATACGGAAGGCCCGCAGATCATGAAACCCGTTATTCCCGCTTCCCTCATGACCACCAAACCCGGAGGCGCCGTCATTGTGCTGGCCCGATGCCCCGACGGCATGCCCGAAGCCATGCTCCGGTCCTTCGACAATATTTTCAAAACCCGGCCCGAGCATTCGGGGCGTTATGCGGTAGACGCCTTTAAGAATGCTCGACCCATGGCGGAAGGCGCCATCGATTTCAACTGCGCCATTTTTTTCGCCCTGGTCTGCGCGTCCCGTACCCGCATCACCATTGTATCCGAGGACCTGGATGAGACGTCCGTGAACCGTCTGGGCTTTCAGTATGCTTCTTCCCTCAAAACCGCCGTTCAACAGGAACGGGAAAAGCAACCCCGGGCCACGGTAAACATTTTCCCCCTGGGGGGGTTGCTGCTCCCCCTCCTGCCGTCGTTAACCCATTTATATGAATTCAAATGATTCACAAAGAGCGAGGAGCCAATATGAAACAGGAGATTTTTTTAGGAAACGGCGCCATTGCACTGGGATTGTTGGAGGCCGGATGTCAGGTGATGACCTCGTACCCGGGAACCCCCAGTTCCGAGATCCTGCCCGAAGCGATCCGCCTGGTGAAATCCGAGGCGCTGAACACCTACGTGGAATGGTCTACCAATGAAAAGGTGGCCCTGGACAATGCCTTTGCCGCCGCCATCGCCGGAAAAAGAGCCGCCTGCTGCATGAAACAGGTGGGTCTTAATGTGGCGGCAGACACCCTGATGAGTGCCGTCTACATGGGAACCGTCGGCGGACTGGTCATCATCAGTTGTGATGACCCGGGGCCCCATTCTTCCCAAACCGAACAGGACACGCGCTTCATGGCCCGATTGGCCAAGGTCCCCATCCTGGATCCGGCAACACCGGAAGAAGCCAGGGCCATGGCAGGCCTTGCCATGGAACTTTCGGAGGAGTTCCGCATCCCCTTTATTCTCCGGCCCGCCATCCGAGTCTGCCACGCACGGCAGAACCTTTCCTGGGACAAACTTCCGGATAATACAAAAAAAGCCTCATTCGAAAAGGATCCGGGCCGATGGGCAGCCACCCCCCGGTTCCGTTTCATCCTTCACGGAGAACTGAACAAAAAACTCGATGCCATCGGGGAACGGTTCTCCACTCTTTCCGACGTCAATTACCATAAACTGGAGAAGGCAAAGCAATACCCCCTGGGGATCATCGCCGGTGGCGTACCCTTTGCCGCCATTCAAGACATCCTCAAAGATGAAAAAAGAGAGGATATCCCCCTGTTGAAACTGGGAGCCCCCTACCCCCTTCCCAAGCGCCTGACCGACGAATTCATGGGGGCCTGCGAAAAGGTACTGGTCTTAGAGGAAACCGACACCCTCATCGAATACCTGCTGGGGGACAACCGGAAAGTGCTCGGCCGCATCTCGGGTCATGTCCCCTCACAGGGAGAACTGTTGCCCAATATAATTTTTGATTGCCTGGGAAAAATCCTCAACGAACTGAAACTTGAACCCTTCACCATTAGGAAGAATAAAGGGATAGACCAGTTGGTCCGGAGCCTGGAACTACCTATTCGAAAACCGACCCTTTGCCCCGGATGTCCCCATCGGGCCAGCTTCTTCACCATTCGAAAAACCCGGCCCAAAGCCATCTTTACCTCGGATATCGGCTGTTACACCCTGGGGCTCAACCTCGGCGCCGTGGACACGGTGCTGGACATGGGGGCCGCCATCACCATGGCCTCCGGTTTTTATCATGCTTACAAACAGGATGGGGTAGATCAGCCCGTGGTGGCCACCATCGGGGATTCCACCTTTTACCATTCGGGCACGGCGGGACTTATAAATGCCGTCTACAATGACGCCCGGTTCATCCTGGTCATTCTGGACAACCTCATCACCGCCATGACCGGCATGCAGCCCACCCCCGGCATCGGTATCCGGGCGGACGGCAGCAAAGGGAAAGGCATCCCCCTGGAACGGGTGGTCGAGGGATGCGGTATCGATTTCATCAAAGAAGTGGACCCTTACGATACCAAAGCCATGGGCGCCCTCATGAAAGAGGCGGCCCAGTATACGGAGTCACCCGACGGCGGCATTGCGGTGATTATTGCGCGCCATCCCTGCGTCATCGCCTACCGGACGGAAGCGGTTCCGGAACGTATTGCGGTTACCATCACCGATGATTGCGACGAATGCAATTTCTGCCTGGACAGGTTTGAGTGCCCGGCCCTCTACCACGACGAGGAATTGGGCCGGACCAGCATCAACCAGGCCCTGTGCGTCCAATGCGGTGTTTGTCTGCAGGTCTGCCCCAAAGGCGCCATTGTGCGGAGTGCGGATTGACCATTGCGGGATGAAAGAAATAACTTCAATATTGATGAGGGATATAATGGAAAATGTAAATATGATATTCTGCGGTCTGGGTGGACAAGGAATCCTTTTCATGACCAAGATTTTTGCCCGTGCCGCCATGGATAAGGGTTTGGCCACCCTGGGTGCTGAAACCCACGGTATGGCACAAAGGGGCGGATCGGTGGTCTCCCACCTTAAGCTTGGAAAGGCGGCCAGCAGCCTGGTACGTGAGCAGACGGCCCATTTTCTGCTCGCCCTGGAGGAAAACGAAGCCTATCGCAATCTCCTTTTTCTGGCGCCCGGCGGAAGGCTTTATGTGAACGCTGAAGCGCATCAATTTCCCAGAAAGGAAGTGATTCCCTATATAGAGAAACAGGGTATCACTTACCATGCCTTCCCCGCCCAGAAAACCGCCATGGCACTGGGTAATCCCATGAGCACCAATCTGGCGCTGATGGGGTTCTACAGCTCGTTCGAGGACGAACCCTTTACCCACGATGAATTGCGTGATACCATCATCGCCGTAAGTCCTGAGCGTTTCAGGGAAAACAACCTCAAGGTCTTTGATTCGGGTTATGGCGCCTGACCGAAGTCCATGGAGATATGCGGGTTTGAAAAAAATCACCACCGTTATCGATAAAATTGAAAGGGCCACCCTGGTATGGACCATTTTGGGTCTTGCGCTCATCGGGTTCATACAGGTGTTCGCCCGTTACATTTTCAACTACAGCTTCACCTGGTTCGAGGAAGTGGGCCGATACCTGGGGGTATTCGTGGCGTTTCTGGGCGGGGGCATCGGGGTCAAGACCGGCAGCCACTTCACCATGGATTTGATCGTCACACACCTCAAACGACCTTGGCGGCAGATCCTCCAGTGCACCACCAGCACGCTTTCCGCCCTCTTTTTCGTCCTGGTCGCCTGGTACTCCTGGAAAATCGTCATCCGGATGCACGGGTACGAAACCACCTCTCCGGCCATGGAGATGCCCATGTACCTGGCCTACCTGCCCATTCCCGTTTTTTCCATGGTCATGGGGTTTCGTTTTTTTGCCGTCGCCGTTAATTTTCTGAGGGAACTGGGTCCCAAAGGACCCCATGAAGAGACCCGGGAGGCCGCATCATGACCCTCACCATCTGTCTCTGCTTCAGTCTCCTGCTCCTGGCCGGCGTCCCCATTGCGGTAATCCTGGGGATCACCACCACGGTCACCCTTTATCTCTTCAGCAACACGCCCCTTCAGATCCTGACCCAGCAGCTCTTTAATGCGCTGGATAAGTTTGTCCTTCTGGCCATTCCCTTTTTTATCGTGGCCGGTTCCCTCATGACCAAGGGGGCCATCGCCCGGCGTCTCATCGATTTCGTCAACGCCCTGGTGGGCTGGTTTCCCGGGGGCTTAGCCATTGCGGGGGTACTGGCCTGCATCTTCTTCGCGGCCATTTCCGGTTCCTCTCCCGCCACGGTGGTGGCCATCGGCTCGGTCATGATTCCCGCTCTGATCAAGGCCGGGTACGGGGAGAAGTTCAGCCTGGGGCTGATCACGGTATCGGGTTCCCTGGGGATTGTCATTCCCCCGTCCATCCCCATGATCCTCTATTGCCTGGTCATGAACGTCTCCGTGGCGGAAATGTTCATGGCGGGAGTTCTGCCGGGGCTTATGATCGGCGCGGCCCTCATCGGCTACACCTATGTGATCGCCAAACGGCACAACTGGCGCATCGAAAAAAAGGCTTCCATCAAAGAGATTTTCCGGACGGCAAAACGCGGGTTCTGGGCGCTGCTGCTCCCCATCATCGTTCTGGGGGGAATTTATTCGGGGATCTTCACCCCCACGGAAGCGGCGGCGGTGAGCGTCATCTATGCCCTTCTGGTGGAGATGCTCATCTACCGGGAATTCGGCCTCAAGGACCTGACCTCCGTCTGCCAGGAAGCGGCCATTTTGTCAGCCTGCCTGCTCTTCATCCTCTCCTGCGCCATGACCTTTATCTGGCTGCTCACCGCCGAACAGATTCCCAACCAGCTGGCGGACCTCATCATGCAATACATTCACAGCCCCTGGATGTTCCTGCTGACCGTCAACATCCTCTTTCTGGTCCTGGGCTGTTTCATGGATGATGTGAGTGCCATGCTGGTGCTGGCCCCCCTCTTTCTGGAGACCCTCAACCGGTACGGCATCGACCTGGTGCACTTCGGCGTGGTCATGGTTCTGAACATCCAGATGGGCATGCTCACCCCGCCCTTCGGGTTGAACCTCTTTGTTTCCTCGGGCATTACGGGTAAGCCCCTCACCCGCATCGCCCAGGGGGTCATGCCCTTTCTCGTGATCATGCTCATTTGCCTGCTGGTGGTCACCTATGTACCCGCCATATCTCTGCTGCTGCCCAACTGGTTGCTGCATTAGAGACATCCGGAAGTTATGAAGGTAGCACGACCACGACCGGAACTTTGCGGGATGTTCGTGGCAAGCGTGTATTTGCTTCAGAGTTCCATATAACAGACCGAGCCGTGTTGAAATGGATCGCTTTTCCGTTGGGAGTTGCTTTTGCCGGAAACCAGGCGGGAAATTTCACTCTCCGGATCATCCAGGTCTCCGAAAAGAAGCGCCCGGGTCGGGCAGGTTTGCACACAAAGGGGGCGTTTTCCGTCTTCCAAGCGATGGCGGCACAGGGTGCATTTTCCAGCTATGCCATCTTTGTGGGCCTCATACAAAGCGATTTCTTCGGGGCTTTCTTCCTGTTCAAAATAGCGCTTCCGGCCGGTGTTTATGAATATCACCCCATAGGGACACGCCTCGACACACTTGGATTGACCGCATCCGCACTGCCTGTCGTTGATGAGAACGATGCCGGTCTTGTTTCGGAAGATGGCGCCCGTGGGACAGGCTTCGGCACAGGGCATTTCGGAACAGTGCCTGCACAGGGTCGGCGTATAGGTGCGGGACACTGACGGAAATTCTCCTTTTTCCTCTATCTCGATGCTTATCCACGATATGCCCGGCCGTGTATGGTTTTCAGACTTGCAGGCGACGACACAGGCATAACATCCGATACACCGTTTGACATCCACGATCAGACCGTAACGAGGCACTCTTTTACTCCTTTCTCACGCGGCAGGGATAAGAGACAATGCCGATGGTCCCGCTCACGGGATCGGTTGTGGAATCGTCGTAGAGATTGTTGACGTTCGCCGAGCCGTCCAGGTTGCCGCGATCCTCCAATCCCAGGGGCGAGCAACCCTGCCACCAGCCGTAAGGGATGTGGATCACTTTGGGATGGACCGACTCGGTGGGGAAGGCCTTGAGCCTTAGAAATCCCTGCACTTGTCCGTCTTTTCCGGGTGCTTCCACCAAAACCGCATCCCCGTTACGGATCCCCATCTCCGTAGCCGTACGGCGGTTGATCCAGACAACGGGCTCCGGGTCGCATTCCCGCAGCCAGGGCACCGCCCTGAATTGTCCGTGAAGCCAATGGATCGGTTTGAAGCCGCTGCACAGGATCAGTGGAAAATCCGCAGCCATCTCGGGCGTACTGAAAGGCCCCGGTTCGGCGTCAACCCACGCGGGGAGCGGGTCGTATCCCATGGATTTAAAAAAGTCCGAATAGATTTCCAGCCTTCCCGTGGGCGTATTCACACCTCTGGGCTTTCCGGTTTCCGGGTCAATCCGGGCATAGTCCCTGTATCGGCGTTCGGGCGTGTTGTAGGGGATGCGGTGGGGCGGCGTTTCCAGTTGATCCATGCTTGCACCTAAGGGCGCGATGATTTCCACAAAACCCTTCTTCAGATCTCCATGGAAAAAATCCTTTGCATAACCGAGGCGTTCCGCCAGTTCAAAGATGATTTTTTCCGCGGGCCGTGATTCAAATCGTGGGGCAACAAGGGGAGTGCGGTACATGAGATAAGGGGGGTTGATGTTGACGAATTCCGACTCCCAGGGAGTGGCACAGGGCAGGACGATATCGGCCTCTTCCATGGCAGGGGTTTTCCAGATATCGCCCACGGCCAGAAAATCCAGATTGCGGAGTGCCCGCATCATTTTTTTGGAATTGGGATTGGAGGTTGCAAGGCCCGAGGCGAAAGAGAGCATCCCCTTGATGGGGTAGGGCTTTCCCGTCAAAACGGCGTCGGCAACCAGGTTCATGGGCCCTTCGTGCTCCAGGCCATGTGCCCTGATCTTGTAACCGGCGGCCGAGATGAGGCTCTTTTCGATCCAGTTTTCCGGCTGGTGCTCCCGTCCCTTGACATTCCCCAGACCGGTGTCCATGTTTCGGGTGAATCCGCCCGGGACGTCCCAATTGCCGGTAATGACCGGCAGGAGGGCCAGCGCCACAGCCGTCTTATGAGCATTGCTCCCTTTGTTCAGGCCGTTGTACCACATGACGCCTGCCGGTTTGGCGGTTGCGTAGAGCCTGGCCGTATTGTGGATGCGGGCGGCCGGTATCCAGGTGATGGTTTCGGCCCATTCCGGTGTACAGTCGGCGACAAGGTCCCGGAACAGCTGCCAGGCGGGGCGGCACCCAACGCCCTCAAACGAATAGTATCCTTCGAGGGAAGGCATCACCCCCGAATAGGTCCAGGGGTTGGCCGGCTTAGGCCCATTGCTGACTGTATCCCAGACGGTGTATCGTCCCTCAGGGTCCCTTAAAAAGAGACCGTTGTCATCCCGCACCAGGAAGGGCGCGTTTGTCCAATGACGGACAAAATCCGAATCGTAACGCTTTTCGTGAAGGATCACATGGTGCATGGCCAGAAAGAGGGCCAGATCGCTCCCCGGCCTCGGTGCCAGCCAGATATCGGCTTTGGAAGCCGTCGGCGTGAGCATGGGGTCTACCACGATCAGCTTTGCCCCGCGTCTTTGTGCGTCAAGGATCTTCCGTGCCTGGTTGGGCTTGGTGTGCATGATGTTGGTGCCCACCAGCAGGACGCAGGCCGTTTTGTCCCATTCCACCGAAGCGGCTTGATATTTGTGGCCCAGATGATACGGCAGTCCGGGACAGTGTGAGGTGTAGCAACAAATATGCCCGGTACTCCCGAAGTTGGGGCTACCGTAGAGGTTCGCGAGCCGGTTGTAAAAGGGATACCATTCCTTGCCCGAAGAACCGCCCGTGGATCCTTTTTGAAAGAAGAAAGATTCGGGGCCGTAATGCGCCCTGATTTCTTTCATCTTTCGGGTAACGGTTTCCATGGCCTCGTCCCAGCCGATGCGCACCCATTCGGGGGCTTCCCCTTTGGGTTTTGTGCGTTTCATGGGATATTTGAGCCGGTCCGGATGGTAGATTTCCTGCTTTGCGGCCAGACCCTTGGGGCAGAGGGTCCCGGCGTTTTTTTTGGCGCCGGGGTCCCCTTCCACCTTCAGGAGACGGCCGTTCCGAATATGGGCCACGATTCCACACAAGGCCGCACAGCGGATACAATAGGAGCGGACCTTTTGGACGTCATCCTGCATCAACCCTCTCCTTCCATTGCGTTACGGCATATCATGAACCGGAAACGACTCGGATCCATGGGGATCATTCTTCCCGCAGTTCCTTGGCCGTAACCGTGCCCACGAATCGGAAATCATAGATGTCTTCAAGCTTGGGTTGCTTGTCCAGCATTTTGTATTCCACGAGCCATCCCAGTTGTTCCCGAGATTCGTCCGAGATCACGCGAAACTTTTCGTCCCACGGTTTGAGTGTCATTTTCATGGCCAATTCTTCCGGAACACCGGTATAATTGGCCATTATTTTGCGTGCCTCGGTTTCGTTTTCCCGTATGAACTTCACCCCCATTTGAAGCGCTTTGAGCCAGTTCTTCACAACCTCCGGATGGTCGTTCAATATCTTCTCCGAAAAGCAATAGCCGCAGCAGCAGAGATTGTCTTTGCAGTGATCGATGATGCGGATTTCACCCGCCATTTTGGTAAACCATGGTTCCGAAAGCCTGGCCGCATCGATGGTCCCCGCTTTTAATGTGGCGGCAAGATCGGGGGTTCCCATTTCAATGTATTTATATTGCTTAACGCCATGCTTTTCGAGGATTTTTATGATCCAGAAATACGGTTCGGTCGGTTTGAAAATTCCGCCCACCTTTTTGCCCTCAAGGTCTTCCACCGTTTGTATGGGGGAATCCTTGAGCACGACCAGCCCTTCAATTCCTTCAACGGGCTTGGAATAACCGAACCCGCAAACCTGTTTCACCGGGACCCCTCTATTTCGGGCGAGGGCGAGGGGCAGGATGGACATGGTGCCGCCATCCAGTTCACCGGCCGCAATTGCGTTTAAGACAAATGGGGAACTCCGCAGGGATTTCATCTCTAAATTAATACCCAATTCCTCAAAATATCCCTTTTCCTTGGCCACATAGACGGGCAGTAAATGCGCCAGCTTAAAATAACCGAATCTGAGGGTATACAGGGATTTCCCCGAATCGGTCGGTTTATCGGCGCCGAAAGAACTGGGTAGGAATGTGGCCAAAGAAAAGACGGCTCCCATCAGGGTGACGAACGTGAAAAATTTGATCTTGTTCAAAAGTTGCATTTACAGTTACCTCCTCCATTTGGTTTTTTGGGTTGCATTTTTGTATTAATAGACGCCGGCGGTGACCGAAGGCCTCCCGAGATTCGGTCGTGGCCTTGCCCCGTGTTTGCGGCCGATGGGGCATGCGATGACACACATGCCGCAGCCACCCCCTTTGCTCAAGGGGCCGGTGGCCTTGAACTGTTGGACGATCGCCCGCTCAAAGGGGAAGACCATGATCTTGGCTGCGTTGAAATGCCTGTCCATGGCCTCCTGGTCCTTTCGCTTGATAACGTCCGGGTGCGGCAGAGAAGACATCTGGAACATGCATTTCACCATGTTATAACCGTACGGCGTCAGCGCTCCGGAGCGGCAGGCTTCCACGCACTTGTTGCATTCATCCTTGAGGCATATGGGCTCGGTCAGTTTTTCGTCCGGCTCCAGGTGGGCTTCCGTGACGATGCTGAAGAGTTCCACCCTGGGTCCGTATTCGGGCGTCAACAGTTGTCTGCACCGCCCGATCTCCCCCAGTCCCGCTTCTTCGGCAAGGCGCGTGTGGGGCAGACATTTCAACTGTTCTTTGAAGGTCTTATGAAACGCCTCCACCCCCTGCACCTCGCCATCCGCCGAGATGCTCAGATGCTTGGCGGCTTCCCGGGTGTGCGCATCGTGGGTTCTGAAATACCCGTGGGGACTGACAGGGAATGCTTCGAATCCCTTGTCTTCAATAAAATCGGCGGTCCGCATGAGAATGTGCATCTGCAGGGCCAGTGATCCCATGTAGAATTCCTGGGCATGCCAGCTGTTGCCGGACGGTATGGCATAGGGGCTTACCCGTTTTGCCATGACCACCACGGACCGGGCCTCCGGCAGCAATTGATCGGGCCTGACAAAGGGGATTTCGCTGAAACATGCTTTTCCCGCGATCCCCACGAGATCCGCGCCGACGCTTCGCGCGAAGTCCTTGATTTCGCATGTGAGTCTGTCCATGTTTTCCATTTCCCTGATATGAGGCCTTAAAAGCGCCTCATGCAATGGTCTCTAAAAAGGCTTCTATCCTGGTTTTGAGTTGTCCCGTATCCTCGGCGCTGTAATCGGTTTGAATCTTGAAGATGGGGATCCCCCATTTGCTGAAGAAAGCTTCATATTTGGAGAATTCCATGTTGAAGCCGTGGCAGAATTGGAGCACATAGTAAATGACCCCGTCCACCCCGTGATCTTTTGCCATCCGTTCCGCCTGTAATATTCCGCAATATCCCGGGGTGAAGCAGGGACAAGGGATATTCAGGTACCGATCCGCGATTGATTTGATCTGCATGACCAGGGTATCCGCATTCCAGTCCACCATGGGGTCGACGTGGGTTCGCGCGCCGGAGCAGGTGTCTTCGCAGACAACGACGGCACCGGAAGTCTCGATGATGTGGTGCAATTTCCAGTCGGGTATGACCATGGGACAACCGGTGATGAGGATGCGGGGGGAGGAAGGGTCGGCGACGCCCTTTTCAGCGTCAACGCGTTCTTCCAGTTCGTCGCAGAGGTTCTCCAATTTTTCGGTGAACCGTTCGATGTCGTCCAGCAACGATACCTGGTACACGAGGGATGCGTCTTTGCCACTGATGGGCGGAAGCTTGCTTCGTCTCAGCCGCGTAAGCCTTTCGAGCGCCTGACGTTTCCTGCCGAGGATCCGTGTGGCTTCCTTCAGCCCTTGGGCGGTGATCTTGTTCCCGGATTCGGCTTCCATCCTCTCCTTCAGGAAAAAGACCTCCCGGGTCCACAACTCCTTTGATGCCAGCACCTTCTTTTGAGGAACCTCCATCACGTGAACGGGGATGTGCTGCTGTAATATTTCCCACAGCTTCTTCTTGCCGTCGCAGGTGGTCTCTCCCACAAGAAAGTCAATGACTTCGGAGCAGGCATGACGTTTGTCGAATATGAGGCCTGCAAAGGACTTTATCATAGGACAGATTTCTCTGGGCAGGACGATTTCCGCTTCGGCGATGGTGAGTTCCGTTGCCACACTCAACCGGATGGGGATGGCGCCCGCGGCCAAAATGATTTCTTCCGGTACAAAGGTGCAGAAAATGCCCACTATTTTTGAGCCGTTTCTTTTATGCGATTTGAGTTCATCAACGCGTGATGTAAAGGTGTTTAATGCAGCCTGGTCAAAATAGGCCATTGCCTCGGGCCGGTTTTTCTGCCGCCCGTAAACAATGGAGTGCTTTTCCGAGATGTCCCGGGAAATGATGTTTGCTATTTCACTGTTCATGCCTTTTTTCCGCTCCAAAATAATCCCTTATCAATGTGTCCCCATGGTTTTTCCCTTGTGCCACTTCAGCATGCGGCTTTCCATAATCAGCATGATCCTGTCCAAACCGAATCCGATGATGCTCATGGTGATGATTCCGGCAAACATCTCCTTAACAAGCCATAATCGCTGGGATTCCAGGATGAAGAAGCCTAGCCCCCTGTCGGCGGCAACCATTTCGGCGATTACCAGGAGGACGAGAGACACAACGATGCCGAGGCGGAGTCCCGCGAAGATCATCGGCAAAGCGCTCGGAAGGACTATTTCCCTGAGGATCTGTCTGTTGTTGGCACCGAGGGAAAGCGCCGCCTTAATCATGAGCGTATCGACACCTTTGACCCCGGAGGTGGTGTTAATCAGGCACATAAAAAAGCCGGGAAGAGCGACAATGAATATTTTTGAAATTTCCCCTAACCCCAACCAGATGATGATCAACGGAACAAGAGCGGATTTCGGCACGGCGCGCAGGGCCTGAAGGGGGATGTCCGCAATGTCTTCAAAGAGCCTGGACCACCCGATCATCATTCCGGTGACGATTCCCAATGCGGAGCCGATGACAAACCCGCTTAGCGATCTCATCAGGCTTGACAGGATGTGCGGCATCAGGGTGCCGCTTGAAAGCAGAGCGATAAAAGTCTGCAGGATCTCCGTCGGCGGGGGCAACATATAGGGCACCACCCAACCCAACCGCGAAGAAGCCTCCCAGATCAGCACGATCACGACAGGGGAAATGATTTTTCTCCAATTTCCCTTAAAACACCGGTTAATAATACTCAAAATTCACCCTCTAGCCATCAAGGCTATTCCCGGCTTGCCATACCATTTCCCGCAGAATGTCTTCCTGGCGATGAAACTCAGGGGCCACTCTTGTATGGTTGTCACGTGGCCGGGGCAGGTCGACCGGTACAACACGCAATACTTTACCGGGTCTGGTCGACATGACGACGATCCTGTCGGCCAGGAACAGGGCCTCTCTGATGCTATGGGTGATAAATAAAACGGTCTTCTTTTTCTTCCGCCAGACCTGGAGCAATTGCTGGTTCAACGTCTCACGCATTTGCGCGTCGATGGCCGCAAACGGCTCGTCCATCAGAAGTATATCCGGTTCATTTGCCAGAGCCCTGGCAAGCGCTGCCCGTTGTTTCATTCCGCCGCTAAGCTCATGGGGATAATGATCCCCAAAACCCTGCAAGCCCACGAGGTTGAGGAGATTTTCCGCGATGTCCCGGCGTCTCTTTTTTGCAATCCCGCGCATCCTGGGGCCGAATTCCACATTGCTTTGTATGGTCTGCCAGGGGAATAAGGCATATTCCTGAAAAACCATTCCACGGTCCAGACCGGGTCCGTTAACCTCTCGTCCATCAATCACTATTTGACCGGAAGTAGGTTTCTGAAAACCCGCAATGATTTCCAAAAGCGTCGTCTTGCCACAGCCGCTCGGCCCTATTATGGAGAGGAATTCTTTATCGTATATCTCTAGATCCACACCGCCCAGCACTACCGTGTCACCGCGTTTTTCATCCTTAAACACTTTGTTAAGTTGGCAAATCTCCAATTTTTGTCTTGGCATAATCCCTGATCCTGCTACTGCTGCCGGGCAAGATGTTCCGGAAGTGATATCGGCACAAGGCGATATTCCGAACATTCAAAATGTCCTGCGTTTAATCCCTGTTTTACAGGGAGGCACACGGGTTTTGATGCCCTTGCGGCATACGGCGCCATCGCCCCTGAAAACAATCTTGTCTGTCATATGAAGCGGGCAGAAAAATCTTCAAGAAATACTTTGGAGCATTAAGGAATTAGATTTTCCGGTCTAGTCCTATTGTTATCGAACCGACAACAATCTTGAAACTGTCTCAGTTAAAGCCAAAAAATCTATACACGAGTGGACCTCTTGCGGGAGTCGTTAAAAGAGGCGAACGATAGACAAGGATTGCGGATTTGTCAATATGGAAATTCCGATATATGAAGGGGCATATTTCCGGAAAAACCAATATGGGTAAGGTCATAACCCGAGCTTTCCGTCTTTATGGGTTGGCGGGATTTACGGGTCTTGCTTTTTTGTACCGACGATAACAGGCTGAAAGGACCTGTCGTCAAACCCGATGACATCATCACCCCCAAATTCACGAATCAAAGCGTCAAGCATACTGCCTTGGTACTGAATGCTTTTGTCCCAATTCGGATAGATCAGATGATACAAGGGCGTGATCCCTGCGTAGAATTGATTTGTGTTTGTCATTTTCGCCGAGCACAACACTCGCCAGAACCGAGCGCGGCTTCTTGCGCTCCCCTGACAGAGAGTCTGCCTGCAACATCAATATAATATCGTCTCTATCCCTACCGCCGGGGCCTTTCCCAGGGCCAAATGCTGATCCCTCATCCCGAGGCTGCCTAGACATATGTTCAGAAATATCAAGCCCAATACATCCCTTCAAGTGAATATAAGTTAAGGGCGCCCACGGCCCCACAACCCTTAACGGCCTGCCCCAAGGGACCAAGAAACGGCGCTAGATCGGCAAAACCTGGGATGGGACAGGACAACGCCTGATTTAATTGTTGCCAAAGAAGGCCGCCTTGTTATACCCAATATTTTCTATAACACCCTCCGGCGGGGAAACAACCGCCGGGGCCTATTCAAGGATAAGGATGATCGGTTGCCACCCTGACGGCAAAACACTTCTACACGAGCAGGTAAGATGCCAAAATCACACAAATGGACTTTCACGGCAAGATTCAGAAAAAACGCATACGGATGGAAAGCCTCCGGACTGGCGTGCGGGAGGATCAATGAAGCGGTTTCTGAAATCAGGAAGATCGCTCGAAAAGATCCTCTGCCGGGGGCTCTTGGGGCCATCAAATTGATGGAGAAACTGTGGCCCGCCCTGCAACATGTGGAATTTTCATCCGGCGCCCTTGGAACAGCCGTTAACAATGCTGTGAATGTATTGGTCGATCTGGTTGCTGAGGCGCCGGCCGATGAAAAAGCCAGGTCGAAATGGCTGAATCGACTCTGGGATGCCTTTAACGACGACGGCGTGGGATACCTTCATGTATTGGGTGAGAGGTGGGGTGAGGTGTGCGGATTACCGGAGATCGCATCCAAATGGGCGGATGAACTGCTCCCGATGGTGCAGAATTCCTGGGAGGAGACAAAACAGGGGACTTTTTCGTTTTTTCGGGGAACCGATGCCTGCCTCTCCTCCCTTCTGGCAGCCGGAAGACACCGGGACTTGCTGGATCTTATTGAAATGGCGCCCTACCTGTCCTGGGACTATCGCAGATTCGGCGTTAACGCGCTGGTTGCAATGGGAAAAAAGGGGGATGCACTCAGATACGCCAAGGCCTCGTGCGGGCTGAACGACAACCAAACGGTTATCGATGGGGTCTGCGAAGAGATCCTGCTTTCATCGGGTCTTCACGAAGAAGCTTACCGGCAATACGGTTTGACGGTCAACCGGGACGGCACGAACCTGGCGACGTTTAGAAATATCGCCAAGAAATATCCGAAGAAGGAAAAGACACGGATTCTTGAGGATCTGATCGAATCAACACCGGGGGCGGAGGGGAAATGGTTTGCGACCGCAAAATCCCTCGGCATGTTGCCGCTGGCCCTGAGGCTTGCCCACCTGAGCCCATGCGACCCCGGGACCCTCAATCGAGCGGCCCGAGACTATCTGGATAAGGAGCCCGAATTCACGCTGGGTGTGGCCATTGCCTCGTTGCGGTGGCTGACCGAGGGATGGGGATATGAAAGTACGGGACTCGATGTCTATGCGGCTTATGACCACGCCACGAAAGCGGCTGAAAAACTGGGTGTGGCGGAACAGGTCAGAAAGGATATCCAAGAGATGGTTAACCGCGATGCATCAGCGGGTATGTTCGTAAAAGATGTTCTCAGCAGGCATCTGAAATGAATGGTCCGCCCGTACATTCAACCGAAACGGGCAACCGGTCGGAATCGGAAAATAACAGGGTCGGCCTTAAGGCTCGGTTGCGCGGAGGCCGTCCTGAAAAACCGCCCTGGAAAAATGCCGTTTCCTGGGGCGAAGCAAACAATACAGTGGGCTGATGGGCTCCACCACAATCCCTTTTCCCGATGTATCCGAGATCCAGAAATGGTATTCGGTTTCCCCGATCCCGCCGAGGCCGCCGGGAATGGAAACCGGAACGATTTCCTTGAGTGCGGTCCTCACCTCTTCAACCGTTGAAAAACTCGAAAGCACCCAGTTGCTGAAGTGTTCATTGCCCAAAGTCTTATTACGACCATCAAACCTTTCGACGAAATGGAATCAATTGGTCATAGGAAGCATCAAGTCGGATCCCGAAATGCTCCTCTAAAGACTCAATATATCTTTCATCTTCTTCAATTTGTATTTGTGTCGCGTTGCCTCCCGAAGTTTTGTTAAGCTTGTTATTGAACAATGTGATGACGCCATTGTTTACGGGTAGTGCCGCCACGCGTGCCATAACGAATAGTGAATTCGGAGAAGTCGAAGTATAGTGATTCCCATATTCAATATCACCTGGACAGACATATTCCAGGTCGAAGCTGTAAAGATTTTCCCAAATGGTATGGTTTCTTTTTTGAAGCATTGTTCCATAATGTTGGGTTTTGACAAGACGAACAGTCTGACCATAATGGGTGGTCGGTTGATTTAAGACAAATGGAACAGGGGCACGTGGCGTATCACTACCGAATCCCGCATCTGCTATCCATTGTTTGCCCTCTAATGTAATGAGTGAAAGCTGATGTCCTCTGCCGGTGGGTCTCCCCTTCACATGAACCCGAGCGAGTAAGGCACGCGCCTTGAAACCAAATGATTGAAGGGCCATGAGAAACAAGCCGTTCAACTCAAAGCAATACCCACCGCGTTTTTTTTGAACCAGCTTCCGAACCAGCTTTTCAGGTTCAAGTTCAATGCCCCTTCCCAAAAAAATATCAAAATTTTCAAAGGGTATGGTAAAAAGCTGAGCGTAATGAAGATCTCTTAAACATTCAATTGTCCCATTTAGGTCCTTGGTATAATTTATACGCTGCAAATATGCTTTTTGATCGAATCTAAATTCTTCCATATATGAATCTCAACATCTTAGGGAAATAGAAATTACAAATCTACCAATTTAGGGAAAATTGTTATGTCCCACCAACGCAGATCGGATGACCGCTGTAGTCGTTTCTCAAGGTCTGATTTTTCGTTGCCGCAAACCTCAATGCCTTTCTTGTAAGGCGAATCCAATAACCTTGTCACTGCCCGCAGCCCCTTCCAAAAGAAATTTCCAGCTCGTTTTACAACTGTCTGGGCGGTATCCAACAGGTATCCGTTCCATGACTTCTCTAACCCTGCCCGGTACCGCTCAATTGCATTGTATTTGCTGTGATAAGGGGGGTAGTAAATGACTCGGACAGAAAGTCCAGTCATATCGGCAAATTCTATCAAACGTAACAGGAATTGGGTGCGGCGGCCGCTGCATTCTGGTCCGTTATCCGCATTAATGGCAAGATTTTTCAGACCGAAAAACTCATGTTTCCGCTCCTCCCACCAGAGAAGAAGGCCATCAACAATGAAGTCGCTAGTTTTGTAACTGGTGCCGAAAAACAGAAACGACTTACCGGTAACCGGTTCAAGAATGCCACCAGGAATCAATTTTTCCTTGGGACGCATCTCATGATCCAATGCCTTAACTGCCTTTACACCACGAGAGCGGCCACGCCTGGAGTATTCACCGACATTGACAGTTGCCTTTGTGTCTATGCTGATTCTCATAGTTTCAGGTTGAGCATCCGCCAACGCATTCATTTTCCAGACGTTTTCAAAGATTGCGTCGGTTTCCGCTGTTTTTTTTGGACCTTGCTTTTGGCCACGGTGCGTAATCGGTAATCCTGACGAGTCAGGATGTTGGAAATTGTACGCACGGTCGGCAATGATTCTTCTTGCCACCCTTTTTCAACAAGTGCATGGTAAACTGCTTGCGCTGTCATGTTTGTGTGCAACAAGGTTGTACGCAGGTGAGATTCAGCTTCACTGTCTGGTTCCATAATAGCGTGTATCTCAGAAAGCAACTCGGGATTCTTCTCTTCCGCTTTCGGCTTGCGCCTCGTCGATATATCATTCATGCAAGAGAGGCCAGTTTGAAATTCTTTGATTCCAACTTCCACTGCAGATCGACCCCAGCCAAATACATCCTCGGCAACACGATGTTTGCCGTCCAATAACGACAAGGTCACATCGCCCATGGCACGCCGCCGTACAGGCCAGGGAATCAAATCAATCAAACGCGAAATCAAGCCTACAAGCTCTGCCGATACTCCATTCCGAACCAATGTCGATGTTTTCATGCGCAGTCCCTCCATTTTTTTGGCATCATGAAAACATTATAAACAGTATATTAGCATTTGCCCAGGCCCTTATGGCATTCCAGTTGTGTTCAGACGCACCTGGAACGGGACGTCCGCAGCCTCAGACAGGCGGGAGATCTGTCCCAGTTCCAACGTTTCCTCCGGGTTCTGGCGGTCAGAAGCGCCCAGCTATTGAATTTGACCGATGTGGCCCGAGACCTTGGCGTCGCGGTCAATACGGCCAAGGCCTGGCTGTCCGTGTTGGAGGCAACGTACCAGGTGAGTGTGCTGCGCCCGTACTTCGCCAACGTGGGCAAACGACCTGTGAAAACACCCAAGGTCTATTTTATGGACGTTGGCACGCTATGCTACCTCACGGGTCTCAAAGATCCCGAGCATGCGGCTTCCGGCCCATGGGAGGGGCTATCATGGAAACCGCGGTCCTCTCCGAAATATACAAGACTCTTGTGCACCGCGGGTTTGAACCCCAAATCTATTTCTGGCGTACCATGGCCGGGACAGAGGTGGATGTGGTGGTGGATGCCTGCGAGCGACTTGTGCCCATTGAGGTGGAGCTGTCAGCCACGCCGCATCCGCCCATGGCCGCCGCGATCAGAACATTTCAAAAAGATCTGGAAGACAAATCACTGCCGGGGTATGTCGTGCATCCAGGCGATGTCACGCTACCCCTCGGTCCCGGCGCGACGGCCCTGCCCTTTGCGAACCTGTGACATCCCCCTTCAGACGGTTCGCCTCCCATGTTTACACCCGCTATGGTCCCCACGCCGGAGCGTGGGAACGTGGCGTAACGCTAGCTTACTTGAAGTGCCATTCGGTTTCGTGTTTTCTTCGGTTTTAATGACAAGCACGTCACTTTTCTCCCAACGTGAGCGGTGTGGTTGCCCCGCTGCTCATTTGCTGGCACTCAGAAGAAACTTCATCCAACCAATCGATGTAATTTCAAACCCATATTATTTCAGCAGCGGTTGCCATTCAACCAATTTGAAGGTTGAACAAGCGCCCCTTTTCGCGCCCCCATGATCTTATGGGTTCTTTGGGAGTTCCATATCTCTCAACGGTTTTGCTGTTTCCGTTAGCGGTTTGCATATTGACCCACAATCCAAAACCTTTTATGGTTCGGCAAGTGAGAAACAGATTTTCAGCATCAACCCGTATCCGACATTGGGTCAAGAGTGGAGGGAACCAAATCATGGTCAAAAGGATTCTTTTTACGGCGTTAATGGTGTTTTGCGGTACCCCGGCCTTCTCCGGGGAAACCCTCAAACCCACCTGCGACGGAACACCCCGGTATAGGGAAGCCGTAATGCAAAGTCACCGGAAATTGCAGCTCAAGACGTCCATCTACGACACCGTACCCGCACCGGGCACAGGGATTCGTCTCGGCATCTACCAGGCCCAGGCCGCCTGTGGTAAAGGGGCCACCCTCAAAAACATGGCCCGGCTGGAGATGGCCGTGGCACAGGCCAAACAGTTTCAGGCGCAGCTCCTCTCTTTCCCTGAACTCTATGTGCCCGGGTACACCCTGAGCCCGGAGATGGCCAAAGAGGTGGCCGAACCCCAAAACGGCCCCAGCATCACAAAGGGGTGCGCCATTGCCAAGAAAAACCACATGGCGCTGCTCCTCCCCTACGCGGAAAAGGTGGCGCAGACAGACGGCACCACCCGCTATTATGACAGCATCGCCATCATCAATGAAAAGGGAGTCCTTCTGGACAGCTACCGGAAGACCCAACTCTACGGGCAGCAGGAACGGGACAACTGGTCCTTCGGCACCGGTGACTACAGGGTTCACCAGATATTCGGATTTCCCGTGGGCGTGCTCAACTGCTATGAATGCGAATTCCCGGAGCTCTCCAGGATACTGGCGCTGAAAGGGGCCAAGCTCATCGTGGGTCCACCGCCGCCGACAACTACTACACCCTCCCCGGCGGCAAACGGAGCAGCGTCCCCTACCCCGATATTTCAAAGCTGCTGATCCCCGCCTACGCCTGTGCCAACAACATCTTCTTTGCCTATGCCAACCGTTCCGGATATGAGCACCGGGGAAAGGACCAGTGGCATTCCCGGGGAAACAGCATTGTGTGCAGCCCACACGGAGACGTTATGGTGGCCGCGAACCATGAGCAGGATACCCTGCTTATTGCCGATTGCGTTCCCGCCTGTTAGGGCGCCACCCATCCGGCACCCGCATACAATTACCTGAAAGACCGCCGCCCCCGGTCCTACGGCGAACTGGTGGCACCGAAGGCCGATTTCATGAAGGGGGGGGTACGCCTATCCGGTCTATGAAAACGGGAAGGAGATTCCGGCCGAATCGCACAAGAAATGAGCAGGAGAATCAGTGATAGGGTTGCGGAACAATGGGGAAGGATTTCTTGTTTTCACCCTCAATGGAGTTCGGAAAAGACGCGGTATTCCCCTTCTTCCACCAGCTCCTTCACCATTTCCGAAAAATCGGTACGCTCTTCCCCCAACACGGCGGCCTTGTAAAAAGTGGCGAGCCGGCCCAGTTCATCCAATTCCATCATGTAAGCGCCCAAGGCCTCGTTTCCTTCCAAACCCTCACGGTTTTCCCCAACAAAAAGCGGTTTTTGCGGATTGATCCAGCCTCTTTCGACATGCCCCTTTAAAACGGCGTTGCAGTGACACGGATTGGCATCGTCGAAGATACCGCAGTTTCTGTTGAGAAAATCCGCGACCTTTTGGCGGGCGCGGGAGAGGCGTTTGCGGTAGGCGGCGGAACTGATCTCCAGAATAAAGGCCCCTTCACTGCTGGTCACATCCATGACCACACCCAGAATAAATGCCATGCGATGGCTGCGGTCCAGAGCCAGCAGCAGGGCCTGGGTGCAGGCGGACCGCACCTCCACCTCCATCACCGGATCGGGTGCTCCCGGAATTTCCGAAAGCCACCCCATGGCCTCGACACGGTCAACGATCTCTTGGACCTTTTCCATGGTGAATTCCCTTTTTTCCATGTGGCCTTTGCGGGCAGACTTAAGGTGGTTGGCCGCAATTTTCATGGCCCAGGCGTTGAAAGGGCCTTCAAATCGAAAAGTTTTGAGATGGGTCGTCACCTTGATCAGAATCTCTTGGGTCGCATCCTCGGCATCTGCGGGATGAAACACCATTCGCAAAGCCAGACCGTAGATTTTCCCCTGAATCCGCCGAATAATTTCTTCAAGGGATTCACGGTTACCCCCGACCGCCTCAATCACCAGTTGCTCGGTTGTTTTCTCCATTTGTTCCCCCTCTTCAAACCATTTCTTTAGAGATCCGTCTTTCCCGATACTCCCAGACTACCCTTTCGCTATAACATGACCGCCCCACAGTACATTTTGTGACCGGAAAACCGCAAAAAGATTTTCCATCATCCCATCGATTGGATACCGCAACCCTGTTTGCATGGATACTTACTTTTGGAAATCGACACAGTGAGCTTGATCAATTCCTTTCGGAAAGAAGTTTTTGTAATATCAAAGAGATAACAAGTGAATATTCTAATGATAATTATTTTATCGGGAGCAACATGGGCAGGAAATCATTACCGATTCTTTCCATAGCACATGCTGAAATTGGAAATCATGATTATCAGCAAGGTGAAACCGTCCCTAATTCTTAGAAAGATATCCAACCTTCAACAAAAACACCGTTCGCCGGGAAAAAGGCAGATTAAACTCGGGGTCGCATCAGGAAGAGGGGCACATCGATAGGCATTGGAAGCTAAATTATCCTGAACGAAACTTGATTGGGATGATGGCACAATTTTGGACTATTGAATGGAACGTGCCTTTTCCTGAGCACTTATAGCCTTGTCCAGGTATTCTTGGATCACTTCATTCCCGGGATCAACTTTTATCGCCTCTTCCCAAGACGCGATTGCACCTTCCAAATCTTTTTTGCCAAAAGCTTGGAGTCCCTCGTTAGCAAGCAAAGATCCCAATGCTTTTTGCAATTGGTTATGGGAAGGAACCACATCAAGTCCCTGACGCCATGAGTCTTTGGCCATTGAGAACCGGCCCTGTTCGAAATAGGTGTTTCCAGTGGTATAATAGTAATCGGCAAGGATGCACTCCTGCCTGGTCGGAGGCGGGTCTGTTTCAGATACAGCTTTCTTTTTCACGTTCGAATCTTCGTGGGGGGGCTCTTCCAGCTCGATGGACGTCAATGCTGCTTTCATCAAAAGGGAAGGTTCATGGGCCGGGTAAAGATCGAGAGCGTTGTTCACATGGAACAAGGCTGGTTCTTTCTGGCCTTTTTTCAATGAAATAATGCTTTTTTGCAGATACCACTGCACAGTTACAAGACGATCATTGATTTTCCAAAGCAGTTTCCTAACCTCCGGCAACTTCAAACGCTCCGGGTCGGCCTTGAGTATAGCGATTAAAGCCTCGGAATATTTTTTTTGTTTGTATAAGTTGTTAATTTCCGTTTGCACATCCACTTCTGACAGATCTACCTTTTTTACTTCCTTTTGCACCTTCACTTCTGGCAGGTCTGCCTTCGTTGCAGGCGCTTTCTGATGAGAAGTGGCGCAACCATTAGCTAGCATACATAACGATATTATTACTAAACAGAACATCCGGTTCATGATCTTTCCCTACTTCGCGGCCAGTATCTCGGCATTTTCGGTTTCAGTCTTTTCCTCAAAAGTGTCATCGTAGACCCATATCCGTCCTCGGCTTGAAGTTTCAAGGAGCCGGTCCAAAACCTTACGATCCTCAAAATGCGGGTAGGCCGCGAGAAAAGCATCCACCACTTCCGGAGCGAATTGCCGCCCTTTTTCTTCCTTGATAATGCTTAAAGCCTTTTCTTCATCCAAATGCTTTCGATAGGGACGGTTGGTAGTCATAGCGTCATAACAGTCGGCAATCGCAAGAATCTTCCCCGTCTGGCATATCTGGTCACCTGAAAGTCCATTGGGGTAACCCTTTCCGTCATAGCGTTCATGATGCACGAGTATGATCTCGCGGACTTTTGAAAGGAATCGGGCCGGTTCCAGAATCTTCCAGGCAATCAAGGGATGACGTGAAATATGAGCATATTCTTCGTCGGTCAGTCGTCCGGGCTTGCACAAGACACTTTTGTCCACACCGATTTTTCCCAAATCATGGAGCTGAGCGGCAAGTCCTAATTGATTGATGTTGTCTTCATCCATGCCCATATTTTGAGCCACCTGGTGTGCGTAGTACGCCGTTCTGTCGCAATGCCCACGGGTATATGGGTCTTTGGCCTCCACGGCTGCGGCAAGCGCCATTACCGATTGGAGATATCCTTCCTGAACACGCTGCTTTTCGGCTGACAGTTCCCGGCTCATCCGGTTGAACATCTTGGCCAGTTTCTTTATCTCATCCCCTCCATTCTCCTGAACTTTGACGCTTAAGTCTCCTTGGCCGACCTTAGCCGCAGCCTCTGCGAGTTCATCAAGGGGTGCCAAAAGCTTACCGATCATATGAATGATAAGTATGCTCCCGAGACCTATGAATGTAAAGACAGCTATGGTAAGCTCTATTTTTAGCTTCTGCAAGTTCTTGAGAACACGGGAGGTATCCATAATCAGCCAAGTAGTGCCGATCGGTTTATTATCCATTGTAATGGGCATAACTTTCTGTAAGCATTCACCCTTGGATGGTTCGGTCGGCTCCGCTACTTTTGTTCCCAGTTGAACCTGCGTCCCGATCTGGCTGATATCCGGATGCATTAAAACTTTTCCTTTGTGGTCCAAAATTGCGGCTGACAAAACCCCTGGGTTTTTCATGGCGGTAAAAACCAAAACGCTGAGCTGCATCTCGTCCTTGTTTAACAATGGAGTCATGGCATTTTCAGCAAGATTTTTTACCTGTCTGTCTGCATCCATTTCTAACTGATTAAACTGAGATTTTTTTTTATAGCTATAAAATGAGAGCACCGCGAGAATGGACATTACGATCGTAATAAAGCAAAATAATGCACTGAGTCTGAATTTTATAGTTCTATGAAACTTTAAATTTTTAATAAGACCGTCCAAGCACTGCTCCTGACTTTTCAAAAAAATAGCCCGTTTTTTTGTTTTAACAAGTTGTGGAGATGTAAAGTTTAACCGCAACCTATATGCCAAACCTGAATTTTTCATAAAAAAACAGACAAAACATTTTTACGTTATATTTCAATTATTTAATCAGAAAAAACAACCAAAATTTCAGATGGCACCTTGTACCACAGATACCATCGAATTTACAAGCCGCAACCCCCACAATGCACGCCGGTTTTGTTCTAATATCCAACCAATATTCATATTGACCTTCTGCAAATTAGGCAATAAAGTATTTAAAAATCAGAAAGTTGATTTGGTTTTAGGACTCCAAATCATCCAGTTAATACCTTTTTACCGTTTAAAACAAATTTACCGTACCCCACGATGTATTTGTTCTACTTGGACAACATTTGAGTCCTTGAATCATCTCTCATGGGGAGATAATCAAAGACGGCGCCACACCCCGTGCAGGCTGGCGCATTTTTTGAGCGATATGACGAACCCCTTTGGATTTGATAATGCCAAAAACAGAAAAACCGCGGACGTCCAATGGAGAAAAGGAAGATCGGAACTCACCCATTCCAGGATGACACATGATCCCCATACCGGCAATCTTACTCTCCACTGTCCTCCTTTTTCTTTCAGGCCTCCATTTCTATTGGGCTTTCGGCGGGAAATGGGGATGGGAAAATGCAATCCCTCAAAAAGATGGCGCGCCTCTTTTTACCCCCGGGAAGACGGCAACGGTTTTCGTGGCCCTGGTGCTCTTGGGCGCCGCAGTTGTTCCCTTGTGGCGGGCAGGCTTGATCAAACTGGGGCCGGCATGGCTGTCCGTTGCCGCAACATGGGCAATGGCCGTGGTTTTCGCCATGCGGGCCATGGGCGATTTCAGGTACTGCGGATTTTTCAAACGGGTCAAAGGCACCCCCTTTGCGAGGAAAGACACTCTGATCTTTTCTCCCCTGTGTGCACTTTTGTCAATCATGGCAATCTGGCTGTCATTAAATACACCCTAGAAAATGATTTTCAGCTGGGTGTACAGGTAATCATTGTTGTCATATTGCCCGAATGAATCCAGTTTATCGCCGCCGCCGAACCAGACGCCCCCCACGGAAATCATGGCCCAGCTGAGGGGTTTGTAGGAAAACTCCAGCAGGTTTCGGTAATCCCCGTCGGTCAGGTTGCCGAAAATCCGCCATCGAGCCCGACATCGTGAATCCAGGAATGAATAATCGAGGGTGCAGGTCATGCCGTTGGTGAATTGATCCGCGTCCAGGGCATCTTCATAATCGGCGATATAGGACCCCACATACTGGATGTTCAGGAAAAGATTGTGGATCAGGAAGTCGATTTTGTCAATGCCCACCAGATACTGGAAGATGCGGGTCTCTTTTAAGCCGATTGGGTATTGATACAAGAGATTGGGTTGTTCAGCCCACTTGACGGAGGTGTAGTGTCCCCGGGGCAGGTAGGCCATTTCACCCCTCAGTACGGTGGGGGCCACGACCCGTTCAAAATCGAATCCGAACATGGTGACCTCGGGATGAAAAGGAGATATTTCAACGGCCGTGGGGTCGATGTTCATGGAATAGGGGGGGGACGGAATGGGAACCGAAGTGACAAGTTCTGAAATCCCGTAGGTGGGTTCGGGATCGATCCCGCGATAGGCATAGAATCCCAGGTCGGTCTTGGCCACCGTAAAGAGGAACCTCCCCCCAAAGCCGCGTCGCTGCGCCATTCATTGGACTGGTCATCGCCGATGACGCCCCCGCATCCGTGAACATCTTCATGGCGGCCGGTTCAAAATAGCTTCCCGTCCGGGGAATCAGAAATTTCTGGAAATAGGGGGACCAGAATACCTGCATCCGAAGTCTATCGGTAAAGGCCGCGTCCACGAACAGCCCCCGGATGCCCGTCTTGCGGTCATTCTTATCGTAGTAAAATAAGGCGGTGTGGTCTTCCGGACAAACACGGTCCAGGGGCCTAATCTCATCCCCTTTTCCCCAGTAGATCATGCGCGTTCCCGCGGAGACGTCCAGGTATGACATGAACCCGGGTTTGAAACTGTAGTCCGCGAATAATTCCCGGAATTCCGTTTCCACACGGTTTTGGCTTTCAAGGTTCTCATAGCTCATTCTGAATTTGGCGGCCAGCATCAGATCGCCGAAAGGACGTTCCGCTTCCAGCTCCAGCAGATTGGTGGTGAGCCACTCACTCGGTTCATGGGTCTGATACCAGACCGAACTCCTCAACTCCCCTTCAAAAAAGATGCCCAGGGGGCGCTCCTTTTCCTCTTCAATCGTGGGTGCCGCGCCTTTCTCCTGAAGCAGGTCGGAGAAGGCGTCCCCCCTCTCCTTCTTCGCCTTCCCCGTCCTGATTTTCACCCTCTTCAGGCATCGGGACGGGAGATTGGGTCGATGGGGAAGTCACGACGGGACGCGCATCCCCCGCGGGTTCCCGGGCCATGACAAAACGCGGACCCGTGCACAGCGCCACGGCCAAGGCCAGTACCATAACCGGGTGGCCCAATGCCGTGGTCATCATTTTAAAGGTGATGGCTAAAATGTTTCTTTCCATGTGGTTCCCATTTTTGCATCATCAAAATCGTGTTCGTCCAGACCCGTGTCCACCTGGGCGGATTTAGCCTCCAGGATGGTCGTGTGGTTCCGCTTGAGATCCTTGGACACGGTTTTATAAGGGATATGAATGGTCCCCACGGGTCGAATGTCGCCCGCCGCCAAAACCTTTTCCAATTGGTTGTCCCGACCGTAGACTTTCACCTGAAGGGGCACGAAGGTTTTCTGATCGATCCAAGAAATATGCTTGGGGAATCTGGAGGAGGGATCCTTGGACCGGGCAACCACCTTGTAGCAAAGACGGTCCCTCAGTTTTGTGTCTTTGCGGCGTTGATAGGTATAATCTTCAATCTTTCGCGCTCCCATGTCTTCATTGGTGAAGTCCGTGTCTTCAAAATCGTTCTGGCGGTCACTGGAGGCCACTTTTCTGGGCCGTTCCAGGAACGGAAGGTAGAGATACTGATCATTGTCCGGCCCATGGGTCTCAATGGTCAGAAACGTCACGCCCCGTTTGAGGGAATCCATGAAGCGGAACAGGGCGCGAATCAGGTTCCCGTAGGTTCTTTGTTTAATGACGACCTTCCGGACGTCCGAGACGCTGTCGCCGGACTTAAGGGTCATGACCCCCTTTACGAGCAGGTCCTGCCCGGGACGGTTGATGTTCTTCACGGTTTCGGCGATGAGCCGGCCGTCTTGGGCTGCCCGGGTCGTGTCATAGGGGCCGATCTCGGACGTCCAGCCGGCGGCAGGCGCCAGGATGAGGGTCAACAGAATGATTTTAATAAAAAATTTCATTTGGAATGTCTCCTTTCATTGTTTTGTTTTTTGTAAATCGCCAGCCAACGCTTCCCTCTGAGGCCGTTTTCGCCTCTCAAGAAGCGTCAGCACGGCGGGAATGAGCAGCATGGACGCCAGGGCTGAATTGATCATGGTGGCCGATATCAGAACCCCCAGGTTGACCAACGGAACAAATGACGAGAGCAGCAGCACCAGGAAGCCGCAGGTGACCGAAAGGGCGTTGATCCAGATGGCATTTCCCGAGGTAAGGGCGGTTTTCAAACAGGCCTCCGGGTGGGACAATCCGTCCATCCGGCAGTTCCGGTAACGGGTGACATAATGGATGGCGCAGTCAATGCCGATGCCGATGGCGATGCACGCGGTGATGGCCGTTCCCGCATCCAAGGGAAAACCCAAAAGCCCCATGATTCCGAAGTTGATCACAATGGTGACGGTGAGCGGCACAATGGACAGCAGGCCGAAAACCAGGGACCGCATGAGCAGGAGCACCAGCACGAACACGATCCCTAGGGAAATGGCGATGGAGCGAAGCTGTCCGTATACGATGAGATTGTTGGCCTCAAGATAAAGGGACCCGATGCCGGTGGTGCGCCAGGTGATCCCCTTGGCGCGGAAGGGATCCCCCAGGGGGCCTCGCAACAGGTTTTCCACATCTTCGATAATTTCGCTCACGACCTGGCTGGAAGCGGTCTTGACCTGGACGCTGAGGGCGATTTTCTGTTTTTCATCGTCCAGAAACGCGCGGGTTTCGGTTCTCCCGAATTTATCCAGGTAGGCCATGTATTGCCGCTTCAACGCCTCCACGGTTTTTTCACCGGCCAGATCCGCCATTCCGGGAACTCGGTAGAATGCGGGATCATTAAAAAAGAATGTCTGGTTCATCTTTTTGATGAAATCGACCACGGAGAGCACTTTTCCCACTTCGGGATGCCCCTTCTTAATGTGGTCGGACAGTTGCGCCACCGCATCCAGCACATCCGGCGCCAATACGGCGTGATCGGAAGGACCCTCAAAAATAATCCGCATCCCCATGGTGCCTGCGAAATGTTCATTGATGTGATTGTCCGCCAGTCGAACCGGGGCATCGGGTTTAAAAAACGAGATATTGTTCATCGCCACTTTCAAATGTAACGCCCCCACAGGGAGAGGGCCGTTGCGACCCCATAGACCAGGATCAGGGTTCCGGGGCGCCGTTTGCAGACCCGCCCCAAAGACTCCAGGATTCTTACGGCGAAGGTGGTTTTGGGTTTTGCTTCCGCCGGTTTTCGCGCTCGTTTAGCACGCCCGCCGAACCGCATGAGAAGGGCCATGACCATGTACAAGGAGAGCATGAGCGCGTAGAACACCCCCACGCCGATGAATATACCGAAATCCCTCAGGGGAACGATCCGGTTGAATCCCAGGGATCCGAATCCCGCCATGGTGGTGAGACCCGCCATGAACACGCCGCTTCCCACCACGTCCAGAGTGTATTTCCCCGCCGTCCGGGGATCGGCGCGGCCCACCGCCTCGTTTTGAAAATGGTGAATCAGGTGAATGCCGTAGGCGGAACCCACCGCCACCAGCAAGACGGGCAACACCGTTGAGACGATGGAGATGGGAACATGGGCATAGGCCATGGTGCCGACGCACCACAAAAGGGAGAGGAGCACCGTCAGGAGCAGATACGCCACACCGGGCAGGTTCCTGAAGGAAAGCAGGAGAAACCCCATCACCACAAGGGTCACAACGGGGAGCAACCGACCCACGTCCCGAAGCATCAACTGCCCCACCGCCTCGTCCACCACCGGCTCTCCCGCCTGGTACAGACGGTATGGTGTGTCACCGAAGGTGTCGGTGAGGATTGTTTTGATTTCCGAAAGGAGCAGGGCGCGGTTTTGGTGATCCAGATTGGGGGCGGTCCTGATTAGAACAAGGGTATTTTGTTCATCAATGGAAAAAAGCCCTTCCCTGAAAAAGTCCCAGGCATGCAATCTCAGTTCGAGCAAATACCGGTCCCGATCCGTCAGATCTCCGTTTTTTGAAAATTGAACCAGGGTCCCCACGCGAATCTGCTTGGGCGCGGAGCGCAACAGTTGCACAAACGCTTGGGCCAGGGTCCTGTTCAAGCGCTCCTTCAAGAGGGCCTGAAAAGAAGGTGAAATCCCCGCCTGGACCAGTTCCCCCGAACCCGTCGCCAACCGGTTCATGATCGCCGATCCGTTTTGAAGCCCGTTTTCCAGAATGTCCGACAGAAAATAATCCAGCTGATCATTTACCGGAATGTTCAGGGTGTTCGCAAACCGATGAAGTGCCTCAAAATCCGTGAATTCCGGCCAAACCGTATCTGTTTCGGTCAGGGAAACCACCTGATCGACCCAAATATTTTGATAATGCTTGCGTCGATCCGTGGTTTGATGGATCAAAGCATAAATTCGTGCCGCAAGGGCGGGGTTCTTTTCCACCCCATGGCATAGGGTTTCGGCAGCCGCCTAACAGGCGCTCCCCGTATCGTCGCGAACAAAGGCGGGCAAGGCATCTTCCAGGGACTCCCGAAATGCTTCCGGATCCGTCAATTCGTCTTTAAACCGGCTCAGATCAAAATCGGTCTCACCGGTCTTGCTTTGTAGATATGCCGCCAAAACAAGGCTTGTTCGGGTATCGTCCTTCAATTGAAGCAGATCCGTCAGTTGCCGGGCCAGGATACGAATGTTGGTCTCTCGCAGACGATCGCACAGCAATTTGATCCGATTCAAAAAGGCGGGCTGGTACAGACCCTCCTGGTTTTCTATGGCCAGGACAATACCCGCACTGTTTCCAAAGGTCTCCTCTGAATCAAAAAAGAGCTGTTTTGTTCTATTGTCATTCGGGAGCATGGTGGTAAGGTCATTATAGATCTGCACCCGGGGGATGGCGCGGACGAAAAACACGGTCAGCGCAATAATCAAGAAAACAACCAGCCACCACCGCTTGGCCAGGGGCATTACGGCTCTTAAAACCGAAAACCGTGGTTTTTCCAATTTTTGAGGCTTTTGTTTCATATGAAAATTTCCTGAAATCATAAGACTGACGTGTCAGTCATTTCTATTGGAAAAATATAAGTACGGCCTAAATCGTTCAATCCCCGAGTGCGGGAACCTTTAAGGAGAGCCCCGTTAAGATAAAAGCCGTCATTTGTTCGGCCAGTTCATCAACACCAATGTCTATGCCGATCAGTGAAATCAGAAACATGGTCCGTTCAAAAAGGCCGATTAAGAGGATGGAAGCCGTTTCCGCATCACTGAACCGGGTCATGCCGCGATCAATGATTTCCTGGATTCTGGCTTTCATGAGTTGGTGAAAATGAACAAAAATATCTTCATAGATTTCCTTGAACAGCCCGCCATGGCCGATCCCTTCACGTGAAAGCAAATCGGCCACCGCACCGTTTTCTCGACGCAGGATTAAGAGTTTTCGAATGAATCGGAACACGGAAGCGTTGATTTCTTCTTCCGTGGATCCGTCAAAGATGCCGGCGCTTTCCGCGAAAGCCAGACTAAATTGTTCCATGAACGCAGTGCAGATATGGCGAAAGACCGCTTCCTTGGAACGAAAGTACAGATAAAAGGTCCCTTGGGCCACTCCCGCTCGGGCAACGATATCCGACACTCTGGCCTGGGCGTACCCCTTTTGATGGAAAATCTCGATTGCGGCCTTTACCAGCGCGTCTTTCCGATCCTCTTTCTGGTTTATGACTGACATGCCAGTCATTTTAGGCCGAAAGAGCATTTTCGTCAACCCCAAAAAAGAGTCGGTGAGCGATTTTTTTGTCCGTAGTTCTCTGCCAAGTACCGACAGCCTGCGCTTGCTTCATTCAAGACCAACACCAAGCATGTGGCAGGTCTTTTTTACTTGCTCACAAGCGGATTTTTCTCTATGCTCGCCGCTAAAAGCCTGCTTGAAAAGCAATGGCTTATCATCTCACCTGATGTTTGATAAAATGCCATTGATGTTACCGATAGCCTACCTTTATTAACTGAAATTATTACTTGAAGGGGTTGTTGGACGAAGCCGCTCCGCGGCAGACAAACGGGGCACATCCAACTCGAGGAAGGTGCCCATTTTTTTTCCCTCTCTCAGGGTGAATGTTGGCGTGAAATAGGCCTGGGCCGTAAAGAGACCCCGCTTGAGTCTCCTCGGTCCGCTGGATTGGGAGTGTCCAGTTGCATTTCCTGTGTTGTAGGGGTAGTATTTGCTTATTGGGTGCTTCCAATGCATCTTGCATTTTTCTCTTGGGTCTTTTTTTATGAGTCAATTTTTTTCAAAAAATATGTGGATTCATCTCCAGAAACCTTCTCTTTTCTGTTCGCGCTTTTCCTATAACATCTTGAAATATCGGGTAAAAAGCTATTTTCAGGTTGCAATAAACGTGCCGTTTTTCTAGGCGTCATCCATCCCTTCCTCGATTTTTCCCTGTTTCTTGTCGGGCTTGTCCAACAACGGTTCAGACTTTGGTTCGCTCCGCTCTCACACTCTAACCTTATTCGTTATGTTCAACATTGTAAAACGAGAAGAAATGGCCGACGGTACAGTCATATTGAACGAAATATTTGCACCTCAAATCGCACGTAAGGCAAAACCGGGACAGTTTGTGATTCTGAAAGCCAATGAAACAGGAGAACGGATTCCGCTGACAATGGCCGATACGAATAATGAACAGGGAACCATTACCATTATCTACCAGGTGGTCGGCAAATCCACGGCTTTGTTTAAGAGCCTCGATATCGGTGACGCTTATCAAGATGTCATCGGGCCTCTGGGCCAGGCCACGCACATTGAAAAACTGGGCACGGTTGTCTGTGTGGGGGGCGGTACCGGCGTGGCCGTGCTCTATCCCATTGCCCGCGCATTGAAACAGATCGGAAATGAGGTAATCAGCATCATCGGTTCCCGGAACAAAGACCTGGTGATTCTCGAAGATAAAATGAAGGCGGTTTCAGATGAGTTGCATGTGTGTACGGATGACGGGTCATACGGTCGTCACGGTTTTGTGACCGATGTTTTGAAAAAGATCATTCAAGAAAAACAGGTAACGCTTGTGGTCGGCATCGGACCGGTTCCCATGATGAAATTTGTGTCCAACATTACCGAAGAGCACCATATCCATACCTTGGTCAGCCTGAATACTATTATGGTGGACGGCACGGGTATGTGCGGGGGATGCCGAGTGATGGTCGGAGGAGAAAATAAATTCGCCTGTGTAGACGGTCCTGAGTTTGACGGGCATCAGGTTGATTTCGAAGGGCTGATGCAGCGTCTTCAGGCCTATACGGAAATGGAAAAAGAACCCATTGATGCCCATCAATGCAGGTTGAACCAATACCACTAGACATCACATGACGGCGGAGAAAATCGATGGTCGAGAACATATCAAAAAAGCCGGCAAGAAACCGGCAGCCTATGCCGGAACAGGCTCCTGAAACAAGAAGAAGAAATTTTAAGGAAGTCCCCCTGGGATACAGCCCGGAACAAGCCGTGGCAGAGTCTCAAAGATGTATGCGATGCAAAAGTCCTCTTTGTGTGCAGGCTTGTCCCGTGGGAGTGGATATACCGGGATTTATCAGTTTCATCAAAACAGAGCATTTTGAAGATGCCATCAAGAAAATCTGGGAAAAAAGCAGCCTTCCGGCCGTGTGTGGCAGGGTTTGCCCCCAGGAGATCCAATGTGAGGGCAAGTGCATACTGGGCAAGAAAGGGAAACCGGTGGCCATCGGGAACCTGGAACGCTTTGCGGCGGATCATGCCAGGGCAAATGATGCGACTCTCCTCCCGCCCAGGACAACACCCACCGGAAAGAAAGTGGCCGTTGTGGGATCAGGCCCCTCCGGGCTCACCGTTGCCGGAGACCTGAATGCCAAAGGTCACGAGGTAACGGTTTATGAAGCATTCCACAGCCCCGGTGGGGTTCTGGTTTACGGGATACCCGAATTCAGACTTCCAAAAGAGATTGTTTTCCATGAAGTGGCCCTGCTTGAAAAGAAGGGGGTTAACGTTCAGTGCAATCATGTGGTGGGACGGATTGCCACTCTGGATGAGCTGTTCGCCGAGGGATACGATGCCATTTATCTGGGCGTGGGCGCGGGTTTGCCCACGTTTTTGAATATTCCGGGTGAAAACTGTCTCGGTGTCCTGTCGGCCAACGAATATCTGACACGGGCCAATCGCATGAAAGCCTATCTTTATCCAAAATATGACACCCCCATTCCAAAAGGAAAGAATGTGGTGGTTCTGGGGGCCGGAAACGTTGCAATGGATGCGGCCAGAACTGCCATGCGCCTGGGTGCTGATAGCGTGCGCATTGTTTACCGCCGTTCCCGTGAGGAGATGCCGGCCAGAGCTGCCGAGATTCATCATGCGGAAGAGGAAGGCATTGAATTTTTTCTGCTGACCAAGCCGGTCCGGTTTTTGGGCAACGAAAAAGGCATTCTGACCGGTATGGCATGCCTGAAAATGGAGCTGGGCGAACCCGATGCATCCGGCAGGCGCAAGCCCATTGCGGTGGAAGGATCTGAATTTACGTTGGACTGTGATCTTGCCATTATCGCGGTCGGTTCCGGAGCCAATCCATTGCTGACCCGGTCCACGGAAGGCTTGGCGCTGAATGAACGGGGCCACATTATCGCCTCTGAAACCGGCAAGACCACTAAAAAAGGCGTATGGGCAGGGGGCGATATTGTTACCGGTCAGGCCACTGTTATTCTGGCAATGGGGGCTGGGAGAAAAGCAGCCGAGTCCATTGACAAATATCTGGCCCTGGGATGGTAGGAACGACATTTTAATGTATCGAAAGAGTGAATTCTTATGGACATAAACGATCTTTCAGCGTTTGAAATGTTTTCAGGCCTGCCCTGGGAGATTCTATCCAAAATTGCCGAACTTTGCCGGGTTCGTGAGTACGGGAAGGACGATATCATCTTTTATCAGGATGATCCGGCCAAAGACTTCTTTGGGGTTCTGGACGGTGAAGTGGAACTGAATCTGATCCACAGGGAAAAAGTGATCACCAACCAGATTATAGATTACGAAGAAGCCATTGTATCGCAGTATGAGACTCAGGAAAGGTCCATTGTGGCGGATATTGTCGGCCACGGAGATGTGTTTGGATGGTCCTGTTTTTTCAATTCGGGTTGGACTGCCACGGCCAGATGCTCCAGGCAAAGCACAATTTTTTCCATGCCGGTTGCAAAACTAAAAGACATATTTGAAAAAGATACGGCATCCGGCTATATTTTCATGACCCGGCTGGCCGGCATGATCTCGCAACGTTTTCATAGCCGCACCGACAAATTGATTGACGTGTGGGGAGAGTCCTTTGAAAGAAACCGGATTTAGTCCGGCGACCACCGGGGTTTGTGCCGGCCGTCCTTTCCCCGATCCTGATTCCGAGGGCATCTATTTGCAGTATCAGGCTGACAGACATCACTGAAGATTGAGTTTGGGTCAAAACCCGCCGGCCTTTAAACACTATACCGGTGCATCACCCACAGCTGAATAGTGCATTATGCTCTTAGGGCTTTTGTCCCTATTCACAATCCAGGCTTTGAAAAGCCCTTTAACAGGTGACCTAATCAGCGCATGAAGATCAGGCGTTTGGTGGCGGCCCTTACGACTTTCAGTAATGATAACGCGCTTGGACAAAATCGATTCTATCATTTCCAACAACATATACCAGTCGATGTTCTTGGGTTATTCGACGGGACCATACACCAGATCCCAAAAATTTAAGGGGCTCAGGCTTTCCAATCCCTTGGAAAGGGTTTCGCGTGATCGCCTCGATAAGTTGAAAAACGCGAATGGCTGTCTTACGATCTGTTTCTACCCAATACTGTAAATCCTCCCTGAATTCCGGCTGAAAAACAGATTCTCTCCTTTTCTCTATATGGGTTCGTTTTTTATCATTCTTACTCAATGCCGACCTCATTTCGAAGGTCATCAATCGTCTGAGAGGAACCCAGTCCGTTGCGGACTCTGCCAATGGCATTGAGGAGTCTGTTTGCATTGTTTGGTGACCGAAGAAGGTGTGCCGTTTCGAGGATACCGGCCAGCTCATCAGCGGTTATCATGGCGACATCTTCATGCCCACGTCGCTGGATAATTACGACTTCTCGGTTCTTGGTGACTTCATCCAATAAGGAAGCCAAACCTGCCCGAGCTTGAGTATATGTTGTCTGTATTGCCATATCTACCCCTCTTTTTACGTACAGGACTACAGTACAGCTCCTGGACAAGCTTGTCAATATCGATGGACTCGGAGTTCAAATTTTATCTTGCTAGGAAGGCTACTAACTGGTTATACAAATGATTGAAATAATTATAGCCGACTTCGAGAGGCTGCTTCAGTTACCCAAGAGGTTAGCTCTCTATACAGTAGGAAAGGGTGAAGGAATAGCGGAAGAGCGTCGCTATCAGTATAGATGGCAGTTTACTTGAATATTTAAAGATGTCCCCATAGTTGCATTGTGAATGCGCTTCAAAGGAGAATGAATGAAGCAACTATTTAATTTTATGGCATCCCGGCCGAAACAGAACGCGGACAACCTGGAGGACGCGAGAAGAAGACGCCTTTTTGCCATCTTTGCCATATCTATCATCCTTGCCATGGTGATCCTGGGAATACGGCAATTATCGCAAGGATTTTTCGGTTACGGTATTGTTGATTTAATCGTTGCTGTAGTCCTGATAGGGTTTATCATATCCTCGATTTTTCTGATAAACGGTAAGCCCATTTACCGTTTATCGATTATTATCCTCGTGGGTTTGTTCGCCTACTGGATACCAACAGGCGCGGTACAGGGGTATGCGAGCCTGTGGGCGATTGCGTTTCCACCCTACGCCTTCTACCTCATGGGCAAGAGGGAGGGGCTGATATGGACGGTTCTGCTGGCGATTCTGATGACCGTGCTTTTTGTGAATCCTTACCGAATGTTACCCGTTTATCAGTATCCTCCTCAGCTTGTCTCTCGCCTTCTTTTGGCGTACATGATGGTATCGATTTTGACATATAATTACGAGTCCGTGCGGGTACGGTATCTCGCCGCAATAAGGGCGGAAGGGGAAAAACTGCTGCGGGAAAAAGAGCGCATAGAGGAAGTCGTGACGGCCCGGACATTTGAGATCAAGGAGAAAAACCGTAAGCTGGAAGACAGGGAACGGCGTTACCGCCTTCTTTCTGATAATGTAAATGATTTGATATGGTCCACTGACCTTGATTTGAAATTTACGTTTATATCGCCGTCCATTACAAGCATGTACGGTTACTCAGTGGAAGAAGGGATGCATATCACCGTTAATGAAGTGAACACACCCGAATCCATGGAAAAGCTGATGGCGGTCTATCTGGAAGAAATGGAGGTCGAAAAAGCCGGGAACAGTGATCCGGACCGGCACCGGATTCTAGAACTTGAACAGGTGAAAAAGGACGGAACGGTATTTGCCGTGGAATCGAAGGTTTCGTTTGTCCGTGATGATGACGGCCGGGCCATGGGCTTTGTGGGGGTAAACCGAGATATTACCGAGAGAAGGCAGGCCCAGTTTGAGAAGGAAAAGATACAGGAACAGCTTGCGCAAATGCAGAAAATGGAGGCGCTGGGAACGCTGGTGGGCGGAATCGCCCATGATTTCAACAACATTCTGGGAGGAATTGTCGGTTACACCGAGCTTGCCCTTCACAATATCAAAGACAGTTCTACTAAAAAGATGCTTGAGCAGATTCTTAAAGCCGGAGATCGTGCCACTGATTTGGTCAGGCAGATTCTTTCCTTCAGCCGGGTCCGGAAAGGCGAAGTCAAACCGATCTGCCCGGTCAGTATCACCAAGGAAGTGCTTAAACTGATACGAGCTACTTTGCCATCCACAATTGAAATAAAACACGACATAAACGCTGAAAGTTATATTCTTGCCGATGCCATCAATATCCATCAAGTCTTAATGAATCTGTGTACAAATGCCGCTCATGCGATGAAACAGGGAGGACTCCTTTCCGTCAGCCTTCAAGATGTTACATTGGACCGGGATGACCTTCTCCATCGTCCTGACATGTTGCCCGGTGAGTATGTCAGGATATCCATCGAGGATACCGGAATCGGTATGACCGCGGATATTCAGAAAAAGGCTTTCGACCCCTTTTTTACCACCAAGGGACCAGGAGAAGGAACCGGAATGGGACTTGCCACCGTCCATGGGATCGTAACTGAGCTTTCCGGCTTTGTTTCGTTGCATAGCGAACCGAATCAAGGGACAGCCATATCCGTTTTTATTCCCATAATCCCCAAACCTGCTGTGGTCGAGGACCGTCCTGCCAATGAGCCTTTACGCGGTGGTACGGAACGAATTTTGTTTGTTGATGACGAACAAGTCCTGATGGACTTGGCCAAAGAAGCGCTATCGCATTATGGCTATCAAGTAACAGCTTTTTCAGACAGCACCATGGCGTTGGCCCATTTTGAGCAACATCCCGATAAGTATGATCTTGTGGTCACCGACATGACAATGCCCAGGATGACCGGCGATGCGCTGGCGCAGAAGATTCACTTGAAAAGACCGGACATCCCCGTCATCATGTGTACCGGGTTCAGTCAAAATATCGATGATCAAAAAGCCAAAGTCTTGGGCGTTGACGCCTTTTTATTCAAGCCGATTATTTTTGAAAAGCTGTTGGGGACCATCCGGAAAATCCTGGATCAAAAGGGATAGAAGGCAAACGATCTTCAGGATCTCCCTCGGGGACGGATTTTTGATATATCTCGGTCTGATCACGAAGCGATGGCAAAGGGCACAACCATAAAAATGAATCAAAACACCTGCCCGTGGACGGGAAACGATCCTCTTCTCATGAAGTACCATGACCAAGAATGGGGGGTACCGCTTCACGATGACCAAAAACTCTTCGAGTTTCTGATTCTGGAAGGGTTTCAGGCTGGACTGAGCTGGCTCACCATATTGAAAAAGAGAGAGAATTTCAGGAAGGCCTTTGACGGCTTTGATTTCAATAAGGTGGCGGGGTACGACACGGAAAAAAAAGAGGCCCTCATGACCGACAAGGGGATCATCCGCAACCGGCTCAAGATTCAAGGGGCCGTTACCAACGCCAGGGCGTTCATTGTGCTGAGAAAGGAATTCGGCACCTTTGACAGATATATCTGGAACTTTACCGGCGGCAAGACCTTCCACAACAGTTATAAGACAATGAAGGAAATGCCCGCCAAAACGCCCTTGTCCGAGCGCATCAGCAAGGATTTAAAAGGAAGGGGATTTAAATTTGTGGGACCCACAATCGTGTATTCGCACATGCAGGCAACGGGAATGGTCAATGATCATTTGAAGGGCTGTTTCAGATACAAAGCACTTAAATCCCTTGATGCACCCCAATCAGGCTGAAAAGACATCTCCGTCCACTTTCAGGTGAATGGCTTCGCCATCCACGCCGAGGGCCGCCTCGAAGAGGGCTTCGGACAAGGTTGGGTGAGGAAAGACCGTTTTCCTGAATCCGTTGAGATCAATCTTGTTTTGCAGGGCCAGCGCCGCTACGGCGATGAGTTCGGTGACTCCCGGCCCGATCATGTGGACCCCCAGAATTTCGTCCGTGCCGTCATCACTGATCACCATCACCGTCCCTCCCGGTTTTCCGAGGGTTCCGGCCCGTCCGTTCCCTACGAAGTTGAAGGCGCCCATCTTGACATTTCTGCCCGCTTCAAGGGCCTGATCTTCCGTAAGCCCCACGGCCGCCACTTCCGGGTCCCCGTAGAGGCAATCGGGAATATGAAGGGGGTCTTCGCCCGAATCCCTGCCCAGAATATGATTTACGGCCATGAGCCCCTGGCTGATGGCCTTATGGGCCCGGTAGGGGGCACCCGCCGCATCCCCCACCACGTAGATCCCTTTGGCCGCCGTCTCCATGCCGGGGCCGTATGACAGCGTTCCTTCATGGGCGGAGAGACCCGCGGCCGGGAGATTGAGGGCTTCAAAATCAGGCCGCCGGTCACCGGTCAGAAGCAGTCGGTCCACGGAAAAGGTCTTGGTCCCTTTGGGGGTTTCAAGGGTGAGGGACGGCTTTCCGCCGTCCCGCGCATCAACGGAGGAAATCCTGCTCCCGGTCAATACCTTGATCCCCTTCTCCAGGAGGGTCCGCTTGTAGCGGTCCGCCAGCTCCCAGTGAAACCGGGGCAGGATGCGCTTCTTTTCCTCGATGACCACCACCTTGACCCCCAGGTTATGATAGATGGCCGCAAATTCGAGGCCCCGGTTTTCTCCCCCCACCACGGCCAGGGTTTTGGGAATCGTATTGAGGGCGAGGGCCTGATCGGTACTCAAAATCCGTTTCCCGTCCGGTTCAAGGTCCCGCCCGTACACTGTTTTAGCCCCCGTTGCCAGAATGATGTGGGACGCTTCCACTTCCGTCACCCCGTCGACGGTTTCCATGCTCACGGTCTTGGGACCCGAAAAGGTTGCTTTTCCTTCCAGCCGTTTAACCCCGTTTTCGGCCAGCACACTCATGATGCCCGCGCGGGAGTTTTCAACCAGATCCCTTTTGCGCTCCAGAATCTTCTTGAGATTGATCTTCATGTCACCCTTTAAAAAGGGACACCGACGCACCGACCGGATCATCATCGTATCTTCCAGCAGGGTCTTGGTGGGAATGCAGCCCCGGTTGAGGCATGTGCCGCCCAAAAGATGTTGCTCCACCAGAAGGGTGCTGAGGCCTTTCTGGGCCCCGCTGATGGCGGCCGTATATCCCCCTGGCCCGCCGCCCACAACCACCAGATCGTATTTCTCAGCGTGCATATGAATTCCCCTCTAAAGCGGTCATCTCGCGATTTTCCTGAAGATCTCCGGATGCTCTATGATTTCCTTGACCCGCTCCAGAAACCGGGAGGCGGGAACACCGTCGATGGCTCGGTGATCATGTGTGAGGCAGAGATAGGTCATGGTCCGGACGGCAAGTTTCCCCTTGTACACCGCCGCCTTGGGTCCGATGCGGCCGATAGCCAGAATAGCGTTTTCAGGGGGATTGATAATGGGGGTGATGATTTCCGTCTCCCCCCTGCCGCCGCTGCTCAGGGTGAAGGTGCCGCCCCTATACTGTTCGGGAGAAAGGGCGTTGTCCCGTGCTTTCCGGGCCAGGGATTTGATCTGACGGCTGATCTGAACCAGCCCTTTTTCATGGGCGTTTCTGACTACCGGCACCACCAGCCCCTGCTCCAGGGCCACGGCCACCCCCATATGTACTTCGTCCCAGCAGATAATCTCATCTCCGGAAATGGCGGAATTGATAATGGGAAATTCTTTCAGGGCTGAGGCCAGGATTTTGACCAGGAGATCCACGTAGGTGATTTTGGCCTGGGGAAAATCGAAACGCAGCTCATCCCGATAAAGGGAAAGTTCCGTCATGTCCGCTTCGGCCACGATGGTCAACTGGGCTCCGGCCTGAAGGCTTCTGTGAAGATTGTCGGCAATGGTCCGGCGCATCCCTATGTAGGGGATCCGTTTCAGGATTTTGCGGCCGGTTTCATCCAGAATCGGCGCATCCGAAGAAGCCGCTTTTGAAAAGGACGATTCCGACTCATCGTCCTCAAAGGAGAGAGTAACCCCCTCCCCCTCATCTTCATGGTCGAAAAAGAAATCATCACTTGCCTCTTCCCAGGCCGCTTCTTTCCCTTTGTACCCCTCAAAAGCCTCTACCGTATCCGCCACCACGGCCAGAACCTGGCCGATGGCGACCCGGTCCTTGAGATTTTTCAGATAAAAAATGAGGCCGGAGGCGGGCGCTTCCAGGTCATAGGTCACCTTTGCGGTCTCAATGGCGGCGATTTTGTCCTCTTTCAGGACTGAATCGCCGTTTTCACGGGTGATCTCCACCACCACGATATCCTGCTGGGTCATCCCCAGTTTGGGGACATGAATCTCTGCGATCATGGGGTTCCAACTCCTTTTGGAATCGTTTCCGACCGGAAGGGGAGCTTCCCTTCCGGCCCGGTTTTGGGTATTGCCTAAAGGGTGCGTTTCACGGCCCGAACGATGGAATCCTTATTGGGCAGATATAAGTCTTCCAGAACGGGGCTGCAGGGGATGGGCACCATGGGGGCCGCCACCCGCTGCACCGGCGCCTTTAAAAGGCTGAAATACTCCCCTGCCGCTATGGCGGCCAGTTCGGCACCCAACCCCCCGTTCAAGCGGCATTCCTCCACCGTGATGAGGCGACCCGTCTTTTCAACGGATTCAAAGATGGTGTCTTTGTCCAGGGGAGAGATGGTGCGGGGGTCGATCACTTCAATATCGATCCCCTCTCCCGCCAGTTCCTGGGCCGCGCCAAGGGCCTCGTAGTTCATGAAGCCGAAGGCCACCACCGTGGCATCCTTTCCCGGCTTGCGGATCACCGCTTCTCCAAAGGGAATGGTGTACTCTTCTTCGGGAACTTCCCCTTCCACATTGCCGAAAATAAGTTTCTTGTGCTCAAACACCACCACCGGATCATCGCTGCGGATGGCCGCCTTGAGCAACCCTTTGGCGTCATAGGGCGTGGAGGGCTCCACCAAAATGAGACCCGGGGCCTGTATGAGCTGGGACTCCAGGGACTGGGAATGGCCGTAACCCATGCGCATGCCGCCGCCCATGGCGGTGCGGATGGTGAGGGGAACCGGATACTGTCCGCCGGTGACGTAGCGCCACTGGCCCAGGTGATTGCACAGTTGATCCATGGCCAGCATGGCAAAATCCATGAACATGAGCTCCAGAACCGGTCGCATGCCGTTCATGGCGGCCCCCATGGCCGCGCCGGTGATGGCGTTTTCCGCAATGGGGGTGTTTAAGATTCGCTCTTCCCCGAATTCATCCACCAAACCGGCGGTCTGCCCGAAAGAGCTGACCCGCACGTCCTCGCCCATGATGAAAACCGTTTCGTCCCGCCGCATCTCCTCGGCCATGGCTTCATTCAACGCCTGATTAAAATTGATGACCCTCGCCATTATGACACCCCCTTTCCACTGAACACACCCTCAAACAGATCCGCCATCTCCGGATCGGCCGCTTCCATGGCCCCGTATGCCGCCTTCTCCACCAGGGATGTAATCTCTTCCCTGAGGCTTGCGTCCTCTGCCGGCGTCATGATGTTACGATCCAGGATTTTCTGTTGGCACAGGTCGATGGGATCCTTTTTTCCCCACGCCGCCAAGTCCTCCTGGTTCACGTAACCGCCCGGATCCCCCGAAAAATGGGTGGCCATGCGGAAGGTCTTGAATTCCACCAGATAGGGACCCTGTCCACTGCGGGCATGATCCACTCCCTTTTGCGCCGCTTCAAAAGTCGTTTCGATATCCTGACCTTCCACGATATCGTACGGGATGTTGTACCCGGCGGCCCTGGGAGCCACATCTTCCGTGGGATAATGATCGCACATGTAGGAGAGTTCGCAGAACTGGTTGGTGCAAACGGCAAAGACCACCGGCAGCTTCCACAGTGCGGCCATGCACATGGAGGGGTGGGCGTCGGCCTGATTACAGGTCCCTTCACCCACAAAGTAGAGGGTCACCTGGTCGATTTTACGCATTTTGGCGGCCAAGGCCGTTCCCACGGCCATGGAGAAATCGGCGCCGAGGCTCGACACCAGCCCCGGAATGTTATGCTCTTTGTCGGTCAGGTGCAGCCCCCCCTTCCCCTTGCAGAGGGCGTCCTTTTTGCCCAGGTACTCCAGCCAGATATTTTCGGGACTCATCCCCTTGCCGATGAACTCCCCCACCCCCCGGTGGGTTCCGAAGAGGATGTCTTCTTTTTCAAGGGGCCCCGTGACACCGATGGCCACGGCTTCCTGGCCGGTTCCGAAATGGCCCATCAATTGAATCTTCCCCTCCTGAAGGAGCCGGGCGTGGGTCTCCTCCATGATTCTCACCAGCAGCATCCGTCTGTACATTTCTTTCAGTTTCTCATTGTCTAAACCCATGGGCGCCTCCTTTGCGGTTTAAAAGGATTGGTTGAATCTCCTAACGTTCTCATATTGACCCAAAAAATCTTTGGCATCAATAGCGTGAATCCGCTATTTTAGGGATGCAAAATGGCCCTTGACTGGGGCGGCGGTATGCCTTAGGCTTTCTATTTTCAAGATTGGCAATGGAGGATTCAGGAGGGGCTCTTCGTGTCGGAATTAACCACCCAGGATTTCAAGGATGTTCTCCATGTGGCCCACAAAGCCGCCGAACCGGATACGGTGGACGAATTTCGACGTGAGACCCTTCATCTTCTTGAAAAAGCCCTGAAGGCTGAAAAGGGTAATTTCTTTCTCACCCCCGATACGGGACCTTTCATTGATTTCAGCGGGGTGGTCACCCGCGGCATCGAAGAAAAAGCCCTTGGCCTCTACCGCCGATACTACAACCATCTGGACCCGTTCGCCAAGGGGCTCACCCCTGACAGCCCTGCCGTCATCGCCACCCAGGACATCGTCTCTTTTAAGAACTTCGTTCGAACAGAATATTACAACGACTTTCTGAAACCTCAATCCATCCATCATCAGATGACCGTCTATCTGAGGTGCAGGGACCGATCCCTGGGGACCGTGGCCCTGTTCCGTTCCCGCCGGGGAACCCGTTTTTCCGCACGGGACAAAGCCAAAGCCGGTCTGCTGGTAGCCCCGCTGGCCGGATCCTTGGAAAAGAGTCTGGCGGTGGAAAAACTGAAAAAACGCGAGTGCATCATCGACACCATCGTCCCCGATCTTCCCTACAAGGGGATCGTCATTCTGGACCCGTTCCTTCGCCCAATCTACCACAACGAAAATGCCTTGAGTATTCTGGACAGCCTGAAACCGACCGGAAAGGAATCCCCGGGGTTCCAGGGCTTGCTACCCAAAAGCATTTCCACGCCGTGCAAAGATCTTGTGGCGGAAGCAGGACCAAACGAACAATCCCCGGCGGCCCCCCGTTTCCTGACCCTCGAAAGCCCTCACACGGGCCAGCAGGTGACCATTCTCATTCGCCGCGTTGTAAGCCGGGGACATGCCTTTATCCTTCTGGGTCTGGAGCCCGCGGAACAGATGCTCTGTATGAAAAGAAGGCTTTCCCGGCGCGGCCTGAGCCCCCGTGAGCTGGATGTGGTCTTCCTCCTCTCGGAAGGGCTGAAAAACGCCGACATCGGCAAGCAGCTCTTCATCAGCCCCCATACGGTGGACAATCACCTGAAATCCATCTATCGTAAAATGAAGGTCCGCAACCGAACCAGTCTCATGAACCGCATCATGCGGCTCGGTTTTCATTGAGCGAAAACCTCTCTCGAAAATGATAATATCCCCCGGGGGATGTTTTTTCGGTTTCATGGGTGCAATAAAGCGGCAAAGTCTAACCAATACCAAAAAAATCCTTGACAACAAAAACCTGTTGAACAAAAATAAACCAGTCGGTCGGTATATTATAGGAGATACGGGAACATGGTGGCAGGCAAAGGTGCGCAAACGCGGCAGAAGATTATTGATAAATCCCTTCAGCTCTTTTCCGTGAAGGGATACTTCAACACCTCCATCAGTGATATCCTTCAGGCCACGAACCTCACAAAGGGCGGGCTCTATGGACATTTTCAGAGCAAGGAGGATATCTGGTACGCCGTCTACCAGGAGGCGGTCCGAATCTGGCGGGGAATCGTACTGAAGGATGTCCGTGAAATTTCGGATCCCCTAAAAAGGATAGAAAAAACCATTCAGAATGATATGGCAAATTACATGGGCGCGGACGTGTTTGACGGGGGCTGCTTCTTTTTCAACAGCCTGGTTGAACTTTCCGGTCAGTCAAGCGCCATGAGCCGGCAAATTTTAAGGGGTTTCGTCCGTTTTTCAAGGCTGTTCCGTTCCTGGCTGGAGGAGGCGGATCAACAGGGGCTCCTCAAGGAGGGACTCAACTTGAAGGAAATCGCCAACTTCATCGTTATCAGCCTCAACGGCGCAGGGGCGCTCTATTCCGCCAGCAGGGATCCCAACATCTTGAAGCAGACCGTGCGACAACTTCGCTTCTATATCAATCAACTGGGCAAATAGGGAGCATAAGGAAGAAACAAGAAAAGTGTCACCATAAATATACCGACCGGTCTTTATGATTTATCGCTTTTTTCCTCATATCGATTTACTTTTCGGAACAATGAAAGGAGCAAAACCCCATGGAAGCGTGTAACAATGAAATTCGAATCTTTTTTTCCCTGCCGGAATTGGAATTGATCCGCAAGGCGGTGGAGAGATTTGGGCATAGAGAGGCCGAAGAAAGACCTTCCGCGACCCACTCGGACCACACGCAACAGGTGAATCGGGTGCTGGACAAGATCGTTCCCGTTCATTCCGTCTTCCAAGGAGAGGCGTCCCCGCTGAAAATGAGGCACAAAGCCGAAACCGGTGAGTCGTTAATGGGCACCGCCCCATTAAACGGCTTTCTCTTTTCAAGGGAGGAGCTGGCGGAAATCCTGTGAGCTTCTTTTTCGATAACCGCATTTCCCTTGAGAACCTCCCTTGAACAACGGCAACAGACATTGAGGTCTGTATAGAACTTGGTTGCGTCCAATTTTTGGCCCGGAAAGAGAATGATGGATGCCAGTCTATTGAGTGGGATGTTGACAGCAGGCGTCTATGTGCTGCTCCTCGTTTTGGCGGTGATTGTAAATTGGTTCCCTGGCAAATGACCTGCCATCCGAAAGACCGGTCCCTACCCAGATGGGGATTGATCGAGAATGCCTGTCACAATTCCCGGGTGCAAACCGTCTGTATGAATAAGAGGCCCGTGAATCATTGGGCCCGGAACCGATCGAAGAGGTCTTTTTACCATGAAGGAGGATTCCATGAGAGACGAAAAAGATGTACTGGAACAATACAGACACGCTGATATGGCGCGGCGATTGAATTTGTATCTTCAATACCGGGAGTATCGGGATGAGTTTTTGTTGATGGACATGGAGGAGAGCAATATCCGGAGAGCGGAAATCGCCGTCTCTTGCAGCAAGCACCATCATTTCGGCAAAGAGAAGCAGGCCAAACCATTTCGGAAATTTCTCATTCATGTGTTTGCATGCAGATAGTCGGGCGTGGTCAGCCAAAGCGCTTCAAGCAGGATGCGCCTTTTGAAATCTGACGATATGCTCCGCCAACGAAGGCCATAATGCCGGATAATCGATACCATGGCCCCAATGGGCCAGCGTTTCAAATCGGGCACCGGGCACCGCTTCGGCAATGGCATGTCCGTGGGCGACAGGTGCCAGGGAATCGGCTTCACCATGGAGCACCAGGGTCGGCACCCGGACCTTTTTGAGGCGCTCCGTCCGGTCACCGTCCGCCAGCATGGCCACGCTCTGGCGCACGAATCCTTGCGGATAAAGGCCCCGATCAAAGGAGAGTGCCGCGATTTCAGCGCGGGATCCGGCATCATAGAGGGTGGATCCTCCGGCAAAAGCCCGGTACACCGATACGCTGTGGCCCACAAACCCATCCCGCGACGGCGGGGGCGGCGCCAACATGGCGTCTTGAGCTTCCGGGCTGGGAGAAGGCAGACCGCGTTCACCCGTACTGGTCCCCATGCAAATCATACTCCCCATGCGGTGGGCAAATGCTAAGGCCATGTTCTGGGCGATCATACCGCCCAGGGAAAAGCCGCAAACAGAGGCTCTCTCCAAATGGAGTGTATCCATCAACCCAACCACATCGGCCGCCATATCATGCAGCGTATAAGGCGGTGTAATGGGTTCTCCCCGGAAATAGGCCTCCCATGCTCCCATGAGGTCCGGCACACCGCAAGCCTCCAGCTTCGTTGAAAAACCGGTATCCCGATTGTCGAACCGGATCACAAAAAAACCGCCGTCGGCCAGCCGTCGGCAGAATTTGACCGGCCAGGCGACCATCTGTTCACCCAGTCCCATGATCAACACAAGCCCCGGATCCTGTTGCCGTCCGAAGGTTTCATAGGCGATTTCGATTGAATTGGCAGCAGCAATGGACATCGTTTCCTCCCTTTTCATATGCCGTTCGGTTTTGAAATCGGTTCCATAAACACAATTTTTTCATTGATCTTCCTTCATGGTATCCGTCACCATTTTCATGAATGCCTGAAGTGCCGGTGACAGCCATTTCTCCCGATACCAGATCATGAGGATCGCCACCTCAAAGTTCCCCTCTTCGCAGGGAAGCCTCACCAGTTTCCGCCTTTCAACATCATGGACGACCGCCGATTCGGGCAGGATCGTTACCCCAAGACCCGCCATAACACATGCCTTGAGGGCCGCCACCGAGTGAAAGGTCATGGTCTTTTCCACCGGGATTTTCTCCCTTTTCAGGGTTTCCTCAAGAATCCTTCGATAGCTGCAGTCCACCCTTGAAAACAGCAGGCTCTGTCCCGCCAGATCCTCCAACCTAAGGATCGATTTCCCCGCCAGCGGATGGGTGGGGGCCGCCACCATGACAATATCTTCAAATCCGAGAATTTTCGTTTCCAGATCCCCGGCCTGTACCCCTTCGGCCAGGAGAAACGCCAGATCCGTCACCCCTTTTCGCAAGTCCTTCTGCAACCCTTCATGGGCGCATGTGGTGAAGGTCAGCCCGACGTTCGGAAATTGCCCATGAAACCGGGCAATCACCCGGGGCAGGCGCCAGACGGCCAGGCTCTCGGGGACTCTGATGGTGAGATTCCCCCCGGGTATTGTGTCTCCCGAAATATGAGATCGGGCCTCTTCCGAAAGGTCCAGCATTTTTCGGGCGTAAGGCAGCAGGCGCTCTCCCGCTTCCGTTAAGAGAATCCCTCTTCCCAGGCGGTCGAAAAGCCGAACCTCCAATTCCGCTTCCAGGGCGAGGATCTGGGCGGAAACGCTGGATTGGGCGTAATGGAGTTCCTCTGCGGCCTTGTTGAAACTGAGCAGCGTTGCCACGGATTTGAAGGTCCTGAGGTGCCGAATCTCCATGCTTTTGCCTTCCTGCGATCGAATGCTTCGATCGATGGCATCGAAACAAATCGTTTGACCCGATATTTAATATTTCATTATCGTATACATAAATTTTAATCACCCATCAAGGGAAATTTGAAAGGAGCTTTTGGAATGGATGAAAGAGAAAAAACATTGGATCTTGCAAAAAACAAAGGACTAAATTGTTCCCAAGCCATCCTGGCGGCCTTCGGTGGACCGCTGGGCATGGACCTGGACACCGCAAAAATGCTCGGAAGGCCGTGGGGCGGGGGCATGGGGCACCTGGCGGAAACGTGCGGCTATCTTACCGGTGCCGTGCTGGTACTGGCCCTGGCCTATGATCGGAAAGATGAAAATCGTTCCCGACAAGAGGTGTTTGAGGCCGTCCGTCAATTGTTTGAACGCTTTTCCGAAAAGAGGGGAACGACCCGATGCAAAGAACTTCTGGGGGCTGATCTGAGTACAGAAGAAGGGCTGAAGAAGATCAAAGAAGGGGGCCTTGTGACCAGGATCTGCCACGGGGAGGACGGCATCGGCCGGGATGTGGCGGAAATATTGTCGGCACTGGTGGCATCAAAGCGGACCCCGTCAACCGGTGGCGCACCCATTTCATGAGCCTTGCACTTGTCTTAAGCCCGTGGCCGGTGGCCAGCCGGATTTTCCGAAGACACCGAACGGGCGGCTAGGAAAATATCAGTGAAAAAGGTCGCCTTGCTTCGAAACCGGCCGGTCTTGATGCTTTTGTTGACTTAGGTTTTTATCCAGGGATTCAGAATAGGGACATTGCTTTGCACAAAGTCTTTTTCGTTTCTTGTGACCAGGGTCAAATTATATGTATAAGCGACAGCGGCTATCAGACTGTCTACAGAGGCGATTGGATTACCGGATTTTTCAGCTGAGCCTTGGATAATACCCCAGTTTTCGGCAACTGTTAGATTTATTTCGTAAATTCTGCTTTGATAATCCTCAATCAGCGTATTTAACCAATTCGTCAGGGATGTTTTCTTTTTTGACTCTGGCAGCTTGGTCAGTCCTTTGCGTATTTCACCTATGGTAATAACACTGAGAAACAATCTTTCATCAGGCGTAGCCTTAAACCAGTCAATGACTTTTTCATTTGGACTTATTTTTACTAATTCTGACAATACGCAGGTATCCAGTAGATATTTCAAAACTCAATATGCCTCGAATAGTCTTTTTGTCTCTCAAACTCAAAATCGTTATCGATCTTGGGACAGTTTAAAAGGAATTCCTTGAAAGATGGCTTTTGGGAAACAAGCTTCTCAAATTCATCCGTGGATATTACGACTACGGCTTTCTTGCCTCTACGCGTCACATATTGGGGGCCAATTTTAAGCGCGTCTTCCACGATTTGACTAAACCGAGCCTTTGCGTCCTGTAATTTCCATGCTGTTCTCATATTGCCTCCTCTATTGACCATGCTAGTCAGTCTAGCCAGAAAGCCTGGAAAAGTCAATTTTTTTGAGGTTAACAACGGACGTAAATCCGGGGACATATGAGGACATCTCCTTATCCTTGAGAATACGTCCAGAATCAGGTGAGACGTCCTCGGAATTCACTGAAAATCACTTTGGCCTCAGATATTTCAGCAGCTTCTTTGAGGCAATAATATGAGCTTTTAACCTGAGGTCGTCGTATGTATATATTCCTGTTTTTGGGTCGTAGTCGCTCAGGCCCATTTTTGAATCTTGGTAGATTTTAATACATCTACGGAAACGTCGCCTTTTATAAGAGGGGATATATCTTTCAAGGACGGACCATTGATCGGTTTTGATTTCAATGAATTTGCTTCCATGATCTATTTGATTCCTCATGTCAACATACAATGGATTGACAATCTTATTAAATTCCTTCCTTTTGTCTCTTCCCAAAGCAAGCCGGTTTCCGATCAAGAAACCGAAAGCGGTAAAGGCAGAACTCCAGAGGGTTATATCGAGGCTACTAAGTTCCAAGACTTAACTCCACGACTATGACGCACAAGTATTTACATTACGCCACTGCGTGGTCCTTGATGCAATTCGGCAAATCAGCGAGGTCGGCACGTCGGTACGGGTCGGACATGCTAATCTATTGGTTTCTAATGAATAAACACCCCAAAAACCTTTCTTAGGTCCTATGGCGCTCTTTTTCGCCCCCGAAAAAGAACCATAGTAAAGAATTCATGCTTTACCAAATCCTATAGTGCGTGTTTTACCCCCAAAAACATCCATATAGCCCCTATTGCAAGGTCTATTTCTATTCCATTTTACTTAAATTCAATAAATTGTCTTGGCGACCCCATTCTCTTTTGACTTTTTTTGATCCCGTTCCCTTGTTGCGGACAGCTGCTTATGACACCGCCGTGGAAAGGCCGATCTGAAAGTATGGCCACATCACCAGTTTCGATCCCACCTGCCTGACTGCTTTCACCCCGCCGTCTTGAGACATGATGAACCCCACCGACGGTTCCATGCTCGCGACGAACCGGAAGGCCGATCGGTGTCGAGTACCGTATTCCGCAAACCGCACCTCTTTCGTATTAAGGCCTGCAGCCGTGTGCGTGACATGAACCTTATCTGCCCCTGTAAAGCTCGCCGTGACCTCCGCCCCGAAGCCGATGATCCTCAACGTGTCGGTCAACACCACAGCCCCATCTACACTCGTCAACGACGCGATGAAGCGAGCGGCATCTCTCGCCGCATCTTCGTAATTCTGCTGAGCCCACGCTAGGTGTTCCAACACTTCTAGTTTTTCCGCTTCGACCGTTCGTCGATTGTCCAGCTTCTCGGCCAATGCGTTGTGTTTCAGCCTCGCCACCATTGCCGATATTAGAGCCTCCCGTGGTCGAGTACTGGGCAACATATACTTAATCGACACCCGGCTCAGCAGGCGAGGGTCCTCTTGTGTGATCTCCTCCGGCACGAACAGCAGAGTGCCGCCGTGTTTCAGTTCAGCTGTGTACAGGAGTGTCGACTCAATAAATGATAGGTGGGCGAAGTTTAGCCCGTCATCTTCCGCAGGGTCTTGATCGATGTCGGATAGCTGACAGGCATTGCGGATTAATACACCGGACGCCGCATCGAAAAACTCAGCGACTGGCCCTTGCAGCAAGACGCTCTTCGCCGCTGTCACAATCCCCCCGTCGCGCATCCGAAGCACCGGCCTGTCCCCGCGTGAAATGCTCAACTCACCTGGCCGGGTGGACATCACGATTAAGGCGTCGGGTGACGATTGACCCATAATGCGCTCATGCCGACCCATCTCCCATAGCGTCATGCCGATATCAACCAAGCCATAGATTTGCAGCCCCTCGCCGGATTGTTCGACTGCAATCAGAACCCGCCGCGGGTCAGCCACCGGAGCCAGTCGCCGAAGCTCCCCTTGATTAAACGGTACAGGATCGTTGAGCATGTATCGTGCAACCGGCGTCAACTCGTCGCCATCTCTTGGGGATATTCGACTTTGACTGTCTTGGAAAACTATGCGGAAAACTGTAGGGCGGCCTTCCTCCGTCAGCATGCTTGCGTGGTAGCAGACGTCGATGATCTCGTTGAACACCGCCTCAGGTGGCAGATCCACGTTGGGCCACTCGGGAAAGAACGGTTTGTTGTCCCACAACTCTTTTAGTATCCCGTGCAGGTCACGCGGGTACACACGATCCGGTATTCGGGCTGAGGTCCTTAACACATTGGCTCCTATAGGAATCTTGACGTTCTACCCAGGGTAATCTGGAGACGCCTTACTTATCTTTCTATATGCTTTCAGGTAAATGCCCGCACTCTCTCCACCCTAGCACCTGCATTCCTTTGTGTCGATAGGATTCATCTCCAGCGAAGATCAACGCGGATGCGGTAAATCTGGGGGCACCGAATTTATCTTTGAGATTACTTTCAGAATTAAGTCCCCGGGATTGCGGAATTGTGCCGAGTCGTCTATTTCGCGGAGAATCCGAACCCTACAAAAATTTTTCAACGGAAACATCGAAGATTGCCGCGAGTTTTTTTGCCACCGTCTTGCTAATCTGTCGATGGCCATTCTCGATATTCGAAATATTCTGCCGGCTGAAACTTCCCAGTTTTTTTCCTAATTTGACTTCGTAAAAATAATTTGTCGCCGTCAGTCCTTTTCCAACCTTTTTTCCTGACAGCGCGCATGAGACTCCATTGCCTTTTGGCGCATACGGTGACGCTCCTCCAGTTGAAAGATGACCTCCTCTTCAGTGACATCACGGCGAGGAAGAAAATGGGTAAGCAATTTTTCAATATCCGCGCAGGATAGAAGTGGGTAAGTTTCCTCATGAGAAATTCTTTCAGAAAGCATAAACAACATAGCCATCATCACAAGAGCCATGTGATGGTGCCAAGCTTGCCATTTTCTGACTTGGTAATCGGCCATTCCACACTCGCTTTTGGCATCCTCAAATGTGCGCTCAATCCAAAACCTTTGGCGTTGCATCCATCCCAATCGTTTCAGCGTGGTGCCTTGTGTCACATTGCTCAGAGAAATCTTCACGTCCGAATTGTCATCCAAGGACTTGGTTACAATCAACGTCCAAAATTTGACATTATCCGATTCGCCATCCCACACATAAACCTTCACACGGCAAGCCCGAACCATGAGTATTCCGCGTGTAGTCTTTCGCAGGACCACCTTCTTCCAGCGCTGACGAGGGAGAGACTTCACGAGTTGCCCAACCTCAATCCCCTCTTGACCACTCTGGTATTTTTTAGCTGGCCGGCCAGATGGCGTTTTTGGCAAGTAGGGTTCCGGATTTTTCAGATACACTCTAAAATCGGAATGAAGATCCACGCAAAACGTTTCACCCATCGCATCAAGAGCAAAACAAAACCCGGGGCCTTTACCATATCCTGCATCGGCTCCTACCCAGTCATAGCGAAGATCGTTCTCCCGTGCATGTTGAACAATTTCCTCAGCAAGTTCAATCTTCGTTCGAAAAGTTTGTTCTTCTTCCGGTATGCCCGCACGTTCACACCGTTCCGGATCATCCGTCCATTTCTGGGGCAAATAGAGCCGAACATCAACAGGCGCCACGTAGGCGCCATTGGACAGTGCACCAAAGACGGCCACTTGACCATTGTCCACCTTGCCGAAGCGACCCAACCACTGACGAGAAACTCCGACCGATTCTTTCCCCTGCTTCGCAAACCCGCTTTCATCTATAAGCAGGCAAGCATTGGGGCCGCCCAAAAATTTATCCACATCCTGGGCTGCATGATCGATAACCTCTCTATGATTCCATTTGGAATGGGTCAGAAATTGTTGAAGGTTCCGCGACTTGGAGTCCGGCACAACTTCGGCCATCCGGTCCATGTTCTTACTCTGACCGGCTTGCATCAGACCGCAAGCGTACTGCCGGGCCTTATCCGAAACATCATGACGGTAGGATTGAAAGTGTCCCGCGTAGCTGTCCACGAATGTAAAAAAGCGACTCCCCACGTCCCCCAAGGGGGACGGGTGGGGGGTTGCATAAGATTCGCTCCTTTGCTCAGTAGAATGTTTCCGTTGGTGTTAGCATAATGATATGTTGCTACCATTTTTCGGCCAGGAAGTCAAGGGTTATCTTTACAAAGTCAAACTAATTCTTCCTGCGTCAGATTATGGAGTTGGCGATACACCTTCACATTCTCGCCCGGGCGTATGGTCCTGCGAATCCCTCGATACCAGTCACTCCCGGAGACTTCGACGAGTTCTTCATCTTCGTCTTCGATAACCTCGATATCATGAAACTCCTTGCGAAGATACTCAACCAAATTCCCGGTGATATCGCCTTCTACCCTAATATGGGGCTTTTTCACGACTACCTGCATAGTACACCTCGATTTCCATAATCCGGTCTTCTGCTCTCCAACACGTTACCCAGGAATACGATAAGTGACAATGGTATTCGCGTTCCGATAGCTTGCTGAAGTTCTTCCACTCGGTTCGCACGGGTCCTTTCCGCTGGGGCAAAGCGATCATCCATTTTCGCATCCGTCTTTCATTTCATCGGGGTACCCACAGGTGATTGGGAATTTCTCTCCTGCGGTCCTTTTTTGTTCAGTGACCGGGCACCACGGCGTGTATGATCCGAGCGAAGCGGACCGTGGGGCCGTCAGTGGTACCATCGCTGCGAAGAAGATAGCGCTTGGTCAGCTCATCAGGGCCAAGATCGGATAGGACCTCAAGCCCCCTTTGATTGACAAAGTCCTTGGCCCCGCCTTCCGGGATACCGAAAGTGTAAGGCTCTCCCTTCGCTGCCATCACCGCGAACAGCTCCCGGGCCTCCGGGTATTCGCTGAAATCTCCATCGATCACCGATCGATGCATATAATCGAATACCACCGAGCTGCCGGGTGCCGAATGTTGAGCGATAAATCGTAGTGTGCCGTCGACGCCCTCTTCCGTGATGAAATATGTGACACCCTCCCATAAAAAGAGGGTCTTCTGGGTCGGATCATAGCCCGCTTCCTTCAAGACATCCTCAAGGCGCTGGGTATTGAAATCTATGGGGGCGTAGGCCACCCGGTCGGGTGGGGAACCGAAGATTTCCGTTAACCGTTCCTTCTTTTGCGCCTGTGTGGCAGGCAGGTCCACCTCGAAAAATTTCAGGTCCGGAAAAATCTTCCTAAAGCGGTAGGCCCGGCTGTCGTACCCCGCGCCCAGAATGACCACCTGCTTTACTCCTTCAGATGCCACTTTCCTTAGGATGGTGTCGATATGATGGGTGCGCGCGTTCACATAGTAATAGGTGAAGATCCCCCTCATTTTGATCCATTTCCGGGAGAGTTCAAAATCGGAACTGAGCCCAATGGTTTCAAGGAATCCCGGGCGGATGAACTTTTCAGCCAGATAATCGGGGTTGCGAACGCTTTCGTCCGGGTCATGCGCTGCGACGGCACGCCAGGCTGTAACAATTTCGGCCGAGCGTGACGACCTTTTCGGTTCATCAATAGGCTCTGTTTTGGTCGAAGGCGAAGCAATCGTAAGGCCTCTCTCGGCAACCGCCTCCTTCTGCGGGAAGGCGACGATGGATGTCAGCAAGGCATCGCGAACACTTCCTTGGACGAAGAGACCCTCTGCTTTTTTAAGGAGTGCCAAGTATTGTTTGTCTGAAAGGAGCTCCGACCGAATTCGCTTAATGGCGTCGAGACTTTTGTGGTCGGCAAACCAGTGGATTGTCGTGGCTGTGCCGGATTTCTCCATATAGACATAAACGGATCTTTCCGGATACTTGGTTTTTAGATACTTTGTGACCTCCTCCGCAAACCGGATTGCCTCCGGTGTCTTACCGTCAACGACCTGAGCTTCTCTATGAACCCTGAAGTCGGGTTGGCTTCCCTTCGCAAGCGCCATCCCAGGCGTTACACAAAGGCAACCGAACACCATAAAGATGATGACCCAAAAACAGAATCGCTTGCATGAAGACACTTGCATGACTTGGCTCCCCTTCCGACCCCACAAAAAAACCCCGGTCTCTATTGAGAAACGGGGTTTTCGGATGCCGTGGGCCATATTCTTTTCTCTTTGCGCGCTGAAGATGAAAAAAAAGACGCTAATGGCAATCGTCATTAAATCACGTTAAAATCATTTACTGTTTTTCTGTACGTCCTTCGAAATTTCATGTCAAGGAAAAACCCTGGTTTTTGAGGATCCGTTCTCTTTCGCCGGCATCCTGCACCCAAGAACCCAATAGATCCGAACAAATTTAAGAAATTATCCCTGATCGCCCGAATGGGCGATTCCATTTTGGCCTGGGGATAGTCTGGGGACCTTACTTATCCTTTTAAGGGTCTTGGCAAATGCTAATATACCGTTTATAATGTTTTCATGATACCAAAAAAATGGAGGGACTGCGCATGAAAACATCGACATTGGTTCGGAATGGATTATCGGCAGAGCTTGTAGGCTTGATTTCGCGTTTGATTGATTTGATTCCCTGGCCTGTACGGCGGCGTGCCATGGGCGATGTGACCTTGTCGTTATTGGACGGCAAACATCGTGTTGCCGAGGATGTATTTGGCTGGGGTCGATCTGCAGTGGAAGTTGGAATCAAAGAATTTCAAACTGGCCTCTCTTGCGTGAATGATATATCGACGAGGCGCAAGCCGAAAGCGGAAGAGAAGAATCCCGAGTTGCTTTCTGAGATACACGCTATTATGGAACCAGACAGTGAAGCTGAATCTCACCTGCGTACAACCTTGTTATACACAAACATGACAGCGCAAGCAGTTTACCATGCACTTGTTGAAAAAGGGTGGCAAGAAGAATCATTGCCGACCGTGCGTACAATTTCCAACATCCTGACTCGTCAGGATTACCGATTACGCACCGTGGCCAAAAGCAAGGTCCAAAAAAAACAGCGGAAACCGACGCAATCTTTGAAAACGTCTGGAAAATGAATGCGTTGGCGGATGCTCAACCTGAAACTATGAGAATCAGCATAGACACAAAGGCAACTGTCAATGTCGGTGAATACTCCAGGCGTGGCCGCTCTCGTGGTGTAAAGGCAGTTAAGGCATTGGATCATGAGATGCGTCCCAAGGAAAAATTGATTCCTGGTGGCATTCTTGAACCGGTTACCGGTAAGTCGTTTCTGTTTTTCGGCACCAGTTACAAAACTAGCGACTTCATTGTTGATGGCCTTCTTCTCTGGTGGGAGGAGCGGAAACATGAGTTTTTCGGTCTGAAAAATCTTGCCATTAATGCGGATAACGGACCAGAATGCAGCGGCCGCCGCACCCAATTCCTGTTACGTTTGATAGAATTTGCCGATATGACTGGACTTTCTGTCCGAGTCATTTACTACCCCCCTTATCACAGCAAATACAATGCAATTGAGCGGTACCGGGCAGGGTTAGAGAAGTCATGGAACGGATACCTGTTGGATACCGCCCAGACAGTTGTAAAACGAGCTGGAAATTTCTTTTGGAAGGGGCTGCGGGCAGTGACAAGGTTATTGGATTCGCCTTACAAGAAAGGCATTGAGGTTTGCGGCAACGAAAAATCAGACCTTGAGAAACGACTACAGCGGTCATCCGATCTGCGTTGGTGGGACATAACAATCTTCCCTAAATTGGTAGATTTGTAATTTCTATCTCCCTAAATGCTTTCAGGTAAATGCCCGCACTCTCTCCACCCCAGTACCTGTATTCCTTTGTGCCGATAGGATTCATCTCCAGCGAAAATCAACGCAGGTGCGCCGGCTTTGTCTCCGGCCAGGGCGCACCATTTATGAAGGCCGGCAAAGGCTTCATGTGTCAGGGTGCGGCCCGACTTGATCTCAACCGGGACGAATCGGATCCCCTGCTCAATAAGGAGATCAACTTCGTTTCCGTTGCTGTCCCGCCAGAATGAAAAAGAAGGCTTTTCGCCTTGGTTCAATTTTGATTTGATCAATTCCGAGATGATAAAGGTCTCAAAAATACTGCCCCGCAACGGATGGATTATCATTTGTTCGGTTGTCCGTATCCCCAAAAGCCAGGATACCAGGCCCACGTCATAGAAATACAGCTTTGGCATCTTTACCAGACGCTTGTTAAAACTGACGTGATGGGGGCGCAGAAGAAATGCCAAATAGCTGGCTTCAAGAACGGAAATCCATGATTTTGCGGTATTGTGGGTTATACCGCATTCAGTTGACAGGGAAGACAGATTCAGCAGCTGTCCCGTCCTGCCGGCACACAGCCTTACGAAACGCTGGAACGTTTCCAGATCCTGAATTTTGAGCATTTGCCGAACATCCCGTTCCACATAGGCGGTTACATAAGCGCTGTACCAGTCCGCGGGCGCTAATCCACGATCATAGATCGGTGGATAGCAGCCGGTCAACATCATGGCATCAATGTCATTGGGTAATTTGTCGGCATGGGCCAACTCAGGCACTGAAAACGGGAGCAATTCCACAAAAGCGGTTCGTCCTGCAAGAGATTGGGTAATGCCGGACATCAGACCGAACTGCTGGGACCCCGTCAATACAAACCGACCCATTCGGCGATCTTTATCCACCAGGGTTTGAAGATAGGACAAAATTTCCGGACACCGCTGAACTTCGTCCAAAACAGCTCCGTCGGAAAACCGTGCGAGAAAAGACCGGGGATCTTCATTGGCGGCCTGCCGCAGATCCGGCTCTTCCAAGGACGCATATGAACGATTTGTAAAAACCGCCCTGGCAAGGGTCGTCTTGCCCGACTGACGTGGTCCTGTCAGGGTAACAATGGGAAATCCCCTCAGCAGGTTTTCAATTGTTTCTTTTACATTTCGATGGATCATTGCAGCAGGTTAACGGAGTTCTATGCAAATTGTCAATTACTTTTACAGATTGCATGAATTAATCGAAATCGTAAAATACTTCGTCACAACTCCGATAAATCCGGGGACATCTTGTTTATCTTTGAGAATACTTTCAGAATTAAGAAAGGACCCCGGAATTGGACAGCAGGCTCTTTAACACGTTTGCCACGGATCTCTTCTTGTTCACCAGAACGGCTTTCACCACCTGATCCCTGAGCCCGAGGATATTCCCCATGAGCAGGGAATCAACATCCAGCCTGCAAATCAGAACCCGCGGGCCCTGTCTCTCTCGAAGAAACGCCAATTGCCGGTAGAAGCCGGGGGACCCGTCATTTGATGCCATGAGCAATCTCGACACGCGGTCTCCCAGGTTTCCGGTTTTCCTCAGTCCCCGCAGTTCATCGGCCAAAGCCTTCGCCATGGCCTCATACCCAATAATCAGGTCTCCAAGGGATTTTACATGGAAAATATTCGTGCGCAATCTAGGGGTCAATTTCAAAAGGGGAATATATATTTCCGAAGCGCCATGAAGCGCAATGCGCTCAGCCTCCAATGCCGCTCTAACATCCGGTTCAACACCTTCTTTTTCCAATTGTTTTGGCAATTTGAATCGCGACATCATTGCTGAAGGACTCCAAGCCTGATCAGTTCGGCAACTATCGCCCTGGCGCCCGCCAGGTCGTCTATTTCGCGGAGAATCCGACACCTACAGAAATTTTTCAACGGAAACATCGAAAATTGCCGCGAGTTTTTTTGCCACCGTCTTGCTAATCTGTCGATGGCCATTCTCGATATTCGAAACATTCTGCCGACTGAAACTTCCCAGTTTTCTTCCTAATTCTTCCTGCGTCAGATTATGGAGTTCGCGATACACCTTCACATTCTCGCCTGGGGATATGGTCCTGCAAATCCCCCGATACCAGTCACTCCCGGAGATTTCAACGAGTTCTTCATCTTCGTCTTCGATAATCTCGATGTCATGAAACTCGTTGCGAAGATACTCAACCAAATTCCCGGTGATATCGCCTTCTATCCTAATATGGGGCTTTTTCACGACTACCTGCATAGTACACCTCGATTTCCATAATCTGGTCTTCTACTCTCCAACACGTTACTCAGGAATACGATAAGTGACGATGGTATTCGCGTTCCGATAGCTTGCTGAAGTTCTTCCAATCGGTTCCAGGCACTATCTCAAATTCTTGTTCAGTGATGGGCGTCCCCGGTTTCGCTGTTTTCATCTCCACGGTGATCATTTTTGCGCCAAGCCTGCTGTTTTTGGTTCTCCTTAAATTTTTTGAGAACATACTTGCCGGGAAAATCAGGATGAGAAAGATAGCTTAACGTGGTTTTGACAAAGGAATCCATCATGGCTTGGAACATCACGTCCTTTTCCCGCTCGTCGATATAGTGGCGCTCTCTTTTTTCTTGGAAACGAACGGTTTCCCCCACTGCGTCTCTGATTTCCGCAACACTGTAATTTGAAAATAACCGATCCGTCGACCGCAAATGGGTCAGTGGAATATCGATCCGCACAATCATCCCGATGTACCATCGATCGCCGGCCAGTTTGCGGGAAACATCGTAAATTTCCAATTTCAACCCATTGCTGAGGTCGATTGTTTTCATCAATTTCTGTTCCATTTTCCATTCACCGTTTGGGGTTGTTTGCCGAAGGTTGTTTTCATATTTCCATGTGCCCCAAAAAAATCTTTTTGACGGACCGGGGGCAGTTTACGGAATTACGAAAAAACAGCCCTTGCAACAATCAGCTTTTCCATTTCCTTGGTGCCTTCGTAAATTTCAATGATCTTGGCATCCCGATAGAAACGCGCCACGTCATATTCCTCCATGAACCCGTATCCGCCATGAATCTGAACCGCTTCTTCCGCCACGCGAACTGCCGTTTCTCCTGCAAACCATTTGGCCATGGCCGTTGTTTTGGGGTCGGGCTTTCCCTTGTCGGCCTTAAAGGCCGCTTCATAAACCAGGTTTCGAGCGGCCTGAACCCTTGTGGCCATTTCAGCGATCTTGAATTGCGTCGCCTGAAAGCTGCTCAAGGTGCGACCGAACTGCTCCCTGTTTTTGGCGTACCCGATCGCTTTATCCATGGCGCCCTGGGCAATGCCGACCCCTTCGGCGCCCACGTGGATGCGGGTTCGATTGAAAAATTCCATGAACTGGTAAAAACCCCTCCCTTCTTCGCCCACCAGGTTCTTCACGGGCACCCGAACGTCGTTAAAACTCAGCTCCGCGGTGTCTGATGCACGGATTCCCAGTTTATGGGAGAGCTTCCGGGCCTCGAAGCCCTTTCGGTCACATTCCACCAGAATAACGCTGTGCCGCTGGTGTCTGGAAGCGGCCTCGGGGTGGGCAGGCAGAAGACCGTCAAATAGCCGGCCACGGTACCGTTGGTGATGAACATTTTACTACCGTTGATGACATATTCGTCCCCCACTTTTTCAGCCCGGGTCATCACGTTACTGACATCGCTTCCCGCATCCGGTTCGGCGATGGCCGATCCCATGACGACTTTTCCTTCGGTCAGGGGTTTGAGATAAGTCTCCTTCTGTTCATGGGTCCCGTAGAGATCCAGCATGTCCGCCCCGAAGGTGGCGGCGATCAAGACGGATCCGAGGCCGGAATCCACGCGCCACAGTTCTTCGGTCACGAGGCATTTTTCCAGGTACCCGTTGCCGCTGCCCCCGTAGGCTTCCGGCAGATTGATGCCGATGAATCCCAGATCCGCCGCCTTTTTGACCAACTCCATGGGGTAGCGTTCTTCGCGGTCGCAGTCAAAGGCCAGGTCGGGAAACTCGCCTTCGGCAAATTCCCTTGCCGCTTTTTGAATATCAATTTGTTCCTTTGTTAAATCAAAATCCATTTTTCCTCTCACTTCACAGTCAGATGGGACTTTTACAAGTCACAGGGTATTTTCAAGAATCCGGAGAGATATAGTATGTTGTTCTCACTTGAGGGTCAAGCCACGAAAGATGATATAAAAAGAACTTGAACCCAGAAACATTTCCCATCAGCACGGAGGAACAGCGGGGATGGTCGGATATATGCACTTATTATGACTTTTTAATATATTAGGTTGCAATAGGTTGCATTACATGTCAAAATAAAACAAAAACACAAAATAGAGGAGACAATATGCCAACCGCTGTCAAAATATCTGATGAACTCGTCGCGAAAGCAAAAGTGCAATCAAAAATTTTCAAACGATCAGTAGCAGGCCAAATTGAATACTGGGCTAAAATCGGGCAAATAATTGAAGAAAATCCCGAATTACCGCTTCCCTTCATACAAGACATCTTAATCGGAAAAGAAGAGATAAAATCCGGATTAGGAACCCCATATGTTTTTGGAGAATGAAATATGGGAAATATCTCCGATATTATCCAATCTCCGATTTTTGCCAAACAAAAAAAGAAACTAAGAAAGCACCAAATTAAAAAACTGGATGAAGCCGTTAAAGAAATTATGGCAGATTCCAACATTGGCGACTTAAAAAAAGGAGGTCTGCAGGGAATAAGAGTTTACAAATACAAAATTGGAAACAATCCAATTCTATTGGCATACGAGATTGAAGGTTCGACGCTATATCTTTATTCTTTCGGATCACATCAAAATTTCTACAGAAAGCTCAGTAAATACCTCCATCACTAACCGTTCTATCCTCTGAAGATGAAAAAGAGGTACTGACGGCAATCGTCATTAAATAAAGAAATCCTTTGATGAGGATAAAAATATTCTCCCGGTAGCCCGAATGGGCGATGCAGGTTTTCCCCTGGTTCATTATAAAAAGCCCTCACCTTCAGTATTCAGGCGTTCAGGGAGGATTTCGACTTCCATTATTCCAAATAGAGAAATTAGAATAATCCGTCACAACCCTGAAGGTTAATCCGTCTGATAGTATAGACCACTTTTGCGACTTTAAAAGGAACGGCAATTCTTTGAACCGAACCAAGGAGGATCCCATGGAAGAATCCATTTATCAAAAATTAAGAGGACAATTGGACCAATACGCGGTGGGCTTTCCGGTGTCTGAATCCGGAAACGAACTGAAAATCCTGAAAAGACTCTTTACGTCCGATGAGGCGGAATTGTTCCGGTTTTTGAGCCTTAAGCCGGAAACGGCCGACGCCATATCTACTCGCCGTGGCGGAGATTCAAGGTCGGTGACCGACCTTCTGGAAAGGATGTTTAAAAAGGGCCTGGTTTTCCGTCGTGAAAAAGAAGGGACCGTGAAATTCGGCGCTCTCCCCTTCGTTCCGGGGATTTTCGAACAACAGTCCGAAACCATGGACAAGACACTGGCCGCCCTCTATGAGGACTACTTTCAGGAGGTCTTTCATAAAAACCTGGCGGAGAAGGAACCGCTGATACACAGGCCCATTCCCGTCAACAGGAGCATTGATATATCGTACCCCATGGCCGTTTATGACAATTCGAGGGAAATCGTCGGAAACCAGGACCTGATCGCGGTGGCAAAATGTATTTGCAGAGTACAGAAAGGGGCAATTGATGAAGGTTGCCGAATGCCCCTGGAAACCTGCTTCATGTTCGGGTCACAGGCCCAGTATTACATGGACCGGGGAACCGGGAGGCGGGTTACCACGGATGAGGCCCTTAAAATTCTGGACCGATGCGAGGAAGCGGGCCTGGTGACCATGCCTTTCAACACCATGACGCCGGCCAATATCTGCAACTGCTGTTCCGATTGCTGCGTTGTTCTGGGGACACTCAAAAAGCACCCGCGCCCGGTGGAGATCATCAAGCCCGGTTTCCAAGCTTCGGTGGACCGGGAACGGTGCGAGGGCTGCGAAACATGTGTGGGGCGCTGCCCCATGGACGCGATTACCGTGGATACCGACGACAAAGGGGAAATTAATCTGAACCGGTGCATCGGCTGCGGCCTGTGCATCAATGTTTGTCCGGAAGAAGCGATTCATCTGGAACCAAAGCCGGAAAATGAGCGGGTTGTGCCGCCTGAAACCGGCGCTCATACCTTTATGGAAATCGCCAGGAGGCGGCAAGCATTGTCCGCATCCAAAATGTGAGACGGAATGAAAGGGGCGCAGACCCAAATTCACCCATTGTTCAACAAACGATTTCCCATGTGTCACTCTTTTTGATAACATTACCGATTTTCGGGAACTGAAAATGTGAAAATGCCTGCCTCGGAAATCGGGAGTGAACACATGGAACGGAAGAGAACTTTTTGTTGGGACAATCCGAAAATAAACGCCAGGGATGCCGCAACCATTTCGGGGTTGGATTATCTCAAGGCCATTAAGGCCGGCGAACAAAGCCCCCCGCCCGTGGCCATGCTCATGGGATACAGGATCTCTGACGTGGATAAGGGCTATGCCGCGTTTGAGCTGGATCCCGGGGAATATCATTACAACCCCTTTTCCACAGTTCACGGGGGCGTTCTGTCCACCCTGCTCGATTCGGCCATGACCGCATCGGTCCTTACGACCCTTCCCAAAGGGGTCGCTTGCGCGACGGTGGAGATCAAAGTCAATTTCATCAGACCCGTGGACCAGAATACCGGTCTTATCCGCTGTGAAGCACGCCCCATTCATGTGGGAAAACGACTGGCGACCGTGGATGGCCGGATAACGGACAAGGAAGGGTGCCTGTTGGCCCACGGTGTCAGCACCTGCTCCATTTTCAAGGCCCTCGGAAAGGGCCGTGTAAAAACCGACCCCTCCGAGAGAGCATAATCCCCGATCCCTTCAAGTCTGTCTCCGGAATATTTCCATACGGCACAGCCAATGGGAAAGATATTTTTCCCGGGCGTGTCGATTTTTCGGTCACAAACCACAAAAGAAGCCCTCAGTATTAACATTAAGGGGCCCAAAATGGCCATTGACCGAAGTCTTAAACCGTACGCTTGACCAAGAATCGGAATCGCGAATTTTTTCTAAGAAAGAAAAAAACAATTCCGAAAACTTGACCATATGGTTCAAATGGGGGATTATCTTCTCCTTCAGGCGGTTGCTTCGGTCTTTCTCATTCCATATTAAGGAGGTGTCTCCATGAAAGGATGGACTGAAGAAGAGATCAGAAATAAGGATTTGATGGCGCCGTGCGGATTGTATTGCGGTGCGTGCGGCATCTACATCGCAACAAGGGATGGAAATGAAAAATTCAAGGGTGTCATGGGCCGGCTGTATGGGACTAAACCCGAAGAGACCCAATGCCGTGGATGCATGCAGCCCGATCCGCCCAAAAAGCTTTACGGGTATTGTGAAACATGCCGCATCAGAGACTGCGTAAAAGAAAAGGGGCACTATTCATGCCATCAATGCCATGAATGGCCCTGTGAAAAAATCGAAAATTTCGGCTACGAAACAGGTGCAAAGGTTATGAAAGAAGCGATCCCTCTATGGCGGGCCAAAGTGGCCGAATCGGGTGACGAAATGGGAAGTGTGGCGTGGGCCCGAAGTGAATGTGAGCGATATCATTGTCCTTCCTGCGGGGAGCCGCTTTTCAGGGGCGCCCGGCGGTGCCGCGCCTGTAACAAGGATGTTGCCGAGGGGTTGGACGGCACGCTCTGAGTTCTGTTTCAAAAGATGATGTTGAGAAGAGGAGAATCCTACATGAACGAAAAATCGATCTTGGGCGATCTGGCACCCTGCGGATTAAGCTGCCGAAAGTGTTTCGCTTTCAGGAAGGGACAAATAGGCGATCACAGTCGGGCGCTCAAAGAGTTGCTGGGAAATTTTGATGTGTATGCGGACCGCTTTTCCGAATTTTTGCCCCCTTTCATGGACTATCCTGCATTTAAACGGCTGCTGGACTTTCTGGCGTCACCCGACTGCGAGGGATGCCGAAACGGCACCTGTAAATGGCCTGACTGCGGGGTTCAAGCCTGTTACCGGGAAAAGAATGTGGATTTCTGCTTCGAGTGCCATGAATTCCCCTGTAACAAAACAAATTTTGACGAACATCTGAAAAAGAGATGGGTTCAGATGCAATCCCGCATGAAGGAGATCGGCGTTCCCGCTTATATTGAAGAAACCCGAGACCAGTCGCGGTACCGGTAACCATCGATTGGGCAAGAATAATTCCGCAACCCGTGGGAAACAAAAGGTTAAAAAAATGAGGCGCAGGAGTAGTTATTTCACGGCAACGGATGCAGAATCCAATAGGCCTTTTATGGGAATTTCAACTTTCTTCCGTCCCATAAGGAGCGTGAAATGCCTTTAATACAGATGGATCCAATTACCGAAGAGGAGCAATCCCCCAAAAAGGATCAAAGATTTTCGGAAACAGGTGCCGCTGAATTTTCATATGATGGTCTGAGGGTCTATTTCCGTGGACCCTCCTTTAAACCGGGAGGGCTCTCGGAAAAGGATATGATGGCCAGCTTTCGCCTCAACAATCGTATCAGCCCCCTTTTCCCATATCTGAACGCGGTTGCCGAAAGGGCGGAGCTTTACCAGACACCGCAATTCATCAGGTTCCGTTATAAAAATAGCCTTTGTGTCCTCTATTCCCAAGCGGGGTTGGTCACCCCCGTGGACGACCGGACGCAGGCCAGATCGTTCCTGGATCGATTGATGGCCTTTTTAAATGACATATGCACTCGACGTCATGAAATCACACCGAACCACAGATTGCACCGACGGGTTTCCGTACTCGACATATTGAAACTTCTGCCAAACAACAATTGCGGTCAATGCGGCCACACTTCCTGCATGGCGTTTGCCGCTTCCCTCAGTCTTCAGAAATCCATTCCGGAAAAATGCCCGCACATGCGACCGCCGCTGGAAGAACGGGCCTTCTACCCGATTTACGACGCGGAAGGGAATCTGGTCTCGACAGTGGCCATCAACATCAACACGGCCAAAGCCGGTCTGCTTCAAAATGAGTCTGAAGCACCGTCTCATCCCGAGTCAACAACCCCTTTAGCAATGGATTCGAAAAGTGCGGAAACGGCGAACATGACGTTGCCCACGCCCCTTTCCACCAGGGAATTGGAGGTCCTCTGTATTTTGGCGGAGGGGACCAGCAACAAGGAAATCTCCCTCATGCTCAACATCAGCCCCCATACGGTCAAAAGCCACGTCATTCACATTTTCAACAAATTGGGCGTGAACGACCGCACCCAGGCGGCCGTCTGGGCGGCCCGACACCACCTGATCTAGGGGCCTCTAAGGCCTCTACAAAAAAACATCCATCCCCCCAAAACAGGAGCGGAATTGATCAGGCGCGGGCGAAAATCATATGGAAAAAAAGCAGCGTTTTCAAAGAAAACGCTGCCTTTTTTGAGGAGGGTAGAAATGAAAGGGGTTTGGTTGTAAGTTGACTCTCCAACAGGGCGAATATTTATTGGCTTCCTGAAATACCGTTATTTTCCTTGTTGCAGCCTTCTGTTTCAATCAAGGCCGCGGGAAAAGATGCACGCACACTCGAGAAGCCGGTGAACTAAGCGCCATCTGCAACTTTCTTTGTTTAATATAACCGTTGCGGGGGTGTTATCCCCGCGGGGTTGATTTATGGCTGTTAAAGTCGGCCCCAGGCGCTTAGGGTAAACCATGTTATGTTAATGAAAATTATTTCAGATAAAAGACCTCAAGACGTCCATCCCCGCCGGGGTGGAAATCCCAACGGACTGTTTATTCAAATCCTTTGCAACCAATTGTGAAAGGATGAGTGCCTGTTCTTCATTAATGGGCTCAAATTTTATTGCAGGTTTCTCTGAAACGGATGCTGTGATTTTGACCGCATCCGTTGTACCCACAGAACCATCCACCGGTTTGTCCTCTTTGGATCGGGTTTGTGAATTCAGTTCATTCATTTTCGGGTTCATGGGGTTGTACCCTAACCCTGCTTGCCGTATGCCTGTTGTCATTGAATCTCCTCCTTAGCGATTTGAAAATGTTTATTGCAAGAACTGTGCACAATTCCCATCTGGAAACAAAATATTTTCAAACAATAATTATAACAACATGTTAAAAGCTTTTTCGTGAAAATGTACCGCGTTCGATACAGCGTCAAAATTCCATCATGCGTCAGATTCCAAGACACAACCATTTCATTATGAGACGATTGCAAATAGCCATCTGATGACTGATTTTTGATGTAAATTCTCTTTTGGCCTTGCTATTTAATGGAATGATTGATTAGATGTGCATGAAGGCAGTTGTTTTCACCTTCAAATCTCATCTTGCGAAGCTTTCAGGGGGTTGGGATGAAAAAGGCTTTTCGAGCATTTCTTCTGCTTTTCCTCCTATTTCCTTCAGTTGTCCTGGGGGAGCGGCTGCAGCCTTCGGACTTGACCTATCAAGGGGGCTTTCATTTTATCCTTCAGGAAACGGCGGTTCAGGCTCTTTGCTCATCACCGGCTTTGAGGGTCTTTTAAATGATGCAGGGTCGCCCTGCGATGGGGCCGCCGGCTGCAAGGCCTACTACGGAGAGATCTCCATCCCCGAACCAAAACCGGAAGCCGATTGGGAAAATCTTCCCGTGGCAACCTTTCTGCGATCCATGACGGCCTTTGACGGCGGGCTGATCCAAAGTCTGAATACGGCGTATATTTTTGTTTCGGGAATTCAGTATATACCGAGACAGGGCAGCCAGGCAGGCGACAAGATCTACGGGTCCTTAGAGGCGTGGTATCCCGAAGGCCATTTTGGCGACGACTCTTTTCCGACCATCTGGTTCAGTTCGCCCGATGGCTCCGGCGCCCGAGGCCTGTTTTCCGTGGGTCCTCAAACGGCCCCCTATCACGGCCGAAAAATGGGGGATTATTTATTTGCCGTACCTCAGCGGTATGCGGACCGGTATCTGGGCGGCCGAACTTTGTTAACGGGAAGAGACAGGGGGACGCCCGCCGGAGATCATCCTGAAAATACCACACAGGGTGGCTCCCAGGGGCCCACCCTGTTTGCATTTCATCCATGGCAAACCGACAACCCGGTCGCCAACGCCAGTCTGGATGCCATACCCCTGCTTTATTACCGGGTCAAATATCCCGGGTGCGCCGGGCCGGATATCGGTGTGAGGGCTGAGCCGGTGGACTGTGATTATTCGGGGTTCAGCATGTGCGATGCCTGGTCCGGAGGCGGTTTTGTGGAAGCCGGAGCGAAAAATGCCGTTCTCATTCTGGGACGTAAAGGGAGCACCAATTGCTATTATTGCGGTGATCCCGTGGATGATTCGGAATGTTCAGAAACCCCGTTGCCGGGAGAATGCGATCGGTTCTGCGATGAGAGCCGGGGCTACCATTGTGGGTCCTACGAGCGGCAGGTGATCTTCTACGACACGGATGAACTGGGACAGGCGGCGCAAGGGGCTCGGGAACCGTGGACGGTGCTGCCCTACACCATCTGGCGACCGCCTTCTTTCTACCTGAAAGGCGACGCCAGGGAAGCGTCTGTGGGGACGCGGGCGGCATGGCGGTGGACGATTCAGGCTGGCGGCTCTTCATGATCGAGAGGGGTCTCGGGACCGAGAACGCCGCAGTAGTGCACGTCTGGCAATACCAGGCCTCTTTGTCGTGCCCGGACTGTTCCAGGGATGCCGTCGTGCTTAGAAACGTGACATTCGGCGCTGACAGCAATTGTGAATGCACTGCCGCAACATCCATCACCATCGGTCCCGATGTAACCACCGAAAGCGGCGCTTCCGTTATTTTCAAAGCACCCGTTGTTAAAATTGAGTCTGGTCTGGTCATTGAAAGGGGAGCGGTGGTCCATGTGGGTAAACCAAATTCATAGCGAGAAATACGCGGCTATACATTGACAAAAAAGGCGAGCCTCGTTAAGATAGTAAATATATGTTTGAGGAAGTGGAAAGCTCACTGGTGGGGCTCCCGGACTTCAAATCCGGTGTGACGGGCTAAAACCTCGTCAGGTGGGTTCGATTCCCATGCACTTCCGCCACAATGAAATCAATAAGTTAGGGCATATCGGGATACCGATATGCCCTTTTTGTTTTTTTGCTGAAAGTGTTAAAAAGAGTCATTTGGAATTAAAAATCAGAACAATTTTACGGGCTGTCCTAAAAAAGTCCTGGAGCCGTTAACCATGAGAGTCAGAAACGAAACCTGACTTGACAGTGGTAAAAGTCTCCCGTGCTATATTTGGTCCCCTTTGCTGCCTCACAAATAGACACACCGGTCATCTCACCGCTTCGCCAGGGATTCTGTAAATCAAATTTGTTTTTCTAAAAGCAGTGCCTTATTTCCCACTGAATTTTGGCCTTAAGTTAGTTCAATCGAATGCCGATAAAGGTAGAAACACCCCTATTTCCCGGAGCGGTTCTTACAGCGTAGCGCCTTGAGGGGGGCGTCACACCATATCCGGCCGTTCTTGAAATCCAAAGGCATCAAGGAGAAGCAGAACATGAAGCGGATGAAACTGAAAAATAAGCTTATTTGGGGTTCATTGACCATCGTTATCCTGCTGATGGTCGTCACAATAATTGCTGTTTCCGTCGTCACCGGCAGGCAGAACAACGCCGCCTCCTCTGACCGAATAACGAACGCCCTGAATATCATTCGGGAAGATCTTCAAGTCAAACAAAACAAGCTTCTATTTGATGCGCGCCAGTCGGCCAACATCGACGGAATGCCGGGAAAGGTCAAATTTCTCTATAGTTACAAAAAAGAGGACGATACTTCCATGACCCGGAACACCTCTCGGGAAATGGCTTCCAGCCTGTTTAACGTGAGCAGTTCGACGGGATTATGGGAAGTGGGCATATATGATCAGGATGGTGATTTGGATGCCTTTGCGGTTCAGGCCGGCAGCGAAACCTATACGCTTGGCTTTCCGGAAGGCAAAAGCGCAAAGACTCAACATGCCACATTAAAAAATGGAGAGAACATAAAGCCGGAAATGTGGAAAGAGAATAGCGCAATGCCGGATATGCACCTGAAAGCCAAATTTGAAGGACAGATCCCGGTCCGGGATGCGATAAAGTTCGGGCAGATCGGCAACAGCCTCTGCCTTTTGGCCTATGTTCCCATTTTCTCTGATGATTATGATAAGAAGACCGAGAAATTGGTGAAAATGCAATTCGGATTTGCAGTTGCCGTTATCAAGCTTGACGAAGCCTTCCTATCCCGTATGTCGCGACTGACCGGAATGGAAATTAACGTCTTTACCAATACCGGGTTGAGCATGGGCGACCTTAAGAATTACACCCAACTCAAATCCGGGGACATCCGAAAACCGCAAGCAGAGTGGCGTCTTGCCGATCAGGCGTTCCTGCTCAATGATGTAAAACTGGAAAAGGGGGTATATTTTCAAGGCGTCCTGCCGTTTTTCGAAAAAGCGGGAAAAGTAGGGGCCATTGCCGCTCTTCTGTCCAAGGAAATCGTGAAGGCCAATACCTGGCAGATGATCAAGCTTCTGGGGATTATCTATCTGGCCTGTATCCTGATCATTATCCCGGTAACGTTTCTTTTTGCCAATTCCATTGCAAAACCGGTTAACCGCATCATCGAAGTGCTCACCAGCCTGGTTCGGAAGTTGGGGGACGCATCCGGCCAGGTCTCCGCTTCAAGTGATGAGCTTGCAACGGGCGCCGCGGACCAGGCCGCATCTCTTGAGGAAACATCCTCCTCATTGGAAGAAATGTCAGCCGTAACGCGACAGAATGCAGCCCGTGCAAGGGAGGCCGAAGGCGTCATGAAAGATGCCACCCACATCGTTTCAAAGGCGAACGACCGCATGTCCGCCCTCGCCTCCTCCATGGAGGAGATATCCAAGGCCAGCGTAGAAACTTCCAGGATCGTAAAGAACATAGACGAGATCGCGTTTCAGACAAACCTCCTGGCCCTTAACGCAGCCGTGGAAGCGGCGAGAGCCGGTGAAGCCGGAGCGGGATTTGCAGTGGTGGCCGACGAAGTCCGCAATCTTGCCATGCGTGCGGCCGAGGCGGCAAGGAACACCTCTGAAATGATAGAAAAAACGGTGAATAAAGTTCAAAGCGGTTCCGAACTGGTGGGGGAGACGGCCAATGCATTTAACGAGGTCGACGTGAGCGCCGCCAAAGGGAGCGAACTGGTTAGTGAAATCGCCGCGGCATCCGATGAACAGGCCGAGGGCGTTGAGCAACTCAACAACGCAGCCGTTCAGTTGGACAGCGTTACCCAGAAAAATGCCGCCAACGCAGAGGAATCGGCGGCCGCATCGGAAGAACTGAAGTCTCAGGCAGCGGAACTGGGGATGGTCGTAGAAGATCTGGTTGCTCTCATCGGCGGCGCCGGTAAAACCAAAGGGTCGGACGGCCGGGAAGCGAATTCCACACACTACAGGGAACCTCGACCTTCCAAAAAGACTTCCCAGGCATTGCTTGGAAAGGCGAGCGGTCCAAACGGGGAAGAAAACGACTTCTGAGTACCTTGATTTTCAGTTCTGCCATCCAGCAGTTTAATATCTGTCATATGTAACAGTGAAAAAATCTCTTTTTTTTAATGGTCTTTCCTGAAAAGTATGCTAAAATTACAATTTGTGATGATAATTGTATTGTTCCAAATTTCTGAAACTGAAAGACGGACATTAAGGTTTTCGTTTTTTGCCTCACGGGCTTTTGACCTTCCGTTCGAAGGAATCGGCAACCGATAGGTAAAGGAGAATGACAATGGAAGAGGAAAAATTTAGAGAACAGTTATCAGGCGCCCCTGCTGAAGCTGACTGGGAGACCTGGGACAACTGGAATGATGAGCTGGAAAAGGCGCTTCCAAATTGGGACCGATGGGATAACGATCTTAAACAACTTCTTCCCGACGAAGAAAGACCGGGTAAAGCGGAGCAACCTGAGACACTGGAATCGATTACCCCTGAAAAAGTACAAGACCCGACACCCCGGCCCGTTGAACCCGTAAAGGAGGCCGAACCCAGAACCGCGGCTGTTACCAGGGAAGGAAAGGTCAGTGAGCTTCATCGAAAGCAGGAGAACCTCACTTCGGAAAAGCAGCTGCTTTTTTTCATTCAAAAATTCAAACAGGCGGATAAAATCTGTAAGGAAGCGGACATTTCCCTTCGCACCCTTCAAGACAAAGTCGGATATCTGTCGTACAAGCTCAAACGCTATATTGAAGTGGAAAACCTGTACCGAGAGACATCCCCCGTGAAATTCACGGATGAGGGGATTAATATATCGAGAAGCCATTTGATTGAAACGGGATTTGCGGTGGGAGACCGGTTCAAATTGGACTTCAAGGACAAATATATCGTTCTTTCAAAGCTTCAAAAACCCAACGGCGCCTGATGCACCTGCCAGCAATCTACTGGAAATAGGAGAGATAGACATGACAACCGCAACAAAACCAGCGTACCTGATTGCCCTGCTTGCTCTGATAACACTTATGGCCTCCTGTGCCGGCATTGAAAACCAGAATGCCATGGACAAGGAGCGGCTGCTCGCGGCATCGGGGTTCAAAATGAAACTGGCGGACACCCCTCAAAAAATGGAGGCCCTGAAAGGATTGCCTCAGCGCAAACTGGTACCCCAGCAACACGAGGGAAAAGTGTATTTCTATTACGCCGATGCCGTTTCCTGTAAATGCCTCTATGTGGGGAGTGAAAAGTCATACCAGCAGTTTGAAAAGCTGGCCGCGGAAAGGAAAATGGCTCAGGACTACCGGTGGGCCGCCCAGGCCAATATGGATGCCAGCATGAATTTCGGCATGTGGGGTCCCTGGGGACCTTGGGGGCCCTGGTATTAGGCCCACATTCACGGCCCACAAAAAAAGGGAAGAACCGTCCTCTGTCTTTAGTTGAGTGACGGTTTGATACCGAATGGATCGAAATCATTCAAAATTTTTCGATCTTTATCCACCGCGCTAAGCGCCAAGCCCGTTTGGTTTTTCCGGATCCACTGTCGATACTCCCTTTTGAAACTCGGGTCATGAAAAACCAGGACTTCACCCAGATATTTCAACTCTTCCATAATTCGCCAATAGAAGTACATTTTATTATCCTCTCAAATTAAAGATACGCGCAGTTCGCTTCAGTTTCTTACTCCACTTCGGCGGATTATTGCAAGCGTATATCATGACGGCATGTGGAAACTTTTCCACCCGGTTTCTGCAAGTGTACGGAATTGCGGTTGACTTTGCCTTGAATTTCCCCTATAAAGAATGGAAGCACTTCAGGCGCTCTAAATGAGCTTAATAGGGAACGCCGTGAAATTCGGCGACAGGCCCTCTGCTGTAATCGGGGACTAAAGCTGCATCATGTCACTGTTTGGCTGTAAGCCGAATGGGAAGGCGCAGCGAGTAGGATAATCCGTAAGTCAGAAGACCTACCTGAGTAAAGGAACGAATCCTTATAGGGAATAAGGATGTTCATCGGTTTTGGGATAAAAAAGGGATATCCCCGGATCAATACATTTTGGTCCGGGGATTTTTTTCTTTGGGCCTGAACCTGAGCCATTGCAGAGCATGATTGGGGTTTTCATATCCATTTTCCTGCATGGATCACAAACAGCTATTGGAAGGAGGAAATGTAATGAAAAAGAAAACGGTGTTTACTCGGCATTTTTCAAAAACGGCCAGGCTGCTTTTTCTGACAGGGGTCTTGTTGCTCCTGATATTCGGCGTAAATCCCGCAAGTGCCGACTCAACCCAGACCGGCGTGGTGGCAACGGCAGCCTCTGATTACAGCAGTTATGCCATTTCCACCATCAGCGTTGACCCAAAGACGGGTCCCAGAACCGCCGTCAACAATCTGTTGGCGGGGAGCAACGGCGCCACCGTCAAAACTTTTGGTCAGTATTACTACCGAATCCACCAATTTCAATCGGACAGTGTCACCAAGGTGGACATTGCGGCCCCCAACACACCCATCTGGCAATACTCAACCGAGGATCCCACTGAAACAAACAGCAGTAACCCCTATGATCTAGTCTTTGTGAGTTCAACCAAAGCCTACCTGATTCGCTATGGCTCAACCAAAGCCTGGATCGTTAACCCTTCCGCCACTTCAGAGGCCGGCTTCAAAATCGGTGAGCTGGATCTCAGCGCCTACGCAGACGCGGACGGTGTACCGGAGATGTGTTGCGGTGTCATCGCCAACGGAAAACTGTTTGTTGTCATGCAGCGCCTTGTAGACTTTTGTCCCACCCAAGTCCCCTATGTAGCGGTATTTGATACCTTAACCGATACGGAAATCAATACCGGTCTGGGCTCCGGCGCCATGCTGGGAATCCCACTAAACGTTAAAAACCCTCAGGCCATTCAATATATGGCTGAAAACAATCTGCTCTATATCCAGGGCGTCGGATCTTACCCCGGAGGTTCCTGCGACCCCGTCTATGAATATACGGGCGGCATCGAAAGCATCAATGCCGCCACTTACGCATCAGCGATCGTCCTGGATGACGGGGATGCCACAAGCCATCCCTACGGGGCCATTTCCGGAATGTTAGTCGCTTCCCCCTCAAAGGGGTACTTCGTGGGATATGCCGGTTGGGGCAACAACACGCTTTACGCCTTCAATCCCACAACAGGCGCAGTCTCCGGTGCGTTGACGGGTTTTCAGAACATCAACATCGCCGGCATGGAATCGGGCACCTATCTGGATAAAAACAACATGATGTGGGTCTGCGATTCCACCAATGGTCTTGTCAAAATCATGGATACCGAAACCAATATGCTGAATGAAAACATCGCGACCAACCTGAATCCTCAACACATTGCCTTTTGCACCCAGGGAACGCCTTTGGCGCCCAAGCTGGGGGCAACGGTTTCAGGCACCAACGTATTGGTCCACTGGAACATGGTTTCAGGGGCGGAGTCCTATTACATCTGGTTCTGCAACCCCTTAACGGGCCAGACGGTCGTCGGGTGGTGGAGCACCAAAAACTCCGTCTCAGCGACACTCCCCGCGGGCGTAACCTATTACGCAGTGGTTATTCCCTACAACAGCCAGGGAACCGGCGTGGCGTCCAACGTGGTCATGATAAGAACGACTGCACAATAGAATATTGCTTTAGCCGGCAAAGTCAGACTATATAGCGGCTCCTTGCTTCAGGCGCTACGGGCCTGCGTTCTCCAAACCCGGAATCCGTGAGTCTTTTTTAAGGCTCATTGATTCCGGATCAAATCCCTTGCCCCAACCGCATCACGCAAACGACAAATTCTGTAACCCCAAAAATGAAAAAGAGGATGTATTAAAGGGAATATGCGACAGAAAGACGGGACCTAATACCGATACCCCACCGTAAAATAAAAGGCGCGACCCGGCATGGGATATCCGTTAAAATCTTCGTATTGCTCATTGGTCAGGTTTCTGCCTTCAAGACTGAAGAGAAAGGAATGAAAGAGCCAGGAGATGCCGGAATTGATCTCATTTTTGTCTTTGGCCGGAAGCAGGTTGGCGCTGTCATAATACATGCCGGTTTCTCTAACATACTCACCAAACACTTTAATCCCGGCGTACCGCGCTTCAAGTCGGCCCAAGTATGAAGTCTGGAATCGCCCGGGGAGTATGTTCCCATCAAACGCCTTAACCTGGCTCTTATTGACGGGATCCTGCCAGGTGGCGTTCCCCACCAGCCGGAAATATTTCAGAAAATCGATGCGAATCTCACTTTCAACACCCCGGATTTCCGCCTGTGATATATTCTGAGCTTTACCGATCCCCCTTGAATCGTAAACAAAGGTGATCAAATCGTCCACGTTGCTGCCGAAATAGGCGGCATTGACGGAGACGTAATTAAGCCACAAGATCTTTGTGGGATATCTCACTTCGAAACCCGCGTCAAAATTGACCCCCTTCTCCGCCTTTAAATCAGGATTCCCCACGGTAAACCCGCGATCGCCGAACAATTCAAAAAATGACGGTTCTCGGGTATATTTGGCCAAGTTGCTTCTGAAATTCAACCAATCCAAAGGACTGTATTTGACACCGATCTGGGGGCTCAGATAATCTTCATTTCTTTCACTTCCTTCAAGAGGTTGCCCAAACGTGTTGGTTGCGCTCTTAAGGTCATCCTTCAGGTAGGTGTATCTGAGGCCCGGCGTGACCGTAAGGCGGTCTTCAAACAATAAAACGCTGTCCTGAAGGCCGAGGTTCAAAGTGTCTCGGGTACTCTTATTGGGGTTTTTTTGGGTCAGAAGATCTTCGGGATCATAAGTCTCCTCATGAAAATCCGCCATAAAGCTGACGATGTTCATATCCGTGAGCCATTCCAAAAAGAAATTACCGCCGTAACGATTGGTGATGTAGCGGCTTTTCTGGCGGCCCAGCCCGATGGTTCCGTGGCTGTCGTTATACAATTCATTTTTGTATGAATAGTCAACGTTGGTCCGTGTATTGAAGTGAAGGGGCCCCAGATCATTGGCGGTAAAGCCTAGAGAGGTAATGTTTCTTTCCGTCTGAAGGGTGGCATCCGCTTTGGAACTGTTGTTCCAGGTGGGCAACCCCTGATCTTTTGAGAACCACTGATTTAACAGATCAATGCGCATATCGTCGTTAAAATCGTAGCCGACTTTTGCCAGGACGTTTTCCTGATCAAACTGTGCATTGTTTCGTTTAACCCATTTGTCATCGTTGGGATTATACTCGGTATGATTGTCGTATAAATATTCGAAATCGTTATCGCTGGCTAGATAACTGGCGGAAACCAGATAGTCCCAATCACCGGGCTTGTGGTTGATAAAGGCGGATGCCTGGCGGGTATTGAACGAACCGTATCCGAGGGTGGCGCTGGCATTCAGCCCCTTATTGGCCCGCAAGGTCCTGATATTGACGACACCACCGATGGAAGCTTTGTTGAAATTGACAGGCGTCACACCGCGGTAGATCTCAATGGCCGCCACATCGGAAAGAGAGATGGTGCTCAAATCAACGCCGCCCCCTGACGCATCGTTGAGCAGTACACCATCCATATAGACCATCACCTGGTCACTGGAGGAACCCCGCAGGGAAACCGTCGAAAAGCTTCCCAAGCCACCCGACTGCCGGACCTGAACACCGGCCTCATTTTGAAGCACTTCCGCCAGGTCTTCCATTTTCCCTTCAAATGCTTCACGTTCGATCACCGTTACATAACCGGTTGTTTCCTCCATATCCACATCTCCGGTCCGGTAGTCGGGCTGGTCCTGTTCAGCCGTAACCACCACAGACTCCAGCTGGGTCGCTTTCTCCGGCTTTTCAGCCCTAGCAAACAATGGATTTGGAAGGAAACAAACAATAAGAAGCAGACTCAGAATATGTGGAACGTAATTTTTCATAACCCAAAAAATAATCCCCGAGCCGAATGAATCGACCCGGGGATTTCCCTTTTTTATCCTCAGAATCTGATGCCCCTGCGCCCCGACGGCCACGTGTGCGACAGTGAACTATTTTCCTTCAGGCAGGTCTTCTGACTCCCTCCCCCTTTTGGCGACCTTCCCATTCCCAACAACTTAGATCGAACAGTGGTGAATAAAATGCCAAAAGTGTTGCCCTCAAAAAGAGAGCAGAGGTCACAGCGGCGGGCCCGTCCCGTTTCAACGGAGTTCCCTGTTAGGCTCATTGCAAGCACCCGAATTAAAAATATTTTTAGGCGATGGCCAAACGGAAGTCAAGCAAAAATACTCAACCCAGTAAAATCGTTCAACGGGTACGAAAATCAAAAAAGAACTTGGTTTCAAAACCCCTTTGTGAGAAATTCTCCATTTAAGAAAAACCATTGATGAAAGAGAGACCATGAACCGTCGTTGGGCCATTTTTCTGATTACGTCAAGCAATTTTTTCCTCTCCCAGTTCTATCGGGCCACCAACGCCGTCATCGCAGACCGGCTCCTTTTGGATCTCTCCCTGGATACGAAGGGGCTGGGGACCCTTAGCGCTGCGTTTTTCTACGCTTTCGCCATCACCCAAATCCCCATCAGTCTATTCCTGGACCGGGTAGGCCCCCGCCTCATGATGACCGGCCTTTCCCTTCTGGGCATTGCGGGAGCCCTTATCTTTGCGGGGGCCGATTCTTTTGCAATGGGTCTTCTGGGCCGCATTCTGCTCGGCATGGGCATGGCCTGCAACCTCATGGGGACCCTGAAGCTCCTGACGGCCTGGTTTTCACCCGTAACCTTCGCCACCCTTACGGGCATTGTCTTTTCCATCGGAACATTAGGCAACATGGCCGCCACAGTGCCGTTGGCGTTTATGGTGGATGTTATGGGGTGGCGCCAGTCCTTCATGGTCATCGCCGGTGTCAACTTGGGCTTGGTGCTGGCGCTCTATCTGGTGGTGCGGGACACATCCCGAAACGAACGTTCCGCAAGCAATATTCAAACGAGAAATGATGATAGAAATTCCTTTTCAGGGCTCATCGCAATTTTCAGGAATCGTACCTATTGGATTATTTCCCTGGCGACATTTACCGTATACGGTATCTATGCGGCATTTCAATCCCTTTGGGCCGGCCCCTATCTGATGGAAGTCATGGAATTTGACGTCATGAATGCGGGACAGGTGATCCTGTTGATGAATGTGGGCGCCATTGCCGGTGGACCCGTCTGGGGATGGCTCTCCGACAATATTTTTCGTACACGCAAATGGGTCATAACGGGAAGCACGGCATTCCTGATCTTGATCCTATTGGTTCTGGCGGTGCTTTCTTCGAAAACGAGCCTGGTGATCCTGATGACGCTGTTTCTGGCTTTCGGTTTTTTCAGGTCCAGCAACGCCCTCATGTATGTTCACATCAAGGAAACCATGCCCCAAGAAATGGCCGGAACCGCCATGACGGCGATAAATTTTTTCACCATGATCGGTCCTGCCGTTTTTCTTCAGGGTCTCGGCATTTTCATGCAAACATACTACCCCCACTCCTCCAGGGGACCGGGAGCTTTTACCGCATCCTTTACGTTGTGCGCCCTTTTGCTTTCTCTGGTCACTGCCGCCTATTTCTTCACGAAAGACACCTCACTTAACCATGACCATGTGCCTTCATAACCGACCCGTTCGAGGAAAAAGGCATCGACATTGCGCCACCCGGACATTTTCTCTTCGGAAAATCCGTTCGATCATTTCGTAGAAGTTTCTCCAATCGCTCTTTCCCATAGCCGGTGACAGTCTTTCCGTGTGCCCGGGGTTTAGCCATATTCTTTAAAAACCATATAAAGATCTTTTTTTTCTTGACATGAATTCCTTCGATGGATTATGCTCTGCGTAATCAATTTCCGCAAAGTGGAATTATGAAACAAGAGGATCGTCCCAGATATTTTGTACATTCTTTGGAAAAGGGCTTGTCCGTACTGCGGGCATTTCGCAAAAAAGGTCCAAATCTCACTTTGAGTGAAATTGCCCAAGCTGCGGACATGGTGCCGCCCACTGCTACCCGTTTCATCAGAACACTCGAAGATTTGGGGTATGTGGTTCGTGATCCCAAAACCAAAAGCTACAGTCTTTCTCCCAAAATCCTCAGCATCGGTTTCAGCTTCATTGAAAACCTGGATCTCAGGCACCGCGTATCCAATCATTTACTGGAAATCACGAAACAAATGAATGTTGACACCGCTTGCACGATGCTTGACGGCACTGAGGTGGTCTATATCGAACGCTTTCGATCCAATTCCGTGGTCGGTTTGCACTTGACCGTGGGGTCTCGCTTGCCAGCCTATTGTTCGGCCATGGGCAGGGCCATCCTCGCATTCATTGATCCTCGGGAGGCCGCGGACATAATCGATGCCTCGGACATGCAGGCACACACCCCGCACACCATTACCGATAAAAACCGTTTGCTGGAAAGGCTGGGGCTTGTCCGGGAAGAAGGTTTTGCCATCAATGAACAAGAATTGCTGTTGGGCATGGCCGCCATCGGCGCGCCGGTAATGAACGGCGCCAAGGTCGAGGGATCCTTTGGTGCTTCTTTTCCCATGCGACTTCTGGAAAGAGAAGGGTTTTTCGAGGAAATACAAAATAGGATTTTAGATACGGCGAAACGGGTGGCCTTGTAACAGGGTGTTTCAACGGTCACCTATCCATTGGTATTAACGTTTTGATTGGGCTACACATCTTGGGTGTAGAGGAGGTGCACGATGGGAAAAGAAAGATCATATTAGCAAACGCTTTATTGTTGGCACTGACCGTTATGTTTCTGGGAGGAATCGCCCGGGCCGGAGATCAATTTCCAACACAACCCGTTAACATCTACGTAGGTTTCCCGCCCGGCGGGGTGGCCGGCAACAGCGCCCGTGCCATTGGCACTCCGGCGGCCGAGTTTTTGGGACAACCCACCGTTATATTGCACAAGCAGGGTGCCGGCGGTACGTTGGCCATAGATTACTTTGACTTCGTAAAGATAACCTTTGACTTCCTGGCCGAAAAATGGTAGCAACATATCATTATGCTAACACCAACGGAAACATTCTACTGAGCAAAGGAGCGAATCTTATGCAACCCCCCACCCGTCCCCCTTGGGGGACGTGGGGAGTCGCTTTTTTACATTCGTGGACAGCTACGCGGGACACTTTCAATCCTACCGTCATGATGTTTCGGATAAGGCCCGGCAGTACGCTTGCGGTCTGATGCAAGCCGGTCAGAGTAAGAACATGGACCGGATGGCCGAAGTTGTGCCGGACTCCAAGTCGCGGAACCTTCAACAATTTCTGACCCATTCCAAATGGAATCATAGAGAGGTTATCGATCATGTAGCCCAGGATGTGGATAAATTTTTGGGCGGCCCCAATGCTTGCCTGCTTATAGATGAAAGCGGGTTTGCGAAGCAGGGGAAAGAATCGGTCGGAGTTTCTCGTCAGTGGTTGGGTCGCTTCGGAAAGGTGGACAATGGTCAAGTGGCCGTCTTTGGTGCACTGTCCAATGGCGCCTACGTGGCGCCTGTTGATGTTCGGCTCTATTTGCCCCAGAAATGGACGGATGATCCGGAACGGTGTGAACGTGCGGGCATACCGGAAGAAGAACAAACTTTTCGAACGAAGATTGAACTTGCTGAGGAAATTGTTCAACATGCACGGGAGAACGATCTTCGCTATGACTGGGTAGGAGCCGATGCAGGATATGGTAAAGGCCCCGGGTTTTGTTTTGCTCTTGATGCGATGGGTGAAACGTTTTGCGTGGATCTTCATTCCGATTTTAGAGTGTATCTGAAAAATCCGGAACCCTACTTGCCAAAAACGCCATCTGGCCGGCCAGCTAAAAAATACCAGAGTGGTCAAGAGGGGATTGAGGTTGGGCAACTCGTGAAGTCTCTCCCTCGTCAGCGCTGGAAGAAGGTGGTCCTGCGAAAGACTACACGCGGAATACTCATGGTTCGGGCTTGCCGTGTGAAGGTTTATGTGTGGGATGGCGAATCGGATAATGTCAAATTTTGGACGTTGATTGTAACCAAGTCCTTGGATGACAATTCGGACGTGAAGATTTCTCTGAGCAATGTGACACAAGGCACCACGCTGAAACAATTGGGATGGATGCAACGCCAAAGGTTTTGGATTGAGCGCACATTTGAGGATGCCAAAAGCGAGTGTGGAATGGCCGATTACCAAGTCAGAAAATGGCAAGCTTGGCACCATCACATGGCTCTTGTGATGATGGCTATGTTGTTTATGCTTTCTGAAAGAATTTCTCATGAGGAAACTTACCCACTTCTATCCTGCGCGGATATTGAAAAATTGCTTACCCATTTTCTTCCTCGCCGTGATGTCACTGAAGAGGAAGTCATCTTTCAACTGGAGGAGCGTCACCGTATGCGCCAAAAGGCAATGGAGTCTCATGCGCGGCGACCGACCTGAACTGATTATAATACAACATGTATGACATGGAAGCCATTCTCAACAACCTTGCCAACCAGATGCCGACCTGGTTTTTGTTCACAATCATTATCCTATGCTTGGCGGTGTTGTCCAAAAGCGCCGACAAAATGATAGACGGGGCGGTATCCCTGGCCCAGCGCACCCGTCTGCCCAAGATCGTTATCGGCGCCACCATCATCTCCCTGGGAACCACAGTGCCGGAAACTGTGGTCTCGGTGCTGGCCGCCTGGGGTGGGCACTCGGGCATGGCCCTGGGGAACGGCGTGGGCTCCATCATTTGTGACACCGCTCTTATCTTCGGGCTCATGTGCGTGCTGGCCAAAATACCGGTGAACAAGTTCATCCTCAACCGAACCGGATGGATGCAGGTGGGCGCGGCCACCCTGCTGGTCATGCTGTCCTTGCTGGCTTTGTGGACGGTGCCTGAAAACCCGGTGCTGGGGCGGGGAGTCGGGCTTCTGCTGGTGGCCCTGCTGGTTTTGTACATGTACCTTTCCTATCGCTGGGCTTGTCAGAGCAATCAAACCGATTCCGAGGAGGATGAAGACGGTGAATGCTGGAGCGTGCCGAAATCCCTTGTTTTGCTGATGGGAGGCTTGGCAGGCGTGATGTTGGCCAGCCGGGTGCTGATCCCCTGCGCTGTGGTGGGCGCCTGCCGCATCGGAGTGAGCCAGGACGTGGTGGCCGCCACCATCGTGGCTTTCGGCACTTCGGTGCCCGAACTGATGACCGGCATCAGCTCCATCAAAAAAGGGCATCCTCAGATCATGGTGGGCAACGTGGTGGGCGCCGATGTGCTCAACTGCCTGTTCGTCATCGGGGCCTCGGCCCTCACCCATCCGTTGCGCATCCCGGACAGTTTTTTCTTTTTCCATTTCCCTGCCATGTTGGCCATCCTCTACTCCTTCCGGGTATTCATATTCATGAACAAGGATGGCTGGTTCAAGCGATGGCAAGGCCTGTGGCTTCTGGTGCTGTACGCGCTCTATCTGGCGTTGCAGTACGGTTTGAACATAGAGGTGCCCAAAATTTAGCCAAACAACGTCGGGACGTCTGGAACCCGGACGGTTTTTCAAAATTTCCAGCCGAGACTGGATTGTTAGAGGAGATTGTAATCATGTCCATGCTACCCGAAGTGAAGAGCCACTACGGCCGCCTCAAACTTTTAATCGGCGGTGAGTGGGTGGAATCCAAGTCCCATATCATCAATAAGACCACCAACCCGGCCACGGGCGTTGAGATGGCCGAATTTCCCACGGCCACCAAGGAGGAGGCACGGGCAGCGGTAGTGGCAGCCCAACAAGGTTTCGAGGCTCTAAAAGGCATTGCCCTGCGCGAGCGGGCTCGCATGCTTTTTGACATGCGCCAAATCTTCGACCGCGAGGCCCATGTGCTCAGCCGGGTACTGACCCAGGATCACGGCCGTACCATCAAGGAAGCCGAAGGCTCGGTGCGCCGTTCCATCGAAAACATCGAGTCGGCCTGCTCTGCGGCCTACGGCATGGCCGGGCGCAACGAACACATCGACAACCTGGCCCGGGGCATTGACATGTGGCTGACCTGGGAACCCTTGGGACCCTTCCTCATTGTCACCCCCGGCAACATCCCCATGCACGCCTGGAGTTCGTTCGTACCCTACGCCCTGGCAGCCGGTTGTCCGGTGGTGGTGAGCCCCCCTCTCGCCAGGACCCGGTGGCCGCCGAATACATGAGTAAGGTGGCCCTGGAGGCCGGGTTTCCGGCCGGCTGCATCAACCTTATTCACGGCGGCCGGGAAGTGAACAGCCACATCCTGGAGCAACCCGAGATTCAGGGCATCGGCTTCATCGGCTCAACCGCGGCGGGCCTGGACCTTTTTGCTCAGTGCGGCAGGCTGGGCAAGACCAGCAGCCTCAACGGCAACGGCAAAAACACCGTGGTCATCATGCCCGACGCGGACATCATGTCCTGCCCCACTTATGTGCGCCAAGGCTGTTTCGGCATGACCGGCCAACGCTGCCTGGGATCGGACAACGTGGTCATCCTGGGCGACAAGACCCGCTATGATGAGGTTAAGAAAACACTGATGGCCAACGCCGCGTCCATGAAGCTGGGCTATGGACTGGACGAGTCGGTGACCATGGGCCCATACGCCACAGCGGCGGGGCGGGACAAGGTATGGGCCTGGGTGGAGCGCGGCCTGTCCCAGGGAGCTAAGATGGTCTTGGACGGCCGTACCATGGCGCCGGCCGACTACCCTGACGGCTACTTTCTGGGCCCCACGATCCTGGAAGATGCCGACGTTGACATGGGGATTTGCAAGGAAGAGGCCTTCGGCGCGGTGTGCGCGTTGATTCGGGCGGACAGCCTGGACCAGGTGATCGGATGGATCAACTCCAAGACCGATCTGGGGCACAGTGCCTGCATCATGACCGCCAGCGGAACCAACGCCCGTCTTTTCGCCCGCGAAGTGAACGTGGGTAACGTGGGGATCAACGTGGGCGTACCTCAGCCGTACGCCTTCTTCCCCTTGGGCTCCAAGCGGAAGAGCTTCCTGGGCGCGGCCAAGTCCCGTTTGGCCTCCATGCGGTTGTTCCTCGACGAAAAGACCTTCACCGCCCGCTGGGTGTAATAACCGTCATCTCACGACATTCGCGTAAACCGGCCGGCCACGCCTTCTTTAGATGCAGAGGGGACGGCCGGAATCGAACCGGCGACCTCCGGAGTGAAAGACGGAACCGCACCCATCGTAAATCGGTCTTTTTCAGGAAGAACCCGTCAACAAACCGTTATACCGTCGGAAAACCGGGTGACCCTTTCCAAACCCTTTTCGGTCACCAGAAGGGTGTTCTCAATCCCCACAACCCCTTCGCCCGGAAACACCACTTTCGGCTCCATGGCAATGACCATTCCTGCTTCAAGACATGTTTGTGAACCTTTGCCGATAACGGGCCACTCGTCCAGCTCCAGGCCGATGCCATGGGCCACAAAAGGAACCCCTTTGGGAACGCCCATAAACCCTTCCATCAAACCATTCTTTTCCACAATGGCCAAAGCCGCCCGGTAGAGGTCCTCAGCTTTGGCGCCGGGAACCCCAAGCCGCATAAGCGTCTCCTGAATTTCCAGCATCACCCCATGGGCATCAACCAGATGTGGTTTCAGCTCTCCAACAGAAAAAATGCGCGTTGAATCCGCAACATAGCCATCCAGACCGGCACAATAGTCGATCAGGATGGGGGTATGGGGGAGTATTTCCTCTCGCCCCGCGCCCTGGGAATAAAAAGGCCCCAGCCCCTTCCCACCGGTCGGTCCCGGCGAAGCGCTGGCCATGGCGGCGTTCTTACCGGCCATGATGTGCCCGTATATGGTATCCAGATTAAACCCCCGCGTGGGAACAATCCCCGAATGTCCTCGCCTTCGGTAGTATGCCTCCACCAATACGGAGAGTTCCAATTCGGTTCGGGCTGTCGCCAGAAATTCAGGGATTTTTTCATACATACCGTCCGCCATTTCGGCGGCCGCTCGGATGCGGGCAATTTCATATTCAGACTTGACCATTCGAGTCTCTCGAATCAACCGGGAGACATCCACTAACTCAGTCTTCGGAAAAAGCTTCTGATACAGAAAATAGCGGCTCGTGGGCAGCACATCCATCTCCAGACCCATCCGTCTCGGATAGACGTCATCATCTTTTGATATCAAATGGGGAAGCACGGAATACCCGGTGAGGGGCAAAACCTCCTCGAGGGGCGACTCGGAGACGGCCCTTTCAAAATCTTTTCGCACCATCAGCACCGGCTCATCTTCAACGGGAATAAACAGATGTCCGTCCTGTTTGGTTCCTGAAAAATAGTAGAGATCGGTTTTTTCCACGATCAATGCGCCGTCCAGACCTTTGGCGGAAAGCCGTTTTTGGAACCGCTGAACACGGTTGTAAACTTCGCTTTCAATTAACATTTCAGGCATTTATACTCACCCTTTCTAAATTGAAGCATGCTTGAAAACAAATTATCAAAGCACTCGTTTTTTCGCAACATTCGCCTTTCACTTCTCTATCGCGCAAACAACCCACAAGCATGGAATGGTTTTTGGTTTTACGGTTTTTGATCAATAAACTTCTTGTTTTTTGTGATATAATAACAACTAATACGCTATTATGGTCCGGAAGCAACGCAAACTTAAACCTCCTTTTAACAAAATCCGTTTCTATGCGCCACCACCTCAAAGGTCAAATCGAAAGAATTACCTATACAAATGAAGAGAACGGCTACAGCGTCCTCAAGCTCAAAGTCTACGGCCGGAAGGATCTCGTAAACGCCGTGGGCAATATGATGGCGCCTACCCCCGGCGAAATCCTCGATCTCGAAGGAGAATGGTCCAACCATCCAAAATTCGGGGAACAGTTCAAAATCACCCATTACAGAACAGAGGTTCCGGCAACGGTTTACGGCATTCAGAAATACCTGGGCTCAGGTCTCATCAAGGGTATCGGGCCGGTAATGGCAAAACGGGTCGTCAAGAAATTCGGCGAATCGACCCTGGAGGTGATCGAAAAAACCCCTGGAGCGCTGGTGGGCGTGGCGGGCATCGGGAAAAAGAGAATCGCCATGATCAAGGCGGCCTGGGAGGAACAGAAAGAAATTCGGGAGGTCATGCTCTTTCTTCAGGCCCACGGCGTCAGCTCAGGCTATGCTACCAAGATATTCAAGCAATACGGCGATCAGTCGATTTCCGTGGTTCGCGAAAACCCCTATCGACTCGCTATGGATATCTTCGGCATCGGGTTTGTGACGGCCGATGGAATTGCAGAGAAACTGGGGTTCGACAAACAATGCGCGATCCGTGCTGAAGCCGGAATCCTTTACATTCTTCATCAGCTGGCGGACGAAGGGCATGTCTACTTCCCTTATGAACCACTAATTCAAAAATGCGAGGGAATGCTGGAGATCCATCGCGAGCTGATCACCCAGGCCATTTCGTCCAACGTTCTTTCGGGCCGGATTGTCCTTGAAGATTTAAACAGTGATTCCGAAAAATTTCTGGAAAACAACAAGGGTGTTTTCCTCAAAAAATTCCATGTGTCTGAAACGGGCATCGCCGCACGGATAAAGAGGCTTCAGAACGCACCCAAAGCCATCAAGACCATTGATGAGGAAAAGGCCGTGGCGTGGGTTCAACAAAGACTGGATATCAGTCTCGCTCAAAACCAGGTAGAAGCCATCAGTGAAGCCGCCCGAAGCAAAGTCCTGGTGGTCACGGGAGGACCTGGAACCGGTAAAACCACCATCATCAATGCGGTTTTAAAGATTTTTTCACCGTTAAAAATCCGGATACAACTGGCCGCGCCAACGGGACGCGCCGCCAAACGAATGTCGGAGGCCACGGGCCACGAGGCCATGACCCTTCACCGACTCCTGGAATACAGCATGGCAAAGGGCGGGTTTCAAAAAGATCACAAACACCCCCTTCGCTGTGACCTCCTTATCGTGGATGAAGCCTCCATGATTGACACCATCCTCATGCATCACCTCCTCAAGGCGATTCCCTTAGGCGCCACCTTTATCCTTGTGGGGGACATTCACCAACTCCCTTCCGTGGGCGCGGGAAATGTGTTGAAAGATATTATAGCAAGCGCTTCAATCCCCGTGGTAGCACTGGACAGGATCTTTCGCCAGGCCAAGGAAAGTCGCATTATTGTGAACGCACACCGCATCAATTCGGGGCAGATGCCGCTTTATCAAAACCTCAAGGAAAAAAGTGACTTCTTTTTCATCGATCAGGAAGATCCGGAACGGGTATTAAATACCATTCTTGACCTGGCAAGCAAGAGAGTACCGGGTTACTTCGGGCTTGACCCCATGAACGACATCCAGGTGCTAACCCCCATACACCGGGGCATCGTCGGAGCCGGCAATCTTAATCTGGCGCTTCAGAACCGACTGAACCCCAATACGAAAGGGGTCGAGCGGGGAAACCGCATGTTTCGGACGGGCGACAAAGTCATGCAAATCAAAAACAATTATGACAAGGAAGTGTTCAACGGCGACATGGGAAGGATCGTTCGGCTGGACCCGGAAACGAGGGAAATGATCATCGCTTTCGAGGATCGGGAATTGCCGTATGATTTTTCGGATCTCGACGAAATCATTTTGGCCTATGCCGTCTCGGTCCACAAATCCCAAGGGTCTGAATACCCGGCGGTCATCATCCCCATCCTGATTCAGCATTACATGCTTCTGCAGCGAAATCTGATCTATACGGCGGTCACAAGGGGCAAAAAACTGGTGATTCTGGTGGGAACCCGCAAGGCACTTGCCATCGGCATCCGCAACGACAAAACCCTCAAACGCTACACCCTTCTGGAAAAACGACTAAAATCTTAAAAAGCGATATTGCCGGGAGTCCTCGGAAAGGGGATCACATCCCGGATATTGGAAAGACCGGTGACGAACTGGATCAGCCGCTCAAAACCGAGACCGAACCCCGCATGGGGAACCGTGCCGAACTTTCTAAGGTCCAGATACCACCAGTAGTCCTCCGGGTTGAAACCCATTTCCACAATACGCGAAAGGAGGATATCATGGTCATCTTCCCGCTGGCTGCCGCCGATGATTTCACCGATCTTGGGCACCAGCACGTCCATGGCGCGTACGGTCTTTCCATCCTCATTCATCTTCATATAAAAGGCCTTGATATCCTTCGGATAGTCGATTAACACCACCGGGCCTTTAAAAACTTCTTCGCACAAATATCGTTCATGTTCCGACTGGATATCACTTCCCCATGCAATGGGAAACTCAAAGTTCACACTCGCTTTTTCAAGCAACTTGATCCCTTCGGTGTAGGTAAGGGTTGTAAACTCCTGTTTCACCAGGCTTTCAAGGGTCTGAATCACCGACTTGTCGATGAACCGGTTAAAAAACGCCATATCCTCCGAACAATTCTCAAGGACATGAACAAAAACATACTTTAAAAACTCCACAGCCAGCGCCACATCCCCTTCCAGATCACAAAAGGCCATCTCAGGTTCAATCATCCAAAACTCCGCCAGATGCCGAGAGGTATTGGAGTTTTCAGCCCTGAAGGTGGGACCGAAAGTATAAACATCCCCCATGGCCAGGGCATAGACTTCTGCCTCCAACTGCCCGCTGACCGTTAAATGGCTGGGCCCGCCGAAAAAGTCCCGAGCATAGTCCGGCTTTCCGTTCTTCATGGGAACCGATGCAGGATCCAGGGTTGTCGCCCGGAACATCTCCCCCGCCCCTTCACAGTCGCTTCCCGTCAAAATGGGGGTGTGGATATACAGAAATCCTTTTTTCTGAAAAAAACCATGGATTGCCGATGCCACGGCATTGCGAACCCTGGCCACGGCCCCGAATGTATTGGTCCTGGGCCGCAGATGGGCGATGGTTCTTAAGAACTCAAAGGAGTGCCGCTTTTTCTGCAAGGGATAGACTTCCGGATCGGCCCAGCCCACCACTTTAATGGTATCGGCCTTCAGCTCAACCGTCTGCCCCTTTCCCGGGGAAGCCGTCAGGGTGCCATGGGCGGTAATCGAACAACCGGTCTGCAATTTAAGAATTTCGCTTTGGTAGTTGGGCAGGTCCCGGTCCGCAATAATCTGCAGACCGGAAAAAGCGGAACCATCGTTTATTTCAATAAATGAAAAACCACCCTTTGAATCCCTGCGCGTCCTGACCCACCCGGCCACCGTAACGTGCTGACCGATGGCCTCTGTCTTCAAAATTTCAATAATCCTTGTTCTTTGCAAAACCGGTTACTCCACAAAACTAACCTTCCTTCTTTTCAAAATCCTTCATGAAATCCACCAGGACCTTGACCGCATCCATTCCGCTGGCATTGTAGATGGAAGCCCGGCAACCACCCACCGAACGATGTCCTTTCAAACCGCCCAAACCGGCTTTAAGACCTTCTGCCACAAATTTCTTTTCCAGATCCTCGCTGGGAAGTCTGAAGGTCACATTCATCAGAGAACGACTCTCTTTTTCAGCGGTCCCCTTGTAAAAACCGGACTGATCAATAAAATCATAGATCAAAGCCCCTTTTTCCTGATTGACCAGGCCCATCTTTTCAAGGCCGCCAATGGTTTCCTCAAGCCATTTCAGAACCAGGTTGATCGTATAGATGACAATGCAGGAAGGGGTATTATACATGGAATTTTTTTCTGCAAAGGTCGTGTATTTGAGCATGGAAGGGATGTTGTCAGGCGTTCTTTCCAGCATGTCTTTTCTGATAATCGCCATGGCCGTACCCGACGGTCCGATGTTCTTCTGTGCGCCGGCATAAATCAGGCCAAACGGTTTCGCATCAAAAGGACGGCTCATAATATCCGAGCTCATATCGCAAACAAGCGGAATGTCGCCGGCATCGGGGAATTGGGCCCACTGGGTGCCTTTGATGGTATTGTTGCTGGTAAAATGAAGGTATGCCGCATTCGGACTGATCTGATAATTCTTTGGAATATAAGAAAAGTTCTTGTCTTCGGAAGACGCAATGACCTTCACATCTTTTCCTTGAATTTTGGCTTCTTTGATGGCTTTGGTGGACCATGTGCCCGTATTGACATAATCCACGGGACGACCTTCCAATGACAGGTTCATGGGGATCATGCAGAACTGCAGACTGGCACCACCCTGGATGAAGAGGACATCAAAATCGTCCCCAAGCCCCAGGAGGCGTTTGGTTCTTTCAACCGCCTCATTGATCACATCATCAAACCATTTGGAGCGATGGCTCACTTCCATAATGGACATGCCCGACCCTTTAAAATCGAGCATTTCCGCCTGAATCTCTTCGAGAACCGGCAATGGCAATGCGGCAGGACCCGCATTAAAATTATAAATTCTTTCGCTCATTTTTCATTCTCCTTTAATTTTTCTCCTTCACTCTTTTAGTGTTGCGAGCATTGCAGTAACTTCCTTCAGTGTTTCCGCATCTTTTTCAAATGGAGGTCTGCCGTCACGGTCCGCATCGCTGATTTCTTGTCTGTAAGGCAGGAACCCCATAAATGAGAAATCCTTCATCTCTTTCAGTAAGAACGCTTTGTCCTTATCCGATCTCAGCTTATTTCCCACAAAACTCAATTTATCCAACCCGATATCATGGGCCAGACGACGAATCTGATAGGCTGTCTCAACACTTCTGCGCCCCGGCTCAACAACCACAATAAGCCGATCCACATACATGGAGGTTCCCCTCCCCAAATGCTCCAGACCGGCCTCCATATCCATCACAACCGCCTCATCTCTGGCCAATACCACATGGGAAATGAGCCTTTTCAGCAAGGTGCTTTCAGGACATATACATCCGGATCCACCTGTTTTTACGCCACCCATGACCATCACCTTAATCCCGTCCAACTCGACGGAAAGCTTTTCAGGCAAATCACTGACTTTCGGGTTTAGTTTGAAAAAGGATCCCATTGAGCCGACTTTTGCTTCGGTTCGTTCCTCGATAAGCGCCTTCATTTCTGAAATGGGAACGATTTCCTCACTTTTGTCCACCCCCAGAGCCTGAGCCAGATTGGCATCCGGATCTGCGTCAATGGCCAGGACCTTTGTTCCTTCATTGGCCAATGCTCTGATCAAAAAGGCCGCAAAGGTCGTTTTGCCGACGCCTCCTTTTCCACTTACCGCAATTTTCATATTTCGCACCCTCTTAAGGGATCCCCCCCAAAAAAAAAGCCCTTACTGAAATAGAAATATCCAATAAGAGCCCTGGGGAATGTCACCCATGTTTTTTGAACTAAACAGATTCCTTCAAAGCCTTCCCAGCCACAAACTTAGGAACTGTTTTTGCAGCAATATCAATCGCTTTTCCAGTTTGGGGGTTAATGCCTTTCCTGGCTTTTCGCTCTTCCACCTTAAACGTTCCGAAACCGATTATCGTAACCTTATCCTTACCTTTCAAAGCATCGGTGATACTTGAAAAAACGCAATCCACTGCAGCCTGCGCTTCCTTTTTGGTACTGACAACTTTGGCTACCTCATTTATCAAATCACCCTTGTTCATTATCTTCCCTCCTCGCTACAGATGTTGACGATAAATCCCGCCTTGAAAGCCGGAACCGAAACTACCCCCCACCCCGAAAAAAACGCTGAATGCCCAAAACAAAAAAAAGCCTTATAAAATTATAGTTAAAGCCTTCACCATCTTTCATTCAACGACACTTAAGAGACATATCCCATGATCTTTCTTTTGTCAAGAATTTATATGGGTTAAAGATGATTCATATCAATTGCCAGAAATTCCCGGAAAAAAGCCATTGAAACCGTTTTCCTGACAATTGATCAGAATCTCACAACGACCTATTTTTTATTCAATATTGGTAACTTGAGAGTCTAAAGTGTGTATTCGGCCTGAAGCCGGGTCAGCAGGTTCATAACCAAACGGGCATCAGCCGGTGCCATGGAGCCCATACCGCAAGAGGGCGTAAAAATGGACCTTTCGGCGATGGTCTGTCGGCTGACACCTGCACGCTCTATCTTCATAATACCGTTGCCGACCTTCTTTAAAAGGTCTTCTTCTGTTTCGTTCCCCGTAAATCCCGATGTGGGCACGATACCCCACGCAATGACACCTCCCCCCTCAAGGAAACCTGCCACCGCCTCAGGGTAGAGAAGGAAATGCTCCATGAATTCAAAAGCATCAAAACTGATAATATCGGGTCCGGCCGCCAGAATCATAGACCAATCCGTATTACCGCAACAATGGATTCCCACCAGGCAGTCGGAATGGTCTTTGATATACGATATCATCATTTGAAGCGTATCAATCACATCCTGACGCTGGATTGCGGAAAAGGCGGATCCGAAACCGGAAAGGGATGGTTCATCCAAAAAAATTACCGGGCGTCTTCCTGATTTTTCAAGGAACCTTATCTGCCAGAGCGCCTTGATAGCCAATCCCCTGACAAAGGCTTCCGACAATTCAGGATCATGGACAACAGGCTTTCCGTCCAACCCGAGAATCCCTGACGTAAAAGTAATAGGACCGACGCTCTGCCCCTTGATAAAACCTGTCTGACCCGGTTTGATTTCCCCTAAAGATGTCATCAGGGCGTATAGGCCCGGGGCGTAGGCCTCACTGATGGCAAACGCATCAACATCTTCAGAAAAAAACCGTTCGTAAAAACCGACTAATTCCGACTCCCTTTCGCCGGAATGGGATACCGTCAGTGTTCGTTTCTCCGGATTCACCACCAGAAGCGGGAGTCCTTCACTGTATTGAACACTCATATCCTCGAAATAGCTGCGTTTTACAAATTGCGGCCAGAAAGGCATATGAGGAAAAAGTTGATTTATTTCCCGGCAGGTCTCTTCCACCTCCAAAAACGGTACACTTCCGATCCCCGTTGCCGTAAACCCGAAGCGGGGCAATTCTTCATCCATATTTCATCTCCTCCACCCCGGGCAACCATCTTTCCAGAATGGCAAGCAGTTTTTCCTGTTGTGCATAGGTGCCTCCAGATTTTTTCCCTTCGTCGGGAAGGCAGGCTATCAGCGATTCTTTCAGTTGCGAAAGCCGTTTAACGGAAGCACTGTCATCGGGATGTTCCGCCACAACCCTTTCATACGTCTCAATCGCGGCATCCGGTTGCCCCTGGCTGAAATAGAGCTCGGCAATGGTCGGTGTTGCAAAGGCGACCACAGATCCCGCATCATCATCCGGCAGCGCAGGCCATTGTTGATCACTCGCTTTGGTTGTTGCCTCATTACCATCAAGCTTTTGCAGCAATTCACGCATTTCAGAATCTTCAGGGTGGTGGGCCAGGAATAATGCGGCTTCACCCGCCGCCTCGGAAAACCGTTTTTGCTTTGCATAAATCTCCGCCAGCCTCGCATGGGCCGGGAGCAGATCATTCATTAAGGATATAACTTTCAAAAATTCAGTTTCCGCCTGTCCGATTAATCCCATGGCAAAATAGCTTTCCCCCAGCAGGATTCTCAAATAGACGTCTTTGGGGTAAACCCGTACAAAAGTCAGGCACCACCTGATCGCTTCATTGACGCGCCCCTCATCTTTGATTCGCTTCAGAACCACATGCAAAGTGGCTTGTGAAGGTCCATTTTTAAGAATTTCGTCATATACGGCAGCGTTGTCTTCCATTGTCTAATCCCCTGTCTTTCTAAAACGATAAATAACTTCGTTTTCTCGAACGAGGTTAAGCTCGTTTCTGGCAACGGACTCCACATAGTTCATATCCGTACGGAAGCGATGCACCTCTTCAATGAGCGCCTGGTTTTCAGCCACCAGTTTTCGAATGCGTTCAAGGCATGCCTTCCGTTCCACTTCAGTCCGGCAAAGATGCACCATCCCGCCCTCACCATACCAGATCCACCCGGCAATCGGAATGGTGAAACACATGAGGAGTAACGGAACTTTCAGGATTCTTTTTAATGTTGGTCCCAAACCCGGAATGTCTCCCTCTTTTGAAAGGTCACCCCGGAGCAAAACATACGGGGTAAAACTTTCTAATTCTTGCTGACCTGCTCTTTGGTAAATTCTTCCACCGGGATATAGTCTGACCCGGTCACCACAAGCTCAACGCGGCTCCAGACATGCACATCCACTTTTTTGCCGGTGATCCTGCCAAGCCGCTTTTCGATCAAAAGCACTTCAGCGGGCTGAATTACCCTTGTCCCCACAACCTCGGCACGAACCAACCACATGTCTTTACCGGGTACAGCATCCACATTGGGCGCAAACATGTTTTGGATGCGGCTGACCTCGCTTCGCATCTCGTTTTCCAGGGCTTCACCGATGGCCTTCTCTTCCTTTGAGAGTCCCCCGAAATGGGCTTTACCGTACAGGACACGCCCCTTGCTGCTCACATCCGTCAGGTCGTCGGAACGAATGAGCAGCCGCACGTTTTCGTCTCCAAGCCTCTTCTGAATCGCTTTCTCAAACCTGGAAACCTCAAGGGGCGTAAGGGTTCGACCGCTCTGGATGCTGGCCACAACCACCGCGCCGTCGGGAAGGTCCACCAGATCCAGATTATCAAGGTCCAGATAAAGGCCTCGATAGTTCTCCAACATTTCTCGAAGCACCTGTTCCGCGATCTGAATCCGTTTGACATTGGGGTGGAGCTTGCTGGTTATGAATTCACCATCCAGATTTCGAGCCACGATACCGCTGGTGGATCCGGTGGATGAAATATCCTTTGTAATAAAGCAGCGCATTATGAGATTCGCATGGGTATCGAGCTTTTTATCGAGAATCTTCTGCATCTGCTCTATTTTTTTGGGAGACAACACACGCGGAGTTGTCACATAGGCCAGGATATCAACATTTGAACGCTTATTGTCATAAATGACGTTTTCCACGCACGCGCCCCGCTCGGAGTTCAATTCTTTCTCAAGGATCCCTTTTATGGTCTTTGTGGTTTCATTTTTTGAGATTATGCCGATCAGGGCGTTGGTCAACAGGACCGTCACCAGGATCAATCCGATAACCGGCGCCAGGAACCGTTTTAAAACAGCCATCCCGGAGCCCATTTCTTCGCGGCTGACAAAGCCCGCTGCGATAAAAAGAGTGGCTGAAACCGCCAAAATGGCCAAAAAATTCGCGAAAAATAGAAGGAAAGCCCCCCAGGACCCTTCATAGGCCCCAAAAGCAAGGCAAAGGCCGCTAACGGCCAGGGGCGGCGTCAACGCCGTGGCCATGGCAATACCCGGCAGTACCGGACTGATTCGCTCATCGATCATGGCCAGACAGCCTGCCACACCGGCAAGGGCCGCCACCAGAAGATCAAGCAACGTCGGGCTGGTACGGGACAACATTTCCGGCGTTACTTCCTGAGCAAAAGGGAACATGCCCAATATGGCAGCACCACCGACAGCAATCAGTACGCCCCCGAACTCGGCAACAAAGGCCTTTCTGAGAAGGACCATATCCCCACGGACAAGACCCAGAGAAATACCGAAAATCGGGGTCATGAGCGGAGAGACCAACATTGCACCGATTACGACCGCCGGACTGTTGGTCAAAACCCCGAAACCGGCGATTAGCACAGATATGGAGAGCAGCAAATAATATGTGGCTTTCGGCGTGGAACCGATTCCGATATCGTCGAGGACTTCCGACTTCCGGCAGTCATCCACGGAGAGCAGATCCATGAATGACCGTGAAAAACAATCTTTGCACCAGGCGGAAATACCGCTTGCCAAACCGGTGCGGTAACGGTCTTTATTCTCTTCTTCATCCGGTGTAGGGCGACAATCGTCCATGGCTGATCAATAAACCTCCAAATCAGGACGTTCAAAGGGCATCAAACATGGACGCATCCCGTCTTTCTAATTCCGGATTGGGGTCATGATTGACCTCAGGCGTATTCCCGGGAGCGGTCTCAGTCTTTTGCTGAGGCGGCCCTGTATTTTTGGCGGCCCTTTTCGAGGGGGTGCGCTTTCGCCAGATGAGATCTTTATTTCGAACCCACCCCACCTGGCCTGTTCTGGCGACCTTTATATAGGCAAAACCACGTTCCAATTTATAGCGGAGGACTTTCTCATGAAGCGGCAGTTCGGCAATTGGAGAATCGGAAACCTTGCTTTGGGAAAACATTTTGAGGCCTTCAACACCTGCATAGTACACGCTGGGTGCAGTGGATTCTTCCTGCGACGTCAGTTCTTTGGTATTGGAATCCACCATTGCGCAGGCTTGCAGGGAAATAAGAGCCGAAACCATAAAAATGATTTTCATAAATTTCATAACCCTATCCATACCCAAATGAAATGGAAGTTACACATCCTCGTTTCAGTATAGGGGAAAAAGGATTTCCATTTCAAGAACAAATACTGTTTTGAAAAACCGCTCACCACGGGCTACTGCTCTTTGCCGTAAAGATCTTTTACCTTTTCCCTGTCCAGAGTGCCGTCTTCCCGCTTCGGCAATTCAGCCACAAACTCAACATATTGCGGCTTTTTATACCGTGCAATCCGTTCCCCCACAAAATTGATCAACCCTTTGGCTTCAATTGATTCGCCCTCTTTCAGCACGCAAACGGCCTTGATCCCTTCTTTCCACTTGGGGTCCGGAACACCGATGACAACCGTTTCCGCCACGGCCGGATGCTCCAGGATCGCCTTTTCAACTTCCGCCGGATATACGTTTTCCCCACCCGGCTTGATCAGTTCTTTTTCAGCCTTGCGGCCCGCATACCAAAGGAATCCGTTTTCATCGAACCGCCCCTGGTCGCCGGTGTGATGCCATCCACCCCTGAAGGTATAATCGTTGTCCTCCGGAAGGTTCCAATACCCTTTAAACACCATGGGGCCTTTCACCGCGATTTCCCCCACCTGACCCTGGGCAACCGGCGCGTCATGGTCATCCAGAAGTCTCACCTCAGCCATGGGGAGCGCTTTTCCCGCTGAACCAGGGCACTCGTTGTAGGCCCCATAGGTTGCCAGGCAGGAGGTTTCCGTCTGCCCGTACATGGCATAAAAGGTACCACCCGTCATTTTCTGATATTTTTCGATGGTCTCGGGGACCTCGAGTCCTGTCACGGCTCTAAGGGAGCTGATATCGACGTCTGTCTTTTCATGTTGCTCTAGAATAGATCCCAGAATGGGCGGGAATTCCAACATCACCGAAATTTTCTTTTCCTGAACCAGTTGAGCCGCTCTTTCTGCATCGAATTTGCTTACGTTCAGATTAAAAGCACCGGCATGAAACGCGGCCGTTGCCATAAAAAGACCTCCCACATGGAACAGGGGCAGCACATTGTAATGAACATCCGTGGTATCCAAATGCAGGAGACAGATAAACTGCATATCGGCACAGAGCACATTCCCATGACTCAAAAGGGCGCCCCTGGGCCTGCCGGCCACGGCGGCCGTGTGAATAATGACGAACCCGTCGTCGGTTGCCACGTCCGCCGGATCAAAGGCGGAGCCCTGATTCAGAAGGGTCCGGAAAGATTTGAAGCCGCCACCGGCGGCGCCGAGATTGCAATACTCTTCCACGGAAGTCAGTTTGCCTTGAAGGCTTTTAACCACCTCCTCGAATTCCGGATCGGCAAATACCATTTTAGGACTGCAGTCATTGAGGTTATAGGCCACCTCATCAGCGCTCAGGCGCCAGTTGATGGGCAAGACAATGGCCCCCAGAGCGGCCGCGGCACCATACAGGAGGAAATAGGAAAGGCTGTTTTTTCCCAAAATACCGATGCGGTCGCCTTTTAGAATACCGGCTTTCTGCAGTCCGCAGGCCAGGTGATCCGTCTCTTCTTTAATTTCGGAGAAGGAAAACACCCGAGCATCTCCATCGTCCGTCCAGGCTTGCCTTTGGCCGTAAATAGCGGCATTGCGATTGACCAGGTCGTAGAAGGTAAAATCATGAAGTCCCATAGTCCTCCTCATAAAAAAGGCCTCCACCCTGCCTTTTACGATTCGCAAGAGGGCGGATGAAGGCCATTTGTGTCATACCATTTTTTTACAGGGCAATTAACCCCGTTTTCGTTTACTGCACCTGCACCTTATACGGATAAACCATGGTGACGTCACCGGCTGTGAACGTAAACCCGCACTCCGTCAACGTCACGGGCGTCGTACCTTCCGGGACCCCTTTCCACCATTTTTCAAGGGTACTCCAATTCTCCCAGCCGCGCTTTTTCATCTCAACGGCGTTGGCCAGCAAAAGACCAACCAGCGCTGAACGTACCGTAATTAGCGTGGTCACCTTGACTTCGTCAGACATGCCTGCCGGAATCCAGTTGGACATCTGGTCCGCTGTAGTCATTACGGTGAAGTCCTTATCAAACACAACCGAATATTTGATTTCTTCAAGATTAATGGGATACAGGTTCGGATTTGTAATTTTAAAAGTGAACGACATGGGCAAAAAGGCCCCTCGATCCCCAGCCTGACCCTTTGTGGGTTTCACATTCTTCGCAATATACCAATAGCCATCATATTGTGGTACTTCAAAACCCGCCAGTTCAATTTTTGGCGCTATGAAATTACCATTATTGGGTTTAACAATCTCTTTATCCGTCGTCACACAGGATGAAAACACAAAACCCAGTCCAAACAACAGCGCTATAAAAAGTACCAAACTTTTCTTCATCAGTGGACCTCCCTTTTCGATTGACCAAATGGCGGAGGATCGAACATTATGAATATCTAACCCTCATCCCCGCATTCGGAATCTGATTTATGTCAGCTCAACCACCTTTTTCTTCGTTTATAATGCTTTACATCACGAAAACTCTTTTTCACACCACCCCCGCCCATCCCCAGGTAGAAATCCTTGATATCCTCATTCTGGCTCAGTTTCTCAGAACTGTCATCCATAACGATTCTACCGGTTTCCATCACATAGGCATAGGGTGCAATGGTCAGGGCCAGCTTGACATTCTGTTCAACCAGAAGGATGGAAATTTTCTCCTCCCGATTCAACTTGGTGACGATATTGAAAATCTCATGAATCAGCATGGGCGCCAGCCCCATTGAGGGCTCATCCAGCAGTACCAGTTTGGGCTCGGTCATCAAAGCCCGCCCCACCACCGCCATCTGCTGCTCACCGCCACTGACAAAACCGGCCGTTTCATTTCTTTTTTCAAGGAGCCTTGGAAAATAGTGATACACCATTTGAAGGCCTTCCTTGACCGATCCGGTTTTTCTAAGGTGGGCACCCACTTTAAGATTTTCTTCAACCGTCAAATGTTCAAATACCCTGCGCCCTTCAATCACCTGAACAATACCGGCTTTGGCGATGTTTGCGGCTCTTTGGTGATGAATGAGATTTCCTTCATACTCTATGCCGCCGTCGGTTACTTCCCCGTCTTCGGTTTTCAGCAGACCGGATATGGCTTTAAGGGTCGTGCTTTTCCCTGCGCCATTGGCGCCCAGAAGGGCCACCATGCCGCCACGGGGAACCTCGATTGAAACGCCTTTAAGCACCAGAATAACTTCATGGTACTTGACCTCAATGTTCTTGATTTTAAGGATTGCCTCCGGTGTCTCCAAGACGTTACCTCCAAACGTGATGATTTAAAAGGGCAGTTGGGCAAAAGAACCTTTTTTGATTAATAACCGAAGAAACCACCTTCTTCTTCGGTTTTATCCCAGAGATCAGGCCACCTTTTCTTCAGATCCACGTTCTCCACCACTTCAAATTTGCCGCCTTTCCATTCCTGAACAATACAACCGGTGGCAGGGCGATGATCTTTGTCGGTGTAGCTGATCGGTGCGGCACCCAGACCGATATCAAAATTACGCATGGTCTCAAAACCTTCTTTCATGATCTTGGGGCCCGCGTCTTTCTTGGTGATATCAACCCCTTTTGCGTCGGCCCGTTTCAAGGCTTCCCACAGAACCAGGGCATCACCCCAGGCCTGAACGGTCCGGATCAGCCTTTTGCCGACGGGCACGCCGGGGCTGTATTTTTCAGCGGAAGAAACCACCAGGTCCATATTTTTCACATTCTGACCGAAAAACGCACACGGGGTAGCGCCCATGACACCTTCGGATGCCTCGCCCGCCAGACGGGGCAGGTTTTCGTCAAATCCCCAGTTGTTAACAATCCAGCCGGAACCCAACCCCAGGGCATAGGCGTCCCGAACCGTTGCCGCAACGCTCATGGTGGTATTGCCATGCCACACCACATCGGGCTTAAAGCCTTTCAGAGCCATCACCTGGCTTTTGGTGTCCAGGGCAAAAAGGGATACATCCTGATCCGGGCCGATCTCAAACCCCAACAGTTTGGCCTGGTTCTTGATGGCCTTAATGGGTGCCGAGCAATAGGGCGATGCAAACATGTAACAGCAGGCCATGCGGGGTTTCCGTTTTCCGAAATCCTTATTCTTGGACCATTTCTTGTCAAACCACGCCGTCAGGCAGGATCTGGCATTGGTGGAATAATCCGATGAAAAAAAGAGATTGTAGGGCGTCTTTGCCGGATTCGTCAAATGGGCCGAATAGGATGCGGACACATAGGGAAGCTCGTCCTTGTTGACGGTGGGTGAAAGGGCTTCCGTATCACCGGTTCCCCAACCCATAATGGCCACACTTCCCAACCGTTTCAACATCTTATATTTGGTAATAGCCTCGGGAATCCGATAGCCATAATCAAACCATGTGTACTTGATTTTCTTGCCGTTGACCCCCCCCTGGCTGTTGATATATTTGAAAGCGTCCGACATGCCGATGGCATAATCTTTCCCCACATCCGAAGTGGCGCCGGTGCAATCCATAAGCCCCCCGACCCTGATATCCTTTGCCGCCGCAACCGTACCAAAACCCGCTAGAAGCACCACTGCCAGCAATAGAACTCCCAGTTTTGTAAAAATACTCTTTTTCATAAATTCTCCCCCTTATGCGCTATTTATGGAACTTTCATGCCAACCCGTACCAACGACGATACGAAACGTCTTTTAAACGAAAACACTCACCCCCTTTCCAGAACAGCATAACATCACACGCCGGCAGAACTTCGCCGCATGCAAGGTTTTGTATCCATACCGTAAGCGCCCTACTTGAAAATATTCGCTCAACTAGTACGAAAACGGCCAGAGATTGAAATAGTTCTTTGCCTGCCACCAACGGTAGGCGAGGCCATTGGGTTCATAAATCAAAAAGGCACAGATGGCCAGTCCGAACGCCATGTCTTTGATGTAGGCAAAATCCATCAGAAGTTGCGGAAAATAATCTGCCAGGGGAAGGACGGCCAATTGAAGAAACTCCATGACCACCACCATGAAAATGGAACCAAAAACAGCCCCCTGAATGGACCCCACGCCGCCGATGAGGATGACCCCCACAAGCCAAAGGGACAGAAACCATTGAAAATGCTCAGGGCTGAGCGCCGCGGTATTGCACACCCAGAACGCTCCGGCCACGCCCGCCATGAATCCGGCCACGAAAAAAGCCAGAAGTTTATACCAAACAATATTGATTCCCAGCGCTTCGGCGGCGATATCGTTATCCCGAATGGCCACCCAGGCCCGACCCGGTTTGGAACGGAGCAGGTTGGCCAGAACGATAATCATCAGGGAAAGCAGCACCACCATGACCAAATAGACGCTCAGCTCATTGTCAATGACCCAGGGTCCGATCTTAATGGTGCCCGGCGGCAGTGAAAAGGCTTGCCCGCGCCCGCCGATCTGGCTGATATACTGGGTTAAAATGAAATCCACCGTAATGAATTGGGCTGCCATGGTGGTTAAAATCAGATAAAATCCCTTGACCTTGACGGAAGGGAGTCCAAACAGCACACTCCAGAGCCCGGCCACGATGCCCGCCACCAAAATACTAATGGGATAGGCCACTCCGGCATCCAGCATAAACTGGGGCCATGGAAAACTTAGTATCAACATGGTACTGGTATAGGCCCCCACCGCAATAAACGCGGCATGCCCCAGGGTCAGCAATCCCGCATAGCCGATCAGCAATTGTACCCCCAGGGCCCCCATGGCCGTATATCCCACCATGGTGGCCACGCTGATCCAGTACCCGTCAAAAAGAAGGGGAATCCCCACAAAAGCGACCAGCAAAAGCAGAATCATCTTTCCTTTAATGAACTTGGTCTGCCACCACCCCTGATCTTCTTGGTAATTCTGATGGTAATCACCGCAAGGCAACCATACGCTGCTCATAGATCCCCCCTACACAATTTTCATTATTCTGCTTTACAATTCACACAAAGAAGCCCTCTTTCGCTAAACCCTTTCAATTCGTTCCCAACCCCAGAGGCCATAGGGTTTGAATAAGAGAAAGACCGCCATAAAAACAAAGGGCACGATCTCTTTAACGCCCCCCGGGAAATAGGCATCGAGATAGGTGCCTGAAAAATTCTGTAGTAATCCGATTAGAATTCCGCCCACAATGGCGCCGGGCACCGAGTTCAGGCCGCCCAGCACAACTGCCGGCAATACCAGTAATCCCAGATATCCCACGGAAATATTAATGCCGTTGATGTTCCCCAGGAGCGCTCCGCCGACCCCCGCGCTCATAAAGGCAATGGCCCATGCCGCTGCGTAAACGAAACGTGCGCTGACGCCCAGAGACAGGGCAGCGGTTTCATCATCGGCCGTGGCCTGCATGGAAAGGCCCCAGCGGGTATATTTGAAAAAGAGCACAAAAACGATGAGCAATACGATGGCCAGAATGAAGGACCAGAGATAAACGGGAGAAATTTTGAGGATTCCCACGCTAATCGGCTTGATATCGAAAACAGACGGTTCAAAAACCCGGGTATCCGAGCCCCAGAGGTATCCGATAAGCCCTTTCAGAAAAAAAGAAAGGCCCACAGTCACCATGATGACGGCCAGAATTGGCTCACCGATCAGCCTGTCCAGAAATATCCGTTCCGTCAGAAATCCCAGCACAACGCCCACCAGAAGGGTCAGAAATACGGCCAGAATAAACGGCATACCCATTTCGTAAAAGGTATAGGTGACGTAGGCGCCGATAAGGGTCAGCTCCCCCATGGCCAAATTCAGAACACCTGAACATTTGTAGATGAGAACCCACCCCAGGGCCACCAGGGCATAGATGCCGCCTACCATAATCCCCGTGGTCAAGCTCATAAAAAATAGCTCCATTCGCTTCCTCCTCGCTAATCTTTTGGCCTGCTGAACTAAATGTTAAGTTTCTGAATTCGCAAATCGGTTTTAATGCGCTGCTCCCGCCCATCCTCATAGGTTATGGTGGTATCCATGTGCACCACATCGGCATCTGAATAAAGCGCATCCACGATATCTTTGTATCGGTCCATCACAAAAGCGCGGCGAAGCTTCGACGTTCGCGTCAACTCTTCATCATCCGCGTCAAAGACCTTGTAGAGATTCACAAACCGATTGATCTTTGCCGGGACCGGCAGGTCTTTGTTGGCTTCTTCAATCTGTTTCTGGACCAGATCGTAAACCTCCGGCTTTTGAGAGAGTTCGGGATAGCTGGTGTAGTTGAGCTTGCGATCATCCGCCCATTTTCCCACAACCGCATAATCAATGCACATCACCGCAGTGATAAATTCTCTTTTATCGCCGATGGCCCAGGCCTCTTCAATGAAAGGACTGAATTTCAGCCTGGTTTCAAGGTATTGGGGTGAAAATGGTCTTCCATCATTTAAGGTCATGACATCTTTGGAACGGTCGAAAACCACCAGATGACCGTCTTCATCAATGAATCCTCTGTCCCCGGAATGAAGCCAGCCATCCACCAGGGTTTCCGCTGTGGCCTCCTCGTTCTTGTAGTACCCCAAAAAAACGGAAGGGCTCTTCGAAAGGATTTCGCCTTCTTCGTTGATTTTCACTTCGGTTTCCGGAATGGGTGTCCCCACCGTATCAAATTTGACATCTCCATCCCGGTGAACAATGGAGATACCGGCAATCTCGGTCTGGCCGTAAATCTGCTTGAGGTTGACCCCCAGAGCGTGAAAAAACCGGAAATGGTCCGGCCCCATGGCTGCACCGCCGGTATAGCAGTGCCTCAGCCTTGAAAGCCCTAGATGGTCCTTGAGCTTCTTCTGCATGATGACCAAAGCGAACCAGTTCAGCACTTTCTGGGACAAAGAGACCGGTTTTTTGTCGAATTTGAGGTCAGCTGCCTTATACCCGATTTTCGTAGCCAATTCATATATTTTCCGTTTAATCCAAGTGGAATCGATGTATTTGACCTGAACCTGGCGCGTCATCCCTTCGTAGAGTCTTGGAGGTGCAAACATCACATGGGGACCGATCTCTCGAATATTTTCCTGAGCCGTATCCGGTCCTTCCGGGAAATTAAGCGTGTATCCCACCTGAAGCCCGCAGGAAATGGACATCATCTGCTCCCCGATCCATGCAAAAGGTAGGTAGGAAACGAAATCGTCGGTGTCGTAACACGGGTCAACAGCCATCAAATTATGTCCCATGGTCAGCATATTCCAATGGCTTAAGAGCACTCCTTTCGGCAGAGAAGTTGTTCCCGAGGTATAGAACAGCAGGCACACATCGTCTCCAGTGCCCTGTTCAACAAGCTTTTCAAAAAGCTCCGGCTCTTTTTGATCCAGTTCCCGACCCAACTCCCTTACTTTCTCCAAGCTCATGAGAAAATCCTGGTGGTAGTTCCGCATCCCTTTGGGATCATCCCACAGGATATTCTTCATTTTCGGGCACTCGTCCCTGATGGAAAGGGCCTTGTCCACCTCTTCCTGAGTTTCCCCGACAAAAATTTTGGTATCTGAATGGTCGATGATGTACTTGACTTCATCCATCATGCAGTCCTGGAATAACCACACGGCAACACCGCCGGCGCAAAGGGCCGCCATCTCCGCCCAAAGCCCTTCAGGGCGATTGTCGCCGATCATGGCTACCTTGTCGCCCGGCTTTAACCCCAGGCTGACCATACCCAGAGCAATATATTTGACATTGTCATAATAGTCCTGCCAGGTAAAAGGGGTCCAGATACCAAACTCCTTTTCCCTCATGGCCACCTTGTTCTTGCCGTACTTTCTGCATTGCTTGACAAAAAGTTTGGGGATCGTGAGGTCCTTGGTGATTTCTATTCCAGCTCCAGTCATCTTCTCATCTACCTCCTTGTGGAATACAGATCATCTTCACCCAGGTAAGCCTTGACGACTTCGGGATTTTGCTGGACCTCTTCGGGAGTTCCATCCGTAATCTGGACCCCGAAATTCAGCACGTTGACGCGGTGAGAAATATCCATTACCACTCCCATGTCATGCTCCACCAGAATACAGGTCACCCGCCACCGTTTCTCCTCGTTAATATCCAAAATAAAGCGGGCCATATCCTCCACTTCTTCCAAATTCAGTCCGGCCAGCGGCTCGTCCAGCAACAGCAGTTCGGGATTCAACGCCAGCGCCCTTCCAAGCTCCACGCGTTTCTGCAGTCCATAGGGAAGCATGTGTGCAGCTTTGTCTCGAATGCTTTCGATCTCAAGGAGGTCAATAATTTCTTCTTCTATGAACTTCCGGGTTGCCACCTCTTCCCGTTTGGTTTTACCCACATATATGGATCCGCTCAAAATACCGCTCTTGAGGTGGATATGTCTCCCTAAACGGATATTGTCGAGGACGGTCATCCCGCCAAACAGCTCCAGTTTCTGGAAAGTCCGTGAAAGCCCCAGTTTCGCCCGCTGATAAGGCTTGAAATCGTTGACACGCTCACCCTTCAGGTAGATATCGCCTTTTTGAGGTTTGTACAGGCCGTTGATACAGTTCATCATAACCGTCTTGCCGGCACCGTTCGGCCCGATAATGGAATGAATCTCCCCCTTTTTTACTTCCAGATTCACACCGGCCAGCGCAGCCACTTTACCAAAAGACATATGAACGTCTTCCAGTTTCAAAATGGTGTCGCCTTCCTTGATCTGCCCCCCATGAACCATAATAACAGGCCTCCATTTCGTAAAACGATAGAGTATTTATCTCTTAACTACTTTTTCTTGAATTCTGAAAATCGGGTCGGCAGGCCTCAAAAATCCGCGGACTACGCCCCTGAATGGATTGGACCAAGAAACAGGCACAATCAACATTTCAATGAAAGCAAAACCACGCACGAGCTTAATCAACCCGATAATCTCCCCAAAAGTGACGGGAACACGAATACAGCATCAACCTGCAAGAAAAAGCGTTTCTGTTGGTGAACTTCCGGTCTATCGAATTTCTGACTATGGGCGATTTATCTCATGCCAAACGTGTAAACGGCAGAGCTTGAAAGATATTAATTAGATTCGAAACATAAAATTTTGTTCAACAAGGCCTTGAGCACTCAGATAATACGCATGATACCCATGGCCTTATTTTGTGAACAATCTATATATCTACAAATCACAATTTATTGACAGGAATATTGAAAATAAAGGCAACAGCGGCCTAAATGTGCTTACAGCATTACTCCGTTGGCATTTTTTTGTCAACCCGTTTTAAGGCAAAATACCTAGATTTTCGATTTCACAGTTACACTAAAACATGGACAAGCAAAACACCTAAAATAATGAATGTGTTCTTTTAGGGATCAAATGCTTATGGCATTGGTCCATAAAAAATTCATCGGTCATACCGGCAATAAAATCCCTCACCATCCCCGCCGTCGGCGTTTTTGCCCTGTACCTTTCAGACATCCCTTTCAGAAATTCTTCATAAATCACAGATGCTTCTCCGTTTTTGTCGAGATCTTCATACAGTTTTTCAAAAAGAAGCGAAAACATCAGTTTTACTTTGAATGTCTGTTTTTTGACCCGTATATTTTTGTAAATGTGTTCCTGATTGAATTTTTTCAGCAGTTGTAGTGCTTCTCCAACGCGAGCACTGAAATTCAAACTGGGCCGATCCAGGCTGTTGGCCACAAGGTCCTCCACCAGATTGTAGACGATGGTGCCGTTGCTGTCACCCAGAACGGACCTGCAACCATCGGGAATATCGTCCCTTTGAATCAAACCCAGTCGTATGGCATCTTCAATATCGCGGCCGATATAGCTGATGGTGTCTGCCATCCTGACGACGCAACCTTCCAGCGTCATGGGAACGACATCTAGAAATGGATCTTTTGACTTTATTGCCATTTCTCGAACCAGGTCCTCAAAACCCGTTTTTTCCCGGGGCGCCAGGAACTGAGAATGAAGTTCTCCATCGTGACAGAAAATACCATCGAGCACCTGAAGGGAAAGGTTGCAACCGCTTCCTTTCTTTTCAATATTCTCTAAGAATCGCACACTCTGGATGTTGTGAAGGAAACTGCCCACGCCATAGGACCCGCAGAGTTCGGAAAGAAACCGTTCTCCGTCATGTCCAAAGGGCGTGTGCCCAATGTCATGGCCCAAGGAAATGGCCTCCGTCAAATCTTCGTTGAGCCGCAGAAGCCGGGAAACGGTCCTGGCAATCTTGCTGACCAATTGCACGTGTAATACGCGATGGGTAATATGATCGTTTTTGATAAGATAAAATACCTGTGTCTTGTCGATATATCTGGAATAGGCCATGGAATGAAGGATTCTGTCCGTATCAAGAGAGAAGTTCTGCCGGTGTCCCATCAGAATCCGCTCCTCTTCCTTTCGCCTCACGGCATTGCGGCTTAAACAGGCCCATGGAGACAGGATTTCTTGCTCTTTTTCATCCAATTTTCGCCTGATATCCAAAAGGCGTTTTGCGTACATCACTCCTCTTCGCCCCCTTTTTCAGCACCCTCTTCTTTACTGACCGTATTAATGAAACTTTTTTGTTGCAAAAAAAAAACGGCAATAGTATAAGTTTCAGTTCATTAAATTTAGGGATTTACCAGCGGCGAATTGCAAAACACACATAAAGTTTCGCGTCTGCCAAAACGTATCGGCGTAAATCCCCAAAGGCTGTCTGAGAATCATACCAAGACAGTCACATTAGCTCAAGGGCATATTTCGTCGCCCTACAAACCACAGTCCCGGATTGTTGCCAGGTGCCTGTTTCACCACGAGCATCGTTTTTTGAAAGTGGGATGAAACGCAAAAACAGGTGCAAAATATTCCGGGCCGAGGAAAAACCGGCATAGAGGTCTCGAAGACCTCGAAAAAGGAGGAAGTAATGTCAGCCATTAACATGAAACAGCTTCTGGAAGCAGGTGTCCATTTCGGGCATCAAACAAGGCGTTGGAACCCCAAAATGAAACCTTACATTTTTGGGGCACGAAACGGCATTCACATCATAGATCTGCAAAAAACGGTCAGACTTTTCAAAACCGCATATGATTTTGTGGCAAAAACGGTTGCCGACGGCTATCCGGTTCTTTTCGTGGGAACCAAAAAGCAGGGCCATGATGCTGTGATTGAAGAAAGTGAACGATGCGGAATGTTTTTCATGGTTAACCGTTGGCTGGGTGGCACCCTGACCAATTTTCAAACCATCAAGAAAAGTATCAACCGCTTGAAAGAACTTGAAAAGATGAAAGAGGACGGTTCCATCAATCGATATACCAAAAAAGAAATCATCAAAATGGAAAAGGAACTTTCCAAACTCGAGAAAAACTTGGGCGGCATCAAAAACATGGATGAAATCCCGGGGGCTGTTTTTGTGGTCGATCCCAAAAGAGAGAAAATTGCCGTCAAGGAAGCCCGAAAACTGGGCATTCCCGTGGTTGCCATTGCTGATTCGAATTGTGACCCGGATGACATCGACCTGATCATCCCCGGAAACGACGATGCAATTCGCGCCATCAGGCTTATCACATCAAAAATTGCCGATGCCTGCATCGAAGGCCATGCCATTGCTGAACAACGCCTTAAAGCCGAGGATTCGGTCAAAAAAGAACAGGAAGCAGAGGTGGAAGAAAAAGCTGAAGCTTCTGCAGGTGAAGACGGCGGTCCCGAGGTCATTATTCTGCCAAAAACAGAAAGTGCATCCGCGGATTCCGAAGCACCGGCTGCCTCCGACGACAATCAAACCAGTTAAATAACCATTAAGGGGGATGTAAATTGGCTATATCCGCTACACTCATCAAAGAATTAAGAGAAAAAACAGGCGTGGGGATCATGGACTGTAAGGCCGCTCTCACCGAATGCGACGGCGACCTCGATAACGCAGTGGACCACTTGAGAAAAAAAGGCATCGCAACCGCAAAAAAACGCGGTGGGCGCGAAACATCTCAGGGGCAAGTTCAGGCCTACATTCATGCCGGCGGCAAGATCGGTGTTCTTGTTGAAGCAAATTGTGAAACGGATTTCACCGGAAAAACAGACGATTTTTCAGCGTTTGTGAAGGATATTGCGATGCAGATTGCGGCGACAAGTCCCATTGCCATTGATCGGGAAAACGTGCCGCAGGATATCCTGGAAAAAGAAAAGGATATCTATGCCACCCAAGCCAAAGAGTCCGGGAAACCCGAAAACGTCATTGAAAAAATTGTCGAGGGAAAACTGAAGAAATTTTTCTCGGAAGCCTGCCTTTTGGAACAGACGTTCGTCAAGAATTCGGACATCACCGTCCAGGATCTGGTAAATGAACTAATCGCCAAGACCGGTGAGAACATTGTTATCAAACGGTTTGCACGATTCCAGCTGGGAGATTCATAGAACTGCTGATGTCCTGGATTCCCGAATGCCAAAGGGCTAATCGTAATCATATGGCGCCTGAACCGCATTATGGTTCCGGCGCCTAAAACGCCAGGAGAAGTGTCATGAAAGATGAAATCCTTTCCGAGCTGCGCCAGAAAATGAACAAGGCTGTCGATGCCCTTAAGAAGGACTTCCTTAAAATCAGGACCGGCAGGGCCTCCACTGCGTTGCTCGACGGCATCAAAGTCGATTGCTATGATACACAGATGCCCATCGACCAGGTTGCCACCATCTCCGCTCCTGAGAGCCGCCTGCTCACCATTCAGCCGTGGGATCAGTCGATCATGGGAAATGTGGAAAAAAGCATCCTCAAATCCGAATTGGGGCTCACCCCCATGAACGACGGCAAAATCATTCGCATATCCATCCCTCCTTTGACCGAGGAGCGGCGAAAGGAACTGGCCAAACTGGCCAGAAAAATGGCGGAAGAGAATAAGATTTCAATCCGGAACTTGAGGCGGGAAGCCAATGATATGTTCAAGGAGTTGAAAACTGAAAAAGAAATCAGCGAGGATGAGCTTTACCGGTGCCAGGATGAAGTTCAGAAAATAACCGACGAATTCATCAAGAAAGTGGACGAAACGACCGCTCAAAAAGAAGAGGAGATCATTGAATTCTGATACATGGCATCAATCATAAGCAAAGAAAGCCTGCCAAAGCATGTCGCCATTATCATGGACGGAAACGGCCGATGGGCGGAAAAGCACGCTTTCCCACGTGTCAGAGGGCATCGAAAGGGAGCGGAATCTGTCAGGACAATCGTCACACTCTGTCGTAAACTGGGCATCTCGTACCTTACCCTTTACGCTTTTTCGGAAGAAAACTGGAAAAGGCCCCCCCACGAAGTAAACGCACTCATGAAACTCCTTGGGAGTTTTCTGAAACGTGAATTAAAAGAAATGAAAGAAAACGGCATCCGCCTGAACGTGATCGGCCGAACGGAAAAACTTCCCGCCACCACCAGAGAGGTACTGCTGGACACCCTTCACCAAACTTCCCACGGCAGCGAAATGGTTTTGACCCTTGCGCTTAGTTACGGCGGCAGGCAGGAAATTCTGGATGCGGTTCGAGCACTGGGTCGCAAAATCAAGAGCGGCATCATGGAGCCCGATGACATCTCTGAAGATATCTTTTCAAACAGCCTCTATACCTCAGGGATGCCTGATCCGGATCTTGTCATCCGAACCAGCGGAGAATACCGTATCAGCAATTTTCTGCTCTGGCAGATTTCTTACAGTGAAATCTACGTCACGCCTACCCTGTGGCCTGAATTTGGTGAAGCGGAATTTTTTAAAGCACTTGCGGAATACCGGAAAAGGGACAGGAGATTTGGCGCCGTCACGAACACATAACCGGAATATTCGGGGCTACTTATCAAAATGCATCTGAAACGATGGCTTACGGGCATCATCTGTGTCCCGATCCTGGTTTTCATGATCGGTTTCGGCCCCAGATGGCTCTTTTATCTGCTCCTTTGTGCGGCCGCTTTGATCGGCCTCTGGGAGTATTATAAAATCACCGCGGCCGAACTCTCCCCTTCCATCAAATGGGTCAACAGCGCCCTGGTGGTTGTGCTCTTTTTTGCCGGTTACATGCGTCAGGCGATGCTTCTACCCGGTATTGCAGTGCTTTGGGCGTTTTTTCCCATGGCCCTGGAAGTGTTCACCTATTCCGGTAACAACAAAAAAGAAACGGCAATGCTCAGCATGGCGGCACTTTCAGGACCGGTTTACGCCGCACTCCCCCTGTCCCTGCTCATGTTCATTGACATGCGCCCTCAGGGGCACCTCTGGATTTTTTTTCTGCTGACAGTGGTTTTTGCCTGTGACACCGGTGCATTTTATTTCGGCAAGACATTTGGGAAGCACAAGCTCCACAAGCGGGTAAGCCCCGGGAAAACCTGGGAAGGCGCAATCGGTGGGCTGTTTTCCAGTCTGCTCGCCGCCATGTTGTTTCTTAAATTCATAGACCTTCAACCCTTAAATGTCCCGCTACTTTTGATGGTCGTCACACTCGCCATCGCCAGCCAGATCGGTGACCTGGCCGAATCGGTGCTCAAAAGGAACCAGGGGGTCAAAGATTCGGGTCACATTCTTCCGGGCCATGGTGGTATACTGGACAGAATTGATGGACTCTTATTTGCCATACCGATCCTTTTTTTCTATCTGAATATATAACCGTTTACCGTTTTCAAGTATCAGTTTGCCATCAAAATCAGAATTTTAAACCCAATCGATGAAAAGATAACGATAGGTCATAAAATGAAGAATTTAGCCATATTGGGGTCCACCGGTTCAATCGGCGTAAATGCCCTTAAGGTCGTTTCCGCCCACCCGGAAGAATTTCGTGTTCTCGCCCTTTCCGCCGGCAAGAACATAGGACTTCTGCGACACCAGATAGAGCTTTTCAAGCCCAAAGCCGTTGCCGTTTTAAACGAATCCATTGCCTCTAATCTCAAGAAAATCCTGACCGGCAGGGATTTCCCTGAAATCCTTTACGGTCCCGATGGGTTCAAACATTTGGTGACAATGGGTGATGTGGATACGGTTATTTCGGCCATAACCGGCGCCGCAGGCCTTATCCCCACCTATGAAGGCATTAGAGCGGGAAAGGAAATCGCCCTGGCCAACAAGGAAACCATGGTCATGGCAGGCTCCCTGGTTCTGAGCGAAGCCAAAAGACGAGGCGTTTCCATTCTCCCGATCGACAGTGAACACAGCGCGATCTTTCAATCTCTGCAGGGGCATCGGAGGGAAGACCTGAAACGTATTATCCTAACGGCTTCAGGCGGTCCTTTCAGAAGTATGACACTTGAACAAATGGTCAAGGTCAATGCTGAACAGGCATTGAAACACCCCAATTGGGAAATGGGTCCGAAAATCACCATCGATTCGGCCACCATGATGAACAAGGGGCTTGAGATCATCGAAGCAAAATGGTTGTTCAACCTGAAAATGGAACAAATCGACGTTCTCATACACCCTCAGAGCATTGTTCATTCAATGGTGGAATATAAGGACGGTTCGGTCATCAGCCAGATGGGCATCCCGGACATGATGACCCCCATCGCCTACGCCCTTGCCTATCCCAGGCACATCACGACCGGACTTCCATCCCTTGAACTGGAAAAGGTGGGGCCTCTCAGTTTCGAAAAACCGGATCTTAACCGGTTTATATGCCTCGCCCTGGCCTTGAAGGCGGCCTCGGCCGGGGAGAGCATGCCCGCCGTATTAAACGGGGCCAATGAAATCGCAGTCGATGCATTTTTAAAAGGGAAGATCGGGTTTTTGGATATTCCCAAACTGATCGAACAAACCATGGAAGCCCACAAACCGCATCCCATTGACCGAATTGATTCGGTCATTGCTGCCGACAACTGGGCACGCGAAAAAGCGCTGGCTATTCTTATGGCGTACTGATATCGGAAAAAATCATGCACTACTTTATTTACTACGTTCTTCCCTTTCTGGTTGTTCTGGGGATTTTAATTTTTTTTCATGAACTGGGGCATTTCCTGGTTGCCAAACATTTCGGAATTAAAGTCCTGAAATTCTCGCTCGGTTTCGGTCCGAAGCTCCTGGGGAAAAAGATAGGGGACACCGAATATCTCCTTTCCGCCATCCCGCTGGGAGGGTACGTGAAAATGCTCGGCGAAAACGACGATGATGATGATGAAAGTCCCATTCTCCCCGAGGATGAGCATAAGTCTTTCAGCCATAAACCCCCCATCCAAAGAATCGCCGTTGTGGGCGCAGGCCCCATATTCAATCTGCTTCTGGCCCTGCTCATTTTCATCGCTTCTTTCGGTTTTTCCGGCATGCAGGTTCTGACCACTGAAATTGGGCAGGTCCGTGAAGGATCACCGGCCGACAAGGCGGGCCTCCAAAAGGGCGACCTGATTGTATCCATTGACGATACGGATACGGATACCTGGTCCCAGCTCAAAGAGTTGGTTGGAGAGAACCGGGGGGAACCGATCAAAATAGCCCTTTTAAGAAATGGGCAACCGCTGAAGGTTACCCTCATACCTGAAATGAGTGTGGTCAAGAATCTCTTTGGGGAAGAAATCAAAACGCCGCTTCTGGGGGTTGTCTCATCCGGCTCTTACAGGGAAATCAAGCTCGGCCTTTTGGGGTCACTGAAAGAGGGCTTTTTAAAGACCTGGGAGATCATCAAGCTGACCTGCTTGACGGTGGTCAAACTCTTTCAGGGAATCGTTTCCATCAAGACCCTTGGCGGCCCCATTCTGATCGGACAGATGACCGGCCAGCTGGCCGAGCAGAGCTGGACCTACCTCATTCCTTTCACGGCCGTTATCAGCATCAACCTGGGTATCCTGAACCTGTTGCCCGTTCCGATCCTGGACGGCGGCTTTATCGTTTTCCTGCTCATTGAACTGATCATCGGCCGTCCCCTGAATGTCAGGAAGCGGGAATTCGTTCAGAAACTAGGAATCGGGCTTCTGGTATTGCTCATGATCGTCGTCATTTACAACGATATCACGAGACTTCTGCAATAGCGCTTTTGAGATTTATCCATGATCCTCGCACTCAATACCTCGACCCGGCAATGCAGCATCGCACTCTTGGGTATGGACCGCACCCTTATTGCCGAGCAACTGATGTTCGAAGGAAAAGGCCACTTCGGCGGCCTCATGCCCGCTGTTGACGGACTGATCAACTGCATCGGTTCGGACCGGATCAGGGGTGTCGCCGTGGCCACGGGACCCGGCAGCTTCACCGGTCTTCGGGTGGGGCTCTCCCTGGCCAAAGGATTCGCTCACGCCCTTCGGGTTCCGGTCATCGGCATATCCAGCCTGAAAGCCCTCGCCTTTCAATTGCCTTTGACGCCTCACCCCATCGCACCGCTGCTTTCCTCAAGAAAGGGAGAAGTCTTCACCGCCCTTTTTCTCTGGAACCGGAACAATGAACTGGAAAGGAAAGAAAAGGACAACTGTTTCAGAATCGACGACATACCCTCCCTGTTCGCGGATGATACCGTTTTCATCGGAAATGATTTTTCAAACCATGGGGCCCGGCTGAAAGAATTGATTGAAGAGCACGCCCGGATCGCCCCACCCCAATGTTGGCAACTGAGAGCCTCTTCCGTGGGCGCCCTTGCCCTTGCCCGTTTTGACGCGGGAGACCTGGATGATCCGGGCAACCTGGTCCCCAGATATTTCAGACCTCCGGATATACGACCAAGCCCGACATTTCCCGCCAGCGAATAATCCGCTCCGCCGACAGGTCATACGTTGACAAGCCCCACCAAAATAAATATAACAGCCGAAACGTTACATCACACAGGGTATCGCACATGAACAGGGAAAACCGCATCAACAACAGGCTGCCTCTGGCAAAAGAGGGATTTCCGTTCATATTCATGGGAATCGGAATAACCGTTATTTCTATGGCGTTGGGCTGGACGACGCTAACCGTCATCACCGTCGTCATCACACTTTTTGTGATCTACTTTTTCAGAGACCCTGAACGGCATCCTTCGAAAAAAGAAAATGCAGTGCTGTCCCCCGCCGACGGGCGTATCCTGGAATTCAGGAATGTGGCCGGTGATGAGAACCCTTTGGGCCGGCCGTCCATCAAGGTCTCCATTTTCATGAACGTCTTTAATGTTCATGTGAACCGAATCCCCTTTGGGGGAACCATCAAAGAAATTTCCTACCACCCGGGTAAATTTCTTTCAGCGGACCTGGACAAGGCATCGGAGCAAAATGAAAACAACCGAATCACCCTTAAGATGGATGATTCCCGGGAAATCATGGTGATCCAGATCGCCGGTCTGGTGGCAAGACGCATCGCCTGCTGGGTTCGGAAAGGCGACACGGTGAAAACCGGCCAAAGATTCGGGCTCATTCGGTTCGGGTCCAGGCTGGAAGTCTTTCTGCCTGAAGGGAGCAACATCGCGGTCGGGATCGGCCAAAAGGTCAAAGCGGGTGAGACGGTCATCGGTTACCTGACCTGAAATGAAAATCACCGGCGGTCAAATAAGGGGAAGGGTTTTAGCGGCGCCGAAGAATTTTGAAATTCGCCCCAGCAGCAACAAGGTGAGAGAAGCGATCTTCAATATTATCGGGCAGGACCTTTCCGGCACAAAGGTGCTGGATATGTTTTCCGGAACGGGGCTTCTCGGGCTGGAAGCGTTGAGCAGAGGCGCAACCCTTGCCGTATTTGTCGATCATGCAAGACAATCCCTTGCCCTGACGAAAAAAAACCTTGCGCTGTGCGGATTCGAACGATTAGGGCGGTTGTGCAAATGGGACCTTTCAAAAGGGCTTCCAAGAAAAAGCCCTTTTCTCGATGCCGTTTACGACCTGGCGTTTTTCGATCCTCCCTATCGAAGCGCTCTGGGATCGGAATTAATCGAGGAACTATCCGTTTCGGCGCAGCTGGCGCCCGGCGCCCTCATCATTTTGGAAACCGGCAAGGATTCGGATACAAAGCAGTTTTCTGCGTTGGATTTCATTGAAACCCGGCTCTATGGAGATACAAAACTCAACATTTATAAAAAAAAGGACCCTTCATGAAAAAGACGATTGCCATCTACCCCGGTTTTTTCGATCCGATCACCAATGGGCACCTCAGTATTGTTTCGAGAGCCCTTGAGATTTTCGACAAATTGATTATCGCCATCCTGAACAATCCCAAAAAGGTTCCGCTGTTTTCCATTGAAGAAAGAATTGAAATGATCGAAAATGCGGTTCATCAAGACTCCAGGATTGAAGTGGACACTTTCGACGGGCTTCTGGTGGATTATGCCATCAAGAAAAATTCCAATGTGGTTCTACGGGGATTGCGGGCACTTTCCGATTTCGAATATGAATTTCAGATGGCCCTCATGAATCGAAAGCTCAACCGCGACGTGCAATCCATTTTCCTGATGACCGATTATAAATGGTTTTATATCAGCTCGACCATCATCAAAGAAGCCGCCAGCTTCGGCGGAGATGTGAGCGGGCTGGTCCCTGATATCGTCAACCAGAACCTGAAAGAAAAATTCAAAAACACAAATAATGCTTGACACTCTTTTCGCCATAAGCCATATTGATTGCTCATGAAATCGGCCATCAACAGGGATTTTGTTGCGGCAGTTAAGAGAAGATATCAACCGTATGTTTAAGAAGTCTCTTTTAGGGACCACGCAGGAGGTTTAACGGTGGCACTCACCAAAGAAAAAATTATCGACAATATCTATCACCAGGTCGGACTCAGCAAAAGTCAATCCCGGGGAGCGGCGGAAGGCCTCCTTGAAATCATCAAGGAAACACTGGAAAATGGAGAGGATCTGTTAATCAGCGGGTTTGGAAAGTTTCTGGTGAAAGAAAAAGCGTCAAGGCGCGGCAGAAACCCGCAGACCACGGAAGATTTGCAGCTGAGGGCACGAAGGGTTGTGGTGTTCAAGACGTCGGGGGTTTTACGGGACAAGATCAATGCCAATTAGCATTTATCCGAGGATTTCCAATATTTGACGCAACTCTGTTTTTGCCTCTTCGATAATGGGCTCTAAAAGGGGCGTTTTTTCAGGCTTTTCTCCTTTGAATCGAAGTCTTGCCCCTTCGATGGTCATCTTTTCTTCATAAAGCAGCCGCTTTATTTCCAGCAAAGTTTCCAGGTCTTGTCTCTGATAAGTCCGCTGGTTGGAATCTGCCCGTTGTGGTCTGATCTGGGAAAATTCGCTTTCCCAATATCTCAGGACATAGGGCTCAACCCCCACGATCCGACTCGCCTCACCAATACGGAAATATTTTCTGTTCTCAGGAATCTGGACCATGCCGTTTAGCCCTCCCTCAACCGACCTCCCGCCTTTCGTCCGATTTTTTCCACAATTGCCTCATACAAACGATTGACCTCTTCTCCGTCAAGGGTCCCCCGATCCGATCGGAAAGAGATTTTAAAGGAAATCGCCTTTTTTAATGAATCGATTCTGTCTCCCTCGTAGAGGTCAAAAACATGCACGGATTCGAGCAGATCACGCCCCTCTTCCTTGATAATATCCACGATGGCGGAGCATTCGGTCTGACGATCCAACACCAGGGAAAGATCTCTGTGGACAGCCGGATATTTACCGAAAGGAACAAACGTCTTTTTTTCAGGCAACGCTTTTAAAAGGGATGCCACATCAATTTCAAAAAGAGAGACATTTTTCGCCTTCAGGTCATAGGCCTCAATGAGCCGGGAAGAAGCAACACCCATCCTGCCAATGCAGCTGTCATTATAGTATATGCCGGATGCCGTATCCTGATCATACCCGAAAAAATGCTTCTCATGGCGGAATTGTAACCCCAGAAGCCCCAGGTTTCTCAACAGCACCGTCAGGATCCCTTTCGCATCATAAAAATCAACGGGTCTTTCCTCGTTGGACCACGATTTTTCGGCATGGACACCCACCATCATCCCGGCCAGGTAAATTTCTTCAAGGGGTTGCACATCGTCCGTTTTGTCAAAGAAAACCTTTCCCCACTCAAAAAGCTTCAGATTTACCCTCTCGTGAAGCATGTTGTACCGGGCCGTCTCCATAAGCCCGGGAATCAGTGAGGTTCTCAAAACGGATTGGTCCACTGTGAGCGGGTTCATGATCCGGGTAAAGGCTTTTAGGGCCCCCTCCTCGGCTTCCTCCACGAGTGCATTGACGGAATCCGGAGAAACAAAGCTGTAGGTGATGATTTCGGAAAAACCGAAGGCCTTCATCATGGGCCGGATTTCATCCCGCAACAGAAGATCAGGGGATTCCTTCCCTTGGGAGGGGGTGATCCGTGGGGATATCACGGGGATATTGTCGAACCCATGGAGCCTTGCCACCTCTTCCACCAAGTCCACCTCCCGCTTGATATCCACTCTGAATGTGGGGGGAACGACGGTCAGGTGAGCCTGGTCCCCCTCTTCCAAAACGTCCATTCCAAGGGCCTCAAGGTGATCTTTCATGGCCTCTTTCGAAATGGAAGTTCCCAGGATGGCATTCGCTTTTTCCGGTCTGAAATCGATCCGGGGTGCGGTATACGGTTTGGAATAGTTGTCCATCATCCCCTTGGCCGTTACCCCGCCGGCCAGCAGGTTGATATAATACAGCGCACGGGTCAGAGCGGAGGTAACGCCCCCGATATCGGCCCCTCTTTCGAATCGATAGGAGGCTTCCGTAGAAAGCCCCAGCCGTTTTGACCCCCGACGAACGGTGACGGGGTCGAAAAAAGCGCTTTCCACCAGGATATTTTTCGTCTCGGCACAGATTTCCGAATTCAAGCCGCCCATAATACCGGCCAGCGCGACAGGCTTTTGGCCGTCGCAAATGAGCAGTGTCTCCGAATCCAGTTCCCGATCCACTCCGTCCAGAGTCGTGAAAGCCTCTCCCTTTTCAGCGCGCCGAACCTCGATTCGGTGCTCGCTCAACCGGTCGTAATCAAAGGCGTGAAGGGGCTGCCCCACTTCAAGCATCACATAGTTGCTGACATCCACCAAATTGCTGATGCTTCGCACCCCGGATTGAAAGAGTCTATAGCGCATCCAAAAGGGTGACGGTTTGAGGGAAACGTCCTGAACGACCGCCGCCGCATACCGGGGGCACCCATCCGGATCGTGAACGGAAATATCGGTCAAATCGTCCACGGGGGGACCGCTTGCGTTGATCTCGGGTTCAAAACCCTTGAGCGGGTTTCCGGTGTTGGCGGCAATTTCCCTGGCGATACCGAGGACACTGGTGCAGTCGGGCCTGTTGGGGGTAATGCTGATGTCATAAACCCAATCGGGAAAGGACAACAACGCGGTGAGGGGCGTTCCCGGAGTTGCGGTCTCGGGCAGAATCATAATTCCGGAATGGTCATCGGTCAGCCCCATTTCATCTTCCGCCAACAGCATACCCTTTGAAATCTCCCCTCGAATTCGGCTTTCCTTCATTTGGGTACCGTCCGGCAGTTTTTTACCGGGGAGAATCAACGGCGCCAGAACCCCTTCGGCCGCATTGGGCGCACCGCAAACCACCTGAACAACATCGGTTCCGGTATCGACCTGACAGAGAGAGAGGCGATCGGCATTGGGATGAGAGCGTACTTCCAGAATTCTGGAAACCAGAACATGCTCCAGATTTCGACCCACTACCGCAATCCCTTCCACCTCCAGACCCGCCATGGTCAGAACATGGGCGAGTTCGTCGGGAGAAAGGGTGATATCAACGTGTTCCTTCAACCAGTTAAGACTTACCTTCATGGATTATACTCTGAAAAACGATGTTAGAGGTTTGCGATTAGAATTGTTCCAAGAACCGCATGTCATTCTTGAAAAAAAGCTGTATGTCATCGATACCGTATTTCAACATGGCAATTCTTTCCATCCCCACGCCAAAGGCAAAGCCGCTGTATACATCGGGATCATAACCGACGAAACCGTACACTTCGGGGTCCACCATGCCGGAACCGAGTATTTCCAGCCATCCAGTGTGGGAACAGGTTCGACATCCCTTCCCCCCACAGATAACGCACCTGATATCCACCTCGGCACTGGGCTCGGTGAAAGGAAAAAAGCTCGGTCTGAAGCGCAAAGCGGTATCGCTGCCGAACATCTGATGAATGAAACTGGTGAGCGTCCCTTTCAGTTCACCAAAAGAAACACCCCGATCCACCAGTAGCCCTTCCACCTGATGAAACATGGGGGTGTGGGAAACATCGGAATCGCGTCGGTATACCTTTCCGGGCGCAATAACGCTGACGGGAGGTTGCTGGGTTTCCATGACGCGCACCTGGATGGGGGAGGTGTGGGTTCTCAAAACCACATTTTCGGATACATAAAACGTGTCCTGCATATCCCTGGCAGGATGGTCCTTGGGCAGGTTTAACGCCTCAAAATTGTAGTAGTCCAACTCCACATTGGGGCCTTTGACCACGCGAAACCCCATCCGTGAAAAGATAAGGCATACCTCTTGAATGACGGAGGTGATGGGATGAAGGTGACCGTAAACCGGTTCTCTGCCGGGCAGGGTCACATCTAGGGAGGCAGCATTTTCATTCCCGCCGGCTTCGAGGGATGCTTTGACCTCCTCAAAACGACGGGAAAGCTTTACCTTGATTTGGTTGGCCAGCTTACCCGCTTCAGGACGTTCTTCCCGACTCAGTGATCCCAGACTTTTCATCAGGGATGTCAGCTCACCTTTTTTACCAAGATATCTGATCCGAAACGGCTCCAGGTCGGCCAGGTCATCAATGGCTGCAATTTCATCCCTGGCACGCTTTTCCAGTTCCAGAAGCCGGTCTTTCACTGTGGTAGTCACCAGGCGTACCGTTATGAGGCCATTGCGGCCAACCGGGCAAATCCCGCCGGATCATGAACCGCCATGTCGGCCAACACCTTGCGATCCAGCACAACACCGGCCTTGATGAGCGCCCCCATCAATCGGCTGTAGGAAAGACCGTGTGCACGGGCCGCCGCATTAATTCTGATAATCCACAGTTTTCGAAAATCACGTTTTCGAACCCTGCGGTCCCGGTATTCATACACTCCGGCCCGCATTACAGTACTTTCAGCGGTCCTGTACTGTTTGCTGTGCCCTCCCCGAAATCCTTTTGCCGCCTTTAATATTTTTTTCCGTCTTCTTCTGGCTTTAAAGCCTCTTTTCACCCTTGGCATGACAAACCCTCTTAATTATTCGTTCAAAATTCTGTTAAAGAAACCACAAAACTTAGGCGTATGGCAACATCCGCCTGACATTTCTCAGATTCGCGCTATCCAAAATAGCTGACTTTCGAAGATTCCGTTTTCTTTTCGTGCTTTTCTTCGTCAGGATATGGCTCGAAAAGGCCTTGTTTCTTACGATTTTTCCAGAACCGCTGGTTTTAAAGCGTTTGGCCGCCCCGCGGTTGGTCTTCATTTTCGGCATTGTTGTCCTCCACTGCTGAATAAGGCCCTCAAGAAAAAACAGCCATCCTTTTAATCTTTACCAAAGGCAAAAGATCACAAAAGAAGCTGCACCCGCCTGAGGGTTCTTATTGGTTAAATTTATTTCGGAACAATGACCATGGTCATTCGATTCCGGGCCTCCCTGGCAGGGGGCTGGTCTACGGTTCCGGCATCTGAGACTTCTTCAGCTACTCTTTTCAGAAGATCATCACCGGCTTTCATAAACGCCATCTCCCGACCACGGAAAAAGACGCTGACCTTCACCCGGTGTTTCTTATCCAGAAAAGACCTCAAGTTATTGATTTTAAACCCGAGATCGTGATCCTGAGTATTAGGCCGAAGTTTAATTTCCTTCATCTGGCCGCCTCGGGTTTTCTTACGCGCCTCCTGAACTTTTTTGCTTGCCTCATACCGGAATTTACCATAATCCATTACGCGGCAAACCGGTGGATCTGAATTGGGCGCGACTTCAACCAGGTCCAGCCCTGCATCCTTGGCTTCTTTCAGCGCATCCTCAAGAGACAGAATTCCCAACTGATCTCCGTCATCGGAGATCAGTCTCACTTTCCCGGAGCGGATCTTCTCATTGATCCTTACCTCATCAGATTTTTTTCTTATTGCCATTCCCTCCTCAGTTTGCATTCCTCGGTAATCAGGTCAATAAACTCATTTGTTCCCATCAAAGATAGATTTTGGCCATTCCTTTTCCTTGGGGTTACGCTGCTATTATCGCATTCTTTGTCCCCAATAATCAACATATAAGGAATCTTTTTTACCTGAGCCTCCCTTACCTTGAGACCTAACTTCTCATTTCTGAAATCGGAATCAACCCGAATGCCCGTTGAGATTTTTTTCTATTGCCATTCCCTCCTCAGTTTGCATTCCTCGGTAAGAAGTGCTTCGGCGACCTTTTCACCAAACGGAATGTTCCGATCCGTCACTGTCAGGATGGCAACCTGAACCGGAGCCAGCCAGGTGGGAAACGCCCCGGCATAATGCTCTATCAAAACCCCGATAAATCGTTCAATGGCACCCAGTATCACCCTGTGAATCATAACGGGCCGGTGTTTTTCGCCATCTTGACCAATAAAGGTCAGGTCAAACTTTTCAGGAAGTGTAAAGTCGCATTGGATAGTCGCGCACTGCCATTTTCGACCCAGCGCATCTTCAAGTTTGACATCGATCTTGGGACCATAAAAAGCGCCATCACCTTCGTTAATTTCATAATTCAATTGAAGCTCATCCATGGCTTTGATAAGCGCCTCGGTAGCCAACTCCCAGTCCTCATCGGAACCGATGGATTTTTCAGGGCGTGTACTAATTTCCAGTTCATAATCGAACTTGAAAATCCCCATCACTTCTTTTACGAAATCAAGAACCCCCTTGATCTCACCATTGAGCTGATCCGGTGTACAGATGATATGCGCGTCATCCTGGGTAAACTCCCTGACGCGAAAAAGACCGTGCAAAACCCCGCTTCGCTCATGCCTGTGGACGGTCCCCAACTCAAAATACCGCTTGGGCAGGTCGCGATAGCTTCTGATCTTGGAGCCGTAAATCAGCATGTGGGAAAGACAGTTCATGGGCTTCATGCCATAGGATAGCCCGTCAATCTCCGTAAAATACATGTTCTCGCGGTAGTTGTCAAAATGTCCGGATTTTTTCCACAAATCCGTTTTCAGGACCTCCGGGCCTCTTGCCAGTTCGTAGCCTCTTTTGAGATGTTCCTTGATCTCAAAATCCTCCAGAATGTAACGGAGCATGGCACCGTTGGGATGCCAGACAACCATTCCCGCACCAATTTCTTCGTAGGTGCTGAAAAGTTCCAGCTGAGACCCGAGTTTCACATGGTTTCTTTTGCGGGCCTCTTCCAGCATGTGAAGGTGTTTTTTCAACTCTTTCCGGTCGGAAAAACCGACACCGTATATGCGGCTCAACATGGGCCGATGCTCATCGCCACGCCAGTAAGCGCCGGCCACTTTGATCAGATGGAAGGCTTTAATCATACCGGTGGAAGGGATGTGAGGTCCGCGGCACAGATCCGTAAAACTCCCCTGGGTGTAAAGGGAGACGGCCTCCGCTCCAAGGTCTTCAATGAGTTCGACCTTGTAATCCTCACCCTGCGCCTTAAAAAATGTTACCGCATCTGGAGTCGTCATTTCCTTTCGGGAAAATGGAAGGTCCGCCTGAATGATCTCATTCATCTTTTCTTCCACTTGCGGCAGGTCATCCTCCTTGAAGGGTCTCTCATAGTCAAAATCGTAATAAAACCCGTCTTTCACCGCTGGTCCAATGGTTACTTTCACGCCGGGAAAGAGTTCTCTGACGGCCATGGCCATCACATGGGAAGTGCTGTGTCGAAGGATTTCCAAACCCTCATCGGAATGAAGATAAATGGGCTCCAGCTCCGTTTTGGTACCGATCGCAGTTGAAAGGTCACGGGGAATTCCGTCCACCTTCACCGCCACCACACGGTCCAATCCACCTACCTTCAGATGCTTCAGCGCTTCGAAGGCCGAAAGGGTTTCCGCCTCCACCTGCTGGACGTCCTTGTCTTTTATACCAACGGAAAATACTTTCATAGGGATAACCATCAAAGAAAATAAGGCATCTGAAGTGAAACGATCACTTCCCAAGATGCCTCATGCATGTCAACATCGATGTTTAGATGACCTTCACAAAAAATCGGAACGTTCCCGAGAAGCCAAGTATCGTTCACAACGGATTTAAAACTACAACCGGATCTGAAAAATAAAAACTCAACCCTTTGATTTTACTGGCATGGAGTGCAAACAAAACCCGATTTGACGGGTCATTTAAGCCAAAACCATAAATATTCGGGCTTTATAAACAATAACATAATGAAATGCAAGCGAAAAATGTCCGGGATGAGAATTCTTGTTCAGATCGGAAAAGCACACAGGCTGAGATCAAAGGAATTACTTCACATATATCATTTTTACCGGTCATAAAAAAGTCCTTTCAAAAAACGAGGGTTGCCGCTATATTCTTGAAGTTTAAAATGAGGACAACGAGAGAGTAAAATGTTTTTTTATATGCTTTTAGGTTTATCACCATCATGAGAAAGAAGACCCTTTTGAGCCTTTTGTTTTTCTTTGCGGGCCTCTTTATCCTGCATGGAGAACCGTCGGCCGCCCGGATGGTGACCGATGAACTCGGCCGGAAAATGATGGTACCGGACAACCTCAAACGGGTTGTTTCCCTGGCCCCGAGTATTACTGAAATTATTTTTGCCCTGGGAAAGGAGGATCTCTTAAAAGGCGTCTCCCTGTTCAGTGATTTTCCGGTCGCAGCCGAAAAGCTGCCCCGTGTGGGATCCTATAAGCATCTTGATCTCGAAAAGATCGTGGCCCTGAAACCACAACTCTGTATCGGCATAAAGGATGGAAACCCCATAGCAGTGGTCAGGAAACTGGAGCACCTGGGAATTCCCGTCTATGCTGTTGACCCCAGGGACATAAACGCCGTCCTTGATACCATTCTACAATTGGGACACCTTCTCGGAGCCGATCAAAAGGCTCACGCCGTCGTTTCCGATATGCGCACCCGCATGGAACGGGTGAAATCCCTGGTGTCCACATCATCCCACAACCCCCGGGTCTTTTTTCAAATCGGCGTCTCACCCATTGTCTCGGCAGGCACCCAGACCTTTATTCACGAATTGATTACCATGGCCGGGGGCCGGAACCTTGCAAAGGGTCCCATACAGTATCCAAGGTACAGCCGGGAACAGGTCCTGGGTCTTTCCCCCGACGTTATGATCATCACGTCCATGGCAAGGGGCGCCAGCTTTGAACGGGTCAAAAAAGAGTGGTCCAAATGGCCCAGCATGCCCGCCGTTCAAAACAACCGCATCGTGCTCATGGATTCCGATATCTGCGACCGGCCCACACCCAGAATCATTGACGGACTGGAACAGGTCGCCCGAGCCATTCATCCGGAGCTGTACAAGGAAAAACCGTGAAGACCCAAAAACCGCGCGTCATCAGACGCATATGGATGATATCGATACCTCTCTTATTGCTTCTCGCCATCACCATGGTTTTGGGTATTTCCGTGGGATCCACCGGCAGCAACATCAAAGAGACGCTGTTTTCCCTTGCGGGGATCGAAAAAGCGGGCGCCATGCTTGAAACCATTGTCTGGCGCATCCGCCTGCCCCGGGTATTTCTGGCATCACTGGTGGGCGCAGCGCTTTCGCTGGGGGGGCTGGTTTTTCAGGCCCTGCTTCGAAATCCCCTGGCGGAGCCTTATATCCTTGGCATTTCGAGCGGATCCAGCATCGGCGCCATTGTCGGCATCCTCATGGGGCTCTCCCCTTTCCCCGGCGTCAGTTTCACCGCTTTTGGCGGCAGCATGGCCACGTTGCTGCTCCTTCTTTTCATGACCTCCGGCAAAACATTGCTCAGAAAAGACATCCTTCTTTTGTCCGGGGTCATGGTCAATGCGTTCTGCGCCGCTTTTGTCATGTTTCTCATTTCCATCACCCAGGACGACCGCCTTCATAACATCATCTTCTGGCTCATGGGAGATCTGTCCATGGCGGACCTGCCACAGGTCTGGTTGCTGACGGCGGTGGTGCTGCCCTGTGCCATTTTGATTTTCTGCCTTTCCAACACCATGAACCTCTTTCTCATGGGCAAAGAACTGGCCCAGACCATGGGCGTCAATATCAAAGTCATCACCGCCACCCTTCTGGTGGCGACCTCCATTATGGTGAGCGCCACGGTCGCGTCCTGTGGACCCATCGGTTTTGTGGGCCTTGTCATTCCCCATTTGCTGAGGCTTGTGGTGGGACCGGACCACCGGGTGCTGGTTCCCGCCTGCGTGCTGGGGGGGAGCGCCTATGTGGTCCTTTGCGATATTCTGGCCAGGACCCTGCCGGAGCAGGGAGAGATGCCCGCGGGCGTCATCACCGCCATGATCGGCGCTCCGCTTTTTATCATACTGCTGAAGAAATCACGATCATGAAACCGTCAATTCACGCCACCTCCCTGCATGCCGTTTATGGCTCCCTTCCGGTGCTTCAGGATATCTCCTTTTCCATTCCCAAAGGGGAATTCTTCATCATTATCGGCCCTAACGGTTCGGGAAAGACCACCCTGTTGAAAATCTTGTCGGCCATCACCCCGTTTCAAAGCGGGGACCTTCAAATCGAAGGGATACCCATGGGAAAATACTCCCGACGTTCCCTGGCAAGGATCATGGCCCTGGTCCCCCAAACCGTTCCCGAAGATCTTCCCTTTACGGTGAGGGAGCTGATCCTCATGGCGCGGTCACCCCGCATGGGCCTGTTGGGGCTGGAAGGAGATATAGACATTCAACGGGCAGAGGAGGCAATGGCTTTTACAGGGGTGGAACCTCTCTCCGAGCGAAAAATGGATCAGTTGAGCGGCGGAGAGCGTCAACGGGTTTTTATCGCCAGAGCCATCTGTCAGGAACCGCAGATCATCCTGCTTGATGAACCGACCGCGGCTCTGGATCTGGCCCATCAGGTGCGGGTCATGGATCTGATGGAAAAGCTGCGGGAAGAAAAAGGCCTCACCATTGTCATGGTATCCCACGACATCAACCTGGCCGCCATGTACGGAAATCGTCTGATGCTGCTAAAAAAAGGGCGAATTGTTAAAATAGGCCGGCCCGCGGAAGTGCTCACTTTCAAAACCCTTGAAGAGGCCTACGAATGCCCTCTCCTGGTGGATGAAAGTCCACTGGGAAACTTTCAGCGGGTGACCCTGGTGCCCAAAAAATTCATCAATACGGAATTACAGTCTATGGCAACCCGAAAAAATGATGAAGGTAAGCACTAGTTTTTCAAGGGTTTCTTTGCTTTGATATTTTCAATAATCTCCATCACCAGTTCTCCGCTCTGAACTTTGGCCATCGGGTTTACCCGGACAAGATCTTCCCATGCTTTAAGGGCCTCATTTTGGTCTTTGAGATCGTGGAGAAAGACCACCCCTTTGTTGAAATAGGCCGCCTCCTGCCGGGGGTTGGCCTGAATCGCCCGGTCGAACGCCTTGATGGCTTCCCCGGGTTGACCTTTGCGGCGGTACATCACCCCCAAATCCGTGAGCACGTTGGCATTTTTGGGATCAAGTGCCAGGGATCGCTCATAGGCCAAAATGGCCTTGTCAACCTGATTGGCATCAAAATAGAGGTTCCCCAATTGCACCCAGGCCTCCACATTGTCCGGATGAAGCACGGTTTCTTTCTCCAACTTCAAAATTCCGGAAGCCTGTGTATTTGAAACCTGTGCATGATCCGGGGACGGCGCATTTTCAGCGGGAACCGTTTTGTAAGCGCTGTAGAGAACCCCACCCACAAACCCCACCGCAAGGGCCACAAACGCCACCACCATCATGGTTTCTTTTTTTACATAACCATTTTTTTCTTTTTTTGACATATCTTACCTTCGCAACCGCAGGCGGAATTACCAATTGTCTTATGATACAGATTTTTTGCCAGAAAAGCCAGTGCCAGAGCCACAATTGCCCCTACAACAATCATCTCCAACATTTCTATTTCTCCTTTGTTTCCCGCCCCCGGGAGAAAAGAGCATACTCATCCGCCTGGAAACAGCGCCAGAGAGGAATACGCTCTTTTATCCACGGGGGTTCTCTTGTCAGTGACAGCAGGACCGAAAATCTCTTTCATGTTTTTTCAAACGTGCCACATAACGCGCCCACCAGCCCTTTTTTTGAGAAGGTTCGGGCTTATGGGTGTTGCACCCGCACGAAGTCACGCTCCCTCCCGTTTCCATGGTTGTGCGGCACCCGGAAGCTGTCATTCCCTTTGAACCGCTTTCTGATTTTTTCATTGCGATACCTCCCTATTTGGCTGCGCAGCAACTGCCCGAAGCACTCTGCTGCTGAATGGACAGTTCAAGGTCTTTGTCGTAATAGACCACCTTGGCAAGGTTCCTGGCGTTATTGTACCAGTCGGCAAAAGCTCGCTGTTTTTGATCGGGGGTCTTTGCCTCGGCCAGGACCTTTTCATCCACAAATCGGTTGATCAAAACCCCCGTTTCAAACCTTTTTTTGAAATAGTCATAGCTGATTCCCGCTTCTCGCACTGCCTGTTCAAGCGCCTGTTCACTCTTGCCGTTTTTCTCCATATAGGCTTTTAATTCGGCCTTCAACGTTGCGCCATCCACATTGAAACCGGAACGATTTATTTCCTGGAGCAGAGTCCCCTGATCGATGAGCCTCGACAGAATCTGTCCCTGAATCCTCTGTTCCAGGGCCTGCCCTCTGGGCGTGTTAAATAGATCAGCCCCGTAATCCTTTTGGTACTGCTTTCGTGCCGCCTTCATCTCCATATCAAAATCCGCCCGGGCAATATCGTATCCGCCCACCGAGGCGATATACTCCTTCGATTTTGAAGCCGCCAGCGCCCGCTCCTTCCGGATTTCCTCGGCGGAGTAAACCTTCACAATGCTGGCCGGATAACCGCTATCCGTAATAGCCTTGGCCATTGTGGTCACGTCAGTACCACTCCCCTGACGAAAGTAGACTTCCGCCGTGCCGCTTCCCAGATCCACCAGAACCTCTTCGATTCCCTGAAAACCGGCAAGGGCACCTTTGATGGTGGAAATACACCCGGAGCACGACATGTTGTTCACCTTGAAAACCGCTTTGGAGATTTCCGTTCCCGGGTTTAAAGGCTTGGAAGCATCATTTCGATCAATAACCGGTGGCGGTTCGGTTTTTTCTCCACTGAACTGAAGCGCAAAAGCGGCTGCTGCCATGAGAACCACCAGAAAAACCATGATAAGTGCCCACATCTTCTTTGAAAATAAAAATCCATTATCCATATTCATCTCCTTATGGGGTTTCGAAAACCCTTCAACCCTATGATCTCTATTGAATGGCAACATTTTCAATCGGGTACGGATCAATGCCTGTTTTCATCCCGAAAGGGTATTTCACAATTTTTCGAGACCGTTCCTGCTCTTTGATCAATCCATCGGAAACGCAAAGGGTCCGATGGGCCTCGCCGGCACAATCCGCATTATGGGTCACCATCACAATGGTGATTCCCGCTTCATTCAGTTTGTGAAAGAGGTCCATGACTTCACGGCTGTTCTTGGTATCCAGATTACCGGTGGGTTCATCGGCCAGGAGTATGGTCGGATTGTTCACAACCGCCCTGGCAATGGCCACCCGTTCCTGTTCACCACCCGAAATCTCATTGGGGAGACGTTTTTCTTTGTCCGAGAGCCCCACATGCTTAAGCGCCTCCCTGGCCATCTCCTGTTTCTCCTTTGATTTCATTTTTGCAATGGCCAGGGGCAGCATCACGTTTTCCATAACATTGAGATAAGGGATCAGATGAAAGCTCTGAAAAATAAATCCCAAAAATTCCATGCGAAATTTCGCCCTTTGGTCAAGACCAAGGGAATAGACATCAATGTCATCCACCACATACCGGCCCGTTGTGGGGGTATTCAGCGCCCCCATCATGGTCAGCAGGGTGGATTTTCCGGATCCTGATTCTCCCACGATCGCTGCGAATTCCCCCTGTCGAATCTGGAAACTCATCCCCTTAACGGCCATAAAGGCGGCGTCTCCTTTTCCGTATTTTTTCATCAAATTTTCCACTCGAATATAGCTCATCATTTAGGTCTCCTAAAGGGTTCTAAGGGCTTCGTTGGGATCCAGATTTCCCGCCATAATCGCCGGGTACACGCTGGATATAAGTCCCAGCAAAATAGCCGCCACAAACACTCCCACGGCCAGGAAAGGGTCAAAGGCCAGGCTCACATCCACGCTTTCAGTGAAGAATGGGATGGACAGCTTGGTGGCACCGAGCCCCATGACATAGCCCGCCACCCCGGCAACGGCTGAGATGACGGCGGCCTCGAAAAGGACCATGCGCATGACATGGCTCCGCTTGAAACCGATGGCCATGAAGATACCGAATTCGCTTGTCCTCTCTCGCACACTCCCCATCATGGTCACGAGCACCACCAATCCGCCCACCAGCATGACCAGAAGGGAAAGGCCGTAAGCGAATTTGTTAAAGTGACCCAGGGTTTCCATACGGCCTTTCACCACCTGCCGAATGGCCATTACCTTGGCATCGGGGAGAACACCCGAGATCTGAGCGACCATGTCGTCGATGGGGCACGCCGCACAAAGTGCCGCAACTTCCGCCATGGAAATCCGCCCTTCCTTGCCCAACACCTGCTGTGCCGTCCTTAACGGTGCAAAGACAATCTGATCATCCTGGCTTCCGGTGGATTCGAGCACGCCGGATATCACCAGCGCTCTTTCACCAACCGCAAGGGTATCACCCTGCCCCAGTCCGAGAATGCGGCTCGCCTCGGATCCCAGAAGAACCCCACTTTCCTCAGGGACCTTCCCTTTTATTTTCCACCAGGGCCTTAGAATGGGGGTGACTTCAAAATCGACTCCCGCCAGGAGCACATTATGGTTCGCCACCTTGATCGACCCCAGAACCATGGGCCCCACCGCCGCCACATTGGCGGAGTTTTTAATATGTTTGATCCTGGCCAGATCCTTCTCGAGAATCTCGCGCATTTCAAAGGAAACGCCCCCCACGGCCATTCCGCCATAGGTGAGAGAGAGATTTTCCGTTTTCGGCAGAACCATGATATTGGCGCCGTATTTTTCCAGTTTATGGTTGATATCCCGGGTCAGGGTATCCACCAGGCTCATAAACGCTACAACCGCCGTCACCCCCACCAGAAGGCCGATGAGAATGAAGGCGGCCTTTGCTTTGCGCCGCTTCAAATTCCCCAGAGAGATATCGATCAGTTTCATGAGTTACCCCTCCGTGAAAAATCAAAATAGGTCGCCCCCGCGAGGATATCCGCCACCTGAATCACCAGGTTGCCGTCCTCGATCTTTCGGTTAAGGGGTGCAGGATTGCAGCCGCCCTTCACTTCATTGACTTTCACCGAGGCAAAGCGCTTCCCGCAGTTTCTGCAGACCATATTGTCCCCTTCCTGAAAGTACCCTTTGCCGCTGGGCCAACACACGTCACAGGCGTCAAAGGCCGCACGAACGATTCCATCAGAACTTTTGAGCACAAAATATTTGATGGTAATGCCGTTCCCCGCTTTGAAATCAAAATGCTTTGCCGTTCCATCATCAAACAGTTTTACGGGAAAGGACACCACCTGGCTCGTGCTTGAGCCTTCGGTGCTCTCACCCTGGGCCACTGCACCGGCCTGGGAAGTCAGAACGTTTCCCCGAAAAAGCATGACCGCGGCGATGGCCAACACGACGCAAATGGACAAAATGGTATAGGGCAGATATTTCTTTTTATGTTTGTCGGTCCCCAACACTTCCGCTTTCTTTTGGTGACTCACTTCCTTGATGGATTTCTTTTTTTTGTTAGACATAATGCCTCCATGATTCGCCTCTATTTCGGCGTCGAATCGTATCTGTTTTTTTGTTTGGTATGCTCCCGCTAGTCGAACTCAAGCTTATGGGAGAGAAAAGACATTTCCTCGCCTATTTACATGGGTTCAAAAAAACGGTGTGATGAAAAATATGTCGGTGTGCGTACCGATCCCTGGATTAGAAAATCAGAGAAATTCCAGGTCCGGCCGGTGGGTTCAACAGATAAAGGAAGTGTTTTTCAGGTAAAGTGGGACGGGAGCCGCCCTCGGGTGCAAAACCCACCCGATCACGGCGAAACGAGCGCCTTCTTCATTTAAAAAATCCTGGGACTGAATGCAGATCACCATATCAGCATTGAAGTGGCGATTCACCCCTTTAAAGTGTCCTTGAACGGCCAATGCCTGAATGCCGGCCCCGGCCTTTCCCAAATGGCAGCATGTAGTCGTGCTCTCATCCTGGCAGGGAGCGGTTTCAGAAGTCACTGCTTTTTGTAGATTGAATTGTTTGGGCATGTGGCAGGAGGGGAGTAACGCTTCAAGGGGCGTTTTTGGATTGAGCGATAATTCCGGGATTCCTTGATCACGGTCTGAGGGCTGCCGGACTTCTTGACAGCATTTTCCTTTGCAGCGCTCGGCACCCTGAGCAAACCCTGCCGTCACCAGGAAAAAAGCCAGCGTCCAGACCATCCGTTTGAAAATGGGTTTTCGAATTTTCATCAAAGCCCTGTCAGCCAATATTATGAATCGCTTTTATCGTGGTTGAAACCCAAATCAAGCCCCTGGCAGATCCTCAGGATTGATCCATGATTTTTACCGGTTCTCCGCAGCGGATATCGCCGCCCTTGAGCACGCGGGCGAAAACCCCTTCTCGCGGCATGATACAGTCTCCCGCCATATAATATATGGCGCATTTGTTGTGACAGACCTTTCCCTTCTGGGTAATCTCCACTTGAACTGAATCGCCCAGGGTCAAGCGGGTACCAACCGGTACCTTTTCCCACTCAACCCCTTGAGTGGCAATATTTTCAGCAAAATTCCCGAAGGTCACATCCAAGCCCTGGCTGCGGGCCTTTTCGATGCTCTCCGCCGCCAGAAAGCTCACCTGTCTATGCCAGGGGCCGGCATGGGCATCTCCCTCAATCCCATGTTCCTCAACCAGGAGAACATGATCAACGGGAACTTTGGGTGTCCCCTTTTTCCTGCTGGTCGCAAGGGAAACGATTTTCATGTTTTTCAAGTTACTCTCCCCAATAAAACCTTTAACCATGACGCTCTTCTAAAAGCATACCGGACAGGGTCATTGAATCCAGTTTTTCGTACATGGCTCTTGAAGCCGCCTTCCAGATGTTTCGCGTCATGCAATTCTGATATTTTTCGCACTTTTCGGGGGTTTCAACACACTCTGTGAGCATTGTTCCCCCTTCGAGGACCTTCACCACCTCACCCACCGTTATTTTTTCAGGCGGCCGGGTCAGCATATGGCCTCCTTTGGGCCCACGCACGCTTTTGATGAAATTGGCCTGTTTTAATGGAATAATCAATTGCTCCAGATATTTCACCGAAATCCCCTCACGCGCGGCAATATCCCCTATTCTTACAGGCCCTTCATCGTATCTTTTTGCCAGATCCAGAACCATTCGGGTTCCGTATCGACTTCGGGTGGACAGCTTCATATAACACCATTCTATATTTTTTTGGTATAGTTTAATAACCCACGAAACCCCTGTCAAGGGAATGAATGCCATTTGAAAAAGTTTTTTAGCTCTTGAAGATTGTTTCCCACTTTTGCCAGGGCCAGCATTAGCAGAAGGCACGCTTTGGTCCCCATGAGGTCTCAGGCCAGAATAGCGCCTTTTTTTCCAACATGCCGCCCCCCTTGATCCCCGTAGGCCGGCACCACCCAGCCGTAATAGACCCCGGTGGATATCACCACCGGAATCTCTTTTGAAAGGGCGTAAAGAATGGCATCACAGGTTTCGGCATTGACCTTTAAGAGGGCTTCGGTCCCATCATATCTAGTAGCGTTGCATAGCTTGAATAGCCGAGGCAATTTCACGGCTGAATGCGGTTAAGGTCTGGTTCTGAGCGTCCACTACCCCGGCAAAACCGGTGCCGGAAACCGGAGCACGAAAAACGGATTTACGCATAACGCCGGGGGTGCCGCTCTCTTTACGGCTTAATGACCAGAAGGCGGTTAGCACGGCATCTCCCTCGGATGCGGCATCAAACCGGGTGACATCGATCGACACCTGGTAATCTGCCGAGTTTTCCCCACTTCGATCATACCCGTATACCTCGGGCGTTTTCAGCAGCAAAGAAAGATCTTCGAGCAACACTCTGTAGAAGCCGTCCCGCAACGATTCCGCCCAGCGGTTAAATTCGTCCAGTGCCATTTCGTTTTTTCCGGCAACCGTAACCATCTGGTTGCGATCCAGGTAGCCCGGCAGCGATATGGGACCCACCAGAACGGATACGTTTTTGTCGCCTGCTTCGGCCGATAAGCTTTCTTGAGGGCTTTCCATGGAGCGAAGCATATAAAACGTTGACGGGCTGTTATTGCCGGCACAGGAGACCAGCATCATACCCAAGACACCGAGCATTACCCACGGGAAACATGCGCCTTTAAACCTTTTCTTCGCCATTATTTTTTACCTCCTTTTCCCATCAGCAACGCGTTCGGGTGCCGCTCCAGGTAATCCATCAGAGATTTTAGTGACTTGGCTGCCTCAGCAATCTCGTCCAATGCGCGATTCAGCTTGTGGCGGGTGCCCGACCGATCGCCCACAAAACCATCCACGGTCACCAGCGTTTTTGTTGCACTCTCCAACGCTTTATTTGCGGAATTGAGCACAGTCTCGATTTTCTGCATCACCGGCTTGATTCGATCATCTAAGCCCTGAAGGAGTTCTCTCGCATCGGAAGACACCCCATCCAGTTCCTTTGATGCGCTTTTCAATACCTTTTGTGCATCCGACAGGGTTATTTGTACGCTGTCCGATATTTGGGTCACCCGGCCGTCCGCATTGAGCACCAGCTTGTCCGCGTTTTCAAGCACTCCATCGAGTTTCTGACTCCCCGCGTTCAAATTGTGCACCATCGCCTTGATCTCGGGATCTTTGAGGAGGTTGTCAAGATTGTCCAAAATGTTGACCAGTTTCGCGGCGATTTTTTCGATGGGCAGGTTTTCCAGTTTTTGTTTCAGTTGGTCTATTGGCGACCTCAGGGTTGGAATTTCCGGGTATCTGGGATCGAGACCGGTCAAATGGACCGGTGTTCCCGGAAGAAAATCGATTTCAATGAGGGAGGAACCGGTGACGATGCTCTGAAGCGCCATCCGGGCCCGCAACCCTTTGGCAATCATCTTTGTCAGGCGCTCCCGGGGATCTTTGGCCATGCTGCCTTCGATTTCCATCCGTTTCGGGTCCATTTCGATGACGACCGGAATATTGATGGTAAGTTGCTTGGTATTGGCTCTGAGTACAATGCTGTTGACGGAACCCACCTCCACACCGTGCCAGATGACGGGCGCGCCCACGCTCAGGCCCTTGACCGAATCTTCAAAAAACATGACGTATTTGATTGTTTTCTTAAAGATATCACCGCTGCCGAAAACGATCACCCCGACGATCAACATGGCAATGGAACTGACAACGAAAACGCCGATAACGGTTTTGCTTGCCTGTTTGGCCATTCCTTTTTCACCCCCCAGTGGTGCTTTTTTTTAAAATGCGGGTCTCTCTCATCAGGTACATTCCTTGGATGACGCTGAGACTGCGCTGCTGCCTTCTTCCGTTTCCCCCCGCCTCAAAAACGTCTGGACCCTCGGGTCATGGTCTTCCGCCAGGAGTTTGTTGGGATCGCCCGAAGCGATCATGGTGCGGCTTTCGGGGTCCAGGAACACGGAATTGTTGCCGATGGCAAAGATGCTGGCCAGTTCGTGGGTCACCACCACCACGGTGGCACCGAGACTGTCCCGTATCCGGAGAATCAAATCATCCAGTCGTTTGGCGCTCACCGGGTCCAGTCCCGCCGATGGTTCGTCGAAAAAAAGGATCTCCGGATCCAGCGCCATGGCCCTCGCCAGACCGGCCCGTTTGCGCATGCCACCGCTGATTTCCGACGGATAGAAATCCTCGAATCCGGAGAGGGCCACCAGTGCCAGTTTCAGGGCGACCTGATCTCTGATTTTTTCTTTGCTCAGCTTTGTATACTGCTGCAAGGGTAACGCCACATTTTCAGCGAGCGTCATGGAACTCCATAAGGCACCGCTCTGGTAGAGGACGCCCACATTTCGCATCATTCGCTGGCGTTCGGACGATTCGGCTTTCCAGAAATTGAAATCCCCATAGAAAATGTCTCCCTTGGCAGGGGCTTTAAGGCCGATCATGTGCCTTAGAAGTGTGCTTTTCCCGCAGCCGCTTCCCCCCATGATGATAAAAATATCCCCACGGTTGATGGTGAAATTGAGATTCCGCATCACCACGAAATCTCCGTAAGCCATGGTAAGATCTTTAATGGATATATAGGGTTCTTTATTTCCCATACTATTTTCCGGCGTCAGATACCCAAGATACTGCAAACCACCGTAATCACTGCCGTGGCAATAATGATGGCCACAATTCCGGTGACCACGGCCGAAGTGGCGGCATCCCCCACGGCCGAGGCGCTACGGCCGCACTGTATGCCTCTGAGGCAACCGGAAAGCGCCACCAGGACACCGAATACCACACCCATGAACAGGCCGATAAAGAGATCATTAAGCCCGATGGCGGCTTTGGTCCGGTTTAAATAGACGATGATGTTGATATGGTACATACCAACCGCCACCAGGGCGCCGCCCAGTATCCCCATGAGGTCGGCATAGAGGACCAGCAACGGCATCATTACCGCCAATGCCACCATGCGGGGAAGCACCAGGAATTCCATTGGCGGAATGGCAAGGGTCTCGAGAGCGTCGATTTCCTCGTTGACCTGCATGGTTCCCAGCTGGGCCGCATAGGCGGCCCCGGTGCGCCCGGCCATGATGATGCCGGTCATGATGGCGCCCATCTCACGCACCATGGCGATTCCCACAAGATCCGCGACGTACACCTGGGCGCCGAACATGGAGAGCTGCAGGATGCCCACAAAGGCCAGAATGAGCCCCACCAGAAAACTGATAAGAGAAACAATGGGTACCGCCTGTGCCCCTGCCTCCTGGAGAAAAAGCCCCAGGTCGGAGGCCCTGAACCGGGCGCGCCCCGTGATCATTCGAAAAAAAGCCTCGAAAGCGGCGCCGATAAAAGCGACCAGTTCCCCTGCCGACCTGGCAAAATCCGTAACATCGGATCCCACCCGGGTAAAGAATCCCGCCCGACTGACGGTTTGGCTCGCATCTTCTTTTCTGGGTACCGCCGTGGCCAGATCGATGAGCTGACGAACCCCGGCGGGCAGGCCCTCTTTTTCAACCTCTAATTTCTTTTTCGTCGCCAGTTTTGAAATTTCAAAAAAGAAGATGGGAAGGCTGCTGTCCCAGGAACCGAGCTCCGTTGAATCAAATACAATGCGTTTGATGGAAGGACGCTCATCCAGCTGATCGAGCATGGCTTCCGTGGAAGGAACATCCGTTTCCATCTGCCATTTCCCTTTCAGATGGACCGTCAGCGTCTCTTCGCCGGTAAGACTAAATTGAACAGCTGCATCAGTCATGATTCAAACCGCATATTTAAGGAATATTTGAGTTACGTTCAGGTTGCCGTTTTCAACTTCCATCAGTTTAAGTCATTATCTTTCAAATACTTCGTTCCGGTGACCGTCAATTCGGCTGCAAGCCCACTGTCGGTGAGTTGGTAAAGATACACGCCGGGCGCCACCGTAATCGCGCCGGAAAACATGCCGCCCTGGTTCTGCACCATGGCGGTGGCGCGGGCTTTGCCCCCGAAGTCCCAGCCCAGATTGATGAAGTCATTCAGTGCTTTCCGGGTCTCGAACACCCAGATGATTCGGTCTTTGCTGATTCCCAGGCCCAGACCTCCCTGAACCTGAAGCATTTTCATATAGGTATTTCTTTTCGTTCGGTTGTTGTAAACAAATCCTTTCCCCGTGGTACCGCCCGCAAAGAAGATCTTTATGCCGAAGGTGCTGAAAACACCGTATCCGGCCGCATGCTCGATGGCGGTTCGTGCACCGGGCGCTATTTCGTAGAGCGTCGATAACGCTCCCTGAGCCATTTCCTTTATGCGAAGCCGTTCCTGCAAAATCTCGTTTTCATCCATTGCAAAGGGCGATGTGCTCCAAAGCCCCAAGAGCACTAAGCTGAGGATAAGGCCTATGAGTCCCATTTTTGAACGTTTTATCATCCGGTTTTATCTCCATCTTGTATCTCAATCAAATAGAGTAGGTTCCAGCTCTTGCCGTCATTTGGGAAAAAGGAATTGGAATTGAAACCGCAGTTGCCAATCCGCCCCGTCGTCCGGTGTTACCACATTGTAATAAGCCTGCAACTGGAGGTTCAACGGCAGCCGGCCTAGGTGGACAATCTTTCCTATGCCGCCTCCCAGCGGTACCGTCCAGCGATCACCGCTATCGGCCTTCCAGGCGGCGGTAATGACTGGCGCACCGGATAGGTAGAACCCACCGGCAAAATTGTAATTGAGGAACGGCTGAATCAGTAAGTTGCTGTAGCTCGGATCGCTGTCGGAGCCACCCACCGACCAGACGTTATTGACCAAAGCGCCATAGACCCAGGGACTCCCCTTGGACATTTTCAGGGCCACCGCGGATGCTCCGAGACCCCAGCGGTCGTTGCCGAGCCGGCCGTCGGTATTCGTGGGAAACTGTACGATCGGGCCGACACCCCATATCAGACCCTCCGAATTCGACGGTGACAGGAATCCCGTGAGCTGGATGTCACCCATCCCGTTGACACGGTCCTGATCGGGCGTAAAGCCCGGCTGGGAGATAACCGGCACGATGGTGCGGGTGATAAGGTTCCAGTCCGTGCTGAGGTGAATCGGGACAACCGGTTGTATGTTGAGCACATACTGGAGATCATCCTCCGGGCCCACGTTGAAGTTGAAATTGTTCTGGAAGGGTACGCTGATCAAGTCGGCGACGGGGTTTTGAACTTTTTTGGCCAGATCTTCTTCGCTCTCATCCGCCGCCCACACGCCGGTTGACAGCAAAACCAAAGAGGCCAAAGCCATGATTAATGTCAAAGCTGGTTTTATCTTCATGATTTCTTCACCATTGGGCTCAATTGTTGTCTTGCAAACGGGGACGAACGGCACTCACCGCCCGGTGCCGTCATCCCCGCTGTTTCCTTCACAGATGGCACCTAAATTGTGTCAACGCTGGAGTTCAATCTCTCCAGGCCGCCAAGTCTTGTTGAACCAGGGTTCCAACGGACCATAGAGACGCAGTAGGGTATTCCAGCCCCTGTCTGGGATTGTCTGCACCCAATTGTTCTCCTTCCCTACCGGAGCTTTGGGGCCGAAGTATACATCCACCGAGCCGTCGGCATTGACAAGCAGACCTTTGTCCTGACTGCTCACACTCGGGAAGCGCTGATCTGTCTGAATCATCGAGCGGGTTTGGTCACTATAGACGATCACGGACCAAAACCGTTTCACCGGGATGTTCGGCGGCAGATGCAGCCTGTAATTCTTGCCGCCATCGAGCGGATCTCCATTGGCATCGCGGGCAGCCCAAGCGTATTGGGAGCCTCTGCCGATCATTTTGGCTTCCATAGCAGGGGTTACGCCGGTCGCCAGCCAATAGTAATAAGAGTAGGCATCGAGGTTCAACACGCCGGGACGCCATTGGAACAAGTAACCGCCGACAAACGGCAGCTGCCACGCGCTGTTCTTGTAGTAGAAGGTCTCCGGTTCCCTCGGGTGGAATGCTATCGTCCGCGCCGTTGCGTCACCCACTGCTGCGGCTTCCGTGAGGATCTTTTTCATCCGTTCGTCGGGGGCAAAAGGCTTACCTTTCTGGATGCCGATTGAAGCGAAGTATCCCATTCGGATCTGATCGAGGGATTCGGCCGGTTCCTCCTGCACCACCTCGTTGAGCAGCTCCCAGAAGCGGTAATCGGCCGGATTGACGATGCAGAACGGTTTGCCTGAAATGTCGACGAATTTTAGCTTCGGCGCCGGCTTCTCGGCATCTGAGAGCGGATAAATCTTAGTGTACTTCTTGACCATGTCGACACCGGGTTTCGGATCACCGTCCACAAGGAAGCTGCGCCAGGGTACCCATAGGTTGAACGTCCTAGGCTTGACGATATAGTAACCGGAAGGAACCTCACCCTCGTAATCGGGCGGAAGCAGCAGGTATTTACCACCCTTGCCCTTGTCGGGGCCGGTGATACCGAGGTCGACGACCCAGCGGAACCACATGTCCTGAACAGCGCCGAGCACCTTGGGTGGGATCTCCAGCACCAACGGGCCACCTTTGAGGTTCACCCAGGCCCAGCTGTAGACGGTGTTGTCGTTGAAGGTCAACCCGATGGTTCGTGAGTCCACCAGTTGTTCCCAAATGGGCACGGTGCGGTTCACCGGCCCGAGGGTGCGACATGCGTCGCGGTCCGCCGCCTGGCTTACTGCCGGAATGGCCAGCAGGTAGGCCTGAACGGCCCGTTGGAAGTCCAAGGTGTCCCACAACATATCGGCGGTTGCTTTGTCCGGAAAGCCGTCAAAGAAGCGCAGGGTCCCGAGACGGGTCTTCACACTGTCCGGGACCGCGATGCCGGGCGGCATTGGGGTCGAATACTTGTATTGCGGTTCCGCCGGAGGACAGGTCAGTTCCTGGGCCATGGCTGTCGAGCCAGCCAACGCAAAGACGAAAAGCGCAAGACCAGTGATTAACTTGTTCGTCGGTTTCATCTTTTGTCTCCTTAATCATTAGAAAAAAGGGCCACCTATTGTCAGGTGCATGGTGCCCTGAAACATTCGCCGCTTTCTTCCCCGTGAAGTTCTGACAAAAACGCCCGGCATTGGCGCATGTTTGGAAATCAGGGTTGCAGCTCGATTTCCCCTGGTCGCCAGGTCTTGTTGAACCACGGTTCCAACGGTCCGTAGAGACGCAAAATCATAAACCAGCCTTTGCCGGGAATCGTCTGCACCCAGTTGTTCTCCATGCCCGCAGGCGCTTTGGGGCCGAACCAGACGTCCACCGACCCGTCCTTGTTGATGAGCACATCCTTGTTCTGGCTGCTGACGCTGGGGAACTGCTGATCGGTTTGGATCATGGAACGTGTCTGATTGTCATAGACGATGACCGACCAGAAGTCTTTGACCGGAATATTCGGAGGGCAGGTGCAGCTTGTAGTTGTTTGCCCCCTCGAAGGGCTTTCCCTCCGAGTCCTGTGCGCACCAGGGATATTGCGAACCTTTGCCGACCATTTTCTCCGCCATGGCAGGGGTGACGCCGGTGGCGAAATAGTAAAAGAAGATGGCCCCATCCAGATTGGCCACGCCGGGTGCGCTTTCAAACTTGTATCCCCCGAAAAAGGGAAGGCGCCAAGGGCTGTCCGGATAGAAAAAGGCGTTTTTGTCGCGCATTCTGAAGGCGATGGCCCTCGCGGTCACGCTGCCGATCTTGGCGGCGTCCGTCAGAATTTTTTTCATCCGGGCATCGGGGTTGAAGGGTTTGCCCTTCTCGATGCCGATGGAGGCAAAGAGCCCCAGCGTGGTGGGGTTGCTCCCCTCGCTCGGCTCTTCCTGGATGGCTTCGTTTAAAAGACTCCAGAAGGTATAGTCGCTGGGCGGGACGAAGTTCGAGGGAATGCCGGAGGCATTGACGAATTTCATCTCGGGGGGATTGGCCGCATCGGAGAGTTGATAGATCTTCAAGTATTTCTTGACCGCCTCCACGCCGGGCTTGGTCGAACCGTCGACGAGAAAGGAGCGAAAAGGCATCCAGTTGCCGTAGGTGCTCGGCCGCACCACGAAATACCCCTCGGGCACGTCACCAGAGTAGCCGGGAGGCAGGATGAGATACTTGCCCCCTTTGCCATGGTCCGGACCCGTGATACCGATGTCGGCAACCCATCGATACCAGAAATCGTCGATGAGCCCCAGAACCATGGGGGGAACCTCCACCACCAGCGGCCCCTTCTTCGTATCGAGCCAGATGAAACTGTATATGGTGTTGTCGTTTGCCGTCAGTTCCACGGTTTTCGAATCAACCAGGTTTTCCCAGATCACATCGGTCCGGTTGACCGGTCCGAACTCTTGAAGCGTGGCGCGCATGCCCACCTGGTTTACGATTGGGATGGCCAGGAGGTAAGCCTGAAGCGCCCGCGAGGCATCCAGATTGTCATAGACTTTCTGCGTGGTGGCGTCATCGGGATAGCCGTAGTTCAGGTTCAGGGTGCCGATGGATGTTTCGACCTTGTCCGGCACCGCAACGCCCGGTGCGATGGGGGTCGTCATCTTGTAAGTCTCGGCCGAAGTCATCGCGACCATGACGAAAAGAAACGCCACTGTGACCCCCACGGTAAGCACACTTCGTATCTTCATTTTGAATCTCCTTGCAAGTTGTTTTCATTCAAAAAGCGAGGGGCGATGCGGCGGAAACGGCAATTCAACATGTTAGACCCATCCGCCGCATTATACATCAATTTTGAACCACCGGGGTGATCACCAATTCAACCCTGCCGTCCAGTTGATTGTCGTCGACACTGCCGGCCGCCCGTACCAGGGCGGGGGAAACCCCCATCCCCAGGAACATGGTCCGGACCGCTTCGGCGCGCTGCTGGGCGAGCGTTTGTCGCTCCGCTTTGGTCCCGGTTTTGTCGGGATGGCCGATGACATCAACCGTCATTTTTCCATATGTCTTGAGCACGTTAGCGATGATCTGAAGGGTTCCCAGGAAACCCTGCTTAACCACTGAAGACCCAGGTGCAAAGGCCGATTCACCGGTCTCTGTTACCAGTATGACATTCCCTTTCAGTACTTGAAGGGTCACTTCCCCGGCGTTGATCTGGGGCGCCAGGGCTTTGGTCAGGTCTTTCTTCCGGTCATCCATGAAGTGCCCCACAATGCCGCCGGTGATCGCTCCGGCTCCAAGACCGATCAGCGCACCGGCTAGGGGATTGCTGCCGTATATGATCGCGCCCAGGGCGGCCCCGCCTGCACCGCCCAGAATGCCACCTTTTTCAGTATCCGTCAGGTTGGAGAAACTGCCGCTGCTCGTGCAGGCCGTACCCATAAATAGAATCATGATCACCACGGCGACCATTTTTGCAAATCCCGAATGCCTCTTGAAAAATTTCATTGGCTCTAAACTCCTTTCACGTTAATCTTACGGTATCCAATTGATCTCCCTAACCCGTCTTACCATTTGTGGAATGCCCCGGGACCGGCCGCATAACAGCCTGCCCCCCCCTCGGGACAAATAACGATGTAGGTCTGACGTTTGTCGCAGCCCTTCACGCCGATGGTATACTCCGCCCGCTGAATCCCGTTCACCCAGGGGCCTTCCAGAGCAGGCTGGACAACTTCCCGGGAAATAAGGACGGGAGTTGCCTGGGGACAGTTCAAATCAAACTTGGCACGGCTCAGTGCCGCATCTATGGCCATGCCTTGTTTGTCGTTGAGAAACTGGGCCTGAGTGGCACAACCGGCCAAAGCCAATAGGATGATTCCCAGGAAAGTCGTAACCGAACTTTTCATTTTTCACCTCTCTTATCTTTGGTTATTCTTATCAACCATACCACTTCATGGGCCCGGCTACTGTTGCACGACCGGGCTGATCACCAGCTCCACCCTGCCGTCCAGGTACTCGCTGTTGGGATTGCCGGAGGACCTTATCAGAGCGGAAGGAACCCCCATTCCCAAAAACATGGTCCGGACCGCTTCGGCCCGCTGATCGGCGAGGGTTTGCCGCTCGGCTTTCGTCCCGGTTTTGTCGGGATGGCCGATGACATCAACCGTCATTTTTCCATAGGTTTTCATGACATGGGCGATGGTCTGAATGGTTGTGATGAAGTCCTGTTTCACCACTGTGGAACCGGGTGCGAAGGCCGTCTCGCCGGTCTGTTTCACCAGTATGACATTTCCTTTCAGGACCTGGAGGGTCACTTCCCCGGCGTTGATCTGGGGCGCCAGGGCCTTGGTCAGGTCTTTCTTCCGGTCATCCATGAAGTGCCCCGCAACAGCGCCGGTGAGGACACCCGCTGCCGCTCCGATCACCGCGCCGGCCAAAGGATTGCCGTGGTATATGATAGCGCCCAAAGCCGCGCCGCCCGCGCCACCCAGAATACCGCCTTTTTCGGTATCCGTCATGTTGGAAAAGCCACCACTCCCTGAGCAAGCCGCAAAGACAAACAGCATCATAATTCCCACCGCCACCAACTTCATTAAACTGGAACCCCTTTTAAACGATTTCATTTTCTTCCAAACTCCTTTCTTTTTTGATTATAACCGTGATCCCGCTCTCCTAAAACTATCGAATACTCACACAACGCCATAGCCCATGAAATGGGGTCTTGCGTGTATTTTTTTCGTACATCTATGGCAATTGCGTACATGCACCGTAAACGATAAACGCCACCTGATCCCCCGAAGCCGTTACCACGAATTTTCCCGTTTCTTCCGAAAGCGTTGCACTCCAGCCAACGCTGTCCCGGACATCCTGAATGCCTTCGTCCGATCCCTGCAGGATCAGCCTTCCTTCCAGCCGTTCCAGTCGCTTGATGATGCTTTTGCGGTCCCCATCGCTCTTCCCGGTCGGCTCGATGATTTTATTCTCAAGATCAACCGTGAGGAATCGGGGCACGGCAACACTTTCAGGCGTTACCTCCTGACATCCGCCTTCAGGCGTGCACTCAATTACTTTGGTTGTTGAACAGATCAACGGTTTGGAACCGTCAAAATCCCCGGCCGCTACGGCCATGGGAAGACTGAACAATAACAAGGCAATACCCGCCGTTATCAACATTTTCATACAAACCTCCAGATGATAGAGATGGACAATGCTACCTAACCATATATCCTTTTGCTTCGAGGCAAACGGAGTAGGCTCGGTTGTAGGTGTCTTTTTTCTGCCGGTATTGGGCCGACTGCTGCGCTGCATATTGCTGCTGGGCCTGCGCGGCCTGCTGGTTCGCAGCCCGGCTCCTTAACCCGCCGAAAACACCGCCGGTAACGGCGCCGATGGCCGCACCCTTTCCGGCGCCACTCCAGCCGCCGGCAATGCCGCCCACGGCCGCGCCGAGTGCCGCACCGCCCGCGCCGCCTCTCACGACACTTCCCGGCGAAGCGCCGGGCGGCGGTGAAGGAACGGGCTGAGCGGGAGTTTGAGCCTGCATGGGATCGAAGCCGGTCTGCTGTTTCGCCCAGGAATAGCAGTCAAACTTGTCCCTATCCATCTGCTGCTGACTCTGCCCCTTAGCGGGATAAATGATCAGTTCCTGACACCATGACTGCTCGACGGCGATGATCATGAATGACAGAATGAAGATTGATACAATGACCTTTTTCACAATAATCCTCCCTTTTGGCGTGCCTGGCTCAGGGTTTGGTCACGTCCAGTGCAAGGGCTTCCGTAACCCTCAATACCACCTGATCTCCCACCTTGACATCTTCCAATCTCTTCACGGCGTCGCCAACCCTAATGGTCTTCACGCCCCCTTCGGGACCTTTCAGGGTAACGGTGCGCTTCCGGTAGTCAATGGCCTCCACGTTGGCTGTGATTTGCATTGTGTTTGCCACAACTCCGGCGGGCATCTCACCTTTGGGTGCCAGGGCGACAGCCTGCGCTTCTTCCGCGCTTGGCGCGGAATCCGCCTTCCTGACGAAAATGGCCAACGATTCAATGAATTTGGCGTTGACCGTGTCGCCCTTCTTTACCTGGTCAAGATTACGTGCTTTTTTCGCGTTGAGGGTGACAACGTTTCCTTCCGGCCCCTTAAGGGTGACTGTTTTCTTCTGGTAATCGATAGCCGTTACTTCCCCGGATACCTCGGTCACATCCACGACAACGCCACCGGGTTTGGGACTGTTCTGTTCCTGACCGGCAAAAGCGGAAAAGACCACCGCCAAGCTGAAGACCAATGCAACTGATAAGCTTTTAATCATTTTCATAACGTTTCTCCCTTCTCTTTTGAGTGATTTAAGGTTTTCAAAAAAATGACTATCCAAAAAAAATCCATTCTGCTTTTCTGAGAAAAAAATCGATCGAAAAGCAGGAATGTTTTGAAAATATAGGGTGAGAGAAACAGAAATGATATTGGACCTTGGTCCAATAGTCTCCGTTTTGATGGGTGCATAATCGACCGGATCATTGGAAATTGCCATTTATCGCTCTTGTTTTTTTCCTCCGTATCCGGTATGAGAGCCTAAAATATCCCCATTTTTGAAAAAGGAGTCTTTTCCACACGCAATTTGAAGTGTGGAAGGCACACAATCCAAACCTCATTTCGCTATGCACCATATATAGATTTGGTATTCATAATGTCAGTTGGTAGCCGATACGGAGGAAATACTCTTTGCTGTCTTTTCAGGCTCATCATCTTGATCTGTTGCCTGCCCGGTGCCGCCTTCGCCTCTCCTCAGAAACAGCTCAAGGACCCCCTTGAAAATAAGAAAGTGCTCATCCTGAATGCTTTTGAAGCCAACATACCGGGCTTTGAGAAGACCGATCACGGTCTCTCCGTTGCACTGCAATCAGGCGGGATCCCCATCGCCAACCAGTACTACGAACATCTGGACTTGAGGCGGAATCCCGGTTCCGAGTATCGTAAGCTCATGGTGAAACTCCTGCAAAAGCGTTATGGCGGGAAAAAATTTGATCTGATCATCACGCTGTACCCGGAAGCGCTGAACTTTCTCTTTGATGAATGTGAAACCATCTTCCCCGATGTTCCGGTATTGGCCCTCTACCTGCCGCAGGGGTTTAAACTGAAAAAGACGGGACGTAGGGTCGTTCAGCATATGATCATTCCGGATTTTGGGCCGACGATCACCGCGGCGCTTAAACTGATGCCCAATCTGAAACGCATCTATGTGGTGAGCGGAACCTATCCCGTCGACAAGTGGCTGGAAAATGTCTTTCGAAAAGAATCGGAAAACTGGAAAGATCGATTGGCGTTTCGGTACCTGAGAGATTTCCCCCTGGAAAAAATACTGGCCAAAGCGGCCGACGCGCCTTCCGACAGCATCCTTTTCATAACGGCTTTCGGCCAAGACATAAACGGGAAACCCCACACAACCGTGGAAGTCAGCCGAATGCTGGCCCCTGTTTCCAGTGTTCCCATTTTCGGTTTCCTGGGAACCCTGCTCGGTAACGGCATCGTGGGCGGATCCCTGTTAAGCCTCGAGAGTGTTGGAACAAAAGCGGGCGAAACAGCACTGGAAATGCTTTCGAAAACCCCGCAAACCGAAAGCCGTATCCCCACCATCATGGAGGTGCCCCAATTGTTCATGTTCGACTGGCGTGAACTGAGGCGTTGGAATCTGAGCGAGTCTGCCTTGCCGAAAAACAGCATCATTATCAACAGAGAATTCAGCCTCTGGGACCTAGAGTATTATGCCGCCGGAGCCCTGGCTTTTATCCTGGCCCAGTCCTTCCTGATTGCCGGATTATTGTGGCACAGACGGCGCCGAAAATCGGTCGAAGAAGAGTTGAAAACACAGCTTCAGTTTGAAACATTGCTGTCCGAGATTTCAACGGGGTTTATCAACCTGCCCCCTGAACAAATTGACAGCGCCATTCAAGACGCCCAGACGCGCTTCTGCGAAGTTCTTGATCTGGATTTCGCGGCCCTCTGGCAGGTATCCCATGAGAATCCCGATCTCATTTATCTGTCGCACTTCCACAGGAGGTTGGAGGGCCCGCCCCTTCCCGATCGAATGGATGCGCAAGGGTATTTTCCCTGGTGCCTGCGGCAAGCGACCGCCGGCAAGGTGATTGCCGTCTCCACTGAGACGGTGCCGCCCGAAGCCGCCCGCGACCGGGAAATGTGGCGCCATTACGGGATTAAATCCAGTGTGGTGGTTCCCCTGCTGGTGGGCAGAAACTCGTTTATGGGAGCATTGAGCTTTAATACCATGCTGAAAGAGCGCATCTGGCCCGACCAACTGGTGAAGCAGCTTCAACTGCTCGCTCAGGTTTTCGCCAATACCATTGCGCGAAAACGCGCGGACCATGCACTGCGCGAAAGTGAAACCCGACTCACACTGGCGACGACCGCGGCGGGGGCGGGCCTGTGGGTCATGTATCTTGAAACGAAGGAAGTCTGGGCTTCAAAAAGAACCCGGGAGCTGTTTCATTTTTTGGCGGATGAACAACTGACCTCTGATAGTTTTTTCGAGAGGATTCATCCCGACGATCATGAAGGCGTAAGGCATGCCGTGCAAGAAGCTCTTCAAACGGGCAAAGAACTAAAATGCGATTACCGAATCATCCTCCCGGATGCCGATATCCGATGGATCAACTCCACTGGGCGAAGGTACCCGGACACAAATCCAACGCGATTGATGGGGACCTCCGTTGATATCACCGGGCGTAAACAAATGGAAGAAAGCGTTAAAAAGGCGGCTGAGGAGTGGCAGGCCACTTTTGATTCAATTCCCCATGGGGTCATGGTTCTCGATCAGGATCTTAAGATTCTTCGACACAACGCCGCGGCGGCGTCCCTTTTTAAGCTTCCCTCTTCTGACATTCACGGTCAGTTTTGCCATCATTTGATGCATGGCAAGAGCGGGCCACCAGTGGGTTGTCCCGTAAAAAGGTCTCTCAGAATGAAAAACCATCAGGAAACCGAGCTTTACGATGCTCAAAGAAAGGCGTGGTATCAGGTATCATCAGACCCCATTCTGAATGTGGGGGGAAAGATAACACGGATCGTTCACAGAATCAGAGACATCACAGAGCGCGTGGAAATGGAAAAAAAGGCTCGCCGGCAATGGGAGGAACTGACCCATGTGACCCGGGTCGGCATTATGGGGGAATTGACCTCGTCCCTTGCCCATGAGATCAACCAGCCCCTTACGGCCATTCAAAGCAACGCCTCGGCAGCCCGGCGTTTTTTATCGGCGAGCGAACCGGATATGGTTGAGGTTCGGCAGATCCTGGACGATATCATTTCAGACAACACGCGGGCCGGGAACATCATTACGAAAATCCGTGCTCTTTTAAAAAGGGAGCCGGTTCCTTTCGAGGTTACGGACGTAAACGACCTGATTGCGGATGTTCTGTCGCTTTTGCGCGCCGACGCTCTTCTGCCGGAACTGGTAGTTACCAGTGAATTTTCCACGGGTTTACCACGCATTTCCGCGGACCGCATACAACTGCAACAGGTGATCATCAACCTGATTTTGAATGGAACGGCCGCCATGAAGGATCTTCCCCCTTCACGGCGGAAACTCAAGATCAAGACGGCCATTAGCGAAAATGGGACCGTCAAAGTATCGGTCGTCGATTTGGGGACCGGCATCGAAGAAGGCGCATTGGAGCAGCTCTTCGATCCGTTCTATACCACCAAACCGGAAGGGCTGGGGATGGGCCTTCCCATCAGTCAATCCATCATCGAGGCACACGGCGGAAACATGGAGGCGTCAAACAATCCGGACCGGGGCGCCACATTTTCCTTTACGCTGCCCACGTACCAGGGGGACTCATCATGACCGATAAAAAACCCCTTGTTTATGTGGTCGATGACGACCCCTCCGTGCGAAAGGCATTGGAACGTTTGCTGCGATCGGTCGGATATGGCGCCAAAGCCTTCGCTTCCGCCCTTGAATTCATGGATTTCAATCATCCTGATGTGCCGGGGTGCCTCGTCCTCGACATCAAGATGCCCGAACTGGGCGGTCTTGAACTCCAGGAAGAACTGGCGAAAAAAGACATTTTCATCCCCATTGTTTTTATCACGGGTCACGGAACGGTTCCTGACAGCGTAAGAGCCATGAAGGGCGGCGCTGTTGATTTTTTGCAGAAACCCTTCAAGGAAAACGAACTACTGGACGCCGTTTCCCGAGGGATTCTGAACCACCGCTCCCTTCGCCAGAAACAAAAGGAAATGAAAATTCTCCTTGTTCGATTGGAGACCCTTACGCAACGGGAGCACGAAATTTTCGGGTTCGTGGTAAGCGGCATGCTGAACAAGCAGATCGCCTACCATCTCGGCATTACCGAAAAGACCGTCAAGGCTCATCGGGGTAAGGTGATGCAGAAGATGGACGCTGAGTCCCTGGCGGATCTCGTCCGGTTTGCCGAAAAACTGGGAATCCATCCACCACCGGTTTGATCCCTTTTTCGCCCCTTTGGCTATTGGACCAAAGTTCAATGGAATTCTAGAACGGATTGCAGACAGACAACTGCCCATCTATCAGCAAGCCATCCTGCATGTCCTCGGAGTATAGGGTAATACATCCTCCGATCAGTGCCGAGGCCGCAATCATCGCATCGTACACGCTCAATCTGTAGCGTTTTGCCAAAAGACATCCATTGCTGTAGGTATCCAAAGTCAACGGTTCAACCGGACAGAGAGATCGAATCAATAACGAAAACTCGTCCACTTCCGTCCATGACAGATGGAGCTTACGACGCGCTACATTTATAAGTTCGTTCAGAACCTGAACGCTGATCAGCCCACCCTCCCGTACAATGCCTTCAGCTCGGTCGGCTTTGTGGGAGTCCGCTGACAATAGATATATCAGGACATTGGTATCAATAAAAGCCTTAGACTCTGACATTTACGTCGTCCCGGTCAAACTTGAAATCCTCGGGCAGCTTCCCGCGGAATTGCCGTAGCCGTAAAAGGAGGTCTTCCCGGTCGGGTTTTCTCTTTAATTGAAAGACCCGTTCATCTGCAATAATGACTTCGATGTCATCGCCTTCACGAAGCTTCAATGCTTTCACGACCACCGTTGGCAACCGAATGGCAAGGCTGTTCCCCCATTTAGACACTTGCATGATGCTCCCTCTAAGATATACTTTTGCATATGTATATCATAAATCCTAATTCGTGTCAATTATCCATTCTTTAATTGAATTTCTGAATCCCCCATTGGACCAAAGTCCAATATCTTTTCTTTTTAACGCAATATAAACTCCTAGCCAAAGATATTTGAAATTTTTAAGAACGAATATCGAATATCGAACAAGGAATGTCCAATGATGAAGTTTTACTTCGACCTTCATTATTCCTCATTCGGCATTTTTGGTTCAAAAAAACTTTTAAATGCAATATGTTACAAATGTGAGAGATGAACTCTTACAATGATTGAGTAAAAAGTTAAGGAGGTATACCCGGATGAAAAAGTTATCCCGAAAGTTGGTGAAAATCTTCGCAGGCGGCATATCCATTGCGGTGCTGGCCTTGGTGATTGGATTGGGCGCACCCTCAAAGGCTGGGGCGGATGAGGAAGACGCCAAAAGAATCGTCAAGGCCATGAGCGATTACATGGCCGCGCAAAAATCCATTTCGCTGGAATACGATGCGATCCTCGAAATTGTGACAAAGGATCATCAGAAACTGGGGTTGGCGAGCTCCGGCACGGTGATCATGAAACGTCCCGGCAAACTCCGCGCCACGCGTACCGGCGGGTTTGCCGATGTGGAAATGCTCTTCGACGGGAAAACACTCACCCTGTTCGGAAAGAATGCGAACCTTTATGCCCAGGTGGAAATCCCCGGAACCATCGATCATCTGATCGACCAATTGCGGGTCAAATACCACAAGACCCTTCCCGCGGCGGATTTGCTCATGACCAATATCTACGATCAATTGATGCCCGCCGTGATCGATATAAAGGATCTTGGCAGCGGTGTGATCGGCGGTGTTGAATGCGATCATCTGGCTTTTCGGACCAAAGAAGTCGACTGGGAGATCTGGATCGCCCAAGGAGACCGTCCCCACCCCTGCCGGTATGTCATCACGTCGAAACTTATTGCCGATGGCCCCCAATACAGCATCCTGATCCGGAAATGGGAAACGGGCGATGCGGTCGCGGCGGACGATTTCACGTTCAAAAATTCAACTAAGGCTAAAAAAATCGATCTCAAGGATATACAGGAACTGAACGAATTGCCGAAACATTTTATGACGGGAGGTGCCAAATGAAACTATCCAAACTATTGGGCTTGATACTGCTTGCGGGAATCGTCTGGTTAGGCGGGGTTGAATTCCAACAATGGTTTTCCACCTCACACGAACAGAAATTTGTTTCGACCGCCGAAGCCATCGTCGGTCGCCCCCTGACTCCCATAAGCGTTGCCGGGGTGGCGCGGCGTACCGCAAGGCGGTGGTAAGCGGTCGGTGCGCCGTTTTGATCCGTTGCTCGGGATTTTCTGGAGGGTGAGGTGAAAGAAGCTTCATTTACAGTCTACGTGGTGGATGATGACGCGTCCATCCGAAAGGCCCTCGAACGGCTCCTGGGCTCGGCGGGCTATCGGACCCTGACTTTCGATTCCGCGGAAGCGCTCCTTGCATCCCCCCTGGTCCGGAGCAACGGCTGTTTGGTTCTGGATATTCGCCTTCCGGGGATGACCGGTTTTGAACTCCAGGAAAAACTTTCATCACGGGGCTCAAAATACCCGGTGCTCTTCATGACGGCCCATGACAATCCCCAGTGGCGGGAAAGGGCCAAAGAAGCGGGAGCCGTCGCTTTTCTGAAAAAACCTTTTCTCGAACAGAATCTTTTCGAGGCGATCGGGCTGTGCCGTGCAAAAAAGGGGTAAAGGTCGAAAGGCGTATAAAAGACCCACATGCGGGGTTGGGATAAGATGAAAGATATCAACTATTATCAGCGAAAGGAGCAGAGCATGAAACCAAAGAACGTATTATTATGGATGATCACCTTTATCTTCATGGGATTCACGGTTTTTTCGGTAATGGCCCAGGAAAATGCCGGCGCCCAGGGATCCGACGACTATAAAATCATATCCGGGGTCTCCGGGTCGCCCGATGCCAGAGCGACCATCAGCGGAAAACAGCTTCCGCCGCCCGCCCCGCCCTTCGGCGGCGTCATCAAGGATAACGCCATGGAGTCCACCGAATGGTGGCCCCCCACGGTGGTGGCACCCAAAGAGGCACCCAACATTCTGCTCATCATGACCGACGACGCGGGCTTTGGAGTGCCCAGCACCTTCGGCGGCGTCATCCCGACGCCCACCATGGACCGCCTCGCGAAAAACGGCCTGCGGTACAACCGCATGTTTTCCACGTCGCTCTGTTCGCCAACACGCGCCGCGCAGATCACCGGACGCAACCACCACTCGGTGGGCTTCGGCGTGATCTCCGAACAGGCCACCGGTTTTCCCGGCTACGACAGCGTCATCGGCGTGGACAATGCGACCATCGGCCGCATTCTACTGGAAAATGGCTATGCCACTTCGTGGTTCGGAAAAGACCACAACACGCCCTCGTATCAGGCCAGCCAGGTGGGCCCCTTCAACCAGTGGCCCACCGGCATGGGTTTTGAGTACTTCTACGGGTTTGTGGGCGGCGACGCCAACCAGTGGGAGCCGAACCTTTTCCGCAACACGACCCAGATCTATCCGTTCAAAGGTCATGAGGGCACCTTGAAGATGGATCGATCGGATCCGAAGGCGAAGATCTGGCCGGTCACAGGCGAGGAGCCCACCTGGAACCTGGTCACCGCCATGGCCGACGACGCCATCGACTGGATGTATCGGATTCACCAGACCGACCCGACGAAGCCCATCTTCATGTACTACGTGCCCGGCGCCTCGCACGCCCCGCACCACCCCACAAAGGAATGGGTGGACAAGATCCACGCCATGCACCTGTTCGATGAGGGTTACGAGAAGCTGCGCGAAACCATTTTTAAGAACCAGCAAAAGCTGGGCGTGATCCCCAAGGATCTCAAGCTGACCCCCTGGCCCGACCACATCCTGACGCCCTGGGACAAGCTCAGCCCCGAAGCGAAAAAGCTCTTCATTCGCCAGGTGGAGGTTTTCGCCGCCTTTGTGGCCTATAACGACCATGAGATCGGGCGCGTGATAAAGGCCTTTGAGGACCTGGGCCGGCTGGACAACACGCTGATCCTTTATCAGAACGGCGACAACGGCACCAGCGCCGAGGGCGGTCCGGAAGGCACCTTCAGCGAGGTGGCCTTTTTTAACGGCGTGACACCCCCGGTGGACGTGCAGATGAAGTTCTACGAGGCCTGGGGCACCCCCTACGCCTACAACCACATGTCGGCCGGCTGGTCGTGGGCCTTTGACACGCCCTTTGACTGGTTCAAGCAAAACGCCTCCCGGTTCGGCGGCACCAACCAGAACATGGTGGTGACCTGGCCCAAGGTCATTAAGGACAAGGGCGGCCTGCGCGAGCAGTTCGTCCACGTGATTGACATCGTTCCCACACTCCTGGAGGTGACCGGCATCGCCGCGCCCGAATATGTGGACGGCATCAAGCAGAAGCCCATCGAGGGCACCAGCTTCGCCTACACCTTCCCCGCGAAAAACGCCGAGGCGCCAAGCCGCCACAAGACCCAGTACTTCGAAATGATGGGGCAGTACGCGCTCTATCACGACGGCTGGTTGATGAGCACAAAGGTCAACCGGGCCCCGTGGCAGGCCTTCGAAGCCGCCAACCCCGATCCGCTCAACAACCAGGTTTTCCAGCTCTATAACCTGAAAGAGAGCTGGAACCAGTCCGACGACATCGCCGCCAAGTATCCCGAGAAGGTGAAGGAGATGCGGGCCATGTTCCTGGAGGAGGCCAAGAAATACCAGGTTCTGCCGTTGAATGCCTCGGTGGGCGCCCGGGTCGCGGCGGCCCGTCCCAGCGTCCTGGCCGGGCGCAACGAGCTCGTCTATACCCGGCCCATGACCGGCATTCCCCAGGGAGACGCTCCGTACCTGCTCGATACCTCCTACACCATCACCGCGGATATCACGGTCCCCGAAGGGGGTGCGAAAGGCATGATCGCAACCTCCGGAGGGCGTTTCGCCGGGTGGGGCTTCTATCTCAAAGAAGGCAAGCCCGTGTTCTGCTGGAATATGCTCGATCTTGAACGGATCACGTGGGAGGGTCCGAAAGCCCTCGCGCCGGGCAGACACATTCTGGAGTTCGACTTCAAGTATGAGGGCGTAGGACTCGGCACCATGGCATACAACAGCTTCTCCGGTATCGGCCGGGGCGGCGTCGGCGTGTTGAAGGTTGACGGCACGGTCGTGGAAAAAAAGAAGATGGAACGAACCATTCCCATCATCCTGCAATGGGACGAAAGCTTTGATATCGGCTCCGATACGCTCACCGGCATAAACGACGCCGATTACCTGCCGCCGTTCCCGCTCACGGCGAAGTTCAATAAAATGACCATCAAGATTGACCGCCCCAAATTGTCTCCCGAGGAGATCAAAAAGCTTGAGGCGGGCATGAAGAAGGTCGCCCTCGGCCGCGAGTAGGCGGATCGAAGGCCAGGATATTTGTGAATCCAGTGGGCCGCTCAAAAAGGGGCGGCCCATTTGCTGATGAAATTGTTCATTTGAAAGGAAAGCGATGAAGCGTTTCGTAATATTCATGGTGCTGACGCTGGCATTGGTCTTCGCGGCGTTACCAAGACAGACCATGGCAGAGGAAACCGCTACGTCGAGCGCCGCTGCCGAATCCGGATTTGAAATCCTGAAGGGTCAATGGGTGCGGCCCGACGGTGGCTACACCATCAGCATTTCAGGCGTCGATTCAGACGGCAAGCTGGACGCCTCCTACGCGAACCCCAGGCGGCTCCCTTTGCCGAGGCCCGAGCTAAACGTGACGGAAAAACCATCAGGCTGTTCTTTGAGTTGCGCGCGGGCGGCTACAACGGATCCACCTACACCCTCGCCTACGATCCGAAAAAAGACATCCTCTACGGCGTCTATTACCAGGCGAACGCAAGGCAGAAGTACAACATCTATTTTAATCGATCCAGGTAGGGGCACCATGCCGTCAACCATTTTGAATATTCTGATAATAATCTAAAGCTGGGGGATGGCCGATCAAAGATGTGAAGCGATCAAGAAGGAGGATGAAATGAACCCATTGAAATTAAAAGGACCGTGGGATTGGTTGCAGTGGGGATGATCACACTGTGGGCCGTATGCTCACCATCGGTCCAGGCGGAGACATCGGCGGTTGATCCGGCCGCTGTTCAGATTCTAGAACGCATGACCGACTACTTGGGCAGCCTGCAGCGGTTCAGCGTGAACACTCAGAACACCATCGAGGACTTGACCGATTCGGAGCACCGGGTGGACTACGATGTCTCCGCAACCGTGACGGTGAGTCGTCCCAACAAGCTGAAAGCGCGGCGCGAAGGGGACTTGATCGATCAGGCCTTTTACTACAACGGCAAGACCCTGACGCTTTACAATGCCTCCGACAAGGTGTATGCCTCAGAGCCTGCGCCGGGAAGCATCGAGGGGATGCTCGCTTTCGCGCGTTCATCCCTGGGGCTCATCATTCCGGCGGCCGATCTGATTTATCAAAATAATTTTCAACTGTTGATGCAGGACGTGACCCTTGCCACCGTCATCGGCAAAGAGTTCATCGGCGGAGTCAAGTGCGATCATCTGCTCTTCAGCCGCCCGGGCGTCGACTTTCAGGTGTGCGTGGCCGAAAGCGGCAGCGCCGCTCCCCTATAAATACGTGGTGACCGACACGGCAACCTGCGCGCTGATCAGCATCTCCACCGTCATGAGCGATTGGAACACGGCGCCCGGTGTGGATGATGCTTCTTTCAATTTTGTGCCTCCAAAAGGGGTCAAGAAGATTTCTTTCATGCCGCTCAAGATAAAGGGCGGATCGGACCGTTAAAGGCGGAAAGGAGGAGTATACATGAAAACCGCATATAAGATTTCAGTGGTTACCATGGTTTTCGGTTTCATGATGCTGGCGGACATGCAACAGCTACCGGTGCAACTTGTTCCGGACGCCGAGGCCATATTCGGTGTTTGGCGACGGGCCTTCCGCAGGACCGTGATTATCGGTGCTGCCGCCGAAGGGACCGCGGCTACTGCTGCGGCCTACTCCGCAGCTACCCATTCGGCTGCTGCTGAACAGCAGGCTGCCACCGCTCAGCAGCAGTCGAAAACAGCTCAACAGGAAGCTGCCACGGCGCAGCAACAGTCCGCCACCGCGCAACAGCAGTCCGTGGCGGCCCATCAGCCTGAAGCAACACCTCCGCCTCCGCCCGGCGGCGACGGCAAACCGTTGCCCATGGGAACAGTTGTTCACGCGCTTCCGGGGGGTTGCACGGCGACACCGGTGGCCGGGGTGGAGTACTACTACTGCGCCGGAAACTTCTACCGTGCGGTGTTTCAGGGGAACCAACTTGTTTACGTAACGGCGAAGCCCTGATGAAACCGTCGGGAGACATCAATTCTCTCCCAGCGAAATCCGTCTTCAAACTGGGAGGTTTTCGTTATTCCGCCGTGGAGCTGCTGGTGGTGTTGCTGCTCCTGTTCTTTTCAGCGCCGTTCGTCGAAGACCTGTCCCAGGGAGAATTGATCGAAACAGGCCTCATCACGCTTGTGATGGTATCCGCCGTGCTGGCCGTCGGAGGACAACGCCGCTCCCTTATCGTTGCTATGGTACTGGCGTTGCCGGCGGTGGGCGCCAGATGGATAAACCACCTACAACCCAATCTGCTACCCGCTGAGGTCTCCCTGGTTGCGGCCATCGTCTTTTTTCTTTTTGTGGCGGGGCGACTCGTCTGGTTCGTTCTGCGTTCACCGAAAGTGGATGCCAACGTGCTCTGCGCAGGCCTGTGCGGGTATTTGATGCTGGGGCTGTTGTGGGTTCCGGCCTACATTCTGGTGGCCCAGATAAATCCTCACGCGTTTGCGTTCAACGAAACTGTCGGAGGCCAGCATGCAGCAATGGCCGGGTTTCGTGCATTCTATTTCAGTTTTATCACGCTGTGCACGGTGGGTTACGGAGACATGGTTCCTTTGGCGAAAATCGCTCGACTTCTCGTCATCCTGGAATCGATTGCAGGTCTTTTTTACATGGCCGTGTTGCTGGCGCGGCTGGTGGCAATGTATTCAAGAGGCAAGGCGCCTTGCAAAGATGATGTATTTTCAGAGGCTGAGGAAACCTTTGGAAATTAAGCGAAATTTGTGGATCAGCGTCTGGAAATTCCAGAATTCGGGTAATATGACAACCGGCTAGACGCCTACTACCAGGAGGGATTTATTTATGGTCACACGACAAAACCCAATTCACAGTAAAAGATTTTTTTTCATTTTGTCATTACCGGTGTTCATGCTGTTTGTTCTCGGGGCTATACCGGCGCTGGCCGGTGGATTGATTGCCTATGAGATCGGTACGGCTGATGTTGGACTGGCGTCCGCAGGGTACAATGCAAGAGCCCAGGATGCCTCAACGGTATTCACCAATCCGGCGGGGATGACGCGTCTGGAAGGCGCCCAGTTACTGGGTGCAGGACAGCTTGACTACAGTAATCTGGAGTTTTCAAAGGGATCGGGAACATCCCCTGCCCTAGGGAGCGATGACGGCGGTAAGGCCTTCGGATCCGATGGCTGGTTTTTGGGGGGAGGTGGATTTTTCAGCTACAGCGTCTCGCCGGATCTGAAATTGGGATTCGCCATGACCGGGAATTTCGGTTCTCCCATTAAATACGACGATAACTGGGTTGGCCGCTATTATGCACAGGAAGGCACCCTGTTTGGTCTGTCATTTGTGCCCGCCATCGCATACAAAGTGACGGACAAATTGTCCCTGGGTGGCAGCGTCAACGCCATGTACGGTATTTACAAGAACACAGTGGCCATCAATAACGTAGATCCAAGATACGGCGACGGCCAGTTGAAAATGGACGACAATACCTGGGGATGGGGTATCAATCTGGGACTCTTATACGAATTCACCGAAGGGACGCGGGTCGGTTTCACCTGGAACTCCCAGGTGAATCTCGATTTCAGCTCGCAGGCCCAATTCTCAAATCTTTCGCCGGGTTCCAGCGCCGCGTTGACCCGGAAGGGGTTGATCGACTCAACCGTCAAAGTGGGAATTGCGGTTCCGCAACAGCTCATGGGGAGCGTCTTCTCCCAATTAACCGATCGATGGGCAGTATTAGGAAGCGTGGGATGGCAGGAATGGTCCAAATTCGGCCAGGTGCAGCTTGGCGTTGACGATACCCTTAATGCCAAAAGCCTGACACAGAACCTGGATTTCAAAGATACGTGGCACTTTGCCGCCGGTGCCCAATATCGAATCAGCGAGCCGTGGCTGCTGAATTTCGGTATGGCCTACGACACGGGATTTCAGGACGGTTCCAAGGTTTCCCCCTTGCTGCCGGCCAACTCAGCATGGCGGTTCGGCGCGGGTGCCGAGCACCACTTGAGCAAGACCTTCCTCTGGGGCTTTGCGGCCGAATATATGTATGGCGGGACGTTGGATACGAATCTGCAGAGCGATCTTCCGGTGGTGCTCGGTTCGCGGGGCGATTTGGTGGGATCCTACGATAACATCGGAACCCTCTTTTTCAGCGTTTACTTTAATTGGACGTTCTAAACGGCTGGCTGTAAGGACCTCGGCAAAAAATACGGCCTATTCCTGAAAAGTCTCAAGGGAGTCGCACACATGCGCCGCCAGACCGGCGCCGGCTTCGTCGAAAATATTAAAGGCAATGTCCACACCGGCTGCGTGCAGTGCCGTCACTTCATCATCATAACGGGCCACGGCGGCCACATCCCCACGATACCCGATCTTTTTGAGTTTTTCAGCCGCGTACAACATAACATCCAGATTTGACAAGGCCAGCACCACCAGCTTTACAGCGCCCTGTGAGGCCGGCAACCGGCGCCAGAAATCGGGATCCCCCACATCCCCCTCGTTCACGCAGCGACCCGCCTCCAGTTGCAGGGCAACGGTCTCCGCGTTGAAGTCGATACCGCTCACCACATGCCCGAATTTTTCCTGAAACCAGTCATAGGCACCCGCGCCCACCCGTCCCATGCCCAGAATAATAATCTGCCAGGGCACCTTTTCAAAAGGGACTTCTTCCGGATGACGCCGGCGGGTCTCAAGCCGGTCCAACGGACGTCCTATTCGTGTAAACAGCCGGTCTGCATACCGGTTCAGGGGAGATGCGATGATGAGGGAAACGGAGAGCGCAATGGCGATCACCACGAGCCAGTGGGGGCTCAGTTTGCCGCTCGATACGGCCAGGGCGGCAACAATCAGACCGAACTCACTGTAGCTGGCAAGATTCATGGTGGTGATAAATGCGGTTCGAGCCTTAAGCCTGAACCGTGTCAACACCAGAAAGTAGAGCACCATTTTGAGCGGTAAAAGCAGCACCAACACACCGGCCGCGGCAAGGCCCGAGACATCCGGAAGGCCTGTCAGGCCGATTTGCAGGAAAAAACCGACCAGCAGGATATCTTTGACGCTCATGAGCGCATCGGCCATCTCTTGGGCCCGAGGGTGCGGCGCCATCAGCATCCCCAGAATCAGCGCTCCCAGATCGGGCTTCAAGTTTACCAATTTGAAGCTATGGGCCCCCACAATGAGCGCCAGAAAAAGGCCGAACAAAACCATCAACTCCCCATGGCCCACACGGGTCAGCATGGCCAGGAAAATCTTTCTGAAAAGGGGAAGGAGTGCAATGACCAACAGCGCCCACAGGGAAGGGATTTTTCCCGTTGAAAAGGTCAGGTATATGACCGCCACAATATCCTGAATGATGAGGACCCCGATGGCGGTACGACCGTTTAAGGAACTCATTCGGCCGCTTTCATCAAGGATTTTTACGGCAAACACCGTGCTGGAGAAACTGAGGGCAAAAGCCACCAGGAGGGCGGTTTGAAGATCCACTTCCGTGAAAAACCGCATTCCCGAAAACCCCAGGCAAAACAGGGCAAAGCCGACTGCAGCGGTGGCGGCTCCCATGTGCAGGGACGCACCGGCCCACACCTCGGGTTTAGCGAGGTTCTTGATTTTCAGCTTCAACCCGATGGTGAACAGAAGCAGGGTCACCCCCACATCCGAACCGGTTTTAAGAAGTGGGGTCGTCGTAAAGCCAAAAGCACCGAGACCCAGGCCGGCCAATAGAAATCCCACCAGGGGGGGCATGCCAAGGCGGTACAGAAGGTACCCCATGGCGAATGCAACGGTGAGGATTATAGGATCCATGTGCTACGTATTATCGCTCCCAGTCAAAATTCCACCGCATGGTGAACTGCAAACGGTGATCATGACCCGTGGTACTGCCGTCCACCGCCGTAGCGTTCGTCACCGTTCGATGGCCGTAGAGGTACTCCAGACCCACGTCAAAGGGGGGCCAGGGGCTCCACACCAGATTCATGGAAGCATATTGGGTCTGTTTGTAGGTTCCCGTACCGGCAGGACTGGGAAGCACATCAAAATCGCTGTTCAGACGCACAAGACCGTAGGTGGCCGAAGACCGGAGGGATTCGCTCCACCAGTGCTGATAGGCACCCCATGCGCCGAATGCCGAAATCGCCCTGAGGGTTGAGTTGGTGGCGGATACCGGGGCCGCATCCAGCCCGAGGCCGGATGTATCCTGGATATAGGCCCCGAGTGCGTCCCCATATTCAAGACCCCATATAAAATTGTCTTGTCCCCATGTATCAACGCTACCGCTGAAGGCAACCCCCCAGCCGTCAATGGATTGTTCATAGCCCACACCTTCGGCTTTCAGACGGCGGTAAAGGCCGGCCAACTCCATATGGGCCCAATCCGGTTCATAAGAGAATTTTCCAATAACCGCCGGGAACTGATCAACCGGTGTGACGCCCGCGGGCAACGTCATGTCCGCCTGCGCATCTTCCGCACCGATGGTGAGGAAGAGTTCTCTTTTCTCCGCACTCGGCGGTAACGGAATTTTCAGGCTGGCTTGGGTAAATCGATTTTCCGGAGCCGCATTGGGTCCCTCGAAATCCAGGGTATTGGGAATGGCGGCCTGGTTGATCCACAGGGTATAATCCAGTCCTGCTTTGAGCCAGCCCCACTGGCCGTAAACCTTGTAGATTTGAAATTGCGGCTCCGTTGTGGAGCCCATGAGGTTCACGTCCGCATAGACCCGGAACGGTCCCCAGGACGTATCGGTCTCGGCCCAGCCCGTGAGATAGCTCTGGTTGGGGCTGAAAGCGGTGCGGTTGGTGATGTCGGCGGCGGGTCCGCCCACGGGAATATTCGCGGTAATGAACTCCCGCGCCAGGCCGTCACCGGGGCGCAATCCGAGAGCGTTGAAGTCATGGATCACGTCCGCCTGAATCGCTCCGGAAATTCCCACTCGAACCTCATGCCCCCCAAGTTCAAGCGGAGCCGGGGGTTTGGTGCCCGGTTCTTCAGGCTTTTTGTCTTCAGGTATGGGTGCTGCTATTGTGGTCTTTTCAATTCCCGTTGGCGACGATCGGTCCGGCACGCTCTTTTCAGACTTGGCCGCACCCCCTTGCTTTGCCGTCCTCGCGGGTTTTGAAACTTTGGGAACGGCTTGTGCCGATCCACTCTCCTCGCCCTTGGGTTTCGTCGCCTCGAGATGCTGTATCCGTTTTTGAAGTTCCAGCACCATCTGTTTCAGGGCATTGATTTCATCCTGCATGGCCTTGTTTGAGACTTCTTCCGCCCGGGCCGTCAAGGCAAACGCTCCCGCCATAAGGGTTCCCCAAAGAATCAATTGAAAAATTCTGCGCTTCATTTATGCCCCCTCGATGTGGTGGTGGTATGTTTGATCAGATCGATTGAAAAAAGTCAACCGGGTTATCACCTCCAAGCAAATTGACTATTTCCAGATCTCGCTCATCCTCACCTTTTTTCCATAGCCGAAAACATCATCCATTTTCAGGTACAGGGTGTCAAATTGGGGCAGGTTTTTCACATGCCATCTGACAAAACGGTGAAGGGGTGTGTTCGGTTTGTTAAAGACGCAGACCCGAATGCAGTTGGCGCAATCCCCACGGTTCCTGACCCAGAATTGAAAACATTTTTCCGGGTTGATATACCATTTGTAGATCCCGTGGTTATTGGAGATGGTGGGGCCTTCATGGGCGGGTTCATCCAGGGTGATGGCCTTTCCGGGGCAGGAAGTGGCGCACTTGCCGCAGACCTCGCACATGCGACGGACTCCGATCCGGATGGGCTTATCCGGAATCAGAGAAAGATTGGTAAACACCTTGCTGATGCGAACCCTCGGACCGAACCGGTGAGTGATCAAAAGGCCGTTACGCCCGATTTCCCCCAGTCCCGCATCAATGGCCAGGGGAATACTTAGGGCGGTATCGTTCCCTGAAGGAATGGCCGTGTACCCTAAATCACGAAGAAAATGGGCCACGGACGCGGCCACATGGGCCATCTCGGAATATCCCCTCCCCGTGGCGGCGTTTTCCCCATAGGCGGGAGCCGTTTTCATGAGGGTGTAATCCATTTCATGCACCATGACAATGGCCGTGGTGCACTCCTCGGGAATATCGTCTATGGGCTCATGGGCGCCATTTCGGGGATCGAAGCGGTGGGAGTAGATCCATTTGGGATTCAGTTTGCAAATGCCCACGGCCGAGGCACCCAGATAAACGGCGGCCTTCTTGACAACGCGGGTCATTTCACCCGCATCGGACGTACGCCAACGCTCCCCTTCTGGGATCCGGTCCCTCTGAGCGATCTGAGATAGGTCCGGAAACCATTCATAGAGGCCTTCATTGCCGGTGATGTTGCCGAATCCCCACCACCGTTCCAGATACCATGCGCCCATGGCAAAAGCCCAGTCCAGAAGCGTGTACCCTTCATCATTCTTGAAACGACGAACCCCGTAATGTTTTTTGCCCATCTCCAGGATTTCGGGACTGGACCTTTCCGGATCCCTGGGCCTGCTGAACATGGTATTTCGCTGATCAAACCGTTCAGCATGCCCCGAGCCTATTTCATGACGGTGTTTCGACATTGCGCATACCTCAGAGCTCATTTCACTTCAACCTATAGAAGATCATTAGAATTTTCAAGTTCCTTCTGGATTGGTTTGGGATAAGGGTCTTGCGGTTTTCGACCCACTTTTTACAATTCCCTTGCAATTTCGTTACAGATTTCCAAAATTACGCCGATATTAGGTTGGGTGGAGCAATTGCGGAATCTCATAAAATTGGAATTGAATAAAGAAGGGGGAAAGGAATTAGGAATGAAAAGAAAATACAGCATGAAAAAATGTTTTCTGATGATTTTGGCAAACCTGTTCTGGGTATCGGCGGTATGTGCAGCGGAACAACCCTTGCTCATCCTTGAAGGGCCTGACGTGGTTCAAGTGGGCACCGCCACCACCTATTCCGTTTCCACCCAGGGAGGAACGGACAGCAGCTATGAGTGGTGGTTGGGATACACTTCAAACAATGCAGCGACCATGGAAAACGGCGTTCTCACCGCCAACAATCCCGGAGTTGTGGGAATTCGCGTTTATGGAAAGGACACGGGCGCAAGGGCCGAACTTCACGTGAATGTCGTCTCGGACACGAACGGCAGCGTGGTCATTACCGGCCCGGACAAGGTGGTCATCGGCACCACGGAGACCTTTTCCGCCAGCACCACCGGCGCATCCGGTGGAAATTATGCCTGGTTCATTTCTTACAGCAGCAGCTCTTCGCAGATCGCCACCCTAAAAGTAGACACCGGTGCGTTAACGGGGATCAGCGAGGGAACGGTTGTTATCGGTGTGGTGGATTTGGCCTCCGGTCTGTCAGGCTCAATGACAGTTGATATTGTTACGACGGAAAAACAGGCTGCCAAAGTGAACATCACCGCCGGGTTGGGAGAAGGGTTCACGCTGCAGGCGACATTATCCATTCGGGGGGAGATTCCCGAGGGCGCCTCCCTGTATATTGCCATCAAATATGACGGGGCCTTCCATTTCCTTCCATCCGGGACCACGACCATGACGCCTTTTCGCACCGACCCTCAGGAGACGGATTTGGAAACGGTGTATTCCGTACCCATCAGCGGCATTCCGTTTAAGGAGTATATTTTCTACGCCGCATTGCTCAACAGTGAGCGCCAGTTCGTCAGCAATCTGAGCAGTAGCGTGGTTTCGGCCGGAAGTAAATAACGGTTTCTTAATTTCGTAAAAATCCCCGCAGGAACAGTCATGATCCCACCCCATGGCATGTTCCCGCGGGCCTCAAAAATCACTACTCCCACTCAATGGTGCCCGGCGGCTTGGAAGAAATATCATAGACTACCCGGTTGACCCCTTTCACGCTGTTGATGATCCGGTTGGAAATTCGGCCCATCACCTCGTAGGGGATCTTGGACCAGTCGGCGGTCATGGCATCCAGGCTGTCCACAACCCTGACCGCGATCACGTTTTCATAGGTTCGCTCGTCCCCCATGACGCCCACGGTACGAACCGGCAGAAGCACAGCGAAAGACTGCCAAACCTTTTCGTAAAGACCCGCCATTCTGATTTCATCCAGCACAATGACGTCCGCCGCCCGCAAAATCTCAAGTCTTTCCGAGCTGATCTCTCCCAGGATGCGAATGGCAAGACCGGGACCGGGAAACGGCTGGCGCATGACCAGTTCCCTGGGAAGCCCCAGTTCAATCCCCACTTCACGAACCTCGTCCTTGAAAAGCTCCCGCAACGGTTCCACCAGTTTCAGGTTCATTATTTCAGGCAAGCCTCCCACATTGTGGTGACTCTTGATGGTGGCGGAAGGACCTTTGAAAGAAACGCTTTCAATCACATCCGGGTAGAGGGTGCCCTGCGCCAGATATTGTGCAGACCCCAGTTCGGCAGCCTTTTTTTCAAAGATATGGATAAACTCACGGCCGATAATCTTTCGCTTCGCCTCCGGGTCGCTAACCCCTTCCAAGCGGTCCAGAAAATGTTTCGAAGCGTCCACCAGGTGCAAATCAATTCCGTAATATTCCTCGAAAACCTCCACCACTTTTCGGGCTTCGTCTTTCCTTAACAGGCCATTGTCCACCAGGATGCAGGACAGATTATCCCCGATGGCTTCGTGCAGGAGCACGGCGGTCACCGATGAATCCACACCACCTGAAAGCCCGCAGATGACCCGTTCATTACCGAGTTGTTCGCGCAGGGTCTCCACCGTTCTGCGAACAAAGGAAGCCATGGTCCAGGACGGTTCACAACCGCAGATGCGAAATAGAAAGTTGGCCAGGATCTTGGGACCTTCGGGTGTATGGGCCACTTCCGGATGAAACTGCACGCCGAAAAACCGCCGTGACGGGTCAGCCATGGCCGCCACGGGGCTGTTCTTACTACTGGCCAGAACCTCAAACCCTTCGGGCATCCGTTCAATACGGTCCCCATGGCTCATCCAGACCGTCCACTCATCCTCTTTTTCAAAGCCGTGAAACAGATCCCCGTCATCTTGAATGGTCATGGTGGCGCTTCCGTATTCACGATCACCCGACCGGGCCACCAGGCCGCCCCGAAGATGGGTCAGGAACTGCATTCCGTAGCAGATGCCCAATACAGGCACACCGAGGTCAAAAATACCTTCCTCCGCAAAAGGCGCCCCTTTGTCGTATATGCTGGCGGGTCCCCCGGACAGAATAATCCCTTCGGGAACAAAAGCCCTGATCGCCTCCAGGCTCATATTAAAGGGGTGAATCTCACAATAAACCTTTGCTTCTCGGACTCTCCTGGCGATGAGCTGGGTATATTGTGAGCCGAAATCCAGGATCAGAATTTTTTCTGAAAAAACATCAATGTCCATTATTTTGTACCTTTCGGACTATTCTATTCGATAATTGGGCGCCTCTTTCGTAATAATCACATCGTGAACATGGCTTTCCTGAAGCCCGGCGGGCGTAATTTGGATGAACTTCGGCCTGGTCTGGAGTTCCAGCACATTACGGCATCCCAGATATCCCATCCCGGAACGTAATCCACCCACCAGTTGGTAAACCGTATCCGCCAGGGTGCCCCGGTAGGGCACACGCCCCACGATGCCCTCCGGCACCAGTTTCTTGTCCTGCTTTGTCTCTTCCTGAAAGTACCGGTCCCGGCTCCCTTCCTTCATGGCTTCCAGGGATCCCATCCCCCTGTAGACTTTATACGTTCGACCCTGGAACAGGATGGTCTCCCCCGGACTTTCCTCCGTTCCGGCAAAAAGGCTCCCTATCATGACTGAATCGGCGCCCCCCGCCAGGGCTTTCGTGATGTCACCGGAAAACTTGACCCCTCCGTCCGCAATAATAGGAATGCCGTGTTTGTGCGCTTCTTCCGAACAATTCATAATGGCCGTCATCTGGGGAACACCGATCCCCGCCACAACCCTTGTGGTACAGATGGAACCCGGCCCCACGCCCACCTTGACCGCATCCACTCCGGCGTCAATCAGCGCTTTAGTGGCGGCGGCGGTCGCCACGTTGCCGGCGATGATTTCCAGTTCCGGGAAAGCGTTCCTTGCGCGGGCTACGGAATCAATCACCATTTCGGAGTGGCCGTGGGAAGTATCCACCACCACCACATCAACATCAGCTTCCATCAGGCTTTCAATTCTCTCATGGGTATCCTCACCCACCCCCACTGCGGCACCAACCCGTAAACGACCCAAGTCATCCTTGCAGGCATTGGGGTATTTCTTGATCTTTTCGATATCCTTGATGGTAATGAGCCCCACCAGCTTGCCGTTATCATCCACCACCAGGAGTTTTTCAATGCGCCTTGCGTGCAGAATCGCCTTTGATTCCTCCAAGGTAATCCCCGCCTTTGCCGTGGCAAGATTCTCCTTGGTCATCACCGATCCAACGGTATGGTCCAGGTTGGTTTCAAATCTCAGATCCCGGTTGGTGATGATCCCCACAAGGCTCTCCCCTTTCACCACCGGCACGCCGGAAATCTTGTATTGGTTCATGATCTCCAAAACCTCATGAATTTTCCGATCGGGCTCTATGGTTATGGGATTGACAATCATGCCGCTTTCCGACTTTTTGACCTTTTTGACCTCCAGGGCCTGGCGTTCGATACTCATGTTTTTGTGAATAAACCCGATCCCGCCATGCCGGGCCATGGTAATGGCCGTTTCGGCCTCCGTTACCGTGTCCATGGCCGCCGAAACAACGGGAATACTGAGCTCAACATTGCGGGACAACCGGGTCTGCACATTAACTTCGGTGGGCAGCACGGCCGATCGATCCGGAATCAGGATGAGATCGTCAAAAGTATAACCAAACTGAATATTCTGTTTATCCATGTCGTTCTCCTTCAAGAAACTGCAACAAAGCCCCTTCCAGCAGATCACTCACACTGACCCGGAACTCACTGACTTTCAAATATCTTAGCAGCCGCGCCACCACCGCGGAACCCGCAACCAGAACCCTCGCACGACCCAAATCCAGACCCAGGCGTTCAATCCTCTGAGCAGTGGTCAGACGGCGCATTTTTGCCAGGCAGGATTCAACTTCAAAACGCCTCAGAACCAAACCATTGATTTTTTCGGGGACAATGGCGTGTTGTGGAATACGGTTTTGAAGGGCACACAGCGCGGCAACAGTGCCGCCTGTTCCGATCACCGGCCCATTTACCGGAAGGGGGGGGCACTTTCGGTCCAAGGTCTCATCAATATAATCCTCCAGGGCTTCCATCTCCTTTTGAGTGGGTGGATCCGTTGCCAAAAAAGCATTGGTCAGCATCATGGCCCCCAATGAAACGGAGTTTACCCATCGGCCCTCTTCGCAATGGAAAAAAAACTCCGTGGTCCCTCCGCCAAGATCAAAAACAAAAAAGGGTGGCTTTTTGATGCCAAGCGCCCCAAGGGCGCCTTTGCCCGTCAGCAGGGCCTCCTCTTCACCGGATATGACGTTCACCCGAAGGCCGGTTTCTTCAAAAACCGCCGCCAAAAATGCATCTCTATTGACGGCTTTCCTGACAACGCCCGTCGCCACGGCAACAACGTGTTGTACCGGCAAATCTTTCATGGTCCGGGAAAAATCCCCGAGAACCGTTATGGCGCGCGCGAAAGCTTCCTTTGAAATCCGTTTTAAGACCGGATCAAAGTCCTTTGCCAAATAAAGATAGGACCTTTTACGCAATAAAGGCTCGAATGTTCCACAACCGTCTTCCACCCCTGCAATCAAAAGCCTTGCCGTGTGGCTGCCCAGGTCTATGGAGGCAATGGTGTTCATCATCGATGCATTGTAACAACGAAAACCGTACTTTCAAGCGGACGCATAGAGAGGAATTCACAAGCCTCAAAAAAACCGGAGCGTCATTGGGTTCCCACGTACAAAGGCCTGAAACATCGCTCATCCTGCTTGAGACTCTTTTGAATCAGACCCAGCATTCGACCCCTGTCCGACGGCATATCCCCCGAAACATCCAGGTAGTTGGTGTAATGGTCGCTTCGGATTTTTGATGTCACATCGAGGTTTAAAATGATATGGGATAGTTCCCGCAGCACCTCATGGGGAGAAAGCAACTGAAATCTCCCTTTCCCGATCTGATGCAGCATAAGGGTATTTATTTTGGGAAGGAAGGTCCGCACTCGAATAAAGTCAGGATTCATGGCATTGAGTACGGATGCAGTCTTTTCCGCATGGGGAAGGGTTCTTTCCAGACCTCCAATCCCCAGCAACACATAGACGCTCAATTCTATACCGGCCTCTCTGGCCCACAACCCGGCCTCCACCTGTTCCCTTGAATCGGTTCCTTTTTTAATCCTGTCGAGGACCTCATCATCCCCGCTTTCGAGCCCCACATGGATCCTTGACAAACCGGCATTTTTAAGCCTGATCAGATCCTTAAGACCTTTTTGATGAATATATTGGGAAGAACCGTACACCGTAATCCGTTTAAGTTCCGGGAAAATACTTCTCGCATAAGAGCAGATATGGGCCAGATCATCCGTGGGCATTGCGATAGTGTTTCCGGCGGGGAAAAACAGTGTTTGGACCCCTACGCCACAGGTTTTCCGGGCTTCCAGCAAATCCGCTTCGATGCCTTTGCGAGAGCGCACTCGAAAGCGGGGGCCTTTTTTATAGACCATGCAAAAGGCGCATTTGTTGTGAGGGCAACCGACTGTAGCCTGTACGAGCAGGCTGTCCGCTTCACTGGGAGGACGGTAGATGGGTCCTTCATAATGCATAGAAAACAACTGTTTGAAGTATGACAGGAAAGAATCTGATTGAAAAAATGATAACCTTTAGCGAATCTGTCTGCTTCTAACAAACCCGAGCCGTACTGTCAAGCGGATAGCCTTTTATTTTCCGTGATTTTAGGTCAAATCGGGCTTGACAAAAGGAATCCCTTTTCAGTAAAAGATGGCTAAATTTCATGGGCGAACATTGATAAACATCCCCATGGTCCCCAAAAATCGCACGACAATGTCGGGAAATTTAAGGAAAATTATCATGGATAACAAGGCTCTTCGAACCATCGCGTACTGTATGGCAGCGGCTTTTCTACTGATTGGCGTGGTTTGTTACGCGGCTTTTGAGAAAGAAGCCCCCGAAAAACCCATCAGAATCATGTTCAAGAATACGGGTGGTAACGTGCTTTTTGACCACAAGATGCACGCGTCCGAAAACGGCTACGGCATCGGCTGCGCCGACTGCCACCATGATATTGAAAATGAAGGTGACAAGCCCGCCGCGTGCAGTGAATGTCATGGCGCGGAAGGGGGAGATGCACCGAAACTGGTGGATGTTCTGCACCAGCAATGTAAAGGCTGCCATGATGAGGGCGGCAGCGGACCGGTCAAATGTGCTGAGTGTCATGCACTGTAACCTTCTTTAAAATATCTGTTACCCATGGACAGATATGTTTTTTTCATGGGCGGGAGGGAAATATGATCAAAAAACCATTTTTTGGTTTTGGGAAACCCAAACTGGATTATACCGGGCTTGAGGGACTTGAACAGGCTGAAGTGAAGGAGATCCCCTTTTCAAAGCGAGCGGTTTTGTTTGTTGAAGCGCCCCACCCCACCGTCGTTGACGTTTCGTTTCAAGTGGGCGATGAAGTCAAAACAGGACAAAACCTGAAAGTCTCACCCTTTTCCAAGGCCACGGTTACTTCAACGGTAACGGGTTCCATTACGGATATTGCAAGGAAGAAGGATTATCTGGGAAAAGCGATTCTGGCCGTCAGTATTGACGCCTCCGAGGCAGATGACTGGGACGACGCCTTTTCCGACGGGGTCCAACCAACGGAACCGGAAAAAGCGGGTCGGTATCTCACCGGGTTGCCGGGAATCCCGAATATCGATGCCTTGATTCATTCCAAGACGCCTTTGAAGACCATCGTGGTCAATGGCATGGACAAAGACCTTCTGGTGACAACCCAGCAAATGGTCGTAAAATCCCTGGGGGACGATCTCAAGGAGGGCATCGAATATCTGAAAAAAATTACCGGAAATCCGAACGTCATCCTGGTTGTACCGCCCTATCTCAGCGCGGAGGCTGCAAAATCAGGGGCCGAAGTTCGTACCATCGCCCCGTCTTATCCCAACAGCCTGCCTGAAATGATCATGAAGGACGTTTTGAAACAGATTGTGCCGGCCGGAGCAGACCCTTTGTCTTTGGGGGTTGGGTTCATTAGCGCCGAAGGGGTGGCTGCACTGAAATTCGCCATTACGGAAAAGAAACCGCCCGTCACCAAATTGGTCACCGTTATCGAAAAAAACGAAAAACCCCAACTGATCAGGGTTCGCATCGGAACTCCCATTCATTCGATACTGAGCGCCCTTTCCATTCCCCTGGAACAGGGCGACCGGCTTGTAATCGGCGGCCCCATGACGGGAAGAAGCATTTATACGGAAGAGATGCCCGTTTTGCCGAATACGGATGCCATCATGGTGCAGGGCAAAGACCAGCTCGAACATGGGGGCAGCGATCCTTGCGTGAATTGCGGTGAATGCATCAGGGCATGCCCCGTCCGTATTCCCGTTAATATGCTGATCCGCCTCCTTGAAAACAGCCAATATGAAGGAGCCGCCAAAGAATACGACCTCCTTTCCTGTATCGAATGCGGGCTCTGCAGTTACGTGTGCGAAGCAAAAATCCCTGTTTTTCACTATATCATGCTGGGTAAATATGAACTGTCGCTGATGGAAAAAGCGGAGGAAAGCGCTAATGGATAACCGGAAGCTGTTTGTCAGCTCACATGCCCCTTACTGGCACAACGGGAGCAGCATTGCCGTCAAAAGCTACAATATCATGCTGGCCGCCCTTCCCGCCGTATTGATGGGCATCTATCAATATGGGGCGCCGGCCCTGGGTGTGGTCACTTTTTCCATATCCTGCGCCATGATCTGGGAGCTCATCATGAATTTTGTCATGAGGCGGCCGGTCAGCATCGGCGACGGCAACGCCGCCGTCATCGGGTTGCTGATCGCCATGCTCCTGCCCGCAAGCACCCCCTGGTGGGTGCTGCTCATCGGCACATTCCTGGCCATTGTGGTGGGTAAGCAGATTTACGGCGGTATCGGCTGCAACCCGCTGAATCCGGCACTGGTGGCCATCGCCATGATCTTTCTTTCCTGGAAAGGGATCATGGACTTTGATGAAGCCCTGCTGAACTACGAACTGGGGTTTCCCATGATCTACCCCCTCTCCACCCTGAAATTTTTCGGTGTGGGCACGGTTTCGGGATTCAGCATCGGCAGCCTGCTCATGGGGAATCAAACCGGCGGCATCGGAAGCACTTTCGGCCTCGGCCTGATCATCGGAGGGATCTATCTCATCGGGCGCGGGCTCATCCGTTGGGAAATCGCCCTTTCCTTTCTGGCGGGTGTTTTCATCACAGCCCTGCTATTCAACGTGGCGAACCCCGCTGTCTATGCTGGACCGGCTTTTCATCTTCTGACCGGTTACACGCTGATCGGTGCATTTTTTCTGGCCACTGAAGACTCCTCCTCACCCGTGAATTTTATCCCCATGCTGCTTTACGGTGCGTTGGCCGGACTCCTAACGGTTCTCATTCGAAATATCGGTGCCATGGTGGACGGCGTTGTATTCGCAATCCTCATGCTGAATCTGGCAAATCCGTTATTGGATAAGATCAGGCCCAAAGCCCTTGGAAAGGAGATGGAAAATGCGTGATATGTTTAAACTGTTTATTGCGATCGTAATCTTCAGCCTCGTCTCCGGGGGCGTTCTGGCAGCGGTTCGAAACGCCACCAAGGACCGCATTGAATATCAGCAGCTCGTCTTCGTCAAAGGTCCCGCCATTAATCTCATTATGGAGGGCTGCACCAATAATCCGGTTCAGGATCGTTTCAAATTAAAAGTCCGGGACAAAGAAAAGGATTTCTTTGTGGGGAAGTTTGACGGCAAGAAAAATGTGGTCGCTTTTGAAACTTACGGCAAGGGATTCGGGGGCGATATCGGGGTCATCACGGCGGTTAATGTGGACACGGATAAAATCGTCGGCGTCGCAGTAACCACCCACAGCGAAACCCCGGGCGTCGGAGCGCGAACAAAGTCGGACCCGGAATTTCGTAAACAATTCAGTGGGCAACCCATTACCGACGTCTTCAAGGTCAAGGCCGACGGAGGCCAGATCGACGCGGTCAGCGGCGCCACCATTTCATCACGCGGGGTATCCGCTGCGGTTGTTCAGGCAGGTGAAATTTATAAGAGCTTGAAGGACGATCTCAAAAACAAAATGAAAGCGTCTCAAGGATAGGGGGATCATCGGTTATGGCAAGAACGGTTGTTCAAGAATTCACCAAAGGGCTCTGGGCTGAAATCCCACCCTTCAGGCTCGTTTTGGGCCTCTGCCCCACATTGGCCGTGACCAAGGGCGTGGAGAACGGGATCGGCATGGGGGTGGCGACCACATTTGTTCTGGTATGTTCCAATGTTCTCATTTCAATGCTTCGGAATTCCATCCCCAAAAAAGTGCGAATCGCGTGCTTTATCGCCGTCATTGCCACATTCGTGACGGTTGTGGAGCTGTTGATGCAGGCCTATACGTATCCGCTGTTCCTCAGTCTCGGGATTTTCATTCCACTAATCGTGGTCAACTGCATCCTGCTGGGGCGGGCGGAAGCCTTTGCCGCCAAAAACAAGGTGCTTCCCTCCCTTGCCGACGGACTCGGCATCGGTATCGGGTATACCCTGGCCCTGGGCGCTCTTGGCAGCATTCGAGAAATCCTCGGCTCCGGCACATTTTACGGCATCGATGTGTTTGGACCGTCCTTTCAGCCTTTTGGTTTCATGGTCCAGGCGCCGGGTGCATTTGTATGCCTGGGACTCATGTTGTGCATTATGAACATGTTGGGCAAGAAATAGAACCCAACCGCTCAATCTAAGGAGTGAATGATGACCGACTATCTCATACTGATTATCAGTTGTATTTTCGTCAACAACATCCTGTTGATGCAATATCTCGGGAACTGCCCTTTTTTGGGTGTTTCCAAAAGGATGGAAACGGCCACGGGTATGGCCATGGCGGTGGTGTTTGTTCTGGTCATGGCAGGTTCCATCACCTGGGTTGTAGACAATTTCCTGTTAAAACCCTTTGATCTGGAATACCTGCGCACCCTAACCTTTATCCTGGTGATTGCGAGTCTGGTTCAGTTTGTGGAGATGTTCCTGCGGAAATCCATTCCCACACTCTATGCGGGCCTCGGCATATTTCTGCCCCTCATTACCACCAACTGCGCCGTCATGGGTGTATGCCTCATCAACATCATGGAGGAGTACAGCTTTATGCAGGCGCTGGTGGCGTCTTTCGCCTACGCCGTTGGATTTGGGCTGGCCTTGGTTCTTTTCGCGGGCCTTCGCGAGCGAATTGTTCTGGCACGGGTACCCAAGCCTCTTCAGGATACGTCCATAGGCCTGGTAACCGCGGGGATGCTGTCCCTTGCCTTTTTTGCATTCAAAGGAATGGTATAAAAACCTTTCCATCATCAAACAATAAAGGGATTCCCTGCTTGTAAGGAAATCCCTTTTTTTATAAGCGTTTTCGGTTCAGGATTGAAATCGGGTGACAATGCGGGTCATCCTGGGTCTGTATTTCCGGTTGGCTCCGGGCGTTTTGTCAAAGTAACGCAGCAGGAGAAAACTGATGCCCATGGACAGGAACCCCAGCACGACAGAGCAGCCCGTGGCATTCAGGCCCAGATGTGGTGCCAGAAACGTTCCGCCCACATAGGCGCCGCCGATGAGCGCCGCAACGGGAATAAAATAGACGTAGAGCGATAGGATCAGAAAAGTTCCCGAGGGCATGCTGATCTCAACCAGGTCCTTCTCGTGTGCTTCCAGGCGATTGTCCACTTCAACCTCCATGGGCTTTCCTTTATGCACCTCACAGGAATCGCGGGATTCACATGACGCGCAGGAGGAGCTCCTCTGGATTCGCACGAAGGCATTTCGCCCTGAAATTTTATCAATAATACCGCGTTCGGTAATCATATGTGGTCATGCTCCTTATTTTCAAGTATCATAATCACGAAATGCATAAAAATCAAACATGAACAGACCATTTCCCATGACAGAATCCTTTAAAATTCCCGAAGTTGAAATCGAAAGGCGTATTCAAAATATTCAAAAAGGTCTGAGGAAGTTTGACATTGACGCGCTTCTTGTGGTTCAGCGGGTGGATCTGTTTTATTTCTCGGGTACGGCGCAGAACGGATTTCTCCATATCCCCGCCCGGGGAGACCCGCTCCTTCTGATCAAACGGTATGCACCCAGAGCAAAGGAAGAATCAGCCATTACCCATATCATCGAAATTTCATCTCCCAAAGAAGTACCGGAACGAATTATCGATTTTTACGGCCGGCTGCCCGAAACGATTGCCTTTGAGCTGGACGTGGTTCCCGTCACCCATTTTGATTTTTACCGCCAACTCTTCCCCGTCAAAAACCATGTGGACGGGTCTTCGCTCATTCATCAGACCAGGCGCGTGAAATCCCCATGGGAAATTGAGCAGATGGACAGCACGGCAAGGCTTTCCGCCGAAACCTTTGAATATATGAAAAACCACCTGCGGGAAGGGTACACGGAAATGGAGTTTTCCGGGATGTTTGAAGCCTTTGCCAGAAAAATCGGACATGGCGGAAAACTGCGGGCGCGGGATTATCAATCCGAGGTATACCCGTGGCACGTATTGAGCGGCCCCAACGGCGGAAAAATGGGTCTTCTGGACTCCCCTTTCAGCGGAGAGGGCACCAGTGCTGCCTTTCCCGTGGGTGCGGGGTTCAGGAAAATGGCCGCCCATGAACCCATCCTGATCGATTTCGGTTTTGTCTACAACGGCTACCACATGGACGAAACCCGCATGTTCGCCATTTCGTCCATGCCCGAAAAAGCCATGAAGGCCTCCCTTGCCACCATTGAAATCCATGATGCCATACTGGCGGCGGCAAAACCAGGGCTACCCGTCAAGCGCCTTTATGAGATTTCCATTGAGAAGGCCAAAACCCTCGGTTATGGGGAGACCTATCTGGGGCCTCCCGGCTACAAGGTCTCTTTCGTGGGACATGGCATAGGCCTTGATCTGGTTGAGCAACCCATCATCAGCGCCAAAGAGCGAACACCCCTTGAACCGGGGATGACCCTGTCTATTGAACCCAAGATCACCTTCATCAATGAATTCGGTGTGGGAGTGGAAAGCGTTTTCACCATCACTGAAACGGGGTGTCGAATGATCAGCCGGGTCCCCAAAAAAGTTTTCATTGTGTAAAGGCCTATCTCATGAGCGAACAACATCAAGACGCCTCGCTCGCAACAGTGAATGCACTGCAAAAGCAGCTCCAACAACATCATATGTTGTTGGAATTGGGTCGCGTGATCGTCTCCGAAATGGACATGGATGTTCTGTTTCACGTTATCATGGATCAAACCCGCCGATTCATGGGAACGGAAAAATGCTCGGTTTTTATCTTCGATGCGGAAAAAAACGTGCTGTGGTCGAGGGTTTCAACGGATCTTGAAACCAACGAAATTTCTTTTCCGGCCGATACGGGGATTGCCGGCTGGGTCTTTCAAAACCGGAAATCACTGATCATTAACGACGCTTACAAGGACCCCCGGTTTTTTCCCGGAGTCGATCAAAAAACCCATTTTAAAACGCGCAGCATCCTCTGTGTTCCCCTGATCAATCGCAAAGGAAACGGCATCGGCACCCTTCAGGTCATCAACAAAACCGCCGGGCCCTTTATCCCGGATGATGAGGAGCTACTTCTGGCCGTCAGCCATTACATCACCATCGCCCTTGAAAACGCCAAACTCTATGACGACCTGAAAGTGCTGGACAAGGCCAAGGAGCGGGTGATCAACCACCTTTCCCACGAACTGAAAACCCCCCTGGCCGTTCTGTCCGCCACCTTTAAACGGCTGTACCAGCTGCTGAACCTCCATCAAAACCCCGGTGCCGAAAAAACCTTTCTGCGGGGCAAGCGTCAGATCCGGCGACTGACGGATCTGGAAATCAAGATCGGAGATATCCTCAACCAGCGCCCTGTGGCCGAACAGCTTCGCATTTCGAACATCATTGAACATGCCGCCGATCTGGTGGATGCTTTCAAAGATCTCTCCGACCCTGGAAAGAAAGAAATCCTGGATCTTATCGCCCAACGCCTGGACTCCCTGTTTGCCGTTTCCAAAACCAAACCGGAAAACATTCAAATAAAGCCCTTCCTGGAAGACATTTCAGAGGAGGCTCAAACCGGTATGGGGACAAGGGATCTTGAAATAACGTTACACGTGGATGACGGCGTTCAGCTGTTGATGGACCCCACGGTCTTAAGAAAAGTGTTATCCGGCATTTTGAAAAACGCCATCGAAAACACACCTGATGAAGGGCTTATCGACATTCGTGCAAATCTATCGGAAAAGGGCCTTGAAATCGCTTTTCAGGATTACGGAGTGGGGATTACGACGACCAACCGGGATCTCATCTTCGGCGGGTTCTTTCACACCCAGGACACGGACATGTATTCCTCTAAAAGGCCGTATCAGTTCAATGCGGGAGGCGCTGGAGCTGATCTGCTCAGAATCAAGGTCTTCTCCGAGCGGATGGGCTTTTCAGTCCGTTTTGAAACCAAAAGATGCCCCTATATCCCCGCCGATACCGACATGTGTCCCGGAAAGATATCAAGTTGTGAATTCATTCAAAACCGGGAAGGGTGTCTTACAACGGGGGGCAGCACGTTTTATGTGCTGTTTCCTGATCAAGCCGTTTGATCCTTGCTCACCCATGGGTCTCGTCTCATACCTTTTGGCGAATAACGGAACTTGGGGAAGTGCGTTATAAAGCATAGGCCTCATCGTGCGGCCCAAGAAGAACAAACCGAATGGTTTGATCTTCTCTTTCGATACAATCAGAACAGGCAACAACAATGTCGTCACCTTTTTTTCGGCACGCATCACAGTAGAGGTATATGATAATGAAATTTCGTTTCACAGGGGAAGAATAAAATCCTTGCCAATTCCCTTTCAAGGGTTCACCTACAGCCAGGGGATTCTCCATAATCAAGTCCACTTTCTTCCTGACCAGTTTTTTGATGGATGCGTGCTTTTTGACAGCCTTTAAGAAAGCCGCTTCAAATTGGACTTCCATCAGTCCTCAAAGACCTCGTCGTAAGAATGCCATTTTGCCGTACCGCGCCGCAATCGGTCCTGAACCTCCTCCATCGCTTGTTCAAAGGCCGGGTGCGACAGGATTTGCTGCACGTTTTCGCCTTCATTGCGCCGTTTGAGGGCCAACAGATATTGCGTAAACATTTCGGCCACGGATGTTCTGTTTTCAGCTGCAAAAACTCTTGCAAATTCAGCAAGATCCGGGTCGAGGCTTACATTGATACGTGTTTTGGCCATTAGGTTGCCTCCTCTTCTTTTGTTCCCAATATACACACGAAAGGAATCATGTTCAAGGAGATTCGCTAAAAACCTGTTTGAAACGCAGTCGGCCTCGAAAAACCAAAGAACTTGCATTTCCAATCCAATTTTCCACAAACACGCTTGAAAACAAAGGTAAGGAAAGAGGGAATCGTGGAGAGGAGACGGATACGTGGGAACGAGGACATCAGAATGAAAATATCTGTCAAGCGTCTTCCAGGCCCCTTTCCCAACGCTTACTCAACTTGTAATAAAGCCCTTCCATGGCCATGAGTTCATCATGGGTGCCCTGCTCCCGAATCCGTCCATGGTGCATCACCATAATCCGGTCCGCATCCCTGACCGTGGAGAGGCGGTGGGCCACCACCAGCGTGGTCCGCTTGTGGGCCATTTTTGAGATGGCCGTCTGAATGAGACGTTCGGTTTCAGGGTCCACACTGCTGGTGGCCTCATCCAGAATCAACAGACGGGGATCACTGGCAAGGGCCCGGGCAAAAGATAGGAGTTGGCGTTGCCCCCCGGAAAGGCTGGCGCCCTTTTCCCCCAGTTCCCGCATAAACCCCTTTTCCAGGTTCTCGATAAACTCCAGCGCATTAGCGGTTTCAGCAGCCCGGTGTATTGCTTCGTCGGTCAGATCTTTTCTTCCGAGAGAAATGTTTTCAAGCACGGTTCCGGCGAAAATGAATACATCCTGCATGCAGAGACTCACGGCACTTCTCAGGCCTTCATTGGGCCACTCCCTGAGATCAATGCCGTCCAACGTAATAGACCCCTGATCCGGATCGTAAAATCGCTCCACCAGGCTCACCACCGTTGTCTTTCCCGAACCCGTGGCGCCCACGATGGCCACGGTTTCGCCCGGTTTTATCTCAAAGGAGACATCATAAAGAACCGGTTTATCTTTTTCGTAACCAAAAACCACACGGTCAAATACCAGATGGCCTTTAATATGGGAGGGTTCACGAGGAGACTCGGACCGGTACAACACCTCTTTTTTTTCCATGAATTCAAAGATGCGCTCCATGGAGGCCATGGCCATCTGCATGATATTGTACTTCTCGGAAATGTCCCGTATGGGTTTAAAGAACATCTGAATATAACCGATAAACGCCACCAGGACGCCAAGTGTCATTTCATCCTGCAACACCTGCCCACCCCCGTGCCAGATCAAGAAAGCGATGGCCAAAGCGGACAACAGCTCCATCAGCGGCATGAACAGGGCAAAAATGCGGATCTGCTTCATTCCGGCGCGATAATTCTCCCGGTTGAGGCCGACGAAACGTTTCATTTCCGATGTTTCTCTCACAAACAACTGGATAATGCGCATGCCGCTGATCCGTTCCTGCAGAAAAGCGTTTATTCTGGAAACCGTGCTGCGAAGTTCTCGAAACGCTTCACGGGCCATGAAACTGAAAATGAAAGTCAGGCCAAAAATAAGGGGGAGCAGAATGAAACAGAGCAATGCCAGGCGCCAATTGAGGTAGAGCAGGACCCCCAGAATCCCCGCAATCATAAACAGGTCCTTGAAAACCGTAATCAGAACCGATTTGAACATTTCGTTGAGATTCCCGATATCATTGGTGACCCGGGTAACCAGCGTGCCCACGGGATACCGGTCAAAAAATCGCAGGGTCTGGGCCTGCATCCGGTCAAAGAGGTTCATGCGGATGTCCTGCATAATCCGCTGTCCCGTCAATTCCATGATGTAGTATTCCAAATAACTGAAGCCCAGAGAGAGGAGCAGCAGAACAAAGAAAATCCCCGCCACCCACGTCACCCCGCTGATGTCGCCGGCCCTGATCTTCAGGAGTTCCCCCCTCGGCAGACGCTCCAGCTCTTCATAGGGAACCATTGCTGCACCGTCCGCCATTTTGTAAAGGTCCGCTTGACGCTTATGGAACCAGCGGGAGATGTTCCGATCCGATCCGATCCGGTAAAACCGTTTGGAACCGAGCAACCCGCGATTTCTGAGAAAGTGTAAATCCGCGGGATCGATTTTTTTCAAGTTCAGGTTGGAGATATAGTAAACAAAAGGAACCGCGCTTTTTTCCAACAGGGGCCCATACCGGTTTTTCAATTTGGCGTAGGCGGAACCCGACAGCATTTTTTCGCTGACTTCATACCAGGAAGCCAGGATATACCGGTCAATGGCGATTTTGGTTAAATACGGCACGCACAGATCAAAAAGTGCCACCAGGATCGACAGTAGAAGGCCCGCCACGACCATTTTCCCATAAGGGCGCGCGAAAGAGGCAAGCTTTTTCAACAATTTGAGGTTGTAAGGCTTTCCCAGTTTCCCTTCCTCGGCGTAACCGTATTCCCCCATCATGATGCGTTCACGCCTCCGTTTTCAAGGGCTTCCCCCAGGAGTTGTTCTTCGTACAGAGTGGCGTAGATCCCGCCCAGGCGAATCAGGCTTTCGTGAGTCCCTTCTTCTTTCAAAAGACCCCGGTCCAGGACAAATATCCGATCCGCCCGGCGAATAGTGGAAACCCTGTGGGAGACAATCACATTGGTTCGATTTTGTCGAAGATCCAGAATCCGGTTCAGGATCCCTTCTTCGGTACGGGTATCCACCATGGAAAGAGCGTCATCCAGGATGAGAATGGGAAAGTTCCCCACCACCGCCCGCGCAATGGTGAGTCTTTGGCGCTGGCCCCCTGAAAGGGTAATGCCCCTTTCTCCCAAGAGGGTTTGCATTCCGTTGGCGAGGGTTTTTATTTCTTCGCCGATGCCGGCAATATCGAGGGCGTAGCTGACCGATTCATCGGTAACCCCATCCATGCCGAAGGCTACATTGTTGTAAACGGTATCTGAAAAAATAAAGACGTCCTGGCTCACAAACCCGATCTTTTTCCTGAGCGTCTTAACGGGTTGTTTTCGAATATCCTTTCCATCCACGAAAACCATGTTTTCGGGCGGATCCAGGAGCCTCGGAATGAGGTGCAACAGCGTGGTTTTGCCGGATCCCACCCGCCCCACAATGGCAGCCGTCTCGCCATGGTGAATGTTCAGGGTGACCTCCTTGAGCACATATTCCTTTTGGCCGGGATAATGAAAACTGAGCCCGCATAATTCAATGGTCCCGGCGGATTTTTCCAAAACCGCTTCACTCCCATCTTCCCGCGGTATCGGCCCACTTTCCGGGCCCTGAATCTCCGGCACCGCATCGAGGATGCCGTTGATACGCCGCATGGAGGCTGATCCCCGCTGGATCAGGCTGATCACCCACCCCATGGCCATAATAGGCCAGGTGAGCAGGGTTAAATAGCTGATAAAAGCCACGAAATCACCCGGAGTGATGCTTCCCAGAATCGTATATCGTCCGCCCAGAAAAATCACGACGGCCAGTCCCGCGTTGGTGATCAGGGTCATGAGGGGGAAAAACAGGGCAAGGGTTCTGGCCAGCTGCATGCTCTCCCCCACGTATCGCTCACCTTGGACGCTCATTCTGTCGTATTCCCATTTTTCACGCTGATGGGCTTTGATGACCCGAATGCCCGCAAAGCTTTCGCGGGCCTGCTCCGTGAGGTCTGAAAAGCTCTTCTGAACCCGTTCAAATCGTGCGGACATCTGGTTGGCAATCATTCGGGTGAGGACCACCACAATCGGCGCGGGAATCAGTGAAATCAGGGCCAGCCGCCAGTCAATACTGATCATAAAACCGATGGCCGCCGTGCCGAGGACAAAACCGTCCACCATGGCCACCAGGCCCATTCCACAGGCCATGCGGACCGCATTGATATCGTTGATGGCCCTGGCCATCAGGTCTCCGGTCTTTGTATTTTGGAAAAATGAGAGTGAAAGGGTTTGAATATGCCCGTAGAGTCTGTTGCGCAGGCCCTGTTCGACCTTCCTGGAGTGGCCCAGGAGCATGTGACGCCACACATAGCGAAACAGTGCAATCACCAGAGCAATCACACCGATGATTACCCCTTGCCGGACCAGTAGCGCACCGGTCTCCGAACTCTGAACCACCAGAAGATTGATGGCCTTCTTGATGATCAGAGGGATCATGAGCTGAAGAAAATCGACGATGAGCAGGCTCAAGACCCCCACAGCCAGAGCCCATCGGTTCTCAACAAAGAATATCCAGAGGGGTTGGAAATTGTTAAGAGTGGTCTTAAAGGAGCCCGTCAGATTTTTTATAGAACCGAGTTTCATGAAGATGACAAGGGTTTTTCTATTCAGAAAAGGGCCCGGGCCGGCACGAATCGCAGCATGATTCCAGAAGCATCATGACTTGGGCTGGAATACGGAGCCTGTGATCGGGCCGGGCCGGAGACCCGAAAGGAATGGCATTTTTAATTTTTTCATTGTTAATCAAGCATCCTGTTATTATATTTAAGCGTTGTCAAGGCAAAACTTAGGACTAATTCAAGGCAGGGAGACCCAACAACCGTGAGCATCAGGCTGATCGCAAAAGATCTTTATGAACTGATTCGCAAAGTTGAAAAACTGGAGAAAGAAATCGACAACACGCCTTACGAAAACCAGTCGGACATGAAAGATCAACTCAGGAAACTTCGCGCTGAAAAGAACCACATGCGAAAGGTCTTGGAAGGGTGCAAAGACCCCAAATAGAAAGACTACCCCATGAAACATATCATTAAAAAGCACATCTTTTTTCTGATGACCCTGACTTTGGGTCTTTTGTTGATGCCGTTTGTTTCAACCCCTTGGGCCGATAGTGATTTCCACATCATTTCCGCCCGATACGGAATCCCGGGGAACTATGTGGATGTCACCGGGGTGCTCAAAGATTTCGTGTCGGGCCATTCCATCAGCATGGAAGTATCCAACCGGAACCTTGGAACGGATCCTGTCCCCGGTAATGAAAAGGAGCTAGTGGTTTTCTATGAATATCAGGGAGCAAAAAAGGAATTGCACGTTAAGGAAGGGGATTGGTTTGTGGTTCCCGGTCCTGAGGGCGGGTATCGTCCGCCACATCACGGCGCCGGCGACCTGGAAATTATCAGAGCCCTTTACGGTTCCGGGGGGAAATACCGGATTGTAACCGGAGATATTCAGAATCATGTGCACCACAATAATATCAACATGCTGGTTTCCAATGAAAATCTTGGCGGGGATCCGGCACCCAACCGGAAAAAGGAACTGCTGGTGATTTATAGAAAACAGGGCCGTGAATACGGCGCACATCTGGAAGAAGGGAGTTGGTTTATCATAACGGATTAGTGCCCACCCACAAATGGCCAATTTGCCCGATTTCGGCGTCAGGCTCAAATTGTAATCCTCGAAATACGCTTAGTATTCCTGCGGTTACAATCATCGCCTTCCTTGAACTCGAACAAATTATCTCATTTGTGGACGGACACTGCTAGATTGAAACATCGGGCAGGTAGGCCAAGGCCCAGGAACCGGGGCCGCAATGGGTACCGGTGGTGAGGCTGAGCGGCCGTATGAAAACATCGGCCCGGGGAAACGCCTTTTCAATGGCCCCCTTGAATTCATCTTCAACCACGGACCGATTATCCGTATATTGAAGCAGGATCAAGGGAGATGATGTGTTTTTCAGTGCTTCCTTTAACTTATCAAGGGCAAAGCTGATCTGCTGCTCTTTGTTCCTGGCAACGCCCACTTTTTTAACCCCATCCGCAGCCGGGCTGACCACCGGTTTGACATGCAGCATATCGCCGAAAAAAGCACCGGTTTTTGAAATTCGGCCCCCTCTGGCAAGATACTGAAGTTTTTCAATGAAAATCAATTCTTCAACCAGTGTCTGCGCTCTTCCGGCATATCGGATCACTGCGTCGGGGTCCCGGGCGATCAGGGAAAAGCGCGCCGTGGCAACGGCCAGCAATCCCAGTTTTCCACTGGCGGCTTCCGTATCCAGAACCATCAACCGGTCTTCCGGATCGTTTGCTGATTTCCACTCCATCACCGCCTGATAATTTCCCGTGTATCCGGCCCCCACGCATAGGTAGAGGACCCGCGGATGGAGACTGGCCGCCTGCTGGTACCGCTGATGGCGCTCAAAGACGGATGCCTGGGCCGTGGAGGCGGGAGTTCCTTTTCGCATTTCGCCGTAGAGTTTTTCCGGGTCCATGTGGGTCTCGGGATAGCTGTGGGAGCCGAGGTTGATGTAGCTTTCGAGGAGTGTGATCCCGAGCCGTTTTGCATCCGTTCGCGTAATTGAACCGGCCGCATCGCTCATGATATGAAGGGCCTGGTTTTTGGGCAGCAGACGATACTCCGCCATCTGCGCTTTCAAATCGTCCGACTTCCAGGTCACCAGATTGCCGACCTCCTCCAGCTGCCGCCGAGCTCCCGCTTCATCGGCCGCATGCAAGTGGATCTTGACGATATCCCCCTGCCCCATGGTCACCACTTCATGCCCGACCCTGGAGATACTGAAAAAAGGATCTTCAACATCCGCGGACCCCATTTTCAATACCGCATCGATACAATAGCCCTCATCCCCCTCGCTTCCCCATGATGGATCCACATGGAGCAGGTTTTCGAAGACTTGCGCAATGGAGCGAAAGTTGACTTTACGATCGAACAATACGTTAAAGAACCCGTCAAAAAAAATGAACATGCCTAAAGCGCCCGCATCCACCACCCCCGCCGTCGCCAGTTCCTTTAATTCACGGGAGGTATGAACAACCACCCCCTCCAGAATGTCCAGAACCTGTTCGATTCGCTCCGGATTCGATACCACGTCGTAGCGGTTAAGGGCATCGGCCAGCGCATCGAAAACCGACAGCATGGTGCCGCTCTTGGGATCGCTAACCGCCTTCCAGGCCAGATTACGCCCCTGCGCCACAATTTCGTTCAATTCCCTGGGACTTTCAATTGAGACAAAGACGCTGAAAAACTGTGCGGCGATATTTCCCGAATTCCCCCTGGCCGACATGAGCAGCGCTTCAATGAGTTCCTCCCGGCCCACCAATAAGTGTTTGAGCGGTTGAAAACTGATCACCAGATTTCTGCCGGTATCCCCGTCCGCCACGGGAAACACATTGATGCTGTCCAGAAGGTCCGCCCAGGCGGAAACACGGTCCACACCGGCCGCAAAGGCCTCAAATATTCTTGATTTCATCGACAAATCATCGATTGCCATGGAAAGTTCGGTCAAAACGGGTTTCTCCTTGCAAAACAACTGTTCACGCAAACCGCTTCTTATCACGTTACCGCTTCCGAGGCAACCCATGAAGATTCCATTTAAAACCCAATTGTCCAAATGAGCCCAACACCATTTTTCCTTGACTTAACTCCCGTTTCAAATACTATCATCGGGATATGGCTGTTTTTTCATTATACACCCTTTACTATTTGCCGAAGGTTTTCCCATGGACCATCCCATCAAAACCGGCAGCCGGCTCCCCGCAGGTACGATCCGTCCTTTCGGGAGCGAAAATATTTGACGGAGAATTCAAAGACCGACATCCTCGAAACCATTCCACTAGGTCTTGGCAATTGTGTTTAAAAGCAATACCGCCTGTTTTTTGCGAAGATACAACTCCGGCCATGTTTCAGGACAACGGAAACCTCCTTCTGAGAAACGACCACGAATGGACGGGACGCGAACGGACACGAGGTTTTCCTAAGGCGTAACAAGACCCGTCGCACCTGATCCATAGGGTGAAAATTGAGATGCGGTTGGAATTTTGAGAGTTTTCCATACTATCGATGCTATTTGCCAATAGATGGAAAAATGGGCACCGAATTTTCCATGTTTTGCATTTCAATATCGCAATAGATGGAATTTTTTCCATACTATAAAAGTAATAGGTGGAAAATTTTCCACCTATTGAAACTGTTATACGAGATACCAAACATATATTTTTAAAAAGAATCTTTTAGAGCTATGCCAAGATACAATGTTGTATTTGAATCTAACGAAGATATTTACGGAATTGTGCCCAAAGCATATGATTGGGTTCATTATAAAAGTATTTTAAAGGTAAAAGACGGGGGGAAATTTCCTGTATCACTTGAAATGACATTCGTTCCACCCCACCTTTTTGCGTTTAATATGCCTGATAGCCATTCAATTAAAGGAACCAGTATTACCGATGTTTATGTGAAAGTTGTAAAATTTTTCAATAAATTCGGTATAGAATTCCGTAATTGGAATCAACTTTAAGGCCGACGTATAACAAAGCCACTGGAGCAGACGGCGTGAAAATCGCGGTTTATCGTAAAGGCTGTGCAGGTTTGGTATGAATTTAGGCCGCTGCTCAGTGGCGGCGTTAGCCTTAAAGGACATAAGTATGAAAAAACAAAAAACATCATCATTATACGATGAAAAGCAGTCTGTAGAATTTTATGAGAACAGGTATGAACAAGGATATATGGATGAATGGCCAATAGAAAAGAAACGAAAATTATTTGAAATCATTCAAGATCTCCAGCTTCCAGCTAAAGGTGAAGCATTAGATTTTGGATGTGGCAACGGAGTGCTTACTGAAATTATTCGACAAGCACTTCCTTCCTGGAAAATATTCGGCACTGATTTAAGTAAAAAAGCTATTGATAATGCGCGTATACGATATCCAGATTGCACATTCTTTGAAACAAATAGCCAGGAATTCAAACAAAAGAAGTTCGATTTTGTTTTTACAAACCACGTTTTTGAACATGTATTCAATCTAAGTGAAGTGTTTAGCCGGATGAATGAATACCTAAAACCAAAAGCCTATATGCTTCACTTTTTACCTTGTGGAAATGAAGGAAGTTATGAATATGATGTTTGCCTCTTGCGAAAAGATGGGATTAATCCTGAACTTGAAAACAGATTCTTTTTTGAAGATGAAGGCCATGTTCGAAGATTAACCACAGATGAGTTTTGTGAAATATGTAAAGCCAAAGGCTTTGAATTGAACAAAGAGTATTATTCCAACCAATACTATGGGGCAATTGATTGGATTACAAATTCTAATCCTAAATTTGTACTGATGTTTTCTGATACATATCAAGCTATTAACAAAGAGGCAAAGCGAAAGTTAAAGCATGAAAGGAAGAAACTTATTCTTATAAACGTGCTTCGATTGCCTGCACAAATTGTTACCAAGCTGTTTAACAAAAGAAACAAACAGGCTAAACACTATTTGATATTAATGATTGGATTGCCTTTTTATATATTTTCAAGACCACTTGATAAGTATTGTAAAAGAAAGGCCAGAGAGGAATGGGATACCAAGAAAACCGAACGTAATGGTAGTGAAATGAGTTTGTATTTCAAGAGGGGAGCATAAGAAAAGGCTAACAAGGCAAATGCACTCGGACAGCAAAAAGCGCCGCTCGTTCCTCGCTCTGCTTTTTGCTGCCGGTGATTTGCAGCGTTGGCCAGTACAGAAGGAGATAAGGATTTGATAGCAAATGAATGGCTTGTTCAACGCCACGTTGAAACTCCGAATGTTGTGGCAGACATCACACAGTTCATAGCTCCAGAATTTACGCAGGCTAATTTTGACACATTAGGATCGAATGAGTGTTACAAACTAACCGTGCTCGCAGAGCGTTTGGAGTTTATAGAACACCTTACGGAAGTTTCTGTTCTCTTGGTAAAGCATAAGCGCACGAAAAGAAACCAAACCCCACTGCATGATGGTCGCATTATGGTCAATGAAACATACTCAATCATGATTGATAGGCATGAATTTGCAGGATTTGATTTCGATTCTGATGCTCTTTCTGTTTACTTGCTGCTGACCTGCATCGATACAATTAAAGGACAGCCCAATTATGTAAATTCCTTTGATTGGCTTAAGAAAAGGTGTGAAAATGAATCCAGTCTTGACTGGGATATGCTTTCGGATGAGTATGATCAGGAGCACGGGCTTAGTAAGCGTTTTAAAGAAGCATTTACAAATGATTGTTCCCCTGAGTTACGGAAAGCAATCGCAGAAAATTTTGCAGTTGCCAGAATTGCAGCTCAGAATATAAAGAGCGAAAGCGCATCTGCTTGGAATGAGCGCTCGGAGATTGATCGGGTTAAACGCATCGCATCAGAGCTTTACACAATTCGATCGCGTTTCACACATGCAAGCTTACGCTCATTTAGTCCGATGGTCCCGGTTTCAAACTCTCTTGACATAAAGGGACCAGTGTTGCTGAAACGCCTGAATGGGCCTCCCCTAAAGCAAGTATTAACGGACGTTATAAAATACCTTGCCAAAATCCATATAATAGACCGAAATCGAGGCCAACATGGCGTTTAACTCAGACGGCTATTATCGGGGCAATTTGAAAATTTGGTGATGCTAAATTATTCAGAAATATTTCAGAAGGCCGCTGTTGTATAGGCGCCGCTGGTTAACTTGTCATTCGGTAATAGGTAATAGATAAGCAATGACGTTGATAAAGCTCATCGTTGGTGGATTAATACTCACCCTGTTGATTATTGCCGCTTACATTGCCTGGCAAAATAGGGGTTCTGAAAAAGTTATCAGCGCATTTATAACTGTTGCGCTAGCTGGTGCGATGGCAACCCTTGCAGCAACTATTTTTTCAATTAAGACTGAGTCTTTAGAAGTATCAATTTTCAAAACATATGTTTTCGATAAAATATCAAAATATCCACTTCATAATGTTGATAAGCCTTTTGTTCATGCCTTTTCAGGACCAGAGCTTGAATATGACACTTGGCTTCTCGTTCAAGATTCAGTTAAGAATGATCCTTCTTTGGCACTTATTCAATCAGATGATCCAGACAAGAAGTTGATAGATCGTGGCAAATCATTATATCATGATATTCTTTTTCGTCAGCTTCTCACTATGATGTGCTATCATCATGGATCTAACGAATTCCAGAAAAGAACCGAAGATATAGTTGGCAGTTCAGTCACTTAATCAATTGATATGCCTTCGAAAATTCCATCTAAAAACATCAACTGGAGTGAAATTGTAGAGCTCAATCCGACCAACAGTTGTCTTTCATTTCATCAATTTGATTTTTGCAAACTTACAGTGCCTTCGAATGCAAAAGTATCTTTTTCTGAACACAGCATCCGAATTATGGATAAATTTCTCGATTTGACCATAGACATATTAGATAGAGGCGGAAATATTGGTGTAAGCGGCCTTAAAACGCTTCTTCAAATGAATTCAGGGGAATCAATGAAGTATTGGAACGAAACATATGTGGTCACCGTAAGAGCGAAGTTTTCTCCTATTCGAAATGGGCATCCTTTGATGGCAGATTATAAAAAGTGGGTAGGAGATCTGATTGAAGGGATAAAAGAGAAATTCTCTACCGAAAAACACTGGGAAAAGGCAAAAGAATTATATCTGCTTTATAAAGACATCCCCGTAGAGCCACCAGAAGAAGCAATTCGTTCGCAAAAGGAATACAAGGAATGGTTTGCTAGCCAAGTAACAAAGCACCAAAAGGGAAGCGATAAAGAACTAAATATCAACAAAAATACCGAACAACCAAATTCAGAGGACGCAAAAAGCCGCACCGCTGATTAAACCGTTGGGCAATATAGATACTGCCTTTTCCAGGAGGTAAAGCCATGAATAATGAAAATCACAGGCTATTAATTGATACGCCATCTAAATCGCCAGCTTTAGGTTACAATGGATATGCATCAGCTTTTGCAGATATTATTCATAAAAGCTCCCCACAGTTTTCAGTCGGTATTTTTGGTGGTTGGGGATCTGGAAAAACTACTCTTATGCAGGCGATTCAAGAAAAACTTGACTATAATCAAGTGATACCAGTTGAATTTAGTGCGTGGCGATACGAGAAGGAAGATCATCTCATCGTTCCATTGCTAGAAACAGTGAAAGAAGCCTTGCTCAAATGGTCTAAAAATCAAAACAAAATCGAAATCTCGGAAAAAGCTAAAAGTGCAGGTAGAACTATAGGTAAAGTCATTACGTCATTCCTTGCGGGGCTAAGTATAAAGTTTGGAGTTCCAGAGGCATTTGAGCTTTCGTACGATGCTAGCAAGGCATTGTCAAAAGCGAAGGAAGAAGGGCAGGATGAACAGTCAAACAGTAAAACGAGGAGTCTCAATTCTCTTTATTTTACCTGTTTTACTGCTTTGAAAGACGCATTTGACGAATTTTTCGGTCAAAATAAAAAATTAAGATTTGTTATTTTCATTGATGATCTTGATAGATGCCTTCCTAATGGCGTTTTGCAAGTTCTCGAATCTATGAAATTATTCTTTGATCTTCATGGATTTATCTTCGTCGTCGGTTTAGATCAGGATGTAGTAGAATGGTGCATTGACAGAACATATGCGGAAAAGCAAAGTGATAAAGAAACAGAATCAATCTGCTATCAAATCCGAGGGGCTTACTATATTAAGAAAATCTTTCAAGTTCCTTTTGCTTTATTTCCAGTATCAATTTCTCAACTTGATGAGTTTCTCGAAGCTCTTATCAACGAAAATGAATTGCCTGAATCTCATGCAAAAGAAATTCGTGATAAAATTAAACCTCATCTTAGTTATGTAATTGATGAATCTGGAATAAACCCTCGTGAAATTAAGAGATTCATCAATGCATATACACTCAATATGAAAATAAAGCCTGATCTGGATTCTGATGCTGTTTTAGCCCTTAAGACAATTTCTTTCAGAAGGGAGTGGCAGGTTGTGCAACAGGCCCTATATACATCAGGTGAGGTTTTTCAAGATTCACTTAAGCGCCAATTGAACGGGAATAGTGACGTGCTTTCTGGTTTGAACTCTTTGTTCGGTTCAATCCCACAAAGCTTTATTACATATGTCTCACAAGATGCTCCTGGACATAATCTGTTATCTGCCACTCCACTAGATGAGTATATACGTACAGGTGCAGCAACAAGTTCCACTGGTGATCCTAAACTGTTAGATTTCATTCAAACCCTTGGCCAAACACGAGGAATGATAACCGAGGCAACAAATGAAGACTCACTTAGAGATGCGACAAAGAGAATGGGAAGGTCTGCAATGGATTTTATGCAACAGGCCGATTCTACAACAAAACGCATCGGCCCATATAAGCGCGCGGCAGTTGAATCTGTCCAAATTATTAACAAAAAACTAGAATCCGCAGTAAACACTTATTCTAATCCAGAACAGTGGACTCAATGGAAAAAGGAATTTGATCAAGCTTTATCTGATGCAATTGGTCTATTAGTAGCATATTACCAGTCGGGGGATATTGGATAGAATAATTTCTCAACGGTGGAAATACGTAGGGGATTTATAGTGTAGAATGCCCAACCAGGCGGTGCAGTTGACAGCCAGGGCCGAGTCGCCTTTGAAATGCATTATGGAGTTCAACCTTTTTCGGTTTAAACACGTTAGTGGAAGCCCTGGCTGCCGCTGACCTCTTCATTCACAAGTCAAAATAAGAGAAATCTTCGTGATTAACTCGCAAAGATAGGAAGGAGGAGACTGAGGAATGCACCCTCTGGAAGAACTTCTGAAAAATAATGAAATGTGGCTAATGGGCCGAATTCGTGATTATGCCGTAGAAAGAGATTACAGTCGCTATACCTCCACTCTGGAAGAAGCATGGAGGATATCAATTGTTGGACTGACCGACTCCATCATATCGGCACTTGCCATATCGGAAGATCCTTGGGAATTTGGCCCTGAGGATACTTTCACTACCGATCCCATTGCCACTTTCGGAGTAGTTCAGGCACAGAGACATCGATCTCGCGGCATCTCGATTGAGATGTTCTTGGGGTTGATGAAATATTACAAGCAATCTTATCTTGACTTGATTCGAACGACATACCCAACACGGAAAAGACCCACAGAAGAGCAGATAAACGAAAAAAATCATGACGGGGCGCGGTATGGTCACTTTATTGAGCGGGTTTTCGACCGGATTGAAATAGCCTTTTGCTCTGAATGGGCTCGCAGTGAAACAATGAACCATGCTCTTACCGAGTTGCAGGAAGCCAACCGTCAACTTACCAATGAGAAGAATAAATTTCTGACCATTTACGAAAGTATACCGACGGCAGTTTTTCTACTGGATGATAAAGGATGTATCATCCATATGAACTATGCCGGAGCACAAATGATCGATCCTGAGGCTAAATCGGGTGGCCATTATTATTCTCAGTCGGAGGAAAGAATACTCTTTCCATGGCTGGAGGATGAGTTGTGTCGTTTTCGTGAGACAGGTGTAGAGGAAGAATGTGAATATCTGGTTGAGTTACCGGACGGAGATGAAAGCCATGTACTAGCCCACTTCCGACTCATGCAGGATATCAGTTTTAAATATCCCGGCATAGTAGTTATTCTCCAAGATATTACCGAGCGAAAAAAAGCAGAAAAAGAAAAAGAAGAACTCATAAAAGAGCTTCAGGTAGCTCTTGAAGAAATTAAAAGTTTAAAGGGCATCATCCCTATCTGTATGTATTGCAAGGGAATAAGAGATGATAAGGGGGCTTGGAACAAACTTGAGCAATACATAACAGAACATTCTGAAGCTCAATTTAGCCACGGTATCTGTGAAGAGTGTTTAAAAAAGTATTATCCTGAAGAAGCTGATTAATTGATGGGTCATGCCGGTGTGGCTTGCCGGGGCGCGTGCCAGTCTCCATTGGCCTTTCCTGCTTAGTAAAGGGGTCAAGTCCGGGACAAGTTTAACCCCTAGCTTTGCCTGAATCTTTCACCGGTGAGGTCCCTCACGGTTCCGCCCTTCCCTTCGCCCGCTATTTGGTAATGATTTAAACTAATTATCCGGATTCTCACACAGGGGACTTGCACCCCATAAGTTGACGCCCGTGCCGGGCGTATACCAACGCCGCACCAGACGTCTGATAATCCTGCGGTCCTAACGAGGAGCGGTGGAGGCGCTTGTGAGCTTACCATTGGGCTTGAAACGCGTTTTGATATTCGGGTTGACTTCATGGGTTGGTGTAATTACAATGTGCCTACTCATAAAGGAGGTGCCACCATGAGAGCGCGTGTAATAAAAATTGGTAATTCTCAGGGGTTACGCATTCCAAAACCTATTCTTGAACAAACTGGTATCAGGGACGATGTTGAGATGGAACTTGGAAAAAATCAAATCATTATTCGGCCGGTTCAAAAGGCTCGCGATGGATGGGATAAAGCTTTCAAAAGGATGGCGGAAAAAGGCGATGACGAGCTTGTCATCGATGATAATGACATTTCACATTCATGGGATGAGGAAGAATGGCAATGGTAGTGAGGCGTTTTGATTTCTTCCTGGTGGGGCTCGACCCCACTGTCGGTTCTGAAATTCAGAAAACCAGGCCATGTCTGATTGTCTCCCCGGATGAAATGAACGCCAATATCCGAACCGTCATTGTCGCCCCAATGACATCCTCCATTAAGGAATATCCTACCAGAGTATCTTGCACGTTTAGAAAGAAAAACGGCCAAATTGTACTGGACCAGGTTAGGACTATCGACAAATCACGACTTATGAGAAAACTTGGAACGATTGATTCAGAAGCCCAATTAGACGTCGTTTCAGTATTGCAGCGCATGTTTGCATTTTAATTTCGGCCCGATCGGGTCAGGGGGCTTTCTCCCCCAGCCCTTGCACTACCCGGCAAGCGAGTCCGCGCTAAGTGGTTCACAGAGTCTACCGGCAAGATAAGCAAGGGGTCCCCGGGTTTACGCCACCTCAGCCTGCCGTTCGGCGCATAATCAATAAGGGTCAGCACATGGGAATGATATTGGGGTTTTCGTTGTTCATGGGGATTTTCATCGGGGTGCTGATCTCCATTCCCCTTGTAATTATTTCACTGGTTGCGACCGGAAAAAGTGCCAAAAGACGACGGCATGTGTGGCGGGTGTTTGTTCCGGTCGCCGTTGCAACCGTGCTACTGCTGGTTTTCGGTGTTTATCGGTATCCATACGACACCGGCGTTCCGGGTAGTAATTACGACCTGCTGTTCGGACACTTCTTCTTTGTGGGCCTCGTTTACGCGGTCATTCCGGGCGTGGCTGCCGTTACAGCGTTTCTATCAGCCTTATGGTATCCCCGCGATGATGACATCGCCAAAAACAGGACTTGATGCCATGATGCCCCCGTCGTTCAAAAGCATAAAGTTCGCAAGGGCAATCGCCGTGATCATCGGCGCATCGGCTGCCACTCTGTTTGCGGTCTTTTGGTTCAGATATATCGCGGGCAATGACGGGTTTGTACGGTTTTACGAACAGCTTTACGGATTTTCCGTACTCGCAGCATGGATCATTCTCACGGCTCTGGGTTTGTGGATGGCCCGCAGGGGGCATAGAGCAAGACCCTGGGCAAGGGTTCTCGGAACGGGGCTGACTGCGGCGGCCAGCCTCGCTATGGTTCTGATCTGTATCAAAACGGTCAGCCACATCCGGTATATGGACTTTCCCGCCAAATCAACCGCTAACCTCCTTGAAATAGCCGGTCGGCCCGGTGCCGACGCACGGGATGCCGCGATTCTGGAACTGGGACTGCGCAAAGAGACAGGCGCGGTTCCGCTGCTCTGTAAGATTATGGAAGACCAAGGTGCGGCCAGGGCGGACAGATCAAGCGCCGCCAATGCCCTCGGAAGGATCTGCGAATATCCTTGCCCGGGCCATGTGGACATCAACAGGGTTCTCACCGAGCTGATTACCGCCCTTCAAAAGGACACCCGCGACCCCTACGGGGACGTGGTGGTATATCAGGCGGTATGGGCGCTCGGCCAGATCAGAGACATCCGGGCGGTTAAGCCGGTTCGAAACCTGGTCTGCAACGCGCACCTTCCCCAATACGTTCGGGAAGCCGCTATAAGGGCTTTGGGAACAATCGGCGGGGCGGAGGCGCAAAAAGCATTGGAATCGGCGTGGGAGACCTGCACACAGGCAGAAACCAGAGATGTTATCGATGACATCCTTGAACAGAATAGCAGAAACCATAAAGAGTAACCGGTGACGACCTGAAAAGCCGGAAGGCACGGTTCAACCGTTTTCCAGGGAGAGAATAAATGGAGAATGTACTTCACATCACCAGCGGTGATATGGCAGGAGGTAGCCTGGCGAAAGCGGGACTTTCAGGGGAAGTGTTCGTATGGCATGACATCCTTTACGACGGCCCCCGGAATCCCGGGTGGCCCGATGACGAGACCCTCCACGCCCGTGCGCAATTTCTGGAGCGGACCACCGGAGGCGGGCTGGAGAAAGCATACGTTCTTGAGACCTTGCGGAACCAGTACCAAAAGTTGACACACGCATGCAATTATGAGCGCATCGTGCTGTGGTTTGATGCATGCCTCTTTGACCAGTCCATGCTCGCCCACATCATGACATGCCTCCATCTTCAAGGGGTGTCCGATGCGGAACTGCTCTGTGTGGATAAGTTCCCCGGCATCGAGCCCTTCCACGGGCTCGGCCAGATGCAACCGGCGCAACTGGCCTCCGTCTATGGGGATCGCCGCTCGGTCACGGACACGCAGTTTCGCTTTGCAGTTCTCGTGGATAGGGCGTTCGCAACCCGGGACATGGGACTTTTCACCGAACTTTCACAAATGCGCGACGCGCCCTTGCCCTGGATTCCCGCCGCCATCAAGAGATGGCTTCAGGAACAGCCCGACCCGACAACCGGGCTGGGAAAACTTGAAAGCCTCGCCCTTCAAGCGATCCGTTCCGGATGCGCAACCCCGGGCGAGATCTTCGCGGCCGTGGCCTCCGTTGAAACGCCTCCACAGTTCTGGGGAGACACCACTTTGTGGGCAAAGATCAACACACTGGCAGAGCGTGTGCCCCCGCTCGTTCAAATCGAAGGTCCGGCCGACAGGTTACCCCAATGGGAAAGTGACGTATCGCTCAAGAATTTCAGGGTAACGGTTTTTCCCAAGTAGAGGATGATCCGCTTGACGTTAAACGTTAAACGGTGTAGTTTGATCATATGATAAGATCGTTCAAAGACAAGGAGTCAGAAAGAATTTTCAATCGGGAGAGGTCCGTCAAGCTTCCCGAAGATTTGCAGAGGGCTGCTTTTAGGAAATTGAGAATGCTGAATCGGGCGACGAACCTTCCCGATTTACGTGTTCCACCCGCTAACAGACTGGAAGAATTGAAAGGAGGCAGGTCTGACCAATATTTGATCCGTATCAACAATCAATGGAGGGTCTGCTTTAAATGGTCTGGCAATGATGCTTCTGAGGTTGAAATTACCGATTACCATTAGGGGATAACGAATTATGGAAAGTAGAAAATTGTCTCCCTTGCATCCGGGAGAAATTTTACAGGAAGAATTTCTCAGTCCTTTGGGCCTAAGTCAAAACAAACTGGCCATGGCCCTTCACGTCCCCGCACGCCGGATAAACGAGATCGTCTTGGGCAAAAGACGTGTAACTGCGGATACCGCGTTGAGGCTGGGGCGATATTTCGGTATGTCTCCTCAGTTTTGGCTCGGTTTACAAATGGACTATGAACTAGATGTCGCTGAGGATTCTATGGAAGGCAAGATTGAAAGAGAAATTACCCCGATGTCGGCCACAGGCTAAACAAAGCCTTTCAATGGAGAAACTGATGAACGCCCGTAAGCGGGTCTCCTCCCCAGGCGCACAAACGCACAAAACGGAGCTTAGAAATTATGGATATGGAAAAAGCCAAAAAGATTCTGGGAGAAAGATATGGTTTTTCGGCCGAAGACACCCATAAGGTCATTCAGGCGCTGAACTTACCGAAAGATTCTAAAATTTTGGATGTGGGGACAGGCATCGGCAGCTTGGCCATAACCCTCGCGTTGAACGGATATAAGGTACTGACGGGGGAACCGGAGGATGATGCGACGATTTATGCAAACCAGGATTGGCGCAAAAGCGCAAAAAAAGTAAACGTCGATCACCTGATAGAATTCGAACCTTTCGATGCTATGAATATACCCTATGAAGACGCCTCTTTTGATGCCATCTTCTCCTTGGGCACCTTCCACCACATCGACGAAGCCGAGCGAACAAACGTCTTGCAAGAATTCGTCCACAAAACCAAATCCAACGGGATGATATGTTTTATTGAGCCCAACAAAAAAGCGATCGAAATGATACGAAAACGTGATGCGACGCATCCGGATGCTGCCGATCCGAACCGATACGCTCAGGGCCTAAATTTGAACTCCCGAAAAATTGCGGGGCTCAATTTTGATGCGTTTGTCTTTCAAAAAGGCTGAAAATAATTAAGGGGGAAGACTGTCGGGCCGTTTAAATAGCCGTTGCAGCGGTCAATGGAATGGGTTATCTTCTCACGTAAAATAAAAACAACTCTCTTCGGCTGAAGCGTATCGTCCAAAAAGTTATGCTTCAAAGACCACGGAATTCAATTTGAACACATCTTCTTATGGATTGAAAGGAGTTTCCCATGAAAATTGTCGGCGTTTCCTGCAGCCCCCGAAAAGGCAAAACCACCCGAGCATCCCTTGAACGCTGTATGGGTGCGATCACCTCCAATTATCCCGAAATCAAGACGGAAATTATCGATCTGGCCGGTCTTGACATCAGGGGTTGCATTGCGTGCGGCCACTGCATGAAAGAATTGAAATGCAGCCAGAAAGATGATTTTAACGGCCTTATCCCCATCCTCAAAGACCCGGACCTCGGCGGGTTGATTCTGGCGACACCGGTGTACCTGGGCGCCATGAGTTCCCAATGCAAGGCGTTCCTGGATCGTACCGTCATGTTCAGGCGCAATGGATTCCTGTTCCGGGACATTGTGGGCGGCGCAATGGCGGTTGGAGGGTTTCGAAACGGCGGCCAGGAAGCTTCTATTTTGCAGATCCAATCGGCCATGCTGGTTCACGACATGATCCTGGTGGGCGACGGAAAGCCGGGAGCCCATTTCGGCGGCACCATGTGGAGCGGCCATCCGGAAGGGATCGAAAAAGACGAACCGGGGATCAATACCGTTATGAGCCTGGGGCAACGGGTCGCCCAGGTGGCCTTGAAGATCCATGGCTGATTCCGGCATTCCCCTCATTACGGAGGCGGAAAAACACCGCGGACACACGGCGGTCGTGGACACTCGGGCCAGCTACTCCTACGACCAAGTGCTCAAAGCCTCACGGCAGGCGGCCGGCGGACTTCTGAGGGGTCAAAAAGACCTGGAAGGTGAACGGGTGGCCTTTTTGACCCCCAGAAACTTTGACTACCCGGTGATCCAGTGGGGAATCTGGCGCGCCGGGGGCATGGCCGTTCCCCTGTGCGAGGTGCACCCGCCCGCCGAGTTGCGCTATACCATTTCAGACTCCGGTGCATCCCTTGTGGTGGGCCATTCCCATTTTACGGAAATACTGGCGCCCATCGCCAAGGAGTTGGGCCTTCCCTTTCAATCAACGGAACAGCTCTTTGGGGCGGATGACCGAACACTCCCTCGAGTGGAAGCGGAAAGACCGGCCCTTATGCTCTATACCAGCGGCACCACAGGAAAACCCAAAGGCGTGGTCCTGACCCACCAAAACCTCAAAGCCCAGATCACCTCCCTGATCCAGGCCTGGGAGTGGCGCCGTGAGGACCAAATCCTTCACGTGCTGCCCCTCCACCACACCCACGGCATCGTTAACGTGCTCTGTTGCGCCCTTTGGGCGGGAGCGGCGTGCCATATGCTGCCCCGCTTCGACGCCTCGGAGGCATGGCGGAAACTGGTTGACGGCGACATCACCCTGTTCATGGCCGTACCCACCATCTATTTCAAGCTGTTGGAGACCTGGGAAAAATCGTCCCCCGAACAACAGCGGATCATGGGCAAAGCCTGCCGCCGAATCCGGCTCATGGTCTCCGGCTCGGCGGCCCTTCCCGTCACGGCCTTTCATGGATGGAAATCCGTCACCGGGCATGACCTGTTGGAACGATACGGCATGACGGAGATCGGCATGGCCCTCTCCAACCCGCTTCACGGAGAACGAAAACCCGGACATGTGGGCATCCCACTGCCCGGTGTGGAGGTGAGGCTGGTGGACGAAAAGGGAGCATCGGTTCAACCGGGCGCCTCCGGCGAAATTGAAGTCAGGGGGCCCGGGGTTTTCAAGGAATACTGGAAACGTCCGGCGGAAACAAAGGCCGCCTTTCGAGACGGTTGGTTTAAGACCGGGGACCTGGCCGTCATTGAAGACGGCAGCTACCGCATTTTGGGCCGCCTCAGTACGGACATCATCAAGACAGGCGGTTACAAGGTCTCGGCCCTGGAAATCGAGGAGGTGCTCAGGACCCACCCAATGGTGACGGAGGTGGCCGTGGTGGGGATGGCGGATCCCCAATGGGGGGAACGGGTGTGCGCGGCCATGGTCCTTAAGGAAGGCGCGGTGCTGTCCGAGCCGGAAGTACGGAAATGGGGAAAGGAAAGGCTGGCCCCCTACAAAACGCCCTCAAAGGTCATATTTCTAAACCGCCTGCCCCGAAATGCCATGGGAAAGGTCACCAAACCGGATGTGAAGAATCTCTTCGAATAACATTTTACCGATGAACATCATTTAAGGAGGATCACGTTCATGTCGTTAGATATCAACAACGCCCTGAAAGATAAATGTTTGGGTTTTATCGGCGCGGGGAACATGGCGGAAGCCATGATTCGCGGCATCATTCAAAACCAGGTGGTACTGCCGGATAAAATCCTGGTTTCAGACATATCCGTTGAAAGAAAGGAACACCTCTCCGGATCATTTGGTGTTGGAACGGCTGAGGACAATGGTTTTCTGGTGGATCAATCCAGCGTGATCTTTCTGGCGGTCAAACCACAGGCGGTGTCAATGGTCTTAAAGAACATCGGCGCTAACATGGGGCCTGATAAACTGCTGATTTCCATTGTGGCGGGCGTTCCCATTCAAACCCTTTCGGCGGGTCTGCCCAAGGGTCCCCGCATGGTGCGCACCATGCCCAACACGGCGGTAACCGTCATGGAAGGGGCCATGGCCATCGCCTCCGACAGCCCGGCGCGCCCGGAAGATCTGGAAACCGTGGAAACTCTGTTCCGGACCATCGGCCGCACTGTACGGATTGAAGAAAAACTGATCGATGCGGTGACCGGGCTCTCCGGTTCAGGCCCGGCCTACGTGTTCATGATGCTGGAAGCCCTGGCGGACGGAGGGGTTAAAATGGGTCTGCCCCGGGAGGTGGCGGAAACCCTTGCGGCACAGACATTAATGGGGTCCGCCAAAATGTTTCTCGAGACCCGTATGAACCCCGGCGCACTCAAGTGCATGGTGACCTCTCCGGGGGGCACCACCATCGCGGGCATCCATGAGCTGGAAAAAGGCGGTGTTCGCGCATCCCTCATGAACGCCGTTGAAGCGGCGACAAAACGGTCTGTTGAACTGGGCAAGGGTTAAAAAAAGGGCCGCCCTTGCGGGCGGCCTTTATGATGCGAATCTCTTTTGGTGAAAGGTGGTAATTTCCGGATGGGAATCAACTGCGCACAAATTCCCAAGCCTTATCCATATCGGCCACGTCAAAATATTTTTCGATCAGTTCCTTTTTGGGACTTCCCAGTAGCATGTTATCCAATTCAATTAAAAACTTCTCCAGCTTGCTGTGCCCCACCACCGCGATATGCCGAAGATTTTTCATATGCGAAAGGGCGTATCTGGCATCCTCGTAGAAAGCCTTGAACTCGCTTTTTCCAAAATCGAGCTGGTCAATCTTGATCAGGAAATTCAACTTATCATCTCCTTTCGCCAGGATGTCATCACAGATTTTTTTCAATTCCTCAATATCTTCCTTCATATACCCACCGACCACCTCAACGCTCAGCACATTCCCTTCACTTCCTTCCAGAATCTTGAACATGGCTCCCTCCCTGTGCTTTGTTGACATTCACGAATAAAAACCCCCGACCAAAATCCATCCTCCACCCTTTACATATGATACTTGAAATACGCCGCACAGGTCCCTTCGCTCGATACCATGCAGGGGCCAATGGGTGTCCTCGGGGCACAGGCCTTTCTGAAAAGCTTGCATTCCGGCGGTGTGGCCGCTCCCCTTAAAACCCGTGCGCAGAGGCAACCGGCGGGTTCCCGGGCCGCCGGAACCTCCAGATCAAACCGGTTTTCCGCGTCAAAGGCATCGAAAGACTTCCGGATGGCGAGGCCGCTTCTCGGAATATGACCCAGCCCCCGCCATGGAGCGTCACAAGGCTCGAAAACCTTTTCCATCATGCCCAGCGCCCCCGGATTTCCATCGGGGGAAACCCCGCGGGCATACTGGATCTCGACTTCAGCCCGATCCGATTCGATCTGTTCAACCAGCATCAGGATGCCCTGCAAAATATCCACCGGCTCAAAACCGGTCACCACACAGGGCGTGTGGTATTGTTGAACCACTTTTTCGTAGGATGATGTTCCGATAATGGTGGTCACATGGCCCGGACAGATGAATCCGTTCACCATCACATCTCCGCTGGAAAGAAGGGCATCCATGGCGGGGGGCAGCAGTTTATGGGCGGAGAGTACTGAAAAATTTCGGTCCCCGGCCCCATGGGCCGTCTGAATAGCGGCCGCAACCGTGGGCGCTGTGGTCTCGAACCCGACTCCCAGGAAAACCACCTCCCTATCCCTGTTTTGGGACGCTATTTTAAGAGCGTCAAAAGTCGAATAGACCATTTTCACAGTGGCGCCCCGAGCCTGCTCCATCTGCAGGGAAGAATGACTTCCGGGAACCCGTATCATATCCCCGAAGGTGGTCACAATGACCCCTTTTGTTTGCGCCAGTTTCACGGCCCGATCAATTTCTTCCGTGGCCGTTACACAGACGGGGCAGCCGGGGCCTGATACCAGCTCAATGGTGTCAGGCAGAAGGCTTCGAATGCCGTGCCGAAAAATGGCCATGGTGTGGGTGCCGCAAATTTCCATCAAACGAACCCGTTTCGTGGAAATTTCCCTGATTTTTTCAGACAACGCCTTTGCCACGGCACCATCCCGATATTCATCGATGTATTTCATAGGTTTCCTCAAATCGGCCCTTTTTTCCGGCGCAAAACATTCCGCCAATCAATGCCTGTCCAAGGCTTAACCCCCCGTCATTTGCGGGAACCTTTGCCTGGCTCAACACATCAAACCCGTCGGCGCCAAGGGCCTTCGTCACACCGCTGAGCAATGTTTTGTTTTGAAAGGCCCCGCCGCTCAAGGCCACCTGTTGAATCTCGCTTTCGGTCCTGACGGTTCTGCAGATTTGATGCAGCATTTGAATCAGGGTATTATGAAACCGTCGGCTGATAACGCCTGTGGTTTCACCTTTAAACAAATCCGTCACCACCCCTTTTATGATAGGCGTGGTTTCCATGATCCATTCCCCGGCGCCGGCTTGAATACCGAAAGCATAGGCGCCTTCCGCATCCGGTTCCTGGCACATTTCCAGTTCAATGGCCGCCTGGCCTTCATAGGCGATTTCCCGGCGAATACCGATAAGCGCTGAAACCCCATCAAAAAGCCGACCGCAACTGGATGTTAATGGGGCATGCACCCCCTTTTGGGCCATCTGCAGAATAAGGGATGCGGTTTCCCGATCCAGATCCCGAACAAAGGGAATGTTCAGGTCAAACAGCTTCTCTCCGTAAGCCTGATAAAGATATACAAGCCCCATGCGCCAGGGGGATTTGGCGGCTGCATCGCCGCCGGGTAACGGCACATAGGACAAATGGGCACGGCGCGCAAAAGAAACCAGATCACAAAGCAGCACCTCACCGCCCCAGACGGCCCCGTCCAGACCCAATCCGGTCCCGTCCATGGCCAGTCCGAGGACAGGTCCCTCGGCACCATGTTCCGCAAGACAGCTCACAATGTGAGCGTGGTGGTGCTGTACCGGGAGGTGCGCCAATTCATTCTGCTCCCTGGCGAATCTGGAACTCAGGTAGTCCGGATGAAGGTCATGGACCAGCACCTCAGGGTGTATCGCAAGAATCCGCCGCAGGTGTGAAACGGTCAAATTGAAAAAGTCATAGGTTTCCAGGTTCTCCAAATCTCCCACATGCTGGCTTAAAAAAGCCCGGTTCTTCTTGGTGAGACAGACGGTGTTTTTGAGTTCCGCTCCCAGGGCCAAAACCTGCGGCATGGTCGCCATGGAGGGTGGCAGAAAAACAGGGACCGGAACATATCCGCGGGAACGCCTTATTTGTCTCGGCACGTCATCCACAACACGCACCACCGAATCATCTCCCCGCAGATAGATATCCCGGTTGTGGGTCAGAAAATAATCGGCAATGCCATGAAGTTTTAGAAAGGCTTCTTTATTGTCACGTGTTATGGGTTCTTCGCTCACATTGCCGCTGGTCATGACCAATGGCCCCGAAAAACCTTCCATCAAAAGGACATGCAGCGGCGTATAAGGGAGCATGACACCCAGGTAACGGTTCAGAGGCGCCACTTGTTCGGAGAGACTGGAAAAAGGTTTTTTCCCCAGAAGCACGATCGGTTTTTGCCGTGAGCACAGCAGTTCGGCTTCGGTGGGACTCAAGAGAACCATTTCCTGAGCCGACGCCAGATCCCTCACCATCACGGCAAGGGGTTTTTCCTCCCTATGCTTGCGCCGTCTGAGACGGATCACGGCCTCATGGTTGGATGCGTCCACGCAAAGATGAAACCCGCCCAGTCCTTTGATGGCCAGGATCGCACCCGACCGGAGCAACGAGATCGTCTCCAAAACGGGATCATCAGAGGGTAATTCCCGGCCGTTTGCGTCATAAAGAGACGGCACGGGACCACATGCCCAGCAGGCATTGGGTTGCGCATGGAACCTTCGGTCTGATGGATCTTCGTATTCCGCCAGGCACCGGGGGCACATTTGAAATACTGCCATGGTGGTGGCGCTGCGGTCATAGGGGATGTCTTTGATGATGGTATATCGAGGTCCGCAGTTGGTGCAATTGATAAAGGGATAGCGAAATCTCCGGTCCGACGGGTCCAGGAGCTCCCGATGACAGTCTTCACAAATCCCCACATCGCAAGAGATGAGGGCCGATCGTTCCCGCTGGTTTTCGCTTTTCTTGATTTCGAAGTTTTTTTGGTGTGTTACAGGGATGTCGGTCCAGTTCACCGATGCAATATGCGCCAGAGGCGGGTGGGCGGCCACGACGGACTCCATAAACGCCGTAACATTTCGACTGGACCCTTCCACTTCCAGATCCACACCGAAATCCGTATTGCCCACATGGCCCGACAGGCCGAATTGACCCGCCAACTGAAAGATGAAAGGTCGAAATCCAACCCCTTGAACAATCCCCTCAATAGCGCCGCGAGCCCGCCTTTTCATTTTTTGCTAAAGGACTTTAGGCCTTGGCTTTCACTTCACCTTTAAGCCAGTCGCACCAGGCATCGAGTCCTTCTCCTGTTTTGCATGAAACTTCAAAAATCTTCAGGGCAGGGTTCACCTTGAGCGCCTCTTCCCGGATGCGCTCAACGGAGCAGTCCACATAGGGAAGCAAATCAATCTTGTTGATCAGCAGCACTTTGGACTCATGAAACATGAGGGGGTATTTGGCCGGTTTGTCCTCACCTTCCGTAACACTCAGGATCATCACCTTGAAATCTTCACCCACTTGGAATTCCGCCGGGCAAACCAGATTCCCCACATTTTCAACCACCAGCAGCTCGAGGTTATCGAGATCAAACTCCTTAAAGGTGTCACGAATCATATTGCCGTCCAGATGACATGCCCCGCCCGTGTTGATCTGAACCGCCGGTACCCCTTTTGCGGCAATACGCTCAGCATCCTGGGAGGATTGGATATCTCCCTCAATAACCCCCATGTTCAGTTGGTCTTTCAACGCTACAATGGTTTTTTCAAGAAGACTTGTTTTACCGGCACCGGGGGAACTCATGAGATTAAAAACCAGCAGGTTTTTTTCATCAAAGATGGCTCTGTTTTCCTGGGCGATGCGGTCGTTGGCCGCCAGAATATCTTTTACAACGGATACTTTCATTTCTACTCTACCTCCATTTCAACAATGGACAATTCCTGACCTGAGAGGGTCTCAATATCTTTGCTGTCGCAAAAAGGGCATTTAAATGCATAATCCTTGATTTCAAATCCCTGCCCGCATTTTCGGCAATTTCCGGTCAGGGGGATGATCTCCATGTTGAGTTTTGCCCCTTCCAGTTCTGTTCCCGACGTCATCACCTCAAAACAGAAGGAGAGGGATTCGGGGACAACGGCGGACATTTGGCCGATATGGATGAGCACGGATTTCAACTCTGTGGCATTATGTTTGCGCATTTCTTCTCTAATCACATCCAGAAGACTCTGCGCAATGGACATTTCATGCATGAAAAAGTTCGCCTTTCCCTTGAATCGGTCCTGATCAACCCTGCCTCAGCGCTGTGGCCAGGGAATCAATTTTCTGTCTGGCGTCATTCAGAACACTCGACAGGTTCAAGGAATGGTTGGCGAAAATGCTTTGCGCTGATCCGTTAAACACAATCCAGGGCTCAAAGTAGCACCGTTCCAGATTTTCAAGGATTTTATCCACCAGCACCATGGCGCTCTTTTCTTCCAGCACCCGTCTGAAATCGATTTTGATGGCCTTAAAAGATTCGTAAAGGGCGTACGCCACCCCTTGGGCATAATAGAAGTTGTCATCAATCTGACGCCATGAAATATTGATGGAGACCAGCTGTGTCCCTTTTTTTCCACTCCCCTTGTCTCCGGCATCAACGGGAAGGACGGTTCCGCTCCGCTGGGGTGCATTGATCAACCGCGTATTGACGCCTCCCATGAGCGAGGCATAGTCATCCACCAGTTCAATGAGATTGTCGCCACGGGGATAAAAGTGGGAAACACCCGTCACCAGGTTCTGGTAGTACACTTCCAGGTCATTATAGGCGTCCTGCCATTTGCTCTCCGCCGACGGGAACCACCATTTATGGGGATCGTTGGAAAGGGCCGTAAAAGCATCCTCCACCTTGCTGTCAATCTTGTCCGTTGTTCTCATTCGGGACAAATTGTCCCTGAGGACATGAATATTGTACCTGACCACCTCCAGTTCACCGATCTGAAAATTGGGCATGTTGTCCAGGAAAACCGTTGGCCAATACATGTCATTGGGCAGCCAGTTGCTCATCATCTGCTGGATGAGCATCTGGTTGGTCCTGACAAAGGCGGCGCCCTTGACTTTGGCATCATATTGGATGGGGCCAAGAGGTTCCGGCTTCCTCGAATTAATGCTCATCACCACAATACAAAAAATCACCAGAATCAGGACCAAGAGAGCGACCAGAAGCCCGCGATTCTTTTTTTCCGTTTTCTCCGCCATGGTTTATGAATTCCCTCCTTAAAGAAGCATCGCGATTGTAAAAACACCCGGGTGGGCGCACTCGTTTGATAAAAACATTGATTAAAGATTGATTTTAGAAGTGTGGACGTGCCCTTGTCAACCCGTAATGGTCTTCTAAGGGAAATAAAGGAGAAGGAGGAAAGGTCTTAAGAGATTTTTTCCAATAGTTTTTCCAGATCGTCGGGATCCTGTACGGTGAAGACGCCGATGGCTTCGTCGGGGGAGGCGATTTTTTTGAGCAATCCGGCCAGAACGTTTTTCGGCCCGACCTCCACGAAGGTATCAACACCCTCATCCAGCATTTTCCGCATGGTGTCATACCATTTCACCGGGCTGACCAGCTGGTTGGCCATGATATCCTTGATACGCTCCGGATCGGTTTCAGACTGGGCCGTGGCGTTAAAAATCATTTCCGAGCGGGGCGGTGAAAACCGGATATCTTCCATAAACGCTCTGAATTCATCCACACCCCGTCGCATCAACCCCGAATGCCAGGCGCCGCTGACCTTGAGGGGAATGGCCTTCCCCTTTTTCTCTTTGGCCAGCGCAACCGCCCGGTTCACCGGATCCTTTTGCCCGGTAATGACGATCTGTTGGGCCGTATTGTGGTTAGCAACATCGAGAATTCCACCCTCCTTTGCTTTTGCCACAATCTCAAGGACCTCCGCCATATCCAGGCCGATTACCGCCGCCATGGTACCGGGATTGGCCAGGGCTTCTCGATGCATCAACGCACTCCTCTGATGCACCAGTCTGAGGGCATCCTTTTCGCTGACAATGCCCGATGAAACCATAGCAGCACATTCTCCCACACTGTGACCCGCACAAACGCTTGACTTGATGCCCGATTCATTCAGGACGGAAAGACAGGCCAGACTAACGGCCGTAATGGCGGGCTGACAGTTTTCAGTGAGGGTCAATTCCGGCATGGGTCCTTCAAAGCAAAGCCGGGTGAGCGGTTTTTTACATATCCGGTCCGTTTCCTCGAAAATAGGCTCGACCCGGGGAAACCGTTCCACCAGAGCTCGACCCATACCCACGAACTGCGAACCTTGTCCCGGAAATAGAAAAGCTGTCTTACGACCCATGAAAAACTCCTGCCAAAATAAACCATTCACCTTCATCGCGGGATGTGTGGAAACAACTTCAGATCATCAAAAATCGGATGAAACCTGGGATGATCATTTTATGCTGGGGAGGCTTTTCAATAGAGGGCTTCACCTTTGGAATCGCCCACCTTTTTCCTGAACATCTCATCCTTTTCAACCTCGTAAGCCGCAGACCCCGGAACCAGTTTTTGGTTTCTTGCCAACTGTGCCTCGATCTCCCGCTCCATTTCATCGAATTGAATGCTGCTCCGGCTGATGATCTTGTTGATCACATGATATACTTCCTCATCTGTTCCGTAGATTTCAATGACCGACGGATCATTAATGAGGACTTCCATGAGATACTGGGTCAAATAGAGAGAATAAGGATTTGGACGAGGAACCAAGGTTCGAATCGGTGAAATGAAATAGGTAAAATCAAATTCCGAACTGTTGGCCGCTTGTTTCATCCCCTTTTTCAGGGCAGTTGAAAATGCGGCCACATTGTCTGTTTCAACAATTTCTTCCTGCATGAGCGATTGCTTCAGTTTTCCATGGATATCATCCAGCTTATATCTGAAAAACCTTCCCTGCTGATAAGCGCGCTGTTTTTCCTGACGCTCCAGCCGCTTCACCAATTTTTCGTGAACTCTGCCGCTATCCCTGGTATGCATAGCAAACCTTCATCATTTACGGTTAAATTAATCTTTACCCTTGGAAGGGCCTGATGCATCCTTCTGGGTCGTTTTTTCTGTTGTACTTTTTGCTTCGACCTTTTTTGGCGTCGCATCACTATCGGAAGATCCCGTGCTTTTTGGTTCCACCTGACTGTTCCTGTTCTTGGAGGCATAGTCAGTCACATACCATCCCGTCCCTTTCAGATGAAAAGTGCTCGGGCTGATGAGTTTTTTCATATTTGAATGACATTGGTCACATTCGACAATCGGGGGATCGGTGAATTTCTGTAAAGCCTCCACGTGGTGCCCGCAATTATCGCATTCATATTCATAGATCGGCATTTTCAAATACCTCCTTCTTTCATACTTTCAAATTCCAGAACCCATCTCGCACATTCTGTGGTTCTGATAGGAGTCAAGGACATAATTCAAATTGGGCAGAGATAAACCCTTCAGAACTTCAAAGGTGGTCTTATGGACGATCTCTTCCTCTCTGGAACGTTTCTTTTTAGGAACGTCAAACATTTGGAAAAAGTTACAGAATCTCACAATATGGATCAGCTCATGGGTAAAAACATAAATCAACAGCGGCAATAATGTGAGATAACGGTCCCGTTCAAGAACCTCCAGTATGGAATGATCCTGGAGGCAGATAAAATAAAAATCCCTGCCCTTCGATTTCCAATCAACGTCCTCCACCTTCCGCATGCTTTTAACCAGTACCGCCAGTGCGGAAGCACTTATCGCCTCGGTATCAAGAGAAAATCGGGTCTTGACATCATAATGGTGTCTTTGCCATTGCCCCAAGGAAAATTTGTAGAAATTTCCCGTCGCGTCTTCCGCAATTTCCAGGGCATCGCTGATAACCGTAAGGTCATTTTTCTTGAAAGAGGCCATATACTTACACCAAAGGTTTAATTGGCGTATAAACACGAAAAAAATAAGGTCGGACGGGAAAATGTCAATGCCGGGCTGGTTTTTAATGGTGGCGGTGACTGGATTTGAACCAGTGACTCTGCGGATATGAGCCGCATGCTCTGACCAACTGAGCTACACCGCCGGTGGCGAACTGGGGCCTAAATTTATGTAATTTTTTCTTTTTGTCAACCAAATAATGCACTGCTCGACAAACCATTTTCAAAAATGACGCACAGACTCCCGATACCAAAGGGTTTATGGACTGCCAGCTCCCATTTTTTAAATGGGCAAAGATGTCACGACGCGCAAACAAGTGCCATACTCTTTGCTTCTTCCATTGAGATCGGGTAGAATCTCATTTGAAACAAAATCGTTTTCTACCCATTCTGCTTTGGCCAAAAGCCCGGATGACATGATAAGGAGGCAACCATGACAAACCGTAAAGACATGCCGATTTCCGGAACCGTCACCGCCAGAAACTGCCCCACCTGCGGACATCACGAAATCGGCCTGGTCTCTGAAAATGGTGCTTTTCGCTCACTCAAACCGGGAACCCGGGTTCTCGTAATGGATGACGATGAACCGATTCAAACAGAGACACAAAGAGAAGAAGTTCACGCAACCTGTGAAACGGCTGAAGAACCTTCACAAACCCTGGAAGGGCGTTATTGGATTCCTGAGCCGCTCAAAGGAGATCGAAGAATGCGCCTGAAATACGGTGTGGTCATTTCGGAACCAACAGAATCCGTTCCCTTAAACAAGAATCTTTATGAATCCGCTTACCTGCAAAAGCTGATGTTTCTGATTGAAAAAGAAGTCTATGTCCCCATCGCCGTCATTCTCGATCGCTTTTTCGTGGCCCCGCACCTGGCTTCGGGTGAAACCCGGGACATCATCACCAACATGTGGGAAGAACTGGAGGAAATTCGCCAGCCCGTAGAAAAGATGACAGAATGGTTTGATAAACCGGATGAAAAAACGCTGCAATTGCTGGTTCAGCCCGGCACCATGGAAAGTCTTGAAGGTACTCCCATCAGCGATGAAGACGCCCTGGAGGAGCAAAGGGCACTGACTTTGGAGGAATTTCTGGACTTATTGTAAAGGCCTCAAAAAAAGAGCGTCCCGGACCGATACGCCCGGGACGCTCATTTAGGCATAGCTGATGCCTTTACAGATATTTCTTAACTTCTTCAGTCAATGCGGGAACCACATCAAAAAGGTCCCCCACCACACCGTAGTCAGCCTTTTGAAAAATAGGCGCATCCTCATCCTTATTGATGGCAACAATCACTTTTGAAGTGCTCATGCCGGCCAGATGCTGAATGGCTCCGGATATACCGCACGCCACATAAAGGTTGGGGGAAACCACTTTTCCGGTTTGACCTACCTGATCCGTATGAGGCCGCCAGCCCGCGTCAACCGCAGAGCGGGAAGCACCGACGCTGGCGCCGATCAAATCCGCCAGGTCTTCCAGGATATTATAATTTTCAGGCCCCTTCATACCGCGACCACCGGAAACAATCTTGTCCGCTTCCGTCAGATCGACTTTGCCGCTTTCATCTTTGAGCACGTCCACAACTTTGGTTTTCAAATCCCCGTCATCCAGGGTGAATTCCGCATCCACCACCTCGGCGGATTTGGATGCATCAGGCTCATTCAGTTCCATGACCTTTGGGCGTGCCGCAGCCATCTGGGGAAAGCTGTTTTCAAAGGTGACCTTTGCATAGGCCTTACCCGCATAGATGGGGCGGGTGGCCACAAGATTTCCATCTTCAATGGCAAAAGCGGTGCAATCCTGAGCCATTGCCACGTCAAGCCTGGCCGCCAGCCGTGAAGACAGGTCCTTACCTTCTACGGACGCTCCCACAAGCAATACGGCCGGATCATTTGCCTTAACCAGCGCAGAAATAACAGAAACATACGCGTCAGTGGTATAAGGTTCCAGTTTCGGATCATCACACACCAGTACTTTGTCCGCTCCATATTGCCCTAACGCAGCGGCCTTGTCCTTAATATTAGAACCAAGCAGTATCACGGTCAAATCCTGACCGAGGGCATCAGCCAGACGCCTTCCTTCACTCACGATTTCGTAAGTAATTTTACGGATCGCTCCATCTCTCTGCTCAGCAATCGTCCAAACTCCCTGTGCCATTTTTTATCTCCTTACACATTCATGCTAATGTTAATCGTCGCACAACAATACGATTTGAAAAAGCGGGAAAGATCAGGGCCTACAACACTTTCGCCTCATCATGCAACAGCTTGGCCAGTGCAGCAGCCTTTTCCTGCGGGGTGTCACCCTCGACCATCTTTCCGGCCTTTCGCGCCGGTGGAGGCGTGAGCTCCAGAATTTTCAATTTCCTTGCGCCCGCGCCGAATTCCGCGGCATCCAGGCCCAGATCCCCAAGGCTCTTTTCTTCCAGAGGCTTTTTCTTGGCTTTCATAATTCCGGGAAGAGACGCATATCGGGGCTCATTCAAACCCTTCTGAGCCGTAATCAGCGCCGGCAGGGAAGCCTCAATGACAAGGGTCTCACCTTCAATGGGTCTCTCCACTTTGACCGATTTTCCATCTTCAGCCACTTCAACCTTCACAATAAGAGAGAGCTGTGGAATATTGAGCGCTTCCGCAATGACACCACCGACAAGTCCCTGATCATCATCAACGCCCCGCTGGCCTGTAAAAATAATATCGCATTCAAGATCTTTTAGGGCCGCGGCAATGGCCTTGCCCGTTGCAAGGGCATCGCTACCCTCCAGCGCATCGTCGGTAATGAGAATCCCCTTGTCGGCCCCCATGGCCAGCGCCGTTCGAATAGACTCCGTAACCCGTTTCGGCCCGAGGCCCACTACGGTCACCTCGCCGCCATGTTTTTCTTTCAGACGCAAGGCCTCCTCTACGCCAAACTCATCATACGGATTCATCACCCATTTGATATCATCCGTCACAATTGATGTTCCGTCCGATCCAATCTTGATCTGACTTTCGGTATCCGGTACCTGTTTTAGACAGACTATGATGTTCACCTTGTCCTCCTTCCTTACCACTGTTTAAAGTTAACGCGTTAAATCCACCACAATGTTTAAACCAATTTCAAAATATCCCCTATTGATCTCCAGTTAAGGATAGTATGCCCTACGGATAAAATTCTCGTGTTTCTACCCCTCGAAAAAAATGAACATTTAGAAGATGGCTCATGTGAAATGGTTTTCCAATATTGTTCACTTTGGAGTGATCACAATATAGCTGTATCGTAACTACGCGTCAATAAAAAAAAGAGATAACCGACTTGAAATTAACTCATTTTTTTATGCCGTTTAAGAAAAAATCACTGATCTGCTTGGCAACGGTTCCGATATCATATGGCTTGCGATTCGACAATACCCAAAAACGGGACACCTCATCGAGCGCACCAAAAAAAGCTCTCTTGGCAACACCGGGAATCACATCTTTCTTAAAAAGATCCTTTTCCTGACCTTCGATGATAATATCTTCTATGATATCCAGGTATTCAATAAATCTTTCATTCTTATACTCCTTCATGAACTTGCCGCTCTGCCGCAGCTCCACCTGAATAATCTCCGCCATGTCCTTATTCATTTCGATGAGTCCCAGATGGGTGGATGCAAATACCTCAAGTTTTCCGGCGGGATTATCAATTTTCGCAACCTGAAGTGCCATATTATCCAAAACGGCCTTCATCTGTTCTTCGAAAAGTGAGATCAGAATATCGTCTTTGTTTTCAAAATAGATGTAAATCGTTCCATCAGCGACACCGGCCTCTTTCGCAATCTGAGCGATTTTTGACTGATAAAAGCCATTTTCCGCAAAAACCTTCGTCGCCGCTTCAATAATTCTGTGGTATTTTTCGGTATCTTTTCGCTTGCTCACAATCTCCACCTTTAGTGAATGGCTATTCATTCATGGTTGATAACACCGCTCAGAGTAGGTGTCAAGCATTATTATCCTTCAATCTCAAAACCATACAAGGAACGGTCCTTTTACCGATTCAATAAATTCTTGACAAGAATTTGTCCGTTGCATTAGATTTCAACATATCATTGTTCTCGCAAAACCGGTGCAATATGGCGCGGGTTCCGTGATATCCTGCGGTGATGTGGGTTATATGTTTGGTGGGAGGGGTTGTGCGCCGATTGTTGCTGTCATCTATTCTTTTCGCCGTAGCCGGAATTTTCTCCCTCAGTGCTGCGGTCGATCTCCATGCCGAAAAAGTTTCAGACAAAACCATAAAAATTGGCGCCATTGTTGACCTGACAGGCCCGAATGCGACGCAGGGGCAGTTGACCCTCAAGGGCATGGAAGATTATTTTCACTACATGAATGAAACAACGTCCGGCATTTCAGGACGTAAGTTTTCCCTGAGGGTTATTGATGGCGGCGCTAAACTTTCGGATGTCCTCAAAAATGTCGAAAAATTCTGTAATTCAGAAAAAGCGCCTATTTCAGCGATTTACAGTGCTGCCAATTCAGAAAAAATCAAGGCTGTTTTTCTGAAGTCCAGGGTTCCCCACATTGATGCTCCGAACTGCCAAGAAATCCTTGGCCCGCCGGTTCCCTACACCTATCTTCCTTTCGGAAGCACAACCCTTAACTGCTACGCCATCCTCCAGTATATTGAAATGATCCATGCGGGACCCGATCCTCCAAGGGTCGGCATCCTTTCCGCCAATGATGTCTGTGGAAAATCGATTCATGCGCCGAGCAGGACCTATGCATCAAAGCATCGCATGGAAATCGTTGCCGTGGAACAATTCACGCCGGGCACGCACGACCTGGAACCGGCCATGTTGAAATTCAAGGATATGGGTGCAGAATATATTCTTATACAGTGCACCGGGATTGATGCTGTTACGGCGTTTAAATCAGCGGACCGGATCCATTACAACGTCCCCTTTTTCAGCACCTGGAAGTTGGTGGATACGGATTTCTTAAACCGTGGAAAAACATTAATCCGGCGTCGGACCAACATCTCATTTCCAGGATGCCTGCCGGGAGACAGCAAGCCCGGCATCAGTTTAGTCAAAATCTTAATGGATCGGTACAAATCCGTTTCCACGTTTCATCCCGCTTACTGGGAAGGAGTTTCCATCGCCGCGGTGATGGCAAGGGCGCTTCAAAGGGCACACGAAAAACTGGGTAAAATTGACGGCGAAACCGTTAACCTGGCCCTTGAAACGTTTCAAAATGAAGATTTTGGAGGCCTCATCCCGGAGATTACCTACACCAATACAAATCACCGTGCATCTTTTGTCACAAGGATTGCAAGGGTCAGCAAGAATGGAACATTCATGCCATTGACGAATTTCTGGAATCCGAAAACGGAGAAGGTAACCATTTTACCATGAAAGCCTTTCGTGGCGACCCAGGCCTCTTCGCCTCCACTGATCCCGAAAAGCGGCAGGCCCACCTGGAAGTAAAAGATCTCACGCTCAAATTCGGTGGCATAACGGCATTAAGTAAAATCGATTTCCATGTAAAAAGCGGTGAACTGGTTTCCCTCATCGGTCCCAATGGGGCGGGGAAAACAAGCCTTTTAGACTGTCTCTCAGGCCATTTAAAACCTCAGCGTGGGAAAATCACCTTAAATGGGGAGGCGATAACGCATCTATTGCCCCATGAGCTGGCAGCCATCGGCATTGGCAGAACCTACCAGACCATTGAGCTCTTTGAGGAAATGACGGTACTGTCCAACATGATGCTGGCAAGACATATTCATTTGAAATACAATGTGGTAAATGCATTTTTGTTCTCAAAGGGCGTAAAAGCCGAAGAGGCCCATCAAAGAAAACTTGTGGAAGAACTGATTGATTTTCTGAACATGCAGGCCGTTCGCGAAGAGCCTGTGGCCAACCTCCCCATGGGCCTGCGAAAACGTGTCGACCTGGGCCGCGCCCTTGCACTGAGCCCGAAACTTCTGGTTTTGGATGAACCGTTCACGGGCATGACACTTGAAGAAAAGGACGACATGGTCGGATTTTTGCTGGAGTTAAATGAAATGTGGCATCAGACTATCATAGTCGTAGAACACGACATGTCCGTGGTGACGCGGATCTCGAAACGGATGATCGTTTTTGACTTCGGAGTTAAAATCGCCGAAGGCTCTCCTGATTTTGTTCAAAAACACCCGCATGTCATGAAAGCCTACCTCGGGGAGAGGTAAATTCAAACCATCATAGAATTGCAATCAGTCCATTGTAGCCGGCATGAATCATTCAAGCAATAACATAGACCGCGTCGATCCGGAAATTCTGTCCTCCATGGGGCAATTTACGCTTCCCCAGATCCTCTATAAACAGGCGGAGCGATTCGGGTCAAAGAAGACCGCCATCCGGGAAAAAGCCTGCGGCATATGGCAAACCATAAATTGGGATGCGTATTTTCGTTATACTAAACACACTGCGCTGGGATTGATGGCGTTGGGGATAGAGCGGGGTGAAACCGTCGGTCTTCTTCTTGACAACGGGCCGGAATGGCTTTTTGGAGAACTGGGAACGCAAAGTGCGGGCGCTGTCGCGATTCCACTCTTTACTTCAGCAACAGATGAAATCGTGGTCAGTGAACTCAATCAGGTTCAAGCGGCCTATGTTTTTGCCCAAGACCAGCAACAGGTGGATAGACTTCAGGCCCACCATCAGGAGCTGCCCTACGTAAAACAGATCATATACATCGACCCGACCGGTCTAAAGTTTTATGAGGATGACCCCCGTTTAATCGCCTTCGGCCAACTGCTCGAGCTGGGAGAAGAGCTGGACGATGAGCAGCCTGATCTCTTCATCAAAGAACTCTGGGATGGCAAACCGGAAGATATGGCTGTCATGCTGAGGACCTCAGGCGCTACGGGATCGCCCAAACTGGTCATGCTGAGCCACACCAATTTTATAAATACCGCTTGCGCCTGGATTGCAACTGAACCGATCGGCGAAGAGGAAAATTGGATGTCCTTATCTCCCGTGCCCTGGATAATGGAGCAGATATGGGGGTTAGGCATTGCACTTTGCGGGGGAATGGTCACAAACTTCCCTGAAATACCTGAAACCGTGTTGAAGGATTTTATTCATCTTTGTCCCACAGTTGTCACAGGTTCCATTGATTTCTGGGAAAACCTGTCTTCACAGATCATTCAAGCCATTGATCGTTCCGGTAAGTGGCATCGACTCCTTTTTGATCGGACGTTGGAAACAGCAAACCTCATCGCGACCCTAGAGTCTGAAGAAAAGCGGAGGCCCTGGGGCCTGAAAGTAAAAAACGGACTGCTCAGAAGACTCATATCCAGGCCCCTTCTCCGCCGGATCGGTTGCGGTCGGGTTCGCGCCGCTTATACAGGCGGTCGCCCTACCAGCCCGGATATTATAAACCTTTTCAGGCATCTTGGATTGAATATGAAACAATATTACGGTTTGACGGAGACATGTGGTATGGTTCATGTCCATCGGGAGGGAGAAGTCAAACCCGAAACGGTTGGAAGGCCACTTCCCGGGAATGAAATCAAATTAAGTGCAGAATGGGAAATCCTGATTAAGAGCCGATCCAATTTCATGGGGTATTACCAGTATCCCGACCTCACCGCCCGCGTTCTTAAAGATGGATGGCTTCACACAGGGGATGCAGGCTATCTTGATGGCGATGGCCATTTGGGAATCACTGGTCGCAAATAAAGCGTTTTCAGCCATGGAATTTTTCCTTAAACTTTTGCTCAATGGCGTTTCCGTAGGCTTTCTCTATGGAATATCCGCCATCGGCCTGATTTTGATCTACAGATCCGGTGGTTTGCTCAATTTTGCCCATGGCGGAATGATGTCTTTCGGCGCGTTCCTGTTCTTTGCCCTCTCCGTCCAGGCAAACCGGCCCATTATCGTCTCTTTCGCGGTTACCCTCGTAAGCGGCTTTGCATTGGGGCTTATCCTTGAAAAGTGTTTCATACGCCCTGTTTTCTTAAAGAAAAACCTGATTCACAAAATTCTGATAACACTTGGTCTGGCCCTGATGTTGAAAGGGTTATTGTCCTTTTTCTTCGGTGACGGCGTCTATCATCTTCCCTCACTTATTTCCGATACATTTTCCATCAACTGGCACAATCTTCAAATCAAGTCATTTCATATTTCAGCCATTGCCGCAGGCGCCATTCTGTTGACCCTTTACTGGTTTTTCTTTACCTTTTCATCTTGCGGCCTTTCCATAAGAGCCTTCGCTGAAAAACCCTCTCGCCGCGAGGGCAATGGGTGTTTCCGCCAAGGGCGTATGCGCTCTGTCCTGGGCCATTGCAGCCCTGTTGTGCACCCTGTGCGGTGTGTTATTGAGTACGGTCAATGGTCTAAACAGCGACTCACTAAGCGCGGCAGGACTCAAAGTTTTTCCCGTTATCATCCTTGGCGGGCTAAACAGCATCAAAAGCGCCATTTTGGGCGGCATTATCGTCGGCCTGCTTGAAGCCTTTTCGGGGGGCTATATTGATCCGTCTTTAAAGGACATCGCGCCCTACTTTGCACTTGTCCTGATCCTTATCCTCAAGCCCTCAAAATTTTTCGTGCGAACAGAACTCGAAAAGAGATGACCCCATGGGACCTCGGAAACAACCCCCCAATTTAAGTCCATTTCCTCCGTTGCTCCATCCCCGCGGCAAATTAGTCACCGGTTACATGGAAGAACTGAACCGTTTCCAGACGCCGTTCACCCGGTGCCTTGCGGTTATCGGCGTTGTCTGTTTCTTTGGCCTACTCCCTCTTGTCATGAACGATTATATCCTGCATCTTTTTAACATGGCCTGCGTTTATGCCATTGTGGCAGTTGGCCTCAACATCATGACCGGCTATGCAGGGCAGCTGTCGTTGGGCCACGGGGCACTATTCGGCATTGGCGTTTACACAGGCGTTCTCCTTGCCGCCAAAGTGGGGCTCCCATTTTTCCTGGCTGTACCCGTTGCAGGCGTTGTGGCGTTAATGGCCGGGTCCATTTTCGCAATCCCTTCACTGCGCCTCAGGCTCATTTACCTGCCAATGGCCACGCTGGCCGGCCAATTTATTGCGGAATACATATTTCTGCACTGGGTATCTTTGACAGGTGGCCCACAAGGCCTTGTCGCGCCGAAAATCACCCTTGGGGGATGGAGTCCCGAACCGCATCGTTCTCTTTTCTACATTACCGCTATTTTTCTGCTGTTTACAATGTGGTTGGCAGACAACCTGATCAGAGGCAAAATCGGCAGGGCTTTAGAGGCCATACGACGGAACGATCGCGCTGCGGCAGCTTTGGGAATTGCTGTTTATCCGCACAAACTCTTAGCCTTTGCCGTCAGTTCTTTCTTTGCCGGGCTGGCCGGTGCGCTTTTTGCCTACGCCACGGAGACCATTACACCGAATTTTTTTGACCTGACACTCTCCATTGAATTCCTCGCCATCATCATTATCGGCGGGATGGGCAGCATCTCCGGTTCATTCATGGGTGCCGTGGTCATTGTCTTCCTGAACGAAGCATTGGCGTTCTTGGGCGGATGGCTGATGAATTCAGGAAACTACACCCATTCAGATATGGCCATGACGCCCCTTAATGAATTTGGTTTAGGGCTTCTTATTGTGATCTTCATCATTTTTAAACCGAAAGGCCTGGCAAGTGTTTGTCGTAACATCAAGCGGCGATTTCAACGGTGGCCGTTTTCGTAAAGATAACCCATGGACCCATCCACTCATTTCCTGAAAGAAGCCTTCTGGCAAAAAGACGCTTTCCAATTCGTTGATCCGAATCAATTCGAGGCGCTGGGGATTGATCCGGATTCTGTTCCCCTTGGGACCTACGTCTCTTTCAGACACCCGTCACAGCTCCGAAGTCGATTTGGTGGCAATGCCTATGGGACCGGTTTTTTTGAAGATTATGATCGGCTTAGTTCAGATGAAATCAAAAAGCTCAACAGCATTGCCCTCGATAGTCCCGAAGAGATTCGCGCCCATTACAAAGATTTAAACGAAATATACCGGAAATTGGGTTTGTTGATCCGCTTCTCGTGCCTCGGTCATGCCTACTATCTGATACCCGTCCATCTTATTTCAGCCTCCCTTTCCCACATTCAGGCCAAAGTCGAAGAAATCGGTAAAATCGTTGATTTCCACAGTAAAAAGTATTTGAAGGAATACTGTACCATCGGCGTCATGACACGCCATGATGATCTGATTCTTCACGAACTTTCCTTTCTATTTCAGGATCATCGCCTTTATGTCATCGATTCTCTTGAAAAGCTGATGGCCGAAAACCCGTCGCTGGATATTGTCATATTGACCAACGATCTCTTTGAAACCGTTATCATGGAACAATTCAGCCGTTTGGAGCAGCAGACGATTTCAAAGAAAAAGCTGGATCAATACAGCATTTATATGCTGTGGAAAATCTGCAACCTGCTCAAGAGTGAAGGAGAGATCTTTATTATTGCCGATCATTTTCCTTCAAAAAGCAATCGTACCGCCGAGTTAACATTCAAGACGGAACGGGAGGAAAAAAGGTTCTCACTGTTCACCCACATATTCAATACGAAAAAGAAATATAAAATCAAAGATCACAAGGTTCGCGTCAATATATTTGACCTTCAGAAATACTTAAGCGGCCTTTATCTTGAGCAGGAAACGCTCAGCACCTTGCTGAAGGGAAAGTCCCTCGCCGACCTCTCTTTGGAAGAGATCGGCACCCTGCCTTACCTTCGGTATAACTTAGCCGGCTCGCCTTTTCTGGCCAACCAGCAGAAAAACTGGTCCTGGCTCTGTTCTATTTTCTTTGATGAAATCATTCTAAAACCGTTGCTCCCCGACAGCGTCAGGAAAGACTGGGGAAAAAGATTTTCCTGTCAAGGGTATGAGCCCGGCAACATGTTGGTTTTTCTTGGGCAGAAAAAACCATTTGAAAAGGCTGTGGTAGACATCAAACAACATGTGGCCGATTCAAACCTGTCCGGCTGCGACTTTGAACTTGTGGCCGATTACAGGGATTCACTGGAATTTATTATTAGAACACTGAAGGTTCTTCACGATCTCAAGCAAGGGAATTATGGGACTCTTCCGCGCGTTTTCATAGATCGTTTACGACAGCCTCTGGAAAATGTAAACAGACGGTTCGGTGCGTTCAACCACTGTATGAAACTCATCAATAACATCAAACGGCTGGAAAAAATAAGCGGTTATCTGAACCCGGATAAAATCGAGGGACCGAATACGCGATTGTTGTCCAACCTGGAGGCCCTCATATCCTTTGGGTTTTCACATGATGAGTTAAATGAAATGATCCTCATTACGCTGGGTCATACAACAATGGGGCGCATTATATCCGGCAAAATGTCCGAAAGGTCGTTAAAGCCCGTCTCTGATATGGCCCGCACCTATGATCCGCGGCAGGCTCTCAATTTACTCCGCTATTGCCGATTAATGACCATGGCGGAGACGAGCGCGGCCGGAGGTCGTGAACTCTCCAATGAGCAGCTTGCCCAGCTATTTGAGCTCTATGAATCCACCGTTCGTGTGGTGGTCAACCAGGAACTGGAATGGGATCGGCTCCTGGAAGAAAAAACCATCGCTTTGGGCGGCATACGCAATCGGATTATCAAAAAGATCCTGACCATGATGGGCTATTTCGACTTTCTTGAAAACTGGGCCGAACTGAGGAAAAAGGGTTCCATGGAAAAGGAGTCCCTGGCCGATTACGACCCCCGGAAAATGGCCGAAATTGAAGAGGTCATTCATCTGGTAGAGGTCATCGAAACTTTCGAAGCAAAATATCTCAAACTGGACCCTCTTTACCTGCCGGCCTTTTACCGAAAGTTTCTGGACCTGGAGTTTCATGGCACCAGTCATTTGTTTAAGAAGATGGGCAGCAGTCTGAACGTATTCTTGCTTCTCTGGATCACCGTAAACCTGGCACGAGGAGAATCCGTCAACTTCAATCCCATTCTGGCGGACGTTGAAATTAAGGGCATGGACAAGCGCGTTTTAAAAGTTCGAGAGGAAGCCTCGACCATTAACCTGAAACACCTGAATCTCGACCTCCTGGAACGTTTCAGCGAACAACTGATTCAAGACCGTTCCAGTTTCATCATGGGGACAGGGTTCCAGCTCAAAAGCACCTCGCAAGACAAAACCTTGGAAATTGCCTATAAGGACCTCGACAAGAGTCTCAAGGAGGCTGAAACGCTTTCTCTAAAAGTTGCCGGCCTTGCCGTCAGCAAAATTTCGGTGGACGACCTTCGAAAACTGGAAATGGTATTCGCGGATCTGGAAATGTTTTACCAGAGTCAGCTTCGGGTCATGAGGGATCCGGATACGGACCTGAAAATTCCTTCAAGGCAGCAAAGATGGTTCGAAAGCACCTGGACAATGCGCAAAAGCCTATGCAGAATTTTATCAAAGTCATGTTCAACCCTCAATCCCTTCACACCGACCTCCAATATCTTTACCAACATGCCCCTGTCCTACTGAACTTTCTGCTGCCGGAATTCACTGCCCTTGGAAGCCTCGATCTTTCCGGAAACCTTTACCTGAGCACCCCCGTGACCGGTTACATCCTGGCTGCAACCCAAAAATTTCAGGCCCTGGTGACACACGACAAACAGAATTTCCATGATTTGAAGCTCATGCACCGCCTTGCCCGAAAGGAGTTCGGCCCCATGGCAACCGGCATCATGGGCGTCAGCCGGCGACAACTGGAAGATCTGGAAAATATCCTGGATCGGCTCAAAACAAAGAGAAATCTTTTTAAAGCCCTGACCTGTTCATTCATATTTCAAGATGTGGGAAGAGTTCCGGAATTGAGAGAAAAATACAAAAAAGAAATCAATCCCGCCGATTTTGCGGGTGCAGGGGCATATATTCTGGAAAAGGAAAAAATCGGAAAGCGCTACGGACTCAATGGGGCCAGCACGGATTACCTCATTTTTCTGGTGGCAAACCATGATCTGCTTCACCACACCATCAAAGGTGAAGTTTCCTTTTCCGCCATGTCATCCATTGTGGTCAAACAGGATAGAGAACTGTTGGATGCCTTCATCATCACCACCTTTATCATGATGGGCGCCATTCGGGAAGATCTCATGCTGGAGGATCTGGCGTTGTGGATCTTCAAGACGAGAGCGGTATGTCACGGGGTCATTGATGGAAAAACGACCCTGCAAAAGCAGCTGGAACGGGTCGTCACGAAACGGGGAGGACTCTTTTACGCATTGGCGCAATACCAGGAGAAAGGGCTGCCCAAAGGCGTGACCCCCTCTGAGTATCTGGCAACCAAAACGTGGAAATCCCTGGATCGGACCGAACTGCTTCGGGCCGGGCGAATGATATTGGCTACGGAAAGGATTTTCAGGCTTCGCGGCATTCGATACGCCGAATTTCGAGACCTTGCCAGGCTCATGATGAAGGTTCCCTTGAAATACATTCACAAAAAAAGAAGGTTTCACAACGTGGGTTTCGCGACCTTTGAGAAAGAGGTTTATGAGGCGTTTCGAATTTACAAGACCCTTCAATCCATGCAGGAAGGGATTCGGCACTTCATACTTGAGGAGTTGATCGGGGACAAAGTCCGCATATACGGTTACGAAAAGGTCAGCGGGTACCTAAGTTACAAAAATCAAATCAAACTGTTGCTCATAGGGCTGTTGGGTACCCGTAAAATAAGGACCGATCATCACCCAATATCGCTTAATTTCCTGAACATCAGTAAAACCGTGGAACAGCGCTACGAAGCGATCAATGATTTCCTCGATCATATTCCCTCTCTGGAATTCTGGGAAGACAGTTCACAACTGAACCATCTTTTTTCTGCTGAAACCGGAATTCTCTTAAGAAAGGAACGTCACCCCAACGTTCTGTCCGTCATATTTCAAAGCCGTGTACACATTGCTCAAAAAATAGATCACATGTCCTCCATTAATGATTTGGAACAACTTAAAATCTACTTTCACTACAGTCTGGATTCCCTGAGAAACTACCCTTTTTTTACTGAGGATTATGAAATTCTACTTGAAGAGGCGTTTGAAAGAAGAATGATGGAAATCACAGACCTGATTCTCGACCGAACCCAGCGTCAAATGGATCTGGTCAAGGACTTTGAAGACCTTTACAACCTGCTCCGAGATCTCAGCGAAAGATCCAAAAACATCGGTTTTTCCGGCGAGCAGGAACATCGCTTAAACGACCTTTACGAAATGCGTAAAAACACATTAAAACGCGAAAAACTCTCAGAGATCGAGGAGATCCTGAACAGCATAGGCGATGTTCAGGAACTTAATCATTACTGGGAAAGCACAAAATGGTATCTGCAGGGAAACCGCAGGTTTTTCGGAACTGAGTATGAACTTCTGATCGCACAGAAGTTTGACGCCGCAAACGCCAGGATATCCCCCGCACAGCCTGAAGCGTTCCATACCCCAATTCAGTAATCAACCTGTTTTTTCCCTGCGGACCCTCTTTTCAGGTTAGTGCCCCAACCGCATCCAGGATCTCCTGATAGGCAGGTTCATCCGCTACTTCATTCACCAACTGTATATATTGAATGACCCCTTTACGATCCAACACAAAAACAGACCGTGCCAGCAGTTTCAGTTCTTTAATGAGAACACCGTACGCGCGCCCAAAAGACATGTCCCCATAATCAGACAGGGTAATCACCTTATCGACCCCCGCCGCGCCACACCATCTTTTCTGCGCAAAAGGGAGATCCATACTTACGGTAATGATGGCCACATCGTCCCCCAATGCACCTGCTTCTTCATTAAACCTGCGGGTTTCCATATCACATACCGGTGTGTCCAATGAAGGCACCGAAGAAATAATGCAGATTTTTCCCCGATAAATAGATAAGGAAACCGGCTCAAGCGCGTTGTTAATCAGCACGACATCCGGCGCCATATCGCCGATTTTAAGCTCGGGACCCCACAACGTGAGAGGGTTTCCCTTCATGGTAATCTTTCCGGAACGTTCTTCCAGTTCACTCCCGCTTTTCTGGACCGCCATGGTTCATTCCTCCGATTTTGGAAATTCTAATCCACTTTATTGAAGGCTTTCGCCAAAGCACCGCACACCGGACATTTTTCCGGTGGCTCGTTCTCACAGGTATACCCGCAGACGGAGCAAACGTAGTAGGATTCCACATCCCCGGGATTCTCCAGACTATCCAGCGCTTTCTTGTAAAGCCCTGCATGAATTTTTTCCACATCATTTGCGAAAGAAAAGGACCTCACAGCTGATTTATGACCCTCTTTTTCCGCCTCTTTGATCATCTCCGGATACATCTCTTTAAACTCATGGGTTTCCCCATCAATGGCGGCTTGAAGATTTTCCGCGGTTGTTTTGACACCATTTAAAGTTCTCAGATGCGCATGGGCATGAACTGTTTCGGCTTCGGCAGCCGCTCGAAAGAGTTTGGCAACCTGCGGATAACCCTCATTGTCTGCTTTTTTGGCAAAAGCAAGATATTTTCGATTGGCTTGAGATTCTCCTGCAAATGCTTCCCAAAGATTGCTTTCTGTTTTGCTCATGATATTTTTCTCCTTTCAGTCTATTAAATTCGAATCCAAACATTTACCAAACTCCCAGGATAGATTCACAATTCGTGCCAAAAGATTTCTAAACCAAAAAAAACAAAAAAACATTATCATATCAAAAAGTTAACACCTTCACCCGGCATGACACGTCCGAATGTGCCGATATTTTGATACACCTTGTACCACAAATCGATAGAAGCACTAAACATTTGTTATAATTTAATAATTAGCATTGCATGACATTTGTTGCCAAAATGCAATCATAGCGGCAAAAGGTTTTAAAGGGTTGTTGATGAAGGCGAAAAAATCATAATTTCCAAAGGAATATAAGCATGTTCGGTTAATATAGACAAGAATCTGCCGGAAAAAACGGCCGTTTAATACTTGGAGGCCTAGAATTCTCATTTCGTCTCACGCCAACCGCTGAGACACAAGCGTCTCTTGAGACAGAGTTTTCCTAGCCGCCCATTAGAGCAAATCCTGAATCCAGGAAAGTGCAGCCGCCGCATTGGGGTACCCGATGGTGGGCACCAGCAGAATCACGGCATGACGAACCTCTTCAGGACTGGCACCGGCCTCCATGGCACGCCTTGCATGGCTGTGAACAGCGCCTTCGGACTTCTGTGTTGCCGCGGCCGCCAACTTAATCAGCTGCGTCGTCTTTTCGTCCAGAGGACCAGCATTCTGAACCGCTTTTCCCAGCTCTTCAACCGCCTGCATGACCTCTTTATAGTCCTTCTGCAGTTTTTGGTAAAACTTGGGCATTTCACTCATGATGAATCCTCCTCAAAGGTCTTTTAAACATGGGGTAATTTCAAAAAAATACTACTATAAAAATAAGCAAAATAGCGGACACTGTCAAGCGCTGTGGGTTTCAATCACTCGCATGGCCTTCCATTTCCCCCCCAGAAATCGTACCAGAAAAATAATGCTCAGCACGATCACATAGGCCGATACATTGATCCATGAGGCCATTACCCCCCACCCCATCACAACCACCCCCAGGTACGTGGGCGTGATCAGCACCAGCGCCGAGGTAATGACGATGGCAAACATCACATAGCGGGTGTCACCGGCCCCTTTGATAGCAGACGCAAACACCAGGTTCATGGTGTCAAAGATTGAATAGACGGCCACGAACCTGAGCAAAAGGACAGTTAGGCGATAGATCTCGGCAAAACCTGCGGGATCGGCCCCTGCCGCAAAAGGGAGCACAAAAAGCTCCGGAACAAAGAGATAGGCCAGTGCAATGACGGACATATAGGCAAAGGTTAAATGAAACCCCGAATACACGCTGATTGTCGCCATTTCAGGCTGGTTTTTTCCAAGATACTGCCCCACAAGAACCGATATGGCAATGCTGGATCCAATCATGGGCATGAAGGCAAGCGTACTGATATTGAAAGCGATGTTGGTGGCCGCCAGGCTGACGGTACCCAAATGGCCGATCAGAAGGATAAAGACCGTAAAGCCCGATATATCCAGAAAAAATTGAACCCCGGAAGGAAACCCGAAGCGGAGCAGGCGAAAAAAAAGCTCTTTTTCAAACCGCCATCCTTTTAAGATGTGATACTTTACGTCGTACCGGGACCTGCAAACCAACGGAATGTATGCCAAGAAAGAAAAAACCCCGGACAGAACAGTGGCAATTCCCGCGCCGCGAATTCCCATTTCCGGAAATCCCCATAAACCGAACACCAAAATATAATCCAGCAGGATGTTCGTGCCGGTCGCCAGAATGTTCACCCACATCACGGGCCACGTTCGCCCCCTACCCGAAAAAAAACCGGCAAGCGCCGTTGAAGCGATCATGGGACCCGCCCCCAGGCAAAGGATCGCAAAGTATTCCATTTCCAGTTGCTGGATGGTCGCCTCGTGGCCCACGAGGCGAAAGATCGGTTCTGAAAAGGGCACCAGCAACATGATACAAAGCCCTCCCAGCGCCGAAACGTAGACCCCCTGCCAGACAGCCGGCCCTATCCGATGCGTTTGACCTGCGCCGAAGTACTGGGCCACAAAGGTATTCACGTACCCGGCCGTTCCGATAAAAAGGCTCATAACGCAGAAATTGAGCATGCCCGCGGGCATGGCGGCAGCAATGGCCTCGGGTGAATACCAGGAAAGGAACATGCGGTCCACAAAGTGCTGCACCGAAAGGGCCCCGGTACTCAGAATCAGGGGAAAGGCGATGACCAGAAACTGGCGGTAGCCTCCTTCACTGTGCCATCTTTTCTTAAGCGCGCCCAACATTCTCATTTTCAAATCCGAACTCACTTTCTTCGTTCCCGGTTGCCTTTATTGGAAAAATTCAGTATGTACTAGAAAAATAGAATATAATCCACCTTTGAGGAATTTTCCCATGATGCAACTTGAATTTATTGAAGCCCGCGACCTTCCCGATGCCTGGTTTCAGTGTGTTTACCAGCTTCTGGAAAAAGGGTGTGAATACGTCATTGACCGTGGCAGTTTCCAAGGCCAGAAACGGCTCGAATTCGATTACATCACCCTCCATATCAAATACCCCGGACAAAGACCGCTTCTGCCTGAAATCCCCCCTGCCCTGGGTATTCCCAACCCCGTAGCCGATGGCTATATCGAGGAATATCTCCCTTACCTCATGACATCCGCCAAACAACCGGGTGAGGACTACACCTACGGCCAATACCTGGAACCCCAGATCAATGAAGTCATCCGCATGTATCGTGAAGACGGATTTGGAACCAATCAGGCTTATATGACCGTGGGGAATCCTGAGGCCCTTTACCTGACAGATCCCCCCTGCCTGAGGGGTATTGACACCCGAATCAAAAACGGGAAACTCCATTTCATTATCTATTTCAGAAGCTGGGATCTGTGGAACGGACTGCCGGCCAATCTGGGCGCCATCCAGTTATTGAAAGAATACATGGCATCGGCCATCGGTGTTGAAGACGGTGAAATCATTGCATCCAGCAAAGGCCTTCACCTGTATGACTATGTATGGGAACTGGCCCAGCTCAGAACCTGCAAAACAAACGTCTCAAAGTCGGATTAACCCCACCCATGACCAAAATCGATCTTAAGGGATTGAGCTCGGCCGAAATGGAAGCATGGGCCGAAGCCCAGGGACTGGGCGCCTACCGGGGCCGTCAGATCCGGCATTGGGTGCTGACGCGGTTCGTTCAATCCTTTGATGAAATGGGCAACCTGCCCAAGGCATTGCGCACCCTCTTAAAAGAAAAAACCCATATCTCTCCGTTGCGTGAGATCAAAGCCGTCCAATCCGAAGACGGCACGCAAAAATTCCTCCATCAATTGGGGGATGGGCATACCATAGAAACCGTCCTCATACCGGAGAGGGACCATCAGACCCTCTGTATTTCCTCACAGGTGGGTTGCGCCATGAATTGTTCTTTTTGTGCAACGGGGAAACAGGGGTTTATCAGAAACCTGCGCCCCAGCGAAATCATTGAACAGGTTATTCTGGCCAAGAGATCCCTGGAAGACCCGGAGCGGTTAAAGAACATTGTACTCATGGGCATGGGAGAACCACTGGCCAACTATGATGCGGTCATCAAAGCGCTTCGAAACCTCATCGAACCGGACGGCATGAATTTTTCCCACCGCAAAGTCACACTTTCCACATCGGGTCTGGTCCCTGAAATGGGAAGGCTGGGCCGCGACATCACGGTTAACCTGGCGGTATCCCTGAACGGCGCGGATGATGAAACCCGTAGCCGCCTCATGCCCATCAACCGGAAATATCCCCTGGGCCAATTGATTCAGACTTGCAAATCATTTCCCCTGCCCAACCGGCGGATGATCACCTTCGAGTACATTCTGATCAAGGACGTCAATGACCGGGATCGGGATGCTCACAACCTGTGCCGGCTGCTTTCCGGGCTCAGAGCAAAAATCAACCTGATCCCGCTGAACGCAGATCCGAAATCCGCCCTGTCACCCCCCTCAATGGATAAAGTCCTTCATTTTCAGAAAATATTGGTGGAAAAGAACTTCACGGCCATCATTCGAAAAAGCAAAGGCCGGGATATCCTGGCGGCCTGTGGTCAATTGAGAGGTGCGGCGGGGTCAAAATTCTATTGACTTTCCCCAAAATTCTGTGATAGGAAGCGCACGGAATCTAAATTAGGATTAACATCCCGGAAAAGGTGAGTGTTTTTGTGCCATGGATGAAGAGCGGAGAAAACAGATTAAAGATCTCGGCTTTATCAGCAGCGTCGGCATGGCAATGGCCTTTTCAATTGCTCTGGGGGCGCTAATCGGTTTTTATCTGGACAAATATTTCGGCACAAAACCGTGGCTTTTTTTTATATTTTTGGCCTTTGGTATTGTGGCGGCGTTCAGGAATCTCTACATCCTCTACAATAAAGCAAAAGAGATGTGATGATCGAAAAAAAACTACAGGATATCAAAACATTCAACTGGGTCATCCTGTTAATATTGGGTGCTGCCAGCGGTCTTTTCATGGCCGTTCAATTTACGCTCGGGGTAATCCTGGGTGGATTGATCATCATCGCTAATTTCAATCTGCTGCACAACACCATGCGCAATGCTTTTTCGGATCAGGGCGCCATGAAAGGCAAAAAGATGGCGTTGATCGCAAAATTTTATTTTAGGCTTGCCATTATGGGCCTGATCATTTATATCCTTATCACCAATGGCTGGGTTAACCCTCTGGGTCTGGCCGTGGGACTTTCTATCGTTGTGCTCAGTATCCTGAATTTCGGGATTCGGGCTGCTTTTAGAACATCTTCGCGGGAGGCAGTATAATCTATGGAGCATCCGATTTTTTTCATCGACGCAATTTTGTCCGCCATGGGATTTGAGCATTTTGCCCATCATTACTCCCATGTGACCTACACTTGGCTCACCATGCTCATTTTGATTCTGAGCGCCCTTTTCCTGGCCAAGAAAGTGACCCTTGTCCCTAAAGGGGGACAGAATTTTTTTGAGGTTCTGATCAGCGGTCTCGAAAACTTTATGGTGGAAATCACAGGACCCGAGGGACGCTTCTTTTTTCCTTTTATCGCAACGGTTTTTCTTTTCGTCCTCGTCAGCAACCTGATCGGTTTGATCCCCGGTTTCTTTTCTCCCACCGCAAATCTGAATACCACGCTGGCCTTGGCGCTCTGTACCTTTATCTACACCCACGTCATCGGCATCAAATTTCACGGCGCCAAGTATATCAAACATTTCTGCGGCCCGGTGTGGTGGCTTATCCCACTCATGTTTCCCATTGAACTGATCGGCCATCTGGCTCGTATCATGAGTTTGAGCGTTCGTCTTTTTGGAAATATTTTCGGCAAAGAGATGGTCCTGGCTATCCTGTTCGGCCTGGCTGGACTTTATCTTGCGCCGCTGCCCATCATGTTTCTGGGCATTCTGGTATGCTTTATTCAGGCGCTGGTGTTCATGCTTCTGGCCACCATGTACTTTGTCGGTGCCATGGAACATGCCCACTGATCCACGGGGACTTAAAAGATTAATAGAAACCCTCTTTTTTTGGGGGTTTTTAAAAGTTTATGGAAGAAGGCCATAAAAAAAATACTAAGGAAAGGAGGTCTACTATGAACAAGAAAACGCTGGTTGGTATTTTCGCAGCAGTCATGGTGATCGGTTCAGCTTCCATGGCATTTGCGGCGGATGATGCTGCTGTCAAGGCTGCCGGTCTCTGGGTATTCTTCGGAATCGCCATTGCCTGTGGACTCGGCATCGGTATGGCTGCCATGGGTACCGGTATCGGTATGGGTAACGCCATCAACGGTGCTCTTCAGGGAACAGCAAGAAATCCGGAAGCGGGCGGGAAAATCATGACCACCATGATCATTGGTCTGGCCCTGATTGAATCCCTCTGTATTTACGCTCTGGTTATCTGCTTTATCCTTGTTTTCAAGATTCCGGACCTGGGAGGCATGCACGAGCTCATCGTTAAGTCCCTGGGTGGTTGATTAACAAGTTTTAGAAAAAGAGAGAGCCTGCTTTTTGTAGGCTCTCTTTTTTTCCACCCATGTGCATTATTTCACAATGCATTTTCCAAAATGGATCTTCGATGCCCAAAGAATCTAAAATTCCCAACCCCACCATCAAGCGACTGGCTGTCTATTCCAGGCCCCTTGAAATCCTGCTGGAAAGCGGACTGGCCGTCATATCCTCGGAAAAACTGGCGGGGCTCTGTGGTGTAAACCCGGCCCAGGTCAGGAAGGATTTGGCGTATTTCGGCGAGTTCGGCATCAGAGGCGTGGGATATGATGTGCACGATCTGCTGAACGCCATCAAGGGCATTCTGGCAACAGATCGCGACTGGGCACTCTGCATTGTGGGCATGGGGCATCTCGGAAGCAGTCTGGTTGAAAGTGAAAATTTCAGGAAACGGGGTTACCTTGTCAAGGCCGCTTTTGATTCCGATGCCAGAAAGGTGGGTAAAAAACTCGCCTGCGGCTTGACCATTCAGGCGGCTTCAAGTATCTCCCAAACCGTGGGAAATTTGGGAATTGAAATTGGGCTCATTACAACCCCACCCCATGAAGCCCAACGGGTTGCCCATCTCCTTCAGGAAGGTGGCGTCGGCGCAATTCTTAATTTTACCACCATCCAAATTCGAACGCGCAAAAAGTGTATCATTGAAAACGCGGACTTGTCAGTCAAGTTTGAAAACCTCGTATATCATCTGGAGCAGTTGGATAAGAGAGGTTGATCGGCGGACAACGGTTTTCGTTTCACCGGGTTTTCCGTTTTCATTTGATTCCCATGGCCCAGCATTTCATCTCATTCCCCTTCTTTTGAGCGGAAGCCAGACATAGTCCGTCCTTTCAATAATTTATTCTTGATCATTCTTAAGGGCTCAAAAGAATACTTGCGCCAAACGGTTCAGGCACCTAAACTGATGGGCGTCACGCATGATTGAGCTAATATTTTTACGTCATTCTGCTTGATTTTGCCTCCTGGAATTGGCACTCCGGGTCGAGCGTAGAAAGCCTCGGGAAAGAAGCCGTTGAATTGTTGTATGGCGCCAGGCAATTGAGCCGCCAACAGGTTTAGAAATGGATCACAAAAGGGAGGATGGAAAATGGAGCAGAAAGATCGCAAAGCCCTGACCAATATGCTGGAAATGTCAAGGGAAGCCATGGACCTTATTCAAAATAGAACGAGGGAAGATCTGGATAGTGACAAACAACTGACCCTTTCGCTCCTTAAATATCTTGAGATGATCGGATCCTCCTCATCCAGGGTTTCCAGGGAATGCCGGAGCAACTGTGACCCCATCCCCTGGGATGATGTGATCGAAATGAAACAACAGGTGGTCCACACCTACTGGGATATTGACCGGGATTGGATCTGGAAACAAGTGAAAACGCTTCTCCCTTCCCTCTCAAAGTCTCTGGAAATCATTCTTTCCGCAAAAGAGTAGACGGGGAAAGTGGCGGGAGCCCATTCTGCCGCTGACGCCCGCCTCTTAATCGGTCTGGTGAATGATCACACAACTGTAAAAACAGGAGCGCTGATGGTTTTCGCCAAAATCACACCTCGTTTTCACGTCTATGGGGCACTTTTTTTCTACTCATGGTGTTTCAAACGCCTGTCTCAGCCGAAACAGAGATCGCTGAAACGTCATCTCCCCAGTGGAATGAATCCAGACAAGTAGGCGACCAATTCCTGAAAATACTCTCCGAGAAGTCCTTTGAAGGCGCTCAAAGCATAAAGCTTACCTATGATGTTCACATGGACTTACAGGCATTTGTAAAGACCAGGATGGTCACCACCCTGGAGATGAGAAAGGAGGGCGGGAGCTACCTTTCGATTTTCAGTCTGGAAGAACCGGTTGGAAAAGACCTGTGGAGCAAGTTTGCGTTATTTGTCTATGGCAAACGCACGGCCGAGTACAAAGAGATGATGAAGGCCGTTGAGACGCGGATACATGAACGGTTTCACTTCCAAAACCATAAGTTTGTAACGGAAGAATTTCGAGAGATCCTTCCGGACGTGAAGGACTATGAAAACCAAACGGGGATTCGGGTCTATTTTGATTACGAAGAGAATCTGGTAAAATTTTGGGAAGACCAGTCAAAAGAAGCATTCACCAAATCCATTCCCTATTCGAACCAGTGTGGTCCTTTAACCGCTTTTTTTAATTACCTGCTTTTCGATCCGGCCAAAGTTGAATTCTCCGTCATTAATGCCATGAAACAGGTTGAGGATGTTGGTCCGATGGGAGAGCCGCTTCCGGATAAAAAGATGGTCAAATTCCTGTTTGAATCGCAAATCGTTCGAATGCAACAGAACGATACCGGAAGATATCCGGAATACAATTCAGCCATTTACCTTGGAACCGAGAATTATCTGAACATCATTTATGGGAAAAATATTTTGTATGAACTCTCCCAGGCCACAACAGGAAGGGTAAAAATCCCCTATGAAATTCATTTGGACGGTATTATCAGCAATTCAAGAAAAAGGAAACTTGACTTAAGACTGAAACAGCTCACGGACAATCCCGAGGCCGCTCAAGAGCTTGAAAAGGGATTGGAAAACGAGATACTTGCAGCCAAGAACGTCAAGGTCTCCTTGACGGCCGCTGATGTGAAATTCGACTGAAAGTGTGGAATGAGACGGCGCCCCACGCATTATCAATGTACTAAGTCATTTACTTGATGATGGATGTCCCCCCCCACTCGTACCCACCATAATTGAAGCCATCCTTTAGTTTCATAGGATTTTTTGCTTTGGCGGCTTCCTCATCAAGTTTTCTGAATTTTTCGGGGTATGGGATGAATTTATTCGTATCCAGAACGTTCCTGTCTTTTTTTCCCTCAATTTCCTTTGAAGTCGTCGAAAAATCCTTGAATCGCTTTAGTTCCGCTTTAGCTTTTTTTCTGTCTTGTTCATTCAATTCTGTTCCCAAAGGCACTGAGACACTTAATTCACATTCACACCAGTTTGGCATGCATATCACCTCCGAGGGCTTTTCCCTCATTAGATTGGGAAAAGCCAGTCATATCTTTCCGTTCTGTACCAGCTTCAGGGGCTTTCAAAATTTGACTTGAAAATTCCTAGAATTTTGTTATCGTGCATGAAGCCCCATAAGCAAGGAAATAATAGTGGATTAAAGTCGTTTTAAAATGCCACTCGACTAGAAACCCTAATAGCTAAATACATGGCGGGAGGAGAATGTTTTGGAATTTAGTGGGATTCAATCAAAGGTTCAAGGATATGTGGATGATTTTATCAATGAATTAGGCTACAAACGAAAATTGAACGTTTCAGAGCCTTACCAACTTATCAATGACTCTGGAGAAGTAAACACAACCCAATATCCTTCGGCAGATTCTCCAGGCGTTTATATCTTTTGTAGCTTTGAAGATTACCTCTATGTTGGCAAGTCATCAAGATATATGGGAAATAGAATATGGAGTCATATTGGTCGTTCAAAACGTCCAAATGAAAATGAATTTCCCAATGCTGAGGAATGGATTAAAGCCTCTCTTCCAAATGTTGGCATTTTCACAATTCCTTTTTCAAACGAGCATTGGTGGCTTGCTCCAGCTCTTGAGGGATATCTTACCGAACGCTTAGATCCTAATCATACCGCCAAAGGCCGCCGATCATGAAATAGTGCTTTTTCTGTTTAACAGAAGCGAATATTATTTTTGAAGAATCTAGGAGAACATCGATATGAAAAAATATTGTGTTTTCTTTTCAGCAATTTTCTTCTCAGTATTATCTATTCTCATAACAGATGTTCCTGCATCTTCGGAGATTATTAAAGGAAAATTCGATCGCTACAATTCTTCAAAAAACAATCTCACTTTGTCTGTCGTTGAAAATGGATGGCGTGTTGACGATCAGCACGGATTCGTATGTCTATATCGTATATCAGGAGTAAAAAATGAGCCTTGGTTCGAATCCAAAAAGAATCTTGTCGTAGAACTCGAAGTTAAAGATATCAAACCGGCAGGCTGTACAAGGAAGTGTCAATTCGTGGCTTGGTCAGGCCTAACAGCAACCATATCATTAAATCCTAAAATTGAAGGAAAAAAAGAAAAACCAGAACAAATCACAAAATCATCATCGAGCATTTCATCTAAGAAACTTGAAGCTGGCGAAATCATAAAAGTTACTGGTCAATTTGAGAAATTATATTATCAGGGAATAAAACTTAGAGCATATGCCAAAGAAGACAAAATACAGAAATATTACATATTTGAAATAGTAGGCGTGACAGAACAAGATGTCTTTAATTTTTTGAAAGAGCTCGAAAAACAAAACTCGAATATGCCTAAAATATCGGCAAAAATAAAAGTCAAGGAAACATCAGGTGCAATTATAAAAGGGGAGTTCGTTCAATGGATAGATTCTGATTTCATAAATTCAGTCAAAGAATTTGCATCCAAATCAAAAGAATCGATCAAAGCATTAGAAGCCTCTCGCCTAAAAGAATACAGAAATGATGAGCTTCAAATAGTGATAGGAAAAATTGAAAATTATTATGAAAGAGAAGACTATTTTGGGCTTTTTACCGGAGGATACAACGCTAAAGTTATACATATTGTAGACGTTCCGGAATTCTATGAACCAATGATACTTGAAGCTCAAGAAAAGCGTTTACCAATTAAACTAAAGGTAAAATCTTTGATTGAAGAAAAATATAAGGCCAAAGAAGCAAGATTAGTGCAATGGATTGACGTAAATTGGAATTCTGATCTAGAGGAATCAGCAAAAAGTGGATTTCCCCCAACAGCTTCAGTTTTGCGACAACTATCGAACAATCGGAACATCAGAATACCATCAGAGTTCTTCTTGTCTGGTATAATCTTAAAGACTGAAGTTTATAATGCAATGAAGATAGTCGCAAAGAATGGCCATATTTATATAATCCACAAGATACCAAATGATTCTCAAAAGTTTGGCGATACAGTCGGATTGAACATAAAATGGGAAAGGTCTCAATTTGAATTTGTTTCTTGGAACGATGAAACAAAAAAAATGCTTGCATCCAATCAGATAGCTCAAAACAAACGACGGAATAAATACATTTCAGATCTCAAAAAAGGGAAAATTCCTGTTACTACAATTGATGACGCTGTTATATTCACCGACGCATCAAAGAATACTAGATACACATTATATCCTATTTATGATGGTCCCTCAGCAAACGAAAAAAAATACTATATTTGGTCTGGCATTCTTACCAATAAATTTGGAGATATATACATATCCTGGGACCCAGAATTTGAAAAGGGCTTCGCTTTTCACAAAATCAAAAAGTCTCTCGGTGAAGATTTAGCCCAAAATGCTCCAGTTGCAGTTGTTGGGAAATATATCGGGAATTACGAAATAGAGCTGGTTTTAGGGACAAAAAAGCTTGTTCCGCTCTTAGAGGATTGCTATGTATTTGGGCTTAGATGATTGAGAACAAGATAATAGTAGTGGTTAAAAGACATTTTTCAAATAGAAATATAGACGTATAGTAGGGGATATCAGATGGATCATAGATATAGAATTAAATATTTTGAGCATTTGAGAAAATATCACAATAGAATGAAATCATTGACATCCTTCATAAGCATAGCAATTTGTTTTTCATTTGTGTCATTTATGATTTTGTTTTCACATAATGTTTTAGCGAATGAAACTGATCCTGCTGACTCTTTTCTCCCTAATAAAGACTGGAAATGGACTGTTTTATCTACTCATCAGGCTAGTAAACTTGAATCGTATCTTAACGAAAATGCTAACTCTCGAATTAGAAGTAAAGATCTTGAAAAGAACATTGGTGTTGATTCCTTTATTCCAAAATATTATGGTTTTAATGTTAAAATTGACGGATCAATGCATGGGTTTGAAGCTTTTGAGGTTCAGGATGGTACGTTGATCGTTCTACGCTATTACTGGGATATTTTTCTTAGAGAGATGAATAATAAAAATTTGAATCACTATGCACCGAGCCGATATATCGACCCTCACTTCCAACGTATTAAATCCTTAGAAGATCCTGTATACAAAGGTATGAATTTAATAGATCTTCACAATAAGTATAAAGTTCAGCGAACTAGATTAAAATCCGAGAAAGATAAAATAAGACGCGCGATCAAGATCGGTGGTTTTAAACGTGTAAATTGTAGCGGGGCTAGGAATAAGTTGGAAAACGCTGGGAGCGAGTATGGTATGCAAGCAACAGCTCTTTGTATAACCAGTGTCAAAGCCTATAAGAATAAAACAGACCTAATCATTATATTTGACTTAGATGATAATTATAGAAGCCAACCTTGGTTTTCGCCACCATCATTCCTACAACCCGATACTACATTTATGTTTTTACTTTCAGATGAATCTAGTAGATCCTGGCGAACATTTCCTGATGAATTAAAGCGAAAACTTTTTGATGAATTCAAAATTTCCATGAAAGACGCAGAAATCAAAATTTATCATTTGGAGCCATTTAAAGATCTATTCAAAAAGAAACCCTCAGAAATATATCCCAACGAATTTTATTGGGATATGCCTCCCATTATGGTTATTAATCATCGATTCGCACCTGGTGAATATGAGATGACTAATCAAGTTTATCTTAGCTTGTATAACAAGCGGCTTTTTAATGCTGATTTGAAAAAATTATCTCACTCTGTCAAAAATGATACTGTTTATGCTCTCAAGAAAAAGTCAATTGTTACTTATTCGGATCGGGATGCTATAATAATGGATAGAGAACTTAAGACTGGTAAATACAAGACTTTAAAAGAGATTATGCAAATAGCACCTTGTGAGGGTATTAGAGAATCCGTAAACGTTAGAATTGTAGGAAAATCAACACTAAAAACAGACCGAAAGAAAAAGGGGTTATTTCTGGTTTCTCCAATCGGTAACCCATCAAAAAAATACTGGGTTTTTGGAACACGTCTGAAGAAATTAGAGAAAGGGTCAGCACACAATTAAGTGATCTTCGGATTTAATTTTTCGGTTGGCTTTAAACGAAAATTTTCGTAGTATATTAAAGTCAAATCAAAACACGACTTTTTAGGGTTTGTATTATGAATAAATTGGACATGTGGGTCAGTGTGGGTCGTTGGTGGGTCACTGGCTTGTAAGTTGTTGAAATTACAAATGGGTCGATAGGTCGACTCCCGCCGCCTCCACCATTATATGCTACAATTTCAACAGCTTATATTTCTCAATACGGTAGGTATTCGGCAGGTAGGAATACATACACCAAGCATTTTTAAAGGGGATAGTTCTTCAACAGAATTATCTCCTTTTTTTTGTTTGTCCCTCAGAATTTTCAAGTCAAGGAAAAATTTGTATTTTTGCGGATGGCTTCTATTTCGCTCTCAAGGGGAAATCCGTCAATTTATAAACCACACGCCCATCAACCCTCTCGGTAATGGTCGTCATTCCTGCGAAAGCAGGAATCCAGTTGCCTCGGAAAACCTGGATTCCGGGTCAAGCCCGGAATGACGTTGAACCATTTTCCGCATGATTCTACAGGCCGTATCCGCCACATTCATGGTAATGCGGGATGGGGACGTCCCCACGTCCCATTAGGTGGATGAGGAATGGGTACCCCTTCTCCTCTCTTAATCATACATACGCATCCTGCCACAGATTCGTAATGAAATCTTTCCAGGGAAGGATAGATATATCCCCATCTTTTCGAGGGGTATCTTCGAGACTGACCAATATATAATTCTTCAGAAGTTCTTCTTCCCTTATTGCAGTCAGTCCTTTGCAGTCTTTTTTTGTGATGTTTGCCTTCCCCTTTACCTCAATCGCTGTTTTTCCGTTGACGACAAAATCAACCTCAAAGCCTGAGGTTGCCCTCCAGTAACCCAGATCACACCCCCCCTTGTAATCGCAGTAAGTTCTTATCTCATGATGGATATAGGCTTCAAATGCCTCCCCAAATTCCGGAGATCTCATCTTTAGACCCCGACGACCTTGCAGAAATCTGGCGACTCCTATATCGAAAAAGTAAAATTTCGAAGTGGAAACCGGCTTTCGTTTGACGGATTTCCGCCATGCAGGCAAATCATCGCCAAGCAGCGTATCACGTAGAATCTGAAAATATTCCTGCACGGTTGATCTTGGAACCTGTGCATCGCTTGCGATGTTCGTATAATTAATCATTTTACCGTTACACAGCCCGGCTACAGTGAGAAACCTGCTGAATGCAGGAACATTCCGGACGATGGCTTCCGCTGCAATCTCTTCCCTTAGATAATTTCCCGCATATGCCTCCAGATCTTCAAATGGTGCATCGGAAAAATAGATGGAGGGGATTAGACCTCTGTCCAGGGCTTTCAGTAATTGGAAATCCTCTTTTAGCTCTCTGAGAATAAAGGGATGTAGCCTCCTGGTTCTGGCGCGGCCCCCTAACAGGTTAACACCCTTATTTCTCAGCTTCCTGGCGCTGGATCCGGTAAGAAGGAAATGGATACCTTTTTCTTCTATTAAATTATGTACTTCATCCAGCAAAATGGGCAGCTTCTGAATCTCATCGATGATAACAACCCTGTCATCGTCTGCTATTTCCTGGCGAAGCCTTTGGGGCGCCCTGCTTAATTTCAGATACACGTCGGTCTTAAGCAGATTGTAATACCTGTATTCACTTAACGTATGTTGAATCAAGGACGTTTTCCCCGTTTGACGTGGCCCGAATAAAAAGCAGGATTTTTTTTGTAGAATCTTTAATAAATTTAATTGCCTTTTGATAAACATGGCTGTCTCCATAATAATTGCCATAAGCACCGTCATATATCATGATAATTACCAGCTTACATGTCAAATATCATAGAGTCAAGGCCTTTAATGGGCGACCCTCATTCAACCCCATAATGGTTGCAATTTCACTCTCAAGATAAAATCCGTCAATATATAAACCACGCGCCCATCAACCATCAAAAACCCGTCCGCGCGAATGTAAAAATAGGGTCACATCTGATTTTGTGAATGCGGAAGCAAGGGATGAAAAGGGCTGTTAGGGCATTTTCTCCAGTGCATGAAATTTCGTAATGGGGAAATTCGCTAATCCTTATTGCTGACGCCCGCCTCCTCAAAGGAGGCCATTTCCCGCATGATTCTACAGGCGGTATCCGCTACATTCATGGTAATGGCCGCGCCGGTACCTTCTCCCAGCCGCATTCCGAAATCGATGACCGGTTCGAGGCCCATGTGGGAAAGGGCCGCCTGCTGAGCCACCTCCACGGATTTATGTCCGGAAATCAGATAACCGCCGATCTCGGGCTTCAAAGTATAAGCGACCAACCCGGCTGCCGTTGAGATGACGCCGTCAAGCACCACCACCGTGCCCTTTGAAACCGCCGCCAGTACCGCCCCTACGATTCCCGCGATCTCATACCCCCCGATTTTGCGCAGGATATCAAAGCCGTCTTCTGAATCCGGTTTATGGAATTTCAGCACGTTTTCGATGATCTCCGCCTTCCGCTCCATCCCCTTGTCGTCCAGACCCGTGCCCCTTCCGGTTGCCTGGATGGGCGTAATCCCCGTAATGGCGCAGATGATGGCCGATGCGGAGGTGGTGTTTCCGATTCCCATCTCCCCGAGACCGACCATGTCAATTCTATTCGATGCGTATTTTTCAAAAAAAACCGCCATCCCTCTTGATACGGCTTCTTCCGCTTCCTCGGGTGTCATGGCTTCTTCAAGGGCAAAGTTTCGGGTCCCTTTTCGCACCTTTTTGTCAAACAGCATCGGGTGGGGCGGAAAATCCGCATTGACGCCCATATCCACAATACCGATATCGATATGGAACTGCCGGCACAATACGTTGATGGCCGCACCGCCGTTAAGGAAGTTTTTCACCATCTCACCGGTTACGGAGGCGGGGTAAGCCGACACGCCTTCCTCAACAACGCCGTGATCTCCCGCAAACACCAAAATGGACTTGTTGTCCACACGGGGATTCAAAGTGTTCTGAACAAGACATATCCTCAACGCCAGATCCTCCAGGCTCCCCAAGGATCCCAAGGGCTTTGTCTTGTTATCCATTTTACTGACGGCTTCGGCCCTGATACCATCCGGCACAAAGCGAATGGCATCCAGCACATCTCTATAACCACCAAAGGCGGCGTTGGCCATACCGACACTATCCGCGCCGGTTTTCAGAGGAGCCGATGATGTTCCATGGGGATTGTCCTTACCCGGTTGACCCTGAAAACGGTTCAATTTACTCCCGTTGCCGCTGAAATCAATGACATATTTGAGGGTTTTCCCGGAAAGGATATCCGGCATTAATGCCGCGGCCCTTTCGGGGGGGATGATCTCCTCGATCAGCCTTTCAAAGGAACCGGGTTTTTTCCCGATCAGATCAAGACCGTCCCTCATGTTTTTCCGGGTCAACCCATAAGCGCCCTTAAGGGTCATCTCTTTATAGTGCATGAGGTTTAAGAGATTCGTCTCAATCTCCTTATTTTTCGTCAGCCCGCCGAAAAAGGAGAGCCGCCCGCCTTTGGCCAGTTTTGCGACGCACATGCTGAAAGCCGTAGGATCCGCACACGCGTTCAACGCCATGTCAAATTCGCTGTCAGTGGTCTCTTTTTGAACGATGATGTTCTCGGCCCTTTGAAATTCCCGGGACCGCTCGATCTTTTTTTCGTCCTTTTCAATAACCAGAGGAATAACCCCCATCTCCCGACACGCCAACGCCGCCATCAAACCCACACTCCCACCCCCGTAAATGATGATCCGCTCACCCTTTTGGGGGTTAAGGGGCTCCAGAGCGTTCTGAACGCAACCGGCCGGCTCCGCCAAAGACGCCACATGAAGCGGGATATGATCATCAACGGGAATCAGGCTTCCCGAAGGTGCCATCACATGGTTGGAAAACCCGCCATCATGGTGAAAGCCCATGATCTTCATTTCCTCACACAGGTTTTCCCGTCCGCTCAAGCAATAGGCACATTCCCCACAGGTTCTTCCGGGCCACACGGCGAAAGACTTGCCATCCCCTTCCGAGGCGATGAGTTCATGCCCCAAAACCCTCGGCAGCACCAGATCCCGGTGGCCCTCATTCCACATCTTGGCGTCTGTTCGGCAGATGGCACAGTATTTTACTCTCAGAAGCCGGAACCCCTCTTCAGGACCATGGTTTTCAGCCTCCTTCATTTCCAATTTTTTGAGTCCCGTCAGCAGCAGTCTCATCTTTCTAATTGCGCCCCACCTTCGTCAGCGACCACAATCTTCTGGCGCCCTCCTCGGGATCTCGATTCTGGATCTTCACCCAATTCTCCAGGGTATTAAAGGCCGATCCCCCCTTCAGGATCGAACATGCCTTATCGACCCCTTCCTTGATGGAAGCGGCACTTCCCGCCACATAGAATATCAGCCCGGCATTCAGAGCAGCCGCCTCAAAACGGGCCCCGTTTTTTTCGCCCCGGAGCAATGCGACAAAATCCCTGGCTTCCCGATCCATATCCGGAACAGGTGCAAGGTCGGATGGGTTACAGGTACCGAGGCCGTAATCCTCCGGACGGAAATCATATTCCGTTATCTCGCCGTCAGCTTTCAGCTCCGCACAATAGGTTCTGCCGCAGGCAGATGCTTCATCCATGCCTTTGGGGGAATTGTCGATGCCGCCGTAAATTACCAGCGCCCGTTCATATCCGATGGCTTTCATGACCTTGACCACCGGCATGATCATCTCCTTTGCGTAAACACCCCTGACCGCTCTTTTCGGCATGGCGGGATTCGCCAGAGATGCCGCGATGTTGAGGGTTGAACCGAAATGGATATTGGAAAGTATCCGCCCAAGGGCCTGAGGATGAATTTCGGCGCTCATGCCGTTAAAGAGACCGATACCGGCCCGGTTGATACTTCCGGAAACCACATCCGCGCTGCATTCCACATCAACCCCCAGAGTCTCCGCCATGTCAACCGTCCCGCATACGGAAGTGATGGCCCGCGCTCCGTGCCTGGCCATGGCAACGCCACCGGAAGCGGCGATGAGGGAAGCCGCCGTACTGATGTTGAATGTCTTGAAGGTGTCCATGCCGGTGCCGCAGTTTTCGACCAGGGGCCTGAGATCATTTGAGGCAACCTTTACGGTGTCGAGTTCGTAAATCGCCTCCCAGCTTCCCGCCACTTCCTCTTCCGTCTCACCTTTGGCGGTCATGGCCGCCAGAAATGCGCCTTGCTGCATATCGGTGGTTTCATTCTTCAGGATGGTATCAAAAGCGCCTCTCGCTTCTTCCCTGGACAGGTCCTCTTTTTGCACCAGCCGTGTGATCAAGCCACCAAACGCCTTGTTGACTGCTGTTTGCATAACATCTCCTTTCCTCAATTCAATAAGGTCTGAATAAAGGGTCATCAAAGCCATTTGAAAAAAGAAAGGACCCGAAAGAAAAGAAGGATATGCGATAATTTTCAGGGGAAAAGAGAGAATAAAGGAAAAAGATAAGACGCCCCCGGATGCATATGCAATATCCCTTGGGTCGATGGAATGGTTCTGATGACCACAAAAGATATGGATAGCATCCAGCTGGGTTATCCGGAATAATCTTTAACAAGCAGGCAGGCTTTCTGGCTTAAGGATCAACCTACCGGCCGCGCCTTCCCGGTCTCCCAGTGGCATTAATGCGGCTTTCGTCCCCCTACACAGCAATGGCTGGTTTGCGATGGATTCTAACCATCTTTCCTTTTAACATCACCATCATCCGCTCTATTGGATGATATGATGCACCTGTGTTGCGGTAAAAAATACATACTGGCGAACGAAATGTCAATTTTTAAATTGTTTTCTTTTTCATCCGGATCGGCACCATTTTCACTGGAAGCAAGAAACGTTTCCATGTTAACCTGCAAGAAAAAAGAGATACAGAGTGAATGTCATGGACAATCCAACCGATCGTGAAATTTCCCTTGAAATTCTGGCTCCCCAATCGCGGGCCACTGCCGTGGTGGTTCAGACGGTTCCCCCGGAACAGACCCATGAATTCCTGGAATGGCAGAGGGGGATTACCCGGGATGCCAGTCTTCATCAGGGGTACAAATATACGGAGGTCTACCAGCCGGCGCCGACCACCAAGGCCCAATGGGTGACGGTGGTTCACTTCGAAAGCAACGCCCTGCTGGAAGCCTGGATCAATTCCTCTGTTCGTCAAAAATGGGTGGATGATTTCAAGAAACGGTTTGGAGACTTCACACTTAAACGCGTGGGCGGCTTCGATGCATGGTTTTCGGACCCGGCAGATGCCGATCAAACGATTCCTGATTGGAAAATGGCCCTGACCGTGGTGGCGGCGCTCTACCCCACCGTCATGGTCCTGACCTACTGGCTGCTGACCCCGTTTCTCAAACCCCTGCCCTTTGCGGCGCAGATGCTCATCGGAAATATTGCCAGTGTTTCTTTTCTGCAATGGGTTGCCATGCCCCTTCTGACGCGACGCCTTTCATTCTGGCTTCGCCCCACGAAAGCCGCCGGTTTGCGGATTACCATTGGGGGACTTGCAGGGATCCTGGCAGGTCTTGCCCTAATGCTCTGGTTTTTTGTCTCCGTGGGTTAGGGCATCATAAATCCTGAAAGCGTGCCCCCGAAATGGGTCAATGCGATTTGGATCCGGGCGCCGTAGCGCTAAAATGAAAAAATAGAGAAGAGCCAAGGCATTAAAAAGGAGTAAAATTATGACCCATGACGAATTGATTGCGGAAGCCTGCCGACTGGCCAAGGAGTCGGTTGACAACAATTGGGGAGGCCCCTTTGGCGCGGTCATTGCCAAGGACGGGGAAATTGTGGCCCGGGGTCAGAACCGGGTGCTGCTCACGGGCGATATCACAGCCCATGCCGAGGTGGAGGCCATCCGAAAAGCGGTTCGAGCGATAAACCCCTATTCGCCCACCATCACTCCGGAAAACCAAAATAAATCAACCCTTGAGTTGGCACCGCGCCCCGAAGGATCCCCCGATCCCGTGCCCGAACGCGCCAAAATGCTCATGGGGCATGAAATTTTCATCAGCGGCGCCCCCTGCCCCATGTGCATGAGCGCCATCTACTGGGCCAGGATCGATGCAGTGTACTTTGCCTGTGACCTGGAAGATACACGAAAAATCGGTTTTGATGATGCATTTCAATACGAGGATTTTGTCCTTCCCCTGGACCAGCGTCGTATCAAGATCAAGCAATACCGTCAGGATCTGGGACTTCAAGCCTATCAGGCGTGGACCGACAAAAAAGACCGGCATTTCTATTAGCCGAAACCGTTTCACCTTAATAAAAATGGATCAATTAAAAGATCGAATTTTAAAAGACGGTCAGGTCTTAAACGACCAGGTGTTAAAGGTCGACAGCTTCCTGAACCAACAGATCGATATGGATCTGATGGACCGGATGGGTTTCGCCTTTTTCGATCATTTCAAGGGATACGGGATTACCAAAGTCCTGACCGTTGAAACGTCCGGAATCGCCGTTGCGTGTTCAGTAGCCCGGTGTTTTGAGGTGCCGATGGTTTTTGCGCGCAAAACCCTTTCCTTGACCATGGTGGATAATCAATATTTTACGGAAATTTCTTCCTTCACAAAGCAAAAGAAATTCACCATCATGTTGAACAAGCGTTTTCTCACGCCTGACGACCGGGTATTGCTCGTGGATGACTTTCTGGCAAAAGGGCAGGCGTTGCTCGGCCTTACTAAACTTGTTCATCAATCCGGCGCTCATCTGGCAGGAGCGGGAATCGTTATTGAAAAGGCCTTTCAGGGTGGTGGAAAGCGCTTGAGAGACGCTGGGGTTGAAGTCTATTCACTGGCACGAATCGCATCGCTTGAAAACGGCAAAGTGCTTTTTTCATGAGCCCTGAAACGATTATTGAAAACCTTCTTTTTGCAATTTTGGGGATACTTCGGAAAAAGCTACGCCACAGCCGCTTGGATTTTTTCAAGATCGAGGATAAGGGAAATATCGCCGTTTTCCATGATGCCCACGCCGGCAAAAAGCCCTGTTTTGGCGAGGAGTTCTCCCAAGGGAATGGCCATGAGGGGCATGTTGCCGATAATAGCATCTGCCGCAATCCCCAATCCGTTTTGCTCCTCAGCTGACACAACGGGTTCGGGGAGCCTTCGCATCCGGATGATATGGCCTTTGCCCGTATCTTCCCCGTCCATTTGCAAAAGGCCTCTAAAATCACAAAATTGCTTAACCTTTTCGGAAGATTTTAAATCTATGCTTTCAATGGCTTTCACATGGCTTGTGGGAATGGCAAAGGTATATTTTCCCAACCTGAAGAGTACCGCATAAATAATGGAAAGAGAAAGGGGCAGGCTTATGACAAACCGAGTCCCGATGGAAGGCTCCGAGTGGATCTTCATGGTCCCGCCCAGATACTCAATGGCCCGAGCAATGACATTCATACCGATCCCTCTTCCCGCCAGCTGTGTCGTTTCTCTAGCAGATGAAAAGTCCGGTCGACAGATGATACCGAGGAGCTTCTCGTTTGAAAGTGCATTCATATCCTCATGGCACATGCCCATCTTGTCCTTGAGGTATGCACTGATGGCCTCCCGGTCAAGGCCCCGGCCATCATCACTGACCGTCAGAATCAACTGGTCCCCACGCCTTTCAGCTCTCAGAGCAATTTTCCCTTCACGGGCCTTACCGGCTTTTTCCCTTTCATCCGGTGGTTCGATACCATGGGCTACGGAATTGCGCAACAGGTGCATAAAGGGTTCTCTCAAGCGATCCATCAAACCGATATCCACCTCAATTTCGCCCCCGACAATTTCAAGTTTCACATCACGATTGTAGGATTTCGCCAGATCGCGGGCGGTTTTTCCAAACAGCTCTCCAAAATCCTGCACGGGCATCAATCTCAACTGGGCCAACTGGAAATAGAGGCCTTTGAGCATGGAAATGTAATGATTAATCCAGCTTTCAAGACCCGCGGAAATTTGATCTTGCGTCAGTGGAGGCAGCGTCTTTTCCAACTGCATAATTTCCTGAGATCGGGCCAGAAGCGATTCGATCAGCGCATAATCCACCCTTAAGCGATCAATTTTTCCCGGGGCAACGGATTGCCGCAACTCCGGTTCCGGGTGGTCACTCAGTTCCTCGGGGTCTTTTGCCAGGTCTTTCGAAATCAAGCGCAATCTTTCCAGATGCTCCGGCTCGCTGATGTTACCCTTGCCCGCAACAAACGCTTTAAGGAGATCCGTGCCGTCAAAAAACAGTTGAATGACCCGCTCATCAGCCGTTTTGGCTCCCTCCTGAAACAGTTTACACCATGACTCCATGGCATGACAAAAGGTTGCCAGTTCCGTCATGCTAAGAGCTCTGGCCATTCCTTTCACGGAATGGATTTTGCCATGAATGTCACCCCACAACTGCTGATCTAGCAGGCTTTTTTCCACCTCGATCAAGGCAGTATCCAACTCCTCAAGATACTTGCTCGATTCCTGGATGAAAATTTTCTGGTATTTTTCAAGTTCCATAGGCCAATTCTGCCAGCTTGTCCCAGATCTCGTCGGGCGTCATCAACTTTATCGTATCCCCTTTTTTGTTGAAAACGATCCCGGTCCCGTCTTCGTTTTCAACCCACTGCATGCCCACGATCCGATCCGGAATCAAGCCCAGCTTTCCGGCATCCCATTTCAACAAAATAATGTAGGGGTCGTCATGCAGACTTGAAGCCTCACGTTCCATCAGGCGCCCCATATCAATCACATCAAACAGATCACCCCTGTAATATATAAGGCCTTCATAGCAGGCGGGCATGAGCGGCGCCGGCACAATAATGACACTGTCCGCAATGCGGTATATGTATTTGGCTTCAATGCCGATGTAATGATTGGCAGCCTCGAAAATGAAGATATCCATGGTTGATTAATCTCCGCGCAACCTGAAGCGTCGCTGAGATGCCATCATTTTCTCTGAAAGCGTATTCAAAGACTGCATCAGTTCGACAATCTTCCGCATCCCTTCTTTCTGATTTTTGGTACCGACGGTGGTCTTCTGCGTGGATACGAAATTTTCCTGGGCCAAGCGCGAAAGCGCCTCAAAATGAGTAAGCAGCCCTCTAATCTCTTTCGCCTGCCTCAGCGTCACGGCCTCCACCGCTTTCACGTCGGCAGAAATTTCTTTAACGCCCGAGACCATCTCCTTGAAGGTGCCGACCATACCCGCAATAATGCCACGCCCTTTACCCACGTCCTGTTCACTTTTCCGAAGTGCCTCCATCACCGCCTTGTTGTCTTCAAATATATCATCTACGATCCGCCTGATCTCCTGGGAAGACCGTTTGGAGTTTTCAGCCATGCTCCGTATCTCATTGGCCACCAGTGCAAACCCCTTTCCCATTTCACCGGCCCGGGTCGCTTCGATGGAAGCGTTCAGGGACAGCAGCTCTGTTTTCTGAGCCACTTCATCCATTACATGCATCACCATCCTGATCTTATCCATTTTGTTGCTCAACCGATAAATGGGCTCCGTGTTCTCCACGATCTGCCTGAGGACTTTGTCAAGGTACTTGAGGGTTTCCCGGGCTTTGGTTTCGCCACTTCCCGTTTTAACCAATGCGTCACTGATTTTGGAAACCGTCTGGGCCGACTGTCGACCAGCCGCATCCATCTGATCAAGGCTGTTGTTGATAACCAGGGATGTTCTCTGAACAATCATGGTTTGCTGCTCAGACCCTTTGGCAATGGCCATGGCCGATTCGTCAATTTCCTCACTGCTGACCATCACCTTTTCCGAAAGGCTGCTGAGGGCCCGGTTGGTTTCCTCCATTCGGCCCGCAACGTTCTGGATGTCGGAAATCATTTCCCTGAGATCCTTCACCATGGAAGCGAACCCTTCTTCCAGATCGCGAATTTCGTCCTGACTCAGCAAAGGGATATCTTTTGAAAGGTCCCCGTGGCTGATCTCTTTTGCCACGGCACTCAGGCTGTTTAAGCGGCGAACGATGGACCGTGAAAAATAGCCCCCGAAAATCGCACCGGCTGCCAGTGCCAGGGCAACGGAAATGGCTTGTGCCGTATAAAAATCATCGGTCAATAGATTGATAACGGCCACAATCATCATTAGAAAGAGGAGCAAGACAAGAAAGCTGAGAATAAGCTTATTTCTGATACTTGTTCGACTCATGAGTCTATACCCTCCATTGTCAGGATCCATCCATCCAGATCGTTGCCCATTCTGAGCATTGACACCACCAGCTTTAGTAGCGCCCCGGAACCGGAATTCAGTTGAAATCCGTGACGCTTTAAATCAAGGTTTTGGGCCACCGTTTTAAAAGCTTTCACTAGCCGACCCCGTCCTTCCTGAGGGAAAACATCGGTAATCCTGAAGTTCAACACATTTTCCATGGGCTTTTTTAAGAGTTCAAGGGCCATGGTGTTGGCACTCATCACCCTCGCATCCCGGTCCACCACCAGAACACCAACGCCGACACTATTAAAAACCGCTTTCTGGAAATTTAATTCCTCAACCAACTCACTGGTGGCAAGACGGGGATAGAGTTTCCCCGGATCAACAAGCTTTTCACCCTTCTGTTCGGGTACCCTTCGACCCTCAACGGGACTCCCAAGGTTGTCCAGAAGACCGCCGATGTTTTCCGTCATCTCCTCCAGCGGCCCTTTTACGACACAGTAATCGGCACCGATGTTTTGGATATCATCCATCTGTTCAATAAGGGTACCTGAAGCGACAATAATTGACAGTTGACCCGATGGAAACCTCTTGCGCGCAAATTTGATCAGCTGTAAACCATCTATCTTGGGCATGATGAGATCGGTAAAAAGGACGTCAAAGGCTGATTCTTCCAGTCTTGACATCCCTTCTTTTCCATCGTAGGCCTTAGTGACTTCAAAACCCTTGTTTTCGAGCAGTTCGGTTAGAAACTCAACAAAGAAAAAGTCGTTATCCACAACCAGGGCCTTCTTTGCCATTGTTCTGCGCCTCCCGCTGAACTTCAATGGTCAATTAATGCAAACTCTTCTGACCTCACCCATATCCGTTAACCCGGAAAAGGCTTTCAGAATGCCGTCTTGTTTGAGCGTTGTCATTCCCTGACCGGCGCTTATTTCGAAAATTTTCTCGGAGTTGGCCTTTTTCTTGATCAGTTTTTTTATTTCCGGTGTGCCATCCAGCAGCTCGTGTATTCCCATACGCCCTTTATAGCCGGTTCCTGCGCAGGCATCACATTTCCAGGGGCGGTACAAGGTTAAATCAGGGGAATATACGATGTTGGTTTTCGCAAACGCTTCACGGCCGTATTCAGATACAATCTCCTCAAATTCTTCCTGTGAGGGATTGTATTTTTTCTTGCACTTTGTGCACAATCTTCTAAGCAGGCGCTGAGCCAGCACACCCAGAAGCGAATCGGAGAAATTGAGGGGATTGAGCCCCATATCCAAGAGACGTGTGACGGTCTCAGGGGCGCTGTTGGTATGCAGCGTGGAAAACACCAGGTGACCGGTCAGCGATGCTTCGATCCCGATAGAGGCTGTTTCAAAATCGCGCATCTCCCCGATCATGATCACATCCGGATCAGCCCTTAGAAAGGATCTCATGATCCTCGCAAAATCAAGACCGATTTTGGGTTTTGCCTCCACCTGCCTGAGCCCTACCTGAGTAATTTCCACCGGATCTTCCGCCGTCCAGATCTTAATGCCGGGTTTGTTGATCCGACCCAGGGCGGAATGGAGCGTCGTGGTCTTACCGGAACCGGTGGGCCCCACCACCAGGATCATGCCGTAGGGCTGTTCCAGAATCCGCTCCATAATTTTCATGTTTCGCTCGCTCAACCCCATATCGGAAAACGCCATGGCACCGGCGCTGGCAAGTAACCTCAAAACCGCGTCTTCACGGCCGCCGGCAGTGGGAATGGTGGCGATACGGAGCTCAAACGGTTTTACGCCTTTGCGCCTGAATTTAATTTTACCATCCTGGGGAAGCCGCCTTTCGGCGATATCGAGACCCGCCATGATTTTCAACCGGGAAAGGATTCCACGAGCCATGTGCTCAGGGACCTGGGCGTATTCCTGGCAGACACCGTCCATTCGAAATCGAATGCCGGTTTTTCGGGTCTCAGGTGATGGCTCGATATGAATGTCCGAGGCATTGTTCCGGTAAGCATTGATGATGACCTGGTCCACAAGCCGAACCACCTGGCTTGATTCTTCGTTCAGAAAATCTTCGTCCTCCTCCGAAAAACCGTCCTCTTCCTCTTCAAAATCGATATCCGGAATCATATCCAGTTCGGAAATCATGTCTTCCGCGGAGGATTCGGCCTTCTTTTCAAAAAAATGAAGGACATACTTTTCGATGTCCTCCCGGATCCCAACGGAAAAAATAATCCGGGTGGTTTTGGTCAAGCCCCGGATCTGGCCTGTTTTTCTTAAATCCCCCGGATCATCGATGAGAATCTCCACTCCATTTTTTCCCCAACTCATGGGAACCCAAGAATCATGCAGCAAAAACGATTTTTTCAAATTGCCGATAAGCTCAACGGGAACTTCAGTTTTCGGATCAAAAGAGCGAAAAGGGCATTTATAGTACAAAGAGAGAGACTTTCCGACCTCGTTTTTGGGAACATTGAATTGTTCGATCAATAGATGTTCAACACTTTGCTTGGTCTTTTTGGAAAGTGAGAGTGCGGTTCGAAGCTGATCGGAAGTCACTCTTTTGTTTCGAAGCAGGTAATCATACCGGGAACCTGAGTACAATTTGGAGACAAGCTGTTCAATCTTCTGTTCGATCTTCTTGTTTTTCGGATCCGCTTCCAAAGCAGATCTATACATTTCAAGAGCCAGGTCCCCATGCCCTCTTCTTTCGTTTTCCAGGCCCAGGACAAAATTGATCTGGGCAATCCGCAACCCACTCAACTTCAATCCATGAACCATCTCTTCAATTTTATTAATGATTTTGGATGGCGAATGGGTCTTTAGGAGGCAGGCAACCATTCCCGGGATGATTTTGGACGGCAGACAATCTGTTGCAAGAAGGCTTTCATACTCAGCAACTGCCTTGTCCAGCAGGCCCAATTCCTGTAATGACGAAGCCCGCTGCAGAATATCTTCAAAACCGTTGCGCACTGCTGTATTGTTTTCGGTTACAGTTCCGGCAGCCGCTGTGTTCAAATTCCCCATGCTTTTCATCATCCGTTAAGTAATTGAACCCCAACCGAGTCAGGAAAATAATCAATGATATTCAAACAGCCATAATCCTGCACAATGTTGAACGCTCGGCTCAAATCAAGCCCTAATGCATGAGATAGAATAACCCGATTAACCCCCCCATGGGCCACAATAATGGTTTCTTTCCCGGCTTCTTCAGCACGTATCTTCTCAAAAGCCGGAATCACCCTTTCAGACAACCGGAAAATGGACTCGCCCCCCCCCGGACATACATAATGGGCAGGGTCTTTCCTCCTTTTTTCCACTTCTTCCGGGTAGTCTCTAATGATTTGCCCCAGAGTGTATCCCTCCCACTCCCCGAAATACATCTCTCGAAGCTCCGGCACGAAATGAAGCGGCACGTTATGATAACAGCCGATCTGACGAGCGCCGGTCACGGCCCTTTTGAGATCACTGGCATAAATGGCGCCCGGCTCCGTCAACCGAAGACGTTCGGCCATCCGCTCCAGTTGAAGCATACCGGTTTCCGTCAAATCCACATCCGTGTGACCGCAGATGGGGACTTCTTCATGGCCGCTTACCTGACCATGCCTGACAAGGTAGATTCGATTAGTTCTTTCCATGGTTTGAATCATAGAATTATAGGGTTCCCGTGTCAACGAAATTACCGGTAATTACCAAAGGGGGCAGGGTGTAGTTATACTGCACCCTATTTCAGGAATATTTAATTTAATATCAGGGTTTATTCGTACTGATGAATAGTGTATATTGTAAACGCTTAGAGATCATACTGGCAAACAGGAATATAGAGAAATAAGGCACATACACCATGATTACCCCCCCAAAAGACTGTTACGGAATCCTAGACAGCGTCTTTCCCATGGGAACGGAAGGCCTACGGGAAATCGTTCCTGAATGTTTTAATTGCGCTGATCGAATCGAATGTCTGCAGGCTGCATTACAGACGGAGCAAGGCTTTCAACTAAAAAGCGAGGCGCTGGATCGTTCGAGTTCAGGAGGGCTCATGGGCCGTCTTAAACGGTGGTCCGACAAAAAAACCCTTTCAGAACGTCAGAAGCTGCAAAAGGGAGCTGGAAAGTGAGCGTTGAACTGAGCTGCCCCTATTGTGGCTTTTCAAAAAAGCTCTCCGAAAAAAGAATTCCTGCCGCAGCCAAAATGGCGATCTGTCCCCGCTGCCACGAGAAATTCCCCTTATCACAACGGAAAAAGCCTGGCGTGATGCCACCGGAAACACTCGAATCAAGCAATTTGGAACCGATACTGAATTCCGATGCCCAAACCGAAGGGACTCCCTGGGAGAAAAGAGCCGACCTGGGGCTATTTACCAGCATTTTTATGACTCTTAATAAAGCACTTTTTCAACCGGGTGTTCTATTCAAAGCTAAAGGCTACCCGAAAGGCATCAAAGAACCTCTCACGTTCGGTCTGTTAATCGGCGGTTTTGGGGATATGTTGGCTTTTTTCTGGCCTGTGATTCTTTTCGCGCTGGGGTTTCTCCCTTTCGGAGATTCCGTTTTTGTACATTTAAACGGCATCTGGATATTCCTTACCCTTCTTGTGGGAATCCCGCTGGCGGTCATTTTAAACATCTTTTTTTACAGCGGTATCCTGCACCTGATGTTGCTGATGGTAAGGGGAGGAAAACAAGGGTATCAATCCACCTTCAGGGTAGTCGCCTATTCCCAGTCAGCACTTATATGGAATATCATCCCTTTTATGGGGAGTTGGATCGCAACCGTATGGAAGCTGGTTATTCAGATCATCGGACTGCATGAAATCCATCGCATCAGCTATGTGAGAGTCATCATGGCGTTTCTGCTGCCGGTTTTCATTTTATTTGTTTTGATCATTATCGCCATGGGTCCCCTGCTGGTACTTCTGCTTTGACATTTTTTACCGTAAAAACATAACCTTACCAACAAAGACACGCCATTCACCACCATAAAGGAAACGAAATTTGGCCCGACAAATCGAGTATGAAACTGTTTTAAACCCCCAACAGCTGGAAGCGGTCATGACCCTTTCGGGTCCGGTCCTGGTCATCGCGGGAGCGGGAAGCGGAAAAACCAGAACTTTGGTTTATCGGGTGGCCCGCCTGGTGGAAACCGGCGTCCCCCCGGAAGCCATCCTGTTATTGACCTTTACCCGGAAAAGCGCTCAGGAAATGCTGAACAGAGCATCGGAATTATCCGACAAAAGGTGCCGTTTTGTTTCCGGCGGCACATTTCATGCCCTGGCCTTCAAAGTTCTCAGAAACCACGCCGACAGTTTGGGCTACGACAGCAGCTTCACCATCCTGGACCGATCGGACATGGAGGAGGTCCTCCGCACTCTGGTGCCCGATCTCAAAATGAATGAAAAGCCGACCCGGTTTCCCAAGCGGGGCACACTGGCCAATATTATCAGCAAAGCGTCGAATCTTGAGCAACCGGTTCAAGAACTCATGTTGAATGAATACGGACAGTTCATGGAAGTGGCGCCCCATATTCAGTCCCTTGCGACGCTTTATGCCGATTATAAAAAGTCCCACCAGCTCATGGACTATGACGATCTCATCATCTGCTTCAGGCAACTGCTCATGGAAGACGGCACCGTTCGAAAAGAATTGGGGGAACGGTACGCCTATGTGATGGTGGATGAATATCAAGACACCAACCGCATTCAGGCGGATATCGTCAAATGGCTGGCCCATGACCATCAGAATGTCATGGTGGTGGGCGATGATTCTCAGTCCATCTATTCCTTTCGGGGCGCCAATTTCAGAAACATGCTGGACTTTCCGAAAATTTTCCCCAACACAAAGGTGATCAAACTGGAGGAGAATTACCGTTCCACCCAACCCATTCTGGCGCTCACCAATGCGCTGATGGCGCGCGCGGAAGAAAAATACACCAAATGCCTTTATACGAAGCGGGAAGGCGGCGACAAGCCAAAAGTGATCGACACCCACACGGAGCAGGAGCAAGCCACATACATCTCGCGATATATTCGAAGTGCCGTTCGGGAAGGGGCCAGCCTTATGGACTTTGCGGTTCTTTTCCGAGCCGCTTATCATTCCTTTGAACTGGAAGCCGAACTGACGCGGCAGGGAATTCCTTATGTGAAATACGGCGGCTTTAAATTCCTGGAATCCGCCCATATCAAGGATTTTCTGGCCCACATGCGGGTGGTGGTGAATCCTGATGAAACCGTCAGTTGGCTTCGAATCCTGAGGCTTGTGAAAAACGTCGGACAGGGGAAGAGCCGTAAGATCATCAAATGGATGAAAGACAACCGTATTGCCCCTTACGACCTATGCAAGTGGCCCAACCTGGGGAAAAAGGACAACGGCCTAAAACCGCTGGGAGACCTGCTTGAACGACTTTCGCCTCAGTACCTGACACCCGCGGAGGCGGTAGGCAATGTCATGGCCTACTATGTTCCACTTCTTAAAGAGCGTTACGACGACTACCCGAGACGGGAAAAGGAATTGGCACAGCTTACCCCAATGGCTGAGCGTTACGGAAAACTGAGGGCCTTTCTGGACGATCTGGTCCTGGACCCGCCCGGCAGCTCAGAGGATATTACCGGAGGAGCCGGAAATGAGAAACTGACCCTGTCCACCGTCCACTCAGCCAAAGGACTGGAATGGCCGGTGGTCTTTGTCATCTGGGCCATGGAAGGGAAATTTCCATCCGCCAGGGCTTACAACAACCCTGGTGATCTGGAAGAAGAACGGCGTCTCATGTATGTGGCAACCACACGGGCCAAGGACCGGTTGACCATCTCCTACCCCGGAAGCGAGGTCCCCACATGGTCCAGCTACACACCCGGCGGAGACGGGCTCTCCTCTTTCATCACATCCCTTCCGCCGGACGTCTACCGCCATGAATCGGGGAAAACAAGAAGATTCAATACCCCCGAAAGAACGGCATGGAGAGAACCCGAGACAGACAAGACATCTCAAGGTGAATCACAACTTTTTTCCCAGGGCGATCGCGTCAAGCATCCGGCTTTCGGTACCGGAGTGGTCTCCAAATTCCTGGAAGGCAATAAAGTTGAGGTATTTTTCAAGACTGCCGGTAGGAAATTGCTGCATATGTCCTATACCACCCTTGAAAAGATCTGACGTTTTAAATTGACAAATTGGCAGAAATCCAGCAAATATGCCCAAAAAAGTCGTAACCAGCGCTTCGTTTTCAAAATGAACGGCCGTTTTCGGCTCCAATCCCTAAAGCGAAAATAAAGAACAAAATGTCTTATAACAGAGCAATTAAATATCTCTTCAACCTTCAAAAATTCGGCATAAAATTTGGACTTTCAAAGACTGAAAACCTTTTAGAGGCATTCGGAAATCCGCATCTGGGCCGGAATTATATCCATATCGCCGGCACCAACGGCAAAGGCTCGGTGGCCGCCTTTATGGGTTCGATCCTCCAGGAAGCCGGATACAAGGTCGGCCTCTATGTCTCGCCCCACCTGGTCCGATTCACGGAACGCTTCAGGATCAACGGTACGGAGATCAGCCGGGATGAAACGGTTGCATTGATTGAAGAATTGCAAAATGCCGTCAACGCCGACGAACCGCCCACTTTTTTTGAAGCCGTCACGGCCATGGCAATCCTCTATTTTGCAAGGGAAAAAACAGATATTGCCATCATGGAAGTGGGCATGGGCGGTCGTCTCGATGCCACCAATGTCATTACCCCGCTGGTGACCGGCATTACCAATATTTCCATGGAACACCAGGAATATCTGGGAAACCGGCTTTCTCATATTGCCATGGAAAAGGCCGGCGTCATCAAGAAAGGCGTCGATGTGGTGACGGCCGCCGGCCAACCCGAAATTATTAAACAATTGAGGAGCGTTGCCGAAGAGAGAGGTGCCCCGTTTTGGCGGGTGGGAGAAGACGTGAAATACCGCGGCACTCCATCGGGCCTTCACTTCTTCGGTCAACGCCGGAACATGACGGGCTTGCGGCTGGGGCTCAGAGGAATCCACCAATCGCGCAACGCTGCTCTGGCCCTGGGCATGCTGGAACGGATAGAAACCAAAGGATTCCCCCATACAACGGAGCAGATTCGAGAAGGCCTCAAGAAAGCAGACTGGCCCGGGCGGATGCAAATCATTCAGGAAAATCCCACGATCCTCCTCGACGGCGCCCACAATGCCGCCGCGGTAAAAGTTTTGGCCCGAAGTATCCGGAAGGACTTTTCATACGAAAAAATGATCCTGGTCATCGGAGTCATGGCGGATAAGGATATTGCGGCACTGCTTCGCGCTATCGTACCCATCAGCGATCGAGTGCTTTATACCCGGCCGATTTACGCGAGAGCAGCGGACCCAAGCGTTTTGAAGGAAAAAGCACCACCATTGAACATCCCCGGTGAAATCGTCCCCTCTCTTGCACAAGCGCTTGAGAGGGCCAAAGAGATCGCCACCCCGAAGGACCTGATTGTTGTCTGCGGATCCCTTTTTACCGTCGGCGAAGCGTTAAGCTTTTTTGATCCGATTCGATACGAGCCCGATAGTCTGCGATAGTGGACTTTCCAGTGAAGAACCGTAAAATAGAAGACCTCAAGCAAGAGCGCCAAAACGCAAAGAGTTTCAAACAAGCCTATTTTCTTGTTTTTCTTTGCATGCTTTAGGGCTTTGCGTGAAAAAGAAAATGACACTTCATCCAAAATTCACGAAAAATGGCAGCAGGCACGCCGTAGAACTTTCGCCGCGGGTCCTGGCAGTCCGGCTGATCTTGTGTCTCCTTTTCATGTTATCCTTTTTTGTTCAGGACGTCTTTGCCATCGATTTCTCATCCAAAAAAGAGGATGTCGAGAAAGACGACACCCCATGGGAAATTACGGCCGACAGCCTCAGCTATAATGACAAAGAAGGCACTTATCATGCAGAGAAAAATGTCGTTATTAAAAAAGCCCGTCAGGCGTTGTATACCCAATCGGCTGTTTTCAACACCAAAACCGGTACCGCCAAGGTAGCCGGAGGGCTTAGAATTGAAACGGACGGCGATGTGATTACTGGAAAGGAGGGGACTTTCAACCTCAACACACAGACCGGTGAAATCATTGACGGACGTCTCTTCATGAAGGCAAACCATTACTATCTCAGCGGCAGCCAGATGCAAAAAACAGGTGAAAACACCTATTTAATCAACGACTGTACCATCACCACCTGCGATGGTGCCAACCCCGATTGGACCATCACCGGATCGGAAGTCAAAGTGACCATTGAGGGATACGGCACGGTAAAAAACTCCGCTTTTCGAATTCGGGATCTTCCGGTTATCTACATCCCTTACATGTTTTTTCCGGCAAAAACAAAGCGCCAGTCCGGCCTGCTCCCGCCCAAACTGGGTTACTCCACCCTCAACGGCGCAGAAATCATGGTCCCCTTTTATTGGGCCATTTCCGACCAGACCGATGCCACATTTTACCAGCGGTACATGAGCAAAAGAGGTTACATGCAGGGGGCGGAATTTCGATATATCGAAGGCCAAAACTCAAAAGGCATTCTGGAATTCGACATTCTCAGCGATAAGGAAACCCCAAAAAATCTGAGCGATGGTGATGCGGTGGACATCAGCCCATATGCCCGAACCAATCAGACCCGTTACTGGCTCAGGGGACGGGCCGACCAGGACCTTCCGCAGGGTGTTGTTGCTCGACTTGACGGCGATTTTGTCAGCGATCAGGATTATCTCAGGGAGTTTGAAGAAAAGCTTTTCGGTTTTGAAGTCCGATCGAATCTGCAGGAAGAATCAAAGCGGCCGGTCCAGGAGAAGCGTTCTCCCACCCGAAGATCCGCCCTGAGGCTCAGCCGTGACGGAGAATCCTATACTCTCCAGGGCATTGCCAGCTATTACCAGCAGGTTGAAAATCCCGAAACCAAGGACCTTGTTGAGCAGCCTGTTGGAGGACTGAATTTCGATCTTCTTCAGGAACAGTTGATGGAGTGGCCGGTGTTTTTCAATCTTAAGACGAATTATGACTACATCTGGAGCGATGAGGCCAACAGAGGACACGGCATCACCCTGTCTCCGCAGCTGAAGTTCCCTTTCTGGCTGGGACCCTATGTGGAGTTTGAACCCTCTCTTCGCTACACCTTCAATTCCCAATGGGTCGATAACAACGAAGGAGACGGAAACAATCAGTATCAAACACTCTACGAAGCCAGCGCCAGGTTGGGCACCAATGCAGAAAAGTTTTTTGACACATCCTGGGGAAACGCCACAAAACTGCGGCACAAGATCTCCCCTACAATCTATTACACCTACCAGGGCTACGACAACGACGGAGAAGAAACGCCCTGGTACAGCCCCATTGACCAGAACGATTATGGAACGCCCTGGTATCTCACTTCCAGCCATGAGGAAACCAACCAAGACCGGAACCGGGTGACTTTTTCCCTTGAAAACTTCCTGGATGCACGAATGGAGGACAAGAAGGGGAATGTTTCGTATAACCAGTGGGCTATTTTTCGGCTCAACCAGGGATACGATATCCAGAAGGCCAAAGAGGATGGTGAAAACGAGCCGTTTACCCCTTTGACGGCGGAGTTGATTTTGACGCCTTTTCCAAGCCTGGACCTCAGGGGGAGTACCGGTTGGGATTATTACCAAAATGCTTTCACGGAGACAACCCTTTCCGGAGAACTTACCGTTTCGAGAACCGGCGGCAGACGCGACTACTACGAAATCAATTATCAGCACTATCTGTATGAAGAAGAAACGAACCAGACCAATATTAATTTCCGGACCAACATAAACCTGTCATATGGATTTTCGGTGGGCGGATCGCTTCAAAGGGATCTGGAGGTTGAAAAAAATATCTCAAGTGCCGGATGGGTGGGATATCAGGGGCAGTGCTGGGGAGTCAAATTGGGAGCCGGATCAGAGAGCGGTGACACAACCTTTATCGTAGCCGTGCGTCTGGTGGGACTGGGATCCGCCGGAAGCTGGTAGGGCCCATTCCGGAATAATGACATCTCAGAATAAGGCTGCAAGAATCTAACTTTCTGAATATATAATAGCAAGTTCGATATAGAAGTTTTTGGACGTACACGAGGATCAGATTGCCGAAGTGTTCAACATAATCGGTTATGAATTCGATCGGTATTCTTGAAATTTTCAGAGTTGAAAAAAGTTATGCGTGGGATAATAATTCTTGAGCATTGAGAAACCATCGCATCCTTCACCTTTCAGGAAGCCAATTAGCCCTTCGTGATGTGCGGGCTGTCCGCCGAAAACATATGGGCACTAGATGTTGAGGACTTTTGTCAAGCCTCTAAGCCGCTTCAGAATACCTGGGGTTGGGTAGATAGTGGTTCATACACCCAAACGTCGCTACCTGATATACCAAAAATATTTACAGGTTTCTTGTTCAGGCAAAAATCATAAAACCAAAGTAGGTCAGGATAGAAGTTTTAGCTGTCAAATTGTTGGTATAACAGCATTTGATCGAGTCGACCTATTAGCAGTAAACACAGGCCCACCAAGACCAATGAATGCAGAAGAAATGTAATTGCAATAACGAAAAGCTGAGGTGTTATAGCGGGTTTTGGCGTAACTTATAAACGATATATGGTCTTTGTCTTAAAAAATTGCGAATCAGCAGCATGCACATTCACGGGTGGTTGTCCGCCGGTCTATGATCGGGTGGCATCGCACGCCTGGTCCGCGCCATATTAACCTCATCCCACCTGACTGTTGCTTGCCCTCTCGTGTGACCCGACTCTCTTGCCTCACCAACTTGAAAATGCTCCAATTGAGCCGCAAAAAGTTAGAACAGTTGTATGCCACCTTCACCGTACCACGCTACCCGCGTCAAAAAACCAAGTGACCGCCCGGCGTCATTTCTTAATTCATCCATTTCTTCATCTCTTAATTGACCTTGCACCTGCCCCAGTTCTTCATTGGTAAACTCATACCTTGTTGTTTTGACGTATTCCATCCGTTCTTCTTCCGTGGCTATTTCCAACACCTTCTTCCTGAAGTCCTCGTCGCTTTTAATCCTTTCTAAAAATGCCTTGGCGCTTTCAATGGACATGTCTTTTTCCTTTCATTGTTTTTGGATTGATCTTTTGGCCCGACGAGACCGCCATACCTGTAAACTCTTGCAAACTCGTTCAAACCTTTCAGCCTCAGAAATCAAGGAAACATGGCTTTCGAGGAACATTTTTGTCCGCAACAATTTCGGTTATCTACTCACTCATCCTTGAGAAAACATCTTCTATGGAGCCTCGAAATGGACCGGGAGACTCCATTTTGATGGAAGCCAGCGCAACGGCAAACGCCAATGATTCTTGAACGGAATGATCAATTCTCCAAACCAGATAGGCACCCATGGTCGTATCACCTCGGCCGGTCCTCCCTTTGGAGTTCATGTTGGAATATTTTTCAAAATACGTCTTCCCTTTGTACCGCGTAAGCGCCCCTTCCGAACAAGTTACGATTATCTCGCGGGCGCCCCATTCCTCTACCAACCGGGATGCTCTTTCCAGGTTTCGGGTACCTGTCAACACTTCCGCTTCGGCAATGTCAAGTTTAACGATACCGGCAAGACGCACGATTTCTCTTTTGGCCGGCACATCCTTAAATTGAATGACACCCGTTTCAGTATCCACTTGGCGCACAAAGCTTTGCATATCCACCGACTGGTCAAAACCCCGTTGTTTCAATTCGTGCATGAATTCTAAGCTAAATTCGCGGTCTGTCAGAGCTCCAAGATGGATCGAACAAGGCTCTATGGGAGGGACATCCGTACCCACAAAAAAGCCCGCATTCTGAGTCTGATACATGAGCCTTTCATCGAGATTCCCGGTAGGGTGGACAACGCGCATGTGAGTGGTTGAGGCAACAGGTTGCAAGTGAACATCAACACCCGCCGCTTTTAGAGGTTCAAGAATAAACGCGTCCTTTTCCGCCATCCTTGTAACAACGGCAATTTTCTTCATGGACTGGCAACAGGCGGCAAATGCTCCGAAAAACGGTGCACCCCCTGGTGCACTGCGGGTGGATCCTTCTCTCGCTTCGATTTCATCAATTGTCACATGACCCAAAAATACCAAATCGTAGCGATTCATTCCTGCTCCTTTTTTCTCAAACCCGGCCAAACAGCCGGAATCAGAAGGTTCCATCATTACACGGCACAATCCAAAAGAACAGATTTCACTTTCTTGGAACTTGGAAATTGAAACACTGATAAGGAAAGGCTATTATCTAATAAGCAACACGCCACCTATGACCATGGTGACGCCCAGAATTCGTAGGGGAGTAATGGGCTGGATTTGGTATCCTAGGCTCCCAAAATGATCCAGAAGTATTGAGGCTACCATCTGGCCAGCGACCACCAAAGACAGCATGGATGCCGCTCCCAATTTGGGCGCCACAACAATGGCCGATGACACGAAAAATACGCCCACAATTCCACCGCACCAGGCCCACCAAGGACATCCTTTCAAGTCGCCCATTGCAGGCATGGGTATACGCGTAACCAGTGTAAAAACGACGAGAAAACCGGCACCCACACAGAAATTAACCACTGACGCCAAGAATGGCGACCCTAGCCAATTGCGTAACTGATTATTGATCCCGGCCTGGGTGGGCACGCATGTACCGATGATAAAGGCCAAAAACACATAAAAATAATCAGGCGTCATCAAATCTATTGATCCGCGGTTTTTTTTGAGGAACCCGGCTGAGGTATTACCGTTGAGCCGCCGGACCTGGCAAATCCCTGAATGCCTTCTTGATTTGTGTGAATTTCTCGTAACGCACCATCATAGCCGCCCCGGTTGTTCGGCTGAAGGTAAACAAATGGGCCAAACAGACATGTTTTTCCAAAAGGAAGTCTCAGGTCAACCGCTTCATTTTTTTTCATAACAAATTCCTCCCTATTTGAAATGGTTTGATGTTCTACCGCCAATAAAATTTCTTTCTGTTTTCCTCCCAGAATCTTTTCTCCTTTTCATGCCAGTCGGTACCACCGAATTTCCGGTCGAAAAAGCCGCCTAACCTGTCAAACCATTTGGACCAGGGATTTTTGTCATTCTCGATGGCTTTCAGTACGTCAGCCAGAAAAACAGGAATATCCTTAATCTGATCTTTCGGTATGTAGTAGGATGCCCCTCCGTGAAACGATTTTTGCAAGTCCTCTTCGGTCAAGGCATGGGCAGTCAGCATGACAGTCGGGAAGCCTCTTTTTACAGCCGTCTCCAATAAATCATGGCCATTTACACCCATGATATCCAAGACCACGATATCATAATACCCGTTCTTCAAAAGGGCATTAGCGTCTTCAAAGCAGGTCGCGCGATCCAATCGGCATTCCATGAGCAACTCGCTCAATGTTTCAAGGATGTCTTCCTCATCATCTACGATCAGGATGCGCTTTCCTTTCAAATATTTTTCAGCTTTCATATCATCCATTTTCAAATTTCCTTCGGATCAAAATCCTCTCAGCAATATCTTCCTAATAGCCTTTATCCGTATCTTATTTCATCATCAAATTGGGCAGGAATGTTGCCAATTCTGGAAAAATAATAATAATTACGATGGACAACGCGATAACCCCAGCAAAGGGGAGCGCCGCTCTGAACATCTTAAATAGTGGAATTCCACTGCATGTGGGCGTTCCTTTGAGGGCATAAATGACAATGCCAAAAGGAGGCGTAATGTGCCCCAAAATCATGGTCAGAATGACAATCACTCCGAAAAAAATGGGATCAAATCCCAAACCCACGACAATAGGAAAGGTGAATGGCAGCGTAACGAGAATCATGGCCAACACGTCCATAAATAGACCGATAAAGACATACATCGCAAGACATATAATCAGAACAATGTAAGGAGAAACCTCAAAGGAGAGCAGCAAATCTTCAAAGGCACCCGCGATTCCCGAAAGTGCCAGGAATAGCGAAAAAATCATGCAGCAGAATAAAATCAGCATGATCATTCCGCTTGTAAGCCCCGTTTCGACCATGACACCCAAGAAATCCTTCCAGGTTAGGCTTCGTCTCAAAATGCTCACAATAAGCACAAATCCACTTCCGGCGGCGGCTGCCTCGGTCGGTGTAAAAACCCCCACATAAATACCACCGATAACCAGGAAAAATGTGGCAATGACGACCCAGCCCGAACGAAAAGCGACAAATCTCTCCCACCACGAGGCCTTCTCAACGGCAGGACCCCAATCCGGATGTCGACGACACAGGAAATAGACCAGTGCAATGAAAAGGAGCGTTATCATAATTCCGGGTATGATTCCGGCAATAAAAAGCTGACCGATGGAGGTGGAAGTAATGGCGCCATACAAAATAAATCCCAAACTTGGAGGAATGATGAAGCTTAAATTGGCGCCCCCGGAAATACAACCGATGATTAGCTCGTCATTGTAATTCCGCTTCCGCGTTTCAGGAAGGCTGATGGAACTCATGGTGACAGCCGCGGAAACCACATCTCCGCTAACCGCGCCAAAGCCGGCGGATGCGACCACGGTGGTCATTGCCAGCCCGCCTTTGATATGTCCGATCCATCTTCGTGCAAGGGAAAAGAAATCGGCGCCAACCCCCGAATAGAGTATCACGTAGCCCATGAAGACAAACAGTGGTATAACAGAATAGGCATTTACGCTGCAAATCCTGAACGGGTACAGCCCTGTTGATGTGAGTGCGGGACTCCATCCTGTGATCATTCCCACACCCAGGAAACCAACCAGGCCGAAAGCGTAGGCCACTGGCATCCCCAAAAACATCAGAATCACTGCAATTATGCAGCCTAGATAACCGATACTAATAGGTTCCATATCTTATCCTTTCAAACAAAATTGAGGGCTTATGTTTCGGATTGGGCCGTTTCTTCCTCTTTTTTCGGGGAGCACGCCCGAACAAAATCAATTGCAAATGCAAGAAAAAGAAAAATGGTGGCAAAGGCAGCCGCAAACCGGAAGGGCGCCGCTGGAATTTGCATGACCGATGAAATGGCATTGCTCTTCAGGTCACCGACACCCTGATCAAAAGTCTGCCAGATGATGATGACGGTGAACAACGCACAAATCAAAGATATAATGGCATCGATAACTCTTCTGGTTCTGTAACCAAACATGTCGACGATGACGGTTATGGTAATATGCCGCTTATGAAACTGCGGGAGCGCAAGACAGAAAAAACTCGCTACTGCCAGGAGCATGGAAACAAGTTCGGTGGAGCCGGCGACGGGCTTTGAGAAGAAAAGCCTGGCAAGAATGTCATAATTGATAAAAATCATCATGAGCAGAAGCGCCGCCATTCCGATGTACAATAGATACAAAGACAGTTTTTCCAGTGGATTCATGGGATGCTCCTCCATGCATAAACAGGATGCGCCGGATCATGGGTATCTTTCCGGCACATCAATTTTAAGGTTTACTTCTTCAGCGCTTCGGCCAATTCCTCTGCCGTCCAGTACTTCAGTTCAGAGCCTTGATCCAGTTCTTTAACCATGGCTTCGGCATCCTGAAGAATCTTTTTGCCGGGTACGCCTTTCTTTTTCATTTCAGTCAACCACAAACCCGTGACCGGCCGAAGTTTTTCCTTTAATTCCGACCGTTTTGCGTCTGAAATGTATTGTACCGGGGGCAGGCCTTTCTCTTTGACATAGGTCTCGATGTGTTTTTTTGCCTCCAGATTGAATTGGTCAAAAATGTATCCGGTCATTTCCGCCCCTTTGGGACCTGAAAAATCGTTAAAAACCTTTTGGATATCCGGAGGAAGGCTATCCCACTTCCGCTTGTTCATGCAGAGGATGAAAGGATAGATATACAGATTCACACCCCCCAGAGAATATTTGTCCAACTCATACCATCGGAAAATGTGTTGTCCCTCCCATTCAACAGTATTGCCGTCAATGACGCCTTTAGACAGGGCATCATAGATATCGGGAAAGGGGAGACTCATGGGGGCGAATCCCAGCTGTTCTCCCACGTTTTTCCAGTACAATCCACCGCCGTTTATTTTGAGACCCTTCAGGTCATCCAGGGAATCGATCTGTTTCTTTTTGGTAAAAAACTGGGCGGGAGCGTTGCCGTTGAACCACAGCACTTTCACGTTTTCGAATTCTTTCTTGATTGCGGGATATTTTTCATAAAGCTCGGTCATGGTAATGCTGCACGCCCGATTGGAGGTAAAGATCATGGGAAGGTAGCCGTACTCCGAAACCGGAAAGCGCCCGGCTTCAAACATGAGAAAGAAATGCCCCATATCGCAGATGCCGGTCTCAACCGATTCCCACATATCTTCCGATTTGGCAAGCTGCTCCGCAGGATACACCTTAATCTCTATTCTACCATTACTCGCCTTTTTGAGCTGTTTTTCCCAGAAGGGCCAGATGACGGTATTAAACGAACTCATGGGCGGATAAAAATTGGCAAGTTTGAATTTGTAAATTTTCTTAGATTCGGCAAAGGCATGGTTTCCATGGCCCACACTCATCATGAGAAAAGCCGCTACAAATACCGCAAGCAGAGCAACCTGTGTGAACTTCATCCTTACTTTCATTGTGGACTCCTTAAATTTAAAGGGTGGGGTTTCACTGGGGGGTGCATCTCATTTTCCTTATTCATTTTGGGTTGTAATTGAATTCTTTTTTTGGTGTTTTGTATCCCTCCTTTGGGTTGGTTATGCTGTTCTTTGCCTTGCCCTTCATAAAAAGGGCAAGGCGTCATCCGTGAGAACCTGGACCGTAAACATTTCCAGTCGTCATAGATGGTTTTTGTCCGCTAGCTAAAAGGCTTGATCAGGTGTTCACTGAGAAAGCTCTTCTGCGCATTGGCAACGATTTCCAGTTTGTCAATATCCTTATAAAGCGTCATATGTGTGGTCTTGGGTATTACAAAGAGACTTTTTTGCCGGGACTTGATCAGCCGAAATGCTTCGATTTCCAGGTCCCAAACGGTGATATTATCGCCTTCCGCAACCGTCATTATAACCGGTGTGTTGACGATCCGGTGGACATATGGAAATACCGTGTATGAAAGGAGTAACTCCCCGGATTCGATGGTGTTCCAATGCTCGTGAAGCGGCGCTCTCTGTCTTTTATGTTCCATGAAGACCGTCTCGATTTCCGGATAGGGCCACACGCTGACTTCCGCTTCCGTATCGGCGCAGGAAAAGGGCATGGACCCTCTTTCTCCCGGATTGGCAAACCGCTTTCTTCTATCCTCAAGCATGAGATCCAGATAGGCGGCAAATCGTTTTTCCCCGTGGGACCGGTTCATATTGGCCCAACCGTCCACAACGGGTATGGTTGATACGATTCCTTTCACACGTGAATCCAGTGCACCCACAATGAGTACATGTCCGCCACTGTAGGAGATGCCCCAGACTGCGATGCGGTTTTCATCCACTTCGGGCTGAATTTCAGCAAAACTGATCGCATTTCGATAATCTTCGATTTGCCACCAGGGATTGATATGTTGCCGCATGGGACCGTCACTATTGCCAAGACAACGATAATCGAAGAGCAGGGCTGCAAAGCCAGCCTTCACAAATGCTTCCGCATAATCCGGCATGACGATTTCCTTCACATAGCACCAACCACCGGCCATGATGACTGTCGGAAAAGGCCCCTTCGCCCCGTCCGGCGTAATCAACTCGCCTCGGCACATGTAACCATCGCTCATGAATTCTATTTCTTTTTTCATCTGTTTAGCCTCCAAAAAGAATCATTGGGTAATTATGGTTTCTGTTGTGAAACTATGATTTTTCAGCATCCGGTACCCCGTATATCGCATTTCTATTGCGGACAAACCCGCAGACGAAAATCTCCCGATGCGCCATCCGGTTTCACGTATATCGCCTCTACAGGGCAAGTGATGACACATATCCTGCAGTTAGAACAGCCAGGGCAATCGTATATAGCCGAATTCCCTTTTCTCGTAACCCCTTCAACACGATCTGCACGCGGCTTGGCGATCGCTTCACCATCAACTTCCTCGTCTGCAAGCAGCCTTACCGTACATGCGTCTACACACAATCCGCAATGCTCGCATAGTTCATAATCAAATATAACTTTAGGCACATTAAATCCTCCGGTGATAAAACTCTGCTTTTTTGAAGCTCGATTATAAAAAGGTGAATTCGCTTTTCCCGAACGTAAGCGTGGTCACGCCTGATCCGGTCACGCGCATCAGTTTTTTGGCGTAACCGACGTCGCTAATCCTCATCCTCAAGTTCAGGAATAATATCGATCGCTTCACACGGGCACGTGATGTAACACACTCTGCAGTTGGAACATCCAGGAGAATAATATTCCACCTTGCTCCCATTTTTCTCTGTTTTCTCCACACGATCGCTTCTGGGCCTTACGATAACGTTTCCGTCATCGTCAACCTCTTCGACCAGCAAACGAACCGTGCATCCTTCAACACAGTCACCGCATGGCACACACGCATCGTAGTCAATTATTATTGTTGGCATTTTGGTGCCTCCCAAAAACTCGAAAATTCCATGATGCAGCACGCGGTTTTCTGCAATGGCGGACCCATCATCAGAACGCGGCAGACAAGGAGCACGCACCGGGTACGTGCCCCCCGCCATTTCTTAAGTTCACTTGAAATACACAGCTGTTCACCTAATTGAAAGACTTCCCGCTAGAGTGGGAGCGGTTTGGTTATATGGATATCCCTCGAAGCAATCATACCCATGGTCATGGACATGACCGTCATGGTCCCCCAGATGTAAGCGCCTTTTCCGAAGAATCCTCCTGAAACTTCGCCGGCAGCATAGAGTCTGGGAATCACATAACCGGACCAGTCAATGACTCTCGCCAGGGGATCAATACGAACGCCGCCCTTGAAAGAAGTGGTGGAGGGTTTACATTCCATGCCGTAAAAAGGTCCCTTTACCAGCGGAATGGGTTTGCCCAGGTTGCCGTCGAGTGTTGACCTGTCGCATACCGTGTCTTTGCCCGCTTTGGCGTCTTTGTTGTACAAATCAACCGTGGCCGCCAATTCTTTCGGATCAAGCTTCAACACTTTGGCCAAATCTTTGATGGTGTCCCCCTTAAACTCTTTATGTCTCAGCCAGGTGGGGTATTTTTCTTTGGTGCGTGCCCTCATGTCGTCATCATAGATGATATACATGGTGCTGTCGGTCTGTGCTCCACCCGCATCCGTTAGATAACCGTACCAGGTGTCTTCCCGAATAAAGCGCTTGGCTTCCTTGTTTACGCAGATGCCGCCTTCGTACTGGATGGATGTGTCTGCCAGCGTATGGACGCACGTGGGCAGCGATGATTTAAGAGAGTGTTTGATGTCTTTGGTTGCCCCGCCGATTTCAAGGGTCATAAGGAGTCCATCCCCGGTGTGACTGGGCGGCATCAGCCGAATGACGCCCTGCAGGTAATCGGGACCGAATTCCTTACAGAGATCCCGATTCTGGCCGAATCCGCCCGTCGCGAGGATCACGCCCTTATTGGCTTTCACATTGATCAGCTCGCCATTTTTTTCGGCGACCACACCCTGAACACCGATCACGGAGTCATAAATGAGCTTCTTCGCAGGGGTCTCGAATTCAATTGCCGTACCGAGCTCGGCGGCACAGTCTTCCAGCCTTCGAATCACCTTGGGCCCGTCAAAGGTGTGGCATCTGGCAACACTGTGACCCCAACCGCCGATGACGGCATTGGGGATCAGTTTGAGATCGTTTTCAACCATTCCCAGGGTCAGATAAAGATTGTCGGTCATGTTTTTCCACAGAGCGGGATCCCCACCGCAATATTCTACACCGTCTCTTGCATAAAGAGCGGGAGAGTCTTCGATGCCCATTTCTTCCTGGTACTTGGTTCCCGGAAAGTCGAGAACGCCGGCAATCACCGACATACTGCTACGAAATACCCCTTCTTTTTCTTTTTCCAGCACGATCACACTATCTCCCAGTTTCCTGGCTTCGATTGCAGCGGCAAGGCCACCGGTACCGGCTCCGACGATAATGTTGTCAGCTTCCATGTCCCATTTGATTCCCATGCTTGTATCCTCCTTGGTTGTTTAATAAAGATAATTGAAAATTGCGTGCAGCCTCGGTTGCGTGAGTATTTCTATGCTTTCACCTCCTTTCGCAATGAATTTCATCTTCCTTTGAATTTGGGTTTTCGTTTTTCCAGAAATGCCGCCATGCCTTCTTTTTGATCCTCCGTCTCAAAGCAGGCACAAAAAAGGTCCTCTTCAATCTGCAACCCTTCTTCAAGAGAAGTGTTTATGCCCCGACGCAGAGCTCGTTTAGCAGCCCAGAGGGCGAGGGGTGGTTTTTGGGTCAGCATTTTGGCCAACTTCCGCGTTTCCGTTTCTAATTCAGAAGATTCCACCACTTTGTAGAGAAGACCCATTTGTTGCGCTTCTTTCGCTTTTAAGGGTTCACCGGTGAAAACCAGTCTTGAGGCGATTGAAAGGTTTGTGAGTCGCGTTAGCCTCTGAGTTCCTCCGCCCCCCGGGATGATGCCCAGGTTGATTTCAGGTAGCCCGAGCACGGCGTTGTGAGAGGCAATTCGGAAGTCACAGCACAAAGTCATTTCAAAACCCGCACCGAGAGCATAGCCGGAGATGGCTGCAATAGTGGGCAAAGGGAATTCGTACAGATTCCTTTGCACCCGCATAGTCAGTTCAGCCAGTTCGTAAGCGAATTCCGAATCGCCTTCTGCCATTTTGTCCACATCGGCTCCAGCCACAAATGCTTTGTCGTTTCCCGATAAAACAAGGACTTGTAATGTCTTGTCTTTTCTCAGGGTGTCGAGAGCTTTCTCAAGACTTAGCAGTACCTCTTGATTAATGGCATTTAGGACGTGGGGCCTGTTGAACTGTATCCCGCCCACGCCATCGACTTTTTTGATTATTAAATGTTCGTACTGGTCCATTCTTTTAACGACCCTTGCTTGAGATATTGAACTCGTTTTTGAGAGGTGACATTTCAAGTTGTGTGCCAAATTTTCCTGAAAATTTAGATGAAGCATAACTATATAAAATAACATATAAAAAGAGTTAAGATATCATGAAGAGTCGATATTCGTGCTGGGTGGGCAATCACCCAAAACCTGGTGAGACACCGAAAATTGGGTGCATTTCTTGAGAACAGACGTGGCGTTTAGGTTTCCGTTCAGGCCCCGCTAAGGGTCAAGTGATGAAACGTGATCGGTCGAGAGATCTTTTTGATACAACCGCAAATCATTTCGAGTTTATAAAACTGAATTTCATCGTGATTTCAGCATAAAAGCGGTCTTTCCAGGGTAATCTGCGAAACTGACTTGACATCCTTAAAGCTTTAATTATACCTAATAAAATATCATTCGTGCTACGCCTGATGCCATCTGAACCGCCTTTTCCAGTTTCACGCTGATCTATTGGAAAGATTCTTGCATAACTTGTCAGAGTCAATTGAAAAGGAGAGCGCCTATGAACATCCACACCAGACTCACGGTAGCCGTGTCCATTCTGATCCTGGGGTCCTTTTCCCTTTCCATGACAATCCTTCTTTCAGCCGACAAGGGCGGAAAATTCCGTCTATTGGGGCTTTTCATCCCTGGAACCTACCTTTCCCTTGTGACCGCTTTTTTACTGGCTGCCCTTGCCGTTGCCTTTTATCTTTTCCTAACCCGGTCGGTTTTCAACCGTCTTACCTCCCTTAAAGAAGCCGCTTTGGAAGCGGCATCAGGGAGTGGCAACTATGATATGGATCAAAACAAAAATGACGAAATCGGTGAATTGGCGAAAATATTCGGAACCGCCTTCAAAAAATGGAAAACGACCGCCAGCATCGCCCGTGGATTGGAACAACTCCTTGAGGATCGTACCGCCAAATTGCTCAAGACCAATGAAAGACTGGAACGGGAGGTTGTTGTCCGAAAGAGAGCCGAAAACATCATCAGCGAACGCCTGAAATTCGAGCAACTTTGTTTTGAAGTCGTTTCCGATGTCATCACCACCCACGACGAAGAATTGGAAACAGCCATTACGAGAGCGCTCAAGAGAATCAGATGTTTCTTTGATGCAGATGCGGTTTTCCTTGGCAGAATAAGCCATGATGGCAAATTGCTGCCCTCATCGCATGTATGTGTATCCGAGCATTTCAACCGGGACCTGTATTTGGAACTGGCGCGTCACGAATCATATCCACTCTTTGCTTCGAATCTTCTGCGCAAAGGTTTTCTTGTTTGGGGAAGTCTTAAGGAGTTTCCGGACTGGGTCGAGGAAAAGAAATATTTTTCCGCTCTGGGCGTCAAAGCATCAGCCATCGTCATGCTGCAATCGGATGGAACCGCCATGCAAACTATTGGCATAGACTCTGTGCGGTATGAAAGAGAGTGGCCGGACAATATTGAGGATCGCTTGCGCTTTATCGGGAGGATGCTGCACAACGCGACGGAACGTCGATATGCCGAGGTGGAACTCAAAAATAATGAAAGAACATTCCGAATGCTCGTGGAGCAGGCGGCGGAGAGTTTTTTTGTTTTAGATTACTCCGGAAAGATATCGGATGTGAATTATCGAGCCTGTGAAAGCTTGGGATTCAGCCGCGAAGAACTGCTGAACATGACCATTGGAGAGGCGGATATCGAAGTTGAAAGCAAGCGGCACAAAGAGCTTTATTGGGAACGTCTGGAACCGGGAAAATATATCCCCTTCGAAGGGATGCATCGCCGAAAGGACGGAACCACTTTTCCGGTGAGCGTCCGTTTGGGAAGGGTGGATATAGGTCATAAAAGATTACTTCTGGCGTTGGTGCGCGATATTTCAGCAAGAAAATTGAAAGAAGAAGAGCTGGAGAAGGCTTTTAAAGAGATCAAGGTCCTGAAAGACCAGTTGGAACAGGAAAACATCAGTTTGCGAAAAGAACTGGAAGCGGAATACCACCACGGCGACATCGTGGGAAAGAGCAAGGGTATTCGGAATGTGATTGCACAGGCAAACCGCGTCGCGAAAAGTGATGCGTGCGTACTGATTTTAGGTGAAACCGGAACCGGCAAAGAAGTAATGGCCCACTTCATTCACAATATGAGCGAACGAAAAACCAGAGCAATGATCAAAGTCAACTGCGCCGCCCTTCCCACCACCCTGATTGAAAGTGAATTGTTCGGCCGTGAAAAAGGTGCCTATACCGGGGCATTGTCCCGGCAAATGGGCCGGTTTGAGGCAGCCAGCGGATCGACTATTTTTTTGGACGAAATCGGCGATCTGCCCATGGAAATGCAGGTAAAATTGCTTCGCGTTTTGCAGGATGGCCAAATCGAGCGCTTGGGTAGCATGACAACCGTCTCAACTGATGTGCGGGTCATTGCCGCTACCAATCGGGACTTGGCCCAATTGGTTCAGGAGGGCCGTTTCAGGAGTGATCTGTACTACCGTTTAAATGTTTTCCCAATCGTCATACCGCCGCTACGTGACCGAAAAGAGGACATTCCGTTGTTGGTCGGGGAGTTCATTAATAAGTTCAATCAGAAAAGGAGTGATCCGGTGGATGTGATTCCCAAAAGAACCATGGATTTGTTGGAGCGTTACGCCTGGCCGGGGAACATCAGGGAATTGAAAAATGTGATTGAGCGGGCCATGATTTTAAGTGCCGGTTCAACCCTCTATGTGGACCGCTTTGAAATGGAAGAAGATGGCCTTAATAATCCCGAAAATTCCGAACCGATTCTTTTGGACGAAGTTACCAGACAGCATATCGTCAGGATACTTGAACGGGCCGACTGGCGGATCTATGGGAAAATGGGCGCGGCGAAGATCCTGGGATTGAAACCCAGCACCCTGCAGTACAAAATCAAAAAATTGAACATCGAAAAACGTTCCCTCAATTAAAGACCATCCATTTGTTGTCTCCCTTTTTTCTACCACCCAATATTCGGTGATCTACCGGTATTCCGGTAGATCAATCAAAGCCCCAAAACTTCTATTGCCTCACATCCAATCTTATATTTCGTTATAATTTCAGGGCGTTCTCATGGAATATCTATTCGACTCATCCTTGGCATGCAACTTGAAAAGGGTTTTCCTGAAACAGGAAGACAAAAACCTGGTTTGGAGAACGATTGCTTATGGATTTCAAATTATCAGAAGAACAATCAATGCTTCGGGATATGGTCCGGAAAATCAGCGAAAAAGAATTTGCACCAAAGGCCGCTGAAATCGATGAAAAGGAAGAATTCCCTTGGGAAAACAAAAAAATCCTTGAAGAAAACGGGTTGTTGGGAATTCAGATCCCCGAATCCTACGGAGGGGCAGGGGCAGGCATGCTGAGTCTTGCCATTGTGGTGGAGGAAGTGGCAAGGGTGTGTGCCGCAACTTCGGTGATTCTCACCACCCAGGCCCTTGCATCCGATCCGTTGTTGATCGGGGGAACAGAGGCTCAAAAGGAACAGTGGCTCAAACCCATGGCGGAGGGTTCCTCATTGGGCGCCTGTGCCATCACGGAACCTGGTGCGGGATCCGATGTGACCGGCATTCGAACCGTCGCAGACCTCAAAGGCTCAGAGTATGTGATCAACGGCGCCAAGATCTTCATTACCAATGGAGGGGTATCCGATATCATCACGGTCGTGGCCTATACCGACAAGGGCAAAGCACACAAAGGGATCAGTATGCTGGTGGTGCCCAAAGACACACCCGGTTTTGCCGTGGGCAAAGAGGAAAAGAAACTGGGTATTCGTGGTTCCGACACAAGGGAACTGGTTTTTGAAGATTGCATGGTTCCCAAAGAGAATATCATCGGAAATCCCGGAGACGGATTCAAGACCCTTATGAAAACCTTCAATTTTACCCGCCCCGCCGTTGCGGCACAGGCCCTCGGCATTGCCCGGGGGGCCATGGACGCATCCATAGACTACACGAGAGACAGAATGCAATTCGGAAAGCCCATCTCCGGGTTTCAGGGGGTTGAATGGATGATTGCGGAAATGGCGCTCAAGATCGAGCTTGCCCGGACCATGATTTATCGTGTCTGCGGAACCATCGATAATGAGCCCGATTCCAAGGAGATTCCGAAACTGGCGTCCATGGCCAAGTGGTTTGCATCGGATACGGCCATGCAGGTGACGACCGACGCGGTGCAGCTTTTCGGAGGCTACGGGTACTGCAGGGAATACCCCGTTGAAAGGATGATGCGTGACGCGAAAATAACCCAGATCTACGAAGGCACCAATCAGGTTCAACGCATCATTATTGCAAACCAGATGTTGAAGTGAGGAGAGGGGGAAAATGTATAAAGATATCGTTATCGTAAGTGCCGTCAGAACGCCCTTTGGACGTTACTGCGGATCCCTGAGGGAATATGATTACTTCGATCTCGGCGCGTTGCCCATGAGAGAGGTTTTAAAAAGGGTCGATTTGCCGGGAAATCAGGTGAACGAAGTGTATTGGGGCGTGGGGGACACATCCGTCTGCAAGGATGTGTTCACCTCCGTGGCGGCCCGTCAAACCCTCCTAAAGGCGGGCCTTCCATCGGAAACCCCGTCGGTTTCCCTGGATAAGGCCTGCGTTTCGGCCATGTCGGCGGTTCATTACGGGTGTCGCGCCATGATGGCCGGGGAGATCGATTGCGCCATCGGCGGCGGCGCCACCTCTTTTAGTCAGGAACCTTTAATCGTAAGAAATCTGCGTTGGAAAGGGTTTCGTTTGGGCGATGTAAAAATGGAGGATCCACTCTTTGCACTGGGATACAAAGATTTCAACCCGGTTTCCGTGGATACGGACAATGTGGCGATGGAATATGGCATTTCCCGTCAGGAGCAGGACGAATGGGCATTGAGAAGTCATCGGAATTATGGCGCGGCGTGGAAGGCCGGAAAATTCAAGGATGAGATGATGAAGTTGGAGATTCCCCAAAAAAAGGGAGACCCGATTTTTCTCGATATCGATGAACAATATCGAAAAGATGCCAGCATGGAAAGGCTCGCCAAGCTTCCGGGAATTTATGGATGTAAAGGAGTGACCGCGGGGAATGCTCCGGGCCTCAATGACGGCGCCACTGCCATTTTGTTCATGACAAAAACAAAAGCGGATCTGTTGGGTCTTGAACCTTTGGCCGAAATTATTTCCATGACATCCATTGCCATCAGTCCCAACCGCATGCCGGAAGGACCTGCATACGCAGCCACAAAAGCTCTTGAGAAAGTGGATTTGGATCTTGATGACATGGATTTCGTGGAAATCAACGAAGCGTTTGCAGCCGTGCCGCTGGTCAGCACCTTGCTCATGGCAAATAAAGACAAAGAAAAAACAAAAAAGCTCCGTGAAAAAACCAATATTAACGGCAGCGCCATTGCCGTCGGGCACCCGAACACGGCCAGCGGGGCCAGGCTCATGATGAATCTGATGTATGAACTTCGCCGGAAGGGCGGCGGCTATGCCCTGGGTGCAATCTGCGGCGGACTGGCCCAGGCGGATGCCTGCGTCATTAAAGTTTGATGAATAAGAATCAAAGTGTTGGCTCATAGGAGGAAAGTAACCGTGGATCGAATCAACAGGATAGGCGTGGTCGGGGCCGGAATGATGGGCGCGGAGATTGCACTTTGCTTTGCCAAGTCCGGGTGCAAGGTGCACATGAAGGAGACGTCCCTCGATCTGGCCCGGAAAGGCAAGGAGCGGCTTATAGGGGTTTTGGACAAATCCGTCAAGAGGGGTGCGTTCCCCATGGAAGAAAAGGATCCGACGCTCACGCGTTTAATTCCCACGGACCGATATGAAGATCTGACGGATGTGGACCTGGTTGTGGAAGCCGTCTTTGAAGATTTTGAGATAAAGAAGGACGTCTTTGGAGAACTGGAAAAGGTGTGCAGGGCCGAGGCTGTTTTTGCAACGAATACTTCCAGCATTCCCATAACCCTTTTGGCGACGTGTGTCGGCCAAAAGCGGATCGGGCGGTTTGTGGGTGCTCATTTTTTTTCACCCGCATCCATCATGAGGTTGGTGGAAGTGATACCCGGCTTGGAAACCGAAGATGAGACGGTGGAGATGATGATGGAGTGCTGCCGCGCCATCGGCAAGACCCCCATCAGGGTGAAGGATGTGACCGGATTTGCGGTCAACCGGATACTTCACGCCATGTGGATCGAAGCCAACCGGCTCCTGGAAGAGGAGGTGGCGTCTCCGGAAGATGTGGACATTGCCTGCAAGCTGGGATTGGGGCATCCCATCGGACCCTATGCCCTTATGGATCTGACCGGTAACGATCTGAACTTGATGGTTCAGCGGATTCTTTACGATTCCTATGGCGAACGATTCAGGCCGAGGCCTATTTTGAAACAAAAAGTTGACGCCGGTCATTTGGGCCGAAAATCGGGCAAAGGCTGGTACGTGTACAATAAATAGACACGAGTCAGGGGATGAAACCATGAACATAACGTTGACGCAAGTTCGTTTTTTGGAAAGAGCGGTCAAGCTTTTTGGCGAAAGAACGGCCGTTGTTTGCGAAGGCCGAAGATGGACCTATTCGGAATTCGGCGAACGGGTGGAAAGACTCTCCAATGCTCTGAGGGACCTTTGCATTCAGCCGGGAGAAAAAGTGGCCTATCTGGGCTATAACTGCCATCGTTTGCTGGAATGCTACTACGGCATTGTCAAAATGGGGGCAGTGTTGCTTCCCCTTAATATCCGGCTGGCCTCCCAAGATTTTCAATATATTATCGACGATGCAAAGCCGTCAATCGTATTCATTGATCCGGATTTTCTTTATAAATTTGAACCCATTTTGAGCGAAATCCCATCAGTGAGATACTTCTACATTCTTGAAGCCATGGATTTTCTTCCAGAATGGATTCATGGTACGTACGATACTCTCCTCCAAGAGGCCGGGCCAGCAGCGGTTGTTTCGGCCGGGGACTACCCTTTTTCCGAAGATGATGTGGCCGAACTCTTTTACACCAGCGGTACCACCGGACCACCAAAGGGGGTCATGCTGACACACCGGAATCTCTACCTTCATGCCATGAGCGCCATGGCCACTTACCCCGTTCACGAGACCGACGTTCAGCTCCATTTGATTCCGTTATTTCATGTGAACGGATGGGGAACGCCGCACTATCTGACGGCCAAAGGCGGTACCCATGTTATGCTCAAGAAGTTTGATCCCGTCAGCGTATTGGAGCTGATCCAAAAGGAGAAGGTCAACAAATTTTTTATCATTCCCACCATGGTCAATGCCATTCTGGAAGAGCCCTATGTATCTTCATACGATCTGTCGAGCTTAAGAGACGTACTGATCGGAGGGGCACCGCCACCGTCAGGAATGTGCGAAAAATCTGAAGAAGTCTTCGGTTGTACGGTTCATGGGGCCTTCGGAATGAGCGAGACATGCCCTCTTGTGGCCTTTCCCGAGCTTCCCCCCGATCTCGAATATGATGTGTTTCGTCATCGCGCTCACGAAACCTGGGGCTTTCCAATGGTGGGCGTGGAATTCAGGATCGTGGATGAAAAGGAAAAAGACCTTCCCTGGGACGGGAAAGCGATCGGGGAACTTTTGGTTCGCGGAGACATGGTCATGAAAGGGTACTTAAACAAACCGGAAGAAACCGAAAAAGCCCTGGAAGGCGGATGGTATCATACCGGGGATCTGGCATCCATGGGATCTGACGGTTCCCTCTATATTCGCGATCGGATGAAGGATATCATCATCAGCGGCGGTGAGAACATTTCATCGCTCGAAATAGAGCAAGTGCTTTATTCACATCCGGACATCCTGGAATGTGCCGTTATCGGAAAACAGGATCCCAAATGGGGGGAGATTCCGAAAGCGATCGTCATCGCCAAAGCAGGAAGCGCTTTGAGCCCCGAAGAAGTCATCAAATTCAGCCGCGAAAAGCTTGCCCACTTCAAGGCACTGCGGGAAGCGGAAATCATCGATGAAATGCCCAGGGGAGGGACTGGAAAGATTCTGAAAAGCACGCTTCGAAAGGAATACGGATAGGCGAAAGGACCAAACAGGCATGGAATACAAGTCTTCCAACGGACCCATGAAAGGGAAAACAATCAAAGAAATTCGGGTGGGTGATCGGGCTGAGTATTGGAACACCATCTCCGAAAACGCGATCCATCTTTACGCGGAAATAACCGGGGATTTCAATCCGGCCCATATGGATGAGACTTTTGCGCGAAAAACCGTTTTTGGATCCCGTATCGCCCACGGCCTTCTGTCTGCCGGATTCATCTCCACCGTTATCGGTACCAGACTGCCGGGTCCGGGCACTATCTATATCAAACAGGAACTGAGTTTCACCGCTCCGGTATATATTGGCGATACCGTCAGGGCATGTGTCGAAGTGGTGGAAGTACGTGAGGATGAAAACAGAGTGGTGTTGGAGACCCTGTGCACGAACCAAAACGAGGACATTGTCGTTAAAGGGCGAGCAGTGGTTTCGCCGCCCAAAAAAAAGTGATAGAACGTTCGTGTAAGGGAGATTTGGGGGGACAAAATGAAGCTAAAAGACAAAATCGCTGTCATAACAGGCGCCAGCAAAGGGATCGGTAAAGGTATCGCCGAGAGATATGCTGACGAAGGGGCCGCGGTAATCGTAGCGAGCCGCTCATTGGATCTTCTTTCGGTCATTGCAGAAGGGATAAAGCGCCGCGACGGTCGGGCCCTTGCGCTGGGAGTGGACGTGAGAAGAAGTGAAAGCGTTCAGGCCATGATCGACGAGGCTGTTAAGGAATTTGGCCGGGTCGATATCATGGTCAATAATGCCGGAATTTCAATGGCCCACCCATCGGAAGAACTGGCTCCGGACGATTGGATCCGGGCTCTTGAAACGGATCTTTTCGGGGTCTTTTATGGATGCCAGTCCGCCGGGAGACAGATGATGCGCCAAGGGGGGGGGTGCATTATCAATATTACATCCATGTACGGTCTTGTGGCGGCACCCATGCGAGCTGCTTACTGCGCCAGCAAAGCAGCAGGTAACATGCTCACCAAAGTCCTGGCCAGCGAATGGGCAGCCAAGAAAATCAGGGTCAACGCCATTGCGCCGGGGTATGTGCGCACGGAACTGGTTCAAGAGCTCATTGAGAAAGGGACGTTGCCGGTAAACGCCATTGAGAAGCGAACCCCGCAAGGCCGCATGGGAGAAGTCGAAGACGTTCTGGGCGCGGCGGTGTTTCTGGCCGGCGAGGAAGCCTCATATGTTACGGGTTCGATCCTGACCGTTGATGGGGGGTGGACCGCTTACGGCTATCTATAAAAAAACCGTATAACCTTCTTAATTATTACCATGATATTTCAGACTGGATTTATGACGATTTAAGAGCAGCGCATTTTTAAATGAGAGGATAACACGTGGAACAGCAGGAAAATCCGGGAACGGCTGCCAGTGTAACACCTCGTTTTTTTTATGGTTACGTCATTGTCATGGCCTGCTTCTTGATCATGGTGGTCCTGTGGGGCACATTTAACAGTTTCGGCATCTTTTATGACTCCCTGATCGTGGAGTTCGGCTGGACCCGGACCATGACCGCGGGCGCCTTTTCGCTCAACAACCTTTTGATCGGACTGTTCTGTATCTTAATCGCCAGGTTATGCGACCAATACAGCCCACGGATTGTGATCAACACTTCAAGCTGCATTCTGGGTTTAGGCTATTTGCTGATGTCAGGCGTGACCTCAATCTGGCAGTTCTATTTTTTCTATGGAGTGATGATCGCCGTGGGTATGGGGGCTTATGTGGCCATACTCCCCATCGTGGCCAGATGGTTTACCGGGCGGCGGGGCCTGATGACCGGCATCGTGTTCTCGGGTATGGGATTGGGCACAATGGTCATTCCGCCTGCGGCAAACCGCCTGATTTCCACCTATGGTTGGCGGCATTCTTTTATCATTGTCGGTGTGATTGCGTTGATCATTCTCGTGCTCGCCTCCCAATTTCTAAAACCGGATCCACGCCGGATCGGTCAGCTTCCCTATGGTGAGGAGGGGATACCATCATTGAATACCGTTCAGGAAGCCCATGGGGCGACGTTTCGGGAAGCACTTTGTTCCGGTTCTTTCTGGCTTCTTGCCGCCATGTACTTCATCCTGCTGACCTGCACGATTTTTATCATGGCACATGTTTTTATTCACGCAACCGGCGTGGGCGTTTCACCGGCCTGCGCGGCCAATATTCTGGTGATCTTGGGGTTGTTCTCGATCGTCGGTATGAACATTATGGGCATGGCCGGCGACAGGTTCGGCAACCGGGCGGCTTTTACCATAGGCTTCTTCTTGATGACCATCGCCTTTGTCTGCCTTCTCATACTGAACGATGCGGCTTGGGTCCTATACCTTTTCGGGGTTGTTTTCGGGTTTGCCTACGGCGGTACGATGGCACTGTTTTCACCCACAGTAGCTGAATTGTTCGGGCTGAAGTCCCAAGGCGTGATACTGGCCACGGCCGCCTGCCTGGGAGGCATCGGAGCGGCGATCGGTCCCGTCATGGGAGGGCATATCTTTGACGTGACCGGTAAATACACTCCAGCTTTTCTGATTTGTGCCGTCATCGCCGCTATTGGCCTGATATTGTCACGGATACTGAAATCGAGGGAAACGCCATGTTGCTGACAATGACGCTCGGGAAGAGGATCGCAGCGGGAATCGCAATCATGCTTTTATTGATGGTGGTAGTGGGAATGGCCGGATATCTGGGACTGAACCGGGTTTTGAATGTTACGGCGTTCTATGGAGATATCAACGAATTTCAGTGTATCGTATCCTCAATCAAGGGTGAGACGGATCAATATCTTCTGGCGCTGTATAGCGGCGGCATTGGGGAGAAGGACGAAAAGGCTTACAAGGGGGCGATTACGCAACTGGATCGTGCCACGAAGATGGTCGGGAAAATCAAGATTCACCCGATCATCGACGCCCAGGGAAGTGAGCAACTCAGTCGGTCCGAAAAGGAAGTTCGCCTGTACAAAAAAACCCTTGAAGAATATGCACAATCGGAAAGAACAAAGCGTCAATTGGCTTCAGAGACACAGGCATTGTACGAACCCCTTCTCGAAAAGATCAATACAGGAAAATTGTGGATCGAAGGGATGGTGCTGAACTGCAAACTCTTTACCAACATCGTCATGGCCTACATGAACAGAAGCACGGATGAAAACTGGGGCAGCGTTGAAAAAAATGTTGGAAATTTCAACGAGAGCATTCTGGCGTGGGCAAAGAAGGTGGAGTCCAGCGAAGATTTGAGACCGGTAGCCGCGGAGATAGAAGCGCAAAGCTTGAATTACCAGTCGAAAGTGCTGCAATTCAAAGACCAGGTTATGAATCAGCGGGCCTATTCCGACCGCATGAACGCCTATAAGGATAACTTGAACCGGATGTGCGGTGAATTAGGCCAAATGAGTATTCAGATGCTTAAAGATCAGTCCCGGTTTTCGCTTCGAATGATTTTCGGATTCATCGTGGCGGCCCTTTTGATCGGTTCGCTCTATGCGTTCATCTCCATTAGAAAGATCGTGGGCAGAATCAATGCGGCAATTAACGGGATCAATTCAGGCACCGGACAGGTCTTATGCTCCACGGAACAGGTTGCATCGGCCAGCCAATCCCTTGCCGAGGGGGCATCCGAGCAAGCAGCCTCACTTGAGGAAACCGCGGCGTCCCTGGAAGAAATGTCCGCCATGACAAAAAGTAACGCAATGAACGCCAACCAGGCCAAGATCATGATGGGAGAGGCCAAGGAGATTGTTGAGAAAGTTGAAAAACACATGATCCACATGGAGGGGGCTATCTCGAACATCACTCGATCCAGCGAAGAGACGGGAAAAATCATTAAGACCATCGATGAGATCGCATTCCAGACAAATCTTCTGGCGTTGAACGCAGCGGTGGAGGCGGCTCGGGCCGGGGAAGCGGGCGCGGGATTTGCCGTGGTCGCAGACGAAGTCAGAAATTTGGCCATACGGGCCGCCGAATCGGCCGGGAACACGGCTGCGCTGATCGGAGATACCATCAAGGCTGTGAAAACCGGGAACGAACTGGCATTGGCGACCAAAAAGGCCTTTCTGGAAAATATTTCCCTTACGGGCAGGGTGGATCAATTGGTGGACGAAATCGCCTCAGCCTCCTCGGAGCAGGCGGATGGGATCAATCAGGTGAATGTTGCCGTGAGCGAAATGGATAAAGTCGTTCAGCAAAACGCGGCCTACGCCGAACAATCCGCCGGCGCTGCGGAAGATATGAATGCTCAGGCCCGGGAGATGAAAAATTTCGTAAACGATCTGATCGCCTTGGTGGATGGCGCTGGAAGCAAAAATAGGAGGAACAGATATGGATCAAATATTTGTTTACGGTGATTCCCTCAGCTGGGGAATTATCCCGAATACACGGAATCGTCTTCCTTTCCATGAACGGTGGCCGGGCGTTATGGAGTCCGCACTCCTTCAAGCGGGGAAGTCCGTACGCATTATCGAAGACTGCCTGAACGGACGTCGTACGGTTTTGGAAGACCCATTCAAGGCTGGAAGAAAGGGTGTCACGGGCATTCAACAACGTATTGAAGCCCATTCTCCATTGCCGCTGGTTTTGCTCTTCCTGGGCACAAACGATTTCCAATCCATGCATCAGTATAACGCCTGGCACTGCGCCCAGGGGATTGCCTCAATCATTGCCATGATCCGCCAGGCGCCCATTGAGCCGGGGATGCCGGTTCCGGAAATCATGGTGATTGCGCCTCCGCCAATCCAAAAAGCAAAAGGGGTGATGGCACCCAGATTTGCGGGGGCCGAATATAAAGCGAAAGGATTGGCTTCTGCCATCGAGCAAGTTTCCAAAGAATTAGGATGTTCTTTTTTTGACGCTGGAACGGTCACGAGCACAAGCAAAATAGACGGGGTGCACCTGGATTTGGAACAACATAACGCGTTGGGACGCTCTTTGGCCAGGTCAGTCAGTTTTATACTCGATGAGACAAACTGACATGCGAAAAGAAGATCACAAGCGCCTGATGCCCAGCTTTTTCATTCGGGAAAAGAGTGTTGTCGGCTTCATTCCTAAAACTGAGGCAGCCCCGCCTCGACCCGCAACCTTCCAATGAGTCATACCGAGGATTTTCTCAACATAATGACGCTCCATATCCTGCAAGGTCATCACCTCGTTTTCCTCGCTGGGAGCCGACATGTTTTCGAATGATTCGGGAAATGAAATTTCGGTGCTATCCGACAAAATTAGCGCCTGCTCGACACAATGCTCCAATTCCCTCACATTGCCCGGCCAGGAATGACTATTGAGCTTCTTCATCTCCCGTTGAGGAATTCTTACCGTGCGCCCCCCCCAACTTTCTGCAAAATTTTTCCGCGAAATGCCAGGTTAATTCTGGAATATCTTCTTTTCTCTCCCGAAGCGGTGGCACGTGGATCGGGAAAACGTCCAGTCTATAAAAAAGGTCTTGTCGAAAAGTTCCCTTTAGCACTTCTGCGCGCAAATCCTTGTTTGTAGCGACAACAACCCTGAAATCCGATTTCGTGGGCTCGCTACTTCCGAGTTTCTCAAAGGTGCCTTCTTGCAGAACTCTCAAGAGCTTTACCTGATCTGTTGAAGGCAAGTCGCCGATTTCATCCAAAAAAATAGTCCCCCCATCCGCCAGTTCGAGTCTCCCTTTGCGGGGCTTGTGAGCCCCGGTAAAAGCTCCTTTTTCGTGCCCAAAAAGTTCACTGGCAACAAGTTCCGGTGGAATGGCGGCTAGATTTACAGGTATAAAAGGACCATCGCGTCTGTCACTCAGATTATGGACTGCCTTGGCCACAAGTTCCTTTCCGACTCCGGTTTCTCCCAATATCAGAACCAAAGTGTCCGTAGGCGCCACTTGGCGGATACGATTCATCACTCTTTCCATTTTCTTGGATTTACCGACAATCATTTCAATTGTCGCGGTTATCCCCATTTCCCTTTTATAAAAAAACGCCTCCTCCTCAAAGCGTTCCTTGAGCTCTCTAATTTCCTTATACGTATCAATGTTTGAAAGCCCGATACCGATCTGGTTGCAAATGAAACGTACCAGAGGCATTTGACTGTGTGAAAAAGGCCCACCGCCAAGCCTGTTGTCGAGCCAAAGATATCCATAAGTTTGACCGGCAAGTCGCGCCGGCATACCGATAAATGACTGGATGCCAGCCTCTCGGAAGGCCTTATCATCGATTTGGCGGTCATCATCACTCCGTTGCGGGAATACAAGCTCATTTCCTTTACTTCCCGAATCCAATAAAAAATCTTTGACCATATGAAACTGATCCGATTCGAAAAATCGGGGATCCAGATTTCGACTTGCGGCCAGCTTCAAGCCGCTCTCCTGCTCCAGCATAAGAAAGGCACTCCTCGTAGCCATAACGAAATCCATTGCCACCTCGATTACTTTCTCCAAAAAGGGGGTTCGATCCCTTATGGTGCCGACGGATTCATTGATCTGGATCATCCTTTCGACCATTACCTCGAGCTTCCGTTCCTCGGGCATTGCCGACAAGAGATCCTGGGGGAAAAGATCTTTATCGATCCTTGACAATACGGTCCAGGCCTTTTCCAGATAAGATTGTGCCGCCATTTTATCTTGGTTCAGCAAATACCTCCCCAGGACAATCCTTGTCCTGGCAAGCTCGATTTCGGCTCCTGACGCTTCAAGACATTTCTCACTTCTTCTAAGATCGAAGAGGATGGTTCTCGTCGATTGGCTTCCTTCCATGTTTCTTTGCGCCCGATATCTGAAGGCCGCCCCCTTCATGCGCAAATCATCCCATTTCACAAGTCTATTTATCTCTGATTCATAGTTCACCTCCATATCGATGTATCCTTTGGATTCCAGCAAATCGAGATATTCGAAGACCCAGGGACCGCAGTGGTGTTTCCATCCTAAGGACTGCGCATGCATGATGCCTCTTTGATGGCAGTCAAACGCATCCTGATACTCTCCTTTGAGACAGAGGATATATGCCCTTTCGTCGCTAATTGCCCTTGATATGAGGTAGCCTAAAGAATCCTCGGAAAAACCGCGTAACCGCTCAAGATAAGGTTCTGCCTCGGCTATTCTCCTTATCTCGAAAAGCGAAAGCGTCATCATTTGATCTGAAAAAATTATTACCTGTTGGAATCCCATCTGTTCACCTTTGGCGCGAACGGCCTTTATCATTCCTATTCCACGGGAAATTCTGGCGCGAATAACGAAGCAGTACCCCACAAGCGCCGCGGCCTTGAGACTCGCCTCTTTGTCTCCAAATTTCTCCAACCCGCCTATGGTCTTTTCGTAATGCTCTACCACCTCGGTGAACCTGCCTTTCCAAAATAAGAACTCGCAGGTCACAAAAACAGCGGATCTTGCCAGGCGCGGGTCTTGCGCGCTATCTACAATCCTTTGGAAATTATTGAAAGACCTGGATGCCTTGCGGTGTTCCCCTGATGTTTGTAGAATTTGAGCCATGACGTTCTCTAATCTGGCCAACCGATCATGCTTTTTGAAACGCTTTGCCACTTCCTTTGCTCTTCTTAGAAGGGAAATCTCATCTTGGGCGGACATGTGATAAATTAGCAGCGTAATCCTGCCTAACACACAATCAAGAAAATCCTCTGCGTTTGCCGACGTAATGGGCTGATCTGTTAGAAAGTGCAAGCAGTAGTCATAGAAGGGCGCGGCTTTTTCAGCCCGACCTGTACGGGCCATAATGTCCGCGGCTTTCTTAATAAAAGCGAAATCTGCATCACCAAATCCGATTCTATGATATATCTCGGCCGTATTGACGATCTCGGCTTCTACGATATTTTCCGATGCGTTTTGGTAATAATCAATGATCCTTTTGAGCGCTCGTTTGGCTTCTCCAAATAACGCATTATCTCTTAAAAAAACTTCAAGATTGCAATTACTGGGAAAATAGAGGCCCTTTTTCTCACCTTTTTTCTCCTCCACAATGCTTTTGGATTTAAGTTCTTCTATTTTATTAAGAATGCTTACAACGGAGGCCCGGGTAAGAAAAACAAGTTTGTCGACGGATACCGGCGAAGGCAGAAGCGTGATATACAAAACGAGCTCCTTACCTAGTACAGCGTATATCCTAAAATTTAGGATATAGGCGTTTCAATTTGATTCGCGCGTCCTTCGTCTTAAACTGCCAATCGACCTTGGTTTGACGGTTGTTCCGATCGATATTCCATGCCGCCACTTCGGATCGCATCTTCTCAATACAGTCAATCCGACCTGCAAGACATTGTCGCTTCAAAACGCTGAGTTCAATCTCTGCTATGTCCAGCCAACTTCCGTGCTTAGGGGTATAATGTATTTCAAGGCGCTCCGCCAGGCGCCTGGCTTCTTCAGGCGGAAAGGCCGTGTATAGAGACGCAGTATTGTGTGTATTGAGGTTGTCCATAACCAAAACTACTTTTTCGGCATCTGCATAACGTTCTTCAATCATCTCTTTGATGAAATGTGCCCAGTCAATCCGAGTCCGACGTTCAGTTATTTTTTCCTCACGCTTTCCTCCAAGCGGTTCGACCTCCATGAAGATACTTGCGACTCCCTTGCGAACATATTCGTCATCCATCAAAACAGGATGGCCGGGAGCTACCGGAATAGGCTCATGAACCTCCCCAATCAGCTGTACGCTCGATTCATCCATGCATACGACTGGAAACTTCACGTTGTACGGCCGTGCATAAACTTCGAGAATATCTTCCATTGCCGCTACAAAGCTGGCATTTTGGTCTGGTGGTATTTTCCAGTATTTGCTTAGGTGAGGCTTAATTTCATTTTTTTTAAAGTGTTACATACCGTCATCGGGGAAACACTCGGTACAATTTTTAATTCTACCATTTTTTCGGCCAATAGCCGAATTGTCCACCGTTCTCGACCTGCTGGCGCCTCCGAACACGCCATGGCCAAAAGCTTGGCTTCAAATTCACCACCGAATTGGATTTCTCGCGGAGGAGTCACTCGTTTTTTCCGTTCGATTGCGGCAAGAAGACCTTCCTCAACAAATCGTTTTTTGAGGTGCTCAAGGCTTCGAGGCGTTGTCCCCAAGGCTTCTGCAACTTTCGCAACGACCCATTTCGGACCATATTCGCTTGCGTCAAGCAGGAGCAATGCTCGGGCATATAATACGGTACGGGCCGCCCTTTTTCCCTTAGTTGAAATAGCTTCAAGCATTGCCCGCTCTTCTTTTGTTAATGTAACCCTGTAGCGTGGTGCCATATCGCCCTCCATTTTTGAAGGCGATTATAGCAAATAATAAACGTAATGCGAAGTATTAAATTTTACGTTGTACTAGCACAGTGATAATGATCGCTCCCGCGCCGTTGATGGGCCTCATTACGAAAAGCCTTAATATAGATCCAGGTCCTGCAACCGCGGCCTTGATGGCCACTTTTCAACTCGCCCTGGCGCTCTCCTGCATAGCGGGCGGTTTTCTCTGTGACAAGTACGGACTGAAGCCAACCTTTCTAGTGAGCAGTGTTCTGTTGTCCTTCCCTACGCTTGCTCTACCACTGGTCGGCGACAGTTTGCCTGGGGTTGTTCTAATGCGCATCATCCAGGCCCTCGGTGCGGGTCCGATCGCAGCCACCGTGGCTGCGGTTGCGGCGCTTTGGTTTCCTTTGAACCAGAGGGCGATTGTTGCCGGACTTCAAGGCGCCATGTTTACACTGGGCGTGGCTGTCGGCTTTCTCACGACCCCGGCGGCACTCTCCATATCGGTCAATTGGCAGTCAGCGATCGCATGGCAGTCCATAGGCGATTTTGTCAGTTTGCTGCTTGCGGTGATCTTTGCCCTCGGCCCCAGACCGCCCTCGCAGAGCGACGTTGAGGCCTTTTCACCAAGCGATGGCGCCGGTGAGGCCTTCAAGCTTGCTTTGAAACAGCCTGCCACGTGGATAGGCCTCCTGCTGATGTTGACGGTGACATGGATCTTTCAAGGTTTCAATGATCTGACACCGGGCTATTTTGCGCTGGACAAGCCGGTGGGCCTGGGCTATGGGCCTGTTACATCAGGAAAGCTCATGAGTCTTGTCCAGATTGCCTTCATGGTTGGCTCGATCTCCGCCGGTTTCATTCTCGAAAAGATCTTCGGAGGCAGGGGCCGCCCGGTGATTATGATGGGCTATGCTTTGTTTGCCATCTTCGCCTTCTCAATCATCTTCCCTACGGTATGGGGCAGCATGTCGGTATTGCCTGTTTGCCTGGCTATAGCCGGTTTTTTTATCGGATTGGTGGGAGCTAACGTTATAGCCTTTGCCTCCAAACGGTATCCTGCCAATATTGCGGGTAAATTGGTGGGTATGTGGATGGGGGTGGGACTTTTTGGAGGTTTCGGGGGCATTCTTGCCGGGGCAACCGCCCTGCACAAGACCGGGAACTATCATGCATCGATAGCTATCGTGTGTGTCATTGCCATTATTGGTCTTGTCTTTGCCTTTTTTCTGACGCCACCGCTGGTGTTTAATACCGATGATAAACCGGGACAAAAGCAGATAAAGCTCAAGAATGTCACTGTAAGAAAAACGTGAAGCGGGATCTTGTGTCCGTTCGCTAATCTAAAAGCGGCCTACTCAGACGGTACGAGCCGTCCTGTCGGGATGGGGTGGCCGTTTAGGCCACTTCCTACCCCGAATTCACAACTAAGCGTGTCAAAAACAGTAGGGACGCAGAATATTAGCGGGGCTTCAAACATGCCAAAGAGATTTTTTTGTTTTTTTTTGCGACAGGTTTTTAGCCAATAAGGCACTGACATAACTTGACAAAGATCCCATATATCGGCAGGTCAAAATCCTTGTGATATATTTGGATTGTGGAGAATGGCTGATCGTGAATTGAGTGTCCGAAAGTGGTCTTCAAATATGTTGGGTTTCCAAGAAAAACACAATATACTGCTGTCATCAGAACCTTGTGATTAGCCTTACAAATCTGTAGGCTGGAAAGATCCTTAAACTCAAAAAATGATTTCTGTCTGCCACAATATGTAGGGTCTGAGGGGCACAAAGTTTCCATCGGCATCCACATCGTAGGTCACAAGCTCGATGCCGGTTCCGGAATAACGAACTCTCAGAAAAAAACTGCAGGAATCTAACGGCGGCCCACTCGATCCAGTACCAAAACAATGGCAAATCCAAATAGGCCAAGACAGATGGCGAATGTCACCTCCCCGGTCCATTGGGCGGGAAGACTATTTTTCTGAACAATTGGGATCATTTTTCCCCCACTGCCCACAATACTTTCCAACGTCTCTTTGAAGGGCCAGACTTTTCTGAGGGAACCCAGCATCAATCCCGTCAAAAACGCCACCATATAGTCGTGATATTTTTCTAACAGCCACCCCAGCAGGCGCGAAAACGCAGCCAGGCCGACGCAAGCTCCGGCCGCAACGATGATCAATACCAGCAGATTCCGATTGTTGACCGCCTCGAGGATGTATTGATATTTCCCCATCAGCACTAGAATGAAGGAACCGGATATTCCAGGCAGTATCATGGCGCATATGGCAACAGCCCCGGATACAAAGAGAAACCACCAGGAATCAGGGGTAGTACCGGGCATCATTCCCACCACTCCATAAATACCGACCAACCCCAACAACAGACTGCACCAGGTCAGCAGCCGCCAGTTTTCAACGCGCTTGCTGACCGTGACCACTGAAGCCAGAACCAACCCGAGAAAGAAGGACCATATCAGGACAGGCTCGTTTTGAAGAAGCCAGGTAAGCGCTTTTGAAAGGCTGAAGATCGCCAAGAGGATGCCACACCCCAGGGCCAGCAGAAAACGCCACGCGATACGGTCCAGAAGCTGCCGGATTTTAACCGTTGCCATGAGTTTGATACTTTCCAGATCAAAAGACCTTATGGCATCGATCAATTCCTCATAAATACCCAGTATAAAGGCCATTGTTCCGCCGGATACGCCCGGCACCACATCAGCAGCGCCCATACAAAAACCCTTGGCGGTCAGGAGCAGGTACGCTCCGAAAGATCTTTTCTTTTTTTCTTCCATTACAGTCCCATTATCATGAAAGGATGATGGTCATCGCCCCCACAATCCAGCAATAGGGTGCGAAATAGTAAAAATGACCCTTTTTGACCATGCCCATCAACAGTTTCAGCGCAAAAAAGCCCACAATTGCAGCTGAAACAAACCCCAATGTCATGGGCAGCACACCCACCCGTGTGATAGCATCGGATTCCAACTGAAGGCCCACGGCACCGATGATAGCCGGAATGGAGAGAAGAAAAGAAAACCGGCCCGCGGTTTCGCGGTTCAGTCCCAGCAGAAGTGCACATACGATGGTGGAACCTGAACGGGAAATGCCGGGAATAATGGCCAGTCCTTGCACAGCACCGATAGTGAGGGCCATCCAGACCTTTACCTGGTCCCATTTCGCATGTTCTTTTGAAATGAATTTTGTAACCCCTGTGATCGTGCCCGTTACCAACAGCATAACCCCCACGGTAGTAACCGAACCGAACAATTTTTCAAGGGGATCCTTGAAAATCAAACCGATGAACGCCGTGGGGATGGAACCCACCACCACCATCAACGCCATGTAAGCGTGGGGTGTAAGTCCATTTTTCTGATCATTTCCGGGTGCCACCCAGGCCCAAAGACCCTGAATCATTTTCCCGAGATCCGACCGAAAGAAGATACATACCGCCAGCAACGTCCCCAGGTGCAACGACGCATCAAAAAGAATTTCAGGTTCTTTGAACCCCAGCAGATTTTCAAAAATCACCAAATGACCCGAACTGCTGACCGGCAGGAATTCCGTCAACCCCTGAATAACCCCCAGCAATAAGGTCTCAAAGTTGTTCACTTTTTTTAGCTCCTTTGAATCCAGCCTTCATTTTTCAGTGCCGTCCTTCCATAAGGCCATCATGCTGTCCATGGGTGCGTTGAAATAATCAGCCACAACATGGCATTTCACCCTGAAAAGAAAAAAGACCGGGGTTGGCAAACGATGAAAATAAACCGTTTCGAAATTGGCCATGCCCTTGGCGACGATCAGATCCGCCCTCTCCACCCGTGATGCAAACGCTCTGGAAACGTGACGCCAGTCAATCCCGGCGCCGTCCGTACCCGTATCCATGGTTTCATCAAATATCCCTTTGACGGCCGCCGACTGCAAATCCTCCGAGGTCAAATCATTCAGTCCCGGTCCTCCCTTGGGCACCAGCACAGTTTTTCGAGCAAAGGTTTGAATGTATTGGAAGAGCGGCAAGTCAAAGAATATCTCTCCGGCGTTGTCCGTCAGATAGAGAACAGATCCCGGATCTTTCGCCAGAAAATCCTGCAGCCGATCCAAATCGTCGTGGAAATAGAGCGATTCCTTCCCGACCTGTTCAGAAACACCGGCCATGGCATCAGCCGCGGAACGGAAAAAGTCGAAACTGTTTCCCAGAAGCGCCAGGTTTGCCAAAGATCTTAAATCAGTACCCACCTGATCCTTCACTTTTTCAAAAACCGATTCCGCCTGCGCCATTTCCGCTATCTTAACGCGTTTATAAGGATCCGCGACATCTGTCACACCTCGTATTAATCTCAGAATCTCATTGGCGGTCTCGGGAGAGGTCCAACCCTTTGTTTCCGCTTCCGCCAGAATCCTCTTCGTTCCGGAACGGATCTCTTTCTGACGGGCTATCGCTTTTCCGCCCACCATGCGGGTCACATCCTCCGATAATTTCGCAAGACAATCCGTGCAGCGCGGATTGGGTTGAAAGGGTCTTGCAGGCGGATACAATGTTGTGCGGTTGGAAAAACTCAAGTTGCCACCTAAACAGGGACTCTCCATTTGCGTTGTGAATGTGCTGAAAAAACCAAAAAAATAATGATCGACCCGTTATTATAAGGCCTTACCGGCATTGTCAATTGATTTATGCTTGACACACCATTTGCATTTCCGTATTGCTTTTCTTCATAACAGTGATTTTTTATCAATTAAGCGTCCTATTGAACAAAGCGGAAATATTCAGAAAGACTCTCGTTCCCACGCGTTGCGTAGGGATTTAGACACCAAACCTGCTGCCGTGATATGGCTTGAACCGGGGGAGGGATGGATAATTCAGCGGATATTATTTATCGGTATTGGGGAAAGGCGCGTTCTGACGACGAAACCGGCCCAAGCTATCATTTGTTGCCGTACCATTGCTTGGATGTGGCGGCGGTGGCATCTGTCTGGTGGGATGCAACTCCCACCATACCACGCAGTTTCTGTTATGGCACTTCATTAAAAAAAGATCAAGTTCGTGCATGGGCACTGTTTTTTATTGCGCTTCACGATTACGGAAAATTTGATGCACGGTTCCAAATGCGCGCCAAGCCTGTCTGGCAAAAGCTGTATCCTGATGCCGGAAGCTTTGAACTGTTGCCGTCAGAGCATGAATTGAAACGCTATATTCACGGTGAAGCCGGCCTGTTTTGGTTTCAACGTGATAGTACTGAAATGCTCAATATAACCACGGATGATGATGAATATGGCTTGAATTTTCTTGATGACCCCGGCGAAACAACTCACAACCGTTGGGAAGCATGGAAGCCATGGATTGAAGCAGTTACAGGTCATCACGGACACATCAAATGGTCGGAATACGTTTCAAGCTATGATTTTTCTCCAACCAGCGGTCAACGCCTTAAAGCGATTGATCGAAAAGCAAGGGAAGTGTGGCTTTCAACTATAGCGCATCTCTTTCTTCATCCGGTTGGCCTTTCGCTCGATCATGATCCACCGCCGATCTCTCCATTGTTGGCGGGATTCTGTTCCGTTTCGGACTGGCTCGGTTCTCGCAACGATGATGAAAACTTCAGGTTTTATTCGCAATCGGCTGACTTGAGTAATTATTTCGAAAGATCCCGGAGAGAAGATGCTAAACCGATTTTGGACCTGTCCGGAGTTATCGGCCAGCCCCGTCAATATGACGGCATCAAAGCTTTATTGAAACCTGAATATGTGCCAAGACCATTGCAGATTTTGATGGAACGTTTGCCGTTGGAAACCGGCTTAACGATTATTGAAGCGCCAACCGGATCAGGTAAAACGGAAGCGGCTTTGGCATATGCTTGGCGTTTAATTGAGATCGGGTTGGCGAACTCGATTATTTTCGCTCTTCCAACCCAGGCCACGGCCAATGCCATGCTTGACCGGCTGGAACGGATCTCTACGGTTTTGTTCGAGGAGTCTCCCAACGTTTTACTTGCGCATGGCTTGGCTCGCTTCAACAAAACCTTTACCAGATTGAAAGGGAAATCACAGGCAGCATCAAGCAGGAAAGATGGCTGGTCTCAATGCAGCGAATGGCTGGCCGAGAGTCGGAAAAGAGTTTTCTTTGGGCAAATAGGTGTTTGCACGGTTGACCAGGTTCTTATTTCTGTTTTGCCGGTTCGTCATCGATTTGTGCGTAGCTTCGGTTTGGGACGCGGCATCCTGATAATTGATGAGGTGCATGCGTATGATGCCTATATGTACGGTCTTTTGGAAGAAGTGCTGAGGCAGCAGAAAGCGGCGGGCGGTAGTGCCATTCTTCTTTCGGCGACTCTTCCCGGCCATCAGCGTCAACAGTTATGTTCCGCGTGGGGTGCTGCGCAATCGGAACAGGCCGAAACAGCACCTTACCCATTATTGACCTGGACAAAAGGCGATAAGATTTCACCCTTTATCCTTGAAAAAACACAACAGCCGGAACCATTTTCCATAAATATAGAATGTCTGTCACCCCATAACATGATGCCGCATGAATGCTTGATGGAAAGGATTGCGACTGCCGCCGAAAACGGGGCTCAGGTTGCAGTTGTTTGCAATCTGGTCGATGCGGCACAGCAACTGACAAAACAACTCAGAACCGTCACCTCCGTGCCGGTCGACCTCTTTCATTCCCGCTACTGTTTCAGGGATCGTCAGACAAGAGAACAGGATGCAATCAAACGTTTCGGCCCGGATGGTAAACGCGGTAAAGGCCGTATTTTGGTGGCAACTCAAGTCGTCGAACAATCGCTTGATGTCGATTTTGACTGGTTAATTACGCAACTTTGCCCGGTCGATCTGCTCTTTCAAAGAATGGGCCGGTTGCATCGACATCAGTGGCATCAGAGGCCACATGGATTCGAAAAGCCGATATGCACCGTGCTGCTGCCGGAAGGATGGGACTACGGGCTGCATGGCTTGATCTACGCCAACACCCGGGTTCTCTGGCGCACCTCTCAAAAACTAATGACAAGTCGTAAAATCATATTCCCTGATGCTTACCGCAGTTGGATCGAATCGATTTATCAGGAAGAATTGTGGGGAGATGAGCCTGAAGAAGTGGAAGCCGGATATGAAAAATACAAAGATGAGTTATGGGTTAAGCGGCATAGCGCTCGACGGATGATCAACAGCGCTTTTGAGAGAAATCCTTTTTCGGATACGGATCAGTCGGTAACCGCGGTAACCCGCGATGGCGAAATGAATCTGACGTTGATTCCTTTCTGCAAAATGTCCGGAAGCCGGATTTTACTCGACGGTACAAAATTGAATGTCCTTGATGATTACCGCCAATTGGAGGCACTAACGATGAATAGCATCGGTGTTCCCGCCTCATGGCGAAGTGATCTGGATCAAGCTGACGACAAAGGCCGGTTTTGGTTGGAAATGCAACCGGAAGGCAAATCGTTTGTCGGTCAATGCAATAGGGCAACCTTCAAATACCACAAGGCTATGGGACTGGAGAAAAAAAATGAATCTACTGACTGATCAATGGATTCCGGTTCGTCCGCTGCCGACGGGAATGCCGGAAAAAATTTCGCTGCGGCGACTCCTGTGCGGGGACGGAACCTGGGAACTCTGTCTGCCGCGGGATGACATGGAACTGGCCAGCCTGCAACTGGTCGTATGCCTTGCGCAAATACTTTTTACACCCGCTGACGCTCAAACATTAAAACAACTTATTGCCGCTCATCTGTCGGAAAATGAATTTCATGATGGATGCGAACAGTTCAAAACCTGGTTTTGGGTGGATCACCCCGACCACCCCTTTATGCAAATACGCGGTGTAAAAGCCAAAGAAGCAACCCACATGGACAAGCTCCTGGCAGGTCTAACCGGAGCAACCAATAGTTGCTTTGTGAATCAGTCTGGTTTGGGGGAATGTCTTTGTCCCGGTTGCGCGGCAATTGCACTTTTTAATCAAGCATCCTGTGTACCCGGATTTGGCGGCGGATTTAAGGCCGGACTTCGGGGAGGGACACCCATAACGACTCTGGTCCAGGGAAAGCACTTGAGGCAAACGATCTGGTTAAACGTGCTTTCCAAGGAAAAGCTGATGAATGACATTCCATGGCACTCGGACACCATGCATCAGAAGCCGACCTGGGTTGAGCCGATCAAGACCGGTGAAAAAATTGCTGCGGAACAAATCGGGCTCATGCGGGGTTTATTATGGCAACCGGCACATATCGAACTCTTGCCACCGACGGAAAAGGGCATCTGCTCCTGTTGCGGCTGTCAAACTGAAGAGGCTTATCGGGCCTTTAAAAAGGCGAAATTCAATTTTTCCGTAAATGGTATATGGCCGCATCCGCATACGCCCCGGATATCTTTTGTCAGGAAGGGGCAGATCGAAGAAAAGTTTGCGGCCTTTAAGACATCGGCGCCGGCCTGGACGCAATTGAGCCGGTTTGTTGTTCAACAGCAAATCGATGATTCAAACAAAGAGGGTCAGCAACCGGCAGCCGTTATTCGTCAGGCCAAATATCTTTTTGGAGGAAAGGCGCAAAGGCTTTCCCTGCTTGTAGGGGGCTATCGCAACAAGCAGGCATCAATCCTCGAACGCCGTCACGAAGTTTTTACCCTCAATCATGATTGGGATCGCCACACAGCGGAAATCAGACAATTGGTAAAGCTGAGGGTTGGGCTATCGGGATGCCTTGTACAAGGCCATCTATGTCTTTGTAAAAGGCATCAAAGATATTAAAGGAGCTGGTGTTAAACTGCAACAGATTGCCGAAAGAAGGTATTACCGCGACTCTGAATCGACTGTATTGAATGCCTTGGCGAAAATTAATTTTGAAAATGCAGCGCCGGAACTGGCCCGCATGGGGAATGAATTGACCGACAAAGTAAAAATACTTTTCAAAGAGTTGGTTAGGCCCTATTTGAACGACCCTGAATTGGTACGGACCATGGCCGTAGCCCGCAGGACCTTAAACAAACATCTACGGGCGCTTAAACCGCAACAGGATGGAGGTGATTAGAATGAAACGACGTGAATATGATTTTATGGGACTTTACGATGCCTGGAGGCAACTGCGCCCTGGTCCGAAAGCAGAGCTTAGACGTGCCGCCACTCCAGCGGATCTTCTGGAGGTGCCGGCTTTCTATCGGTTGTTCAGCGGCCGAGGGAACACTGAATGGGAGAAACAGGCATATCAGCGTCTCATCTTTTGTCTACCATGTATTAAGCAACATATCGAAAAACCTGTCAGCCTCGGCGCAGCCTTGGCACGTAGCGATGAAAGCGGCAGATCGACGGTTGGTGAAAAACGTCTTTTCCAGATAATTCGTTCGGAATCTCCTAATGACATGATCCAGCTGCGTCGGATTTTGAAAATGGTTGAGCCAACAGTAAATTGGCCATTAGCAGCCAGGCAACTCTGGTTTTGGAATACGCGAAGTAAACGTGATCTGCTTGAAAATTATTTCATGAATCAGTCGAAACAGACCAAATAGCGTCAACGGAGGAAACGACCATGGAGAAAAATTTCATCAATTACCACGTTCTGATCTCACACAGCCCTTCGTGCCTGAATCGAGATGACATGAATATGCAAAAATCGGCGGTTTTTGGAGGCAAACGTCGAGTGCGCATTTCGAGCCAGAGTCTTAAACGGACCATGCGCAAAAGCGATTATTACACAAAAAACCTTGGGGAAGAAAGTACCCGTAGCCGGAACCTTGGGTTGTTGAAAGACGAGTTCTTAAAAAAATTGGAAGGCGATTATGAAGAGGCGATTATCCAAGAAGCCTTGGAAAGGTTCGTCAAATCGGAATCGAAAAATGATTCCGAGGATGAAAATACTGACGAATCTGATAACGGCCCTGAAAAAAAGTTGGCGGTAGCGCCTTGGATCACGGAAGAATTCAAGATTCTTTGTCAAACGGTTCAAGAAACAAGGGAAGAAGACCTTTCAGAAGATGAGCGTCAAAAAGCAACACAGAAATTTAAAAATCAAAAGGGGAGAAAGAAAAAGAAGCTCAATGTATTTGTCGATCAAGCATTGGGTAGAAAAATTGAGCACAAAATGAAAGAGAAAGCGGATGCACTTAAAAAGGGGATAGCATCGGCCGTTGATGTTGCCTTGTCAGGACGTATGGCCACATCCGGATTAATGACGACAATTGACGGCGCGTTGGCTGTTGCGCATGCCATCACCACTCACACCGTCGATGCGGATATCGACTGGTTCACCGCCGTAGACGATTTGCAGGAGTTGGGGTCGGGTCATCTTGACACGCAAGAGTTCTCCAGCGGCGTTTTCTACCGTTACGCCAGTCTGAACCTGAAACAGTTGCAGGAGAACCTCGGAGGTGCACCTAGGGAAAAAGCGCTGGAGATCGCCGCACATGTATTGCATATGCTGGCGACCGAAGTTCCGTCAGGGAAGCAGCAGAGCTTCGCCGCCCACAACCTTGCTGATCTGTCGATGGTTTCTTTCTCGGATTTGCCGGTCTCGCTGGCAAATGCTTTTGAAGCGCCGGTTAAGGCCTCATCGGGCGGAGGCTTCCTGAAGCCGTCTATATCCGCCTTGCATAAATACTGGAGTCAGGTCCATACCGGGTACGGGATCGAAGAACTGTGCGGTGAATTCTTAATTGGAACATTTGAGGCGCCGGAGGGGATCATTCAAAAAACCAATCTGGAAGATCTGGAGACATGGGTTAAGGCAAACGGAGGGGGATGATATGAATGAATATTTAATCCTTAAGTTGCAAGGACCCATGCAATCCTGGGGGGAGCATTCTTTTGAGGGGTTGAGGCCTTCCGGGAATCTCCCGACCAGAAGCGCGTTGCTTGGATTGCTGGGCGCCTGCCTTGGAATCAGACGCAATAAACCTAATAAATTAAAGGCATTGTCGGACAGCTTGGGTTTTGCAGTGCGCAGGGATGATCGGTTTCCAATGGTGAAGATCACTGATTATCACACGGTACAGGATGCGCGAGTTGAATATTCGGGGCTAAAAAAGCATGAAACCATTCAGACATGGCGTGAATATCTGCTGGATGCACAATATACCGTTGCCATATGGAATCATGACGGTGCATTGATTAATCTGGAAAACCTTGAAACAGCGGTAAAGCATCCGGCCTTCACGCCTTATCTGGGAAGACGCAGTTGTCCGCTTGCCCGACCGCTTTTTGAAAAGCAGATACAGGCTGAAAATGCCCGGGAGGCTTTACGGTGTGTTGAACCGCAAGGCGGTACGATCTTCAGCGATGAGCCGGGAAATGTCAGAACTATACGAGTACGTGATGTTCCGATCATACATCAACCCCGACAGTTTGCATCCCGTAATCTCTACATATATGGAGGTGACAATGTATCTGAGTAAAGTTATGATTAAAGGCAAGTCATGTCGCAACCATTATGAAATTCACCGTACACTGTGGCAAATGTTTTCCGAAAATGTCGATGCAGGACGCGACTTTCTTTTTCGTGTGGAAAAATCAGCTCGCCAACAAGTTGAACTTCTGATGCAGTCGATGCGACAGCCGGCATCACAGATCCCTAATGCCAGCCTGCTTGCCACACGCGATTATCCGTTGAAATTGATCGAGGGGCAACGCGTGCGTTTTCTCCTTATCGCTAATCCGGTTAAGACGATCAATGATGAAAAGGGTCGGAAAAACGCAAAAGACGTGGTGAAAAAATGCCGGGTACCACTGATTGGGGAATCTGAACAACGCGCATGGATAGAACGGAAGCTTGGCGACGGCGCCCAACTTGAGGCGCTTTTGATCGCCAACCGTCTTCCACTTTATTTTATAAAATCGAAAGCCAATATGCCTGGAAAAATTCAACCAGTCGGTTTTCAAGGCATCCTTCAAGTGGCAAATCCGACAATTTTGAAAGAAATGATTATCAACGGGATCGGCCCCGCCAAAGCCTTCGGCTGCGGCCTGCTGTCATTGGCAAAAGCCTGATCAGAACGATATACGCTTTTCAGCCATCGGCGCTTATTGCTCATCCGGCGGATCTGACTGCAAAATGGAGAGTTGACCATGTTCAATTTTCTGCAAAATCTGGATAATGATATCCGTATCGCCCTGTTGGCGCAACTGCGCAACCTATGGACGCACACATCCACGGCGATTGAAGGCAATACGCTGACGCTCGGGGAAACGGCGTTTGTTCTTGAGGAAGGGCTCACGATCTCAGGCAAGCCGTTGAAGGATCATGAGGAGGTTGTCGGCCATGCCAGGGCCATTGAACTTGTTTATGATCTGATTAGAAGAAAATCCGATCCGACCGAAAAAGACCTGTTTGAACTTCACAAAGCGATTCAGACCGAACGGATTATTGATATTTATAAACCTGTCGGTGCCTGGAAAGTGGAACCGAATTCCACGGTTATTGTCTCCGGCGATATACAAACCATCTTTGAATATGCTCTTCCAAAGGATGTACCGGAACTCATGCAAAGCTGGCTCGCCCTGTTTCAAACAACCTGCTGGGAAAATACGGCAAACAAGGAAGCGGCATTATCAGCTTATGTGTATCTTCATGTCTCCTTTGTCAGGATTCATCCTTTTTGGGACGGCAATGGAAGGATTGCCCGTCTCATTGCCAATGTTCCCGTTATAATATCCGGTTATCCGCCCATCATTATCCCAAGGGAACATCGCCGGGAATACATAGAAGCTCTGTCGGAATATCATCTCGCAGTAGGAACCGTTACGGCCCGGAATGAATTATTGCCCGATGTTGACAAGCTGGAAAGATTTAAACGGTTCTGCGCCAAATCCTGGATAGAGTCGATCAAATTAGTTGATAATGCCCATAGAAAGCAGCAGGAGCGAAACCATTGAGATGGAAAAGCGGTTATCTGAAGGAGGCTACATGCTATGAGCCAAACCATCCCTCTCCCTTTCAAGCCCATCCCCTTGAAGGATCGCGTTTCCCTGATCTTTGTTCAATACGGCAGGATCGATGTGCGGGATGGGGCCTTTGTGGTGGTGGATGAAGTCCACGGTCTAAGGAAGCACATTCCGGTCGGATCGGTGGCCTGCCTTATGTTGGAGCCGGGCACCCGTGTCAGCCATGCGGCGGTAAAACTGGCTGCGGCGGTGGGAACGCTCCTCATTTGGGTGGGGGAAGCCGGCGTCCGCCTCTATTCCTGCGGGCAGCCCGGAGGCGCCCGCTCGGACAAGCTTCTCTACCAGGCCAAGCTGGCTTTAGATGAAGGGTTGCAGCTGAAGGTTGTCCGAAAAATGTTTGAAATGCGGTTCAAAGAAAAACCGCCCGAGCGTCGTAGCGTGGATCAGCTTCGAGGCATCGAAGGAGTTCGTGTCCGAAAGATTTATGAATTGCTGGCTCGGCAATACGGGGTAAAATGGAAGGGACGGAGATACGATCCGAAGGATTGGAATGCCGGTGATGTGGTCAACCGTTGCCTCAGCGCCGCCACATCCTGTCTGTATGGCGTGACCGAAGCCGCCATACTTGCTGCGGGATATGCGCCGGCTGTAGGTTTCAGTGTTCCCCACATGCGTGGGGATGAACCGGTCCCCTATGGAGTTTTCATCATGGACCTTTTGTGTTCCCCACATGCGTGGGGATGAACCGGCAGCTCGCGCATTCACAGGGAGGATAAATAAAATGGTCATCGCAAACATCGTTGTGGGTCTTGCACTCTTGATCCTGGGCAAAAGGCTTTTCTGGCTTTTTGTGGGCGCTATCGGATTTATCGGCGCCAGTAATGCGGCTGCCGCTCACTTCAGAGGACTGCCCGACTGGCAGGTTCTCATTATATGCCTCGCCGCAGGAATTCTGGGTGCATTGCTGGCCTTCTTTTTTCAGAAAGCGGCAATCCTTCTGGTGGGGTTCTACACCGGAGGATATCTGGCGGTTTCCCTGTTAACCATGTTGAAGGTGACGCTGCCGGGGGGGCTGCCCTGGGCCCCATTCATTATTGGCGGTCTTCTGGGCGCCATTTTGTTGTATTTGCTCTTCGATTGGACACTCATTGTGCTGTCATCTTTTGCCGGCGCCGCTTTTATAGCTCAAACGGTTCAACCAACGGGTATCCCATCCGAAATCGTTCTCATTGCTCTGTTTCTGGCGGGCATCCTCATTCAAGGCAGTATGATGAAAAAGGGGAGAAGGTGGACAAAGCTTTCTGAAAAATAAATTGTCTTTTTGAAAAACATTTTATAGTATCAAACACATCGGAATTACGCTTATTGCCCCCAGCAACCTTGCACGCAGTCAGGAAACACGCCGTGGATTGTGCACCAGTACGACCTACGGTTCAGGTCTAAATAAACATCAACTTTAAACAACGAAGAAGAGGAGGTAGTTCATGAAAAGTTTAGTGAAGGTCTTTTCTGTTCTTGTGGTTTTCATGTTTTTTGGCTTGATCGTGGGTGGACCGGTTTCCGCGGAGGAAGGGATAAAAGTTGGGATTGTGCTGCCCACCACAGGGTCCCTGGCAAAATTCGGGGAAATCGAGCGGGATGCATTTCTCATGGCGCAAGAAGAGATCAACGCCGCCGGGGGGATCAACGGCAAGAAGCTGGATCTGCTCATTGAGGATACCACCGGAAGACCGGAGGTGGGTCGTTCCGTAGTGGAAAAGCTGATTACAAAGGATAAGGTGGTCATGGTGGGAGGTGGCTACAGCAGCTCGGTCACCTATGCCGCGGCCGGAGTCTGCCAGCAGAACCAAATCCCCTTCCTGGTAAATACAGGGTCCGCGGACAAGATTACGACCTCGGGATGGGATTATATTTTCAGGCTGAACCCGCCGGTGAGCAAGTATGCAAGCGCCATCGAATCCCTCTTGACTGAGGTCGTAAAACCGAAGACGGTGGCCATCCTTTATGAGAATTCCCTTTTCGGAACAAAAGGGGCCAAATCCTTCAGCGAGTTGTGCGACAAGATGGGATACAAGGTCTTGCTCAAAGAGGGCTACGAGCACGGGGGAATCGATTTTAAACCGGTATTGGTTCAGGTAAAAGAGGCCAATCCCGATGTCGTATACATGATCTCCTACATCATGGATGCCTCATTGTTGATGAAGCAGGCCAAAGAGCTGAAATTAACCCCCAAGATGTTCATCGGCGGGGCGGCCGGTTTCACCCTTCCCGAATTCAAAGAAAATGCCGGGGTGGCTTCTGAAGATGTGATTTCCGCCACCTTGTGGCACCAGGTGCTCCCCTTTCCCGGCGCCATGGAGTTCTATGACAAATTCAAGGCGAAATTCAACAAATCGGTGGATTACCACGGCGCGGAGGCCTATGCCGCCTGTTATGTGATCGCTGATGTGCTCAAGAGAACAAAATCCCTCAAGGCGGATGATATCAAGGCGGCCCTTGCGGCCACGGACATGAAGACCGTCTTCGGCCCCGTGAAGTTTACCACCTGGGGCAAAATGAAGAACCAGAATAAAGTGGCCACCTATGTGGTACAGTGGCTGGATGGAAAACTGGAGCTGGTCTGGCCGGCTGACATGGCGACCAAAAAATTTGTTTACCCGGTTGACTGGTTGAAAATCTGGGGTTATTAAGCACATATTCATCCGTTCCAACACGTCCTGCGCCACTTTTGGGCAGGACGTAAAACCTATTTTCATCTCCGTTTTTGCCTGACCTCGTCAAATTTTCTGGATCACTTAGGTGGTCACGTGGGTTGTGGAACGACAGAATTCTTCATGCAACGCTTGAAAGGAATGTCAAATGGATGTCTTCCTTCAGACTTTGGTGGCAGGGGTTCTCATTGGTGGTATTTACAGCCTGATCGGAATCGGCATGACCCTCATTATGGGCGTCATGGGGATCATCAATCTGGCCCATGGCCAGCTCATGATGGTGGCCATGTACATCACATTTGTCCTTTCCCATTACCTGCACCTGGATCCCTACTTCTCCCTTTTGGTCGCCATGCCCTCCCTGTTCCTCCTGGGGATGTTTCTCCAGAAATATCTTCTGAACCCGCTGATCAAGGTGGATTCTATTCTGCCGGAAAACCAGGTCCTCATGACCGTGGGTATCGGAATGGTCCTGGCGGAAATCGCCCGCTTTATTTTCTCTTCGGATTATAAGACCGTGCACACACCTTACAGCGGCTCTGTTTTCTTTATAGGGGGAATCTCTTTCAATTGGGCCATGAGCATTGCATTCATTTTTGCCGTGGCGTTCACCATTGCGCTTTTTTTATTTCTGTTGAAGACGGATCTGGGCCGGTGTATCCGCGCTACAGCCCAGGATAAAGATGCGGCCACCCTCATGGGCGTAAACAGCAGCCGGATCACGATTATCACCTTCGGAATCGGTTCCGCCCTCGTGGCGGCAGCCGGAACGCTCCTGATCCCCATCTACTATCTCTTTCCCGATATCGGGGGCCCTTTTACCCTGAAAGCCTTTATCATCACCATACTGGGAGGCTTAGGAAGTACGGTGGGGGCCATTTTCGGCGGCATCGTTCTGGGGATTGCCGAGTCCATGGGCGCCACCTATATCGGCATGGGATACAGGGAAATGGTAGGGTTTGTGATATTCATTCTGGTCCTGATCTTCTTACCCGGTGGCCTGAAACGGCTGACGAAAATATAGGGGAAGACAATGAAAAAGCAGAAGCTCTTTTGGGTCCTTTTGGGAATCTTTTTTCTCATATTCCCCTTCCTTGTGAGATCAGACTATTACCAGCATCTGATGATCATAACACTCATGTGGGTTGTCATCGGCTCCTCCTGGAATCTTCTCGCGGGCTACACCGGACAGGTTTCCTTCGGCCACGCCATCTTTTTCGGGGTCGGGGCTTACACCGCGGGAATATTTGTGACAAAACTGGAGATGTCCGCATGGTGGGGCATGATGTTCGGCGGCGTTACCGCCATGCTCATCGCGCTCTTCGTGGGATGGGTCTGCTTCAGGCTTCGGGGCCCCTACTTTGCCCTGGCCACATTGGCCGGCGGTGAAATTTTCAGGCTGATTGCCGTCAACTGGGAAGATCTCACAGATGGAATGGTGGGAATTCTGATCATTCAAAGCTTTCGGAGCAAAGTACCCTATTATTATATCGCTCTGGGCCTGGCCGCCCTTTGTGTCTGGGTCATCCATGTGATCATGAAAAGCAAATGGGGCTACTATTTTGTCTCCATCCGGGAGGACCAGGATGCCGCGGCTTCCATGGGGATCAACACCACCCTGTACAAAAACATCTCGCTGCTGGTGAGTGCTTTTTTTACGGGAATGGCCGGCGCTTTTTATATGAATTACATGGGCTTTATCGACCCGGATGTGGTTTTTTCCCTCCATTTCATCTCCATTATGGCCATACTCGTAGGCATCGTGGGCGGGGTAGCCACCATCTGGGGACCTGCCGTCGGAGCCTTTATTATGGTGGGACTGCAGGAAACATTCAGGAGTTCGTTCTTTGGTCTGGCGCCCAAATGGGTCAGTCAGGGGCACGCCCTGGTTTTCGGCCTGTTGGTCATTTTCGTGATCCTGTTCCTGGCAAACGGTGTGGTAGGAGACTGGAAAAAGATCAAAAAAAATGTGTTCCGCATGCGGGTATCGAACTGAAAGGAGGCAAGAAAGGACGATGGCACTCCTTGAATTACAAGGGCTCACAAAAGCCTTCGGAGGACTTGTGGCCGTAAACCAAGTGAGTTTCAAGGTTGAGAAGGGTGAAATCTTCGGCCTCATCGGGCCCAACGGGTCGGGAAAGACAACCACTTTTAACTGCATCAATCACTATTTTCCGATCACATCGGGGGATATTCTTTTCAAGGGAAAACGCATCACGAACCTCAAGACCCACCAGATTTGTCATTTGGGCATCGGGCGTACTTTTCAGGTGGTAAAACCCCTGGCCAGGATGACCGTCCTCGAGAACGTGACCGCATCGGCCTTTTGTCGCGTGAAGACCATCGGAAAGGCGAAAGAGAAGGCGGAAGAGGTGCTGAACTTCTGCGGCCTGTCCCGGGATAAAGACAAATTGGCGAAAAGCCTTCCCATCGGCGGGAGAAAAAGGCTCGAAATTGCCCGTGCGCTGGCCACTGAGCCGGAGCTCCTGCTCTTAGACGAAACCGCGGCCGGCCTGAACCCTTCCGAATTGGACGAAGCCATCGAATTGATCAAGAAAATGAGAGAAAGCGGGATCACGATTTTAATTATCGAGCATATCATGAAACTCATTATGACCATATCGGACCGCATCCACGCCATCAATTTCGGCCAGACCATTGCGGAGGGAAATCCTAAGGAAGTGGCGAAAAATAAACTGGTGATCCAAGCCTATTTGGGGGAAGAATATGCTCAAGGTTAACGGAATCGATATCTTTTACGGTGACCTTCAGGTCCTCTGGGACGTGTCGTTTGAAGTAAAAGAAGGAGAAATCCTGGTCCTTATCGGGGCCAACGGAGCAGGTAAATCCACCACCATCCGGGCCATCTCCTCGCTGCTTGAAGTCAAAAAAGGTTCCGTTGAGTTTGAGGGGAAACGTATCGACCTGGTCCCCGCCCACAAAATCATCGAATACGGCATCGTCCATGTGCCCGAAGGAAGGCGTCTTTTTCCTGAAATGACCGTGGAAGAAAACCTGATCATGGGAACTCTCAAAGGCGATGCAAAGAAGCAGCGTCGCGCTACCATGGCTCACGTCTTTGAACTCTTCCCGCGACTGAAGGAACGTCGGAAACAGACGGCCGGCACCCTCAGCGGGGGGGAGCAACAGATGCTCGCCATAGGCAGAGGGTTGATGAGCCTTCCCAGGCTCATGATGTTTGATGAGCCCTCTCTCGGGCTTGCCCCCATTCTGGTCCAGGATATCTTTCGTATATTCAAGAAGATCAATGAAGAAGGGGTGACCATCCTCCTGGTGGAACAGAATGTCCGACAGACCCTGGCCATGTGCCACCGCGCCTATGCACTTGAAAACGGCCGGATCGTTCTGGAAGGCTCGGGGAAAGAACTGATGGAGAATGAACACGTAAGAGAGGCCTATCTGGGAATTTAGCCCCAAATTTTCTTTTCCGGCAGCATCTTCGACTTCCCTATGGTCATTGCCTTAAGACCCGTCCCGATAGAGGTCACCATAGAGTTCCTTTCCACATTCCGGACAGATGGTATGGCTGAATTCGGCTTTTGAGCGATCCCTGATATAAGTTTCCACCTGACTCCATTCACCCTTGTCGTCACGGATTTTTTTACAGTTTGCACAGATGGGAATGAACCCGCTGAGCACATGGGCCAGTGCCTCCTCAAGTCTTTTTTGAAGGTCCTCCCGCGCTCTCTCCCCGTCCTTAATGGCGGTTATATCGGATAGGGACGTCACACTTTTCTTGGTACCCGGTATAAGGGCCACATTCAAAATCACATCCCGGCTGTTGCCCTCTCTGTCCATGAATCGAGCGGAATAGCTTCTTGGAACGGCATTGGGATCAACTCTTCGGATATGATGATAATTCATCATCCTGTCGAGATCCTCTTCTGAAAAGAATTCCGTCCATTTTTTCTTACCCTCTACCGCCTCTTTCGGGTACCCGGAAAGATTTTCAAATTGCCGGTTCGCAAGGGATATGGTGGTGTCCGCTTCGACAATGACGGTAGCCGTTCCGGTGGTCTCGAATATGGTCTCGTATATTTCTTTCGATGCCCGAACGGCCTTTTCGGACCATTCAAGTTTTTCACTCAATAACGCGACCACATAGCCCACGCCTATGAACATGAGGGCACGAACATAGTCATTGGGGTTCACCGCACCCCTTAAATGGTCATGGCTGAGGACCAGCAATAAAGCCAATAATACGGCGACGATCAATCCTTTTCTTTTCCACCAGAGTGCCGAAAGAAAAATGGGGACATAAAAAAAATGGGTAAAAATCTTCCCGCTTCCGAGAATCACATGAAAATAATAGGTCAAGAAAATGGCCACAGATACCAGAAGAACGACTGCTGTGAGCTTGTATCGGTTTGGCTGTTTTTCAAATGCTTTTTTCATCGCACCGCACTACCTTTTAGGGATATCAAAATCCAAAATCAGGAAACGATTTCTATCACTTCTGCCCGAAATTGCAAAGACAAAAAAAAGAATCCGGCCCCTAGGATCCCGGATTCTTCTCTTAAAATTTCGCAGACGGAGACGATCATCGCCTTTGCCATTGTGAATCTAATCCTTCCCCGTTTTCAGAGCACCTTCGTCGAACACGTGCCGAATGGTTTCAGCAAGGTTTCAGATCAAAACGGGTTTCAGAAAAACGCCCTTTATCCCGATGGCCCGAGCCTCTTCTCCCGAGACCACATCACTGAATCCAGTGCAGAGAACAATGGGGATATAGGGCCGAGTCTTGTGAGTGCTTTGGCAAATTGCACACCCGTCATCTTCGGCATGCCCTGGTCAGTAATAATCAAGTCGTACCGGCCCGGTTTCCTGCGGAACAGTTCCAGGGCTTCCACACCACTGGTCCTCGTGTCCACGTCATAGCCGAGTTGCATCAAAATCGCTTTCATGGTTTCAATAAGAATTTTCTATGGGATCTTCTTTGAGCACATAGGCGGAGACGCCCGCCTTGAAGCGATCCAGTACATACTCTTTGTTGGAATACATGGTAACGATAATAATGATGAAACGAGGGTCCATTTCCTTTATTTTGAAAATCGCATCAACGCCGTTGAGTTGTGGCATGCAATATCCAGAATCACCATATGGGGTTTCAGGGATTTCACCTCCTTCATGCCCTCAAGACCATTTTATTGCCGATAGTTTGCCATATTTTATCGAACATAAAACGGATCACCCCCCCCTCAGGCCTTTCTTTGCGTGAAGCATCCTGACCGATACGCCAAAGCCCGTTAACTCGAGAATACCGATTAACCCGTAAACTGCATATAATTTGAAGGCCGGACGGTTAAAATATTTACAGATCACAACCGAATGTCTATAATAAAAATCAATGGATTTCGCATTTTCAAAAAGGTTAACACTTCTGTCCCACGCGGGGTGTGTTCCTACAAAGAGCGTTGATAAGGAGATCTCAATGGACGTCAAAACTTATTGTTCCAATATGCGGAGTGAAATCGAATCGTGGAAATCTCAAATTGCAGATCACATGAAAAAGGCGGACAGGAGATCAGCTGAGGTGGACCAAGCTCCGCGGGCCATTATCAAAATCAGTGAACTGATAACCGAGTTGGAAGAGACCATCGCCCGGCTTGAGGTGGAATGTCCCGCTGACTGGAGTTCGGAAAAGGCCCAGTTGGACGGCATTTTGTCGGATCTTGAGCGGCTATGGCAGGAGGCCGCCGAAAGTTCTCCGGATGACCTGTGATTTGAACCCACGGTTTCTCCTTTCATGAAACCTAGCCCAAAAGATAATTCCGAAGCGCCTTCGGGCCGCATTATTATCATCGACGATGATCCGCTGACGTTAAAGAACCTGCGCCGGGTTCTTGAAAAAGACGGACACAAAGTCTCCACCTTTAAGAACCCCCTGCGGGCTCTCGAACGTCTCGAAGAAGAGCCCTGCGATCTCGTCATCACCGACGTCAAGATGCCATATATGGACGGGCTGACGGTTCTCAACGAGGCCAAACGTCTGGTCCCGGGTATCGGCGTCATCCTCATCACGGGATATGCCTCCCTGGATGGCGCGGTGGAAGCGACCAAACTGGGAGCCTATCATTACCTTGCCAAGCCTTTTACGCCGAAACAGGTACGAGATCTGGCGAGCCAAGCCCTAAGCGAAAAATTTCTGCGGGACCGATGTCTGCAACAGCCCCGGAACGGGGAAACGCCAAGCGAAAAGCCGTTGATCATCGGCGGGAGCCCCAAAATGGTGCAAGTGGCCGAAGTGATTCAACAGATTGCGCCAACGGAATGTAACGTGCTCATCACTGGCGAATCCGGTACCGGGAAAGAATTGGTCGCACGCGCCCTGCACTTCCGCAGCCATCGAAAACAGGGGCCGTTCATGGCCTTTAACTGTGGCGCATTCAGCGAGGACCTCATCGCCAATGAACTATTCGGCCACGAAAAGGATGCCTACACGGGAGCAACCCGTCACAAGCCCGGGCTCCTTGCCATGGCCGACAGGGGCACGCTATTCCTGGATGAAATCGGCGACATGCCGCTCTCCATGCAGGTAAAACTGCTGAGGGTTATTCAGGAAAGGGAAGTCATTCCGGTCGGTGGGACACAGCCCATGCCTTTGGACATCCGCATTATCGCAGCATCGGCCAAAGACCTTAAAATCGCTACCAATGAAGGGGTATTTCGCCAGGATCTTTATTTCCGGCTCAATGTGGTCAGTGTTGTCCTGCCCAGACTCGCCGAACGGAAACCGGATATTCCCCTTTTGGCCTACCATATCCTGGAAAAATTCCGCAAACGAACACAGAAGAAGGTTCGGGCCATTTCCCGGGAAGCCATGGCGCTTCTGGAAAAATACGCCTTCCCGGGCAATGTGAGGGAGTTGGAAAATATTCTTGAACGGGCGGTGGCCCTTTGCCAGAGTGAAGTGATTCAAGCCAGGGACCTGCCCCCTGATCTCACCGAAATGGAGCTCTATTCGTACCAAAGGCCCGGTGGGTCCTTGCTGAACCTGGAAGAGCTGGAGCGGGACTACATTCGCCACATTCTTCAGCTGACCGGCGGCGTTCGCACCCGGGCCGCGGAAATTTTGAGCATCGATCGTGCTTCTCTCTGGCGTAAAATGAAAAAATATGATCTAGAATGAACTGTTCGCATCCGCAACGGGAATGTTCTTTTGTGCAACAAACCGATCCTGCCCTCCCTGAGCCGCTCCTGATAGATTTTCTTTGATTGCGTTGCCGATTGCAACAAATCGGACCCTGATTCCACAATCTCATCAAAACCACCATACGCAGTATATTCAATATCTTAAAATACATTCAAGCTTCCGGCACGGTTCTTGCTATTTCTCCTTTCCGAAAGGAATAGCAAAAAGCCCATGTTTCAACGGATATTGGTCATATTTGAGAATGAAAGGATCTGCAGTGAGGCACTTTCCTATTCCCGGGAACTGGCCCTTCGGATGGATTGCGAAGTGGTTTTACTGATGGTTGTGGAGATGCCCTTTCCAAACCACGTCTACCTGGGCTCTAAAAGGAATGCAATCCGCAGCCTTGAGTCGCGCATGGACAAGCTGGCCGGAAACCTGACCTCGGAATTTCTGAAAGACGGCGTTGCCGTGAGCGTGGCCCTCCGGTTCGGGGATGCCGCCCAAGAACTTCTGAAGTTTCTGGCGGAAAGGCCGCCCTTTCAGACGGTTATCTGGGGGAGCGATGAAGACCTCCCGGAGTTGAGCCATCCACGGCGGCGACATTGGCTCGGAAAAGTAGCGGATACCCTGGAGTGCCCTCTGCTCGCAGTGACCGGAAAAGCTCAAAGGGAGAGGAAAAACCATGAACAAAAATGAAACTGATCTCGGTAAGGGGAAGAACTTATGCAACCTTTAACCACTGAAATGATTCTTGTCTTGTGCATGATCGGCGTTGCCGTTTTTCTATTTGTGGTGGAGTGGGTTCGTGTAGACGTGGTTGCCATCATTATGATGGTAACGCTGCCGCTTCTGCACCTGGTCAGCCCCAAGGAGGCATTCATCGGACTGAGCAGCAACGCGGTGGTCTCCATCATTGCGGTGATCATCATCGGCGCGGGCTTGGACAAAACCGGTTTGATTAACAAATTGGTGGCGCCGATTCTCAAAATAGCCGGCAAGAGTCCTTCGCGCATTGTTACCGCCATTTCCTTGGCCATTGCCATCATATCCAGTTTCATGCAGAATATAGGGGCCGCGGCTCTGTTTCTGCCGGCGATTCAGCGCATCAGCAAAACCCTGAAAATCCCCATCGGTAAACTGCTGATGCCCATCGGGTTCAGCGCCATTCTGGGCGGTACGGTCACGTTGGTGGGGTCAAGCCCTCTGATTCTCTTAAACGATCTGCTGGTCCCTTTTCATCTGGAACCTTTCGGGTTGTTTGACGTAACCCCCATCGGACTTGCTTTGGTCGTGAGCGGCATTCTCTGTTTCGTTGTTCTGGGGCGTTTTATCCTGCCACAAGGAAGCGAGGAGACCACCAAGGAGTCCACCACCGGCAGCGTCGAAGCATCGCCTCTTCAAGAAATCGGGGATACCTACGAACTGAGCACGCCGGATGACTATACCCACTACCGGGATCCGGTGCGGATCAGCGACTTGAGAACGCGTTACCTGGTCAATGTTGTCGCCATCACCGAGCCCCCGGATTTCAAGATCATTTCCCCGTCATCCGACACGGTGATTCGCGCCGGAATTGAACTGGTCGCTTATGGTCTCGAAAAAGATGTTAAACGCATGGCGGAAAGTGAAGGCATGCACCTCAAGAACGAGCTCAAAGTCTTCAAAAGCGAAGTGGCCGACCACGCCTCGGGCACCGTGGAAGCGGTTGTGGCGCCCCGCTCATCGCTGGAAGGCAAGACCTTGCAGGAAATCAACCTGCAAGACCGTTTTCAAGTCACGCCCCTTGCAATTTACCGCCAGGGCGAGACCTATCGTGCTCAAATTGGTGATTTTCTTCTCCGTGTGGGCGATGCCATCGCGATCCACGGCGAATGGAAGCGGTTGCAGCTGCTGCAGCGTGAAGGTTCCCTGCTCTTTACGACACCTGTGGATGTGGAATTAATTCGGCCCGAAAAGGCAGTTTTCGCCGCATTTTGGCTCGCTTTGGCACTGACCATGATTCTTGTTTTCAGGATCCAGCTTTCCGTATGCCTAATGACCGGCGCCCTGGGAATGGTGATCACTCGAGTGCTCAGCATCGACGAGGCGTACCATTCGGTGGATTGGAGGACCATTTTCCTGCTGGCCGGTTTGATTCCTTTGGGCATCGCCACGGAAAAAACGGGAACCGCGGCATGGATCGCTCAGAGTGTGCTCGCCGCCACGGGAGAGGTTCAGCCCATCGTTTTGCTGACCATTATAGGACTGCTTTCCACCGTTTTCACCCTGGTCATTTCCAATGTGGGCGCCACGGTCCTTCTCGTCCCATTGGTAGTGAATCTGGCCATTGCAGCCCATGCAGACCCTCGCATGGCAGCCCTGGTGGTAGGTCTGGCCACCAGCAATTCATTTATTCTTCCCACCCATCAGGTCAATGCCCTCTATATGGGACCGGGGAGATACCGAAGCGTCGATTTCATGAAGGCGGGCGGTGTCATCACCATTCTCTTCATTGTCGTCATGATCAGCGCCATCTACCTGTTTTACGGCGTTTAATATCTTAAAAACCAAAAGGGAAAAACAATGGCAATCATTACCATCTCAAGGGGCTCATACAGTAAGGGGAAAGAAGTGGCTGAAAAAGTGGCTGAACGGCTGGGGTATGAGTGCCTGAGTCGGGAAGTGATTCTTGAGGCCAGCGACCGGTATCACATTCCTGAAATCAAGATGATCAAGGCAATCCACGATGCCCCCACTATTCTGGAGCGATTCAACCACAGCAAAAAGGTCTTTATGGCCTATTACCAAAGCGCTTTTACACAGCGAGTAAAAAAAGACAATGTGATATATCATGGTCTGGCCGGGCACCTTCTGCTCAGCGGGGTCCCCCATGTGGTTAAGGTGCGCATTATCGCGGATCTTGACGATCGCATACAGGATGAAATGAAGCGTGAAAGCATTACCGAACAAAAAGCGCGCGACACAATCCTCAAGGACGATCAAGAGCGCCGCAAATGGACCCAGAGCCTATACGGCAGAGATCCCTGGGACAGCGCCCTTTATGATCTGGTGATTCATATTCATAAATTCACCGTAGACGATGCAGTGGATTTCATCTGCCAGGCAGCCACACTGGAACAGTTCGCTACCACGCGGGAGTCTCAGCAGAAAATGGACGACTTGGCCCTGGCGAGTCAGATCAAAACAGCACTTATGGAGTCTTATCCGGATATTTCCGTTACCTGTGAATACGGCAACGTTCTGATATACACAAAGGCCGAAGAACATATCACTCACAAGTTGGAAACTAAGGCCAGAACCTTGGGGCAGAAAATAGAGGGTATTCACCACATTGAAGTCCATTCGAAAGTCTCCATTCCCCCGAATGCCATCTAATGGTCCATTGGGGGCGACTTTTGACTAAAACCTGTTGACAGAGAGGATCACATTATGTCTATCATCATCATCTCGTCAGATTCCTATCCCGTTGGCCGAGAAATCGCCATGAAAACCGCTGAAACCCTGGATTATAATTTCCTGGGGCGGGAAAGCCTGGCCCAGGTTGCCGACAAACATAACATCGAGGAAGCGAAACTCATCAAAGCACTGGACGATGGACCATCGTTTCTGGGAATGAAGAAAAAGCTGCGAAACCGCTACCTTGCCTATATACAGGAAGACACTCTAGGGACCCTGCTCAATGAAAACCTGGTGTGCCAGGGGCTGGCGGCGCACCTGTACGTGCTTGGCATTTCTCATTGTTTAAGTGTGCTCGTACTTGCGGATTCTGAACAGATCCTAAAACAATCGGCTTCAACTAAAGGTATTTCCAAGAAAGACGCCAAAAAGCTGATGGACCGTCACAACAGCTTTCGCCGCCGCTGGTCCATGGACGCTTTTGATCTGGATGAAACAGATCCTTCGCAGTACGACCTCACCATCAGCCTCAGCCAGATTAACGCCGATGAGGCCGTTAAAATTATCGGCGAAACCATTACCTATCGACGTTTCAACCCCATGACCTATTCCATTAAGTGCCTCCAGGACCTGGAACTGGCCGCTCGGGTCCGCGCGGCCCTGGTGGAACAGTTTCCGAGCGTAAGGGTACAGGCAAACAGCGGAACCCTGGTGATAGAGACCACGGCACTTAAGCGGGAAAAAAGAAAGAGAGCGGAAGCCATCAAGGCCATAGCAGGAAAGATCGCGGGGGTCGAATACGTGGAGGTTCATGTATTGAACGATATTTTTCGCCAGGCGGCTGAATCTTTTCGATAAGAATCATACTTTTTAACGATCTGCTCTAAGGAGGGAAACATGTCTGACCAACTGGAAGTTCTGCTTCTGGACGACGAACCGATTGTGGGAAAGCGGCTCAAACCGGCCTTAGCGAAAATCGGCTGTAACGTGGAAGTATTTGAGGAACCGGCGGTCGCATTGAAGCGGCTGGATGAAAAAACATTCGATGTGGTGGTGACGGATATCCGCATGGATGATATCGATGGCATCCAGGTCCTTGAACATGTGCGAAAAAAGTCCCAGCGAACCAAGGTTATCATGATTACCGGTTACGCCATGATGGCCCTGGCGAGAGAAGCCATGGAAAAGGGCGCTTTTGACTTCATTGCCAAACCCTTTAAACCCGACGACCTGCGGCGCGTTATTGCAAAAGCGGCCAAAGAACTGGGATCATCCGTCAATTTTGAAGTGGAAGCGGAAAACGAAATTTAATCCTCACACGTGTGATTGGAAATGGATGCAAAACCGGCCTCTGTGGAAAACGGGCAAACCGATGTTATGACCAAAACCCTCGAAGGTCACTATGAACACATCGAGGCGGCGGAGTCAGCACGCCAGGCGTTACTCGGAAGGCGCCGTTTCAGTTTGCGTCTCCAGATCTATCTGGGGTTTTTGCTGGTTTTCTTGTTTGCCGCGGGAATCGCTGCAGTTTTGTTGCAAACCATGTATCATGTGGAAGAAAAACTCCGCGTTCTCGAAGTCGTCAATGATTTCGTGATCGAGATTCAGCAGGCTCGGCGTTTTGAGAAGAATTTCTTCCTTTACGGAACAAACCTCAGCGACGCACTGGAAAACGTTTACAAGGCCAGGGACGTTTTTGACCGCAATGCAGCGGAACTGGCACCCATCCTCTCAAGAAGCGGGAAGGGTACGGTTCCTCTCGACATCGACCTTTACGAAAGTCTGTTAAAGCGCTTGGTGGAATTGGAGCAGGATCCCACGAAAAACCGGAAATACTTAAAAGACGTTAAAGAGATAGAACTGGCGCTGCGGCAGCACGGACAGAAGCTGGTCTCTTTCGCCCAGGATCTTATGAACCGGGAAAAAGAATCCGTTTCGCGCGCCCTTGACCGATCCCGGAATATTCACATCTACTCCCTGGTCTTTCTTCTGATTTTTATTGTCTGCAATGCCTATTTGCTGGGCAGCCGTATTTTGGGAAACATTAGTCGTTTTGCCGTTTATGCCCAGCGTATCGCATCTGGAGACTTCACCCCCATCACCCCTACTCGCGCTTTTCGTGATGAGTTTACGAATCTTGCCATTGCCATCAACCAGATGATCCAGGAACTGGAAAGTCACGAGGCGGTTTTGATCCAGTCGCACAAAATGCGAGCGGTGGGAACCCTCACGGCAGGTGTGGCCCATGAGTTGAACAACCCATTGAACAATATCACCCTGACCGCACACATGTTGCTTGAGGACTATAACGGGTTGTCGGACGAAGAGCGCAAAGAAATGGTCGAAGATGTTGTGAGCGAAGCCAAACGGTCGAAAAACATCATCAGCAATCTTTTGGACTTTGCCAGAGAAAGCGGGTCTCAGTTGGAACCGCTCGATCTGGAAAATCTTCTGAATGACACCATCAACCTCGCCTCAAACCAAATAAAGCTCTCCGGCATAAAGATCACGTTTCAAGCTACCGACAGTCTGCCTCGCATCCACGGAGACAGCCAACAACTCAGACAGGTCTTTCTCAATCTCATATTAAACGCCATTGACGCGTCCAAAAAAGGCGACAAGATACAGGTTCTGGTACTGCCCGCCGACGAACCGAATTATATGGCGGTCAAGGTCATCGATTTCGGGGCAGGCATCCCGGAGCATATCCTTTCCTCAATTTTTGATCCCTTCTTTACCACCAAGGGAAAAGGGAAAGGTACGGGTCTGGGGCTCAGTGTTTCCCAGGGGATCGTCGCCAAACATGGGGGACGCATCCGGGTGACCAGTCGAGAGGGGCAGGGTTCCACCTTCACGGTGACCCTACCGGTGACCACGATACCCGCGGAGTTCTCCCAGTAGAAAACCTTCCTGGACGGCGCCTAAAGATTAGCTCAAATCTTTAGGCAGGAAATTAAGAAGGTTATAAGGGGGTTCAGGTTCATTTTCGGGAAGGATACAATAATCTTAACATCTCCAGCAGTTTTTTATCCCGGCTTTTAATTTTTGAGTCGCCGCCCGCGGATCCCGCTTCCGTGTCGTAATCAAAAAAGCCCCGTCCCGTTTTGGCTCCCAATTGGCCGTTTTCAACTTTTTCAACCAGCGCCTTTTGCGGTTCCAGGGACCTGTCGATAAAGGGATAGAGGTATTTTGTTCCCTTGTACATCAGATCCAGACCTGCCAGATCCATGGTTTCCAAAACCCCGATGACGCCCAAACGGAGGCCGAAGCTCCCTTTGACGGCCGAGTCCAAATCTTCCGGCGAGGCGACCCCCTGTTCCAGAAGCGACAGGACTTCCCTGAACATGGCGGTCTGTATCCGGTTGACCAAGAATCCAGGGATTTCCTTCCGGACCTTGACCGGCGTCTTTCCGATGGAGGCGAGTAACCGGTGGGTCCTTCGATAGGTGTCTTCAGTGGTATGTGCCCCCATCACAAGTTCCACCACGGGCACAATGTGAGGCGGGTTGAACCAGTGGGCCACAATCAGGTTCCCCTTCTTTTCCACATCCCCGCCGAAACCGCTGATGGAAAGCATGGACGTATTGCTGGCCAGGATGGCTTCCCCGTGCACATAGCCGTCCATCTCCCGGTAAATTTTCGCCTTGAGATCGAAATCTTCAGGAGCAGCCTCGGTAATATAGTCCGCCCCGTCCACGGCCTCCCGCAGACTAGTGGTGAGCGTGATGCGCGCCAAAATAGGGTCCACCCGGTCTGATTTCTCCATTCCCGCCTGAACGAATGTTTCCAGGTTGGACCGGATACTTTCGTGAGCCCTTTGGAGAATATCCTCATCCACATCATAAAGGGATGTGTCGTACCCATGCCGGGCAAAGTTCTGGGCGATGCCGTGCCCCATGATTCCGGCGCCGACAACGGCGACTTTGTTGATTTCGCGCAATGGGCTGTCTCCTTATCAAATACCCGTAGCGATTGACACGCCCCGGATTATGGGCGCTTGATGATCTTTTCCTTGATTTCCTTGAAAACGCCTTTTCTGAAGGTCATGACCGAAACCACGAACAGCAAGCCCAGAATCATGGGCCAGATGTTCAGATAGGTGCTCAAAAGATCTTTCAGAAACACAAGGGACATGGCCCCCATGACCGGGCCGTAGAGGGTCCCCATTCCACCGATCAAGGTCATGAGGACAATGTCCCCGGACGTATCCATGCTCAGGCTGTAAAGGGGAACGAAGTTCTGCAAAAGGGCGTAGAGTCCGCCGGCAAGCCCCGCGAAACAGGCCGATACCACAAATGAAACAAGTTTATAGGCGGTGGGGTTGTAACCGATGCTCTCGGCCCGCTTTTCGTTTTCCCGCAGGGCCTGGAGGGTCTTCCCGAAAGGAGAGTTGATGATCTTGACCGCCACGCAGGCCGACAAGACGAAAAAAAACAGAATAAAGTAGTAAAAAACCAGTTCGGAGCTGAGGTCTATGGGCCCGAAGGCCGTCCGGGGAACCCCCTGCAGTCCATCGTCGCCCCCCGTAAGACCCCGCCACTTAAATGAAATAAAGTAGACCACCTGGGCAAATGCCAAGGTCACCATGGCGAAATAGATGCCGCTTTTTCGAATGGACAGAAATCCGATGGGAATCGCCAGAAGAAAACTTGCAAACACGCCCACCAGCAGGCCCAAGGGGGCGGGCGCCGAAAAATGGATGAGGGTTAAACCCGTTGCATAAGCCCCGGTTCCGAAAAAGGCGGCATGCCCAAAGGACAGAAGCCCCGTGTAGCCGAATACGATGTCAAAACCGATGGCAAATATGGCGAAAATCAGCATCTGGCTGGCCAGTGCCCTATAGGGCGTCATAAACGGCAGCAATATCAAAAAAAGCGCGCCGACCACAAAACCCGGAACCAGAAATCCCCTCTTTTTTTTCATCATCAGTTTTCTCCGCCTATTCGAAGAATTCGGCTCTGCCGAAAAACCCTCTCGGTCTCACGAGAAGGATTACGGCCATGAATATATAGATGGATACGGTGGCGGCAGGCGGCCAGAATATAATCCCCAGGGTAATTAATTCCCCCACGATGAGACCTGCCAAGATCGACCCCCCGATGCTCCCCATGCCCCCGATAATCACCACCACGAAGGTCTGCACCAGGATGTCCATGCCCATCATGGGTTGAATCCCTTGTATGGGCGCGGCCAATACCCCGGCAAGGCCTGACAAGGCGGCGCCCAGGGCGAATACCAGCGTAAATGTTTTGCTGATGTTGATGCAGAGGGCATCCACCATCTCGCTGTCGTCCGTACCCGCGCGAATGATGGCCCCCAGCCGGGTCTTCTCGATGAACAACCATACGCCCAGCGCCAGAAGAGCGGTGACCACAATGATGAAAAGCCGGTATTTGGGACACATCATAAAGCCCAGATCAACCGAGCCCGTAAGGAGTGCGGGGATGTTCAGGGGCTCTCCTTCGGGTCCGTAGATAAGCTTGATGGCGTCCTGAATGAAAAACATGATGCCGAATGTGAGGAGCAGCGTGTAGAAATGGGGTAGTTTGTACAGTTTGCTGATCAGAGGCTTTTCAAGCATGATCCCGATGATTCCCACGGCCACGGGGCATATGATGATGGCCAGAAAAAAAGAGAGGCCCAAAAGATGAACCACCGTATAGGCGCCGTACGCCCCGAGCATGTACATAGCCCCATGGGCGAAATTTACCACCCCCAGGGTGCCGAAAATCACGGTAAGCCCCAGGGAAAGCAACACATAGATGGAACCCAGGATAAGTCCGTTGAAAAGTTGTATGAACAGAAATTGCAGGTCCATGAACAATCACCAGGGGGAGTTCGCTCCCCACAAATTTAGGACAGAGGACGGGGCACGTTACCCCGTCCACTTGATCGGAAACCGATTTAATTCAGTTTGCAGCCGAACTGTCCCGGTTCTCCAAACGCTTCCGCCGCCGATACCGTCCCTACGATTTCAAAAAAGTCGTAGTCTTCCTTGATCTCACCAGGTTTCTTGGCCCTGACGAGCAGGGCCTTTGCAACCTGCTGGTGGTCCTCCGGACGGATGTAGCCGGGATTCGCGAACATGTCGATAAAAGTGTGGCCTTCCAACTCCTTGATGACTTTGTCGGCATCCGTGGTTCCAGCCCTTTTTACGGCCTCCAAGTACTGCCACGTTGCACTATAGACGGCTGCGGCCATGAAATGGGGCCTTTCACCGTGAAGTTCGTAATATTTATCCGCGTATTCCCTGGCGCCCGGGTTGTCCACTTTCCAGTACCAGGACATGGCGGCATAGTCGTCCGCGAAAACCGCGGGACCCGCGCCCTTGATGTTGGGCTCAAAAAGCAGGGCATGAACGATCTTGCACTTGTCCTTCAGGCCGTACTCAACAGCGGCCTTGGTGCTGTTGGTGGCGTCCTTGCCCACATTGAGAAGCACCAGCACGTCAGGCTTTGCCTGGATGGCTTTGAGAATATAGGGACTGTAGTCGGCCGTGTGAAGGGCCACCATATCGTTCCCCACATGGATGCCTCCCTTCTTTTTTAATGCCGCTTTGAAATGCTTCAACAGGTCGTGGCCCCAGGCATAGTCACTCGTAATGGTATACCACCGTTTTCCCAGATGCTCGGCGCCCCAGAGTCCCGCGGTGGTGGCCAGCATGTAGTCATTGTAGTTCCATTTGATCACATATTTATTGCACTTTTTGCCGATCAGGTCGGTGGTTCCGGCGGAGGTGGAAATAAAGAGTTTTTTATGAAGCAGGGCCTGTTGCGCCACCGCCAGGGCCGCGGCGCTGTTGGGACAGGCGATGATCACATCCACCTTTTCCTTTTCATAGAGTTCCTTGGCCTTTTCGTTGGCCACGCCGGGATTATACGCATGATCCCTCTTAATCAACTCGATTTTCTTACCCAAAACGGTGCCGAAATCCTTAACAGCCATTTCCGCCGACCAGACCTCACCATTTCCGATGACGGCCAAGGGGCCGGATAGGACGCTGATGACGCCCACTTTCACCGTATCGCCGGCACTAACGGGACACGCCATATAAGCGATGGCGCCCAACAAAATCAATGAAATCGTGAAAACTTTTCGTAACATGAATTTTCTCCTTGTTGCCAAATGGTTGATAAAAATTACTGCCGTTCTACGTTTAAAAAAACCGACCTTCCTCCTTTTTTTTGAAAATGAGAATCCAAAAATGGACTACACGCCGAGGTATTTTTTCTGAACTTCAGGACTGTTCACAAACACCTCGTTGGTTCCTTCAAAGGCAATCTTCCCGCCGTACAGGATGTGGTGCCGGTCCGCCACATCCGACGCAAACCGGGTGTTCTGTTCAATGAGCAGAATTGTAAGCCGGTCGTTTTTGATCTCCCGGATAATCGTCCCGATGCTCCGGACCAAAAGGGGCGCCAGCCCTTCCGTGGGCTCATCCAAAAGGATCAGATCCATTTTGGCCCTGAGAATTCTGGCCATGGCGAGCATCTGCTGTTCACCGCCGCTGAGCTCCGATCCTTTGTTGGCGGACCTGGATCGCAGCACGGGGAAGAATTCGTAGACCTTTTCGATGCCCCAGCCCTCTTCTCCCCTTCCCCAAACCGGGAAATTGAGGTTTTCCAGCACGGTCAGACTGGGAAAAATTCGCCGCTCCTCGGGGACGAACCCCGCGCCCATCTTGGAAATTTTATGGGGTCTCATGCCGGAAATTTCAACACCGTTAAAGGTGATGGAGCCGGAGCGGGGGGGCTGTATGCCCATGATGCTCTTTACCGTTGTTGTCTTTCCCGCACCGTTGCGACCCAGGAGAGTTGCCACTTCGCCTTTCTCGATCCCCAGGGAAAGGTCACGGAGGATGTGGCTTTGGTCATAATAAGTGTTGATCTCATGAACCTTCAGCAATGCTAATACCCTCCCAAATAGGCCTCTTGGACCTTTTCATTGTTCTGGATCTCGGCCGGGTTCCCCTCCGCAATCATTACCCCCTGATTGAGGACCGATATGACGTCGGAGAGAGAGATGATCAAATCGATATTATGATCAATGAGGACCACGGTGAGATCTTGAGAAATCTGTTTCACAAGCTGCATCATCCATTCCAGATCACCCCTCTGGAGACCGGCCATCGGCTCATCCAACATGAGGAGTCTGGGACGGGTGGCCAGGGAAATACCGATCTCCAAAACCCGCTTTTCACCGTATGACAGGTTTCCCGCGACCCGTTCCCGTTTTTCCAATAGACCTATGGAAGAGAGTATCCGATCGGTTTTCTCAATGGCTCCCGAAAGCCGCCGGTGGCTTTTCAGCAGATTAAAACATCCCTTTTCCCGGGCCTGGGCCGCAACGCGAACGTTTTCCGCCACCGTTAGTTCAGGAAAAATGTTGGTGATCTGGAAAGACCGGGCAATCCCTTTTTGGGAAATTTTGTAGGAGGTCAACCCGGTGATGTCCTCCCCCTTGAAAAAGAAATTTCCCTCAGTCACCTTAAGAAAACCGGTTAACATATTAAAAAGGGTCGTCTTTCCAGCGCCATTGGGCCCGATGATAGCGTGTATGGTCCCCTCCGCAACGTGAAGGTCCACGCCGTTAATGACCGCAAGGGAACCGAAATGTTTAACCAGCCCTATCCCCTTTAAAATGGGAAGTCCTTCCATGTATCTCAAGCCTCCGAAAGAACGTTATTTTTCAGGCAGGTGGAGAATTTTCCGCGCCTCAGCCGGGGAAGCGATCTCTCGGCCCAATTCCTTTGCCATCCTGGTGATTTTATCCACCAGTTCCGCGTTGCTCTTTGCGGGGACCCCTTCGGAAAGATAGATGTTGTCTTCAAAACCGACCCTCACGTGCCCCCCCATAATCATGGCCATGACGGCCATGGGGAATTCGTTCAGCCCTACGGCACAGACCGACCAGGGGGAACCCGCGGGCAGGCTTCTCACCATGTGCAGGAGGTTGTCCACGGAAGCCGGTATCTGTCCCAGCACACCCATGACAAATTGGAAATAGAGGGGCGTTGCAATATGCCCCTGCTCGCCGAGGAAACGGGCGTTGTTGATCATGCCGATATCGTAGCACTCGATTTCCGGTTTTACCCCGAGCTCCTTCATGGTGTCGGCCATGAGCACCATATCCGGAAAACTGTGAACCATAACAAATTTCAGAATAAAATCCCGTTTCTTGCGATTGTAAATGTCAATGACGGGGGACCCAGCGTTAAATGAGGCCAAGTCCGGTTTCGAAAGGGGATTTTTGCACAATGCCGGCAACACGGAAAGCCGGCCCTTGACGCTTTCTTCCGGTATTTCCTTGTAGAGCCAGTCGCCGTCCACCCGTCGGCCCGAACCGCCGGTGGTGACATTGATGATGATGTCGCACTTTTCTCTGATGGGCCGGATGGCCTGTTCAAACCACTCCGCTTTTTGTTCGCCGATTCCCGTTTCGGGATTCCTGGCATGGATGTGTACCACCGACGCCCCGGCCTCGTAAGCCTCCAGGGTGGCCTCAACCTGCTGCTCGGGTGTCTTTGGCAGATAAGGATTGCTTTCGGGAGATCCGCCCCCGGTAATGGCTGCCGTAATAATCAATTTTTCCAATGCGTTGCTCTCCCTATTGTTTACTATTCGTAAACTTTACAGTTTTGACGGAGAACCGTTCAGGATCTCCTGTAATCGTAAATAACGCACAAAAATCGTGCCGTGGGTCCACCGACGCTGCGCCCTGAGTGGGGAATCCCGGCGTTGAAATAGGCGCTGTCTCCTTCCTCCAGAATGTGGACTTGCTCCTCATAGGAAAATGCGATCTTACCCTCGATGATGTGGATAAACTCCTCGCCCTCATGTTGATACTCGGTGGTTGGGGCGGCATCGGTGATGGTAATGAGATAAGGTTCCATGTTTTTTCCCGCCATCCGGTAAGCCAGGGATTCGAAAGTATACCCGTAGGGAACTCCTTTCGAACCGATGACTTTCCGTTCATTCTTTTTGATGATGGCAAGATTGGAATCGAAATCCTCCTCATCGTCGTCCTTCAAAAAAGAGATCATGTCCACCTTAAGGGCCGCTGCAATCTTGGCTAAAGTTGAAATGGGCGGGGCCTTCCCCGCATTTTCAATACGGGAAAGATATCCTTTGGTGAGTTCTGTAAGAGAGGCGAGGTTGTCCAGCGTCAGATTTCGCATCAAACGAAAGTCGCGAATTCGGTCGCAAATGGCTTTTTCGTCTAATTCTTCCATGAAGCATTTGTATACTAAATGTAAACTTTGTCAAGAAAATTTTTCTCGGCCCCCCGCGCAATTCAGGAGACACAAGGCAAAATTGTCGGAGGCAGGTCTTTCAGGCTGTCTTTCATAAAAAAACGGCAGGGCCGTTTCCGTCCCTGCCGTAAAATATCTTGGAATAGGGATCCTTCAAGAAGATTCCCCCGGAGTTGACGCTCAGGCCGTTTCGATGCTTGCCTGAGCCCTACCCTTTCCCTGGGCGGAAAGCCATGCAAAAGCGCCTCGTTGCGCCCGGCCTTTCGGTGTATGGGCAGATTTACTCTTTGGGGCCCGACGTCCTTCAGCAGGATGAGCGCCATTTTTTTTCGGGGCTAAAGCCGCCGCATGGTAATCGAAATCCGGCAAAGTCCGCCGCTCTATGGAAGTGCCCATGGTCCGGTTGATGGCGCGGACCATATCTTTATCTTCTCCGGTAATAAAGGTGAATGCTTCGCCGCTCTTAGTTGCCCGGCCGGTCCGCCCGATTCGATGAATGTACGCGTCCGGCGTTGAAGGGATGTCATAATTGATGACATGGGAAACCCGCGTAACATCAATTCCCCTGGCAGCGATGTCGGTAGCCACCAGGATCTGAAATGTACCATCGCGAAAGCCGTCCAGTGCGGCCTGACGACGTCCCTGAGAAAGATTCCCCTGCAAAGATGCACAGCTGTATCCCGCTTTATCAAGTTTTTCTCCCAGACTCTTGGCGCGGTATTTGGTCCTTGTGAAAACCAGCACCGATTTGACGGTGGTATGTGCCAACAGTTTTAGCAAAAGCGCCGCTTTCAAATGTTGTGCTACGGGATAAAGGGCATGACTGACCGTATCCGCGGGCGCCACCATCCCCACCTGAACGGTGACCGGTTCCCGCAGAATATCATTTGCCAAACGGCGTATTTCCGTAGGCATGGTCGCGGAGAAAAGCAACGTCTGCCGCTTTTTGGGAAGACGCGCCAATATGCGCCGGATATCGGGCAAAAATCCCATGTCGAACATCTGGTCCGCTTCATCAATGACCAGCACTTCCAAACGGGAAAAATCGACGGTACGGCGGTTGATATGATCCAACAACCGGCCAGGACACGCCACCACAATATCAGCACGCTTCAGCTTCTCGATCTGCGGATGAATCCCCACGCCACCATAAACCGTAACGCTCTTGAGGTGGGTTTTCCGACCCAGCGTTTCAATGGCCTGATGAATCTGTTCGGCCAGTTCTCGAGTAGGCGCCATAATGAGGGCCTTAACACCCGCTCCTTTCGTCTCCGACAGCCGGTCCAGTATGGGCAGGACGAAGACAGCGGTTTTGCCGGTGCCGGTCTGAGCCACGCCTATCATATCGTGATTCGCGAGCACCTCCGGAATTGCACGGGACTGAATAGGGGTCGGGGTGACATATCCCGCTTCAGCAACACCCGCCGCAACAGCGGGCTTAAAATTAAACGTCTTGAAATTCAAAAAAATACCTCTTGCTATGTTCCAATAAAAAAAGCCCCGGACTTATTCCGGGGCTTACGTGATTTTCAGTTACAACCAGGAACATCAATTAATGGTTTGTACCTTAGACACTTCTTTTACCAAAGTCAAGTTTATTAATGAAGAATGACAAAAAATATTATTAACCACAAGGGGGATAATGTGTTCGTCACTCTGTCACAATGTTCAGAGAAAAGTTGCCCATGATCTCACCTTGTTTATATTTGCATAATGCCTTCATATAGACGTGTTGTACCGTTACGACAGAAAGCTTTTCCACCGCATCATCAACAAAATGGAATCCCTTGAGGAAAACCCCTTTCAAGGCAAGCCTCTTGTTGGAAACCACAAAGGAGAATTTTCTCTTCGAGTAGGAGCCTACCGGATCATCTATGAAGTAAGCTCCGTCAACCATATCCTCTATATTCTCACCGTAAAACACAAAAAACATGTCTATCGATAAAGACCGACCTGCGTGAAACTTCCCACGGGGCCACGTGGAGGGGTTCCATCATCGTCTATCCGTTTCAGCCGGATGTATTCGAACTCCGTTATAAATCGAGCGCTCGCAGCCTTAATTCACACCGTATCCTTGAAGCCTAATAACCTATGAATATTTGTTTTACATTTGTTTTACAAAGCTATTGTTTAATTTATTGTATAATCCCTTATATTAAAATTAAAAAATATAGGAGATTATATGAAATTATTACTGACTTCGGTATTCGGACCTTACGGGGTGGATGACGAATACGGCAGAAAAGAAAATAAGATGGAGCTGTTTCACAATCAGGTGACCCGAGAGCAGGGAATTTTTTCCTACCGATTCAATCACGGAAGCCAGGGACTCTATTTTCTGGCGGAAAACATTGAAATGCCCACCGCGATTCTGGATTTCCCAACGCTCAAACGATTTAAGAAGGAGTTGAAAAAGGGATATGATTACATCGGCATCACTTTTATCATTCCCAATTTCAAGAAGGCCAAAGAGATGGCCAGCCTCATTCGTGAATTATCGCCCAAAACCAAGATCATTCTGGGCGGACACGGCGTGAATATCCCCGGCATCGAATCCCTTATCGATTATGACTACCGGTGCAAGGGAGAAGGCGTCTATTTTTTAAGGGAGCTTTTCGGGGAAAAGATGGACACCCCCATTCAGCATCCCCTGGAGTACAGCTCCTTCAACCGGCAGGTCATGGGGACCCCATGGCCCTCGGATTCGGGCATTCTCATTACGGGCGTGGGGTGCGCCAACAAATGCCGATTTTGCGCCACATCGCACTTCTTCGGGAAATATATCCCTTATCTGAAAACCGGCCGGGACATATTTGACGTCTGTTGCCGCTACGAAGATGAGAAGGGCATAACGGATTTCGGCGTGCTGGATGAAAACTTTCTGAAAATGAAGGATCGCGCACTGGAATTGCTGGAACTGATGGAAACCCACAATCGCCACTTCAACTTTGCGATCTTCAGCTCTGCTGAAACACTCAGGGAGATCGGGGATCTGGATATCCTGGTACGCATGGGGGTGACTTTTGTTTGGGTGGGCGTTGAATCGAAAAGAGAGATCTATCTGAAAAATAAAAATACCGATTTTCCGATGCTCTTCACAGAATTAAAAAAACGGGGCATCAGTGTTCTGGCGTCATTGATTTTATTCAGTGAGAAACACGATAAGAACACCATCTGGGAGGATGTGGACTTTGTCACCTCGCTGAAACCGGATTACCTGCAATTCTCACCCCTGGGGCCCATTCCCGGAACAAAACTCTACGATGATTATGAAAAGCAAGGAAAATTAATCAAAGATGTCCCCTATGAATCCCAGCACGGCCAGGGGAAAATATGGTTTCACCATGACCATTTTTCAAGAGAAGAGTCGGAAGATTTCCTGCGCCTCGCCTTTGATATCGATTATATCAGAAACGGCGCCTCCATGCTGCGGGTCATAGAAACAACTTTGGCCGGTTTTCAGTATTGTAGCACCCATTCCGACCAGCGGGTGCGAAACCGTTCACCGTATTTCAAAAAAAGGCTCAAAATGACACGCTATTTTCTTCCGGCATCGACCCTTTTTGCACAAAACCGGCAAAGTAAAATCCTGCTGGGGGAAATCAAGAAAGCCTATCGTTTAGAATTCGGGAGGGTGAATCTCGGAACGCTGGTTCCATCACTTGCAGTCCTTTTGTTCAGCGTGAAAGAATATTTGCGATGCCGCATTATCAGTGATGTTAGAGTCCCCAAAACATCCTATCGCCGGCAGTATAAAGTTTCCACGCAAAAAAATCGATCGGTCAACCCCTTTTTTGCCGGTGGAGAAATCCCGAAGATTCCCTACCGCCTGGCCGAACAACCGGAGCATTCATGAGGGTTAAGCCGCGCCCGCGCTACCGCTTGATCTGCTTGACGATCAGGGAGAAATAGCGGTTCACATAGGGATCGGAATCGGCCTTCATGGGCATTTTCCCCTCCAGATAATTGCGCATGAAAGCGTTGGACCTGAAAAAGGGGGAGTCATTCAACCGGGCTACATCCAGAACGACACCGGCAAGGAAGGAAATATCCAAAATGTGAGGAAGCACAGGATGCTCCACCCGATAATTCGTTCGAATGTGAAAGGTGGTTTTCATCTTGTCCACACCTCTCTCGGCATCAAAAAGTGCATCCGACATCTCATCGGTAAAAGCGGGCAGATGGTCGCCAAAATAGAGAAAGATGGTGGGACGATGCCGGGTCATGATGAAGCGTGTGAGGGATTCAACAGCCGTGTCCGTCTTTTGTAGACGTTCCAGGTAATCATCCAATTGCCGGGCGCTCTTTCCGGGCAGTTTTGTCGACAGGCAATCGGGCGTTTCAGTACGGTTCTTGCGGCCATGGGGACCATGATTCCCCATGGTCAGCACCACCAGAAAAAGGGGCATGGGACCCTTGTGGTTTTGAAGAATCCTGATGGCCTGCTCCTCGAAAAAATCATCCGGGATATGCCAGGATTCCGGATCGGGATACCCGAGATCTTTCGGATCATAAAATTCATCCATCCCGTAATGTTCATAGGTGGCGATTGAATCCATAAACCTTCCCGAAACCGGATTCAGAATAACGGTTCTGTATCCCCGGCTTCTGAGATGGGTACCCAGTGACTCTTTGAGCCTGGGCACCAGGGTATAGGGGGAACAGGAGCCGCCGGGCCCGAAGATGAGCGGAGGAATGCCCGCAAAAAATCCGAATTCACTCATCCAGGTTCGCCCTCCGAATGTATGGACATTCAAAAGACCACTTGCAACATTGGCCGGATGATCCTGAAACATCTTGAAAGACGTCATACCGGGACAGTCCAGCTTCAGATATCGGGGATCAAAGGTTGATTCGTTCACCCAGACGAAAATATCCGGTTTGACAGATGCCTCACTCATTTCCTTTGCCAAGACAGTGGGAAGTTGAACCGACGTCATGGGAACGTCAAAACGGGGCATCTTGATTTCAAACAGGGGTAATCGAGAGATAAAGTAGGTAAACAACCCATCTTCTTTGAGTGACCTTTTCAGGCGGGACACACCATATTTTGTTGAAAAAACATGATAGATTCTGTGCATGGGGGAGCTGAAATCCACTAGTTGCTGGACCCAGACGCCGAGTACGATAACGGCTGTGGTGATTACAAGGAGCCTTTTTACAAGCCCTCTTGCATCCCTGGTGTAAACCAGAAATCGATCTCTCTTCCGATCAACTTTCCAGAAATAAACAAAGGCCGCCAATGCAACAAAGAGGGCCGGGAGGGATATGAAAAGATAGTGGGTTGAATACGCTTTCAAGACATCCCAGAGGTCGGACAGATTGCCGAGATAGTGAAGATCGGCGGGGGTGATGGGCTGGCGCCACACATCCAGCTTCACGGCACTCAGGAAATAGAGCGCCGCAAGGAGGGCGGAGACGGCCACCGTGGAAATGAACCAGCTGTTCACCACGAGCAGCAAAAATACAAACCAGACCAACATGGGTAGAAGATTCAGGAGACCACGGTTGATATGAAAATCCGCATCCCAGAACAGCCACGCCAAAACCATTGCCAGCAATGTGTAGACGACTTTCATCAGAATGCGACCTTTCCAGGAAACCGATGCGAGAAGCCTCCCGGATAGCGGAAGACCCGCAGATTGTGCCACCTTTTCTGCGCCTTCGCAAGCACTTCATCCTTGTCCTTAATTTTTAGCGGTTGAATTCATGCATCCATGGAGATAGAATAAAAAATCAAGTGGATCGATTGTCCTCCTATCAAGGCAGCAAAATCAGACTACGGGCAACACCGGGGTTGTCGGAAATGCGCCAATCAAAATGGTTTTTTCATCCGATCCTTATTTTCGTCTTCTCCGTTGCGGCCGTGGCCCTGTCCCTCACCCTGTATATCTACTGGTATGTGGAGATGAGAACAGGGCTCACAAACCTCACGGAAAAGGCCCATCTGGACACGGATCAGGTTCTCACCTCTCAAACCTGGATGGTCATTCTGGTCCTTTCCATTCTCGTGGGAATCATTCTCATGGGCATCTTCATCATCTTTGTTTACAACCAGAAGACATTCCAACTTTACCGTCTTCAGCGCAATTTTATCGATAATTTCACCCACGAACTGAAGACCCCCGTCACCTCCCTGAAACTGTATCTGGAAACATTCCGGGCCTATACCCTTCCCCGTGAGGACCAACTCAAATATATCGGATACATGGTTCAGGATGTGGATCGTTTGACCCACAACATCAACCGCATCCTGGATCTGGCCAAAATAGAAAGCAAAACCTACGGTGGAAAATTCGTGAGGGAGGATCTGGTGGAAACCATTGAACGTTTTTCCCAAAAAAGCCGCCACCTCTTTGACGGGTGTGAAGTACATATTCGCAATCCTTCGGGCGAACCCTATTTCTACCCCATCAGCCCCACCCTGTTTGAAATCCTGTTGATGAATCTCTTCACCAACGCCTTCAAATACAATGAAAGCGACGTTCCCCGCCTGGAGATAACCTTCCAACCCAAAGGGCGAAAGTTGCTCATCCATTTCGAAGACAACGGCATCGGACTGGCAAAGACCGAATTCCGAAAGGTCTTCAAGAAATTTTACCAGATCGGGCGCGCGGAAAACATGACGGCCAAAGGGACCGGACTCGGCTTGTACCTGGTCGAAAGCATCACCCTGTTCCACAAGGGGAAAGTGATTGCCGAATCCAAGGGAAGCGGAAAAGGCGCCGTTTTTTCCCTGGTTCTGCCCCTGAAACCCTTTAAGACCCGAGAAAAAAGAGGTGATCCATGACCGCCCCTAAGCCCCAAATCCTTGTGGTAGAGGACGAGGTACACCTGGCCGAAGGGTTGAAACTGAACTTGACGCTCAAGGGGTATGACGTACAGATCGCCGCGGACGGACCCTCAGCCCTGGAACAGTGGAAACAATGGCAGCCGGATTTGATCGTACTGGACATCATGCTTCCGGGAATTGACGGTTTGTCGGTGCTTCGCAATATCCGCCTTGAAGACGAACGTATTCCGATTTTAATCCTGTCGGCACGAGGCGATCCCGATGACAGGGTCAAAGGGTTCTCCTACGGTGTGGACGACTACCTTGCCAAGCCCTTTAACCTGGATGAGTTTCTGCTCAGAGTGAAGCGGCTTTTGACCCGGGGGAACTGGTCACAGGAGAAAGATTCAACCCGAAACAGCCCTTCATCCCTGCCGAGAATCTACCAATTCGGGGATAACCGGATCGATTTTCAGGCTTTGAAAGCCCACGGCCCTTCCGGCGAAATCAACCTGACCGACCAGGAAATCAGGCTGCTAAGGCTTTTCATCGCCAACCGCGGCCGCCCCCTTTCCAGAAAAAAGCTTCTGGAAATCGGTTGGGGATACGCCAGGGGAACCACCACACGTACCGTGGATAACTTCATGGTAAGATTAAGGAAATACTTTGAGCGCGACCCAAAGAAACCCATCTATTTTAAAAGTCTGCGATCGGTAGGATATGTCTTTGACCCGGAACAGAAAGAATGACCCCTTTGTTATCCTGGGAATCGACATCGGCTCTGTTTCCATTTCGGTGGCCGAAGTAGATTCCGAAAGAAAAGTCCTGAAAACCGCTTATCAGTTTCATCACGGCAATATCAAAGAGACTTTCATCAAAATCATGAAGGCTTTTGACCTGAAGGGGATTTGCGGCATGGCCGCCACATCATCAACCCCGTCGTCCATCAAAGCCGACAGCCATTATGACAATCGGGTCGCCATCATCGAGGCGGCCCGGCACTTTCATCAAAAAATCGGTGCTATCCTGGTAGTGGGCGGTGAAGCATTCGGTTTGATCGGTTTTGATGAAACAGGCCGGTATCGCAGCTTCAAGACCAATACCAGCTGTGCAGCGGGAACCGGCAGTTTTCTGGACCAGCAGGCGCAACGGCTGAATCTTGAAAACGCCCAAGCCTTAAGCGAAAAGGCATTAAACAACCGCGGAAACGTTCCGAAAATCGCATCCAGATGTGCCGTTTTTGCCAAAACCGACCTGGTCCACGCCCAACAGGAGGGCTACAGCCTGGAACAGATCTGCGACGGACTGTGCCACGGACTGGCAAAGAACATCGTGGACAGGCTTTCCATAAACCGGGAACCGTTCAATCCCATTATCTTCACGGGCGGCGTGTCCCGCAACCGGGCGGTGGTCAATCATATTCGATCCATGGCGGGAAAAGAGATCCTTTTAGATGAGACGGGGGTTTACGGCGCCATCGGTGCGGCATTTCTCATGGCAACGAAATGGCAGGGAAAAACCGGGGCAGCTTTTGAATCAGTGGATGACATGCTTCGTCCTGATAGTGTTCAAAAAAAATACTTTCATGAACCCCTTCAATTGACCCTTTCCCATTATCCCGATTTTGACAGTGTTGAAAAATATGAATACGTGACCGCCCATGCCGAGCATTCACATCCCGTGGAAGTGGATATTTATGAAACCCTGCTATGCCACAGTGATGTGTTCCTGGGTGTGGATATCGGGTCCACCAGCACCAAAGCCGTTTTGGTGGATATAAAAGGCGGTGTTCTGGCGGGCTTCTACACCGGCACCGCCGGAAGGCCGGTGGCCGCTGTTCAACGGCTCTTTTCCGCCATTGATGACATGACCCTTAAAAAGCAAATCGGCTTGCGGATCCGGGGCGCCGCAACCACCGGCTCCGGAAGAAAATTCGCGGGAAAGATCATGGGCGCGGACATCATTATCGACGAGATTACGGCCCACGCCCGGGCGGCCTGCGAAATCGATCCCGACGTGGACACCATCATTGAAATCGGTGGACAGGACAGCAAATTCACCACGCTCAAAAATGGCCGGGTCACTTTCTCCATCATGAATAATGTGTGCGCCGCGGGAACCGGAAGTTTTATTGAGGAACAGGCCAGGAAACTGGGATGCCCTCTGTCCGATTATTCCACGAGGACCGCAGGCCAAAGGTCCCCCATTGTGAGCGACAGATGCACGGTTTTCATGGAACGGGACATGAACCATTATCTTTCCCTGGGCTACGCCGTTAATGAGGTGCTGGCCTCCGTGCTTCATGCCATCCGGGAAAACTACCTCACCAAAGTAGCCACCCTGGGCAGCATGGGAAACACCATATTCTTTCAGGGGGCAACGGCAAAGAACATGGCCCTGGTGGCCGCCTTTGAACAACGGCTTCAAAAACCGATCCATGTATCGAGATATTGTCATTTAACCGGGGCGTTGGGGGCGGCACTGACCCTTTTAGACGAAGGCATGGGATCGACCATGAAATCGAATGGTGCCCAACGGAAAACCGGCTTTCGGGGAATTTCCCTTCATCGAAACCCCATCCCGGTCACCAGTGAAATCTGCGAACTGTGCACCAATCACTGCAAGATAACGGTGGCCCATGTGGGAGATGAAAAGGTCGCTTACGGATTTTTGTGCGGCAGAGACTATGAGGTCCAACGCCACGTCAACAAAAACCTTTCCGGCTTTGATCTGCTCAAAGAGCGCAAGAAAATTTTCGACTTCAAAGCCGTTACAGACCCATCCGAAGAGATCACCATCGGGTTACCCGCCGCGCTCCATCTCTTTGAAGACCTCCCCTTCTGGAGGAAGTTTTTTGATCCCCTCTCCATCAAAACCGTCACCAGCGAAAACTTCGATGACGCTCTAAAGGAGGGAAAACACATTGCAAACGCTGAATTCTGTGCGCCCCTGTCGGCCCTTCACGGCCATGTTCATTACCTGGCGGAACGCTCGGATGCGGTTTTTCTCCCCTTCTATCTGGAAAGAAAGCCACCCCAGCGGGGAATAAGGCGCCAGTACTGCTATTACACGCAATTTTCACCTTCTCTCATATCCCAAAAAAAAGTTCTGACACCGCTGATTCATTATCTTTACGGATCGATCCGTACCAAAATCGAACTCTACAACACCTTGAAAACCATCACGAAATCTCCCGTGGGGTTTCTGGACGTATCCAGAGCCTATGACTCGGCCCAGGAATACCAAAAAGCCTGTTTGTTGAAATTAAAGGCCCTGTACCGGAAAGAATTGCAGGAACAAAAGAATATCCATGTGGTGCTGTTGGGACGACCTTACACAGCCCTTTCAAAAACCATGAACAAAGGGATTCCGGATATTTTCGCGTCCCTGGGTATCCGGGTCTATTACCAGGACATGCTCTCTTATTCAGATGCAGATACGGCGCCCATTTTAAAGCTCCTGGAGCAGATACACTGGCATTATGCCGCTGAGATTCTTAAGGCAGCCCAGGTGGTGGCAACATGCGAAAAGGCCTACCCGGTTCTGATCACTTCCTTTCGCTGCTCGCCGGATGCCTTTGTAATGGACTATTTCAAGGAGATCATGGAAGTCCATCACAAACCCTACCTCATCCTTCAACTGGATGAGCATGAATCCAATGTGGGGTATGAAACACGCATTGAGGCCGCCATCAGATCTTTTCAAAATCACCACGCCACCCGTGCTGAAAAAAAATCCGGCACCCTCACACCCATGGTTTTTTCCGTGAAAGAAAAAGGGATTTCTGGCAAAACCCTGGTCATTCCAAACTGGGACAATGTTACGTTCCAGCTAGTGGTGGCCAATCTTCGAAGGGAGGGCATCGATGCAAGGTTGATGGAGGAATCCCAGACAACCATTCAGAAGAGTCTCAGGTACAATACGGGGCAGTGCATCCCTTTAAACATCATGGCTCAGGAGTTTGTGGAATATGTCAAAGCCCATCATCTGGACCCCGAAATGACCCTGCTCTGGATGGTATCTTCACAGATCGCCTGCAATATCGGGTTGTTTCCCCATCATCTGGAGAAACTTTTTCGCACCTACGGAAAGGGGATGGAAAAAGCCGGGGTGTACGTGGGCAGCATGTCCTTCATGGATGTCTCTCTGAAGCTGCCCATCAATACCTATTTTGCTTATATGTTCGGCGGGTTCGTTCGAAAAATGGGGTGCCGGATCAGACCCTACGAAAAACAAAAAGGGGAAACGGACAGGGTGCTGATGGAAAGTGTTTCAATTCTGATCGATGCATTCTCGGGAAAACGGTCGAAAGAAGACGCACTGCAAAAAGTCATCTCCGCTTTTGAAGCCATCGACACTTTTTCCGGGCAAAAGCCGAAAGTGGCCATCTTCGGGGATTTATACGTGCGGGATAACGACGTAATGAACCAGAACCTCATCCGTTTTATTGAAAACCATGGCTGTGAAGTGATCGTCACCCCCTACAGCGCCTATATACAGATGATCGCCAAGGCATACTTGAAGAAATGGTTCTTTGAAGGCAATTACCTGGATATTCTTTCCTCAAAGGCATTGCTGTCCACGGTGACCCGCATGGAAAAAGGGTACCTGAAACATTTCGGAAGGATTTTAGAAAACCCGGCACCATCCTACGACGAAAGCCCTGAAAAGATCCTATCGGAATACAACGTCAGGATTGAGCACACGGGTGAAAGCATGGACAACCTGTTGAAGATATTTTATACAAAGAAGCACTACCCGGACGTTGCCCTTTTTGTTCAAACCAGCCCCGCATTCTGCTGCCCTTCCCTGGTCACCGAGGCGATGGCCAAAAAGATCGAAGAAAAAACAGGGGTTCCCATTGTATCCATCACCTATGACGGAACTTCCGCCCGCAGCAATGAAGCCATTATCCCCTATCTTGCCAATTTAAAGTGCCTCGGCAAAAAATAATTGCGCAACCCTTTTTTCGCCGAGGCACTGAGAAATCGTTAGCCGGTCTAATAACCGCTATACTTGGCTGACCCGGTCCTTGAGCTGACCGATATCAACGCCCAGATTCACACATTGCTTGCCATCCATGCATGCATCCGCATCCTTATGTTCTAAAAATGTCTTCAAATGATGTTCCCCTTTTTCCAGATCCACCACATAAGCGTCTTCGGCCTCATCGAAATTCACTTTTACCTCTATCCCGCATTCACCGATTTCCGGATAGATGGATCTGATCTTCTGGCAAAGCTCGTCTTTATCGTGCATTTTTCCACTCCTTTTCATCGAAACCCATAGTAAATACAAAAACTTTAAAGGCCTACTGCTGTAAATAATCGTTATTATTCTGGCTCTTCCGTGCGCATAAGTCAATGGGGTCGAGACGGTATAAAAAAGGAAAATAAACGGTATGCTTTTCCATATGGAGTCCAGGATCTCGCCGGTCGCCTTTACCAAAAAATTGAAAAATTCCATATGGAACAGATTTGCATTCTAAGGCATAAATGAATTACAAATAGAGAATCAATATGGTTCGACAACAGATACGCCGGTTAAAAAAGTAGAAAGAGACTTGAAATGGAAACAGCAGGCTACGATCACGTACTTGAAATCAGAAACCTGAAAATCAACGATTACGCGAATGTCAAAGCCATCATGGATCAGGCCTACAAGGATATGGGCGGCGCCTGGACCCCACATGAATACGAAACGATTCTAGCACTTTTTCCCGAAGGTCAGATCTGCATCGAAGACAAGGGCCGAGTGGTGGCCTGCGCTCTGGCCTTGATCATTGATTATAGCAGTCTGGAGCATGATCATTCCTATGAGGATATCGTTTCGGACGGCAGTTTTGAAGGCCATGATCCGGATGGAGATTACCTGTACGGCATCGATCTGTTTGTTGATCAAAAATACCGTTCCATGCGTTTGGGCCGCCGTCTTTATGATGCCAGAAAAGACCTGTGTGAGGAATTGAATCTTAAAGGGATGATCGTGGGGGGCCGCATTCCCAATTACGCCCGGCATGCCAAGGAACTGACCCCCATGCAATATATAAAGAAAGTTGGTAAACGGGAAATCGTCGACCCGGTTCTGACGTTTCAACTGGCCAATGACTTTCATCCCAAGAGAGCGATTCGCAACTATATTCCCGAAGACAGTAAATCCAGAAGTTATGCCGTATGGTTGGAGTGGAACAACATTTTTTACCAGGCCAGGAAAAAATTCATCTGGGGCCGAAAATCCAATGTGCGTTTAGGAGCGGTTCAATGGCAGATGCGCATCTTTCACTCCTTTGAAGATCTTCTGCATCAAGTGGAATTTTTTGTGGATACCGTGGCGGGTTACAAGGCGGACCTGGTTCTGTTTCCGGAACTCTTCAACGCACCGCTTTTATCCCGGTTCGATCAACAGGACCCGCCCAAGGCCATGCGGTCTTTGGCGGAATACACTGATCAGTTGAGAGATGAAATGCTGCAAATGGCTGTCAGATACAACATCAATATCGTAGCCGGCAGTTTGCCCCGGCATGAAAATCAGCAGCTCTACAATGTCTCGATCTTATGCCGTCGGGACGGGACTTGGGACATGCAGCATAAATTGCATATCACTCCGGATGAAAGAGAGTATTGGGGGCTTCAGGGTGGGCAAGACCTTAAAATTTTTGATACCGATGTGGGTAAAATCGGCATACTGATCTGTTATGATGTTGAGTTTCCTGAACTTTCCCGATTATTAGCGGAAAAAGGGATGAAAATCTTGTTGGTCCCCTTTTGGACGGATACCAAAAACGGTTATCTCCGGATCCGGCGATGCGCCCAGGCCAGGGCCATTGAAAACGAATGTTATGTGGCCATATCCGGCAGCGTGGGCAACCTGCCAAAGGTAGAGAACATGGATATCCAATATTCCCAGTCCGCCATCTTCACCCCGTCAGATTTTGCTTTTCCTCATGATGCCATAGCCGCGGAAAGCACCCCCAACACAGAAATGACCCTGATCGCGGATATCGATCTGAATCTTTTAAAAGAACTGCGGAAACACGGCAGCGTCCGCAACCTTGAAAGCCGTCGAAAAGATTTGTACAGAGTTACTTGGCTCAAATAATTCTCATCCTTTCTTATTTTGACTAGAAAACAGCTGTAAAATATGAGGGTCTATGCTATGGATAGAACCTCCTATAATATGGACTATTGAGGAAGGGAATGCCTTCAAAAAGTATCAATTTGGAAAACACTGCATATTTTGGATTCAAATCGAAAACGGGCAGCACCCACCTGGCCCGGACCATCATGTTGGAGGACCTGGAGCCCCTTCTCGCATACATCAACACTCCTGAAGCGGAAAAAGCCACTTACATTCGTGCCATTGAAAACGAAAACTGTCTAGGAAAACGGTCAGGCAGAACGAGAACGTTGACAACCAGACACCTTGTAACGCTTTATGGCCTGGACCCAAACATCACCATCTTCAGGGTCCTTCTTTCTTTCTGGACCAGAGAACCTTCGGGCCACCCTTTGTTGGCGTTTCTCTGTGCTTATGCACGGGATCATCTGCTTCAAATAAGCGCACCTTTCATTCTAGAATTGGAGGAAGGCGCGTTGGCTCTCAGGGAGAAACTCGAAGCATACTTTGAAAAGGTTGCCCCTGATCGTTTCAGCAAAGCTACGTTAAGGTCCCTGGCCCAGAATATTAACGCCAGCTGGACCAAATCAGAGCATCTAAAGGGCAGAGTGAAGAAATTACGAACGAAGGCCAATCCAACCCCTGGAGCAGTTGCCTACGCCCTTTTTCTGGGATATTTAAGGGGATATCGAGGTCCTTCGCTTTTCAGTTCCGAATATTCACGCCTGCTCGACTGTCCAGTCGAACACAGCATGGAACTGGCGGAACAAGCTTCACAGAGGGGATGGATCGTCTTTAAGCGGATCGGCGATGTGATGGAGGTACAGTTTCCGAGCCTTTTGAACCAAACGGAAATGGAGTGGCTTCGTGAGCAAGGTTAAGCGACTGCTAAAGAACTATGGAAATTTCATTGCCCTTCCCTGGCGGGGAGACGCGGCAGCACTTCAGCGAGTCATTTTTTGCGTTTATAATGAAGAGGATGAACTGAGGCTCCGCGCCCGAATCGATGAGTTTGAAATGGCAACCAAGCAAGCTGGCCACGAATGGGCGTTGTTTGATCTCACCGACACATTCCCGGAATGGCTTTCTAAACAGCGTTACGCAAAAAGCTATTTTCAAAACCCCCACCTGCTTTCATCATTATTACCCAAATACATGAGCCATATCGTCGAAGAGTTTCTGAGTGCTCTAGCGGATCGAGAGGCAAATGAGAATTCGGTGGTGGCCCTCAAAGGGGTCGGATCGCTCTTTGGATTTTTAAAGGTTAAGGACGTTGTGGATCGCCTGGCGCCGCTTACGCCGGGAAGGCTCCTGATTTTTTTCCCCGGCAGTTACGAAAACAACAATTACCGGCTATTGGACGGCTACGACGGGTGGAACTATCTCGCCGTACCGATTACAGCAGACAGGGACTTTTAACACAGGTATTTCACATGAAGAACAGACATATCTATCCGAAAGACCCGGCTGAACGGAAGCTGGTAAACGAAGGGGTTGCCAGCGTTAATGATGATATGAGTCCTGCGGCACTTTCCGTGTTGCGCTACGAGCTCGAAACCTTTGTCTGCGACGGCCAGTATGAGAAAGGCCTTGCTCATATCCTGGATGTCTATTTGCGGAACATCCACCAGGCGCAACAGCCGGCCGTTTGGGTCAGCGGATTCTATGGATCCGGCAAATCCCACCTCGTCAAAATGCTTCGCGCCCTATGGCTTGGCACCACTTTCGAAGACGGCGCCACAGCCCGTGGTATTGCCGCTTTGCCACAGGATATTCGAGATCATCTTAAAGAGCTCACCACACAGGGGAAACGCCATGGGGGCCTCCATGCGGCTTCTGGCACGTTGGGTTCCGGCGCCGGAGGTAGTGTCCGCCTGGCTTTATTGGGAATCATTTTCAAATCGGTGGGTCTTTCAGAGCACTACCCCATGGCCCGCTTTGTGATATGGCTCAAAAATGAGGGATTGGAGGAACTGGTAAAACAACGTTTGAAAGACAGGGGGTACGATTGGGAAGAGGAACTGGATAACCTCTATGTGGCGGAGGGTCTTCACGAGGCACTCTCTGAACTGAAGCCCAATCTGTTTCCGTCTCCTTCATCCTGTGTGGAGACGCTGAACAATTTGTACCCTTTTGTTCAGGACATCTCCAGCGATGAAATGGTCAAAGCCATACGACAGGCGCTGACGCGCGACGGCAAGTTCCCCTTGACGCTGGTAGTGCTTGACGAAGTACAGCAATACATCGCCGAGGACAGCCAGCGCTCCGATGAGGTCAGGGAAGCCGTAGAGGCGTGCTGCAAGAACATCGGCGCAAAACTCCTATTTGTTGGAACCGGCCAGACCGCGGTCACCGGAACACCCAATCTCAAAAAACACGAGGGACGCTTTACCGTTCGGATCGAACTCTCCGACGCAGACGTGGATGCGGTCATTCGGCAGGTCATTTTGGCCAAAAAGCCCGAAGCCATTCCCACCATCAACGACATGATGAATGCCAACCTGGGTGAAATATCAAGACACCTGTCAGAGACCACCATCGGTCACCGACAGGATGATGTCTCCTGTTTTCCCCAGGACTATCCTATTTTGCCGGTACGTCGGCGCTTCTGGGAACAGACCTTAAGAGTGCTCGATCCCACTGGGACCGACAGCCAGTTGCGCAATCAGCTGAGCATGGTGCACAAGGCCATTAAAACCAATCTGGAGCAACCCATTGGACATGTGATCGCAGGTGATTATCTCTATTTTGATTCGGCCGACAAACTTCTGCAATCCCGCATTCTACCGCGAAAAGTCCATGAAAAAACCATTATATGGATCAATGGGTCGGAAGACGAACGGCTCTTGGCCAGAGCCTGCGGACTGGTCTTCCTGATCAACAAACTGGCTGGCAACAACCAAGAGATCGGGATCAAAGCCACCATAGACGTCATCGCTGATCTCATGGTGGAGGATCTAAAGGCAGGCAGCAGTGCTCTTCGGGGCAGGCTCCCGGAACTCCTGAATAAAGCCGAACTGCTGATGAAGGTGGGGGATGAATATCGTATTCAGACGGAAGAAAGCGCCGCCTGGAACGATGAATTCCTGAGCCAGAGAACCCGCCTCGCCAGCGAGGCACACCGCATCGAGGCGGAACGGGGGGACAGGGTTCACCGGAAATTCGGCGAAATGGTCAAAAGCAGGACTCTGCCCCATGGTAATTCAAAGGTAATGCGAGAAATTTACCCGGTGTTTGACGCTGAACTGCCGACGGACAGCAAAGAAAAGGTCTATATTTGGGTCCGGGATGGCTGGAGCACGGACGGAAAATCGGTTTTGGCAGATGCCAGACAGGCGGGAAATGCATCACCTACGGTATTTGTCTTTATCCCCAAACGATCTGCCGACGATCTGCGCCACAACCTGATTGAAGAAAAGGCTGCCAGTGCCACGCTGGATAAGCGGGGGGTCCCCAATACACCCGAAGGGATTGAAGCACGGGCCGCCATGGAAACCATCCGCCAAACGGCGGAAGGGAGAATCAAAGAGCTCATTGAAGATGCCTTCTCGGGCGCGAGGGTGTATCAGGGCGGCGGCAATGAAGTGGTGGGAAACGACTTTTCCGAGATCATTCGGGAAGCCTCTGAAAATGCCATCAAGCGTCTGTACCCACAATTCCATGTTGCGGACCATGCGGCCTGGGAAAAGGTTTTTGCGCTTTCCCGCAAAGGATCGCCGGATGCCCTAAAAGCCGTGGGAGACGATGGCGAGGTGGCCAAGAACCCGGTTTGCAAAAGCATCCTGGGTCACATCGCAGGTGGAAAGAAAGGAGCGGATATTCGGCAGCATTTTGAATCACCCCCCTTTGGATGGTCGCGGGACGCTGTCGACGGGGGCCTTCAGACCCTTATGGTGGCGGGCCTGGTTCGCGCGCAGGACGAGCTGGGAAACGGCATCGACCCCAGAGCCATTGAACGAAAGGCCATTGGGAAAGCCTTTTTCAAGGTGGAATCGGCCACCGTCACCACGCCACAACGGATACAGATTCGAAAAGTATTCCAGAAGACCGGTATTAAGGCAAAGCCGGGTGAAGAGCTCATGAATGTCCCTCTGTTTCTGGAGGATTTGGCCAAACTGGGTGAAGGGGCAGGTGGAGAAGCGCCCAAACCGGAACCTCCTGACACCGCTTTTATCGATGAACTGCGGCTGACCGCCGGCAATGAGCAGCTGCTGGCCGTTTACAATCGTCGTGATGAACTGACCCGGACAATTGATATCTGGAAAAGCTTAGGTGAACGGATTACGAAGCGGTGGCCCGAGTGGACCCTGCTCAATCGCCTGGCGGATCATGTCACGGGCATTAAGGATGCAGAAGTGATGCAGGCCCAGGTCAAAACCATTTTGGATCAGCGCCAGCTCCTGGAAGAACCTGACCTGGTTTCTCCGCTCATCGCCAGACTGGCTCAGATGCTCCGGGAAGAATTGAACCGTCTGGACAATGAATATAAATTACTTCATCAGCAAGGGATGGACCGCCTTAAAGAAGATTCGAACTGGCAGCAATTGGAGCCGGAACAGCGAAACACGATCCTTTCGGAAGAAAAATTGACCCTCAAAGATCAGCCGCAGGTTGCCCTTGGCAGCACCCGGGATGTTCTCCAGACCCTGGACCGAACGAATCTCAACATGTTTGGTGCCCTTGTTGCGGCCATGCCAGCCCGTTTTGATAATGTCTTAAGGAAGGCGGCTGAACTGTGCGAACCAAAGGCCCGCTTCATACATGTGCCGCGCCGTACCCTCAAGACCGATGAGGATATTGATGCATGGGTTGAAGATATAAAACAACAACTTAAAACCGCGCTGAGACAGGGGCCGGTAGTTATTGGTTAATCAGGAGGTTCTCTATGCTGGAAAAAATAAAATTTGAAAAATTTACGGCTTTTGAGAAACTTGAGGTGAATTTCTCTGCTGGAATCAATGTGTTTGTCGGCCAAAACGGAACCGGCAAGACACACATTTTGAAAGCGGCTTACGCGGCTTGTGACTTTGCAAAAAGCAAAGGCGGATTTGCAGAGAAGATCAACAATGTCTTCCTCCCATCTGGTAAACAGATAGGCCGTTTGGTAAAACGATCTTCTGTTAGTAGCAGGGGTTCCCTTCGGATAACACGTAGGCTTGAAGATAATAAAAAAATATCTTTGATGCTATCTCTCTCTAATCACACAACAAAGCCAGGTAACGCAAAAATCTCAGGTTCACCCAGAGCCTGGACGGAAACCCCCATGGAAGCGGCCTACATTCCGGTTAAGGATATGATGGCCAATGCGCCGGGATTTCGTTCATTGTATGAAGAGCGCGAAATCCATTTTGAAGAAGTTTATGTGGATATTATCCGCAAGGCCTTTCTCCCTATTTTGAAAGGACCCACTGACAAAAAACGAAAACAACTTTTGAAAATGCTCAGGGGGAAATGGAGGGGAAAGTTATCGCAAAAAACGAGGAGTTTTTTCTTCGAAACAAACAGGGACTTCTGGAGTTTTCCCTTCTCGCTGAAGGGTATCGAAAAATGGGACTGCTGTGGTTGCTGATACAAAATGGCACGTTGCTAAATGGTTCACTATTGTTTTGGGATGAACCGGAAACGAACCTGAACCCGAAACTGATGGGATCAATCATCGGGATCCTATTTGAACTTCAGCGTATGGGCGTACAGATTTTTCTAGCGACTCACGATTACGTAGTTCTCAAAGAACTGGATCTGCAATCAACTAAAAAAGACAAAATTCTTTTCCACAGCCTTTATCGGGACGAAGAATCCGGAGAAATCCAGCTTTCGTCCACTGATAACTATTTGAATCTTTCCCCAAATGCTATCGATGACACTTTCGGCAGCTTTGTGGATCGGGAAATCGAAAGATCCATGGGAGGACTTGGCAAATGAGGTTGGAGAATATAGATGGTTTTTCCTTCGATTTCACCGATGCTCTGGATGCCTTTGTTTTCGATGAAAAGGACAGATCCAAAGCAACTTTTCACGGACAACCTATGAAAGCAGTTGACATCGTCGTTGAGCTTTCAAGCGCTTATCTCTATTTGGAAATCAAAGACTTCCATGATCCGGCAGCCTATGACATCCGAAACTTTGATGACGAAGAAGAATTGAAGGTCAAAAGAGATGGATTCAAGTGGCTCAAGAACTATCTGAAGTACAAATATCGAGATTCATATCTTTATCGGCATGCGGAAAAAAAGGTTCAGAAACCAATTCATTACCTCTGCCTACTGACCTTTGAAAACGCATTGAATAGCATCATGCAAAAATCTCTGACCAGAGAACTTCCTGTCGGAAAAGCATCCAGACGGTGGAAACGGGAACTGGTCACAAGTTGCCAAGTACTCAATCTTGAGAAGTGGAACCAGCGCTTTCCGAAATGGCCGGCGGCTCGAAACTCAACGGATTTGGGGTGAAATCCCGTGGCCCAATTCTTATGCGGATGAATGATGCATCCAATGCTCGTTCAACATTCCTACAGCATTAAGCGGATTCAATGCTCGTTTTAATGCTCGCGAGCATTGAAATTGCTTTAGAGGAATCTTTAAAGTGGAACCGCTCAAAAAAACAATTCGGAACCAGTTGGAAAAAGCCATCAAAACGGCCCGCGATATCGCTGAAGCCGCATCCCGTGCGGCCCTGAAGCAACTGGGAGTGGGAGAGGCCAATCCTTTTGGCCACCTAACGGAAGAGGAGCGGAACCTGCGTCGCAGGCTGCGGGCACACGGCCGTCAGTTGGGAGATGTCCGTAATGGCGGCGGCAGGCAGGAAATCGATCGTTTGACCGAAGAGGTGGCCTACGAGCATTGGCACCGCATGCTTTTTGCCCGGTTTCTCGCCGAAAACAACCTCCTGATGTATCCGGACCCGGATGATCCGGTGCCCGTCACTTTGGGAGAGTGCGAAGACCTGGCCCCGGATGAAGGCGCGGCCAACGGCTGGGAGCTGGCCGCTCGATTCGCCGCTCACATGCTGCCGCAGATTTTTCGGCCCGACTCTCCGGTATTTCAGCTGACGTTGCCGCCGGAACACCAGCAGAAGCTGGAGCGTCTGGTGGCCGATCTGCCTCTGGAGGTCTTTGCCGCCTCGGATAGCCTTGGCTGGGTTTACCAGTTCTGGCAGGCAAAAAAGAAGGATGAGGTAAATGCCTCTGAGGTTAAGATCGGGGCTCGGGAACTGCCAGCCGTCACCCAGCTTTTTACCGAGCCCTATATGGTCTCATTCCTGCTCGATAATTCTCTGGGGGCCTGGTGGGCGGCTCGACGCTTAAGTGAGTCGGATTTGAAAAATGGCAGCAGCGAAGAGGAACTTCGCAACAAGGCCGCCATACCCGGTGTGCCACTGAACTACCTGCGCTTCGTCCAACTGGAGGATGAAACCTGGACACCGGCTGCGGGAACCTTTGAAGGCTGGCCGGAACAGCTTTGCGACTTAAAAACCCTCGATCCGTGCTGTGGCTCTGGCCACTTCCTGGTCGCTGCCTTCCTCATGCTGGTGCCCATGCGCATAGAGCGGAACGGCCTTTCGGTCAGGGAAGCGGTGGATGCCGTGTTGAGGGAGAATATCCACGGTCTGGAACTGGACCAGCGCTGCGTGGAACTGGCTGCCTTTGCCCTAGCGCTCACTGCCTGGAAATACCCGGGTGCGGGTGGCTATCGTGTGTTGCCCGAACTGAATGTGGCGTGCTCCGGGCTATCAATTAGCGCCAAAAAGGATGAATGGCTGGCCCTGGCCGGAGACAGTGCCAATCTGCGTATGGCACTGGAGGAGCTTTACAAACAGTTCAAAGATGCGCCGGTACTCGGAAGCTTGATCAACCCCGAGGCCAGTCTTGGTAAGGATTCACTGTTTATATTAAAGTGGGAAGAAGTTGTACCATTGCTAACCAAGGCATTGGAAAGTGAAAAGGATCATGAGAAATCTGAGATGGGAGTGGTTGCAAGTGGGATAACCAAAGCATCCATGCTGATGGGTAAAGGCTATGATTTACTTATTACTAACGTACCTTATTTAGTTCGTGGCAAACATAAAACGGTTTTAAAGAAACATCTTGAGTCACATTTTTTCGATGGCAAACATGACCTTGCTTACGGGTTCTTGATTCGATGCCTCCAGTACCTCAATACGTCAGGAAATGCTGCGATTGTTCTACCGGAAAATTGGCTTTACATAAATCCCTGTCAGAAGTTTAGGAAAAACCTTATTGATAGTTTTGAAATAAACTCAATAAGCAAGCTTGGGCCAGGTGCCTTCCAAACTATTTCTGGAGAGGTTGTCAAGGGACTTCTTATATCTATCGTAAACAACAAACCAATGTTGGATCATCAATTCTTTGGGGTAGACGCATGGTCAGCGCAAGGATCGGAAAATAAAGCCTTGTCCCTATGCAGAGATGACTTGAAATTGGTGGTTCAAGCTGACCAAAAGAAAAATCCAGATTCAAGAATAAGTTTGGGTGAAATTGATGGAGGTGCTTTACTTTCAAAGGTGGCTGAAGGACTTCATGGCCAAGGTACTTTTGACAAAAATTGTTACGTATTCCAATTTTGGGAGGTTCAACACTTCCAAGAAATTTGGGAACCTCAGCAATCAACCCCAAACCGGAGGGAGCTGTCCGACTATGGTGCATCACAGATTTTTAGATGGGAAAAAGGCAAAGGCCTTCTTTATAATTTTATGCAGCAGAAGAAGGAAACTGGATACACATCAGGAAAGTGGAAGGCAGGTGTAAACATTTGGGGCAGTTCTGGTGTGGCAGTATCCGGCATAGGTTATTTATACATTAGACCTTACCTCGGAAAAGCCTTCGATGAGAATATAGCTGTGATACACCCTCGTAGGCAGGAGCATCTTCCCGCGATTAGTCTGTTTGTTGAGTCTGATGGCTTTCAGAGACAACTTAAACAGATCGACAGCAACCTCAAAGCGAGTTGCAATACTCTTGTAAAGGTGCCATTTAAGCTATCCCACTGGAGTGAAATAGCAAAAGAAAAATATCCAAACGGATTGCCTAAACCTATTTCCGACGATCCCTCTCAATGGATTTTTCACGGACACCCACTAAAAAGCGAAGAGCCTTTACAAGCAGCCGTCATCCGTCTGCTCGGTTACCGCTGGCCTGCGGAGTTGGACCTAAACATGGAGCTGGCCTATGAGCAGTGCGAATGGGTCAAACGCTGTGAATATCTCCTTCCCTATGCCGACAAAGACGGAATCGTCTGCATCCCGTCGGTGCGCGGTGAGGCTTCGGCGGCCGACCGTTTGCTCAACCTGCTGGCTGCCGCCTACGGGGATGCCTGGTCCAACGACACCCTGACCGAACTCCTCAAAAACGCAGGCCATGCCGGCAAAACCCTGGAAACCTGGCTTCGGGAAAAGTTCTTTACCCAGCACTGCAAGCAGTTCAAACACCGCCCCTTCATCTGGCACATCTGGGACGGCCTGCGGGATGGGTTCGCGGCCCTGATCAACTACCACAAATTGGACAGGAAAAACCTGGAAACCCTCATCTACACCTACCTGGGCGACTGGATCAGCCGTCAGAAGCAGGATATTCAAAATGGCGTGGACGGGGCGGAAGAAAAACTGGCCGCCGCCGAGCAGCTCAAAAAGCGCCTGGAGCTTATCCTGGAAGGGGAAAGCCCTTACGATATCTTCATCCGCTGGAAACCCATCGAAAAACAGCCCATCGGATGGGAGCCGGACCTAAACGACGGTGTTCGTCTCAACATAAGACCCTTCATGACCGTCCCGGATGTGGGCAAGAAAGGCGCCGGGGTCCTGCGCGACAAACCCAACATCAAATGGAACAAAGACCGGGGAAAGGATGTCGCTTCCGCCCCCTGGTATCACCTGTTCAAAGGCGACCGAATTAATGATCATCATCTGACGCTGGCCGAAAAACGCGCCGCTCGGGAGGTCGACTAATAAGTGAAGCTTTCGAGAGATTCTGGAATCCGACTCAACCCCAATGGCTCAATTACATTGTGGATAACGAACCGAATAAAGGAGGTCATCCATGCTGAATAAAGTTGAACTTAATAATTTTGGGCCGCTCGTCAATTTAGATTGGTCGAATCTCGGCCCCATTAATCTGGTGATCGGTGGAAACAGCACTGGAAAGACATTCCTGTTAAAAGCGCTTTACAGTGCTGTTCGGACACTGGAGGAATATAGGCGCGGAAATGACCAACGCACGGCTTCGGAAATTCTTGCCGAAAAGCTTTATTGGACCTTCCAGCCAGACAAGATAGGTGATCTGGTAACAAAAGGTGCGGATAGCCCTTTGTCCTGCACGGTTCAATTTGACAGTCACAGTTTCACTTACAGCTTCGGTAAAGATACGACCAAGCAGATTTCGTACCTGGAAAACCATGTGCCGCCCATGTCGAGCAATTCCATCTTTTTGCCGGCGAAGGAAGTTTTATCCCTACATCAGATTATTCTTAAATCCCGGGAACAGGACAAAGCGTTTGGTTTTGATGATACCTACCTGGACCTGGCACGTGCTCTGCGCCAGTCGCCCAAGTTAGGCAAGAATTATGCGGAATTCGCGAAAGCGCGCCAGAACCTTGAGGAAATTTTGGGGGGGCGGGTCCAATACGATGAACCCTCCGGGCGATGGCAATTCAAAAAGGGCAATCAGAAGTTCCCCATCGGCGTTACTGCAGAGGGGATCAAGAAAATCGCCATACTTGATACCCTGCTGGGGAACCGCTATCTGGACACCAGCTCAATTCTGTTTATTGATGAGCCGGAAGCCGCCCTTCATCCCGTGGCGGTCTCCAACCTGCTGAATATTGTAGGGGTGCTGGCCGAACGGGGCATTCAATTTTTCATGGCCAGCCATTCCTATTTCGTGGTGAAGAAATTGTTCCTTATTGCTCAGGAGCAAGGCATTTCCATTCCAGTGATTTCGGCACAGGACAGCCAATGGACACAGGCAAACCTCAAGGACGGTATGCCGGAGAACACAATCATTGATGAATCGATCCGGCTCTATAAAGAAGAAGTGGGGTTGACGCTCAAATGACGACACAGCCTATTCTTGAATCCGGCATGACATTCGGCCCCTATCCTGATGGCCTGTGTTTCTATATCGAAAAGAGCAATACCTATGCTGACATTCAGCAGGGCGTGCAGATGGCGGAGTTTCTTCTTCTAAAAATCGAGAATGGGAGGCCACCTGTTGTCTGGGTTGTAGAAGCAAAATCGAGCACCCCGCGCCCGGAGACGCAACCGAACTTTGATGCGTTTATTACCAGTATGCGCGAGAAACTGGTCAATGCTTTTTCTCTTGGCTGGGCATCATGCCTACAAAGACATCAACAGTCTGATACAGAACTTCCTCAACCATTCAAAGCACTGGATTTATCGCAGGCTGGAGTCCGATTCGTTCTGGTGATAAACGGACATCAGGAGGCTTGGCTTCCTCCCATACAGGAGGCGTTAAAAAAAGCATTGCATGCAACAATCAAGACATGGTCGTTTTCTCCTACTTCTGTAGCGGTCATCAACGAAGAGATCGCCAGAGAATATGGCTTAGTCTTTCCTGAAAATGGAGATGCTGGATACTGAAAGGCCAAAATGACCCGATAACTCTTTTTACAGCGTATGAATCTCGTTACAAGGGAGGAAAAAATGAGATATCGGGTCAAATAGAGAGACAAAATGACCTGATAAATGACCTTTTAAGAGAGCATGGTGACCTGATAAATGCGATTCGAGAAAATCGCTGACAGCGATCATCAAACACTAGCACTTGAGGTGGGAGTCAGCGAAGCCACTGTGAAGCGCCGTATTCAAAAACTGAAAAAGGTCGAAATACTGAGGCGCAAAGGCTCCCGGAAAACCGGCCATTGGGAGGTTCTGAAACCATGACGGTGATGGAATATCTGGTGCAGACTGTCCGTGCCGCAGCTGTATTCAACCCCGATGTGCAGGTAGCGCCTTCGTGCATTCTATGGCCTGACCGGGACCGACAGTGGGAGTCAATCATTCAGATCCTGCAAACCGAAATGCCTGAACTTCTGGTTCTGGGGAAGTATGCGCCCGAAAAAAAGACCGGTCCGGCCATCTGGTTACGCTGTATCCTTGCAGGCGTGGTGGATGAGGTATCGATCCCGAAGGGACGGATACCTATCTTTTATCTCCCCGGCGTCAGCCGCCAGGATCTCCGTGCCGTTGAAAGCTGCCCTGATCAGCTCAAACCGCTGGCCGAACTCCAATACCGGGGTGTGATCTGGTCACAGATCAATGCCAAAGACTGGACCATCCTGGCTTTTCTCAAATCCGACCAGGGGGGGCTGGGCCTGGATGTGGCGCGGGATAATGACACTAAAAATGCCATGCAGCTGGCCCTTTACAGATTGATAGACGAAGAAGTGGAACTCTTAAAGGGCAAACATCTCGATAAGGATTATTTCAACACCCTTTTGACGGGGGGCGATCCGGTGAGGGATCTTCTCCAATGGCTGGACCAGGGAGAGGCCTTTAAGGCGAACCGTGGCGAAAACGAATGGCAGGCGTTCGTGGAAGTCTGCAAATCACAACTGGCTTTCAACCCAGGCGACGAAGGGGTCTTGACGGGTGCCCATAAACTGGCGGAAAAGGAAGGCCCATGGCACATGGTATGGGAACGTTACTCGGAAGCGCCCAAGCGATATCCCAATATTCCGGAGCAGATGCTGAAATGCAACCCCCCCAAAGATACCCTTTTGTGGGATATGGGCGGGGAGGAATTCCACGGCTGGCCGCAGTGGAACAAAGACCAGGAGGCACTGCTTCGCCGTGATCTGAATGCGTTAAAGGATCTTACGCCCCACGAAGCACGGAATCGCCTGATTGACCTTGAAAAACGCCACAATCAAAGACGCCGTCTGGTGTGGGCCGATCTTGGGGAAGCACTATTGGCCCAGGCCCTCGAACATCTCGCTGTGCTGGCGGAGATGACTGCGAATTCCCTCGCGGCGGGTTCATCCGAAGAAATGGCAGCCGCTTATAGCCACTCAGGCTGGCGTGCTGACGATGCTGTTGTACAGGCCCTTGCCTATGTGGCAAAAAATGAAGACATTGAAGCCATGACTTCGGCCATCTGCAGCGTTTATACCTCCTGGGCCGAAGAGGCGGCCCTTCACCTCCAAAATGCTGTGGAAAAGGCTGGTTTTCCAGAGGAGGCTGTTGATGCCTCAGAAAATGTTTCCTACAAAGACGGCGAGTGTGTGTTGTTTGTGGACGGTCTGCGGTTTGATCTGGCCAAAAACATGGGTGAGTCGCTTTCAAAAAAGGGCTTCCTTTTGAAGGAACGCATACACTGGGCGCCCCTGCCCACACTGACGGCCACAGGAAAACCTTTTGTATCCCCTGTAAGGGATTGTATCAGCGGACACGATGTGGACGTGGATTTTGAACCACGTGTGACGGAAACGGGAAAATCGCTGAAAGGCGGTTATCACTTCAAAAAACTGATAGCGGATGCCGGTTGGAAAATCCTTAAAGGCGTTGAGGGTCCAGATGGCGGCACCCATGGCTGGCTTGAATCGGGAAATATTGATCATGAGGGGCACGACAGGGGATGGAAACTGGCGGGTCGCCTGGAAAGCCTGCTCATGGAAATTGAGGAACAAGTTACGGGGCTCTTGTCTGCGGGCTGGCGGACGGTCCGGATTGTGACCGATCATGGATGGCTGCTGCTGCCGGGGGGGCTTCCGAAAACCGAATTGCCGAGTGTCCTTACGGAAAACCGCTGGGGCCGGTGTGCGGTGCTCAAACCGGGTGCGTCGCCTGCTATAAGGGTCTTTCCCTGGCATTGGAACCCCAACCAGTATGTGGCTGTGGCAAACGGCATTAATTGTTTTAAAAGCGGCTTGAAATACACCCATGGAGGTCTGAGCCTTCAAGAGAGCCTGCTGTTGGAATTGCAGGTCATGCCCCAGAGTGAAAAAGCTGCTCAATCGGTGAGGATCAGCGACGTGGTGTGGCGCAGATTGCGGTGTACCATTGGCGTCGAAGGGACATTTGAAGGGTTGAGTCTGGATATTCGTAAGCAGCCCGGAAGTCCATCGAGCAGTTTGGCGCTGAGCGTCAAACCGCTTAAGAAAAATGGGACCGCTTCGGTAGTGGTGGAAGATGATACGTTGGAAGGATCATCGGCGTTTATTATTTTAATGGATGGAGACGGGCAACTTGCAGCACAGTTGGAAACAACCATTGGCGGGAGTGAAGCATGACCCAAATGGATGCCATCGACAAACTTGCCGCAGCTTCACTTGAGGGGTATCTGGTTCGAAAAGACCTGGTCCGAACCTTTAGCCGGCAGTTCCCGGTGCCCACCTATGTGGTGGAGTTTTTGCTGGGGCGGTACTGTGCCAGCATCGACCCGGAGGAAATAGAAGAGGGCCTCGAAATCGTGCAGCGCCAATTGCAGTCGCGTACCGTCAAGGCGGGGGAGGCGGAGCTTTTTAAAGCCAGAGCAAGGGAAAATGGTGAGGTGAGGATCATCGACCTCATTACCGCGCGCCTGGATGCCGCAACGGATTCCTACGTGGCGACGCTTCCCAGTCTGCAGTTGACCAACGTACGCATCAGCCCGGAACTGGTGAATAAACACGAACGCATGCTGACTGGGGGTTTTCACGCGGAAATCTTTCTTACCTACGACGCCGCCATAGCACAGGAAAACAAGGGACGTCCTTTCGGTGTGGAAACGCTGCGGGAAATACAGCTCTCCAAAAGGGATGTGCTGGATGATCTTTCGGAGGCACGAAAGACTTTTGACGTCGAACAATGGAAAGCCTTTTTGCTCAGAAGCATCGGCATCGAACCCACAACCCTTTCCGAGAGAGCCAAGAATGCCTTTCTGCTCAGAATGGTGCCCTTTGTGGAACGTAATTACAACCTGGTGGAGTTGGGACCACGGGGGACAGGGAAAAGCCATCTGTTCCAGCAGATATCCCCTTATGCGCATCTGGTTTCGGGCGGAAAAAGCACGGTTGCCAGAATGTTTGTCCACATGGGAACGGGTCAGCGAGGTCTGGTATGCCAGTATGATGTAGTCTGTTTTGACGAAATATCGGGCATTACTTTCGACCAGAAAGACGGGGTCAATATTTTAAAGGGCTACATGGAGTCCGGTGAGTTCAGCCGGGGTAAAGAGAGTATACGGGCGGATGGGTGCATTGTGCTGGTGGGAAACTTCGATGTGGACGTGGAGCATCAGCAGAGGATCGGGCATCTTTTCGGACCGATGCCGCCCGAAATGCGAGACGATACGGCATTCATGGACCGTATCCATGCTTATCTGCCCGGCTGGGATGTACCCAAGATTCAAAAAGAGCTCCTGACCGACCATTTCGGTTTGGTCAGTGATTTCCTGTCCGAATGCTGGAGCAGACTCCGTGATCAGAGCCGCATTCACGTTTTACAGAACAAAGTGTTTTTCGGCGGCGCCTTGAGCGGCCGGGACACCAATGCAGTGAATAAGACTATCAGCGGCCTTTTGAAATTGCTCTATCCGGATACAGACACCAATTATTCAGGGGAGAGCCTGGAATGGGCTGTCCGCGTCGCCATGGAGGCTCGGCGCCGGGTTAAGGAACAGCAGAAACGCATTGGCGCGGCGGAATTTAGAAATACCCATTTTAGCTATGTCATGGGAGCGGACGGTGTCGAGCAGTTCGTTTCAACCCCTGAGCTTCAAAGCGAAAACAACATCGGTGGAGATCCCCTGGAGCCGGGACAGATTTGGACCATCAGTCCGGGCGGAATGGATGTTCACCCCGGCCTTTACCGCATCGAGGTCAACGTCGGACCAGGGTCCGGCGTAAAAATTCTCAACAAACCGGTTCCGCCCGCCTTTAGGGAAAGCACGGGGTTCGCGGAGCAGAACCTCTATGCCCGCGCTGCGCAACTGGTTGGCGACAAGGATCCCCGCCACCACGAATTCAGCGTCCAGCTACGTGCTTTCGACGCCTCCAAATCCGGCACAACACTGGGCATGGCCACCCTGATGGCCCTATGCACCGCCCTCCTCAAAAAAAGCGTGCGGGGCGGATTGATCATTGTGGGCGAAATCAACCTGGGTGGTTCCATAGAACAGGTTCATAACGCGGTATCAATGGCCGAAATCGCCGTGGAGAAGGGAGCTACCGCTCTCCTCATGCCCGTTTCCTGCCGCCGCCAACTCATCGAACTGTCCGACGACATGGCCACAAAGATCGATATCCAGTTTTATTCTGATGCCAGGGATGCGCTGCTGAAAGCCATCGATGATTAAAACAGGCGGCTCAGAGCCTGTTTGAGAGAAATGGATGTCTAATATGGATTAAGATGAATAATTGGCAGGAAATGCGTAACCAAAGTATTTTCATTGACAACCCTTCAATCGGCTTCTATTCCGAAAATTCATTTGTAGCTTTTCTCAAATATCAGCAATAATCCAACCACCTCAACAAAAGTTTTCTTTAGTAGCCGTAAGCCTTTCCGAAATTATGGGTTTTCTGCCTCCTCCACCACCGAAATGTATTTTTCATGGATCATCTTCCTGTCAAATTCCCAAAACTCCATTAGCATGGCCTGGTCTTCCTCCTCTGAGAAATACTTTCTGGCATCGGGGAAAAAGATCTTGTCCTCTTTTTCGATGTGTTTGGGATAGAACTCCGCCAATGTGGCAAGGTTCGTTTTAATGTCTGCCAGAGCCGACTGCTCACCATTTCGATACCGGTTGTTGGCATCAGCAAGATTCTTCATGGTCTTTCGCCCAAGCACATGCTCCCCGATAAGTTCATTCATCAACTGCCTGTCCGCGTTGGACAGATCTCTTTCTTTCAGATCTCTGAAAAGAATATTCTCCTCTTTTCCGTGATGAGTCCGATCAGCATAGGTGCGGATAAAGTCAATTGCCATATCAATAAATTCCGGATCCAGCTTTCCTTCTTTCTCAGCTTTAGACAAATTTCGCTTCATCACCACAATCATTCGTTCGATCAATCGGTGCTCTATCATGAGCGGCGCACGTGCCTGCATTTCTTATCTCCTTAATTAGACGAAAGATTCTTTGATTTTTTTCCTATCATAGCCTAACTCCGAAACCCGGATGAAGAAATAGGGTACATCATGTATTTTGAAACACGCAGAAATACAGTATTTACCCCATTCCCTTTTAAAAATATGGCGCATAAACTGTAAACCGAATTTCGGTATTAAGGCTCCGTAATGAAAGGCCGACTCGTCGGCTGTTATAAACAAATTCTATTTTGAAAAAGGAGAGAAAAATGGCGGAAAAACTTGAAATTTATAAGTGTGAAGTGTGCGGAAACATCATAGAGGTTTTGCACGGTGGAGAAGGAGAACTGGTCTGCTGCGGCCAGCCCATGAAGAAGTTCACCGAGAATACCGTGGATGCCGCCAAGGAAAAACACGTTCCCGTAGTGGAAAAAACCCAAGGTGGGTATAAGGTTACAGTGGGTGCAGTGGCACATCCAATGGAAGAAAAGCATTACATTGAGTGGATTGAACTTATCGCGGATGGAAAGGCGTACCGACAGTTTCTAAAACCCGGTGCTGCCCCGGAAGCGGTTTTCAAGATCGACGCTGCCCGGGTGACAGCAAGAGAATACTGCAATCTCCATGGTTTGTGGAAGAAATAGAAGGATCATCGATCTTGTCAGAGGGATACCGCATCTGGAAAATGGCAAAGTACCTTAGACTATTCTTTTGAAAGAATTGAATTCAGATCAGGGAGATTTCAGCATGGAAGTAAAGAAAATACTCTGGCCAACCGATTTTTCCCCCAACGCGGAAAAGGCTCTGGACTATGTGATGAGTTTTGGCGAGAAATATCAAACTGAAGTACATGTGCTCTATGTAATCGAAGACCTGGGCCATCACGCACCGTGGTATGGTGAATTTGATCACTCCCACATTGAAAAAATCCACGAATGGGAACGTGAAACCGCGAAAAAACGGCTGGGAGATATCTGCGAGAAATATTTAAAAGGGTGCCCTCTATTTATCAAACACATCGCCATCGGCGATCCTGCAACGGAAATCCTGAAGGTTGCCGATGATAAGGAAATCGATATGATCATCATGGCCTCGCACGGGCGGAGAGGTCAGTTTGCCTTCGGAAGCGTTTCGGAAAAGGTCGTGAAGAATTCGAGGGTACCCGTCGTTACGATCCCCACCACACCCAAAGGATAATCAAATATTGCACAGGGGTCCCGGTGACCCCTGTCACTTTTCACCTTTCCGCACCAAGCTTCAATTCTCCTTTTATTATGGCGGCAATGGGCCGCCAAAGGAATAAGGATTCAAACGCTTATTCCATTTGCAATTAACAGACATGAAAGTTATGCTCAAGACGTGCCGGCAAATCTCAAATAATAGAACCCGTACAAACCGAGTCAGCGGACCGTGGGCAAAAAAGTTTCATACCCCATATTAGGCATTCTCCTCCTCGCTGCGTTGTATGCTTGCAGCATCTACAACTATCTCCTTTTCCATAGTATCGCTGAGATCTTCTCCGTGGTGATCGCCGGCGCTATTTTCGTCATCGCCTGGAATACGAGGCAGTATCTCAGCAATAACTTTCTCCTTTTTCTGGGGATCGCCTACCTGTTCGTCGGTGGTCTCGATCTCATTCATACCCTTTCCTACAAAGGGATGGCCATATTTGAGGGGTACAATGCGGATTTAACAACCCAGCTATGGATTGCAGCCCGGATTTTTGAGAGCCTTTCAATCCTCGCGGCCTTTCTGTTTCTGGAAAGGAAATTCAAGGTCCGATCCGTATTCCTGGTCTACAGCATCATTTGCATCCTTCTGCTTCTGTCCATCTTCTACTGGCGGGTATTTCCGGTCTGCTTTGTGGAAGGCGTGGGCCTTACGCCGTTTAAGAAAATCAGTGAGTACATTATCTCTTTCTTTCTCCTTTGTTCCGCGGGCCTGCTGGTTGTCTATCGGGAAAAATTCAACGGCGACATCATTCGATGGATTATGGGTTCCATCGGTCTCAGTATTGCGTCTGAACTGGCTTTCACCGCCTATGCGGCCGCCTATGATCTGACCAACGAGTTGGGGCATTATTTCAAGATCTTATCCTTCTGGTGTATCTACAAGGCACTCATCGAAACAGGCCTCAGAAAACCATACGCTCTTTTTTTCAGGGAGCTGAAACAGAGTGAGGAGCAGTATCGTTCTCTTTTTACGAATATGTTCAGCGGCTTCGCCCGGCACAAGGTCTTGTTCGACAAAAATGGAAACCCGGTTGATTATGTATTTGTCCAGGTGAATCAAGCATTTGAAAGAATCACGGGTCTTAGGGAAAAAGACGTTATCGGAAAAAAAGTGACGGAGGTCCTGCCGGGTATCGCCGAAGATCCCGCCGATTGGATAGGCAACTTGGGCAGGGTTGCCTTGAGCGGTGAACCGATTCGCATGGAAGACTACGCGGGGCCGCTGAACCGATGGTATTCAGTGAGCGCCTATAGCCCGGAGAAGGGTTCCTTCGTAGCGATATTTGATGATATTACCCAGCGAAAACAAAATGAGGAAGCGCTTCAAATGGCCAGTGAGGAACTGGAGATTCGCGTTCAAGAGCGCACAGCCGAACTCAGTCGCACAAAAGAACTTTTCCAGACCATCATTGACAATATCCCCGTTATGATCTGCCTTTTTAATCCTCATGGGGATGTGAGAGTCCTAAACAGCCATTACAAAAGCCTGATCGGCTGGGACCCTGAGAAAAATGGAGATACGGACCTGGCAGAGGCATGTAAAATCGATCCCACCATCTGTGGAGAGGTCCGGTCACAGATGAAACAAAGAAAACCGGGCTGGAAGGATATCATTCTTCACACAACACATGGAAAGGAGCTGGAAACTTCCTGGGCCAGAGTAGAGCTGTCGGAGGGATCTCTCATCGCCATCGGTATCGACATCACCGAAAGGAAAAGAGCCGAAAAACAGCGGGAACTTTATCTGGAACAACTGAAACGGAGCAACAAAGAGCTTCAGGATTTTGCTTTTGTTGCATCCCACGATCTTCAGGAGCCTCTCCGGAAGATTCAGAGTTTCGGGGATCTGTTGCTCACCGAATTCAGCGATTCCATCTCTGAAGAGGGCCGGGATTTTCTGGTGCGGATGCAGGATGCGGCAACGAGAATGCGTGTTTTGATCGACTCCCTCCTGGCCTATTCCCGCGTGACCACCAAAACCCGACCGTTTTTTCAAGTAAACCTGGTTGAGCCAGTGGAAGAGGCTCTGGCCAACCTTGCAGTGCTCAAAGAAGAGAAGCATGCATCGGTTGAGGTGGGTGAACTCCCCACCGTGGAAGGGGATAAGCTCCAAATGGTCCAGCTCTTCCAGAACCTCATCGGCAATGCCCTGAAATTCCACCGAAAGGGAGAATCACCGAAAGTGAAGGTCCATGCCCACACAATCCACGAGGGCCCATCTGATAAAGGCGATGCCTATGAAATCTTTGTGGAGGATAACGGGATCGGATTTGATGAAAGCTATCTATCCAGAATTTTCGTTCCATTTCAAAGACTTCACGGAAAAAGCGAATACGAAGGTGTCGGCATCGGTCTCGCCATCTGCCGGAAGATCGTGGAACGACACCATGGCCACATTACCGCCAATAGCCGCCCCGACGAAGGCGCCGTTTTCGCAGTGACTCTTCCCGGGAAACAAACGTAAAAAACACCGCCCTATCATCTTTGGTAAACCTCTGCTGATACCGCGAATCATTTAAAACCTCATTCCTTTCCCCGTACAAAATCCGGTTTGACGAGAATCAATTCCATTTTTGGATAAAATAGGGTATGGACCCCATTTTTAAATGGCGACGATCGTAATATGAAAAGAGCATGAAAAAGAAATCAAAAATCCGACGAATCATCCTTTTGCTGATCGTTGTTTCGGGAATGGGAACCGGTGCCTATTTTTACCTGCAACACGACGAAAAGCCGCGAGACCGTCTCGATCTCTATGGAAACGTGGATATCAGGCAGGTTCAGCTTGCCTTTCACGCCACCGGGCGCATAGAGAAGCTTTCGGTTCAGGAAGGCGACATGGTGAAGCCCGGACAGATTTCGGAGCTGAACGAAGCACAAACGATCTGGTTCTAATTCCGAAAGAGATGAAAAAAACCGTTTTCATTGACAAAAAGACGGGCGGGCAGGTCACCCTGAGACCACATTTCGATCCCCATGATATATTCAAACCGCTCTTCCGTGGTGTCAAAAAAAACCACAGCATGGCCCCCAAGGTTCAAAAAGCCCTTAACGACGCAGTACAGAAATACATCAGCGCTCCCACAGAAAGGCTTTTTCAGATCGAGAAAACCTGATAAACATGGATCAAAGAAAAGCCCTTCAAGCCGCCAAATACTAAGGCAAAGGGGTTTTTCAAACCAAGGAGGGAACTAACATGCAAGCACGCGGTCCGCTCATGATAGAGCATCGCCTGATCGAACGGATGCTATTGATTATCAAGGATGCCTTGGTTCAAATCGAATCAACACGTAAGGTTGATCCTTTGTTTGTGGATACAGCGATTGATTTCATCCGCACGTACGCCGATAGGACGCATCACGGCAAAGAAGAGGATATCCTCTTCCGAAAATTGAGAAAATGCCCATTGTCTGCCGAAGACCGGCGTGTCATGAATGAGCTGCTTGAAGAACACGTTTTAGGGCGGGAGACGACAAAAGCCCTTGTTGAAGCCAACACACGTTATCGCAACGGTGATGAATTCGCATTGGCGGACATTGTCAGAGCGCTTCAGACGCTTGTCGCCTTCTACCCCAAACATATTGAAAAGGAGGATGAAATTTTCTTTCCCGCATCAAGAGCCTATTTAACAGATGAAGAAGACCAGTCCATGCTCGCGGAGTTCTGGGAGTTTGACCGGAAAATGATTCACGAGAAATACAAATCAGTGGTTGAAGAAACAGAATGAAGCCGATGAATCCCTAACCAGCACAGGCAAGCTAAACTATAGGTAGGCCTGACATGTGGCCTTGGATACCTCCTATTTATATTGGATTTTGGTGATTCTGTGTTTATTGCCAGGGTCTGCCGCCTCATGCCCCTCATCATTTCTAAACCGGCTTTTTGAAAAATCTCTTCTTGTTTGCGCCAGCGCAAAGACGCACGATGGACCATTCGCTATTTTTCGACCCTGATACTTCCACATTGGAAAGGAAAATATCCTGAGCCATGAATCCGCCATTATCCCTAAACATCACAGTCAAAGAACTTTTGGACCATTATCCACAAGCCCTGCAGGTATTCATGGACATTGGGTTGTTGTGCGTGGGCTGTCCCACGGATGCCTTTCACACCTTGGCGGATGTGGCCAAGGAGTACAACCTTAACCTTGACCAATTGGTCCAGCGTATCCACAAAGCCGTGGCGGATGACCAGGCATGAGCGGGCTTGAATTCTTCTTGCATCTGCATCCAGACGGATTTATGCCTGGCAGGAAACGTAAAAATGTGTCATAATTTTTTGAAAAAAATTATCTTTTATCTATCGCTCTGGAATAGTGATGAATTCGCAGCTTTCGTGCCAGGTTTGAAATGGCCGCAACGTTGCGCTAAAACTGAATGGATACGAACCCGCATATATTGGATAGTCTGCATAAATCAGAGATTTTCAAAGGCCTTGAAAATGAGCAGTATGCAGATCTATTGAAAAAAGGGCATCGTATAAAACTCCAATCCAAAAATATTCTATTTCATCAGGGTGATCCGGCCGTAAGTTGCTTTCTGGTAAATCAGGGGCGCTTAAAACTGACCAAACTCAACGAGCAGGGCAAGGAAATAATCGTCCGCTATATCGGCGAGGGAGAATTGACCGCCGCAATCGCCGTCCTCAAAAACTGGACCTATCCGGTCACGGCTGAATCCATAAAAGAAACAGACGTCACCTGCTGGGATAAATCGGCAATGATGCAGTGGCTGCACCAATATCCGGATATCGCCATCAATCTGCTAAGCATTGTTCTGGAGCGCATCGACGATGTGCAACACCGCTACCTTGAAATTTGCACCGAGCGTGTGGATCAACGCATCGCCCGCTCCCTGCTGCGGCTCATGCGGCGGGCCGGTTCGAAAACCAGTTCCGGGATTCGAATCGACATTCCCCTTAGTCGCCAAAATATCGCCGACTATTCCGGGACCACTTTATATACGGTCAGTCGTACCCTCAGCGCCTGGGAAAAAAACGGCTGGATCAAGTCCGGACGCGAACAGATCGTTGTCACCGATCCTCACGCCCTGGTTCTATTCGCCGAAACCCGCTGCCCGACGTCCTGTTAAATTTTCCATATTGCTTCCCCCCGGTTTTTTTCAGCGCACATTAAAAAAGACGTCTTGTTTGCGCCGGAGCAACGACGCCAGAAGAAATGAGCGGTATTCTTTACGCAGATATTAACCTTTGAAAAGGAGGCACGACAATGAAGGCAAGAAAAATTAAAGACCGCATTTTCTGGATGGGTTCAGTGGATTGGGACAGGCGCCTGTTCGATGCGTTGGTTCCCCTACCGGACGGAACGAGTTATAACGCCTATCTGATTGAGGGGAGTGAGAAAACTGTTTTACTGGATTCCGTTGATCCTCCCATGGCCCATGAGCTATTATCTCAGCTCGAGGACGTACGGAAGATCGATTACATCGTTTCACAGCATGCTGAGCAGGATCACTCGGGAACAATCCCACAGGTGCTCGCAAAATACCCTGGCGCAAAAGTTATATCAACCCCCAAGGCGAAAGGAATGCTGGGTGATCTTCTGCGAATACCCGAGGAATCTTTCATGACCGTCAAGGATGGCGAAACCCTCTCATTGGGGGACAAGACCCTGCGGTTTATACATGTTCCCTGGGTTCACTGGCCGGAGACCATGGCGACCTATCTGGAAGAAGACAAGATCCTTTTCAGTTGTGATTTTTTCGGGTCCCATATCGCAACAACCGATCTCTTTGTCACGGATGAAGGTCGTTTCCATGAGGCGGCCAAGCGATATTTTGCCGAAATTATGATGCCCTTCAGGAGCTTCATCCAAAAGGATTTGGAAAAGCTTGAGCCCTATGACATCGAAATGATCGCCCCCAGTCATGGCCAAATCATCGTCAATCCGGCATTTATCATGGATGCCTATCGCGACTGGGTTCTTTCTCCCCCCGGGAATACGGTGGTCCTCCCCTACGTATCCATGCACGAAAGCACGAAGTTAATGGTTGATCATTTTGTTGGATCCCTTGTGGAAAGAGATGTCAGGGTCGAACAGTTCAACCTAGCCGTAAGTGACATCGGCAAACTTGCCATGGCCCTCGTTGACGCAGCGACAATCGTCGTCGGCACTCCTACCATTCTGGCAGGCCCTCATCCTTATGCGGCCTACGCCGTGCTCCTGGCAAATGCACTTCGACCCAAAACAAAATTTCTCTCCATCATCGGTTCCTATGGATGGGGGGGGAAGACGGTGGAAACACTGGCGGGAATGATCCCCAATCTCAAGGTGGAAGTGATCGAACCGGTACTCTGCAAAGGAGTGCCTTCAGAAAGGGATTTCAAAGCATTGGATGACCTGGCTGCCGCTATTTCAGCAAAACACAAGGAGCATCATTTCGTATAACAACAGTTTTAAAGTCCGACCCATTTAAGATTCTAACCGGAGTTTTTTATTCAAAAGATGCAGAAACCATTTTTTGTCACTCTCTCTTTGGTTTTGATCGCCATGTGGGTCTCCCCCGGGCTCAGTTGCGGACTGAGTCTTGAGGAGGCTGTGGATATGGCGCTTGCCAACAATCCGGATATGCAAGGTCAACGGATGAACCAAACCTTGAGTGAAAACGACCTGGCCGAAAAAAAATCCCAAAATTTTGGTCAATTCGGGTTGGTGGCATCCTACGGCCATTATAATCTGCCGCGAACCCTTGCGCCCTTAACCCCCGCTTCCATCCTTTCCGACCCTTATGCGGTGCCCACCACCCAGGATCTTTTCACCACCGGCATTATGTATGAGGTGCCGCTTTTTACCGGATTCGCGCAACAACGTTCAGTTGAAATCGCCGTCATGCAGAAAGAGATGGCGGGTGTGGCCCTGAACCTGAGCGAAGAGCAGTTGATCTACAATGTGAAAACCCTGTACGTGAACGCCCTTGCCCTGGAACGTCAGGAAACGGCGCAAAATGCTTACGTCCAGGCATTGAACGCTCTTCTTGAGGATATTCTTTACGAGGTAAAACTGGGTAAAAAGGCGCGGGTCGATCAATTGAAAGCGGCGGCCGATCTTGAAAACGCCAAGTCCCAGGAGAGCCGGATTAAAACCAGCCTCCTGATTGTCAAGGCAACACTTGCCGGTTTATTGAATTTGAGGGAATTACCTCCCTTAGAAGAGGTTTCCGCCGCCCGGCGCCTCCCGGAAACCATTGACGCAGACGATGCCATCAAAGATCTGGACCGTTATCGGTATGCGGTGATGGCGGTGGAAAAGAACGCCAAACTGGTGGAAAAAAGCAAAGCGGACTACTATCCGCAGGTGGTGTTCAATGCTTTTTTCGGCCAGAACTTCGGTCCCAACGACTATTCCAACCGATACAGCGGGGACTGGAACAACCAGGAAATCTGGCAGGCAGTGGTTAATCTCAAATGGAATATCTTTGATTTTGGGGTGCGCAAATCCGCGGGCGAGAAAGCGCGGATTCGTAAACGACAAAGTGAGATGGAAAGATTGAAGACGGCGCTTGATTTGAAAAAATCTTTGGTTGAGGCAACGGCCAAAATCAGAACCGCTGTTGATGAATATCATAGCGCCAGGGTGGAACAGCGCTTGACCGGGGAAACGGAAACCATTGAGCAAGTGCGGTTTGACAACGGCGCCATCAACGTAAACGATTTGCTCTATGCCAAGGCCCGCAATCAGCAGTCCCTAAGCCGCCTGATCAGTGCCGAATATGCCTGCCTGAGCGCGCAATATTACCTGGATTATGTGCTGGAGAACGGAACAAATAAATGAAAAAGCTTATTTTTATATTGCTGGTGGCGGGGCTTGTTGCGAGTGCCGGAATCCTGCTCAAAAAACGGATGCAGGAAGCAAATAATGCCCCCGTCCCAATCCCCATGGCGGTTTCCGTGAAGGTTTTTTCACCCAAAGAATCGTTCCTGCAACAGACAAAGCCCTTCCTGGCGCAATTGACATCCGTCAACACAGCACAGATTGCCTCTAGGTTGAGCGGTCTCATCATGGCCGTTCGGGTGACCGAAAATCAGCCGGTTAAAAAAGGGGACCTGCTGGTTCAAATCGATGATCGAGAGACCCTATCCACCATAAAATCCCTTGAGGAAACCCTCAAATCCCAGGAAGCTGATTTGAAGTATACCAACGGCCTGCATGCCCGCAATCAGGCCATTTTTAAGGTGGGGGGGCTGGCCTGGGAAAAGCTGGAATCTTCAGCGGTGGCCTCCGCCGGTAAACAGGCGGCCGTGGAAGCAACCCGGCAGAAAATGGCGGCCCAGAAAATCCAGTTGGATTATTTAAACATTCGTGCGCCCGTTGACGGCATTGTTGCGGCCGTTTTTTTACGAACGGGCAATCTGGCCACACCCGGCCAACCCCTTTTAACCCTCCATTCGCGCAATCAGAAACTCACTTTCAGCTTTGTACCGGACGGCCCCCCCATTTCCCCGGGCCAGGCGGTTTTTTTGGGGAAAGAAAAAATTGGAAAGGTCTTAAAACGGTACAGCGATGCGAAAAACGGTCTTTTCGTTGCGGAGGTTGCTCTCGACCAATCCCTTGTTCAGGCCCTTGATCAGCCCGATGACAGTTTCCTCTCCATTGATGTGGTGGTCTTTGCCGGAAAAGGGTGCACCGTACCTGTAAACGCACTTCTGCATCAAGAGGAAGGGCGCATGGTCATGGTGTATGAAAATGGCCGCTTCAACCCTTTTCCCGTCAAAGTCCAGGGGCAAAATGAGACCCTCGCCCTCATTGATCCCTGTCCTTCATCGCAGGTGGCCGTCGGCCCGGAGGCCAAGCTGAGCCTGCTCCCCAGTTACGGATCCGTGCAAATTATTCATGGAGAAGAAGCGGGTGAATAAATCCTGGATTGAGAGGCTGTTGCAACGCCCCTATTTCATCTACTCCTTGCTGGTCCTGTTTGTATTCTTGGGGATTGTAGGCTACAAAAATGCGGATCGAAACCTCTTCCCGGAATCCAATTATCCTGAAATTGCCATTGTTATGGTGCAGCCCGGCGGTTCGGCCAAAACCATTGCCGCCAATATTGCCGTTCCGGTGGAGGAGGAACTGTATACCCTCGATAAAGTCCGCCGGGTTTATTCCACCACCATTGATGAAGTATCCGTCATCCGGGCGGAATTTGAATATACAAAGGACCTGGATATGGCGGCCGCCGATGTGGAAAATGCCATCAACAAGATCCGCGCTATTCTTCCCAATGATATCATTGAACCACAGCTCCACAAGATATCGGCGGCCACAGCCCCCATACTGGTGATCGGCATCAGCAGCAAAACCATTCCCCTCATCGACATTCGGCAGCTTGCGGAAAATGAACTGAAGCATGAATTGATCAAAATCCCCGGCGTGGCCAATGTGGACATCTTCGGTGGTTGTCAAAAGGAAGTGCAGATCATCATCGACAAAAAAGTCCTTGACCAATACGGCCTGGGGCTTGGAACGGTACTGGGGGTGCTGCAACAAAACGACAAGGATTACGCCATCGGTTTTATCACCAGCGAAAAAGACCGTTATCTTTTAAAATCTCCCGGAAAAGAAGAGAGCGTTTCAGGGCTTGAGGCCCTTCGCCTGACGCCCGATGTACGTTTAGGCGATGTGAGCCGCATCTATTTCGGCCATTATGAGAATACCGCCGCCTATTACGGCAATGGAAAAGCAGCCATAGCGCTTTCTATCCAGCGCGGTCGCGACGCGGATGTAATCAGAACCGTGGCCAGGGTGGAAGCAAAACTGGATCATATGAGGGAAAGATACGCAGATCTGAATTTTGAAATCACGGATACCCAGAAAGAGCTCATTGTTCAGAGCATGGATAACATGTTTGAATCTCTGAGGGATGCCATCATCATGAGTACTCTGGTGGTCTTTTTCTTCCTGGCCAGTTTCAGGCAGGTGCTGGTGGTGCTGTTGACCATCCCTCTGGTTTATGCCGCTACCATTGGGCTCATGTGGATTGTGGGAATCGAGTTCAACGTGGTCACCCTAACCGGCATCATCCTGGCTCTTGGCCTGCTCCTGGATGATGCGGTGGTGGTCATGGAAAATATTGAACGGCATTATCAAACCCGGCAGGGACCCATTGACAAGGCGGTTCTAACCGGTACGCGGGAAATCATGTTTGCGGATCTATCCGGCACCATGACCACCATGATAGCGTTGGCCCCCATCCTCTTTGTGGGAGGCTACCCCCAGACCGTCTTTCGGCCACTGGCCGCGACCCTGCTGCTGGCGCTGGCGGCATCCTACGTCATATCCATCACGGCGGTACCCTTGTTGTCCCTCAGAATTCTGGCGATTGACCAACCTTTTATTCTCAGACTGGAGGATTTTTTTCAGCGTATCACAGGCCGTATTAATAACGGCATTCAGGCGTTTTTCAGGGCCGCGGTGACCCTTGCGCTGGATAAAAAAATGGTTTCCATCGCCTATTTCATTGTCCTGGTTGCCCTTTTTGTCATCAGCATGCGCATGGTCATGCCCCTAGTGGGCCAGGAGTTGATGCCCCCCATGGACACCGGAGGGATCAAGGTAAATATGGTGGCCGATCCCAACCTTCCCATGGAAAAAAGTCTGGCAATGGTGAAAGCGGCGGACAAGATTCTGAGACAGAACGGCCATCTGTTGCGCCTGTCATCCGCCATCGGCAGTGAGCCCGGTGTCCTCAGCATCGGCAGCGGCAGCGGCATCGATCACATGGCCATCACGGCCACCTACGTGGACCGTTACCACCGGAAGGAATCCGTATGGGAAATGGAACGGCGTTTGCGGCCCCTGATGGCCGGAATGGAGAACCTCAAAAGGATCGAAGTGGTGGATTACGGGGCCACGGCCCTCTCCAGCATTCGTGCCAATATTGACGTCATGCTGTCCGGTCCCAACTTTAAAGACCTTGAAACAGCCGGAAACATGGTGGAAACAGCGCTTTACAAAACGTCGGGACTGGTTTCCGTTTCCAGAACCTGGTCCAACGATAAAACTGTGTATAATTTGGATATCCACCCGGAACGGGCTGCCTTTTACGGATTGAACAGCGGGGAAATTTCTCGTCAGATCCAGGCGGTTCTGCGCGGGAGGCGGATCGCCTCATTTCCCCTTAAAAACAGCGTTGACTTCGGCGTCCGCGTCTGGGTCCCCGAAATCAACCGCAATACCCTGGCGGTGATTCAGGCAACCTTACTGGATTCCCCGAAAGGGAGAATTCCCCTTGAGGCCGTAGCCTCCGTCAGCAGTGAAACAGAACCGGGCATGATCACCCGTGAAGGGCTCAATTACACCCTGAATGTTTACGCTTCCCGGGAAAAAGCCGCCATCAGTCATATCATGGCCGATTTTGAAACCGCCTTTAAGGATTTTCGGCTCCCCCCGTCGGTGACCATGGAACAGACCGGAGATATAAAGCAGTTTAATATCTCGGCGGGGAGAATGGCGTTTGCCATCGGATTTGCCGTGGTGTTGACCTTTTTCACCCTGGTGGCGCTCTTTGACAGCGTCAAGGTGGCGCTCATGATCGTACTCTCCATTCCCCTCACCCTGATCGGCGCCTCCTGGACACTGCTGCTGCTCAATTACCATGTCTCCATGCCCGCCATGATGGGCTTCATTCTGCTCTCCGGCATCATCGTGAACAACGCCATTTTGCTGATCCATTTTGCCCAGGAAAAGATGGCGGAAGGATTAAGCCCAAGAACGGCCATGCTTGAAAGCATCCGCATCCGTACACGGCCGGTGCTGATGACGGCTTTTGCGGTTGCCGCCGGCATGCTTCCCGTTGCCCTGGGGTCCGCCATCGGTCTTGAACGTCTGGCTCCCCTTGGCGCGGTGGCCATCGGGGGCCTCATCGTGGGAACCTTTTTGACCCTGCTCTTTATTCCGCTTGTTTTTGTTTTGTGGGTAAAGAACCCTAAATAGGCATTGTTTTCATTTCTCATTTTATCAAGGGAATAATGCACGTTCTTGACTTAGGTCAATGCAAGCCATCCTATTTTAAAGGATGATGTATAAAACATGTGAAATTCAAGAAAAAAATGAGGGACGGAAAAATGGACACTGATTCGAATCATCCCTTAATTCTGGTTCTGACGATTTTGATGCTTCCGACCTCTCACGAGGCACGATGAAAAAGCCCATTCTTGTTTGCGCCGGTGCAAAGACGTTAAAAAGGATGAACGTTATCCGGCACTCAAATATTGACCCAAGGGCCGGATTGCCGTACCCTAAAAGAGAGGCACTGCCATGAAAGCAAAAAGAATTAAAGGCCGTATTCATTGAATGGGTTCCGTGGATTGGGATAGACGTCCGTCTGTTTCATTGGCAGCCCTCTCGGATGGAACGAGCCAGATAGAACCATATGTCTTAATCCATAAGCATAAACCCGAAACCTTACGGAGGTGACACAATGTTTATAGTAATAATCTCTGTTCCGCCCATAAAAGCAGGCAAAGATGCCGAGTTTCAAGAGTGGTTTGCATCGTCGAACGAACAATTCTCAACGTTTAAGGGTTTTATCGGGAGAAGGCTTTTAAAACCGCTTAAGGAGGGCAACTACGCAGCTATTGTTGAGTTTTAAAATCATGAAACTTTCCAGGCAATGCATAGCAGTCCTGCCCATGACAAGGCGGGGGAGCGGGTTATGCCGTTATTTGACGGCAACCCGACACCCCGTTTTTACGAAGTTGTCATCGGATAGGTCTATCAGAACCTATCATAACCCGTGAGAAGAAAGGGCTCAACATGAAAGACCGGATATCCGACATGCCCCTCTCCGCGTGGTGGCGCCGCAGTGTGATATTTGTTTTTGTTTGCGGCATGGCAGTGTTAATTTTCATGTCCGTGCAAGCCTACCGACATGCTCCGCCCATTCCGGAACGAGTTGTCGATACGGCCGGCAAAATCATTTTCAGCGGGACGGATATCCAAGCCGGCCAGCAGGTGTTTTTGAAGTACGCCCTGATGCAGAACGGAACAATTTGGGGCCATGGTTCATATTTGGGTCCGGATTTCTCCGCCCAGTATCTTCATGAGTTATCCATTGATGTGGCCAATGCAATTGCCGGACAGGAAGGCCTCGATTTACCCTCGCTGAGCATAAAACAGCGTTCACTGATAGATACCGGGGTTGCTGCGCTTCTCAAAGAGAATCGTTACAATCCTGCATTAAAACAATTGACCTTCACTGATCCCGAAAAAATTTCGTATCTGAGGCAGCTCGGCGTCTGGAAGGACTACTTTCTCCAACCCACCGCAAACACAGGGCTACCGAGCAAATATATCCATGACCCCGAGGAGATTCGTCAACTGACGGCCTTTTTTGCCTGGACTGCCTGGTCCAGTGTCGCCAAACGCCCGGAAAAATCTTATTCGTATACCAACAACTTCCCTTATGACCCGGTGGTCGGTAATCGCCTCACGGCCGACGCCCTTCTCTGGAGCGCCCTGAGTGTCGTCATGCTTTTGGCCGGGCTGGCGTTGGTGCTGTTTACATTCGGCAGATTCGACTACTTGGGCTGGAAAGGGGATCACCGGGACTTTCATCCCCACATGCTGCCCGGCGGTGCCACCCCCGGCCAGAAAGCGACCATCAAGTATTGTCTCGTTGTTTCGCTGTTGTTTCTCACCCAGGTTATGATTGGCGGAGCACTTGCACACTATAGCGCGGAACCGGGCAATTTTTACGGCATTGATCTGGCCCAATATCTACCGAGCAATATTCTGCGCAGTTGGCACCTCCAATTGGCCATCTTTTGGATCGCCACAGCCTATGTCACCGGCGGGTTGTTACTGGCCTCCTCACTGGGCCAGAATGAACCTTCCGGTCAGTCGGTAGGTATTCACATTCTGTTCTGGGCGCTTGTCTTGCTGGTTGTCGGCAGCATGCTGGGTGAGTTGTTCGGCATTCACCAGTTTTTCGGCAAGTTATGGTCATGGTTCGGTCACCAAGGTTGGGAGTTTCTCGAATTGGGACGGTTTTGGCAGATCATTCTTGTGATCGGGCTAAGCTTTTGGTTATGGCTTCTCTACCGGGCCACAGCGCCGGCCCTTAAAGACCCTGAGCGGAGAGAAATCGTACTGCTGTTCATGGCAGGAGCCGCCGCCATTCCCTTTTTCTACCTGCCGGCCTTCTTTTTCGGCAGCACTACTAATTTTACCGTTGTGGATACCTGGCGTTTCTGGATCATCCACCTGTGGGTGGAAGGCTTTTTCGAACTGTTCGTAACCGTTCTGGTCGCCGTTACCTTCTACCAACTGGGTGTCGTTCGCCGCACCAACGTGGTGCGGGTCATCTACATGGATGCCATACTCTTTTTATCCGGCGGCATCATCGGAACGGCACACCACTGGTATTGGACCGGACAGGCCAACTTCACGATGGCCCTCGCGGCCATGTTTTCAGCGCTCGAAGTGGTTCCGCTTACCCTGTTAACACTTGACGCCTGGGATTTCATAAAATTAACCGGAACCAAGGAAAGAGGCGTGGCTCCGAGAAAAGTCATTCCGCACAAATGGGCCTTTTACTTTCTCATGGCCGTTGGATTCTGGAATTTTGTGGGGGCCGGCATCTTTGGATTCTTGATCAACATGCCGGTTGTCAGCTACTTTGAAGCTGGTACGGTATTGACGCTGAACCACGGACATGCCGCCCTGCTGGGGGCTTTCGGCATGCTGGGCATGGCGCTCATTGTGCTGGCCTTGCGCCATGTGCTGACGGAGGAGCAATGGGTGACGCCCGAAAAGTTCATCAAGATTTCTTTTTGGGGCTTAAACATCGGCCTTGCCATGATGGTGATCACCAACTTGTTTCCTATAGGCGTCATGCAGTTATGGGACGTCCTTGAAAATGGTTACTGGCATGCGCGAAGTCTGGAATTCGTCGGGCTGGACCGGATTCGACTGCTGGAATGGTGGAGTATGCCCTCACACGTGGTCTTGATCGCCTTTGGGGTCTTTCCGATGGTGATCGCTTCCGCGCTGACCTATCTGAAGATGCGAAAAGCCTGATAGCATACACAAAAGCTTTTTTTGCGAAGACGAAATGGGATGAATGAGATAATAATGCCTAATGTGTAGGGTCTTCGAGTTTGCCTTACTTCTTGACATGTTCGCATCCAAAAAGTAAGTTGCACTAAGATTGTCAATGTTTTTTTAGCTATTGAATTCTCACAGAACCGCAGAAGCAGCCCCAACTGCAGCAGTTTTTCTTAATGCAGCATTTCGCGGCGTATCACGCCGGTAACAGGTCACTACTGCCGCTATCGGCTACCGGGGGTGAACATGAAAGCTCGCTTCAAGTGGATTATTTCCATCGCCATCGGCATCGTTATTGCCTTCCCGCTGTTCAGCATGACCTACTTCACCATGGTCCGCACCTCCACGCCGCAGTTCTGTTCCTCATGTCACGAAATCCAATTCGCTTATAACACCTGGAAGACATCCACCCATGTCAACAACCCCCAGGGATTTGTGGCGGACTGCATGGATTGCCACCTCCCCGCCCCCCAGGATACCTTTGATTTCTTCTACGCCAAGACAGCCCACGGCATCAAGGATGTCGTCATACATTTCGCGGGGGGAGAATACGACCACGAAAGGGCACGGCAACAGGCCTACGCCGGTTTCCGGAACGAACAGTGCCAAAAATGTCATCGTAACATTCTCTACCTGCCGGACAAAAGGGGGGCCATGCTGGCCCACCGCTCGGTGATTTATGCCAGGCCGGGGTATGAGAAAAGATGCGTGGATTGTCACAAGAATCTGGTTCACAACAAGAGAGGGTTGTATCAATACAAACAGTTCCGTGAACCTTACAGGGGCCAGGGACTCTAAGGGGAGACTTTAAGGGAAAAGGAGGCTTTTCATGATCAAGAAAATGCAAATATTGGTTGCGGTGATTTGCAGCGGAATAGGACTCACAATGGCCGCGACCATCCCGGCCCATGCCCAGACGGCCCAAAATGAACCCAAATCCAAAGAATTCCGTATCGAAAGGAGCATGCCCAAGGAGGCCGTGGCCTGCATTGAATGCCACAAACGGGAAAACCCCGGCATTTTCACCGATTGGGCCCACAGCCGCCACGCCTCGGCAAACATCACTTGCTATGACTGTCACAAGGCGGAGGAATTCGACCCGGATGTAAGCAAGGAACATTACAAGCAGTACGAACGTTCCGACCAAAAATATGGAACCAAGGAATACAAAGTCCCCATTTCGGCCGTGGTTTCCCCCAAGGACTGCTCCCGCTGCCATCCGGATGAGGCCAAACAGTTCAGCGGAAGCAAACATGCCAATACCCTGGAGATTATCTGGAAAATCGACCCCTGGCTCAACGACGGGATGAACAGCGACAATGAAAGGACCACCGGCTGCTACCATTGTCACGGCACCATCGTCAAGTTGGAGGACGGCAAATTGACGCCCGAAACCTGGCCCAGCGTGGGAGTGGGACGGATCAATCCGGACGGAAGCCGGGGGTCGTGTTCCAGCTGCCACACCCGGCATCTGTTTTCCGTCATGGAAGCGAGAAAGCCGGAGGCCTGCGGGCAGTGTCATCTGGGACCGGACCATCCCCAGATCGAAATCTTCATGGAATCCAAACACGGGGATATCTACACCGCCCACGGGGACGATTACAACTGGACGGCAGCCCCGGGGACGTGGACCGCCGGAGTGGATTACCGTGCCCCAGTCTGTGCTTCCTGCCACATGTCAGGGTCCGGACCGGCCCTCACAACCCATGATGTGACGGAACGGCTTTCCTGGGAACTTCAGGCCCCCCTCACGGTCAGACCTCAGGATTTTAAGCCCTTTCCCGCCAAGACCAATTGGGAAACGGAAAGGGATAAGATGAAAGCGATCTGCATGCAATGCCACAGCAAGACTTGGGTGGACAACCACTATGCGCAACTTGATAAAACGATCCAGGAATACAATGACGTCTATTACAAGCCCGCGAAGAAGGTGTTGGATGAGCTCTATGCAAAAGGGCTTTGCGAAAAGTCTCCCTTCTTTGATGAAGCGCCGGAGCTGGAATACTACTACCTGTGGCATCACGAAGGCCGGAGGGCAAGGATGGGAACTGCCATGATGGCACCTGATTACGCTTGGTGGCACGGCTTTTTCGAGTGCAAGGGCCGATACAACCAATTCATGGAACTTTCCCGGGATCTCATCAAGAACAATAAAAAGGCCTTTAAAGCCCCCGATTATCCCAATGCCACCGGCGACAGAAATAAGCCTCCTCAAGTCTTGCCCAGGGTTCAGTAGTTCGTGAAAAAGGTGCGTTCTTATGTGAGAATCACTCAAAGGGTCTTGGCGTTCGTAGCGGTTTTATTCGGCCTCGTGACGATTATCGCGGGAACTCGTGTCCTTGGGGGTTCCGATCCGGGATACATCGTGTTTCGACCGTTACTGATCTACAACACCGCCATGGGAATAGCTTACGTGGCAGCAGGTGTTATCGGGTGGTCCGGCCTTGATCGAGGAAAGTATGCTGCAGCCACGATCTTCGTTCTCAATCTCCTCGTACTTGTAGCGATTGGCTTTTTGTACACAGAGGGAAATGCTGTGGCAATTGAAAGTCTTCTCGCAATGAGCTTTCGTACCATCGTTTGGTTCGTGCTGTTTCTCGGGTTGGCATGGATGAGTCGTAGAAACCACCGGTCAGATTCCAAGGGTGATGCCCGACCCGTCACGCCACCGGGCAGCCCGCAAACGGACTAATGGTGACTTTGAATGTTATCTTATTAAAAATCAACAATCATGCCAACGGAGCGCTGCTCCCAAAGGGCCAATGTTGTTCGCGCCAGCCCTGCTTTTTGCAGAGCTTGCACAAAATTCTCTCACTTTATCGAGCAAAGAACGCACGTTCTTGACTTAGACCAATGCAAATCATCTTATTTTAAAGCATGATGTGTAAAACATTTGAACTTCAAGAAAAAAATGAGGGACGGAAAAATGGACACCGATTCGAATCATCCCTTTGATATTTCAGAGGACGACATCTATGAAGTCATGAAGCAGATAGACGGCTACCTGGATATAACCCCTGGCGATTTCAAGGCGTTATATGGCTTGGCCCACAGACATGCAATTGCGCGTCTTACAGAGTCGGTTAAAGCCGGTGATGTGATGACCCGCAACGTCATTTCCGTTGAAAAAGACACGCCATTGGCAGAGGTGGCTGAGAGGATGGCCCAGGCGGGTGTTTCGGGCGTTCCGGTCGTAGACGCTCAAAAAGTGATCGGGGTTATCTCCGAGAAAGACTTTGTCTTTGAGATGGGTGGCAAAGATCTTCGATCCTTCATGTCGGTGGTAGCCCACTGTCTGAAAGGCAAGGGTTGTGTAGCCTCACCCATGCGCCACCAGAAGGCGGAAGACATCATGACGCACCCCGCTGTTACGGTAAGGCAAGAAATAACGCTTTCAGAGGTGGCAAACATCATGGCGGCAAACAACCTGAACCGGGTGCCGGTCTTGGATCATGATGGAAAACTCGCGGGGATTATTGCAAGGGCGGATATCGTTCAGACATCGTGCACCTTGATTATCCCCCCAAAAGGTTAAAACAAGAACCGGAGGGAATGCCTTGGAATACTTTAGAAAGATGATGGGAACCACAAAAAGCCCGCCGGCGGTTAGCCTCTTCGAGATTCTGTGGTCATGGATAGGCGCTTTTCTGGGTATCTCATCCGTTGCGCTGGTCCATTACAACGTCCTTGGAGAGGGCGCCGATATGGTCATGGTCATCGGCAGCGAAAAGATTCATGCTCTGGGGTACCTTTATGCTGCGATGCCGGTAGCCCTGGGGGCAGTGATGATGTTGATCGTTGCGCTTCTGGTCAACAACATCCCCAAAAACCGCCGCTATCCGGAATTCTGGTTCTGAGGATCCCCATGGGTCCGGTCTCTCACTGGGAGCGAACCTCATATCGACTGCAAAAGTAAAAGGAATGGTTATTGATCTGCTGCAAAAAAACGACTAATCTTCCATGTTACAAAGTCGGCGAGCTGGGGCCAATGACGGGCACACTGGTGGCGATCGATCCGAACGCGCCGAAAGTGAATCGATTTATAACCAAACCATAGGAATCAGCAACACAGAGGCCCGAGTTCATGAAAATGACCTTTTCAATCATACCGCGAGATGATCCCCGCCAGGCCCTGCGTATCCGACGGACCCTCCTGGCCATCGGCATGGCCGGCATCCACCTTTTTACGTCCTGCGCCATGTATTATCGAGGTCTTTTCCGATTTTCATTCACCGGATTTGTCCTATTCTCCCTGGCCCTGTGGATCGGACACTTTTCCATCTTCACCATCATAAGGACAGGGCTCAATAAACGGTTTGCCGACCAGAGCCTGACTTTTGTGCAGATATTCTGGGCAGCAACCTGCGTCATGCTGACCGCGTATTTCCTCAACGGATTACGTCCGGTGGTCCTTATGTTATTCCTTGTGGCGATGCTGTTTGGTTTCCTGCGTCTGAATTTCCGGGAATTCATGTACCTGAGTCTGTACGCCATTATCCTGTACGGAGTGGTGATCGGTCTTTTGGCCCGATTTCATCCAGAGTTCATTGACACGGATAAGGAAATCATCGTCTGGTTCTCCTTTTCACTCGTGTCATTCTGCTTCGCATTGATGGGACGGGAAATCAATCATATGAGGGAAAAATTGCAGACCCAAAACATTCAACTGCGGGAGGAAATCGGGGAGAGAAAACGAGCGCAAGAGGAAGCGCAGTTGCGAAAGGCATTTTTTGAGGGGCTGGTGGACAATATGCCGGACGCGATTGCCATATTCGACGACGCTGGTATTATAACAGAAATAAATCTCCAGTTTACAAGGACGTTTGGGTACTCGGATGAAGAGGCGGCAGGTCAAAACATTAGTGACCTCGTGGGACCTAAGGATCGCCTTGAAGAGGCCCACTCTTTCCGCCAGCGAATCGTTTCAGGCGAGATAATCGATGTGGAGACAGTACGCAAAAGTAAAGACGGCGCAATGATTGACGTATCCCTGCGTTCAACTCCCGTAATAGTTGATAATAATCGAATAGGACATCTTGTCATCTATAGGGATATCTCGCCAAGAAAACAGGCCGAAACCGAGAAAGCCAGGCTGGAATCCAAACTCCAGGAAGCCAAAAAAATGGAGGCCATTGGCACCCTGGCAGGAGGCATTGCCCATGATTACAACAATCTTCTCGCCGTTATTATGGGGAACCTCTCCATGGCCCAGGAGGAAGCTCAGCCCCATTCAGCCATGGTGGAACTCCTCCACGAAATTGAACAGGCCTCCTACAAGGCAAGGGACTTGACCCATCAATTTCTTACCCTTTCACAGGGAGGATATCCTAGGAAAGAGCCGGGTTCTGTCGAGAGTCTGTTAAAAGAGATTTCGGGACAGGTCCAGGCGCATGACGGCATCGAATATACCCTTTCCATCCAGGATGATCTCTGGCCTCTGCGATATGATTCAAGACAGTTGCATTTCGCCATAAGCAATGTGCTTATAAACGCCGTGGAGGCTATTCCCCAGGGAGGAACCATTACCCTTCGGGCGGAAAACCAGGTCATCGAGAACCAACACAAAGAGTCCGCGTTACCTCTCATGGAAGGAAGGTATGTGAGAATTTCCATTAAAGATGAGGGGAGAGGTATTGCGGGAAAACATCTCAGCAGGATCTTTGATCCCTATTTTTCTACGAAGGAACGAGGGGCCCAAAAGGGAATGGGGATGGGGCTGAGCACTGCCTACGCGGTTGTTCAAAAACATGGTGGTCATATTGAGGTAAATTCCACAATCGATGTGGGAACCACCGTAATCATCTACCTGCCGGTTGCAGAGGAAAAAGGAAAAGAGAAGAGCGCAAAGCAGGTGAGTAATAATATCGCGCCTTCAATCAGCAGTGGTCAACCAACAATCAAAAGAATTCTGGTCATGGACGATGAGGAAAGCCTGAGAAACCTGGCTCAAAAGATGTTGGAGCGGTTGGTGTATGAAGTAGAGACAGTAAAGGACGGTGCGGAAGCCATCGAAACTTACAAAAAGCATATGGATTCAGGAGAGCCCTTTGACGGAGTCATTCTGGATCTGACCATCAAGGGTGGAATGGGCGGTGATCAGGCCGTCAAGGAATTGCTGAAAATCGATCCTGATGCAAAAGCCATCGTATGCAGTGGTTATTTCAATGATCCAGTCATGTCAGATTTTGAAAAATTCGGATTTATGGGTGCATTGGCAAAGCCTTATGAAAAAGAGGCTTTGAAAGAAGTGCTTGAGAGGCTCTCTGAATGAACAAAGGAGTACTATATCATTCTTCCGTTTGAAACCTGAAACGCCTGCGGCTGAATCATAGCTTTTGCCGAAACTGAAAAGAAAAAACCTTGAAAGACAAATCTTTTTTTCCTGCCCACGTCTCCATATATTGCTGCTCGGACTGCCTGGGTGTAACTGCTATTTATTCCCACCGACAGAAACGTGTGATATCAACATTTTGATGAGTGTACCGAGGGTTGAAAATGTCATGATTCTCACGATTTTCTGGATGAACGAAAACCTGACAATATCTCTACATACATCAGGCGACTGTAGGGTGGGAATAGGAGCTCATTATTTCATTCGGCATATGGTTCAAATCGCCCTCCACGTTGTAATACAAAGGCACTGCATCTTGTGGTCACCTCCCCGCTTGATAGTCCTTCCCTGACGGAACCCTACCTATATCATTGTTGCCTCAAGTAATTTTTTACCCACTAAGGTGGACCCCATTGTTTGGACAGTCCCGAAGGGGAAATAAGCGGTGAAGTCTTCGCTTGTAAATTGGCTTCCCTGATCTGTATTGAAGATTTCAGGACAACCATGGCGGCGAATAGCATCCTTCAATGCCTCAAAACAAAAATCGGCTTCCAATGTGTTTGATCAAATACAGGATATACCCCATTGTTTAGAGTTTGAAGACCTGTTAAAAATTTTCGGAATCAGGAAATTATTCTCTCGAAATCGGCAATGGGGCATCATTAATCCAGATGTGAAAATGCTACAAGGGCCAAAAAGAAAGACTCCTCTCTCGCTTTGGCAAATCCATGGAATAGGATCGGAGAGAAACAGCGTCTTTTGTAAATGGAGACAATGAGCGTGACGAAGGTTCCAACAGACGGGCCAAACGGAAAATTGAGTATCCTTCTGGTCGAAGACGATGCCGATGACTATGTCATCATTCGGCATCATATGTCCAAAATCCCCGGAAACGGTTTTTCCCTGGACTGGGTTCCCGGTTACGATGAGGCTTTGGCGGCATTGGAACCCGCAAGGTACGATCTCTGCCTGCTCGATTATCACCTGGGCGCCCATACGGGGCTGGAATTATTGGATCGCATGGAGCGTGAAAATTGGCATACCCCCATCATTTTCCTGACGGGCCAGGGCGAATATGATGTTGATATCCAGGCCATGAACCTGGGAGCGGCGGATTATCTTGTCAAGGATCATTTGACAAGTGATCTGCTTGAGCGGTCCATCCGTTACACCCTTGAGAGAGAGGCCTCCCGGAGGGCGCTGCAAAACGCTAACCAAGTTCTGGAGCTACGGGTCCGGGAGAAAACCGCCGATCTGGCTGAAGCCAATAAGCAGTTACAGCGGGAATCGGAGAAGATCAAGCTCTTTGCCTATTCGGTCTCTCATGATCTCAAGAACCCGGTTATCAGTCTCTATGGGCTGACGAAACGGTTGTTTCAAAATTATGGAGATATACTCGACGAAAAGGGTCAGGCTCATTGCAGACATATCATGCAATCCGCACGGCAGATTGCCGCCCTCACCGAAGGAATCAATGCGTTCATCGCTTCAAAAGAGACCCCCATGAACACCATAGATCTCGACCTTGAAAAAACCGTAACCCGTATCGGTCACGAATTTTCGGAACGTCTCCGGTTGGGAAACATCAAATGGTCATACCCTGAACGCCTCCCCGTCATTCATGCGGACAGCCTTTCCCTGGATAGGGTTTTGAGGAACCTTGTTGACAACGCTTTGAAATACGGCGGCAAGGAACTCAAAGAGATTCGGATCGGATTCAGGGAGACGGAGGATTTCTGGATCATATCGGTAAACGATGACGGAATGGGCATCAGGACGGAAGATCCTGATAGCATATTTGGACCCTTCATGAGAATCGGATCATCACGGAAAGTAGACGGATTGGGTCTGGGACTGGCCATTGTAAAGGAAATTGCGGACCGGCACAAAGGAGAGGTCTGGGAGGGACGGGGCCCCCTCGGCGGGGCGAGCATATCGGTCTCCTTCTCTAAAGGAATTGCTCAGAGTAACGCGGGGCCGGATGCCGCGGCGCCTTCAGAATGATTTTCTAAAAAATAAACATAAAAGGCGAACCCATGGACTTTAAAAAAATCAGCAGTCAAGAAGCCGGAAAAAAAAGCATTGAGGAAATTTACCATATCTTTGAGAGCAGTCCTGAGGGACTCAGCGGATCCGAGGTCCGGAAAAGGTTGGAAACCTACGGACCCAATGCGCTTGAGGAAAAAAGGGGAAATCCCCTCCTCAAGTTTCTGGGCTATTTCTGGGGACCCATCCCCTGGATGATCGAAATCGCCGCGATTCTCTCCTTTGCGGTTCGCCATTGGGCCGATTTCATCATCATCATGGTCTTGCTCCTGTTTAATGCGGTGATCGGTTTCTGGGAGGAGTACCAGGCATCCAACGCCCTTGAAGCCCTGAAGGAGCAACTTGCCCTCAAGGCCCGGGTGCGACGGGAAGGAACATGGCAGAGTCTCCCCGCAAGGGAACTGGTCCCCGGGGATATCATCCGTATGCGGCCCGGAGACATTATCCCGGCCGATGTGAAACTCGTGGGCGAGGATTACCTGAGCGTGGACCAATCCGCGCTCACGGGCGAGTCCCTGCCCGTAGAGAAAAGCACCGGTGAAATCGTATATTCGGGTTCCGTTGCCAAGCAGGGCGAGATGGTGGGGTTGGTGACGGCAACCGGATCAGCCACCTACTTCGGCCGCACGGCAAAACTGGTGGAGAGTGCGGGGGCAGTTTCCCATTTCCAGAAAGCGGTCCTTCGGGTCGGCAACTTTCTCATCTTCATGGCCCTCGGGCTCAGTATCATCCTGGTAATAGTGGAGTTGATGCGCCGCGTCAGCATTCTCGACCTCCTTCAGTTTGTCCTGATTCTGGTAGTGGCTTCAATCCCTGTAGCCATGCCGGCCGTCCTCTCGGTGACCATGGCTCTGGGTGCCCTCGCCCTCTCCCGAAAAAAAGCCATCGTTTCCCGGCTTCAGTCCATTGAGGAAATGGCGGGAGTCGACATCCTCTGTTGCGATAAAACCGGAACGCTGACCCAAAATAAACTCACTCTGGGGGACCCGGTCCCCTTTGAAGCCGGCAACCGTCAGGAATTGATCCTGGCGGGTTCCCTGGCGTCCAAAGAAGAGGATCAGGATGCTATTGATCAGGCCGTCATGGGAGGACTCGACAGTATTGATGCGCTCAAGCGCTACCGGCAGGTCAAGTTTGTTCCCTTCGACCCGGTGGGCAAACGTACCGAAGCCACGGTCAAAGACGATCAGGGCAACACTTTCAAGGTTTCCAAAGGCGCACCCCAGGTGATGCTCGATTTGTGCCCCATGGACAAGGAAACCAGAGACAGGGCGCTCGAAACAGTGGATGAATTCGCCGCCAAAGGATACCGCACCCTGGGGGTTGCCAAAAGTGAAGAAGACAAAGATTGGCAATTTTTAGGCATCCTTCCGTTGTATGATCCCCCCAGAGAAGACTCCGCTGAAACCGTCACCCAGGTGAAAAAATACGGCATCAAAATCAAAATGTTAACCGGAGACGACGTGGCCATCGGCCGGGAGACCGCCCGTCAACTGGGAATGGGAACCAACATTCAGGCGGCCGACAAGCTCTTCGGAGGGGAAGGAGACACACTGCATCTCAGCCACGATGCGGCCCTCAAAATAGAAGCCGCGGATGGGTTTGCCCGAGTCTTTCCTGAACACAAATACAGTATTGTTAAAGCGTTGCAGGAACGCAACCATATCGTGGCCATGACCGGGGACGGAGTGAACGATGCCCCCGCGCTGAAGCAGGCGGATGCGGGAGTGGCGGTCTCAGGCGCCACCAATGCCGCTCAGTCGGCGGCATCCCTCGTCCTGACGGCGCCCGGACTTTCGGTCATCATCAAGGCGGTGGAGGAAGCACGACAAATCTTTGAACGGATGATGAGCTACACCATCTACCGTATCGCCATGACCATCGACATTATGTTTTTTGTGGTTCTGGCCATGATCCTTTTCGACTATTTCCCTCTCACTCCCGTCATGATCATTCTCCTGGCGCTGCTCGACGACATCCCCATTATGGCCATCGCCTATGACAATACCTGGCTCAGCCGGAAACCGGTGAGATGGGAAATGCAGCGGGTGCTTTCCGTTTCGAGCATCCTGGGATTTCTGGCCATTCTGGAAAGCTTCGGTTTGCTCCTCATCGGCAAGGAAGTGTTTCACCTGAACACGCCTCAGCTCCAAACCTTGATTTTTCTTCAATTGGTGGCGGGAGGTCACCTCATGCTTTTCCTCACCCGGACGAAAAAAGCCTTCTGGCACCCTCCCTACCCTTCCTGGCAGCTTTTCTGGGCCATTGTGGGAACCCAGGTTTTGGCCGTCCTGATGACGGGATTCGGCTGGCTGGTTCCCGCCCTCGCCTGGAAAGTGGTCGGTTTGGTCTGGGTCTATAATGTGGTCTGGATGGTGATTCAAGATGGCATAAAGCTGGGTGTCTACAGGCTCATTGAGAACCGCTCCAGACATCATCGAAACTTTCTGAAAACCATGAATCAGCCGCTTCAAAATCAGGGATCTCAGGAGGCTTGGGGATGCGAATAAAAAGGTTGAAAAAAGTGGTAACATCCGTGATCGTTGCAATGGCCGTTCTGGCCGCGATGCTCGCGGTTCTGCGGGTATCCGAAGCCGCTGATTCTCTAAGAAAAACCAAAAAGGGGGGCCAAATGGCGCAAGCGATTGTTGCGGGCGGGTGTTTCTGGTGCATGGAGTCGGATTTCCAGAAAATTCCCGGAGTAAAAGAGGTGGTTTCCGGTTATATCGGCGGAACAGGCAAAAACCCGACTTACGAGGACTACGCCGAGAGGGGATTCATAGAAGCCGTCAGGATCACCTATGACCCGTCCGTAATACCCTATGAGAAGCTTCTGGACCAGTTTTGGCTGAACATTGATCCAACGGATGCCGGAGGCCAGTTTTGCGACAGGGGGCACGCCTATACGAGTGCGATTTTTTACGGCACAGCGGAACAGAAGCGTGTGGCGGAGCAATCAAAAGCAGCCCTTGAAAACTCTGGAGAGTTGAAAAAACCGGTTGCAACAAGAATCATCAAGGCCGGTGAGTTTTACCCCGCTGAGGACTATCATCAGGAATATTACCAAAAAAACCCCCTACGGTATAAATTTTACCGGTTCAATTGCGGTCGGGACAATCGCTTGAAGGAAATCTGGGATGACAAAACCCAAGTCTCGGGAAAGTCATCGGAATACCAAAAACCGGGTCAAAAAGAACTTAAGAAGAAATTAACCTCCATTCAATATGAGGTGACACAGAAAAACGGAACCGAGCCCCCGTTTGAAAATGCTTACTGGGATAACAAAAAGGACGGGATCTATGTGGATATCGTCTCGGGAGAACCGTTGTTCAGTTCCCTTGATAAATTCGAATCGGGCACCGGCTGGCCCAGCTTTACCAAACCGCTGGAACCCGGGAATATCGTGGAGAAGGAGGATAAGAGCTTGTTTTCCACGCGAACCGAAGTCAGAAGCAAACATGCGGACTCCCATTTGGGTCATGTCTTCAAAGACGGTCCGCCGCCAACGGGGTTAAGATATTGCCTGAATTCCGCCGCTCTGCGCTTTATTCCGGCGAATGATCTGGAAAAAGAGGGGTATGGACAATACAAGAGCCTGTTCTGAAAATTTCCACCGAAGGTGCCGATCGGAATCGTTGTGAACTTAGAAGAACTGGTCAAAAATTATGGCTATATTGTCGTCGTCATGGGCACCTTTTTAGAGGGAGAGACCATCCTGATCGTTGCCGGCTTTTTGGCCCACAGCGGTTATCTGCAATTACCCTTTGTCATCATGGCAGGGTTCGCGGGCACCTTGGTCGGTGACCAATTGTACTTCTATGTGGGCCGTGTTAAGGGGACGGAATTCATTGACAACAAACCTCATTGGAAATTGAGGGCTGATCGCGTCTTTAAGTTGTTTAAAAAACACCAGACCTGGCTGATCTTGGGTTTTCGGTTTCTCTACGGCATAAGAACGGTAACGCCGTTTGTCCTGGGAACGATTGGAATTTCCCCCATCAAGTACAGCGTCTTGAACTTTTTCGGAGGCTTGACGTGGGCCATGGTCGTCGGGACGGCAGGATACTATTTTGGCCATGCTATCCAGTTTTTTCTTATTGGAATAAAACCTTACAGAAAATGGGTTATTTTGAGTCTGTTAATATCAGGCATGTTGGTGTGGCTCATCTACAGACGGCGAGAGAAAAAAGCAATTAAAAAGGCCCTTAGCCAGGACGGTCATGCCTCTGATCGGTGAAGTTTAGGGTCTCGCAGCAAAAACCTCAGGGCGAGATTGCCGGTCGATTTCGTATCAGCCCAAAGACCTGGGAAATAACCTACGAAAAATCAGAGTATTCCTGATTGACCCGCACTCATGTCCCGAGCATAATATTTAGGAATTCATTTCTGTTGAAATTGAAAAAGAAATGTGTCTATATTTAATGCTTGGACTGAAGCGCCTGTTGATCGAGCGGCCGATGCTTTTGTGATGCCATTGCCTTGAAGCGGCTGCTCGATAAAATCCCGCTCGTGGAAAAGATTTTCGAGTTCTTCTTTGATAATGTATTGAACCCGGAGAGCGTAAGCGGAAAGTAGCTGGAAAGGAATATGAGCACTCAAAATAGTGGTCATGTTATGCCCTCAACGATCCTCGTAGCCGAAGACGATCCGGATGACAGATTCCTGATGGGGCGAGCCTTCCGGGAACTGGATATCCGCGCGATTCTTCGTTTTGTGGGGGACGGGGAAGAGCTCATGCGTTATTTAGGCGGCGATGACGCGGGTGGGGATTCCGAAGAGAGCTTTTCACCGCCGGGTTTACTTCTTCTCGATCTGAATATGCCCAAAAAGGATGGTCGTGAAGCCCTTTTGGCAATCAGGTCGAATCCGCGCTTCCGAGATTTATCCATCGTCGTATGGACCACTTCAAACCGTGCGGTGGATAAGGCCTTTTGTAAAGAAAACGGCGCCAGTTCCTATGTCACAAAACCACACACCTACACGGAACTGGTTAAGGCAATCCAAAAGGTCGTGAGCGAGTGGCTGCCGCTTTCCGGTTAAACCATCCCGCACTCTTGATATCCTGAGTCATCCCTTATTCGGATCGACACGAGGGAAGGCATGGAAAAAGAGATCATAGCGCTCATAGAACAAAAAGGCCCTCTCACCGGAGGAGAGATCCGAGACGCAGTTTCGGGAAACGGCCTTGACCTCTGGCAGGCTTGTTTCAAGAGCCCGGATTTGAAGATTCGAACCGTTGGCACCCGTTATTTGCGACTGGACCGCAGACTTACCGAATTTGCCAGACTCTCACCTTCCATCTGGAGAAGTTTTCTCACCTATTCGGTCATAGGCCTCACAAGTCAGCAAAATGGATTGGAAGAAAGGGCCGCTGGCCTCCGAGGGCATATTGAAGCCGTCACCCGTTCAAAACTGGATGTGGCGTTTCAGACCATATCAGGCCTGGCCGCGGAGGTGGAGGATATTGAAAAACAAGTCTGTTTCATCATTGCCGGGGATATCGTCTATAACATGAGCCATAATGTGCCCAGACCGGAGAGAAGCACCGGAAAAATGGTAAATGGTTCGGATATGGATATGGTGGTGCTGGTTTCCGATCATTGTACGAAATCATATATCAGCCGCCTGGACGAGGCCATCTATCGGGAAAAATTCAGATTGCTCCTCACACCGCATTTGAGAGAAGAAATCGATTATGTGATCAAGCCCTTTAGAAAAGTACAGAAACAAGTCCGTTTTGATTCATTCAGACACATGCTGGCCTGCAAGATTCTTCAAGAAGGCACTTTCCTTTACGGAAACGAGCTCCTTTTTCAGGATGTGAAAGCCTTGTTACGGACTCAAGGGGTGGTGCAAAAGCTTAAAAGAATGGAAACCCTTGCCAGAACCCATCGCCGTAACGCGGAAAGGCTTCTCAAGAATGTAACGTCCGGGAAAATCTCCCAGGAAACCATGAACCTCTTTTACCCCTCAGAAGAGTCGGAAGAGTTTGAATGAACTTCATTTTTGCTTCTTGAGAAGCAGTCCCTAAACCGCCCCGATGCACCTTGGAAGGTAACCCTAATCCCAACATTATGCGTTCGCTCCGGCAACATCCGGGTCAAACCCGTTAGGCGGGAAGTGCAACGGCGCCATTCCATTTAGAGCGCATACCGGTTATTTTTGATAAAAATACAGGATACAACTGATTGTTGTTCTCACCATCTGATGAAATAATCGAAAAATCTATTTGCACTCAATCTGAAATTGTAACCAAGAAATGAAAAGAGGAGGTTCTGGTATGGAACGTAGAAGCATGCTTAAAGCGACCCTGTTCGGCGGAGCGGCGGTTATTTTCGGCAAGGGAATTGCCGTGGCAAAGGAATATTTCCCCGTCAAGGTAGATGAGGCCCTGTTCCAAAATATCAACCGGGTAAAAGATCCGGCCCACATGACCGGACTCGAAAAGAAACACTCGCCGGCCATCATCGCCCCTGAAAAAATAAAGGCCGGCGAACCCTTTGACGTGGACGTCGTCATCGGGGAGATTGTCCACCCCATGGGTCCGAGTCACTGGATTGAATATCTTCAGATGAATATCGGCAATGAGCCGGGCGGCAGAATGGATTTTCGTTCCAGCGGCTATCTGAAACCGAAGGCACGGTTTTCCGTGGTGCTGGGGCAGGACCTGAAAGGAAAGAAGATCTCCCTGGTGATGCAGACCAAGTGCAATCTACACGGCATCTGGGAACATCATGTTAACGTGGAAGTGCTGTAACACCCTGGTTTTCTAAGGGTTTAAGGAAACAATCTGAAAATGCGAGCATTTCAAATATCAAAAGTCACTCTTTCCAAAAAGGAGGCATTTCCATGAAAAACGACACACGCAAACCCACCACCACAGACGCCGGGATTCCCGTCGCCAGCGACGAATATTCGCTCACGGTGGGTCCCGATGGACCCATCCTTTTACAAGACCACTACCTGGTCGAGCAAATGGCCAACTTCAACCGGGAGATGATCCCGGACCGCCAGCCCCACGCCAAGGGCTCAGGTGCCTTCGGCACCTTCGAGGTGACCCGGGACGTCAGCGCCTACACCAAGGCGGCGGTGTTCCAACCGGGCACGAAAACCGACGTGCTGGCCCGCTTCTCCACCGTGGCCGGCGAGAGCGGCAGTCCCGACACCTGGCGGGACGTGCGCGGTTTTGCACTCAAATTCTACACCACTGTAGGCAACTACGACATGGTAGGGAATAATACGCCGGTATTTTTCGTTCGGGACCCCATGAAGTTCCAGCATTTCATTCATTCGCAAAAACGCAGGGCGGACAGCGGCCTGCGCGACAACGACATGCAGTGGGACTTCTGGACCCTGTCGCCCGAATCCGCCCACCAGGTTACCATCCTGATGAGTGATCGCGGCGTACCCAAGAGCTATCGGCACATGAACGGCTACACCAGCCACACCTATATGTGGGTCAACGCCAAAGGTGAGCGCTTCTGGGTGAAATACCACTTCAAGACCGACCAGGGCATCGACTTTCTTATCCAGGAGGAGGCCGACCGGATCGCCGGAGAAGATGCCGACTACCACCGCCGGGACCTGTTCGAAGCGATCCAGCGGGGAGATTATCCCAGCTGGACGTTGAAAGTGCAGATCATGCCGTTTCAAGAAGCGGAGACCTACCGGTTCAACCCCTTTGATCTCACCAAGGTCTGGCCCCACGGCGACTATCCCTTAAACGAAGTGGGCCGGCTCACCCTGAACCGTAATCCAAGCGATTTTCACAGCGAGATCGAGCAGGCGGCTTTCGAGCCGAACAACCTGGTTCCGGGGATCGGTCCCAGCCCGGACAAGATGCTGCTGGCCCGCCTGGTTTCCTACTCAGACGCCCACCGGGCGCGCCTGGGCGTCAATTACAAGCAAATACCGGTCAACCGGCCGCAAGCACCGGTCCACAGCTACAGCAAGGGCGGTGCCATGCGGATCCAAAACGTGTCCGATCCGGTCTACGCCCCCAACTCGAAAGGCGGGCCGCAGGCGGACGGTGGCCGCTATCCCGAGGTGGCCACCTGGAGTGCCGGCGGCGATTTCATCCGCGCCGCTTACACCAAGCGCAAAGACGACGACGATTTCGGACAACCCGGCACCTTGGTGCGCAACGTCATGGATGATGCTCAGCGCGATCGGCTGGTAAGCAACGTGGTGGGGCACCTCAAAAACGGCGTATCCGATTCCGTCTTAAAACGTGCCTTTGAATACTGGCGCAATATCGACCCGGAGATCGGCGACCGCATCGCCAAAGGTGTCGAATAGGATTCTTGTGTGAGCGTCTTTAGAGCCGCTCACACAACTTCTGCAGCAGATCGACCTTATTATGAATTCTCAGGCGGCTCATAATAGATGGGCTTGCTCATGTCCGCGAAAGCGAAATTGTACAAAACATTGTGTCCATTGTAGTCCAGGACTCTCAAGTCATCTGTTTGATGGAGATCCCCCATGACCACATTGAAATGGTGCCCATACCGTTCTTCTACCTTTTCAATCGGGACTTCCGTGGCGATAAACTTCTGAACTCCTTTTGCCTTCAATTTCGCTATCAGTTTGGGATTATCAAACGCTTCATAACTGGTCAGAATCAAGATGGGACCGGCTCCCGTGAAAATAATGCCTGCTTTCATCGTTGGATCTCCTTTCTGTCTAGAAGCTTTTTTTCATCCTTAATACCCCTTTACGCCACAACGGCTGCCATCGGGGAACTTACGTTTAAAAAATCACCTCGTATCTTTCTATTACACCGATGGCGCCAAAGATGGGAATAGGCGCAATCCTGTATTTCCAAACCAAATTTCATGTATTCCGGAGAAAAGGAAAATTTCCATTCTTCAAAGAAAACCTCCCCGGGCTTTATGAATTCGAAAAAGCACAATCGGCAGCCCCCAGAAGCGCCGCCTTGTCGTTTAAGATAACGTGAACGGGAATCCTGGAAACCAGGTCCCGGAACCGTCCCTTGTCGGCAAAGGCGTTCATGAAAACATCCTTTTTCAGCGCGGACAGAATTTTGGGTGGTATACCGCCCCCCAGATAGAGTCCCCCCAGTGTCAGGCCCGTCAGGGCCAGGTTGCCGCAAACACCACCCAGAAGAGACACAAAGAGCGTTAGAGCATCCGAACACAAGGGATCCGTTTCATCCAGCGCCGCCATGGCGACAACTTCGGACGGATCCGATTCTTTCAATTGCTCCGATAACCACGAAGGTTCCTCATACCCGGTGGTTTCTTTGAGCCAACCGTAGATATGATAGAGGCCCGGCCCGGACACGACCCTCTCTATGCTCACGTGCCCATAGCGTTCATGGAGATACCGCCAGAGACCCCATTCCCTTTCGTTTCCGGGGGCAAAATCCGCGTGCCCCCCCTCGGTAGCCATTGCCACCCCACGACCCTCCACCCAAACCATGAGGGCCTGACCCAACCCGGTTCCCGGGGCCACCAGGCCCATCACACCCTCCTTGACACCCTTTCCCCGGTTGAGGCTGAAGAGTTCCTGATCGGTTAAAAGCGGCACCGCGCGGATGGTCGCGGCCACATCATTGATGAGCCGGACACGGGCGAACCCGAAACGTTTTTGGATTTTGTCGCCAACCACTTCCCAGGGAAGATTCGTGGCCCTCGTCCGCTCCTTTTCCACCGGGCCGGCAATGCCGAAACACGCATTCGTTATATCCCCGTCGTGTTTTCCCAGGAAGCGTTCGATGATCTCCTCAAGATCCTTTGCCGTTTCACTTGAAAAGGTCTCCTCGGCTTTCTGGTGCGGCTTTTTCTCTCTCGCCGTAAAAAGCCCCAAACGGGTATGGGTGCCGCCGATGTCACCGGCAAGGACGGTAAATTCCGATATTTTGCCCGGATCAGTCATTGAGGTCCTCTTCTCTCACACGGGCATGCATATTGCCTGATGAGCTTTGCCGCGGTGGAAACGCTCCTTTGCACAACTTCCGTCATGGCGTGTCCCGTTTCGACCCGGGCGATATGGGCCCCCACCACCCGGACCACGGAGGGCAACATCCCCAGGGATTGCAGCAGGTCAAGTTGAAGGCCCAAGGACATGCCGTGGCTGCTCAGCGCCGCCTCGTTTTCCAGCACGGGACGCGCCGGGTCAAACCAGTCCATATCCATAAGGGCGCCCGGCGCTTCACCGGGGCAAGAGACCGCATCCACAATGATAAGGGTGCCGTATCCTTCCGCGTCTTCCAGAAGGTCCGCCGGTCGGATTCCCAGTTCCCTGACCGTTACGCCGGGCAATGGATCGGCACGAAGGCGTTCGGCCACGGCATGTCCGAAACCGTCGTCCCCGGCGTCCGGATTGCCGCAGGTGACGATCAGAAGCGGATTTTTCATGGTCGCCCCTTCCGTCATGGCAAATGGCCCGGATCTCCCCCATATGTGCGTTCAAACTTTAAAAAGTGAACCGAACAGCTGATGCAGGGATCATAGTTGCGGATAAGTTGCTCGCATCGCATGGCGGCCGCTTCGTCATTCAAGTCCACCACCTCCTTGGCCACTTGGTAAAGGTCCCTCTCCAGACACATCTGGTTCTGGGCGGTAGGAGGCATGATCCGCGCAAATGAAATGGTCCCGTCCTTTTCCGTCCGGTAGTCATGCCAACAGATGCCTCGAGGCGCCTCGGTGCCGTGACCGCCATATCCGGCCTGAGGCGTTATGGGAATCCGGCAGCGGGAAGGCACCCCATAGGACTGCAGAATATCGGCCGCCAGGGCCAGGGCATGCACGGTTTCAACAGCCCGGGCGGGGAGGCTCAAAAAGCTGCTGTTCCAGGGGAGATCCTCTCCAAGGGCCGCACAGACTTTTTTCAGCAGGTCGGTTGCAACCGGATGAAGTTTTTCGTGGTTGAGATTGAGACGGGCCAGAGGACCCACCAGATAAGCCCCACGACCTTTTATGGCTGAAAAAAGCGCCGTGCTGTACGGAACCTGGCGCTCTTCAACGGCTTCGCCGAAGGCCTGCTGATCCACATCAAGGCCCTTGTTTGATTTGATGGGGCCCAGGTTCATGGGATATTCGTCATCGGGGCAGAGGGCCACAAACTCATAGTCCTGTTTAAAATCAGGGTAGGTTACCCCTTGTGCCAGAAAAAGCGAAAGATCCGCCATGTCGCCCAAGCAGGCCTTTATTTCCGGGAGCAGCGATGCAACATCTTCCGGTTCCGGGCAACTATAAAATCCGCCCACGCACATGCCCACCGGGTGTACGGACCGGCCCCCCAGAAGTTCTACAATGGCGTTTCCCGCCTTCTTGATTCTGAGCGCCCGCCTGACGATATCGCCGTGATCCCGCGCCATGCTGACGGCGCTTTCATACCCCAGAAAATCGGGCAGATGCAGCATGAACATGTGCAGCACATGGCTTTCAATCCACTCGCCGCAGTAAATCAGGTCGCGGAGCTTCTGTATGCCTGGATCCATTTGATCGAAAACACCCATGGCTTTTTCCAGGGCGTAACAGGAGGCGGTCTGGTAGGCGACCGGACATATGCCGCAAATGCGCGCCGTGATGTCCGGCACTTCCATGAAATCCCTTCCCTTAAGAAACGCTTCGTAAAAACGCGGCGGTTCGAAAATCTCAAGGCGTACTTCTTTGACCGCACTTCCCGTCATTACCAGGTGGAGTGCACCTTCTCCCTCCACCCGTGCAAGGGGCCCTACCCGGATGGTGCGAGTTTTATTCTCCTTCGGCGTCTTCTCTTTGTTCATAATCATCACTTGCCTGTTTAAAGGGTTCCAGATATCCGTTAAAGGTGCGCAACATCCGCTTGATATCCCTCGGCGCAAAACCAAAAGTCTCAAACCGGCTTGCCAGGGAAAAGATATTGGGTTGCTCCATGGGGCCGAAACATCCGTAGCAGGGCCGGCTGAGACGCGGGCACAGGGCGCCGCATCCCGTTTGCGTAATGGGGCCCAGACAGGGTTCCCCCTTTGAAACCAGCACGCAGGGATATCCCAGGCGCTTGCACTCAACGCACAGGCTGTGGGTGGGAATATTCGGTTTTCGCCCGATGAGCAGCGCCGTTATCAGCTCCAGAAGCTGATCCTTATTGATGGGGCAGCCCCGCAGCTCAAAATCCACGAACACATGGGACGGGATCCCGGTGGACGTCTCCAGGGTTTTCAGAAAGGCCGGCTCCGGATAAACCGTCCGTTTGTAAGCTTCCACGTCGGCCCAGTTGCGCAAGGCCTGAATGCCGCCGGACGTGGCACAGGCGCCCATGGCCACCAGAAATTTGCAGTCCCGGCGCACCTGTTGGATGCGTTCTTCTTCCTCGGGCGTGGAGATGCTCCCTTCCACCAGGCCGATATCATAGGGCGGCGGCAGGACCCGCCGGCGCGCTTCGAGAAAAAAGGCCACTTCAACGGTATCCACCAACTCCAGAAGTTCATCCTCCAGATTCAGGATCGAAAGCTGACAACCGTCGCAGCTTGAGAATTTGTAGACCGCAAGTTTCGGCTTTTCAGATATTTCCGCATCCACGGGCGGCATCAGATCTCCTCCTTGGCAAAGATGTGCGCAATGTCGGCAAAGCGAAAGACTGGCCCGTCCCGGCACACGAATTTCGAGCCGTACTGGCAGTGGCCGCATTCTCCGAACCCGCAGTTCATGTTACGTTCAAGGGACACGTACACCTGTTCGGGCCGGACGTGGAGTTGCAGGAACTGCCAGGCGGCGGCGCGATTCAGGATCTTCGGACCGCAAACCATGACCGTCGTGTGCTCGGCATCGACCCGGAGTCGGCCCAAAAGGTGCGTGACCACACCCACGGGGCCGGTCCAGTTGCCCGTTGCATTGTCCACCGTTACCAGAACGTCCAGCGCACTGTTTCGTTCCCATTCTTCCAGTTCCGGAGCGAATATCCGGTCCTCGGGTGAACGGCAACCATAAAGGAGCACGACCCTTCTGGCGTGATGCCGATGGTGAAGCAGCCAGTAAATCATGGGCCTGATGGGCGCCAAACCGATGCCGCCCGCCACCATCACCACATTCTTTCCTTTGATCCCTTCCGTCGGCCAGCTGGTACCAAACGGCCCCCTTAGACCGATAATCCCCCCCTTGCCCATTTTTTTGATGGCCCGGGTCACGGAACCCACAACGCGGATGGTATGTTCCAAATGCTCAGGGGTTTCGGGATCCGAACTGATGGAGATGGCGGCCTCTCCCACGCCGGGGGCATAGAGCATATTGAATTGCCCGGGCGCCCAACGATACCCATTGCGGGCGGTTTCATCTTCGATTCTGAGACGAATGGTATAGGTGTTGAAGTTTTCGTCTTTGACATGGAGGATACGGGCCGGTACGGGCATCCAGGTATCCGGCCCGCAGACCGGCGCCGGAGCGGTTTCGTTTTGCGCCATCATTTTGTCACCTCGCCTTTTTGGAAGGAAACCGGCTGTTGAACGGCATTTGGGTGACTGCTGCGGATCGCGGCCGCCTCCTTTGTCAGATCGATTCCCACCGGACACCAGGTAATGCACCGCCCGCAGCCGACACATCCGCTGGTGCCGAACTGCTTCCACCAGGTTCCCAGTTTGTGCCGCATCCAGTGACGGTAGCGACCGCGAATGGTATGCCGGTGGGGGCCGGTTGTGGTGCTGGAAAACTGGTGGGTGAAACAGGATTCCCAGCGGCGCGTGCGAGTGGCTTTGCAGGCCGCCAGATCGCTTGAATCCGTTAGCGTACTGCAAAAACAGGTGGGGCACACCATGGTGCAATTACCGCAGGAAAGGCATCGCGAAGCCACCTGCTCCCATCGGGGGTGTTCAATGTTCTTATCCAGGAGCGCCACGATACCCCGCGTATCAAGGCTGCGCCCCATGTGTTCGCGGGCCAGTTCCATTTTCAAATCCGCCAGTTCCAGTTCGGCGGAAGTGGGGTCCCGGAGCGGCAACTTTTCCAATAGGGACATGCCGGCCTCCGAACCCGCTTCCACGACAAACCCCGAACCGAGCTCGGTCATGGCCACGTCAAAACCGCCTACCGCTTTGGGACCGGTTCCCATGGAATCGCAGAAGCAGGTACCATTCGGACGGGTGCAGTTAACGGCGATCAACAGCGATTCGGAACGGACCCGGCGGTAATAGCGTTCGGCTTCACAGTACGTTGCACCCGTCGGTTCCTTTTGGGAAAACACCCGGTCCTGAACGCCGATGGCCGCCAAATCGCAGGGTCTGAGTCCCAATATGGCGAGCTTCGGAACCGATGTTGGGGTCTGTTGCAGCGTGAATCCGCCGTTTCGAATATCTACTGAAAACAATTCCCGGCTGGGAGGGAAAAAATACGGTTTCGCACTGTCGGGTCCCACCACGTAATCAAAAAAAAGCGTTTCATCACCCGCTTCGAGGCGATACCGGCCTCCTTCCTGAAAGTCCCGCAGTCCACGGGCGATTTCATCGCTGCCGGTGATCGGTCTTAATTTGATGATGTCCCGATGCAGTGCCGGTGCAATGACCGTGTACCCATCATCCGTCAGGGTATCGACCATGGCGGCCACCGCCACTTTGGGAAAAAGCATCCGCTGATCCGGATTAATACCCCCTTCTCTCATCATGAACCGCGTACCTCCAACAATGCGAAATTATTCTTTTTGGGTCTCCAAAGATCCGACGTCTTTTCTTCTACTTTGCATTTGGTTCCGGGTAAATGGGGTAGATCATGTATTCAGGTGCTGAAAGCTCCGTATTCACAACCCTTCGGGATATAGATGCGTACACACTGGCCGCATGGGTTCGCACAAAACAATCCCTTGTTGGGGGTTTGATCTTGACAAGCAGTATTGGCTTCAATAGAGTTAATTTTCATAGAAAGAATGAACTTTTTCTCCATGTTGATTTTTATCCGGATCGGCAAGACCTTCCAGGAATTGACGTATTTCAGGAATACCATTTTGAATGAAAGGAGTGAAAATTGAAACAAGGAAAATGCCCCAAATGCAGTTCTACTGAAGTCTATTGCGGCTCGGCTATAAAACCCAAGAGCGGGCCCTTCGGGAGTAATTCCATTCCGGTCAGCCTGGCTTCCATTGCAGCCCTGGACAACTATGTGTGCACCCAGTGCGGTTATGTTGAAAGCTATATTCCGGATCCCACAAAACTGAAAGAGATATCCATCAAATGGCCCAAAGTGGGCTGATACCGAAATAGACGGATCACATGAGACATGACCACCATTTCATCGGTATGAATGGGATCAGCCGCTTCGTCGGCATTACCCGAGTGCTGATGAAAAACGGTTTCGGAACGCTGGCCGATGCGTTGACGAAACGGACGTCGGCGCCTCAAAAAGGCGGCACGAAACGCCCTTCCGCGGTTTTTCCTTCTCCCCGGCGGTTGCGCCTGATGCTGACGGAGTTGGGCCCCAGTTTTATCAAACTCGGTCAACTCATGAGTGTTCGAGCGGACATCTTCCCGCCGGAATACATTGAGGAACTGACAAAGCTTCAGGACCAGGTCCCGCCCCAGCCCTTCAAATCCATTCAACCCTTCATCGAAAAAGAGCTGGGACAACCGCTCTTAAGTGTTTTCAAAGAATTTGACGAAACCCCCATCGCCGCAGCCTCCATCGCCCAGGTTTACAGGGCCGAACTCCATACCGGCGAAGCGGTGGCCGTCAAGGTGGTTCGCCCCGGGATCTCAAAGCAGATCCGCCGTGACATCCGGGTGATGTATTACATGGCCCACAAGCTGGAGAAGATGTTCGAACTGGCGCGGGTCGTGGGTGCGAAAAATGTGGTCGAGGAGTTCGAACGGTCCATATACAATGAACTGGATATGCATATCGAGGCGGGGAGCATTGAAAAATTTTACCGCTTTTACCGGCATATTGAAGAAATCTGCATCCCCAAAGTGTACTGGGAACAGACCGCCAAATCCGTTCTGGTGATCGAGTTCATTCCCGGCGTCAAAATGAACCAGGTGTCCGCCATTCAAGAGATGGGCATCGATCCGAAAGCAATCGCCATGATCGGTTTGCGCAGCCTCTCCCGGCAACTGATGGAATTCGGCTTCGTTCACGCAGATCCTCACCCCGGCAATACCATCGTCATGCCCGACGGGCGTGTGGGCCTGGTCGATTTCGGCATCACCGCGCACCTGGACGAGGAGCTGATGATCCAGATCGCCCGTCTCTTCCTGGGATATGCCGAGCATGATTATAACCTGGTCATGGAGTCCCTGCTGGATGCGGGCATCATCGACGAGGACATGGATCTGAACGCCTTTCGTAACGACTTAAAAGAGATGAGCGAGCCCTTTTACGGCCGGAGCCTTCAGACCATTTCCGTGGTGGACATTTACGACCAAGTCATTCGACTCCTTTTCAGGTACCATATTCGCCTGCCGCAGAACCTGCTCCTGCTGCTGAAGACCTTTATTCAAACGGAATCGTTAGGGAAAATCCTCGGCAGCGACGCCAGCATCCTGGAAGTCATCCGACCGTATGCCAGGGCCATGCTGGCGCGGGGATACGATTCGAAAAAGATTCTGCAGACCATGGGAAGAGATGCATGGTCCACCGGAAGGTTCTTGAGACACACGCCCAAACTCCTCTACGACATCCTCAAACAGGCCGCAACGGGGAAACAGCGCCTGCAATTTCAGCACAGCGGTTTCGACGATGTGGGACGCCGTTTTGAAAGAGGATTGAACAGACTGGTCATCGCCATCGTCATCGCCGCCTCCATTACCGCCGGCGCCCACGTTCTGGACGCTTCTGAGAAAATCTTTGTTTTCACCACGAGCATAACGGGAGCCCGGGTCATTTCCCTCACTGCGCTGCTCGGTCTTTTGGGCTACACCATCGCCAGCATTCTGGGCGTGTGGCTCATTATTTCCATTTTCCGTTCCGGCAGGAAGTAAGGGCTTCAAAAAAAGCCGGTGGCCGCAAAAAACATCAAAGCCGCCAAATTTATCCCGTTGAAGACTCTTACCAGGATGATGCAACGGTTTCTCTACCGCATTTGCCAACAAAGAGGCACCCCGCGATGTACATCATGAAGTGCCCATAAATGCAGGATACACCCCATTGCTTTCGGATGTAAAAACCCTCAAGCTGAATTCTGTGGAAAAGAGTCATTAGTGAATGGGAACAAGACCATTTCAGAAAAGGAGTTCACGATGAGAATTCAGGTTGATCAATTGAAATGCCGCACAGCAGGCATGTGCGTCAAGCTCTGCCCACAGGTCTTTCGTTTTCAGGAGGGCAGCAAACGTGCCGCCGTTATGATGGATTACATTCCTTCAAAATACTGGGACGCTTGTCGAAAAGCGGCTTCCCAATGTCCCAACAACGCAATCACCATCCAAGAGCCATGCTAGTCTGCCAAATGTGGCCCGAAATTCGATTTTAAGGGCCGTCTGGAGAGTGGAGACAGCCGGTTTGACAAGGTGTGGGAGCAGTCCGAAACAAAATCCGGATCAGAGGAGGAGCACCATGGAAGATATGGAAGAATACCGGGCCCAAATCGAAGCGCAAATGACCGATTTTCACGAAAATCTTGAACAGGTCATTGCCAAAGCAAAGGAGAAGAAAGATACCCATTCACAGGTTCATGTGCAAAATCTCCTGAAAAAAAAGGAAGATACAGAGGCCAAGTTGAAGGAACTGGATGGGGCACACGAAAGCGAGCATCCCAAAATCCGGACCGAGTTGGATCGACTGTTTGAAAATATCGGCCAAGACGTACGCGATGCTTTGGCTTACTACTTTTAAAAAGACCCAACACTCAGTGAATCCTTTTGAAATGGGCCATATAGTTCACACGGATGTCCGTCGTTAAGAAATACCGGGCGGTAAAGGGATTGTACCCCAACCCCGTTAGATCCTCTAATCGGAGACGGCATTCTTCCCCCCATCTCCGTAATTCACGGGGTTTCAGGAGCTTTTTGTATTGATGAGATCCCGTTGGCAAGAGGCGAAGAATATATTCCGCCCCGAGAACGGCAAAAATGAAGGATTGAATATTCCGGTTGATGGTGGCAACGATGAAATCCCCTTCAGGTTTTACAAGCCGGGAACAGGCCCGGATGACGGACCTGGGATCGGGAACGTGCTCCAGCAACTCCATGCACGTCACCGCATCGTAATGGTCCGAAAGGGTGCCCGCCAATGCCTCAACCGCCGTTTGGCGGTAGTCGATCCGGACCCCTTTCATTCGGGCGTGCTGCCGGGCTGCCGTAAGCGCCTCACGACTCAAATCGATGGCGGTAACCCTTGCACCGCGAGCAACCATGGCCTCACTGAGGATCCCGCCGCCGCAACCCACATCCAGCACCGTCGCGCCGTTGAGGTTTGTTCGTTGGCTGATATACCTGAGCCTCAGGGGATTGATTCGGTGCAGTGCCCCCAAAGGCCCGGACGGATTCCACCAATAATTCGCCAGCCGGTCGAATTTGGCAATTTCGGTACTGTCCACATTCTCCACGGCCATTCGCCCCTATTTGGCTGCCCGGTGGACCACCGCAATGCCGTTGGTCAATAACCGATATTGCACGTTCTTAAGACCCACCTCCCTGAAAATGTCCGACAGTTCTTCGGGCAACAGGAACCATCGGATGGTTTCCGGCAGACGGCTGTAGGCCATTTTGTCTCCGGCGATGGCGCCTCCCAACACCGGCATCATTTTAAAGGAGTAAAAATCGTAAAGCCGTCTGAACCACAGCCAGCGGGGTCTTGAAAACTCGAGACAAAGGAACTTGCCGCCCGGCTTGAGAACCCGAACCATCTCCCGAAAGGCCTGCTTCATGTGGGTGATATTCCGAACCGCAAAACTGATCATGACCGCGTCAAAGGTGTTGTCCCCGAAGGCTATTTTTTCGGCATCACCCTGAACATAACGGATGCACCGGCGGATAGCCGCGTTGGTCCCTTTCCGACGACCGGCCGTGATCATGGCCCAGTTGATATCATACAGCAGCACTTGGCCCCGAGGCCCAACGGCCCGCTGGGAAAGGATCGACAAATCCCCTGTTCCACCGCTCACATCCAGCACCCGGTCGCCGGGATTCAAACCCAGCATCCGAACGGCCCGATGTTTCCACCAGTAGTGAGCGCCGAAACTGAGCAGTGTGTTCATGAAATCGTACTTGCCCGCCACCGCGTCAAAATGGCGGCGGACCCGGCCCGCTTTTTCAGCCTCGCTCAGTTCCTCGGAGCCGAAGCGGGCCCGGTGTTCCTCTTTTACCCGTTCGTCCAGTTGCGCCAGACGTTCATTCTTCCCCATCCAGGTTTTTTTCAATTCCATAGATCGCCCGCTAACGCACCCTCAGCTCTTGAACCGTTCCGACGAGATTTCCGTATTTAATATGTTTCCGACCGCCTAAAAACGCTCATTTTGTACCACTTTCGCCTTTCGTTGGCCAGTTCTAAAATAGCATAAATATTAATGGAATTCAGAATTCGAGGAACCCCTACTCTTTCATCAAATCTTTTGCGGCCGCCGGCCCCGGAATACCCCGCCACCCTAAGGCGATTGCGTCTTCCAAAATCTACAGCGACGGGCGGTTTTCGTCATGGCAGATGCAAGCTGCCCTGCGGGATCAATTAGAGGTAATAGACGGCGGGGGTGGAATCCGAAAATTGTGGAAGGATACCGGGGTCAGCCCGCTTTTCTTGGTGAAATTTTCCGCTGTGGTACAGACCACACATATAGACAGCGCTTTCGACCAGGGACATCGGAAACACCCGCCAACCAGACTAGAATATCCAACGTACCCATTTGAGCGTCGTCAGTTCGAGATTTCAGGCTTGAAAAACGCCGGCATGGCAAAAGTGACCCGCATTTCTTCGGCCTGAAACCTCGAAAGAATTACAGTTCAATTTTGGTTCCGAGGAGTTCGAGAAATTTTCGCATCCATTCAGGATGGGCCGGCCACGCCGGAGCGGTCACCAAGTTCCCGTCAACCACTGCATTGGAGAACGTCTCGTTGATCTCCCCGATACACGCGCCGACTTTCTCCATATCCGGTTGTACCGCGGGGTACGCAATACAGGTCCTTCCCTCAAGCACTCCGGCAGCAACGAGGATCTGCGGCCCATGACAGATCGCCGCAATGGGTTTCCCGGCCTCGGCAAAATGGCGCGTGAGCGCGATGACTTGTGGATTCAGCCGCAGATATTCCGGCGCACGTCCCCCCGGAAGGACCAATCCATCGTACTCTTCCGCGACAATGTCATCAAATGACGCGTTCAGCAGAAAATTATGTCCCGGCTTTTCGGAATAGGTCTGATCGCCTTCGAAATCATGAATGGCTGTTCTGACATGCTCGCCGGCTTGTTTGTTCGGGCAAACGGCATGGACCGTATGTCCAACCATCGTGAGCATTTGAAACGGCACCATCGTTTCATAATCTTCAACATAGTCCCCAACTAACATCAAGATTTTTTTTGCAGCCATGTGTGTACCCTCCGATTGTGGGCGTATCCTGAGGCGACTTCCCCATGACACGCCGTAGACAGACAGAAAATCCTCCCACCCTGCACCTTCCAGAGGGTATTTTGTGTTCCCAAGCAGAGGCGTTTATCAAGGAAAATCGCACCTCACACCCTTTCCGGCCTCACCGCACTCGCATATCGCGCCGGTTGCTGGAAAACGCGGCAGCAACACTTCCCCCAAAACGCTCCAGGCCCTCGCCTGCACTGGGTTGTTAAGCACTTTTGCCTATTATTTCATGACCATATGAATTATCAATTGAACACAGCCAAACCCCATCGGGTGCTTTATTGAAAACATAAGTTGCTTTTCGTTCCGTAGCGGGCAGATGTGGCGCAGTGACTACCGTATTGGCATAGATCACTTCAACCTGGCCATCTACAGACGCAACTCCTTTTAAAAAGTTTCTTAACACTATTTCAGTGAAGCCGTTTTCAGATCGATGAGTTCCATTGAAAGCAAGAATTTTTGATACACCATTTGACATTTCGAATCTCCTTTTCAATGAAGATAATGGCCGAGTTGAGCGGCGGCTGCCTGACGTCCTGTGTAGTATCGGGTTAAAGCGACTGCCCCACCAGTCGAAGACCACCATCACACTCGATAACGCACCCGGTCATAAAGGAATTACCAATCAGAAATACGATTGCATCTGCGATGTCCTCAGGCTTACCAACGCGTCCGACAGGGGTTGTGGCAGCTAATCTTTCAAATGTTTCCCGTTTTTGATCCTCAGGCATCCTATTCCACCATGGTGTATCGATGACTCCCGGAGCGACTGCGTTCACACGAAGTGGTTTTAATTCGACTGCGAGCGGCTTTACAAAGCCTTCAATTGCCGAATTGATGGCCGACAAACCCGACGTACCTGATATGGCTGCTCGCGTAGAGCCGGCCGATACGAAGGTAATCGAACCGGATTCACTTAAGTAGGAGAGCGAGTTTTGTGTGAGCGAGAAATACGGCCAAAACTTTGATTCAAAACCAGAACGCAGATCTTTCGGCATAATCTGGGCAAAAGGCCCCGCTCCCTTTCCCCCGCTAAGAGAAATTACCAGATGATCGAAGGGGCCTATCTCAGATAGGGCCCTTTCTCGGGAATTTTGATCGGCTGCGTCAAAGCAGGAAATGGATACGTGGTCTCCGAGCTGTTCTTGCGCCTTCTCCAGTTTTATTCGATCTCGCCCATTAATTACTACTTTTGCGCCATAACTGATGAGTAATTCGGCTGTCGACAGGCCGATCCCAGATGATCCACCTGCTATAAGTACTCGAGTTCCATTAAGATCGGACATATATGCTCCCTTTGCTTTGGTGGCCGAGCTGAGCGGCGATTTCGCCGTGATAATGGGCCGCTTGCAGACTGACTATCATGGTGAAATCGCTCGAGCGGTCTCCGGTCGGCAACGGCAGGCTTCACGGGGGGGCGGCGCTTTTTGCCGCAATCCCGTACAAGCCTTGGTTATGCTTTGTCTTTATCTTTGGGGCCGGGCCAGAAATGGGGATTCCAGGCCACCTCCCACAGATGTCCATCAGGATCTGCGAAGTATCCTGAATAACCACCCCAAAATACATCCTGTGCTGGTTTAATAAGTTTTCCACCCGACTCAACGGCCTGGTCAATGACATCTCTGACTTCTTCCTTGCTGGAAACAACATGAGCCAGGGTAATTCCGCGAAAACCGTTCCCAGTTTTTGTGACAGCAGCATCTTCTGCAAGTACGTTCCATGGATACAACGACAACCATGAACCATTTAGCATAAAAAAACCGCGTCCCCATCAAAGGGCATGCGGGGAAGCCCGAATCCTTTTTCGTAGAACTGAACGGCCTTTTCTAAATCAGCAACACCAAGCGTAATCATGTTGATGCGTGGTTTCATTATTCATCTCCATTGAGCATAACGATTGAACTGTGCCGCCCGGCTTTTTGGGTCGGCACCAGTGATGGGTTGGGCATCACGGGCAACACCCATGAAGTTTGTCGAATGCCAATCCGTTTTTCAAAACGAAGTCTCCATGGAGGTAGTGCCGTTGCGATTTACCCTCACCTTCGGTGACGAGGCGGCAACCAAGACGTTCAACCATTGGACTGATGTTCCCATTATCCACCAGCCACTCCTCGTACCCTCGAATAGATGGCCCTCCAACATTGATTACGAATTCAATGCCATAGAAACAGAACGCGAATAGCGTTTCTAAGTGTTTTGTCATAAAAAGGCTGCACCCAAATCCAACTGGAACCCACGCGTTTGTATCGGGATGGCGCATCATGGTGGTTTCCGGATAGATGCGCCGCTGGGAATAGGGCCATTCTGAAAAATTGTTCCCGTAACGAGCGTAGCTGCGGATATTGTCAAAGAAGTCTGCATCAACGACTGCCTCTGTACCACCATCGCTTTGTCCAAATGTTTCGGCAATAGTTTCAAGCGCCATCTTGCTTAGAAACCGAGATATCTCACGCTTTGGTGGGTCCATTTCAATTAAGAACAGAAAACCGTTTTGAAGACCTGCATTGAGCTCGGTTGTCACGTGCGCTGCATCACGCAGTCGTTCTGACTCAATTTCAATCTTACCGTCAAGGCCACGACGAAAGCCAACAGCGACAGATGACTGAGAACAGGTTCCTCGACTTTTCGGGCGAAGTAGTTGTTACACTTGTCGCATACGACGCCACAGGGAAGTACCCGTTTCTTGCTGCCGATAGACTCGGGCATGATATGTTCAACGCTTCGCGAAGATGAAGAGTCATTCTTGCAGAAGATACAGCGCATGAATTATCTCCAGGGACATACTAATGCCCAACCATTGATTATCAGGTCAATTTGCCCTGATAACGGCAAAACATGACTATTAACGAAGCGTACTTGCTTTGATATTTTATTATCTGAGCATTTTCGCCTTGATAATACCGCCCCTTATCTGTTCGCAAGGTGAAAACACTGAAGAAGATCAATCAGTGATTATCAATGTTTCACTATTCTTGAATAGGGAACAACGTATTGAGAGGTCGGCAAAATGTCAACAAAAAACCAGAAGCTCACAGCCGAGGTTCATGCAGGCATGTGGCTGGTGACCTATTCAATTCACACCGGAAAAACACATTGTGTTTGGATAAAACGTTTTGCGCGTTCGGGGAAAGGGAAAAAGGTCCCGATATGAAAAGTTGCAAGACGCCGAAATGGCGCAAATCGGACATCTGTCGTTATAATCCCCGTTATATCATTGCCGCTGATCTCGTCGGCCCCATAGGTACTCACACCCGTGACGGACCTCGGCCCCGTGAGGAGCAAGGTATTGTTCGGACCTCCCCGCTTGCTTCCCAGTCATCGAAGCAAATGCCGTATATGGTCATGATGCTGTCGTGGGTACCGGTCACGGTAATGTCATTATCGAAGATATTCGCTATAAAGGCTTCGGTATTGGAACAGGTCAGCCGAAAGGCGGTAACCCAGTCGTTCTCCGCGTTTGATGAAAGGCTTATGGTATTACCGGAGACCGTCGCGCCAAACCCATCAGGATGGACCGCTTCCATCTTTCCGTTGTATCCGCCGTCATAGGTGGAAGTCAAAGAGGCTTTGGACCCATCAGAGTTCCAACGGCCACAGGCCCCGGAATACCCCGCCACCCTTGGCCGTTCTCGCATTTAAGCGCCGCGGCAGCGGAGGCAAATGCCATACAGACCCGCATATTCCACCCCCGAAGCAATCCGTAGATGTATCCGCCGTGATAGACGTCCCCGGCGCCGGTGGTGTCTTTTGGAATCACGGGGAAGGCTTCCTGCGCCACCACCTTACCGTTATGGAGTCCGATGCTGCCTTGGCGCCCCAGGGTGATCACCACCTGCCGGGGCCCCAGTTTTTGAAGCTCACGAAGGGTGTGTTCCCCGGGTGTGTTCGAACCCACCATGGGGTCTGCAAATGTCTCGGATGCGATGAGAACATCCACCAGTTTCAACAGTTCAAGGGTGCCGTCCCGCAGGGTTCCCGCGTCCATGACCACGGTCATGCCGGAGGCTTTGGCCTGTTTGGCAGCCTCCAGGGAGGCATCCAGCATCAACCCGTCCAGATGAAGAATCTGCGCGCCGGAAAAATCTTTAAGTCGAACTTCTTTGGGGGTGAGTGCTGGAACCGTACTCCGATTCCAGAAGACGGTGCGCTTACCATCACCCGTCGTGACCGCGATAAAGGCAAATTGGGAAGCATAGCCGGGCACAATTTTCAGGCAGGACGTATCCACGCCTTCTTTTTCAAGGCTTTCGGTGATCTGAAGGCCGAAGGGGTCGTCTGAAACGGTGCTCAGGAGCGAGGTGGAAACACCCAGCCTGGAAAGGGTCACCAGGGCCGTGGCCGCTGGACCGCCGCAGCTGGTGTAGAACCCTTCCATCTCCATTTTGGTATCTTCCACGGGATAGGCGGACACACGCCCCACATAATCCACACAGACCTGCCCCAGTCCCACCACTTGAACGGATTTTGATGATTTCTCCATGGACGGGGCGGTCCGAAAATCCCGGCTCTCAGGGCTTGATGTAGGCATAGCCGTCGGCCTGCCGTTGGATCAGTTCCATGATCCCCGCCTTGATGATCTCACAGTCGTTCAACAAGTCCCCCGGGGCAAGGTTCAGGTTCGTGAGGGAATTGTTACACATCAGGAACCGCACGCCTTTGCGGGCCAGTTCCGCCACGCGCAGGCTGTAGGCAGCGGCACGCTCCCGCGCAAAAAGCCGGACTGCGGAACCATTGGCCACCAGGCAGATGGCGGCCTCGGTTTCAGAAACCTCTTCCAACAGGTTATCCATGTTGTTCAGGGCCATCACTAGCCGCTTCTCTTCATCCACGTCAAGATGAAACACGACCTTGGTCATTGCCCGGTCCTCCCTTGCCGGTGCCGCTTTATCCGAACCCTTTTCGCGCTGATCGGAATCTTTTGAAGATCCGTGCAAAACAGCCAGTTTCGCATCAATGAGCTTATCATGGGAAACCCGCAGGAGCGTTGCCACCTTATGCATGAGATAGTTTTCATAGCGGTCCATCTTCCCATCCACGAAGACGATTTCCCAGAGAGTCTTGATAACCTCCATCTTCTCTTCAATGGAATAGTTCTCGTTTATCAGTTTGGCGAACTGCCACAGATCGATGCTCTCTTTCAACTCCCGCTCCGCTTCTTCAAGCAGTTGATCGGCGTGATCATCCGATAAGCGGTATTTTTTCTTGAGAATGGAGAGGATGATTTTCATCTCTTCCCGGGTAAAGGTGTCATCCAGATGGGCCATTTCCAGAAAAAGGGCACATGTGGCCACATGCACGTCCTGCATGTTTCTGTTGCTTTGGGACGTGGGGCTCTCTTGTGAAATTCGGTTGAAAAACTGTTTTATGGCATGCTTCATATCGTGGACTCCTTTGTACCGTTTCAGACTCAGGATTTGAGCCAATCCAAGGCGATCTCCAAATAAAACCGAGCGGCCCGGCCGATCTTTTCCACCACGCAATATTCATTGGTCTGATGGGCCTGGGACGGCTCGCCTGGACCCAGGATCAAGGTGGGCGGGTTGTCCATGGCCGACGTCAGGACGGAAGCATCCGTAAAATAATTCACATATCCCGGTTCCGGCCGGGTTCCTTCCATCCGGGCCATGATATCAAGAACCCTTTCGATCCAGGGATCATCGGGTGCGGTTGAGATACCGGGAAGATCGATGAGACGCTTGATCTCAATATCCGGACCCAGTTTGGCCTTGATCTCTTCAAAAAGAGCATCATGTTCCACGCCCGGTACGCTGCGCAAATCGACCCGAAAACATGCGGAATCGGGAACCATATTGATTTTTGAGCCGCCCTTGAAGGTCCCCACGTTGACGGTGGGTTTTCCCAATTGCGGATGGGCTTTGGCCGAAGAAAAGAAATTCTCAAGGCCGGCCGCGGCTCGGGCCGCCTTGTAAATGGCGTTTTCCCCCAGATCCGGCATGGAACCGTGCGCGGATTTGCCCCTTGCCGTGCACTCCAGCCAGAGGACTCCCTTATGTCCCAGAAGGGGGATGTTCCCCGTGGGTTCCGCCACCACAATGGCGCCGGCTTCTTGTGGCAGAACGCCGCCATCCCGCATCTGAAAAGCCCCTTCACTTCCCGTCTCCTCACCGGCCGTGAAAACAAAAACAACTGCATTCTTCAATTCCGGTTTTCGGGCCAGTTGAAGCGCACAGACCGCCATGGCGGCAACACCGCTCTTCATATCGCTGGATCCCCGACCGATCAGACGACCGTTCCGGATCTCGGCGCCATGGGGAGGGAAGTCCCAGGGGGCGTCTCCCACGGGAACCGTGTCCAGATGCCCGGTGAAGACCAGGGGCGGTTTGGAGAACTCCCCCGGAGATAAGGCAATGAGTCCCGTACTGTTTTCACCCAGCCGGGGATAGGAAACCGTGAGCCCTGCCGCCGCCAGCTTTTCACCCAGATACCGGGCCGCAGACTCCTCGTTGCCGGGCGGGTTGACCGTATCCATGCGGATGAGGTCTCGGGTCATTTCAACGGGATCGGGTATATTTGTCATATTTTTCACCTCTTGGAATGTCCAGAAGGGATCGGGTTCCACAAAATCCATGCTATGGAGAACATCCGGGTACCCAGTAAGGTTTTTTAACCTTACGGTTAAGACACTCGCCAACAAGCTTTTCATAAGCAGCGGCCGAGGACAATACAATTTTTCGGGCTTCCTTTGCCCCCAGCCAGACCGGATCGGCGTTGACTTTTTTCGAAGAGTTCGGATCGTAAAAGAAATTCTCGCTTAAACCCTTCGCGGTTTTGTAAAACCGCCAGAAAATCCCCCATTGATTCCTGGTTTCCTCCGGAACGTCAGAAATATCCTTGATCTTTTCCGCCTGAGGATCCCGGGTGTTGATGACAAAAATTTTCCAATCGGTCTCCAGATCCGTCCCGTCGATCATCCCCAGGGCGCCGATCACCTTCACCTCATATGCCAGCCCCATGGGAGATGGGGCGGCACCCACATCGACCACGTCAATGGGATCCGTATCCCCCGGAAAGCCGGTTAACGGATCTTCTTCCAGAACATTTTCCCAGGTGCGGGGAAGGGCCCCGTAATTCCCGGGGGCCGGGGACCAGGCATAATACCGGGGCCGCTTGAATTTCCGGTTTTTCACCTTTCTGCGGTCCTGCCACATGGGGTTGTGGGGCTCCCATTTGTTCAGTTCCACTTTGGCCTGCGTGCCTTTGCTGATTTCGAAATAAGCATTGACCACGAAACCCCTTTCATCATCTGAAATTACCAGGGGCACATCGTGCCAGAGGGAAATCGGTTTTCCGTTTCGGGTGTCCACAATCTGTGCCCGGAAGGCCAATGAACCCAAAGAGCCTGAAAGCACCCGACGCAACCCTGAAACCCCTTTAAACTTCTTGCACCGCCCAAAGTCGGCATCGGCGCAAGGATCCAGCTCCCGGCAGGTGCCGTTTGCACTGCAAGGGGACGCAAAAGAAGGGTTGACGGTCGTGTTTCCGGATGAAACCTGTTCAGCGCAATAAGCGACCCCGGAAAAGAGAATTGACAGAAAAAACACCCAAGGAAGAGTTCTTCGAAAACTATATGCACAGTTACGGATCCTACGGCTCATTGTCATAAACCTCCCTCAAAAGCGGGTATTCCTCGCAAGCTTCAAAATATAGCGTATCACCATGCTTGATATTCAGCAACCGGTCCGCCATGTTTATTGCCTGAAGTTCACGCCGCACCTCTTCCGGCGGCACATGCACCGGCTCATCCCCCAGACGGAAGGTTCCCCAATGGATGATAAACATCTTCTTAGCCTTGAGATCTTTCAGGGCCTGAACCGCTTCGGCCGGGTTCATATGGCTTTGTTTCATGAACCATCGGGGTTCATAGGCCCCCACGCTTAAAATGGCCAGGTCGATAACATAACGCTCTCCAATCTCCTTGAACCCTTGGAAATAGGCCGTATCCCCGCTAAGGAAGATGGTGGGGCCTGTTTTTGTGCGGAACAGATAACTCCCCCACAGGTTTTGGTTGGGTCCCGTCAGGGGATTGCGCATGGTCCAGTGGTTGCAGGGCAGAAGTGTGATCTGACGCTCTCCATCGTCAAAGGCCTCGAACCAGTCCAGTTGGGTACGGTTTTTCATGTTTATGGAAGAAAATATTGAATCATACCCCAAAGGGGTAATCACATGGGTCTCGGGCGCAAAAACGGACAAACTGTCCTTGTCCAAGTGGTCGTAATGCCCGTGGGTGATCAATATATGATCGGGTTTCGGCATGGTATCGATATCGAACTCCAGGGGCGTAAAATTTCTGTAGATGAGAGACAGCCCGAAAAAAATCGGATCCACCAGGATCGACACCCCCGCATCCCGTATGAGCACGGAGGCGTGGTTGATGAAGGTGACGGAAAGCCCATCATGGGCAAGAACGGGCTTCCAATCGATTTTGACCGGGGTTGCCGGTTCATTCGCATATTGCTCCTTGAAATGATTTTCAGAGAGCAGTTTCCATTTCAAGAAATCAGAAAAACCTTTCTTACCGGCGGGGGAGAAGGGATTGATGAAGCGGTCTTGTCCGTGGTGCCGTTTTTGCCGAGAGATCTGTTCCAGGGTCATTTGATTGGTTTCTGCGTCAGAATTTCCCTGCCACGTTTCCGCATGGGAACAACTCGCAAACAGTATCATACTCAAGATGGCTAGGTCAAAGCTTCGTCGTACTGCCGTCAATTGCTTCCGTGGTTTTCCTGTGAGCCGGATCGTCACTTTGAAAAGACTCCCTTTCGGGGGCGCTGACCGGTGATGATGTGCTTCTGGGTTTCTTTTCCTTTCATGTTCTTTTCCACAAAAATCTTTCCTCCCGTAAAGGGATCCCGGCCTGTATAATACATGAGCGTTGCGTAGGTGGCCGGTGCGGGTGTAAAGATCTGTACCTGTTCCGGAAGATGGTGCAAGGTTTGGCGTGCAAATTCCCGCAGGGACTGCATATGTTCCATGGTGCATCCGGGATGGGCCGCCATCAGGTAGTAGGTCAGAAAGATTTTGTCACCCTGTTTTCTTTTGATCTTATCAAATAGCCGAACAAAGGCTTCCAGCCCTTCCCTGCTTGGCTTTCCCATAAGATTTAAAACCGCATCTTCCGTATGCTCCGGTGCGATTTTGAGTTGCCCCGACACATGATGGGCCATGATTTTTTCCAGGTAGGCCCGGCCCATCTGCCGGTCCCCGAGAATCAAATCATACCGGATCCCCGACCCCACGAAAACCTTTCGCACCCCTGAGATTTGAGAAAGTTTCTGAAGCAACTGCATCTGCCGGCCGTGATGGACCGGCAGATGTTTGCAGGGCCCGGGAAAAAGGCATCCCTTATCCGGACAGGCGCCCCGGGTCCTTTTTCGCTCACACTCAATACCGTACATATTGGCCGTCGGCCCCCCGACATTGGAAATAATGCCTTTAAACCGGGGGTCCTTCGGGAATTCACGCGCCTCGCGCAAAATTGACGCCTCATTGCGGGACGTCACATGCCTCCCCTGGTGGACCGTGATGGCGCAAAACCGACACTCTCCATAGCAGCCCCGGTGGGTGGTGAGAGAAAACCGGATGGTATCAAGGGCCGCAATTTTTCCCCTTTTTCGATAAAAAGGGTGCACGTCTCTTGCATAGGGGAGTTCATAAATCCGGTCCAGCGCGGCCGGTGAAAGGGGCAAAGCGGGCGGGTTCTGGACCAGATAGCGGGTATCCTGCTGCTGATAGAGCCGTCTCCCCCTTACAGGATCCGCATTGTCATAGAACGTCCTGAACATGTGGGTGAACTGTTCCGTGTCCGCAAAAACGTCTTCGTGGGCCGGCAATTCAACATCCGAATCCGGGAATTGCGGTTGCGGTTCCGGAATATCCCGACTGATGTGGCAGATGCCCCTTATGTTTTGGATTGATTTTCCGTGGAGAAGGTTATCCGCAAGGGCCAGGACGGTCTCTTCTCCCATCCCATACACCAGCACATCGGCTTTGGCGTCAAAAAGAATGGACCGCCTCACGGCATTGGCCCGGGCATCGTAATGTGAGATACGCCGGAGACTCGCCTCAATCCCTCCCAGGACGATACAGGGGTGATCCTTGAAATGGCGGCGAATCAGGTTGCTGTATGCGATGACGGCCCGGTCGGGCCGTCTGTCATTGACGCCCCCCGGTGTCAGGTCATCTTGCTTGCGCCGTTTGCCGGAAGCCGTATAATTGGCCACCATGGAATCCACGGCGCCGCCGGTCACCCCCCAGAAGAGTTTCGGAGCGCCCAGCCGTTTGATATCTTCGCCGCCCCGCACATCCGGTTGGGCAATGATGCCCACCCGGTAACCTTCATTCATCAAGACCCGTCCAATAACCGAAATCCCTATGTGAGAGGAATCCACATAGGCATCACCGGTCACCAGGATCACATCCAATTGATGCCACTCCAGGTCGGCCATCTCTTCCGGGGTGGTGGGAATGAAACCGGGGTTTCCGGGAATGATTTTCTTGTCAGAGCTCATCTGAGGGGATCTACAGTGCCCTAACGGCTTGTTTGACGGATTCGGGCGCCACAAAAGGCCGCTTCCTGGCACCTTCCATGTTCACCGTCACCCGAAGCGCTTGCAGGCCATATACCCCCTGAAGGTTCTCCAGTACCAGAGTTTCGATTTCCTTCTCCAGATAACATTCATCCTGCAGGTATTCGATATATTTCAGATATTCGCGCATCTCCCGCCCGTGGGAATAAACGATGGCAATTTTCCCCGGCTGGGTTAATCGTTCGCTGCTTCCTTTGATCCTGGCCTTGTCGATGCGCTTCTTGATGATTTCATGACGGATGTCATAGGCCCCGTCCACATCGAAACGTCTCTCATCGGGGCGGAAGCGAATGGCGAGGGGGGTGTCCTGTACCAGAATCAAATGGGCGGCTTCCAAGGGCATGCTGCTGCTCGCCTTCAAGTTTTCCGTCCGCCAGGCCACACCGCACATGACCATCAACTGCCACAGCCGCAAATTTTTAAGGTACAGGATATCGAACTTCAAATCCTCTACCATGGAGGCGCCGATGTAGATGGTGTGATCGACGCCGTCCGTTTTCATCTTTTCAAAATAGTGTGGGAAAAAGGACTGGGCCGTCTCTTCCTCCTCGTCCAGGTATGTACTGATAGCTTCATTAATTCGAAAAATGCTCTCCTCGAACTCTTTTCGCTTACGATAGAGACCACCCGAAGATGGGTCCAGAGCCGAACGATAGGTTTCGACCGGTTCCCGAACATTCGGATCCGCCTCCATGAGATGATCCAGCACAGGTTCGATCTCCTTGCGAATAAAGTCTGCCTTGGCCACCTCATCCCCTGAGTTGAGCTCACCTTTGACCTCCTCAATATTCTTCTGAATCCGGTGGTTCAGGGCATCCAGAATGGGAAGGGGGTTCTTCTCCCGGGCCAGCAGAAGTATCTCCTGAACCATTTTGAATTGTTCAACCAGATCCGATTGAAGAGCCGCATTGCGAAAATCGCTGGAATCCCTGATGTCGGAAACCCCGTAAAGGGGATATACGTCGGGGAACCGGATCGGTTCCAGTTCCGTTGCCCCATCCTGCTGCATGTAATTGAGCGCCGCCTGGTGAAAACGCCATTCCACCGAAGGGTGAATGGCCGTGCATTTTTCTTTGATGATGGACTGAATCCGGTGGTTGAGTTCCTCCATCCCTCGGTTGATGGCCATGGAAAAAAGAGGGATTAATTCCTCAAGTTTCAGGGTATCCAGCATGTTAAAGGCGTCCGGGTGCGGGGATTTAACGGAGAAGGTTCCCAGAAGCCGCTCCTGGTAGTACAAGGGCGTCACAAAAAGACTTCTCACCCCCTCTTCAAGCATATGCTGCTCCAGGGCGGTCTTTTCTTTGTAATTCCGAAGATCCCGAATGACCTGTTGGTTTCCCTTTTCCACCACTTCCGCGAAAAGCGATCCCTTGTAATCTTCTCTCAGGCGATGTTCAGAATCCGAGAAGATACACCCCTTCTTACAAACGTCATCCAATTCATGATCGGGGTTTAAAATCAGCACTTCCTCACCCTGAAAAGCCGCCAGATCCATTATCAGATCCGGCTGCCCCAGATATATTCGAAGCTTTTCGTGGAGTTTTGAAAATCCTTCGGAGGAGAAGATAGACTCTTTTTCAATCAGGTCGCGCTTGAGGGATGACAGCACCTCCTGATCGGTCACATCCACGGCCCGACAAACGCCGAATCCCTGGAACAGAAATCGATCCGGCGGTAGAATTTCCATCCAACGGCCGAGGTCGTCCCCCGCGGACAGGATCCAGTCCTTGTCCGCATGGGATAAGGGTTTCAGTTTCCCGATCTTCCGGATTTCCACAAATCGGGGATCAAAAGAGATTTTCAAAAACCGGTTCAGGTGAGTTCCCGGATCTTTCATGGTGACAATCAATGGAAAATCGGTGGAGAACTTCATATCGTAAAAGGTTTGAAGAATGAGGGAACAGGCGGTCAAGAATCGTCCCATGGTCCAATGCTCGGCATCCAGGTTTGTCACGTTTCCAAAGTCCATACAGTTTTCCGAGGGCCAGAGTCGTTTGAAACTGGGACTGACATAGATCGTCTCATTTTGAAAGGGAACAAACGCCGCCGAATAATCCTGGTCTTTGAAAGCGGGCGGAAAGACCAGACTCATCAGCATATCGACTAGGCTTCTGTTTTTCTCCAGAACTTCCAAGTCTTTAATAGGCGCAAGCAGTTCCGGCCTATTCTTCAATTCCTGCTCGACTGCTTTCAGAATCGATTTTTCCACGCCGGCCTCCTTTTTCAGGAGTTGTCGCCAGAGATCGATCAAGCCGGAAAAACTGAGCTCGCTTTGATATGGAAAGTCATTCGCCTGGTCAAACATAACGGTTTCCTTTCATCCGAAAGTAGGGGTCCCGGAAAAGATGCAGTTTTTAAAAGATATTCACCCGGGGCACGAAGGTCAAGGGCGGTTGGCACTTCATTGATTCGGCAAAACGCTTGTAAATGAAAGCAGAATGCTTACAATACCCGCTTGTTTATCATCCCAAAGTGGAGTCTTTAAGACCATGTCAGAAATATTGAGAAACGAAAAGCTGAGAAACGTTGCAATCATCGCCCATGTAGACCATGGAAAAACCACACTCGTAGACGGCCTGTTTCGCCAGAGCGGCCTCTTCCGATCCGACCAGAAGGTGGAAGAACGGCTCATGGACACCATGGAGTTGGAGAAAGAACGCGGCATCACCATCGCTGCCAAAAACTGTTCGGTGAAATGGAAAGACGTCCGGATTAATATTATCGATACCCCCGGCCATGCGGATTTCGGCGGCGAGGTGGAGCGGGCCCTCAGCATGGCGGACGGCGCCATCCTTCTGGTTGACGCATCCGAAGGTCCCCTCCCCCAGACCCGTTTCGTTCTGAAAAAAGCCCTGGCTGCAGGGCTTAAAATCCTTGTGGTCATCAACAAAATCGACCGGAAAGACGCCAGACCCTATGCAGTGCTGGACGAAATATACGATCTTCTGATCGATCTTGGGGCCAATGACGAACAGTTGGAGTTTCCGCTGCTCTATGCCATAGGCCGCGACGGCATTGCTCAGAAAACCCTGGAAGAGAAAGGTGAAAATCTTCACATTCTGCTGGATACCATTATTCAGGAAATTCCCGGGCCCTCATACACGGCGGATGCCCCTTTTCAGATGCTGGTTTCGGACCTCGGCTATTCGGATTACATGGGGCGGCTTGCCATCGGTAAGATCTTCAACGGTGCTGCCCAATCCAGGGACAGCCTGGTATGTCTCGGAGAAAACGGAAAGGCCATTGACCTGAAGGTCAGCAAACTTCAGACCTATGACGGCATCACGCTCATTGATGCAAACGACGTTTATGCCGGCGATATCGTGGTTCTGGCCGGCATTGAAAATGTGAAAATCGGTGATACCATCTGTAACCGGGAAGCCCCTCGGGCCCTGCCCCGAATCAGCGTGGACAAACCCACTGTGAGCATGAAGTTCGTCATCAACGATTCACCCCTCGGAGGAACCGAGGGGAAATACGTACAACTGAGCCGCATTCGGGAACGCCTTCTGAAGGAAACCCTTCTCAACGTGGCCATTGAAGTGGAAGAAAACGGAAACCAGGAGGGCATACTGGTCAAGGGTCGGGGGGAATTTCAGCTGGCCATCCTGGTGGAAACCATGCGGCGTGAAGGATATGAATTTTCCGTAGGTCGGCCGAAGGTTATTTTCAGACAGGAAAACGGCCGAAAAACGGAACCCATCGAAAAACTCATGGTGGATTGTGAAGAACAGTTCATGGGTCTTGTGACGGAGAAACTTTCACTTCGCAAGGGACGAATGACCAACCTGGTCAACAACGGAAATGGCCGCGTGCACGTTGAATTTTCCGTTCCAACCCGTTCCCTGATCGGGTACCGGGATGAATTTCTGACCGACACGCGGGGTACCGGCATCATGAACTCCCTGTTTGACGGCTATGAGCCTTTCCGAGGAGAGTGCCCCAGCCGGTTTACCGGTTCAATTATAGCGGATCGTTCAGGACAAGCCGTACCTTACGCGCTTTTTAATCTGGAGCCCCGGGGCCGGCTCTTTATCACTCCCGGGGAGCGGATCTATGAGGGGATGATTATCGGGGAACACAACCGCAGCCAGGATATCGACGTCAATGCCACCAAGGAAAAAAAGCTCACCAACATGCGTGCGGCCGGAAAAGATGACAACGTGCTGCTTTCTCCCATCAAGCCCATGACCCTGGAGCAAACCATCAGTTTCATCCGTGACGATGAACTGGTGGAAGTCACGCCGCTTTCCATACGCATGCGAAAGGGCGTTTTAAGCGCTCAGAAAAGGCATCTCGTTCGGTCCGCCAAAATAAAACAGCTGACACAAAAAGAATAATCGGATAGAAAAGGGCGTATCATCAATCCAGATGCCTCAGAAGATGCGAAGGAAACATGATATGGCGCATGCCAACTCCAAAAAGTTTACTGCTCTTCTGCTGTTCTTACTGATATTCTGCTGGTCAATCAGGCCTTCCTCCGGTGCCGAGAAAACAGGTCCTGCACCGGGTGACGGCAAACCGGAAGATACGCACTTAACCCTGGTCGAAATAGATCGCTACCCGTTGGCCGGGCTCGACCTGGAAAGCCCTCGGGAAACGCTGCTGGCATTCATCACCACCATGAACTGGGCCTATGCGGCGTCCCTGGAATCCGGGCTCAGAAGCGAGAAAGCCTGGGCCTTTGTATTACGGGCTTCTGACTGTCTGAACCTCAGCAACGTCCCGCCCACCATGGTCCACGCGGTGCGAATCGAATCCACCTTCCTTCTTATGGAAATTCTCAACCGTGTTGAACTGCCGTCCTTCAATGCCATCCCCGACAAACAGATGATGAAGGCGGAAGGGTGGTCACGATGGACCATTCCCAACACGGAAATTACCATTTCAAAAGTTTCCGAGGGACCTTATGAGGGACAATATCTTTTCAGCCGCAAAACGGTCGATCGACTGGAGGAATTTTACGAACGGTCAAAGCACCTCCCTTACAGGCCCGACACCTGGGAAAACCCTTACGAGGCCTATATTTACTCGCCGGGAACCTTGATCCCCCATCAATGGATAGAACTTCTGCCCCCATGGACCAAAAAGCCCTTTTTCGGCCAGACCCTGTGGCAATGGGCCGGCCTGGTCCTTTCCCTGCTCATGGGCGCAATGGTGGTCTGGCTGATTTATCGCTGGGAGTATCGTCGCAAAGCCTTGGAGAGCGAAACGGTTTCGCCCTGGCGATTCGGGAAACTCCTCTTCCCCGCCAGTGGCATGGCGTTGGCCTGGGCCATTGAACTCTTCATTGACGATCAACTGAACATCACGGGGATGCCCCTTCTGGTCACCAACGTTTGTTTGCGGCTGCTTTTCTTTATCTTTTCAGGGATCGCCATCCTCATATTCGGCAATATCCTGGTCAACGGGATCACATCGTCCCCGCGATTTAAGAAGCGAAGCATTGACAATAACCTTGTAAGGCTCAGCCTTCGGGTCCTCACCCTGGTGATGTTGTTTGTCCTTTTCTGGTACGCGGCCAATTATTTCGGTCTCTCCGTCACGGCAGTATTCGCCTCCGCCGGAATCATGGGCCTGGCCATTGCCATGGCGGCCAGGGAAACCCTGGCCAACTTTTTCGGCGGCATCAGCCTCCTATTGGATAAGCCCTTTACCACCGGAGACTACATCATCCTGGACTCGGGTGAGCGGGGGGAAGTGGTGGACATCGGCCTTCGCAGCACCCGCATCCTGACAAGGGATGAAATTCTCATCTGCATTCCCAACTCCGTCATCACCAACGTCAAAATCGTGAACGAAAGCGCTCCGGAACCCCGGTTCAGGATACGGATCAAAATCGGCGTGGCCTACGGCTCGGACATCGAGCAGGTGGAAAGAATTCTAATGGAGTTGGCCCACAAAAATGCGCTGGCGGTCCGGGACCCGGCACCCCGGGTCCGTTTTCGCGCCTTCGGAGATTCGGCTCTCGATTTTGAGCTGCTCTGCTGGGCCCGGCGACCCGAGGAAAAGGGCCGGCTCATCCATTCATTGAATATCGAAATCTACAATGCGCTGAATGAAGCCGGGATTGAAATTCCCTTTCCACAAAGAGACGTTCATCTTTTCAGTTCTTCGGAAATCGTACCAAACGTGGCAGGCAAGGAAGAAAAACCAAAAACACGCGGTTAGCAACCCGTAGACTGGCAGCTCACATCACCGATCACAGACCAACATGCGCGATGCATCGGCAAAAGCCACTTCCATCTTCTGGTAGGCGACCTCGGTCACAAACCCCTTCCCAAAGGTCTTGTGGTTGATCACATCGTTTACCTGGTAAGATCCCTGCATGGTGTAGGAAACGGGTTCTTTGTCTTCGAATTTTTCGGCCAGGTTTTCGAAAACCTTTGCGAAGTTCGGTTTGCGGCTCTTGGCACCCGCCCGGGGCTTTGCAGCCGGTTTTCGGGTGGCCTTCTTTTTTTCCGGGTAATATTTGTGCTCACTGCCGCAAGTGCGGCACTGAACCCGCGCCACAATGCCCTCACTGTTGTGCAGAACCACCATATGGGTCAGGGGCAGTTTGCATTTGGTACACTGGGTCACCAGAATCTGTGCCACAGGTGTTCGGTCTTTATCTTTTGTTTTCGTCATTTTTCCACCAAATCGCGTATTTGCAACAGTAGCGCAAACCACTTTTTGACTCTGTATAGGGCCAAAACAGACTTGAAGACATTTTGGGGTGGGAATAATATGGGGCCCCAAGATCACCATGATCCGTTTGCCAGGGTCAGGCGTTTTGCACCGCTGTTTCCGGTTATGGGTAATAGATCGCCCGGTTTGTTCGGAAAACTCTTGAAATGATTATAGGGCTTGATTGATCCCACGGCAAGGAGTTTCTGCCAAAGCGTTACATCAAGCTTTTTCTTTCCATGTATTGAGCTCTTATCTCAAATACTAGCTTTCGCGTTTCCTGCCCCACCTAAACGCCAACAAGCATTCTTTATCCCCGCGACTCATCCCTTTATCAGAAGCCACTATGTTTGGCATTTCGCCTGTCCACACAACGGTTTACTTATTCATCACGGCCTGATCGTCAATTCCTGCAGAGTCAAGGAACCTTGTGTGACCACAGGGGCCTTGGCCAATACAGTGGTGCCGTTTTGATTTTCAAATGTCGGATCCCAATTACCGTTAAAGGTCAGCATCTTGGATTCGTATAGCGTAACGGCCTCCGAGTACGCCCCACCCGCTATGAAAAGGGTTGATGCGGTGCTGGCTGCGTTCACTGCCGCCTGGATTGAGCTGTAGCAGGGCAATTTGGTCCCGCATTTTCCGTCAGTGGTTACGTACAGGTGGTGTTGTTGCGCGCCCCCGCCCCCTCCGAGATACCAGTCGAGCGTTGCATTGTCTCCGAAGTCCCCTGGGCCCAACGCGCCTGCTTGAATGCCGAGTTTGGGAGGATCACCGGTGGTTCCTCTAAACGCCCACAGGTCCGCGGAGGGATACAGATAGGCGGGCGCCACCTCCTGCGTACGCATCAGTTCCAGATAGTACGGATTGACCAGGCCACCGGCCTTTTGGCGATCATCGAGCAGGGTAATCATATCCTGGCCGTTTAGGAGCCCGCCGAGCCCACCCGTCACAGGGGCGCCCTGGACCAAAATCTCGAAATTGTAAGTGTCCACTCCCACGATGCGCGGAACATATCCTGTCCATACCCCCGTTGTGGGAAGCGGTGTGTTGTTCACGAATTCGTCCTTGTAAATGACCCCCGAAAAGATGGCGTTGTAGATGGCATACATCATATTGGCACTGTTTCCACCAAGGTGGGTGACCCAGGCTGGCCAAGGTTTTACAAGATCGTTCCATGAGGAAATCCAGATGCAGTCGAGTACGCCCTGGGCTTCGGTGGCTTCATAGACGGCCCCTCCGACGTCGGTCACCGCATTCCATATCTGAGTCCCCTGTCCTGCCGCGTTGAATTGGTAGAGAGTAAAGTCCTTGACATGCATGGTGTACGCGCCCGAATCATCCTTTGTAAAGGACACGTAAGCGGTCCAGGCCGTTGCTTTGTTGACCGTTCCCGTCGCGGGATCGCTCAAGGACTCGGTATAGCCCACACGGAAACCCGCCGTTGTCCAGTTCGGTCCCGTGCCTTGATAGCCGGCCTGCCATTGTGGGGTGTCAGGTGCAGTGGTGGTGGCGATGATCTGGTCCAGGGCGCCGGTAAAACTACCGATATTCTTGGCAAACCCTGTGACTGTAAATTGATTCCCCGTGATCCAGCCGATGGGATCGGTGGCTCCCGGAAACGACAGTTTTTTCGAAAAGCCTCCACCCTCGGTACCCAGCCATACGAATCGGGGTTGGGTGGTATAGGTTGCAATGGCAGCACTTGCGACGGTGGTGGACTGGCCCCGCTTTGCCCCGTAAACCCCATAGGGGGCGGTGCTTTCCGGAAGGTTTGAAAACTCCATGCGGGTGAGAAAATCCCAGCGATCGATCCACGAAAGATCAAAAGTCTGAGGATCAGATTCTTTGAAAACCCACTCAAAATAGTTGTAGGGCATCGTTGTGGTGGAAGCGTCCGGTTGTGCGGTAGGGGGTTTCGTTCCGCTCAAAATGGCGTAGAGACGCTGCCCATTGTTCGGGCGGAGAATGTGTATCTTGCCCTGGTCGATGTTACTCAGTTGCACAACGTCATATACTCCGTTCTGTGAAACCGGATTCAGCTTTTTCAGTGTACCGGATTGCCAATACTCAATCGAGTAATCGGTCAGCAACCAGATCTGTTCATCTGTCGGCGTGGCGCCGTAAAACTCTCCCGGGCCGAAGTTGTTGTGCACCGTCATCTCGTAATACGTCTGACTGAAAGCACATGGTGCCTGTACCAGCGTCAGCATCGCAAACAGGCAGACGGACACGATCCCGAACGCGTGGCGCAGAGCGTAAGGCCTAACATATCGATTCACTTTGGTTTTCATGGCATTGCCCTCCATCTTCCCCAAACGTTTAAATACATTAAAACATTTTTCGTATAATAGACAAACTGCGGTTAAATCAGAAACGGGAGGTTGAGACTACCCCAAATGCGAATCTCAGCCAATCGCCACCGATTTCATCACTCAACATCTCTTAAAGAATGCAGTAAGGCGTTTGATGGCTTCTTCCAGGGTTTCGTCTTTCTTACAGAAGCAAAACCGGACCAATTCTCTTCCCCGGCTCCGGTTGTTCCAGAAGCAGGAGCAGGGTATGGCCGCCACACCTCCTTTTTCCGTCAACATTCGGCAAAAGTCCACATCGTCATCAAACCCCAGACTTCGGATATCCGCCAGAAGGTAATATGTGCCGGCGGTGGGGAACACCTCAAGCCCCAGGTTCGCCAAGGCATCGGAGAGGCGATTTCGCTTTTTCGTATAGTCCATCAGAAGTTCATGGTAGTAAGCATCCGGAAAATCGGTGGCAAAGGCCATGGCCTCCTGCAGAGGTCCCTGGCCACAGAAGGTGATGAACTGGTGGCTCATACGGACCGCGTTGGTAAGGCTGGGAGCCGCCATGACATAACCGATCTTCCAGCCGGTCATGGAGAATGTCTTGGCGGTTGAAGAGACCACGAAGCACCGATCCTTAAGTTGGGGTATATCCAGCATGGTGATGTGTTTATGTCCATCATAGACCAGATGCTCATAGACCTCATCGCCGATGGCATAAGCGCCGTGCTTTGTGCACAACTCTCCGATGAAGGAAAGCTCTTCCCGACTGTAGGTCTTGCAGCAGGGATTCTGGGGGTTATTGACCAGAATGGCTTTGGTGCGTGGATTGAATGCCGCGGCCAATTTCTCTTTCGGGAGTGAGAATTCCGGGCCTTCCAGTGAAACATAACGGATTTTTGCCTTCGCCATGGTCGCCACAGGGGCATAGGAATCGTAACTGGGCTCAAGCAGAATCACTTCATCGCCGGCCTCAACAATCCCCATAAGCGTTGCGCACAACCCTTCCGTGGCACCGCTGGTAACGGTTATTTCCGTATCCGGGTTCACATCCACATCATAAAACCGTTTCATCTTCCGGGCCAACGCCTCGCGAAAGGGTGGAATGCCATAAGAGAGAACATACTGGTTGGGTCCCTTGAGCAGCGCCTCGACGGCTTTTTCACGAATCGCCCTCGGTCCGTCGAAGTCGGGAAAGCCCTGTGACAGGTTAACGGCGCCATGTTTATTGGCCAGCACACTCATCTCAGTAAAAATAGATGTTCCAAAAGGTCGAAGAGCGGGTACCACGACCTCGTCTGTTTCACGCATGTCTTCGTCTTGCACTGAAAATTCTCCTGAATGTAAACAGTATGTTTTAAGGTTTAAAGATGTCATGGATTCGACATCATCCATTATTACGCGCTCTCTAATGTCTCAAAGAAGGCCTCCAGTCTTGTTCGGGTCTGCTCTTCGGAAAAGGCCCGGAAATCGGTGATATCCGCCTCAATGATCACCGAAGGAATCTCAAGGCGCTCCATGAGGATCCGTTTGAGGTCGTACTGGCCAACGGAATAGGGTTTGCAGCTTTTGGCCGAGTGAATGACCAGGCCGTCCACGCGGTAATCCCTGATCAGACGTTCCATCAACTCCAGACGATGGTTGAGACTGTTGTTCAAAATCACCCGGGCATAGGTTCGGGCCATGGACTCGAATGGCTTTTCCGCATCCATGTGGGCCGACGTTTCAGCCCAGGCGTTGGTATAGGTGGCGGTCACAAAATTCATGCCTCTTTCAGCGAAAAGGTTGGAAAACTCACGCACCTTGTACCAGATGGCGATGTTATCCCACATGAGCCTTTTTCGTTCATGCAAAATGGCGCCGACACCCTGATCGACCCGCTCTTCCAACTCGGCCAAGAGGATCCGGTAATAGTCAAGGGCCACGGGAAGGCCTCTTAGGGAAACAATGGGCGCCAGATGAACAAAAGCGTCAAATATGGTCATGGGCGCAGGTCTTTGCTGCATGGTTGATAGAATCCGCCCCCAGGCCAGCGACGCATCCTTTGCCAGATGAATCACCCTGCTGAAAGTCTCTTCCTTGAACGTTTTCCCACTCACCTTCTCCAGTACGGGAATCATTTCTTTCAATTGGTCCACCATGTAATGGAGGTCTTCGCGCCGGATGTCTTTTGAATTGGAGAGGGCAAAATTATAGGGGGTATCAAAAAGCAGCAGGGGAACTTTCCAGCGGTGAGCCAGGATCCGGTACCAGTATAAAACGGTCTGGCAAATGTTGTTGGAGGCAAACAAAAGATCCGGCCGGGGCAGTTTCCCCACGGGGGTTTTCCCGGAGAGCGCATGACCCAGGTCGATGCGTGCATAAGAGCAGAGATCCTGATGATAACCGTGGTCTTCGGCAATACCGCAATACTCGGGTCCCAATCTCTGCGCACCACACAAAGCACCATGATTTTCCGGATAAATAGTGTAGAAATCAAACGCCCGGAGCAACTCCACCGGGGCCCCACTGGTAACCCAGGCCACCGGTTTGGCCCCTTTTGCATACCGGGCAAGGAAATAATGACGGGTCATGATTTCCTTCAGACGAACAGCGCAGTTAAGCCTCGGGCCGAAGGGGGAATCGACTTTTGCGGGACGTTTCTTTTTCGCCTTTCCGGTAAGACCCATCACAAGCGGGGCGCCTATCTCCTTCATGAACTTATATGTCAAACGTCGTGCCATGGGCATGGGATTCAGCTCCTCACCGTAACATCTCAGCAAACGCTTCTATTCGGGTGGCCAGCTGACCGCTCAGGGGCTGATTCACTTCCAGGTCCAGAATCAGGGTCTTCACCCCCGCATCTTTTGCCGTAGCCGCCATCAGGGGCACGTCGAACCATTCCGGTTCACAGAATTTGATGCCGCAGAAAATGATCCCTTGGGCATCGGAACGGTGAACTTTATCCATCATGAAATCGATCCGTTCCTGAATGGGCGAGCCCCTTGTGGGGCAGGGAGGCATGGCAAAATAGTTTTCAACCAGAATTTCATAGGGATCCCGGGCCTCTCCAAGGTGCAACGGCATTCTTCTACCACAGCAGAGCAAGTCGTCGTCCACAACCCGAATCCCCTGCTGATCCAGAAGGCGCAGAACTTCAGGGTGGGGAAGAATACCGCTCAGAATGACCGCGGGTCCCTTTAAATTTTCGCCTTTTGAAACGGCCAGAAAAGTCTCAAAACCGGAGATAAAATCATCGGGATGCTGATATTCCGCCAAACGGACATTACGGTAAAAGCTGGTATTGGAAACGGCAAGTTTACCGGAACGTCTCATTTCATAAGCATCCGCAAGTCGTTTATGCAACTCCAGGCCTTGATCCACCCGCCGCTTCAATTCATCGGAATCCAGAGGACCCAGATGTTCTTCAAGCTCCCCGGCCAGCGATTTGAGCTGGCTGTAATAGTAATCACGGGTCCTCTTCCCAAATGGTGCTTTCGGGTGATAAAAAAAACAGCAGGAAATTTCGAGCCCCAGATAGTCATTGACGATGGATGCCAAGTTCTGAATGGAATCACAGGTGTGGGGGAACAGAAATCCATCCAGTAGATCGGTCTTTCCCTGAAGGATCAGCGCCAGACCGGACTTGACAATTGAACAGATATACGGTTGAAGATGCACATTGGCATCCGCCGTTTCAACGGGAGGATCCCATATCTCCACGGGAACGGCGTTCATCGCCCAGAAAATCTCTTTGGGATACTGGGCTGGAAAGACACCGAAAAGTCGCCGTCCCATCTCTTTCTGGCGGCGCAAATAAGCGCTTCGAGCCATAATGTTTCCTTTCAGATCCGGATAACCATTCTGCGGCACTCTAAAAGAAGTGCAGTCTATCTGTCAAGGTTCATATCCCCTTGACACACCATTTGATTTTTCATATTTTCCTTTCCGGAAATGCAAAAAAATATTTCGGAATATTCCCCAAATTTTTGATTATAGGATCAACGCCATTGGAGGCCGATAAAACAAACGCTCCACCCGCATCCGAGCTCTTTATTCGGGATCACCTGGCAGGGTACCGCACGGAACTAGCCAACCGCAGGACCCTTTTGGCCTACATTCGCACCACCTTGGCCATGGTTGCAGGCGCATTGGTATTCATCAAATTCTGGCATCATCCCATTGTGGTCGGGCTGGGATGGGCGCTTCTACCGACCAGCGCTTTCATTCTCGTTCAAGGGTTGCTGATCTATCGGCGCGTCAACCGGGTCGTTCGACAGGAAGAAGAAAAAACAGGGGAGATGGATGGGCCTTTCGTTAAAATAAGAACCGAGAGGAAATTGTGAACGGATGCCAAGCCAAATCCCTCGCTGCCTTTGAGCTGGAAAGGGAAAAATGGGTATGCGATGTCACGAAAGCCATTATTCGCTTCACCTTTTCCCCTTTTTATTTGATTGAAACCCGAGGCAGCGAACATCTGCCCGGGGAAAAAGCGTATTTAATGCTGCCCAAACACCAATGCTGGCAGGATATTCCCCTCATTGCCGTTGCCACTCGCCAGCCTCTCTATTTCGTGGCCAAACATGAGCTCTTTAAAAATCCCCTCATCAGCCGGCTCCTGGAAGCCCAGGGGGGCATTCCGCTGAATCGGCAGAACCCCCTCAAAAGCAGAAACGCCATCAGGGCCATGATCCAATTCCTGAAAAATGGAGAAGGCGTGGTGGTTTTTCCCGAGGGCACCTACTATCCCAACCGGATGGGCCCCGGGAAAGGGGGCATCCTGAAACTCATCATTTCCAGGCTGGCTTTGCCGTTGATTCCCGTGGGAATTCGCTACCGCAGGGAAGGACTCAGAACCCGTGTGATGATTTCTTTCGGCACGCCTGTTTATCATGCAAGACAAACCTCAAGCGATGAAACCCTTGACCTGATCATGGAGACCATTGCGAAACTCTCCGGTCTTGAAATACAAAAAGAGGAAACAAAACCCAATGAACAACATTAACAACATCCATAAACACATTGACGGCTATCGGGACAAAATCATTTCTCTGCAGCGGGAGCTAACCGCGCGGGTGGCCCTGGGTCCATTAAACGGCGGAACCGGTGAACATGAAAAGGTTGATTTCATCCATCACCTCTTGCGCGACATGAAACCGGAAATGATCCGGGAAATCCACGCCCCCGATGAGAAGGCAAAAAACGGTTATCGCCCCAACCTGGTCGCCCGGTGGGAAGGGATTCAAAAAGGTCCCACCGTGTGGGTTCTGGCCCATGCGGACGTTGTGCCCCCGGGAAATCTGTCACTGTGGGATTACGATCCTTACAAAATCAAGGTGGATGGGGACTGCATCATCGGAAGGGGCGTCGAAGACAACCAGCATGGGTTTGTCAGTGCCTTCCTAGCGCTCAAAGCCATACTGGATTCCGGGGAAAGCTTGAAACGCTCCGTCGGATTGATCGTCGTAGCGGATGAAGAGACGGGCAGCCGGTACGGCCTCAGCTACATCCTGAAGCACCATGGAGACATTTTCAATCCGGAAGATCTGATCATTGTTCCCGATGCGGGAAACGAGGACGGCACCATGATTGAAATCGCCGAAAAATCGATGCTTTGGATGAAGTTTACCGTCGAAGGCCGACAATGCCATGCGAGCACCCCTCAAAAGGGGAAAAACTCTCTGGTGGGGGCGGCCCGGCTGATCCTGGCCCTGGCGGAACTCAAAGAAAAATTTGCATCCACAAACCCCCTTTTCAGCCCCCCGGTTTCCACCTTTGAACCGACCAAGTTCCTGGCCAATGTTTCCAATGTCAATACCATTCCGGGACAGGAAACGTTTTATATGGACTGCCGAATCCTTCCCGAACACAATGTGGATGAAGTCATTGAAACCGTAAGAGAAATTGCATTAAAAGTGGCGACTGAAACGGAATTCCGTATTAAAGTGGAAAGTGAACACCGGCATGACGCGCCCCTGCCGACACCGGCTGATGCGCCCGTTGTAGCGGCCCTCAAAAAGGCTGTCATGACGGTCACGGGACGTGAAGCCAAACCCATGGGCATCGGCGGCGGCACGGTGGCTGCTTTTTTCCGGGAAGCGGGTCTTCCGGCAGCGGTATGGTCCACTTGCGCGGATACGGCTCACCAGCCCAATGAGTCCTGCCTGATTTCACACGTTATCACGGATGCCAAAGTATTTGCCGCCATTTACCAGGACATTGAGCGTGCATAAACGAGGGATATTGAACCGCCAAGAGCTGTTTTTTTTTGAATTGACACCCTCAACACAAAAAGATACGGTTGCGATCGGTCGGGTGTGAAGCTCAACCCTCCTTCACAACCATTAAAAGCAGGCATATCACATGAAGGTCAAATTCTGGGGAACCAGGGGTTCCATCGCGGCACCGGGGAAAGACACCATTGTTTACGGGGGAAACACCTGTTGCGTCGAAATTTTGCTGAATTGCGGCATAACGGTTATCATTGATTCGGGTTCCGGCATACGTCCCCTGGGGGATCACCTCATGGCCACCCGGGAAACGGTGGACGTTCATCTGTTATTGACCCATGTGCATTGGGACCACATTCAAGGGTTTCCCTTCTTCGACCCGGTTTTCAAACCCACGACCCGAATTGCCGTGGACGGCGCGCCCATGTGCATCAAGGGGTTGCGGGCCATTTTCGACTCCGGAATCGGGGATGGGTTTTTCCCTATCCGTTTCGAACATTTAAGGGCCGACATCCATTACCTTGACCGGTTGTGCTACGGCCCGTTGAAAATAGAGGACACCACCATTACCACCGTTCCCCTTCAACACCCTCAAGGAGGATTCGGATTCCGCTTCGAGGAGGATGGCAAATCCTTCGTCTTTATCACGGACAATGAACTGACCCGAAAAATCTGGCGGGGCAAGCGTATTGAAGATTTCGTTCCATTTTGCCGGGAGGCGGACATCCTGGTCCACGACGCTCAATTTCTCCCCGAAGAAATCGAAACCTATCGCGGCTGGGGGCACTCGGATTACAGCACGGCGCTTGAACTGGCCATGAAAGCCGGAGTCAAGCATCTGTTGCTGTTTCACCATGAGCCCTCCAGAACAGACAAGGCTGAAGCGCTCATCGAAAAAAAGTGCAGGGAACTTGCCGCCGATCACAACGCCGACATCAAAATTGAAGCTGCCAAAGAAGGGAGTGAGCTGACACTCTAATGACCTATCCCAAAAATAAAGAGATCACCCTGGTTCTGGGAGGCGCTCGGAGCGGAAAGAGTTCCTGGGCACAGGAACATGTTGAAAATTCTTATAATTCATATACTTTCCTTGCGACCGCTGAAGTGATGGATGCGGAAATGGCCCATCGCGTAGACCTGCACCGTAAAGCCCGGGGGCCCAAATGGCAGGTGAGGGAAGAACCCCTTGAAATTGCCGGCGTGCTGGAGACAGGGGATACCGACACTGAAGCCGTCCTCATCGACTGCATGACCATCTGGCTGAGCAATGTGCTGTTGAAAAAGGGAGCGGAGAGGGTCCCGACATATCAGGCGGCCTTCATTGAAGCCCTGGTCCGAAGTTCGCAATCGGTCATTATAGTCGCCAACGAAGTGGGTTCCGGCATTGTTCCGGAACACCCTTTGGGCAGACAATACCGGGACATGGCAGGAACCCTCAACCAGAAACTGGCGGCGGCGGCGGATAAGGTCGTCCTGGTCGTGGCAGGGCTTCCCCTCTATTTAAAACCATCGCCGTTCTAGACATTCTCAAGCCTTCCGAATGCATTCTTCACAGCCCCGCACCCGTCCATGGATTCTGATACTTTGGATTGTATCCGTGGCAATGGTTACCTATCTGTCCCTCACCCCCAGGATAGACTTCCCTTATGATTTCGACAATGCGGACAAGGTGTACCATATGCTGGCCTACCTGTGGCTCGCCGCCCTTCCCTTTTTCGCGTTCCTGAGCCCTAAAGCGGCTCTTGCCGCTACCCTCGGCATGATTCCGCTGGGTGCGGGCCTGGAAATTGCGCAGTATTACGTGCCGGGAAGATCATTTTCCCTTGCCGACATGGCGGCCAACTGTCTGGGGGTGATTTTGGGAATATGGCTGGCCCGTTACGCAAAACGCTTTCGTTTCAGCCGGGGCTAACCTAATGTTCCGACAAGGTGGCATCCGGTTTTTCCAGCCATGACATTTGTAGTGACCCCCCTCACTATTTTCTTTTTCCCAGCTTTTGAGAGAGCGCCCGGGCCCCCTTATTTATGAGTTCACGCCGTTTATCCATTGAAAATACAATCCTGGGCTTCCTCGTAAATCTTGCCCCAAAGCGCTTCGCCGCCAAAGCTCTCCACATAGACCTTCATCTTGGGCTCGGTCCCCGATGGGCGAATGGCAAACCATGAACCATCCTGCAGCGTCACCTTGACGCCGCCGATGGATGCCCCGTTTCCGGCGGCGGTGGTGGTAATGGAAACAATGGACAGGCCGGCCACCGAAGAGACCTTAACGGATTCAGGGGTGAGATCTTTCAACACCTGGCGTTGCTCTTGGGAGATGGGACCATCGGCCCTTTTGTAAAAGGGTGCGCCATGTTTGGGCGACAGCACATGGTCATAAACATCAGCCGGCGTTTTTTCGGTTTTTGCAATAATTTCAGCCGATAAGAGACCCGCTGAAAAACCGTCCTTGTCCGTGCACCAGGCGGTGCCATCCATTCGCAAAAAAGAGGCCCCTGCACTCTCCTCACCTCCAAACGCCAGTTCACCTTTCAAAAGCCCCGCCACAAACCATTTGAACCCCACGGGCACTTCATAAATTTCCCTTCCCATATCCCGGACCACCCGATCGATCATGGTGCTGCTCACCAGGGTTTTGCCGATTTTGAGTTCACTCCTCCATAAGGGCCGGTGCTGCAACAGATACCAGATGGCCACGGAGAGATAGTGGTTGGGGTTCATGAGTCCTGTGGGGCAAACGATGCCATGGCGATCATAATCCGGGTCGTTTCCCCAGGCCACATCAAACCGATCCGCCATGGCAATGAGGTTGGCCATTGCATAGGGAGACGAGCAGTCCATACGGATTTCCCCGTCCCCATCCAGTGGCATAAACCCGAAAGTCGGGTCCACGCTTGAATTTACCACTTCCATATTCAACCGGTAGGTTTCGGCAATCACAGACCAGAAATGGACCCCCGATCCCCCCATGGGGTCCACACCCATTCGGACACCCGCCTCCCTTATGGCCTTCATGTCAACCACCCGGTCAAGGGCCTTGACAAAAGGCGTGATAAAGTCTTCCTTGTGGGTGGTGGACGCGGCACGGGCCTTTTGGTAGGAAATCCGCTTGATATGGGTTTTTTCCGACCCCATGAGTCGGTTGGCCCGATCCTCGATCCAGCCGGTTTCCTCAACGTCGGCGGGACCACCGTGGGGGGGGTTATACTTGAATCCCCCATCCCGGGGCGGGTTGTGGGAAGGGGTAATGACCACGCCGTCCGCCGGCGGTTTTTTTGAATCCCGGTTATGGGCCACGATCAGAGACGAAATAACCGGGGTCGGCGTAAACTCATCCTTTTCGTGAATCACCGTTTCAACCCCGTTGGCGGCAAACACCTCCAGGGCGGTCCGAAAGGCGGGTACTGAAAGGGCATGGGTGTCAAACCCCATGAAAAGCGGTCCACTACGCCCTTTTTCCAAACGAAAATCACAGATGGCCTGCGCCATGGAGGCCACCTGCATTTCGTTGAAGGTTCCCTTTAGCGCGGATCCCCGATGTCCGGATGTACCGAAAGAGACCGGGCCTGTTGCATCCAGGGTGTAATAGTCGGATACCAATTCGGGAATATTCTCCAGCATGGATTGGGGTGCCGGCTGTCCCGCCAACCGATGAAGCGCCATTGTTGACTCCTTTCAAAAAAACATTCAACAAGTTCTGGTCTTTCATGCCCGGAAACACTATAATCCGGCCAAAAAAACATATCCTATATGGCTGGAATATACAATTCAATACAACTGTTTCGGGATTTTTTTCAATAATGGATGCAGCACTCATTACCCGCTTGAACACGCTCTGGAAACCGATTTACCCATACCTGGCCCAATGGATTGAAAACTGGACTCCCCGCAAAATCGGCCATATTCTGGAAATCGGCCCCTTTTCAGGTGGTATTATCCATGCCCTGCTGGAAAACAGACCCACCCTGCAGGGGCTTATAGCCCTTTCGGAAACCAATGCTGCCGGAGCGATACAAGAATCATTCGGCCCCCCGTGCCCCGTACTGCTTTCACCGCTGGCGCAACTACCTCTGTTGCCGACCCTCGATCTGGCGGTCTGCAGGGGAGCATTTTTCTTTCTCACCCCCGAGATCATAAAAGAGTGCTATCGCATTCTGAAACCCGGCGGTCACGCGCTCTTGGGGGGAGGATATGGTCCGGATACACCGTGGGATCTTATTTCACCCATTGCGGCCGAATCCAAAGATCTCAATGAGCGCCTGGGCAAAAAAAGACTCTTCCGCACCCAACTGGAAAAAATGGTTTCAGAAGCGGGACTTCTAAACAAAAGCACCATTATTGAAGAGGGAGGTCTCTGGGTGCTGATTTCCTCAAAATAATGGATCCGTTCGCAGCCATGGCCTCCGAAACATCTCCCCAGCATGAATCCACGCGGACCATTCAGTATCCGGAATCGGAATTGATCCCTTATTATTTATCAAATATTTGACCCTAAAGTCATCTTCTGCTATAGCCTGACCAGCACAGGGGTTTTTAAATGCCTGATTGAAAGGAAAATGCATGGGAAAAAGAGCGGTTATCACCGGCCTGGGGCCGGTAACCCCTATCGGAATCGGCAAAAAGGCCTACTGGGAATCTCTCATTGACGGCAAATCGGGGGCGAAAAACATTCAGTTCGAAGGGTGGGAAATGGATCAATATCCATGCCAGGTTGCCTGCCCCATTGACGAATTTTCCCTGACCGATTACCTGCACCGGAACAAAGACTTCAGGTATCTTGGCAGGACTTCCGAGTTTGCCATGGCCGCGACCAAACTGGCGCTGGAAGACGCCGGGTTTTCCCTTGGCAGCATTGAACTGGAAAAAGGACGTCGCACCTATGTGATTGAAAACATTAAATCCACCAGCATAGGGTGCATACTGGGCATCGGTGCTCAAAATATGGATCTCTGTGAAAAGTGGTACCGACAATTTCTCAAACATAACGGCCCCAAAAGAGTATCTCCTTTTGCTCTGCCACACGTTCAAATATGCTCCGTGCCGGTCAATGTCACCATGACATTCGGCATAAAAGGGATCGCTTGCAGCGTCTCCACCGCCTGTGCATCAGCAAATCATGCCATTATTGAGGCCTACAAACAGATTCTTCTGGGCGAAGAGAAAATCATGGTCACAGGTGGTGCCGATGCGTGCATTACGCCTTTTGTATTCGGCGGTTTCGTTTCCATGAACGCCATGAGCAAACGAAATGACGAACCCGAAAAAGCCTCAAGACCTTTTGACAGAGACCGGGACGGCTTTGTCATGGGCGAAGGTTCCGGCATCATCATTTTGGAGGAATTGAACCATGCACTCGAAAGGGGGGCGCACATCTACTGCGAACTTTCCGGCTACGGTGCCTCCTCGGATGCCTATCACATTGCCGCACCCGATCCGGAACCGGAAATGCAAACCCAAACCATGAAAGATGCCATGAAAAGAGCCCGGGTGACTCCGGAAGAAATCGATTATATCAATGCCCACGGCACCTCCACAACATTGAATGATCCTGTTGAAACCCTTGCCATCAAGAAGGCGCTCGGAGATGCGGCCAAAGCGGTCGCCATCAGCTCCACCAAATCCATGACAGGCCATTTGATCGGCGCTTCAGGAGGCATCGAAACCATCGCCACGGCGCTGATGATTGAAAACAAAAGGATTCATGCCACCATCAATCTGGAAAACCCGGGGGAAGGGTGTGACCTTTTTTATGTCCCTCGAGAACCCATCAACAAAGAAATCAAGAACGCCATTAACAACAGTTTTGGATTCGGAGGCCAGAACGCCTCTCTTCTGCTCAGCCGATACGAGTCCTGACCTGGAAAAACAGATTTTCCTTTTGAATATGAAAATGAAGGGAGCTGGAAAGTGCGAGAGTTGATTGCGATTGTTTCTTTCGTCATGGCGGTCATTGGCGGACTGGCGCACATGCTTCACAGGGAGCGGGACAAGCAGACAATGGGTGCCATTGTCGCCGGCGCCTTCTTGATCTCTTTCTTGATAAACGTCCGGCGAGACCCTATACTGGTTCTCCAAATCGCCTGCATGGTGGCATTTGCCATGGCCGTGGCAGGGGGAGTCGTCACCATCTTCAGCAGCGACGAGAACAGACGATCAGGGGCAATCGGCACGGGAATCGTCTCTCTGGGAACAACACTTCTGATCCTCTTCATGTATCTGGAATTCTCCCTGTTTTAACCCGGCCTGGACGGTCTCTGATGATTCACGCGGGAACGCTCCTCGATCAAATTCCTATTTAAGGGTTTCACAGACAGTCCCAGCGCATACCTCCGATGTCACCAAGAACTGCGGTATCGAGGAAGGTCTAACCATTTGCAAGTGGACCCTGTCATCCAGGCCCTTAATGCCGGAGAACTGTTCCTGGACCGTCTCCACGATGCGGTCCGGTTCTTCCGATACGACGACCAGCCGGAACCTGTTGAACCCGGTGTCGTCACGGAGTTGCTTACCGGCGGCAAGGGATCTTTCAATTTCCGGACCGATACCACTATTCAGCCTTTCCGACAGGCAGAGGCCGATCAAAAGGCGGTCCCCAATCGTAACCAGATAGTCAACGGGCAACCCGTGAAACCCATGAGGGTTTCGTTCCATCCGGATCGCTCCAAACACCTCGTCCGGACATCCACATCCAAGTTCTTTCCGGACGAAAGACTTAAGCGCCTGAACGTCTACTGGTTTTGACAACCTTTGCCCCTCCCCGATGTGTACGTGTTGCAAAATCTGTCAACAATCTCAAAAAGGTCAGATGGCAACTGACCCAGCGCCCCATTAGGAATATCATCTGAAACGTCACCGAAAAAAACCATATCCTTTGTCTAAAAAATGGAGTTGTTACGGTTGACATCCATTACATCCATGGTCAGCCCAGCACCTCCCGCACCTTAAGGGAAAGGCCCCGTACGGAAAACGGCTTATGAATGAAATGGGCACCCTCACGCAACGCCCCATACTGAGAAACCATGTCCGCCGTATAGCCGGACATGAATAAACATCTCAGATTGGGAAAGAGAGCGGCCAGTTTTTCCGCCAGTTCCCATCCGTTCATATCCGGCATGATCACGTCCGTCACAAGCAGCTGGATTTCACCGTCATGCGCCTTGATTGCATCAATGGCCTCCATGGGCGTGGCAGCGGCCAGCACACGATAGCCAAGACTTTCCAACATCAACCGTGCGACCTCCAAAATCATGGGATCATCTTCCACCAGTAGAATCCCTTCATCACCCCGCGCGGGCGTGACTGAAAACAAATCTTTCCGAACCTCTTCCTTCTCAACCGCGTGACGAGGGAGATAAACCTTCAAAGCCGTTCCTTGCCCCGGTTCGCTGTAGGCTTCAATAAACCCCTTGTTCTGCTTCACGATACCGAATACCGTAGAGAGCCCGAGACCCGTTCCTTTTCCAGCCCCTTTGGTTGTAAAAAAAGGCTCAAAAATCTTTTCAAGGGTCTTACGGTCCATGCCACAACCGTCATCGGACACCGCCATCATCACGTACTCGCCGGGGACAAAGCCTGCATGAACGGCACAATAGGCCTGATCAAGGACCACGTTTTCCGTCTTGATGGACACGTTACCCGTGCCGGAAATGGCATCTCGGGCGTTGATACAAAGATTGACCAGGATCTGATCCATCTGTACCGGATCCATCTTGACCGCCCAGAGACCCACAGCGGAATTCCAGGTTAACTCAATATTTTCGCCGATGAGCCGTCTTAGCATACTGATGATACTTTTCAATGCATCATTCAGAACAAGAATTTTCGGAACATTGCTCTGTTTTCTTGCAAAAGCCAGAAGTTGCCGGGTCAAGCCGGCCGACCGGATGGCGGCCTTTCGGATATCCGTAAATTCGACATAATAATCGCCTCCCGGTTTCATCTTCATCAGTGCCATTTCCGACAACCCCAGTATCAGGACCAACATGTTATTGAAATCGTGCGCCATCCCTCCAGCCAGGGCACCAATGGATTCCAATTTTTGAGCTTGGGAAAGCTGATTCTGCAATTTTTGATGTTCTTTTTCGGCCTGCTTGCGCTCGGTGATGTCCTGTACGGTTCCCATGGAACGGACCGGCCTGCCATCATCGTCATAGAGGGCTTGAAATTTCTCATTGACGAATTTGACTGTGCCGTCTTTTAATAACAAACGATATTCCATATCGTACGGGGACGTCCTTGACAGAGAATCTCTGTGCATTTTCATCACATGGGCCCTGTCCTCGGGGTGAACCATTGCCATCTCCACAAATACTTTGTATGAAGCGTCGAAAGCCTGTGGCTTGAATCCCAAAATGCGATATAACTCATCGGACCATTCCAGGGAATTGGTTTTCAGGTCAAGCTCCCAATGCCCGATGTGCGCCAGTTCCTGGGCCTCTTTAAGCCTTTTTTCAGATTTAATCAGGGCTTTTCGTTCTTCCTTAAGCTTTTCCACCGTTTCAGCCAGTTTCCGGGAAATGCTGTTGTCATACATATCCAGCAGCGTATCGCCGGCCTCCACCGGACCCTCGGGGACCGACAAAACGCCTTCCCGGTATTCCTTCAGCACTTCATCGAGTATCCCAATGAATTGCTCCCCTTCCGTCGGTTTTATGATAAAACGGGAAGCCCCTAAAGAGAGGGCCAGCATTTTGTCGCTCTCATCGACGAAAGTAGCCGTGTAGAAAATAAAAGGAATATTTCTGAGGAGTGCATCGTTTTTAATTTCACGACAAAGCCTGAATCCGTTCATAAGCGGCATCATAATGTCCGAGACAATTAAGTCGGGAGAATCCCTCCGGGCAAGCTGCAGGGCATCCACTCCGTTTTCCGCCGCAATAACAAGATGTCCTCTGGACCTCAACAACTGTTCCAGCATGTACCGACTCTCGGCATGGTCTTCAACCACAAGGATCTTGCTCATAAGGATCTCCTTCTACACGCTACCCCAGAAAGTCTTTCACCTGGTCAACAAAACGATCCGGATCGATCGGTTTTTCGATGTATCCTTCACAACCCGTGGCCAGAACGGTTTCCCGATCGCCCGCCATGGCATAGGAGGTAACCGCCACAACCGGAATCGATTTTGTCTTTGTATTACCTTTCAGTTGCCTGGCCACTTCATAGCCATCCATCACCGGCAATTGGATGTCCAAAAGAATCAGGTCGGGATGTTCGGAGACGGCCATTTCCAGACCCTTTTCCCCGTTTCGCGCCTGAAGCACTTCATAATCCTGTTTTTCCAACAGAAACGTTTCTAAATACAGGTTTTGCTCATTATCTTCAACAATCAGAATCTTTTTTTTCATCATTTTGCACCTCCGGATTCAACGGCAATGTAAAGGTAAAGGTGCTACCTTTCCCGATTTGACTCTCCACATGAATAGTGCCACCCAAAACATCGAGAATCCGTTTGCAGACAGACAGGCCTAAACCGGTGCCTTCATATTTTCGGGAAGTGCCGGTATCAAGTTGTTGGAAAGGTCTGAAAAGCTTGTCCATGTCATCATTATCGATGCCGATCCCACTGTCCGTGATCTCAAATTCCATTTGCGAATCACCTTTAACACAGCGGATTTTTACGGCTCCTTTTTCGGTGAACTTTATGGCATTGTTGGCCAGATTGATGAGAACCTGCCGAACGCGGCGTTCGTCGCTGGTAATCATATCCACTTCCGGTGCGATCTCCACGGAAAAAGACAAGCCTTTCTGCTCGGCCAACGGCATCAGCGATTGAGCAACCCCATTGACCACATTGCGGATGCTGAATTTTTCACGGGAAACCACCAGTTCTCCTGCCTCGATTTTCGAAATATCCAGCACATCATTGATAAGATTCAACAGATGGCGTGAACTCCCCTTCACCATTTTCAACTGTTTCTTCTGCTCAAGATTCAATGGGCCGGCAAGCTCGTTGAGAATGATTCCGGTAAAACCGATAATCGAGTTGAGCGGTGTGCGCAACTCATGGGACATACTGGCCAGAAAAGCGCTTTTCACCCGATTGGCCGATTCGGCGCTTTCTTTGGCTTCCACCAGTTCGCCTTCAATCTTCTGGCGAAGTCCGATCTCACGGGCCAAGCGACGGTTCCAATAGAGAATCGCCAGGAGAATCAGTGTCGCCGCAAAAAGGACCTTCCACATCAAACCGTAATCGAAACCACGTTCATAAGTAACGGAAATCCAACGTTTGAAAATCGCATTGCGCTCTTCTTCGCTGATGGTATCAACCGCTTTCTGAATAATACCGGCCAATATGGGCTGATCCTTGCGCACGCCTACGGCAAGTTTGTAATTGTACGGGGTTTCCCCGGAAACCTTAAGCCCTGATATCCCTTCACGGCCCATGACGTGGCTGATAGCGGCAAGGCTCCCGACGAATCCGTATGCTCTTCGGCGGATAACCGCATTGAGTCCCGAGGCAACGTTGTCAACAAGGAGCAAATCAAGCTCCGGATGACGGACCTTCAAAATATCATGACTGGCATATCCGTTGACGACTGCGATTTCCTTCCCTGCAAGCTCGTCCATGGCCCCCACGTATGGGGCAGCCTGGGAGGTCACGATGACCATGGGAAATCGGAGATAGGGCTTACTGAAAAGAAGTGCGTCTTCTCGTTGGGGCGTGCAGGAAACAGAGCCCAGGATATCCAAAGATCCTTCTTTGATCCTTTCAATGGTGGTCTGCCAATTCTGGTATTTTGTGGGCTTAATCGTAACGCCCATGATATGGCTGAGCTTCCCCATGAAATCCGCAGACATACCCACAAATCGCCCTTCATTGTCCACATATTCCACGGGAGGCCAGTCCGTGGCGTACCCCAGATGCAGAACCGGATGTGCCGCGAGCCAGGCCTGCTCTCCGGGCGTCAGGTTGAGGGATGCCTTCACCTCTTCCATCTCTTCGAGCCACTTTCTGTGAATTCGGCGCACTTCTTCATGGGTCACGGATGCCAGGGCATGGTCGAGAATTCCCACCAATTCCGGCCAATCCTCGCGCACACCGATGGTCAACTGAACCGGGGGCTTTTCCAACCTTCCCATAACGCGAAGGTTGGCAATTAATTCCTTTTCAATTAAATACGTGACCACCGCGCGGTTGCCCACATAGGCGTCGGCCTCACCTCTGGAAACGGCATCCAGGGCTTCGCTTGTGGAGTCAAATTCCTTGATTGTCACACCGGGATATTCCTTTTGAAAGAATCGGATATCATAATACCCCCGTTCCATAGCCACGGTTATTCCCGCCAGATCCCGGGAATTCCAATCCGGTCCGTCTTTTCGGCCTACGATCACATGGGGCAGGGTCAGATAGGGCATGGTAAAACTGAAGAAAGGCTCGTGCTCCGCGGTGGGTGTGATATCCATCAGGGCATCCAGTTCCCTGTTCTTTACCCGATCAATACCCTCGTAAAACGTTCCGGGAGATAACCACAAAACGCCCCCCAGACGTCGGTTGAGCAATTCAATGAAATCAACACCGACGCCTTGGGGTGTGCCGCTTTCATCAACAAAATTCATGGGAGGCCAGGCATCCATTACGCCGATACGAATCTTGGGGTGCTCTTTCAGCCAAGTCCGTTCGGAGTCCGTCAGATCGCAAAGGATGCCCGGTTCCGTGACGGTTTCCACTTGCGCAATCTCCGGAAGACTCCAGCGTTGAAAAATCTGCAGCCGTTCATGATCCGCTAACGAACCCAGCACCTTATCTAAAATGGAGGCCAATTCCGGCCAATCTTTGCGTACACCGAAGCGCTCGTCCGAGAACCCCTGGTCATAGAGTGCGGCAAACTTCAAGTTCGAGAAACCCTCTTGCGCAATCAGATGGTTGGCCTGGCCCATACCGGCCACGGTTATCTCCGCCTTGCCGGTGGAAACGGCCTCCAGCGCTGCCGTCAGGTTATCCACAGGGTACGGTTTGACGGAAGGGAATTCGTCAAGAATCTGATCGGTGGTCGCATATCCTTTCACAACCGCAATGGTTTTGCCGGCCACATCCTCCCGGCTGTGGATGGTACCATCCTCTTTCCGCGCAATCACATATTGGGCAATTGAGATATAGGGTTTCGTGAATTCGAAAAAGGGCTGTCGTTTCGGGCGCGACACTAAGGTGGCGATGACATCCACTTCCCGCTTTTGAGCCGCTTCGTACAGGCGCTTCCATGTGCCTTCAGGATAAACATCGAGCCCGATTCCGATACGGCTCGCCAGTTCCCGTGCGAAATCGACAGCAATACCCTTGAATTCGCCCTTTTCATTCTGAAAACTGTAGGGTGCATAATCGCCGTCAAATGCAATAGTGATCCGGGGATGATCTTTGAGCCAATCCTTTTCCGCGTTGGAAAGCTGAATGGTTTTTACTTCCTCGTGAGGATCTTTCCAGTCTTCGAGGATCTCACTGACCTCCTCTTTCCCGAGATCATCCAGTGCCTTCTGGAGGATATCTCTCAAGATGGGCTGGTCCTTGCGAACCCCGATGGCATTGACGGAAGCGGTTTCCTCTATCTTGCCATGGACCTCGAGATTGGCAATCAGCTCCCGTTCGATAATATACGCCGCCACGGCGCGATTCCCCACGTAGGCATCGGCATCCCCCTTGGAAACCGCATCCAAGGCATCACTGGTGGTATTGAAGGCCTTCACATTGATATCAGGGTATTTCTCATGTAGCAGGCCCTCCATGAAAAAACGATGTTCCAGAGCGACCGTCTTCCCTTTCAGGCTGTTAAGATCTTCATAATAATAGGTATCTTTGGGTGCGATAACGCTGTGTGGAACCGTCAAATAGGGTGTTGTGAAATTAAAAAGGGCTTCGCGGTCCGGCCTTGGGGTAATGTCCATGATGGCATCGACTCGCTTTTTCTGCACCCCTTCATACATGTCCGACCAGGAAAGGGGCACAATCTTCAACCTGCCACCCAATCGGGTGTTCAAGGCTCTGATAAAACCGACACCGATACCCTGTGGTTTCCCTTCCTCATCCACATAATCCATTGGAGGCCAGGCCCGGTTGATGCCAATTTTGATTTCCGGATGCGCGGCCAACCAGGCCGATTCTTCACCATTTAAAGACAGGCCCGGAAAAGACGGCCGTTTTGCCGGCGACAAAGACCTTGTGAGGGCGGGGATACCGACCCGGACGGAAAGGGGTGATGCAACCGAAGGAGCCACAAACCGACCCTGAAAGGCCAGGACGATCAGGATGAGCAGCTTTAGAGAATTCAGAAGATGACGATGCGTATGAACCTTTGAATTTCCCATCTGTCACCTCTTGCGCGGTTGGATCATAAGCCGAAGCAATCGCGTCTTTATGGGCATTTTATAACTGAAACAGATGATAATGCGGACGAGATTGGAAATTCAAGTCTTTTCTTCTGACCCAAGTTTGTGGAAGGGTGAGATGGCGGTTCAATGGCAACTGACCCAGCGCCTCATTAGGGATATCGTCTGAAACGTTACCGAATAAAAAACCCCATATCCTTTGTCTAAAGGCGATCAATTGTTGACAATACACAAATGCTCCAATAAGATTTTCCAAACCGCTTTTCATTAGCATGATGCTATCTTAATCATAGCGCAACTTTTATCTTTTGCCTTTCCAGGGCAGGCCTTCGAAATTTCGTTAAAATGTTTTTTTAAAAGACGCCATTTTCCAACTGAAAACGCGAAGAAATTCCCTTCAGGATCTATGATTTAACATCTAAAAGAGGAGCGGTGAAAAAATGAAAAAGAGAAATATCAAGTCCAGGCATGCATCATGGTGGGTATTGTTCCTTGCAGCGGCATTTCTCATTTTTGATTTTCACCCGGAAATCTGCGCTGAAACAACCACGCCGGACGCGGAATATTCAGAATACAAGAAAGCTTTAGAGGATACCAAAGAAACCACCCAGGCCGAAATTTCAAGACGCCTTTTGGCCATTGTTCCGAGGCCGGATATCACTAATTATTTAAGCCTTCACGGGGATGAAATCAGATGGAACAAGTTTGAAGAAATCAAAATCAACGGCGAATACATTAAGGAAAAAACTCGTGTACTGGTGGTTACCTTTGCAAAGTTGTAGGGGGCTCCTGCCAAAAAAACCCTAAATGGCAGGAGCTATGATACCACTTGAAGTCCTCAAGAGCCAATCGTTATTTTCCCTTCTTTACATGATAGACCATGATCTTTGCGAACATGCGAGAGCAAAAAACTGCCCTTTTGTGGGGGTCCTCTTCATTGCGCCCATTACCAGCGAAAGCCTCGGGGTGGGCCCCCGGATCTACAAGAGGCATTTGAAGTTCGATTCAGTCTGTGCTGTGGCCGTGCCGGATGCCGTCGCCGTGTTCTCCCGCCTTCGGTTCGGTTTTGGGATCGCCGGGTTTACTGGGCGCCGGTGTTGTTGCTGATCAGCGCCCTTCGCCAGAGACAGAAACCCGAGGTTACGATGGAGCGTCTCAAGAGATTTTGCAGAGTATGGCGGTCAACCGTCAAACGCTGGCAACATTACTTTCGAGAGCTTTTTGTTCAGAGCCTTCGTTACCGGCGATTGTCCGGACGTCTTTTTCCTCCCATTGATCCACAGCAATTGCCCGGAGCATTACTATCCCGTTTTCATCCAGGCTGTGGAGCCGAGATGGCGTTGGTGAACTGCTTGCGGGCACTTGTTTTAGGCCCATAATGGCCATGAACGCCGAGGTCATCGCCATCGGCCAATGGCTCACGCAAAAGATGGGCCGATGTAAAGTCTGAACAAATGCGCTACATGGATCCGAGCTTTGGTTCGACCCTGTTTATCTCCACGGGGGAGGTCAGTGGAAGCGAACCGAAAGGAGAGATGCCATGAGCGAATCTCAAATGCCCATGTGGCAACGTTGGGCACACTTCCGATTTTCGGTGATCGGGCGACTTCTGTCGTGCCCGCCGGAAAAAGGACAACTGCAAAGGACTATCGCGCAGCTGGCCCAAAAAACCTATCAACACCCCATTGAATCCAGTCGGCAGATTAGCATCGGGGCATCAACCATCGAGCGTTGGTATTACAAAGCCCGGTCAGCCACTGACCCGATCGCCGTACTGGGGCGAAAAATCCGTTCTGACGCCGGTATTCGCTGGTCCATGTCGAATGTTCTATTAGAAGCGTTAAAGGCCCAGTACGAGGCCCATCCCCGTTGGAATGTTCAGTTGCACTATGACAACCTGGTCGCCACAGCCAAAGAACAACCACAACTTGAACCGGTGCCCAGCTACAAAACCGTACTGCGTTGTATGCGGGAAAAGGGGTGGTTGCGCACCCATGGACCGGCGCAGCCCAGCGACGGACAAGAGCAGGCAATCCAAAGGCTTCAACGCCGTGAAGTGCGAAGCTTTGAAGTCTCTCATGTCCATGGACTATGGCACTTGGACTTCCACCACGCCAAAATCAGGATTTTAGATACCACCGGCCAATGGTATCGTCCCATGGCCCTTGCCATTCTTGATGACTACTCAAGGCTCTGCTGTCATTTACAATTGTATTTGGCTGAGACCGCCGAGTGTTTGGTACACGGTCTGAAACAGGCCTTCATGAAGCGCGGCTTGCCGCGGGCATTAATGACCGATAACGGTGCTGCGATGCTTGCCGAAGAGACCCGACGGGGATTACAGCGGTTAGGCATCGAGCATGAAACAACGTTACCTTATTCTCCTTATCAAAACGGCAAACAGGAATCCTTTTGGGGATACCTGGAAAGCCGCCTGTTGGAACTTTTGCGCGGGGTCAAAGATTTAAAACCTGCCTTCGTCAATCAGGCGGCCCAGGCCTGGGTTGAACAGGACTATCACCGAAATATACACAGTGAAATCAAGACGACACCCCTGATGCGAATGCTCAACGGCCCTGATGTCGCTCGACCCGTCCCCGATAGCCGTTTTTTGCAATTGGCCTTTACTCGCCGGATACGCCGAACGCCACGCCGCAGTGACGCCACCGTCGTGGTTGACGGTATTCGATATGAGCTTCCCGTACGCTTCGCCCATTTACCATCGGTCATTTTGCGGGCTCCCAGTTGGGACAAAAGCCAAATGACCCTGGTCGACCCGAATACCGACGCTCCTCTGGTACGCCTGCTGCCTCAAGACAAGGTCAAAAACGCCTCGGGCATGCGCCGTGCCATCAATCCCGAAAAACCGATTGTCAAATCAAACCACGATCCCCTGCCAGCCCTGTTGCGAAAGTGGCTTGCCGATTATGCCGCTACCGGATTGCCGCCGGCTTATCTACCAAAGGAGGAAGTCAACCATGAATAATACCGACATGCGATCTTTGTACGGACTCAAATACAATCCTTTTCTGCCGGATGTTCCCTCTGAATCGCTTTTTAAAATACCCGGATCCGAACAATTTTTTCAGCGCGTGCAAACCATGGCCTCACAGGGAGGATTTGCCTTGATCACCGGTGATCCGGGCCTGGGAAAAAGTAAAACTCTGCAAAGTATCGCACATCGACTTGAACAAATCCCCGATCTTACCGTCGGCGTGATGCAGCGGCCCCAGAGTGCATTAACCGATTTTTATCGGGAATTGGGTGAACTCTTCAATGTGGGGCTATCTCCAGCCAACCGTTATGGTGGGTTCAAAGCGCTGCGCACACGGTGGAAAAGTCACTGCCAATCCACATTGCTACGGCCGGTACTGCTGATCGATGAGGCACAGCAGGTCTCCACAGAGTGCCTGACCGAGTTGCGCTTGCTGCAAAGCCATCACTTCGACTCGCAAAACCTCCTATTTACCATCCTCTGTGGTGACAACAGGCTGCCTGAACGCTTCAGGACCACAGAGTTGTTGCCCCTGGGAAGCCGTATCGGACCACGGCTTGCGCTTTCACCTCTTTCTCCTGAACAACTCCAGGACTACCTCAATTTCGCTCTCGAACAGGCTGGACACCCACAACTGATGTCTTCTGAACTGATCCGTACCCTGGCGGCCCATGCCGCCAACAATCTGCGCGTTCTCAACCAAATGGCAGCCGAATTGCTCAATGCTGCGGTTGAACGTAATTTGCCACGCATAGACGAATCATTGTTTTTTGATCTATTTTCTCCAACAAGGAGCAAACAACGGAAAAATGATCATCTAAAAAAATAGTTATATAAAAACAGATCGTTTTTACGGTCTGGTTACGATTGCCCGGTGAAACGGAGACAGGCTCTGCTGGGGAGCAACCTGTCGAGGGATAGCCGGGTCCAGGGGCATTGAATAATGCCATAGAGGGAAACAGCAACTGATTATCGCTGTTTCCCTCTTTTTCATATTATTCAAGCTTCCTGCCCATGCCTTAAAAAACCCATTCAATCAGAGCGCGAAGCGCTTCCGTTTTCCTTTTTTGGTTATCCATCGTGGAGCTTGGCATCAACAACATCAGTTTGCGAGACCATGCTCAGTTTGGTCAAAATATCATTGATGGTTTTCAACACACCGTTCTTGCACCACTTATTGTAATGATAATAAACAGTTTGCCAAGGCGGAAACTCGGAGGGTACCATGCGCCATTGACATCCCGATTTGATAACGTACATGATGGCATTAATGATCTTTTCCAATTGCCATTTCAGCGGAGCTCCTGCCTTTTTGGGTTCTATTGAATGCAGGATGGATTGGAAAAGATTGCATTGCTTTGTTGTCAAATCGCTCGGATAGGTCTTTTTCTCAGACATCGTCATTGTAACCTCCTCATGTATGGAAATTTGATCTATTTTCCAATAGCATGAGAGGATTGCAATGTCCGGCACTTTGTAATGATGGAGCTTTCTTAATACTCTATGAGTATGAATCAATTTTCAAACAGGCTCCCAGGGACAAAGGTGTCCTGAGAGCGCGCGAAAAGACTCGCTCCAAGAGGTGATACAAAATGAAAAACAAAATCAGTGAACAGGTTCAAAAATGGATAAATGAAGAAGACCTGCCATCAGCATCAACTTTGAAGCCAATTGGCAAATTTGACGGTCTATACCCAGAAGACGAAGAAGAATATCAGGCTTACTGGGACTTTATCAGGTGGGCATTAACCAAAGAACACGCTGTCCTTTTATATATTCCAAAACCAAAAAACCATATGGATTTTTGGCAGGCCGACCTTGATGAATCAGGCCACGACGTATCCGCATTTAACACGGTTGATTTTGAAAGAATGTATCCCAGGATATTTAACAAAAGCGGGCTTGCATTCCGGCGGATGTATGAAACCCGGCACACATTTGCTTTCTGGGCGCTTTCAAAGGGTGAGACCCCTGAATGGGTGGCCAAAACCCTGGGGCATGTGGACACAACAATGGTGTTTAACACCTACAGCCGTTACATTCCCAACCTGACGAGAAGGGACGGATCGGCCCTGGAAGAAATGTTCACAGGTGAGATAAAAAAAGAAAGGCAACCCGAAATAGGCGCAATCTTAGGCACAAAGACTGACATCCGGGCTGCCCATGTTACGCAACATATTGAAAATAAGGCTATTTTTAATGGTGCCGAAGGCGGGACTTGAACCCGCACGGGCGTTGCCCACTACCCCCTCAAGATAGCGTGTCTACCAGGTTCCACCACTTCGGCACAATTAATCCAACTATTTTGTATCTTGCGTACCGCCGCTCGCCGGCGGGGCCGCAGCAGGGGCTTCGGAAGTCTGTTCCACCGGTTGAACATCCTTCATTACGGAAGTATTGGTACCTTTTCCGATATAAATAGTAAGCCCCAGAGAGGTCAGCATAAAGACGATCGCAACTGCGGTGGTGACTTTATGCAACAAAGAGGTGGCACCGGTGCTACCGAAAACCGTCTGGCTTGATCCACCGAAAGCAGCGCCCATTCCAGCACCTTTTCCCTTCTGAAGCAGAACGATTAAAATAAGTGCCACACATACACAGACATGCAATACAATCAAAACGGGGAACATCCAAGGCCCTCTTTCTTAAAAGAATTATTAGCCGCAAAAATGAATAATCGCAAAGATATAATTCATTGCATCCGTTTTTGCAACAAAAAATTTTGATTGTTATGTTTCCCGGTAGCAGATAAGCGGGACAAAAGACTCGCCTTTAAGACTTGCCCCTCCAACCAAAGCGCCATCGATATCCGGCTCCGCCATAAGTGCCTTAACATTATCAGGTTTTACGCTTCCGCCATAGAGTATCCTGATCTGAGCGGCGGTCCCTGTATTAAAGGTATTCTCAGTCCACGAACGAATAAACTGATGCACTTCCTGAGCCTGTTGGGGAGTGGCCGTTTTTCCGGTCCCGATAGCCCATACCGGTTCGTAAGCCAGAATGGTGGTGGTCGGCATCATTTGATCGGCCCTATAATTATCCAGGGAAAAATCCAACTGCTCTTTGATGACCTCAAATGTCTTTTCGGCTTCTCTTTCTTCAAGGGTTTCCCCCACACATACCACTGGTATCAGCCCCAGAAAGGAAGCTGCCTTGACCTTGAGATTCACCATTTCACTGGTTTCACCAAAAAGGGTTCGCCTTTCCGAGTGCCCCAGTATGACATGGGTACAACCAGTCTGCTGCAGCATCCTTCCCGAAATCTCTCCGGTATATGCCCCGCTCATCTCCCAGTGCATATTCTGTGCAGCAAGGAAAATTCTTGATGCACCAATGGCACCTCTCACGGCCGCAAGGTGTGTAAACGGCGGGGCCACCAGGACCTCAACGTCCGATACGTTCCCGATACCTGACCCGATGGCTTCAGTGAGTGCCACAGCTTCATCCAGACTCAGGTTCATTTTCCAGTTCCCGGCAATCATAGGCGTTCTTTCAAACATTTTTGAACATCCTTCCCTGAAATATCGACAAAACCACCCCTATTAACACATTAAAATTCGGGCAATAATTCCGTTTTTTAACAACCGGCCATGTAAACCGCCAGGTCGATCATCCGATTCGAATACCCGAACTCATTATCGTACCAGGATAAAATTTTCAGCATATCCCCGATCACCATGGTAGAAGGTCCATCCACAGTCGATGAGACCGCAGTCCCATTAAAATCGATGGAAACCAGAGGTTCATTGGAAAAAGCAAGGATTCCCTTTAGGGCACTCTTGGAAGCGGTTTCCATGGCCTGATTGACCTCGGCGGCCGTTGCGGTTTTTGTCAACTGAACCACAAGGTCTACAACCGATACGTTGGGCGTGGGAACACGAATGGCCATGCCATTCAATTTGCCTTCCAGTTGGGGCAAAACAAGGGCAACCGCTTTTGCCGCACCGGTCGTGGTCGGAATCATGGAAAGTGCGGCAGCGCGTGCCCGCCTCAGATCCTTATGGGGGAAATCAAGCAATCTTTGATCACCCGTATAAGCGTGGGTGGTGGTCATCAGCCCTTTTTCGATACCGAAATGGTCCAGCAAAACCTTGCACACGGGCGCCAGACAGTTAGTCGTACAAGATGCATTGGATACTATGTGATGGGCTTTGGCATCATATTCCTGCTCGTTCACCCCCATCACCACGGTAATGTCCGGGTTCTTGGCCGGTGCCGAAATAATCACCTTTCCAGCCCCCGCATCCAAATGCCGGGAAGCACTTTCGCGATCCCTGAAAAGCCCCGTACACTCGAAAACCGTTTCAACCCCCAATTCGCCCCACGGCAACTTGGAGGGATCCTTCTCGGAATAGATCTCAATCTCTTTTCCATTGATGATCAGTGAACGTTCCGTGTTTGAGATATCTTTCCCAAAGGCACCGTGAACCGAGTCGTATTTCAATAAATGCGCCAGAGTCGCAGTGTCCGTCAGATCATTAATGGCAACCAGTTCAATATTGGGATTGCCAAAACCGGCCCTGAAAACCATCCTTCCAATGCGGCCAAACCCGTTTATAGCCACCTTTAAAGCCATTCTTTCCCTCCTTAAATTAGTATAATGCGCCAATATTCATGTTCCAAAAATCTAATCCGACTTCAAAAGCTTTCCAGCCAGGGCGATACTCCGCTTTCCAGCCTGTTCCGCCCTCTCACCCAGTTCGCTGAGGGACAACCGGTCACGATCCCTGGCAACAGCCATCACCATGGGAAGATTCACCCCGGTCAACACCTCAAGCATCTCATCCTCTAGAAATGAAAGGCTGAGATTTGACGGCGTGCCACCGAACATATCCGTTAAAATTAGAACGCCCTGTCCCTTATCGAGCGATTTTATCTTGTCCGATATGTCTTTAAGAACTTCCTTGCTTTCAGTGGTCTGGGTAACGGCAATGGCGTCGGCGGCCTCCAGTTTTCCAACAATCAGTTCGGCTGCGTTTAGAAATTCCCGGCCAAGATTACAATGTGAAATAATCAATAGTCCTACCATGGCTAAGTCTAACCTTCATCCATCAAAAAGGATTTCAGGCATCTCCATCTGTTTGAATAATTGTCTCGTAAATCTCTTCTCGAGATCCAACCTGCATTAAGGCTTTTCTAAAAGTGCTGCTTTTCAAAATCCTGGCAATTTTGGTCAACACCTGAAGGTGAACACCAGAGGAGTTTTCCGGGGCCAGAAGAAGAAAAAAGAGATAAGCGGGCTGGCCGTCCATCGAATCAAAATCGAGTCCTTTTTTGCTCCTGCCAAAGGACACGATGGGCTGTTTTACCGAACTGAGTTTCCCGTGTGGGATGGCGACACCATCGCCGATTCCCGTACTGCCCAAGTGTTCCCGTTCAATTAACACCTTTACAAGCATACCTTTATCGATATTCGTATCATAGCTTGCAATCGCTTCCGCAAGCTCTCCCAAAACACCCTTCTTGTCTTTGGCCTTAAGGTCCGGAATTATGTTGTCTATTGCTAAAATTTCAGAAAGTCTCATCACATAAACCAAAAAAATACATCATTCACTCAAAAAGTTAATCAGCCTGCGGGCTCAATTAAACGAAAGTTACCATCGTTTTTCTTGTAAATAACATTAATCTCGCGCGATTTGGCGTTTCGAAACACCAGGAAATCCTGCCGCATCAGCTTGAGCTGCATGGCCGCTTCTTCAGGATCCATGGGCTTTGCCACCATTTTTTCCACATCGATTGTAAAATCTTCTGTAGACATTTCGACGGATTCTTCGAACTCTTCCGCCAATACTTCATCCAGCACATTCTCACCGGGTTTCGCGCTCTCCCCGCGGTGATTCCTTATTTTGCCGAGGTGTTTCTTAACCTGGTTTTCAACCTTATCCATCACCTGATCGATGGCCGAGTACATATCGCCGGTCTCTTCAACCGCCTTGATTCGAGTCCCGTTTACGCTAAGCGTCACATCGGCAATATGCCTGAATTTCTCTACGCTTAAAACGATGTGCGCCTCCAGGGGCGCATCAAGATACTTCTTGATTTTTGAAATTTTCTCTTCCGCGTAGTCCTTTAAACTTTCAATGGGGTCCGTATGCCTGAATGTCACTGTTATGTCCATAAAATTTCCTCCGGATATCTAGGTGTCAACAATAAATTCAACCTCTCCGGCAACCTTAAATAACGCCAGATGGCGTTGCCACGGCTTAATTGATTTGAATTTCTTTTCTTTTCCTCGACGGCAAAATTCCCATGGCTTCCCGATATTTGGCCACCGTACGACGTGCGACTCTTATGTTAAGCTCCCGCATCTTCTTTTCAATCCCCTTATCACTGAGAGGTTTGGTTTTGTCTTCGGCCTTGATCATTCTACGAATCTGTTCCTTTACGCTTTCCGATGCCAGTGCATCCCCATCCACCCTGTTGATAGAGCTGTTGAAAAAAAACTTCAGTTCATAAAGCCCCTGAGGGGTATGAACATATTTGTTGGTGGTCACCCGGCTGACCGTTGATTCGTGCATTTCGATGTCTTCAGCCACATCCCTCAGCACCAACGGCTTAAGGTGGGCAATTCCCTTGTCGAGAAACTCCTTCTGAAATTTTACAATACTCTCCGTTACCCGGTAGAGGGTTCTTTGACGTTGGTGAATACTCTTGATCAACCATGCCGCGGATCGCATTTTCTCCTGGATGTACGTCTTTGTCTCATCCGAAACCTGCCCTCTGTTCTTCAAGATCCGTTGATAGTAAGCATTAATTCTTAACTTCGGCAAACCGTCTTCATTCTGAATAATCTCGTAGCCGTCCCCCACTTTGGCAACATAGATATCAGGGGTGACGTAGATGGTTTCCTCAGACGCATAAATTCTCCCGGGTTTGGGATCCAGTTCTTGAATCGCAGCAACCGCGGTCAGTACATCCTGAACGGAAACACCCATCTGGTCGGCAATCCGATTGTACCTTTTTTCTTCCAGATCCTTCAGGTGATCCTTGATGATCTTCTCCGCCAGGGTGCCCTCAAGATTATGAAACAAGACTTGTATCAGCAGGCATTCCCTTGTATCCCGTGCCGCTACCCCCACGGGATCGAAATTCTGAATCAGCTCAAGCACCTCACCGACATCTTCAATGGAGTGGTCCGTTGCCTGGGCGATTTCCTCGATGGTCGCTTCCAGATAACCGTCATCGTTCAGGTTACCGATGATATAGGCACCGATTTCCCTCTTTTCATCTTCCAGGCTGCTCATGTTCAACTGCCAGATCAAATGGGAGGAGAGATCCGTCTTGATGGCGGTAAAATTTTCAAAGGAGGGCGCGTCTTTCTCTTCGTAGTGCCTTTCGGAAAAACTTTCGGAATAACCACTGTTATACTCCGAAAGATAATTTTCCCAATCTACATCATCCCTCTCCCGCTCCTCCACGGTCACTTCGGGGAGTGACGGGGAGTCCGGGTCCGGTCCGGAATCATCCGCCGAGGGATTTTCGGATTTTCTTTCCTCAAGTTCCTGTAATGCCTTATCCGACTCCGCTCTTTTCTCTGCCGCTCCGTCATCCCCCTCTATCTCGCCTTGGGTCATCTCTTCGAGGATGGGGTTTTCCTCCATTTCCTGGGAAACGGTTTCAAGGAGTTCGAGCCTTGACAACTGAAGGAGCTTGATGGCCTGTTGCAGCTGCGGGGTCATTACGAGTTGCTGGGTAAGGCCCAAAGATTGTCTTAGTTCTAACGCCATAATAGATTCAAAAATACCAAAAAATTTCTAGAGATTAAAATTCTCGCCCAAGTAGACGCTTCGGGCCAACTCACTTTTTACGATATCGTCCGGGGTGCCTTGTTCGATGATTCGGCCCTGATTGATAATGTAGGCCCTGTCACAAACATTCAATGTCTCACGGACATTATGATCCGATATGATAACGCCAAGGCCCCGACTTTTTAACTGACGGATAATCTGTTGAATATCGTTGATGGCCAGCGGATCAATCCCGGCAAAAGGCTCGTCTAAAAGCATGAACCTGGGCTCGGTCACCAATGCCCTAGAAATCTCCAGTCTTCGCCTCTCCCCTCCCGAAAGGGACTGAGCCTTCTGTTTGGCCAGGTGACTGATGCTCAACTCCCTGAGGCCTTTTGAAAGACGGTCATTTCGCTCTTGAACCGGGACATGCAGCATCTCAATGATCGCTAGAAGATTCTGCTCAACGGTCAATTTACGGAATACCGAAGGCTCCTGGGCCAGATAGCTCACCCCTTTTCTCGCCCTTAGAAACATGGGGTCCTGGGTAATATCCGCGCCGTCCAGAAAAACCCGCCCTTCGCTGGGTCTCGTAAGTCCCACCACCATGTAAAAAGTGGTTGTCTTACCCGCCCCGTTGGGCCCCAATAGACCGACAATCTCCTGCCTGTTGACCTTCACATCCACACGATCAACGACCCGTTTGCCGCCGTAGGCCTTAACGAGGCCACTGGCCTCCAGCATCTCGGATGCCGCATTCACGGCTATTTTTCCTTCTCCTGTTTCGGAAAAATAACCGCTCGGACCTTCTTGTCCTTGTTGCTCTCCACAATACTCCGATCCTCTTTCAGGAAAAGCGTGATCACATCACCCTCCACAAAATCTTCACCCTGCTTTACAACGGGCTTCCCTGTAAGAACAAGTTTTTCACCCTTTTGATAAAAAACAGCCTTTTCCCCGGTAGCAACGCCGCCTTCCGCACGAATAATTTTGACGGCCCCGGTAGCGACAATTTTGTCAATACGGGCTGAAACCTTTTCGCTTTCTTTCTGATCCGCGGCTTTTTCATAGAACACCACCAGTTTCTGGCAGAATACCGTGAAATCGTCCCGCTTGGCTTCCACATCGCCTGCAAAAGTCACCTGCTTCTTTTTATCATCGGCTTCCAGGGTCTTGCTCTTGATCACCATTGGGCCCTGACTCTTTTTTTCCGTCTTCGCCAGAGGACCGGCCGACAGAGCAGTTCCGGAAAAACCCCACAACAGAAAAAGTCCCGGCAAAAGGAAGAACAAACTCATTACAGACCGTTTCATTGTGTTAACGATGCCTCTCCCTCCTGGTTAATGACCGTTACGACATTTGACAAAATCTTGATCCTGTTATTGGAAAGATCGGCGAAAATGCCTTTTCCCTTAACCGTGAAAAAGGTGCCCTGTATCTCCACCGGTTCTTCGTTGCTCACCGTGCCTGTTTTTTCATCAATCGTCACATACTCCGTGAGAAACCGATATTCTTTTCCATAGGAACCATCCAATTTGCCCCACATCTCAATTTTTCCAAGGTCCTTGTGATAAACCCCTCTTTCACCCCGCAATGAAAACCCGGGTCTCCCTTCGGCATCCACCTTCAGATAGAATTCAAAAAAACGAATGATCTTTCTGTCTTCGGAAAAACGAACCTCTTTTGCATCCAGAACCCATTTTATTTTTTCATCCGGATTGTCCTGGCGATAATGAATATCTTCCAGCTTTACCCCTTCTCCGGAAATGATATCTTTTATCAAAGCGGTGGTCTTAATAAAATCCTTACCGGCTTTTGCAAAATAGAAACCCACCGCCAGAAGTAAAATACCGACACCCAAAAGGGGCCAATGTCTTTTCACGAAACTTTTCATGGCAGCAGTTGCAGTATATCAACCCCCGGTTTGTTCTGTAAAGGCAATTCTAGGCCAACACCCACGGCATTTCAGGATCCATTCGGAAATCTCCCGTACAGCGCCGTGGCCACCCCTTCTGCTCGATATGAAATCCGCCTGCTCCCGAACTTCCTTGACCGCATCGGCCACCGTCATACACAAGCCGGATTCCTGAAACATGGCCAGATCGGGCAAATCATCCCCGACGGACGCCACCTGCGATTTGTTCAGGCCCCGCTCCTCAATCAGATGTCTGCAAAGGGAGCGCTTGTGGGTTACCCCTTGATATAGACTGCGAATTCCCAGTTCCAGGGCGCGATGGGCCACAACCCTGGACCTTCGGCCCGTAATGATGACCACCTCAATCCCATCGCGCATGAGCAGCTTCAGGCCGAAACCGTCCTTTACATCAAAACTCTTGATCTCTTCCCCCTTTTCATTCAACGTAATGCGGCCGTCCGTCAGAACGCCATCGACATCCAGAAAGAGTAGTTTTATGTGAGCCGCTTTATCTTCCAATCTTTTTTGTTCCTGCAATCTTCATTTGGGGTTGAAAGCCTACGAGCGAACCAGTGCATGGATACGCTTGAGGATTTTCGCCAGGGGGGCTATGCTTTTGAGGGGCAACGAGTTGGGGCCATCGCACAAAGCGCAATCCGGATCAGGGTGAACCTCCATAAAAACGCCGTTTGCACCGGCCGCCACAGCCGCCCTTGCAAGACAGCCCACAAACTCCCGCTGCCCGCCGGAACTGCTCCCCGCACCGCCCGGCAACTGTACACTGTGTGTGGCATCAAAGACGATGGGGAAACCCAGATTCGCCATTATTGCAAGTGACCTCATGTCCACCACGAGATTGTTGTAGCCAAAGGAAAATCCCCTCTCCGTAATCAAAATCTTACGGTTGCCGACACCGGTCGCCTTCTCCGTGATGGGTCCCATTTCAAGGGGAGAAATAAACTGTCCTTTCTTGATATTGACGGGAACGCCCGTTTTGGCCACTGCTACAACAAGATCCGTCTGGCGGCACAAAAAAGCCGGGATCTGAATCACATCAAGTACCCGGGCCGCCTTTTCCACATCACTGATGCGATGCACATCCGACAAAACAGGCAACTGGAAATGCTCTTTGACCTTTTGCAGAATTTGAAGCCCCTCGTCAATTCCGGGCCCCCGGTACGACGCTAAAGAGGTTCGGTTCGCCTTGTCATAAGAAGCCTTGAAAACAATCGGAATTTGGAGCTCTTCACCCATCTCTTTCAAAAACCGGGCGATCTTAAGCGTGCTGGATTCATTTTCTATGACGCAGGGGCCTGCAATCAAAAAAAACGGCCCCCCTGCTTCAATAAAAAAATCATCTGCGTTCAAATACTTTGTCATGTTCCTATTTCCAAAAAACTTGAAAAGGGGTCAGGGCGGAGAAATTCATGCGGTTGGGTTTGAGACCTTGGCAAATTTCTTCAAAGAACCGCACGCCGACATTGTTATAGCAAGGTTCAGTGAAAGTCAAGATTCCCAAACCATGCGCAACTTTTTCTTGTCATATAAAGCGAGAGCCATTATTATACATTCTCTTGCTTTCATTGCGCGTTTTAAAAGTGAGGAACTTTCAGCAACTGTTTGTGTCCGGGGGAGGTCAAATATCAATGGCGAAAAAGAAGGTTTCCAAAACCATAGACGACATCAATAAAAAGATTAAAGAGGGAAAGGTCGTTGTGGTCACAGCCGATGAGATGGTCGGCATTGTCAAAAAAAGCGGCGCCGAAAAGGCCGCCCGTGATGTGGACGTGGTCACCACGGGAACCTTCTCCCCCATGTGCTCTTCCGGTGCCTTCATCAATTTCGGGCATACCAAACCCGGCCTCAAAGCGAGTCGCGTGTGGCTGAACGATGTTCCCGCCTATGCGGGCGTGGCGGCTGTGGACTGCTATATCGGCGCTACGGAACTGAAGGAGGATGACCCATTAAACGGCGTTCACCCGGGACAGTTCAAATACGGGGGCGGCCATGTACTCCACGATCTTGTGGCGGGCAAAAAGATAGAATTGCGAGCGACCGCCTATGGCACTGACTGCTACCCCAAAACCCAGGTCAAGAAAAAAGTTACCCTTTCAGATCTTCCTTACGCCGTAATGCTCAACCCGAGAAACGCCTACCAGAACTACAATTGCGCCGTTAATTTCACTTCAAAAACCATCTATACCTATATGGGAGTATTGAGACCCAACGGCGGCAACGCCAATTACGCCACTGCCGGAGAGCTCAGCCCGCTTTTTAACGACCCCTATTACCGAACCATCGGTTTGGGAAGCAGGATTTTTCTGGGTGGCGCAAAAGGGTATGTCCTTGCGCCGGGTACCCAGCACAATCCAAAAGCGATGCGACATGAAAATGGTACCCCTTTAACCCCTGCCGGGACCCTCATGCTGAGTGGTAATCTGAAAGAAATGGATCCCCGCTGGGTTGTGGGGGTCAGCATGCTGGGTTACGGCTGCTCGCTGGCGGTAGGCGTCGGCGTCCCCATCCCCATTCTCAATGCGGAAATGGCGGAATTTACGGGCGTATCGGATGAAAATCTTTTCACCCAGGTCATTGATTACGGAAATGATTACCCCAAGGGCGAAGGGAAGAGCCTTACCCAGGTCAGTTATTCGGAACTGAAAAGCGGCATGATTCGGGTTAACGGGCAGGAAATCCCGTCAGTCCCGCTCTCCTCCCACAAGCGGGCACTGGAAATTGCCAATATCCTCAAAGATTGGGTGGAAAAGGGAGAGTTTCTATTGACCCAACCCCTGGAAACACTGCCAACCTAAAGATCAGGACTTCGGCAAGAAATAATTATTTTTTTGCCGACCTGAAAGGATCCACTTCGTTGAAAGCCGAAAGAGGGGATAATGTGGCGGGCGCCCTCATTTCACGTCATCGCCAACCCTATGGGTACGGTATTTTTGCAGCTGGCTTTCATAATAGGCCCTGTTTTCCGTGGCGCCGCGAATAGCTTTCCGAATGATTTCGATAGCCTCTTCCGTCAAACTGTTTTGGTAGCAGGCCTCGGCCAGGGTGTCCAGGAACTGGGGCACGGGCTGCAGGGCCACGGCCCTTCGGGCCAACTCCAGTGCCCGTGAACGGTTTTGCAGATCCCGATTGGAAGCGGTCAACATCATCCAGGCCAGGTTGTTCAGGGCCACCGCCTCCTGCGGGTTCCACCGAATGATCTGCTCATAGAGGCCCATGGTCGCAGCTTCTTTTCCCATGCGCTGGTAAACCATGGCCAGGTTCATGGCCAGGCGCACATTACCGGGATGTTCCTCAAGCTTGCGGGTGAGTTCCGTGCTGACCATATCGTAGGCCATATGCGTCTTGATGGCTCCAAAGTTAAGATAATACCCCAGCATTATAATGCCCGCCAGATAAACCAGAAAAGATATCAGCACAAAACGGTTCTGTTTCCTGGCAAATCCGGGGGCTTCCAGCGTCTTTAGAAGACAGGCCACCCGCTCCCCGATACTGAAATGGTGCCAGTTGGGAAGATCCCGGGATTTCCCGCTCAGGTATGCAATTTTTTCCAGCGCATTGATGATGAATACGGGGGTTCCCATAACGGTGGCGGCATAAAGATCGGCCTGGCGTTCAAAATGACGCATGAAAAAACCCATGATGTAACGGAAATAGATCAAAAGGGTCAACAGCATGGGAATCGCCACGGACAGATAAAAGAGCGTCATGGACCGCGCGTCCTCCCCTGAAATGAGCCCCGCCAAAGGAGACCATACATAAGCCAGATAGATATAGACATCCGACAGACCGAAGGAAATCACCATGAATCCCACAAAGAAAAGAACATAGAAGAGCAAATGAAAATATCGGGCGTGACCCATCTCATGAGCCAGAACCGATTCCAGTTCTTCGGTGGAAAGCGCGGACATCAAGGCATCGGTCACCAGGATATACCGATACCGCGGAACAATCCCCATAATGCCCGCCGTCATCATTCGCCCTTCGAAAATGGGCCAGTTGAGCAGGCGGCGGTAGCGGAACTTCTTTTGCTTTAAAAAAGCAGCCAGATATCTCCCCTTCTCCGATGCCTCAATGGGCCTGCAGCCCCACCAATACTGGATGAATTTCGGCATGACCAGCACCAGCAGAGACAGAAATACGGCAAAGAACAGCATCTGACCGTACAAGCTGTTCAAAAATTCACTGGAGGATGCCCAAGGAGTGAGTGAGAGCAGATCATAGGCCAACGTCAGAGCGAACCAGGGGAAAAGGACGGGGAGGTTGAACCGAAGGTTGCTCAACACAAAACTGCGTCTTGAAACATGCACACGAAACAGTTCCCGATAGGAAGGCCAGGCCAAATACCAGATGGTACTCAAATAAAGAAGAAACAGCCCTATGGCAAAGAGGCCCTGAACCACTGACAGGGCAGCCAGGCCGGGAACCGCCAGAAGCCACTGCTTGAAACTGAAAAAATAGATGGCGGTGGCAAAGAGCAATATGGCCAGAATGGAAAATCGCAGATTCAATCTTTCATACCGCTCCCCCAGTACCCCCTCGGCGTTCAAACCGGAAGCAATGCGGCGGATTAGATCCAAAAAGCAACGGCGGCAATAAACGGCAAAAAATGCCCAGGAAACCATCAGTCCGGTTAGGGAATAGAGTAATGAGTCATCGGGGGCGGGATCTGAATAGCTGACATTGAAAATCAGAAGAACAACAATGAAATAAATGATATTGTTGAACAATCGCTAGGGCCTCGGAACCGGGCTTTGTTCTTCTTTAATGAATTCCAGAACCCCCCCGTCCGGTGGAAGTGAGGGGTCTCCTTGAAGCGTGATTTCGAGGCCATAGCGTAACTCCATTCGGGCAAGGTCTTTTCGCTTACGGTTTTGTAAATAGGCGACCACCTCTTCGGAAAGAACTCCTTTTACATGCAGAATCCCCTTCTTGCTCAATCCCATGCGAATGCGGCGCAGAAAGGAAATGGCGGCTGTTTCGACGGAAGGCACAAGTCCGCGGCCCTTGCAATAGGAACAGGTCTGATAACTGACCGATTCGATGGAAGGTCGAAGGCGCTGTCGGGACAGCTCCAGAAGACCGAATTTGGAAATACTGGAAAGGCTGATCTTGGCGCGATCCTCTTTTGCCTTATCCCGCAACACCTTTTCCACTTCCCGAATATGCTTTTTATCGCGCATATCGATAAAATCAATCACCACCAATCCGCCCATATCCCGTAAACGAAGCTGACGGGATATCTCTTCGGCGGCTTCAATGTTGGTCTTGAAGGCCGTATTCTCCACATCCTTGCCGGTTCGCCATCGACCCGAATTAACATCGATGGCCACCAGAGCTTCCGTTGGGTCAATCACAATTGAGCCACCGGACTTCAACGGCACCCGATTGCGGTAGATGGTCTCAATCTGCTTTTCAATTTCGTATTGCGCAAAGATGGGGCGTTTTTCTTTAAAGAGTTTGACACGGCCCTGATCCCTTGGTGAAATGATCTTCATGTAATCTTTCACCTTGCTCAACGTCTCTTTGTCGTCAACGAGCACCTCGGAAATTTCGCCGGTGAAATAATCCCTCAGCGTTCGGAGACAAACATCCTGCTCTTTATGGACCAGGGTCAGAGGTGATGCCTCCTGAACGTTCTTTTTGATGTTTTTCCACATTCTGAGCAGCCGGTTGAGATCTCTTGAAAGCTCTCGCTTGCTCTGTTTCAGGGCCGCCGTTCTCACAATATACCCAACCCCTTCGGGGAGCTTGAATTGGGCCATGATGGACTTGAGCCGCTGACGTTCCTCTTCGTCTTCAATTTTCTTGCTAATGCCGCCCTTACTCCCGGGCATCAGTACCAGATGCCGGCTCGCGAGAGAGAGATAGGTGGTCAGCTGGGCACCTTTGTTCCCCTGCATTTCCTTGGTGACCTGGACCAAAAGTTCCTGACCTTTTTTCAATATCTTTTCGATCCTGGGCATGGATGCCTCTTTTTTGGCATCGGGCTCCCTGGCGTAGTATTCCGGATGAATGTCCGTAACAGACAAAAATCCATTCTTATCACTTCCAAAATTGACAAAACACGCCTGCAGACTCGGCTCGATCCTCTCTACAACCCCTTTATAGATATTTCCGGTTTTTTGCTCCGTCGCGGTGGTTTCGATATGATACCCATCCAGCCGTCCGTCTTTGATCACAGCGATCCGGAATTCCTCCGATTCGACGGCATTAATCAACATTTTTGACTTCTGTCCCAAAGATTTCCTCCTTTCTTTGGTCTTTCCATTTTCTGTTTTGCTCAGCGCAGCGCCAGCCTCTTGCCCCTCGGTTTCTTGGGACTCCGGCACTTTTGTCTTGGTATCTTTCGACTTTCGAAATCCGAATCTCATTTATGAACTGTGCCTTCCATAACGCTTGAGATGCTGATCAGCCTGGTACATGAAGGTCCGAATGGCAGATTCCCGACCCGGCTGAGTGCTGGAATCATAGGGCGTATCCAGGTAGGGAACCCTGAGCCGGTTCATGAGGGGCCGTACAATTGAGCTCGTGGTGATACTCGGCATACAGGTAAAAGGGTATACATTCACCAGACCGTTATATCCTTCACGGACATATTCCATCATGCCCGCGATGCTCAGGCACGCTTCCGTCCCCAGATCGAAACTATACAAATCCTGTTCCCGGAGCACATCCTCCAAATGGCTGACTTTGTGGTCTTTTACCAGGTCGATCAACCCTGAAACCCGCTTATATATCTGTCTTTGTCGGTGTTCCTGATAGAAAAGGTCCCCTCCATAGGCGAAAAGGTCTTTCAAATGGTCTTTCAACCGGTCGAATTTTAATTGTTTCAGGCTGAAACGAAGCGCCGTCTTAGCGGACCGGTAACGGTCATAACTGGTGAAATTGACCCACTCCGCAACCGATGCATTGACCACTTCGCCCCCATGTTTTTCCAGCATGCGGATGACGTCCTGGTTGGCTTTTACATGGGTTCGCAAATAGATTTCACCCACCATGCCGATTAACGGTTTGGGCGGAATCTCGGGGTCCATGATTGCCTTTGCCTCTCTGGTCACCGCTTCCAGACGGGCGAATATTTCATCGAACCGCAACCCCTGCCCGAAACGCTCAAAGGCATCCATCATAAACGTAAGGCATTTGTCAATCACCAAATCTGCCAACCCTGTTTCTTTCTCATAGGGCCTGACCCGCCATAACAACCGATCCAGGACGTCCCCCACAACCATGGCCACATAGGACGACTTTCTAAGATCCGTTACCCGTTCCGCTTCGATGATCCCGTCAAGGGAATAGCCATCCGCGGTTGTGAGCGCACCAATCCTGAGCCCGCTGAATCCCGGAAAGGAATCCAGAACGATCCGCTGATATTTGTTGTACATGCCGAAACGACACGGTCCATCCGCTTCAGGCAGGAAATAGACATAGGCATCTGAATCAAATTCGGAACCCAGGCGTGCTGATTCCTGATTCATGAAATGGAGGATATCCCCCATGGTAATCTGGCAGGGAAAGCATTCTTTCCCCGAAGTGTGGGCCATTCCCAGATCCATTCCCTCAAAGGTTTCAAGGATCTTTGCCCGTATGCCGAAACTTCTGAAATTGGCTGCCAGCAGATGACAGCCCATGCGGTTCATTTCCGGAATCAGAACGGTTCTTTCCTTGAGACTGAACCGTCCCACCTTGCTGCCGAATGATTCAAAATTAAGGACGTTGCGGTTTTCCATGATCAATTGGCCAGCTTACGCGGATCTTCCGCGGCCTGATGTGCTTTTTGAATGCTGTTAAAAATGACGTTCTTATAGGCCTCAAGGCGGGTCATGACCCCGGCAACGGCGCTGTGCTCATCCAGTTCCAGAATCATATAGGGCTTGTCCCCCATGATATGCCGGTAGAAGTGCTCCAGGAATGAATCCGCGCCGCAGCCGAAATTGGTCAGATGCAAGCCGAAAAAGTCCGTGTTGGACGCCACGATTTTGGCCGCCCGAAGGATTCTGGCACCCAAACCCCAGTACATGGACGGAAAATCCGATAGGTCCACCGAAGAGACATCCAAAAAATCCATGGGGACCGCTTTAACGCCTATTTTTGCCAGATTGTGCCCCAGCCTCAGATTCAACCGTTCATCATAGAGGTTATAAGGCCTGCCGGTCACGACGACCATCGGTTCCCCCCCAGGGTGCGTTGCCAGGATCTCTGATCCCTGCTTCAAAACCGCCCGTTGGAACTGCTCCTGTCTTCCTTTTGCATAGTACAGGGCTTCCCTTATCTGATGCAAGGGGATGGAAAGTTTTGACTTCAGCTGCCCGGCCAGCTCCAGCGCCAGGGTTTCCACGTCATACTTGAGATGGACCACGGGGCTTAAAACGGTTTTCATATCAAGATCGAGGGCTATTCGGACCATGTAGGAATTGCTCTGCACCATGGGACAGTAGAAACCCTTTTCTTTATCCTCGCTTTTACCCATATCCACAACGCTGGGGAGGAACAAGAAGGCTGTTTGTCCCACCAGCGCTTTCACATGGCCGTGGGAGACCTTCACCGGGTAGCAGGTCTCCGCGGTCATGGCCTCGATGCCCATTCTGGAAAGCTGAGCGTTCGTGGGGGGCGTCAAAACAAGCCGATATCCCAGGCGATCGAAAAAATGCGCCCATAAGAGAGCATCCTGCTGCCCGTAAAGAGCCCGCTGCATCCCCACAGTGCGCCGGCCATCCACCTGCAGGTAGGGGCGAAAAATCTTTCGCCCGGACTCCGGCAGGGTCTCGTAAACCCCTGCCATATGGGTTTCCCATAGCTCCCGGCGCAACTCGAAAAAGTTGGTCTCTTTGGTACCTCGATTTCGAGTCAACTCATATCGGCCGCACTCTCCGCCCCAAATACTTTTGCGCCCATCAAAATCGTAAATTTTCAGTTTGCATTGGTTGTGGCACAAGGCATCCGCCCGGCAAGTCTTTTCCGTATACGCCATGCGGTCCTCTATGGCGCTTTCAAGACCCCTGAAACCGGTTTCTTCCCGGTTTGTCAGACACATCCGCTCGTGAACACTAATGGCGGCACCATAAGCTCCCAGCACCTCACGATGTTTGGGCACAATGAGAGCCCGCCCCAGGACATTTTCAAAGGCCGCCACCACTCCCTTGTTCAGGGATGGCCCGCCCAGAAACATGACCCTGTCGCCCACTTTTCTCTTTTCAACCACCCGGTTCAGGTAATTGTACACAATGGCATAGCAAAGCCCGGCGATGAGATCCTTTGTGGCAACCCCCTTCTGATGGTAGCTCACCAAATCCGATTCCATGAAAACCGTACACCGCTCGGCCAGTTTAACGGGTGAATCCGAAGACAGGGCGATATCCTGAAATTCCTCTACGATGCTGATGCCGTATTTGTTGGCCAGTTCATGGAGGAAGCTCCCGGTGCCCGCGGCGCAGACCTTGTTCATATCGAAATCAAGGGGATAGGTGTTGGCAATGGAGACATATTTGGAATCCTGACCTCCGATCTCAAACAGGGTATCCACTTCCGGGTCTATTTCCACCGCCCCCCGCGCATGAGCGGTAATTTCATCAATAATCAGATCCACATTCAGGAAATCGCCCACCACGTTGCGGCCGGAACCGGTTGTGGCCGTACCGATGATCTCGATTTCATCCCCTCTTTTATCCAGCAATTCCTTTAGAAGTGCCTGGGTCACTTCGATGGGTTTTCCTTTTGTGGGCACATAATTCTTTCCCACAATCTCGTGAGCCTCATCGATCAGCGCGTATTTGGTGGTGGTGCTGCCGATATCAATCCCCAGAAAAACTCTTTCGGGTTTCCGAAAGGGCCTTTTTCTAATGTCATTGGTTTCAGGAAACAAAGTTTTCTGAATCACCAGTCTCTTCGCCACCTGAACACGGCCCTCCCGTTCGGTTGCCAGTTGTTCGAGCAACGATAAATCCAGAAGGCTATTCCCATCTCCGGAATCTTTTTCCTTTTCAGCCGCCAGGGTAGCAAGGGCTACACCAAGCGCCCCGATGGATGTATTGCAAGGGGGCACCTCCAGATCGGGAACGTATTCTCTCAGGGCCTTGACCTGAAGTTCATTTAATGAAAGCCCTCCCACAAAGACCACCGGGGCTTCCAGTGAGCGATTGCTGACGATGGTGCTCATATAATTGCGGGCATTTCCCACGTGCAGACCGTAAATAATGTCCTCGAGTTTTTCGCCGCGGTTTTGCAGATGGATCATGTCGGACTTGGTAAACACCGTGCACCGGCAAGCCACGTTGGCCGGTTTAACGCTCTTTTTCCCGAGCGCAATGAAGTCTTTCAGAATCCGGTCCAGCTGATCCTGGCTTGTATCCACATTCCGGGAATAGATGGAGGTGGCCAATCGCTGGGCCTGCTGGTCGATGAATGAGCCCGTACCGGATGCACAGGGGCCGTTGGTGTTGAAATAGGCCAGTTCCCAATCCGATTGCGGATCGTCCTTAGACTCTCCTATTTGCGACGAATGATTGATCTGGAAAAGGGCCGTCTCCTGGCCGCCCATGCTGATGATGGTTTTCACATTAGGCCTGACAAACAGTGTGCCAAGCACCTGGCTGATGGTTTCAAATTCGTATGGGGTATTGAGCCGCTCGCTCAACTGTTTACCGTGATTCCCCGTAAACGAGATGGAACGGATACGATTGCTCCCAAACCGGCGTTGAAACTCCTCGATGAGTGCCAAAACCCGCTCATTGACTTTGCCCAGGTGGCGCTCGTAAGGCGCTTCAAAAACGATTTCCCGAGCCCGGTTGATCACAATGCCGTTTAAGCTGACGGAGCCGACATCAATTCCCGCAAAGAATATCTCTTTGTCCGCGGTTCTTCTCTTCAACTTCGCCCCTTTTCATTGCCCATATAAAAAATCTCTCCCGAGTGGTCCTGCCGGCGAAGATACCCCTTGATCAGCAACCCTTTGACCATGCTCTCCACTTCATCAACCGATAACCCCAAGGAACTGGCCATATCCTTTACACGAAGGGGTCTTCGTCTGGCCATCTCCAGCATTTTCTCCCCTTTTGCATGATGCTCAACGGCACCTTGAGCGGCCCCGATATCCACCACAATTTCAGCCCGTTTCCCCAGAAAAAGCTTTATCTCTTCCAACCGCCGCCTGTCAAGGGCTTTGGCAATAGGGTCCGCGGGAGGACGGACTACGGTATTGAGTTGAATTTTTTCCGGTTGAATCTCCTCGATCAACGGCTTCAAGGCGCTTACCTCTTCATCCGAATCGTTAATCCCCGCCAGCAAAATGACCTCCAGGTAAATGAGCTCAGTAAACTCCTCTCTCAACTGTTTCAACCCAAACACCACGCGGTCCAGCGTCAAATCCGCATGGGGACGATGGATGGTTTGAAATGTGCGTGGATCGGCACTGGAGAGCGTCGGCATGATCAAATCCGCTCCCAGAACTCGTTTCCGTACCGCTTCATCCCAAAAAAGAGATCCGTTGGTCAGAATGACGATTTTGGTATCGGTCAATACCCTGATGCCTGAAATGATATGGTCGATTTCAGAATGAAGTGTCGGTTCACCTGAACCTGCCAGAGTGATCACGTCAGGTTCACATTCCTTAAGTCTTTTTTCAAGCTGACCCAATATGTCTTTCACGGGCACGAAAGGCCAGCAGTTAATAGTCCTGTTTGTGGTGCCGCCCACCTCACAGTAAAGACAGTCAAAGGAACAGGTCTTATGAGGGATTAAATCAACCCCCAATGAAAGGCCCAACCGCCTGGAAGGAACCGGGCCGAAAATATACGACATGCTAAAGGTCCTTTTTGATAATTTTCAGTGCGCCTCGTCCCAGTTGAGCCCCTGGTTAATGTCCACCTTCAGAGGAACCCGCAAGGGATAGGCCCCTTCCATCTCTTCCCTGATCATAACAATGAGACGGTCCACTTCTTCCAGAGGCGCCTCCAAAACCAGTTCATCATGCACCTGCAACAGCATTTTTGTCTGAAAACGCTCTTCCGCCAGGCGACTATGAATCTGAATCATAGCCTTTTTGATTAAATCCGCAGCCGTTCCCTGAATGGGGGTGTTCACCGCCATCCGTTCCGCTTCCGATCGGATCCTGTTGTTGTTGTGGGAAATATCCGGCAGATAGCGTCTTCTGTTAAAAAGGGTGGTAACATACCCATTTTTAACGGCACTTTCAATGGCCTTTTCCTTAAATCGTTTCACCCCCTGATACCGGTCATAGTAGGCGTTAATGTAATTTGTGGCCGCCTTCTTGGAAATTCCCAGCTCTTCACTCATTTTTTGAGGCCCCATGCCGTAAATAATGCCGAAATTGATGGCTTTGGCAATGCGCCGCATTTCCGGTGAAACCGTTCCCCCATCATTAACCAATACTTCAAGGGCGGTTCTGGTGTGGATATCCTGGTTCTCGTTAAACGCCGCCATAAATGCAGCGTCCTGGGAATAATGGGCAAACACCCTCAGCTCAATCTGGCTGTAGTCCGCCGCCACCAGAATCTTTCCCTTCTCAGCCACAAACCCCTTTCGAATGGCCCTTCCCGTTTCACCCCGAATGGGAATATTCTGCAGATTGGGATTGCTGCTGCTCAACCGACCCGTGGCGGCCACGGTCTGATTAAAGGAGGTATGCACCCTTCCGGTTTCCGAATTAACCATTTTAACCAGGGCGTCCAGGTAGGTGGATTTCAGTTTGGCCAGAGACCTGTACCGAAGCAGATCAGAGGCAATTTCATGGGATTCGGAGAGGTTTTGCAGAACCTTTACATCTGTGGAATACCGTTTGGTCTTGGCGGTCTTTTTTCCCCCCGGGAGTTTGAGGACTTCAAACAACACCTTTCCCAACTGCTGCGGAGAGTTCAGATTAAATTCCATGCCGGCTTCGGAATGGATCGTCTTCTCCACCGTTTTCATCTCAGAGGCAAAGTCGGCGGACATCTTTTCAAAAAGCCCTGAATCGATTTTGATTCCCGTCATCTCCATATCCAGGAGTACGGGCAACAGTTTCATTTCCAGGTCATTAAAAAGCGCTTCATTTTGTTCTTCCCTTAGTTTTTCCCCCAGAATCCTTTTCAATCGAAGGGTCATGTCCGCGTCTTCACAGGAATATTCGCAGGCTTTCTCCAGAGAGACCTCTTCAAAACCGCGGGTGTTCTTTCCTTTACCCGCCACATCCTGGTACGTTATCATCTTGTGGTTCAGATAGTGCTGTGCCAGGGCATCCAGGTTGTGTTGCCGCAGGCTGGGATTAATCACGTAGGAGGCAATCATTGTATCGAATGAAATGCCTTTAAGCGCAATTCCATGCCGCTTCAAGACACAGGCATCATATTTAATGTTCTGTCCCACCTTCAGAACAGTGTCGTCTTCAAGGACATCTTTTAAGACATTTCGCGCCTCGGTCCAGGGAATCTGTTCCGGAACCCCCAGATAATGATGCTTCAGGGGAAGGTAGAAGGCTTTGCCTTCCTTCAAGCAAAAAGAGATGCCCACCAGATCGGCCTCCATGGGGTCGGTACCGGTGGTCTCCGTATCAATGGCGAGCAGTCCCGCCGATCGAATCCTGTGGGCAAGGGCTTTCAAATCGGATAGGTTCAGGAACAGTGTATATTCCGTCTGAACCGCTTCCTCTCTTATGGCAAACCGGTCCCACAAATCCCTGAATTCAAGCTCCCTGAAAATATCGGCCAGTTCCTCCTTGAGCGGCTCCCCCACTTTGAGTCTATCGAGATCGGTGGATATGGGAACAAAACACTCAATGGTCACCAGCTCCCGGCTCAAGAGTGCCACATCGCGAGAACCAGTCAAATTTTCTTTCAACTTCTTTTTAGTGATCTTATCAAGGTTTTCAAAAACCCCCTCAAAGGACCCGAATTCCTGCACCAGGGAAATTGCCGTCTTTTCTCCCACACCGCGAACACCGGGAATGTTGTCCGAGCTATCGCCCGAAAGGCCCATCACGTCGATAAATTTTTCCGGTTCAAACCCGTAGGCCGTCTTCAATGATTCATAGTCGGTAACTTTGTCTTTCATGGTATCCCACATGGAAACCCGTGGGCTGATCAACTGCCTGAAATCTTTGTCGCCGGATATCACCACCACATGAAACCCTTCCGACTCGCCCACTCTCACCAACGTTCCGATGATGTCATCCGCCTCGTACCCCGACTCCTGCAGCATTGCAATCCCTAAGTTTTCCACCACTTTCCGGATAAAGGGGAGTTGCACCGCCATATCTTCCGGCATGGGCGGCCGATTGGCTTTATAATCCTCATAAACGTCATTCCTAAAAGTAGGGCCTTTCGCATCAAAAACAACCGCCATACGCGAGGGTTTTTTATCCGAAAGCAGTTTGAGGAGCATCTGGGTGAACCCGAAAATCGCATTGGTGGGGAAACCGTTTGCATTTTGCAGATTCCTGATGGCGTGATATGCCCGGTGAATATATGAACTCCCATCCAACAGGTAGATTGTTTCAGTCTCTTTTTCCATGCTTACAGTATATTCAATTACACTTTAAACCGTAAAGGGTTAATTATCGAAAATATGAATGATGTAAAAAAATGACACCTGTGCCAAAATTTGCCTACTTGAGCCGGTTACATTTTCTTGGACATGGAAGCATTAAGGAAGGCGCATGCAACGTATCCAATTGATATATATAAATATAAATACAAACATGGGATTCAAAGACATTTTTCGCACAATTTCTGCATAAAAAATTTCAGAACAACCCTAAAGGAGGGCACATGTGATGGAAAAGGTATTGGACGTACAAGAGGTTCTGGACAGCATGCGGGAAGATGAACAAAAACTGGAAAGACTCATCTCTGATTTAAAGAAAGAAGAAAAATCATCTACCGTCACCCACCCCTGACCAGCCTCGTGGATCGTGTTTCCCATCAGCCGGTAAATTATTTCACCCCCCTTCATCCCTGATCAAGGGCCTCGGGACACTCCTCCGAACCCTCAACAGCGGTTTTTGGAGTTTCCGGGAGAGAGACTTTTTCGAGCTTTTTTCCCGCGGGGTTGGCATACACGTCATTGAGCTTCTGCACATATCCGTTGGCATCTGATGTAATCTTCCCCAGTCGCGCTTTGTTCCGACGTCCCCAGCCGGCAGGTTTCCGTCTGAAAATACTGCGCCACCAGCAGGTGTTTTTGGTAAAGGCGCGAATATAGTTTTCGTGGCCTTCCTTTATACCCGCCAGTATTTTTCGCACCACCTGCCCTTCGGCAAACTTTCGAACTCGAAAATGGATATAAACGACCAAGGCCACCAAAAGCGCTATCAAAGACCATTTCCCCCAGGGGTTGGCCATGATCCTGTCCATGTAGGGGAGTTGCAGGGAAAACCCTTTCCAGTAGCCTGCCCAAAGGGTCAGGCCCAGAAAACAAGCCAGTAAGAGCCCGAAAACCGTGCTGTCGAGCCAGCACACCCGGCGGCGCCAGTTTTCCAAAAAGGTCTGAATACGAGGCAAGGCTTCCGTTTCCAGAACCTTGGCCCGTTCTCCCAGCATTCCCACGATGCGGTACGCTCTTGCCACCCGGACTTCTTCGATGCGTTCCTGAATTTTAGCCACATCCTCATCCCGTTTGCGCAAAAAACGCTCCCGCAATCCATCGTCTTCAATGGGCATTCCGGCTTCCGTATCATAGATGGTGTAGCAACGCCCCGCCGTCATCCCGTTCTGCGCCAGGGCCCGTTGCCAGGCGGCAAACACCTGTTCAGGATTGTCTTCACGGGCCGTCATATCGATCTGGTTGAGGATATAGAGAAATTTATTGGAATCATTCCTGTGAATGGTCCCCTTTACGAGGGTTTCAAGGGTATCGTTCATGGACCCTGACTCGGGATGGCGGGCATCGAAAAAAACCAGGACGAGATCCGAAAGGGCAATAATATGGTCGGTAATCCGGAGCGTCGCAGTCCGCTGGGCATCAGCATCAAACCCGGGGGAATCGATGATGATCTTACCCCGGAGTTTTTCACTGGGACACGTCTTCAGCTGCAGGTAGACATCGATTCGCCGACCTTCTCCCGGGGTTGCCTCGTCGATGGCTTCCGTGATTTTGTAGAGGGGGAAGCGAGGATCCGCATCCAGGGCCAGTCCGGGGAGTTGCCTGACTTTGTCTTCATCGCTGAAACAGATCACCGTGAATTTATTATCCACCGCCTGGTTGCCCGTGTCCTGCAACTTGTAATCCAGATAGCGATTGATAAAGGTGGATTTTCCCGAGGAATAAACCCCGAGCACCGATATGAGGGGCCACCAGGGTACACTGAAGGCATGGCTCTGTTCTTTCGAAAACAAACCCGTTTGCCGGCTCACCAGATCAAGCTCTCTGAAACTCCTGACCACGTCCACCAGTACGGGATTTTCTTCTTCCAGGTGATGTTCCAAACTCTTGATGCGGTTTTTAATGGGATTTGATTCAGCCATACTAAATATTCTTTGCCTTATAGAGGAAATCAGACGCGACGGATATTACACCGTATCATCGTGTTATTCAACCCGGAAATACATCACAGAACCGCTACACTTAAATCATCTGAAAAATTGTCTTAAAAATCCATGTTAGATCGTCCAAATAAGTTGGTCAATAGCAACATAAACCTTATATTTTTCTGACACTAACGTTTTTTTGGGAATTGCTGTAAATGACGACCTCTGAACTTTCGATAGATGCTCATTTACGGATTTCTAAATCTCTATCTTTATAATTCTTTATGTTTCCAGATAGATTTGGACAAATCTCTATCAAATATTCTTTATTATAGCTGTTTTCCAGACTGTTTAGAATAGATGTAAAGATTCCTTTATAACGACCCAAAAGGGCTAATCGCTGAGTTTCTTGGGGGATCATGTTGAGGTTTTCACAAGCCCTTTTGATATCCCTCATTTCCATATATATTTGAGAAATATTCAACCGTGCCTGAATATTTTCAGGATCCTTGCTCAAGATCTTTTCGTAATGGAAAATTGCATTTTCCCAGTCTTTGTGAAAAGCTGAGATGTTCCCTAGGTAGCTGTGGGCACTCGCGCTGTTCGGATGCCTTTGTAAGTATTTACTAAAACAGTCCTCGGCTTCATCATAAGTCTTATTCAAATAGTAAGCCTTGCCCAAGAGATAATATTGCTCCGCAAAATCCGGATATAATCGCACCTCTCTGTTCCCTGATCTGATTGCATTTTCTATGTCCGTTAGATGCAAGTAGCACAAGCTAAGGTTGAAATTCGTATGGCAAAAATCAGGATGTATCTTTTGAAGAGCTTTGTAGGTTGCCAATGCCTCCGGCCACAGGCCTAGCTTGGATTCCAACGCTCCTTTTTTATAGTAAATTTCAGGTCTTATATTGCAACGATTGATTGCCAATTGAATATCGTTCAATGCAGTTTTCAATGCTCCGGCTTCATAACTCACCAGCCCATCATGGAAATATCTTTCGGCTGAAAGATGAGAAAAGGTCCTGGTCATAGAAAGGAACAAGAGGCCAATTAGCAAAAGCATGACCCCGATGAAGATGAAACTTTTGGCACCTTCCAGTTTCCATACTGCTATTTTCCCCATCCGCACGGACATCACCCCATTAATTACCCCTAAAAAGGACCAAAACATCAGGGGCACAACAATGAATCTGAAACTGACACTAAAGAGCATTTGAAAAATGACACCGAGCAAACCGGAAATAAGTCCGACCAGCCAGAAAAATGAGGGGCCATTCTTGTTGAGTTTAGCAAGCCTGATACCCCAGCTAATGGCGATGATTAATACATACAAGAAAAGGCCCAGACCAAGAATGCCCGTTTCGCTCCATATCTCAAGATACTCGTTATGTGCGTGACGTAGAAATTCGTCTCTTTCGACACAAATTGATGAAAATTCAGGCGGTTGATGAGTCGGAAACAGTATTGAAAAAGTCCCTAACCCATTTCCCGTGATCGGGGCGTTCGCTATGACTTGAAGTGCTCCTTTCCACTCAAGCCATCTTATCCACAGGGTGTTCTGTGTTGTTGGAACGGCCAGAGAAGTTAAACGTGAGATTTCAGACTCCGGGGTTTTCTCTATGACCGACGCAAAGGCAGTTGCCAAACCCCCTATTATGACAAACAAAAAGGCGACCTTTTTCTTGCTAAACTGAAATGAGGCGTGTAACTTGTTGAATTTTAAATAAACACCCCAGAAGAATATGAATGAAACAATTGCACTTGTCCAGGCTGCGCGGCTAAGGGTAAAAAGGAGGCACGAAGATTGGACCACAAGACATAAGGCGTAAAGATATTTTTTCTTTGGAGATCGACAGGATAGAAAAAGGCCTGTGGTGACAGGCAAGATACACACAAGATAGCCTGCGAGGAAATTGGGATGGCCCAATGTTGCAGATACCCTGAAAGGATCTCGTTGGACAGGAAATAAGTCTAGACCAAAATACTGAAAAACCCCAAAGCCCGAAACAACGAATGCGCCAAAGCAAACCACTTTCAGCGCCGGGAGCACTTCTTTTTGGTCATTTATCAGTTGACTAACTAAGAAAAAAAGCAGTGCAAAGTAGACCATCAACTCCAATCGAATACTTCCGATTAACGGGTGATTAGATGATGCAATAGAAAGGCCTGCTGTAAGAAGAAATAGGATGACGCTATAGCTGAGGTGATTTTGAGGAAAGATCAACAGCTTGGTCTTTAGGACTTTAATAAAATATATTAACGTCCAAATAAATATGGCTAATTGAAATAAGACTTTTTTGACAATGTTAGGGTCGTCAACCTCCCAATACAACATCAAAGGAACGAACGTCAAAATCATAAAAAAATTGACTTTTTCAATAAAATGAAATACTCTCATTTCATATGCCTAAAAAAGCATCTTTCATTCGTAGAGGGATTATATTTCGTGCTGTGCCAAAAATAAGGTTAGGTTATTTTAAAACCGTCAAGATTATCCTTCCATAGTAAAATTAAATTGACCAAGGGGGTGTGCATCATGACACAGGATACCTATCCCACGTTTTTCCTTGCAGGAATGTTCTCGGTAATCCTTTTTCTGGCGGGGATAACCCTACCAGTGAAATCTCACGCCGACGATATTCTTATTCCTTTAGAACAAAAAGTCAATGTACATGAAAGTGCGGCGGCACTCACTGGAACAGTCCATGTTTCGCCTGATGGCGACTGCAAACTCAATGATAATTGCTTTTCTACTATACAAGCCGCAATCAATTTTGCCTCGTCGGGCTGCACCAACATATACACAATAAGAATTGGAGAGGGAACATATACTGGTCATCCATACTTTGTTTACAGCTATCAAGAGGCAACCCTTGACGGTGGGTGGAATTTCGCTACTGGAAGTCATACACCAGGGACGACTAAAATTTGGGCTCCATTAGTATATGGTGGTAAGGTTACGTTGAGGAATCTCGATGTTAAGCCAGACTAAGAGCTTGTGCTAAATATTGGCTGTTTTTCTAAAGGCGATTATTGCCGCAGCCATTCATAATTGCTCTATATATTTCGGAAAGCTTCTCTTATGTTGTGGGTCTGGTTACGTTGTGAGAATTTAATTTTCCCCATCTGATTCGAAAAAAAGGTCAGAAAGAATCTTTATCGTTCTCCTGGTTCTTTTTCCATTCCATTTTGTGCTTTTCGGCTTCACACCTGAGGGATTCTTTCATACCTTTTGTGCATAATCCACCAGCACTTTCGATGGCAAGCTCCAAAGGGTGTCTCTCTTGGGGGTCTAGCTGCATACCATGGTGACTTTTTTTCTGAATAATCCGAACAGCACCGGCGCTCGCGGCTATTTAGCCTTCATTAAAAGATCCTGCAGATATTCAAAAGAAATGGATATGGGCATGAACAGCTGCTGGAAATCTGTCAGGATGTTTTTGACTCTTCACAAAGCAAAAATGTCAGAGCAGACCCCATTCCCCCGGAGCCGAATCTATCGACGTTTCCAGGAAGCCTGTTCCGCCAATCTTCCGGCAATGGCACTGACGCAAACCGTTGAACTTAATAGGGCGAAAACCGGGTCTTTATGCCTAAGCATACTGCTTCCCGTGCTGACAAACAACCATCTAACGGCTTCCTTCAATTGAAATAAAGGGTCTACGCCATTGGTTCTGAAGGAACGGCTCTGCCAGTAGGAATGGCGATACGCAAGGGAAAGGATGGATTTCAAAGTATCTTTCCTTCGATGAAAAACTCCGATTTCAGGGACATAAATCTGCCGGTACCCCGACCTGGTCAACCGCAATCCCATGTCCACGTCCTCACCGTTGGTCCGGTATTTTTCGTCAAATCCCCCAGCGTCTATGAGAATCTCCCTTTTGTAGGAAGCACAGAGCCCCATCAACATCCAAGCCGAGTCTATGCGCCCGGGTCCATGGGTCTGGCGCCAAAAAAGATTTCGCCACAGATCAATTTTTCTCGGGGCCTTGAAAAAAAATTCCTGACCACCCACGCCGGCAATGTTCGGATCCTTGTACTCATTAAGCATCCGTTCAAGGTTTTTTCTATCAGGGAGCGTGTCTGCATCGAAAAAGACGATAACATCTCCGTTCGCATGGTGAATCGCCGAGTTTCTGGCACATGCCAAGCCCTTATTCACGGAATGTTCAATGACTTTCACCGGGTATTGCCGCGCGACTTCAACGGTATGGTCCCCTGACCCGTCGTCGATAACCAATATTTCGTCCGGCATATGGGTTTGTTTCAATACGGCCGCCAAAAGAGAGGGTAAGTACTTTTCCGCATTGTAGCAGGGAATGGCAACGGTTACCAATGACAGACGTCTAAACGGGCCCCTGTGTTTTTTCATTCGCTATGCCCCTCATGAAATTGCCGCGTTTCTTCAACTGACGAGACTTTTATAAATGTCACACAACACCTGAGCATTATGGTCTATTTGATGCTTTGACGCCAGTCGAGGGCTCAAATCGGTCAAGAGAGCAGGCATTTCAAGAATATTCCGGATGCACCTTAAGAGCGATCGCGGGTTCCCTGTTTCAAAAAGGAAACCATTCCCGCCGTCTTGAATCAATTCAGACATACCGCCCACATTAGAGGCGATCACCGGTACGCCGTTTGCCAAGGCTTCGAGCACCACCATGGGACCGGTTTCACGCCAGATGGATGGCACAATTAATACATCGATATCTTTCAACACCCTGCCAACATCGCGGTTGTCATAAGCGCCTTTGAATGTAATTCTTCCATTTTGACAGCTTTTAATCAAATCACGATAATAAGCTGCATCAGATCCAGTGTTCCCATAAATATCAAGAGATGCCTTTTCATGAACCAGTTCATTAAAAGCCTCTATGAGAACATGTATCCCTTTATGGCGTTTAATCGTACCCAGATAACCGAAGCGGATATTATCGGATCGAATGCTGGGGCTTGAGAAAATATCGGACGTAGAAATACCATAGGGGATGTGTCTGATTTTCTTCCCACCACCAAGGTATTGTTTTAGAATTTGCCGAACAAATGCAGCAGGCGTTACCAAAAAATCCGCTGACCGCAGCACATTCAAATGATAACGCGTGCGATATACAAGCGGGATCCCCCCCAAGACTGCATTGAACCAACCCAGCAGTCCTTGATTAGCGAAAAAAAAACAAAAGGCACATTTTATACCCGCTGAAGGTCCTCCGCATTGAGTTTCTCTCCAATCCACTAAATGAAGTTTATGACACAAGAACCAGAAATCATGGATTGTAATAACGACGGGGATCCCCAGCCTCTTTGCAGCAAATATCAGCTCGCCTGATAGATACATGGTATGATGAAAATGAATGGCGTCAGGCCGATACTCCCTAACAGCCTGCTCAAATAACTTCAATACTTCGGAATTTTTAAACGTCTTGAAAAATGAGAAGCGCTTGACTTTTGAACCGCCTCTGTCATGCATATGAATGGACCGTAACCCGTCAATACAATCCGGGCTTCCTGATGGGTTATGAAGAACCTTGCCATCTCCGTTTAACAACAGGATATCAATTCCCAAATGGTGGAGTTCCCGGGCAAGATTTCGCACATATATTTCGATACCACCGACATGATCGGGTAGGAACTGGTGCGAAACCTGAAGAACTTTCAGAGGGTGTGCATAGGGCATTTTAATCACGAGAAAATATTTTCGATCGCACGGATCACATATCGGACATCTTCCGCTGACAGACCTGCCGAAAGGGGCAAGGAAAGGGTTTGTTCAGAAATACTTTTTGCAACCGGATAGTCTTCGGGCTTGAGTTGAAAACGTTTCCGGTAATACTCGTGAAGATGCAGGGAAATATAGTGGATCGAAGTTCCCACATTAAAGTCAAACAGCCGCTTCTTCATCTCATCCCTTGAAATTCCGCATTTTTGAGAATCAACGAGCAGGGTATAAAGATGTCGCGCGTGGACCGTGGGCCTATCGCAAGGTCCGGGGAGGGTGACAGGAAGATCAGCGAAAGCCGTGTCGTATTCGTTCCAGATGTCCTCCCGTCTTCTCAGCTGCCGTTCCACCCTTTCCAACTGGTGAATGCCTAAGGATGCGTGAATATCGGTCATGGCATAATTGAACCCGGGCGCTTTCACTTCATAATGCCCCCCTTGGTCTTCGGAAAAACGGTCCCAGGCATTTCTTGTTAACCCATGATCCTTCAGCAATTGGATCTCTTTTGCCCAATTTTCCCTGTTGGTACTGACCATACCCCCCTTGGCCGTCACAACACTCTTATTGGCGTAAAAAGAAAAGCAGGTCATATGCCCGAAATTCCCCATCTTTTTCCCTTCATACCTGCCCTCAAAACAGTGGGCCGCATCTTGAATAACAGTCAAGTTATGCTGCCCGGCAATCTCCAGTATCCGGTCCATTCTGCAGGGTCTTCCATAAAGATGAACAGGAATAACAGCACGAGTTCTGGGCGTTATCGCCTCCTCAATTCTTTCCGGATCCATAAGCATGGTATCGGGGTCTATGTCAACGAATACCGGCATGGCTCCCGTTTGGATGATCGCATTTACTGTAGCGCAATAGGTCATGGGCGTGGTAATCACTTCATCGCCGCGACCGATCCCGGCGACAAGCATCGAAAGAAAGAGAGCAGCGGTACAGGATTCCAGGGCAATGACATATTTAGCCCCAAGGTATTCCCGACATCCGGCTTCAAACTGAGCCACTTTAGGCCCGGGACCGATCCATCCCGACTTCAGGGTGTCTATAACTTCGCGGATGTCCTCATCTTGAATGACGGGGCGGCCAAAAGTCAAAAGTTTCTTTCTCTTATCTAAACGCCTCATCATCTGTCCATATGCCGGCTTGGTTGGTTTTTTCCAGAATAACGAATGCGCCGTAATCCTGAACCACATGATAACGTTTTCCAACAAATTCCATCAATCTTTTACCATAGTCTCTGAATCGTTCCTCTGCCAGACCCATCTCAGACAGAGATACCAGACCTGACGTTGTCACGATGAATTTCGGCGCTTTGCATCTCATGTTATCAACAATCCTCTTTTGGTTGGCAGGGGAACCCACATGGTGAGGAAAGAATATGTCGTAAAAGAGAGGGTTCTCTCTTTCAGCCAGAAAATTGAACATGGGTAAATAGATCATTGCCGTCAGGCCTTCGTCCGGGTTACTGTTTGTTTTAATATAATTAAGGGCTCCCAAAATTTCGTCTGCTGCTTCCGCTTGCACGAAAACATGGGCCCGATCTGAAGCAAGGCTTATCATATCAGGCTGCCGCACTCTAAAAGATCCGGTATAATAGAAATCCTCTTGGTCGCGCAGGATGATCAATAGAAAAAACAGGGATAAAGCCAGGCCACCCCCGACAAATGCAATTGCGGAAACATTTCTTAAAAAGCTGATCGGCCGATGGATGCTTTCTGTTTTAATAATTTTTCCGTATACTTCATATAGAAGAAAACTTGCCAGAAGATATGTGAAAGGGCCTGCCTGAAGTAAATGCGACACATCGAGACTCGATATGACCTGATACAGTTGCGCGAATCCATAAATGGTTAATATGAAAACAAAAAAATCGATATTACCCCATCTCCTCCTAAAAAAAATAAAGCACAAGACACCAAACATTATCAGATAAACAAGGCCAAAACATCCCAAAAGATAAGGAACAGGACCTTCCACACCGACCTCTTGGGGCGAGGTAGCGGACCGAACCACAGAAGTGATTGACACCAGGAAGGGATTGCTGCCGCCTAAACCGGCAAGAAGCTCATGGGCGTAGAAAAAAACGCTTTTCAAAATCCCTGATCGACACCAGAGGAAAACCACATATGGCAAGAGAACAAGCAAAAAACTGCTGACAAAAATGACCAGTTCATGAGAGAAGACGCACCTTCTTGGCCTGGACAAAGCAGTCGTTGGCTGGACATCCGCGCGGAATGTGACCATGCGATTTACACCGAGAATCATTCCACTGAGAACCAAAGTTATGATGCCTATTTCAAGCCTGAAAAAGAAAGTTAACCCGGAAGCCAATCCAAGGAAAAAAATGGACCATTTCCTTTGTTGGGTCAAGTAGCCATGTACTGAAAGAAGCCAGAAAAGGGGAAAGAGGAGTTCGAAGCCTTTGTGCCAGGGGCCTGGGACAAAAATGATGAGAAGAGTTGGCACGAGCGCAACAACCGGGGGAAGCAATCTTGTGGACAAACGGAAGAAAAGCAGGGCGATTATCACCCGAACAATCACCCACATGAGCCTTTCAACAATGATGTTTTGGCCAAACAGTTTAAAAAAAAGCGACAGCACCAAATAGCGACCCGGCATATAGGCGTGAAAATCCGCGCCGGGTACTTGCCCTGACAACACCCGTCTCGCGCCATATACAAGATATCCTTCATCGGAGAGATTCAGACCGTAATCATAGAACCACAAGTAATACGCCAGGCTGAAGATGCCCACAAAAGGCAACCAAATCCAAAATCGTCTTTCCATCATGGCCTCATCCATAAATCACATCTGGTAAATGCTCACAACCAGCCCTCTAAGAGGATATTGCTCCTATTCGAAGAACATAGCATGTGGAAAACGATTAGTGCAAGTGAGCCGATGGCCATCGTTCCAAAATATTCAAGCGGTTATCGGCGGGTTGCGAAAACAAATAACCTATGCTAAATTTCTGAGCAAGAGAAGTATTCCGAAAAAAGCCGAAAACCGATCTGATGAACCTAACGGTTGTAATTCCTGTCTATAACATCGCCAAAAGGCTTCTCCATTTTGGAGAGTCTCTTTTGAATATACTTTTTTCAATGCAGCTCCGTTTTGAAATTATCATGGTGGATGACGGAAGCCAAGACGAGAGCTTCCTGGCTCTGAAACGGCTCGAACGTAGTAACCCGAGCATCAAAGCAATAGCCCTCAAGAGAAACCTCGGACAGCATCGAGCCATCTTCAGTGGGCTCCGGCATGCGGCTGGAAAATACATTCTGATCATGGATGATGATATGGATTATGCCTTGGAGACCTTGCCGGAATTATGGCAAAAGACTCTGGAAGGCCATGATGTTGTTTCAGGCCATCGTACAACCGGAAGCCGTGCTGTTTCTGGAAAAAACATCACAACCAAAGGTATCAACTTTGTGATCAGTGCCATCTCCGGACAACGATTTCATGATGCTACAAGCCCGCTTAAACTGTTTAAGAGGGACCTGGTTGAGGATCTGCTTTCGAAAGGCTCTGACCTTCGACTCCTGATCCCCGAATACGTGATGATGAAAGGCGAAAACATCGCCGAGGTTCCGCTCCCCAGTAGTCCCCGAAGGTTGTCGGAATCAAGGTATACGCCAGAAAAGCGTTTCAAACATGGCCTGATGCTTTTAGGCACCTTTTTTTATTTTTTCAAAATTCCTTTTCTGTTTGATGAAAAGACCCGAAATGATGAATAATATAAATTTTTCAATTATTTCTACCGCTGGAAAGCCCATATCAGTTCATTTGGTTTTTGGCGATGGCGGTTAGCCCAAAAATAAAGACAATAGGCATGTTGCAGCCTGGATATATACCATGGCTTGGTTTTTTTGAACAAGTTCATAGAGTGGATCTTTTTGTTATTCTGGACGATGTCCAATATACCAAAGGCTCGTGGCGAAACCGACACAAGATTCGTACCAGAGACGGATGGCAGTGGCTTACGGTACCCGTTTACCAGAAAGGCCGTTCAGGACAGCTCATCAAAAATGTTAGAATCGATAACACAAAAAAATGGGCGGCAAGACACTGGCATTGTCTGAAGGAAAACTACTCTCAAGCGCCCTATTGGGAGCATTATGCCCCTTTCTTTGAAAGACTCTACCGCAACAGCTGGCACTGTCTGGTTGATCTGAACATGGAGATCATTTATTTTTGCCTTGACATACTGTGCATCAGCACCGAGGTCGTGCTTGCCAGCACCTTGGGTTTGGATGAAAATTTTCAGATGCAACATTGCAAAATGGGAGACGTTAACGATAGAAACATTTTTTATGTCAACAAACTAGGCGGCAACCGTTTTTATGAAGGAGCACTGGGCAAAACCTTTTTGAATCCGGAAAGGTTCCAGGAAGCGGGCATTGAAATCGTCTTCCAAAACTACAGCCATCCGGTATACAGACAGCAGTTTAAACCATTTATCCCCTTTCTTTCCATCGTGGATCTTCTTTTCAATCAAGGCTCCGATAGCAAGCAAATACTCTTAGAAAAGGAATCGTAAATGAATCAAACATACTTTCGTAATTTTGGATGTATTCTTGTGTGATCCGGCACCGATCTGGAGCTGAAATTGCCCTCACCAGCCCTGGGCTCATGCTCATCCCAGCGGAGGGCTGTTGAAAGCGCCTTTAAACCGCAGTTTTCAATGAATTGTTTCATGACCACGGTCTTCATCAGGCCAGCGCAGACAAGAGAGTCAGGTAGAAAAGGCATTGTTTACAAAGCCCAAATCTCTGATTTCCTTCCGATTCCTTTTATTCAGATCAGCCTCTTGAACAACACTACCCGGCATTCATGCCTCTCCCAGCATATCCTCGTTTTTGTTTTAACTTGATTCCATAAACGCCATGCATTAAACTGATTTCCAGTTGGGGTTCCTATCTGAGTCCATTGACAATGTTTATGGTGGTTATCTGAATTGCATAGTGACTTGATAACATTATGAAATTAGCCCTAATCTTCAACCCTTTCAAATACAAACTCCACGAGGAAAATCTTAGGATTGTCCAAAGGTATTTCGGGCTGTTCCCCCCTTTGAGTCTCGCATGGGTAGCTGCTATCGCCGAAAAGGCCAGCCACGAAGCCACCATTATCGACGCTCGCACCCTGAGGCTGACTCCCGCCGAGGTACTCAAGCAACTGAAGGCCTTCAAACCGGATCTCCTAGGCTTCATGATGACCACCTACATGTTCCGGGAAACCCTGGCATGGGCAGCCTATCTCAAAGAGAATCTAAAGGTTCCCGTAGTCTTGGGAGGATACAACCTGCGTGTGTATCCTAAAGAGTCCCTGATGAATGGTGTTGCTGATTATGGGGTCGTGAACTCGGCCTATTACACTCTTCCCAGACTTCTGGAGGAACTTGAAGGAGGACGACATTTCAATGATGTGCCAGGTCTCGTTTACAAAAATAATGGAAAAATCCGGATCACTCCGCCCTATTCGGCCATGGAGAACTTCGATGATTATCCCAATCCGGCTCGACACCTCCTTCCCAATGATCTCTACGCAGAATTTCCAACCGAAAGAAGAAACTTTACGGTCATGGTAACCAGCAAAGGATGTCCCATGGGTTGCACCTTCTGCGAAGCAGGGCGTACGCCTTACAACCCGCGCAGTCCCTTGACGGTTGTCGACGAAATGCAGGAATGCGTGGACAAGTATGATATTCACGAAATTGATATATTTGATTACGAATTCCTGATCAATCGTGAGCGTTCTTTGGCCATCCTAAAGGAGATTCAGCGGCGGAAACTGGATATGATCTGGGCATGCCGAGCCCGGATTGATTCGGTGGACGAGGATGTTTTAAGAGAGATGAAGAAAGCGGGGTGCAATAGGATCTATTTCGGGATAGAATCTGGCGTTCAAGAAACCCTCGACCTGATCGACAAAAAGATCACCCTTGAACAAATCCGTAAGACTATTCGTCTCACCAAACGTTTTGGGATTAGGGCGCTGGGCTTTTTCTTAATCGGTTGCCCCGGGGAAACAAAAGAAACAATAAAGCAAACCCTCAAATTTGCTAAGCAGCTTGATGTGGATTATATACAGTTTTCTAAACTCACGGCTAAGCCTTTGACACCCTTATGGAAAGATTTGGTCAAAGAAACGGGAAAAGACTACTGGCGCGACTATATCCTTGGTCTTACGGAGGAAAAGGTTCTACCCAGGCCATGGACCGAACTCACCAATAGCGAAATCGATTTTCTCACCAAGAAGGCCTACTTGAGCTACCACAGACGCCCGGGGTTTTTGCTTCGATCGACCTTCAAGTGCAAGAGCTTTGAGGAATTCAGGCGAAAGTTTTTCGCATTTTTTGAAATGGTATTCAAACAGGAAAACAACTCCACGCCTGATGAGCACTTTGAGGCCTACCACGATCGCGCGGTTGAAGGGAAATACTTCCGGAAGGCCTCCAAATGGAGCCTGCCGTTCTGATAATTGTCGATTTTGTTGATCCAAAAGGGTTTCTGCAGCAACCCGTGGAAACGAACTATGCTGTTCCAACATGAATGAATAGTGCTTGACAGAAAACCCCATTTTCTCGGTCAAGAAATCCGAAGCACGAAAGAATAACCAAACCAAAACACCAATGTTCTAATAACAAAAATACTGTATTTTCCAGAAATAGTGGACAACCAAATTATTCGGCCCAGATGGGAAATTTTCGTGTATTCTTAGCGCTGTGTCACAGTGATAGCGATATTTGCAGAACTGCAGTTCGCATTCTTTCCACAATGGAACCTCCACTGAACGTCGCAGGACGGAAAGTCTTTTTGAAGGTCAACCTGATGAAGGGAGGCCCTCCGGAAAAGGCCTTAAATACCCACCCCGAGGTTGTTAGAGGCGTAATTCGCTGGGTTAAATCCCGGGGAGGCAAACCCTCCTTCGGTGACTCCAGTGGAATTCCAGGCCATACAATACAGGCGGCTGAAGCTGCGGGGTACCTCGAATTGGCCGAGGAGGAGGGTGCGCCATTTGTAAATCTGGACGCGGGGGACTTTGTTTCACAGAAGTTCATAACGGGGCGCTTTGGCCGTTTTTGGGTTTCTCGAGCCGTTGTTGAAGCCGATATTCGCATTACTATTCCCAAGCTGAAAACGCATACGCTAATGGGACTATCAGGGGCATTAAAAAACCAGATGGGTCTTCTGCCTGGCGGGACCAAAGCGCGTTTACATGTAAAGGCATCGCCCTTGCGGGCCCTAACCCGCGCCATCCTGGAAATTAACCGGCTGGTACCGTTTCACGCAGGGATACTTGACGGGACCATGGTCCTTGAAGGGGGAGGAAGTCGGAAAGGACATCCCAGATGGGTGGGATGCCTAGCCGCCGGCCAAGATCTCTTAGCCTTGGATCTGGCCGCATGTGAATTGATGAAGTGGAATCCGGGTGATGTCCTTCTCTTTAGCGAAGCCGAGCGCATGGGGTGGAGCAGAATACATCAGGATGAAATCCAATGGAGTGGAGATTGGTTATCCCAGGAATATCCTCCTTTTCAACGCCCCGGATGGGATTTCAAGCGTGTTCCCTGGATTTCAAAGATCATTTACGGGCTGAGAGAACGATCCTTTACCCCAGAGCATCACACTTTGAAGTGCATTGGCTGCGGCACATGCGAAAAGATCTGCCCCACTGAAGCGATTAGACGCAAGACCGGATCCTGGATTAATCGGGATCGGTGCGTTTGGTGTTTTGCCTGCACGAGCCACTGCCCTGAACATGCCCTGGTTCCCAGAGCTCAATGGTACCTCAAGCCCTTTCTCAAGTCTCGTGCCCAGGGGGTCGATCTTCAATGAAAGTGACCTTTGTCCACCTTGGGAGGGAGAATCTGGGGATCGAATACCTTTCGGCCGTCCTGAAATCCCAGGGATACTGTGTTTCTTTGGCCTATGATCCCGGTCTGTTCGGCCTTAATGACAATGTGCTTTACATCCCCTTTCTGGAGAGGCTTTTTTCCAGAAGACAGTGGGTCCTGGAACAGATCCAACTGAGCCAGCCGGATGTAGTGGCCTTTTCGGTTTACACTGGCACTTATGTCTGGGCCCTGGAAATAGCGAGAGAGGTCAAGGCGCGGCTGGGGGTGTCAACTGTCTTCGGAGGGATACATCCCACCCTGATCCCAACGGAGGTTGTCAAACAGAGTGAAGTTGACTTTGTGATCGTTGGCGAGGCGGAAGAGGCCTTTCCTGAGCTCCTCGAGCATATTGAGAAAAACCAACCTCCCAAAGGAGTATCCAACGTTTGGTACAAGGCCGGAAATAAAATTGCATCTCATCCGGTTCGTCCGCCGATCCAGGACTTGGATGGCATCCCATTGCCCGACAAATCCCTTTTTGAAAAAGAAGTAAACTACCGGGACGACTATATGATTCTTTCAGCCCGGGGGTGTCCATACCGCTGCAGCTATTGTTGCGAAAGTTACTGGAACCGGCTTTACAAAGGACGATACTTCAGGAGGCGCAGCGTCAATTCCGTCATTGAAGAACTGAAGCGGATGAAAGAAGAATATGGATTTCGGGAGGTGATGTTCAACGATCCCATCTTTTTTACCGACCGAACCTGGCTGCAAGAACTGATGGTGCGCTATAGAAAAGAAATCAAGGCGCCGTTTCGATGCTTTGGCAGGGTCGATTTCCTGGACCAAGAGATGGCGGGGCTACTTCGATGGGGTGGATGTTATGCCATTGAATTTGGTCTTCAGAGCTTTAACCCCGAAATGCGAAAGAGGACCCTGAGACGCCAGGAAACAAATGGGCATTATGAAAATGCTTTCCGTATCCTGGACCGGCTCGGGATCCGGTACGATATAGACCACATGTTTGGACTTCCCGGAGAAAGCATTCAAGATCATGTGGACGCAGCCCGATTCTACTCGGGCCTTGGACGTCTGAACCGGATTAAATGCCATAACCTGACCTATTTTCCGGGCTTGGAAATCCTGGAAAAAGGCCGGGAAGCAAAGATGTTAACCCTCGACGATGAAAAGGCTATCAGCTGTGGGGAAATGCCATCTGATTTTTTCCATCAGGACACCATCAAAGACAGGGCACTGAAAGAGGCCGCCGCTGATTTCCAGACCCTGTTTAAGGTTCTTCCAGTTATCCCTGGAAATTTCCTGGAAAAGATCCTCAAGAGATCAAAATGGCAGGGGTGGCGCAGGGTTCCGTCCCTTTTTGTTATTCTCGGCCAAATGGCCGTGGCTCTCAGAGGGCATGACTATCGGTTTTTCCTGTATTTTCGATACTATTCTCTCCGGATTCGTCGGGCCATGAGGGTGCTCCCCCGATTGAAGGCCTCATTGATAATGGTCTTTTATGGATTTACCGCCTTGGCGACAATTCCCTTAGGGAACCATATCAAAGACTGGGGGGCCTTGCACGTGAGCGGAATTTGTCTCGGGGGAATGGCTCTATGGTGGCTCCTTAGAGGATGGGGTAAAAATAGCGACACATGAAACGCACGTGGCGATATCTGTTTATCTGGTCAGTAACAGTGTTCCTTATGATTTGGGTATTCCATCGCGTTCCCTGGAAAGAAGTGTGGATCAATGGGACCGAGGCGAAGCCTTTTCCTATCCTTGTTGCCTGCGCCCTATCCCTGTTGGGCAATGTGTGGGCAGCATGCCAGAAATATCGACTCATACTTAAATCCCTTGGAACTCCATTAGGATTCCGGGAGGTTGTCTTACTGAAAGTCGGAAGCATTCCACTGAAAAACCTGCTCCCATTTAAGTCTGGAGAGGCCCTTCGAGTCATCTATCTCCGCAGGACCCACGGTCTATCATACCTCCGAGGGGGCGCATCGTTAGTTATGAACTTGGGCTGGAGTTTGGTGGCCTTAGGTCTACTCGTCATCCCCGGATATCTGATCCACGAATACGGTTTTATCTCGTGGGCCTTCGCTGCCTTCCTCGGTCTTTTCCCGGTCTTCACAATCAGGGCCCTGGTTTTTTACAGAAACTCCGTAGGCCCAGAGAATAAGGCTTCAGATAAGGCCTCAATTATTCAAAGGGCATGGAAAATTCTGGAAGGTCAAAGCTCTGGGGATATAGCGCGCATTTTATGGCTTTCTTTCATATTCGAGGGGATCAAGGTCTTGAACTATGGGATCATTTTCTATGCCATGGGGATTTCAATCTCGTGGGAGATGGTTCTCCAAACCGCGCCCCTGTTGGTTTTAATCTCGAGCCTGCCTATCAGCGTAATGGGCCTGGGCATCAGGGAGGGGGGACTCCTGGTGGTCTTCGCCGGGGTGGCCGGCAACGCGGATTTGGTAAGCGTTGGGCTATGGGTCTCCGTGGTGGAAGGGATAGTTCCTCTGGTCCTGGGGCTCGTGCTTCTCAAATACTTCTTGACCCGGCTCATGGATGGAGACCACGCCCTCTCATGACTCATAAGTGAACCTTGGCGTTTCAGTCCAAGTGATCTTCTTTCGTTATGATTCTTTGCTATCTTCCGGTTCAAAGCCGAAAACCCAGAGCACAGCAAGCGCAACAGTTTATGGAATATCGTTTGGTGCGCCATACAGTAGAGATAAAACCATGTTAAGACATTTGGCCAGCATTCCCAAGGTTGTACTCCCGATTCTCTTAGTGACAGCATGTCTTCTATGGTTCATGAAATTTTACTTTATCGGCTTTAGGATCGGCCCTTTATCCGATGTCTGGGACCTTGCACAGCAAAGCAGGGAGTTGGCCCTTGGCCATGGCTTTGTGTCCAAATGGGTCCATCCGATAAATCTCTTCTGGATTTCCGACCATGCATTCCCTAATTTGTGGCGCCCTCCGTTTTACAACATTGTGATTTCGGGAATTTTCTGGCTGTTTGGAAGCATGTCCATCATGGTTCTATTTCTTACTTCAGGGGCATTCTTTATTTTGGGGGCATTCCCCCTTTACTGCTTTAGCCGACGCCTGTTCGACAAAGAAACAGCCCTTCTCTCGGCGGGGATATATCTCTTTTCGAGCCAATTATGGGGCTTTAGTTTTGAAGGGGTCGAGGAATCCTTTTTTATTACCTTATCGCTGTTTATCGCCTCTCTATTGGCAAAATACCGCAATTCCAACAAGTTCTTATGGGGCACCCTGATCGGCCTTTTGGCGTTGAGCAGGTACGCAACCTACCTGTTCCTTCCCATAGTGGGGATCTTAGTTTGGAGAACATCAAGAAAGTCTCAAGCTATTCCCCTATTAGAATTGACAAAACTCCTGGGTGGATTTCTCTTGATCAATATGCCGTGGTATATCAGGAACTATATCGTTGCCGGCAATCCCTTCTTTAATATGAATTTCCTTCATCTGGCCTCGTTTTCACCCGAATACCCAGGATGGTCCCTTTTTCGCCACGTCGAAAACTTTTCTATCCAAGAGTACCTGATTAGTCATTCGAGCGATATACTATTAAAGTTTTGCGATGGGATAAACTACTATGTTGTTCATATGATAGAGTTCCTTAACCCTGCTGTGCTGATCCTGTTGATCATTTCCCCATGGGTCTTAAAAGGAGAGGGGCACTCTTTAAATTATTTCAAATATCTTATAACAACTATATTATTTATTATTATTTTATTGGCTCCCCTAAAACATCAGACAATAATGCTATTTCCTACACTTCCCTTTGTTTTCCCTCTAGTCTCCCACACATTTATGGTCTTAAGAAAAAGGAGTCTTGTTAGAAATAAATACATTAGAGCTTTTCTGTACCTTACCGCAGGCTCAACATTTTTTTTCCCGACTTTCAGATTTGTCATGCAACCTCGCACCGACTCTACAGACCGGTATCTCCCAAAAGAAATAGTGGCAGAGATTAAAAGGGAAGTCCCTGATCAGGGCATAATCCCAACGGACATCCCTGATATGTTAGCCTGGAAGGGAGATGTAAGGACAGTCTGGCTACCTTCGCTGGAGGATTTACGCAAAATGGATCCTTTTCGCCTTCAAATCGAAGCAATCTATCTCTCTTCCAATTTATTGAATTTCGTGATGGCTGACGATCCAGAAGACCCGTGGATCGAAATCTATAAAACCGGAGGTGCAATAGAAGGATACCGATTGGCAAAAAGATTTAACAACGGATCTTTGTTCTATATGAAGAAATGATCAAGGTCGATTTGCACTCTTCATTTTAGCCAATTCTGAATGCGCCCGACTCAGGGCGTGTTTTCCTTTGGCCAAATAGGCCTGGGCCAGCGCATGGTGCGCCTCGGGAAAATCGGGATTCAGCCTCAAAACAGTCTCAAACTCATCGATGGCCAGGTCAAGTTGGTTTTTGCCCAAGTATATCGACCCCAAGTTAAAATGACTAAACGGAAAATCCGGGGCCTGCCTTATCGACTCCTGATATTCAGCCAGAGCCAAATCATCCTGATCCAGCCTTTGATAAATCATGCCCAGGTCGTAATGTCCCTGGAAATGGTTGAGTTGTTTAAAGGGAGGGTGATCATGATTAACGAACATAAAGGAGATCAAAAAAATCAAGATTCCTCCAAGCAGGCTGTTGAATTTCTTTTTGTTGAATTGCTCTATGGCCCAGGTCAGTGAAAAGGCCGCAAAGATAAGGAGAAAAGGGATTACCGGCAATCGAAAACGCGCGGTCACAAAAAAAAGGATCACGGAAAGCATGTATGATAATATAAACAGATAGAGGACAAGGCAGCGTCTCCATTGTTTGCGGGCGCCTATCATGCCTACGATGGCCAGGGGGGCGATCAGGCCAAAGGGGAATTTGAGGCCGTCATGCCAGAGAAGTGCCCCCAGCAGGGGTGAATATTTCCTGAAAAAATATATATCTTTATTGTTTTTGATTTCGTGGCCATTCCAGAAAAAACTGAACTTCGTTAGGAGTAGCTTCAGGGCCTTTAGAGGGTTCTCTTTCATGAACGCCAGTCCCTTCAAATACCAGAATCTTGAAATTTCTGAAGGCTTAAGCATTTTTCCCGATTCCCTTTCAGCGATTTCAATACTGTCATTATACCCGCCCCACCATGTCGGTCTGGTACCCGGTACGATGGCGGTATGGCCATCAGCCTTTGGGTTGTTGCCGATGAAGAAGTTCACGCCCCCTTGAGATGCGACCAAAACGAAATCGTTTCCTACTAAAAAATTCCTCAGGCTTATCGGGGCGATAATAAGAAAGGCCCCGAGAACAAATGTCAGGACAGCGGGTAAGGCGTCTCTATATGCCGCCCTTTTATTCCTGTACGTAAAAACGATCCAGAGGGCCGCAAAGGGAGCGAATAGCAGGATGTTGGGTCGGGTGATTGCACCCAACCCCAAGACTATTCCCGAGAGCAGCCATCCCCTGAGGCGCATGGTATCTGCAGCTCTCATTAGCTGTAACACCGACAGAAGACTGAAAAAAACGATGAGACCCGTGAGCAGCAGTTCTCCTTCAAAGTAGATAAAGAGACCGTAGAAACAGCCCATCAACGCGGCCACAAGGGCAACCCATGGCTGAAAGAGTCTTCTTCCAATAAGGTAAATCAGCACGCAACTGAATGAGCCGATGATAAACTGGACAACCCTTATGATTATGAAATTTTCCCCCAGAACAGCGTACATCAATGCCAGAAAGTAGATGTAAAGCGGCGCTCTGAAAAACACCTCCGTTCCTGACCATTCTCCTGCGGCTATCTTTTGGGCCAGTTGATGGTGGTACTCGGCGTCTAGGGTAAGGGTGGCAAAAAAGGGGGTTTCCTTTAAATGGGTTAAATAGATCAGCCTGACGGCCAGTGCCAGGAGAAAAATGAAGGCCATCAGCCACCTTTCTCTTGTTCTGTTGTCATGAACGGTCATTTTCTCAATCTCTTCTCAATGAATTGATGACCTCAGGCCTGACCGGGTATCCCAGTTCCCTGGCCCTGTTTATCTGTTCCCTGGCCTGATCAGGCTTGCCTTGAATCCGGTAGACCATGCCCAGGTTATAGTGGGCGGAAGCCTGTTCTTCGTCCAACTCCAGGCACTTCAGGTACTCGTAAAGGGAGAGATCAAGGAGCCCCATCCTGAAGTAGACACTGCCCAGAACACCGTGGGCAACGGCCAGATCGGGTTTCAGTCGCAACGCCTCTTTGAGTTCTGTCCTGGCCAGATCGTAAAAACCCCGCTTGTAGTGGATGTTGCCCATACCGGAATGGGCGGTCGCCAACATAGGGGCCTTGTCCAACGCCTCCTTATAGGCCCGTTCCGCGTCATCGTACCGTCCCATCTCCAGATATACATCTCCCAGGTTAACCCAAACCGCCGCCTGGTCAGGCATGAGCTTCAAGGCCTCCTTGAACGACTGAAGGGCGAGTTCATACTGGTTCTTCTCCTGATAGGCCAACCCCATCTGAATGTGAATCTCCGGTTTCCCCGGATCTTGGGAGAGGGCCTGGCCTAACTGCTCCAGGGCCAGGTCTGTTTCCCCCTTGTGGAGGTAGACTTCCGCCAGAAACCGGGGAGTATTCGGGTCTTCCGGATCCAGTTCAATGGCCTGCTTCAGCTCCTCGATAGCCAGGTCATGCTTCTTTCTTGCGAAATAGGCCATGCCGAGGTTCACATGGGCACGGGAATTGGTGGGCCACATGAGCAAAGAGTTCTTATAGGCAATGATGGCCTTGTCGATCAGGCCCGCTGATTGATAGGCCTCTCCCAGGTTATAGTGTATCCCCCCCTTATTGAAGTCCTTGGACGCGCTATCCTCAAACAGGGCAATCTTGTCCTTCCAGACAGCGTTTCGAAATCGGGTTTGCATGGAGAAGAGCGTCAAGATCAAAATGGTCACAACAAGCGTCGCGTTACGGCTCATAGAAGATGAAACATGCCCAAGGCTCACACTCCGCAACCTGCAGAGAAAAAAAGAGAGGAGGATGCTATATCCGAGACTCGGCAGGTAGAGGCGCTGCTCGGCCAGGGGCCTGCCGTAGATAAAGAGGATATTGGAGACAGGGAGAAGGGTGATCCAGATCCAGATCAGAGAAAAAAAGACCACCTTTGAATACCGATAGCTGAGAACGGTCAGCCCCGCTAAGAAAAAAAGAATGGATGCCGGCACGAGAAACTTGGCCTGGAGCAGACTGAAGCCGGGGGTCATGTCATGGGACGCGCTTAACTTGAGCGGGAATAACAGCATCTTAAAGTAGAAAACAAGGGTCTCGGGAAAAGCGATAATATTGCTGATAAGGTCTATGGGTGGATATTCTCCGGCCTTCTTTATATCCACGCCAATTATTAGAAACAGGAATGCGGTGCAGAGGGCGGCGGTTAGGAAAAGGGGCGCTGCTTTTTTGAATGCGGCTCTTCTTTTCTCTTGTGGGACGAAGCAGAAAATGTACGCCACCAGGATCAGCGGTAGGACAATGGTGTTTTCCTTTGAGGCCAGGGCCAGGACAAAGAGAATGAGGGAAAGAACGTATGCCACAGCTCCCCCTGGCAATAGCCTTGCCGCGTCATTCTTCTCACGTGGCGAGAGGGACCGGTGGAACATCAGCCAGGAGAGCATGAAGAAAAAAAGCCCAAAAAGCTCTGTCCTGTTCTTAATCCAACTCACCGACTCCGTGTTAACGGGATGGACAAGAAAGAGTATCCCGGCGAGAAGGGGGTCTACCCTTCCCTTGAATATCAATGCCACTACCATATAGACCACAAAGGCGTTGAGGAGGTGAAGGCACAGGTTGGTCAAATGGTACCAGAAGGGATTCAGCCCCCATAACTGATAGGAAAAGACAAAGGAGAGCGCCCTAACCGGTCGGTACTGGCCCCTGCTCCCTCCATAGACCTCCTGCCAGTAGCGGGGCTGAAGGAAGTTGAGGGCGTTTTTTATCTCTTTTATGTTGGGGTCATTGACCAGGAGAAGCCCATCATCCCAGACAAAGTTCGCTGAAAGCGTGTTTCCGTAACAGAGGATACCCAGGATAAGGAAGATCAGCAAGGCCCGGGTTGTGGCCTCTTTTGAAAGGGATGGATCCATTTCAGGCCTTTCTCCTTATTTCTCCTCTTTCATGGATCGAATTGCATGAGCAACGCCCTTTGCCAGCAGACGATTGCCCTGTATATTAGGATGGCAGAAGTCAAAAAAGAGACCGCTCTCCCCGTTTTCCACAAAGGCACCAAATGCGTCAACAAAAGGCACCTGATGAACTGACGCCACTTCCCTGACTGCGTCCATATATTTGTAGGCGAGCGGGTTGCGCGCCAGTGTCTTGGACGGAAGAGGCGGCACGACCAGGATCGCTTCAATGTTGAGCTCTTCCGCCTTTCTGATAACAGCGGTCAGATTCCTCTTGAAATCCTCGGGAGAGACCCGCCGCTCTCCTGAATAATTGGCGGTTACGAGTTGGGAGAGAGATCTCTCTTTTCGGGCAATGGCCTCTCCGGTTGACCCTCTCCTGTGGGTGTATAAGAGGAGATATTCAAGTGATTGATAGATCCTCAAAGACCCTAACTTTGTATGCATCCATATTGCCATACGCCTCATGGGGCTCGATTGCTTAAGATCGGGCAGGGTGACGGCCGGTACCCAGTCATTGAAGGTCCCGAGTAGAAGCACGACAATATCGGGCTCCAAAGGGAGAATCTTCTCTTGAAACAGGTGCATGGTCTGATAAGAGGTGTAGCCGGGCACCCCGCAGTTGATCACCTCATACCTTCGATCACCTCCGTTTCCCCCGAGAAAGGTCTCCAGAACAGCGGGATAGGTGGCATTATCCTCCACGCCGAGACCGAAAGTGGTGGAGCATCCCAAACAGACAATCCTCACCAACCCCGCGGGTCTGGACTGTGACAAGGCCCTTCCCCTAAAGCCGTGGGAATTGATCGTCACCTGATCGCTTGAAAAACAGGGTTTCAATCTCCAGAATAGGAGGGGATCGAACTCTAAATAAATCCCTTCTGAAGCGGACTCCATCTCAGGACTGACAAATTGATAGAGATGCACCTCCGGTGAAAACCGAAATTCGAAAAACCGCAACATCCCTTCTACGGAAATAACAACACATAAAATAACGAAGAGTGTGACGACCCTCACAACCTTCCTGGTTTTCATTTCAGCCAACCCGTAATTGGGGTCCTGGGGTTCCTTGATCAAGGCATATTTGACGGCGCAGTCCAATCGGGTAGACGGCCATTCTTTTACATACCCGCATGTAAAATGGCAACAAAAAGCCTTGCTTGTGAACAAGCAAGGCTTTTCTCCTTTGCAGGTTTCGGAGAAGGGTGAGTTAATCCCTACGCGACAGTCAACCACCTGACGACCTGAGACTCCCCATCCATACTGATGAATTCCAACCGGTAGTAATGGGTCTTTCCCGGCGCCACACGATCCACATATTTGTAGCCTGACGGGGCATTACGCCCTGGGATCAGCCTCCCGTTGATCTTTTCAAATCCGGTTACCGGATCGTCACTCCGGTAGATATTCCAGCCTGCGATACTGATCTCCTTGTTGGTGGCCCATCTCAGCTCGAGTCCTTTCCCCACGGCTACCCCTTTAAAATCGGCGAGCTCCACCCCGTAATTCCTGATGCTGGTTGACCACTGGGCCGCCCCGATCCAGGGGGTATAATAGTTATTGGTAAAACCGCCGCCGGAGAGGCAGTTCCAAGGGTTCCAGACCTGCAGCAACATATTCGTCGGGTACCCACTGTATGCGTAGACGCCCCACATATGTCCCACTCCGGTGCTACCAAGACCAACGGCCACAGGGCTGCCGTTGAAATACATTGAACTCGCCAAATCTAGTGCGGAGGGCTTGCCGGCCACAAGCCCATGCACACTGAAAAATGACTGGGCGGCATAGGTGGTATTAATCCCTTGCGGCTGATTACAGCAGGTTGTGTTTGACCAAAAACTTACACAAATACAGTCTCCTCCATTTGGCGCACAGCCCGGCCAAGTCCCGGTGCCGCAGCGATTGTTAAAGTCCGCCAGGGCACATTGGGTAACGCTCTTACCGTATTTTGTCATATGGGACACGGTAACAGCATCCCAGCACCAGTTGCTTTGTATTTGCTTATAGTAAGACCATCGGACATCATCTGACGTCTCTTTGCCTTCCGGAGCCGCCGGCTGTCCGTATCCTAATTCCTGTACCTTCAGGCTCTTGGATTCTCCAGGAGGACCTTTTGCCTCCTTTCCGGACTCAGTGCTGCCTTCTGATGGCATCGGACCATCTATGGCCGGATCATACCTGCGGAGACCCCCCGGAATCTTGGGCCGTTGAGACAGTTCTCCCAGAAAATCAGGGAGATCCAGAATATCTCCATCCATGGTGACCAGGAACTCGTTGCCGGTGTTGGTCTCGACGAACCAGTAGTCCTTCCAGAACTGCTTCACCTTGAGGAACTTGATACTTGTCGCCGTCATGTTCCGGGCGGACATGGCCTCTTTTACAAATTCCTGATTCACCCGCGCCAAGTCGTTGGCGAGGGCGGTATCACCGAAGCCAGCCGGGGCATATTTGTCTCCTCCAACCGGCACAACAGAGATCATGAGCGCGGGCCGCGCATCCACATAAACCGGGATCAGTGCGGAATCAACGCCGGTATTGGGGACGATGTAATTCTTCAGGTCCGGGAGAGCCATGACCCCTTGACTGCTCATTTCCTGGATGCTGTCAGAGAGGGTATAGACAGGGATGAGCTTCCCATAGGTGGCCTTTGCCACGTCATCAGGCGACCTCATTCCCTTGTCGGTAAATGTGCCTATCTTGAGAAAAGACGCCTTTACCTTCTCCAGGACTTCCGGGAGCGTATACCCCTCAAGGGAATAGGAAACATTGCCGGACAGAAAAAATGCCGGCACCAGGATGAGGAAAATGATTAGCATCCTCTTCATTGTTTTCATGGCGGCCTCCCTTTTGTGCCCGTTAACGGATTAAATACCGAAGGTTAATTTATCTCCGAACAAAGCTTACCTCAAACCGACCTGCCTATGCATCTTTGTAGGTACTCAGGAGTGTTTCAGGACCGGTTGGAAAGATGATAATGCCGACCCGATTGCACAGGGCTGTTCCAAATATTCTAACCAGTTGATAATACGGGTTTACTGCCTGGCAAGCGTCATATCCATTGCTTTATTAATGTTTACCATGCTCATTTTACCAATGAATCTTTCATGGGTCAACTTTTTTTTGATTTTTTCAATATTATGGTATTTGTGATTTGATATTCATGTGCCCTCAAAAATTCCGGCCTAAATCAACCCTCAGTGCCGGATCCCCAAACAGACAAAAGGTATTCATATAGAAAGAGTATTGCTTTACATCTGCTATAGCTCGAATCTTGGCTAATGACATAACCTGACCCAAGAGCTGAATGTGAAAGTGAAAAATGGAATCAAATATGGCACGGTTCAGAAACAGGTTTTCAATAGCAGTGGAATCTCGAGAACTGGAGGCAAAAGCAACAGCCCCTGTATCCTTTTCATTCAGAAACCTCTCTGCAATCGTCGGAAATCGAGGCGAATCAAAATAGCCGTTTAAACAGGTGAAGGCGAATACAATCGGTAGTTTCCCCTGGTTATCCATCCTCTCCCAGTGATCCACGTTTTTCCGTGAATCCAGGATATGTTTGTGGGACCATACCCTCAGGCCTCCATGACCCACGAACTGAACAATACCGCAGCCCTTGTTGATCTCATCCAGCACCATAGGACTGATTTCCTTATTTGTCTTCTCAATTTTTTCATTCAGCGGTAGATTTTTCGGGAGATTCAATGAACCGAGATAGATTTTTGTCGACTCAAATCCTCTCGGGAGGTGATTTTCCAATATTAAATCGGAATGCCTTTCAAACATCGGCACCTCGTCATCGGCCACAAAAAGCACCCGTTTTGTCCATTGCTCTTTTCCTTCGGCAGCTTCATACTCAAGGATTTTGTCGACCATATTTCTGGCGTCTTCCCTTGTGCTTACCGGAAATCTGCCCACATGCATGTCCGGCAGGATATCCTCCCCACTCACACAGACAAACCAGTTGTCGCTGGCGGCGTCTTCGTTTTTGTGTGCAGCAACAAGGTATGTGGGGACAAAATTTTTGATCCCATACCCCATGTTGTCCCTGTAATCCCAGTTGGCATCCCCGACCAGCAGAAGATAACTGGGTGCAGGCCGCTCCCAATAATCATAAACATACCTCAGAAAATCCTTGATCGCAACAGATGTAAACAAACCGTAGCTGAACTGATCATAAATATCCGTAATGTTGACCACCTTCACCTTCAACGCCTGATTTTCCCGGTAGCGGGCAAGTCGTTCTACCTCCTCGTAAAAATCGCTATGGGTAATGATGATGTAATCGGCGATATTTTGGGGATCCCGGAGGTCTGACTCGATGGTAACTTTGTCCACCCTTTCGGGTGTTGGTACATAGGAACTCCGGGTGACAAGATACGCTTTCTCTTCTCCTTTGCGCCCGAATCTGTCCTGGAAAACAACGTCGGTTACGCTCTCCTGCTCGATTCTCAGATTCACAATCTTTTTCACGGATAACTTATCCGTGATATCATAGGCTTCAATCTCTTTTCCCCTGAAGTTCCTGCACCGGAATTCACAAATGCCGGGCGCGCCTTCAAGTTGATATCTGAATTTCAACGTCTCGTTTTGTGCCGCGTTTGTCCACCAGTCCAGCTCAAACCAGTCGAAGAAAATCTGGTCGGCAAAGACATCCCGGTCTCCCGGCAGTTCCACCCTGATGATATTATCGCCCTCCACGAGGAACTCGGATGGAAAATCCCCCTCAAACCGGAACTCCTCCCGAGCGCTCCAGATCGCATCCTCTATAACATGACCATTAAGGCTGATAACGGCGTGGTGGTCATTTTCGGTCTTGGGATCATCGGTCACACCCTGGAGAGAGAGGCGGATGGAGCATTTCTTTTCCGGGTCGATGTTTGCCAGACCGGGGATTACAAAATATCTCTTGTCCGGATATCCCTTTTCAGCTGATATGCGCGCCCAGAACCAGCGGTCCCCTGTCATCACAGGCGGGGGAGGGTTCACATATTCACGGTCTTCCTCTCCGCGAAAGGTGCTCTTATATGAAAAAGGTGCATCCAAGGCCTCTCCAATATCGCCGTTCTTGCTCCCCATCCTCTTACCGTCCTCGCCTCCCCAGCTGAGCCAGTAGATGTTTTCATTTGTGTATTTTCTGAATTCTTCAGGTGGTTTGACGGCATAAAAAGTAACTGCATCCTCGGGGCCGACAGATCCCTCCCGGCTGTTTGAAACCAGGATGGGGACTTCCCGACCAAAATTGAAAAGCCTGAGAGATTTTGGGCTAATCTCTTTCAGTTTAACTCCCGTCTCCCGGATGTCTTTGCCGTAAAGCCGGTAGATCCCTTCCTTTCTTGTGCCGATCTTGATATATGACGAACCTGGTTGGAGAATCGGCTTTAGTTTGGCAACATCTTTCGGATGTATTCTCGCCCTGTATTTCTTGGCATGTTCATAATTGGCAATGGAGTATCTGAGGACCTTTTCGAAGCTATCCGAGTCAGGTAATCCATCCCAGGACTTGATATTCGACTGAGCTGCCCCCTCATTATTGAATTCAATCTTGATAACAAATTCTCTCAAAAAAATCCGCTTTCCTGTGGTACTGTCCATGATAAACGGATTGACGTTCAGCTTTGCGATCCTCTGGTCCCGCACCCATCCGAGTGGAACAAGCCTGACGGAATCTCTGAGTCTTTCGGGATCTTTCTTTTTATAGATCGTATTTTCCAGGATGCCTTCCCCTGTTACAAAAGATGATTCCGCGTCAAGAACTTTAACATTGAACCCGGCTGCCGCCGGTATCCCGAGCAACTTGGCAAAAGAGGGCGGGAATGTTTTTTTCCTGGCAGGTTTCGTATTCTTGAAGAGCCCTGCGGGATTCAGTCTGATTTCAAGAGACATGTACTCTCGATTTGATTCCACGGTCTCGACCTTGAGGTTTTCAGCGGCACGGGCTGGGTTTGGCGGAAGGGAGGTAAGTGCGAATGGGATTAAGAGTAGAATGATCAGTGAGGTATCTCTTATGAAAAGTCGTCCTGCCATTTCCTTTCCTCTTGTCTGGTTGAGTTCTCAGGCACGGTTATTCTTAGAGTAGTTACATATACCCGATAGCCCTCAGTCGCGCCATAATCTCTTCTTTTTCCTGATCCCGTTCACCTCGCTCCGGTGTTCTATCGAGGTCCTGGTCCCAGCGAGGGGTATCAGAGGTTTTAGTGGTAGATCCTTTTGCGCCCAATGACCGGTAGCCCTGCGCATAAAGAGAACAGGCGGGAATTTGATAATGTTCAATCATATTCCAGATATCACGTTCTGTAAAATGCAACATGGGATGTATCCGCGTGTGATCCGGTTTCGTTCTTGGGCTGAAATAATCCTCCTCGCTTCTGGCCTCATGTTCATCCCGGCGGATGGCCGTGGCAACGGCCTTTACGCCCCTTGATTCGATAAACATTTCCATGGTCACGGTCTTCATAAGGTGGGTGCAAACCAGGGAATCGGGAGAAAAAACAAAGGTATCAGGCGTAAAACCGAGGGATTTCAGTGCCTGACGATTCCTTCGGTTCAGCTCAGCCACCCGGATGGTGTCTCCCGACTGCGGACTGTGATCAAGCACATCGGTGTTTTTGAGTGTCAGCACCATCACGTTCCATTCTCGTTTGACCTGTTCCATCAGATCCAGTGCCTCTTCAAAAAGGAATCCATCGTCGATGAGCATGGCCCGAGGCAGTGGGCACCCCATCTCTCTTGAGACTTCCCGAAAGAGCCAAAGCATGGCGGTGCTGTCTTTGTGCCCCGTCCACGCCAAGTAGAGTTCCTCATGAGAAAAAGACTCTAAAGCCCTTCGAATGACAACCTTTGACTGGTTGATTTTTGTCCGGATGTCAGCTTCATCAATCTGTCTCATTTTTCACGTTCCGTCGGTACCCCAATCCAAAACCGTGTGCCTATCCTTCAAATCCAGTCCCTCGCAAAATGGCGCCCGGGGTTCTCAGTAGAATTTTGAAATCCAGAAGCAAAGACCAGTTCAGGATATAGTGAATATCCAGCTTCACCATTTCGTCGAATTTCCACTTTCTCTCCTTGTCAACCTGCCACAAACCCGTGATGCCCGGCTTCACTTCAAGTCTGGCTTTGTGCCAGCGCTTATACTGCGCCACTTCCTGGGGAAGAGGAGGTCGTGGTCCTATGAAGCTCATCTCTCCCTTCAATACGTTAAAAAATTGGGGGATTTCATCAAAATTATATTTTCGCAAGAACCTGCCAAAGCGGGTAACCCTGGCGTCATTTTCTGCTTTGAACAGTCGGCCGTCTTGAGCCATGTTGTTTAAATGCTCCTTCAGCTTTTCCGCATCCGGTTCCATGGTTCTGAACTTGTACATGCTAAATTCTTGCCCACCCTTGCCGAGTCTTTTCTGCACAAAAAAGGCACCCCCATCTTCGAAACTCAGTTTTAACCCGATCAAAGCAATGACGGGTGAAAGAACAATCAGGGCAATCAAGGCGGCCATTAGATCCATAATGCGTTTCAAAACGCGTCCCACATAATAGGAAGGCGTGCATTCATAGCTGAAGGAAGAAAACCCGACAAAATCCTTTGTTCGCGGATCGACGGCTTCCGAGTCAAGATCAGTGGAAACGATTCTAACATCTATGAATTTTGCCCTGAGCCTGATCAAAGGGAGGATGATCCTTTCCAAATAGTGATCACTCGCTACAAAAATGACTTCCTGGATTCTTTCCCTCCGGCACATTTCAGACAATTTGTCCAAATCCCTTGCATCCCGGCCCCTGTCTGAATTATTGTCCGAATTCAGGGGCCAAACAACCCCCGCCAGATCGTATCCCAACTCCGGACTGTTTGAGAGCGCATCTTGAATATTTAAAGCCAGTGGGCCACTGCCAACCAGTAAAAGACGTCTTAAATTAAAACCGTTACGCCATAACCAGCGAGATATTAAATGAATGGTCTGATGAAGGAATGTCACCACAAGAATGGCTATGATCACAAAAGAGACAATTACCATACGGGAATACAGGAATCCAAACTGATACCCGCTGGAAAACAGGAAAATCAGGCCCATCATAATACACGAGATCAGTGTCCCCTTCCCCACCATCAGAAAGCGGTCAACCCAAAGCCGAATTCTGTTTATGTCATAGAGCCCCATAAGATAATAGACTGAAAGGGAGCAGACAGAAAATAAGGCCAGCGGTTTGTAATAAATTGAAACGGGATACAGCGGCCCGGCGCTCATGTGGCCCATGGATCCCCTGATGCCGTATGCGACCCCGAATGAAAACAGGATTCCCAGAAAATCTAATAAAACATATGCGGGACGTCTAGCGACATTCCAAATTTTTTTTATAAAATATAGGATCTTATCCCACTTTTCATAATAACGGAACATGCTGATCAAATGGATAAGGACATCCCGGTTGAACATTTGAACTGCCCGGCTACCCTGTCTGTAATGGTGGACCATTTCGGCGTCCGGCACATAATAGACTTTCCAACCGGCGTTTTTCATTCGGTAACACCAATCCACATCCTCGAAATAAAGGAAATACCGCTCATCCATCAAACCCACTTGGCCCAAAACGGTCCTTCTGACCATCATCGCCGCCCCCAGAACCCAGTCCACTTCCTTTCGACAGTCGTGGGCCCAATCCAGCATCAGATGATTTTCGAGTATCCTGCCTTTTGAAAAGAATCTGCCCAAGAAGGTACGGCGCCACAGAAGGGTTTTGAAATCATAAAAGGTTCTGCAGGAATGCTGCAACCGCCCATCCGTGTATCGGAGTTTCGGACCCGCGATACCCACCTCCGGATGTTTTTGGAGGAAGGACAATAATGCCTGAATTGCCTGGGGTTTGACGAAGGCATCTGCGTTGAGAATCAGGATATATTCCCCTTCGGATGCCTTGATCCCCTGATTAACCGCCTTGGCGTATCCGATATTTTTTTGATTGGCAATAAGTTCAGTCTCAGGAAACAACGCTTCAACCATGGTGGCACTTCCATCCCGGGAGTTATTGTCCACCACAATGATTTCAGTTTCCAGGCCGTCTTGGGTGGATTTAATGGAATGGAGGCAGTCTTTGAGAAAATCCCGTGTATTGTAATTGACAACAATGATTGAAAGCGTTTTTTCAGACATCATGAGCGAATCTCATTTCAGAACCGACTGATACAAGGCAATGGTTTCCTCAATCATCTCTTCAGGATGGTGGTTGTAGATGATATGCTCTTTCAAGCGGCATTCAAGCGGGCTTTGGTAAGCATCCATTACAGCGGTTTTGATGGAAACGCGGCTGGACGGATCACAATACCACGCGTAATCTTTGAGGTAATCTCTGGTATAGCCCCGATTGGTGGAAACCACATTGCAGTTGGCCAAACCCGCTTCCAGACTGGTCAAACCCGTTGTTTCAAACCAACTGGGGAGAACGTGAACCCGGGCCGCGGCAAACGCAGATGACAACATGGGATTTTCCATGGGACCCATATAGTACAGATTCGGATTTTTTTCAACGTATCTCAGGATTCTCCGACAGTAACCTCGATGCGCCATGTTCAGTCTTCCGATGAGGACAAGCGGAATTTTCTTTTCTCCCGCCGCCAGAATGAGATTCAACTGATTCTTCAAGTCTTCTATTCGTCCGACACATAGAATGAAATCCCTGAGACCGAATCTCTTTTGAAAAAGAACGGGATCAGGTACTTGTCCGGCAATGGCACTATGGACCATGATGATTTTATGAGAGATTCTTTTATTGATGTTTTCAAAACGAGCGAAAACCATTTTCTTTTCAGACTTTGATCCAAATACGATTTTTTCAGCCTGACAGAGGACCGCCTCCTGCTGAGCTCGATAGCCCATTTTCCACTGTTTCATGACAGGGGCTATCTGACTCTTGTCCCTTAACATATTGAAGAGCCCTCTTATATGCTCGAACTGTCCATCATTTTTTACCAGCTTGAAAATGAGTTTTCCAAGACCGTATCGCCCCTTTCGGTTGTATTCTTCAAGGTCATGGTAGATCGCGGTGCAGACAACAGGTTTTCCCTGGATTTTTGCATTGCACATCTGGACGTGGGTCTCATGGACACGGGTAATGTTGAAAAGGTGAACGATATCATAATCGGTCAGTTTTGGTTTTAATTCCGTTGAAATGTGACAAGTGCATCCCAGGCTTGTCAAGCCGTTTTTCAGGCTGACGATTTGGGTTGTATCTCCACCCGGCTTGGAAAACAGGTTTTGGCGGCTTTGTAGAAGAATGCGAATCATTGTCAAAACGGTGCTCGAATAAAGGATTCAAAACCCAAGAAATCAGCTGTATCTGCGTAGCAAAACAAGCGCTTTCAACACGACATATTTCCAGAGACTGAAATGCTTTCGATAAAATTTCAGAAGGGCATCGTACACAAGGCTTATTCTTGCATTCTCCCAAACAGAATTTCCCACATGAAAAACCGTTGCCTCAGAAAAAAAAACCACTTTCCACCCTGTCTGTCTGATCCTGTAACACAGATCCAGGTCTTCACCATAAAAAAAGAAGTCCTCATCAAATCCTCTCAACCGCTCCATGAGTGATCGCCTCGCCAACATAAACGCCCCCAGAAACCAATCCACCTCTCGAGTTCTGTCATGGGCCCAGTGTTTTAAGAGGCACTTTTTTCTCATGGTTTTGGGGAAGCATTTCCACCCCAACAGATGATCCAAAAAGATCTTATGAAGATAAGGAAAATCTGCACAGGATGGTTGAAGACTTCCGTCTCCATTCAAGAGCCTACACCCCAATGCGCCAATGTCTTGATGTTCATGGATAAAGGCCATGCAAGAATCCAGTGTCCGATCCGGAACCGTGGTATCCGGGTTCAAAAACAGAATATAATCGCCGATAGCAAGCGCCAGTCCCTGGTTGCATGCCTTTGAAAACCCCAAATTGCTCTGGTTTTCAATGATCTTCACATCCTGAAAGCGTTCCTTGAGGGATGCCGGACCACCATCCGATGAATGATTGTCAACAACGATGATCTCCCTGGCAATTTCACCTTCATTTGACAACACCGAAGCCAAGCATTTCTTCAATAAGACGGTCGTGTTATAGTTCACAATGATGATGGAAAGAGAAGGGGGCACTTTATTTACGCTTTTTCTTGAAGCTTCGGTACGCATTTTCACAGGAAAGCAGCATATCCCGAATATACTCATCCGAAACCCTTTTGCCGCCCAGAATTCGTTTCCGTTTCATGACCATCTTTTTGTAACCTTTGATCCCGTGATAAAGCCCCTTCATGCAGGACCATCCATGAAATGTTTTGAAGGTATGATATAGCTGCAGATAGATTAAGAAGCAGAAGATTCTAAAATAATGCGCTTTAAGGATTTTCTTCGGCATGTTCTTGAACAGAACATAAATCGAATTCCTTGCCTGATAGTAGACATTTTTTTTGGAATACTGGTGCCCGCTTGTACCTGCCCCCACATGGCGGACAACGGCACCGGGAACCATCATTGCCTTATAGCCCCAAAGCCTTGCCCTGAAACTTAAGTCCACATCCTCCAGGTACATGAAAAAGTCCTCATCAAAACCGCCGATGTCTTGCAGCATGCTTTTCCTGTAAACCGCGGCAGCGGCAGGCGCCCCAAAGACCTCTTCCGGGTTGTTGTATTGATTGGCGTTTTTCACGCCGTTTCCAATGTTGAAGGTATAACCGCTTCGCGTAATACCGTGACCCACGGAATCCAACACATCGGATTCATCACAGCTCAAAATCTTTGAGGCAACGAATCCCACTTCCGGGTTTTCTTTCAGAAAATTGCACATGACCTCAAGCCAATCGGGCGCAACTATCGTATCGTTATTGAGAACCGCAACAAAGTTTCCTCTGGCCTGTTGAATTCCTTGATTGACGGCTCCGGCAAATCCTCGGTTCTGATCCAGGGCAATCACCCGAACCTCCGGAAAATGGCTTTTTACGAATTCAACGGAATCATCTTCTGAACCGTTATCCACGACAATCACTTCTTTGTCGATTTTTCCCCGGTTTACCAGAGATTCCAGGCACGGCTGTAAAAACATTTTTCCATTGAAATTGGGTATAATTACGGAGGCATAAGCAACGTCCTTTCGAAACGCTTGTGAGGGTTTTCGACGAGAAGCATGCAAGCCCCAAATATCATTGGCCTCTTCAACAATTTCTTCAAGATCATCACTATTAAGTTCAGCTGTTCGCACCACGGCGCAGCGGAAACCATCATATTTTGCAAAATCATGGCAAGTGATTAAGTCCTGTTCCTTTAGTTCTTTGTAGAACCGACTGCCGGGAAAGGGCGTTGCGATACTGAACTGGACGGACTCGGGGTTCAAGTTCAAAGCCAGATCAATGGTCTGTTCAGCCGTCTCGCTGGTTTCGCCTGGAAGGCCGAACATGAAGGTCAAGTGCGTTTTAATGCCAAGGGAATGGGTAAGACGGACGGTCTCTTTGGCTTTGTTTAGATTCAGGGCTTTTCCTGTATTCTTGAGAATCTCCTGATTCGATGCTTCAAAACCGTACTTGACCGCATAAAGTCCCGCCGCTGCCATGGATTCCAGCATATCCATGGTCATGGTATCGGCCCGACACATAGCGGCCCATGGAGTTTCCAGTCTTCTTTCTTTCAACAGCTCACAGATCTTCAGAATCCGTTTACTTCCGATATTGAAGGTGTCATCATCAAAATATACCGATTTGAACCCCCAGTCTTTGACCAGCCATTCAAACTCATCTACCACATCCATTGGGGATCGGGTTCGATATTGACGATTGCCGTAAATGATTTGTGGCCAGGCACAAAAAATGCAGCCGAAGGGGCACCCTCTGCTTGCCAGCATCTGAACACTGGGTCTGGGGATATTGCCCGGTTCGTCGTGGTAGTTCTCCATGGGCAGGTGGTGACGGGCGGGCCAGGGAAGGTCGTCAAGATTTGCAATGGGCGGCCTTCGCTGATTGGCGATAACCTCGCCGCTGTTATCCCGAAAGATCAAACCAGGGACACCCTCTAAAGCCCGGGCCTTTTCAAGACGTTCTACCAGCTCTTTCAGGGTATACTCATACTCACCGATCAGGACAAAATCGACAATGGGGTTTTCTTCCAGAAATGCCTTTTCATACATATAGGCATGAAGACCCGCCAGGCCGATCTTTGCGCCTTCCCCAAAGGCTTTTTTGAGTTTCTTGGCCAGAGAAAGGTCTACATCAATGGATATGGTGGATATCTCGAGGAGAATGAGCTTTGGACCAAAAGATGCAGCCCTTTGGATAAAGTCCTTTTCACGGATTCCTTCCGCGATGCCGTCAACAAGCAGCACCTCGTGGTCCGCCTCTTCCAGAACAGCGGCAGCATAGGCAAGAAAAAAGGGGAACGGCATGTACTCATGATGCGCCTCTTCAAAATGAGGCCACCTGGATCCGGCCCGAACACCATAATAGCCTTTCTTATTCCATGGAGAATTCCCAAGAAAAACCTTCATTGCGATCCTCTTTCAGTATCAAGAATCCTAGCGCGCAGCAATCCATCGAAAATCGCTTTGGCTATTTTTTTGTGGCCTTCATAGGTAGGATGCATTTCATCTACGAAATAACCATCGTCTTGAAGAAATGGTCTGGTATCAATGAAAAAGGCATTTTCATGTCTATCGCCAAAATTTTTCAGCACCTCAATATAGTCAACGATGGCTCGTGGGTTTCTGTGGGCTTCTGTAACCAGAAAAACCTTATGATCGTAAGCCTTTGAGATCCTCATTAACTCAACCATGTTCTCCTTAAAGTCCCCAATGGGTACCCTTATTTTTGATTCATTTCGAATTCTAAATAGGATTTCATCCATCGCGTTGTAGACTCTAAGATTGGAAAGAAATGCCTTTGATTTTAAAAGAGAAGCTTCCCCGAACTTCGAAGGTTTATGCCTTTTCTTTTCAATGTATTGCCAATACTCTTTGTCTGTCAATGTTGTATGAATGTCAGCATTGGTGTTCGAATCATTGGCGCCAATACATATGGTAATGATGTCAGGATCGTATTCCAAAAGGGAGTTCTTGAGATACTTGATGGCTTGAAAACTTGAGTATCCACCGACGCCGGCATTGATAACCTCGAATCTTGTGCACAATGAATGATCATTCAACAGCTTTTCAAGCACAGCAGGATATATTTTCTCGGTATCTTCTAATGGCCACCCCCATGTTGATGAACCGCCCAGGCATATTATTCTGACCACCCCTTTTGGCTTCCCTTTTTCATAATAAACACCTCGAAATTGCTTTTTGTGATCACGGTATATTCCCAAAGGATTAAGCTCCGGGGGTTCCGGCTTCCAGAAAACACAGTGATCAAACATGGATCCGAGTCTATATTCCGGGGCGAGATATTCATTCAGCGAGGACAAACGTAACCCCATCTCCAACATTGAAAAAATCACCACCACTGGAATGAATGAAAATATTATCCTTTTCAACGCAAACCGTCCAAAATCTATGGTTTCGTTTTCGTTTAAGATGATAAAGCGACTTCGGGATATTTATTTCCAGGATGCTTGATTAGATCCCCTTACCCTATCCCCTAAAGGTCTTTGGAAAACTTGAACAGGTTGATAGCATCAGAGCCAATACCACTTCTCGAAGCCTTTCTACCCGTTTGAAGCTGGGATGCCAGTGAAACCTTATACCCCGGCAGATCTTTCAATTTTTCCAGGTAGTACCGTTCAAAGGTCGTATATTCCGGATTCTCCACATGGACAAACCATATCGTTGGAGCCTGGTCCAGATCAGCCCGAATTTCTGAAAACCCCCTGTCCATTTCTCTGGCAAGTTCGGCTGTCAATGCACGAGGGATCTCCTTATCTGAGTATGGTGGGGCCCAGAGGGCAAGAACGGATGCAGGTCCCTCATAATATCGCTGGGTCATTTTTTCCATGGAGTCGTATCCAACAACCAGTATCCTTTCACCCGGGCGGGTGTGCTGGGATAGATAGAGTCCTAATGATCGCCATTCAGTCATATATCGATCATGGTAGAGCCGGTTTAACGTGCACAGATTCATGCAAAAGACGATAAAAAGACAGATGAAAAAGAGCGTCTTTTTTCTTACGTTGGCCAATCCTTTGGCCATCAGGATATAGTATGGAAGTGAATATGCAAGCACAAACCTTGAGTACAGAAAAATGGTAAAGAATAAATGGGAAAACGCGAGGGGAATGACTGTCGGAACCAACACCCACAGAAGGAGGAACGTCATTGTTTCTCTGTTTTTCTCTGTCTTCAAACAAGAAAAAAGACCGATGAAAAAGAAAAGAAGGAAAACGGAGACCCCCAACCATCCATTGGAGTTGTTGAATTCACGGAATATTCTTATCACAGCCGACACCGGAGGAGGACCGCCGAAAAATTGCACATCGTGAATATATCTTGCTTGAACTATGAAAGAAAAAAGACACGGGATTGAAAGGACAAGTATGGCCGTTTGGGCATAAAGCCATCTTTTGAGTGAGGAGCGGTTCGCCTTCAATCTGGCAAGAAAAAAGGCATTTTGAAAGAGCAGCACAAACACCCCGTAAGCATAAGTATAGAAAAACAGAGTTGAAAAAAGAACATAGAATGACGTGTTCCTCGCTGAAGGTTTCTTCAGAAAAAGTAGAAAAAAATATACAGAGGCAAGGGTGAGAAAAACAAACAAAGAATAGACGATGGCCATTCGAGAATAAAAGACGTGAAACTCTGAAATGCACAAAAGGAGAGAACTGATCAAAGCGACTTTGTTTCCAAACAACAAACGACCCACTATAAATATCATCGGCACCGACCCAACCCCAAAGATCACCGATGGAAAGCGCAAGGCGAAATCACTCGTTCCAAAGAGCTTGGTCCAGAAAAAGACGCAAAAATAATAAAAGAATGGCTTGTTTTCGACTTCGAATATACTGGGGAAACGATCCATGTGCCTGAGAGTATCCAATTCATCGAGCCATAGGCTCTCACCGGAGAGGTCATATACACGAAGAATTAGAGCGGCACAGGAAAGAAGGAGGACGAGAAAGACCGAAGACCTTCCATGGGTGAAGTAGCCTGTGAAAGTCGATTGGGATAACCTGAGATTCTTCCCATCTCTTTTCGAGGTTATGGCCAGGTGGTAATATGACACTTCAAAAGCTTCCTCATCAATTGAATTGGCCAAGGGCGGATAAATTATCTTTCTGTGGAAAGATGCGTGAAGCTATCCTGCCCCGCAGGGCTGTCTCGAAAAGTTCCTTAGCGGGTCATTCCCGCCTTCCGATCTTTTTTGACGTTGTTCTTGCTCACGCTTGATCTTGCGCACTTTCTCCCGCGCAATGCTCTTAAAGTGTTCTATCTCCTCAAGATCTGTAATCCTTTTCGCCCCCTCGGGGTTGAGGGAGAGAACCTTCTCGAAAACCTGAAGGGCTTTTTCATTCTTTTTCAATTCAAAATAAACCAGACCCAAATCCACGAGAACATGAAGGCTCTCCGGTGATTCTCTTCCGGCGGCTTCATACTGCTCCACAGCCATGGAGATCTGGCTATTATTGTAAGCCGTCTTGCCTAGCAACCAGAACACGTCGGTCCTAACGCGGGGATCGCTTTCTGCCTTTTTTCGATAATCGCTGATCTTTATCTCCAGATCCTTATCATCACGATGGGGCTCTCTCATGATTCCACTGTGGGCGATTTCATCGCAAACGACTCTCGCTATGGCGATATGACCATCCATATTCGGGTGACAGTGATCCAGAAAGAAGTTGTTTCCAACGACATTGTTGGGCGAAAGGGATCCAAGGGCCTTCTCCACATCAATGAGTTTCACTCTTTCGCGTTGTGACAGGTCCTTCAACGCGGCATTAAAAGCGCTGATTGCCCTCAACCTATATAAATCCGCGTCCCTTGCTGCGAGATATTGCGTCTCGGCCCCTTCAAATTCGCCCTTGCCTTCGAAACACTTTGCCATTGCAAAATGAATGATCCCCATGTCTTCATCCTGAGCTTCCAGATGCTTTCTGTAAAGTTGAAGTGCGGTGTCGAAATCTCCTTTTCTGAGAGACTCCTCAGCGTCAGGGTAAACAGGGTCGTCTATGAGATTTTTCTGGGGTGCCCAGTCTTTTACGTTGTTTGCCACTGTCAGCAGCCAGACCTTCTTCCCCTTCTCTTTGGCAAGTCTTATCATCTCAAGGATGTTCCGTTTGTAATCTTCTATGACAGTTCGCCTCTCCTTCTCAATAGAGATTTCGCTTCCGCTCAAGACCGGCATACTGATTAGATCTATCGGCAAGAGGATCTTGAGACGTAGAAAAAGATCTCTCAAAAGAACGTACATTCGGATCTCAGCGAAAAATCTGCGGAACCACATGGGCAACTTTATTGCACCCATCCATTCTCTGGTCCACCAATGCTCGGAAAACTCATTATTTCCGCAGTATAGAAGAATCAAATCAGGATCGTATTCGATGATTTCGCTCAGAACATGTGATACACGATATGAGCCGTATGTCGATACTCCGCTGTTGATGACCTCAAAGTTTCTGAAAGGATACATGGAAGTGAGGAAGATTTCTATCCATTTTGGAAATCCACCAGGGGGGGAAAAGTAGGGATACCCCCCTGTGGAAGAACCGCCAAGGCAAAATATCCGGAAGGTATTCGGCCTCTTTTTTGCTGAGAAGGTTTGGTCGGCCACATCCAGTTGTTTGGGACATCGTTCATGCAGGTCTCCATTTTCTTCGCTGATCCGATAAATCTTATGGGAACCCAGGAGACCTCTTGAGAAGTCTTCACTCTCCTCAGTGTTACCATAACCAAAAACACGGAGAGCCAATTCGATAAAGAGAAAGATAGCAAGGGGAAAAAGAATCATCAATAAGTGCTTTTTTATCGGTCTTATGCACAACATCACAATTCCTACCCATTGCCTGAGATCTGAAAATCATCGATTTATGAATGCTTGTTCTACCAAATGAACGGGCTTGTTCAACAAACAGAGATTCAGCGTAATTTTAAATGGCTATTCATGTTCATACCAACATTGTCGCAGCTCTTGTAACAATTGATTTTCGAAAAGTAGGGATCTTTCTTAGATAGTTCTTTGGCTTTCTTTCGAAACTCTGAATAGACATGAGAATGCCAGATGTTTGAAAAAGAATCCTCGAAAATATTTCCCAGAGGAAAACCGCTTGCTTTACAGCAGGGAATCACATTCCCATCAACTTTGACCCGAGCATAGGTCCATCCCACAGTGCAGGGAAGACGATCAATGATGCGGCCCTCATATTTTTGGATTTCCTTTTCTGAAGAGCTTAAACGACGAAGAAATGAACCAACGCCTAAGATTTCCATTGGATGAAGGCGAAGGCGACCCGATTCGGTGAGATTTTCCCAACATTCCTTCTTTTGATAACATTGCTGACATTCCTCTTGCTCAAACACAAATATCACCGAGTAATCATCTTTCAAGATATGCTTTTCCGCACTTCCTATTCCATTTGGACATCGAATCGCATGATGATGGGGAAAGTAGGAAAACCCACCAGGAAGGTGGGAATACAGCCTTCCGAACTCCATTAATTCCTCTCGAAGGATCTGATCATCCAGCCGTCTCAGGTGTTCGGCGCCGATGAAATCCTTTATGTAGTCCGGCCTGTGCCGAATATTGTCGAACTGAGCCAAAAGCCTCTCCTGTGCTGACAGATCTGGTCGAAGGTCGTCCGTCTTTCCTGGCACAATATCAATCATTTGAAATTCAACCGCATCCGCCCCGACATCAAGCGCAAACGTTATCATCGATTCAATACAATCGACATTTATGGAGTTAACAACATGATATATTTTAAGTTTTTGGAGGTTGTCCGGTTTTCTCAATTTAGTCAAAAGAGAAAGATTCTCTCGAATTCGGTTGAATAGATCTTTCGGAACGCCTGGGTGAATTCGATTGTAAGTTTCTTCATCCCCAGCCCAGATGCTGGCAGTAATCGAATCCACCCCAAGGTCGATTAGTCGACGAACCTCACCTTGACCCAAGAGCGAAAAGTTTGTGATGAGGTTACAACTCATGCCGGATTCTTTGATGGTTTCAATAATATCCCATATGCCAGGATGGAGAAACGGCTCACCTGCCCCTGAAAGCTGAACTTCACCTGTCCCCAACGCTCTGGCTTCTTCTAAAAGAGAAAAAACAGTTTCTTTAGGTATCTGTTTTCTTTTCTTTTCCCCCCCGAACTTGTCGTTTCCCAACAGCGGGGAGTGGCACCAGCATCCGATGCACTGCAGGTTGCAGTTATTGGTTAGATCTATCTCCAGAAGTTCAGGCCCTGCATAAACCTCCTTGCCGGAGGCAATTCCCCTTATAACAGGTCCGGCATCTGACGATTTTTCGCGCTCAGCGACCGCAACGCTTGAGTCCGACGACTGGAGCGGCACCTTCGGTCCATGGTGGATGGCTTTAGACTGTTCAAGCAATCTTTCCAAGCGCATGGACATACCCTTTACGCCATCGGATTTCCACTGAGTGATGAGGTCATATTGTTTGCCCTCTCGAAAATTTGTTTCCCGGACAGGAATTTTTAATTCATCTGCAAGGGCAAGAAGTTCTTTTGCCCGTCGGTTCCTTTCCTCCTCGGTATTTCCATCCGGGCCTTCCCACAGGTAATGATAATCCCGCTCCGGAAGTTTCAACCCATATTTTTCAGAATGCAAATGCAGCTCCGTACCTGTTATAATATGAAGCGTGTTGATAGATTTGATCTCATCTATCCAGTCAGCATTCCGCTGAACAAAGGCTATGGTCTCATCAAAATCACTGACTGATTCACCAGGGAAGCCTACAATCGTGAATAATGCCGTACGGATTCCCGCATCGTGAGCGTCCCGAACAACCTCTTGGGCTTGTTCTACCGAAAACAGTCTCCGTTTTCGCATTTTTTCCAACACGGCGTTGGAGCCGGATTCCAGACCCAATTGGAGTTCCTTGCAGCCCGCTTGTGCAAGTTTTTTCATCCTATCCCGATTCATTGAAGGTAGGGGTATAATCTGACCCCGCCAACCTAAATCCAACCCTCGTGCAACAATTTTGTCGCAAACTTTTTCAAGAAATGGAGGGCGCCCGTTTAAAACCGAATCACAAACCGTGAATTCGCCAATGCCGTATCGCTCAAGGGCGTATTCCATCTCTTTAAGAATTACATCAACACTTCGACAACGATAAGGACCCTCCAATAAGCGCCCTTTGCAGTATGCACAATTCCCGATACACCCTCGACTCCACTGGAAAACGATGCTTTTTCCACCTCCTTCGTAGGCATCGAGCTGGAAATCTTCAAAAGTCAGTGCGGGAATTCCCTCGAGGTCATTGACCCAGGAAACATCCGAGCCGCCCGCATGACTATTCGCAAGAATCACACCGGGAATTTCAATTAAACCCCTTTCTTCCTTCATTGCTCGGATTTCCGCTTCCAGACTTTCTTCTCCTTCACCCAGAAAATAGCCATGGATCCATCCCTTTGGAGCGCCTTCGAAGATTGACCGGTATTCGGCCGTGGTGCAAGCCGGTCCGCCCAAAAAGATGATACGCCTGGGGTCCTGTTCACGGATTCGGCGAATCACTTCTAATGTGATACGTTCTTTCGGATCCACAACCGAAAAGCCGACGGCAATTGAATTGATGGACAGAATGTCATCCACACATTTTCTGATTTGCGACTCCAGTCCATACTGAACTACCTGGTATGTTTCAGGGCTGCTCCAGTAATTCTTATTCTCCACATGCCACAAGAGTCGGAGTTTCTCAGAAACCTCATTGTAGAATTGGATGTTGTAGTCCCTGACAATCGTTCTATGGCCTTTGGATTTAAGGTATTCAGAGAGGAATGCAAGTCCCAATGGAGGGTTGGAATAGCCCCAGGGAGGTAGTGTAGCCAGCAGGATGCCGGCCGGTTTTGAATACTCCACTTTTTGGTGAAGCCTGCTGGTTATGACTTTTTTCTTGGCCTCCGGCTCGTTGCTTACGATAGACTCGCACCCGGAACCAATGGTTGCTATCCCTAAGGATTCCAGATAAAGAATCGCCTCTTTGGTCTTCTTTCGCCTATAGCTCAGATTATTGACGCAACCATCATGCCAATGGCTGAGAGGCATCTTGTTCATAATATGAATCCCGAAGCGCTCCGGCGCCCGTTCCAGTTCCGATCCGGGACGCAGTGGACATGGACTGACGATGACGTTATCAATGAGATGCCCGTGTTCTCTGAAAAACATCAGCGTCTCCAAAAAATCCTTTTCGTCCTCTCCGGGAAATCCCACAAAATGATTTAACTCCGTGATAAATCCCGCTTCCTTGGCATATCCGAGATCTCTCTTGGCCAACCGAGACGTGAAGCCAAGATTCATGCCCCGCTGAATCCGTTGGGAAGCACTGCCGAAACAAAAGCTCAATTTTTTAAATCCGGCCTGATGCATCTTTTGAAAAAGGCTTGTCTTCATCTCCTTTCCAAGAACAAACTGAGCCTGGAGGTTGAAGTCAGACCCTCTTTCAATAAATTGTTCGCACAATGAGGTAAGGTGATCCATATCCCCATTGGCGACTCCAAGTAACTGGAATGAAGATATGCCAGTCTGTTCATGAAGTTGACATAACTCTGCGGCTACGAGTTCCGGATTCCTGGAAGAGAATATTGGTGACGGCCATAGAGTGCAATGCCGGCATCGGCGAGTGCAGCCGAAAGACAAGCGGACCGTCCGTTCAGATGGCGAATAGACAGATTGATCGAATCCTTCGTAGGAGGTTACGAACTGTTTTTGCATGTAGGCGGGTGGAAATCCCACGTTGAGCAATGAAGCGGTCGCATCCGGCTGAATCAGTCCGGGGATCGTTTTTGTCTCCCCGCTCAATTTCCGCCACCACTTAAAAACACTCAGTGGATCATCCAGGATGACCCCATCCACAGGCTGACCACGGGTCGACATACGGCGTCGGAAGATTGCGCACCCCGGACCGATGAGTAAGACGAAAACCTCAGAGCTTAAAGCCTTTATTTCCCGTGAAATGTACAACGCTGGTTCAATCCCATACTCGGGCACAAAAACAACTGCCATCTCTCGATTATGGTCGCCAAGGGCTTTCCGGAGTAATGCCTGCCAGTCCCCGGATTGTGTGTTCATCAACTCAACCCACGGTCTGTGAGGCCAAGGGTCTTCAGGATTGGATACTTTTTTGCAGCGCTCCCTATTCCCCAAGCTTGTATTTACATCAACCACTTTGACCTTGGCGCCCATAACCCGTAACCCAGTTGCAATACGGGCCACAGATTCAGGTGGACAGTCACTTTGAGCCGGTGGAGAATGGATCAGAACAACCCTCTGCGGGCACTGCCCTTTCCAGGATTCAGAAAAAGCTTCAAAACAGACCGCGGATTCAGGTTTTCTTTCAGGCTCGCGTGAAACCAAAGACTTCTGATCCCGACTTTCCGGACAATAGGGAATATCGAGGGTTTCCTCATAAAGGTTATCCATAGCCAGCGGTATCCCCAGCTCTTGGAGGGCTTTCCGCATCCGGATTAGACGCTCTTTGCGCCTTCTATAATCAAGGTTTCCTCTGGACCACTCCCGCCAATGGTCTTTCTGAGGAAGGTTGAGAGAGTAATCGTCCGGGTTTTTTTCGAGCAGGCATTTGGGAGTGATGATACAGGTGGAAAGAGATGATATCTTGTCAATGAGGCCCTTGTTTTCCCGAACAGACCGGAGGGTAATCTCGAAATCTTCTTCGGTTTCATTCGGAAATCCGACAATAAGATTCAGGACCACCATGAGGCCCGCTTTCTTAGCCCAGGACATTACCTGTCTGGCATGGTCCGAGAGGTATGGCTTGCCCATGGCTCTGAGAACAGGGTCGGAGAAGCTTTCCACCCCAAAAACGATACCAGAACAGCCGGCCCTGCGCAGGAGATGGAACAGATCCTCGTTCATATCCTTCCTGACGACAGCTTGCCCACTCCAGTTGATCGGCAATCTCTGCGACACAATTTCTTCGCAAAGCCGCCTCAGTTGAGCCAGATTTCCGTTTATCAAAAGATCATTGAACTGAAAATTGGTGCATCCATAACGATCCATATGGTGGCGCATTTCCTGGATAATGTGCTCAGCAGAACGGGATCGGTAATGACCGGAGAACTCCCGATCGTTACAAAATGCACAGTGATTGATGCAGCCCCGTGAGCCCAGAATTCCGAGAAAGGATGTGGTATAGCTCTCCAGATCAAATTCCTCATAGGTTGGAAACGGCAGGCTCCCCAGATCAGTGATCAGGGACCGATTCGGTGCGGCTTTGTAGGACCCACTTTCAAAATACAGGGTGCCTGGAATGCCCTTTAAAGGAATCTTCCTCGCATGACGACCGAGGATTTCCTGCAACGTCAATTCGCCTTCGTTCAGAACAAACAGGTCTACGAGCCCGGGGTTAGCCTCTCGAATATCCTCCATCCATCGTACGCCGGGGCCTCCAAAAAGAACGACAGTGTCAGGCCATTGTTCCTTCATTCTTTTCGCTGCACGCAAGGTTAAAGAGATATTGGACTGGTGCACGGAGAATCCCACAATCTCCGCGCCGCTGTCGTGTATTTCCTGTAGTGCTTCTTCGATAGGCTTTTCCAGATTTTCCCACAGGGCCCCAAAGCGATCATGGTTCTCCCACCACTGCAAATTTTTCAGTTCCCAATACTGTTTCATCTCCTCGTTGATACTCTGAAAAAATCGGATGTTCAAGTCCAGAACATGTGTGGACCAGCCGCAACGCTTTGCACTGGTGGCCAGGTATGCCAGGCCGAGCGGCGGAAATTCTATCCCCCATGGAGGCAAAAGGACCAGAGAAACAGCCGGTTTCTTTTGAGTCGAATCCCTTCTTCCAGCCGGTTGATTTTCCTTTGGAGCGGGTTCTTCGGCGCCCTCATCCTCTCCCTCGTAAAGCGCAAGGAAACTCAGGGATATGCCGAGTTCCTTCGTCAGCTTCACGATACGTTTCGCCCGATTGGCCCGGATTGAATAGTTGTTTTCATTAGGAATAATCCACTTCAAATGGGGTTCGACCCCTTTAGGGTATTGAATGCTCAGAGATTTGGCCTCATCGAAAAGCGCCGTTCCAGCATTGATACAGCAGGTGGTTACACTAGACAGTCCTCCAATGTAGTGATGATGGGTTCTGAGGAAGTCATATGTTTCCAGGAACTCCTCCTCCCCTTCCCCGGGAAAACCCATGATGAGGTTGATGGATGTTTGAACACCCGCCTTGTGACAATTTCGGAGCACGTGCAGGGCATCTTCGGCACGATATGGCTTTCTCATTTTCTGTAATACGGAATCGGAGAAAGACTCCACCCCAAAGACAACGCTGACGCATCCGGACTGCTTCATCTTGTTGAAGAGCTTGAAATCCATATCTTTCCGTACTGCGGCCTGGCCCCACCATTCTACGTCAAGACCGCTCTTGATGATCAAGTCACAAAACTGCTCTAGCATCTTGAGATTTCCGTTGATGAGCAAGTCATTGAAACAGAATTGTCGGATCCCGTACCTGTTGATATAATATCTCATCGCTCCAAGTACGCGCTTTGGCTCAATAGAGCGAAAGGGTTTTGTGATATTATGGTCATTGCAGAAACTGCATTTTCTGATACACCCCCGGCTCATAAGCATCGGAAGGGGGGGCTGCATGGGTTCGCCGATATAATCGGACAGGTCAAATTCCTCAAAGGTGGGAAAAGGCACTTGTTTTAAATCCGGCGCGGAAAGCTTCAAATGATGTCCGTCAACCAGACCTTCCATCCATCCGATCACTCCAGTCGGTTTATTCTGAAAATCCCTTTTTCCCTTTGATCTTGCCAAAATCCACCGAAGTCTTTCCTCCCCTTCACCAAAAACGAACAAGTCCACCGGCGAAAAACGGCCTTGTTCCTGACTATAGATCTCATTGATCCCGGGACCGCCCAAGACAATCGTGCACAAAGAGTCCTGCGCCTTGATCCGCCTGGCCATCTCCAGCGAAAAGAGCAGGTTTCCTGAATTCACGGAGAACCCGATTACAGGTGCGCCAATTCTCATGACAACTTGGAGATAGGAGGGAATCATATCTTCAAAATGCCCTAAAAACCCTCTGAACTGATCAGGATTAGCCCACAAGGGATAATACTGCATATCCCAGAATGTTTTTAAATTCTGATCGACTGATCGAAAGATTTTCACGTTCAGATCGAGGGCACTGGCATGAAAACCATGGGTGCGCAAATAAGTGCAAAGATATGCGATCCCGAGGGGAGGTACATCCGCTTGCCAGGGCGGACACATGAGCAGGAGGATATCCGGACTTCCTTCTCTTTTTTCATGCTCGACTGGACCGCTTCCAGCCCGAGGTGAAGTGTTTATAGGGTTAACCCGCATTTTCCCAAGGATCGTTTTGCCCGCGTTTGGCCCTATGGTAATGGCATCTTCGCATCGTTTACAGAGAAAGTCATCGGGCGACTCCAATTTCCCATCACACATGTTGCGAAATTGCTCATATGCGTCACTCAACCAAATTTCTTGAAGGGGTCTGTCATGCACATTGCCTAAGATCACCTCCCTCTCCCAATCCATACAACAAGGGATGACATCACCATTCGAAAGGACATGAATCATCCGGTTCGCCCATACGGTTTTACACCCATAGGTCTTTTCGTGATGAATAGGCTCTTTGCGCTTCACGTTTCCTGCCCGGCTTATATAATCTTCATGACAAACGATGCGTTTTATTCCTTTGCTTTTCCAAAACCGGATACAATCATCTTTCTCTTCGGGACTAAGAATACTATCAACTTTGATGATTTTTATCTCAATGTAGTTTGTCGATTTCCCTTTTTGATAAGCCCTGTCGATAAATCGAACTAATCTATCCCTGATTTCGGGAAAGTTGTGCAAACCGGTAATCCGAGAATAGGTTTCAGATCTGATGGCATGTACACTGAAGCCGATCCAGTCGAGACCAGAATCCAGCAAATCATCTGTCAATTGATCATCAAGGAGAGTCCCGTTGGATAGGATATGAACCGCTGCCCACGGCAATTTAGTTTTCAGGTAATTAATTCGCTCAACGATTTTTTTATCCAATAAAGGTTCGTTCATCAGATAGGGTAACAAACGGATGATCCCGGGCTGTTCAGAGCATTCATCTACTATCTGCTTAAAGAGCCCTTCCACCATCTCCCCCTGAGGCAACAGTTTTCGAAGGCGCCTGCTTGGACAGATTATGCACCCGGAATTACACAGGGGCGTAGTCTGAAGCATAACATTTTTAAATGGCGTCATGTTTTACAATTTCCCTGATAGGCGCCTTGGAACATGTCAGAGCTTTAAAGGCTTTAAGCTTCGACCTTTTTACTCCTCCTCTTGTTCTATAATTTGGAGCACCAGGAATGCAGCAATTTAATTCCGTCCAAAGGAGAAAATGTCGGCTCCCAGGAAAAGCCGGTAGTACATCTTGAAATGTCGGAGATATAGACTTTTTGATCCCCTTCTCTCCACGAATCAAATTCATACCTCGCCTTAAGGTTTAATACACTCTTCATGATTTCAACGAGCTCTAGCAAAGACAATTGGTTATTATGCCCGCCACCCACGTTATAAACGCCACCTTTGGCAAAATGAATTCTATCAATTGCCTTTGAAAAAGCATTGATTAAATCTTCGATATAAAGGACATCTCTGACCTGTCGTCCGTCCCCATAGATTGTTATCATTTTGCCGTCAAGTGCGGAAAGAATGAACCATGCCACCCATCCCTGGTCTTCCACTCCGTATTGTCTCGGCCCGTAAATACATGATTGGCGGAATACGACTGTTCTCATGCCATAAATGCGGTGATAATCTCTTACATATTGATCCGCAGCGCCTTTGGAGCATCCATAAGGAGAGTGAAAATCAAGGGGAAAATTCTCCGGTATGCCGTTAGGATAATCGATCAGTTCATATTTTGCCGCATTCCGCCTAATTCTCAGATTTTCCAGGCTCCCATAAACCTTGTTGGTGGAAGCATAGATGACAACAGGGTCGCTTTCGGAAAGCCTTACAGCTTCAAGGAGATTGAGGGTCCCAAGGGCATTGATCTCAAAATCTTTTCTCGGGTTGATGATCGATGCCGTTACGGCTGTTTGAGCGGCAAGATGTATGACCACCTCGATGTCTTTGTTATCCCCTAAACATTTCTCAATGAGGTTGAAATTGCGGATATCACCTTTGATGAATTGAAATTGCCCCAGGGATTGCAGCCATTCAAGATTCAGATTGGACCCCGGGCGGGAGAGGTTGTCCAATACAATGACCTCATGCCCAGCTTCCATGAAGTGCTTTGCACAATTACAGCCGATGAAGCCTGCACCGCCTGTTATGAATATCTTCATGAAATTCCTCTTTGGAGCGCCCCTTCATTCTTGATAATTAGGAATTCCCTTTCCCGAATCAATCAAGTCCTAGCTTATTTTACCATGGGGGCGCTGGGAACACGGAGATTTTAAGTCTTGTGCTTTTGCCATTGATCACGGGCCCATCTAATTGTTCTACCCATTCCCTCTTCCAACGATATTCTCGGGGACCAGTCAAAAAGTTCCTTCGCTTTGGACACATCTGCCCTCATGTGTCTTTGATCCCCGGGCCTCTCATGGCTGTATCGTACGGGATAATTTGAGCGACCCTTACCATCCGATAATAGAATTTTATCCACCAGTTGATTGATGGAGACCCCCTTTCCTGTCCCTAAGTTGAAGACCTCGCCGTATGTCCGCGGATTGTCTATTGCAGAAATCCAAGCATCCACCACATCCTCGATATAAATGAAATCCCGGCTTTGTTCCCCGTCAGAATGGATTGTAATGGGTTCGTTATTGAACACGTTGGAAATGAAGATAGCCATAACCCCCTGATAGGGATTCTGAAGACTTTGGCGCTCGCCATATACATTGAACATCCTGAAGGCGGTTGCATGGAAATCAAAATCCAGATCATTTCTCAAGGCCGTGGAAAGGACATATCTTTCTGCGGCATGCTTGGTGATGCCGTAATAGCTTATGGGCCGACTTTGCTCATCCTCAGGGATGGGGATCTGAGCGGGATGGCCATAGCAGGTCATGGAACTGGCAAAAAGGAAACGGGGGACCCTTTTCTCCAAACATTTCTTTAAGACATTCAACGTACCGATAACATTTGTTTTAAGATCATCATGGGGATCGCGAAAAGAACGAATGGTGGAAGCCTGCCCCGCAATATGCAATACCAGATCAACAGGCCCTGCAAACGCTCCGGAAAGATCCTGGAGGTTCAAAACATCTCCCTTAATATATTGGGCGTTTACTGGAACATTTTCCTTAAAACCCGTTGATTCATTGTCCAGAACAATTACTTCATAGCCCTTCAGAATCAAACTATTCGCGAGATGGCTCCCGATAAAACCCGCGCCGCCCGTTACCAATGCCCTCTTCATATGTGCTCCACTCTTTTACTTTCATTTTAACTTCGTGAGTGCTTTCTCAAGGCTGGGATCAAATTCGAGAATGCGCCTGTGCATGTCCAGATTGTGCATCAGATTGTCGCACATGGTGTCACACCCTATAGCTCTAAAATAGGGGTTTGTTTTCCTCCTCTGTTTTGCATGTTGCCTGAACTCACGGTATGTGGGCGAATTCCAGATCTCTTCAAAGGAGTGCTGGAAAAGATTCCCCATCGGTTTTTGTACGCCTCGACAGCATGGGCTCACACGGCCGTCGGGCAACAACCGGCAGAACATCCATCCGATATAGCAGGGAATCGAATTGATGATATTGTTGTCGTAGTGCCCCTCGTCGGCATGCGGGTTTGAAAGGCGGCGTTTGAGTTGTGGGAAATTCTCAAGCGCCACGGCTTCTTTCTTCGAATCGCCTTTGGCTTTCACCTCGATTTCTTCCACCATATGGAGCAATTCGGCCCTCTGATCACGGTTCAACAAAAGACCGTCCGTATAACCTGGAACGGGATCAACAAGGGTAAAATAGACAGCATCAGCGCCAACCTCTTTTGCCAAATCAAACATACGCGGAACATTTTGAAAGTTCATATTGAAAAGAACGTTTGCAAGGGTGATCCTGAGGTGTTTACCTTTTTGTGTTCCCAATCTCCGCAGCAGACCTTTCATTCGATGAAACGTCTTTTCCGTTTTGTTCGGATGCACCCTCGCATAGGTGACGGAATCCCCGGCCCAAAGACTCACGGCCACCTCATCGACACCAAGTTCAATGATCCTGTCCACCCTCTCCTGATCCATCAGGGTAAAATTGGTGGTCAAAGAACAGATCATCCCTAGGGATTTTACATAAGCCATTAGATCCATAAGATTCGGGTGCATGAAAGGCTCCCCTCCCCCTGTGAATCTGATCCTCTCTGTACCCAGTCGGTGAAGATCTTTCAGGAGTTCCTTGGTCAACTCATAGGGAAACTCCTGCGATTTCCAATGGCTTGGAGGGGTTTTATCCCTCAGAAGAGGCGAACCGGTCCAACAGGCAATGCAGTTGTTGTTGCACCGGTTCGTGATATCGACGACCACCTGTTCCGGTCCGACAAACGCTCTCGATCCATCCATCACACCTTGTATATCCAGCGGGAGATTCATTCTGTCCATACTGCCCTGCCATCCTTCAAAAATAACTTGCTATTTTGGTCATTGCCCGGAAAACGGGTTCTTGATCCGTTTGTATTCGCCTGCCGGGCCCATCAATTGTATGGTTTGGCGAGAAAACGTCCGGATTGAAGGGCAAGCTTCTTGCCCAAACCCATCGATGTGATTCGATGGTGTATGTACTGGTTGTGCCCCAGATTGTCGCAACTTCTATGACATCCGATCTTTGCGGACGGGTCATTGCCGATCATGGCAAAATAGGGGGACTCTTTCTTATAGACGTTCGTCTCTTTCCTGAACTCCTGTTGCTTTTCAGAAAGCCAGATCTCTTTGAAATCGTTCTGATGGATATTTCCCACGGGAATACGATGGGATTTGAGGCACGAGTTGACATTCCCATCGGGCAGTATCCGTGCGAAAAACCATCCCACATAGCACGGAATCGAATCGATCACATTCTTATCATAACTGCCGTTGTTGGTGTCCTCGCTTGAAATCCTTCGAATAAATTCATCAAAACGGAAAAGTTGGAGCTTCTTTTCACGATCTCTGTTTAATCTCTCCACTTTATCTCTCACCATATGACACGAATCCACAAGACAGCGTCTTTCCTGTTCCGAAAGAAGCAGGGTATCCGTATATCCCGGTATTACATCCACCATGGTGAATTCAACGGACTCAACACCCATACGCAGGGCAAGGTCAACCATGGTGTCTATCTCGTGGCAGTTAATTTTTGAGATAACGTTATAGAGTTTGATAAAAGGCCGTTCTTTTTTTAAGGATACCAAATGGTCCAGGACCCCCAAAATTTGTTCAAAGGTCTCCTCCATTTTATTGGGATGCGTTTTGCTGTAGGTTTCGGCGGTGCCCGCCCACATACTGATGGTCAAATGATCTATTCCCAATGAAACCATCTTTTCGGCCTTGCTTCTGTCCACCAGCGTGAAATTCGTATTGATGTGGACCACCATGCCGTAGCCTTTGACCAACTCCAACACTTCCATGAACCGAGGGTGCATAAACGGTTCTCCCCCGCCGGCGAAATAGACCTCCCGTGTTCCCAGATTATGGAGTTCGTCAAGAAGGGAGGCCACCCGGTCAAAGGGTAAAGTTTGTTTTTTGGTCTCCGAGTCCATGGCCTTATCGCCTAAAAGGGGTGAATTGCACCAACATCCGATGCAGTCATTGTTGCAATTGTTTGTCAGGTCCAATTGGACCAGGTACGGCCCCGCAAACACTTTTGCCCCGTTCATGATGCCCAAGAGGTCCCTGTTTCTGTCCAGGAAACCCCTGATACCGCCTTTGGTGTTTCGGTATTTCCCTTTTTTCGAAGTGCCATCCGTCCTTCTGTTTCCGTCATTTCTCCTATGGCCTGACCGCTTGCCGCAAATCTCCAAACTCAAATGATAGGCTTGAAGTAAATTGGACGCCGTTACCCCCCAGTTATATATCTCCTCGGCGCGTTTTCTGGCTTTAAGACCCAGTTGAACCCCTAATTGAGGATCATCCAGTAATTCCTCAATGCCATGCACCAGACTGTTGACATCACCGGGTTTGGTCAGGATGCCGCATCCCCGTAGCATCCTTGTGGCTTCACCCACGTCGCTTGCAACGACAGCCTTTCCTGAAGCCATATACTCCACAATTTTCAAGGGGCTTTTACAGCGGGTCTGCTTGTTGTCTTCAAAACAGGCTACGGCAATATCCGCCGCGGCAATATACTGGGGCACCATTTCATGATTTACGGCACCGGTAAACACAATCTTGTGCCCAATGTCCAATCGCTCCGCCAGGGCATGCAGCTCACCAAAACGATCACCGATCCCGACAACCATGAAGTTGACCCCATCCCGTCTGGAGAGAATTACCTTTGCAGCCTGTAGAAAAAGTTCCGCGTACTGCGCCCCATGTAACTGCCCCAGATAAAGGACTATCGGCCCTTCCAGATCATGGTTTCTCCTGACGCCGCCGCCATTGACGTTCGGTGAAAACATCCGGAGGTCAGCCCCCACATGACTTTCAAAGATCCTGTCTGCCCTCACCCCCCGTTCCAAACAAAGTTCCTTTAATGACTGGCTTGCAACAGAAACGGTGTCCACCAGTCCGGGAATGATCTTTTCAAAGGTATCGATGGATTTGCCCACAAGTCTGTTCATGGGACGATAGTTATAGATTTCATATTCCCAATCATCCCAGTCATAATGGACCGGGTTCCCAAGCCGATAAGCGGCCCAGATAGCCGGTAGAGCGCCGTGCGGCAAACACTTTTGAAAGTGGATAATATCGGCCCAGTCGGCCAGATCCACTATAATCTTCAATTTTTTCAAAAGAGTCCGTTGAAAGCGGATCAAAGGGATTGTCTCGAAGGCAAACTCCTGGCGCAAACTGGCCTCCTCAGGCGAAAGGCTGGCATCCACCAGGTGATAAACAAGTTTGACCCGGTGCCCTCTTTCCACAAATTCCTTGGCCAAATTCGTGATTCTGGAGGTCCAGGGCTCCAGATCGGAGTAGATGTCATGGGGATGAATCATCAAAATATTCATGCGGGGAACTCTTATTGAAAAGAAACTGTTTTAGAGCCTCACGGCGCTGGAAAAATTTTGCGCTTGTGCCTTTTGCAACACCGGCTCATGTAGACATTTGTCAAAATATTAACCATCACGAGGTATAAAAACCTGGGATATTGCAGAAATAGCCGCTTGAAACCATAGGCGAGCCGCTTGTACCATTTGTAAAGGAAGCGATTTTGGATACTCCTTAATACCCCTTCCAGGTACCCGGCATGCTCAGAAGCGCTATGCAGCGCTTTTCTGAGATCGCCAAGCGCTTCATCACGTTCATTGACGGCCTCTTTAAAAGATCTGATTTCCTGTTGATGGTGTAAAACCTCCTCTTCCAATCCATTTTTTAATGCTATAAGGTCAGCGTTCTCCACACTGAAACGGCTAATGGTATTCTCGTGTTCCTGAATCTTTCCATTCACGACCGTCATCTCGAAATGAAGGTCGGTTATGGCCGCGTCACGGCGCTCAAGCTCCTCCCGCAATTCGGTAAGTGCATCCTGGGAAACTTCCCGTAACACATTGAGTTCATGGTCTTTACGGATTAATTCATCCTGTTTTTCCCTGTTTTCTTTTTCCAGCTCTTCTTCAATCCGATCAAACTCAAGGGAGATCAGATCAAAAAAGGTCCGCTTTCCGGTTTTTGAAAAGGGGCTTATAACAAAATCGTTGAGAGGATCAATCGTTTTGTCCCATACAAATCGATCTTGGATCAGCTTCTGAGCATTCGCTGCATATCCGTTTACCGTCTCACCGTTCGCCAGAATATCCGAAACGGTATTTCGAATCCCATCCATATCGTTGGGATCCAGGCACCATCCAGTCTCGTATTCTTGAATATGAGATGAAATCTCGGAATAACCGGCATGAATGACCGGAAGTCCACACCATAGATATTCAATGGTCCTGGTGCTGAAAGCCAGTTCCCTCTCTCGATTCCACTGATAAAGATCCACGGCCACACTGGCCCCTGCATATTCCTTAATCAGATCTTCATGCGGAACGAATCCCAAAAGGGTTACCCGATTATTGGTTTCAAGCTTTTCCACCTGGGCAGCATAGGCTCCGAGGACATCGTCCTTTGGCAACACTTTTTGAATATGGGGTTTTTCGGAAAAGATTTTCAGCGTTCCTTTTTCTTGTGCCTTGATCTCTTCCGCCACAATATCCAGGGCGGGAAAAGGATCAACCCAGGGCCACAGGCCTCCGCCAAAGACGAAGACGGGTTCTAAAACTTCCCTTCTTTCGGGCAGATTCGGGGACAGGGAAACCGGGATAACCCCAATTCTCTTTTCATCGAATGGAACACCGCCCAACATCAGCCATGGCAAAAAATAGTTCTTCTGTCTTTCACTCGGACAGAGAAGAAAATCCGCCTTGGCAAAAGACTTGATCTTAGCGGCAACATTGCTCTGGAAACTTTGATGGCGGCGATAGTGATTCTCCAGAATCAAGGAACCGTGCAGGTCAATCACAACCGGGATGTTTGTTTCATCCAAGTAGGTCGCAAGCCCCCATTGTTCAAAGAGGATCACATCCGGAGCTACTTTCCGAATAATTCTTGAAAGTTGATGGGGTTTAAAAGCATATTTAAGCAATTCGCCGGAGCAATCTTCGCCTTCCATACTGACTTTCGGCATGGAATAGACAACCTCATGGCCTTTCTCTTTCAGGCCTTGGCCTAGCCCCCAAACCCGCAAGCCCCCACCAGAGACATGCCTGTTCCGCCCCGGGATCATGTCAACGGTGAAAATTAGAACCGTACGCCTCATGGCTTGCACCTTTCAATATGGGTTTTTTCCGGAACAGATCTCATTTTCATGGACTAAACACCTCATGAACCACTCGCCCATCCATGTCGTCAGGAATAGGTACCCCCATCACATAAAGGATGGTCGGGGCCAGGTCGGTGATCGTGATTTCCGGCATCCTGAAACCGGGTTTAATGTTAGGCCCCCGGATAAAAGCCATCCCGTTAAGTCTGTGGTTCCCCGAGTGATTTATTTTCGGTTTGGAAAAAAGACCGTCTCCCGCAAATTCATGGCCTCCTCTGGTAATATAGCCGTAATTACGCATGTCGACCAACAGATCCGGAGCATTTTCCACATAGGGCCCATGATAGAGTTCCTCCCGGCGGTAGATCCGGGTTACGACTTTCCCGCCGTCATCCGGATCTCTGATTTCATATAAATAGTCAATCAATGAATCGATCACTTCTTCATATTGGTCTCCTTTAGGGATAATACCGGCCGGTTCCCTGCCTTTAACATTGATAAATATATTTCCGAATAGGCCATGGGAATAAGCTTTTGTCTGACGCCAATCGATACATTCAAATGGATTTCCCATGTCAAAGGGCCTGTTCCATTGGTTGTCTTTTTCTTTCATAAAACCGGTCTTAATAAGGAATCGGTTCAAATAGACATCTTTATGGAGATTGCCGAACCCGTGATCCGACATGACAATCAGGGTTATATCGTCGTCCAAAAGCGTGAACACCCGGCCCAGGCAATCATCCAATTGCACATAACTGTCCAATACGGCGTTGCCGTATTTCCATTCCCTCTGATGACCTTGCCTCAAAGGGTGAGACATCTGGCCCCAGAGGGCATGTTGAACGCGATCCGCGCTGACCATGACAAGTACAAACAGTTCAGGATGATATTTCGCATAAAGATACGCTCCCACCCGCATACGGGTCTCGGTCATAAGACGGACGTTTTCCAGGAAGACGTCATAGTGGTTATACCATTGAGACATTACATCAATCTGATAATGGGGGAATCTAGCGCTGAGCTCATGGAAAATTTCATTCGGAAAACATGCCTTCCGCCATGATGGGGAGTGCATACCGCTGATCATAAACCCGTTCAGCTCTTCCGGGGGATAGGTGAGAGGGACATTGACAATGCCAGCCTTCATTCCGGCACTGTTGACAAAATGCCAGAGAGCCGGGCTTTTTCGGTCACGAGAGGTGGTAAGCCTCAATCCATAGGTCCCCTGGTTTCTGACTCCGAAATCATAAAGGCCATGCTTTCCGGGATTTTTCCCCGTTAGAAAGGACGCCCACGCCTGAGGGGTCAATGGATGGATGGTTGAGAGGCAGGTGCCAAAGGCGCCCTCCCTCATCAATCTTCTGAAATTTGGAAGTCGACCCTGTTTTGCCCAGGGTTCGATCAAATCCAAAGTCCCTCCGTCTATACCGAGAACAAAAACCTTTCCCATAGGATTAATACTTTCAGCACAAACCGTTGTTCGGGTTACCGGGGCACAGAATCCCCATCTTGAACCACACGCCACCGATATGGGCTGAAGGCAATCCCGGCACCCATTTCACGGGAACTCTTGACATGAATAACGTAGGCCAATTCATGCAGATCATAGGGTACATTGGCCATGAAGCTTTTGTATTCATCGGGCCATATGCCGACGGATACAAAGTAGTCCGCCTCAAGGAGATTCAACGATTGAAAACAGAGTCTGATCTCTCCGCCTTTTTCCAGGGTGCCCAAATGCAATCCTTGTCTGTATGTGTTGGCGCCATGGACCCAAAGCCCATCGTTCTTGAAAAACTGCACTCGAAAAAGCGGATTTCGGACAGGTTCTTGAATCGCATACACAATACTGATGCTCATCTCTTCCGCTGTTTCAAATGTATCCGCTTCCTGTTGATCTTTGTTGAAAAAGCGGACTTGCGAAATCCTGATCCTTCCTATCTTACTGCCATGGATCCCCTCCGGCTTGAACGGGACAGCGCTTTTGTCGACACGATTTTCGTTTCTTTCACAATCCTGCCAGTATCGACGCAAAACATCTTCTGTAGGGCCGTCCTGTGTTATTCGGCCGTTATCCAACAGTAGAACCCTGTCGCAAAGTCCGCCCACATCAGCCAGGCTATGGGTAGCCAGAAGAATTGTTTTTCCCATCCGTTTGAAGTCACGAATTTTTTTAATGCATTTTCTCCTGAAAAGGAGATCACCAACAGAGAGTACCTCGTCAATCAGCAAAATATCGAATTCCATATGAACGGCAATTGAAAAACCCAGGCGCAGTAACATGCCCGCCGAATAGGTTTTTACAGGGTTATCTACATATGAACCCATTCCCGAAAAATCGATAATTTTTTCCAAATCCCTTCTTAATTTAATTGAAGAAAGCCCCAAAAGACTTGCGTTGAGCCGTATATTTTGTCTTCCTGTCAACTCTGACCGGAAACCGGCACCAAGCTCCAGAATCGAAGACACCCTGCCACGATTAAGAATCGAACCGGATGTGGGTTTAATAATTCCGGATAACAGACCCAGGAGCGTACTTTTTCCGGAACCATTCCTGCCGATGAGTGCGCACGCCTGACCTGCGGAAATGGCAAAACTAATGTTCTTGACAGCCCATTTCTCTCCAAAAAGGTCCTTACGTTTCAAACGCAAGATCTCTCTGAATAAATATTTTGGGCTCGGATAAAATACATATCTTTTGGATAGGTTGTCAACTTCAATGGTATCCATTACAGGTAGTCTACAGCCTTGTTTTCAACTTTTTTAAACACAAAAAACCCTAGCAAAAAGGCTAGACAAGAGACAACTGCGAAGTACGCAAAACTTGAGAACTTAGGCAAAGCATTTTCGAGAATAGTCACTCTATAGATCCGAACCAGATGGAGCATAGGGTTTAGCTGCAAAACAGACAGAAAGGATTTTGGTATCAAATCCTCTGGATAGAATATTGGCGTGCAGAAGAACCACACTTGCAGGATGGTCCCTAGGAATGCGCCGATATCCCGGAAGAACAGATTCATGGAAGAACTCAAGAGTGAACAACCAAACATAAAGAGGAGTTGAAATGGAAAAACAATCAAGAGGAGCATGATAGCAGCGCCCAAGTGGTACCCCATGAACGCTAACACAACGAAAAAGGACAAGAGTGCTATAATCTGAGCAAAAAAATTACTTAGTATAACATACAGTGGAAGAATTTCCTTTGGAAAAAGGACCCTTTTGATCAGAGCGCGTTGGTCAAATAGAATGGTCGTAGATCGTTGCAGACTCTCCCCGAAAGCCATCCACGGAATTAACCCACAGAACAAATAGATGGCAAAATTACCCATGCCCCCTGAATTTCCAAATTTGATCTTCAATATACCGGAAAAGATGAAGGTATAAACGAATAAGATTACTAATGGACTGATCACATATCCCGAAAGCCCAAAAAAGGAACCCAAATACCGCTCCCTGATATCACCAATAACGAAATGAAATATTAAGTTCCTATGACCCCAAAGCGATTTCAGCATGTTTTCCCAGTTGGGCATTCAAGAATCCGACGCTGCTACATGTGTTTGTCAATATACACCGTCAGCTTGCCCAGGCTGTAGACATAGCTGCCATATTCATTGTCGTACCACCCGAAAATCTTGGCGTGGGTTACCGGAAGTCTCACATCATAGGCCTCTTTCAGTCCACACTGGCTCAACATTTCCGACGGGATATCCAGAAATCCCGTACGGGTGTGCGTATCATACCCTTCCAGGACCACGGACGCCTGAAAACCAATGATGTCGGCTGAAACATTCTGTTTTTCACTGAAAACAAGCAATCCTTTCTGGGAACCACCCGCGGCCTCTTTGTAGATGTTGTTCAGAAAATCTCGGTTCACCACCGGTCCGCCGGAATCGGTCATGTGAGACGAAAAGGTGACATTTAAAACAATCAAGGACGCCGTGTTCGTGGGAATCCGCACCGAATCCGCCATGAAACCGAACTGCTGAATCTCGGGCAGGACCTGTTCCAGGGCCTTTGCAGCCCCGGTGGAAGTCAGAATAATATTATTGAAGATGGACCGGTTCTTCCGTAAATCTTCGGCACCCTTTTTGGGAGTGGAATCGAGAATGCTCTGGGTGCCTGTAGCGGCGTGAATGGTCGACATGGAGGCCGTCAGGATCTTGTTGGTTTCGTTGTTTTCCAGTAGGGGTTTTATCATATGGCTCAGGCCGGTGGTGGTGCAGCTCGCGGCTGAAATCACGTGATGCCGGGCGGGATCAAAATCCAGGTGGTTGATTCCAAAAATGAACATACCGAAATCATCCGGCATTTTGGCCGCTTTGTCGCCCGTCTTGGTGGGGGCACTGATGATCACTTTCTCCGCGCCTGCCGCCAGATGTCCCCTGACGCTGGGCTTCTCACCACCGGAAGGAAGTGTCGGGTCCTTGTGAGCACCCGTGCAATCCACCACCAGCCGCACACCGTGTTGACGCCAGCCGATATCTTCAGGATTCCGTGCGGACCTTAAAACGGTAACCGGCATCCCGTCTATTTCAAGCAGTCCTTTTTCCTGATCCAGAATTTTGATGTCAAAATTGCTTTCCGAGTACCCATGGAGAAAGTGTTGAAGGCTGCCATAGGTGGAATCCCTTGCAATGGTATGCGCCACCGCCTCAAGTCCCGTTCCCACTTCCCGCCCGATGTTCACCACGAAACCATCAAAATGTTTTAACCGCAAATGCTCCCACAAGGTTAACTTCGCGATTCGGCCCAAGCCATTAATTCCCAAAAGATTCTGAGACATTAGAACCCTCCTTCACATGCATCCGTTGAATATTTATTTCGCGTATCTAACGCGATTTCGGTAGTCTTGACGGGGTAACTACCGCGATAGATGTTTCCACGATGACCGTCGATGGAAATATCATCACCCACTTTAAACCGGTTACCGCCGATAGTACATTCTTTCTTGTCTTCGTTCACATATAGGGCCGCACAATTGACAATACAGATCTTCCCGATTTTTGTGGCTGTCACTGCCGCATGGCTCGTAACGCCGCCCCTGGACGTCAAAAGGCCGTCGCATTTGAAAATCATCCCGATATCGTCCGGTACCGTATCGGGTCTCACCAGGATTGTCTTTCTATCCGGATATTTTTTGGCAAAAAGCTCCAGGTCATCATCTCCGAATGCCAGAATTCCGCTCAACGCACCCCCTCCAATACCGATCCCCCTGCCGACAAGTGTCATGTCTTCCTTTCTGGATTCAAACACTTTCACATGGGTTTCACATCGAATATTCTGATTGCGAACCTGAAGGATATATAAATCCTCGGGTTTTTCCGACTCGAAAGTGAATTCGATTTCCTGGTGCGCAAAGCCCAGGTTTCCCAACAACTCTCTAGCAAGGGCATGTATCTTCTTGTAAATGTCCGGAAAAGACTCCTGCAGCGATGTGCCCTCCAGCCCCAACTGCTTTCGCTGGGTCTTGCCCACCGGTAGCGAATGCACCAGGCCGGAAACAATATCTTCCCCCTGGCTGCTTAAATTAAAATCTCCGAAAAGATGAACACCGGGCCTTCCGCGCGTGGGGTTATGGGTGAAAACCACCCCTGAACCCGACTTTTCATTCCGGTTACCAAAGACCATCTGCTGAACAATCACCGAAGTTCCCCAGTCTTCAGATACTTTGAGGTATTCACGATACACTTTCGCCTGCTCATATGACCAGGAATCAAAAACTATGGTAACGGCCTTTTCCAGTTGACGCATGGGATCCTGCTCGAACACTTTGTCATGCACTTCGAGTACATGCTTATAGGCAAAGGCCAGTTCTTTCATCTGTTCGGAACTCAGGCCTGTTTTGTATTCCACGCCATATTGCTTCTTGTGATTGGAAATAACCTTGTCAAAGACATCTCTTCGAATACCGTGAGCCATACCCCAGTTCTGAAGCAGGCGACGATAGGAGTCCCATGCGGCCCACCCGAAACCGGGCTCCCGACTCAAATGTTCAGAGATCTCGTCGTTCAGGCCCACATTGATGAGAGTCACCATGGCGCCGGGCATGGAAACGGCGGCACCCGACCTCACGGACAATAGAAGCGGGTTTTGAGGGTTTCCGAATTTCCGGCCGCTCAGTTTTTCCAATTCCCGGATGTGGAACCTGATCTTTTTGGTCAGTTCGGCTCTCAACTTCGGGTGCTTATAAATAGCATGACGTTCCCGAAACACCTCGGTGGTCAAGACAAATGCCGGCGGCACGGGAACACCCGCCCCGTAGAGTTTTTTTAGAAAATACCCCTTTTCGCCCACAAACACTTTGTTGTCCATTTGCGGTGATTTTTCACTAAAGGGGCAGATGATCAAATCGGGATTGTACCGCATGATGCTGTTGATAATATCCGGGCTGAAGTTGTCCACCATGTTGTGAAGAGTTTGTAGAATGCCGGCAATAAAGCCGTCGAATTTCTGCAGAAGAAAGCAATTGGATATCATTTCCCGGTTGAACTCTTCGGTCTTCTGCAGAAGAATTCTGTTTTTTTCCTCCTTCGAGTAGTCCCGATCCTTCATGAAAAGCTGTGGCACAATCACATTTAAAGGGTATTCGTATGACCTGATGAAATATTCATTGATGATTTCCCGAATGCGTTCGGCCATGAACTCAAAGATATTGGTGTACTGCCCCAGGCTGAAGGTGGAAGAGGTGAGAGAATATCTTAACATCTGAAGATTGCTGTTAAACCCTTCATTGCTGATACCGTCCAGTTCCATGCCCTCTTTGAAAAATTCAAGGACCTTGTAGATGCGATCCAGGGTGGTGGCCGAGATGTAGTTCAGATTGATATCGGCGATAATGCGGTCCATCAGATTCGCGGCGACTCTTTCAAGTCTGAAAATGAGCCCCATGGCTTCAAACTTTTTCTCCCGGTAAACACCATACATGGAAGGAATTCCAAAGGCCACGTGGCGCTTGTAATAGATGCTTTCCCACGCTTCGCTCGGTTCAGGATCCAGAATGATCTCCTTAAGGCCTCCCATGAGCAGAAACACCTTCTTTAACGCCCCTGAATAATCCTTTTTGGCCATGCAGGCCTTATACCCTGATATATCTTCGCTTTTGATGAAATTGTACCGCTCCAGGATGGAAATAATATTGACCGTATCGAAAGAATATTTCTCCCGCAGCAGGGCATAAAGGCGGCATATGTACAAAAGTCTTTTTCGATCCATCTCATTGGCTTCGGAGACCGATAAGACCAACGCTTCCAATTCCGCCTGTTCCATATTCAGAAATTCTCCGGGGCCGCAGTCGTGCCTGTCGCAAAGCGTCTTCAGCAACGTATGAACAGGCGCAAACCACCGCCCATTTAAATCTATGGAATCATAAACGTCCGGGGGAAATCCTGTTTTGAGCGCCCGCAAATCCCCATCGTACCAGAAATCAAATATCTTCCGGGTCATATCGATCAGGGTGTTGTTCCCCTCAATATGGACCTGCTTCCTCAGGAAATGAATCAACCGATCATTTCGATGGGATAATTCATCCATGGAGGTGGTCACATGGCGGATCTCACCTTCAGCGCCAATCTCATTGAAATAGACCGGGAAAATAAAACTGAGTTGTTTTACCTTCTTGTAAAAGGGTGAGACATCGGAATTCAGGATGTTGGTGATGTCCCGCTGAAAAAGATCGGTATCGGAGATATAAACCCCGCCCAGACGCAAATTGACGATTAAAGCCGAGAGAAGTTTCTCCGGAATGGACGATCCGTATTTCAATATGTCGAGCCAGACCCTGATATTTTTCAGATGGTTGGTGTTCACATGGGTTTTCCAGTCCTTATCCACGTAGACGATGCCCGGAAACTCAAATCCGAAATCAATGAGCTTCTTTTCAAAATAATTGACCCGGAATTTATCCTCCGAATCGTCGATATCAATAATCTTTTTCCCCAGAGTGGCGATACAGTTGAGAATGGGTGATGTATGGTCTTGTCGAAAGACGCTGAACATATGGAAAATTTTATCCAGAAACTCAAATATCTCCTTCAGATCGATCTCCTCGACCACTCTTGCCAGCAGAAAATTGATGTCACGAATCAGGCGGTCTTTCAAGCCGGACATTCCCGGAAGGTAAAGGAGATAGAAACTGAAATAAAATTTTTCGATGAACTTATCGAATTTATCGCTTAATTGTCTGAATTTATTTGCAATATCTCCATAAGACGGAGCATTTTCAATCAGAGTGTCAAAGGTATCTGATACCTTGAGGTTGTGTTGAAGGCCGGCAAAATAATCATTTCCCAGTTTGGATATGACCCCTGTGTAATCCTGCTGAAAAACGCTTTCATTTTCCCTGTACCACTCTTCAATTTTCGTGGTTTCCTGCCAGAAGTTGACATTGGCTTCCAGAACTTTCTTTGTCAGATTAAATATGTCTTCTTTAAAATCCTGTATATGAGCGCTTTTCCCCAAGTGTTTTTTAAAAAAGGCGGAGCAACAAATATAGATGTCACGGTTATTCACCAAGGCTTTTTCTAAAAGATGGATACTGGCATCAACGATCTTTTTATGTTTCTCCGGAAAATCCGCCAGGCGATCAATAAATTCAACCAGCGTCCTCACGATGGTTTCCTTGAGTTTCTCATCAATGTCAGGGGAAAGAAGAAGTTGGCCCAGGCTATCAATCATTACATGGAATGCTTCATCGGATTTTTCCAACTCCCCGTAAAACCAGAAATCATTCAAGACAATATTTCGCAGCTCACCCACCACAAAGGCGTGATTGGCATAAGGGTGGTGGTATTCGGTCATGCACCGCTGCGCCCGTTCATGAATACCAAAGTGGGATGCGGAAAGATCGATGAATTCGCGAAATCGCCTGGGGACGTGAACTTTGATTTTTCGCGTCTCTTCCAGATTGACTTCCAGCGCTTCCGATTGAATTGGTTTTTCCATACGCTTTGTTCAGGATAAAGTTTTTCTTAAAGAGGAAACCGCAACATACTTTCTTAAAAAAATGACGACAACACGCTCACGACCTGTTTACAAACGAAAGTCCAAAGCGTTATTGATATTCAACTATTTAATTACAACTGATGATCAAAAAGCACAAGAGGATATGGGGAAAAAAACCAAAAATAGCACTCGTCTAGTTTGAAGCTCACATCTGAGTCTCGGAGGTGAGAAAAGATACTTCCAAAATTATCCGTTTCAAAATCACTCCATATTGTGTATATGGGATTCAACTTTGCAAATAAAGCGACCCGCTTCTGAAAGTGAGGAGGTTCAAAAATGAGATTTGGCATAATTCTGACGTTGATTTTTGCGTTGTGTATTCCCTCGGCAGCCCTTGGAGGTTTGTCGGACAACCCCCAGGTCATCATGGAGACGTCCAAAGGAACCATTGTACTGGAGGTTTTTCCCGATGCAGCACCCGAAACCGTCAAGAATTTTCTGCAATATGTGCGCTGGGGACACTATGACGGAACCGTCTTTCACCGGGTAATTCCGGACTTCATGATCCAGGGAGGTGGCTTTACGCCGGATATGAAGAGAAAACCGACCGAGATGCCGATCCAGAATGAGGCGAATAATGGCCTCAAAAACAAACGGGGCACGGTGGCCATGGCGCGGACCCAGGATCCGCACAGCGCCACGGACCAGTTCTTTATCAACACCAAGAGCAACAGCTTTCTGAATCACAAAGACGCAACCCCTCAGGGGTGGGGGTATGCGGTCTTCGGCAAGGTGATCAAAGGCATGGATGTGGTAGATGTCATCTCAGGGGTTAATACCGGAAAAAAGGGCATGATGGATAATGTGCCGGTGGAGCCGGTCAAGATCATCAAGATGACCATCAAAAAATAGAAGGTTAAGCCCTGCGGCCTCTGAATCTTTCCTCAACGCTGTTTAAAAGGGAGCAGAGGACCGGTACCACCACCAGGGTCAGCAGGGTGGCCACGGCCAGGCCGAAGATCACCGCCACCGCCATGGGCCCCCACCACTGGCTGGACTCATTGCCGATATCCCATGAGAAATTGCGAAAGTCAAAACTGATGCCCGTGGCCATGGGCAACAGCCCTAAAATGGTGGTCACGGCCGTCAACATTACCGGTCGAAACCGCACCAGACCCGCCCTGATCAAGGCCTCCCCGGCCGCCATCCCCCTCTCTTTCAGCTGGTTGTAATAGTCGATCAGAACAATGGCATTGTTCACCACCACGCCAGCTAGGCTGATCACGCCGATACCGGTCATAATCACGCCAAAGGCGGTATCCGTTATCAGAAGCCCCAGAAAAACGCCGATGAGGGAAAGCAGAACGGAGGTCAAGATAATAAAGGGCGTCATAAAGGAATTAAACTGAGTAACCAGAACCAGAAAGATAATAAACAGCGCCGCCACAAAGGCCTTGCTCAAAAAGGCGGCGGACTTTGCCTGCTCTTCCTGCTCCCCCGAAAACCGATAGGAATACCCGCGCGGCCAGTCCATATCGGTTTTCAGACGGGCCTCGATATCCTTGATCACATCATTGGCCAGTCTTCCGGAAACATCCCCCGAAATGGTCACCACCCGTTTCTGATCCAGACGCATGATGGCCCCGAGCCCGCTGCTGAGGGTTATATTCGCCAAGGACGTCAGGGGAATGGGCTCGCCCTTGGGCCCCGAAACCGTGATCCGTTTGAGACTCTCCAATGAATGGCGATCCCGATCCGGCAGGCGGGCGATAATATCGTATTCGTCCTTTCCTTCCCGATACACGCCCACTTTCGCGCCGTTAATGGCCGTCTTTACGGTGTAGGCAATGGTGTAGGTATCCAGACCCATGAGGGCGGACTTTTCCTTGTCCACGCGAATCCTGATTTCGGGTTTTCCCTTAACGAAATTGTCTTTCAGGTCCACAAGACCCGGAATATCTTTGATTTGTTTTCTGATTTTAGCAGCCAATTCCCCCAGCACATGGATGTCTTTTCCCGATATTTCCAGGTTCACCGGTGCACCCGTGGGCGGGCCTTCTTTTTCCTTTTCCACCTGCACTTCGGCGCCTCTGACAGCACCAAGGGCCTTTTCGCGAATCTCTTTCACCACAATGGATGAAAGGGTTTTGCGAGCATGAAAATCTTTGAAATCGAGCGCCACACGGTTGATATGCGTCCCCGTGCCCCCTTGTGAAAAGGGGTCGCCCCCTTCGGCGCCGATGTCGGAGATGACATATTTGATGTCTTCATACTTTGAGACGATATTTTCCACCAACCGGACCAGCTTGTCCGATGCATCCAGGTTTGTGCCTTCGGGCGCTTTCACATGAACATATGCGCGACGGGGTTCGGTATCGGGCATGAATTCGCTCCCTCTTCCAAAGGCCCCATAGAGCAGGATGGACCCCACCAGAAGCAAAAAGGAAGCGAGAACAATCACCAGACGGTGATTGAGAGACCAATTCAGGAGGACCAGGTAGGCCCGTTTCGCAAACGGCTCTTTGGATGACTTTTTCTTTTCGGGCTTGGGGGGGGGTACGGTCTGGTAGCGCGCGGAAAGCACGGGGTTGATGACCAGGGCCACAAATAGCGACGCGGCGAGCGCCATGATCAGCGTCTCGGGGAGATATCCCATGAACTCCCCCATGATCCCCGGCCAGAAGAGCATGGGCATGAAAGCCCCCAGGGTGGTAAGGGTAGAGGTGATCACCGGCCACGCCACCTGGTTGGCCCCGGTCAGCGCCGCCTCCTCCCGGCTCATCCCTTCCTGCATATGCCGGTAGATGTTCTCAACGATAACGATGCCGTTATCCACCAGCATCCCCAGGGCCAGAATCAGGGAAAAGAGTACCACCATGTTGAGCGTCACGTCAAAAGCAGCCAGCAAAATGAAAGTGATGAGCATGGAATACGGTATGGCCAGCGCCACAAACACCGCCGAACGACCACCGATGAACAGCAGAATCACCGCCACCACCAGAATCAAACCGGACAGGATGTTGTTTTCCAGATCCGCCACCATCAAACGGACATCATTGCTCATGTCGGAAGTCAGATCGATGTTGAGGTTCGGCGGCAGGATTGTTTTCAACTCTTTAACAATGGCTTTAACCTGATCCGTCACTTCAACAATATTTTCACCGCTCCGCTTCTGAATGGCCAGGGTGACGCTCTTCGCTCCGTTGATGCGGCTTCTTGTAATCGGATCTTTGTAACTGTCCTGAATGAACGCCACGTCTCTCAGATAAACCGGCTTTCCGTCCCGCACGAAAGCCACGATGGAAAAGATTTCCGCCGGATCTTGAAAATCCTCCGGCACACGAACCAGGTACTTGGCCTGACCGATGTCCATGCTTCCGCCGGGCATGTTCACGTTGCTTTTAGTAACGGCATTGATTAGGCTCGAAAAGGGAACCCGGTAGGCCCCCACCCGGTCCAGGTCGAATTCCACATGAATTTCCCGCTCCAGACCGCCGCTCAAACGGGCGTCCAGCACTCCGGGGATGGACTCCAACCGGTCTTCCATATCCTCGGCAAACTGTTGCAGTCGCCTGAGGCTGAAAGGCCCTGACAATACCACGCGAATAACCGGAAGATCGGAGAAATTGACCTCCTGGATCACCGGATCATCGGGGAGATCCCCGGGCAGGTCTTTCTTGGCCTGGTCCACCTTGTCCCTGACCTTTTGAAGGGCATCGTCGATATCCACCGACGGCAAGAATTTGACCGCCACAGTTGATATCCCCTCGGCTGAGGTAGAGCGGATCTCCTCCACATCGGAAATGCCTTTGAGTTTCCGCTCAATGGGAATGGAGATCAGTTCCTCCATATCCTCTGGAGCTACCCCTTCATAAGTTGTTGTGACAAAGACATAGGGAATGGTAATATCGGGAAAGTTTTCACGGGGCAGGGTGATATAACAGTATATCCCGGCAATGAGGATAAAGACCATGAGGCACAGGACCGTGACCTGTCTCTTGAGGGCGGCCTGGTTGAGGATCATTGGACTTGAACCTTCATCCCTTCCTCAACATCTCTCTGGCCGGTGACGATGAGATGATCACCCGGTTTCAAACCATCGGTGATCTGAACCCGGTCCTCCGCGATGACGCCGATGGATATGGTTCGGGCATGGGCAACACCGTTTTCTTCCACAAAGAGAAGCCGTTCGCCCCCCTTATCCAGGATGGCGAACAGCGGCGCCGAAAGCGCATCGGGAATCATGCGCCTTAAAAAGGCAACCCTTGCAATCATACCGGGTCTGATGTCGTGTTTCGGGTTGTCGATCAGAACCCTTACCCAAAAGGTCTTGGTGGCGGGATCCGCTTTGTAAGAGACAAAATCCACCTTTCCTTTGAGACGAAGATCGGGAAAGGCATCAATGGTCACCATGACATCCTGCCCCTTTTTCAAGTAGCGCACATCCAGTTCCGGGACATTCACGTGAATCTTGATTTTATCCACATTGACCAGTTCCACCATGGGTTGACCGCGGTTGACAAATTCTCCTTCGTCCACATGGAGGTAATTCACCATGCCGCTGATGGGAGAATGGGGAAATCCGCGGTCATATTCCACCTTCGCCTTTACCAGATCGCTTTCCGCCAGGGCTTTATCGGTTTTGGCCCGCTCAAGGGCCTCTTTGTGCACAATGCCCCGGTCAAAAAGGGTTTTTCTTCGATCATAGAGATCCTTGGCCAGTTCGGCGGACGCCTCCGACTTTGAAATGATGGTTTTGAGTGCTGAGACATCGATTCGTGCCAGAAGTTCGCCTTTCTTGACAACTTGTCCTTCACGGGGGCCGATCCATTCAACGCGGCCATTCTTGTCCGCCGCCACCAGGACGTCCTGCCAGGCTTCCGTTTCTCCCGGCAGCACCAGAACGTCGTGAATGGGTTCGGGCGTCACTTCGACCACATCAACTTTAATGACTTTGGCAGAATCCTGGGCCTTTCCCGGTTCCGCCCGACTCTCAGAGTCGCGACATCCCGCTGCCAGAACCGAAAGCGAAAGCAACAGGAAACCCACTCCCAAACGTTGCAGAAAGCATTTCATGAAAAGCCCTCTTCTAATTTTCTCCCCAGGATCTAAAATTGTCCCAGAATTCCTCATCATCGCTCTGCCAGTCCGGCCCGAACTTTCTCTCGTAAAAGTCGCCCATCCGTTCGAGCCATCGATCCCGCAGATTTTTGCCTTTTTCCTGAGCCACCAGGATATCTTTCAGAAAACGCTCGATATGGATCATTTCCTCTTTGGGAACGTAAAAGACGGCACCGCTTTTGAATGATCTCACCGTATGGCTGACACTCAAGGCATTGGCGGTCAGCATGATAGCCGGAACCCCTTTGTCATTGGCAATTTCCAAAAGCCTGTACCCGTCCACGCCCATGATGTCCAGGATGGCCATATCAAAGGATTCCCGCTCCAAAAAATCCCGGGCGTCCTCAAAGGTATACGCTTCCAAAAGGCTGCAGGAAGACAGAATATCCTTAAGGGTTTCAACCACATCCGGTTCATCATCGACAATGAGAATTCTTTTCCCTTCCAGTAAATCTCTACTCAATGATGATTTCCTTTTGAACATCTATCTCAAGTATCCATTAATAGTTGAAGAGATAATCGGCTTAAATTAACCCTTTTTCCGCCTCTTTCAAGTTGCAAGCCCCACAAAATCGTTTTCCCTGAAACGATAATACCCTTTCTCCGTCATTCGAATAAACGGGATGGCAGCCGTGGTCAGAACACTCAATGTCAAGTGGGCAAAATCCGGAATAACGCCCAGTGACACCATGGTTTCCCGAAAACGGTTCAGCTGTCCGGTTATTTCAGGGGTTTTCAACACCGAAACAAAGCCACCGACGCGAAGGGGAATCTCCGTTTTAAGATTTCCCTCAACGATAACGGATGTCCCTCCCTGGATTTCGATAAGACGGTTAATGGCAAGGGCCAGATCCTCATCGTTTTCGCCGATGCCCACGATAGCTCCGGAATCCCAGCAAAGGGTGGTTGCCACCGCCCCCCGTTTCTGGCCCCAGCCCCGGACAAATCCCACAAAGCGTTCCCCCCGCCCGCTGATACGCTCCATAAAAACAATTTTCAAAAGATCATTGTCGGGATCAGCCAGCAACTGTTCATCCGAGACACTTGGCACGCCCTTCCCCTCGCGCGTCACCAATCCCCCCGGCTGAATATCCAGGGTTCGCACCTGCCCACTTTCATCCGCAAAGGATTTGGAGACCTTTAAGTCCCGTGGCGAGATGGACGCCACATTCACCGTCTTCATGAGGGGTGCGGGATAACCGGCATCCGGAACGGGAACCGTCATCCGCCCTTTTTCAGCAACCACCCGCCCCTTTGAAATAACGACCTCCGGCTTCATGATTTTCGCATTTTCAAGCAGAAGGAGGTCCCCGTGACGACCCGGCGCAATCCCCCCCACAAGGGTGTCCAGGCCCAGGTGTTCGGCCGGATTAAGCGTTACCATACGGACTGCCTCCATGGGTTCAACGCCCAAGTCCACCGCCTTTTGAACCACATCCTGCAGATACCCCCTTTCCATCAGGAGGCTGGGATTGGTGCCGTCGGTCACCAGGATTAGGCGACGAAAATCGATCTTGTCTTTTAACGGCAGGATAATCTCGAGATCGCGTCTAATGTCTCCTTCCCGAATCATGGCATAAAGCCCCATCTCAAGACGGTTGAGCACGTCCTCTGTTGAAATGGCCTCATGACACGATTCAACCCCCGTCGCCACATAGGCCGCCAGCTTCCGGTCAAAAGCGCCGGCAGCATGCCCCTGAACGGACTTCCCTAATCTTTGGGTCTCTGCCATCAGATCCAGAACCCGTTGGTCACGGGTGAGAATGGCCCCCTGCCAGAAGGGTTCCCCCAGTCCGATAACGCGCGGGTCTTTAAAGAGTTCCGTCAACTGCTCCGTTGAAATCATTAACGATTCAGCTGCAGGACTCAGGGAAATCATGGGGGGAATCAGTACGTATATCTTGACGGGGCAGGAATCGATCTGTTCCAGAAAAGCCTTTACCCCTTCCGCGCCGATGGCAAACCCATAGCTCTCCGTTTCCGTCAGCAGTGTGGTAACACCACAAGGAATGGCATAAGGCAGAAAATCGTTGATGTTGAAGAAATTGATCAAATGGGTATGAGCGTCGATAAACCCAGGGCACATAATCCGACCGCCCGCATCAATCACCTCGGTTTCCGGACCGATGGTATATTCGGCATCAGGACCCACATAGACGATCCATTCATCCACCATGGAGACCCAACGGCCCGGCACCATCCGACCCGTGTATACATCCATCAGTACACCATTTTTAACGACCAGATCCGCGGGGTGCTTTCCCAGAGCGGTATCCGCCAGTTTTCGCAAATCTCTTTGGTTTTTCATTTCTTTGTCTAAGCTCTCTTTTTTCTTGGAATTTAAGGAAAATCCTACGGTAAGATTAGGCGTTGCGCCGCGAAGGACACGCCACTTGTTTTTTTAAAAGCATTCCGGGCTCTCTGGAATTTTCAGGTTATCCCCATTTACATTCCGTTCATTCCGGAGATGCCCATGTTTGTTATGGGGCAAAGACCGGAATCTTTCTGACCCTGATGCCGGAATCGGTCACGGTCACCATCGCACCTTTCCTGATCTGGGACTCGATTTTCGGCCAAATCCTTTTTATGAGGAGAGCCAGTTCCAGACCTTTGACTCCCTCCAAACGAATTCTTATCACAGAAGGGGCAGCAGCGTTTGTCAGCGCCAGAAGCGTATGAAAATCTGAATCCAGCGTAATGATGACGCGTTTCCCTCTTCGTGCATATTCGAGGATCTCCGCGTCGGAGGATCTGCTCATGTCAATATCTCCGGTATGCAACACATCCCATCCATCATCGCAGAGAGCAGAAACTGCTGAGCGAGGAAGGCCCTGATCCAGAAGAATACCTATCACGCCGCCTCCAGAGAGATAGTCTGATCATACAAGCTTCCTGCAGCGAATTTCAGGGCCTGGCGGATGTCTTCTTTTTCAAGTTCTGGATATTCCCGCTGTAATTCATCCCAGTCCGGGTAAAGCGCAACCGCTTCAACGACCCTACGCACGGTCAGTCGCATATTCCTGATGCAAGGTTGCCCACTCATGATTTGAGGGTCAACGGTAATTCTATCAAATTTCTTCGTCATCGTTCCCTCCTAAAAGCCGATTCTGGAATTGGAAACTGGATTCTGTCTAAACATAACAAAATTATAAGGGTTTTTGTAGGAAAAAAAGGTTCACGCTTCAGCATGGCGAAACGCCGAAAGAAGGAGGCGATGGAGACCAAATTGAGAGGAAAAATGGTCTCCGTAATGCTCTGTATCCGGCATGTGAAGGCGATTCCGTCTTCTCTCGGGTACAGACCCAGGACAGCGACCGCCGGGAGAAGGTGCGGGGTAGCGATAGAGCAATCCTGCACCCATACGCCCTCTTTTCCGCTTTGGATGAAAGAGACAAAGGTGAATTATTCTTTTGTCAAACCTCAAAGCTGTTTCAATATGGCCGCAAGAGGATCGAAAGCCACGCATCTGAGGCGTCGTGTCGCAATCCGAATCAGGCTACTCGTTGCACAAAGTGCAACGGGCTTCACGCTTGTCAGGGATAGGGAGAATAGAGCTTGAACCTCCTAAGGTAAACCATCACTATCCCAGCCTCTGAGCTGGTAGTAATCCTTGAGCATATGGGTCAATTCTTCATCGGAAATTATTTTTCCCGAAGGAAGGGCCTCGGTTACCAGTCTCTTTGGAAGTCTGTCGTCTTGGGGCTGCCAACCCTCCCTGACATTAAACTCCCTTGTCATGGTAGCGATGGCGGCGGCCATTTTTCGAAGCTTCTCTTTTGAGAATTTCAGGCCGGTGGCGAGATAAATTGTTTTTTCCAGTTCTTCCCAGGAATAGAGATCCCGGTAAAACCGGCAAAGGATCAAGGTATCGAAAATATTGAGGCGATCTTCGAAATCAACAAGCATCTCCGCCTTGTCTTCAATCTGGTCCGGGGAAATCATTCCGGCCAGTTCCGGTTTGTAGAATGTGGTTCTCAAATGACATGCTCCCCTTGGAGCAGTGGCAAAGGTCAACCCCATCCCTTTTAACACACGGGGGTCATAGCCGGCGGGTTCCATGCCTTTCACGTGAATGGCCAGATCTTCCAAACCCCAGTGCCGAGAAGCCGAAATAATGCCGTCAGCCAGGATTCCACCGATTCCATTCCGGCTTGCGATGTTTTGAATGAGAGTGGCAATCCCGTCCACGTCGCCGTACTCGATTTTATAATCGAGTCGCCCTTGAGCCACAGCTTCCATGACAAATGCGCACAGGTTTCCGGTGGTAATCGTATCCAGGCCCAGCCTATCGCAAAGATCATTCAAAAAGGCGATTTCCGCCACATCTGTCACCATGCACAATCCACCAAAGGCGTAGATGGTTTCGTATTCAGGCCCTTCAATTTGAAGACCCTTCCGCGGACCTTTTTTGATAAGGGCCATCCGCCCACAAGCCATAAAGCATTTTGCGCAGGCGCGAGGTTTGATGTCATGTTCATCATGGTATACTTCACCGCTGATCTGCCGCCAGTGGTCACAGGTCTCCTGGCGCCAATACCGGGACGGGAACGCCCCCACCGTATTCATAAGGCCCACCATCATGGTCGTGCCCATGGCCCGGTATGCTTCGACGCCTGGATTTTTTTTATGGGTTTTGGAAAAATCCCTGGCATATTCCAAAACGCCTTCAGGGTCATATAGCGTACGGTGTTGATTCCCCTGAAATATGATGCCTTTCAGATTTTTAGACCCCATGACAGCACCCACACCGGTTCTGCCGGCACATCGCCATTTATCGTTGGCAATGATGGCAAACCGGATCTGTTTTTCTCCGGCCGGACCGATGACAACAGCTCCCGGCCTGCCGGCGCTTTCATTTGTGCTGGAAAAGCGCCTTATCACCTCCTTTTCGGCCCTATATACATCCATGCCCCAGAGGTCTGAACCATCGAAAAACGTCGCCCCTTCCCCATGCACCGCCACAACCATTGGCTGATTCGATTTCCCAACAAAAACAACCGCATCAAATCCGGCTGAATCGATAGCCTCGGGAACTCTGCCACCTGAATAGGACTCGGCATAAAAGCCGGTCAGCGGGGATTTGGTGTAGACGCCATAACGGCTGCCACCCCATAAACGACTCCGGCAAAAAGGACCGGTGGCAAAAATGAGATGGTTTTCCGGCGCCAGGGGTCGACACCCGCCGGATTTCTTTCCAGCAATAGATGTGTGGTCAGCCCTTTTCCCCCGAGAAATGCTGCCGTCACATCTTCTGAAAGGGGTTCGATGGCAAAGGTTTTACGGGTTAAATCAATGGTGAGAATGCGGCCATAGAATCCGTACGTCGGTTTCACTCCCTATCGAACACCGATCAATGTGTCGATAAATCCTGTGTTGTAATTCCCTGCTTTAAATTCCGGACGGCCAAGGATAGAAACATTTAAAAAAATGGCATACCGCTTCAGAGAGAAAAGCGCTCTTAGGTGAGTGAGGGCGAAATGGGATGCGGGTGTCATGGATTTTCATCCTCGATCTCGAACGATAATAATAAACAAAGATCCCATCAATCGGGTGAGTTCAGGCGGCGCAAGCGCTTCGGATAATTTCTGCATACACTCTTGAAGAGGCGATTAGATCTGCGATGGGGACATGGTCTTCCGGTGTATGGGCGAAGCGTTCGTCGCCGGGTCCGAATCCGGCGCAGGGGATGCCGGCCCGCTGAATAAACGTGCCGTCCACTCCGAATTTCCATGTGGATAATTCGCCCTTCTCTTCGAGAACAGCCTCCCGCGCCTTTTGAATGATTTTGACGACGGGTTCATCTTCGGGACAATAAAGCGGTGGAAAGTCCTTGACCAGTTCCACCATTGCCTTGAAATCCGGATCATTGTTGCTGCGATTATCAATAAGGGCCTGGATCTCTTTTTGCACTGAAGCGGCCGTTTCTTCAGGCAGGTAGCGTCGGTCGAGAGCAAGTTCACACCAGTCCGGCGTAATGGGACCCAACCTTCCGGGTTTTGAAACGATGTCAATGACCGCAAAGGTGCAATCCCCGAGCATTGGGTGGGACGGCAATCTGTATCCCGAACGCATGTCCCTGATAAGATCGCACATCTTATAAATCGCATTGATGCCGCGGGACGGGTTGCTGGCATGGGCGGTTCTCCCCTTGACACCCAAGGTAAACTCAAGCTTTCCCCGGTGACCCAGATGGGTTTGAAGGCGGGTGGCTTCTCCGCTGACCGCCATTTTTCCCTTTAGGCCATGTTCAAGGAGTCGCTTAATCCCCTCGCCTTTGGCCATCTCTTCCCGCACAACCGCCGTCGTGACAAAGGTCTTTTTGAGCCGAACCCCACTGTCTACGAGGGCTTTTGCCCCATAGATCATGGAAGCCAGGGCCCCTTTCATATCACAGGCTCCCCGGCCTTTGATGATCCGGCCCATGACCCCGTATTGTGAACCATCCGCTATTTTACCGGAATAGGGCTCCGGCATGTCTCCGGGAGGGACATGGTCCATGTGGCCGTTAAAGATCAGTTCGGGCTCGGGATCATCACCGTAGAGGTAGCCTGTTACATTATGGATGGGATCGATCTCAACCGCGTCAAAACCGATTTCCCGCATTTTTTCCGCCACCAGATTTGCAGCGTCTTCTTCCTGCATGCTTAGACTCGGCGTTTGAATCAACTTCTGCGTAAAGAGGACGAGTCCGTCTTCATCGATTTTAAAGAGATGCTCGTTCATGGTCTCGTTAATATCCTAGATAGGCTCTTTTAACATAATCATTATCGATTAATTCCGATCCCTTTCCCTCCAGGGAGACTTTGCCGTTTTCCAGAATGTATCCCCGTGAACTCATATTCAATGCCAGTTTTGCGTTTTGTTCAACGAGGAGTATGGTGATGCCGCGATCTTCGAAAACCTTATTTATCACCTTGAAAATATTATCCCTGATCAGCGGGGCAATTCCCAGACTAGGCTCGTCCAGCATGAGAAGTCTGGGTGCCGAGAGCAGGCCGCGAGCGATAGCAAGCATCTGCGCCTCGCCGCCCGATAGGGTGCCGGCATTCTGTTTGCGGCGCTCCTCAAGGCGGGGAAAGAGGTCGAAGACCAGTTCCATATCGTCATTAACCGCACTGTCGTCTTGCCTGGTGAATGACCCCATGCGAAGATTCTCACTTACGGTGAGCTCCGGAAAAACGGCCCTTCCTTCCGGGACCTGAACGATTCCCAGCCTCACGATTTTGTGGGACGGCAGGGTGTGAATCATCTGATCATCCCACAGAATACTCCCTTTACGGGATCGGATAACCCCGGAAATGGTCTTCAGCAGAGTGGATTTGCCTGCCCCATTGGACCCCAGCAAAGCCACCAGTTCGCCGTCGTTCACCTGCATGGATATATCATGGAGCGCCACGGCTTTGCCGTAAGCCACTTCCAGGTTTTCAATGCGCAGCATCGGTATCATCTCCTAAATAGGCTTCAACCACTTGGGGATCCGTGTACACTTTCATAGGATCGCCTTCGGCGATTTTTTCGCCGTAGTGAAGAACGATAAGCTGGTGAGAGATGTCCATAATCACTTTCATCACGTGTTCTATGATAAGAATGGTGATCCCTTGTCGGTTGATCTGTCTGATGAGTTCGATCTGGTCAACCAGTTCAGCGGGATTGAGTCCGGAACTGGGTTCGTCCAAAAGGAGAAGTTTGGGTTGCGTTGCCATGGCCCTGGCAATTTCCAGACGTTTGGACAAAGCGTAGGGTAAGTTTTCCGCCTGCTCATCACGGTACCGGCCGATACCGACAAAATCGAGAAGCCGATCGGCCTCGCAGCAGGCCTTCTCATTATCGATCACAGAGAACGATTTGCTGAACATGGCTTTCCCCATCAACTTCCATGGCCCGTTTTCGCGCCGATCCACAAGCCCTGCCAGGATATTTTCCCGTACAGTGAGCTTATTGAAAATGCGCACGATCTGGAACGTCCTGGCAATGCCCAAATTATTGGCGGTGTGCGCCTTGCACCGTGAGATGTCCCTGCCGGCAAAGACGATTTTGCCGGAACTGGGCGGAAATGCTCCCGAGATGAGATTGATCAACGTTGTCTTCCCGGCCCCGTTGGGGCCGATGAGCCCCATGATATTTCCCTCTTCGATACTAAAACTCACGTCTTTAACGGCACAAAGCCCGCCAAAGCTCTTTGTCAGATTTTCCGTGCGAAGGATTTCAGTCATTGTTTCCGTTCTCCTTTCGACACCGGGCGGCCGCCCCTGAGGCGTTCCGTCAGCCGTCGCAAGATTCCGGCCAACCCCTCGCGCATGAACAGGATGGTTAAGATCAACATAAAGCCGTAAACCACGGGTCGGATATCCAGCTTGATCATTTCTTCAAGATAACGCAGCCACTCGGAAAAAAAGGTGAGCGTCACCGCCCCTAGGATAGGACCTGCAAGGGTGCCCAGCCCCCCTATCATGGTCATGGTCAGGATGTCCATTGTGGTATGCAGGGCCATGGTTTCGGGGCTGACAAGACGGGCGAAATGGGCGAACAGCGCGCCTGCGAAACCCGCGAAAAAAGCGCTTGCCGTAAAAACGGCCAACTTGTAACCGGTTGTCTTGATACCGATGCTTCGAGCACCGGGTTCGTCGTCGCGCAAGGCCTGCAAACTCACCCCGAATTCGGAACCGGTGAGCCTGCGGATGCAAAAAAAAGTGATCACCACTGCGGCCAGGACCACATAGTAGTAATCCTTTTCCAAATAGAATTTAAAGGACCCATTCCCCCATCTGATGGGGGTGAGGAGCGGTATGCCGCTGAGGCCCAGGGAGCCCCGGGTCAAGCTTACCCAGTTGACGGCCACGAGGCGCAGTATTTCGGCGAATCCGATGGTTGTAATGGCCAGATAGGGTCCTGACAGCCTCAAAGAAGGAATACCCAGTAGAAATCCGAAGAAGGCCGCAACCAATCCTCCCGCAAAGAGTCCGAACCAGGGGGAGACCCCCAGCTTTATGGCCAGAAGCGCGCTGGTGTAGGCGCCGATACCATAAAATGCGGCATGCCCCAGATTAAGGAGTCCCGTGTATCCGGCCAACAGATTCCAGCTCATGCAGAGGATCATGAAGATACCGGCGGTCACTACGATGTGCATGAAATAGCGGTCTTTGATCAAATGGGGCAGGAAAATGAGGGCCGCCAGTACGATTATTCGGCCGAGCCAATTCTTAGCTTTTTGCTCATGCCCCCTCCTTTTCACCGAAAAGACCGGTCGGCCGGATGAGCAGCACCAGTATGATAATAAAAAACCCGACGGCATCCTTATATTCCATGGCAATATAGTTCCCGCCCAGGGCCTCGGCGATACCGAGAATAAAGGCGCCGAATATGGCACCCCGAATGCTGCCCAGCCCGCCCAGGATGGTCACCACAAAGGCTTTCAGGGTGGGCATTCCGCCCATGAGAGGATAGACCGCAAAAAGGGTGCCGTACAGCACCCCGCCGATGCCGGCCAGGGCCGCCCCCAGAAAAAAGGTCAGGAGATACACCAGGTTGATGTCAATCCCCATGAGTTGGGCAGCAAAACGGTTCTGGCTCGTAGCCCGAATCGCCACGCCCATCTTGCTTCTGTTGAGAAAGGCCTGCAAGGCAGCGATGATCATGATGGAAAATCCAAAGCAGAACACCCTGAAAAGAGAGGTGGAGACGGGGCCGATACGGACCGTAGCGCCACCGAAAGGATCCGGCATCATGCGGGGGGTTGCTCCGAAAAACAACTGGGCCAGATTTTCCAATAATATGAACAACCCGACGGAAACCATGATGGTGTCGATGTCGGTCCACCGGGTCAGGAGCGGCCGGAAAATCAGCCGTTCCGTAACGATACCCAAGAGCCCCACCACGGCTGCCGCCGCCAGTATCGATCCGACCCATCCCATCCAGCCCGGAATCCACGCCGTGATGAAAAGGGCCATGTAGGCTCCCACCATGCAATAATCGCCATGTGCAAAATTGCTGATCTTCATAACCCCGAAAATCATGGTCAATCCTATGGCGACCAAGCTGTAGAGGCTTCCGATAATCAGGCCATTTAATACCTGTTGAAAAAACAAAGGGTCCATATGTAATCCATTTATTACGCCGGCAGCCGGATTTCCGACCGGTGCCAAGAGAATACGGCCTCACGAAGCCGCCTCTCAGGGTGAATTTTCCCTTTTGTAAAGAAAATGGAAGGGAAGCTTCGTGAGCCCGTGAGATGCATCAAGCCACAGGTTCTATTTACATTTTCGCTGTGACCAGGGTATCGGTTTCTGGTATTCGGAATTGGCCAGCGCGGGGGGAAAGATAACCTGGGTGTCGGGGTTACAGCTTTCATCCAGCTGGACCTGAATGACCGGGGGATCCACGGTGTAAACCTGTCCATCTTTCTCAAACTTGATTCTCCCCTGGGTGAGATTCATATCGGTTTTGGTCAGAGCATCCCTGATTTTCAAACGATCTTTCACCAGATCATCGGTGGGTTTGCCGGCCTCTTTGATCGCCTCCAAAATCACTTTCATGTTGTCGTAGCCTTGGCCTGAGAAGACGCCGGGACGGCTGCCCGGGAATTTTTTCTCATAGGATTTGACAAATGCGGCCGTGACGGGGTTTTTCATGGCCTTGGTGGGTTCCGAGGAAGAACCCATGGCGTATTGGCTGATGGGGCCGGTCATCTTGAAGTATGCCTGTGTGAATTGGCCGCCCAATCCGACCCACTGTGTAACGTAGTCAAGTTCTTTTGCCTGTTTCTGAATAAGAGCCGCCTCGGTGGTCGAGCCGACGCTGAATACCAGGTCCGGGTTGAGATCTTTCAACTTGCTGATGGCCGAGGTGAAATCCGTTCCGCCGATTTCGAAATACGACGTTGCCAAAACTTTCGCCCCGATCTTTTTGCATTGGACCTCCAAAATGGCCTGGGCATCACGTCCGTAATCGGAATTTTCCATGAAAAACGCCACGGTTTTGGGCTTTCTCACCTGCTCCAGCCATCGGTTGATGCCGTCAAGGCACAAGGCGCTGCTGGGGCAGGAACGGAATACAAAATCATAGCCACGGTTTGTGATGGTAGGGCTGATGGCAATACCCACAACAACGGGGCATTCCTCGAATTGACAAAATTCGCTGGCGGCGATATTCACGCTGGAGCAATATCCGCCGCCGACCACAAGAACATTGTCCCTTGTGACAAGCTTTTTGACCGCCGCAAGCCCTTTGTCCGGTTTGCATTCGGTGTCGCCGAATACGATTTCAATTTTTTTACCGAAAAGCCCTCCCTTGGCGTTGACTTCATCCAAAGCGAGCAACATGCCCTTTTTCATTTCGCCGGCGTTAAATGCCAAAGAGCCGGTGAAGGGACCTAGAATGCCGATTTTGATGGTATCGGACGCAAAGACGGTTCCGGAGGCAACCACCGAAACGACCAAAGCAAAGGCCAAAACAAGCATTCGAAACGATTTTTTTTTCATTTTATTTCCTCCTGTCCTAAAAAAGATAAAATATGGCCACCTATTGGCGGACAATCGCCGGGGCAATGCCGTGATGGTATTGTCGACCGGCCACGGGTTAGCCTCTGCAAGCAAAGCTATGGTACAATCTTCTCAGGCTTTGCCGATCAGTCAATGATCCGACACCAACGCGACAGGAAAAGGGCATAGGCCTTGGCGGTATGCATGACACTTTTCATATGGACACGTTCATTGTCGCCATGAATATTTTCGGCAATGGGTCCGAAGCACGTGGCCTGCCCGTTACCAAAGTGCACAAATGACCTCAAATCGGTGGTGGCGGTAGAAACGGCCTCCTCTGCTGCCTGTCCCGTCAAAGCGGCCTGGCAGTCGCTCAAGGTCCTGAAAGCCTCCTGGTCCATATCAACACTGTGCCCCTCCGAGCGAAAACCGTAGAAGTCGAGCTTCGGAGGGTTCAGCTTCAACCAATCGTCCTCGGATGCGGCTCTTTCGATGCATTCGATCACCTGTTTGCGGATGCTTTCAAAGGAAACTCCCGGGAAAAAGCCGATCCGGCAGTGGAATTCCGCTTCCGCGGGCACGGTGGAAGGCCAGTCGCCCCCCCGTATCATACCGATATTGAGATTCAGGGGATGCTCAAGGCCGATGAAAGCAGGATGGATCGTACGATTCAGGTTTTCTTCCAAACCCCGCAGGGCCGTAAATAGGGAATGACATTTTTCGATGGCATTGACCCCGCTCCGCGTTTCAAGCACATGCACGGGCACACCGGAGAGCACGACCTTGAACCAGGCCACCCCCACTTGGCTGGTAAGAATCATCGGTCCCATGGGCTCGGGGATGAGGACCGCTTCCGCATCAATGCCGGCATTCCGACACGCCAGGGCCCCGTTTCCACTGCACTCCTCTTCGATGACGGCCTCAAGGGTCACCGGTGCCCGGAGCCCCATTCCGGCCTTATTCACCGCATGAAGTGCATAGGTCATGGCCGCAATCCCGGCCTTCATGTCTCCGGCTCCCCTGCCGTAAAGCCATCCGTCTTCCAAAACGGGTTCGAAGGGATCCCTGGTCCACCTGGCAAGGGGCTCGGGACTCACCACATCAAGGTGTCCGTTAAAGAGCGCGCTTTTTCCGCCCTCACCGTCGGCCGGTCGTGTTGCCGTCACGTTATATCGGCCTTCATAGTCCCATGGCACCGGCGCGAACCCCGGATGATCCGCCAGGTCTTTTGGCGATATCGGCACCTGAACCGGATTCAGACCGAGACGGTTGACCTCGTTTTCCATAACCTCAAGCACCGGCCCCTCGTTTCCCAAGGTGCTGGCGCAAGCCACCATGCGGCTCGCAAAATCAAGAATCTCCGGGGCCAGGGATTCCACGACGCTCATTAGTTTTTGTTCGGAAGTGTTCATGGATCTTTCTCCGTATTTTCAAAAAGTTTATCTTTCTTGTTTAGAGGGTGGAAAGCTGATCCTCCATAATGGCAAGACCTCGCTCCAATTGTTCATCCGTGATGACCAGGGGCATGAGGGTGCGGATGACATTGCCGTAATTTCCACAAGCCAGAATAATCAGCCCCTTTTCCAGACAGCGACTTACAAGTGCCTTGGCCTTATCCGTGGCGGGCGCTTTGGTTTGTCGGTCTTCCACCAACTCCATTGCCAGCATCATCCCGAGCCCCCGCACATCTCCAATGACGGGATATTTCTTTTGAAGATCCAGAAAATGGCCCCTGACACGCTCACCCAGCTTTTGAGATTTAAGGAGAAAATCCTCATTCAGGAAATCCAGGACCGCCAGAGCCGCCCGGCATGATACGGGATTGCCCCCAAAAGTCCCGCCCAGAGATCCTACCGGCGGCATTTCCATGATGTCCGCTTTGCCGGTAACACTGGCCAGAGGCAGACCCGCGGCGAGAGATTTTGCCGTAAGGATAATATCCGGTTCCACCCCAAAATGTTCAGACGCGAAGAGCTTTCCGGTTCTCCCCATGCCGGATTGGATCTCATCCATAATAAAAAGCACGCCGTTCTTTTCACATATGGCCATTAGTTTCTTGAAGTACCCCGGTGGAGGAACCACAAATCCGCCCTCGCCCTGAACGGGCTCTGCAATGACTGCCGCCACCGATTCCGCTTCCGCGTATCCAATGAAAAAATCTTCCAGCGCATCCGCACAATAAATGTCACAAGACGGATAGGAGCGACCAAACGAACAGCGGTAGCAATAGGCAAACGGCATTCGATACACTTCCGGACAAAAGGGAGCAAAACCGGACTTGTAGGGCTTTACCTTGCTGGTGAGACTCATACCCATATAGGTCCGTCCGTGAAAAGCATTTTCAAAGGCGATGATGCCTTGTTTTTTTGTGGCATAACGGGCGATTTTGACGGCGTTTTCCACAGCCTCAGCACCACTGTTAACAAAAAAGGTTTTCTTTTGAAAATCCCCGGGCGTTATTTCATTGAGGCGTTTTGCCAGTACCACGTAAGGTTCGTACATGCTGATATGAAAACAGGTGTGGAGGTATTGTTGCGCCTGATCCTGTATGGCCGCAACAACCTTTTCGTTGCAGTGACCCACATTGACCACCCCGATGCCGCCCCCAAAATCGATATATGTTTTTCCCTCCACATCTTCAATCATGGCCCCCTGTGCACGTTTCACAAAAATGGGAGCCACATTAAACGGACCTCTCGGCACATGTTGGGTCCTTAATTCCAGCAACTGCTGGTTGGTCTTGATCTCCATTCAAAACTCCTTAAATCTTAAAGGGCTATGGTATCGTTTCCGGCCTCATTTAACTTTACTCACCGGAGGGGGAAATCCTGAATGTTGATCCCTTTCCGGGGTAGTGAGATCCGGCGTTAATTCCTTTGACCTTTGTGAACCCCGCTTCCGTGAGCTTCAAAACGGCCTCGTTCATATTCTCATCGGGAAGAAGCATGAGAATACAGGCTGAGCCGTCCTTTTGGACAATCTCTTGTCGGATGGGCTGCATATTCATCTCAGCCAACACTCCCAAGGCCCTTTCAAGCGTATTCCCTTGCGCTTGCACCTCCACAAGAATCTGCGACTTGGAGGGATGGGCCGCAAGCGTTTCCGAAAGGCCATCAAATGAGGCATTCTCGTTCTTGGACTCGGTCCTGGTCATCATGCGACAGTCTGCTCAGTGTTTCTTTTACGAAGGATCGAACGCCACACATTTGAGAGGCTGTGTTGCAATCCTAATCAGACATTTGTTGCAGGAAGTACATCGGGAGTCACGCCTGCCAGAGGTATACATGAGGCGATTGGGAAGGCCGGGCTCGGAAATCAAGGGCCGGCACATCCCCACGTAATCCACGCCGCGATCCAAGATATTTTCCATGACCCGGGCAGATCTGATACCGCCTGTCACGGCCAGAGCCTTTTTGCCGACCGCTTTTCGAAACGGTTCGATGGCGTTATGGAAATAGGCTTCCTGTTCTCCGACATCCTTCATGAGCCGGGTCCGCAGTTTAATCTGATCTTTCATGCCGCCGCTGACTTCAATCATGTCCACCCCCGCATCACAAAGAGCGGCGGCCGCTTCCGCATATGCCTCCATGCCCATGCCGCCTTCAACAAAATCATCGCAGTTCAGTTTCCAGAGCAGGGGCGTATCGTCTCCTGCGGCCTTCTTGATGGCATCAACAACCGCCAACGCAAATCGAAGACGACGTGCCAGGTTTCCACCCCACGTATCTTTGCGGTTGTTGGTCAACGGAGAAAGGAACTGGCTGATGAGGTATCCGTGGGCCCCATGAACCGCTATGGCATCAAAACCTGCCGAAATTGCTCGATTCGCGGCTCTGCCAAAGGCGTCAATGGTCTTTTGGATTTGCGCATCAGTTGCATCATTGAACGAATAGTTGGTCTCCCCAACACCGTAAGAGTAGCCATAGCCTGCGGCGCCACCATGATGAAGCTGAATCGCGCATTTGGCTCCATCTCCGAACCGGTGAACAATGGCAGGTATTCTGGAAAGTCCGGAAACGTGGCAGTCATCCCAAATACCAATCTGTCCGCTCCATACCCGGCCGCTTTTTTGAACGGCGGCAGCCCCAGTGATCAGGAGCCCGGCACCCCCTTGGGCCAGCTCAAAATAAAGCCGGTAATGGTCATCGGTCACATATCCTTCCCCATCCGCCATATTTTCCATGGTAGCGGAACGGAGAACCCGGTTTTTCGTTTCCATGGTCTTGATGATGAACGGCGCGGATAATGGCAACATAGCCTCTGAACTTTCTAAGGAAAACCGTCACTATTCCAGCCTCTGAGCTGGTAGTAATCCTTGAGCATATGGGTCAATTCTTCATCGGTAATTATTTTTCCCGAAGGAAGGGCTTCGGTCACCAGCCTCTTGGGAAGTCTGTCGTCTTTGGGCTGCCAACCCTCTCTGACATTAAACCGCCTTGTCATGGTAGCGATGATCGCAGCCATTTTTCGAAGTCCGTCTTTGAAAAATTTCTGTCCGGTGGTCAAATAAATTGTTTTTTCCAGTTCCTCCCAGGAATAAAGGTCCCGGTAAAACCGGCACAGGATCAAGGTATCAAAAACATTGAGGCGGTCTTCGAAATCAATAAGCATTTCCGCCTTGTCTTCAATCTGATCAGGTGGAATCATTCCGGCCAGTTCCGGTTTATAAAATGTAGTTCTCAGGTGGCATGCCCCCCTTGGAGCAGTGGCAAAGGTCAACCCCATCCCTTTTAACACACGGGGGTCATAGCCGGCGGGTTCCATGCCTTTCACGTGAATGGCCAGATCTTCCAAACCCCAATGCCTTGAGGCTAAGATAATGCCGTCAGCAAGAATTTCACCGATTCCATTCCGGGCTGAGATGTCTTGAATGAGAGTGGCAATCCCGTTCACATCGCCGTATTCAATTTTGTAATCCAGTCGGCCTTGAGCCGCGGCTTCCATGACAAATGCGCACAGATTCCCGGTGGTAATCGTATCCATACCCAACCGATCGCAAAGATCATTTAAATAGGCAATTTCCGCCATATCCGTCACCAGGCACAATCCACCGAAGGCGTAGATGGTTTCGTATTCCGGTCCTTCGATTTGAAGACCCTTCCGCGGACCATTTTTGATAAGGGCCATGCGTCCACAGGCCATAAAGCATTTTGCGCAGGCACGCGGTTTAATATCATGTTCATCATGGTATACTTCACCGGTGATCCGCCGCCAGTGGTCACAAGTCCCCTGGCGCCAATACCGGGACGGGAACGCCTCTACCGTATTCATGAGGCCCACCATCATGGTCGTGCCCATGGCCCGGTATGCTTCGACGCCTGGATTTTTTTTATGGGTTTTGGAAAAATCCCTGGCATATTCCAAAACGCCTTCGGGGTCATAAAGCTTACGCTGTTCCGTCCCCTGAAATAGGATGCCCTTAAGGTTTTTGGACCCCATGACGGCACCCACACCGGTTCTGCCGGCGCATCGCCATTTATCGTTGGCGATGATGGCAAATCGGATCTGTTTTTCTCCGGCCGGACCGATGACGACCGCTCCCGGCTTTCCGGCGCCTTCATTTGTGCTGGAAAAGCGGCTTATCACCTCCTTTTCGGCCCCATATACATCCATGCCCCAAAGGTCTGATCCGTCGAAAAACGTCGCCCCTTCCCCATGAACGGCCACAACCATGGGCTGAAGCGCTTTTCCCACAAAAACAACCGCATCAAATCCGGCTGAATCGATGGCCTCGGGAACTCTGCCACCTGAATAGGATTCGGCATAAAAGCCGGTCAGAGGGGATTTGGTATAGACGCCATAACGGCTGCCACCCCATAAACGACTTCGGCAAAAGGGACCGGTGGCAAAAATGAGATGGTTTTCCGGTGCCAGGGGGTCGACACCCGCCGGATTTCTTTCAATCAATAGATGTGTCGCCAGCCCTTTTCCGCCGAGAAATACTGCCGTCACACCTTCAGGAAGGGTTTCGATGGCAAAGGTTTTACGGGTTAAATCAATGTTGAGAATGCGGCCATAGAATCCGTACATCGATTTCACTCCCTATCGGACACCGATCAATGTGTCGATAAATCCTGTGTGGTAATTTCCGGCTTTAAATTCAGGATGCTCAAGAATTGAGACGTTTAAAGGGATGGTCGTACTGACACCTTCAATTTGGAAATCCTTGAGAGCTTCAATGAGACGGGATGTGGCACTCTCCCGGTTTTTTCCACGGGCGATCACCTTGGCCAGCAGGGGATCATAAAAGGGCGGGACACTGCCGCCTTCTTCAAGGGCATGGTCAATGCGCAGATCTTCAGTTTCCTGAGGTAAATGAAGCCTCTTGATAATACCTGGAGACGGCTGGAACGTCACGGGATCTTCCGCATAGACGCGGGCCTCAATGGCATGGCCTTCCATTTTCACCTCATCCTGTGAAAGGTTCATTGTTTCGCCTGAGGCAATACGCAGCTGAGTTTGGACAATGTCCACGCCGGTGAGAAATTCCGTTACGGGATGTTCCACTTGAAGTCTGGCGTTGATTTCCATAAAATAATAGTCCCCGGCCTCGGAGCGCAATCCTTCAATGGTGCCGGCCCCCTGATATTTCATGGCCTTTGCCAGTCGAAGGGAGTAGTCAAAAATCATTTCCCGGTCTTCAGGCGTAACGATTGGAGAAGGGGATTCTTCAATAATCTTCTGGTGACGTCTTTGAATGGAACATTCCCGCTCACCCAGACAGGCATAGTTGCCGAAGTGATCTCCGAGAAACTGGACTTCCAGATGCCTGGGATTGAGCACCACTTTTTCCAGGTAGCAATCCGAGGAGTCAAAAGCAGCAAGGCCTATTCTCGAAATGCGATCTAACACCGCCGGCACTTCCGCATCAGAATTGACCATCTCGATCCCTTTGCCCCCGCCGCCTTTGTCCAGTTTTAGGAAAACCGGGTACCCCACTTCCTGAGCAAACAGGTACACCTCCTCCACATTCTGAATGGGGTCCAGGGTACCCGGATTTACGGGAACCTGAACCTTTTCTGCAATGCGGCGGCAATAACATTTGGACTCAACCTCTTTCATCACCTCGGGAGAAGGCCCCACCCATGTCAGGCCTTCGGAAATAACCGCCTGAGCAAAAGCATAATTTTCGGCCAAAAAGCCATATCCGGGATGCAGGGAATCTGCGCCGGAACGTCGCGCAGCTTCTATGATGGCTTCGACATTAAGGTAGCTTTTCATGGGATTGGCAAACCCTATATGAACAGACTCGTCGGCCTGGCGCGTGAAAAGAGCATCCCGATCCGCCTCGGAGTAAACCGCCACGGTGTGTATTCCGAGAGCATTACAGGCACGGATGATTCGCGATACCACCTCTCCCCGGTTGGCAATCAACAGTTTTTTTATCATGAGAATCAGCCCGTCTTTGCTTCCAGAATTACCATTGGGTTATCCACCTGCATCTCATCCCATTCCTTCACCAGGATTTCCTTCACCACACCGTCAACGTGAGAAACAACGGTCATTTCATTTTTCATACAGTTGATGACCGCCACCTCCTGGCCTTTCTTCACCTCTTCGCCTTCCGCGACCACCACACGGGCCACCAAACCCGGCATATGAGCTTTTATACTGACATCCATTTTTTTGTAGCCTCCCTAGTTTAAATACCTTCGGTTCATTATCACAAAAAATTCGCCCTCTCGGAAAGAGACATCCATCAGTTTCTGTCAGGCAAGTGCTGCTTCGGTAAACAGCGCTTTTTGTACCTTTCGCGCTTCTTCCGCTTCTTCAAGGGTACAGTAATCAAATTTGATAAAATCCCTGCTCGGTGTTCCCTGTCCGATCTTCCAGAGATCGGCATTGATAACGGTGAGCGCACACATGTACCCCCCCAAGGTCGGTCCGTCAGCGATCAGGATAATAGGCGTATTGCCGCAAATATTAAGCGCACCCCGCATGCTGTAAGCGTGGTCCACAATATTGGACGGATGGCTCCCCCCGACACCGCCGTCTTTTCGAGCAAAAAAGAAATCGGGAAGTTCGTCGAGCCGGTATGCGGAACGATTTGATGTGTGCTGAACCTTAAAGGAATGTTCAAACAGGTAATCCATCCCTTCCTTGGTAGCATAATCCGGTGCGGAATTGGGTCCCGGTGTGGCTCTTAGTCGCCACTCGTTGGCATACTCGGGAATAATATCTTTTCGAAGTCTTCTCTCTGAAAGATCCTTGAGGTCCTTGCTAGGCTTTCCACATTTCAGGATGTCTCCGGGCTGGAGTTTCCGGCCTTCAAACCCACCATAGCTTCCAAAAATGCAGGTGGACTTGCTTCCCAGATAGGGTGGGACATCAATACCGCCCGCCATCCCCATATAGGTTCGAAAACCGACTTCACCAAAGTGTCCGAATTTGATGCGGTCCCCCTTGCTCACCATCATCGATTCCCAATTAGGAACCGGCTGTCCATTGATTTCCGGCTTCATTTCCGTTCCGGTCAGGCTGATCACCCCATCTTCTGTAAATTCCGCTTCAAAGTATCCGCCCGTGATTTCTAGACCCGCCTCACCGGGGGCATTCCCCACCAACAGGTTGGCAAACCGAAGCGCCACATTATCAAATGCACCGGAAGATGCCATTCCTTTCCCCAGATAACCCAGCCTTCCTGGCCAATCTTCCACCAGGGTTTCCACGCCGCCATTGATGACTTTCAACATCTGAATATCCTCCTCATGAACAAACGGTTATAGACGAGGGGCCTTTTTTACGCCTTCCGCCTGTTTCGCCTGAAAGGCTTTGGCACCCTCTATGACCTCTTCAGAATTGATGAAGTCCAAGTAGTCCTTTACGATAATTTTCCCCTGTTCGATCTGGTATTCATAATCGGTTTTTTCATGGACATGCTCGTAGATGTGCAGAATTTCATCTTCCGCAACCTCATGAAACCGAATTCGATCACCGTTTCGGTAAAGAAACGGGGTTTCTTTGAACAACGGGTGTTTTTGCGCAAATTGAAACGTGGGAATGGTCCTTCCGAAGAGCTGGTAGCCACCTCCGGTTTCAGTGGTGTAGGTAAAGATACAGGGGCCGCCGATACCGACGGTCCCTTCAGGTGTATAGGTACGGGGGGGGTTATATTTGGGCACCACAATGGCGCATCTGGGATCCATGGGCCAGAAGAAACCGCCTCCCGGCCAGAACCCGCAGCCGCTGTTGTACCACTCCGTCCCCAAAACCTTCCCTTTGATCTCTTCCACGGTAATACCGTTACACATGGCCATATATTCCAGGTTGTAGCCGTTGATCACATTGGGCGCGTCTGGCCTGACCTCTTTGACATATTTGGCGACCGCTTTTTTGGTTTCGCTGTCTTCAAAGGCAATAGGCAGATGTATGATACGGGATTCAAGCTCGATGTGCTCCACATCGGTCAAGGCCTCTTCCGACTCCTGGATTTGTTCTATGAGCGCCCTTACATTCAACACCTCCGGGTCATAATGAAAAAGATTCGTCCGAATGCCCGGCACCGTTTCAATAAGTCCTTTTAGACCCTTTTTGACCATTGTTTCGTTGATGGTACCGATCCTGAAAGAATCGAGCAGGTTTGCCCGCTGCCCTCTTCCGTATTCCACCTGCAGGAAACCGTCACCGGCCTGTCTGAAAAGGACTTCCAGTCGTGATTGTTTTTCCGGAAGCGTATCCAGAATCACGTTATAAGCGTCTAGATCCATCTTCTGTCATTCCTCCTGTTTTTAATGGTGATGAATAATGAAGCGTGTCACTTGAGAATCTCTAAAGGGCCTGGGCCGCAATGTTGTACCCGGCTTTTTCCAATTCCTTATGGACCGCCACCACGATATCCGAAGCGTTGGCCGTATCCGAATGAAGACAAACCGAGGTGCCCTCGATGGAAATTTCAGTGCCCTCAGTGGTGGCCACCTTGCCGGCTTTGACCATGCCAATGACCCGGGCCGCAATATCCGAGGGCTCTCGAACCGCATGGTGCCGGGTGATGACCAGGTTTCCTTCCCCGTCATAGTCCAGATCCGCATAAAGCTCATAGACCACCCTGATCCCCATACGTTCCGCCACCTGCCCTGCAACCCCTTTTTTCATGATATACAGATAGAGATCACGGTCCACATCCAGCAACGCCTGGCATACGGCTTCGGCCACCTCCTCCCGACGCATGGCCATACCATAAAGTGATCCATGGGGTTTCACGTGATGAAGCCTGAGGCCTGCCGCCTCTGTAAAAGCTTTGAGCGCTCCTATCTGGTAGACCATATCGTCGTGAATCTCTTCCATGCTCAGGTTCATCTCCCGCCGCCCGAATCCTTGAAGATCGGGAAGACCCGGATGCGCCCCCACCTGGACACCGTATTTTTGGGCCAGCGCAACGGTCCGTTTCATGACCGTGGGATCCCCGGCGTGAAAGGCGCAGGCCACATTGGCGCTGGTGATGTATTTCATGAAACCTTCGTCATCTCCCATGCTGTACATACCAAAGCTTTCACCCATATCCGCATTGAAATCAATATTCATATGTTTCTCCTTATATTCAATCAGCGGCTCTTAATGGAAATCCTGAATTGATCCATCACCACTGCAAAAATCAGTAGGCACCCCATAACCACCATCTGGAGATAGGAACTGATATTCATGAGGTTCATACCGTTTCGAATGAGAACGATCAAAATGGCACCAAAAATGGCGCGAACCACACCGCCCTCACCCCCACGAAGGGAAACCCCGCCGATAACCGCTGCTGCAATTGACTCAAGCGGCAGTGCCGCACCCAGATTGGGTTCACCGGAAGCCACCCTGGCCGTCAACATCACCCCGGCGATGCCGGTTAGGGTTCCACAGAGGACATATGCCAGACATGTATATTTTTTGATGGCGATGCCCGACAGTCTTGCCGCTTCAAGATTTCCCCCTAGAGCGTAGAAGTAGCGTCCGACGCGGGTTCGATTCAGCAAAATAAAAACCAATATTACAATAACAATCGCCACCAGCACCGGTACCGGTATCCCAACGATTTTTCCCACACCCAGCAGCTGGTTCAGTTCTTCGGGCAGGTTGAAAATGGGCACGCCTCCCGACAGCAACAGCGCCAGACCGTGAATTACGGACATCGTCCCCAGGGTCACCACAAAAGGGGAAACCCTGAAAACGGCGATGGTAATGCCATTGGCCAAACCAACCAGTGCAGCGATCATAATACCGGCAGCAATACCTAGAATAATGCCGGTTACCGGGGAAGCAAAAGAGACGATGACGGAAGACGTCACGATACTGGTCAATGCCACCGAAGAGCCCACCGACAAATCAAATCCGGCACAAAGGATGGTCAGCATCTGACCTGCCGTGACAATGGCCAGATAAGTCGCTTGCCTGCCAACAATCATCATATTGGAGGTGGTCATGAAACGGCTTTCCGCCATACTGAACAAGATGAGCAGGGCCACCAGCAGAAACGGCAGTACACCGACCTTTACAAAAGTTTTCTTTAACCATTCCAATTCTTACTATCGCTCCCTCTTTTGTGTTTCCATATTCGGCTCAACACACTCGGCTCCCGAACCGTTGTGGCCATACCCAAAGCAGCTGCTCAAAACCATTTCTTCGGTTGCCTGCCCCCCGGGTATGGTGAGGACGTTGGTTCCGTCATGCATCACCATGACAGTATGGCTCAGATTCAGGATTTCCGGAAGTTCCGATGAGATAAAGATGACAGCAGCACCCAATTCGGCCTGCTCTTTCAAAAACATATAAACATCGTGTTTGGCACCCACATCGATACCGCAGCTGGCCTCGTCAAAAATGAAGACCCCGATGTCTCGGGTTATGCCTCGCGACAGCATGACCTTCTGCTGATTTCCACCGCTGAGATAATTGATGGTCTGATCGATTCTTTGGGGCCGGATGTTCATTTTTTCCACGATCTGCTTGACCGTGTCCTCTTCTTTTCGCGCATCAATAAAACCGCCTTTTTCAAAGAGCGGAATTGAAACCAGCGTCTGGTTTTCTTTTACGGACCGACAAAGTACCAGACCTTCTTTGTGACGGTCAGGCGGGAAATACAGAATCCCCTTCTCGATGCATAGGGCAGGCGTGGGTTTTTCAAACGGGTGGCCGTTTAAAATGATCCGGCCGGCTGTAATTTCATCCAAGCCGAATATGGCGCGACCTACCCGGGACTTTCCGGCGCCTACCAGTCCTGCAATCCCCAGAATTTCCCCGGACCTGACTTCAAAGCTGACATCGTGGATACCGCCCGCGGTGGAAAGACCTTCCACTGAGAGAACCGTTTTGCCCGGCTCATGACCGATGGTCGGAAAAATCTCCTGAACTTCCCTACCGGTCATGAGGGAGATAAGAATTTCTTCATCCGTTCCCGCCATATCCAGCGTGTCCACCAGTTTCCCATCCCGAAGAATGGTGATTCGATCTCCAATCTGTTTCAGTTCATCGATTCGATGGGAAATGTAGATTATTCCGACGCCTTCCCCTGTTAATTTCTTAATGATCTGAAACAGGCGTTGGACTTCCTTGTCTGTTAGGGAAGCCGTGGGTTCGTCCAACATGAGAACATCCATGCGATGCTGGAAGGCTTTGGCGATTTCAACCATCTGACGTTCGGCTCGTCGCAACTCGCCCACATTTGCTTTCGGATCCAGATCAAAGCCCAGTTCTTTCAGCAGACTTTCCGCCTTATTCAGCATGGCTTTTCTGTCCAGAAGCCCCTTTTTTACAATCTCACCACCGAGAAAGAGGTTTTCCAGAACGGATAATTGCGGGACCAGGCTGAATTCCTGATAAACAGCCGAGATACCGGCCATTCGCGCATCCAAGGGGTTTCGAAACTGAACCTGTTTACCCTTTAGATATATTTGACCTTCGTCGGGCAGGTACGATCCTGCCAGAATCTTATTGAGGGTGGATTTCCCTGCACCGTTTTCACCGAAAAGGATATGGACTTCACCAGGACGAAGAGCAAAGGAGACCCGGTCCAGTGCAAGCACCCCTGGAAAACGTTTGGTAATATTATCGGCTTTCAGAAGCAGTTCTTCCATTATGTTTCCGGTTTCCATTCAGTCAGAAACCGATGGCCCCTTTTCAGGGACCATCGGAAATCCTTGCGGTTCATCAACGTTTATTTTTTAGGTTCTACTTTAAATTCGGGCCGGAATCCTCGGCTACCGAACAAGAGTTCGTAAGGATATTGATCCATGTTCTTTTTTGTAATGGTGGGGATGATGGGGCCCGCTCTAAACGGAAAGTCCTTTCCGGCTTTCTCCCCATTGAGGATTCTTACCATCATATCAACGGCCATCTGCCCCTGCGTGACAGTCAAATCTGAAGGCGCTGCGGCCACCAGACCTTTTCCAATCTTGTCATAAAGAGGGGGAATGATGTAGGTGGAGACGACTTTGACTTCTTTTCTTCCTGCTTCAGCCAGGGGACCTACGGCAGCGTCCGCGGCCACGGCATTTCCCACCAGATAATCAATTTTGGGGAATGTCTGGAGCGCGTCTTCAATAAGGCTCAGCTGCGCATTTTTTCCCGTGTCACCCCATTTGACGGCCAGGATGTTGATCTTGCCAGGGAATTTTTTGATCGCTTCCTTGAAACCGTCCAGGGTATCGGGAGCCCATCCAGATCCGGCAGGGCCCGGCAAAAAGACCACATTCACTTCCGGTTTTCCCTTGGCATCATCCACTACGAATTCTCCGGCGTGGTAACCCATATCATAGAACGACACCAATGCTTTGGCCGTAATGGCGGGGGCCTGAATATCATTGATCACCTCAATGACCGGTATTCCCTTCTTGACAATCTCACCCACAACGGGATCCAAACCGGCGTAGGAAATGGACGCCAGAATGATACCGTCGACGCCCTGTTGGGAAAGGTTTTCTACCTGGTTGACCTGTTTGCCCAGTTCGGTGTAGCCGCCTGCCGCCACTAACTCAATACCGACACCCAAACGTTTGGCTTCAGTGATGATGCCATAATCAACCGCCAGCCAGTAGGGGTCTTTCAAATGGGGAAAAGAAACACCGATTTTATAGGGTTTATTGGCCTTGACAGGTGGCACGAAGTCTTCCAGTTTCGGCCCCACAAGGCTTTCAGCAGGCCTTCCCGGTTTTTTTCCCTTAACGTCATAAGTGCCGTAATAGGCGTTCACTTTAACAGGCCACCAAGGTTTTTCCTCAGCAAGACACAATCCGGCATTCAAGAGAAAAACCAGACCAGCAGCCAGCAACAATAACTTTGTCCATCCACCAGGTTTTAAATCTCTACTTTTCATAACAGAATTCTCCTCTCTTCTTTTAGGGGTTTACGATTGAACCTTTCAGACCTTTGCCATAACCGTATCAATGGCCTAAACACCCGAAATTTCATTCAGGCCTTCCTTCAAAATTGAGCAACCCTTTTCCAGCTGTTCCTCCGTAATCACCAGGGGCATAAGAGTGCGAATGACATTGCCGTGATTTCCGCAGGCCAGAATAATCAGGCCCTTTTCCAGGCAACGACTGACAAGCGTCTTTGCCTTATCCGTGGCGGGCGCTTTGGTCTGTCGGTCTTCCACCAGCTCCATTGCCAGCATCAGTCCCAGTCCCCGCACATCTCCGATGATGGGAAATTCCTTTTGAAGATCCAGAAAATGACCCCTGACACGCTCTCCCAGCTTTTGAGATTTCAGGAGAAAATCTTCATTTAGAAAATCCAGGACCGCCAGAGCCGCCCGGCATGATACGGGATTGCCCCCAAAAGTCCCGCCCAGAGATCCTACCGGCGGCATTTCCATGATGTCCGCTTTGCCGGTAACACCGGCCAGAGGCAGACCCGCGGCGAGAGATTTTGCCGTAAGGATAATATCCGGTTCCACCCCATAATGTTCGGAAGCAAAGAGCTTTCCGGTCCTACCCATGCCCGATTGGATCTCATCCATAATAAAAAGCACGTCATTCTTTTCACATATGGCCATTATTTTTTTAAAATACTCCGGTGGGGGAAGCACAAACCCGCCCTCGCCCTGAACGGGCTCTGCAATGACTGCCGCCACCGATTCCGCTTCCGCGTATCCAATGAAAAAATGTTCCAGCGCATCCGCACAATAAATGTCACACGATGGATAGGAGCGACCAAACGGACAGCGGTAGCAATAGGCAAACGGCATTCGATATACTTCCGGGCAAAAAGGCGCAAAGCCGGACTTGTAGGGCTTTACCTTGCTGGTGAGACTCATACCCATATATGTCCGCCCGTGAAAAGCGTTTTCAAAGGCGATGATGCCTTGTTTTTTTGTGGCGTAACGGGCGATTTTGACGGCGTTTTCGACAGCCTCGGCACCACTGTTGACGAAAAAGGTTTTCTTTGGAAAATCGCCAGGCGTTATTTCATTAAGGCGTTTTGCCAATGCCACATAGGGTTCGTACATACTGATATGAAAACAGGTGTGGAGGTATTGTTGAACCTGATCCTGTATGGCCGCAACAACCTTTTCGTTGCAGTGCCCCACATTGACCACCCCGATGCCGCCCCCAAAATCGATATATGTTTTTCCCTCCACATCTTCAATCATGGCCCCCTGCGCACGTTTCACAAAAATGGGCGCCACATTAAACGGACCTCTCGGCACATGTTGGGTCCTTAATTCCAGCAACTGCTGATTGTTCTTTATTTCCATTCGAAACTCCTTAAATCTTAAAGGGCTATGGTATCGTTTCCGGCCTCATTATAGTTTTACTCACCGGAGGGAGAAATCCTGAACGTTGATCCCTTTCCGGGGTAGTGAGATTCGGCGTTAATTCCTTTGACTTTTGTGAACCCCGCTTCCGTGAGCTTCAAAACGGCCTCATTCATATTTTCATTGGGAAGAAGCATCAGAATACAGGCTGAACTGCCCTTTTGGACAATCTCTTGCCGGATAGGCTTCAAATCCATTTCAGCCAACACTTCCAAAGCCCTTTCAAGTGTATTCCCCTGCGCTTGCACCTCCACAAGAATTTGCGACTTAGAGGGATGGGCTGCCAACGTTTCCGAAAGGCCATCAAATGAAGCTTTCTGGTTCTTGGACTCGGTCATCATGCGACAGTTTGCTGGTTGCGTGTCATTTACGGAAATAACGTTCTTATGTTTTTGTATCCAGCAAGTTTCGTACCGTTTATGAAGGAATATCGGTTTGTTAAAAAAAACCAATGGCACGAACGCCGTGGGAGGCCGATGAATTACGGAAATGTTAAATTTTAAAAAATGAGCTACGAAAATGTAGGGCTCTAGATGAAGAGCTATCTACATTAAAGGGACACGATTTTTGATGCGTTCATGCATCAACATGCAGAATTGCATCGCCTTTGATGCGATATCGACTCGCCTTTCGAGCCAGTGTGGATTGGTTGACACCCAGAAGTTGAGCCGCTTTTCGCTGGCTACCACACTTTTTCAAAGCTTTGGAAATCAAGGATTTTTCCAGGCCCTGAACTGCCTTGGGAAGGTTCCAGTCTCTGATTTCCGATGTGTCGGCAAGGGTGCTGTCATTGGCCCGCAGATGGGCCGGCAAGTCATCTAACGCAATGCGATTGTTCCGGGTAAGTACAACAAGCTGTTCAATCAGATTTGATAACTCTCTTATGTTTCCGGGAAAAGAATAGCGGCAAAGGCAGTCCATGGCCGCACGTGAAAGCGATTTATTCATTTTGTATTTTTCATTCAGCTGACTGATAAAGTGATAAATGAAAACCGGCACATCATCTATTCTGCCTTTGAGGGGTGGAATAGATATGGGCACAACATTAAGACGAAAAAAAAGGTCTTTGCGAAAACTACCTTTCAACACCATTTTTTCCAGGTCTCGATTGGTGGCGGCAACAACCCTGGTGTTGATGGATTTGGGCCAGCGGCTGCCAATTCTGACGATTTCATTTTCTTCGAGAAACCTCAGCAACTTGACTTGGACACTCAGGGGTAGATCACCTATTTCATCCAGGAAAAGGGTTCCTCCATCAGCCAACTCAAACTGGCCACTTTTCCCTTCGCGAAGGGCACCGGTAAAAGCACCTTTTTCATATCCAAACAGCTCAGACTCAATGAGGGATTCCGGAATCGCACCACAGTCCACACGAATAAAGGGACCCTTACGCCTGGGAGAAGCATTGTGAATAAACCCGGCCATAAACCCTTTTCCAACACCGGATTCACCCTCAATGAGGACCGTTGAATCCACCTGTGCGACTCTCAATGCTCTGTCGAACACACGCGCCATTTCGTCACTTCTGAAAACCGTACCGCTCAGGAGATTTTCCTGCTCAGCCTTGAGCGATAATTCCGAGCGATAGCTTGAAGCCAGTGCACGGCTCTCATCCAATTCATTTCTCAATCGGTTCAGGTTGGTGATGTCCCTTTCGTTGACCACCACCAGATAAATTTCCCCTTGCTCATCGCGGACGGGATTTCCGGTTACCAGTATCTGCCGTCCGTTTTTGAGGTTCTGGATCATGGTAACGCCGGTTCGTTTTTTGAGCACTTCCAGACTGACGGAACGATCCACCACCCCCTGCTGAATCAGACTATCCATGGATTTCCCGATAACGTCTTCGGCCCGGATGTCATTGATCTTCTCGGAAGCGTTGTTCACATTGACCACTTTGCCTTCAGAATCGCAGATCCAAAGACCATCAAAAGAAGAATTGATGATCGCATGGAGTTCTTCATTAACACGCTTGTGGGATTCCAGTTGCCCGACAATTCTTTCATAGTCCGATATATCTTGAAAAACGCTAATGACACCTACGACATGCCGGTCATGAAAAATCGGGGTTCGGTTGGCAACAATAGTAGAATTTCCGGTGGTGATTTTTCTTCCGATCTGCGGTTTCCCGGTCTGTAAAATCCTTTCCAAGTCGTCCCATGCATCGGGGGACAAAAGTTTGATGTGCTGCCCCAGTACATGTTTCGGGTCTCGGGCGAGCATGCTGCCGGCGGTCCGGTTGTAGGCCAAAACGATGCCTTCCTTATCGATAATGACCACACCGTTGTGGACGGCATCAAGCATTTCTCGAAAATCGTTTTGGGAATCGAATAGTTTCATTGGCAACTTTCCTCCTTTGTAGACATCAAAAAACCAACCATCATGATCACCATTCTTTTGTGTCTACAAATGAGAACCTATCACTTTTGGTCTTCTCCTAATATCATTAATTAATCCATTATGTCATTCACCGATTTCCGGATGCCATGCGTGTCGATTCCGGCATGCTTCGAAGCTTCAGCATGCTCCAGATCCCGAAAGCCGGTCCGGGTGCAAGGACCACAAAAGCCCATTCCCAACCAATGACCTCAACTAAGGGTGGGATAATTCGAATGGAGATCAAGGTCAGCAGAAATCCAAAGGTGGTTTGAACCGTGAGTGCCGTTCCCACATAGCGTGAATCGGTGAGTTCGCTGACGGCCGCGCTGAACTGAGCGCTGTCGGAGACTACGGTGAACCCCCAGAGGAGGCAGAGAACCGTCAATAGTCCCGGAGTGGAAAAGAAGATGCCTGCGCACAAGGTGCATGAACCTGACAGGATCAGGCTCGCCACCGTCACTTTTGAACGGCCGAAACGATCGGCCAGAAGACCGCCGGCCAAGCTGCCCAAGGCTCCAATAGCGATCACTGCAAATCCGGTTAAACGCGCTGAAAGCGTACTCCAACCGGCGGCACCATAACTGACCATTAAGAAAATGGGGACCCATGTCCACATGGCGTAAAGCTCCCACATGTGCCCCAGATAGCCAAAGTTTGCCAACCTTGTAGGTCTGTCACTCAACACCCTTCCCGCAAAACGCCAGTTGAACGGGGCCACGCCTGTCAGAAAAGGGCCTTCACGCACCCCGACTCCCACCACAAGGGCGCCCAGAGCTGCTAAAGCGGAGGTCACCAGAAGGACCTCACGCCAGGGAGGCATGCCATCGCCGCTCAAAAATGGAAGTGCGTTGATCAGATGCGGAATGGATTTCCCCAGAACAATCCCTCCCACCAGCAAACCGATACCCAGGCCGCGGTCTTCCTTACACCATGTTGCAGCCAGCTTCATGCCGGGTGGATAGGTGCCTGCCAGCCCCATTCCGGTTCCAAAGCGTAAAAGGAAAACAAGGATGGGAGAGTAGTCAAAAAATGCAATCCCCGCATTGCATACTGCACCCCCCAAAGCACAAACCGCAATCAAACGACTTGCCGCAATGCGGTCGGCCAGGGTTAAAAGGGCAATGACGAGCGCACCAAACACAAAGCCGATCTGAACACTCATGGTCATCCAGGATTGTGCCGCACCGCTGAGCTGCCATTCTGCCGTCAATTGGGGGAGTATGGCAGAGGCGGAAAACCAGAGGCCAAAAATAAAGATCTCCGCCAGCACCAAGAGGGCGAGACTGCGCCATTTCGCCGTACTTGAGATGGACATATCATGCATCTTTCTGAAAAAACTAAAACTATCAGCCTTTCCTTCTAGTATGGGGGCATGAAAATATAATGCAAGGGATGTTTGTAGATCAAAAAAGCAAGATTCTCAAACAAAAATCCTTCCGAGCCCTCAATCCAGCGTTGCTCAAAGAGACCCACGGCATGTTTCAGAAGATCGGAATCAGGACAAGCCATAAACGGCCAATAGGTGTTTTCATGGTGGAACTCACGCTGGTTATTTGCTATTCATAACAAATTCCAATGGTGTATGTTGTGACTCGGGTTTATTGAAGCTGCCAAAATGTAGAGTCCTTGATGCTTGGAAGAACAGTTCGTAAAAGGAGGTCATATAGGCATTTTGTTATGAATGAAACGAACTTTCGAGAAAAAGCACTGATATTCAGGTATTTCTTGACCGTTTTTTTGATTTTTTTCGCTGTGTTCATGGGGGCGGTAACCGGTTTTTATTATAATGAGAAGGAAGATTATCTCTCGCGCTTGAAATTGGAAGAGCGCGTCAACGTAAGGCTGGAGATGGCCTTGATTGCGACAAATCTTGCAGAGATCATTTCGGATCTCAGATTTCTATCCCATCAAAATGAACTCATCCAGTTGCTGGATCAGGGATCTGCCGGAACAAAATATAAAGACCTGATCGCAAGGGAATACAGTGAACTCATTCGTCAAAAACAAAAATACGATCAAATCCGTTTTATTGATGCCGAGGGAAGTGAAAAAGTCAGAGTGAATTTCAACAACGGCGACCCGGTGATCGTCCCTGATCATAAGCTTCAGAATAAGGGCGACCGATACTACTTCAAAGACACATTGGCGCTCCTTCCCGATGAGATCTACATCTCCCCGTTTGATTTGAATATCGAACACGGCGAGATCGAAAAGCCCTTGAAACCGATGATTCGGTTGGGAATGCCCATCTTCAACGTGAAAAATGAAAAACGGGGTGCTGTTTTTCTCAATTATCTGGGTGATCGGCTCCTCAAGGCGCTCAAAAAGAGTTCGGAGATGTCTCCCGGCAATTTCTTGCTGATCAATTCCGACGGCTATTGGCTCAGCAATCCGAATGCTGCTGATGAATGGGGTTTCATGTTCGAGGACAGAAAAGACCGAAAATTTTCTTCGGACTTCCCAGACGTATGGAATAAAATCCTCATATCTCAGGAAACCCAGATTGATGATGAAAAGGGCCTTTTTACTTCCGGAACCATATATCCGGTGATGGAAGATTTTAGAAGCTCAACAGGCTCTCCCGATGCCCGAGGAGACAGCCAAAAGCGTTTTAAAGGAAGTGAGTATTTCTGGAAAGTAGTTTCTTTTGTTCCCGATGAAACCCTGCAAGCGGGCATGAAACTTCTTCAAAAGAAGCTTCTCCTGTTGATTTTCGCATTGCTCTTTCTGGTGGGTGTTTCTTCCTGGATCATCGCGCGGGACATGGTTAGACGTAAATCATATCAAATGGCCCTCTATCATTCAGCGAATTTTGACAGGTTGACCAACCTGCCGAATCGCGCACTTTTTCTCGACCGTTTGGATCAAAGCCTGAAGCAGTCCGAACGGTATAAACGGAAATTCGCGCTTCTTTTTATAGATTTGGACGGTTTCAAATCGGTGAATGACACATTGGGTCACGATGCGGGAGATACACTCTTAACCAAAACCGCGGAAAGGCTTCATGACTGCGTCAGAGACGCCGATACGGTTGCTCGAATGGGCGGGGATGAATTCACGGTTATTTTGAGCACCATATCATCTGTGGAGGATGCAAAAACCGTCGCCAAAAAAATCGTAGGTTCCCTGTCGAGGCCCTTCAGCATCGGAGATAAAAAAGCACAAATCGGGGCCAGCATCGGTATCAGCGTGTTTCCTGAAAATGGCACGGAGACGGAAACATTGCTGAACAAAGCGGATGACGCCATGTATGTTGCCAAGAAGTGCGGCAAGAATGATTATAGAGTTAGTGCGCTATAAATCTTGAAGCGCTGAGACTAAGGGCTCGCTCAAAAATCAATATGTTGCTCTAACCTTTAAGAGGATCTTTTTCAATAGCCTGGCATGACACCTCCACGGGAATCCCGTTTAAGACAGCATTGTTGGACAATGGGTCAAAGCACTGGTCATCGCTCAGGATATTGCTGTTTATTCCACCATGGGCCCTTGCCACATCCATTCTGACGCCGGGGAGATCGTGGCCCCAACCATGGGGTAGGCTGACCACACCCGGCCGGATATCGGATGTAATTTCAGCTGAGACCATTAGCCGCCCCACGCGGCTCTTTACGACAGCCGTAGCCCCGTCTTTAAGTCCGAGACGCGAAGCGTCTTTCGGATGAACATGCAATACACACCGGGGAGGACCGGATACAAGGGATGAAATGTTGGCCATCCACGAGTTATTGGTTCGAAGATGCCGACGTCCCACCAGCACCAGCCCACGGGAATCCGGACGATTTATTGCCCCAGCAAGCCGTTGGACATCCTTTACAATGGGTTTCGGTGCCAGATCGATCTTGCCGGAGGCGGTGCGCAGTATGCCAGGGATTCGGGGCTCAAGGGGTCCCAAGTCTATGCCGTGGGGGTGATCTTTCAGCTTGGACAATGACAAACCGTCAGGATTCAGGCCAAATCCGTCACCGTATGCCCCGGTCCGAAGCATAAAATCCAGCATCCTGTCCGGACCCCGTAAACCTTTCATGGTCTGCAATATTTCCCTCTGCCTGCCGAAAAAAGGTGACGATTCCTTTTTCACCAAACCTTCCACCATTTGGCGGACGATGAAATCATCCATCTGCGCCACTCCGGCCGAAGGCCCTTGTCCGCTAAAAATCATGGCCAGCCCATAGAGGATCTCCCATTTGTCCATTTCGTCATCGGGTTTGGGAAGGACGGGGGGTGAATAGTTGGCCATGTTCCGGACTGAAAGGTTATAGAATGCAAAATCATACTGGGCTGTGGACAATGGACCGGTGGGAGGCAGAATCACATTTGCATGCCGGGTGGAAGCGTTCAGATAAAAATCCACCGACACCATGAAATCCAATCCGGCTAATGCCCGCTCTACCCGTTCCGAATTAGGCAGTGCAATTAATGGGTTGGAAGCCACCGTGATCAAGGCTCTAACCTGCCCGTCTCCGGGGGTCTCAATTTCGTCGCACAATGTGCAGGCCGGTAGTTCGCCCATGACTTCGTGCAACCCTTTGACGCGGCTTTTCCACCGTCCCAGCATCCAACCTTTTCCACCTGGATGGTTACGACGCGGCATATGGGCAGGTGAGGGGAACATGGCCCCTCCTGGACGATCCAGATTTCCGGTCAAAATGTTGACCAGGTCAACGAGCCAGTTGGTGAGGGCACCGTATTCAACGGTGCTGACACCCATGCGACCGTAAACTGCCGCAGACGATGCAGCGGCAAGATCCCTTGCCGTCTCATATACCTTAAGGGCATTAATGCCGGTGCGCCTTTCCACCGCCTCGGGAGAAAACGGTTTGCAGAGTGCTTGCACCGCATCCAACCCAATGATGTGGTCAGAAAGCCGCCCGGGATTGATCAGATTTTCTTCAAAAAGGACCCAGACCATCGCCATGAGCAGAAACGCGTCTCCCCCGGGTTTTACGGGCAGGTGCTCATGGGCCAGCTTGGCGGTTCGACTGGCGCGGGGATCTACCACCACCAGCTTTCCCCCCCGACCTTTGAGGGCTCGCAGTCTTCCAGGCCAATCAGGGGCCGTGGCCAGAGACCCATTGGATTCCAGCGGGTCTGCGCCGAGTATCATGAGATAGTGGGTGCGGTCGATGTCGGGCACCGGAATGGTGCCGGGATGGCCGAACATGAGGCCGCTGGAGACGTGTTTGGGGATCTGGTCCACCGTGCTGGCGCTGAAGATGTTCCGGCTCTTTAAGGCCTTTAAAAAAGGCTTTAAACACAGCGCGCCGGCCATTGTGTGGGCGCAGGGGTTCCCCACATACGCCGCCACCGCGTCGCGACCGTATTTTTCCATCAAGGGGTACAGACCCGATTCCACTGCGGCGAAGGCCTCATTCCAACCCACTTTCACCCAATTTCCGTTACTTTTTATCAGCGGATGGCGCAGGCGATCGGGATCGTGATGGAGGTCGGCCAGGGCGGCCCCCTTCGGGCAGAGATACCCTTTGCTGAACACGTCGTCCTTGTCCCCCTCCACGGATACGGCATGACCGCCTTGAAGGGTGATCTTCAATCCGCAAGTGGATTCGCAAAAAGGGCAGGTTCGATAGGCAATTCGCGAATCTTCGGTCTCATTTCGATGGTTGGCCATAGGAGTCACACCTCAATCAAGCAGAGTTTAGGATTTGTCCCAAGTCCTCGTTGATAAAGAATAAAACAATCTGCCATCTCATGTTCAAAAAATCAATAGAAATGCCGGACATTTTTGTCCATCACTGCCTGGTCGGCTTTCAAAACCAAACCCTATTGACAGGAAGCCTTCAATGGTTCAGAATTCAAGTGGCACATTTAGCCCCTCAACAGTGATAGATCGGAGATCTTATTATGAGTGCTTCAGCACCCCGCACGGGTGATAAAAAACTTATTGCCAGTACACTGGAGATCACCATCCACGTGGGTCTTGTGTTCCTGTTGCTGTTCTGGTGTTTCAGGATCGCCCAACCGTTCATTCAAATTTTCATCTGGGGCATCATCATTGCCATCGCTGTTTTTCCGGGGTACCGACTTCTGGATGCATCCCTGGGCGGGCATAAAAAACTCTCGGCGGTTCTGTTCACCCTGCTGCTGTTGATCATCATTATCCTTCCCTGCCTGATGTTTGCCGCCTCTTTGGTGGAAACCGCCCAAAAGCTCTCATCAAGTCTTTCCGAAGGGTCGCTTCGTATCCCCAAGCCGCCGGAGAGCATCAAATCCTGGCCGGCCATCGGCCAAACCCTTCACAATTTCTGGCGCCTCAGCTCGGAAAATCTGACCGCTGCCATAAGCCAGATCGCACCTCATCTCAAAGCATTGGGGCTTTGGCTTCTGAACGCTGCGGCCGGCGCTGGTTTCGCAATCGTGAGTTTCATCGTTGCCATCCTCATGGCCGGTGTTTTTCTCGCAAACGGCGAAAAGTCTATCAGAGTGGCCCGCGCTATTGCCATTCGAATCGCCGGTGACCGGGGAGATGAATTTGTGCACCTGTCAGGCGCCACCGTAAGAAGTGTGGCCCGGGGAATACTGGGCGTGGCCATGATACAGGCCACACTGGCGGGACTCGGATGCCTTGCGGTTGGTGTCCCCGGCGCGGGTCTTTGGGCACTGCTGGTTCTGATTCTGGCGGTGATTCAGCTACCCACCTTCATTATCCTGGCCCCCATTGTCATCTACGTGTTTTACACGACCAGTCCGGTTCCAGCCGTTCTGTTCGCGATCTGGAACCTTCTGGTGGGCGGCTGCGACTCCTTTTTGAAACCCCTCTTCATGGGCCGCGGCGTGGATGTGCCCATGCTGGTGGTCTTCATCGGGGCCATCGGGGGGTTTTTATACAGTGGCATTATCGGTCTCTTTACCGGTGCCATCATTCTCTCTTTGGGCTTCAAACTCTTTGAGGTATGGCTCAATGATGATGCAAAGCAGGAAGAAGCGCCCAAAAAAGCACCGCCTGAACAGGCATGACGCAATACCATGTTAAAACCAAATCTGCCCTCATTGAACGATCCGGAAGGATCAACCGTACCGGATGAGCTTCCCGACATCATCGACGCGCACGGGCATGTTTTTCCAGAGCATATTTTTTCGGTCTTGGGTCATAACCTGATAACCGGTGTTCGCTCAAAGACAGACTTGAATTTTTCAATCAATTGAAAAATCCGCAAATCTTGAACACATTTCCACAGCCAGAGCAAAAATGATATCAAGGGCCAGATGGTCGCCGATGCTTTTGTCGAAGAGCATCTTTGCTTCAGCGGGAAATTCATCATCCCCTTTCCATATGAGAACGGCAACCGGTATGCGAGGTGCGATTTTGAAGTAATAAGCCGCATCCGCCATATCAAGCGCCGTGCCACCCAGTTGAGCAGAGACCTCATGGAATCCCTGAAGATCGTCTCCGTATCTCTTTTCGATCAGATCGGCGGGGATTTTGTGGGGCCCGCGAAAAAAGGTTTCTCCGCCGGGGATGTCCTTGACCGAGATCCATTCTTTGCTGATGGGTATCTCCTTGCAGGTTAAGAGATAGTGAACCACAAAAAGGCCCAGGGAGATCGTGACCTTACGGGTAGGGTCCGATAGACGGGTTATCTTGAATGCCTCCGGAATTATGCCGTAATCTTCTCCCCACACGGATACTGTATAGCATTTTTCCCTGACGTCATAGCCGCATAAGGCACGCCTGCAGACATGTGCCGGATCCATTTGCGCCAGGTCCTGAAAATGACGGGGATCAACTCCAATGCTCATGCCAGCCCTCCTTTTAGCAGGATTTTCACAAATCAGGTTTCAAGCCACTTTGAACCGTGAGACACCGTCCTGAAGTCCCTTCGCCGCATCAATCAACTGTTGAATGGCATCATAGGTTTCACGAAAGGACTCCAGGGTCTCCTCCAATTCCTCTTTAAGGTTTGTCATGGAAACATTGATGGTACGGGCATCATCGGACTGACTGCTCACCGCCAGGTTGATCTCCTCAAACCTGGGTGAAATGGTCTGCACCCGATCAATGATCAGCGCCAGCTGTCCGCCGATCTTTCCCACATCTTCAGCACTCCCTTTCACTTCCGCAACGAACTTATCCATTTCCATTACACCGGCCGATACGGCAGACTGCATCCCCTGCACCATCTGTTCAATATCCAGCGTGGCGACAGCCGTCTGGTCCGCCAGCCTGCGGATTTCCCTTGCCACCACATTGAACCCTCTACCGTATTCCCCGGCTTTTTCCGCTTCAATGGCGGCATTGAGTGAGAGAAGGTTGGTCTGATCGGCCACCTTGGTGATCGTGTCCACCACATGGGTCACATTTTCGGCCTTTTCATTGATGGACTCCAGATGGTTGGATATGGACCTGGAAGCGTCCTCCATCCGGACCATGGCCTCTTTCATGCCGGCCAGATCCTTCTGGCTCCGGCTGGCAAATCCGGAGGTCTCCTCTGATGCGGCGACTACCTGCTTTACGGTATCCGCCAGCCGAGCCGCCACCCGGGATATTCCTGCCACCGACTCGACCACCCTGTCTGTGGAACCGACCTGATGGCTCATGGTGGCTTCCTGCTCTTTGGCAGCCGCGGCAAGTTCGTTGCAAGAAGACGTTACCTGAACACCCGAACGCTGGACCTGTCCGATGAGCCCGTTGAGATTGCGTATCATGCCACCCAGGGCGGAAAGCAGACGACCCGTCTCATCGTCGGCATCCTCCGGTACTTCAACCGTAAAATCTCCTTTGGAAACCCTGCGCGCTACGGTCACTGCCTCCGTGATGGGTCGGCTGATCTTTTTTGCCAGCCATGCCAGCACGAAAAAAGTTGCCAGAAGACCGGCACAGGAAATGAGCAGAATGTGAAGTAGAATTTCTTTGATGGGACTGATAATCTCATCTTCGGAAACACGCATGACGATCGTCCAATCCCCCGTATCAATCCTGGTCCCGGAGAAAATATCCTTATCACCATCCAGAGGATCCGGGGCCCGAACGAGAAGTGGAGGACCGTTATGAGTGTAGAAACGCTTCAGTATCCCGGCGTAATCCGTCTCACTGATATTTCGGGTCATCATCCGTTTGAGCATCTCCCCTTCCAAATCCCCGGTTTTCCCTTCGGAACGGAGCCTGGCAGCGGTATCTTCAGATATCAGCGGCATGGTGGAAGAAATGATTTTGCCCTGCCGGCTGAGCAACACAAAAGCCGCTGATTTGTAGGGTTTGAACCCTTCAAGATACGCATGAATTTTGGTCAAAGCCCGATCAACACCGGCAATACCCACAAACTTACCGTCGATCTCGATGGGAAAGGTCTGCTCCACGATCATTTTGCCTTCATAGAGATAGGGCTCCGTAACCATATATTTTTCAGGGTTTCCGGAGAGAAACTTTTCCTTACAACCCTGATAATAAAGGCTGTTTTCCATATCGATAAGGGGGCTCAATTTAATGGACCCCGTTTCACCTTTCTCCACAAACCAATAGGGCAGAAACCGTCCCTCACTGTTCAAGCCTTTCTTTATATCTCCTGCCCTTTCCAAAAATTCTTTGTCATTCTGGTCCGCATTGGGCTCATAAGCGAAATAAGCCCCGGTAAATCTCGGGTAATTGGAAAGGATATTTTTGGCATATCGAGTGGATGCCTCTCGACTTCCAAACAAACCGCTCATCTGGGCCAGCGCCATGGCCTTGGAAACGGATACGGCCTCCAGATTCTGCGCCTCAATCTTGCTGGCGATCTCCCGGGTATCGGCCTTGATGAGCTGCTCATTTTCCCTGAACAGATTGCGGTACATGCCTCGGGAAAAGGCCGCAACAATAAGAAGAACCACCAGCGTGACGGTTATGCCGAAATAAAAAATCAATCTTCCTTTGATACTGGTGGGCAAGACGCTCTTTTTCTTCATTACAGACCTCCCGAAACAATTGGACTGCACCCTATTTTTATTAGCACGTTGAAATCCCGCCGAAAACCCAATTGGATCATTTTACTGACAACTTTTGAGAAAATCCAGCACAGACCCGTTAAATTCCATTGCGATCTTTTTATTGAGGCGATTGACCCGATTCTGTTATGATGCCGAAGATTTGAGCCGTACTCATCAAAACAGGAAAAAATATTCATGGAATACAAAGTTCTTTTAACCGTTTTTGTCTCCGTTTTCATTGCCGAACTGGGCGACAAGACCCAACTGGCGACCATGCTTTTCGCCGCGGATAAAGACGTCAGCAAACTCACCGTATTTTTCGGTGCATCTTTAGCCCTCATTGTTGCTTCCGGCATTGGCGTGCTGGCCGGTGGTATTATTTCGCAATATATCAGTGAAAAACATCTACAGTATATTGCGGGGATTGGTTTTATCGCCATAGGCATTTGGACGCTTTTGAAAGCGTGAATCCCGCCCTTTTTTATCGGTTAACGGACAAAAACCATGTTTCGATTCATTCATGCGGCGGATATTCATCTGGACAGCCGGTTAAAGGGTCTGGAGAGCTATGAAGACGCTCCTGTAGAGGAAATACGAAATGCCACCCGCCGGGCCTTTGACAACCTGGTGGCCCTTGCCATTGAAGAGGAGGTCCGTTTTGTTCTCCTGGCGGGGGATCTTTACGATGGAGACTGGAAAGATTATAATACGGGGCTCTTTTTCATTGAACGGATGGGACGTCTGAAACGGCATAATATTCTGGTGTTCATGGTGTCGGGCAACCACGACGCAGCCAGTCGCATTTCCCCCCATCTGCACCCGCCGGACAATGTAACCAGTCTTTCCACCCGCAAGCCGCAAACCATTTTGCTGGAGCATATCGGCACCGCCATTCACGGACAGGGATATGCTTCCAGGGCAATCACGCACAACCTGGCACAGCACTATCCCCAATACCATCCCGGCTACTTCAACATCGGATTGCTTCACACGGCTTTAAACGGCAGAGAAGGGCATGAACCCTACGCACCCTGCTCCCTGGATGACCTTAAATCCAAGGGATATGATTACTGGGCATTGGGGCACGTTCACCAGCGGGAGGTGATATCGGGGGATCCCTGGGTTCTCTTTCCCGGAAACCTCCAGGGACGGCATATTCGGGAAACCGGGTCCAAAGGAGCATCCCTCATCACCGTTGAAAACGGTCGTGTCGTGGATGTGACGCACCATGACCTGGACGTTCTCAGGTTCAGCAGGGTCTCGGTTGACCTGTCTCACTGCAGCACCATCGATGCGGTTCACGATTCTGTCCGTGAGGCACTGGAGATAGCACAGGCACAGGCGGATGAGCGCGTCCTTGCTGTTCGGCTGGAACTCACTGGAGAGAGTCCGCTTCACACCCATCTCCTCTCCCATGCCGCCCGCCTCACGGAATCCTTTCGCGGCCTCACAACGGGACTGGGAGACATGTGGCTCGAAAAGGTCCTGTTCAAGACCGGTTTGAAGGATCCCCTTCCGACAACCCCCGGGGAAGCCACCCCCCTTCATGAGATAATGGCGGCGGTGGGCAGACTTAAATGGGACCCGAATGACGTCCGGGAACCCCTTTCCCTTCAAATCCCCGACCTTAAAGAGCTCAAAAGCAAATTGCCCCCCGACCTTTTGGGGGGCGACGATCCCTTATTTCCGAACGATTCCGAGGGAATTGACGAACTCTTAAATGATGTCAAGGCACTTCTGGCCGCACGGCTGAGCCGAAAAAGGAGCCGCGAATGAGGATCAAGCGGCTCGATCTGATCGCCTTTGGCCCATTCACGGGGCAGACCCTGGCTTTCGACTCGAAAGGTCCGGGGCTGACGGTCATATTCGGCCCCAACGAAGCGGGTAAGAGCAGCTCCCTCAGGGCCCTCAAATCCCTTCTGTACGGGATACCCGAACGAACCCCCGACAATTTCCTGCATCCCAATGACCAACTCCTTCTGGGGGGCTCTCTGACAGCCGACAACGGAAAGCAACTCACTTTTTTACGGCGAAAGAGGCGAAAAACCTCCCTCTTTGACACCCACAACACCCCCCTCGCCCCGGAAGTCATGTCGCCCTTTATTCGAGGGATAGATCAGGATGAATTTGAAACCCTTTATGGCATCGATCACGAAGCCCTGGTGCAGGGAGGCCGCGACATCCTGGACCAGAAAGGTGAGGTGGGGCAAGCGCTGTTTTCGGCAGGCGCCGGTATCTCATCCCTCAGGGAAGTCCTGATCAAGCTGGATGTGGAAGCGGATGAACTCTTCAGACCCCGTGCTTCCACCCGCCACATCAATCGGGCCCTTGCCGACTACAAAAAACTTCAGAAAGAGATGCGGACGGCGACCCTCTCCGGACAGGACTGGATGGGGGTGGAACAGGATCTTCGAAAGACCGAAACCGAACTGGCGCTGGTTGAAGAGAAAAAAAGAGAAAAAGATACCGAACGCCGACAGCTGGAACGTTTGAAGCAGGCCCTTCCCCAATTGGCATTACGTCGGGAATACCTTCATCAGCTGCAGCGTCTGGGTGAAACCACCCTTCTTCCCGACGACTTTACCAAACGACGAAAAAAGGCGACAGATCTTCTTCAGCAAGCCCAACAGACCCGAAAAGCCACATCCCACCATTTGTCGTCTCTCAGGGAAAATCTGAAGAGCGTCACCTTTCATTCGGAACTTCTGGATGAAAGCGAATGGATTGAAGCGCTTTACCAGAAACTGGGCAGCCACCAAAAAGCCATGAAAGACCGCCCCCGGCTGGAAGGGATGCGCATCGCCTGCAAAAGGGAAGCGGCAACGCTTCTCGGACAACTCCCCACGGACCTGCCCCTGGAGCGAGTGGAACGTCTCCGGCCTTTTTTGGGCAAACGAAAGGCCATTCAAACCCTGGCCTCAAGACACGAAGCCTTGAAGCAAAGCAAGCAACAGCATCGAGAGCAGTGCCGCCGCCTGGAAGAGGCGCTTGCCGACATCAACCGCTCTCTTAAACAAATGCCTTCATTTCCCGACACGGACGACCTGGTCCGTGCCGTGAAGCTGGCCCGAAAATCAGGAGATCTGGACGACCAGTTGCTTCTAAAAACAAGGTTGCATGAAAACCGGCAAACACAACTGGAAAAGGAACTGTCACAGCTGGGACTCTGGAAGGGGAATCTCAAAATGGCCTGCGAGCTTCCCATCCCGCTCAGAGAAACCATCCTTCGATTCGAGGAAGAATTTCGAAGCTGTGAAGAACAACGGCGCACGGCTGAAAAAGAGTTGGAAAATCTGGCAGCAAATCAGAACCAAATCACAGGGAACATCAGAGAAATTGAGGTGGCGGGCGAGGTGCCTTCTGAAACGGAGCTGGATCAGGTTCGAAAGAGACGGGACACGCAATGGCAGTTGCTCAAACGGCATTGGCTGAAAGGGGAAGACGTGAGTGTTGAAAGCCGTTTATTTACTGAAACGAACGATTTGACGGACGTTTATGAAAATGATGTGAAAAGGGCGGATCAACTCTCTGACCGGTTGCGCCGGGAAGCAGACCGGGTCCACAAATTTGCCGCGCTCAAAACGAGTCAGCTGACCAACAGGGAAGCCATTGTTAACGCAAGCGAAAAACTACAGCACCACAATGCTGAAGCTGAAATCATTTCCAGGAAATGGCAGCTGCTCTGGGGGCGCTGCAACATTGCCCCCCTTCCCCCTAAAGAGATGCTGAACTGGTCCGATAAGTTTGAAAAAATTCGTTCCGGCGTCATGGAACTGAACGACCTTGAAGGGGAAATCAATACGCGAAAAGCCCAAAGAGAAAAGCTGCAAAATGCCCTTTTGGCGGCCTCAAACAACTTTCCAAAGACCAAAGCATTCGAGGATAAAGCCCTGGAGCCGGTTCTCATATTCTGTGAAACCCTTGTAGACGATATTGAGCAAAAGAAAAAGGATCGGGAAAAGCTGCTGGATAAAGAAAAGGACCTTACTGACAATCTCAAAACAGCACGACAGCAGGAAGACACGGCACGGGAGGAATTGGCAAATTGGGAGGACCGCTGGCGTGAATACGCATCACTATTTGTCAAAACCGAAAGCCTCTCCCCCATTGAGCCGGAAGAGGCCAACGACATCCTTGAAAATCTTCAGGGGTGTTTTCTGAGGCTCAAAGAGGCGGATGAACTGCATAAAAGAATTGAGGGCATCGACCGTGATGCCGTGGACTTCGTGGCGGAAGTGCGGCATCTTGCAAAAAAAGTGGCGCCGGATCTTGAAGCGCATGACCCGAAGCAGGCGGTCCTCCAAATGCAGAAACTTCTGAAGCAAAATCTGGAGCAGAGAACCCTTCTTCAAAAATACACCCGGGAAATGGAAGAAGCGGAAAACGACATCAACGTGGCGGAAGAAGTTATTTTGGTTGCGAAAGCACAGATATCGGAATTGAAACGGATCGCCGGATGCAAAGACTCGGATGATCTTGAAGAAGTGGAGCGGATCGCACGGGAACAACTTGACCTCAAAACCAAATGCAGGGAAACGGAAACCGCACTTCTGACCGGCGCCGAAGGACTCAGTATTTCCCGGTTGGAACGTCAGGCAGCGATGCTCGATCCCGATGAGCTGCCGGAAAAAATCGACACCCTGAACAGGGAGATTGAACAACGCCTTGAACCGGAAATCAGGCGCCTTTCCGAAACCCTGGGAGAGAAGAAAAGGGAACTGCAACAGATGGACGGCAGCGCAAAGGCGGCCGAGGCTGCCCTGTCCGCTGAGCAAACCCTGGCGGCCATTCGACGAATGAGCGAGCATTTCATTCGACTCAAAGTGGCGTCAAGCATCTTGAAACAGGAGATTGAACGTTTCCGGCGTGAAAACCAGGATCCCATACTGACAATGGCGTCTCGATTTTTCCGTCGGTTGACCCTGGATTCATTCGAGGGATTGAGAACGGATGAAGATGAGAGAGGTCAACCGGTACTGGCGGGCTTACGGCATCAAAACCGCATGATCCGGGTGGAAGGGATGAGTTCCGGGACCCGGGATCAACTCTACCTGGCACTGAGGCTGGCATCCCTTGAAAAACGTCGGGAAATGGGCGAAACCATGCCTTTTATCGTGGACGACATTCTGGTAAACTTTGACGATGAGCGCGCCAGGGCCACGCTGGAAGCGTTGGCGGGCCTGGCCGTGAAAACCCAGGTTATTCTGTTTACCCATCACGAACGGATCGCAGCGGAAGCGCGTGAAATGGCGGGCAGAACCAATATCGAAGTGCATCACATTTAAGGCCTGTTTGAAAATAAGGAGGCAAGACCCATCTATTACCCAAAAGAAAGGTCGCAAGAGATCAAGCATCTCGGGCTCGGGCTTATTCATATTTACTATGGACAGGGGGTCGGAAAAACCACCCGCGCGGTGGGACTGGCCATACGGGCCGCTGGAGCAGGGCTCAAAGTCAATTTCATTCAATTCATGAAGTCGGGCACCTCCGGGGAAACGCTCATTTTTGCCAAAATTCCCGATATTCGATACCGGTGCCCGGGCACGCACCCGTTTATCTTTTCCGAGGGTCCTGAAGCGGTTCACCACGAACATGCCGCCCAGGCCCTGCAGATGGCCTTTGAGGCGGTTGAAAGCGGGACAGGACTGCTGATCTGTGATGAGATCTTAAATACCCTGATTTTTAAACTTCTGGAGAAAAAGCGGGTCATTGAGCTGATAAAAATGTGCCGGGACAAATCAGAACTTGTCATGACCGGCGCCAGTGCGCCACAGGATCTCATTGGTCTGGCGGATTATGTAACCGAACTAAGGCAGATCAAGCACCCCTATTATTCGGGCGCCAGGGCAAGACGGGGTATTGAATTTTAGTCTCAGAGTCTGTAATGCGTATTCTCAGGGTTTCTTTTCAACTTTTCTTGCAAATGTTAAGATTTTCTCCAATTGACCCAAGCCGGGAGCAATAACTTTTTCCTGGGTATCGATAATGTTTAAACTTCGGCAAGCACGGGGATTTTCTGAACCGCCAGAAGGCTGATGACACTCAATCCCGCCCCGGCCAGAAAAGGAATCCGGTAATCCACCATCCAGAGAATCCCCCCCAGGGCCGGCAGAAACACGGCGGCAACATGGTTGATGGTGAATCCCACCGCCATACTGGGAGCAATATCCTTAGGGTCGCCCACCTTCTGGAAATAGGTTCGAATGGCGATGGCAAAATTAAAGAAAATGTGGTCCAGGATGTAAAGAAAAGAGACCAAAATTTTTGAGTCAACAACCGCGTAGGCCAGAAAAATAAACAGAAGGCTGAAGTATTCCAAGGACAAAACCTTCCGTTCGCCAAAACGTACAATAGCTCTTCCCACCATGGGGCTCAGGAAATAGTTGATGGCATTGTTGATGACAAAAAGTGCCGTTACCTCCTGTATGGAAAATTCGAACTTTCTGACCAGCAGCAACACGGCAAAGGCCATGAAAATCTGCCGCCGGGCCCCGGCCATGAAGGTCAGAAAATAATAGAGCCAATACTTTTTTCGAAAAATCATTTTTTTGTGCTGCGGAATGATATTCTTATCCGCGGGATTCCGAGTGATGGCCCAGCACCCAACGGCCATTATCAGCCCCCCGATGATCAGGTAGATCTCTTTGAAATCGAGAAAACTTGAGATGAAAAAGATAAAAATACCGATGCCGATATTGGATGCCGCGGCGATGCTGCGCAATCTTCCAAACACCATAGGGCTTTGGTATCTATCAAAATACTGAAGTGTCAGAGACTGGTTGGTGGTCTCATAATAGTGAAAACCGAAACTCATCACCACGGTGGTCGCCATCAACCCGGCATAGGTAGGAAAAAGTCCCGTGAGAGCAAGACCCGTCCCTAAAAAGAGGATGGAAATGGCGGAGAGGCGATGCTCCCGGATCACCATCATGACAAAAACCGCCAACAACGTCAGAAACCCCGGGATCTCGCGCACCGATTGGATCATGCCCACCTGTTCTCCGGTCAGATGCACCTGTTCCACGGCAAAATTGTTAAACAGGGCCAACCAGGCCTCCAGACCCACGGTGGAGCTGATGGTCAACACCATCAAAAACCGGTACATGGGGTTTTGCTTTAATGGGTCCATATGCTTTTGAAGACCGAGAACGATTTCAACAGCCGATTAAGAAAGGCATCCCGGTCAGAGGCAACTCCGCCCCCCCTTGTAGCGAGGAGCGTAATAGGTACTGGAAAGGGAATCCGTGCGAATGGTCTTGCCGCTTCCCGGCGCGTGAATAAATTGTCCATCCCCCATGTAAATGCCCACATGAGAGACCCGATCTCTGCCGGCAGTATCGAAAAAAACCAAATCCCCTTCGGAAAGGTCATTTTGAGGAAGGGGTTTGCCGGCACGGTATTGCTCTCTCGATGTACGCGGCAAATTGATGCCGTTTAGGTAATAAACCGCCATGACCAACCCACTGCAGTCAAATCCCTTATCCGGTGAAGTCCCTCCCCACCGATAGGGCATACCGATAAAACCGCGGGCCGTTTCTACAATCTCGTTTCTGAGAGCATTTCTTGAGATGGCGTCTTTGCCAAGGGAAGCCGCATGGGCGGAAGGGGGCACCACATAATAATCATCGATAACACCCTCACGAACCAGCCGGCCGGCGCTTCTTTGAGCCTCAACCGATGAAGGGAAATCGCCGAAGCGGACCTTTATCAGACCTTGCTTCGTACGAAAATAGTAGGCCTCGATACCCTGCTCTGACAGAGACTGCGCGAGGGCGACGGCATTGTCCAGGTCACGAAAAGCGCCCACCTGAATCGTGTACCCGGTCAGGACCGGAACTGTTTCAGCCGGGGTGATTGAATCAACTGGTTTTTTGGACGTTTTGGCGCATCCCTGCCCCATCATCACAAACGCAAAAAGGAACAGGGCGCCCAGCCCTTTTGAATAACGTCTATTCAAAAGAAAGGGCATCGAAATCTTCCTTCCCTACTCAAAGGGGGTTTCACCACCGCTCATATCCGGTCGGCCATAATCATTTTCCCATGAAGGCGGCAAATTGGGAACCGGTTGGTATCGCCATTTGGAGGAATCAAATTCTTCACGAAGATCCGCACACGATATTAAAAGTACGCTTAGCCCCAAAAGAAAGAGCACGACAACGGCGGCCTTTGTGTTGTCCATCAAAGTCCGTATAAACCATTTTTTCTTTCCTCTCATGAGAGACTTATCCTCCTATCCAATCTTGACTTGAAACCGAGTATTGTATACGCTTCGGTAAGAAAAATTTAGCGCGCAAATTCAAAAACATTCGTTTTATAGCACATTCAGAGTCGGAAACACCAGCGTCGAAAGGTTTTTTTTCGGACAAACAAAAAGGGAGGAATCCATGAAAAAGCAGCAACTGATTGACCTGAGCATCAGCATTGAACCGGATCTCCCCAGCGACCCTCCCATGATGATTCCACAGGTGGAATATGTGGACCATCAAGCAGGGGCCGAGCAGATGGAGCAGTTTTTTCCGGGCTTGAAGCGGGAAGACCTTCCCAATCATCTTGGCTGGGCCCTTGAGAAAATCTCCCTGACCACCCATTCCGGCACTCATCTGGATGCGCCTTACCATTACCACCCCGCCATGGACCGGGGAAAGGCTTCTATGACCATCGATCAAATCCCCCTGGAATGGTGTTTAAGTGACGGGGTCCGACTCGATTTTCGCCACAAGGCCGACGGTGACCGAATTACGGCAAAGGATGTTCAGGGAGAACTGACCCGCATCGGCTATGAGCTGAAACCCCTTGATATCGTACTGATTCAAACGGGGGCGGATGACGCGTGGGGAACGGAAAAGTATCTCACGAGGGGCGCCGGCATGGACAGGGAAAGCACGCTCTTTCTCACTGAGCAGGGCATCAGACTTACGGGAATCGACGCGTGGAGTTGGGACCGGCCGCTTCCGTTTTTGGCCGAAGAATTCCAGAAAACAGGCGACGCCGGTGTTATCTGGGAAGCCCATTTCGCCGGCATTGAAATCGGATACTGCCACATGGAAAAGATGGCCAATTTGAATGCCATTCCAAAGCCTTTCGGTTTTAAAGTGTGTTGTTTTCCCGTCAAAATCAAAAGCGCCAGCGCGGGATGGGCGACCCGTGGCAATCGACCCGTGGCAATCGTTTAAATCGAGAACCTTTTTCTCTTTTCAGTCTCTAAAGCCGATTGCGGAATGCGGAATGTGAATTACATTAGACTTTAAAGTTATATTTCTGAAAAAGCGTAACCTTTTTCTCTTTTCAGTCTCTAAAGTTACACATAAAAGTTTGATTACAACGGAGGAAGACCATGCCCATATATGAGTTTAAATGTAAAAAGTGCGGAAAACTTTATGAATCCCTCTGTTTTCGTTCGAATGGCGAAGACAAGGGACCGTGCCCCGATTGCGGGGAGAATGAAAGTGAAAAACAATTGTCCGTCTTTTCATCGGTTGGATCCGGATCGGGACTGGATTTGGGAGGTGCCCCGGCTTCAGGATCGTGCGCTTCGAGAGGCGGTTTTTCCTGAGCGGGTTGATTCGTGCAGCCGTGCGCTGCAACGGTTCACCACAAGGAACACAACATTATGGAAACTTCAAACACCCAAAAAAAAGGAAAAGATATGAGTATCTGGATTATATTAGGCGTCATTGCCGTGTGGATTCTGCTGCAGGCCTACATTCTGCCCAAAATGGGAATTTCCACATGAATGAGCAACAGTTGCCAGGTTGGCGACAAACAGACTAAAAACATTGAAATACTGGATAAAAAATAAGCTTCGTTCAGATCAGCGGTAACCAATATCCACTCATGCAAAGCCGCAAAGCATGGATTGAATCTTATTCTTTCTTTGCGGTTTTGCGCCTTTTCGTGGTACCATTCCCCATCATTTAAACACTTGCGGCAGGAGCAAATCCATGGAACAAAAAAAAGCGGATTTGGCAGGTCCCGGCATCGGCGATTACGCTGAACTTGAAAGCATTTTGCCGGACGATTATGCCGCCTTGCTCAACCCCAGGGAAACCCAGGGTGCCATCTATGCCGCCAAGGACTACATCGAAGAAAACCTGTGCGGGGAATTGAATCTCATACGGGTTACCGTTCCCCTTATCGTGGATGTGGAAAGCGGCGTAAATGATTACCTGGACCGCGACGGGTCCAGGACCCCCGTCGAGTTTCACATCTCCAACGATCACAACAAAAACCCCATTGAGGCACAGGTGGTTCAGGCCGCAACCAAATGGAAACGGGTGGCCCTGAAACAGTTCGGTTTGAAAACCGGCGAAGGGCTCATCACGGATATGCGGGCCATTCGAAAGGATTATTTCCTGGATCACGATCACAGCGCCTATGTGGATCAATGGGACTGGGAACTGGCCATCACGGAAGACCAGCGCAACCGGGTGTTTCTGAAACAGGTGGTTGAAAAGATATGGAAAGTCTTGAAAGGCGCGGAAAACCATGTGCAGCGACTTTTCCCCCAGCTCAGGACCGGAAAATACGAGGATATGCCTGAAACCCTGACATTCCTGCACGCAGAAGATATTCTGGCCCGGTACCCGGACATGCCGAGAAAAGAGCGCGAAACGGAAATCGTCAAAAAATATAAGGCGATTTTTATTTACGGTATCGGTTGGACTTTGGAAGATGGCTACCCCCACGAAATGCGGGCCGCGGATTATGACGACTGGGTCACGGGAACCGTCTCTGAGGACGGTCGGCCCATGCACGGTTTGAACGGCGACATTCTGGTCTGGAACCCGGTCACCAGGCGCCGTCACGAACTGAGTTCAATGGGGATACGGGTCAATGCCGAAACCCTGAAGCAGCAGCTCGAAATTACCGATCAGATGGACTTTCTGAAAATGCCTTACCACCAGGCTGTCTTAAACAACAAAATTCCTTTGAGCATCGGCGGCGGCATCGGTCAATCCAGAACGTTCATGAGCTTGCTCAAGAAGGCGCACCTTGGAGAAGTGAGCGCCACGGTATGGCCCAAAATTTTAAAAGAGATGTGCGCCAGGAAAAATATTCATGTGATTGAGTGATATGAAACCGCCTCAGCCCCTGCGGTTGAATATTACCATGCCCCCGATAATCAGCACCATCCCCATCACGTGATAAGCTTGAAGCGTCTCTCCCAGGAAAACAATGGCCATGGCGGATGCAAACACCGGTACCAGATAGGTAAAGAGTCCGGCCCGATTGGCCCCGATCAGTTCGATGCCCCGGTTCCAGCAGAAATAAGCGACAACGGATGGAAACAAGGCCACGTAAAGGATGCTCATGAGTGCGGCGAGGTTCAGTGAAAAAAATCCCACCGTCCTCAGTTCCCAGATATAGAAGGGTGACAGCATCAGGGCGCCCAGGCCGAAAGTCAGTAACAGCGTACTCAGGGGATGGATAGAGGGCCGTTTTCTGAACAGCGCTGAATAGAGTGCATAGATCACCACGGCAATCAGCATCAAAACGTCGCCTTCCACCAGTTCCAAGGTCATCAGAATTCGCCATTGGCCATGAACCACTATGATGCAAGCCCCCACCATGGAAACCATGACCCCCACCATCTGAATGGATGAGATCTTTTCCCTGAAAACGACCCAGGATATCAGAATAATGGTTGCCGGCATGACCGTCTGCATCAACGACACATTGATGGCCGTGGTGGTGTGGGCCGCCCGGTAAAGCAGCGTATTGAAACAGGTAACCCCCAAAAAGGATAGGATCAGCAACCACTGCCAGGACTTAATGGCCGTTTTCCAATCCCGTTTCACATGTCCCAGCGAAAATGGCAGAAGGATGAAAAATGCTACAACCCAACGCCAGAATGCCAGGCCGACTGGGGGCATCATCTCCGCCACGCCCCGTGCCACCACTGCATTTCCGCCCCAACACAAAGGCGGGACCAGCAGCAGCAAATAGGGGAGCAGCCCGGAGCCGGGGGTTTTCTTGTTTGACAGCGGTTTTGACATGGATCAGGGCAATCCTTCAGTTATTCCCGGAAATTCTTACACGGGATGCAACAAGCACATCCCATGTGCGTCACGTTACCATAACATTCAGGGAAGAGCGGAAAAAAAGACGTTCACGAGCGTTGAATATTACGACAACAGGGTTTTCAACTTCAGAGATATCTCTGAAACATTGAAAGGCTTCTGGATAAAGCCCTGACATCCCCGTTTCAGTATTTGGGCGGCCTCTCCATCCAGTCTGTAACCGCTTGCAAGGAGCACCTTGATGTGGGGATTCAAGGCTTTGAGCCGGTCATAGGTCTCGCCTCCACCCATGTCCGGCATGACCACGTCCAATACCACCAGATCAATCATGTCCCTGTTCCGGCGGTAGAGGTCGATGGCTTCCGGACCGGACTCAGCCGTCAGGAGATGATACCCGATGGCTTCCAGCATTCCCCGTCCCACCTGGAGCACCATCGGTTCATCATCCACCAAGAGGATGGTTCCCTTTCCCGTTTGAATGAGCGGAGATTTCCGAGCTTCTTGGACCTCCGTTTTATGCGAAGCCGGCAGATACAACATGAAGGCGGTCCCTTTACCGGGAGCACTTTGAACCTCAATGTGTCCATCATGGTTCTTGACGATCCCATACACGGATGCCAGACCCAGCCCCGTACCGGTCCCGAATTTCCGAGTGGTGAAAAAAGGCTCAAAAATCCGCTGCTGCACTTCCGTGCTCATACCGACCCCTTCATCCACCACCGAAATTTTAACATAATGTCCCGGTGAGATTTGTTTTAACCGGGCATTTTGCTCATCAAGATGCAGGTTTTCGGTTTCAAGAAACAACTTTCCACCGCCCGGCATGGCGTGCCAGGCATTAATAAAGAGGTTCATGAACACCTGGTCCATCTGCCCCCGATCCGCTTCAACACTCCAGAGCCCGTCGGCCGGTTTCAAATGAACGGAGATCTCTTTTCGCGTGCGCCCGAACAGCCTGGCGCTGTCGGCCAGGATGGAATTCAGATTCAATGGAGTTACTTCAAACTTGCCCTCCCTGGCAAACCCCAACAACTGTTTGGTCAGATTCGCACCTCGCCTAACGCTGGCTTCAATCCCCTCCACATGCTCCATCTCAAAATCCGACCCCCTGTTTTTCAAACGGATCAACGAGGCGTGTCCCTGTATGGACATCAACAGATTGTTGAAATCGTGCGCCACACCACCCGCCAGCGTACCGACCGCTTCCATTTTCTGGGCATGGCGAAGTTGCGCTTCAAGTTTCGACTTCTCTTTCTCCACTCTTTTTCGTTCCCGAAGATCAATCACGAATCCTCGAACACCCGCCGGGCCTTCATTTTGCCGGATAACATCCACGTATAAGAGGACCGGCACCCGGTTACCGCTCTTGTTAAGAATCGTATATTCGATTTCGCCCATTGGTATCCCTTCAAACCTCTTGCCGAAGTTCGCAAGAGCTCTTTCCCGGTCCTCGGGGGCGACGAACGAAATAAACGTTACATTATTGAGATCTTCGGTTTCATACCCCAGAAGATCCAATGCGTGGCGATTGGCAAAGGTCACTCCCCCTTTCCGATCTGTCTGAAAAATAGCGAGCGGAATGGATTCGGTGAGATCCCGATATATTTTTTCGCTCTCTCGAAGGGCCTCCTCCGCGTTTTTACGTTCGGTCACGTCATGAAGGTTGACGAGATGTCCTGCGGTCTTCCCCCGGTTGTCCCAAATAACCGACACATCCAGATCAAAATGGCGACGCCCCTCTTTAAAAGCGAGGGTTATCTCCATCTTCGCCTCTCGGGTTTCCAGGATTTTTTCCGCAAGGACCGGAACATTTCTAAAGGCCTGGGCTGCGGTTTGGCCCGTCACATCCGATTGGGGAAAATCGAGAATGACCCTGGCCGCCGGGTTCAGATGGGCGACCCGATTCAAACGATCCAACACGATGACGCCATCCCCCATGTTTTCCAGAACGGTTCTATGAGCCACGGGCACGATATCCAGAATTCGCCCCCAGAAAAAGCCGAAACCGAGAAGAATACCGGTGACGGTAAAGGCAATGGGGGTCATGTCGATTCGCGGCCATGGGCTCAAGTGCAGCAGGTAAAGTCCATTGGCCGCCCAAGGCACCACAAAGCCCACGAGCATAATGGGGATCTGTTTTCGGTAGATAGGTTCCGAGACGACCCACATGCGAATCAGCAACAGGGTACAGATCAGTGTAATACCGTATGCAAAACAGACCCAGAGCCAGAAAAAAAGGCCGTAACGGTAGACGGCGATGGGCGCCGGACCGTTCAAATCCAGTGTAACGCCTTTCCATATGAGTCCATGGTAGGGGTTGGTCCAGGCCATCAGCAGGATCATAAAGGGAAAGACGGAGAGCAGCGCGACATTTCGAACCGTTATCCGTCGGTCGCGACCCGTGTATTGCAGAACAAACACCAAAAGCGCCGGCAGAGTGGTCACGATACCCAGGTACTGAATTTTGGCCAGGAGCAATTTGGAGGAAAGATCCGGAACAGCCTTGTGAAGGGCACTGAGTAAAGACCACTCCGCCGTAGCCAGCATCACAACCAGCAGAGCATGCGCACCATGGGTATTCCGCCTTCGCCAGACGTATACCCCTACCGCAAGGGACATTAGACAGGCCAGAAGTTGTGGAAACCAGAAGATGGGCGGTGCCATTTTGCTCCTTTTATCGTTTTATGCCGGAGAGTTTCTTACCACAGAAATGCGCCCCTGTCACTCACCGAGAAAGGTTTGTATTGATCTCTCAGGGCTGATATTGTATTCTAATCAGAACCATATGAGGGGGTTTTGGGGTTCCATGGAAAACCGAATCAAACTGGGAGTCAGCAGGTGTCTTCTGGGAGAGATGGTCCGGTATGACGGCGGTCATAAACTGGATCGTTTCATTCGGGATACATTGGGTCAATATGTGGATTTTGTCCCCGTATGCCCGGAGGTGGAATGCGGCATGCCGGTTCCCCGGGAAGCCATGCGGCTGGTGGGAGATCCCGAATCACCGCGACTGGTCACCATTCGATCCGGGAAAGACATGACCCAACAGATGCTTGACTGGGCCGCCGTTCGTGTTCGAGAACTTGAATCAGAAGACCTTTGCGGCTACATTTTCAAGAGCAACTCGCCTTCCAGCGGCATGGAACGGGTCAAGGTTTACGACGAAAAGGGCATGCCCTTAAAAAAAGGCATCGGACTCTTTGCCAAAGCCTTTATGGACCACTTCCCCCTGCTCCCCACTGAAGAAGAGGGACGTCTCCACGACCCCCGGCTGAGAGAAAATTTTATCGAAAGCATTTTTGCGCTGAAACGCTGGCGGGAAACCAAAGCGGAACATTTGACAACTGGAAGGCTGGTGGCTTTTCATACAAAAAACAAACTGCAACTGATGAGCCACAGCATTGTGGAATATCGCGCCATGGGAAAACTGGTGGCCAAGGGCAAAGAATTGCCGGCAAAAGATCTTTATGGAAAATACGAAGTCCTTCTCCTGAAAGCGCTCAGCCTGAAATGCACTGTGAACAAGCACACCAATGTGCTGCAACACATGATGGGCTACTTCAAAAAGCAGCTCTCCCCGGATGAAAAACAGGAATTGCTCGACGTCATTTTCGACTATCATAACGGCATGACGCCCCTTATCGTACCCGTAACCCTTTTCAACCATTACGTCCGTAAATACGATGAAGCCTATCTGAAACAGCAGACTTACCTGAACCCGCATCCCACGGCGCTCAAACTCAGGAATCATGCCTGAGGTTTAAAGCGTGGCTTGCGGCCGGATTTAAGAGAAATAATGATCAAGAAGAAACCTTACGGAAATGATCTGAAAGCGCAGCTGAAGGCCGGCGCTAAAGACAAACTTTACCATTTCACACTGTCGGACGGCACAATCCGGGGGGCAGTCCTGCACGGAACCCGTATGGTCAATGAAATGCGGGCCAACCACGAACTGGGCATTCTGGAAACTCTGGTTTTGGGGCACGCCTACATGGCGGTTGCATTGATGTGCGCCAACCTGAAGGGAGATGAACGGATCGGGCTGAAAATAGACTGCTCGGGGCCTATCAAGGGCCTGTTCGTTGAAGCCAATGCCTTTGGCGAAGTACGGGGCTATTTAAAAAACGTCCCCATCCCCATCGAAAAACCCCTTGAAAACTTTAATTTTTCTCCGTTTTTCGGAGCGGGGTTCCTGTCCGTAACCAAGGTCTTCAGGGAGGCGAAACAACCCTTTACAGGGCAGGTGGAACTCAAATACGGCAGCATTGCCAAGGACCTTGCCTATTACTACCTGACTTCCGAACAGACGCCATCGGCATTTAACCTGAGCATCAAATTTGATACCGAAGGGAATGTAACCGGTGCCGGCGGCCTCATGTTGCAGGTGATGCCGGGTGCCGATGAAGCGGCCATCAGCAATCTGGAAAACATGGTCTCTCATCTCCCTTCCCTCGGCACGGCATTCGCCGACGGAGAAGAACCGGAAAAGCTGATCTTAAAGAATTTCAAGAAACTGGACCCCCAATTCCTGGGGGACCACAGGGTCGAATTCATGTGTCACTGCAACCACGACCGGGTGGAGAACATGCTGAGAATGCTTCCTGCGGCAGATTTGAAGGATATGGCTGAAAACGGCCCTTTTCCGGCTGAAATCAAATGCCATCACTGCGCCACACCCTACCGGTTCAACAAAGAGGACTTATCGAGAATAATGGGCGAAGACAAATCCTGATTTCATACCCCCCATCAACTCCTTTCTTCCGGCGTCTCCAATGAAATTCTGCCGAATTTACCTTTTCTAAAATCACCCACAACAATTCGGGACACGCGCATACGGTCAATCCCTTGATTTTTTCGAATGCAGCCCCTTTTCATGGCGATTTCATCCAGAATCTCAAGCGGGTTTCCATTAGAAACCTGAATACCATATCGTTTCGCCAGGGCTTCAGGTGCCAAGGGTATCAAACGTTTCAACAGTGAAAGGGAAAGCGTCTCCAAATCCAGGACTTCATCTTTGACGGCACCCACCATAGCCAGATTTTCAAAGGTCTCTTCATCCTCCCTTGGCCACAGAATTCCGGGCGTGTCCAACAATTCGAGCCCCATGGGGGTGGTCACCCGCTGTTTGAACCTTGTGATCCCAGGCTTATTGGCAATTCGCGTTTTCTTCTTTCCCGCTATGGCATTAATAATCGTTGACTTCCCCACATTGGGAATACCCACCACCATTGCCATAGCAACCCTTTTAAGATTTTTCCGGCCTTGCTGTCCCGGTCTTCCGGCTGCAGCGACAGTGTGGGCGGTATCGACCAGGCGTTTGATGCCGGTGCCTTCAGCTGCATTGAGCCTCAGGGCTCTAACGCCTTTCTCTTTGAAATAGTCGATCCACTTCAGGTCGCAGGCTTGATCGCTGAGATCGCATTTATTCAAGACCACGATTCTCGGTTTTTGATGAATGACGGAATCAATGCGCGGATCCCGGCTGGAGGAGGGAATCCGAGCATCCAGAACTTCAAAAATCACATCGGCGGATTTCAGGTTCTTAAGCAAAACCGCCTCGGAGGATCGCATGTGTTTGGGGAACCAGTTAACATTCATCGGACAAGTCCACAAAAGTCTGCGTTTGAAGAGAATCCATGGAAAAAGAATTTTAGTAAACCATATTTGAAGCTCAATCACAAGCGCAGCGAGAGAATGACAGCAATTATCATTATGGCTTGTGTTCATTGCCCTCTTTTTCATCTGTGAAGGCAACTTCTTGTGTCACACAGTTAAACACGCAGTTGCCACAGCAGTCGGAACCTCCATTCGGCATGGTAAAACTCCTTTATTTTGGTTCAATCGTAATAAAAAATTCTATACTTTGGTTCATTTTAAATTTTTGTAAGAAATCCCGTTTAGGTGAGCAAAATGGGTTTGTATAGAAAATAATTTGCATATCCGCAAAGAGTTTTGTATTTTTCCAACATTATGGTGAAAAAGATATTACTCTGCTGGCTGGGAAAGACGGATCTGGATGCGGCCGCCGGGCTGAAAAGCGTGGGTTTGGGGCCTGTGGCTCAAGCGACCGAAGCACACACTTATCAGGAAGTCGTGCTGCTCAACAACTGGGAGGAGGCTTCGGCCGAGAAATATGCGTCCTGGCTTAGACAAAAGGCAGCTCCGGAAATAGCGCTTCGGCACATCGAACTCTCCGGTCCCACCAACTTTGGTGAAATTTACGAGGCTGCCTCAAAAACCATTTCAGAAATATTCAAAAAGCATGGCCGTGATACAAAGCTCGTTTTCCATCTTAGTCCCGGCACCCCAGCGATGGCGGCCGTGTGGATTCTCCTAGCCAAGACCCGCTTTTCCGCCGAACTGATTGAGTCGTCCAAGGACCACGGTGTTCGAACAGCGTCTGTACCTTTTGATATTTCAGCGGACTTCATTCCTGACCTGCTGAAGAAATCAGACAAGACTTTAGAACATCTTGTGGCAGGATTGCCAACAGCGGCTCCGGAGTTTGACGATATCATCCACCGAAGCGAGGTGATGCAGCGTGTAGTCCTCATGGCCAGGCGTATTGCACCGCGGTCCATCCCTGTATTAATTGAAGGAGAATCTGGGACTGGAAAAGAACTCTTTGCGCGCGCAATCCACGACGCCTGTCCCAGAAAGCACAAACCTTTCGTTGCCATCAATTGTGGGGCCATTCCTTCCGAATTGGTGGAATCCGAATTGTTCGGTCATGAAAAAGGGGCGTTCACTGGAGCGGCTGCGGCCAGGGCTGGCCACTTTGAAGCAGCCCATGAGGGGACCCTCTTCCTGGATGAAATCGGGGAATTGCCAAAAAGCATGCAGGTGAAGCTGCTTCGTACGTTGCAGGAAGGGGAAGTCAGACGTATTGGCGCCAACCGGACCATACAGATAAACATAAGAATTATTGCGGCAACCAATAGAAACCTTATCAAAGAGGTGACGGCGGGTTCTTTCAGGGAAGATCTTTTCTACCGCCTGGCAGTTGCGGTAATCAAACTTCCGCCTCTTCGTGAAAGGTCCGGCGACGTCAGTTTGTTGATTGACAGGTTTCTGGAGCAAATCAATAAAGAGAGTACTGATGAACCGGGGTATGTGAAAAAGAAAATTTCTGCATCCGCAAGAAATCTTCTGCTTAATCATGAATGGCCGGGCAATGTTCGGGAATTGCAAAATACCCTGACCCGAGTTGCCGTATGGTCAATTGACCAAAACATTGAGGAAAAGGATATTCGTGAAGCGCTGCTGCCTATCCCCGCTGGCGAGGATGGGAAAGAAGTTATCCTCAATCAGCCGGTAACACAGGGCATAGACCTACCCGAAATCATGAAGACAGTGGCGGTTCACTACCTTGAAAAAGGCCTTGCGGAAACTCATGGCAACAAAACTGAAACCGCTAAAATACTGGGGCTTCCCAGCTATCAAACCCTGACCAATTGGCTCAAGAGATACGGACTTGAATAGTTCGGCACAACTTTTGCTGTATCTGGAGGCATGGACCTCATGAATTCGAAAAATTTCGAGATGCTTCGCAAAAAATGGCCGGAGCTGGCGACCCTGGGCGGTTTTTCCGAGCAGTACGCTCATACCGATCCTGCCAGCGCTCTCATGAAGCTTCGTACATTTACGGAACATCTGGTTTCTGGGATCTACCACGCCCACAACCTTACTTTGCCATACTCACATAATCTATTTGACCTTCTGGCAGAGGATGCTTTCAAGGGAAGCGTCCCCAAAGCCGTTCTGGATAAGCTGCATCAAATCCGTATCGACGGCAACAAGGCGGCCCACGGCCAGGCTACGGACAGCATGACCGCTCTGCGCTGCCTGCGAGAGGCATGGGATTTGGGCTGTTGGTATTTTGTCACCTATGGTGGCGGCCGGGTGAATGAATGCCCCGCCTTTCAGGAGCCGCCTCCTGAAGACACCAAATCCAAAATCAAAAGGGATAAGAAGGCCGCGCTGGAAAAACTCGCTGCAAGGGAAGCACAGCTGGAGGAATTGCTCCAAAAGGTTGAGGCCATGCGCGCTCAGGCCAAAGCCGCTAAGAAAAATGAAGCCGAGCTTCTCGCCCTTAAGAAAGCCGGACAGACAGCTGCTGATGCTTTGAAATTCGACGAAGCGACTACCCGAAAACGGCTCATCGACAAACAACTCATTGCGGCAGGATGGAACGTTGACCCAAAGGGCGGCAATACCAGCGAAGTCACGCTGGAAGACAAAATCCCCCACCAGCCCACCGAGACCGGCATCGGCCGTTCAGACTATACCCTCTGGGACGACAACGGCAAACCGCTGGCCGTCATCGAGGCCAAAAAGACCGCCATAAGCCCGGAAAAGGGTCGTACTCAGGCAAAGCTGTATGCCGATGGCCTTGAAAAGAAATACGGTCAGCGTCCGGTCATCTTTTACACCAACGGTTTTGACATCACTATCTGGGATGATGCGCAGGACTATCCGCCTCGAAGCATTTTCGGGTTCTATTCCAAGGACAGCCTGCAGTATCTGGTCCTGCAGCGGCAGACCAGTAAACACCTCGAAACGGTCAAACCCAAAAAAGAGATCATCGGGGAACGTCTTTATCAGATACAGGCCATTCAGGCGGTATGCGAGCGCTTCACCGCCAAACACCGCAAGGCCCTCATTGTGCAGGCCACCGGCACTGGGAAGACCCGGGTGGCCGTGGCCCTTGTGGATGTGCTGGTTCGCGCCAACTGGGGCATTCGAGTGCTCTTCCTCTGCGACCGGCTGGAACTCCGTAAGCAGGCGAAAAACGTTTTCACCGATTTCATGAACGAGCCCTTGACCTACGTCAATTCAAAGACCGCCCAGGACCGCAGCAAACGGATTTATCTGGCGACTTACCCGGCCATGCTGAAGATCTTTCAGACCTTCGACCCGGGATTCTTTAATCTGATCATTGCCGACGAGTCTCACCGCTCCATCTATAACCGCTACCGCGATCTTTTCAAATGGTTTGACTGCCTGCAGGTGGGGCTTACCGCCACGCCGGTGGACAAAATCAACCGCAACACCTTCAAACTGTTCGAATGCCGGGACAAAAACCCCACCGTCTATTACGCCCTGGAACAGGCAATTGAAGAAAAGTACCTGAGACCCTATGAAGTTTATACTCACACCACCGGTTTTCTGCGGAACGGCATCAAGTTTGAACAGTTGACCCAGGAGCAGAAAGAGGAGTTGGAAGACGCCGGCGAAAACCCGGAAATATTCAACTATGACCCGAAAGATATCGACAAAAAAATCTTCAGCCGCGATACCAACAGGGAGATCATACGAAACCTCATGGAAAAGGGCATTCGGGACGGTTTAGGCCGGGTGCCGGGGAAAAGCATCATATTTGCCCGGAACCACAATCACGCCTTGCTTTTGTCCCAGGTGTTTGACGAGCTTTATCCCCAGTACGGCGGTAAATTCTGTCAGCTCATCGACAATTACGACCCGCGCGCGGAGCAGCTCATCGACGATTTCAAGGATCCCAAAAATCCACTCACCATTGCCATTTCCGTGGATATGCTCGATACCGGCATTGATGTACCCGAGGTGGTGAACCTGGTTTTTGCCAAACCGATCTTCTCATGGGTGAAATTCTGGCAGATGATCGGCCGGGGCACCCGTCTGTGCAAAGACCTGTTCGGTCCCGGCAAGGATAAAAAGAATTTTCGCATTTTCGATCACTGGGGCAACTTCGAGCGGTTTGAAATCGAGCGTCCCGAAGCGGATCCCGCACCCTCCAAATCGGTGATGCAGCAGGTTTTCGAAGCCCGGGTCAGCCTAGGGGAAACCGCCCTTGCAAAGGCGGACCTGGGTACGGTTCACGATACGGTTGAGCTGATCAGAAAAGACATCAACGCCCTGCCGGAGGACACCATTGCCGTCAGGGAAAAATGGAAAGAGAAAACCGCCATTTTGGCCAAGGGAGTGCTGGACCCGTTTGCACCGGTGACTGTCGCGACGCTTAGAAACGACATCGCGCCCCTCATGCAGTGGATATACACGCGGGATCACGGCGATGCTTACGGACTCGACCTGCTGGTGACCAATGCACAGATCGAGCTGCTGCGGGATTCCGGCCGTTTTGCCGACTACAGGGATCAGATAAAGGACCGGGTCAGCGGACTGCAAATGCACCTCAACCCGGTGCAGTCCAAAGTGAATGTGATCAAAAAAGTTCTTTCCACCGAATTCTGGGACAAGGCAGGCGTGGCTGCGCTCGAAGAGATGCGCCGGGAGCTGCGCGGCATTATGCACCACCGGCAGAAAGGGTGGGATCCACCGCTGGCCCCCAAGACCATTGACGTGGCCGACGGTGCGGTGGAATATGAGCGCCGGACCAGCAACATTCAATCCATCGACATGCAGATGTACCGCCAGATGGTGGAAGAGACCCTGGAAAAGCTTTTTGACACCAGTCCGGCCTTAAAGAAAATCCGCCGCGGCGAACCGGTGCGCCGGGGGGATCTCGATTCCCTCGTGTCACTGGTTCTCACCCAGAACCCGGACGTGAACCTGGCGCTGCTCAAGGAGTTTTATCCCGATTCCGCGCCACCGCTTGATTTTATCATCCGCACCATTGTGGGTATGGAGGCTGATGCCGTGGAAAAACGCTTTGCATCCTTTGCCCGAAAATACGCCGAAAACTCGCGCCAGACCCATTTTCTGCGTCTCCTTAAAAACCACATTCAAAAGTATGGCGCCATCGCACTGGAGAAACTGTACGAGGAACCCTTCACCACCATTTCAAGCGACGGCCCGGACGGGGTCTTTCATGATGACGCACAGGTGGACGAACTCATTAATATCATTGAAACATTTCAACCCCATGAAGGAGCACCCGCATGATTAACGGTCACCTGAAAAGCGATATGGACAGGCTCTGGCTTGATTTTCACTCGCGTGGTATCACCAATCCCCTTTCGGTCATCGAACAGATTTCCTTTCTGATGTTCGCGCGGCTTCTGGACATTCGGGAAACCCGGGAAGAGAAAAAGGCGAACCGCACCGGAAAACCCTTCCACCGCATTTTCAGCGAATCGGAAATAAGAGACTCAGGCTCACGCAAGGTTCTGGAAGGACTGATTCAAACCGAACAGGATCTGCGCTGGTCCCAATTCCGAAAGCGAAGCGCCGACGACATGCTCCGTATTGTCCGGGATGGGGTCTTTCCCCATTTCAAGACCGTGACCCTGGAAGGAGCCGAATTCGCTTCGTTTATGAAGGATGCTCAGTTCTTGATTCAAAATCCGAGCCTGCTGGTCGTGGCGGTGAACACCATTCAGGAGCTGCCGCTCACCTCCGGCGACACCAAGGGCGACCTTTACGAGTACATGCTGGGAAAACTCACCACCGCCGGTATTGCCGGGCAGTTCCGCACCCCGCGGCACATCATCACGAAAATGGTGGAAATGCTCGACCCGAAGCCCCATGAAGTGATCGGGGACCCGGCCTGCGGCACCGCGGGGTTTCTGGTGCAGACCATGCACTATCTTCAAAAGAAATACACCACCCCCGGCATGGAATACCCCGATGACGACGGAAATATCATCTATCCGGGGGACCAGTTGGAGCCGTACCGCGATCATATCCAGTCGGATCTCCTTCACGGCTTCGATTTTGACGCCACCATGCTGCGTATCGCCGCCATGAATCTGCTGCTCCATAACATTGACACCCCGGATATCAGCTACACGGACACCCTGTCCAACAGCTTCCCGGAACGGTTCCCGTCCCAGTCCAAAGACTATTTCGACGTGGTCATGGCCAATCCCCCGTTCAAGGGAAGCCTGGACTATGACGACGTGCACCCTTCGCTCCTTAAAAAGGTCAAGACCAAAAAGACCGAGATACTGTTCGTCACCCTGATCCTCAAAATGCTCAAGACCGGCGGCCGTTCCGCCACCATCGTGCCGGACGGGGTGCTGTTCGGTTCCTCCAAGGCCCACCAGTCCCTTCGAAAAACGCTGGTGGACGAAAACCAGCTGGAGGCGGTGATTTCACTTCCTTCGGGTGTGTTCAAACCCTATGCCGGGGTCTCCACCGGCATCATCGTTTTCACCAGAGGCGGCCGCACCGACAACGTCTTTTACTACGACGTGCAGGCCGACGGTTTTTCCCTGGACGACAAACGGGAACCTCAACCGGAAAAGGACGATCTGCCGGATATGCTGGAACGCTGGCAAAAGCGCGACCCGAAAAAGGACACCGACCGGACACAAAAGCACTTCTTCGTCAGCGCCGACGACATCCGGAAATACAAGTATGATCTCTCCATCAACCGGTACAGGGAAGTGGTGTATGAGGAAGAAGAATACGACCCACCACTGGAGATCCTGGACCGGATGGTGGCGCTTGAGAATGAGATTATGGGCGATATGGAGGAGCTGCGGGGGATGCTGGGATGAAGATGGTTCAACTTGGGGAAATAAGCGAATTTGTAATGGGTCAAGCTCCACCAGGTTCGGCCTGCAATTTCGATGGAGTTGGGAAACCTTTCGTTAAAGCTGGCGAGTTTGGTGAGAATCGTCCGATTATTCGAGAATGGACAACGAAGCCTCTTAAATTAGCCAAACAATCTGATGTGTTGATGTGTGTTGTTGGTGCTACATCTGGAAAACTAAATCTCGGTGAAGATTGTGCCATCGGTCGGTCTGTTGCAGCTGTCCGACCTGACCGAGCCCAACTCGACCAGCTATATCTGTACAATTATCTTCAAACATGGGTTCAGCGGTTGCGAATTGGCTCGCAAGGGAGTGCACAGGGAGTCATTACAAAGCCAATGCTTGAGCGTTTAGAAATTCCCCTTCCACCCCTCCCAGAGCAAAAGCGCATCGCAACCATTCTGGACAAGGCCGACGCCATCCGCCGCAAACGCCGGAAGGCCATCCAACTCGCCGACAACTTCCTCCGCGCCACCTTTCTGGATATGTTTGGGGACCCAGTGAATAATCCGAAGGGGTGGAAACGCTTAACCCTCGGGAAATTGATCAAAGTAAAAAGTGGCAACTTCCTCCCTGCCAACAAGATGCGTGAAGGAAGAATACCTGTTTACGGGGGCAATGGAATTAATGGCTATCACGATGAACATATGTTCGAAAGCCCAATGCTTGTTATAGGACGAGTAGGTGTTTACTGCGGGGCTGTCCACAAGACAGAGACGAAATCATGGATTACCGACAACGCGCTTTATGTTGCAGAAAAGAGTGACGGAGTAACTGATTTGTATCTTGAGTGGTCTTTACGAATGGCAAACCTTAATCAGTATGCAAGTCAGGCTGGCCAACCATTAATTTCTGGGGGGAGAATTTATCCTGTTGAAATCAGTTTGCCCCCTATAGTTTTACAAAAGCAATTCGAGAACCTGCAAATAGTTCACTTGAAAATGAAAGAAGAATTATTGAAAACATATGACACAACTGAGAATCTTTTCACCTCCCTGACCCAACGCGCCTTCCGGGGAGGACTCTAATGACCACCCTCTCCCTTTTCAGCCGAGGCAACACCCAAATCCCCGGCACCACCTCCTGGTATTTGGCGGATCTGGGAGAGTTTCGCGGGAAGCAGGAACTTTACACCCGCCAGGCCCCGCAGCGCCTGAAAACCCTCCTGGAACATGCCCTGATTGAAAGCGCGGTCTCCAGTAACCGCCTGGAAGGGGTGGAAGTGGACCCCGGACGCGTTCGGAACCTGCTGGCTTCCCCCAAGCCCCTATTCCGGGACCGGGACGAGGAGGAGGTGCGGGGTTACCGCGATGCCCTCCGCATGATCCACGAAAAGGGGGCCGACCTGGCCCTGACGGAAGCAACCATCCAGCTGCTACACCGGCTGACCCGCGGCGAGATCTGGGATGCCGGTTGTTACAAATCCAGGGACAGCGATATTATCGAACGGTATGCAGACGGCCGGGAACGCATCCGCTTCCGCACCGTCCCGGCATCGGCAACACCGCAAGCCATGACAAGCCTGTTGGATGAATGGCACCGGTGCATCGAAGAACGCTGGGTCCATCCACTTATCGCCATGGCCGCCTTCAACCTGGATTTTCTCTGCATCCATCCCTTCCGGGATGGAAACGGCCGGGTTTCCCGGTTGCTGCTCCTCCTTCAGTGCAGCCACCAGGGCTTTGAGGTGGGCCGTTACATCAGCCTGGAACGGTTAATAGAGCAGGAAAAGGAGCGCTATTACCAAACCCTGGAGCAAAGTTCCCAAAACTGGCATGAAAGCGCGCACGACCCCTGGCCGTACGTCAACTTCACCCTCTCCATGCTGAAAACCGCCTATCAGGAATTCGTGGAAAGGGTCGGTCAGATCGATGCCCCCCGAGGCGCAAAAACCGAAATGACCCTGTCGGCCCTCGCCCGCCTGCCCCGCGAGTTCACCATGGCCCAGCTCGAACAGGCAACACCGGGCGTCAGCCGAGACATGCTGCGGCACGTTCTGCGCCAACAGAAAGGCAAAAGTATCGAGTGCATCGGCCGCGGCCCAGGCGCGAAATGGATTAAAAAGGGGTAATACCTCTTAAATGAGGGTAATAAAGAGGGTGATAAGCCGGTGTACTGGTCAACAAGGACCGGATCACGCCACAACCCATAATTTGATTAAACAGAGGCCGTTATGTCGATTTCAGCAATCACCATTGAAAACTTCAAAGGCATCAAAGATCCCGTAAAAATCGAGCTGAAGCCAATCACGCTGCTCTTCGGGCCTAACAGTGCGGGCAAGAGTACTATTGTGCAAGCCCTCCACTACGCGAGAGAAATTTTCGCCCGCGCCAACCTGAACCCCGATAGTACAATTGCCGGTGGCAAGTCCATCAATCTTGGAGGGTTTAACAACCTCGTGTATGACAATGATCTTTCACGTGAGGTCAGGCTTAGGTTGGATCTTGACCTTGAGGAGGTTGATCTCGCGGACTTTTTTGTCGGAAACAGTTCGGGAGAAAGAAACGGCGATATATCAGACTGGAAAAACGGCGTTTTTGAATGTTTAAGTAAAGTAAACAGTGCATGGGCTGAATGTACAATTCGTTGGGATGAAGAAGTTGAGACACCTGATGTTATTTCATACCGAGTTGGAATAAATGGATTTTTGCTTGCCAAAATAGAAAATAGCCACTCAGAGTTCACTGAAGTGACATTTTATTCTCATGACATTCTGAAAGATACTAAATTATTTGATCTTGACTATCAAACTAGGAAAGATCTCTTAAAAGAGTTTGAGAGTCAACAATCCTTGACTCCTCCGCATGAATATTCAGAAATGCTCGATCATGAAATGGATGTCCTTGATCATTATGAAAGAGAGTTAGAACTTTATACGGATAAAGACGGAGATAGCGATATTTCAAAATATGTGGATAGTATTGACGGGATTTTTTTAGATCAGGAATCTGCATTGCCTAAATGGGATGAAAAACTCGAATTCATTGAGCCATTTTGGGAAGATGAAAATGATGGGAGACTGTTCCATGAAGGCCTACTGAATACTCTTATTCTTGGGCCAGGTTTAATCATTCGTGAGCATCTGGCGGATTTGACATACTTGGGTCCAATACGCGATGTCCCTCCAAGAAACCATATCCCATCACTTTCTCCAGATGAATCACTTTGGGCCAGTGGTGTTGCCGCGTGGGATCTGCTCTACAAATCGAATGCAAGATTTATAGACGATCTCAATGATTGGCTATCTGAGGAAGAAGGATTGGATTCCGGTTATAGCGTTGAATTGAAGGAATATCGTGAACTGGAGACCGAGAGTCCGCTCATGCTGGCTGTTTTGCAGGGACGTCTGCTTGATGAAGATATAAACCTGCGCGAGAGCATTACAAAACTTCCCATAAAACGCCGCTTGTTGATTCGAGATTTGGACAGCAACGCGGATCTCTCCCCCCAGGATATCGGAGTCGGCATCTCTCAAGTCCTTCCAGTGGTTGTGGCCGCCCTGCATAAAAAGATTGGAATTGTCGCAATTGAACAGCCGGAGTTGCACATCCACCCCGCATTACAGGTGTCGCTGGGAGATCTTTTTATTGAAAGGATTAGAAAATATCCTGACCTCTTTTTCATTCTGGAAACCCACTCTGAACATCTTATGCTGCGCTTTCTGCGCCGGATCAGGGAAACAAGTGAACAGGAGGCTCCGGATAATCGAGATCTTTTCCCGGGGGATCTTTCCATTTATTTCATGGAAAAGGGCGAAGGCGGTATTTCTTGCACCAACATCCGGGTAGACGATGAAGGTGACTTCGTAGACCACTGGCCGAAAGGTTTTTTTGCTGAAAGGGCTGAGGAGCTTTTCTGATGATTGCCGAATATGCTTTGGAACCGAAGCTGGTAGCTTCCTGGTGCAAGGATCAATATAAGTGCCATTTTTTCAGAACCAATTTCGGATCAAATCAAGGGAGGCTGGTCTCCCGTTATCCGAAAAAGTGGGCCAGAAAGGTCTGGGAGTCATTTTCCGGCGGGAGTGTCATGGAAAGGAAACGGCTTGAAGAGCTGCTGGTGGGACTGCTTGAGACTCACGTCAAACGAAAAGACTTTTACTGGGATGACAACCTATCATGGCTGGATAACGCTGTGCAGGAACATGACCGTCATCCTTTTCATGCTATTCTGGCGATGAACAACGCTCCAACTCGGCCGGAAATCCTTGGAGAAAATGCCATTGCGGACTCGCCATGCCCAGGTTGGGATAGCCCGCACGGCAGGACTGTCAGCCGCAAGGCCCCAGAGATGGCGGCGGCCGTAAAGCGTATGCTTAATTGCTGTCAGTGGGTGAAGTTTATTGATCCATATTTTTCGGCAGAAAAGCGGGGACACAAAAAGACATTTGCCGAATTTTTCAAAATACTTGCTACAGATAGACCTGTCGGACCCCCTGAAACGATTGAAATTCATACCAGAGGAGACGGAGCTTCAAATGAACATCTTGCGGATGTTTACAGAAAGATTATTCCGGCCGGTCTGCAGGTCGTCCTGTACCGCTGGAAAGAGCGGCTGGGCGGTCAGAAACTTCACAACCGTTACATCCTGACCAATATAGGAGGCGTCTCTTTCCACCATGGTCTTGATGAGGGTAAAGACGGTGAATCCGACGACATTACACGCCTTGATTTGGAGCAGTATTCTCTTCACTGCAATCAATACAACCCCGAGGCAACAGCTTTTGAACCAGCCGCCGACCCGATTGTGATAACCGGCAAATTTAAACGCAAAGATTGACCTGCGTACATTCATCTCCTCGTACCCATTGCATGTCAGGATTTGCGCCAATTCTTCAGGGATGATGACATCGTCACCCAAAAACATGATTCTGAACATACCAGCAATACCTTCTCTTCAGTAGTGTGCACATGGGCACAATCGCCATATTTTGACAAAAAGGTTGTCAAAAAAGATGGCGATTTGGTATGGTTGATCCCATTTATAAGGGCGCTTTCAAATATCTCAAAACTGCCTTAAGGGCTAAAAGCCCTTATTTATGGTCTTCAAACTCTTTAAGCGCGTTACACCGCTATAAATCCATGGAATCAGGAAATCATGCGCAGACCATCGAAGAACCCGATAAGAAGGGTTGTGACATCTCCTTAGACCTGCTGGACGACAAAACCCTCCTGATTAAATTCCTAGGCAGTTGGACACTCCAATACAAGCGCCCTTCCATCCATACGGTTTACAAAAGAATTGCATCTGGCACCGCAATTAATCAGATCTCCTTCGATACCAGCGGCCTCGTTCAATGGGATAGCGCGCTTCTCATATTTTTGACAGACCTTATTGAAAAAGCGTCTCAAAAAAGCATAGACCTTGACAAGACGGGACTTCCCGAAGGGGCCGTGAAACTTCTGGATCTCGCCGCAACGGTACCGGAAAACAAGGGGGCCCGAAAGGACTCGGGCCATAAACCCTTTCTTTTTCAAGTGGGATCCGAATCCGTCGTTTTTTTTCACTCCGCCTTGGAGGTTTTGAGCTTTGTGGGGGAGGCATTTACGGCCTTTTCTAAATTCTTGGGAGGAAAAGCACGCTTCCGCCGCTCCGATGTGACACGAATCATACAGGACTGCGGCATTGAAGCCCTCCCCATCGTCTCCCTTATCAGCCTGCTGGTGGGACTGATCCTCGCTTTTGTGGGCGCCGTTCAGTTGATGATGTTCGGCGCGCAGATTTACGTGGCCAACCTGGTGGGCATCGCCATGGTGCGCGTCATGGGAGCAGTTATGGCCGGAATCATCATGGCCGGGCGAACAGGCGCCGCCTTTGCCGCCCAACTGGGCACCATGCAGGTGAATGAAGAGATTGATGCGTTCAAAACCATGGGCATCTCACCCATGGAATTTCTGGTGCTGCCTCGAATCCTGGGGCTTACCCTCATGATGCCTCTCTTATGTCTATACGCAGACCTGATGGGCATCCTCGGAGGGTTTATCGTTGGTGTGAGCATGCTGGACCTGAACGTGATAGAATATTATAATCAGACCCAAGCCGCCGTTTCAATGAGCGATCTCTGGATCGGCCTTGTACAGAGCGCGGTTTTCGGAATGTTGGTGGCAATTGCCGGCTGTCTTCGCGGGATGCAGTGCGGCCGCAGCGCATCGGCCGTAGGCGATGCCACCACCTCCGCCGTGGTCACCGGCATCGTCAGCATCATTGTAGCAACCGCCGTTATCACAGTCATCACCAATGTGCTGGGAATCTGATTCATCTGAACGGTAAAACCTAAAATCGACAGACGAAATGTCTAATCAGGAGACCAAATAACGCATGAACGGCAAGGCAAGCAAAACCCTGATCGGCGCGTTTGTGGTGGGTGCGGCGGTTCTCATCGTGGCCGGACTGATGGTATTCGGCAGCGGCAAATTCCTGAAAAAGACCCAGGAATTTGTATGTTTTTTCGAAGGCTCCGTCAAAGGATTGAGCGTCGGCGCACCGGTGCTGGTGAGCGGCGTTAAAATCGGTTCCGTAAAGAGCATCAGCATCGAATACAACCCGAAAAATCTGGCTTTCTATGTGCCCGTTATTATTGAAGCCCTGCCTGACAAAATCCGTTTGATCAGGGGCAAACGCATACCCATGGATGAGATGCTGCCCAGGCTCATTAAGAGGGGGTTGCGGGCCCAGCTCAATATGGGCAGCCTGATCACGGGCCAACTTATCGTCGAACTCGATTATTACCCCGATACCCCGGTCAAACTCATTGGGCTCGACAAAGGATATCCCGAAATTCCGACCATACCCTCCACTTTTCAGGCGATTTTTGAAACGCTGAAGAAATTGCCGTTGGAAGAAACCCTGAAGGGCTTGATATCAGCTGTTCAAGCCTTTGAGAAAATCCTGAAGTCCCCGGAAATACCGGAAATACTCCATTCCGCGAACCTGGCGCTGTCAGACGCCCGCCGCTTGATCAATGATGTGGACAGTCGCGTGGGTCCGTTGGCGGACGGTCTCGACGCAACGGTGGCGGAATACAAAAAAATCGCCACCAACGTAAATGAACAGGTGGACCCCCTGATGGAGAATGTCAATTACACGGTCACGGATGCTCGGAAACTGGTCAAAAACATGGACGAGAAACTGGAAACGCTCGCCACCAAGATCGCAAAGGGCCTCGAAGCATCCCACGAAGCCATGGAACAAGCCGGAAAAACCCTGAAAATCCTCCAAAGCCGCCTTGGGAAAGATTCTCCACTCCTGAGCCAGTTGGAAAATACGCTGCGGGAATTCACCGAGATGGCACGTTCCATCAGGTCCCTGGCCAGTTATCTGTCACGCCATCCCGAAGCGCTGCTGCGGGGAAAAAGCGGATCTCAGAGGAGGTAAGATCATGCACCGTTTCCTTCCTTTCATCAAAACCGTTGCTTTCATTATGTTATGCCTGTGGCTCCCGGGGTGTGCCACAAGCCCGCCGACCAAATTCTATCTATTGAGCCCAATGATGTCTGCACCGGATACGGAAACCGGGCACGCTCAAGACCAGCATCCTAAGACGGTCCGCGTGGATGGTGTTGTCGTCCCGGGATATCTGGACCGGGATGAAATTGTCACCCGGGTGGGCGAACACCAGATTCACCTGGCCGATCTCGACCGATGGGGGGAACCCCTGCGCAACAGTCTCACCAGCATACTGGCACTGAACCTGTCCCGACAGCTTCCGGCCAAAGACTTCGTCGTTTTCCCCTTCAAATGCCCATCGCCGGTGGACTACCAGATCATTGTTGAAATTATTCGAATGGACGGCAGCTTTGATGGCGATGTACATCTGTCGGCACAGTGGTCAATCCTTGTGGGTAAGGACAGCGACGTTCTGATTTCCCGTGAATCGAATTTCAAGGAATCCAGGGTGCCCACGGACTATAATGAACTGGTAGCCGCTCAGAGCAGACTGGTCGAGGCCCTGAGCCGTGAAATCGCCAAAAGCCTTCAGGCTGATCTTTAATTTTATGCTGCTTTTCATACAATCATAACGATGCCACAAGACACACCCGCCATCACCACGAAAAACCTGGAAATCGCTTACGGCGATTTCGTGATTCAACGGGATCTCAATTTCACCGTCAATCGCGGGGAAATTTTTGTCCTCATGGGAGGGAGCGGCTGCGGCAAAACAACGGTCATGCGCTGCCTGACAGGACTCAAAGCCCCCGCGAAGGGTCAGGTTTTTTTGGGCGATGTCAGTCTGTGGGAAGCGGAACAGTCAGTGAGAGATGAAATGGCCCGCAATATCGGCATCGTCTATCAGAGCGGGGCGCTTTGGAGTTCCATGACCCTGGCTGAAAATGTGGGGTTGCCCCTGGGGGAGTTCTACGACCTCAGCCCTCAGGAAATCAGAGAACTCGCTTCTTTGAAACTGGCACTGGTGGGACTCGCCGGTTTTGAAGATTATTTCCCTTCCGAAATCAGCGGGGGAATGCGGAAACGGGCGGGAGTGGCCCGCGCACTGGCCATGGATCCGGAGTTCCTCTTTTTTGACGAACCCTCCGCCGGCCTCGATCCCGTGACCTCATCCCTGTTGGACGATCTCATTGTTGAACTCAGAGACAGCCTGGGCGCCACCATGATCATGGTGACCCATGAACTGCCCAGCATTTTTTCCATAGCTGACAGCTGCGTTTACCTGGATGCGGAGACACACACCATGATCGCCAGCGGGGACCCCAAGCGCCTGAAGACAGAATGCGACGACCCCAAAGTGCACGCTTTTCTGACCCGGGGCGGCAAGAATGAGGAAGCTGGGGAGTGACAGTTGAAACAGCGCCCATAATATGGCGATCGCGTAAACCAACGACGCTTGAGCAGAGGAGAGATCCCTTGTAAAACCGCTTTCCGCTTTCAACAATTCTTGAGCAGTTCTATCTTCTTGCATTGCTTTTCAATTTGCGTCTGATGATGAAGTACCCCCCGGCAATAAAAAAAAGCCCTATCATAAAAAGTACGTCCACTTCCCATATCATACCGTATGCAACAGCTGCCACCCCCAGAATACAGCTAATGATGGCAAGGGGTTTTTCAAATTTCATTTTCATAACCCTCAATACAAAAAAAGCACCCTCTCAAACGAATAAGGTGCCTTTATTGATCTTTGAAGGATTGCAGCCTGAAAATCGATAGAACGTCAGATCATGTTCCTGAAGCAGCGGCAGTCTTTGGTTTGATTGCAGCACGCGGGTGACTTCTTTGGGGTTTGCGTGTGGAACCGTTACGCGGACGGCTCTTGGCGCTTTTAGAAGACCTCTTTTTTCCACTACCAGGCTCCTTCCTGGAGGAAGGGCTTATGGGCGGTGGCGGCGGAACGGTCAACAAAGCTTCGTCCGGCTGTTCGCAAACAAGGGGATTTCCCAAGTATTCCTCGATGGCCGGAATGTAAAATGAATCCTCCTCACAGGCGAAGCTGACGGATATTCCGGAAGCACCGGCACGCCCCGTACGCCCGATACGATGAACATAGTCTTCAGGATCCTGGGGGAGAGTGAAATTGATAACGTGGCTGATCCCTTCCACGTGCAGACCTCGGGCCGCAACATCCGTTGCCACCAGTATGCGAACCTTCCCATGTCGAAAATTCTCCAGGGTTTTGATCCGCTTGTTCTGGGGCACTTCCCCGGACAGAATCGCACAATTGATCCCGTAACGCTGCAGCCGCTCCGAAAGACGACGTGTCTGGTCGCGACGATTCACAAACACCAGCACCCGCTCCAGATTCTGCCCGTTAATGAGGTTCAGCAGGAGTGCAAATTTTTCATCGGTGGTCACAATATAAACCAGTTGTTTCACCGATTCCGCGGCCACGTGCTCCGGCTCAATCTCCACATGAACCGGGTTTTTCGTCCACTGTTCGGCCAGACGCTCTACCTCGGGCTTCAGGGTGGCGCTGAAAAACATGGTTTGACGCTTGTTTTTGTGGGGCGTACTGTAAACAATCTGTCTGACGTCGGGAATAAATCCCATGTCGAGCATACGATCGGCTTCATCAATAACCAGGATTTCGACCTGGTTCAGATGCAGTATCTTCTGCCGCTGAAAATCGAGCAGACGACCCGGCGTTGCCACCATGATGTCGATGGGTTTCTTGATGAGCACCTGTTTTTGTTTATCATATTGCATGCCGCCCAGTATGGACTGAATCTGAACCTCGGTGTGTTTTCCGATGTCGCGGGCATCCTTTTCAATCTGCAGCACCAATTCCCGCGTCGGCGCAATAATCAAAACCCGGGGTGTTCCCGTGGGTCTTTTTCCTTCGATGGGATTCTTGAGTAGATGCGTAAAGATATTAATGAGAAAAGCAGCGCTCTTTCCGGTTCCCGTCTGGGCTTTACCCGTGACATCCGAACCGGTAAGTGCTTTTGGAAGAATCTCCGCCTGAATCGGTGTGCAGTATATAAAACCCAAATCGGAAATGGCGTGCATAACGGTTGTCGGTAATCCGAGCGTGTGAAAACGACACTTTCCTTCCGCTTCGGGAACCTCGAACTGGGAAACTTGCCAGGCAGGTCGGAGGGGTTTGATACTGGTGACTTTGGAACCGGTTTTTCTAATGGCCTCTTTCCCTTTATCGGGGGCGCCAATATTTGAGGTTTTGGCAGCGCACGGTAATGCCGGTTCGGGTTTGTGGGGAACGGTTTTATGAACCGCCGAAACAGAAATCGTTTTACTTGAAGACGTTTTTGGGGATGGCGCTTTTTTAAGGAAGGTCTGAACTGCTTGAACCAGGTTTTTAAACAATAATTTTTCCTTTCACAAAAATACCCTGATGTCAATCAGGGACTGTAGTCGATTAAAATAGTCATTTTGTCGGAAAGAAGGGCTCGGAGAACATCATAAATTCCTTTTTGAACTGAAACCGCCAAGCCCTTCCGTCAGACTTAATTTACCATTGGGGGGAAATAAGATTTCTCAAGCAACTATTCGTTTTCAGTGGCAGGCGCATCTTCCTGAGAATCATCCGCGTCCATATCCATCATTTTCTCTTTCAGCAAAGCACCCAGATTACTGGTGGCCTTTTCCTGATTGTTCACATAGTTGGTATAGACCTTTTTTTCAGGACTTTCCTGAAGTTTTCGGATGGAAAGGCCGATCCGCTTATCCTTCTGGGAAACATTCACAACTTCGGCGTCAATTTCACTTCCCACCTCAAAATCCTTGAGGTCTTTGGCGTCTTGCTGCCCTTTGGGAAGCTGGGACACATGGATCAATCCTTCAATACCTTCTTCCAGCTCGACAAAAAGGCCGAAATCGGTAATGTTGGTGACCTTGCCCGAAACCCTCGTACCGGGTTTGTACTTTTCGGGGATTTCATTCCACGGATCGGGCGTCAGATGTTTGATGCCCAGGGAAAAATGCTCATTCTCTTTGTCGATTCGGAGGATCACCGCTCTCACGTCATCGCCCTTCTTGTAAAGCTCGGAAGGGTGTTTGATCTGCTTGGTCCAGGAAATATCGGAAATATGCACCAGACCGTCAATGCCCTTGTCAATGCCCACAAAAACACCGAAGTCCGTAATATTCTTTATTTTCCCTTCAATAATGGCACCAATGGGGTATTCTTCCGTAATGACATCCCAGGGGTTCGGTTCCAGCTGTTTGACACTGAGAGAAATCCGCTTTTTGGCCACATCCATGCTTAAAACAGTGGTTTCAACCGTATCACCCACACGGAAGAGTTCCGAAGGATGCATGACCTTGCGGGTCCAACTCATCTCGGAAATGTGAACCAGCCCTTCCACGCCTTCTTCCAGTTCCACGAAAGCACCATACTTTTTCAAGGTGGCAATACGCCCTGAAACCTGAGCCCCAACGGGATATTTTTCTTCTATCCCGGTCCACGGATCTGAGGTCAGCTGTTTGATGCCCAGGGAAACACGTTCCTTTTCCCGATCAAAGCTGAGAACTTTCACCGTGATCTGATCGCCGATCTGATACAATTCCGAGGGGTGCCCGGTCTTGCTCCAGGCAATGTTGGTCACATGAACGAGGCCGTCAATACCGCCCAGATCTATGAACAGGCCATAATCGGTGATATTGGTGACCGCGCCTTCAACAACGGCGCCTTCCTCCAGGTTCTCAAGCACTTTTTCACGCTGTTCCGCTCGCTCAACCTCGAGAACAGCCCGCCGTGACAATACGATGTTGCCCTGACGCCGTTCATATTTGATAATCTTGAAATCATGCTCAACGCCCACCAGCGTATCCAGATCCTTCACCGGTCTCAGGTCGGCCTGACTTCCGGGCAAAAAGGCTTGAAGACCCACATCCACCGAAAGGCCCCCCTTCACTCTGGAAATGATCTTGCCCTTGATGGTTTCATTGTCTTTGTAGGCTTTTTCAATATCATCCCATATTTTGACCCGCGCAGCCTTTTCTTTGGACAAGACGATGTTGCCGTCTTTGTCCTCCTTGCGCACCAGAAGGACTTCCACCGTATCCCCCACCCGTGCTTTAAGGTTACCCTCGAGATCCTTGAATTCGTTGATACGAATTTGCCCTTCGGATTTGTATCCGATATCCACCAGCACAAATTCATTATCGATTTGAACGATTTCCCCACTGACAATTTTACCTTCCTGAATGCTCTTCATGCTTTCTTCGAACATCTCCATGAAGGAAAGATCGTCCTCGGTGCCCGACCCGCGTTCAATGGAATCGGCCGGAAATTCGTCGGTAAAACCATCCGGATCATTCCAAATGGCGGCATTTGTGTTTTCGGTTTGTGAAAATCCACTTTCGGAAATTTCGTCTGTTCCTTTACTCATCAACTTACGTCCCCCCCCGGTTTAATTAAAATTCTTGATTCCCATAAAATGATCAATCAAAAAAACAAGGGCATCCTGTGTCAACGCACCAAGATGCCCCTTGCCAAAATTCCTATAATCCAATTCTAAAGGTTTTAGACCCGCTGTAAACGTTTATCAACGGACCTTCGTTTATTTTCTTAGACTTCAAAATACACTCAGCCACCTTCATCAAACTGTTTGATATCCGGTGGGAAAGATGGCGAAAAGACGAAAAGAGACGTCTTCTCAATTGTTAAAAAACGTTAATAGGCGTTCTCACCAGCCAAAGCAACAATCCTTAAAATAAACATTTAAGCATAAATGTCAACCAAAAACCGATAGCCCTATCAAATAAGGGCTACCCTGCACCAAAGCTTACGCCCTCATTTCAACCCGACTCTTTTCTTCTTGCGTTACAGACCGGGATGGTTAACGTGTGTCAATACTTCAGCAAAGCTGATTACACCATAGTTAGTAAAATGTAAAGCAATAAATATAAAATGCCACATAAACATCATACTTTTTTTGCCACCTGCCCCAAAGGGATCGAAACGCTTCTACATGATGAGATCATTTCACTGGATATCCCCGATGTAAAACAAGCCCGTTCAGGCGTTTTTTTTAAGGGAACCCTTCAATCAGCCTACAAAATCTGTCTCTGGTCCCGTCTCGCAAACCGCGTCCTTCTTCCCCTTGCCCGTTTTGAGGCCGGCACACCGGATGATCTCTACGCCGGGATTTACGAGCAAATACAATGGGACGATCACATGAGCCCGGAGAATAAAATCGCCGTGGACTTTACGGCAGACCACACAAATACGTTTCATTCCCACTATGCGACCCTTCGGATCAAAGACGCCATCGCCGACCAGTTTCGTGCCAAAACCGGAAATCGTCCGTCCGTTGACACGGAAAATCCCGACATTCGCATCAATGTTCATATGAAGAAAGACTTGGCCCAGGTCTCACTGGATTTAAGTGGCGACAGTCTGCACAAACGAGCCTACCGAATAGAGGGCGGCACGGCACCCTTGAAGGAAAATCTGGCCGCCGCCATATTGATCAGGGCTCAGTGGCCGCAGCTGGCCGCAAAAGGTGCTCCCCTGGTAGATCCCCTATGCGGATCCGGAACCCTATTAATCGAAGGCACACTCATGGCTTTGGACAGAGCACCCGGGCTTTTAAGACCCTCCTTTGGCTTTTCAAAATGGAAACAGCACGAGCAAGCCGTATGGAAGACTCTGTTGAAGGAAGCGGAAGTGCGGGCGGAAAAAGGGCTTAAAAGCATATCACGGGGATTCTTTGGTTTTGACAAAGACCCCAAAATTATTATTCAGGCTCAAGCCAATGCGGCCCGGGCGGGAATTGCCGATGTCATTTCCTTTCGCACCCGGGACATCAACGCCCTTACAGCGCCTGAAACAACGGTTCCGGGATTGGTGATCGCCAACCCCCCCTATGGGGAGCGCATGGGGAAGAAGATGAATCTGGAACATCTGTACAAAACACTGGGGGATCGGCTGAAACAGCACTTTATTGGCTGGGCGGCGGGCGTGTTTACCGCTGATCCCGAACTGGCCAAAAAAATGGGCATTCGTGCCAGAAAGCAATATCAGCTTTTTAACGGCCCCATTCCCTGCAAACTGCTCAACTTTGACGTTCGGGAAAAATGGGCCATGCACAAAAAAATACCCGGTGGGCCGTTGCCCCGACCCCATGAAACCCCTGATTTCGGCCCGGGTGCGGAGATGTTTCAAAACCGTCTGAAGAAAAACCTGAAAACCTTGGGTAAATGGGCTCGAAAGGAAGGCATTACCTGCTACCGGCTCTATGATGCGGACATGCCTGAATATGCCGTGGCCATTGATGTTTACCAAGACCACCTACATGTTCAGGAATACCGGGCTCCTGCCAGTGTTTCCCCGGAAAAGGCAAAGGCTAGGCTAAAAGAGATTCAGGCCGTCTTGCCGGGGGTATTGCAGGTCCCACCCGATAAGATATCTTTTAAAATAAGGGAGAAGAAAAAGAAAGACGCTCAATATGAAAGATTTGATGCACGAGGCCATTTTTTTGAGGCCGAAGAAAACCATCTCAGGTTTTGGGTAAACCTGACCGACTACCTGGACACCGGACTTTTTCTGGATCAAAGGCTTCTGCGGGAGAGGATTGGAAAAACATCCTCGCAAAAGCGGGTATTGAACCTTTTCTGCTACACCGGAGCGGCCACCGTTTACGCGGCGAAAGGGGGGGCTGCCGCCACCACAAGTGTGGACATGAGTAGAACCTATCTTGGGTGGGCCCAAAAGAACCTGATCCTGAACCACTGTGACGACCCGAAACACCGGTTGGTGCAGGCGGACTGCCTGGAATGGATTGCGGCCTGCAAAGACCGCTACGATTTGATCTATCTGGATCCCCCGACTTTTTCCAATTCCAAACGGATGGAAACGTCCTTTGACATCCAGCGGGACCACAAAGATCTGCTGATCCGAACCCTGCGCCTTCTATCACCCGGCGGTGTTTTGATCTTCTCCTGCAACCGCCGAAAATTCAAACTGGACCATGAGGCATTGCCGCAATGGACAGTCAAGGACATCACCCGTTCCACCATCCCCAGGGACTTTCAAAGAAACCAGCACATTCACAAGGCTTTTGAGATCCGAAAAAATCGCTGAACGGTGTTTTCAAAAACATTCTATCCAAATCAACGGGGTGATATGAGTTTCACGGTGGGAAAGTACGATCTATATCTTGAAACATCCCTGGTTAATAATTCTAAATTTAACACTGCGGCTTGCGCACCAATAAAAAAATCAGGCAAGGGCGCCCTTTTCACGCCCTTTCTTCTCTTATATTTGATATATGCTTTTCCAGCCAGAAAAAGGGCTTCTTTTGGAATCTCCAGTAGTCGGAATCCCGCCTTGCTGATTGCAGATTCCAAATCTTCTATCAGCTTAAATCCAATCGATATTTCGGAATAGATGATTGAATTGATGTACAATGAAGTGTGTTCGCTGTGTTCCTCTAATTTCGATTCAGACCAATCGGCCCATTTCAAATCATCGAGAAAAACGTCCAGGATGACATTTGAATCAACCAAGACCCCTTTCATTCGTCCCCTCGTGTGAGCGCCATGATCTCATCTGTGGTCATCTTAACATTACCAACACCCCTCAACATTCTGAAATTATGAGTTGTTTTCGGATTTCCCTTCCTTTTCACCAAATAGACTCGACCCTTCTCTTCTATGAAATCGATTTCAACGGCAGGGGTAATCCCCAGTTTTTCGCGAATCTCCTGTGGAATTGTGACTTGCCCTTTTGTGGTGACTCTCATGACCGAACCTCCGATAATAGTATTACCGGTAATGGTAATACCAAAATTACTTTTTGTCAAACAAAGATCTTTGGTGCGGGAGCGCCCTCCTATCCTGTTGTGGATTCCGATGGAAATGGAAGCTGATGGAATGTTTGTCGGTCTATGGACCAGGCAAGCGATGCAGACAATCCAACCAGCTCTTGCCTCCGGCCCTGATTTCGGTTATAGGGATCCAACCTTGCCGCTCCAGTTTCATTTATGCAGGATCAACATATTTGCGTTAACCCGAGGAAAAAAGGCTTCGGATTTTATCAAGCTAATCGGCCGCGGAAACGAACTTGTTTTGATCCTCAAAACATCCTTCGGACGGGATTAGGGGGTCCCATTGTACCCAGATCAATACGCCAAAAAGATCCACCCCGGAACCTGCCGGCGCAGAGACCGGACGGCATGGACGATGCTGCTGGGAATATTTTTGTCGCTCCTGTTGCCAACCCCACCCGCTCAAACCGGCATCAATCCCTGGATCACAAACTCCCTGTACGATCCCGCCAAATGGGACACGGCCGGCCCCTACACCGCTACCCCGTGGATGCATCCCCCACAGTGGACACCCGGTGATGATTGGGGAGTGTTCTCGGAAGGGGACTGGCGCAACAGGCCGGCACTCACCGGGAACTGGGGCGGCTCGCGGAGCGAACTCCTCAAACGCTACGGCGTATCACTTTTGGGTGCCTACTCCGGTCAACCGGCGGTCAACCCCTGGGGCGGCCTGGATCAGGGGACTTCCTACAAGGGAGACCTGAGCCTGAGTCTGTTTGCGGACATGGACCGGCTTATGGGCTGGAAGGGAGGCTACTTCCTCGCATCCTATACCTATAAGAACGGCGGCCGAAGCCTTTCCTCCGACACCATCGGCAACCGGTTTCCGGTGCAGCTGGACAACGGGGATGAAGGCGGCGTCTCCCGCCTGGTGCATTTGGCCCTGGGCCAGGTCTTTTGGGACAACGCGGTGGAGATCGTGGCGGGCCGCATCATCACCGGCGAGGACTTCGCCTCCCTCCCCATGGCCGCCACCTCGGTGAACCAGGCCATCTGCGCCAACCCCATCGCCGGCAACCAGAGCATCTCCTTTCCCACCTACCCTTCTGCCGTATGGGGCGCCCGCATCAAGGCAAAACCCTATTCCAACTGGTACGCCCAGGTGGGTTCCTACCTGGTGTTCCAGGATTTCAGAAGCGTGGACACCAGCGGCTTTGAGTTTACAAACCCGGATGGATCGGGGTTGCTGACCCTGGGGGAGGTTGGATATCTGACCGGGACCCTGGCCCGACAAACGGGTCTTCCCGGCGTCTACAAGGGGGGGGCCTATTACGACGGCGAACGGACAGAGGAGTTGAGTACCGGCAGGGACGCACACGGAACCTGGGGGATGTACGCCCTTGCCCAGCAGATGGTGTACTCCGAAAACAAGGAACACACCCAGGGTCTAACGGTCTGGGGCGCTTTGAGCTACGCCCCTCCGGACCGCAACACGGTCAGCTTCATGGCGGCGGGAGGACTGACCTATCAGGGGCTGATCCCTGAACGACCCTGGGACCGGGCTTCATTCATCGGCGCCTATGGCGGTTTCAGCGATGACCTGGATGGCACCACCGACCAGACCTTTGAAGGCCTGCTGGAGCTCAACTACCGCTATCAACCGGCGCAATGGTTCTTCATCCAGCCGGACATCCAGTATGTAATCAAGCCCGACGGAAAAACCGACATCCATGACGCCTTTGTCATCAGCCTCGCTTTCGGTGTAACATTCTAGCGTTTCTAATCCCTTTTATAGCGCCCCCTCAGACGGTTCATCCCGATCAGGTGGGGCTCGATCTTTTTCAGAAGATCCCACAGGTTCAGCCCCGGTTCAAGGTCCACCGCTTCGTCCAGCGCCAGCACCCAGAAATAATAGTTGTGCAGGCCGTGTCCGTTTGGGGGCATGGGGCCATTATATTGGGTTTGACCAAAATCCGTGACACCTTTGGTATACAATTCGGTTGCTTGATCCAGGCGTGACACATTTCCCGGAATGTTGTAAAGCACCCAGTGAACGAAACCGTAGGTGCCCCCGCTGCTTACAAGTGGTGCATCCGGGTCGTGACAGATGACGGCAAACGCTTTTGTCCCTTGCGGCGGGTTTGTCCAAAACAGCGTCGGTGAAACATCTTCGCCCTCGCCGGTGAATCGAGACGGTATGAGACCATCTTGCTCAAATGCATCGCTTTTTAACTCCATCTCCGTTGGTGCAAAGCCCATTTTTTCATCCCCCTTCTTTTGGTTTATGATACTAAAGAATTATAAAAAACAGAATATGCCAAAATTCATTCTCTTTCAAAGGTAACGGGCTGCTCAGGAGCGGCGCAGTTTTCGCGCAGTCGCCTGAAGCAGGAATGTTAGCCCCATGGGGTGCGAAACGCGCTTAGTAAAACAACCCAAACGGCGAGAAGCCCAAGAGGTAAAATGATCCCCATCATAGTATGGTTGGGAATGCACCACGGACATGATCTGGTTTCCTCCTTGATTTGCTTGTACCTCTTGGACAATCCCTCCAGTTCCAGAACTATGATGGCCTGGGTGCGTAAATGCTTGCCATTCACGTACAGCCAAACAAGGGTTACGAATACCCCTGCTATGTAGGTCCAGAGAAGGAGACCAGCGCGAGGTTCGTGACTCGCTGTCAGAGTGGCAACCGCAACTAATAGCATGGATTCGGCAACGAGAAAGAAATTTCCTCTAGCGTTGAAAACATTTCCCTCGTGTTTTATCCAGTCCCAGCACAGATCTTTCTCTTCCATATCGTGTGTTCCTCCAGTGGGCTAACAGTTTGGATAGGTGGAAATTTTCCACCTATCACTTCTTCTATGGAATGGAAATATTTTTCACCTATTCAAATAGTTAAGCCAAAAGGTGGAAAACTAACGGTTTGATTTTCCACTTACTGCAAAATGATGTTGGTGCCATGGAAAATTCAAAAATATACGGATCGGATTACCCGTTTTTCACAGGCCTCTTGATGGCTTCCGTGAACCCGGTTTTGCTGGGCTTGCCTATAAGGGCCGTTTCGAGCCTTTCCTAATCGACCCTTGAAGAACGTTGGCTTTTGCTTTTTTCCAGGTTAAAAATTTCTTAAAGCGTCTTGCCTGAGGAACCGGAACGGGCAGCATTTGATGGGATACGCCATATGAAGACCTCCATCGGATCGTTGAGGATTTGTATGGATATAACAGCTATCTGTTAGGGGCAATCAAGCGGAATGTCAAGTGGAATTTCTCAGGAAATCGAGACCTATGAGGTTCCGGATGAAACCGACCTCAAAAAATCGGTTTCGTGAGAGTCGCGACAATCGCCGATCGAGGGGGGGGGAACCCGGTTTTACAAAACATTTACAATTTCATTAAACAACCCTGATAAGGAATTTACAGCCGGATGATAGTCTCCAGTTGAAACAATGGGCAGTTGCACCATTTCACATTCCCCGGAAACTTTAAGGAGGTATCGCCATGGCAAAACAATTAAAGTGTAACGGAGTATTTGGAACCGCTCGAACCGGTGTTCTTTTTGCATTCCTGCTACTGGTGGCATTCTGCGGCCATGCCGCTGCCTCTGCCGTTCCAACCATCCAACTGAACGGCGAGAATAACATCGATGCCCTTTCGTCCCAAAGCACCCTTACGGTCACCATTGGGCTGGATACCGGGGACCAGGAGGGAATTGCCGCAAAGTGGTGGATTGTGGCGGAAACCCCCATGGGATGGTTTTCCTACATTTTCCCCGGCGGGTGGGAGTTCAGCGGAGAGAGCGGATCGGATTTCATGTCCGCTTATGAGGGCCAGTTGTTCGATCTGACGGAACCCCTTGAGGTATTGAGTATTTCGGGACTTCCAACCGGTGAGTACGCATTCTATTTTGCGGTGGACACCCTTGCGGACGGCCAGTCGGACCTGACGACGGCCACCTACGACCGGGCAACCCTTCAAGTGGTGGAGGGCCGGACCTTTCCGGTGATGGATACCGGTCAGGGCAGCTGTTATGACGATTCAGGTATCATCTCCTGTCCCGGTGCCGGTGCAGCATTCTACGGCCAGGATGCACAATGTGGAGGGAATCAGCCGAACTACACCGCTAATGATGATGGTCTCACCGTCTATGACAACGTCACCGGCCTGACCTGGACCCAAGGGGCCGACTGGAACGAAGACGGAGGGGTGGATGCGGAAGACAAATTCACCTATGAAGAGGCCATAGAATACATCGATACTCTGAACGCCCGGAACTACGGCGGATTCAGCGATTGGCGCGTGCCCACCATCAAGGAACTCTACTCCCTCATCGACTATCGCGGTACCGATCCCAACCCGACCGCAGCCGACGCCACAGGGCTGGTGCCTTTCTTGGACGACGATGTCTTTGAGTTCGCCTATGGTGACACGGCAGCGGGCGAACGGGTCATCGACTCCCAATGGGTTACCTCCACACTGTACGTCGGTAAGGTGATGAACAACCGAACAGCCATGTTCGGCGTGAACTTCGCCGATGGACGCATCAAGGGGTATCCCGTGGACAAGACCTTCTATGCCCGCTTCTGTCGCGGCAACACCGCCTACGGGAAAAACGCTTTCACCGACAACGGGGACGGTACCGTAACCGACGGCAATACCGGCCTCATGTGGTCCCAAGGGGACAGTGGCGAGGGGATGAACTGGGAGAGCGCCCTGGCGTGGGTCCAGGAGAAAAATTATGAAAACTACCTGGGACACGACGACTGGCGCCTGCCCAATGCGAAGGAGCTTCAGAGCCTGATGGACTACACCCGGTCGCCCGATACCACCGGCTCCGCGGCCATCGATGCCCTATTCGACGCGACGGAGATCATCAATGAGGCCGGCAATCCGGATTATCCGTTCTACTGGTCCGGCACCACCTTTCTTCGTTTCGACGGCAGTGCGGACCGCGCAGTCTACGTGGCCTTCGGCAGGGGACTGGGCTCCATGGACGGCACGACCGTGATCGACGTTCACGGCGCCGGATGCCAGCGCAGCGATCCTAAAACCGGTGATCCCGGCGACTATCCCAACTGGGGTTTCGGCCCCCAGGGCGATGTACAGCGCGTGTTCAACTATGTCCGCCCGGTTCGGGATGCGGATTAAAACGGCGACGCGAGAAGATGCCCGCGAGGACTAAAACAATGCTTTTCTCTCTCCTATGCATACTCTTACTGATTCCAGCGGTGCCGGCGGGTGCCGCCGCGGTAATTGTCGACACCGGTCAGAATACCTGTTACGGCAATAACGGGCTCATACAATGCCCGCGCCCAGGTCAAGCATTTCACGGCCAGGACGCTCAGCACATTAGCCAGGCGCCCCGCTACCGGGATAACGGCGACGGCACCGTCACCGACCTCAATACGGGCCTCATGTGGTCCAAAGGACTGGACGGCCGCAAGGTCACGCCGGAGCAAGCGGAGAGAATCGCCGCCAAGATGAGCCTGGGTGGCCATTCCGACTGGCGGGTGCCGAACATCAAGGAGCTCTATACCCTGATGGATTTCCGGGGCTGCACCGGCCGGCCAGGCCGTTCCGGATTCGGTCGCGTGCCGGATGACGCCATTCCTTACATCAATACCGACTACTTCGATTTCGCTTACGGTGATATCGCCTCGGGCGAGCGCTTCATCGACGCCCAGTGGCTTTCCGCCACCCGGTACGTCTCCACCACCATGGGTCACATGGAGACGGTCTTCGGGGTCAACTTCGCAGATAGCCGGATCAAAGGCTACGGCTACAGAAAAAAAGGCACCCAACGGGTGGACAAGACCTTTTACGCACGGTATGTCCGGGGTGAGGATATCCAAGAGAATCTTCCATCGGGACGCGGTTCACCGGGGAAGCCTTCGTCTCCCGTCTCGATGGCGACGGCGACGGCCATGTTTCGCGGTCCGAGTTTGACGGTCCCCCGGACCGCTTCGATGTGCACGACACCAACCACGACGGCTACCTGAGCGAGGAAGAGGCACCCCGGCGGCCACCGGCAGAAAAGGCCCCCGGCCGCTAGAACGGACCGCGGTTGAGGCCGGTGCTTATATCCGTCTCCATAGCGTCATCTACCACGTATAGGTCAGCAGCAAATCCTCGAAGTGCTCGCGGGCCGCGGGACTCGCGAAATCGACGCATACCACAACTTCCCGCGTCTTGGCCGCAAGCCGCGGAATGTTTCCGTCAATGCCCGTTGCGCCGCGCACCAGGGGGCCGTCATCCGGCGCCAATGAAACCACGAGTTGCGCCGGCACCTGGGACAGGCTCGACCCATGTTCGCTGCCGTGATCCATACAGGCGTTGCCATCGGTGTTGTAGGGCTCTTCCGTGGGATTCCCTTCGACATCCGTGGGATATTCCGGGCTCCATGCCGGATAGGGACACTGCTGCACATAGGCCCATCCGGTCCGGCAGTCGAATAACTCCGGCTGAACGGCGGCTATGAGAGCGTACTGATCGAAAGGCCCCTCCGGCGTACCGAAGATGCCCGACCAGTATTCGTTTCGGAGTTTTGACGATTCAAGCAACCAGGCCAAACTTCGGGCCGACGCCGGTGTGGGCGGAGAAGGACCCTTGAGTGTGGAGGCGTCAAGGGGATCAAATCATCCGCCTGGGATGTTTGTCCCGTCAGTTGAAAGCTCATCAGCCGGATCGGCACTCGCGGCTCGGTCCCGGCGGCCAGAAAAAGCGTCCCCGCCACCGGGTCCATCCGGAAATTGAAATCGTTAACGACCTTTCCGTTGATGGTCAAGGATTCGCCTTCCATGCGGGAGGCAAGGACGATGATCTCACGCAGAAACGGCGCAACCTCGGGATAGAGGGTCAGCAGGCAGGCGATGTCCGTTAGCGGCCCGATGGCAACCAGCGTTGCGGGGGTCCGCCGACCGAGCAGTTTTTCCCGCATCAGGTCAACGCCCGGGTTGCCGCAGGATGCGGCGAATGAACCGTCATTTCCGGTGATAAGCACGTCCTGTCCGTCAAACCATTGGGGCATCGGAGCGATAATTTGTGCCGCCGGCGCCATGGCGCCCGGAACCATGGGAAGATCCGTCCGGCCCTTGAGATCCCAGGCGATCTTCCGTGCGACAAGCATCTCAGCCGGCAATGAGGCGTTCCCATAGGTCGGAATGACCGCCTCCACTTTGACCAGCCCGGCCGCATCCATGTTGAGCGCCATGGCCAGCGTAAAGCCGTCGTCCACATCTTGTGGTGCAAAATCGGCGTCGTGCATGTAGGACGAAAATGCGTTGAAGGAAACGGCCTAGGACCCCTGACCTCCGTGGGTATCCAGAAGGCCGGTTGCCAGGTCGCTCGACAGAATGACGCGAGGGGGAAAGGGCTCGCCACCACCGGCGTTGTCGCTGCAAGCCGAAAAAAAAGAGCAGGCACATATCAGAATCAGCAGCCACAAGCATTCTCGGGTTTCAAACCGTCCCATCACAACCCCCCTCCCCTGCTTTCCCGTCAGGCGGCCGAAAACCGCCGCAAACGGAATCACTGTAATCTGAAAAGGCTCGGAATAAAACCGATTTTACAGAACATTTACAATTTCATTAATTCTACTTTGTCACATTGCCGCACCGGCTAGCTCGCCGGCGAGGCGCTTTGCTTGAACCTTCCGGGCCGACTCGATAGCGGATTTTCGTTTTTTGTGGCGTATCTCCATTTGGCGTAAAATCTCTTCCTGAGTAACGGCTCTCTTCGGAAGTGCATATTTGAGGAGCGATACAATATCAGCGCAGCTCAGAAGGGGATAGAGATCCTGATGTTTCAATTTTTCTTCGAGCATGAACTGCATTGCCATCATAACCAAGGCCATATGGTGATGCCATGCGAGCCAGCCACGGACCTGATAATCGTCGAGTCCACTATGCTGTTTCGATTCCTGGAAAGCGCGCTCGACCCAATAGCGCTGAGCTTGAGCAAATGCAAGACGCTCTACCGAAGTATCGGCAGGAGCATTGCTCAACGTATATTTGAGCTTGCCTCCATCAATTTCTTTACGAACAATCAAATGCCACTCATGGGCCGACGGCTCTTCTCCATCCCAAAGCCATACTCTCTGATGAAATATATCTACGACAAGTTTGCCTTTGGTTGTTTCTCGTACAGTGACGCGCTGCCAACTGGAAGCCGGGGCCTGAGCTGCCAGAAGGTCCACACGAACAGGCAACATACGCGGTTCAAGTTTTTTCGGGGGGCGGCCGCTGGTGGACTTGCGGGGAGGGACGCAGGGCTCGGGGTCTTCAAGCCACACCATTTGATCCTTATGCACATCCGCTACAAAAACCTCGCCCATCCCATCCAGATCTCGCAAAAAGGCAGGATCTTCCCCATAAAAACCATCGCATCCCACCCAACTGAAGGAGATACCCTTCTGCCGGGCCCCTTCAACCATTTCCAAGGCCAAATCATGTTTGCGAAGGAGCTTGACGCGGTGGTCCGGTACACCTGCCGCTTCACAGCGTTTAGGGTCTTCGACCCAATTCTCCGGCAAATACAACCGGCAATCGATGGGAGTAGCGTAAATACCGTGCCCCAAAACGGCAAAAACCCCCACCTGGCAGTTGTCCACTTTACCGATGGTTCCCGCCCACTGTCTGCTTACGCCTACAGATTTTGTACCCTTCTTGAGACAAGCCGTTTCATCGATCAGCAGACACCGGTCTTCTCCATCTTGAAGCGCTTCATTACTGCGCATAGCCACCTGGTCCATCACAGCGTTCGCGTCCCAGGGCGAATTGGAAACAAAATGCTGGAGCGCCTGCTCATTGGATTCGGGAACCATTTCTGCCATACGTTCCATGTTTTTCTTTTCAGCTTGCACCAATCCTTTCAGATAGAGCGCTCCCTGATCGGCACAATTACGGGTCCTTGTTTGGAAGAAATCAGAAAACCAATTGAAATAACTAATAAAAGAAGACGACACCCCCGCAAGGGGGCTGTTGTCATGGCTATCTCCTTTTTTGGTTTTATAGGTGTTCGGGCGGGCTGTTGTGATCGAGCCCAACCCCCCATTGGTTTCGCCGTCTCATGAAGAAAAATATAATAGCTATTATGTGTAAAATCAATCATATAATCCATATTTCCAGCAAAATAGTTACCCAATTAATCGGGGCTGATCAGGGCACCCATGGTAAAGCAATTTTAGCCGGAATCCGTTTGCCCCATCGCGTAAGCAACCTTGCTTATGGTTCCAGCCATGATGGCAACTGTGGCTTCAGCCCATATGGTCAGCGCTCGATGCGGGACAAAATCGTAACTGCCGGAGGCCGCCTGCTGGCTGGCTGGCTTGCCTGGTGGACGGTGAACACGGAAAAGAAGCGAACCCATTGGCTGTGTCAGGTGCCCTGCTCCGCGCGCCGGGCCGCCGCATTAATGTGACAAAGTAGAATTAAATAACCCTGATAAGGAATTTACAGCCCTATGATAGTCTCTTGTTGAAACAGGGGCAGTTGCACCATCGCACATTTCCCAAAAAATTTTAAGGAGTTATTGCCATGATAAATCCATTGACGCATTACGGAGTACCGGGAACCGGCCGAACCGCTGTTCTTTTTGCATTTCTGTTACTGGTGGCGTTTTGCGGCCATGCCGCCGGCGTTGCCGTCCCCACCATCCAACTGAACCGCATGAACACCGAACTCACCTTTACACCGGACACGCCTCTCAGCGTCACCATTGAGCTGGACGCCGGGGATCAGGAGGGCGTTGCGGCGGACTGGTGGATTACAGCGGAGACCCCCATGGGATGGTATTCCTACCAATATCCCGACAAGTGGGTGTTCGGAGGAGATGACGTGTCGGATCCGGAGGCGGCCTACCAGGGTCCCCTTTTCGACCTGACCGAAACCGAGGTGTTGAACATCACGGGACTCCCGACCGGCAGTTATGTCTTTTATTTCGGAGTGGATACGACCCGAAACGGTCTTGTGAATGAAGGGATGTCGGTCTATGATTCCGTGGTCCTGAACGTCTCTACGGAAGCATCTCCTTTTGCGGGCTATAACCTCTTTTCGTCGCTTAATTCCACCACCGCCTATCTCATGGACAACAATGGGAATTTCGTCCATTCCTGGGAAACCGGATACCGTCCCGGTAACGCCATGTACTTTTTGGAAAACGGCCTGTTGCTGCACACGGGAAACGTGGGCAACACCACCTTTGGTAGCGGCGGCGCAGGGGGAATGGTGCAGACCATAGACTGGGACGGATCCGTCACCTGGGCCTACGAATACGCAAGCACCACCCATCTGCAGCACCACGACGTGGAGATGCTCCCCAACGGCAACGTGCTGATGATCGCCTGGCAGTACAAATCAGGGGATGACGCCATCGCCGCGGGCCGCAATCCGTCGCTTCTGAAAGACGGGGAACTCTGGCCCGACAGCATCATCGAGGTGCAACCCACGGGATCCGACACCTGCCAAATTGTGTGGGAGTGGCACGCGTGGGACCATCTGGTGCAGGATTACGATGCCACCGGGTCTAACTACGGCGTTATCGCCGACCATCCGGAGCTGATCGACCTCAACTATGTGATGAACAGCGCCGCAGACTGGAACCACACCAACTCAATCGACTATAATGAAGAACTGGATCAGATTCTGCTCAGTGTTCACAATTTCAGCGAGATCTGGGTAATTGATCACAGTACCAGCACAGCGGAGGCAGCAGGCCATTCGGGCGGCAACAGCGGCAAGGGCGGCGACCTGCTTTACCGTTGGGGGAATCCTCAGGCCTACGGCGCAGGCACCACTTCCGACCAGCAACTGTTCGTTCAGCACGACGCCGAATGGATCGCGGCGGGGAGTCCCGGCGAGGGGGACATTCTCATCTTCAATAACGGACAGGGACGTCCTGGAGGGAACTACTCGTCGGTTGTGGAGATCAAGCCCCCCCTCAATTCCGACGGCGGCTACACCCTTGCCTCCGGAGCCGCCTACGGGCCCGACCAACCCGTCTGGACCTACACTGCCGATCCGCCCATCGATTTCTATGCCACGAATATTTCCGGCCAAGAGCGGCTCCCCAACGGCAATACCCTCATCTGCGACGGACCGAGCGCACACTTTTTCGAAGTGACCGCCTCGGGCGAAACAGTTTGGGAATACAAATATACGGGGAAGGTCTTTCGGGTTGAACGGTATGCTCCCGGGTATTCCGGCTTTGATGGTACGCCCCTTAATGAAAACCAACCGGTGATGATCAGTTACTGAGCCCACGGTGCCTCTAGCGGTCCTCTTAAGAGACCTGAATCCTTAGAGGAACTCGATCTGATGCATAGTCATGAGCGGACAGGTCGTCCTCTGGGTTAAAGCTCTTTTGTGGAAAACCCGAACCAGGCCTTGGGCCGCTCTTTCTGTCCATAAAAGCCTGGGCCGAAGAGGCCGGGAGTTAGATATACTGTCCCCGGAATTCCTCGATTTGAAAGTCTAAATAATGGATTTTGATTGATCAGTTTATTTTTTGCATCCTTTTTACTTCTTATCCGTCTGTGAGGCTAGAGGTCGAATGTCTCAGGCGGCCATTAAGCAAAGGCGGACAAAATGAAAATCTCAAAAAAAGAGCTGACAATAAAGGAGGATGTATGGCGAGTATGGAGATGTTGGATCGGACTTTCCATTTTATCATGGAAACTTTTATAAGGAGAGGCGACGCGCCCCATTTCACCGAAATTGCCGAAGCGTTCGGGGTAAATCCGGATGAGGGAAAAGGATTGCTGCATGATCTGATAAATACGGGGATTATGCCCATGTGGTTGCACCCCGGTACAGACTTAATCGCCTCATTCGCCCCGTTCAACAATCTACCAACACAATACCGCATAGCGGTTGACGGGCGGCAAAAATGGTTTGGACAATGAGGCTTTGAAGCACTGGCAGTCTGCTGGGCCTTTCCGGGAAAAGCGATTCAAATTGATGCGCCATGTTTGGATTGCGGGAAACCAATGCGCGTTGTGGTGCGTGATGGCAATATCGAAAGCCGGAGTCCCGCCGGCATTCACGGTTATATCAATATACCGTTAGCAAAGTGGGCCGAAAATTGGTCCTTTTCATGAGGCCGCATGAATCTCTTCCGGTCGGAAGAACATGTGAGAAATTGGTCGGGATATCAGGAAGGGACGGATGAAGCGATTCTATCACTTGGAGATCTAATGGCTATCTTCGAAACACCGCGCCATAGTGCAAAATATAACGGCAACTATGTTTCCTCGGCTCCTGATTACGCGCCTCGGTTTTTTGAAAAGTTGAGGGAGGTGACGGGCAATGCATCATTCTGGAATCCAGCGCCTTGAACGCTTCATTTTCCAAAAATGAAACCTTTACAAATTTTGCGTCCTTTTTCCATCTGATGCGTCTATGGAAGTGCGGGTGATGAAGGACAACGGGTCCGGGAGTCGAAAAAGGAACGTGAACTTAAAAATTGAAAATTCAAGGAGGTTTACAATGGACACCCTGAACAATGATGAAATTCGCGAGGCGGTTCGTGAAAAATACGGAGAAATCGCCGCCGTCAAAGCGCCTGTGGATTGCGGGCGCCAGGGCTCGGCCTGCTGTTCCGGCGGGGATGCCGATCCCCTTTTAAACCTTACCCGGCGATTGGGGTACAAGCGGGGGGATGTCGCTGCCGCGCCCGCGGGCGCCAACCTGGGGTTGGGATGCGGAAATCCCCTGGATGCGGCAAAATTAAAGAAGAACGAGACGGTCCTCGATCTGGGGAGCGGCGGCGGTTTCGATTGTTTTTTAGCCGCCGCAAAGATAGGCGAAAAAGGCCGAGTCATCGGCGTGGACATGACGCCTGAAATGGTCGCAAGGGCCAGGAGAAACGCAGGGACCGCAGCGGAGAAAAATGTGGATTTTCGTCTTGGGGAGCTGGAAAGCCTTCCCGTGGCGGACGATTCCGCGGATGTGATCATTTCCAACTGCGTGATCAACCTTTGCCCTGAAAAACCAAAGGTGTTTCAGGAAGCCTTTCGGGTTCTTAAAAAAGGCGGCCGGCTGGCTGTTTCGGATATGGTGGCCAAAAAAGAGTTGCCCGAGAGCATGAAATCGGAACCGGCCCTTCATACGGCCTGTATCGCGGGAGCGTCGTTGATCAATGAACTGGAACGGATGCTCCGGGAGGCGGGTTTTATCAATATCCGCATACGGCCCAAAGGAGGCGTGGATGTGTTCCACTGCGCCCCGAGCAACGGGATCTCGGAGTATGTAACGTCGGCCACCATTGAGGCGGTGAAGCCGAAGCGTGTTTCTTTGAAGCCGCTCACATGAGATGTGGGGAAATAATCGAATGGGAGGTGTTAAGTTTTGCCGGAAAAACAGTTGAAAACGTTCTTGAGTTTTCGAAAAATAGTTCTTTGAAAATCTGATTTTTTGGCGCGATATTTGCTTTATGCAGCCTCTCTCAGTTGTTCCTTGCAGCAGTCTTCAGAGGAATCTTGTAGCTTAATCAACTTTTTAGATTTCTTCCGCTTTCTGACCAAACCTTTTTGTTCAACATCACACCACTTTTTGAGTAGCCCATCTTCCTTTTGAACTCGATCCATAAAAGCTTCAAGATTTTGGTATTGTGCCAAACGGACTATCGAAGGAAGCGTTAATGGCTCCTTTGGCAATTTTCCAGCAGTGCTTAGCTTGTAGTTTTCCAGATGGAGGAGGGAGTCAATCCAGGACACCAGGCATAACGCTAATGTCACGCCTTGCTCGCTCCTGATAGTGGCTCCCTCCATATCGGTTAACTGCTTAGCATTCCTGAAAAATTCCTCGATAACCCATCTGTTGCTATAAGCGGAGATAATCTTGGTGGCCTCCCAGGTGAGTTCATTGGTGAGAAGATATTTGGTGGTTTGTTTGGTTGGGTCAACACTTTGAACAATCCTATGTTTTCCGGCAATAGAGTTCAGCCTGCCGGTGATAACTTTTGTATGATAAAGGACTTTTTCCTTTTTGCCAATGCTCTTATTGGCGGCAAAGCCGCATGTGCTAAAGGCTGATGTGGACTGAAAAACATCCGGCAATTTGATAAGCTCATATTGCTTCTTAGACATTTTGCCTGTGGGGGTTAGTTTTGGCTTTTCGCATGGAATTCTTGTGGTTAAAGTCGATTTGATTTCTATAACATAGCTCAATCCCAAGTCTTTAAGGCCTTTTACAAATGGCCCGCTCCCGAACCAGGAATCTGCAAGGACGACACCTCTGGGAAAACCTTTGTCGATAGCCCATTGAAGCATATCAATGGCCAACTCGTATTTGGGTTTGCAAATATGCTTTTTCCCTTTCTGCCAAGGCATCTTATTGCTATCTTGGTAATAGATTCGATGGGCAATGGGAAATTTGATTATTCCACCATCGTTGTAATAAAGTACTACGATACAGGTCGCTTTAAGGTTTGTCTTGAGCGCATGATCGAACAAAACAAAGACACCGTGGATCCATTTGCAGAAATTGGTGTGGTGTTTCATGGTGTCATCAATACAGTAATAGCCACTCTGAAGTTTGTATAAATGCATGATTTGTAAAGCATAAAGATGTTGCATTTCATCTGTACAGAATTTCGCATCTGAGAAGAAATACGATAATGTGCTCACACATTTTTCCTCAAGCCACATGCGATTGATTGCTGAAAGACTGAATTTTGCGCCCAAAACCAAAGCTGTTGCAACAAGCGTCAAATTGTAAAATTGGGCGTTGGTCAAGGCCGGTTGTAGAAATGCCAGCCCAGAAACGAGAAATGGAAGCCGCCTGGCACACGGAATTTGCATGGTTTTCCCCTGATATTTTGCAAATGACAACACTGCACCAGGGTATTTTCTCACAGGGTTCCAACCGTGTCCAGTACTTTTTTTCGAAAACTCAAGAACGTTTAGAGATCTAAACGATATCCCGGTGGCGGTTAGATTCCCAAAATCTTTTTGATCTTATCAATGGGGGTTTTCCCCCCATTTTTTGGAATATTTTGGCAAAAAATGCTCCTCTCTGTCTTCATCTATGGGAAAAAAATAAAGGGTTAGCCAAAAAAAAATCTCAAAATAATCTTCTTACTCCTTTAGCACATACCAGGCAATGCCTTCATAGCGGGCTGTCGGGTAGTTGGCAACAAGGGAATCTTTCTCTCCGGCATTAATCGTGAAATGATGGGAACCCAAAAAACCTAGCCAGAGCCGATAGACCGGAATAGAGTCGGCAGGTTTGGTTTCTTTGGGGTAGGCGTAATAAGCGATTCCTTCAAAAGTTTGAAAGGAAGCCGGGTAATTGGCAATGATATAATCCTTTTCGGCTTCATCCATTGTGTAGAAATGTTCGCCAAGACCTTGCAGCCAGAACCGATAAACAGGTTTAGAGCCTTCTGGATAATCGTCTTCATCGTATGCGTACCATGCGATGAATTCGTAAGTCCAATAAGCCGTGCCATTCTTTTTCAGGTTGTTGGCTTCTGCCTCGTCAATTGTCCAGAAATGCGCTTGGAGTCCTGGGGAATAAAACTGATAAACAGGTTTCGGGGTTGATTTGGCAACAGGGGAAGAACCATACTCATAAGCGCCCAAATCAACAATTCCATCAAAAACACGGGCATTGCCGACAATATCGGTTTTAGGAAGACCAGGGGCGTTATTATCGCCAACATTGATGCAGGGGGAATCGGCACTCAAACGGTAATCGCCATTTTCCGGATCAACGAAAAGCGGGTCCACGTTGTCAAGGTTGCTCGGGTCAATGTCTATTGGACTTTCGGCGTAAAATCCTTCGGCGCTTTGATCAAAATCATTGTAGAAGATCTCAACTGGATAAATAACAGGAAAATAGGGGTCAGTATTATCAATGTTGTTAATATAAATATCTGCGCCTTGTTCAGCGACATTGTTTTGGATTATGTTGTTATAAATTTCAGGATAAGGATAGTTTTCTGTTCTAATTATAAGATATATACCACCACCACTATGTGTTGCAATATTATTTGAAATGGTATTGTTTATAAGATTTGTTTTTACATTAGAATAAATACCACCTCCAAATGCAAAAGATTTGTTGGATGAAATGACATTGTTTTTTAGAATTGCATATGCAGTTTCGGATTGTCCATATATATTCAATGCTCCACCAAATCCTACTGTTATACAACCAGACGCATTGCTACAAAATGTGCATTTTGAAATATTTCCTAAGAATATGTTACTATCTACAATACAAGATATGTTACATTGTACCAATAAAGCACCAGCCATAAACTTATATGATATGCCACCTGGACCAGAATACGTATTTGTATTATTCAAAAATTCGTTAGATTTTAGAACTAATTTATCTCCTGTTATTATACTAATATGTTTATTATTTCTGAATATATTTTTTAAAAAATATACACTATTTGATAAAATATTCAAACTGTACATTATTATGCCATCATAATTTTGAAATATATTATCATATAAATAAGAATTACTCGCTGCAATGATAACGCTACTATCATCAAAAATGTTACATATTTCAGAAATGTTTTCATGGGCTGTGATATTGCAAGCACTGTTTGAAAAACTACTATTATTTAGGTTGATATTTCTATTTTTGACTTCAAAACTTCCACTTAATTGATTATTGTTAGAATAAACTAAATCTCCAGCAGTTCTAATGTAAATCCCCCCATTCTGAACCGTTAAACCTTCAACCGAAAAATCAGCCGCTAATTCATCATACACGACCAAAGCAAGAACATTGTCGATTTCTCCACCGTCTAGAATAGTATTCGCCGGGTCAAGCGTTTGGGCAGCACAGCCAGAATCATAACCGCCTTTGATTTTCAGGGAATTGGCTGCATAAGAGGAATAAACAAAATTCCCTTCATATGTGCCTTGAACGATCTGGATCACATCGTCTTCACCGTTTCCTTCTGCAACATCCAAGGCGCTTTGAAACTCAGTGGCAGTGGAAACACAGAAATCGGCAGCATAAGCGTATGAAACGATTAGAAACAGAGCAAAAACAAAGATCATTAAAGAAAAGGCCTTTTGCATCGTGAACCCTCCTTCGATTTCTTAATAAGTTAGTAATCGCTTTAAAAAAGACCAAACATTGCGCCCTTTTTCTTTTTGGGGATATTGATCCAATAAAACACTAACATCGGCTTCTCGCTCGGCCCCAGTTCTTAATTGCTCGGTTTTGTTAAGTGTGGCAGCGGGGGCAAGAAATTTGAGTTTTGCCGAGGCTTCAGGAGAGCTGAAACGTATTGATTTTCCCATGCTATGGGTTAAAAGAAAACTGAGTTGGATTTCCAGCTCTTCTGCCAATTTAGAAGCGTGACGAATTTCAGCATCACTGTCGTTCCATTCAAACAAGATGTACTTCCATTCAAGTTGAAGAGTGGAACCCAGCCTCCTGCGTTCATCCCGAAGTTGTCGCAACATTTTAAGAATCCGTTGAAGCTTCCCACCAACACGGTATTTTTCGTAATTACGTTGGAAGGCGCCATCCACTGAAACACGAAGCAAATCTAAGCCGCTTGTTAGAATCCATGGCTTGTAGGGGTAGCTGCCATGTGTTGTCACTGAGGTGAATGATGTTGGGTAACATTCTTTTGCAATGCCGATCATTTGGCCTAAATGAGGGTTTGCCAGGGGATCGCCTCTGCCTTCAAAATGAATAACCCGAATATTTTTTACACCCTCATTTTTCAATTGTTGCAATAGCCCTCGAAAAAAAGCAGCCGACATATTGTAGGGCGGCGATCTCAAAGAACCCCTTAATTTGGGTGGAATACATTGTGGACATGCCAGATGACATAAAAACGAAGATTCAATTTGCAGAATTTCCATAATATCCGGTTTAAGATCAGGCTGAACACCGGAAAGGCCACGAACAGCACATTTGTCACAGAAATCGGAATAAGGGGCCTCATTTTCCATAAAACTACGGCGAATATGTAATAGTTCAGGGAACTGAAATAGGTTTGACTCTGTTCCAGCAACCAATTTGTTTTCTGTCAGTCTTCGCAGAACATGCTCTTCGCCCACATGGTCCCAGCAGGGCAATTCTCCGTTAGCCTTTACATACTTGAGTTTTCGAAAAATAGTTCTTTGAAAATCTGTTTTTTTGGCGCGATATTTGCTCTATGCAGCCTCTCTCAGTTGTTCCTTGCAGCAGTCTTCAGAGGAATCTTTTAGCTTAATCAACTTTTTAGATTTCTTCCGCTTTCTGACCAAACCTTTTTGTTCAACATCACACCACTTTTTGAGTAGCCCATCTTCCTTTTGAACTCGATCCATAAAAGCTTCAAGATTTTGGTATTGTGCCAAACGGACTATCGAAGGAAGCGTTAATGGCTCCTTTGGCAATTTTCCAGCAGTGCTTAGCTTGTAGTTTTCCAGATGGAGGAGGGAGTCAATCCAGGACACCAGGCATAACGCTAATGTCACGCCTTGCTCGCTCCTGATAGTGGCTCCCTCCATATCGGTTAACTGCTTAGCATTCCTGAAAAATTCCTCGATAACCCATCTGTTGCTATAAGCGGAGATAATCTTGGTGGCCTCCCAGGTGAGTTCATTGGTGAGAAGATATTTGGTGGTTTGTTTGGTTGGGTCAACACTTTGAACAATCCTATGTTTTCCGGCAATAGAGTTCAGCCTGCCGGTGATAACTTTTGTATGATAAAGGACTTTTTCCTTTTTGCCAATGCTCTTATTGGCGGCAAAGCCGCATGTGCTAAAGGCTGATGTGGACTGAAAAACATCCGGCAATTTGATAAGCTCATATTGCTTCTTAGACATTTTGCCTGTGGGGGTTAGTTTTGGCTTTTCGCATGGAATTCTTGTGGTTAAAGTCGATTTGATTTCTATAACATAGCTCAATCCCAAGTCTTTAAGGCCTTTTACAAATGGCCCGCTCCCGAACCAGGAATCTGCAAGGACGACACCTCTGGGAAAACCTTTGTCGATAGCCCATTGAAGCATATCAATGGCCAACTCGTATTTGGGTTTGCAAATATGCTTTTTCCCTTTCTGCCAAGGCATCTTATTGCTATCTTGGTAATAGATTCGATGGGCAATGGGAAATTTGATTATTCCACCATCGTTGTAATAAAGTACTACGATACAGGTCGCTTTAAGGTTTGTCTTGAGCGCATGATCGAACAAAACAAAGACACCGTGGATCCATTTGCAGAAATTGGTGTGGTGTTTCATGGTGTCATCAATACAGTAATAGCCACTCTGAAGTTTGTATAAATGCATGATTTGTAAAGCATAAAGATGTTGCATTTCATCTGTACAGAATTTCGCATCTGAGAAGAAATACGATAATGTGCTCACACATTTTTCCTCAAGCCACATGCGATTGATTGCTGAAAGACTGAATTTTGCGACCAAAACCAAAGCTGTTGCAACAAGCGTCAAATTGTAAAATTGGGCGTTGGTCAAGGCCGGTTGTAGAAATGCCAGCCCAGAAACGAGAAATGGAAGCCGCCTGGCACACGGAATTTGCATGGTTTTCCCCTGATATTTTGCAAATGACAACACTGCACCAGGGTATTTTCTCACAGGGTTCCAACCGTGTCCAGTACTTTTTTTCGAAAACTCAAGTACATAAAGGCAGTTACACATATAACAGGAAGTCATTTACCGGGATACCTCGATACCTAAATCAAAACCCGCCAGATCGGTTTTGCGGTCATGGCTGTCCTTGGCGATAACTTGCAGCGTATGCGGGCCGGATGGTATATTAGACAAGGGAATCTCAAGATCAAAACCGCATTTGGCAGCATCCGCATAGGGTGGAAAACATTCAGCAACGTCAGGTCTTTCAATGCCGTAATGCGCAATGCCAAGTTTGTGTTCGTTATCTAAAAAAATCTCCACTTCTACAACATCATCGACTGGCCAGCCGTTTGCTTTCAGAAGTTTTTCTATATGACCGCAATTTTGTGGGGTATCGATATACCGGCACAATCAAAACGTGTTGATACGCCTTACAAATCTGGAAGCCGGCAAGATCCCTAAACTCAAAATCTGATTTCTGGCTACTACAACGTATTGCGGTGTTGCCTTCAATTCTTTCCCTCGCATAGCTTGTATTATGGTAACCGGTTCAGTAGGGAAATTTCAAGTACGGAATGTTATGTTATCCTTGAATATTGGGCAGTTCAGAAATACCAACAATACCGAAAATGTTCTTCGTCAATGAGCACCTATTGGCTTGTAATGGCTGTTGCAAATTCTGAGATTGCAGTAAGGAATCCACAGGCTGCGGCTACCCAATTTGCAAAAGAAATATCTTGTTCTATATTTTCATATAGTTACAAAAACACTCCCGCCAAGCAAATTCCGGAGGAAGCACAGCCAATTTCAAGAAGTCACACCACCCAAAGAGTGACCCGCGTATGATTTACGAGTCTTCTCTTGACACTTTTGAGCCCTTATAATTTTCGATCCAGGGTCCGGTACTGGATGGCTTCCGCCACATGGGCCGCCCGCAATTCGCCGCCATCTTCCAGATCTGCGATGGTTCTGGCGATCTTTAGTATCCGGGCGTGGGCCCTGGCGCTCAAGCCGAAGCGATCCATGGCCCGCTCCGGAGCATCCCTGATTCGGCGTCGATGGTGCAGTATTTCTTGAGATGGCGACTGTTCATGCCCGCGTTGTTGAAAATCTTGGTCCTTGAAAACCGCTCCTCTTGAATTTTCCGCGCCCCCATGACCCTTTCCAGAATAAGTTCGGAAGACTCCCCCTCCGAAATCCCTGATAATTCCCGGTAGGGAACGGCGGGCACCTCCAGGTGAAGGTCGATGCGATCCAATAGCGGCCCGGATACTTTGGCGCGATAACGCTGGATCTGGACCGGCGAGCAGGTACATTCCCGTTTGACGTCGCCCAAAAATCCGCAGGGATGCGGTTGCAATGTGTGGCCATCCGCATATCCTTTTGAATTACCGGAATATTCCTGTTAATCCACTATAGTTGAAACTCCAAAATCGCCCAAAAACGCCCTCGCCTGCCGAATAGACTTTACTATTTCACCCAGGAGGTTTGCAAGGTTTTATTTTAGACGTCCCGGCCGACACTTTCAGAGAAAGAAACTACAGAGGTTTTTATCCAGAATTTAATAAAATCGGTAGGAAGAGTATTTTTACTTTGAAAGAAATAAAGGACCCATTTAGGATTTCAGTTGAATTCAAAGAGGAAGGAATCTTCCAGACTAAAACCTTCCGCCCAACGGTTCTGATTATTCCCGGTCTTCTTTCTTTGAAGCGCGGTTTCAAAAACCCGATATGCCAATTTTTCGCTCTCCAAACACTTGTAACCGCCGTGACCGGAGAATAAAGGCTGCTTCATATTTTTGACATTTACAACGATCTCATATATTCTAAACGTATTTCAGCCAATGCCAGCCCGGAGATATGGAATCGATTTTTTAACCCAAGTCAGGCTTCTGACCACAAAACCAATAATTCAGGGATGAAGATCACCCTTCACATATTGCTTATCCTGTTGATCCTTCTAAGCCTTTCCTCGTCTGGGGAGGCAGCTCCCAGCCTCGAACTGTACGGAACCATCCACGCCATGGGGGTAATCGTTCAACTGGATCCAACCGATGATCCAGACCAGGATGCCTCAGTCACGCTCCAATACCGGGAAAGCGGAGAGTCATTCAGGCAGGGCTTTCAATTATCACGAGTGGCTGAAACCCGCTTCGTTGGGAGCTTGTTCTGGCTCCGGCCGGGAACCTTCTACGACGTTCGTCTTAGCTTTTCGGACTCTGGAGGTGATCCGCTTGATGGTGTCGTACTTACCGGCAGCGCCCCAACCAGAAGCGAACCTGTTATTCCAGCACCGATACACTCATATTGCGTTTCTCCGGGAGGCTCCGGAACGGCCTGCAGCCAAGCAGTTCCTTGTTCCCTGAGTTACGGTTTGAACCAAGCGTCTCCCGGGGACGAAGTCGTCTTAAGGGGAGGAACCTATAGCCTCGGAGAAATAACCTTGCCGCGCTCCGGCACTGACGGGGCTCCCATTGTGATCCGCGCCTATCAGGGCGAAACGCCAATTCTTGACGGCGCCGAGTCCGCCACTTTCAGCTGGACTCACACGGGTGGAGGAATCTACAGGACGAATGTGACCGTTGGCGACACTCATTTGGTCAGGGCCGAAGGGGATAGACTGTACCCTTATCAGTCGCTTTCAGACCTGCAGAATCTTGTGTGGGGGGTGCCAGGCTTTTATGCCGACGGCACCACGCTCTATGTTAGACTGGCAGGCGATGCCGATCCGAATCTCGCTGAAATGGTCATATCCAGATACAACTATGCTTTTTATGTTGATAAAGATTTTATCGTTTTTGAAGGTTTGACGTTCCGGAACTTCGGGCAGGGATCCTGGGCAAAAGCCATATATCTCCGTGATGCAAGCGACAATCTCATCCAGAATTGCAGATTTGTTGTCAACGATGTCGGTATCGGCATCAAACTCCAGTCGGATAGAAATGTGATTCAGAACAACACGTTTTACGACACCGTATTCGACTGGCCTTGGGATGCCGTGAAGTCCGACAGCGGACTGGAGACCGGAGGTGTGGTTTTTTATGATCCCGTCGAGGGCAGGGGCAACATTATTCGCAAAAACACATTCCACGATTACTTCGACGGTTTCAATGTCTGTCCCTCATCCGGCGCCGGCTTAACCAACGAGACCGATGTGTATGAGAATCTGGTCTACCGGGCCGGAGATGACGGCATGGAGACAGACGGCCAATGCAGCAACGTGCGCATTTGGGGAAACACGTTTCATGATGTGCTGATGGGCATCTCTTTAGCCCCGGTATACACCGGTCCCGTCTACGTCATTGGGAACCTTATCTACCGCACAGGGGTCGGTAATAACAGTTACAGCGGAAGTCCCTTCAAATTCAATAGTGGCTACTCTCAGTCCGGCCCGATGTATCTGTTTCACAACACCTGTGACGCCGCTCTGACGGGCAACAACGGACTGTATATCAAGGCGCCCGGTTCGTGGTCCAGCATCTTTTCCCGCAATAATATCTGGGTCGGTACGGCCTATGCCATAGAGAATTACAACGCGCTGCAGCCCGTTGATTTCGATTACGATGACCTATGGCGAGAAACCAGCGGTGACCTGGCGAGGTGGGACAATGTCAAGTATGCTTCGCTGGCTGCCTTTACAGCGGCCGTCGGCCATGAAGTTCACGGCAAAAGTGCGGCTCCGGAGTTCCGAGACCCTGCCAATGGCGACTACGCTTTAAAGCCGGACAGCCGGCTGATTGACGCTGGCGCCGTCATACCAGGGATTAATGATACACGATTCTCTGGAACCCACCCTGATATGGGGGCATTTGAATTTGGCGCAACATGCCCGGCGTGCTCTGGCGATGAGGTGGTATTGGCGGACTTGACTTTCCCTCCCAACAAGACATGTGAATGCATCGGCAGCATATCCATTACAATAGGGAGCAACGTTACCGTTCCAAAGGATGCTACGGTGCTGTTTGAGGCCCCAATTGTAAGAATCCAGCCTGGCTTTCACGCGGAAAACGGCGCCTTGGTCAATATTCGGCAGGAGTGAGTCTTTTGCATCGGAATCTTGTGATGCACTGCATTTAGGGACTGTGCCGAGATCTGATATATGTCTTTGAATACGATACAATTTTCTCAGTGAGGAGACGTAGGCATATCTCGGCCTTTTGATGTGCCAAAATCTTTGAGGTTTCCAAAGGATCACTCATTACAACCAGATATTGCTTGACCGTCAAATTGTTGCTTTCTATAATCCGCTTTTAATAATGGCGCTGGTTTTAGGTCAACCTGTGACAGTTTTTCTAACCGTGTAGTATCGGCCCCTCCCTTTTTGTAATTCAACAGAGAGGTCATGCCATGGAACCTTTTCGTTTTCAATGGCTCAAGAGGCTGCTCCTTCCTGCCCTCTTCTTCTTATTTCTCTTCCCCAGTCTTTCTCTCAGTGCCTCGTTTGATGAATACACTTATGAGCAAGGGACAAATGCGGATGATACCCAGATAACCATCGGAACGGCCCTTCAGGATTTTGTCCTTCAGGATGGCAAAGGAGGGAATGACAGCCAGTATGTGAGTGCCGGAGCTGGGAATGACTGGGTTATGCAGGAAGGTGGCATGGGTGACGATACAATGACCGTGCAAGGCGGATCGGGTGATGATGTGATTTTCCAGGACGGGGGAGAAGGCAGTGATGAAACCTATATAAGTGGTGGCGACGGAAACGACTGGATTACCCAGTACGGCGGGGCCGACAACGATCACATAGAGGTGAGGGCTAATGACGGTGACGACTCAATTTTGGTTGATGGTGAGGGAGGTGCTGATACCTTAAAAATAGAAGGGGGCAGTGATGATGGCACGGATTCATTTTTGATTTTTGGCGGAGAAGGTGATGACACCATCACCTACGAAGTGAGCGGCGGTGAAGATGAAGTTTTCATTGATGGGGGGGCTGGTGCTGACACCTTGACCATTGACAAGAATGATCAGGAAGATTTCTCCGTTGTTGGCCCGGCCGGCAACGTTCTTTACAGCCAGGGCACAGGGGGCACAGTCATTGTTGTGGCCCATGTAGAAACCCTCAAGGTGGTGGACCCGGATGAGGGAATTGCTTTTCTGTCAACCATGCCTCCCAACCACGGGATAACGCCACCTTCAAATGCCGCCTCCCATCTTGAGCGAGCCTTCAGCACCTTCCATCACGATCTGGGTACTCCGGGCGATGATACCCAGACAGCCATCGGCACCACTGGAAAGGACTTTTTTATGCAGGAAGGGCTGGGAGGAAATGATACCCAGTATGTGGGTGCCGGAGGCGAAAACGACTGGGCCATACAACAGGGTGGAACTGGTGACGAGACAATGAGCTTAAATGCCGGATCGGGAGATGATCTGCTCTTCCAAAAGGGTGGAGCAGACAGTGACGTCTTGGCTGTACAAGGTAATGACGGCAACGACTGGATTACCCAACAGGGCGGAGATGAAAGTGATAGCATATTGAACCGAGGTGGGTTGGGTAGCGACTTGGTGTTGGTCAATGGCGAAGGGGGATCCGATGCCATTACTATACATTCAAACTCTGATGATGGCAATGATTCTTGTCTTATTGACGGCGGCGATGGTGATGATACCATCACTTATGATTTAGGCGGCGGTGAAGATGAAGTTTTCATTGATGGGGGGGCTGGTGCTGACACCTTGACCATTGATAAGAATATTCAGAAAAATTTCTCCGTTGTTAACCCGGACGGAACTGTCCTTTACAGCCAAGGCACAGGTGGGTCGGTTATTGTCATAAAAGATATCGAGGTCTTGGACGGATGCCCGGTTTGCTCCGGTGATCCGGTTGTTCTTGAGAACCTGACCATAACCGGCATTAATTGTCAATGCCTTGCCGCCACATCCATTACCATCGGCCCGGGAGTGACTGTAAAGACCGGAGCCTCTGTGACCTTTAAAGCGCCCACAGTGAAGGTGCTTCCCGGGTTTCTTGGGGAAGAAGGCGCTGTGGTTCATATAGAGCAGTAAACATGGTTATCGTCGATCCGACAGGAACCGTTCTCCACCAATCCGGAGAAGGAGGAACCCTGATCGTCGTAAAGGACGTTGAAAGCATCCCCGGCTATCTTGTCTATGTATCCCCGGACGGTCTTTGTGGCGGTCACACCCCCTGCTATTCCCGGATACAGGACGCCATAGCCTGCGCCTACAGTAGCTTCACCATTCTGGCGGCCCAGGGTGCCTATAATGAAGATCCACTTCTGGATAGATCCAAACAGGTGTGCATCAAGGGCGGATGGGATACCACATTCACCGTTCAATTTCCCCAGGCCACGGTGATAAAGGCCCCTCGGGTTACAGATGGCTCGCTCACACTTCAGAACCTCATCGTAACCCCTTGAATGAGAAGTTGACTGGAGGAATAATTTCCACCACCGGTTCAGGAGGTTTTAACATGATCAAGAAAAGCCTTTTGGCATTCCTGGTTTTCTCCTTTTGGAGCACACCTTCAACCGGCGCGGCAGATACGTGGATGACGGAAACCGTCGATGGTCCTAAGTACTTCGGCGTAAGTACTCCCAGGGCCATCGCAGTTGACAGCAACAACCATCCCCATATGGTCTATGGCGGAGACTGCCTGTATTACGCCTACCATGACGGCAGTGCCTTGCATTATGAGACCATTGATGCCTCCCCCGGTGTCGGGGGATCTGCCTCCATCGCCGTAGATTCGAACAACTCCATTCATATCGGTTATTCCGGGGGAGCGGGCAACCCCCCCGAAATACGCAACCAACGCCTCCGGAACCTGGGTTACAGCGACCGTGGGCACAGTATATGGGGGGAATGTCTCAGTGGCAATAGACACCAGCCATCATGTTCATATGATTTGCACAACATCTCTTACCCTCAGGTACGCCAATAATGTCTCCGGCTCCTGGGTAACTTCCACTCTTGACAGCAGCCCAATTGCCATCCACGGCCCATCTATCGCCATTGACTCTCATGATCAGGTTCATATCAGTTATACTGATTGTGAAGGTGACAAACTTCGATATGCTACTAATGTCTCCGGTTCCTGGACATTCTCGACCCTCGATACCGCAGATGGTTTGGACAGCGCCACCTGTATCGCCATTGACGATGCCGACTGTGTCCATATCAGCTACCGTCAAAGAGTGGCTGGTGACCTCAAATACGCCACCAATGCCTCCGGCTCTTGGAGCAAGACTACATTGGATAGTGCCGACAATCTGGGCAGCAGCAACTCCATGGCCGTGGACTCGGCCAACCGGCTCCATATCAGCTATTTTGACTCTACGAACGGAAACCTCAAATACGCCACTAACGCCTCCGGGTCGTGGGTTTGTACCACCCTGGACAGCGCCGATTGGGTGGGCTTGTATACCTCCATATCCGTAGATGCGACTGGTCATTCTCACATCAGTTATTTCAATTCCACCAACAATAATCTCAAATATGCCACCAACAGCTCGGGGAGTTGGTTCTATTAGCCGGTTGACCACAGAGAAGAGGTGGGCACCTACACCTCTATCAAGGCTGATTCATCCGGTCATCTTCATATCAGCTATGAAAACGACACGGACCATGACCTCAAATATGCCACCAACAGCTCGGGCGCCTGGGTTGAAACAACCTTGGACAGTACCGGTGATGTGGGCGGATATACGTCCATGGCGGTGGACTCGGCTGATCATGTGCACATCAGCTATTTTGACTGGGACAACGCCGACCTCAAATACGCCACCAATGCCTCCGGCGCCTGGGTGACCACAACGCTGGATAGTTCGGGGCAGGTGGGTGCGTACACTTCCATAGCAGTTGATTCAGCCGATCATATCCATATAAGTTATCTTGGGGATGGCCTTTGTTTGAAATACGCCACCAATAGATCCGGTTCGTGGGTATATGAAACGGTAGATGCCGGTACGATTGGGGTGGCCACCTCCATAGGTGTGGACAGCTCCAACCATGTTCATATCGCCTATAGCGGTGCGGTGGACCTCCCCCTAAAATATGCCACCAATCAATCCGGATCCTGGCAGATGGAGATCATCGACAACACTGCCGGAGTATCGTCAAAAGCCTTTACGGCTATCGCCGTCGATACGGCCAATCAAGTCCATGTCGGCTATTATGAGTATTCGAGTCAGACGCTCAAGTACGCGACGGGCGTCTTCGGCTCCTGGTCTTCAACCACCGTGGACAGCGGCGGCAAGGTGGGGGAATACAATGCCATTGCCGTTGATGCCGCGAAAAAGGCACACATCAGCTATTATGATCACACAAACTATCATCTCAAATATGCCGTTGGAACGATCGGATCCTGGCAGATACAGACCATCGATGGGACGCGTTATGTGGGAGAGCATACATCCATCGCCATTGGTCCCTCCGGAGATCTGCATATCAGCTACTATGACGATGGCAACTGTGACCTCAAGCATACCTATACCGCCGGCTGGCCCTGCCCGGACTGTTCAGGCACCAAGGTTGTGCTCACCGATGTGATTTTCCACACCGGCACGGTATGCCAATGTGTGGGGGCGCAATCCATCACCTTGGGTACGGGCGTGACGGTTCAGGACGGTGCCACCGTAACCTTTGCAGCTCCCACAGTGAAGCTGTTGCCAGGATTTCGTGCAGAAGAAGGAGCTGCGGTTCATATATTGCAGTAAACATGGTTATAAGGAACGGGTTGTATAATATCGGCCCCTCCTCCTTTATGAGTCAATAGAGAGGTGACGACATGAAAGACGTTAAGTTCCGCAGGCTCCGGCGTCCGTTCCCACCTGCTTTCTTCTTCCTTTTCCTGTGCCCCCCTATCGCTTCAAGTGTGCCACCGACGTTGCCCCACCCAAAGGGCCACCTGTGTACAATAGAGGCCTTCACTTGAATCTTTTCAAACTCTTATAATTTTCGATCCAGGGTGCGGTATTGAATGGCTTCAGCCACATGGGCAGCCCGAATATCGGGGATCTTCTCCAGATCGGCGATGGTGCGGGCGATTTTCAGAATACGGGCATGGGCTCTGGCGCTCAGGCCGAAACGGTCCATGGCCCGCTCCAGCAACAATCCTGATTCGGCGTCGATGGCACAGTACTTCTTGAGATGACGGCTGTTCATCCCCGCATTGTTGAAGATCCTGGTTCTGGAAAACCGCTCCTCCTGAATTTTCCGGGCCCCCATGACCCTTTCCAGAATGGCTTCAGAAGACTCCCCCTCCGAAATCCCGGACAGTTCCCGATAGGGGACGGCGGGGACCTCCAGGTGAAGGTCGATGCGGTCCAATAGCGGCCCGGATACTTTGGCGCGATACCGCTGGATCTGGATCGGCGAGCAGGTGCATTCCCGTTTGACATCTCCCAAAAATCCGCAGGGATGCGGATTCAACATACAGGGACCCGCTTAAGCCCCTGAATTTTTTAAGCATCACCCTCTCAGAGCCCTATTTAAAGCCTCTAAAAACGCCCATGAACTGCCTCAGGCTACCCAATAAACCTTACTATTTCACACAGGATGTATGCAAGGTTTTAAATGTCTCGCCGGATACTTTTAGGGAGAGAATCTACAGAGGCCATTATCCGGAATTCAACAAAATCGGTAGGAAGAGAATTTTCAGTTTGGAACAAATCAAGGAGCTCATCTCGATTACAAACAAGCTAATCCGGCGAGGCATCCTTTCCGCTGGCACACCCGAAAAAAATACAATTGGAATTGTAGCTATTTAAGTCTGTAGAGGTTTCCCCCAAGAAAACCCTATTCTTAGCGGACGGACCATAATGATACAACCATGCCAGAAAAAAATTGGTAGGCTTGAACCGATTTTTCCACTGCCGGAATTCTCCAGCTATTGTTGCAGAATTTGAACCACAGCGCCTTTTTCTGCATGAAATCCGCTCTGTATGTTGACTTTAGGGGCTTGAAAAATGATGTTAGCGCCGCTTTTGATCGTTACACTCTTGCCAATTGTAATGTATTCAGCATCTTTGCATACACACGTGGTGCCCGAATCGAAAGTCACGTTCGTAAGGTTCACCGGACTGTTGGCACATTCCGCGCACGTTGCAGTTAGAACAACCGTGCTGGACATGGACAACATATTCCCGGCAGCATCGTAGCTGTACTCTATGACTGTGCCATTTGAGTATTGGGTGCCTGTCAACCGGTTGAGGCTATCGTACTCGTAGGTCACAGTGTCACCGTGGACAAAAGAGGTCAACAAAAGCGAAAAGCACAGGAAAAGCATGATTGCAGAAAAAGGCAAGAGGGATTCCCCTAAAGATCTCTTTGTTAAGATTTTCATATCAAGACTCCAGACATTGCTTTAGCAATCAATAGACTTTTCGGCAACCGAATCGCAAATTATATCGAGCCTAATATCAATAGTTGTGCGCTTTAATCATTCGATTGATTTATGCGTTGGATGGCGCTCCGTGTACGGGAGTAAGGATCAAACGTTTCTAGTATGTGTGACCTCGCTTTCCACTGGTTTCCGGCTGTATCACACACTTGTTTTGTGGGGCCAAGAACACTGCCAAATTCCGAAAGAAGGCCCAAGGTTTCACAACCAACAGGATCGTGGGGATCATTTGTTGCTAATTCTTTGGTGGCATCCCAAACTTTCTTTGGCAATTTCGTCCCTTTTTCGATGCGTTTGAATCCTTTGTACCAAACAATGAGCCTTTCCATTATTCCCATAGACAGAGTATTTTCCCCATATATATCCACATTGCTTATGGGATTTCCGACGCCATACACATAGGTATTCAATCCCCCTGCCAAGCCTATCGGATCACTTTGTACATACCGTCCTACCATCGGGTTGTAGTGTCGGTAATAGTTGTAATTCAGTCCTGATTCTGCATCATGATATTGGCCGGGAAAACGTAGGTTGTAGACAAGAGTCTGTGGAGTACCTTGTTCCGGTTGTCCGTTGCCGTATGGATCATGTTGCCACTTCCAGGCTACCTGATCGCTCTGATCGGTAATCGTGTGAGGCGCCCCTAGATGATCCGGATTGATATAATACCGAGTATTACCTTTCAATACGCCGATAGGCATATCTCCCACCCAAACGGTCTCCTGGACGGCATTGCCGTTCGCGTCATATTCGCCTAGCAGATATCCGTCCTCGCTATACACGAAAATGGTCGTATCGGTGGGGCCATTCTTGAAAACGCGCTGTCCCAGGCCATTTAAGCTGTATGTCGTAACATCACCACCCGATTCAACCTGGACCAGTCTCCCTCGAACATCATAAGTATACGTGTGCTCCCCATCCTGAACGAGATTGCCTGACGCATCATAAGAATAGGTTTGGGTCAGACTGCCGGAAGTGCTCGTCAGTCGGTTGCTGTTTTGGGCATAAACATGGGTGGAACTTCTCGAATCGATACTGGGGACAAGGTTTGAGCCGGAGATGCCGGTTATTCGATCTGCTGCATCATAGGTGTAACCAATCTTATTCTTAACACCCCCTGTGATGGAGATCTCAGAAATCCGACCATTAAGGTCGTAGGTACGGGTATGAGATGAGCCATTGCCAAATGTCCAAGACGATAAAACTCCGAAGGGTTCATATTGCATTCCACTTAGCAGGCTGTTCCCGTCCACGCTAATTGCAGTGGGCAACCCCGATGAATCTCCATACGTGAAGGTAACTTTCTTGCTCGAGGGATATGTGAGGGTCGTCAAATTACCGGTGTCAGAATCATACTGGTACGATGTGGTCAGGGTGACGGATTTCACCTGCTGCTGTTTCTGCAAAACCCGGCCCTGAATATCATATTTCCAGGTGGTGGAGCCGCTGTCATCAGTGATTTTAGTCAGCTGTCCAATTCCGTTTTTTCCCTGATCGTATTCAAAAACAATGGTTTTTCCGTCGGAAAAGGTCATTTTGGTAACGCGATTGAGGGCATCGTACACATGCGTCGTGGTCTTCCCCCGAGCATCGGTCTCGGTTAAAATATTTCCGGCGGCATCAAAGGTTCTCGTAATGGTTCCAGTGTCAGGACTCGAAATATCGGTTAGATTCTTCAAGCCATCATAAGTGTAACGTGTGACAAGATTCCGAGTATCAGTGACAGCCACGGGCAAATCATCTTTATTATATTTGAAAAACGCGGATTGCCCCTTTGGGTCGGTTATTTGGACAAGCCGATTCAGGGCGTCATATACATTTTGGGTCACGTTATTCAGTGGATCGGTAATTTTTGTCATATTGCTGTTGTTATCATAGCCATAGGTGGATGTCTGGTTTTTCGCACCAATGTCTTTCAAAAGGCGATTCAACGAATCATAGGTCATAGAATGTGTGCGACGCAATTGACTGTCAGCATCAAAAATCTCTTCCTTATTTATGTTACCCATGGCATCCAGAGTATAGGAAATCCGATTGCCCAGTGCGTCTGAAATACCAACGAGCCTGTGTGCCTCGTCATAGGAAAAATTAAGAAATGAATTGTTTGGAAGCGTGATCCGCGTCAGTTGCCCCACGGCGTCGTAGGCATAACGGGTCACTTCCGCGCCATGAGTCTCAGTGATGAGACGCCCACGGACATCATAGGCAAGAACCGTAACGAGACCGTTTGGATCGATGAATTTCAAAGGCCTTCCATTGTCATCATAATCTGTGATACGGGTGACGTGCCCCAATGCGGTGGTAATGGTGGCGATTCCACCTCGGTTATTGTAAGTGTAGGTGGTCACATTTCCGAGAGGATCGGTTTTGGTAAGCACCTGGCCATTCGTGTTGTACGTATATGACCAAGATCTGGCGTAACCTCCAGCAGTGACGCTCTTTTTCAAAAGGTTTCCTTTCTCGTCATAGGAAAAGGAGGTTGTCCGGTTGGGTTCAGAGATACTGAGGGGAAGATGAAAGGTCTGGTGCCACGTTGTTGTGACGGTCCGGGCTAGAGCCGCGCCGTACGCCTCGGTGCGGGTCAACTCCAAACCACGGTTGTCTCTTGTGAAGAAGGTAACATTGCCATTAAAGTCCGTCCGGCTTTCAAGAAATCCATTTGCGTCGTAGCGGTATTGGCGGTTGCCGCACGAACAACTATCACTACTGAGACTCACAGGCTTTAGTAATTCAAATTGCTCCAGGAAACTATAATCACAACAATATCCAAGCGTCGTTGTAGCGCTCGATTTGCCTTCAGAATTGTACTCAATTGTTGTTTTTTGAACCCCACCTGCGTGCTCAGTGGAAATTGAGTGCCCTTTATCATCATAGCAATATGTGCTGAAACGGTTACCGTTTTCGTCGACAATTCCGGTCAGAGCATTTACAAAATCAGAGTCGTCATACATGTATTTCCGCAGAACGTTGCCAGGATAACCGACCGATATCAAGTTGTTGTTTTCATCATACGTATAAGTGTATGTCCCTCCACTTGGGTCAGTAACTTCGCTGATGTGATTGGAAGCGTCATAGCTGAAACTAAGAGCATGGCCAAACGGACCTGTTACAATGACCAGACGCTGGTTTTCATCATAGGTCAGCGTCGTGGCAAGCCCATTCCGGTTAATGATGGAAGTGAGTTTGCCTTCAAGATCATAGTGTTCCGTCGTATCATTTTTCCTCACAAGCTCCCAGCCGCTCTCAGTAGCAAACAAACGGCTGGTAACATCCGAATCGGCCTCCCAGTATCCGGCAGATAGAAGAAAATTGTCCACCCGCCCATCTTCTCGCGTTACCTGCGCTGAAACGCCGGACGACTTAATTGAGCGGTGATAGGAACTGCGCCAGCCCTTGCCAAAGGCTGTCGATGCGGAATCAAGACTATTGTAATACCGTTGAATGGAGATAAACGTTCCGGGAAAACCTATGTAGTCAATCTCGTAATTGAGTTTGTTACCGGTAGCGGCATTTATAGGGTTGCAGACCAAGCCTGACGGGGTGTCAGGAGTTGTTAGGTTTGGAATTCCGAGGTTCTTTCCTGAATTATTGGCTGCAGGAGTTAAGGGAGTCGCGATACAAGAACCTTCATAACAATTTGCGAGAATCATTCCCTTATCATTGCTGTCAGCATAGTTTTGTATATTCACTCCAGATGGATTTTCAGTAACCAGAAAGATTAACCGTGTCCATTTACCATCTTTATATAATATAGGAGAGTCGTAGGTTCCACCTTTTAAAATCAATACTCCTTCTTCAGTGAAACCCGCAGGCTCATAATAATTCCATGGAGGCAAAACTATTAAGTTATCTCCTTTCAACAGTTGTTTTCCGCAAGCAATATCACCGTTGTTAGCGATACACATTTTCGGGCAGTAGGACCCGCTATCGCAAGAATAACTGCCAAGAACACTAATTGGGGATACTTTTTCTTTCATGATTAGAGCTGGTGTTGAGCTATAATCACGTTCTTCGAAACCAATAGCTTGACCTCGTGAATTAATATCTTCTATGAATAAACCACATATTGAATTTCTGTAGCAATCAAGGCAAATTTCATTTCCGTTTATTATCGCACAAGTCTTAGTAATTCCATAAGTACCGAAATTATAGTAATATCTTCTACCATAAATATATCCATATTTACTCAAAAATAAAGATACATACGCAGCGGGAGATATACTGTCATCATCTTCTGTCTCATATTCATAAATAAGCTTTTTTGATCCATTAATGTTCGTTAAGAAGAATCGAATGACCTTATCATCGTAAATACGATACAAAATTTCACGATTGTCTGAAAAACCTAACATTTTAAAATTTTCTTCATATTTGTCAGCTAACGGAAATTCAATAAGATTTCCGTTGTTATACACAAAGAATTGATTTGATAATGTTACAAAAACATCTCCCTTATTGTTAATATATCTTGCCCAGCCGTCTATTTTCTCTAACTTATATTTGCTGAAGTCCGCTTGAGAAAGAGAAGGACAGAAAAAGATTAACGATAGAAGCATCAGAACAAAAACAAATGCTCTTTTATTGTAATTTTTTCTAACCATAGCGTCACTGTTCTTTTCCTTTTATCCAAAATGAAGATGAGGTGAAAATTCAGTTGTCAATTTTGATGCACTTGTAAAAAGTCCGATTTTGGCCGATTTAAGTGACGTAACATTTTGATATTCTTGACGGCGATTTCGTCAATTTTGGCCCGAAAATAGTGAATTCCATTTTCTATGTCAAGGAGAAAAAGAGTGTCCTTTCGGCAAGCGTGCATGAACCGGGGCTACTGGTCCGATAAAATGGGCTATCCATCAAACGAGTTCAGGAGGATAGCCAATGAAAAAGGATACCAAGCCCCCCACCCTGAGTCCCAACCTTGAAAAAGTCCGTGATCGTTTCGCAATATGGCGTAGCAGGAAAAAGCCTGGCAGCCGGATTCCAAAAGCGTTGTGGCAAGCTGCGATAGAATCCTGCAAGTCCGATTCCGTCTTGCATGTTTCAAAAGCTTTGCGCCTCAACTACAATGAACTGAAGGAGCGTGTCAGAGAGACTGAGGAGATGACTGTCCCTTTGCCGAAGCAGGGTGCCGCTTTTATGGAACTCGGGTTTGTGGCATCATCATCAGAATGTACTCTGGAAATCGAAGCCCCAAATGGCGCGAAAATGAAGGTCCGATACGAGGGAACGGTGGATCTCCTTGCCCTTTGTAAAACGTTCTGGGGGGAAGTATCATGATTCAAGTAACGCCTCACATGCGGATACTGCTGGCCATTGAGCCGGCCGATTTCAGAAAAGGGATCGATGGATTGAGCAGACTTTGCAGGGCCGTTTTGAATGCCGACCCATTTTCCGGGTATGTTTTTGTATTTCGCCTGGATGGCCACTTGAAAATCCCCCACCTGTGGCCGGGTCAAAATCCCCCGGCGCCATGACGGTTTGAGTTTACAAATCTTCTTTAGAAAGGTCCATATTCTTTCCTTTCTGAAGTTTCCCATTTTTTTGCAATTGTTGTTGCCGATCCGATGCCTGATGAAAAATTATTTCAACAACAATTCCAAATAGTTATAGAAAATTTTTCGAAACTGTCAATCTATTGAAATCATCACGGTTTTTCAAACCATTTTTTGGCTGAAAATTATAAAAACATAAAGATTACAGGTGTTTAATCTTGTTTATGAGGCCCCGTTGTGGTATATTTATTTTGCGAAAACAAAAAACACAACAAAGGAGCCTCATATGTTCATACTATACGACATCCTCGGAAAACTCAAAAATGAATTCGTTCATTCTCGAAAAGGTGACGAACGGGGTATCTGGTTTGTGTACACGATCATTGCGATCATTATTCCGTTTACCTCTTCCAAGACCTCGAACATTTTCAGATGCCTTAAAACTCTTTTCGGATTTACCGGCATACGCAAAAAACGATTCTATACATTCATGGCTTCACCCAAGATTCCCTGGGATCGGTTGTGGAAAACTTTATGGCAAATGATTCCCTGTCCGGAAACAGATGGCAGACTGTTGTTGGCACTGGACGACTTTATCAATCCCAAGACGGGAAAGAAAATTTTCGGCTGCGATAAGGTTTTTGATCATGCCGCCAAGCAAAATCAGTCCAAATATCCATGGGCGCAAAACATAGTGGCCGTCGGCCTGCTGAAAATGGTTAAGGGCCGTTGGGCATGTCTGCCCTTGAGTTACCGATTTTATCATCTCAAGAAAAGCATTGAGGAGATTAATCGAACCACAACCGGTCCAAAAATGGAATTTAAGACCAAACTTGCCCAGGCTGTCAACATGATAACCGATATTGCCCAAGCGTTTGGTCAATCGCCAATTGTAACAATCACAGACTCATGGTTCGGCAATAACGGACTTTGGAAACCATTGCACAATCAACTTGGACAACGTTTTCACATGATATCTCGGCTGCGTTCAAACAATAACATCTTCCAGTTGCCCGGCCTACATCTGATAAAGGGGCCGGGACGTCCCAGAAAATATGGTAGAAAGCTGGGAAATGCATCTTCTCTGGCTACACAATTCAGTGCTCTTGCCAACGAATACATCGTCAACCTATACGGTCGCAACAGGACGATTGTTGCTTACGACCGTGTGGTGATGGTAAAAACGCTCAAATGCGCGGTCAAAGTCGTGTGGATCTATCGAAAAACCCGATGCGTGGCGCTTTTTTCGACCGACTTGACACATTTAGTTGAGCAGATAGTTGAATACTATGGCGCCAGGTGGAAAATCGAGGCGGCATTCAAAGAGCTTAAAAGAGATATCGGCAGTGCCGAAACACAAACCAGACATCCAAATGCCGTCAAGAACCATTTGCATTTTTGCATGATGGCTGCTTCATTGGCCTGGATTTACGCCAGCCGACTCAAGAAGACGCCGAACCGACGACACGCTGTCAAAGGTCGTGCCCATTTCGCCTTCTCCGATGTGCGAAGATCGGTAGCGCAGGCTACAATGGATGATAATTTTGGTGTTCTTTTCCCCGTGCCACGTAAATCCACCGCAAATTCTCTTGTGGCCGTACTAATGCGCATGGCGGCTTGATACTTTTATGGGAAACTTCAGTATCTATTATCACTTTCAGCAAAACCAACCCCCGCAATTCCGCGCCCGGATCAACTATTCCCAGCTCATTACAATTCAACGCTTTCAGTTTTCGGTTACACCGAATGATTCCCCTGCTGATGCTCTCCACGGGTGGGGGCTGGGAATGCCCTCTACGATCAGCTAGTTCTCAAGGGGCCATTCCCCTGCGATCTGTCTGGCCTCTCTTATAAACAGGCGGAAATCGGAAAGACCCGCACGCAGATTTTCAATAAACAGTCCATCCTCAACACGCCAGTACTGGTGAACAAGCATATTGCGAAATCTGGCAAACGGAAAAAGACGGTTTAACAAGCCTTTCGTCATTACCTCATATTCGCCGGCCTTTGCAAAAGTGTCCGTAAAACCATGGACGGCCACATGTTCCCTTTTCGCCAGAAAATGCTGCAATATATTACCCATTATCTCGGCCACTACGATGGTGGAGAACTTCAAACTCTTCAGGATGTGACGATCCCGCACAATTCTCTCATCAGGCATTGCGAGGACAGATTGGATATCTTCCAACTCCGCTACCATATCAGATAGATATCCGTTAATTCGGTTACTGTCGATTTTCACAAAAAGCCTCCAGCCGATCCTGTTTGAGCAACTCCGCCTGTTTCAATACAAATTCATTTACAATAAAATACCGGTTAAGGGCTTCGATCTTTTCCACCAGAAGATCGGGAGACGCATTCTTTATCAATATCCCTTTATTCACAGCGTCATAAAGAACTTCCGGGTCGGCCTCATCAAGGTCAAAAAAAAGAATATCAATTTGATTTTCATATGCATTCTGTGACTTGGAAATCCGATCATACAACTCAAAATAGGCTGTGTTTCGATCTACGCCACGGTATGGCAGCACCAATATATCGAGATCATTGACGATCGGTTCTTGTGAAACGGCGGAACCAAAGATATAAGCGGCAGCTACTTCCGGCGAATCCATTAAAGCCTGCCCTAATTTATCCAAATCATATTCCATAATTATTTCCCCTCAGTGAATGCTATCCCGTCCTACCTTAAACCGAAGGAATTCCTTAACAACCGTGGATATTCGCTCATAACACCTTTGACAGTCACTACATGGAAAGGGCGCACCCAAATATTCCCATGTTCAAAAATTAGACCAAATCCGGACGTCTTTCAAGATATTTTCCGGTCCAATGTCCGGTACTGAATGGCTTCCGCCACATGGGCAGCCCGAATATCGGGGATCTTCTCCAGATCGGCGATGGTGCGGGCGATTTTCAGAATACGGGCATGGGCTCTGGCGCTCAGGCCGAAACGGTCCATGGCCCGCTCCAGCAACAATCCTGATTCGGCGTCGATGGCACAGTACTTCTTGAGATGACGGCTGTTCATCCCCGCATTGTTGAAGATCCTGGTTCTGGAAAACCGCTCCTCCTGAATTTTCCGGGCCCCCATGACCCTTTCCAGAATGGCTTCAGAAGACTCCCCCTCCGAAATCCCGGACAGTTCCCGATAGGGGACGGCGGGGACCTCCAGGTGAAGGTCGATGCGGTCCAATAGCGGCCCGGATACTTTGGCGCGATACCGCTGGATCTGGATCGGCGAGCAGGTGCATTCCCGTTTGACATCTCCCAAAAATCCGCAGGGGCATGGATTCATGGCGGCCACCAGCATGAAATCCGCGGGGTAGCTCACCGTTGAGGTGGCCCGGGAGATAATCACCTCCCCTTCTTCCATGGGTTGTCGCAGGACCTCCAGAACATTTCGTCTGAACTCCGGCAATTCATCCAGAAACAGAACACCGTGGTGGGCCAGGCTCACCTGTCCCGGTTTGGGGTGCTGACCGCCGCCGATGAGCCCCGCATCGCTGATGGTATGGTGGGGCGCTTGAAAGGGCCTGGCGGTGATCAGTCCCGCACCCTTTGGCATCAAGCCCATAACGCTGTAAATCTTTGAGGTTTCAAGGGATTCCTCAAAACGAAGGGGTGGCAGGATGGTGGGAATCCGTTTGGCCAGCATGGTTTTACCGGAGCCCGGAGGTCCGATCATGATGACGTTGTGGCCTCCGGCGGCGGCGATTTCCAGAGCCCGTTTGGCGTGTTCCTGCCCCCGCACATCCATGAAATCCACCTCGAAGAGAGGCCGCTCGAAGAAGTGGTCAATTTCGGACCGGACCGGACTCACCTTAACATCACCCTTCAGGGCACTGATCACCTGGGACAGGGTTTTTACGGGAAAAATGGGGATGCCGTCCACAACGGCCGCCTCGCCGGCGTTTTCCACCGGAAGGAAGATGCCTTTCAGGCTCCTTTCCCTGGCGGCGATGGCCATTGACAGAACGCCCCTGACCGGTCGGATCATACCGTCGAGGGCCAGTTCGCCCAGAAAAATGTGGTCCGCATAGTCAGCGGTGTCGATAAGACCCGTTGCGGCAAGAATTCCCAGGGCCATGGGAAGATCAAAGGCGGCGCCTTCTTTCTTGATGTCTGCGGGAGCCAGATTGACCGTGATCCGGTCGGAGGGAAAATGGTAACCCGAATTGGTTACCGCAGCTTTAACCCGTTCTTTGCTTTCTCTGACGGCGCCTTCCGGCAACCCCACGGTGGAAAAGGAGGGAAGCCCCCGGGCGATGTCCACCTCAACCTCCACCACATAGGCGTCGATACCGATAACGGCGCTACTGAGAACTTTGGCCAGCATATAAGAAGCGTTTCCTCCCTATAACGGTGGACGCAGGATACCAAAAGGGCAATCAAAGACGCATGAACAGCAATGCCTGTAAACTTTCTAAATCATCGGAAAACACGATTATTGCACGGAATCTTGAGGGTACGGACGTTGACACAATTTATATTTTCTGCATTTAGCACAATGGGTTAGATATTGCAAAGCTATTTCTTTCAAAGTGTCCACAGAATTATTAGAACTCTTGTCAATTCACAATTCAAGAAGGGAGGATCATGGGCCTTCTTCATGAGGGTCTTTGTGCTTGACACATAACACCAAACTTTCTTATCTTCCATCCATAAAGATCAACTTCTTATTATTGAGAACTTATGTCATGCCACGAATCAGTCGTCGCGAGTTCTTGCGTCAAGCCGGCCGGGTAGGCCTGGGATTGGGTTTGGGATCGCAGTTGGTTGCGTTATCCGGATGCGGCGGCAGCAGTGGAAACACGGTCTCGGAGACTCCCGGCTTATACGATGCGATCATCGTGGGCGGCGGCACAGCGGGCTTGATCGTCGCCGCCAAGCTGCAACTGGCGAGCGGTGGCAGCAAGCGCATCCTCATCATCGAGGCCGGCGGTGCCAGCGCATCGGCAATAGGTGGTACGGCCTTCCCGCCGTGGGTGACGCCCGGCCGTACCGACCTCACGATTTTCGACGTGTCCGGCGAATACTCGCTGATCGCCTTCAACCCGCTCGGCGCACCGTACCAACTCACCGAGACGCCGTTTGCCTATCAAGGCATCGGGCTGGGCGGCAACGCCGTGTTCAACGGGATGCTGTTCCAGACCAACCCATCGCCGATTTTCGACCAAGGCTGGCCCCCTGGATGGCATTCCGACGAGATGGCTCCCTATTTTCAGAGTGTACGCCGGAATATCCCGGTGACGAATACGCCGTCGACCGACGGTATTCCACAGAATACCGGCCCGGCCACAATCATCCATCCCCTATACGCCGCCAACGGATGGGTCGAGGGAAACACGAGCGAGCCCATCACCGGGTCGAGCGGCTTGTACAGCCGCCCCTACGTCGCGGCGGGCGGCGGGCGGCGGGCGGGCCCGATCAGCGGATATTTTCAAGCCGTCGATCAGGGCGGCGTGCCCGATTCCGGGCTCGAGATCCTGCAATATGCCAAGTGCGATCGGATCGATTTTCACGACGACGGCACCGCACTGTCGGTGAACTACGTCAGGCGCGACGGCCTGGAACAGATGCAGCCGGGAACGCATGGCACCGCCCGTTTAGGGCCGCGCGGCGTGCTCGTGATGGCGGCGGGCGCCCTCGCCACCCCGCGGCTGTTGCTCCTGAGCGGCGTCGGGCCGCGCGGTCGCGAAGCCGAGTTCTTCCCGGGCCGTTCATCGGTCCCCCGATTTTCCATCAACAATCCCCAGATCGGCGTGGGCGTGTTCGACCATGTCATGACCATGGTCACCTACGGCTATGACGGAACCGTGCCATACCAGGCGTATAACTATGGCAACTTCGCGGGAAATACGGCCGACTTGCAGGATTATCTGGAGAACGGCAGCGGACCCTATGCGCAGTATCAGCCCGTATCGATTCTCAACTACGGTCTTGAGAGTCCAACGCCCAACGTAGAGATATTCCTCAATCCAAACGGCGCCGGCACGCCGGGGGGACCCTATTATGGCCCCAACACCCTGTCGGCCTTCGTTATGTTGCTCGATCCGAAAACGCGGGGGCTCATCACTCTCGACGCCAAGGACAACGTGAACTACCCTGAGATATACCTGCCCGACACCACCGACGGTGAGGCGGATACGACCCTGATGACGCAAGCCGTGTTCCATATGATCCGGCTCTTCGCGCAGGATCAGGGATTGAAGATCGTGTTCGGTCCCGGCAGCGCGAGCCATCCCAATCTGAACCCCGACAGTCTCGCGGATATCCGCGAATATGTCATCGGCCCCGGGCCCGTGGACGGCGTCTATTTCAACCGGCTCATCGCCAACCACTTTGGCGGAACGGTTGCACTCAGCGATGGTCCGGGAGGTGTCAATCCCGAGACGCTTGTCGTACGCGGCACGACTAACGTGGCGGTGGTGGACGCCTCCTTGATCCCCACAATAGTGCCGGCTCATCCGGTCGGGACGATCATGGCCGTCGCCGACCGCGCCGGCGACATCCTGACAGCGCGTTGGACGTGAAACGGCAAGCGTCAGCGGGGGCCTGCCCTGCGAAGCGAAATTCCTTTTGGAGCTGATCGCAATACCCTTTGATTTCATAGTTTTCGAATTGTTTGTCGACCGTTATGATGGCCAAACTTTCCACTTGGGCCTGACCCATGAGCAACCGGTCGAAGAAATGGTTGATTTCGTATGAGACCGGACTTACCTTAACTTCACCTTATTGGGACACGGATCACCGGAGGCCCCAGGTTTTTTAACCGAAAAAATTAGGGGATATTGTCGGCGACGGACGTCTCGCCGGCGTTTCCTGTTGTTGACAAAATTTTTATCCTTTACATTCATAACAATAGGTTATATATTGTAAAGTTTGTTTTGATATGGAGATTTTATTCCGTCCCACAGGATGGTTTTTGGTCAATCAAATTTAGGAGAACAGGATGGCACGAATCACAGTGGAAGACTGCCTGGAACGGGTGGATAATCGCTTCGGGTTGATTCATCTGGCAGCCAATCGGGTGCGTCAACTGAGAAAAGGCGCCGAACCTTTGGTTGTTTGCAAGAACAGAGACACCGTTGTTGCTTTGCGGGAAATCGCCGCGGGAAAAGTTTTTCAGAAGGTAGCTGACCCGAAAAACGCCCTGGGAGAAGGCCCGGCGGAACTTCTGCTTGAAACCTTGTTGGAAGAACCCAAGCCTGAGGATCCAAAAACGGAAGCAGATGGCGCCGAAGCCGCACCCGTTGAAAACGAATCATGAACAAACGCGATTACTACGAAATTCTCGGCATCACGAGAGAAGCCGGCGAGGTGGAAATCAAGGCGGCCTACCGCAAAATGGCGCTCAAGCATCATCCGGATCGAAATCCCGGAGACAAAGAAGCCGAGGAAATGTTCAAGGAAGCGGCTGAGGCTTATGACGTATTGAGGGATGCTGAAAAACGGCAACTTTACGACCGATTCGGGCATGAAGGCCTGGCCGGCCAAGGTTTTCGCGGTTTTAACGGCTTTGATGACATTTTTTCAAACTTCGGGGATATATTTGAAGGCATTTTCGGCTTTGGCGGCGGTAGCGGAAGAACCCGGGCCAGGCAAGGTAAAAGCCTTCGATATGACCTGGAATTGTCACTGGAAGAGGCGTTTCATGGAAAAGAGGCGGAGATCTCTTTTCAACGACTTGAAGGGTGTCCCACGTGTAACGGGTCCGGGGCAAAACCGGGGACCCAGCCCGAAACCTGCAGGACTTGTCAGGGTCGGGGTCAGGTGATACGATCCCAGGGATTTTTCCAGGTCAGCAGTACCTGCCCGGCATGCCATGGTCAGGGTGAAATCATTTCCCAGCCGTGCTCGGAGTGTGGAGGCGGCGGCAAAATCAGGGTCGAAAAGGAAATTCAGGTCAAAATCCCCGCCGGCGTAGACACGGGATCTCAACTCAGATTGCGGGGAGAGGGTGAATCCGGAGAAAACGACGGTCCTCCGGGGGATCTTTTTGTGGTCATCCACGTTAAGGAGCACAATTTTTTTGCGAGAAAGGATGATGACCTCATTTGCCAGATCCCCATATCATTTGTTCAGGCAAGTCTGGGAGACACCATCTCCATCCCGCTTTTGGGAGAAGAAGAGGCACATGAATTCACTATTCCGAAAGGGACACAACCCGATGAAATCATCAAAGTCACCGGGAAAGGAATGATCAGCCTTAGAGGATTTCGAAAGAGAGGGGATCTTTACGTTAAGATTGTGGTGAAAATCCCCGAAAAACTGAACCAGCGACAAACTGAATTACTCCGGGAATTCGCTCAGACGGAAGGCCTGAAATTGTCCGAAAGGAAAAAGAAGGGCAAAAGCAAGGGCTTTTGGAAAAAAAAGTGATATCTAAAGATAAAGAAAATCGGAGTTTACATTATTACGAAATGGTGATAGGGAGAGATCGCTAATTTTTTGGTTTTTGGACGGAGAGGACAATGTTAAACAAAAATGATCTGGAATATTTCAAAAATTTGCTTGAAAAAAGGTTGGACGGCCTCCTTGATGAAGCCAACAAGACCGTCAGCGGTATGACAGACCATCGAGACAACTTTGCCGATCCCACTGACAGAGCCACAATGGAATCAGAAAGAAATTTCACATTGAGGATCAGGGACCGGGAAAGGAGACTGATCGTAAAGATAAAGGAGGCTCTGGCCCGAATCGAAAATGGGACTTTCGGCATATGCGAAGAATGCGGCGAAGACATTTCAGAGCAGCGACTGAACGCACGCCCGGTCACCACCCTTTGTATCAACTGCAAAATGAGTCAGGAAAATGAAGAAAAACTGAAGGGGCTTTAAGATCCCCTTCCACTATTCCGACTGATCATTTAACAATGAAAGGTGTGCAGAGGCCCATGAGGCTTCTGTCGAGTTGAAGGCGGCAGGCGGACGGGTTGGCCGGAAAGGGTCTTGATATGCAGCGGTTCTGCTCGAACCAAACCGGAAACGCTGAAAAGCAAAACCCGCTCTTGCCATAGGATGGTTCCGTGTCTGAGACCACGAAAACTCGACAACAGAGAAAAAAAAAGTGCCGGGAAGTCCATGAAGAGATCATTACGACCCATGTCAATGCTGATTTTGACGCCCTCGCCTCCATGTTGGCCGCCAGCAAGCTCTACCCCGGAGCATCTCTGGTTTTTCCCGGTTCACAGGAAAAAAATCTCAGGAATTTCTTTCTGAATTCTACATTTTATCTTCTCAATATCACCAAAGTCAAAGAGATCGACATCGATGCCGTTAAACGGCTGATTCTGGTGGACACGCGGCAGAAAGGCCGTATCGGAGAATTTGCCCGACTGGCGGATGGCAAAGACGTGGAAATCCACATATACGATCATCACCCGGCAGCTACGGATGATGTCCACGGCCAGATGGAAGTCATTCGCAAAATCGGCTCCAACACGGCATTGATGGTTGACATTATTCGAAAGAAGGGCATTTCCGTCTCCCCGGAAGAAGCAACCGTCATGTGCCTGGGGATTCACGAAGACACCGGAAGCTTCACCTTTTCTTCAACCACCAGTGAAGACTATGATGCGGCCGCCTGGCTTGCCGCTCAAGGCGCCGACCACAATGTCATCTCGGACATGTTGACCCGTGAATTGACCACCGAAAATCTCTGGCTGCTGAATGATCTGATACAATCGGCCACCACACGAATCATCAATGGAACGAAAATTGTCATCAGCAAGGTCATCACCGATGAATTCGTACCGGATTTTGCCGTCCTGGTACACCGTTTCATGGAAATGGAGAGTCTTAAAGTGGTCTTCGCCCTGGCGCAGATGGAAAACCGCATTTTCCTGGTGGCCCGAAGCCGGGTGGAAACGGTGGATGCCGGCGAAATCGCCAGCGCATTCGGCGGCGGAGGACATCCGGAGGCAGCCTCCGCCACGATCAAGGATCAGACATTAATTCAGGTGGAACGGTCTCTCGATGCCCTTTTGAACAGCCGTATCAGGCGACGCAAAAACGCCAGGGACATGATGTCCTCCCCGGTCATCGGAATTCACCCCGACGACAGTGTGGCCAAAGCGGCCGATTACATGACGCGGTACAACATCAATGTTCTGCTCGTGATGAATGAGGAGGGTCTTTCGGGTTACGTTACCCGGCAGATTGTTGAGAAAGCGGCTTACCTGGGGCTCGGGGACCGAAAGGTCTGCGACTACATGAACATTGAATTTGCAACGGTTCATCCGGACGCGCCGCTCACACAAATCCAGGATTTGATTATCCGCGGCAGGTTGAGAATCCTTCCGGTAGTTGAAAACAGACAGGTGAGAGGGGTTATCACGAGAACGGACCTTTTAAATATCCTGGTGGGCAACCCGCTGCTTCCGGATATGCTCCACGACAGCAAAAAGGGAGGTTCGGTAGTCCGTAAGCGAAACCTGTCCGGAATGCTGAAGGAACGCCTCCCCAAAAAGGTGATCAGACTCTTAAAAGAATTCGGGGACATCGCCGATGCACTCGGCTACGGCATCTACCTTGTGGGCGGACTGGTCAGGGACATCTTTTTGAAATTTGAAAACCTGGATGTGGATATCGTCATTGAGGGCAACGGTATCAAATTTGCCCGTGAATTCGCCAAGAACCATACCGCCACACGGGTCAGGAGCCATCAGAAATTCGGTACCGCCGTGCTTGTTTTCCCGGACGGATTCAAAGTGGATGTGGCCACCGCAAGAATCGAGTATTATAAATCCCCCGGAGCGCCACCCATTGTTGAGACCAGCTCGCTGAAACTGGACCTGTATCGCCGGGATTTCACCATGAATACGTTGGCCGTCAGCTTGAGCAAACGCTCTTTCGGCACCCTCATCGACTATTTCGGGGCACAGAAAGACATCAAGGATAAAGCATTGCGGGTTCTGCATAATTTAAGTTTCGTGGAAGATCCCACGCGCATGCTGCGGGCTATACGATTCGAACAACGCTTCGGGTTTACCATCGGAAAACTGACCCTGGCGCTCATGAAAACCGCCGCCAAAATGGACTGGGCCGACAGCCTGGCATCGCGAAGGATTTTAGGGGAACTGAAGCTCATCTTGAAAGAACAGGATCCAATTAACGCCCTTGAGAGGCTGAAAGAATTTGATTTACTGAAATTCGCCTCCCCCCAACTGGATCTGAACGATACCATCAAAAGCCTGCTGGAAGAAGTCTATGAAGTGACCGCCTGGTATCATCTCCTTTTTCTGGAGGAACCTATAACGGAATGGAAAGTCTACTGGTATGGGCTCACCAGCGGTATTGATACGGCCGCCTTTGAAAGGTTGAGCCATGAAATCGGAGCCGGAAGCCTCTCCCCCCGGGGCGAGGCGGAACAGCAGCTCATGGACGGGCTTTTTCGATTTGACGGCACCGATTACGAGCTCTTTGCGATGCTCAGAAATTATGATACGGAGATGCTCCTTTATCTGATGGCCAAAGCCAAAAATGAGCGGATGAAGAAACTGATCTCCCATTTTTTCACCCAGTTGAAAGGAAAAAAGATTCGCCTCAACGGTAACGATCTGATAAAGATGGGGTTTCGATCGGGACCCGTCTTCAAAAAAATCTTTGAAAGGCTTCTGGAGGCCCGAATCAATCAACTGACGCAGAAAAAGGAAGATGAAATAGCACTTGTCAAACGGGAATTCGGGGATCTGAGAATCTCAAAATCTCCAAACAAAAAACGGAAAGGGGAATAAGAGGGAATGGCAAAAGGGAGAATCGTAAGCGGCATGAGACCTACCGGTAAACTGCACCTGGGGCATTTGCGCGGCGCCCTGCTGAACTGGAAGAAGCTTCAGGAGGAATTTCAGTGTTTCTATTTTATCGCGGACTGGCACGCGTTGACCAGTGATTATGCCGATACGAGAATCATCAAGGAAAGCACCTTTGAAATTATCATGGATTGGATTTCCGTGGGACTTGATCCGGAAAAATCCACATTTTTCGTTCAGTCGGATATTAAAGAACATGCGGAGCTTTATCTGCTCTTTTCCATGTTCACCCCATTGCCCTGGCTGGAGCGAAATCCCACCTATAAAGAGCAGTTGAAAGAACTGAGCCACAAGGATCTTTTCACCTACGGTTTCCTGGGCTATCCGGTGCTTCAGGCGGCGGATATATTGATGTATAAGGCCATCGGGGTTCCGGTGGGGGAAGACCAGGCGCCCCATGTGGAATTGACACGGGAAATTGCCAGAAGGTTCAATCATATATACGGCGAAACATTCCCGGTCCCGAAGGTTCTTCTGACCCCCACGAGCAAGCTTCTGGGCATGGACCGTCGAAAAATGAGCAAAAGCTACGGCAATGCCATTTTTCTCACGGATTCGGATAAGGAAATTGACAATAAAGTGGGGCAGATGATCACGGATCCTCAGCGGGCACGAAAGACGGATCCCGGCGATCCGGAGATTTGCAATGTTTTTTCCTTCCACGAAATTTACACCGATGAAGAAAGGTGCCAAGAGATTAAAAAAGCGTGTAAATCGGCTGAAATCGGGTGTGTTCAGTGCAAGAAACTGATGGCCGAAGGCCTCAAGGAAGGCCTCGCCCCCATAAGGGCCAAAAGAAAAGAATTGGAAAACCGATCGGACAAAGTTCAAGAAATCATAAATGACGGCAATAACCGGGCCCGCGCCATTGCCAGGGAAACCATGATACAGGTGAGGGAGGCGGTCAAGATCTAACCTCCAGCCCAAAAGCCCGAATGATGGACTACGAAGTCAAACTGGAAATGTTCGAAGGTCCCCTGGACCTTCTGCTTCACCTGATCCATAAAAACGAGGTGGACATCTTCGACATTCCCATTGCCACCATCACGGACCAGTACCTTGAGTATCTGGAACTGATGAAATCCCTGGAAATGAGCATTGCTGGAGATTTCCTGGTGATGGCCTCCACGCTCATTCACATAAAATCCAGGATGCTCCTGCCGGGCAGTACCGATGAGGATGAAGAAGAGGACCCCCGCCTTGAAATTACCAGACCGCTTCTGGAATATGTGCAACTCAAGGAGATGGCCAAAGAGTTGGCGGAACGGGAAATCCTGGGCAGAGATGTCTTTGCCAGAGGGTATGCAGCCTCTTTTGATGAATATCAAGACATGGCACCCGACCCGGATGTGACCCTCTTTCAACTGATGGATGCCTTCCGTCGCATGGTAGCCTTGGGCGAAGGGCAGCGGAATCTCCAGGTTTCACTGGAAAAATGGTCGGTAAAGGATAAGGTTGAGAGCATCATTACCCTCTTAAGGGAAAACCCCGATATTTTTTTTGAAGACATCTTCAAGAACAACCGGGAGATATCGGAATTTGTGGTCACCTTCCTCGCCCTTCTGGAACTGGTCCATATGGGCTTGATTAAGGTTTTTCAGCCTTCTCAAGAGAGCCGGATCCGACTTTCGGCCTGTTTTGATGAAGACAATCCATCCGTTTACGGTGGAGAGGATGGAAGAACAGCTTAAATTAATCATCGAATCCCTTTTGTTTTCCGCGGACAAACCGCTGCTGGTTAAGGATATTCAAGATTGCCTGCCCGACAGTGAGCTGCCCGAAATTGTGGAAGCCCTGGAAACGCTCGCCCATGAATATGACGCCATGAACAGAAGCTTTGCCCTCAAAGAGGTGGCACAGGGGTTTCAAATCAGGACAAAACCGGATTATGCCCCCTATGTGCTTCGGATGATGAAGCGATCCGCCACCCGGATGTCGGCGGCGTCAATGGAAACCCTGGCTATTGTCGCCTATAAGCAACCGGTGATTCGCCAGGAAATCGAACAATTCAGGGGTGTGGATACCGGCGGAATCCTGAGAACACTTCTCGAAAGAAACCTGATTCGGATTATGGGCCGAAAGCAACTTCCCGGCCGGCCGTTGATCTACGGTACAACCCGGAAATTTTTGGAGGTCTTCGATCTCAACAGCCTTGAATCCCTCCCCAAATTAAAAGAAATAAAGGAGTTCGGAATCGGTGAAATCCAAGCAACCCAGACCCACGAAAACAAAACCCCGGAAACATCAGCCGTTCAGGAAAAAGCGGTCGACACAGACACCTCGCCAACGGATTCCGAGTCCTGAACGGGAAATTCCATCGGAATCCCTTTCATCTCCCGAGAAACCCTTCAATCCCGAGGAACCCTGGCGTCTCAATCGCATATTGTCTTCTGCAGGGCTGACATCCAGGCGCAAGGCCGACCAGTGGATACTCTCCGGCCGGATCACAGTAAATAGAACACCGGTTAAAGCACTCGGCACAACGGCATTCTGGGGGCGGGACGACATCCGTGTGGATGGACGGAAAATTCCGTTGCCCCCTCAAAAACATTACCTGATGGTGAACAAACCCTTCGGATATATCTGTTCCCTAAACGACCCGGAAGGCAGACCGCTGGTCACGGACCTGATCAAAACCATCACGACCCGCGTCTACCCCGTTGGCCGGCTTGATTTTGACACCCTCGGCCTTTTGCTGCTGACCAATGACGGAGAATTCGCCCACCGCCTCACCCATCCGCGCTTTCACGTCCCCAAGACTTATAAGGTAACCGTTCAGGGGGTCATCACCGATGAGGCGATAAAACGCCTGCAACAGGGGGTCACTTTAAATGACGGTCCTGCAGGGCGCGCCGGGACGGATCTCATAACCCGAAACAATGAAACAAGCATCCTGAGAATGACCATCACGCAGGGAAAATCCCGCCAGGTTCGGCGGATGCTGGAAGAGGTTGGATTCAAAGTGGTCCACCTGATACGGACCGGGTTTGGAACTTTGAGGCTGGGAGAGTTGAAAATCGGCCATTACCGGTATCTTGATAAACAGGAACTTCAGGAATTAAAAAAAATGGCAAAAATGGCATAATTTCTATTTACAGTTTCAAACCAATCATGTATCTTGGGCCAGTTTTCAGGCCTTGAAGGGTTTGGAACAGTACCGGGCGGTTAACTCAGCGGGAGAGTGCCATCCTCACACGGTGGAAGCCCGGGGTTCAAATCCCCGACCGCCCACCATACTGAAATTAAAGGGATTTCCGAAAATTCGGGAGTCCCTTTTTTTATGAAAAGCGGCCTAAAAAGTACGAGGAATGTAGGAGCTTTTAAGGCTCCTACTACATCCTGAAGTTGATCCCCACTTAGGGGGTGATCGCTTCGGGATTTTGTTTCTTATTCATTATATTTTGGATTTCACAAAGGAATAAAACGGCGTACAATGTCTTCATTGAACCTCAGATTTCGGTTCTGGATGAAGGCGCCGGACAACCGGAATGGCAAATATTCTTTGGCTTCAATATGCAGTTCCTGCAATAAGTCCGTTGCCGTTCCGGCGATCTTCGGGATTTCCGTTCTCTTTAAAGCCATTAAATCAGAAAGCATGAGGAGGAAGAAAATGAAAAGAGTATTGATGCAAATTCTGGCCGCTGTTTTTATAACGGCCCTGTGCCTGCCCGGGTTCGCCCGGGCGGCAGACAAACCCAACATCCTTTTAATCGTGTCCGACGACACCGGATATGGGGACCTTGGCGCCTATGGCGGAGGCGTGGGACGCGGCATGCCCACTCCCAGCTTCGACCGTATGGCGGCGGACGGAATGACCTTTTTCTCATTTTACGCGCAGCCCAGCTGTACGCCGGGCCGTGCGGCCATGCAGACCGGTCGCATACCCAACCGCAGCGGCATGACCACCGTGGCCTTCCAGGGCCAGGGGGGTGGCCTGCCCGCAGCGGAATGGACCCTTGCATCGGTCCTCAAAAAGGCCGGCTACAAGACATATTTCACCGGCAAATGGCATTTGGGAGAGGCTGACTACGCGCTGCCCAACGCCCAGGGTTACGACGTCATGGAGCACTGCTTCTTATACCACTTGAACGCCTACACCTATGGCGATCCGAAATGGTTTCCCGACATGGATCCGAAACTGCGGGAAATGTTCGACAAGGTAACCAAAGGGTCGTTATCGGGCAACGCCGGAGAGAAGCCCAAGCAGGCCTGGAAAGTCAACGGCGAGTACGTGGACACGCCGGAGAAAGGGGTTGTGGGGATCCCGTTTCTGGACAAGTATGTTGAGCAGTCGGGTCTGAAGTTCCTGGAGGACGCCGCAAAGAATCCCGATCAACCGTTTTTTATCAACATCAACTTCATGAAGGTGCATCAGCCGAACCTTCCCGCGCCCGAGTTCGAGCACAAATCGATCTCCAAGACCAAGTATGCCGACTCCGTGGTGGAACTGGACACGCGTGTGGGCCATATCATGGACAAACTGCGTGAGCTCGGCCTTGACAAAAACACCCTGGTGTTCTGGACCACCGACAACGGCGCATGGCAAGATGTTTATCCGGATGCCGGCTACACTCCTTTCCGCGGCACCAAGGGCACGGTCCGCGAGGGTGGTAACCGTGTGCCGGCTATCGCCGTGTGGCCCGGGAAGATCAAGGCAGGCGTACGCAACCACGACATTCTGGGCGGCCTCGACCTCATGGCGACCTTTGCCAGTGTGGCGGGATTGAAACTGCCTGAGAAGGATCGGGAAGGACAGCCCATCATTTTCGACAGCTACGACATGACGCCCGTGCTCTTTGGCAAAGGCAAGAGTGAGCGTAATTCGTGGTTCTACTTCACCGAGAATGAACTGACCCCCGGCGCGGCCCGGGTCGGCCACTACAAGGCGGTCTTCAACCTGCGTGGAGACGACGGACAGGCCACCGGCGCTCTGGCGGTCGATACCAATCTGGGCTGGAAAGGGGCTGAGAAGTACGTTGCCACGGTGCCGCAGGTCTTCGATCTGTTGCAGGATCCGCAGGAGCGCTACGACATCTTCATGAACAATTACACCGAACACACCTGGACGTTGGTCACGTTTAACGCGTCGGTCCAGAAGTTGATGAAGACGTACATCGAATATCCGCCGCGAAAGCTGCAGAGCGAAGTCTACACCGGCCCGATCACCCTGAGCAAGTATCAACACTTCATGAACATCCGGGAGGATTTGAAAAAAGAGGGGTTCACTCTCCCCATGCCCTCCGGCAATTGATAACCGCAAGTCTGTAGAAACTCACCCATGTTGAGGGCCGCCGCCTCCACGGGGCGGCGGCCCTCGGCTTTGCGATTAGGGAGAAAACTCCTATGAGAAAAAAGTTCATAAACTTTTTCATCGGATTATCGGGTCTTTTGTTGCTGTTATCCGCGACGGTTGCCCCGGCCGCCGACCCGCTGCCTTCCTGGAAGGGCGGCAACACCAAGCAAGCCATACTCGCCTTTGTGGAAAAGGTGACAACGCCGGGCTCCCCCGACTTCGTTCCGCCTGCTGAGCGCATCGCCACCTTTGACAACGACGGCACGCTTTGGCCGTCGCACCCCATGTACACCCAGCTCGCTTTTGCTCTGGATCGGGTGAAATCCCTGGCGCCCCGGCACCCGGAATGGAAAACCCGACAGCCTTTCAAAGCGGTGCTCGACAAGGACCGTGAGGCGTTGGGGGCCGTGGGCGAAAAGGGGATGGCCGAGTTGGTCATGGTTTCGCATACCGGTATGAGCACGGCCGAGTTCGAGGAAATCGTGGTCCAGTGGCTGGAAAAGGCACGGCACCCGCGGTTCAAGCGTCGCTATACCGACCTGGCCTATCAGCCCATGCTTGAGCTCCTCCAATATCTCCGGGCCAACGGTTTTAAAACCTACATCGTCTCCGGGGGCGGGGTCGAGTTCATGCGGCCGTGGACGGAGAAGGTTTACGGGATCCCCCCGGAGCAGGTGGTGGGCTCGACCATCAAGACCAAATATGAGATGCGGGACGGAAAGCCGGTGCTGATACGCCTGCCGCAAATCGATTTCATTGACGACAAGACCGGCAAGCCCGTGGGTATCAACACGTTTATCGGCAGGCGCCCGATTGCGGCATTCGGCAATTCCGCCGGAGACCGCGAGATGCTGGAATGGACCGGCGCGGCCGGCGGTGCGCGGCTGATGATGCTGGTGTTCCATGACGACGCCAAGCGTGAATACGCCTACGGCCCGGCCAACGGGCTGGCGGACACCAAATTCGGCACCTTCCCGCAGTCACTGATGGACGAGGCAAAGAAGAACGGCTGGGTTATCATCAGCATGAAGAAAGATTGGAATGTAATTTTTTCATTTCCAAAACAGTAAAACAAGAGAGAAGGTCTTTTTTTTTCAGCCGTCATCTTTATCGCTGTCGTTGTTGCTGTTTGAATCGCTGTCCCCGTCACGCAGGTCTTCACCGTCATCGGTGGCGGGATCATCTTCGCTTTGCCCGTTTTCCGCCAGAACTCTTTTCATAACTGAACACCCCATAAAGAATCTGTAAAGAGATTTGTTTGACTTTAAAGGCTTGAATTTATATGACAGGGTACACATCCAATGGCGTTAAGAAAAGTATAAAAAATTAAGGAGCATAATAATGAAGAAAATAGGATGGATCGGAACAGGCGTAATGGGCTCATCCATGGCAGGGCATCTTCAGAAGGCCGGGTATGACATGTCGATCTTCACGCGCTCCAAAAAGAGAGCGCAGGCATTGATCGACCAAGGTGCCGTTTGGTACGACTCCCCCGCCGAGGTGGCAGCCCATTCGGAGATCGTTTTTTCCATTGTAGGGCATCCGGCGGATGTCAGAGACATCTTTATGGGAAAAACAGGCATACTTCACCCGAAGGCCACTTGCAGGATTGTCGTCGATATGACCACAAGTCAGCCAAGCCTTGCCAGAATCATCTACGAGGAGGCGGGGAAACTGGAAATCGAAAGTCTTGACGCCCCAGTTTCAGGGGGTGATGTGGGCGCTAAAGAAGCGAAACTGGCGATCATGGTGGGCGGAAAACGGGAAGTTTATGAAACCGTACTGCCGCTCTTTGAAATAATGGGTAAGAACATCTCGTATATGGGAGAAGCAGGAAGCGGACAACACACCAAAATGGCCAACCAGATTCTGGTGGCGGGAACCATGATCGGTGTCTGTGAAGCCCTTCTCTATGCGCATCGGCAGGGGCTGGATATGCAGCAGGTCATCGACATTGTCGAAACGGGCGCCGCCGGATCCTGGTCCGTCAGCAACCTGGGCCCCCGAATCGTCAGAGGCAACTTTGATCCGGGGTTTTTCGTCGAGCATTTTATCAAGGACATGGGGATCGCACTTAAGGAAGCTGAAGAAATCGGGTTGTCTTTGCCGGGGCTTGCCTTGGTGCAGCAGCTATATGTGGCGGTTAAAGCACAGGGGCACGGTCGTTCGGGGACCCATGCGCTTTTTCTGGCGCTGGAATCACTCAATGGCGGCCCATTGCCGCGTTCAAAATAGTTGCCGGTTTTTTTTGAAAACAAGCTCAATTAGTGATATTAAACAGGGGAAATACGTTAAAACAAATCGCGCTTGCTAACCATATCAATATCAGAACGGCAGGAGGAGTCAAAAATGGGTAAACTGCTATGGCAACCATCGGAAGAGAGAATCAAGAGCACCAACATCTACAGGTTCATGGGAATCATCAACGAAAAATTCAATCAGAATTTTGAGAATTACGACCAGCTTTACCAATGGTCCATCGAAAATATTCCGGATTTCTGGGCAGCCATGTGGGAATTTGCGCCGATTAAGGCATCTAAGCCTTATGAAAAAATTGTGGACGATCTTACGAAAATGCCCGGCGCCAAATGGTTTCAGGGAGCAAGACTGAATTTTGCGGAAAACCTCCTTCGATACCGGGACGATCGTGTGGCCCTCATCTTCAAGGGGGAAAGCCGCGACAGTATTCAAATGACCTATTCGGAACTTTACGACGAGGTGTCCAAACTGGCCCAATACCTCAAGGGAATCGGCGTAGGCCCCGATGATCGCGTGGCAGGCTTCATGCCCAATATGCCTTGGACCATTATTGCCATGCTGGCGGCCACCAGCCTCGGTGCCACCTGGTCCTCCTGTTCTCCCGATTTCGGCATCAAAGGGGTCCTGGATCGTTTTGGGCAGATCAAGCCCAAAGTGCTGTTCACCGCTGACGGATATCTTTTCAAGGGGAAGGATTTTGATTCCCTGGGCCGGGTAGCCGATATATTAAAAGACCTCCCCTCCATTGAAAAGGTCGTTGTGGTCCCCTACGTTCAGAAAAAACCCGATATCAGCCATGTCCCCAATGCAATTAGCTACGACGAGATCACATCCGGATACAGCCCTTCGACTATCCAGTTTGCACAGCTTCCCGCCGATCATCCCCTCTACATCATGTTTACCTCCGGCACAACGGGTCTTCCCAAGTGCATGGTTCAGAGTGCGGGGGGCATCCTGATCCATCATATGAAGGAGTTGCTGCTCCATACGGACCTGAAACGGGAAGACAGGATTTTCTATTTCACCACCTGCGGATGGATGATGTGGAACTGGCTTACCAGTTCTTTGAGCGTGGGAGCGACCCTCGTTCTTTTTGATGGAAATCCCTTTTATCCGGAGCCGGGCGCTTTGTGGAAAATGGCCCAAGATGAAAAAATAAACATTTTCGGCACCAGCGCCGGCTATATCGCAGCGCTTCAGAACGCCGGAGTACGCCCCGGCAAGGAATACGATCTTTCGCCATTAAAAGCCGTGATGTCGACGGGATCGCCTCTTTCCGAGGAAGGATTCGAATTTATCTATGATGAGGTGAAGCGCGATCTGCAATTGGCCTCCATATCGGGGGGATCGGACATCAATGGCTGTTTTGCCGGCGGCAACCCCATGGGCCCGGTCTATGCCGGTGAGCTTCAGTGTCGGCAGCTGGCCATGAAAGTAGAAGCATTTGATCCTAACGGGAAACCGGTCATTAATCAGCAGGGAGAACTGGTTTGTACGGCACCGGCCCCTTGCATGCCGATCTATTTCTGGGATGACCCCGAAGGCGAGCGGTATCATTCCGCTTACTTTGACGTGTACCCCAACATCTGGCGGCATGGGGATTACATTGAAATCAATGACCATGGCGGTGTCGTCATTTACGGACGGTCCGACGCTACCCTGAACCCGGGAGGCGTACGGATCGGCACCGCTGAAATATACCGACAGGTGGAACAGATCCCTGAAATCGCCGACTGCCTGGTGGTGGGCCAGAATTGGAAAAATGATGTCCGGGTGGTCCTTTTCGTCAAAATGGCGGAAGGGCATGAGCTGACCGAAGGCCTGAAAAAGCAAATCAAGACAACGCTCCGAACCCACGCTTCGCCGAGGCATGTGCCGGCCAAAATCGTTGCCGTGCCGGACATTCCCTATACCCTCAACATGAAAAAAGTGGAGTTGGCCGTGAAAAAAACCATTGAGGGGCAACCGGTCCTCAACAAGGACGCGCTGAGCAACCCCGGGGCGCTCGATTTTTATGCAAACATCGCTGAACTAAACGAGGATTAAAAGCCCTTGACCTCCATAGTCCTGTTTCCCCACACTCAGCTTGAGAGTGGGCTGCTTGAACGCCTCATTGAAATCTTCGGTTCCGTGACCCTTTGCCAGCCATGGTTCACGGAACCGACGGTACTCTCGAAAGAAAATGGCGACCTGAAAGTCCTTTTTCCGTCTGAGGCCATGAAACCCAAGGAAGATTTCAAACATTTGCTTTCCGAATATCAGGGATGGATGATGGATCATCAGGGCAAGAATCGTACTGCCCCTCTTCCCGGCCGTGAGACTGGGGATGAAACCTGGGCCATTCGGAAAGCCATTCGTGACGTCAATAAAGATGCGGATGATCCCGCCCTTCAAAACACGCTCAAATGGCACCTGGTGCTTCATCTTGCTCGAAATCTGGAAGAAGAACGGGTCTCAGCTCAGGACCTGTTGCAGAGGGCTGCAAAAAGCAAATCCCCCTTGGCCGAAGCCATGGAAAAAGACGAGGAGATTCCCGACATGTTTGAAGATCTCCCCCTGGCCGCGACCTATCCATATGTGACGGAACGGCATCTTAATCTCATTTTCGAGGCGTGGTTCGGCCTTTTCGGCAGCCTCATTGAATCGGATTCGGAATTGATGACTCTGGATCGGCAGGTGTTCACTTACGCACTTGATCTTTTTGACGGCTGCGATGTTCAGCCCATTGGAGAAATCAGCGTTTCAGAGGAAAAGGAAGTTGAAGCGCCGGGGCTCACGATAAGTCGGAAGACGTTTCCAAGGCTTTTGAACCCGGCCGTTTCAAAGGATTCGATTCTGAAAGCACTTTCCGGAAAGACTTTGATTTTGGTGGAAAGGTAAAGCATTTCTCACGCAAAACCCAAAAGAATTGAAAGATTTGTTTTCCCAGCGGCTTTGGCGCTTTGCGCGAGGCTTCTGTTCTTAACATGACATCAGAAGAAACCATCACCAGAACCCTGGAACGCAACGGTTGGCACAGGAAGTTCATGGCCGCCGAGCCTCGCCTCAGTGAAGCGGTTGAAATGTACAGAGAGTTGGGGTTCCAGGTGCATGTGGAACCGCTCCCCATCCCTGAAACGATACCCCGTGGGCAGACATGCGACAGCGAAATAAAGTGCCGTGCCTGTTTCGATGGGGCTGAAAGTCAATACGGCATCATTTTCACAAAACCCTTCGAATCCGATGGCCAACCATGTTCCGACTGAATGATCTCATACTCCTGCTGGTAATTTTTGCTTCCATGCTCACCGGCATTCTTTTTCCCGGACCGGCGTCTGTTTTTCAACCCTACCCCCTGTACCTCATGATGTTTCTTCTCTTTTTGAGCTTTCTGCCTATTGAGTTAAACGACATCCGGCAACTCATTTACAGCAACGGCCCAACCGTAATCTGGCTGGCCTGTTTCAAGATGATCCTGCTGCCGGTTATGGTCTATTTTCTCTTCCTTTATGTTGCACCCGCCTACGCCATCGGGGCTCTGCTATTAACCGGTGTTTCCACAGGGGTTGTGGCGCCATTTATCTCCGGACTGGTGGGGGCCAACGGGCCGTTGGTACTGGTGATGGTGGTGATCACCTCTTTTGCCGTTCCCTTCACCCTGCCCATGCTGGTGAAGGTGCTGCTGGAACAGGAAATGACCATTTCCCTGCTCCATATGATGCGCATGCTGCTTCTGGTCGTCATTGTCCCTGTCATCATCGGAGAAACCCTGAAACGCCTGCGACCAAAGCTTGTCAACGGCATCATGAAACACCGATATCCTTTGTCCCTCGCAGTGTTCGCCTTCATCAATCTGGCGGTCTTTTCAAAATACAGCGCTTTCTTTCACAAAAATCCGGCTATTATTGCTCAAGCCGCCCTGGCAGCCTTTGCACTTGGCGGAATATACCTGGTGGTCGGACTGGCTGGACTCTTCAGGTCCCCGGTTGAAAATCAACTGGCCGCGGTCATCACCATCGGTAATGTCAACAATGTGCTGATACTGGTTTTTGCCGCCGAATTCTTCGGTCCATTGGAACCGACCCTGGCTGCCATATATATGATACCCTTTTTCGGGCTGGTTCTGCCAATGAGAATTTATAAAAGGGTCACGGAAGGTGGCTTAAAGGGATAAGCCATGGAAGATCTGAACCGGCCGCAATCTTCCTGCTGGGTTCAAGATCGCTTGGTCTGTTCGGATACCGAAAAAAAATCAGAAAAACGGCTAATTGACACCTTTCCTCCCCCTCCTCAAACCCCAATCCAAGGCTTAAAGCCTCGGATTTGTTTTTTTTTGCTTTTTGAACCTTTTTTGAATACGATTTTCAGTCAGACTATGGCGTTAGGAACACCGATATGCTAAACTGATTAGATACGATGCATGGCATCTTGTTTTATCAGCTTATTAACCGAGTGCTGGAAATGGCGGAAACCCCCACATACGATGAGTTGGTCCAACACCTTCGGGAACTGGAACAGGAATCTCTGAAAAGACACAAAGCCGAAGACCGAAGCGAAAAAGCGGTTTCCATCCTTCGGGCGACGCTGGAATCCACCGCGGACGGAATTGTTGTGGTTAACCGCCACGGGCGGGTTGTGAGCTTTAACCAGCGCTTTCAGGAGCTGTGTCGAATCCCCGAATCGATCATGAACGCCCAGGATGACAACCGAATTTTGGGCCACATTGTGGATCAGGTGGAAGATCCGGAGACATTCCTTCGAAAGGTCGGTGATCTCTACGATCAGCCCGATGCCGAAGACCACGACATTATCGAATTCAAGGACGGCAGGATTTTCGAACGGTACTCCATACCCCAGCGCATCGGCAAAAAATATGTGGGACGGGTCTGGAGCTTTCGTGATATAACCGCCAGAAAGCAGTCGGAACAGGACCTTCAGAAAAGTTTTGCCTCCCTGCGCAAAGCCTTGGACGGCATCATTCAGGCCGTTGCCCTCACGGTGGAAAAACGGGACCCTTACACCGCCGGACACCAGCGTCGCGTGGCCGATCTGGCTCGGGCCATTGCCACAAAGATGGGTCTTTCAAAAGTAGAAATTAACGGCATTCGAATTGCGGGATCCATTCACGATCTTGGAAAGATATGCGTGCCCGCTGAAATTCTTAGCAAACCGGGACGTCTGACGGAACACGAATTCGGCATCATCAAGGCTCACCCCGAGGTGGGTTACGATATTTTGAAAGATATCGATTTCCCATGGCCCATTGCCCAAACCATTGTACAGCATCACGAAAGGCTGGATGGCTCGGGATATCCGGCGGGACTCAAAGGAAAACACATCATTATAGAAGCGCGTATTGTGGCCGTAAGTGACGTGGTTGAAGCCATGAGTTCTCACCGGCCCTACCGACCTGCCCTGGGCATTGATATGGCGCTTGATGAAATACAAAAAGGGAAAGGAACCGTTTATGATCCCGATTCGGTGGATGCCTGTGTCGGCCTTTTTAAAAGGGAGCATTTCAAGTTCAGGTCCACCCCATGAAGACACCTCAAAATGGTTTAAAGAGCATTTAAAATGGCCACATACAATGCCAAAAAAAAAGAAATCGACTGTAAAATCGTTTACTACGGTGCGGCATTATCGGGAAAAACCACCAATCTGATACGTCTCCACGAGGCTTTTCCCAAATATGTCACCGCCGACATGGTCTCCATCGAAACCAAGGGGGACCGCACCCTTTTTTTTGACTTTCTGCCCATGGGACTGGGGAAGATCAAAGGGTGCGAAGTGAGGCTGCACCTTTACACCGTGCCGGGTCATGCAAAATACCTTTCCACTCGAAAAATGGTTTTAAGGGGGGTAGATGGTCTCGTTTTTGTGGCGGACTCCATGGAAGTTCAACGCAGAAACAATATGGAATCCCTCCGAGACCTTCAGCAGAACCTGAAGGAATACGACCTCAGCATCTACAAAATCCCCCTGGTCCTTCAATACAACAAACGGGACCTCGCGACAGGCGGGCCATCCGTCATGTCTTTGGACCAATTGGACAAAGAGCTGAATGGACAGCTCAAAATCCCTTCCTTTCCCGCCAGTGCCATTCGGGGGGAAGGTATCGGAGCGACTTTAAAAAAATGCCTGGAACTGACACTGGAATCGCTTCAAAAAGACCTGAACTGGGGCTCCTAGGGATCTGAAATGGATCGAAATGCGGTTTTTTCGGGTGACCTTCGTTTCCTGACCATCCCAGATTTGCTGCAGTTAATTGCAACAAACAACAGCACCGGTGTCCTCGGGCTCACTAGCCCGAACGCTGTAGTGCCCGCTTCCGTAACCTTTCTGCGCGGCAATCCCATACATGCCACTTATGGTTCACTGTGTGGCCTTGAAGCCCTCTATGCCCTTTTTGGCTGGACAACCGGCCTATTTGAATTCAGGCATGAAAAGATTGTCACCGAAAAAACCATTCACAGGGGACACATGGAGATCGTTCTGGACGGTCTTCGCATGCTGGATGAAGGCATCATCAAACGGTTGGGACCGGGATCGGAAGAAAAACATCAATCCGGGCGCGGGGAGAGGTTATCCAGGCTTCCTTTAATCAAAAAACCGATCACCCATTACGCTTTTCTGGTGGAGGAGGAAGAATTCTCAAAGGGGACAACGATCATTGAAGAAGGAGAATTCGGGAACTGGATCTGGATGGTACTCCAAGGGACGGCGGAAATGTCAAAAAAGACCATCGCCGGACCCACAAAAATTTTAAGAGTGGGACAAGGCTCCTTCATCGGTAACATTTCATCCATGATGGCCATGGGACGTCGCCGCATCGCCACGTTCACGGCAACAGAAACCATACGCCTGGGGGTTCTCGATCTCGACCCCCTTTATGCGGAGTACTCCAGTCTTTCGGACGAATTCAGAAGCCTTCTCTTAAGTCTCGATAACCGTTTCAGGGAAATTATTGAAAGGCTTTCAGAATTTCATGCCGGAATTCATATAAACGAAAAATCCTTTTCCAGCTCTAACGAGACTCTCAACAGGGAGAAAGGCGATGAAACCCCGTTCCTTATCGTAAAAGGAAACGCGACCATTGTTGAAAACATGAAAAACCATACCTTTTCCCTGATCAACCTGCAAAAAGATGACTTCTTCGGCCCTATTCCTTTCCTTGAAATGGGACACGAACCGTATTCCGCATCCGTTTGGTTTTCAGATGATATAGAAGTCGCCCCTCTGGACTCAGAAGCGCTGCAAAGCGAATATGATCAATTAAGTGACACTTTCAAGAATATAATCGAATTCTCCCTCAATTGCATCTCAATCACCACCTTGGCGGTTCGAAGGCACTGCCTGGAGCGAATGAAAGGAAAGAGCCTTTAAATAAAACTTTCAGTTCAACGCGTGCCCATCATTGCCATGGCCGCCCACGCCATTAAGGGAGACAGAGAAAAGTGCCTTGAGGGAGGAATGGATGATTACATTACAAAACCCATCAAGAGAGAAATCGTTCTGGCAGTGCTCGAAAAGTGGACCTTGCCAGAATCCGGCATCTCAAACCCACAGCATAAGGAGATATAATGGATATCAAAGCATTGGCTGAGAATTTGGGCCTGGAAGAGGACGAATATCTGGAGTTGGTAGATCTCCTGGTGGAGACGGGAATGGTCGATTTAAGCAATATGGAATCGGCTGTTAACTCAGGAGATGCGGATGCCGCCGCCAAGGCGGCGCACTCCATTAAGGGTGCTTCAGGGAATCTCGGCATCATGGACATTTTTGAACTGACAAAAAGCGTCGAGGCCGAACTTCGAAATAACAACCTGGCGGGCATCGAGGACCAGCTCAAGGAAATCAGGGACAAACTGGAAACCCTTGAGAAGCTGGTCAAGGGGTAGAGCTGAAACGGAAAACCGAGGGCGGACTACTGACAACAGCGCCCTTAACTTATCATCTTCCGCTACCTCAGAGAGGTTAACTATCATAATATTCGCGAATCCAGTCCTGGTAAGCCCCGCTTCTGACGCGCTCAACCCACGATGGGTGCGTCAGGTACCATTTGAGGGTTTTCTCGATTCCCGAGTGAAAGGATTCCTCCGGGGACCATCCCAGGTCCCTTTGCAGCTTGCTGGAGTCAATGGCATACCGCCGGTCGTGACCCAGCCGGTCTTTCACGTAGGTGATCAGGGTCCGCCTGGAGGGTTTTCCGTTCATGACTGGAAGCGCATCAATGAGATCGCAGACGGTCTCCACGATGTGGATATTTTCCATTTCGTGATTGCCGCCCACATTATAGGTCTCCCCTCTTCCCCCCTTTTTCATAATGGTCCAAACCGCCTTGCAGTGATCTTTAACGTACAGCCAGTCCCTGACATTACGGCCGTCTCCGTAGATGGGTAGGGACTTGTCTTCCATGGCATTTAGAATCATCAGGGGGATCAGCTTTTCAGGAAACTGGTAAGGCCCATAATTATTGGAGCAATTGGATATGGTGACGGGAAGGCAGTAGGTTTCGTGATAGGCCCGAACCAGGTGGTCGGAAGAAGCTTTCGATGCTGAATAGGGGCTGTTGGGCTGGTATGGGGTGGTTTCTGTAAAGAATCCTTCCGAACCGAGACTGCCGAACACCTCATCGGTGCTGATATGGTGAAAGAGTTCCAGTTGTCCCTGGTGATTCCGGGAGGCCTCCAGCAGATTGAAGGTTCCTACAATATTGGACTGAATAAAGGCCGCGGGCCCCACAATGGATCGGTCCACGTGGGATTCGGCGGCAAAATGGCAAACTGAATCCAGATGGTATTCATCAAACAGACCATTCATTCTTTTCTTGTCACAGATATCCGCTTTCACAAAGACATATCGGTCACCACATTGCTCCTCAATCTCCGCAAGATTTTCCGGATTTCCCGCATAGGTAAGGCTGTCCACATTGATCACCCGACCTTTGTAGTCGCTTTCGTCCAGAAGATAGCGAATAAAATTGCTTCCGATAAAACCGCACCCGCCAGTTACCAGCATGTTTTCCACTATGTCACCTCACCCAATAGTCGTTCCTTGAAGATGCTCACGAACTGAACCAGATCGGCCCGCCAGTCCCGCATGATATTTAAACCTTCATCCTTTAGCCGCTGATTTTCCAGGATCGAATTCACGGGCCTTTTTGCGGGGGTGGGATAGTCATGGGTGGTACAGGGAACAATGGCGTTTGGAATCTCCATTTCATTTAAGAACGTGGCGGCCAGTTCGTACCAGGTACAGTGCCCTTCCGATGTGGCATGGAATGTACCGTTTATATCGGCATCCATCACCTTTTCAATCTGTTCCGCCAGCCGGTAAGACCACGTGGGAGAACCGAATTGATCATGAACCACCCTGATCTCTCGTTTGGGATCACCGAGCGCCAGCCGCAGCATGGTTTTGAGGAAGTTCCGGCCGTTGGCCCCGTAAAGCCAGGCCGTTCTCAAAATGGTGTGCCGGTCCGTTTCCGCGCAAACAGTCTTTTCCGCTTCCAGCTTGGTAAGGCCATAATAGGAGACGGGGTGGGTCTTGTCCTTTTCAGTGTAAAATCCGGGGATCGGTTTCTTGCCGTCAAACACATAGTCCGTGGAGATATGGATCATCCGCGCCCCCTGGGCCCCGGCAGCCGAAGCCAGGTATTTCGACCCTTCCACATTGACCTTCCAGGCCTGTGTTTTATGGGTTTCACAATCGTCCACCCGGGTAAATGCGGCGCAGTTCAGAATCACATCCGGTTTCAATTCCTGAACAAGCGCCTCCACCGCCCTTCGGTCGGCAATATCAAGGGCACTCGAAGCCGCAGGCGTAACGTCGTGTTTTTTTTTCAGAACCATTGCGCAATCCCGGCCCAGTTGACCGCTTCCGCCCGTAATGAGAATTCTCATGGGTTCTCCTTGGAATTCATAAACCTTTCATGAAATTGTCGTTCCACGGAATGCTTCACCCTTCAGGAGTCGTTCAAAATTTGACATGTCATTGCCGATTATGACCACTTCAAGCCCAAGCTGCTCAGCTTCCTTTGAAGCGATGGGGTCAAACGGCATGTTCAAACCGGGATCCCATAGGTCGCCCACCAGTTTTCTGAATGCCGGCCAGGAAATGGTTTCCATTTTTTTTGCCTCTGGGTTCTTTTTAGGGTCCGCACCGTAAACATAGTCGATATTGGACATATTGATAACGCGGGCAGCACCAAACCGCTTTGCCAATTGTACCGCGCGCAGGTCCGTTGAACTTCCGGGTTCAAAACCGGCACCCACAATGATGCGCCTGGAGGCGTCAATGGGTTCATCAGGATCATGGATGACTTTTGTGTGGGCATCATCTCCGAAACAGGTCCTCACCAGCTCGGCATTGAGCCGTGTGGCTCGAATGCCGATCCAGTCCAGGTCTTCCTTGGGAATCTCTTGGATGGTTTTCGCAGCATCCTGATATCTTCGGCAGACCTTTCCGCCTCCACAAATGACGATAAATCTTTTGTCTTTAAGGCTCAAAATCACCCGCCTGAATTCATGAAGGAAATCCACATCAATCTGGTCCGGAACAATGATGGATCCGCCCAGTGAAATAACAGCCGTCTTATTTTCCATTCAAATCTCCTGACGCCTTATAAACCGGCAGATGCGCATCTTCAATCTTTTCCAGCGTGGGGTTTTTTAAATCCTTTTTCGAAAGAATCGGATTTTCCTTTGGCCAGGCAATACCAACGGCATCATCCGCCCAGAAGACGCCATATTCATCCCCCGGTGCATAAAGATCGGTACATTTATAGATCACATCCGCCGTTTCACTCAAAACACAAAAGCCGTGGGCAAACCCTTCAGGGATATAGAGCTGGCGCCAATTTTTTTCCGAAAGCAGATCCCCGGTCCATTTTCCAAAAGTGGGAGACCCCCGGCGAATGTCCACGGCCACATCGAAGATTTCCCCTTTCACCACGTAGACCAATTTCCCTTGAGGATTCTTGAGCTGGTAATGAAGCCCTCGAAGGGTACCCCGTCGAGAATGGGAATGATTATCCTGCAAAAACGGCCCCGAAATTCCGATCTCAATATATTTTTGAAAATGGAAGGTCTCCATAAAAAACCCCCGATCATCCTCAAAGGCCATGGGTTCAATCAGAAGGACTCCGGGAATGGATTTTTCAGTAAATTTCAGGGTCATTTTTCCGGGGATCCTCGCTTTCAATAATTTCCATCAGGTACTGACCATATTCATTTTTGAGCAAATCTTTTGCCACCGCCTTGATCTGATCGGCATCAATATAGCCAAGGCGGAAGGCAATTTCTTCAATGCAGCCGATTTTCAGTCCCTGGCGATGCTGAATCGATTTAACAAAGTCGCCCGCCAGTTGCAGTGACTCATGGGTCCCGGTATCGAGCCATGCAAAACCACGCCCCAAAAGTTCTACATGAAGGGCTCCCTGCTCTAAATATGCCAGGTTGACATCGGTGATTTCCAATTCCCCTCTGGGTGACGGCTGCAAATTCTCCGCAATTCCGACCACCTGGTTATCATAGAAATAGAGCCCGGGAACCGCATATTTTGATCTGGGATTTACCGGCTTTTCTTCAATACTGGTGACCTTACCGGTTTCATCAAAATCCACCACCCCGTATCGCTCAGGATCCCGCACCAGATAGCCGAAAATAACCCCGCCCTTCTCAAGGTCCGCCGCTCTTTGAAGAATAGCGGACAAGTTGTGTCCATAAAAAATATTGTCCCCTAGAACCAGGGCAACGGTGTCGCCACCAATAAAATCTTTTCCAATGACAAAAGCCTGGGCCAATCCTTCGGGTCTCGGTTGTTCCCGATATGAGAGGGAAAGCCCGATCTGAGCGCCATCCCCCAGAAGTTCCCTGAATCGGGGCAAATCTTCAGGGGTTGAAATAATCAGTATTTCCCGAATGCCCGCCAGCATCAAGACGGACAGGGGATAATAGATCATGGGCTTGTCATAAACCGGCATCAGCTGCTTGCTGACAACACGGGTAATGGGGTAAAGCCGGGTCCCGGACCCACCAGCCAGAATTATTCCTTTCATTTCATATACCTTTCCATAATTCCCTCTATATCGAATCTACTGTACCACAAACCACGGATTCAGCAGGTCCTCTCGGTTATACATCAGAGGATCTCCCGTTTCCCACACCGTCACCCTTCGGCCCGCACCCTCGGCAATTCCCTGCCCAGCGGCGGTATCCCATTCCATGGTGGGCCCCAGGCGGGGATAGATGTCCGCGACGCCTTCCGCCACCCGGCATATCTTTAAAGAACTGCCGGCGGATATGAATTCAACGGATTCAACCTCTGTTCGTTTTTTTGCTACAAAAGCCTCCAGTTCAGGGGTCCCGTGGGAACGGGAACCCATGATCACATATGAAGAACGGGATACCGATAACGGCAGTCTGTCACACGCTTTGATCAATTCATCCAGATCATCGGGAAGGTCTTCCATCTCACGGGTACAGCCATAGGCTTTCAAATTCCGACCGCCAAAATAGAGGCGCTTTAAGACAGGCGCATAAATGACCCCGAAAACAGGAACCCCCTCCTGGACAAGGGCAATATTCACCGTAAATTCGCCGTTTCGCTTGATAAACTCCTTTGTACCATCGAGAGGATCGACAATCCACAGCCGGTCCCACCCTTTCCGCTCATGGTAAGAAATGTTTCGTCCTTCCTCGCTGAGAACGGGAACCGGTGTGGTCTTAAGTGCTTCCACAATGATTTGGTGGGCTCTTCGGTCCGCGTCCGTCAGCGGTGAATCATCCGCCTTCATATCCACATTAAAGTCAGCCTTTGAATAGACCTCCATAATGGCTGAGGCCGCTTTCATGGATGCCCGAACGGCGATCAGCAAAAATTGTTTCAATTCCGTATCATTCAAGATTTTTCTCCCTATATTTTCGAAACAAGCAACCACGGCAACATTCCCGCCGTTTCTTTCAGCGATGCATTATGTCTTCCAACCCTGTATTAGTCAAGAGCCAACCGGAAAACGTTTCACCATTCCACCAAGCCACGTGATCTTGTTGGAAAAGATGATATTTTTTGACATAATTTTCAGGCTGCCGTACAGTTAAACATTTCAAAGACAATGGGTTCAAAGCGACCTTCGTCCATTTGGAGGACAACCTTAATGTTGGACAGGACCGTCACCACCACCATCGATGAGACGCTCTGCAACGGATGTGGCCGCTGTGTGGCGGTCTGTCCATCGGATACCATCACCATGAAGGGGAAAAAGGCGGTCGTCACCGGCACTGAGTCCATGAATTGCGGCCATTGCCTGGCCGTTTGCCCCACTGGTGCGGTGCAGGTTGGGTCACTGGACCCTGCCCTATCCACTTTCAAGAACTTTGAGGCCGAGTCCGCATGGCTCCCTTTCGGTAAAGGGAATATCCGGGAACTGGTGAACCTCATGCAATCCAGGCGTTCCTGCAGAAACTACCAAGCCAAACCGGTTCCTAAGGATATACTGGAAGACCTGGTGAAAATCGGAATCTCAGCCCCTTCCGGGACCAACTCCCAACAGTGGACGTTTACCATTCTTCCGGATCGCCTGGCGGTCCTGCAACTGGCCCAATGGGTGGGTGATTTTTTTCGTAAATTGAACCGAACCGCTGAAAATGTCTTTCTCAGGAAAGGACTGGAGATATTGGGCAAATCGGAATTGGAACAGTACTTCCAGAACCACTATAAAAAAATCAGAGAGGGACTCGAGTTATGGGAAAAGGAAGGTAAAGACCTGCTGTTTCACGGAGCACCGGCCGCCATCGTGGTGGGTTCCAAAAATGATGCCTCTTGCCCGGCCGAGGACGCCCTTTTGGCCACACAGAACATACTGATCTCAGCCCATGTGTTGGGCCTTGGGACCTGCCTTATCGGGTTTGCCATTGAGGCCATGAAAAGGGATCGGCGAATTTCCAAAGGGATCGGCATGCCCGATGATGAGAAGGCCTATGCCGTTATCGCCCTGGGGTACCCACGGGAAAAATACCAGCGCATCACCGGCAGAAAACGTGCACTGGTGCGATATTTCTCCCGATAGGCGGCTTTTTTGAAAATTGAAAATTTGGCTCACACTGCGCCCGGAAATAGAAAGGGACACCCATGAAAAAAGATACGATTGATAACGGCTCCCGGGAGAAAAAGAAATTCACTGCCAGCCGCATCTTTACCAGCAAATTGTTCTTGATTACCATTTTTTCTATCCTGATCTACACGCTGGCGGGGTTTTTTCTTCTGCCGTATATCCTCAAAAATCAATTGGAGAACTATGTGACAGAAAATTTGAACCGCACTCTCCAAATAGAAAAGATTCGCTTTAATCCATATGTAATGACGCTTGAAATATCCGACCTGGCATTGAAAGAGGCGGATGGGGAAGGTATTCTGGCCTTTAACCGGTTCTTTATGGATTTTGAATTGAAAAGCCTTTTTCGCTGGGCATGGACCTTTTCCGATATTTCCCTGGACGGTCTGGTGCTCCAGCTGGATGTAGCGCCGAACAAGTCCGTTAATCTTGACCGTCTGCTTCAGGACCTTTCACCGGCCAGTCCCGGCGCAGCTCCCCCTGAACCCACAGACGATTCACCCCCGCCCAGGCTTTACTTCGAGCGCATCCAGCTGTCAAACGGCCATATCCATATCCGGGACCGCTCTCTCCCCACGCCTGCTGAAATACCCATCGAACCGATCAATCTTAAAATAACCGATTTGACCACCCTGCCCGAAAGAAAGGGCCCGCACCGAATTATGGCCCGACTGCCCCTTGACGGAACCCTGGAATGGAGCGGTCAGATATCATTGCGCCCCATCTGGAGCGAAGGGGAGTTCAAGCTGAAGAACATCCACACGAAAATTGCCTGGGATTTTCTGAAAGAAGCCTTGAAAATAGAAACCCCCGAAGGAATATTGGGCCTTGAGGGCCATTACCGGTTTGATTATACGGCGGAAGCACCTCAGGTGAAAATCAGTGATTTGAACATGCAGCTTGAAAATCTATCCTTAAAGGTTCGGGACACTCAAAACGCCGCCCTGTCCATTGATGCCATTCGCTTGGATAATGGACGTTTTGACCTGGCCAACAGGGACATGACGGTAGGCCGGTTAACGATATCCGGCGGCAGCCTGAACGCGGCGGTGGAAAAAGACGGCCGCATCAGTTGGGAAAGTATTCTGGCGACGACGCCTCAAAAAGAACCGGTACCCACCTCAAACACTTCCAAAGACAATGCACCGCCGTTTAAAATTCACATGGAAAACATTGCCTTGAAGGATATGGGCATCAAATTCGAGGACCACAGCCGCCTGCATCCCATCAGTATGGATCTTGAAAGTTTCGGCATATTCCTTCAAGCCGAGGCGCGGATATCCGGGCAAGGAACCCAAGCCGTCATCAGCGAAATGGGCGTTGACATAAACGGCCTGGTGGTTCGCCAAGTGGGCGAGGCCGAAGAATTGCTGACGTTGCCCCGGGCCGGCATTCGTGGTGGACAGGTGGACCTAGCTGCCCGTCGGGTTTTGGTCAAGGAAATTTCACTCCATGGCGGGGACGCAGCCGTATGGCGAACCCAAAAAGGGGATATCAATCTGATCCAGCTCACCGCTTCGGGAAATGAAGGGGCCATCCGCCGGGAAATTACCAAAGTCAAGAAAGCGGCGGAAGAGGAACAACATCCGTGGTCGATTCACCTTGACGCCTTCCGCATGGAGGAATTCGGAATCCAAATGTCGGATCGGAGTTTAAAAAATCCCAAACGTTATCGCCTGAAGAATGTTGACCTCCAGGTCACTGATTTTCAAAACCCGGCCAAAGCCCCATTTGATTTCAATTTAGCGCTTGATATCGCCGAAGGGGGTAACGCCGCAATAAAGGGGAGTGTGGATATGCAGGCTCCCAGCGTGGCCCTCTCCATAAAAGCCGATGATGTGGCCCTCACACCCCTGAAACCGTATCTCAGTGAATTCCTGATCCCTTCACTGGAATCGGGGAATCTTTTTGTCAAAGGGGATATGACTTTCCATCAAAATAAGGGGTCCGAAGATGACCTCAATTTCAAAGGGAGCGGCGGCATCAAGAAACTGGCGCTTATTCGGCCGGAAAGCGGAAAGACGTTTCTGAGTTGGAATCTGCTGAACATAGACGGGATTCAATTCAACTCCCTGCCGGATGAGCTGCGTGTCGAAACGGTTCTCCTGGATCATCTAATAGGCCAGTTCATCATCAAAAAGGACGGCAGTCTCAATCTTAAAAACGTCTTGGTTTCAGACCGGAAGCCACCCGGAACACCTCCCCTCCCGAAGGAGAACAAGGGCACATCAAAGGAGAAACCCACAAAACCATTTTCCGTTGATGTCAACCAGGTCCGCGTCAGAGACGCTGAAGTGGATTTTGCCGACTTAAGCCTTGTCCCCCCATTCAGCGCCAGAATCCACGAACTCAGTGGCGTTATCAACGGATTCTCCTCGTCACCGGATCACAAAATTGTCATGGCGCTGGAAGGACAGGTGGATCAGTACGGTTCCGCCACCATCAAAGGTGAGCTGGCACCGCTCAACACCAAGGGCTACAGCGATGTAAAAATGGTGTTCCGCAATGTGGAGATGACCCGCCTCACCCCCTATTCAGCCAAATTCGCCGGAAGGAAAATCAACTCCGGCAAGATCTCACTGGATCTTTATTATAACGTCGTAGACAGCCGACTCAAAGGTGAAAACCAGATTATCGTTGATAGTCTTGAATTGGGGGACCGCATTGAGGGGTCTGATGCCGTGGACCTGCCACTGGATCTGGCCATCGCCCTTTTGGAAGACTCTAACCATCGCATTCAGCTGGGACTTCCGGTGGCCGGCAGCCTGGATGACCCGGAATTCAGTTACGGCCATCTGGTTTGGAAAGCCCTGGTGAATGTTCTCACCAAAATGGTCACGGCCCCGTTCAGGGCGCTGGCATCCCTTGTGGGCGGAGATGAGGAAGAGATGGGCGCCGTGAATTTTGAAGTGGGACGGTCGCGCATTACGCCGCCGGAGAAGGAAAAACTGGCCAAATTGGCAGGCGCCATTAAGCAGCGCCCCCAGTTGGCCGTCGAGGTTCAGGGTCAGTATGCGCCTGAAGCGGACGGGGCGGTCTTAAGGCATTCGGCTGTCAGGCAGGCACTGGCCAAACGGATGGGCAGTACCGACATCACCGACCTGAACCTGAATATGGAACCGCTGAACCTAACGGATCCGGCCACCCGGAAGGCACTTGATGTTTTGGCCACCGAGCGGTTGGCCCCAGTCGAAGTGACCGCATTAAAAACATCATACGGACTGGCGCCTTCTCTGCCCAAAGGAGAGGAAAAAACAGAGAAAAAATCCGACCCCAAGGCATCGCCAAAGCCCCCGAAACCCGATGCGGCCGGTTATTATAAAGCGCTTTTACAGAACCTTGAAAAACAACAGCCACTGCCTGAAAATGCCCTCACTGAGCTAGGTCAGAAGCGTGCCGAGGCTGTGGTTTCTGAATTGAAAACCGCAGGAGGGGTCCCTTCAAACCGGCTGAAAACCACCGAAAGTTCCGGAAAAGGTGAGGTGAAAGAGAATATGGTGACCATCCGGTTAAACCTGGCGGCAAAGGGGAAGTGAAGGGATTCTACCTCAACCCACCATCACCAGGCCGGCAACCCATGACATGGATTCTTCGTAGTAACCGGTCTCGGCGGGAGTAAGGCTCTTATCCACGGGAATTCCGGCCAGCTGCATCAACTTTAACACGTTAATGCCGAACCCGGACATGGAAGGGCGCGCGGTTTGGGGATTTCGGCATTCCCCTTGTTCTGAAAGTACCCGGCATTCGGCGTGTTCCCCGCAGAAAATATTCTTGCATGACCCGCCGGCAAAGGATTTTGAGTCGGCATATCCCATGTGAACGGCTTCCTGCTCCACAGCGGCAACAATTTCATGAAGCAGCCCCATAACTTCTCTGCGCTCATTTGAAAACATGACCGATGAAGGGATATCAATCCGAACAACCACACCGTAACGCATCTTCTTGTTCAATTCCCGGAAGCCTGAGGGTCCCGAAACATGGGGCGGGCAACTTGGGGAAAGCCCGTAGGCCTCGCATCTGATTTCCCGACAAACATTTGCCAGATGGTCCTCAACCGGCACTTGGGAAGCCTCTATGATACCGACCGCACTGGCCCCCAATCGGCGGGCCAACCGGATCAGCTCATTTAGTTCCTGTGTGGAAGTCTCATTTTGCATTGTCGCCTTATCGGACATTTCATTCATAAAGTGGTCGCTTTTTTCCATTTACAAAACCTTTCTTGAAGTCGATAATCAAACATGAAAGTCAAGGTGGGAGGCACTGTTTGGCAGTCTACACTATGATGGGGGCGTTATGAAGCATGAAGAAGGGTTTCTGAACGAAAACAGCGATGAGCACATCTATAATCAATGCTGGCTCCCGGACGGTGATGTGAAAGCCGTACTGCTGGTAGTGCACGGTCTTGCCGAACACTGTGGCCGTTACGAGAATCTGGTCAATCATTTTGTTCCGCTCGGTTACGCCGTTTATGGGTTCGATTTGCCGGGTCATGGAAAATCCTACGGCAAAAGGGTTTACGTAAACCGGTTTGAAGATTATACGCAAACCCTAAACGTTTTCCTTGACGAAGTCCGGGCCCTGCACCCGGAACCGCCTCTTTTCCTGGTGGGGCACAGCATGGGAAGCCTGGTAAGTGCTGTCTTTCTGACCCAACGTCAGGAAGATTTTGCGGGCGCGGTTCTTTCCGGATGCGGCGTCGTCAAAATTCCGGACAACATTTCACCTTTCACCATTTCAGCCGGCAAAATCTTTTCGGTATTGATGCCAAAACTCGGGCTCATCGGCCTGGATGTAAACAGTGTCAGTCGGGACCCGTCCGTGGTACGGGCCTATGTGGAGGACCCCCTTGTTTACACAGGGAAAACAACGGCAAGACTGGCCGCGGAAATCGTTCGGACCATGCAGGGCATTCCGGGTCAGGCGGACCGAATTACCATACCCATGTTGCTGCTTCAGGGCGGTGCGGACAAACTGGTGGATCCGGCCGGTGCGCAGATGCTCTTTGAAACAATGGGATCGACTGACAAAACCCTTAAAATCTATGAGGGGTTGTATCACGAGATCTTCAATGAGCCGGAACGGGACCAGGTGCTGGGCGATATGGAAACCTGGCTGGAATCCCACCTAACGTAAAGGAGGCTCTCTTTGAAACACACATTTGACGCCATCATCGTGGGGTCAGGCGGATCCGGTCTCTACGCGGCCCTCGAAGTCAGTAATCGCGGCAAAACCGCCGTCCTTTCAAAAGTCTACCCGGTCCGCAGTCACACAGGGGCGGCCCAGGGGGGCATCAGTGCGGCCCTGGGCAACGTAGAAGAAGACGACCCCCGTTGGCACGCTTTTGATACCGTCAAAGGGGGCGATTACCTGGTGGATCAGCAAGCGGCCATGCTCATGGCTGAAGAAGCGGTTCAAGCGGTATACGATCTGGAAAACCGGGGACTCCCTTTCAACCGCACACCGGACGGTCGCATCGATCAGAGACGCTTCGGCGGACATACCCGCAATTTTGGCGAGGCACCCGTTCGAAGGGCCTGCTATGCGGCAGACCGCACCGGACACATGATTTTACAAACCCTCTACCAACAATGCATCAAAAACGGGGTCCATTTTTATGACGAATACCATGTCCTTGACCTGGTGTTGAAGGACAAACAATGCACCGGGGTTGTAGCACTTCAATTGTCAACGGGCGAAGTCCGGGTCTTTGAGTCCAAAACCGTACTTTTTGCCACGGGCGGTTTCGGCCGTATGTTCAAAATCACTTCCAATGCCTACGCCAACACGGGGGATGGACCCGCCATCTGTGCCAGACGGGGCATACCCTTGCAGGATATGGAATTTTTTCAGTTCCATCCCACCGGCATCAAGGGTCTGGGGATTCTGATCTCTGAAGCGGTGCGAGGTGAAGGGGGTATTTTAAGGAACAACCGGGAAGAGCGATTCATGGAGCGCTTCGCACCGACGTTGCTGGACCTGGCACCCCGCGACATGGTGAGCCGCGCCATCATGACGGAAATCAGGGCGGGCAACGGCGTTCGCGGGGATCGGAAAATAGACGACTACGTGCATCTGGACGCCACACATCTGGGCAAGGAAACCCTTCAAAGCAAACTGCCGGACATTACCGATTTCTGCAAGACGTACCTGGGAATCGATCCGGCGGAAAACCCCATCCCGGTGCTGCCCACGGCCCATTACGGCATGGGGGGCATTCCCACGGACATTCACGGCCGGGTAGTGGTTGACGGCAAGGGCACACTGATCCATGGGCTTTATGCGGTTGGGGAATGCGCTTGTGTCTCCGTACACGGGGCCAACCGGCTGGGAACCAACAGCCTGCTGGACCTGGTAGTTTTCGGCCGACGTGCGGGTCAGCACATGGCCGACTATGTGAACCATGCGGCCCCCGCAGACGTTGGGTCCGATGCAACGAATTTCTCCCAGGAATGGATCGCTCGTTTGACGGAACAGAGCAAAGGCCCTCACGGTGGCCACATACTCGATGAAATGCAGCGTACCATGATGGAAAACGTGGGCATCTACCGTAACGAAAACCATATGGCCCGGGCCGTCAGCGAGATTCAAGACCTTCGAAAACGCTACCGTCTGGTGCGAACCGAGGACAGGGGAAAGTCTTTCAACACGGATCTCCTGGAGCTTATCGAGCTGGGGAACCTGCTCGATCTATCATTGATCACGGCCGCTTCCGCCCTCAACCGTCGGGAAAGCCGGGGAGCCCATTGGCGGGAAGATTATCCGGATCGCAATGATCCCGAATGGCTGAAGCATACCCTGGCCTATCTGGAAAAAGGGGATGTGAGAATCGCCTACAAGGACGTGGATGTTTCCCTCTGGACGCCAAAACCCAGAACATATTAAGGAGCAGGCAATGGATGTCACGCTCAAAATCAAACGGTTCAACCCGGAGACCGACAAAGAACCCCGCTACCAGGACTTTACGGTTGAGACCGAACCCGATGAACGCATTCTCGATGCGCTCATGCGCATCAAGCGATTTCAGGACGGGACCCTCGGCTTTCGAAAGAGCTGCGCACACGGGGTCTGCGGATCAGACGCCATGCGCATCAACGGAAAAGATTGTCTCGCCTGCAAAACCCTGGTACGAGATGTGGCGCCAAAAGGCGGGGAAACCGTTCTCATCGAACCGCTTCGGCATCTTCCGGTGGAGCGGGATCTCGTTGTGGATCAAAGTGGGTTTTTCAAACGCTATCGGTCGGTGAAACCGTTTCTCATCAACGATCAACCCCCTCCCCCGGGGGAACGACTGCAATCCCCCATGGAGCGAATGGCCTTTGATGATGCCACCAACTGCATTCTCTGTTCCGCCTGCTTTTCCGCCTGCCCCATCCTGGAGGAAAACCCGGCCTTTTTGGGACCGTCGGCGGTTGTCCAGGCGTTTCGTTTCCTAGCGGACAGCAGGGATAAGGGATTTGAGGAACGTCTGCCGGTACTGAACGCACCTGACGGCGTCTGGCCCTGTCAGAATCATTTTGAATGCACCAGGGCCTGCCCCCGTTCCATCAAGATTACCAAACGGATCAACGAAACCAAGCGGATGATCGGGGCGTACCAGAAATCTCAGAGTGAAAACAAATAGCATTTCCCCATGAAAAAATTTGTCTTCAGCCAAAAACTGGGCTGGTCGGTCAGCCGATACAGCCTCTTTGAAACCTGCAAACGCCAATACTATTACAACTATTACGCCAAGTACGACCCGGAGTACCCCTTAAAGAAAATCCTTGCCCTAAAGAAGATGACTTCCATTCCACTGGAAGTGGGAAATATTGTTCACGACATCAATAAAGCACTCCTTGAAAGACTTCAGATAACGCCGAAAGCGATCGATAAGGCGCGCTTTTATGACTATGCCCTGAAAACGACCCATAAGTATGTTCAAGCCAAAGTCTTTCAGGAAGTTTATTACGGACGAATGAAGTCCGTGGACGCGGAAGAGGTTTTTGAAAAGGTTCGAATCTCGCTTTCAAACCTGCTGAACAGCAGCCGGTTAACCTGGCTGATGGATTGCGCGCTACCCCAAAAGGATGAATGGCTCATCGAACCGCCGGGGTACGGGGAAACCCGTATCGGCGGCATGAAAGCCTACTGCAAGGTGGATTTCCTCTTTCCGGTAAACGATCGACTCTTTATCATGGATTGGAAAACGGGAAAACCCGATTCAAAAAAGCATCGCAGCCAAATGGTGGGGTACACCGCTTGGGCAGCGTATCATTTTGAAAAGAATCCGGCTGAAATCTCTCCCATTGTGGCGTACCTGCATCCCCAATACAAAGAAAACCATATTAACGTCAATTCTTCCGAGATGGAGGCGTTCGCAAGGCAGATCCGAAAAGAAACCGCGGATATGCAAAAATTCTGTCAGGACGTTCAGAAAAATATCCCCAAAGACAAGAAGGTGTTTGCCCCCACAAAGAGCAGACTCTGCCATTACTGCAACTTCAAGGCGCTATGCAATTGAAAGCCTTATTTTCCTATCGACTGTCGATGGTATAATAGGAGTTGGACAACTGCTCATCGAATTTGAAGGATTCGTTAAAGATTTCCAGGAGCTTGATGTTCTGCTTTCCGATCATGATGCAGTTCCCCACGATGGCATAATAGAGAATGCTGAGACGTGTCTTGGAAGTATCGCTTCTGATTCTTCCAATCTGATTCAGGTTGAACTGATCCGCCAGTTTCCGCATGTACAGGTACTGGTCCACAATATTCTGGTAGTCGACAATTTCTTTCCGGTTAAAAGAGGTTTCCGCCTTTAAGATGATGTCCAGAATGCAGATCTTGATCTTTTTGAGTTCCTCGATTTGAACATCCAGGAGCCCTTTGTGTTTGTTGCCGATATGTTTATAGGACCGCACCACGATATCACGGTGACCGTCGGATATTTTCTGCAGGCGTCTGATGGTCTGAGCGTACTTGTACGATATTTGTGCATCGCTCCTGTTTTGCAGGCGTAATACCTTGAAGATGTTCGCCATGATAATGTTGGTCCACAGTTGAATCTGGTTAACCTTTTTTCGCTGCTTTCTCAGTTCATCCACATTCTGCTCAAATAGCGCATCAAAGGTGAGGTCGAATGATTCCCGAATGGCACCCAGAAGATGGGCCAGATGATCAAATGTGCTGGAGATGGCCATGTGGGCATCACTGATCTTTTTCAGGTTGAAAACCCGTTCCTCCTCCTTTTCCTTTTCACGCCCTTTGTGTTTTCTCAGATTGTTCCAGATGACCAGACCCGCCAGTAACATGAGGCCAAAGACCCCCGGCACCTTGAAGTAGTGGATAACCGCGGCGAAGGCAAAGGAGACCACAAAGGCGATCAGGGCCGTCATGAACCATCCCCCAATCACCGTCAAGACCCCGGTCACCCGATAGACCGCCGTTTCCCTGCCCCAAGCCTGGTCTGAAAAAGAGGTGCCCATGGCCACCATGAAGGTCACATAGGTGGTTGACAGGGGCAGCTTCATGGAAGTGGCAAAGGAGACCACGGCACTGGCAACCATCAGATTCACCGATGCGCGGACCAGATCGAAAGAAGGTTTCGGGCCCTGAAACGCAACCCTCCCGACGGAGTGGGGATCCATCCGCCTGCGGACGGATCTTCTCAGATTTTGGGGAACCGCTGACGTAACGGTTCTAAAGAATGAATCCGCCATCCTCACAATGGTCCGGGAAAGCCAGATCGACTCAAACCGCTCGGTGGTCTCGTCCTGATGCCCCAGGCTGATTTCGGTTTCGGTGACCGTCCTGGCCTTTTTGCTGAACCACAGGGTCACCACCATAACGATACCCGCAAGGAGGAGCACGACCGTCTGGGACTGCACTTTCTGGCTGAGAGCGCTCATGGTAACCCTCAGGGGATCCCCCGCCGCCATGGCGGTCTTGTAGGCGCTTAAACCTGCTAAAGGGACCCCGATGAAATTAACCAGGTCATTGGCGGCAAAGGCCATGGCGAGAGCAAAGGTTCCCACCAGAACGATGGGTTTGAAGATATTGACTTTGAAAAATGAAATGGCGATTTGCAGGAACATGGCCGAGATAATGAAAATGCCGAGAAGGATCAGCAGGGAATGGGTTTTGATCCACAAAATCGCCTCGGGCGTCATAAAGGAAGCCCCTTTGGCCCCCTTTATCAGAATAAAAAACGTGATGGTGGCCAGAGCAACGCCGCCCCAGATCGAGCCATACCGCTTGAGCTTCTTCTCATAGTCGAAGGTGAAAATCAAACGGGTGATAAACTGAGCCACGGCGCCGCAGCAGAACGCCACGACGATGGAGAGGAGAATGCCGAAAACGATCATCATGGCCTTTGCCGTGTTAATATAGTCCCCCAGCGCCATGGCGGAGCCTTCGGCCTGCATGATCTTGATGGCGGAGGCGGCCACGGCGGCCCCCAGGAGTTCAAACACTATGGACACGGTGGTGGAGGTGGGCAGGCCATAGGTGTTGAAAAGATCCAGGAGAAGAATGTCCGTTAGCATGACCGCCACAAAAATGGTAATCAACTCAGGCATGGTAAAAAACTGTGGATGAAAGATTCCCTTTCGCGCCACCTCCATCATTCCGCTTGAAAAGGTGACGCCTGAAAGAATACCGAGGCTCGCGACAATCATAATCACGAAAAAAGGGGCCACTCTCGACCCGATGGAGGAATTCAGAAAATTGACGGCATCGTTGGTGACGCCCACAACCAGATCGAAAACAGCAAAGAGCAGGAGAATAACAACAGCAATCAAAAATATATCGGTCCCCATCATCCAGTTCCCTGAGAACAAAAAAGCGCGGTTTGCAGTGTTCGGGAAGGACCCTCCCCGTAACATTTACGCGGCAGGTTACTATGAAATCCTTGTTTTGAAAAGCATTATTCGGTAGGATATTCTTGAAAGAATCAGAGTCTGGAAAATAAAAACGGAAATTCTCTGAAAGGGTTAAGATGACGCAAATTCTTGTTATTATCGCCATTGCCCTGGCAATCTTCATGCTGCCCAGACTGGCGGGCAAACGGGTTGAACATAAAGGTTCGGCATCCCGCAACCTTTTGGAAATCAACGGATGGCTGCGACTGGCGATCATGGCGTCATTTCTCTGGCCGGCCGGTGCCGCGCTCTACCTGAGACCCTGGAACAGCCAGTGGCTTATGTTTTTGTATTTGGGAATCGGTCCCGTGATACTCTTTTGGGGTATTTTCTGGGTCCTTTCCGGTTTCCGAAAATAGGTCAAAATACTCTTTGGCTTTGAAACTGGAGGACATCCATGCGGATCACCATCGCAAAAAAGCTTTGGCTGAGTTTCATTATCCTCATCCTCATTCTGGGAATATCCGGCGCCATTTCCTATCTACAGATAGAAAAACTCAACAACACACTGACACAATTTTTGTCCGCTCAAGAACCGCTGGAAAATGCGCTGCTAGAAATGGAAGTCAATATCGGAGAAACGGCCATTTCCGTCCTGGGGTTTGTTCGTGACGGCAACCCGGTTCACATTGAAAATATAGGGCGATTTCAGAAAAAATTCGAAACATCTCTCACCCGATTCAATACCCTCACCGGAACCAAACCGGAAAAATCATTCGACCGGGAAGCCGACAAAGTTTTCCGGAAGCACCAGGCATCGTCCAAAGAAATTATCGTCCTGGTCGAAGACAGAAAGCGCGCACAGAAAACATTCACGGAACTGGTGGAGAGGTTGAACATCATGATTGATGAAGGCATCTCAACCACCGTTGATGAGAACACCGGCGCAATGTCGACCCAAAAAACTGCGGCCATGCTGATGAAAATTTCCTTTCATCGCATATTTTCCGCCATTGAAAGTTATGTAATCCAGCAGAAACCGAATCTTAAAAATGAAATCTCAAAAGCCGAAGAATCGTATTTGAAATGGAAAAGCATCTACGCCGGGACCGATCTGTCGCCATCGGCAAAAACCGCTTTAAATGAAATCAACCGCAAATCAGAAACCACATTTGCATCCGGAGCAGAGATTATCCACATAGCGGATCAATTACAGCAGAAAATAGAGGCATTTGAAAAAGCGCTCTTGAGAGTCAGACGGACTTTAAACGAAAAGATTCAACCCCTCATTCGGCAGGAAACGGAAAACATGGCCAAAACGGCCATTCGTCACGGTGAGGTTGCACTTTCAGTCACCATCGGCATGACCCTTTTTGTGCTCGTGGCCATGGGCGTGGCCACATGGTTCACGACCCGGGGTATCATTCAGTCCGTGCGACGGTTAAAGACAGGATCCGACGCTTTTGGAAGCGGGAATCTTGATCACAGAATTGAGCCCGAAGCCGATGATGAATTAAAGGATGTGGCGGAAGCCTTCAATCAAATGGCTGAGAAACGAAAAACCGCGGAACAGAAAGTTCAGGAAGGTGCGGAGAAAATCAAACTCTTCTCCTACTCCATTTCACATGATCTCAAAAGCCCGGCCATCGGGATTCATGGCCTGGCCATGTTGCTTCAAAAACAATCGGAAAATTCACTGGACGACAAATGCAAACGGACCTGCGACCAGATCATTAAAACTTCATCCTTGATTGAAGAACTGGTCAACCACATCAACACGTTCATTTCCACCAGAGAAGCACCCATTACCTTCGAAACAATCCCCATGGACGAGATTCTGGACGTCATAAGGGACGAAGTGTGGGAGCGATTGGACGCAGCGGGGGTAAAATGGTCTCAACCTGAAAACCTGCCTGAAATCAGGGCGGACCGCCTCTCCATGATCCGGGTCATTCGAAATCTGGTGGACAATGCGCTGAAATACGGCGGTGAAGCGTTGGCGTCGATTGCGCTGGGGCATGATGAAACCGACACCCATCACATCTTTTCAATATCCGATGATGGCGCGGGACTCCGAGAAGAAGACCTGGAGGGGATTTTTGAGGCTTTCAAACGCAAGAAAAGCGCTAAAGGAATTCAAGGGACGGGGCTGGGGCTTGCCATCGTCAAGGAGATCATGGCACGTCATGGCGGGGACGCGTGGGCAAAGCCGGGACCGGAACGAGGGGTTACGTTCTTTCTTTCCATATCGAAAACCCTCTGAACCGGAATATCAGAGTTCCACGTCCTCGACTTCAGAGAGAAAACTCAAATCCATATTCATTTCAGAGGCCAGTGCCGAGAGATCCTGTTTGACCAATGAAATCTGCTTCCCTCCCGGGACAACCCCTTCCAACGCCATGTTGAAAATGGGTGCACCCGAAAGGGGCGCGCTCCCGGTACCGGTATTCATGGACGAGATATTCACATCGTACCGGCGCAAAATTCGAACCACCTGCCTTACGATTCCCGGGTGATCCATGGATGTCACCGATATTCTCAGCGAAGATTCATGGGGATCAAAAACCGTTTCAGGGGCCCGGGCCTCATGAAGGGATGCTTCAAAGCCCAGCGCTTTCAGATCGTTAAGAGCGGCTCGGACGTTTTCCAGTTCCGCCACCCTGCAGGAAAAGAGCATCATAACGGAAAAGCACCCACCCATGACCGCCATTCGACTGTCTTCGATGTTGGCGCCCTTTTCAAACAGGAATGTGGACACGTCGTCCACGATGCCCGGTCGATCTTTTCCCATGAGAAAAAGAATCGTGTATGTTTTCAATGGTTACTCCTTCCGCATCACCCTATCAGGCAGGGTCGCCTCGCCGCCAGCGTTTCATCCAGCCGTTCCACCCGGCACCGTTTTGGGGCTTCCCGCAGAAGATCAGGCGATTCCCTGGACTCCGCGGCCACCATTTTAAAGGCCTCGATAAACCGGTCGATCTCCTCCAGGGATTCCGTTTCGGTGGGCTCGATCATGATGGCGCCATCCACCACCAGGGGGAAATAGATGGTGGGCGGGTGAAACCCGAAATCCATGAGGCGTTTTGCCATGTCCAGGGTGGTGATCTTCCGGTCCCGTTGCAGTTTGTCGGAAAACACGCACTCATGCATGCAGGGCCTGTCATAGGGAAGATGCAAAACCGATTTGAGATTTTCCTTGATGTAGTTTGCGTTCAACACCGCCAGTTGACTCGCCCTTTTAAGGCCCGCGGCCCCCATGGAAAGGATATAGGCGTACGCTTTGATCATAACGCCGAAATTACCATAAAAAGAATGCAGCCTTCCCATGGACTGGGGGAAATCCTCACTCAGATGGTAAATGCCATCCTTTTCAATTATTCTGGGCGTGGGTAGAAACGGCGCCAGATGTTTTGCCACGCATACGGGTCCCGCCCCCGGACCGCCGCCCCCGTGAGGGGCTGAAAAGGTCTTGTGAAGGTTCAGGTGCAGCACGTCCACGCCGCTGTTTCCCATATGGACCAATCCCATGACGGCATTCATGTTGGCCCCGTCACAATATACCTGTCCCCCTTTGTCATGTACAATGCGGGCGATGTCTTTGATGTGTTCCTCAAAAAGGCCCAAGGTGTTGGGGTTGGTAATCATGATGCCGGCCGTGTCTTCGTCCATGACCTGCACCACGGATTCAGGTGTCAGGAAACCCTGCTCTCCCGATGCTGCACGAACGGGACGGTATCCGCAAAGGGCCGCACTGGCGGGGTTTGTACCATGGGCCGTATCGGGAATGATGATCTTGTTCCGCTTCATATTGCGGCTCTTCAGATAAGAACGGATCAGCATCATACCGGCCAGTTCTCCCTGAGCGCCGGCCGCCGGCTGAAGGCTCACCGCATCCATTGCCGTAATTTCCGCCAGAAACCGCTCCAACTCTACCAACAGCCGCAGGGCGCCCTGGGTCATGGGCGCGGGCAACATGGGGTGCAATCCCGCAAAGCCCTTTAACTGGCTGATCTTTTCATTGATCTTGGGGTTGTACTTCATGGTGCAGGACCCCAAGGGGTACATACCCGTATCCACTCCGAAATTCCATTGGCTGAGCCGGGTGTAGTGCCTGACCACGCCCATCTCGTTCAAATCCGGAAAATCGGGACCTTCCCCCGCCAGATCATCGTCCAGGGGAAAGGGTTCCACATCCCGCCTCGGCATGGAAAAACCGTTTCTGCCGGGCTTTCCCATTTCCCAGAGCAGCGGCTCATTCAGATTCAGGCCGGTGGGTGCCAACGGTTTGTTCATGACGCCACCTCCTTGACGAAAGCATCCATATCCGCTCTGGTTCGCGCTTCCGTCACGCAGAGGAGATAGTGATGTTTCAGTTCGGGGTACCATTTGGAAAGGGGCAACCCCGCCACCATATTCTTCTTGAGAAGCCGGTTGTAGGTTTCATCAAAATCGGGTGGGAATTCAACCACGAACTCATTAAAACAAGGGGATGCAAAAGGAATGTGAAATCCCGCCCGCCGCAGGGATTCTCTGAGATAAGCGGCCTTGTCGTAATTGAGTCTGGCCAGTTCTTTGATCCCCGTCCCGCCGAGAGATGCCATGTACATGGCCGATGTCAGGGCACATAGACTGCTGTTGGTGCAAATATTGCTCGTTGCTTTCTCACGTCGGATGTGCTGTTCCCGGGTGGCCAGGGTCAGCACAAATCCGCGCCGCCCCTGTTTGTCCTCGGTCTGTCCCACCAGACGCCCGGGCATGTTGCGCATGTACTGACACCGGCAGGCAAACATACCCAGTCCAGGCCCTCCGAACCATCGGGGAATGCCGAAACTCTGCCCTTCCCCACAGGCAATGTGGGCGCCCTGCAACCCCGGGCTTTTAAAGATGCCGTAGGCCAGGGGCTCCGTAAAAGCGGTGACGAAAAAAGCGCCGTTTTCACGGCACAACTCCCCCGTTCCCCCAAGATTTTCAATGCATCCCCAGAAATTGGGGGATTGTAAGGCCACCGCGGCCAGATCATCCTCGCTTTGAAGGCCCGAGACATCGGTTTTGCCGTTTTCGAGATAGGGCAACTCGATGATTTCCGATCCCGTCGGCTCCAGGTATGTTTGAACCACCTGCCGATAATGGGGGTGTATCAACCGGGATAGGGCCACCTTTTTCTTTCGGGTAACGCGCATGGCCATGAGCAGCGCTTCGGCCAGGGCCGAAGCCCCGTCGTAAAGGGATGCATTGGCCGCATCCAACCCCAGCAGCCGGGCGGTGAGCGTCTGGTACTCATAGATGGCCTGGAGGGTCCCCTGGCTCATTTCCGGCTGATAGGGGGTATAGGCGGTGGTAAGCTCCGAGCGTCCCAAAAGGTAATTGATGGATTCGGGAATAAAATGCTCATAACGCCCCGCTCCCACAAACACCATTGCGGCAGTCCGGGTTGCACGCTCTCCCGATAGAGCCGCCATATGGTCGTCCAGCTCCCATTCCGTCAAGGGTTCCGGTAGATTCGGCGGGTCCCCGCGGCGGCACTCATCCGGAACAGTGGAGAAAAGATCGTCCAGGCTCTCGAGCCCCACCGCCTTCAGCATGGCCGCCATATCCTCGGGGGTATGGGGTAAATACCGCATGGATCAGGCCCCTTTCAGCATTTTGAGATAAGCTTCCTTGTCCATGATGGCCTCCAGCTGTGATGGATCCTCAGGTTTAATCTCAATGATCCACCCGTCGGCATAAGGGCTTTGGTTCAGCAGTTCAGGGGCATCCTCAAGGGCCTGGTTGACACTTATGACCTCTCCCCCGATGGGCATGTAGAGCTCTGAAACAGCCTTGACCGACTCCACGGTACCGAATTCGTCCCCCTGTTTAAATTGATCCCCGGACGCCGGCATCTCCACGAACACAATGTCGCCAAGCTGATCCTGCGCGTAGTCGCTGATACCGATGGTCACATTTTCACCCGCCACCTTTGCCCACTCATGATCCTCCGTGTAACGCAGGTCCCCGGGCAGATCCAGCTCATTGATTTCTTTCATGACAAGCACCTCGACAGATAATTGATGGTTGAAGACAGCAAGCCCTTTTCGAGTGGGAACGCTCCTATTTCCGCAAATTAAATCAATACTCAAACTCATTATTTCTGTCAAGATCTTTACAAATAGGGTTATAATGGCAAATCTTTTGGATTGTTTTTGAAAATAGATGGAATTTGTGGTATATAGCTTAGTTATTGCAAGAAATCCAATTTCCTGACCAGTTCCTTTTCTTTGGAGCACCCATGAGCGCGGGCGATGACGAAACCCTGAAGGCTTATATTAACGAAAGCCTGGAACATCTTGCCGGCATTGAAACGGATCTGCTGGAAATAGAGAAAGCCGGAAGCGACATAGACGTCGAAAGGGTCAACAAGGTGTTCCGTGCGGCCCACTCCATCAAAGGGGGGGCAGGGTTCATCGGTCTTGACAACATCAAAACACTTTCCCACCACATGGAAAGTGTTCTGGGACTGATTCGAAACAAAAAGCTCATCCCCAACCCCGAAAATATCAACTTTCTTCTGCTGGCATCGGACGCACTCAAGGACCTTCTCATCCACGTGGAAGAGAGCGATGAAATGGACATCTCCGGCCATGTGGAAGCCCTTTCATCCATTACGGATGCCCCTGAACCACCCCTTCAGGAAGCCGCTTCAAACGCCTTTGAAACACCGGTTCTCCTTTCATTTCCGGATGGCCGCCGGGGGTTGAGTGCCTCACCCTCCGACCTGGAACATATCAGAGAGATGACACGGGAAGGGAAATCGGTCTATCTCCTGGAAATTCCCCTGGCCCATGATGAAAAGGAGGAAGAACAACCGGGGACCGGCGTGCTGAATGAAGCCCGCTCCTATGGGACCCCGTTAATCCACCACCTGGACACGAGCCAGACCCCGGGCACGCTGACCATGCTCTTTTCTTGCATACTGGATCCGGAAGATGTGGCAAACCTCTTTGAGATTGAACCGGACCGTATCCATGAAGTTTCCGAAGACGGCCGGGTTCTGCCGCCGGATCTCACCCTTGAAACGGCTGCATCCCTCATGAATGATCCCGGCCCCTCTCCTGATCCGGAAAAAAGCACTTCATCGCCGCCCTCAACCGAAAGACTAAAAGCAAGTACCGAAAAAACGGAAATCGATCCAAAACCGGCACCCTTTGAACTCAGTGCATTCAGTCCTGAAACCAGCCTGCGAGTGAATGTGGCGCTATTGGATTCCCTCATGACCCTTGCCGGAGAACTGGTTCTGGGCCGGAACCAGTTGCTTCAATCCCTGTCGAGAAAAGACGTGGATACCGCTGAAGCCGTGGGTAAACGCATCGACCACATTACCTCCGAGCTTCAGGAGGCTATCATGCGAACGCGCATGCAGCCCGTCGGGAACGTTTTCAACAAGTTTCCCAGAGTGGCACGGGACATGGCCAGAAAACTGGGCAAGGAAGTGGCGTTGACCCTTGAGGGAAAGGATGTGGAACTGGACAAAACCCTCATTGAAGCCATCGCCGACCCGTTGACCCACCTGGTACGAAACGCCATTGACCATGGCATTGAGACCCTCGATCAACGGGAAAAGAAGGGAAAACACCCCATCGGCAGGATTCGTCTTAAAGCATTTCACGAGGCCGGTCAGGTCAACATTGAAATTGGAGACGACGGCCGGGGCCTGGACGGCAAGAAACTGGCTGCTGAAGCGGTGGCAAAAGGCTTTATCACCCGGGAACAGTCGGGAAAACTTTCTGAAAATGAGAAAATCCAGCTGATTTTCCTGCCCGGGTTTTCCATGGCTCGGGAGGTCACCGATCTTTCCGGCAGAGGCGTCGGCATGGACGTGGTCAAAACCAACCTGGATCGACTGGGCGGACAGATCGACCTGCAAACGGAAATCGGGACGGGAACCACCGTCAGAATCAAGGTTCCTTTGACCCTGGCCATTATTCCCAGCCAGATCATTCTCACGGAAAACGAGCGCTATGCCATACCGCAGGTAAACCTTGTGGAACTTATTCGTGTGCCCGCCGACCAGATACGGAAACGGGTGGAGATCGTGGGAGACGCGGAAGTGGTGAGACTGCGATCACGGCTGCTGCCCCTGGTGCGGCTCTCGGATCTGCTGGGCCTTCGACGCACCTATTCGGACCCGGACAAGGAAAAAGCCAGGACCGACCGGCGTAGCCGCGTTGCGGATCGACGATCCCGAAGAAGCAGCCTTTTCGGATCCTTGGATGAAAACCGGAAACCTCATGAAAACGACTCTTTCAAGGATGGACATGACCGTGATTCAAAGCATCCGCGATCCAGCGGCGACAGACGTTACCGGGTTGCCAGCGGTCTCAACATCGCCGTGGTTTCCTCGGGAGAGATAAAATACGGCCTGGTGGTGGACGCGCTGTTTGATTCGGAAGAAATCGTGGTACACCCCCTTGGCCGTCATCTTAAACAGACAAAGGGGTACGCCGGCGCCACCATCATGGGGGACGGTAAGGTGGCCCTGATCCTGGACGTGATGGAGTTGGCCCAACTGGCTGAGCTCTCTTCCGTGCACGAAAGCACAAGAGCAAAAGAACTGGCCAGAGAAAAGGCAGCGGCATTGAAAGCGGGAAAGGATCGCAAATCCCTGCTCGTTTTCAGGAACGCTCACGACGAATACTTTGCCGTTCCCTTGAACCAGGTCCTTCGAATCGAAAAAATCGACGCCGGTGATGTGGAAGTGGTTGGGGGCAGAAAAGTGATGCAGTACCGGGACGGCAATCTGCTGCTGTTTACCATCGACCAGGTGGCTTCCATTAAGCCCATTGAAGAAACAAGCCATCTGCTGGCTTTGGTCTTTACTCTAGGGGGCAGGGACATCGGTCTTCTGGCCACCGGTCCGGTTGATGCCGTTGACATCGACGAAAAAGCGGATGAAAAGACATTGAAACAGCCCGGAATCACGGGATCGGTTGTCATCGACGGCAAGACCACCCTGCTGGTGGATGTATTTGACATTATTTCCACACTGAACCCCGATTGGTTTACGGAAACAAAAGAACCTGAAAAAGCCCCGGAGGCTTCCGGCAGTATCCTTATTGCCGAGGACTCCAATTTCTTCAGGGATCAGGTGAAAGGGTTCATTGAAGACGAAGGGTACGCGGTTATTGAGGCCAAAGACGGACTCGAAGCCTGGAATCAGTTGGAAAAGTATGGGGCTTCCATATCCCTGGTGGTGACGGACCTTGAAATGCCCAACCTGGATGGGTTTGGCCTGGCGGAAAGGATCAAATCCCATGAACGGTATAGGCACCTGCCGATCATTGCACTGACCACTCTGGCGGAAGACGATGATATTGCCAGAGGCCGAAAAGTGGGGATCGACGAATATCAGATCAAACTGGATCGAGAAAAACTTATGGAGAGCATTGACCGCTTCATGAGAAAAAACTGACGTTGGAAAAGCAGAAGGCGAGCGTTCACGGTTTATAGTTTCCGGTCAACGGTCTGCCCGGCATGGAGGTTACGAGGATGAAGAATGTGAAACTGATGGCAAAATTAATCGGTGGCTTTTCCATTGTGGCGTTAATCACGCTCATCATCGGGTTTGTGGGATGGAGGAGCGTTAACAACCTTGACAAAGACCTGACGGAAATCAGTGAAGTACGTCTGCCCAGCATCAAATATTTGTTGGTCATGAGTTGGACCATGGAGGAAATGACCAAAATCAAGCGGACGTTGCTGAACCCCAATCTGAACATGACCGCCCGCAAGCAACAGGTTAAGGACTTTGCCGAAACGGGCAAACGTTTCAGGACCGCTTGGGATGGCTATGCGCTTTTGCCTCAAACCCGGGAAGAAGCCCGGCTGTGGAAAGAATTTGTGGCGGTCTGGCAGGAAGTCGAAAAAGGGAGCGAAACCTTTTTCAAACTCTGTGCGGAACTCGACCAAACAGATATTCTGAACCCCATGGCGTTGAAAGCACAAATAGAAGCTTTCAGGGTCAGTCACTATCAGCTCATAGAGAAGACCCTGTTGATGATCCTTACCGGTAAAACCTTCACCGGGGAAGACGAGGCCACCCGTTGTCCTGCCATTTCGGGAAAGTGGCTGGCGGCCTTTAAAACAAGCAACCCCGTATTACAGACCTCTCTGAGGGAAATTTCCGCTATTACACATGATGAATTCACATGATACGGTGAGGCAAAATCAGGGATCTGGTCAATCAAGTCGACATGACCAGGGCACGCGCCTGGCTCTTTGACCAAAGGGGAAATGGCTGCCTGCCGCACGAGCACGTGTTCACCCATTTTGATGACATAGTGGCTGAGAACCGGCCAAAGCCGAAAAGATTTTCAACCAGCATGACCCATCACGCCATGGTGACCGCCCTGAAAGCGCATGAACTTTCAGACAAGCTTCTTGACGATATTATTGCCGTCAACGAAGGGGTGGTGGTCGAATCGAAAAAACTGGCCCGATCAGAATCCGGAAAAGCCAAAATGACCGCCATATTCGGCATGATCGCAGGCTTTGTGGCAGCCCTGGCACTGGGCATTTTCCTGAGCATTTCCATTACACGCCCGATCCAAAAGGGAACGGCCTTTGCCAAACGAATGGCTGAAGGCGATTTCAGGGAAACCCTTGACATTGACCAAAAAGATGAGATCGGAACCCTGGCTCAGGCCCTCAACAACATGGTATCGAGCCTGGGACAAATGATACGGGACATCACCGTTGGTGTCGACACTCTGTCCGGTTCTTCCACGGAGTTGAGCGCCATTTCTCACCAGATGGCTTCCGGCGCCGAACAGACTTCGAAAATATCCGGAACAGTCTCAGTTGCCGCTGAAGAAATGAGCGCCAACATGACTTCCGTAGCCGCCGCCGCGGAGCAGGCCTCCACAAACGTCAGCATGGTGGCCAGCGCTTCAGAGGAAATGACGGCCACCATCAGTGAAATTTCCCAGAACACGGAAAAAGCACTCAGCATAACGGAAAAGGCCGTTTCCGAAGCGCGAAGCGCTTCCGAAACGGTGGATCAACTGGGTAAAGCCGCCCGGGAAATCGGCAAAGTGACCGAATCCATCACCGAGATTTCGGAGCAGACCAACCTCCTGGCCTTAAACGCCACCATTGAGGCGGCCCGGGCCGGGGATGCGGGTAGAGGCTTTGCGGTTGTGGCCAATGAAATCAAAGAACTGGCCAAACAGGCGGCCGGCGCCACCGATGAGATCAAACGAAAAATAGAGGGCATTCAGAGTTCCACCGACGGCACGGTCAAACAGATAGACATGATATCCAGAGTGATCAATGAAGTGAATGAAATCGTGTCCATTATTGCAACGGCCGTGGAGGAACAGTCCGTCACCACCCGGGACATCGCCGGTAATGTAGCCCAGGCGGCCCTAGGCATCCAGGAAGTGACTGAGAACGTGGCCCAGAGTTCCACAGTGGCCACGGAAATCGCCAGGGATATCGCCGGCGTCAATGAAGCCGCCCGGAGCATGACCGACATCAGTTCCCAGGTGAATCTGAGTGCTGAAAGCCTCAGCCGGCTGGCGGAACAATTGAAGTCCATGGCGGAACGGTTCAAGATCTGAGAAATGAGGTTTATCCACCATGCAACCATCCCTGGAAAACAACACGGATATCCAACGTGTGGATCTTGCCACCTTTTACGTTCGTGGATCCGCTTACGGCATTGACCTTCTGAAAATCCAGGAAATCAACAAACTTCTGGTCTTAACGCCGGTACCCGGTGCGCCTTCCTATGTGCGAGGAATCCTGAACCTTCGCGGCCGGATCATTACGGTCATTGATCTGGGGTATAAGCTGGGCCTGCCCGAGACTCGCTTAAATGCCCGAGGCCGGAACATTATCGTTCGTTCCGGGGGCGAGCATATCGGTTTGCTGGTGGAACAAATCGGCGAGGTGATTCGGATTAACATCGACGATTTGGAAGCGCCCCCTTCCAACATGAACGGCATACAGGGCGATTTCTTTCACGGTGTCGTCAAGACCACCGATCTCTTGATCGGGATTCTGGATATGGAACGGGTCCTTGAATAAGGGCCTTTAAAGAGACAAACCATGCAAATCGAAACGGACCTCCGCGTGCTGGTGGTTGACGATACCATCCTGTACCGCAAAGTGGTTGCCGATGCTCTGAGCGAACTGCCGGGTGTGGTGGTTGTCGGCAGCGCCCACAACGGCAAAATCGCTTTGGAAAAAATTGCCGAGCTTGAACCGGATCTCCTGACCCTGGACATTGAAATGCCGGTGATGGACGGTCTGGAGGTGCTTCGCAGGATGACAAAAGATACGCCGCAGGTCGGGGCTATTATGCTCAGCGCCTACACACGGGAAGGGAGCGAAATGACCCTGAAAGCCCTGGAGCTGGGCGCTTTCGATTTTATCCCGAAACCCCATACGAAAAGCCTTCAGGAAAACCGGGCCGAACTCAAAAAGGCCCTTTCACCCATGATCAAGGCCTTTGTCCGGCTCAGGGAAGTGCGAAGGATTCTAAGAGGCGAGCAGAAAAATAGCTATCAAGGGGTCACCGGAACAATCCCTGCTGAAAGCAGAAAAGCGAAAAAGCCCTTTTCTTCCCCTCAACCAAGACCCCGGTCAAGAATCGTGACCATTGGTATTTCCACCGGAGGCCCTGTTGCACTGGCCCGCTTCCTGCCGGAAATCCCTGCTGATATGGGGGTTCCCCTGCTGATTGCCCAGCACATGCCCCCCGTATTTACCGAGTCCCTGGCCAGAAATCTGGATCAACGCTGCGCCATCACGGTAAAAGAGGCTGCCGACGGAGAGAAGATCCTGCCCAACACGGCCTATATCGCGCCGGGAGGCAAACAGATGAAAATCGCCGACGACGTGTTCCAGAACGGTAAAATCATTCGAATTACCGGTGATCCACCGGAGAATGGCTGCAAGCCGTCGGCCGATTACCTTTTCAGATCGGTAGCCGAACATTTCGGCGGCAGCGCCACGGGGGTTATCATGACCGGCATGGGCTCTGACGGCACCTTGGGGCTACAACAAATGAAGGAAAAAGGCGCCTTCATCATTGCCCAGGACGAGGCCTCCAGCGTGGTATACGGCATGGCCAAAAAACCCGTTGAAATGGGCATCGTGGACAGAGTGGTCCCCCTGGATCAAATAGCGGCGCAGATTCGACGAACCGTTCCCAAGTGCTGAAAATGAAAGGTTGAACCGTTTTACGGCAAAATGTGAATGGTAAAGATTACGCAGGAAGAACATGCCCAGTGGTGTCAATACATTCAGGAGCTATCAGGGATCCATCTTGACGGCAGCAAGGCCTATCTTCTGGAAACCCGTCTGGCCTCGCTGCTTGAGCAGGAACACAGCAGCTGTTTTTCCGAGCTTTACCACAAAGCCAGAACCCTTGGCGGAGAAGCCCTCAGACAGAAAATCATTGACCGGATTTCCACCAATGAGACGCTTTTTTTCAGGGACAAAAGTCCATTTGAACTGCTTCAGCACAAAATCATACCGGACCTCATCGACGCGAGGAAGGCTGCGTCTTCAGGGTTTTTCCCCACGTCTATCCGCATCTGGAGCGCGGCCTGTTCCACCGGGCAGGAAATTTACAGCATTGCAATGGTGTTAAAAGAGCTATTGCCTGACCCGAAAGGGTACCGGATACAGCTACTGGGAACCGATCTTTCCAATGACGCCATTGCCCGCGCCAGCCGGGGGGAGTACAACCAGTTTGAAATCAAACGGGGGTTGTCGGAAGAGAAACTGAAGAAATATTTCACCTTTAACGGCAGCGCTTGGAAAATAAAGGATGAAATCCGGGGCATGGTCTCCTTTAAAAAAATGAATCTGACGGTCCCTTTTGAGGGATTGGGCAAATTTGATATCGTCTTCTGTAGAAACGTGGGGGTCTATTTTGACATGGCGGATCGGAAAAAACTTTTCGACAATATTAGAAGGGTCATGGAAAAGGATGGTTACCTGATTATCGGTTCCACCGAATCCCTGATGAATGTGGACCCCCGGTATGAACCGAAACGGTACTTGCGAAGCGTGTTCTATCAGCTGAAATAACTTTTTCGGAGACTAAACCCCATGGATCAGCCCATGAAAATCCTCGTGGTCGATGACAGCCGAATGGTTCGCCGGACCATTCGAAAAGAGCTGGAGGGCGGGGGATACGAAGTGATTGAGGCCCAAAACGGCCTGGAGGGGCTTACCAAACTGGCCGCGCCAGCCCCCCCCGATCTGGTGACGCTGGATATCGAAATGCCCAAACTAAACGGCTTTGACACCTGTCAGAAACTTCGTGGGGACCGGTATACCCGCTTTTTTACCCACTGTCCGGATAACCGAATGCCCGTGATTTTTGTGACGGGAAACGATACCATGGAGGACCGCAAAAGGGGATTTGCGCTGGGGGCCGCGGATTTTATCAGCAAGCCTTTTCCTGAAGGCGCCATCCTTTCGGCTGTGGATAAGGTTCTGAAACCGGCGCAACTGGTTCAGGGGATGACCGCTCTGGTAGTGGATGACAGCGGTGTGGCGCGTCACATCGTAACAGAATACCTGAGGCGTGAAGGCCTGCGCGTCATCCAGGCGGAAGACGGCCAGGAAGCCCTCGATATATTGCGCCTACGGGCCGGTGAAATCGATATGGTCATTACCGACCTGAACATGCCCCGAATGGATGGCTGTCAACTGGCCCGAAGCATTCGTGGAGAGCTGAACCTGTCAGATCTTCCCGTGATTTTTCTCACCGCCAGCGCCGACGAATCCGGACTGTTGGAAGTCTTCAAAGCCGGGGCCACGGACCATTTGGTAAAACCCTTTGCCAAGGAAGAGCTGCTGGCACGCATCAGGGTTCATCTGGAGCAGAACCGCCTCAATAAAAATCTTCGCAACATGGTTCATGAGCTCACGGACCTCAACCGCATGAAGGACAATCTGCTGGCGGTCTGCTCCCACGATTTACGCTCACCCCTCAACGGCATCCTGGGATTTGCGGACATGCTGCTTGAAAAAGAATACCTGGAATCCGAAGACCGTGAAGGGTTGACCCATATCAAGACCTCGGGAAATGTTCTACTGGGCCTCATCAATGACATTCTGGATCTCAGCAAAGCCAAGGCGGAGCAGGCTGAGCTGAAAATGGGCCCCATCCTCCTGTACCGGGTCATTCAAACCAGTGTAACTTCGCTGGGACAGATGGCCGCCGGAAAATCTCAGAGCATACGGTTGCAGGACCGATTTGAAGGGGCCGTCATTATGGGAAACGCCAGCGGTCTGGGAAGGGTATTTAACAATCTGTTGTCCAATGCCATTAAATTCACACCTGACAACGGCACCATCCATCTCGACATTGAACCAGAACCCCCGGGTAAAGTACAGGTCAAAGTGGCGGATACGGGAATCGGTATTCCCGAAGACAAAATACCGTATCTTTTTGATCAGTTTACCAGCACCTCCCAGAGCGGTACCAGCGGTGAGGTGGGGACGGGTCTCGGAATGAGTATTGTTAAAGAGATCCTTGAAAAACACGGTGTCCCCATTACGGTGGAAAGCGAAACCGGAAAGGGGACCTGCTTCACCCTGACATTTCCCACCAGCGATGAAGCGCCCCTCGACAATAATGTTTCAACAAAAAAGCACACCGGCGCCTCTTCCGAGGCTTCCGGTGAGAAACAGCAACTGAACATCCTGTTGGCGGAAGACAACCTGGTGAACCAGAAGCTGGCTGAAAAAATGTTCACCAAATCCGGGCACAAGGTCACGGTTGCGGGAAACGGCAAAGAGGCTTTCCTCAAATACAGCGAATCCCCTCTAAAAGTTGATCTGATTTTCATGGATGTTCAAATGCCTGAAATGGATGGTCTGGAAAGCACTCGGGCCATAAGGAAATTTGAAGAGGAAAAGAATATGCCGAAAGTCCCCATTGTGGCCATGACCGGGCAGGCCATGGACGGAGACCGTGAGAAGTGCCTGGAAACAGGCATGGACGATTATATTGTAAAACCCATCAACAAGGAAATCGTGCTTGAAGTGATTCAAAAATGGGGGCGCGACACATCCCCGTAAACCCCGCGGCTGCCTGAGAAGAAAATATCCTGCACTCCCCCCTCAAGACTTGCATTATTGATGAGCAACCCTTAACATAGGCCAGTTCTCAAAATTGACGATTTGTTTGTCAGTAATAAGAATGCCTTCTGAAATGCAAAAAGTTTCAAATTGCGGAAAGATGCCAAATGAAAATCAAGAAAAATGTCATTATCAACAGGGACTGGTGTAAAGGATGCGGCATCTGCGCGGCATTCTGCCCCAAGGCGGTTCTGGAGCTTGATGAGCAGGAGAAGGCGCGCTGGGCCCACCCCGAAAACTGTATCAATTGCGGACTTTGTGAACTGAGATGCCCTGATTTGGCCATTGAACTTGAGGAGAATAAATCGTGAAATCCGGTACCACATTCATTCAAGGTAATGAGGCCATTGCACAAGGGGCGCTTTACGCGGGACTGCAGTTCTTTGCGGGGTACCCCATCACCCCTTCCACTGAAATTGCTGAAATTCTATCTGAAAGGCTACCGAAACTGGGCCGGAAATTCATTCAGATGGAGGATGAAATATCTTCCATGTGCGCCATCATCGGCGCATCCCTTACGGGGCTGAAGGTGATGACGGCCACCAGCGGCCCCGGTTTTTCCCTCAAACAGGAAGCCATCGGATATGCGGTCATGGCCGAGGTCCCTTCCGTTGTGGTCAATGTGCAGCGGGGCGGTCCCAGCACCGGGTTACCCACGGGCGTTGCACAGAGCGATGTGATGCAGGCCAGATGGGGAACCCACGGGGATCATTCCATCATAACGCTCACAGCCTCCAACCTTCAGGACGTTTTTCTGATGACCGTGGAAGCCTTCAACCTGGCTGAAACCTACCGCACGCCGGTCATCCTTCTCTTTGACGAAGTGGTGGCCCATATGCGTGAAATGGTGAAAATACCCGAACCCGGTGAAATTGACGTGGTCGAACGGCTTCGGACATCGGTACCCGAAGGGACCAATTTTCATCCCTATCTGACCCGTGAAGACGGCAGGCTCCCCATGAGCGATTTCGGCGGTGTCCACCGCTATAACGTCACGGGGCTGGTTCACGACATGTGGGGGTTTCCGTCAAACGACCCCAAGGTGGCCTACGATCTCCTGCATCACCTGGTGGACAAAATTGAGAACAAGGCGGATCTGCTGGCCCGATATAAAGAATATTACACCGAAGACGCTGAAATATTACTCATTTCCTTTGGCAGTGCCGCAAGGACAGCCTTGCACATGGTGGAAAAACGCAGACAGCGCGGCCTGAAAGTGGGGTTGCTGGAACTGCAAACCCTGTGGCCTTTCCCGCGACAACTGGTCCGAAACATGTGCAAGGGAAGGACCCATGTATTGGTGGTGGAAATGAACATGGGGCAGATCTGTCAGGAAGTGCGAAAGGTTGTGATTCGGCCTGAAAGAGTCTATCTTGCCAACCGGTTCGATGGAAAATCCATTGCGCCGGCGGATATTTTGAACGTCCTCAACATGATTCGGGGAAAAGGAGTATAAGATGGCGGTCAAAGACTACATCAGGCAACGGTTCCTGCCGCACATATGGTGCGCCGGTTGCGGGCACGGCATTATCATGGCCAATATGATACGGGCCATCGAACAATTGAATTTGAAGAAAAACGATATTGTGGTGGTTTCCGGCATCGGATGCTCGTCCCGCATGCCGGGATACCTGGACTTTCATACCATGCACACCATTCACGGCCGGGCCCTTGCCTTTGCCATGGGCGTCAAAATGGGTCGACCCGAGCTGAACGTGATTGTTCCCATGGGGGACGGGGATGCACTGGCCATCGGTGGCAATCACCTGATTCATGCGGCCAGGCGGAATGTGGATTTGACGGCCATCATCATGAACAACAATATTTACGGAATGACCGGGGGGCAGTTCTCCCCGCTCACCCCGACGGGGAAAAAGGCCACCACCGCCGTTTATGGAACCGATTCCAAGCCCTTTGACGCCGTGGCACTGGCAAAGGGCGCCGGCGCGACCTTTGTGGCCAGAACCACCACCTACCACGTGAAGGAAATGATCGACATCCTCAAAGCGGCCATTTTGCACAAGGGATTTTCAGTGGTTGAAATCATGAGTCAATGCCCCACTTACTACGGCCGAAAAAACAAACTCGGCGGCGCAGTGGAAATCATGAAAACCTTTCAGGAAGAAACCGTCAAAGGGGGATCAAAAAAAGCAATAGCGTCGCCGGAATTGATACAACGGGGTATTTTTGTGCAGGAAAACCAACCCGAATACGTGGAAAGCTATCGAGACCTCACGGCAACGCTTCAGAAAATGGAACCAAAACGCGCGGACACCCCCGAAGGAGGACATCATGGATAAACGCATTGTGTTCAGCGGTTCCGGCGGACAGGGGGTTATCACGGCGGCCATCATCCTTGCCGAAGCGGCGGCCCTTTACGAAAACCTCAATGCGGTACAGACGCAAAGCTACGGCCCGGAGGCCCGCGGCGGCTCCACCCGAGCCGATGTGATTATTTCAGAATCACCGATCCACCATCCCAAGGTCATCAATCCCCATATTCTCATCTGCCTGACCCAGGTGGCGTATAACAAGAATGCCGGCATCGTGAGACCCGGCGGTCTCATGCTCACCGACGGAAAGTTTGTTAAAGTCGACTACAATGTTGATGCGCGGCAGGTGGAGCTGGACATGTACAGCGCCGTCATGGAAAAAATCGGAAAACCCATCGTTTTTAATATCTGTATGCTGGGAGCCCTGATTGAACTGACCGGACTGATCAAACCGGATTCAATAATGAAAGTGCTGAAAGAAAAGATTCCCCCGGATTTTATGACAATGAATCAAGAGGCGCTTGAAGAAGGGATTCAACTGGCCCGGGCCTACCGCAAAAATTAAGACTTTCCTCAAAAAATCTAAAAATACTTTTCCCAGTATTTCCGGGTCATAGGACCTCCCTTGTTGCCGATCCATCTTCGGCAAAACACATGAGCCACACATCGTCGGTGCCGATGTGAATTTTATCGTAGGAGGGCGGGCCGGTGAACTGTTTGGCTGCCGTTTCCATGACCCCGAAATGGGTGATCGCAAGAATCCGCCCACCCGGGAACCGATCTTTCAACGTTGTGAAAAAAGACTTCACACGGGCCGTAAATCCGCCTCCCGACTCCCCGTTGGGATAAGGGAGATCGGGCGCTGATTTGTGTTTCAAAATGGTGGGCATGATTTCCTTCTTCGGGCGACCGGTGAGATCCCCGAAATCGATCTCCCGCAGTTCCCGCGTGTAAACCGGTTCCGGCAATCCGGGCATCTTTTCCTGAATCCGTTTCAGGGTCTCCACGGTCCTTGAAAGATCACTGCAGAAAACCGCATCAAATTCAAGACCCTGTATCTTTTCCGCCTTTCTCAAAGTGGATTCAATCCCCTTTGCCGTAAGCGGCGTATCCCATTGACCCTGGACAATACCCTTGACGTTCCCTTCGGTTTCTCCGTGACGCAGAAGAACCACCTTAACCGTTTCATTCTGATCAAAACATTTCTTCGAACCTTCAATATCCATATTCGTCCTTGAATCCTATAATGCCGCTGGAACCTTTGGTTCCGGTGGTGTCATCGGCCATTCATTGATTATTTTGATTCGCCTTCCTACCATCAAATCCCCGGTTTTTCAAGGCCTTCGCGAAGACAACATTCATGAACAATGATTTCATACCTTTATATCTACAGTTTAAACTGAAGTTCCTGGGGCAATTTCGTCCATAATACACCATAACACTTTGAAAATAAAGGATATATACGGTGGATACTAAAGTTTAAAGGTCTTGATGACCCTTCCTTATGAATGAAAATGGCCAATGATTTTCACGGGTCCTGCAGCCGAGAGAATCTCATCAAAGACGGCGTCGGGATCCTTTTCATAACGCTTGGAGAAATGAAAGGGGACCAGGCGCCCCGGGAGAACGCCTTACACGGGCCCTGCGGGCGATCTCCACCGCAGCCAGGGTGGTGAGGTGCTGGGTGGCATGGGCTTTATCCTCGTGTGCCATGGTAAAGGGGGTTTCACAGAACAGGGTGTGGGCCCCGTCTGCAAGTGTTATGACCTTCTCCCGGTTGGCAGCCGTATCGGCCATGTCGGCGGCATAGACCAGCTTTTTGCCCGGCCGGATGATGGTCAAAGCATCGGCCAATTTTCCGGCACTGCGCCGGCTTCCGTCTGGCAGGTCGATTTCGACCTCAGACCTCTTTCCGGCGATGCACGTCTTCAGGAGGCCCAGCCAGGGCCCGGGAGCCAGTCCCAAGGCGGTCAACCGATCCTTGCGAACACGGATCTCCATGTGAAAAGTGAGGGCATAGGCCAGGGACGGGATCTTGTGATCACAGACCACCGCCTTGATGGATAGGAGGTCCTCAGCCAGAAGCACACCCTCTTCCACTGGCAGGGCCGGAAGGACAACCTTCGGGCTGCCGGTCCTGAACCGCGCCCGTTTGAGCCAGGCGCCGTCAAACTCCCCCACTTCGAAAACAGGGGCATTATCTTCGATGCGGTCCCAGGTGACAGCGCCCAGGAAATTCTCCATGCGAGTGAGGGTATTTGCGGGACCGAAGATTTTGCAGGGGCCGAAAGCGCCGATTCTGGTGCGCAAAAACCAGAGAAATCCCGAGATATGGTCCAAGTGGGCGTGGCTGAGGCAGACGGCGCTCACCTGATGGGCCACCCGGGGGGCCAGCCGCGCCGCACCACCCAGGTCGAAGAGAAAGCTCCGCCTCTGGTTACAGAGGCGCACATGCACCAGGGGATCGCCGAAAACGCCTCCCACCAGGGTGGCCCAAGCGGGTCCCACATGGCTGAAGACCGGCGCGCTGCCGGGGTCCGGGGTGATGTCCGGGGGCTTCATTTCCGGGGGAACGCGCCGTTGCTCCCGAAGGGGCACCGCGTGGGGGATGGTCTCCAGATAGCCCCGGGCATTTCGTCCCGCATCTCGAATGAGAATCCCCGCAACCGCACCCTTTTGGTGAGAGGGCACCCGCAAGGTCAAAGCCCCGTGGGCAAGGCCCTTCACCTCTCCCATCCCCAGGGTCCGTCCCCGGTTATCCAGGAGGGCGGCCTGACGGCCTGTCCAGGTATGGGGCCAGGCATCGGTCAGGTGCCGGGGCGGCGGTGTCCCCAGCACCACCGTATCCTCCAGAGGATAGTTTTCTTCCGTTGAATCCGCCAGGTACTCGTCCCACAGGCCGGTGCGCCGCGCGGCCCTCTCACGTCTCGGTGGTCGAGCGGCACGGGGGGAGGCGGATCGCTGCAACACCTCAACGGGGAGCCAGGCCAGCTCAGCAGACAGGGGCAGTGACGTGCCCTCCCGCACCAGGGCCAGCACCTGATCCACCCGAAGCCCCTCGACAAGGGCCGTGAGCAGTTCGGCACCTGCCACGCCCCGGACCACCCCCGGCGGATCAATGACAAGGGGAGCGCTCAAAACGGCTCCGGCAGCGTCGTTCAGGAGACGGCTTGCGGCCTGGACAAGGGGCAGGCGAAAACGGGCCGCATCCAAGGTGCACAAGGCATGACAACCGTCCCAACGAAGCGTGTCGCCGTCCCACCGGCCCCGGTTCAGGGCGCCGGGGACGCCGAAAGCCGGACTGCCGGGGTCCAGGGCCAGTATCCGGCCCCCGCCATGGTGCAGACCGAACCACCGGGCCAGCTCAAGGGCCAGGGTCGATTTGCCCACCCCCATGGCACCCCACAAAAGGATGCGCTTGCGCCCTTTCAGGTCTTGTGCAAGATCCTTAATTTGCCCCTCGTGCCCCATGACGCGCCTCTTCTATTCATGCGGGGGACGACCTTAAATCTTCAAATAGCTCAAGTTTGCCGTCAAACATGTTCAAAGCCGGCTTATTTAAGGTCCTTCCGTCTCATGATATCGCTCTTTTCATCATACTCTTTGTCCAGTATTTTTTGAATGACAGGTCTTTTCAGTTTTACATATTCATCCGTATCAACGACTCCTCTGGAAATAATCTCTTTCTTAACCGATATGTATTCTGAAAGAAGTTCCGAGTCGCTACGTAATCTGTCCCTGAATATTCTGAAACGGACCGCTTCATCTGAGTCATCTCTTATGACGTGTACATAGACAAGAAATGAAGTGTTATCATATTCGAATGTTCCCATGAAAACGGGTCGTGAATCCGGGAATCTGTTTTTGAACTCCTTCCCCTGCCTTTGAAATCCAAATGCCAAAAGCAGTTCCTTCACTTTCTCGAGGGATTGATCAGGGTAAAGCGCCATCAAATCAACGACCCCTTTACCGGGACATTCCGGTACCGCCGTGCTGCCGATGTGTTCTATTGTCACCTTTGGCGAATGTGATTCCAAGCATTTTTTCAGAGTCGCAGCGACTTCCAGAGCCCTTGGGTCGTAAGGATTGAAGGATGCTTCTGGTTTTTTATATGGGCCGATAATTTTTTTGGGTCCAATAGCCATTAGGGCATCCTTCAAAATCGGCTGACGGCAGCGGCGGCATATCAAACAAGGATATGTGCCTTCTTAACGGGATATGTGGCCAGGTTCTAAAAACCGCCTCAAATCATCCACGGACATGAGTTGAACTCCCTCTCCCTGCATGGCTTTCAGCCCTTCCCCATAGACCTGTGTACAGGCGGAGGGCACCAAACCCACGCGATAGTTGTGATCGGTCGCTCCCAGCTGAGTTGCCCGCACGCAGTTTGGAAAGGTAATGCCGATAATAACAACACTGTTCACGTTCTTTGATTCGAGGAATTCGTTCAGGGAAGTATCATAGAATCCGTTGAATCTCGGTTTGTAACAGACAGATTCATTTTCAGAAAGTTTTTGAATATTTCTATTCATCAAAGCCTGTGCATCGAGTCTTGCTCCGGTAGGATTTGTTTCCGGAACCAGTTGAGATCCCCAGGTATCCGGAACCACAACACGCAGACCTTCATGCTGGATCTGCCACCGCCTGCACATATCGGCATTTGTGCCGTTTGCTTTATACAGCCTTACAACATGAACAATCGGTTTGTCGGCTTTTCTGAACATTTTGATTATTTCCGTAACCCCGGGCATTACGGCACCTAAATCGGGCATGGGATGTGCGCCTTTGGGACTCCCGAAATCATTTTGTGTATCGATAACCAGCAGTGCCGTCCTCTCAGGATTCAATTTTGTGTCCGGCGTGATCAGGTTTTCGTATGGCGGGCCCGGCATAGTGGTTTTATTCGTGTAACAGCATCCGGACAGCAGGCCGATTAATAGAAAATTCAAAACCATGCAAAGCTTTCTCTTCATCTATTTCTCCTTTCTCACATCCAAGAGGGCGTGGATCTTCCGTTAAAGCTTCTATCCTTTTCAGGATATTCATGACATTTAAACGTCAAATTCACATTTCAAAGCGAACCACGAATTCAGCAATTGACAGGGCGATGCAAGCCTCAAAGCTACTAAGGCCGCCCCACCCCGGCAATGTGTTGGAGACCGGTGTGTTATTCTTCCAACAATGTGGCCAGTTCGTTTAGAGGCAAGGGATTGTGGCCCTTGAGAATCGCTTCCATCCGCGCTTTCACAAAGGGTGTTAATTCAGGATGGGGCAGAATGTAGACCTGTTCTTCTCTGATTGCCTGAAACACGTGATCAGCTACGGTGTCGGGAGACATCCCGGTTTCAACGGCTTGGCGAGCTTTTTCCAGCGCCGCCTCTTTTTCGGGAGTCATTACGATTTCCGCGGGATCATTTTGAAGTTCCGCCGGACGGGTTCGTTGCGAGTCCATTATTCGCGTTCTGACCCACCCCGGGCAGAGCACGGAGGCCTTGATTTTACTTCCCCGCAGGGCCAAATCATAATGAAGCTTTTCCGAGAGAGCGACAACCGCATGCTTCGTGACCTGGTAAGCCGAATTGGGGTGGAACGACACCAGTCCCGCGGCTGACGCCGTATTGACGATGTGTCCTTCCGTATCCTGATCGAGCATCACCGGCACGAACGCTCGAATGCCATGAATCACGCCCCGGAGATTGACCCCCAGGACCCATTCCCAATCGTTGAGGGTGGTCTCCCAGACCGTTGAGCCTGCTGCAACTCCGGCATTGTTGCACAGCAGATGCACGGCGCCATAGGTTTCAAGGGTCCTCTGGGCCAGTGCTTCGACCTCACCAAATTTTGAGACATCCGTCAACACCGCCGTCACATTTGCCCCCGCAGCCTTCATTTCCGCTTCGGTTTGGGCCAGTACCGGCTCTTCGATATCGGCGAGAACGACTTTCATACCCTCCCGGGCACAACGTTCGGCTATGGAGCGCCCTATGCCGCTGGCGGCACCCGTGATTACCGCTATTTTGTCCTGAAATTCTTTCATGGGCCTCTTTTCCTCTATTTTGCCATGCTTGTGGTTTTGCCTGCCCAACCGTGAAAACACCGGTTTTATCCGGTGCGTTTTCCGGTTAGAAATTGCGTTTCGTATTCAAAATTTCCATATCGCTCTTTTTAGCCCCATCAATGGGAATACAGATCTGGTTTTGGGCTTTTTTCGCTTTAACCATCTTAATTTTTGGCGTTTTTCCATACCCCAGTTGGCGCCGGTTGCCCCGCATTCCACTTCAAAAGGGGACACTTGCTGCTTTCTCAAACTTTTCGGTAACGTCGCCTGATAGAGCAATGTTGTCCGGGTTCAGAACCAGGACAGGTGCGCCGGGGGACAGATCAAACTTCATAAGTTCCGCCCAAATCACGTTGGGGCTGGTTGTCAATTCAAAAAAGTAGCGCCTATTGGTCAGATCCAGCACGGTTCGGTATTCAGTGTCATAGATGGTGCCGGGCGTCTTATAGGGCGCATTAAAGGGCACGGAAGTATTCCGGGCGATCGAGATAATCGTGGCGATCGCCTCTCGTTCATCTCTTGGTTCACGTAGCGTCTGCAAAAAATAGTTGGCCCGCACGAATCGAGAAACCGGGTCCACGTTTCCCGGCAACGGCGTTTCGCGGGTGGCATTGGTGAAATCGTACTTTTCCATATGGGCCAACTGCTGATCATATGGTGGATCGTTGGTCATGACCCTGTACTCACGCCCCTGGTAAATCTTCGGCTTTCCATTAATATACTCGACGATGGCGGAGTCTCCCGTCATATCTTCAAGCGTCAGATGCACCGATGATTTGTGCCCTGCATATTCAACCATAACGGGTTGAATATTTTCCATCAGTTCCAGCGCTTCCGTGACGGTGGCGGCGTTATCCAACAAATACTGACCCCAAAGCGTGGGCTGAACGCCTGCCTTGCTGTGATCACGCGGCCCGTAATCGGTCGCCGTCAGAAAAAGCAAATTCATTCCCAGTCCTTTTTCGTTCAATCCGTCGACGGAGCCGACGCCATAGATCGTGACGACAACGCTTCCAAATTTTGAAGTCCATTGTGACGGGTTCTCCTTAATAACCACAGCGGGTCCGACCCGTCCGCCGTTCCGTTTCATGCCACGCGGAAAAACCGTAAGCATCGGCTGGGTGGATTCAGGCCAGTCCATCGATCGTCCCACGACAACCGCGAGTTTGTTCGTGTTCCATAGGGTTCGAGTACACATCAGCGGCAACCTCCCAAAAAGCAAGAGCGAGCCGTCGAAGCAATCATCACACCGTGTTTAACCCGGCTAATGGTATTGGTTATTGCGTTCATTTTGACCTCGATAATTTGGGTTTCCAAACCTGTAATAAAATAATCGAGCCATACGGTCATATCCATGCCGTTTTCACGTACGCTTTGGATCGATTCATGGAAGGTCGGCCTGTTTCGGTCATAATATTCGCTGATGGTAAAAAGACGTTTAAAGTCGTACCCCGCCTTGTCGAGGCAAAGCGTTGATAGCACGCGGGATGTGCGCCCGTTGCCGTCAACGTGCACCGTCCTCAGATCCAACTTTTTCAGGTCCGGTTGACTGATTCGTTAAGTGCCCAATTTTTTATTGCTGCCTGAGCCTCTATTAGCCAACCTTGATATTCCAATTCTTTAGCATAATTTTGGCAAAGAATATCGAACGCACCAGCCATTATTTGTTTTTGTTCATGAGCAAATAGCTTAAATCTGCCATCAGCCGGTCCCTCATAAAATACGTTAATAAAATGGCAGAAAAAAGGATCTCCATCTCGATCAATCGCTCCCGTAATAGCAAGTTCTATTAATCGAGGCATAAAATATGCTAAAGATTCCGAATTCATACAAGAGATCAGACGATTCCCCCGATGTTTTTCGGACACTTTTGCCTGACCCTATCTGGACACTTTTTGGGATGAGTACTGATTTTTGAACCTCAAAACCAGGCCTCTGTTTCCCCACCAAAGTACTTTATTTTTTCCATTTTCCATGCGCTCCCTGAGTAATGAAGTGACCCGCTGTTCAAGATCGTTCCCGCTTGCATCGAGGATGGTCATAATAAGATTGTCATTGGAATCCTGTTCAAGGGTAAAATTGCGTTTTTCAAAAAACAGGTTTCGCATTTTTTGAAGGGTGGTTTTGTTGCCGTTTTGCTGGTGGTAATATTCACCGCCCAACTCTTTCAGGAAATATTCGTAACTCAGCCTTGACACCAGGGTGCAGTAGAACTCAAATTCCACTTTCTGGGGATCGCTTCCATACATTTCGTCCAAAAAATAACTGTAAACCAGGTCCTTAAGACCATTTTCAATGAGCCAGCGATACCTATATTTCTGAAGCATATCGGCTGAATTGAGGTTGGTGTTGGTACTGCCAAAACATCGTATGTTTTTACCCGTTTCCAGATCTTTCAGTATGACAATCCGCAATGGAAGTTTTGTTTTCGGAAGGATTACATCAATGGCTTTTACCAGATCCTCATCATCATGTTTTTCCCAACCCTCTTCTGAATCGAGCGCAGGCGCGATCAGCTTCTTGATTTGTTTGTTCTTTTTCAGACAGAGAAACACATCCCCGTTGTGACAGCGATCCTGCTTAAAATACTGTAGACTTGCTTCTTTGGTATACTCGGAATCCATGTAGATTTCCTGGATCGCCTTGGGATCAATGAGCGGAAAAATCTGTTCCTCACAGTACTGTTCCAGAATTCCCGGTGCCCGCACACCACCGTGATAGTAATTCATGGAAAGCACCGTGTTGGCAACCAGATCCCAGGTCACATGGGGCCTGAACCCGGCAACCATATTACCTGCTTTATCAGGCCCTTTCCCAAGCCCTTTTTCCTTGCTGCGGGAACCGAAAAACCGCTTGAAATGAAAATCAAAAGCAATCTTTTTCCCTTCGATAAGTTCCAGCTCTTTGGCGCGGCTGATTAAATCACACCGCAATGCATGGATCTGGTTAAATTTGAACTCAAGGGTGTCTTCATAGTATCTGGACCGAGATCCGAACATGCCAAGCCCACTGGCCAATGCAACGGACCTGTCCCGGTTATTGCTGAGATGGTTGATCCGGCGATAACCCGCCAGTATTCGGAAAACATTGAGCAGAGCCAGGTTACTCATTCCTATTCCACGTAATCTCGGAGGACCGTGTTTTTCCATGGCTTGGACAATGCCAAGGTCGTTAACAAACTGCGCCAGGATGAGCGGTCCGGGATCGCACAAATGATAGGCATGGGTGCGCATTTTACCGCATAAATGTTCAAACTGACGGTTAATCCTGCGGGACTCCAAAAGGGATGCGTCATTGTAAAGATGACAGGCGGGCATGACAGGCTCAAAGGGCTTTTCGCTGTCGGATTCGGCGGTGCAATACTGGTCCAAAGCAATGGGCGACCGGTTCCGGTCTGTCAGCGACCAACGGGAAAAAACACGATTGACGGCATATCTTGAACAACGCAATTTCAGCGTGTTGACCATCTCTTGAGCAGAATAGCCGGGATAGCGGAGCTTTTTTAAAATGATGTTCAGTTCTGTTTCGTTACTCATGGTTTCTTTGCCGGGAAGGTTCCCCGGAATAATCGCCCATGGACCAAAGATCCCGTAGTCTTTGATCAGCCGATAATAGCTCGTCGGTGAAACGCCGAATTGCAAACAAGCCTCCTTAATTCCAACGGATGGATGGTAAAAAAGGTGTCTCAAAAGCTCCAAACGTTTGTGGAACAGATCCTTGTCGTTGAAAAATGTCTTCCGGCGGTTTTTACGGTTCCGCCCTTTGATGCGCGTTTTCTTAAGCCGTTTCAGCTGATCAAGACTGCGCTGGATCCGAGACCAGAAGCCTTTATCACCGGGTCGATTTGACACGGATCTCCCGTATGATGCCAGGATTTGCGAAACTGCCTCCATGTCAGCGGCCTCTTCAGTTAATGGGACCACCTCCCCTATTCTCAGGATGGCTTGCTGTGACAGGGAAGGACTTACTTTACTGACCATGATGACCAGACGTTCCAAATCCTCTGATAAAGGGAGCGTTCTGATTTCAGGATACAGGCCTGGGAAACCATGATTCATGAAATCATCTTCTTTGTCGTAATATTGTGAACGGGAAATATGATACTTTTCGCATACCTCTTTAATAGATGAATGGTCTGCCCATACCTCCCGGATAATTTCATAGTTTGTGATGACCGGATCATCTTCCAGGTAATAGGGGGTATGGCTCCCATGTCGTCCCATGGCCTGGGCAACTTTTGCCTGTAACAATTCGAAGTAGGATCTTGCGTTGGGTGTTAGAATCATGGCCCATAAAGTACCACCCTAATCGCAACAAATCAAGCAAAAAAGCACCACGCTAAACGCAACAATATTTTAGGCAAAATCGGCTGATTTTTGACATGCTCCTTGTTTTTATATGTGACGTCTGCACTTATTTCTGATATATTTCGTTATATTGGCTTAAAATTTGAACCAGGTTTGTTGCGTTTAGCTTGGTGCATTTCCAAGCTAAACGCAACAAATGGAATTTTTTAACCGACTGAAATTATTAACATTGGCAAACTTTGGCACTGAAAAAAGCCTAAAAAGTGTTCGATTTGGTCGGGGGAATCGTCTGGAGATGGGACTCCATGTTAAAACCCCTAATTGTTCCACACTCAAATCACGATTTGTCACTGAGATAAGAATTTCATTAAATTCTGCATCTTCTAAATCCGGATACCTTGTACAATACTCTGGTTTCTTGAATTTTGAAAAAACCTCATACGCTTTTTCAATAAATTGATTGTATTCCATTTTTGCACTTAAGGCCGCCTTCCCAGTTTATCTGGTGAAAGGCGTGGTTGGAAATCCTGTCGAATATATCAAACAGCTTTGCCATTAATAAGGCAAAACAAGCCATGAAGAATGAGCCGTGATCCCACTACTTTCTCGCCTGCCGCATTTTTTAAGGTCTTCCCGAATGATTGCTTAAAACCGCTATTTTGGGCGTCGAAAACATGATTTTAAGACCAAAAAGCGACCCTGTTTTTGACCTAAACCCGCGCCAATTGGGCATTCTGCTTGGTCCGACCCAGCCCTGTTCTTAGAAGGGCAATTTTAACATCAAAAACACCCTTTTAAGCCCGAAAAAGGAGGTATCCTAATTAATTTATTCTAATGTTTCAACCTCTTACCTCGGCTTACCTTGGTCCGACCCAGCCCCGACAGCCCCGACAGCCCCGACCCACATTCAGTCCATTGTCAGGTTCTTCCACGCAATGCTTGCCATAACCACAGCTTGGATGACAAGTAACAAGAGGGCGCCAATGAATCCAGCCTTGGCTGCGATGCGTTGCCGTTGGCTTTCGAAGATAAAGTGGGTGCGATGCGTGACCGCGATGAAAAGCAGATACGCCACATTCAAGACGCCGCCAACCATGAATGCACCCATTGCGATCAGAATATAGCCTAAGCCGTCCATGCAGCCTTTGTAGAACAGGGCTTGCCGAATCGCTACGGCCAGAAACGGAATGGCGACAACCGCAAGCGGGATGAATCCCAGATATGCTCTCATCTCTTCCTTATGCGAACGCGAAAATCACCGGTTTTATCCGGTGCATTTTCTGGTTAGAAATTCTGTTTCGTGTTCAAGAATTTCTATATCGCTCTTTTTAGCCCCAAAAATGCGAATATAGACCCGTTTCTAGGCCATTTTTCGCCTTAACCATATTAATTTATGGCGTTTTTCTTGGCCTGATCCCAGTTCCTCCAGTTCCTATTGGCATGGTTGGCTGCATCATGTCGCAATTATTTGCCGAACGATTTTAATGATATTGTCACTGAAGAAAACTCTCGCAACAGTTGCTTATCAACAGTCACTAAAGCGACTTTCAGGTCATTTGCCGTAGCGATAAATTCACAATCATAAGCAGAGCAATTGCTCGTTGAGGTAAGCCTTAAAACTTCATATGATGGAACTTCATATTCTCGTCCCTTCAGTAAGTTTAGGGCACTATTCATTATTTGCTGAGCTTGCTCTAACTTTATGATATTTTTTCGCATATAAAGAGTAAGGACATTGCGGAATTCGCTACGCCATAAAATTGGTGCCGCCCACTCATTGTCCTTTTGTAGGGCTCGTTCCGCTAAAACCGATTGCTCGCTCGACAGGAAGAGATAGCCAATAACATTTGTATCCACCACAATCATAGCCGACCTTCTGATTTTGCCTGGTTAAATTCCTCATCACTGATCGGATGTCCGGCTGTCAACCGGCGAAACTGGCGAGCACTCTCAAGTACCTCGTCGACATTGATTCGGCGACTTATAACAGTATTTTCAATGCACATGATAATCTCGCTATTGATGGAACGCCGATTTATTTCTGCGACTGACTTAAGCCGCTCGTAGAGCTCATTAGGTATATTCTTTACCGTAACAGTTGCCATATTAACACCTCCAAATGATTTCACATTGAAACCATTATGGAACCGAACAGGGGCTTCGTCAAGCGCAAAACATTCTTTATACCAGCCAACCCGAAAATCACCGGTTCATCCGGTGTATTTTCTAGTTGGAATTAAGTATCGTGTCCCCCGAATTCCTACACATATCCCGGTAAAAAGTGTCGGTTTGCTCGGAGCATTCTTTGCCTTGTGTTCTTAGAAGGGCAATTTTAACATCAAAAACACCCTTTTAAGCCCGAAAAAGGGGGTATCCTAATTAATTTATTCTAATGTTTCAACCTCTTACCTTGGCTTACCTTGGTCCGACCCAGCCCCGCCATCGTAATCTATCCCAAAGGCATTACATACCTTACTAAATTTATAAAGCATTTCATCATCTACGAACTTACTTGAATACATGCCTTGGACAGTATCTAATGCAGTAACCAAATCATCTCTATTGGATGTAGAAAAAACTCGATCAATTATCTCTTCACGAGTCATATCCTTATAAGATGGGTCCACAGTTGCAAAGGTCTTAGCCCAACTGTGGTCTGCAAGACCAAGGCATCGTATGAAATTTTTCAGTTTTAGAAGGGCATTTCCGCTTATATTTGAACCATCTTTTCGATTTCGGCAGTAATCATACCATTTATCTCTTAACGATATTATTCTTTCTGGAGACAAATTCGCTGTTATTCTAGTATTGGAATGAGCTTGAGAATGACAATTTGGGCAAAGAGGTGCAATATTCTCAATCTCATTATTAGACGGGTTTTCATCGATATGATGAAATTGAATAAATGGCGTTTGGCATATACAACATCGGTTGTTTGAAAAGCTGAGAACTTTATTTTCAATTTCCCTTGGGATTTTAGTTCTCTTTTTTGCCATTTGAAAAAACCCTTACGAATAGATGCCCAACGGCGGGCATAAGGTGCGGCGGCTTTTTGCCGTCGACCTTAATGCCCTCGTTAGAGTTATTCTTCAAGTGCAAGTCTGAAATATTTACCAATATCTGGTTTTGGATTAAAAAAAGAATCTATATCCCCAACTACATAGCTCAACCATTGTCCCATAACACCTTCAGGTGAATTAGGGCCAATGTGAACAGCCATATCCTCTTTTGCTATAACAATAGCTGGAGGATCTATTGTCATAATTGAAAGCACTCTTTTTCCCGGTGCAGATTGAATAAGCTCTTCAAGCTTCCGTTTCAAAGTTTCTATCTTTTTATAACCTTTTAGCGCAACAACATGAAATGACATTGTTTCTCTTTTAGCAGAATCTTTAGGCCTTGTGGACAACATATTAATTGGCAACCAGAAAATTGGCTTAACTTTATCATATTTTTGTACAACCTCAGACCATTGATTACTTAAATCACTTTTTACCTCAAGAACTGCACCTGCTGATTCAGCTGGAACAAGAGATATATCAGAAATGGGGGATCGTAGAATTGTTGCACTTGAAAAAACGGTAATACCATCAATTTGACCAGTACTATGACCTTTTGTGTCAATGATGTCTCCTGACAGTATTGAATATTTACTTGGCAAACAAGCTCCAAGTGTTTGTTTTACGATGTCTTCTCTTCCAGTTCCCTTAGATGAACTTGACATATTCTCAAATGCTTCGAGTGAACTCTGAAGTGAGACAAATAAGCCCTTTGAAAAGCTTTTTAATGCATCTTTGGCATTCATTTTTTCCTATATTTTTTGCTCTAACGTCTCGGATGAACCGCTCCGGTGAGGCCGTCCGCGGCCTTACCGGAGTCGCGTTCGATCCAGTTGTTGGCATCTTCTCGCTACTTGGTTTCCAGTGAAGAAGACTACACTCTGTCAGCTAGCGCCTTAACCACGTCTGGTGGGGCATCCTCTGGCTCGACTCTTTTGACGGCCTGTCCAAAAGGACGAAGGTGTCGCTCTGCGAACTGGGCAAACTCGCGCCTCTCGTTGTCGTCCCGTGGCGACAAGGCTCGTTGCATGTATCTCGCACCTTCTGAAACGGGTACGAAGTCGCGTTCGGTCAGTGGCGGAGGTGGCTCGAAGTCGAGGAAGTTGAACTCCTTAATGAGAGCCCAAAGGCCATCGAGCATGGCTTGAACTCGATTGCCATGGATGTTCGATCCGATAAGCTCAAGCAAATCAACAGCCTTGCCGATCGCCGCCGAGGAACGGCTCTTCTTCAGTTGGTGCCATCTAACGGCAGCGAGGCACCGAAGCAGGGCCACTGTTGTGGGGTGACATCGGTTTGGGACGCTGCCATCCCCGACAAAGAACGCCTGAAACGGTGGATTGAATGGCGCGGAGGCCAAGATGGGCCGCATGTGATAGTGCCACCACAAACGGCGCAAGGCACCGAAGCCCTCAAGAGGCAGAGAGAGAGGGTCGCACATAGTCTGCTCAATGAGAACCGATTCTTGGACCTCCAAGGGCGCGATGCACTGGAATTCACTCTGTGCCAGCCACGGCAGACTCGGGTACGGCGGATGTAGAAAGCATACGCCTGTGGGGGCCAACATGCTTTCCAGATGCCGTTCGCTCATCCTGCACCAAGTCTCGGGAAGCGTCTTTCGGATACTGCTCGGCAAGGCGATGGAAACGTTGCCCCGCCACTGGGACAGGCGCTTCGTAACGTCCCGAGTGTTTCGCTCGTATCCCCAGCCTAGAGCGGCCGCGATGTCTCTCTTCATTGATTCGGGTGCCGTCCAGATGGTCTGCCCCAATGTGAGTTGGTTGTCGAGCACCACGGCTCCCTCGTTCGGCACCAACATGGGTAGTGGCCAGCTGTTGTCTGGCACAAGTTCCTCCACTGCGGTCTCGGCTAGATCGAATATGTGCACCAGTTTCCCTAAAGACTCCACGCGCAATGGAGGTCCATCATTAAGGGCCCTAGGAATATCGTTGCTCTTGAGGTGGTCCACAACGCCCTGCCAGATGGGGGTGTCCCATGTGGGGTCTGCGTCGGTAAGGACTCGGCGAGTAACATCAACGTTCCCACCGAGCCTCTTGGGAAGGTTCACCCTCAAGACTGGAATCGGCCATTCGAAGAGAGATATGAAACCACGCCTTGCGTCACGACTGGGCGCTCCTGCGTCTGCCACCAGAATGCCATCCCGATAGATGGCGAGCGCATAACTTGCCGCACTGCTGGGGGAGAGCCCCTCTTTCGCCAACGAGCTATATCCATATGTTCTCCCCAAGCGAAGGGCCAATGACCTGCCGTTCTCGGTGCAGATCTCGATAGCCGCATCTGCACCGGAACTGTGCGCATACTGAAGCTCCGCCTGCTCTGAGGCCGGCTTGACATAGCTTACGGTTCCTTCGTAGTCGTCTAGGCCGAGGTCACGCCGCAGATCAAAAGCGTGCTGTTTCAGATGTGCCTGCGCCGACTCCGCGTCTTGAGGCATAAAGACCTTCTCCCAAGGATACTCATTGGAGAGCTGACGCACCTCGTGTGGCAATCCCTCAACATGAAACTCATCTGCGTCAGTCGCTGGGCGGGCCGGATGGAGGATAACCGTTCGCTTGCTGTCTTCGTCAACGACGACAGGGAACTCGACAAAACCAGCCACCTGAGACAGGTACTCTGCCACCTGGAGCCTTACGTCACCGGCTGTCCTCTCGGCATCCCCCTCTTTGCGGACATCACCCTTGAGTTTTGCCCCGACAATGTGGACGGTTACGGCAGTGCCAACAGGAGCATCACCCGCGGCCCCGTATATGCGGAACTGCCGATCTACAGCAGGAATGTCGATCAGCAATGGCTCGGAGTCTCCCGACGTTTGCGGTTCTCGCCGAGTTTCAATGGTAATTCGTCGGGCCACCATGAAACAGCTCAGGATACCTATGCCAAAGCGCGACAGGGGATCCATCTTGAGACCAAGGTGCTTGAACTCGTCGCTCTGATAGTAGCTGACGCCCGCAACAGACAAGTAGTTGCGAGCGATATACTCGTCCATGCCAATACCATAGTCTCGGCAGCAGACGATGGCGTTACCATCTTCCCCGTGTTGCACCTCAAAGTAGATTGCATCATCGAACCCCAACCCTACGTCATGGCGTCTCCCCGGGGACTTCGTGCGACGTTGGACCAATTCCCGGCGCATGCGTACTGCATCGATACTGTTCTGGAGTAACTCACGAAGGAACACATGGCTGTCGCTCCGATATATCTCGTCCGCGAGAATCTCGAACATGCGTTGGCGATGGAACGTAAAACGGATATCAATGGGTTTGAAGCGCTCGGGGGTTACTGCCCATTCAAGCTTCCGAAGGTCCAACTGGTGCCACTCGTTGCGATGGCGCGCCATCAGGTCCATTGTTCCTGCGATCTGCTCCTCGCAGTAGCGCCGAAGATCCTCCAACTCCGCCCAGACCTCTGGGTCGGAAGTCGCGCCATCGAAGCGGACGCAACGCCCGTCGCCATACGCAGGAAACGTTACCGGACTCAGGGCACGATGTTTGGACCACTCCATCTGTGAATCGCCTTCAAGGGGGGCAACGAAGCGCCAGATTGCATAAGGCGTACGATCGTCGGCGATGTCGAACAGATCGACAAGGCGTACGTATAGGGCGATGGCTCGCAAGTCGACAGTGTACCCTAGAACACCTGCGTGGGAGGAGAAGCGCTGCTCATCATCCAACTGCGGGAACGTAAGCCAATGTCCTTGGCAAACCTTTTCGAGCGACTGAGGGACTGAGGACCCGGCCGCTTTGAAGAAGGTCCGAGAACGAACTCCGCTTCGCCAGGCATGTGTCCAGCGTACATATAGGCGAAGTTGCTCGTCTGAAAGTGGGGGGAATGTCGTTGGCTCTATGCCGCGGATGCCTTGAGTGCTCACGAACTGGTGAAGGCGCGCGGCTTCGTCCTCGAGCGGGGTGAAGACGTCGGGCGTAACGCGTCCTGTGGCGCCGGAACGCATGAAATCGAGTTCTGCACTACCGACGGCCATTCCCCAATCGTGCGCGTATAGTCCGGCAGCAAGGAGAAAGAGCTCGGCAGCATTCATCCTCCCATAGCGCTCTGGCCCGAGGAGCTTGTCGGCTATTCCGAACAAGCGCATGAGATGATGGGCCTCGTCGTGGGGGGTGAAGTGGGGGAACAAGACCCTCATTTCACCAAGATGAGCTGATACAGTGTCGCGCAACCTGTTGAACTCACCCCAGTAGTCAAACGAAACCGGCTGAGGACAACGGACTTTCTGGTCAAGTGCAACTGCCAGCGCGCTTCGTCTAACGGTTTCGGGAAGAGCGTCTATACTCATGCCTTACCTTCCATCCATGTTCGCATCACTTCCAGGCTTCTCTGAATGCCAACAAGGTATTGAAGGGACGGATTTCGTCCCTTCAATATTCAAATATGGAGTGTTGGCCAGAAAAGCAATAATGATGCCAAAGCATCTATGCTTTTATAAAAAAGCTCAAAAGACCAATATACGAACCTATTGGTCAGGATTTTCGCTCCTCACCAAGAAAGGAGCATTTGGGGAGCAAACGGGCAGATTTTGATGGGGTGCGCCATATGAACCTCCGGGGAATGAGTAATTTGTGAGGAGCTGAACAGCGATATGTGGGAAATGATAGTTAAAACAGGGGGCAAGTCAAGCAAAATCCTGTTTCTCGGGTCGTTTTAGGGTGTCATCTGACGGACACCCGGTCAGTGGCTTTTTCGATGATTGGGGCACACCCATCAAGGAACTTGAACTTTGAAATACAGACTGGCGGTCAAATGATCGCTAAATAGGACACAGAGAAGACATCAACAGGAATCTCTCATAGTCCTATTTTCGACTCTCCCCATACTTCTCAAGATATCCACGGGGTGTGACCATCTTGTCGCGGATGATGCGGGTTTTGGAATTTCCCACCAGGAGGATGGAGAGCATGTCCACGGTGGATTCATCAATTTGGGAAAGGGTCGTAATGCGCACGGACTCATCCTTTCTGGCGGCGTTTCTCACGATCCCTACGGGAGTATCATTAGTTCGGTACTTTGAAACGACTTCCCTCACCCTGGATAGTTGCCAGTCTCTCTTCTTGGACCTGGGATTATAGATGACCAGCACAAAGTCGGTCTTTGCCGCGGCATCCACCCTCGCCTCGATTTCATCCCAGGAGGTCATCAGGTCGCTCAGGCTCACCACGGCAAAATCGTGCATCAGCGGCGCGCCCAGAAGGGCCGCGGCGGCTGAAAGGGCGGAAATCCCCGGCATTATTTCCACTTCCATCCTGTCCAGCAGACCCTGATCCGCCACGAGTTCGATGACCAGACCGGCCATCCCGTAAATACCGCTGTCGCCGCTGCTGACGATGGCCGTATCTTTTCCTTCCAAGGCCTGCTCGATGGCGATGCGGCACCGCTTTATCTCCCCGGTCATGCCTGAGGTAAGGGTTTCCTTGCCCGCCAGGATCTCCGGATCGATCAGATCCATGTAGGTCTTGTAACCGACGATGACTTCCGCCTGCGATAGGGCCGATTTCGCCGCAGGGGCCAGATAATCGGATTTTCCCGGCCCCAGGCTGACGACGGTCAGCTTGCCAGTGCCACGGCCACGGTCACATTCGGGCTTTTGGTCTTTGGAACCAGCAGCCCGGTCACGTGCGATTTCAGAAGAGCTGTCGCCTCGCATACGCTTGATACTCCCATATGGTTTTTGACCACATCCGACGGATGGGGCACTTGTACGGAATTTATTTCCGAAGAATTGAAAAAAAACAGCGGCACGCCCAACTCCCGGGCGGCCGCAAGAAGCCCCGCCTCATCCCTCTTGGCTTCGATGGTGGTGAGGCATTTGAGGCTTTTCAGGGCGAGCCCATTGGCCCGGAAAGACTCCTTGATGTGATCCAGGATCTCGCGACTGCCCGTTCCGCGATTGCACCCCACGCCCGCAACAAGACATTTCGGGTGAAGGATCAGCCGGTTTGACGGGTGCCAGGATTTTGCATTCTTCCAGGTCACCCACACGCCGGGAGATTCCTTGAGCCATTGCGCTTCATGGGTCACCTGTACCACGGCGCACCCGGCCAAGCCCGAATTGCTGAGGCCCAAATGATCTCCCGGATCGAAGATCTGAACCGCCTCCCCCATGAGGAGCGCCATGTTGACCCACTTCACGGCCTCAAGATTGAAGATGATTAACCCCTTCTCCTTGGCCAGAAGATCCATGGACGGGAGTCCCGCCGTATCCGTTGCCGTGGTAATCACGGCTTCTCCGCCGGTCAATCGGGCCACATCCCGGGCCAGGTCGTTGGCCCCTCCCAAATGCCCCGAAAGGAGACTGATCACATATTTTCCTTCCTGATCCAGCACGATGACGGCCGGGTCCCGATCCTTGGACTTCAAATGGGGTGAGATGGCCCTGACGACGATTCCCGCAGCCGCGATGAAAATATGATTGGGGTAGCGAAAAAAATTCTTTGCCACCACTTCCAGCAGACGCGGAAAATAAAGGGCCTCACGGGGCCCACGGGAGACGGCCGAAAGGCGCTCGGGGAGGAAAAGATCCCCTTGGGCACGCCCCGCCAGAATCTTTTCCCCTAAGCGGGCGCCCCGGGGGGTCAGGGCATAAATGGCGGTATCTCTTTCCACGGGTCAACCTACGAAACGGACCGGCAGCCATGGGAGAATTCCGAACTGTACAGCTTGGAGAAAACCGGATCGTCGTTTTGTCCCGGCAGCACCAGAAAAATCGCCTGTTGCTTGATATTGGCGTCCCTCACGGCCTTTGAAAGGCCGGAAATTTTGGTGGCGACAATCAGTTCGTCGGGCCACCCGACCCGGTAGGCCAGCACCACCGGCGTCTCCCCGGGATAGCCGCCCGCCAGCAGTTCTTCCACAAGCCCGTCCGGGTTGGCGGCGGATAAATAGATGGCCAGTGCGGCCCCGTGTTTGGACAAATCCCGCAATCGCTCCCGATCGGGCACGGGGGTCCGTCCCTCCATCCTGCTGAGAATCAGCGTTTGCACCTTCTCCGGCAGGGTGAAAGAGATCTTGGCGGCCGCGGCCGCGGCAAACGCCGCCGTCACCCCCGGAACGACCTCGTACCCGATACCCTCTTTGTCCAGGAGCAGCATCTGTTCCTTTATGGCGCCGTAAAGGGAGGGGTCCCCCGTATGCACGCGGGCCACGAATCCGCCGGCCCTGACCGTCGCAAGCATTTCGGCGTGGGTTTGTTCCAGGGTCATGGATGACGAATCCACAATTCTGGCGGTCTCCTTGGCGCAGGCCACAGACTCCCTGGGCACCAGGGAACCGGCATAGAGGACCAGATCGGCCTCTTTTATGCAGCGTTGACCTTTGATGGTGAGCAGCTCGGGATCCCCCGGACCGGCCCCTATAAAATGGACCTGTATTTTTCCCTTATCCATACTTTCTTCCTCTGTGATACTATCTTTTGTCCGCGGCCACAATGAACACCGGGTTTAATGCCGCCAATCGCTGATCACCCGCAATGCTCCGGGATCGCGAAACCGCCACCTGGGTTACGGTGAAAGGCCATTTCAAGCTTATTAGATAATCCCTTGCACGCGCAAGTGAGCCCATGAGCACCAGATGCAACACCAACCTTCCGTCGGGTTTCAGTCTCCGGGCGGCCACCTCCAAAACCCGGTCGTCTTCCCCCATGCCGCCGCCCATGAAGATGCGGTCCGGATCCGGCAGGGATGCCAGGCATTGGGGCATCTCGCCCAAAATCGCCTGAACCCCGTAGGCCCCCATCCGCCTGATATTATCCCTGATCAATTGTACCCTGGCCCCATTTCTTTCAACGGCCAGAACGACCCCTTCGTGGGCCAGCAGGGATGCCTCGATGGCAACGGAACCGCATCCCGCGCCCAAATCCCAGACCGTGTGATTCGGTTCCAGGGACAGGGCGGAAAGACCGACGGCCCGGATTTCCTTCTTGGTGATCAAGCCTTTCCGGTGCAGATAAAGGTCATCGTCCAATCCCAAAGACAAAGGGATCTCCCGCGGCCGGGTACGCTCCAGAACGACGAAATTGAGTTGGGAGAAGGCGCTCTTTGCCGCGTCTTGCAGGGTAAAGCGCCCCACCTTTTCGGATTTCATGCCCAGATCTTCAAACACGTGCATGTCAAAGAGTTCGATCCCCCGCCCCAAAAGGTCCTCCGCCAGCCTGGCCGGATGGAAATCCGGGTCCGTATAGACGGCGACAGAATCGTTTTTGGCCAGAGCCGTCAAGAGCGGCAGGATATCCTCTCTCCCGTGAAGGGAGACGGTTTGCATGTTGTGCCAAGGCGTCTTCATCCTGGCGGCCGCCGCCTGAAGGGTGGTGACATTGGGGTGAAGGGTGACGCTTTCCTTGCCGAAGCTATCGATCATCCGCTTACCGATACCGAAAAAGAGGGGATCCCCGTCCGCCAGGACAACCACTTTCCGCCCCGCATGCATCGCCTCTTTTGCCCTTTGGATCACACCTTCCAGGGGGCTCTTGATGGAGATCTTGGTCCCCGGATGATCCGGGAACCGGTTAAGAAGACGATCCCCCCCCACCAATACCTCCGCGCTCGCTATCCGTTTTGAAATCCCGGGTGCGATCTCCGTGTGATCAACCCCCAACCCTATGATGTGTACCCGGTGCATTTACCGCCCCCGATTCATCCCGCTTTTGAAAGAGAATCCCGTTCACCGGAGGAACAAACGCCCCGGTTATGATCCGTAAACAGAAGCCTTCCGCTGAAATCAAACAGATAATAGGTAATATGGGGCAACGGTCCCGCAAACCCCCGTGCGGATATCAACGCCATTTCCAGAACATATCGGATGATCTCGTCGCCGCATGCCGCTTCCTTTATGATGGACAGTGCCTCGCGGGCCGTATTGGCACCCCTTACGGCCTGAGTCTTTTCCTTTCCCATCCCCTTTAAGAAAGACCAGGACGCGAGCAGATCAAAGTCGATACGGGATTTTCTCGCGTGGGTGTAGGGGAACCCCTGGGCCATTTTCACCAACTTGCCGAAGAAACAGCTGTAGAAAATATGCCCGAATCCTCTTTGGGCCGCTTCCTTGAAAGAGAAAGAAAAAAAATCGGCCACCTGAATGAAGGCCGTTTCCGGGAAATCGGGCAACCGTTCCCTAAGGAAACGCTCGCTTCTGCCGCCGGTGGTGAGCACTATGGCCTTGAGCCCTTCGGCCTTTGCAACGTCCATGCTCATGGTGATGGTGTCCTTGTAGGCCTTGTTGGAAAAAGGCTTAACCGTCCCCCGGGTCCCCAGGATGGAAACCCCGCCGATAATGCCCAGGCGTGGGTTCAGGGTTTTCTTTGCAATCTTTTCCCCGTTTTCAACCTCCACCACAACGGAAACGGCGGCCCTCATACCGGCCTCTTCGAGGCATTCCAATAGGGCCGCCTTAATCTGCCTGCGGGGCACCGGGTTTATGGCGCTCTCCCCCACGGCCACGGGAAGACCGGGGCGCGTCACCTTTCCGACCCCTGTTCCGCCGTCAATCAAAACGTCTCCGTGACGCCCTCCGGGCATAAGACGCACGGTGCTCATGATCCGTGCCTTGTGGGTGGCATCCGGATCATCGCCGCCGTCTTTTCTCACCGTTGCCCTTGCGCCGTTTCCCACCCTTTCAACCCCCTCGACGGGAATGGTCAGCCTTCCCCCCGCGGGGAGAGGAATCTCCACGGCTTTTGGAACACCCAGGCCCATCAGATGACACAGCGCCGCCTTGGCACCGGCGGCGGCGGCCGAACCGGTGGTAAACCCCTCACGAAGCCGTTTTTCGGCCCGGCTATCCTGATGTTGCCTATCGCTCTTCAAGGACCATCTCCGCCAGTTGGTTGATGACGCAGGCGGCCAGGGCGGATCCCCCTTTTCGGCCGGCAATGGTAATGTACGGGATGGCCGTTTGCTCCATGAGCAACGCCTTGGATTCGGCGGCATTGACAAACCCCACCGGCATGCCCACAATTAGCGCGGGCTTGCATTCCCCCTTGTCCATCCATTCCAGAAGCCTCAACAGGGCCGTGGGGGCATTTCCCACCACATATATCCCCCCCTCCAGTCTGTTCAGCACGGCATCCACGGCGGCCAGAGCCCTGGTACTCTTCTCCCGCAACGCCTTTTCCTTCACGGCCGCATCACCCATATGGCACTCCACCCGGCACCCCAACGGCGTCATACGCCTTTCGGAAATGCCCATGTGGGCCATCTCCGTATCGGTCACAACCAGGCAGCCGTTCTTGAGGGCCGCCATCCCCTTTGAAACGGCATCGGGATGGAACCGCACCAAGGAAAGGAGCTCAAAGTCGGCGGTGGTATGGATCATCCGTCTCACAATCCGCCATTGTTTCCCTTCAAAGGGCCTGGGAACAGGAGTCTCCGTATCAATTACGGCGAAAGAACGCGTTTCGATTTCGCCCGGTTCGAGTCTTTCATGAATATCGGTCATAATTTCCCCAAAGGAATCAAAAAAAATCAATCGGCTCCACCACCGTATCGGCGGCAATAATCCACAAAATGATCGGCCACCCCGGGATTGGAGCCCCAATGAAGATGCACGTAAGACCCCAATACGTGTTTTCGCACAAAGCCCTCCCTATCGGCCGAAACCGCTTTGCGGTCCGTCAGGCGATAAATGCATCGCCGGCCCGGTGCGACATCTTCCATGTGGGAGTAGTGGAATTCATGCCCCCTGATCCTGATGCCTCCGGGGCCGAGGAGACTCTCATCCAGGGTCTCGACCTCGCGATACCCCAGGGACTTCAAACGCGGGTCCATCTTCGCCCTCATGGGAAAGAGTCCCACCATGGGGAAAACCCGACCCTCGAGATCCTCTATTTCCCTCATGAGAAACATGAATCCCCCGCACTCGGCGTATATGGGTTTTCCATCCATGCCGAAATCCCGTATGGCATTTAACAAGGGGCGATTTTCCGCCAGGGAGCGGCAGTGCAGCTCCGGATACCCTCCGCCCAGATAGAGGCCGTGAATCCCTTCCGGAAGGTTTTTTGAGCGCATGGGGGAGAAGGGGACCAACTGAGCACCCGCCCGGCGCAAAAGCCTCAGATTTTCAGGGTAATAGAAACAGAATGCCTCATCTCTGGCAATTCCGATGCGGATATCCGGTTTCGGTAGGGCTTCCGGGATCTCGTCCCCGGGCCTTTTCATGTTATGAAGGGCCAGAATCCCGTCCAGGTCCACATTGGACTCGATCCACCGGGCCAGCCTTTCCGAATGATCATCGCCCCGAACCAAATCCTCATCGGTCACCAGTCCCAGGTGCCGGGAAGGCATTTCCAGGGCCTCGCTTCGGGGCAGATATCCGAAAACCGGCACATGGGTGATGGAGCTGACGGCTTCTTGAAGGATTTGCGCATGGGTTTGGCTACCCACCCGATTAAAGATAATCCCCCCGATGGATAAATCCGGGTCGAAACGGAGAAAGCCCAGCGCGACCGCGGCGGCGGATCTGGCCATGGAACGTGCGTCAATCACCAGAATAACGGGCAGGTCCAGCCACTTGGCCATCTGCGCCGTTGAACCGGACTCATCAGCGCCGCTAAAACCGTCAAAAAGCCCCATGACCCCTTCCACCACGACGGCATCCGCATCCCCCATGCCCCGGGAAAGGATTCGCCGGTTGTCGTCACGGTCCATGATCCAACCGTCAAGATTATGGGAGTCCCTTCCCGTAATCCGGCGATGATGGCCGGGATCGATGAAATCGGGGCCCACCTTAAAGGCCTGAACCTTACGCTTTCTTCTTACCAGCGCGGCCATGATCCCTAACGAAACGGTGGTTTTCCCACAGCCGCTGTGGGTGCCTGCAATCAGAAATGCCGGGATATTCATATCAGCGCAATGTCCCTTTCCAAAACCCCATGGTTCGCAATTTGCTCACGGAGCGTCATGACCGTGGACATGATTGGAACGCTCATTTTCATACCGTTTTGCTTCCTCCGGCGGCATCTCCACAAACTCGCCCTGGCCGGCAGGCACCGGAAAACTCTCCCGGGGTTCCAGCTCAAGACCTCTGACATCCGGCAAATCGAGGGATTCTTGAATTCTCCGATAAATGATATCGGCATATTTCGGATCAAATCCGAGATGCTTTCCAAAAATCATTTTCACATGGGGATATTTTTTCGCCCCTTCTTTCATCATTTCAGGAATATCCAGACGGATATGCAATCCGTTGTTCAAAAAATACGGAATCACCACCACTTCGGTCGCGCCGCACTTCACGCATTTGGCAAGGGTTTCCGGATAATGGGGTCCGAGCCGGGACATCTGGCAGACCTCCACCATTTCAAGATGATACTTTTTTTTCAACAGGGTTGCCACCGTCTCCATATTTTTCCCTGCCTCGGGCACCCGGCTACCGTGCCCCAAAATAATGACTGCCCTCATCTTTCACCTCCCTGATACCAAGGATATACATGACGTTCCAGCCATGCATTTCCACGATGGTCCGACTCCCTAAACAGAAAAATCTACAGCCTTTTTCCGATGATCAAATGCGACATATAATGTGGCGGCGTATGGTCGCGCCCTTTCAGATCCCGCACAATTTCCTCACCCTCCTGCCCGCATCGCGAGACCAGTACGGATCGATCGGTCAGGCCGAGGTCATCCAACACATCCAGGATCTCACTGTAATTCCGGTACACTTTGAGGATCACCGCACTGTCCGCGCGGTCGATGACCTGCTTCAGCCTCTCCGCCCCAAGGACCCCGGAGGCGATCACCAGGGACTCGTCTCCTTCCACCAGGATGTGCCCGGCGGCGGCGGCGCCGGCCTGGTAGCTTGTGATGCCCGGAATGATCTTAATGGGGATATGCGGATGGGTCGCCCGGATGGTCTCCAGGACATAGCCGAAGGTGCTGTAAGTCAAGGGGTCCCCCAAGGTAATGAAGGCCGCGTCTTTCCCGCCTTCCAGGGTTTCGACCACCTTTCGGCCGTTTTCCGCCCATGCATCGGCCAGCTTCTCTTTATCCCGGGTCATGGGAAAAGCCAGGTGTACCACGGGCACGCCCTCTTTAAGATGCGGAGATGCGATTTCCACGGCCAGCGAGTAGTTCTTGCCGCTGGAGGCGGCCGCAAACACGACCGCCACACGCCTGAGCATCCCGACGGCCTTCAATGTGAGCAACTCAGGGTCTCCGGGTCCCACACCGATGCCGTAAAGGGTTCCATATTCCATGTTGCGCCACCTCCAAAAAAAAATCCCCGGACTGAAATTAATCAATCCGGGGATGTCCCTTTTTTATCCACCGATTTTAACGACCCCTGCCTCTGTCCGCGAAGCGTCGGTCCAACACTCAGACAGGTCTTCTGACTCTCGGATCAGCCTACTGACTGCGCCTTCCCATCGGCTTTTCCATGGTTCACCGGATGCCTGACAGTGGTATCTTGCAGCTTTCGTCCCCGATTACAGCGGCGGGCCCGTCCCCGATTTTAACGGGGTTCCCTAATTAAGCTCTCTTGGAGCACCTGAGTTGGCCTGTTTCTAACAGAGGGAAGCGGGAAAGTCAAGGGGGAAATACGGCAACCCATGCCCGGCTTGGTGAAAAACCCATCATTTCCCGCCGCGCATTTTGGGCATAACCGATTAATCCTTCACAAGTTTTACCATTTCGTCGCCGGGTGCCGCAATGCCCCTTCGTTCCAGCAGGGAACCGTCCTGTTGATAGAGATAAATCAGCGCCTTGATGTAATTGGCCAGGGCTTCCACCTCGGCGATTCGGCTCACCAGAAGATCCCGCTGGGCCTGTGCCACCAGGAGGCTGGTCGATTTTCCCACCCGCAGTTTTTCGGTCTCCACCCGCAGGGTTTCCTCGCTGAACATGCGCGTGGTGGCGGACGCCTTGATCTGCTGCCTGGCACGGTTCACCTCCACGTAGGCGGTCCGAACATCCAATTCCACCAGTTGGGAAAGATTTTGAAGGGATTTTTCCGCCTGTTCCCGGCTTAGACTGGCCCGCTGGTAACGGGATTTGGGGGCGCGATTGTAGATGGGATATTCAAACCGCACGCCCACGAAAGCATCGTAATAATCTTCCGTCACGTTGCTGACCGATCGACCGAAGGAATTGGCGTACCCGCTTTTCCCGAGGCTCACGAAAAGATCCAGCAGGGGCAGCAGACCGTTTTTGGTTTTGACCACCTCCAGGTCGTTCTGCATGAGTTTCAACCGGGCCTGGTTTAAGAGGGGGCGCATGCGCATGCTCATGTCCACATAGGCGCGGACGTCGTCCAGTTTTACCCCGGGCACGGTCGGCTGGTAGATCAGGTCCACGTTCCGCTGCCACATGTCTATACCTGCCGGATTGAGGAGGCGCAAGAGCTGCAGCCGCATGGTTTCCCGGTAGCTCCTCGCGTCGATGAGCCCCTGCTCCTGGGCCGCCAGTTCCGCCTGAACGGCGGGGAGTTCCGATTTGGCGAGACGGCCCACCTCGATGAGGGCCAGGGTTTCGTTCACCTGCTGGCGGGCCACCTTCATGGATTCCTCAAAAATCTCCACCCGGCGTTTTGCCAGGGCGTAGTCCCAGAAGGTCTCTTCCACCTGTGCCACCAGGGCAAGGGTGAAACCGCGCAACTCATATTCGCTCATGCGGGTTTCCAGGCGGGCCTGGCGCAGCCTCACCAGGTTCACATCGCTGCCGTATCCTCGGAGCACCGCCTGGTTGACGGTGAGTCCCAGCCGGCTCCAGTAAAAGGCATCCTGATAAAGGGAGGAATTCACCATCTCCGTCTTCCCTTCCAGGGTGACCGTGGTGCCGGAGGGAAAGAACTGCGCCAGGGAAATGACGCCCACCCCTTCATCCCTGACGTAATCCTCGGTTTGCGATCCGGCTCTCGCCTGGCGTTCTCCGTCGGTGCGGCCGCCCATGATTTCCGCCGCCAGGTTCGGATCGAAGACGGCCCTTTCCGTTTCCTCAAAGGTTTGGGTAATGGAAGGGGTCAGCTTTTCCACCACCAGGGAGCGGTTGTTTTGAAGGGAAAGCACAATGGCCTGGGTGGTGGTGATGGTAAGGGGTCCGGCCGGTAGGGCGGGGCTTGAAGGCGGTTCGAGCGGCTTCTTCTCCTTTTCCTCCAACGCCGGGGTCACTGTGGTATCGGCCGGCGGGTTGGGGCCGCCCGCGGTCTCATCAATCCGTTTCTCCACAAAACCGCACGATGCCGGGCCGAGGCAGCACCCCATCATAAAAAGGAGCATAAGCAGATGATGTAAGAATTTCAATGCCGTCATAACCGTCTCTCTAAAGTTCCCTGTGATACCGCCTTTAAGGTCCACAACGTCAGGACAAGTTCAGGGCCTCCACGGGGCTTAATCGTGATGCTTTCAGTGCCGGATAGACGCCGCAGGCAAGACCCAGCAGAACGGACGCGCCCAAAGCGGCCAACGCCGCGGCCCAGGGGACCAGAACCGGCCCCCAACCGATCAAGTGGGTCGCCCAGACGCCCAGCAGGCCCACCGTCAGACCGCCCAAAGCGCCCACCGAAGCCAGAAGAACGGCCTCGAACACAAACTGATAGCGCACATCCCCGGCCCGGGCACCCAGAGCGCGCCTGAGGCCGATTTCCGGACGTCGCTCACGCACCGACATGAGCATGACCGCCAGAATGCCCACGCCCCCCACCATCCAGGCCAGGGCCGCCACGCTGCCGACCAGGAGGGTCAGGGACCGGGCCGTCTCTTTTTGCAGTCTGATGAGATCCAGTTGGTTGAAAACGGAGAAATCATCGGACCTGCTTCCCAGCCGATGCGCTTTGTGAAGGACGTTTCTGATTTCCGCCTGAGCCAGGGGCAAGGGGATGCCGTCTACGGCCTGCGCAAATATGGTGTCCATATAATCCACGTTGACCAGGCGGCGCATGGCCGTTGACAGGGGGACAAACACCTTGTCGTCCTGGTCGGTACCGTTTAAATCCGTTCCCTTGGGGACCGTGAGCCCGATGACCCGGAAGGGCTGCCGCCCCAGGCGAACGGCTTTGCCGATGGGAGTCGCCCCCTCGAAGGCGTTTTTTGCCGCCGTCGGCGCGAAGACCGCAACCCGCCTTCGGGAACGCTCCTCGGCTTGGGAATAGACGCCCCCTTGATCCGGAATCAAGTTGCAGATGGCGAATCCGTCCGGTTCCAGTCCTACCAGGGTTGTCTTGACCGTATTCCCCTGGTAGCGCAGGATGATGGACCGTTTAATGGAGCCCGCAGCCCTTTTGACGGAGGGACATTGGGCCGAAATGGCACGGACATCCTCTTTTTTGAGGGTTTTTGCGGACCCGATGCGCCGCAATTTTCCACCGCTGAGCCTGGTTTGATCCGCCGTCACCACGATCAGGTTGGTCCCCATGGCCTCGATTCGCTCAACAATCCGGCGCTCGGCACCCAGGCCCACGGCAACCATGATGATGACCGAGGCCACCCCGATCACGATGCCGGACAGACTCAGGACGGTCCTCAGCCTGTGGCTGGCCAGAACCGCCACGGACAGAGCCGAGTTGGCGACCCAGTTCACCGAAGCGCCTCCACGGGATCAAGGTTGGCCGCTCGACGGGCCGGCTGGACGCCGAAAATAAGACCGACCCCGACGGAAAATGCCCCTCCCAATAACAATGACATTCCGGACGGCGCCACCGGGATCTTGGTGAACTCGGCGATAAACCAGGCCGCCACGAAGCCCAAGAGCCACCCCAGGATCAATCCCACCCCGTTTATGCCGATCCCTTCCGCCAGAAACTGAATGAAAATATCCCGGCGACCGGCCCCCAGGGCCCTGCGCAAGCCGATCTCCGCCTGCCGCTCCGCCACGGAAAGGAGCATGATGTTCATCAGCACCAATCCCCCCACCAGAAAAGAGAGGCCGCACAGGGCCATGAGAAGTCGGGATACGCCCTCGGAGACGCCTTTGAATCTTTTGACCAGGGTATTGGTGGAAAAGACGGTAAAGAAATGTTCCACCGACGGGTCGATGTGGTGCCGCTCATTGAGCAAGTCCTCAATGGCCTTGCCCGTCCCGTCCAGATCGTACCCTTCTTTTACCTTGACCCGGATGTTGGAGATGTGCTGCTGGTTGAAAAGCCGTCTCATTCCGGTGCTGAAAGGGATAATCACCCGCTTATCCCGGTCGTGTCCGGTGCCGGTGATGCCTCTCGGCACCAGAACCCCCTTGACCACGAACCAGACCTTTCCGATCAGAATCTTCTCTCCGATGGGATCAGCGTCGCCGAATAGTTCTTTCGTAGGCGTTGCCCCCAGAATACACACCCGTGCCAGTTGGTCCACGTCCTCCTGCGTGATGGGTTGTCCCGAGGCCACCGGCCAGTCCCAGATATGATGCCAGTTCGCCTCGACGGCGTCCACATTGGTTTGAGTCTGGGCTGTGCCCGCCTTGACCGACTGGCTGTACTTGCTTGACGCCGCCGTCACTCCGACCAAACCTTCGATCTGCGCTTCAATGGCCTTGGCGTCCGCGGCTTTCAGTTGAACCTCGGCTGAACTCCCCCCCACGGTCCGGCTCATTTGACCGTGACCGGGAACAATCAAGATGGCGCGTGCCCCGAACCGTTCCGCCTTCTCCGCCACCTGTTTTTCCGTTCCTGCGCTGATAAACAATATAACGGTCAGGGCGCCGATACCGACAACGGTCCCCAGAGCCATCAGAAATGTCCTGGTCTTGTTGGACAAAAGCGCCGCCAAGCCTTCCCTTCCAAGCCGCCACAGTCTCATAATCCGCCCTCTTTGTTCCCGGAACCGCTCCGATCCGAAGCAATCTTTCCGTCTTCAATTACAACGGTCCTTTCGGCTTCCGCCGCAACCGCTGGATCATGGGTGACCATAATGATGGTTCGGCCGTCCCCGTTGAGCTTTTTGAAAATATCCAGAATCTCCCGGCCGCTCTGCCTGTCCAGATTTCCGGTGGGTTCGTCGGCCAGAAGGACGGACGGCTCATTGATCAAAGCCCGGGCAATGGCCACACGCTGCTGCTGACCACCCGAGAGTTCCCCCGGCCTGGCATACTGTTTGTTTTGAAGCCCCACGGAAGCAAGCGCCGCTTCGCCCAATTCAGCGGCATCGGAGGGATACTTGGGCGCATAGATCAAGGGAAGAATGACGTTTTTGAGCACGTTCAGGCGTGGCAACAGGTGAAATTGTTGAAACACAAAGCCCAGGACCTCGTTTCGCACGCTGGATAGCGCCGTGTCATCAAGGGTTGAAACCTCACGCTCCTTGAGGATGTAGCGCCCTTCGGTGGCACGGTCCAAACATCCGATAATGTTCAAAAGCGTGGACTTTCCGGAGCCGGAAGGGCCCATAATGGCCACATATTCTCCGGCACCAATGGTTAAATCAATGTCCGACAGCGCCCGCGTTTCTTGTGGCGGGCGACCGTATAGTTTGCTGATCCCTTCCAGTCTGATCATGATAACCTCTTCTATTTTTTTCTGCCCCCGGGCGGAATAAGAAGAATCGTTTCTCCCTCCGAAAGCCCTGACGTGATCTCCACAAGGGAATCGTCTCGCCAGCCGGTGGAAACCGGGACCTCTTTATCCGGATTCTCCGTCCGAAAGACCACAGACTTGCCGGCCCGACGTTTGACGGCACCCACGGGGAGAACCAGAACATTTTCCCTGTTTTCCACCTCAATCATCACATTGGCGGTCATCTGGGGCCTGAGCAACCCGGCGTAGGGCGTGTCAATTTTGATGATACAATCATAGGTGACCACGTTGTCCTGAATGACCGCCTGGGGATAGATGGCCGTCACCCGGCCGTGAAATTCCTTGTCCGGAAAGGCGTCCACACTGAAAACGCCTTTTTGCCCCACCTTGATCCGGCCGATATCCACCTCATCCACATAGGCATCCAATTGGAGACGTTTTAAATCGACGATGGTGACGAAGGTGGGGGCGCTGAGCCCCGCGGCAACGGTTTCGCCCTCCCGGGTGGAGACGGAGCCCACCACACCGGAAAGCGGCGCCCGGATCACCGCATAGGATAACTTCACCCGGGCGTTTTGAAGGGATGCTTGGGCACGGGACAGTTCCGCGGCCAACTGGCGCGTCTCCTCTTCATACCGGGTTTGGGCCAGTTGAAAACCCTTTCTGGCCACTTCATACCGGGCCTGGGCCATTTTAAAATCGCTGGACGCTTCTTCCCAGTCCTCTTTTGAGATGAGGGACTTCCCAAAAAGCTGACCATCACGCCCCACTTTGCATCGAATGAATTCAAGCCGCGCCTTCTGCTCGGCCATCTCGGCTTCTGCTCGCGCGATTTCCTGGGGACCCTCTATTTTCAAAGCAGCGAGCTTGACATCAATGAGGCTCACTTCGGCCTCCTCTACGGCCTTCATGGCCTCCAGGTCTTCTTTTTCGATTTCGGCAATCACCTGCCCTTTCACCACGGAGTCCCCCACGTTTACAAAAAGCTTCTCCAGTCTACCGGAGATGCGGGCCCCCACGTTGACCTCCGCACCCACCTGAGGCATGACTTTGCCCGTGGCCAGGACCGTGGAAACGATACTTTCCAAAGAGGCCGTTGCCGTGGCCGGAAGCTTTCGCGTCTTGGGGGAGTCTGTCTTCCAGGGACGCCAGACGAAGAGAACCGCCATGGCCGTCACAAAACCCAAAATCAGGATCCAAAAAAGACGTTTTCCCCTCTTGGGGGAATGGTTTTTCGTCATACCTTCATCCTCTTCCATCCCACGAATAAAAGGCCCAGGAGGCCGATGGCGATCACCATCACCATCCATTCGGATCCGGAAGTGGTGACCTTGGTGTCTTCAGGTTTTTCATCCACCATCTCAAACCCTTCAACCTTCTTCCCCTGGTCTTTGGCCTTTACGCTTTCCTCCTTTTGAATCTCTTTAACGGTCTTCTTCAGGCTCTCCCTGGTTTTTTGGTTCTTGGCCTCGTTCTCTTCCTGGGTCTTCCCGGTGGCTTTGGCAATGACCATTTTGAACTGATCCAGCTGTTGGGGGGTCAAAAGACCGTTTAGCGAAATAATATTGGTCACGAATTGCTGGAGCATGGGGTTGTTGCAGGTATGCTCACAACAGGCGACACCCTTTTCCATCACATTCAGAGCATAGGTTTTCGCCAGTTTATTCTTGATCTCCGGAGGGGCCTTCCAGTAATTTTTGCGGTCGGCTTCCAGCATCCGCGCGGCAATGGATTGCTGGGCCCACGGATTGTTTTTGTCAAAGAACTCTTTTATATCCAAACCGTATTTATCTTCAATATAAACTTCGTGAATCTGTTCCCACTGGGTCTTGTCCACGGCAAAAGGGGTGGTCACCTGAAATCCCCACAAATGTTCCACGAATTTGTCCATGGCCCGGGCACCCGCGTACCCGTCTTTCTTCATCCCTTCAATCCATTTGGGGTTTAGGTAGCGGGTTCGCAGGGCTTTGCCGATGGATTTGGCCAGATCATCAACGGTTACGTCTTTTCCATCCTGGAGGTTTCCCACCATTGCATCGGGATATGTTCCGGCCTGGCTTTTGACGGCCAATGACAACCCTCCCAAGAAGGCAAACATGTCATCGTTGTCCAGCATATAGTAGACGTTACTGGATCTACTGTGCATGGTGATTTTCACGTCTTTCAGGTTGCTCTTGTAGGCGCTTTTGAGCGGTTTTCCCCAGAGTTGGTCGCCATAGGCAAAGGAGCAATGATGGATCCACACATCGGCGATCTCTTCATCGGTCTCCCAGGTGCCGCTGGCGGGGATCAGTTCCTGGAGGGCCGACGTATAGGCCCCGGGCATGGGGCCGAATATTCGGGCCCGGCTTAATTTTGCAGCTTCATCTTTTTTGTACCCTTTTTTCAGAAGGGCCTGTTCGATCTTCTGATTGTTGATCGCCACGAAGTTTTCAACATCCTTTAAGGAGCCGGCCATGTCTACGGCCCGATCCAGAAGTTTGATGACCCCGGGGAACGCGTCGCGGTAGAGTCCCGATGCCTGGAGCAGGACATCGATCCGGGGACGTTTGAGGAGGGTCCCCGGGATGGGCGCCAGATCCGCAACCCGGTCTTTCTTGTCCCACACCGGCGTGATCCCCAGAAGATGAAGGGCCGCCGACTCGTTAACCCCTTCGTTTCGCTGGGTTTCCGTGCTCCAGAGGATAATCCCCAGCTTATCGGGATAGGCTCCCGTTCTTCTCCCTGTACTCATCAATCATGGTATCCGCCAGTTTCTTGCCCAGTGCGAAAGCCTCTTTTGAGGGGACTTTGTCCGCGCTGAAACCGTAAAAATTTCTGCCCGTGGGGACGGCATCCGGATTCCGGATGGGATCGTTCCCCTGGCCGGGAGAGATATACCCCCCGTTCAGCCCCCTCAGCAATGATGCCATTTCAGCTTTGCCGCAAGCTTTGAGCCTGCTCTCTCATCTCCTCCTTCTTGATCTCCGGGCTGGCGGCACAAATGGCTTCCGTGAGATCCTTGAGCGATTCTCCATCGGGCGACACGCCGAATGTGTGGAGTCCGTAGGGGATGAGCTTTTCCTGCAATTCAAGGATATAGTGCTCCACCTCTTCGATGGCGTCATCATTTATTTCTTTCAGACCAAGGTCCTTATCCAGACCCAGTTTTCCGACTAATTCCTGAACACTTTTGAGCTTTTCTCCCGCAAGGGCCGCATCCACTGCCTGGGCATTATGATATTCATCGATTTTTCCCGTCAGTTCCCGATATTCCATATAAGCACCCCCCTTTTTCAAAGGTGGGATCAGATGATCGATGATGACGGCGCGCCCCCGCCGCTTAGCCTGGGTCCCTTCCCCCACATTGTCCACGATGTACGGGTAGATATTGGGAATATCCTGGATCAGGATCTCGGGGGAACATGTGAGGGAAAGACCGATCTGCTTGCCGGGCAGCCATTCATGGGTACCGTGTTTCCCGAGACTCACAATAGCATCGGCTTTAAACTCTTTCTTGAGCCACAAGTAAAAGGCAATGTATTGATGATGGGGATAGAGCTTCGGGTCATGGTACAGCTTTTCCGGATCCTCCCCATGCCCCCGGGAGGGCTGGGGCAGCAGAACTACATTCCCCAAGGAAATCCAAGGGATGATAATCTCGCCGTTATGGGTCATGACGTCCGATTCTTCGGGCCGGCCCCACTGTTGAATGACCGCTTTTTTAAAACCGGGGTCCAACGCTTCAAACCACTTTGCATAGACGGATACGGGAATTTTCACAAGACCGCCCGAGGATATCAGCTTCTCCAGCTCCCCAGGAGCCCAGGAGCCCACATTCCTGCCGCCAAGAAGAATCCGTTCCTTGATTTGTTCTTCGGTGGGTAATGGGCCTTCAATTTTATAGCCGTCATTCTTCATGGCGGGAAGGATCGTTGAAATGGATCTGAAAAGATTCAGATAGCTGGCGCCCACATTCTGTTTGCCCGGCGGGTGATTCCAATAGAGCATTGCAATTTTCTTTTCCCCGTTGGGCTTTTCCTTTAGATTGTGCCACGCCTTTATGCGCCGGATCAAAAAATCGATGTTTTCCGGCAGGGGAATGGTGTCATAGACCACATCCGTCATCCCTTTGAGTCTTGCAGCCGATTTTCCGCCGACCATTGTGGGTTCTATACCGCCGTTTTGCTCCGGCACGCTTACCTGCCATGCCACCCTGATGGGTGAGATACCTCTGTCGGATTTCCGCCACTGATCAATGGTAATGGAGTGGGCCGTAAGCGGTATCATCACCGGCGCGTTGATGCTCTGAAGGATTTGATCGGTCTCTTCGGGGAAACCCTTCAAAAATCTAAAAGAAAAGCCACACAGTATTTGAACCCTGGGGTCACCCTTTTCATCCAGAAAATACTTCTTCAGGGATTTATGATACGGGGGCCTTCCGTAGGCGGGCAAGGCATTGATGCCTTCCTTTTCAAGCGCATGAATCAAGTGGGCTTCGATCTTCCCTCTGTCCTTCAACGCGGAAACGTGAAAGGTATAAATGCCGACCCAGAACCCGTCGGAGGAATACTTTCCGCTCTTGCGATACCATTTTAGATATGATGCAAAGTCGGGAAAGATCTCTTTTGCATCCGGATGAAATATGCCCGATTTGGGAAGCTTGAAGGGTTTTCCGTAAGTGATTTCCTCCCCCTCCCTGTTGAGCACCAGAAAAATAAGATTCTTTACATTTTCCTTGGTTGTGGGAGAGTAGTATTCTTCCGGCTGACGATTCAGCGTAAAACCCTCTTTTTTTAACCTTTCGGCGAGATTTGCACTGCGAAGGCTGTAAAGCTTCGGTTTTGCATCTTTCCCATCCACGGGCAGGTTTTCCACAAGGAAGCCCTCAACCTCACCGTGCATAAAATCACCCATGATGATGGATGCGTCCTGTATATGGTCCCCCTTCACCGTCTTGTTTCTTATTTCCCGATCCGTATAAAATTCAAAGGAATAGCGATCCGATATCCCGGAAAGCGTTCCCAGTTCCTTGAATGCCCTGGCCACCGCAAGGCTGTCTCCGGCCCCGATGAGCATGACGATCTTCTTTTTGTTCGGATTGGCCCACGTCATGGACGGGAGCAAAACCATCATCAGGCATATGAACAGAACTCTACTCGATCTCATTGAGCTTCCTTTCGGACATTCCATCGGGGATATAGATGACGCGTCCATCCTTCAGTTGATAGGCCGTCCCCAGCTTAAGGCCTTCGTCCCCTCCCACCTTTCTGTCCGTTACCTTCTTGACCTTCACTTCCTTTCCCTTCTTGGTGATGATCTTCCATTCATCCTTCACCTTCTTCATGACGGTAATTTCACTGTCGGGGTTAAAGAAATCCAGAACCTGGTAGGTGGACATGAGGGAAAGCAGCAGGGCCACGATAAAAACAAGCGCCACGTCAAAAAGGTTTGCCACCCCGTTTAGGGGTTCTTCCCGTTTCGCTTTTCCCAGATGCCCGTGTTGACTGTTTTTTATATATTTCATTCCGCCGCCTCTGAAAGATCAATGCCCTGTGTCATGGCTTCCGTGATCAGGTTGACATGGCGCATGTCTTCCGTGACCCAGCGTTCCTTGACCACGGAGAAAAAATGGGCAGTGATGCCCAGGGCCAAACCCACTACCGTGGTGGTAAAGGCCAGAATCAGGCTGGAGGACAGCTGCGCCATGTCCCCTTGGGTAAGACCCGCCAGGCCCGTTCCCATGGGAATCAAGGTCCCCATAAGCCCCAGACTGGGACCGATTCGTACGACCAGTCGTATTTTGTCCACCTCCCTGGCAAGCGCGTGTTCCTTGCGTTGATTCAAATCCTCCACTCTCTCATCACGAAACAAAATATCCCCATTAACAATATCTCTCAGTTCGTGTGCATAGGAGACAACACCCAGCGGCAAATTTTCAGCCAACTTAGTAGGCAGCTGTCTCGCCTCTTTAATATCCTCCAGGAAATCCGCCAGATGCCGATCGCTCCGAAAATGTCTCCTCTTTACGGCCTCGCCAAGAAAGGCTCCCACATACAAAATGATCCAGAGACAAAGAAAAATTAGCAGGATCACAACGGGATAAAGCATGGCCGTTGAAACCGTATACAGAATTGTTTGAAATGCTGGAAAAATGTTCACTTAACGCCTCCTCTGACAAAATAGCTTTTGATAAAACCGGCACATCCGAGTATAAAAACAACCCCGACCAAGATCGCCGTGTTGGTGTGATCCATTCGGCTGACCGGACTGTTGGAAACGGCCATGGCAAAGGCGGCCTTTATCTCGGGATATATGGGTGCAATGATCACGACAAAAAGAAAATAGAGTGCAATCAGTATCATGGATTGGCCTAAAAATGAGTTTCCGGAACCGATTTTATGGCGGAACGGAAAAAGAACGGCCGTTGTGAATAAGATGATGCCGCTGAAAAATCCAAACAGGGTTAAGGTGGTCAGAAGGGGCGATAAATCAAAAAGAGAATAGGCCAAAGTCAGGTTGAGCAGGATCACCGTGGCGCATACAGGGCATGGCAGAATGAGAAGCAGGCTGGTGTGAAACGGGAGGCTTTCTTTGTTTCCCGGCTTTTCAAGAATCAGTTTGATACCCCATATGAAAAGGCCTGCCGCCACCGCCAGATGAAGCAGCATGCCCCACTGCATCATATTCATTAACTGATCCAGATAATTTAACAAATTAAAATGGGTAATCACGTAGTAAAGGCAGAAAAACAGGACCAGATAAACAAGAATGCTCCCGCACATAATAAGGATTCTTTTTCCCATGAAGACGGTTTTGTTGAATACCTGCGCACCCAGTCCCAACCCCACCTTAATCCCAAAAACGGAAAAAGCCACAAGGACACCCGTCATCCAGAGTTGTTTTAGCATTGCTTTTTACTCCTGAATTAAAAACATCAGGCCCCTAATTTCCTGAAACATCCAAGGGGCCTAATGGATTGCCGGTCCAAATTCGGACGAGCAGTTAATGGATCTTTGTTTTCACTCAGTCAGCTTGCAATGTGACTGCATTGGAAGCAGAGCCTGTTCCCTCCGCGTTGTAAGGGATCACCACAACATAATAAGGCTGACCGCTGGGGATGGTCGCTGAAACGCTGTTCCGCGTGCCCCAATCGTACATGGCGGACCAACCCGTCGTGGGACAGGAAGCCCACAGGTAGTACCCTTCGGCGCCCGAAACCGTATTCCAATGGGCCATGACGCTGTTTCCGGAAACGGTAGCCCCGAGGTTCGGCGCAAAGGGGGTTCCCTGGGTACAGAACGCCACCCGCTGGGGGTTCAAGTTCGTGGAAATACTCTCGTTCAAGGTGTTATCCGCCGTATCCACGATTTTGATGGCGCCATTGGTTGCATCACAGACCCACATCATATCGTTCTTGTCCAGATACGTGCCGCCATGCATTGAGGAAATATTGATGTTTTGAAAGCCGGGCACCGCGCCGAACACCGCACCGGTGGTGGGGTTGAACGCATAGAGGGTATTGTCGCCCCAACCGGCATACCCCACGAAATACCCTTTTGTGGGCGAAACCATCAACATGGCGGATATGATTCCATAGGGGTGCGTCGTGGCATCTCCGTCATCCAGGACCATGGTTGACGCGTAGGTGACGGGATCGATACTGATAATACCGCCGGTATAGTCGTATTCCGGGTCACAGTACCCCGGATAGGATCCCACTCCCTGCACATAGATCTGATTGTTCTGGGGAAGGTATTGCATGGTGGCCGGGTTATTGATCGTCAGGGGAATCCCTTTCAAGCCGCCCACACCCTTCCCCGTATCGATTTCGGTGTCGGTGGCCGTGTCAAACACGGCCACATAGGGGGTGTAACCGGGGCAGAAGGAAGCATTGAGACGCTCGATAACAATAAAAAGTTTGCCGTTGGCAATCACACCGCATTGCATCTTCGGCACGTCGTCCGTGACGTAGGCACTGAGATCCAGTTCCCCGATCTTGAATCCGGCCTCGGTGGTGGCCGAAGGGTTGACGATCCAGGCTTTGTTGGCGCCGTAACGCAGCAGGTATGCTTTGGTGGAACTGACAAAGACCATATCGCTGGGATTGCTGCTTTCCGTTTCACCGGGGTCCTGGGTTGTAAATTGCCAGATGGGCGTATTGGGGGAAGCAATGTCCACTTTGGTCACATTATCCGCCTGGTACTGTTCGAGCCGATAATAGTATTGCCCAAAGGCCTTAACGGTGCTCCCGTTGCTTCCCGGCAGCAGGTCATTTATAAAGGTTCTGGGTCCGGCCTTTGGATCGACCGAGATGGTCGAGACGGCATAGCTGCTGTAATCGGATGCCGAGGTGGCGATAACGCCTGTTTGTATTGAATCGGCATACGCGGCCCCCGGCGCCAGAAACATCAAAACCCCCGCAAACAAAAGAAGGGTGACAATAAGTGAGTGGTTTTTAGTAACGTTTGTCTTTCTTTTCATACCATTTCCTCCTTAATTTTGGTTAGCGTAGGAAATCCAGGCAATATGGACTGAAGTCCCACATCCATTTGAGTCGGCCCAAAGAAGCAACGTTCCCCGGCCGGATTATCCTATGTCCTCTTACGCTTCCACCCGGCAAAAAGCAGGGCCAGGAAACCCACTGCGATGACCATGACCATCCATTCGGAGCCTGAAGCGGACGTTTTTGTGTCTTCCGGCTTTTCATCCACCATCTCTAACCCTTCAATCTTCTTGCCTTCCGTCTTGGCCTTGACGTTTTCTTCCTTGCGGGTCTGCTCCAAGGTCTTTTGAAGGCTCTCCTGCAACGCTTGCCTGGCGGCCTCGTTTTCCTCCTGGGTTCTTCCGGTGGCTTTGGCAATCACCATTTTAAACTGGTCCAGCTGCTGCGGCGTCATAAGGCCGTTCAAAGAGATGATATTGGCCACAAACTGTTGAAGCATGGGGTTGTTGCAGGTATGGTCGCAGCAGGCCACCCCCTTCTCGATGACGCTTTGGGCATAGGTGCGCGCCAGGTTCTGCTTCATTTTTTCGGGCGCCTTCCAGTAGTTTTTCCGGTCCGCCTCCAGCATCCGGGCCGCCATGGATTGTTGTGCCCAGGGGTTGTTCTTATCAAAGAACTCTTCCAGTCCAAGCCCGTATTTATCATCGATGTAGACTTCGTAGACCTGTTCCCATTTGGCGCCATCCACGGCAAAGGGGGTGGTCACCTGCCAGCCCCACATATGTTCCACAAACCGGTTCATCTCCCGGGCCCCAGCGTAGTTTTCCTTCTTCATCCCTTCAATCCATTTGGGATTCAAATAACGGCTGCGCAACTCCTTTCCCAACATCTTTTCAATGTCTTCAATATTGGCGTTATCGGGGTCGGCCTGGTTGGAGAGCACCACATCCGGATACCTTCCGCTGACCCGTTTCACGGCCAGGGCAAGGCCCCCCAGTTCCGAAAAAACACCGTCCGTGTCCATGTTCATGAAAATGTTGCTGGAGCGTGTGTGCATGGTCATCTTCACGTCTTCCAGGCTCTTTTGGTAGGCGGATTTGAGCGATTTTCCCCAAATATCCTTTCCATAACCGAAAGACACGAAATTGATGAACACGTCGGCAATCTCATCATCCTTCTCCCACACGCCGCTGTTGGGGATCAGGTCTTCGATGGTGTTGCCGTAGGCGCCGAGATCGTTGGAAAAGACCCGGATGCCGGAGAGTGTCTCAGCCTCCTTCTCGCCATACCCTTTTTTCACCAGATAATCCTTAATCTTTCGGTTGTGCAGGGCGATGAAATTTTCCACGTCCTTCAATTGACCCGCCTTACGGACCGCTTCGTCCAGGAGAAGGATCACATTGGGGTAGCAATCCCTGAAAAGGCCGGAGATCTGCATGTGAACATCGATTCTTGGCCGGTCCAGCATCTTCCCCGGAATCACCTCGATGCCCGTGACCTTGTTGTTTTTGTCCCAGACCGGCTTCATCCCCAACAGCTGAAGGGCCGTTCCCACCTGGGTCCCTTCGTTGCGCTGCAGTTCAATACTCCAGAACACGAGGCCTATTTTTTCCGGGTAAACTCCATTTTCCTTGAAATATTTTTCGATCATCTGATCGGCCTGTTTTCTTCCCAGCTCATAAGCATCTTTGGACGGGACCTTGGAGGGATCGAATCCATAGAAGTCGTTCCCCGTGGGAATGGCTTCGGGGTTCCTTAAGGGGTCGTTGGCTTCCGCCGCCGGCACGTAACCCCCCTTGAGGCCCGAAACCAGACGGTCCATCTCAAGCTGGCAGAGCCCCAGATTCTTCTCGATTTCCTTCAAGGGAAGGGTATCATTTCTCTCCTTGATCAAGGCGGCGAATTCTTTGAGTGCCTCTCCTTTGGGGGAAACCCCGAAGGTATGGAGGCCGTAGGGCACGTTGGCGGTCTGCAGATCCAGCAGATAGTGTTCCACTTCCTCCACGGCCGCTTCGTCGAATTTTTCAAGAGACAGGTCTTTCATCAGCCCCAATTGGGTGACCATCTTTTCGATTCTTTTGAGTTTCACTTCCGCCAATTGGGGATTTCGCTCCATACAATCGTTGTATTCGTTGATCAAGCCCGCCAGTTCTCCGTATTCTTCATAGGTGCCCGCCTTTTTCATGGCGGGTATCAGATAATCCACCAAAACGGCCCGTCCGCGGCGTTTGGCCTGGACCCCCTCGCCGATGTCGTCCATCACGTAGGGGTAGATATTCGGCAGATCCTGAATGAGAACTTCCGGAGGGCAGGATGGACTGAGGCCGGCCTGCTTGCCGGGAAGCCATTCATGGGAACCGTGCGTCCCCATGGAAATGACGGCGTCCGCCTTCCACCCATGTTTCAGCCAGAGATAGAAACCCGTATATTGATGATGGGGCCATAGGGTCGTACTATGATATGTTTTCTGGGGATCATCGTTCCATCCCCGGACCGGCTGGGGCACGATGATGACGTTTCCCAAGGACACGCAGGGAAAAATCATCTCACCGTTCCGGGTCATGATGTTTGATTCCTGCGCCTTTCCCCATTCCGCGATCACTTTTTGCCGGTAGGTTTCGTCTATGGTGTCAAACCACTTCTGATATTGAGCCATGGGCAATTGCACCACCTTGTGGGTGCTGATGAGTTTATCCAGTTCACCCGGTGCCCAGGAACCGATATTGCGACCCGCTTTCAGAATCAGGTCCTTGAGTTCTTCTTCCGAAGGGAGCGCGCCCTCGATGTGATAACTCTCACGCTTCAGCCGCTTAAGGACCTCTTTCAGGCTGCGAAATAGGTTGAGATAGGTGGCGCCCACATTCTGTTTGCCCGGCGTGTGGTTCCAGATCATGATGGCGATTTTTTTATCCTTGTTAGCCTTGGTTTGAAGATTCCGCCAGGCCATCAGCCGCTCGACGAAGAAATCCATGTTCTCCGGGATGGGCTGATAGATATAGACTTCCTTGCCACTGTGTTTGTATCGATAGGGCATTCTTCCCCCCAGAACGGAAGGTTCGACGATGCCGAAATATTCCGGGTTGCTCATGGCGTAGTTGATCTCCATGGGGCCTAACCCCTGGGGATCTTTTCGCCACTGGGGGATGGTCAGAAAATGGACCCTGAGCGCGTTTAGCACCGGAACGTCCAGTTTTTGAAAAATTTCCCGGGTCTTTTCCGTATGCCGGGGCGAAAACTTGAAGGCAAGGGCCGTAATGAGATCCACTCTGGATCGGCCTTTTTCATCAAAAAAGAATTTTTCCAAAGCGGCAATGGGCGGATAGGAATAGACCGGCAGTACGTTGATCCCCTTTGCCTCCAGTTTCTGGATAAGCGAACTGACGATTTCACCGGTTTCTCCCGGACAGACGTAGGAGCTCATTTCCGGAATACCGACCCAGAAACCGTCTTTTTTGAAGATTCCTTCTTTCTTGTACCAGGTAAGATATTCCTCAAAGGTATTGAATATGAGATCACTCTTGGGGTGAAAGATGCCGGTCATGGGCACTTTTTGGGGTTTCTCATAAGCCACATCAAGGCCAAAATCTCGATTTAACAGGAAAAATATCAGGTTCTTCAGGTTCTTTCGGGTCAATGGCTGCGCGTATTTCTTGACCATGGGGTCGCTTTTGATCTTTTCCGACGTTTGGGGCGAGATGGAAAGGCCGTATGCCTTGTTCTTGGAAGCATCCGCATGTTTAATGACAAAATCGCTCAGGCTCTTATGCATGTCATTGATGACGATCAGTTCGGAATCGGTCACGACCGACGGATCAATGGCGCCCGCTTTGAGATCTTCTTCCGTACGGTATTGCACATCAAAATGTTCGGCCACCTCGGGGATCTTGAGGACTTCCAAAATCGCCCGCTCCACCTTACAGGAATTGGCCACGCCCATGAGCAGCGTGATATTGCCTTTGTCTTGAGCGGACACCCGAGAGACCGAGAAGACCAGCAAGCAGAGCAAAACCATATTGATCCGCATGGTCTTACTCACCGGGTTCCAATTTCCCACTTTCGATTTCCGATTCACAATCGCCCGATTTGATTGCGCCAATGCTTTTTTCCTTAAATCAGATACCGTTCGACCAAAAAAAATCCCCGGATTGAAAAAATCAATCCGGGGATGTCCCTTTTTTATCCTCCGATTTTTTTGCCTGTAGCTTCTGTCCACGAAGCCTCAACACATCACTCAGACAGGTCTTCTGGTTTTCGGATCACCCTACTTGCCGCACCTTCCCAGCCTTCACAATTGGCCAGTGGTTTTTTGGCGGCGTTCGTCCCCGATTACAGCGGCGGGCCCACCCTCGACTTTCACGAGGTTCCCTATTAAGCTCCTAAGAGCACCTGAGCGGTCTTACCCATAAGCCACAAATTCAGTTTCGCGTCAAGAAAAAAAAATGATGGGTCATGGAAAAATAAAAGCATGCGTCCGTTCAGCCATAGAAGCCTTTTGCGCGGTTTGGGACATGAAAGAGAAGGCAAATCGTTTTCTAATTTACCCTTGACAATTCGGTTTCCATAAAATAATCAACCGGCTTCCCGAGGAGCAAAAACGTTTAAAGATAGCGTGGCCGTGACTCTCCAACACCCCCTTAGACATGGAGATGGCATCAATGAAGACCGAAAAAGAACCGAATATTGCTGCTATTGACGCAACGCGGATCCTGATCATGGTTGTCATTTGCCTCCTTGCCGCGATAGGCGCTCTGAGGCCGTCGTCGGCATCGGCCGATTCACAGTCGGCATCGACTTTGAGAATTGCACTGGTACATTTTGACCCCAAGTTCAAAGATCCGGAAAATAATCTCGAGCGTTTGATCCTCCTTAACCGAAAGGCCGCCGAGGGAGGCGCGGCCATCATTCTCAATACGGAGATGGCCGTCACCGGATATTCCTTTCAATCCCCCGAGGATGTCGCTTCCTTTGCGGAGACGGAGAGCGGAAGAACCATTCAGGCAATGAGCAAACTGGCAAAAGAATGCGGCGTGTATGTGGGCATCACTTTTCCCGAGCGCGATGAGGTCACTGAAATATATCTACAACAGCGCCTTCGTCTTGGACCCGGAAGGGAAACTGGCATGCAAATATCGCAAAGTGGAATCGGAAAAACGGTGGACAAGACCCGGCAGTGCGCTTCAAAAAGGGTATTTCGATACCCCTTGGGGACGTGTGGGAGTTCTGATCTGCGCCGATAGCCACAACAGCCTCATGAGTCGGATCATGGCCTTGAAAGGCGTCAATTTACTGTGGGTACCGGCCAACTGGCCTCCCGTTTTCGGATTGGACCCTAAGTTGATCTGGCGCGGAAGAGCTTTAGAAAACGGAATTTTTCTGGCGGCCTGCAACCGCACCGGAAAAGACCGCATCATGGACTGCCGCCAATCGACCTCATGTGTCTTCGACCCTCAGGGCAAAGAACTTTTTTCGGGATCCTCGGAAACGCCCCAGGTTTTTTTCGTGGAGATCCCCCTGGATAATGAAGGCCGCCTGACCGGTATCCACCGTCAAAAAATGCTGTCCACGCGGAAAGTCGATCAATACCGCTCCATCTACCTGGAACCCTGGGTGAAAAATCTGACCCGGTTTTACAAGCTCCCGAAACCGGGCCCCCTGGCCCTACACTGCTTTGTAACGGGATCGGCAGGCATGAATCTCGATGAACTGGAGAAGAACATTAAGAGCTCGTCCGGCACCCGTCCCGCCTTGTGGGTCCTGCCCCAAACCCCCGCGGGCCATTTGGAGGCGCTGAAAAAAATCGCTCGAAACCACCGAATTGCCTTTGCGGTAAGCTTAATGGGAGCGGACGGCCGATCCGTTTTTTTGTTGATAACGCCCGAAGGCGTCAGGCATTTTTACGAAACCTCTGCCACTCAGAAAAAAGCTTTTCCTTTCAAGATCCTGCATTACGGGCCGGCCGCCGTCACCATGGTCGGCTCAGAAGACTTCAAGCATCCTGAACTGGCCGTGACGCTGTCGAAACTGGGCTGCGATCTGGTGGTGCTTTCGGAGGATCGGATGTCCCGGGAAGCGCTGCTCATGAGCCGCGTCAAAGCCCTTACGGGTGTTGCCGTGGCCGCCTGCGCCAGGAACGGCTCCGAAATCACTTGCATGCAGGATCTGCACGGCAGTTGCGACCAGCGCCAAAAATACAGTCCGGGCGTATGTTCCTATGCCCTGGATACGTCCAAGACCCGCAATAAGAGATTTCAAAATCGCATTGATTTCGACCTGCTGTTGAAAAGCCGGTAAGAGAACATGGAGGACGGATGTCCGCTTTAATCATCCTGTTCAGTGACGCCGAGAATCAGTGCGCCGAAGGCTTTGGAGATTACAGGCGGCAATGCTTCCGCGGTAGGGATATCCCTTGGCGCCATATCCGATCGGCCAGACAACCGGGCAGCAACCGAACTACACATGACGTTAAAAAAGGTCAGATCTTTGATAAGTCCCTTCCGATATTCGTCGTTGATGGCCAATGCGGTTTCAAGAAATGACGCATAAAAGGGGGTCATCAACACTCCCTCGAGCTTTTGTGTCAACAATTCTTTGTCGCCTTTCACAGGATACATGCGCACAATCCGTTCAAGAGGCAACTTGCGATCGGCAAGCCGCTGAAACAAATCTCGATCCGCTCTGAGGCCGTTTTGTTTGAAAATCGCTTCTTGCACCCCTTTGTACACCGCCCTGGAGATGAGTTCCCCCAGCTTTGTGTGACCTCCGGCATATTTTTCTACGGCGCCTTGGCCCCGGACCACCATGACATTATCGGTTCCCGTACCCGTGGCGCGGTGATCGAGCGGCGTATAGGAGCTACGAATATCCAGGTCCAGAAGGGCGGCGGATTTGCCTTCGGTTACGGCGATGACGGCCCGCGCCATGGCATTGGGGGTTAATCGACGGTTGGCCAAAACAATGATGTTAATGGTTCCATGTTTGTAATACAGGCCCTTATCAACGGATGCGCGCATGGCGTTGCCCTTTACGCCCGCCGTAACGCAGGCCACCACCTCCAAGTCCTCGTAAATCTCTTTCCTGATGGAGAGGTTGTCCATGTCGGCACCGGTCATGAGTGTTGCATACTCGCCGTCTTGAAATCCCAGGTTTTTCCGGATTGCCGCTTTGGCGCCGTCCACTCCGCGGGCCATGTGACCCAGGCTGGCGGGCATGGGTACGAATGTGTTTCCCACCGCTAATACATCTGAAAGATATCCTTCAAAAGTGGACAACAGATCCTGGGGCCCTGTAAATTTCAATACCAGTGATTTATATGTCTCATCCGCCACCCGGTGCCATACGACCTCTGCCGACTGAACATAGGGGAGATCCACGGCCACAAGACGCCGTTCCAAAACCTGATCTTTAGAGACGGCTGTTTCAGGGTCCGCAAAGGTTTCCGGGTACAAAACGGCAGCCAGCCATTGAACAAAATAGCCCACCCGGGTGGAAATCCGGCTGGTCAGATCACATGGGAACGTGGTGATGAATCCGGTCTTAACAGCATCAACATCCTTCCAGCCTTCCCGCTTCAGCAAGTCCCGTACGATTTTTTCATTCCGGTGGCATGTGTAGATCACCTGCGGATTGAAACCCTTCCACGCATCCAATCCGACGGATACGGCAGAACCTTTTTTTCCCCAATGGGGCGGAATGCCGCCGGAAGCTCTGATCATTTCGTTTTGAAAGGAATCATCACCGGGGCATGCCAGCTCATCCCCGGCCATCACCCGAACCACGCGTTTTCGCCTCTCAGCCGGAATGACGGACAATCTGCTCTTTACCAGGGCCAGTTGGTCCCGATTGCGCCGAACGATTCTTGCAGCTTCCGTTTCACAATCGAAAAGCCGGCCCATCAGCTCCAACTGAGAGAAGGCTTCCGCTATCTTCCCGGGCGCCATAACCATCACGTTGCAGCGGCCGTTGCTGAAATGGCGAATCACCTCCTTTTGGTCGGGCGAAGCGATGATGAGATCCGGACGACAATCCTCAATGGCTTCAATATCGGGGCAAAAATAGCTGCCCACATTCGTCTTTCGAAGAGCGCTGTTTAGCGTTAGATCCTCTCTGGTGAGACCTACCAGGGCCTTTTCCTGCCCCAATGCCAATAACATTTCGGTGATACAGGGGGCCAGCGAAATGACCCTTTGAGGTTTTTCTGAGAATTGCACCCTCTTTTGCCGAGAATCATTTACTTCAACGGGAAAGGCCGCACCCCAAGACCATGTGGGCAGCATCAGAATCAAAGGGATAAAAACAAACCACAACCTGAAAACAGAATCGTTTTTTCTCATATTTTTTTGCGCCTCCACCCCGCAAACAACAAGGCCAAAACACCAACGGCAATGACCATGACCATCCATTCGGAGCCCGAAGCGGTGACCTTTGTATCTTCCGGCTTTTCATCCACCATCTCAAAGCCTTCAATCTTTTTGCCTTTTGTTTTGGCCTTTACGCTCTCTTCCTTTTGAATCTCTTCTATGGTCTTTTTCAGACTTTCCCTGACTTTCTTGCTCTCGGCTTCATTCTCTTCCTGGGTACGGCCCGTGGCTTTGGCAATCACCATTTTGAACTGATCCAGCTGCTGGGGGGTCAGAAGGCCGTTCAAGGAAATAATATTGGTCACGAATTGCTGAAGCATGGGATTGTTGCAGGTATGCTCGCAGCAGGCCACCCCCTTTTCCATGACGTTCAGCGCATAGGTCTTGGCCAGCTTCTTCTTCATCTCCTCAGGCGCCTTCCAGTAATTCTTGCGGTCCGCTTCCAGCATTCGGGCGGTCATTGATTGCCGGGCCCAGGGGTTGTTTTTGTCAAAGAATGCCTCTAAATCCAGACCGTACTTATCTTCAATGTAGACATCATAGACCTGTTCCCATTTTGCCGAATCCACCGCGAAGGGCGTTGTGGCCTGCCATCCCCACATGTTTTCAACAAAATCCGCCATTTCTCTGGCGCCTGCGTAGTTTTCCTTTTTCATGCCTTCGATCCATTGGGGATTCAGGTAACGGCTGCGCAACTCCTGTCCGATTGTTTTTTCCACATCTTCCATATAAACATGATCCATGTCCGCTTGCCTGGAAACCAGAACATCCGGATATGCGCCGCTCACACTTTTTACCGCCAGGGAAAGGCCGCCCAGGTATTGAAAAACATCATCGTTGTCCATGGTCATGTAAAGATTACTGGACCTGCTGTGCATGGTGATATTGATATCTTCCAGATTCTTGCGATAGGCTGACTTGAGGGGCTTTCCCCAGATTCCTTTTCCGTAAGCAAAGGATACCTGATGAATGAACACATCGGCAATTTCCTGCTCATTTTCCCAGGTCCCGCTATTGGGGATCAGTTCGGCAATCTTTGTGCCATAACTGCCCGGTTTCGCGGAAAATACCCTTAACTTACTCAAACGTTCCGCGTCTTTTTCGCCATACCCCTTTCTTAGAAGTGAATCCTTTATTTTGCGGCTGTTTGCGGCGATAAAATTCTCCACATCCTTCAGTTGAAGGGCCTGTTGCACCGCCTCATCCAAAAAAAGAATGACATTGGGAAACGAATCACGATAGAGCCCCGAGGACTGAATGTGGACGTCAATCCTGGGCCGCCCCAGGGTGGCACCCGGTATGGGCTTAACGCCCACAACCCTGTCATTCTTATCCCAGACCGGTTTCATTCCCAGAAGATGCAGGATCGTCGCCTCGTTTATGCCTTCATTGCGAACCGTTTCACAGGACCATAGAATAATGCCGATTTTGTTCGGATAATTGCCCTTTTCCTTTTGATATTTTTCAATCATCTGGTTTGCGGTTTTTTCACCCAGAACAAACGCTTCCCTGGATGGGATTTTCTTGGGATCAAAACCGTAGAAGTTCTTTCCGGTGGGGATCGCTTCAGGGGTTCGAACGGGGTCATTTCCGGGTCCTGCCGGAACATATCGGCCTTCAAGGGCATGGACGAGGCGCATCATTTCCGTGGAACCGCAACGCGCCACTTTTTCTTTGATGGAGTTCGGGTCCATCTTATAATTTTTGCTATGGATCGCGGCCGTAAGTCCGTTCAACGCATCCTCCGAAGGAGACCGGCCGAAACTGTGCAAACCGTACGGAACCATGGTCTGCCCGATTTCGAGCAGATAATGTTCAATCTTTTCAATGGCTTCTTCGTCGATTTTTTCCAACCCGAGGTCTCTTTGGATGCCCAGCTTCTGAATCAAAATGCGCGCCCGCTTCAATTTTTCTTGGGCCACGTTTTTGTTCCGATTCAGGGCGATATTATAATCTTCCACCAGACCGGCCAATTTTCGGTATTCCTCATGAATGCCGCTCTTCTTGAAAACCGGCGTCAGATGGTCAATGATGACGCCTCTTCCTCGTCGCTTGGCCTGCAATCCTTCGCCGATGCCGTCCACAATGTAGGGATAGATATTGGGAAGATCCTGAATCAACACCTCGGGCGGGCAGGAGAGACTCAATCCTGCCTCTTTTCCGGGAAGCCATTCGTGGGTGCCGTGACGGCCCAGATGGATAACGGCATCCGCATGAAATTTTTTCTTTAACCAGAGGTAAACCGCCGTATACTGGTGATGGGGCCAAACCAGGGGAGAATGATACAGCTTCATGGGATCATCGCCCCAGCCTCTAGACGGTTGCGGCAGGAGAATGACATTCCCCAAACGGACGCAGGGGATAATGATCTTCCGATCCTTGGTCATAATCTCCGATTCTTCGGGTTTTCCCCATTGGGAGAGTACTTTTTCCCGATAGTCACCGGGAAGCTTGTCAAACCATATCTGATATTCACTCACGGGCAGTTGAATCACTTTTCCCGTGGCAATCAATTCTTCCAGCTCACCGGGCGCCCATGAGCCGATATTGCGGCCGCTTTGAAGGACAAGGGCTTTGATGTCGTCTTCAGAGGGCAGGCTGCCCTCTACGGCATACCCCTCCCGCTGCAACCGGCTTAGAATCTCCTCTAGACTCCTAAAGATATTAAGATAGCTCGCAGCTACATTCTGCTTTCCCGGTGAATGATTGTAATAGAAGATGGCGATTTTTTTATCCTTGTTCGGTTTTGTCTGAAGGTTTCTCCAGGCCTTTATCCGCTGGATGACGAATTGGATGTTTTCCGTAATCGGCTGAAAGGTGTAACCCGCGCCGCCTGAAGATGTCTCCTTGGCGGGAACCAGCCCTCCCAGGACGGACGGTTCGATCAAGGCGTTGAATTCAGGTTTACAGATTCGCGTCGAGATTTCAAAAGGACTCAATCCCTGGGGGGATTCCCGCCATTTTGAAACGGGACGGGAGCTGCGGATGGTGTTTAACAGGGGAACATCGAGACGGCTCAAACACTTGTGAGCCGCTGCATCACTGACGGCTCCCAGCTTGAATGAAAGCCCGCAAAGGATGTGGACGCGGCTCTTGCCCTGTTTGTCGAAAAGGAATTCCTCCACCCCATGGTAAGAGGGATGCGAATAGACGGCCACTGCGTTGATATCCCCTTTTTCCAACAGGTGAATCAGTGAGCTTGAGATCGCACCCACTTCACCGGGTGCCGCATAGCGGGAATAATCCGTGATACCGACCCAGAATCCGTCCTTTCGGTACCGGCCGCTTTTTTGATACCATGAGAGGTATTCATCAAAGTCGGTGAAAACCCGAGGGGCGTCGGGATGGAAAATGCCGGATGGGGGGAGCGTCATTGGGGGCTTAAACTCGGCATTCAGGCCGCAATCCCGTTTGAGAAGAAAAATAAGCAGGTTCTTGATGTTCGTCTTGGTGGGGGACGCGCTGTATGAGAGGACCGTACGGTCAAAAATAAACTGTTTGCCTTCTTTATCCATGGGTGAGAGGCGCATGGAGTAGACTTTTGTTTTTTTGAAATCGACGTTTTTCGAAACGTAGTGCCTTAGTCCTCTGTACATGATATCCACCAGAAGGATATCCGCCCGGTTTATGGCCTCCCGTGTTTTTGCATCCGTTCCGGTCTTTTTAACATCTTCATCGGTATGTAATTGGAGGGAGAAGTCTCCCCCGATCTCCGGCGATGCGAGGATTTCGGCCATTGCCGTGCTGAAGTTGTGGGCGTTGGATACGCCTGTGAGTACCGTGATTCTGCGTTTTCCCGCGGCAAAGGAGGGTGATGCACAAACCACAAGGAGAATACATCCCAAAATAAAGCAGCAGGCAAATTTCAGCTGCCCCATTGTCTTCATTCTGTTGCGGGCGCCCCCGATGCAGCCAGAGAATGGATACCCTGTTGCGCCGGGGTCGCCCAAAAGGTTTTTAGAAGGTGATTTCATATCCGATTTTGAACATGCGATCCATGGCGTAATACACATATTGATTGGTCGATGTGGACTCCATGTTTCCGGATACCTCGTTCGTTGAGTTGAAGATATTGCTCACGGCAGCCGTGATAAAACCTTTCCAAATTTTGTATTTGCCGGAAAAGTCGAGGGTGGTGCTGTTGCTGAGATTGTACTCCCGGCTCGTCAGGAAATCCGCCGTGAACTGGAGTACCAGATTCTCCGAGATATAGCCGGCGCCCAGGGCCGTCTTGAACTTGGGTCCGGTTTGGTACTCTTCACCCTCCGTGTCTTCCGCGGTGGGATCCGCCCAGTAACCGCCAGTATAGAACGAAATGTTGTTTAAGAAATCCTGGCGGTTGGCAAAGGGATAAACGTCTATCTGCCACTCGATGCCCGTGGATTTGTAATTGCCGGCATTGAAATAGGTGAGGGGATAGCCTTGGGAACGGTCGATTTCGATCTTGTCCGAATAGTCCATATAGAAGCCGGCCAGCCGGATTTGGGTGAAAGGAATCCCCCATTTGACGCCAGCCTCGTATGTCCACCCCATTTCGGGCTTGAGATTGGGATTTCCTACCAAAAAGCTGCTGTCGTAATAGAGGTTGTTAAAGGTGGGCGCCCTGAAGGCCTTTCCCACATTGGCAAAGAGATTCAAGGTATCCGTGGCCGTGAAATTGGCGCCGAAGGTGGGTAGAAATATGTTGTAATCTTCACCGTCTGAATCCGCGACAATAAACTGCTCCCTGGCGCCCACGGACAGCATCAGGCGGTTGAAAAACTCCCGTTTGAGCTGGGCGAACAGGGCGTAATCATTCCGGTGGTGTTTTCCGTACTGGTTATTGTAGTCGGCCCCTCGATAAACATAGTCACCCCCCACGGTCATTTCCGTACCCCAGAAACCGAGCCGGTAATCTCCTTCCAGGCCGTAGTTATAATTGGTGTTCTTGTCTTTGGGTTCATCCGGATCGGTATATTCGTCCCGGTTGATTCTGGAATAGCTTCCGAAGGCCTTGACCTTCAGATCTTTGGTGTCGTAACGGATGTCGGCAAACTGGTTGTAATCCTCCTGATCGGTCCCTTCCATGGGCTTTGAGTTGCCGTCGTAGACCTTTTTAAAGCCGGTTGTATAGTAGGATCCCAGATAATCGATGTGAAAGTTCTCAAATGGCGTGAAATCCAGATTCATTGAATACTTGTTAGTAGCCTTCGTGTCATAATTGTATTTCCCCGTGAAGCTGCGCGAAATCTTCTCGATCCCCTCCACATGCTGGTAATTGAACCCCGCGTTGACTATGGAACTCTGAAACCCCACATCGGCGTTTACATAAGAAAAGTTGCCGACTTCCACGGCGGCCCGGGTGGAGGTCTCTGATGGGTTTCGTTTAGTGATGATGTTGATGACGCCGCTCATGGCATCCGCGCCGTAGAGCGTCGAAGCAGCCCCCCGCAGAACCTCCACCCTTTCAATCTGTTCGATGGGGATGGCGCTCAAATCGTAACCTTGCCCGGCGACCCCTTGAATAGGGGAACCGTTGATCAGAATCAATTCCCCGTTCGCGATGCCCCTGATGGACAGGGTGCTGTTCATGCCGCCGTGGCTGATCCCCAGTGGACCGAAGGCTTCATAGGCAAAGGACCCCTTTCTCCTCAGGGCGTCCACCAGGTTGTCGGCCCCTGTCTCCTTCAATTCTTCGGCGGTATAGACGCTGACGAATCTGGAAGATTCTTTCTCTTTTACGGGGAAGAAATCCGCCGTCACAACGATGGGGTCGAGATCCGCTGTGGTCTCTTCCGGGTCTTCCGCGTTTGCGGTGCCCCAGACCAACGCCATTGCCAATCCCACAGTAGTCCTGAACAAATTCCTCTTTAAATTACCCTTTTTCATTGTCCGCTTCTCCTCCTCACTCTCCTCCCTTGAATTTTTGCCGGGACAGGGCAAAGCGCTTAGACCTTGTTCCCTTCCCAACCCATTTTGGAGTGATGCGGCCCGCCAAAAAAAATCCCCGGATTGAAAAAATCAATCCGGGGATGTCCCTTTTTTATCCTCCGATTTTACGGCCTATTGCTTCCGTCCACGAAGCATCAGCCCAACACTCAGACAGGTCTTCTGGTTTTCGGATCACTCTACTTGCCGCACCTTCCCAGTCGTCACACATGGCCAGTGGTTTTTTGCAGCGTTCGTCCCCGATTACAGCGGCGGGCCCACCCTCGACTTTCACGAGGTTCCCTATTAAGCTCCTAAGAGCACCTGAGCGAATTTTTTCTATCAGGACAAAAGGCGAAAGTCAATGTGGAAATATTCTCCCGTAGCAAATCTTTCCCTATTGCGGATCAGTGTATTTCTTCATGAAGAACAATAGCCATAACATGCCGCCATCATTCGGCTAATATCGTGCTTAGGATATTTAGTTTAAATTCATATTTTTTTATTGACAGGATTGTTTTGCCAATATATATTCCTTAAAATTAATTGTTTAGATGCGATATTGTTCAAGATGTAAACTTTTTATGCAAGAAAGGAGGTGAATCAACATGACGAAAATTGCGTGTGAGTGCAATGCTTGCACTTGTGAAGTGGAGGAGAGCAAGGCAGTCAAGAAAGACGGCAAATTGTACTGCAGCGATAAATGCGCCAACGAATGCACGACCGATAAATGCGTTTGTGGCTGTCCCTGCACCTAAAAACTGGCTTTTACCAATTTCCGGCATTCTTCATTTTCAGGTTTACACTTTCTTTAATTTTTCGTAGTTTAAGTTAGTGAAGGCTATTTTCGGCATCATATGAAGGGTGCCGTTTTTTCTAAAGGGATGTGGTATGGAAGGAAAGAGTAAGGAGTTTCAAGACCATTTGCCTGAACTGTCAGAGTTATTGGTTGATTTTTTCAATATCTTTCATGCCTGGGAGGAAGAGGCGGTCAACAGCTTAAAAACTCGGCTTTCGATTCTGGAAGTTCATGCCATTGAAGCGTTGGGAAGACGACCGCCCTTAAAGATGCGCAAGCTTGCGGAAATCATGGAAATCAGCACAGCATCGGTGACGGCCGTTGTTGACAAACTGGAAAAAAAAGGGTTTGCACGCAGACGGACAACGCCGACGGACCGGCGTGTATTTTTGATCGAATTGACCAAGAAGGGGATCGAACTTTTTGAAAAGCATACGGATCAACACAAAAAAATGGCTGGCCGGGTTCTTGCCTGCATTCCGGAAGAAAAAGCCCCTGTGTTTGTGGAAACATTGCGCAATATTATTCATAAATCATCCTAATATGAACCCTCCCAATTGATGTGAAAGATGCCTCCGTCGCATAAACGGCCGAGCCATTACAATCACTCTATCCGTCCAACCCATGCCCCCAATGAAAAAGGAACTAACTTCTCTTTTTCACCCGCCAAACCCCCTTGCGGTGGAGCCAGTCGTAACTGCCGCAAAAGGCGCTGATGAGCAATGCCAAACCACCGATTGGGACAATCAGCCAAGTATATTTGCCGGTCCAGTGCTGGAAAATACGGCCGTTGTGAACAAGGAAAAGGAAATGCCACAGGGACATCCCGGCATTTGTCGCGATACCCGGCGGCATGACCGGATGCTGTTCACCGGGCCGGATCATCTTGACTCCCGCACGATAGTCGGCCCATAAAACGAGTTCTCCCCGGTGGACGGCGGCACCGACCGCCCTATTCCGAACCCTTGCACGGCCGCCGCCGGCGCTCGGATTGAGCCCAATATCCGTTACCCCGCCAGTGGCGGGATCCCAGACATAGAGCCCCTTGAACGAACCGATGAGTATCCGTCCATGGGCGATATTTTCCAGCACATTGAGGCCCATGCCACCGACCGGCACCTTGATCTTCAACCGTTCAAACGGACGTGAAAAATCCGCTGGCCCCTTATAAAAGCCGTCGCGGCTGGCGACCAGCAAACTGTCGTCTTTCGGTTGATAGACGGCCCGAGCGATGCTGTCCCAGCCATTGGCAGCCGGCCCGGCCTCTCCCATCCAGCGGGCCGGCAAGTCAAGTCCGAAAATGAATTGCCTAAACGGCGGACGAATGAACATGCCGGTCAGAGCGATGGCAACCAGGAAAAGACCGACATAGATGCCGAACTTGAGATGGTATCCGTGTAGCGTACGGAAGATGCGGCTGCCGTAGCGCCGCTTCTTAAAATGCTTCCGTTTCCAGGGAATGAACCAGATCACAATGGCCGAACAGCACAAAAAGATCAGCGCCAGCCCGAGGATGTCCACAAACAGTCTTCCGGACAAACCAAAGACCGAGCCGTCATGGAGCCTGAGCAGCAGCCGGGTCAGCGGCACGCAGGGGTTCGCGGAAGCATACGATGTAAGCGATACGGCATGCAGCACCGGGGCTGTTTCCGCCCCTTTCAACGCATAACATCCATTTGGGGTCCACGCGAGAATTTGATCCCCCCGTTGAACCAGGTCCACGATTTCCACATTCCCGAGATGGTCGCTATCGATCGCTTGCCAGCCGGTACCCTTGAAATCGTATCGGTATAATCCTGAACGGGTACCGGCGTAAAGAAAGTGCGATTCAGCCGTTTCGGTAAGCAACAGGCAAAGGGTATCTCGGTCATAGGCCGACGGGGGAAATCCAGCGGTCAATGCTTCAAAGGATCTTCCGCCGTCCAGGCTTTGCCACACACCGGCCTTTCCGCCGACAAACATCATCGGCCGCTCACCCTCGGAGAAGACCACCTCACGCATGGCCATGCGGTCCCAATTGGCATGGCGGAAACCGGACGGCAACAATCCTTGCGGTACCGATATGTCCCGGATAAGCGACGGGTGGTTGAGCAACACGCCGCTGACGGCCATGATAAGAAAATATAAGAGGCCGATCAGTCCGACATATTTGTGCAGGCGTTTAGAATATCTGAACAGGATTTGGGTCGCTTTCTGCATTGTCGTCATTCATCATTCGGCAAAAAAAACCCGGATTGAAAAAATCAATCCGGGGATATCCCTTTTTTATCCTCCGATTTTATGGCATTAACTTCCGTCCACGAAGCATCAGCCCAACACTCAGACAGGTCTTCTGGTTTTCGGATCACCCTACTTGCCGCACCTTCCCAGCCTTAACATATGGCCAGTGGTTTTTAGCGGCTTTCGTCCCCGATTACAGCGGCGGGCCCACCCTCGACTTTCACGAGGTTCCCTATTAAGCTCCTAAGAGCACCTGAGCGGTTGTTCCCATAGTCCACAAATTTGGTTTTGCGTCAAGAAAAAAATATCGGGCATCGAATAAGTGAAACATCTGGGAGGCCGTCCGAGAATGCCCTTGTGTCCACCTTTTTTGATCATCCCGCCCAAAATGCCGAAGCCTTCACTGGAAATTCTTCATCAATAAAAAATAGAGCGCACCAACCACTAACAGGCTTAAAATTCTGAAGGTCTGACTTAATGCCATGAAACGAATCCCCAATCCAGGGCTGAAGATGCCCATATAATAGGGCATCTGGTGTCTGAGCGCTCGAACCGGAGCAGCTATAATATTCCCCAAGAGGAGGGCCAGCACAATCTGGAAGGCATTCAGGGTACCGGCATCCAACATGGCCCCCGCCGCGGCATATCCTGACGTGAACTCGGCCACCAGGCTGAAAATCACAACGGACATGGCCTCAACAGGAAAAAACAAGCTGTTGAAGCCATGGACAAACAACTGCTTGAGCCAGAGAAAAAAGCCCATGTCCGAAATCAAGACAATCACCAGGTACACTGGTAATACAATCACAAAAATCTTTCCCATACGGGTCTTGAATTTTTCACCCGTTTCACGAAGCAACATTTTCCAGTTATGCGCGTTGGTTTCCTTTTCATGAACGTAGCCGACGGATTCCGGAAGTGCAAAATGCGCCCAGGTCAGCACCATACACAATCTTAATATAGCCGCGCCAAAGGTAAGCGCCACATATATGGCACCCGCCTTTCCCACAAGGGGGAGTATGATGAAAAAAGTGGTGGGCAAATGGAGAAAGAAGGATGGAAAGGTATTTAATAATACGGAAAGGGTCATCTCCCTGCGACTCAATGTTCCTTCCAAATAAAACGACATGAGCATGGATAAAGACGTGGAACCTGAAAAAAACGCAGTGGTAAATACCGCCCCCATCTGATGTGACAGATGCCCCCATCGCATAAACGGCCGAGCCATTACACTCAATCTATCCGTCCACCCCATGCCCTCAATGAATTGACCCACAAAAAGACCGATGGAGATAAAGACAATCAATCTCATCAGAGGCCAAATCACCCTTCTCCATAAACTCGACGGGTCTTTGAAAACCACGGCCGTATCGAGGCCGCCGTTCACAAAGGCTATAATTGAGCAAGCCGTCAGGAGCAACAAGAAGATATAGAGCGATAGGGCGGATTTCTTTTCCATACTGTCAGTTGTTCATCTCAATACCATTGTCCCTGGCAACGTCTTTGATATGGTCTACAAAGATCTCAGCAAACTGGTCATTTGAGCCAAGCCCCTCAAGAACCGGCATCACGTCAAACCCCTGCTTGCTCAGAATGCTTTTCCACGAATCTTCCTCGTCACTCGCCATGTCATTGGTGGCATGATCCCCCGCCACGATCATGAACGGTTTCAAGACGATTTTACCCTTATCAAAATGGTCAAGGTACCGCGAAATCTCCTTCACTCCCGGAAAACCCTCAACACAGCCGATATAGGTGACCACGCCCGGATAAAGTTCCCGCATCATATTTGCCGCTTCCCCATAGATGCCGACCGACCAGTGCTCATTGCCATGCCCCATGTACACCAGCATGGCCTGGTTCTTTTTCGCCAGCTCAACATCCCCGGCAAGGGTCTTGAGGGCTTTCTTCATGTCGACATGATAATCATATCTATCTCCCGGCATCCCAAGGGCGGGCCTCCCCATAACAATTTTGTCGAACGGCTGCCATTTCCTCTTTATGGTTCTGATAGAGCCCAAAGCGTTCACATATGAACTGAGATCATGGGACTGCTCCATGAAAAACATATGCGTGGGCTGAACAATAATGCTTCTGTACCCCTCTTCCCTCAGATCGCCAATGGTGGCGATAATGTTTTTGACATAAAGAATTTCTTTTGAAATCCCCTGATCCAACCACTTTTTGGGCTCAGCCTGGCGATTTTTCCACACGGATCGGATAATATTGGAGGTAAATGTAAGCCTTACCGGAACACCTGGAAACGCTTTTCTGACTTTTTCCTGAATATTGGTGATGGCCTTAACGCCCGACGGCACGGTGGTACCGAAACTGGCCAGCACAATTGCAACCTTGCTTTTCTTTTGCTGTGCCTTGCCATGCTCTGCCGCAATTGCGCCAAAACCAAACAAAAAAATCAACAAAAAAGCGAAACCGGAAACGAACATCTTTCTCTTCATAATTAAATTCTCCTGTTTCTTACCCACAATTCAATTCCCTGCTTAAATATTAATATCAACATTAAGATGAGAAGTGAGGGGCTTTGTCCCAATGACAGAGCCCCCACTTCTCGGACCTCGGAGAGAGTTGAGGCCATTTGAAATACGCTAGAACTCAGCAGTCGCCCGCAGTCAGAAAATCCAACCGTTCAGACTCTCGCCCATCTTATCAGCATTAAGGAAAAAACTTACAGTATTGGAAATCAGCAGAGAAAAAAAATCCCCGCGCTCAAACCAGTGAGCGCGGGGATACCGTTTTTTATCCACGCCATCTGCGATTTTCACCCACTCCACGAGGGTCTATTGCGCTGCATTTGCATGGGCAGGTCTTCTGGCTTACGGATCACTCTATTAACTGCGCCTTCCCATCCCGAATACACGGAAAAGTGGCATGTTGCAGCGTTCGTCCCCGATTACAGCGGCGGGTCCACAACGGATTTTCACCGTTTTCCCTTTGAGCCCTCCGCCTGCAAATACACACAAGCAGAGAGGCAACCCATAATATGACGCTGACTCTGAATTAAAATTTTCAAGATGTCAAGAAGAAAAAAGAGTTCATTAAAACCGTAAAAAAAAAGCCCCTCATCGCAAGATGAAGGGCTTTTAAAATTAATTTCGGCGGCGACCTACTCTCCCACGCAGTCTCCCACGCAGTACCATCGGCGCAGAGGAGCTTAACGGCCGTGTTCGGGATGGGAACGGGTGTATCCTCCTCGCTATTGCCACCGAAAACTGTTGAGCCAGGCTCAAAACATCCCATTTTGCCCGATCTCATCGAACAAAATTGAACATTTTGAAACTGGCTCACTGAATACAGAATATCAATATCAAAGGAACAAACATAAATAGAAGAAGTTTATGGCCAAGCCTCACGACCGATTAGTACCAGTTAGCTAAATGCATTACTGCACTTACACACCTGGCCTATCAACCTCGTCGTCTACAAGGGGTCTTCAGATCTTGTGTTTCCACAAGATGGGGATATCTAATCTTGAGGTTGGCTTCCCACTTAGATGCTTTCAGCGGTTATCCATTCCGAACGTAGCTACCCAGCTATGCCGCTGGCGCGACAACTGGAACACCAGAGGTTCGTCCATCCCGGTCCTCTCGTACTAGGGAAAGATCCTCTCAAATATCCTGCGCCCACGAAAGATAGGGACCGAACTGTCTCACGACGTTCTAAACCCAGCTCACGTACCGCTTTAATTGGCGAACAGCCAAACCCTTGGGACCTGCTCCAGCCCCAGGATGCGATGAGCCGACATCGAGGTGCCAAACCGCGCCGTCGATGTGAACTCTTGGGCGCGATAAGCCTGTTATCCCCGGAGTACCTTTTATCCGTTGAGCGACGGCCCTTCCATACGGAACCGCCGGATCACTAAGACCTACTTTCGTACCTGTTCGAGATGTCTCTCTCACAGTCAAGCTCCCTTATGCCTTTACACTCTTCGGCTGGTTTCCAATCAGCCTGAGGGAACCTTCGCGCGCCTCCGTTACTCTTTGGGAGGCGACCGCCCCAGTCAAACTACCCACCAGACACTGTCCCCGATCCGGATAACGGACCAAGGTTAGAACCCTAAACTAGTAAGGGTGGTATTTCAAGGTTGACTCCACCGAAACTGGCGTTCCGGTTTCAAAGTCTCCCACCTATCCTACACATACTAGCCCAAAATCCAATGTCAAGCTATAGTAAAGGTTCACGGGGTCTTTCCGTCTTTTCGCGGGTACGCGGCATCTTCACCGCGAATTCAATTTCACCGAGCCTCTGGTTGAGACAGTGGGGAAGTCGTTACGCCATTCGTGCAGGTCGGAACTTACCCGACAAGGAATTTCGCTACCTTAGGACCGTTATAGTTACGGCCGCCGTTTACTGGGGCTTCGGTTCAATGCTTCTCCATTCCGAAGAATAGATAACAAGTCCCCTTAACCTTCCAGCACCGGGCAGGCGTCAGACCCTATACATCGTCTTGCGACTTAGCAGAGTCCTATGTTTTTAGTAAACAGTCGCCACCCCCATTTCTCTGCAACCTCCTTCAGCTCCAAAAGTAAATTTCTTCACCTAACGGAGGCACACCTTATCCCTAAGTTACGGTGTCAATTTGCCGAGTTCCTTAACCAGAGTTCTCTCGAGCGCCTTGGGATTCTCACCCCGCCTACCTGTGTCGGTTTGCAGTACGATCACCCAGTTGACTTGCTAGAGGCTTTTCTTGGCAGTATGGGATCAATCACTTTATGAGACAAAGTCTCTCGTATTCGCTTCTCGGCGTTGAATGAAAGAACGGATTTGCCTATCCTTTCCGCCTACGAGCTTAAACCACCATCCAACAGGTGGATGACCTACCCTTCTGCGTCCCCCCATCACTCAAATGCCAACTTGGTGGTACGGGAATATTAGCCCGTTTCCCATCGCCTACGCCTTTCGGCCTCGGCTTAGGGGTCGACTAACCCTGAGCAGATTAACTTTACTCAGGAAACCTTAGGCTTACGGCGAGCGGGTTTCTCACCCGCTTTATCGTTACTCATGTCAGCATAGTCTCTTGTGTACAGTCCAGCCGTCCTTACGGTCGACCTTCAACCCGGTACACAATGCTCCCCTACCATCATATGAATCCGAAGATTCATACAATCCGCGGCTTCGGTAATGTGCTTAAGCCCCGTTGAATTTTCGGCGCAGAATCACTTGACCAGTGAGCTGTTACGCTTTCTTTAAAGGATGGCTGCTTCTAAGCCAACCTCCTGGCTGTCTCAGCATTCCCACTTCCTTCTCCACTTAGCACATATTTAGGGACCTTAGCCGGCGGTCTGGGCTTTTTCCCTCTCGACCATGAAACTTATCTCCCATAGTCTGACTCCCACAATAAAAGTTAACGGTATTCGAAGTTTGGTAAGGTTTGGTAATCCGGTAAGACCCCTAGCCCTTCCAGTGCTCTACCCCCGTTACTCAATTTGTGAGGCTATACCTAAATATATTTCGGGGAGTACCAGCTATCTCCAGGTTTGATTAGCCTTTCACTCCTATCCACAGTTCATCCGGGAAGTTTTCAACCTTCTACGGTTCGGGCCTCCATCCCGTGTTACCGGGACTTTACCCTGCCCATGGATAGATCACCTGGTTTCGGGTCTACGCCATGCTACTTAATCGCCCTATTAAGACTCGCTTTCGCTACGGCTACACCTGACGGCTTAACCTTGCAACACAGCGTAAGTCGCTGACCCATTATGCAAAAGGTACGCAGTCGAACTTGAAACCAGTCGGACGAATCCAACAAAATTTCAATAGTTCTTCCACTGCTTGTAAACAGACGGTTTCAGGTACTATTTCACTCCCCTAGCAGGGGTACTTTTCACCTTTCCCTCACGGTACTGGTTCACTATCGGTCGCCGGCGTGTATTTAGCCTTAGGAGATGGTCCTCCTGGATTCCCGCAGGGTTTCTCGTGTCCCGCGGTACTTGGGAACCTTGTCCAACAAGCGCATCGCATTTCGCTTACAGGGCTATCACCCTCTATGGCCAGCCTTTCCAGGCTGTTCAGCTATACAATACGTTTCTGACTTGTCGAAGCGACTGCAATCACCTCCAACAAGGCCCCGCAACACCGCACATACAACGCTTGCAGGCTTTAACATATGTACGGTTTAGGCTGTTCCCATTTCGCTCGCCGCTACTTTGGGAATCGCATTTGCTTTCTTTTCCTAAGGGTACTTAGATGTTTCAGTTCCCCTCGTTAGCCTCTGCCACCTATGTATTCAGTGACAGATATCCCGGAATTAACCGGGATGGGTTTTCCCATTCAGAAATCTCCGGGTCAAAGCCTGTTTAACGGCTCGCCGAAGCTTATCGCAGTTAGCCACGTCTTTCATCGCCATCCGACGCCAAGGCATCCACCGTCTGCTCTTAGTAGCTTGGCCATAAAATACTTCCATTTATGCTACTAGTTTAAAACGTTTGTTTCCTAGGCACCTTCGATATTGCTGTACTCTGTATTCAGTTGTCAAAGAACTTATTTTGAGCTCGAAGCCCAAAGTCGAAAGCTCAAAGATTTAAAAACACTTTGAGCTTTCAACTTTAACCTTTCAGCTTATAGCTTATTCCCTGGAAACTAAATAGTGACAATAGATAGGATTGACCTAGGATGTTCCGTCAAAGACGGTTAACTCCTTAGAAAGGAGGTGATCCAGCCGCAGGTTCCCCTACGGCTACCTTGTTACGACTTCACCCCAATTACCGGCCGTACCTTAGGTACCTGCCTCCTCCGAAGAGGTTAGCCCAGCAACTTCTGGTACAGTCGACTTTCGTGGTGTGACGGGCGGTGTGTACAAGGCCCGGGAACGTATTCACCGTGGCGTGCTGATCCACGATTACTAGCGATTCCAACTTCATGAAGTCGAGTTGCAGACTTCAATCCGAACTGAGAACTGCTTTTTGGGATTAGCGCACCCTCGCGGGTTAGCAACCCTTTGTACAGCCCATTGTAGCACGTGTGTAGCCCTGGATATAAAGGCCATGAGGACTTGACGTCATCCCCACCTTCCTCCCCGTTAACCGAGGCAGTCTCTTTAGAGTGCCTAACTTAATAATGGCAACTAAAGACAAGGGTTACGCTCGTTGCGGGACTTAACCCAACATCTCACGACACGAGCTGACGACAGCCATGCAGCACCTGTCACTCTGTTCCGGCAAAGCCGGAAAAATCTGGTTTCCCAGACGGTCAGAGGATGTCAAACCCAGGTAAGGTTCTTCGCGTTGCGTCGAATTAAACCACATGCTCCACCGCTTGTGCGGGCCCCCGTCAATTCCTTTGAGTTTTAGCCTTGCGGCCGTACTCCCCAGGCGGAGAACTTAATGCGTTAACTTCGGCACAGCAGGGGTCAATACCCACTACACCTAGTTCTCATCGTTTACGGCGTGGACTACCAGGGTATCTAATCCTGTTTGCTACCCACGCTTTCGCGTCTCAGCGTCAGTATTGGTCCAGAGAATCGCCTTCGCCACGGATGTTCCTCCTGATATCTACGAATTTCACCTCTACACCAGGAATTCCAATCTCCTCTCCCATACTCTAGTGAAGCAGTTTCAAATGCACTTCCCAGGTTGAGCCCAGGGCTTTCACATCTGACTTGCTAAACCGCCTACACGCTCTTTACGCCCAGTAAATCCGAACAACGCTTGCACCCTCCGTATTACCGCGGCTGCTGGCACGGAGTTAGCCGGTGCTTCCTCCAGTGGTACCATCAAGTCTTTTGACTATTGATCAAAAGATTTTTTTCCCACTTGACAGAGCTTTACGACCCGAGGGCCTTCTTCGCTCACGCGGCGTTGCTGCGTCAGGGTTTCCCCCATTGCGCAAAATTCCTCACTGCTGCCTCCCGTAGGAGTCTGGACCGTGTTCCAGTTCCAGTGTGGCTGATCATCCTCTCAGACCAGCTAACCATCGTCGCCTTGGTAGGCCATTACCCCACCAACAAGCTAATGGTACGCGGGCCCATCTATGAACGGCAACTTTCATGAAGAGGTCACCTTTAATTCAGAGAACCTAAGTCCTAAAAACCATATCCGGTATTAGTCAGCCTTTCGGCTGGTTATTCCAGATTCAAAGGTAGGTTACCCACGCGTTACTCACCCGTGCGCCACTTTACTTTCTCCCGCAAGCGGGAAATTTCTCGTTCGACTTGCATGTGTTAGGCACGCCGCCAGCGTTTGTTCTGAGCCAGGATCAAACTCTCCACTTAAACTATTAAGTAGGGTTTATGACCCTAATTTTTACTAATTTCAAAGCCTTACTACAGAGACCTACGCTACGTCACTATTTAGTTTTCAAAGAACAAGCACAACCACCAACAAGCTTCTATCTTAAGGCGCGCCATCCAGAATGTCAAGCTTTATCGTCGAAGCGTTTTACTCTTTTTCGTGCGCCAGAGAATCACCGTTTATACACTCGCTCTTAATCTTTGTCAACAACTATTTTTGAGGAATGCAATAAAAATACTTTCCCTTTTACGGCAATTTAAAAAAGCCCCTCATCGCAAGATGAAGGGCTTTTAAAATTAATTTCGGCGGCGACCTACTCTCCCACGCAGTCTCCCACGCAGTACCATCGGCGCAGAGGAGCTTAACGGCCGTGTTCGGGATGGGAACGGGTGTATCCTCCTCGCTATTGCCACCGAAAACTGTTGAGCCAGGCTCAAAACATCCCATTTTGCCCGATCTCATCGAACAAAATTGAACATTTTGAAACTGGCTCACTGAATACAGAATATCAATATCAAAGGAACAAACATAAATAGAAGAAGTTTATGGCCAAGCCTCACGACCGATTAGTACCAGTTAGCTAAATGCATTACTGCACTTACACACCTGGCCTATCAACCTCGTCGTCTACAAGGGGTCTTCAGATCTTGTGTTTCCACAAGATGGGGATATCTAATCTTGAGGTTGGCTTCCCACTTAGATGCTTTCAGCGGTTATCCATTCCGAACGTAGCTACCCAGCTATGCCGCTGGCGCGACAACTGGAACACCAGAGGTTCGTCCATCCCGGTCCTCTCGTACTAGGGAAAGATCCTCTCAAATATCCTGCGCCCACGAAAGATAGGGACCGAACTGTCTCACGACGTTCTAAACCCAGCTCACGTACCGCTTTAATTGGCGAACAGCCAAACCCTTGGGACCTGCTCCAGCCCCAGGATGCGATGAGCCGACATCGAGGTGCCAAACCGCGCCGTCGATGTGAACTCTTGGGCGCGATAAGCCTGTTATCCCCGGAGTACCTTTTATCCGTTGAGCGACGGCCCTTCCATACGGAACCGCCGGATCACTAAGACCTACTTTCGTACCTGTTCGAGATGTCTCTCTCACAGTCAAGCTCCCTTATGCCTTTACACTCTTCGGCTGGTTTCCAATCAGCCTGAGGGAACCTTCGCGCGCCTCCGTTACTCTTTGGGAGGCGACCGCCCCAGTCAAACTACCCACCAGACACTGTCCCCGATCCGGATAACGGACCAAGGTTAGAACCCTAAACTAGTAAGGGTGGTATTTCAAGGTTGACTCCACCGAAACTGGCGTTCCGGTTTCAAAGTCTCCCACCTATCCTACACATACTAGCCCAAAATCCAATGTCAAGCTATAGTAAAGGTTCACGGGGTCTTTCCGTCTTTTCGCGGGTACGCGGCATCTTCACCGCGAATTCAATTTCACCGAGCCTCTGGTTGAGACAGTGGGGAAGTCGTTACGCCATTCGTGCAGGTCGGAACTTACCCGACAAGGAATTTCGCTACCTTAGGACCGTTATAGTTACGGCCGCCGTTTACTGGGGCTTCGGTTCAATGCTTCTCCATTCCGAAGAATAGATAACAAGTCCCCTTAACCTTCCAGCACCGGGCAGGCGTCAGACCCTATACATCGTCTTGCGACTTAGCAGAGTCCTATGTTTTTAGTAAACAGTCGCCACCCCCATTTCTCTGCAACCTCCTTCAGCTCCAAAAGTAAATTTCTTCACCTAACGGAGGCACACCTTATCCCTAAGTTACGGTGTCAATTTGCCGAGTTCCTTAACCAGAGTTCTCTCGAGCGCCTTGGGATTCTCACCCCGCCTACCTGTGTCGGTTTGCAGTACGATCACCCAGTTGACTTGCTAGAGGCTTTTCTTGGCAGTATGGGATCAATCACTTTATGAGACAAAGTCTCTCGTATTCGCTTCTCGGCGTTGAATGAAAGAACGGATTTGCCTATCCTTTCCGCCTACGAGCTTAAACCACCATCCAACAGGTGGATGACCTACCCTTCTGCGTCCCCCCATCACTCAAATGCCAACTTGGTGGTACGGGAATATTAGCCCGTTTCCCATCGCCTACGCCTTTCGGCCTCGGCTTAGGGGTCGACTAACCCTGAGCAGATTAACTTTACTCAGGAAACCTTAGGCTTACGGCGAGCGGGTTTCTCACCCGCTTTATCGTTACTCATGTCAGCATAGTCTCTTGTGTACAGTCCAGCCGTCCTTACGGTCGACCTTCAACCCGGTACACAATGCTCCCCTACCATCATATGAATCCGAAGATTCATACAATCCGCGGCTTCGGTAATGTGCTTAAGCCCCGTTGAATTTTCGGCGCAGAATCACTTGACCAGTGAGCTGTTACGCTTTCTTTAAAGGATGGCTGCTTCTAAGCCAACCTCCTGGCTGTCTCAGCATTCCCACTTCCTTCTCCACTTAGCACATATTTAGGGACCTTAGCCGGCGGTCTGGGCTTTTTCCCTCTCGACCATGAAACTTATCTCCCATAGTCTGACTCCCACAATAAAAGTTAACGGTATTCGAAGTTTGGTAAGGTTTGGTAATCCGGTAAGACCCCTAGCCCTTCCAGTGCTCTACCCCCGTTACTCAATTTGTGAGGCTATACCTAAATATATTTCGGGGAGTACCAGCTATCTCCAGGTTTGATTAGCCTTTCACTCCTATCCACAGTTCATCCGGGAAGTTTTCAACCTTCTACGGTTCGGGCCTCCATCCCGTGTTACCGGGACTTTACCCTGCCCATGGATAGATCACCTGGTTTCGGGTCTACGCCATGCTACTTAATCGCCCTATTAAGACTCGCTTTCGCTACGGCTACACCTGACGGCTTAACCTTGCAACACAGCGTAAGTCGCTGACCCATTATGCAAAAGGTACGCAGTCGAACTTGAAACCAGTCGGACGAATCCAACAAAATTTCAATAGTTCTTCCACTGCTTGTAAACAGACGGTTTCAGGTACTATTTCACTCCCCTAGCAGGGGTACTTTTCACCTTTCCCTCACGGTACTGGTTCACTATCGGTCGCCGGCGTGTATTTAGCCTTAGGAGATGGTCCTCCTGGATTCCCGCAGGGTTTCTCGTGTCCCGCGGTACTTGGGAACCTTGTCCAACAAGCGCATCGCATTTCGCTTACAGGGCTATCACCCTCTATGGCCAGCCTTTCCAGGCTGTTCAGCTATACAATACGTTTCTGACTTGTCGAAGCGACTGCAATCACCTCCAACAAGGCCCCGCAACACCGCACATACAACGCTTGCAGGCTTTAACATATGTACGGTTTAGGCTGTTCCCATTTCGCTCGCCGCTACTTTGGGAATCGCATTTGCTTTCTTTTCCTAAGGGTACTTAGATGTTTCAGTTCCCCTCGTTAGCCTCTGCCACCTATGTATTCAGTGACAGATATCCCGGAATTAACCGGGATGGGTTTTCCCATTCAGAAATCTCCGGGTCAAAGCCTGTTTAACGGCTCGCCGAAGCTTATCGCAGTTAGCCACGTCTTTCATCGCCATCCGACGCCAAGGCATCCACCGTCTGCTCTTAGTAGCTTGGCCATAAAATACTTCCATTTATGCTACTAGTTTAAAACGTTTGTTTCCTAGGCACCTTCGATATTGCTGTACTCTGTATTCAGTTGTCAAAGAACATATTCGGGCTTATAGAAACCCTGAGCCAGAAGCTCAAAGTTAAAAGAGGTTTCGCTCTTCCAACTTTCAACCGCTGCCCGGAATGGTGGAGGTGAACGGGATCGAACCGATGACATCCTGCGTGCAAGGCAGGTGCTCTCCCAACTGAGCTACACCCCCATGGTCATTGCGGATTTGCGATTGCAGAATCGTCTACTCTTCCAACCCTAATTCCAAAATCCGTTCATTATGGTGGGCCTAGTTGGAATTGAACCAACGACCTCACGCTTATCAGGCGTGCGCTCTAACCGAGACTGAGCTATAGGCCCATGCGCCAGTTCGGATTGTTCCGTCCGAATCGGGAATGTTGTTTTTTGTATTCCCAAAACCGAACCCAGCTTATTCCCTGGAAACTAAATAGTGACAATAGATAGGATTGACCTAGGATGTTCCGTCAAAGACGGTTAACTCCTTAGAAAGGAGGTGATCCAGCCGCAGGTTCCCCTACGGCTACCTTGTTACGACTTCACCCCAATTACCGGCCGTACCTTAGGTACCTGCCTCCTCCGAAGAGGTTAGCCCAGCAACTTCTGGTACAGTCGACTTTCGTGGTGTGACGGGCGGTGTGTACAAGGCCCGGGAACGTATTCACCGTGGCGTGCTGATCCACGATTACTAGCGATTCCAACTTCATGAAGTCGAGTTGCAGACTTCAATCCGAACTGAGAACTGCTTTTTGGGATTAGCGCACCCTCGCGGGTTAGCAACCCTTTGTACAGCCCATTGTAGCACGTGTGTAGCCCTGGATATAAAGGCCATGAGGACTTGACGTCATCCCCACCTTCCTCCCCGTTAACCGAGGCAGTCTCTTTAGAGTGCCTAACTTAATAATGGCAACTAAAGACAAGGGTTACGCTCGTTGCGGGACTTAACCCAACATCTCACGACACGAGCTGACGACAGCCATGCAGCACCTGTCACTCTGTTCCGGCAAAGCCGGAAAAATCTGGTTTCCCAGACGGTCAGAGGATGTCAAACCCAGGTAAGGTTCTTCGCGTTGCGTCGAATTAAACCACATGCTCCACCGCTTGTGCGGGCCCCCGTCAATTCCTTTGAGTTTTAGCCTTGCGGCCGTACTCCCCAGGCGGAGAACTTAATGCGTTAACTTCGGCACAGCAGGGGTCAATACCCACTACACCTAGTTCTCATCGTTTACGGCGTGGACTACCAGGGTATCTAATCCTGTTTGCTACCCACGCTTTCGCGTCTCAGCGTCAGTATTGGTCCAGAGAATCGCCTTCGCCACGGATGTTCCTCCTGATATCTACGAATTTCACCTCTACACCAGGAATTCCAATCTCCTCTCCCATACTCTAGTGAAGCAGTTTCAAATGCACTTCCCAGGTTGAGCCCAGGGCTTTCACATCTGACTTGCTAAACCGCCTACACGCTCTTTACGCCCAGTAAATCCGAACAACGCTTGCACCCTCCGTATTACCGCGGCTGCTGGCACGGAGTTAGCCGGTGCTTCCTCCAGTGGTACCATCAAGTCTTTTGACTATTGATCAAAAGATTTTTTTCCCACTTGACAGAGCTTTACGACCCGAGGGCCTTCTTCGCTCACGCGGCGTTGCTGCGTCAGGGTTTCCCCCATTGCGCAAAATTCCTCACTGCTGCCTCCCGTAGGAGTCTGGACCGTGTTCCAGTTCCAGTGTGGCTGATCATCCTCTCAGACCAGCTAACCATCGTCGCCTTGGTAGGCCATTACCCCACCAACAAGCTAATGGTACGCGGGCCCATCTATGAACGGCAACTTTCATGAAGAGGTCACCTTTAATTCAGAGAACCTAAGTCCTAAAAACCATATCCGGTATTAGTCAGCCTTTCGGCTGGTTATTCCAGATTCAAAGGTAGGTTACCCACGCGTTACTCACCCGTGCGCCACTTTACTTTCTCCCGCAAGCGGGAAATTTCTCGTTCGACTTGCATGTGTTAGGCACGCCGCCAGCGTTTGTTCTGAGCCAGGATCAAACTCTCCACTTAAACTATTAAGTAGGGTTTATGACCCTAATTTTTACTAATTTCAAAGCCTTACTACAGAGACCTACGCTACGTCACTATTTAGTTTTCAAAGAACAAGCACAACCACCAACAAGCTTCTATCTTAAGGCGCGCCATCCAGAATGTCAAGCTTTATCGTCGAAGCGTTTTACTCTTTTTCGTGCGCCAGAGAATCACCGTTTATACACTCGCTCTTAATCTTTGTCAACAACTATTTAATGAAAACAACAAAGAATATATTTTGAAGATCCCATCAAAAAATTTATCATTATTTCGGACATGCAGTCTTGATTATTTCCCAATACTTTTGGCTATTTGAAACATTCTTTCAGGGATTTGTCTTTGTCTTTGAAAAAACCTTCCAACCTTTCAAAAGCTCTAGGGCCTGTCTAACCTGATTGTCTTTTTCCAGAATTTCGCTGGCTTTCTTTTCTTCATCCGTCTCAGACTTCTTTTCGGTCTTTGTTTTCTCTCCGCCGCCTTCACCGATCATATGCCCTTTCAGGTCTTCCTCTCTTATAAACCGTGGTGTCTTGTCCTTCACGTCCTTGTCCGGTGCGATAAAGGTGATCTCGATATCAGGGGTTATGCCGCTTGACTGTATTGATTTTCCGCTTGGCGTATAATATCGGGCCGTTGTCAAACGAAGACCCGAGCCGTCTGAAAGCGGCAAGATAGTCTGAACAGACCCTTTCCCAAAGGTCCTTGATCCCAATATCAGGGCTCTTTTATTGTCTTGAAGTGCTCCCGCCACAATTTCAGCAGCACTGGCGCTTCCGCCGTTGACCAGAACAATCATCGGATAATTCCGGGGATGGCTGTTTTTATGGGCCCGCGCATCAATATCATGGGAGCCGGTTCTCCCTTTTGTACTGACAATGATACCCGAATCCAGAAACATTTCCGATACGTCTATGGCCTGGGAAAGCAAACCGCCCGGATTGTTCCGCAGGTCCAGGACCAACCCTTTCATCTTTCCATCTTTTTCCATCGCAGTAAGGGCTTCTGACAGATCTTCAGCGGTGTTGCTTTGAAAATTGGAGACCCGCACATATCCGATGTCAGGAGTAAGAAAGAAATAACGCACACTTTTAAGGGGAATCACGCCCCTTGTAATGGCAAATTCCAGTGGCTTTTTTTCGCCCTCTCGCACCACCGTCAAATTGACCTGGCTCCCTTCGGGCCCCCGTATCTTTTTAACCGCTTCCATCAAGCTCATATCGAGTGTGGATTCTCCTTCCACCTTGATAATTTTATCTCCTGCCTTCATGCCCGCAAGATAGGCGGGTGTTCCCTCAATGGGGGACACAACCGTCAAGACTTTATCTTTCACCGTAATTTCGATGCCGATGCCTGAAAAGCTGCCCTTGGTTTCCGTCATCAATTCGCTGAATTCCTCTTTGGTCATAAAAGAGGAGTGGGGATCAAGGCTGCCGACCATTCCTTTAATCGCCTCATATATAAGGTCTTTGGCTTTCTGGGGCTCAACGTAATTCTTCTCCACCTGCCTGAGGACTTCCGTTAAAATCTCTATATTTTGATATACGTCTTCTGTATCGGCATCTACCCTGTCATCATTTCCATTCAGGAAGAGAAGGCTCAGAACACAGGCTGATATTAAAACAATATTTACGAAAATTTTCCTTTTTGATGTCACCATTTCAAGCTCCTTTGGTAATTTGACCAACGCTCTCAACCTTCCATTTCAATCCATACGCTGATTTGAAATCAGATATTTTTCCGAAAAACAAATTATGATATTAAGTGAATTTAGCCGGGAAGCCAACAAAAAAAACAGGGATGGTTATTAATCATGTTTCAACCAAGCTGTGGGATTTAACTTTTTATCGGCTTTTCGAACCTCGAAATATACGCTTGCCCCTTTTGTTGAACCGTTCTCCGCCACCCACCCCAGAATATCACCGCCTTGAACCTGATCTCCTTTTGCTTTTTCACGTTTTGACAAATGCGCCGAAACGGTAAAAAATCGTCCGCCGTGATTTACAATAACAACCTCGCCATATCCTTTCAGGTGTCCTGAATAAGCGACTTCTCCTCTGAAAACAGACCGTACTGCCCTATCGCCATCCGCTTGAATCACAACTCCTTTAGTACCTGAAAAAGCGGCACCCATTTTCTCCCGGTTATGGATCATCTTTCCTCGAATCGGCAGGGGGAGTCTCCCCTTACAATCCTCAAAACTAAGTGAAGGATCAATATCATAGGAATTCTGGCCACCCATGGAGTTGAGGGCCTGCTTGAGATTTCCCACTGCCGTTTCAAGCTCCTCGACGGATGTTTCGTAAAACTCTTTCTCCCCATGAACTTTCATCAACAATAGAATCTTCTCTTCAAGCGATGTCTCAAGAAAAACCAGCCGAGAAGTCTTCTCCTTCACCAGTTGTTCAGTCAGGCCGATGGCGGCCTCTGTTTTTGCGATTTCATCATGACAGGCCGAAGCCCGTTGCGTCAGGGTCCGCAGTTGCATCCGATCCTTTTCCGTAACAATGCCGATGTATTTAATGTTCCGCTGCAACCCACTTAGCACCTCGGCATTTGCCAATAGATGGATATTCGTCCGGCGCGAAAATTTGTAAAGGGCAATCAAATATTCGCCAATCTGAAGCTCTGTGCCCGTGAGAGTGGACTTGAGTTCTTTTAGTTTTTTCTTTTCCCCATCCAACCTTTCGCGTACATCACGGACGTTCAGCCTCAGCGCTTCCGTCTCCTTTTTCAATATGGCAACCTGTTTTTCCAGGTCCCCCACCAGCGTCAACAAATGGGCTTCAGTTGACTGGAATGCATTAAGTTTACCGGCTTCCTCGCTCAGTTTGGATTCGATCCGTTCTATCTGCTTTTCCTCCGGCACCTCTTTAACCGCCGCATCAGCGGTAAAATTCCAAACAAACAGACTCGCCAGGGCCAAGCAGAGGCAAACAGTGCATCCGGTTTTCACCTTTTCATTCATCATACTTTAAAAAAACGGCCTATGGCGATAAAACTTCCGATTATTCCGAGAACCACGCTGATCAGAAACAGCAGCGCCATGTGGCTCAGCGGCAGGAACACAAGCCCCAGAGATATGGTGCTGAAAAATTGCAGATCTTTTGTGGCGAAGAAGATATATCCTCCACCCAGCAATAATAACGTTAAAGTGCCCGCCAGAATACTTTGAATAATCCCTTCCAGCAAGAAAGGGACTTTGATAAACCAGTCCGTCGCCCCCACCAACTTGAGGATTTCAATTTCAGATTTTCGATAAAAAATGGTTAGCTTGATAGTATTTGTCATAATAAAAATAACACAAACGCAAAGAAGCCCCCCGATAACAAAAAATATGGACTCCGCAACATCTAGAATATGTTTAAAATTATTCAACCATTCCTCGCTGCATTGAACCTCTGAAACACCTTCCAGTTTTGAAAGGGCCGTTTTTATACCCTCGGAGTTCAAATCATGCTTTTCGGCGCGATCAAAAAAAACTTCATAGGAAGCCGGCAGGGGATTGCCCGACAATCGTTTCAAAAGAGCGCCATCACTGCCAAGAGTCTTTTTAAGATCGGCCATTGCATCATTTTTGGATATGTAAACCAGGGATTTCTTACCCGGCAGCCGGCGCAGGAAAGAATCGACCTTATCTCGTTTGTAAGCGCTGATATCATCTTTCAAATAGACGGAAAAAGTAAGGCTGTTTCCCCAACCTTGGATCCAGTTGGCCACATTTGAATAAAGGAGCATAAATATTCCAAATATAAACAATGAAGACACCATTGTGCCTAAACCGAGGATATGCACCGCCAAATTGTCTCGGATATTTTGCAGGGCTTGTTTCAAAAAATAGGTTCTGAATCTTATGCGCATGTATCCCCTGAAAGTTTGCCCTCCTGCAGAAGAATGGTCCGGTAGGGGACATTCTCAAGCAGGTCCCGACTGTGTGTGGCAATCACCACCGTGGTTCCTTTTTGATGGATACTCCTGAAAAGTGCCATGATTTCCCGGGTCAGATCAGGATCGAGATTTCCAGTGGGCTCATCGGCCAGGAGAATCACGGGGCCTTTCACGATGGCCCGAGCAATGGCAACCCGCTGCTGCTCACCGCCTGAAAGCGAGAGGGGATAAACCTTTTCCTTGTCTTCAAGCCCCACCAGCTCAAGGGTTTGGCGGGTTTTTTTCCTGATCCACCGGGCGGGCTCACCGGTCACCTGCAGGGCAATGGCCACGTTTTCGAATACGGTCCTTTGGGGCAGAAGTTTGAAATCCTGAAAAACGAACCCGATCTTTCTGCGCAGCAAATCCATTCTTGACCGGCTGATGCGGGTCAAATTGATGGAGTTGATCAGGATATACCCTTTCTCCGGTTTCTCAGCGCCAAAAAGCAACCTCAGAAGGGTTGTTTTTCCAGCGCCACTGGGGCCCGTAACAAAAACAAATTCCCCTTTTTCGATCCTGAGATCGATATCATCAAGCGCAATATGGTTGTCATATTTTTTGGACAGGTGAAATAGCTGTATCATTTAATAGGTGCCCATGGCCCTCAAGAGCCTCGCCCTGGCCAGATGGTAGTCAAAAAGCGCATTAAAGTGATTGACCCTTGCTCGTGTGAGATACCGCTGCGCATCCAGGACTTCCGTGGAAGTGCTGACCTGGGCTTCGTAACGCTCCTGACTTACCCTCAGATTCTCTTCCCCCTGCTCCACCGCCTTTTGGGTAATGGGGATGTTCTCCTCGGCGGTTTTAAGGTCCAAAACGGCATCTTTTATCTGTAGCTGTATCTGCTCTTCCAACTCCATTTTGGTCTTGAGGACTTCGTTCTTCACGCTTTGCTGCTGTTTTACGGCATAGTACGTTTTCCCCCATTCCCAAAGGGTCCATTCCATTCCGATGGTGGCTTCCCAGTTGCTGGCCTGATGAAATTCCCCGCCGGAGACTGACGCTGTGTCACCCTGCTTAATATAATCCCATCTAAATACCACTTCGGGATAAAATTTACTTTTGCTCAACCTGATCTGCTGATCTGACTGAAGTAGATTGACATCAATCAGTTTTATTTCCGGCCGGTTCTTAAACGCAATCTCCACATATTCTTGAAAGTCACCCTTTTCCGGATTGTGCACACTGATGTTTTCGACTGCCACCTCGGCATTTACCGGCCTTGACAGAACCGCATTGAAATTGGACCGTGCCAGCCTGGCCTGATTTCTGGCAGATGTCAAATCGTGCTTGGCATTGCTGGCGTTGACTTCCGACTCCAGCAGGTCATTGATGGGGATCATTCCCACCTTGTAGAAATTGCGTGATACTTCCGCATGGGACTCCAGGGCCTCCGCCGCTTTCAGGGCGGTTTCCACCGCCATATCCGCCGTCAGGATGCTGAAATAGGCCGTCTTGGCGTGAAGAGCAAGATCCAGCTCCTGCATCTGGACCTCCAGCTCCGATTGATCAATGCCCAGTTCTGAAAGCCGATAGGCACTTAAAATGCCAAATCCCGCAAAAATAGGTTGTTTAACGGTACCTCTCCATTCATAATTGTTCCGAGTTCCTATTTGGAGCGGCCCGCTCAGACCGGAAAAGAAAACCTCCTGATCTGCACCATAGCGTTTATAACCGTAAGATGTGCTCAATTTTGGCAGGAAATCGGCTCGTGCCTGGTTTTTCACATACTCTGCCTGATTGATCTGCTCCTTTTTGGCTTTAAGCTTCCAGTTGTTGGACAGGGCTTCCTTGACGCATTGGTCCAGTGTAAAGACTTTTTTTTCTGCGGCCAGGGCCCCACTTGAAAAGCAAAGGATGGACAGCAAACAACTGATACAAGCCATCACGAAACAGCCTCTGCACCTCATCTTACGCTCCTTTCAAACAATCCAAACGGCTAAGTTGATGCTTAAGTACGGGTATTCATTAAAACAAGGCCTTAAATAAGTCAATGCAAACTTTGGGCGCCAAACGAGCCGTTTACGTTTGAAATTCTGCTCTGACGTCCAAGAAACCCTTGACAGCGACGGCGACAAAATGATCTTTTGAAACCGATTCAATAGCCCATGATCCGTCATTTCCGGTCCTATTCTGCACAGGGAGGTTCCGATGATCCGCTTTTTGAGCATTCGTTTTAAATTCAGAACCCTTTTGATTTTCCTGTTCATGCTTGCAGTGATTGACCCTATTTTAAGTGAATTCGGTATATTAGGGCTCAATTTACTTGATGTTATATTCACCATATTTCTTTTGACGGCCCTTTATTCCATTAGCGGAAACCGTAAGGTTCTGATGGTGGGCGTCTTTTTGATCACGCCCATTTTCCTTCTGGGCTGGTCCGGTTACGCAAAAGAAAATTTCTTTCTGGCCCTTTTAATCTTTTCATTCGGCATGGCGTTTTTCGGTTTTGTGGCAGCATCCATTCTGAGGCACATCGTGGCTGAGGAACGTGTCACCATCGATCTCATTTACGGATCTGCCTGTGTCTATTTCCTTATCGGCTTTTTTTGGTCCGTCGGCTATGGAATTATTGAATTACTCCTCCCCGGCTCTTTCAGTGTCTCCGGGCAGATCCTCAGCCGTGCCAATTACGCCAGTCATTATGGATTATTAAACGACAATCTTTCGTATTTCAGCTTCGTTACGCTAACCACTCTGGGATATGGAGACATCGTTCCCATCTCGGGTCCCGCCAAAACTTTTGCAACCCTTGAAGCGATCGTCGGACAATTGTATATTGCACTTCTGGTTGCACGGCTGGTGGGACTCCATACCGCACAATCCATGGTGGACAAAGGGAAACAGAAAAAGCTTCAAGACGAATGCAGGCCGTTTTTGGGAAAAGATCATGGCGGCTCTTAAAACGAGCGTTAAAACAATGGTTTCAAGACCTTTTGAAGATCTATATGTTTATTTGTTAAACGGCACGGTAACGCCGTTGGACGAAGCGTCCCTTGGGGAAACCTTCATCGGAAACTGGGTGGAAGAGAGCAGCGCATTTTTGTTTTTTTTGGCACCTGCTGAAAAAGAGGTGGCCGGACTGCTCGAAAAACGCCGGGAACTGCGCCTTGAGGACAACTATCATTTCACCTACGAAGGGTGGCAGGGGGGCGGTCTGGATACTTTGAAAATCGGGCCGTTCATGGTGACGCCGCCCTGGCTGGAAAGTCCGTCTGATGCCGACCTCATTAAGATTCTGCTGGATCCCGGCGTGGTATTCGGGAACTGCCTTCACCCCACCACCCGGACGTGCCTTGAAGCGCTGCCATTGATCGCCCATCAATCGCCCCTGGGCCGCGTGCTGGATCTGGGGACGGGGACCGGCATACTGGCCATTGCCGCTGCCCTTCTGGGCGCCGACAACGTTCTGGCGGTGGATCTAAACCCCCTCTGCGTCAAGACCGCCGATTGCAACATCCGGTTAAACGGGCTGGAATCCCATGTGCGGGCGGTTCACGGAAAAGCGGAGGATTTTTCAAAAGAGGTTGTTGACCTGGTGGTGGCCAACATTCATCATGAGGTGGTCAGCGATTTTCTGCGCAGAAACGGGCGTCACAAGCCCAAAACCCTCATCATTTCAGGGCAGATGAGAAGTCAGTCCCGGGATCTTAAGATGCAGTTGAAAAACCTGGGATATCACACCGTGCGGGAATGGGACCACGACATGACCTGGTATACCATTTTGGCCGGTAAACCGTCGTCCGGAAGCCGTAGAATGGCTATCCATGCCTGAAAAGACCGGATTTTTTAGTGTGAACGCTCCAGTGAAATAACCAGGGGGATCACGTGGAGTTCGTTGGAGAGCTCGCGGGTGGCGCCCAGTTCCCATCCGTTGCATTGGAATTTTCCGTTGAGCCGCTTTCCAATCTCTTCCACCACGCCGTTCACATTGATCACCGGATGCCGCTTGAACACCTGGGGCAGACCGTAGGTCAGATTGCAGGCCAGGCATTTTCCCGGGCGCTGGTGCAATTCGAATTCGAAGTGAAGCGCGTTCTTGTGAAGGGCTTTGTAAGACAGCCCGATATCGAAAGCCCCTTCACCGGCATCCCCGAAAAGGGATTCAAAAAACATATTGTCCCGACCCTCCGGAAAAAGGTTCTTAAGGTCTTCCCGAGTAAAAAGATCTTTCAGTTCTTCATTTTCAGCCATGAGCGCCCTCCAAAAACCAGAGAAAACTAACAAATGGCGCGTAATTTACCATAGAAACGCTTTGATGAAAAGAAAAACCGGCGCCTTGTGTGGCTCTTTCACAAGGTTTTCCAACTGGAAAATTCTGTGAATTCTTGACTTTCAAAAGTATTCGGCGATACAAGGAGGCCGCAAATTTCAAAAGAACACTTCCACCTCGATTGTGTGTTTTTTTAACGGACCTATTTTAAGGTGAATATATTTATGGACACGAATAAAGAACGAATCCCCATTCAAAAACTTCAGGGGCACCATTGTTTCGCATGCGGTACCGATAATCCCATAGGACTGAATATGCAGTTCTACCGCATGGACGACATGATCTGTTCCGACATTACCCTGGAACGGAACCACGAAGGGTGGGAAAACATGGCCCACGGCGGCATCATTTCCACGCTCCTTGATGAGGTGATGTCCTGGACGGTGATGGTTTTCAAACGAACCTTCCTGGTCACCCGAAAAATGGACATCAAATACATCAAACCGGTTCCTCTCGGCGTACCTCTGACCGCACGGGGAAAAATTCTCAATGAAACAGGCGCCTCCAGGATTGACATCAAAGGCGAAATCGTGGATGCTCAGAAAAGGCTTCTTGTCAGGAGCCGTGCGGAATTTGTAATGCTGGAGGGTAAACAACTCTCTTCTGTTTCAGAAGGGATGAAACGGGAGATGATGGACATGTTTGAAAATTTCAATTAGCCCAACTTCCAACCCTGAAAATATCTAACCCTATAGGAACAAACCATGCCGACAGACCCACAAAAACAAACCGTCGCCATCGTTCGCCACGAGAAACCGATCGATTCCGTAAGAAAAGCGGTTGATCTAAGCCAAGGACTCGATCATCTTCCGCCAAATGCGAGTGTATTCATCAAACCCAATATCGTTTTCTGGAGCCGGTTCGGGACTTTTCCCGCCTACGGGGTCATCACCACCTCCAGGGTTGTGGAAGATATGATTATCCTGCTCAAGGAAAGGAGTGCCCGAAAAATATTGATCGGCGAAGGGATCACCCTTTCCGACCACCGGGACCGGGAAACACCCGCCCATGCCTTTGAAACCCTCGGCTACAACGCCATGAAGAAGAAATACGGGGTCGAAGCGGTCAACCTGTTTGAAAGACCCTATGAAAAAGTTTCATTTCATGACGGAACAACCCTTAATCTCAGCACGGATTTTATCAAGGCTGATTTTTTAATCAATCTACCCGTGTTGAAGACACACGCTCAGACCGTGGTTAGTCTCGGCATCAAGAATCTCAAAGGAACCCTCGATATCAATTCCCGCAAAAAATGCCACAGTGCGGATACGGAAAAAGACTTGCACTATATGGTTTCCATGCTTCAGGAAGCGGCACCCCCCGGATTTACCCTCATTGACGGCATCTACAGTAATGAAAGAGGCCCCGCCTTTGACGGAAAAATCAGGCGGGAGAACCTGCTCATCGGTTCGCGGGATGTGCTCTCGGCCGACAAGGCGGGTGCCCGGATCCTGGGCTATGACCCTTCGGAAATCCCCCATCTGGTACACGCGGCCCGACATCTGGCAAGGCCCGTCGATCTCTCCGACACCGAGGTGCTTGGGGAGGAAATCGAAACCGTGGCATCAAAACATCGTTACGATTTCCCTTATTCTCCGGACGAATCCCAGGCCCTTCCTCTTGCCATGCAGCGCATGGGAGTTCAAGGCCTGAGCTACCGAAAATATGATCTTTCCATGTGTACCTATTGCTCTTCGTTGAACGGGATACTCCTGACGGCCATTTCGCAGGCCTGGGACGGGAAGCCGTGGGACGATGTGGAGGTTCTGACCGGAAAAATGATGAAACCGACCCCAGGGAAGAAGAAAACCATTCTCGTGGGCAAATGTATGTATCAGGCCAACAAAAACGATCCTAATATCAAGGAACTGTTTGCCGTAAAGGGTTGTCCTCCGACCACGACACAGGTTGTAAAGGCCTTTAACGATGCGGGTATTGCCATAAAGCCTGATATTTTTGAGGCCAAAGAACAATTTCCCTCGCTTTTCATGAAAAGATACGAAGGAAAACCGGAGTTTGACATAGGCCATTTCCGGGTGAAATTAAAGTAACCTTTTACCATTATAGGTTCTTTTTGAGATACGGTTCCCTGAGACCCTTTTTAAAAATTTTTCCGGAACCGGTCTTGGGAAGGGCTTTTAAGAAATCCACACTCTTGGGTGTTTTGTAGCCCGCCAGATCCTTTCGGCAGTAGGCGATGATCTCCTTTTCCGTGACCAGGCGCCCTTCCTTCAGCACCACGCACGCCTTCACCGCTTCTCCCCAATGGGCATCGGGGACACCGATAACGGCCGCTTCCAGCACATGGGGATGGGTGTAAAGAACATTTTCCACTTCCGAGGAATAGACATTCTCCCCACCGGTCAGGATCATGTCCTTTTTCCGGTCCACAATATTCACGTACCGTTCCGCATCCATCACCGCCAGATCCCCGGTATACAGCCACCCGTCCCGAAAGGCTTTCCGGGTCTCGTCGGGCATTTTCCAGTATCCGGGCGTTACCGTATCGCCTTTTACAATAATTTCACCCACCTGGCTTTCGTCCGTGGCCACGTCATGGCCCTCTTCATCCACCACCCGAAGGCTCACCCCGATGAATTCCCGCCCCGTTTTGGCCTTGAATTCCAATTGCGCTTCAGGAGAAAGGGTTTTCAGATGATCCTTTAAAATGGAAAGAGTCAGATAGGGGCTGGTCTCCGTCATGCCGTAGGTTTGGATATAGTCGCATCCAAAGGCTTGAACAATTTTTCGCACCGTCTCCGGCGCGATGGGCGCACCACCGCTCAGCACCACTCGCAGGCTGGAATAGTCGAACTTCCCCACATCCGGGTGGTTCACCATCATGTTGAGCATGGTGGGAATCAGGTTGCTGAGGGTGATCTTCTCTTCCTGAATCAAGCGGCACACCACTCCCGCATCAAAAGAGGGCACCAGCACGTGTTTTCCTCCCACCCAGGTGATGGCAAAGGTGGCCCAGGCATCGGCCAGATGGAAAAGGGGCGCCACATGAAACCACCGGTCACGATCCGTAAGGTGCAGTTCGGCAATGGTTCCCAAGGCATGGCTTTTGACATTCTTGTGGGTCAACATGACCCCTTTGGGGCGGCCCGTGGTGCCACTGGTGTAATAGAGATGGGCCACGTCATCATCGCATATGGCCGGGGCCTGGGGGGGTTGGTCGGGGTGGTTTCTCAAAAGCGCTTCGTATTCCAGATCTTCACCCGTCAGCATATGAACGTCTGATCGCGTCCAGATAATCTTTTTAAGGCCCGGCACCTCATTGGGAAGATCCTTCGCCTTCTCATAAAACGCGCCCTGCGCAATGAGCATCCGCGATTGGCTGTCGTTTAGAATTCCCGCCAGTTCTCTTGGCGCCAACCGGTAATTGAGCGAAACCAAAATGGCCCCCAGATGCGCCACGGCAAAATAGATTTCAAGATATTCGTGTGCATTTTCATGGAGAACAGCGACCCGGTCGCCCTGTTTAATGCCCAAAGCCTGCAACCCATGCGCCAGGCGCCACACCCGTGCGGCAAATTCCCGATAGGTCATCCGCAATTCACCACAGACAACCGCCTCCTTTTCAGGGTAGAGACGAACCGCTTTGGGAAGCAATTCATTCAACGGCATATTTTTTCTCCTTAATCCAATTGTTCTTGCTTCAGGTGTTTGCTTCAAATGATCGAACAGCCGAACGCACCGCATTTCGCATGCTCACATTCCCGAAACAGAACCATTTGATGAAATGCGCTTCTTTCAGCCCCAGTTCACGAAAAATCTGGCTTTCCCGGTACCCTTTCTCCCAGGTTCTCCTGATGCGGCCGCAAAGATCTTCCAGAAACTGCAATTTTTCCGCGATCCGTTCTTTTCCCTTTGTGGGTTTTGGATGATGATTGCATAAGAGTGCATCGAAATCAAATCGCAGAATTTTTTTGAGGGATTCGATCTGGTCCATAAGGACCTCATCGGCCCTGAAGTATTTGACCCTGTCTGAAAGATAGAGATCACCTGAAAAAACAATCCCTTTGTCCGGTTCAAAGTAAACCACGTGATCTCTGGAATGCCCGGGCGTATGAACGGCCTGAAGCCTGAAATTTGCCGTTTCCATTATTTCAGGCACAACAGCCATTTCCAGGGGGGCGGCTTTTCCCCACATGTAATGCTGATAGGGAAGGATACCGAAATCAGCTCTCATTTTGGACACCGTTACAGGATGTCCATAAACCGTAACATTCAGGATGTTCTTAAGGGCCGCGGCATTGCCGCTGTGATCCTCATGGTGATGGGTCAGGATAGCCTTTTGAACCCTTTCGGTCCCGGCAATATGGACCACTTCCCGGCGCATGTGGGCCAACCCCGTATCAATCATGAGATCATCCACCACATACAGGTAAACCGTCATCATGGGATGGCCGAAGGGGGACCAGCCGAGTTCATAGGCCTTTACATCACCGAATCCAGTACGCTTCATTAACCTCATAACATATCAATATCCCGTGGAAATCTAGTCCTCCTCGTAAACATTGGCAATGCAACAGAGGAATGCTGCGGGTTCTTTGTCAGACAGGTTTTTCATGCCATGGGGCTCCATGCTGGGGATATAGATGGCGTCTCCCGGACCAACTTCCACTTTTGACAAAAGGGCATCGGTTTCTTTGTCGAACTGCCAGCACTCAAAACGGCCTGCCAAAATATACATGGTCTGATGATAAAAATGATTGTGAATGGGAATTTCCCCTCCCGGCTCCGCCGTAAAGTAACGCAAGCCGTACTCGGGGGTTCCCATATCATCCTCTCCGCATTTGCTCAACCACCGTACACTGATGCCCTTGACCTCATGGGGCGTTCCCTTATAGGGAAATTTTTCGATTTTAATATTTTCGACCTCTTTAAAATTTTGAACGATCATGATCAGCCTCCTCATTTTCAAACAGTTACGGGGAACAAGCCCTTTAAATTAGAAGTTTTCCTGAACATTATTACTTTTTCTTGCACCCCTCTGCAAATTTCAGAAACAAACGCCTCAGTTGTGTTTATACCCGCCGGCAGTTTCCTCGGTGAGCGGTGTGGTGACCGGATTTTTTTCGAAATAGTCGATACATCTCCGCATATCCGCCAGAAGCAGGTCCCCGAGATCCCGGCTGACGCCGTGGCGCACCAGAATACGCTGAATCACCAGGTCTTCCCGGTTGGCGGGCATGGAATAGGCCGGAACCTGCCAGCCACGACTTCTCAGCCGATCCGCAAGATCATAGAGGTTGAAGCCCGGGCGAATGCCCTCTTTCAAAGACCAGCAAAGGGCCGGAATCCCACCCCGGCCGTTGTAGATCACTTTAAAAGGCCCCATTTTCTCTATCTCATCGGCCAGATACTTGGCAGTAAGGTAACAGGCTTGGTGAATTTTACGGTATCCCTCTTTGCCCAATCGCAAAAAATTGTAATACTGGGAAACGATCTGCCCCCCGGGTCTCGAAAAATTGAGGGCAAAGGTAGCCATATTCCCCCCCAGATAGTTGACCCGGAAAATCAAATCATCGGGCAGATCGCCCTTCTCCCTCCAGACGACCCAACCGACACCGAGGGGGGAGAGGCCGAACTTGTGGCCGGAAACATTAATCGATTTCACACGGGGCACACGAAAATCCCACACCAGATCGGGATCCGCAAAGGGGGCCAAAAATGCCCCGCTCGCACCATCCACGTGAATGGGAATATCCAGACCCGTATCCTTTTCCAACTGATCCAGTGCATCGGCAACCGCCTTGACCGGTTCATACTGACAGGTAAAAGTGACGCCCAGGGTGGGAACCACACCCAAGGTGTTTTCATCACACCGCTTAACAACCTCCTCCGGGGTCATGATCAAACGATCCCTTTCCATGGGGATCTCCCGCAGTTCCACGTCCCAATATCTGGCAAATTTATGCCAGCAGATCTGTACCGGACCGCACACCATGTTGGGCTTGTCCGTCGCCTCACCCTGAGAGCGCATCTTCTCCCGCCATCGCCATTTCATAGCCAAGCCACCCAGCATGGCCGCTTCGCTGGAACCGGTGGTGGAGCAACCCGGGGTATTGGCCGCATCAGGAGAATGCCACAAATCCGCCAACATATGCACACAGCGTGTTTCCACCTCGGCGGTCTGGGGGTATTCATCTTTGTCGATCATGTTCTTGTCGATGCACTCGTCCATGAGCTGATGGACCTCCGGCTCGATCCATGTGGAGCAGAAAGTTGCCAGGTTCTGGCGCGAATTGCCGTCCAGCATCAGCTCGTCATGCACCGCCTGATAGACATGGCGAGGGCTGTGTTCCTCATTTGGAAATTTGAATTTCGGCATCCGCGCCGAAAAATCCGTCGATGCAAACACATCATCTAAAATATTCTCGTTGACCGCGTCTTTTTCACTCAGAGACATTCGTTCCGCTCCTTTCCATACAATGAAGCACATGGGCATAGTGGTTGGTGGGGCCGTGTCCGGCCCCGAAGTCCAGTGCCAGGGCGATGGCTCGGTTTATGAATTCTTTGGCTTGGGTCACCGCCTCCGATACGGTACAGCCCTGGGCCAGGAGAGTTGCCAGGGCGGCCGAAAAGGTACATCCGGTTCCGTGGGTATTCCGGTTGTTGAGACGCGGGGCTGTAAAGGTCTGAAAATGCTTGCCGTCAAAGAGCAAGTCCACGGCATCCCCTTTGAGATGCCCTCCCTTGATCAACACATAGGGGGTGCCAAGACCATGGATTTCTTCAGCGGCCGCTTCCATGGACTTCAAATCCTCAACAGGGAAGCCGCACAGATCGGCGGCTTCCGGAAGGTTCGGAGTAACCACGTGGGCCAGTGGCAAAAGGACCTCTTTGACGCTGACCCTGGCCTCCCGGGACAAAAGGACATCTCCTCCCTTGGCCACCATAACCGGATCCACCACCAGACGCTCCACCCGGTACTTTTTCAACTGTTCCGCCACCGCCACCACGATCTCCGGGGTCGCCAGCATCCCCGTTTTGGCGCCATCGGCCCCGTAGTCCGACAGCACCGACTCCATCTGCATACAAATGAAATCCACGGGTACCGGATGCACCCCCTGAACCCCCAGCGTGTTCTGAGCCGTCAAGGCCGTGATGGCGCTCATGCCGTACCCTCCCAGAACCGTGATGGTTTTCAAGTCCGCCTGGATACCCGCACCACCCCCGGAATCGGAACCGGCGATCGTCAATATTTTTTTCATGAGTTACCTCCACCACCCTTTTCCCCATATTCCATATACCACAAGAAGCCCCAGGGCAAGGCCCATTGCGCCATACTCACCCCAAGAAATTTGATATTTTCTGCGAATAGTCCGCCCCGTTCGCGCGAACCCCCTCGATTCCATTGCCATAGCCAATTGCTCCGCCAGGACGAATGACTGAACCAAAAGAGGCATGAGCAGGGCCACAAAGTTGGGAATATTCCCCAGTCTGGGCCGCAGATCAATGCCTCTGGACCGCTGCGCATCCATGATTCGGCGGATTCTGGTCCCCATGAAAGGGACATACCGAAGCGAAGTGGTAAGGATGAAACAGAATGAATAGGGGACACCGGTCTGTCTCAGACTCTGGCCGAGATCTTCGGGGTCCATGCCGTGAAAAAAGAGAAATGAAAGGGTCAAAAGATCGAGCAGCCGCAGGGAAAGCATAAAGGCGGTCTGTGCGTCAAATGAGAAGATGGAAATAACAAAGACCAATCCCACCAGGGGGAGCAGCATTTTGAGCGCACGGAACCACTGCGCTGCCATTTTACACCATAAAATACCCACACACAATAAAACCAGTGCTAAGGCCAGGGGCACAATCCGTTCGCTCATGAGAATGGCGGCAACCCCAATGGATCCCAGAACCAACCTGGTCCTGGGATCCGGCTTCCAACCGGGATTCGGCCGTCTAATGTCCATGATCCACTGTTTCCCCTGCGACTCCCCGGCCGATGGGATGAAGGGCGCCCATGCGTGTCAGGGATTCATCCCGGACCAGTTCCCGGGGTGTCCCCTCACCCACCACCCGACCTTGGTACACCACCACCCATCGCTGGGCCGTGGCAAGCGCAAATTCCAGATCGTGGGTGACCACCACAATGGTGACACCTTTTGAAGATAGGGATAGGAGCCGGCCGGCCAGGATCTCCAGAAACCGGCCGTCCTGCCCTACTGTGGGCTCATCCAGAACCAGAAGTTTGGGACCCATGGCCAGAATTGAGGCCACGGACACCCGCTTTTTCTGTCCCTCGCTAAGTCGGTAAGGGGAGCGGTCCAGAAGATCGTGGAGATCAAAGAGGTCGCACAGTTCCTGAAAACGCACTTCAGATTTGTTTTGGGAAAGCTTCAACCCGATCCTCAGTTCATCGGCCACACTGTTTTTGAAGAACTGGTCATTGGGGTTTTGAAACGATATCCCGACACGGCCGGCCATGGGAAAAGGCCCGGCCCGGCCGATCTCCTTTCCCATGAAAGCCACACGCCCTTCGCGGGAGTAAAGAAGACCGTTGAAGTTCCGAATCAGGGTGGTTTTACCTGAGCCGTTGGGCCCCACCACCGCGAGAATCTCCCCGTTTTTTACATTGAGGGATACATCCTCTAGAATGGTTTGGTGATCCATTTCAAAGTGGATATTTTGGATTCTGAGAAGAGGTTCCGATTTCCCGCTCTCTGCTTCTTCCGTTACCTTTGCAGCAGGCCTGACGGGATAGCAGGGGAGTAGATGCAATTTTTCCAGAGTTGTTTTTGAACCCTTCGCGGACCCATCGAAGCGAACTTCACCCCGCTCCATGACCACACAGCGGGTGACATCACCCAGTACCGCCTCCACCCGTTGTTCAATGACTACAACGGTGTGGCCCCGTTTGTGAAGTTGCCTGAGGATGTTCCGAACCCGTTCCGCCCCCTGCCAATCCAGGTGGGCTAGGGGCTCGTCCAGAACCAGGATCGGCGGCCTCAGACAGAGCACCGACGCAATGGCCACCAGCCGCTTTTCCCCGCCTGAAAGAGCCGTTGGAGACCGGCCCAGCAGATGCGCGATACCTAACTCCGCCACAGTGCGTCGGATCTCGTCTTCGATCTCCTCAGGCCTGCGGCCCAGGCTTTCCAGGCCAAAGGCAATTTCGTTTTCCACCGTGCTGTTGAAGAGCTGAGCATCAGTATTCTGAAAAACCAGTCCCACCGTGGAAAAGAGGTCTTCCACCGTCAGATCCCGTGTATCCCGATCTTGAATCAATACCCGACCTTGAAGGGTTCCTTCTAAAAAATGGGGAATAAGTCCGTTTAAAAGGTACCCCAGGGTGGATTTTCCCGAACCACTTCCGCCGCAGAGAAGCAGATATTCGCCTTTGTCCACGGTGAGATCAATCCCTTTAAGCGCGCCGTCGCCGGAGGTGTCCGGATATTGGTAGTGAATGTTCGAAAGGCGGATCACGGTTTCCAGAGTCCGGCCTTTCTGAGCAAGTGAAGGGCCATAATGCCGAAGACCGTTCCTCCCAGGGTGCTGACGGAAAAAGCGATGATCAGGGTTGCCATGGCCATGGTCTTGCCCATGAAAAGCGGCGCAACGATCCAGGCGCTGGCAAGAGCGCCTAGAAGGCCCGTCCCCACAACCTCGCCGGCTCCGGCCCAGTAAATGTTCCTGAAAGTTTTATAGGCCAAGCCGGCCAGAAGCGCTCCGATCATTCCGCCTGGAAAGGCCAGGAGGGTTCCCAGCCCCAGGATATTGCGCAGGATGGCGGCCACCGTAGCGATGACGACCGCATACAGCGGCCCCAGCATGACGGCCGCTAGCACGTTCACCATATGCTGGGCCGGAAAGCATTTGGCGATGCCCACGGGGATGAAGATGGGGGATAGCGCCACGGAAACCGCCACCAAAATCACGGCTAGGGCCACCTGTTTCGTTTTCATGATATACCCCCTTTCAAATCGCCGGAACTCCCTTGATTTCTATGGAAAAGGCCCATGAGGACCAGGTATAGGAGCCCAGTTGCCAGAAAACTGGGGATTGAAGAACCCCAGGCCGTCTGGCGCTGAAGATAATGATAGAATCCGAATCCCGCGGCCCAGGCCAGGAAGGCCCAGGGGTTAAATCCCCACAAATACCGGTAGAGCTTTTCGGAGTCCGTGCCGTCCTCGAAATACCGCCCGCGCCTAAGGAAAAAATAGTCCGCCAAAACCACCCCGAAAAGGGGACAGAAGACTGAACCGATGAAGAGCAAAAAGCCCTCGTAAGCCGTGGCCGGAAACATGAGCGCCAGAACAATACCGAGCAATCCGCAAACCAGGCTTCCACGCCTTTCACCCGCACGGGGCCAGATGTTGAGGGCCGACACCGCCGTGGAATAGATGTCCAGGAACGTGGTGGTAAAGGTGGAAAAAAGGACGATAATCATGGCCGGGACCATAAGCCCCAGACCCACCATCAACTCCAGCACCATACTCTCCGGTGTGGGAGACTGGGTGGCCAGAGCCGCCGCCAACCCGATTAAGTACATCCACGAACTGAAAATGAAATAGCCCACCCAGGTCCCCCAAAAGGCGGTCTTTGCACTTTTTCCGTAACGGGAATAGTCGCACACCAGGGGAAGCCAGCTGATGGGCATGGCGATCACCAAATCCAGGCCCACCATAAATGGCATGCCGCCCTTGGCAGGCACATTCAAAAGACGGCTCAGACCGTATTCGTGAAGCACCACGTAAGTCATAATGACACAGAGGCAGATCAGAGCGGTCACGGCAAACCGTTGAAGCCATTTCCAGTACCGTCGCCCCACCAATGCCCACAGGGTGGTGGCAATACCGGCCACCAGGACCCAGCCGCGGAACCCGACGGTGGGCATGGGCCAAACCGAATTGGCCGCCTGGCCTCCGATCCACAACATAACACCGGTCCACCCCACCAATTGCACCAGGTTGAGAATCGTGGCAAAGTATGACCCGCGAATTCCGAATGAGGGTCTCACCGCCACCATGGTGGGCAGGCCGGTTTTGCTTCCCATAATGCCGCCCAAAGCCATGGGCGTGTTTCCGATGAGGTGCCCCAGAAGGATCACCAGGAAGCCGGTTACGAAACCCAACGGAACGAGGAGGCCTCCGGCCCAGATCTCCGCCAAGGAGACGGCCGCCCCGGCCCAGAGAAGGAAGAAATCCATTCCACCGAGGTTCCGATCCTGTGTTCCAATCGGTTCTATTCCTTGATTTTCGGTCATGTTGACGCCCTTTCTCCATTGGGTCATTCAAACCAACAGTTTTGGATTGGGTCATCTGAGATGGATTAGCAGCAAAGGAAAAGGGAGCGCTTTTCTTGGCAAAGCCGACAGTTGAGCCCCCCAACAAAAAAAAGCCACTTTCCTTCAAAAATAAGAAAAGCGGCTCAAAAAGGGCCATCCAACACGAATCGTGGGAATATTAAACGACCGTGCCGCTTCCCTCCGCTGGCATTACCCAGTTCAGGTTCTAAGGGTTGCAGGATGTTCAGATCCGATCCAGCTCTCAGCAAACCACCCCTAGCGACGAAAAAACTATACTTCCGAAATAAAGGCATGTCAAGAAATTCCAATCGCCCTGCCGGACTAAATCTAAGTGACTACTCTTTGATTACGGCTATTGACAAGAATCGGCCTATCAGAATATTATAGGAAATCAAAGGAGAATTGAAATGGAAAAGAAAACTCGCTGGAACATGAAGTTTATACTCTTTCTATTGTGCTTTTTCGGGTGTCTTTTGCCTGGATCAGGCATGGCGGGTGACGCCTCGGAAACGGTCATCTCCACAGGGCAAACGGTTTATGTCCCCGTTTATTCCCATATTTACAGCGGTGACCGGGAGCACCCCTTTTACCTGGCTGCCACGCTCAGCATTCGAAACACGGACCCGAAACATGCCATTAATATTCTCACCGTGGACTACTATGATTCAAAGGGTAAACTACTGAAATCCTATTTGGAAAATCCGATCAACCTCGATCCCCTTTCGGCAACGCGTTATATCATCAAAGAGTCGGACAAGAGCGGTGGATCGGGGGCCAATTTCATTGTAAAATGGAAATCCGATGTTAAGGTCAATGCGCCCATTGTTGAAAGCATTATGATCGGAACCAAAACCCAGCAAGGCATTTCATTCATAACGCGCGGTCGGGTTATTCAGGAATAAATTCAGATTAGACGGGAGGAATACCATGTTTGATGAGATTACGGAAAAAGTTGAAACGGTGATGGAACAGCTCAATGGAATAAGAGGTCATCTTTGACTTAGATAACCAGATACTCAAGCTTGCGGAGCTGGAAAACCGCATGAGCAAGGCCGATTTCTGGCAAAAGGATCAGGATGAGATATCCCGTTTGAATCAAGAACGCTCAACCTTAAGCGAACAGATTGAAACGTGGCAGAGCCTTTTCAGTAAAGCCGAAGATGCTTTGCTCATGGCGGAAATGGCCCAGGAAGAAAAGGACAAGACCACGCTGAATGAAGTGCTTCGAGATGTAGAACGTCTTGAAAAAAGCATTAAGGGTTTGGAACTCAGATCTCTATTGGACAAACCGGATGACCAGCGAAATGCCATTGTTGCCATTAACGCCGGGGCCGGAGGAACCGAAGCCCAGGACTGGGTGGAAATGCTCTTCAGGATGTATACTCGCTGGGCTGATGCCAAAGGAATGAAGGTCCAGGTCATCGATTTCCTGGCGGGCGATGAGGCAGGCATCAAGAATGTGGACTTTACGGTGACAGGGCCATATGCCTATGGCTACCTGAAATCAGAGCACGGCATTCATCGAATGGTCCGAATTTCTCCCTTTGATGCAACCGGCAGAAGACACACCTCTTTTGCTTCCGTTTCAGTGCTTCCCGAGGTGGACCTGGACATCAACATTGAGATAGATGAAAATGACCTTCGGATCGATACCTATCGGGCCAGCGGACCCGGGGGACAACATGTCAACAAGACCAGTTCGGCCATCAGAATCACCCACTTGCCGACTAAGATCGTAGTTCAGTGTCAAAATGAAAAGAGCCAGCACCGCAATAAAGACATGGCCATGAAGGTGCTGAAATCAAAGCTTTACGACCTGGAAAAAAAGAAGCTGGAACAAAAGAAACAGGAAATTCATGACACCCAGAAGGATATTGCGTGGGGGAGCCAGATTCGCTCATATGTTTTCAATCCATACAGAATGGTCAAAGATCACCGCACCAATATTGATGATGGAAACGTCGAAAAAGTAATGAATGGCGACATTGACGAGTTTATTGATGCCTATCTGCGGATGAAATAGGAGAAGCCTATCATTCCCGGTAACTTTTATCGATGCCTTCGATGTAACATTTTATGCCGTCACAGATGCCGGCTGCCAACCGTTCCTGATAGGTTTTGCTCATCAGCCTTTTTCTTTCAGTAGGGTTGCTCAAGAATCCCACTTCCACCAGGATGGCCGGCATCTGTGCACCGATAAGGACGTAAAATGGCGCTTGTTTGACCCCCAAGCTCCTAATCCCCCCATACCGCTTGCCGGTACTCTCCACCATGCCCTTCTGTACCTGGTACGCCAGACGGCTTGATTCACGTATTTTCGTGTTCATCATCAGATCGTTCAATATGGTTTGGAGGTCACTGATGTTTTTCTCCGAGGTAGCATTTTCTCTCGCTGCAACCAGGACGGCTTGCTGATCAGTGGCCATGTTTAGAAAATAGGTTTCCAGGCCGTTAATCCGGCTGTCTTTATGGGCATTGACATGAAGCGAAACAAAGAGATCGGCCTTCTCCATATTGGCGATGGCAGTCCTCTGCTCGAGAGACACAAAAGCATCTTTGTTTCGCGTCAGAAAAACCTCGCAGCCGATTTCCTTTCTCAATCGACATGCCAGACGTCTTGCGATTTCCAGCGTAATATTCTTTTCCTTATACGCTTCATGCATCTCAGAACCCGGATCTTTGCCGCCATGACCGGGGTCAATGACAATCCGGTTCACATTCAGGCCCAGCTGCCTGGCCAGGGAAATGGTTTGATCCGGTTTTTCGGTTTTCCGGATACCCGACCCGACTTTTCGTTTCTCCACCAAGGGGAGCGGTTCCTGACGGGCTTGGGGTTGTGGTTTTTCAAATCCGCGCACATCGACCACAATCCGAAAGGGATCATAGAGGTGAAAAACATTGTAACCCACCAGTTTTTCCGTATCCAGAACAACGCGGACCGTATCTTCCGTGTATTGTCCCGCCCTGGCCGTTTGAAGCAGATCATCTTTGATGGTGACAATACTGTCAATTCGCCTGCTGACCCGCGCCTTATGAAGGTCCAGATATAGCCTGCGCGGTTTTTTATGGCTGGGATCGGCCTCTAAAAGGTGGTGTTCGTATTTTACCGGCGCTTTTACATCGATTACCACACGGGTGTAGTTGGGGGTCGACCAGTAACGGATATTCTTAACCATGGCCCGCCGGTTTTCTGAAACCGGGCCTTTGTCGCCACCCTCCATTTTCCTGTTCAGGGTACCGGCCAGTTTGTCGAGCATTTGCTTGGCTTTTGGCCTCATATCTCCCTTGGGAAACCGAACATCCACCTTCAAGAATTCCACATAGGCCTGGGACGGGTCATTTTTTATAGTGTAATAAATCTCCCCGATTTTGTATTGGGCATCATCGGCCAATAAATGACCCTCATGCTCCGCCACCAGCTTCTCGTAAAGCCCGATGGCGGCATTTAAATCTTTGCTTTTGTGGGAATATTTATAGAGCCTGAGGTAGAGATCGGCCGCTTGATAAAGGGCCTTGGCTGCTGAATCGCTTTTCGGATAGCGCTCGCAGACCTCCTGGTATTGGTCGGCGCATTCAATCCAGTTTTGGCGATACCGTTTCTTTTTGGCTGAACCGTAAAGTTCCTTCTTGCAATGATCCGCCTTTTCAAGCAGTTCCGAAGAGTTGTCCGGCGTCTTGCTTTCCATGGCGGATGGAGCGGCCGGAAGGACCATTAGCAAGCATGTGATGACAAAATAGAGGATTCTCTGTTTCATGAACCGGAAGACATTCGCTTTTTCAGGTTGTTTAATGCCATTAACGCATCCAACGGGGTCATGGTGTCGATATCGAGATCATTGATCCATTTTCTCAGCTCCCGATCAGGGTGCCCGAATAGGTCCAACTGCACCATGCCTTTGGGTTCTTTCTTATTCTTTTTCCTGCTCTGGGCCAGACGGGGCCTGCCTGTTTCATCGATTTCGTCCCCTTCCAGGTTCTTCAATATTTCCATGGCCCGTTCAATGACGTTCTCCGGAAGGCCGGCGATCCGCGCCACCTGAATGCCGTAACTCCGGCTGGTGCCGCCCGGCACCAGCTTTCGCAAAAAAAAGATATTATCGTTCCACTCGCGAACCGCGATATTGAAATTTTTCACCCTGGCTTTGGTGGCCACCAACTCCGTCAATTCATGATAATGGGTGGCAAAAAGTGTCCGTACGCCCTTACCGGACCTGTCGTGAAGGGCCTCCGCCACGGCCCATGCAATGCTGAGCCCGTCGTAGGTGCTGGTACCCCGGCCGATTTCATCCAGAACCACAAGGCTTCGAAAGGATGAGTGCCTCAGGATATTGGCGGTCTCGTTCATTTCCACCATGAAGGTGCTCCGGCCCCCGGCCAGATCATCCGAAGCCCCCACCCGCGTAAAAATTCGGTCCACAATCCCGATTTCAGCCTTTTCGGCGGGTACGAAACTCCCCATCTGGGCCATGAGCACCGTCAGGGCCGTTTGCCGCAAAATAGTGGATTTCCCGGCCATATTGGGCCCCGTCAGAATAATGACCTGCTGCCTTCGCGCATCCAGATGAATATCGTTGGGGACAAACTCCTCTCCTTTGACGGTTTGTTCTATCACCGGATGCCGCCCCTGAACGATCTTCAGGTCCACCCCTTCATTGATTTCAGGTCGGATGTAATGGTTGCGTTGGGCTGTTTCCGCAAGGCCCGCCAGGGCGTCAATCTGAGCGATAATTTCCGTTGTCTCCCTGATGCGCCGATTTTCGGAGCTGATCCTGGATCGAATCCCTTCAAAAATTTCAAACTCCAGGGCGACCCGTTTCTCCTCCGCCCCCAGGACTTCCCCCTCTTTTCGTTTCAGATCTTCCGTGATATAGCGCTCCCCGTTGACCAGGGTTTGCTTTCGAATATAGTCTTCCGGCACCAGATTCAGGTTGGCTTTCGAGATTTCAATGTAGTACCCGAACACCTTATTGAACCCCACCTTCAGACTGTTGATGCCGGTCCGCGTCTTTTCAGAGGCGGCAAAACCCGCAATCCAGCTCTTTCCACTCCTGCTCAGAGCGACCAGCCGATCCAGATCTTCATGATACCCTTTTCGGATAATGCCGCCGTCTTTGATGGAAACCGGCGGATCCTCATGGATGGCATCTTCAATGAGAGACGCCACATCCTCCAGCACATCCAATTCGGAAGCCAGTCCGGAAAGAAGGATACTGGAAGACTCCAAAAGTGCCGCCTTCACCGCGGGGAGTCTCAGGATGGAAGCCTTGAGCGCCAGCAGATCCCTCGCGTTGGCCCGTTTCATGGCAATCTTGCCGTTCAAACGGGCCATATCGTAGATCTCTCCCAGCTCATTTCGAAGATCCTGTCTCAAGGCAAGGTCATCCGTCAAACGGGCGACCGCCGCCAAGCGTTCCTGAATGCGATCCACATGAATCAGGGGGTAGGCTATCCAGGCCTTCAGCAGGCGGCTACCCATGGGCGTGACCGATTGATCCAGAATCTGAAACAGTGATCCTTTGGCCGACTGGCCCCGAATGGTCTTCAACAGCTCCAGATGGGTGCAGGTGGACGAATCCAGTATCATGAATTCACCCATATGATAGGTGACGATTTCTTTAATATGGGGGGGGAACCCTTTCTGGGTCTCTCTCAGGTAGGCAACCAGGGCGCCCGCGGCAGTGATACCGTTTGGCATGTCCTCACACCCGTAACCCGCCAGGGACCTGGCCGAAAGCTGCTCTTTCAGCAGTTCCTCTGCTTTGGGGGGATCAAAGGTGTCACGATCCAGTATTTCCAGGCGATAGTTTGAAAGGGCTTCCTGCGGGGTTTCTTGATCAATCTCCGAAAGCAGTAATTCAGCCGGGTCAATTCTTCCCAGCTCTTCCAACAGCTCCTCAAGATTCTTGATTTCCGTCAGTCGAAATTCACCCGTTGAAAGATCCGCGTGGGCCAACCCGAAAACATCGCCTCCCCCCCAGATGGCTGCCATGAAGAGGTTGGTTTTCTGATCGAACTCCTTTTCATCCACCAGCGACCCCGGGGTGACCACCCGAACCACTTCTCTTTTGACAATTCCTTTGGCGTTTTTGGGGTCTTCCACCTGTTCGCAGACCGCCACCTTCCAGCCACTGTCTACGAGTTTTCCGATGTAGGCTTGGTAGGCGTGGTGCGGAATACCGCACATGGGGACTTTTTTTCCGTTGTAGGAGCCCCGGGAGGTCAGCGTAATGCCCAGGATTTTTGACGCAATCCGGGCATCTTCAAAAAACATTTCATAAAAATCACCCATGCGAAAAAACAAAACGGCATCGGGGAATTTCTCCTTGATGCCCATAAATTGTTTCAGCATGGGGGTCAGTTGGGCCATTTCTTCTTAATGAACCGGATCAGCAGGGACCTCGTTGTCATTGATCAAGCCAATGGTATCCCAGTGATTACATTGGGGACATTGCCACAGGAGCTCGTTGGGTTCAAAACCGCATTGGGCACACCTGAATCTCAAATAGGGGATGTTCAACCCTTCGATGATTTCACCGTAATCCGTTAATATTTCCTCTTTGGCATTTCTTTTTAAATACATCTGGCCCCTGAAACGTCTCGCCTCCCAGAAGCCGGGGTTTAATAGAAGGGCATTGCTGATCTCTTTTAAGGCGCCTTCCATATCATCCTTGTTAAAAAGATAGCGAGCCAACGCCATATGGGTGAACGCATCGGGATTTTTTCGGGCACATTCCTTCAAAAAAGCCTCTATGGGTTCCAGGTTCTTCATTCGGGTGTAGGCCCCCTCCAGGCGGCCATAGGCCAGAAAGGTAAATTGAGGGGCTACTTCGGCCACCTTTTTCCACGCAGCGATGGCTTTCTTGTATTCCTGTTTTTTAAAATGGAGATCGCCCAGGTGCAAATAAGCGTCAACACAATCATTCTGAATGGAAATGGCTTTATTGAAAAGTGTCTTGGCCTTGCCCGCATCATTATTTTCCTGAACCACTTTTCCCGCTTCCACCAAATGGTGGGCAAGAATATTCTCGTGCTCTCCTCTTTCAAGCCTGGCAATTTTTTGCCGGGTGGCAAAGGCGTTTTCCCAGTCTTTCAACCCTTCATAAATCCGTTCGATTTCCTTAAGCGTTCCAACATCGTCGGGCTTTTTCTGGGAGACCTGGAGAAATGTTTTGAGCGCACGGTTCAGAAAGCCTCCCTTTTGGTAGTCTTTTCCCAAATCGAAGAGCGCCCCGATTTTGATCTTTTCATCAATGTTGGGACGTAAGATGATATTCTGTCGAATTCTGATGGCGCGGTCGATATCGCCCTTTGATCGGTATAGATTACCCAGTGTTACATAGGTTTCAATGGTATCAGAATTCACCTTGACGGATTTTGTAAATTCCTCGATAGCCTGATCGTGATCTTTGGAAAGGAGGTATTGCACCCCTTTGAAAAAAGAACTATCCCCTCTGCTTGCGGCTGCCGGCAATTTATCTTCCCCGGGTGATCGCATGCGTTTTCCCAAAAACAGGCCGAGCAGCAGAAAAACAATGGCCGTCAGGAGGATCTGCTGGCTTCCACCGCTGATGAACCATTGCCAGGTTGATTCCAGCATGGGGGTCGCTCCTTCAGATGCAAAAGATCCAATTTGACGGCTTTGGGTTTACATAAGGTCGTATGATCATGAGCTAACGGGAGTGGGTGATGGATCCGAATCGTCATCCGAACGCATGTCTTCCGTCGTTACCGGCAGATTTCGAAGAGAGTTCAGTTCCATCTCATTGCTTTTCACATCTTTCATCAGGGCCTTGATCTGCCGTTTGAAAGAGACGCGCTCCGAGAACCCGAAAAGCCAGGTCACCAGAACACCAAAGAGAAAGGTAACCACTGCAATGAGGAATATGGAAAGGTCCGCGGTCTGGTAGTCAAAAAAAATCAGGTTCGCCTTGAAATGGATCTTGGTTGTCAAAGCGGCATAGTTTTGAACCGACAGCACCACAATAAGCAGCAAAAAGAGTATAACCACAAGCACCTTAATCTGTTTCATACCGAACCTCCATATCTGATTATCAATCTCCAGGGTTTATGTGAACAGCCATAGAATCAAAAAAAGGCCCAAAAAGAATTCACTAAACCATAATTATCCGTCCCTGCACGGTTTTTGAAACATCCAGGATTCCGATGCTGTTTAAACCGTTGGCACTGTAACCTGTAGCCGTACCGGGATTAAAAAGTAAAACACCTTTCTTTACATGATTGACAGCAATGTGGGAATGGCCGTAAATAATCACATCCACATTCGGGAAAAGCGGCAGAATCCGATCCTCCAGGCCGCCGGCGGGTCCCCAACCGTGAATAATTCCCACTCGGTGCAGGCCCACTTCTATAATTTTTTTCTCCGGAAGCACTGCTTTTATTTCCAGGGGGTCCATGTTTCCCTGAACCGCATGGAATACAGTTTTTTCAAGAAAATCCAAAATATCGGGAGAAACGATATCTCCGGAATGAATAATCATATCCACATCCGAGAGATAGGTGTTATAGATATCGACAAATTTCTTGGTGATTTGAGTTAGATGAGTGTCCGAAAGGACCCCGATTTTCATGCCTTCACTCCAAAAACCGATGGACGAATCGCCCCTCTGATCAAAAACCATTGAGAGTATACCAACCCACGAAAAAAAGACAAGATTTATCTGGATGAACGCCGGAGTATTGACGGGGAAAAGATATTCTTGTAATAACAACGAACGGTCAACCGACTATCAACCGATACCAAAATAGAAAGGTTAATAAAGATGCCCATATATGAATTCTATTGTTCTGAATGTCATATAATTTTCAACTTCCTTTCCAAAACCATCAACACGGAAAAAAGGCCCGTTTGCCCAAAATGCGGCAAAATAACGCTGGAGAGGCACATGTCGGTCTTTGCCACACCGCGAAACCGGGGTGAAGAGGAAGATTCACCTATTCCGGACCTGGATGAAAGCAAAATGGAGCAGGCCATGAATGTTCTGGCTTCCGAAGCAGAGCATCTGGATGAAAACGATCCCAGGCAGGCCGCCAAACTCATGCGCAAGTTAACCGATATGACCGGCCTCAATCTGGGAGATGGTATGGAAGAAGCTCTGAGCCGCATGGAAAGGGGCGAGGATCCGGAAGCCATCGAATCCGAAATGGGGGACCTGCTGGAGGGCGACGATCCGTTTTCATTTGGGAAAAAAGCGATTACGGGGGCCAAAAAACGCCCACCGAGGGTCGATGAAACACTTTATGATCTATAAAGCACTCTTTACACCTCTACCAATTCAATATCCCCCCAACTGGCCATGGTATCTTTAACAATCACAACACCGCCCAGGATATCGCCGATCTCCCCGGCCCAACGGGCCGCGCATTCAAGGTCGGCAATTTTCTTGATCCGATTACCCAGGGCTGTGGCTGCTGCATCGGCCAGGGCTGTTGATTTGGAAAGAAGGCAAACCACATCGGTAATCCCACAGCTTAAGGAGTGACCCACCGTTGCCGAAGAAGAACATATGCCAAGGGGCATCTGTGCTTCCGGAATACGCAGTCCGAATCTACCACTTAAAGGGGATGGCCCTGCAAAAATCGAAACGGTAACAGGCCGTTTGGCGGTCAGAAAGATATCCCCTCCGTTTTCAATAATCACCTGCTCACTCAGATCACGGAGCGCCTCTCCCACCCATTGCGCCATTGCCCCCGCTACCGAGGCCATGGGGCCGACGCTCGCTCTTTTCGTGGACCGGATCATATCTCTCACAATAGGTGGGGCATAGGGGTCGTCATCCACCGGCACAAGTGAGATCAAAAATTCAGGATGAAATTGAATGTAATTTTCGAGCTGATGACGCAACATGAAAACCAGATCCCGAACCGGTTTTGTCAGATCCGATTCCGCACAAATCCACAGATCGGTTTCACCCACCACCACCTGAAAAGATTCTAAGCCTCTGGCCTGAACACTTTGCCGGTAAGTTCGTTCCTGATAGGTAGGCATATTCTCAAAAAAAAATGGCTTCCCGAAATGCCGTTGTCTTCCTCCAGACTAGTCTTCCCTCCTAAGGGCTTTCTAAAATCCTGGAAGAACAGATGCACGCACACCCGAGAAGCCGCGATTTAAGCATCATCATCTGCTTCCCTGTTTTTGGAGCGTGATGACACTTAAAATTGCCAATTTTCAAACAGTGTTCTCACAAGGGTTATCGGAACACCGTTATATAAAGAATATTGCAAAATCCTTGCCATAATCCAATTATTTTTAAACTGCCTGATTTAGCATGGGTTTGTGCCAATGCGATGAAAACTCAGACAACCGGTGTATCGAAAAAACCACAGTTTTAGCGGTGAAAAAACCACACGAGGGAGCCTTTTTACAAGAGTTAACGGAACCGTCTCTACATAATCATAGCCCCCCGGTAGCGATGCATGAGATCTTCACTGAGCCCCTCCCTGTCATTTTTGAGCGCCAGGGGCAAATGCTCGAGAATATCCTGAGCCGTCAAACCATCCTCACCTTTTGTTTCAGCCGCTAGGTCCCCCGCAAAACCATGAAGAAACACCCCTTTCAAAACAGCATCACCAATGTTCAGACCCAGTCCATACATGGCAGCGATGACCCCGGTTAAAACATCGCCCGAACCGGCCGTGGCCATGCCTGAATTTCCTGACATGTTCATAAAAACCGTGCCCTCCGGGAAACCGACGAGGCTATGCGCACCTTTCAATACGATAATCGCCTTCAACGCTTTCGAAGTTCCCTGCAGGATGCCTATTTTGTCGTGGGCAATTTCTTGTGCATCGACGCCCGTAATTCTTGCCATCTCACCTAAATGGGGCGTCAGAACGGTTTGAGCTTTTCGCTCTTTTAGAATTTCCGGAAACCCGCAAATGGCGGTGATGCCGTCACCATCCAGCAGAAGGGGAACTTCCAACTCTTTAACGAGATTCCTTACCAGGTCCTGGGTTTCCATTTCCAGAGATAAACCGGGGCCCATAACCACCATGTCCATTTTATGGGCCAGATCCAGCAGATAATCCTTGTTTTCAAGGGCAATACTCCCGGACTGGGTCTCTTTTTGAGGCAACAAAACAATTTCACTCCCCTTATTGGCGATGAAAGGGGTAATCGATACAGGGGCTGCCAGCCGGGAATACCCGCCGCCCGCTTTCAAAAAAGAGAAGGCCGCAAAGTAAGGGGCACCCAAATAACCTGAAGCGCCGGAGATGAACAGCACTTGACCCATACTTCCCTTGTGGGCAATGGGATTTCTTGCTGGAAGGGTGATGTGCGGTGATACGGTCACCTTGAGATCGTTTGAATCGTAAAGTTCGGGTGGAAAAGAGATATGGGTGACATACAATTCACCACATAAATCAAACCCGGGAAACATGAGGTTGCCCAGTTTGGGAAGACCGAATGTCACCGTGAAATCGGCTTTCACGGAGATCCCCATCACTTCTCCCGTATTTCCCGACACACCGGATGGGATATCGGCGCTGAAAACGGTTTTGCCGCTTTCGTTAATGCTGTGGATGATATCGCGGTAAAAGCCTTTCACCTCCCGCTCAAGCCCGGTTCCCAGAATCGCATCCACGATCCCATGGCAATGGGCAATCTCCGTGTGAACAGAGGGCTCGTCTTGAACTTCATGAATCTCAACCGGCAGACATTTCAGAATATCCAGGTTCAGCTTTGCCGCCCCCCGATATTTTTGCTGATCCCCCAGAATGAAAACCTTGACAAGCCCCCCGCTTGAATGAAGTTTCCTCGCAATTACGAAACCATCCCCGCCATTGTTCCCCATCCCGCAGAAGACAACAAACCGTTTTTTCTTTATGCCGAATTTGGTCAGGATAACAAAATAGACCGCATCACCGGCATTTTCCATGAGCAGTTCTTCCCTGATGCCGTAGGTCTCGATGGCGGTCCGATCCAATTCTCTCATTTCAGTAACGTTGCTGATTTTCATGGGCTCACCTTCCGGGTTTAGTTTCCAAAATACTGTACCAATCCACCCAAATACCGTCAATAAATTCTTGACATGAGATACGAGGGCAAAATAGGTTGAGTCTCGTTCCCGCACAGAGCTGGAAACAACAAAACTCGAAACCCAAAACTTAAGACCCCCAACTGCGGCCATGCCGCCTTAATCGCTAATGGAAAATCGAAAAAGCTGCGAAGTAGGAATCACCGTTCCCTTTCACGATCTGGATCCAATGAACATTGTCTGGCATGGGAATCTGATGAAATATTTCGATGTGGCCAGGTTTGCGCTGCTCGATCAGTGCGGCATTGATCTCCAGGACTATTTTGAAAAAACAAGATATCTCTTTCCCATCATCAAAACCGCCACCAAACATATCGTCGCCCTTCGGAACCGCGACGAACTTCTGTGCAAAGTTACCGTGCGTGAAGCCAGGATCAAGATCGTCATGGATTTCGAAATCAGAAGAAGAGGGCACAAGCAGATTTGCGCCAGCGGAAGGAGCGACCAGGTTGCGGTGCTGTATCCTGAAATGAAAATGATGTTTGAAATCCCGGAAGACATTCGAAAGCCTTTGGGATTTTGACGAACCATGAAGGGCTGGTTTTATAAAACCCTCATCACAGGCTCCGGAAAATTCGGCCAATGGTTTTTCAAGCTTTTCGCCTGGTTTGTTGCAACAGGTTATTTCCTTTTCCGTCCCCAGCGCCTGAAAACGGGGATCAACTTCTACAAAGCGCTATTTCCGAACCGGCCCCTCCCCTACCCTATCTGGTGCACCTGGAGACAGTTCCATTCGTTTACGGACGTTTACCTTGAAAGGGCCGTAATTGCGCACCCCGGCAGCAAAGCCTTTTTCTCCTCAAAAGGCCTGGAGCATCTTGAGCGGGCCACAAAAAATCGAACAGGGGGTGTGATGGTGATGTCCCACGCGGGGAACTGGGATGCCGCCGCTCAACATTTAAAGAGGAAGCTGCCGGAAATCGATTTACTGCTCTACATGGGAGAAAAACAGAAGGCGCAGATTGAGCAGCTTCAAAAGAACGATTTGATGGCCGCCGGCATCAAAATTATTGCCGTTGACAAAGACGGCGGCTCCCCTTTTGATATCGTGGAAGGCGTCAAACAGCTCAGAAACGGGGGGCTGGTCTCCATGTCGGGCGATGTGCTCTGGCGAAAAGACCAAAAAAGCGTACAGGTTTCTTTTCTGGGACACGAAGCCGCCCTTCCCGAAACGCCCTATGTCCTTGCACTTCTTTCAGGTGTCCCCCTGTACGTCTTTTTCGCCTGGCGCACCGGCAAGGGGCACTATCATGTTTCAATCAGTGAACCCATTGACATTAAATGCGTTTCACGTTCGGAAAGGCGCAACGTCATTGAGGAAACAGCACAGAAATATGCCGATCATCTGGCGGAAAATGTTCGAAAATACCCTTTCCAATGGTACCACTTTGAGCCATTCTTGGGCAAAAAGATCCATTGATTTCAAAGAGTCATTCCACATTGACATCTTTTCCCAGATCCAATAGCATTAGCCGTCTTTGAATATTCGACCTTCAGGCAGTGTACAAAACAGAAAAAACGAGGCGGTCTAATGACCCGTAATGAAATAGAAGCCAACATTTTGAAGATTTTTGAAACGGAATTTGAAATCAGTAACCCCGGACTGGATGATAATCTGACCGAAGACCACGACTTTGACAGCATTGATGCCCTTGAGTTGTTGGGTGAAATTGAAAAAATGCTCGGTTCGGAATTGACCCGCCAGGAAAAAAAGGACTCTATGGAGATCCGCACCGTCAACCAGATCTGTGATTATGTGGCATCCCTTGCCGCAAAAAGATCTCTGATGTAGGTTACAGGTACAAAATGGAAAGACGAGTCGTCATCACGGGCGCTTCAGCCATAACCCCCATCGGCCATGGCAAAGAGGCGCTGATCGACAGCCTGATCAACGGAAAATCAGGGGTGGAGAAAATCCGTAAAGACGATCTTTTGACCGATCGCGTGGAATCCCAGGTATTCGGTACCGTCAGTTACCCCATTGATTTCGATTTTAAACGAAAATACCGCAAAACCATGGGACCGGTCGCCTACTACGCCTGCCAGGTGGTGAAAGAGGTCCTTGAATCGGCCGGTCTAAACCAGGATTTCATATCTTCCGGCAGGCTCGGGGTAGCCTTTGGGTCCACCCACGGCAGTCCGACGGTACAAAGAGAGATTTACGAACATTTTTTCAGTGGATCGGAAGAACGGTTCTCCGCCATCGGCGCCGTGGACTACCTCAAAAGCATGGTGCACACCACAGCGGTCAATATTACCAAGATGTTTGAAATTAAAGGGCGGGTGATTTCTTCCTCCACTGCCTGCACCACCAGCAGCCAATCCATCGGATACGGGTATGAGGCTGTTAAATACGGCATGCAGGATGCCATGGTCTGCGGCGGTGCCGATGAATATGATACCACCACCGTGGCGGTATTTGACAACCTCCTGGCCTGCTCCACGGAATACAACGACACACCCCACCTTACCCCGCGGCCTTTCGATACCAAGCGTGACGGGTTGGTGGTGGGTGAAGGGGCCGGCGCCGTTTTGCTGGAAGAGTACGAATTCGCCAGAAAACGGGGAGCGCACATTCTGGGAGAAGTCATCGGATTCTGGTGCGGCAATAACGGCGGGGATTTGATCCTGCCCAACATGGACGGCATCAAGGAGACCATCGTTTACGGGTTAGAAAATGCCCGTCTGAACCCCGATGACGTTGATTTTGTGAGCGCCCATGCCACGGCCACCAAAATGGGGGATGTGGCCGAAGCCATGGCCATCGCAAAGGTCTATGGAATGGGGCCCTCCGTCACGGGCCTTAAGAGTTATATGGGGCACACCATGGGGTCATGCGGCGTCATTGAAACCATCCTCACCCTTTACATGATGGAGAAGGGGTTCATGGCCCCCACCCTGAACCTGGAGAAGGTCGATCCCAGATGCAACATGATTCGCCACACCCAAGCACTACGTGAAACCCCCGTCAAAATCGCTTCCATTCAGAACTTCGCCTTCGGCGGCGTTAACACCAGCCTGTTTCTGAAAAAGTTCTGAAACCGATTACCACAACAAGTTTCCGGCGATAATGGTTTTTTCAATTTCCTTGCTCCCCTAGTAAATCTCAAGGATCTTGGCATCCCGGTAGAGCCGTTGCACCTTGTACTCGTCAATGTAGCCGTATCCGCCGTGCAGAGGATAGTAGAAAAAATCGCACCGAACCAGTATCAGTAGGCATAAACTCTTTCTATTTGCTGAAAATAGCAAAAAGGCACCCAAACACCAGGAAATAGAATCATCATCTCAGTTTGACTCAGGCTCCCTGATATGTTGATATCACATCCTTTTTTCCCTGCCAATATATTGGTTTTTTGTCAAGATTACACGGGATTTGACAAGAACCATTCTTATGGGATACTCTCAATATAGTGCAAAGGGAAATCGGTATTTTGATGGATAACATTACAAATCGGATAATATCCAGATCCGTATAAGCACAGGTTGGGCCACGCAAGGAGAGAAAATGAGTATTCAAGAAGAGAATATCAAGATCGTACAGCAATTATATGATGCATTTGCGAAAAGAGACATTAATGCGATTGTTGGAATGCTCAGTGCTGATGTTGAATGGGGCGAACCCATGAATCCACACAATCCGGCAGGAGGAACTCGCCATGGCCATGAGGGATTCTTAGAATGGCTCAATATTGGACGACAATCAGAGGATATCATGGTTCTGGAACCAAGAAAAATGTTAGTAGATGATGATTCTGTTGCTGTTGTCGGATATATGAAGTGCCGTGCAATCCCGACGGGTAAAGTTTATGAGTCAGACTTTGTGCATCTAGTAACAATTAGTAAACAGAAGGTAGCAAAATTTCAGGAATTTTTTGATACATATATCGCAGGAGAAGCATTTCGCCCTTAATTCTGTTTGGCGAATTGAAAAGAATCGTTCCATTAGATTTTAAACTGAACCAATCAGCAATTCATAAACATAGTCGAGGCGGTCTAACCAGCGGCCAAGCAAAAACCCCTGCTGCCGCTCACCTCTGCGTTAAACTGTTATACAACGTATTTGGAGCATTGGAGCCAGCGCTATATTCTCAATATATAACAGGTTGGCGATGAAAAAGCTGACCACAACATCTTGAGTCAAAAGCAAATGTGAAATTTATTGCATAGTTCCATCGGTATCTTCGAAAATGGGGAGATTAAAGTATCATGTTCGCATATTTCACACGAGAGTACGGTCTGATACAAAATATTGCCTGAGTATTCTCTTACCATTTCTAAAGCCCATTTTTTTCTTGACAAGAAGCAGCTCTTGTCCTTACATCAATTCTTAGGTATTCTTTTGTAGGTATTCCCACCAACCATTCAACCTCTATCCAGGAGGTTATCCCATGAAAAAAACCTCAAGATGTATATGCCTTGCTCCAAATAGGCGTCATTTGCCTGTTGGGAGCTCAACTCTTTTCTATATAAAGCCAAATCCATCGTGAGATGATGACGGAAAGCCACGGGTCTTAATATTCCCCGTTGAGCCTCTTTTAAAGTATCTTGCTTCCGAAAAATAGCCGGGTTGTCGAGTGTCACATCGTAAAGGTCAACTCAGTATGGATCAGCCAATTTTGCTCCCGTAAGCACCTCAAGGATTTAACATGGTTAGGAATACTGATCATAGACCGGGGCACCTCGCATCTGCCAAAGATGGAACCCACTAATCTGCGATTCTTTTAGGAGATAAACCACAATTGGCCTTATAGGCGCTATCAATTGAATATTGAGTAAGTTATTTTTTGTCGCTGCCAAGCCAAATGGAAACCTAATGCCACTATAATAAAGTAAGGAGAACAAAATCATGAAGAAATTTTATGGAGTTTATCTCGTACTTTTAACGATAGCGATTCTGATCATCACAGGACAGACCAGCGCCTTTTTTATCGATGATGGGAAATCCTTTTATGGCGGGGACAAGAAACCGGGTATCAAAGCGAATGATAATTTAGTAAAGGCTTCCACAACTTTTAGAGATCGGGAAGCTGTTCCTGAAGGTCTTACCAAAACGGAGTGGGGAAAGATCAGGGCGGTTATTGAGCGGGATCAGTACCGGCTTCATACAGGAAAGCACAAGAATATATATCAGGCCACAAACCATGCCCAGAATATGAGCTTTACCTTCACCCCGGAAGGACTGGAGGTGAGGTTAAAAAAGCAGAACACTGCGAAGACCTGGGGATTGCGGCTGAAGAGGTACGGGTATGGAGATAAGTTGCATGATGTATCAGCAGTGGAGGATTTTGTGGTGAAAGAGAACCGTATCGATTACCACCGGGGAGACCTCGTCGAATGGTACATCAATGATTACCGTGGGCTGGAGCAGGGCTTTACGCTGCAACAAAAGCCTTCAGAAAGCAAGGGTGTTATTCCTTTGGAGCTTCATCTGATGTCCATGAGTGATTTTGTCCCTGAGGTGAACAAGGACGGAAAGGGAATAACATGGAAGAATGAGCATGGTGAAACAGAGCTTCATTACAAAGGGTTGGTTGCTTATGACGCTGCTGGCAAGGTGCTTGAGGCCAGTATGAAGGTCGATCAAGGAGAAATTCGACTGACCATAGAAGACCAAGAAGCAGTCTATCCTATTACGATAGACCCCTTCATCCAGAGTGCCAAACTCACCGCTTTTGGCGGAGGGCTCGGTGACAATTTTGGAAACAGCGTATCGATCAGCGGAGACACGGCTATCGTCGGGGCTCCTCAAGCTTTTTTTCAGATTGGTGGTAGAAAGGGAGCAGCCTATATTTTTTATCGTAATCATGGGAGAACAAATAACTGGGGAGAGGTCAAGAAACTCATCGCCAATGATGGGGCGGCCGATGACAACTTTGGATGCAGCGTATCAATCAGTGGAGACACGGCCATCGTCGGGGCTTATGACGATGACGACAAGGGCGACGGTTCTGGTTCGGCCTATATCTTTTCCCGTAATGAGGGGGGGACGGACAACTGGGGAGAGGAGAAGAAACTCACCGCTTACGATGGGGCGGTCGGTGACAACTTTGGAGAAAGCGTATCAATCAGCGGAAGCACAGCCATCGTCGGGGCTTATGCTGATGATGACTATTCTGGTTCGGCCTATATCTTTCGCAGCTACGTTGTTATTGGGGAAGGGAAAATCTGGCAATTAGTCAAGAAACTCACCGCTTCCGATGGGGCACCCGATCAATCGTTTGGAGACAGCGTATCGATCAGCGGAGACACGGCTATCGCCGGGGCTTCTGATGCTTTTTTTCAGATTGGTGGTAGAAAGGGAGCAGCCTATATTTTTTATCGTAATCATGGGGGAACAAATAACTGGGGAGAGGTCAAGAAACTCATCGCCAGTGATGGGGCGGCCGATGACGATTTTGGACACAGCGTATCAATCAGCGGAGACACAGTGATCGTCGGAGCTTCTCTCGACGATGACAAGGGTCCCAGTTCTGGTTCGGCCTATATCTTTTCCCGTAATGAGGGGGGGACGGACAACTGGGGAGAGGTGCAGAAACTCACCGCTTACGATGGGGCGGCCAGCGACCGTTTTGGACTCAGCGTATCAATCAGCGGAGACACAGTGATCGTCGGAGCTTCTCTCGACGATGACAAGGGTCCCAGTTCTGGTTCGGCCTATATCTTTTCCCGTAATGAGGGGGGTATGGACAACTGGGGAGAGGTGCAGAAACTCACCGCTTACGATGGGGCGGCCAGCGACCGTTTTGGACTCAGCGTATCAATCAGCGGAGACACGGCTATCGCCGGGGCTTCTGGTGACAATGACTATTCCGGTTCGGCCTATATCTTCTATTATGAATGCCCATTTTGTTCCGGTGACAATGTGATACTGACAAATGTAACATTTTCCTCGGACAGGACATGTGAGTGCCTAGCCACAACATCCATCACTATTGGGAGCGGAGTTACTATTCCGAACAAAGCTACGGTTACATTTACTTGAGTTTTCGAAAAATAGTTCTTTGAAAATCTGTTTTTTTGGCGCGATATTTGCTCTATGCAGCCTCTCTCAGTTGTTCCTTGCAGCAGTCTTCAGAGGAATCTTTTAGCTTAATCAACTTTTTAGATTTCTTCCGCTTTCTGACCAAACCTTTTTGTTCAACATCACACCACTTTTTGAGTAGCCCATCTTCCTTTTGAACTCGATCCATAAAAGCTTCAAGATTTTGGTATTGTGCCAAACGGACTATCGAAGGAAGCGTTAATGGCTCCTTTGGCAATTTTCCAGCAGTGCTTAGCTTGTAGTTTTCCAGATGGAGGAGGGAGTCAATCCAGGACACCAGGCATAACGCTAATGTCACGCCTTGCTCGCTCCTGATAGTGGCTCCCTCCATATCGGTTAACTGCTTAGCATTCCTAAAAAATTCCTCGATAACCCATCTGTTGCTATAAGCGGAGATAATCTTGGTGGCCTCCCAGGTGAGTTCATTGGTGAGAAGATATTTGGTGGTTTGTTTGGTTGGGTCAACACTTTGAACAATCCTATGTTTTCCGGCAATAGAGTTCAGCCTGCCGGTGATAACTTTTGTATGATAAAGGACTTTTTCCTTTTTGCCAATGCTCTTATTGGCGGCAAAGCCGCATGTGCTAAAGGCTGATGTGGACTGAAAAACATCCGGCAATTTGATAAGCTCATATTGCTTCTTAGACATTTTGCCTGTGGGGGTTAGTTTTGGCTTTTCGCATGGAATTCTTGTGGTTAAAGTCGATTTGATTTCTATAACATAGCTCAATCCCAAGTCTTTAAGGCCTTTTACAAATGGCCCGCTCCCGAACCAGGAATCTGCAAGGACGACACCTCTGGGAAAACCTTTGTCGATAGCCCATTGAAGCATATCAATGGCCAACTCGTATTTGGGTTTGCAAATATGCTTTTTCCCTTTCTGCCAAGGCATCTTATTGCTATCTTGGTAATAGATTCGATGGGCAATGGGAAATTTGATTATTCCACCATCGTTGTAATAAAGTACTACGATACAGGTCGCTTTAAGGTTTGTCTTGAGCGCATGATCGAACAAAACAAAGACACCGTGGATCCATTTGCAGAAATTGGTGTGGTGTTTCATGGTGTCATCAATACAGTAATAGCCACTCTGAAGTTTGTATAAATGCATGATTTGTAAAGCATAAAGATGTTGCATTTCATCTGTACAGAATTTCGCATCTGAGAAGAAATACGATAATGTGCTCACACATTTTTCCTCAAGCCACATGCGATTGATTGCTGAAAGACTGAATTTTGCGCCCAAAACCAAAGCTGTTGCAACAAGCGTCAAATTGTAAAATTGGGCGTTGGTCAAGGCCGGTTGTAGAAATGCCAGCCCAGAAACGAGAAATGGAAGCCGCCTGGCACACGGAATTTGCATGGTTTTCCCCTGATATTTTGCAAATGACAACACTGCACCAGGGTATTTTCTCACAGGGTTCCAACCGTGTCCAGTACTTTTTTTCGAAAACTCAAGCATTTATAGCACCAATCATACGGGTCCAGCAGCAATTCCCGCCCAAGTCACTAATGAGATTATCTTTTAACATTTTTTTAAAAATAGGTGCCGTTGTCAGAAAACGTTGCTGAAAATCACCCGAAATTCCTCGTTTGGCCAATCAATTCTTGAAGACGAGGGCCAAAAACAAGATCTAAAACCAATCCCATATGATTTGCCGCACAGATGTCCCTTGTTGGCAAATGCCAATTTTCCTAGAATTGACGCCTTTTTTACATTTTGATAATGCATATTGAATTCACTCGCCATCATATAAAATAATCGGCGGTTGGAATTTCATCCCGTAAAAGAGAGCTTCGTAAAGCATCCTCATCGATTTGAACGCAAAATCTCTAAACAAGGATCGCATGCGATCCCAGAGTTCTCTTTTGCTACCCAGCTTATGCCATGTAGCTCGAAATAGGGGACAGCAGAGTTGCTGTGTTTGGTCAACCAAAAAAGCCAGCATCATGAGCATCACAAAGACTACGCTCAGATTTTTCTTCCCGAGCCCATAGTTGTGTTCGAAGTGATAGCCCTGGTTCTTGAGAGTATTGAACGTCTCATTTTCTATCTTCCAGCGTGCACGACCGCCTCGCATAATTTTATAAGCATTTCCGTTTGTTATGGTAAAATCAGTAACCCAACTGAAATGTTGCGTTTTTTTGGGTGTAATTTCCCAGTATTCCAGGAAGTTAATCGATAGGTCCTGATTTGACTCATTCAGCGAGACTTGGTTGAGGAAAAGGAAACGATGCGTTTTTTGGGGATCATCTTTGTCGACCAAATCAAACTGAATGGCTTCGCCATTCTTTTGCGCCTCTTCCACTTTTCTGAACAGAAAGGGATGATCGCCCTTTTTCACACCCAGAATGTAACGGAGATTGTATTTTTCCGCCTCCCTTATGTGTGGCGCATTCGAACTTAGGGCATCTTCGGTAATGATAAGGGGCAGGTGTGGATGGTCCGCTCTTAGATTTTCGAAGAAACGTTTCGCAGCATTACGCTCACAATCGTTCTTGCTTTGGCCGTCTTGTTTGATTATAAACTCCGGCGCTAACGGAATTACCTCTTTGAAACCGGGATGAACAATTGCTGCCCCTAGCAACTGTTGGTAATAGGTAATTTCGCCGGTCTTTTTGTTTACTTTCTGCAAACAATTATCAGAGAAAATTTTCCTTGAGGAAAAATATCCTGTTCCGTCCAAAGATAGCAAATAACATCCCTGGAAGAAAACCATAGGCTCAAGGGCTTTGCCTCTCTGCAATTCTCGAAAGATATTCTTATATGCAGGCCGAATTTCCACAGGGTCTACTTCATCCAGAATAGTTCGCATCTGCGAGTCACAAGGTATCTTTTCTACGTGATAAATGCTTTCCAAATTCCCAACAGCTTTTCTTCGTTTGTCAAAAGCAAGCAAGGACGGATCTTTGAGAGAAAAGACGGCAAATCCAGACATCAAGGCGTCTGCCATTGAGATTTCGGGATCACCCTCACGGTAGTCTGATACTCCCAGAAAATCTTTATGCAGACCCTTGAACAGTGGATCAGCACTAAGATGCTTTCGAGAAGCTAACTTTCCCTTTTTTTGTTGGCTTTGATGTTTCATGACTTTTATGGGAGCTAATCATGAACCATCGTTCGCGTAATGTCCAGATTTTATTCAAATTTATTTGCAGTTTTGGCACTTTTTTTAAAAATAGAGCGCCATAATGCGTTTTTCAGGTATTTTTCATGCCATAGCTTTACGAAAAGCAAATCTCAAGTTACACTGATATTGGGCCTTTCAGTAGGAAGCGGGAATTGCTGCGGGTCCAGCCTGATTTTCATGCGGCAACAGGGGCCGTGGTCAATATGCGGCAGCCATAGAAAATGGCTCCACAATCCGTATAAAACAGTAGTAAAAAGGGTCTTTCGGAATAAACAATATGGGGAGGGACGATTACGGATTACACTGTTTTTTTGACGGCAGGGTTGGCCTGTCGCCAATTAAATCAATCGTCAGGTGGCTTCTGGCACGGGGGCACCACCTCCCCACCAATTTTGGTGATTGCCCGAATGCTGAACTGCAATAATCTCAATATATATCAGGTTGGCGATGAAAATGCTGACCACAACATATAGGATATCGTCCAAACGGCTTTGTTTCCAGAAGCTGTAATTGCCATCAGTAATTTGTCCAAACAAACTATTAACACCAAACCGGGAAAGGAGAACCGTAAATGTCCATTGAAAGCGCAAAAGCATTTTTGGAACGGATCAAAACCGACGAGGATTTCAGGAAAAGCGTGGAGGGAATTGCTACATCGGAAGAACGTATGGAATATGTCAAAGGGGCAGGATTTGATTTTACGAAAGATGAGATCGTAAATCTAAAAGACGAGCTTACAGAAGAGGATTTGGATGATGTTGCGGGTGGTTTGTATAACGCGGCTTTAGTAGTGTTAAGTGACCGTCCAGTTGCATGTTAGATATTTGTGATTTTGTGGGGGTGGATTTGCCAGATTTGTTTATCCAGCCGTCAGGCCCAAATATTGTGAAGGGTTGCGAAAGAGGCAAGTGTGTCCCTCGGTCATAGACCGGCAAGCCTCACGCCTGGCGCAGATTGATGCCGCATATTCGCAATTTTATGAGTACATAGACCAAGTAACGTTTGACGCCTCCTCTCCGGGAAACCAGGCAATATTTCCAACTTATTTGGAGGATAGAATCCACGGCAATAATCTCCATTTATCACATTTTTACGGCTGAAAAGTGGTACACAACATGTGGCATCACCTTCCCTAAATTCGGTGTGGATGGCCGAGTTTATCAAAGAGGCGGGTGAGCTGATATCCACCGGCCTTTTGCAGGGTCGCCGGGGAAATGACGGTCCCGGGGCGGGTGAGAAAGCAATAATGAAGCGCCTCGCAGTTTGCAACGGGGTAAACACGGGATGACTTGGATATGAATACCGCAGCCGACTGCGGGTAATGAACCCCGACACGGGGACTAAACATGGAGGGTGTACGATGGGATTTGTAAGATCTTTTGAGGAAATCATGGCTATGGCCGGTAAAAAGGCCGAGTTTTACGGCGCTGAAATGCTGGCCGCCTTCTGGGAGACCAAGCCCGAAATAGTCGAGCGTCTCTTACCTCCGCCGCTGAAACCGGTTGAGAGGCCCATAGCCATGGCCTTTGTGGCCGACTATCCCAAGACCAATTTCGGTCTGCCTTATAAAGAGTGCGGACTGTTCCTGGCGGCCCAGTACGAAGGCATAGAGGGGAACTATTGCCTGGCCATGCCGGTGACCGACGATCTGGCCATGGCCGGGGGCCGCGAGGTGTTCGGCTACCCCAAGAAGATGGCCAACATCGGCTTTGACAACCAGGGCGGCGCCATGGAGGGTTTCTCTAAGCGTCACGGGGTTAAGTATTTTCAGATCAAGGCCGAGCTGACCGGAGAGCCCAACGACCCCAGCATTCTGGAACTCTTGGGAGAGCCTGCGGCCTCGGGAGAGGTGCGTGAGAGCTTTTCCTACAACTTCAAGCATTTCCCTAATCCCGAGGGCCAGGGCTTTGACTACAACCCCAGGCTGATCCGGGAAGCGGTGACCTTCAAATCGGCTGAGATAAGGATCGGCCGGGCTGAAGTGACCATGGACCACTCTGACCACGATCCCTGGTCCGAGGTCGAGGTGGTCAAGATGCTTGGAGCTATCTACACCAAGGGCGACAACACCATGCTTCCGGGCAAGGTGGTGGCCGAGGTGGAGATGATTCAATTCGCGCCCTACGCGTTCCTGCGCTGGGACAAGCATTCGGGCTAACCTCCACATGCGGGGATTCATTCTCCACAGCTTACAGGCAGGCGTTTAATTTTATTGAACAGGGGAAACGGGCCATGAAAGAGTTCAAGGATAAAGTGGCGGTGATCACTGGTGCGGCCAGCGGTATCGGACTGGGTCTGGCCCAGCGGGCGACGGCCGAAGGCATGAGGTGGTGCTGGCCGACATAGACGCGGAGGCCCTTGCCCTAGCCGAGGCGGATCTAGCTGCTGCGGGGTCCGAGGTTTTGGCGGTCAGGACTAACGTCACCAAGCTGGAGGATATCGAGGCCCTGGCCAACAAGACCATGGCCGTTTTTGGCGGGGTGCATCTCTTGGTAAACAACGCCGGCGTGGGCGGGGGCTCCAGCGTTCTGGACAGCACCATCAAGGATTGGGAATGGGTCATCGGCGTGGACCTATGGAGCGTGATCTACGGGGTCAAGGTCTTCGGGCCGATTATGCTAGCCCAGGGTGAGGAAGGTCATATCGTCAACACCGCTTCTATAGCCGGGCTGTTCACCGGACCATCACCTGCCCCCTACACGGTTGCCAAGTGCGGGGTGGTGGGGCTGTCTGAGAGCCTGTACCACGAACTGGCCTATAAGGGCGCCCGGGTGGGCGTCTCGGTACTGAGCCCCGCTTTTGTCAAGACCGACATCATAGACAGCGAAAGGAACCGCCCCCAGGATTTGTGCAATCGGCCCGAGGAGGAGATCCGCCCCCCCAATTACGAGATGATGCACCAAATATTTAAGCAGATGATCGAAAGTGGGCTGGGTTGCGACGTGGTGGCCGAGAAAGTTTTCTCGGCCGTTTCGGAAGGTAAGTTCTACATCCTGACCCATCCCGACTTGAACGGATTCATCAAAACCAGGATGGAGGATCTACTGACCGGGCGCAACCCGACCAGCATCATCCCGGGGCCCTACCAGGCGAGCTAGGCTGGGATTGTTAGCCTCAAAGCAAACGGCGGGCAATCAATATAAAATTCATATTTCATAAGAATTAACCAATCCGGTCTTGAAAATTAGGTAGGGGTGGGTTGCCGGATCGACATTTGGTTCCATAAATGTAGGTCTCCTATCCAAACCCTATTCAGCACGAGTACTTTCAAATCAGCATCATTTCCAGAAAAACGCCATATACGCATGGTTTTGGATGCGATCCCACCATTGCCCTGCCCATGACAGTGGTCCGGCCGTGTCTTTATGAAAGAGCATCATATATAAGAATTTCTTGCGCTGGAACTACCAGAAACGTTATTATTCGTTTGCATCAGGAATGAACTGGTACGGTTAGCTCAATGGCCCGTCACTCTTGTTTTTGACATGTACAGTGACTACAGATTATCTCAATCTATTACAGGTTTTTCGATGAAAAGGCTCACCACAAGATGTGGGCTATCGTCCAAACGGCTTTGTTTCCATACTGTCAAGAGCAATACCCATATTAAAGTGTGTAGAATTGATAAGGCGGCCTTACGAAATCTTGATGAATGTGCAACGCTAACTTAATGCACAAAGTAACGAGTTTAACAATGCTGCCTTCTACAGAAATCAGACAATCAGTTTCACCCAGCCCGTAAGGATTTAAAACCATGGCAAAAATAATGCTTGTTGACGATGAACAGGACATGCTGTTGCTAATCCGGTCCATGCTCACCTCCATGGGGTACGATGTGGTAGGTCTGGCGAATTCCGGAGAACAGGCTGTTCAGATGGCGAGGGATCTTCAACCGGATCTCATTCTCATGGACATCAAAATGCCAGGGCACCTTGACGGCATTGCAGCAGCGGAGCAGATCCGGTTAGAACTGGATATCGCTATCGTTTTCCTTACCGGGTACGCGACCCAGCAGTACATTGAAAGGGCAAAACGGGTGGAACCTTTCGGGTATGTGATGAAGCCCTTTTCTAACGATGGATTACGGGCGTCAATTGAAATCGCCCTCTGCAAGAATGAAATTCAAAAGAAACAAAAGAATTCTAATGAGGAATTAAGCAACCTAAACAAGAAATTAGAAACGGAGATTGAGGCGAGAGAAAAAAGCGAAAAGAAATATAAATTCCTTGCGGAAAACATGGTGGACATCGTCTGGACGGTTGACCGAAATCTCCGGACCACATATGCGAGCCCCTCCATTGAGAAGATCCTCGGTTTTACTCCAGAAGAACGCAAACGACAACCTCTGGAGGAAATGCTTACACCGGAGTCCCTTCAAAAGGTCCAGGAAAGACTCATGGAAGAAATCCAGCGAGATAAAGAGGGCTCTGCTGACCTGGACAGATCCATTACGATGGAGACTGAATACTACCGAAGGGATGGCTCGACTGTATGGATGGAGAACAGGTTTAAGATGATTCGTGATCCCGGGAACGCCTTCAATGGAATAATCGGCGTCTCCCGTGATATCACAGAGCGGAAAAAGGCTGAAAAAACCATCCGCCGGAGTGAACAAAAATATCGAAGCCTGTTTGAAAATTCTCCCATAGGCATCGCCACCTTGGACGAAGAACGAAATATCCTGGACTGCAACGATGCCATGCTGGACATTCACAGGTATAGTCGAGAAGAAGATCTGGATGACATAGGAAACACAAGCAAATACTATCACAATCCGGAGGTTCATGAGAAAGTTACCTCTGAGCTTTCAAAGAACGGTTTCGTGAACGAAATGGAAATTAAGTTAAAAAGAGAAGATGGGACCCCATACGATGCACTGCTCAGTATGAGACCGATCGAGGTTGGAAGCCAATCCTTATGGCACGCGATTATTCAGGATATCTCGGATCGCAAGCGGGCAGAGGAGGCGCTGCGGGAAAGTGAAGAACTACACCGTATCACAATCGAAAATATACAAGATCCTGTCTTTATTACCGATTCAATTGGCAATTTTACCTTTATCTGTCCCAATATTCCTCACATCCTTGGCTATTCCGTAGCGGAAATTGAAGCGATGGGTAACGTCTCAGTATTTATGGGCGAAAACCAAAGTCTGTTCGACCTTGAGGATCTTAACAGGCTGGGAGAAATTCCAAATGTTGAAGCCGTGATCGCCAACAAAAACGGCAGCAAGAGAGATTATCTGGTCACCGTCAAACGGGTATCGATTAAAGGCGGCACCATTCTCTATATATGCCGAGACATCACGGAGCGCAAGCAGGCGGAGGATGCTCTTACACTGATTGGAAAAAGGTTCCGTGCGATAATAGACGCATCCCCTGTACCCATGGCGTTGAATGACGAGGAGCAAAAGATTACTTACTTAAACCCGGCGTTTGTTCAAACATTCGGCTACAGACAGGAGGATATTCCAACACTCGATCTTTGGTGGCCTAAAGCTTATCCTGATCCCAAGTATCGGCAATGGGTAAGTGTAACCTGGCAAGCAGAACTGGAACAATGCAAACTGATTGGGACAGCATTTCCATCCATGGAATTAATCATTCGATGCAAAAACGGAGAAACAAAAACCGCTTTGGTTAATGCCGTCTCTCTTACCGACTCATTTGAGGGTGAACATCTGGTGGTGTTATATGACATCACTGAACGCAAGCAGGCGGAAGAGGTGTTTAGAAAACAAAATTACTATCTTCAAAAAGCGCAGGAACTTGGAAAAATTGGAACGTGGGAGCTTGATATAATTAATAATATACTTGAGTTTTCGAAAAATAGTTCTTTGAAAATCTGTTTTTTTGGCGCGATATTTGCTCTATGCAGCCTCTCTCAGTTGTTCCTTGCAGCAGTCTTCAGAGGAATCTTGTAGCTTAATCAACTTTTTAGATTTCTTCCGCTTTCTGACCAAACCTTTTTGTTCAACATCACACCACTTTTTGAGTAGCCCATCTTCCTTTTGAACTCGATCCATAAAAGCTTCAAGATTTTGGTATTGTGCCAAACGGACTATCGAAGGAAGCGTTAATGGCTCCTTTGGCAATTTTCCAGCAGTGCTTAGCTTGTAGTTTTCCAGATGGAGGAGGGAGTCAATCCAGGACACCAGGCATAACGCTAATGTCACGCCTTGCTCGCTCCTGATAGTGGCTCCCTCCATATCGGTTAACTGCTTAGCATTCCTGAAAAATTCCTCGATAACCCATCTGTTGCTATAAGCGGAGATAATCTTGGTGGCCTCCCAGGTGAGTTCATTGGTGAGAAGATATTTGGTGGTTTGTTTGGTTGGGTCAACACTTTGAACAATCCTATGTTTTCCGGCAATAGAGTTCAGCCTGCCGGTGATAACTTTTGTATGATAAAGGACTTTTTCCTTTTTGCCAATGCTCTTATTGGCGGCAAAGCCGCATGTGCTAAAGGCTGATGTGGACTGAAAAACATCCGGCAATTTGATAAGCTCATATTGCTTCTTAGACATTTTGCCTGTGGGGGTTAGTTTTGGCTTTTCGCATGGAATTCTTGTGGTTAAAGTCGATTTGATTTCTATAACATAGCTCAATCCCAAGTCTTTAAGGCCTTTTACAAATGGCCCGCTCCCGAACCAGGAATCTGCAAGGACGACACCTCTGGGAAAACCTTTGTCGATAGCCCATTGAAGCATATCAATGGCCAACTCGTATTTGGGTTTGCAAATATGCTTTTTCCCTTTCTGCCAAGGCATCTTATTGCTATCTTGGTAATAGATTCGATGGGCAATGGGAAATTTGATTATTCCACCATCGTTGTAATAAAGTACTACGATACAGGTCGCTTTAAGGTTTGTCTTGAGCGCATGATCGAACAAAACAAAGACACCGTGGATCCATTTGCAGAAATTGGTGTGGTGTTTCATGGTGTCATCAATACAGTAATAGCCACTCTGAAGTTTGTATAAATGCATGATTTGTAAAGCATAAAGATGTTGCATTTCATCTGTACAGAATTTCGCATCTGAGAAGAAATACGATAATGTGCTCACACATTTTTCCTCAAGCCACATGCGATTGATTGCTGAAAGACTGAATTTTGCGCCCAAAACCAAAGCTGTTGCAACAAGCGTCAAATTGTAAAATTGGGCGTTGGTCAAGGCCGGTTGTAGAAATGCCAGCCCAGAAACGAGAAATGGAAGCCGCCTGGCACACGGAATTTGCATGGTTTTCCCCTGATATTTTGCAAATGACAACACTGCACCAGGGTATTTTCTCACAGGGTTCCAACCGTGTCCAGTACTTTTTTTCGAAAACTCAAGAATATACTCATCTGGACCGACGAGAACTGTAGGATTTTTGGAATTCCTGAGGGGAGCGTTGCCAATTATGAAATATTTCTGAGTAAGGTTCATCCTGATGATAGAGAATATGTTGATCGGGAATGGAAAGCAGCTGTTGAGGGGAAACCTTATGACATAGAACACCGGCTGCTGCTTGATGGCGCGGTAAAATGGGTTAGAGAAAAAGCTAATCTAGAGTTCGATTATAATGGAAAAGCCATCAGCGCAATTGGCTTTACTCAAGATGTAACAGAAAAGAAAAGAGCCGAGGAGGCATTAAGAAAGAGCCAAGAGAAATATCGTGATCTCGTGGAAAATATCAACGATGTGATCTTTGCATTGGACAAAACGGGAAATGTTTCCTACGTAAGCCCGGCCATAGAGAAAATAATTGGATACTCGCCATCTGAAGTCACGAACAGGAACATGATGGAATTTATTCACCCGGATGACCGTGCCATGTTGGCGGATAGATTTAGGGAACTCATCACTTCAGGTGTATTGCTGCCCTACGAGTATCGATTGAAGGACAAATCAGGAAACACACGTTGGATAAGGTCTTCAAGCCGTCAAGTCGTTCAAGATGGTAAAACAATAGGCATACAAGGAGTATTTATTGATATTACAGAATCCAAAAGACTGGAAGAGCAATTGAGGCAGGCTCAGAAAATGGAGGCCATCGGCACCCTTACCGGCGGCATCGCCCATGACTACAACAATCTGATGTCCATCATTATGGGCAACTTGTCCTTGGCCCAGGAGGAAGCGGAACCAGGTTCTGATTTAGCAGATTTCCTTAATGAGGCCAACATGGCTTCCCGCAAGGTCCGGGATCTGACACATGAACTGATGTCCCTTTCCAAAGGGGGTGGGCCTGTCAGGGAAGTCGGATCTTTAGCAAAATTACTGGAAAGTGTGTCAGAACTCATACCTGCTGATAGCGGTATTTCGCTAACGGAATCCATTTCTCAAGATCTGAAGTTAGTCTCATATGACCGACTTAAAATGGGTGCTGTCATTAGAAATCTGGTGAAAAACGCGGTTGAGGCCATGCCGGATGGCGGCACGCTTGAAATCAAGGCAGAGAACCTGCGGATTGAGGATATGAAACAGGATTCATGTTTGATTCTGAAACCAGGCGACTATGTACACATTTCCATTCAGGACCAGGGGAATGGGATTCCTGAAGAACACATAGACAAAATCTTTGACCCTTATTTCTCTTCCAAAGAAAGGGGTGTTCAAAAAGGGATGGGTTTGGGACTGACCACAGCCTATGCGATTGTAAAACAGCATGGAGGTCATATTCAGATAGACTCATCTTTTGGTGCGGGGACCACTGTAAACATCTATCTTCCAGCAGAAAGCGACCCGGAGCAAATGGATCGCACAATCACTTCGGCGGACGACAAGACATCGCCTGTGAAACGGCTGCTGATCATGGACGACGAGGAGATGCTGAGGAATCTGGCCCGGCAGATGTTGGAGCGGATGGGATATGCCGTCGAAACCGTGAAAGACGGACTTGAGGCAATTGAAAAGTACAAGAAGCAAAAAGATTCTAGCGAACCCTTCGATGCAGTCATACTGGACCTCACCATCAAGGGGGGCATGGGCGGTGAACAAACCATGCGGGAATTACTAAAAATCGATCCTGATGTAAAAGCCATCGTATCCAGCGGTTATTTCAATGACCCGGTGTTGGCCAATTATGAGGAACACGGTTTTCAAGGTGCCATGGCAAAACCTTACCAAAAGACTGATCTTGAAAGTGTTTTGAAAACGATTTTGTAAATTTGAAAAATAAACCAACCCAAAGGAAGGAGACCTTTACATGACGAAATCGGAACTGGTTGAACAAATGGCTAAAGGAGCAGACATTTCCAAATCCGCTGCCAATGCTGCGCTGAATTCATTCACAGACAGTATCACGAAGGCGCTAAAGAAAAAGGACGGAAAGGTCACGCTGGTTGGATTTGGCACATTTTCAAAAATCCGCCGTAAAGCCCGCGATGGTCGAAATCCCCAGACCGGTGAGGCCATAAAGATTAAGGCATCCAATGCCGTTAAATTTAAAGCAGGAAAAAAGCTGAAAGACGCGATTTAGGATTTTGCAGAAAACGACATCTTTGAAATAGTCGGCAAGATTGTTCTGGTATTGTTGCTTGGTTCTGACCGACATGGGCAGGGAAAGTTGTTCACGCAATCTGCCACATTTCCCGATATTGTAGGCACATACGGCTTATTTTTGACATGCAGGGCTATTCCATATAATCTCAATATATACCCAGAGCGACCGGCCCTGAGAGATGGAATCAATCTCAATGTTCTTCAAACCCTCTGATTTGATGATATCACAGCTTTTTTGATCTTTACGATATTTTGGGTTTTGGCAGAAGAAATGACGTAAGGTGAGGCTGGAATTTTTTCAAATTAGAGGCGATATTCTCATCAAAGATGTAAGGATTATTGCAGGTTTTTGATGATTTAGATTCTTTTGGGTATCCATAAGAAATCAAAGTATACCCGATCAGTGGGATACGAACTCATGTTCCCACTTTTCAGAAATGTTTTTTTGGGACTTATATTTGGAATCAGTCAGTTGTAGCTGCCTGAATGCGAAGAGGTTTCTCCCATTCCCCAAGGGGGACATTAAAACTCATCTGGAGGAGATAATGAAGAAAATCGGATTCTTGATTCTGGCTTTAGCTGTGGTTTTTGTTTTTGATAACATTACCCACGCCGACCTCAATGATGGCCTTGTCGCCCACTATCCATTCAACGGAAATGCTAATGATGAGAGCGGCAATGGAAATGATGGGACGGTATACGGAGCCACTTTGACAACAGATAGAGATGAAAATCCGAATAGTGCATATAGTTTTGACGGAAACGGCGATTATATCCTAATCAGTGATAGCCCTTCCTTTACATTCTCAAATGAGATGACAATCTCAGCATTCATCCAGTTGTCAGGCTATGGTACTGGCAAGTATCCTCGAATAATTGAAAAATATGATTTTGAGACCAATAACAGGGAATGGGCTTTTGAAATGGATTCAGGGGGACATTTATATCACTTTTGGTCTAAAGATGGTGGTGATGTGAATGCTACATATTTTTTGACAGACTGGGTTGCGAGTCTCAATAAATGGTATCATGTAGCTGCGGTGCTTTCAAACGGCAATCTAAAGCTCTATGTAGATGGTGAGCAGAAGTTGGATAAGACATCAGGGATTACCTCTATCCATGATGGGAGCTCTTCTGTTTCCATTGGCGCCGCTTATTATGGAAATACAAGTTATTTCAATGGAAAAATCGACGATATCCGCATCTACAATCGTGCGCTTTCTGACGCGGAGGTGAAGGAGTTGTATGGGGGTGGTTTTGAAATTGAAATTACCGCTTTAAGCCCCAGCTCTCAACCTAACTCAACTATCCAACTGCCTTATGTTTCAAAACCTGTTGCCTTTGCAGGATATGTGCGGGATAGGGATAATCAACCTGTAAAAGATCAATCATTTGACATGGAAGATCCTATTTCACAAGTGTCACTAGTTGGTGCGTTTTCTACAAATAATCAAGGATATTTTCAATATACAACTGACAATAATCAAGGGAAATCAGAGACTACAACCCCCGGTTTGTATGCTTTTGTTGTTTATCAAGAAGGCAAGGCAATAGGGGCCATAAACGTCCCTGTTAACTCAAAGCCAAATGTGGTTGAAAATGATTTTTCTTTTTTCGTAGATGAACATTTATCTGGCGTTTTCAATAGGAATATGTCATCCGCTGAAAGTGCCTGGTTAAAACAGGTTTCGTCCAGCAAAATCCCTTCACCTTCCTTGCCTGATCTTAAAATTGCAATGAGAGAGGGCATTGATACAGCAATTGATACGCAAATAAATGCGTTCAATAATTGGCTAACACCCGTTACCATAATTTCAAGTGTAGTAGTCGGTGCTGCTTGCTTTATTACTGGAGGGGTGCCATGTGCCGTAGGTCTGCTTCTAATTAAAGGATCTATCGTCGTAGCAGAAGTTACAGGGTTTTTTGATACGTTGGAACAGCATGAGCTAATAGACGATAATCTACCAGGACCGATTAAAACTGGGATACATACGGGGAATGTTATTGTTAATTGTTGGGGAATATCCAAAGCGAACCCTGGCGCGCTCGTTGAATGTCCTGTTGCAGCGGCGAGTTTTGTAGAATCACTTCAAGAGGTAACTATTCGTGAAAATAAAACTATAACAATTAACTCCACACTTGAAAGATCAGGAACGAACGAGTCCATTGAGGGCAGTTTGTATGTTCTTGAGTTGGTAGACAACCAAGGTAATGTATACGGATTGAGTTTTATTGCTTCTAATACAAAAAACCTAATCATAGAGGATATAATTTTCTCATCGGGTACTGATTTAGAATACATCGCCACCGAAACCATCACTGTTGGCCCGAACGTAACAGTCAAGAACGGGGCGAAGGTCACATTTAGGGCACCAAAAGTGGAAATCAAAAGCGGCTTTCATGCAGAAGTAGGCGCTGTGGTTAACATAAAACAGCAGTAGGATGGTTATGTGGAGGGCCGAAGGGGCGTTAAGGGAATTTTGTCGTCAGGATTGGTCTACCATGAAATCAAATCGTCAGGATGCCCCTGGCACTGGGTCACCACCTCCCCATCAGTTTTTTGGTTACCGCCGAAATCCATCCAGAAATAATCGAAAACGCTGTGCCTTTCTCAACATGGAAATATCGCCCAAGTATATGAAACGGATGATAATTTTATATGCGATCCACATCTCCAAATCATGGCTCAAAAGGCTTTATGCGTCTCAGGAGGTCAACTCCACTATTTCGTTGGAATGATATCACAACCGATTCCTCGTAGCCGAATAGTTGTAATATCGTCATTGAGAGGGGCGAGCTAACGGTTGGGAGAATCATTGGAACTGAGAGTTTTTTGGGGGACATAAGACCGGGTATATCCAACTTATTTGGAGGATAGAATCCACGGCAATACTCTCAATGTATCTGTAATGCGGTCAAACCTGTCTGATGGAATCAATCTCAGCGTTCGGCCAATCCTCCTGGTTTGATGCTATCACAACTTTTTCGATTTTTACTATATTTGAGAGCACCAGGAAAAAATCAAGTTAAAAAGTTGACATTTTTTAGGCAAAACTCCCCCATTCGGCTCAGTGCCGTTTTTTGAAATGATATTGCTGAACATAAGAATGGCATTTTTGGTCTTTCGCATTTCGGCATTACAGGTGAACAAACCCCGTCCACGTTGTCCGATTTTGGCAAACTGGTATGACTAGATCTCTTCCTTGTTGAAGGATCAGAGCACCTTGGAGCCATAATTAAGGGTTCGGACGGACAGGGTTGACATTCTCAAATGAGCCGTCAATGGTATCCTAATAAAACAGGATTATTGCGGCGGTTTTGGTTAGCCATCCTGTCCGCCGAAACCGCGAAAACCGCAAGCAGAATCGTTATGTTCAGATGGATTATGCTTACAGTTTAAGCTTTATTTCATATAGCTCCTGTACCATGTTTCGCCAACGGCCTAAAAAATTTTTATCGTCAAAAGCAGTTTCAATAGTCCCTGCTTTTTTCCATTTATCCCGAAGGGCGGGCCAGGCCATCAGATAATAACCGGCTCGCTCTTCAGGTTTTGCTTCTGCATTACGAAATTCCGGAGGTAAATATATTTGGGGTTTTCGCATGAGACACATGGCTGTTCGGAGATATCTGCGGGCAATGCCGAAATCGGCATGTTGCCCGGCCGCCTCCCGCCGCTTGTAATCGGTCATCAAGTCTTGTGGACCACGTAATCCCATTTGATTGGCAGATTGCACAACATAGTCCTTAAGAATGCGGTTACAGCGTTTTGCGACTTTACCCGTGTGGGTCTTGCCCTGGGTTCCGCCGGTCTGTTTGACCCTGGGAATAATTCCCGAATATGAAACCAGATTTTTGACGGGTTTCTGGTCGTGCGGATTCCCAATTTCGCCGGTTATGCCTGCAGCCAGCACAATGCCAATCCCGCGTATGCTTGTGAGAAACGCGCCTTCTGTTTGGGCGAGCCAGACAGCAATTTCATGTTCCAACTGTTTAATGCTTTCTCTCAGGCACCGGAAATGCTTGACATGCTGAGTCAGTGAAAGTTGAAAAGTGCTGATATATTCGCTTGGCGTACTGAGGACACAGCGGGCATGGCTTTGAAGCTTTTTTGCGGTATCTTCCGGTTTTTTTGTGCCATGACGATGAAGAATTTCAATCAGTTTAGGCTGCTTTCGGCGGCGGATCTGGTGCGGACTGAACCGGTCTTCCATGAGGTATAAAGAGGCCTCTGAAAATGGACAAATGCCACTCTTTTTCTCATCCAAGAATCCGGGAAAGAGCCGGTCAACAACGGCATGCATGCGGTTTTTTTCTTCCGTTGAAATGACAACAAGCTTTCTTCTGTGGCGGACTAATGTGCGGAGATTACGATAGATACCCGATTGTGCAGGAGAACAGTTTGCTCGGCGGTTAAGCAGCATTGACGCGATACCCATTAAGTCCACGCGGTCTGTGCTGGCTTGCAGGTTTGCTCGTTGCTTTTTTGCATCGTAGGCATTTACACTTGCAACAATCCATCCGCCGGATCGTAAAGTATCGACAAAATTTTCGGCATATGGTCCAGCATCTTCACCGCCAAAGAAAACATGTTTATGGTCTATTTGGCGACGTCGACAAGATCGGGTTACCTGGTCGGTAAGGTATTCAATCCCCTCAGGGTTGTTCATGACGGAAAAGGGTTTTTTAAGGATATGGCCATTGCCGTCACAAAACATAACAATATGGTCTTTCTTGGCGTAATCCATTGGAACACACATGACTTTTGAATTGTTATTGCCAACGGTCTAGATTGTTATCAAAACCAACGGTTTGAATTGGAGCCAGTCCTATCAAGAGGCACAACGGTGCATTCCCGCTTTTCAGCGATTTTTGAGAATTCCCTGTTAAAAATGGCAAAATACTGAGTGGTCGGGATAACGCTACGCAATAATACTCCAAGTTACAGGTTAAATGGTGCTCTGCTGACTGTGAAGTTCAATTAGATCGGAAAATGTCTTTTACACCTGGAGACCAGGAAACCCTCTGCCGATACGACTAATGCCGAACAAGAGCACCATTACCAAAGAAACATTCTCTCCATAACATGGAAGCTAGATTTGAATCAAAGGCAATAAGAAGCGAATTATAAGGAATAAAAAGGATTTAAAATTTCCCTTTGGAATAAAATGACACACTTCTTACCGTTGCGAGAGGTATCGAATTAAGCCGATGAAATCGGCAACGAATTAAATCCAATACCCTTTAATGAATTCAATTCACTGCTGCAAAATGATTGGTATCTTCAGCTAATTGCCAAAATATAAAGATATTCTATAAAAAAGGACGAAAAACGGGGGAAATAAGAACAGACTTCTGATTTCGGTTCATAGACCCAAAATATGGCGCGGGACATTTTTTTCATGCTCAGATACCCTCTTGATGGGGTCATCCGATGACCATTTAATCCGACAATTGAGATGAGGGTAGAGCCATGATGAAAAGCGTCGTAGAAGCCTTTTCCAAAATTGGAAATGATTTTGTGTTTGCGCCTTTTGAGCCAATCATTCAGCCAATCATTGATGAGGTTCTCAAAGAATATCAAAAAGATAAATACAGGAAAGGTACGATTTTGACCCCGTGCATTTTGGTTTGGCTGTGTTTTGCGTTGGCTTTACGTCGGGATTCAAATTATAGCAAAACTCTGAACTGGTTGTTTTCTGGATTTCGTTGGAAGTCTTTGAACTTTAAAAAAAATTGTTAGTGATGGTGCGATCACTCATGCTCGATCAAAAATGGGGGTTGATGTTTTTCGTACAATTTTTCAAAGATTTTCTTCAATTTTCAAAGATGTCACTCCCGATTTCTACGGACTGATAACCGTCATGTTTGATGGCACATCTATGACGATGCCAGATACGGAAAGCAATCGGCAAAAATTTGGAAAACACAAATCGGGAAGAGGCTATGGCGCATTCCCTCAAATCAGAGCCGTTGCGCTAATGGCTCTATGTGCTCGTCGCATTATCGATATCGCATATGCGCCCTATAAAGGCAAAAAGACCGGCGAAAGAACACTAATGTTTGAAATCTTAAAAAGATGTTCGAAAAACAAATGTTTATTCCTTTTCGATGCAGGATTTTACTCATTTTATTTGGCCAACTATATGTACGAAAATGGGGCTCAATATATCTTGAAAGTTGCAACATCCGTCAAATTAAAAGCAATTTCCGGATCTCAAATGGCTGATGGCAGTTATCTGAGCGAAATTATAGGAAAAGTTGTTGTATCGGTCAATCCGTATAGCGGCCGCAAAAGTTGGAAAAAAGTAAAAATAATTGTTCGTGTAATTCATTTTCGAATCCCAGGCTTCCGACCTGTCCGTTTAATTACAACTCTGTTGGACCCGGCTATCACTGCACAAGAGATTATCGCCCATTACCACAAACGTTGGGATATAGAAATTGCCTTCGACGAAATAAAGACGCATCAATGCGCCACCCTTAAGGGACAGATGCCGACTATTTTTCGAAGTAAACGTAGTGATTTAGTAGAACAGGAGTTGTATTGCATCCTGACCGCATACAATCTGATTCGATCTTTGATAAAAGAATCAACAGATATGGAAGGCGGTGATCCGTTGTTGATCAGTTTCCTGGAAACTGTTGATATAATAATTGAATGCGCGGCGCTCATGAGTATATCAGCAGAGAAGAGAAAAAAAAGGGAGCGGCTCTTTTTACTTAAAATGATCGCAAATTCAAAAATTGATAGACCGCGGAGACCGAGACGTAATCCAAGAGCTGTAAAAGTAAAAATGTCAAATTTCAAACGAAAGCGAAGTACCGACAAATCAGAATGTACGAATTTCATGCAGGATATTGAAATCCTATATCAGGAAGCAGCATGAATGCGATTCATTCACGGGTATTGGAATTAAATCGGTGATGACAAATTGTTTCCAGCGTCTTCAAAAGATTGAGCAATTCTTGACTTTGGTTTAGATAAATGTTCCTATTTTTCATGGTGAGGCTCCTCCTTTCATTCGCAGCTAAACTAGACTGCTCTTAATGTGCCACCTGTATATTCAGGATGGCTAAATATGAAATTGGAGCTTCACCTAAAATTTGTCAAAATTGCATAAACACCGATTTTCGCGTTGCGATGCGGCTAATAAAAAATGCATATAGACCTCGGATGCCGCTCAGAAAAATTCAATACTTTCAGATAGATACTCAGCTGCCATCGAGTTATTTCCCGCAATTCTATTATATATAATGACGCTTTAAAATAGAATCCATCAAGTTTAAAATGATAACCATAGGCACCTGACGGATGTAGAGAATTCTAATGACCGGACGTATATACCTATAACAACTCATTTTTTATCCATTATAGAGTGAAAGACAAAATACCATAAATTCTTTTTATCTTATTTTAACATTTAGTTCTTGACATTTTACACGTCATAATACATATAAGAGGCATGCGCGATGAAAACTTTTTCCTACATCCAACCCATGAATGGCAAAGGCGTTACGAAGCCTTGAGAGCGTCTTTCGTGGATAGACTGCCAGCCAAGGCTGTGGGCGATAAATTTGGCTACGCCCCAAGTTATGTCAATCTTCTTCGCCATCAGTTTGCTCATGAGAAGTTCGACTTCTCTGAGCCGGTTCCGGAAGGAAAGATCAGAAGACGCAAAATTGACGCCGTTACCCGAAATAAAATATGCACATGGCGTGAACATCAGCTTTCAGCCGGTGAAATTGTCCAACTGTTATCCGAAGATGGAATCGAGATTTCCGTAAGAACCGTCGAACGTATCCTGGCAGAAGAGGGTTATCAGAAACTTCCTCGCCGGACCCGTCTGAAAATCGGACTCACCGTACAAGGCGCCAAAGTGCCTGAAACGTCTCAGAACATCAGCATGAGCGAGTGGGACAACAGAAAACATGACTGCCAGGATGCCGGCATGTTCATTTTCGCGCCATTCATTCAGCAATTGGATATTCCTCAGATTGTTCAAAAGGCAGGATTGCCAGGAAGCAAAATGATTCCTGCCCTCAGCTACTTCCTTTCTTTTCTTGCAGTCAAAATTGTTGGAACCGAACGCTACGCCCACATGGGCGAACATGCTTTTGACTCTGGAATCGGGCTTTTTGCCGGGCTCAACGTGCTCCCTAAGTGCACGGCCATGTCGACCTACTCCTATGGACTGGATCCCCCTGAACTTCTGCGTTTACAGAGTACTTTTGTAAAACAAGTCAACAAACTCGGCCTTATTGATAAAAAGGTCATCAACCTGGACTTTCACACCATACCGCATTTTGGTGAAGAGTCTGTCTTACAGGAGCACTGGGCTGGTGCTCGAAATAAACGAATGAAGGGCGCCCTCACGCTTTTTGCACAGGATGCATCTTCAAAGTTAATTCTCTACACAGCTGCCGATATTCACAGAAATGAAGCGGATGATCAGGTGCTGAGCTTTCTGAAATATTGGCAGGGTATTCAGAGTCGTATCAAACCTACGTTTGTTTTCGATTCCCGGTTTACCACATACGCAAACCTTTCGGCCCTGAACCAAAGGGGAATCAAGTTCATTACGCTTCGTCGCAGGGGGAAGAAGCTGATCCAGGATGTCAACAAGCTCAAACCCTGGAAACGAATCAATATTCCTCATGCAAAAAGAAAATTCCCGAATCCGCTTGTTCATGAATCAATCATCGAGATCAAAGATTATGAAGGCTCTTTGCGCCAGGTGATCATGCGCGGCAACGGCCATGAGAAGCCCGTATTCCTTATCTCCAATGATTTTGATTCTCCAGTGGAACTGATCGCCGGCAATTATTCAAGAAGATGGCGAGTTGAAAATGCCATCTCGGAAGCAGTCAAATTTTTCAATCTGAATGCCCTGTCATCTCCGATCCTCGTCAAGGTCCACTTTGATGTTATTATGACGATGATCGCCGACACGCTCTACAGCATGCTCGCGAAAAAACTCCGGGGTTTCGAAGATTGTGATGCTCCGAAAATATATCGAGACTTTGTTAAAGGCAAAGGTAAAATAATCTCAAAAAATGGAAATCTAAGCGTCATATTTCCCAAAAGAGCCCATAACCCAATTCTGAGAGCAGTTCCTTGGCATAGAATGCCATCTGTTCTCAGTTGGTTAGATGATGCAAAACTCGAATTGGTTTTTTCTTGAATTCGCCGCCAATTCTTATATCGCCGTGACGGTTAAACGCCACGCGAAAATCGGTGATAAACGCTTTTTTTTGGTACTTGGGAAAATGTTCAATGATGTCCCGAGTTATGGAATTGGGAAGGAGATAAGAGCTCTACTGAAAGGCTCCCTCTCCTTCCCAATTCCATAACTCGGAAAGGTACCGGTTTTGGTATAAAAAAACGTTTTGTAAGACCTGAATTCTCACCTCAAGACCTGCGCAATCACCTCAAACTTTCGCTTGCTTCACCCGGAGCCAATACGCAAACATTTGTTGGTTTGTTTTATCTTGACCCGTAAGCTGTTTTTCTCTATGTTCATCACTGAAAAAATCAATATTTTATCGCCAAAAATGGAAAGGGGAGCAAAGATGAAAACGAGAATCATGTCTTACCTTTTACTGGTGGCACTGTTCGGATTTTCGGGAAATTTGTTTGCCATGGAGGAGACGCAGGAGCGTATGGATGTAGTAGGAGAGCCTTCAGAGATCGACATCCCCCAAGAGTATGAGGAGATAATGGGTGTAAATCACGACTGTTGGAGAGAATAAGATAATTGGAGAAAGTACGGAACAATTTCTTCTCTTTATGTTAGAGCAAAATATGCAAATCTAATTAAAGGAGATTGCGATGGAAAAAGACTGCAATAAGGAAATCATCGAAGAGGTGAGTAAAAAATTTGCAGAGAAAGTTTGCTCTGAAGAAAAGGGATTGGCTGCAAGAGCAACAATGGGGTGTAAATCAAGGCTGTTGGAGAGAATGACAAAGTTAGAGAAGGTACGAGACATTCTGCTCCTCGTATCGTCCCCACGCAACGAGGGAGTGTAGTGTGTGAGAACGAGGATACACTCCAACGGTCGTGATTTACACCCGTTGTCGCTGAAGGCGAGGGATTTTCTCCCGTTCCCCAAACAAAGGGGACATTTAGTTTGACTTCGTAAAGATAGTTGTCGCCTTCAGCCCTCTTGCGCCCTCTTCGCCTGACAGCGCGCATGAGACTCAATTGCCTTAAGGCGCTGACGGTGACGCTCCTCCAATTGAAATATGACTTCCTCTTCAGTCACATCACGGCGAGGGAGAAAATGAGCAAGCAAATTTTCAATGTCTGCGCAGGATAGAAGCGGATAAGTTTCCTCATGAGAAATTCTTTCAGAAAGCATAAACAGCATGGCCATCATCACAAGAGCCATGTGATGGTGCCAAGCTCGCCACTTTCTGACTTGGTAATCAGCCATCCCACACTCGCTTTTGGCATCCTCAAAAGTACGCTCAATCCAAAACCTTTGACGTTGCATCCATCCCAATCGTTTAAGCGTGGTGCCTTGGGGCGCATTGCTCAGGGAAATCTTTATGTCCGAATTATCATCCAAGGACTTGGTTACAATCAAAGTCCAAAATGCAACATTATCGGATTCGCCATCCCATACATAAACCTTCACACGACAAGCCCGAACCCTGAGTACCCCGCGTGTTGTTTTTCGAAGCGTCACCTTTTTCCAGCGCTGGCGAGGGAGAGTCTTCACAAGGTCCCGAACTTCAATGCCCTCTTGGTCGCTCTGGTATTTCTTAGCTGGGCGGCCAGATGGATTATTTGGCAAGTAGGGCTCGGGGTTTTTTTGATACACCCTAAAATCCGAATGAACATCCACACAAAACGTCTCACCCATCGCATCAAGTGTCAGACAAAATCCGGGCCCCTTGCCATATCCTGCGTCGGCCCCTACCCAGCCATAATGAAGACCGTTATCCCGTGCATGCTGAACAATTTCCTCGGCAAGGTCAATCTTCGTTCGAAAAATTTGTTCTTCATCGGGTATGCTCGAACGCTCACACCGTTCTGGATCATCCGTCCATTCCCGGGGCAAATACAAACGGACATCAACAGGGGCGACGTAAGATCCATCCGACAGCGCCCCAAAAACCGCTACTTGGCCGTTGTCGACCTTGCCGAAACGACCCAACCACTGACGAGAAACTCCAACCGATTCTTTTCCCTGCTTTGCAAATCCGCTTTCATCTATCAGCAGGCAAGCACTGGGGCCACCCAGAAATCCGTCCGTATCCTGGGCTACATGATCGATAACATCTCTATGATTCCATTTGGAATGGGTCAGAAATTGTTGAAGGTTGCGCGACTTGGATTCCGGCACCACTTCGGCCATCCGGTCCATATTCTTACTTGGACCGCCTTGCATCAGACCACAAGCGTACTGACGGGCCTTATCCGAAACATCATGACGGTAGGATTGGAAATGTTCTGCGTAGTTGTCCACAAAAGAAAAAAAGCGACCCCCAACGCCGGCAATAACCGGCGGGTGGGGGGTTGCATAAGATTCGCTCCTTTGCTCAGTAAAATGTTTCCGTTGGCGTTAGCATGATGACGCATTCCTACAATTTTTCAAGCGAAAAGGCAAGCATTATCTTTACGAAGTCAAGTTAGGAAATATTTCTTGACAAAATAAGCAATTTATGCCAGTAACCCTGAAAAATAAAGATCCTCAAAATAGTGGGGTTTTAGCCGCATGAAAATCTCGTACAAACTCATTTGCTTCTCCCTAGCATACGGAATATTTTTTCATTGGTTTTTGCATGTAGATCAAGCGCGGGCGAGAACCACTTATTTAATCTCAAATAAAGCCTCTTATGTGAAACAGGAAGCTCCTACTTCAAATTTTGGGTCAGCTAATAATATAGATGCACAAAAGGAGACAGGCAAGCTCAAATACATGTACTTGGACTTTCCACTCAACAATATTTCTGGAAATCCAACAATCAATTCGGCAACGCTCCAAATAAAACTTTATAGCAAAAGCGGTCTTGACCTCAAGTTGCAGGTATACCCAAATGGCGAGCCTTGGTCGGAATCAAAAATCACATACAATTCTCGGCCAGGGTGGATGGCGAGGCAAGGCGAAATTCCTGTTTCGAGTACGGGATGGGTTGAAATTGACCTAACGACTTTGGTAAAGGGCTGGTACGATGGAACTTTCAACAGATATGGTGTCATGATTGGTGTTTCAACATCATCAGGAAATGGTTATGTTCAGGCATACTCGAACGATAGCAACTATCAGCCGAAGCTGAAAGTGGAATATACTCTTCTGGAAATCAGTCTTGCTTCATGGGGTGTTTTTCGTGCCGATGACCCCGTGAGCAACAATACCGAGTATTTTGTGATGGTGACCGATTCAAATGGGATCAGCGACGACGGTTCGGACCACACGGTCAAGGTGCAGCCTCCTTCAGGAAATCCTCTTACGCTGAGCTTCGATCGGAAGATCAACAGCACATCCGCTTACTATCATCTCTTTAAATCGGGTACCTCCCCTTCGAACGGAGGGTATGTGTTTACCGTAACGTCCTCTGACGCGAGGACCGCAAGTGTTACAGATAATTTCGTATCGAATCCCCTTTCGGCAGTAAATTATCAGTCGATAAAGGTGGTGGAGGATGGGACGGCGCCGGTGATATCATGGAATCCGGTGCCAAGCGCAGCCGGGTACCGAGTGAATATCTATGACAGCACAGGCGATCTCTATTATTTTACGTATTGGACAAAAGCGGCTTCAATTAAGATCAGACCGGGCGGTCTGCAACCCTATAGCCAGTACCGGTGCCGAATTCATGCGGCCCGGGAAGAGAAATGTTCCGATAATATTCAAAACACATCCTGGTCTTATATTGATAGAACCAAAGGTACGGCCTTTCAGACCGGTGCTTCGACGACATACCCCTGTGAAGGGCTTTGTTATGATGATGGCACATTAACCGCTGGCAACCAGCCCTGGTCGGACGAAACCGGCAGTGAAATTGCGGTTAGATTTAAGCCGACTTCGTATCCAGCTTATTTAAGAAAGCTCAAATTTTTTGTGGGGGCCTATAACGAACCCACCACGGAGTTCGGAGTGAGGATATATGATGATGACGATGGCGACTATCCGGGAAGCCGGCTCGATGGAGGAACGCTTTCGGGTGCGGCCATTCGGGGAAATACCTGGGTAGAAGTGGATGTATCCTCTGAGAATATTGTGGTCAACCAGGGCGATTTTTTCGTGAGCATGTACTGGAAAAAGGCCCCTGGCAGCACAGGCTGCTTTGCCCAGGTCCTTGGAAATGACAAGTCCTCGCCCATCCATGCTGGAACCTGCTGGAAATGGGGAGCCTCCGGAGACTGGTATCTTCAGGAGAGCAGCTTCACAGGGTATGGCAACCATATGATAAGGGCCGTGGTTTCTTCCTCTCCCTCGTGTCCGGATTGCTCCGGCACTGAGGTGACGCTTCACGATGTCACATTTCCTGTAGACACTGTCTGTCAATGCACTGCGAACATCTCCATTAGTGTGGGCACAGGGGTGACGATTCCAAGCGGCGCCACCGTCACGTTCAAAGCCCCAAAAGTTACAATAGGGAACGGGTTTCAGGCAGAAGAAGGGTCTACCGTTCATATAAAGCAGGAGTAGGATATTCAAAGGGAGGGCTTAACGTAAGCCTGCTGCAGGATCGGCCTTCGATCGGGAAAATAAAGCTTCACGGCGGCCCTTATGCTGAGGTCACCACCTCCCCTTCAGTTTTGTCTATTACCACGAATTCCGGCTTGCAATAATCAAGGATTCTATGTCCCAATCGACCTGGTATCGGAACAACGAGCCCAAATTATCCACTGGAAATGGCGAGCGGCGCTCATGTCACTGTTGGCGGGGTTTGGACAGACACATCATCCAGGGAGTACAAGGAAAATATTCGTGATCTCTCCTACGAGGAAGCCACATCAGCCCTGTCGTCATTGAAACCATCTAAATTCAACTATAAAGCTGATAAAGATGACGATTATCTCGGGTTCATTGCCGAAGACGTGCCGGACCTGGTGGCTACCAAGGATAGGAAGGGTCTTAGCCCGATGGATATTGTTGCGGTACTAACGAAAGTGGTTCAGCAACAGCAGGAAAACATTGAAAACAACAAATTGAAAATGCGGTTTTGAATACGAAGTTAGCAGAGGTTGTGAGTCGCATCGAGGCATTGGAGAAATAGTAGTCGAAAATTCATAAAATAGAAAAAATTATGGGGAGGGACGATTACGGATTACACGGTCCTTTTGACGGCAGGATTGGCCTGTCGCCAATTAAGTAAAATCGTCAGGTGGCTTCCGGCACGGGGTCACCACCTCCCCACCAGATTATCTCAATGTACCTGTAGTGCGGGCAAACCTGACAGATGGAATCAATGTCAACGTTCGTTCAAACCTTCAGATTTGAGGATATCGCAACTTTTTTGAGCTTTACGATATTTGGGTTTCAGTATACAAAATGAATTGAGGTAAGGCTGAAATTTTTTCAAATTCGAGGCAATATTCTCATCAAAGAAGTGAGGCATATGTCAGGTTTTTGGTTGCCCGAAATCTTTGAGATTACCAAAAGATCTATCAGTATCTCAGGTACTTGCTGATCGGAATTATCTCAATGTTCGTTCAAGCCACCGGGATCGTGGATATCGCAGGTTTTTGACTTTTGGGAAATCAGGGCGTGAGGACGGAAGCATGGCTTCAAGACCAGATTACGTATCTTTGTGTTGAACACTCCTCAAATTGTAGATTGGCATCCGCCTGAAAATCAGTGTAAATTGGCTCGAAGGCTATGTGGGGATGCACTTAAAGTTCTGTTCCAAGGCTATCTGATTTTACAACACTTCGCAAGTAACATTGAACCCGGCTCTTGTGATGTATTGATGTGGTTTTCATGGTGTTTCGGATTCCCACTTAACGTTAGTCTTGTCCATAATCGGTTCTCGGTCCGCAAATCGGGGGTTGGGACTTCGGAACGGCTAACTGGAAACTGGTGTGAGTCCCAAAAGCCCCTTATTTTGTATTTAGAACAGGCTGTTTACCCTCCCCAAAGCACAGTTCCTGAATCGATCGCTTTTGGACGGTAGTGACTTCACATTGCGAAACCCACCCACAGTCCCGCAAGGCGGGAGGGACGGATTTTTCTTGACACCCAAAATCGTTTTGTCCCATACTTCCCAAAAAGAGCGGGTTCTTATCATTTTTGAGTAAGGGGGTCCTTGAAATGGCCATACCGTATTGGAAACGATTTTCAGCCACTCTTTTAGTCTCCGTCCTTGTAGCATTCCTATTTTTCCCCATCAGAGTATCGGGAGCACAAGGCACTTTCCCACCGCTTCAACAGAAAACAGAAGCATTTCAAAAGGGTGAACTGTTGGTACGCTTCAAGACAGGGGTTTCAACTCAATCCGCGACATCCGCTCTAGGTCGATACGGGGCCACTTTTGAAAAACAATTATATGCAAGCGATGTTATGCTGGTTAAAGTCCCGGAAGGTTCGGAATTGGCTATGGCATCGAAATTGAGTTCGGACCCGGCTTTCCTCTATGCTGAACCCAACTTTTTTTATCGAGCCTTTGTTACACCTAATGATCCATACTACTTTTCACAATGGGCACATACCAAAATCCAATCCGCCTCAGCCTGGGATATCAGTACCGGAAGCAATGCCGTCGTTATCGCTGTTATTGATACGGGCATAGATGAAGCCCACCCCGACCTCTTGAATCATATCATTGCCGGATATGATTTCGTTGATGGCGATAGTGATCCCCATGATTTAAATGGTCACGGAACACATGTGGCGGGCATTGCCGCAGCTGTCACGAACAACAGCGTCGGCATTGCGGGCGTATCATGGGAAGCAAAGATAATGCCGATACGGGTATTGGGGGAAGACGGCCATGGTACTGCGGCAGCCATTGTAAACGGCATTAATTGGGCCTGCCAACATGGGGCTCACATCCTCAACCTCAGCCTCGGGGGATCTAACTTTAGTCAAACACAACAGGATGCCATTAACTCATGCCACGCCGGCGGCAAATTGATTGTCGCCGCAATGGGAAACGACAATACCGACACCCCGGCTTATCCGGCGGCTGACGCGAATGTTTTCGCCGTTTCCGCCACAGGACCAACGGATGCAAGAGCATATTACTCGAACTTCGGCTCCCACTGTGACATCGCAGCGCCGGGAGGAGCTATGTCTTATTATTATGATCCTAACGGTATCCGCAGTACCATGCCGACTTATTCCGTCTATTTAACGACAGATTACTCGTACTACAAAAATTATGATTATCTCCAAGGTACATCTCAAGCGGCACCGCACGTAGCAGGTTTAGCCGCCCTAATCTGGTCAATGAATATGGAGCTTACCCCGGATCAGGTACAAGGGATTATTCAGGACACGGCTGTTGATCTGGGTAGCGCCGGCTGGGATGCCTATTACGGACATGGTCGGATTAATGCTTTGGCGGCATTGCAGAATGTACCTGCAATTGAATGTGAGGGGTGCTCCGGTGAACCAGCAACGACACTTACAAACATAACCTATCCTGATGGGACGAATTGCGAGTGTTCTGCCGCCACATCCATCACAATAGGCTCCGGCGTCATTGTTGAAAGCGGTGCCACAGTCATCTTCAAGGCCCCCCAAGTTTATATTGAAAGCGGGGCCGTTTTTCGAAACGGTTCTACGGTCCAGATTACGCAGCCCTGAAACGGTGGCCATCATTTTCAGGAATCAGCTGATCAAGGGAAAGAACGATAGATGACGCGAATTTCGCAGACGGCCTCTACGCCGCCAGGGTCAACAATTAATCCGCAGGAAGGGCGAAGTCCTCACGGACAGGACCAAAGGTTTCGATATCTCGGCATGGGCTCAAAGCTTTGCCTGAATGCATATTGCCGGAAGGAATAATTACAATCGAACCGGCCGTAAGCCTTTCGGTTTCATCGCCTGCCGTGAGTTCGAATTCTCCCTCCAAGAGATTGACGATCTGTTCGTGTATCTGGTCATGTGCAGGAAGGTTTGTGCCTGCGGGAATCGACCAGAAGGCTACCGTTATGTTCTCGCTATGAACAAAATCGGCCTTCACCCCCTGTCCATATTCTTGAAGCCCTACCTTGTGCGTTAACATCATCTCTTCTCCAAATATTGTTACGCCGAGTCTCTTTTTTTCCAAAAAAGCACAAAAGCCCAAAAAGGGGACAGCGATGAATGGATACCCTCAATTTTGGAACCGGATTCATCCAAAGAACGCAAAAAACTGGGCAAGGCTGATCCAGAAAATCTACGGTGTCCTTTCGGCAAGCGTGCGCAGGCCAAAATTATTCTTGGCGGCGGTGCGTGAAAGTGGGTGACGTATACGCCTGAGGTGTCTGTGTTTCAAACAGTACTGGGTGCGAGCATGACGTCCCGGAAATTCCAGGGCAGCCATTTTTCAGGACTTTGTAATACAGCGGATGCGTTTTTCTGAAGTGCGACCAGATACTCGAAAGGATTTTCGTTGGTTATGTTGCAGGTTTGAATAAGACTCATGAACATGTCTCCCGTTTCAGCGCCGTTTTGGGTTTTATAGAACAGCGAGTTTTTCCTGTGGATGATGACCTTTTTCAAAGCCCGCTCACAGATATTGTTGTCGAGAGGCGCCCCTGCTACTTCCAGAAAGCGGGTCAAGGACGTCCAGTGGTTAAGCATGTAATTGATGGCTTTTCCCAGGCCTGAGTTCGGTTCCACGCGTTTTTCATCAACTTGCTTATTGAACCAGTCGTATAAGCCATCCAACAGCGGTTTGCTTTCAGTCTGGTGGAATACCAGCCGTTCTGTTGGAGACATGTTTTTCTGCCTGGAGATGGCGTCGTTTTGATAAACCTCACCCAGTGTTTCAATGACATGGCGGCATTCATCCGGAAAGGCGGCAATAACATCCACAAAGTTCCTTCGCCCATGGGTCAAACAATTTAAAAGGATAATCTCAAAATCCTTTGGAATGTTTCGGGAAAGCGCATCACACATGAGCTTTGGCGGGCTGAGACCGTGTATTCGATTTTGAAGCACTTCGTTCATGTTTTCACCGGCATGGTTATGTCCGGTAAAATAAAGGACGGCCATTTGATCTGCCATTTTTGAAAGGATGCCGGTTGTAAATACCCCTTTTCTGCCATCCTGAGCAGGACCCTCTTTGATCAGGCTGAGGATTCTGCCGTTGGTATCATCGCTGTGAAACAACTCGCCCTGGGCTGCTTGCCTGATCATTTCTATATAAGGAGGGGTAGCAAATGGGGTGAGACGTTTAACCAGATCCCATTGAGTGGCTGCCGGGACCGGGACTCCCAAACTGGCCTGAAACTGAGCCAGCCTGTAAAATGGAAATCCATTGCCATACTTTAAAACGGGTATCATGGCGACGGCGGTTTCGTCATACTTTTGGTCTCCCATGTTCTCCGGTGGTTTTGCCGTAAAGGTTTCTCCGCACAAATTGCATCGAAGCTTCTCCAGCTCGTAAAGGGATCCTTTTAAACAGGGGGATCCCGCAATCCGGATCACGGTTTCAGGGGCTTTCCCATAGACTTTCCCTGAACACAGGGGGCATGGGTCTCCGTGTTTCAGGGTTTCGTGAGGCACCTCGACCTTTTCCGCACCGGTATAAGCAGATGCGCCGTTACGCCCATGCCCTTTGATCTTTTTCGGTTTTGCCCTGTTCTCAGGCTCAGGGCTGTTGAAAACCTTTACCTTTTTTTCGGATTTCGAGCCAAAAATTTGTTTGAGCAATCGTTTAACGGATGTGGCCTTTTCATCAACAACCCGGCTCAAGGCCGAAATGGCTTTGGCCATGGCCTCAATGGCCTCATAATCTTCTTTCGGCAGGAGGGATTTCACCCGTTCAAGAAGGGAGATTAAATCCTCAGATGTTAAGGCAATCGTTTCATGGGCCATCACACAGCCGTTCTCGAAAATCCTTTGAAAGGGGAAGTCCCCAAACGGCCTTGATGGACCGGTTGGGCTTGCCGGTTTGATCGTTCTTGCCCCTTCCGGTGGTTTTGCCCATGTAGATCCAATTGGCGGCTTGATAGCAAATGCCTCGAAAGCGTTCGGTATCCACAAAGGTTTCAAGAAAATACAGGGGGTGTTGATAGGTTTTCTCCCAATCAAGTGGCAGGATTTTGGCCATGCGACTCAGCAGATGACTGGCCAAATACCGAACCGTCACCCAGGGCAGCACCAGAAACCGGCTGTTATAAGCCATGAAGGAGAGGTTTTTTTCACGGATCGTTTTTGACCACCCGATAAACCGGTCCCGACAACCGATGTGCCGCGGCGGTCTGTTATTGGAAAATACCATATACTTCAACTGCTCGCCTACGGGATGACAGTAGCCAAGGTAGTGATGTTGCTCTATCAGGCTGTTGAACAACGCCTCGGATGGACCCCGCCGAACCTGTTGGAATTCTAAAGGCTGAATCCCGGACACGGTTGTTATTAAGGGTGTTTGATCAACGGTGATCCGGTTCGGTTTTTTCCTTTTTACAAATGGATTGTTGGGGGTGCGCTTTTTCTCCGGCAGTTTGATATAGCCGGCCCGGTGGAGTTCCAGCATGCAGCCACGGCAGACCATGTCTTTAAGGGCGCCGTTTGGCTGGACCCAGTTCCGGGCGCGGCAGAGTTTTTGAGACAGTGCCCGGCGGCTGTCTTCGGGGTTCTCCGCGATTAACCGGTTAATAAAGACCACATCATCCGTGGTGGCGGTTCTTCCTCGATATGTGATTTCCAGATCCATGCCCACATCATAATACTTGATGGCTTGGAACGTAAGGGGCACAAAGCAAAATAACCGTAAAAAATCAGTAGCAAAAGCTGGAGTTCATGGACCGCCAGGATTCTGGCATTTTCTTTTTTGGCCTCTGGCCACCAACGAAATTTCCCTGTGGACAGCCGTTTTTGACACAGCCAGTAGCCTTGCCCATCATAGACCGGAATTTTGATGGAGGTTCCCCGCTTATTGCGAAATACAAACACATAACCGGAAAAAGGGTCGGCGTTCAAAACCTCTTTGCAAAGCCTGCTCAACCCATCGATCCCTTTTCTGAAATCCACCGACTCAGTGGCCAGCATTATCCGCATATGAGGGGTCACTTGAATCATGATCCTCGCCTCCAGAACGCTTCACAAAGCGCGAGCGGATCAATCGCCCCCTCGTATTTTAGCTTTATCTTCGCGCCGTTTGGCGATTCGACTTCCAGGGTGAATCCTGGTGATGACGCCATAAAGCCGACCTCGACAAAAGCAGAACCCGGGTGGTTCTCCGATATGGGGCCATCCATTTTTTCAGCCGCTCTCACACGCTCTTTCAGCTCATTGTAGTTGAGGCGCAGAGCCTTTGAAACATGCAAAACAGAATCGCTCTTGCAAGATTCAATCGCAGCTCGCCACAAAGCTTTTGGAATTTGACTCCCGGGCTTCTTCCTGCTGCGCCAGATTGCGAATCGATCAAGAATTTTTTCAAGGTTGGGACTCAGGGCGGGGGGCTTGCTGCCTTCTTTCATCTGCTATCCTCCTGAACTCGTTTGATGGATAGCTCATTTTATCCGACCAGTCGCCCCAGTTCATGCACGCTTGCCGAAAGGACACAAAAAACTGGGCAAGGCTGATCCAGAAAATCTACGATGTGGACCCGCTGACTTGCCCGAAATGTTCCGGAAAAATGAAAGTTATCAGCGTGATAAAGGACGATGACGTCATCAAGAAGATCCTCAAGCACCTGGGATTATGGGAGGTTATAAAGCCCGGCCCCCGCCCAAAGCGACCTGTCTGTGTGCGGTCACGTACAGGCAGGCCGCGTCAACAAAGATCGCCAAATACAGCATTGACTACTCCACCTCCCAGTTGTCGGTGTTACTGTAAACGGCAAACCCAATTTCCTGACCATTGCCCATGTGGGCATTTTGAACCATGGAACCCCTCAGTATCTTTCCATTGGACTTGGAAAAATCCACTATTCCAACGATGGCATTAAGGAGAACAAGGCGTTCAGCATCTGTCTGCCTTCTGAAGACCTTCTGGTAAAGACAGATTTCTGCGGTATCGTAACCGGCAAGAAGACGGACAAGGCCGCGTTATTTGATGTCTTTTACGGAGAACTCAAAACCGCCCCCATGATCCGGGAATGCCCGGTCAACATGGAGCTCCGACTCTACGATATGCTTGATTTTCCGACCCACGATATCTTTATCGGAGAGCTGGTTGAAACATACGCCGATGAAGGGGTAATGAATGGCGAAAAAATTGACATTCAAAAGCTGAAGCCCCTGCTATTTGATATGGCAAGCGTCAAATATTATGGCCTGGGCCAGCCTTTGGGTAATTGCTGGAGTGCGGGGAAAGAATTGAAAAAAACAGTGTGAAATACGCTAATACCATACGATTCGTAAAACAAAGCAATTTCGCCGCTAAAAGTAATCCTAACGCATGAGAAGGATTCGAAAGGATAATAAAATGCATCTTCTCAAATTCACCAGTCTCATCAAAATCATCCTACTCGGAAGTGTTATCATCTTCAGCTCATGCGACAGCGGTGAAAAAGTCATCGTCAAAGCCACAGGAAAACAGGACATCAAACAATACAAAAAAATGAAGCAAGATATCGGAAAGATAGCAGACCAACAAGCTGAACGGTACAAACAGATTCCAGATGAAAGCAAAAAATAATGAGGGTTTAAAGATTTTCTATTGTCATGAAATGGGAAATTTGTGATGATGCCTTGGGTTGTTTAAAAGGTGTTTTTGTTTTGATGGCGTGATTATTTATTGGTTTTGAGCTGAGCGTTTTGTCATTGTCACAGGTTGTTTGTAAGACATATCTCGACGTTTTTTTAAGCCGATTTTTTTGGGACTATTCTCAATATATATGGAGAACGACCGGCCCTGAGGGATCGAATTAATCTCAGCGCTCGCTCAAGCCCATCGGTTTGATGATACCACAATCTATTTTGAGCTTTACGATATTTGGCAGAAGGAATGGGTCAGGGGGCGGCTGTAAATTTTCGAAGTCGAGCAAATATTCTCACCAAAAATGTAGGGCCAACCACAGTATTTCAAGATTATACTAATTTGTATAATCCTAATTATATCTTATGGTTAAATTAATTAATCCGTGACTAAGCTTTTGTTCATTATCAAAGACAATCAAGTATTTCATACTTTTTTAGTAGACTTTATCGGAAAACATTTTGTATATTTTTAGAAAAATCAGTTTAAACGAGACAGGAATTCTGGATGTATGGATGTAGTTAATCCTTATGTACGGATGTAGTTAATCCTTTTTTGAATATTGGTTCAGCAGAGTTTCTTCCTTTCAAACTTTCAAATTTTTTCAACGAGCGCGAACCGTAACCCTCTTTTTGGATAAACCCTGGCTGCATATTGACGTAAGGTGGAATTACTTAAGAAGACCTCATATTATGACCGATAAATCAGTTCTTGAGATAGAAAATAATTAACACCTTTTGTTTTAGTTCAATTTTATACCTAATTTTGATATGTTAGTTATATACCTCTCTAAAATAAGTGTTTGATTGACGAATATATGAATAGAATTGAAAGGAGGTAATATGATTGAATTTGCTTTATAAACCCAAAATATTTTAGCTTATTTTTGAACACTGACTTTTAAATCAGGTTTAAAGAAAGGAGTTTTATATCGTGAATTCATTAGAAAGAATAGGGACGGTTATTCAAGGAGGTTTGCCAGATCGCGTTCCATGCATGCCTTTTATGTTAGGAGCTAGCAGAAGGGTCTATGGAGTCACGTACGCAGAATGGGCACAAGATGGTGAAATTGCAGCCAAGAGCCAGCTAATGGCACAGGATCTCCTAGGGTATGACGGTTTGGCAGCCGTCATGGACCTGTCGGTAGAAGCAGGTGGTTTTGGACAAGAGATCATTTTCCCGTTGGAAGATACACCTCATCCTAATTACTCGAACCCCCTGATTAAATCGCCCGACGATTATGCAAAAATTGAACGTATTGATCCCACCGTAGCTCCTCGAATGAAAGAAGTCATCAAATACTGTGACATATTGATGACTGAGAGAGGTGACACTCAGCCAGTATTTACCTTGGCCTATGGTCCCCTGGCCATTCTCGGAATGATGGCTGGCGCTGAAAAGGTGTTGTACCACACCATCAAATATAAGGAAGAGGTTAAGGCCCAATACCCGTGAATGAATCGCATTCATGCTGCTTCCTGATATAGGATTTCAATATCCTGCATGAAATTCGTACATTCTGATTTGTCGGTACTTCGCTTTCGTTTGAAATTTGACATTTTTACTTTTACAGCTCTTGGATTACGTCTCGGTCTCCGCGGTCTATCAATTTTTGAATTTGCGATCATTTTAAGTAAAAAGAGCCGCTCCCTTTTTTTTCTCTTCTCTGCTGATATACTCATGAGCGCCGCGCATTCAATTATTATATCAACAGTTTCCAGGAAACTGATCAACAACGGATCACCGCCTTCCATATCTGTTGATTCTTTTATCAAAGATCGAATCAGATTGTATGCGGTCAGGATGCAATACAACTCCTGTTCTACTAAATCACTACGTTTACTTCGAAAAATAGTCGGCATCTGTCCCTTAAGGGTGGCGCATTGATGCGTCTTTATTTCGTCGAAGGCAATTTCTATATCCCAACGTTTGTGGTAATGGGCGATAATCTCTTGTGCAGTGATAGCCGGGTCCAACAGAGTTGTAATTAAACGGACAGGTCGGAAGCCTGGGATTCGAAAATGAATTACACGAACAATTATTTTTACTTTTTTCCAACTTTTGCGGCCGCTATACGGATTGACCGATACAACAACTTTTCCTATAATTTCGCTCAGATAACTGCCATCAGCCATTTGAGATCCGGAAATTGCTTTTAATTTGACGGATGTTGCAACTTTCAAGATATATTGAGCCCCATTTTCGTACATATAGTTGGCCAAATAAAATGAGTAAAATCCTGCATCGAAAAGGAATAAACATTTGTTTTTCGAACATCTTTTTAAGATTTCAAACATTAGTGTTCTTTCGCCGGTCTTTTTGCCTTTATAGGGCGCATATGCGATATCGATAATGCGACGAGCACATAGAGCCATTAGCGCAACGGCTCTGATTTGAGGGAATGCGCCATAGCCTCTTCCCGATTTGTGTTTTCCAAATTTTTGCCGATTGCTTTCCGTATCTGGCATCGTCATAGATGTGCCATCAAACATGACGGTTATCAGTCCGTAGAAATCGGGAGTGACATCTTTGAAAATTGAAGAAAATCTTTGAAAAATTGTACGAAAAACATCAACCCCCATTTTTGATCGAGCATGAGTGATCGCACCATCACTAACAATTTTTTTTAAAGTTCAAAGACTTCCAACGAAATCCAGAAAACAACCAGTTCAGAGTTTTGCTATAATTTGAATCCCGACGTAAAGCCAACGCAAAACACAGCCAAACCAAAATGCACGGGGTCAAAATCGTACCTTTCCTGTATTTATCTTTTTGATATTCTTTGAGAACCTCATCAATGATTGGCTGAATGATTGGCTCAAAAGGCGCAAACACAAAATCATTTCCAATTTTGGAAAAGGCTTCTACGACGCTTTTCATCATGGCTCTACCCTCATCTCAATTGTCGGATTAAATGGTCATCGGATGACCCCATCAAGAGGGTATCTGAGCATGAAAAAAATGTCCCGCGCCATATTTTGGGTCTATGAACCGAAATCAGAAGTCTGTTCTTATTTCCCCCGTTTTTCGTCCTTTTTTATAGAATATCTTTATATTTTGGCAATTAGCTGAAGATACCAATCATTTTGCAGCAGTGAATTGAATTCATTAAAGGGTATTGGGTTAAGGCCGGTCTCGAAATCGTTACAGACGTCATGTTGGATTACATAAAGGCCCTTGGCGCAACCGGTGTGCACGGAATAATGTTTGACACGCTTTATTCCTCGCAATGCATTATGAGCCGTGATTCATGGATGGAATTGGAAGGGCCGTGTGTAGCTCGGATGGCCGATGCCATACGCGAGGCCGGAGCCATGGTCATGATACATAACTGCGGAACGGGACCCTACATGGACGTTCAAATTGAAACCATGAAGCCAGTGGCAATGTCTCTTGCCGAAATTCCTGACGATTGTAGCAATTGGCCAGAAGCAAAAGAAAAATGGGGAGATAAGACAGTCTTAGTTGGAGCAGTGTCACCGGCGCAATTCGCCTTTCTAGGGACGCCTGAAGAAATGAAAGAAGAATGCAAGAGATTCATTGATATGATGGCAGCAGGGGGTAATTATATGCTGGCTTTGGGTTGTGAATTCCCACCCAACGCGCCCCTCGTGAATGCAGTGGCAATGTTGGAGGCAGCTGAATTATACGGCCAATACAAATAAATTGTATTTTCTTAACATTAATCTTATATAATTAAAAAAGTCGATGTCAATAATGAAAATAAAATGGATAATAGTTGTTATAGATATAAAAAATAGCTTTGAATCTTATGCGGTCATTTTGTTAAACAATAAAGATTTATAATATTCAAAACATCCTTTAAATTTCGCCAAAAAAGGGATGTTTTGAATTGCCATAAATTTTCTATATTGCATCAAATTTATGTGATAATGTATCAATTTGCTTCAAATTAACATCTCATTTTATTTTTCCAAAGATTGAAAGAGCATTATTGATTTATATATGTGAAATTATTTCTAAATTTTTCATGATTTTATTGATATAATATCGTCAAAATTGGCTATTATTTGGAAAATGAGTCATTCTCAGTAATTTCAGGACTCTTGATCTCTGCTTAGGTTTTTTCAAGGAAGGCGTGCAAAAACCCCTCTTAATTTCATATAGTTGACGTCTTCTTGATGAATCCAAAAAAGTAGTTGCAACCGGAAAGTAGGCATGGCACCTTTTGCATGATATTTCTGATAAAAAAAGAAAGGAAAGGTCCCATGCCACAGCTGATATTACCCATAATCCCAAAAGGAGCAACAGAAATCAACCAGTTGGTAAGTGTCTACCGTGATGAAGATCGGTGGACATATTTTGTTGGCACTTATCCGATTTTTAGCCATGAGAAAACAGACCATCTACTCTTCAAGATAATTACTGGTCAGCTGATTGAAGCAGGCGCTTGTCGTCAGATCCAGATAATAAAGACCTTCGGCGTAAGCAAGAACAGTGTTATTCGATCGGTCAATAAACTTCGGAAAGGTGGCATTGAAGCCTTTTTCAAGAAACGTCCTGGACGTCGGGGTGGTAATGTATTGACCCCGGAAGTGATTGAAAAAGCGCAAGGCTTGCTTGATGAGGGTTACAGCAGGGTTGATGTTTCTTCGGAGTTGAATGTTAAGTATGACACCATTCGCAAAGCGATAGGCGCAGGTCGGTTATCGGAACCCGGGACTCAGGAGACCGTCATCAGTAAGTCGTCGCGTACCGTTGTAGATAGAGCGGCTTCTGAAGGTATGGGAGTTGCCTGTACCCGGGTTGAGGAGCGAGTTCTGGCATCCTTGGGGAAATCTATGGGAGCCACGATTCATTTTGAATCCTGCCTGGATGTCCCCAAAGGGGGTGTTCTGTGTGCGATTCCAGCACTTCTGGCCAATGGTTTGCTGCATGGGGCAGAGCAGTTTCTAGGTATGGTTAGCGGTTACTATACGATTTATCATGTGCTGCTCCTCCTTGCGCTGATGGCTTTGTGCAGAATTAAGACAACAGAAAAACTTCGAGGACATGCCCCTGGAGAATTTGGAAAACTGCTGGGGTTGGATCGAATTCCCGAAGTCCGTTGTCTGCGCAAGAAAATGAGTGAATTGAGTGCCAATGACGGTGCAGAGCGCTGGGCCGCCCATTTGGGCAAATACTGGATGGAATTGGAACCTGAATCAGTGGGTACTCTTTATATCGACGGACATGTGCGTGTCTACAACGGTGGTTTGACGCAACTGCCTCGTCGTTACGTTTCCCGTGAGCGCCTTTGTTTGAGAGGTATCACCGATTACTGGGTCAATGATTCTATCGGCCGTCCGTTTTTTGTGATCGAAAAAACCATCGATCCGGGATTACTGGAAACGTTAAGGAAAGACATTGTCCCCCGGTTGCTCAATGACGTTCCCGGTCAACCAAGCGATCAGGAATTGGATGAAAACCCATGGTTATGTCGATTTATTCTGGTTTTTGACCGGGAAGGCTACAGTCCATCGTTTTTTGCTGAAATGTGGCGCAACCATCGTATCGGTTGTCTGACCTACCACAAGCATCCGGGAGACCCCTGGCCGGAAGAGTGGTTCAACAACCACCAAGTGGCCATGCCGGCCGGTGAAGTCATAGATATGCATCTTTGCGAACTGGGCAGTTATGTGCTAAGTCCCACATTATTTGAACCTGAAAGTCCCGAAGAATGTGATTCGCAGGATTCTGCCGGAAGCGTTTGGCGCACCCGGCAGAAAATGTTTTACGGGTTGATCTTATCTTCGAGGAATTCCACGGCCTCGATAAAAGAAGATTTTGTAGCGACCATGACCATGTCTATTGGATTGAAATTCTGTTTGCAATCGAAACATCTGGCGAGGTTGGTTTTTGGGTTAACGGCGGTATGGAATTTTTGGCACAAGGGGCAGCGAAATCGGAAAAGATTGTGAATGTTGCGGGCCTCGATGTTTAAAAAGGATGCTATGACTGTGTCAATGGGGACCTGGTTTCTGAGCATCCTGAGGAAATCAGATGGAAAGTAGCCTTTTGTCATGATGACACCTCCTATGGGAGTTGAAATTGCGCCATGGTATTGTTGACCAGGGCATCGTTGATTTTATGGATGCTTTGAGAGGTTGCATTGAGCAGGCACGCGGTGGCGATATTATTGATCTGGCGAGGAACCCCCGCGGCATAATCATGGATGAGGGCCCTGGCCTCCGGTTCGAAGATTTTTGCTGATCCCCCGGCCTTTATGATCCGGTTATCGATATATCCGGCGGTTTGATCCTTCGTGTATGGTTTGAGGAAGAGCCTGAAGGTAATGCGGTGGAGGAGATCGGCGTGGGAAGAGCGCTTGAGGATGTGGCGTAAATCTTCCTGGCCGCACAGGAGGATTTTGAGGGGTATCCGTTCTCCGATGGATGAGATCAGCACCCTGAGATCGGTGAGAGTCTTTGGATCGATCAAATGCGCTTCGTCAATGATAAGCAGCGTGTCCTTTTCATTCTGCTTGATGCGGTCCAGGATCTGAAGCAGCATGCGATCTTTGCCAATTCTTGGCTTCTCACCTAGACTGGCGACCATGAGCCTGAGAAAGGCATTGGCGTTTATAGGGGTTAAATGGAGATAAAGAGGTTGATACCGGTTTTGGGGCAGCTCGTGGATAAAAAGTCTCAAAAGAGACGACTTTCCGATGCCGGTCTGGCCTAAAATGAGTCCGATGCTGCCCTGTTGTTCGAAGAACTGAAGCCCGGCCAGGGCCTCATCGAAACGGGGATCTCTCATCAGCCACCGGATGGGTGGATGCTCAATAAAGGGGTGATCGTTCAGGGAAAAATGGTTAAGAAACATGGTTTGCCTCCTTTCGGATGAGTTGCTTGAGTTCCAAAATGATGTAGGCCAGTGCCGGCTTTTGTGCTTTTTCAAAGGCCTGTTCGACCATTTTGCGAGTGATGTCACGGCTCTGGTTGTAGACTTTCTTAAGGGTTTCGAGTTCCGCGCTTGAAAGGCCTGTTAACCCAGCTCTTCGGCCCATGAGCCGGGCCACGGTTTTGGCAAACTCGTAAAAGGGCCATGTCCTTTGCTGGAGGACTTTCCGGTAATCAATGCCTGCCTGCGCATTGAGGGCCTCTTTATGTTGTCTGACCCAAAGGTCGATGAAGCTGTGTTCGGGTTTTGTCCGCACGGGCGCCGGTGTGGTCGGCGCCGTGCTTCGGTTGTGGAGAACGCCGGTTCCGAGATATTCGTCTTTTAGAGAATAGAGTTTCACCCCATCCCATGAAGCAAAGGGGTCGAAACGCACTTGAACGCGATCCCCTCGAAGTTTGGGATCGACCTGGTAGAAGCGTTTGTTGAGTTGAACATCCGAGAAGGTTCTGTTGACGGTGCGAAATGCTGTTTGCATAAAGGACTCGATGACGCGGCCCATGTCCACCTGCCGGATAGCGGTAAGTCCCTGTTGATAACGCTTCTGCGGGGTTTGGCCGGTTTCGGCGCTTTTTGATTCATGGTAACTGACGGCCATCCATGCGGATAATCCCCGGTTGAGCTGGTCAAGAGAAAGGATGTCGCCGGCACGCACCTCGGCTTCAAACTGGTCCTGCACGGTCTGAAAAAACCTTTCCACGAGGCCACCCGGCGCCGGGTCAAGGGGGGGCCTGTGCAAAAGCCGGATGTTGAGACGGTGACAGGCGGCCTTGAGTCCGATGGAATGATAGACTTTGGCATTGTCCACATAGAGCTCAACCGGTGCACCGTGAATGGAAAGAGCCCGGATCCATGAGTCGATGAGAATATCCAGGTTTTGTCTGAAGTAGTAGCGGGCTTCGACCCCATACCGGCTGTGGCAGTCGATGAACGCTGAAAGATGGGTCGGAACGACATCTCCCTGTTCAAGGACATAGGGACCGTCTTCGAAATCACCGACCCAGAGATCGTGGGTATGATTCCGGGTCCACCGTTTGCGAATTTTTTCTCGGGTAACACCGAGCTTAATGCGGGTAGCGCCGGCCTGTTTCAGGTGCCGGTACAATGTGGAGCGCGGCACGGTGGTCCCGTACCTGTCCTTAAGGAAGAAGTTGATGGTTCGGGGGCTTCGGCGGGGCTGTTCCTTCTTCAGCTCAATTGCCTTTTTGATCACCTGGGCACTGGCATTACGCGGTTTTCCGAGGTCAGCGCGTTTTTTTCGATCCAGGTTGTCAAAACCCCCTTGCTTGTAACGGTTCAGTTTCCGACGCAGGGTAGAGATCGAGGGCGTACCGGTACGCCCGTCCGGATATTGCACCGGCTCCTTTGCCTTTTGTTTGAGAAACTGGTTGGTTGCTTCCGGCTCGATCTCGCCGTAAATGACGGGACTTAACAGATCGCACCAGAAGATGGCCCATTTTTCCTGTTCTTTGTCCAAAAAATCACCTCCTTTCGATCTGTGACGCCCTCGTGGGCGCCGATGGAGGTGACTTTACTTCAGACAAAGGCGCAGGCTATGGCCAACTTGGTGAAAATCGAGAGATGAAAGACGGTTTTGAAAAGGGCCTCGGTTGCAAGGAACCCAAAGCAGTTTAACAGACACGTTTTGCGGCCTTCGGATCTGTATTTTGGGCGGGGGACGACCCATTGAGCGAGGTCGCGGCAAATAGGGGTTTTTGGGTTTTCCTGGCAGATCAGGTCCAGTGCTTTCCGGGTGGTGTTCACCAAACGGCCCAGGCTTGTGATCCATCTGTGGACGGTGGATGAGGCCAGGATCTTTTCTCCGTCGGCATAACCGGGCACGCCCTTTTCATCCTTGTCCATGACGGCCTGCTCATAGGTGTCGTCGGAGCTCACATAACGCTCGGCAAAACCTGTTATGGTCTGACGGGTATAGCGCTTATAGGGCATTGCAAAATCGGGATAGGAGGGAAAGGTCTTTCCACAACCGGGGCAACGGAACCGGAGCAGATAGGCCTGGATCGGTTGGACAACCATGTCGACGATAATCAAGAAAAGCCGTTCTCGGTATGCATGGTTCTTGAAATAGAGACTCTCAACATCGCAGCGCGGGCAAGGGGGCAGGTTCTCAGGCGTAACTTCTCCCTTTTCGCATGTCCTCAGATATGCTTTAATATCTTTCATTGTCGCTGTCGGTGGCATGAACGTATCCCTCCTGTCGTTTGGTTTTGGTGAAACCTTTCTATAAACCAGGAGGGATACTTTTTCAAAGGGCGGGATAGTCTTCTATTAACGCTTGGGCGGGGTAGCTTGACAGCGGGATATCAGAATCGTGACTACAGTCTTCCCGCAGGATGACGGGATGTCCGGATAGAACGCAGTACAATGACGGGATAGCGGGCTGGCGGGTTACCTTATTTTAAGACTTTCGGGGTCAAATATCCTGGGACTTAGGAGTTATGTGGGTTCCGGCAAAAATGCCATCTGGATGAGAGAAGTCCGCAAACTGACGGAGTCAGGTCACCAGACCAGTCTTGTCAGCACGGCCTTTGACCTGCCTCATACCCAACTGGCAGCCCGCATGTTCAGCCGATGGTCTCAGGAAAACTTTTTCAACTACATGATGCAACATTTTGATATTGATGTTGTTTTGGAATATGGAACCACTGAGTTTCCTGAGACCGAAAAGGTGGTGAATCCTGCTTGGCGAGAGTTGAATCGATCCCGGAACTCCTTGCAGAACAAGCTTCGATATCGGCGTGCTCGTTTTGCGGAGTTAACACTTCATCCTGAACCCGAAGAAAAGCCCGCCAAGCATTTAAAGTGGCTCAAGAAAAAGGCCGATCTGTTAGAGGAGATCGAAAACTACGAACATCAACTGGAAAAATTAAAAGCAGAGCTCAAAGAAACACCAAAGCATATTACATGGGGTGCGCTTGAACACAAAGACAAGTTCTTGCGTTTACTTCCGGGAAGGAAGCGCCTGATGGACACCATCCGAATGATTGCTTATCGTGCTGAAACAGCAATGTTGGGTTTGATTAGCGGCCCCACAGTGAACCCAAGTACAGCTCGCCGTCTGCTTCAGGATCTCTTTGTGACAGAAGCCGATATCCTTCCCGAACCTGAAAAAAATCGCCTGAATGTAAGGGTGCACAACGCTTCTAGACCGGCGGCCAATAGAGCCCTTGAACAGCTGTTTGAACATCTCAATCATGCCAAGGTAAAATACCCCGGCACTGACATGCAACTTGTCTATCAAATAGGGGGTTTTTCCAGCTCAAATCCCAGACAAGGTGCCATTTGATTTTCCTGGAGGTAAGGAGTCCTGAATTTATTTTCATTTCGAATTTAATTCCATTTGTCAACTTGAGATAAAGAAATCAAGCCAAATCCTTATTTGTTAATAATGAGCATCTCCAAATGATGCCATAAATTGCTCTAATTGTCTCTTCAAGCCAATTGCACCATCCCGGACGGAGTCGGCATGGATATCACAACCGATTTCTCGCAACGGACACCTGTAATATCATTATTGGGCGGGGGCGAAGTGAGGGTTGAGAAACGTATGGTGCTGACCGCTTTTTTGGATGACATCAGACTTAAGATTACTCCAACTTATTCCAACTGGGAAGAATGTGTGACATCATCCTTCAGAGGGAAGCAGCCACAACAAACTTTCAGTTGAGGCTTTCGACCAATGACAGCGGATTTTCGATAAACCAAAAGCGTTGAAGCCACAGTCTGGGGTCACCACAACCCAAATCCAAAGGTCAATTCCCGAAATTTGGTTTTTCTTAGCAATTACCGCAACAAGGTTCCGGCGATAATGGTTTTTTCCATTTCCTTGCTCCCCTCGTAAATTTCCAGAATTTTGGCATCCCGGTAGAGCCGTTGCACCTTGTACTCGTCAATGTAGCCGTACCCGCCGTGCATCTGAAGTGCCATGTCCGCACATCGTACGGCGTTTTCAGCCGAATACCACTTGGCCATGGCGATGAGCCCATGGTCGATGTTTCCCTGGTCCATCCGCCAGGCGGCCTCATAATAGAGATTCCGCGCAGCCTTGGTCCAGGTGGCCATTTCAGCCAGTTTAAACTGGGTATTCTGAAAGGACGCGAGGGAAGCACCAAACTGATGCCGCTCCTTGGTATAGTGAACGGCTTCTTCCAGGGCGGCCCTGGCCAATCCAACCCCCTGGGCGCAGATATGAAGCCGGGTTCGATTAAAAAAAGCCATGAGTTCACTAAACCCTTCCCCTTGGGTTCCCACCAGACTGTCCAGGGGGAGCCTGAGGTCGTTCAGGCTTAATTCAGCCGTATCGGAAGCACGAATCCCCAATTTTCCGCGCAGTTTGCTGGATTCATACCCCTTAGTTTTGGTGGGTATGAGGAAAAAACTGTGCCGATGGTGTCGGGAAGGGTTGTCGGGATCCGTCAGACAGAAGGTCATCATGTAATCGGCCAGATTTCCGTTTGTGGCAAATATCTTGCTGCCGTTAATGACCCAACCGTCGCCGTCCCTGACCGCGCTGGTTGTGGCGCCCGTGGGGTCGCTCCCCGCATCGGGTTCGGTGATGGCCGTTGCCAGAACCGCATCCCCGGATACCAGTTTCGGCAGCACCAGCTGTTTCTGCTCTTCCGTGCCAAAAAGCATCAGTATCTCGGAACCAAAGGTACAGGACAAAACGGCCTGGCCTATTCCCGGATCAGCGGCCCAGAATTCTTCGGTGATCAGACAGTGCTCCAGGAAACCGTACCCGGCCCCTTCGTATTCTTCGGGAATGAAGACACCAACGAAACCCAGTTCGCACGCTTTTCGCCAGATATCCTGGTCAAAGGTTTCATTTCGGTCGAATTCCTGGGCCCGGTCCGGAAATTCCCCCTGGGCGAACTCCTTTGCCGCGGCCACAATATCTTTTTGTTCTTTGTTCAAACCAAATTCCATACCTTATCTCCATGTGAAAAACAATTGACGGTTGAGGCGTCAGTTGCCGGCAACCGAAAACCGGCAACTGGAAACCGCGTTTAACCGTTTTTCGCTTTCGCCTTCAAGGCTTCAACAACCGTAAACAAATCATCCGCGATGCCATAATCCGCCACCCTGAAGATGGGCGCTTTTTTGTCCTTGTTAACGGCAATCACGCAGCCGGCGCCCGCGATGCCCGCCACATGCTGAAAGGCGCCGCTGATACCCAGGGCCAGATAGACTTTGGGTTTGACGCTCTTGCCGGAGGTGCCCACCTGGTGGTATTTGGGCAGCCAGTTCTTGTCCACCACGGGCCTGGAACAGGAAAGGGTTCCGCCCAAAAGATCCGCCAGTTCCTGAACGGTTGCGATATTATCCGCCTCTCCCACGCCCCTTCCCACCGATACCAAAAGGTCGGCCTGGGTGATGTCCACGGCGCCCGCGGCCGTGTCCTCAAATTCCAGAAATTCCCGACGGGGACGTGACAGGTTCTCCGGCAGACTTCGCGGCACCACTTCTCCCGCCCCGTCGGCCGCCTTGTCCCCCTTAAAGGCACCCGGCCTCACGGTGATCATATACCCTTCGGACGGGGCGAAGGAAACCCTGCTAAAGAGTTTGCCGCTGTACATCTGGCGTATCACCCGGAGCTCCCCCTCCTCGAGGAGGATATCGGTGACATCCGTGGCCAGAGGGTAGCCGGCCCTCACGGCCAGAGCGGGAGCGTAATCCATGCCCCAGGACGTATGCCCCATGAGGGTCAGAAAGGGTTGCTCTTCCTGTGCCAGGGTCCCCAGGATGCCGGTGTAGAGGTCTGAATTGTAGGTTTTAAGTCTTTCATCTTCAAAGACCAGAACCCGGTCGGCCCATTTTGAAAGGGCATCGGCAAAAGGTTCGCCGGGACCTGCCAGCAAGACGGCCGTGACCTTACATGAAAGATCCTGTGCCAGCAACGCCGCCTTTTGCAGCATTTCAAAGGTAATATCCCGGATTTCGCCCTTTCGGTGTTCCGCTATCACAAATATATCGCCCATTTTATATGCTCACCCCCTTCTCGCCAAGAATGCGTATGATCGCCTCAGCCGCCGTTGCGGGATCCCCCTCGATCATTTCAGCCCCTTCGGTTTCAGGGGGTAGAAACACCTCTTCAATGCGTGTCCGGGGCGTTAACGCTTCCGGATCAAACCCGAGATCCGCCAGCGACATGACTTTCAATTCCTTCTTCTTGGCCTTTCGGATCCCCATGATGGAAACATATCTGGGCTCGTTGATGCCCGTCTGAATGGTCAGCAGGGCCGGCAATTGAATACGGGAGACTTCATCGATCCCCCCTTCCAACTCCACACGGACCTTTGCGGCGCCATCCTCCGGCTCGAAGCCGTTGGCGACGGCCGCATGGGCCAACCCCAGCCGCTCCGCCAGCATGATCCCCACCATACCCGAATTGCGGTCATCGGACTGAACCCCCGTGAGAATCAGGTCGTACGCCTGACCGGAAATGGTCTTTTCCAAAATCTCGGCGGTGAGCGCACCGTCCGGTGCCAGATCGCCGGGATCGATCCGGATGGCCCGGTCCGCCCCCATGGCCAGCGCCCTTCTGAGCACTTCTTCGTCATCTTCGTGACCGATGTTGACGGCGGTCACCTCGCCTCCCAGATTTTCCTGAAGCTGTACCGCCGCTTCAATGGCATAGTTGTCCCAGTCGTTGATGACATAAGCCAACGCTTCTTCCTTAATCTTTTTTCCCGTGTCGTCAATAACGAGATCCACCTCTTGCGTGAGAGGAACCCGTTTGACGCAGACAACGATGTTCATAAGTTATCCTCCTGTATAATAGCTCATAGCTCATGGTTTTCTATTGACGAGATGAAAAGCTCCATCAAATCAATCACCCTGATCCGGTCTTCAAATCCCCCTGTTTTGATGGCATCTTCAAAATGGATAAGGCAGAAAGGACACGCCGTCACCATCACGGTTGCTCCCGTTTCCAGGGCCATGAGAACCCTTTTTTCCGCCATGCGCATCTCTTCCTGTTCAATTTCGTGCCACAACATGACGTCGCCGCCGCCGCAGCAGAAACTGCGGTCCCGGTTTTTCGCCATTTCCACCAGCCGAAGGTCCGGAATGGATTGGAGCAGGCGGCGGGGTTCATCGTAGATGCCGTTGTGGCGACCCAGATAACAGGGATCATGGTAGGTGTAGAGATCTTTCCGGTCCACCCCCCTGTGAGGCCGCAGATGCCCGGTTTCCACCAGGGAAAGGAAGAACTGCGTATAGTGGAAAACCCGATAAGGTTCGGGATAATCCTTTTTAAGGGCGTTGTAAGCATGGGGATCCGTGGTCACAATCCATTTGAAGTCGATACTGGAAAGGGTTTCCGTGTTTTCCTCCACCAGCATCTGAAACAATCCTTCCTCGCCCATGCGCCTGACCTGGTGACCCGTATCCTTTTCCAGTTTCCCCAAAATCCCGAAATCCATGCCCGCCATCTTCAATCCCTTTACGATGGAAGCGGCGATTTTCTGGGACTGGGGGTCATAGGAGGCGTACCCGTCCACATAGTAGAGTAAGTCCACCCGGTCTCCTTCCTTGAGGATTTTCACATCCCCCACTTCCTGCTCTTTCACCCAATCGGCCCGTTTGGCGGCGGGTTTGCCGAAAGGATTCCCCGTCTTTTCAACAAACATGAGGATCTGGTTGAAGGTCTTGGGATTCTGGGAAGTTTCCAACACATGCCGTCGCATATCGACAATTTTATTGATATATTCGATAAATACCGGGCACTCCTCCTCGCAGGCGCCGCAGGTGGTGCAGGACCACAATTCATCAAACCCGATGATCCCGCCCACCATGGGAACAGAGGTTTCATCCGCTTTACCGGAGGCCGAAGCGGGAAGGATCGGATATTTTTCATAGGCATGATCCCGGAGCTTGATGGTGAGCTGCTTCGGGGAAAGGGGCCTGCCGATGGCATTGGCCGGACAGTTGTCCGTACAGCGGCCGCATTCGGTGCAGGTGTAGAGATCCAGAATATGCTTCCATGTAAAATCTTCAATCTTTTCAACACCCAGGGTTTCCAGCTCAAAAATATCGTCCACCCCGTATCGGGCCGGCTTGATTTCACCCTTTTTCATCTTCTTGAAAAACACATTGGGCAGCGCCGTGATGATATGAAAGTGTTTGAACAGGGGGAGCAGGTTCAAAAAAAGAAAAAAGGCCAGAATATGAAGCCAGTAGGTGGTTTTGAGGATCACCGAAAGAGCGCCGGAATGGCTCCCCGGCAGTAAAAACGTGCCGACCCACGCCGCCGGAAGAAAGCCCTTTACCTCGCCGGTGAGCAGCATTCCGCTCCCTTCGAAGAGCATGTCGGTGATCATGAGAAAACTGATGAGCCCCAGAACCAGATAGGCTTCAAGGGTGTGGCTTCCTTCGTAACGCGCAGGTCTGACAATGGCCCGCCTGAGAATGGCCCATATGCAGGCCGCCAGCACGATCAGTTCAAAGAAATCCTTGAGGGAGTTGTAGAACACGCCGAAGGGGGAGTTCATGAACGGACGGAAAATGGGAATCCCGAGCCCTTCGGTCACCAGATCCAGGGACCTTAACCCCAGCACCACAAATCCCCAGAAGATCATGATATGGATCACGCCCGCCCACAGGTACCGCGGTTGGCGCTTCTGAATGAACCCGTATGAGATCAGGTCCCGGAAGCGCTGTTTCAAATTTGAAAAACGGGGATCCTTCTGGCTGGCCAGAAGCAGCTCAATGCGGCTTCGAAGAATGAACGCAAAGAGGGTGAGCGCCAGGATGGCGATGATCCACATGAAAACATGACCGGTTATGCCGCCGTTTCCCTGAACGGCAAGTGCTGGAAAAGAAGTCATAATGGGTTACTCCTGATTTGGCTGCAAAAAAATTCCTTTTGTAAAAATCTCCAGAAAATAATCCGCCAATTCGCCGGACTTTACGGGACCATTTTTGTGGTACCATTTGATGGTATAGTGAACCATGCCGAAAAAAGCGAAGGTGGCCACGACCGGCGGAATGGACTTCATGCGACCTTCATCGGCAAGCGCCTTCAATATGGACTGAATGAGATGCACGTACCGCCGTTCCTTTTTTATAAGGGTACGTCGGTAATCTTCCCCCAGATTCCCCTGCTCGTTTACCAGTAGCCGGAGACGGTCCTGATCTCCCGTATAGTAATTGGTGTAAAAGCTCAAAACCCGGTTGAGTTTGCCGTGGGGCGAAATATCGGTCTTACAGATCTCTTCCAGGGTTTCCAAAGCCTCGTCCATGGCGTCGTTGATCAGGGTGTAAAGAATCTCCTCCTTGCTGTCAAAATAATGGTAAAGGGAGGACTGGTTCATACCGAGCCCCTTGGCGATCTCCCGCATGGACGTGTTGTGATACCCTTTCTGAGCAAACAATCGGGTCACAACACCATGAATTTCCGTTATCTTTTCTGTTTTTTTCGTCATAAACAAATTCCAACAAACGTTTGATTGGTTTTTTAACAGAAAAAAATCGCTCCCGTCAACATTTTTTTATCGGAAACCTTGCTATTTGAAACTTGCATGAAAATTGACCTTGCATTTTTTGTCAGGAAGGTCACAATTGAGACTCAAATTTAATTTGGAAAGTTATTTTTTCGACAGAGGGAAAAAAATGAACAAACTAAAAAAGACGGAAATCACAAAGGTGTTGGGTCGTCAGATTCTGGACAGCCGCGGTAATCCCACGGTGGAAGTGGAGGTCACCCTGGCCTCCGGCATCCGATCCCGGGCGGGAGTCCCTTCGGGTGCTTCCACGGGCTCCCGGGAGGCGTTGGAACTGCGTGACGGCGACAAAAGCCGTTTCGGGGGAAAAGGCGTTCTCAAAGCGGTGGAAAATGTAAACGGTATCATCAACGAGGCGCTGATCGGTTTTCATGCACACCGCCAGGCAGATATTGATGGAAAACTCCTGGAACTGGACGGCACCCCCAACAAAGCCAGACTGGGGGCCAACGCCACCCTCGGTGTTTCCCTGGCCGTGGCACGGGCAGCCGCCATGGCAGCCGCTCTTCCCTTGTACCGATATCTGGGTGGGCCGGGGGCCGTGCGCCTTCCGGTCCCCATGCTGAACATCATGAACGGAGGGGCGCACGCCCGCTGGCAGGGTTCCGACTTCCAGGAATACATGATCGGCCCCTATGGCGCCGGGAGTTTCAGTGAAGCCATGCAATGGGCCTGTGAGATCTACCAGGCCCTGCGAGCCGTATTGATGGAATCCGGCCACCCGGTGGGCGTCGGGGATGAAGGAGGATTTTCCCCCAGCGTTTCCTCCAATGAGGTACCCCTGGAGCTCATCGTCAAGGGGATCGAGAAGGCGGGCTTAAAGCCCGGCGCCGATGTGGGAATTGCACTGGACCCTGCCGCCAGTGAGTTTTTTAAGGACGGCAAATACAACCTTCGCACGGAAAACCGCACCTGCACATCGGAAGAGATGGTGGACTATTACGAAAAACTGATGAACGCCTACCCCATCGTCTCCATAGAAGACGGTCTGGCCGAGGATGACTGGGACGGCTGGAAAATATTGAACAATCGCTTGGGGGGTAAAATCGAGTTGGTGGGAGACGATCTCTTTGTGACCAATGTGGAATACATCGCCCGGGGCATTCGCGAAAACTGCGCCAATGCGGCCCTCATTAAACTGAATCAGATCGGGACCCTCACCGAAACCATTTCCGCCGTACGCATGTGCCAACGCACCGGCTGGGCGGCATTCGTCTCACACCGGAGCGGAGAGACGGTAGACAGTTTTATTGCGGATATGACGGTTGCCCTAGACACGGGCCATCTGAAAACCGGCGCTCCGGCCAGAGGGGAACGGGTGGAGAAGTACAATCAGCTGCTCCGTATTGAAGAAGATCTGGGGAGTGCCGCCGTCTACGCGGGCAAGGACGCCTTTGTGAGGCCGATACCCTTCTAAACAATAACGGAAGAGAAAAGGACGATGAAAAAGAATGCCCTGTATTGGGCCGAACGTGCGGAAAGAGGAATCTACTGGGCCGTGGGTGCACTGCTGGTCATCGTGGCCATTATTTTCCTCGTCTATATTATCATGAAAGGCGCCCCCCTCTATCTCAAGGGAGAATTTGCAACGGCGACCATTGAGCTTTTCGGCCAGTCCTTACTGACACTCATGATCGCCCAGGTGGTTTACACAACAGTCGCCTTCCTGAAGGTCGGCGTGCTTCAGGTGGAACCGATCCTCGTGGTGGGCATTATCGCCTCGGTACGGCGTATCCTGGTGCTGACGGCCGTAGTGTCGGGCACAGCGGGTAAAGTTGGCGCAGACCTGACTTTTCGGCAGGACATGGTGGAAATCGGGCTGCTCTCTGTCACCGTTCTCATTTTGGCCATTGCCATTTATCTGGTCCGTAGATCCAAGAGCTTTCTGCCTTCCGATGATGAGATGAGATGAACTGCGCCGCACGAATAGCGGAACCTGGACCTGAACCCGTTTCTCAATGGCTTCGGGATTTGTTTTACCACAGACTCCGAGCATGCGCATAATCAAGGATACGCTCATCTTTTGACAATATTGTGGCGTTCTCCTCCCTTGCGACGGCAACAATGATTTGATCCGCGGGATCGTTGTGAAAGGGTTGTGGAAGTACTGTCGAGCGATATGCAATCAAAGGCGTAAGCGGAACCAGCCTGAGTTTTGGCATATCAAGAGCGCTATTTATCCAGACTTCGGGATCAATTGAAATACGCAGTCTGTTCTTTTCAAGGAGTTTGCTGAATTCCCAGGGGGAAATTGCAGACAACAGCATTTCACCATACACGTCGGCATTGCCGATTATCCCTTTAACTTTCTGTGAGAGCCTGGTGGGATTCATGTTCCACCAGATCCACGTGTGGGTATCGAGAAGGTATTTCATTTGCAGACATCCCACATTTCTTCCCCTAAAGGGGAAACGATGTCTTTTTCAAAAACAAAGGCATTCGACAGCTTGCCTGGGCTTGGTGCTGCATCGGGGGTAGAATAGGGTACTATTTGGGCCAAAGGTTTGCCCCGTTTGGTTATAACGATGACCTCCCTTGTTTTGGCAACCTGGTCCAATATTTTCAGGGCTTGCGACTTAAACTTGCTGATTCCCATAGCTTTCATAGTATCACCTCCTTCTCTTCTCATAAGAATAGTCAAATCAAATGGTCAAGTCAAGAAACCATTGGTCGGACATTTTTAGGATAAAGGTTCCCGTTCCAGGATCTCTCCAAATCGCTCCCCGCAAACGGAGAAGCGCTTGTAATGATCCAGACAGCGATTAAGGGTCTCCAGAACCTGGTCAGAGGTGTAAATTGCGGGCAGCTCCTCCCCCAGCCTGGGATGCCTTCCCAGCTTACCGCCCAGAAGGATGCGATACCCTTTTTCAGCCGACACAAGGGTTCCGGTGGAGCATACCTTAATGCACTGCCCGCACGCCAGGCATCTGGATTCATCGACCTGCACCGTTTCCCCGCGCAACGTTACGGCGTCTTCTCGACAGACTTCCCGGCAGGCCCCGCACTCACTGCAAGATGCGTCGGAAACCGATGGTTTTTCGGCGCCCAAAAGACCGAAATCCGCTATCTGTGGCCGGGAGCATCCGTTGGGACAATCGGAGAGCGACACTCGGAACTCATGGTGCATTTTTAAGGGTCCGTTCACTTTCTCCTTTAAAAATCCTTTTAAATCTTTTCCGACAAGAACATTTTCGATTCGCTCCGGAAGATCGTCCACATGACACGATCGGTTGGGGCACTGGCCGGCGCCGAAACAGGTCTCTATCCCAAACCCTTTCACTTCCTTTTCCATGTTGGTTAAAAACCGTTTCCGGCATGTATTCATGTGATCCATGTTCACTGTTTTTGCCTTTTTCGCACGTGCCTCTTCCTCGACGCGCTGTTTCACCCGTTTTCTAACGAAAAAGGGGACTCGGCCAAGGGCCTTTTCGGCTTCCTTATCCCATTTCATGGTTTCACATTCCGTTTTTCCATATTTTTTAAATTTGTTTTGCCTGCGATCATAAGCCAATGGAACCATAAAGTCTTTGACTTATGCTAAGAGACTCGGCAAGAATTGGATTTTGTTCTCAGAGCCTTTTGGAGGGAAAGAGGGGTTTTCTGCCAAAGGCCTGTTTTGCCAGTTTCCGGTTCCGAGGCCTGAAAGTATTGTCGCGTTTTTCCCGTTCAACCACCTTCTGAAGGAGTTTGAACATTTTCATCTGCTGGCTTTCATTCGCGTAAAAAGTATCCCAGGCATCATAGAACAGTTCCTGAAGCCGCTCGGGCGACATGTGCTTCGGTTGATAGACGACCCGGTCCGCGGAATAGTCATTCCAATTGTAGGAAAGAATCCGGTCTTGCCGTTTCAATTCTTCAAAGGCCTTCGTGTGGGGAAAAGGGGTGAGGACCGTGAATTCCGCCAGGTCCAGATCGATTTCCAGCAGAAAATCCACGAGCTTTCGAATATATTCTTCCGTATGATGGTCCAGACCCAGCAGGATGGTCCCTTCCACTGAAATACCGTGATCGTGGTACCGCCTGATACGGTCCCGGATGTACTGGGACGTGTCAAACACCGCCTGATACACGTACCAGGCGCCGGCTTGTGCGGCCAGGTCCAGCACTTCGGGTTTATCCTCAATGGGGTGGCTGCACCAGCTTTTTTTAAGGGGGATCATTTCCCGAAAGAGATCCATCTCCCATTCTGTATCCTGGGCCAGGGAGTTGTCCACCATGAAGAGGCGGTTGTTGTCGATGCTTTCCATTTCGGCGATGGTCTTGTCGATGGGGCGAGGCCTGAACACCTGCCCTCCCAGATAGGCCACGGCGCAAGGGTAGCAATGGAAACGGCACCCTCTCGAGGCATGTACCAGATCCACCATCTGGACACCGCGGTAATTGTACAGATCCCGATTCAGGATATCCCGCCGCGCGGTTCCCACCGTTTCGATGGGAGGGCGATCATTGAGGTAATCGTAGACGGGCTGAAGTTCCCCTTTGGAGAAATCCGAAAAGACCTTTTCCATGCGCCCTTCCGCTTCCCCCAAAAAAACCGCATCGCCGTGCTTAAGCGTCTCCTCGGCGTGCAGCATGGTACTGATGCCCCCGAATATCACCTTGATCCCTCTTTTCCGGTAGGCGCCGGCAATCTCCCAACCTCTTTTCACCTGAATGGTCAGCATCATGGAAATCCCCACAAAATCGACCGGATCATCAAAATCAATCTCCTGGAGGTTTTCATCAATAAACTCCACCTGCACGTGGTCGGGAAGCGTTGCGGCGAAAACAACGGGGCCGTGGGGGGGGAGATGAAACTCGGTCTGTCTTTCAAGCTTGGCCCATTTGGGATAGATGAGTTTGAATTTCATTAACAACGTCCCATTGTTAGTCGTTTATTTCTTCCGCGCTGATCAGTCGCAGATTGAGGCGATAGCCGGCGGGCTCATATGCGGTAAAGGCGATTTTTTCAGGGATGGGATTTGATTCGGAGGCAACCAGGCAAACCAGCCGCTCATTATGGTATTTTCGAATTTCCATTCTGCCGCCGGAACGGACCATTACATCGACAATCCCATCGTCTGAAACCCGGTAGCGGCAAACCTGAAAACCATCTTCGCTTAGCCCTGCATCCATGGGAATCCCTGCGGGTTTAAAAAAGATCAACCGGATGTCGTTCATTAACCCCCGGGCAAATTCCCGGGAATCAAAGGGCGCAACGCCTCGGTTAACGGTTAATTTGCCGCCAAAAAGGGCGTCAAACAGCACCAGCCCCTCAACGGTCATCATGACGGCATGAATCCGTTCCGGGTCGGATGACAACTCGGTGACCCCGATCAGTTGAGCTTCCCCACCTCCCGGCAGGGTTGCCGCTATCACATGGGAGAACTGCCATTTCCCTTTTGGAAAGGCATTTTCACAAACCGACACTGTTTTCGAAGCCATGCCCGTAGCGGGCGGTTTCAGGGGTGGGAGGCCGGCGCAGACCGTCAGCAACAGCATCCCCAGCAGGCACGGAACCAGCTTTGAAGCTTTATATGGAATTGTTTCACCTTCCCCTTTCTACGGAATGGATTCAAAGAGGGTATCAACGAGCCCCTGATTGATTTTGACATCCTCAAAACGAATCCTGGTAAAAGAGGTTTCCCCTTCATAGATGGTCACCGTATCAATCACGCCGGGTCGATCCGAGAGCAGAATTTCGATTCTCTGTATGATTTTTGAAAATGCCGGGTTGACGGGCACCATTACAATTTTATGGTCCCCTTCAAGAGATGCGTGATAATTGGGGTTTTCGGAAAACTCCCCCTTCAGCCAGAGGCTTATCTCCTGAAGGACCATCTCCATGGCCTGAAGCCCGGGGCTTGCATCTTCCTTAAAACCGTTTTCATTTCCGATAAAACGGCGCACTTTCCCGTCGTGCATCAACAAGATGCTTCGTATGGGAGAAAAATACTCCCACCTGAGGGACCCGGGTGCCCGGAAATAAAATGCGCCTTTGCTGATCAGCGGTTTGATCAGAATTTCCAGGTGTTTTTCCTGAATGAAGCGGGCATTAATCGTTTGAATGTCACCCGCTTCTTTTCGAATCCGATCCCAATCATCAGCCCGAACCGCGGGAACCATTACCACAAAAAGCAACAACCACACCGCCGGCCATTTTATCCCGAGATTTCGCAATGTCCATTTTCTTTTCATCTCAAACCATTCCCCCGTTGACGGAAATAACCTGGCCGGTCACATAGGATGCATCCTGTGAGCAGAGAAACCGCACAACGGTTGCCACCTCTTCGGGACGACCCACCCGGGCCATGGGAATCAGTCCTTTGATCTGTCCTTTGGGAATGTCTTCGATCATTTCGGTCTGGATCAAACCGGGCGCCACCGCATTGACCCTGACGCCCAGACGCGCCACTTCAGCGGCAATGGCACGGGTGGCGCCGATGAGACCGGCCTTGGCAGCCGAATAGTTGGCCTGTCCCCGGTGCCCCACTATGCCCGAAAGGGACGATATGCTGACGATACTCCCCTGTTTATGGGACACCATATTCTCCAGAATGGGACGTGTGACATTGTAAAAACCCTTGAGGTGGGTATTGATAACGTTGTCCCATTCGTCCTCCGTCATGAACACGAAAAGCCCGTCCGAGGTAATGCCTGCATTGTTAATGAGAACATGGATGTGACCATACCGACCAATGATGCGATCGATGGCGTCCCGACTTTTTTCAGTATCGGCCACATCAAAACCGTTGATCTCGCCCTCGCTTCCCTGCGCCCGGACCATCTCCAGGGTTTCCTCGGCAGCCTTCCGGTTGGAATGGTAATTGATCACCACCCGGTAGCCGTCCCCCGCCAGTTCCCGACAAATGGCGCGGCCGATGCCCCGGCTTCCCCCGGTCACCAACGCCACGGGTTTATCCGTCTTTTTCATGATGCCGTCCTCTACTCCTGACTGGAACCGGATTGCAACACCTGCAATTTGACTTCCGCGAGAATGGTATCTCCCATACGCGCGACACCGGCTATTTCACTGTAAAGTTCCACTTGAAAGACCCTTTTCGACTCGGTGATGATCCGACTGTAAAGCGGAAGTTCACGACAGTGAAAAACCGCTTCTTTCACACCCACGATCCATCCGGTTCCACCCTCGATGTCCCCCTTTATCCGGTATTCCTTCCACCCGATGCATACACCAGCGGTTTGAGCCACCAGTTCCACCAAGACCATACAACTGGCCGAACCGGATTCAACCATGGGCCAGGTTTCGGTTACCGAAGACGCTGTTACGGCAGTTTTTTCATCCACAAAAATAATTTCATCAACCAATCTCATGCGATTCCGGTGGGGAATCAGGTTCTCCACATCATCAATCGCCATGGTTTAACCTCACAACCTATTGAAATTATAAATGTTATAGCTACCAAAATTGACGTTGACCCGAAAAGGTGATCGTGATAATTTAAAGATTTTTACGACACTTTGTCGTTTCTGTAAAGCGACAATCCTATCTTTTGATATTTTGGCCGAAAGACGGCCCTTTTTGGGAAACATGGATGATATGAGCAACCTAATAGATGAACTGCGGATAAAAATAATCGACACGCTCAAACTGGAGGATATCTCACCGGAGGATATGGGCGACGAAGACCAGTTGGTAGGTGGCGAACTGGGGCTGGACTCCATTGACGTACTGGAACTGGTCATCATGATTGAAAAAGACTACGCCGTCAAAATAGATAACAAAGAACTGGGCGCCCGTGTTTTTGCCAATTTGAAAACACTTGCCGAGTATATTGCGGAAAAGACGCCAAAGGAAATATCTTGACGAGCATTCGTGTTCTGATTGCCGGCATGGGGCTCATTACATCTCTGGGAAAAGGTGTGGACCGGAATTGGCGTGCCCTTCTGGACGGCAAAACCGGTATGGGTGAACTCACCCTCTTTCCCACGGCGGACGACCTGGCTTTTCCCGTGGGGGAAGTCAAGGAATTCTTCGCCAACGAAAAGATCCCGAGAACACACCAGTTGGCCCTGATGGCGGCGAAAGAAGCCGTTCTGCATACGGAAGGGCCGCCGGACGCCATTGTCATGGGATGTATAACAGGGGGGATGAGCCGGACGGAAGCGCTTCTCAAAACCCGGGAATCGGACCCTTCACTCTTTTCCCGTCACGGCGCGGGGTCCGTGGCCGAGCACCTCGCCCTGAAACTGAAATGCAAAGGCCCCGTGGTCACGGTTTCCACAGCCTGTTCATCGGGGGCAACAGCCATCGCATTGGCGCTTGCGCTTCTAAAAACCGGAAAATTTAAAAGGATTCTGGCGGGCGGCGCTGAATCATTGTGCCGCCTCACCTACTTCGGGTTTCATTCCCTGCAACTTATTGATCCGAACGGCTCTCACCCGCTTGACCGGGACCGCAAAGGTCTAACTGTTTCCGAAGGGGCCGGCATGCTGCTCCTTGAAGGGAAAGCCGGCAAGATTGACCCCGATGCCGTTGAGATCCCTGATGCTGTTGAGATTCTGGGCGCGGGTCTTACCTGCGACGCCTTCCATCCCGCCTCTCCGGACCCTGAAGGTACCGGTGCACTTTCCGCCATGGCGGGCGCTCTTAAAGACGGGGACTTGCATCCATGGAACATTGATTATGTCAATCTCCATGGTACCGGCACCATTGACAATGACATGTCGGAAGCCAAAGCCTTTAACCGATTGTTTGAGACGGAAAAGCCGCTGGTTTCTTCGGTGAAAGGGGCCTTCGGGCACAGTCTGTCCGCGGCAGGCGCCATTGAGGCGGTTGTTTCAGCCAAATGCATCGGGGCAGGCATTGCGCCCGCCAGTGTGGGCTGCCATACGCCGGATCCTCAGCTGAAGATGAACCCGCTCACAGAATCGACACGCGCACCCATTAGAACCGTTCTATCAAACGCTTTTGGTTTCGGCGGCAGCAATGCAAGCCTGGTAATCGGAAGGTCAAAAACCGCACCGGTCCCCTCATCCATTCCGCCCGCACCACTGGAAGTGGCAGGCATTGCCTGCATAACGGGTGCAGGGGATACGACTCGGACGTTAAACGCCTTTTTAAACGGTCTGAGCTGCCAGGGGTTGCTCTCTGACAAGGAGATCTCCCGAGCGCTTCCGCCCAGGACCATCAGACGGCTTAAACGACTTTCGCGAATGGGCCTTTCACTTGCGACGGAGGCTTTTGAAGATGCCCATGGAGATGATAGACCCGAGTCCGTTTTTTTTGGAACCGGCTGGGGCGCCCTCTCGGAAACCCATGATTTTTTAAAAGCGCTCTATGAAACGGATGAGAGGTTCAGCAGCCCCACGGATTTCATGGGTTCGGTTCACAACGCCACCGCCGGCCGAATTGCCATAAATTTTAAGGCCAAAGGGCCCAACATCACCACCACCGGCGGGGACTACTCCTTTGAACAGGCATTGATGTCGGCCCAACTTCTGGCCAAAAAAGAGGATAATCCGCTCTTGATCATGGGCGCCGATGAATTTCATCCGGTGCTCTCCAATCTTTTTGATGCATCCGTTGCACAAGCGGATACCCCCTCTGACGGTGGAGGGGCGTTGATGGTTCGGAGCGCCGTGACAGGTTCAGGCCCGAGCCTGGAACATATCTTTTATGAAAACGCCCATGAGAACGCCCATGTGGTTTCCTCCCTTGCGCTGAGCCTGGGAGGAAACCAAAAAATAGACCTTGATTTCGGCGCTGTTTTCGCCGGCCTGCCGGCTGACTCCCGCAGCACCGGCCAAGAACAGCTGGATTCGTTCATTCAAACAACCGGGTTTAACGGGCCGGTTATTGATTACCGCCGTTATGTGGGCGAATTTGCTTCGGCATCGGCGGTTGCAGCGGTCCTCGCCGTGGCACTCTTAAAAACCGGAAAGATTCCCGGTGCACTGACTGAAAACGAAAGTGTTGATTTGAGAGGAAAAGGAATTTTACTGCTGGGCCTGGGTCACTTTATCACGGCTACGGCCGTTCACCCCAGGGAGGCTTTGCTGTGAAAGTCCTTTTGATTTCAGCCAATACTCTCACCACACCCTACCCGGTCTATCCCTTGGGCCTCGACCATGTTGCCGATGCCCTTTCAGATGAGCATGACGTCAAGATTGCGGACATCAATGCTATGGGTGACATTGAGCAATTGAGTCAGATCATCGATTCGTTTGCTCCGGATGTTGTGGGAATGTCGTTACGAAATATCGACAACACCGACCAAACGGACCAGAAAAGCTTTATTGCGGGATACCGGGAACTGGTCCGGACCATCCGGAGCCACACGAAAGCGACCCTGGTGCTGGGCGGCAGCGGTTTCACCCTGTTCCCCCGGGAGATGATGAATGTCCTGGGCGCGGATTACGGCGTTGTGGGTGAAGGGGAACGGTTGGCGGATCTGCTGACGGCAATGGGAAAAAAGGGACCCGTCACCGGGATTCCCGGAATCGTTGCACGGGAAGGTTCCAAAGAGATTCCGCCCCCGCTCGCTCGCCCTTACGGCCGAAAACATTTGCCCAAGCGCCCGCACCTGCAGTATTATCTGAAAAACGGCGGGATGCTGAACCTTCAGACCAAGCGGGGATGTCCTTTTCGGTGCATCTATTGCACCTACCCCCATATTGAAGGGAGAAAGCTGAGATTCGTTTCACCGGAAGAGGTGGCGGAAGACGCGTTGCGGATTCAAAGCGCCGGGGCAAAGTATTTTTTTGTAACGGATTCCGTATTCAACTCCCATCCGGCCCACAGCATGGCGGTGGCCGAAGCCTTTATCGGGGCAGGACTCAAAATTCCCTGGGGGGCTTTTTTCGCACCCATGGCTCCCCCCAAAGGGTACTTTGAACTGATGGCCCGGGCCGGTCTTTCCCACGCCGAATTCGGCACGGAATCCATGTGCGACGAGGTGCTGAGAACTTACGGAAAACCATTTGACGCAACGGATGTTTTTAAGGCCCATAAAGCGGCCCTTGACAACGGGCTGTATATATCCCACTTCCTTCTCCTGGGGGGGCCGGGTGAGGATGGAAATTCCATTGATGAGACGCTCTTTAACATTGAGAAACTCAACCGCAGTGTCTTCTTTTTCTTTACGGCGCTACGCATCTATCCCCATACGGATCTTTATGATATGGCGGTGGCGGAAGGGCAGATATCGAAAACCACCCCTCTTCTCGAGCCGTGCTTCTACGCCTCCCGAAAGATCCCTCGGGATGAGATCCTTGCACGACTTGAAAAGCATGCCGCAGAGCGCCCCAACTGGGTCGTGGGCGCGGGCGGCGACGCCACAGCCCGAATTACGGCCCGCTTGTATGAACGGGGCCACACGGGACCGCTGTGGGAATATTTGATTCGGTAGGAAAAAACCAAACGAAAAATCAGTAACGGTTGATTCACATGAAATGGTATTCCACACTGGACCTGGAAACATCCGATACCGGGAAAATGGTTTTGAATGCTCGGGTACCGCCCGATTCCCCCTGGTTTGACGGCCATTTCCCCGGAGATCCCACGCTTCCGGGGATTGCACAAATGGAAATGGCCGTTGACGCCGTCCGGCTGGTGGAGGGACGAAACATATCGGTTGAAAAATTTAGAAAAGTCCGTTTTAAACGGGTAATACGGCCCGGCGAAAATTTGAAGATTGTCGTCACACCCAAAAAAACAGAGGACGGATCTTACGCCTTTCGCATCCTGGTTGAAGACGAACTGGCCTGCAACGGAGTGCTTTTCGTAAAAGGTCCGAACACAGCAAATTCGAAGGAGGAAATACCGTGAAGAAGGATTTAAAGGACATCACCGTCCATATCGCGAAAATTATGATCGATGAACTGAAACTGGAGGACGTCACCCCCGAGACATTTGATCCTGAAATCGACCTGGTGGACGAGGTGGGCATCGACAGCATGGATCTGGCCACGGTAGCGCTAGTTCTTCAGGATGAATACGGCATCCGCATCGATGAGGACGACTACATCAGTCTTACGACCCTTAACCGCATTGCGCAGTACGTGCAGGACAAACTGCCCGCCTCCTGATCAATGGGGGCGCGGCCTTCCTTTCCCAAGGGGGTGAAATCGGGAATTGCAGGATGCCGATGGCAAAATGGATTTTCCGGTTACGAAAGCTTCTTGCCGAGCCGAAAGGCCTTATCATAGTACCGTTCAACGCCCCGGTTCTCGATGTCGCCGGCGTACATGTCTCCCACGATTTTGCCGTTTAAGGAATCCCTGAAAACGCCCTTGATCTGGTTGGTGGCCCAATCGCAGAATCTTCTGTACACGGGTGGGACGATACTTGATGTCACAATGATAATCCCTTTGCGGATCTTGTGGGATCTGGGGACCGGACAACCGCGAATGGTAAGGATCTTCTTTTCAGGCTTTGCAAAGGTCCAGCAAATTCTCTCAAGAAAGGTCATCATGACCCCCGTCGCATAACCCATATGCACCGGCGTACCGAATATCAGCAAGTCCGACTGAAGGAGATCCTCCTTTATGGGGTCCATCCCGTCCCGAATGGTACATTTGGCCACCGGTTCGGTTGTCTTACTGTCCCTGCAAGCCAGGCAATTCCTGCAAAACTGAATATCATGTTCGATCAGATGAATCTTTTTGACTTGGCAACCAGGGATTTCGGAAATGACGCCTTCAATGGCCTTGTCCATGAGCAGATCGGTGGCCTTTCCCTTTCGAGGACTTCCGTTGATGGCAAGCAGATTCATGCTTTTCCTCCCATTTATATCGATGTCACAAGCCTTGTCACGAGTTTGTCACAAGTTTTTGGCTTAAGATGTCGCAAGTTCAACTCCTTAAGAGATAGACCAACTGATTTGTTGCACCCTCAGCAGTGAGCAATTCTTTTTCAATCATTACTTTAATGTCACGCTGCAAACTGCGTCGGTTGACCTCTGGGCATAGCACTTCATAATCCTGGATGGCCAGTCTGCCATACTGAAGGAGGTATTCAATAGCTTTTGTTTGTCTTTCATTCAGGTTGTGTTTCTGTGTTAAAATGTCCCGCCGAATCACCTGCTCCCCACGCTCTTTGACCTCAATCATTTGAGTTTCCAGGCCGGTGATAAAATAATCCAGCCATCCGGTCATATCCATATCGTTTTCACGAACGCTTTGAATGGTTTTGTAGAAAGTGGATCTGTCGCGATCATAATATTCACTAATGGTGAACAGACGCTTGAAATCATACCCCGCCTTGTAAAGACATAGGGTTGACAACAGTCTTGACGTCCGTCCATTACCGTCAAGGAACGGGTGAATATGAACCAGTTGAAACTGAGCAATCCCACTGATTAAAACCGGATGGATCTCAAGATCCGAATTAAGCCATTTCACCATTTCAGACATCATGATGGGAATCTCAAAAGCAGATGGAGGGGTGTAAATCACTTCTCCAGTTACTGAGTTGGCCACATAATTTTGAATGCGCCGATACTCTCCGGGTGCGGCTTTTCCACCACGAACGCCCTCAACCAGCTTTCGGTGGATTTCACGGATCATTCCTTCAGAGATGGGATCTCCACTGTCCAGGCATTGAGAAACAAACTCAAAGGCTGACCGGTAATTTAACAGTTCGCGGGTATCATCCGGGTCTGCTTCGGGTACAATTTCGCCTTTCCACAAGCGTTCGGCCTGATCCAGCGTCAACCTTGTCCCTTCGATATGGGTTGTATGATGAGCCTCTTTAATGAGTGCCTGGTTTCCCATTTCTCGAAGCCAATCGTCGGATAGCCTCGCAGCCTCCAGTAAACCCCGCGCCCGTTCAATCTGGGTGATGGCTGATGTCATGCGGTTGGTTATGGTGAATTTGGGGTTGAATCCTGTCATCAATTCCCCCCATCGATTATAGCACCAGCGTCCTTTAGAATGGCAATGAGCTCAGGCTTTAATTTTCCGGGTATTTCAGCCGCCTGTGATACCGGAACATATTTGAAGGTGTTCAAGTCAAAAGGGACCCTGTCGTCCGCATCTTGCGGCTCAAAAAGATAGATCAAACGATTTTGTTCATGATGCTTGAGTGCATAGCCGGCTTCCACATACACATTGGGACGGTGTCCGGATAAATCGCAAATAATAATTTCAGATCCTGCAATGGCTTCGTACATTTTGTTGTGGATCGGAAACGTACCACCTTCCTGGGTTCCCATATCGATTAGATCAAGTGGAATGCCGTGCTCATCTTTTATGGATTTAAGGGTTTGTTGCAATTGTTCCAGGCGTAAATTGGCTTTATTGTGGGCGTCTTTCGGCGCATCAACTGCCGGATACCATCGGGCCAGAAACACTTTTTTAGGCATCCTGTTTTGTGCGGCTTTAAACGTGGTGAGCAATTGCTCTGCCGGAGAAGACGGGTTCAAAAGCCCGGTGATACCTTCATTGCCCAACCATTTACCGATTCGATCAAGCAGTTGAACAGAAAAATTGACACGCTCTTCATGCTCGCCGATAGCTTCATTCCAGATTCGGGAAGCCAGTTCCAGAAAAGAATAGGTTTTGCACAAAGACGGATGACTCACCGTCAATCGCACCATGATGTCCGCCAACCCGGCAAACAGGTCGTCGGCAAATTGATCAATGGCCTGCTTCGATTCGACGATGGCCGTATCCATGGCAACCAGGTTGCGTGCCGCTTCCCACAATGCAGTCAGAGGACGGATGCCGAAACGATCCCGGGCTGGTTGGGACAACCCTTCTAATTCTTGTGCCAGCAAACGGGTAAGATAGAGCTCCGGGCTGTAATTGAACTCATTCTCCGGTGTCATATCATAGTCGGAATTCTGGCCCAACAAAAGCCGCAGGCCGTGTTCCGATTCCAATGGCAGGGCAGTATTATTGATCGTATGGAAGATAAGAGACTCTGCGTAGTCATCGGCATCATTATCGACTGATCCCAACAACACCATACAGAACGGCGCCAGAAACTTGGAGGGCAGGTTGGAATCTTCAACAAGGTGTTCTGCCAATGCCAGACGGTGATTGCCGTCAATACGGCGGATCAGTTTGTCAGCCTTTATCTGTTCCAGATTCTGCCGAGGTATCCGAATCGTTTGGATTCGGGTGGTTTTGCTGCCATATTTGCGCTTTATGGTAACCGGTGTTGTCTCGTCACTTTGAACCCCAATAATCTGATTTGGGGGTTCATCGGTCTCCAGTACAACACCGCGCTCCAAATCCACCGGGTTGACCGGCACACGGGCCGAGAGCACCACTTCCGGGATAAACCGGTTATCGCTTTGCTCAAGGTATGTTTTGATATCCTGCGCATGCTTTTCATTGAGCTCCCGCTGGTGACCTGCAACACGCCGGGGTTGTGTTGCATGGCCGGTCATTTCATAGGGCACGGAAACAGCCGCCAGATCTTGCAGGTCGGCAAATCCCCGAATAATGCGGAAAATGCCCAGCACGCTTTCGGCAAAATATCCCTCAAACTGGATGTATTGACGCCCGCGTGACATATCAGAGATCCTCCACGGATAGGGTCCCGAGAATTAGTTTTTCAATCTGATTTTTGCAATCAACAAGCTTCTCATTCAAAGTAGATAACTTTCGTTCGATTTCTGCTTTTTGCACCACAAACCTTTGTTGAACATCCTGAGCAATCATCGGTAATCGAATTTCCGCAAGATTAGCATAATACATTCGCTGCTTTACACCACCGACCCGATTAAAACTTACCAGAGTCAAAAAGTATTCTGTCTGTAGGAGGAGATCCATGAATTCGGGATCAAAACCCCCTGTTATTTTCCATACCTGGTACTCGGGACTTGTAATGGCATCCTCGGGGACTTCAGGTACGATGCCTAAAGAACCGACATTGGCCCGTGTTGGATTGTGAAAGAACCATCCTTTTTCTATTTTCTTATAGGCGGCATTGAAATATTTGGTTTCTTGTTTCGTACTGAGAAATACCCCATCCTTATTGTTGACGCCATAAATTGGCCATTTTTTTTCGGGAAACACCCATGGTTTGACCATATCAGCACATTCTTCAGTATATTCTCCCAAGCGAATAAAAGTTGGATTGGCCTCTTTGAAGACCGCAGCACGACCTGCTTTAACGTCCCATTGAGGGGCCTGAGCAAAACTGGCACTAAAAAGCTTTGAATTGCGCAATAATTTGTACTTATGGGTCTGCCTTATCAAATATTTATTGAGTTCTTCAATCAAGCAGCTTTTTTCAATTCTGGCGTTCGTAACCGCATGCTGCACCTTTTCCCAAAAAGCCACAATTTTTTGTTGTACTAGGAGAGGGGGGATGGGGACTTTTACACCCTCCAATTGTGAAGGCTGAATTCGTTTTCTTCCAGAGGTTCCACTAATCATAGAGTTCAGCAGTTGCTTAAAAACAGACGTGCGGAAAAGGAGTTTTATATATTCAGGATAAACTTTTTGTGCATCTACCGAGTAAACGGGAAACTCCGAAGTTACACACATAGTTTTGATGTCATCAGAGGCAAGCCCTATCGCTCCATTACGCACATCAATCTTAGAGAACACAACATCATTAGCACGTACTCGAAACAGCTTCCCCTTGATATCCTTTATGTGAATTGGATTTCGAGGTTCAATTGATCCATCAAAACGAATTGTTAACAAGGTGACCACCATATCCGGCGTTAGTGCATCAAGTGCGAATTCACTCCGCCTTTCAAGAACAGCCCCCAAAGGAATTATGAGCTCTTCGCTCCAATTCCAATGAACTGCAAACTGAGCAGCAACGCTCCAGATTGAAAGATCTCTAAAACCAATAGCAAAAGATTTTTGCTTAACACAAGGTGTTTCAACCATTATAGCGCCCCATTGGTTTCAGCAAAATTATCAGGATCCGCCAGAAATTGCCGGTACCATTCCAGACAGGTCTTTTCAATGTCCTTTGGGTTGTTGTCAGTCAGATACAGTTCATTAAGATCTTCTTCGCCTGTGGCAGAGATACCCACCTTTTCAGCTTCATACATAAAAATAGGATAGTCAAAACGATCCTTGAGAAGCTGGCGGGATTCAGCAGCTTTCTTCGCATCCATGCGTTTTAAATATTCCCGGAGTTCTTTTTGCAGTATTTTCCGACCTTCTATATCCTTATCTTTTTTGGCTATGGTAATGGCAGTTTCCAGCCGCTCGGTTTCTTTTGCGATTTCATCTGCATAGTGTTCATCAATTTCAGTTTTCGCATGGGCATATGTCTTGTCAAAGCCTTCCTTTTCTTCTTCAGTATACTTTTGCAGGAAGAGCAACGAGCATTTCACACTGGCTCCGGAACTGACAAAGGTTTCCTGGGGAAGGCTGACCACGGCTTTTAAAAAAGCACGGTCTTCTGTGAATTCCCGGACATAGGCCAGGGATGGGTTATTGTAAATGCCTTCAGGAAGAACGATTCCCATTCTTCCGCCCGGTTTAAGCAGATCAAGGCAACGCTCGATGAATAGAATTTCGGTTTTGATCTTCCCGTAAACCGTTTCTCCTTTCTTAGTAGTTTGCTTAGGCAAATCAAACAAAGAGGCGATGGATTTGTTTACGGCTGCTTTCACCTTGCCCTGGGCCTCAATATAAAGATCACCGTACTCTTCCTCATACCGTTTTGTCGCATCCTTGGAAACCAATGTTTCCTGCAATGAAATTTTGTCACTGGGCTCAACATTCGCCCCAAACGGAGGATTCGTCAGAATAATGTCAAAACGACCTTCAAAAATACCGTTGACGTTCAGAAATCCGTCATGGTGGTGCACACCGCCATGACCGTCCCCATGCATGATCATGTTCATCTTGCTGGTCCGGGCCATCCGGTCATTGGCATCTGTCCCATAGATACATCGGTTGGAAAGCTTCCACATGCGGGAACCTTCCGTTCGCTGATCAATGGTTTTCTGGATTTTATCGTACTGGTTTCGCAGCTTGATGGCTTTATCTTCCTCGCTGAGGCCCTTATTTTGAAGTATTTGTTCTTTGTATTCATTGTATTGCCTGTCTGCATCGGCAAGGATCTGTTCCCGGACAATTTCAAAGACACGGATGAGAAAACCGCCCGACCCACTGGCCGGATCGCACACGATTTCCCCTTCTTTGGGGTTCACCATATGGACCATGAATTCGACAATGGAGCGCGGGGTAAAGAACTGGCCGATCTCACCACGGAAAGTGCGGCCGAGGAAGCGCTCAAAGGCAACGCCCTTGATATCCTCGCTGGTGTCAGACAAATTGTATTTTTCCAGTTTGCGTACAATTTCCGTAGCGGTTGCGGGTTTCAGGTTGATGCGCTCATCATCTTCAAATATTTTATCCGTGGTGTAGGCCTGTTTGGTCTGTGTAAAGAGTATGTTCAGAGGGTTATCACCGAGTTGTTCCTCCAAAAAATCGACGCTGAACAGATTTTTTCGCCTGCGTTTTTTACTTAATTCCCGTTCCACCCAGACCTTTACAAAGAGAATTTTGGCAATTTCATCAAAGGCTGCAGCCGGATCTTTTTTTTCCCGGTTACGGATCACATTGTGACATTGGTGCAACAGGTCGGCAAATTCCTTTTCCTTGAACACCCGGAGTTTGGATAGCAGCTCTTTGATTTCTTTTTCCGATGCATCAGCATGGGGAATATTTTCAATCTCTTCAATATACCCCGGCATTTTATCTTTCTTAACTCTCCAGAATCTGGTCTCCCGGGAATTATGGGTCACAAAAAAAGGGGCATTAGTAATACGCGCATAGTTATCACCCTGGGTATAATCTGCAGCCTTAATAGTTACGTTATCTGATTTGCATTCAATGATGATGAAAGGTGATTTCTGATCCGCCTTATCCTTTGCCGTTCGCCAAACGACGAAGTCCGCACGAGCCTGAGCACTGCCTCTGCCGGTGATATTCGCTTCTTCGTCAATTTGATCCAGAGAGTATCCATATTCATCTATGAGTACGGTAAGATATTGCTGCCTGACCTGCTCCTCCGGCGTTAATGAAAGCCATATTTTTCGAACAGGGCTGAATATCTTATTCCCTTCGATTTGGACTTCATCTGCTTTTTTATATGTCTTACCGGCCATTGTATTGGCTCCTTATGTCAAAATATTTCTATGCTCTAAGAAACTATAAAATTGTTCATGCCCGATAATGATGTGATCTAGCAAAAGTATTTCCAGAACATCAGCGGCTTGTTTTAGCTTATGGGTTGTTTCAATATCCTGCTCAGAGGGCGCAGGCTCCCCCGAAGGATGATTGTGCACGACAACAATGGCGCTTGCAGAAAGACGAAGGGCTTCTTCCATGACCTTTCGCGTATAGACAACCGATTGTGTTGGTATCCCCTCTGAAATTACCCGTTCTGCCAACAGATTGTTTTGTCCATCAAGAAGCAGTGCAAGAAAAATTTCGTGCCGTTTACCCTCAAACTTTGGGTAACAAAAAGCCGCAATAGCATTGGCCGAATTAAAAGATATCGGGAGTGAATTCTGTCTTCGAACACGCTTTCCAATTTCGATGGCCGCTTTAAGCTGAGCTGTTTTGGCAATTCCCAAACCTTTTAATTTAAGAAGATCCTCAGCATGTGCACGATCAATGCCGCAAATTCCATTCAAACTGTTAAGAAGTTGTCTTCCCATGTCTATTGCAGATGTCCCTGCCTTACCCACCCGAAGCAAAATTGCAAGCAACTCAGCATCGGTAAGTGTTTCCGCACCATACTGAATCAATTTTTCACGGGGACGTTCCCCCTCAGGCCATGTTTTGATTGAAAGGTTCGTGGAAAGATCAGTCATTGAGCTGTCCCTTTTTTCTCATATCTTCACAAAATAAATCAAATTGCGTTCGAGCTAACTTCGAAGGTGAAGTTTTAGCGTTCTCCCAGCGATTCACAGTTGCGAAGCTGACTCCCAAAGCGTGTGCGAGGTCTTCCTGGCTAATTTCAAGCTTTTTCCGCACTTCTCTAACTATTTCTGAGAATTTTTCAGGCTCTGTGGTCATAACTTCACCTTCTCTCCTCTGGTTCGAACGTTATTTTCAGACATAACATCTGCTATAACATATGCAAGAAAAATATCAAATATTGTTTTTTTTAAATTTGTGGATGGGTACTAAATTAGGTATTTATCAGCCGTTAGCCCGCATCGGGACGGTCTCAGGCATCTGCAAAATGGCAGGCGACCCACCCGTGTTCGGTCTTGCGAGTGGAAGGATTCCCCGGCTTTGGACAGAATTTCGGAAACAAAATCACCATCGCCCAGGATGCGCTCATCACTCTTCACATCAATTTTTGATTTTTGCAGTTCCTTGACCGCTGCCCAGCCCCCGGGGCTCAGGATCAAACGGCCCCCGTAAGATCATCCCTGCGGCCAATATCGATTCTTTTGCCTAAAAATTCCCTATAGTTGCGTCTGGATGAATTGGCCTTTTTCCCGAAATGTTGCAGGAGTTCTTCGCTGCTCTGCCAGGGTTGCTCGTGCTTGCCAATAATGACCCCATGACCGGAAAACAGGTATTTGTTCAGTTGATCTAAATCAGAAACCACTTTTTGCCCGCAAAGGGTTCAAGTGAATATATCTTAACAACTCAGGGAGATAGGTGTCTTCCTGGCACAGTATGGATTTATAGCGGTTCTGAAAGAGGTGACCGTTCCCTTGATGTCTTCGGTTGTACCGAACGGCATGACCGGTCAAGAGTCGCCCCATCACGGCGGGATTGTCTGGGCATGTCCTAAACGATATCAGAAGCAACCGATCATAAGTTAAGGGCGTTCCCATATACATATATTTAATTCATGATGTTTCTCCTACCGCACGTACCTTCCATTAGGAAGAGAACGGTCAGCGCTTGGTTGCCGCTGCTTCAATGGCCAGTCGAAGGGTCTCAAGCCCATCCATCAATTGCCCACGCTCAATGTTCAGCGCAGGAAACACCCTGATGGCGTTCCCCTGGGTCAGACAGACGAACACCTTTCGGGACAGACATTCCGCTACGACCCTGGCGGCGGCTGATTCGTCAACAAACTCCACCAGCAGCAGTAGCCCTTTGCCGCGGATGTCCGAGATGATGCCGGAGTAATTCTTTTTCCATGGAAGCATCTCATCCAGCGCAACTCTTCCCAATTCTTCAACATGAGCGCTGATACGGTGATCCAGCAGATACCGGATCACCGCTTGGGCGACGGCGCAGGCAAGCGGATTGCCGCAGTAGGTGCCGCCGTGATCGCCAATCTCCAACCGGTTGGACACATCTTCGGACATGGCGAAGGCACCCAGAGGGAAACCCCCGGCAATGCCTTTTGCCATGGTCAGGAAATCGACCCGGGCTTTTGTGTCGTCGATGGCGAACATGGGCCCCGTACGGCAGAAACCGGTCTGGATCTCATCGACGATCAGCAGCGTGCCGTTTGCCCGGCAGAGATCGGAGACTTTCTCCAGATAATCATGGGACGGAATGCGAACTCCGCCTTCCCCTTGAACCGGTTCCACGATGACGGCGGCAACCTCATCGTCGAGGGCGGAACGAACGGCACGCACGTCATTGTAGGGGACAAATACATATCCGGGCATCAGGGGGTTGTATTTTTCCCGGTGTTTCGTTTGCCCCGTTGCCGATGCGGTGCTGATGGTGCGGCCGTGAAAACTGCCTTTTGTTGCTAACACCTTGGAGCGACCGGTGACCTTTCGCGCCAGTTTGATGGCAGCGTCGTTGGCCTCCGCCCCACTGTTCGAAAAAAACACTCGCGTAAGGTTTACGGGCAATATCTCGGATAGAAGAGACAGAAGTCGCGAACGGGCCGGCGAGTATGTCAGGCCGGAATTGGGATTCTGTAAAATAAGCCCGGCCTGCTCTTTTAAGGCGGTTTGGATGACGGGATGGGCATGGCCGATGCTCGTGACGCCCCAGCCGGCCGTTAAGTCAAGATACCGGTTCCCTTCCTCATCCCAAACATAGACACCCTCTCCCCTTTCAATGGAAACGGCAGTCTTCTTGAAGAAAGGCGGCATGTGCTCATTTTCAATTGCAATTGTTTCGGTCGTTGTCATGAATTCCTCCGGATTTGTGAAATGAGGATGCACTCGAAAAGCAAGAATTGGATCATATTATATAGCGGAAGTGCGGGAACCTCCGAAAAAAGTGGGCGACATTGCGTTAAAGGGCGAAAACACCCGGGATCCTTAAGAAGAAATACAGGCCCGATTATTCGAATATTTTTTCGTCTTCAGCGCCCGATTCAGCGGCATCCAGCTCCATGTCCCGGATCTTGCCGGCTTTTTTCCTATTCCAGAATTCCTTGTACCACTCATTGGCAATGATCATGCTCATCACCTCATTGGTGCCGGTCCAGATGGAGGCCAGTCGAAGATCCCTGAAGATTCTTTCCACGGGGTAGATGTTGGTGTACCCGATACCGCCCATCACCTGCATTGCATTATGCACCGCCTTCTGGCACGATTCCGTAACGAATTTCTTGGACTGGGAGACGAGCCTCCGGATCCGTTTTTCATCAATCCGCCCATCCACAGCCCTTGCGGCTGTGTAAATCACGGAACGGGAAGCGTCAAGGAGGGTAACCGCCTCAGCCACCTGGAATGAAACACCCTGGAAAGCCGCCACGGGCCGGCCGAATGCCTTTCGCTTTGTGGTGTAGCCGGTGGCAACATCCACGGCCGGTATTGCCGCACCAATGGTCATGGCTGCGGTCCCCAGGCGTTCCGGGATCATCATGGTATTGAAGATTTTGACGCCCTGGTTCAACTCACCCAGAAGATTTTCCTTCGAGACTTTTACATCCTTGAACACCAGCCGGGAGGCACCCCCGCCGCGGCAGCCCATAAGACCATACAGATATTCCGTTTTTACGCCTTCGGAGCGGTCAACAATAAAGCAGGAAATGGACTTGTGCGGCTCCCCGTGGGGATCGGTCCGAGCATAAACCAGGAAAAAATCGGCACCCTCCCCCCCGACGATAAACCGTTTCTGCCCATTCAATAGAAAGTGATCCCCCTTGTCAACGGCTGTGCTGGTTGTGCCGAAAAAATCCGATCCGCCCCGGGGTTCGGTCAGACATTCCGCGGCAAAGATCTCTCCTTTGAGCAGGGGTTTGACATATTTTTCCTTTTGGGCGTCATTCCCGTGGAGGACGATGGCATCACAGACAAGTTCCGCTCCCACACCGAAGGTGCAGGCAAAAATGTACCCCAGGACACCGACCTCTTCCATGACCATGCAGGTGGAGACCCAGTCCATGTTTCTGCCGCCCCATTTCTCGGGGTAGCGGCATCCCATGAGGTTGAGCCTTCCGGCTTCACGCAAAAATTCCTTCGGAAATTGTATCTTATCCGCATCCATGTCCAGAATCATTTTTCTGGGGATGGATTTCACGAAATCCCGGGCTTCTTGTCTCAGTTTTTTCTGTTCGTCATTTAGAAGGTAATCAAACATTTGAAAGATCCTCTCTGAGCTTGTATTTCATCACCTTGCCGGAAGGTGTGTGGGGAAGCTCCGATACAAATTGAAATTTCCTTGGTATTTTGTATTTGGCCAGCCGTTCGGAAAGAAAGCCTTTCAGGTCGTCCTCAGTCATTTCATGGTCCTTGGCGGGAACGATCACCGCATTGACGGTTTCCCCCCAATCCGGGTGAGGAGCCCCGACCACGGCAGCCTCCGCGATGCCCGGATGTTCCATGATCCGGTCTTCCACTTCCTTGGAATACACATTTTCTCCCCCCGTAACGATCATATCCTTCACCCTGTCCACGATATAGAGGAATCCGTCTTTATCAATGCGCGCCATATCACCGGTCTTGTACCATCCGTCATGGAAGGCGTCCCTTGTCGCTTCCGGGTTGTTGAGATATCCTTTCATCATGCTTCCGGCCTTGAGCCAGATTTCTCCTGTTTCACCGGGTAAGGCCTCTTCTTCATTGTTCCTCATCACCTTCATCTGTGCGCCGGGCAACGCCTTGTTGCCGATGGAACCTGCATGTTCAGCGTGATCTTCGGGTATCAGAATCGTCCCCGTGGGACCCGATTCGGTCATTCCGTAAACCTGAAAGAACCGGTCCGATTTGTAGCTTTGTTTCAATTTCTTGACGGTTTCAGGGGCAATGGGCCCACCGCCATATACCCAGGCTTTTATGGATGACAGGTTAAAATCCCCAAAATTTGGAATCATCTGCAGCGGCATCAGGTATGAGATGGGCGCCCCGAAATAGGCGGTGCAGGCTCTTTTCTGGATGGCCTGAAGAAAATAAAGAGGGTGGTATTCCCTGAGGAGTACGCTTTTGCCCGCCACCGCGGTGATCCCCATGAACCAGTTGTTAAGGGGCGAGGAATGCCAGATGGGCATGGCAATCAGCATGGTGTCCGTGTGATCGAGTCCGATGGCCTCAGCCCCCGTAACGCCGGCTGATACCACACTCTCGTGGGTGTGAACACACCCCTTGGGATTGCCGGTGGTACCGCTGGTGTAGAGGATCTCCGCGATATCCTCTTTTTGGACATGGACCGGGGAAAACGCGGGGGCCTTGTCCATGGCATCTTCCAGAAAATCGACCCCTTCTATTCTGGAATCCATGGCCATCTTTCTGATATCGCTCTTGAGTTTGCCGGCCACTTCACCGAGACTGCCGTCGAACAAAAAGAGCTTGGATCCACTGTCTTCAAGTATAAAATCGACCTCGGGCGCCGTCAGTTTGTGGTTGACCGGAACAACAATCCCTCCGGCTTTCAGAATGCCGAAGAAGGAAAAGACAAAGTCGAAGGTATTCTGACTCATCACGGCGACGGGATCCCCTTTCCCTATGCCCAGGGTCTGGAAGCATGCTGCGGCCTGCTCAGATTTTTCTTTGACCTGCCTGAAGGTAAATTCCTTTTCCATATCGCACAATGCGGATTTTTCCGAAAAGCTCCCGGCATTTTTATCCATCAGTTCGATGACAGTCATCTTTACGCCTCCTCGTGGTTTGGATATTTGGACATTTTGAGTTCGTTGAACCGCTTGATCAGTTTTTCCCTTGTTGCAAGAATATCCTGCTCCAAGAGTGTCAATTCTTTTTTCTTGTCCCGGATTTCTTTGAGTTTTACATCCCCGAATTTCAAACTATTTTCAATCTGTTCCACTTCATTTATGTCCGTATCGGACATACCGATCATTTCCGCGATCTCATCCAGGGAGAAACTAAAGCGCTTCCCCCTGAGAATCAGTTTGAGCCTTGCCTTGTTCCTCGGAGTATAGATCCGTTGATTCCCTGCCGTCCTTTTTGGTTTGATTAGACCTTTTTCTTCATAAAAACGTATGGTCCGGGTACTAATCTCCAGTTCATCCGCGATTTGAGAGATGGTATATTGTTTTTTTTCGTTCATATGAGGTTCCCGACAGAGCTAAATTCATGGCTTTAATAAACTTTACGTTTACGTAAACTATAACTATATTTCTGTCAAGCAAAAGGGTAGGAATTTCAACCTGGATTTTGAATGGGCAGCTATTTAATGGGAATTATCAGTCTTCAATCCGCATCAGAATGGAATCAGGCATCTGTAAAATGGCAAGCGACCCAGCCGTGGTCAGTCTTTTGGATGGACGGAAATTCGGTTTGACAGAGGTCGCGTCCCTTGGAACACCTTTGGAAAAAGGGGCAACCCTTCGACGCGCCCTCATCGGGCGGCGTCTTCCACCCTTCCTGCCGGTTCCCGCCCGCCCCTTCCAGCAGCATTTTTGTGTACGGATGGGCCGGATGTGAAAGGATGCGGGAGGCCCGGCCCAATTCCACCAGATGCCCCGAGAGCATAATCCCCATGCGGTCGCTGATTTTTCTGGCTAGGGCGATGTCGTGGCTCACAAAGAGCATGGTGAGGCCCCGCTCGGTCTGTAGGTCCAGGAGCAGTTTCAGGACCTTTGCCTGAACGCTGGGGTCCAGAGCGCTGGTGGGCTCATCGGCGATCAGAAGAGAGGGCATTAGGATCAAGGCTCTGGCGATACAGACCCGCTGAAGGGCCCCCATGTTCAACTCATGGGGGTAACGTCCCAAAAAAGCATCATCCGTGGAGAGATGCACATCAGCCAGAACCGACTTGACCCTTTTCTTTCTCTCGTCTTTGCCATTGCCGATGCCGTGTATGGCAAGGGGTTCTGCCACGGCATCGAACACCGTAAACCGGTGGCTGATGGATGCCGCAGGGTTCTGATACACCACGCCGATTTTTCGGGCCATGGAAGCGGCATCTTTTTTGAGCCATTCATCCATGTCACGGTCTTCCAATATACGGGTTCCCTGGTCCTGTGCCATCACCCCCGCGGCGATCATGGCCAGGGTGGTTTTCCCTGATCCCGTCTCTCCCACCAGGGACAAAAGATCCCCCGCTTTCAACACCAGGTCGGTGGGGGTCAAGGCCATTGTATCGTCGTACCGCTTGGAGACCCCTTTGAGAGAGAGCATGGAGACAATACCGCGGCGCAGACACCGAACCCGGTGATGCCCCACCGCTTCAAGGTTCACTACACCGGTTTTACAGGCTTCGATGGCCTGGGTGCACCGGCCTTGAAACAGGCACCCTGTGGGTGGGGCGTGTCCGTTTGCATGGGCGGATTCTGGAATTTGGATGTGGGAATGGTGATATCGGGCTTGATCCCGGCGGCCGTGCTGATGCACCAGACGGTAAAACGCGTCACCTCGGATGCCCCCCAGTTCCCTGGCCGTGTCCATGGTGGGGTACGACCGGCCCAGAGCCATGGTGTAGGGATGAAGGGGGTTTGAAAACATTTCCTTTGCCGACAGGGTTTCCATCACCTGCCCCAGGTAAAGGACCGCTATTATATCCCCGTGTGCCACGGCAAACTCCAGATCGTGGGTGATCAGCAGAACGCCCTTCCCCCGTTTTTTATAATCCCTGATGATGTCGGATACAAACCCTTTATTTAGGGCATCCAGGGCGGAGGTGGGTTCATCCATGATCAAAATATCGGGATCCAGAATGGTGGCCATGGCCAGAAGGCTTCGTTGCACCTGCCCGCCGCTCAACTGGTGGGGATAGCGCCGGTGACAATCTTCGGGGAGCCCCATATCAAGCAAGGCACGGGAAGCCCGCTTCAACGCCCTTTTTCGATTTTGCCCATCCGTTTTCATGACCGGTTCGGCTACCTGATCGATGATCCGGTAGGCAGGGTTCAGGGTTTCGGCGCCGTTTTGAAAGACCATTGCAACTTTCCGCCATCGAATGTCGTTGAGCGCCCCATCATTTGAAAAATCGATTTCCCGGTCATTTAAGAGGATCCTCCCCGTTGTTTCTGCGTTTTTGGGGAGCAGTCCCAAACACGCCTTCCCAAGGGTTGTTTTGCCGGATCCCGATTCCCCCACCAGAGCAAGGCACGCTCCCCCTTTGACGGCAAGAGTTGCCTCTTCAACCGCCTGAATGCTGTGATCCCCGTCCCGGTAGACGACACTGAAATCCTTGATAAGCAAACTCATGATAGCCTCCCGGGGAGGCTCTCCCGCAAGCGGGGGTCCACCACCTTTTCCAGACTGATAGCCAGAAAGGTGACCATCATAATGAGCAGGGACAAACAGACAATGGGAGGAAAAAGCCAGTGCCACCAGATGTCCATGTAGTAATATTGAAGTGCGTAGCTGATCATCATCCCGAGAGACTTCCGGCTGGGATCGAGAAGACCTAAGAAAGCGAGGGAGGCTTCCATGAACATGGCCATGCGGGCCTTTGCGGCAAACCCGATGAGATAGAGGGGAAACATCTCCGGAATAAGGTGTCGCCATATGATATACACGCTGCCGCCCCCCATTTGGCGTGCGGCCCGAACGTGAAGGCTCTGTTTGAGGCTCAGGGTCTGGGCACGGATGGTCTTGCCGATGGTGGGCCACATGAGGCCCGCCAGGATCAACGCCAGCAGATGGGGGGATGGACGAAACAATGCGGCCACCAGGATCAGGATCATGATGGCCGGCGTGGCCAGGAGCACGTCGGCAAGACGCATCAATATCAAATCCACCACGCCCCCGAACCATCCCGCAAGTGCCCCCAGCAGCACCCCCAGAAAAAGGGCCGTTGACGCACTGATCACCCCGAAAAAAAAAGTATTGCGAACAGCATAAAGCAATTCCGAAAAGATATCCTGGCCCCCGTCGTTAACGCCCAGAAGGTGGGTGGAAGACGGGGGCGACAGGGGTATAAAGTCCATATTCCAGGGGCTGAAGGGCGCCAGAAACGGCCCCAGAAAAGCGACCATCAGAAAGAAAAGAATAAGGATCAGGCCGGTCAGGAACCAGGGATCCCGGCGGAGCATGTGGGACAGGTTAACGTGCATGCCTGATCCTGGGGTCAATGATACGATAGGCCCATTCCAACCCGAAGAAAATCGCCAGAATGATCAGGGAACTCATGAGCACCACCGCCTGAATCACCGGCAGATCCCGCGCCGCAATAGCATTGTACAAAAGGGTGCCCACCCCGGGATAGGCGTTGAGTTTCTCCACCACCAGTGCACCCGTGATCATAAAGGCCAACCGCATTCCGAACCGCGTGACCACGGGAATCAGCGCATTTCGCGCGGCGTGTACGTACCGAATGCGCAAGGGAGGAAGCCCTTTGGCCCGCGCCGTGTTGATGTAGTCGGCCATAATCACCATGACCATGCTGTTGCGGGTGAGGAGAAAATTGCCCGGGAAATAGGCCAGCACCAATGTGCAAAGGGGGAGGGCCAGATGATGTCCCACATCCACCAGATAGGCCAGGAAATCCTTTTCCCCGTAGGCCGTCTCGGCGCCCGCCGCGGGGAACCACTGAAGCTGCAGGGCAAAAACAAAAAGAAGGATCACCCCGGTACAGATCTCGGGTATCCCCTCAAGGACGGTCATGCCGCCCACCATCCCCTTTTCAAACCGGCTGTTGCGGCGCCAGGCCGCTTCCACCCCCGCCACAAAGCCGATGACCATGGATATCACATGGGCCGATCCCATGAGCAACAGGGTCCACGGCAGTGCACTGAAAAAAAGGGCTGACACGGGCGTTTGAAACACATAGGAATACCCCCAGTCGAACCGGGCCAGGCGCAACAAATAATGCCCGAAGCCCCCGTCCTGTCCAAGGTCGGCCCGCAGTGCCGCCTCCTGCTGGGCGGTCAGGGTGACCTGTGAAGCCCCATAAGTGGCCGTCACGAAATCACCGGGCAGAAACCGCGGCAGACCGTAACTGAGCCAGGTCATGACCAAGGCGGCCAGACAAAAGGTGGCCACGAGCCCCAGATCACCTGTAAAAGAACGTTTTCCTTTAACTGCCCCCTGCACCCTGCCCCCTATCTTATGAGCGACATCTTGTTTTGTGCGATGGGGATCCCGAGGGCAATCCCCCCTTTGGTGTAATACCACGCAATCCCTTTCTCAGGATTATAGGCGGTCATGGAAACCGGATAGTAGAGTGAGATGGCCGGAAGTTCGTCGGCATAAATCGTCTGTATTTTGTAAACAATGGCTTTACGCTTCTCTTCGTCCATTTCGGTCATCTGTGCATCCAGAAGTTCCAGAAGTTCCCGGTTGGCGCCGTAACGGGCGGAATTGACCGATCCCGCCAACTCCGGGCTGATCATCCGTTCCAGAATCATGGCATCCCCCATCAGACCGCCGTGCCCCGTAACGGCCAGATCGAACTCCCAGTTTCTGACTTTGGCATCGGCCGTGGCCTGTTCCAGGTTGACAAGATCCACTGAAATACCGACATTTTCAAGCTGTTTTTTCAAAACCTCTCCATCCCGATCCGCCATGGACTCACCGGCGATGGAGATGTTTGAGACCAGCACCTCCATTTTCAAAGGGTTACCGTCCTTCTCGTAAAAGCTCTTCTGATTTTTTTGATATCCCAATGACGTGAGAATGTTTCGCGCTTTTTCCGGATCGTGAGGATATCCAGGCGTTTCGGGATTGTAAAAGGGGTGATCCGGGGAGAGCAACCCGAAGGAGGCAGGGGTACCGAAACCCCGATGGGCCTTGTCAATGATCTCCTGTTGATCGATGGCATAAGCCAACGCTTTTCGAAAGCGTTTGTCATTCAAGGGGGACTTTTTGTGATTGATCATCAATTTCTTATTCCAACCCCGGGGACTTTCCAGCACCACCATCCCTTTCTTTTTGAGATGATCGGCCATATCCGGCTTGATGTTCACCAGATCCGCTTTCTTGCTTAAAAGTGTCATTAAAGGGTTTTTGGCTTTGACGTAGATCAATCGATCAATGGTCGGTTTTCCCAGGTAGTAAGCCGCGTTGGCCTCATACAGATACGTCCCCTTTGTTTTGTCAAAATCCACAAATTTAAATGGCCCGCAGCCGATGAATGCATCCGGGGCCAGATACTTTTTGGGATCGTCCACCTTTTCCCAGATGTGCCGGGGCAAAATGGGCATGGTCCCCCCGATGTAAGCCATAAAAGGGGCGTAGGGTTCTTTCAGATTTATGGCTACCGTGTGGGGCCCCAAGGCTTTAGCGCCGGCAACCTTATCGAGGGGCACCCATTGGTAGGGATGCTTTTTGAAATAGTCTATTGTGAACACCACATCTTTCGCCGAAAAAGGCTTTCCGTCATGCCACAAAACCCCTTTCTGAAGTTCGAATATGAAGCTTAAGGAATCAGGGTCATACCGCCATGATGTGGCCAGGGCCGGTATAACCCCTTTGGCGTCTTTCCAGACCAGGGTGTCAAAAATATAGGCCATCCGCAGGTATCCGGGTCCCCTGGGATAGTGCTGATAAGGGTTGGGATAACCCCAATCCCCCTTGCCGTCGGCAATGCGGATCTCATTCGCCCAAACACCGGCCGGGAATAAAAACAAGCCGAACAAAACCAGTATCCACACATAATTTAATTTATGACTCACTGCTACCTCCTTAACCATGAAATCTCGGCAAAAAAAAAACCACAAAGGGACAGCCCCCTGCAGGGAGGAAACGCCTTCATGGCTGAATTGCAATAAAATCGGGTCTTGGGTATATTGTATCGTTGAACAGACCGGCTTCTTGCCGAGAATTGAAATTATTTTAGTCAGTTTCGGGAATCTTGTCAAGGCATTTCCCGCGGGGAATAGTGGGACTCTCTATCCTCGCCTATTGATTGAAAACCGAAAAAAGATTACCGTTTGAAACGAAACATAGTTCGAACCTGTTCATATGAACGGGAGCGTTTGGAAATTGCCTGGGGCTTTAATGAATTAAATCGGAATCGAGGGAGGATCATGGCGGTCAAAATTGAATCCATCAAAGGCCATTGGGATATGCGGGGACTTGTTTTTGAACCCGTGAAAGGGGAGCAGCTGGCTTCCCAGCAGAACATGCACGTGGTGGTAAGCGCCCCCGGCGCGGTTCGGGGAAACCACTATCACCTTCAGGGAACTGAAATCATTGCGGTCACGGGCCCTTCACTGGTGCGCATGAAAGAAAACGACCAGATCCGTGACGTGAAGATCCACGAAAAGGAAATCTATGCCTTCACTTTTCCGCCGGGCGTATCTCACGCCATCCGGAACACGGGGAAAAAAGACCATGTCATGGCGGCCTTTAACACCCTGGCCCATGATCCGAACCATCCGGACACGGTGGAAGATATCCTCATTTAAGTCAAACGGATATTGCTGTTACTGATCTTTGAACTGCATGTCGTGGAGTTGTTTGAACCGTCCGTTTTTTTGCAGGAGTTCGGAAAGAGTTCCGAATTCAACGATTTGCCCTGCTTCCAGGACAAAGATACGGTCGGCTTTTCTGATGGTGCTGAGCCGATGCGCCACAATCAGGATGGTCCGTGTTCCTTTCAGTTCTTCAATGGCCTTCTGAACGCGCCCTTCACTCTCGGCATCCAGGGCCGATGCGGCCTCATCCAGCATCAGGATGGCGGGATCCACCAGAATGGCCCTGGCAATGCCGATGCGCTGCCGCTGTCCTCCGGATAGCAGGCTTCCCATGTCTCCCACGGTGGTTTCATACCCTTTGGGCTGGGACAAGATAAAATCATGGGCGTAGGCCGCTCTTGCCGCGGACTCGATTTCGGAAAAGCTTTTTTCCGGATTGCCGTAACCGATATTGTACCGGATGGTATCATTAAAGAGCAAAATTTCCTGATTCACGATCCCGATGCGTTGCCTTAGGGATCTCAACGTGACATCGCGCACGTCGTTTCCATCGATGAGAATGGCGCCGCCGGTCACATCATAAAACCTCGGGATTAGATCCAGCAGGGTACTTTTGCCCGCACCGGTGGACCCCACAAAAGCGGCCATTTCCCCTGCTTCCAATTTAAAGGAAACGTCCCTCAAAACCGGTTCATCGGGAGCATAAGCAAAATTGACGTGATTGAATTCAATGGTCCCTTTCCGGCGAGACAGAGTCATAGCGTCTTTTTTATTCCGAATGTCGGGGACCGTCCGCATAATTTCAAAAACCCGGTCGGTGGCGCCTTGCAGGGTCTTGATGTGGTTATTGACCAGTGCCAGCCGTTTGATGGGCCGGTACACACGGGAAAAGGCGTAGGCCATGGCCAGAAGTTCACCCAGGGTATGATGGAAATAGACCTTTCCAACGATCAGAATGGCGGGCATGACCAGAAAAACCACCGTATCCATCAGGGGGCCCAGCCCCAGATGCCAACGGTTCCACCGCATCACTTTTTGATACAGGTTCTCCGCCAGGTCGCTGAAACGCTCGGTTTCCCGCTTTCCCGTAAAGAAGGCATGCACCAATTTGAGACACAAAAGCGTTTCATGGTAGGCGGAGGTAACATCCGCCGTGGCATTCTGAACGTACGTGGAATTCTTCTTCACTTTTCGGCCGAACAACCGGATTAACAAGGCAATCAATGGCACCATGAAAAAAACCAACAGGGTCATTTTGAGGTTCATGACGAACAGATATGCCAGAAAAACAAGGGCTGTCAGGGGGTATTCGATGAGCCCCAGAAGAATTTCCGCGATCAGACCCTGCAACACGGACAAATCCGCGGTGGACCGTGCCACCAGCTCGCCCGCTTTCACCTTGTGATAAAACCCCTGTTGCAGCGAAATGAACTTTTTAAACAGGTCCACCCGAACCGATTTTACCGCCTTGTTGGAAAAGGACGCCGCCGCCACCCCGGCCAGATAGGTGGCGAGGGATTTAATAAAGATGGATACAAACGCTACCAGGGTCAGCAGCACCAGAAGGCGGTTGGGTGAGATATCTTTGATCACCGTCACATCGGTCCGTTTGATGGCAAAGATTGAATCGCCGTCAAAAGCGAACCAGGGAATTTTCCAGGCCACGGGGGCCGCGCCGGTTTTCATGCCCTCGTCCACAAAGGGCTGCAGCAGATAAACCGGCACCACCTGAAAAAGAGAGGCCACAATCATCAGGGCCAGGGCGACCATGACCATGCCCCGGTGGCGTTTTACATAGGTGGCAATCTCTTTGCCGAGGATTCGTTCTAACATTTTTGGTTCTGGGTTCCAGGTACTGGTTTACTTGTCACTCGTCACTCTCTTCTAAAGTGCTCCTATCAACCTCGATATGACAATACGTTGCACTTCCGATGTCCCTTCGCCGATTTCCAGGAGCTTCTGGTCCCGATAAAAGCGTTCTACATCATATTCTTTCATAAGGCCATAGCCGCCATGGAGTTGCACCGCGTTGTTCGCGCAGCGGTACATGACCTCCGAGCAATTAAGCTTGGCCATGGCCGCTTCCTTGGAGAAGTTTTTATTCTGATCCCTGAGCCAGCAGGCCTTGTAAAGTATCAACCGGGCACATTCAATCTCCAGCGCCATGTCCGCCAGTTTGAAGGCATTCACCTGAAAATGGCTGATGGGTTTTCCAAACTGAGACCGCTCTCTACTGTATTTAAGGGCCAGGTCGTAACACCCCTGCGCCCCTCCCAGGCCCATGGCGCCGATAGAAAGGCGCCCACCATCCAGGGTCTGCATCATTTGATGAAAGCCATTGCCCCTGGGCCCCAGCATATTCTCTTCGGGCACACGGCAATCATCAAAATAGAGCTCACTGGTGTTGGAGGCCCGCCACATGAGCTTGCCGTGCATTTCCCGAGCCTCGAATCCCGGTGTTCCGGCTTCGATGAGAATGCAGGAGAGTTCCGGCCGACCATCATCTCGGGTACCGGTTCGGCACAGAGAGGTGACACCGGATGTAATTTCGGTGGACGCATTGGTAATAAAAATCTTGCTGCCGTTGATGACCCATTGGTCTCCATCAAGCACAGCCGTCGTCTTGGAGGCGGCAGCGTCCGACCCTGCATCCGGTTCCGTCAAGCCGAATCCCCAAAGGGCCTCTCCGCTGCAGAGCTTGGGAAGATACCGCTGTTTCTGTTCCTCATTGCCAAAATAGTAGAGCGGACCTATGCCCAGAGAATTACCGGCGGCCACGGTGGCCGCATGGGAACCATCGACCCGTGCGATCTCTTCGGTGGCGATAATATAAGAGACGTAATCCATGCCCTGGCCACCGTATTTTTCCGAAACAAACATACCGAAAAGCCCCAAGTCCGCCATTTTCCGCATGGTTTCATAGGAAAAGGTCTCTTTCTCATCCAATTCCCGGGCAACAGGCTTAATTTCATTTTCGGCAAAGTCACGAACCGAATTCCGTAAAATCTCTTGCTCCATTGAAAGGCTAAAGTCCATGCTCGTTTCCTCGTTCTTCGCGCTTCGTTCTTGGTGATTTTTTAACCCGATGGGCCATATCTTAAGACCTAAAGCTTAAAACTTAAAAACGCTTTTCAATCTACAGACTGGAAGCAAAACCTGTCAACAAAAAAGGGGCTTTCAACTGGCAATAGTTTAGCATAGGTCAACTTCCTGCCTGTCCCGCCATATCTTAGAATCTATTTAATATTATAAAAACAGTTCTTTATATTGATAATAAAAAATATTTCATAGTTCCATAAAAAGAAGTTGACAGCCGAGCAAATATTAATCTATAAGAAAACTTAACCTATAGCAAATTCAACTCGTCCCATATTTCTCTTTTCACACGCGGATTTTTGCGATGAACCTTGGTCCCTTGATTCGAAGACACCGGAAGGATAGAAAACTGACATTGAAAGCAGTGGCGGAAAATGCCGGCATTTCAGAAGGTTTCATGAGCCAGGTGGAAAACAATGTCAAGAGCCCTTCGGTGGATACACTCATGAAAATCTGTAATGCCATAGGGGTCAACGCCGGTGATATTCTGAACCAAATGAGAGAGCAGGAACGTATGGCCGTCATTCGAAAACAGGAATGGGACGATGTGGATCTGCCCCATACCGGATTTATCACCCGACGATTCTTTCCACCGGAAAATCGAAGTGTTATTGACAGTGCCATTTTGGTTCTCATGCCCAATAAATCCATCCCTGTCAGAAAAGACATCAATAACGGACAGGAAGTGCTTTGTATTCTTAAAGGATCCTTGGAACTGGTACGTAGCGACGAAACGGTCACGCTGTTTGAAGGCGACATCATTCATTACTGGTCCGACAAAGAAAAACAAAAAATCGTGAATCGCAATAAAAAGCAGGCGGTTGCGCTATGGATTGGGACACTTTGAGAAGCTTTTTAACACACCTCAGCAAACTCCTGAGGGCGAACTTAGGGTTTCGGCCCTGCCAACCTGTAAAAATGGAGGTTAAAACATGATTAAATTCAGTGATCGACAACTCAAAACCCCCAAATTGATGCGCCCGGTCTATCTGGTGACCGCGGGCCAATCCAAGTTCGACCGCGCCATGCCGGAAAAACGAACGGAAGAGCTCTGCGTGGATGCTCTGACCATGGCGGCGCGACTTATCGACAAAACCCCGGCAGAACTCAAAAGCTACATTCATTCCTGCTATTACGGCCATTTTGCAGACCATTTCGGCGACCAGCTGTTGGGCGAAGCGGTCATTCACGACCGCCTGGGCTTGGATCCGTTGGGCAATGTCGGTGTCAAGACCGGCGGCGCCACAGGGGGAAGCACCCTCTGGGAAGCGGTGAAAGCCGTGGCCTCCGGTTACTCGGACTGTACTCTTGCCATGGGATGGGAGCGCATGGACGAAGTCCCCACCGATGAAGGGAATCACCTCATTTCCTGTGCGGCGGACAAAGACTGGGAAACACCTTTGGGCCATATCTATACCGGATATTATGCGGTCATGGCGCAGAAATACTGGCAGGTGTTCGGAAAAGAAGAGGAATCCTTCAGAAGGACCCTGGCGGAGATTTCGGTCAAACATCACGGCTATGCGCGCTTTAACCCCTATGCCCAGGCGCCCATGAAGATTACCGTGGACGATGTGATCAATTCCCCCGTGGTCGCCTATCCGCTCAGAGCCCTTGACTGCTGCCTTATGAGCGTGGGTGCTGCCTGCGCCATCATCTGTGATGAAGATACCGCCATGGCGCTGACCAAAAATACGAAAAACAAACCCCTCCGCATCTGGGTGTCCGCGGGATCCCATACGCTCAGGCCTGCGTGCCGGCGTGACATGGATATTCCCCTGCTTCCCAACGAAACAGCGGACCAGTACGCGGATCTGGGTGAAAAATTCCCCGGTGGAGATCGCTACCCCGGCTTCACCGGTTTTCTGGGTGCGAGAATGGCCGCCTACTACGGATACCGAATGGCGGGCGTGGTGGACCCGATGGAAGATCTGGATGTCATTGAACTCCATGACGCTTTCACCATCAGCGATGTGCAGACCTATGAAGATGTGGGACTGAGGCCCTACGGTTATGGCCGGGACTATGTGGAATCCGGCGACTGCTACCACACCAACCCCCATACGGGTAACCCCGGGAAACTGCCCTCCAACCTTTCGGGGGGGCTCATCGGGTGCATGCATGCCGTTGGTGCCACGGGCATCATGCAAACCTTGGAAATCGCCAGTCACCTATGGAACCGGTGGGCGGAAATTCACGGCGACCAGAAAGTCTGGGATGAATTCGGGCGTGAGAAACCGGCCGATTGGACGGATTTGCAGGTGAAAGACGCCAAGCGGGCACTGGCGATCAGCCACGCCGGAGTGGGAAGCCATGTGACCGCCACCATTTTGATGGACCCCGACCACCTGTTGAAAGAAGACGCCTAGAGGGAGGAAAAAATGAGCATATTTGGAACCGTAAAGGTTAAGAACGGACAATATCGAATTAAAGGGGACTTCCACCATGTTACACCCAACACGCCCATTCGCAACGAGGACGACGGGTGGAAGCTCATGGGCATCACCAATCCCAGGGAAATGATTTATATGCACAGCTACGGCGGTGAAGCCCCGTTTTTTGAAAGCATCTCCCAGGGAAAAATACTGGGCACCCGATGCGATGATCCGGGGTGCGAGTTCAAGGGGACCAGCTACCTCCCCTTTCGCATCCACTGTCCGGACTGCCTCAGCAAAAACACCATCGTGGATTTTACGGATATCTGCAAGAACACCGCCAAGGTCCACACTTTCATGGTCTGTGAACGATCCGGGGCCTTCAATACCCTGGACAAGCCCATCAAGTTCATCAATGTGGAATTTGACGGCATCGACACCATTCTGATGAGTTATCTCTCCGTCGGTGAGCCCAAAATCGGAATGGGGGTGGTGCCCATTTTCAGGACCGTAAATCCCACTTACACGATTACGGATCTCTCGTGGGTAAAGGAAGGCGTGCCGGAGGAAGACCTGCCCGAAGGGTTTACCTACGGGTAGAGAAACGTTTTGATTTGAATAAAAAAGGGGTTGCCACGGCAACCCCTTTTTTCGTTGCCCTGCCCCATAAAACGCCTCGCCCTTTTTTAGTGAATTCACAAAAAGAGATATGCTAAATTATGACTCCTTTCCCTTTGGACTCTGATTTCGGGTTGTTCAAAAAATCCGGTTCTTTATCCCAACGATCACTTCTTGGATGTGGGCAAAGCCCAGGCTGACGCCGACATTCGAAAATGCATGCAAATGGCCGAAGAATACGGTGTGAAACCCCAACAGGTTGAAAAGGTGGCCAAAAGCACCGCTATTGGCGCAAGGGGAGGGGCAGTCGGTGGCGCTGTTGGTGGGACAATCTCCGGCAATTTCGGCGGTGGGCTCGCAACCGGTGCCGCCACTGGAGCAGCCGCCGGCCTATTTTACGGCCTCTTTCAGGCCGCCGAAGCGGGCCCCACCTATAAAACGTTTGTCAACAAATGTTTAAGCGATAAAGGATATGAACCGATTGGATGGGAGTAGTACGGGTAGTTATTATTGAGCGAACCAGCAGCTGTGAGCAGACTAATTTTTCCGGGCTTCCAACCACTGCTTGAAATAGCACTGACTTTCTCCCGATGATTTTCCAAAAAGGATTCCTTCGACACTGATATCTTGGACGGAAACCGAGACCGGGAACCGGAAACCAGGACGCTCTTTAATAATTTTTGCACTTAACGCTGCTAATCAGCCGCGCGGCTTTTTGCGTCGGCTGAATTAGGCTTGTTGTGCCATTTTGGACAAATGACACTTCTTTTCCCCGTTGAAAAGAAATGACATTCTCCACAGTCATCACAGAGCATGATTGATTTTTTTCTCGCTGAAATTAGATGATTTGGGTCTGCAATCAAAGCGCGAGCTATCGCAAAGTGGATGTTCGGGGGGCAACAATTCGCGAGAACATATGGATTCCATATATTTCCTGTCACAATAAATGATGCATAAGGATAATCCTGAGCCAATGTGATCGCGTTGTGCATATATGGGGCTTCACCACGCTTATGGGGAGGATAGATCAAATGTTTGTCCAGATTGTAGTAACCATTTGATAGGTCAAGTTCTATCATAGGCGCAAATGGACTCCAAAAGGCCAAGATCTTCGATTGCCTTTCAACATCGGGTTTAAGCCCGGTGACCCATGAGACTCTTAAAGATGATCGGTTCCCGATTTTATTACAAATATGTTGAAAGAGATTAAACATAGGGGCAATACCAACTGAGGCAGGGTTAATTAATGGATCAAGTGCCATGGAGAATGCATAGCCATGCGCTGCATGAATTTGAACATGGTCAAAACCATGCTCAAAAGCTAAGTCCACTGCATCTGCGAATTTTACTGCGAGGTGCTCCCAGTCCCTCTTGGTCATTTTATCAAACAATCTTTGGTACGAACGGAACTCCTTATCTTGCTTTGTAGAGGTAAATGTGGTTTGCCCTTTGTACTCAGGCAACGTAGCGCTCAACTGTATTCCTGGTGTCGAACCAGCACGACGGATAGCAGACGCGAGTTCTGCCCACTTGATCGATGATGACATAACGCCAGTGGAATTATTGGGGACACTCCCTTCGGACACAGCGATGTTACCTACCATGCATATGTCAACACCGCTACGTGCACGTTCCTCAAAGAACGTCTTGTTAGCTGATGTAGATTCACCATCAACATACAAACCAGTATTTATAGGGGCCAATCTAATCTGAATGGCCATTCTCGAACTTTTTAAACCGCCCAATATTTATCTTAATTTTCTTCTCATACTCCTCCGCAATATCTGTTTCAGTAAGCTGAAAAAGCCTTAACAAGTAAATTAATATATCCACCAGTTCTTCTTTCGTGCCGGTGGTGATTTGATCGAACGCCTCGGTGGCTGATGCGAATCTGTCAACATCTAGTCTTGCTTTTTTGACAAGGTTTGCAAGTTCACCGACCTCACCTATTAGCCCAATAATCTCTCGTTCGAATACATCTAAACGACGATCAGGTGTCACAGTATCTAAACTCCACCCGTGTCGCTCGTCGAACTCCCGTTGCATATTCAACAGTGTTTGAAGATCCACTATTTTCTCCTTAAGTTGGTCGCCAAGAGCGTTACGATTAAGGTAAAAAGGTTTGATATAATCCCGAGTGCGACAGTCGCCGCTGTAATCTGAAACTTGGTACCCTGTAAACTCCAGAGTACGAGAAGGTTCGCTAATAAAAGAACTGCTGCTAAAACAAGGACTCTACGCTCGTATTGGAAAACTCGTTTCACAAGTTGGCCAAATAATTCACCATGTTGCATAGATAATTCGTCGATGGGATTCACTATTCTGGGATCCTGTCGAATCTGCTCTGCTGTCAAAATCATATCATCGCGGATTGGCCAAATCGAAGTCTCGTATCCGTGTTGACCAGAGTATGAATGGTTCACAGCGTTACTCATTCTTGAGAACTCGATTTTTGCAATACTGGTTGCAACAGGTATGCGAATGTAATCGTTTGACGAATTAAACATCACTATTCCGAGTTTCCCGGAAAATCCTGGATCTGCATAAGTATTGACTGGACTGAGACCTATAGAGAAAAATGCGCCCTTGGTGAGGATTCGGCCTATAATGTCAGGTGGTAAACGAAGTTCTTCAAGCGTAATTATTACGACCATATGGCGTGGCTTGATGAGGATATCGTCGTTATTCGTGACAGTGTAACGTTTACGCCCATCCGTCAAATCATAGTAGACATTACCTGATCGCAACTCGTAGCAAGCTTGCTTAATTTGCTTAGGTTCGAAGTTGCCGACAATCAATTGACCATCTTGGCTATATTTTTCAATCAGGCTGTCATTCAAAGTCCCAATCTCAAGGGTGCGACTCGCCATAATATAAACTCCTTTTTAGGCACAACAGTTTCAATAGGTGGAAACTTTTCTACCTATTACCTCTATGGAATGGAAAGATTTTCCATCTATTCTAATATTAAGAACAAAAGATAGAAAATTGGCATTATAATTTTCCATCTATTGCACAATTCCATTGATAGCATGGAAAACTCAAAAATATTCGGCCGGATTACCTGCCTTTCGCAACCTTCCGTATAGCGTCTGTGAATCTGGTTTTGGTGGATATGCCTTTAAGTGCTCTTTTGAGCCTTCCCCAATCAACCCTTGAAAATCGTTGTTCTTTTTTCGCTTTTTCTGAAGGTTAGACGGTTTTTAAAGTGTCGTGCCTGGGGAGGCGGAACAGGCAACATTTGATGGGATACGCCATATGAAAACCTCCATCTGATTGTTGAGGGGTTTGTATGGATAAAACAGTTATGTGGTAGGGGCAATCAAACAAAATGTCAATAAAATTCTTCAATGGAGCGCCTGTGAAGTATGGCGTACACCAGCACGGACCTGGCGAATGTAAAGGCGGCGATCATGGCCCTCTCCATGGGGGAGCGTGCCGTCAGTGTCAGTTTCGGGGATAAGCAATTCAAATATTCCGAAGTGGGCCTGGATCAATTGCGAAAACTCAGAACCGAAATTCAAGCGGATCGGCGGGCATCCGCAGGTCGCAGCAGATATCTGCTGACCCAAACCAGCAAGGGGCTCTGATGGCAAGACCGGCATACCTCAAAATAGTGGATGCGACCGGAAACAAGATTCCGGTCCGGGCCTATTCCAGCCATTTCGAGGGGGCCTCCTACGCCCGCCGCATGAACACCTGGGGAACCTCCACAGCCGGTGCCAACACAACCCTTTTCAGCAGCCTCAACACCCTCCGGGCAAGATCCCGCCAACTGGTTCGCAACGACCCCCCGGGCACGGGCGGAATGGATACCCTAGTCGCCAACCTGGTGGGGACCGGTATCACGCCCCGGTGGCTCTGAAAGATCCGGAAATCAAAGCGGCCATTTAGGAACTGTGGAACGGTTGGGTGGATGAAGCGGACGCGGACGGGATCTGCGATTTCTACGGCCTCCAGACCCTACTGGCTCGTGGCGTTATCGAAGGCGGTCATATGTTGGTCAGGTTCAGGGACCGACGGCCCGAGGAAGACTTTTCGGTTCCCCTGCAGTTGCAGCTCATGGAAGGGGACCACCTGGACGCATTAATATTTAAGTACTTCCGTCATAACGTTCGAAGACATGCGTTAAATCATTGTTCCGCTGTGAACGTGTCCATTTTTGAAGCGCTCTTCCAACCACTGCTTGAATGAGCGCTGACTTTCTCCTGATGATTTTCCAAAAAGGATTCCTTCGACACTAATATCTTCGTCAAGATCAGGCCAATGAATTCCTTCGCCTCTACCAATGAGACGCCAGTTGTTTCGTTCTTGCATATTGCCGTGCAGGAGGCGAGGGAACCACGCCAAGGGAACAGCTATCGTACGACCATCATCAAAATCTACAGTCAAGCTGTCATCGGTAACTGAGACGTTTTCCGCCAATGCTGTCCGAATCTCAATCGCTAAAGTATTCATTCCATGCTCGCAATGAAGTGTTATTGTTTTGCTCTACAATTCTGTGAAGCTTGCTTATCTCATTGCGGTTGAATCCTCCACTATTGCTGAGACGAACAGGCTCAAGCCAAAACTTGGCCGCCATATCTTCCCGTTCAATATGCACATGAGAGGGCTCCTCTCCCTCACCAGCATAGAAAAAATCTGTATGGTCCAACCCGCAGTACGGTTGGCATTTGCGTAGCCTCGGAATTATTTCTCGTCCCCACGAAGGAGCTTGGGAACAAAAAGTCTTCCTCTTTATTTTTGGCCCAATCTAAAGAGACTCCTGACGGCGGTCCACCCCATCTTGCGGCGCAGAATGCCCAGTTGGTCCTGAAGAGGAAGTTCTTTAGGGCACACATCTTCGCAGGCCAGAAGACCCATACAACCGAAAATACCCTCGTCGGTTCCGATCACCTCAAAATACTCCTTGTTTTTCCGGTTGTCCCGGGGATCCAGCATAAAACGAGCGATACGGTTCAGCGCCACGGCACCCACAAAATCTTCCCGCATGTTGGCGGTGCCGCAGGCGGCCACACAACAGCCACATTCCACGCACCGCTCCAGTTCGTAAATCTCTTCCGCCTGATCATTGTCCATGCGCTCTTCCAGCGCGGTGGGATCGAAGGTCTTGTCCGTGTGAATCCATGAGCCCACTTTTTCGTTCATGGCGCGGAACCAGGTTCCCGTATCCACCGAAAGATCCCCCACCAGCTTGAAAACGGGCAGCGGCATGAGCGTAATGTGATCCGGAAGCTCTTTGGCCAATGTTTTGCACGCCAGACCCGGACGTCCGTTGATCACCATGGCGCAGGCGCCACAAATGCCGGCCCGACAGCAGAAGTCAAACTGGAGCGATGGATCCTGCTCTTCTCGAATTTTGTTCAGGGCAATATAGATGGTCATACTGTCCGTTTCTTCCAGGCGAAAGGTGTCCGTATGGGGCTTCGACTGAGGGTCCTGGGGGTTATAGCGGAATATGTCGAATTGAAGTCTCCGGGCCATTTTCAATCTCCTATGTCGTTATCCGTGCACGAAATGATTTTGCAGGTGCCGTAACCCCTCTCACCCGGAGGCAGTTCAAAGGTGGGGCTCACCGGCTCGTAATTGAGAGTGGGCAGGGTCGCCCCCTCGTCCCATGTGGCCAGGGTCCGTTTCAGCCAATCTCGGTCGTTGCGGGCCTCGTAATCTTCTCTCGCGTGGCACCCCCTGCTCTCAGTCCGTTGAAGGGCAGCGTAGGCCGCACAGAGCGAAAGTCTCACCATTCCTTTAATTTTCAATGCCAGGGAAAGTTCCGGATTGACCCCGATGCCGTTGGACCGCAATCCCACCTGCTGGGCTCTCTCGTAAATGCCCTGCAGGTTGTCCACTGCGGTCTGAAGATCCGTTCCGTTTCGAAAAATTCCCACTCGATCCATGAGCTCATTCTGCATGTCGTTGCGGACGGCATATACGTTCTCTTTGCCGTTTTTACCCTGAACCAGGCCATCAATCCGCTCCTGCTCTTTTACCAGGGCGCCACGGGTTACGGCCGTATCAAAAGCGACCTCATACCCTTTCAGGAATTCCGCCACCTTTTCCCCGACGATCTTCCCGGCCACAATGGTTTCGGCCAGGGAGTTTCCCCCCAGGCGGTTGAAGCCATGCATATCCCAGCAGGCCGCTTCCCCAGCTGAAAAAAGTCCTTTTAGACCGTATACGGCACCGTCCTTGTTGGTCCGGACGCCAGCCATGGTGTAGTGCTGAGCCGGCCGCACCGGGATCAATTGGGTGATGGGGTCCACGCCCAGAAAATTGTTGCAGATCTCTTCCACTTCCCGCAATTTGGTCTTGATGTGTTGCGCTCCCAGGTGCCGAATGTCCAGCCACAGGTGGTCGCCGTAGGGGCTCTTGACGCCAAGGCCCTTTCGAATGTGGTGGGTCATCCATCGGGACACCACATCCCTGGAGGCCAGCTCAGCCTTTTCCGGCTCGTATTTGTCCATGAACCGTTCTTCATTCACATCCAGCAGGGTACCGCCGTCTCCCCGGCAACCTTCCGTCACCAGGATATTGGTGGGAACGATGCCCGTGGGATGGAACTGGATCGCTTCGGGATTTCCCAGGGGCACAATACCCGTTTCCAGAGCGATGATGGCACCGCCGCCGTCATTGATCACCGCGTTGGTGGTTTCCCGATAGATGCGGCCATACCCGCCTGTAGCAATCAGGGTGGCTTTGGCCAGATAAGCCCGCAAAGCGCCTGTCTTGAGACATCGGGCCACCACCCCGGTACAGGTATCCCCATTGTGGATGAGGCTGATCGCCTCCATGCGATCATGGACCCGAACCCCCAACTCCACCACCTTGTTGTCCATGGTGTACAAGAGGGTGTGCCCGGTGCCGTCGGAGGTATAACAGGTTCGCCAGTTGGCGGTTCCGCCGAAGTCCCTGGCGGTAATCAGGCCCTGGTTGGCCGCCGGTTCAATCTTTTCAAACTGCTTTCCGCCCTTGAAATAGGTGGATCTTCCCGGCACCACCCGGTTCCATGGAATACCCCAGAAAGCCATTTCCCGCACCGCGATAGGGGCTGTTTCCGCAAACAGACGGGCGACCTCCTGATCACAACCCCAGTCCGATCCCTTTACCGTATCTGAAAAATGCACATCCGGGCAGTCCCCTTCACCCTTGAAACAATTACCCAAAGCCGCCTGCATACCGCCCTGTGCGGCGGAGGAATGGGAACGCCTGGGCGGTACAACGCTCAAGCAAAGTGCGTCAAAACCGGCGGATGCCGCTTCCACCGCCACCCGTTCACCCGCAAGACCGGCTCCTATGCATAATAGATCTGTTATGATTGTTTCCAATATCTTTCACTCCATTTTCTAAGGTCTCAGTATGGCTTATGTTGTCAGAAACATAAATCTGATAATGGTCACCAGTCCGATAAAGATGAAGATTCCGGTGAGGATATTTTCAAACTTATGGAATTTCTTTCGTTCCTTTCGTTTGATAAATCCCCATTTGACGGCGATACGATAAAAACCGATGCCAACGTGGAGCTCGACCATGGGCAGCAGAATCAGATAAAACACCAGCCAGAAGCCCCCCTGGATGCGGGCGGCGCTCTTGGCGGCCGTAATAGGCAGGTCCGTCAGCACCGTCCACATGTGAATGGACCCCATGATCAAAATGATCATGGCCGTGAAGGCCTGAATGAGCCAGAGCCAGGTATCCTGGTGGTGCAACACGCGAGCATGGTTCCAGATGGTAGACTGCTGCTCCGCTCGAAACGGCACTTTTCGGGCGGCCAGCACAAAATGGAACAGCATTGTGGCGCCGATCAGCGGTCCCCCAACCTGTGCCATATAGGTGGCTTCGAAAAAATAGGCCAGGGTATTCATGGCCCCCGCCCCCAGATTGACACTGGCCACCAGTATCATGTGGCTCCACATGAACAGGATCAACCCCGCACCCGTCAACATCTGGAGCCAGTCCAGGTATGCGGAACAGCTGGTTGACGGACGAACGTAAACATTTGTATTAATGCTCATATGCCCTCCTTGGTTCTTCGTTCTTGATGCCTGCTTACCCGTCGTTATAAATCAAGATTCACATCATTGCAACCATCTCTTTATTGTTTATTGAGATTCAACATTTAAAATTTAGGGTTTGGGGGTACTCGTTATTTGTCACTCGTCACTTTTCACTCGTCACGAACAATCAAAGTCTTGCACCGGTCGTACGTCTGTTTTATAGTGCATGAAATGATATCTCTATTGAAAACCGTTCTATGTTTCTGACCAAACTCGCCATTGAACGCCCCGTCATAGTCCGCATGGTTCTTTTCCTCATTGTGGTTTTCGGAGTCTATGCCTACCGGGCCATGCCCAAATTTCTGGACCCGGATATTACGGTGGGTGAAGGGATTATTATAACGATCTGCCCGGGATTCTCCGCCGAAGAAATTGAAAAACTCGTTACCCAAAAGATTGAGGACGAGTTGGAAGGGATCTCCGATATCAGGCGGTTTGAATCCCGTTCCTTTGAAAGCACCTCCAAAATCCACGTTTTTTTCAACACCGATCTCAGTGAATACGATATTGACCAGGCCATGCAGGAAGTCAGAAATGCCGTGGACAACGTGGACGAACTCCCGGAAGATGCGAAAGTGCCGCGCGTGCTGGAGATCGATATCGCTATTTTTCCCGTGTGCATGGTGGGCCTGGCAGGCCCCCTGCCCATGATGCAGCTACAGGATATTGCGGAAGACATTTCGGATACCCTTGAAAATATCAACGGGGTTTCAGAGGTCAATATCGTGGGAAAGCGGGAAAATGAGATCTGGGTGGAATTAAACCCCCGCCGCATGTCCGCAAACGGGGTTTCCGTTGCAGAAGTGGCCGACGCCCTGGCCGCCCGAATGCAGAACCTGCCCGGAGGCACCCTGGAAATGGGAGACCATGAGGCCGCCATTCGAATGCTGGGGGAAACGCCTAATCCCGAGACCATGGGCGACATCGCCATCAAAAATGTTCGAGGGTCCACGGTCTATCTTCGCGACATCGCCACCATATCCCCCACATTGGAAACGCCTCGCACGCTGACCCGGATCAACAATGAAAACGCACTGGTGCTCGCCGTCAAACGAAAGAAAAAGGTCAACATGATTCAGATCGTCAATGACGTGAAAACCGTTATGGAGAATCTGAAGGGAAACTATCCGGGGCTTAAAACGACCCTTTATTTTGATCAGTCCCGCGAGATTAAAAAGCGTATCCGGGAACTCCAGACAAACGGTCTCATGGGGATTTTCCTGGTGTTTTTGATCCTGTGGGTCTCCATGGGGCTACGAAATGCGCTTTTGGCCTCTGTCGGCATCCCTGTTGCGTTTTTGCTGACATTCGTCCTCATGAAAGCCTTCGGACTCTCCATCAACGGCTTGACCCTTTTCGGTCTGATCCTGGTTTTGGGTATTGTGGTGGACGATGCCATTGTGGTGCTTGAAAATATTTTTCGTCACAGCGAGATGGGGAAACCCATTATTAAAGCCACCCTGGATGGAAGCCGACAGGTGCTGGCACCGGTGCTGGCGTCCGTTACGACCACCATCGCCGCCTTTGTGCCGATCCTGTTCATGGTGGGCGGCATTATCGGCCGATACATGGCGGGCCTTCCCAAGGTGGTCATCTTTGCATTGGCGGCATCACTTTTCGAAGTCTATTTCATGCTTCCTTCACATATGGTGGAACTGGCACCCAAAAAAGCCCTGTCAGGGAGTGCCGGAGGCCGTTTTGACATTTTCAAACCCGTTCGCAGGATCTACTACCCCATGCTCAGATCGGTTCTCAGGCATCGCTATCTGTCCGTGCTGTTTATCATTCTGGCAACGGGGCTGGCATTTGTCCTCTACTTTCAGACCGATTTCATCATGTTTCCCAAAAGCGATGTATTCCCCAGATTCAACATTCATTTTGACCTGCCGGCAGGATCAAGCCTGGAGCGTACGGAAAAAACCCTTATGGACCTTACGGATCTTATCACGGATCGCATTGGAGATGAACTGGCAGCACCCATCGCCGTGGCCGGAATGAAAGAGGTCAATTACGAACCCATATACGGAAAGCACTTCGGCATACTCAATGTGATCCTTAAAGAAAACAAGGATCGAAAACATTCGGTTGTGGAACTGATGGAAAGCGTTCGAGATGATGTGGAAAAACTCCTTACAGAAAGAGGCGCCACTTCATTTGTTTTGGAGCGGCTCATCGAAGGCCCTCCCGTGGGGACGGACGTGGATTTGAAAATCCAGTCGCCGTCCTGGGAGATGTCCGCCGCCATTTCAGAAGGGATTCAAAAGGAACTGGCGCGACATGACGGCATTGTGGATATTCGAGACGATTTCTCCCGGGAAAAGCATTTCATGGAGATCACCGTTGATGAAGCTAAGGCCAGAAGACTGGGGATCCGGCAGAGAGATCTGGTCATGGCGGTTCAGGCCGGTTTCCACGGCATGAAAGTGGCCACCTACAACCGGGGCGACGACGAGCAGGATATAAAGCTCAAATATCTTCCGGAATATCGGCAAAATTTTGATGATCTGCTCAATTTGCGGATTTCCATTCCCGGCCATGGCGATATTCCTTTGAAGGAAGTGGCTCAAATAGAGTTGGTTCCCGGCTTTCACAATATTTACCACTACAACGGAAAACAGACCGTCAATTTGACCGCCAACATTCGGGAAACGGTTGAAAAAAAGAAGGGATTGAGCGGTTTTCTGTCTAACCTGGAAGGGAAACAAATGACGGCGGTGAGAGCCAACAAGATCGCCCAGGACGCTTTTGACCGCATCAAACATGACTATCCCGGCGCCAGACTCATCGCGGGAGGGCTTCAGGAGGAGACCGACACATCCCTTAAGGAACTGGGCTATGCAGCCATTATGGCATTGTTTTTTATATTTTTTATTCTTTCCCTTCAGTTCAACTCCTTTACGCAGCCCTTTATCATTATGGTTACCATTCCCTTTGCGTCCCTGGGGGTCCTGATCGGACTGCTGGTGACCAACAACCCGCTGACCTTCATCACCCTCATCGGGCTTCTGACGCTTACCGGCATTGTGGTCAACGACTCCCTGGTCCTGATCGATTTTATCAACCGGTATCGGAAAGAACATCCCGACCGGATATATGACGCCATTGTTCGGGCCTGTCACGTGCGCATGCGGCCCATCATTCTCACCAGCATCACCACCATCTGCGGCCTGGCCCCCATGGCCTTTGGGCTCGGGGGCAAATCGATTTTCTGGGCGCCGTTGGCCACCGCCATCATGTGGGGACTCGCGTTCGCCACCTTCCTCATCCTTTCCATGATCCCAGCCTATTATGCCATCCTGGATGATATCGGTTTTTTCATCCGAAACCGGAAACGAAGAAAATCGGATGTTTTAAAAGAGATTGATGCGGCGTTTGACCATCCGGACTTTAAACCTTATGTTAAACCCAAAATCTGAAAGAAAGGTCTTTATAAAATGAATGAGAAGATTAAAGAAGATACCTGGCTCTGGCTGGTCGCCGAGAACCCCGAAGGTGACGAAAAGTTCCTGGGGCAGGTCGACAGTGAACACAACATTTCCTTTATTCCCGCGTTTCTTGAAAAAGACGCGGCACTCCAAGGGCTTTATTTTCTGGCCCGGGACAAAAAAGTCAAATTTGAAATACAGGCCATCCAGTACAGGGATCTAGCCCCGAAACTGGCGGAAGAAGGGTTTTTCCTGTTTGTGCTGGACCCGGAAGGGAATGTGCTTGAAAAAATCGCCCCGGAGGGAATAAATGCCTAACCCCATGGTTTGGGACCTGGGAACAAAGGAATATTCAACGTGCCTGCAACTTCAGCGCGACATTCACAGTGCGCGCGTCAAAGACTTGCTGCCGGACACGCTTCTTCTGGTTGAACATCCGCACGTCCTCACCTTTGGACGGCGGGCCCATGAGGAAAATGTTCTGGTATCCGAATCGGCCCTTCAGCAAATGGGGATCACGTGCGTGCACGTTGAACGGGGTGGCGACGTCACCTATCATGGTCCGGGGCAACTCATCGCCTACCCGATCTTTGCATTGGAAAAAAACGGCATTGCCATCCTTGATTTTGTGGAACGGCTCGAGGAGGTGATGATCCGGGTTCTGAAAGATTGCGGCATCGAAAGCGAAAGAAACGAAAGGAATCGCGGGGTCTGGGTAGGGGATAAAAAGATCGGCTTCGTGGGGATCGCAGTTCAAAAAGGGATCTCCTTTCACGGGCTGGCTCTCAACGTGAACCCTGAATTCAGCTTTTTTCAAATCATCCATCCCTGCGGACTCAAGAACGTTCAGGTCGATTCCATCGCCAATCTCCTTGGAAAAGAAGTGCCGCTTGCCCGGATCAAGGATCTTGTCATCTTTCATTTTCAGGAAATTTTTGATATCATCCTTGATCCATGGACAGCGAACGATTTTAGGACGAAGGCGCCGTTTCCGGCGTCGTCCGTTCAACCCCATTGAAAGACACCATCATGAACGAAACCAAAAGAACCGTCCCGGCAAAACCCCCCTGGCTCAAGAAACGGCTCGCCTCAGGCTTGGAATATGAAAAAGTCGTGGGACTCTTGAGGGAGAGCCACCTTCACACCGTCTGTGAAGAGGCACTCTGCCCCAATCTGGGAGAGTGTTTCTCAAGCGGCACCGCTACCTTCATGATTCTGGGTGATCACTGCACCCGAAACTGCCGTTTCTGCGCGGTTCAGCACGGAACCCCTGAACCGCCGGACAAGGCGGAGCCCGAGAAGGTGGCCGAAGCCGTAAAAGAGATGAGGCTTCGGTATGCGGTCATTACCTCCGTCACCCGTGACGATCTTTCAGACGGTGGCGCCGGGCATTTTGCCGATGTCATTCATGCCATCAAACGCCGTAATCCCGGAACAAAACTGGAGGTGCTGATCCCGGATTTCCAAGGGGCAGCGGAGGACCTCAAGACCGTCGTAACCGCTGCCCCCCATGTGCTCAATCACAATCTGGAGACCGTTCCCAGACTCTACCCGCAGGTGCGACCCCAAGCCGATTACCATCAATCCCTGAAGCTCATTCAAAGGGCCGGTCAAATGAATCCCGGCCTGGCGACCAAATCGGGCCTGATGCTGGGTCTGGGGGAGCGCAATGAAGAAGTGAAAGAAGTGCTCTACGACCTGCTAACGGCGGGGTGCCGGCTTTTGACCCTGGGTCAGTATCTGGCCCCTTCCAAGGATCATCATCCCGTAATAGCCTATATTACGCCGGAATCCTTTCTCAATTGGGAACAAACAGCCCTTGAAATGGGGTTTCGGGGCGTCGCGTCAGGCCCCTTTGTCCGCAGCTCTTACCATGCGGGAGAGATGTTTGAAAAAAGCAAAATTTAGCATGTTCTGCTCTGAGTCACAGCCGATCCACGCGAATATTTGCCAGAACCTGTTCCCAGTCATCATCCAGTAAGTGAATGAATTCCTTGAAAGGATATTCCCTGCCGCAACCCGGGCAGTGCCACACGGTACCCCTTCACCTGCGGGTTAATCGAAGCGCACTACCGCAAACGCATTCAATTGATGTTGCCATTCGATTCCTTAAGGCTTTTTAAATACATTGGATTTCTCCTATTCATCCGATATAAGCGTGGCTGGCCGAATACTCTTACCGCCATGCTTGTCCGATATTGAATCGAGTGCCGTATTGAGCTTTTTTCTTTTTATAAACGATTGATTATCGGCAAAAAGAGAAAGTTGCCCCGCTCCATCAGTAAAACAAAGCTGGGACAAGGAAATGCCCAGAAGCCTCACCGGCCGTCTGCCAACCTCCGTTTTCTGAAGGAGATCACAGGCGGCGGTGTATATCGCTAAACCATCGTCGGTAAAACCCGAAAGGGTTTTGGCCCGGGTGATCTGTTTGAAATCATGATATTTCACTTTGAGGGAAACGGTTTTTCCCGTTATCGTTTTTCGGCGCATCCTTCGCCCCACCTGGGTCGCCAGGGCAAGAAGTGCCTTTTTTACATCTTCCAGCTCACTGATATCACGCATGAAAGTCCGCTCGTTCCCCACGGATTTGGTTTCATGCTCAGGCACCACATGCCTGTCGTCCATACCCATTGAAAGTCGATGCATCCTGGCACCGTTTTTTCCGAATTTTCGCTCCAGGAATCCGGGATCAAAATTCCTTAAGTCTCTGAATGTATGGATGTTGAGACGTGACAGGGCTTCGCGGGTAACTTTGCCAACTCCCCACATCTTATTGATGGGCAGCGGATCCAAAAAAGATCTCACATTTTCAGCCAATACTACCGTCAACCCGTCGGGTTTATCCATGTCGGAGGCGATTTTTGCCACAAATTTGGAAGGTGCAACACCGGCTGAAACCGTGAGGCCGGTTTCGCTGAAAACCGCCTCTCTAATGGCTTTTGCAATTTCCACCGGGCTCCCCAAAAGACGCTCGGAACCTGTCACATCGAGAAAGGCCTCGTCTATGGAGAGCGGTTCCACCAGTGGTGTAAAACGGGCAAAAATCTCAAAAATCTGTTTTGAAACCTCACGGTACCGCTCCATCCGCCCCCGCAAAAATACGGCATTCGGGCAAAGACGCACGGCGGTGGCAATGGGTTGGGCGGAATGCACGCCGAAAACCCGCGCCTCATAGGAGGCGGAAGACACAACACCCCTTTCCCTCGTGCCCCCGACGATTACCGGTTTTCCCCTCAGCAGAGGGTTGTCCCGAACCTCCACCGCGGGGTAAAAGGCGTCCATGTCACAGTGAATGATCGACAGGAGCTTCATTCACCAAAAACCTCAGCGGAAGTACCCTTTGGGCACCACCACGATCCCCCGGGGCGTTACCGTAAACCGTTTTCGGTCTTCTTCGGGATGATATCCGATTTCCAGACCCTGGGGGAGAATGTTGTTTTTATCAATAATTGCCTTTTTGATCTTGCAATGTCGCCCCACCACCACATTGTCCAGAATGACCGACTCATCCACGGTGGCCCAACTTCTCACCACCACATGATAGGCGAGCACACAATCACGGACTACGCCGCTGATGATGCACCCCGGGGCTACGAGGGAATCAAGGGCCTTGCCCACTCGAAAACCGTTCTGACGTTCATTGGAAAAGACAAATTTCGCGGGCGGAGCCGGGATTTGGTTGGTATGGATGGGCCACCTCCGGCCATAGAGGTTGAAATAGGGATCCAGTCCGGTTAGATCCATGTTGGCATTCCAGTATGCATCCAGGGTCCCCACATCCCGCCAGTAAGAAGAGTCACGCATTCTGGGTTCCAGCCTTTCTTCTCGACTGCCGTCTTCCAATGTGACGTGGATGTAATCTTGGATCCGATTGCTCCGGTTATAGGGATAGGCATACACCCGATGGGTGTCTAAAACTGAAGGAATGATGCCCTTTCCGAAATCTTCCTCCAATTTCGACTCGAGGAGTTCCAGAAGCGTTTCCGTTTCAAAGAGATAGATTCCCATGGAGGCGAGCACATGATCGGGATCGCCGGGGATGGTCTTAATATCACTTTTTGGTTTTTCCTGAAACCCCCGGATACGGAATTCATCATCCACCTGTGCAATACCCATCTCATGGGCCAGATCCTTTCCCGCTTCCAGAAGGGAGACGGTCATATGCGCCTCCTTTTCCAGATGGTATTGCAGCAGGAGTCCGTAGTCCATTTTGTAGATATGATCACCGGAAAGGATCAGTACATGCTTCGGTTTATACTGTTTTATGAGATAGATATTCTGGCGGATGGAATCGGCGGTTCCCATGTACCAGTCCGGCCCGGTCCGCTGTTGAGGCGGGACTATCTTCAGGAAATGACCGAATTTATGGGAAAAAATATTCCATCCCGCTTCGAGGTGTTCATTAAGGGATTGGGATTTATACTGCGGAAGGACGATGATTTTATAAATCTGAGAATTAACGCAATTGGTCAGGGTGAAATCTATGAGCCTATAAATACCGCCGAAAGGAACAGCGGGCTTGGCCCGGTCCCGGGTGAGCGGCATGAGCCTCTCCCCCCTTCCGCCGGCCATAATAAATGCCAGAATATCTTTCATTCCGATGATTCTCCTTCAGTACGTTGCGGTACTCCCTCACAAAAAAGATTACTGGTAAAGTTATCAGCGTCAAAAAACAAGCGCCCACTCAAACGTTACCGGGTCGTGACGAAGAGTATAAGTTGCATCGCCCTCAACCGCAACCTTGAAATAACGATGTTCCGGATCACGCCATTGATCCACAACCGCCATCACTTCAATGAGCGTTCCTTCCAGCCGGAAGCGCCTGGGGATCTCCTCGCCCCTGTAGCCGGAATAGCATTCAACCTTTAGGGTGGTTTTCACGGGGGTGTTCTCCGCGCCTGGGGCTTCAGTCTTTTGGGTTTTATCATTCACATCACCCCAATCTCATATAATGTCACCGCATCCTGGACGCCTTTCAACATAGTCGTGAGCTTCCGTTTTACCCTCACATCATCCCGAACATGGTTGTAGACAGCATTGGAGATGACCACTTCCCATATTGTTTTACAAAAGAATTTTTGAAATAGGCCCGAAAAGTATGATGTGCCTGATCTGTACGGTCTAAAACAGTCTGTAATTTTCCTTTGAATCTTTTTGTGATACGCCACCCGAAGATTCAGCCGTGGATTGTATCCTCTGTGTGAGGTTTACGGGACAGTATTCCCACAATGCCGTATTTGGCGCGAGCTTCGGAACCGATATTTCCCACCACCACTTCACCGGTATTGATGCCGATCCCCATCTCCAATGAAGGCAGGTTTTCAGCAAGCATCTCCCGGTTGAAATCTTTCATGCTTTTCTGCATGCTGAAGGCACACAAAACGGCCTTTTTGATCATGGGTTCCACAGGTTCATCAAAGGGATCGAAAAAAACGAGTACGGCATCACCGAAGAAGTCTACAATAATCCCCTGATGCGCTTGAATTACCTGAATCAGGTAGCCGAAATAGCGGTTTAAAAATCGGATAATATCTTCAGGCGGCAGTGTCTCGGATAAAGGGGTAAAACCCCTTATATCGGACATGAGGATGGCCACTTCCCGTTTCTGCCCACCCAACCTCGCGGCCTCCGGGCGCTTCAAAAGCTCTTTTGCAATCCCATGATCCACATACCTGCCGAAGGTATTGGCAATAAAGTCCCGTTCTTTCAGTCCTACCACCATGGTGTTGAAACTCTGGGTCAATTGGGCGATTTCATCACGGCCACGAACGGGGATCGGCTTTCCGTAATCTCCCTTAGCCACCTTTTCGGCAGTTTTTGAGATGGCCGTGAAGGAACGGACCATCTTTCCCACGACCGATCGGATCAGCAGGAGAATGATGAGTATGGCAAGCGTTCCGCCGGCAAAGTAGTAGTTCCGGAAATGGATGATGGGCGCCAGGACATCCTTTCCGGAGGCGAATAGTACAATGGTCCAGGGGGCATACTTTAATCGGTAGAACCCGCCCACCTCATCGGGCGGGGCGCCGGGTCCCAGAACCGTCCCGAAAGGTTTTTCCTTAATGGCCTTTAACAGGGACCGTTCAAAGACGTCGTCGGTTTGTCCAAACACGATTCCTTTCTTCATGATCAATTTGGTATGACAGAGATACTTCCCGGCCTCATCAATGAGACATGCCTGTTCCGTCTGCCACCAGCCAAAGGCTTTGACGCCTTCGAGGAGGTAATCAAAACGGACGGTAACCACCAGGGTTCCGACCACCTTGTCGGATTCATCCTTGAGAAGGGATATGAGGTCTACCGTTTCTTTTCCTGTTTGCGCATCGTATTGGGGTGAAGTAACCTCAAAGGGTCGTCCCTTTTTGAAACGCATCATCTGCCTTCCTTCGGAAGAACGTCCTCCCCCCATCCTCATACCCATCATCTTCGACGCCGGTTCATGGCCGCTTTCCCATTTCAGTTCCACCTTTTCAACCCCTTTCATCTCCTGCAACTGCTGGAGTATCCATTCCTGTATCACCGCCCCCCCCCTGCCATCTGATGTATGATGAAACATCTGAAGCCAATCGGTGATACGCGCGAGTTTCATGTTGATCTCGTGGGCCGCTCTCTGCAACTTCACGATGGATGATTCCTGCCACTGGGTGAAAAGCGTTCCTCTCATATAGATAAAGCCGGAAACGCCGATGAACAACAGAACCAGTGAAGCAGGAAGCAGTATCATAAGGCTGAGGCGTTTTTGAAGCGTGTTGATGGCCATTGGGAAGCTATTTCACCTCGTAATCGAACTGATCAAACAGTTTTTTGTCCCCCACAACCGCCTTTGTTTTGATGCTGTAAATTCCCTTTTGGCTGAAATCCATATCCGCACCGTAAGCGCCTTTCATCCTCATGGTCATGGCTTTCTGTTTGCCATCGTCGGGCCCTTTGACGAGAAAGCCGACCTTTCCCTGCAAAACGGCTGTTCCATCAGGGGCTTTGAGGGAGACCATCAGGTGCTGCGTTTTTCTATCAGGAAAATCATACATCATGTAATCGAACTGGTAACCGTCCACGGTAGCGCTATGGATCCGGACTCCCGGGGTGTCGGGATGGTCCGCGGCCGCTGTTAAATGCGGCACCAAAAAGACCCATACCGAGAACAGAAAACAAACAATCCTCAAGAACGACCTGACAACGATTCTTTTCATTGTATTCCTCCTTTTTCTTTCCGTAATTTCCAACTCTTCCATAGATCGTAGACGGCCGGAATGATGATCAGCGTCAAGACGGTGGAGGAAATCAAACCTCCCACCATGGGCGCGGCGATCCGCTTCATCACCTGGCTTCCGGTCTCGGTGCCCCACATGATGGGCAATAGACCGATGAGTGTGGTGGATACGGTCATGAGTTTGGGACGAACCCGTTCCACCGAGCCTTCCAAAATGGCTTCCCGCAGCGCTCCTCTCGATGTCATATTTCCTTCCCGGCGCATGCGCTCAAATGCCTCATCCAGATAAACCAGCATTACCACACCGGTTTCGGCGGCCAGGCCCGCCAGGGCGATGAAGCCCACCACCACGGCCACCGACAGGTTATAATTCAGCAGATAGAGAAGCCACACCCCACCCACAAGGGCAAAGGGAAGGCTTGCCATGACCAGAAGTGCCTCGCTGAAATTATGAAAATGCATGTAAAGAAGAACAAAGATAATCGTTAACGTCAAAGGCACAACCAGATTAAGCCGTTTTCGGGCCTCCTGCATGTACTGGTACTGTCCGGACCATACCAGGGAGTATCCCACCGGCAGCTTTATTTCACGGGATACCACCGCTTTCGCATTTTCCACATAGGTCCCCACATCCACCCCTTTTAAGTCCACAAAGATCCAGGCGCTGGGCCGGGAGTCTTCCGTTTTGATGGCGGCCGGTCCCTTGTGGATGGAAATGTGGGCCAATTGGGCCAGGGGGATGTGGGCGCCGGTCGGTGCGGTCACCAGGACCCCTTTCAGCATGTCGATGTTGTCGCGCAGTTCCCGGCTGTACCGGAGATTCACCGGATATCGCTCCAGACCTTCAACCGTATACGTTAGGTTCTTGCCGCCGATCGCCGTGACAATGACGCCCTGCACATCCGCTACCGTTAGTCCGTACCGTGCGATTTGGTCTCTTTTGATCTTGAAATCCAGGTAGTTCCCTCCCGTAACCCGCTCGGAATAGGCGGAGAGGGTCCCCGGGATCCGGCGCACCACCGCTTCTGTTTTGGCCCCCAGGTCCGAAAGAACCTGAAGGTTCGGCCCCATGATCTTGATCCCCACAGGTGTTTTAATGCCGGTGGAGAGCATGTCGATGCGGGTCTTGATGGGCATGGTCCAGGCATTGGTTACCCCTGGAAAATGAACCGCCTGATCCAGTTCTGTGACCAGTTCGTCCATGGTAATATATCGTTCTTCGGGCCACACCCAGGTCAAAGGCTCTTTCATCCAGCCGGGCCAGGAGGTGAAAAAGCGTTCGACTTTTTTCTTACTCCACTGGTGAAGGATCTTTCCCTGTCGAACTTCGGGCCACACCCAGGTCAAAGGCTCTTTCATCCAGCCGGGCCAGGAGGTGAAGAATCGTTTGATCGGAATCTGTTCCCGCACCACCAGGGGCCAGAGGGTGATGGTGGTCTCGATCATGGAAAGGGGTGCAGGGTCGGTGGCGGTCTCGGCGCGGCCCACTTTCCCCAGGGTATGTTGAACTTCAGGGAAACTCTGAATGATTTTATCCGTCTGCTGGAGCAGTTCCTTGGCTTTCGTGATGCTGATGCCCGGAAGGGTGGTGGGCATGTACAAAATGCTTCCTTCGTTCAGGGGGGGCATGAATTCGCTTCCCAAACGGGAGAGCGGAAAAAAGGTAATGCTTAAAAACAGCAGGGCGATCAAGACCGTGATTTTAGGCCATTTCAGGACCCAAACAATAATGGGTTTATAGATCCGAATGAAGAACCGGCTCATCGGATTCTTCGATTCCTCGACAATTCGTTGCGGGATAAGGCATATGAGTGCAAACAACGAAACCGCGAAAGCCGCCACCAGGGACCAGTCGGGAAGTTGCAGTCCCGCAGTTCCACATGCCGTCACCAGGAAAGGTGCGCCTGCAGCCGCAAGAATCCAGAAGACGATTCTTTGCCCGCGGGTCGTATCGGGAGAAAAGGTCTTTTCCCGGACAAAAAAGGTCATGAGTACCGGAACAATGGTAATGGCCAACACGGCGGCCGAGGCCAAGGCAAATGTTTTGGTGTAGGCCAGCGGTTTGAACAGTCGACCCGACTGCTCCGTCAAACTGAAAACCGGAACGAAGGAAACCGTGATGATCAGAAGGCTGTAAAAGAGCGCAGGTCCCACCTCTTTGGCCGAATCCAGGATGATGGTCGCGTGGGATTTCTTTCCGTTATCACGGGCCAGGTGTTTGTGAGCGTTTTCCACCAGGACCACCGAGGCGTCCACCATGACGCCGATGGCGATGGCGATACCGCTGAGGCTCATGATGTTGGCGTTGATCCCCAGGATCTTCATGGCGATGAAAGCCATCAGAATGCCCACGGGCAGGGTGAATACAGCCACGAAAGCAGAGCGGAAATGGAGGAGGAAAATGAGGCAGATGAGGGCCACCACCGTCAATTCCTCCACAAGCTTGCTCTTCAGGGTATGAATGGCGCTCAGGATCAGTTCCGCGCGATTATAGCCCGCTTCGATCACCACTCCCGGAGGCAGTCCCCGTTCCAGTTCTTTGAGTTTCTTTTTCACATTTCGGATGACTTGAAGGGCGTTCTCTCCGGAGCGCATGACGACGATGCCCCCCACTGCTTCACCCCGGCCGTCCCATTCCAGGACGCCGCGACGAAGCTCCGGTCCCAAGTGAATGTCGGCCACCTGTTTCAGCAGAATGGGCGTTCCCTGCATGTCCAATCCCAAGGCAATCTGTTCCAGATCGCCAATGGACTGGATGTACCCCAGGCCCCGAACCATGAATTCCATCTCCGCCATCTCCAGGAGTCTGCCGCCCACATCCTCGTTGGACTTTTGAACGGCGCGCTTCACCTTTTCGATGGAGAGGTTGAATGCCAAGAGCTTGTTGGGATCCACCTCCACCTGGTACTGTTTCACGAAACCACCGATGCCGGCCACTTCCGAAACGCCGGGAACCGTCGCGAGTTCATAGCGGAGAAACCAGTCCTGGATGCTTCTCAGCTGTTGAAGGTCTTTCGTACGGGTGGTATCCTTCAACACATATTCATAGACCCAGCCGACCCCCGTGGCATCCGGGCCCAGGGTGGGGGTTACGCCCGAGGGGAGTTTGCCCGCCACAAAATTTAGATATTCCAGGACCCTGGACCGGGCCCAGTAGAGATCGGTATCGTCTTCAAAGATGATGTAAACGAAGGAGTAGCCGAAGAAAGAGTATCCCCGCACCACCTTGGCGAAGGGTACGCTCAGCATTGCGGTGGTGAGGGGGTAGGTAACCTGGTCTTCCACCACCTGGGGGCCCTGGCCGGGGTACTCGGTGTAGATGATCACCTGCACGTCCGAAAGATCGGGAATAGCATCCACGGGGGTTCTTTCCATGGCCAGGACACCGGCGATGATGATGAAAATCGTGCTCAGAACCACCATCATCCGGTTTTTAAGGCACCATGTGATGACTTTCTCAATCATGCCCTATTCCATGTCCCCAAAGAAATCCCCTTCGTCTTTCTTCGTCTTTTCCTGGACCTTACGATCTATCATCTTTTGCACTGCTTCGTTGAGATTGGACTCGGAATCAATCAGGAACTGACCCGAGGTGACCACCGATTCTCCTTCGCTCAACCCGGCGATGACCTGTACGCGATTGCGGGTCAGCAAAGGACCTAAAATAACGTCGCGCGGAATGAACTTTCCATCTCCGATGCTCAAAAAAACCAGGTTCCGTTTTCCCGTGCGAATAACCGCTTCAGAAGGGATCATTAAACCTTCCCCTCTTAAAACGGTCTTAATCCGTACATCGGCATACATTTGAGGCTTCAGTTCCATTTTCGGGTTGTCGAATACAATCCGCACCACCAGGTCTCTGGTTTCGGACTGCAGATAGGGGTACAAAAAGGCGACTGTGCCGTTAAAGGTCTTGCCGGGCAGGGAAGTAAATGTCATTTCCGCCTGCTGGCCCGTTTCGATAAGCTCCAATTCATACTCATAAACATGTGCGTCAATCCAAACCCTTCTGAGATCGGCGATTTGAAAAACCATTCGTCCCGATTGAACGTAAGACCCTTCTTCCGCTTTTTTTTGAATCACGTATCCATCCAGAGGGGAACGGATCATTACGGTCATCTTCACGCGGCCGGAGGCTTTCAATCCCTCGATAAATTCTTCCGGAACATCGAAGTAACGGAGTCTGTTTCCGGCGGAATCGAGCAGTCTGTTGTTTCCAGTTCCCTGTTTTCCAGGCATATTGAGGGCCGCCAGGTATCCCTCCTGGGCCGTCACCAGTTCTGGAGAATAAAGTTCAAACAGCGGATCTCCCTTTTTCACATGTTTGCCGGTAAAATCCACGTGGATCTTTTCTATCCATCCGCTGGTTTTAAGATTGATCTGTGCGGTCAGGGTGTCATCCGGGGTGACGATGCCGTAGGTGCGAACCACATGGATAAGCGGACCTTTTTTGACCTTGCTGAAGCGGACACCCATGTCCTGCTGGATAACGGGGTCGATTCTGATTTCTCCGGGCCGGCTGGTTTGGTTGGCATATACGGGGACCAGGTCCATGCCCATGGCGCTCTTTCCGGGTTTGTCGTATATTTCGGTGGGATTCATGGGGGCGCGCCAATAAAGGATTTTCCCCTTCTTGCTTTCCGACGGGTTGGCTTTTTGTTGAGCCTTTTGGGAATGGCCTTCAGACGGATGCGATCCCTGCTCAACCGGTGCGGCCATGGGCACACTCAAATAGCCCATTAAATAGGCGATGCCGCCTCCGAGAATGAGGGTGAGGATTGCGGTCGCGAGAATGATCACCGTTGATGAAACGGTTTTTCCGCCGGATTCAACGGCTTTCATGGATTCATCTCCTTCCTTTTCGGAGCGAGGGGGCCACCCACCACCATTTCCAGGTCCGCCCGGGCAACGCCCATGTCACTCAATTTCCGCTGGGCTGAAAGGTTCTGATCCAGGTATGAAGCATATGAAGCGATCACGTCCGCAAAGGTGACATTACCTGCCTCATACCCTCGGGTGGAGACGTCCAAGGCATCTTTTGCGAGCTTTAACACGCTATTCCGATAAAGGGTTTCCTCGCGTTTTGCCAGGTCCAGGCGGTACCAGGCCTCCCGCACCAGGAGATCGGTGACGGCTTCCGCATTTTCCAACTCCTTTTTGAGGGCGTTTAGTTTCTGCCGTGTTTCTCGAATGTAGGCATCATCAATGCCGTACCACGGTTTAAGCGGCAGGCCCGCACCCCGGTCTGCCCGGGTTGAAACCGGAAAATCGGGTTTGCGGGTACTTGTGCCGACCCGGACGGTCGTTATGTCTTCATAAAAAGAGCGCCCCAGGGTGTATTGGGGAAGGATTTTCGTTTCAGCCAGTTCAATGAGCCGTTCCATCTTCCCCACCCGGTCCCGCATTCGCTTCAGTTCCTGGCGACGTTGGCGGGCCATCTTATACAGACCGTCCAAAGGCGGGACCGCCTCCGGCGGGTTGCGATCTTCGGGTCGGCTCAATCGGGCTTCCGGGGGAAGATTCAGAAGGGCCAGAATTCCGGATTTGACATTTTGCTTTTTTTCGATGAGCGTCTTCAGATCTTCTTCCAGTATTTCCCGCCGGATGCGGATCTTGATGACATCCTGATAGCTGGCGGCGCCGGTTTCGTATCGGCTGGCGGCCACCTGTTCCAGATGCCGGTAAAGCGTCAGAACTTCACCGGAGATCCCCTCGGCCTTGACCAGGTACAAAAGATTCCAATAGGCTTTTCTCGCTTCCGTCACCACCGTTTTTTTTGTGATTTCCGATTGTTCGAAAGCCTCCCGGACCGACTGGTTGACGATTTCTCCCTTGAGCGACAAAACCCCGGGAAAGGGAAACAGCGTCCCCATGGGTTCCGTTCCCTTTACCGGACCCACGTCGGTCATCATCTGCGCCGTGAAAGCCGAATATTGCCGAAGAATATCGTCTAAGGCCATCACCTGGCTGTAGGTATCGATGGCGGCCCGAACATCATCCCGGGCCGCCTGAATGCGGGGGTTTCGGATAAGGGCAAGGGTTTCCAGGGTTTCAAGGGCGTATGGATGCGCCAGAGCTTCCAGGGCCGCTTCGCTGTCCTTTGCGGCGGGCTCAAGCGATTTCAGAAGATGGGAGGGGGGCGTAAAAAAAGACGCCTCTTCTCGAGGGGCCTTGAGTGCTTTCTCCCAAAGGATTTTCGCTTCGTCCAATTGCTTTTCTTCCTGTTCGAAGTCGGTCTTCAGGAAATCTTCCGGCTTTTTCGGTTCTTCGGACGGCGAGATGAATGTATAAGCGGGCGGTCGGTAATCATCCAGATCCAGGCTCAAATGGGAATAGTCGGAACATCCGACCATGAAGATCAGCAGCAACAGAACCCAGGAGAAGAAATATGAATAAGGTTTAATCATTTCATTTCCTCCGGGGTCTTCTCTTTATTTCCGGCCAGCACCCGTGTGATGGTTTGGCCCACCAACTGCTCCAGGGAGGCGAGGACCTTTCCGTAGTCGGCGCCGGCCCTTGCCAGTGCCAGTTGAAAATTGTAATAGACGGCCTGGGTCTCCACAAAATCGGAAAAAGAAGCCTGCCCCTCGCGGTACCAGGTCTCGGCGATCTCCATGGCGTTCATGGCTTGGGGCAAAAGATCCTCCCGGTAGAGGGTGACCAGACGCCGCGCGTTGTTGAGACGGAAAAAGAGGTCGTGCACCCGGGTCCGGATATCGGTGATGGCGGCGTCCTCCGCCGCTTTGGCTTTTCGAATGCCCGCCTCGGCGCGCGCCACCCGTCCTCTGTTTTTATCGAACCACAAGGGGATGGTGACTCCCACCTGGAAGCCGAAGGCGTCTTTCCCCGAGTCCACGGGTTGCACGGGAACGTCCGGTTGGCCGATGCCGGAGTAGGATACCCCCACATTGAAATCGGGGAGGTTTTCAAAGCCGGCCAGTTCGGCCCTGGCATCGGCACGATCCACAAGGGCCCGGGCCATACGAAGGTCTTCCTGATTGGTCTCGGCAAGAGCGTAAAGCCCTTTGAGGTCGAAAGCAACCGGTTGAAATTGTGCTTCCACAAGTTTTCCGATTTTTGCATCGGGAGGCCGGTTCAAGATTCCGTTCAACCGGGTTTTTTCGGTCTGTTCCAGTTCCGCCAGCAGAATCCCGTCGTAGAGGATCTGTCCCAGTTGGGACTGACCCTTGACCATATCCATCAAGGAGGCCCTATCCTTGGCATAGGCGGTTTCTCCCACCTTTCGAAGGTGTTCCAACAGCCGCCGGTTTTGAGCGACAACCCGTCCGGCCGTGCGGATATAGAGAAGTTCGTAATAAGACCTGCGAACCGATGCCATGACGCCTTTAACGGTCCTGTCCAGTTTGATGTGCGCCACCCGTGCGTCCGCCTCCACCACTTTCCCTGCCTGTGAAAGCTTCCCGGGGAAGGGTATCCGCTGGTTCAAGCTGGCCACCCAGTCCTGAGGTCCCAGCCGGGTCTCGATGGGTTCCGGGAAATAGGTGAATTTCAATTCGGGATCGGGGTATCCGGTTGAAATGCGGTATTGTTCAATGGTTTCCCGCCACTCCTCGCGGGCCTGGCGGATGGAAGGGTTGTTCCGGTAGGCGTAAGCGATGAGATCTTGAATCGTGACACGGCCTATGAGACGGTCCTCCATCTCCGCCGGGGAAGCGGGAAGCGCCAAAACGATTGCGAGAACCATTGTCAGGACCGCCGAAATCAAGCATTTCATCGTCTGTTTCACCTTAAACTCCAACTCTTCTTGAAACAAGCCCGAACGTGAAAAGGTGTGGAACTTCCGATATGGAATCCTCGGAAGAGTGCTTCAACGAAAATGTCGACTGATTCCTTTCTAAAGCATAATTATAATAATTTTAAAGTATCCTATTCAAATCCCATGGGGGCTCAAAGAGAAGATTCATTGCTGAACAATTGGAACCGATGAGTAATCGTATAACATCGCATGGCCTACAGCAATCGCATTCTTTCTGATGGCTTGGATGCTGCAAAGATATAATCGTGATGATTTGTAAAGAGGTACTATACAGGCTATAACGTGGCTTTTTCAACAATCAGATCAGAAAGTGCCTGCATGCTGAGTTTTCCAGAAACTCTGTCGTTAATATATTGGAAGGCATTGACCCCCAGTTTCTTGGCCGTTTGGGTAATGGTAAGGAACGCATCTTTTGTTTTTGTTCCGGCATCGGAGATTGTGTGCAGACTGACATCCTGCCTGCGTTTCTCAACTCTTGCCCCCAACTCGGAATCATTGTTGTGCAATGGCAACCAGGGATATTTGAGAACTTTCAAAAGTTCTTCCTTTTTGTTCCGGGTCTTTTCTATACGATCATTTAATGCATCATAACTGCTTTTGGTGGAAAAAAGTTCGTCGAATTGGGCGGATAGCTTGCCGCTTTTTCAGGATTTGGATCATTTTTATATTTCAAAAGATCCCCATAGAAATCCCAGAAATCTTTCTTGAAAGCCGTAAGAGCATCAACATTGCAGAGAGCGATTGGATCCAAACGATTGTAGTGTCGTCCCTCATGAATCCAGCAAAGGGCCAGTTCCGCGGTAAGTTTTTTAAATTGAGGCGCATCATCGGCTAGCAAAATGTCCACAACCGGAACATCTGTTTGTCGATGATAGGCGGCTATGGCAGCGGCTTCCATAATTCTGGCCCTGGTGTTTTTTCCTTTTCCATCCTTAAAAATCTTTTTCAACAATGTTTGCATTTCAGCTTCACAGATTTCCTTGTCTTCGGTTAAATTCAAAAGCTGATCGGCTACCTTCTTTGCTACCTTGAAATCCAAGATCAAACAATATGCCTTCAGATCAAAACGGTATGTTCTTTCCCTGCCGCAAAGCAACAAATCAAGTATCGTGAGACGATCTTTGCGTGGAACGGTGAAAAAGGCTGTATAAGATGGATTACAAAAAATTTGTGAATACTGATTTTTGCCGTTGACCCTCACCGTGGTGTCATCGATTTGCTGGTATGGCGTAGATTCCAAGGCGGCACGAAAAATGTCATTTTTCTCCTGGTTGAACCCGGTTTCATCATTGGTGAGGATTCGGGAAATAGTCGATTGTGAAATGTGTATGCCGCAATTTTCAAGCAGTTCCTGAATCTTTGGCTGCGACATGTTTGCCACGTATTTAAGCGTGCAAACCAGTGATCTTATACCAGGGCCAAATTCTCCAACAATCCCGGCGGGCAATTCTCCTATGTAGGTTCGCTTCTCAGAGGCTGAATAAAAAACCTCTTTTTTGTATTCGACATTATCCGTTTTGATCAGGATTTCCTGAACAAGGACACTCTCATAGCCTTTGAATTCAGCATCAGCAGGCAGTTTAGAGGGATCGATCTCACACACCTCTGTTCGATCAATTGCAATTTTCGTCTTTTTTCTTTTTGACTTTTTTTCTTTTTTTCTTGTCGTTTCTTTCGCTCTTTTTCCGAGGATAGATTCTCAACCTTGCCGCCTATATTACCACGAATATTCGGTTTGCCTTGTTCACCTTTCAGTCGGTTGTTTTCATCTCGCAGTTTCTGGTTTTGAACCTTTAATTTCTCATTCTCTTCGCTCAACCTCTCGACAAGATTTATCAAGATTGAAAGAGTCCGTGACAAGGCTTCCCTGTCGAGAATATCTGCTCGAACATCGAGGTTGTGAAGGATTTCTTTTATTTCTTGGCGGCTCATATTTTGTTCATAACACTATCCTTTCGATTTGTCCCGTAAAAAGTGAATCCTTTTCAAATTTTTTCATCTTCCTCATGTTTTTTGCTGAATCTACCAGGGAATTTGAATAGGATGCGATAAACTCTGGTAAAGTTATCGAAAGGAAAATAATAACAACTTCTTTCCCCGACCGCAATAGCCCGAACTCACTGGCCCAGTAAGGGATTTTTCACCTGCACATACATGCGGAACTGTGCTGAACAAAAGGTTTAGGAGAATAAGCAACGAGAAAGACCTTTACCCGTTCCATCATTTCAGGGTAAGGCTGTTTTGGATGACCTGGCAAAGGCTTCAATCATGGAGTCTTTGCGAAATTGCGGCAAAGGGTGTAATGAAAGTTGCCATTTCTGGAAAGATAAAATGGATAAGACAGCCACGCAGCCGTCTATACACTCAATCCGATACACCGCTTGAAATCTTGTGAAAGGCCATGTCTGAGCTCTTACCTTTCTGGGACCTGACCACCATATATTGGGATTGGCTATTTATGGAAATAATCTCATGATAGCAGTTATGCCAACGCTCTGCCCTTTTAGCCTGTCTGAAAATTATCCCTACTGAGCACCCATATTTAACCTACACCTTGCGACTTCAAACCTGCAGAACGGGATAGGGAGATTTATTTTGACTCCACAAGCCGTACTCCATATTTCAAGAATCGGGAAAATACGGTAACAGATAACAGATTTCTACATTTTGGGATATCATTTCAAATAACAGCAGAAAACTGATTCTATTTTTCTACTGTACACGGTAGGTTCAGGAATTGTATCCTGCTCTGAAATGGCCCTTTTAACGCCCTTTAAACGTAATAAATGCTGCTTTTTTTGCCGTCATACAACAGAAAGATGTTCTCGGAACCAATCGAATACAGTACCCGGGCTACGCACGCCCTGCATCGTGTTCATGATTGCAGCTTTTAGGTACCAAAAAGATGAAGACTGCGTCAAGGAATTCTCTCGCCCCGGAAGACAAGGAACTGCCGCCCCTTTGGACCAAGGACTTTATTCTGTTGATGGCGACAGCCTTTGTCGTTTACTCCAACATTGCTATTTTTTTCAATTTTTACGAATACTTGCAAACAACGACCATCGACCAGACAAAATTCGGCCTACTGATAGGACTGTTTGCGGCGGTCTCCCTGGTTTTCAGACCCCTGGTCAGCCCCTTTTTCAACTCCGGCAATTCCAGACCTTTCATTTTTTTGGGAATCTTTCTGGTAGTCGGCGCCTTGGCCTCGTACAGCCTGGCCAGGGGCTTCTGGAGCCTGGTCCTTATCAGGTCGTTTCACGGTCTGGCCTTCGTGGTCCTGGGAGCCGCCCTGACGGCCATACTGGTCGGCCACATCCCCAAGGAACGCAGCAGCCAGGCCTTCGGGTACGTCGGCATAATTACAATACTGCCCACCACTGTCATTCCGCCGCTTTTTCCCTTCTTGACCGAGACTTTTGGCGGGTTCAACCAGATTCTTCTCTTTTTCGCCGGCGTGACGGTCCTGGTTTTTCCACTGGCTTTTTTCGTCAAGCCGAAGGAGGAAAGCCTGCAGGCCCAACAGCGCCCTGGCCGCCTGAGTCGCCGGGAAATCATCGAGGACCTGACCGACGGGCGCGTCCTGGGGGTCTTGGGCTCCATGCTGATGCTCTACTGCGGCAACGCCTTGATCTTTTTTTTCGTGGCCGGTTACGCAACCAGCCTGGGAGTCTCGGGCGTGGGAATTTTTTTCACCCTTTCCACGGCGGCCGAGCTGGGAGTCCGAGTGGCGGCCGGGTCACTTTTCGACCGGATGAACAAGCCCCGTCTGGTCTGCCTGACCATGATTTTCTTGGCCGTCTCCTACGTAATTCTGGCCGCCGGTTGGAACGCCCTCCCGTTTTTCGGGTTGATGGGGGTGCTGATCGGGCTGGGTTGGGGCATCGCCCTGCCTGTTTTCAACGGACTGCTGTTCGATCTTTCCCATCCCAAATACAAAGCCTTCAACACCAATTTAGGGTTCCAGATGTACCAGGCCGGGTATTTCATCGGACCGTTTGTCGGAGGTTACGTGGTCGCCGATTGGGGATTTTCGGCTCTTTTCTTAATCTGCGCGGGGCTGAGCGTGTTGGGTTCGGCCATGATACTAATGGTAAAGGGAGGTGATCCAGGGAGAATAGCGATTCCTTTGAAAAAACCATAATGGGTGAAAAAATGGAAAACAGTTCGACGACGTCGCCGGCTCAAAAGGAGAGGAAGATTGGATGGATTCGATAAAGGAACCAAAACAGGAAATAGACCAGAGCCAGGCCTGGGAGATCGATATTTTTAGACCCGAGGACGCCCAAGGAGTGGCGGACCTTTTTCTGGCCGTATACGGCACCGGATATCCGATCAAAAAATTTATCGATCCCGAACTCCTGATAGAGGAAAATAGAAGCAAGCAGACAGTATCCGTCGTAATAAGGATGTCCGACGGCCGAATTGTCGGCCATCTGGGACTGTACCAAAGCGCTCCCTGGGAAAGGCTCTATGAAGCAGGCGCCGGGCTGGTCAGTAGGGAATTCAGGGGCGGGAAAGGCTTGGCCACGGAAATGCTCCGATTCGGTATTGATAAAATCCAGGAGCTGCCCGTCCCCGGCATCGCGTTCGGAGAAGCCGTCTGCAACCATGTCTTCATGCAAAAAATTAGTATTACATTGAATTTCAGGCCGTACGCCCTGGAAGTCGACCTGATGCCGGCGGAAGCCTACACCACGGAACAGAGTTCCACCGGCCGGGTTTCGACCTTTTTGGTTTTTAAAACCTTTCAAAAACAGCTAAACACTGTTTTTATCCCCCCCCAATATCAATTGGAGGTAAAGCAACTTTACGAGGGGTTCGACGACGACAGGGATTTCCGCCTGGCGGATGCGGACTGGCCCTCAGGTGAAGAATCCCTGATCAAAACCGACTATTTCGATTTCGCCCAGATTGCCCGGCTGGAAGTCCAACACGCCGGTTCTGATTTTGGCGCCGCCCTGGCCGATATCGAAGACAATCTTGTCAAAAAAGGGGCGGCGGTGATTCAGGTCTGGCTGAACCTGTCCTGTCCCTGGGTGGGGAAGGCCGTGGATGAGCTCTGCGGGCAAAGCTTTTTTCTAGGCGGCGTGTTGCCGCGTTGGTTTGACGAGGATGGATTCCTGATGCAAAAAATATGGGGAAAGCCTAATTGGGAAGGCATTCAGTTCGCTTCGGACCGGGGAAAAATGGTTTACGACCTCGTCAAGGCTGATTGGGAGCAATCCAGACGTGTTTAATTCCCGGCGTTGGCCGGTCCTGACGGACGGTTCCCAGCGTGGCCGGAGGACCAAGGGAGATATCGTAGGTCATAACGCCGTTTACAGCAGTGCGTACTGGTCGGGAGTGTTTGAATCAGGGGCCGGAGTGGCCCCTCGACATTTATGGGTTGAAAGTTCATAATTTCAAACTATGGTGCGCTTCGCGCATCAAAGCCGATCGGAACAATAAATTATTTTTGCTGCTTCACCAAAAAAGGAAATGGAGGATTATGAGCTCTGACCCAGTAAAAGAAGGGAATATCGAACCGGGCCAAGCCTGGAAGGTGGATATTTTCAGGCCGGAAGATGCGGAAGGAGTTGCCAGGCTTTTTCGGGATGTTTACGGAGAAGGATACCCTGTGAGAACATACCTTGAACCGCAACGGTTGATCCAGGAAAACGCCGCCCGGAGCACCATATCGAGCGTGGCCAGAACAGCGCGGGGAGAGGTAGTTGGGCATAATGCCCTTTTCAAAAGCGCTGCCCATCCGGGAACCTACGAGTCCGGCGCCGGCGCCGTACACGCGGCATACCGGGGCGGGAAGGGAATCTTCACCAAGATGGTGGAGCATGGCCTTGAAGTCGCCAAAACACTGAGCTGTGTCAATTCCGTGTTTTGCGAGCCCGTCTGTAACCATGTCTTCAGCCAGAAGCTCACCGGCAAGGCGGGTTTTATTCTTCGCGCGCTGGAAGTAGATCTGATATCCGCTGCCGCCCATGAAAAGGAGGGCAAAGTCTCCGGCCGAGTTTCCGCCTTCCTGTGCTTTCGGACTTTCCAGCCGCGACCCCATACGGTTTACCTTCCTACCGCCTACAGGGATGTGTTGGATTTTTTCTATGAACGACTGGACGACAGCCGGGATTTCCGGATATCGAAAGCGCGGCTTCCCGCGAAGATTGTCTCGAAAATCAGACCTCAAATCTTTGTGTCCGCCGGCGTAGCGAGGATCGCGGTCGATGACGCGGGAGCCGATTTCACGGCGCGCATGGAAGAACTGGAGAACGAACTCAAAAAGAGAGGAATTGAGGTTATTCAAATCTGGCTGGACCTGTCCTCCGCATGGGTGGGAGATGCCGTGGAGGCACTGAGGGGAAAGGGATATTTTATTGGCGGGGCGCTTCCCCGGTGGTTCGACAACGATGGCCTTTTGATGCAGAAAATTTTGGGGAAACCGAACTGGGAGGGCATTTGCCTTTATGGGGATCGGGCCGCGGAAATTTTGAAGATCGTTCGGGCCGACTGGGAGCGCAGCACGGCGTTGTCATAAAGTACATCCCCTCAGAAATTCTGCCGGCGAGATGAAGAGAAGTATCATAATTCCCGGGTCCCGAAGGTTTCCCGATGGGTATCCTATTGGGCTCCAGTGATGGAAAGCCTCAACAGGAGCGCCCCTGCGACGGATCGGCGGTAGGAGGCTGAGGCCCGAATATCATCAACGGGCGATATGGCCGACTGAACAGCCGGCATAGCTTTTTCAAGCGTTTCCGCGCAAAGGGACCTTCCTTTGAGCGCTTCCTCCGCTTTCGAACACGACACCACAGTTGGGCCGACGCTTCCCCAGGCCAGATGCGCTTCTTCCACCGTTCCTTTTGAATCCGTTTTCAGAATTGCGGCCAGACTGGCTACGGCACAGGACTGGGCCTTTCGAAGCCCAACCTTCTCGTAGTGTTGAATCCACTTTCCGAATCGTTTTTTAATGCGCAGGCCTCCCACCAGTTCACCGGTTTTCAGCAGAACAAGGCCTGGTCCTGAAATGAATCGCCTGATGGGTACAACGCGGGAAAGCTCTCGCGACCATATCTCCACCTCTGCATCAAGGACGTATAGAGGGGGAAGGGTGTCGCCGGCCGGAGAGGCGTTCACCACATTCCCTCCAATGGTCCCCATTTGTCGAATGGGGGGCGCAGCGAGGACACGAAGGGCCTGAGCAAGAACCGGAAAACAGGTCTGTACTGTTGGATCGGCGAGCAGCTCCCGGTGGGTATTGCCCGCGCCCACAAAAACCGTATCTCCTTCGTCCCGAACCCCTTTCAGATCCTTTATCCGCTCGATGCAGATCAGGGCTGGAGGATCCACTATTCCAGACCGCAGTTTCACAAGGATATCCGTCCCGCCCGCGTACAGGGACGCTGCAGGGTGTTTATCCAGCGTTTCCCACAACTCTGCCGTATTTTCGGGAAGAAAGACCGGCCTCATAGCTCATCCTTTTTTGGAAAACAGGGCGCTGCTGCTTCTACCGCATCTACGATCTTTTGGTAACCGGTGCATCGGCAAAGGTTCCCGGAAAGGCCTTCTCGAATCTGCTCTCTTGTGGGGACCGAATGTTCCCTCAAAAGATTCACCGACGCCAGAACCATGCCCGGAGTGCAGAACCCGCATTGTACGGCTCCCTTCTCCACGAAAGCCTTTTGAATCGGGTGCAAGGCCTCCTTCGACCCCAGGCCTTCAATGGTGGTGATGCTGCGGCCCTCTAACTGCGCGGCCAGCATGAGACAGGAGAGCCGGGTTGCACCATCCACCAGAATGGTGCAGGAGCCGCACTCGCCCGTGCCGCACGATTCCTTGGTCCCTGTAAGCGCCATATCTTCCCGAATAATGTCCACCACTCGCCGGTCCGGAGCTGTTTCAATCTCTCTTTCTTCGCCGTTCAGTATAAAACGAATTATCATGGTTCATTTACCCTCTCACGTTCCATAGCCTTAAGGACCCGCTCCGCCGTCAAAGGCCAGCAGGCAAGGCGCACCCCTGCAGCATCCGCCACTGCGTTGCAAATGGCCGGAACAGGTCCGCTCGTACCGATTTCCCCCACCCCCTTTAGTCCAAAAGGGCCGGTTGTTTCGTGGGTTTGCACTGCCTGTACCTCCATATCCGGCATATCCATGGCCGTGGGAAGGATATACGTGGACAGGTCCCGGCTCTCCACCTGCCCTTCCCGAACCTTGAAATCCTCCATTACGGCATATCCCATCCCCTGGGCTACGCCCCCCTGAATCTGCTGTTCATAAGCCTGGGAATTCATCACCCGGCCGCAATCGCTGATGGAAAGGTAGTGCCGAACATCCACTGCCCCGGTCAATTCATCCACTTCCACACAGGCCAGATGGGCCGCATAGGAGAAAACCGAGTGTCCAAGGCCGTGAACCCGCACTTCCTCCGGAACCGCAATTGGATCCCCGGCGGTGGGCGCCCGAAACCGATGGGTGACGGTTCTCTCCGAATCGGCCATGAATGCAGCCAGACCGGCAAGGGGAATTTCGCGGCCTGAAGCGAGATGCCGCACCATTCCGGGTTTGAGGGCCACTTCCTTTGAAGAAGCCGCCATAAGAAGATCCGCGGCCTTTTCGAGAAGCCGCTGTTTTAAGACCTCACAGGCCCCCATAAGCGCATTTCCAAAGGTATATGTACAGCGACTGGCGGATGCCGAGCCCGAGGGAAGCGTACGTTCCGTGTCGGGAAGGACCAGTTCAAGGGCATCCGGGGTCTGGACGAGGATGTTTCCGGCAATCTGAAGACAGGTGGAGGCGTTCCCCTGGCCCATGTCCACCACCCCGGAATAGACCTGTATCTTTCCCCTTCGGATAAGCTTCAATTTGGCGTTGGCCACATCCGGAACTACCGGACCATAACCCTGTCCATGCATAAGCGCCGCTATCCCCACTCCCCGGCGTTTGAAGGGGCCTGCCCCCGCTTTCCATTTTTCCCGCTCGAAATAGAGGGGATGGTTTCCAAGGGTTTTCAAACACTCCTCCATTCCGATGGAATGCTGAAGGACTACCCCGACAGGCGTCGGATCTCCTTTCTGAAGGGCGTTTCTCCGCCGGATTTCCAAAGGGTCCGCTTTCAGCCGGTGGGCCAGCATGTCCATCATCTGTTCCATGGCCCCTGCCACCTGGGCCACGCCGAATGCTCGAAAGGCCCCGCCGATGGGATTGTTGGTATAGGCGCACCGGGCCGTCAGGGATGTGTTGGGAATACGATAGGGGCCTCCGGCGTGTTCCAGCGCCAGGGTCATAACAACGCCCCCCAGATGATCGTAGGGTCCTGTGTCCAGAAGCATCTGCATCTGAAGGGCTTTGAGGATGCCGTCCTTGGTCGCTCCCAGGCGATAAGAAAGACGGGCGGGGTGTCGTTTGGTTCCGGCCGTAAAGGACTCCTCTCTGTCCCAGATCATCTTGACCGGGCGGCCGCCGGCGTGCAGAGCAGCCAGCCCCAAAAGGGTTTGAACCGTGATGCCGTCCTTTCCCCCAAAAGCGCCTCCCGGATAAGGGGCCGCCACACGAATTCTTTGAATATCGATCCCCAGGGCTTCTGCCGCCTCGGAACGATCCCGAAAAGGGGTCTGCGTGGAGGCAACAATAACCAGAGTTCCGTCTTCTTCCATGCGGGCCCAGCCCACTTCGGTTTCCAGATAGGCATGTTCCTGCCGGGGCGTCTCAAAAGAAGCCTCCACCGCTACGTCGCATTCGGAAAACCCATCCAGACCTTTTCCGGTGTCGAGATCGGCCTTCAGAAGCAGGTTGCCGCTGGAATGGTCTTCGTGGAGAATGGGCGCATGGGGTTTTAAAGCCTCTTCCGGATCAAACACAGCCGGAAGGGGATCCATATCCACAACCACGCGGGCCAGTGCCCGTTTCAAAATATCCCGGCTTTCGGCCAAAACCAGGGCCACGGCGTCTCCGGCATGCCGAACCCGGTCATCCACCAGGACGGGCTGGTCTTTTCTCACCACCCCCTGCCGATTTGTTCCTTTCACATCCCTATGGGTCAGAACGGCCAGCACTCCGGGCATGGCCAGCGCTTCTTCCGCACGAATGCCCTTTAGCCGCGCATGGGGCGTCCCGGCCCGCCTGGCTCCGGCCCAGACCATGTCGGAGCTGTAATAATCCGCCGCGAATTTTTCAGCGCCGGTGACTTTAGCCCAGGCATCGGCCCTGGGAAAGGCTGTTCCGATTTCGGGAACCCCGATCGCGGAGCCGTCCCATTTCCAAATTTTTGTCAGATACGGGTCGTTTTGTTTTGTGTCCATGGTAATACCTATTACCCGGGCTTCCGTCAAAAAAACGTCATCCTTCAGGAAAGGCGGAAAGTATTTTTCACTTTAAACCTTTCAAACCATAATTTCCCTGAGTGCCGCGATCAGAGCTTCCATAGCCTTCATGGAAGAAATGGTAATCCGGATGCAGTTGGGAAAACGGAATGCAGTCATGGAACGTACCATCACTCCCCTGGCCATTAGTTTTCTGTAGGCCAGAGTATCACTGAACGGAAGCATTACCATGAGAAAATTCCCCTCTCCGGATTGGAAGGGTAGATTAAGCGTTTTCAATTCCCGGTGCAAATACTCTTTTCCTTGGCGGACCATAAGCCTGGTGCGGAGAACGTGATCCCTGGCGGGTACAGAAGCCAGGGCCGCCTCCTGGGCCAAACGATTTACCGAGTACACAATGCAAGTCCGGCGAATGACGTCCACCATCTCAATGGAGCCGACCAGATAACCGATGCGAAGACCGGCAAGGGCGTACATCTTGGAAAAGGTGCGAAAAACCAACAAATTAGGATAGATGTCCATAAGGGACATGCCATCCGGATAATCCGAGGCCTCCACAAACTCGGCGTATGCCTCATCCACTACCACCACGGCCCTCCCGGCCACCCTGTCCAGAAAGCGGCACATACGCGTTCTATCCCAATATGTGCCGGTAGGGTTGTTGGGGTTGCACAGGAACAGTATTTTGGTCTTTTCATCCATCTGCGCCAGCATGGCTTCATCGTCAAAGGCGAAATCCCTGAGCGGCGTCAGGCGAGGCTCAAGACCTGAAAACCGGGCTACCCATTCGTAAACTGCAAAGGTTTTATCCGCGGTAATAATGTTGTCTCCTTGTTCGCAGAATGCCTTGATTACGAATGCAATAACCTCGTTGGCCCCGTTTCCCACCAGAAACTGATCCGGTTCCTTGCTGAACTCCCGGGCCAGGGCATGACGCAGGTAAAACGCATCTCCGCTGGGATAGAGGGCAGCCGACTTCGGGGGGAAACGCCGCAAGACTTCCACGGCCTCGAGCGGAGGTCCCAGAGCATTTTCATTGTTGTTCAGGCGGAAGAGCCTCGAGCACCCGTACATCTTCATGAGTTCGGGATCCGGTCTGCTGGGCACATAGGCCTCGAAGGCCTGAATGTGCCTGGGCAACAGCTTTTGTGGGGAAAAGGACGAGCTCATGCCTTGCATTCCGCTTTGTATTGAAATACTAACACATCCCCTTTGCCGCCGTACGGCAGGACCAGTTCGGGTTTAAATCCGTTCTGGAGAAGGCAAGGCCCAAAATGGACATGCCACGCCTTTTTCAAATCCATCTCAAAGAAAACAGCGGAAAAACCTTCTCTCTCCAGCAGTCTGATATGCTCTGCAAGGATCTTCGAAGCATTCTTACCGTAAACAAGAGGCCGGAGAACCGCCCTGTGTCCTAATCTGTTCATCTCCACGGAAAGTACCGCAAAGGGATTTAACTCTTCCCCCTCTGAAGTCACCGATTGTATTTCCCGCGGCAGGGTGAGTCTTTCGTATTGGGTTTTAAGGAACGGGAGCAGAACCGGGTGGGCCCAGACCGTGCTGCCCCTGTCTTCTCTCAAATATCGGTAGGAGGCCTGCAACTCTTCCCTGGTGCCGTCTTCCCTGAAAAGGGTCAGTGCCCCAAGAGATTCGAAATACCCTGGCGGAAGGCCTGAGCCCGAATAGCGGTTGACCAACCCCATGACTCCGGTTCGGGAAATTTCCTCCACGCAGCAATCAAGCAGGGCAATGGCGATTTTGGGATCCGATTCGGCATGAAAGATATAGGGTCCAAAACATTCGACCCCCTCGCGAGAATCCCTGGTCCAGAATAGGGCCCCCCCAACATGTTCGGCCTTATCCACGGCCAAAGCAGCGTTCAGCTCACCTGCCGCGAAAATATCCGCAACCTTTCCAGGAAGATCAACCACCGGTGGATAAGACTGCTCGCGAAAACAGTGTCTGACCAATCGAACGGCCGCCTTGACTTCCTCCACATTAGGTCGATGGATGGAAAACACGGAAACGGGCGCCGGAACGGGCGCATCCGGAACATCCGTCTTCGGATAGGCTTTGTCTTTTGCGAATGTCAGAAGAAGGTGATTGCCTTCCTTCTGAAGGCTAAACCGATCCACCACCCGGGAGGCAATGAGGAGTCCCATCTCCCGAATACATGTGCCGTCCTCAAGGGGAGCGGCGGCCGTGAGGTTGAAACCGCTTAGCTCAAAGTGAGCGGCTTCAAAAAGGAAGCCGATGACTGCACGGTAGGTATTGGAGCGACAACTGATTTCAAGCTCCGTTCCCGGGCTTGAAATATGGCAGAGATAAAGGAAAACTTCTTCCGTAGCCAGGGCAAGGGTAAGGGCTTCTTTTTTTCCCAGTCCAAATGCCAGCGCAGACTGTTCTACAAAACCGGTGGCCACGTGCAAGAGAACGTCATAGGCCTTCAATGTCAACTGAACGGTCAATCGGGGTTCCATTTTCACGACCTCTTTATAAGGCAGTATCCACGCCCTTCCTGTAATTGAAAAATTAGAACATTTAACCAGTGCCTGACCCAAAACCTTTTTTTTCCATCAAGAAATCCAAAATTCGAAGCACTAAATCCGAAACAATGACCAAAACCAAAAATGTATCAATGACAGAAACGGCATGTTTTTAATCTGTTGTTCTTGTCATTTTGAATTTGAAGATTTGAATTTGTTTCGAATTTCGGATTTCGACATTCGAATTTTTCCTGAACAGGGGTTTCCGTTCAGGCACTACTTAGCCGGAAAGGTGATCAAGGACTGAATTTGTTGAATTTCACAATTCGGAATTTGGATTTTTCATGAAAAGACATTTTTATTCAACCACTAAACAGGGAAGCATCTCTTATCATAATGGACGAAAGTTTTCAATCTAATCGATTCAGAAAATGTTGCGGTTTCCATTCTTGTTGTTCAATTCCGTTTCTGTTCACATCTCATTCTCAAAAAGCCGCATCTTTGAACAGAATCTTAAAGCAATTTACACTTCAGAAAAAGATGTAAACCGAATTATGGAGGATGGTGGGGTTAGAATTACGGCGCGCGCGACTTTAGGCAGAGAGTTTCCAACATGCACTCTTTCGGTTGTGCAGCGGATTCATGGTGTCGATGTCATGAAGAGCAGCACTAAATTCACGTTTACCCATGAAAAGGCCGTGGTCGTTGACGACAACTGGGCGTTCGTCATCGCGATGAACATGGGCAGCGCGGACGACGTCAGTAAGAAACGCGACTTCGGCGTCATTACCTAGGACGCCTCGATCATAGCAAAATGGAATTCGGTATTCACCGCAGACGTCAAAAATTAGGAAAAAGAGACAAAAGATACTCAGGCGCTTTCGGTCCCATGCCTCGTCCGGGGCCCGATCAGTTCAGCATCGAATCTCACCTCGCTCATCAGAAGCGCCGAATCTACAATCATTACGACCGTCGAGACCCTCGGCAACAAGGGCATCGTCGACGCCTAGAGTGCCGCCGTAAAACGGAATGTTGGGGTTCGTCTCATTAACGACATCTGAAAAACGGGGTTAAGGTAGAAAGAATCTGGGACACTGGAGAGTAAGACCGCACAGCAGTCTTGTTCTTTATGAAATTTCATGCTCATGAAAACCGAGGAAGTTTAACAAGATTCTCTGCTAGTTGTCACCACTTCCGATTCCGTATGTCTTGTATGATCTTTGGTTTAGAAAGTCCCCATCAATCCTATTCCTGCAAATTGCTTTACCAATTTAAGCATTTCTTAAGGCTGGCGGATATCCTGTTAGATTGAAAATAGATTTTAAAAAGGGAAGTCTAAATCGAAAGGGATCCCTTCTGTATATTCAGGGATGATAATTTGGGTGAGATTGAGCCGAAAAAAACTTGGCTTTAAACTCAAATTGTGACCCACCTATGTGGGTTACCCGGAATTGGGCACGGTATTGAAATTACAAAAATAATTTGGTGGAGGCGGCGGGAGTCGAACCCGCGTCCGAAAATATTCCACTTAGACCTCTACATACTTAGCTCAGTATTTAAATTTCGCCTTTGGGGTTGTAACTGAGCAAGCCCACCCAAAGACTAACCTGTTTAAATTTTCGCCTCACCTTTTCACAGGTTCAAAGGATCGGCTAGCCCACTAGTCGACGCCTTTTCCAATCTCGCAGGCAAAGAAAGGGAAGACGCTAGCCATTTATGCGGCTAGAGCATACGCGTAATCGTCTGCGTTTGTGTTTCATCCAACCGTTTTACGAGCAGGTCGGAACCTCGGTATGCAATCTAAGCTTCAATTATCCCCGTCGAAACCGTTTCGCCCCCTCTGTTTGAATTGATTAACTGCAAAATAAAGCCGGTACTTTTCACAGACCAGAAAGTAACCACCATCACAAAGAAGTCAATAGTCGCTTTTCTTTCGTGCCTGTTCCATATCCCGTTTCAGCTCTTTTTCTTTCAGAGCGTTTCGTTTGTCGTATTTTTTCTTCCCCTTTGCCAACGCAATTTCCACTTTGGCTTTCCCATGCGTAAAATAAACCTTGGTGGGAATCAGGGAATACCCTTTCTGCTCGGTTTTTCCGATGAGCCGTTTGATCTCCTGTTTGTTCAGGAGAAGTTTCCGTATTCGCATGGGATCCATTTCCATATGGTGGGCAAAGGGATAAGGGGTAATGTGCATATTATGAATAAAAACCTCTTCCTGTTTCACTTTGGCATAGCTATCCACCAAACTGGCCCTTCCCTCTCTCAAGCTCTTGACCTCGGCACCCAGGAGCACCAACCCGGCTTCGAAAAACTCATCCAGAAAGTATTCGTGATGCGCTTTTTTGTTTTGACAGACAATTTTCATTCTCAAATTCCCCTTACAGGTACCCTTTTTCCCTCAACTCGGGAAACATGCCTCCGGTACGTTCCAACAGATAATGCTGGACCGCTTCGGCGGTGTGCAGGCCCATGATCGCCTTAAGGTCATCTCTGGCCTGGCTCATGGGCATGGCCCGCACGATCTTTTTGATCAATGGTATGGATCTGGCATTCATACTCAGTGCGTCGAGGCCGAGGCCCAACAAGATCGGAACACACAAAGGATCACCTGCCATCTCACCACAAAGAGTAACACTGATACCCTCTTTTCTGGCAGCTTCCACCACGGTTCCAATCATTCTGATGAGTGCGGGATCGAACGGTTGATACATGTGTGCCACATGCTCGTTGACCCTGTCGATGGCCAGTGTATACTGAATCAGATCGTTGGTCCCGATACTGAAGAAATCCACGTACTTTGCCAGAACTTCCGCCATTACCACGGCCGAGGGAATTTCAACCATGATACCCACTTCCATTTCTTCATCGTAGGGAATTTGGTCATGGTCCAAATCCGTTTTAACCTGTTCCAGGATATCCTTCGCGTCCAGCAGCTCCTGCAAACCCGATATCATGGGAAAAATCAACCGAATATGCCCGTATACGCTTGCTCTCAGAATGGCACGCAGCTGTGTTTTAAATATTTCAGGCTGTTTCAGGCAAAACCGTATGGCTCGCAATCCCAGCGCAGGGTTCATCTCTTTGGACATTTCAAGGGCCGAGACAAATTTATCACCCCCGATATCGAGGGTCCGGATGTTCACGGGTTCGGGCGCCATTAGCTCGGCCACATCACGGTAGTCCTCAAAAAGTTCTTCCTCCTCCGGAAACCCTTTGCTTCTCAAATACAGGAATTCCGTCCGATAAAGGCCGATTCCCTCTCCGCCATAATTCCTTACGGCACTCACCTCTTCGAGAAATTCTATATTGGCCGTGACGGTAACCCGTTGCCCGTCCGGAGTTACAGCCGGGAGATGGCTTTGTCTGGCAATGCTCGATCGGTAGTCTTCAAGCTGAAGCTTTTTCTCCTGGTAGTAAATGATGGCCCTGTCGTCGGGGTTGACAACAACCACCCCCGTGCTGCCGTCCACAATCAGAAGGTCGCCGTCGGAAACCACATCGGTTGCGTTTTCCAATCCCACAATCGCCGGAATTTCCAGAGCCTGCGCCACAATAGCCGTATGAGACGTTCGTCCCCCCACATCGGTAATAAATCCCATGACTTTTCCGATATTCAGTTCTGTCGTATCGGCAGGGGACAGGTCATGGGCCACGATGATGACCCGTCTATCGATTTCAGAAAGGCTCTGTTGTCCTTTTCCGCTGAGAGTTCTCAAAATTCTTTCGGTGACATTTTCAACATCACTGATACGATTGCTGATATATTCATCATCAATCTGATCGAAAACTTTGCGGATCTTTTCAAGGGATTTCTTTAGGGCCCATTCGGCGTTTATTTTTTCGTCCAGGATCGTATGAATGGTAGAATCCCTGAGCATGCTGTCTTTGAGGATCATCAGATGGCTATCCAGGATAAAGGAAAGATCGTTGACTTTCTCCGCCATCCCGTTTTTGAGGGACTGCATCTCCTTTTCAACCACCCGAAGCGCCTCTTCAAACCGCTCCACCTCTCCGTTAAGATGCTCCGTATTGACCAGGTACTGGTACAGGATCTTGACTTTGCTTCTATCCACAAGGTGGGCTTTGCCAATGACAATACCCGGATAAACGGCTATGCCTTTTAACGATTTTTCACCGGCAACAGCGTCTTCGCTCATTTGTTCTCCCCGAATTTACCCTGAAACAGCACATCCATTTCCTCCATGAACTGCTCCGAATCTTCCCCGACAATACGAACTTCCATCTCCGTTCCTTTTGGGCAGGCGAGCGTGAGAATGGAAAGAATATTGGACCCCTCCACCTGACGACCATCTTTCATCAGAAATAATGTTGATTCGTAACGGTCCGCCAATTCAACGATTTTGGCTGCGGCACGCGCGTGGAGGCCCAGGCTGTTGCGAATCTTCAGGCGTCTGACCACTTCCATGGGTCATGAATCCTTCAACAATCGTTTTCTGGCGAGGCATTCTTTGTAGACTTTCCGATACCCCAGTTTTTCTTTCTTCGAAATGGCGTCTGCAATATCTCTGACACTCATGGTCTTCTCTTTTAAAAGGGTCTCAATGGCATCTAACGTACCGCTGTTCAACTCTTCAGGATCTTTCACAGCTGTTTCGCCCGAGACCACCAGGGTAAATTCTCCCCGGGTTGTTTCAGGGGTTAATCCTTCCAGCAGTTCAATGGGTGTGCCCCGTCTAATCTCTTCGTATATTTTGGTCATCTCCCGACACAAAACCATTTGCCTGGAACCGAAAATAGAGGCCATGTCCGAAAGGGTGGCACTGATCCGGTGGGGTGACTCATAGAAAACCATCGTTCGCGTTTCAGAAACCAGGCCCTTCAATTCTTTTTTTCTCCTACCGGGGCGATTTGACAGAAAACCCGAAAAATAAAACCCTGCCGTTGAAAAACCGCAGACTGAAAGAGACGCCACAACGGCAGATGGCCCGGGAATGGGCGTGATTTGGATCTCTTTTTTAACGGCAGCCGAAATGAGCATGATGCCGGGATCCGAAATGCCAGGGGTACCCGCATCGGAAACAAGGGCTAGCGCCATCCCCGTACTCAACTGCGAAACAAGTCGTTCCGTCTTGCTTTTTTGGGAATGCTGGTTGTAAGTGGCAATTCTTGTCCGGATACCGTAATGATCGCAAAGCCTTTTGGTGTGGGCTCCGTTTTCAGCCACGATCAGGTCAACCTCCTTTAAAACGCGAAGCGCCCTCAGGGTAATGTCTTCCAAGTTCCCCATGGGCGTTGCGACCACGTACAAAATACCGGGTTGATTCCCTGATGGCGGCCTTCTATCCATAAGCCAGTTCAAAAGCGTTCCGGATCACCTCAATCTGAGGAGACCCGCTGCCGACGGCAACAGCCACCACATCAAACCGGGCACTCACATCACAGCAATTATTGGTTTTCATATAATTCAGCGCCACTTTGGAGAGTTGCTTTTGTTTTCTTAGCGTTACAGCTTCTTTTGCGAAGCCCAAGGGCCGCCCTTTTCTGGTTTTGATCTCGATGAATACCAGCACATCCCCATCTTTCGCCACCAGATCCACTTCACCCAACCGACATCGATAGTTCTTGATAATCTTTCGGTAGCCCAGACGCTTGATTTCTTCCAGAGCCAACGCCTCGCCCCGTTGCCCCAATTCAAGCCTTTCCCGGGTCAATCTACAGCACCCCCCGAAATGTCCGGCGGTGAACCGGACATGGGCCATGCTCTTTTAAGGCCTCCAGATGCCGTCGGGTTCCGTAACCCTTGTGTTTATCAAATCCGTAATCAGGATACATGTTGTGACATGAAAGCATGATCCGGTCCCGGTAGACCTTTGCCAGCACAGAGGCTGCTGAAATACTTCGCGAGATTTGATCTCCCTTTTTTAAACACTCCTGTTTGATGGGGCTGGCCACGGCATGGATGCCGTCCACAAGGATCATTTCAGGCTGTGGGTCGAGGGCATGGATAGCGCGCAACATGGCTTCTAGGGAAGCGTTGAGGATATTGAATTTTTCAATATAAGCGACGGACACCACGCCGATACCGAAGGTGAGCGCTTGCCCCATGATCACATGGAACGCCTCCAATCTGGCCCGAGCCGTCATTTTTTTTGAGTCTCTAATCCCCGAAAGCCGAACACCTTCAGGAATTATGACAGCTGCCGCAACCACGGGACCGGCCAAAGGACCTCGGCCCGCTTCGTCAACTCCCGCAATCAGCCCGTAACCTGAATCGCGTGACCGGTTTTCGTGGAAAAAGGGATCAAAGGAGGTTTGACATGGATCTTCCGGAAACAGTTCCAGGTTTTCAGGCTGACTCACTTGCCGGAGTCTCTTGAACAACCATCATTAAATTCCTTGCGCCATCAAACCTTATTTTAGAACCGTTTTTCCTTGATTCTTGCAGCCTTGCCGCGCAGATTCCTGAGGTAATAAAGCCTCGATCTTCTGACTTTACCCCTCGTAACCACTTCGATCTTGTCGATATTGGGGGAGTGAAGGGGAAAAATACGTTCCACACCTATGCCGTAAGAAATCTTCCGGACTGTAAATGTGGCGCCGGTGTTGCCCTTTCGTTTTCGGATGACAACTCCTTGAAAGACCTGAATCCTCTCCTTTTCGCCCTCTTTAATTCTGGCATGCACCTTGACTGTGTCGCCAGGCTTGAAATCGGGGATGTCGCCACGCATCTGCTCCATCTCGAGCATTTCTACAACGTTCATTTTCTTCTCCTCATATCACACATAACGGTACTTTGTGTTTTGTGTATCCTGCAATCAATATTCATGGACCTTCCGTGCCGCCGATTAACCGATCCAGGATAATGGCTGCCGCCGTCCTTACGGACAGATGATTATATCCCGATCTACCAGAGATGGGCGCCAGTATTTGATCGGCCTGCCGCAGAACATCTTCATGAAGACCCCACGCCGTTCCAAAGAGCAAGAAAACCAGCTCATTTGATCGTACAGAGCCCCGCAAGGCCTTGTAGGAAATGGCACGGCTTTTCTGCAACGCGGCGTCGGTCGCAACCAGCCGGGGCACCTCCCCTTCTCTTTCCTTCACTTCTTCAAGCGCTACCTTCAGTGACGCCGTCACCTTGACAAGGTCCAGGGCTTCCTTTCTGTGCACGTTGTACTCTGCTCCATACCCGGAAATCCAATGCCGCAAAATTCGTTTGCACAGAGCCTGTTGGTCTTCAAGGGGCGTAATCACAAAAAAGCCCCTGACCTCATAGGTTTTCCCCAGCCGGGCAAAATCGTGAATATCCAATGGCGTTATGGCCGAAGCGATCGTCTCCCGGTGCTTGTTGTAAACGGGAAAATGGGCCAGTCCCATATAGAGACGCATCAGGAAAGCTCTTTTAAAATCGCTTCATCTTCGGGAGATAATTCGGCCTGTTGAAGCAGATCCGCTCGTCTTGTCAGGGTCCTCTTGAGCGACTCTTTTTTTCGCCATAATCGAATTTTCTCATGGTCCCCGGACAGAAGGACCGGCGGAACCTCCCGGCCCTCGAACACCCGCGGCCGCGTGTAATGGGGGTATTCCAAAAGACCATTTTCAAAAGAATCTTCCAGGTTCGATCTTTCCCCGCCCAGCACGTCCGGAATCAGCCGGCTGACCGCTTCAATGACCACCATGGCGGCCAATTCACCACCATTTAGAACATAATCTCCGATAGACAGTTCCATATCGATGCAGGTTGACCGCACCCGTTCATCGACACCTTCATATCGGCCACAGACCAAAATAATCTGCTGCCATTCGGCCATCTCCCAGGCCATGCTTTGGGTGAAGGGCTCTCCCTGTGGTGAAAAGAGCACCACTTTACCGTGGCTCTTCAACCTCTCAACGGACTCCAGGGCACGACAAATCGGCCCCGCCTTCATGACCATCCCCTCACCACCGCCGTATGGCCGGTCATCAACAATCCTGTGAGGCCCTTTGGCAAAATCACGGATGTTTAAAAGGGCCACATCCACGAGGCCTCTTTCGATGGCGCGTCCCAGAATACCTTCCTTCAGATAGGAAGTAAACATATCCGGAAACAAGGTCAGAACATCAAATTTCATTCAAATCCAACAGCCCTTCCAGGGCCGATACAATCATTTTTCCGTTTTCTAGATCAATGTGGTTCACCACTTGGCGTGCAGCCGGCAAAAGGATCTCCCTATCACCTTTTTTTACAACATATATTTCGTTGTCTCCCGCGGGGATAATTTGTGAAACCACACCCAGATACTCACCATCATCTAAAAAAACATCGAGACCCAATAATTCAAACCAGAAATACTCCCCTTCTTCCCGAACAACATCCTCCCGGCTGACATACACCTCCGCCCCTCTAAAGGGTTCGGCCTGGTTTATATCCGTCAAACCGTCCAGTTTCACCAGAAACACGTTTTTGTGAGGCCTGACATCGAGAATGCCTAAATGATGATTCTCCCCGGTCGTGAGTTTAAAAAAAACCTTATCAGCATTTATCAGCGAGGCTGCCGACTGCGAAAAAGATTGTACTCTAAGAAGGCCCTCCAGACCATGTGGGCGAAGGACTTTCCCAAATAAAAGTACACTATCAGGCAAGCCTGAGTTCAAAGTTATTCAATAATCTCCAATACGGATCGTTTGTTGATTTTCGTGGAGGCTGCACTGAGAATTGTCCTCATGGCTCGCGCTGTGCGGCCCTGCTTTCCGATGACCTTGCCCAGATCTTCCTTGGCAACCTTTAGTTCTAGAACCGATGTCTGTTCCCCTTCAATTTCCGTAACGAACACATCTTCCGGCTTATCAACCAGCGCTTTGGCAATGTATGAAACTAGCTCTTTCATCTCGGTTCACCTCCCATTGGTATACACAGAAATGCAGCGTTTAGGTTGCTGCTGAATGGGATTTCAACGCGTCTTCCCGTTTCACCAGAGCACTGGCAGCTTCTGAGAGTTTCGCACCTTTTTCAATCCAGTACTGAAGCTTGTCCTCATGGATTTTCACTACCGCGGGCTCTTTCATGGGATCATAATACCCTAAGATTTCCAGAAACCTGCCATCTCTGGGCGACCCTGAATCAGCTGCCACCAAACGATAAAACGGTTTTTTCTTTGCTCCCATCCTTGTCAATCGAATTCTAACGGCCATTTTCCTCTACCACCCCCTTATAATGTTATTAATTTTGAACATCATGAATGTACCCTCTTATCCGAAGAGAGACGGCATGTTCAGTCCACCTTTTTTGGTAAATTGTTCCATCATTTTCTTGGTTTGAACAAAATTTTTCAGCAAACGGTTTACGTCCTGAACCTTTGTTCCACTCCCTTTTGCAATGCGGCGCCTTCTGCTGCCATTAATGATCTTGAACTTGCGCCGCTCTTCAGGGGTCATTGAACTAATAATCGCTTCGACTCTAACCAGTTCTTTTTCATCCGGCTTCAGTTTTTTGAGCTGTTTCAGCTTTCCCATTCCCGGGAGCATCCCCAAAATATCTTCCAGAGACCCCAGTTTTTTCATCTGTTTCAATTGCGTTCGAAAATCTTCCAGGTCAAACTCACTTTTCTTCAGTTTTTTCTCAAGTTTCCTGGCCTCTTCCTCATCAAATTCGGCTTCCGCTTTTTCAATTAGAGAGAGAACATCCCCCATGCCGAGTATCTGAGAGGCCATTCTGTCGGGATGAAAGGGTTCGAGCGCGCTGATTTTTTCACCAACCCCCACAAACTTGATCGGTTTCCCGGTTACCGCCTTGATGGATAATGCTGCGCCACCTCTGGCATCACCCTCCATCTTGGATAAAATCACACCCGTGATATGGAGTGTCTTGTTGAAATGCTCCGCAACGTTTACCGCATCTTGACCGGTCATGGCATCCGCCACCAGTAGAATTTCGGTGGGGTTGACTTTTCCCTTGATGACCACCAGCTCATTCATCAGGGCTTCATCCACATGAAGACGTCCTGCCGTATCGAAAATCACGACGTCCGCCCCCTGCGAGGTGGCCTTTGTCATTGCATCAAAGCATATTTCATCCGGTTTCTGTCCCTTTTCCGTGGGATAAACCGGAACATTAATCTGCAGTCCCAGTTTTTTGAGCTGGTCCACGGCGGCCGGCCTGTAGATGTCAGCGGGAACCAGCAAAGGGTGCCGTCCCTGCTTCCGCAGGTGTGCCGCCAGCTTCGCGGCAGTGGTGGTTTTACCGGAACCCTGAAGACCCACCAACATCAGGGAACAGGGCGTTTCGCCGGCCAGTTCAAGGCCTGATCGAGACCCACCCATGAGGCTGGCCAGTTCCTCGTTAACAACCTTGATGATCTGCTGACCCGGGGTCAGGCTTTCCAGCACATCCTGACCCACAGCGCGTCCACGAATATCTTCGATGAATTTCTTGACGACTTTGTAGTTGACATCCGCCTCCAGAAGCGCTAAACGCACTTCCTTCAGAGCGTCCTGAATATTGGCCTCCGTAAGCCTGCCCCGCCCTTTCAATTTTTTGAAAACACGGTTGAGTTTTTCAGATAAGCTGTCAAACATGTCGCTTAGACCCTCTCACTTTGTAAACAATCAGGATTACTTTAAAATAATACGGATGTCAACAAAAAACCATAATGACGCCAAAAGAACATCAGACCATTTTGAGGTTGCCATTGAAAACCATACCCTCTAATATTGTGCCATGAGTGAGCATCATACATGGATCCGTCGAAAAAGTCATATTATTTCGATGGCACTATAAACGCAATTATTCAATTATATGGCAAAAACAAACCACAGCGACGGCATTATCGAACCCAGGAAAGGTAAAGGCGACCCCCAGCTGCCACCGGATGTTGTCATGGTGATGATCCCCTCCGAGCTTCAGTTTATGGCCGAAAAATCGGGTGCAACCAAGACTGTTTTCACCAATATGCGCCTTTACGACTTGTACCGTTTGCAAAGAGAAGGAGAAGCTGCCGTCACCCTGGCAGGCCCTTTCATTGGCGCGCCCCAGGCAGTGATGGGGCTGGAAAAACTGATTGCCATGGGCGCCGAAAGGATCCTGATGCTGGGCTGGTGCGGCTCACTTCAGCCGTTCTTAAAAATCGGAGACTTTGTGATCCCCACCCACGCTCTGTCAGAGGAAGGCACGTCACAACATTATCCCACCACTTCAAAAAATCCCGTATCGGATTCAAGGCTGAACAGGATGCTGGAAACTGCCCTCAAGGAAAGAGAGATGTCCTTTACAAAAGGGCAAATTTGGACTACGGATGCCATATACCGAGAAACGCCGGAGAAGGTAACGGCCTACCAACAACAAAATATCCTGGCGGTGGAAATGGAAGTCTCGGCACTGCTGGCGGTTGCTTCATTTCGCTCTGTTCGACTGGCGGCCCTGCTGGTGGTTTCCGATGAGCTTTTTGATTTGAAATGGGTTCCGGGTTTTTCCAATAGCCGGCTCAAAAAAAGAAGCCGTGACGCTGCCGAACTGTTACTGGGGATCCACAGACATCCGGGCCTTGCTGAAATGACATCCGGAGAAATGAAATGAATCTCAATAACGGCATCCTCGCCATCGATGTGGGCAGCGGAACACAGGACATCCTGGTGTGGCATCCCGGCCAAAGAATTGAAAACTGCCCCAAACTGATTCTCCCCTCGCCCACCACCATCATTGCCCGGCAGGTTGAAGAGGCTACGAAAGGAGGGCATCATCTTTTTCTCTCCGGCCATACCATGGGGGGAGGCGCCTCAACGAAGTCCGTTCGAGAGCACATAAAGGCCGGCTTGAAAGTTTTTGCGCTGGAACAACCCGCCCTCACATTCCACGACCGGATGGATAAAGTTGCAGCCATGGGGATTGAAATCGTTACCGAAAAACCGTCCATTGCCCCGCTGACCCAACTTGAAATGGGGGATTTGAACCTGCCGGCCATTCAAAGGGCGTTGCAGCTGTTCCACGAGCCCATGCCCGAAACGGTTGCCGTGGCTGTTCAGGACCACGGGTTTTCGCCGCGGATGAGCAATCGGGTGTTCAGGTTTGAACAATGGAAAAGGCTCCTTGAATCGGGAAAAAGTCTCACATCTCTCATATATGACCCCCCTCCTGAATTCCTGACGCGAATGAAGGCGATCAGCGATACAAATCCCGGCACCCTTCTGATGGATACCGGTGCTTCGGCCATTGTGGGCGCCCTTATGGACGACTGGGTGGCCGAGGAATCCCGGGAAGGGGTCATTGTTCTCAATATCGGCAACGAACATATTCTGGCGGCCCTGGTGAAGAATGATAAAGTATGGGGTGTCTATGAACATCATACCTCCCTGATGACACCCGAAAAACTAATGGCGCACCTGGAGCGTCTCCGCCGTGAAGACCTGCCAAACCAGGAAATACTAAACGAGATGGGGCATGGCTGCCACGTAATCCCAGGCGCTCACAAAGCGAGTCCCTTCAATGCTTTGGGGATTACAGGCCCCAACCGGGAAAATTTTGCCAGTCTGGGCGGGCATATGGCTGCCCCCTTCGGCGATATGATGCTCACCGGCTGTTTCGGTCTGGTAAAGGCCGTTCAACGGAAAATGGACCAGTCGTAATGGAAAACATAAGAGAAGAAATTGATGAACTGAGGAAAAAGATCGAATACCATAACCAGCGGTATTACGTTATGGACGATCCGGAAATTTCCGATGCCGACTATGACAAGCTGTTCCGGCAACTGCTCAATCTGGAAAAACAGCACCCCGAGCTGGTCTCCCCTGACTCTCCCACTCTGAAAGTGGGCGGCAGTCCCAAGACCGGTTTTTCGCAGGTAACGCACCGCTCCCCCATGCTCAGCCTTGAAAACTGCTTTGACCCTCAACAAATCTTTGACTTCGACAAGCGCATCAGAAAGTCTCTTAAAGATGATACGTCGGTCAATTATACGGTTGAACCCAAAATCGACGGCCTTGCGGTGGAACTGATCTACGAAAAAGGGGCTCTGATCGTGGCCTCCACAAGGGGAGACGGCCGCGTCGGAGAAGACGTAACCCGGAACATCAAAACCATTTTAAACGTACCCTTGACGTTGACAGCCAGGAAAGCAAGATTACCCATTCCCGATCTTCTGGAAGTGAGGGGTGAGGTCTACATGGATGTGGCGGCATTTGAAGCACTCAACCGAAAGCGGGCGACCCAAAATGAAACCCTTTTTGCCAACCCGCGAAATGCCGCGGCCGGTTCTCTCAGGCAGCTGGATTCACGGGTAACCGCCAAAAGGCCCTTGGACATGTTTTGTTACGGGGTGGGGAATGCGCACGCCCTTCCTTTCAAAACCCACTGGGATATGATGATGGCGCTTCAGCACTGGGGACTCAGGGTTAATCGCCCTCACATAATGGCGTGTGATACGCTGGATGAAGTCGTAACGAACTGCCGCAACTTTGAAGAAACCAGAAAACAGTTCTCCTATGAGATAGACGGCGCCGTCATAAAAGTCAACCAGTTGGATCTGCAATCCCGACTGGGCGAGAAATCGAGAAGCCCCCGCTGGGCCATAGCCTATAAATTCGCCCCCAGCCAGGAAACCACAACGGTTTTGGGCATCCATATTCAGGTGGGACGGACGGGCGCTTTGACACCGGTGGCCCACCTGGAACCGGTGGAACTGGGAGGCGTTCTCGTGAGTCGGGCGACCCTCCATAACCAGGAAGAAATTGACCGAAAAGATGTCCGCGAAGGCGACACGGTGATTGTTCAGCGGGCTGGGGACGTCATTCCGGAGGTGGTGAAGGTCGTTTTCGCAAAGCGAACCGAGAACGAAAAGAAATTTGTTATGCCCGATGCTTGTCCCGCATGCGGTTCCCGGATTGAGAAAAAACCGGGCGAGGTCGTGGCACGATGCCCCAATATAACCTGCCCTGCTCAAGTCCGGGGCTCCATTCGACACTTTGTGTCCAAAGGAGGAATGAAGATCGACGGCCTGGGAGATAAACTGGTCTTCAAACTCATGGACAAAGGCCTGGTCAAAGACGAATCGGATCTTTATGCGCTGACCCGAACGGACCTGTTGAGCCTTGACAACATCAAAAAAAAGTCGGCGGCCAACCTGCTTGGCGCCATTGAAAGGAGCAAAACGCCCACTCTGACAAGGTTTATTTATGCCTTAGGCATCCGGCATGTGGGGGAGTTCACGGCCGCCCTTCTGGCGGAGCAATTTGAAGACATCCAGGCACTGGCGAACGCCAGTCAGGAAGACCTTTCCCTCATCGACGGCATTGGACCGCAAATCGCTGAAAGCGTCTTTTCCTATTTTGCGGATACTCAGAACAGGGCACTCATTGAACGTCTGCTGGCAGCCGGCATCAAACCCGCCGTAACCCGACCGGGACCAACCGACTCCCCGGTGGCGGGTAAGACATTTGTTCTGACAGGGGCGCTTTCAACCATCAAACGTTCAGAAGCCAAAGAAAAGGTTACGCAAAAAGGAGGCAAAGTGGGATCCTCCGTCAGCCGGGATACGGATTATCTGGTGTTGGGAGAATCACCCGGAAGCAAACTTCAAAAGGCGCGGGAATTGGGCATTTCCATCCTGAGTGAAAGGCAATTTCTCGATCTGTTGGGAGCGTGAAATGTCAAAAATCCGCAAACATCTGATCATTGAAGGTCGGGTTCAAGGGGTCTGGTTCAGGGAATCCACCCGCCGGCAGGCGGTTCGCTTAGGGGTATCGGGCTGGGTGAAGAATCGGCCGGAAGGCACTGTAGAAGCGCTGCTGGAAGGCCCCGAGGATGCGGTATTGAGGCTGGTCGCCTGGTGCGGAAGAGGGCCTTCCGCCGCCAGCGTCACCGGAATCCGCGAAACAGAAGAACCATGGCGTGGGGAGTTCAGTTCCTTTGACGTCGTCTATTAGGAGGATTGAAGTGCCAACAAAGCGTTTCACAGCCATCATCGTACTGTGTCTGTTCACCCTTCTCCTGGCAGCATCGGGGTGCAGCACCACCAAAAATTTGACCAAGAAAGTGCTGCCCACTTCCCTGGCCAAAAAACTCATCACCAACGAGGCGGATCTCAAGAAACGGGTCATGATTTTTCCCTTCGTGGACCAGGCCGGTGTGGGGCCTCTAAAGACCAAGGAATTAGGTGATGAATTTTATGCACACTTGAAAGAAACGCCCAACCTGCTCCTCTACAATCCCCCGGACGGGGTTTTTTCAACCCAGGCCATGGAATCCCCGCAATACGGGGTCGTTACCAGCTCAAAACTCGTTGACATCGCCACCGACATGGGGATGAACGCCCTGATTATCGGGGTCCTGAATCCGGTTGAAGTCGCTGTTCACAAGACCGGAATCTGGCCCTTCGACAGTTGGAAGCGGTTCTACACGGTTTCCGCGGCGGTCAATGTGATCGGTACGGCCAGCAAAACCCTTATCTACACGGATGTCGCCCTTAAAGAGTACCACATGAGTCTGGGGGAATCCGACCAACTGGACCAGGAAGAGTATATTAAGAAAATTACCCAAGAAGCCCTTCCGGATCTCATCAACAATCTGGGATCGAGCTTGGATTTCACGGTCAGCGACGAGCCCTGGACCGGGAAAATCCTAGCAGTGGATGGCGATACCATCATGATTAATGCGGGCAAGGAAGTGGGTCTGGAGGGTGAGCCGGTTTTCGAAGTATTTTCCTTGGGAGAATCCATGTCCTCCGGCTCCGGCAGGACCATTCATCTGCTGGGGGTAACCATCGGGGAGATTCAGGTCACATCGGTCATGGAGAAACATTCACTGGCCAAAACTTTAAATGGCGGACCGTTTCAGGCCAACCAGTTCATTCGCCTGAAGCAGTAGATATCATTATGGATAAAATTGTTATTGAAGGTGGTCACCCCCTGAAAGGGACCGTTCACGTCAGCGGCGCTAAAAACGCAGCGCTCCCCGCTATTGCGGCGTGCCTTCTGACCGGAGGCCCCCATCGCCTGTTGGGAATTCCTCAACTGAGGGATATTCGCACCATCAAATGCATCATGGAAAAACTGGGAACGGTTTTTCAGCAAAGCGATGATGCGCTGGTGGTCAACACGGACGATCTCACCGCTCATGAAGCCCCATATGAACTGGTCAAAACCATGCGGGCATCCATCCTGCTGCTCGGACCGCTTCTCGCTCGCCTGGGCCGGGCCAAAATATCGCTCCCCGGCGGCTGCGCCATCGGGGCCCGGCCCGTGAACCTTCACCTCAAGGCCCTGGTTTCCATGGGTGCGGACATACATCTGGAGCACGGCTACATTCACGCTCAAGCCGGAAAACTGAAAGGCGCGGATATCTTCTTCGACATTCCCACGGTCACCGGAACGGAAAATATTCTCATGGCGGCCGTGACCGCCAAAGGCACCACCATTTTGCGAAACACCGCCAATGAACCGGAAATTATTGATCTGGCAAAGATGCTCAGTGCCATGGGGGCTCATATCGAGGGTGCCGGGACGGACACCATTGTGGTTAACGGCGTGGATCATCTTAAGCCATGCGAACACACCGTCATTCCCGACAGAATTGAAGCCGGGACCTTTATGATCGCCGCCGCAATTACAAGGGGCGATATTGAGGTTCAAGGATGCAGACCCGAACACCTTACGGCACTGATGGAAAAACTGCGGCAGACCGGCGCCGGCATAACGGTTACAGGTGAAACCATCCGCGTTCGAGGTCCCGAATCCATTGAAAGCGTCGATATCAAAACCATGCCTTTCCCCGGTTTTGCCACGGATCTCCAAGCCCAGTTCATGGCGCTCATGACGGTGGCCAAAGGATGGAGCATGTTCAGGGAAACGGTATTTGAAAATCGTTTCATCCATGTCAGTGAGCTCAGGCGTCTCGGCGCCGAAATTGAAATCAACGGAAACCAGGCCCTGGTGAAAGGCCGGGAAAGGCTCCTTTCCGCGCCGGTCATGGCAACCGACCTGCGGGCCAGCGCCTCACTGATTCTGGCCGGACTGGTGGCGGAAGGGGGGGCCACGGAAGTTCACCGCATCTACCATCTGGACAGGGGATACGAGTCCATTGAAAGCAAATTCAGGGGACTGGGCGCCAAAATCCGGCGTGAAAGAGGACCATCTGTTTAATCGCCCCCTGGTGCCGTTCCTGGCCTCTTTTGCAGGAGGCATTATCACGGCACACGCTCTTTTTTCCGCCCGCCACGCCTTAGCCATATTCATAACCATTTCCCTGTGCCTGCTGCTCTCCCTTTTCAGCCCGGCACGCTTGCGGGCTTACAGCCTGCTGGCGGTCTTTTTCCTGACCGGCACATTGCTGACACCGGAGAAGCACTTGCCATCCGGATTGCGGTCCCTTGCTTTGGATCAGCAAAAAGCCACCCTCCAAGGGGTCGTTCTGGAGCCTCCAACGAGCCCCGGTCCGGACGTGACCCGCGTGAAACTGCTGGCACAGGGCCTTGTTTCAAAGGGTAACATCCTTACCCTCCATGAAAATATCATCCTTACCGTATATCGAAACTCTATCCCGCTAATTCCCGGTGAAAAGATCCGTTTTCCGGCCCGCCTTCGAACCTTCAAGAGCTTTCGCAATCCAGGCCATTACAACTACGAAGAAGCCATGACATTTAGAGGATTCACATGTGCGGCCGCTGTCAGCGACGGACGGACCATTGTTCCCATGGGATCGGGGGAATTGCCCTTTTTTCGAGGTTTCGTGGAAAGATTGCAGGCGCCGGTCAGAGCCTTCTTCAATGAAGCCCTTGACCATCGTAACGCCGCTCTTTTTTGCGCGCTCATATTGGGAGAAAGGCAGGGGATCGACCAACACTTGAGAGAAGTCTTTAACGTTTCGGGGCTGGGGCACTTGCTGGCCGTTTCCGGACTTCACATCGGTCTGGTGGCATGGACGGTCTTTTTCATTTTTAAATGGGGACTATCCCGCTCTTACCGATTGATGCTCTCCACAGATATTCGAAAGTGGAGTGCATTTCTCACCTGTTTTCCCGTGTTCACGTACACCCTTCTTGCAGGATGCCGCGTATCGTCCCAGCGTGCCATGATCATGGTTCTGGCGTATTTGTTATCCATCATCCTGGGAAAGGAAAAGGAGGTCTGGTCCACATTGGCCCTGGCCGGCCTGATCATATTGTTCCTGGACCCCGGCGCGATTTTCACGCCTTCGTTTCAGCTCTCGTTTATTGCGGTAATCGGCATTTTGTGGCTGGCGCCCGCGATCCTCAAAAGGCTGGGCAATGGAATAAAAGAACCCCACAAAAGCCATTTTTTCACCGGATCGGTTTTTACCTATGTGAAAGGGTTGGCAGCGGTCAGTTTTTCAGCCCTCTATTTTCTCCTGCCCATTACCGCCTTCTATTTCCACCGCATTCCCCTGGTCTCCATTCCGGCAAACCTCACAACCATCCCCATTTTAGGACTGTGGGTCTTGCCATCGGGCCTCCTTTCGGTTCTGGTACTACCCTTTTCATACCACCTGGCCGCCATATGCCTGGGAGTCAGCGTCTGGGGACTGAACATCATGATGGAACTGGTCGACTTCTGGGCAAGTCTTTCCTGGGCATCCATCTGGGTTTTCACACCCAATTTTTTTGAAATTGCTCTTTTTTACGCTTTTACATTTTTTGCTTTTTTTGCATGGCGCAGAAGATGGGCCCGCATCGGGCTTGCCGCAATGGTTTTTCTGTTAATCGTGGACGTGGCCTTCTGGGTTCACCGCGTGAAATTCAACCGGGATCTGGAAGTGGTTTTTCTGGATGTGGGGAAGGGAAATGCCGCACTGGTTTGTTTTCCCGGCGGAGAGAAAATGTTGATCGACGGCGGAGGATTTCCCGGCAATCACTTTGACGTGGGCAAAATGGTGATCGCACCCTTTTTGTGGCGTAGAAAAATCCACACCATCGACACCCTGGTCTTGAGTCATCCACAGGCGGATCACATGAACGGCCTTCGTTTCATTGCCGAGGCATTTCATTCCAGAGAATTCTGGCACAACGGCGACCGGGTGGAAAGCCCACCCTATAAGGACCTGATGAGAACGCTTAAAGCAAATGATATTACAGTAAAGCAGCCGGCCCAACTTCAAGAAAAAATGCGCATTAACGGCGCGGAAATCGAGGTCCTTTATCCTGAACCCGTCACGAAAATGAGTGTCACCGCTATTGAAGGAGAAGAACTGAACAACCGTTCAATGGTTCTTCGAATATCCTATGGGGGAACGTTCGTTCTTTTCCCCGGCGACCTCGAAGAAATTGGAGAAAACAGGCTTCTGGCCCGCGCCGGAAACCGAGTCAAAAGCGACATACTCCTTTCTCCTCACCACGGCAGCCGAACTTCCAGTTCGGACGCTTTTCTTAAAATGGTAGCACCCAAGGTTTGCATCATTTCTTCAGGTGAAGACCGTTTCGGCCGGTTTCCACATCCTTCCGTAATAAAACGGCTCGCCAAAATGAACTGCGAAAGCATTTGCATCTCCGATTCAGGCGCGGTTGCCGTGCGGGTAGGGGCAGATGGATTTGACATCCAAACGTTTCTTCAAAAAACCCCGTAACAAATTGATGAGACGTGAAAAACACATCTTTCGACTGAAGATTCCCAACATAAAGATTGAAAAAGATGGCCGCTTTTGACATTATTTATAGTTTACATTTATTGTTTCGCGACGCTTTCTTTAATACAAGGGAATCATCACCCTTAGAATGAACCGCAGATGTCCATACGCCTAAATACCAGCTTATCAGCACTTCTCGGAACGTTGTTTCTGATTTTACTGCCAGGGCTTTCCCTGGCCGCTGAAACCCCTCCCGCAAAAGCAGCCGGCATCCCTTACGAGGTGACGATAACGGGCAAAGACCTTGAAAAAAGCCCGGTTCATAAGCTCCTTGGAGAAGTTTCTCTTGCCGTTCAAAAGAAGGATGACCCGCCCAAAAGCCTGGCGCTTCTCAGGCGGCGCTGCGAGGGCGACCTTCCGGAAATGGAAAAAGTGCTGCGGTCATTTGGCTATTTTCGGGGTGCCATCACCTTTAAAATAACGCCCCCGCAAAGCGCCGGGGATGCCGATGAAGATCATCAATTGGCTGCCAGGGCCGACAATCCGGAAGCCGAAGCATCGGCCGTTACACCGCAGATAGACCCGTCAGCCGTGCACTTTGAAGTGGACCTGGGACCTCGATTCGCCTTTTCCGAAATCAACATCACTTTGGCCCCCGGCACGCCGCCGGGAGTTCTTGCCCCACCCATGGCCAAAGCGACGGGGTTGGATCACGGGGCGCCCTACAGCGCGAGTCTGGTGGTAAGCGCCGGGGATATGATTCTGACCCGTTACAAGGAAAATGGATATCCGTTCCCCAAGATCAACCATCGTGATGTGATCGCCGATTTCAAAACAAATCAGGTAGCGGTCTCATTCCAGGTTTCACCGGGGTCTTATTCCCTTTTTGGCACCACACGGGTGACAGGGCTTGAGCATCTCAAGGAAAAATATGTATATGATCTGATCCCCTGGAAAGAAGGGAAGCCCTATGACATCCGTCTGATCAATGAGGCGCGCCAAACGCTTTTTGATACCAATCTCTTTGGCGTTGTCGCCTTTAAAAATCCGGAAAAAGTGGATGCTGACGATCAGCTGCCCATGACCGTTGAACTGAAAGAACGGACTCGTCGCACCGTGCGCCTGGGCCTGGAATACACCACGGATTATGGCCCGGGAATCAACGGCAGCTGGACTCATCGAAACCTTTTCGGCATGGCCGAAAAATTGACGGCCAGCGCCATAGTGAACAGCCAGACGAGAACCGGCGCCCTTCGCTTTAATAAGCCCATGTTTTTGAACCGGGACAACACATTCATCGCTCAAATTCAGTTCAACGATGAAACCACCGACGCCTATAACGCCACCTCAGGAGATGCGACCGTCGTCCTGCAGCAGCAATTTACCAAAACCTTCAATGCGGGTGGGGGCCTGGGGTTTCATTTGGCCCGGGTCAAGGAGAACGCCAACAATGAACGAAATACCTACCAGCTGTTTTACGTGCCTTTTACCGTAGACCTGGATACGCGCAGAAACGTCCTGAATCCCATTCAGGGGTATCATCTCTCCCTGGCCATGGCACCTTATCAGGACATCTCTCAAAGCGATATCCGTTTCTTCCGCTATGTACTGGGTGGAAGCACCTATTATAATTTCAATCGCGGCGACTGGATTGTGGTGGCGCTTCAAGCGGCATTCGGTCAGATCTACGGCATCGATCACGATAAAATGCCGGCGGATCTTCGGTTTTATCCGGGAGGCGGGGGCTCCGTACGCGGCTATGGATATCAAATGGCCGGACCGTTACAGGGAACAATCCCTGTCGGCGGACTCTCAATGCTCACCGGATCCCTGGAATTGCGCTTTAAGATCACCGATGACATCGGGGTGGTTCCTTTCTTGGACGCGGGAACCGCCTATCTGGACACGGTTCCGGATTTCAGCCAGCAGGAGATGCTTTACGGCGCCGGCCTGGGTTTAAGGTATTACACCACCATCGGGCCTATTCGCCTGGATGTGGCGGTTCCGCTCAGGAAACGACCCGGGGGGGCCGACAGCGATTATCAGATCTATGTGAGTATCGGACAGTCTTTTTGATTGCGGAATGTGGATTGCGGATTGCGGAATGCGCCTTAAGTTAAGGCTTTGCGGTTGAGAATTTTATATGTCGGATGACAGAGAAGAGAAGCCAGAGAACAAAAAGCAGAGGGCGGATGACGGAAAACAAAAGTCCTCCCGCCGTCGTTCACGTTCCGTCATCCGCCGTCTGGTTAAATGGACCCTCCTGACCATGGCCGGTTTCCTGGTGCTGATCCTGCTCCTGTGGGGAGGTCTTCAGACGAAATGGGCCAAAAAACAACTGGAAGCGCTCGTGGCCGGCGTCACCGCAAAAACAGGTGACTACCGGGTAGCGATTCAAGGGCTCGATGGTCTGCTCCCCTTTTCCATCACTGTGAAAGAGGCGACTGTTTCGGATGCAAAAGGTCCCTGGCTCAAATTAGAGCAGTTCGATTTTTCCATGAAGCCGTCCGACCTGATCTCAGGCCTGATCCATGTTAACTGGCTTCGAATGGATCACCTGACCGTTTCCCGTTTGCCCGAATCACAAAAAACCACTTCCAAACCGGAAGAAGCACCCACGGAAAAGACTTCCTTTGCCCTGCCCCATATACTGGTTCAGGAAATCCGGCTTCAGCGGATTGATTTGGGGGAAGCATTGGCCGGCAGGCCCATGTCTTTCGCCCTGAACTCCCAATTAAAGACCGCCGGAGATAGCATTCAGGCAAGTGCCTCCCTCAAAGACTTGAATAGAGCCGACGACGCATTTGAGTTAAAGGCTGATTACACTCTGAAAACCGAAAATCTATCAGCGGATGTGGCCTACCATGAATCCGCGGGAGGCCTTGTGGCAGGACTGCTGGGCCTCAAAGACCTTGAGAGCATACAATTGACGGCAACCGCAAAGGGGCCTGTTTCTCATATCAAGGGTGATCTGAATCTGAATATGGGTGGATATGGAATAGCCGCACTCCAGTACGATGTGAACAATCAGGCCGCCGTGGCCCTGCAGCTGGATGGACAGCTTACGGCCGAAAAGCGAATTCTACCACCCCAGGTAGCGCAGTTGATGCAGTCCGAAACTTTGGATCTATCTTTAAATGCGTCACTTTCACCGGAAAAAGAGGTTCAGCTTAAAGGACTCAGAATCAAAAACGGCCCTATCATCATCTCCCTTAAAGGGACAGCCAACCTGGAAAAGGAAGACATGGACATGCGGGCCGATATTGAAGGGTTCGATCCGGCCCCGTTTTTGAAAGGAACCGGAATCTCCCTTCAAGATCCGGGACCGGTCCATGTTTCCGCCGTGGGACCCTTCATGGCCCCTGAGGTTACCGTATCCACGGTATTGGCGGGATTCAATGGGCAAGGGACAACCATAAACGATACGACCCTCAACGTCCGTGCTATTTTTGAAAAGAATTTTGCGGGATTCAAAAGCGCGGTCGTTGCCCTTGGCGCCCAAAAACTGCAAGTCCAACAGGCACCGAAACTTCAAGGTCCCCTCAAGGTGAACATTGAAGCGCAAAGCCCCGATTTTTCAACATGGCAGGTGAAATCTCTGAACATGACCTTGCCGGGGGCAGCCGTCAGTGTAAAAGAAGCGCTCATGGACCTTACCCAAGAACGCTTTTCCGGAGATCTGGCAGTTGAAGTCGACCGGATTGCCCCGCTGCTGCCGCCTGATACCCACCCCTTGAATGGTCGCCTCTCCATGAACGTTCGAATAAAGGGCGCCGGTCCCGCAGATCTGACGGCCCAATTGAACATGGCGGTTTCACAGTTGAGCGGCCTTCCGCCGGAGGCTGCCACTCTGGCTGGGCCGAAAGTGACCCTTGAAGCCCGTGCCGAAATGAAGGGGGACAGGGTTACACTGGAATCGGTTGCGCTGAAAGGGTCTCAAACCGAGATTTCGGCCAATGGTTGGGTTAACCTGAAGGAAAGCATTTTTGATGTGGCCTACCGGATGAGCCTGGATAACTCGGGGCATGGTGTTTCAAAACCGGAAAACCTGCCGGTGGGAGATGTGCGAAGCGAGGGTAAAATTTCAGGTAAATTTGATGACTTTTCAGCCCGGGCGACCCTCGAATCCCGGAGTCTTCGCGTAAAGGACCTTGAGATCAAAAATTTGAAAACCGAACTGAAAGCTGAAGGGTTGCCGGTAAAACCCTCCGGTAATGTCCATTTAAATGCATCGGCCATGGATCAACCGCTGCAACTGAACAGCGATTTTGCCTGGAGCGGCAAGACCCTGACCGTTGGAGACGCAAAAGTTCAAATACCGGGCATTGATCTGGCGGCATCCCTTGACCTGACCCCGGGAACCGAGAATTTCTCCGGAAAGGTGAAAGGCCAAATCACGTCTCTTGAAATTGTTAAGGCCCTGACCGGCGTGGCAGCAAGAGGCACGGGAACCTTTCAAATTGAGGCCGGTAAGAGCAACACCCTAACGGGCGCCTCATCCATCAGCCTGAATGCGGACTTCAACGGCCTCAAATACCAGGATTACGGCGCATCCACCTTGAACATCCGCGCGCAGGTGGACGACATAAAAAAAATGCAGGGGAGTGCCAGTCTCAACGCAACGGACATGCCGTTGGGGAGTTCGCACCTTCAAAGCCTGAAACTGACGGCAAAGGGGGCTTTATCAGGCGCTGAAATCACTCTTGAAACCAAGGGCACCAGCCAAATGAACACCCAAGAAGATCAGGCAAATTCCGGGACAAAATCCGGGTCGCCCCTGTTTCTGACCACACAAATAGCGGTGAAGCGGACTGACCTGTGGCAACTTCGGCTCGACACGTTGAAAGCGGGATATGAAGGCCTGAAAGTCAATCTCCAAAAACCCGCCACCCTGACCTACAGAGACGATGGGCGAATCAATCTTGACGATCTTCAATTAAAAACAGACAAAGGACTGCTTCGGGCCAATGCCAGAATGGATCAGAACACCGTTGAAGCCAAAGTTCGCATTACCGATCTGCCGCTCTCCCTTCTGGAACCCTTTGTGGGGCAGGATCTGGACGGTAGCGCGGCAATCAGTCTTGATCTCTCCGGACCCCTTGATGATCCCGGGGTGAGCGCCACTGTGCATGTAGATGAATACAAAATCATGGGTCGTGACGGCGGCAAACCCATTTTGATAAATGTAAAACTGCATTCCAGACGGGATGGCGAACGCCTGGTGGCGGACCTGGAACTCTCGGGCCTGGGCAAAACCCCTTTTAAGGCCGACGGCAGCATACCGGCCCACATTTCCCTCAAACCTTTCGCCTTTGATATGGACAAAAGCGGCAAGCTTCAGGGAACGCTTCAGGGAAAGTTTGATCTGGCCATCCTGCAGAGCCTTCCGGCTATGGATGATCAGAGTCTTCAGGGCAAAATGGACATAGACATGGGGATTGGCGGTTCCCTTGAAAAATGGGAGTTGAACGGCGGCGTAACCATTGGTAAGGGGCGTTTTGAAAGTGTGGAACAGGGAGTGCTCCTGGATGATATTGAAGGCCGTTTCGATGCTGACGGAAGAATCCTGAAGCTGACCCGATTAACCGCCACAGACGGCGGCACGGGGACCCTATCCCTCAACGGCCAGACCGATGTGGATCCTCCTTTTCAGACGGAAATCGCCTTGGTCATGAAACAGGCCACCTTGCTTCGGAAAGAAATGCTCACCGTCACTGCCGGTGGAAATCTGAATGTCAAAGGAAACAAGGATCGGATGGATCTGACCGGGGAAATCAATCTGGACCGCACGGAAATCGCCATCCCCAAACGGTTTCCGCCGAATGTAACCGTCATTCCCGTAACAACCATTAATGACCCCGCAACGGAAGCATCGGAGAACGCCAAATCCAAAGAGAGCGCAATGCCGATTCAATTGAATCTGACGGTCAACATACCCGACAAGTTCTTTGTTCGAGGCCGCGGACTGGATGCGGAATTCAAGGGCCGGTTGACGGTAACGGGGCCGGCCGACAACCCGGTGATTCGAGGAACGTTGAACGTGGTCCGGGGGACATTCCTCTGCCTGGCCCGAACCTTCAAGGTCACCAGCGGTCAAATTGCCTTTGACGGCGCCACACCCCCCGCGCCTTTTCTGAACATCAACACACAGGTGAATGCCGGGGAGATTACCGCACGGGTGGGTGTCTCGGGACCGGCCGACGCTTTTAAGCTGAAACTCTCTTCCCAACCGTTTCTGCCCCAGGATGAAATCATGGCGCAAATTCTTTTTGGACAATCGGTGGCCAAGCTGAACACCTTTCAGGCCCTTCAACTGGCCTACTCCGTAAATGAACTGGCCGGGGGTTACGGGCCGGATGTGATGGGTAAAACACGGGGGTTTCTGGGCCTGGATCGCCTCGATTTCAGCGGCGGGGACGAAAATGCAAAAACCAGCAGCAATGGCACCAATGCCGGCAACGGACCCAGCGTTACCTTAGGAAAATATGTCACCGACCGGGTTTACGTCGGGATTGAACAGGACCTGACCAACTCAAAGCAGGATGTGTTAGTTGAGGTCAACATTACACCCAATTTCACCGTTGAGAGCAAAGCCGGTAGCCGGTCGGGGGCGGGCCTGGGGTTCAACTGGAATTATGATTATTGACCCGTGAACAAAGCCACCGACTCATCATGTCAACAATTTCTTGAAGGAAAATCATCTCTGCACTATAATTTATAAATTTCCAGGATTTTGTTAATTCTTTCGGGATCGCTTCCTCACATCTGGCCGACATCATGAAAAAAGTGCACTACACGGAACCGGACTACCAAAGACCGCCTGTCAAAATTCCTGCCCATATTCAGGAAAAAATATTAAAAGAACTCTTTTTTTTGTATGGGGAGCAGACTGCCCGGGCTTATATGCCGGAGCTTGAAAGAATCCTTGACGTCTATTGTGCCCACAAGCCTCAGGATATGATCGGGGATGAAAAGAGATATGACCCCAAAAACCGGTTCACGGAAAAAGACGTAATTCTGATTACCTACGGGGACCTCATCCGAGGAGAAGGAAAATCCCCTCTCGCCATGCTGGCCGATTTCTGTGACAGATACCTTGAGGGAACCATCAATACACTGCATATCCTGCCGTTTTTCCCATACTCTTCCGACAGGGGGTTTTCCGTTGTTGATTTTGAAACCGTGGATCCCAAGCTGGGGACCTGGCACGATATAGAGGCGCTGGAGGGACGTTATCAACTCATGTTTGACGGCGTCATCAACCATGTGTCTTCCAAGAGCCGATGGTTTCAGGAATTTTTAAACGGAAACCCGCAATACTGGGATTTTTTCATTAATTTCAGCTCACCTGACGAGTTATCCCAAGAACAGCGAAAGTTGATTTTCAGGCCCAGGACTTCGGATATTTTGACGGAGTTTCATACCATCAACGGCCCGACCTATGTGTGGACCACATTTTCACCCGATCAAATCGATCTCAACTATCAAAACCCCGATGTTTTGCTGCGTGTTATCGAAATCCTCCTCCTTTATGTGCGCCATGGCGCTAACATCATCCGTCTGGATGCGGTCACGTTCCTTTGGGCGCAGCCCGGAACCGGCTGCGTTCATCTGGAACAGACCCATGAAATCGTCAAACTCTTTCGTAATATTTTGGACGCTGTTGCACCAAAGGTGGCCCTCATCACTGAAACCAATGTTCCCCACGAAGAAAACATCTCTTACTTCGGGAATGGGCACGATGAAGCCCAGATGGTCTACAATTTTGCCCTCCCGCCCCTGGTGCTGCACACCTTTTACACCGGCGATGTCAAAGCCCTTTCCAGATGGGCAGAGGCCTTGGACACCGGCTCCGAAGAGACCACATTTTTCAATTTTCTGGATTCCCACGACGGCATCGGAATCATGGCGGTCAAGAACATTCTTTCAAGGGAAGAGATTGATTTTATCATTTCCAAAGCAAAGGATCACGGCGGTTTCATATCCTACAAAACCGGAGCGGACGGAAAGGAAGAGCCGTACGAAATCAACATCACCTGGTTCAGCGCCCTGAATCGGGAGGACGCGGAAGATGTGGCCTTTCAGGTCAAACGGTTCGTCGCTTCCCGGATTATTCCCTTTGTCCTTCAAGGGGTTCCGGGCATCTATCTTCACAGTCTCATCGGGACCCCCAACGATATCGCCGCCGTCTATCTGACGGCGTCAAAGCGGGACATTAACCGGTCGGTGATCGATGGCAAGGCGTTTGCCGAAGCCCTGGAAGATCCCCTTTCAAAAATATCGCGTATCAGCAGGGAACTGGGGAGACTTACGGCCATCAGAACCCGGAAACGGGCCTTTCATCCCCGTGGAAAACAGCGGATACTGACCGTCTCAAACCGCATATTTGCGGTTTATCGAATTTCTCCCGAGGAAGACGAACACATTCTGAGCCTCATCAATGTATCCGACCAGGTGTGCCGGGTGGAAGTTCCCTTGTTTGAACTGGACGTAAACATCGCCGACTGGGTTGATCTGGTCAGTGAAATGGAGTGGATGGCCGATGATGGAAAGCTCTACCTTTCGCTCCAGCCTTACGACGTCATATGGTTAACCCCTTTGGAAGAATAGAATTCACGTGAGAGCCCTGAAAAAATCAACAATGCCTTCTTTGGCGTCGGCCAAATAGGCCTCTATTTCCGACAGATCGGAATCACTGAACCCCAGCATTTTGATGTCCCCGTCATGGGATTCGGGATATACCAAGGATTCCAGGTTCCCAAAACCAACCGTTTTGGATAGCGTGTCGGCGACCCTGAGGAGAGCAACATCTTTCAGGTTGATGCCTTCGGGTATCGCTGTTTGATGATGCACGGAAATGGGGCCCGAAATAACGTTCGGAAACTTCCATCGCTTAAGCAGCATGTCTCCGATTTCCCCGTGGTCCATTCCAATAATGTTGCGCTCCGCCACATGAAGGCTCAGATCCTTTTGATCCCGAACCGCTTCCAGAGCACGACCGAAGGGTTCGTTGAAAAATTGATCCAGGACGATTTTACCGACATCATGCAGAAGGCCCACCACAAAAAGATGTTCGCTGTTTTCCCCGATCCTTTTGGCCAATTCCCGCACGGCCGTTGCAACGGCCAGGCTGTGTATCCATAACCCTTCACGAGAAAGATGGGTGGATTCCCGGTCCCCATCGGGCAGACCGGCCATCACACCGATGGACAATGCAAGGGATCTGACCATGTTGAGGCCCAGCAAAGGGATTGCCCGGTCCAGGCTGCATATTTCCTGACTAAAGCCGTAATAGGCGGAGTTGGCCACCTTCAGGATCTTGGATGTCAAAGCGGGATCATGTGAAATGGCCTGGGCGATGTCATAGGCATCACTTTTTTCGCTTTCCATCAAATTCAAGAGTCTTGGCAGCACAACCGGCAGCGTGGGCAGTTCATCGATCTTTGAGAAAATCTTTGTGCGAAGCGCTTCTTTTTCCATTCACTAAAACCCTTCTTTCTGTTTTCGCTCACCGGATCAATTCATAACATATTTCCCATTCTGTTGATAGAAAAACACATGACTGGCGGCACCACCCTTGTGGAATCCATGCACGACGCGGGTTCGCCCCAGGCCCAGCGGGTAATGATTTTCAGGGAGGCAAATAATTCTCGAAGCAGGTTACGTTGCGTTTTTGGTTTTTTTATTGACACAGTAGTATGGCCCATAGTATTTTTATCATAGATCGCCTACTGCAACCACAGGGCTGGTTTGATTTAACCGGAAACTAGAAAAGTAAAGGAGAATCAAATTGATTTATTTGAAACAGGTGAATATCCATGAAGAAAAATTTCCGGTGTTTGATTCCTACCCGTTTGACCTGGGAATATTTCAGAATACGGATAAGGTTCAGTTTGACAAGCCCATTACACTTTTCTGCGGTGAGAATGGAACAGGAAAATCCACTTTACTCAAAGCGATTGCTATTAAATGCGGCATCCATATCTGGCAAGACAATTCCGGAATGAGACACGAACATAACCCTCATGAAGAGGATCTATATAAAGCTATTACCGTTCAGTGGGAGGGCGACCCAGTCCCGGGTTCATTTTTTGGATCTCAAATTTTTTCACATTTTTCGAGAATCCTTGAAGAATGGGCTGTTAACGATGTCAAAATGCTAAATTATTTTGGAGGAAAATCGCTCGTTACGCAATCTCACGGCCAATCCCTTATGTCTTATTTCCAATCCCGATACAGCATTAAAGGAATCTATTTTTTGGATGAACCGGAAACTGCTTTGTCTCCATCATCTTTGATTGAGCTTTTGAATCTATTAATTAGAACAAGCCATCAGGGCCATGCCCAGTTCATTATTGTGACCCATTCTCCTTTGTTGCTGGCGTGTCCGAATTCTCGTATATACAGCTTTGATAATCCGGTAATTGAACCAATAGAGTATGAAGATACTGAGTATTACAAAATCTATAAGACATTTATGAACCGTCCCGATGAATTTATCAAGAGCCTCGAATTATCGTCTCAAAAGTGCAGCCGTTGTGCATAATTTAAACCTGTGATCAAAAGGAGTTTTCATGTCTGCGGTCAATCTGGTCATCCTCGGGATATTGAAAAAGCAAAGCATGAACGCATATGAAATGAATAAGCACATTGAGGATATCCGGCTTAGAAACTGGATGAAAATCGGGACTCCGACTGTCTATCAAAATTTGAAGAAACTGGCTGAAGAAGGCTATCTTTCTACCGGAAAAGCGAAAACCGGCAACATGCCTGAAAAGGTAATATACACCATTACGGATTCCGGAAATGCGTACTTTGATGAACTGATGACCAGGTTTTCCAAAATCCCAAGCCCGATTTATTTTGATTTTAACGCGTTCTTGATCAACCTGGATTTGGTTGGCAAAGACAGCGGTACCGCCATGCTAAAAAACCTGAGGCAATACTTCCAAAGCAGTTATGCCAATCTGAAAAAAGATCAGGACGCGATCAAGGATCCCCCCATGGGAGGAAAGGCCATAATGGAACAATACGACCAGTTGTTCAACACCATGATAGAATGGTCAAATGACTTGATCAAAGAGTATGCAAAGGGCTCTTCTAATGAAACAGAATAATTCTAAAGAGGTCGTTCGCCTCCAGTTTGACCGGCAGGCTGAAAAATTCAGCAGTTGGTCAGTAACAAAAAATGAGGAGTATGCGGCTGCCTATTATGATTTCTGTAGAATGACACATGAAGACAGGCTCTTGGATGTCTCATGCGGCAGTGGAGAATTCTGTCTTTTTTGTGCACAAAATATCACCCATGCAACCGGCGTTGATTTGTCAGATAACATGATTGCCTTGGCAAAACGGCAGTCTCAGGCATTCGGGATCACAAACACCACTTTTCGATGTGGCGACGCAGCAAGTCTACCAAATGAATCCGGCATATTTACTGTTGTGGTATCAAAATCCGCGTTTCATCATTACTCGGAGCACGATTCGATTTTCCAGGAGATGAAGCGGTGTTGCAGTCAAAAGGGAAGGATCTCGATCCAGGATATCGTTGCCTACGATGATAAGTATGTTAATGATTTTTTTGAATCTTTTGAACAGCTGGTGGATGCCAGTCACAAGGTCACGTGCGCCAGGTCCTTTATTCTTGACCTGTATCAACAATGTAATGTCGAAATTCTATCAACAATGGAGGTTGAGATTGACTTGAATCTGACCGACTATCTTAGTTCCTAAGTCCCAGGATATTTGACCCCGAAAGTCTTAAAATAAGGTAACCCGCCAGCCCGCTATCCCGTCATTGTACTGCGTTCTATCCGGACATCCCGTCATCCTGCGGGAAGACTGTAGTCACGATTCTGATATCCCGCTGTCAAGCTACCCCGCCCAAGCGTTAATAGAAGACTATCCCGCCCTTTGAAAAAGTATCCCTCCTGGTTTATAGAAAGGTTTCACCAAAACCAAACGACAGGAGGGATACGTTCATGCCACCGACAGCGACAATGAAAGATATTAAAGCATATCTGAGGACATGCGAAAAGGGAGAAGTTACGCCTGAGAACCTGCCCCCTTGCCCGCGCTGCGATGTTGAGAGTCTCTATTTCAAGAACCATGCATACCGAGAACGGCTTTTCTTGATTATCGTCGACATGGTTGTCCAACCGATCCAGGCCTATCTGCTCCGGTTCCGTTGCCCCGGTTGTGGAAAGACCTTTCCCTCCTATCCCGATTTTGCAATGCCCTATAAGCGCTATACCCGTCAGACCATAACAGGTTTTGCCGAGCGTTATGTGAGCTCCGACGACACCTATGAGCAGGCCGTCATGGACAAGGATGAAAAGGGCGTGCCCGGTTATGCCGACGGAGAAAAGATCCTGGCCTCATCCACCGTCCACAGATGGATCACAAGCCTGGGCCGTTTGGTGAACACCACCCGGAAAGCACTGGACCTGATCTGCCAGGAAAACCCAAAAACCCCTATTTGCCGCGACCTCGCTCAATGGGTCGTCCCCCGCCCAAAATACAGATCCGAAGGCCGCAAAACGTGTCTGTTAAACTGCTTTGGGTTCCTTGCAACCGAGGCCCTTTTCAAAACCGTCTTTCATCTCTCGATTTTCACCAAGTTGGCCATAGCCTGCGCCTTTGTCTGAAGTAAAGTCACCTCCATCGGCGCCCACGAGGGCGTCACAGATCGAAAGGAGGTGATTTTTTGGACAAAGAACAGGAAAAATGGGCCATCTTCTGGTGCGATCTGTTAAGTCCCGTCATTTACGGCGAGATCGAGCCGGAAGCAACCAACCAGTTTCTCAAACAAAAGGCAAAGGAGCCGGTGCAATATCCGGACGGGCGTACCGGTACGCCCTCGATCTCTACCCTGCGTCGGAAACTGAACCGTTACAAGCAAGGGGGTTTTGACAACCTGGATCGAAAAAAACGCGCTGACCTCGGAAAACCGCGTAATGCCAGTGCCCAGGTGATCAAAAAGGCAATTGAGCTGAAGAAGGAACAGCCCCGCCGAAGCCCCCGAACCATCAACTTCTTCCTTAAGGACAGGTACGGGACCACCGTGCCGCGCTCCACATTGTACCGGCACCTGAAACAGGCCGGCGCTACCCGCATTAAGCTCGGTGTTACCCGAGAAAAAATTCGCAAACGGTGGACCCGGAATCATACCCACGATCTCTGGGTCGGTGATTTCGAAGAAGGTCCCTATGTCCTTGAACAGGGAGATGTCGTTCCGACCCATCTTTCAGCGTTCATCGACTGCCACAGCCGGTATGGGGTCGAAGCCCGCTACTACTTCAGACAAAACCTGGATATTCTCATCGACTCATGGATCCGGGCTCTTTCCATTCACGGTGCACCGGTTGAGCTCTATGTGGACAATGCCAAAGTCTATCATTCCATCGGACTCAAGGCCGCCTGTCACCGTCTCAACATCCGGCTTTTGCACAGGCCCCCCCTTGACCCGGCGCCGGGTGGCCTCGTGGAAAGGTTTTTTCAGACCGTGCAGGACCAGTTTGAAGCCGAGGTGCGTGCCGGCGACATCCTTTCTCTTGACCAGCTCAACCGGGGATTATCCGCATGGATGGCCGTCAGTTACCATGAATCAAAAAGCGCCGAAACCGGCCAAACCCCGCAGAAGCGTTATCAACAGGGACTTACCGCTATCCGGCAGGTGGACATGGGCCGCGTCATCGAGTCCTTTATGCAAACAGCATTTCGCACCGTCAACAGAACCTTCTCGGATGTTCAACTCAACAAACGCTTCTACCAGGTCGATCCCAAACTTCGAGGGGATCGCGTTCAAGTGCGTTTCGACCCCTTTGCTTCATGGGATGGGGTGAAACTCTATTCTCTAAAAGACGAATATCTCGGAACCGGCGTTCTCCACAACCGAAGCACGGCGCCGACCACACCGGCGCCCGTGCGGACAAAACCCGAACACAGCTTCATCGACCTTTGGGTCAGACAACATAAAGAGGCCCTCAATGCGCAGGCAGGCATTGATTACCGGAAAGTCCTCCAGCAAAGGACATGGCCCTTTTACGAGTTTGCCAAAACCGTGGCCCGGCTCATGGGCCGAAGAGCTGGGTTAACAGGCCTTTCAAGCGCGGAACTCGAAACCCTTAAGAAAGTCTACAACCAGAGCCGTGACATCACTCGCAAAATGGTCGAACAGGCCTTTGAAAAAGCACAAAAGCCGGCACTGGCCTACATCATTTTGGAACTCAAGCAACTCATCCGAAAGGAGGCAAACCATGTTTCTTAACCATTTTTCCCTGAACGATCACCCCTTTATTGAGCATCCACCCATCCGGTGGCTGATGAGAGATCCCCGTTTCGATGAGGCCCTGGCCGGGCTTCAGTTCTTCGAACAACAGGGCAGCATCGGACTCATTTTAGGCCAGACCGGCATCGGAAAGTCGTCTCTTTTGAGACTTTTTATCCACGAGCTGCCCCAAAACCGGTATCAACCTCTTTATCTCCATTTAACCCCTATAAACGCCAATGCCTTTCTCAGGCTCATGGTCGCCAGTCTAGGTGAGAAGCCAAGAATTGGCAAAGATCGCATGCTGCTTCAGATCCTGGACCGCATCAAGCAGAATGAAAAGGACACGCTGCTTATCATTGACGAAGCGCATTTGATCGATCCAAAGACTCTCACCGATCTCAGGGTGCTGATCTCATCCATCGGAGAACGGATACCCCTCAAAATCCTCCTGTGCGGCCAGGAAGATTTACGCCACATCCTCAAGCGCTCTTCCCACGCCGATCTCCTCCACCGCATTACCTTCAGGCTCTTCCTCAAACCATACACGAAGGATCAAACCGCCGGATATATCGATAACCGGATCATAAAGGCCGGGGGATCAGCAAAAATCTTCGAACCGGAGGCCAGGGCCCTCATCCATGATTATGCCGCGGGGGTTCCTCGCCAGATCAATAATATCGCCACCGCGTGCCTGCTCAATGCAACCTCTCAAAGCATCCATAAAATCAACGATGCCCTGGTCAACAATACCATGGCGCAATTTCAACTCCCATAGGAGGTGTCATCATGACAAAAGGCTACTTTCCATCTGATTTCCTCAGGATGCTCAGAAACCAGGTCCCCATTGACACAGTCATAGCATCCTTTTTAAACATCGAGGCCCGCAACATTCACAATCTTTTCCGATTTCGCTGCCCCTTGTGCCAAAAATTCCATACCGCCGTTAACCCAAAAACCAACCTCGCCAGATGTTTCGATTGCAAACAGAATTTCAATCCAATAGACATGGTCATGGTCGCTACAAAATCTTCTTTTATCGAGGCCGTGGAATTCCTCGAAGATAAGATCAACCCGTAAAACATTTTCTGCCGGGTGCGCCAAACGCTTCCGGCAGAATCCTGCGAATCACATTCTTCGGGACTTTCAGGTTCAAATAATGTGGGACTTAGCACTTAGTCATGCGGTTCGCAGTAATAAAGATACCGTTCGTCTCGAGCAGTTAATAGAAGCAGGGCTAAAAGACCATATAATCAAAAATTACTTTCAGTATAAAGAAAATGATCTTTATTTTAAAAGAAACGTTTTTCTTATCCTGGGGCAAAAAGAAATCTTCTAGAAATACCGCCTTGACTCTATTTTCAAGTAGTCATTTTCAAACTAACCCACCAACTCAACCTACTTGCACGATCTTTGAATCCCGCAAAACCGAACATATCATCGGTATTTTTAACTGCGAACTATCAAGACATCCACTTAGAGTGCGGGAGACCTGGATAGTAGAGTCGAGGACGGACGCAGTTGCTAATAGCCCCGTTTCCCATCCCCGCTCATCAAACCGTGCATGCGGATCTCCCTCATCTTATGTGCAATAACACATAAGATGAGTTATGTGAAGGCCGCACTTATGTTGTGTTGACTGTTCAAAATACTGATTTGAGATGAGTTTTCGTTTTACGGCCATCACATAAGCAAAGTGTTTTTCAGATCACAATGATCTCAGAAATGCCATCAATTCAGGATTATTGGACCAATTATCGATGTTATCCGAAGTTGATGAGGGAACATCACATTTAGCGAGGGCTTTTGCCTTCATTTCAAGATCTATTTCTGCATAAACGTGAGTTGTGTCGAGGGATACATGTCCAAGCCAGGCACGGATGGTATTGATGTCGACCCCAGAACGTAATAAATGAACTGCGGTTGTGTGGCGGATGATGTGGGTGGTAACCCGCTTGGAGGATAATTTGGGCAATGTTTCACTTGCTGTTTGGGCAGATCGTTTGACAATTGCAAGGATTCCGAATCGTGTGATTGGCTGTTTTCTACGGTTTAAGAAAACTGGTTCATAGGATTTCCGTCCGACAACGAGAGAAGCTAATTTACCGGCCGTTGCTGGCCACAAGGGACAACGACGAACCTTGTTTCCTTTTCCCGAAAGCTTAACCGATGAGGGAGGGTCGAGTTCCAAATCGGCAATAGTAAGGTTTGCCGCTTCGCTTGCTCGGGCTCCCGAATTATACAGGAAAAGCAGTAAGACATGGTCCCGCAGGCCTTGTGAATTGTCGTGGTTGGGGGCATTGAGGAGTACGTCCATTTCAGGTTTTTCGAGATACCCAATTGATGGAGTTGAAGTTTTTTTGAAGGGTATAGAGTGTATTTGAGAAAGCCATGCGATATGTTCTGGGCTGTGTTCGCCAATAAAGCGGGCCAAGGCATGAATAGCAGCCAAACGTTGATTTCGGGTGGAGACGGAACATCCACGTTTCTCTTCTAATTGAAGTAAGAATTGGCGGATAATTTTTGCAGAGATGTCTTCGATTGACAGCAGATCGATCGGCTTTCTAACGATTTTAGCGGCGAATGGAAGAAGCAAGACCAATGTGTCCCGATAACTTGTTTGAGTGTTATACGCAAGGTTACGTTCACCAACCAGATGCTCCAGAAGGAAACGGCGGATCCATGGCCCCAACAGTGAGTTTTTATTCATGGCTGACCTCCTTCTATTGCATATTGTTCAAAGCGTAAACTTGCTTCGTGCAAGAGCTCCGGCGTCATCGCAAGATAGCGCCTGGTAGCGGCTACATCTACATGCCCAAGATATGTAGACAAAAAAGGAAGAAGGCGTTGCACGTCCGCTCCCTCGCGGTACCAAGATATCAAACGGTTCAATGCAAACGTGTGGCGAATATCGTGAAGACGGGGTTGGAATCTTCCTCCGTCTATCCGACGGATATCAGCGTTTTCACACAACAAACGAAATGTTCGCTCTATTGTGCTTAGCGCCAGTTTACCGCCCCATTTTGTAGGGAAGAAAGCAGATCGGTTTTGTGCAGGGCGTGGAATTTTTCGTCGTTTTTCTGCATAAGAGATAAGTTCATCGGTTAGTTGAGGGCCTATTGGTACCCACCTTGTCTTGAAAAATTTCGTATTTCGGATGGTAAGCAAACATTTAGGGAGTTCTACATCCGCCATTGTGAGTGATAATGCTTCGCCGATTCGAAGTCCCGTGCCATAAAGCATGAGCAAGAGTGTACGGAAGGTGGCTGGTAGTATTATAAGCCTCTTATTACTTCCCAGGATATCAGTAGTTTCAACTAACCGGCGGAACTCGTCCTGGGTGTAAATATAGGGTTGGAAGGGAGCAGGACGTTTGGGGATTATTGTTGGCAAAGGAGAACATGAAACGTAGCCTCGGTTAATTGCAAATCGATAAAATCCATTGAGTGCTTCGAATTTTCGATGCCAAAACGTAGTAACCGGGCCAGTTCCGCGGAGATAATCCAAAACAGACTCGGGTTTGACTTGAACAATATCAATGTCGTTCATTGCTCGACAAAAAGCATTAAGAATAACGGATTCCGCTCGAAAGCGCATACCCATTGCTTTTTTGACGATCATGTATTCGGTGACGAATTCTGAAATTTTCATGATAGCCCTCCCAAATCGACATCTGCTACCAGCCGCAGTTGTGGGAGGTTGACTTTGGCGTAGATTCTTGTGGCAGAGGTGCTGCGATGCCCCAGATGATCACCGATTTCCTTGATGGATAAACCCTCTGTCACCAAATGCATGGCGCAGGCATGGCGCAATGCGTGCGGTCCCCGACGCATGGGATGAAGTCCGATATTTGACATGCAGCGGTGGACAATATTATAAAGACCGCCTGCCGATAGATATTTAATGGGTGCTTTAAGGGTAAGAAATACCTCATGAAAGAAGCTTTTTGGTCGAACGTATTTTAAGTAGCGGATGATTGCATTGCCGACGATGGGTGTCAATGGATAGATCTGAGTTCTGCGCTGCTTGGGGCGATATACAGATATCTTCTTGTTTTCCCAGTCGATATCCTCAAGTATAAGCCTTGAGACCTCGCTCGATCGTAAACCATAGACCGCGAAGAGCAAGATGATCGCACGGTCACGGATATCTTGAAGACTATCGGTGTTCAGATGGTCAATCATAAGGCTCACATCTTCCCATGCTGGACCACACGGCAGGTTTTCCTGGGAAAACAGTCGAGGCCCTTGAATTGCGGAAGCTATTGGATTAAGAGGCCAGCCGCATTTTTCTGCGCATCGGAAAAATGCTTTGAGCGCTTTGGCGGCTGAAGCGACAGAGACCCGATTCCATCCATCGTTCCCGCAAGACGCAAGAAATGTGTCAACATCTGATATTTTGACTGTGTAAACAGATTGATTATGATTTTCACACCAACGCAGGAATTTTTTGACGTGCCAAGAATAGTTGTGGATTGTTCTCAAAGACAGACCCCGTTCAGAGTCCATCCAATCGGCGAAGTCCTTGAGGAAACCCTCAAACGAAGGGGGAGCCACTGTAAGCTGATCCAGTCGGCCCAGGAAATGGAGCCAGTCGGTTGCCACCTGAATGAACAATCTTCGAGACCATTTCAAAGTATGGGCACGTCCACGACGACATTGTTGCTTTGCCCACCGGTCCGCTGTTGATTTGATATGTTCGGGCTTTACGTCCCGTACGGAAGGAATATCGAGTACTTGAACGATTTGGAGAAGCTCACGGGCAATACGCAACAAAGTTTGATGGGCGCACCCATCTTTTGCACGATACGCAAGATAGCAATCGCGCTCCTCAAATAACGGTGCCTTTTTGTGACGGGCACGAACTGCTGGGTAGGTGAATAGATTTTCTAACATGATTGGACCTCCTATATCTGAATTTATGGATGTCCAATCATTCAAACAACTTTACTTATGTGGTGTCCACTGCAAATAAAAGGTTGAAATATAAACCAAAACGGGTTCTATACAACATAAGTGCGGCCTTCACATAACGCACACGGCTTTCCGACTGATTTCACCCCAAGGCACACATTGGGCGGCTGTCTTCATCGGTCTTGACAAGAGAACGCCAAGTTCGCCAAATACCTTTTCTGACGGAAACCGATGGATGCCTTGCGAACGCGCTTTGTGCCGCGCGACCAGAAAGGGCCTCACTCGATTGTAGACATTTCGTTCCACTGCACGGTAAGCGATCTGTGTCGTCCCATAACAAAAGTAAGTGCACCAGCCTCGCAGAAGCGCATTCAGCCTTATACGCACTTCCGGCCATGCTCCCTTCTCGCCTGGCCTAAGAATTCCACCTACCTTCTGTTTCAGACGCCCTGCTCAAGGTTCACTCGCGTTACGGCCTGTCAGGTTGCTGCAACCTAAAAGTTTACATTTGTCCCCAGGGCTTCAGCAAGGAGGTCTCCCTACCCCACTGCCCGGGTAGCTACCGGGATGAACCGACAATTTTCCGGACGGGACTTTCGCCCGCTGGTAATTTGCGCCCTCGTGGCGCACCCATATTTTGCGGTTCGATTCCTGTTGACATCAAAAACCGTTTCACGATATTTCATCTTCAAAAAAGCGAGTTGTTATCATCGCTATTCCTGTGATGGAAATGACCTGTCCGGTGTTTAACATGTAGATAGACGGGAGGATATGGACAATGGGGAAAAAATTCAAACAAGGAAAATGGGTAATGCTGGTGTTGTCTCTTGCGGTTTGGTGCGTGGGCTGTTCCGACCATGATGATTCCGGTTACACCACCCCTTCGAATCAGCCTGGTAATTTCGATCTCACGCCCCTGTATGACATCGATGCGAGGATAAAGGAACTGAAGCGCCTGCTGCCCGAAAAGACCTATAATCTCATCACCGCCGGAACGAGACTGCAGGAGAGTTGCAGAGAAGACAACCGTGCGGAACTTGGGCTTCCGAACGAGCCGAACTGGAACTGGTACTATACCTACGGGAACCTCATTGAGGGGATGGCGAAATGGGAGGAGTTTGCCGCCGAGGGGGATGACAACACGAAGAAGCTTGAGATTGCCGCATTTCTGGCAAACATTGCGCAGGAGACCGGAACCCATGACGAAGCAGACGAATTCGGCGGCCCCGGGTGCTTCATACAGGAAGGACACGGGGATTATTGGAAAAATTGCGGATATGGCGGCTGCACGGATAAAGGCATAGGATACTGCGGCAGGGGGCCCCATCAGCTTTCCTGGAACGTCAACTATGCGGCATTCGGGGAGGCCATGGGAAAAGGGGACACGTATCTGAAAAACCCCGACCTGCTGACCCAGGAACCCAAGACCGGGATCGCCGGATCCATCTGGTTCTGGGGCCATGCGGATCCGGGCAAGGGCAAAGATCCGGAGAAACCGTTCAAGCCGTCGGCCCACGATGTGGTGGTGGGGAAGTGGCAGCCCACGAACGCCGATAAGGCATGTGGGCGGAAAACGGCCAACTTCGGTGTCATCATCAACATCATCAACGGCGGGCTCGAATGCGGACCCGGCGCCAAAAACAGGGAAGCGGCCGAGAACCGCGTGGCGTTTTTAAAGGCAATCGCCAAAGCCATGGGGGTAACCATACCCGAAGACTTCCCGAACGACTGTTTGGAACAAAAAGATTTCGCCCAATGTGTTTCCTACCCGGATCCCACATCGCGTTGCGGAACCGACTGGGGCGATGCCAACACCAATTGCCGGCGCTGTTGCACCTCGGACGCGGACTGTCCCGATGAATATCCTCGGTGTATTGGCCAACTCAGCGAAACCACACCCGGCGGGGAGACATGTTCCTGCACGGACTAATGCCGTGTCTCATAAGTTTTGTTCGGAATTATTGACATGACACGATATGCTCACCAGGGGAGTTTCAGATGATACGAACAGAAGACGGACCATCTACCAGTGAAAAAAGTCGTACGCTGTTGAAGAGTCGCTTTATCAAGTTTGCAGTAGCAATACTGCCACTGTTTTTCCTTCTATATCTTGCCGGTTGGGTACTTGCTGAAGATGTCGTTGGTGAATTGGGGAAAAGAATCCCTCCCAGGCCCATCGCCGAGGTTTCCACAATCCTGCCCAATTGGTTTCCCATCATGTTCTTTTACAACATTAACCTTATGAATGAGTCGGAACAGTCGAATGTCCTCCGCATCAGGCAAGGGCTTAGCGAGTTCGACCTTTCCTATTTCGATGTTACCGATAAAACTTCTGCCATCCAGTACTTCACTGCCAGGAAAGACATCGGTTGTATCGTCGTTGATTGGGGCGTGTTTGAGGGTAAGGGGAAGGAAGCCGCGTCTTTTTTTCAGTACATACGTGACAGGAACCCCACCATCCCTCTTTTCATTATGACGGATCAAGAAGAAGTCCTGCAAATTCCCCATGAGGTCTACAGGAACATCACCGGATACCTGTGGTCCATGGATGACTCCCCTGCGTTTCTTTCCGGTGTCATCCGAAGAGCCACCCTTGATTATCAGGAGAACATCCTTCCGCCCATGTTCAAGGCCCTGGTGAAATTTGTAAGCAGCGGGGACTACAACTGGGCGGTTCCGGGGCACAGCGGCGGATCCGGTATGCTGAGAAGTCCGGCGGGAACCGCCTTCTTCGATTTTTTTGGTGAAAACATCTTCAGGGGCGATGTGAGCACGACAATCCCAAGCGTGGGAGACGCGCTTCTCCATACCGGCGCCGTGGGCCAGGCGGAAAAGGATGCCGCTGAAATCTTCGGCGCCGACTACACTTTTTTCGTGCTGAACGGTTCATCCAACTCGAACCGGATTGTCTTCAGCGGCGTCGTGACCGAAGGGGACGTGGTCCTTCAAGACCGGAACTGTCACAAGTCGGCCATGCAGGCGTGCATTCTGACGCAGGGCAGGCCCGTGTACCTGAAGCCGACACGTAATAACCTGGGCATTATAGGACCGATCCATCCTTCCGAGTTCACGGCGGCTTCCGTTCGGGTAAAGATCAAGGAGGCCGGTTACAAAGGGGTATCCCCTGATGAAAAGCCGATGCTCTCAATTGTCACCAATCCAACCTATGACGGACTTCTCTGCGATACTAATTCCGTCAAGAAACTCCTTGCCGGTCATGTTCGGAATATCCTGGATGGCCACTTGAAAATCCCCCACTTGTGGCCGGGTCAAAATCCCCCGGCGACAGGACAATTTCAGTTTACTAATCTTCTTTAAAAAGGTCTATATTCTTTCCTTTTTCATCCTGTTTTTTTTGTTTGATTTGGGACAGCCTCAATGCCGCCTCTTTGAGGCGGTAGCTTTTCCCCTCAAACTTCAGGAGATGCCCGTGGTGGAGCAGGCGATCGAGCATCACCGAAGAGGCTGTATTGTCTAAGAGAAGCTTTCCCCAGTCTTCGACCAGTCGATTTGAGGTAAGGAGCGTACTTTTTCTTGCGGAGTAGCGATTTAGAATGATCTCCAGTAGATCGTCAGCAGCTTGTTCCGGCAGTTTTTTTCGCAAAAACAAATCATCGATAACCAGAAGATCCGTTTCAGAGAAGAGCTTGCTGATCTTTTTCCGCCTTTTGAGCTGCGTGGCTTCGAAAAAGTCCTCAAAAAAGGTGTGCGCTTCCCGGTAAACCACTTTGTATCCCGCGAGAATGGCAGCGTTAGCGACCGTTTTGGCGATGTGGCTTTTTCCTGTTCCCGGCGATCCGATTAATAGAGCATCATGGCCGTCTCGAATGAATTTCCCGCTCACCAGTTCATAGATTTCCATTTTGGGGAGCTTCGGGTTGAACCCCCAATCGAACTCCGTAAGGGTGGGTTGTTCCGTGAGACCGGATGCCTTGAGACGCGTTTGGGTGAGACGACTTTTTCGGTAATCCAATTCGTCCTGAATGAGGCAGGCAAAGACTTCCGTGAAAGAACCGCCCTGATTGGCCTGGACAATCCGGGTATCCAGAGTGGCGATCATGCCATGAAGGCGAAGGGCTTTGAGGTATTTTTCCATTTCAGCAGGTGACATGTTCATGGTTTCTCCTTTTTCATCATTTTGTTTAAAGCATCCCCTGACTGCGCAGCACTCGCAGCTGTTCCACAGGCATATCCGCCGGGTCCTTTATGGATTCTGTAATGTGCTGGGGTTCCCGACCGTTGAAGGAAACCCTCTGATCCCAGTCAAAAACACTGACAGACAGGCCGTGTCTGGAAAGCTGTTCCCTTACTTGCAAAGTGGCGTTTTTTCCGGCTGAATCCCGGTCCAGAAACAACACGATGCGAGGAAACTGAACCCGTGTATGGATCCATAGCAGGCGCTCAATCTGTTCCACGGAGATGGTGCTTCCCATGAGTGCGACGGCATTTCGGCAACCGGCTTCCACGAGCTTGGCCACATCGAAAAACCCCTCCGTCAGGATCAAACCAAACATATTTGTTTGACGACAAGCCTCTTCATCCAGCAGGATGTGATCCTGGTTATAGATCTCGAAGCCCTTTTTAAATGGATAACTCCAGTATTTCCCAATGCGATTTTCCTGTTCCAGACTCAGTGCCCGTCCGGTGTGGCTCACAATGATCGGCTGAGGACCGTGCCCGTTTTCTTTGATGCCACGGACCTGAAACACCAGCCGGGAGTTTAGCGGGGAACCCTTTTTTGCTGATCGCTGGGGTAGAAACCCACATCCCAAATACCGGCAGGTGGCGTTTGATATACCCCGGCGGCCTAACTCCGGATGATCGGTTCTCAAATACCGACGTAAATCGATCTTGATGGCTGGGTTCGTTCCCGTTTTTGTTATTTGCTTGCTCTGACCAACCATAGCTGAATGATTTGCGCTGGAAATCCCTTCGGAAACCATCCACCGGGCCACCTCGAACATGGTCATTTCCCGGCCTTTTTGATACAGCATCTCCCGGCAGAACTGCATGATGCCGCCTCCTTTGCCGCTGCTGAAATCCTTGAAGATGTTCTCCGACAAACTGACGTGCATCGATGCCTTCTCTTCGTGTGTAAAAGGCGATTTGATCCAGATCTCATTGTCCCGGCGGCTTCTTTTAGGGTCCACTTCCAGTCCAAAAACCTTTATGACCTCATGCCAGCTGGCCTGTTCCCAGATCTGCGGCAGTTGCACCCGAGTTTTTGACTCGGAAGCAATGGGTTCTTGAGGGGATGATCCCCCGGCAGCATGTTGATCCCAGAAAACCGCATAGTCTTCTCCCGGCCGAATCAACGGGTGCTCCTGGGTGAGACGTTCTGTCTTTCTTTCATCGTCTGCCATACGTTTCACCATGGACCGCAATGCTTTGGAGCTTTTCAAATCGTTTGCTTTTGCTATTTTGGCCGCTTTCTCCACGTACCGGGCCGGGTACTGCCGGACCAGATTGATCAGGCCATACATTCGGCGCTGACCGCTTCGGCCTTCCTCGTTAAACCACGTTTCACATAAAGAGAAGGTATTGGGGCCGATGGCCTCGGCCCGGGCCAGCAATTGGTCCGTTTGGCGGGAGGGATTGAATATCCTCTCCCCGGGTTCCATCATCAGGGACCCTGGCCGCCGGCCCTTGAGATGGCGACGAATGATCTCCATCCTTTTCGGATCCAGGATTTCGATCTCTTTGTCGTAGACCCTTACCACCACTTTGCTGTTCAAAGGAGCCGGATTGGCGGCGTAGTAGCAACTGTCCAACTGTATGGTACCGTCATCGTAAACTGTTCGGGTTTCCTGGCGAAAATATGCAAACGGCATAAGGGGCAATGGCAAAAGAAAGGACTTTTCTTCCTGGAACATTTTCTCAACCTGTCTTTTGGCTCGGCCATGAATCCGAGGTGCCGCCCAGCGATTCTCCCAATGCATAAGCCAGTCATTCTGAGCTTCAATACACTGGAATTTCCGGCCTTTCAAAGCGGTATTCTGAGTGTACTTGACCCCATTTTCCACTGTCCCCTTTCGATTGGGATCTTTCACTCGTGCCGGATCCGCCGCAACGTCATAATGTGACAACATCGCCGCATACAGCACGTTGAGCTCGGGGTCATAAATATCCGCTTTGATGACGCCCTCTTTTAGATTGTCGAGGGTTACATATTGGGGACATCCTCCAAAATACCAGAATGCTTCCTCATGCAGTTTGCACCACGTTTCGCTGCTCGATTTCCATACCACTTTCCGGAAGGCCCGCCCGGAGTATTTCAACACCATGACAAAAAGCCGAGGTTTTCGATATTTACCGCTGTTATGAAGCGTTGGCGCTCCTGCACCATAGTCAACCTGAGCCTCCTCTCCGGGAGGAAATTCCAGGCGGTCATACTGGTGAGGGTCTTTTTTTCTAAGCCTTCGCACGAAACGCTTTACGCTGTTGTACTGATGCGTAAAACCGAACAATTCCACCAGATCCTGATAGATGGACATAGCGTTTCGCCCAAGGCTCAGTTGTTCTTCGATCCACTTTCGATACGGCTCACAGGCAGAACAAGTCGGAAGAGGGTCCCCAATAGCCGGTGGCCGGCGTGGGGGATTTTGAGCAAAAGAGCCGGTGGCCACCCCTTCTAAGGTGGGGGATTTTGAATGATCATTGACTTCAGTTTCACCCAAACGGCATAGATGCTCATATCTTCGAATGGTCTTACGATCAATCCCGGTTTTTCGCTTGATCTCTCGTTGACTGATTCCCTTTTCCAGTAACGTTATGACGGTTGCTTTCAAATTCGGCTTCAAAACGTTCATCCTTTCTTCTCCCATTCATAAATTATACAAATGAGAGTAGTTACGTTCTGTCGCCTTTTTCAGCAATCTCTACTGGAAAATCAGACTCGCTGGGTGGGGGATTTTGAGGTGGCCACAGGTGGGGGAGTTTGGGTGGCCCTCAGGGGAATATGCACTTCGACGAAGCGTGGTTCGCATACGGATGCACCCACCCCATTTACCGAAGCCGCTACGCCATGGAGGATGTTCCCGGCATAACCACCGAAATGCCCCCCGTTTTTGCGGTCCAGTCCGTTCACAAATTGATGGCGGCATTCTCCCAGGGAGGCGTCCTCCACATCAAAAACGGATCTAAGAAGAAAATCGATTGGGATCGGTTTAATGAAGCGTTTCTGATGCACAGCTCCACATCTCCATTCACGCCGTTGATCGCTTCCATCGACACGTGCGCCAAAATGATGGAGCAACCGGCCGGCTACTACCTCATACAGACCATTCTCGAAGACAGTGTCAATTTCAGGAAGAAAGTGGCTCAAATCCACAATTCGGAACTGCAAGAAGGTAGCTGGTTCTTCAAGCCGTGGCAGCCGGACAGAGTCACCGCCGATTGCAGATACGGGAAGGTCAAGGACAAGGACTTCCTGGAAGTGGATAATGCCATTCTCACGGGGTGTGCCGCTTGCTGGGAACTCAATCCCGGAGAGTCATGGCACGGATTCACTAACCTGCCGGCCGGATACGCCATGCTGGATCCTCTCAAGGTTACGTTGCAGAGCCCGGGCCTGAACCTGGATGGGACCATGGATGAAAACGGCATCCCCATGCTTGTTGTGGAGGCCTTTCTGCGAGCAAACCACATCTACTCCGAGAAGGTCGGCTTTTATCTTGATCTCATTCTCTTCTCTCCAGGGGTGACGAAAAGTAAATCCGGAACCATGATCGCGAAACTCATGGACTTCAAGAACGCCTATGATTCCAAGGCGCCCCTGACAAAAGTGCTGCCTGAACTGGTGCGCAAGTACCCTGCCGTCTATCAGGGCATGACACTTCCGGAGCTGTGCCGGAAGATGCATGCATTTTTCAAGAGCAACGACCTGGTAACCCTCATGAACGGAGCCTTTGATATTTTGCCCGAAATCGCAATGGAGCCGAGCGAAGCGGACGCCAAGCTGGTAAGAGGGAAAACCGAGTACGTTCCGGTTGATGAGTTGGAGGGACGCATCTCCGCTGCCATGGTAACACCGTATCCGCCAGGGATTCCACTCATCATGCCCGGCGAACGCCTTACGTCGAAGAATGCCGGCTTGATCGGTTTTCTCAAGATGCTTCAGGATCTGGACAATAACTTTCCGGAATTCGGGCTCCATGTTCATGGCGTGAAAACCGAATCCATTGGTGGGCGAAAGACGTATATGGTGGACTGCATCAAGGAGAATCTTGGTAAAACCAATAAAAAGGAGGGGATTTCCTAGAGCCTGTTTGAAGCTGTAAGAGATAGTAGTTATGTTGCGTGAATCTACTTCTTCCCTTTCGTTCGCAGTGTCACACGGAGAATCTCGCCGGGCCGCCAGAATCGCATTCGCGGTCCCCATGTGCCCGTGCCTCGGCATACGATAACTGTCATCCCATCCAGTTGGTAACGTCCCTCCAATAGTGGATACCGGCTGCGGACCAGATAGTCGAATGGCCATATCTGCCCTCCGTGGGTGTGGCCGGATAGCATGAGGCCCGCACCGGCTTTCGCCGCCCTCTCGGCCTGCCAGGGGGTGTGTGAAAGGAGGATGGCAGCGCCGGGTGGACGGCCCGCGAGCGCTTGCGCCATTGGGTCGCCGCCTTGGCCGTTTCGGCGTCTGGCGGTGAGATCATCCACGCCCGCCAGAATGAGACCGGGCCGCACTTCCGCCCAGCCGTTACGGAGCAGCGTAAAGCTTACCGCCTCAAACAACCCCATACCACCTACCCCATGAAATTCGTGGTTGCCGGGGACCGCCCAGATACCCAGAGGGGCGGAGAGATGCTTAAAGGTGTCCATCAGCGATTTATCGGGTGAACCATGCCCTTCGAAAATGTCTCCGAGTAAAACTACAAGATCGGGCTGCTGCTCATTTACCTGGACGATGCGAGCCGCCAGCCAACGCTCGCCCAATTGTGAACCAAGGTGCATGTCGGACAGGGCTGCGAGCACTGTTCCGTCCATGGTATCGGGAAGGCCGGGAAGGACCACTTCATATTTTTCGACCACCGGCGGCCGTAGGCCCTGGAAGAGCGCGATGGCGGAAAACACACCACCGGCTAACAAGGCCCATCCTCGCAATGAGGGCGATAACCGGGGCATGAGAAAACCGAAGAGGGTAACGAGGTCTACGGAAAAGAGGGGAATGAACGTCAAAAATAGAACACCCATCCAGTTCATACCAAGGAATTCGAGTGTGCCTGACAGATCCCCCCGTTCCGCCGTGCCCCATGACGCGGCCAAAGAAAAAAACCGCCCACAGTATCACCCCGGTCCCGATGAGAACCTTTCGCGGCACATGCCGGTCCACAAACGGTACGGACGCGACACGCCAGAAGACATAGACATGCATGACCGTGCAGACTGATATAACTGAAGTTCCTTTTTTAAAAAAGCATAAATATCCAACAAATTCATGCCGTTAAAATTAGATTTTGTGTAACGCTACTGTCTACAACCCTATTGTCTGGAGCAAATCAAATGCTCTCTGTTGCTTGGGGTTACGCCTGGTAGTCATCATGAAAGTCGCAGAAGCATCTCTTTCGTCTGAACAACGGCAAGTGGCGCGAACGATTGCCCTTAGATGATCGAGAAGGCCACGGAAGGAGTAGACTTCCGAACCGTCATCGAGTTGCTTGGTCCTTGCTTTTTTCATTGCCGAATCTGAGCGTTTTGCAGGGGCAACCGGATCACGGAGGGCTTTACCTTTTTGATCCTCGTCGGCATAAAGCAGGGGCCTCCATGCTTCCATCATATGCCACTGCACATAGTAGGCGAGCATGCACAAAAATATATGAGCCCGAACACGGTCTTCGAGACGGTGGCGAATGGGACGTACCATGAGGTCTACGGTTTTGAAGGAGCGAAACGCTCTTTCAGCCTGGCTGAGCAACTTATAACTGCGCACCGTCTCGTCCGCATCCATTCTATCTTCAGGCAAGCTGGATCGTACGATATAGATTCCATCGAGTGCGGCCTCTTTTTTAACCTTCTCTTTATTGATTTCGAAGCTGAAATCGTTGTCGCGAATATCGAGTTCGAAATGCTTCCCAACTTTGTACTTATTGATAACCTTGCCGACCCGTAATCCGATCTCGTCCTGTCCGTGCAACCGGCCCCTATCGACCTTTTGGGCAAAATTTGCCAATTGTTTTTCGATAGACTGAATGTGATGCCGGCTCTTTTCAAGCCTCTTTTCGATTTGTGCCGGACTGCCCTTTGCCGTTATTTCAGCAATGAGTGCCTCTTCATTGACTTTATAATTAAACCCGTCTTCGCGAATATCAAGTTCGAAGTGTTTGCCGATTCGGTACTTTTCTAATATTCCGCGTACCCGTACTTCAATCTCATTTTTTCCGTTCAATCGCCCCCGCTGAACCATGCCCCGGACCTTATTCAGTTCCTTGGCAGTGGCTTCAAGCAAACTCTCTCGCTTGGCAGCCCGCCTATGAGCCAACTCCACATTCCGGCAAGCAATAAGGCGTTCTCCCGGGAAGTCCGGGTGCTTGAGTTCAAAAAGATTCCGTTCATCAAAAAGGCCCATTTGGATGGCGCCACTGGTGGCCAGCTTCTTGATCGCCTCGGGACGAAGTGCACCAATCCAATCAATGCCATCAATATCCTGTAATGCATCGACTTGTTTTTGGGTCAGCATCCCGCGATCCCCCACCATCACAAACTGTTTTATGCCGAATTCATCTCGCACTTTCTCCACCTGTGGCATGAGGGTTTTCGGGTCCCCGGTATTGCCTTCAAATATCGACACAGATACAGGGATGCCCTTTCGATTGGTAAGCAGGCCATAGTTGACCTGAAGCTTGCCTTTCTTTCCATCCCGGTTGTGCCCCAAAGCGGCCAGGGGGCATGTCTGGCCTTCAAAATAGCTCGAAGTCAGGTCGTACAAAGCCAGAGCATCGTTTTCAAGGTGGCGATCCGCCAGCTTGTTTTCAATGCCGCTTTGACGTCCCAAGAGCCAGTCCATAGCATCGTAAAGGTCGTCTTCACTTGCATCATTGACATCCAGCATTTCCGGTAACGTTGTATCAGCCCACCAAAGTGTCGTTGCCAGCTTTGATTTTGGTTCGAGGATGCGCGCAGCAACCATGGCCACAACCAAATCCCGCTGAGATGAACGCCTTGAGCAAATGAGCCTTGAGAAATCCAATCGCCTCATGGCTGTCATTACCGCATCGACGTGACCATGAGCGGGAGATCCATCCTCTATAATTTCAAAGGAATCTGTCGCAACAAGGTTTTCACCCTTGAGGGAACGACGCAGCACTTCGATAGATTGTGGCGGCAATTTGGATAGATTTGCCAATGTGCGGTTCTTGACCTTTCCATCTTCGCGATAGCTTTCGCGGAGCAAAATGGCCGGTGGTGAGTTGCGATTTGGTATCGTAGCGATGTACATGTCGACCATGCCTAGCACATAAACACAATTATGTCAAGTATAATATGTATATATGTGCTATATTACATGCCTACGTTTTCGCACCGAAAATGGCCAGGACAGTCGTATATATCCTTTATTTTCAAAGTGTTATGGTGTATTATGGACGAAATTGCCCCAGGAACTTCAGATATAAGAATGGTTCCGAACATATTCCCCATCTATTTTGTTCATCTCCGCCCTCTGCGGAGGCAGGAGACCCTACAGAAATCATCTCGACGTCGAAGCTGTTGACAAGCCGTTTTTTTATTGAATGACCGTCTCAGGTGACGCGCTTGAGAGGTATCACAGTCACCGTGAGCCTATCCACCTTTTGGACAACCACGCTATCCCCTGCCGACAGCGGGAACTCACTGACAGCCCGCCACAGTTCTCCATTGACGAAAACCTGACCTGCAGATTCCTGCCAGTATCGGACCTCACCTACCTTTTCCAACATACCCGTTTCTCCGCAGACGGATCTTCTCTTTCGGTCTTTGATGAACCAGACCAGAGGAAATACCACATGTTCCACAACCTCAAACAACAGGAACCCTATTGCCAGAATGATAATGAGGCTTTTCACTGCCGCATCCCCTCATTCAACCATCAGATGCCCGACGACCAGCATCAGAATCAATACTGAAAAGGCTACCCAGGATGTATGCAAAACATAAATGAATTTCCTCAACCACTGGGGAGTTCCTTTGAATTTCACCATCAATCCGAGGAAAACCATCATTGTCACAAATACTAGACCCCATTCAGGTAGGGCGGTTTTCCGACAGCAAGACAAGAGAAAATGCAGGAACCCTATGCACAAGGCCAATGGGTTTAAAAGATAATGAAATCGCATCAGGTGCTTTTTCTGGAACTGGTTAAATCGCCGGACAGCGATTTTTGTTTCCGGCTTTAATGGAAGATACCGGTTTGCGCCTTTGAGGAGGAGGCTGAGAAGAACGGTTAGGTTGGCCGCCGCAAGGAGCCATGCGGTTGTTAAGCCTGTAAGCTCATTTCCCCCATCCTTATTTTTCAGCCGTGGTCTTTCATTATCGTTTAATTCAAAATTGGCTTTCCCGCTTTCGTATTGTTTTAAATGGTTTTTGTTCCCCTTGTGATCGTTTGCCATCACCGCGCTTGGCCAAACGTAGAAAGCAATAACCATCAGAGGGATTATAATAAGGGATATGTTTCTGAAACCTTTTGCCGTTGTGACGATTATAGATCTCCTTTTTTGAGGGTCTTTTCATATTTCGAGTCTTGCGAATAGTCCTTGAAGCAATGAACAGTGGTATTGGATTGGGCGCGGATTTAATCATCCCTGCGATGGATGGAAGAGCGCTTCGCTTTATTATGCCATCTCCCCTTAAATTTTTTCCAGAGGCGGATCAAATAGGCGAAAACAATTGGTACGGTCGAGACTATCCAACCGGCCGCACAGGATAACCATTTTTTTGCCAAGCGGCTCAAAAATGCCACCCCTTTTTTAGAAAGATCTGGTGCTTTCAACTCGAATAAAGTTCTGCTTTTATACCCCTTTTTGCCGGCATGGTTTTTTGTTCCTTTTATTTTGCCAGACCATCTTTTCCTTTGATGTTGCATTTCATTTTTGATTTTACATTCGTGGAGCGAGAGTTTGGGGCAGTAATATGCCGTTTGATGCCATTCAGGCAATTTCTCCAGATTCGCAAGGAATTGACGTTTGTTCAATTGGGCTTTTTCACTCTGTCCCAACTTCAAAAATAGAATATCTTCTAAAATGGTACATGTTCCACCACTGAAGGTATTCGGGCCAGCATGTGTTTTCCAAACAATTTGGTTATTTGATTTTACGGTTATTTCATATCGTTGAAGTCTATAACGGCCAAGATTTAAATGCTTTTTGATGAATGTCGCATTCAACGGCATATCAGATTCTGCCGGAAGCCGTTTGCCTTTTCCCTCTATGCCTCGCCTCGGTTCCCATAGCAACATTTCCAACTTCGTTGCTTTCTTCCCGGTTTTGCAATGATATATTTCGAACCCTTTACAATAATATTTTGTTTCCAGCCAGTTGTGGAATACTTTGATATGAGCAATAAATTCAGATTTCAAAAAGCCGTCTCGTCGCCCTTCCGGTGGCCCAATGAAAAGAATCGAACCTTTGGTGAAGCATCTTCCTTCCGTAATCTCGCCCAGTCCGGAATGGGCTTCCCACCTCAATTCTCCAGTGCCGGATTCCATAATCTTGTAGTCACCGAGCCTGTAATCCTTCGTCATCATTGCAGCCACTCCGGAGAAAGATTAAACAGTTTGTTCAGATACACCGTTTGTGAGCTGCCTATTCAGGAATCGCAACGGCATCGTCGTCATATATCCCCTTTTCAGCCGTTTTGTGACAGGCGGTGCAGTTGGAGAATGAACCGATGGATTCTCGAGCGAATACTCTAGCATCCATTTCATGGTGCTCTCGTCGGATATAAGGAATCTCTGTGATTCGTAAGGGTGTTCGGCTGCCGATACTTTTCATTAATTTTCTGGACAGTTTTGATGGGGAATTATCCGCTGCGTGGGTTTTTAGATATTCCGCGATTGTCTTGATGGAGTACGGGTCAAACTCAAGAGCTTCGCCAAAATGGTCTGAAAGGCCGTCCAGAATTTTGCCCCAGGATCCTGATGGCAGAAGGCCAGGTTGATAAGCGAAGTGACAAGCGCCGCAGTTTTCTGTGTATGTTGAATCGGTCACTGGTGCCAGATCTCGGTGGTCATTATGTTCAGCGGCCTTATTTTCTTTTTTCTCATGCTCATACTTGTTTCTGTGTTCATCGTGATCCGCAAACGCGATATAGAAGGTCCCGCTGCCAAGCAGCGACATTGCCAATAATAGCCATTTAAATGCACAAAGTTTGTTCATATCATGCTCCTTTCATGAAACGGACTGCCTAATCCTATGGGGTGGTTTCAGCAGTGTCGCCCATCCAATGTTCTGGGTAAAGCAAAATCGGGGATCTGTCGCATTAAAGAGCCGAACGATAGTGGGTTGCTGATTTAAGCAATCATAGGAGGATGGATAGATTCAGGACCAATAGCCAAGCAATCGGTGTTCCCACCGCCTCTAATCAGGAGTGCGGTTTTTTGTGTCGGCTAAGCTAGCTTTGTTTTGCGCCGTAACCTCTTGCCTGGCGAAGAGGTGTTTTGCTACGGACAAACACGCCATTTCCCCTGCCTACTTGGTTACCCTTTGAATCATAGACTACTGATTCAGCAATAAATTGGGTTTTGTTTCTATTAACAACTTTCCCAACCGCCTTCAGACGCCCTTCGGAAACCGGCCGTGTAAGATAAGTTGTAAAGGACGTCGTGACCACAAACATTTCAGTCTCATAAGAATTTGAAGCAAAAAAGGCGGCATCATCCAACATTTTGAAATATACAGCGCCATGCACGGCACCACCGGAGTGGTGGTATTGGTCAGACAATTCAATCTCAATTTCAGCGGCTCCCTCTGAAACTGTCATGGTTGGCTCATATATTTGGTTTATGGGAGCGGCAGCATACATATTTTCCAATGCTCTGAAGTGATCATTCCCTATCATGGATTCTCCGTGTTTTGCGCTTTCGCAGGTCAGGGCGATGAATACCGATGGCCGGATATTTTTGACTGTGGTCGGGATTGTCCGGGAAAAGCAATTAAGGCCGAATCCAAATGCGCCAAGCGCATTCCGGCCGCTGGTTTTTATTGATCCTGAAATGGTTGAATGTTTCTTCAGCCGGTTTCAACCGGCTGACATCGCTTTTCATCGAAACAAGGTCACTCACCTTCTTCAAAATTATACGGCATGCCGAGGATAAAGCGCATTCCCCGGACGTAAGCTTGCAAGATCGATGCGGCATGGGTCGAACCGACATGACCCTTGGAAAGGGGTTGAGTGCTGTCAAAGATCGAAAAAGTAGCATTCTCATACTTTGACCACACCTTCTGCATGGCTTCGGTATTCCCAACTTTTACACAGTCATCATCTTTGTAGTGCGCAAAGAAAAAGTTTATATCGGGACTTGGATACCAGTTCTCGCGAACAAGCGTATTGGCGCTCAGAGCGTTATTCAGGGCACTGCCCGATTCCTTAAGTTTTGTTTGAAACCTGGTGGTGGCAATGGAAAGCGGCCCGTAGTATTTGTCTTTGTTTGGGTCTTTATCCGGGTTGTCCGGCTCCACGGTGCGGATAAAATTGGAAATCTGAGTGCCGCTATATTCACCATAAAGCATCTTACGCAGTGTTTTGTAAAAGGGCACCTGATCAATTTCGGGTTTAGAAACCACAGCTTGGCTGAATTCCAGATAGTCAATCTCAGGATAGGCAGCGCCATACGCAATAATCGTGTACGGCAGAAAGTAAGGGGCCGGGTAGTCTGAGCCGGCCTCCAACATCAACTTGCGCATGGTGCCGCTCAGGTCGTAAGGTCCGGAGAGCGCGGAAACACGCTTGAGATTGTATTTATTCAGTGGATGTGAACGCATATATGCCGCCGTTGCGAGTGCCGCGTATCCGCCTTCCGAGAATCCCATCACATAAGTTTGGCTGTTGTCATAACTCACCCCTTTAATCTTTCGCACCGCATCCACCATGGTTGCAGCGGATTTCCCCAATGACTCCAGACAATAGGGATGAATCTGGTAGTTGTCGCCCATTCCCGCATAGTCGGGAATGACCACGGCATAGCCGAGTGTGGCAAATAGAAGTCCGAAGGGCTTGGTCATGGTTCCGTCAAAGAAGGGATCGGTCACCGAGGGGGAATATTTTCGCTCTGTTTCGGTGGGATGCGTAAAAAGCAATATGGGCGGCGTATATAGTGGATCGGCGAAACGTGGTTTGATCATCAAACCGCTTAAAATCGGCGAATTGTTGCTATTGTCCTGTTTGTATTTGACTTTGTAAAAATCGACCCATACGAACGCCTTCACACGATCGGCAAGTCCGGCGGTGCGCCAAAGAATCTGGACGATCTCCCAGACATCCCAAAGAGAACGGATTTCACCTTGGAGTTCCGCAGGGACATCAGCCAAGACATCGTAGCCGCCCAGCGTACCGGAGATCGTATAATCTTGAATCCCTTGATCCAATATGATATCTTCATATTCTTCGATGGATGCAATTGTTGCCGTAATTTCCGCTGATATAAGTTCAGGATCGTTATTGGTGATGTCGTCACCGTCACTGCCATCGCAACCCATAAAAGACAGTATTAACAAAAAAATCAGCAATTTAAAAATACTCTTCATACGCTTCATCACTCCTTTGATAATACAGTTGGGTGTCAAAAGATTCTGCTTGTGGCTTGAATGCTGTAACCCATTAATATCTATTGCGTATTTCCGTATGCTTGCTTTTCATCTCCTCTTGTGCATCGTGTGACCAGGGTGAATGATATCAATCAGTTACGCATATTATCGTCTGAAAAAGGTACCAAGAACGTGTGTGGGATAGGGTTGCACATTTTTGAAAATCTGTCGCAGGCGTGAAAGGCCGAAATCAGAAATTGAGCAAGAGCAAGAAATCATTACAAATTCTTTTCATTCCAAAATGTTAAATCAGAATCCCAAAAAACCTCATCGTACCTGAGAGTACCTCAAAGTACCCCCGTGAGGAACGCGCCTACTTCCTAATGTACTTCAAAACCAACTGCCATTACCAGCAGGGCATCTTTGTCACAATTATTCCAAGCCTTCACACCATTGATAAAAAGGTCTACAATTTCCTGGGAACCACACAAGGGATTAACAGTCAACAGTGGACCCCTTTTTCTTAAGGTGTTTCCCATATCGTTCGGCCATCAAGCGGTTGTAAGGGACGGAAGTTGTTGCCCAGAATGCGCCGGAAAGCCTGGTACTGAGTTTCTGAAAGTTGAGCATTTTCTTTGAGAACGATCCATGTGACGATTGAAGAGCAGGGAGGGGTGGTTAAGGAACCCTCGTATGTGTAATAAGAGGAAGTATCTGTAAACATATCGGTTGCATTGAGCTTCACAGTATCATCGATTACTGTCTCTCCAGACTTCGTTGGAAGACGATCATCGAAAATTTTGAGGAAGTCGTTTTCTGCCCCAATATCATACAACATTCCAATGACCGCATATTGCTCAAGCTTTTCGTTTATAAAAACGGCATGCACTTCCATAACACCTCTGTCACCAAGGATAGTGTGTTCTGAAAATGTATGAAAATGAAATTGAAGAAGGGTATAGCGAACACCTTTAAAAATCAGCGTACTACCCTCCTCATAACGTTCCATAATGTCGAAACCTCTATTGGTGAGATAAAGTGGCGTTTCATGCAAGTCGAGATCCAATGCAGTGAGATTCTGGTCTATAGCAGCATCCTGGATATTGATGGGTGACTGGCGAATACCACTTCCGCATTCACGCCATTCCTCTTTAAGCTCGCCCCAAAAACCGGGACCGTTATCGCCTGAAAAGAGGAACTTGACCTCATTCGGCGTGTTAGCGTAACCCTTGTCATCTGAACATCCAGAGAGAAACCCCAGACCGATCACAACAGAGAATAAAATAACAATCGATAGATCATTGCGATTCCACTTCATAATTTTTTCCTTCCTTATTAGGTAGATAAAGGATCAAGCCTGCTGTTGACAGGTGCGCAATGCCCTTTCTATGCCTTTTACACGCAACCCAAGCCAGTGGTCAACCGATATCTCTCTTTTTAAAAAGGGGTCACACCTATATTATTTGACACCAAGCCGCAAAGCCTGATAAGTCCCTAAACATGCCAAGAAACGCTCGTCTTATCGTACCCAATATATGCCATCACGCAATACAGCGTGGAAACAACCACCAGGAAATTTTTAAGGAAAAAGGAGATCGGCTATATTATCTCAAATGGGCCAGAAAATTAGCCGAGCAATACCATGCACCCATCCTTGGATACTGCCTGATGACAAACCACACGCACCTTTTGATTCTTCCAAGCAGTCAGGAAGGAATGATCAATTTCATAAAACTGCTGGCCCAACGATACACCCAGTACTATAACCGGAAATACCACAGGAGTGGCATACTCTGGGAGAACCGCTACAAACTGCACCCCCTTGATCCGGATGTATATTATGTTGTACTCAGATACATAGAAAGGAACCCGGTCAGGGCCGGCATGGTTGCGGATGGAGCAGCCTATCCATGGTCCAGTGCCGCCTACCATCTTTCAGGAAAAGAAGATAAGACATTAATGGCAGATTATCGCAATGATTCCGTATTCAGCTATAGAGAATTCTTTTATGGGCAAGAGCGATCTGGAGACATAGAAGCAATTCGGGAGGCAGCACAACAGGGTAAGGCGTGGGGGCGAGGGCTATTCCTGGAAAGGTTGGGCAGCAAGCTTGGTCGGGTGGTTGTCCCTCGAAAAAGAGGGAGGCCGAAGAAGGAAGATAAACAGGTGTGACCCCTATTTTCTACACCTCGTCATAGGAGATACGTCCCGAGCATGAAATTCATTCAATTTATTTTCCCCATGGGCGCCGTCAAGCGTGGGATTTGCTTATCCCTTATGACGATGGAGCAAATCCTCAATGAGGCGGGATACAAAGGCCTTTTCAAAATGCTCCTGGGGTTGATTCTGTTCTGGCACATCTATGTTCCCGTCCATGAACTGCTTCACGTAATCGGTTGTCTTCTGGGAGGAGGGGAGGTTGAATCCCTCAACCTGAAACCCCAATACGGCGGATTGATTCTGCAGAAGCTATTTTCATTTGTGATTCCGGGATCGGATTACGCCGGCCGGTTGACCGGATTCAAAACGCCCAACGCATGGGCCTACGCCCTGGTCGATCTTTTCCCCTACGGCATCAGCCTTTTCGGCATCACCCTCATCGAATTTTGTCGAAGGAAAAAGCTGGCGGTCCTTCTGGGTCTCGGCATCATTCTTGCCTTTGTTCCCTTTATGTCCATACCGGGAGACTACTATGAGGCGGTTTCCCTGGCGACCACCCAAGTGGGAGAGGCCATCAACCCCGCTTTGCGGGCGGGGGCTCTCGTCAGCGACGATCTCTTTCGTTCCGTCAAAGAGCTTGGGGAAGCGGGGAGCTTGGGGAAGCGGGGAGCCTGGATTTGAGTGTTGGCGCACTGATCTTTCTTGGCTTTTTGCTGGCCACCTACCTGGCCTTCATGACCCTCGCCCTTCAAGTCTGGATATCCAGACTTTTCCACGGGCGTGATCAATAATGTGGCCGTCGATTATCTCTGGCGCTTTTCTTCAAAAAAGCGGGCACAATGTGCTGCGGGACACCTTTGAATTTACCGGTACCAAGGAGGGGTGCGGCCAGGGTGAATGCGACGTCTGCACGGTTCTGGTGGACGGCGAAAGCGTCAATTCGAACAAAAGGGAATAAAAAGGGGTCACACCTATACAGACTCCTGCCCTTTCAGAGCCCAACGAAAAAAAGAGGGGCAAGCACAATGCCCAGCCGCTCTTTCTTATTGTTAAAATGGTCGGGACGCGGAGGTTGAACTCCGGGCCTCCTAAACCCCATTCAGGAATTCAACTCTCAGTTTACCGGAATGATAACAGCCTTTTTATCGATCTTGCCGGTCAGGTCGCACAAGATATTTGTCATATATAATCCCTGCTGTTTCGATGTTTCTGTCATCACCGGTAGCCATCAAATCGGCATACACCAAAAGCCGCGGCGCGATTCCCTGGTCAGCGAATTCATGGTTGAATCTCCAAAAGGGCTTCAGGATTTCGACATCCCCTGGAATGGGAGGCATATCTGAAGGAGCTGGATAATCGGTCCGGCTGAATCCCTATCCCTGAAAATGATACCGACCTTTCCGTACGCCATGGGGAGGCTTCAAGGAAGCCTCGAACGCGGCCGTCACAAGACTTCCCGGATTCCTCCCTTTTGGCGTTACGATGTTCACGATCCGCCCAACGTCAACGATGCAAGGGCGCAGCAAGAACATAATAGGCATCGGTTATTTCAAAGGTGAAGCTGGCGGTCGGTTCACAGGTGAAAGTGCCGCTCCAGTCGTTGTAGGCCCAGGAATAGACCCTTGTGGAGTTATTGTCCACATCCTGAACATAGGGCTGGCTCGGCGGGTCCGTACACGTGGCCGGCGTGTTGAAATCCCCTGAGCAGCACATTTGGTCCTGATCGCCGCTGCCGGACTTTTTGGCGTAGAAACAGGGGCTGTAGCATCCCAGCTCTTCGGTGCCGCCGGCCACACTATCCGGGGGACATAGATCCTCGAGGATACCCAGGGTATCCGGAAAAGTGGCGATGCGCTTATTGGCCTTGACCATGACAAAGCAGGGGACACCCCCCTCGCTGTCGGAGATGGAACAGACCGTGTCCTGATCCGGGGAGAGGGTAGCACCGAAATTAAAGCCGTTTACCAGGGATATATCGATGAACGTCGGTCCCATGGTGTGTTGCTTGTGTTGAGGCAAACGGTCCATTCCAGGTTTGTGGCATAGACCACGGAATCACTCCCCATTCCCGTATTGGTCCATATTCCATCGGCCTCGTAGGCGGCAACCTGCGCCAATCCGGAATCATATCCATCCGTGAAAGAGGACGAATCAATGACAAAGGACCCATCCCTGGAAATGGAGTTGGCCCCACTGCATTGGTCATGCTCAAAGGTGCTGTCCGTCTGAAGGCAAATTTTGTCAGCCCCTGTCTTGTTTATGAACGTCAGGGTACGGGACGGGAGCGTATTTTCTTGTTTGGGAGCGGTTTTTTTGGGCGGGTTTTTCTGATAGGTCGCGTTATCGAACATGGCGGCCCCCACCGTGAAAGAGGGGATCCCGTTCGTTCCCTGCGCCGGTGTTGCGGCCGTACCGAGGCAAGTGGTCGCGGTATCGAGTCCACCGTCGGCGGTAATCCCCAGAATGCAACTCTGCCAACCCTTGTCGGTGGTATCCTGCCATAATTGAAAATACTGTGCCGCATTGTCGGTGAGTGGGAGAAATGCCCAGGTCTGCGGCGCGGGACCACCCGGCCCTCCCACCCCTTTGGGCCAGCGCAGGACATTGGTGACGTGACCGTAGACTTCAAGTTGCGTTATGTCTTTTTCCGCGCAGGTGGCGTCTGTACATGAATAGATATAGATGTTATCACTCAGTCCGCTTTCTCCCAGAACAGGGAATCCCACAACGGCCTTGGTGTAAGCGGAAGCGAGGCCGGGTAACGCAAAGAGCAAGACTCCCAAGAAAAAGCCTGAATAAAGGGTAAATCGTTTCATGGTGTATCCTCCTCAAATAGTGGATTGTGCCGATAAAAACCGGCCTTTCTATGGGAATACGGTTATTTTCCGGAACACCTATTTTTCTTGTGTCGCGAAAACGTCAATCGTCCCACGCCATAACCCCTCACGACATTCGCAAATTTCATTCCGAAAAAGGTTGTTCGGGATCCATTAACGCAAGGGGCCGATATTCATATAAGTTACCGAATTTATGATTTTGGCATGCTGATTTTAAACGGGAAAAATCTGCCGGAAAATTGACGGGACCTACGTTCAATGCGGGTCATCTTTTTTTCAGGCCGAGTCTCTTCTGGGCGACACCCGGTCCACGGCCACCGCCGGAAGGGAGCGCGCCTCATCCAGATTCAGAAGACGGTCCACGAGTCCCGAATTGACCGCAAATTCCAAATAACCGTTGCTGCCGAACAATGCCAGTGGAATTATGGGACATCCTATAATGCTCCTGTCAAGAAAAATTTCTAAAAATTGTAAACCGTGCAATAACAGGTAGTTATGATGTGCTGTAATTTTTTGATATAGCCCAGCACCAAGCCCATTCTGGACTTTGTGCAGTTTTCAGTGAGCTTCTCACCTTTTGTGAACTTCACACCTTATCGTTACGTTTATCCGGCATGCGACCCTAGCAGCCACTGCCTATCATCCCTTATCCAGGTTGTAAAGTTCAATGAGAGGCCCAGTATTGTCCCCCACGAGATCCAAGACGGTCTCAACGTTGATGATCGAGCTCTCTCACTGATAAACTGCATGCTCTTATATGTGAAACGACAACTGCATTTCCCCTCAGAAGATAATCAAGACTCCCCCTCGATTGGTTGCTTGCTCTGAAGAACATCATTCCAGTCCTGGCCTTCCCGGGGCGGCAAATCTAACGTAAATGACACCCCTGAATAACGCTCCTGGAATTGTTGGATATACTTTCTTCCTGCTGAGTCGTTGTCAAAAGCAAGAAAAATATCCATTTTTTCGGAACTGTATTTTTTTATCAGACCATCAATCAATTCCCATTGAAAACGGCCAATCTGACCGCCGATTGCAAAATACCTGGTTCGGTCATTGTTATCATGGTGCAGTATGGCATAGGAAAGCGCATCAATTGGAGCTTCACAAATCACGCCCTTTGAGTCACCTTCGATCAGGGTGCTCCGCCACAACCCTTTACGGCCTCCTTTCGAGTAACGTTTGAAATTATGATTCCGCCTTTCAATACCCGCTATCCCCTTAAAATCAAAATACGGAAAGCAAACATTTCCATATCGATCAACTTTTACGGCGCTGACAAACCGACTGCCCAAAATGGACTCAAGATCAATACCACGACTTTCCAAGTAATCATGATGCTTTGTAATGGGTGTGGTATCAGCATACTCCCACGCCACCTTTTGGCGGTTCCCGGCGGCTGATCGAGGATTGGGTAAAGGGGCAGTGTGGGAAAAAGAATTAACGTTACAGCATAAGGCTTTTCTCAACTCTTTTCTTGTTTGACCAAGGTTGCAGCCGGTGTGGTGCATTACAAAGTCAAGGATTGAACCACCTTTGCCGCACCTGAAATCGTAGTAAACCCAGTGCCCATCATGATCCCGGCTCACGGCGATTTTGCCGTCATCAGCCTGGCGCCTGAGTACGACACATGTTCTGCTGGACTGGTTACGGTCAAGCTCAGTGTAATCGTGGGCCGGTGCATATTGCATCAGGCTAATCTGTTTTTTAAATCGTTCAAGTTCCTCCATTTCAACTCCGGCTCTCTCATGTTGCACACTCTCCGATGATGTCGCATGGCTGCCGTTTCCATGGCCCCATTTCCTGAAAGTGTCCGAAAGTATTTGCTATAATGTTACTTTCAAATATTCAGGATTGAACGGTTCCTGTTTTTTCATTAAGGTCCACGCGATCACCAGGAGTTTTGCTGCCAGTTTGACTCTCATTTTCGTCTTGATGCCTTTCTCACGGGATCTTTGGCGGAGTTTTTCCGTAAAGTATGCGACAAAGTGTTGATTTCGGGAAGAAGCAACCAGGGCCGCCTGGTACAAAGCATAGCGGAGGTCGGCTTTGCCTTTTTTGGAGATCACTGCGGTGGCGCTCCGTGAACTTTTTCCACTACGGTTTGCATTTAAGTCCCAACCTGACAGCTTTACCACCTGTTTTGCATTATCAAACCGAAATGGGTTGCCGATAGCCCCCAAAACCTTCGATGAAATATCTTTGCCAAAACCAGGAATGGTGAGAAGACAATTGTATTCAGGGAAATTCAAGCAGATTTCTTCAATTTTTTCTTCCACTTCCAAAATAAATTCCCGAACATGTTGAAGTTCTTCCACCATCATTTTTGCTTCAAACTGAACAGTTTCTCCGGCATTACACCCTATGGATTCAAAAGCTTTTTCCCAAATCAGCTTCACGTGCTCCCGTTGCCCTATCGTGCGTTTCCCGGGTGCGACCAACCTGAGAAATTCTTCATACCCCAGCCCTGCTATCAGAGAAGGTTCCAGACACCATTTCACCACGCCAAGGCTACAGCCTGACATCCGGGAAAAATAAGGGTCCAATTCAGGAAAATACTGAGCAAGCAAATGATTTCGAATCCGTACCCTGGTTCCGTGTTCCTGCTTTTTCAGCCGGCGTTTAAAAGACAGCAGGTTTCGAAGTTCACGAAGCGCCATGATCGGATATTCGTAAAATAGACATTTGCCCTGGGAAACCAAATCCGCCACATTGGCCGCATCCTTCGTATCATGCTTATCCCAGCGTCCATCCAGTAATTCACGGTTTTTCTTAACGGCGGTGCCGGCTACAAGCACCACATCAAAACCGCATTTGATCAAATGTTCTCCCAGAGGTTTGTGGTAATTGGCGGTCGGTTCAAGACCAAACACCACTTTATTCAGGTTATTCTTGACTTTGGCTGCTTCAACGTACGCTAACAATTTCTCATATCCCTGTAAATCGTTATGAAAAACCAAACGTTTAAAAAGCGTTTTACCTGTGGCTGTTCCAAAAAAAGCATGATGATTGTCCTTGGCCACATCAACGCCTACAATCAAATGTTCATTGGATCCACGAATCTCTTTCCGCAATTGACGAAAACTTTCCAATCTGGTAGTATCTACACCGTCCATTTGAAACCTCCTTATTTAAGTGAAAGTTGTTTGGCAAAGCGACTTCATCTTAACAGGAGGTTTCTTTTTTCGATAGCTATTAAGAAAAATTTATTTATGCTATACGGGGGAGTGTAACTTGTTGGTTTTTCATTATATAACGTTGTCGACAAAACGTACAAATTGCTCACGGCTTAGCATCGCGAGGTTCCCAGCAAATTCCAGAAATTCCACGGACAGTATACCTATCCCACCTTTCCAGTCGTAATCCTTGTATCAGAGAACTTCAGTCTCACTCGCGCCAGGCGAACAAAAAAAGAGGGGCAAGCGCGATGCTTAGCCCCTCTTTCTTATTGTTAAACTGGTCGGGACGCGGAGATTTGAACTCCGGACCCCCTGAACCCCATTCAGGTGCGCTACCAGACTGCGCTACGTCCCGAAAAAAGGCGATTATGGTGGTTCTCTTGTGCTTTGTCAAGGAATAAATTAACCGAAACAATCAACAATTTCGCCCGAGCCTATCTTCTGGCCGGCAACGGCATCGGCCTTGGGGGTCTCGGAGGCATCGGGGCCGGTGGTCTGGGACCGGGCGCCGGACGATAATGGTAATACCCTCCGGGAGGATACCCGCCCCAGTAAGGTCCGTACCCCACCGGAGGACCGTAATAAGAATAACCGCCGCCGTAATACCCACCGCCACAGGAAAGAATTGACATGGCCAGCAACGCAAACAGCAAAATCGCCATCATTTTAAGAGTGCTTTTCATGATGCCCCCCCCACGGTTCATTTTTGCTCCCCAATTGCTGAACCCCGAACACCGCACCGGATGGATCCGCCAGTATGGCCACATCATCCTCCCGGTCCGGATCGAGCCCTATCAACACTTTGCCGCCCAGTTTTTCGGCTTTTAGAACGACGGCATCGATATCAGTGACGCCGATATACGGCACCCAATTGGACTTCACGCCCTTCCATTCTATTTTGGCAACGCCGCCTCGCGGCTGTCCGTCCCGCATCAGCAAAAGGCAGTCGGGAGCCGCCCCCATTTTACGGGTCTCCACCTCATAGCCCGCCAGATTTCCGTAAAATTTAAGCGCTTCCTTTACATTGCGGGTCCATAACTCGCTTCCGATCCATCCATTGGGGACGTTAGGCTTATCCGGGGGATCTCCCTTTGATGCCGTCAGGACCGCAAAGGGCGCACCTTCCGGATCGAAGACCACTGCCAGGCGTCCCCGGTTCGGCACGTCTTTGGGCGGAATATGAACAGCACCGACGTTTTTCGTGATCCGTTCCACCGCGCGATCCACATCGGCCACGGACATAAAACTGATCCATTTTGATTCGGTGGGTTGTCCCGCCTTCGATCCAAGTTGAATCGCATTCCCCATGGGAATGCCTTTGTTAAAAATGGTCTTGACATTGGAATTTCCCGCCGCCGTATCCATAAACGACCAACCAAACAGGTCCCCGTAGAAACGGCACGCCCCCGGCATATCCTGAGTGAAAAGATCAAACCATATGAACTTGCCCACATGGCGGATTGATTCGGGTTCATTGGATACATCCGGAAGAATCACCTGAGGAGAAAAACAACCGAATACCCCCGCGCTCACAAACCATGCCGCAACAAGGAACCGCAACCATCCCTTAAAAGGCAAAAACCGATCTGTTTTCACATCACCATGCACCATTGTTCACCCCCAGGTAAAACGCTTCATCATCGCCGCAAATACCGGCGAAAACAGTCCATAAATCAAATACGGGCAAAGAAACGCCAAGTTTTTCATGCTTATAGCAATTCACTACGGGAATTTCAACGCAACACACCGAAAAAGCGTTGTCTACTCCAAAACCCCCATAAACAGCCTTGCCAGGTTTTCCCGGAATGAAGTATGCTGAAGCAAGAAAAAGGATGAGTTGCCCATGACAAGTCCCGACTGTATCAGCAACAGAAATCTCAGGATTATTGACGCCTATGTGAAAAGTCGCCTGGGCCGTGAGGTCAACCTGTTTGAAGGGCTTTCCAGGCCGGAAGAGTATCCTTCCGCGGAAAGCTTTTTCCTCAATGAAGACCAATGGACCACCTACGATAATTTCAACCGTGTATTCCGGCGGGCCAAAAAGGTGGTGGGAGAGGCGGATTTCTTTTTCAATTGCGGTCTTTCCTCCGCTCAACTGCGGTCATGGGGGCGCTTCCACTATTTTGTGCGCGTTTTTGCATCGCCATCCGACGGCTACAGAAAACTCCCTTTTTTCAACCAAAATTTCAATGACACCAAAGTGATCGAAATCCTGCACCCGCCCAAATACGATCCCGCTTCAAGAAAGATCAAGACGCTTTTGAAAATCACCTTCCACGATGACTTTGACCCGAATGTGGATTATATTGGAGACGCCTTTATGAGAGGCATCCTATCTTCCATTCCAACCATCTGGAACCTCCCGCCGGCCCGAATCGAGCAACCGCTTTCCCCCTACGATCCGGTGGTGGTCTTTAATAGGGACCCCGAATTTGCCCAAAGCCGCCCGGATGTGCGGATTGAAGATGGCCGCATGACCCTTCAGGCCCCTGCCACCAGCGAACGCCTTATGGTGGGAAAAGAGATTCTGCTGGAACCGGAAACCCTTAACGACCAGGAATATTATTTAGGAAAATTCCTGGAACCGACCGGGGATGAGATCTCCCAAAATTTAAAGAAAGCCATCCTGATCACCCGGACCTTTTCCCTCGACGGCACGGAAATCCTGACAAAAGGCACCATTTTTCGAGCCCCATACTGCATCCTGAATGTGGCCTTTGATCGCATGTCCATGGGTCACCGTATTTCCGAAGCGCTCCGGTTCCATCCGAAAAGACCGGATACGGGCCTCGCATTAACCGAAACCATTGATCAACTCCGTGAAACCATCAAGGAGAAAAATCAGGCCTACGTAAAGCTTGAGAGAACCAATCAGGAACTGCGGAAAACCAGAGACCGGCTGGACATGGCCAATCGGGAGCTGGAGGCCAAAGTGGCGGAACGGACCGCGGAACTGGAAAAAGCGCGACAAGATTTGATCCGTCTCAATCAGGGACTGGAAAAAAAGGTCAACGAGCAGTTCCTTGAGCTCAAGCGGCACGATCAACTGCGCAGATATCTCTCCCCGAACCTGGCGAAGACCATTCTGGAAAATGACGGAGTTCTGGGGGCTGAACCAACGCGAAAATTACTGACAGTGGTTTTCACGGATATTCGCGGGTTTTCCAGCCTCACGGACAGCTTGGAACCCGAAGAATTGTTCCAGCTCCTGAGCCGGTACTTTTCCATGATGATTGAGATTGTGCATCAATTTGACGGCACCCTCAATAAGATTATCGGGGATGGCCTTCTGGTCTTTTTTGGAGATCCCATACCCATGGAAGATCATGCGGAGCGAGCCGTAAAAATGGCTGTTCAGATGCAGCAAGCCGTTAAACGGCTGAAACAGGAGTGGAACCATTACGGTCATGATTTGGGAGTGGGTATCGGGATCAATACCGGTTATGTGACGGTCGGCAATGTGGGGTCGGACATGCACAGGGACTATACCATTATCGGCAACCAGGTCAACGTGGCGTCAAGGTTGGAAAATCTGGCAAAAGCCGGGGAGATTTTGATCAGCCGGCGAACGCTCAGTCTGTTGGATGATGCGAAGGCTGCGAAAGAGGTTGGGGATATTCAGGTTAAGGGAATCCATAACCCCGTAAAAACCTACCGGGTAGACTGGGGATAATATCACTACGGGAAGAGTACGTTGTCTTTGATCAGATGGTTGGAATTCCGGGTCGCTATGCCCCTAGCTTCTTTGAGAGATGGATATATTCACTTCGATCGAACCCGAGCGTCTTGAAAAAAGATAAAAGATCAACTGAATCCCACCGGACAGTTGTAAAGATATGTTCGATCCCTTTTTCCCGGTAAACCGCCAGCAGCTTCTCCGCCAATAAACGGCCGATACCCTGCCCCATATATTTGGAATCCACACCCAGGGTGGCAATCCAGGCGCTCTTTTGAAGGCCGAACCCTCCGAAAACGATATAGCTGATCATGTAACCCACGACTTTACCGCCCAACTCGGCGGAAAAGCTGATATCTCCGCCTTTTTTAACATCCTCTTCAATGATATACCTGAAATCAATGGCCGGTGACGCTTTGGTAATGGAAGCCTGAATGGCCGTAATTTCCTCGGCATCATCGGGTTTGATTTTTCTGATCAGCAAGTTGTTCACCACATCATCCATGGAGTCAGTTCCTTAATCCACTCTGATAATTTTTACGCGGCATCCTACCCAGTCCGGTGGCAGATAAACCCGCCCGCTGTTTCCGCTCAGTTTAACGACCTTCTCAACCATCTCCTCGCCATAGATTTCCAGCTTGACTTTTCCCCTGCCTTCGGCCGGAGCGGCATTATCTTCTTTTTTTGTTTTCTTTTCAACCGGCATTTTGTTAGACTTCTCGGAAATCCCCTTGGGAATTTCAATGGCAGCAAGCTGCTGATTTATGTAATAATTTAAAAACGGCTTGATTACAACATAGCTACATCGTAACTATGCGTCAAGCAAAAAGTGGCTTTTTCATAGTGGCCACTCATTTTTCTAAAGGGCTTGCCCCGCTCTTAATCGGGCCTCGAACAGGGAGTACATCATCGTGCAGGAAACGTCCCCCCGATACCTGAACCCCACCGCCATCATCGACAGTGACCACCCGGACATAGCAGCCCATGCCGAAAAAACCATCGACGGCGCCAACGACCCGGTGGCCAAAGCCGTGAAACTCTATTACGCCGTGAGAGACGGCATCTGGTACGACCCCTACTACCCCTTCTATCTGCCGGAGCACTATCGGGCCAGCAATGTTCTGAAAAGCGGCCGGGGGTACTGCGTTTGTAAAGCCTCGCTTTTGTGCGCTCTCGGGCGAGCCTGCCGGATTCCCTCCAGGGTCGGTTTTGCCGATGTGAAAAACCATCTGGCCACGCGTCAACTTCTGGAATTTCTGGGAAGCGACCTGTTTGTGTACCACGGTTATGTTGAGTTCTTTCTGGAAAATAAATGGGTGAAGGCAACCCCTGCCTTTAACAAAGAGTTGTGCGCAAAGCACAAGGTGGAACCGCTGGAATTCAACGGCCGGGACGATTCCATATTTCACCCTTTCAACCTGGAACATCAGCAGTTCATGGAATACACTGCTGATCACGGGGTCTTTGCGGACATTCCCCTGGAAAAGATTCTGGTAGCCTGGAAAGTCGCCTATGGAACAAACCGGGTACGGAACTGGATCGACAACTTTGAAAAACATGGCACAATTTCGGACCGGGACTTTTATAAAGAGGACGTCGTCAAGGGTTAGAACTCTATTTTGTTCCCACCATGATGCCCGAATCCGTTGGACCTTTAAAGGGGAGGCGTTCAATGTGCTGCAATCCCGCCTCCTCCATCATCTCGTAAAGACCGCTCTCCGTGTACGCCCGTCCCTTCTCTGTGTTGATCAACATGTTCAAATAGAAGAGAGCCGGAAAAAGCGGCCCGTCGCTCGTGTTGTTCAGGATGAATTCGTGCACGAAAAGGGTGCCGCCTTCAACCAGCGCGGAGACCGCTTTTTGCAAAATCATTTCACATTCGTCGGGGCCTTCACTGTGCAGGATATGGGATAGCCACGCCACATCATAGGTCCCCTCAATGGGATCGTTTAAATAGTCGCAGGGCATGAATTCGATCCGCCGGGAAAGGCCGAAGCGCGCGATGGTTTTTTCCGCGAAGGGGCGGGAGGCGGAAAGATCCGCCACAACGGCATTCAATTCCGGATTGGCCAGGCAGAAATGAATGGCATAGGTCCCCGGCCCGCCACCCAAGTCCAGGAATTTCGTTTTTCCCTTCAAATCTATTTCCTTGGAAACCCGTGGCGCTATGGCCATGGCCATGTTGAACATGCCCATGAGAAAACTTTCCCGGCTGTCGTCGTCATGGACCACTTTTCCGGAAGTGGAATGCCCTGACCGGACGGCCTCATCCAGCCGGGACCACGGTTCCACCAGGTGGTGATGGTGCATGACCATATAGCCGATATAGTTCGGAGAATGCCGGACCAACAGGTCCCAGCTTTCAGGTGTGTTGGCATACCGGGCTCCGTTTTTTAACAGAAGCCCCATGGCTGAAAGCGCGTTCAGCAACGCGGCTGCGCCTCTTTCATCCACGCCGATTTGTTCCGCCAGTTCACGCGCGCTCACCTGATCCTCGTCAATCTGCGAAAATACCCCCAGCTTAACCCCCGCGTGGAGGGTACAGGTCTGCCAGTATTTTCCCGACAAATCCAGTATACTGCCTGCATTCCATTGGGCCATGCTCTTTTCTCCATTTTTTTCGCCAAAAATTTACGGAAAAAATTTAAGGTGTTATTGTCCCAAATCAAGCTTTAAAAGGCAAGGTTTGAAAATTGAGGATGCCGTTCGGATCTATTGACATCCGAAGGCAATAGAAATAGGTTATGCAAAAATAGCCTTTCCGGAGGAAACCGTCTTGAAAAATACAACCCGTTACGCCATTACGGTTATTTGCGAAGACCGGGTGGGTCTGGTGGGCCGGTTCACCGGCGCCATTACGGCGCTCGGCGGGAACATTGAAGTGCTGGATCAAAACGTTCGGCTCGGTTATTTCGTCATCACCCTCATGGCCACATTTAAGACCGGCGTCACCGCTGAAGCCGTTCGCACGAATCTGGAAAAAATAGACGACGCCGGAACACCGGCCATCAGTGTTTTGCCGCGCCGCGAGACGTCGATCCCCCCAGCCGGACAAGGCGCACCGTTTGTTTTGGCAATGGCGGGCATCGACGTGCCGGGAAACTTTTCCACGGTCACCACCTGTCTGGCAAAATATGACATCAATGTGGAAAGTCTGGTTTGCAGAACCGAAGCTCAGGGCCCACGGAAAGAGGATCGCTTCACCATCATCGGAGAGCTCACCGTACCCCATGACATCGACGTCAAGGCGGTCCGCCTGGAACTCACCGAACTGCTGGCGGACAGGAAGGTCAAGGTAACGCTCATGCATTCCGACATCTTTGACGCCACAAACCGAATCCCCATGCCCAAACATAAAACGGAAACGCCATCATGAACAGAAATGAAGACATCCTCTCAACGGTCCGCATGTTTCAGGAGGAGAATCTGGACGTGCGCACCGTCACCCTCGGCATTAACATTACCGACTGCGTTTCTTCCGATGTGTCAAAGTTTTGCCGAAATCTCATTAGGAAAATACAACGGGTTGCCGGTTCCCTTGTTCCGGTATGCGAACGCATCTCGGAACGGTACGGCATTCCGGTGGTCAACAAACGCCTTGCCGTCTCCCCTATCGGCGCCATCGCCGGGAAGACCGATGAATCGGGGTTTGTTCAACTGGCCCACGCCCTGGATCATGCCGCCGAGTCCGTGGGGGTGGATCTCCTGGGCGGATTCACGGCGCTGGTACAGAAAGGGATTACCCCATCGGAGGCCCGACTCATGGAAAGCCTGCCCCGGGTCCTTTCCCAAACCGATCGAATCTGTGCCTCCATCAACGTGGCCACCAGCAAAGCCGGCATAAATATGGATGCGATCCTGCAATTGGGGCGGATCATCAAACTGGCCGCGGAGAAAAGCGCGGATTCGGGAGGATTCGCCTGTGCCAAACTCTGCGTTTTCGCCAACATGCCCGAAGACAACCCTTTTATGGCGGGGGCCTATCTCGGCTTCGGACAGGGGGAAGCGGTGGTCAATGTGGGCATTTCCGGCCCGGGCGTGGTAAAACGCGCCATTGAACGGTTACGGGTCGCAAACCCGGACCTGGATTTGCAGATGCTGGCAAGCGAAATCAAACAAACCGCTTTCCGGGTGACCCGTGTGGGAGAACTCCTCGGCAGGGAAGTGGCGGGCGGCATCAACGCGGCATTCGGCGGCATCGATCTTTCGTTGGCGCCCACCCCGAAGGTGGGGGACTCGGTGGGTGAGATTCTGCAAGCCATGGGCATCAGCGAAATCGGCGCGCCGGGCAGCACCGCCGCGGTGGCCCTGTTAAACGATGCCGTCAAAAAGGGCGGGTTGTTCGCATCCTCTTCAGTGGGGGGAATGAGCGGCGCCTTTATTCCCGTGGCCGAAGACAGCGCCCTGGCCCATGCGGCGGCCAAAGGAACGCTCTCCATTGAAAAACTCGAGGCCATGACCTCCGTCTGTTCCGTTGGGCTGGATATGGTCTGTATCCCCGGAGATACGGACGCGGATACCATCAGCGCCCTAATCGCGGATGAAATGGCCATCGGCGTCATCAACCAAAAAACCACGGCCACACGGCTGATTCCGGTGCCCGGAAAGAAACCGGGGGAATGGGTTCACTGGGGCGGTCTCTTCGGGGCCTCTCCCATCATGGCGGTTCGCGCCGCCGGCGCGTCCAGCGGGTTTGTCCGGTGTGGCGGCCGCATACCCGCGCCGGTTCACTCCTTTAAGAACTGAAATCCCAATGCAACCCATAAACCCGAGCACTGCCGGTAGCCGATTAAACGAGTTCGACGACCTCGGGGCTTAGCCCGATTCCCTTTAACCAGCCTTGAATGGCCTTAAAAAGCAGCCGGTAGTAGGCATCCATGCCGCCCAGCCCCCGTCTTCCGAAAAAATAATTGATCTCCAGAAAAAGCGGCTCTGGATTATCTTTGGAAAGATCGAACACAAAATCGACCGCGGCCAGATTTATCCCCGTTCGACGGGCCAACACCTGCGCCTTCACTCTGCCCTTTTCCTGGAGGTCCGGCTTCCAATCATGGTCAATAAGAGCCCCTTTGCTGATGGTGGTAATGACCTGCCCCGGTTCAACCGGCCGTTTCCAGTAGGTCACAATCTGTTCTCCCAAAATGACCGATCTCAGAACATTTCCCTCGGAGGTGACAAAATCCTGAGTGATAAACCCGTTGTTTTTTGCACCTTCCTTAAGCGCCAGAAAACCGAGTGCCCCCTTCAAGGATTTCAAACCGCTCACCACAAAAACCCCTTCGGCTTCATGGCTTTCATCGTCCTTGACCACAAAGGGAAATTCATGGGGTGTCCTCGCAGCGGTACTAAAACGGCCCACACTTTTCCAGCGAAAGGTCCTGGGATGGGGCAGTTGAAATGCCTCAAACAAACGGCTTTGCCCCACCTTGCCGGGATATGCCAGGCGCATTTCATAGTTGGGAAACATGGGTGCCCCGGCCGCCAGGCATTCGTGGAATACCCGGTCGAAGCGCCCTTGTGGCAAGATGACCGCTTGCGCGCCGCGAATCAGTTGCAGGTCTTTTTCATTAAGAGGGCGGTCCCCCAGAATAATCTGGTGGTCAGCCGTAAAACAGGGGTGAAAAGAAAGGATCATGGCGGTTTGACTTTAGTTGTGTTCATGACTATATTCGACTCTTATACGATATAGACAAGGAGTAAAACAATGCCTATTTATGAATTCAGATGCGCCCAATGCGGGGAAATTTTTGAGAAGCTTTTTATGAACTCGGATGAAAAAGCCGATCTTTCCTGCCCCAAATGTTCGTCATATACGCTGGAGAAAGTGGCCAGCGCCACCAATTATGCCCTGGGTGTAGGACAAGGCGGAAACCAACCCAGGATTACAACCAAATCGTGCGGTTCGGAAAACCAGTGCATGACCTTGGATCTTCCGGGACATTCAAAATGACGGATGATCATGCCCCACCCATTCTGAAACGCGAACTTGAAGACGACGATAAGGTTCGTATCACCGAACTCTTTGAAGATGACATAGCAGCCAAACTCATGCAAATGGACGCACGCAGCGGCAATATCAGTTGCGAATTTGCGGGTCCCCAGTACCGGAATTGGGTCGTTCAATTCAAATCCTCCCGATGGGGCCTGGAAATTGTGGACTTTGAGTACGATGAACATACCCGAAGCTTCAACCTGCCGTCACCCCTAATCCAATTGGAACATCAATAAAATGCTTGATCGAAAATTTTCTGGAAGAGAACCGATTCAAAGGGCCGAATGCCCTTTTTGTGGTTTAGCCGTTGAAAGACCTAAAGAACTGGCCACCCGAAAGCCCGGTGAAATGCCGGTGGGGATGTGTTCATGCGGGGCAGTGTATGCCTGTGATGAGACCGGACACAACCTGGGTGCCGCCTTGATTGAAGCCCTTTTGTTCGGCTGTAATATGGACTGGGACCTGGCGTGGGGACTGGTGGCCGACGAGGATTACAAACAGGAGGTTGTCGAGAATTACGATCTTACCACACACCTGGTGGTATCCTCGGGGACCTATGAGGGGCGAAAAACCGGTGCTCTCTATTTCATCCGGTTGCACCAGGAGGTGCAGGAAGTAACGGCTGAAGGGACCAGGAAACGACTGGAACGTACCCCGGTCAATGTCCCCGCCACTCGGAAAAAGCAACTCCCCACAAAACGGATGTCCAAAAAGGAAGTTGAAAAGAAGGTCAAGGATTACGATATCGACCCCATTCTGGTTGCCGCTCGGGACGATAATAAGATCATACGATATCTTCAACGCCTGCTGTATTCGGGGGACAACCTGCTTCGCCACAGGGCTGCGGAAGCGCTTGGGGGCGCCTGTGCCGTGGTGGGTGACACGGATCCGGGAATCGTTTCCAAGCTCCTTCAGGGACTTTTCTATTCGCTCACGGATACGGCGGCTTTTCCCTTGGGCGCTTTTGAGGCCATTGGTGAAATTATTGCTCAGAGGCCCGATCTGTATGGCGGATATACATCTCAACTCTACCAGTTCACAGGAGATGTAAACCGCAGGATTGATGCTTTGAGAGCTTTGGGTACGATCTCAAAAACCCAGGGTCCTTTCATCCGTAAGCACACACTCTACTTCTTCGCCTTTCTTGAAGACCCCGACCCTTCGGTCCGTGGATACACCGCATGGCTCATGGGTAATCTCGGTGCCCATGAAGCCGGGAAAGACATTGAGAAGCTTCTTGATGAGCCTCATGAAATCGAAATCTATGAAACCGGCGATGTCCGAAAAATGTCGGTGGGCCATATCGCCAAAGAGGCCTTGAACAAATTATGATCGTCCAGTATCTCTTCTCCTCTCCTGAAGGCGACATCTCCCTTGAACCCGCAAACCTTTCCAAACCGTTCCTCATAACACCGGAAAAAGCCCATCCTTTTTTGACCCTCGGCGACTATTTCAATGTCCTCGAGGCGTCTATTTTGAAAAACCGGGGTGAATTCCTTGAACGTGCGCTGAAAGACAAATGGCATAAGGATTGGCGCCTGGAAAATGTAGAGAAAATTAAAATTCGCAGTGAAAAGCATGGCATCCTTTACCACCTGGCCAGCGTCGAAGTGCTTATAAAAGAAATCCGGGTTAAATTTACACTGAGCACGGCCCTTTCCCGATCAGGCATTGAGCGCCTTGTTCGTGAGCATGATATTCTGGAACATTTGAACCGAACCTTCGGATTTCCATTTCTGCCTGAAATATACGGCATCAAAGAGATGGCATGTGTCACCGGTCAGGGGACAACCGAAAAAATGGTCATGCTGGCAGCCCAATGGTTTGAGGATTACCATGAATGGCATTTGTCCATGGACCCCGCGGACGGCAGCCGGAAAATTAAGATATGGGATCTGAAAACAGGCCATCGATATGCTTCTTACACGGAAGCATTTCGGATTATTGAGGAATGTTCCAAAATTCTGGCCTTTTATTATGACTACGGGGATTTCTGCCGGATTGGCGCCTGGCATCATGCGGCCGGGGATTTTATCGTGAATATCCAGGGTGATGGGAGATTGAATGTGAGGCTGACCACGGTTCGGAAATATGAACCGCTCATGGCTGGCTTTTCTGAAAAAAATGTCAACCCCACGATCGCCATGGTCTACTTTTTCCTGGATACAACCATTCACATGCGGCTGGACCGGCTGGATGGGGTTGGGGAACCGGCCTGGTTGGATGATTTTGCGGTACCCGCCGCCATAACTGGTTTTTTTAAAGGGCTTTACGAGCGGGAGACGATAGGAGAAGGTGCTTCAGGAGTTCAGGCAGCACGCTTTCTTTCGCTGCTGAAATCCTTTGACAGACCGGAGCTTGAGCGGGTTCTTGAGCCGCTCATGGATCACTACGCCAGCCAAGATTCGGTTGGGACAGCCTTTATGAGCGCCCACATGGACGATCACATCAGCGTTCTACGCCAGGCCCTTCAGGATTTTCATTGACCAGATCTTCCACGGTCGTCTTTATGATTTTCGGAATGGAGATCAAGAGGGATGCCCTTTCTTCGGCGGAATCGTTTTTTTGGTTTTCCAACAGATCCTTGGATAATTGAAACAGTTCCTTCTGTACCCCATTCATATTAAAAAAGGGATACGCCTCATCCTTCTTGAAGCCGGTGCTGCCGCAAACCCGCGGAATCCCCTGAATCATGGTGGGGATGCCGTAAACGCGACAGGTAATGGGGCGAAAAGGGTACAAGATACAGGCATCGTCATCACCGAGCAGGGGGCATCGGATTCTCGTTTTGGCCATGGCATAGGCGCTCATCCCGGGATCATCCTTGAACTCCTCAAGGGTTCTTTCAAGGGTTTTGAGCTCCTTCTCCGCCGCAAGCCCCCTTATCAAAGCCGCCTCTTTTTCCTTTTCCCCTAATTTGTCGAAATCATGCTTTAGAAAAACAGCCTCGATCAGAAAAAGTCCGAACACGGCATGACAGCAGTCGGAACAGCCGGGTTTGCAGGATAAACAATCCGGGTATTCTTTAGCGATGCGCTCAAACGATTTGTCCGCAAGGCTCACTTGCCTGTCGTACGGTTCAAATAGATAAGAAAAGTCCATTATTATCGATGGGGCTCCAATGCTTTCAAAAATTCCGGGTGGGGTTGAAAGCCTAACGCAACCGCCTTATCCAGATGTCCGATAGCCTTTTGGTATTCACCCTGGTTGTAATAGGCCGAAGCCAGGTTGTTTTGGCCCAGGGCAAATTCGGGCGCCAATTCCACCATTTTTTCTCCCGTTTCTACGGCCTTGTCCACCTCATCATTCTGTAGGTAGGCATTGGTCAAATTGCTCCAGGCTTGAACAATTTCAGGATTCAGCTCAATGGCCTTTTTGAGGGCGCTAATGGCCTCTTCGGTTTTCATCATCTGAAGATATGCGAACCCCAGGTTGGCGTACCCCCGCGCATATCTGGGCTCCAGTTCTATGGCCTTTTTGTTGACCTCAATCACCCGATCCAGTTCGCCCTTTTTAAAATAGATGTAGCCCAAATTAACATAGCCTTCAAACATGCGGGCGCTGTTGGCAACGGCATCATTAAAGGCCCCGATAGCCTCATCCAGCTTTCCCTCTTTCATGAGGGAAACGCCAAGGTTATATTGGGTATTGGCGCATTCCGTATCCTCATCCCGTATCTGTTTTTGTTGGAAAAGAAACTCTTCCGATCCCTGCGGTGTTTTCATGATATCCCTCAACTAATTTTTTGCAGCAGATGAAAAAAAACTGTTCATCACATTTATAAATTCCGAGCCGCGGTGCGCCGTGGACGGCTTCGATTTTTCATTCAACAACACATCCTTCTTTAAAAAAGGCAGGAAATCCGATACCCCCGGAACCACAATCCTGACCACGGGAAAATCCAATAGCGGATGGGTATGATCCAAAATGATCAGGTCGGTGTTTAGATGTTTGCAGATTGTTTTGACGGCATCAATTTCATCAAAAATATCCTTATATTTTTTTTCCTTAAAGGGAACGGTTGTTCCATTTTCCAGAAATGAAATATCTCTTAAGGACACCCCGCACCTCATCAGCATATAATAATCATCATCACCGGGTTTGTGAACCACCGCTTTGTCGAAATTCGGTCTCGGTTTTTTGAATGTGGTGCGACCCTGCATCCCTTCAGTAAAACATCGGGTCAAACCTTCCGTCAGGTTAAAAGAAGCGCCCGGGTTCAAAAGCTTATGCTCAAGCCGGTCCGGTGGCAAATTCTGATTGATGTACAATACGCCGATAACCGGTAACAGCCCGTTAAAGGAAAGGTCCTTTATCAATACGGAAACATTTTGCTTTTCATAAAATTGAATGAGTTCCTGAATGAAAGAATTATTGATGCTGTCCCGATCAATGGTGGGCACTGATTTTTCCGGTTTGATGACCCGTATCTGAACGTACCGTTCAAATATTTCGCATGTGGCCTGGACCATGGCTTCTTCAATGACATTTCCGGCAGCCAACCCGTTGGAACCATGAATATAATTAACAAAGTTGATGGGGACCTTGATGCTTTCCTGTTTCATAAGAGAGAAGCCATCCACCCAATGACGGCACATCTCGCTATCTTTCATGTTTTTGATCTCTTCATTTGTCAGATGCGTTTCATTGATCAGCAGGTCTTCTATCCGCAACGGCTTGTCCAACTCATCCTGGTGGGCATTCACGTACCCTTTCATCCATTCAAAATTGAGAAACCGTCTCGTATCCCGGCTGTAAAGCGCGGGCATATTAAACCGGACCTGTTCTTCAAACACCGGATAGAACATGCCGGCACTCAGCCGTTCGGTTAATTCCGCCAGAGCACTGGCTTCACAAAGAGCCGGACTCGTGCCCTTTCCCTCGCATATGAGCTTGATGGAATCAATCCAGATTCGCCCCCAATACAGGTTGTCCGCCGCCTTAAACGGTTGGTATTCCAGACTGATGCCAAGCCGTTTAAAGCCCCGTTGAATTCGTTTAATGGTGTTGGCGGGGATCTCTTTTTTCCCCTGGGCATTTCTGACAAAATTTCTAAATTTCATTTCGGATGTTCTTTCGCAAGCTGTGGGTAGGTTATCTGCTGGAGGCTGAAACACGGATTTGGGACGGGAAATGCCCAATTCAGATAAAGCAAAAAGACCGCACCTCACTCGGGCAGCGGCCTTTTTGCTATCAGTTCGTCTCGTTCGAAAAGCGATTGAGGTTCTTAATGATCCTCAGTCTGACCTCGCCCTTTCATCCCATACATGGTGCTGCTCCCGGTTGAAAAATAAATCAATTTTTCTTCATTGATCAATTCGGTGGCAGCCTTTTTGATCATTCTGGCCTTGGCATCGGGCAGCACCTTCTGAACCGCCTTCTGGATGTCATTAAAATAGAATTTGCTTTTTTTGCTGTTTTCAGCGAATTCCATAATGGCATTTTTCATGTCTTCCATTGTTGCTCCTTCATTTCGTATTTCACCCGGGGCAAAGACATCATAAAAGCAATATTTCCCCCGGATGAAACTAATTGAGCGTTCGTTTATTTGATGCCGTTAACGGCTCTTGATACGGCCCAGGAAGCCTCGGTATATTTGAACTGAGTTGAGGTCCTGTAGGTATCATACTGCAAGCGGTAATCGTCAAGGAGGTGGTCGGTAAAGGGAAGATCGCATTTTTCAAAGAACCTTTCCCAGCCGATTCTCCCGGCCCAGTCGCCGATGCGCTCGTATTTGTTGGCATCCGAGGCATAAGCGTTGACGATTTTCTTCACGTTCTCGCATACTTCCGGGAATCTCGGGAAGTTGTTGGGCAATGCCGGTACAACTACCTTGGAGAATTTGGGAGGAGAGATCCGGTTACTCACCTTTCCGCCCGCCATGATGGTGACACAGTCCCCTTCGGCGTCCGAAAGGGGCAGGGCCATACACATGGTGTAACAGTTACCGCAGAACATGCAACGTTCATTCTTGATCTTAACCGTTTTTTTGCCGGATTCGGTTTTGGACGGTGAAATGGCGGCCGTGGGGCATGCCGCAATGACCAAGGGAATTTCGCAGTACTGATCCAGAACTTCGTTGTCAATCAAGGGGGGTTTCCGGTGATATCCCAGGAGGGCGATATCGGAACAATGGACCGCACCGCACATGTTAAGGCAGCAGGCCATGGAAATACGCACCTGGGCCGGCAGATTCATGCCCTGGAATTCTTCGAAGAGTTCATCCATGACGGCTTTGACCATACTGGAAGCGTCGGTTGCCGGGGTATGGCAATGGATGTAACCCTGGGTATGAACGATGTTGGTCACGCCGGCACCCGTACCGCCGATGGGAAACTTATAGCTTCCGGAGACATGCTTGCGGCTTAAAAGATCCTTTTTCAGGGCCTCCATCTTGTCCTGGCTGTCCACCATGAATTCCAGGTTGTTTCGTGTGGTAAAGCGCATGAAACCGTCGCAGTGTTTGTCGGCGATTTCACAGATTTCCCGAATATTTTCAACGGTCATGAAACGGCAACCGCCGCACCGGATGGTAAAGACCTTGTCGCCGCTTTCGGCCACATGAACCAGGATGCCCGGTTCCAGGATATCGTGGTACAGCCACTTGCCGTAATTATTCTGAATTACGGGAGGAAAATACTGCCAGAAATGCCGAGGACCCAGGTCCGTCAGTCTGTTTTCCATGGGTTTTTGAGGATTATATAGTCCCAGTCTTTCAGTTGATAATGCCATTATTGATTCCTCCTATCTTGCATGTCTGGATCGGTAAGCGTCGATATCACGGTCCCATCCGCCGGGCACATCCTCTTCTTTCCAGAAGATGTAGGGGTTGCTCCTCGGCTCTTTCACCATCTGCGGCATGGGCGGAATCTCCAGAACCTCCAGCAGCTTGGCCAGACCCTGACGCTGGATCAGTTCGCCCAGTCGTTCACGGTTCTTTCCTTCTTCCGGCCACCATTCCCAGATCTTTTCCACGACTTCTTTGATGCTGTCATAGGGCGCTTCGCATTCCATGAAGGGAATGGTCAGAACGGACATCTGCGCACCGTCCAGGATGGGGGCTTTGGCGCCGAACAGAATGCTGCATCCCGTTTCGACACCCGGTTTCAGGGCTCTCGGCATGGTGTTGATGCAATGCATGCAGCGGGTGCATTCCTTGTCGTCGATCATGAGTTTGCCGTCTTCCATCCACATGCAGTTGGTGGGGCAGAGGTTGATTACTTCCTTGTCAATGTCAAACGCACCCCAGTCTTTGCCCGCATGGGCGCCGGCGTTGGGTGCGATTTCACCACCGATGTAAGCCTGCACCGCTTCCTGATCAATCCGGATATTGTCTTTCCATGTGCCGATAAAGCTCATGTCCGACCGGGCAATGGAGGCCACGCAACCGTTGGGACAACCATCGAATTTGAATTTAAATTTGTAGGGGAAGGCCGGCCGGTGCAGCTCATCCTGATAGTAGTGGGTCAGTTCATAGCACATGGCCTGTGTGTCGATACAGGCGTATTCACAGCGCGCCTTGCCGATGCAGCAAGCGGGGGTCCGAAGGTTGGAACCGGATCCGCCCAGATCCTGCTGAAGGACGTGACCCAATTCATAAAAAATGGGTTCCAGCTGCTCGGTAAAGGTACCGATGCAGACCATATCGCCCGTGGAGCCGTGCATATTCATCAAGCCGCTGCCCCGGTATTCCCAGAGGTCGCAGATACACCTGAGATAATCGCTGGAATAAAATTTGCTGGCGGGCTGGTTGATACGCATGGTATGAAAATGCGCAATGGAAGGGAACTTATCGGGCAAATCCGAATACCTGCCGATGACGCCGCCGCCGTAACCGAACACGCCCACGATGCCGCCGTGTTTCCAGTGGGTTTCACCTTCATCAAATGAAATCTGAAGCTGTCCCAGCAAGTCCTCGACCACGTCCCGATCGATCATCATTCGATCGTCGGCAAGGTTCCTGCGGTGTAGCGCCTCTCGTTTGGCATCCGCCACAAAGCTCGGCCAGGGGCCCTTTTTCCAGCTCGTCCATATCGGGGATGTCGTGCTTGCATTTAAAATTCTTGAGCTCATCCTCCGTATAGTTGTTCAACTCCTCATCGGTGTAGATGCGGAGCTCATCGTACTTCAATATTTTTTGTTCTTCGTTGGGTTCAAAAGCCATTAGACTTGCCTCCTTAAAATATTATGATATAAAAGTATCACTAAGGAATATATCCTAAAATCAGCGCCGCTCGGTCACCTCCTCCCTCAAATGATCGCAATCCACGGCAGGGATTACAAAACAATTTGATCATATTTTCTACCGAATCTTCATAATAATTGATCCGGGTTCAATCGTTCTATGAACCAAATACCAATTGACCAATTTTTCAAATAGTTAATAACCAAAAGGTCCGATGAATGTCAATAAAAAAAACAGAAACACCCATACGACTTTTTTGTTGACAATTCGAGTCGAGCATGGTCCTTATTTCCAGCAGCTTTTATCCATCGTTGATGGTCTCGTAAAAAGTCAAAATTGACGAAATAGTTATTTACAATATCAAAACGTTACACCGTTAAAAAGGGCCAAAATCGGACTTTTTACGAGTGCTTCATTATTGGAAACCCAACAAAACCAAAATTTGAGAATTCAGAGACTGTTTTATGCATCCCCGCATCATTATCGCCGCGCTCAAAGGCGGCTCCGGAAAAACGATTCTATCCCTGGGTCTTTCAGCCGCATGGCAGGAAATGGGACTACGAGTGGCCCCTTTCAAAAAAGGTCCGGATTTCATTGACGCCGGCTGGCTTTCCTTGGCGGCAGGGGCTCCCTGTTATAACCTGGACCCTTTTCTAATGAATGAAAACCAGATCCTCACTTCTTTTATGTGCCACTCCGATCATGGGGAAACGGCACTTATCGAGGGCAACCGCGGATTGTTCGACGGTCTCGACATTGACGGGTGCTGCAGCACCGCCGAACTGGCGAGACTTCTTAAGGCCCCGGTTCTCATTATTCTGGATGTGACCATGACAACGCGCACCATCGCCGCTCTTGTTCGCGGCTGCCAGGTATTTGATCCGGAGCTGAATATCGCAGGGGTTATTCTGAATCGTGTGGCCGGGCCCCGACAGAAAAACCTGATTACCGAAGCCATTCTGAAGTACTGCAATATTCCCGTAGTCGGCTCGGTTCCAAAGTTGAAAGAAAATCCATTTCCGGAAAGACACATGGGATTGATTCCTCACCAGGAGAGTGATCGAGCCAGAATGGCGATTTCATGGGCCAAAAAAATTGTATCGGACAACCTGCGGTTGGCGGAAATTCTGGAAATCGCCAATCAGTCCCCGCCACTGGAACGCCCCGGTTCAATGGAGACAGTGGCAACCACAACCCTCCCCCCGAGTGGAAACATCCCGCCCACGTATCGGCTTTATCAGGGATGCGGCACTCTGGTTCTATTATCCCGAAAATCTTTCTGAATTGGAAAAACTGGGAGCCGTCCTGGTTGAAATAAGTGCCATTGCCGGCAATACCTTGCCGAGTCTGGATGCTCTTTATGTCGGTGGCGGTTTTCCCGAAACCATGGCGCAGTCCCTGGCCGAAAACGCCACGTTCAGAGACGCATTGAAACAGGAGATCGAGAAGGGGCTTCCCGTTTATGCCGAATGCGGCGGCCTTATATACCTGGGGGAACAAATACGATTGTCCGACAACCATTACCCCATGGTCGGCGCACTGCCCCTGGATTTTGTTTTCCATAAAAAACCCCAGGGGCACGGGTATACCATTCTGGAAACCTGTGAGCAAAATCCTTACTATTCGGTGGGAAAAATTCTGAAAGGACACGAATTTCACTATTCCAGGGCCATCCTGACGGCTCCAAAAGAAACGATGCAATACGCCTTTAAGGTTCAAAGAGGTCACGGCATCGACAACGGAAAGGATGGTATTTGCAGGAAAAATGTATTGGGAACCTATACCCATGTGCATGCGGCCGGAGAATCCGGCTGGGCGAAAGGGCTTATCAAAGCAGCGATTGCGTATAAAAAAGCAGCCAAACCCCGAGAAGACAAAAAAGAACATTTGACAATTTAAAAAAGGGGAATTATACTTTCTCGATTGTATATGGCGGGAGGCTGAAAAAATATTCAGAAGTAATATTCTCAAGCTATTTTATTTAACAAAAGGGAGGTTTATTTAGGTATGGCGACAGTAGAATTTGAGGGGACCAGCTACGTTGTTGACGAAGACGGATTCATCGACGACTTCAACAACTGGGATGAAGGTTGGATGAAATATGTTAAGTCAAGCGAAGGCATCGAAGAATTGACCGACGAACATAAGAAGGTTGTCGACGTTTTGCAGGAGTACTACAGGAAAAACGGCATCGCCCCCATGGTCAGAATTCTGTCCAAGGTAACCGGCTACAAACTGAAATATATCTATGAATTGTTCCCTTCAGGACCGGGAAAAGGCGCCTGTAAAATGGCTGGCCTGCCCAAACCGACCGGTTGCGTATAATCGAGGGAAAGCCCTATTTTTCCCCGAAATTAGAAAGCACCGTAACAAAAAGGCACAAGGACAACGGCAAATGCCTAAGTCCATGTGCTTTTTTTGTTTAGCGGTAAAGCTCAGGGCGCCTCTTGGGAAGGAAGTATTTCATTCGGTGTTCCCGGACGCTTTTGAGGGTTTTGGCTTTCAGCACCGTGAAAAGAATCTTCTCCCCCTCTCCTTGAACTCCCTTTATCAATCTGCCGTCAGGCCCCAGCAACATGGCAACCCCTGGAAATGAAAGCCCTGCACCATTTTCACCCACCGGGTTGCAAGCCCCTACAAAAACACCGTTATCAAAGGCACGGGCGGGAAGATGGCGCATCCAGCTTTTGAATTTTTCCAAAGGTTTACTTCGGGGTGACGCGTGGGGTATCAACAGCAAATCAGCACCCGAAAGGGCCATTTTGGTACTGATTTCCGGAAAATGCGCCTCATAACAGAGTTGCAAACCAAAACACCAGTCGCCATAAACAAAAACACCGAGCGTCTCGCCCGCATTATAAATTTCGCTCTCCGTGGGCGATAGGTGGGTCTTGCGATATATGCCGATCAGTCCTTCGGGCCCGGTGATCAGCTGTGACAAATAAGGTCTTTTACACCCTGCATTTTCAATGGACCCAACAACCAGTACCATTTTCATATCCCGGCCCATTTGGATCAAACGATCCATGATTTTGGCGGTGTCTCCAGCGGTGCAATACTGATCAGGATCTGTGATGGCATAGCCTGTGGCAGCGGACTCGGGAAAGCACACCATATGAGCGCCTTCCCGAGCCGCCTTTTTGGCAAACCGTGCAATCCGACCCAGATTCCCTTCGATATCACCCAGAACGGACTGCATGCAAACAATGGCAAGTCTGAGGTCAGTCATTCATTCTGTTTTCCGGTCTAAGAGCACGAACCGCCTTGCCGGCCCGCCACATTTCAGACTCCCTGATTTCCGTCAGTTCCTCGTTCAGTCTTTCCCGATAGTCATCCCGACTGTTGGCATCCAGAACAACCTGCGCTTCCCGTCCTGATTTGACGCTGTCATAGAGTTCTTCGAATACGGGGACTACGGCCGCTTTAAACTTCACGCTCCAATCCAGCGCTCCTCTCTGAGCCGTGGTGCTGCAATTTCCAAACATCCAGTCCATGCCGTTTTCCGCCACCAGCCGGATAAGGCTCTGGGTCAACTCCTCAACGGTTTCATTAAAGGCTTCACTGGGGCTGTGGCCGTTTTTGCGCAGAATGTCGTATTGGGCTTCCATGACCCCGGCAAGACATCCCATCAAGACCCCCCGTTCACCGGTTAAATCACTGAACACCTCTTTTTTAAAGGTGGTGGGGAACAGATACCCCGAACCGATGGCCACGCCCAGAGCCAGGGTGCGATCGAGGGCACGACCGGTGTAGTCCTGAAAGATGGCATAACTGGAGTTGATACCGCTGCCGGCCAAAAAATTCCTGCGAACGGTTTTTCCTGAACCTTTGGGGGCTACCAGAATCACATCCACATCCTTCGGCGGGCACGATCCCCGTGTGATCCTTGTAGGTAATGGCAAACCCGTGAGAAAAATAAAGTGCATCCCCCGGATTCAGACATTTTTTCACCACCGGCCATGTGGCCACCTGACCCGCATCGGAAACCAGATACTGGATCACCGTCGCCCGTTTGGCCGCTTCTTCCAGTGGAAACAGGGTTTCTCCCGGTACAAAGCCGTCTTCCACGGCACGGCTCCAGGACGGACTCCCTTCACGCTGCCCCACGATGACCCGAATGCCGTTGTCTTGCATATTAAGCGCCTGGCCCGGTCCTTGAACTCCGTATCCCAGAACGGCAACGGTTTCATTTTCAAGTACCTTCTGTGCTTTCTCCAGGCTGAACTCCTCCGAGGTAATCACCTCTTCAACCACGCCGCCAAAATCAATCTTCGCCATTTTACGAACTCCTTATTTTCTTTTTTCACGAGGCAGTGCAATCGTGCCCGTCCTCGCAATTTCCTTAATGCCCATGGGCTTCAGCAAGCCCAGTATGGCATCGATTTTATCCAAATCCCCGGTTACCTCCAGGGTATAAAACTCAGCCCCCACATCCACCACTCTTCCCCTGAAAATATCCGTTATTCTCAGGATTTCAGCCCGATGTTCCGCTTTGGCCCTGACCTTAATCAGAGCCAGATCCCGCTGAACAAAGGACGTATCCATAAAGTCCACCACCTTGATGACATTGATCAGCTTGTTCAACTGTTTCTTGATCTGTTCAGTGACACCCATATCGCCGCAGGTCACCAGCGTAATCCTGGATATATCCGCTTCGGCGGTTTCGGCCACACACAGGCTTTCAATGTTGAAACCCCTGCCGCTGAAAAGGCTCACAATACGGGACAGGACACCCGGCCGGTTATCCACCATGAGGGACAGGATGTGCTTTTCTCCCTTTTTCTGATTCATGCATCCTCCTTGGGATACCAAAGGCCAACCGCCAGCCGTTGATTATACCAGCAACATCTCCGTAATGGGGGCACCCGCGGGAACCATCGGGTAAACATTTTCCTCTCTTTCCACCTTGAATTCCATCACCACGGTCCGAGGGGCGGAAAGTCCCTCACGAAGGACCGGCTCAACCTCCTCGGGCCTGGTGGCGCGCAACCCCAAGGCGCCGTAGGCCTCCGCCAGCTTCAGGAAATCAGGGGCATGTTCCATGCAAGTGCCGGCGTAGCATTTATCGTAAAAGAGTTCCTGCCACTGCCTCACCATCCCCAGGTATTGGTTGTTGAGGATCACGATCTTGACGGGCAGTCCATACTGAACGGCAGTTGCCAGTTCCTGAATATTCATCTGAATGCTGCCGTCGCCGGCAATATCCACCACCAGGCGATCGGGACACGCAATTTGGGCACCGATGGCGGCAGGGAGACCAAACCCCATGCACCCGAGCCCACCTGAGGTAATAAAACAGTTGGGCCGGTCGAAATGATAATACTGGGCCGCCCACATTTGATTCTGCCCCACCTCCGTGGTAATAATGGCCTCCCCTCTGGTGAGCCGGTGAAGGGTTTCAACCACATATTGGGGTTTGATCACATCCCGCTGGTGGTAATCGAGCTTATTGCTGCTTTTCCATTCCTCGATTTGATCAAACCACGCACCGCGCGAACCGTTAAAAACACCCTCCACCTGGGCGGTTACCAATTCGTTCAACATATTCAATGTTTCACGGCAATCACCAACCACGGGAATGGCCACGGAGATATTCTTCCGAATGGAGGTGGGATCGATATCAATGTGCACAATTTTGGCCTGCGGTGCAAATGCATCTATTTTGCCGGTCACCCGGTCATCGAAGCGAACCCCCACGGCAATCATCAAATCGCAGTTTGCGGAAGCCATATTGGCACGATAGGTACCATGCATCCCGATCATCCCCAGCCATTTGGGAGTGTCCGTGGGAAACGCCCCAAGACCCATGAGGGTCGTGGTCACCGGGGATGCGATGGCTTCGGCGAATTTTCGCAATTCACCTGCCCCCTTTGAAAGGATCACACCACCGCCTGCCAGGATCAAAGGCCGTTTGGCCTTTTTGATCAGGGCCACCACTTTGCCCAACTGCCGTGCGTTGGGTTTGTAATTGGGCTGGTAGGATTTCAGTTCAACTGATTTGGCCTTTTTCAGTTCCGTTTTTGAGGACATCATATCCTTTGGCAAATCCACCAGCACCGGCCCCGGCCGACCGCTTCTGGCGATATGGAATGCCTCTCGAATGGTTCCGGCCAGATCCTCGATCTCCGTAACCAGGTAGTTATGCTTTGTGCAGGGCCGGGTAATCCCAACGATATCAACCTCTTGAAACGCGTCGTTTCCGATCAGCCCGGTGGGTACCTGCCCAGTGAACAGTACAAGGGGGATCGAATCCGCGTGCGCTGTGGCAATGCCGCTGACCGTATTGGTGGCGCCCGGACCGGAAGTTACCAGACAGACGCCCACCTTTCCCGAAGCCCTGGCATACCCATCCGCCGCATGGACGGCACCCTGCTCATGGCGAACCAGGATATGTTTAAAATCCGTTTTCACCAGCGCGTCGTATATATCGATAACAGCCGCCCCGGGATAACCGAAAATGGTGTCCACCCCTTCCTCTTTAAGAACCTTCAAAAAAATTTCAATTCCTGTAAGTTTAATGGTAACACACCCCCCAACTTTCATTTATGAATGTCATTAGCGTTTGACTCCATTTTCTGATTCCGGATATACGGAACCAGGCCGCCACATTCCACCATTTCTCGCATGAACGATGGAAGGGGCATCGCCTGAACGGTTTTCCCGTTCGCTTCGTTTCGAACCTCTCCCGAGGTCAGGTCGACACTGACGGGGTCGCCTTCCCCGATGAAATCCCGTCCCATGGTCGCCTCCAGGATGGGAAGGCCGATGTTAAACGCGTTTCGATAAAAAATCCTGGCGAAACTTTGGGCGACCACACAGCCGATACCCGCCGCCTTGATGGCAATGGGGGCATGTTCCCTTGAAGACCCGCAGCCGAAATTTTCACCGGCGACAATAATCCCTCCCAATTTCGCCTTATCCGCAAAATCGGGCCTTACGTCCGCAAAACAGTTCTTTGCCAGTTCATCTTTGTCTGATACATTCAAGAATCTGGCGGGGATAATCAAATCCGTGTCAATATGATCCCCGAATTTAAAGGCGCTGCCTTTTACTTTCATGTCGTTATATTACCCTCCAAAAAACGTCGGTTGATATGCCATCAGAGTTCTTCCGGACTCCCGATCCGGCCGAGAACCGCGGAAGCCGCCGCCACCGCCGGACCCGCCAGATAAACATCACTTTCGCTGTGACCCATGCGGCCGATAAAATTCCGGTTGGTGGTGGAAAGGGCTTTTTCCCCTTTGGCCAGAATTCCCAGGTGCCCGCCCAGGCATGGGCCGCAGCTGGGCGGCCCAATCACCGCACCGGCATCCAGCAGGATTTCAAGGATCCCTTCCCTCATGGCCGCTTTGTAGATGGCGGGAGAACCGGGAATGACAATCAGCCGTGTTCGTCCCGCTGCTTTTCGTCCCTTCAAAATACCGGCCGCCATCCTTAAATCTTCCATTCGACCATTGGTGCAGGAGCCGATAAAAACCTGGTTCAAGGGGACCGGGTCCATGGATGATACCGACACCACATTATCCGGTGAGTGGGGGCAGGCCACCTGGGGAGTGATGCGGTTGACATCGATTTCAACCACTTCATCGTATTGCGCATCCATATCGCTCTTCCAGTAAACCCCTTGCCGATCCGACCTTCCTTCCAGATAGGTTCGCAAAACATCATCGGGCTCAAAAATGCCGTTCTTGGCCCCTGCTTCAACGGCCATATTGGCCATGGTAAACCGGTCATCCATGTGAAGACGCACCACGGTACTTCCGGTAAATTCCAGGCTCTTATAGCGGGCGCCCTGAACCCCCAACCGGCCGATGGTAAAGAGAATCAAATCCTTTCCACCAATCCACGGTCCCGGATCACCTTCATAGACCACTTTGATGGCTTCGGGAACCTTAAGCCAGGTTTCACCGGTGGCCATGATGGCCCCCAGATCCGTACTGCCGACTCCCGCAGAAAAAGCACCCATGGCCCCATAGGTACAGGTATGGCTGTCTGCCCCGATGACAAGATCTCCCGGAACCACAAGACCCTTTTCCGGCAGAATCACATGCTCGATTCCCGCCTCCCCGACTCTGAAATAGTGCTCGATATCATATTGATAGGCAAACTCCTCCATGATTTTAGCCTGCTCGGCCGAAGGAATATCCTTGTTGGGAACAAAGTGATCCGGAACAAGGGCTATTTTCTCCCGGTCAAACACATTTAAAGCGCCCAGCTCATGGAATACGTTAATGGCCAGGGGCGCTGTAATATCGTTGGCCAGGGCAAGATCCACCTGCACCTGAACGAGCTCTCCCGGACGAACCGATGCCTTCCCCGCATGGGCTGCTAGAATTTTTTCCGTGATGGTCATGCTCATCTCAAAATTACCTCTTTCATGGGTATTTCAAAGGACCCTTTCATTGGGAGACAACCTGGGATTCTGTTTCAGGTGTTCCAGGCGATTCAACCCGTTAACAAATGCTTTGGCACTGGCCGTGATAATATCCGAATCGGTGCCCTTGCCCAAAGCCACAAATCCATTTTCCTGAATACGCGCCGTCACCTCCCCCTGGGCATCCATACCTCCGGTAATGGCATTTACGGAAAAACGCATCAGCTTCGCACTGCTCCCCGTCATCTTGACAATGGTGTTAAAAGCCGCATCGATGGGACCCACACCAAAACCGGCGCTCTGAGCCTCTTCATCTCTGATCTTCAATTTCACGGTGGCCGTCGGAACCGCCGTGGTACCACTGACCACATTCAGATACAGGAGCTCATAAATATCAGGAGCTCTCAGAATTTCTTCAGCCACCAGAGCTTCAATATCCTCCGCCAGAATCTCTTTTCGTTTGTCCGCCAGCTCTTTAAATTTTGTAAAAAGGCCATTTAATTCTTCCCGGGACAACTCATATCCCATCCGACTCAACCTGTCCTGAAAAGCGTGACGTCCCGAATGTTTCCCGATGACCATGCGGTTACCGGCAAGGCCCACTGTATCCGGACTCATGATTTCATAGGTCATGGGGTTTTTGAGCACACCGTCCTGATGGATGCCCGCTTCATGGGCAAAGGCATTGGCGCCCACGATGGCCTTGTTGGGCTGCACCACAATGCCGGTAATCATGGAGATGAGACGGCTGGTGGGATAAATCTCCTGTGTCCTGATTCCGTAGTCTAAAGCCAGTTGATCCCGGCGCGTAAAGAGGGTCATCACAATTTCTTCCAATGATGTGTTCCCGGCCCGTTCACCGATACCGTTAATCGTCACCTCGGCCTGCCGGGCGCCGGCCCGGATGCCCGCCAGGGTATTGGCAGTGGCCAGCCCCAAATCATTGTGACAATGAACGCTCATGACCGCCTGGTGGATATTGGGCGTGTGCGCCCGCACATACGTGACCAGCTCACTGAATTCCTCAGGCACGGTGTACCCCACCGTATCGGGCAGATTAATGGTCGTGGCACCGGCCGCAATGGCCGCCTCAAATACGCGGCAGAGAAAATCCCGATCAGAGCGGGTCCCGTCTTCCGTTGAAAATTCAACGCTGTCACAGAGGCTTCTGGCGTACTTGACACTTTCCACCGCCTCCCCAATGACCTCCTCACGGGTCATTTTAAGCTTGTATTTCATATGGATGTCGCTTGTGGCGATAAAAGTGTGAATCCTGGGATGCACGGCTTCCCGGACAGCTCCCCACGCCTGGTCGATATCGTTCTTGGCTGTCCTGGCAAGGCCCGCAATCTCAACATTTCGGACTTTGCTGGCGATCATTCGGACCGATTCAAAATCGCCGGGGGACGACGCGGGAAATCCCGCTTCCATCACATCAACACCCAACCTTTCCAACTGTTTGGCGATCCTGAGCTTTTCAGCACTGTTCATGCTGGCGCCGGGAGATTGTTCTCCATCCCTCAACGTGGTATCAAAAAGAATAACGCGGTCTTCCATTGACGATTCTCCTTATAACGTAATACAGGTAAAAAATCAGATCTTCTGTTCAGCGAATACCCATTCGCAGTTTTCTTTACCGGTTATTCCGCCACAAGGACCCTCCGCGAATTCAAGTTGGATGCTGAACCCGCGGCGGAGATCCTCCTGTTAACAAAAATAATTTCCATAAACCGTTTCCTCTGTCTTCTTACGACTGTCCCGATTCTTTTAAGAGCTTGTACTGCACGCTGTCGACCAGCGCCTGCCAACTGGCCTCAATCACGTTTTCCGATACACCGATGGTAGACCAGATCTCTCGAGCATCCCTCGATTCAATCTGAACCCGCACCTTGGCGGCGGTGGCATCCCCTCCGTCAATGACACGGACCTTAAAATCCACCAGGGCCATTTCACTGATCTGTGGGAAAAATTTGGTAAGTGCTTTTCTGAGTGCATTGTCGAGGGCGTTCACGGGTCCTTCACCTTCGGCGGCAGTAATCTCGTATTCATCCCCCACCGCAATTTTGATGGTTGCCTGCGATGATCCGGAACGGTCTCGATTTTTCTCCGTGGTCACCCGCAGGGATTCCAGAAAGAAAGGTTCTTTAAATTGACCGGTCGCCTTCTTGATCAGCAGTTCCAGAGACCCTTCGGCTGCATCAAACTGGTAGCCCTGATCTTCAAGACGTTTGATCTCCTGAACAATTTTCTCACTGTCATAACCGTTACCACCCAGCTTGATACCCATTTCCTCGCTCTTGAACTCAATGTTGCTCCTACCCGACAAATCCGATACCAAAACACGACGACGGTTGCCCACCCGTTCAGGGGAAATATGTTCATAAGCTTCGGGAAGCTTCAGCACAGCGCTCACATGCACCCCGCCTTTGTGCGCAAAGGCACTTTTCCCCACGAATGGCCGCTGTTTTTGTGGGGGGATATTGGCGACTTCACTCACAAACCGGCTCAATTCGGTCAATTGTCTCAAACTCTTTTCAGAAACGCACGGAAGACCCAGCTTAAAATGAAGATTTCCCACGACGCTAATGAGATCCGCATTTCCACAACGTTCTCCATAGCCGTTGATGGTCCCCTGCACCATACTGACCCCTGCCTGAACCGATACCAGAGAATTGGCAAGTGCCAGCCCGCAGTCATTATGGGTGTGGATACCCAGCTTGGCCTGATGACCGGGTTTGGCCTTTTTTATAATGGCACTCACCTCATCGGGCATGCTGCCGCCATTGGTATCGCACAGAACGATAAAATCGGCCCCTCCCATTTCAGCCGCCGCAACGGCTTTAAGGGCGTACTCGGAATTATGCTTGTATCCGTCAAAAAAATGTTCCGCATCGAAAATAACCTGACGTCCCTGCTTCTTAAGATAAGCGACCGTATCTTCGATCATGTTCAGGTTTTCATCCAGAGAAACATCCAGAATCCGTGTGGCATGAAGGTCCCAGCTCTTTCCAAAAATAGCGACCGTCTCCGTTTCGGCTCTCAACAGGGCTTGGATATTATCATCTTTTTCCGGACGTTTACGAGGGTGACGGGTGCTGCTGAAAGCTGTCAAACGGGCGTTCTTAAAGTCAATCTGTTTTGCCAATTCGAAAAAACGTTCGTCCTTCGGATTGCTTCCGGGCCATCCCCCTTCAATAAAATCGATCCCGAATTCGTCGAGCTTTATCGCAATTCTCACCTTATCTTCAGCAGAAAGGGTTACTTCTTCGCCTTGGGTGCCATCGCGAAGGGTCGTGTCATAGATAAAGATTTTTTCTGCCATCGTCTTTCTCCAAGCGTTATTGCTAATTCAAAACGGCGTTCCGATTTTTATCCCCCCCGTCCTTTCCAAAAAAAAACCGTTATCAGGAAGACCTGATAACGGTTGGGGGGGGAATCTGTTTGGGTTGCTACGTCATTATCAGGTCATGGCTTTTGATCGTCCCGACCAAAAGGAGAAGGAGCAACAAGGATACGAGGATCCCTGCTGCGCTAATAATGACGATGATGTTGTTGGGTGTTGAAATCATTTTACGTCCAAGCTTCAAGAAAACAGCCTCTCGTTTGTATAATTTAGACTTTTTACGTGAGATCCGCTCATTTGTCAAGCATTTTCTTTTAAGACCTGCTGGAGAACCCCTTTGACAAAATCTCTTAGATCGTATAGGGGATGAAATGTCATGAAAATCCTACTCATATACCCCCCGTTTCTTGAGGCGAGGGTCCACGCTGAAGAAATAAATGCTCCGCCTTTAGGCCTATATTATGTGGGCGCCCTGCTCAAGGAGAAAGGGTACCCCGTGGAAATTTTGAACTGGGCTCACATGGGCAACGCCTCAGCAGCCGTGGCCCGAGCCATCAGGGAAGAAAAACCTGACGTCATCGGTTTTTCGGTCCTTCAGGCCAATCGGTGGGGCGCTCTGGAAATCGCTAAAGCCGCAAAGTTAGTGAATCCGGAAATTACAGTGGTTTTCGGAGGCATCGGGGCCACATTCTTGTGGAAGCATTTTCTCACCCATTTCAAAGAAGTGGACTTTTGTATCCTGGGAGAAGGGGAATATCCTTTCTTGAAACTGGTGCGGGCCATTGAAAGGGTCAACCTCAAAAGCCTCAAATCTATTAAGGGGATTGCCTACAGAAGCAACGGCCGCCCCATGAAAACGGGCCGACCACACCCCATCAAAGACCTGGATGATCTCCCCATTCCGTCAAAGTATTTTGACTATCAACATGTCAGTTTCACCCGTGGTTGTCCCGGCAACTGTACTTTTTGCGGTTCCCCACAATTCTGGGGCCGCAGGGTGCGGTTTCATTCCGCCGCTTATTTTGTCAAACAACTGCAATATCTCTACAAGAGGGGAAACCGATTTTTCTATTTTTCAGATGATACATTCCTGATCAACAAAGCCAAAGCCATTGAAATCTGCAAAAAAATAATTGAAAAAAGCCTGAAAATATCTTGGTTCGCCATTTCCAGGGTAGACCTCGTGGACGAGGAGGTTCTTTACTGGATGAGAATGGCCGGATGTACACAAATCAGCTACGGCGTAGAAAGCGGTTCTGAGCAAATAAGACATTTCCTGAACAAGAACATTCAATCGAAGGATATCAAAAAAGCATTTAATCTGACCACCCGCTACGGAATCATGGCGCGCGCCTATTTCATTTATGGCGCCCCTGGTGAAAACCGGGACACCATACAAGCCACCATTAATCTCATACACGATATCAATCCCCTGAGCGCCATTTTCTACATTCTGGATATTTTCCCTGGAACAGCCCTGTATGACATGTTTTTGAAGAGATCGGGGCAAACCGATGACCTATGGCTTCAGAAAATAGAAGACATCCTCTATTTTGAAACGGACCCCCATTTAACCGAACAAATGATATTCTCCTTTGGCCAAGAGCTGAGATCCGCGTTTCATAGGGCACTCCCTAATTCCGCAAACATCATTGAACTGACTGGTGACGAGGTCTTTCGTGAATTAAACGCCGATTTTCTCTCCCGGCTGGCCATGACCTTCAGCCACGGGGACTATGCGAAAATTGAAGCGATCCCTGATAAGGAAAAAACAGCTGAACGCCTTTACAGGAGGTCCCTCGCCTATGCGCCAAACCATCGCGCTTACCTGGGGTTGGGAATGATGAAACAACGCGAGGGTAGATTCAGGGAGTCCGCCACGCTTCTGGATGAAGGGTTAGAACTTTTTCCCGATAATGATCGAATGAAGCTCTGCAAAGGAATCAACCACATGAATCTGGGGGAATTCCGGCAAGCGCTTGGCTGTTTTGGGGAGATTCGGGAATCGGAACAGGTAAAGTCTTATATGGACGAATGCCACAGATTACTTGAAGGTGCCGGAAAGCCATAATGGCCCGAATCAAAGTTTTTCTAGTCTGTATCTCAGGGAACGAAGGTTGATGCCCAGCAGGTCCGCCGCCCGCTGTTTTGAGCCCTTGGCCATTTCCATTGCCTGCATCACATAACCTCTTTCAATTTCCGCCATGACTTCATCCAGTTGAATCCCCTTTGGGTCCAGGGACCTTTTCCGGTTTATTTCGGATACTTCACTTCCAAGCCGCAGATTTGATAGTGTCAGACTCCCCGGCAGAACGATATTTGAAGTCTCCAGCGCCACGCTTCGTTCCACAATATTTTCCAGTTCCCTGACATTACCGGGAAATGTATATTTTTCAAGGATGCTCATGGCATAGGCAGAAATCTTGCCAATGTCTTTACCCATCTCCTGGGCATACTTTTCAAGAAAATGCTGGGCCAGCAGGGGAATATCTCCCTCCCGCTCCCTTAGAGGCGGAACGTCAACGGGAATCACATTTAAACGAAAGTAGAGGTCCTCCCTGAAATTGCCGCCAATTACTTCCGCTTCCAAATCCTTGTTGGTAGCGGCGATAAAACGAACATCCACCGTTTTCGCATTCGTACCGCCAAGGGCCGTAAACGTCCGGTCCTGAATGACCCGCAACAACTTCACTTGAATAACCGGCGAAAGCTCACCGATCTCATCTAAAAAAATCGTACCCCCGTCGGCAGCGCCGAACAATCCTTCTTTGTCGGCCAATGCCCCGGTAAACGCCCCTCTTTTGAAACCGAAAAGCTCACTTTCGATGAGATTTTCGGGGATCCCCGCACAATTAATGACCACAATGGGTTCGTCCCTGCGATCGCTCAGATTGTGGACAGCCCGCGCCACAAGTTCTTTTCCGGTGCCGCTTTCACCAGTGATTAAAATGTTCGTTTTGGTTCCAGAAACCCGTTGGATGAGGTCGTATACTTTTCGCATCTGCGGGCTTTCACCGATCAATGAACCAAAATGAAGCCGTTCTTTTGTAGTGGAAATATCCTCTTGAAGGGCCGATTGGGAGGATTTTAGTGCATCGGCGATGATACGTTTGAAATCGTAAACTTTGAACGGTTTGGGAATATAGTCGTAAGCCCCCTCTTTCATGGCTTCTACGGCAGTTTCGGCTGTGGCAAAGGCGGATATTAAAACAACAACGGTCGAAGGATTCACCGCCTTGACTTTTCTCAGCACACCCAAGCCATCGATGTTTCTCATTCGAATGTCGGTAATAACCAGATCAAAGCAATCCTTTTCGAGAATCCCAATGGCTTCCTCCCCGTCCCTGGCGCAAACCACGCGGTAACCTTCCTTGGCCAACATGATATCCAGGAATTCCCGCATGCTCTGCTCATCATCGACCACCAGGATCTTAGGCGCCTCGCTGATAGACAATTTTTCCTCCAACCATTGTAACATCACATCGCCCTTTCAGCATCCTTCCCAGGAAAGGGGAGTTCATGCTTTTTGAAAGGATATCGTTTTCTTCAAAACGATACTCACACTCCATATCAATAATGGCCAGATCCGCACTCTCCCCCTCTTTAATTCCGCCACCGGGAACACCCAGTAAAGCCGCCCCATTGGATGAAAGCTTTTTAATGGCGTCCGGTAAGGTCATGATCCCTTCTCTTACCAGATCCAAGGTCAAGGGTAGCGCCGTTTGAAGCCCGAGCATCCCGAATGCCGCTTTGTCGAATTCCACCTCTTTTTCAAGACTATCGTGGGGCGCATGATCAGTGGCGATCACATCGATAACGCCGTCGGCAAGCGCTTTTTTGATTTGAGCCACGTCTTCTGACGTCCTCAGCGGCGGATTGACCTTATAGCGCGTATCATATCCCACCAGAGACCCATGATCGAGGGTGAAATAATGGGGCGCGGTTTCAGCAGTTACCGCAAGACCCTCTTCCTTGGCACGACGTATCAGCTCTGCCGAAGCACCGGTGCTCACATGTGCGATATGGACGGGACAACGGGTCAGTCGGGCAAGTGAAATTTCTCTGTAAACAAAAATATCCTCACTGGCGCCGGGAATCCCCGGCAAACCGATCCGGGTTGAAATCTCACCTTCATGCATTACCCCGCCCCTGGACATGTACAGGTCTTCACAATGGGAAATCACTGTTAATCCACAATACTGGGCGTACTCAAGCGCCCGTCTCATGAGTTCACTGTTAATCACCGGAAAACCGTCATCCGAAACACCAACCGCCCCTGCGCAGGCCAATTCACAAAAATCCACCAAGGATTCCCCCTTTTGGCCTTTCGATATTGTTGCAATGGGATAAACGGCTGCTTTGCCGGCTTTTTTACCCTGGTCAACGATGAACTCAGTGACAGAACGGCAATCGTTCGGCGGAGCGGTGTTGGGCATGCAGGCAATGGCGGAATAGCCACCGGCAGCAGCAGCCATTGCCCCGCTGGCGATGGTTTCCTTGTATTCAAACCCCGGCTCTCTTAAATGCGTATGAACATCCACCAGACCGGGAATGATAATTTTGCCCACTGCATCAAGAGTCGTCGAAATCGCACTATAGTCATAGGTCGCACCCTTTGATAAAATCAGAGATATCTTACCGTTTTCGATGACCAAATCGCGCAGTTCCACCGTACCCGCATGTGGATCAACAACAGACCCTCCTTTAATCAACGTTATCACTTTTCGCGCCTCCGATCAAAAGGTAGAGCACCGCCATGCGCACTGCAACGCCATTGGCAACCTGATCCAAAATAACGGAATAGGGCCCATCCGCAACCCCATTGGAAATTTCAACGCCCCGATTTAAAGGACCGGGATGCATCACAATAACATCCTTTTTAGCACTTCTCAGCACATTTTCGTTGAGACCGAAGAAGCTAGCATACTCTCGAATGCTCGGGAAAAGAAGCTTGCTTTGCCGCTCAAACTGAACCCGCAACAGCATGACCACATCACAGTCGATTATCGCCACTGCCGGATCATGGGTAACAGAAACACCCATGGCCTCAATCCCCTTAGGAATCAGTGTAGGCGGACCTGCAACCGTGACTCTCGCACCCATCTTCAGCAGACCGATAATATTGGATCGAGCCACCCGGCTGTGGGCAATATCTCCGATAATAGCAACTTTCAAGCCTTCAATCCCCCCCTTTTTTTCCCGGATTGTGTAAAGATCAAGAAGTGCCTGGGTCGGATGTTCGTTAATGCCGTCACCCGCATTGATAACAGAAGCCTTCAACGCTTTCGCAAAAACATAAGGCGCACCACTCGAGGAGTGCCTGAGAATGATAACATCCGGATTCATTGCCTGAAGGTTTCTGGCGGTATCCAAAAGCGTTTCACCTTTAACCATGCTGCTGGTCGAAGCCGAAAGGCTGAAAGTGTCCGCACTCAGTCTTTTTGCCGCAATTTCAAATGAAGATCGGGTCCGGGTGCTGGGCTCATAGAAAAAATTGATTACGCTTTTACCCCTCAGCGTAGGCGCTTTTTTAATCTCTCTCATGGAAATTGACTTCAGTGAATCAGCTGTATCCAGAATCAAACTGATGTCAGCAACAGACAATGCCTCCATGCCAAGAAGGTCTTTATGTTCAAATGCCCTCACAATTAACCCCCGAAAAAAACCCTCTTGCCCGAATCGGACAAGAGGGTTTCAATTGTTTCTCCCACTTGGTTTCATAACCTGTCTTATGGTCTACCGCCCGGCTCTCTACAACACAGCAGGCAACGGACATCATTTATTAAAAAACAAAATATTACAGAAGGACAATTTTAGGGTTAGAAACCTCTTTCACAATCAATTCCTGGTGGCCGCCTCCCCCTCGTCATTTGACACAAGCTGTACAACCGAAATAGAAGCGCCATCCCCTTTTCGAAAGCCCTTCTTCACAATTCTAAGATATCCACCCTCACGACTCGAAAAGCGATCCTTCAGTTGATCGAAAAGCCTGTGGGTGACTTCTTTATCCTGCATATAGCTGAGGGCCTGACGTCGTGCATGCAGATCTCCTCTTTTTGCAAGCGTTATCATTTTTTCAGCTATAGGCCTGACCGCTTTGGCTTTGGCGTCAGTGGTTTCGATCTGCTCGTGCTTGAAAAGTGACGTAACCATATTTCTAAACATCGCCCTGCGATGGCTTGTATTCCGCCCTAAATGATTTCCAGCCTTCCTGTGCCTCATCGATTATTCCCCTATTCCTGATCCCTTTTATCTTCTTCAATTTCGCCTTCTTGCTCAGGAGGATCCGTCTCTAAAACCTGTGCAGTGGTTTCTTCCGCTTCACTAGAGGTATCATTTTCCTCCATCAAATCAGATTCCTCATCATCTTCATCCGAATCCTCTGAAGGGGGAAAAAAATCAAGCTTCATTCCAAGGGAAAGCCCCATGCCCGCTAAAATGGCTTTGATTTCGTTCAACGATTTCCGCCCAAAATTCTTGGTCTTGAGCATTTCCCCGTCTGTTTTTTGAACAAGTTCCCCGATGAGATTGATTTTGGCATTCTGCAGGCAATTGGCGGAGCGTACAGACAATTCAAGATCAGATACGGGACGGTAAAGATTCTCGTTGACATCTTCGTCCTCACGGACCTCTTCTTCCTCTACAGGCTCTAATTCCTCTTCGAAATTGATAAACGGGTTCATCTGCTCCTTGAGAATCTTCGCTGCAAACGCAACCGAATCCTCTGGAAAAACACTGCCGTCCGTCCAGACCTCCAAAGTAAGCTTGTCATAATCCGTAACTTGTCCAACTCTGGAATTGGTCACCACATAATTAACCTTCTTAACGCATGAGAACGCCGCATCAATGGCTATGACCCCGATCGGTGCATTCTCGTCCTTAAGTCTCTCTGCGGGAACATATCCTTTCCCCATCCTGACCACCATTTCCATGTCCAGTTTGCCTTCTTTGTTCAAGGAGGCGATGTGCTGACCGGGTTCAAGAATCTCAACAAAGCCGTCGGTCTCCAAATCCCCTGCGGTGACTTTTCCTTCTCCTTCTCGATGGATGCGAACAACCGCCTCTTCAACATCAAGGGTCTTAAGTTTAATCTCTTTCAGATTAAGTATAATATCAGTAACATCCTCCAATACACCTGGCATACTGGAGAATTCGTGAACGACGTTATCAAATTTCACGGAAACAATCGCCGCGCCCTGCAGGGATGATAGCAGAATTCGCCTTAACGCATTGCCGATCGTAATCCCAAAACCCCTTTCAAGCGGCTCACAGACAAATTTCCCATAGGTATTGGTGTTGGTTTCCTGATCGATTTCAATCCGTTTAGGCTTTATCAACTCCCGCCAATTTCTGCTTTTTAGATCTGCCAAAAAAAGCCTCCCCCATTGATTAATTCAAGATTTGAAATGCTACCTTGGTAGCCTTCCAGCCTGAAAACCCTACTTTGAGTACAATTCCACAATAAGCTGTTCCTGAATCGGCATCGTGAGATCTTCGCGGTTCGGAAGCCCTTTCATTGTTCCTTTAAAAGTTTCCTTTTCAACTTCCATCCAGCTCGGAACACCTCGCCTGACAACAGTTTCCATCGCCTCTATAATTTGGGTAACTTCACGGCTTTTATCTTTTGCTTCAACGACATCACCCACTCCGACCTGGTAAGAAGGGATATTGACCTTTTTCTGATTCACCAGAAAATGGTTATGTCTGATCAACTGTCGGGCCTGCGTTCTTGACGCTGCAAACCCCATCTTGTAAACGACATTATCCAATCTACTCTCGAGCAACATAAGCAGGTTTGTACCGGTAATGCCCTTTTGTTTTTCTGCCCTGTAGTAATAGCCTTTGAACTGCTTCTCCAAAATGCCATAAATTCGTTTCACCTTTTGCTTTTCTCTGAGCTGCTGGCTATAATCAGAAAGTTTGCCCCCTCTTCTCTGACCGTGTTGTCCGGGCGCGTAAGCCCGCCTTTCAAATGCGCATTTATCGCCGAAGCAACGGTCTCCCTTGAGAAAAAGCTTCAAATTTTCACGTCGGCACAACCTGCATGAAGAATCCGTATATCTGGCCAAGCTAGCCCCTCCTACCTTGCATACTTATGTCGCATGTTCGTTGATCCAAGCATGCGTATATTAATAAAAAAATCAAAAGATGGCACGTTAAACCCTTCGTCTTTTCGGAGGGCGGCAACCGTTATGGGGAATAGGCGTAACATCACGGATCATAGTAACCGTAAACCCGTCCACCTGCAGCGACCGAAGAGCGGCTTCACGACCTACCCCAGGCCCTTTAACACGAACTTCCGCCACCCTCATTCCCTGATCCATGGCCTTTCTGAGTGCATCTCGACCCGCAATTTGCGCCGCAAAAGGGGTACTCTTTCTAGAGCCTTTTATACCGCCTCTACCTGCACTTGACTGGGCAACGACATTACCGCTTGTATCCGTAATGGTAATAATGGTATTATTGAAAGTGGACTGGATATGCACAATCCCAGTCGGGACATTCTTCTTCTCCCGCTTGGACCGACCCTTCTTTTTCTCGGCTCTTGCCATTCTATTTCCTCAATTCTCTATTACTTCCGTTTCCCCACCACGGCCCTTCTGGGGCCCTTTCTCGTCCTGGCATTGGTGCTCGTTCTCTGCCCACGGACCGGTAATCCGCGCCTGTGCCGCAAACCTCTATACAGGCCCAAATCCATAAGCCTCTTGATGTTCATGGACACTTCTCGTCTGAGATCACCCTCGACGGTATGCTTTTCGTCGATAATTTTTCGAATACTGGTGATCTGCTCAGAGGTCAACTCATCCGACTTGGTATCCCAATCGATACCTGCTTCGGAAAGCATTTTCTGGGAAGAAGTTCTCCCAATGCCATAAATGTATGTCAGAGCGATCTCTATCCTCTTTCCTTTTGGTAAATCGACGCCTGCGATCCTTGCCAATCTTTAGCTCCTCTTCAACACCTTTTGTTCCATCAACAGTTCCCAGTCACAGTCATTGGCCAGTAAACTGTCACGATGGGAAAACTATCCCTGCCGCTGCTTATGACGAGGGTTTTCACATATCACCCGAGTGATACCATGCCTACGAATAATTTTGCATTTCTTACACATCTTTTTAACCGAAGGTCTCACTTTCATAACATCACCCGTTCCTTGAAATTCAATATCCGCAAAAATAAGCCATTACGATTATGTTCCATACAAAATTCGTCCACGGTTCAAATCGTCGGGAGATAACTCTATAGTCACCACATCCCCAGGCAAAATTCTAATAAAATTCCGCTTCATTTCTCCCGCAACATCGCACGATAACCGGTGGCCATTCTTCAACTCAACTCTGAATTCAGCGTTCGGCAGAGTCTCAATCACAACACCTTCAACTTCAATGGATTCATCTTCGCCCATGATCGCAGTCCCGCGAATTCAACAGTTTTTCAAAATGTCAAAAAAATATTGACAAATCGGCAAAGACATTCTGCAAGACTTGCCACAGACAACGCTATTTACTCTTGCCAAATCCTTTCTTCATGAACCCTTCATAATGTCGCGTCAGCATATGTGACTCAATCTGATTGGTGGTATCCATCGCAACACCTACCACAATCAAAAGTGCGGTACCGCCAAAATAGAAGGGGACATGCAAATTGTAAATCAGGATATTGGGCAGTACGCAAATGGCCGAAACGTATATGGCCCCTGAAAAAGTAAGCCGTGTCAAAACGCGGTCAATATACTCTGCGGTATTTTTTCCAGGCCTGATACCGGGGATGAAGCCGCCCGAGCGTTTCATATTATCCGCCACATCCACGGGATTAAAATGAACAGCCGTATAAAAATAACAGAAAAAGAAAATAAACGTCACGTAAATCAATGTGTAAACAATGTGCCCGGGCGCCAGCGCGTTGACGAATGATTGGAGCCATGGATACTCTTCAACACTCAAAAAATTGGCAATCGTTGCGGGAAACATGATGATGGAGGATGCAAAAATAGGTGGAATAACACCCGCCGTATTAACTTTCAAAGGAAGATGCGTCGTCTGCCCGCCATACATCTTACGACCAACGACCCGCTTCGCGTACTGCACGGGTATTCTCCTTTGACCGCGCTCGACAAAAACAATGAGGCCCACAACGACAATCATCAGAGCCACAATCAGCGCCATAAAGAAAACCGTCACTTCACCCGTGCCCATCAGCCTGAAACTGTTCATGACTGCAACCGGGAACCTGGCGACGATGCCAGCGTAAATAATAAGAGATATACCGTTGCCAATGCCCCTTTCGGTAATCTGTTCGCCCAGCCACATAAGAAAACAGGTTCCGGCAGTCAGCGTTATGACGGTCAAAATACGAAATCCCCAACCACCAACGGGCACCACCATCACGCCCCCGGGGCTGGTCATGTTCTCAAGACCCACTGCAATACCAAACCCCTGAATGACACTTAAAATAACAGTACCGTAGCGCGTATATTGTGTAATCTTTTTTCTGCCCTGCTCACCTTCTTTTTTCAATTTTTCAAGATAGGGAACGACGACGGTCATCAATTCCAGGATAATTGATGCACTGATGTACGGCATGATCCCCAGCGCCATAACCGACATTCGACTCAAAGCGCCACCTGAAAACATGTCAAAGAGCCCAAACAGCGTTCCCTGCCTGGCACCAAAAAATGCAGCCAGCGCCGCTCCGTCAATTCCAGGCGTTGGAATATGACACCCGAGGCGGTAAACCGCCAGCATCGCCAGAGTGAACAAAATCTTTTTCTTCAATTCTGGAATCTTGGGAATATTCTGTAGGCCACCAATCATTCAGTCATCTCGCATCGAAACACTAGAAAAAAGTCCTTTTCATCAAATTGTATTTGGAGTTATAACTCGAAACACGCCTTGATTTTGTTGGAATAGGAACATTTTTCGTATGTTCGCATCATGGTTTTGTTAAGGGGAACCTTCCGAGCCAAGGGAAATACTCTAAAGAATTTCCACTCTGCCACCGGCGCCCTCAATTTTTTCTCTTGCTGAATGGCTTATTTTATGGATTCGAACCACCAGAGGATGCGAAATTTCACCGCTGCCCAGCAGCTTAACACCATCCAACATTTTCCACACAAGCCCCGCCTCTCTCAAAGCGTCAGGATCCAACTGCGTGTTCGGTTCAAATTGACTCAAATCACCGACATTGACCACACTGTATTCTTTCCTGAAAGGGTTCTTAAAACCACGCTTCGGCAGGCGCCGGTGTATGGGCATTTGCCCACCCTCAAAGCCGGGACGAACACCACCGCCGGAGCGGGATTTTTGTCCCTTATGTCCGCGACAACTGGTTTTCCCATGTCCTGAACCGGGGCCCCTGCCTACTCTTTTCCTTCCGCGTTTTGACCCTTCAGCGGGTGAAAGCTCATTGATTTTCATTGCCTTTTCCCATCTTTCATTCGCCAATTTCTACCAGGAATGAAACTTTATTAATCATCCCTCTGATAGCCGGCGTATTTTTCAACTCGACACTTTTTCTCAACTTGGTTAAGCCAAGCCCTCTCAAAGTATCGCGTATTTTTTTCTTTCTACCAATGCCGCTTCTGACAAGGGTAACTTTTATTGTCTCTTCCATGATTTCAGGCTCTCTTACAAAAGCATTGAAAAAAATTCAATGGCTAAACTTTTTCCATTATTTAAATTTATCGAACCGACAAATCTTAAACCTCACCAGCGCTTTCCAGCAACTTTCCCCTTCGGGCCATAATTTCAGCGGGATCACGCAGTGACCTTAATCCTTTTATCGTGGCTTTTACGATATTATGCGCATTATGGGACCCCAGACATTTAGTCAGGATATTCTGCACCCCAGCAGCCTCTAATACCGCTCGCACACCACCGCCTGCAATAAGGCCCGTACCCGGTCCAGCGGGCTTCAACAAAACACGTCCCGCACCCCATTTGCCGATAATCTCATAGGGAATAGAGGATTCATGCAAACTGACCGAAGTCATATCTTTCCTGGCCTTATCAATGCCTTTCCTGATCGCTTCAGGTACCTGATTTGCTTTGCCAAGTCCACAACCGACCGTCCCATTGCCATCACCCACAACGACGATAGCGCTAAAACTGAACCGTCGACCACCTTTTACAACCTTTGCCACTCGGTTAATGTGGACCACCTTTTCAATTAGCTGAACTTCATCATCTCCCTCAAACAATGGAACTCTCCCCTACCTTTCTCAGAAACCGCATTTATGTCCCGCAAATCCTTTTTTCAAAGTGAACGAGGAACCCCAAAACCCAAATTTCTTTTCTCTCAGTCGCAAAAACCTTGAAAGACAGCCATATCAAAATTGAAGTCCGCTTTCTCTCGCCGCATTTGACAGGGACTCTATACGCCCGTGGTATAAAAACCCATTTCGATCAAAGGCAATTTTCTTTATCCCTCTTGCAAGGGCTGCGGTTCCAATGGCCTTGCCAACGATGGCGGCGCCTTTCTTGTTGCCGGAATTCATGCCAATCTCAGAAGCGAGATCTTTTGACAGCGAAGAGGCAGAAACCAACGTCACCCCTTTCGTATCATCAATCAACTGAGCATAAATATGTTTACCACTTCTAAAAACACACAGCCGGGGCTTCTCGGAACTTCCCCTCACGTTCTTTCTGACACGCATCTTCCGTTTTAATCTTCTCTTACCACTACTCTCGGCACCCATGTCGGCAACCTCTTCATTCTAATAAACGCGATCTGTTTACTTGGCCGCTCCGGCCTTTCCTGCTTTTCTTCGAATATTTTCATCCAAATACTTCACTCCTTTGCCTTTGTATGGCTCAGGTTTACGCAAACTCCGGATTTTGGTGGCTGTTCTGCCAAGCAGTTCTTTATCGATCCCTGTCAGAACAATCTTGTTCTTGTCTACGTTTGCATCAACGCCATCGGGAAGATCGAAATGAACAGGATTTGAATAACCCAGGTTGAATATGGCTGTTCTCCCTGTCATTTCGGCTCGATACCCAACACCCACAATTTCCAACGTTTTTTCAAACCCTTTGGTTACGCCTGTAACCATATTCAAAACAAGCGCTCCAAAAAGCCCGTGAAGCGACCGCGTTTCCCTAAGGTTATCACGCACGGAAAGCAACAGGTTATCATCATTAATTTCAATACTAATTTTATCGTGTATGCGATGTTCAAGGACACCCTTTGGACCTTTTACGGTCATCACATCCCCATTTATTTTGACCTCAACATCCTTTGTTATCGGGATGGGTCGCTTACCTATGCGTGACATCAAAAACCTCCGAATTTTTGCATTTCATGATATCTTTTGAATCTACCAAACAGCACAGAGAATTTCACCACCCACCTTCTGCTTCCGCGCCTCACGATCCGTCATGATCCCCTTCGATGTCGAAACAATGTTAACACCGTACCCGTTTAACACCTCCGGAATTTTGTCATAACCCGCATAAACTCGGCAACTTGGCTTACTAATGCGCTTGAGCCCTTCAATAACGGGAACACCGTTTTTATCAAATTTAAGAAATACTCTGATATACCGATGTTGACCGTCAGAAATAATTCTAAGATTTTTAATATATCCCTCTGACTTAAGCACATTGGCCAAATTGATCTTTAACGTGGAACTCGGAATGTTAACAATTTCATGTGCTGCCTGCAGTGCGTTTCGAATACGCGTCAGCATATCAGCTACCGGATCCGTCATACCCATTGTTCACTCTGCCCCCTGATTACTGTAAACCCGTACCGCGTCGTACCGGGTTGAAAAATTCCAAAGTTTACCAGCTCGATTTTACCACCCCGGGGAGTTCTCCTCTTGAGGCCATGCTCCTGAAACAGATTCGACAGATCCCGAATGTTCTTAAATAGGCCCTCCGCCGTCCGCATATCGGGCAACGGTTGTACTGGCGACTCGAAAACTTTGGTTTCCTTTGGGCTTTTACAACAAGCGACTTCCTAGCCAAAATAACCCCCTCATTCAATAAAACAGCATTAGTTTCGGAGAGGCATCCCCAAATGACTCAGCATAAAGCGACTCTCTTTATCAGTTTCGGCCGTGGTAACGATGCTAATGTTCAGGCCTTTCATTCTATCAACTTTATCATAGTCGATCTCGGGAAAAACAATAAATTCTTTAATGCCGATGCTGCAATTCCCTCTCCCATCAAAAACTTTGCCCTTAATACCCCTGAAATCGCGAACACGCGCCAAGGAGGCATTAAAAAGTTTATCCAGAAAATCATACATGCGCTCACGCCTCAGCGTTACCATACATCCGATGGGCATGCCTTCTCTGAGTTTAAAACCGGCGATGGATTTCTTGGCCTTGGTCACAACAGCCTTTTGACCCGCAATCATGCTGAGTTCGTTAACGCCTGCATCAAGGACCTTTATGTTTTGGATCGCTTCACCCAAGCCCATGTTCAGCACAACTTTTTTAATTCGAGGCACCGCCATGCGGCTCGAATATTTAAACTCATTCATCAAAGCAGGCACCACTTCAGAAGTGTATTTTTCCTTCAATCGAGACAACGATTCACCCTCCAAGGTTTCAGGCTCTCCATATTTAAACCTGAAAAGCATTTGGTTAGATCATAAAACGGAAAGCAAGGTTTCAAAAAAGCGTTCGTCTATCATCAGAACTTTCCTACTTGTCCAAGGACTCGCCGCACTTTTTACAAGCACGCACCCTTGATCCATCCTCTAATACGCTTTTTCCAATGCGTGTCGGCTCGGCACATTTGTCACAGACAAGCATCACATTTGATATTCTTAAAGGCGCTTCTTTTTCAACGATGCCACCCTGCCCCATCTGTGGATTCGGCTTTGAATGTCTCTTAATCATGTTGACTTTCTCAACAATCAGCTTTTCTTTCTCGACGTCAACCTTCAAAACCGTGCCGATCTTCCCTTTTTCTTTTCCGACAAGCACAATGACCTTGTCATTTTTCTTAATTCTTGGATGTTTTTTCCGCACGCCAATTACTCCTGCCTGGGAATTCCCAGGTCCCGCAAAAAAGAAATAAACCGCATTTTAGAGAACTTCCGGAGCCAGAGAAATAATTTTCATAAAATTCTTGCCCCTTAATTCCCTTGCGACCGGTCCAAATATCCTCGTCCCGATAGGTTCGCTTTGCTGGTTGATCAAGACTGCGGAGTTATCGTCAAATTTAATATGAGATCCATCAGACCTTCTGATCTCTTTCGCTGTTCTGACAATGACCGCTTTGGCCACGTCACCCTTTTTCACTTTGGAATTGGGCATTGCTTCATTGACCGCCACAACGATAATATCGCCTACATAGGCATATCGCCTTTTGGACCCACCCAAAACTTTAATACAGGAGACAACTTTGGCTCCGGAATTGTCAGCTATTCTCAATCTCGTTTCAGTCTGTATCATCTGCTCAGCTCCGATGAATCAATATTGCGCAAGTTTAGACAGCAATATTTCCCTTCTCGATTATATCAGCTACGGCCCATCTCTTTCGCTTGCTGATGGGGCGGCTTTCAACGATTCTCACTTTATCACCAATACCACAACTGTTTTGGGGATCATGGGCCATATATTTGGACCGTTTCCGAAGAAATTTCCCATAGGTCGGATGCTTTGTCAGCCGCTCGACCATCACCAGAACGGTTTTCTCTGCCCGATTACTCATAACCGTGCCAACCAGTTTTCTTTGCTGTCCACGCTCTGCCATCGTTACCTCACCTATTTGCTCGCGCCTAAAATTTCCATTTCCCTGATCAATGTTTTTACACGCGCCAAATTCTTTTTAGTATTCTGTAACATGGCCGTGCTTCCAAGTTGTCCGGTCGCCTTCTGAAACCGCAGGTTAAAAATTTCCTGACTCGTCTCCTTTGCGCGCTCTTCCAGTTCTTCTACGCTCAGCTCTCTAAGTTCCCTGGCCTTCATGATTCAACCTCTCCTGCTGATAAATCTTGTGGCAAAAGGCAATTTGTGACCCGCTAAACGAAATGCCTCGCCTGCCACTTCCTTGGAAACGCCTTCCAATTCATACAGGACGCGGCCTGGTTTGACAACGGCAACCCAACCGTCAGGGGCGCCTTTTCCTTTGCCCATTCTGGTTTCAAGGGGTTTCTTACCAATGGGCTTATCAGGAAATACCCTTATCCAGACTTTTCCCCCACGCTTCACATGCCGAGTTACCGCAATCCTCGCGGATTCAATTTGTTGGGCAGACATTAATCCGCACTCGGTCGCCTGCAAGCCGAACTCGCCAAATCCCAGCGTACCGCCACGTAAGGCTTTTCCTTTGGTTCGACCCTTCTGTTTTTTTCGAAACTTGACTTTTTTGGGGCTAAGCATCGGCTGTTCCTACTTTCTGTTTCTTTTCAGGCAAGATTTCACCCTTAAAAATCGTTACTTTTACGCCTATGACACCATACGTTGTATACGCCTGCGCAAATCCGTAGTCAATATCAGCCCGGATCGTGTGAAGCGGCACCCGGCCTTCACGATACCATTCACGCCGCGCCATCTCCGCTCCGCCCAACCTGCCGGCGCAAGCGATCTTTATTCCCTGAGCGCCGAATCGCAATGCTGAGGTCACACTCTTTTTCATGGCACGTCGAAAGGCAACCCGCCTTTCCAGCTGAGTAGCGACGTTCTCGGCAACCAGTTGCGCATCAACCTCGGCCTTCCGCACTTCCTGGATATCGAGAATTACATCGCGTTTGATCATTTTCTCAAGATCTTTTTTGGTTTTCTCGATTTCAATACCTTTTTTTCCAATAACAATGCCAGGCCGCGCAGTATGCATTCTGATTCGAACCTTACTTGCGGCTCTTTCGATCTCAATCTTTGACACACCAGCCTGATAAACGCGTTTTTTCAAGAATTTTCGAATCCTATAATCTTCATAGACAAAGGTGCTATACTGGTCTCCAGCAAACCACCTTGAATCCCAATTCTTGATAATTCCCAATCTAAAACTGATTGGGTGAACTTTTTGTCCCAATATTCACCTCCAGTGTGTTCAAGAGATCCTTTTCTGATTAAAGAACGTCAAGCTTATGCCTTTTCGTCCAAGACAACGGTCAAATGCGCGGTCCTTTTTAGAATTTTAGTAGCCCGACCTAAGGCTCTAGGGCGCCACCTCTTATGTGTCGGCCCCTCATCCGCATAAATTCTAGAGATGTAGAGATTGTCCACATCCATATCCGTATTTTCCTGCACATTGGCCACTGCAGAATCAACCAGTTTCTTGAGGATTTTAGCACCTTTTTGCGGGGCAAAAGTAAGCAAACCGAGCGCGTCTTCGACTCTTTCTCCCCGAATCTGCGCCATAACCACTCGGATTTTTTGAGGGGAAATCCTCACAAATCTTGCAACTGCCTTGGTTTCCATATTCAATCTCACAAATCCTTCAAAAGCCTTTATTGCATCAGGTTTTGAATTCCATGTTTTATCAACAATTCAGTCTATCTATTAAGGACGTCGCTACGGAAAATGTTCAATTTTTCAGCCTTTCAGCTTACTTTTTCTGTCCCCGGCATGACTGTAGAATGTACGTGTTGGGGCAAATTCCCCCAGCTTGTGGCCGACCATGTCCTCTGACACAAACACCGGCAGAAATTTTTTACCATTGTGCACCGCGAAAGTTAAACCGACAAACTCAGGAAGCACGGTAGACCTGCGAGACCAGGTTTTAATAATCTTCCTGCTCATTGTTTCCCTTGCTTCCTCTGCCTTCTTTAGCAAATGCCCATCGACAAAGGGTCCCTTTTTGAGAGATCTTGGCAAAGCATCCCCTCCTATTTCACTGCTCTCTTTTCAAAATGCTTCCACTGAAGTATACAAAACCAGTAAAGCCTATTTCGTACGACGCTTTACAATAAATCTGTCGCTGCTCTTGCGTACCCTTGTTTTGTACCCTTTTGTAGGCACGCCCCACGGCGTAACCGGATGTCTTCCGCCAGAAGATTTTCCTTCGCCGCCGCCATGGGGATGGTCAACAGGGTTCATGGCAACACCCCTCACATGAGGTCTTTTTCCCAGCCATCTTTTTCTGCCGGCCTTACCAATGGATATATTTTCATGTTCCAGATTGCCTACCTGCCCGATGGTGGCTTTACAGCCCAGCGGAATCAGTCGAACCTCCCCGGAAGGCAATTTCACCTGCCCGTATTTGCCCTCTTTGGCCATCAACTGACAATAACTGCCAGCACCTCTTGCCATTTGCCCACCATGCCCGACATTCAGCTCAATGTTGTGGACATGAGTTCCCAGCGGAATCACCTTCAGGGGGAGCGCATTTCCAATACGAATTTCTGCTCCCTCTCCAGACATCAAAGAGTCTCCCACAGAGATATTCTTAGGAGAAAGAATGTACCGTTTTTCGCCATCCACATAATGTAACAGCGCAATATTGGCGGATCTATTGGGATCGTATTCAATGAAGGCCACTTTGGCAGGAATCCCATCTTTATCCCGTTTAAAATCGATAATCCGATAGGCCCTTTTGTGACCACCACCCCTGTGTCTGGCGGTTAAGCGACCATTTGAATTCCGACCCCCCTTTTTGTTCAGGGGCTTCAGCAGACTTTTTTCAGGCTTTTTCCGCGTTATTTCCTCAAATGTTGAAGATGTTTGAAATCTCTTGCCAGGAGATGTGGGTTTGTTGGATTTAATGGCCATACTTTACTCCGAATCCCAAATTGTAATTACCGATGTCTGTTGTCCCTTATGCTCTTCGTGAAATCACATGCCTTCGAAAAACTCGATGTTTTCACCAGGAGCAAGCTGAACAATTGCTTTTTTCCAATGCGGTTTCCGGCCCACGTGCTTTCCCATCCGCCTACTCTTGCCGCGCATGTTCATCGTTCGCACATCCAATACTTTCGTCTTGAAAAGGGTTTCAACGGCACGCCGGATTTCAATCTTATTGGCCTGCTTATGCACCTTAAAGGAAACTTGGTTCACATCCCCTTTTTGCAGGTTGGCTTTTTCCGTGATGTGCGGCTCCTTGATCACTTGATAGATATCCACTACGAACCCAATGCCTCCTGTATCTTATCAACGGCCGTCCGTTCAAGAAAAAGGGTGTCATATTTCAGGATGTCATAAACGTTCAATCCCTCATGTCGCATCACCTTCACCTTCGGCACATTTTTTGATGATTTTTCAAGGTTTTCCGATTTATCGTTGGTCACAATCAGCGCCTTGCGAACCGCAAACTGATCCATAGCCTCGACGAACCGTTTTGTCTTGATTTCGGGAAGAGCAAAATCATCTATGACAATCAACTGATCACACTGGACCTTGTCCGAAAGGGCCATGCGCAACGCGGCTTTTCTGACTTTTTTAGGCACTTTTTGATCGTATTTCCGCGGAGACGGGCCAAAAGCCACTCCACCGCCTTTTCGAGTAGGGGACGACGCCCCCCCGACTCTTGCCCTTCCGGTACCTTTCTGTCGCCAAAGCTTGGCACTAGAACTCTTTACAGCAGCTCTGTTCTTGACTGCCGCGGTACCCGATCTTCGTCCAGCCAGTTGTGCAACCACAACCTGGTGAAGAACATGCTTCTTGATTGGAACTGAAAACACATCCCCGTCCAGTTCCACTTCAGAGACTTTTTCTTTCTGTAAATTATATACGTCCAAGACAGTCATTCGACGCCCCGCCTGCATCATTATGTTTAAAAAAAACTAGAAGTTAATCGCTCAATAACGGTGACCGGACCTTAACAACTCACCCACCTGCAACTCAGCATCTCAGGAAACCTTAACAATCTCCAAAGGATTTCCCGGCGCACCGGGAACGGACCCTTTAAGCAGCAAAACGTCCATATCGGGCCTAACATCAACCACCTTCAAATTCTTGGTGGTCACACGAGTATTCCCCATCTGCCCGGGCATTTTTCTACCCTTGACCACTTTGGCAGGGTCGGCGCTGCAACCGATAGATCCCGGCACACGATGGGAACGGGATCCGTGCGTTTTTCTGCCTCCTGAAAATCCCCAACGTTTCATAACGCCCGCAAATCCTCTGCCTTTGCTTTTACCGCGAACGTGAACCGTATCACCGATGGAAAAAATATCGGATTTGATTTCCTGACCCAATTCAAAAGCATCCACATCTTCAACTCTTACCTCATTGAGATAAGAAAAGCATTTACCGCCGGAGGCCTCAAAATGCCCTTTTTGAGGTTTACTGGCCCGTTTTTCATCTTTAGGCCCAAAACCGATTTGAATGGCATTGTAACCTTCTTTATCAACGGTTTTCTTCTGTGTCACAACACAGGGTCCGATTTTCACGACGGTGACCGGCTCGCTCTTTCCTCCTTCGAGGAAATACCTTGTCATCCCAATTTTCTTGCCAAAAAGCTTGTTGACCATAAGAATTCAACTCCAATATCACCGTCCACGGCATCTGTAGCGCTCACCTTTGAGCAACTTCAAAAGGGGGATTTACGTACGTCCCTCTCAATACGTCTCTATCTGCTACAGCTTGATCTCCACATCCACACCAGCGGCCAGATCAAGCTTCATGAGGGAATCAACGGTCTGCTGTGTCGGTTCCAATATATCCATGACCCGCTTATGGGTTCTTATTTCGAATTGTTCCCGCGATTTTTTGTTTACATGGGGTGACCTAAGCACGCAAAATTTATTGATCACCGTGGGCAATGGAATAGGCCCAGCCACCCTTGCACCTGTTTCTTTGGCTGTATCGACGATTTCCAAAGCAGCGCGGTCCAGCAATTTATAATCATATGCCTTTAAGCGGATCCGGATTTTTTGGTTGGTTAGCATTCCACACTCCCCTATTCAATAATTTCGCTGATGACACCGGCCCCGACGGTCCTGCCGCCCTCGCGAATGGCAAACCGCAATTCCTTCTCCATGGCGATGGGAGTGATCAGAACAACTTCCATGGACACGTTATCACCGGGCATTACCATTTCCACTCCTTCCGGAAGGGTCGTAACACCGGTCACGTCCGTGGTCCTGAAATAAAACTGAGGACGATATCCATTAAAGAACGGCGTATGCCGCCCGCCCTCTTCCTTCGTCAGAATATAGGCTTCCGCTTTGAACTGGGTATGGGGTGTAATGGACCCTGGTTTTGCAACCACCTGGCCTCGTTCCACTTCATCCCGTTTCGTACCGCGAATCAGGACGCCGATATTGTCGCCGGCAAGTCCCTGATCCAGAATTTTACGAAACATCTCAACACCCGTGCACACCGTTTTCATGGTGGGTTTGATCCCCACGATCTCAACTTCATCGCCCACTTTTACAATACCGCGCTCCACCCGGCCTGTCACAACCGTACCACGGCCGGAAATACTGAACACGTCTTCAATGGGCATCAGAAAAGGTTTATCCGTATCACGCACCGGCTCGGGAATGTATTCATCAATGGCATCCATCAATTCAAAAATCGCTTTCGCATCTTCCGAATCAGACTCATCCGCTTCCAGAGCCTTCAAGGCGCTTCCCTTGATAATCGGGATGTCATCCCCGGGAAACTCGTATTTGCTCAACAGCTCCCGCAGTTCAAGCTCTACCAGTTCGATGAGCTCTTCGTCATCCACCATATCGCATTTGTTCAGAAACACGACAATAGTGGGAACACCCACCTGCCGTGCCAGCAGGATGTGCTCGCGAGTCTGGGGCATGGGGCCGTCATCCGCGCCCACCACTAGAATGGCGCCGTCCATCTGGGCGGCTCCCGTAATCATGTTCTTGATATAGTCCGCATGCCCCGGGCAGTCCACATGGGCGTAATGCCGATTGTCCGTCTCATACTCAACGTGAGCTGTTGCAATGGTAATGCCACGGGCTTTTTCCTCAGGCGCTTTATCGATCTGGTCGAAAGGAACGAACTCCGCCATTCCCTTCATTCCCAAATGCTTTGTAATCGCCGCGGTCAAGGTCGTTTTGCCATGATCGATATGGCCGATGGTCCCTACGTTCAAATGCGGCTTCGTCCTCTCAAATTTCATTTTGGCCATTTTCTGCCCTCCTGCATGTTAGTGGGGTCACGCGTGTGCTATCATCGCTGACTGCCACCCATAATTATTCCGGTTACCAGCGATAATGCGCAAAGGCCTTGTTCGCCTCAGCCATCCGGTGGGTATCTTCACGTTTCTTAATGGAAGCCCCTCTTTCACTGGCCGCGTCCATCAATTCGCCAGCCAGTTTAGCCGCCATCGTCTTTTCGCCCCTGCCCGTTGCAAAACCGATGATCCAGCGCATACTGAGTGCCTGCCGTCTTGCCGGTCTTACCTCTGTGGGGACCTGGTAGGTGGAACCTCCAACCCGTCGAGATTTTACTTCAACTGCGGGTCTTACATTTTCAAGGGCCGCCTGAAAGATGGGCAACGGATCTTTCTTGGTTTTTTCCTCTATAATCCCGAAAGCCTCATAAAGGATGGATTGAGCCGTACTCTTCTTTCCCTTACTCATCAAATTATTAATGAACTTGGCCGCAAGCACACTCTTATATCTGGGGTCCGGTTTAATTTCACGTTTGACCCCCACTCTCTTTCTGGACATAAAAATCTCCAAAATACAGATTTGATTTCTTGATACCGCCGGAGAAGGCCGAAAAACCTCTGTTGGGCGGAATGGTTTAGCTTCTCCTCAAATCATTTGGGAAGGCCCTTTGGCCTTTTTGCACCATATTTGGATCGGCCCTGGCGACGATCGTCAACACCCGTGGTGTCCATGGTACCTCTCACCACATGGTATCGCACGCCCGGTAAATCCTTGACACGACCACCCCGGATCAGTACCACTGAATGCTCCTGGAGGTTGTGCCCCATCCCTGGAATATAAGAAGTCACCTCAAGCCCATTGGTCAATCTGACTCTCGCAACTTTCCTGAGAGCGGAGTTGGGCTTTTTAGGGGTTGACGTGTAGACCCTGACGCACACACCTCTTTTTTGAGGAGCTCCCTGCAGAGCGGGTGTCGTAGCTTTCTTTTTTGACTTACGACGGCCCTTTCTAACAAGTTGGTTAATGGTCGGCATGAAATCTCCTTCGTTTTCTCATCGATCACAGGCACATAAAATGTGCCTTACTTTCGGAAACCACAAAATTCTTTTTTATATTCGATTTGTAGGTCTTTGTCAAGATAATTAAAAGAGCTGCATAAAAAAACTATCCGACAACACCAATCTCTATGTTTCGATAGCTTTCGAGCCCTGTGCCGGCCGGAATCAGGCGGCCCATGATCACATTTTCCTTAAGGCCCTCCAGGCGGTCCTCCTTACCTGCAATACTGGCTTCGGACAACACCTTTGTGGTCTCCTGAAATGATGCCGCCGAGATAAAACTCTCCGTATTGAGAGATGCTTTGGTGATGCCCAGAAGCAGGGATTCTGCGCTGGCAGGCTGTTTTCCCTCGGCAATCAGCCTATTGTTCTCGTCCTTGAAACGCCACTTTTCCACACTCTCTCCCAGCAGGAAGTCTGAATCCCCAGCATTGGTAACACTCACTTGCCGCACCATCTGGCGAACAATGACTTCAATGTGCTTATCGTTGATTCTGACCCCTTGCAGGCGGTAAACCTCCTGAACCTCATTCACGAGGTACTTGGCAAGTTCTTTCAATCCTCGAATCTTGAGAATGTCATGGGGGTCCGCGGAACCATCCATGAGGGCCTCTCCCGCACGAACATAATCACCATCCAGAACGCTGACGTGTTTTCCCCTCGGAACAAAGTACGTCACCGCATCACCCACCTCGGGTGTAACGATCATTTTCCTTTTGCCTTTGGTATTCTTGCCAAACGACACAACACCGTCAATTTCAGTAATAATCGCCGTTTCTTTAGGCTTACGGACTTCAAACAGCTCCGCGACACGGGGCAGACCCCCGGTAATATCTTTCGTTTTGGTCGTTTCCCGAGGGATCTTGGCCAAAACCGTTCCAGCGCCCACACTCTCCCCCTCATTGACCATGATCACAGCGCCCACCGGCAGCAGATAACGGCCTTTGCCTTTAGCGCTCCCCGGAAGATCCGCGGTTTTTCCCGAACTGTCTTTAATTGAAATGCGCGGCCTGACGTCCGCCTCCCGCGACTCCACGATAACACGGCTAATTTTACCGGTTACCGTATCTCGCTTCTCTTTCATGGTTCGATCTTCTATAACATCCCCGAACTTCACAACACCGGGGACTTCCGTCAAAATGGGAATGGTGAAAGGGTCCCATTCGGCCAACACCTGCGAGGGCTCAACCTTCTGCCCATCTTGTACTTTTAAGGACGCACCGTATATGATCGGGTATCGCTCAACTTCCCTGCCGCCTTTCCCCAATATGGCCATTTCCCCATTTCGATTCATGGCCACGAGGTCTCCCTCGACATTTGCAACCGTCTTGAGATCAATGAATTTGACCTCACCCGGATTACGGGGTAGGATGGTAGATTGTTCAACACGGCGGCTGGCCGTGCCTCCGATATGGAAAGTTCTCATGGTCAACTGAGTTCCAGGCTCTCCGATGGACTGGGCTGCAATGACACCCACCGCTTCTCCCAGATTCACTTCGTGCCCATGGGCCAGATCGCGGCCATAACATTTCTTGCAAACCCCTTTCCGAGCCTCGCAAGTTAGAACCGAGCGAATCCTCACTTTTTCAATACCGGCCTTTTCAATCAACTCCACTTCTTCTTCATTAATGGCCCCGTTGGCGGGCACCAGAACATCGCCGGTCACAGGGTCTTCAATATCATCACTCGCCACACGTCCGAGGATTCTTTCCCCCACTCGCTGAAGGATTTCACCCCCCTCAAGCAATGACTCCACCCAAATCCCATCGATGGTCCCGCAATCGGTTTCGGTGATAATGGCCTCCTGCGAAACATCAACGAGCCTGCGGGTCAGGTATCCTGAGTTGGCGGTCTTTAGTGCGGTATCTGCAAGACCTTTTCTGGCGCCGTGGGTCGATATGAAATACTGCAATACGGTCAAACCTTCACGGAAATTGCTGGTGATAGGTGTTTCGATAATTTCACCCGATGGCTTAGCCATCAGACCTCTCATTCCGGCGAGCTGGCGCATCTGGTCTTTTGAACCTCTGGCCCCGGAATCAGACATCATATAGACGGCATTAAAACTCGTCACATCGGTTGGACCGGTATCAGGACTGTCAATCCGTTCCAAAGCCATCTCTTTCATCATTTCAGAGGCCACATTTTCCGTTGACTGCGCCCAGATATCAACGACCTTATTGTATTTCTCCCCTGAAGTAATCAGACCGTCCACATACTGATCTTCGATCCGTTTCACTTCACTTTCCGCTTCGCTGATGATGCGTCCCTTTTCAGATGGAATCACCATATCTTTCATGGCAATGGAAATACCCGAAAGGGTAGCGTATTTATAGCCAAGGTCCTTAAGTCGATCGGCAAGAATAACCGTTGCCTTGATTCCAGCTTTTCGATGGGATTCATTGATAAGCTCCCTCAGAGCTTTTTTTGTCATAACCTTGTTGACCAGCTCAAAAGGCAAAGATTTATCGGGAAGGATATCGTAAAGGATAATTCGGCCTGTGGTAGTATCCCATATTTTCCCATCCATTCTGACTCTAATCGCCGCATGCAGATCGAGCTCACCCGCATCGTATGCAACAAAAAGTTCCTCAGGGCTTGAAAAAATCTTACCTTGCCCTTTGGTGGGTTTTTCCCGTGTTGAAAGCTTTTCCCGGGTCATGTAATAAATGCCCAGAACAATATCCTGGCTCGGAACGATAATGGGGTCCCCATTGGCCGGCGAGAGGATATTGTTGGTGGACATCATCAACACCCGGGCTTCAATCTGAGCTTCAATGGAAAGGGGGATATGAACCGCCATCTGATCACCATCAAAATCCGCATTAAAGGCCGTGCAGACCAGGGGGTGCAGCTGAATCGCCTTTCCCTCTATTAAAGTGGGTTCAAAAGCCTGCATGCCCAGGCGGTGAAGTGTGGGCGCCCGGTTGAGCAAGATGCAGTATTCATTCACTACCTCGTCCAGGGAATCCCAAACCTCAGGGGTTTCACGTTCAACCATTTTTTTGGCACTCTTGATGGTGGTGACGTGACCTTTTTCATCCAGTTTATTGTAGATAAAGGGTTTGAACAGCTCAAGGGCCATTTTTTTCGGAAGACCACATTGATGAAGGCGTAAATCGGGACCCACCACAATGACCGATCGGCCTGAATAGTCCACGCGTTTGCCCAAAAGGTTCTGCCTGAATCGACCCTGTTTCCCTTTCAGCATGTCGCTTAGGGACTTGAAAGGCCGCTTGTTGGCACCGGTAACCACCTTTCCCCTCCGGCCATTATCAAATAGAACGTCAACGGCTTCTTGCAGCATGCGCTTTTCATTTCGCACAATAATATCCGGAGCGTTCAATTCCAGCAGTCTTTTCAGTCGGTTATTACGGTTTATCACCCGTCGGTATAAGTCATTTAAATCGGAGGTGGCAAACCGGCCACCGTCTAGGGGCACGAGAGGCCTCAGATCCGGGGGGAGCACGGGAATTACATTCAGAATGGTCATTTCAGGACGATTTTTTGAGTCCCTGAAGGCATTGATGACTTTCAAACGTTTGGTCAGTTTTTTTCTCTTGGCCTCTGACTTGGTTTCGGCCATCTCAACCCTGAGGGTCTCGGACAACTCTTCAACGTTCAAGCCTTTCAGCATGGTTTGAATGGCTTCGGCACCGATGCCTGACACAAAATCATTACCAAAGTCTTCCCTGGCCTGATGCAACTGTTCATCGGAGAGGACCTCACCTTTTGTAAGGGGTGTGTCTTTCGGATCAACCACAATGTGTCCTTCAAAATAAAGGACCCGCTCCAACTCTTTCAACGTCATATCCAAAAGATTACCGACTTTTGAAGGAAGGGCTTTTAGAAACCAGATATGGGCCACCGGTGCCGCTAAAGTGATATGGCCCATTCTTTCCCTGCGGACTTTACTTTGGATAACTTCGACGCCACACTTTTCGCAGACAATGCCCCGATGCTTCATTCGCTTGTATTTTCCGCAATTACATTCAAAATCCTTTATGGGACCAAAAATTTTGGAACAAAAAAGTCCATCGCGCTCAGGTTTGAAAGTCCTGTAGTTAATGGTCTCCGGCTTCTTCACCTCGCCATAGGACCACTCAAGAATTTTCTCTTTGGATGCCAGAGATATCCTGACGGAATTAAAACTGGATGGATCTTTCGGCTTTGTAAAAAAGTTGTATAATTCTTCCAATGCCTACTCCCCTTTCTCCATTTGACGCCAAAACGCTAATCAGCTGTCCTCAAAAAGTTCCATTTCAAGGCCTAAGCTTTGCAGTTCTTTCATCAGAACCTTAAACGACTCGGGCAGTCCGGGTTCAAGTGCATTATTCCCCTTAACAATTCTTTCGTACATACGGGTCCGTCCCGCAACATCGTCTGATTTTACGGTTAAAAACTCTTGTAGTGTATAAGCAGCGCCATAAGCCTCCATGGCCCATACTTCCATCTCACCGAGCCGTTGTCCTCCGAATTGTGCTTTTCCGCCAAGGGGTTGCTGGGTCACCAGCGAATAAGGTCCTATGGAACGGGCATGCAGTTTGTCATCCACCAAATGGTGCAATTTCAAGATGTACATAATACCAACCGTAACATCCTGATCAAAGGCCTCTCCCGTCCGTCCGTCATAAAGTGTCGCCTGGCCGGTGGCCGATAATCCCGCCTCTTCCAGAAAAGATCGAATCTCCTCTTCTGAAGCACCGTCAAAAACCGGGGTTGCCAATGGTACGCCGTCCAACATTAAGGAAGATTCCTTTAGAAGTTGCTCATCGGACAAATTTTCGAAATAGGACCGGTATTCCTCTTCAGAGAACCATTTTTTAAATTTCTCCCTGAGCAGCTCGGTCTGATTGATCTTCCCAAGGAGCTCCCGAACTTTCATTCCCATGCCATAGGAGGCCCATCCCAAATGGGTTTCCAGCACCTGCCCCACATTCATTCGTGAAGGCACACCAAGCGGGTTTAATACGATATCCACGGGAGTTCCATCTGCAAAATAGGGCATGTCTTCAATCGGCAGTATTCGTGACAAAACGCCCTTATTGCCATGGCGCCCGGCCATTTTGTCCCCAACAGAAAGTTTCCGTTTAACCGCTACGTAGACTTTAACCATTTTAACCACCCCGGGCGCCAGTTCATCTCCAAGGTCAAAATTTTCGATTTTGTTTTCGCAGATGGTGGTCAGGCGCTCAACCTTCTCGGTGCATTTCAACACAATGGTCTCTGCCTTTTCAATTTCATCCATGGGCGCCTTCACATCCGCCCACGCAAACGCTTCAATGGGAAGGGATTCGATGTCCTCCCGCGTCATATTGTCGGTTTTTTTCAGTAGAACCTCACCGCTCTTTTTGTCGCAGAGATCTGACTTGAGCGCCTTTCCCCCAAAGACACCCAATAGCTTCTCCCTGGCGCTTCTTTCCACAACATCGATCTCGTCTTTAAGGTCTTTTCTCATGCGACGGGTTTCTTCGGCTTCAATGGCAAGGGCCCGCGCGTCTTTTTCAACGCCGCCCCGTGAAAAAACCTTGGCGTCAATGACGGTACCATACACGCCGGGGGGAACGCGCATGGAACTGTCTTTCACATCGCCTGCCTTATCACCGAATATGGCCCTTAGCAGTTTCTCTTCCGGAGAAAGCTGAGTTTCCCCTTTGGGTGTAATTTTGCCCACCAGAATATCACCAGGGCCAATTTCCGCACCGATCTTAACGATCCCGCTCTCATCCAGATTCTTTAGCGCATCCTCACCCACATTGGGAATATCCCGGGTAATCTCTTCTTTTCCCAGTTTGGTATCACGGGACAAAATTTCAAATTCGTCAATATGGATTGAGGTGTAAACATCATCCTTTACAACCCGTTCACTAATCAGAATAGAGTCCTCAAAATTGTACCCGCCCCAGCTCATGAAGGCTACCATGACATTTCTGCCAAGGGCAAGCTCCCCCTGTTCCATGGCCGGACCATCCGCAATAATCTGTCCCTTTTTGACAAATTCGCCTTTTTGCACAATCGGCTTCTGGTTATAGCAACTGTTCTGATTGGAACGTCTGAACTTAGTCAGTTTGCAGATTTCCACTTCGGAATCGTCAGTTTCATCGGTGTCGGTAAAGCGTATGACAATTCGGGACGCATCAACATGTTCGATAACGCCATCCCTCTTTGCAATCACTGATATACCAGAATCCCTGGCAACAACCTTTTCCACTCCGGTTCCCACAAGGGGCGCCTTGGCTCTCAGAAGCGGTACCGCCTGACGCTGCATGTTGGAACCCATCAATGCTCTGTTGGCATCATCATGTTCCAGAAAAGGGATCAAGGAAGCGGAAATACTCACCAGCTGGTCGGGTGAGACGTCCATGTACTTGACATCTTCCACAGGCACCTTAAAGGCCTCCCCCTCAATGCGCACCGCCGCCTCTTCGCGAATAAAATGCCCTTCCTCATCCAGCGGCGCGTTTGCCTGAGCGATGGGGAAATCCTTTTCATCCAGGGCGGATAGGTATTCCAGCGTTTCGGTGGCAATGCTATCGGAAACGCGCCTGTAGGGTGTTTCGATAAAACCGAATTCATTCACCTGTGCATACGTGCTCAAAGACACGATGAGCCCGATATTGGGTCCTTCAGGCGTCTCAATGGGGCAAATTCTGCCATAGTGTGTGGGGTGCACATCGCGAACCTCAAAGCCGGCTCTTTCACGGGTGAGACCACCGGGACCCAGAGCGCTGAGCCTACGCTTATGGGTCACCTCACTCAAAGGGTTCGTTTGATCCATGAATTGGGACAACTGGCTCGTACCGAAAAATTCTTTCACCACCGCTGAAACGGGTTTGGAGTTGATGAGATCGTGAGGCATCAGCGTCTCCACCTCTTGAAGGCTCATTCTCTCTTTGATGGCCCTTTCCATTCTGACAAGACCAACACGGTATTGATTTTCGAGGAGCTCACCTACGGCACGCACGCGCCGATTCCCGAGATTATCAATGTCGTCTACCATGGCCTCCGAACTTTTCAGTCTGATGAGTTCCTCGACAGTACCGAAAATGTCTTCCTTTCGGAGCGTTCGCTGATCCAGAGAAACCTCTTCCATACCCAGACGATAATTGAGTTTAAGCCTTCCCACACGCGAGAGATCATAGGTGTCCAGATTGAAAAAAAGGTTTTGGAAAAAAGTTTCAGCCACTTCCGGTGTCGGAGGGCTGCTCGGTCTCATTTTTCGGTAAATATCAAGGATTGCCTCTTCCGGCGTGTTGATTCGGTCCGTCACCAATGTCTCTCGAATGCTTCGGCTGATACCGTGCCCGTCCAGAACAACACACTCGATATGCTTTATACCTATTTCCAAAAGGGAATCAATTTTTTCCTTTGTCAGATGGCTGTTGCCTTCCAGAAGAATTTCACCGGTTTCCGGATCGATAAGATCATCACAAATAACCCGACCTTCAATATCTTCAAGGTCAACGGGAATTCGGATCCGCTTATGATCTATACATTTGATTTGGGAAATTCCTTTTTCTTCCAGCAGGGCATATTGATCACTCGAAAGCATACTCCCTTCGGGCACAAGGATGTCACCAGTTTCCGGATCCGAAATATCTCCTACCACCTGCAATTCAGCACCCTTTTCAAGTTCGAAGGGCATCCGTTTCACTATTGGGATCCTCGGTTTTGACGCTTCATTGGCCGCAAGAGTTTTGAGAAGACGCTTCGTGAACTTAACGCCCTTTTTGGCGATAGTTTCTTCATCCGTTCCGATAATCTCTTTTGCAACCTTGTCCTGATTTAAAAGCGCCGGAATTGCTTCCCGCCAGCACCCCGTCTCCCCCAATTCGATCACTTCCGTGTCGTAAAAATGGTAAAGAAGATCTTTGGCAGTATACCCCAAAGCCTTTAGAAGGATGGTGACTGGAAATTTCCGTCTTCGATCAATTCGCACATATAAGAAGTCCTTTGGATCAAACTCAAAATCGAGCCAGGACCCCCGTAGGGGTATAATTCTGGCCGAATAAAGCAGCTTTCCGCTGGCATGGGTTTTTCCTTTATCATGATCAAAAAAGGCGCCGGGTGAGCGATGAAGCTGGCTCACCACCGCACGTTCTGTTCCGTTAATAATAAATGTACCGCGGTCGGTCATAATGGGGAGAGTGCCAAAATAAATCTCTTGCTCTTTGATGTCCCGAATGCTCTTGGTTTCACTCACGGTATCGGTATCAAAAACAACCAGCCGGACCGTAAGCCTGAGGGAAGCCTCGTAGGTCATGCCTTTGCTGAGGCAATCTTCTTCGCTGTATTTTGCACCCTCAAAAGCGTATTTGACGAACTCGAGGGACGAAGTCCCTGCAAAATCATGGATCGGAAAAACACCCATATAGGCTGCCTGAAGACCCACGTCTTCGCGCTCTTCAGGGGGAACATTCTGTTGCAGATACCGCTCATAGGACTGCCTCTGCATGGCAATTAAATTAGGTGTTTCTATGACTTTGCTGATCTTTCCGAAACTTTTTCTTGCTCGTCTTCTGACACCATCATTTTTAAACATGGTATCTCCTTATGGTCATTCCTTGGCCCTGCACATTTCCAGATAATCCTACCCACCAAACGGTTTACTTCGGTGCTCAACCCGTTTGGAAAGGCATGTGGCATCTCTCCCCAAAATAATGCTTCAGCTATTTAATCTCGACTGTTGCACCCGCCTCTTCCAACTGGGTTTTGATCCCATCGGCCTCGTCTTTGGGGACGCCTTCTTTGACAGGACCCGGCGCACCATCCACAACCGCTTTTGCTTCTTTGAGCCCCAGGCCGGTGATGGCGCGGACGACTTTAATCACCTGAATCTTCTTGTCTCCCACAGCGGTCAGAACGACATCGAACTCAGTCTGCTCGGCGGCCTCTTCCGCAGCTGCACCCGGGGCGGCAGCCGCTACGGCTACAGGAGCCGCAGCACTGACGCCGAATTTTTCTTCAAGCTCTTTTACGAACTCGGAGAGCTCCAAAACGGTCATGTTGGATATGAACTCTACAACATCATCTTTAGTGATATCAGTTGCCATCTTAATAAAACCTCCAGCTTCAATATATTATTGCGATTCGCTTTTCTTCTCTTCAATTGCCTTTAAAGCATTCATGAATTGGCCCATGACCCCATTCAACACACGAACAAAGGATGTGGGCACAGCCTGCATGACAGACAGGGCCTGAGCCAACAGCACATCTCTGCCGGGCAAGGCGGCCAGTGTTTTGACACCCGCAACATCCACCTGCTTCCCGGATATTTGAGCGCCCTTTATTTCAAGCTTTTGGAATTCCTTGGCAAAATCGACCAATGCTTTTGCAGGACCCACCACATCATCGTAGGTCAAAGCAATCGCCGTAGGCCCCTGCATGAGATCCAGAATCAACTCGGTATCGGTATTCTTACTGGCCAGTTTCAAGAGTCTGTTCTTCACAACCGCAAACTCAGCATTCACTGCTCTGAGATCACGCCTCAACCGGTTCAAAGATTCAACTTCAAGACCCTGGTAATCCACCAGGTAAGACCCTTGAGCCTTTTCAAGACGATCGTGAAGGTTTTCGACCAACTCTTTTTTGTCTTGTCTTTTCATATTCACCTCCTCTCTTTTATGGACAATAATCTTGTCAAAGACAAAAGGTGTACACCCTTAGCACAACTTCCATCCAGTCTCGGCAGGCTTAATTTTAAGCCGTTTCACCCCGACGACAATCTGTCATGGGGCCTGACGGCGCCTACTGTCTTTGACCAAAAACGCCCTTAAAAATATCGAGCGCACTAAACAAAAATTTTCAAAGTTCTCACATAATTCTAGAGCCTTCTTCAAACACAAAAGTGGACGATCTTCATTAAAGGCAAAGACCATCCACTGTTTTGCTTTTAAAAAACACAAGTTTCTTTACTTGAACTCTAAATCCAACCAGAGTGTGTGCCATCCCCGCTAAACAACTGCAAGAAACCGATTGACGAAGTGCATCTGAACGGCCGGAGCATTGGATTCCGGAATGCGAAATGATAGTGGACAGGCAAAATAACTGTGTCTATCGGCTCAATATATCTTTTACATAAACGGGATCAACCTTCACCCCGGGCCCCATGCTTGAGGAAACCGCTATGCTTCTATAATAAGTCCCTTTGCTGGCGGGCGGTTTTAGTTTCTGAATTGTATTCACAAAAGAGGCAACGTTTTCCAGGAGTTTTTCCAGACCAAAATCGATTTTGCCGACGGCGGCATGAACAATACCCGTTTTATCCACCTTGAAGTCGATCTTACCTGCTTTAATCTCCGTTACAGCCCTGGCTACATCAAAGGTCACGGTTCCCAGTTTGGCGTTGGGCATCAATCCTCTGGGACCCAGCACACGCCCCAGTTTCCCGACAGCACCCATCATATCAGGGGTGGCAATGGCCTTGTCGAACTCCAGCCAGCCGCCCTGGACCTTTTCCAAAAGGTCATCGGATCCAGCGTAATCGGCGCCGGCGTCCATGGCTTCCTTTTCCTTTTCCCCTTTAGCAAAAACAGCCACTCGAACCTCTTTCCCGACGCCGTTGGGAAGCGCAACCGTACCCCTGACCATCTGGTCGGCATGCCTTGGGTCAACCCCCAGTTTAATGGCGACATCCAGACTCTCATTGAATTTGGCATAAGCACAATCAATTGCAAGCTGAATCGCCTCTTCAAACGTATATCGCGTCAATTTGTCAACTTTCTGAGCGCTATCTCTGTATTTTTTGCCTTTTGCGGCCATCTCTTTATCCCTTCTTCATTGGTCGGAATCTAAGACACCGTGATACCCATACTCCTCGCGGTACCCTCGATAATCCTTGCTGCGCCTTTTAAATCAATGGCATTCAAGTCTTCCATTTTGATCTTCGCAATCTCTTCAATCTGCTTCCGACTGACCGTTGCCACTTTATTTCGATTGGGCTCTGGAGAGCCTTTCGCAATTTTCGCCACCTGCTTCAACAGCACGGAAGCCGGAGGCGTCTTCGTGATGAACGAAAAGGACCTGTCCGCATAGATGGTGATAATGACCGGAATTACCGTTCCCATCTGGTCCTGTGTCCTTGCATTGAATGCTTTGCAAAATTCAGCGATGTTAACACCATGCTGACCCAATGCAGGCCCAATGGGTGGTGAAGGATTCGCCTGTCCGCCCTTTACCTGCAATTTAACGGATCCAATAATTTTCTTTGCCATTGTATTTGTCCCTTTTCTTAAATAGTCGTGACTTGAATAAAATCAAGTTCGACAGGTGTGGGCCGTCCAAAAATGGTAATGAGAACTCTCAATTTTTCTTTGTCGGGCTTTATTTCGGAAACAGTTCCCTGAAAATTGGTGAAAGGACCATCCACCACCCGCACCTCATCGCCCTCTTCAAAATTGTACCTGGCTTTGGGCCTGTTAACACCCTCTTCCATCTGCTGAATCACCCGTTCGGCTTCTTCCGTTGATACCGGCGTGGGATTGACTTCTCCGCCCACGAATCCCGTCACCTTTGCAGTGTTCCGAACCGTATGCCAAGTATCCTGATTAATATGCATTTCAACCAGAATATAACCGGGATAAAATTTTCTGGATGTGGTTTTCTTCTCACCTTTTTTCAACTCAACAACCTGTTCAGTGGGAACCAGTATCCTTCCGAAAAAGTCTTCCTGTCCAAAGGATTCAATCCGTTCTTCCAGGCTTTTTTTGACCCTGTCCTCAAACCCGGAATAGGTATGAACAATGTACCATTTCAGTTCCACGAAAACCTCTGATCCCTGTAAAACAGATTAAATAAAGCAGAAGCCCAAGAAAATCCTAACCAATAACGTGCTTTATAATTTTGATAAGTCCCAGATCAACCAGACCCAGATAGAAAGAAATCAGAATCGTCAAAACAATTACCACTACCGTGGAGGCAATCAACTCCTTACGGGTTGGCCACTTGACTTTTTTCAGTTCTACCTTGGCTTGCCGCAAAAACAGTCCCACGGTTTTAAAAACGTTCGTAACGCCGCTTTCGCCGGATTTGGCCGGCTTCGCTCTTTTTTGAATGACCCTGCCCGGTTTTGCATCCGGCTGCGCCACTTTGATGGCCCCCTCAGAGGTAGAAGCAGCGGCAGCGGTACTCTTCACGTTCTTTTTGGGGCTTTTCTTGCTTTTTGGTTTTTGGTTATTCTTTTTCATTGGCCCATGAACTTCCTTAAAAGCACCCCGTATATGGAACAAGGAGTGAAAACGCTATTGACGTCTTTAATTCTCGTTAAAGCCTCACAAAAAAAATGGCAGGCCAGGAGGGATTCGAACCCACAACACCCGGATTTGGAGTCCGGTGCTCTAGCCGTTAGAGCTACTGGCCTGCATTCGTCAACAAACTACTTGGTTTCTTTGTGAAGCGTATGGGTCCTGCAAAAAGGGCAGTATTTCTTAAAATTCAGTTTATCTGGCGTCTTTTTCTTATTCTTTGTCGTCGTATAATTCCTGTTTTTGCAATGCTCACAGGCCAATGTCGTAATATCGCGCATTCCGTTTACGGTCTCCTAATTATTCAATAATTTCGCTGATGACACCGGCCCCGACGGTCCTGCCGCCCTCGCGAATGGCAAACCGCAATTCCTTCTCCATGGCGATGGGAGTGATCAGAACAACTTCCATGGACACGTTATCACCGGGCATTACCATTTCCACTCCTTCCGGAAGGGTCGTAACACCGGTCACGTCCGTGGTCCTGAAATAAAACTGAGGACGATATCCATTAAAGAACGGCGTATGCCGCCCGCCCTCTTCCTTCGTCAGAATATAGGCTTCCGCTTTGAACTGGGTATGGGGTGTAATGGACCCTGGTTTTGCAACCACCTGGCCTCGTTCCACTTCATCCCGTTTCGTACCGCGAATCAGGACGCCGATATTGTCGCCGGCAAGTCCCTGATCCAGAATTTTACGAAACATCTCAACACCCGTGCACACCGTTTTCATGGTGGGTTTGATCCCCACGATCTCAACTTCATCGCCCACTTTTACAATACCGCGCTCCACCCGGCCTGTCACAACCGTACCACGGCCGGAAATACTGAACACGTCTTCAATGGGCATCAGAAAAGGTTTATCCGTATCACGCACCGGCTCGGGAATGTATTCATCAATGGCATCCATCAATTCAAAAATCGCTTTCGCATCTTCCGAATCAGACTCATCCGCTTCCAGAGCCTTCAAGGCGCTTCCCTTGATAATCGGGATGTCATCCCCGGGAAACTCGTATTTGCTCAACAGCTCCCGCAGTTCAAGCTCTACCAGTTCGATGAGCTCTTCGTCATCCACCATATCGCATTTGTTCAGAAACACGACAATAGTGGGAACACCCACCTGCCGTGCCAGCAGGATGTGCTCGCGAGTCTGGGGCATGGGGCCGTCATCCGCGCCCACCACTAGAATGGCGCCGTCCATCTGGGCGGCTCCCGTAATCATGTTCTTGATATAGTCCGCATGCCCCGGGCAGTCCACATGGGCGTAATGCCGATTGTCCGTCTCATACTCAACGTGAGCTGTTGCAATGGTAATGCCACGGGCTTTTTCCTCAGGCGCTTTATCGATCTGGTCGAAAGGAACGAACTCCGCCATTCCCTTCATTCCCAAATGCTTTGTAATCGCCGCGGTCAAGGTCGTTTTGCCATGATCGATATGGCCGATGGTCCCTACGTTCAAATGCGGCTTCGTCCTCTCAAATTTCATTTTGGCCATTTTCTGCCCTCCAAAATTTGTTCTTACGCGACGTCTGTTACCTAAAACGGTCTGAAAAAAAAGTTAATTTAAGGCTGCCTTGTAAAATTTTATTGAATGCTGGAGCCCACGACCGGGATCGAACCGGTGAACCTCATCCTTACCAAGGATGCGCTCTACCTACTGAGCTACGTGGGCCATATTTCCTAAATACTTCTTCCCAAAAAGCTTATGCCCCAAACATAGAGGGCACGACAATAAAACCAAAGCACACCATGATTCTCTGGAGCGGGAAACGGGACTCGAACCCGCGACCCTCAGCTTGGAAGGCTGACGCTCTAGCCAACTGAGCTATTCCCGCCGATCTGATGCTACAGACAAATATATCACGGAAGGTTACGCTTTGTTGTGTAATTGTCGGAGAATATTCTTGCTTATCCAACAACACCGCGCAATTTTTTCAATGGTGGAGAGGGGAGGATTTGAACCTCCGAAGGCTTAGCCGGCAGATTTACAGTCTGCTCCCTTTGGCCACTCGGGAACCTCTCCACAATGAGGTCCTCTTTTGATCCTGCCGTGGAGCCAGCGAAGGGAATCGAACCCCCGACCCACTGATTACAAATCAGTTGCTCTGCCATCTGAGCTACGCTGGCCAATAATGTTTCGCAAATAAATGATCAGTATAATTTCAAATTCTCAGAATAACAAACCCGATTATCCGTCATTTTCTCGAATTTTTTTGCGAAATACAGCTAAAATCCGTCTTTTAAAAAAAATATCTTAAAAATACACCGATTTTCGATCAATTTCGCACTTTCAACCTCTTGACGCTTAAAATGCCGCCAGCGTCACACAACTTAATTCAAGTCCGAAATCATCCGGCTCAACCGGCGGCAAAAATCTGAAAGTGAGGGGCTCCGGTGCTATAGACGTTCGCTGTTCGAGCAGAAGGAACATAGGGGCAAAAGCATTAACTGTCAATATGTATTTTCTCTTTGAATCGATACGGCATTAATTTTCATGCCAACACTTTTTTAGAATTTCATAATTAAGTGCTTGATCACTGAATTTGTTTGTGGTAAATTTTTTGTCTGCCATAATTTTGGTAGGAATCATAAAATGTCGCTCTTAGCTTTTTTTAAATTTGAACATCTATTAAGGAGGAATCGAAATGGCAGCTTTAGGTGGAGGTTTGGTGGCATTGATACTGGGTATCATTGGAATAATTACTTGGTGGGGATACTTTGCAAAAGCCCTTCTGGCAGCAGTTCCCGCCATGTTGATTTTAGGAGGCGCCCTGGCCGCTTATCTTGGGTTTGAGGAATTGAAGGACAAGAAGAACGCCCCTGAGCCCTTTGATGAAACCAGCAACCTGAAAGATGAAATCAATACGCTCAAAGAGGAACTCAACGAGCTGAAAAAAGAGAAGGAATAGTCCCGACACATTTTTTTGGCATTGTCTCAAAGGTTCAGGGTCCCGGAACTTAGCGTTTGCTTCCGGGACCCTTTTTTTTATGGAATTTCCAGCGCATTAAAGAAATAATTAATTTCTATGTCTGCATTTTCCGGTGAATCAGAACCGTGCACAACATTTTTTTCAATGTCGGTTGCAAAATCCCGCCTTATGGTCCCTTCCGCCGCATCTTTGTAATTGGTTGCGCCCATGAGTTCTCGATATCGGGCGATCACATTTTCCCCCTCCAATATCATGACAACGCACGGCCCGGACGACATAAACTCAGTAACACTTTCAAAAAAGGGTTTCCCTTCATGAACCTTGTAAAAGCCTTTTGCCTGATCCTTACTCATATGAATCATTTTCATGGCCCTGATCTTGAGTTCTTCCCGCTCCAGACGACCGATAACGTCTCCAATGAGATTCCGCAAGACACCATCGGGTTTTATGATCGATAAAGTCTTCTCCAACATTCCTAAAATTCCTCCTTCTGCACAATTTGATTGACCCAGCGCTTTTCTTGCTGGTATAAAGATCTACTACGTGTTTACGCTCACCCCGGTAAAAAACCTGACTGAACGGCTTCATCACTCTGAATAAGATTGCCTCCGATTAGAATCAAAAGGATGAGGGTTAGTCAAGAATATTATGACCATGAAAAAGTCAATTTCTGAAAGGAAAATTTTATAATGAGTGAAATAAAGAAGACCAAAGCAAAAGATATAATGCTTCGAATGGATCCTGACCAGGCTTTTCGATTCAAGTGCGGCGCTGATGTTCCCTGTTTTACCGATTGCTGCAGGGATATCACGATTGTACTGACCCCCTACGATGTGGTCCGGTTGAAAAACGCACTGCAAATTTCCTCTGAGGTCTTTCTGGATCAATATACCATTGTTATTCCCCGGGAAAAACGGCTAATCCCAATGGTTGTCCTAAAAATGAACGAAGATAACGAAAAACGATGTGCGTTTGTCAGTGAAACCGGATGCCGCGTTTACGACGACCGTCCTTGGCCATGCCGCATGTATCCGCTGAACATGAACGATGATGGGACTTTCAGCCTCATCGCCGATCCTATAAGATGCAAAGGCCTGGAACAATCGGACCATCCCAGGATATCCAGCTGGCTTATTGAGCAGGGTGTCCCCATGTATGATGAAATGAACATGCTCTTTTCCCAGGTCACTACGCCCTTGCAAGCTCAAGAACTGGATATTGACAACCCTAAGATTTATAAAATGACATTTATGGCATTGTATAATATAGATAAATTCAGGGAATTCGTCTTCAAAAGCTCATTCCTGGATCGTTTCGTAATTGATGATGTTTCCATTGAAAAACTAAAAAGAAGTGACGTAGAACTTTTAAAATTTTCCTTCGACTGGATTAAATTTGGTATTTTTGGTCAGAAAACCCTTCAAGTCAAAGAAGTACCCGAGAAAAAATAACGGTTGAATCTCCATTTTGAACGTATACAGGCCATAAACCATGACCCCTAATGAAAAAGCAAACATTTTCAAACCTTTCTCGGATGAAGATCCTTTTCAATTTGACTGTCATCCCGGCATTTCATGCTTCACCGAATGCTGCGCCAAACTCCTGCTACTCTTAACGCCCTACGATATCCTTCGCCTGAAAAAACGATTGAACATTTCCTCTGATCAATTCCTGGATCAACACACGGAGACCTTACTGGACCATCACTCACGCTTCCCCATGGTCAAACTTCGCATGGGAGAGGAAGAGGGACATCGATGCCCTTTTGTAACTGAAAAAGGCTGCTCCGTTTATGAAGACCGTCCGGAAGCCTGTCGCCTTTATCCCGTTGGCAGGGCGTCGGCGCCGATAGCCCGGGAAACGGGGACAAGAGAGAAATATTTTATTGTGAACGAAACCCACTGCTGCGGTTTTAGAGAAAAAAAGGAATGGCCCCTTAAGGAATGGTTAAACCATGAAGGGGTTAAAGAATACAAAGCCATGAATGACCGTTGGATGGGCATCATGACCTCATCAAAGAGCCTTGGCCCCAAAGACCACATCCCACGAAAACACCAGATGTTTTTCATGGCTTCCTACAATCTGGACAAGTTCAGAGCGTTTCTGTTTCAGAGCAATTTTTTTGATCATTTTGAGGTGAACAACGAATTGAAAAAGGAAATGGAAACAGACGATGCGACGCTCATGCGCTTTGGCTTTGACTGGCTTGGGTTTAGCCTTTTCGGAGAAAAGACACTGAAGATGAAATAAGGGGGGTATGCCACTTTTTTCATAACATACCCCCAGAAATTTCCAGTATGGTGTTTCAGCTTCGCAAAAAAGCTTTTACGAACTCTTTCCAACTCTTACCACCGACGGCCTCAAACACATCATCCACCGAAGCACCGCCATCCGCGGCCATCCGGAATTCTTTATCGGCCATGGCCCAAAGGCGTTGTGCCTCTTCGCCCATGAAATTTTCCGCATGCTCTCCGTAATAAAGGCCTTTGAGATTCTTTTTCATTTTGGTCGGTTCAACGATGAACAACCAACCCTCTTCGTAGGGAGACTCACCGGCCAACGCCGGATTTTGGGCAATTCGGTCATTGACCTTGGATACAACCCCATCCACAGGAGACAGGACATGGGCCACCTCGTTATTCCGTCTCACGTCAAAACCTGCCGCACCCTGTATGACCTCATGGCCAATCTCGGGAAGTTCGACACTACCCAGTTTCCCCAGCATTTTCCTGGCGAAATCATCCAAGCCCACCCGGATCTGACCGCCGTATTCCGGCTTTGCCCAGGTATGACCCTCGTGGTAATAGATGTCTTCCGCCACCTGAAAACCTTCCACCTCTTTTGCAGCATGAACCGGCAGCACCTCACTCTCAATACGGGCCTGCATCATCTGATCGAACGAACAGTTCCCGCATTCATAGACATTGGGACAGACTTTCCGTCCCACTTCGCCAGTAATCATGTATCGGCATTTCCGCTGTGAAGCCGGCAGTTTCATCATCCGTTCCACCCAGCTTTCGGTGAACTTATCGGGTTTCACCTCGATTCTGGATACCGCTGCCTTTTCTTTCTCTTTGGCGACCTTGAGCTGCATGCCCTGGTCGTAAACGCAGGTGGGACAATCGTAATTGTTATCGCAGAGTTTGTAAGACACCACTCCGGCTTCCATCCACACGCATTTCTTCTTTCCGGGTGGTACAATTTTCATGGCCTCTCTTTTGGCTCCCATTTTCTCCTCCTCACGTTAGAATTTGATTTCATCAAAACTTCTATATTCAGAACTTGTCATTGTTTCCGTTTGGCATTCTGACATGCAAAGGTGGTGCCATTTCTACAAATGAATACCCGAACACCATATAACCACCTGCTTATACGGTATTATTTTTTCCAAACCCCAATCGTGATGGCACACTGGAACAAAAGCACTTATGGTTAATATTTCGGCAATTTCCCATAGTTCCAAGGCATAATAATAGGCAACTATTTGTTTTTTAATAATACATTAGAAGCTGATGTATTTTTCGACATGTGTCGAATTATGCTACAGTTTCATTTCGGCAGGCCCTGAACATTTATCCAGGTTCCATTTGAAAAGCTCTTGACAGGTGTGACAGAATTCTTCTTTCTTGAAATCCGTATCCTCTATACGGGTGGAGGAGAACATGACACATCGGCGGTCCCTGCAATGAATCAGGCCCATACTGTGACCGAGTTCGTGCACAGCCGTCTTCCTCACCCGTTCCAGAAGCAGGCCTTGGTCTTCAGGCGCCTGATAATACAGGGGATCCAATCTTCGGGTTGAAATTACCCCGCACTGCCCGGACATTTGCGCCGCTCCGAAAACAAAGGTAAGAATGGGGACATACAGATCCACCTGTGTCACGCCTATAATTTTGAAGGTCCGACGGGGGCAGCAAGCGCTCAAGCGCTTCAATACCCTTTTGGAACTGTATTGCCCACGTTTCCGATCATAGGCATAGGAAGGATCTCCCATGGCCGGCAGGACTTTCACAGCCAATTTCGTCCTTTTGGAAAGACTTTCGATGACGCAATCAAGGATTTCTTTTTTGACAGACCCCAAAGGGCAAACATAGATGCATTCGGACACGACGAATCAGGATTCCCCTTTTTTGATGGCGTACTTATTAATCTTATTATAGAGGGTCTGACGATCGATATCCAACTCCCGGGCGGCCTTGCTGATATTCCATTCTGTTTGCGCAAGGATTCTTAAGATGTGCGCCTTTTCCATGGCCTTGAGGGATTTGGGAGAATCTGAAACGGGTGCATCACTCCGGGAAAAAGGGAGTTCTTCGGCGGTGATCTCATTTCCAGACCCGATGACCAGGGCCCGTTCAATGATGTTTTCCAATTCCCGAACATTTCCGGGCCAATGATAATCCATAAGTTGCCGCATTGCACCAGGGCTGATTTTCACAATCTCTTTGTTCATCTCCGTGCATTGCTGTTTTACAAAAGCCTTGGTCAGCAGTGGGATATCTTCCTTTCGTTCGCGAAGGGGCGGCACATGAATGGAAATCACGTTAAGACGGTAGAAAAGGTCCTCTCGAAAATCACCTTTTGCGATAGCAGCTTTCAAATCCCGGTTGGTGGCCGCCAAAATGCGAACATCCACATCGATTGTGCTTTCGCTTCCCAACCGAGAAATCTCTTTCTGTTGGAGGACCCTCAGGAGATCCACCTGGGTTTTCAGGCTGACATCGCCGATTTCGTCCAGAAGAATCGTCCCGCCCTGAGCCATCTCAAAACGACCTCTTTTGGCATGGTCCGCCCCGGTAAAGGCCCCTTTTTCATAGCCAAAAAGTTCGCTTTCCAAAAGTGAATCCGGCAGAGAACCGCAGTTAATGGCCACAAACGGCATAAAACAGCGTTCACTGTTGCCGTGAAGGGCCTGCGCAATCAACTCTTTGCCAGTGCCGCTCTCTCCCGTAATCAAGACCGTTGAATCCGACGGCGCCACACGGTCAATCAAATCAAAAATTTCCTGCATGGCCTGGCTTTTTCCGATAATTTCATCATATTGGTATTGCTCTTCCAACCTTTTGCGCAGCATGATGTTTTCAAGGCGCATTTCCCTGTGAGCCACAATTTTCTTGATCTGAAGCTCCACCTCTTCCGGATCAAAGGGTTTTACCAGGTAATCAAAGGCCCCTTCTTTCATGGCCTGGACCGCCGTATCCACCGCAGCATAGGCGGTCATCATCAATACTTCCGAGTCAGGGCTGATTTCTTTGATGCACCGCATGGCCTCAAGGCCGTCCATCCCCGGCATTTTCAAATCAAGGAGGATCACATCGTATTGGAACGTCTCAACCAGGGCAATGGCATCTTTTCCGTCAACAGCCAGGGTAACGCTGTAACCATCTTCCATGAGCCAGTCTTTGAGAGACTCTCGAATGGCGGCTTCGTCGTCCACAACCAGAATGCCGGGCATTTTTGTCATTATTAGCTCCTTTCATGCGGCGTCTTGCTGTTCGTGCATCGCATTGAATCGAAAGAGATTGAACCTTAATGGCTTTCGGCCAAAGGCAGACGAATGGTAAAAGTGGTCCCTTCTCCCGGTTCACTTTCAACTTCAATGGCCCCTCGATGCCGCGTTACGATCCCGTATACCACGGAGAGGCCCAGCCCAACGCCCTTCCCTTCTTCCTTGGTGGTAAAAAAAGGCTCAAAAATACTTTTCAAATGCATTTTTGGAATACCGCAACCCGTATCGGAAATCTTGATTTCCATGGTGCGCCCATCGGTACAACATTTCACCGCCACAGTCAGAACGCCCCCTTCGGCCATGGCTTCAGATGCGTTTCCAAAAATATTCAGAAGGGCCTGTTGAATCTGTTTGAAATCGCATTGGATCTCCGGAAGCTCCGAATCAATGCATTTGACCACTTTGACACTTTTCATCCCCAGATCATGAGACAAAAGGGTCAGGGTCCGATCCACAATTTCGTTGATGTTTTTGTTTTCAATGCTGATCTTGGATTGGCGGGAAAACGCCAAAAGGTTCTTTACAATTTCGCCGCAACGGGCCGTTTCAGACTCCATAATGCTCAGATATCGCGCAATATCATCTTCTCTTTCCGGTGTAAGACGACCGCTTCGATTCTGCTTAATCATGAGGCGGCTGTAAGTCAGCACCGCCGCCAGGGGATTGTTGATCTCGTGAGCGATGGTAGCGGACAATTTACCCAGGGAAGCGAGTTTTTCCTGGGCAATCACCTGCTCCTGGGCCTCTTTGAGTTCATGGTAAGCCTTTTTCAGGTTTTCATAGAGGGCCGCCTTTTCAACGGCTACCCCGATCTGATTTCCGATAGCGGACAAAAACTCCAGGTAATCGTTCGAAAAATCAGAGCTGGACCGGCTGGAAATCACCATGGCCCCCACCGGCTCGCCCTTTGAAACCAGCGGCACATAGATGGCCGATTTAATCCCTTCCTCTGCAAATAAATCAGCACAGGGATCATCCAGGTTGGACGGATCATGAACCACCTTTGTTTCCGATGTCAGAAGCGTTTTCCCCAGGTAGCCCTGCCCCAATTCACGGGTTTTAATGCGCCCATTTTCCACAAATCGCGAAGAGAGGCCTCTGCTGGCCAGGAGTTCCAGAGTCTGTTTTTCCTTGTTGAGGCGATAAATCCTGACACTGACCGACTCAAGGATACCCATAATTTTTTCGACGGTGTTGCTGACAATTTCATCGAGATCCAGACTGCTGCCGATAGCCATGGATGTGGAATTCAGCATAGCCAGCCATTTGTTCCGCCATTCGATCTGCTCCTGGGCCTTTTTGTTTCGTGTAACATCCCGAACGATGAAGACATAGCCGGTAATCTGACCCACAACATCGAGGGTGACATTGGCTGTCAGAACCCCATAAAAGACGGAACCGTCTTTTCTGAGCAACGGCGCTTCAAAGCCGGTCAGAAAGCCCTCTTGAAACAACTTTTTCTGAAAGCAGTAAAGATCGTCGTCATCCTTGAAGAGTTTTGTTACCGATTTGATTTTCAGCAGTTCCTCCCGTCTTGAGAACCCAAGGATACCGATACCGGCCTGATTCACTTCCAGGACGGCGCCTTTGGGATCCGTGAGCATGATGGCGTCACCGGACCGCTCGAAAATGGTCCGGTATTTCTCTTCCGATTGCCGCAGGCGATTCAACCTTTCCGATATGACCTGTTCAAGATTACCCGTCAGTTGAGACAATTCTTTCAGCAGCTTTCCGCTTTCAGTGATGTCCACAGCCGTTTCCAGCACGTACGTAATCCTGTCACGGGCATCCTTGACCGGCGTGGTCCGAAGCAGCATCTGTGCATTTCGTCCGTCCTTCATGACAACCTTTTCTTCACGCTGGTGGCTTTTTCCGTCCTGAAATGTTTTTTCAACAATACAATCGTCGCATTTAAAATCCCTTTTCTTCCATGCTCGATAACAAAACCCTTTCGGATGTCCACCAAACCGCTCTTGGAAAAGATCATTGGCCATAATAATTTCATAATTTTTGTTGATGGCGACAATATACTCCGTCACATTTTGAAGAAACGACTGGTAGTTATTCTCTGTCATGGTCTCAAATTTTTCCACCGGGTCATTCCTTTTTGAAGAGAAAAACGGAGCAATGCCGCCTGACTGCCGACGCTACAACTTAATATGTTTTTCAAACAGGATCCCTCCTGAATAATAATAAATATTGCTTGACAAAAAAATCATTTTTGAACATGTTATCACAAATTCCGAAGTATATCCATTTTTCTCAATAAAACCAAACCACTAAAGACTGCATGGCCTGATGCCCCAAAAAAAGAGGATTTTCTCATGAATGTAGATCTGTCACCTACTCAAAAATTAATCGAAAAATACAGCCAGAAAAAAGGCGCATTAATTCCGCTCTTGCAGGATATTCAAGCTGCCTATGGCTATGTACCCGACGATGCCGTGCAACTGGTGGCCAAGGAATTGTCCATATTTCCGGTGGAAATCTATGGTGTCCTTACCTTTTACACGCAATTCTACCTGACCCCTCGCGGAAAACACACCATTCGCGTATGCCAGGGAACGGCCTGCCACGTCATGGGCGCCAAAGGTTTGTTTGACTATCTGTTGGACAGACTGGAGATTGAAGAAGGTGAAACCACCAAAGACGGATTGTTCACTGTTGAACGGGTGGCATGTCTCGGGTGCTGCGGTATGGCGCCGGCCATTATGATCGATGAAGACTTTTATGGGCGCTGCACCATTCAAAATGTTGAAGAAACATGGGAAAAGTATCGATCGGAGAATTCGGGATCATGAAAAATAGAATACTCATTTGCAATGGAACCAGTGGAATCTCAGCCGGAGCCAGAAAAGTCGGAGAACTCTTTGAGGAGGGGCTGAAGCAGCATGATTTAGAGGATCGCTATGATGTGGTGATGACCGGCGACCGGGGCTTGTTCAGGGATGTGCTGGTGGACATCGTGCCGCCCGTCGGCGAAAGAATCACCTACGAATACGTGACCCCTGAGGATGTGTCAAAAATCGTGGAAGAGCATCTTGTGAAAGGGGAGCCGGTCAAAAAGAAACTGGCCGGGGAGGATTACAAACAGTTCTTTGCCCGTCAAACCCGCATCGTCCTTGCCAATTGCGGTGAAATCGATCCCAAAAGTATCGATGATTATCTGGCACACAATGGTTACAAGGCACTGGAAAAAGTGCTCAAAATGACCCCTGATGAGGTCATCGAACAGATGAAGATTGCCGGGTTGCGCGGACGCGGCGGGGCCGGATTTCCCACCGGAATGAAATGGGATTTCTGTCAACAGGCGCAGGCCGACCAGAAGTATATCGTCTGCAATGCGGATGAAGGCGACCCCGGCGCATTTATGGATCGTAGCGTGTTGGAGGGGGACCCCCATGCGGTGGTTGAAGGCATGATTATCGCCGGTTATGCCATCGGCGCTACGGAAGGGTACGTCTATTGCCGGGCGGAATATCCCATAGCCATCAAGCGCTTGACCCGCGCCATTGCTCAAGCGGAAGGGAGAGGGTATCTGGGAAAGAATATTCTGGGAAGCGATCATTCGTTTCATCTCACCATCAAGCAGGGCGCCGGGGCCTTTGTCTGTGGTGAAGAAACCGCTCTGCTGGCTTCCATCGAAGGCCGGAGGGGAATGCCGAAAATCCGTCCGCCGTTTCCCGCCCAGAAAGGCTTGTGGGGGAAACCCACCACCATCAACAACGTGGAGACGTTGGCCAATGTCCGCCACATCTTTCTGAAGGGAGCGAAATGGTTTGCGTCCATCGGCACTGAAAAAAGTAAGGGGACGAAGGTGTTCGCCCTCGCCGGGAAAGTGAAAAATACCGGTTTGGTTGAGGTCCCCATGGGGATGACCATTCGCGATCTGGTGTTCGGCCCGGGCGGCGGCATGCTCCGAAAGAAAAGCAAATTTAAAGGGATCCAGCTTGGCGGCCCTTCCGGCGGCTGTCTGCCGGAAAGCCTGCTGGACACGCCCATTGATTATGAATCCATCAACCAGACCGGCGCCATTATGGGATCCGGCGGCATGGTGGTCATGGACACCCGCACCTGCATGGTGGATGTGGCGCGGTTTTTTCTCGACTTCACGGTTAACGAATCCTGCGGAAAGTGTGTCCCTTGCCGGGTCGGACTGAAGCGTACCCTGGAAGTTCTCGATGAAATAACCGCCGGACGCGGAACGGAAGAACATCTGACGTTTCTGAAAGAGATGGGAAACACCATCAAGAACACGGCCTTGTGCGGTCTCGGCAACACGGCGCCGAATCCTGTTTTGACCACCCTCAGGTATTTTCCGGAAGAATATCAAGCCCACATCCATGACCACCTGTGCCCTTCACGGGTGTGTACGGCGCTGGTAAAATTCGAGTTCATCGAGGAAAACTGCACCAAGTGCGGGCAGTGTTTCAAAGCCTGTCCGGTAGACGCAATATCCTGGGAGAAGAAGCAATATCCGGTACTTGATAAGGAAAAATGCATAAAATGTAAAACCTGCATTGATGCATGCAACTTTGAGGCGATACAATGATATCTATTACAATTAATGATCAGCAATTACAGGTCGAAGAGGGAAAAACCGTTCTTGAAGCGGCGTTTGATGTCGGCATTTACATCCCCAATCTCTGTTATCATCCCGATTTACCCCCCCTCGGGGCCTGCCGCCTGTGTCTGGTGGAAATTGACGGCATGCGGGGGCTGCCGCCGTCGTGCACCACTTATGTATCCGAAGGGATGGTCATTCGAACCGATACGCCTCAACTTCAGGAGTTTCGAAAGAATATTATCTGGCTCCTTCTGAGTGATCATCCCAAAGACCTGGCCGAATCAACCCAGTTTCAAAAAGTGGTTGAGTGGGTGGGCATCAAAGACGTTCTTCCCGGGCATGTTTCAGAACCCCGGAAGCTGCCGGAAGTCCCACGGGACGAGCCGGTCTATGTTCGGAACCTGGAACGATGCATTCTATGTGAGCGTTGCGTCCGCATGTGCCAGGAAGTGCGCGGCATCGGAGCAATCGGGTTGATCGGCCGGGGCATCAAGACCTATGTGGGGACCCAGAACAATGTCCCGATCATGGATTCAGGCTGCAAATTTTGCGAAGCCTGTGTTGAGGTCTGTCCGTCGGGCGCCATAATGGACAAAAAGTCCTTCACGGAAGAAGAACGTGAGGCCTTCATTCTGCCTTGCACCAACACCTGCCCGGCGGGTATCGACGTGTCGCGCTATGTGCGGTTGATTGCCGAAGGGCGATATCAGGACGCCATTGAAGTAATCCGTGAAACCGTACCGTTGCCCTACACCCTGGGCTGCGTCTGCCCGCACCCCTGTGAAGGGGCATGCCGGCGGGGTGATGTCAACGAAGCCATCAGTATCCGCGCACTCAAGAAATTTGTGGCGGAACGCGACAACGGGCGCTGGCGCAAAAAAGTGGAAATCCTTCCCGATACGGGCAAAAAGGTCGCCATTATCGGCTCCGGACCTGCCGGGCTGACCGCCGCCTGGTTCATCAGAAAGAAGGGTCATGGGGTCACGGTCTTTGAAGCCCTGAACAAGGGTGGCGGAACCATGCGGATGGGCATCCCTGAATACCGCCTACCACGACACGTATTGGATCAGGAAATCAAGGACATCGAAGATATCGGCGTGGCGTTTCGCTACAATACGCGGGTTGAATCCCTGAACCCTCTCTTTGACCAGGGATTTGATGCCATCTTTCTGGGAATGGGGACCACAAAAGGGACCACCATGGGCATTCCCGGAGAGGATGATGCGCGGGTGCTGGATGGCCTTTCGGTATTGCAGAAAATCAACCTGACCGGCAAATCCGAACTGAAAGGCCGGGTCGCCGTAGTGGGGGGTGGAAACGTGGCCATTGATGTGGCGCGATGTGGCCTGCGTGTGGGCGCAGATCAAATCACCATGCTCTATCGGCGAACCCGCAGTGAAATGCCCGCATCACCGGAAGAGGTGGAAGCCGCCTTGAATGAAGGCGTCAAAATCGATTTTCTGGTGGCGCCCATTCGCATCATCGCTCAGGACGACTGTCTGCAAATTCAATGTATCCGTATGGAGCTGGGCCAACCCGATGACAGTGGTCGCCGCCGCCCGGTCCCCGTTGAAGGGAGTGAGTTCATGCTCGAGGTCGATTACTTTGTCATGGCCATCGGACAAAAAGCGGTCATTCCCAAAGAATTCGGCGTCATTCTGACCCGGCGTGGATATATCAAGGCCGAAGATGCGAGAGTCCATACGCGAAAAAGGGTTTTTACCGGCGGCGACGTCATGAGCGGCCCTGCAACGGTAATTGAGGCGATTCAAGCCGGAAGAGAGGCCGCCTCGGCAATAGACAGGCATTTGGGGGGAACGGGTGATATTTCACAGAAGTTTGTTCCTGAGGAACCGGAAACCAAAACTTTGGGCAGAGACGAAGGATTTGCCTATTGGAAACGGCTTCACGAAGAAATGCTGCCGGCTGAAGAATCCTTGAAAGGTTTTGGCGAGGTTGAACACACCTTCGATGAAAAATCGGCCTTGGAAGAGGCGAAACGGTGCTTGCGCTGTCAGTTGCGGTTAACCATTTCCAAAGTTCCGATGCCTCCTCCAAAATAGTTTCAAAAACCCACTCCATCTCCGATCATGATTAACAGTTGCCGGTTCACGGTTTTTATAACCGGTAGCCGGCAACTGTAAACCGCTAACATTTCTCTTCTATGATTTCAGCTTTCTAAAAAGAAATACTCCGATCCCGACGTCACATTTCTTTCAAGAAGTTCTTTTTTTGAAAAAGGTTGCAGACCTTCAGACCTTGAAGATTCTCTTGATTATCATGGTAATTTGGGTTAAGAAAAACAATGAGCATTATCGTACAAACTTGGGCGGGTGAAGATGCTTAGTGCATGCTGCCTTTAATATCGAGTACGCTCTAGGAAAAATTAATTTTCTAATAACAACCATGCAAAAGACCGCCAAAAACCAAATCCGAAAAATTGCAATACCTGCCAGACGCAACGTGTGCATGGCTTGTGGAAAAGATAATATCGGCGCCCGTAGGCGCTATTGTTCAAAAGAGTGCCGTAGCTATATCGAGTGGGTCCTTTCTCTGTCAAAGGGTCTGCTCAGAGCACTTAATACCCGTTATGCTGCTTTTTCTTTCACCAGCGATCAGGTCATACTGGACGTTTTTCCCATCTGGTCCAAGCATATCTCAAGGTTCAAACGTACTCGAACCCGGGGAAGCAAACCTGCCGAGGACCTGAAAAAAATGGTGCTTGAGTTCGGCAGAGAATGGCACGAGATGGTGGAAAGCAATCACTCCATGAGTTATGCCTCCCTTCATTTAGTGAACAGAAACCACCAGAAGTCCATTGCGCCGGAAAAGATTAAACCTAGTCGGAGTTGCAGTCCAAGGCTTTCAAAAGATGAAAATGGGTGCCTAAAAATTCTGAAGCTGAATAGAAATGATCTGTCCAGTGATGCCTCAAAAGCCAGGATAAAAACCGCATACAAAAGGATGGCAAAGGTTTATCACCCGGATGCCGGAGGCAGCGAGGATCAATTCAAAAAGCTGAACCATGCTCACGAGCAGATGTTATTGTGGGCTGAAAACCCTCAATACACCTCCCGGAAAGCGCTTCAGGACTGCTGGAGCTATGATGGCTTCACCAGTCGTTGGGCGCCACCTCTGTAGCCACCAAAATACCGGCGCCACAGCATCCATATCCATAAGAAATGAAGAAAGAAAAACCCTACCGAATCCCTTCCCATGTCACCGAAATCATCCTGGAGAGCATTTCCGACGGGGTTTTCACAGTTGATCATGCCTGGCGCATTACGTCATTTAACCAGGCTGCGGAACGGATTACCCGGATTCCCAGGGAAGAGGCCCTGGGGAAACACTGCTGGGAGGTGTTTCGGTCCAACATGTGTGAAACGGACTGCGCCCTTCGCCGTACCATGAAACAGGGCGGAAACTTTGTAGATAGCGCTACCTACATCGTGGACCGGGACAAACGACGTATTCCCGTGGTGGTTTCCACCAGCTTGTTGAAGGATGGAGAAAACACGGTACTGGGAGGCGTCGAAACCTTTCGAGATATGAGCGTGGTGGAGGAATTGCGCAGGGAACTGGATGCCCGTTATCAGGTGGGTGACATGGTCAGCCGCAGTCCTGCCATGCACCGGATTTTCAAAATCCTGCCGCAGGTGGCGGAAAGCGATAGTTCCGTTTTGATCCAGGGAGAGACCGGCACAGGCAAAGAACTCCTGGCACGGGCCCTTCACGATTTGGGGCCTCGTCGAAATAGGCCGTTTGTTGCCATCAACTGCGGCGCACTCCCGGACAGTCTGCTGGAATCAGAGCTTTTCGGTTATAAAACAGGCGCCTTTACCAACGCTCTAAAAGATAAACCAGGGCATTTCGCTTTGGCCGAAGGGGGAACCATACTGCTGGATGAAATTGGAGATCTCAGCCCTGCATTTCAGATTAGACTTCTGCGTGTGCTTCAGGAAAAAACGTTTAAGCCCCTGGGCGGCACACGGGAGGTCAAAGCAAATGTGCGGGTAATTGCCGCAACCAATAAAGATTTGACCGAACAGGTAGAAAAGGGCCTTTTCAGGCAGGACCTTTTTTACAGAATTAACGTGGTACAACTGAAACTGCCCCCGTTGCGGGAACGCCGAGAAGATATTACCGCTCTGATCAAATATTTTATTGAACGGTTTAACCGGCTGCAGGGCAGAATGGTGAACGGCATCAGCCAGGAGGCCCTTTCGCTCCTCATGTGCCATGACTATCCGGGAAATATTCGAGAGCTGGAAAACATCATCGAGCATGCATTGGTTTTATGCCCTGAAGGTGAAATCGGTATCTATTGCCTGCCTGAAAACCTGCAAAGGCTGTCTGCTCCGACGCTTCCCGCGGGAATCAGTGCGGCACTGAAATTAACCGAATCCCAGGTCATACGGGATGCGCTTAAACGGAACCAATTTAACCGGCTGGCCACCGCAAGGGAGCTGGGGATGCACAAAAGCACCTTGTTTCGAAAAATCAAGCAGCTAAACATTCAGTTGCCGAAAACCGATGGGCGAAACAGAGGTTAAATGCCCGAGAGTCGCAAAAATACTACCATTAAGAATCCCAGGGTCTCATTTTAAAAACTGTTTCCGCCGGCCTTCATGTCTGATTAATTCTCCTAAAATATAATCAACTATCTGCAATTCTTCTTTTACTTTCACCGCGGTAGCAGACCTGAAAATACGGCACTCGGCATGGTGGGGGAAGAAATCGTGTTTAAAGGTATTCAAAAAGGATAAGATTCATGGCAAAAAAATAGCAATCAGCAGGATCAACACCAGATGCAGTATCTTGAAATCAAAGAGAGACTGCTTAGAATCAAACATAAAATACTGCTCATGAGCGGCAAAGGCGGCGTCGGGAAAAGCAGTGTAGCAACATACCTTGTGGAAAATCGGTGCGATCATTGAACCGATGTCAACACCTAAAACAGGGAGTCAGAGACAGATGAGCGACAGTCTGGACCGCTTGGTAAGCGGATTACAGAATCAGATTTATGAGGACACCCGGTCAGCCTACGGAGAACGGACGTTTGAACGATGGCAGAACATGCTTTATATGGGTACAATGGAGAATCCGGATGGATACGCGCGGGTTACCGGCCCGTGCGGCGACACCGTGGAAGTTTTTTTTAAAATTCCAGGACGATCGCGTTCACGAAGCATCATTTCAGACCGATGGTTGCGGCAACAGCGCCGTGTGCGGTTCTTTTGCCGCGGAAATGGCCCTTGACAAAACACCCGATGAACTGATTGAAATTACCGGCGAGGGCATTCTTGAATTTCTGGGCGGCTTTCCCGAAAATGACCGGCACTGTGCCTTCTTGGCGGCGGAAACCCTTCAGGAAGCGCTGAATGATTATATGGTCAAGCAGAGAAACATTCGGCACAATCAAAGGAGAGCATAATGATCATCAGTATCGCCAGTGGAAAGGGAGGGACGGGAAAGACCACTATCGCCACAAATCTGGCTGTTTCCGTTGATGCGCCGGTCCAGCTCCTGGACTGCGATGTGGAAGAACCCAATGCCCACCTTTTTATTCGGCCACACATGGAAGAGACCCGAACACTTGCCACGCCGGTACCCGAGGTGGACATGGAAAAATGTACCCTTTGCGGCAAATGTGGTGAGATCTGTCAATTCAGAGCCATCGTGGTGATTGGGGAAACCGTATTGCCCTTTGTTGAAATGTGCCACAGCTGCGGCGGGTGCATGGTGGTATGTCCGGAAAAAGCCATCACTGAAACCACCCGGGAACTGGGACGTATTGAAATAGGACGGTTCAATGAAAAGGAATTTGTTCATGGAAAACTGCGAGTGGGCGAAGCCATGTCACCACCGCTGATTAAAGCCGTCAGCGGATACGCCCGCCCGGAATTGTTGACCATTATCGACGCGCCGCCGGGGACCTCCTGTCCCGTAATTTCCGCCATGAAGGGGGTGGATTTCGTGTTGTTGGTCACCGAGCCCACCCCGTTCGGCCTTCATGATTTAAAGCTTGCTGTGGGTGCCGTTCGCATCCTTGACATTCCCTGCGGTCTGGTCATCAACCGATCGGATGTGGGAGACAACAAAGTTCTGAACTATGCCGAGGCCGAAAATATTCCCGTACTGATGGAGATCCCCTTTGATCGTAAAATCGCCGAAGCCTATTCGAGGGGAGACATGATGGTGGCCGCCATGCCGGAATGGAAAGAGAGATTTATTCAGCTCTATCATGATATTGAAGCAATTGCAGGGCGGAAAAGGAGCATATCATGAAAGAAATTGTTATTATCAGCGGCAAGGGAGGGACAGGAAAGACGAGTATTGTTTCAGCGTTCGCATCATTTGCCGAAAAAAAAGTCCTGTGCGATGCGGATGTGGATGCCGCGGACCTTCACTTGATCATGGCACCCGAAATAAAGGAGCGTCATGATTTTTGTGCCGGCCACACGGCAAAAATCGACCCCGATAAGTGCACCCAATGCGGCCTGTGCCGGGATTTGTGCCGGTGGGATGCCATCAGCGAAGATTATGGGGTGGACGAAATCGAATGCGAAGGATGCGGCGTTTGTTGCTACTTCTGTCCTGAAGAGGCCATCGCGTTCCCGGTTAACACCAGTGGCGAATGGTTCATCTCTGATACACGTTTTGGCCCCATGGCCCATGCGCGTCTCGGGATTGCAGAGGAAAACTCGGGAAAACTGGTGGCCTTAATCCGAAAAGAAGGCAGGGAGTTGGCTGAAAAAAATGGGGCTGACTACCTGCTCACGGATGGTCCTCCCGGCGTAGGCTGTCCGGTAATTGCATCCATGGGCGGCGCTTCAGCGGTCCTGATTGTTGCAGAACCTTCGGTTTCCGGAAAACACGATATGGAAAGGGTGTCGGAACTGGCAGCATTCTTTAAAGTACCGGCCATGCTGTGCGTTAACAAATTTGATCTCAATCCCGAAATGGGAAAAGCCATTGAGGCCTTTGCCCGCAAAAAGAACGTACAGGCTATCGGTCGCGTTCCCTTCGACCCGGATTTCACTCACGCCATGGTGGCGGGTAAGACCATTGTAGAGTTTAATGAGAGCAGTGAAGCCTGCCGGGCGGTAAAAACCGTTTGGGAGAATATGATTGAAAACATTTATTGAAAAGCCTTCATAAGAATTGATACCGGTTCTTTACTATTTCGGCATTTCCTGATAAGAAGGGTCTCGATTCCGCCGAATTCCGGACAGAAACGTTAAGAAATCCCGGGGCGGAAACCATTTTCGTAAAGAAAGGATGAAACAATGGCATCAAAAGACAAGGAATCGAGATTGGCGCAAATGAGCTACTGGGAAGAGCAGCTGAACCAGCAGCTCGCCCGATTGGCTGAAACAGGCATTTCTTCTGAAAAAATCGCCAAGGACACTGAAGTCAAGAAAATTCGGGCCAAAATCAGGGAAACCCGGGACCGGCTTGAGGTCATCGAAGAAAAAGAGAAAAAACTGGAGGAGATGGCCCAAGCCAAGGCCGAGAAGGCAGCTAAACCTAAGGAATCTAAAAAGAAGAAGAAACAGCAGGAGGAGGAAGAGGCTTCTGAAAGCAAACGTCAGCAGAAAAAGAAAAAGAAAAAAGAGAAGAAAAGCAAAGACTAATGAATGTCTGGAATCTCCAGACCTTTTTCAAAGCGCTCGGCTTCAGCCCCGTCCATTTCCACTAGGGATTCGGGGCTGAATCTTAATTTGCTGAACAGCTTCACTTCAACCTGACTGCACAACCTGAAATTTAATTGAATTCTCCGGCAAAGTTCTTCCTGGCCCAGCCCGTAACGATCGAGGATGTAGGCCTCCCGGTCTTTAAGGGTAACGATCTTGTCGTGATTAACCCGTTTATCCGCATAAAAAACCACTTCCTTTTCCGAAATTGCGTCACTCAAATGATAGTTCTTCAAAATAACGTGCTCCGCCACAATGGGGGCAATTTCCGTAAAACCGTTTTCAATGCAGATATGCTCTCCAATTTTCGCATGGTTTCCCCCTGAACGTAATGAAGGCGTCTTCCCGATATCGTGCAGCAATGCGCCGGCCGTTGTTTTTGAGACCGAGATGTCCGGATTCACCTCCTGAAGCCCAATCGCAATCACGCGGGCAATCCGGGCCACAACAACGCTATGGGCTTTGATATGGTCCAGCATGTGGTATCGGTCCATCAAAGAGTAGCATTCATTTATCGACGGAATCATGGCTTCTTCTCTTTATTTTCCTGTAATCGTCCACGGGGTGTAACGGTTCGGACCTGATCATTATCAGGTTCCTCAGAAGCGTTCAAGCAAAAACCCAAAAGAAATGGTAGATGAAATCACGTACTCTCTCAAAACACCTGGTGGTATGTTGACAAACCCAACGGTTTTGTTTAAGTTCAGGAAAAATTCGAAAACCATAGACGGTTTTCCCCATTCGCACGCAAAATTCAAGCCCATCGAAAGGAGATCGTTATTTCCGATTTTTCCCAAAACAACAGCAGGGTCACCTCATTTCATATTCTTCGTCAGGATCGCGAACACCTTCGGAAACAACTGACGCTTCATTCCAGATGGCAAAAGACCGTCCTGATTTTGCCCCTTCTGGCCAGCGAATATACCGATCCGGCCAACCGCCCGGTATTTGAAAGCATTTTGGGGCAGCTCAAAGACATTACCTATGTCTCCGAGATTATCTTCGGACTGGATCGGGCTACGGAAGAAGAGGCAATGCTGCTTCGGGATCTGATCCATGATTTCGGCATTCAGAATTATATGATTCAGTGGAATGATGGCCCCGGATTTCAAGCTATCTATGAAAAACTCAACGACGCGAGGTTTAATATCAGCGAACCGGGAAAAGGGAAAAACATGTTCCTGAGCTTCGGAATTGCCATGGCCCTGGGGGCGGAGACTATCGGCCTCATCGACGCGGATATCCGAACCTTTAAGCGGGTGCAGCTGGACCGGCTATTCTATCCGGTGGTCGCCCTCAATTATGATTTTTCCAAGGCCTATTATTCCAGAATCAAGGATAACCAGCTCTACGGCCGGGTAAAAAGGCTTCTCCTTGACCCCCTTCTCATTGCACTCAAACGAAAATTCACTGAAAGCAAAGACCAGAAGATGCTCAACCTCATCGATTTTCTGTTGAGCTTCAAATATCAGCTCAGCGGCGAGGTCGCTTTCCATGTGGACCTCCTTAAAAAAATGCGGTTTGCCACCAACTGGGGCGTTGAAATCTTTACCCTCATCGAAGTCTATCGAAAAGCCTCGGCACCCGCCCAGGTGATGTTCAGCAAGGACCCTTTTGATCACAAGCACCAGGACATCTCCTCAAAGGACAAAAAAAAGGGCCTTAACCGAATGGCCATTGACATTGTCACGACCCTCATGAATGCCCTGATTATTGAAGAGGGCCTTGAAATTTCCGATACCTTCTTCAGGGACTTGACGGTCACTTACCAGGCCGTGGCGGAAGAGCAGGTGAAAAAGTATTCCGATGACGCCGATTTCAGCGGCCTGACATACGACCGTGATAAGGAAGAATTCCTGATAAAGGAGGTTTTCACCCATTCCATCCTTGAAGCCGGAGACATGCTCACCTCCCCTTATCGCATGACGGAGAAATTTTTGAGGTTTGTCAACTCCCACGATGAATTCTCCGAATTTCTCAATAACGGTCTGGCCCAGACCATTCTGGCAGTTGAAAACAAGACCGAAAAAGAGCTGTTTGAGACGCCGAGGACGGTTTCTTGGGAACGGGTGAGCAATAAACTGCCCAACATCTTTTACGATTTGATTGAAGTGGTGGAAAGTGAAAAAAGACGTTTTTCCTGAGGTGAAAAAGGAACAATTCATGATTGATTCTCTTTTCATCCGGAATTCATCTCCTCCGTCCCATCTGGTGTTCACCGACCTGGACGGAACCCTTCTGGATCACCATACCTACTCATGGAAAGAGGCCCTCCCGGCCCTTGAACACTGTCGTAAAAACGGTGTGCCGGTGGTCCTGGTCTCCAGTAAAACCAGAGCGGAAATGGAGGTACTGCACCGTGAATTGAAGCTTTCGGCACCGTTTGTGTCGGAAAATGGCGGCGGTGTATTCTTCCCAAAGGACACCTTTAAAGTTGCACCGGCCGGGTCCTTTACTTCGGAAACCCGGTGGAAGGATGGAAATGAAGGTCTTTGGCAATGGTCCCTGGGAACGCCCTACGCCCATTTGATTCAGTCATTGAATGATATGCGAAAAAGCCTGGGTTGGTCCATAAAGGGGTTTTCAGAGATGGATGTTGCCGAAATATCCCGACTGACGGGTCTCGACGAGAAGTCCGCCAGTCTTGCGGCCATGCGGGAATTTGACGAACCGTTTATTTTTGAGGGAAAAACGCCTGAGGATCTGGAACCGCTATATGATCTTGCCGCCGAAAGAGGCTTAATGATTGTCTCAGGGGGTCGATTTCACCACCTGTTGGGAAACAACCACAAGGGACAAGCCATGGCAAAAATAGAATCCTGGTACAACAGCCAATATGCCTTGAATGGGGAAGATGGCCATATCCTAACCATTGCCTTGGGCGACAGCCCAAATGATTTTACCATGCTGCTGCGCGCCGATTTTCCAGTGCTGATTCTGTCAGAACGGAATTTCCCGGAAATCAGGAAAAAAATCCCCAGCCTTAAAACAACCCAATATCCAGGTCCAAAAGGGTGGAACTCAGCCATTTTGGATATTTTAGGAAATACCAAGGAGAGTGCCGATGACTGACAGTTTTCAGAAGGAAATGAATCCAGAAAACATCAAAAAGGCGGAAATGGTGGTCTGTATCCCTTCCTATAAAGAAGCTGACGCCATCAGTTATCCCACTACCCAGGCCGACGAAGGTTTAAAAAAATATTTCGGCGAGTACGATTCCGTCATCATCAATTGCGACAACAACTCGCCCGATCATACCAAGGAAGCCTTTCTGGAAACGCCCACCCAAACGCCCAAAATCTATCTCTCCACCGAACCGGGGCTTAAGGGAAAAGGAAATAACTTCAGAAATCTGTTTCAAAAAGTGGTCGATCTCAAAGCCAAATCCGTGGTGGTGGTAGACGCTGATCTCAAAAGTATCACCCCGGAGTGGATCAAACACCTGGGTGAACCACTTTTCAGCGGTTTTTCCTATGTGGCGCCTCTTTATGTTCGGCATAAATACGACGGCACCATTACCAACGGCATTGCCTACCCCATGACAAGGTCTCTTTATGGAAGACGGGTCCGGCAACCCATTGGCGGGGATTTCGGCTTTTCCGGAAAACTGGCGCCTTTGTACCTTGAAAGCAAGACCTGGAACGAGGCGGTGGCCAATTTCGGAATCGATATCTGGATGACAACCCTTGCCATGAACCATAAGGCCCAGATCTGCCAGGCCTTCATGGGGAGGCCCAAAATTCACCGCACCAAAGATCCCGGGAGCGACCTGGGGCCCATGTTTCGTCAGGTGGTGGGAACCATCTTTTCTTTGATGAAAGAGTTTGCGACTTACTGGCTCAAGGTGAAATACAGCCGCCCCACCGCCATTTACGGGTTCGGCCTGGGGGAAACGGAAATGCCCCCTGAAGTGGGTGTAAACCGGGAAAACCTGCTGAATCAGTTCCATGGCGGCTTTGAAACGTACAGCCATATTTGGGAGCGGATACTGACTCCGGATGTTTACAAAAAACTCCTGGAGATCAAAGACATGAAACAGCAGGAGTTCAGCTTTCCTACGGATCTGTGGGCCCGTTTACTGTTTGACACGGCCGCTTCATATGGTGAAGTGGGCATCGAAGAGGATGCCACCATGGATTCCCTCATCCCCCTCTATTTCGGCCGAACCCTTTCTTTCGTCATCAGGACGGAAAAGATGTCCATGAAGCAGGCGGAAGAGGCTATTGAAGATGATTGCGCTACCTTTGAAATGACAAAACCCTACCTTCTGAAACGATGGAAAGAGCGGCATTCTTAGCGAATCAACAGGAGTCTCACATCCATAACATTCGTATTGGTGGGGCCGGTCATGAGAAGATCCTCGGTTTTTTCAAAAAAGTGATAGGCATCGTTGTTGTTCAGAAAATCAACGGCCGACAGACCCGCTTTCATACCGCGTTTGACCGTATAGGGATCCACCACGGCCCCCGCCGCATCCGTGGGACCATCATTTCCGTCCGTTCCCCCGCTCAAAACAACCATTTTTTCGGGAATCTCATTGATTTCTAGAGCTGATGTCAGGCAGAACTCCTGATTCCGTCCCCCCAACCCCTTGCCGCGAATGGTTACGGTGGTTTCTCCCCCTGAGATAACACAGGCGGGTTTTTCAATGGGTTTGCCGCTCCGGCCTATTTCCTTCAGAATCGCACAATGGACACGGGCCACATCCTGCGTTTCCCCCTCGATCAAAGATGATAAAATTAGTGTTTTATAGCCAAACTCTCTTGCTTTTTTCTCGGCCGCTTCAAGGGCCAGCATATTACTCCCCACAATGATGTTGGACACATAGAGAAAGACCGGATCACCCGCTTTTGGCGTATCGGGAATCAGGCCCTTTGACCCATCCGTCAGGCGTTTTACAATACTTTGAGGAACGTCCTTTAAATCATATTTTCGCAGAATCCCCAAGGCATCTTCAAATGTGGAAGAATCCGGCACAAAAGGGCCTGAGGCAATCACATCCATTTTATCCCCCACCACGTCCGATAACATCAGGTTGACCACGGTGGCCGGAAAAGCGGCGCGGGCCATTTGCCCCCCCTTGGCGGCGGATATGTGTTTCCTGACCGCGTTGATTTCGTCAATACTGGCTCCGCAGTCCAGCAGCATGCCGGTGACCGTTTGTTTCTCTTTAAGCGTAACCCCTTTGGCGGGCTGGCAAAGAAGCGCCGATCCGCCACCGGATATGAGTGAAATGATAAGGTCCTTGTCGCCGGCCTTTGCCAGAAAATCCATAATGGTTTTTGTTCCTTTAACCCCGTTTTCATCGGGCAGCGGGTGACTGGCTTCAACAATCCGTGTGACTGAGAGCGATTCCGTAAACCCGTATTTCACATTGATCATGCCCGTCTGGATTCGGTCTCCCAGAAGCGCTTCCATGGCTTTTGCCATGGGCGCGGTAGCCTTACCTCCACCAACCAGGGAAATACGCTTGAATTGTTTCAGTTCAAGGCTGGTCTGGTCTTCTCCATCCTTTCCAAGAATAAGCTGGCCGTTTTCAACCTTCACAAAGTTTTTGACGGCACCAAACGGGTTCACGGAACGCAATGATTCACGGAATATGGCTTTGGCTTCGGTGCGCATCTGTTTCAAATGGTATTCATCCATTTTTTTCTCCTAATTTCCAATTTTAGAAAAAATTCTACCGCATTTTATGTTGAATGAAAAGTCTCCAGCATTATGGAAAACTGAGAAGCCAAAAATGCTGAAGAATCACCATTAAACCATTATATGAAGATATTCCCGGGCGCCATGATTCCCACAGGATCCAGCTCTTTCTTGAGGGCTTTCATGGCCCCTATGATGGGTTCCGGATACTGCAACGCCAATTGGCGGCGTTTCATTTTCCCAATGCCATGTTCTGCGGAAACACAACCTCCCAACGCCACGGCCTTTTCGGCCATGAGGTCATCGATTTTCTGCGCGATAATCGTTTCGTCTCTATTCCGGGCAATGAAATTAAAATGTGGATGTCCGCTTCCCAAATGCCCGTATCGGATCACCATCATATCTCCCAAAGGAACTCTGATTCCTTCAAAATACCGAAACAACCGGTGTAAACGGTTGTGCGGGACAGCCCAGTCAGTAGAAATTTTGCAACCTCCTGTTTTGACCGCATTGATGCTCGCCTCATTGGTCTTTGAAGGGATGTGATGGCGCAAATCATAAAGATGCTTCTTTTCTTTCGGGCTGGCGGCGATCTGGGTATCGTCAGAAAACGGAGTGTGTTTCTCAATGAGGGGAAACCACACATTTAACAAATAATCTCTTTCTGATTCATCGCCATATTCCTGCTCAAAATAGATCATCGCCCGCGCGCTGGAAGGGATGGTGATACCTTTTGCTTCTGGCCTGATTATGTCAAGGCACATCCGGTCCAGAAACTCCATGCTGGCTGCCTTAAAGGAGGGGGCATAGTGGGCTTCAATGGTAAAATCGATGGCACTATTAAGATCCGGGAAAAAAACAATCCCCAAAAATATATTGGCAGGCAGTTCCGCTAATGACACTTCAATCCGTGTCACAACGCCAAGAGTCCCTTCCGAACCCACAAACAGCTGGACCGGTCGGTAGAAAGACCCATAGCCTGCACACATTTTTTCAGTAAGAGCGCTTTTTACGTCCAGCACCCTGCCCGTTCCGTCAACAACCCTTAACCCCCGCACCCAGTTGATGGTGGACCCATATTTAAGCGAGCGGGAGCCTGATGCATTGGTGGCCACACTGCCGCCAATGGTACACTCCCCGGCACTTGTAGGATCAGGCGCATACATGAGTCCTGCTTCCTGGACCGCTTTCTGAAAATCCGACAAAACGATCCCCGGCTCGATGACCGCAGTTTTTCTTTTTACATCAATATCGATCAGTCGGTTCATCCGTTCCAGGGAAAGGGCCGCACCTATTTCGCACATGGCGGCTCCCGTGAGCGATGAACGAAGCCCCTGACAGGTCAAAGACAATTTCTTGGAAGCACAACCTCGCACGATTTCTATCACTTCGCTTTCATTTTCAGGACGAAAAAGGCCCTCAAACCGACCTTTCATGCCCAGCGCATCCTCATTATAGGTTTCTAAAATTTCAGGATCGTCAATCATTTCCAACATCGTTAATTTTCTCCTTGAATACAGCAAGCGTTTTTCATAACGTATCAGAAGCAACATCTTTATGACCAGCCAAAAACTGTATTTCAACCCTGGGCGGAACCGGATCATGGGACTCATATTCGACCAAAACACGCTTGATTTCTATGATTCCTGGCGGAGAAGCCATCAAAATCGAACCATCGAACGGTCCATGGAATCCCTTTTGGTTTCTCTTCTGGACCCCCGGCCGGGGGAAAGAGTTCTGGATATCGGCTGTGGTACCGGCAATCACCTGATCATGTTCAGCAAAATGGGACTCAACGTCAGTGGTGTTGACGCCTCCTCCGAGATGCTGGCAAAAGCCAGAATCCGACTCGGTCATAAATCCGACTTTAAAATCGGTATAGCAGAAGATCTTCCCTTCGACGACAACGAATTTGATCTGGCTGTTCTGATCAACACGCTGGAATTCATGGACAATCCCTTGTCTGCATTGCGAGAAGCCGGTCGTGTTGCCAAAAACAGAGTTTTTATTGGTGTTTTGAACAGCTTCTCCTGGAACGGATTCCTAAAAACGGTTCAGGGCTATTTCGGAGATCCTCTTTTCGGCCAGGCCAAACTCTACAACCTCTGGCAACTCAAATCCCTTCTTAAACTGGCCTTTGGACCGGTTCCCATTTCATGGCAGTCCATTCGAGTTACCCCTCCCTTTATGGAAGATGCCTTTCCCTTTCATAAAGATGCCTCGGGCTGCAGAAATTCCCCTTTCGGATTCTTTCTGGGCCTTTCCGCCACCCTTGTGTACCATTACGAAACCGACAACATCCCATTGAAAGTGCGGCTGAAAACGGCGGGGCAGTCACTCATGGGAATCAAAACATTTGAAAAAACAGAACCACCGAAGTTTCACCTTTCACCCTTAACCCTGGGAGAGGCCCATGAAAGAGGCTTATCTTTATGAAAAACTGAGCAACAACAAGGTACATTGCCGCCTCTGCAACCATTTCTGTGTTATTGAGGAAGGTCATAGGGGCGTTTGTGGCGTCAGAGAAAACCGTGCCGGAACCCTTGTGAGCCTGGTATATGGAAAAATTATCGCCGGACACTGCGACCCGATTGAAAAAAAACCGCTGTTTCACTTTCTCCCGGGAAGCCGTTCTTATTCTATTGCAACGGTGGGATGCAATTTCCGATGTCTTTTCTGCCAAAACGCCGACATCAGCCAGATGCCATTGGACCAGGACCGGATTCTGGGAGAGGATACGGCCTCTGAAGACATTGTACAGGCAGCCGTCGACCAGGGTGCCGCGTCCATTTCATACACCTATACCGAACCCACCGTCTATTTGGAGACCGCACTGGATACTGCCCGAATTGCAGCAAAAAAAGGCCTCGCCAATGTATTTGTTTCCAATGGGTATATGACGTCGGCAGCACTTGAAAAAATGGGTAAACATTTAAACGCCGCCAACGTGGATCTCAAAGCTTTCAGCGAAACCTTTTATCGGGAGCAGTGTGGTGCAAAACTGGCGCCCGTCCTAAAAACCATTGAAATCATGAAAGATATGGGCGTCTGGATCGAAGTAACAACCCTTCTGATCCCGGGGCTGAATGATAATCCGGAAGAGTTGAAAGACCTTGCCCGATTCCTGGTGAATCTGGATCCGGGCATCCCCTGGCACATCAGCCGGTTTCATCCCACTTACCGCCTCATGCAAACCCCGTCAACCCCCGCCGCAAGTATAAAACGGGCCAGGGATATGGGCTATGACGCCGGGCTGCAATATGTCTACACCGGTAACATTCATGGGGACGAAGGTGAAAACACTTTCTGTCATTCCTGCAGCGCACCGCTGATCAACCGAACGGGATTTTTCGTCCGCGAAAACAGAATCAAGAAAAATCGGTGCCCCGACTGTGGAAAAGAGATTCCCGGGCGCTGGAATATTTGATTTTTGTCGAATCTGGTGTTAAATAGATGCCTGGTGTCGAGAAGGGCTTTACGGGTTCTTTTTTCACCGGGATCCCCGCTGAATCAATTTGATGGCCTTCTTCTGTTCAGCGGGGTTCCAAAAAACAACTACACCGGAGAAACCCCATGAAAAAGGAACATGAACTGGCGATCAAGGTGACCAAGGAAATTGTGGTCAAATTTATTGAGGCGGGAAGGCTCAGTGTGAATTCTTTTCAGGAAGCCTGGGAGGATATTCATCAAACGGTCAGTCATTCCATGAAAGAAACGAAAGACACGGAAGACTAGTACTTCACCTCCATGAGGAATAACCCTTGGGGCGGTGCCTTCCTGCCGGCCAGTCGCCGGTCCCCCGATTCCAGAACTTCCTCGAACCTTTTCACATCCATTCGACCCGAGCCCACCTCCACAAGGCTCCCTACGATATTTCGGACCATGTGACGCAAAAAGCCGTTCCCCTCTATGGCAATGCGCAAAACCCCGTCTTCATCCTTTTCCATCGAGGTTTTCAGGATGTTTCTGACCGGATCTTTATTGGCGCTTCCCGAGGATTTAAAAGAAGAAAAATCATGGGTTCCCCTGAGAACGGACAGACATTCAATCATTTTCTCCAATTGAAGTGGAAACCTGATATGCCACATGGCATTGCGACGAAAAATATCCGGGTTCTGCCTGTTCAGGATTCGATATTCATAGGTTTTGCTTTTGGCCTGATATCTGGAATGATACTCCAGAGGAACGTCCGCCACATCTTTGATCAGAATATCCTGGGGAAGAAGGGCGTTAAGCCCTCGCAGGAAAGCGTCAACGGGAATTTGAGAAGGGGTTTTAAAATTGCAGACCTGGTTTAACGCATGAACACCCGCGTCCGTTCTGCCGGAAGCCAGAAGCTTGACGGGAAATTGTGTCATCAGATGAAGGCATTCCTCAATAACCGCTTGAATGGCCAGGCCGTTTTTCTGCCGCTGCCACCCGTGATATCGAGTACCGTCATAGGAGACCACAAGCCTGATATTTCTCAACGCCATGGGTTTTCAAAAAAAAAGGAACCTGAAACAGATTCCCTTTTTGATAGATTGAATATGGACTTGAGCTTAGCGCTTTGAATACTGGAACCGTGCCCTCGCACCGGGCTGTCCGTATTTTTTTCGTTCTTTCATTCTGGAATCTCTGGTGAGGAATCCTGCTTTTTTGAGCGAATCCCTTAATGAAGGGTCTAAATCGACCAGCACTCTGGTGATACCGTGCCGAATGGCCCCGGCCTGACCCGCGATGCCGCCACCCCTGACATTGATGTAAAAATCAAATTTGTCCCCCAGGTTGACCAGTTCAAGGGGCTCCATGACAGCATTTTGGTCAGCGTCCCGATTCAGGTATTGTGCCAAAGGCCGCTTGTTTATGGTTATCTCACCGGTGCCGGGTTTCATCCAGACCCGCGCAACAGCCGACTTTCTTTTACCAGTGGCGTGAAATAGTCCCTCTGCCATTTATATCTCCAAAGCCTCCAATTGTTGTGCTTCATGTGGATTATCAGGGCCGACATAGATTTTCAACTTTTTCAACTGACGTCTTCCCAGGCTGTTTTTAGGGAGCATGCCCCTAACCGCAAACCGCAAAACATCTTCCGGTTTTTTCTCCAGCAGTTTGCGTGCGGTAATCTCTTTTAAACCACCAATGTAACCGCTGTGCCGATAATAGATCTTCTTGTCCCATTTCTTGCCGGAAAGGGCAACCTTTTCAGCATTGACGACAACGATAAAGTCTCCGGTGTCCGCATGGGGCGTAAACTCCGGTTTATGTTTCCCGCGCAGTCTCGTGGCGATCTGTGTGGCGAGTCTCCCCAGAATTTTGTCTTCGGCATCAACCAGATACCATTTCCTATCGACTTCCCGTTCTTTAGCAACAAATGTTTTCATTTCTTTTATCCTGTTCAACAAAATATTAAAAGACTCTTTTAGGTCAACCCGGCATACATGTCAAGGAATTTTTAGAAATAAATTTGTTGACACGGTTTGAATTTCCTGCTAAATCAGATTTTCCATTTGGCGCCCGTAGCTCAGTTGGATAGAGCGCCGGGCTTCGAACCCGTAGGCCGCAGGTTCGAGTCCTGCCGGGCGCGCCAAGGAAAAAATTGAATACGGGCCTGTAGCTCAGCTGGCAGAGCAGTTGACTCTTAATCAATTGGTCGAAGGTTCGAACCCTTCCAGGCCCACCAGTTAAATAAAGCACTTATGGCGTTTTTCCATGAGTGCTTTTTTGTTTGGGATCTTTTTTGCACACTCCTTGTACGCTTTTTAGGATTCTGGCCACAAAAAAATGCCACGGTCCAGTTCCATAGAAGCTTATAAGTTGGAATGCTGTCAATTGGCAACAAAAAAACAGCCACCCGATACCGGAGCACCCGCAGGCTAAATAATCTTTTTCCTGTGAATTCGGGGGGGGTGGGGTGGTTCGGTTCGCATCTGGTTTCGTCCTTTATGGGTTCCCTTACCCATCCCCATATACAGCGCCAATTTTCCCATTACACATTTCAACCCCCACCCGTAATTTCCGTACAATCCGTAAAAAGAGCTTTGAAAGCATCTTTTCCGACAAAAACGCCTTGCTTTTCAGGTGAATTTAACAAACTAAAATAATAAGGGAAACAGAAATAATTCCATCCAGTTTTCCGCACAGCTTTATGTCCATATAATTCAGCGGCTCAAGGAGCTGTTTTGCCGGCTGCCAGGGATTCATCGGAAATTTCTTGTGAACGACACTGGAGCCATCACCCGAAAAAGATAGTGAGAAATCGAATTGACTCCTCTGCGCGACATAAGATATCATGTTTTCCGATGATTGAAAGTTCTAACGGTTTCTTTGCAACCCACGAATCGGGAACTCCTTGGCCAACATGCAGAACTTTTGGTCCAAAGCGGCTGCTGGACCGTTCCCTGCGGGCGGTCAACAGGTTCCCTTATCCAGGTCCCGAAAAGCATGGCAACCACCCAAAAAGACCCGGTCGATGCCCAAAGAAAACAGTCGATTTCGCCAGCATTCAAAGTCCGGAACAATCCCGATCCCTTGCCGGGAAAAGGACGGGAGACAAAAACCCATAGTAGATTTCGAATACCCATTTTTGTAAAGCTTGCCGCCCTGTCCACCCTTCTGATTGCTCTGATCATTTCCGTGATAACCTACTTCATTTTGAAGAAACAGAAAGAGCAGTTTGGCGCAGAGTTGATGAACCTGGGCGCCAACATGACCCGTATCGTGGCCAATAATTCCGCTGACAAGCTCTTGGGCCAGGAAGAGCTTGAACTTTTTCGCCTGGTCAAAGATATCTCGGAAAACGCCCATGTACAGTACGCATTGGTTACCGACAGAAACAATCTCATCAAGGCTCATACCGACATAGAGAGGGTCAACAAACCCTACACTCCCCCCCCCGGCCTTCTCTTTTTCAAGAGCAAGGAAAAAGTACAAATAGGTAGCTTCTTCCAGAATGGCGAAGCCGTCTTTTTTTTCGAACAACCGATCACCTATCAAAACCTGGAGGTGGGCAAAGTCCATCTTGCCATCTCCCAGGCTACGATCCTGAAGAGCATTCAGAATGCTCGGTCCTTCATATTTGTTTTGACCATCATCATCGTAGCTATCGGCATCCTTCTCAGCATCGCCTTCAGCATTTATTTCTCGAGGCCCATCAGAAGACTGCAGGAGACCGCCAAAATCCTGGCCGATGGAAATTTCCAGCACAGGGTTTCCGTGAAACGAAATGACGAACTGGGCGACCTGGCCTCTGCTTTTAATGACATGGCCGAAGGCCTTTCCGAAAGAGAGACCATTCGTGAGACCTTTGGTAAGTACGTCACACCGGAAATCAGAGACGAAATCCTATCGGGCCGTATACCCCTTGATGGAGAAAGTAGAACCGCCACTGTCCTCTTCTCCGATCTTCGTGATTTCACTCCCTATGTGGAGGAGAGTTCACCCGAGGAGGTAATTCAGGGGTTGAGGTCCTATTTCACGGAAATGGAAAAGGCCATCCGGATCAATGGCGGCCTTGTGCTTCAATATATAGGGGATGAAATCGAAGCGGTCTTCGGGGTACCTCTGGCCTGTGAAGACCACGCCCAAAAAGCGGTCACCGCGGCCCTGGATATGAGGGCCGGCCTCAAAAAATTAAATGAAATCCGCATCCACGAAGGCCTTCGGAAATTCAGGCACGGAATCGGCGTCCATACGGGGGAGGTTTTGGCAGGAAATTCAGGGAGCCAGAATCGGCTCTCCTATACTCTTATCGGCGATACGGTTAATTTGACTTCCCGGTTGCAGGGGCTTACAAAAAAATTTAAGTGTGATATCCTTGCCAGTGAAGAAACCGTAAAATATCTCATAGGATCTTTCGACCTGGAAAGAGAGGACCCCCAGATGGTCAAAGGATATAGCAAGCCGATCACCATCTACCGAGTAATCGAATAAAGTTTATCGGGTGGGAGTCAAAGAATGAGGTTAAACATGGAAAAAATCAAAAACGTTCTCCGTGATGGCAAACAGGGGAGAGGGATTCCCTGGATCGTAATCTGGACGTTTCTGTTATTGTCTTCCTGTGTCACCACCGACACGTCCCCTGAAGGGGCCGGAGATATCCGTCAGCAGCAAAAGGCCCATATTTTTCGATCCGACGACTATATCCTTTATGAGTTGCAGGGGGGGGAGACCTCAAGAACCCTTGCCCGAGATTTTCTGGGAGATCCGGGAAAATCGTGGGTCATAGAGGATCACAATCAGGGAATATCCTATGCAAAAGGGCAACTAATCGTAATTCCTCTTAAAGAGGAATTCAGAGGCGGTTTGACCATCAACGGCTACCAGAAAGTCCCCATCCTGGTTTACCATACCTTCGCCAGAAACTGCCGATCCTCTCTCTGCTTACCGGCCCGGGCCTTTGATGAACAGATGGCTTACTTGAAAAGCCATGACTATCGTGTCATTTCTTTAAGGGATCTCATTGGTTTCCTGAAATTGGAAAAGGCGATCCCTAAAAAAGCGGTGGTCATTACCATCGATGATGGCTACCGATCCGCTTATGACATCGCCTTTCCAATCCTCCAGAAATACGGATTTACCGCCACCCTCTTTATCTACACCGATTTTGTTGACATCCCAAGGAGTTCTGTGACCTGGGAACAGCTCGAAGAGATGAAGTCGAACGGGTTTGAGGTGGGTTCCCACACCCTTTCCCACTGCGATCTTTCAAAAAGACTGAAGGACGAAAACGAGGAGACCTACCTGAAAAGGGTTGAGAAGGAGCTGGTGTTGTCCAAAAAAATGATAGATAAAAAATTGCGCCAAAACACCATTGCCATCGCCTTCCCCTACGGGGCCTATAACCGAACGGTCCTGGCGATCTCTGAAAAGGCTGGATACAAGCTGGCCTTGTCCGTGAAGAGGGGAGGGAATCCCTTTTTTACAGACCCTCTGACCCTTCGGCGGACCCAGATGCTGGGCAAGGATCTGGATTATCTTATCAAGAGGCTGGATACGTTTCACACGCTTTCCTTGAGGTGAAAAAATGCTGGAAAAAATCGTTTCCGTTATCAGCATGATTGTTGTTGCAACCTGGTTTACCGGCTGCGCCGTTCCGGAAAAAGAAGAGCCTTTCCTTTCGGGCAGTGCCACAGTTATATCGGAAGAATACGTCAAGGCCGCAAAGACTCATGAGGCCCAAAAAGAGCTGGTCGCCGCTTTAAGGCAATATCAGCTGGCCCTCACCGCGGATCCCGGAAATGAGGCGGCCAGAGTGGGCGCCAAACGGATGGCATCGGAAACTCAAGCCGCCGCAGAAAGACACTACCGGACCGGGAACACCCTGCAACAAAAGGGAAGATATGCAGCGGCAAGAAAGGAGTTCCTGACGGCATTGAGGTTCGATCCCAACCATCAGGGTGCCCGGGAGAGGTTGATCGGCGGAAAACGGATACTTGCACTGCCCACCAACGGATTTCTGGTTCACAAGGTGCAATCCGGAGAAACACTCTCAAAAATTGCCGCAACCTACTACGGAGACCATAGAAAATTTGCTATTATCGCCGAGGCCAACGGTATCAGCGACGTCACGGCCATTCGAATGGGTCAGGAACTCAGGATTCCTGAACTCAATGAGGCGAGGGTTGCTCCATCCGAGGCTAAAGGGAAAATGTTCTCAGCCATGGATCGAGGCTCCTGGGATTGGGAAGGGGATTTTTCCGAGTTGGAAGCGAAAAACCCCGGTGTGGGCGTGAAAGAGAAGGAAAAAAAAGAGGTAGTAGACCAAATCGTCATCTACCGCGATCACGGGATCGAACTATTCCAGGAAAAAAAGTATGAGGAAGCCCTGGTTGAATTCAGCAAGGTCCTTGCCACCAACCCCCTGGACAAAGCGGCCATGGATTATGCCTACCGGTGCTCATTTCATCTAGCGGTGGGGCTCTACGACCAAAAAGACTATCTGAGGGCTCGGGACCAATTCCAGGCAAGTCTCCGATATAGGGCTTCATGCCGACAGTGTCACATGTACATTGAAAACTGCCAAAATTCTTACAAGGAATTCCATTACAAACAGGGAATGCAGCTCTACGACAAAGAAAAACTCGGGGACGCCATTCGGGAGTGGGAATTGGTGAAGACCGAAGATCCCGAATACAAACGGGTAGGCTATCTTATCAACAAGGCCAAGACCATCCTAAAAAACCTCAAACAGTTGAAGGGCCGCCAACAATGAATGTGCAGCCGTCAAGGATAACAATCCCGATCCCGCCTGCCGACATTGTGCTCTCCCCGTCATGGGAGAGTATCTGAAAGCCCGCTTTCGGGAGGTGGTTCGCTTTTCCGAAAACATGGGGATTATTGTTCAGCTTTATCCCAGGCATGAGGTTATCGATTTATTAGTCAATTGAAGAACCAATATGGGGAGGGACGATTACGGATTACACGGGCGCTTTGACGGCAGGATTGGCCTGTCACCAATTTAATGCAATCGTCAGGTTGCTTCTGGCACGGAGTCACCACGAAAAGGAAATTCACCTTCATAATTTCCCGACTTTCGATTCACTGAAAGACAAAGTAGAAGAAGCTCGTCTTCATTTCAAAGACTTGAAAAATGAAGTTCTATCGCTTTTTGGGTTCTACAAGAACCTGGTGGACGCGTAGAAGCCCGATTAACCAAAAACCTTCTTCTTAGAAGATATAAAATGCTCAAAAAAGCCATTATCGTTTTGCTGATCGGCTTGTCCGCTTTTGCCGTTATTAGTTTCATCTCTTCTCAAACACGGCTTTTTCTGGGGATCGAACGTAACCTGTTAAACGGCCTCTTTTTCCTGCGGGAACCAGACATTCACGAAGAGAATCCCTTTGTATCCCAAGAGGTTGTTCTTCTGGGGTTTGACAAAGATGCTATTGCATCCATTGGGAAATGGCCCTGGAAGCGGGACGTTCATGCTCAAATGCTCGACAACCTGGAGAAATTCTCGCCCAGAACCGTCATGTTTGACGTGGTTTTTATCAAGAATGAAACCATTCCCCCGTTTTTGTCAAAAAAATTGACCCCTGAGCCGAGCCTTCTGTTGAAAGTGGAAAACGCCTTCAACGAAATGGACCGAGCCTTTTCCAAAGCCCTTGAAAAATATGACAACGTATTTCTGGACGTTCAACTGGTAGAACAACCCAGGCCCGATCTTCCCAAAGACTACCTGAGCCGAATCCTTTTTAATGAACAAATTTTAAAAGGCTATTCCCTTCCCTTGAAGGGGCACCAAAGCCTTCTGGTATTTCATTCCCTGGAACCTGTTTTGAGCGAATTCATCTCCAGCGCACACCCGGCCATCGTCAACGTGCTGGCGGATGATGATGATGTCACCCGCATGTTCCCCCTTTACTACACCTATAAAATGAGTGACGGAACAGTCCGGAACCTTTTTACGGCCACCCTTGTCCTGGTTCAACGATATTATCGTGTCACCAATGAAAATATTGCCATCACTCCTGACAAAGTTGTTCTTTCCAATGCAAAAATACCCGTCCTGGACCCAATGACCCACCAGCTCAAAGTGTTCGAAAAGGATTTCAACTGGGTGAAACACAAAATTTTGAACCCGGCGCCGCCCGAGGACTATTTCTACGATCAGAACCTGTTTCGATTACTGCTGAACCGTCTGAAAACAAGCCCCAGCGCCCGGCAGAAGATTCCTAATTTTCCCATTCATGTGCTCAAGGAAACCGGAGGGTTTCAAATTCTGGGCGGCTGGGAAATTTTTGATGCAGCGGAGCAGGGGAATGCCACAAAAATTCGGCTGGTTGTTTACGATAGAGGCACCATCGAAATCAAAACGCCCGTTCCGGGGTTCAGCTATATCAATTATGCCGGCACTGAAAATCGATATTTCGTTGATCAAAAGACCGGATTCCCCTCAATATTCAACACCGTGCCCACACAGAGCTATGGCAAAGTCTACACCATGAATCCTCTGCCCGAAATACCGACGATGGATGCCTCCGGTCGAATCAAAGAGAGTTACGACACACTCGCACTTGAAAAGTGGTTTCTGGATTTCTGTGAAAAACAATCTTACCGCGCCTACAATCAGGCCGCACAAGACCTGGGAGACGGGGTTCAGGATGAGGTACGCCTTCAGGAATATTTGAATCGCAACTCTGAAAAGGGAAAATACTTCTTCTTTTCTTACTATTTTACCAGCGCCAATGCACCACCCGGAATGCTGCGAACCCTCATTGATCAATACCCTGATTTCGGAAGGGAAGCAGGCCAGGACTCCGCTGATTTTCTCACCGACAGTGTGGTGGTCCGGGATCTCATGGACGTATATGAGAAACAGTTTCAGCAATTCTACAATAAATTCGTTTTTGCCGGCGCAACAGCTCGCATTCTGGGTGATATTCAGCAAACCCCCTACGGGGCCATGAATGGCGTCAATACACTGATCAACTCATTTAATACGGTCATTACCCGAAACGAGCTGACCTTCTCCGCCCATGTCCCCCATTTTGACCTATTCATACTGCTTGGAGTTTGTCTTTTTTGCTGTTTTGTCTACGGATTTACCAGTATCCGCATCAGCAGTGTCATCTTCATCATACTCCTTCTGACAACCCTGATTTTAAACTTTGCGCTTTTCAGCATGAAAAATCTGGTTTTGACCACTACCCCTTTGGTATTTTCAAACGTCTTGATTTTCGGCGGCATTATCGTTCTCAAAGTATTGACGGAACAAAAAGACAAGAAATTCTTGAAAACAACTTTTTCCAGCTACCTTGCGCCTGAGATTATCGACGAAATGTACCGGAACAAGACCATGCCAACCCTGGGGGGGGAGGCCAGACCCATCACCGCCTATTTCACCGACATTCAGAGCTTTTCCACCTTTTCCGAAAAATTGACGGCTGACCAGCTGGTCGAACTGATCAACGAATACCTTTCCGCCATGACGGATATTCTCATCAACGAAATGGGAACCCTTGACAAGTACGAAGGGGATGCCATTATCGCCTTTTTCGGCGCCCCCATGGAAGTCCCCGACCATGCGCTGAGAGCATGTCGTGTGGCCGTTTCCATGCAGGAGACACTCACGCGCCTTTGTGAAAAGTGGAAAACGGAAAAACAGCATCCTCATGAGCCCGACCGCAATACCAAAGGCCTCGGAGGCGAAGAGTGGAAGGCGAGCGATAGATGGCCCTTAATCGTTCATTCCATGAAGATGCGCATCGGAATCAACACGGGTGAAATCGTGGTCGGCAATATGGGGAGCGCCATGCGCATGAATTACACCATGATGGGAGATCCCGTGAACCTGGCCGCAAGGCTGGAGGAAGCCGGCAAGCAGTACGGGGTTTACATTCTGGTCAGTGAAGACACCCTGAAATGGGAAATCACCGATGACAATGGGGACCTGAAACGGGTATTCGACATGGTCGAGGTTCGGTTTATTGACACCATCGCCGTGGTGGGAAAATCCGAACCGGTACGCGTCTACGAGCTTTGTGCCATGAAAGGGGACCTTACCGAACAGGAAAAGGAATTAATATCGCTATTTAATCTCGGTATGAAGCATTATTTAGACATGGAGTGGGACCAAGCCGCCGAGGTTTTTGAAAAAGCGGCTGAAATTGAACGGATCCCAGATGGAAAAACAACTCCAAGCCAAGTTTACATTGACCGTTGCCGGGCCTGCAAAAATAATCCTCCCGTAGCACCCGGAGAGATTTGGGACGGTGTTTGCCGACTGACAAAAAAATAGTCTCCATCTTTAATTTTTCCGTGATTTATGGGTCCTGATGTCTTATTTTATCGAAATCGGCAACATTAACGGATTTATTTTAGATAATGAAAGGGAGCAAAATGAAACAAAATCATTTGAAACTGTTACTGTTATTCACCATTACCGTATTTTTCGCCACCGCTATCACATCTTTTGCCGGGGTCAATATGGATCTTCAGCACAAACTGATCCTGGAAAATCCTCCCCTTGATGTGGTGGCAACACCGGATGGCAAATATATATTCGTCCTGACAAATAAGGGAAACATTTCCGTGTTTGATCAAGAGGGCGTTCTGCAAAATAAGATCCACGTGGGAGATGGTGCGGATCAAATCAGAATGGATCCACAAGGCAACCGGCTCTTTGTCAGCAGCCGCACCGAAAAGTCCGTCCGGATCATTGGCCTGGATTTTTTTGTGGAAATCAAGACGGCGGATTCACCTTATAAAGGCCCCGAAAACGCACCTGTGGTTTTGGCTGTTTTCAGCGATTTCCAGTGTCCGTACTGTGCCAGGCTGTCCCCTGTACTTGAGCAGTTGCTCAAGCAAAATCCGGAATCGGTAAAGGTCGTTTACAAGAATTTTCCTCTGAGCAGCCACAAATTCGCCCAGCAAGCAGCGGCCGCAGCCCTTGCCGCGGAACGCCAGGGCAAATTTTGGGAATACCATGACGAATTGTTTAAAGACTACAGAAACCTCAACGACAAAAAACTTGTCGAAATCGCCCAAAAGCTGGGGTTAAACATAGAAAAATTCAACACGGACCGTCATGATCCGGCGATACTGGCGAGAATCAATCTGGAACAAGAGGAAGGGGAGAAAATTGAGGTAAGGGGTATACCCGCGATTTTCATGAACGGAAGGCGCGTTGACAACCGGGATATCAAAGATCTTCAAAGCATGGTGGAAAAGCAATTGGAAAAGAACAAATAGATTTTCAGGTAATTCCCATCAGCGCAAATTCCTTTTTAATACAGTCCTCCCAACCCCTGTTGGCTTTCGGGTTGGCGGGGCTGGGGTGCGTAATTCGCCCAACCGTTACATGAAGTCCTTTCAGTGCCGCTTTCGCCCGATCCGCGGCAAATGCGCCGATTCCCACAACATGGCTGGGCTCAAAATAGAGAACCGTTTCACGCAAAGCCTGATCGCACGGAACAAGAAGCGACTTTCTTTCAACCATGGGAATCTGGTTTGGTGTTCGATTCCGGCCGCTTTCCTCCAAAAACATAAGAGGGCAATAATTGGCCACAAAGAAACGGCTGAAAAAATTTTCAGGTGTACCAAAAGTGTTCTCAGCCCACCCCCAAAGCCTTTTGCCACTGACCTCGCGCCTTCTGCACGAAAACCCTTCCACAGGCCGCTTGGGATGAAACACTTCGGGCACACCGTGGTGTGGCGGTATTTTCATCCAATCCTTCACAGCAATAATTTCACCAAAAGGGATGCCGGTCTGGACCATACCCCAGGGACCCGGATTCATCCCCAGCAGAAGGACTTCTTTCGGGCTCCCCCCGTATGCCTTGAGGTATTCATCATAGGCGGATCTGGCATATTTGAGGGGGTTGTAAACATGGGTCACCGGACGGCTGAATTCCAGCGGCTTCAGTGCTTTTAGAAGTTTGTCGGTTATTTGAAACAGATCCCGCATAAACGCTCCTCAGCCCTTTAAAAAAATTGCCATGCATATACGATTTTTGATCACAATCATTGACATCAGTTTTCTAAACCGGTATTTTTCTAATAAACTTTAAGTCATTTTCAACCTATCTCGTTTATTGTCATTTCATTAATGACTAGGAGGGTACCATGAAAGCCGTTATATCAAGTCAGTGCATGGGCGATCGAAACTGCAACGACCTTTGTCCCCAGGTGTTTGAATACGATGAAAACGAACTGAAATCAATCGTGAAGTTTGATAAAATCCCGGAACAGTATGAAGCGATTGTCCGGCGTGCCGCCGAGGAATGCGGTGCCGACGCCATCGAGATCATTGAATAGGAGAAAATCATGGCATACGAACGTGGAGGAGATTCGGGTTTCTTTAAGGGTTTCCTGTTCGGCGGTCTTATCTGTGCTATCGCTGCTTTGCTCTTTGCCCCCAAGACAGGCAGGGAAATGCGTGAGGACATCTCCAGGCGAAGTCGGGAATTAAAAGATGATGTGGAACTGAAGTTGGAACAGGCCGTCAAGAGAGCCGAGGAGATGCTTTCTGAAAGCCGGGAAAAGCTTGAACATTTCAGAACCGAAGCCAAAGCCGGTCTCAAAGACCTGGAAGCAACAGCCGCATCGAAATATACTGAAGGAAAAGATGCCCTAATAAATGAAAAAGGTCGCATTAAAGAGGCGGTTCAAGCCGGGGTAGCCGCTTACAAGGATGAGAAAAACTCGAAATCCTGAACCCGTCTTAAGCGAAACCCAAAGTCTCTCAACAGGTGACATATGGATGTTTCCACCAGCGTTATGTTGATTGCCGGACTGCTGCTGCTAAATACCATTTTCCTGGTGGTACTTTTGATCAAGGCTTTTAAAGCGTTTTCGGAAGCACAAAAACTCCTTGAGACGGCAAGGCTTCAACTGACACCCCTCAGCCATGATGTAACCCGGATTACCACCGAAGTAAAAGGGATACTCAGCTCTGTTCAAAAGGATCTGGACAAGGTCGGCGACAGCCTGGACCATGTGAGGGACACCACACGCAATCTGAAAGAATTCGAATACATGATTCAGAAAAGGATACAGGAACCGCTTCTCGAAATAGCGAACCTTTTGTCGGCTCTGATAAAGGGGGGGCGGGTTTTCTGGAATGTCCTGTCTCGAAAATAACCACTTCTGTTTTCAGTTCATTGCAAAGCGTTAAGGAACCCGGCACAAGCCTTTCATAAAAAAAGCGGGGTACTCAGATACCGTTCTCCCGTGCTGGGCAGAATGGTGACAATGGTTTTGCCTTCATATTCGAGGTTTCGAGCTGCCGTGAGGGCCGCCCATACTGCGGCGCCTGAAGAAATACCGCACAAAATCCCTTCCATTGACGCCATATTCCGCGCCGTCTCAAAAGCCTGATCGTTGGTGACCGTGATGACTTCATCGATGATCTTCGTATTGAGCACTTGCGGCACGAATCCCGCCCCGATGCCCTGAATTTTGTGGGGTCCGGGACTTCCACCTGAGAGTACCGGGGAATCGGCCGGCTCAACGGCGATGGATTTAAATCCTGGCTTTCGCCCCTTGATCACTTCCGAAACGCCGGTAATGGTGCCTCCGGTCCCGACACCCGCCACCAACACATCCACCGACCCTTCCGTATCCAGCCATATTTCTTCCGCCGTTGTTTTACGGTGAATTTCGGGATTGGCCGGATTGGCAAACTGATCGGGCATGTAGGCCCCCGGGGTATTTGAAACAATTTCTTTTGCCTTGGAGATGGCGCCCTTCATCCCTTCACCGCCCGGTGTCAGGACCAGCTCAGCCCCCAAGTGCTTCAGCAGCTTTCGTCGCTCCACGCTCATGGTCTCCGGCATGGCGAGGGTCAATTTATACCCCTTTTCGGCGCACACAAATGCCAACCCGATGCCCGTGTTGCCGCTGGTCGGTTCAACAATCAGCGTATCGTCATTAATCAACCCGTCCGTTTCAGCGGTTTCAATCATGGAAAGGGCAATACGGTCTTTGACGCTGCCCAAAGGGTTTCTGTATTCCAGTTTGACAAGGATGGCGGCTGGCAAACCCTTTGCAAGGGCATTTAAGCGAATCAGCGGCGTACACCCGATCGTATCGGATCCATGGGAAAATATCCTTGTCATTTCTACTCCCTTCATGTTTCACCGGGATTTCATTGTTTCCGTTCCTTAAAAACCAGTTCCGGCTTTTTGGCGAAAACCAGGGTGTCCGGAGGAACCGACCCGGTCAGCCACACATTGCCCCCAATCACCGAACGGGCGCCGATGACCGTGTCTCCGCCCAATATGGTGCTGCCGGCGTAGATGACCACATCGTCTTCCAGGGTCGGATGGCGCTTGCGGCTTGTAAGCTCTTTCACCTTTTCCCTGGGAATAGACATGGCACCCAGTGTAACGCCCTGGTAAAGCCGTACCCGATCGCCGATCTCGGATGTCTCGCCCACAACTACCCCTGTACCGTGGTCGATGAAAAAACTGTCTCCGATATGGGCACCAGGGTGAATGTCAATGCCCGTGCGACTGTGGGCGTATTCTGTCATGATGCGGGGAATCAAGGGAATCCCCTGTTCAAAAAGCTGGTGGGCCATGCGATAAACCGTAATGGCGTATAGCCCCGGGTAGCTGAAGATGATCTCGTCAAAGCTCGCGGCCGCGGGATCCCCTTCCCGAGCAGCGTGAATGTCTTTGGCCAACTGTGTTCGAATCTGATGCATTTGTTTGCCAAAATCAATCGCCGCTTCTTCGCCACGTTCCTGGCAAAGGCTGCAAGGTTGCTCATAACGAACACAATCATGACGAACCGCCAGGGTAATCTGCTGGGAAAGGATCTCGAAAAATTCGGTGACTTCCTGGCCGAAGTAATAGCCCAGATTGATCTCGTCCACCCGCTTCTCAAGGAAATAACCCGGGTAGAGAATCCGAAACGCCCGGTGAATAAGGTCGATAATAGCTTCCCTTGAGGAGATGGGTTCCAGTCCCACGTGATCGAAGCAACCTTCCCTGCCGCAGGACAGCACCAGTTCATCCACAATTTTCGGGATCTCACTTCGAAATTTGTGGGAGCTTTTCCGCTCGATGTCACATTGCTTCTCTTTCAACCCTGCATCCATATCCCTTACACCTTAACCCTTACACCTTCATCAAAAAGGCATCTTATCAGCGCCGCAGCTCTTGGCTTTTTCGTCCCAGAAGGGAGACATGTCCCTCAGCTTTTCGATGATGGGGGGCATGGTGTCGATAACAAAATCAATTTCTTCCGGCATATTATAGATACTCAGGCTGAAGCGGATGGAACCGTGGGCCATGGTAAAGGGAACCCCCATGGCACGAAGCACATGGGAGGGTTGCAACGACCCTGATGTGCAAGCGGAACCTGATGAGGCGCAGATGCCGTAACCATCCATTTGAAGCAGTATGGCTTCCCCTTCAATGAATCCAAAGCTGATATTGCTGGTATTGGGCAACCGCTCGGCCCGGCCCCCGTTGACCCGGGTTTGTGGAACTCTCTTGAGGATTTCCCGTTCCAGTTTGTCCCGAAGGTCTTTGACCCGGGTATTTTCATCTTCCATGTTCGCCAATGCCAGTTGACAGGCCTTTCCCAGACCCATAATGCCGGCGGTATTTTCCGTACCGCCCCGCCGCCCCATCTCCTGGTGACCACCGATGATGAAAGGGGAAAAAGGAATCCCTTTTCTGATATAAAGAATCCCCACACCCTTGGGCGCATGGAGCTTATGGCCGGACAGGGAGAGCATGTCCACACTGCTGTTCTTCATGTTGATGGGGATTTTTCCCGCCACCTGGACCCCGTCCGAATGGAACAGGATTCCGCGCTCCTTGGCAAGGGCGGCGGCTTCCTCCACCGGAAAAATAACACCGGTTTCGTTGTTCCCCCACATGATGGTGGCAATGGCCGTATCCGGCGTCAGGCTCTCTTTGTAAACCGCCATATCCAGATTTCCGTCTTTGTCCACGGGAACTTCCGTAACCCGGTACCCCTTATTGGCCAGATGTTCGCACAAGCTCTTGATGGCCGGATGTTCCACACGGCTGGTCACGATATGGCGCTTGTCGGGATATAATTCAAGGGCGGACCGGATGGCGGCATTGTCGCTCTCCGATCCGCAACTGGTGAACAGAATTTCTTCAGGATCAACCCCCAGGAGTTCGGCCGCATTCGCGCGGGCCTCACGGATCTTTTTACCCACCTGCCCGCCGAAGGTATGGGCGCTGGAGGGGTTTCCGTACAGTTCATGAAGATAGGGCGCCATTTCTTCCAAAACTTCGGGCGCCACCCGGGTCGTGGCATTGTTGTCGAGATAAATGGTTTTCATGACTTCACCTCCTCAACCACCAAATCCGGCCACACCATCTCTTTCAGCTTCGCTTCCACGAAATTCTTAAGGGTTTGCTGGGAGGCCTTGCACACCGCGCAACTCCCCTGCATCTTCACCAGAACCCGGTTTCCGATGACATCCACCAGTTCGATATTGCCGCCGTCCTGTTTGAGCGAAGGGCTGATTTCCTTTGAAATGATTTCTTCGATTCTCTTGATTTTCTGCATGTTGCTAAGGGGCGGGGGAGCAGGTGCTTTCTCCTCGCCCCTCACCTTTTGTATGATCTCTTCGATGGTACTATGGCACTTTTCACAACCGCCCCCGGCTTTGGTGTAGTTGGTGACGTCTTCAATGGTCGTGAGATTGTTTTCCCTGACCGCAGCCTCGATTTCCAGATCGGTAATGCCGAAACATTCACAGACCACTTCTCCTTCTTTCTCGGCAATGGTTTCTCCTTTGTAATGGGCGATGGCCTGCGCCAGGGCCTGTTGGCCCAGAACGGAGCAGTGCATTTTTTCCTTGGGGAGCCCTCCCAGATAATCGGAAATCTCTTCGTTGGTAATCTTCTCCGCCTCTTCGATGGTCTTTCCCTTGATCATTTCAGTAAGGGCTGATGAGGAGGCAATGGCACTGGCGCACCCGAATGTCTTAAATTTGGCGTCCGTTATCTTCCCTTGGCCATCCGTCTTAAAGGTAAGCTTGAGGGCATCGCCGCAAGATATGGAACCAACCTCGGCAACACCTTCCGCATCTTCCACTTCGCCCACATTCCTCGGATTCTGAAAATGTTCCTTGACCTTATCGGTGTATTCCCACATGGTTCCCTCCTTGGATTCCTAAAAGGAAAACTTTATCATTCGATATTCATTCTTTTTGAATTTTCAAGTATCTCTAGATAATTAGGTATACCACGAAAAACAATTCCGCTCAAGAGGGAAGTCTCTCAGGAAATTTACGCATTTGACGATGCAACAATCACCTGGTTTTCATGGGGTTTCGGCGTCGGAATCTTTTTCAAATTCTTTGAAAAAGTCTTTCAGAAATTTGTCTTTTTCCTGCCAGTCCGGGCCAAATCGAACATTGAAATAGCTGCCCAGTCTTCCCCAAAGTTTCTGCCAGCCTGTTTTGACGCCGCTTAACAGCATTTCTTCGAGCAATGGCTTCAGTTCCGAGATTTTTTCCTTGGGAACGAAGGAGACGGCCCCCAACTTAATGGATTTCTTGAGCGCTTCAGGCGTCAGCGCGTGGGCAGTCAACATAATGGTGGGAAACCCTTTCGCAACCGCCAGTTTCAGAAGTTCGAATCCTTTGACCCCCATGATATCGAGCACCACGAGGTCGTAGGTATAACTGAGCAGATACTGGCGTGCGGTTCCAAAGTTATCCGCTTTATGGAGCAAGCACATTTCCAGTTCTTCGGATACGCTTTCCAGAATATCCGGCTCGTCATCAACCAGCAAAACGACTTTGTTTTCAAGTGGACTGCATAAAGACATTCTTATGGTAACTCCTTTTTTTGCCAATCCCCCCACACGGCAGCGACCGTTGATGTCATGCGGGATGTTGGGTCATTAAACTTCTCTCAATCCGAAGCAGAGTTTTCGAATCAGGTTTGCGGCAATCCTGTAGGTTCGATCGTCGGAAAAGCCCGATTTCGGATCGGCTGATCTGGAATTGAATTCCGTCAAGTCCATGCCGATCAGATTCACGCCGCCGGATATGCGTTCCTGGAGCAGATCGGATATGCGATAAATCTGCTTTTCGTTCAAACCCCGCCGGTTTGTGAACCGCACCCCATTAAGCGCATTTCCCGCGCCCACATCCATGTCCACGGATATGTACATATGGGGTGTATTGATACCTTTGAGGATATTGCGGACCTTTGAAGGACTGTTCATCAATTCCTTCTTGGCAATAAGGGTGACGCCCTTTTTCTTGAGCCCTGAGTAGAGTCCGGAATACCGTTTGATGCGAGGGTCCTTGATTCTGAATGAGTGTTTGGGGGGATAATCCCCGATACCGATAATATAGAGATTCTTCGGCTGTACGGTCCCCTCCGCCAGAAGATGGTAAAGAAAAGAGGACGCGTTGTACGATTCCGGGCGGTTCTTCAAATAGGGATCGTCAGCCTCATACAGGGACCCGGGATTGTTTTCAATATCATATGAAATGGCATCGGATAAAACGGGCGCGGTCAGAGCATCGGTGTGGCTGTCCAGAACAACCAGACTCACCTCTTCAGGGGAAGCAAAAGTTACCAGCTTCTTGAATACTCCGCCGGTCAGTGAATGGTCGACGGCCAGCATGCAGGGAACTTGCGGATAGACTTTTTCAATGACATGCTCTCCGATCATTTCCGCAAAGGTGCGACATCCGTCACTATCGATAAACGAGACAAAACTTTCCACATTGATGTTTTCTTTTTCGCCGACGGGGGGAACAGGGAGAAGCCATTCCGGCACCTCCAGGGATCCAATTTCCTCAAACAGCCGTTGATCTACTTCATTTCGAATGGAGGTCATGACAGCAGTATAGGGGTCATCGGTTTTTGCTCCGCAGGACATAGCGGCCAGTTTTTCCTGAACCGATTCATCCCTTTCATCACTGTCCATGGGACAGCCAAAAAAAACAATTTTCCGATCTTGCATATTCTCCCACCACGCTCCTGTTTCCAGACCCTTTTAACGAGTGCGGATAATCATCTTCTCCGTGGGTGTTTAGAATAACCGAAGTGTCAAAACAGAACAAGGGGTTATTGGAGGTTAATAAGAGCTTGACAGTAGGCGGGGCGAAATATAAAAATGCTACTCGTGCCTGGGTGGCGGAATTGGTAGACGCAAGGGACTTAAAATCCCTCGGGACTTGCGCCCGTACGAGTTCGATTCTCGTCCTAGGCACCAAATGAAAACAAGGGGTGATGGCATTTCAGCAATTGCTCCTTTTTTTATCTTTAAGACCAAAGATCGATATTTGTCCCCACTTTATCAATGAAGCAGTGTGAATTTTTGTGAGGAGGTGAAGGTTGGGCAATGTCCCCATGTAGTTGACATGCAGCCCAGCTTATGTTAGGTTTGTTTCAGCCATATTCAAATTCATGCTGGAGGCAAGCCATGAGCGAACTTGAGCAATGCTTTTGCCCCAACAACAAATGCAAGGATTACGGTCTCCGAGGGCAAGGCAACATCGCTACCCGCGGCAAGTACGGAAAGGACAAAAACCGAGACCTTCTATACTGCCGCACTTGCGGCAAACGTTTTGCCGCCACACAAACCAGCGCGTTGTTCGGCTTGCATCTTCCAGCCGAGACGATCAGACAAATTATCCACCATGCTGCAGAAGGCGTTGGTGTCAGGGCAACCGCGAGATTGCTTGGACTGAACAAGGACACCGTCAACCGGGTGATCCTTCGTGCTGGAAAACACTGCGCTCGCGTGCTTTCAAGCCTGCTGACATCGCTGGAACTCAAAGAGACCCAGCTAGACGAGTTGTGGACCTTTGTAAAAAAAAGAAATGTACTGGTAGCCAAGGAGACCTTAAGTGCCAGTACGGGCAAACCTGGATCTGGACGGCAATCGACGCCCCGACGCGACTTCTGATTACGTTCTGGATCGGCGGGCGCGAATTGGACGATGCTCGACAGCTGCTCAAGGATTTGACCGGTCGCCTTCAAAGCAAGCCACTGTTTGTTTCCGACGAATTGTCCCATTACGGTACGGTCCTTGCTGAACTGTTTCACGAGTCGATCCCGGTGTCGCCGACAGGCAAACGGGGCCGACCCCGTAAGCCGGAGCGGGTCGTAGATGCCGATCTGGATTACGCTACGGTTCATAAAACTCGCCAGGATGGGCGCGTGATCAAGGTCGAATGCAAGGTGATTCACGGCAGCGGGCAGCGTATTAGCGCTCGTTTGGCCGATTCGCCCAGTTGCACGATCAATACTGCTTACATAGAGCGATCCAATTTGGACTGGCGTCTCTGGGATGCGCATCTTGCACGCAAGTCGCCGACGGCTGCCCGATCGATGCGATGGCTCAAGGCCAAATTCGCCATCTGCGTTGCCTGTTACAATTTCATCCGAGCTCATGAGACACTCAGCCGTGGCAAGGATCGTATTTTCCGACCTATGACGCCAGCCATGGCTGCAAATGTAACAGATCGCCCATGGACTTTTGGTGAGCTGCTGACTTACCCGACAACTTGTCAATGGAATAGGGACATCACCAAATATCGTATAGCTTAAAAAGCTGTGATATCATCAAATCAGAGGGTTTGAACGAATGTTGAGATTGATTCCATCTCTCCGGGCCGGCCGTTGCTGAAATAAATTGAGAGTATCCAAGCCATCACAACCAGGATAGACGCAATGAGAATCGGGATCTGATTGTGGAAGAAGGCCGATCCATCAACTGGGACAAGCAAGTGGACATAGGATTGTTTCGCCCCGACCCAAACCACCACCCTGACATTGTAAGAGGTCCTTTTTCGGGTTGAGACACCCTTTTAAAGACGGAACTTTTCCTCCCAAACAAAAATCGAGCCATCTTATTTCAGGGGTTGACCGGTTAAGGAGATGTCCTTTACGGAAAACGGTATCTCAAAGCGTTTCAGGGCATCGAAAATTTCCATGACAATTCGACCGTTCTCCGGAAACTTGCCTTCTATGTCGTACCCGGCCACCATCGTGTTTCCTGAGCTCATGGTGCTTTGTCCGGAGACGTTAAGGGGATTGCCCTGACCGTCCAGAAATTGCGTGGACTTGATCGCTTCGCTCGCCAACTGCAATTCCAAGGTCAAGACCTCATGACCCTTCTCCCATTTGCTTTCTTCAAGGGACTTGATTACGGCGGAAAACGCTTTTCCTTGTGTGCCGGCTTTGAAACCCGTGAACCCCAAGTCAACTTTTTTTGAGCCCCCCGCCACCACGTATTCGAGTTTTCCGGAAATTTCCTTAAACCCTTTGGTTTTTTCACCGGGAAGGGAGACGGTCACCTCAAATATCACTGCAGTCTTGTCCTTGGAGAGTCGCGGAAAGTTTATTTTGCGGTCCCAATCCCGCTTGGGCAAAAGGTCGTCACCCGCTAAAGAAACGGCTTTTTCGAGCTTTCCGCCTTTGACCTCCAGAACCGCACCCGGCAGTTGGCCCACGAGCGCCAGGGTATATCCGAAATCATAATTAAAGGGCCGGATACCCTGATCCGAGTCCGAAAACCGCACGATTCGCACGCCTGCCACTTTAACACTCTTAAACCCTTCTCCCGTGGCCGGTTTTGCCGGCAGCGCCGATGACATGCCCAGACGCTTCAGGAGGGCTGGATAATCCGCTTTTGCTGCGGCCATTTCGGTCCCGTAGTCAAAGAGGGATTTCTGTGGAGCCCCCATTACGGCGCGGATCGGGCCCTTTTGCCCGAAAAGGATTTCATTGGTCTCTGCGTCCATATTGGGACCCTCATCCATGATGCCCCCTTTGGCCTGAATCGTTTCCCGCATCCATTGGTCGTCCGCGAACATGGCGTCAATGACGTCCATCATCTTTGCACCGTCGAAGGTGATGGTGAGGCTACCATCGGGGTTTTCCGTAAGGTTTGTGACCTCTTTTTTACGGCCGGGCAAATGAAATGTCATCTGTTGCTTCAGCGTGGAAAGAACGGCCGCAAACATGGGTTTCATTTTCTGGAATTGCGCTTTTTCCTGAGCAATTTTCCGGCTGATCTCCGCATCGGTCAACGGCTTTGGCGGGGCGTCCTCTTTTCCCTTTCCTTTTTTATCCTCTCCCTTCAGCTCCAGCACCATATCTCCCGAAGGCGTCTTCTTCCAAACGGGGTTTGATCCGCTTTGCTTCACTTCACCCAGCTTGAGGCTCAGCTTGGATAGATCCGGAAAATAGGCCGTTCCCCTGAAAAAGATTTTTCCATCCTCGGTTCGTTTGAAAGATATGTCCTTCCACGCGTCCACACCGGATGAATCGGTGAGGATACGCTGTACGGTTTTTTTCAGTTGCTTTTCAGGGTTGTCGGGGCTTTCCCCCATGTTCAGGTCAACCTGCTGGAACTGCACTTCATGAATGACCTTTCCGGATCCGTCCGGGTTAAGGGTATACTCCTGGTGGCTTTCAAAGCAGCCGGTCATCAAGCATACACTCAAAATCATGAGCAGGGCGCGAATCGCTATTTCCATGGGGCTTTCCTCCTTTTCCGGAGCGCAAACAGGGGCCCGGCTTGTTATGGATTAATCTCCAAACGAACAGGGGCCGTGGGGCAAAATTCGATGCTCTCCCCAAACAATCCATTCTCTGAAATGTTTTCCTGAACAAAATCGTAAAAATCTCTTGCCGATTTGAATTTCATCCTCTTTAATTTGGCAAAATCATCGGAAAGAACATTGACGACCAAATTCCCTTTTGCATTGAAACCATACTTGAAGAAAACGTATGTCCTCTCATTTTTATCAAGAGATTCTATGTTTTGTAAATTAATGATATGGATATCAACGATTTTGGTGTTAAAACCTCTTGCCATAAGGGTTTTGCCGTCTTTGCCTTCCTTCCAGGCCACCAGATACTCATTTTCATTGAATTGTTTTAACAGTAAGGAAATGGTCCTGTCATTGTCGTTACGGGGAACACTTCTCCAGTTTCCGATCAATTTTGCATCAACTTTGGATGACGGCTTTTTTGATAAAGGCACTTCAGACTCATAACACCCCCAAAGAAATGATATGGCAATCAGAACCAAGACTGCAGCGGTTAGTTTCCTCATCGTGTTTCCTCCGGCATAATCAAGCGATACGGCGAGAGTCCTCCCAAAGTGCTCGGTAGCCAAGTTGCTCGCCTCATTTTCTGTGATAAGGTTTCCCATTCACATTGTGGAAAGGTTAAGAGAAGCTTCGTTTCAGAATTGTCAGCCTGGCATCTTGGGCACTCCATTTGAAGCCCTCCAGATCCAAGGAAAAGTCAATTATAGGAAAAACAGACGGGTCGTTCATTTTCAATATAAATGAGTATAGGTCAGATTCTGTTTGGCGTCAAGACTGGGAAGATCCGCGTTCAGTTCGGAAATAAGCCACCCGAAACCTGAACCACTGCGGCAATCCAATCCAGGATGGTGTTTATTGAAGATCCAAACCCCATGGAAAAGCCGGCTATCAACCCGCATTTTTTAAGAGAAATCGGTAGAACGTCAATTTGCACAAAACCCTTGACAGCATCGTCTTTGGTAATATACCTTGATTATTCAACGAACCATTTGAAATTCATAGAAATGCAGTGCATTTTTTTTGCATGTGGAAAGGAAGACGACCCATGTCCAGGACGCTTTATTGGATTCAAGGCGGAGGCTGCGGCGGCGATACCTGGTCTTTTTTGAACGCAGAATCTCCTGATCTGGCGGAACTCCTGGGGATTCTCTCCATTGAAGTGCTCTGGCACCCTTCCCTTTCGGCTCTTGATTCACAATCAAAGGAACAGTTAGACCGGGCAATCTTGAAGGATGAAATACCGTTGGACATCCTATGCCTGGAAGGATCCGTCATTCAGGGCCCTTCGGGAACCGGCCTTGCGGATACTGTGCTGGGAAAGCCGAAAAAAGATTTTATCGGTGCCATGGCGGAAAAAGCCGTCCACGTCATTGCCGTTGGCACCTGCGCCAGTTTTGGCGGTTTTGGGGCGGATAAGGAAGCGGAATCAACCGGCCTGCAATTCCATAAACACCACTATGGCGGTTTCCTGGGAAAGCGGTACGCGAGCAAAAGCGGTCTTCCGGTGATCAATCTTCCCGGCTGTCCATGTCACAGCGATGTTCTGGCGGGGACCCTTTCCGCTCTGGCCAATGACATGCCGCTGGATCTCGACAGAAGGCATTCCCCACTGGACTGGTATCGGATCATGGTTCACCAGGGGTGTACCCGGAACGAATACCATGAGTACCGCGTTGAGGAGAAGCAGTTTGGCGAGAAAGGGTGTCTCTTCTTCTACATGGGGTGTCAGGGACCACTGGTGACAGGCCCCTGCAACAAGATTTTGTGGAACAGACGGTCTTCTAAAACGAGAGTGGGCGTCCCCTGTTTCGGCTGCACCCACACCGACTTCCCTCAGCAATATCCCTTCTTCAAAACCCGAAACATTGAAGGGATTCCCATTGAACTGCCGGCCGGCGTAAGCCGGGCCCACTACATGGCGTATAAAGGCATGGCGGCAGCAGCCGCACCCAAAAGGCTCATCAAACGCAAGTCCGGGATATAAATCATGAGTGCAAGAAAGATCCAGGTCATTCCACTGAACCGGTCGGAAGGCGATCTCGAAATCCATCTCGAAATGGATAAGGAAGTGGTTTCAGAAGCCAGGAGCGTCGGCACCATGTACCGGGGCTTTGAAAACCTGCTTGAGGGAAGAGCCCCTTTGGACGGACTGGTGATTACGCCGAGGATATGCGGCATCTGCAGTACGGCCCACTTAAAGGCCGCCGTCAAGGCACTCGATATGATTGCCGAAGTCAGTGTTCCGGATGACGCCCTACGGGTCAGAAATCTCACACTCATGGCCGAACAACTTCAAAACGATTTGCGTCACGCATTTTTGCTTTTTACGCCCGATTTTACCAGCCCGGCTTACCGTAAACATTCTCTTTTTGAAGAAGCGGTCAGACGCTACCGACCCCTTGAAGGCGGCACGGTTGTTCAAACAATTCGTGAAACCAAGAAAATACTGGAAATCATTGCTATACTCGGAGGACAATGGCCGCATTCCTCCTTCATGGTGCCGGGGGGAGTGGTTTCGGTTCCCGGACAAAATGACATCAATCAGTGTCGCAGCCTGCTCGCCAATTTCCGTCGATGGTATGAACGCCAGGTTCTAGGATGTACCATTGAGCGCTGGTCGGATATCAAAACCCCTGAGGATCTTGACCTGTGGATCGATGAAAAACGGGAACATCAGGAAAGTGACCTGGGGTTTTTCATTCGCTTTTCAAAGGAGTCAGAGCTTCACCAAATGGGAAACACTCACCAGCATTTCATCAGCTTCGGGGCCTGGGAGATGCCCATGAGTACAAACTTAAAGACTCTTTCGGGCGGGTTGTATCTTCTTCCGCCGGGCTTTTTCAGAAAGGGTCAATTGAGTCCATTCGACCAGGAAAAAATCACGGAAGATGTCACTTTTTCACATTTCAAGTCTAATGGAGATCCCCGGCATCCTTTTGAAGAAACCACGGAAATCGAAACGCCCGATTCAAATTCCGAAAGCTATTCCTGGGGAAAAGCCCCGAGATATGATGGATACCCGGCAGAAACAGGACCCCTGGCGGAGCTTGTCATGGCCGGAAATCCCCTTATCAAACGGTTCCTGGAAAAAGATGGATCCAACGTGTTTCTGCGGCAGTTGGCGCGCTTGGTCCGCCCCACGCTTCTTTTTCCAGCCATGGATTGCTGGTTCAAAGAGACCGGTGTCACCAATGAAATTTTTTACCGCAAGAACGACCTACCCAAAAATGGTCGAGGCTTCGGCCTGGTCCAGGCACACCGCGGCGCTCTGGGCCACTGGGTGAGTATTGAAGATGGAAAAATTGCACAATACCAGGTCATCACACCCACCGCCTGGAACGCCTCTCCGAGAGACAAAAAAGGCCTCAGAGGTCCTTGGGAAGAGGCGCTCGTGGGAACCCGCATCAAAAATCCGGAGCATCCCGTCGAGATCGAACATACGATCCGTTCTTTTGACCCCTGTATGGTATGTTGTGTCCATACCATAACGGGACATGACATGCGGTCCACCGCAAAAATTTTTTGCTAACGGAAAGACCAGGATATGCCCGTTCGTCCCCTGCCAAAACCCCCTGGAAATGATTCCTCCGCCATGATTAAGGCGCTTTTGAAAGAAAATGCCGTTCTTCGAAAAGAGATTCGTGTGGCCAGGGAGGCAGCCGAAATCACGGCAAGCCTTGTGGTCAAACAGTTCGAGGAAACGGAACGGGTACTGCAAAAACTCCAGAATGCCAACGCACAGCGAAAAGCGGTTTTGGACTCGGCCACTCAGATCGCCATCATTGCCACCAACATGAGCGGGACCATTTCGGTTTTCAATACGGGCGCCGAAAATCTTCTGCAATACCAATCTGATGAAGTGATTGAAAAAGCCACACCTGAAATATTTCTACTGGAAAGGGAGCTGGAACGACATCGAGAAGCCATCAGGTTGGATACAGGCCGCGACGTCAAAGGACACGAGGTGTTTCTGGAATACGCCCGGCAGGGGAGAAAGGAACAGCAGGAATGGACCTACGTTCGAAAGGATGGGACCCGTTTTCCGGCCGTCCTTTCCATCAGCGCACTTCGGGATCCTGAAGGGACCATCTACGGTTTCTTATGTATCGCCATGGATGTGACCGAAAAGAAGCGATCTGAAAAAGCGCTGGCGGAAAGTGAAGCAAACTACCGGTTTCTCATCGACAATATTCCCAATATCGTTTTTCGCGGATATGCCGACGGATCACTCGATCTTTACGATGATAAAATTGAGACCATGACCGGTTATAAGAAAGAACTTTTTGCTTCGCGGCAGATTAAATGGTTTGATCTCATCCTGGAAGAGGACCTCCCCCACGTGCGTCAGAAATTCATCGATGCGTTGAAATCAAACAAGTCCTACATCCGAGAATATCGCATTCGAAGAAAAGACGGAAAAATCATATGGATTGAAGCGTGCAGCAAGATTGTGTGTGACGAAGAAGGGAACATCGACTTTGTCACCGGGTCTTTCCTGGATGTGACGGAGCGCAAACGGTCCGAATATGCCCTTCATGACTCGGAAGAGAAATACCGTTCTCTCTTTATCAGCGGCCCGAACCCCATTTTTGTCCTTGATCGTGAGACTTTGGAAATTCTGGACGCCAGCCCGAGTGCGGAAGAGACCTATGGCTATTATAAAGACGAACTGGTCGGGCGAAACTTTGAGGAACTGGGCACCTTTGAATATGAAGATGAATCTCTCTCACTGGTGGAAAGCAAGAACTGGTCGGACACTTGCGTCTTCAGCCAGCGGATCAAGCACTTTCGCCAGGGCGGGGAACCCTTTTATGTAGAAGTCAAGGCCTGCCCCACCACTTATCAGGGACGACCCGCCATTATTCTGGCCGCATCGGATATCACTGAAATCATCGAAAAAGATGCTCAGCTTTTTCAAGCCAGTAAAATGACCACTCTAGGAGAGATGTCGGCCGGAATCGCCCATGAACTCAATCAACCGCTCAATGCCATAAAGATCGGCAATGATTTCTTGAAAAAGCAGATTGAGCAAAATCGACCCATACCCGCAGATGAATTGCACCAGGTGGTCAGCGCCGTATCCACGCAGGTGAACAGGGCTTCAGAAATTATACAGAGCCTCAGAGAATTCGGTAGAAAACCCGATTTCCGGAAAGAGAAGGTCGATGTCAACGCCACTATCAAGGATGTCATGAAGATCATCGGCCAACAACTGAGCCTTCAGAACATCAAAGTATTATACGACCTGGACGAAACCGCCCCGCCGATTCTGGCCAACAAAAACCGCTTGGAACAGGTCATCTTTAATCTGGTGACCAATGCCCGCGATGCCATCGAGAACAAGGAACCGTCTACGGAAAAACAGGAGGAAAACATCATTGTCATATCGACTTGGTCCGAACAAAAGACCCATTTGAATATCACCATCTCGGATACGGGCACCGGTATTCCGGAAAAGAACGTGCCCAAGATATTTGAACCGTTCTATACCACCAAGGAAGTGGGGAAAGGAATGGGATTGGGACTCTCCATTACCTACGGCATCATCAGGGATTTTGAGGGGACCATTAATGTGGAGAGTCAGCCGGGCGGGGGGAGCCGGTTTCACCTCCGTTTCCCCTCCGGCATTAAGAGTTAGGGCCTCGCCGTTCTTAAAATCGGCTTGAATGCGATCTGTATGGGGAGAAATACCGAAAATGAAAAAGATTCTGGTGATTGATGACGAAAAAACAACCCTTCAAATGATGAAATTTTTTCTGGGCGCTTGCGGGTATGAAGTACTTACCGCAGAAAATGCCGAATCAGGCCTTGAAATCTTTGAAAAAGAACTCCCCCCCATCGTTTTGACCGACATCAAGATGCCGGGCAGGGACGTCTTTTCCGTACTGAAAATAATCAAAGCCGCACGGCCTGAAACGGAGGTGATGGTCGTCACCGGACATGGGGACAAAGAGCTGAGACAAAAAGCCTTTGACCTTGACGCAGCCGAATTCTTTAACAAACCCCTGGATACGGATGCCCTTGACGCGGCCTTAAAGAAAATCGAAAAGAAGATCGGAATTTGACCTGGTGTTAAACTCACAATTTCTTTCTGAAAATCCGATAACGGTTGTGGGCTTTCATGCCACCTTCCAAGAGCCACTGGTTAATGGCATCATTGTCCTCTAGAGTCCAGCCAAATTCAAAATATCGAAATCTTGCATCTTTTCCGATCTTTCCCAATAGATGATCAAGAGCCACGGCCGGTAGACCCACTTCCTGATACTGTTTTTTGATGCCGAACATGAACCCCCGCGTGCCATTGATCTCCTTTTTGTGGCGCAGGATTTTCCAAAGCCCAAAAAGCCCTATTTTCCCGTTCAACCGTTTCAACAAAGGGTTGATATCCGGCAGAATGAGGGCGAAACCCACGGGATCCTCTCCGCAATACACAAAGAAGGCCAAATCCTCGTCAACGACCCTTTCCACGCTTTTGGCAATCCAGCGAAATTCATCCTCCGTGGTGGGAACAAAACCCCAGTTTTCGGACCAGGCCTCATGATAGATTCTTCTGATAAGGGCGGCTTCCGATACAAATTCCTTGGGATGAACCGGCCTAGCCCACGCATTCATGTCCTTCTTAACCCGCGAGGAAATGGCTTCTATCCATTGGGGCGGTTGGTAATTGCCGTCCACAAAAAAAGAGAGGAGGTCTTTTTCCTTCCCGTGACCGCAGGATTCCACCAAACCAGCATAATAAGGGGGGTTATAGGTCATCATCAAGGTGGGACGGTGCTCGAAACCTTCCACGAGCAGGCCCGCCTCATAATTGGTGGAAGGGTTAAGAGGTCCTCGCAAAAAAGTCATCCCTTTACCGGCAGCCCAGGCTTCCACTGCGGAAAAAAGAACTTTGGATGCTGCCACGTCGTCCATACACTCAAAAAATCCCCAGATACCGCCCTTCTCTCCGTGATATCGGTTGTAGTTGTGATCAACAATCCCGGCTATCCGCCCTACCGTGTCAGCACCTCGACGGGCGAGGATGAGAATCTGATCGGAAAATCGCCAGAAAGGGTGCTTCTTGGCATCCAGAAGCCTGTAAACATCTTTCTTGAGGGGGGGTACCCATAGGGATCGCTTTCCATAGACTTTCCAGGGAAAATCCACAAAGGATCTCAAATCCCTTTGATTCACAACAATGCTTGTCTTCACATGGGACATTGAATCGGGCTCCTATCTGCGCAAAGGCGTCAGCAATCTTCCCATAAGAGACTGCTCCAGTTCAACCGCCCCATTGGGACAGACCTCGTGACAGCACCAGCAACGGATGCAATGGTGATGATCCATTTCCGCCTTTTGGTTTTTGATTCTGATGGCACTTTCAGGACAAGACTTCACACAGTGGGCGCATCCGGTACAAACCATTTCCTTCACAATGGGGCGGTGAATCAATTCCCTGCCGAAACGGTCCCGCCATTTTTCGGGAATCCATCGCAGTGCATCGAGACCGTCCTTGACATCAGTCCGTCGCGGTTTTTCAAATCCCTTGACAAAGGCTTCTTCCAGGGGAACCCCCACGACCTCCAAAGAGGGCGGGGAGGCTATCCTGAAAAGGGGAACTTGCTCGGGAGAAAATCCCATCATCCGGCACATGACCAGATCCACGGCAAGCGGGTTGACACCCGCAATAATATAACCCACAGAACGGGGTTTCCCCCATGTGGGGCCGTCCCCCTCCATGCCGACCACGGCGTCCACCACGGTCAGTTCAGGACGCACAAGGCTTGCCAGATCCAAAAGCATGCCGGAGAACGCCTCCGGGTCTTTGTGCCGGGAATGATAGGCCATCTTCATGACCCCATGAACCGCGCCGTAGAGGTTCTTAACGGCGCCGGTCATGCGTGTGAACAAATGGGTCTTGAATTTCGGAAGGTTAACAACATTCCCGGATAATGCGAGGGATTGAAGCAGGGTGAAGCGCCTCATGACCCTTCCATTTGTTAGAGGCATTTCGAGAGCGTCGGTATTGTAATCCAAGGGAACATCCAGCTGTTTTGAAACGGATTCCATGCCGGTTCGTTTGTACGTCAGCTTCAAATAGTTCCGATTGGCCAATCCCGCAGGACTGTCGCCGATGGTCGGACGCATTCCCCCGATTTCCAGGGCTTTGGCCACACTCTTTACCACCAGGGGATGGGTGGTGACGGCTCTCACCGGGCTGAATGGGCCTGCCAGGTTCGGCTTGATATAAGCGCTTTGACCGGATTCGGTGAATTTCTGCCAACCCCCAAGCAGTTCCAGGGCCTCATTAACGGCGAAATCCACCAGGGCTTCTTCATATGCGCCGCAGGCCACAACGGCCACCCGGTCCGGAACACCGCTGGCGACGATGTTCTTCATTCCGGAACCTTCTGCATGCTGAGACCTTTTACCAGCATCAGCGGTTCCCCGTTTTCATCGAGGGCCGTAATGTCCCAGAGTGAACCGTCACGGGTCTTACTTTTCATGCGGGCAAATGATGAGACATTCTCTCCTTCTCTGCATTTTCGAACCCAGACCATCTCCTCGATTCCCACGGGAACCAGACTTCCGCTTCCCGCCGCATCCCTGACAACCCCATGGAATCGTGGCAGATGAAAGAGCATCTCCAGAAGATAGGGGGAATACTGATAATGGGTATTTTCCAAGTGAAAAAAATCGTTTCCTTCACCATAGGCCATGCGGGCTCCCACAACCTCCGGTCCTGTCCCGTATAGCGACATGGCCATTCGATATCTTCCCTGAAGATCGGAGTGCCGTTCATAGTGGTCTATGAAACCGTCCACATCCACCCGGGGCGTGTCCCATTCGTCATTTTGAACTTGAACCCGATCCGACGCTTCTCCCGGCATTTCATCTCCGTGACCCAGAACCACTTCGGCCCTGCAAACGACACCCTCATTTTTTCCAGGGTTTCCAAAAGGCCCACTCCCGGTTTCCAGGGACACCACGCAGGTGATCTTTCCATTTTTTGACCCGACCCGTCGACAAAAAATCGTTGAAGGGCGAACCGCCCCTAAGGAACACTGGATCATATCCAGAAACCAGGCGTTAAGAATTTTCCGGGGCCTCAGATAGGGATAGAGCATCCGGGCCGCCTCCATAAGCGTTTCAATGAGCATAATACCCGAGACAACCGGATGCTTCATGGACTTCACGGGTCTATGGTCATTCAGCCACGCATCTTTTTCATGGGAAAAGGCGCGATGGGCAATTAAAGATCCACGCCGAAGATCCACCTGCGAAACGGAATCGATCAAGGGAAAGTCGCTTCCATTGAAAACCAATCCGGCCGCGGAAATTTTTGCGGGACCCGGGGATGGGAGAGCGCCATTCAAACGGACCGAATCCATATGGGGGAGGGATCGCATGAACATCACCCGTGACGGCCCTGAAAAATCAAAGCAGAGCTCCCTTAAGAAAAGCGCCGTCAGTTCATCCACATGGATATACCCGATATTTCTTTCCCGCATGATTTTGCGGATCCAAACGTTCTCGGCCATGCCGACCCCTTCGATGGGCGGCAGAATCAGGGATTTAAAACGGATCGAGGGGTTTTCCCGTTTCAGGGCATGCATAAGCGCAGACATCATGCGGTTTGCGGCCGCGTAATTGACCTGCCCCGGGTTTCCCAGGATGGAAACCACCGAAGACAAACATGTAAAAAACCGTATCCCCCTGTCTTTTGCCGCCTGAAACAGGTTCTGGGCTCCCGAGAGCTTAACCGGAACCACCGAAGAAAAATCATCCGTGGTCATGTCCCTCATCCAGCCGTCCCTAAGAATGCCGGCGCCATGAACGATCCCATCGATCCTCCCGTATTGTTTCATGACCGTTTCAAAAACAGTTTCCACTTCACCGGGACGTGTTACATCGCAGGTGTAATAGGAAGCTTCCATCCCCCGGCCGTGGAGGTCTTCCAGGGCGCGTACCACCTCCAATGCCTTCTGAAGCCGGATCATTTCCTTTCCGAGAGCCTCTGGGGAAATGTCGGGGTGTTTCTCGCTGATCCATCGGCGGAAGGCATCATCCTCCGACACTCCTTTGGCGAGGAGACCTTTAAAGTCACGGTCCGCATCTACTTTCGTCCTTCCCAGAAGCACCACCCTGGCGCCCAATGGGATGAGTGATCGTGCAAGACGGGCCGTGATGCCGCTCCCTCCGCCCGAAAAAACAACCACCTCTTTCCCCGCAAGACCCATTTCCGAGGAACGCCTGTAAACAATGGGAGCGGAGAATCCCTCCATGGTGAAGGCCGCATCATTGTCATGGATCCGCTCAACAACGGGAGCGTGCTCCTTCAGGGCTTTCCGAACCGCGGTTTCCGGATCCGTCCCGCGATCCAGCCCCACCGCACGAAACGCCACCGAAGAATATTCGTGGACGCAACAGAGAAACATGCCCAGAATCCCCTCCGCCAAAACACCTCCGGCGCCCTCTTCCGGACTATCGTGCAGCAGCAGGACAAACGCCAGATTGGGAGACTCCATAGCAACCTTGACCATGGAAAAGACCTGCTCCAAAAGCAAGGCGGCCCCATCCATGGAACCGTGTTGTTCCTGGGGGAATCCCCTGATATCCATGATCATGCCTGCAAGAGAAGGGATGCTTTTCAATCTCCCGATGGCTTTGGCCGTTCTCTTGCCCTCACGCCATCGAGAGCGGAGGCCGCCCAATCCTGCCGGCAGCTTCTGAAAGGTGGTCGACAGGCCCCACTCTCGTTGAAAGGACTTCTCCATCCGGTCATACAACCGGCCCCTCTTGGCCATGGAAAGGATGCAAACGGACGCACCGGCATTAAATGAAAAAGTGCGGGGCGTTCCCTCTGCAAGGGGCGTTTTCGAAAACAGAATCCGTTTTATATCCTCCCGCACCGGAAGGGGCGTTTCTTTGTTTTCAGGGGGTACGGCCGGCCCTTTGGAAACCATTTGCGCCACTCTTTTTGAAATCTGGTCGATGGTGCGCAAATGGATAAAATCCGTCAGATCGATGGTGATCCCGAAACGACGTTCCATGCCGTCCAGGATAATGGGAAGACGGCTTGAACGGATAGCCAGATCGTCCCTCAAATCCATGTGTTCGTCAATCTCGTCCCTCTCGTAGCCGGTTGCCTCCATAATGATGCCCATCACCGCCTCCGCCACCTCTTTCCCGGTTGAACCGGCGGGCATCAAAGGAGACTCAACCCCTTTTGGTTGGTCTCTCATGGACGAGGGCGACGCTTTAAGCGGCATGAATTGAGGGGGTTTGGACAATTTCAGATTCCCTTTGACAAAAAGCCGCGCCATGGCTGCCTGAAAGGCTTTTTCTTCCCCCGAGGGAAGGCACGTGGGAATGCCCATTCCCTCTTCAAAGGTATCCGAAAGCAGGTTGGTCAAAATCTTTTTGGGCCCTATTTCAACAAAACACCGGATGTTATAATCATTTTGCATGGCTTCCATATCGGCCAGCCAGCAGACCGGTAATTCCAACTGGGAGACAATCATCTCCCTTATCCTTGATTCATGGGAGGGAAAGGGCCTGCCCGAGGTGTTGGAAATCACCGGAATACGCGGGGCATGCAGGGGAATGGCCGTGATGGATGCGGCAAAGGCCTCTCGAACAGACTTCATCATGGGGGAGTGAAAGGCCATTTCCACTTTCAAGAATGTGAATCGATACCCCAGTCTTTTGAGTTCCCTACCCATGGCTGAAAGCGCTTCCATATGACCGCTTAGAACCACCTGGTTGGGTGCATTAATATTGGCAACCACAACCCCTTTTTGCCGGGAAACCGCACTGTCCACCGAATTGAGACCCGCGTGCACCGCCATCATTCCCGTATCCTTGTGCAGGCCCGAAGCGATTTTCATGCATCGCGCCCGCTCGTTCACCAGCCGAAACCCGTCTTCAAATGAGTAAACCCTGGCGGCCCAAAGGGCGGCCATTTCCCCGACACTGTGCCCTGCCACGGCCAAAGGGTGAACGCCCCATGCCATCAGTTGTTCGGCAATGGCGCATTCCAGGGCAAAGAGCGCCGGTTGTTGGAGCCAGGTCTTTTTTAAATCTTCCTCCGTACCTTGAAACAGAAGCCGCAAAAGATCGAAATCGGCGAGAGACGCCGCCCGATCCAACCGTTTTCGAATCAAGGGGAATTTTCCGTAAAGGTCCCGGCCCATGCCGGGGTAATGGGAACCCTGGCCCGGAAAGATAAAGGCCATGGCCGGCGGCGTATCCTTTTCATCACTCAAAAATATCCCTTTTCGCGCCAGCTTTTTCTCCTGTTTCACCGCAAGGGGGAGCCGAAAATCCTGTTGGAGATCTTTCAGCTTAAACCGGGCCTCATCCCCACTGCCCGCAAGAACAGCCAGGCGGCAGTCTTGGTCCCCCATGCGCGTACGAAAAAAGGAAACCCCCATCAAAATGGAGAGGTCCGCCGTTTTTTCGGGCGTGGGGAAACTGATTTCCCTCGGGGCGACCGTCTTCTCCCCCGCCCCGTTTGCGCACTGCTCCATCTGCACCACATAGTTGGACCCGCCGAACCCGAAAGCGTTGACCTGCACACGCCTGGGGCCTCCCTTTCCCGGTTTCCATTCCAGGGGTTCCGTGGGAATCCGGAGGCATGACCCCTCAATGCCCAAAGCGGGATCCGGCCGGGTGCAATTGATGGAAGGGGGAAGGATGCCCGCACTCATGGCCAGCAGGCCGCGGATAAGGCTGTTGATGCCGGAAGCCCCCAGGGTATGTCCGATCTGGGATTTGAAAGATGTGATGACGGTGGGGTTATCGGTATTGTAAAAGGTTTTCAGGGCCTGCACTTCCTCCACATCGCCCTGCACCGTTCCCGTTGCGTGACATTCCACCAGATCGACCGCCTCTGGTCCATACCCGGCATCCTTAAAAGAAGCCCGGATTGCCGCCGCCTGGGTCGCGCGGGAGGATTCCACCAGACCCAGATGACTATTGCCGGCGCCGACGCCGGTGACAAATCCATGGATTACCGCACCCCTTTTCCGGGCAGTGGATTCCCTTTCCAGAACCACCATACCGCCCCCTTCCCCCAGGACCATGCCGTCCCTTTCCATGGCAAAGGGACGGCCGAAGTCGGAAGGGACTCTTTCCGTCCCTTTTGAACCGGCCAGAACCCCCAGGGCGGAGAACTCCACAAAATGCAAGGGCAGAAGCGGCTCTTCCGCGCCTCCCACCAGAGCCGCATCAATAACGCCGTTTCGAATCATCTGTACCGCCGTATAGATGGCCGCCAGGGAAGTGGCACAGGCGGCGGAAAGTGAAAAGGCGGGGCCCTGAATGCCGTATTTGACGCAGATAAAGCCTGCGGCCGCGCAGTTGAGCCGCCCCAGCAGGGTCGTATCGTCCGTGGGTCTGTAACCGGCCTTGATCTCCTCAATAACATCTTTTTCCATTTCAGGGGTGAGGTGTACAACCCGCTTGACCGCCTCAAGAATCTGGTGAACGTTTCCTCGAATGAAAAGATCCGTCAGGGTTCCCGCCGCCTCTCCTGAATTCTGGGAAATGAAAACGCCGATCCGTTCCCGCGGAATATTTGAATCCCGGATTCCCGATTCCCGGACAGCTTCCTGCGCCAGCCAGAGGGTCATTTTCGTGGCGCCGGCCATGGTCTCGAAATCGTGGGGTGCAATTCCCAATTGTTTACGGGAAACACTGAGGTTGGCGAACGCCCCGACGCGACAGTAGGTTTTGTCCGGGGTTTGAGGATGCGGGTCATAGTACAGGCTGTGATCCCATTTGGAAGGGGGTACAAACCCGATACCGCTTTTCATGGCGATGTTGGCTTTCCATACCGCTTCCGGACTGTTCCCCAGGGAGTTAAAGATGCTTCGCCCCGTGACCGCCACGCGATCCTCGTATTTTCCCGAACGGAAAACCCCCGAAGCCGCAAGACCTTTCCATTTTTCCCAAAACCTCTCCCCCGTCGCCCGGCCGTTTTCACAAAATCCTTTTGCCAACTCCCGGTGCAGTTCCACAACGGAATAGGACTTGTGAATGGCGCCGGCGCATGCGCCGCTCATGAAATGACCTTCCCTGACACAGGTCTCTTCATCCAGAGAGGTTCCTCCGACCTCTTTCAATCCTCGGGCCGCAATGAGAAGGCTTCCCACACTGATACTTTCCAGTTCTTTTCGAATGTTCTCCTCATTTTGCCCTTTTCCATGCAATTCACGCTCAAGAGTTTGAATTTTAATTGTTTTCGGGGTTTTCAGCGCCCTGATGCCCAATCCCTGACGTCCCCCTGATATAACTGTTTCTCCAGGCTTTGACTTCAGAACCATTTGCTGATAGAGGCGGGTCAAGGCACCGGTCTCCACGATCTCTTCCGTGGCCAGATAGGCGGTTCCCACTTGAATGACGTCCGCACCCAATCGGGCCGCAATAAGAGCCGTCGTTCGATTAAAAATCCCCCCCGCAAGAATGACTTTCCGGTCAAGAAAGAGCGACGGGTCACGCCGTTTCAGATCATGGATCATCTGAGCCAGGGTCGTGGTGCTGTTTCGGCCCACATGCCCCCCCGCCTCGTGCCCTTCACAAATCACGTAACGAATACCGGCGTCAAAAGCCAGTTTCAGCATGGCCGCATCCGGCGCCACATAAATGGCCTCTATGCCCCACTGCAACAACTCACGGGCATGGGAGGGATCGCCTGCCGCAATGACGGCAAAACGGGGTTTCTGTTCTTTTATCCAGGCGAGTTGCTCCTCCTTGTGAGGATTCTCCGGCAGGGCGATAAAATTTACCGCACAGGGCCGGCCGTCCATTACTTGGGAAAGTTTTCCGAGCTTTTGCTCCAAATCCCGACCGTGAAGCAATCCCAACGCCACGGTAGGAAGAGCCCCGGCGTCGGATATGATTTTTGCAAACCGAGGCATATCGGTTATCCAACTCATGGCGCCTTGAATGAAGGGGTAGGTGGTACCCATCTCCCGGGCCGTGGGATGATCCTCACAGGGGGATGCCTCGCGATTTCCCGGCACCACATGGTCCGTCACATCCGAGACAAAATCGCGCATGGCCTGTTCGGTTCCGCTTCCATAACGTTCCACAAAGGATGCGGCAAACCCCGCCTCGACACCCAGGGGAATCAGCTCCCGGGCGCTGAAACGGCTGTCAAGAGGATGGACAGCTGAGGTTTGAATCTTTCGAGCGAAAGCACGGTCTACACTCTCCCCCGCCTTCAGCTCGCCCTCCTTCTCAAAGGCGGCAAGTTCTTTGATGGCCAGGGAATTGCCCTTGTTGTACAGGCGACAAGGGGTCCCTTGAGCGCCCCCCACCAGCTCTGTCTGCTCAGGCCGGAGTTTCCCGATACGCTCTCGAACCCCGTCATCCGTACAGACCAGGTCCGTCAACCAGTGCAGACTCTCAAATACAATCCCTGCCGCCCCGGCTGACAGAAACGCCCCTGCCGCTTCCGGCGTTCCGATGCCCCCCCATATGAAAAGGTTTGTGGTCATGCCTCGATCTTGCATGATATTTTGAATGGTTGCATAAAGGGTCAGAAGGGCCTCCGAACTCACAAAGCCCGAAGCCTCATTCCCTTTGAGGACCAGGTTCGAAATCTTTGGATCCCTATCCAGAATTTCCCTCAACCAAGGCATATGACCCATGACCGGAAAAGACCGACAGGGATCAGGAATTCTTTCCAACGCATTTAGAAGGGTCGGCAGATTGCCATTGCAAAACCGGGGATGGATATCCACCCAGATATTTTCGATCCCTTCCGCAACAAGGATCTCCTGAAACCGGTCTTCTTCAAGCAATGAAGGCGGGACCATGATGTCCGAAATACCCATTTCGTCGGCGGTTGCGAGCAGACCATAGGATGCATCGATCACCCCCCTCCCGGTCAGATCGAAGATCGCTCTGGTTCCGGTTCGACGGGCCATATCAATGACTTCGGGGGTCATCTCTTCCGGTCGCCATAGAAATGCGATGATGGGATTTTTGCATTGATCCATGTTCACCGATCTTTCTCTTCCGTGTATTTTTCTAACCGGTCCTTCAGAGGATATCACAAAAAAAACGGTCGCCCTAAATCACCGGAGCGGATAGATGCCTTCTCTTTTGAAAATCTTGACGATGGTCAAAAAAATGACCTTCAAATCCAACACAAAAGAACGGTTGTCCACATACCATACATCCATCCGGAACTTCTTTTCCATGTTGATGGCGTTGCGGCCGTTCACCTGGGCCCACCCCGTCATTCCGGGTCTCACGTCGTGGCGTCGGGACTGTTCCCTGAAGTATGTGCGAAGATCCCTTGCCAGGTGAGGCCGGGGCCCAACAATACTCATTTCCCCTTTGAGGACATTGAAGAACCCGAGCATTTCATCCAAAGAGGTGGATCGCAAAAGGGTTCCCAAGGGGAACAAGCGATCCGCATCGGGCAATAACCGCCCGTTTTGATCACGGCCATCGGTCATGGTGCGAAATTTGTATAGGACAAAGGGGCGGCCGTGCAGGCCTATCCTGGTTTGACGAAAAATGACCGGGCTGCCAACCCGCCATCGGATCAATGCCGCCATGGCAAACATCATGGGCGCACAGATCGTCAGGGCAAAAATCACGAAAAGAAGATCAAAGCATCGTTTGGCAATGTCATAATTCATAAGCTGACTTTTCTTAACAAATCCTCCCACCCCGGCCGCGTGAGGATATCTCATAACAACCGCTCTGAAGTATCTATTTCAGCGACTGATTATTAGCTGAACAAGCTTAGAGATGTCAAGAAAAGGGATCGAAACAGACCATGCGCAGGCATATTGCGGGCATACATCCGACCAATTTGTCATGACGGATCTCTTGAAATTTGATATGGTTTTTTGATAGTAGAATAGCCAAATCCGGATTGGCCAATTGGCGGCGAAATCGATTCAAGGAGCACTCATGAGAATATACGAAGCCACATCTGAATCTCAACAAGACGGCCGAGACACCGTTAAGAATGGCAACGTGTTGTTCGAAAAATGCGCGCGCTTCACGGAGGAGGCCGATGACTTCCGAAGGCGCGGCCTTTACCCTTTTTTCCGGTGCATTGATTCAGCGCAGGACACCGAAGTCCTTGTGGATGGGCGGCCCATGCTGATGCTCGGCTCCAACAGTTATCTGGGGCTCACAAACCACCCCAGAATCAAAGAAAAAGCCATCGCGGCCGTCAGAAAATACGGCACGGGATGCGGCGGCTCCAGGCTTCTTAACGGCACCCTGACCATTCACCTGGAACTGGAGGAAGCGCTTGCCGGGCTGGTTGGAAAAGAAGCGGCCCTTGTCTTCAGCACCGGCTTTCAGACCAACTTGGGCGCCATTACGGGCATTTTGGGCAAGAACGACGCCGTATTGATTGACAAAACCGATCACGCAAGCATTCTGGACGGGTGCCGCCTCTCACTCGGCCCCATGCTGAGATATCGGCACAATGATATGAAAGACCTGGAACGCCTCCTGTCACGTTGCGACGCAAAAGGCAAATTGATCGTAGTCGACGGGGTTTTCAGCATGGAGGGAGACATTGCGCCCCTTCCCGAGATCATTGAACTGGCGGGGAAATACAATGCCGCGGTCATGTCGGATGACGCTCATGCCCTGGGCGTTCTCGGCGCAACGGGAGCCGGGACCGGCGAACACTTCGGCGTGGCCGACGATCTGGATATCATCATGGGAACCTTCAGCAAGAGTCTTGCATCGGTGGGGGGCTTCATCGCGGCACAACGGGAAATCATTGAGTACATCAAACACCGGGCCAGGGCGCTCATCTTCAGCGCCAGCATTTCACCGGCAAACGCCGCGGCGGCCCTGGCCGCCCTGGAGGTGATGCGTGATGAACCGGAACGAAGATCCCGGCTCTGGGAAAACACAACATTCTTCAGGGAAGAGCTTCAATCCATGGGGGTGGATACGGGCCATAGCGAAACCCCCATCATCCCCATCATCATTCGAGACGACATGACGACCTTCAAAATATGGCGGACACTGCACGACAGGGGGATCTTCCTGAACGCCGTCATTTCCCCGGCCGTCCCCCCTAACCAATCCCTGCTCAGGCTGAGCCTCATGGCCACCCACACCAGAAGTCAACTGGAGCGGGCACTCGAAACCATTGAGGACGCTTGCCGCAACGTGGGGTTGATCTGAGGCATCGATCTATCCCTGCTGGCGGTCATGGGAGGCGGAGAAACGCTGCCCGAGGCCGGAAGCGGATCTTTCAAGAGATACTGAAGGTTGCCTCCGGTAAACTGACCAAGGCTGAAATATCGGGCTATACAAAGGCAAGGGATATTTATACGGTGGGCCCGGTGATCTGATCATGGGGATTCGTGGTTCATGGGTCCCAGGGGACGACCTTCGTGTTCGACATGGGTTTTGACCGGGACGCAAGCCTGTTCAGCCTGTTCACCAATTGGTCCGTACCGTAGAATTCTTTCCCCCGTATGTTGGACCTGTATGAATCGAGATTTTTTTCGAAACGGTTCAAAAGCCCCGGGTCCGGACGCCGGGACACGCAATAGTCACCATACCCCAGGTGCGAAACCATATATGCGTTAACATACTGCTCATAGGCAAGCCCTATGGGAAAGCAAAAGACCGGTTTGCCGAAGTAGAGCGCCTCGGAAATGGCGTTGTGCCCTCCGTTTGTGATCAAATACCTGCAGAAAGCCAGATCTTCTATGAAAGATTCCTTGGAATTCGCCTTGAATTTCAGGTTGCCGCAGGATGAATGAGATCCGAGTCCGTATATGAAACATGGGCCGGGAATCTGCCTGAGGGCGGGCAATAATGCTTTAAATGTTCTTGAGGTCTGGTAAACCAGGACATGCTCTTTTGAGCCGGTTGAATGGGTTTTCAGGCTCGGCGGAAGCACAGGAGGAAACAGTTCCGTATTGTTGGAATCTCTCGGCACTGCTTCAAAAAAAGAGGTTATCATATAGCGGGCTGAATTGCTGTGTATCAAGTGATGGGGAAATGAGAAAAGCAGCCGGCTTAGGAATTGTCCCGATGCAACGGGAACCCTGCAGCGGGAGACAACATGCTGATGGTCGATGCTGATGCAGGGGATTCCCGATCTTCCGGCGGCCAAGGGGGTGAAGAATTCATAGTCCGAAAAGGCAATATCCGCCCCAAACCTTCCAATGGCCCCGGCGACTCGGGAGATATTTCTCGGGCTATTCACGAGTGTCTTTATACCGCCTGTGGAGGTGCGGAGCAAATCCACGCGGTTGTTTTTGTATGAAGTCCCGAGGACGGGCGTTTGAAAGACCTCAAAGCCTTTAGAGCGAAGTCCGAGGACCTTCCCCCCTCCAACGAACAGGAATCGGTGCTCAGGCATTTGCCGGGCAATCACCAAAGCCCGGTTAACATGGCCCAGCGCATCTCCCATTACCCCATAAACGATCTTTGCCATTATCAGTTACCTTAGAAATACTTCTTTCTATATACTTGAAGGCCAGGTTTCAAGAACTTGGTGAATCACATTGAAAAAGGATTTTATCAATGGTATGCATTTCCCACCGTTGAGGGTGGTTAAATGCCCGCAAAAGCAAGGCGCAGCATGTTGCACACATTGAAAAATCCCATTCGAATTGTTTTGCTTCTCCAGGATCTGGAATTCGGCGGAACGCAAAGGTATGCCGTCAACCTTCTCAAACATATGGACCGGGATCTGTTTACACCCGAACTATGGGTCTTAAGAGGCGGCATGGACATGGCGTCCCAAGCGAGGGATACCGGTGTAAAGATTCGATGGTTCAGCGAAGATATCGCCTGGGTGCCCCCCGGTGCATTGATCAAATTGGCCCAAATGCTCATCCAAAAACGGCCGCACATCCTCTATACCCTGACCGTCGCCCCCAATATATGGGGGAGACTCCTTGGCAGGATGGCGCGGGTACCGTTGGTGGTTTCCAGTTGCAGAAACCCGCCCCCCCTGAAACAGTACGAAGGACTGTTATGTCCATTGAGCACGTTAATCATTGCAAACTCCCGTTATCTAGGGAAATTTCTAATGAAAAGGTACGGGATCAGACGCGAAGGGATCGAAGTAATACCAAACGGGGTTGATACGCAATGGTATCGCCCGGCCCCGGAAAAGAAGACGCCCCGGCCCACAATCCTGTACGCGGGAAGGCTTGTGGATAGAAAAGATCCCCTTACCCTGGTAAAAGGCTTCTCACTGGCCTTAAAAGAAATACCGGGTGCCAGGCTTGAGATCGTGGGGAACGGTCCCCTCAAAGAGAAGCTCTCAACCCTTATCCGACAAAGGGGTTTAAGCCAGAATGTATTTTTGATCCAGGGGACCCGAGATATTTTGCCCCACCTGCAAAGGGCCTGGATCTTTGCCATGACACCTACGAGGGAGGCGTCCCCCAATGCCATTCTTGAGGCCATGTCGTGCGCGCTGCCTGTGGTGGCGACCCGGGTCGGCGGCATTCCCGAACTGGTTGGAAATGATCGGACCGGTGTTCTCATTCGTCCCGAAAGCCCGGAAGGGCTTGCAAGGGCCCTTGTGGATCTCATGAGAAACAGCCCTAAAGGGGAGATGATGGGTCAAAAAGGAAGGGCGTTTGTTTTGTCCAATCATTCCATTGAAAAGACCGCAAGGATTTCGGAAAGGGTATTTTTAAAGGCATGTTCCAACAAAATACCATCCGTTTAAAGGGAGACAACCTTTTCACGGTAGAGTTCCATGATTTTCCGGTGATTACGCTCCGCATCGAAGTTTCTCCGCACCAGGGCACGCCCCCTTGAAGCCATTTCAAGGGCGGATTCTCTGTCTTCAACCAGCCTGCGCACGGCCTTTGAAATGGCATGGGGATCCTTTTCCGGTACTAAAAGGCCCGTCTTTCCATCCTTGATAACTTCCGGTATGCCCGCAACCGCCGTGGCGATCACCGGAATACGATGCAGCAGGGACTCCATAATAACCGTAGGGATGCCATCCCGATCACCCGTGGCATGCACAACACTGGGCATGATGAAGATATCTGTTGATAACATGATGCCGGGGACGCGGTCATATGGAATGAAACCGGGGAAAAATACCCGGCCCCCAAGGCCCAGTTTTTTTGTTAAACGCTTAAGCTCTCTTTTTTCAGGGCCCTCTCCCGCCAATACAAGACGGAAATCCAGACCGGATTCCATTAATATTCTGCACGCGCGGAGGAGGTGGTCATACCCTTTTTTCCTAACGAACCGGCCCAGGGCCAGAAGCCTGTAGGGAGGGGTCATGGAGACGGGTCCTTCATGGGAAGCTTTCAGGGGAACGCCGTTATAGGTCAGATGGATTTTCTGGGTGTCACCGCCCGCAAACTGAGCCAGGTAACCCATGTTATATTCCGTTTCACTTCGAATGAGGGCGGCATCTCTAATTTTCTCTTTGAGTGCGCCATCGGGCGGGTGGATATCCCAGGCGCGAGCGGTGAAGCTGAAAGGGATGCCCGTCAGCCGTGATGCAATCCAGGCGGCCGTCGCCGGGCCGCATGCCCAAGGGGCATGAATGTGCCCGATACCCTGTTCCTTAAACCGCGTTGCCAGATGAAGGGCGCAGAGAAAGGCCCAGAGGTTTTCGCCGGTCTTTTCAAGGCCGTAGTAGGGTTTTACAAAAAGTGATTTCAGAATCCCCATGAGCTTTTTGGGTTCCTTTTTCCACCATCGGAACAGATCCTTGTGCGCCTTTTTAAGGTAGGGAACGCCCAACCTGAATACCCCGTCCGAAGCGGATTGCATCTCCTGTGACAGTCCTCGGTGCAATTTGCCGTAGAGGGAAAAAACACCCAGAGGAAGCCCCATCTCTTTCAGGTTCACCACTTCGCGAAAGATAAAGGTCTCGGAGGGTTTGGGAAACCATAGCAGAATGTAGGCTGTTTTTAAATTTTTCAAAGACTGGCCTTCCTTTTCGCCCTTGATGTTACACCATTCTATGAGGTCACGAAAGGTGTAACGGCCGGGCGGATCGCCTATTCTTCTTCACACTCGACATTCAATACCACCCCTTCCCTGCAGGCTTCGTATATGCGGCCCTGCCAGACAACGGCCTTTTGGAATATGGACCGAACACAAAGCCAGGTCCCCAAGAAAACGGTGAGGAAAACCGAGATCAGCCATGGACCGTAAGGAAGGGAAACAGGGGTGCCCCATCGACACCCGTATGCCAGCAAAAGCACGATGGCCCAGAAGACCACGACGACGCAAGCCGCGGGGCTGAAATGAAGGGCCGTGACGGAACTGATGAGCAAAACGACCCCTGCCAGGAAGACCAGAGTCGTATTTATCGCAAGCACCAGGCCTGCCAGCCAGATACCGGGATTGGTGAATTTGGGGAAGAGGACCTGTCGCCCCAGATAATCCATGAAGCCTTTAAAGGAGGTATCTTTCAGGGGCGTAACCAGAAGATGTGCCCCATCCATTTTCACTTTGATGCCGGCCCGGTCCAGAGCGTTGCCCAGGACCATATCGTCCACCACCGTTCTGCCCCAGAGGTCGATCATGTCCAGCGCATCCAGGGTCTCACGCCGAACGGCCGTTCCGCCGCCCCAGGGTTTCGGGAAAAAGGTCTTTGACAGGGTAATAAAGGATGCATAGACGGCGTGGCACACACCGGATACGGTCGGCGGATCCGGATGAAACGCCCTGAAGGTGGTCACCGCCTCGAACCGGTTCATTTCTATGGGTTCGGTCATGGAAACGAGCCAGTCGGGCGCGGCCCGGCTGTTGCCGTCGCAGAAAACAACGATCTCCGTATGGGGCGGAAGGCTGCGGAGCCCGGCGATCAGGCTACAATTTTTCTGAGCGCAGGTTGAGGCGGGGCCGCTGATAACCGTTCGACAGTGGGAGAATTCCCGGCAGATATCATCCACCACGGATTTTGCCCCATCATGCTCATTCTCCAGAATGAAAACAACTTCGAAATCCGGGTGGTTCTGTTCTACCAGGGAGAGCAGCAACCCCCTTTGGCCGGGAAAGGCACTTTTTAAAGGAATGCATACCGATACGAAAGAGAACTTGTGCAACACGGAGAATCGGCGACCTACTTTAAGGCCGATCCGAAGGCGCAATGCCCCCCTACCACCACAACCACATAGGGGCACAATGAAAGGCCGAGCCAAAATACCACCCAATAATCAAACGGCTCCATAGACTGATCAGGATTCCTTTGAACCGGTTGATTTCATCGCCTCCCCTTTGGGGAAGCATTGGATGAAATCTCCGAATTTCTGAATCTCGTCCAGGCGGCATTTCCAGATCATTCTACCGCCGTAATACATGCTGTCGGGGCATCCGTCGCACATGGCCTGACGACCGTCCTTCAAAATGTCGGGCGGCTGGATGATCATCATGGACTGCATATGCACCCGCTTTAGCCATCGGGAAGGACGCTTCAGCCAGTTTCGGAGCACGTTGAACATCCCTTTGTTGATCAGGGCCAGGGGAAAGAGCGCCTGGGTGATCTTCGTGAGCCCCGGCCTCGAATAGGCCATGTACGTTCCGAAAATCAGGTGGTGAAGCATCTGGACCATCTCCACGAACCTGCCGTCCATGTATCCCAGGATCTCGTCCGGACCGCCCGCCCGAACCCCCAACAGCCACTTGACGGCCATGGGGTCCTGGTTGCTGTTCAAGAACGCGCACGGTTCGTACTGGGGAGCGACCTCTCTGATCAAATCCACCACCTCCTGGCTCATGATGTCCCGGTGTGCGGCCGGATTCTCGGGCAAATATCGCAAATGCGCCGCTTCGGCCGGATCCATTGGGCGCCCGTCCACGAAGTAGTCAAATTGAGGCTCAACCCTGGCCTGGCGAAAGAGGATATAGACCATGGTGTGAACCAAATCCATGTGCTCCTGACACCACCTTGTGAGCATGGGAATATCCTTGAGAGTGTCCGGATAGATGGTGGCGTTGAAACCGCAGGAGATACGACCTTTCCCGGCATCGTGAATGATTTTGGCCAGATGAAGGCGAAGTTCGTTCAACTCCGTCTCGTTCTTGCCCGCCCATTCGGGACGTTGCTGGTGGGAGTCCACATGAACCGTAAAAGCCACGAGCCCCGCCTTCCTCAATGCCCTCACCAGTTCAGGCGTCAGGCACATCCCGTTTGAGATAATAATGGGTTTCCATCCCTGAGCGGCCACATACCGCACCAGTTCAACGATGTGAGGGTAGATCAACGGCTCGCCGCCGGCAATGGAGATGCCTCCCGTGCGTCGAATCTTTTTGATCTGCTCCAACTCCCGAATCACATCTTCCAGGGGACGATCCCCCTGGGGGTCGTTTTCTCGGTAACACCCCTCACAACTCATGTTGCATTTGGTGGTGGGTTCCAGCCAGGTGATGGCGTTATCGGCCATGTTCCAGGGGAGCCGGTAGTAGTTGAGGGGATTGAGTTGTCTGCTGGACACGGGCAATGGCATTTACCTCATTCTTGGCACATCGGCAAAAGGGCTACAGGATCGAACCGGATATTTTCGGTGGGCTGAAATCTATCAGGTTTACCCATGCCCCTGTCAAGGGAAGATTGGCAGGTTGAAACAGAAAATCCTTTGGCGCCTAGTGCCGTGTCATATATCAAATGCCTGGCATGAAAGAGAATAAAACTTCACCCACGTCATTCAGGCGAAAGCCGGAATCCAGTATCTGTGCACAATTCTGAGATTCTGGATTCCGGATCAGGCCCGGAATGACGGCACGCTAATCTGTTTCATGAACGCCTTCGGCCTCGGATTCCATTTTCGTAAGCGCCGAAGACAGCTTTTCCCGGACCACTCCCCGAAAGGCGAAATAATGTTCACCCATTACAAGGGCGGAGAAGAACTGGTCAAACCTGGCTCTCGGGAACCTGACCATTGCCAGGAAAAGGTACTTCCAGAATTTCCAGCGTGAAGGGTATCTGAAGCCCTGTCTAAAAAGAACATGGGCCACCGCCCGAAATTCCCAAAAATAGGGTATTGTCATGGGTTTCTTAAAGGGGGGCGGTTTCATCCACAGGAAATGTTGGAAGGTGCGGTCCAGGAAAAAACCGGGGTCGTAAAGCACATGGTAGATGCGTATGAGCTCCTTCACGATGCTTTCCATGGGTCTGGTGGGCACAAAATTCATAAGCCCCGTTTGATTGCCGAAATCCTCACCGAATTCGGATTCGATGAGCCGCCCTTCCGATTGGAGCCGTTTCGTCAGATCCATACCGGGCCCGGCCTGCAACAGGCTCGCGAACACAATGGGAATTTGGTTGCGATGGGCGAAACGGATCACACGCTCATCGGCACCCGGCTGCTCGTTGTCAAAACCGATAATACAACCCATCATCACCTGAATACCCGCCTCGTTGATCCTTCTGCATACTTCATCCAGGTCTTTATCAAGGTTCTGATCCTTTTTCGAAAGCCTGAGGCTCTTCTCATCCGTGGTTTCGATACCCAGAAAAACCTTTGAAAACCCCGCCCGCACCATCAAGGCCAGCATTTCCGAATCTTCGGCCAGGTTAACGGAGGCCTGGGTATCAAACTCAAAGGGATAGCCACGGGATTCCATCCATGGGATCATTCTGCGGAAAAGGTCTTTTGTCTTTCGAGGATTCCCGATCAGGTTGTCGTCCACAAACATAACGAATCTTCGCCAACCCAAATCGTAAAGGTTCTGCAATTCTTTTAAAATCTGTTCGATGCTTTTTGTTCTGACTTTACGGCCCAGCATCAGGGTGATGTCACAGAATTCGCATCTGTAGGGACAACCCCTGGAAAACTGTAGGGCAAGACCCGTATATTTCCGCGGATCCACCAAATCGTATCGGGGAACGGGAGAATCCCTCAGGTCCGCCCACTCCTCAGTTTCGAGCAGAATACCCGATGCCTTCTCTTCAATGGCTTTCGAGAGTTCGGGCATCAAGGGTTCCGCCTCGCCTTTCACCACGATATCGGCGCCGGCCTTTAAAACCTCTTCAGGCACGTGAAAAACGGCCGGACCACCGGCCACCACGAATTTTCCCCTTCTTTTTCCCTCTCGAACGCATTTAAGGATTCCGGGGTATTGAACGGCCATACCGGAGACCATCACCAGGTCACACCGAGCCCAATCCATCTCGGTCACGGGGCCTTCCGTCAGTTCCACCAACTTCATATGCCATTCTGCGGGCAGAAGCGCCGCGACGGTCATCAACCCCAGCGGCGGCTGATGTATCTTCTTGCCGGTCACTTCCAGAACGCCATTCAGCGACCAGTAGGTTTTTGGATAGGGAGGATTAAGCAGTAGAACATTCATGTGGAAACCTTTCCAAAACGACCACCCGTTTCAAAACCTCTCTTTTTCCATTGCCGGGCCAAGGCCGCCACAGGCAAAAGGGCGATGACGCCGGCAATTTCTTCCATAAGAAAACGGCTGCCAATAATAAACAGAAGAATGCTCAAGATGCCTGCCGCCAGGAGGTGAATGGATGACCGCACATGAAGAATGCCGATGCGCATCTGGCAGTACATAAGGCCCAATGCCCCGATGAGCATCTTGCAGAGAATAATGGCCGCTACCGCGCCCGTAAGGGGCGCCTCGGGTATTGCCGAGGCACACCACAAGGCATTAGCCGCCAACACCGAGCCGTAAAAAACAAGGAGAGTCTTGGCTTCTCCCATGCTGATCATCATATAGGCCGCCAAAAACTGTATGAAGGTGAGAGATACGGTTCCCACCAGGCACCGCTGGATCCATATTGATTCCCCGTAATCGGAACCGTAAACCAGGGAAATAATCCGGTCACTCTCCACATAGAGAAAAAACATGGCCGGAATGGATACCAGCAGAAGCCACGCCAGGGAATATTGGGCCACCCTGGCCGCTTCGGCCCTGTCGCTCTTCCAAAGGCGGGCGAAGACGGGAAAAAGAACGCTTCTCAGCATCAATCCCACCGCCAGCATGGCCACGCCCTCCACCAGCTGCCAGGGGGCGCTGTATTGAGCCACTTCCCGGCTTCCACCGTATTGCTTCAAGAAAAGGAGATTCAGCTTGTCATTCAGAATCTGGGCAACCGTAATAAAGGCGAATACGGCCGTTGCCCTGGCGGTCCCAAGCCATCCCTGCCAGTCTTAAGGGTCCGAAACCCGATGGCGCCACCCTGATGGCGGCCAAAGCGGCCGGAACACAACAAACCAGACCATCAATCACTTTGAAAAATGAAACCACCCAAAGGGGCGCATCCAGAAAGAGGGCCAAAATGCCGAACCCGAAACCAAAAAAGGCCCCGACGGCTCTGATTGCGGCCTCCATACCCTGCCGATCGTTTACTTGAAGCACCACAAAGAACGTGTTTGCAAGGGCCTGGAAACCAAACCCGATCCCCATCACCAAAACCGCCCGTTTAAGAACAGGGTCATAACCCTGCCAATGGACGAACACCGCAGTCCCCAGCCAGCCGAGTGCAAACAGTGCACTCTTAAGGGTCGTAATGTTGGAGACGATTCCGGTTTTTCGTTTGTCATGGGCATTTAAACGTAGCACCAGCAATTGGTTCAGGCCGAAATCCGTGATCACGGAAAGGATTGTACCGATACCCAGCGCGAGCATGAGATTGCCGTAGGCAAGGGTACTCTTTCTGGCCAGATAGATGAGGAAGGCCGCCTGAAGGATTTCCAGAAAAATGCGGGCGACTGCCAGGAACGAAAATTTTTCCAGAACCCTATAATTGGCGCGAGGGGTCACCGAAGACATAGGATCTCAGTTATCTCTAAGAGCTCTGACGGGCATCGATGGATTATAGGGCACCATTTTCCAAATCCCCGAATGCCCGGCCGGTTCTTCCGGATTAAATACCCAGTTTATCATTTCGCTGTCTGGCGGAAAGCACATTATAAATGTTCATTCCTATGGTTTTGAGCACCGGTTTCAGGAACCTTCCGCCATAGCGCCTAAACATGTTGTTTCCGAACACAACACCGGGTGAGAAATGGAGTTTTACGGATTCCTTTTTAAGGGCGCGATAAAGGGCTTCGCGGCTCAGATGTCGCGTTCTGACGTTGCAGGAAAAGCCGTCATAGGTGCTGAAATCATTCTCGTTTACAATGAGCCCGGCTTTCATCAGCTCATCCCGGATCACCGTTTTCGGATAAGGGGTCATGTACTGGGCGTAAACCATATCCGGTTTGAGCTTTTTGATGAGGGCATATTGTCTCGCCACGGTTTTCCGGGTATCTTCCGGATGCCCCACGATGCAGCCGGCCACAATAACAATTCCGTATTGACGCAGAAAGGCCGCCGCCTTTCGATTGATTTCCGGACTGGACGGTTTCTTCATCCCTTTTAGAGCGCCGGGATCCATGGACTCGAACCCCACAAATACCATGCGAAAATTGGCCCGGTGAAGCTCGGCCGTAATTTCCGGATGCCGGGCGATGCCGGCGGCGCTCATCTGGGTGACATAAAACATGTCATTGAGCCCGTTTGCAACAATGGCCCTGCAGACCCTTCGCAAATGGTCGGTATCATAGGTAATATTGTCATCTATAAAGAAAACGCCTTTGGCTCCTTTGGCACGGACGGACTTTAGATCCTCAACGATCCGCTCCATGGGAAATACCCTGAACGTTCCACCGTACATCCCGCGGATTGAGCAGAATTTGCAGTTATAAGGGCATCCTCTGGAGGTTTCCGCCACATCCATGGAAAGCCCCAGAAGGAAAAAATCCTCTATGAGCCGCGCATCCCGATTCGGCAACGCCAATTTGGAAAGGTCCTGTAGGGGCCGGTCCGGGTTGTGCCGCCATCCACCGTGCGTCCGATAACTTAACCCCTTTATTTCGAAGGCGGAAATTTCGTTTTCTTCAAGGTGCGCCATCAGTTCAGCAAATGTCTCTTCCCCTTCGCCGCGGACGATGTAGTCCAGCAGCGCCGACTCTTCCGAAGCCGCAATCTCATGGGCCATCAGCGTGGCATGATACCCACCAGCCACAAGTTTGATTCCGGTATCCCAGGCGCGAATCAAGCGGGCCACCTTCATGAGCGTGTGGAACTGAAAGGTCATGGCACTCATGCCCACCAGTTGGGGCTTGAAATGAGCCAGTATTTCTTTGAGTCTGTCTCCCACGTGGGGTTTGCATGCCACCAGATCCACAACCTTGACGTCATGATCCGGCAGACTGCCGGTCAGGGAGACGATGGCCAAATTGGGCGAGCGAAAGAAATAGTCGATGACATCCGCCGTATCGGGCATTGCCAGCAGGAGTATTCTCATAGGGCACCCCTTTTATCGCCGCCATCAAAGCCTGTCTCTTTCATCTTCCGAAGATCCAGAAGACGAAGATTTTGATCGATCCTTGTTTCGGGAAAAAGGTTTTTAGACATCAGCGCAAAGCGGCGCCGATCCCCGACCGATTTTTGAATCATTCGTCCAAAGGGTTCGAAAAAAGGATGGTTTTTCAGGAATTCACGTGTGAAATGGCGGTTATCCACCACCAGAAAATCGATCCCGTACTTACGACAAAACTTCAAGACGACGCCGGCATCCGCCGCATAGTAGGCATTAAAAAACGCCACCAGCCTGGACCGCAGCTTTCGCCACAGGCCCTTGCTCCAGGGATGGGCCAGTTCAAATGAGGCAAATACATTGCGTCTGCCAAAGGTCAGCACCTTATCCATCAGAGATGGATGGCCCGCTATCAGGGATGTTTTGGGTGTTCGGTTCAGTACCGTGTAGAGGGGTTCGTATTCTGAATAGTCGTAAATCCCGATTCCGTAAAGCCGGGCGATGCTGAGCCCCACAACGCCTGCCAGTAGAACCTTCGCCGCCAAGGGCTTTAGATTCGCGCCCAGTGGGCCCCTGAAACAAAGGCCGAGCCCCACACAGTAGAACAGCATGACCGGATAAATGAGATACCGGGAAGGAATAAAGAGCTTTAAAAGGAATATCCTTGCCAGCCCGTAGAAGAGAAGGGAGGAGATGCCCAAATAGAGAAACGGTTGCCATTTGCCCTTTAGCATCTTCCACTCAAAACGTCTCGCACCCCACAGCGCAACGCCCAGTATACTCAGGGAACCTAAGATTCCGGCCCAAAGGCTCCCCGTTTCACGATAGGGGCCGATCCACTGCCAAGGCAGAACCACCAATTCCCACAAAAGACTCGGAACGGGAAGTATGGGGTAGCGGCCGTGAATCCCGAACTCCGGGTTCCCGATCATATCCACAGCGGTCACGAGAGGACCGAATCCCGACCCCATGTACTGCTGCCGCCACCAGAGCAGAGCAACAATTCCCATGCCCGCCAGAACCCAGTGCCCCATCTTGGATGGAAAAGGGGTCGTCAACGCCTTTTGTTTCATCAGGGCATCCCTTATCCGCCCCATCATGACGGCCGCAAGGGCGAGAACAAATATGTAGGGGATGGTCAAAGCCATGCACAACAGGACCCATCCCATGGACCACCCCCGCCCGGAAAGCCAGTAAAGCAGAAAGAGCGCGAGCAATGGAAATGCGAAACCGCGCGCAAGGCCCCCTGACATTCTGAAGAGGAAGAAAGGCATCAACCAGAAGGACGCCAGTACCGTCCAAGCGGTGAAACGGTCTTTTAGAGCCCGGCCGATGCCGTAAATGGCGGTGGATGCCAACACAAAAAGCAATCCCGGAAGCACCTTGGAAAAGGTGATGGGATTCAGAAACAGGGAGGCAAGCCGATAAATTCCCTGCACACCCCAGGGAACGTAGTGACGGGAGTATTCGCTCAGCCAGAAACCGGGATACAGATCCTTATCCAACCATCGTTGCATCCAGTAGATCTGCTGTTGCACATCGTCGTTGATCACAAAGGGATCCGTCAGAGCCTGAAAATGGGCCGCGACGAAAATGACACAGGAGAGAAACGGTACCAGAACCGGATCCACGCCCACCTGCCTGAAATCGGCCTTTCTCATCATTTTGTCCCGGAGAAACGAACACTTCCCATGAGGCCTTCCCGTAATCGGAGTTCCGGGTTCTGAACCGTCATCTCGACCGTGTAATAGGAAGGATTCAGGATTCCGGATGAACGGGGGACCCACGATACATACACAACCTCCACATCGATTTCCCATTCCCGCATGGACTCGATGATCATTCTTCCCCGATCGCCCGGCGCAATTTTCAGCGCTTCGTTCTCAAAAACCTCGGCACGAACCGTCAAGGGATCCATCACCCCCACCTGAAAGGCCACGGTACCCTTTTCAACCTCCGAACCTTTCTTTATATCAGGGTTTATCCAGATAACATACCCTTCCAACGGGGATTTGAGGACGGCTTTACCCGGAACCCGGTCGGCATCCGGGAATTCACCCAGATCTTCTTCCAGCAGCTTCTTTTGATCACTGTGAAGCGCCTTTTCCAGTTCCAACCGTTCATGAATGGCTCTTCTTTGAATTTCCCGGGCTTTTATCCGGCTTGAAATACCGCTCACATCATCGTTATCAGTTTCACCGGTTCCCCGCAATTTGTCCCGCAAAGCCTTCAAGTCCTCCAATTCACTCGAAACCTGCGCCAGTTCAATCTCCAGATCCTTCATCCGCGGATCTCCCAGACGCTCCCGCAACCGCATCCTTGAGGCAATTGTGAGGGCATAATCCGCCAGGAATTCCCCTTCTTTGACTTTCTGTCCCGCATTGACATGGATATTTTCGATTTTTCCCTGAAACGGTACGGTTACAGGGAGTTTTTGAGAGCAAAACAGTTTGACGGGAAAAACAATGTCATATCTTTTCGGCGGAGAGCCCACGGGATCATCGGCCCCAAACGCTGCCTGAATGAAAAACAGAAACATCACACATGCCAGGATAAGGCAATAATATGGAAAAACTGGTCTTCGCATTTTAGTTATACCAGGCATTTGCTTCATACTCCTTCAGAATGATCATCCGGCCACAACAGACCGTTTCTCAGATGATAGATTCGATCACACTGCTCAGCCACCAGATTGTTATGGGTAGCCACCACCAACGAAACCCCGCGCTCTTCAACAATTCCACTGAAATAATCCATCATCTTTTCGGTGTTGTCACGATCCAGTTGCCCCGTCGGTTCATCGGCAAGAATAATCCGTGGACGATTGACCAGCGCTCTGGCCACAGCGACCCGTTGCTTTTCCCCACCTGACAAATGCGATGCTGCGTGATTCAGGAGATGGGAAAGCCCCACAACGCCCAGCGATTCCGAAATTCTTTGAGCCCGCTCGTGTCGCGGCACGTCGGCGTACACAAGCGGATACTCAAGATTCTCTCTGACAGTGGAACCTTCCAGAAGATCGCAGCTTTGAAAGATAAACCCCACCTGAGAACGGCGAAAATGCGCCTGCTCCGTACGCGTCAGTTGAAGCACATCTCTGCCCCGAAAAGCGTAGCGGCCTGCCGTCGGCGGAAGCAAGAGCCCCAGAATATTCAGAAGCGTTGATTTCCCTGAACCGGACGGTCCCATAATGGCCACTTTTTCTCCGGGAAAAACATTTAGATCAAGGCCACGCAAGACGGGGATCTCGCTATCCTTCTCAAGGTAATGCCGGACAAGGCCTTCCACCTCCAATAGCGGGTTTTTTTTCAAACCGTTCACAATTTCCTCATTCATAATGTACGGCTGCGGCAACCTGCATTCGACTGGCCCGGATGGCCGGAAAAAGGCCCGCTGTTACGCCCAAAACAATGGCAATCAGCAGCGCTAAACCGGCTGACGTCAGAAAAAGACCTTCTGAAGGACGGTTTTCAAGAAAAAACCCTGCGATCCCGATGGCCCCGCGACCCAGCAACACCCCGAAAAGAGCGGAACCGGTACTGAGACAAAGCGCCTCCCCCAGAATCTGAACCAGAATATCTCCATCTTCGGCACCCAAAGCCTTTTTGAGACCGATTTCCCTCGTCCTGGCCCTTACCGAAGCCGTCATGCCGTTCCATATGCCACATCCCCCCAGAATCAGTGTTGCCGCAATGGAGACCATCACAAACAGTTCGACCCACCATGCGGCCATTTTGACGCGTTTAAGCTGTTCCGAAGCCACCTCTATCGTGAGGCCCTCAGGATCCTGATATTGCGCCACCACAGATCTTATGCGAGCGGCAACCGGCTCCACATCATCCCAGGTCCGGCACCGCACATACATGCGGCCGGGGGGGGGCAGACCGGATACCCGATTCATGGCGGTTGTCAGAGGAATAAAGGCAAAACGGGTGAGACCACCGGCCCCCAGCCCTCCGAGCACACCCACAACACGGTAATAGTCCCTGTCGATGATCAGATATTGGCCGATTCCCTTTCCTCGGGAAAAAATCCGCTCCTCAAGCGCCGCCCCGAGAATACAGACCCGCTCTCTCATGGCGACCGACCGTACACTGAAGAACTCGCCGGCAGCAGGTGAAAAGCCATTCACTTCCCAAAAAAATTCGTCTACCGCAACCAGGTTGAAATGATAGGTGTGATCTTTCTTTACGGAAGGGACATTGTACCGGACCGAAACCAGGCTCGTCTTTTCCACTCCCTGGATATGCTCAACAGCCTTGCGGGTACGATAGTGAAACCATTTTGGCCGAGATCCGGAATCATTGTCATAATACGCCTTGATAATGGTGACGCCGCCTATCAGGTTCAGGTCCCGATTCAGACTTTCTTTAAAATCGCTGCCCATGGTAACGATAACAACAAGACCTGCCGTACCCAACGCCAAGGCCACGGTTATGCCCCAATAACGGCGGCGTTGTCGACGGACCTGGCGAAAGCTGAGATGAAGCAATTCTCCGAGGCGTATCAAAAAACGGATCAAGTGTGGCCTCATAACAATAACCGTCCATTTTCAAGCTTTGTGCCATCAAACATTTCGTGAAAACCGGTTATCTCCTGCCTATTGTGAATTAGAGCACGCAAAACACAGCCAAACCAAAATTTGTGCCAGCCTGTATAACACAAATCCAGGCTACCACTCAAGACTCTCTTCAGTGTCCGAAGGTCACAGAACTTTCAGTTTCCCCATTACCGTCTCAGGTCTTTGTCGCCAAATGCCATGCCATTGTCGAAGCCATATGCAAAAGCACTTTGAAATCGTAAAAGGTCCGCACCATTTTCAGGAGGCGAAACCAATGGGCCGGGCGAAGATAAAAGCGCCTGAACGCTTGGGCGCGCAGATCCCGGAGTTCACTCAGTTCCATGTTCCCCCATGTAAAAGCACAAATCCCGCCGCTCTGGTCCAGAGGCGGCTCTGCTGCGGGCAAGAGGCCTCTTCCAGCGAGTTCCCGCCTCAGAGCGCTCCCTTTCCGTGGAATCAGGACGTTGAAGGATACGAAATCCGGATTGAGTTCCAGTGCCCATTCGATTGTACGGGTAATGTCGTCATAGTTCTCGCCGGGCAGCCCCAGGATAAAGGTAGCCAAGGTTCGAAGGCCCAATCCCCGACATTGTGCAAACACATCTTTAACCGTCTTTCGCTCCAGTCTTTTGCCCATTCGGGCAAGGGTCTCTTCGTTTGCCGTCTCTACACCCAACATCAAGGTATGACAGCCAGCGTCCTTCATTGTTTCCAAATGATCGGCGGCGAGGTCGACACGGCACCAACAACACCAACTGAGATCCAATTGAGCTTCTTTGATGGACCGGCACAAAGCTCTTAACCGGTGGGGATCCCCACCGAACGTCTGGTCATTAAAGTAGATGTCTTTGATTCCCAGTTTTCTGAGAAAGGAGAGTTCTCCAATAACCTCCTGAACCGGCCGCCACTGATATCCCAAAAAGCCAAGGGAGCAAAAGCGGCATTGGTATCTGCACCCGTAATCCGTCTGGACGGTCGCAAAACGCCGGTTCCGAACAAACGGATAAAGATAGGGAAGATTCAAGAACATTTCTTGACGTGGCCGTTCGAGGTCATGGATAAGGCCATCAGGTCGTGGCCCCGATTTGGAAATCAACTCTCCACTTTTCGCCCGGTAAATCATCAGGACGATCTTTTCGAAATTGCCGTTAAAATAATTCAGCGCATCCCGGTTGGTAAAATCCAATATCATGCCGTCCAACCAGAAATTTTCCACCATGATCTCCATGCCTCCCTCCAGAAGAACATCACCTGTGGCGAGAATGGAGGTCTCGGGCAAACGGCGTTTGACACTCTCCAAAAAGGATCTGTCCTCCAGCCACGATACCGAACTGACCAGGCTGATAATGCCTTGGGGTCGAAGAAGCGCTATACGATCGAGACATCGTTCCGGCGAGAGACCTTCAACGATAGCGTCGATGAGAAGGACGTCGCTGAATCGTCCGCTGGCCAGTAAAAGGTCCACCGGTGCATAACTGTAAGCAGCCTGAGCCGTCTTGCTGCAGTAATTGTCCCTGATGTAGCGGCGAGCGCCCGGAGGATTTAGGAGTAAGATCGTCATGCCTGTAATGATCTGCCCGGTGTTGGGCTCAAAACATTAAAAAGGTGACAAAACCCGATTTCTGATTTAACAATTAATGCATAAAGGTTTCTCTGCTTTCTATTTCAAAAGCATTGACTCATTCAAGGAAAATAATCCTCAAAAAATGAGCGTATCGCATTCAACAAAAATAGGGTCCCAATCCCGAAATTGGAAAGTCCCGCCATCCGGATTTTGGAATGGGGTATCGATGCCCCTGGTGTTTTTGATTAGTTGTTGGATGGTGATCATATGGTTGGTTAACCCGGTTGGTGAATTCATGAGCAACGACGATTGGTCTTTTGTCCAAAGCTACCAGGCGCTCTTTCAGGAGGGTCGCCTGATTGCCACCGGTTGGGGCCAGGGAGGGCCCTCCTTGATCTTTCATCTTCTGTGGGGAGGCTTTTTCACGGCAATATTCGGAAACTCCGTAACCGTTCTCCGGGTTTCAGTCCTTTTTTTGGCGGTCGTTGGGACTTGCGGATTTCTCATTTTCTTGAAACTTGTAGGCCTTTCCCGCAGAGAAAGCCTTCTGGGCGCCTTGATCCTAACCTTGAACCCACTCTATCTGAGCCTCAGCTTCACCTATATGACCGATGTAACATTCGCTTCACTTTTAATTCTAGCCCTGGTGGCTATTTCCACCGCCGAGAACAGAGGCTCTAAATGGATGTTTTTGGCAGGCCTCATCCTGTGCCTTGCAGCCATACTTACACGGCAGATCGGCCTGGCGCTCCCCTTAGGGTTGCTGGCAGCAACCTTTATCTGCCGTTGTCAATTTCACATGGGACGGATTCAAACAACCCTATGGGTTGTCACTGTGACGATTCTCCCTTGGCTTGTTTGGGAAATGATCCTTCAGGGATCAGGCAGCACGCCGGTTGTCCGACACGAAATTATCACCGGCATATGGGATCAGCTGGCAAACAAGGGGTTGCTCCAATATGGGTCGTCCATATGCACCCGTTTTCTCATCCTTTTGTTCTATGTCTCTATCTTTCTCTCTCCTTTTTGGATCCTTGAGGTAGGATCTTATTTACAGTATCCGGCCATCCGAAAAAGTCTGTACGTCTATATTGTTCTGATTGCTTTATTGGAAACGGGAATGATCTGTCATCTTATTGAACCGCCCGTTGTTTTTCACCGAAACGTCATCATCGATTTCGGCGTCGGCCCCCTGTTGTTCAAAGATACCTACATCCTGGGCCTACCCGCCCTGACGCAAATCCCCACGCCGCTTTATTTTCTCCTGATTTTTGTCTCCCTGCCCGGAGCACTGTTGATCATGTTTGAGAGTATCCGCTTCCCTCTCACGCTTCTGAACGGCCGCCGAAACGAAACGCCGGGATGCCTGGCCGTCTTCCTTTATTTTGCCGCGCTCTTCTATGGTTTCACCATCCTCATAACCGGGTTTCATGATCGTTATCTGTTACCGCTGGTGATTCTGCTCCTCGGGTGGCTGGCCACTCCACGCAACGCCATGGGCATTAAGGCCAAAACGCCTTTGCTTCAGAGGGCGGCTTCATGGATGGTTTTGTTGTCTTTAGGAATTTTTTCGATCACCGGAACCCATGATTTTGTTGCGGCCCGGCGCGCCGCCCATAAGGCGCACCAGTTTATGCTTTCGGAGCTAAAGGTGGATCCCTGCAAAGTGGACGGCGGTTTTGAGTTCAATGGCTATCATTGCCGCTTTCGGGTAAAGGAGAAAAAACCCGGTTTGAGCTGGTGGTGGGTTGAGGATGAAGATTATCTGGTGAGCCTGAATATTTTACCCGGCTACGGCGTCATAGGGAGCTATCCCATAAAGCGATGGCTGGGGGCCGATGGGGCGGTATATGTGTTGAAACCATAACATGTTATCTCAAACTTGAGGATTTCTGGGAATTAATCCCAATAAAAGGTGAAAAAACCAACATAACTGCGGGTACAGCAGGCCGTCAAAAACCATATAGTGAACCAGAGCCGCCACAATCGAAAGAAATACGGCCAAAGCCGGAAAATAATCTTCATGCCCCCCCGTTTTCACCCTGATGAACAGTCGGCCAATAAGGTACAGAACAGAGCCGACGTATAAAAAGAGAAAAGGAAAACCCAATTCACTCATCAACATCAGGATCAGGTTTTCGGGAGATCCGGCCCATCCGATAGCACGCGTGAATTGCTCCTTGTTGATGTGAGGATATTGAATCTCGTAATCTTCCAAGAATTTCTCTCGGGGGGCCAGGAGGCCTTTGCCGAAAAATGGGTGTTTCTTGGCAATATGCCAGGAAAAAGGATAGGCTTCTATCCTGTAATAGGTCCTGACAAAGTCTTTTCTCATCTGATAATCGGGGATCCTCTGGTAGAGGCTTATCATGCAAATCACCATGAGCGCCACCATCGGAACGGCGTACCGGAGCCTCACGCCTTTTAATAGACATGTCAAAAAAACCAGCCCAATGGGAATCAGGACTGCGGAACGTTCCCCACTTAGGAAAAAGACCAGATATCCGGCAGCCAACAAAAGAATGCCAAAAACCCGTGAATATCCGGAACGGGTCAAAACAAGGGTCAGAGGAGAAAAGGATAGGATGAGAATCAGATTGGTAATGGCATGACGGTTCATATTCCAGGGAGTTTTCTGACCGATATCTCCCCAAAGCGCGTAATTAAACAGGCCAAAGGAGACAACTCCCGCCAGGATGGCAACACACAGCCAGAGGAAAAACCGTTGACCATCCGTTGTGTTCAGAATGAATCTGGCACAAAAATAACCGCCCAACGCTGATGCCACGAGCACAAAACCCCGGACCGCCGAAGTTTGAACATCAGCGCTGAACAATGCGCTCATCAGGACCAAAAAGCACAGAATCAGACAGATCAAAGATTCCCGGAAATTTGCGGAACGACCCTTCCGTCCGGCATATGCACGGGCCAGGATGAGCATTATGGCGCAAAGGATCGCTGAAAAGAGGTTGGCGCGTTGACCGGGGATTATGACGACATAAGGTTTTTGAAAGGCCAATTGCAAACATGTGGTACCAAAAAGCAGCCAAACCACTATTTCAAAAACCCGGCCCCTTGTTCTTTCCACAGCCCCGAAGTTATCCTCTCTACACCTGCCAACGAACAATCCGGATGTGTTTGAGTTCTTCAACAGCTTCAAAAACCATCTCCATTTCTTTCTTAAAACCTGCAACCGAGGTAAAGGTAGCTGATAAGTTAGGCTAAGTCATCTTTTTTTCCAGCCCCGTAATAAGGCAATGAAGACATCCGGCACAGGAAGCCATAATTCCCTGTATCTCAAAAAAATCGGCATGTCATTCTTTCACGGAATAGCGACGTTTCAAAAGAAGCCAATCCTAGTTTTTTTTCTTTCAGATCACACTGACATGATGTATACTAGCATTTTATGTTTTTTCATCCGCATTTTTTCTGGAACCTCGAATCCGGTTGTTGCGTCATGAGTCAAGGAGGTAAACAAGAATGGTAACAGACAGTATCAGACCTGTGGCCAATCCCACGGTGGTCTTCCGTGAGGAGTTCGATGACTGGGCCGTGCTTTTCGATCCGGAAACGGGCGCGGCTTTTGGTATGAACCCGGTCAGCGCGTTGATCTGGAAAACCCTGGATGGCCGCCACACCATCTCCGACATCTTGAATGAGATAAACAAGGAATGCCAAAACATTCCGGATGACGCCGAATCTCATATCACGGAATTTGTTCAATCGTTGTTGGATCGTGGACTGGCAGGTCATGAAATCGATAACGGATGAATCCCCGATGCGAGTCATGAAGTCCCCACGATCCATCGAGATCGCCATTACCAACCGGTGCAATCTCAGATGCCTTTACTGCAGCCACTTTTCCAGTGACGGAGACGTGGAAACCGAGCTCGACAAGGATGAGTGGGCCACTTTTTTTGATGAACTGGGACATCTCGGCGTCATGCAGCTGACCCTCCAGGGAGGTGAGCCTTTTATCCGTAAAGACCTTTCCGAAATCATCGAAGCGATCGCAAGAAACCGCATGCGGTTTGAAATTCTCAGCAACGGAACGCTTATCACCCATGAAATGGCAGTGTTTCTGGCCTCCACCCGGCGATGCAACAGCATACAAGTCTCCATTGACGGATCGAATGCCGCTTCCCATGATGCCTGTCGTGGAGACGGCACCTTCGAAAAGGCCCTGACGGGCATTCAACATCTTCGTGAACAGGGGCTATCCGTAAGCGTCCGTGCGACCCTCCACAAATTCAATGTGGATGATTTGGACGGAATTGCCGACCTCCTGATCAATGAGATGGGTCTTGCCGGATTTTCCACGAACGCCGCCTCCTTTTTCGGGCTCTGTAGACAGAACATGGACCAGGTGGGCCTGACTGTGGAGGAGCGTACCCAGGCGATGGAAACCCTCCTGGATCTGAATCGCAAATACGGCGGCAGAATCGGCGCAACAGCCGGACCACTGGCCGAAGCCGGAATGTGGGCCGGGATGGTGGATGCCCGGACCCAAGGTAAGGACAGGCTTCCGGGCAGGGGTTATCTCACCGCTTGCGGTGGGATCTTTAACAAGATGAGCGTCCTCGCCGACGGAACCATGGTTCCCTGCTCCCAACTGAGCCACATGGCCTTGGGACATATCAATGAGGATGGTCTCGCGGAAGTATGGCGGGAGCACCCGGAATTGAGGAAACTCAGGGAACGCAGCCGGATACCGTTAAGCGCCTTCGAGTTCTGCCGGGGATGCGAGTTCATCAACTATTGCACCGGCAACTGCCCGGCCCTGGCTTACACCATGACGGGGAAAGTAAACCATCCCAGCCCGGATGCATGCCTTAAGCGGTTCCTGGATGAAGGTGGAAGGCTTCCCGACCATCGTCAAATTGCGGGATGAGCTTATGTAGCGTGTTTTTCTCAGGATATGCGGAATGACTGCTGAAAATACCACTTTAAAAGAACCCGAAAAGAATGCATACCGGTTGAAACAGATCTACTTCTACCTCACTTCCGAATGCAATCTCAGGTGCAGGCATTGCTGGATTGCACCCAAGCACGTCTCGGAAGACGCCTTTCCGTCTCAGACTGCCCTTTCTCCTGAGCTATTTAACTCCATTTTGGAACAGGCCATACCCCTGGGGCTCACCCGTGTGAAGCTGACGGGAGGAGAACCGTTTCTCCATCCAGACATTTCACATATTATTGAAATTATCAGGCAACACAACCTTCAAATGACCATGGAAACCAACGGCGTGTTGCTTTCACCCGAGATTGTCCGCGAAATATTGAAATGCGAAAACCCTTTCGTCTCGGTAAGTCTGGACGGATCGGATGCTCAGACTCACGAATGGGTCAGAGGGGTCAGGGGCTCATTCGATGCGGCCCTTGACGGCATCCGCAATCTGGCGGCCGTGGGACTCAAACCTCAGATCATAATGACCCTGATGCGCCATAACAGGGAACAGATAGAACCACTGGTGGAACTTGCGGAATCCATCGGCGCCGAATCGGTGAAATTCAATCTGCTGCAACCCACAGCCAGGGGGGAAGATCTTCATCAGAACGGCGAGGCCCTGGAGATCAAAAATCTCATCGAACTGGGTCGCTGGATGGAGGCTGAGCTCGTACCCAGAACATCTCTTCGACTTCTATACGATTCTCCATCGGCCTTCCGCCCCTTAGGGAGGATTTTCGGCAAAAACGGCGGCGGGTGTGGCACCTGCGGGATCAAATCCATCATAGGCGTCCTGGGGGACGGGTCCTACGCCCTATGTGGAATTGGAGAAAGCATTCCCGAACTGGTCTTCGGCCATGCCGCTGAAGACCGGCTGGATGATATCTGGAACCATCACCCCACCCTTCAAGAAATCCGTAAAGGGCTGCCGGACAGGCTCGAAGGGGTATGCCGCAACTGCCTCATGAAAAAAATGTGCATCGGAAGCTGCATTGCGCAGAACTACTATCGGACTGGGAATTTCTGGGCGCCCTACTGGTTTTGTGATGAAGCGCGGAAAAAGAGATTGTTCCCTGAATCGAGGTTGCGTCCCGGCCCCAGCCCCGATGCTTAGGGGATTGGAATTATTATTTTGAATACAATTGCATGTTCCAGGGCCATATATTTAGGGTACGCAGTGCAAATCCGTCCATGTTATTTTTCCCGCCCTCCTTGCACGAGGAAGAATTTTGGGGAAGGAAAGTCTATAAAAAGAATCTAAATAGGGCAAAAGGCGCAAACGTATGAAAAATGAACATGAGGATCGAATCGAGTACGTCAAACCCGAATTGGTGGACCTTGACGGGGGTGAGGGAATCGCGGGGGTGGCGTTAATGTGTCGTGATGGAGAATCTGCCCTGACTGCCTGTTCCACAGGGTTCGCTGCAGGAGGCTCCGGCTGTAATGGCGGGGCCGATGCTAATTGCAGTACGGGCAGTGTTGTCGGGTCATAAGATACTGGCCGCTATATCATCAGCTTCCCACGGGAGCGCTGAAACGTCGAATTCAGGATCTCCTGTGGATTTTCATGGATAATGTATCACAGAACGCCCATTGCGGGCAGGATTACGCTTTGCGCCCGGGTGACGGGCATCAATGGCGGCAGATGGCCGGATATGGAATGAAATCCCGCCTTGAACGGATGGCTGGGGTCATACAACCGGGAGAGAGCCGTTCCATGCCGTGTACCCAATACTCACATTAAAAACTTAAATTGGACAAAAGGAGCAGACCCATGAAAAAAGAACATAAAGACCGGATCGAGTACAACAAACCCGAGTTGATGGATCTCGACAGTGATGAGAGAATCGCAGGAGGGCCCACGGACTGTCAACCCGGGACCTCTGTTTCGGGTTATTGCGCGACCGGACCCTCGGCAGCAAGCTCCGGCTGCAATAGCGGCAGCCAAGCCAGTTGCAGCACGGGTCACTATGTTTAGGTAGAACGACGTCAGTCGCTTTATCCATCAGCCTTCCCACGGGAGAGTGCTGAAACACCAAAATCAGAATTACCCGTGGATTTTTATGGATAATGCATCACGGAACGTCTGTAGCAAACAGGGATACGCTTTGCGTCTGGGCGACGGGCATGAATGGCGGCTGATAGCCGGATCCGGAATGGAATCCTGGCTTGAACAAATGGGGGCGGTTATGCAATTGGGAAAGAACCGTCCCGTTTCCAGTCCAAAGGTTTTATTTGTGTGTGGCGCCGTTGAAAAGGATGTCTCCCCGCCGGTTTTTTTGACGCCGCAACCCTGCGCAACGAGAGATTTCCCCCGGAGCGGATGGCGCCCGCACCAGATGCACCTTGTGAGGTTCTGGAATCATCCCGACGTATCAGACCTCATTTGTGAGATTGCTCCCGAAGAGACGCCTAAGCAGAGATTTGTACAGATGCGGGAGTTTCTGTACTGGATCTACCACCACGCCATGGATCAAGGCGGCATACCCTTTCATGCCGGCTTGGCGACGAAAAACGGTACTGCCTACATTCTGTCGGGCCCATCACAAGCGGGAAAATCCACCTGCTGCAAGCGCATCCCTTCACCCTGGCGCGCCCTTTCGGATGATGAGGCCTTGGTAGTCCGAGATCAAAGGAAATGTTATGTGGTCCACCCCTTTCCAACCTGGAGTGATTATGTGAACAGGGGCGAAAGAAAGAAGACATGGAACGTAGAAATGACCATCCCTCTCAGTGCCGTCTTTTTTCTCCAGCAGGCCCGAACCGATGAGGTTGTCCCTTTGGACCGCGCAAGAGCGGCGGTTTTGATCAACGCTCTGGCCTGGCCCGAGATTCTGCCGCCCTTTGTAAAGTGGCCGGCTGAAACCATGGCCGGTCTCCGGCGAAAGCTCTTCGAAAACGCCTGCGAACTGGCGCTGTCCGTGCCGTCGTTTCTCCTTCGTGTGAGCTTGACCGGACGTTTCTGGGAAAAGATGGAGGAAGTTCTCCGCTTACATCCGAGTCCTGGCGAGGGCAAGGCAGGCGGACAAACGCCATGAAAGGACGGCCTAAAATGCCTTGTCAAAGCAGACCCTGCGATTTCTATGTGGGCCCCAGCATGCACCCCACCCTGAAGCCGCTGGACAGGCTTAACCTGATTGACTATGGCGCAAGAACGGTCCGATCGGGAGATGTAATCGTGTTCCGGTCTCCAATGGACGGCCAACGGTTGACCCACCGGGTCACAAAATCAAATGCCGAAGGCATCATGACCCGCGGGGACAACAACGACCGGAGAGACCCATGGGTACTGACCCCTGAAGAAGTACAGGGACAGGTGGTATCCGCCCGAAGAAACGGCCGGTGGGTCACAATCCACGGAGGTTTGAGAGGGCGTATCCGGGCTGCAGAGATAAGATTCATGCGGCATGTCATCCGCATGATTTACCGCCCCTTGCGAACGATGTACCGGGCACTGACGGGAAATGGCCGATTTAGGTTAAAACTCCCGATCCGAAAAATATTCAGGATAATTTCTTTTCAGCGTCAGGAAAGAACCGAATTCCAGCTGCTCATCGGCTCAAAGGTTGTAGCCGGACAAGCAGACGAACAGGGGCACTGGCTGTTGCGCAGGCCCTATTCCTGGTTCCTTAGCGAAAAATGCCTTCCCGCCCCTCCCTTCGGCTCTGACAAAGAGGGCCAACCTAATCGGTATATATAGGCACCCCATATGAAAAATGGAGGCTTTCAGGCGCCTCACAAAAACGGCCCCCCATGGACCATAAAGCACTGGATAAGATAAACCTTTGCACTTGATGGGCGCCTTCTTTTCTGATAGCATTTTTTCATGGCTTTTACGGAAACCCAATACGCTCCCGCTTCTCGTTTGATGCCCTCTTCTTGACCATGACCGACAGCGCTATTGACCCCGAATATTAGGGAGATATATGTCCCGGAACACATCAAGCATTTCCATTATCACCGCGGCTAAAAATGCATCAGCCACGATCGCCAGATGCATTGAAAGCGTGCAACAACAGCATTATCCGGCGGAACATATCATTGTGGAGGGGTCTTCCACCCATCATACGGCGATGATTCTCAAAAACAATCTTCCCCATGGCGTCAGGATTATTTATGACCCTGAGTCAGGCCTTTACGATGCCATTAACAAAGGCCTGGCCTCAGCGACTGGTGAGATCGTCGGCGTCTTAAATGCGGACGATTTCTATGCGCATACCAACGTTCTGTCCCGGGTAGCCAAGGTATTTGAGAACCGTTCCATTGATTCGTGCTACGGAGATCTGGCTTATGTGGCCACCGGGAATTCAACCAAGGTGGTCCGGTATTGGAAAGCAAGACCCTGCCGGAAAGAACTGTTTTTCAGGGGGTGGATGCCGCCTCACCCCACTTTTTTTGTGCGTCGATCCATCTATGAGGCATATGGCGGTTTCAACCCGAATCTTGGCTCGTCAGCCGATTATGAACTGATCCTCAGGTTTTTTATGCGTCAAAATATAACCACGGCGTATATCCCCGAAATCCTGGTCATCATGAGGACCGGGGGGCTGAGCAACGCCTCATTGAGAAATCGCATAAAGGCCAACCGGATGGACAAAATGGCATGGAAGATCAACTGCTTGAAGGCAAAACCCTGGACGTTCATCGCCAAACCGCTTCTTAAAATCGGCCAATACATTTTCAAAAAGCCGATCCCTTGAGGAGATTTCTCCCATGTCAATAGATACCCTTGATACACCTGTAGCCCTGTTCATATACAACCGTCCGCACACAACCGAAAAAGTGTTCGCGGAAATCAGGAAGGCCAAACCCAATAAACTGCTGGTGGTGGCTGACGGACCCAGGATGAACCGGCCTGAAGATGTGGAGAAGTGCGCCTCCACCAGGGCAACAATCGAGCAGGTGGACTGGGAATGTGACTTCAGAAAAACGTACTCAAAGGTCAACCTCGGTTGCGGACGTCGCATCTCCACGGGTCTGGACTGGGTGTTTCAAACGGTGGATCGGGCCATCATCCTTGAAGACGATTGTCTCCCTCATCCCACCTTTTTCAGCTTTTGCCATGAGTTGCTGGAAAAATATCGCCATGAAGAGCGGATCGCCATGATCAGCGGAAACAATTTTAACCGCTCCTTCCGGCGAAAACAGTACAGTTACCGCTTAAGCATGTATCCCCTCACATGGGGCTGGGCCTCCTGGGCCCGCGCCTGGAAGCACTATGACGGGCAGATGAAACAGTGGCCCGTCATTCGCAATGGCGGGTGGCTTCTGGACCTGCTCGACGACCGGTGGAGCGCTGCATATTGGGAGAACATTTTTCAGAAGCTGTATCATGGAACCATCGACACATGGGACTACCAGTGGACTTTTTCATGCTGGCTAAACGGCCTCTTAGCCATACATCCCAACGTTAATCTGGTATCGAATATCGGCTTTGACAATACCGCCACCCACACCAAGGAGCCCACATGCCGCCGCGCCCATCATTCCACCCGAGCCATGACCTATCCCCTCTCTCATCCCCCGTATCTTATTCGCGATACAAAGGCGGATAGACATATAAGAAGAAAAGTTCACGGCATCTATCCTTTCGGCGGAACATTTGTTGCGAGGGCCGGACGTATGGTTCGACGTCTGGCGACTCGATCGTTCCGAATTCCCCCAAGACACCCTGTTCTGGAGACTGACGGAAAAAATGAACATCCTTCTGCTGAACACATATGATATCACAGGCGGCGCGGCCCGGGCCGTCTACCGCATCCATAAGGGATTGCAGCAGATTGGCGTCAATTCCAGGCTGATGGTCTTGGACAAGCGGAGCCATGACGTGTCGGTCATGAGCATACACTCCGGTTTCAAGCAGAAGCTCCTGGGCCGGCACTTTTTGACCGACCTCCTGCCGCTGCTCTTTTACCCCAGGCGGCAGTGGCGCACCTGGAGCATTGGCTGGAAATGGAATCATCTGTCCCGAAGGATAGCGCAAGAAAACCCCGATCTGATCCACCTGAACTGGGTTGGCCGCGGGTTTGTGCCCATTCGGGCTCTTTCCCGATTCCATGTGCCCATTGTATGGACCCTTACGGATATGTGGCCCTTCACCGGTGGATGCCATTTTTCCCACGACTGCGACCGTTACCGTCGATCATGTGGTTTGTGTCCCCAATTGTCGAGCCATCGGGAAAAGGATCTGTCCCGTTGGATATGGCGGCAGAAAAATAAACATTGGAAAGACCTTGATCTGACCCTTGTGGCCCCCAGCAAATGGATGAAACAATGCGCTGAAGCCAGCTCCCTGTTCCGGGAGCACCCCGTGGAACAAATCCCTTTTGGACTGGATATTGACGTCTTTAAGCCGACGGATCGACGTCTTTCCCGTGGGGAATGGGGATTTTCACCGGACAGAAAAATCATCCTGACAGGCGGCATAAAACCCACCACCGATCCCAGAAAAGGCTTCGAGCTTCTTCAAGGGGCCATAAAAACCGTTTCCGCCTACAAGTGGGCGAAAGAGGCGGAGTTGGTGGTTTTCGGCACTCAAAAACCTTCGCGCCCGCCGGATATGGGATTGAAAACCAAATATATGGGAAAAATTAAAGACGATGCCCGACTGGCATCTCTTTACGCCGCGGCCGACGTCTTTGTGGCCCCCTCAGCCCAGGAATCGTTTTGCCAGACGGTTCTTGAAGCCCTCTCATGCGGCGTTCCCTGTGTGGGTTTTGAGGTGGGAGGCCTTCCCGACATGATCGACCATAAGCACAACGGTTATCTGGCCCGGGCTTTTGACATTCCTGATCTGGCGGAAGGAATGGATTGGGTGATAACAAAAAATAAATGGGGGAGCGAATCGATCCTCAAATGGAGAGAAAAAGAAGGGCGGACTTTTAGAGACACAGAAATCGCTCGATCCTATGCCCGACTCTATGCTACCGTCCTCAAACGCCGAACAATCGCGCCGCGCCCTAAGATTTGAGACGACGGATCCATTTCAACCAGCGTTTTACGTAGGACACGGGCAAAAGCCAGTCTCGTGGGGGGGGATGGGTGGCCCTCATGTAGCGGGGAGATGGAAACAGAATTTGAATAAGATGCCAAACCTTTTCGCTGAGACTTGAATGGGCCGGCCAGTAAAACTTGAAAGTGCTCACTGTGCTTTTTCTCCATCCTGGGGTATGATCGGCCATATTCTGCTCAAGAACATCGGCCTTCGGCCACGTGGAAAGATTGTCATAACCCGACGGGAGCTGCAATCCGGTCCACACCCGGGCCAGTTCCAGACAGCGCTCCACCGCCATCCGGGCATGCATGTCCGCACTGCGTTCCTGCAGCAGGGACCAGTGGCGGGATGGCTCAAGTGCCCGGGCAAGCAAGGCAATATCATAGATCCAGATCAGCCGGAACATGTGGGGATGGTGCAGCGTCAGATGCAGGCTCGTGTAAATCAGGGAATCCACGGGATGCAAGGCGTTAAATGAAAACCCCGAACCCTCCACAATAACTGCGCGATCGAAGAGAGTATCGATCTCCGCTTCACTGTTGAATCGAAGACAGGAGTGAAGATCCCTGTGCAGATCCACGGGAAGGTACTTTTTGTTGCGGTCGGAATATGAAAAAGACTGTTCAATATGGGTTTTTTTAACGGGATCGAATATTTTGTCCGATGAGTAGTACCCGGACTTCTCCAGGAGATTGCAGGCCCTAAAAAAATTTTTAGGATGCACCAGAATATCGATATCATTAGAACACCGCAAAGCCGGATCCGGGTAGATGGTCCGTCCGAAGGCCGCGCCCTTGAGCACAAGCGCCTTTATGCCTTTTAAATGGAACAAAGGGGCCATTTCGGAAAGCTGGCGATGAACACAAAGGGAACGTACCTTACTCCTCAAAAACTGAATCCGCATCCAATCAACGACCTGGCCGGGGAGACGGAAACCGGATGGCAGTGATTTGATCTTCCAATAAAGCAGGGGGACGGAGTATTCTCCCAATGAAAAAAGGAATGAAAGCCACTGATCGAAGGAACACAGAGGCGGCTGGACAGGATTGTTTGTCAGGACTCCGATGAAGTATGGCAATAGGGGGTCGGAATCCGATTCTACATTATCAAATCCGTAGCCGCTGATTCCCTGCACATTTGTTATCTTGTTGCTCATCTCCCTGCTCCCGGGGCAGCCGACCCATCCATCGGATCCATCAGAACGCCACCTTCCTGATGAAATACCATGGAACGGTAATAATCACTGATTTTCAATAAAGACCCATGGTCTCCGAAAGCAACCAACCGATTTCCATCCAGCAGGAGGATCCGATCAAGATTCTTAATGGTGGATAAGCGGTGGGCCACCACAAACATGGTTTGTCCTCTCACCATCTCGGGAAGCATCTCGAATACAGACATTTCCGTCAAACTGTCCAGGGATGATGTGGGTTCGTCCAGCACCAGTATGTCCGGTTCCTTGACCAATGCCCGCGCGATACTCAGCCGCTGTTTCTGCCCTTCGGAAAGGTTGACACCCCTTTCACCGATCGAAGTTTCATATCCCTCAGGGAGGCTTTCGATAAATGATTGAATACCGGCTACTTGTGCCGCCATTGCCACCTGTTCTATGGTGGCATCCTCGTTTCCGTAGCAAAGGTTATCCATGATCGTTCCGGAAAGAAGAAGGGTATTCTGAGAAACATACCCGATCCTTCTGCGAAGAGATCTCACCTCATATTCCGAGGCCGAACACTGGTCAAAACGGATCTCTCCTCCGGAAGGCCTGTAAAAACAGAGGATCAGGCTGATCAATGTGGTTTTGCCGACGCCACTGGGCCCGACAATTCCCACATGTTCCCCTGAAGCCACATGAAAGGAGATGTCTTGAAGCACGGGCTCACGGCGGTTGTAAGAAAAGGAGACGTTCTTGAACTGCACCTCGCCTTCCAGGTGGTTTATCCGTTTTCCCTGCCCCATGTTTTCTTCCGGCACGATGTCAAAGAGCGACGCGACACGTTCAAGTGCGACGATCGACTGCTGCAGTTGAAGGTTCGATGCGGCCAGGAACTGGGCGGGGCCGTAAACATATGCCAGATACGCCTGAAATGCATAGAGCGAACCCAGAGTCCACTGGCCCTTGATCACCCAGTAAGCCCCTGCTGCCAATACCAGCAGACGGACCATGTCGGGCATACTGCTAATCATCAAATTGGCCAGAGAGCTGACCGATGTTTGCTCCAGGGAAATATTGAAGGCCTTCTTCATTTCAGAACCGATCGTTTTTGTGGTCCGGTCCTCCGATGAAAACGCTTTGATCAGGGGAATGTTTGAAAGCGCTTCCTGTAAACTGCCTGACACGTTGGCCTGTTGTTCCATGTCCAGGGATCCCAAAATTCGGAGTTTGGTGGAGAAATGACGCACAAGAAGGAAAATCCCAGGAAGTACAGTAACCACAGCCAATGCCAGTTTCCATTCAACATAGAGGAGAAGTGCAATGCCGCCGACAAATCGCAAAAGGTTATCCGCCATCTGGGCCAGAGTGGCACTGAAAAACCATCTCAGGCCTTCCACATCGTCCGACAGACGGCTCATCAGATAGCCCGTCTCCTTGTCATCGAAAAATGATTTGGGGAAGCGCAGAACGCGGTCAAACAGATCCTTCCGGATATCGAGAAGAATTCGCTGTTCAACCCGTGTGAATAAAAAACGCCTGGCCACCCCCAAAATACGATTTCCCGCCGAAATGAACACCAGCGCAAGAATCACCCAGAAGAGCAGCGCCATTCGGTGATCCATAATAACATGATCGATCAGGTAGCGGATAATCAGGGGAGATGGGAAAGCCAGCAGAGAGGCCGCAAGGAATACGGCCCCGGCCTGCACCAGACTTTTCCGTCGGCGGATCATAAAAGGGTAGAGGTTTTTCAGGTTCACTCGAACACTTGACCCCTCCTTTCCACTGCCAAGCCTGTCCTTGAGGCGCTCTCGGGAAAGGCCCTTTTTCAAGTAATTAAACCAGCTATCCACAATGTTTCCTCAAAAATAATGCTCCTTAGGATACCCTCTTAAAAGAATAGCGTTGTTCAGCATCGCGGTTTGTCAAGCGACCAGTACCTGTGCTATATTCGATTATCTCAAATTGAAGAGCTCATCAACCACTATTTTTCCATAATCGACCTTTCCCGCAAACCAGGGAAAAGGGTATCTTGACGCATTATTGAAGGAAAACCAAAAGAATGCTCCAGCGAAAGAGCAGCATAAACCCCGGAGTGGTTATTAAAAACCTGTTGCCAATGTTGCGGCACCGTTGGATATGGACCCAGCTGGTCAGACTGCAGGGAGAAAAATGGCTTTTTGATTTCCTCTATCCCAGAGCGGAAAACGGAAAGGCCTATAAAATTCGCCAGGCAAGCTTTCGTATCACGGACCGCTGCAACCTGCGGTGCCGCACCTGCGGGCAATGGGGAGAAAACGGGTTTCTGCACCACAAGAACCTGTCCGAATTGAAAAATGAAGAAGTTTCGGTAAATCGCTATCTTGAAGTGTTGTCGGATCTGGTCTTCCGCAAACATCGCCCGCTCATCTACTTCTGGGGTGGAGAACCCATGCTTTACAAAGGTATACTGGACCTCATTGAAGAATCGGCATCCTTCCGACTACCCACTTCCATCGCAACCAACGGAACCGGATTGGCCGCTGCGACTGAGCGTCTGGTAAATGCACCGCTCTTTCTCTGCCAGGTCTCCATCGACGGCCACTGCGCGGAACTCCACAACCGTCTCAGACCTTCCATGGCGGGTGCAAAGCGCAATTTTGAAGATATTGAAGAAGGCCTTGGGGTGCTCAATGCCATCCGTACCCAACAACGCAAAACCCTGCCTATCATCGCATCCCTGACCGTCATCTCCAAAGAGAATCTCAATCACCTGGTCTCCATATACGAAACCTTCAGGAACCGTGTCGACATTTTTGTGTTCTATCTCTCGTGGTGGATCGGCCCGAATGAAGCGAAAGCCCATGAAGCCGATTTCAATGATCGCTTCGGTTTTCTACCCACCCGGCACCGGGGATGGATCGGCGGATGGAAACCTGAAGATTACCAAACGCTGGACCATCAGATTCGAACCCTTCTGGCCCGGTCCCAACGCTGGCATGCGACACCCGTTACCCTAATCCCCCATGTTACCGGCACAGGCAATCTTGAACGGTATTACACGGACCACAGCTGTCGATTCGGCTTTGACAAATGTATTTCCATCTACCAGGCAGTCGAGATCAACAGCAACGGCGATGTATCGCCCTGCCGGGATTACCATGATTATGTGGTGGGAAACATCAAACGCGAATACATCAGTGATTCATGGAATTCAGACGCTTACAGGCTGTTTCGGCAAAGCATGGCAACAAAAGGGCTTATGCCCGTATGCTCCCGATGCTGCGGTTTGATGGGGTATTGAGGGCCAAAATACAAAAAGCCTCCCGATAAAGCGGAGGCTTTTATCATCACTTCTCTTGGAGGCTATTCTTCTAAAAAGCGGTTCTTCTTCTTTTCATGAACCACAGCGAAAAACCGGCCAGCAACAGAACAAAGATAATCATGCCCCACTCTGTCATTGTGGGAATAGCGTTCGCATTGATGGTAAGTGTCGGATCCGCGAAACTCACTTCCTCCAGACCATCTCGAACATTTTGCGCATAAAGGATAAAACCGGAAAAACTTCTTCCCGCCTCCAAGTCACTACGAACAGCATCCGTTACGTCAACGGAAAACGTCTGCCCCGGCGTAAAAGATACGTTTATCGCATCAAGTTGGGTTCCCCTTGAATATATTGTACCGACAGTTGTGTCGACGGTTCCGTTGGCTTTCTGGGCCGCCTGCATATCATAAACCCCCACAGCCATACTCGTTGCGATATTGGCCGTCCTGTGATAGTCGGTGACATTGAGCGACAGGGTTGCACTTTGAAGGGTTGCTGCCGTAACACCGACAAGACTATATTTCACAACCGCCTGAACACGCCCTTCATAATCTTGGGTATTATAAATACTAAGCGCATCTACTGTCCCGCAGCCATATGTGGCATCAGTATAAGTGGGGGAGAAATTTTGTTGCGCGAAAGGTGCTTTAGTAGCGGCAACACCGAACATAAGATTTTGACTGGGGTAGGCAGTACTGGTAGTAGAACCACCCCCACACCACATGCCGACCGTGAAAGTCCCACTACCTCTAATTTCCTGAGACCCACTATCTGAAGGGGTCGCTGCACCGGCAGTGTTCGTGAAAAGAAGCAACAGACTCAAAACAAGAACCGCTCTCAAAACTTTTGCCATCTTTCGTTCTCTCCTTCCTTTTGTCCAAGTGCACGGCCGCCTTACAGATCGCAATTATCAACAACTCCCAAAACTGAATCGATGTCCCAGATCCCAATTTTAAAATAATTACGTACAATTTTATTACGAATTAAGGGTAGAATGTCAAGAAAAATTTTCTCAAAAGTCCAAGAACGATCACAGCTGTTCGGGATATTGCAAGGCTATTCAACTGACCTTTTCTTTTGCTGCTGATGATGGATTGAAACAGGGAAAAGTGTATTGAAATTGCCTCAATATTACGCTAATATCCAGCCAAAATGGATGAAAACATTTCCAAACTGTTTGCTTGGCGAATACTTTTAGAGAAATTGAAAGTATTTCAAATAGGTGTCTTGTGACCCACAGGAAACGTTGATGGTTAGCGGAAAAAAAATTGTCGTGGTCATGCCCGCCTACAATGCCGCTCGAACCCTCAAGAAAACTTATCGCGAAGTGATTGAACTGGGTATCGTCGATTCGGTGGTTCTGGGGGATGATGGAAGTCGAGATGAAACAGAGCGCATCGCAAGATCACTTCCGGATATCATCGTCCATACCCACTCCCGAAACCTGGGCTACGGCGCCAATCAGAAATCGTGTTATCGTTTAGCACTGGAAGAAAACGCGGATATCATCATCGTCGTCCATCCCGACTACCAGTATACACCCAAACTCATCCCCGCCATGACAGCCATGATTGTATACAACGAATATCAGTGCGTATTGGCTTCACGTATTCTAGGCGGATACGCACTTAAGGGCGGCATGCCGTGGTGGAAATATATTGCCAACCGATTCCTCACATGTGCGGAAAACATCCTTTTGGAGAGTAAAATATCCGAATATCATACCGGTTATCGTGCTTATACCAGGGAACTGCTTGAGAGGGTCCCCTTTGAGAAAAATTCCGATGATTTTCTCTTCGACAACCAGATTCTCGCCCAGATTATATGGCAAGGCTATACTATCGGGGAGATCAGTTGCCCAACCCGGTATTTCCCGGAAGCGTCCTCCATAAACTTTAAAAGGAGCATCAAGTACGGGGTCGGTTGCCTGCAAACAGGTGCCTTGTTCAGGCTTAATAAAATGGGAGTCCTATGTTCCACAATATTTTCGGATGATTGACAATTACTTTACAGCGTGCGCACACATCCCATATTTACACAATGACAATGCCTTTGTTCCGGAATTTCAAGATGAAGGGTTTTGAAACTTTTTCGCCGTATCCGGTCCCCAGGAACCCGATTCATAGGGCAACAGCATATCAGACCTTCCGCTGCAGGTTTCACATTCCTGCAAAATGGGCGTCAAAAAAGACCAGCACGATTCCAAACCATCCTGCCGCCAGAACAGCATCTGATCCCCCAGCATACAGTCCAGAAGCACTTTTTCGTAAGCATCCAGAATAGGGCCTTTGTAGTTCTCATGATAGTGAAAATCCATTGTGACGGCCCGGAGACAGACCCTGGCACCGGGATTTTTGGTCTGGAAATTGAGCGTAATCCGTTCATCGGGATAAATCCCGAGGTTCAGACGGTTGGTGCCGATATGCTCTCCCAGGGTGCTGCGAAAGAGGGAGTGGGGAACCTCTTTGAACCGAATGGTAATTTCGGTCAGTTTTCGGGCCAACCTTTTCCCGGATGTGAGATAAAAGGGAACTCCCTGCCATCTCCAGCTGTCCAGAAAAACCTTCATGCTGGCAAAGGTGGGAATCAGGGAGTCAAACCGCACACCCTCTTCTTCCCGGTAAGCCGGGACCTCTTGTCCATCCACCGTTCCCGCCCCATATTGTCCCAGCACCAGATAATCCCGCAGGTTGTCCGTGGGAAACGGCCGCATGGTTCTGTAAACCCGGATCTTTTCGTCCCGCACCCGATCCGCTTCAAAAACAGAAGGGGGGTCCATGGCGGTGAGCGCCAGAAGCTGCATCATGTGGTTCTGGAACATATCCCGCAATACCCCTGCCTGGTCGTAATATCCGGCCCGGTGTTCCACGCCAATGGTTTCTGCGGCAGTGATATTGACCGATTCTATATAGCGCCGATTCCACATGGGTTCGAAAATGGCATTGGCGAAACGAAACATCAAAATATTTTGAACCGTTTCTTTGGCGAGATAATGATCAATTCTGAAAATCTGGCGTTCCTGGAAATGTCTATGGAGGGTACGATCCAGGTCAATGGCGCTCTTCAAATCCCGGCCAAAGGGTTTTTCCACGACGATTCGGGCCCACTTTCCGTTCTTTCGGTCTTCGGTAGAAAGACCGGCCCGACCCAGCATTTTTGCCGTGGGTTGGTACAGATTTGGGGGAATGGCCAAATAAAACAGTTTGTTGCCGCCGGTGCCGAATTCCCGGTCCAGTTCTGAAAGCCGGGCGCCCAACCCTTCAAAAGAGGCCTGATCATCATATTCGATGGGGTGGTAATTTAAAAGCCGGGCAAATGTCTCCCATTGTCTGGGATCAAAAAGATTTGCACGCGTCAACGCTTCTTTCATTCTGCCCCGAAAGGAATCCGTTGTCAAATCCGTTCGGGCGCATCCCAGGACAAAAAAGGGCTTGGGCAAACCGCCACTCATATGAAGGTTGTATAAAGCCGGAACGATTTTTCTGGCGGTCAAATCCCCTGAAGCCCCCACAATCACCAACATACAGGGGGGTGCCGTCCCGTTTAGCAGGCACGACTCCATTTTGTCTCCCGCATGGGCTTTGGTGGTGGAGGTTAACGCTTCCGAATCCCCATTGACCGGATCGTTCGGTTTCCTCATGGGCAAATTACTCCTCTAAAGAAGGGCCATGGCGAATTGCATTTTGATTATCTCCAGGCGGTCAGAGCTCCAACAACTTAATCCATGAAAGATTCAATTTTCATCATGATGAGATCTGAGTCATCGGTTGAAACATCCGAAAACCAGATTTTCTGTGGGTAAATCATCACATTGGGTCCTTTGGCGCAAAGCCCCATGCACCCCGATTGAGACACCCTCACTTTTCCCTTCCAACCCCTGTCTGCAACGGCTTCTTTCAGGGCTTTTCTAACAGCCGGACTGTTGCCGTCGGCACATGACTTCTTCTTTCCAAGCCGGTCATTGGTACAGACGAAAACATGACACACAAAGGGGGATTCTTTCTGTTCAGCCAATTGGGTCTCCTTTCCTTTTCTCCAAGGGCTCGTATTCACAACCGGTCAACCCGCAGTACTCACCCACATATTCCGCTTTAGGTCGATAAAGGGCCGGCTTTTCCTGAGCATCGGCGAATTTTTCTTCGATGATATGGGCGCACCAACCGGAGACCCTCGATATGGCAAAAATGGGGGTCATAAAATCGAAGGGAATGCCCATGATATGATAAACCGGCGCACTGTAGAAATCCACATTGGGTAAAATATTCGTCTTGCCTCGATCTCGAAAGGCCTGGATACCGTATTCTTCAATCTGGGTTGAAAGCTCGTGCCAACGCTTCTGACCGGTTTTTTGACCCAGCCGCTCAGCCATGACTTTGAGGAATTTGGCTCTTGGGTCCATGGTTTTATAAACCGCATGGCCCATGCCCATGATCTTTCCGCCACCATCCAACTCCTTTTTCACCCATCCGGGAATGTCTTTTTCGAATTCCAGCTCCAGAAGCATTTTCATAACACGCGCATTGGCACCCCCGTGAAGGCTCCCTGAAAGGGCTCCGAGTCCGGCGCAGACACCGGCATACATGTGAGCCCTGGTGGAAACCACCTCCCGGCAGGCAAATGTGGAGGCATTGAAGGTATGGTCCGCATGAAGCACCAAACACGTATCCAGGTCCCGTGCCATTTCCTCATCCGGCTTTTCACCATGGAATTGCCATAAAAAATTGGCGGCGTGGGAGAGCGAATCGTCCGACGCCAAAGGTTCAAGCCCCTGGCTTATCCGGTGCCAGGCGGCAACGAGAACCGGCATGCGGGACAGCAGCCGAACGGCCATGTTCAGATTGGCGGTCCTTGACTCCTCCTTCACATCAGGGTCGGACATGGAAAGGGCTGCAATGGAAGACTGTAGGACATCCATGGGAGCGGCATCACCGGGCAAATTCTTTAGATTCTTAATCACATAATCCGGCAGAGTCCTTGCCTCTCTCACCACTTTTTCAAACTTCCCAAGGGCTGTCCGATCGGGAAGCTCACCATATAAAATAAGATAGGCCACTTCCATGAAGGTAGACGCTTCCGCCAACTGCTCAATGCGGTATCCGCGATAGAGCAAAATACCCTTATCACCGTCAATGAAACTGATTTTGGTGTCGGCAACGGTGACCCCTCGAAGACCCATATTTTTTACGTGCACTGTCTGCGCCATATCATCCTCCCGCTTCCTGATCAATTTGTTCGGCTCATGTGGCCGTCAGGGGTATAATAGAATCAATCAGTTTCTTTTCATTATTCATTATCGGTCTCCATTTAAGATCAAACACCCGATAAGGACCTTTTCCCGTCAACAACTTAAGAACCGCAACCTTCATCTCATTTCCACCATCCCGATCATAGCACACCCAAAGTACCTTCTGTAACTCAAGTTTAAATTCTCTGCAGACGCCTATGATCAGATCCTGATACCGTTTGTGAATGGAATAGAGCTCTTTCGCATCCGCGGCAAGAACGAGGAACGGCTTGAGCATTACCACATCCGTCTTTTCATCTGAAAAATCGACAATGGTTAAATGTTGGCTTCCGGGCCACCAGCTCACCGGCTTGTAACCGTCATCCGTTTTTCCATCCCAGGTATACTTTCCGTTAAATATAATCATTCTGATTCCTTCCACGAAATACAATTTTCGCGGCAGTTTTTTATGGCTTCATCAATTTCCTCTTCAGGATAGTCATCGGAATGAATGACTTCAATATAGCCCGCATCATTAATTCTAAATACCGTGGGGCACAAATCAACACAAATACCGCACATGCTACACTCACCGAGATCGACTTCGGGGCTTCTCATGAGGTTTATCCGCCATTTTCCTTAAAAAATTGTTCGACCTCCGCAAAAGCCGATTTCAAATGATCGAAATCTTCCAGTATGCCATCAATGGAACAGCTGTTTCCCTTCATTTCAAGCCCATGGGCCAGTTTGCGGAACTTTTCAGCGCCCATATTGGCGGCGGCACCTTTGATGGAATGTGCCGCCGCTTCCACATGGGATGAATCTCCCTCGCTAATCGCTACGCCCAGGCGTTCCAGATGCCGGGAGGTATCCTTCAAAAAGAGATCGATGATTTCTCTTTCAAAATCCTTATCGCCACCGGTTAAATTTTTCAAACGCTTTGAATTCACGGGGAGATCAGGATCAGATGGAAAATGTGCCACACCCATGGACGGTCTGATAACTTTCTTGCCTGCCCAGCGTTGCACCATTTCCAACAACCCTTTGGGCTGCACCGGTTTTGAAATGTAGTCATCCATACCAGCGGCAATACATTTTTCCCGATCCCCTTTCATGGCGTGCGCGGTCATGGCAACGACGGGCAGCTCACTGAACTCGGGGGCCATTTTCCGGATCTCGGCAGTCGCTGCATATCCATCCATCTCGGGCATTTGGATATCCATGAAGACCATATCGTAACACCCATTCCGGATGGCGGCCACCGCTTCAACGCCATTGTTGGCCACATCGACCCTGTGCCCGGCTTTTTCAAGTATTCGCGCCGCCACCTTCTGGTTCACCAGATTATCTTCCGCCACCAGCACGTGAGCCTTGCCCGAAACGTCCTCGCCAAGGCTGTGCCGGGTAATGATCCCCGCACTTCGGTCTTTCACTTGGTAACCGGCCTCAACATCCGGATCCACAAGCGTTTCAGCCAAGGCATCCAAAAGCTGTGATTGCCGGACCGGTTTGGTCAGGTAGGCGGCACACCCCAATTCCTTAAACCGCCGCGCATCGCCCCGTTCTCCAACGGAAGTGAGGATTAATATGCGGGTGTTGTCCATGAGGGGCTGGGAACGGATCGCACGAGCGACATCTTCGCCATCCATTTCGGGCATCTGGTGGTCCAGCAGCATGGCATCAAAAGGACGGTTCTCTGCATTTCTTTGGTCCAATAATGCCAATGCCTCTCTGCCCCCTTCGACCTCTTCTGGAAAACACCCGAAGGATACCAGGGTCTTATTCAGAATGGTGCGGTTGGTGGCATTATCGTCCACAATCAAAATGTGACTCCCTCTGACGCTCTGGCGTGTCTTCATAGGGAGTTTCCGGCGTTTTTTCTGTTTTCCGAAAGGGATGGTAAGCCAAAAGGTGCTCCCTTTTCCTTCTTCGCTCTCCAGACCCATTCGACCGCCCATCAGTTCCACCAGCCGTTTTGAAATGCTCAACCCAAGCCCAGTCCCCCCGAAACGTCGGGTGGTAGTACCGTCCACCTGGGTGAAGCTGCTGAAGATTGCCGCCTGACGGTCCTTCGGAATACCGATGCCCGTGTCGGATATGGCAAATCGAATTAAGGTCTGGTTCTCTTCGTCCAGCAACATGGCCACATGAATGTCCACATTGCCCTTTTCCGTAAATTTGATGGCGTTTCCGGACAGGTTCACCAGGACCTGACGCAACCTTTCAGGATCGCCAAGCAATCCGACTTCACAATAAGGGTCAACAAAACACGTAAATTCAATGTGTTTAATCTGCGCATTGGGTGCCATCATCTCACCCACGCCTTCAACCACATACCGAAGGTCAAACCCGATTTCCTCGAATTCCAGTTTGCCGGACTCTATCTTTGAAAAATCCAGGATATCGTTGATCAAGGCGAGCAGGCCGTTTGCGGCGTTTTTCACGGTCTCCGCATAGTCCCGCTGCTCCATGTCCAGATCTGTGTCCAACAACAGCTCCGTCATACCGATAACGGCATTCATGGGCGTTCGAATCTCGTGGCTCATGTTGGCCAGGAACTGACCCTTGGCCATACTTGCGGCCTCGGCCTCGCGCCGGGCTTTCACCAGTTCGGTTACGTTGATGACATTGAGCAACACCCCGTCATAACGGTCTTCCCGGTAAATGGGCTGAACCCTTAAAATGGTTTCCGCATCACCAATGGCCCTTTGGACCACAACGGCTTTAGACTCGGGATTTTTCCGGAATTCCTCGATATACGCCATGACCGTCTTCAGGATTTCGCCCGAATGAAAATCTTCAAGCATCTTCCCCAGAATATCTTTTTTGGGATTCCCCACGAAATTACAGAAATAGTCGTTGACTTCCACCACTCGATTGTCACTGTCGGCAAAAACAACCCCTTCTTCCATGCCGGAGATCATGGAAGACAATTTGGCGGCTTCCTGCCTTGCAGCTTCTTCCGATCTCTTCAGCGCAATTTCAGCGGCAATCTCGGCGGTTCTGTCCTCGTAGGTCAGAAGCTGTTTTCCATCTCCCATATCAACCGCCCTGAAACGGATCATTTTGTCACGGCCGTCTTTACACCGCACTCTGAAGGTTCGGGCATCCATGGTGCCGGTCTTTCGGGTTCTTTCAGTATCGGCTCTCCACATTCGGAAAACCATTTCCCGATAAGCCGCATCCGGGTAGGCCTTTAGAAACCAGACGCCCTTGGTGGGAATATCATCGAGGGCATACCCGAAAATCTCGGTGAACATGGGATTCACATATTCATTCACCAGATCCTCGTTTGAAATGGAAATGCCGAACGGCGAACATTCCGTCAGGTGCCTGAATCGGTCATCATAGCTCACGAGGTGTTTCCTCCGGACTTCTAACCGCCATTATCTCAAATTCTTCTTCAAGACTTTTCCAACATTGGTTTTGGGCAGCTCATCTTTGAACTCAATCATGGTGGGCAGTTTGTAAGCGGCCAGTTTGTCTTTACAATACGTCAGAAACTCCTCTTCGGTTCCCGTTTCACCTTCTTTCAACACCACGAAAACCTTCACTTGTTCACCCCGCTTCGGGTGCGGCACACCCAGGGCCGCAGCTTCCTGCACCTTGGGGTGTTCAAAGAACACTTCTTCGATATCCCGGGGATAAACATTGTAGCCGCCTGAAATAATCATGTCCTTCTTGCGGTCCACAATATAGAAATAGCCTTCCTCATCCATCTTTGCGATATCACCGGTGTGCAGCCAACCGTCGGTCAGGGTTTCGGCCGTGGCTTCCGGATTGTTCCAGTATCCCTTCATGACCTGGGGACCCTTGACCAGCAATTCACCCGATTCTCCCACGGGCATGTCCGTCTCGCCGTCATTTAAATCCACGATACGACACTCAGTGTCGGGAATGGGCACTCCGATACTGCCCACCTTGCGTTTTCCGATAAAAGGGTTGATGTGGGTCACCGGGGATGACTCGGTCATGCCGAAACCTTCAACGATGGTAGATCCCGTCTTGGCCTCAAAATCCCGAATCACTTCCAGCGGCAGGGGTGCGCTTCCGGAAAAGCATCCCTTGATGGAGGTAAGATCCGCCTGGTTGATTCCAGGATGGTTCAGCAGTCCGATAAACATGGTGGGCACCAGGGCCGCAAAGGTGGGTTTGAATTTGCTGATGGCCTCCAGCAGCGGTTCCGGCTGGGGTTTGGGGACCAAAATGTTCCCCCAGCCGGCATAGATGGATAAATTCATGACCGTTGAAAGACCGAACACATGAAAAAAAGGCAAGGCCCCTAAGGAAACCTCCTCCCCGTCGTTAAATCCCGGGAACCAACTTCTGATGTGCTGAACCTGCTTGCTGAGGTTGCTGTGGGTCAGCATGACCCCTTTACTGACCCCCGTCGTTCCACCGGTGTACTGGTACATGGCCGTATCTTCAAAGGATAGTTTGATTTTGGGCGCTCGACCGTCTAACCTTGCCAGGACATCTTTCCATCGGTACACATCCGGCGCGGATTTGACATCCGCTTTCAACCCCTTCTTCTTGCCCACCAGGGGAAACAGAAGGTTTTTGGGAAACGGCAGATAGTCGCCGATGGAGGTATAGATGATCTGGTTGATACTGGTCTTGGGACGAAGATCAATCATGCGGTTGCCCAGAAGATCCAGGGTAATCAAGAGCTTTGAACCGGAATCATTGAACTGATGCTCCAGCTCCCGGTCCGTGTAAAGGGGGTTGTTCATGACGGCCGTAGCCCCGACTTTCAAGATGGCGTAGTACCCCACAACACACGGAATGACATTAGGGAGCAGAATGGCCACGCTGTCTCCCTTTTGAATACCGAAACCCGCCAGGCAGGCGGCGAACCGGTCCACCATTTCCTTGAGTTCCCGGTAAGTCACGGTATAGCCCTGAAAGAGTAGCGCCACTTTATCCGGGAAATTTTGAGCCGAACGATCCAAAAATTCCGGTAGGCATGTTTCTTCGTAATTCACGAATTCCGGAACACCTTCGTCATAATGGGCCAGCCATGGTTTGTCTTGATATGCGCTTGATGTGGTCATGGGCTCTCCTTCTTTGGGTTAGATTGATTCGTTGGTGGGCTGTACGATCTTTTTGAACAACTGTGCATAATATGTACGGATACTGAATCTATATTTATGATAATGCCTGAAGCATGTCAACAAAGAGAAGCGCTTTGGTGCTCTTAAAATAAATAAGGAGAAATGAGGGGGGAAATCAGACAAAACAGGTTCATGAAAGGGCATTGGGGGGGAGGGCAGAAATCAGTTGTCAGGGTGCAGAAAGATTCGGAACTGAAGCTCCTGCAAACTGACAACTGAACCCTGTGAACGGTTTAGGCTTTTTTATTCACGCGAAAGGTTTCATCCCCTTTTTCAAAAAAATCGATGATCTGGGTCACAGCTGCAACCCCGGCATTAATATTGGCTTCGGCCGTCTGCGCGCCCATCTTTTTAGCGGTAAAAAAGGTACGATCCCCGCAGGTGGTGCAGATCTCATCCTTGCAGTCCGGGGTCAAGTCCGATCCGTAGCAGAAATCCGGTCTTTCGGCAAACATCTTCTTCAAACCTTCTTCATCGATGACCTCTTTTCGGGCCGTGTTAATCAGAGCCGCCCCTTCTTTCATTTTGGAGAGGAGATCAAAATTAATAGAATTGACGGTTTCTTTGGTCCCCGGAATGTGAAGGCTGATAAAATCACAGGTGGAATAGAGTTCTTCCTTTGAGTCCACCGGTGTCACGCTGTCCGCCGCCATAATGCTTTTGTCCACATAGGGATCGTAGGCGTAGATGTCCATACCGAAGCCCCGGGCCAGCCGCGCCACGCATTTTCCCGCGTTGCCGTAGGCGTGAATACCGATGCTTTTGCCTCTCAATTCCGTTCCGGGCTTGCCCACATAATGGTGCCGCACCAGGTTCAGCATCATGCCGAAGGCCAACTCGGCCACCGCATTGCTGTTCTGGCCTGGTGTGTTCATCACGCAGATACCCTTTTCCGTAGCCGCTTCCAGATCGATATTGTCATAACCGGCACCGCCACGGGCCACCACCTTCAGATTTCTTGCTGCGGCCAGGACTTCCCGGGTGACCTTGTCACTGCGGATAATAAGACCGTCCACATCTTTCACCGCGTCCAACAATTCCTGCTTGTCCGTGTAGTTTTCAAGCAGCTTCAGTTCGAAATCCGGGTTCTTCGCGACCACCTCTTTCATTCGGTCTATCGCGGCTTTGGCAAAAGGCTTTTCGGTAGCAACCAGTATTACTTTTGACATTTCAAAACTCCCCCATCCTTAGAATTAAACAATTTGATTTTGAATGAACCTGTAAGGGCAATTCATCCAAACAGATTAAAATAAAAAGGCCATACCCGGGCGGTTCAACGCCCATTTTGGAAGGAGTATATGCTACACCCGTCCATGGATTCAATCAAGCAATAATTTATACCCTTTAGTTCCATACGTTCTTCCCGGCCGTTCCAAATCACCAGCCCCGCCACGGATCGACCCACCCGCTTGGGCATGCTGAAATCCGTCTGGTTTGAAACTATTTCCCAAACTGAAGTCCCCGTGCAGACGCGAAAGTCCTTTTAAGTGCACAGCCTGAGGATCGCGGGTTTATGTGTGCCGATTTTTGGAAGTCCCCCGGGAAATTTTGTCCCCAATGACGTCTCCAATAGGCAAATTTTTGTCGGGATACTGTTGCGTTGAAGGTAGGGATTTGGCAGAAATATTTTTAAGTCATTTAAATTCAACAGATTATACCATATCCTATTCCAGGGTACATTTTTTGCATGCCATAGCGATACCACTTTTTGTATCGGAGGCTTTTATGAAGACAAGAAAAACAAACGGACCGATTCGCCATCTGGCAGTTCTCTTCTTGTTCCTGTTCATCGTTCCCATGGCCCAGGCCGCGGTTTTGAATGTACCGGCCGGTTACACCACCGTTCAATCCGCAATTGATGCCGCCGAGCCGGGGGATACGGTTCAAGTGTCGGCAGGGGTATATTATGAAAATATCGTTTTGAAAAATGGGGTAACCATTCTGGGCAGTGGCGCGGAGAATTGCGTCTTGATTGGAGACGGGACAACCAGTGTTGTCTTCGCCAATGGGATTACCATTCCGGCCGCTGTTTACGGCTTCACCATTACAGGCGGCGCCGGATCCGTGATACCATGGAGCGAAAATCGGATTATGGGCGGCGGAATTTTTGCTGATCAATCGGTTTTGACCATTGTAAACAATCGCATTTTCGACAACGAAGCTCAAATCGGCGGGGGAATGGCACTGATGAACTGTAAGTTTCATATCGCCGGCAACAGCATCGTCTCCAACAAGGCCAACTCCGGCAGCGCAACGGCTTCCAACATGGGCGGCGGGATTTTTCTTTATGATTCTACGGGCAAAATTGAGCAAAATACCATTTCAAACAATCTGGCCGATTCGGGTCCTCTGAATCCCGCGCTGGTGGATCCGAACGGTCATATGTCTCCCGGTGGGGGAATCTGCATGATCTTCTTTACCCATGTGGGACAAGTCGACGTTGCGGGAAACCTGATCAACAACAATACCACGAGCGGTTCCCAGCATTACGGTGGTGGACTTTATTGTTATCAGTTCAGCAACAAGCTGGACAACAACATCAACATCAAGGGAAATACCATTACCGGCAATCAAGGACTCGATGGCGGCGGAATTGCCGTTATCCAATGCTCTCCAACTATCAGCCACAATAATATTTCCGAAAATTCAGCCCATTGGGGCGGAGGGCTTTACGGATACTCCGGCAACGGAACCATTCAAAACAACATATTTTATGCAAACAATTCCATTTCTATTCGAACCGGTGTAAACACAGGTGGCGGGGGTATCCTGTGTGATGAAGATTACAGCCCTACGATTCAGGGCAACACTTTTGCCTCCAATACGGCCAACAATTATGGCGGTGGGCTGGAGGTATATGATGCGGCTGCCGTGGTACGGGAAAATGCTTTTGTGGGAAACGTTGCTCAGTTCGGAGGCGCAATTACGGTACAAAGCGGCGTTGCAACCATTGAAAGAAACTACATTACAGGGAACCAGGCTTCCGCCGGATCAGGCGGAGGGCTTTTCTTTACGGCCACCGGGTCTTTTTCACTCAGAAACAACCTTATCGTCGGAAATTTTGCAGCGGACTATGGCGGTGGGATTTCAGTTTTCAAAAATAGCGAACCGAAATGTATTAACAACACCATCACAGGAAACACCGCCGGCATTTGGGGCGGAGGGGTTCATAGTTTCAGTAACACCTTTAAATTGATGAATAATGTCATCGCCGACAACCTCCATTTTGGTCTTTTTGCAGAGGAAAGCACCCTGCGTGAGAGCTATAACAATGTGTATAACAATGGGCAAGGCGATTATTATGGAACCACGGCCGGCAAAGGTTCCATCTCCTTTCTTCCCGAATTCAGCAGCACAAATACATTCGGTTTCGAATCATCTTCTCCTTGCATCAATGCGGGAAATCCCGGCGTTTCCTATAATGATCCCGATGGAACCCGAAACGATATGGGAGCCTATGGCGGACCCGCGGCAGGGTATATCCCGGTGTCAGGCAATCCATTGTCGGCCCCTGATTTAGATCTGACAGTGAAAGGCAAAGACCTTACCGTGTCGTGGACCCCCATATCCATGGCAAAGGGTTATACCCTCTATTACTCGGCTGACCCGGATATGAAGCGAACCGGAAGGATGGATATGGGAACCACAACGGACCTTTCCGTCTCCCTGGAGTCGGGAACTTGTTTCTATGTGGCGATTAAAGCCTATGGCGATATGGAGAGCGACTATTCAAATATTGAACACTTCTGCATTCCTTGAACTTCCCCTCGTTCCCAGGTTCCGCCTGAACAATACGAACATTTTCTGCTACTTTATTGGATTTTTCAATGTATTCTCCGGGGCAACCCAGATTTAACCGGAACCACAATTTAGCGGATTGACAAACTTATATTATAAGTTTAATGTTTTGACATGAAAGAGATCGAATGGAAACCAAAGGCCCTTCGGCAATTTCGAAAAATCAAGGATCGGGAAAACAAAGAAACCATTTTATGATGCCGTAACAGGGCTGAAACATTTTCCTGACTGCCCCAACATCAAGAAACTCAAAGGGCGCAGTGAATATCGCCTTCACGTCGGAAGCTGGCGTGTGTTCTTCACCGAATCATTGACAATCCTCTATATTGAGGAGGTAAAGAAAAGAAATGACCACACGTACTGAAGTGCAAATTATTGAACAAAACGGAAAACCTGCCTTTGCGGTTATCCCTTATGAGGCATACCTCAAACTCCTGCCGCCGGAAGAGAGTACGATTCCCCATGAAGTGGTCGGCCTTGTTGTGAAAAATGGTATGAACCTCATCAAAGCATGGCGCACGTATCTGGGTCTCACTCAGTCACAGGTAGCCAAAGAAGCCGGAATCAGTCAGGCAGCTCTTTCACAGATGGAAAATAAAGAAAAAAACCTGAGGACAAAAACACTTGAAAAGTTAGCAATTGCAATGAAACTGGATGTGGAACAGCTACGGGATTGAAAGCCCAAGGCACCCTCGCAAAGCCTCCTTTGCTCTGTCTCATGCTGCCATGGTTTAACCCTCGTTCCCAGGCAGCGCCCGGGAACGAGGTGGAAATCTGTATCTTGACAGGTCGCCGCTACTCTTCTACACTGAATTTCAGAATAAATTTTCCACATTTTCAGAACCTTTTATCATGAGGTAAATTAAGTGAAAGGGAAAAAAGTCCTGTTGGGGGTCACCGGCGGAATCGCCGCCTATAAAGCAGCGGAGCTGGTGAGGCTTCTGATCAAAACGGATCTTCAAGTGGAAGTGGCCATGACGGAAGGCGCCACCTGGTTCATCACCCCGCTCACCCTCGAAACCCTTTCCGGAAACAAAGTCATCACCCGCATGTTCGGACGCGATGAAACCCCCATGGACCACATCCGTTGCGGCCAGGATGCGGACCTCATCATCATTGCCCCTGCCACCGCCAACATCATCGGGAAATTGGCCCACGGCATAGGGGATGATTTTCTCTCCACCTGCATGCTGGCCGCCACCGCCAAAACCCTTATTTGCCCGGCCATGAACGATCAAATGTTTCAGAACCCGGCGGTCCAGGATAACCTGGCGGTGCTTCAAAAACGGGGTTTTTTTGTCATGAGCCCTGAAAGCGGAGAACTGGCCTGCGGCAGCGACGGACCCGGACGGCTGCCGGATCCCGCCGATATTCTGGAGCAAGCCCTGGTCCTGCTTTCAAAACAGGATCTAGAGGGCTTGAAAATTCTGGTGACCGCCGGTCCCACAACGGAATACATCGATCCGGTCCGATACATCACCAACCGCTCTTCAGGAAAAATGGGGTATGCCCTGGCTCGCGCCGCCCTTCGAAGGGGCGCAAAAGTCGTTCTCGTGAGCGGCCCTACCCCCCTCAAACCACCCCCCGGGCTTATCTTCTGCCCCGTCAAAACCGCGGAAGAAATGCGACAGGCGGTTTTCGATCACCGAAACGGCTGTCATGTGATCATCAAAGCGGCGGCTGTTTCCGACTACCGGCCCAAGGAGACGGCCGATCAAAAAGTCAAGAAAAGCGCCGAATCTCTTTCTCTCGACATGACCCGAAATCCGGACATCCTGGCCCTCTTGGGGCAGACGAAAAAAGACCACCCCGGTATACTGGTGGGGTTTGCGGCAGAAACCCAGGACCTTCTTTTAAACGCTCGAAAGAAGATCACCGCCAAAAACCTGGATATGATCGTGGCAAACGATGTTTCCAGAACGGATGCGGGGTTTGGTACGGACACCAACGCGGTCAAAATTATCTATGCCGACGGTCGCGTTGAGGATTCCCCGCTCATGGGAAAAATCGAGGTGGCCCATCTGATCCTGGACCGGGCCAAAGCACTGAAGGATGTAAGCCATTGAACCCCTCACAAGAACTCAAAGAGATCTTTGCTAAAACCAAACGGCTGATTTCCGCCTATGAGGAAATGGGACTTGAACCGCCCATGTTGCCCAAAGGTGCCCTCGAATTCGTGGAAAGGCCGGCCATACAAAAATCCGACCTTTCCTCGGAGCCTTCAAAGGGCACGGAGAAATCGGCCCCGAAAATCCCGAAAGACGAGACCCCTTCACCCCGATTCGATTCTCTTAAAACGCTTGAAGCCCATATGGGGGACTGCCGGCGCTGCGGTCTTCACACGGGTAGGACGAATCTGGTTTTCGGCGAAGGAAACGAAAAGGCGAGACTCGTTTTTGTGGGTGAAGGCCCGGGGTTTGATGAGGACCGTGAAGGGAGGCCTTTTGTGGGGAAATCGGGACAGTTGCTCACCCGGATTATCGAAAACGGAATGGGACTCAAGAGGAATGAGGTTTACATCTGCAACGTGGTCAAATGCCGGCCTCCGGGGAACCGCGACCCCAACCCCGATGAAATCAGCGTGTGCATCCCTTTCCTCAAAGCGCAGTTGAGCATCATCGGGCCCGAAGTCATCTGCGCCCTGGGCCGGGTCGCCTGCCAGGCACTTCTGGGCGGCGCTTTTGCAATCACTCGAGACCGGGGACATTGGCGCACTTATGAGGGCATCCCACTGATGCCGACCTTTCATCCGGCCTATCTCCTGAGAAACCCGGCCGCCAAACGACCGGTCTGGGATGATGTGAAAAGCATTATGGAGAAACTGGGGCTGGAGGTGAAGTAAAATGACTGAAACATCCTCGATAAGACCCATCATTTTCGCTCTCCTGGCTTTGATTTTCTCTTTATCCGCTTCCTCCGCATTTTGTGAAAATTCCGTCCCGGGATCTGCATTGATCATTGAACTGGAAGGCGCCATCAATCCTGCCACAGCGGAGTTTGTGACACGCGGCCTTGAAAAGGCAAAGGAGCAGGGCGCGACGCTCGCCGTTATCCGCATGGACACCCCCGGAGGCCTGGCTTCATCCATGCGCACCATTGTGAAAGCCATCTTGAATTCTCCTGTTCCCGTCGTGGTTTACGTGGGGCCTCGCGGTGCGGGGGCGGCATCCGCCGGTGTCATGGTGACCGTGGCGGGGCATGTGGCGGCCATGGCCCACGGCACCAATATCGGGGCCGCCCATCCGGTGGGCGCCGGAGGCAAGGATATCGGGGGAACCATGAGCGAGAAGGTGCTTAACGACATGGTCTCCTACGCCCGCGGCATAGCGGAACAGAAAGGGAAAAACGGTCAGTGGGTGGAAAAGGCCATTCGCGAAAGCGTCTCCATCACCGCCGAAGAAGCCCGCAAAAAAAATGTGGTGGATCTGGTGGTAAACGACATGGATGATCTATTGAAAGCCCTTGACGACAGGGTCATCAAACTCCCTTCGGGAAAGACCGTCCTCAACACCAAGGGAATCAAGAAAGTTTATTACGAACCGAATCTGCGGGACAAGATTCTCAAAATCATCAGCGACCCCAATATTGCCTACGTCCTCATGATGATCGGCCTGGCGGGCCTGTTCTTCGAGCTGTCCCACCCGGGCACTGTTCTTCCCGGTGTCATCGGCGCGCTGAGTCTGATTCTGGCCTTTTTCTCTTTTCAAACCCTTCCCGTGAACTACGCAGGCGTTGTCCTCATCCTTCTGGCCATCATCTTTTTCATTGCGGAAGTCAAAGTGGCGAGCTATGGTATTTTGTCCATCGGCGGTCTTGTCGCCCTGACCCTGGGGTCCCTGATGCTCTTTAAAGACATGCGGGTCTCGCTCAAGCTCATGATGCCCACCATTGTTCTGGTGGGCGGCTTTTTTGTTGTGGTGGCGGGGGTGGCGTTTCGGGCGCTACGCACAAAGCCGGTGAGCGGAGCGGACGGCATGCTGGGAGAAACCGGCACGGTTAAGGAATTGATTGAACCTGAAGGGCTGGTGTTTGTGCACGGAGAGTACTGGCGGGCGTTTTCCGAAGAACGAATTGAACCCGGTGAATCGGTTGAAGTAACCGGTATCAACGGCCTGCTCCTGAATGTGCGAAAGGTTCCGGAGCAAACCCTATAAAGGTCTCACTTAAGGGCGAAAAGGAGTGCGAAAATGTTCTATATTGTCGCAGTGGTGCTGATCGGTCTTTTTCTGGCAAGCGCTATCCGGGTTCTGAAGGAGTACGAACGCGGCGTGATCTTCCGGCTCGGCCGTTTGATCAAGACCAAAGGCCCCGGGCTGATTATTCTGATCCCCATCATCGACAAAATGGTCAAGGTGAGCCTTCGATTGGTGGCCATGGACGTGCCGAGTCAGGACGTCATCACGAGAGACAATGTCTCCGTCAAAGTGAATGCCGTGGTCTATTTCAGGGTCATGGATCCCAACAACGCCACCGTTGAGGTGGAAAACTACCTGTTTGCCACGTCGCAGCTGGCCCAAACCACCCTTCGAAGCGTATGCGGTCAGGTGGAACTGGATGAGCTTCTGGCGGAACGGGACAAAATCAACACCCGCCTTCAGAATATTCTGGATAAACACACGGATCCCTGGGGCATAAAAGTGACCACCGTCGAAGTCAAACACATCGACCTTCCCCAGGAAATGCAGCGTGCCATGGCGAGGCAGGCGGAAGCGGAACGGGAACGGCGGGCCAAAATCATCAACGCGGAAGGGGAATACCAGGCCGCCAACAAGCTGGCGGATGCCGCGGCCATTATCCAGAAATACCCCGAGGCGCTTCAATTAAGGTATCTGCAGACCGTGAAAGAAATATCTTCGGAGAACAATTCCACCACGCTTTTTCCCATCCCCATCGATCTCTTGGCGCCGTTTATCAAGAAAGGATAGGAAAAATTTGAGGGTGTATTGCATTTTTCAGGCCGTATGTGCTAGAAGACTTCGTTACCAGGCTGTTAACAGCCTATCAGATTACTAAAATCAGGAGAAAATGGAAAAAATGGCAGAAGAAACCAAAGAAGAAACTCAAGAAGAAACCAAACCCGTGGTACCGGAATTCAAAAAACCCCTGGTCAAAATGACGGCAGTGGAGCTGAAAGAGGTGGCCATGGAAATCCCCGGCGCCGTCGGTGTGACCGCCATGTCGAAAGTGGATCTACTTGCCAGCATCAGAGAGTACTACGGCCTTGAAGATGAAGCTGAAAAGAAGAAGGCCGTCAAAAAGATCAAGATCAAGGCGACCGTCAAAGAACTGAAAGGCAAGATCATCGAACTGAAGGGAAAGAAATCAGAAATTCGTAAGGCCGGTGACCCCAAGCAGATCACCATCGTTCGAAAACGCCTCAATCGTCTTAAAAAGCAGGTCCGAAAGACCACAGCCGTCAAGTAATCGCCCGTTTTAGAGGGTCTTTGAGGCCCTTGACTGCTTTCCCAGAGGTAAGCGCTTGCCTAAAACCGTGGCAATTGTACCTGCTGCCGGTGCCGGAGTTCGCATGGGTACGGATCTCGCTAAGCAATATCTGCACCTGGAAGACCGGCCTATTCTGGCAGTTACTCTTGAAGCCCTTCAAAAGTGCACCCTGGTGGATGCCATTGTACTGGTGGTGCCACCTGAGGACGTGTCTTACTGCCAAAATGAGATCGTTCGAAAATTTCATATTTTCAAGGTCGAAAAAGTGGTTCCGGGGGGTAAACTGAGGCAGGACTCGGTTCGTTTGGGACTTGAAGCCCTAACCGGTCAATATGACATGGTTTTGATCCACGACGGGGTTCGTCCCATGGTGGAAACGGACTTGGTGAAAAGCGTCATCCAGGCAGCTTTGCGACACCGTGCCGCCATCGCGGCGCTGCCCGCCAAGGAAACCGTCAAAGCGGTCAACGATGATCATCAGGTGACCGCCACCTATGACAGAGAAAAAATCTGGATGGTTCAAACCCCTCAGGCTTTTTATTGTGAGGACATCATCAAAGCCCACCGGGAAGCCCTGGCACAAGGGGTGACCGAAGCCACCGATGATTCCTTTCTGGTTGAAAAACTTGGCATAACGGTCACGGTGGTCCCGGGGTCGGAAAGAAATATCAAAGTCACCACCCCCCATGACCTGGCGCTGGCAAAATTTCTATTGCAGGAGCATTCCGGCTGAAAAACATGAACATCAGAATCGGTACAAGGGGCAGCAAACTGGCCCTCACGCAGAGCGAATGGATCAAGGAACAACTGGAGACGCATCATGCCGGTATCCGTGTTGATCTCATCAAAATCAAGACCACCGGGGACAAAATCCTGGACACGCCGCTCAGCAAAATCGGCGGAAAAGGGCTGTTTGTCAAGGAGATCGAAGAAGCGCTCCTCGAAAAGAGAGTCGATGTGGCGGTTCACAGTATGAAGGATGTACCGGCCCAACTGCCCGGGGACCTCATGCTTTCCACTTTTCCCCCACGGGAAAATCCTTCAGACGCCCTCATTGCCCAAAAGGGGTGCACCCTGGATCAATTGCCTAAAGGCGCCCGGGTGGGGACCAGCAGTCTGAGGCGGGGGGCGCAGCTCCTTCATTTTCGCCCGGACCTGGAACTGGTTTCGTTGCGGGGGAACGTGGACACAAGGCTTAACAAGCTGGAATCGGGGGATCTTGAAGCCATCATACTGGCGACGGCCGGCCTCAACCGCCTGGGGCTCTCCGGCGTGATCACCCAGACCATTCCCTTTCACCAGTTGCTGCCGGCCGTAGGCCAGGGGGCGCTGGGGCTGGAAGTGAGGCGCGATGATGTTGAAACCATCGCGTTGCTCGATTTCCTGGACCATACGGATACCCGCACAGCGGTCACCGCCGAGCGGGCGTTTCTGAAAACCCTGGAAGGGGGGTGCCAGGTGCCCATCGCCGGCTTTGCCCGGATGAACGGAGAGACCCTTTCCTTTGAAGGATTGGTGGCGGAGTTGGACGGTTCCAAAATTTACAGACAAACCGTAAACGGCAAGCGGGATGAGGCGGAAGCCATCGGCATTGAGGCGGCCCAAGCGCTTCTGGCCTCCGGCGGGGGAGATGTTTTAAAACAGCTGTACGAGGTATCTGATGAATAGGCAGGATGTGAAACGAGGCAAAGTATATCTGATTGGCGCCGGGCCCGGCAATCCGGGCTTGATGACCCTCAAGGGAAAAGAGATCCTCTCCCGGGCGGATGTGATTATTTACGACTATCTGGCCAACAAGGTTTTTCTGGAATTCCGCAAACCGGAAGCGGAGCTGATCTACGTGGGCAAAAAGGGCGGGGATCACACCATGGGTCAGGCCGACATCAACCGTTTGATTGTAGAAAAATCGAAATCCGGCAAGAGCGTGGCCCGGCTCAAGGGAGGAGACCCGTTTATCTTTGGCCGAGGCGGAGAGGAAGCCCAGGAGCTGGTTGCGGAAGGGGTTCCGTTTGAAGTGGTACCGGGGATTACATCGGCCATATCCGTGCCGGCCTATGCCGGCATACCCCTCACCCACCGGGACCACACCGCAACGGTTGCCTTTGTTACGGGCCATGAAGACCCCTTTAAAGAAAAATCGAACATTCACTGGGATAAGCTGGCCACGGGGGTGGGAACCCTTGTATTTCTCATGGGCGTAGGAAACCTTGCGAAAATCGCCGAAAACCTGGTGCGTCACGGCCGCTCTCCGGAAACCCCCGTTGCGGTTATTAGAAGGGGCACGGTGCCGGAACAGAAAACCGTTTCCGGCAACCTTGATAACATTGCCCACCGCGTGGACAAGGCGGGGTTGCGCCCACCGGCCATCATCGTGGTAGGCGATGTGGTGGGGTTGCGGGATGAACTGAACTGGTTTGAAACCAAACCCCTCTTCGGCAAACGAATCGTGGTGACACGTGCCCGGGAACAGGCCAGCGGGTTCCTTCAAGAGCTTTCCTCCCTGGGTGCTGAATGCATTCAGTTTCCCACGATCGAGATCGTTCCCCCGGACACCTTCGAACCGCTGGATACGGCCATCTCAAACCTGGAATCCTATGGATGGCTGCTGTTCACTTCCGTAAACGGCGTAAAATATTTTCTCAAACGGCTTTATCACCAGGGAAAAGACATCCGTGATCTCAAGGGCCTCAAAATCGGCGCCATCGGGCCCAAGACCGCAAAAGAATGGCAACGCCTCGGCATCACACCGGATCTGGTTCCGGATGAATACCGGGCGGAAGCGGTGGTGGAGGCCTTTAGAAAATGGAACCCCGAGGGCGTCTCCATCCTTCTTCCGAGAGCCGCCAAAGCCAGAGAGATTCTGCCCGATGAACTACGGAATATGGGAGCAAAGGTGGATGTGGTGGATGCTTACAAAACCGTCACGCCAACTGACGCTACGGCCGGAATCCGGGAAATGATGCAAAAGGGAACCATTGATATGGTCACCTTCACCAGCTCTTCCACCGTCATCAATTTCGTAGGCATGTTCGGTTCCGATCAACAGCAGCTCACCTCTGAATGGATGAAAGAGGTCAAGGTGGCCTGCATCGGCCCCATCACGGCGGAAACGGCCAAAAAACACGGTTTTTCCGTGGACCTGATGTCCAAAGATTACACCATCGAAGCCCTGACCCGCACCATTACGGATTTCTTCGAAGCACAGTGTTCCGAAAAGCGCTGAAAGAAATATCGAGTCCCTCTAAGGCCACTATTCCCTATTTATGACCTTTGCCATATGGTCGGGCGCCGGGATATTCGGGAAATGGAAAACCGGTTTTTGATTTTTCCGTTCCTTCCACGATAATCTCAAGAAACGAAAAGGGAAGCCCCATTCCCATTCTGTCGCCCTCGAATTTTGCGATCAGTCTTGCACCTAGACAATAGGGGGAAAAATTGATTTCCCCCAACACATAGGGTCTTACGATTAAATCCGAACAACCGGCCCGAAGCCCTCCCACATCAGCCCTGACCCTCTTTCCGGTCAAAAACTGATAGCCCTGTATGAGTCTGCACAGTTCCACGGGACGTAAGGAGAACATCACGATGTCGGGCGTGATGTCTGCCTCCGTAAAATCGGGAGGAAAATAGAATACCCCCTGCGTGGTGGGGGGTTGCAGGGACAACATGTCGGATACGGCCCTGCGTGCTATTTCCTTTTTTGCATACCTCCCGGAATCTTCCTTGCCGAATAAAGCGAACGCTTCTTCCTTGGCGTCCCTAAATGCGTAAACCGTACCGTTGGTAAATTTAAGGGGGGACGGAGGGACGAAAGCGTCTCCCTTGCCGCTGTTTTTCTTCATGATTTCAGTATAGTCTCTCGGCCCTTCCAGGGGAGAGGGTTGCTGTTCGTCCACAAGGCCCAGACTGATGGCCGCGGCGACGCAACCGATGCTGTCCCTTGTCAGGTATACGGCCTCATCCAACATGGTCGCCCGAGTTGCGTGACAGGAGGTTACGGTCATTCCATCCGGTTCATATTTTGCGACTTCCCGGGGAATTGCTTCATCCTTCTTAAATATCCTGACCCCGGCGACGGGAATCCTGAGATTCGGCACATCCAGTGCATTTACGAGCCTTTTCATGAGGTTGTTAAAAAAATTCATTCATTTTTCCTTATTAAACAGGTTCAGGGTCGGTAATTTCAGGTTGCCCGATGCTTGCTGTAAGGATAACCGAAAATCCCATAATCATAAAGGTTTTAAAAACATTAAGAAGCCTGCCGGATATTTTCATGGTCATTTCCTTAAAGTGAAGGGAAATCCTTCATCCAAGAATTCAGAATATTAAGTCAGTTAGAATATTGATGGCGTGGACGTCCGGGCCCTGCTGTATGAAAAAACCTTCACAAGCGCATGTTTTTCTAAAGCGTGCTTTTAAATATATCATTTAGAATCAACACCATAGCTTGCATTACATCCATTGGCGCAGTTATTGCTATAGGCTAGGGATGAGCCAGGAATGTTTCCGTTAAGGAAATTAAAGAAATCGAGCCGCCCAAGGGTCTTCGTCGAACAGTAGGAACATCAGTCCCTATATGAGTTTCAGCTAAGAGGACTATGGCTGCTCTCTTGCCATTTTTGAAGGGGGATTTTATGTCATTGACCGCTATTACCACACAGTTTCCAAGTTCACCGTCGGTTGGACGCACCGGCAATCGGAAGAATACGGAGGATAATATTCACGATACGGATGCAAAGGCTTCCCGGTGGAAAATGATGTTTCTTTTAAAAATTCTGATTTTTCTCAGCATGATCGCGGTTGTTACAGCGGCCTGCCTGAATTGGGAGAAACTGCAGATCGGCAAGGACCTACTGCGAGAAGGGCCTTGGGGCGAAAGTTTTGCAATTCTGATGATGATTTTTCTGACAATCAATATTCCGGTCTTTGTCTGGCGAGTAGTGCTGGTCTTAATGTACCGCGCAACACCTCCTGTTATAAACGATCGGCTGCCGGTCTGCACCGTTGTGGTACCCGCCTACAATGAAGGGAAACAGGTTCTGACGACGCTGAGGAGCATCGCGAACGGTGATTATCCTGAAGACAAAATGGACATCATCGTCATTGATGACGGCAGCATTGATGATACCTGGTTCTGGATCAAGAAAGCCAAAAAGGAACTGGGTTCCAGACTTAGAACCATACGGCTTCCCCGAAACTCGGGCAAACGGCACGCCCTTCACGAGGGGTTTAAGCAAAGCCGGGGTGAAGTGCTGATCACCGTGGACAGTGATTCCATCGTCGATCCCCAAACATTGCGGTGCATGGTCAGCCCCTTCGTTGTGAACCCGATGGTCGGCGCCGTGGCGGGTAATGTCCGCGTTCTCAACACCCGGGAAGGAGTGATTCCCAGAATGCTGGATGTCTCCTTTCTATTCAGCTTTGACTTTCTTCGTGCCAGTCAAAGCATGGTGGATACCGTCATCTGCACGCCCGGAGCGCTTTCCGCCTACCGCAAGGACGTTGTATTGAAAGTCCTGTCCACATGGCTGGGTCAGAAGTTCTTTGGAAAACCCGCCAACATCGGCGAGGACAGGGCCATGACGAATCTGATTTTGAGGCAGGGATATTCCGTCCTCTATCAGAAAAACGCAACCGTCTATACCAACGTTCCGGTCAAGTACAAAAATCTCTGCAAAATGTTTATTCGCTGGGCCCGCAGCAACATACGGGAAAACCTGGTGATGGGCACTTTCATCTTCACCCGTTTCCGCGAAAAATCAGCAACAGGCGCCCGAATTAATTTTACGCTTCAGTTCTTAGCCATGGTCAAGTCGCCTTTTCTCATGGTCGGAACGCTGGGGTGTCTCTTCTTCAGGCCCTTTGAATTCGGTCTGAGTGCGCTTATGGGGGTATTGGTCTATTCAACGGTTTCCGCGGTCTTCTATTGGTGGCGCTGCCGGGGTTCGGAAGGGTTGTGGGCCTACGCCTATGGGCTTTTCTGGATGGTAGGTCTTTTCTGGATTTCCATCTACGCCCTGATAACACCCCATCGGACCGGATGGCTCACCCGTCAGAGTGAGAAAAAGGCGAAAGTACATAATACCGGGAAGAGACATGTGCAACGCTTATTGCCCGTAACTAAATCTTTCTAAGTCGCTGTTCCCCTAAAATAGATCCGGGGATCATAGGAATTCTGTAAACCGCTGAATGCGGATGTTTTCAAAAAACAGGGGAAACGGGGTTAACCCCGTTTCCCCTGTTTTTATGCGTTTCCTGCCGCAAAAAACCCCTGTTTGCTGTAACGGACACCCTTCAAATTTTTATCCCTTGAAAATTCAATGGACACCGTCCAAACTTAATTTTTTTGACCTTTTCCGTTTCTTCTGATAATCGATTATAATGGCAAGATTTTTTCTTTCCGGAAATTTCGGGTTATGTTCAGAAGCTTCTATCCCTTTTTGTTTTGGGCATGAATCATGACAAAGTTTACGATTTTCAAACGGCTGACTTTCGGATATATTGCCATGATGCTATTGGTCGTTTTTCTGGGCGCTTATGTGATCTTGAAACTCAACCAATTAAACGGCCTCACCCGGAGTATCGCTTCAATTGACGGCGCGACCATCCATCTGATCGAAAGCCTGTCCGATACAATATTTTCTCAGGTAGGGTTTGAAAAAAAATTTTTCATATCCCACGATCGCGACTTCTTAAAACAATTCTTTGAGATCAGCGAATATTGCACCAAGGAAATGGATCAGTTGGGCACTCTGATGGACTCCTCCAGAGAAAAAGAACTGTTTCGGGAAGTGAATGAATTGTATATGCGTTACATCTCATTTTTCCGTAAGGAAACGGGGTTCCCGAAAGTAGGCCAAGAGCGTCCGCAGCAGGCATACCAAGCGGAAAAGGAGCAAACCATTGATGAAATTAATGGAAAACTGAAAGAAATGGTGAAAGTGGCACGCTTGGATCGGGATGAAAAAATTCAAACTTCACAGGCCATCGGTTCACAGGTGTTGACGGTTTATTCGGCCTCGGCCGGACTGGTGATCTTTTTGGGAATCATGATTTCCTTCTTTAACACCAGAGGCATCAACCGTTCCATAATGCTGCTGCAAGAGCAGACAAAAAAAATCGCCAAGGGAAAATTCGCCGCAATCCCGCCTATTTCCTCACCACCGGAGATAAAGGAGCTGGCCGATCACTTCAACGTCATGAGCAGAAGATTGCAGGAACTTGATGAAATGAAGATCGATTTCATCAGTCATGTTTCCCACGAACTGCGTACGCCTCTAACGGTTATAAAAGAGGCCACGGGCATGCTGCTGGACGGAACTTACGCCGATTCCCGCGAGAGCCAGCAGGAACTGCTGACCATTACACAGCAGGAGTGTGACCGGCTCATCGGCTCGGTCAATCGTATTCTGGATCTTTCCCGAATGGAAGCGAAAATGATGGAATATGCGTTTGCTCCCTATCAGTTGCCTCCCCTGATTCAAGAATCCGTTTTGAAACTGGCGCCTATTGCAATCAGGGAAGAAATCCGTTTGCAATTGAAACTCTCAGACGATTTGCCCCTGGTGAAAATTGACGAGGACCGCATTAAACAGGTTTTGGAAAACCTGATCAGCAATGCACTGAAGTTTTCATCAAAGGGGGATACGGTTTCGGTGAGTACGGAGGTGAAACGTAACGGCCGGGATTGTATTCAGATTTCAATTGCCGATACCGGCACGGGGATTCAGAAGGAAAACCTGGAAAGGATTTTTGATCGTTTCAAGCGAATCGAACACGGGAAGGAAACTGCTCGAGGCACCGGTTTAGGCCTTTCCATCGCTAAACATATCGTGACGGAACATGGAGGAATTATATGGGCGGAGAGCACGCCGGGAAAAGGAAGTACCTTCTTTTTTACCTTGCCTGTTTCATAGTGGTTGTAGGGTGCGGGACAGGTGGAACAATATCGCAGAAAACCGAGAGAGCCACCGGAGGGGAGAATTCCACCCTGGGGGATTCCAGGAAAATTCTATCCAATGACACGAATGCGTTGAAAAAATCTCCCGGCGTGATGGAGGAGGCAGACCTCTACCGGCAGGGGTTGATTCTGGCCCATCCCCGGAATCCGGATTTGGATTATGAGAAGTCAAAGGCGTATTTCCAGACGGTTATCAGAGATTTCCCCGAAACCCCGCTGAGACAGGGGGCGGAAACCTGGATTTTAACCCTGGAAACAATGATTGAAAAGAATCGTCGAATTGAGACGCTGACCCGGAAATTGACATTGCAAGAGGAGGATATCCTCAAAAGCCGGAAAATGAACAGTCGTTTGCAAAGCCAGGTAAAGAGCCTGAAGTCCGAAATAAAGGCATCGCAACATCAGATAGAGGAACTCAAGAAACAAATTGAGACCCTGAAGATGATCGATTTAAGAATCGAGAAGAAGAAGAGAAAGACAACGCCCTAAAGGTTAAGGGAAAAATGAACAGGATTCTAGTTGTAGACGATGATCGGAATGTTCTGAAAGTCATTAGAATGCGGCTGGAAGCCGAAGGCTTTCAAATCGTCACTGCGGCCAATTCGGAAAAGGCGGTGGCCGAGGCGACGGCGGAACCCTTTGACCTGGCCCTGGTGGATTTGAAACTCGCTGAAGAAGACGGCATTCAATTGATGGAAGCACTTCACCAAATCAATGCCGAATTGCCCATTATCATTCTGACGGCCTATGGCACCATTCAGAGCGCGGTGGAAGCCATGAGCAAGGGGGCGCACAGCTATATCACCAAGCCTTTCGATTACCGGGAGCTTTTGCTGCAAATCAACAATTGTCTTGAAAAGAGGCGGCTGTCCAATGAGGTGAAACGACTTCAAAACCTGGTTGAAAGCCATCTTGGTTTTGAAAACATCATCGGAAAAAGTGAGCCCATGCAGGATCTTCTGGCCCAAGTCGCTCAGGCCGCACGAACCGATTCGAACGTCTATATTGAAGGTGAAAGCGGAACGGGAAAAGAACTGATTGCCAAGACCTTGCATGTAGCCAGCGCGAGAAAGGACGGGCCTTTGGTGGCGATCAACTGTGCGGCCATTCCGGAAAATCTGTTTGAGAGCGAACTGTTCGGCCACAAAAAAGGGGCTTTCACCGGCGCCGGTCAGAATAAGGAGGGGCTTCTTTCTCAAGCGGACGGCGGCACTTTTTTCCTCGATGAAATATCGGAAATGCCCTTGTCCATGCAGGCAAAACTCCTGCGTGTTTTACAGGAAAAGGAATTTTATCCATTGGGTGGGGGGGCTATCCGGAAGGTGGATGCCCGCTTTATCGCCACAAGCAATCGTATATTGAAAGAATCCGTCGAAAAAGGGGAATTCCGGGAAGATTTGTTCTACCGTATTCACGTTATTGTTCTTAAAATACCGCCTCTCAGGGAAAGAAAGGAAGATATCCCTTTGTTGGCCAAGTTTTTCTTCAACAAAAACATGAAAAAATCCGAAAAAAAGATTAAAGGATTTACCCCGGCGGCCCTGCAAAAAATGATGCTGTACTCATGGCCGGGCAATGTCAGAGAACTTGAAAATGCGGTCGAAGGCGCGGTTGCCATGACAACCCAGGATATCATCACCGAGGACTTGATTTTAAAGGGACGACCTTTTGAAGATGAAGGCTTGAAATCCTTTAAGAGCGCAAAGAGCGATTTTGAGAAACTCTATCTGGTCCAATTGATGGAACTTACCTATGGCAACATCAGCAAAGCTTCCGAACTGTCCGGAAAATACCGGGCGGATCTATACGATCTATTAAAGAAATATAATCTGGACCCGGCGGATTTCAGGAGGTGACCATGGCGGCAATGGCCTTTCTTGCTGTGCGATGAACACCATCCTTTTTTAGTTTCCATTTTCAAGTATTTATTTGACAATTTCACACTATACGGTTTATGATATCTCCATTACGCCATGTGTAAAGGGAGGTCTGGTATGGTCATTAACCGTATCCGGTCGTTTAACAGATTTTATACCTGGAAATTGGGGCTGATCACAAACAGGTTCCTTAAAAGCGACTATTCCCTTGTCCAGGCCAGGCTCCTGTTTGAACTCAGCAGCAGACCCTTGCTCTATGCATCGGATCTCTCCAGGGAATTCGGTCTCTCACCGGACCACTTAAGCAAGCTCATCTCTAAATTTGAATCCCGGGGACTGATCTCCAGAACCCCTTCGCCAAAGGATTCCAGGAAACAGATGCTGACATTGACGCCCAAGGGGCAGGACGTCTATTCAGCACTTAAAGAGAGTTCTAACCAATGGATTGAAGAGATGATCCGGGGACTGGAACCGGAACAAACGGAATCCCTGGTCCAGGCCATGGATACCATAGAGCAGATCCTGGATCCCGACCGGAAAAGACCGGCCCTTGTCACCCTCCGTTCCCACAGGCCTGGAGATATCGGATACGTGATCCACCGCCACGGGGTACTCTATGCCAGAGAATACGGCTTCAGCCATGAGTTTGACGCCTATGTGGCAAAAGGCATGGCGGATTTCATTGAAACCTTTTCCGCCGATGACCACCTCTGGATTGCCGAAACCCGGGGAGAGTTTTCCGGATCCGTGGCTATTGTCAGGCGCGATGACACCACGGCCCAGCTTCGATGGCTCATTGTAGAGCCCAAAGAGCGCAAGAAAGGCATCGGAAGGCAGTTGGTACATGAGGCTGTCCGGTTTTCAAAGAACAGGGGATTCAAATGCGTCATGCTATGGACCATTGATTTTCTCCTTTCGGCCCGCAACCTGTATGCAGAGGCAGGGTTCCGTCTCATTGAAACCAAGACCAGCCAGGTATGGGGAAAGACCCTCACTGAAGAATGCTGGAGCCTCTCTTTAAGTTGATAGGGATTGTGGGAATTGGGGTCAAACCTTGATTATTGATTATAGCTTGAAAACTTGAATCTGAGGCGGAATATAGCTTCTCGGCGGAGGTTTTCAAAGAGAGCGGCTTTCCCGACCATTTACGCGACTCCCTGTTTAGCACATGAGCCCATAGCATTGATCCTGCAGATCAACACGCCGGCGATACAGCCCGAAAGGCCGTAGACCAGATACCATTTCATAAAGTCCAGAGTCCATATGACATTGTTGTATACGGTCCAAGGCCTGAAAACCACGGCCCAATAAGGGCTCATGACAGGCCACCAAATCCAGATGGCTTCGGTGGTGCAGACGGCCAGGCTCGAAAAGACCGTGCCGAAAAAGACGATTTTTTTCTCCTCAAGGTTTCTCATGGCAAAGGTCATGCAGACCATGACCGACACCCAGCGGATGAGACGCCATGTCCAAGACCATGATTCCTCCGTAACCCACGGGGGGATAAAAGCCGGTGTCGGCGCGCCCGATAAGAGGGCCCGACTGAGGAGGGCATGCACCTCATCCGGAGATTGAAGATAAAACCAGCCCACCACATAATGTTCAACGCCCTGAAGAAGCTGAACGACCCCGATGCCGAAAAGGAGTATCCAACCCCATGGAAGCCCCTGTGAGGTCCTGGTGGATGCATATCGGTCGGCGATGAGATAATAGACAAGGAAAGGCACCCCCAAAAAGGTGAAACCGTTGAGGAGATCATAATTGATTCTCAGTCTCACTTGGAAATTGTTGTCCACATACCCCATCCAGAGGAGGGCCAGGATCATCCACTCCATGGCACCGATGACCAGGACCGGCGCCAGCTTCATGCGCCCGCTCTTCCTCAGTTCCGATAATGAACCGCCCAGGGCATAGTAGGTTAGAAAGAGTATCCAGACGGCCAGGAACAAAAAGGTGTACCAGTTCTCCGGCCCCGTGCTGTCATAAGCGGCCCGGTTCACCTCAAACCAGTATCTCTCGATAATAAACGCGGTATAGATGCCCCAGAACACCAACTCTTTTAATGCGGTATCCCATCTTCTCACCGCCAGCAAAACGGATGCCGCCAACACAAGGCTGAAAAACACCAGAAAAGGCGCCATGCCCAGGGACTGGATCGCATATTGGAACCATCCCAAGAGATAAAAAGCGACAGGGACGATGATCATCACCAATGGAAATGCCCAGGAAGAAAACAGGGCTTCGATCCATTGAAAAAGGATCATGGCATACCGTCTCATAAAAAAGACGATGCCGGCTCCGATGATCCACATGACAGGCCAGATGGAATCGTAGATGTAATTCAGTCCATTGACGATCCAGGCCATCTGGTCCACATTGTCATGGGTCAGGATCAGGGCCGCGCCGTAGGCCGCCGCTACGGCCAGGACAACCGTGCCCCTGAAAAGAAACGACCAGGCCACCAAGCGTGCATGAAAAGCATTCACAACCGTCGCTGTGCCCAAGGCGAGGGCCAGCCACCATATACTCCAGGGACATGCATCAAAAACACCGTATTGACGCAAAAGAGGCTTTATCAAATAACCGAATATGGTTATGGCGGCGAGATTCGACAACCAGAACAGTTGCAGGGTCCGTGAAACAAACCCGGCAACACCGCATGCTTTTCCTTTCTTCAGCCGCCCGCCCCACATCACGCCAAGCCAGATCAGGCCCCAGAAAAGGAGAGCAGCCACACCCGTCGCCCATTTTGACCATCCCGGAATAAAGGGAAGTTCCATCCAGAAGAACAATATTGGAAAAGTCCCGAGCGCGTCATACCACTTCCATCCATTTTCAGGACCCAAGAGAGGAACGGCCCACACAATCACGAACAGCCCCAATAAAACCATAAGCCCCGATGATAGGGCCGTATTGGAAAGCGGCGCCAGGACAGGGAAAAGGAATCCCCAGGCCGCCCATAGGGCGCTGATCCTCAGGTTCATGGCCCCATACAGGGCCAAAGCACTCCCGCCCAGGAGGAGTATGGCCTTTATCACTGCTGAGCATTCTCTTCCCCAACCCGTGAAAGCCAACATCAACCCGAGAAGCACCACGGAAAAGATGAGGGCCAGCCAGCGGTTCTCCACCTTGGTGAAAGGTCCGGCCTGACCCAGTCCATCCAGATGGTAAGGGCGATATCCTTCCTTTTTGATGGAATAGAGAAGTGCATCAATAAACGGCATCTTTTGGGTATATCGATTCAGGAAGTTCAGAACCGGCAAGACGACTCTATAGGAAGGCGGTGGCTCTCTCCACCTGGCAGGGAAAAGGGGCAGAACAAAAAATTCAATTTTTCGCAATATCTTAAGGACAGGGTACAGTTCCATGAAAACGCCTTTCCAGACAAGACTCGAATTCGGCAAGAACCAAAGCCGCCCGTGACAAGTCCCTATTTATCTCAGATCGTTTCAAAAGACAAATGGATTCAGTTTTCTTGACACTCAGTCCCCTTCCCGCTATATTTTGCTTCCTAAAATGTAAGTTCTGATGATTTTGTTTCATCTCATCCGGCAATCCCAAGCAGAATATGGACGGATTATCGGAGGTTGAATTGGGGGGGATAAAATGGCTTCAAGAATCTGTGGCAATTGTGCTGAACCCTTACGGGAGGGTGATAAGTTCTGTCCCTCTTGCGGTGCCCCGGTCAATTCACCGCAGGACGCAAAAATCACCGGGAAAGACAAAAAACGGCCCGGCTGGCTTATCCCGACTCTGATCGGTGCCGGCGTCGTAGCGATCATTGTGGTGATCATGCTTTGGATGGGGACAACGGATGTGCAAGTGGCTCCGAAAAAGCAGCCGGCACAAAAATCCGAAGAAGCGACTCCCAAGTCTTTAGAACAAGAGACATCGACCGCGGGAGGGGAAGCGGATTCGCAACAAGGAGAGAGTGGGGCCGATGAAATGGGTTCATCCTCCATGTTCCAAGCCCCAAAGAAGGATACTGACACCGGCAAAACACCCCCTTCACAACCGGACCCGGGAGAAACGAAAACAGATGAGGAGACAACCACGCCCCTACCCAAAGAGGTCGAGGAACCCGGCAACACGGAAGAAAATCCGGCTGTTACCTTTGAAAAGGCTTTTTCAGAAGGACTCAAGGCTGCCAGGTCCGGCAATTTCAAGCTGGCTGCCCTGAAGTTTCAGACCGCCGTCAGGCTCTCCCCCGATAACGCCTCCGCCTGGACCAACTTGGGTCTGACCCAAAGAAAACTGGGGGAGCTCCAAAGCGCCGTGGAGTCCTACCAAAACGCTATCAGAATCAAGCCGGACTTTGCGCTCGCGCACAAAAATCTGGGCGCGGCCCTGGAAGAAATGGGGAGACTTAAGCAGGCGGCGGAAGCCTACTTCAAATACGTCGAACTGGCCCCCGAGGCAACCGACGCAAAGCAAGTGAAACAACGGGCCGAGATGTTGACGGCAAAGGCCATGTGAGGACCGGTGAAATGATAAAAAAACATCTGTTAGCACGTATCTTGTTTTTGGCAATCCTCACGTCATGGGGCTGCGGCGCAGGAAAGCAGCCCGTTCACAAACCGACCACCGCCACGCCCCCTTCTTTGTCTCAACCGAACGGGCAGGTCCTGGTGGTAACCGCCGGCCCGCTGAACCTGAGGGCCTGCCCCGGCATGGAGTGCCAAGTTATCGCCGTCCTACCCAGAGGACAGGAAGTGGTCAAGCTGGAAGCCAAGGCAGGATGGCTCAGGGTGCGTGTACCGTCAATTCAAAAGAAGGGTTGGGTGGGGGCGCGTTATGTGGGCATTGGAGGACACAAATCTCCGGAGTTGCCTCCCCCCCCACCTTCGGCCTCTCCTAAGGTAAAGGAAGAATGGGTTATCCCGGCAAAGGAAAAAGCACAGAAGACGGAAAAAGAGGAAATGACGCCAAAGCATCAACCTGCACCTGAAGTGCAAGAAGAATGGGCGACCCCCGAGAAGCAGGAAGCGCCGGAGGTGAAGGAAGAATTCGCCAAATAGGCTAATCTACGTGTTGACCTGAGGCGACGACTTCATTGCAAAGGAAGCAAACCAGGAAACCAAGCATCCCGACAAACAGACCCCGAACAGCACCCACCATAGCATTGTCACACCTCTCGAACCGGAGGCAGAGACCTCGGGCATGGAATAATTGATGGTCCGTGACGCTGCATCCCATTTGGGGTTGCTGCATTCGGGAGGGAGGATAATGCGGTCCTGCCCCTGTACAAGCCCCATGGTCCCCTCGGACGAAAAATGAAAGTATGCAATTTTTTTGACATCGTCCAAATTCGAAAACGCCTCTCCCGGAAGAATTTTCGCGGCCCAGTAGTCGCCGAAATTTCTGGTGAGTCCCATGACCTTCATGGACAAGGTCAGGGTCTTTTTCATATCATCCCACTTATAATCCATATCCGCGACTTCCAGGGCGGAACGATCCGGAGAAAAACTCCGAAATTCCATCAGGTGCATATCGGCATTCTTCCACATCCGGTAATATTGCAGCGGCAGTTTATATTGACGCGTCACCCGAACATCCCCGTTCTGTGCTATTTTCCATTCACCTTCATATTCCACCGCCGCCTTGGCTTGGGCGGGTGTCCAACGTGCCGTCATCAAAATCGATAGCACAACGATACAGCTTATCACCCAAAATATTCCGGTCCGTCGTTCCATCATATTGCTCTCCATATTGTCATGGTTTTCAAAAATGGGTTTATATCCCGGCGGGTTGGCTAATTGCTCTGCATGACGATCTGTGACGTCATCCCGCCCGCATTGGACACCGTCCCTTGGACGGTCTTGCCGTCCTCTCCCACATCTGCCTTCAAGGTGTAGGGCATTCCCTGAGGTTGCACCTTCCGGCCGCCAAGGGTCCATTCAGCCTGATTGCACTGGGCCGTCAGTTGCTGTCCTTGTAGCGTCCCCACGAACATATTTTTTTCAACGGCTTTTTGTTGCACGCCACGCGCACCGGGTACCGCGTAGGAGAGCACAAACAGAATCTGCACCGAATCTCCCTGGACCGCCACCTGAGAGGCGCCGGTGACCTGTCTTCCGTCCGGCAGTTTGAGAATGAAGTTCCAGTTGCCCGGGTTCGGAGGTACGGGCCGGGGCTTGTTTATGGGGCCCCCTTTCAGAGCCAATTCGGTCAGTTTCCAGCGCTCCAGAATATCCGGAGGAAGCGGGTCAAGTTCCGGAGGCGAGATGCCGTTGCCCCAGCACTGTTTGAGATCCACCAGCACAAAACGACCGGTCTGCTGAAGTTGCTGCCATTCTTTGATTCCTACCTTGTATGCCGTCGCAAAATCATCACTGTCTTTGCCGCCACCCCCGACACAGGTCGCTTCCACCGGGATAAAGGTGCCGGAAGCGGTGCATCCGATGGGAAAGCAGTGCCCGTCAAGGGTGACCAGGTACGGCTTGATCCCTACCGACTGCATCATGGCGGCATAGAGGATCGCCAGATCGATACAGGTGCCGCTTCTTTTCTGAATGGTGTCTCTGGGGTATTGAAGGCTTTGAATCAACATGATGTCAAAGCTTTTGTCCTGCTCCACCCTGGTTGCGGGGTGCTGGTAGGTGACGCGTATGGCACGAAGGACCTCATACAGCTGCTTCATTACGTCGTAACAGGCCTGGTCACTTTGCCCTGCACCAACGCCCTTTGCCCGTTCATTGGCCAACGCCGCGAGACCGGTTACCGCCGTGTCCTGAGAGGTGACCCACGCCGCCAGCAAAGGCGCATATGTCTGTAAATCCTGGAAAGAACCGGATTGTTCCTCCGACTTCAGGTCGGTGAAAAAGAAATCGTGTCCACTCAAAACCGTCAACCGCTCCCTTTTCGAAAACGCATGGGTTTCCCCGTCCGAATCAGTGAATTCACACTGCATTTCCAGTTCCGCAGGCGTGCGGCTCGTCAATTTTGCGATACTGCTTTTGAGAATAGGATTATAGAGATCCACAACCGTTTGGGTCGGGACCAATTGCGGATAGATTTGCCATGGGCACCAATCCGAATATTCGCCCAGTTTGTAACGGACTTTCAGATCGGTAATCGGTTCCCCGGTATTGTTCCGGAAAACGGTTTTTGCCAGCCAGAAGGAGAACATTTCATCAGTGAGCCCATACACTTTATATGCGCCGCTGATAAGTTTTTCCCGCGTATCAAACCGGCATGTCAGTTCCTTTTTCCCCGACACTTGTTCTTGATCCGAGCTGTCTTCACCGCCCAAATGGATCAGTGCAAAAGAGAAGAACAGCAATGCCAGCAATCCGAAAACTGAACCAATAATTCGAAGTTTCATTTTCATTACTCACCTCAGTTCTCTATTATGTCGTTGGGAAACCGTCGTTCAGGCCCGAGAGGGGCACATGTTCCATGATGGCCTGATGTGGTGCAAGCAGGGGATAAAACACTGCTTTTTTTGAGGTCCGACTATAGAGAAAACCGGATTGCAGGTCAAGGGAAAACAGCCACAAAATGTGTGGTGCCGGTCTGGAAGGCATCAGTCCTTTTTTTGCCGTATTTTAAAAAAAATATGTACAAGATGGTTTCCTGACGATTTTCATGAATCTTTCACGGTATTCCATATCAACGGTTTTTCAACGCACGTTCATAAGCTTCGGGAGAATACCCGTATATTTTCCGGCCATTGACAACAGCGAAGGGGACCCCTTTTTGGGGACTGAGTTTATCTTTTCGTCGCGCAGCGGCCATGTCTTTTTCAATGTCATATTCAGTAAAAGGAATTTCTCTTGAACGGAAGTAATTTTTGGCCTTTTTGCAGTATCTGCACCAGCTCGTAACATATAGTTCAACTTGTGCATCGCTGTAATCGGTCTTTCCCGTAATCTTTTCATTATTTCTTTTTTGAACGTTCGTGTCCGTGTTTTTACTTTTGTACTCGGGAAGCTCTTTGACTTCCGTGTCCGGTGCGACATTTTCAGGGGGATGATCCTGGAAATGAACGACACCGTTTTCGTCAATGTATTTGTAAAATTTTGCAGTTGATAATCCACTGACGGCAAGTGTTAAAACGAGTGTAATGAATAATATCCGACAGGTTTTCACCTAAAATCTCCCTGTAAATCTCGCCGGTGAGTAGGCCCTTTCGTCCACGAGGTCGGTGCGCTCCCCTGCAATCAGGTGGGCCGTGATACGGCCTTGGCTTTATCATTTGGCATTGTTCTCTTTTTTCATCATCTCTTTGATCTTTTTTTCCTCCCACTCTTTGCCCAGGAATCTGTCTTTTAGGACAAAGACCTTTGAGGCATGAAGCGCAATGCCGATCCCCCAGAAAATAGTTACCCAATAAAACCATAATTTTCCAGGACTTGTAACGAGATTGATAATGATGAGAAGGACATTGACCCCGGCATATGTCAGCAGATTGCTATAGAAGCCTTTTATTTCTTTCACCCTGGCTTTTGCTCTTTCGTATTTCTCATCATCCATTACAGGCCCTCCCCAAAAAAATGCCGAGCTTCATGGCGTCTGCTCCACTGCTCGGTTCGGTTGTCTATTCCGCATCAAGATTCTTCAAAATTTTCTTGGCCAATGGCTCTTTGATTTCAGTGTGCGGGGAACAGCTTCGAAAGTTCCATTTTTTGGATTAATCCAAAGCGAATGTGAAGCCCCTTCTCGTTTCAGATAGCAACCTGTGACTCTTAATTTTCGTTCCAAATCGCGCCGTTTCATCCAATCATCACCTTATCTTGGATGGCATCTTCAGGCAGCCCTCTAAGAATATCAGCCTTACGGTCCTCAAAAATCAACTCAATAGCCTGTCGTAAACTGACTTTGACTTCCTCTATTGTTTCGCCCTGACCGTTTGCACCTGGCACTTCAGGACAAATCGCTCAGAAGCCACCTTCTGGCGCGGTTTCTATGATTGCTGCAAATTCTGCTTTCATAATGTTCTCCTGTTGTTGCGAGTTGAACGTTTCGCATAACCAGCGGGCCACCAAGGCTAGCCCGTAAGGCCGCCAGCGTTCTTCCCGTCTGCGTTAATGCGTTGGTTCGGTGCCCTATTTACTTGTAATTGGAAAGTCTTTTCAACCCACAACACTAAGATCTTCAAGAGATATTGACTAATAAAAAAAACAGTAGATCCTTAGCCCAAAGAAAAACCCTCTAGTTCCAGCCTTCTCAGCAGTTTTAACAAATAAATACATTGTTTTTCCGATGGGACTTTTGCTGGAAGTCTTGCCGCAGTTGCAAGGATTCCCATGTCTTTCTGATTCAGCAGACTGGTTGACAGACCAAAAGAAGCAGCTTCTTTCCATTTCTCAGCTCCGAGGGAAAGGACTTTTTTCTGACAGGTTATTCCGTCATCAATCTTCTGGACTTTTTTTGCATCTTTCTTGTCTTCTTTAAGCTCTTCAACTCCTTTCAGTTCACCTGTGAAGTCATCATTGAGATCCATATCGAAGTTTTTTACTCTGAGCCAGCACCCCTCTCTTTTGCACCATTCAGTCACATTTGTGATATTTTCCGGTGTGTCGGTAATGATTCTATGGATCTGGTATGAAACATCTTCCAGCATTTTGTAAAGTGCCGGGCTGACTTGCTGTTGTTCCCAGAGCTGAAGAAAGTTTACAGCGCGTTTAATCCCTGCCACTTTGTTTGCGATCCAACTGATAGAGTAAACGACAATATTTGCCCTGTATCCCCCGCCATACCAGTCCTGCTTCATGATCAGTTTTTCTGTTGTACGGAATACAATTGCTTTCGCAATTAATGCCTTGAAATACAGTTCATTGAATTCTCCTGGATCTTTATCCCATTTTTTTCCTATCTCCGATGCGAAGGCTGCAAAGTTTTTCTGGGCCCCCCTGCTGACTATATGAGGGCACTCTTCCCAGGCATTGGCGAATTTTGCCAGGTCGGTTTTGTTGAACATCTGGGGTTTTGGATATTCTGCCTTGAACTTTTTCTTTGCTGCCGGGGTCATGTGCGACTGGGCATCCAGATACTGTCCCCTTGCCCTTTCATAAAACCATTTTGTTTCACGAAGAGCTCCTTTCTGTGGTGGAGCCCACATTCGACGGGAAAACTCCTCCATCCTTATGTGGAAAGGATGGTTTGAGAAGAAATCTGCAGCGTTTACTTTGTTCTGTGTATTTGCGTATTCAGATATTTTAGGGACAACACTATCGCTTTTTTCGTCATCAACTATTGAAAGTTTCATCTGAACAAAAATCTGATCCAGAGAAACTTTGTCCTTGCGGCTTGTATGAAATAGAGATGCTGTCGTCTGGCCACCGTTAACAATCTGGAGATCCCTGATTCTGCTGACACACAAACCGGAAGCACTGTTTTCAGTTACTACTTCTTTTGCGGTTGCGGTGATCCCGTTGTTATAGGCAAAAAACATACCAGGATCATTCATGATTGTAGCTCTCAGCCCTTTATTGACTTTTCCTCTGGCCTGAAGAAAACACCTTACATTCTGTTCAAGAAGCCTTCCTCCGTATCTGCCGTATAGATCTGCCAGGATATCTCCCGGCATGACAAGCAGGTATGATTCATAATCCTGGTTGTTCAGGTGTGCGGGCAGGCATTGAAGGCCTTCCCCATACAGTTGTGAGAAGTCGACTTCAAGGTCTTCTTTCGCTCCCTGTGAAGCCTGCAGGCGATAAAAGCGGGACATATCCCATATGTGATAATTCAAGGACCAATCTCTGAAGTTTTTCTCTTCAATACTCTGGATGCGTTCGCTCAGTTTTCGTTCAGAAATGAGGTATAGATTTACTTTTGCATAACTCTTCCGGCGGTCAAAAAGGTCTCTTGCCAGGCCATAGCCGGGAGATGTCTCCTCCAAGTCTTCGTATAGATGTTTATCTACACTGCTGACGAAAAAATTCTCCAGCCTCTTGAAAATGTTTATAACTTCCGTTTTGGTTAATGACTCAGCGTTTTCCCGATTTTCAAAATCTACAATGAAAATATCTATAGCGGCTTCTTCCTCGCGGAACCAGTATCCATCAACCCTCATCCCCCTCGGGGCTCTGTAATGACAGGGCTCGAATCCCTCGATTATTCCTGAATCCTCAAGTTCGCTGGAAATATAAAGGGCAAATTCGGATTCAAGAAAGTCCTGTCGTGCTTCAGAACCAACCAGGATTTCCTGCCTGAAGTCGTGATAATATTCGTCCAGTGTCATTTCGTTCATTTATCCCTCCAGTCATCAGGAAATATACACTTGAACTTTTTGAGTGAACCCAGTTTGAGGTCATAGGTTACGTTGGATAATCCGTCAGCAAGAATGTCCGGCGTGATTCTGGGGAAGTCTTCAAGGACTTCATAAGTATTACTGCCTGTAAAAGAAAAACAGGGCTGGTCATATTCCTTGAGTTCCATATAGCAGGTTTCGAGAATTCTACTGTCGAAAAGGTCTATGATCTCAGGTGTATCAAGTGAGTCCCTTACTTTTTCCACCATGCTGTTCAATGAAATTCCCTGATTGCAGTCATGAAAAACCGCAAGGGAGTATACATGCAGAAAAAGTCTGTCCAGATGGGTGAGGAGCTGATTTTCAGAGGATATCTTTATTGTGTCGACAGCAGATTTAGAAGTGGATTTTACTTCTACAGCGTAATCTCCCAGAACAAAATCATGTGGTCCCCCCTGAGGTCCTTTCCATCCCTCAAGTATCACTCGTTGATTCTCTTCTTTGCTCAGTAAATCCCTGAGAAATTCCAGCTCTGAAAAAAGCCCCTGAATTTCATGCTCAGTCAGAAGGTTAGCTCTTTTCCTGCTCAAAAATGTTTTCCATCTCTTCAGGCGGATAAGTATTACTTCAAGAGCTGTTCCAGGCTCACTTACGGTCGATGTATGATCAATAAGATCGATACACAGCCGGTAGAAAATGTCTGAGTCTTCGGATTTCTGGAGAGTGAGAAGGAAGAAAAACTCTTCCTTCGGGTAATTGTGCCGGATATCAGCTTTAACCCCTTTAAGATCGATAGCCTTATGTGTAAGAAATTCCGCAAGTTCTCTGTTTACTAGCAGGAGCAGGAGTTTTGCCCCGTTTTCATCCTTGGCCCAGTAAAAATCATGAGGATGATCAGGATTAATCCTTATTCTGTTAAACCCTGACTCAGCTTTCTCTATGCCAGCCCACGGATCATGAGGTTCAGATGTCATAATCATCCTCCTCGTCAGGTGAGTCGATCATGTCATTTTCGAGCCAGACTTTATTGACAACACATTCTACAGTCCGTACATCGCCTGTGGCAGGGAAGCTGAACCCGACAGCCGGCATATTTTCTGACAGGACATCAACGTTATCTTCTACCCTGTTGAACAGCTCCAGTAGATGCAACATGAGCAGTGGCCGCCCCCTGACATCTTTATGGCGATAATCTCTGTCAGTCGGTTTATCCCGACCATTTTCTCTGGCAATTCTTTCTGCTTCAGCTATTTCCTTATCGTTCAAGCCAATCCGTTCTACCCCGGTACCTGCCACCTTCTGTTTATTCCCTATCCACCAGCCAGCTTCTTCTTTTGTTGGCATTATAGTCAGAGTGCCTTTATTTCTGCCAACCTGACGCCTCTGGACTGCCATGGGAAGTCTGTCGTCAGCAGGGTTCCCTCCAACGAGAGAAACAAAAGCTACGTCCCACAGAGGGTGCCGGTCGGAAACTTCCCGTGTGTAGCTCAAGAACGCATCTTTGTAGTTGATCCCTTTGACATGCAGGCCCTTATGGAACCTGAAGCCCTCCATGAACTCAATCACATGCTCAAAGGGCACACCTCTCCAGACAGCACCTTCTCTTGTATCAATTCGTCTGTCTCCGAAACTGATGTTCAGCTTATTGTACAGAGATGCCATTTCACCGAGATTTCTCTGCCTTATTTCCTCTGAAGCCGGAAGGACAAAGGTTTCGGCCTGTGTGCCATCGAAGTGTACTCTGAATGTCCTTTTTTCCGCGTTCCTCATTTTATTCAACGCAGTGACAATCAGGGTGTCAGGATGTGCCCTGACATAAAGACCAAAGTCCCTGGGGCTGAAACCATCCCTTCTCATCTGTTTGATCTGCTGCCTTAATTCCTCTGACGCTTCTGCAATATGCGTGTACCAGCCCTGAGAATCTTCTGAAAGATAAACTCTGCACAGGTCATCATAACCCGGTCGATAGCCAAACCAGCGCCCCATCTGGAACAGCGTATCGTACATTTTTGAATTTCTATACATGTAGCTGACAGTCAATCCTTCGAGTGTCAGTCCGCGGGACAGACTGAGCCCCCCTATGGCAAGAGCAGAGAGAGCATCTCCTTTTTCTTCATATTTCCCATAATCAAGTGCTTCATCCGACTTGCTGTTAACCAGGTATGTTTTCATTCCCTCTGCAGCCTGATAAAGAGCACCCTGAATCACCTCCCATGACTCAGGGCATTCTGCATATTCTTTCTCGAAAACTCTTTTCAGCTCAGTCATGATCGGGCTGCGCAGAGCTTCGTGGACAGGCTTTTTATAATTTGCCAGTATTGCGTCCTGCAGGCCAGACAGATAGTGTGAAATGTGCTCCCTGACCTGCCTCTGAGTGTCAACGAACCTTGAAACGTTGACCATCATGGAGCAGTGTTTATTCTCCTGCTTCCTGATATTTCTGATAGATTTTGCCAGAACAAATGTCTGGATGGCATCTTTTGCCGAGGGAGGAATATCGGGAATAGAATCGTGTCTCTTGTGAGACAGGGGGATGTAATCCTCTGCGTCAGCTATTGTCCTGAGAACGGTCCTGCTGATTCCATCATCAAGAAACACCTTGTCGGCACCGAAATAGTTGCTCGGCGCATCCAGACAGTAAATGAAATCACTGGGAAAGAGGTCGTCTCCCACCATTTCATCTTCATCGTTCGGATTAATAAAGATATTTGCGAAGGGTGTAGCCGTGTAACCGATGTAGCAGCTTTTATTGAAAATCTTCAGCAGCTGACGGATCCAGGCATTCGTCTTTGTGGGATCGAGGTCTGCTTTATTCGTGTTGATCGATGCATTGTCCGCTTCATCATCGATCAGGAGCATGGGAATCTTTGAAATCTGACCGTTCTGATCCGCATTCAGATCTGTCAGCCAGCTGTAGAGACGCTTCAAGGTGGTTACATTTTTTTTGATAACCATTATGGCAGGTCGTCCTGCCTGTTCATAAAGTTCCAGATCATTAGAGTGAGATCCGGCAACCTTCTTGTTGAAGTCGCTGGCTGTATTAGTCAGTGGAACAGGGTCCCTTCTTGATAGATTCCTTCTGCCGACCCCGACTCGGGTAATCCTGTCTCCGTCACCTGACAAACCGACAAAACCTTCATCAACTCTTATCTGAGTCTGTTTTCTCAGGTTGTTGTGGATACCTGCAATAACGATTATGAAACGATATCCGGCATCGGCAGCCTTGGATATCAGACCTATGTAGTTAGCTGTTTTCCCGGACTGTACATGCCCGACAACAAGTCCTCTTCGGTCCCATTCTCCTGGAGTCCCGGGATCCTTCAGCAGACCGAGGATTCGGTCCGTAACCTCTCCAAGCGAGAGCAGCACCTTGTCTCCCCAACCTTCAAGAAGCAGTTGCTCTCTGTACTCATTCCAGTAATTCCATGTCAGTCCTTCTTTGTCATTTACCCATTCTTCGTCATGGTCAGTATCTTTATCAACAAGAGAAACTCCTTTGTCCATCGTTGTAACGAGCCTTGATTCTACAGTTCTGATAACCTCTTCAATTGTTTCTCTGTCTATGTTGTATTTAACAGCCTCTTCCTCTGCCACAGACTTGATTTGCTCTTTTTCCAGGTCTGGGCCGAAATTTTTGCAGATCAGAAGAACAATTAATTCAAAATCTTCTTTACGCATCATTTTTCCCCCTTATGAAATCTTCAACCAGGCTTCCATAATCGCAGAAAGGTTTTACAGAGGAGACGATTTCGCTGAAATCTTTCGTGGTAATATTCTGGCTGGTGGAAAGCAGTGACCATATATCTTCAAGCCTGCTGATAATTTCTGAATCTTCCAGGCTTTTTGCACCTTCAAAATGCTGAGGTCTGACAGTGAAATCTGAATAAATCGATTCGATGGGGATTGAGCTTTCAATTATTGAAAGAACTTCTTCTACTTTCTGGCTGTCACTTTGTTCTAGTGACCGCTTTATTGCATCGATGACAGGATGATTTCTATCAAGAGAATATTCTATGGAGCCGGGCAGTGCTGTTCTCTGCCAGATGGGATGAGGTGTGCTCTCATAGAGTTTTTTCCCTTTCCCTTTTATTACCCGTGTGCTGCCGTCCGTAATCCTGCCGATAATTTTTCTGATCTGCTCTCTTACCTGATGAGGGGGGTAAGCTCTGGATTTCTTGATGTCGATGGTCCAGTGTTCATCCTGGGTGTTCGGAAATTCTATTTTGACCCGTGCCAGTTTGGTGGCTTCCCCTTTGGGGATCAGTCTGAACCAGTCACCCCACGCCATAAGCCTGCCATTTCTGTAGACATATGCTCCCTGGTTGTTAAGGAAATCACTGCGATTGTTATAGAAATCTTTTTCTCTCTGTGACAGCTTACTGTGATAGGGAAGAATATAGGGTTGGATTATGACCTCATCACCATACAACCGTACAATCTCCTGGTTCATCAGTTGGGTGGCTTTGTTGGTTGTGCAGAATGGATCGAAAGCCTCCAGCTCGTGATAGTTTATTGAAATGCTGATTTTTTTCCCCTGAATTTCTCCCTTGAGGAAACGATGAAAAACCAGCGAAAGATGCTTTTCAACATTTCTGATTTTTTCATTTATCAGTTTTTCGTTGATAACACAGGATTTCTCTTCGCAGAGGCGGTCCAGGTTCTCCCAGATTACCAGGGTGCCATTGTCGCCAAGTTTTGATAAATATGGAGATTCCTCTATTTCTTCTTTTTCCAGCAGGCAGACAATCCAGTCATCTCTCTGTGTAACAAGCTTGAGGTCCCATACTGCTCCAACTCTTTTTCCGTTTCTGGAACTGATGACAGTCAGTACGGTACATTGCGAAAAAGACGCTGTTTTGAGTCCGAGTCCAAACCTGCCCAGGTCATCTTTTGATCTTGGTGTACGGGGATTCTGGGATCCATGCCTCATCGCTCTCACCAGTTCCTCCTCATTCATCCCTTTGCCATCATCAATGATCGCAAGGCTGGCTCCGGTTTCAAAGGCATCGACCAGTATGTCAACTTTTGAAGCTCTGGCGGTAATGCTGTTATCAATGATATCTGCTACTGCAGCCTCCAGGGAATAACCCAAGTCTCGCATTGATTCAGAAAGTGCTGCTGCTCTGGGTGGAAGATGCAATTCTTTCATTCAGATTTCCCTGGATTCAGTCAGTGGTTTCAGCGACTGGAGCAATTGGTCTTTATTCTTTGTTTCACACTCCCAGATAACCAGAACTGTCCAGCCAGCGTCTTTGAGTTTTTCAGTTTTAATGAAGTCACGCTCAATATTCTGTTTGAATTTGTTTTCCCAGAAACTGACCCTGGTTTTTGGATTATACGCATACCTACAACCCTGATGCCTGTGCCAGAAACAACCGTGGACAAAAATGACCGTTTTGTGTTTTGCTAACACAATATCTGGCCTGCCTGGCAGGGTGTTGCTGTGGAGTCTGAATCGATAACCAAGCTGGTGTAATAATGAGCGAACCTCTAATTCAGGTTTGGTATTTTTGCTTTTTATCCTGGACATATTCCAACTTCTTTTTTCTTTGGAAATGGTATCCATAGGTCAGGCTATGCGGGTAACTAAATCATAAACAATTTCAGCTATCTGCAGAGAGAGAAGGGGTGGGACAGCATTCCCGACCTGAGTATATTGGTGAGTTCTCGGTCCTTCAAAAAAATAATTATCCGGGAATGTTTGTAATCTAGCCGCCTCTCTGACTGTTAAGCTTCTGCACTGGGCTGGATCATAGTGGATATAATAATGCCCGTCCTTCGATATATGACTCATGATAGTTGTTGATGGCTTTGATGCAAGCTGGACCCTGAAACGGTCGGAGAAATTCCCGGATCTCTTCGCCCTATGAGCATTTTTATGTTGAGGCCAAAGTTTTCTGGGGAAGTCAGGCAAAGTTGGCGACCGGCCATTCTCCGCCGCAAAACATGCAGCAAATATATAACGATGGAGATCTGATATCATATGAGCCTTGCTCACGTGGTTGCATACTCCGTGGAGCTTTGGATCGGAGTACCATTCTTTCATGTATCGACAGTTATTATTGGAAAATAGAAATTCACCGCCTCTTCCGTATTTTTTGCTATCATCAAGCATCGAAAGAGCCAAGCCGATTCTATCCCACAAGCCATTTTCATGTTCGTCATATATTTCATCGAAAAGTGGATCGTCGATAATCCCACATACTCGTTCTACCCAGGTATCATGCATGTCCTTTTCCCGGGAAAGACCGCTCCGCAACTTTGGCAAATCGTCAAGGACCTTAGATGCAGCAACAGGTTCCCGAGAAATCAGGATGCCAGGCAAAGCATCCCCCACATCCTCTCGAATCCCAAGCAAAATCAACCTGTGTCGTGCTTGGGGAATACCGTAATTTTCACTCATGATAAGGAAATCAGATGGGGAAAAATCTGGCTTGGTGTTTTCAGCAGGATAAGAGGCCGGCTTTATAAGGGAATGGAGCCTGTATTTGCATTGATGCGAAACGGACTTTATGTTTTCAAAAGCCATACAGGGATCATGAAGATCTTCCAAAAGGTGATCAAAAATTCGGCTGCCATTCACTTTGGCGGAAAGTAGGCCTCTGACATTTTCCATGACAAAAAAAGCAGGTTGATGTCTGGCGATGATTCGCAGGTAATGCCTATAAAGAAAATGTCGGTTATCTTCTTCCGGTATGTAATTCTTGTTACCTTTGTTCCTTGATCTGCCAACAGTTGAATAGGCCTGGCAAGGAGGGCCGCCTATCAAAATCCAGTTCTTTGTCCCTCCAAGGGCCGCTTCAATTTTACTATCTACGACCTCATCAGGAACATCTTGCCCCCCAAGTTCAGCGCACCACGCTTCCTTTTTCGCAGCCTCTGCTTCTTCAGGATAAAGTTCAAAAAGCTGATCTCGACTTATAAAATTCTGGACGTATGCATAATACTCACCAGGAACTTGGCCACCAGGGAACTGTCGGAAAAAACTGCGCAACTCCAACGTCCGGTGAGCATAAATCTCTTTTTCCACAGAAAGGCAAATTTTAAAGGAGCTGACCCCCTTTGGCCGAAAAGCCGAAAATCCTTCAGCCAATCCACCTGGTCCTGCAAAGAGATCGATTACTGGAATATTAGTAATTTGATTAAGGTTCATTAGTTATGATTCTCAACACTTAAAATATCTGGGCACGACTTACTTTCCATCGCCAGTCAACATATTTTCAAATAATATTTACTCACCGAACGCGAAAATCACCGGTTTTATCCGGTGCATTTTCTGGTTAGAAATTTAGCTTCGTGTTCCAGATTTTCTATATCGCTCTTTTTAGCCCCGAAAATGCGAATATAGACCCGTTTTTAGGCCTTTTTTCGCTTTAACCATCTTAATTTATGGCGTTTTTCTTGGCCCGACCCCAGTTGTTTCAGTTGTTTTGGCCGGCATAACCGGCGTTTGTCGTGACGCGAAGCGGCGCGATAAACGTCCGTGTTGATGCATTCGTTAGCCTTTTCCAGGGTTGATATTTAGTGTAAAATAGCCCATTATTACAATAGGATTCATGATTTGTTACTTTTTTGATAATAGCACCGCAACGGTTTATGGTTAACTGTGATCTCAACTGTGCATCTATTGCAGTTTACACATGTTACATTTTCATTATTTGGGTGTTTTAAAAATTGATTAACAAGATTTGGTTGACGAATAAAAGGACGAGACATAGATATCAAATCCGCCTTTCCTTGCTCAAGTGTATTTTCCATCATTCTTCTGTTTCTCAGTCCCCCCACCAAGATAATTGGTATATTTACACTTTTTTTAATAGCTGTTGACTGAGCAAGATGATAACCCTCCTGAAATTTTGCTGCTTTGTTCAATTTGCTCCTTATAAACACATACAACAGCCTTTTAATCTTGCTTACACTTTTTAGAAGCAAATCTTCTGGAATATCTCCTTTAGTTGTTGTAAATCCAGTTTCTTTGATCCCTCCACTTATTTCAATGGCATCAATACCAACTGATTCCAATCTTTTGCACAAAGAAATACTTTCAGATAATGTAACGCCCTTCTTTATATTATCTTGAGCATTAATTTTCGCTAAAATGGGAAATTCTACTCCAACCTGTTTTCTTATGGCTTTGTAGATCTCTATAATAAAACGTATTCGATTTTCAAGTGAACCACCCCAAATATCTTTTCTTCGGTTTGTACGTGCGCTTAAAAATTGGTTAATCAAGTATCCATGAGCGGCATTCAATTGTACTCCGTCAAAACCTGCTTCCTTAACTCTAAACGCTGCTTCTGAGAATGCTCCTATCGTCTTTTCAATTTCTTCTGTTGTCATCTCTCTTGGACGAATTCCTGTCAACCTGTCTTTTATTGAAGAAGGGCATAAAGGAGTTTGACCAATAACCTCAGGGCTGCATTGTCGTCCTCCGTGGTTGAGTTGTGCAATAATTTTTGAACCATTCTCATGTACAAGATTTGTCAATTTCAGTAGATCCTCTAATACTTTATCGCTGTCAATGATCAAATTCTTTGCAACAGCAACTCCTTTTTTATTAACAAAGTAGTTCCCAGGTATAATCAGTCCCACACCACCTTTTGATAGTCTGTTGTGAACTTTAAAATACTTATCTGTTAAAGTATTGTTTTCTGAAACCAAACATTCAACAGTTGCTGAACAAACGAAACGGTTCTTCAATTCCAAAGAACCTATTTTAAAGGGAGTGTATAAGTTTGACATGATCTGGGTTTAAATCTTTCTGATTAAAAAAATTAGTTGTGGACAAGTTATTTGTTGATTTCAAGGCTAACGGGCTCTTCAGCCGCAGCGTTTAGCTGTCGGCTGAAAGGGCAAGGTTATGTACCGTTTTGTTGAATACGATCCATGATTTCATTGATCGATACTGCGAATGTTTGTGTTTTCACGTTGACATCAGCGGGCAATCCAATCGATAGCATTCCGATTACACGATCATTTTCGATGTCTACGACGGGACCACCGGACATTCCGACTATACTACCGAAAGATAATTCAAGGCCCCGAACATCTTGCATTTTAATATCGTTCGCGTTGATATGAAGTGTGAGTGATCGATTTACATGCCCGTCTCTATCTTGAATGGCCTGTGTCAAATTGGCTGAACGAATTACAAGTTCCCGCCCTTGCCATTGTGCATTGATTATAGGCATGGCATTTCCATCATATCCGATGCTGTGAACGGCAGTTCCTGCGTTAATATCCTTAGATGAGACATCGTAAACCACAAAGTCTGATTGGGAAGTTTGTAAATGCATAACAGATGTGTCGATATCCGGATACAGATCAATGTCATTTTGGGTAATACGACGGATTGGCCCGTTTCGGGAAATCATCCAAAGCAATACGTTTCTGTATCCAGCGTTTGGCGCAAGTGTTGCCTCATTCAAAACGTGATGCGCAGTGACTGCTGTGGAATCATCTACGAAAAAACCTGTGCCACAGATACCGCCAGTCAGCGATGGGTGGCCTGGCTCATTATAGGATAACTTTAGTATAGAGAAAGCCATCGTTTTTAGTCACATAACGATTTACTCACCTGAAAACAGGGCAATGCGAAATGTCAATTTTGCACGGACGCCCAGCCCTGTTTTTCTGGCGTAGTTTTTGTTATAGTACAGGCTAAGCTATTGATAATTCGCTGACTATTTTCCCAACACCATTCAAAGCTTGCTCAAGAAATGGCATGACAGGTTCATCGTTTGATGAAAAATGGAACGATATCCATGTGATTATTTCTTTTGTGCCTTTCCCGATTGTTGATGGGGGAGTATTCGCGTCAAAATTTTGTCCCCCAGGGATGACCATACCGCCCATCGTAATAGAAGCTCCTCTACCTATAGATATTGAAGCACCTTGACCCATAGAAATTGATGTTCCACCTGAAGATAATCTCAACTCTTTTCGTTCTTTCCTGGTTTGGGGAGTCAGCCTTTGGTGTTTATTTTCGTTGTTTAAATCCATAAATTGGGGCAACCAAGTATTTTTTATGTCTGAAAAGTGCTGATAATTTTCTATCATTGCCGCAATATCAGGTCTGTTTCTTGATAAACCAGGTATGCATTTTTCAACCCTTTTCTTTCCTCTAAATCCCGCCAAATCAAGTCCCTCCCATGCATAAGGAAAATAAAGGTTATTTGTTGATGACCCATCGCCATATTTATTAAACAAGTCATGTGCGGTGAAGTCTAAGGCAGATCTCAAGTTCTCCATGAAATTTTTAATCTTTATTAATAATTTTGGATGTATATTCTTTTCATGAAGAGACTCATCGTACTCCTTCTTAATGGCAGCAAGGGAAGAGGCACATTCCTTTACTAATTCTTTAGCATCTTCTATATATCCCATCTTCCATTTCTCCTTTGCTATAACGTTTTGCTCACCAGCCCCGCCATGATGTTTCGTATCAAGCAAGGAACCCTCCGGGGTCTGGTGTAGCTAGATGTTAGGAGCCTCAGCTATGGCCTCCTTTCAAGGATATCTTGAAGGTCGAATGGATCACCATCACCATACCACGTGTTAGGAACAAGAGACTGAATGAGGCATGAGCCAGCAGAAGTAAATGGCAGTTGATATGTCATATTACGAGTCTCTTGATTTTCTGTTTTTGCCACCACCTCGATTAGTCGTCTAGCTAGTCCCTTTTTCCGATAATTTTTTGCAATCCACAGACGAGCAATAACTACTCTCTTTTCAAGGTTTGCCATATTTGAAATGAGTTCCGCTTTTCCTTGGCCAATCCAACGTAAATACCACGAACGTCTCGTCTCGCCTATGAGTGAGTATCCTATCGCGTGTTTGTTATGAAGAATCGCATATACAATCAGTTTGTGACCAGTAGACCCATCGTAACCAGTGGGATACATCTGTGTACAATAATATGCAGCAAGCGCCAACTTTGCAGCAGCGGAGCGTATTTCTTTTGCTGATTCATCCGACACCCGAATAATTGTATATTCATCTATTAACGTAATTATTTCTCCAGTGGTAAGAACCGAAAGTTGAGGTCCGTTCAAATATTCTTCGTGCCTAATGCGGTGACGTTCTTCTTCATCAGGATAGCCAGTGACATACTTTATACCGCACTCACATTTACGGTAAAGGTTCAATAGACCCTCCTCCTAACAAGTTGTTGAAGGGACGGATTTAGTCCCATCAATATCCAAAATGAAGTGTTATCGATAAAAGCAATAATTACGCCAAAGCACCCACGCATTTATGCAAAAAGCCGAGGGACACCTTTAGGAATTAAGTACAGCGTCCACGAAATTGAGGATTTACCCTGCGAACAAATTATTCAACAGATCTGTGTATCACCCTTTTTTAAGTGACACACGGAAAGGCTGATTCCTCGAAAGCGAACCCACTCTTTCGGTTTACCCAAAGCCCGCCCCGCTTTTGCGGTGTAATGTGGTACCAGAGGTATAGCGGCTCAGCCCCCCCCCTTTGCAACGCACTTGGTTGGAAACACGGATAAAACAACTTTTTGATTGAAATGGTATTTGAAACCGAAGTAATGTCAAGAGAAATCTATTAGAAAACAATTAATCGTTGCACTTGTCAGCGCCGTCTTGAATTTGTTTGTGTGTAACCGGCACGAAGATGTTGGATTTTCTTCTTTGGCTTTTCTTCCATACCCAATCATTTTTGAATCATTTTCTTCAGTTTTCTTCCCTTAAACAAAATATATTCTTCCCCTAAATGGGTTGCTCATTAATAGTCGGTCTCGATTGGAGGCAGGCTTCTGATGAAAAGCATAGAGAAAAAGAAATGTCGTCATTGCAGGCGGTTATTTGTCCCAGACTCTCGAAATCAAAACCGGCAAAGATATTGCTCAAGGACCGCATGCAGGAAAGCAAGCAAGGCTGCCAGTCAGAAAAAGTGGCTGAGCAAACCTGAAAACAAGGATCACTTTAAAGGTCCTGAGCATGTGGAACGTGTTCGGGAATGGAGAAGGGAAAACCCTGGGTATTGGAAACGGTCCAAATCCAGAATTGCGTTACAAGATCCCTTAAACGGGGAACATGCTGAAAATACGAGTAAAAGTCAGCAAATTCATGCAAATGCGTTACAAGATTTCTTAAAGGCGCAACCACCCGTTATGATTGGGTTAATCTCCAATTTTATTGGATCACCGTTACAAGATGACATCGCGAACGCCCTCCTCGCCATGCAACAATCCGGGCAGGACATTTTGTATCTGCAATCAAAAGGAGGGAAACATGATCGCCAAAACACCCGTGTTGAAACAACGTATCCGCAAGATCCCCAGGAGCTTCAGCTGGGTCGATCACCGGCTGGTTAGAGACCGGCATATTGAAGATTTGAGCCACAGTCAGGCCGCTTTATACCTGTTTCTGGTCTGTGTGGCCGATGACAAGGGCTTAAGTTATTATGGTGATCCGGCTCTCATGGCCAAGCTTCATATGGATCAGGGCGCCCTGAATCGGGCACGGTCGGGTCTGATTAAAAATGACCTCATCGCCTGGCAAAAACCTATCTACCAGGTTCTGGGTCTTGAACCGCTTCCCAGGGACGACCGTTGTGAAACATTTATGAGCCTTAAAGAGATCCTGGGAGGTGTCAGATGATCGATTATGAAGCCTATGTCAGGATCAGGAATTACTTTACCCGGGACGGTTTGAATTACAGCCAGATTGCCGATGAACTGAATCTGGATCACCGTACGGTGGCCAGTTGGGCCAATGAAGAACGATACCTGCCCAGACGGTCCGCTAAAAGACCCAGCAAGCTGGATCCCTTTAAGAACGACATCGTGCGGATGCTTGAAAAACATCCCTATTCGGCGAGACAGATCTATCAGCGCATCCAGCAAAATGGCTTTGACGGCGGCATTACCATAGTGACCGATTATGTCCGCAAAATCCGGCCGCCTAAAACAAAGCCCTATTTAAAACTGGTCTTTGCTCCCTGCGAATGTGCACAGGTGGACTGGGGCAGTTACGGCAATGTGCGGGTGGGATCCACGAGTCGAAGACTCAGTTTTTTTGTCATGGTACTGTGTCACAGCCGCATGATGTATGTTGAATTCACCGTTTCTCAAACCATGGAGCATTTTTTGGGATGCCATCAGAACGCTTTTCATTTTTTCGGTTCGGTCCCTCAAAAAATCATGGTGGATAATCTTAAATCAGCCGTACTCAAAAGAACCGTCGGCAAAGGCCCGGTATTCAATCCCCGGTACATGGATTTTGCCCGGCATTACGGATTTAAAATCGTTCCCTGCAATGTGGGCAAAGGCAACGAAAAAGGGATCGTTGAAAATGCCGTGGGCTATGTCAAAAAAAATCTGCTCAACGGTCTGGAGATCTCTGATTTCAAGATCATGAAGCCACTTGTTCAGCATTGGCTGGACACCGTGGCCAATGTCAGATTGCACGGCGAAACCGGGAAAAGGCCGGTGGATATGTTTGCTGAAGAAAAACAAAGTCTGCAGTTACTTCCCATTGAACCCTATGATGTCGGTGTGGTCAAACAGGTCCGGGCTTCCGGCAGTTCCGGGTAACCATTGACACCAACCGGTACAGTGTCCCGGCACAACTGGCCGGTATGGGATTAACGGTGAAACTCTACCAGGATCGCTTTTGCTTTTATCATGAGAACAAACTGGTGGCCCGCCATGTGAGAAGCTATGACCGGCGTCAGGATTATGAACATCCGGATCATCCAAAGGTCCTTCTGGCCCAAAGACGAAGAGCCAGGGACCAGAAGATTTTCATGCGTTTTTTGAGCCTCTCCGGAAAGGCACAGGAATATTACCGTCAGATGGAGAACCGCAGGATGAATCCGTTTCACCATATCCGTCAAATCGTGGCCCTGGCTGAGATTTATCCGACGGAACAGGTGACACGGGCCATTGAGGACGCTTTCCATTTTAAAGCCTTCTCATGCGATTATATTGCCAATATTTTGGAACGGCGATCCCGGCAGGTTAAGGAGCCGGGAGCACTTCATCTCACCCGCCAAAGCGACCTTCTGGATTTGACCATCAACGAACCGGATCTGTCCATTTACGATATGGGAGGTGAAAAATGAGAGACATCACGGATCAGTTGTCGTACCTGAAACTTCCCTTTATCCGCGACAACTATGAAGCTATCGGCAAAACAGCGGCGCTTAAACAATGGGAGCATATTCAATACTTATCAGAACTCGTCGAGCAGGAGGCCAATCTCCGTCGCGACAAGTGTATCAAGCGCCGGATCAATGTGGCGAAATTTCCGGTCATCAAAACCATGGACCGATTTGACTGGTCCTGGCCCAAAAAGATCAACCAGGCCCAGGTGAAAAACCTCTTCCGCCTCAAGTGCATCGAGGAAAAAAGCAATATTGTTTTGATCGGTTCAGTCGGTGTGGGGAAAACCCATATTGCGACCGCATTAGGTTATCAGGCCTGCCTCAAAAACAATACGGTGCTGTTTACGTCAGCCATTGATGCCGTCAACAATCTAATCGCTGCTCAGCATGCGGGGCAGTTGAAGCAGGAACTGAAAAAGTATCACAAACCGTCATTGCTGATCATGGATGAACTCGGGTATTTGCCCATTGACAAGTCTGGGGCCGACCTGCTGTTTCAGATTGTCAGCGAGCGGTATGAGCGAGGTTCCATTGTAATTACCACCAACCGGGTTTTCAAGGATTGGGCAGAGATCTTCAACAATGACAGCACCCTCACATCAGCTTTGCTGGATCGTTTGTTGCACCATACCGAAGCCGTTGTGATTGCAGGTGACAGCTACAGGATGAGAAAAGTAACAAGGCAGTAATCGCTGGGGAATGGCCGGGGAACAATTTTTCGCCGCCATTCCCCCTTTTTTTGACCAACATTTTCAAACCGGTCATTTCAAGACATTTTCACGCCGGCGCTAACACACTTGAGGTGATCTGGAATTCGATACGCATTGTGTGTTTTGTAAGGATATCAAAACAGGCCCGTTTTGTGGAGGCAAATGTAACAGCCGGGACTTCCTCAAATTGCAAATTCTTTTTTAAGAAGTGGATATCCTGTTTTTCAAGGATGTCCCCAATTCCAATCGGTTATATGCTGCAAAGTTTCTTTTTATATGGAGATTTTGTTCCGTCTCAAGGCCCGGAAAACAGCAAGCGTATACGGCGGGCGCGCCCCCCGATTTTCATATACACCGCATAAAATTCATTGACATAACCTTAAATCAAGGCTATTTTTGTAGCAGATTGCATCATTATGATGCTAAGCGCATCGATGATAGGGGGGTTATGATGGCCACTGTACCTTTAAGAATCGACCAGGATTTGGCGTTTCAAGCGGAGCGCGAGGCCAGGATTCAGAACAGATCAAAGACCAAACAACTTGAGTACTGGGCAAAATTAGGCAAAGCTGTTTCCTCTAAACTGGATATCACAGATGCTCTCGCCGTGTCTCAGGGGATAAAAACGATTAAGTTGGAGGTGACCCCACCTGCTCAATCGATTCCTGTCGATCCGGATGCTATATTTGATGATCTCGAAAACGATAGGACCAAAGGAGCACTGGCCAAGAATGTAACGTCTGCCAGGATATACTATGAGGCAAGCGTTGAACATCCCGGTTACCTTGATCGAGTGGATACTACCACCCAAAAAAGAGAGACCGGTTCCTTTGAAAACGGTGAGTTCAAGGCGCTCTAATGGCTCATCCAAAACAACTTTGGGTGTTGGCCGGCGGAAATGGGGCAGGCAAGTCCACATTCTACAATCTGTATCTTGCCAAATACGGCATGAAGTTTGTGAATGCGGATTTGATCGCCAAAGATATGGATTCGGAGAATCCGGAAAGCCAAAGCTACCATGCGGCCACCGTGGCTGCCAAAATCAGAGAAGACCTGGTCTCACAAGGAGTATCTTTTTGTTTTGAAACGGTTTTTTCTCATGAATCAAAGATCGATTTTCTTGCCCAGGCCAAGGCTAACGGCTATAAAATCATCCTTGTATATATTCATTTGTTTGATTCAAGCTTGAATGAAGCCAGGGTCAAACAGCGTGTCGCAGAGGGCGGGCACAGGGTTCCACCCGAAAAAATTCACTCTCGGATACCCAGGGCCATGTGCCTCATCAAAACAGCCTTGTCCATAGTCGATGAAGCGAGGATCCTGGATAATTCCTCCAGAGACGATCCATTCCAACAAATCGTCGTGATGAAATCCGGGAACTATGAAATAAGAGCAGACCCCTTACCGCAGTGGGCAAAGGATCTGCTTCTCATCAGGTCGAAATAGTATGTTCCCCCCACTTCACCGCAACAACGGTTTACCGAACAAACTGCAGGTCTCAGAAAGAAATGGCTAATTCCGATTCGCAATCATGGTTTCGCGTTTTTTCCGAGTGGCATCCGGATCGGCAAGGCCCGTTGAAGGATCCATGATCACACCATAATCCTTCTCAGCCGCACCGAGACTCACATACCCCTCCCGCACATCCGCTTCCACCCGCTCCAATTCCCGTTCCAGAGGATCACCGTATCCACCGCCGGCAGCATCGATAGTCACCAAGTCGCCGGGCTTGATCTGACTGAGACCGTAGGGGTTGCCGGGTTCACCGTTGACGAGAAACGATGCTTTCGCACCCTCGCCGCCACCGAAAAGGCCTTCCGGGGCATATTGATGACGTCCCGACTGAATCCCCAGGCTCACCGGTGGAAGGGGTGCATAGGCGTCATCGGGAATCCTGAGCACCATACGCCTTCCCAAGCCCCCTTTCATGCGGCCGGTACCGCCCGAATCGCTTATCAGTTCCCTTTTTTCCACAATGAGAGGGGTATCGCTTTCGAGGATTTCCACCGGGGTGTTGGCCCCGTTGGCGGGAAAGATGTAGACGTAATTGCCGTCGGCCCGGGCGCTGGCGCCCATGCCGCCACCGCGGATCCGCACCGAATGCCATGGCCTGCCATCTTGGTGCTTACCGTAGAGCACGTTCATGTTGGCGGGGGTCCCGCCGCTCCCGGCGATCACCCGGTCCGGCAGCACATCCGCCATGGCCCGGTATATGATCTCGGTGACGAAATGGCCGATCTGCATGCGGGCCGCCACCGCGGCCGGGAATTTGCAGTTCACCACGCTCCCCAGGGGAGCCTTCATATTGATGGGCGTCGTGCAGCCGTCATTGTTGGGGATGTCCGGATCGAACATGCTTTTCATGGCCATGAACACATAGGCAGATGATTTCATCGGCCAGATCGTCCAGCCCTTCCAGACCGTACTCGTCCAGCATCCGGAAAATCTTTTCGGAACACACGTGGTTGGCGACGATCTGGCTGCGAATATCCCCGATCACCTCGTCCGGGGTCCGCACATTCCACTTGATCATCTCCACCACCGATTGGTTGAGCTGGTCCCCGTCGTAGAGCTTCACTAGGGGAATGAAGAGACCGTCCTCGTAAACGTTAACCTCCAACCTTGTTGTACGCCGTCAAAATGAAAAGTCTGACTTGAATGGGTTGAAATTGGAAATTTACGATATTTCCCGCGACCGGCTGGCGATCGCTGGTATGTCGGGATGCCGGAATCTCTCAAAAGGTTCTGGCCAAGGTTGAGCGTATGGGGCTACGATTTTAAAAGGTATCCTTATCGACAACCGACCGGATGAAAGCGCAAGCCCGTTCACAGATGAGATCCTTGTCGTTATCGATGGTTGCCACATGGTAGGAGTTTTCCAGCCACAAGGAATGGAGGGCTTCACCATAATATCTCATACTCTGAGGGGTGCCGGTGAATCCGTGTGAGACCAGTACTCCGGTATCATTTCCCTTAAAAAAGAAGGGTTCCGCACCTTTCATTATTTTTGAATCAGACATGATTTCATCCTTTCAATCATCAGTTTCTTTTCATTCCTTCCACCAGGGCCGCCACGGCGATGATCAATCCCTGCATCATCAGCTTACCCGATTCTTCAAATCCGAAGCTGGTCAGAAAATTAAATAAAAAGGTCAACATAAATGCGCCGACGGCGGGGCCGAGTATGCGACTTCTACCGCCGCCGAAGTTGACCCCGCCCAGAATCACCGCAGCAAGGGAGTTCAAAACCAGATCCTGCCCGATTCCCGTATCCGTGGTTCCTTTCCCCACGAATCCGGCAAGGAGCAGCCCACCGATGGCAGCGGTAAAACCGGAAAGAACGTGGGTGATGAAAATCACCTTTAAGTTAAGGGATGCCGGAAATGGCAGAGGCATGGGGATTCGCCCCCACCGCGTCAACGTATCGACCAAATACGGTCCACCTGAGGAAAAAAAGGTGATATTGGCCCATTTTGAAAACCGTTCCCTTGACAAATTGTGGGAACCACCGAGTATTGGAAATGGGTCTCGTAGCGTGATTGAAGAGAGAAGAAATGGTAATTTCAAAGTGGTTTTGTATGGCGGGCAGCTGACTTGGTCGGCCTAATGGTTACCTGATCATAGTAACTGAATTACAAATGGACGTCCCGGAGGTTTCACTTCCGGGAACAATTCAAGTGCAACCTCCGGGTTGATCTCACGGGCAAGCCGTTTATAGACGGTTATTTTGGACCGGTCCATGGCGGAAGCAAGAGCTGCCGCCTGGCTGTTAATATCAGGTGGATCGAACACGCCGTTTACAGCCAATCGAACGCGCTTCACCCCACAGCGGACCAAATTCAAAAAAGCGCCTCCGCCGACCCCGCCGAGCCCTGCAAATGCGATAAGCGGGGTGGAAAGCGCTTGGATCCCTTCTTGTCCCAATATCGGTAACGTTCGATCAAGAAACGTCTGCATGATAACACCTCGTAAAATGCGAAATCCATTTTACAATGGCGAGACCTGTTTGCCTTGGGGTATGCCGAAGCCGGTCCAGGATATGCCGCAGTTTTACGTGCGCCATGGTTCAATGTCGATAATGTTTTCCCCTTGCCAAAAATCCCAATATAGATCAAAAAGAAGAGCATTCCAATATCGTTCGTATTAGGGTGGCGTTTAATTGTTTTCAGGGTTGGACGTGGAAAGGAGAAGGGCTGATGTCGACGAATGCCGAGAAAAGTAATGCCGAGGATTTGGAGGAGCTTGATTTTAGCGACAAGCAGGATTTCGAAGACGCTCGGCGAGGTTTTATGGCGCCGCTGCCGGAGAACGGAGTGATTCACACCAAGGAGGGGAATCCGGTGTGGGATTTGAGCGGCTTCTCGTTTATCAAGGTCGAAGAGAATGCGCCCGACACCGTCAACCCCAGCCTTTGGCGCCAGTCCCAACTTCTGATGCAGACCGGGCTGTTTCAGGTCATGGAGCGGGTTTATCAGGTGCGGGGCGCGGATGCTTCCAATGTTTCCTTCATTGAGGGAGAGACCGGCATCATCGTAGTGGATCCACTCACCTCGGTGGAATGCGCCCGGATGGCCCTGAATCTGTTTTATCAGCACCGGCCCCGCAAACCGGTAAAGGCAGTGATCTATACCCACAGCCATGTGGATCATTTTGGCGGCGTGAAAGGAGTCGTGTCCGAAGAGGAGGTGCAGGCCGGCAAGGTCAAAATCATCGCGCCGGACGGGTTCCTGAAGGGAGCATTGGATGAAAACGTCATGGCGGGCACAGCTATGAGCCGTCGGGCCGGGTACATGTATGGCATCCTTCTGCCCGCCGGTCCTAAAGATAAAGTCGCCATGGGCCTGGGTCTGACGATGTCTACGGGTACCCACTCTTTGATCCGCCCAACGGAGGTTATCATCCGGACGGGGCAGGAACTGGAGCTGGACGGCCTGAAGTTTATTTTCCAACTGGCCCCGGATACGGAAGCTCCGGCGGAAATGCATTTTTATCTGCCCCAACTGAAGCTCCTCTGCCCCGCGGAAAACTGCTGCCACAACCTGCATAATATTTATACCCTGCGGGGTGCTAAAACCCGGGACGCTCTGGGATGGTCCAAGAATCTTAACGAGTCCCTGGAGCGCTGGGGGGACGTTTCCGAAGTGATGCTAAACGTGCATCACTGGCCGATCTGGGGCCGGGGACGCATCAAAGACCGCCTCAAAAAGCAGCGGGATATGTACCGCTACCTCCACGACCAGACGCTGCGGCTGGCTAATCAGGGCTACACCATGCCGGAGATTGCCGAAATGATCCGCCTGCCCCGGAACCTGTCCAAAGAGTGGTTCTGTCGGGAATATTACGGGACGGTGAATCACGGGGTCAAGGGCGTGTACATAAAGTACCTGGGGTGGTTCGACGGCAACCCCGCCCATTTGCACCCCCTGCCCCCGGTGGAGGCCAGTCGCCGGTATGTGGAATTTATGGGGGGGGCGGAGGCGGTTTTGGCCAAGGCCCGAACGAGCTATGCGCAAGGAGATTTTCGCTGGGTGGCTGAGGTGGTGAATCACGTGGTGTTTGCGGACCCGGAGAACGCCGAGGCCAGGGAATTGGAGGCTAAGGCCCTGGAGCAATTAGGGTACCGAACGGAGTCCGGCACCTGGCGCAACTTCTATCTCACGGGGGCCCGTGAACTGCGCAGGGGGGTGCACAAAACTGGGGGTGGAACCACGGCTTCACCGGATACCATTGAGGCGATGCCCCTGGATTTGTTCTTCGACTTTTTGGGCGTCCGGCTCAACGGTCCCAAGGCAGAAGGAAAGGCCATCACGATTAACTGGGATTTGACAGACACCAAGGAACAATATGTATTGGCCCTGGAGAACGGCGTTCTGAACCATACCCCCCACAAACAGGCTCAGGACGCGGACGCCACCATTCATTTGAGCCGGGCCGCGTTTAACGCGGCCATTCTGGGAGGGCAGGCGCAAATCGAGGCCAGGGTCGCGGCGGGGGAGATCAAGTTGGAAGGCAAGAAAGAAAAGCTGGAGGAATTGTTGGCGCTGCTGGATAGTTTGGATCCCTGGTTTAATATCGTTACTCCCCAAGCGGGGAGAAAGGCTTAAATAGGATCAATCATGGTTTCGATCGGTCTTCTATCACCTTCTTCCGCTTTTTCGACAATGAAAGGTTTGACTTGAATGGGTTGAAATTGGAGATTTACGATATTTCCCGCAGACTGGCCGGCGGTCGCGGGTATGTCGGGATGCCGGAATCTCTCAAAAGGTTCCGGCCAAGGCTGAGCGTATGGGGCTACGATTTTAAACGGTATCCTTATGGACAACCGACCGGATGAAAGCGCAAGCCCGTTCACAGATGAGATCCTTGTCGTTATCGATGGTTGCCACATGGTAGGAGTTTTCCAGCCACAATGATTCGATACGGTTGGTATTGAGAAGGTATGGGATCAGACGGCCGTTCGTCGTTGAAACCACATGGTCGTCCCGGCTTGTCATGACCAGCACGGGGCACTTGATCTTCGGCAGAAGATCCCGCGTGACGGCGGAAAGGGCGTATGCCTCTTTCACCGATAAGACGGGTACTTCCAGATAGGCCAATTCCTTTGAGCCGGGGTCCTTGATGTCCGACCCGATTCCGGGAACGGCAGCCGGGGCCTCGGGATCCAATGCCAGTTCGGCCAATTGCGGACTCTCCAGGTTCAAGGCGGCGTTGATGGTGATGACACCCTTAAAAACCTCAGGGTACATGGCGGCCATGTACAGGGACAGCGTACCGCCCATGGATAACCCTGTTACGAAAATATGGGCGCAGGTTTGCCGGAGCGTATCGAGGGCTTCCCTCAGGGATTGTATCCAATCCCGGGCGGTGGTCTTGGCCATCTCCGCGGGGGTTGTCCCGTGCCCCTTCAACAGCGGCCCGATTACGGTATAACCTGAGCGATGGAGGGCTTCACCATAATATCTCATACTCTGAGGAGTGCCGGTGAATCCGTGTGAGACCAGTACTCCGGTATCATTTCCCTTAAAAAAGAAGGGCTCCGCACCTTTCATTATTTCTGAATCAGACATGATTTCATCCTTTCAATCATCAGTTTTTTTCATTCCTTCCACCAGAGCCGCTACGGCGATGATCAATCCCTGCATCATCAGCTTACCCGACTCTTCAAATCCGAAGCTGGTCAGAAAATTAAATAAAAAGGTCAACATAAATGCGCCCACGGCGGGGCCGAGTATGCGACTTCTACCGCCGCCGAAGTTGACCCCGCCCAGAATCACCGCAGCAAGGGAGTTCAAAACCAGATCCTGCCCGATTCCCGTATCCGTGGTTCCTTTCCCCACGAATCCGGCAAGGAGCAGCCCACCGATGGCAGCGGTAAAACCGGAAAGAACGTGGGTAGTGAAAATCACCTTCAGGTAAGGGATGCCGGAAATGGCAGAGGCATGGGGATTCGCCCCCACCGCGTCAACATATCGACCAAATACGGTCCACCTGAGGAGAAAGGCGATGGGGATCACAAAACCGATCCAGATCATGGGGGCAATGGGGATTCCCCCCATGCGACCCGACCCGAAATTACGGATCAGGGAAGGCACGTCGCCTGGAGGGGTGAAGCGTGCCAGCGCCACCACCACACCCACGAAAACAATGGACATGGCCAGGGTGATGATGACTGCGGACCCCCGGAACCGGGTAATCAAAAGGCCGTTGACCGCGCCCACCATCAAGCCGAACATGATGCAGGCCGTGATGATTCCGTAATCGGGCCAACTTCTAAGGTAGGCGCTGCTGGCAATATAATTCGTGGCCAGAAGAATACCGCCGATGGAAAGGTCGATGGAGCGGCACCGGATCACGATGGATTGTCCGAGTACCAGCATCCCGAGAGGCGCGGCCTGCCTCAGAATGACCAGAAAAAAGGCTTCCGAAAGCAGCATGGGCCTGAAAATCCAAGCGGCCAGAAGCAGGAAGGCCGTTCCCCAATAGGCAGGAGACAGGTCCAGGATCCCGGCAAAGAAGCCTTTCAACGTGGTATTGGAGGTTTGTGAGATGGCCGTATCCGTTTGCATGATGCTAGAGTCCCACTGTCTTTCGGCGCTGGGCGCATATGGCCACGATCAAAAGCAGTCCCTTGGCCGAGGCTTGCAGAAAGGGCGAGACACCCAGCAGATTCATTCCGTTGCTGATCAATCCGAGGCTCAATGCGCCCACGATGGCGCCGGCCACGCCGCCGATCCCTCCGGAAAGCTGGACCCCGCCCAGTGCGATGGCCGTGACCGAGTCAAGCCCGAAGGGCGCCCCTATCTTGGGATCCCCGGAGGCGATGCGCGCCGCAAGGTACAATCCGGCCATCACGGCCAGCACGCTGCAGAGAACATAGGCCGATACCGTGACGCGGTTTGAAGGGACACCGTTCAATCGCGCACTGACGGCGTTGCCGCCCACTGCATAGAGATGAAGCCCGAATCGTGAATGAAGGGTTATCAATGAAAGAACAAGCGCACACATGGCCGACCACATGAGGGAATGGGGCACGCCGAGGGTATGACCGGCCCAGATCACGGAGAATATTTTGGGGACGTGTCCCCCGGGGGTGCTCTGCCACATCAAGGTGACGCCCTGTAAGAAAGTCATGCTGCTGAGGGTCATGATGATGGGATGGATCCTCAGCGTGGTAACGCCCCAGCCGTTTATGAGACCGACCATGATGCCGATGGCGAAAGAGAAGGGGATGGTCATCACCAGAGGGCCGCCTGTGGCGATGACACACGTGACCAGACTGATGACGGATCCTACCGAAAGGTCGAGGCCCATGACCAATGCCACCATCAGCTGGCCGAGGGCAACCATCACGAGGGGGGTGATCTGGCTGCTGAGATTGGCAAGGTTTTCCAAGGAAGCGAATCCGTGGGCCATGGTGGTCAGGATAACCAGCAGGAGCACCGGTATCATCATCACGCCGATGCTCAGGCCGGAGCGGGAATTCGATAGTCGAAAAAATCCTTTCATGGCCTCGCTCACACCCTGTTATGGGGAATCGTCTCTTTCAGGGCATGCTCCATAATCCCCTCCTCGGTGGCGGTGCCACCCTGCACTTCTTTCACAAGTCTACCTTCCCGTACAATAATAATGCGATCGCAAAGCCCGATAATCTCCGTCAATTCATTGGATACGATGAGTGCCGCGCCGCCCGATTCGGAAAATTCCCGAAGTTGCCTGTAGATTTCCGCCTTGGCCCCGATGTCCACGCCACGGGTCGGTTGCTCCACAAGCAATGTGTCCACACCCGCCGCAAACCATCTGCCCAGCATCACCTTCTGCTGATTTCCCCCGGAGAGGGAGCCGACCATCTGTCGCAGGCTTCGGGCCTGGAGCCGTATGCGATTCATGATCTCTTCCACCAGCCGGTATGCCCTCGGCGCCGGACGGATAAGGGAGAGTCCCTTTAAAGTTCCCAATGCCACATTTTCAAATATGGAGAGGTCCAAATAGAGCCCTTCACTCTTTCGGTCTTCCGGAATGAACCCCATATCCCGCCTGAGGCACGAGACCACACCGCTTTCAGGCGTGACCCGTGCCGAATTTCCATCTTTTGAAATTTTTGTGATGCTGCTCTTCTCCGGTTTGATAACGCCGATCATGCTGCGGAGGATCTCTCTCTGGCCCTGACCCTCGAGTCCGTAAAGACCCAGTATCTCACCGCGATATAATTGCAGTTGTATTTCAGGGGACCCATGGAGCGGAACCAGAGAATGCACATCCAACGCAATGGAATCCGTGGGCCTTCCCCGCGGTGGGAAAAGATCCTGCATGGGTCTTCCCACCATGAGGGTAACCAGCTTGTCCTCGTCCAGGGTTGACCGGGAAACGGTGGTCACGTGCCTCCCATCCTTCAGCACGGTTACAAAATCGCAGAACCTGAATATCTCTTCAAGCCGGTGGGTGATGTAGAAGACGGTTTTTCCTGCCGTTCGCAGTTCATTGATGATTGCCTCCAGCCTGTCCACTTCGGTCCGATTAAGGGCGGCGGTGGGCTCGTCGAAGAAAAAGATGCTGGCATCGGCCGCCAGGCCTCTGGCGATCTGAACCAGTTGCAGCTCACTGGCCGAAAGGCGCCCCGCCAGCCGTTCCGGTTTCACTTTCACACCCATTCGTTCCAGGGTCGATTCGGCCCGGCGGGCCATTGTCCGGCGCGAAAGCGAACCGCGTCTTAAGGGTTCACGTCCCAGATACATGTTCTCTGCGACGGTCAGGTTGGGAAGGAGGGTGAATTCCTGGAAAATGGCTGATACGCCGTAAGACAGGGCGTCTTGCGTGCTGTTGAACCGCACCGGTTTCCCATTGATGTAAATCCGTCCCCCATCCGGTTTCTCGACACCCGACAAAATCTTCATGAGCGTGGACTTGCCGGCACCGTTTTCACCCGTAACGGCATGGACGGAACCGGCAAGACCAACGATACTGACGTTGTCGAGGGCCTTTGTGGAACCGAATACTTTCGACACATCCCGCGCAACAACCGTCTCATGACAATCTTGAAAATCCATCGCCTTATCCGCCGGCTGTTGTACGCTTTGTGCATGGGACATGATGCATTCTCTTCCTCTTAAAGAGAAATAAAGGGAGAGTGACGTTGACTATTTCTTTCCGTATAGTTCTTTCAGCTTTTCATCGGGAAGCCCTGTGGGGACCCAGAAATTATCGTTCAAATCCGGCCGATAATATTGATCCCGGTTTTTTTCCGTAATGGGCGGGAGTTCCGAGATGTAGTCCTTATATAATTGCTTTCCCTCCAAAAGCGCCAAAGCCGCCCGGATCTGTGCCTCACCGATGGTGGCGGGATACACGGGCACGATGGCCTTCACTCCGGAGTCTTTCCAAACCCGGAGAAACCCGTTGTTTCCTTCGCCCGTCATGGGGACTAAGGGTTTTTTGAATTCCTGAAAGACTTCTATACATCCTTTGGTCATTTCCGCGCCTGAAAACCATATTCCGTCCACGGGTTTACCGGACAGGACCAGGTTCTCGCAAACCTGTTTTCCCTTGGCATAACTCCAGTCGCCATAGACCTCCGCACCGATTTTTATATCCGTCCCCTTGAAGGCACTCACGGCCCCCTGATACCGGTATTCTTCCTCGGCCACACCGGGAACGCCGCGGATCATCCAGACCGTCCCCTTCCCATTCAACTGACGGACCAGAAATTCCCCGCCCACACGACCGAAGGCTTCCCGGCCTATGGTCAGAACCGTGGCCTGCTTGTCCGTACCTTCAATGGGCCCGGCGCTGATGACAGGGATTCCCCGGGCCGCGATTTTGTCGACGATACCCGACAGGGAGGTGGGCGTGACCGGATAGACAATGATCGCGTCGGGGTTTTTCGTGAGTAAGTCTTCCAGGTCGGCCACCTGTTTTGCCGGATTCCACTGGGCGTCGGCCACGATGAATTCGGATATTTCATTGTGCCGACCGGCCTCATATTTCGTCTCTTCCAACATCTGGACGAGCCAGCTGTTGCCCACTCCGGGCATGGATATGGCGATACGCCAGGGAGGCTCTTTTTTGAATTGATCTTTTGCCGTCTTCGAAGCCCCCGGTTTGGGCGTCAGGCCGGCGCCAAGATCGACCTCACCGGCTGATGAAGCAGGCGTGGTACAGAATAAAAACCCGAGCACGGTCATGGTTGTAATGATCGATTTGAGAAATGTTCGATACATAAAAGCCTCCTTTCCAATTTAACGATTGATTAAAAAATGATGGTGTGATGGACTAGCACAACCCTATGGCAAAGGATCTTAAGGAAATTCAAAACCGACATAGGATTGGCTGAATAAAATTTTTGCAATATAAATGAGTTTGATTCAATGACCCCAGAAACCAAAATATTGATTTTCCCGGTCAAGTTGATATATTTATTTTTCAAATAAGCTTCATTTTTGCTCATTGATTTGAGCACGACGCCCAAGAAGTAGTCGATCGAGATAATTTTTATGATCGGCTCCATCGAACCGAAGATTCTGTTTAGGGCTTAACCATGGATGAAACCTTTACCATAGCTGCGGGCTGGGCAAAAAGATTTTATCGGGGTCTAATGGAATGGGGTGTGCCTGAGGAGAAACTTTTCAGCATTTCAAAACTGAAAGCCGCCAGTTTCAGGAACGCCGATGACAGAATTTTGTTCGAACAGTATCTGAATCTGGGAAGGATGGCGCCTGATCTGACAAACACCCCGGAAATAGGTCTGATCTTAGGCCGGAAAGCGTATTTTCAGGATATCGGCATTGTCTTTCAATTGGCCCACCACTGCGGGACGGTCAAAGAATCTTTGGTACAGACCGTGAAGTATTCCAATCTCGGGAATGAAGTCTCAAGAGCCGTTTTCCGGGAGGCTGAAAAGTCCGCTGAATGGGCGGAGCAGTATCCGAATACGCGGTATTTGTGCGTGCCGCTGGTTGAATTTGAATGCTGTCAGAAACTGGAGATCCTGAAATTCGTCCTGGGCAAGGATTTCAGGCCGATCCAAACCGAATTTCAATACGCACCGCCATCCTATGTTGACGCGTATCGCCGAATATTCCAGTCTCCCCTATTATTCAAACAGGAAAAAACGGGTGTTGTATTTGAAAAGAAGTATTTGGATATCCCCAACCCTCATCCCCATCCCTATATTAAAGAAATTCTCTCCCGACATGCCGAAAAATTGGTAATGGAATTGGATCAAAGGAAGCGCTTTCAGGACAAAGTCAGAAAGGTCATCATACGATATCTGGACGTAGGGGATGTCAATATGGAGACAGTCTCCAAAGAACTGCATTTGAGCAGCCGGACCGTGTATCGAAAACTGAGGGAAGAAAACGTCTCATATAAGACTTTATTGAATGAAACAAGAAAGCAATTGGCGCAGGCCTATCTTGGAGAGACGGAATTTTCCATCAACGAGATCTCCTATCTTCTGGGATTTTCCGAGACCAGCGCCTTCCATCGCGCTTTTAAGCGATGGTTCGGGGTCAATCCCGGTCAATACCGACAAAGGTGATAAGACTTTGGTTTCTTGAGCGGCGAGTGTAGGAAAAATCATCTTGTGTGTCAAGATGAAAGTGACCACAACATGTTTGGTATTGGTGTTGAATGAAACAGGCGCTGGCTGATGAGATCTAACAGAGTAATGCAGATGAAGATCTGGATCCAAAAATAGATTGAGAATCAGCGAGACTTCGGCCCTGTGCGGGCATAACGGTGCGTCAAATTCCCAGAGTTTTTTGAAAATTATGAAGCATAGGCCTCTATCGGATATTCCTGATCACGGTAAAGATAGTCTTCACAGGAAGGCAACTGAGAACCGGAAGTGTCAATGCGGATTTTCGGGTTGACATTTTTGGGCGGCGGCCTGACCTTTCTGTCCCAAAGACCGAGGTGTCGCAATATCTTTTTTATGACATCCGGACGTTCAATGATGCTGATGATTTTCATCTTTCCGGAACATGCGGGACAGCAAAGAGGGTCAGTTTCATAAATCTTCTGTATTAAACGAGCCCAGTTTCGTTTATGTTCCCTGGCCGATCCATCCGGTTCAAGGATGGAAGGGATAAGCCCATCCTCATCCTTTATCTTGCGTTTTCCCCGGGCCACATTGCTGTAAAAACCGAAGTACCGAACCATCTGCTGCCCCTTGTTCGGAACGTGGGAACACATGGCCGCCAGAGGCGGGACCCTCGGGATTCGTTTGAGTACCACAGGCCAACTTCCGGTTTGAAATAGCAAAAATCTTTAGGAGCGAATTCGGGAAGAGAAAACGGAATAACGTTCGTCAGATTATAAAAAGCGCATGCTAAACAAAAAGTGGAGGATTTTGAATTTTATGATTTTATAAACGTTCCACCGGCAAAAGCAATAGGATAATCATGGTTTCGATCGGTCTTCTATCACCTTCTTCCGCCTCTTTTCGGTGGCGGCCTGATCGGCGAGGCCCGTATCGGCGTTGATAATCACGCCGTAATCCCTTTCGGCGGCCTCAAGGCTCACATACCCCTCCCGCACATCCGCTTCCACCCGCTCCAATTCCCGTTCAAGGGGGTCGCCGTATCCGCCGCCGCCGGCGGCATCGATGGTCACCAGGTCGCCGGGCTTGAGCTGACTGAGGCCATAGGGGTTGCCGGGAATGCCATTCACCAGAAAAGCGGCTTTGGCGCCCTCGCCGCCGCCGAAGAGGCCTTCGGGGGCATACTGATGACGCCCCGATTGGATCCCCAGGTTCACCGGCGGTAGCGGTGCGTAGGCGTCATCGGGAATCCTGAGCACCATGCGCCGGCCCAGCCCCCCCTTCATGCGGCCGATACCTCCCGAGTCGGTGAGCAGTTCCCGTTTTTCAACGATGAGAGGGGTGTCGCTTTCAAGAATTTCCACCGGGGTGTTGGCCCCGTTGGCGGGAAAAATATAAACGTAATTGCCGTCGGCCCGGGCGCTGGCGCCCATGCCGCCCCCACGGATCCGCACCGAATGCCAGGGGCGTCCATCTCCGTGCCGGCCGTAAAGTACGTTCATATTGGCCGGCGTTCCACCGCTCCCCGCAATCACCCGGTCCGGCAGCACGTCCGCCATGGCCCGATAGATGATCTCCGTTATAAAATGCCCGATCTGCATGCGGGCCGCCACGGCCGCCGGAAATTTACAGTTCACCACACTTCCCAGAGGTGCCTTCATATTGATGGGCGTCGTGCAGCCGTCGTTGTTGGGAATGTCCGGGTCAAACATGCTTTTCATGGCCATGAACACGTAGGCGTAGGTGAAATTGAAGACCACATTACCGCCCCAATCCACCTGCGGGGAAGACCCTGCCAGATCCACCATGATATCACTCCCCTCAACGTGAACGGCAGCTTTGATCACGATATCGCCCTTACCCTTGCCCTGCTCTATGATCCCTTCCGCTTTGTAGACGCCATCCGGGACTTTGCTAATGGCTTCCCGCATGCTTTTTTCCGTACGGCGGATGATTTCGTCGGCCAGATCGTCCAGCCCCTCCAACCGATACTCGTCCAGCATCTGGGAAATTTTCTCGGCGCACACGTGGTTGGCGGCGATCTGGCTTCGAATGTCCCCGATAACCTCGTCGGGGGTCCGCACGTTCCACTTGATCATCTCCACCACCGATTCGTTGAGCTGATCCCCCTCGTACAGCTTCACCAGGGGAATGAAAAGGCCGTCCTCGTAAACATCATGGTTGTCGGAGGAGACCCTGCCGCCAATGTCCGAATGGTGAAACACGCAGGCGGTAAAGGCGGTCAGTTTTCCCTTATGGAAGATGGGGCTGAAGACGCACACATCATTTAGATGACCCGCCAAGGCCCAGGGGTCGTTGGTAATATAGACATCCCCTGAATGGCAGCTCTCTTCCGTGATCTGGTTCACCAGTTTCTTGATGCCCAGGGCCATGGCGCCCGACTGGCCCGGTGTTGCAAATGACCCCTGGGCCAATTCACGCCCTTTCCGGTCTGTAAACATACAGGTGTAATCGTGAGCGTCCCTCAACAGACTCGAAAAGGCCGTACGGGAAACGGCGCTGTCAGCCTCGTCCACAATGGAGATGAGCCTTCGCCAGAGTATTTCAATGGTAATGGGATCAAAGTGTTGGCCCATGGTTTCCTCCTTAATTCCGATCATCCAATTCAATCCACAAAAAACCGTATTTGTCCACGGACACCGAGGCGTCTTCGCCCACAATCACCGTGGATTCCCGCTCTTCAATGATAGCCGGCCCTCTGAATTCCACGCCGCTGTTCAGCTTGTAACGGTCATACACCCTGTGGGGAACGAAGGCTTTGGAGATACCCGAAAACGCAGGGCGCTCCCCCTTGACCGCATCGGAAAGCGTGTACTCGCTCTTTTTGAGTTCGGGCAGTTTCAAGAGGCGCTCGGGAAGGCTGGCCCGAACCTTGAAATTGATAAATTCCACCGCGGAATCGGGATAGGTCCGGCCGTAGAGTTTTTCATAAACCGTGTCGAATCGTTTGCGAATCTCTTTGGGGTCAACGCGGGAAAAATCCCCTTCCGGAACGGAAATGTTGGTTTCCGACCCCTGACCCACGAACCGAACATCCACGGATCGTTCGAACCGCATCCCTTCGCTTTCCCCGCCGGCTTCAAGGGTTCTGGCACCTTCTGTTTCCATTCTGGAAAAAATCGTTTCAATTTCCGAAAAATCGGCCTCCAGCAGCGCGCTTTTGTGGCTCCGCACCAGATCAAAGGCCCGGGGCGCCGTAAAGAATCCCAGGGCCGACCCCACCCCCGCATTGGGGGGGACAAGCAAGCGCCTGGCGCCGAGCTTCTTGGTAAGGCCGTAGGCATGCACCGGCCCAGCGCCGCCGAAGGCGATGACCGTCACCAGTTTGGGGTTACCCCCCTTTTCGGCGATATGGGTCTTGGCGGCACCGGCCATGGTTTCATTGATGAGGTCGTGAATACCCCAGACCGCCTGTACGGAAGATACCTTCAAAGGCTCGGCAATGGCCTTTTCAATCCCTTTCATGGCGGCGTCCCTGTCCAGCTTCATCTCGCCGCCCAGAAAATAATCCGCATCCAGGTACCCCAGGGCCAGATCCGCATCGGTGACGCAGGGTAATTTTCCGCCCCTGCCGTAGCAGATGGGACCCGGTTCCGCGCTGGAGCTCTCGGGTCCCACCTGAAGGGTCCCCAGCTTACTCACATGGGCGATACTGCCGCCGCCCGCGCCGATCTCCATGAGGTCCACCACAGGCACCTGAATGGTCAGGCCGCTCCCCTTCATGAACCGCTGCACCCGCCCCACCTCAAAGGTGGGCACCACACTGGCCACCCCTCCCTGAATGAGACACGATTTGGCGGTGGTGCCGCCCATGTCAAAGCAGAAAATCTCAGGGATATCAAACAGCTTTCCATAATACTGCCCGGATATGACCGCCGCGGTGGGGCCGGATTCAATGATGCGAACCGGAAACTCCGCCGCCGTCTTGATGGAGGTAATGCCGCCGCTGGAGAGCATGATAAAAAGCTTCCCCGAAGAGCCTAATTGTTCCAGCCGTTTGGCCAGTTTGTAGAGATATTTGCCCGTTAAGGGTTTCACATAGGCGTTGGTGACCGTGGTACTGGTCCGCTCATACTCCCGAATCTGGGGCAGTACCTCATAGGAGATACACACGGAAATATCCGGTGCCTCCTCCAGAATAATTTCCTTGATCTTCTCTTCATGAATTGGGTTCTCAAAGGAGTTCAGAAGACAGACCGCGATGGATTCGATGCCCAACGCCAGCATCCGCCGCACCACCTGCCGCGCTTCATCCGGGTCCAGGGGCTTCAGCACCGTACCATCGCTCCGTAACCGTTCATCCACTTCAAACCGAAAACTGCGGGGAATCAGCGGTTGCGGGAATTCAGCAAACACGTCATATGGGGCGTAGCGGATCTCGCGGCCCAGTTCCAGAACGTCTTTGAACCCCTTTGTGGTGATCAACCCGGTTTTGGCGCCTTTTCGTTCGATGATGGAATTGATGACCAGGGTGGTGCCGTGTATCACCTCGTCCAGGCTCTTGACGAAGCCGGGAACCATTTTATCCAGTTGGTGAATGCCGTACTCCACCGCATCGGAAGGATCGCTGGGGGTGGTCAGGCATTTGTTGATGGTCAGTTCCCCGGTCCGGTCATTGAGCAGAACAAAATCGGTAAACGTGCCGCCGATATCACAGCCCAGTCGGTAAATTTTATCAGACATGCAGGTTTCCTCCAAAGGGCAACCACGGGGGGTTGCCCCTACTTTTCATTCAATGCGGCCAATATCTTCTCCGGCGTAATGGGCAGGTCATGAATGCGCACGCCGATGGCATCGTAAACCGCATTGGCGATGGCAGGGGCCGTGGGAACCAGCCCGGGCTCTCCGACACCTTTGGCGCCGAAAGGACCCGTTTCGTCATGGGTCTCGATGAAGTCAATCTCGATGGGGAAGTTGAGATCCGGCGCCGAAAGGATCTTGTAATCCAGGAAATTGGGATTCAGGTTCCGGCCCTCTCGGGTTTTATATTCCTCCGACAGTGCATACCCGATCCCCTGGGCGAGCGCTCCGTAAATCTGTCCTTTGATGGTCTGCCGGTTCAGCACCTGACCCACGTCATGGGCCGCTGCCATCTTGATAATTTCCACCCTGCCCGTTTCCAGATCCACATCGACCACGGCCCCCTGAACCCCCACAATGTAGGTGGAGCTCATGTTGCCACGCCCCGTCCGGGGATCCAGCATCTGGTTCGGCGGGTCATAGAAAGCCTCTACAATGACCATGGTTCCCTGCTCCTTGTAATGGGCGGCGCGCAGGATTTCCTCCAGGGTCACGTGAAGGTCGGGATCATCGGGTTTCGCTTTGAGAAAAATGCGATTTTCCTTCATGTCGAAATCGGAAGGATCAAAGAGCGTCTCATAGTCCAGATCCGGAATCTCAAAATCCGGATTCTTTCGTTTCATCCTTTTCATGCGGCTTTTAACGCGCAACATGAAATGCTCGCTGGCCAGCCCAAAAATTTTCTTTCGCGCTTTATCGGCCGCCATTCTTGTGGCGTTACAGGCCGTAAAAGCGCCGCGACTGGCATGAGTCCCCACATCCCAGGGGCAGGTGGCCGTATCACCGGTGACGACCCTGACATGCTCTTCCGTAACCCCCAATGCCTCCGCGGTCGCCAGGGCCAGAGCCGATTCAAACCCCTGCCCCATTTCAATACCGCCGGACACAACCGAAACATCTCCGAAGTCATCAATCTTTAAAATGATGCCGGTACCGTCCGACCGATAGACCCGGCCGGAACCACCCACATGAAACAAGGCCGCCATGCCGACCCCCCTTGCCTTTGCGGGGGTACTTCCCATGGGGATGGTGCACGCATCAATGGAACCGCGCTTCAGATCGCTTTTTCCACAGATGGACTTCCAGTCCAGTTTTTCCGCCACCGATTCCAGGCATTCCTTCATACCGCAGGTGGAAACCTTGAGACCCATGGGCGTGGTCTCGTTGGGGATGTTGCTGTTGATTTTTCGAAATTCAAAGGGATCGATCCCGGCCGCTTCCGCCAGTTGATCCATGTTGCTTTCCATGGCCCAGGCCACCTGGGGATTGCCGTATCCCCGCATGGCCTGGCAATAGGTGTTGTTGGTGTAAACGATGGTGGTCTCAAACAGGACATTGGGGACCCGATAAATGGAAGACGCCGGAACCATCATGACACTGGGCGTGGTGGCCCCCCAGGAGGTGTAGGCACCGTTATCCAGGATCATTTTAATGTTCCGCAACACCATTTTCCCGTCCGCGTCGCACCCCTGGATAATGTGGGTCTCGGTGGGCTGACGGGGCGAGAGGGCCGTGAATTCCTCCTCGCGGTTCAGGACGATTTTGACGGGCCTTCCGGTTTTGTAGGCCAGAAGGATGGAAATGAACTCATAGCCATGGGTGTCCAGACCCGTACCGAATGATCCCCCCAGAGCGGGAACAATGACCCGGGTTTTTCGACCCTTGAGACCCATATCCCGAAGAGCCTGATTGAAATCATTCTGGGCCAGAAAGGGGATCTGGGTTTTGGTGCGCATAATCAGGTTGCTCTGGAGATCAAACTCCGCAATACAGCCGGCGGTGCCCATGCACGACTGCTGTATCAAAGGGGTGGTGTAATGTTCTTCCACCACGTAGTCGGCCTCGTCCCTCGCCCTTTCCACATCACCGTTTAAGAATTTCCATGGCACGGGAACAATGTTGTCCGTTTTGGGCCGACCTTTAAGATCGGTTTCATGAACGATGGGCGAACCCTCCTTGAGGGCTTCCGTAGGTGAAAAGACGCCCGGCAACTCCTCATATTCCACCTGAATCAGGTCGATGGCTTCCGCGGCGATATCCGGGTCCGTTGCCGCAACGGCCGCCACCTCATCCCGGAACTGCCGGACCTTGTCCCTTTTCAAGGCAAAATTATCCTTAATGAATCCGATTCGGATTTCCGGCGTATTGTAGCCGGTGATGACCGCACGGACCCCGGGCAGTTTTTCGGCCCTGGAGGTATCGATATGTTTGATTCTCGCATGGGCACGATCACTGAATTTGATTTTGCCGTACAGCATGCCGGGAAGTGTTATATCATGGATATACATGGCTTTACCGGCGGCTTTATCCGGCGCATCGGGTCTGGGGACTTCGGAACCGATAAACTTGAACTGGGTCATGATTTTACCTCATTGGCGGCAAGGGCTTTAGATGCCTCCCTGATAGAGTCCACAATCTGCACATATCCGGTACAGCGACAGAGATTTCCGGAAATCCCTTTTCGAATCTCTTCTTCCGTGGGGTGGGGGGTTCGTTTCAGCAGGGCTTTTGTACTCATGATCATTCCGGGGGAGCAGAATCCACATTGAATACCGCCGTTTTGAATGAACGCTTCTTGTACGGGATCCAATTGATTCCCTTCGCTCACGAGCCCCTCAATGGTGGTCACGCTTTTTCCGTCCACTTCAAAGGCGGGATAGAGACATGAATTGACGCTCTCCCCATCCACCAGAACCGTGCAGGCGCCGCATTCTCCCTGACCGCACCCTTCCTTGGTCCCGGTGAACTCGAAGTTTTCCCGCAATACATTCGACAGCATTTTGTGGCTCATCACTTCCGTTTCAACGGATTGTCCGTTCAAATTGAACCGGACCAGCTTTCGCAGGGGGGAATCGTAAGGTCCGACGGTGGGTTCCGAATCGTCCGTTTGTTCCGCTTCCCGATCTCCGGCCTCTTGATCTGATTCCTGTTTTGCTTGCTCAAGAGCCTGTTCCAGCGCCCGTTTCACCATAACGCCGGTAACGGTTCTGCGATAAACTTCGGTAGATCGCACATCGGTGATGGGGGTCACTTCTTTGGCTGCCTTATCCTGAATTTCAAGGAGCAGTTCCGGAGTGATCTCTTTTCCTTCCACAAAGGTTTCCACGCCCTTAAGCCTCATGGGCACAGGCCCCACGGCGCCTGCCGCAACACGGCACTTTTTGCAGACACCATCCGCCATCTCGACCGATACTGCCACATTGGCAACGGCAATATCCTGGGTCACCCGGCCGGATTTCAGAAATGCCATGCCGGAATGAACCGGCATCTCGGGTATTACAATGGCGCTCAGAACCTCATCAGGCGCCATGCAGTGCCGCCCCGGACCCTGAAAAAATTCCACGATGGGGACTTCCCTTTCGCCACCGGCGCCCGCAATGATCAGCAAAGCTTCCATCACCATCAATGGGGGGGCACCATCCGCCGAAGGAGCGGCGTTACACAAGTTCCCCCCGATGCTGGCCACATTCCGAATCTGTGGATTGGCCACCATGGGTGCGGCCTCCGCCAGCGCCGGTGCAAACCGCGCCACGAGGGGATCTGTTTCAATCTCCCGCCACAGTGTCATACTGCCCAGTCTCAGGAAACGACCGGTTTTTTGAATCCCTCTCAGATCCGCGATCCATCTAAGGGAAATCAGGGCTTCCGGCTCCCAGACTTTCTGTTTGACCCGTATCATGGCATCAGTGCCGCCCGCCACAAACCGGGCCCGCCCTTGGTATTTTTTCATCAAACCGAAGGCCTCTTCCAGACTCCGAGGCTGGTAATATTCGTAACGTTTCATACATTCGCTCCGATTGGCAATTGGCTAAGATGTTTTATCCCACTCCGAATTCCGCATTCTCATTCCTCCCGGTTATCAAACACCCGCTTGCTCTTCCGCTCCGATCTCGGCAGAATACCGTAGGGAACCACTTCCACTTCCGCGCTCACCATGATCTGTTTTTTGATTTCCCGGGAAATCCGCTTTGACAAATCCTCAAACTGATCCGGGCCGACCCCTATGGTCGCCTCAACCTTGATGTGCATATAATCCCGCCCGTCTTCCTTCCGATCCACAATGATCTGGAATTCACTGCCGATGACATCGATACCCGACAGTACGTGATCCACCTGTCCGGGATAGATGTTCACGGCCCTGAAAATAATCATGTCATCGGAACGCCCCAGCAACCGGTCGTGCCTCGGCAGCACAGACCCGCAGGGGCATGTTCCGGGAATCAGCCGCGTCAGATCCCGGGTGCGGTAGCGGATGAGCGGTACCGCCTCTTTTGTGAGGGTGGTCACCACCATTTCACCGATTTCGCCTTCCGGAACCGGTTCTAGGGTGTCGGAATCCAGGATTTCCAGAATATAGTAATCGGCCCAGTAGTGGATCCCACTGTGATAAGAGCAGTCGAGACCCGTTCCAGGGCCGTAGAGTTCCGTCATACCGGGGATGTCGAACATGTGTTCCACACCCAGAAGGGTCTGAATCCGGTTCCGCATGGCATCACTGGCGCGCTCGGAACCGAAGATCATTTTCTTGAGATTGATTTGATCCCTGAGACCCCGACGGTTGATCTCCTCGGCCATCAGGAGTCCCATGGAAGCCGTACAACACATGACGGTGCTTTGAAAATCGACCAGGAACTGACACTGCATGTCCAGGTTTCCAGGGCCCACCGGGACAACCATGGCGCCAAAGGCCTCACACCCCAGTTGAAAGCTGATGCCGGCGGTCCATACCCCGTATCCCACGGCGATCTGAACCCGATCCTCACGAGTGAGCCCCGCCATTTCATAGCACCGGGCAAAAAAGTGGGTCCAGTCATCGATATCTTTCCGGGTGTAGCACAGCACTTTCCTCTTTCCGGTGGTCCCCGAAGAGGCATGCAGGCGAACCACCTTCTCAAAGGGTACCGACAGCAACGGAAAGGGGTACCCCTCTTTCAGGTCGTTGGCCATGGTAAAGGGGAGACGTCGCAGGTCTTCCAGGGAGCGGATGTTCCGGGGATCAACCCCCGCTTCATCGAGTCTATGTCTGTAAACCGGGGAACCTTCGTAGGCATGACGAACGGTCCACTGAAGCCCCTTCAGTTGATGGGCTTTTAATTCTTCCGGTGTCTTGATCTGGGGCATAAAGGTTTTTGTCATTTTTCAGTATACCTATTAACTTTGCGTAAAAAAAAGAATGTTTACCGGGCCATTTTCGGAATCAACAAAACGATATCAGGGAAAATGATCAGAATGATGATGCATACGATACAGGCAATCAAAAAAAAGCTGACACTCTTAAACATGGTGCCCAACTCAATATCCGGCGCCAGGGCCTTGACCACATAGATATTGACCCCCACCGGCGGCGTAATGGCCCCCATGGTGGTCACCATGGTGAGGATAATGGCATACCAGATGGGGTCAAATCCCAGGGCCATTCCCAGCGGGAAGAAAATCGGGATGGTTAAAACCAGAAAGCCCAGAGAGTCCACAAAACACCCGCCGATGAGATAAATCAGCAAAATTAGCGTCAGGACCACATAGGGGGAAACCGGCAGAGTAGATGCAAACTCCGCAATGGCAAAGGGAAGGCGGGTAACAGCCAGAAAGCGGCCGAAAATAATGGCACCGGTCACCAGAAAAAAAACCATCGCCGAAATTTTCAACGATTCGGTGATAGAGTTGATGAATCCTTTCCAAGTCAGGCGGCCACTGACCACGGTCACCACCAGGGCAAAGAAAACGCCCACGGCACCGGCTTCAGTAGGCGTGAAGAGGCCCGCATAGAGGCCACCGATCACGAGCACGAAAATAATGACCGCTTCAATCACCCCCAAAAGGGACGTCACCTTTTCCTTGAAGCTTGCCTTGGGTCCTGCTGGCCCGAATTTCGGATTGATGCGACAAAGGACAAATATGGTCAGGACAAAGAGCAGGCCCAGCAAAATGGCCGGCAGAATGCCCGCCAGAAAGAGTTTAATGATGGACTGTTCCGTCTGAAGGCCGATCACGATAAGCACCACGCTGGGGGGCATGATGGTCCCCAGGGTTCCACCGGTTATGACGGTTCCGGTACTCAACCTGGGATCATAATTAAACTTCTTCATCTGAGGCAGTGCCACCGTACCCATGGTGGCGGCCGTGGCAGTATTGGAGCCGCAGATGGCCGCGAAGAGCTCGTCCGCCCCGATGGTGGCGATGGCAAGTCCGCCCCTCCAATGGCCGAACCACTTGTAGGCGGCATTGTATAAACGCTCCGCAATGCCGGAATTAAATGCCAGATACCCCAAAAAAATAAAGAGCGGAATGACGGTCAGACCGTATTTGGAAAAAGTACTCCAGACATCGGCCCCCACCATATTGATGGCGGCATTAAATGATACCGCGTACCAGAACCCGGCAAAGCCCACAATGGCCATGGCAAATCCCACCGGCATTCCAAGGAAAAACAAGACGGCAATGAGAAGGATAATGCCAATGACACCCACCATGGTCAGACTCATTTGGCAACCTCCTTCTCTGAAACCAGTGTCTTGAGGAACTCAATAAAATAAACCAGGGCCAGTGCGCCGCATCCAACCGACACCGCATAGGTAAAAGGGTAGTAGATAATCTGAAGCGTTTCCGTCACTTCCCCGGTCTCCGAAAGGTTCGCCGCATATTTGGAAATCTGCCAGGTGACCAGCACAAAAAATGCACAGCAGATAATGGCATTCACGGCATTTAATATATTCTGGGTCTTTTTTGAAAACCTCACTACGACGATGTCCACGGCAATGTAGCCTTTCTTTATTTGCGTAAACCCAAGGGCAAAAGCCGTAAGGACGGCACCAAAGTACCCCATTAATTCAAAAGTACCGGCAACGGGTATCCACACCAGGCGCAGGAAAACATTGGCGCAGGTCAAAACGACCATGGCCACCAGGAAAAGTCCGCCAATCCCCATGAGCACCAGATTGATGTAATGGTTTATCCGATCCAGAATCAACATACCGCATTCTCCAGCAGGTCTTTCACAAGAGATTCCCTTTTCAGCTATTTGAAAAGTTCCCACGCCGAAGCGTGGGAACGGGAATGAAGCAGCAACAACAGCCGCCTCGTGTTATTTCACTTCGTACTTCTTGGCAATGGATCGAATGTCATCCACAATGGCCTGGGCCGGAAGGCCTTTGGCGGCATTGTCTTCGATCCATTTGGCGGTGATGGGCTCAAGAAGGCCGTCCCACTTGGTTTTCTGGGCTCCCGACAGGTCAAAAACCGTCACACCCTGGGTTTTGACCGACCATTCCATGGCATCTTTCACATGCTGATCCATGTAGGTACCGGTCCATTTTGACTGCTCGACGACCAGGTCGTCGAAAACCTTCTGAACATCTTTGGGCAGAGAGTTCCATTTGTCCATGTTCATCACCACCGCAAAAGGATACACGGGGGTCTGGGTCATGGTGACAAATTTACACAGTTCGGCAAATTTGAAATCCTTCATCACTTCCAGGGAGGAAAACAATCCTTTCACCACACCCTTTTGCAGGGCTTCGGGGGTTTCCGACATGGGCATTCCCACCTGGGTCGCACCCCAGGCTTTAAGGATCTGGGCCGCGCCGCCGGAGGCACGAATGGGCACGCCTTTCATTTCCTCAAGGGTTTTGATGGGGATTTTGCTCATGATGTTGGAGGGGGCCGTGGTAAACATGGCCAGCACTTTTACCTTTTTAAATGCTTCAGGCTGGTATTTTCTGTAAAGATCCAGAAGGGTCAGACTGCCCACTTCCGAATTGGGGAGACCCAAAGGGAGGGCCGTGGCGTTGGTGATGGTAAAACGACCCGGCTGATAGGCCATGCACAGGCAGCCGATATCCGCCACGCCGTTGATGACACCGTCCATCATGGCTTTGGCTTTCAGCAGTGTTCCACCGGGGAAGGTCTGAACCACAACCGTTCCGCCAGTCCTTTTTTCGACTTCCGTTTTCCACCGTTCCATCTGTATACAGGGAAAGGTGGGTGCGGGGGGAAAGTTAGCGTACGTCAGTTTAATGGGTTCCGCCTGAACCGTCACAGGCGCCCAGGAGATGGCAAACATTGCAGCCAGAAAAATACCAGCCAATACAAATCCCGCTTTTCGTTTCATGATCCGAACCTCCTACATTAAAAGGGTTTCATTGCCGTGAAAAAGCCTCTGCCGCGAACCTGGTGCGTCACCTCCTTTCCCGTCAAATGGGACAGGCGAAAGACCCAATTTTTGAACTGGGCGCCCCCACTAAAAAATATTCGGCTCCACATATACGCCGAACACATCCCTGAAAACATCCGCCATTTCGCCTACGGTAGCATAGCTTTTACAGCATTCCACCAGATAGGGCATCACATTCTGCTTCTCACGGGCCGCCTTTTCAAGGGCTTTCAGAGAGGTTTTCACCGCCGCCCCATCCCGGTCCCGTTTCAATTCTTTGAGTCTTCTGATCTGCAGTCGTGCCCACTCGTCATTGTATTCATGGAGTTCCACTTCCATGTCCACGCCTTCGGTGTGTTTGTTGACACCCACCTTGGTGATTTCACCTTTCTGCAACTTCTTTTCATATTCATAGGCCTGGCGGGAGACTTCGCTCTGAACGTATCCACTGGAGACCGCTTCCACCATGCCCCCCACTTTTTCCACTTTTTCCATTTCCTCAAGGATCCGCTGTTCCATCTCCTTGGTGAGGGTCTCCACGAAATAGGAGCCGGCCAGGGGATCCACCGTATCCCTTAACCCGATTTCATCCATGAGAATCTGGAAAGTCCTAAGAGAGAGCAATGCCGCCCGTTCCGTGGGAATGGTGTAGGCTTCGTCAAAGGAGCAGAGGGCGGTTGTCTGTGCGCCGGAGAGCGCCGCCGCCAGTGCATAATAGGCCCCTCGCATGATATTGTTTTCAGGCTGCTGCTTGGTCATGCCCGAACCGCCGCCACCGAAGATCCCCCGAAGGAAAAGGGCTTTCTTGTTCTGCACATCGTATTTCCGGCGCAGCAGTTTGGCCCACAGCTTCCGGGCCGCTCTGAACTTGGCCACCGTCTCCCATAGGTTTCCATAGATGTTGAGATTAAAGGAAAACCGCGCCACAAAATCTTCCGCCTTGTACCCGCGGGCGATGACATTGTCCAGGTAGGCAAACGCAATCATGAAGGCATAGGAAATCTCCTGGACAGGTGTACAGCCCGATTCCCGAATGTGGTAACCGCAGATGGAAACGGGGTTGCAGCGGGGAAGTTCCTTCATGGCGTACTCGATGGTATCCCCGATGAGCCTTACCGCCGGCTCCACCGGATAGATCCAGGCGCCGCGTCCCACGATCTCCTTCAGAATATCGTTCTGGGGCGTGGCGGAAATCTCGGTCTTTTTGTAGCCGAATTTTTCAGCCATGGCCTGGTACATGGCCAGCATGATAGAGGCAACGGCGTTGATGGTAAGACCTGTGCCGATGCGATTGAGCTCTATGTCTTTAAAGGCGATCTCAAAATCCCTGAGGGAATCGATGGCCATGCCCACACGGCCCACTTCCCCTTCCGCCAATTCATTATCGGAATCGTATCCCATCTGCGTGGGGAGGTCAAAGGCCACATTCAGCCCGTTCTGCCCATGGGAAATCATCAGTTTGAACCGTTCGTTGGTCTCCTCGGGGGTTCCAAAACCCGTATATTGCCGGGTCGTCCAGTTCCGGCTTCGATACCCCTTGGGATGGATGCCGCGGGTAAATGGAAATTCTCCCGCATCCCCCAGATCCGTTTCATAATCGAAACCCACCCGTTCAAGGTCCTCCGGTGTATAATTGGGTTTCACCTCGATGCCCGATTGCAGAAGGACCTTCCGGATAGCGTCCTTTTCGTCTTTTATGTATGTCGCGACTCCCATGATTTCCCCTCGATAATTATATGATCACCGGTTATGGCGCCTATTCGCGTCCTGCCCGAAGGAAGCGCTCAGTTGCGCGCGTTTTTTTCAATAAACGAAATAATCTCATCAAAAAGCGCACCGCCCGGAAACACCCCGTCCACACCGATCTCTTTTAAGACCGGGATATCCCGGTTCGGGATAACTCCCCCGACCATCAGCAGCTTGTCGTCAATTCTCTCCTCCCGGACAAGACCCGCCAGTTTGGTACAGATAGGGATATGAGCGCCGGACATAATGGAAAGACCGATCACATCCACATCTTCCTGAAGGGCCTGGTTCACAATGCTCTTGACGGTCTGGTGAAGCCCGGTATAGATGACCTCCATTCCGGCTTCCTTCATGGCATGGGCCACCACTTTGGCCCCTCGGTCGTGGCCGTCGAGACCGGGTTTTGCCAGCAACACCCGTATTTTTCTTTTTCCCATATCGCTTTCACTCCTTCTTTGACTTCAGTTGTCGATTGTCAGGGTTTTGCCCGAACAGATTCCATATCAAATTCCCGGAGCACAATGTCCTGGCCGCGCAGAATGTGTTCCCTTACCAGACGTTCCACCCGGTCTGCTTCCCTTGACCGAATGGCGCCCATCATCAATTGATGGTCTTCATTGCTGACCCGGGCCATGGCTTCGATTCTCAGGATCACCTTTCTGAAACGAAAAATCTGTTCCCGAATGTCGTTGATCATCTTCACCAGCCTGGGGCTTCGACTGAGCCGATAGAGAAGATCGTGGAATTCCGTGTTGATGCCCGGCAATTCATCCACCCGACCTTCTTTGAGACAGATTTGGTACTCCGAAAGTTTTTCCTCCAGGGGCGCCAGTTCTCCTTCTTTGTGGCGGATGGTCGCCAACCGTGCCGCATAGCTCTCCAGAACACCGCGAATGCCGAATGCCTCTTCGATATCCTCCCGGGTAACCCCCACCACGTAAAAACCCCCTTTGGGATCCTGCCACAGCAACCCTTCCCGCTCCAGTTTGTGCATGGCTTCCCGAACGGGCGTCCGGCTGATGCCGAGTGCTTCCGCAAAGCGTGTCTCCACCACACGACTGTCGGGCGCAAGGGTCCCCTGGATGATAGCCCCTTTGAGGTTTTCATACACGGACTGCCCCAGGGACCTTCTCTCAGGCAACGCCATAAAGGCTTTCAGGTTTTGCTCACCGGAATCAGCAACCCCCCTCAAAGCAACCCTCCTTTGTTTCATTTCCCATTCCCGAATCCGCGATCCGCGATTCTAAAGTCCCACCCATTTGGCGATATTGGTCTGCAAAATTTCATGGGAACCGCCTCCGTAAAGCAGGAAACGGTTGTCACGATAATATCTTTGCGCTGAATATTCCATGGAGTAGGCGTAAGCGCCCAGAATCCTGGTTGCATGGTCGCTGGCACGACATGCCGCTTCCGTTGAGAAATACTTGGCCATGGAGGCCTCGGTGAGCGCTTCTTTTTTCTCGTCAATCATGTGGGTGGCTTTGTATGTCATCAGCCTGGATGCTTCCAGGTCCACCGCCATATTGGCGACCTTGGATTGAATGAGTTGATAATGGCTGATGGTCTGGCCGAACTGAACCCTTTCACGCGCATATTGAATGGAATCGTTCATGGCGGCGCGCTGAAGGCCGATGGCCAGAGCCGCCGTCATGGTTCGAATTTCCGCGAGAATGGAAAGCAGGTTGCTCAATCCCCGCCCTTCGGCACCCAGCATATTCTCATGGGGTATCAGACAATCCTTAAACGCGATTTCGGAGATGGGCGTGGTGCGGGTTCCCAGAAGATCAAAGGGCTTGCTGGTTGAAAACCCGGGGGTTTCCCGGGGCACAAAGAAAAAATTGAGCCCTTTGAATTTCTTCTTGGGATCCGTCTGCATCAGCACCGTGTAAAAATCGGCCACCGGTCCATTGGTGACCCATGTTTTCATGCCGTTTAAACGGTATCCTTCCGCCGTCTTTTCGGCGCGGGTGCTGACATTCCCAAGGTCGGAACCGGCCTCGGGCTCCGTAAGACAGAAGCACGCCACCTTTTCACCCCGCATGGCCGGGAGAAAATACTTCTCCCGCATTTCATCGGTTCCAAAATGGAACAGGAAATTGGTCCCCATGAGGGACTGCATGGCCGTAATGGCCGCCAGACTCATGAGCCCTCGGGCCACTTCTTCGCAACTGATGCAGAAAAGCGTGGTATTTCCTCCGGCCCCACCCTTCTCCTCGGGGTACCTGAGGCCAAATACACCCATTTTGGCCATCTTTTGAAACATATCCCTTGGAAATTCACCCGACTCATCAATCTCCTTGGCCCGTGGAATCAGTTCGTTGTCCACGAACATGGCCATGTTTTTCCTGATGGTTGTTTCGGCGTTCGACCTAAGCATTCCTTCCTCCCTCAATTTGAGCAAAGCGCCATGCACTATGCGTTTTTCAGCTGTCGAATCATTTCAGGCAACAGTTCACGCAGATCTCCCACAATGCCCCAGTCGGCCACCTGAAAAATAGGCGCTCGTTCATCCCGGTTGATGGCCACGATATACCGGGCATTTGCGATTCCCGCCCGATGTTGAATGGCCCCGGATATGCCGCAGGCAATGTAAAGCTCGGGCCTGACAGACTGCCCGGTCTGACCCACCTGTCGATCAGCGGTAATCCACCCCTCTTCCACGGCAACGCGGGTTCCGGCCACTTCACCCCCCATAAGGGCGGCCAGATCTTCCAGAACCTTGAATCCGTCCATATCGCCGACACCCCTGCCACCCGCGACAATGATTTTCGCCTTGCCCAGATCCCCTGTCTTTTTGGCTTCTTTTACAATTTCAATGACTTTCGTTTTAATGTCCTGCTCGGTCATGGAAAGGCCTTCCCGAATGATATCTCCGTTTCTTTCCGGGTCTTCCTTTGCCTCCATGACACCGGGACGAACCGTTGCCATCTGAGGACGGGAATATCGATTTGCGATGGTCGCCATGACATTGCCGCCAAAGGCCGGCCGCGTCTGCAGCAGTATTTTTTCATCCGGATCAATGGAGAGCTCCGTACAGTCGGCGGTCAGGCCTACCGCCACCCGGCGCGAAACCCGCGGTGCCAGGTCTCTGCCGATATGGGTGGCCCCCATGAGCAGGATATTCGGTTTGAACTGCCGGATCAATTTCTCAAAGCCATGGGCATAGGCCATGGCCCGGTACCGGGCCAGAAGAGGATCTTCCATCAGATATACATGATCAGCCCCATGTCGAAAGAGGGTTCCGGAAAGATGTTCCACCTCGTTTCCCAGGAGAACCGCCGACACATCCTGGTTGAGGGATTCCGCCAACTCTCCCGCTTTTCCCAGAAGCTCCAGGGAGACCGGATGCAGTTCTCCGTCACGCTGCTCGGCAAAGACCCAGACCCCTTTTCGGTCACTGAAATCGGGAATTTGTTTCGGTTTTGCATCGGTCAGAATCGCTTTCTGCTTGCAGCTTTCGATGCAAGCCCCGCAGGAGGTACACCTTTCCAGGATATGGGCTTTTCCGTCCTGCATTTCAACGCCTTCATAGGGACAGGTCTTTACGCAGCGTTTGCAGCCGTTACAAAGTTCAGCGTCAATCCATACTGTCATCGTTTATCTCCTTAAATCAGCCGCCGGTTACAGGATTCGATTCTCACGAAGCTTTCCCATAAGGGCGCCGATGCTTTCGCCGGCGTTCCCTTCCAGGATTTCCCCCTGCCGTTTGAATTTGGGCGCAAAAGTCTTGATCACGTGGGTCAGGGATCCTTCCAAACCGATTTCGCTGGTTGTAGCGCCGATATCCGCCGCATTCCAGATTTCTATGGGCGCTTTTTTCCCGCATGCGGCGATCAACCGGGCCACGTTGGCATAACGGGGGATGTTCAACTCCCCGATGACCGTCAACAGAACCGGCACACACGTTTCAATCCGCTCAAAGCCATTTTCCAGACGTCTTCGGACCACCAGCCGCTCTTCATTAATCTCGTCGATCCCGAACACGTAACTCACATGGGGAATGTTGAGATGATCGGCCACCTGGGGGCCGATCTGGGCCGTGTCCCCGTCAATGGCCTGCCGTCCGCAGATGATCAGGTCATAGTCTCCGATTTTTTCCAGTGCTTTTCCCAGGGTCAACGACGTGGCCCAGGTATCGGCGCCTGAAAAGGCGCGATCCGACAGCAGCACTCCCCGATCCGCCCCCATGCCAAGGGCCTCCGTAATCACGTCAATGGCCTGGGGCGGCCCCATGGAGACGGCTGTTACGCGCCCGCCCACCGACTCTTTCAGACTGACCGCTGCCTCCAGGGCATGCCGATCGTCCGGGTTCATGATGCTTTCAATCCCTTCCCGTATCAGATTCCCCGTCTTGGGATCCAGCTTGATTTCCGCGGTATCGGGAACCTGTTTGACCAACACGATGATATTCATAGTGGGTGCTCCATGTATGATAATGAGATTTTGCAGCAGACGCATGGCCCGGATTTGAAACGCAACCCCGAGGGCCTTAAACAAAGATGTGTACTGTATACAGTATAAGCTGTCAAGTAGTTTCTTCAGGCAGGTTGTGATCGGAATTCACGCAATCACAGGATTTCTCAATACACCGATTTTCTCGATTTCCACCTCGATAATGTCTCCGTCTTTCAAGAAGATCTGTGGATCACGGGCAAAACCCACGCCGGAAGGCGTACCGGTCAGGATAACCGTGCCGGGCAGCAAGGTGGTATCCTGGCTCAAAAAGGCGATCAGGCGCGCAACAGAGTGAATCATGTGTGACGTGTTGCTCTCCTGCATCACTTCACCATTGAGACGGGTTTGGATGTGGAGATTTTGAGGGTCTTCCACTTCATCGGGCGTCAGCAGCACCGGACCCAGCGGACAGAAGGTATCGAACCCTTTTCCCCGGCACCATTGATCCCCGCCGCCCAACATCTGCCATTTCCGGGCGGAAACATCATTGCTTGCGGTGTACCCCAGCACATAGCCGAGCGCCTCCTCCCGGCTCACATCCCGTGCCGGTTTGCCGATCACCACGGCCAGTTCTCCCTCATAGTCCACCTCAGGTCCCTCCATCTGGCATCCGGGGATACGGATGGGGGCACCGGGGGCATTGAGTGAAGCCGTGTTTTTAAAAAAAAGAATCGGGTGCTTCAGAACACTTCTCTCGCATTCCTCTATGTGATCCACATAGTTCAGGCCGATACAGAAGATGTTTGTGGGAACCACGGGTGCCAGCAGACGAACCGCCACCGCTGTTTCATCGGCCATCTCCAAACCGGTGTATAGATCGCCCTTCAAAAGTTCGACCCGGCCGTCTGCAGCGCCATCTTGAACCACATCCTTATCAAGCCCATAGCGAGCCTGGCCTTCTTCATCTTCAAAACGAATAATACGCATGGTCATCCTCCATCATAAATATCTTTTTTTGGGAAGTTGTCCCGGTTGTAATCCGTTGCCGATGCTTGAGACGCTCTTGAAACAAAGAGCCGCCTCACGCAGCCGCCGAACCACTTCACTCTGGCCGATGGCCAGGAGAAAATCGAAAAATCCCGGACCCTTGGGCTGACCGGTGACCGCTGTTCGAACGGCATTCATGAGCACCCCCGGCTTGACACCCATTTCTTCTAAAACTTTTTCCAGAACGGACTCAATGGCGGGCTTTGTAAAATCAGGGATTTCCGAAATCCGATGGGCCATTTCCGGCAGCCATGTTTTAAGCGCATCGTGTTTGAGAATATTTTTTTCAAACGCCTCTGAATCGATGGGGAACCGGTCCGAAAAATAGGCCCGCCCCAGTTCCACAAAATCCGCCGTCGTATGGAAACGGGCACGAATCAGGTCCACGGTACCCAAGAACCATTGGGCTTTTTCCTTTTCCCAGAAAGGATCCCAAATGTCCGCTTTTTCCATCTGCTCCCGGACCGCGGGCAGAATGGTTTCTACAGGAAGGGTCCGCAGATAATGAGCGTTCATGTTGATGGCCTTGGGATCGGTGAAGAATCTGGGATCGTCTTTTCGGATGTTGAACACGGAATTGGTCTTGCTGATCCCTTCCAGTGAAAAGGCCTCTATGAGTTCCGGTTTCGTAAAATACTCCCTGGAATCACCGGGGGACCATCCCAGAAGCACCAGGAAATTCACCAGGGCCCAGGGAAGGAATCCCCGTTCCCGATAAAAATGGATGGCCACGGCTTCCCCGTGCCGCCGTTTTGAAATTTTGGCTTTTTGAGGGTCCAGGGTCAGGGACATGTGGGCAAAACGGGGAACCGGTACGTTCAGCGCCTCATAGATCAACACCTGTTTGGGGGTGTTGGCCAGTCCGTCCTGCCCCCGGATCACGTGGGTGATGCCGTCTTGCATATCATCCACGGCATTGGAGAGAACATAGAGCGGCTGACCGTTGGAGCGGACAATGACGAAATCATCCAGATCCGCATACTGCTTTTCGATGGGGCCGTACACCACGTCGTTGAAACGGACGGCGCCCGCCCCTTCCGGCACCCTGAACCGGATGGTAAAAGGGAGCCCGGCGCCCTCTTTTTCAGCGATGACATCCGGGGAAAGATGACGGCAGGTCCGGTCGTACTGGTAGGTTTCTTTCCGCCGTCGAGCCTCTTCCCGCTTGGCATCCAGTTCTTCCTTTGTGCAGAAACATTTGTAGGCATGACCGGAAGCCACCAACCGATCCGCGGTTTCCCGGTGCGCATCAATGAAACGGGACTGGAAATTGGGACCTTCATCCCAATCGAGGCCCAGCCATTTCAGGCCGTCCAAGATGCCGTCGATGGCCTTTTCCGTGGATCGCTCGGAATCCGTATCTTCAATGCGAAGGATGAATTTTCCGCCTCTCTTCCGGGCGTACAAATAGTTGAAAATGGCGGTGCGCGCACCGCCGATATGAAGATATCCGGTGGGGCTGGGCGCAAACCGGACGATAACAGGTTCGGTCATGTTGTTTTCCTCCATGGTGTTTTCGGTAAATAGACCGCCTCAATAACGGGCAACTCCCACTGATCCACTTTGATTCGATTCCGGAAACCTTCATCAGGGTCCAGGCGATCACGTCTCAGAAGCGCGATAACGCGCAACTCACATATTCGGTCCAATCGCTGCAACCATTTTTCGGACCCCTCTCTGGATAGATTGCCGACGCAGCGGCCATCCATATTGTGAATCTCAATGCCTTTGTCTGTCTGGTGAAACAGAACCGTTTGCCCCGACTCCAGGCGGGCCAAACGGTTGTGGATTCCCTGACCTTTGTCAAAACAGCCGGCAAAGTCCATATAAATTTCATTTAAGCCGATCAATTCATACCGTCTGTTATGAAATTCATTTTCGACAAAAGCGCCCGTATAGGTTCTGCTAACAATGAAATCCCCTCTGATTTCTTTCAGAAACGGGTTGGGTCGGCCGGGAATCTTCATGAGGCAAAGCGTCTCTCTGGCTCTTGTCATGCCCACGTACATGACGCGCCGTTCCTCTTCCCATTCATTTCTATCGCCGGGGCGAACCCAGTCGCCGTCCAGAATCATCACGTGGGGGAACTCCATCCCTTTGGACGAATGAATAGTGCTCAGGAAGATGCCCTGCCCTGACACCTTTTCCCTGCGCTGTTCCGCCATGAATTCATGGAATTGATCGATGGTGAGGCTCACCGGCAGGATGCTGTCCGAGGTTTCATCCAGGTGGTTCGTAAAAAAGAGATCGATCAGCTGCCACCAGATGTTTGAATCACCATGGGGTCGAATCTCTTTAAGCGTTTCCATCAATTCCGAAGCACGGCGGTTCTCTTTCTCTTTTGTACCCAGCCATTCCAGAACCGTGTGAATTTCCCTTACGCGGTGGAACGAAAATCCCTTCTCCAATACGGTTCGGATGGGATAACCACTTCCCTCTAGAACCGATCGCACATGGGCCAAAGGCGCCCGGGTCCTGCTGAGAATGGCAAAATCGCTCCACTTCAGGCTCGGATCGAGCGCCATTAACCGGTCGATTTCATCCTTTACATACCCCGCCTGATGGAGCGGGTCTTTAACGGAAACAATTTGGACCCGCCCCCGGCTTACCGGGTCGATCCGCTCCCACCTTCCCCCCGGCGGATTGTACCCTCGCTCCTGGTTGATGGTGATGGGGTGGTCTGTCTTCATTCGGTCCCGGTTGACGCGAATCAAGGCATTGGCGGCGGAAATAATATTTTTGCTGGAACGGTAGTTCATAACCAGGTAAACCACCTCCCTGCCGTAGTCGGACTGAAATTGTCGAATAAAACGGACGTTGGCGCCTCTGAACGTATAGATGTTCTGATCATCGTCGCCCACCGCCATGATGCTCAGCCGGATATCCGCCTCGGCAAGGGATCTGCCGGCAACGGCGGATACCAGGTCGTACTGATCCTCATCGATGTCCTGGTATTCATCCACCAGAATGTGGCTGTAACCGGCCAGCAGCCGATCACGGTGTTCGTCGGCTTCAACCCCCGGAACATCCCTTTCCCCCTTGAGCAGTCTGACGGCGTCTTTGATGATGCGGTCAAAGGCGATGGTGTCTTTACTCTGTTCCACGGCCATGTCACGAATGGAAATCCCCGCCAATCGCATGGCAACGCCGTGATAGGTGGCGACGGTGACGGCATTGGCCGCTTTCCCCACCAGGGCACGAAGCCGTTTTTTGAGAACCATTGCGGAACTGTGGTTGAAACAGAGCACCAGGATATGACGCGCCGGCACCCGTTCCACTTCCAGCAGATAGGCGCAGCGGTGTACGATGACCGTGGTTTTGCCCGATCCGGGGCCTGCGAGAATGAGCATGCTGTCATCCACGGGCCGAGCCACGGCGCCGATCTGGACGGGATTTCGCAGGTTTTCAACAATGGTGCGGAAGGACTCGGCCGTGGTCGCTTTTTCCAGAAGCGCTTGGTCCCCTTCGAAATAGCGGTTGATGAATTTCACGCGTCCCAATGCAAAATAATCCAATACCAGGGTCAACGCCTGAGCGACCTTCTCAAGCGCCAGGGTGGCATAACGCATCATCACATGAACCTGAAGCCGCTTTTCACGATAGTGAACATCCAGAGGCTTGTAGTCGCCCTTGTTGTAATAGCGTCCTTTGGCGCTCTTTGCCAGCCGCAGGGTCATGGCCTGCCTGAGAACGGCCAGCCCACCCTGCAGCTCAATCACGTGCTGTTCGTGCAGGAACATGAGCCCGCGCTCGAGCGCCGGCAGCACCTTTTTGACTGCGACGCTGAGGGTGAGATCCCCTTTAATGGCGGAGGCCAGTTCGTCGCTGGTAAAATCGATGCGAACGTCACCGGTGATGTCAGAGCCGGTTTTCGCAGCCTGCTTTTCGGCCAGTTCCGCAAGCTTTTTCAGAATTGCGCCGGCCACCTGCTGCCTCAGGGAAACGGTTTTGTCGATGTTCTCCCAGCTCCGTTTGAGTCTCACCCGGTAGCGGTTTCGATCCACATGGCCGATTTCAAAGCTCCCCGTGGACGCTGCAAAGCCTTTGCCGTCATGGGATATGCCTTTTATGAGCAGCCGCAGAACATCGGGGCTGGTTTGAAATTCCTCGTTGGTGAGTTTCTGATTGAGGCGTCGAATATCCAGCTCAACCCAGTCGCCGTTTTCGGCGTCCGGGTCTTCGGTGCGCATCAGGCCGATGAGCTTTTTTTCAAGACCGCAGATGCTCTGGAATGTTCTGAGCGCGTTGTTTTTGCCCTTTGGCCGGAAAGTGGCGGACAGCATGAGCCCCTGGTCGATCAATCCGGCATCGGACATATCGTGTAACGACGAAATAACGATCTGGGCCGCTGTCTGTCCGGTCTGCCGTTCCATGGCCTGAAGCTCGTCTTTCAGAGGAAAGAGCGCTTCCGCAAGCTCGTCGGCCCGGATGCCGCGCTCTTTGGGGCTGTTGATGATCTGTTGCAAAATGCTGCGCCAGAGGCTTTCGGTTTGAGGGGTCATATTGAGCCGATCCATGAGGGCGCCGGCTTCTTCAAGGGACTCCACCAGTAATTTACCCTGAAATACTTCCGTGAGGTTGTGATTGCGCTTAAGGAAACCCGCCCGTTCCAGCCAGGCGATGGATGCCCTGATCCGGGTATCCCTGAACTCCGGCTTCAGGTCTTTCATATCGGCCCAGTCTTCATCACGGATCAGTTCATCGGTGGTAACGACGATTTCGCCCTTTTTGTTTCTCTTCTTCCGTCGCAGGGCCCTGAGTGTGCGTGAAATCTCCTTTCGCCTCACTTCACTCATGGCCCCCATCTGAAACTGCAGCTTTGCATCCTCCTGGTCGTACAAAAGGATGCAGCGTGCCGGCTTCAGGTCCCGCCCTGCCCGGCCGGCCTCCTGGATATAGTTTTCCAATGAGCCGGGCATGTTGAAATGGAGCACCAACCGGATGTTTTCCTTGTCGATCCCCATGCCGAAAGCGTTTGTGGCACAAATGACGGGGATGTGCCCGGCCACGAAGGTCTCGATGATTTCCCGCTTGTCCTTGGGGTCGATTCCCGCGTGAAAGGCCTCCGCCAAAACGCCCTGATGGTGAAGAAAATCCCGTATTTCCTCGGTGGCGGCACGTGTGGCTGCATAGACGATGATGCCTCCCGGGTCACGGTGGGCATCAAGGTGCTCCTGTATGATTTCGTGGGTTCGTTCCAGTTTCTCCGCTTTTGAGAGGGGGATCACCTCAAAGGAGAGGTTTTGCCGCTCCACGCCCCCTTCGTACAGTTGCAGTTCCTGACCCAGTTCTTCCCGGAAATGGGTCTTGATTTCCTCGATGACGCTGGTTTTCGCCGTGGCCGTAAAACAGCCCACCGGCGGCACCGGCTGCCCCTGCTCCTCTGCAAACTCCCGAATAAACCGGGCCGCGTACAGATAGTCCGGTCTGAAGTCGTGCCCCCATTTGGAAAGGCAATGGGCCTCATCAAAAATCCAGGCCCCGATTTCCCGCTGTTTGAGAACATTGCGGACCCCAATGCTGCGCAACTGTTCGGGGGAAATGTACAAAATGGCCGTGTCCCCCAATCGGATCCGATCAAAGACCGCCCCGCGCTCGGGCGGGGTCTGGAGCCCTGAAACGGATTCGGCAAACATGGTTCCGGTCTTTTTGACCAGGTTGTCCACTTGATCCTTCATCAACGCCTGAAGGGGCGAAATGACCACGGTCAGGGTTCCCCGCCGCAGGTAGCGGACCAACGCGGGAAGCTGATAACAGAGGGATTTACCGCCGCCCGTGGGCAGGATCCCCATGGTGGGCTGGTCACCCAGGCACCCCACTACGATGGCCCGTTGCAGGCTTTCTCCACTTACGGTTTGCGGCGTTCGGCGAAAGGACGGGTGGCCGAAAAGCCTTTCAAGATGCCGTTCCGGGTCATGGTTTTCCGCACAGTACCCGCATTTGTCATCTCCGCAGGGGATCTCGCGCAACTCCCGGATAACGCCCGGTATTTCCGGGAACCGGTATCGAACCCAGGGAGGCAGCACGGAATTGCCGCCCGCCACCTGCAGCCAGGCGAGGACGAATGCGGCCGCAGGCCGCCCGGCGTTGTCGGCCAGAAGCTCCAAAATCGTCTGATGGACGGCGTGGATGCACACTTTCCCGGATGTCTGTCTAATAAAAAATTCAAGCGCCTTGGCAGGGTTGTCAATGACCTCAGGCGCGAGCAGGGAAAAAACCCTGGATAGCCCGTTTCCCGAAAATCCGTTGAAGACACTTTCGAAAAAGCAGTACCGGTAAAAATCGATGACTTCCGGCGTTTCCTCGGACAAATCCTTGAAACTGTTCCACTGGTCCTCAAAAACGGAGGCCGCCAGCCGCGCGTCTTCAACCGGATTGTTGATGGTGGCCCGAACCAGTTTATAGTCTTTTACAAGGTGGTGATAAGGGTTCTGGGGGAAGGCTATGGGTGAAAGGTAAAGGGTGTCGATGACCGGTTTTTTCAGAAGTTTCAGCCACGGATAGGCGGATTGAAGAAGCGGAAAATCGTGTCCCAGCAAATTGTGGCCTAAAACGAATTCCGCTTCACGGGCGAACGCTTCAAGCTCCTTCAATGTGGTTTTAGAGCCCGCCCTTTCCTTCTTTTCAAAAACCCGGCCGTCTAAAATGGCCCCGATGTGCCTGATTCTGCCCGACCTGGTCGTTTCCAGGTCAAGCATCAATGTGCGGGTCAGCAGTCCGGATAATGCCATGGGCAGGGGGGACAGCATACTTAACTCTCATCCACAAGTATCCAATTTGTCCGATTTCAGTGTCGGGCCCAAATCAATCATCAAGATCCAAATCGGGATACAGCTTTTTGGCGCAATCAGGGCAGATGCCGTGGGAGAATACCGCTTCGGAATGGGCACTGATATATTCTTCTATCCGTTGCCAGCTGTCGTCATCATCCCTTATTTTCTTGCAGTTGGAACATATTGGAATGATGCCCCGAAGCGTCTTTATTTCATCCAGTGCGCGCTGAAGATCCCTGTTCAATTCCCGGAGCCGAGTATTTTTCCCCTCCACATCCTTTTGAAGATGCCGAAGCGTCAAGTGCGTTTTCACCCGGGCCAATACTTCCTCAGTCTGGAACGGCTTGCTGATATAGTCCACGCCTCCCGCACTGAAACCCTTCATTTTGTCACCCACCTCATTGAGCGCGCTGATAAAAATCACCGGCACGTCTTTGAGGGTCGGATCCGCCTTCAATGCCTCGCAAACCTCATAGCCGTCCATCCCCGGCATGAGAATGTCCAGCAGGATGAGATCCGGGGGTTCTTCCCGAGCCGCCTCCAGGGCGATCCTACCGCTCAGGGCCGGACGGACCTTGTATCCCTCACCCCCAAGGGCGTCCGCCAAAATCCTCAGATTCTCTTTGATATCATCCACCACCAGAATATTTCCACCTATGGCCATACGCTCTTTACCCCTCTTGAGACTCTTCCATCAGGGACAGGATTTTCTCATATTCGAAATCGTGTGCCCATTCCCGCAACTTCGTGGCAAGACGGGGGGCATGCTCTCCCATCTCCCCGATCAGCCGATCAATGGCCCCCATGTCCGCACGCAACGCCGCATCTTTCAATCCTTCCCGTATTTCAACCGGCAGGGTGGTCTTCATTTTCGCCCAGTCGTCATCCACCACCGGAATCCGGTGGCGGGGTTGTCCCGGTTTCAGGGCGACGACCCTTCGAGATGGTTCCATGGTTTCCGATACCACAGCCCGACCCGGATTGATACCAATATCGAATCGAAATAAGGACCCTTTGCCCGCCTCGCTTTCTACGGAGAGATGGCCGCCCATAAGTTCGACAAAGTTGCGGCTGATGGTCAACCCGAGCCCGGTCCCTTCCTTTGCCGAACGACCGGCCTCCGCCTGTTCAAAGGCATCGAAAATTCGTGTTAACTCGCCGGGGCTGATCCCGAATCCGGTGTCTTCCACTTCAAAAACGAGTCTCGGGGAGGGACTCTCGCTATTGAGAGATGCTCCGTCATTTCCCCTCACGCCCACGCGCAGGGTGACGGCGCCCCTTTCCGTAAACTTAAGGGCGTTGTTCAACAGATTGATGAGGACCTGCCGAAGCTTGACGGAATCGGTCCGGATAAAGCACGGCACCTTGTGATCTCGCTCAAACAAAAGGTCCAATTGTTTGTGGGCGGCCTGGATTCGGAACATGTCTTCCACCTCTCCAAGCAACGCGTAAAGGTCCACATCGGATTCCTTCAATATGGCCTGCCCGGCTTCAATGGTGGAAAGATCCAGGACTTGGTTGATCAGGGTGAGGAGGTGTTCGCCGCTTTGGCTGATGGCGTCCAGATACTCCCTGTCATGGGAGGAAAGGGAGTTGCTGCGGCCCAGGAGTTGAGAAAACCCTAAGATGGCATTGAGCGGGGTGCGCAGCTCATGGCTCATGTTGGCCAGAAACACGCTCTTGGCCCGGTTGGCCTTTTCCGCGGCCTGTCTGCCCTCTTGCAGGGTGGCTTCATATTCCCGGTGTTTTTTCACGAAATACGAAAGCGATCTCGCCATGCTGGTTATTTCATCCGCTCCTTCAACGGGAATGGAAATGGGATTTCCCTGCACATGTGCTCTCATGATCTGTTCAAGGGCAAGGATACGACCGGTGACCGAACGGCGGATAAACAGGAAAATAAGGATAGCACTGACGACGATGACAATCGGAATCAGCAGAAAGAGCCTTCCGATCCATTCTATTTCATCTGTAACTTTTTGACTTTGTTGTTGTATTTTAGCGGAAACCTTTGAAAACACCTGTTCGGTTTGTTTGACCAGTTCATCGGACAGAAACGTATTTTGGATGAGCCTGTCCCGGATCACGGTTTTCTGCCTCAGACGTCCTTCACAGAGGGCCAGCAGCCCCTTCTCGCCCGTGCCGTAACGATTCAGCATGTGGGCATAACTCACAAAGGGCGAGGTTTTGAAACGCTCATCTGCCAATGCGTGATCAATCCGTTCCTTCAGTTCAAGGATCTGGCTCTGATATTCTTCAAGGCGCTGGCTGTCCCTGATGTTCGGTACATCCCGCAACAGGCTGAACATCTGAACGAATACCTCGCGAATGCGAAGGCTCGATGCCGTCTGATCCGGTTTTCTTTCAAGAATCAGGGATTCCCATGTGTGTCTCATGAGGATCGAAATCTGAAGGATACGCAGGTCAACTTCAATTTCCTCTCCGACCAGCTTCACAAGGGTCTGGAGATTATCGAAAATCTGTTGAGATCGTCTCGACAAATCCGGCGCCTCCGTCACATCCGCAGCCGTTAACTCGGAGAGGAGGGTTTGGATTTTCTTCAGGTCCTTCGCTATGCGGCGCGAAGCCGATTCAAGGAGAAGCGGATTTTCACTCAGAACAAGCTCGGATCCGTCCGAGATGAGACCTTCCACTTCCTTTGCCAGTTTTGAGGCGGCAATTAACAAGGGAATGTCTTCCTTTGAAATGATCTGGAACAGAATGGCGGACTTGTCAAAATAGCGTTTGGCCACCCCGCTTGCAACAAACGCAACCAGTACAATCAACACCAGCCCCAGGGAGACCTTGAGCGTGATTCCCGGGGCAAGATTTGTCTTGAACCGTTTCATTTCTTGGCTTTTTTCCAATAGACCGTGTCCAGGGGTGTCATCAACCCCCAGATGCTTTGATTGACGCCGCCAAGATTCTTGTCATAGGCAATGGCAAAAAACGGCTGGTAAATCGGGTACACCGGAAGTTCGTCCGCAATAATCTTCTGAAACTTTGCGTAAAGGGCATACCGCTTCTGAAAGTCGAGCTCCGAACCCGCCTGTTTCAGGAGCGCATCGACCTTCGGATTGCTGTACCCCTGGGTATTGGACCAGATAACGCCCTTGCGGATATTGGAACTCAAATAGGTTCGGTGGACGCCGATCACCGGATCACCCCAGTTAAATACATCGTCCAGGGTGGCATCAAAATCCCAACCGGCCACTTTCCGCACCCAGGCCTTGAAATCCTCGGGATGCTCGACAATGGTTTCCACTCCCAGGTTCCGCAAGAAGAGTTGACGCAGGTATTCCGCGATCTTCCGGTTGATTCCGGCCTTTTCAGGCATGTAGGTCAACCGAAACGAAAACCGTTTCCCCATTTCGTTGCGGGGATATCCGGCCTCGTCCAGCAACCGGTTGGCTTTTTCAAAATCCTGGTTGTACGGATTTACGTCGGAGGAATAAAAGGGGCTGTTCGATGAAATGGGACCGGTTTCGATAACCGTCTCCCCATGAAACATGGTGTCCACAATAAACTTGGTATCGATGGCATACGCCATGGCTTTCCGGACCCGAACATCATTAAACGGTTTTTTCCGGAGGTTGAACGCCAACCAGTACATGGGACCGATCCCTTTAAACCCGTTTTTGATGAACACCACATGATCCAGATTCCGCAGGTGATTCAGTTCGTCAAAATCCTGAAAACTCGCCATCATGTCGCTATGGCCCGTCTCCATGTCCAAGGCCTCTTCCAGTGTATTACGGATAATCCTGATGGTCAGACGATCCATATGGGGACGGCCTTTGATGAAAAAATTTTTGTTCTTCCTAAGTCGAATCTCTTTTCCGGGAATAAACGATATCAGTTCAAAAGGCCCGGAACCGATGGGGTTGCTATTTGCGGGGTGGTCTTTTACCTTTTCCACGTTCCCATAGATATGTTTCGGAAGGATGGGAAGGAGGGCGGGGGACATGGCCAAAAGAATGGCGGGATGCGGCTTTTTCAAACGGACGATGGCGGTATGGGGATCCGGTGTCTCCACACGGTCCACCGGCGCCATCATGGATTTAAAGGGATGAAGCGCCTTCACGGTCATGATGGAAAAGGCCACGTCCTCGGATGTAATCGGCTTGCCGTCATGAAAAACCGCGTTCTTAACCAGATGGAAAGTCACCGACAGACCGTCTTTGGAGATCTCCCATTTTTCCGCCAGATAAGGGTGGGGCTTCCACTCAGTATCAAATCGAAGCAGCCCCGCAAAAATCTGGGCACCCGGAAACGCGGTGGCAAATCCCGATTGAATGGCCGGATTCAGATGGGGCGGCGTCGCATAGAGAGTGACCACCAGTTCTCCACCGGGGGAAGGGATATCGCCTTCAAGCGCCTCGGCAAACCCGCCGGACGGCATCCATAGAAGGGATATTGCGATGATGACGTATACCATGCCATGGAGCCTATTTTTCAGAGGATAGACCATCATTAATTCCTTTCCGTGTGAAGCTTTTTCTGGAAACGAAGTGATTCCTTCAGGCTTCCATTGTATTTGGGGTATTGCTTAACGCACCGAGTGCACTTTAAAGTGAATACCTTCATGCTTTTGAAGATGAGCAATGATTTCGAAAATATTTCGAGCCTGTGGATTTCCCTTGGGACCAAACATGCGCATCAGGCTTTTTGGAGATTTTGCGGTAACTGCACTGAGGGCATCAAAACCGATCGTAGCATTAATAAAATCCCGCAAGATGGCTTTTCCCGTATCCACATCGCCGATCAAAAGACATTCAATCCCTTCCTTCAGCAGTTCCTCTCGAAAAGCAGGATCGCGTTCAATCCTTTTCTTTAAGGTGCTTTTAAAATCCCTGGTGAGTGCCATTCAACTCTCCTCACGTTTTCGTCTTTTGTATTCTTTCCAAAGCGTTCTGGCGGTTTCTATGTCATTGTTCTGGCCCAAACAGGTAACACATTCGTTACCATTTCTCAACAATATATTGACCTCAGCAATTCTCGTCTTGAAATCATTATCTCTTCATCCTGGTTCCCATGCCCTGCTTTTTAGGAGGCGGAATGTTTCCAGGGCGGTTCTTCCACATGGCCTTTACGCAACCTGATTTTTTGACCGACCCTGTTACTTTCAGATCCCGACGGGTTACCCTTTTCCGTTGGATATGTCATTGTAAATGTCTCCGGAGAACATCTTTCACGAAGTCCGAGACGGAGGGGATGCTGTTCCGCGATAAAATCAATGTTAACCCCGTTATATAATGAAAAACCAACAAGTTACACTCCCCCGTATCATAAATAAATTTTTCTTAATAGCTATCGAAAAAAGAAACCTCCTGTTAAGGAAGTCGCTTTGCCAAACAACTTTCACTTAAATAAGGAGGTTTCAAATGGACGGTCTACCAGGGAGTTTTCGTCAATTGCGGAAAGAGATTCGTTCCAATGAACATTTGATTGTAGGCTTGATGTGGCCAAGGACAATCATCATGCTTTTTTTGGAACAGCCACAGGTAAAACGCTTTTTAAACGTTTGGTTTTTCATAACGATTTACAGGGAATGAGAAATTGTTAGCGTACGGAAGCAGGTCAAGAATAACCTTTGGTGTTTGGTCTTGAACCGACCGCCAATTACCACAAACCTCTGGGAGAACATTTGATCAAATGCGGTTTTGATGTGGTGCTTGTAGCCGGCACCGCCGTTAAGAAAAACCGTGAATTACTGGATGGACGCTGGGATAAGGATAACAATGTGGCGGATTTGGTTTCCCAGGGCAAATGTCTATTTTACGAATATCCGATCATGGCGCTTCGTGAACTTCGAAACCTGCTGTCTTTTAAACGCCGGCTGAAAAAGCAGGAACACGGAACCAGGGTACGGATTCGAAATCCTTGCTCAGTATTTTCCTGAATTCTCGGATGTCAGGCTGTAGCCTTGGCGTGGTGAAATGGTGTCTGGAACCTTCTCTGATAGCAGGGCTGGGGTATGAAGAATTTCTTCACCCGGGAAACGCACGATAGGGCCGGGAGCACGTGGCTTTTGGGAAAAAGCTTTTGAATCCATAGGGTGTAATGCCGGAGAAACTGCTTTTGATGGTGGAAGAACTTCAACATGTTCTTGAAGAAATCTGCCGGAATTTCCCTGAATACAATTGTCTTCTCACCATTCCTGGTTTTGGCAAAGATATTTCATCGAAGGTTTTGGGGGCTATCCAACCCATGGTTTGATAATGCAAAACAGGTGCAAACCGTAGATTCACGGAGCGCCACCGCAGTGATCTCCAAAAAAGGCAAAGCCGACCTCCGATGCTTTGTACCAGATAATCCACTTTGTCGCATACTTTACAGCCAAAGATCCCGTGAGAAAGGCGACGAAAATGAGAGTCAAACTGGCAGCTGGTGATCGCGTGGACCTTAATTTTTCTGTTCCCTGATTCCATTTGAAAGAACATTATAGCAAATACTTGGACACTTTCATATCCCGGCAGCCATGCGACATCAAGAGTGTGCAACATGAGAGAGCCGGAGTTGAAATGGAGGAACTTGAACGATTTAAAAAAGAGATTAGCCTGTGCAATATGCACCGGCCGGAGCTTGACCGTACCAGTCCAGCAGAACATGTGTCGTACTTGATGACGGCAAAATCGAGCCGGGATCATGATGGGCATCTACGATTTCAGGTGCGGCAAAGGTGGTTCAATCCTTGACTTTGTAATGCACCACACCGGCTGAACCTTGGGAAAAGAGTTGAGAAAAGCCTGCTGTAACGTTAATTCTTTTTCCCACACTGCCCCTTTACCCAATCCTCGATCAGCCGCCGGGAACCGCCAAAAGGTGGCGTGGGAATGCTGACCACACCCATTACAAAGTCCCGTGTCCAGGGCAGTCGGTTTGTCAGCGCCGTAAAATTGATCGATATGGAAATGTTTGCTTTCCGTATTTTGATTTTAAGGGGATAGCGGGTATTGAAAGGCGGAATCGTTACGTTCCGAAGGTTCAAAGGGCGTGATTTGTGAAGCCTTGATGCAGCCATACTGCACCAGGGGCGGTCAGATTGGCCGTTTTCAATGGGAATTGATTGATGGTCGCCGAAAAAATGGATATTTTTCTTGCTTTTGACAACGACTCAGCAGGAAGAAAGTATATCCAACAATTCCAGGCGCTTATTCAGGGGTGTCCTTAGACCGCCCCGGTAAGGCCAGGACTGGAATGATGTTCTTCAGAGTCAGCAATCAATGGGGATGTTAGCGACTACGTAACTCCGAACAACAAAGATTCAGGCTAATTGTCGTTTCCATATAAACGCATGCAAGTTTATCAGTGAGAGAGCTCGTTTACCATTGGGGCCAATTTGGATCTCGTGGGGGACAATACTGGGCCTCTCACTGAACACATGGATAAGGGATGATGGCAGCGGCTGGTAGGGTCGCATTAAACCGATAAGGTGTGAAGTTCAGGTGAGAAACCACTGGTTCAGAATTCACTGGGCCAAAAAATTGCAAACACCTACCTGTTTTTGCACGCAGAATTTTTGGAAATTTTTCTTGACAGGAGCATTATAGGATGTCCCCTATCGATGAACTCAAGTTAAGACGTCGGAGATCAGGCGTTGAACCTGGCAGACAAGGTAAAGGGGCAGAGAAACAAGCCGGAAAGGGACCTTTTCTTTTCCTGCAATCAGGGTCTCCTCATGGGAACACGATGGCGGCATGGCGTTGAACCTGACCGCCACTCGGGATTTTTTCTCGGCCACAAAGACCTGCAGAGATTTCAAGGTGCCGGTCTTTCCGGCTTTTACCTCGACCGGAACAACCTTACTCCCGTGTGCGATGAGATAATCCACTTCAGCGCTGGAATTTTTCTGTTCCCGATTCCAGTAAAAGAGCTGTGGTTTTTCATATCCCGGCCCGCCATATAAAAGATGCTGACCGATAAACTGTTCGGCCGGCGCACCCATATTAACCATGAGTAAATCATCCGCCATTTCCAGTGACGGGAGACTGAGGCCCAGTGAAGTTGAAACAAGTCCCGTGTCCAGGAAAAGGGGCTTGAAATCGCGTTCCTTCACCTCAGCCCCCAGGGGCACGCCATTTCCGGCGCTGTGCCTGACCCGGTAGATAACACGCGCCATTTCCAGCAGTTGCAGGGTGTCGGCAAGTTCCCTTGAACGTTCATGGGGGTCAAGTCGCACATATTTGAGTTTGCTTCCGATCAGGGCCGGCATTCGCCTGAAAACCTTCCGCAATCTATCCGGATAAATCCGTTTTCGGTATTTACTGAAATCATCTTCATAGGTTTGCAGGATGACCGAATGTTCACGAACGGCATCGGTCAGTTGCCCGGAATTGACATACCAGGTAATTGCGGCGGGCATCCCTCCGACGATCCAGAAAAGCTTTAAAAAATTGAGCAGGGAGAGGTGAATGGATTCGGGAATGGGTTCATCCAGGGAGTACTCTCCTAAGAAGGTTGCCAGCCTCTTCTGGCCCAGGGCCATCAGAAATTCCTCCATGTCCATGGGGCCAAGGTTCAGATATTCCACCCGCCCCACCGGCATGGAAAAATCATGGTCTGCCAGCAGAAATTCCAGAAGAGAGCCGGCTGCGATGACATGGAGATCGCCTCGCTCTTCATAGAAATAGCGCAACATTGGCAGCAACTCCGGTGCGGCCTGAATTTCATCGAGAAAAAGAAGGGTTTTTCCCGCGATGATATCTTTATTACTATCAATCTGAAGAAGCTCCAGAGTTCTGTTGATATCCCGCCCATCAAAGAGCTGTGCCTTTTCCGGATATTTATCAAAATTAATTTCAACCAGATTATCGAATCGGTCGGCAAACTTCCGCACCAGCCACGTTTTGCCGACCTGTCGCGCACCCCGGATAATCAGCGGCTTACGACTGGGGCGATCCTTCCATTCTACCAGGATATTCAGGGCCTTGCGATACATTTTAACCTCACGGATACATCGCAGGATCTACTAAAATCAAAATGCTCTATATGGGGATTATACGCGGACATGGATAAAAAACAAGGGTATTTCACACAAAACAGGTTTTTTTACCATACTATAGCAGCATCATAGACTTTCGTTCAGCTCAAGTTAGGGCATGAGACAGATGACCATCTAATATTCCGTGTATTTTTTTGATTTGCCTCTTACTTTGTCGGCGGGGTACCTTTTGTCGTTGACAAGGATTTTGTCAAGAATGATCTCTGATGGGTCCAGGTTGAATTCGTGAGCCAAGGTAAGGGAATAGATGAGGATATCGCCAAGTTCCTCTTTTACTTGCTGCAAAGACTTTTCATCGGCCTTGAGCGCATCAACCTCTTCTGAATTTTTCCACTGGAAAATTTCCAGCAGCTCCGCTGCTTCAAGGGAAAGGGAGATAGCAAGATCTTTCGGGTTATGATACTTGGCCCAGTCCCGCCTGTCTCTGAATTCAATCACTCTTTTCTGAAGGTCCTTTGTGTCCAAATTCTTTTCTCCCAATCTTGCCCTCCAGATACTTTTTCAACTCGGCATCATCGGCGAGGGCCTCTTGTCGTGCTTCCTGTTTCAATCGCTGCTCGTTGTAGATTTCGTATTGTTCCTCGGCCAACCGATCAGCCACTGCCTTGCCGACCTTTCCGGCATCCTGAAGGATCTCCCGTTCATTAAATTGCAGAAAGGCATCCAGTTTCTCACTCCAGTTGCGCATGAAAATCTGCCGGTGGGGTTTGCCTTTCCGTGCCTGCTCGCTTGAGATCGCAAAGTATTTTTTCCCCGATGCTCAAATCCTGCTAAAAACCGCACCCATTAATGTTCGCCCGTGCAGTTTGCTTTGACAAGATGTACGCGTATCCATTCATTTTGACCCTTTTCGAACGTCTCCAAAAAACCGGCTTGTCCGGTTCATTTGGATTGTTGAACATTCATTGCCTTTTTTGGACGAGTTCAGCCAAAAACCTTGAAAAAGGCGCTATATTCTTTCTTACGCTTGCTTCTTCCAAGGCGGCCATATAATCATTGCGGGTCTCAAGTGGAATGACTGTCCATGGGTAGCCGCCACCGGCTAACATAACATTCATCAGGAATCTTCCCATGCGGCCATTCCCATCAACATAGGGGTGGATATAAACAAAGAAAAAGTGCCCTAAAACAGCTCTTACCGCAGGCTCTGCTTCGTCTTTTAAAAGAGAAAAGAATGCAGGCATAAGATCGCGCAGTGCTTCATACCGGGGTGGTACGTGTCTCGATTTTCGGATATAGACAGGTTGGTTTCGGTAACCGGCAAGGTCGGATGCACCCAAAAGACCAGCGCTTACACTCGGAGCAAATAATTCTCTGTACCATATGGAATGATCATTACTGACCACCGTACCCGGAGAGTTTTTATTTAAGATTTTTATCAGGCTTTTTTTTACCGCCTGATAAGCTTGCCAGTAACCACGAGCAGCCAAGGCATCTGCGTACTCCTTATCTTTGCGGTTGGTTTCCGGGTCCCAGTCCCCTGAACGAACACGTTCAATCAGCAACTCGCTGACGTGATACCCCTCAATGGAAAGTGAATGATAGGCATCAGCCGGATATATTTCATCGACATATTTGAGATATTCATCGCTGTTTCGGCGCACCAAGGGCGCCTGCGGAAAATTTTCCAGGACAATACCGCGCATGTCCGCCCAGTGCATCCTTATCCGGTTGACATGTGGAGAAAGCTCGCGCTCACTAAAAATAGTAACGGGTTTTTCTTCAAAAGGATCATTTTCCGTAATGTTGTATCCGGCAGTTCTCATTGCCTCTATGATATCGTCGGCAATAACATTTTTGCCGATATTCCGGAAAGCGCCCGCAAGCCTTCCGGCTACCGTGCTATGCCCGCCTTCGAGTAGCTTGTGCAAAATCTCGGAAGCATCAGAGATCATGGACAGCGCAGCGCGCGCCTCTACAGTATTATTTGAATAATAGACAGGAGCACATGAAATCAAAGCAGCGGGCAGGGTCATAATCCGCATGTTATCCTTGATTTTCATATCCTTCCTGTCCGGCAGGTTCAAGCGAACGTCCATTATGGATGTCCCATGAAGAAGGGATATAGGCTTGTTCCCCCCTTTTGGCGTTCGGACAAGAAGTTGATTGGGTACGCTCCAGTTTTCTCCGTGAATGCTCAATGATTGCTCAGGGGAAAGACACCATTGATTGCCGAACCTTATGTTAAGATAATCACCACAAAAGCCCCAAAATGACGCATACCAGGCCGTGCTCTCTCCGGCCGGCTCTTCGGGGCGGGCCGGAAATATACCATCCTTTCATCACTTCTTTGATGAAGCCGCTCTTAACAAGCCGTTCCCGGTGTGTTCGTGTCATGTTTCTGGTTTGGATGGCAACAATACCGTCGTCCTGAAGTTTTTTCAGAACAGCAAGAGATTCTGCAAGCTTATCCTGTAATGTCGGCATTGTTGTCCCGCATATGTGTCATTTTTAGGTTATTAAGTCCGTCTTTGCAAAAATCCGGCAAGCTCAGCTTCGGGCTCAATAAGATCCGAATCAATTAGCAGGAACTGCGTGCCTATGCCGTTTCTATCAGCTGCGAATCTGTAAATCTCTCGGTACAGTGAATTCACGAGCTCGGGGTTTTCGTCCTCGCTAATGTTTTTGGTTGGACTGTCAATGATCAGGATGTTTGGAACGGGCATTCCCCGTTCTCGGGCCACCTCGTGAACGGCCAATGCGTAGCAGACGTTGAATAGTGTCTTCTTGCCTCCGCTCCCCGTGTCCCAAAAGCCCCACTCTTGTTCAGAATGGACGATTATGGGCTTCCAATTACGTGGCTCCAACACTACGTCGTCTTGATCTGAGACTCCGGGGAATCCGACTTCAAGCATGACCGTTTTGAATTTTTCTGCAATTGCACGCGCGTTTTCGTCGCCGGTGCGAAGTCGTCCTCGCTCGTCCTCTATTGCCGAACGTAGCTGATCGATGCGTCCTTGTGATGCTCCTGCCTGTCCCTCCAGGTCACTGATGGCTCGCGGCATCTCCTGAATCTGAACGAGGGACCGAAGGCGTTCCTCAAGCGTGGCGATTCTTCGATCAACCTCCCGAACACTTTCAATGAAAGCCGAGTCGTAGCGTCGCAGTTCGTCCTGGAGTTGGCTATCAAGCTGCCTCTTTGCGTTTTTGGCTATCTGGAGGTCTCGCTGGGATCGCTCCAGCGCTCTTCGCCTCCGGAGTATTGAGTCAACAATTTGGTCAATGCGATCATTGAGCTCTCGCCGAACAGCCTCAGTGTCGATGCTTGGACGAGCCTCTGTAGCTGTCGGGGGGGTGCCGCAAAGGCGACACTGTTCTTCATCTGGTGGGCGTCCCGATATGTCAGAGCCACACTGGGGGCACCTTGAGTAATCTACACCGTCGAGTATTCGGGTTGCTTGCTCAGCTCGACCAGTTTTCACTTTAGCGGTAATTAGCTCAGCTCGAAGTGCTTCTTGTTCGGCGAGCGAGTCCTGAGATGTAGTGATTGCTTCTTGTAAATCGGAGACAATCTGGCTCAGTTCGCGTAGTCTACCCCTCAACTCGTCGGTTGGATGAATATTCGTCTCACGGTCTGTTTCAACAGCCTGCTTTCGTTCCTTAGCTGCTCGTAGTTCCCTCTCTGTTGATTCGATCTGTGATGTGAGCTGCAACTCAGAGCCGAGGTCGAAGCGCTCCATAAAGCGGCGGATCTCCATAACGGCTTTGCGTGAACCGTTCTGTTCAGTGACTGTACGGTAAAGATCCACTTGCAGCTGACTAAAACGTTCTGAATGCAAACCCGTGAAGAACCGCATTGCGTCCTGGCTTTTTCGGCCTCTGTATGGATCCTCCAGACGGAAGAACGACGAATCCAAATGGGTCTGGTCTAGGTAGCAGTACCTCCAGATGTCGCGAAAGCTGAGCCTGATCATTTGGGAATCTGGATCTCGACTCCGCTTAAGGACCTTGATGGGCTCTACGCCGCACAGATGGAACAATAAATCACTGAGGTTATAGACCTCCGCCTCCAGCAGAGTCGCATCTCCTGCGGTTAGTGGTGCATTGACTGACCCAAAATCGTCTTCACCACGTGTCCATGTAACGCGAACTGTCTGCGTGTCCTCGGCTCCACGTTCAAATGTACACTCATACTCACCGAGTTTTGCCCCAAGGACGACTGATATGAACTCCTGTTGAATTGCCGGTGTTCGTTCCAGTTCACCTCCGAAGCAGTAGTCAATGAGGCGCGCGACTGTTGATTTGCCTGTACCAACCGGACCATACAGGAAGGTGACAGTCTCCGAGAAGATGACCTGCTCGGTTGTCTGCCGGGTTCTTACCACGAGATGAGTGAGCTGTATATTCATATTGGGATACTTTCATTCGACCTAAGAGATACGACTTCAGGGAACGTCTCATAAATGAATCGCATCAGCGTCGTTGCTTGCACGTCAAAATGACGCTTCAACAGGGAGGATCGCCTGGCGTAGTCCTCAAAATCAGGACTCACGCTCAACTCAGACGCCAGTGTACGCCCATGTTCAGTGAGCCCAATCACGACCTTGCGACCTTCAACACTTACAGTAGCGAGTCCTTTCCCGATGAGGATATTGAGGAACTCGCGATATCGGTGGTCCCAAGGTCCGAATCGATACCGCACCATCTGAGACTCGACACTCAACCGCTCATAATCCTCAAGCCGTACGTCGCGTGTCGAGCGACCTTTGGCATCCAAGGCACGTTCTAACATGACAGGGTAACGAAGGAGAAAGTCGAGCTTGGCAAGCTTTGTAAGTCCTTCCACCGCATCTCCCTGTTCTGGATCTGAGAAGGCCGAGATTAGCACAAGGAGACGAGCAGCGTGTAAATCCGGTTGGCCATCGAGCTCAGCAATCGTTTCGACCAAATCTATCATTGTGACTCCCATGGCCGGGCGTGACTCCAGACGACTTTACACTGTGCGGTTAGCGAAAATGCAAAACCTTCGAGGTGGTCGTCTGTGCAGTCATAGAGTTGATATAAGGCTCTCCGCCTCTCTCGGAATCGACGACGCAGGTCCTCTCTCATTGATGGTCCGAAACCGTCAGCCTCGGTTTGGGTGGCGTCAAACGCTCTCCCTGCGTCACTTAGGACTGTGGACCGGATATGATTGTATCGCTCAAGGCCCTTGTCGTGTCCGTACTTCTTAGTCCATCCGATTCCTAAATAGTCGGCGCTGTCGCGCAGATCCTCAGCGGAATTCCTTGACACTGCGGAGAAACCGCCTGCATCCAGCTTCTCGTGTAGCAGTTCGGTGCTCCCCGCTCCTGGCTCAATACTGAGGGCGGGCTCGCCAGCCAACGTGGCTGCAGAATCGCGACCGCATTCAAGGACGCCTTGAACACGGGATAGTGTCATGCGCTTACCATCTATCCTTGCCGCTATATCAGCATCGTCGTCTGCAGCCGCTATGACATAGGCTGGCAGGAGTTGCTCATGATTAAGGGAAGAGGCACGGCCGCATTCTTCAATCAGCGATTGTCCCGCTCTTTTAACCGAATCATAAGAGCAGTCGTTTGCTGGCGACCAGCATTGTGCAATAGTGTCAATTAACCGCACAATGGCGTCCCGAAGTTTTGGCAGGTTAGCTTTAGCTACAGTCTTTGACAAGGCAGCAAATGCAACCGCTTCTGGCACTTTGGCATCTTGAACTACTCGACTGACCCATGGGGCGACGTTCGGTGGAAGATCTACAACTGTTGGTGCATCTTTAATCGACCGCAAGACATAGGATAGATCTTGTCCGTTTCTGGCTGAGTAAAGCGGATGATTCGTCAAAAAGCAGAATCGACGAAACCTACCTGGGTAATCAGATTCCAGCTTGACGAACCGGATGCATGCCTTTAGAATTGCTTCGTCCTTCGCCTTCCACGGAGGTTGGTCGTCACCCCGAGTCTTGACCTGGTGCCCGGTGAATAATCCATCCTGGTGCTTGAGTAGAACATCCTCGTGGTGCTCGCAGAACACCTCTTCAACGTCCTCCGTGTCGTCAAGGAGCATACAACACACAACCGCGGCCCAAGTCCACTGAAAGCGATAGCGATTGGTGGTTTCGTCGCCTGGATCGCCATGTGCGGCAGTGTTCTCGGGGTTAGGTATTGGAGCATCCGCCATCTGTGGTCACCTCATGACTGGCCGCAATAGGGTTGAGTCATAACCTAAACAGGGGTAACAGGGGTCAAGTCCGCTCTTAGCTTGTCTGGATTGATCTGACAATTTCATCCAGCCGACGATTAGACTTTCAGTCTTTTTCAAGCTTCTTTTTAACGCACTCCATCACACGAATGATTTCTTTATGCCATCTTCCCACAAAGTAGGTCAAAAGCGGACTTGACCCCGGTTCCACATCAATCTAATACCTATGGTGTGGGGACAAAGTCTGCCGTTGACGCTTATTCTTCTTGGAGGTTGCGCGCAAGAGTCAAAGGCAGATCCCTTCAAACCCCTTCATCAATTGTCGTTTTGCCCGGGGGTAAAAAATACAAAACCCCGTTCTCCATCTGTTTTGGAGAAACGGGGTTCTCAACTCTATATAAACCATTCTTAATCCTCTTTCTGTCATTGCACCACGTAAGGGATTCGGTTCATAAATATTCTGTAATGTTGCTACACCTAAACTCGTGATTAAGTCAATGGATATTTGATGCTTCACGGCGCCATCATCCTTTTTGAATTGAAAACAGCATCTTTTATTGGTATCATTGTTTCATGCCATTTATTAATACATAAATTAGGGGTACAGATTATGGTAGCTGAACCGGCCCAGGCAAGAAAGAGAATCAATATCGAATTGCCGGATATGATCATTGAGAAGCTGGACCGAATGGCCCGGAGGATTTCATTCAGCAGGAGCGAACTCATCCGCAGGCTTATCTCCGAAGGCCTAGCTCAAAAAGAAAGAGAGGAAATGGAACTGGCCATGAAAGAAGGTTATGTGGCCAATTACGATTTTATCAAAGAAAGCAGCAATGAGTGGGATTTCAGCTCCGGAGACGGCATATGATGGAGATAAACAGAGGTGATGTCATAGATATTGATTTTGACCCGGCCCGGGGACACGAAATCAGGAAGACGCGTCCCGCGGTTGTTGTACAAAATGATATCGGAAATCAATATAGTCCTCTGGTGATTGTCGCGCCCATCAGGGGTGCCGAGCATATAAAGCGGTTCTATCCTGTCATTGTGCCTGTTGAAAAAGGTGTCGGAGGCCTGGATAAGAAAAGCGTCGTCCAGTGCGACCAGATAAAAAGCCTGGACAAATCGCGGATTGTGGCGAAAAGAGGCCATTTTTCTAAAAACATCATGAAGGACGTTGACGCTGCCCTGAAAATCAGCCTGGCGCTGTCCTAAGACGGGCAAACTCCGGACCCAACAAGAAGACATTTGCATCTTTGAAACAGGGATCAGAACAGGGGTCAAACCATTCTTAATCCTCTTTCTGTCATTGCACCAAGTAAGGAATTCGGTTCATAAATATTCTGTAATGTTGCTAGTACCATGTAACATTTTAACTTTCGTAAAATAGAAATCTATTGTATACTCCATGGCAACCCAAATAGGAGGTAGCCATGACCCCAAGATACCGAGTTACTTTAACGGAACCGGAGCGTGAATATCTTTTGGCATTAACCCGAAATGGCAAAACCGGAGCAAAAAAATTTATCAACGCCCGTGCGTTATTGCTTTGTGATGCGGGTCCTGACGGGCCTGCGTGGAACGTTGCGAACGTCGCAGAAGCGTTGGGGGTAACCCCCCGCACTATAGAGCATCTCAAAAAGCGTTTTGTTGAGGAGGGGTTCGACGCGGCATTGAACCGTAAGCCCAGGGAAAAGCCCCCGCGAGAAGTGGTTTTTGACGGCGCTTTTGAGGCGCGATTGATTGCCTTAGCCTGTTCGGATGCTCCCGATGGGTACCAGCGCTGGACGGTCAGACTGCTGGCCGACAAGGCAGTCGAACTGAAGTTTGCTGAATCCGTTTCCCATATGACTGTGCAACGAGCTTTAAAAAAAACGAACTTAAGCCTCACCTCAGCAAGTACTGGAAAATCCCGCCGAAAGGCAGCGCTGCCTTTGTAGCAGCAATGGAGGATGTTTTGGAGGTTTATCATCTCCCATATGATCCCAAGTACCCGGTAGTGTGTATGGATGAGTCGAGCAAACAAATGATCGGCGAAGTTCATACTCCAATTCCGTGTAAGCCAGGGCGACCAAAACGGATGGACGATGAATATGTCAGGTACGGTGTGGCGGAAATCTTCATGGAAGTCGAACCATTGGCGGGGAAGCGTCATGTTGCCGTGACCGAACGTCGTACCCGCAAGGATTGGGCGCAACAGGTCAAGCAAATGCTTGATGAGCGTTATCCCGATGCCATAAAAGTGCGGCTGGTTATGGACAACCTGAATACACACAATATCGCCTCCCTCTATGAAACTTTTGAACCCCAAGTCGCCCTATGCCTGGCAGAACGTCTGGACATCCACTTTATCCCTAAGCATGGCAGCTGGCTCAATATGGCAGAAATTGAACTTAGCGTGCTTAAAGGCCAATGCCTCAATCGGCGGATCGCTGATATGGCGACCATGCAGGCTGAAGTCGCGGCGTGGAAATCCAATCGTAACAATAGCACCAAGAAGATTGATTGGCAGTTCACAACCCCAGACGCTAGGATCAAGCTGAAACGTCTTTATCCGAACTTGTAAGCGTTACATGGTACTAGACCTAAACTCAATACCCGTGAATGAATCGCATTCATGCTGCTTCCTGATATAGGATTTCAATATCCTGCATGAAATTCGTACATTCTGATTTGTCGGTACTTCGCTTTCGTTTGAAATTTGACATTTTTACTTTTACAGCTCTTGGATTACGTCTCGGTCTCCGCGGTCTATCAATTTTTGAATTTGCGATCATTTTAAGTAAAAAGAGCCGCTCCCTTTTTTTTCTCTTCTCTGCTGATATACTCATGAGCGCCGCGCATTCAATTATTATATCAACAGTTTCCAGGAAACTGATCAACAACGGATCACCGCCTTCCATATCTGTTGATTCTTTTATCAAAGATCGAATCAGATTGTATGCGGTCAGGATGCAATACAACTCCTGTTCTACTAAATCACTACGTTTACTTCGAAAAATAGTCGGCATCTGTCCCTTAAGGGTGGCGCATTGATGCGTCTTTATTTCGTCGAAGGCAATTTCTATATCCCAACGTTTGTGGTAATGGGCGATAATCTCTTGTGCAGTGATAGCCGGGTCCAACAGAGTTGTAATTAAACGGACAGGTCGGAAGCCTGGGATTCGAAAATGAATTACACGAACAATTATTTTTACTTTTTTCCAACTTTTGCGGCCGCTATACGGATTGACCGATACAACAACTTTTCCTATAATTTCGCTCAGATAACTGCCATCAGCCATTTGAGATCCGGAAATTGCTTTTAATTTGACGGATGTTGCAACTTTCAAGATATATTGAGCCCCATTTTCGTACATATAGTTGGCCAAATAAAATGAGTAAAATCCTGCATCGAAAAGGAATAAACATTTGTTTTTCGAACATCTTTTTAAGATTTCAAACATTAGTGTTCTTTCGCCGGTCTTTTTGCCTTTATAGGGCGCATATGCGATATCGATAATGCGACGAGCACATAGAGCCATTAGCGCAACGGCTCTGATTTGAGGGAATGCGCCATAGCCTCTTCCCGATTTGTGTTTTCCAAATTTTTGCCGATTGCTTTCCGTATCTGGCATCGTCATAGATGTGCCATCAAACATGACGGTTATCAGTCCGTAGAAATCGGGAGTGACATCTTTGAAAATTGAAGAAAATCTTTGAAAAATTGTACGAAAAACATCAACCCCCATTTTTGATCGAGCATGAGTGATCGCACCATCACTAACAATTTTTTTTAAAGTTCAAAGACTTCCAACGAAATCCAGAAAACAACCAGTTCAGAGTTTTGCTATAATTTGAATCCCGACGTAAAGCCAACGCAAAACACAGCCAAACCAAAATGCACGGGGTCAAAATCGTACCTTTCCTGTATTTATCTTTTTGATATTCTTTGAGAACCTCATCAATGATTGGCTGAATGATTGGCTCAAAAGGCGCAAACACAAAATCATTTCCAATTTTGGAAAAGGCTTCTACGACGCTTTTCATCATGGCTCTACCCTCATCTCAATTGTCGGATTAAATGGTCATCGGATGACCCCATCAAGAGGGTATCTGAGCATGAAAAAAATGTCCCGCGCCATATTTTGGGTCTATGAACCGAAATCAGAAGTCTGTTCTTATTTCCCCCGTTTTTCGTCCTTTTTTATAGAATATCTTTATATTTTGGCAATTAGCTGAAGATACCAATCATTTTGCAGCAGTGAATTGAATTCATTAAAGGGTATTGGACCTAAACTCGTGATTAAATCAATGGATATTTGATTTTGATCCGCCCATGTTCCTTTCAGGGTTGCCGGAAGGGCCTCTACTCCGGCAGCGCCGCCAGTACACTGGCGATGAAGGCGTCCGTATCCCAGGCCTTCCGATCGGCCGTTGCCCCGAAGCGTACCAGAACGGCCTTTCGAGATGGAATGATAATGACTTTTTGTTCCTGAAACCCCTGCGCAGCATAGGCATCACGAGGCGCATGCTGCCACAGACGGTTGCCGGGATCGCCCGGCGTACCGGCGTTGAGCCAGAAAAATGCCCCGTATTCGCCTTTGGGAGCCTTGGGCGTGGGTGTTGTGCTGTAGGCCACCCAGCCCTCGGGCAAAATCCGTTCGCCCCGCCAGACGCCGTCATTCAAGTACAGGAGACCGAAGCGCGCCCAGTCCCGGGGGGTGGCGTAGCCGTAGGAAGAGCCCACGAAGGTCCCCGACGAATCCGGCTCCATGACGGCACTGAGCATGCCGATTCGATCAAAGAGCCGCTCGTAGATAAAACGGTAATAGTGAGGGGTGTCCTTTTCCACGGTTTGACGTACGATCCGCGCCACGATATTGGCCGTGCCGCTCGAGTAATACCATTTGCCGTCCGGCGGCGTCTCCAGTTGTTTACGGGCGGCGAAGGCGGCAAAATCATAGCTGCCGTAGAGCATGTCGGTGGCATCGTAAAGCGGCTTGTAGACTTCCTCGAAGGAAAGTCCGCTGCTCATACGCAGAAGCTCATCGAGGGTGATCGCTTTCCGTGGATCGTTTGCCGCCTGCCACTCGGGCACCGGCGCCGGTTTTCGAATGTCAAGCCGGCCGTCCTTTACGAGAATTCCCACCAGGGCGTTGGTGATGCTCTTGGCCATGGACCATCCCAGAAGCGGCATGTCCTTGTGAACGCCGTCGGCATAGCGCTCCGCCACCAGCTTTCCATCGTAGATGACCACCACGGCCCGGGTCTTTCTAGGATTGCCCGGCCAGGGTTCCCGAAAGGCGTCTTTCAGGGCGACATCCAGTTTTTCGACATCGATCCCCAGGGCAGCGGGATACTCAGGTCCGCCGCTGCCCTCAGGCCAGGGCAGATCCGACGGCCGGACGGGGCGCGTGGCCGAAAGATCGGGCGGCACAATCGTTTGTTTACGCATGTCGGCTTCGGTGGTGCCGATGACCAATGAACATCCGCAGCCCTCCCGGTAGATGGCCGTCATGCCGAACAGTCCGTGGGCGTCGGCGGTAACCGATTTATTCTCATAATCGATGCGATAGTCAAAAAACGGCGCCAGCGGGTTCACCGGCACCACATCCTCGCGAAACACCACCTCCGGGTCCCGGTGGGAGATAAATGTGCTTGAACACAGATACTTGGAAACGAATCCGCTGCCGATGGGACCGGCTTTCCGCATGAACAAACCTGCTGCCACAACGGACACCACCAACACGATCCCTGTGCCGACCATGCTCCATTTGACCCATCTTTTCATTGTGTCCTCCTGCCCTTTCCTGCTTTTCAAAAACCTTTTCCTTTAAAATTTCCCCAATGTGGCTGAGTCTCCATGACCTTATCTTTTCCAGGTCGAGCATCAGGATATGGATTAGGGCTCGGAAAATCCAATGAAAAAGCGCCCGTTTCTTCCGAGGTTGCGGATTGAGGGTCCTGTTTAACGGTTTCTGCCATGAAGACTTCATGGGGTGGCCGGAACCGCAGGGAAGGAGCGCAGCAGGCGGGAGGATTTTCAGGGTTTCATTCGTAAATCCCGGCGAAGATTATAGCAACGTATTCTCCACTTGTCAACGATATAACTATTTGAAATTATTTATTAAAAATAATTGACATAGAAACAAAAATCGTGCGATAAACCCTTTCGCGTCTCACCATATGCCGATTCTCAGAAACAACTTTGAAAGTTTAAGGGTCAATGACCGACCGAGGAGGTACTTATGACATCCCTTGTTTCCAGGGTTAGGCAGTCCGGGGAATTATTGCGTCACATTCTGGATGCGCCGGAATTGCCCGCCGTTATTCAAAGGCTGGATGCTGGCGTCCTGACCAAACTGATACGCAATATCGGTTTGGAGGATGCAGCGGAGATCGTTTCTCTTGCCACGGCAGAGCAGTTAAAAGGGGTTCTGGACGAGGATCTCTGGCACAGCGAAGCGCCCGGCCTCGATGAAACCTTTGATTCGGAGCGTTTTGGCCTGTGGTTGGAAATCATGATGGAAAGCGGCTCGGCTTTTACCGCTCGTAAGGTGATGGAGCTGGACGAGGATTTGGTAGCGCTGGGTTTGTGTGGGCTTGTTCTGGTGCTGGACTTGCATGACCCTGTCCTGCGTTTTGGCCGTGATGAATACACGGACGATCGTATCGTGGAAAAGGTCTTGGACGGCTCGTTAAATATGGAGTTTGACCGTTATCTGGTGATTTCGAAAAATGAATCGAGCTGGGACGCGGTCTGCGCCTTGATGGCGGCACTGAACGAACGTGATTATGAGACGATGGTTCGCCTGTTGAATCGATGTTGTTGGGCCTCAAGTGAAGAGATAGAAGAAAACGGCGGTCTTTACCAGGTACTCACCGCCGGCGAGATGCTGGAAGAGGATGTATCCTCTGAAAGGAAGGAAAGAAGAGAAAAGAAGGGATTCGTCACACCGACGTCCGCTGCGGTCTTTTTGAGTCAGGCGAGGTCCACCGCCTTAACGGGAATTGTGGCGGCGGAGACCATCGACCCCATTACGAGTGCCTATTTCAGCGCAATAGAATCGGAAGCCGAATCGGCCGACAGATCCCGGCGGGGTGATGAAACATCGGAAAAACGGACTTCCGGATCGATTCAAACAAAAGTCGTACAACTGGCTCAAACCATTCAAGACGCCGATCTGTTGCCGACTTCCCATCAGCAACTGCTGGGCTATGACAGTGCGGGGTCATGGGATCATCTCCTGCCCTTGGCCAGGGCCATGGAGGCAATCAACCAAACGGATCCAAATCTGTTCTCACAGCGGCTGAGAGAGTTTTCCTATCTGTCCAACACATTGATCTCAGGATGCAGATTTCAGGGACGCGCTTTCCGGCCGAAGGAAGCGGCTGAAGCGGCTTTTTCAGTCTGTAATTTGGGTGGTGAATATTTACTTCTGAAAGATGTGAAACCGGAAAGAGACCGGTCGGTTGATCCTTTGACAGCCCTTTTGAAAGCACATCATCCGGTCAAGCTGTTTCAGGTGGGGTGGAAAATCTTGTTCGATGATGTTGTGCTCCATACGGCCAAGAGGGTGCTGGGATTCATCCATCAGCAAAAGGGCGGGATGACGGACCCCGAACAAACCCGCGAAACGGCCCGCCTGATTCATCTACTGCGTTCCTGCATCTCGTCCGGGCGACCGTGGGATTTTCAGGATCAAATGGATGACTTGCAGATGTTTCTGGATGGTGGAACAACCGCCGCCTTAACGGCATTGATGCAACCATACCCGACCCTGTCGGAGGTCATCTGCAAAAAGGAAGGGCAACGGTTGTTTCCCTTTATCTGGTCCCAAGCGCACATCGAAACCATTGAATGCTTTGTCAGGAACGCACTTTGATCCGGACCATTCGCGCGGACACGGACCAAAACCCGGACGGGCTCAAACGGCCGTAGAGACTTTCGGACGAACGCCCAAGGCCCTTGATAAGACCGAAATCCATCATATCATCGGTCTATTCGCCCCTTGTCTTTCCAGACGGTTTTTGGTTTGACTTTTTTTGAGGTGAAAGTCTAAACTCCCCTTGAAAAGGGCTTATCACACCCATCCCTATCAAAAGAAGCACACATGCGCCTATGATCAAATTCAAGAAAAGGAGCGATTACGGGCAGTAAATGCAAAGGATGAACTTATTGAGACTGTGGGCCAGATTTCTTGTCTTGATGACTCTGACTTTCATTGCCGGATGTTCCACATCAACAAATTATCGAAGCAGTGTCGTCGAGTTTTCGCATTCAGTTAAAAAAGAAACCGTTAAGCCCCCACAGGTCCCTATCCTTTCTTTGCCACTGAGAGTCGGCATTGCCTTTGTGCCGGAAACGATCCAACATCAAAACCATGGCGGCTCAACGAGCCTGTCCTCTTCATCCGGCTTGAGCGAAAAGGACAAAATGTCTTTGATGCAGGATATCGGCGAACATTTCAAAAAGCAGGAATTTGTCAAATCAATCGTCCGGATCCCTTCATCTTATGTGCCGACCATGGGCAGCTTCGATAGCCTTGACCGGCTGAAGAGAAAATTCGGAGTGGATGTCCTTGTGCTGATCTCGTTTGATCAACGCCAACAAGTGGATAGTGGATTTTGGGCCATAAGCTATCTGACCGTAATCGGCGCCTTTATTGTCCCGGGACAAAAAACCGATACACATACAATACTGAATGCGATCTGTTATCATATCCCGAGCGGCAAGACGATTTTTTCCGCCTCTGGAAGCAGCGATATTCGGAGTAGATCGACGCCTTTTAACATGGCGGCTCAGGCCAGAGAAGACAGCATTAAGGGGTTTTACGAGGCGAATAAGAACCTTGCACCATCTCTTGATCAGCAGATGGACCTTTTCAAGTCCATGATCTGTCAGCCTGAAGGAGACTATCAGATAGTCTGCGAACCTGGGTATAAAGGGGTTGGGAGCGTCAGCAAAGAGGTCGTTTCCTCTGTTGAACCGTTTAAGGCGGACAGTGTTCTTGTGAAGAAAGCCGAAAGAAGGCTTTATTTGAAAAAGGGCGATCAGATATTCAAAGAATATAAGATATCGCTTGGCGCAAATCCGATCGGGCACAAGATAGGGGAGGGGGACAAACGCACTCCCGAAGGCACATACATTCTTGACTGGCGAAAGACAAACAGCCGCTTCTACAAATCAATTCACATTTCATATCCCAACAAGGACGACATCCTATCTGCAAAATCCAAAGGCCTTAAACCCGGCGGCATGATCATGATTCACGGTGTGCCGAACGGTTTCAGCTGGACGAAGTCGTACTTCAGGAATAACGATTGGACAAATGGTTGCATAGCAGTATCCAATGCCGATATGGATGAAATCTGGGCATATGTCGCGGACGGAACAACGATCGTGATCCAGCCATAAGACGTTCAATGGCAAAGCGGGTAAACCATAGGCTAAAAGGATTGCTTATCATTATGACATTGAATCCAAATCATGAATCCCGGGTCAAACCGATGCAGCACCGGGAAACCAATTTAAAAAAATTATCGGAACAGATATTTGACGTTTTAATTGTCGGTGGTGGGATAAATGGTGCCGTTTCGGCAGCCGCTTTGTCACAAAAAGGGGTCAAGACCGCTCTCATTGATCAGGGTGATTTTGCCGGAATGACCAGCCAGGAATCTTCCAACCTGGCATGGGGCGGAATTAAGTATTTGGAAAATTGGGAGTTTTTACTGGTCCGCAAATTATGTAAATGCCGGAATCACCTGATCAGACATTATCCCTCAACCGTCAAAGAGATCCGTTTTTTCACCTCCATTTCCAAAGGCTTTCGTTATCCGCCATTCTTCGTCTGGTTGGGGACCTGGCTCTACTGGCTGATCGGTAGCTGTTTCACAAAAACACCCCGTTATCTCACCAAAAAAAGGATTAAAACCGAAGAACCTGTCATCAACACGGATAATATCAATGGCGGGTTTGAATATTCTGATGCCTACCTATACGATAATGACGCACGTTTCGTATTCGGGTTTATACGATCCGCATTGACGTCCGGGTGTATTGCCGCCAATTATGTTGAGTCCATCCGTGCCAAGCGTAATCCAGATGGATATTGGATTAGCGAAGTCAAAAACAGCATTTCGGGTGAGACTTTTCAAATCCGCGCAAGAGTATTAATTAATGCGGCAGGCCCATTGGCCGATCGGTATAATGAAATTGCCGGCCAAAGTACGCATCACCATCTCTTACTTTCCAAAGGCGTTCATTTACTGGTCAACCGTATTACGCCGAACAAGCGGGTATTGACCTTTTTTGCCAGTGACGGGCGACTGTTTTTTATTATTCCCATGGGGGTCCGTACCTGTATCGGCACCACCGATACCCCTGTCACAGTGCCAACCAAAGAAGTAACGCCTGATGATCGAGCCTTCATTTTAAAAAACGTCAACGCCTTGTTGAATCTGGAAAATCCAATTACGGAGTCGGATATTATTTCAGAGCGTTGCGGTGTCAGGCCCCTGGTTATTTCCGGGCAAGTGACGACAACGCCCGATTGGATGCAGCTATCCCGAAAACATGCCGTAGAACCCAATCTGCCTGAATTTTACCTGACCATATTCGGAGGCAAACTAACTGACTGTCTCAACGTCGGTGATGAAGTCTGTCATTTCGTCAAACAAATGGGAATTTCAATGCCTTATCCCGACTACAAGTGGTATGGGGAGCTTGATGATAAAACCCGGGATCGGTTTAAACATCATGCAAAACTGATGGGGCTGGACGACTTGACCGCTCCGGATGCATCCGAAAAACTCTCTTCCCGTCTCTGGCGCAGATATGGTGCAACCGCTTTCAGACTCCTTGAGATGATCCAGGAAGATCCTGGTCAGGCGGAGGTATTGATAAAAGGGACCGAATATATCCGTTGTGAACTCATGGAAGCCTCGGAGCGGGAAATGGTTACTAAACTTTCAGATTTCTTAAGACGACGATCCAAAATAGCCCTGATAGAGCATCGTGATACGATTCGAAACTCCGACGGGCTTCAGGAGGCTTGCCGAATTCTTTTCGGGGATCAGGCAGAAGAAAAATTGGAAGAATATTTCAAAGAAACAGAAACCGCACAGACAGGCAAAAAATAAATCTTCCCCTTAAGTGGGTATGCTTCAGATCATCATTTCAACTTGCAAAAGATCCATTCTCCGATTATGGTTTTCCAATCCAGACCTGAACCGATAACCAGCAGTTTTTCATGGGGGAATATCCCAATGCCTCACCGGATTGATCTTAACTCGGATGTGGGTGAAAGCTTCGGAAGCTATAAAATCGGACTGGATGAGAAGGTCATTCCCCTCATCAGTTCGGCCAATATCGCCTGCGGATTCCATGCGGGGGATCCTGGTGTCATGGCCCGGACCGTCTCCCTGGCGGCTGCGCACGGCGTGGGTATCGGGGCTCATCCGGGCCTGCCGGACCTCATGGGGTTCGGCAGAAGAACCATGGACATAAGCCTCGAAGACATTCGATACGATGTGACCTACCAGGTGGGAGCGCTTCAGGCCTTTGCAAATCAGAAGGGGCTCTCCCTTCAGCATGTCAAGCCCCATGGCGCCCTTTACAACATGGCCGTTCAGGATCTGCAAATATCCGATGCCATCGCCGAAGTCATTTCGGAACTGGACCGGAACATCATCATGGTGGCACTGGCGGGCCCCAACCGGGACGAACTGGCAGCCATTGCCAGGCGCCGTTCCATCCGGATCGCCTTTGAATTTTTTGCCGACCGGGCCTACAACCCCGACGGGTCGCTGGTGAGCCGCAAACTGCCGGGGGCCGTGCTCCATGACGAGGAAACCGTGGCCGAAAGGATCACCCGGCTGGTGAAGCATGGCAACGTCACGGCCATTGACGGCACTGAAATGGAATTGAAAGCGGACACCATCTGTGTTCACGGCGATAATCCCCGGGTCCTTTCCCTGGTGAAACGAATCAGAGAATCTCTCACGGATTCGCATATCGAAGTAACCCCCATGGGCACCTTTCTGTAGGCCGGCATGCTTTTTAAACACCCCCGATACCGATTCATGGGCGATGGCGCCATGCTGGTGGAAGTGGGCGATACGATCCACATCAGCGTCAATCAAAAAGTGCGAAGGCTTTTTGTCGCCGTAAAAGAAGCGTTATCCGATTCGCTCCTGGACACTGTTCCCGCCTACTGCTCGCTGCTTCTGATTTTTGATCCCCTCAAGACCTCGGCAACGGGACTGCAAAAAGCAATAGACGGACTGTTTCGTGACCTGGATGATTTTGACATTCCGGATCCGGCCACTTTTGAAATTCCGGTGGTTTACGGAGAAAAATACGGGCCGGACCTGGACTGGGTGAGCCGATATCACGGCATCTCCGTTGAGGAGGCCATCAGGCTGCACACGGACACCCCGTATCATGTTTTCATGATCGGCTTCAGCCCCGGATTTCCCTATTTGGGGGAACTGCCGGAGGCCCTTGAAACACCGCGAAAAGAAACGCCCCGAACCACCGTACCCAAGGGTTCCGTGGGCCTGGCGCTGAAACAGACCGGCATATATCCCTCTCCCAGTCCGGGCGGATGGCAGATCATCGGACGAACGCCATTGAACCTGTTCGACCCGCTGAAAAATCCCCCCAGTCTTCTCCAAATGGGAGATCGCGTTCGATTCTTTCAAATATCCGAGGAGGAAATGAACCATTGGCAGCGGTAAAAGCTCTGGAAATCATATCCCCCGGTCCCCTGACCACCCTTCAGGATCGGGGCCGTTTCGGTTTCGGGCAGTACGGGGTTGCCCCCAGCGGTGCGGTGGACGCATTCTCCCTTCGGGTGGGGAACCGCCTGGTGGGAAACCAAGAAGATGACGCGGGCCTTGAAATGACCTTTGCAGGGCCTGTTTTAACCGCTCTTTCGGAAGTTGCCATCGCCCTTACCGGCGCCCATATGCAGCCCCGAATCAACGGCAGTCCGGTTCCCATGTGGCGTACCCTGGTCATGGGAAAGGGAGACCGTCTTTCCTTCAAGGGAATCAGAAGCGGCTTTAGGGCCTATCTGGCCGCGGGGGGAGGCATCAGCGGGGAAGAGGTTCTGGGGAGCAGATCCACCAACCTGGGGGCCGGTTTCGGCGGCCTTTCGGGCAGACCGGTCATGAAAGGCGACATCCTTTTCGTCACCGACCCCCACCGGCACTTGAAAACCGAAGGGAACGCCCTGCCCGCTCAGTCCATTCCCACCTACCCTCAGGATGTGAGACTTCGGGTCATTTCAGGGCCCGACCATGACCATTTCTCCCCCGAAATGCTGTCCGTGTTTCTGAAGAATTCCTATGATGTCACGGAAAAGCTGGATCGAACCGGCTATCGATTGAAAGGGACCGCCATCAAAGAAAAAGAAGGGTTTGAAACATCCATCATCTCTGAGGGGGTCGTCGCCGGGGCCGTGCAGATCCCGGGGGACGGCCAGCCCATTATTATCCTGGGAGAAACCGTCACGGGAGGTTATCGAAAAATCGCCACGGTCATCACAGCTGATCTTCATCGGCTGGGACAGTTGAGGCCGGGCAACAGGGTGGAATTTGTACCGGTTTCCCAGGATGAGGCCCTGGCCGCACTTAAGGAAATTGAAGCGATCATAGAGAGCATTTAAGCGAATTACAGAAACGCATATATTTTGAAGCGTACCCCTTTCAGACCTTGAATTTGCCGCCGGTAAATTTTTATTAATGGGAGATAGATCTTTTGAAATACCGAAACATTGTTGAACATGGAGACAAGAACGGAAATGGCATGGTTGTGCGCTTCAGACTCCCTTCCGGGCTCGAAATATTCGGTCTTCCCACAGAAAATTTCTACTCAGGGGATTGGGACCTTGGCCCCACATGGAATTATGCGGTCATGGCAGATACCCCCTTTCTAGTGGACACGGGGCGTTACGGAAAAAGCCAGCAATTGCTGAAAATGATGGCTACCGCCGGCATTAAACCCTCAGAGCTGGAATTTGTACTGATCAGTCACGGTCATGAAGACCACGACGGAGGGGCGGCGGAATTGGTTGAAATGACCTCACTGAGGGTCAAAGCACATGCCATATACGATCTTTTGATTCGAAAGTATGAAGACATGGCTCCGGCTGATTACAAACGGCATTTCCCGGCAAAGTGCTGGCATTGCTTTATGCCGGAGTCGTTTTACGCCCCAAACTGCCTCGAATACCATTCCATGCTGCAACACCTCGAAGTGGAGGCTGTGGGCAACGGCGTCAACAAGCTGTGTACCGACATCTTTACCCGCCATCTGCCGGGTCACAGCCCCGATTCTCTTGCCGTCATCCTGGGCGAAGAAGCGGTCATTGTGGGCGATATCCTGCTGCCGCGGATTACGCCCTGGCCCACTTGCCTGGAAATGTACGACACCATCGAAAGCGTCATCGGGCCGATATTTCCGGAACCCGGCGAGATTTTGGGCCTTTTTCGCTATCTTCAGTCTTTAAAGGAACTCCGGCGCCTGGGCAAGGCGCATCCGGACATGAGGGTGCTGCCGGCGCACCGCTTTTACTACGACGGACAGTGGAATATGGTCGATTTGACCCAGCGGGTCGATGAACTCATTGAACACCACGTGCAGAGATGTGCCGACATCGTTGATATTGTCTCCCGGGGTCATGGCGAAGCCGAAGAGATCGTTCGGCGGCACTTCAAACCATCCTTCCTGAAAGGCCCGGGGAAACACATGGCCATCAATGAAATCCTCAGTCATTGCGAACTCCTGGTGGGCTGGGGAGACCTCGTGGAAACCGGGCGCCATCGGTATGAAGCCTCCGGCACCCGTCTGTTTGAAACCCTGATCCCTTCCCTTCAATAATAAGCCACATTGAATCAGAACCATTTTTACAAAACATTTACAGAACCCTGAAGAACCCCTCATAAGGGCTTTACGGACAGGTGTTAGGTTGAAACCCAACATGCGGTAAAGCTCTTTTCCCGACCATCCTTGGTGCAGGGGATATCCGCAAACTCAAAATTTTACAAAAATGCGGAGGTATGACAATGACTACATTAAAATCGGCATTTCATGTTTCTTTGCTCGCTTCTGGCTGAGATTTTGAGTGAGGTGATGATCTTACGCTAAAAATCGGTGAGAGAAGGCTGTTCAGCGCTTCCGCCTCACCCGGTGCGAAATTCTTTGCGGTAGCGGGCCGGCGAGGTGTGCAGAACCTTTCGGAAGTGGTGGCGAAGCGAGGCCTCCGAGCCGAAGCCGGCCTCCTCGGCCACCATCTCGATATGCCTGGCGGTGCTCTCCAGCAGGCGCCGGGCCAGGACCAGCCGCCGGTGCAGCAACCAAGCGGACACCGTGGTGCCGGTCTGCTGTCGGAATCGCCGGGTGAAGGTGCGGCGGCTCATCAGAAAACGTTCGGCCAGGTTATCGAGGGTGTGGGGCAGGTGCAAATGGGCCTGCAGCCACTGAAGGTTCCGGGCGAAGCGGTCTTCATCGCCTTCCTTGCGGATCGGCTGTTCGATGAACTGGGCTTGTCCGCCCTGACGGTGGGGGGATACCACCAGTCGTCTGGCCACCCGGCCGGCCTCCTCGGCACCGCACAACCTGCGCAGGATATGCAGGCAGCAGTCGAGCCCTGCCGCCACCCCGGCCGAGGTGATCACATCGCCGTCGTCCACATAGAGGACTTCGGGTTTGACCGCAACCAGCGGATAGCGGCGCGCCAGTTCGTCGGTGAGCAGCCAGTGGGTGGTTGCCGACCGGTGATCGAGCAGTCCGGCCGCGGCCAGAACAAAGGTGCCGGTGCATAGCCCGACGACGATCGCCCCGCGCCGGTGGGCGGCAACGAGGGCGGCCACCAGTTCAGCCGGCGGCTCCTCGCCAGGTTCCCGCCAACTGGGGACAATGACCATATCCGTCGAGGCCACCTCGGCAAGGGGATACGGCGCCCGGATCGAAAAGCCCGTCCGGGTGGGCTGCTCGCCTTGCTCGAGCCCGCATACCTTGACGGTGAAACGTGGCCAGTCCTTTTCCAGGCTGTTTTCCCCAAAAACCAGACACGGCACGGCAAGCTGAAAGGGGCTGATATTCTTAAAAGCCACCACGCCGATGGTTTGGACGCCCATTTTTTTCTCCTCTGCGCTATAATTGGCCCGATCTTAACGAATATTGTCATTCAGGCCACTGGTTTGCAAGTACAAAATCGCATATACTGATTACATCGAACAAAAAAAGGAGAAAAGATCATGGACAAGACGAACGGATTGGCGATCTGGCGCGCCACGGCCGAAGCACTGTCCGGCGGCCGCACCCTGAGCGAACAGGAAGAAACCATTCGTAAATACGGCAATCATGGCACAACCCCGCTGCTTCGGGCCGGGGTACTTGGGGCCATGGGCATCGACAAACCGCGGGACGAGGCGAAAAACTGCATAATCTTCGGTTGTTATCGGCCGTTTACGACCCCTTTCCTGGTGCGGGACTATATCCGGTTGCTCGACCTGTTGGGTGTCGAATATACCTACCTGGATCAGGAACAATGCTGCGGCGCGCCGCTCGCCATGCTGGCTTCGGAAGCGGCCCGGGGTCAGATCATGGCGGCTGGTGAAGAGTTCAATCGGCACAATTTCGACCTCGCCCGGAAAAAGGGAGCGGTCAACCTGGCTTACTGCTGCGCCGGTTGTGTACACGCGGCCAAAAACACTTTTCAGGAGTCCGCCGAACGGCATCTCTATCTGGTTGATTTGCTTTTCGACGCTCTTGAAGGAAAAAACCTGAAGATCCCGCCGACGGTCATGGGATATTTCGAAGGATGCCATACCTTTTTTCGCACTGTCTATCCAGCGGCCCATCTCGACTGGGACCGGTATCCGCGGCGTCTAGCCGACATCGAAGGCCTGGAACTCGTCGAGCTGCCGAAAAAGATGTGCTGCAAGATTTCTGCGGCAAAAATCATCGACAAGGCGGAGCGGATGAATTTGCGCCAGGTATTATGCCCCTGCAACTGGTGTCATACCTCTCTCCAACAGGCGGCCCGGAGCGGGGTGCAGTTGGTCAGTCTGCCGGAATTGCTTTTGCGCGCCTTGGAGATATGAAAACATGCGATCCGTCCCATGAAAAGATATTATCTGAAAAAGGTGATTGTGGGTGTAAGGGAATTGTTCCAAAAGCGTGGTGCCGGAAAACCGGAAAACGCTATTCCAGCACCCGGGCGAGGGTTTGGGCTCCTGATATAATTTTTTCCGGGCTGACGGCGGCAAAACCGAGCAACAGCCCCGGGCGTACGGGATGCGTTCCGGCATAAACGGAGAGGGGACGGCTTTCAATTCCCTCCCGGGTCGCCAGATGGGCAATATGCTCGTCATTGGTTCCAGGGGAAAGAAAAGCCGGCGTATCCAATCCCATGGTGATGGCGGGAATTTTAAGGAGCCCCTTCAGATACGTATCGGCGGCTCGCCGCAACGCCTCGGCGCGCTCGGCATACAACAACCGCATCCGCCGGATATGCCGGCCGAAATGGCCTTCGGCAATGAACTCGTGCAGGGTGATTTGGGGGATGAGAGGGACGTGACGATAGGTCAGGGAAAGGGCCGCGGTGAAGGGGTCGATCAATTGATCGGGCAGTACCGCATAGGCCATACGCAGAGAGGGGAAGAGGAGTTTGCTGAAGGTGCCGCAATAAATAACCCGGCCCGCATCATCCAGGCTTTTCATGGCGGCAAGGGGTGCTCCCTTGAAGCGATATTCGCTATCGTAGTCGTCCTCGATCACGACGGCGCCTGTCTGTCGGGCCCAGGCCAACAGGGAGAGACGACGATCTAACGCCAACACCGATCCCAGCGGTGCTTGTCTTCCAGCCGTCACGTAGACCAGTCGCGCATCCGGAGCCAGACTGCGGGCGGCGGTGACATCCATGCCGCCCGCATCCACCGGTATATCCACGATCTTTGCACCGGCCGCAGCAAGTATCAATCGAACGCCCGGATAGCCGGGATCCTCGACCCACACTTCATCTCCGGGATCAAGGAGCAACCGAGCACTGATATCGAACACTTGTTGAAGACTGCCCACCATCACCACGTGTTCGGCGTTACAGGTGATTCCCCGGGCCGAGCCCAAGTGAACGGCAATCGCCTCCCGCAACGGTCTAAAGCCACGCGCCTCGCCATCCGCCAACATGTTTCGGCGTAGCCGACGCGACCTCCCAGCTGCGATGCGGGTCCAGAGGTCGAAGGGAAATTCGGAGACGTCCGGATGGTTGGGACGGAAAGCCCCGGCCTGCACTGCGCGGCCTTCAACCTTGAAAGGCGTATTTGCCATTGCCTTTCCCCGGGCCGATAAGGCCACACCGGGTGCGTCGCACCCGGCCCCCATGCCTTGCCCGTCGGTAAGAATGCGCTTCCTGCTCCCTGTCACCGCAGGCACGGGTTTCAGGTCCGGCAATTCCGGAGCAACAAAACTGCCCCGCCCGGTTGCGCTCCGGATATATCCTTCCGCGCCCAGTTGTTCATACACGACCAGAACCGTGCCGCGAGACAGGTTAAGACGCAGGGCCAGCTCGCGAGTGGCGGGCAGGCGGGAGCCCGGTAAAAGCCTGCCGGCCAGAATTGCGGAACGGATCTCCCCATAAAGCCAGCGTTGGAGTGGCATGCCCTCCGGCCGTGGCGCCAGAGCAATCTCGATGTCCGTTGGCCGCCGCAAATGGATCTCCTTTTAATGGCCCAATGAATTTTTTATAAATGGATCTTTACATTGGACCATAACATCAATAGTTTCATGGTGCAATACGTTATTGCTTTTTATTAAATGTATTAAATGCCGGAAATCATCCACACGGTTGTTATGCGCCATTTTCATCCCAACACCCCAGGAGGCAGGACATGAGACGCAAACAGTGTGAAATAACAGACCCACAGACGATCCAACGGATCCTTGACGCTACCAACATCGGACGAATGGCCACCACAGGATCGGACGGCTATCCTTATATTACGCCGGTGAATTTCGTGTACCATCAAGGGTGCATCTACTTTCACTGCGCACCCGAGGGAGAAAAACTCCGGAATCTGGAAAGAGATCCCAGGGTCTGCTTCACGGTCGATATCCCCCTCGCCTATCTCGACGCCGCCTTTGATCCGAATCGACGCATTCAAGCGCTTCATCAATTCTATCATTGCGTCATCATCAGGGGAGAAGCGCGAATTGTTCCGGACGGCCCATTGAAGCTGGCGGCACTCAATGCGCTGGTCGCCAAACACGAAACCTCAGAGGATCACGAGCCGGTAAGCGAAGACATGCCCGGTTACAAAGGCTGCAAGGTCGTGGAGATCAAACCAAATTCCATCTCCGCCAAGAGTGACCTCAGTCAGGGCAAACCGCCGAAAATCCGGTTGGCCGTCGGACGCTATCTGGCTGCCCGCAACCGGCCCGGCGACCTGGAAACGGTCAAGGCCATGGGACTGACTGATGAGCCTTATGAACCACGCAAAAAGGATGCAAACCCATGGCGGATGCCGGCGGATTTCGACTTTGCCCGCATTGCTCCCGCCCCTGGCACGAGAATGTTGATTGTCGGCGGTTGTGGTAGTATCGGACGGTCGCTGGTGTCCGCCTCCCTTTCCATGGACATCCGCGTCGCGCTCTTCGCTCTTCCCAGGTCCATAGACGCTTATCCACCGCCGCAAGGTGCATCGGCCATTCCGGTCGATGTCACTGACGAAGGTTCGGTTCGATCCGGGTTTGACAGGCTAAGCAGGCAGTGGGATGCCATCGACACGCTCGTCTTTTTGGTCGGTTTTATGACCGTACCGCCCCGGCCGGTCACTGAACTGGAAGCAACGGAATGGGATGAGGTGGTGGCAGGAAATCTTCGCTCCGCCTATCTCGTGAACCGTGCCGCCCTGCCGATGCTGCGCGCATCCGGCGAGGCCGCCATCGTCAACGTCGGCTCAAGCCTTGCATACAACCCATTGCGTGGTGTGAGCGCATATGCTTCGGCAAAGGCGGGTCTCGTGGCGCTCACGAAATCTCTGGCAATCGAAAACGCCCCCCATATTCGAGCGAACCTGGTCGCACCCAGCGCCATCGATACGAGGTTCCTTGCGGGTGGTGGCGGGTCGCGCGGCGAACAGGCCGCCAAAGCGGGGGGAGATGCCTGGTTCCGAAAAATGAATGATGCATATGTCCCGACCATTCCAATGGGAAGGATCGCGCAACCGGAAGATATCATCGGATCGATTCTATTCTTGGCCGGCAAGGGATCAAGCTTCATTACCGGCCAAGTTATACATGTCAACGGTGGACGTGTCACGCCCTGAGAGGGAGGCGCAAAAAGGGGGACGTTTTTATCCAGTAACGTCCATAAGTCATCGCGCAACACGGTATTGCCTTGGGCATATCAGCCGATGACCGGAAATCGGGTACACAGTTGCGATGGAGTCGACAAAGAAAGGAAAGGAGACATGGATATGAGTAAAACAAAGCTGGTAGTCATACTATCCGTTTTTAGCTTGTTGTTGTTCGCCGTCAGTTCCGCCGATGCGGCAGCATCAAAAAAAATCGGGGTCTTGGCCATAGACAATTTTCTGGAAGGTGACGTCACAATCCCCGTTGAAGTGTTCGGGAGAGCAATAAAGAAGGAGCGATTTTCGGACTGGGAGGTGGTGGTTATTTCCGGAAGCAAAAAAAAGGAGGTCATTGCTGAGGAAGGACTCAAAATAACGGCCGACAAAACCATCTATGATGACATTCAGCTGGATGTGTTAATTGTTCCGGGTGCCTATAAAATTGATGGTTTCCGGGAGAATAAGGGCCTGATTGCGTTTATCAAAAAACAGGCCCGGTCTGCAACCTGGATGGTCAGCAACTGTGCAGGTGCTTTCCTGCTCGGTCAAGCGGGCGTACTTGACGGGAAAAAAGCGACAACATGGTTTGGCGGTGAAAAATACCTGAAGGAAGCGTTCCCGAAAGTCAACGTTCAGTTCGATCAAAATGTGGTTGTTGACGACAAAGTCATCACATCAAACGGGAGTGCTGTTACCTATCAGGCCACATTTGCGTTACTGGCGAAATTAAGTTCCCAGGAATTTGCAAATAACATCTCGGAGTCACTACACTTTGACCGTTTGTGCCGTACATTCAATCAAAAGAAGAAGGAATGGAAATGCAGCACCGACGACTAATCCGTCGATTATACACTGGTGGTATTGGGATTCCTGGGGCTTACGGGGCTGGTAAACGGGGGATATCTGAGGCATCTTCCGTTCTCGTTTGAAAAGATTACCCGGAAATAGATACTGAAAGTCTTACTGTAAGTCAAGGAAAGAGGCCGTGTGATCGGTTTTGCAGGATCGTATCCCGGTTCATCCTTTTCATCTCTCCCGCCGCCCATTGGATAATGATTTTTCCCTAAAAAGCAAGTTCTTATCGCCAGTCATTGCGAACTCCTGGTGGGCTGGGGAGACCTCGTGGAAACCGGAAGCCACCGGTATCAAGCTTCCGGCACCCGTCTATTTGAAACCCTGATTCCTTCCCTTGAGGAATAACCCATACAGTCATTGAATCAGGCTTTTTTTTACAAAACATTTACAAAGTCCTGAAGAATCCCTCATAAGGGCTTTACGCACAGGTGTTAAGTTAAAATCAAAGCATGCGGTAAAGGTTCTTTTTCCCGGCCATGGTTGGCGCACGGGATATCCGCAGACTTAAAATTTTGCTTAAACGCGGAGGTATGACAATGACTGGATTAAGAGCAACGCGTTATGTTTCACCGGTGAAAGCCGCAGCTGCAATGTTTTTAACCCTGCTGCTCCTGGGGCTGTTCCATACCCATGCCGGGGCAAATTCGGTGGTCCCGGATATAAAATTGAATAATACGGACGGGAAAGTGACCCTCACATCCGACGGCATTCTTTTTGCGACCGTGCAACTGGAGGCCGGTGACCAGGCCGGAGAAACCGTCGAATGGTGGATCGCCGTGGAGACGCCCATGGGATGGTATTGCTATGAGGATCCCGGTATCTGGCGCTTTAGCGAAAAAGGCATGGAAAGCCTCATGCCGGCCTATCAGGGCGCCCTTTCCACCATGACGGAACCCCTGGAGGTATTGCGCATATCAAACCTTCCGGTGGGGTCCTACAGGTTCTATTTCGGCGTGGATACGATTTTGAACGGTTTCATGGATTTTAACACCATGACTTATAACCTGAGCGGATTGGCGGTGGTGGAAACCGTAAGCGGATCTTATCCCGTGGTGGATACGGCTCAGGACGAGTGCTACAATGATTCAGGCCCCATTTCCTGCCCGGATCCGGGTGAACCTTTTTATGGGCAGGATGCTCAGCATACGGGTAATGGGCCCAGCTATACCGACAACGGCGACGGAACGGTAACGGATAATATCACCGGCCTCATGTGGCAGCAAAGCCCCGATACGGACGGTGACGGCGATATTGACGCCGACGATAAGCTGACCTACGACCAAGCCGTGGCAGGCGCCGGCTCGCTTTCTCTCGGAGGTTACACCGACTGGCGGCTTCCCACCATCAAGGAACTCTATTCATTGATCGATTTTCGCGGCATCGATCCCAGCGGTTACGATGACACGGACACCGCAGGCCTTGTCCCTTTTATGGACACCGCCTATTTCGACTTCGGCTACGGCGACACCTCCGCTGGCAATCGCATTATTGACGCCCAGTATGCGTCCCTCACCAAATACGTTTATACCACCATGAATGGCGAGGAGACCATGTTCGGCGTTAATTTTGCCGACGGTCGCATCAAGGGGTATGGCCTGTCCCTTTTCGGTTCGGATAAAACTTTCTACGTCAAATATGTGCGCGAAAACGCCGGCTACGGCACCAACAGCTTTGCAGACAATGGCGACGGAACCGTCACGGATAGCGCATCAAACCTCATGTGGTCCCAGAATGACAACGGCACGGGTCTCAATTGGGAAGAAGCCCTGGCCTGGGTGCAAACCCGGAACGCCGCCAATTACCTGGGGCATGGTGATTGGCGCCTGCCGGAGGTCAAGGAACTTCAGAGCATTGTGGATTATACCCGCTCCCCCGATACCACCGCATCCGCCGCCATCGACCCGGTGTTTAACGCAACGTCAATTACCAATGAAGCGGGACAACCCGACTACCCTTACTACTGGAGCAATACCACCCACGCCAACTCGAGCCCCATATCCGGCGAAAAAGCCGCTTATGTGGCGTTCGGGCGGGCCATGGGCTACATGAACGGCGAGTGGATGGATGTGCACGGTGCGGGCGCACAGCGTAGCGACCCCAAAGCGGGTGATCCCGGCGACTACCCCACCGGTCACGGACCTCAAGGGGATGCGATCCGGATTTACAATTACGTGCGCCTGGTGCGGGACACGAGCGGGACGTAGACAACGGTTGTCAAAAAGGACTGAACAGAGGAGATTTGATCATGGGAAGAATAGAATTGATTCTGCTTGTCCTGGTGTTTACCGCCATGACAACGAGTCTTGCATCCGCTTCCGAGGAGAACCCGGGAAATCCGGCCCGGGGCATGATCGAGCATGACGACCGGGATGGCGACGGCAGAGTGTCGAAAGAAGAGTTCCCCGGTCCGGATGAATATTTCACCCGATTTGACCGGGACGGCGACGGGTTCATAAGCCGGGAAGAAGCCCGGCAGGTCAGCAGACCAAGAGAACAGAGCGGTCGTGTGCCCGGAAAATTTAAGGAAGACGATGCGGATGGGGACGGGGTTGTATCCCGCACCGAATTTTCAGGCCCGGCCGATCATTTTGACAGGTTGGACCTGAACAGGGACGGCGCCATACAAGAGAGCGAGGCACGACAGGGGCCTCCCGAAAGGGTACCGCGGGACCGGTAAATAGGAAAACCAACCACATTTTCGAACCTTTAATGGAATACCGGCAGGCTTAATAATACCCGTACAATGTGGGAGATAGGACAATGACGAGACCAAAACCAATATTTCATGTTTCACCCGTGGGGGCCGCACTCTTTTTTGCCCTGCTGTTTCTGGGGGTCCTCCACTGCCATGCCGGTGCAGCCACCGGCGCGCCCTCCGATGGATACAACCTGTTTGCGCCCATTGGATCCAAAACCACCTACCTGATGGATAATGATGGGAACGCGGTCCACTCCTGGAGTAGCGATTATCGTCCCGGACAGTCGGTCTATCTACTGGAGGACAGCACTCTGCTGCGCACCGCCAACACGGGGGACGCGACGTTCAACGCGGGCGGGGCCGGGGGGAGGGTCGAGCAGTTCAATTGGGATGGGGCACGGCAGTGGGAGTTTGAATACCGAAACGATCAACACCGGCTGCATCACGATGTGGCGGTGCTTCCCAACGGCAATGTGTTGATGATCGCCTGGGAGATGAAAACAAATTCGGAAGCCATGGCAGCGGGCCGCAATCCGAGCCTCCTCGCGGACGAGCTGTGGCCGGATCATGTGATCGAAGTGGCGCCCACGGGTACTTCGGGAGGCACCATCGTCTGGGAGTGGCACGTCTGGGACCATCTCATCCAGGACTACGATGACACAAAGGAAAATTACGGCAATGTGGGCGACCACCCTGAGCTGATCGATCTCAACTATACTTCCAGTTCCGAGGCGGACTGGAATCACATCAACGCCATCGATTACAACGCCGATTTGGATCAGATCGTACTCAGCGTCCACGGCTTCAGCGAGATATGGGTGATCGATCACAGCACCACCACCTCCCAGGCGGCGGGGCATTCAGGCGGCGATAGCGGCAAAGGCGGGGATCTCCTTTACCGGTGGGGAAATCCCCGAACCTATGATGCAGGAAGCGCCTCAGACCAGCAGCTGTTTGCTCAACACGACGCTCGGTGGATAGAGACCGGTCTTCCGGGGGGAGGGAACATTTTGATCTTCAATAACGGTCAGGGGCGTTCAGGAGGAAACTACTCCTCCGTCGATGAAATCGTTCCGCCCATCAACTCCGACGGCAGTTATTCCCGTACATCAGGGTCCGCCTATGGGCCGACTGAGACCACCTGGAGTTACACGGCAACGCCTCAGACCGACTTCTACGCTCAAAACATCTCCGGCGCCCAGAGACTCCCCAACGGGAACACATTGATCTGCCAGGGACCGGACGGCCATTTTTTTGAAGTCACGGCAGACGGCAACAAGGTGTGGGAGTATGACTACGCCGGAGCGGTCTTTCGGGTGGATCGGTACAGTCCGGACTACGCAGGATTCATTGGCACTGACCTGGCGCCAAGCGAAGGGAGTACGTCGGCGTATCCGGTTGTGGATACGGGTCAGACCGCCTTTTACAATGGGTCCGTGGAGATCAGGCAACCTTCGGCAGGGCAGTCCTTTTACGGCCAGGACGCTCAGTACACGGGTAACGCTCCAAACTACACCAACAACGGCGACGGGACCATCACAGACAATGTCACCGGTCTCATGTGGCAGAAAAGCCCCGACACCGACGGCGACGGCGATATTGATTCCGACGACAAACTGACCTACGATCAGGCAGTCGCCGCGGCCGGTACCCTCAGCCTCGGCGGTTACACCGACTGGCGGCTGCCCACCATCAAGGAGCTCTATTCCTTAATCGATTTCAAAGGCGTCGATCCCAGCGGTTACGAGGGCACCGATACTTCCGGTCTGGTCCCTTTTATAGACACGGCCTATTTCGACTTCGGCTACGGCGACACCAGCGCCGGGGAGCGCATTATCGATGCTCAGTATGCCTCCAGCACCCAATATGTTGCCACAACCATGAACGGCAATGAGACCATGTTCGGCGTTAATTTTGCCGATGGCCGCATCAAGGGGTATCCGATGGCACTCAAAACTTATTATGTTAGCTATGTGCGCGGAAACACCGGCTACGGCGGAAATGACTTTTCGGATAACGGCGACGGCACCATCACGGACAGCGCCACCGGTCTCATGTGGTCGCAGAACGACAGCGGCACGGGTCTCAATTGGGAAGCGGCCCTGGCCTGGGTGCAAACCCGGAACGCCGCCAAGTACCTGGGCTACGACGACTGGCGCCTGCCGAACGCCAAGGAACTTCAGAGTATTGTGGATTATACCCGCTCCCCCGACACCACCGCATCGGCCGCCATCGACCCCCTGTTCAACGCCACTCCCATCACCAACGAAGCGGGCCAGACCGATTATCCTTACTACTGGACCGGAACCACCCACGCCAGCGATATGGCCACATCCGGGGCCAATGCCGCATACATCGCTTTTGGTCGGGCCATGGGCTACATGAACGGCGCGTGGATTGACGTTCACGGGGCGGGCGCTCAGCGCAGCGACCCCAAAGCGGGTGATCCCGAAGATTATCCCACCGGGCATGGCCCCCAGGGGGATGCCATCCACATTTACAACTATGTCCGTTTGGTACGTGACGCAAGCGACACACAAACCACCGACGTCTATGTCAACCAAAATGACGCCACCTGCGGCGGAAAAAGCCCGTGCTATTCGTCCATTCAGGCGGGGATTGATGGGGCCGGCGACGGATCGGCCGTCAATATCACCCAGGGAACCTACACCGAATCCTATGGTCTGAGCTCTGACAAAACGGTTGTGATGGAAGGGGGATGGAATGTTTCTTTTTCGGTCCAGGAGGTCAACGCCACTGTTATCAAGGCGCCGACGGTCTCAAATGGGACCCTTACCCTAAGGAATGTGGTCATTCGGCCATAACTGAACAGCTTGGATGTTGTTCCGGAATACCGTTCCGGTTACCCCGGACGTTATGCTAACCGTCGAAATTCAACGCCCCAACAGCAATTCTCATTATGTTTTAGCAACTACAGTTCCCTCGTCATGCCGGACTTGATCCGGCATCCAGAAATCGTATATCAATGACAAGATTCTGGATTCCTGCTTTCGCCGGAACGACGGCTACGAATATAAAGTTCTTGTCATTTTAAAAGGTTAAAAGAATTTCGGACTGTACAATCACGGGGTTAAGAATACTCAACACCGGGCGAGGATTATCAGCCGTTTTGACCACATTCAACTGGGTAACTTCGGAGACCATAAGAAACTTGGCGAGAACCTGTTTGAACTACGTTTCTTCTTTGGCCCCGGCTTCCGCATTTATTACACCATCAAGGGTGGAAAGGTCATTTTTCTGCTTTGCGGCGGCGACAAGTCCACCCAAAGCAAAGGCATCAAAAACGCTAGAACCATTATGGACGAACTGGAGTAAATAGCGATGAAAATCACCACCAAAAAATGGGATGCCAGTGAATATTTGGACAGCCCTGAAATGATCCATGAGTATCTTAAGGCCGCCTTTGAAGAAGGGGACAGTGAGTTGCTTATGATAGCCATTGGCAATGTTGCCAAAGCCAAGGGCATGAGCGAAATCGCAAAGGAAACAAACCTGAGCCGTCAGAATCTCTACAAAGCTTTATCGGCAAACAGTTCTCCAAAGTTTGAGACCGTCAAAAAGGTCATTGAAGCCCTTGGCTGCAAACTGGCTATTGTCTGAGAGTATTATGGTTCGGAGGTTATGCAAGTTCATTTGTATACGACTGCTCCGGTGCCTGGCTCTATGCGTCAAAAATTGAGATGCCCGAGATCATGAATACGGATTTCCTCCATGGCATGCGTATCGGAGGGCATTTCACAAAATATTTGAACCGGTCCGGCGAACCAGGCTGTCACGGATAAGCATTTTCACCCCGGCAAACATAATTTTCCATCATCAATAATCAATATCCCGTCCCCCCTATCCCTCTGCTTCCAGTAACCGATAAAGCCCGGTTTGTCCTCCCACAAAGACCAATTCTTACAAAACATTTACAAATCCTTTAAAGACTCCTGATAAGGGACAACCGAACAGGTGATACATTGAAGGCAACAGGAAAGCAAATCAACCCGAAATGAAAGGAGATCAATCCATGAGAATCATGAAAAGAATCGCCATGGCAACTGTTATGGTCAGCCTGTGTGCCGCGACCGCATCCGGATCGGACACTGAAGGACAGCGGCCCCGCGGAAGACATCAGGGACCGCCGCCGGAAGCTTATACGGCCTGCGAAGGCAAAAGCGCAGGGGATGCCGCTGAGTTAACAACCCCACGGGGGGATACAATAACGGGCACCTGCGTTCAGCAAGGGGACCGGATGGTCATGCGCCCTGACAATCCTCCCCCCGACCGCAAAGGAAGGGACTCGGAACAACAGAATTAAAAAGCCCGGAAATTGCACATAAACATTGTAAAATGAACCCCTGAACCGTTTGTTCAGGGGTTCTCAATTTGAGATCCGGTTCATACCCCCGGAAAGGCCGAACGGAAGGGGTCGCTGTCGAACAGTTCCCGACTGGCGAAATCATATTCATGGATGGTGGAAATGATGATCGAAGCCTGTTATGGTTTTTTTTCGTTCAGAAATGTGACATCCTGTGATCCTCGGTGTATACTGTTTATTCTATCTGTTTTTGTATTCACAATCGCATAAAGAATCTCTTTGTATCACAACCAGTTGAACACGGGAGATCATCCAATGATTGATGAAAAATCAAAAACCAGCCGATTTATAGGTCTGTTTCTTTTAGGCAATTTCCTGTTTTCTTATCCGGTGATGACGCTGTTCAATATAAAGGGAGTGTTTTTAGGGATTCCCATATTCTCTTTCTTTATGTTCTCAGCCTGGCTTGTGCTGATCGGCCTGATGATCATCTGTGCGGAAAGCGACCCGAAAATTCATCTGGATGAATCCGAATCAACAGAAGCCGGGATTGATGCTTGAACCATGATTGAACAAAAAGCCATACTCCTCTTTTCTTTCGGATATATCAGCCTTCTGTTTGCCATTGCCTTTTATGGCAGAAAACGGGCCGAAATCGGCAAAAGCATCATCAGCAATCCCTATATTTATGCCCTGTCTCTTGCGGTATACTGCACGGCCTGGACATTTTACGGTAGTGTCGGCGCTGCAAGCCGATCCGGAATTACCGGGTTCTTAAATATTTATATCGGTCCGACCTTGACCATGATTCTGGGGTTTCCCATCATCAGGAAGATCATTCGGATCAGCAAAGCAAACAAGATCACCTCCATTGCGGACTTTATTGCATCGCGTTATGGTAAGAGTTCAACCGTAGCAGGGGTTGTAACGATTATCGCCGTTCTGGGTATTGTCCCTTACATATCAGTGCAAATTAAGGCCATTTCTACAACATACCAGCTGTTGAGCAGCAGTTCCCGGCCGGACGCATTGACCCAGTTGCCGCCAATATTTCACGATAAGGCACTTTTTGTGGCCTTGCTTTTGGCAGCCTTTGCCGTTCTTTTCGGTGCACGGCATCTGGATGCCACAGAGCGCCATGAAGGGCTGGTGGCGGCCATCGCCTTTGAATCCCTGGTTAAACTCTTGGCGTTCCTTTCTGTGGGACTGTTTGTAACCTATGGTCTTTACTATGGCTTTGCAGACCTTTTTGAAAAATCCGGCGCCATTCCCGAGATTAAAAGACTCTTCGTCATGGAAATGAACGCGTCCGAGTTTTCAGGATGGTACAGCGGGCTGTTTCTATCCATGCTGGCGATTATTTTCCTTCCCCGTCAGTTCCAGGTGATCGTTGTAGAAAATGTGGATGAAAAACATCTCAATAAGGCCATATGGCTTTTTCCCCTCTATCTGCTGCTCATCAATATTTTTGTCATCCCCATCGCGTTTGGCGGGCTGTTAGGTTTTCACGGGGAAAAGGTTGTGGATGCAGACTTTTTTGCGCTCATGCTGTTGCTGGCTGAACATCATAACGCATTGACCCTGTTTGTGTTTATCGGCGGACTGTCTGCCGCAACGGGAATGGTCATCGTTGAAACCATTGCCTTGTCCACAATGATCTGCAATGACCTTGTCATGCCGGTATTATTTCGACTCTCTGCATTCAGACTCTCCCAGAGAAATGACTTAAGTCGTATTCTGCTCTATATCAGACGCGCCGCCATCCTTCTGGTTCTCATCCTGGGATATCTCTATTTTCATTTTGTGGTGAAATATTACACGCTTGTATCTATTGGTCTGATCTCATTTGCCGCAGTAGCACAATTTGCGCCGGCCATTATCGGGGGAATTTTCTGGAAGGGCGCCACGCGGGCAGGTGCATTATCCGGTCTGATAGCAGGATTTCTGATATGGGCCTATACCCTTGTATTGCCATCGCTTGCTCAGGCCCGGTTTCCCTTGGAAAGTTTTTTAACTTACGGCCCATTCGGGATAGAACTGCTGAAACCCCAGCAATTATTCGGGCTGGGCGCAAACCTTGAAGGATTCAACCAATATGCCCACACCGTATTCTGGAGCATGTTTTTTAATATGGGTCTGTTTTTCGGGGTATCTCTGTTCTCCACACAGAATGAAGTTGAAAAGAAACAGGCGACTTTATTTGTGGATGTGTTCAAGCATTCCGTAGAAGCGGAAAAATCCTCTTTCTGGAGAGCAACCGCTTCCGTAGGGGAATTAAAATCCATTCTTGAACGCTTTCTGGGTAAAAGTCGTACCCATGAGGCACTGGAAATGTATGCCAAGGAAAATCACATTAACCTTGAACAGGAATTGACAGCGGACGCAGGGCTTGTCAGTTATGCGGAAAAACTTCTGGCAGGGGCTATAGGATCGGCTACTGCCCATGCCATGGTGACCTCGGTGGTTCAGGAAGAGCCTCTGGGAGTCCATGATATCATGAGTATCCTTGATGAAACCCAGCAAATTATTATTTACAGCCGGGAACTTGAATCAACCACGAAAGATCTTGCTGCTGCAAATGAACGGCTCAAAGAACTGGATCACTTGAAAAATGAATTTATTTCCACGGTGACCCATGAACTTCGGACCCCCTTAACATCTGTGAGGGCGCTGGCTGAGATCCTGCATTCAAATCCGGATCTTGATGCCGACCGGCATCAAAAATTTACCGGAATTATCATTACGGAAAGTGAGAGGCTCTCCAGGCTGATCAATGACGTTTTAAATTTTCAAAAGATTAAATCCGGTAAAATTCAGTGGGAATTTTCAGAAACCGATATGGGTGAAATCATTGAAGACTCAGTGGTATCAACAAGCCAGCTCATGCATGACAATCATATCGAGCTGAAATTGGATCTTCCGAAAAAAAGGGCGTACGCATCAGTGGATCGGGACCGTTTCATACAGGTCATGATAAATCTGATATCCAACGCCGTGAAATTTTGTGACAGAGATCAGGGAGAGATTGAAATCGGCTTGTCAAGGGAACAGAATTCAATCTGCGTATATGTAAAGGACAATGGAATCGGCATCAGTCCGGCAGACCGGGAGATCATCTTTGAGGAATTCCGGCAGATTAAAGATTCTTCCACGAGAAGACCCTTTGGAACAGGGGTGGGACTAACCATTACCAAGCATATCATTGAAGCCCATAATGGCAAGATATGGGTGGAAAGTGAACTGGGAAAAGGGGCAAAGTTTATGTTTACGATTCCCATAACACAGATTTCAGGCTCTTCACAATGGACAGGGATGACACAACTCCCTGTTTGATGTTATGATGGGTCACTGTTTCAAACAGATCAGCGGGGTAAGAATCATGCCAAAAAAGATATTAATCGTTGATGATGAGCCCAATATTATTGTTCCCCTCGAGTTCCTGATGGAGCAGAATCATTATGACGTCAAAGTGGCGGATACCGGGGAGAAAGCCCTTGATTTAATAGAAAATTATAACCCGGATCTCATTCTCCTCGATATCATGCTGCCGGGGATGGACGGATATGAGGTCTGCCAGAAAATCAGAATGAATCCCAACTTTAAAACCATGAAAATCGTATTTCTTTCAGCCATGGCGAGGAGCATTGATATTGCAAAAGGGATGGGGCTTACTGCAGATGACTACATCACCAAACCCTTTTCCAATGCTCATGTCGTGGATCGTATAAACGAGCTTTTAAAGGAGGATAAATAGGCCGCCGTTATTCGGAGATGAATTCTTTTGTTAAACGCATTTGAAGCAGCTTTATCTTCTTAAGCACTTCTTTTAACATTCTTTGTTCTATTTTAGATAATTTCTTAGGATTGATGTAATTGTCCGGTTTTACATTCTCACCCATAATCGCATTGATCTGCCGCATGAATCTAAGCTGCAGTAAAAAACTATAGGCCTGTTCAATCTCGTTGTAATCATTCCGGTCAAACACCCGCTTGAGGTATAATTGATACAGCCGGCTATGGGTGTTGGTCTGGGTGATGCCATTTTTCAAAGAATAAATCCGAGCAAAATCGACCATTGGCGCCATGCAGGTTTTGATATCCAGACTTTTTTTATGCGGACCTTTGGATTCAACTACGAAATCGCCCAAAAATCCGATGGGCGGACGAAAGCCCAAAGAATTCTCCGTCATAAATCTCAAAAATCCGGATCGCTTTTCTAAAGAGTGTACCAGATGAAGCCTTAATTCCTCTGTAAGATGCTTGTTGCCATGGGCATGCCTGAAATCAAAAAAGATAGTGCTGTGAAGGAGATTTTCAGGCTCTGCAGTACGAATCCATTTGGTAAAATACCTTTTCCAGTTGGAAAGCGGCTGGCACCATTTTGCATTCTTAGCCATGACCCCGCCCAGACAGAGATCATACCCTGCCTGATCCAGCCATATACATATCTTTTCGCCCAGTTCGAGAAAATAATGTTGAACCGCCTCTTCAGTCAGACCGGAGCCCGGGTCTATATCTTCAAAAACAATGGCATTGTCCTGGTCGGTTTTAAGTGTTTGCTCCTGCCTTCCTTCACTGCCAAGGGTAATAAACGCAAACGAGACCGGCGGCGGGCCCTGTTCTTTGAGTGCAAATTCAATGATCTTTTCTAAAATCGCATCTGAAAATGTGGTGATCAGCCAAGTCACCGTCTTGGTTTTTGTCCCGCTGGTTAACATGCTGTGGATCAACCCGGGCAATTGGCTGTGTTTGCCCATAATGGTTTCCAAGGTCTTTGCCTTGCTGATTTCACGGATAAGGGCAGTATAGTTGAGTTCGGTTAACAGGTGATTGTCCAGTTCCGGGTCCAGGCCGGATTTGTTGAACAGCTCAGGATTATACATCTCAAATTGTGCTTCGGGCAATACCGTCATCGGTGTTACAACCTGGCCGTTTTCCGGTTTATCCCCAGGTATCAACAGCCTGAGATACGGCATTGTCGAACCATCATCTGCCTCAAAAGGCCAAAGGGCAGCGTGATTGGCGTTGATGGCCTCTTTTAAGGTCAAAGGAAATATCTGCCCTGAAATATCAGGGTATTGGTCTTCCCAATTTTTAATCGTATCGGCTTCAAGTGCCTGGCCCTGCCAGTGAAAATCAATGTTGACAATTCCATCGCTTATGGTAACAGCACCCAAAAACGCTTGAATCCCTGCAGAATCCTTCAACTGACTCAGCAGAAAAAGAATCACCATGGTAAGGGCATACCGGTCTGCTTTAATCCATATATCCGAGTCAATATCTTGCAGGGTTAATTGAATATCGAGTTTTTCGCCGGATCTTCGGGCGATGGTTTCCAAGAATTCCGTTGCGGCAATGGTTTCCATGGATTCTTTAATTCCGGTCAGACTGGTATAGTTTTCGGAGACCTCATTTAAAATATTACTTAATGCAAGGGATTCATTGTGAATAATCTCTTTGAATTTGTCCTGGCGGGATTGGTCCATCCCGGGATAATCCACTATCGCCTCAATGGCGGCACGTATACTTGCAATCGGTGATCGGGCATTCTTCGCAAGAGAATGCAAGGTAGCTTCCACTTTTTTGTCGATCTCATTCTGCCGGGTAATATCATCTAATATCAAAACAAACCCTCTAAATTGCCCGGCGGAATTCAGCATCGGTGTCACCCTTGACTGGACCGTATTCCGATGAACTTTAAAAATAAAATAAGAGACCGTATCCAATACATTTTTTTTCAATCGTTCATTGATTTCATCCAAAGTGTGCTCAATAAGATTTTTATCAATCAAAGCCGTGACCATTTGCCCCAAGAATGGAAAAGTCCCGTGATCTTCTTCCAGTTTTAATATAGCCTTCACCGGCTTATTGTATAAAAGGATTTCTCCCCTGCCATTGCAGACGATGATGCCTTGGGGCAGATTGGCAATAACCGAAGCAAAAAAACTACTCTCTTCATTCGCTTCTTTGTCGGATTTCAAATCTTGATGAGAATCGGTCATCTTAACCCTTAATTTCTTGGCATCGAGAAGATAAGCGGCGACTTCCTCTTTCAGGTAGGTTTCAGTGTGGGAGCTGAAAAATTATTGAGTAAATACCGTTTGAAACGGCGCATCAGATCCCAAGGAAAGCCGAACGGAAGAGGTCACTATCGAGCAGTTCCCGGCCGGTCCCCTCTCCCGAAATTCTGCCCGTTTGAAGAATGTAAGCACGATCGGTCCTCAACTTCTGCGGTAAAAGCGATTGCTCTTTTGACATCTGTTTTAACCTCCGTTGTCATTTTACCATACTTTTCGATGCATTCTAAGTTTTTTCTCTTGACAGAAAAACGATGATGTTTATTTTTTTTGAAAATGCACCATTTATCAACATAAGCATTTGTTATTAATTCTTTAAATCCTTTAATTCAAAAGCAGGAAAGGAGGGTTGAAAGATGATTTTCAGAAGAGTCAATACGTGGCCAACCTGGCACTGGAGAGATCAATGGAGCGAAATGGATCGACTGAGAAGAGAGTTGAACGCCCTCGTCGATGGTTCTTACAGTCAAAACGCAACTGAGCCATCAGCGGGTGTATTTCCCCTGATGAACATGACGGAAGATAACAACAATTTTTACATAAGGGCCGAACTTCCCGGGATCAAAGCCGACGAACTGAACATATCCGTCACCGGTGACAGTTTTTCCATTTCCGGGGAGAGAAAAATCCCTGAGGAACAGGCCAATAGCAAATATCACCGGAGAGAACGGGAATCCGGAAGTTTCAGCAGGATCTTGAATCTGCCGAGCCAGATCGACACCGGCAAAGTCGAGGCGAGCACCTCTGACGGCATCCTCAAGGTCACTCTGCCCAAGAGCGAGGAAGCGAAACCCAAACAGATTACCGTATCAGGGACTTAACCAATTCTAACCGGAAAGGGGGTCGAAAAAAATGACGGAGTCGGAAAAAATAGCCTTACAGGCCAAGGAAAAATCAGAAGTCGTGTCTAACGCCGAAGAAACGAAACCGGGCCCCATCTTCACCCCGGCCGTGGACATATTTGAAACGGACAAGGAGTTGATTCTTCTGGCGGACATGCCGGGTGTAAAGGCGCAAGATCTGACCATCGATCTCAGGGAAGGCGTTCTGGCGCTTTCAACTCAGATGGACCGCCCTGAAGCGCCTGGAGAAATGGGAATCCTAAGGGAATATCAGACGGGTAACTATTACCGTAAATTCAACCTGTCGGATGTGATTGATCAGTCCAAAATCGAGGCTCAACTGAAAGACGGCGTTTTGCGGTTGACCCTCCCCAAAGCCGAAGCGGTGGCTCCCCGAAAAATTGAGGTCAAAGCCGCATAGCATTTCATACGCTTATTCAAAATGTTTTATGAAACCCCGGCCGGTTCCGCACCGAACGGGGTTTCATTTTGGGGGAACCATAACGTTGCGCTTGACAGGCAAATAAGTCTTCATTTATAATTTTCCTCATTATGGCTATCTCACTATTGAATAAAGAAAATACGGGTCTTGTCATCGTAGATGTACAGGAAAAGCTCATGGGGGTCATGGGCCGGCGGGAACGGGTGATCGACAGGGTATCGAAACTGCTTGATCTCGCCCGGGTCTTTGAATTGCCCGTCATCGTGACGGAACAGAATCCCAAGAATCTGGGGCCCACCCTGCCGTTCATTCGGGAAACACTTCCCGCTTATGCGCCCATTGAAAAAGTTCACTTCAACTGTTGCGACGTCAGCGCCTTCAACGAATGCCTTGAAAAATATCGACTTCAAAACCTTATTTTAACGGGCGTTGAAACGCATGTCTGCGTATTTCAAACATGCATCTCCCTTCTGGATCGGGGCTATCGGGTTCATGTCCCCCATCATGCCGTCGACTCCAGAACGGAAGACAACTGGCGAATCGGGCTTTCCCTCATGGGGGAAGCCGGCGCCACCGTCACCTCCACGGAGACCATCATCTTTCAAATCCTCAAAAAGGCCGGGACACCGGAATTTAAAGCGCTTTTGAAAAGCATCAAATAACGCGCCCGGCGCCAAATAATCGGGCGACCGCATGTCATAATTTCCATTCGTAGACAAATCATAAGGAGATCCAATGCCTGCATCGCCCAATCTTAAAAAAGGCCACCGACGTGAGCTGAAACCATCGCCCCTGATCTTTCTGCTACTCGCCATGGTGTTGACTGCCTGCTCCAACGACTCCGGAAATTCAGGCACCCCTCCCAATCCCGTGGCATGCGCCACCGAAGCGGTGGAAACCACCAGCGGCATCGTCTGCGGCAAGGTGGTCACGGCAGATGGCCGGGAAGTCCATGCTTTTCTGGGAATCCCTTATGCTGAAACCACCGCCGGAGACAATCGATGGAAGGATCCGATTCCCATGGCAGCAGCCTCAGACACGATCGAAGCCACCGTTTTCGGGCCTGCCTGCCCTCAGTCAGCAAATCCCCCCTATTCTCCCCCGGGAGAATTCAGCGAAGATTGCCTGTCACTCAACATATGGCGCCGGGCGGATGCGCTTGAAAGGGAACCCAGGCCGGTGATGGTATGGATCTATGGAGGCAGTTTTCTGAGCGGCGGCAGCAGCATGCCCGTATACGACGGGGCCTATTTGTCATCCACTGAAGATGTGGTGGTGGTATCTTTAAATTACCGACTGGGTGCCCTGGGATTTCTGGCGGGAATTGACGGGCTGGAAGGAAACTACGGTCTCAAGGACCAGCAGCTGGCATTTCAGTGGGTGAAAGACAATATCGGAAATTTTGGCGGAGACCCGGATCAAGTGACCCTTTTCGGCGAGAGTGCCGGCGCCATGTCTGTTGGCCTTCACCTTCTTTCCATCCCATCCAGCAGCACCCTTTTTCGCGGGGGGATCATGCAGAGCAACCCCTTGGGCATACCCTATAAAACCCCATCCGAAGCATCGACCGAAGCGAAACTCCTGGAAGCGCTCGTTGGCTGCACGGGACAAGGGATTGACTGCCTGCGCTCGGTGGATGCGAAAGATATCGTCAGTGAACAGAGCAATGCGGTCATCCAAATGACGAGTCTTCTGGGACTTCAACTGGCCGGCTTCCTGGTGTGGTCCCCGGTTATTGACGGTTCTTTTCTGGATATAGACCCCACCATATCCGCAGAGAAAGGAGGACTGACCCACCCGGTGATCCTCGGAACCACCCATGACGAGGGCGTGCTTTTTGTTCAGGAGATCGCCAAAGCTTTCGGCGGCAATGTGAGCGCTACCGCCTATCAGTCTGTTCTCACTCTGATTTTCGGTTCGAATAATGCCACTGACATTATCAATCTGTACGGCATCAATCCTGACGGCGATAACACGGAATTTCTAACTCGGATTGTAACCGATTACCTGTTCGGTTGTGCCAACCGGTTTGTGGCGGACCGTGCGATTTCAGACCTGTACGCCTATGAATTCAACGAAAACTCCATCAACGTCTGGCCGGACATTGTCCAATGCGAGGGGAAGGCGTGCCACGGTGATGACTTGCCCTTCACCTTTCATTCCGACGAGCAGATCGGAATTCAATTCACCGAAGCTCAAAACAGGCTCTCAGAAGAGATGATGGGATACTGGGGGGCTTTTGCAGCGACCCTGGATCCCAACACGGCAGCGCTTCCGGCCTGGCCCGCCTTTGCATCATCCGACAGGGTCTACATGATTTTCGATACACCCCAATTGAACACCTCCGTAAATCCGATTCCCAATTGCGAATTCTGGGATCAGATCGGCTATGACCTGAAGCCGGCGAGCCTGGAAGAGGCATGGGTCATACTCCAATCGATTGACCGTTGACTCGATAGAAATACATTTGAGGACCCCGGCAAAATATCTATAAGCGGACTACGAAAGTAGAGACGGTCACCGGACCTCAACGCCTGTTTGAAAATCACACGCTTTTTTGTGTGCCCCTTCTTTTTTTCCTTGACGCATAGTTACGATACAGCTATATTGTAGTCATTTCGGATCGAGAATTTCATGCGACCATTTCGTATATTTAGGTGTTTATTGTTTCAATATCAATAGTTTAGCGACCTGTAAATCCATTGCAGGGATTCAGGGAATTTAGAAGGGGAAAAAAATGAGGTACGCAGAAACTGGGTTTAATTTAGAAATTGATCTATCCCGAGGAAGCATTGAGAGGATAGCAACGGATCCCAAAGAGACCGAGCTTTACCTGGGGGGCCTGGGGACGAATGCCAAGATATTATGGGACAGGGTTCCCCCTGACGCTGATCCTTTTTCTCCAGACAATATACTGATATTCGCTGCCGGCCTTTTATGCGGTACGCCTGCGACAGGCTGCAATCGTACCATTGTTTCCACCATCTCTCCCCAGACCAAACTCATGGCATTTTCCATGATGGGCGGTTTCTTTGCACCGGAATTAAAATATGCGGGCTATGACAAGGTGGTCCTTCGCGGCAAATCCCCCAAACTCGTTTATCTCTGGATAAAAGACGACAAAGTAGAAATTCGGGATGCCTCCCATCTGGCGGGTAAGGGATCTGTTGAGACCGCGGAACTTCTCAGGGCGGAATTGAAAGAACCGAAAGCCCAGGTGGCGGCCATCGGTATGGCCGGCGAGAACCGGGTCTTTTTTGCTTCCATCGAGCAGGGGCGATCCAGTGCCAGCCGGGGTGGAATCGGCGCGGTCATGGGAGATAAAGGGGTTAAGGCCATTGTTGTCCGTGGAACAAAAGACATTAATCTGTCGGACCCGCCCCAATTCCTGGAACTCTGTAACGAAGTGCTGGAATATATCAAATTCCGGAATAAAAACCCCATTCCCGGGGTTATGCCCATTTTGGCCGGCCTCGGATCACCCCAGGAAATGAAAGTGCACGATGAAAAGTGGCACACGGAAAATTTCATGTGGGGAAATTCCCGTCTTCGCAGAAAGGACTTCTGGAGCGATGACATCGCCAGGGAATGGATGGAGACCATGAATACCATGCGGACGCGGCTCATCAGCTGTTTTAATTGTCCCATGACATGCGGTGCCACCATTTCCCCCCCGGGAAAAGCGACCTATATGATGAAGTGCTTTACAAAACTGACCTACACCATGGCAGCCATGAGCGACCTTGAATTCGGTCTGGGAATTGCGCAGAGTGCAACGGAGTACGGAGTGGACGGATTTTCAGCCCCGCAGGTCATGGCCTTCGCCCTGGAACTTCTGGAAGAAGGGATTCTCACGGACAAGGACTTCCCGGAAATGCCCGAAGACAATGAGGGTAGATTCTACTACTTACTGGATAAAATCGTCCGGCGGGAAGGGATCGGAGACGTTTTGGCAAACGGTACCTACTGGGCGGCCAAAGAGATCGGAAAAGGCGCGGAAGCTTTTGCCCACAACACCATCAAGAAACATGAACAGCTACCGCTTAAACTCTCCATGCTGAATCCCATCTATTTTCTCATGTATGCCACGGGCGAAAAGATCAATATCACACAGATCGAAGGGCAGTTCCCCCAGGCGCCTTTTCCCAAAAAAGAACATCGGGAAAAGTTTACGGAGGATTGGATTCAGGTGCCCGATGAAAAATTCAAACAGTATTTTATCGACTGGGAACTGCGCGGCGACAACTCAATCCCCTTTTATCCGACACCTGCAATGTGTTGCGATATTGTGGACTGGCAGGAGCGAATGCATTACATCGATGACGCCCTCGGCATGTGCGCCGGTTTGAGCTCATTCCCTCTGAAACCCCCTTATCATATACACAACTACCCAAAGTTTATCTCCGCCGGCGCCGGCGTTGAAATGGATGAAGAAAAACTGACGCAAGCGGCCAAACGGTACCGAACATTGGTCAGGGCCATTAACATTCGAAGGGGCATGAGACGGAAAGATGATGCACCGCCGGCAAACCACTGGAAGAAGCGATTTCCCGAACTTGAAAAGGAACTCCTGGATACCTATTACGAGTATAAAGGATGGAATGACCAGGGAATTCCGACCCAAGAGTGTTTAAACGAACTGGGTTTGGATTTCGTAGCTGAAGATTTCGAAAAGAGAGGGATCTATAACGATAATGGAGATACACCTTCCCAAGAGACCTCGGCGGACAAAGAGAAGGAGGTGTAACCGTGGCTGAGAAAAAGAAAAAAGTCGTTAAAACCATAAAAGTAAACGCCGATTTGTGCAACGGTTGCAGGGCCTGCGAGGTCATCTGCTCTGCATTTCACGCCGCTCCAAAATACAGCAGCAACAACCCTGCCAGATCCCGCATAAAGGTGAACCGCCATCCGTTGAAGGACATCTATGTACCCGTGTATGCCGGTGAGTATACGGCTGCCGAATGTGCGGGCAGAGACAAATATGTTCTCGACGGAAAAGAATACGAGGAATGCGCCTTCTGCCGGGCTTCCTGTCCCTCCAGGGATGATTTCAAAGAGCCGGATTCAGGCCTTCCCTTGAAATGCGACATGTGTGAAGGCGAAGACGAGCCATTATGTGTCAAATGGTGTCTGGTCGACGCCCTGTCTTACGAGGAACGGGAAGAGGAAGTGGAGGAAGAGGTAAGCCCCGAGGAGATGGAAATCGGACTGGAAGCGTTGGCAAACGAGTATGGGTTGGACAAGATTGCGGAGACCGTAGCCCGAATGGCCGCTTCAAAGAAGGGGTAAAATAGCAAACAAGAGGTTTAAGAAAGACCGTGGAGAGTGTAGCCGATTACAAAGAGATCATAGATGTCATCAAAGAGAGCGGTGGTGACGCTTTTAAAAGATGCTTCCAATGCGGATTATGCGATACGGTTTGTCCGTGGAACAGGGTCCGGACGTTCAGCATGCGCAAGCTGGTCCGGCAGGCCACTTTCGGTTTTACGGAGATTGAAAGCGAAGAGATGTGGCTTTGTACCACCTGCGGAAGATGCCCTCAGCATTGCCCCCGGGATGTCCAACAGATCGAATCCGGTGTGGCGCTGAGACGGGTTGCCACCGAATACGGAGTTTTTCCCAATTCCGTCAAGCCCATTCGAACCGCCAGCGGAAGCCTCATCGGCGAAGGGAACCCCTTGGGCGAAGAACGGAAAAGCAGAGGGGACTGGGCAAAAGGTCAATCGGTGAAAACATTCTCCGAGGAGATGGAGATTCTCTATTTCCCCGGCTGCTACCCCAGTTTTGATCCGAGAGCCAAAAAGATTGCCACTGCCACGGCGAAAATCCTAAACGCAGCGGGAGTCGATTTCGGCATACTGGGGTCCAAAGAGAGTTGCTGCGGAGAGAGCATTCGAAAAACCGGTGATGAAGAGCTCTTTAAGCGTCTGGCCAAGGAAAACATCAAGACATTTATTGACAACGGCGTGAAAAGAATCCTGGTTTCTTCCCCGCACTGCTACCACACCTTCAAGAACGAGTATCCTGAATTCAGGGTGAACTTCGAAATCGTTCACATGACGGAATATATACTGGAACTTATGAATGCGGGAAGGCTGACACTCACCCAGCCCGTTGAAAAGAAAATCACTTACCATGACCCCTGTTACCTGGGTCGACACAACGGTATATTCGACCCACCCCGTGAGATCCTGAAAAGAGTTTCGGGTCTGGAATTGACCGAAATGCCGGATACGCGAATCGACAGTCTCTGCTGCGGCGGTGGCGGCGGCAGGGTCTGGATGGAAACGCAAAAAGGTGAGCGATTCGGAGATCTTAGAATTGACCAGGCCATTGATGTCCAGGCCGAACTGCTGGTAACGGCGTGTCCCTACTGCATTACCATGTTTGAGGACAGCAGAATTACCATGGGTGCCGATGAAAAGATAGAGATTAAGGATATCACGGAGATCATACAGGAAGCTTTATAGGGAACCTCAAGAATTCTCATAAGGACATAAACAATTGGAAAAAGAACAGATTGAACAGCTTTGCAGAAGTTTCACGGACAGCCGTTTTGGCGATGTGATGGTTGTGGGCGGCGGGGTCAGCGGTATTCAGGCCTCCCTTGATCTGGCCACCGCGGGTTTTAAAGTCTACCTGGTTGAGGAAGCGCCGAGCATCGGGGGGCATATGGCCCAGCTTGATAAGACGTTTCCCACCAATGACTGCTCCATGTGAATACTTTCACCGAAACTGGTCGAGGTCGGCCGGCATCCAAACATAGAGGTCCTGACGTATACTGAAGTTGACCGTGTCGAAGGCAAAGCCGGAGACTTTCAGGTCACTCTTGTCAAAAAACCCCGATACATCATAGAGGACAAGTGTACGGGTTGCACCACCTGTGTGGAATATTGTCCGGTGGAATACCCGGATCCGTTCAATCAGGGCATCAGCCAGAACAAAGCCACCCACGTGTACTTCTCGCAGGCCATTCCCCTGGTGGCCTATATTGATGAAAGCTGTATCTACCTCAAAGAGAAAAAATGCCGCATCTGCGAAGGGGTGTGTCAGAATGACGCCATCGATTTGAATCAGACGGCGGAAAAGGTGAACGTCAATGTGGGGGCCATCATTCTTTCTTCCGGCATAAAGCCGTACAACCCTGAAGTGAAGGATGAATATCGCTACCGAAAGTTTCAGAATGTCGTCACCAGTATGGACTACGAACGGCTGTTATCCTCCACCGGACCGTACGAAGGCCGGGTACTCCGCACTTCCGACACCCAACATCCCAAGAGAATCGCCTGGATTCAATGTGTCGGTTCCAGACGGGTTACCCCGGGGGACAACAGCTATTGTTCGGGGGTCTGCTGCACCTACACTCAGAAACAGGTGATTTTAACAAAAGATCATGACTTCGAAGCGGAGTGTACCATATTCCATAATGATATCCGCTCCTTCGGAAAAGATTTCGAACGATATTATCAGAGAGCGGAACAGCTTCCGGGCGTAAAATTCATCAGAAGCTATGCCTCAATCGTCAGAGAAGATCCGGAGAGCAAAAATGTGTTTTTAAGATATGCCACCGCCGATGAAGGGGTCAAAGAAGAAGAATTTGATATGGTGGTCCTCTCCGTCGGCCTGAATCCGCCCGAAAAAAACCTGGAACTGGCGGACAAGTTCGGCATTGAACTCAATTCACACGGATTCTGCCAGGCAACGCAGTCCAACCCCATTGAGACCACACGACCCGGCATCTTTGTGAGCGGGGCCTTTCAGGGGCCCACGGATATTCCAGAGTCGGTCTTTACCGCCAGCGGTGCCGGCGCTCAGGTCGGGCAATTCCTGGACTATCGCCGAGACAAGCTGGCCGTGGAAAGAGTCTATCCGCCGGAACGGGATGTCTCTCAGGAGGAACCGAAAATCGGCGTCTTCGTGTGCCACTGCGGTGCCAATATCAGCAGCGTGGTCAATGTTCCGTCTACCGTTGAATACGCCAAAACCCTGCCCAATGTTGCTTACGCTCAGGAACAGCTCTTTTCATGTGCGACCAACTCCGCCAAGGAAATTACGGACCTGGCAAAGGAAAAAGGGCTCAACCGCGTGGTCATTGCGGCCTGCTCCCCCAGAACCCTGGAACCGTTGTTCCGGGATACCCTTCGGGAGGCGGGACTGAATCAATATTACTGCGATATGGCCAATATCAGGGAACATTGTTCCTGGGTCCATTCCAAGCAGAAGGAAGAGGCCACCCAGAAGGCGCAGGATATCGTCCGCATGTCCGTGGCACGGGCCCGCTGCCTGGAACCCTTGCAGGAATTTGATCTCCCCGTAGACAAAGCGGCCCTGGTGGTGGGCGGCGGTATCGCCGGCATGACCTGTGCGCTTTCCATCGCGAACCAGAAGCATGATGTTTACCTGATTGAAAAAGATACCCAACTCGGTGGAATGGCCAGACGGCTCCACACCACCCTTGAAGGGATGGACGTTCAGGCACACCTGAAGGACCTGATCCATGCGGTATATGAAAACCCGTTAATCCATGTATCCCACGGCGCCACCATCAAAAATGTTGCCGGGTATGTGGGCAATTTCATCACCACGGTGGAATCCGAGGGCATGACCCGGGAAATTAAACATGGCGCGTCCGTAATTGCCATCGGCGCGGATGTCTATACCCCCACCGAATACCTTTACGGTGAAGACGACAAGGTCTTGACCCACGTTGAGGTGGGAGAGGCCATCGCCAAGGGAGACGAAAACGTCATTAATGCCCAGAGCCTGGTGATGATTCAATGCGTCGGCTGCAGGAACGAGGACCGAAACTACTGCAGCCGGGTCTGTTGTACCCATGCCGCCAAGAACGCTCTGAGCTTGAAAAGAGTTAACCCCGAGATGGATATCTATATCCTCTTCAGGGATATGAGAACCTACGGCACCAGTGAGGATTTTTACCGGGAAGCATCAGAAAAGGACGTTAAGTTCATTCGCTACGTGCCGGAAGAGGCCCCTGAGGTAACAGCGACCACCGCTGAAGGCCGCCCGGTGATCCAGGTTGCCGTGACCGATCCCGTTCTGGGCCAGAAGATTGCCATCGATGCCGATATCCTCTCTCTGGCAGCCGCCGTGATTCCTTCCGCCTCCACCTTGGAAATCGCCGGACAGTTCAAAGTCACCTTGAGCCCGGACGATTTCTTTAAGGAAGCCCACGTTAAATTAAAACCGGTCGAGTTCGCTGCGGACGGCGTTTATCTATGCGGAACGGCCCATTACCCGAAACATATCCGGGAAAGTATTAATCAGGCCTATGGTGCTGCCGGAAGAGTTCTGACCCTTCTGTCCAAGGATACCGTCATCGCTTCAGGGTCTATATGCGAGGTCAATGACAATGATTGCGTATCCTGCGGGGCCTGCATTACCGCTTGCACTTATGGGGCCATCGAGTTCCGCGAGACCGATCAGGGCAGAAAAGCCTGGGTCAACCCGGTGCTGTGCAAAGGGGACGGTCTCTGTAACGCAAAATGCCCGACCAATGCCATTGTTCTGAAGCATTTTACCGACGAGGCGCTTTTCGGTCAGATTGATGCGGCGATCACTAAAGAAGAGATTCTGGAACAAATGGATATGGCGGTTGGAGATGTCTGATAACCGATTGAATAAAGCCAAAGCCCCAATGACCTGCGAAGGAGGTGGGAAGGGATGAGTGCGAATTTTGAATTTACACCAAGAATCTTAGGTTTTGTATGCCATTGGTGAGCGTACGGTGCTGCTGACCTGGCTGGAGTTTCCAGACTTCAATATGCAAATGAAATAAGGCTTATTCGTGTCATGTGTTCCGGCAGGGTGGACCTGGAGTTCCTCCTCAGAGCCTTCTCAAACGGCCAGGACGGCGTGTTTGTGGGCGGCTGCAAGCTCGATGAATGCAATTATATCACCCATGGCAATTATGATGCCTTGGCCAATGTATACCTGTGCCGGAAAATCATGGAGCGGGTCGGCCTGAACCCGGAAAGGCTGAGGATTGAATTTATGTCCGGCGCCGACGGCAACCTCCTGGCCGATGTTTCCAATGATTTCATCCGTCAGGTGAAGAAGTTGGGCCCCCTTGGCAAAGGAGAAGGCCTCGACCTGGAAGAATTGAATTTTAGAATTAATGCCGCCAGAAAACTGGTCCCCTACATCAAACTGGTGGAACGGGAGCGCCTTAGAATCCCCTTAAAAAGCAAAGCTGCCTATCATGAATTTTTCACAAGCGAAAAATTTGACAGACTTTTCGATGAACTGATCGGTGATCAACTGGCAGTGAGCCAGATCATGAGCCTCCTGCAGAAGAAGCCCCTTTCCACGGGCGAAATGGCCAAGGCGTTAGGTCTGAACCCGTCTGAAGTGGCGAAATACATCAACAGCTCATCACGTCAGGGCCTGATCAGGTATGATGAAAACGCCAAAAGCTATGCGCTCGTTTGATAGCACGACACACCGTGCCATAAAGAAAGAAATTATGAGGATTAGGACAAGGGTCTATGGATAACGATAGAATCGATCAGATTATTGATAAACATCAGGCTGAACCCAGTTCGCTGATTCAAGTGATGCTTGAAATTCAGAGCGAAAACAATTGGCTTCCCAAGACGGCACTGGATAGAATCAGTGAACGATTGGACGTTCCCCTGGCCCGCATACTCCATATTGCGACCTTTTATAAAGCCTTCAGTCTGGTTCCAAAAGGGCGTCACGGCATTCACATTTGTGTGGGAACCGCCTGTCATGTGCGCGGAGCCAGTCGTATTCTCGACACCGTACAGGATAAGACCGGCATTAAACCGGGGGAAACGGACCTGGATTTGAAGTTCAGTCTGGAGGTCGTGAACTGTCTCGGCTGTTGTGCGCTTGGGCCCGTAATGGAAATTGATGGAAAAACCCATGGCAAAATGACGCCGGGTGAAACTGCAGAAGTGCTGAAAAACTATGAATAGGTCAAAAATATGTCGCGGATAAATTCACCAGATGAGCTGGACGCTCTCAGAAAAGATATTCTGGCCAAAAAGGACCCGGATAAGCCTCGTATCACCCTCTGTTGTGGTTCTGCCTGTCTCGCAACCGGCAGCGGAGAGGTGGCCGCAAGTCTTGAAGCGGAGCTGGAAAACAAAGGTTTAGCCGACCAGGTTGAAATCAAGAAGACCGGGTGTCACGGCTACTGCGAACGGGGTCCCATGTCCGTTATTCACCCCGAGGAAATATCCTATTTCCAAATACAGCCCGAGGATGCACCCGAGATCGTCTCCGAGACCATACAGGGGAAAAAGGTCATAGACCGGTTGCTGTATACCGACCCTGAAACAAAAGAACATATCGTTAAGGAATCCGAAATTCCTTTCTACAAACACCAGAAGCGGCTCGTATTCGGCAGTAACGGCAGCATTGACCCCAAAAGCATCGATGATTATCTGGCCATCGGCGGTTATGCCGCTTTGAAAAAAGCGCTCTATGACATGAGCCCCGAAGGGGTGCTGGAGGAAGTCAATAAAGCCAACCTGAGAGGAAGGGGCGGCGGCGGCTTTCCGGCCGGAAGAAAGTGGGAAGGATCCCGCAATGATCCTGAAAAAATAAAGTATGTGATCGTCAACGCCGACGAAGGAGACCCGGGGGCCTATATGGACAGAAGCCTCCTCGAAGGGAATCCTCACGCGGTCCTGGAAGGGCTCACCTTGGGCGCCTTTGCCATCGGTGCCCACGAAGGATTCATTTACGTTCGACAGGAATACCCCCTGGCGGTGGAAAACATCAACCTGGCCATTCAAAAAGCTGAGGAATACGGATTCTTAGGGAAAAACATTCTCGGCTCGGGCTTTGATTTTACGGTTATGGTGCACAAGGGTGCCGGCGCTTTCGTCTGCGGTGAATCCACCGCTCTGATGACGGCATTGGAAGGCCGGGTGGGAGAGCCGAGGCCCAAGTACATCCGAAGCAACATCAAGGGCCTCTACGAAAGACCGAGTGTTTTGAACAATGTGGAGACGTGGGCCAATGTGCCGTTGATCATCAACAAGGGCGCCGACTGGTTCACCCAATATGGAACGGAAGGGAGCAAAGGGACCAAGATTTTCTCCCTGGTGGGCAAGATCGTTAACACGGGTCTGGTTGAAGTTCCCATGGGAATGACCCTGAGAGACATTATCTACAAGATCGGCGGCGGCATTCCCGGCGGTAAGGCATTTAAGGCTGTTCAGACCGGCGGGCCGTCCGGCGGGTGCATTCCCGAGGAACTGTTGGATCTGGAAGTGGGATTTGATGAACTCAGCAAAGCCGGTTCCATGATGGGTTCAGGCGGCATGATCGTCATGGATGAAGATACCTGCATGGTCGACGTGGCCCGGTACTTCATCGCTTTTCTCACCGACGAATCCTGCGGCAAATGCGTCCCCTGCCGCGAAGGCTTACGGCAAATGCTCAAGATCCTGACCCGTATTACGGAAGGGAAAGGAAAAGAGGAAGACATCACAACTCTGCAGGACTTGGCTGAAACCGCCAAAGGGGCTGCTCTCTGCGCCTTGGGTAAAAGTGCTCCAAACCCGTTTTTGAGCACATTGCGCTACTTCAGAAATGAGTATGAGGCACATATCAAAGAAAAGAAGTGCCCGGCGCTCTCCTGCAAAGAGCTGATCGCCTACCATATTGACCCGGAAAAGTGCAAGGCCTGTATGATCTGCGGACGGAAGTGTCCGGCGGATGCCATTGACGGCGGCAAGAACAAGATTCATATGATCGACCAGGACAAATGCACAAAGTGCGGGACGTGCTTTGAGGTCTGCCCGCCCCGCTTCGGCGCCGTACAGAAGATTTCCGGCGAACCCGTACCGGATCCTATCCCTGAAGAAGAACGAATCATCAGAAAGAGAAAGAAAAAATGAGCGAGATCCTTTTACAGATTGACGGAAAAGAAGTGAGCGCACGGGAAGGGATGACGTTGCTTGAGGCAGCCCGGGGTGCGGGCATTTACATCCCCACCATCTGCCATCATGAAAAGCTGGAGCCCTACGGAGGGTGCCGGCTCTGCATCGTGGAAGTAGAGAAGCGCGGTCGCACAAGCCTCGTGGTCTCCTGCGTCTACCCCGTGGAAAAAGGCATTTCGGTCACAACCCGATCGGACAAAATCGATCGCATCCGGAAAACCATTCTGGAGCTGCAGTTGGCCCATGCGCCCGATGCCTTTGAGTTGCAGGATCTGGCCAAGGAGTACGGGGCCGACAAAAACCGATTTGAAAAAGAAGCGTCCTTCTGTATTCACTGCGGTCTCTGTGTCCGGTACTGCGCCGAGGTCAAACAAAAGTACGCCGTCGGGTTTGTGGACCGGGGAACCCGGAAAGAGATCAGTTTCATTCCGGAAATCGCCGCCAAAGAGTGCTGGAACTGCAAGGAATGTTTTCCCCTCTGCCCCACGGAAGCACTTCAGGCAGCCTTTGTGTTGACCAAGGCGTTATCTTCCGGATCACCTTCGCTGGCGGCAGCATCGAACAAATAGTCTCTCACGATTTGCGGGCCGGTTGGACCGGTCTACTTACAATGCACTTTTGGAAAAAGGAGGTCATGCCTGTTTGTGCCCCCTTTTTCGCTCTCTCGTTCCCGAAAATCAACTCTTTAACACTCTAATGTTCTCTCATCAACATCACCCCTCCCATATTTCCTACTGAATTCTTCTTGACTTTCCCTCTCTCTCCAATATTATTCGTCTTATTCTTTCGTACTGTTTTAACTCTCTACTGTAACCTTCCATTGTCAATCGGAAATAATCGAAAAAACCGTGGCCTTTTCCTGGCAGAGAAATGCTCTCCCGAAGAAAATCCTTACTGTTGAACAGACGTCTGAAAAGATGTATAGTCTCTCTTGTTTGAGAGAAAATCTCTTGGAAAGGAACAGCAAGCGACTACTCATGAAACGGAAAAATTCGAGCTTAGGCGATGAATCGGCGTCATTAATTCTCTTGAATTTGGGTAGATTCCAACAATGAACGCATTCGGACAGAGGTTACGTATTTTGCTATGGAAATCCAGTTAGTTCCGATCGGAATGGCAGCCACATTCCAATCTCGAACCTAATCGTATGGAGCGACCATCGCACAATTTGAAAGATATATTTCTAATGATTGACGAATCCTTTTCAAATCTATCTGCGACTCTATTGGAACAGAATGTTCCGTTGCATGTGCAAAATAGCCGTGAAATTCTTCTGAAAAATTTCATTGCTGATAAAAGGCCATGGGTCATTGCATACTCCGGTGGAAAGGATTCCACTCTGGTGCTGCAAATGGTCTACGAAATGCTGTGTGACCTGCCAGCCGGAAAATTAAAACCGGTTCACGTAATTTCTTCCGATACCGGTGTTGAGCCCCCCAATATCGCAAGGTACCTGCACGCCAGCCTCGATCGCTTGGAAAAAGACGCGCAATGCCGCAAAATCGAAATACTCACCCATCTCGTGAAGCCCACAACGGAAAATAGCTTTTGGGGGAACCTTATTGGCAAGGGGTATCCACCACCAACCAGATGGTTCCGCTGGTGTACTACAAAAATGAAAATTAAGCCGAGCCAAGAGGTTATTGGAAAAATAGCCAAGATTTCCGGTAGCGTTATCCTTTTGCTGGGCACTCGAATAGATGAAAGCCGGCAGCGTGGCAAAGGAATGAAGGCTCGTGAGTGCAATTCTCGAGGGCTCAATCCACACCACCAAATCCCCAACGCCCTTGTGCTCACTCCTCTTGCCGATTGGGATGTCGATCAGGTCTGGGAGTACCTCTTCCACAACAATCCACCTCCGTGGGGAGGCACCCATGATGAAATGATGGCCCTTTACAGACAAGCCAATAGTGGCGAATGCCCGGTAGTGATGGACTTGAATACACCCTCATGCGGGGGTAGCCGCTTCGGTTGCTGGACTTGCACGGTGGTAAAAAGCGACAAGTCAATGGAAAGTTTCATCGAAAATGGTGAAGCGTGGATGTTGCCGTTAAATCGGTTCAGGAACTGGTTAAAAGACATCCGTGAAGATGGAAGTCGGCGTTGTCAAATTAGAAGAACCGGAGAGGAAGGCCTGGGACCATTTAATTCGGCAAGCAGAATAGAAATATTACAGAAATTACTTGAAACCGAAAAAGAGATTGGTATTGAATTGATCAGCGACAACGAATTAATTCATGTTCAGCAAACCTGGACAAAGGAATTCGACGTTATGCGCTCGGCCCTCCGTTTGGCGGCTCGCTACAACCGCCTTCCCATGCGAAAACAGACAATAGCCGCCTGAGCAAAAGGAAAAGAATGGACCACGATTTTCTCGAGAAGACACTCAACGAACTGGCCCCGAAATATCGGATCCCCCAGTCGCTGGTACCCCAATTGGTTTTTCTGATGCGTGAATACCCCAATCTTAAGGCATGGGGAGCAAAGCCACGCTTAAAAAATGAGTTGGAAAAAATCATCGATATGGTCATTCAGGAAGGGAAATAAGTGTATTTTAGATCGATTACAATCACCAATCTTTTTTCCTATTATGGGCTATGTCATTTTGAGCTTACCCCGCCAAAAGAAGGGGGGAAAAACATTGTCATCATCCAGGGCCGTAACGGCCTGGGAAAAACAAACTTTCTTAACAGCGTAAAATTATTGTTCGGCGGGGTTACGGAAGATCTGCTTCGAAGAGTACCCGGAGGCCTTAATGCCAAGCAATACATTCTCGGGTATGGTAATAGATGGTGGGGCATTCTCAACCATCAGGCCCGACAAGAGAATATCTGTGACTGCTCAGTGCACATTTGTTGGCAATCCGAAGAAGGCGAGGTAACCGCAACGCGTGGTTGGCATGAGATTTCCGACAAGGGGTTTACAGAAAAAATTGAGGTCTCCGACCCCATAGAGGGACATCTTTTCCAGGAGCAAGCCAAGGAATATCTAAACCGCGTTTTGCCTACTGATTATCTTCCGTTTTTTTTCTTTGACGGAGAAGAAGTGCAGCACTTGGCCGAGGCGAATACGAACCAAACCATTGCCAAGATGGAACAGCTTCTCAATATCCGGCCCGTTGAAAACGTAGTACGGGTATTGGGGGAAATTAGGCGGGACCTTAAGATGCGTAGCATGGACGAGCAGGCCAAAGCCGAACTTGAAAAAGAGATGGGACGATCCAAACAGCTATCATCCGAAATACTCGGTTTTAAGCAAGAAATTGCCGACACTGAGGAAGAGCGACGCGATGTGGAAGAACATTTGAAAAAAATTGGAAAATATCTGGATCTTCTCGCTGATCAGGGCGGTATTGAAAATCGAGCAAGGTTGACCGCCGAAATCAGATTGATAAAAGAACGCCAAGCGAAATGTCTGAGCAGGATATCGGAGATTTTCGGGGAGGACGGTTTCCTCATGATTACGCCAACCCTAACGCAGAAGGCATTGGGAACCTTGAAACAGGTGCTGGCCCAGGATCGCCAAAGCCAATCTTCTCTACTGAAAGCCCTGAAAGTACAGCTTCCCGTTCTGCTGGAGCAGCCACCCTATTCAACCCCCCGCCTGACCGACACCCAAATCCGTTTTTACCAACAACGTCTGAGAAAACAGATAGAGGTGTTCGAGGGGCCCGTAGAAAGCAACGACACCTTTCAACTAGGCGCGGACCGGGCACAACGGCTCATGGAACAGTTGGTGCCCTATCGTCCTGAACAAGGTGCAACCGATGAACTATTAAGGCTTATCAGCCAAGCCAGGGAATTGAAACAACAGTTTGAATCTATTGATGAAAAACTTGATAACGCCAATAGTCTTGCAGACGAACAACGTCTGGAGTACGAGGAAAAGAAAGCTGAAAAGGCTGGGACAGAAGAACAGTTGCTGGAACTGAACGATCGCCTCCGCGCGCTAAAGTCTGAGGTGCGTCAAAAAGAGAGTGAACACAGCAAACAAGAGGAAAAAGTGAAAGGCCAGGTAGAGGCTGTAAAGGTGGCCACTGCGAATCGAAAGAAGTTCAACCTGGCCGATCGAATGAAAGGGATGCTGGAAGAATTCAAGGGAACCCTAAAACAACAGGCGAGGAAGGAGTTGGAGAACTCTCTCAACCTTCATCTTCACACCCTTCTGGATTCCACCCAACTCATCAGCCGGGTCGGGATAAATGAGGATTTCGTCATAACCTATTACAATCAAACGGATGAACCCATCGGCATGGGAAGCATCTCGGCAGGCATGAAACAGCTGGCGGCCACTTCGCTCCTGTGGGCACTCAAGGAGGTCTCCGGCCGACAACTTCCGGTTGTTATTGATACCCCACTCGCCCGTATCGATTTGCGTCATCAGCACAACCTCCTGACCCGTTATTACCCGGAGGCCGGTGATCAGGTAATTGTTCTGCCCACTGACTCGGAACTGGATGAGGCAAAACAGAAACTCCTCCTACCCCATGTCTATAAGGCATTCGAACTTCATAATCCCACAGGTGAACAAACGGAAATCCGGGAGGTGATACATGGCTGATATCTATACCGATGCCTCCGAGGAACTGCTTATCAACAATGAGGTCCTGCCTCACGGACTCAAAACCTCGAAAGCTCCCAAGAAACGGGTGCTTCGACTGGCCTTGGCTAGATCTCTTCAGATACCCGCCCCGCCGGCGGAAGAATTTGACCGAATTGGGCAAAAAGGCTCGGAGTACAGTCTGGAACAAGTAACCGGAAGGGGAACCGAGAAAGACTACGATGACCCCATCCGAGCGCTTCTTTCAGTGTATCACGGAATGGATCTGTTCGAGGACGAAAAGGGATATCGAAAATATCTCCAGCGTCACGTCAGGCGTGGATTGAAGGAAATCCGCACCAGTTGGAGCCGTAACCACGATTTTGTCAGCTATCTTCAGCAAGAACTTATGGCAGGTATCATTGACCAAACAAATTCCGAGCACCCGGTGGATAAAGACCAGTTGCTGGCGGGGCTCCGTGAAATCGGAGTGACCGCCGAACTACGTGAAAGGATTGAAGGCGCCCGCTTGAGCCGCTGTCTCTTGTTTCTTCCTGATGTCCATCAATATGATCGGCTGAAGCGTGGTATTGAGAAACTGGCCATGATACTGGGGATGGGCGATAGAGGCATCATATTGCAGACAACTGATGAACCTAAGGTAGTTGCGGTGGATTTGCCCAGGCCACCGGAAAGCTGGAAACCGGTGACCAGTGCATTCCTTTGGAAATGGCTTGAAAGTGAAGAGAGCCGGAATCATTTTCTGCCGGTATGGCTGGGACAAGATGTATTGGGACACGATTTTCACTTCGATCTCGCAGAAGCACCGCACCTTCTTGTGGCAGGAACGACGGGAAGTGGCAAAAGTGTCTGCTTGCATAGCATTATAATCTCATTGCTTGCCTCAATGTCGAACCGGAAGCTGCAAATGGCTTTGATCGATCCCAAAAAGGTTGAATTCGCCCGTTACGAAAAGTTGCCGAATCTCTATGCCGGAGAAGTCATCAATCTGCCTGATAGGGCCTTGATGTTGCTTGAAAAGCTGGTCCAAGAAATGGAAATTCGTCATGCGGAGTTGCAGCGTGTGGGCGTAACCAGTTTGACCGAAGCTCTTGAAAAGCAGAAACTGGAATTACCTTTTATTGTCGTTGTTGTAGAGGAATTGGCTGACTTGCTGATGCAATCACGCGAAATTGAAACCCCGTTGGTACGTCTGGCACAAAAGGCCCGGGCTAGCGGCATTCATTTGGTGCTTGCAACCCAACGACCCGATGCCAGTACCCTTACAGGGCTTCTCAGAAGCAATATTCCCAGCCGTATCGCCCTTAAGGTACAAAAATCCACGGAATCAAAAATCATTCTGGACGAGGTCGGTGCTGAAGCCCTGCTCGGCAAAGGGGATATGTTGGCCAAAGTCCCTCCCCATGGTGAACCGATCAGGGTGCATGGCGCAAAGATCACAACGGATGACCTCAGCTTTGTAATTCAGAAAATCAGGCAAGGAGGTTGACGATGAACGAGAAAATGATGGTATACGACTTCAGACCGCTCCGCCTGACCCTTGAACGTATCGGCCCCTTTCAGGAACAGCCGTACGAAATCGACTTTACCGACAAAGAATTACGCCCTTGCAATATTTTTTTACTGGTGTCCAAAAACGGCTTCGGCAAGACGACCATCCTGGAAACAATGGCCTCCCTCATAGGATTGCTCCAAAGAGAAGTACCTGTTGAATATGGCCAGGAAGATCTGGATTTTGGTCTTGGGAGAGCCCAATTCGATCTCTTTCTAAGAGTATATTGGGAAGGGCGAGACCAAACGATTGTTCTTTCCATTATTGCTGGCGCCGTCGGGGAAGAAATGTCCCTGAAGATTTGGGATGATGAGAGCCTTAATGAGTATGGTGCCGAAAGCTGGCATCGCGTGAGCTTTCGAAGTCGAGTGCCGGGGCACATCGATAAGGGCAGAGCTAATTCCGAATTGGCGGATGACCTGCTAGCCACCATCCGTTTCAACCTCAGACGAGTTCCTGACAACTTTGGAGAAAGTGCGGAGCCTCTGCCCACGCTTCTATATTTTTCCGCTTACCGGGATATTCCGGCTATTCAGTTAAATCGACCGGCTAACGGCAGTCTGGAGCACCGAAGCATCAGTCAACCCAAACACTGGGGGTACCGGCCCGTACACCGTTTCTCCCCTCACGACCAGGAGTGGCTTGGATCATTGGACAATCTCCTGGTCTGGCTGAAATGGCTCAGCGACGGTCGTTTTGAAAAAGCCCGTGATCTAATCAATAAACGCGTATTCCGGGGTAAAGAAAAGTTTCTGAAAGATGTTCGACGTGATCCGCCTGAGGCGATTATCCAATGCGGAGAACAAAGCCACCGCCTGGATCGTCTGAGCAGTGGAGAAAAAAGCCTCTTTTATTTATTCTTAAGGATCGGTGCTCATATGACCCGCAACACAATTGTGTTGATCGATGAACTGGAGTCTCATCTTCATGTCCGTTGGCAGCACGCACTTTTTAAGGCCTTAAAGGAACTTGTTGCAGAGAATGACGGCATCACTGTTATTGCCGCCACCCACTCAAGCGAGTTATTGCACACTTTCGCAAGCAGTCTGGAAATCAAGGAGGAAGGCATTATTAAAGGTGGCGATTTGATTGAAATCGGTATGCAATAAAAAACCTCTTGACAAGGAAATAATAATGCCAAGTTTCAAGGATCTCTCAGTTGAATTCGATGTCGGAAGCATTTACGAAGGCGGTATTAAGGTATTTTTGGAATCGGAAGACGATCTGGCCATCATTCGAGACAAATGGTTTTTCAATCAAAAGGATTCCCTGAGTTTTGAAAGTGTCTCGGATGTGGGAGGTGGGAGCGGTGGTTGCCTGAAAGTAATCAAAAGGGTAAAAAAGTTCGAAAGGGATGGCCGGCCTGCATTTGGAATCGTAGACCGTGATGCATTGCTCCAAGATGAAAATTTTCGGGATACCCTTTGGTGGGAGTCTGATGACGAATTATTTGCGAAAAGTCGTCCTTTCGGCGAATCCGTTCACGTCCTAAGGAGATGGGAGCTTGAAAACTATCTTTTGCGCCCGAGCGCAATACGCCAATGGCTTAAAGACAAGCTCTGCTCTCCGAATGAGCCGAATTTAGATGCCGCCGATTTACTAAATCATGAACGTGATTTTATTAACCTTTCTTGCATTAGCACATTAGCAATATCGAAGGCCAAAACATCCCCCAGTGAACAATTTGGACGCGGCAAGACTGGCCAAGCATTGACAAATGTGATCCAGGAGCATCTGTCTATATCAGAAGGAGAGATGGGCAACCACAAGTCCAAAATCACGGCATTTGCCGAAGAAAACGAAGATCCCGAAAAGCGGTGGGAGAGGCTCAACAGAATGCTGGACGGAAAACGTGTTCTTTATCGCTTGAGCGACCATTTCAACAATAAATTCGAAACAAAGGGTTTAAATTTGAACCTTTTCGGGGACCGGGCAATAATCGCCGGATATGTAAAGAATTGTGGGACAATTGATGCCGAACTAACGGAAACAATTAATGGATTTATGAATGGATAAGTGTAGCAAAGACAAGCCCTTTGTATCTCCACATTCCTCTTTGCCCCCCCCACGGAAGCCCTTCAGGCAGCTTTTGTGTTGACCAAGGCGCTATCTTCCGGTTCACCTTCGCCGGCGGCAGCATCGAACAAATAGTCTCTCACGATTTGCGGGCCGGTTGGACCGGATCGCACAAAATATGGTTTTGGAAATAAGGGGCACGCCAAACTCGTGCCCCTTTATTTAATTCCCTTCTTCCAAAACAAACATCTTTCCATCTCTCGATTGTGTTACGGCCTTTCATACGTTACGGTGAATATGGCCACCTTTTCGGTTTTACCCCTGAGTCTCACCTCACCCTGATGCTCCACAATGAATTCCCGCGAGGGAGAAATTTCAGACTCGAACTTCCCTGAAATAACAATCCGCTGTTCGTATTTTTTTGAAAGTTCCAGTAGGCGGGCCGCAGTGTTGAGAGGATCACCGTGATAGGCGATTTCCCGTTTTAAGTCACCCACCTCCGTGGCCGTCACGGCACCCACGTCGATACCGCCTCGGAATACGGGCACCACCCCGAATTCCTTCTCGTACAACGCCTTTCTTTCGTTTATCTTTTCATCAAAATCGAAGAACACCCTCAAGGAGTTTACCGGGAAATGGCGATCCCGGTTCGACCACATGAGTATCACTTCGTCCCCCACGAACTGATAGATCTGAGCCCTGTGGATTATGACGATATCGTTCAAATCAGAAAAGCACTGGCGTAGTAAACGGCTGTATTTTTCCGGGCCGAGTCGTTCGGCGATGGTGGTGGATGCCTTGAGGTCCAAAAAAAGAAAGATTCGGTCCTCCATACGCGGGCGCCGATAGCGGCCGGTGTACAATGAAGAGAGATTTCCGGGCCCCACCTTTCTTCTCACTTCCATGACGAAATTGATCCCCAGAATACAGGCGGTGAACCAAATGGCCACTGAAACGAGGAACGGGGCCGTCATCGTCCCCATGAGGGCAGCGATTTCAGCGGGGGAGAAGAGGAACAGGCGAAATACCAGCTGGACGCAAGCCACCGCAACGGCCAGACTCGCCAGGTAGAGAAAACTCTTCAGTAAAATGATACACCCGAAGGGAAGCCTTCTCACGCGGGGGACATCACACCAGGCATTCACAACGGCAAGGAGCAGCCCGAAGCTCAAACTGAGAATCAGGGCCTCCCAATGAACCGCCGGCCCCGTCAAATAATCCTTGATGATCCCTTCGGCAAGGTACGCCGAAATGCCCCATCCCGCCACCACGTAATACAAATAGACGGACATGGTGAACATTATCAGTATCAGCACGCTTTCCCGCAGGAAGGTCACTTTTTTAGCCGCTCTCATCAAACACATGCCTTTCCCGTAATGGTTTCGAGGAGCTCTTTTGCCGCATCGGGAGTTTCACTTGTGTAGGCTCTCGACAGAACGGTTTCAAGCTTTGGGTCGGCTGCCGGGTCAGACCAGGCTAACCCAACCGGCCTCGATAATTGCGGATGCCGTCCCCACAATTCACGGAATTCAATTGCATTTCGCAGGCGCTTTTCGCATGATGCCGGATTTTCATTCTCATTTCCCGTACTCCCCCGCCGAAACGCAAACACCAAACACAACGTACGCAATCCTCTCGCCGGACGCGGTAAGGACAATTTCCCCTGGTTCCTTCGAAATTGACATGCTCCAACCGAAGCCGTCGTTCTTGATTCCTTCTTCCGCTCCCTGGAGAATCAACTTGTTTTCCACATGCTCCATGCGCTCGATTGGGATCATACGCCTGACAACGTTGTCTTTTGTGGGACGAATGATTTTATTCTTGAAATCGATAATGAATTTGCCGGGCAATCCGATGGTGTCCGGATCAATATTATCGATAATTTTCAGTGGGTTGACTTCTGAAATTCTATTGACTGTACACAGCAGCGGCGCCGACCCGTCATATTCTCCGGACAAGGCGGAAACGGAGGGGAACAGGAAAAACAGGGAAAATATTATCGGAAAACGTGGGTTCATGTGATGTCTATTTAAAAAGTATGAGAATTGACAGCAGACTTTGTAATCAATAGTAGCCGAACGGGCAAATCAGCCGTGGCATTGCCATCGGCTGCATTTGCATGGTTATGCGATTTCTTTCTAAAACGAAAAAGGAGAACTGCAAATACTCTTCCTACCCATCACATCAATACTTGTGCCTTCAGCCAAGTAAGCAGGGATTGAACCGTGAAACCAACACCTGAATCGATTACGGCTTCTTTTGCCTTTTTCCAGAGGGAATCATCCCGTGCAACATTGAGAAATTCCTGCCCATTCCATGTAAGGTTAATTCCTATGTATTCCTCTTCCTGCTGAAATCCGCTGGACACATCCTTTGCTTCGATAAGGCCACCGTCAATAAGAAGCTTCACGTGGTAGGCTATTTGTGCTTCACTATACCCCTCAATTGGGGGAGAGTTGATACCATAAGAGTCTTCGCATGCTTCCACCGCACGAAGTATTTCCCGGATTAGATCCAATACCCGTGAATGAATCGCATTCATGCTGCTTCCTGATATAGGATTTCAATATCCTGCATGAAATTCGTACATTCTGATTTGTCGGTACTTCGCTTTCGTTTGAAATTTGACATTTTTACTTTTACAGCTCTTGGATTACGTCTCGGTCTCCGCGGTCTATCAATTTTTGAATTTGCGATCATTTTAAGTAAAAAGAGCCGCTCCCTTTTTTTTCTCTTCTCTGCTGATATACTCATGAGCGCCGCGCATTCAATTATTATATCAACAGTTTCCAGGAAACTGATCAACAATGGATCACCGCCTTCCATATCTGTTGATTCTTTTATCAAAGATCGAATCAGATTGTATGCGGTCAGGATGCAATACAACTCCTGTTCTACTAAATCACTACGTTTACTTCGAAAAATAGTCGGCATCTGTCCCTTAAGGGTGGCGCATTGATGCGTCTTTATTTCGTCGAAGGCAATTTCTATATCCCAACGTTTGTGGTAATGGGCGATAATCTCTTGTGCAGTGATAGCCGGGTCCAACAGAGTTGTAATTAAACGGACAGGTCGGAAGCCTGGGATTCGAAAATGAATTACACGAACAATTATTTTTACTTTTTTCCAACTTTTGCGGCCGCTATACGGATTGACCGATACAACAACTTTTCCTATAATTTCGCTCAGATAACTGCCATCAGCCATTTGAGATCCGGAAATTGCTTTTAATTTGACGGATGTTGCAACTTTCAAGATATATTGAGCCCCATTTTCGTACATATAGTTGGCCAAATAAAATGAGTAAAATCCTGCATCGAAAAGGAATAAACATTTGTTTTTCGAACATCTTTTTAAGATTTCAAACATTAGTGTTCTTTCGCCGGTCTTTTTGCCTTTATAGGGCGCATATGCGATATCGATAATGCGACGAGCACATAGAGCCATTAGCGCAACGGCTCTGATTTGAGGGAATGCGCCATAGCCTCTTCCCGATTTGTGTTTTCCAAATTTTTGCCGATTGCTTTCCGTATCTGGCATCGTCATAGATGTGCCATCAAACATGACGGTTATCAGTCCGTAGAAATCGGGAGTGACATCTTTGAAAATTGAAGAAAATCTTTGAAAAATTGTACGAAAAACATCAACCCCCATTTTTGATCGAGCATGAGTGATCGCACCATCACTAACAATTTTTTTTAAAGTTCAAAGACTTCCAACGAAATCCAGAAAACAACCAGTTCAGAGTTTTGCTATAATTTGAATCCCGACGTAAAGCCAACGCAAAACACAGCCAAACCAAAATGCACGGGGTCAAAATCGTACCTTTCCTGTATTTATCTTTTTGATATTCTTTGAGAACCTCATCAATGATTGGCTGAATGATTGGCTCAAAAGGCGCAAACACAAAATCATTTCCAATTTTGGAAAAGGCTTCTACGACGCTTTTCATCATGGCTCTACCCTCATCTCAATTGTCGGATTAAATGGTCATCGGATGACCCCATCAAGAGGGTATCTGAGCATGAAAAAAATGTCCCGCGCCATATTTTGGGTCTATGAACCGAAATCAGAAGTCTGTTCTTATTTCCCCCGTTTTTCGTCCTTTTTTATAGAATATCTTTATATTTTGGCAATTAGCTGAAGATACCAATCATTTTGCAGCAGTGAATTGAATTCATTAAAGGGTATTGGGATTAGATCCATATCGCGTTTCACGTAGACACCTCCCTCCGTCGTTTATGAACTTGTATCTTCCCTTGTTCAACCTACAAACCGGTGCCAGAAATCTTGGTCTTGACCCTATTTTTCCTTTTGGCGATGGCACGCATATCAGTTTGGCTTAAACCCTTCCAATCTCTGATATCTTCATAATTCTCTATTTCCGCCAAACACTCTGCATAAAGCTTTTCTTTCTCCAGCAAGGCGGTTATTTTTTCAATGGGCAAAGACGACCTTCTCCAGGTGCCGAGATTGTACCCAAGCTCTGCTATCTGGTTCTTGAAGAAATGCGTCTCTCTGATCAAGCTATCGACTTCTAACATTTTGACAAGGGATGCTCTGTATAACCGGATTGCTTCCTTTCGATCGCTTTTTTCGAGAGCTTTTGCTTTGTCTCTCAGGTCTCTTGCCTCTGCCTCCTTCAACTGATAAGGCTTCCCGCGATCACTACCAATTATTTCAATTTCTATCTCACATTCACCGCCACTGAGAGAAACAATCTTTGCCCCGACTTTGCCGCCCTGGTCCATATGCGGAGCCAGATCATTCATTCCTGGATGCCGGAAAGCAACTTGTCGAGGTACAAAACCTATTTGTTCTCCCGTCGCCCTCATAACAGCAATAGCATATCTTGACTTCGTAAAGATAACCTTTGACTTCCTGGCCGAAAAATGGTAGCAACATATCATTATGCTAACACCAACGGAAACATTCTACTGAGCAAAGGAGCGAATCTTATGCAACCCCCCACCCGTCCCCCTTGGGGGACGTGGGGAGTCGCTTTTTTACATTCGTGGACAGCTACGCGGGACACTTTCAATCCTACCGTCATGATGTTTCGGATAAGGCCCGGCAGTACGCTTGCGGTCTGATGCAAGCCGGTCAGAGTAAGAACATGGACCGGATGGCCGAAGTTGTGCCGGACTCCAAGTCGCGGAACCTTCAACAATTTCTGACCCATTCCAAATGGAATCATAGAGAGGTTATCGATCATGTAGCCCAGGATGTGGATAAATTTTTGGGCGGCCCCAATGCTTGCCTGCTTATAGATGAAAGCGGGTTTGCGAAGCAGGGGAAAGAATCGGTCGGAGTTTCTCGTCAGTGGTTGGGTCGCTTCGGCAAGGTGGACAATGGTCAAGTGGCCGTCTTTGGTGCACTGTCCAATGGCGCCTACGTGGCGCCTGTTGATGTTCGGCTCTATTTGCCCCAGAAATGGACGGATGATCCGGAACGGTGTGAACGTGCGGGCATACCGGAAGAAGAACAAACTTTTCGAACGAAGATTGAACTTGCTGAGGAAATTGTTCAACATGCACGGGAGAACGATCTTCGCTATGACTGGGTAGGAGCCGATGCAGGATATGGTAAAGGCCCCGGGTTTTGTTTTGCTCTTGATGCGATGGGTGAAACGTTTTGCGTGGATCTTCATTCCGATTTTAGAGTGTATCTGAAAAATCCGGAACCCTACTTGCCAAAAACGCCATCTGGCCGGCCAGCTAAAAAATACCAGAGTGGTCAAGAGGGGATTGAGGTTGGGCAACTCGTGAAGTCTCTCCCTCGTCAGCGCTGGAAGAAGGTGGTCCTGCGAAAGACTACACGCGGAATACTCATGGTTCGGGCTTGCCGTGTGAAGGTTTATGTGTGGGATGGCGAATCGGATAATGTCAAATTTTGGACGTTGATTGTAACCAAGTCCTTGGATGACAATTCGGACGTGAAGATTTCTCTGAGCAATGTGACACAAGGCACCACGCTGAAACGATTGGGATGGATGCAACGCCAAAGGTTTTGGATTGAGCGCACATTTGAGGATGCCAAAAGCGAGTGTGGAATGGCCGATTACCAAGTCAGAAAATAGCAAGCTTGGCACCATCACATGGCCCTTGTGATGATGGCTATGTTGTTTATGCTTTCTGAAAGAATTTCTCATGAGGAGACTTACCCACTTCTATCCTGCGCGGATATTGAAAAATTGCTTACCCATTTTCTTCCTCGCCGTGATGTCACTGAAGAGGAGGTCATCTTTCAACTGGAGGAGCGTCACCGTATGCGCCAAAAGGCAATGGAGTCTCATGCGCGCTGTCAGGAAAAAAGGTTGGAAAAGGACTGACGGCGACAATTATTTTTACGAAGTCAAATTAACAAGAATCAGGAACTATTTTATTCCCGAGATTGCTTTGTACAGCAAATATTTTAGGTGGGAAGTGGATTCAGGGATAAATATCGGTATTGTAGCATCAGGAGTTTAGCAAGGATTCGGCCACAAAGGCTGAATTTTAGGTCAGTGTAAGAGTGAAAACTGGCAAATGAATCCTTGAAAATATCACAAAATGCTGTCAGCAGGCCGATCCCGCCAGCAGCCAGTCAATCCGGTGCTCCTACCCATGATTTGACTGTTTAGAGCTGAATTTATCAAGGTTTTACCGTTAGCATTTGTAGAGTGAGTGACCCTTGCGGCGCTTTAGGTGCCTTAATGAACGTTGTATTGGATGCTTGAGAGGTGAATGTGGAATTCCATCCACCCTGAAGTGTTAGCGATATTGATGTGCTAAGGGTAATCGACTCTGAGTAAGTTCCCTGGGCTATCCTTATAGCAGCCCCTGTATCTGCCTCATTGATTGCAGCCTGGATTGAGGCGTAGCATGGGCTTTTGCCGCCGCAGGTGGTATCATTCCGGTTGACGAAGGCAACATCGTCATCTATGATTTTGAGGAGCGTATCCGCAACGCAGTAGTTGTCATCATTGTCCTTGGCCACGATTCGAATCCCCACATCATGGGGGAGACGGTAGTATTGATAGAAGCCGCTGTCGGATCGGGTTCGCAGGGTATTGTTGGTGTAAACGCCGTCGCCCGCGTGCAAATCGCCGTGAGTTCCGTCATCGTAGAGCGGGTAGTCATAGAAAAGGGGAGACGTCTCGGACCATTCCGGATTGATCAGCTTCCAGGCTCGGTTCTCCACTCCGTCCACCAGCGTATGCATTTTCACCCATTCGATGTTCGGCAATCCCTGGACGTCGGTCACATGGGCATAGACGCTTACCCTCGTCTTTCCGTCATGGAGCAAGCTGGGCGAGCTGAACCCAATGTCAACGATATTCGGCGCGTTCGCGAAGTCCACCGGATTCATATCCACCCGATGAATCATGTCCTCATTGCCCGGGCTGGTGAGCATAAAGTAGTACAGATTATCCGATGTCAGACCGGTGAATCTCCCTGAGTTGGTTTCGTATATGTGAGTGGAGAGGGTATCGCGCATAGCGCCCGTGGGAAGATGGATGCGCGTGTTTCTGAAATAGGCCGGGTTCAAGAAACGCGCGTAGGCGCCATCCGGGGACAGAGTCTCATGCAGAAAGCCGTTGGGATTGCTGGTCTCGGCTATGACGACCGGATCGGGGTCGGGAGCGGAATAGTCCACCGTACAAAGTCTGAAGTTCTGTCCTGTGTCATGGTACTCGTAGAGGGCCATGTTTCCTTCGTCATCCACCAGTCTACCTCTATATTGCGCAGGGCTTCCCCAAACCAAGTCATGTTCTTCCACGGGCTTCATGACGGGCGTTCCGCCGTCTGTAAAGGTCCACATTGCCTGGTCGACGCCCGTCGTACTGTGCCGGTCCCACCTGTACACTACGGTGCCCCCGTCACCCGACACATCAAGCAGGTTAAGATAGCTGGACCAGGGGCTGCAGACCGTGGCGCAAGGAAGGTCCGAAGTGTTGAGAATCATAATTTTCTCCGGTTGAACAATAACCGAGGAGAAGAAAATGCCCCTTCGAGGAAGCTGAGTCACGGGGTCGGCCCCGGCATCGTGCTGGTACCAAATCCTGGTCCCATCTCTTTCTATAACGTATGGCCTCGCGCTGTTGGCTCCGGACACTCCGTCCAGGAGCGGCACACATATGTCGCTCTGATAGTAATAGAAACTGCTCAGGTGATCCTTGGTGAAACTGAAGAACAACTTGGATCCGTCATAATTGAACTGCAGATGACCCAGCGTCGGCAAGTCCACATCCGCCAGCAGGCCGGTGGCGATGTCATGCAGTGCGGTACCGTCGCCGTTCAGGAGGAAAAGACCGTAGTTGTCGGGATCACTCGCCGTGGATTTCAACGCCACCTTGGAACCGTCCGCCGAGGCCGCGAAATCCGTAATGACGCGGGAATCCGCCGCTCCACCCAAATCTCTTTCATGAACAATCCGCGTCAGGGTTTCCTTGTACTCGATGGCCGCCAAACCAACAGTCGCCAGCCCCAGAACGAAAACTGCCTGTACAATGATGATTTGCTCTATCACTTGCTTTTTCATGTGGCTCTCCTCCTCCCGATGAGATGATAAGAACTCGCTTTTTTGGGAACGGAATATGGCGAAAACGGGCTTGGGCGTCTGTGATCGAAAAGGTGCAGCTCCCATTATTGATGAGACTATTTTCAAGAAACTGGTATTGGAGACCATATTGTTTGTATGAACGACTGGGCTCCAAGGAAAATATTCCGGAAGGACCGGCAGCTGTAAACGATACCACATCTTCTGGGGACGGTCCGCTTATTAATTGATAGGAAAAGAGTTCTTGTTGATCCATCAGCGGTATGCCAAGAAAAGATGTACGCTCAGCGGTATGCCAAGAAAAGATGTACGCTGCTTGGAATTTCGGCGCTGGATAAGCTTGTGCCTGGTTAAGCGTCAACAAAAAAAGCACAACAAACAGAAACAAGAATAATCCCCCAGTTTTCAAAGCTCTACCATGAATAAACCCCATGTTTTTTCCTCCTTAATAAAAAGCCACAAAGGTTTTTTACGAGCAAAAAAACTCCCTACACCATGTACTATAACATCCCGTTTCCAGCCCTTTCAAGGTGACACTTGCTGCTTGCAGATCAACATGAGAATAGATCAACTTTGAGCTGGACATTGGAGTCTTCTCCAAATACACTATGAGAGAAAAAATGTATTTGGAGGTCATGTCATGCTTAACTCTGTATTCGATCAGTTTGTTAAAAAAAGCCCAATTACCGTGATGGCCCGTGGCATAATGGAACGGGTGCTGGACCCAAAGCAGTTGAACAAATGGTTTGATACAACTGCCGATCAACAATACACCAGGGATCTTCTATTTTCAACGGTGTTTGAAATCGTGAGCCAAGTTGTCCGTGGCAGTCATCGTTCTGTTCATGCAGCCTATCAAGATAAGAAAGAGGAGATCAGCGTTTCAATTACCTCGGTTTACAATAAGATCAACGGCATGGAACCCAAGATATCTGCAAATTTGGTGCGCTATGCGGCCGAACAGGTGGAGCCGCTTATTAAAGGGCTTGGCGGAACAGCCCCTTCCCCGTTGCCGGGGTTGCGGATACGGCTTCTTGACGGCAATTGCATCGAAAAAACAGAGCACCGCATAAAAGAACTGAGATCCATTGCAGCGGGACCTCTGCCCGGAAAATCTCTGGTCGTTTATGATCCTGTGTTGCGTCTGCCAGTTGAAGTATTTCCATGTGAAGATGGCCATGCTCAAGAGCGGTCTTTATTAAACGAGGTCTTATTGACCATAAAATTGGATGATGTTTGGATTGCTGACCGCAATTTCTGCACTGTTGAATTCACGTGTGGAATAGATTCCCGGAAAGCATTTTTTGTCATCCGGGAACATAAAAATTATCCTTCCAAAAATCTCGAAAAACAGAAGTATATTGGGAAGGTTGAAACCGGAAAAGTGTATGAGCAGTTGATATCCGTTATGGATGAGTCTGGTCAGGAGCACATATTCAGGCGCATTCGTGTAGCCCTCAACAAAAAAACCCGTAATGGCGACACAGATATTTACATCATTTCCAATTTGTCAAAGAGCACAGCAAGCGCTAAAAAAATTGCCGAATTATACCGGGATCGCTGGACCATCGAAACCGCTTTTCAATATCTTGCAGAGCACTACAATTCAGAAATAAATACTTTGGGCTACCCGCGTGCTGCGCTGTTTGCTTTTTGCGTAGCACTTGTTTGCTACATTACCGTGTCTGTGATGAAGTCTGCCATTGGCAGTGTGCATGGAATCGATGTCATTGAGAAACAAATATCCGGCTATTATGTCGCCAACGAAATATCGGCCATATTTCCTGGAATGATGATCGCAATCGATGATGCCCACTGGGTTGTGTTTCGCCATATGTCAGCAACTCAGCTTTTAAAAATATTGCAAGAACTTGCGGGGAATATAAGACTTTCAGCTTTTCAAAAACATCCCCGAGGACCGAAAAAACCGCAACCGAAACGGAAAAGTTGCAAGAACACTCCACACGTCTCAACAGCGAAGATCCTCGCCAAGAGAAGTACTTGAGAATGCTACCTTGAAAGGGCTGCATCCCGTTTCTCATTTACTTTGTCACATTCGGCAGCCGAAAAACCCTTTGGGCGGTTAGGAAGTGCAGTCAACCGCCCTTATCATTTGACGGCTTTTCGTCATTGATGTGACCACAAGATGTAGCGTCTAGTGCTGAACCAAGCAAAAGCATTCTTTGATCATGCTGGGTGTTTAGAGTGGCTCGCATGTCAGATCATGAGCTTTTTCACATACCAAACCGATACCCAAAATAATCAGTACCACCAAAAGCTGAGATATCCCTTACTTCTTTGGAAAAAGTATTGCCTCGGATTCAAAAATATTCCAGCCTCACCTCAACTCAGTTCTCATACCAAAACCCAAAATATCGGAAAGCTCAAAAAACCTGTGATATCATCAAATCAAAGGTTTGAGCGAACGTTGAGATTTATTCCGTATCTCAAGTCTTGCGTTGGCTGCAATATATTGAGAATATAGCCAGCCTCCAATGCTCAAGATTAGTTGGAAAAATCTGTAATCTGATGTCATCCAAAAACGGCCGGTTTCATACCCTCTCAATCCTCAGTCCGCCATCCTACCGATGCGGATATCACAAACCTTTGACAACAAAAAGACCTTTAAGATATCCTTTTCGACCAAAATCGCGGATTGAATTTATTGGATGTGTAAAGCAGTCTGTGTCATAAATGAGTCACGTTGTCTTGCTACAAACTTTTTGCCAAATTGATGTATCCAGAGGCAGACAAATATCAAATAGCTTTTTCGAGAATGGCCTATTGATAAAATTAGTGCCTTATTGGCCAAAACCCTGTCACAAAAAACAAGAAAAGTTTTCGATAGGCCTGAAAACCTTTTTATAATGCAGGTTTCGGCGGTTTTTTGTGAAGGGCTCTTTTCAGCTATTGGGTTGCGGGTATAGCCCACATTAGTTCTGGAATTCTTAAGTATTTATGGTGCCAGTCGCTTAATGATAGGTTAGTCAATTTTGTCAATCCATTTTTTTTCAATCAAAGCATAGCGAATAAGTTCAGCCAGTTTATAATTGCCCAGAATGTTGAAATGCCCCTCTTTTTTGAGTCTGAAACTTTCCGGTATCTCAATCCGCAAAGCCTCAATTTGGTGTTCCTGGGAGAAGGCGAACAAATCTCTTGCCACTTTTCCACTCCCATGCAGCACTATAATAAAATGAACGCCGTTTTCTTTGAGAAAATCTCTATAGTGTAAAAGTGCCGACTTTGAGTGTTTCCCCATAGTTGGATTAGATCGTGAGACGGCTTTGCGATGCACTTTGAAATCCTCTGAAACGAATCTGTTGAGCTGCTTTTTTTTCTCAAAATCCTTTGCCTCCGTTGCGATGCTACTCCGATAGTAGGTCCACCAGTACAGCGCGAATGGGACGCTTACCACATAGAAATGCTGTCTCAGCCAGTTTAAAATTCTATAGCCTTCGTGTACCCATAAAGGTCGCTCGGAATGAGCCACGGCCATTTCATCATCTGAATAATCGTTCTCCGTCGCCAAATACACCACGACATCTGGCATGAATTTCTGAGAAACAAGCGTTGATTTTTCCGTAGCCCCAATGGTCCCAAAACCGTTAAGTCCAAGATTTAGAACGCGGTATTTTTCAGGAAGATTGAAATTGAGTATGGCTGGGTATGAACTCTCGTTTCCGACACCCCACCCCATGGTAAAAGAGTCTCCGACAGCGTGAATGATTGTTGCGTCCTTATCAGGAGCAAGAAACGAATCCAGTTTTCTGTCGTGATCCCTGAAACCATATTCATTGATGGTGACAAGAAAATTAAAAAAATAACTGCCGCTGGAATCTTTAAGTGCGATTCGGGTTGATGAATTGGGCTCAAAATCCGTATACCAACGATCATGATAACGGTAGGTCTGTCTGAAATTGTATGCAAATTGAAGTATATTGGGGTCTACAATTCGCAGAATAATTTCAGCAAACAAAACCAGAAAAACTGTCATCCCCAAAAACGTGATGAACGGATGTCTGCTGAATCGATTATCAGTCATGACAGAAGATACTGAGCCCTCTTCAACCCCTGCCTATTAACTATCCTCCACAACAAAGTTTTGTTATCATCAATTTGGAGGGTTTGCAGGGAATGTTTAGATTGATTCAAACTCCCAAGACCGATCGTTTCTGACATCTACTGAAGAGACCAGTTTTGATCAGAACAAGGCATAAATAAAAGGCGCCACGGCACTACTTTCAGTAAAGACAATCAAAGCACCAAAAAGGAAAAGAACCAGTACAATTGGTAGCAACCAGTAACGTTTCCGATATTTCAAAAACTCCCAGAATTCACTGACTATCGATTGATTTGCCATTTCACTTCTCCATACAAAACTAAATGACTGCTTTTGATTGCTGCTAATATCGTTTTGAGGTATCCTATTCAACCCCCCCACAGGATTCGAAAAATTAGGATGCAACCTTGAAGGGCAGTAACAACCAGCGGCATAACCCTACAACATCATACGGCCGAGAGCAATATGATTGCTGCCTGGATGGCCACTTGAAAATCCCCCACCTGTGGCCGGGTCAAAATCCCCCGGCGACATGACGGTTTGAGTTTACAAATCTTCTTTAGAAAGGTCCATATTCTTTCCTTTTTCATCCTGCTTTTTTTCTTTACTTTGCAACAATCTCGATGCTGCCTCTTTGAGGCGGTAGCTTTTTCCCTCGAACTTCAGGGGATGCCCGTGATGAAGAAGGCGGTCGAGTATGGCCGAAGATGCTGTATTGTCCCTGAGCAGCTTACCCCAGTCTTCAACGAGTCGATTTGATGTGAGGAGCGTACTTTTTCTTGCGGAATACCGATTGAGAATGATTTCAAGCAAATCATCAGCAGCTTGTTCCGGCATTTTCTTTCGCAAAAACAAGTCATCGATGATCAGCAGATCGGTTTCGGAAAAAAGTTTGCTGGTCTTTTTCCTCCGTTTAAGTTGAGTGGCTTCGAAGAGATCCTCGAAAAAGGTGTGGGCTTCCCGGTACACCACTTTGTATCCCGCGAGGATGGCGGCGTTGGCAACAGTTTTGGCGATCATACTTTTCCCTGTCCCTGGAGACCCGATTAAAAGCGCATCATGTCCATCCCGGATAAACTTTCCCGTCACCAGTTCATAGATGTCCATCTTGGGCAGTTTCTGATTGAAGCCCCAATCGAACTCCGTCAGGGTGGGTTGCTCCGTGAGACCGGATGCCTTGAGGCGCGTTTGTGTAAGGCGACTTTTTCGGTAATCCAGTTCGTCCTGGATCAGGCAGGCAAAGACCTCAGTAAAAGAAGCGCCCTGATTGGCCTGGACGATTCGGGTCTCCAGGGTGGCAATCATACCATGGAGCCGGAGGGTGTTGAGATGCGTTTCCATTTCAGCCAGTGACATGTTCATGTTTTCTCCTTTTTTCATCCTGTTTTCAAAGTATCCCGTGCCTGCGTAGTATTTGAAGCTGTTCCACCGACATGTCCGCCGGATCCTTTATGGATTTCGGAATGGGTTGGGGTTTCTCACCATTGAAAGACACCAACTGTTCCCAGTCAAATACAGTGACGGAAAAGCCGTGATGGGAGAGCCTTTCCCGTACCTGCAAAGCCCCAGTTTGTCCCGCCGGATCACGGTCCAGAAACAACAGGATGCGAGGAAACCGAACCCGGGAACGGATCCATACCAACCGCTCGATCTGCTCTACGGAAATGGTACTTCCCATTAGCGCCACGGCATTGCGGCAATCGGCCTCCACAAGCTTTGCCACATCAAAAAAACCTTCTGCCAGGATCAAGCCACACATATTTGTTTGAGCCAATGCCGCTTCATCCAGCAGGATGTTATCCTGGTTGTAGATCTCCCAGGCTTTCTTAAACGGATAGCTCCAGTATTTTCCATTGAGCTCTTCTTGTTCCATACTCAGCGCCCGTCCCGTATGGGTGAGAATCACCGGTTGAAGGCCCTGGCCATTTTGTCTTACACCGCGAACCTGAAACACCAGTCGCGAGTTAAGCGGTGAGCCTGTTTTTGCCCATGACCGCCGGGGGAGAAACCCGCACCCCAGATAGCGGCAGGTGGTGGCCGATATGCCCCGCTTGCATAACTCCGGATGATCGGTTCGCAAATAGCGACGCAAATCGATTTTAATGGCTGGATTCGCACCTGTTTTTTCTGTTTGCTCTTTCCGCACGACCAAATTCGGATGATTTGCCGTTGCAATCCCTTCTTTAACCATCCACCGGGCCACCTCGGACATGGTCATTTCCCGGCCTTTTTGGTATAGCATTTCCCCACAGAACTGCATGATGCCACCTCCTTTGCCGCTGCTGAAGTCCTTGAAAATGTTCTCCGACAAACTGACATGCATGGATGCCTTCTCTTCGTGGGTAAAGGGTGATTTGATCCATATTTCATCGTCCCGGCGGCTCCTTTTATTGTCCACTTCCAGGTCAAAAACCCTTATCACCTCCAGCCAGCTGGCGTGTTCCCACACCCGAGACAGTTGTGCGCGAGATTCGGTAACAATCGGTCGAGATGATCCTCCAGCAGCATGTTGGTTCCAAAAAACCCCATAGTCTTCTCCCGGCCGAATCAGGGGATGGTCCTGGGTGATTTGTTCTGTCTTTCTTTCATCGTCTGCCATTCGCTCCACCATATGCCGCAAGGCCTTGGAGCTTTTCAATCCGTTCGCCTTTGCCAGTTCGGCGGCTTTTTCCACATATTTTGCCGGGTAGTGCCGGACCAGGTTTACCAGACCGTACATTCGTCGCTGACCGGTTCGGCCTTCCTCTTTGAACCACGTTTCACACAATGAGAAGGTATGGGGCCCAATGGCTTCGGCCCGGGCCAATAAGTTGTCCGTTTGCCGAGAAGGATTAAAAATTCGGTCCCGCGGTTCCATCAAAAGGGATCCCGGCATACGACCCTTTGGATGGCGGCGGATCACTTCCATCCGTCGCGGGTCCAGGATTTCGATCTCTTTGTCATAGACCCTTACCACCACCTGACTGTAAAGAGGCGCCGGATTGGCTGCGTAGTAACAATTGTCCAACTGTATGGTACCGTCATCGTAAACCGTTCGGGTTTCCTGTCGAAAATACACAAACGGAGAAAGGGGTAACGGCAGAAGGCAGGGTTTTTCCTCCTGGAACATTTCTTCAACCTGTCTTTTGGCCCGGCCATGAATGCGAGGCGCCGCCCAGCGTTTTTCCCAATGCATGAGCCAATCATTTTGAGCCTCGATACAATCGAATTTCCGGCCTTTCAGGGCGGTATTCTGTGTGTACTTGACCCCATTTTCCACAGTCCCTTTTCGGTTCGGATCCTTTACTCTTGCCGGGTCTGCCGCTACGTCGTAATGAGACAACATCGCGGCATACAAAGTATTAAGCTCGGGATCGTAAATATCCGGTTTGATCACGCCTTCCTTAAGGTTATCCAGGGCTACATATTCCGGGCATCCGCCAAAATACCGGAATGCTTCCTCATGCAGCCGACACCATATTTCTTTGCTCGATTTCCACACCACTTTCCGGAAGGCCCGCCCGGAATATTTCAGCACCATGACAAACAAGCGGGGCCGTTGATGCGTACCGCTGTCGTGCAGCGTCGGCGCTCCTGTTCCATAGTCAACCTGGGCCTCTTCTCCGGGAAGAAATTCAAGCCGGTCAAACTGACGGGGGGCCTTCTCTTTGAGCTTCCCAACGAACCGCTTTACGCTGTTGTACTGATGGGTGAATGCGAACAGTTCCACCAGGTCCTGGTAGATGGCCATGGCGTTTCGCCCAAGCCTCAGCTGTTCTTCGATCCACTTACGATGCGGTTCACAGGTCGAACCATTCTTAGGAGGGTTCTCCAAAGCCGGTGGCCGGGGTGGGGCATTTTGAACGGGGAGAACCGAAGAGCCGGTGGCCACCCCTTCACGGGTGGGGGATTTTGACTGATCATTTTCATCACCCTCATTCAAATGATACAAAACCTCGTATCTTCGAATAGTCTTACGATCAATCCCGGTCTTTCGTTTGATCTCTCGTTGACTGATTCCCTTTTTCAGTAACGTTATGACGGTTGCTTTCAAATTAGGTTTCAAAACGTTCATCCTTCCTTCCCCCATTCGTGGATTTCACAAATGGGAGTAGTTACGTTCTGTCGCCTTTTTCAGCAATCTCTACTGGAAAATCAGACTGGCTGGGTGGGGGATTTTGAGGTGGCCACAAGTGGGGGATTTTGGGTGGCCATCAGGGTTGGACAATGGTGAGAAAGGCATCTTTCGCTGTTGTTCCTGCCTCGGATATTGTATGTAGGCTGACATCCTGCCTACGTTTTTCAACTCTTGCCCCCAACTCTGAATCATTGTTATGCAGTGGCAACCAGGGGTATTTCAGGACCAACAAGAGTTCGTCCTTTTTGTTCCTGGTTTTTTCTATACGATCATTTAGAGCGTCATAAATCGTTTTGGTGGAGAATAGCTCGTCGAATTCGATGGATAACTTTGCTGCTGTTTCAGGACTTGGATTCTGTTTGTATTTCAGAAGATCACCATAGAAATCCCAGAAACGTGTCTTGAAATCCTTGAGAGCATCAACACTGCATGGTACGACCGGATCCAAACGATTGTAGTGACGACCCTCATGAATCCAGCAAAGGGCCAGCTCCTCAACAATCTTCTTAAATTGAGGCGCATCATCGGCTAGCAAAATATCTACAATCGGAACATCTGTTTGGCGATCATAGGCGGCTATGGCAGAGGCTTCCATGATTCTGGCCTTTGTGTTTTTTCCTTTTCCTTTTTTAAAGACCTTTTCCAGCAACAGTTGCATTTCCGTTTCAGAGATTTCTTTGTCTTCGGTCAAATCCCGAAGCTGATTGGTTACTTTCTTTGAAACCTTGAAATCCCCCATTAGACAAAATGCCTTCTGATCAAAACGGTATGTTCTTTCCCTGCCACACAGCAACAAATCAAGTATCGTAAGACGATCTTTGCGCGGAACCGTGAAAAAGGCTGTATAATATGGATTACAGAAAATCTGTGAATAGTGGTTTTTGCCATTAACCCTTACCGTGGTATCGTCGATTTGGTGATAAGGCGTATGCTCCAGTGCAGCGCGAAAGATGTCTTTTTTCTCCTGGTTGAACCCGGTTTCATCATTGGTAAGGATTCGTGAAATAGTCGATTGTGAAATGTTTATGCCGCAGTTTTCAAGCAACTCCCGAATTTTTGGCTGAGACATGTTTGCTACATATTTCAGCGTGCAAACCAGTGATCGTATCCCGGGACCGAACTCACCAACTATCCCGGCGGGTAATTCTCCTACGTAAATGCGGTTCTCGGAAGGTGAATAAAAGATCTCTTTCCTATATTTGTCAGCGCCGTCTTGAATTTGTTTGTGTGTAACCGGCACGAAGATGTTGGATTTTTTTCTTTGGCTTTTCTTCCATACCCAATCATTTTTGAATCATTTTCTTCAGTTTTCTTCCCTTAAACAAAATATATTCTTCCCCTAAATGGGTTGCTCATTAATAGTCGGTCTCGATTGGAGGCAGGCTTCTGATGAAAAGCATAGAGAAAAAGAAATGTCGTCATTGCAGGCGGTTATTTGTCCCAGACTCTCGAAATCAAAACCGGCAAAGATATTGCTCAAGGACCGCATGCAGGAAAGCAAGCAAGGCTGCCAGTCAGAAAAAGTGGCTGAGCAAACCTGAAAACAAGATTCCACACTCTAATGAATGCATTTTGGCGCGGAGTTTTCCCAATATGCTGATAGGCTGCAGTAAAACGATTTTTTATGAAAGGGAGCATTTTATCTCCATTTAAATCAAGCAGATCTAACTCTCCAAGTTTATTTGGTTTTGCAGAACCAGGGTTCTTACCGATAATAGCGCCTATACACTCACCACTGGCCTCTATGTCATGTTCACCAACATAAATTCTTGTGTCGAACCTAAAAACAATACCCGTGAATGAATCGCATTCATGCTGCTTCCTGATATAGGATTTCAATATCCTGCATGAAATTCGTACATTCTGATTTGTCGGTACTTCGCTTTCGTTTGAAATTTGACATTTTTACTTTTACAGCTCTTGGATTACGTCTCGGTCTCCGCGGTCTATCAATTTTTGAATTTGCGATCATTTTAAGTAAAAAGAGCCGCTCCCTTTTTTTTCTCTTCTCTGCTGATATACTCATGAGCGCCGCGCATTCAATTATTATATCAACAGTTTCCAGGAAACTGATCAACAACGGATCACCGCCTTCCATATCTGTTGATTCTTTTATCAAAGATCGAATCAGATTGTATGCGGTCAGGATGCAATACAACTCCTGTTCTACTAAATCACTACGTTTACTTCGAAAAATAGTCGGCATCTGTCCCTTAAGGGTGGCGCATTGATGCGTCTTTATTTCGTCGAAGGCAATTTCTATATCCCAACGTTTGTGGTAATGGGCGATAATCTCTTGTGCAGTGATAGCCGGGTCCAACAGAGTTGTAATTAAACGGACAGGTCGGAAGCCTGGGATTCGAAAATGAATTACACGAACAATTATTTTTACTTTTTTCCAACTTTTGCGGCCGCTATACGGATTGACCGATACAACAACTTTTCCTATAATTTCGCTCAGATAACTGCCATCAGCCATTTGAGATCCGGAAATTGCTTTTAATTTGACGGATGTTGCAACTTTCAAGATATATTGAGCCCCATTTTCGTACATATAGTTGGCCAAATAAAATGAGTAAAATCCTGCATCGAAAAGGAATAAACATTTGTTTTTCGAACATCTTTTTAAGATTTCAAACATTAGTGTTCTTTCGCCGGTCTTTTTGCCTTTATAGGGCGCATATGCGATATCGATAATGCGACGAGCACATAGAGCCATTAGCGCAACGGCTCTGATTTGAGGGAATGCGCCATAGCCTCTTCCCGATTTGTGTTTTCCAAATTTTTGCCGATTGCTTTCCGTATCTGGCATCGTCATAGATGTGCCATCAAACATGACGGTTATCAGTCCGTAGAAATCGGGAGTGACATCTTTGAAAATTGAAGAAAATCTTTGAAAAATTGTACGAAAAACATCAACCCCCATTTTTGATCGAGCATGAGTGATCGCACCATCACTAACAATTTTTTTTAAAGTTCAAAGACTTCCAACGAAATCCAGAAAACAACCAGTTCAGAGTTTTGCTATAATTTGAATCCCGACGTAAAGCCAACGCAAAACACAGCCAAACCAAAATGCACGGGGTCAAAATCGTACCTTTCCTGTATTTATCTTTTTGATATTCTTTGAGAACCTCATCAATGATTGGCTGAATGATTGGCTCAAAAGGCGCAAACACAAAATCATTTCCAATTTTGGAAAAGGCTTCTACGACGCTTTTCATCATGGCTCTACCCTCATCTCAATTGTCGGATTAAATGGTCATCGGATGACCCCATCAAGAGGGTATCTGAGCATGAAAAAAATGTCCCGCGCCATATTTTGGGTCTATGAACCGAAATCAGAAGTCTGTTCTTATTTCCCCCGTTTTTCGTCCTTTTTTATAGAATATCTTTATATTTTGGCAATTAGCTGAAGATACCAATCATTTTGCAGCAGTGAATTGAATTCATTAAAGGGTATTGAACCTAAAAAGATGTCCATCAATCATTTCGAATTTGGCAAAATAACTCATATCTTTTCCTTCCTTGACCAACAAGCCAACGGTAAGTTCACCGGCGCGCGATCACGCGCGTCCAGCGGAACGAAGTGGAGCGATGTTGAAACGACTGGTTATAAGCCATAATCAATTTCAATATTTTCTACCTTGTTCGCACCAGATCTAATGAGTTGTATAAATTCATAACAAGTTATTGAAGGGACGGAATCCGTCCCGTTAACACCCGAAAAGGGGTATTAGCCATAGTGCAAAAATCGCACCTTGCTTTTAAGATTTATTATGTGAAAAATTTCAAAAGTCCAGCGGACTTTTTGCCTCTTTCACGGTTTTGCTTGGCACGCAGTGAGTATAAATCATCGTCGTGAGCTAGTTTTCATATTGCACCTCATGATTATTTTCGTGACGATGTTCCACTAAAACCTTATGTATACGAATGCTTATGCCCTATTTTTCATCAAAGGCGAATTGATACCGGGATGTTCGTAAAGGCACCCATTTCGATCATTATAGGGACAAATCGTAATGTTACCTTCTCTCCCCCATCTGCGAACGCTCCCTACGCATACACCCAGAAGATCTGCGACTTCTTCGGCTCTTAGCCAGCCTTTGGCGCGTAATCTAGCATAGCGGGTCTTGAGTTTGTAGCCGTGGGTAATTCCTATAACGGTTCTGCTATCGATGCGGTGTCCCTGACCCGATTTATAGCCACGTTTATTGAGGATTTCCGCTATTTCAGAGTTCGTATGATCGGCGAGCAATTCATCGACGACCTGAACGATTTTTGGATCCGTCACATTATATTCCCAGCTTTTCAACGGAGGTGGAATTTTCAAGGTTTTTTTTGCACCACCTTTAAACCGAACATGTAGCGTAATATCTTCTTCTCCTCTTATCATCGTCACATCCTCGATCAAAAATCGGATCATTCTTTTTTTCTCACGAACGGGCGTTCTCGGATTTCTCCACAGTTTTGGAAAATCTCTAGCAAGCTTAAGTACTTCTTTCTGCTGCGCCTTTTTCAATTTCTCAGATTCCTTTTGACGATGATTTTCATAGTAGTCACTGACATCCTGCAACTGCCTGAGTTTTTCATTCCACTCTGCTTCAAGCGTATCGGCCACCAATCGGTTGTCCGGATCGACCTGCATAAACCTGCGTCGTGCGATATTCGCTTCATATTCGGCCCGTTCCACCTGTTGCTTGCGCAGTTTGTCAGCCTCGTTAAAACGGTTCTCCAGCTCTTTCTGGACTTGCAATGCCATTTCCAGTGCCAGCGGCGTGACCGACTCGAGCAACAGTTTGCTGATGGCCTCATCAATACTGGCACCGGGTATATATTGACAACTGTTTTCCCATCTTTCTATCCGGTGGCGCTGGCATAAATAGACCGGATCGACTCTGCCCTTTTTCTGGTACTTGTATCGGATGGTCATCCGCTGACCGCACTTGCCACAAATTGCCAATCCCTGCAAGAGACACGGTCCTTCACGAGGCGGGGTTTTTCGGTCCACAACGTTATAGGCGACCGCGTTTTGCCGCAGCCGGCGCAAGTTCTCTTCATACTGCTCCCAAGTGATATATCCCGGATGCACATCCTTTATCAACACAAGCCATTCATCAGTGGGAACCTGGAAATAAGTTGTGGACCCGTCGACGTTTTTCCTGGACCGCTGACGGCCGTAATAGTATGCGCCAGGATATCTGGGGTTTTTTAAAATCGACAGTGCCCGCCCGCTTGTCAAACGCTGCCATTTTATCTTGCCTTTGTCAGGGCCCAAATGAAGTCGGCAGGGAAATTTTACATCATCTTTGGCAAAGGCTTTTACGGTTGCAAATGCGGCACCGGTCCGTTGAAAAATATCGAAAAACAAGCGGATGCTCTGTTGAACTTGCTTGTCCGGATCGATAACAATTTTATCATTGTGATCGTAGACAAACCCCGTTGGCAACCGGGTCTTCAGTTCACCCCGTCGAGCCTTGCTTAAAATACCCCCTCTGAGCCGGGACCTCAACACGTGAAGTTCCACTTCTGAAAAAGTGCCTTTCATGTTGAGCAGCAAGCGATCGTTAAAATCGGTCGGATCGTAAATGCCCTCCTCGTCAAGAATCAGCGTGTCAGTAAGGGCGCATATTTCCAGCAGCCGGGCCCAGTCCATATTGTTGCGTGCCAGGCGTGAGACCTCCAGGCCCATCACAAGACCCACACGCCCCAGGCTGACTTCTGTCATCAGTTTTTGGAAACCTTTTCTGTCAACCACAGATGCCGCCGTTTCACCCAAATCAGAGTCGATCGTCACGATTTGAACTACCGGCCACCCCAAAGCGACCGCCCGTTCTCGAAGGGCATATTGGCGTTTGGTGCTTTCGGTATTCTGAAAAACCTGTTTGAGCGTCGATTGCCTGACATAGCAGAAAGCCTGTCTTTTCAGATGACTTGCGGTCACTTTCTGGTTGGCCTGTTGTGGCATATTCATGATAGCGCTTCCTCCAGATTGAAGAGGGTAATGTTCGCCATGACTTTTATCATTTCCGATTTTAAACCATATGCAAAGACCGGGGTTTCAGTCCGCTCTTGCTGATTGGAATCTGCCGGTGTGCATCTGTGGCAGACCTCAAACCAAGCGAGCATCCCACGGCGTATGAACAGTGTCAGTCCCAAACCTCTTTCAGAAAAATCCCTCTGGTGGTTTAGAACCTGCGAACGCAGTGATTCATACTGCAGCAGGGTGCTGTCGACTGATTCAATGCCCATCAGGTATTTTCGCACCTTCATTTCCCCTTTTTTTTAATTGGTGCCACTGCCCGCTCGATCGTTCTCGGGTGAACATCTTTTCCAAATTTTTCCTTTATCAACGGCGCAAGTTTTCTGGCACGAAGCGGTTTGCCTTCTATGACTCTTTCTTCAATGAAAGACCGTATATCGTCAGTCAACTTATGGGCGGCTTTTGGCCCTGGCCGCTTTTTGGAAAGACCAGTCACGCCCTCCTGTTTAAACTGCGATTGTGCCTGATAAAAGGCCGGCCGCGAGAACCCGAAAACTTCGGATGCATGTTTTACCGAACGACCTTCCTTTTCGACGGAACGTAGCATCTCGTACTTGACCTGAACCAGATCACGGGGATCGAAAAATTCGATCGCTGAATCCGAAAACGCTTTTTCAACAACCTTCTGTGGATGAGGATTAAGCGCACCGTACTTTTTCAAGCTTTCAGTGTTCTCATCAACGGGCTTTTTCGGTCGTGCCATCGGCTCGTCTCCTTTGGCTAATTATGCCGCAAGGCTAAAAATGATAATATATTTATGACGCCTGATTTTTAACATGTCAAGAGAAATATCTCATATATTCTACAAATACAACTGTATATAAAGATTTTTTCTACCAGATTGCAGCCAAATCAATTATTTTGCGGCAAATATTATTTATCATTTGCGGCGTAATCTCCTTTACGCAATTGTCTCTGCCCCATGCTTGTTCATTTGCGTCTTGCACTATTGATTTCCTCAAGAAGACGGACCAATCCAAGAAGGTCTTCGACCCGGAAAAATGAGCGCCCGGCAGAAAGAACTACGAATGGGTCCTTCGGCCCGATGTCCGTCCACTGGAGCGGTACGGAAGATCTGCGCCCTTTCGTGTTGAAAAAGAAAACGCGACACCCATTTGCGATGCGTCTTATGCTATCGATTTCAAACTCGACATTTTTATAGGGATGGAATGGATGGATGATCCGGAAAGTTTTGTTGTCAAAATTTTGATGAGACGCAGTTGATCGATCTTGTTGTTTTCACATCGGCGTGGCCCAGCATTGTCTGAATAGTACGGATATCGTAATGAGTACCTTATTTCCTAGTTTTCCGTCATAAAAAACAAGAATCTGGGGTATCTACTTGACTCAAGTGGCCACTACATATAGTATCCGGCTTGATGGAACAAGAAATCTACCCAAAATCTCTGACGGAATTCGAGGCGCAATTTGCCTGCCAGGAAGACTGCCTCCGGTACCTGGCTGAACTGCGCTGGTCGAATGGGTTTATTTGCCCTCAATGTGGTAATAGCGATGCGTGGACGACAGCCCGTGGACTCTGGCATTGCAGGATATGCAACCGGCAGACATCTGTGACAGCAGGCACTATTCTTCACGGCGTTCGAAGTCCCTTGCCCCTTTGGTTTAGGGCGATGTGGCATATAACCAGCCAGAAGTATGGTGCCAACGCCCTTGGCCTGAAGCGAACGCTTGGACTTGGGAGCTACCAGACAGCTTGGGAGTGGCTTCACAAGCTTCGCCGTGCGATGGTGCGGCCTGGCCGTGACCGGCTGACAGGATCTGTGCAGATCGATGAAACCTACATTGGAGGGAAAAAGAAACCAGGAAAACGCGGCCGTGGAGCAGCGGGAAAAGTCCCCGTGGGGATCGCTGTTGAAGACAAGGACCTTGAAGGAATCGGGCGAATTCGTATGGCTGCTCTCTCGGACGTGAGTTCGATTTCGTTGGAAGCTTTCATTGAGGACTCTGTTGCGCCGGGTAGTACCGTAATTACCGATGGGTGGAAGAGTTACAGCGGTCTTCTTGCAAAAGGCTATCGCCATGAGATATGTGAAGATCCCAAAGATTTGGCCTTGCCGCATCTCGTTGCCTCCTTGCTTAAGAGATGGCTGCTTGGCACGTACCAAGGAGCCGTTCGACGAGGTTGTCTTCCTTATTACTTGGACGAGTTCACCTTCAGGTTCAATCGCCGGACCAGTACTTCGAGAGGGAAGCTGTTTTTCAGACTTGTTCAACATCTGCTTGCCGTAGATCCTGTTCCTCGTCCAACGCTTGTTGGCCTGTGCAAAGACGACGAAGAGGACGAGTTCGATACAGATGGCGCCCAAACAAACGACCACAACATATAGTATGGACTTGAGCTAAGTAGATACCCCAGTAACAAGAAAAATCTTTGGGCCTTTGCGTCTTTGCGCGAGACATTTTGGTTGTGGTTATCCGCGTTGGTCTGCAAAAGATGCGTGGCCCCGCCTTTGGGCGGGATAAACTGCACTGTCGCGAAAAGTATGCGAGGTGACGCGTTTGGTGAGTTTTGCACGCCTTACCGCTTTTTTTAGCGCGTCCTGGACTTGCGATTCGTGTAGATGATAACGCCTGAGCTCTTTTGTCCCCGGAATGGGAGTAAGATTTTTTTGCGGAAAAAACCATTGCCAGATGAATTCCTTAGCACCGGCGGGATATTTTTTTTCGAGAGAATCCCTTAGGAATACGCCTGAGTAGCCTGCCGCCAGGTCCTTCTCATGCAGCGCACTTACAGTCTCCAACTGGTCCTTTAATTCCGGCATAATTCTTTGGGGGAGAGGGACGGACCGATCTTTATCGCCTTTGCCATGCCCCGTAAGAATTCCGTCCTCGAAATTGAAATTTTGCACTCGCGGGTCAAAAGCCCGGCGGATTCTTAAGGGGAAGTGCTCTTTGGCTTGCCCGATTTCCGTTTTTGCGTTCCGCAAACCAAACGGTTGATGGCCTGAGCTGATTTTACACCCAATCTTCTTAAATGCGCGCTCCGCATCCGTTTGGTTAGCGACTTCGGGAAGCTGATGCGTTACAACCTGGCATCTGGGGCATTACTGCCTTGAGATGCGAGCAACGCGTACTCCACTTCTTGCGGAAATTCGACGAGTAAGAAGCCGCTCTTATGATAGAGATAATCCTCTCCACTCTCATCGACGATCCTAATAAGATCGTCTTTATCACCAGGCTCATCAGGAATGATTTCATATATCTTTCTCAAGATCAGAGAGGCTTCATAATCCGTATTGTCGACGCAAATAGCAAAATGTCTTTTTTGATCACTCATTGTATCATTCCAAGTAACGTTTGATTTTGATGTCTTTGCGGCCAACTCCATGAGCTTCATACCAGTGTAACTCAACCCATCTGATATTTCCATTAGGAAGTCTGATATGGGCCTTTCCCTTCAGCTTTCTCCATCGTCCCGGGCCATAAATCTTCTGGAGATACGCTAAATCACGAATACTGCTTCCGACCGCGATAATTTCGGTTTCATCAATTTGACCAAGAATTTCAAATTTCAACCTATTTCTCCCAGGGAACGTCATTCCCCCTGCGGTCTGGCCCCATAGTTTACTGGTTTTTGCTGTCGCTAACCCACGTATTGAACAGACCGGGGAATTGGGTCAAAAGCCCGGCGGATTTTTAAGGGGAAGTGTTCTTTGTCTTGCCCGATTTCCGTTTTTGCATTCCCCAAACCAAAGGGATTTCCTTTCTCGGAGCATGAGAATACCTTCAGTTTCTTGTGACGGTCAAGTGAAAAAAGCATGGAAAAATAACAATAATTCGCCTATCCTTTGATCGGATAATTATTTGACTTTGAAATCGCTTCCCCTTTAATGATAGCGGGACGCTCTTCAAAAGTTTACGAACTTATGTATCAAGTGAATAATTGCCCTTTCTTGCGATGGACTCTCCCCTCTCCACTGAAAAACCGACTCCCGCTAAACTCATCTCCAGTTCTTTGGCAAGCGCCGTATGAGATATACCCAATTCTCCTGCCGCCCAAAAACACATGAGACTCCTTGCCGTTACTTTCCTGTTTTGTCGTCCTTTTGAAAAAATATCTTCCGGCTTCACCCCCAATACTTCGGAAACCCTCTGCACTACGCGATCCGGATCATATCCCTGCCGTCTCAGTCTATGCCTTCGCTCATAGTGTCCATCGGACTGTGAAATAACCGAATCGACAAACTCCGAATCACCCAGAATTCGTTCGTCGCTCATCACATGAACACCACCCTTCAAGGCATCTCGGGCCGCAGTCCAACCCCCAAGACTTCGGATCAACCCTCCGCCAGTCAATTCCTCCCTTCGGCCTCGGGCAACCCCCTCTTTAGCAAAGGATTCATATTTCTTCCTCGCTTCACTTTCTCTTTTTCCGAAATAACCCAGGACATAACCGGTGTCCTGCCACCCCCTTTTCACGTTTCCCATAAGGGCGCTATGGCCACAAAATTTATATCTCTTTAGTTCATCAAGGCCTTCAACCATTCCTGCACGAACAGGGTTCAGGTGAATATACCGTACCAATTCCCGCAAATAGGTCTCTTCCTGACAGACAATAGATTTGTAGCGATTTTGAAATAACTGACCGCTGCGGCCATGTCTCCGGTTAAACCCAATGACATAGCCAGTGAGGAGGCGTCTCATGAGTCCGGACAGGGGCTCCCTCCCAGTACGGAAAAGAAAATGGGCATGATTGGATAAAAATGCCCACGCATAACAGTCTGTCCCCGTCTCAGGGCAGAGAATCTCGAGTCGTTCAATAAAGTCTTCTCGGTCTTTATTGTTGCGAAATATTTTCCTACGTTCTATCCCACGAATCATCACATGGTGCAAAACGCCGGGAGCATCTAATCTTGCTGTCCTTGGCATGTCCTGATTTTGGCTTCAGCCACGAACAATGTCAACTAAATTATTAAAGAGCGTCCCGCTGCCCACGTGCCGGGTACTCCAGATAACTACCTGAGTACACTAAAACTATTCGACTTCGTGTCGCACCATAACATGCAGTTTGAGCAGCTTGTCTGCTCAAACTGCCTCGTTGGACGATATGATTTCAAGAACAGGTCAGCAAGTTACCATCTATTTCCGAAAAGCATAAAAGCATAGACGTCCCCATTCCCTCACAATCTTGGCAACCCCGGGAATAGATATTTGACATGTGAGATGGAAGTAGGGAAGTTTAAGGTCCGGCGAGCGTAAAGCGCAAATGCTGTATTCACGCCTGCTACTGTTCCTTCCACTTATAAAGTAACTGTAGTCAAGCAACCAGACCTTAGCGGACCCAGTCTCCCCTATCAGCACATTCGTGATTTTCTGATTGCTGCCCGCGGGAAACAATCGAAAGTGCTCAAACTCCTTAAGCAGTTGAGTGTTCTCTCCATCGTAAGTGAACCCCAGCTCCTTGGCCAAAGCCGCAAGCCCCTTCCGTCGACGGTAAGCATGGTGAATGATCAGAATAAGGACTACCGCTATGAAAGCCCCAAAACCGATCAAAAAAATCCGTGCCCGTGGATCTAATTCCATCAACACCTCCTTGGCCGCAAACCTGCTCTAATCGTTTTTTTGTTGTGCCAATAGTTCAAATCTCTATTGATTGATCGTGAATGTAAATGTATGTTTGCCTTCAATTAACCCAGAGCAAATCTTGTTTATGCTTGTTCCCTGTTCGATACCATTAACAATCACCTGGGTTTTGTAGCCGGGACAAAAGACATAAAGGAATGCGGAAGTGTGAAAAGTCTCTATTGGTTTTGGGGGCTTTCGATTTTGTCCGTCAATTTCATAGGTTGCAGTAATGTCCGATGGGTTAAACTCCGATTTCTTTCCGTCTTCCTTGAACTTGGCGCTTCCGATATTCATTGATCCATCGACCTCCCACCGAGGACTTTCTTTCACGAATTTGATAAAGATACGGGTAACCCGGGGTTTGCCGGTAGCGTTCTTATCTTCCGAGCCACTCTCTCCTCCTTGCTAAGCCGTCTCCCTAGCATATTATTGAATTGGAATGGCGTTCTCCAGCCTTTTTCCCTCTTGTTTAGCACCCCAACAAGGTATTGAAGGGACGGATTTCGTACCTTCAATACCTCAAATTCGGAGTTGGCCATAAAAGCAATGATCATGCCAAAGTATTCATGTTTACATGCAAATATTTAGAAGTCCAGCGGACTTTTTGCCTCTTTCCCAGTTTTGCCGAGTGCACAGTGGGTACGGATCGTCGGCGTTCTCACATCGGCATGACCTGGCAACGTTTGAATGGTGCGGATACCATAATCTGCCTGCATCGGTTTATAAAAGTTGTGGGTTTATCAGTGAGATTCTATTGAAACGGTTGGAGAAGTCAAGAGTTCTGTTGCGGACTCGACTTTCGTCCCTTCTTCACGCGGTTTAACGCAAAATTGCTCTTGATAAATCCGCTCCGACCGGATATACATAGGCTATACATATGGAGGCCTGTAATGCTTGCGAAAATTCAAAAATGGGGAAACAGCCAGGGACTTCGTATTCCCAAAAACCTTCTTTCAGATGCACAGCTTGATGTCGGGGATCAGGTTGATATCACTGTAAAAGAAGGGATCATGATAGTGGCACCCACCAGAAGGATCAGGGGCCGTCATAGCCTCAAAGACCTTGTGTCACGAATTCCAAAAAATTATCAACCCGACAAAGTTGATTGGGGTGAACCGGTCGGCAGGGAGGAATGGTAGATGGCGGCCTATATCCCCAAGCAGGGGGATATCATTGCAATCACGTTTGATCCGCAATCCGGTCATGAACAGAAAGGGAGGCAACCCGCTTTCGTGGTCAGCAAAGATCTTTTTAATCGAAGCACAGGGCTTGCGATAGTGTGCCCTGTTACAAACAGAGATCGCAGTTTTCCATTTCATGTACCCATCCCGGAAGAAAGCAAAGTGACCGGTTTCATAATGGTTGAGCGGGTGAAGTCGGTCGATTTTCGCGCGCATCGCGCAAAACGGATTGAACAAGCAAGCGATGAGTTGCTTTCGGATGTGCTTTCCATATTGGATGCCTGCATTTACTGACCGGCCCATCAATTATGCCTGGACAGGAGAGAGATCATGAAAATCCCAAGAGTCACCATATTAACCCTTGGCGTATCCGACCTGGACAGGGCCACGGAATTTTACCGAACTGTTCTCGGTACGCCGCCAAACACGTCTTCCGACGGCATCACTTTCATAGAACTGCCGGGAACCTGGATCGCCCTCTACCCTTTTGAAAAACTGGCTGAAGACATCTCTCCCGAGGTTCCGGTTGCCCGTAATGGGTCCGGCGGCATCACCATCGCACACAATGCCCGCAACAGGGATGATGTGTTGGCCATCATGAAGCGTGCGGCATCGGCCGGTGCCCGGATCGTCAAAAAACCGCAGGACACATTCTGGGGCGGATTCAGCGGATATTTTGCCGACCTCGACGGCCACTACTGGGAAGTGGCTTGGGGGCCCATGTTTGCGTTTACGGAAAACGGTGAATTGAGGTTCAAGGAAGACCCAATTCAGATCGAAGAGTGACACTATCGCGCCAGAACCAATTGAGGATCATCGGTCATTAGCGTAATCTCAATCGACAAAACGTATGTATTCATGGTAGACAATGAAAAAGGATATCCCCAAATTTAAAAATGAGGCTGAAGAACGTCATTTTTGCCAGCAACACGAATCTTCAGAATATCTCGATTGGTCTGATGCCGAGGAGGTGGTGTTTTCCCGGTTAAAACCGAAGACTCGCAAAATTTCAATTCGCCTTCCCGAGTCGATGATTGAAGAATTGAAACTGCTTGCCAATAAAAGAGATGTTCCGTACCAGTCTCTGCTAAAGATATTCCTCTCTGAACGAATTGATTCCGAATTGCATCAATAGAAATAGACCAGATGCAGCGAGGTTCGGCTCCATATCAAGATGCAATGGGAGTACTGCAGGAAATCGGCTGAAAAATGACGGATGACAGAATATTACAATCGGTGGAACTTTCCCGTATCAACGGCGGGAGTGAACGCGTCACCGAGCGCATCATCCGCGAAACGGAGCTGAAGCTGCGCATCAACGGCGATCTGTACGCCACGGCCATGATCACGGCCGGAATGGAACGGGAATTCGCTTTGGGGCACCTCTACGCCCAGGGGATCATTTCCGGAATGAACGACATTACCGCTCTTACCGTGACGGGGACAACGGTGGAGGTCACGCTAACCAAGGCGCTGGAATCCGGAACCAAACGGGGACCGGTGGATTCCGATCTGGCCGTAAACCGGGATCAGGTGTTCACCTGCGTCAAGGCCATCCTCAAATCCGAGGTCTTTTCCGAAACGGAAGCGGTGCATTCGGCCGGGCTGTTTCTGAACGGAACACAACCGGTTGCCGTCACGGAGGATCTGGGCCGGCATCACGCCCTGGACAAGGCCATCGGCGCGGCCCTCCTTCAAGGGATCGACCTGACCCGGACCCTCGCCGCCTCAACGGGAAGGCAACCCACCGAAATGATCCATAAGTGCCGCAACGCCGGTATTCCGATCATTGCCACCAAGGGTGTCCCCACCTCCCTGGCGGTTGCCTTGGCGGAGCGAAACGGCATCACCATCGCCGGATTGGTAAGGGGGAAAAAGATGATCGTCTATTCTCACCCGGAGCGGATTCGATGAATCGTCCGGCCACATCCGTTAAAATCCCCGGCCGCCAGCTTCAAGAGGGCCGGTTTGTGAACGCAAAACCGTCGGTTATCATTGAATCCGAGCTCGGCATCATTTTAAACGGCGAACACCTGGCCACGGCATCCCTGTTGCCGGGCATGGAAAAAGAATTTGTGATCGGCTACCTTTTCGCCCAGGGATTTATCAAAGGGCCGGGAGATGTTTCATCCATTGCCTTTGAGGCTTCATCCGCCCGGGTCACCCTGTCCAACACCACCGTCCCCTTTCCCGCCGGCACCAACTACCGCATTGTTTCGGGAGGCGGACGCACCGCTTTCGCCGGTGATGCCCTTCCTCAAATAGAGTCCGATCTAACCCTGCACAAGGATGCCATATTCGAGGCCATGAGCCGCCTCTTTGATATGGGCACCCTGTACAAAGAGACCGAAGGTGCCCATGCGGCCGGCATATTCACGCCGTCAGCCGAACCCGTGTGCATCGTTGAAGACATTGGGCGGCACAACTGTCTGGACAAAGCCGTCGGTTATGCCCTTCTTCAAAACATCCCGTGCAGCCGGCATTTCATGGTCTCAACCGGCCGAATGTCTTCTGAAATGGTGGCCAAATTGTGCCGGGCCGGCTTCCCCGTGGTGGCCACCAAGACGGCCGTCACCGACAAGGGACGGGAGACCGCCCTTACCTCGGGCATGACTCTCATCGGTTTCGTTCGCGACACCGGCATGAAAATTCACACCGACATGGCTGTCCGCATCATCACAGAACCGCTCATGAAACTCTACGCGGGCGCCTCGCGGATGACCGGTTTCTGACAGACCTTTACCCACCTGCCGATCCGAACAGCTCAATCGCTCGTTCCACCGTTTTCCGGAATCAGGGCTGTTTGGTTCAACCTCATTGAGTCAATGATATCAGATTGTTTTCCAAAAAAGTGATCAAACGCGTCCGGATGATGTATGTAATCTGAATTTTTTTCGAATCCATAAAATCACTCCTTGACATCCTGGCCCCACAATACTATATTCCAAAACTGGAATGTATAGTGATCGAAAAGATTCCTCACATCCACCAGGAAGCGCTCTACAGAAAATAGGCATCTATTTTTTTGCCTTTCATAGATTACTAAATATAAATATATGAATTTGAAATGGCGGTTGTAATAAAAGAACGTTATAAAATTCTTATTGCTGCAATCACTGTCATTGCGGGAATGGGCTAAGGCTGACCAATGGGTTGAATTCTACCCTTGTGATGCGTGTTCCTCGCCTAACGGGGAACGCAAACGGCCCCATGAGTTGGATTTTCATCCAAGACGTCCGACAATACGTGCCGGGCCAAAAAATCTAAATTCTTCAAGTTGCGAGGAGGTATTATCATGGAAAATTTTCAGGAAATTCTTGAAACCGGTCTGAAATTTCACGGCCACAAGTGCCCGGCCATGCCCATGGGGCTTAGAGCCGGAGTGGCGGCCATGAAAGCGCTGGGAGTGGAACGGGCCCAGGACAAAGAGCTTTATGTTAAAGCGGAGACCGGCAAGGGACACGCTGCCGGATGTTTTCTGGACGGCATAATGACCGCCACCGGCTGCACCTACGGCAAGTCCAATATCGAAAAACTATACTATAATAAGATGGCCTTCACCCTGATCGACACCAAGACCGGCAAAGCGGTGCGGGTATCGCTCAAACCGGATTTTTTTGAAATGGCGCTCAACTCCCCCTTTGTGCAAAAACGCAAGGCCGGCGTACCGCCACAGGACATCGAACCGGAGATCGCCGATCCGCTGGTGGAACGTATTCTGGGCTTACCTGAGGCCCAGTTTCTGAATATCGGCCCTGTCCATACCGTGGATTTCAAGTCCGGCAAGGGGGTTTTCGAAGCCAAACGCTGTGAAGGCTGTGGAGAGCTCACATTCATCAACAAGCTGCGGGCCGGGGCTGACGGAAAGATGTTCTGCATCCCCTGTTCCAAAGATGGCGAGTAGTCCGACCGGGAAGCAAAAACGGGGTGATCCTTCACCGGTAGGCCGTGGGCGGTTCACCCCCTTAATGGGGAGGGTGTTCAAATGATGATTGCTCTGGTGACAGGCGCCATTCTGGTCCTTGCATTTATTTTCTCCATGCTGGGACTGGGCGGTGCCATGCTCTATATACCTGTATTTCACTGGTTCGGCTATGATTTCAAATCCGTGGCCATTCCAACGGGGCTGCTTCTCAACGGAATTACGGCGCTGTCCGCAGCGGTGTTCTATCTTCGATCAAAGATGGTGGACATCAAGGGATCCATTCCGCTCATTATCTCTTCATTTATCGGCGCGCCGGTGGGCGCCTATTTCACGAATTTGCTCCCCACCCGGACACTTATTCTCCTCTTCGCCATTTCCATGGTCTTCGCGGGAGGCCGCATGCTCATGACTTCGGGGCGGGCCGATAAGGAAAAGATGATGGAATTGGGACCGAGGATGGTCCTGATGAGCCTGGGGGGATTTTTTATCGGCTTCATTGCCGGGCTCTTGGGAGTGGGAGGTGGTTTCCTGTTCGTCCCGATGATGATCGCCATGGGATATGCCACCAAAGAGGCCGCTGCAACAAGCGCCTTTGTAGTGATATTTTCCTCTTTTTCAGGATTTGCCGGCCATATTGCGGAGGGGCACTTCAACTGGCCGCTGATGATCGCCACATCCATTGCCGTCATCATCGCCTCCCAAATCGGCGCCAGAGTGATGAAAGAGAAGATGAAGGCCCGTTGGATCAAACAGATGTTCGCGGTGGTCTTGTTGGCAGTTGCCGTCAAGCTTTTATGGAAACTTTTTTTGTGACGGGACTCCATTTCCTTTCGAAGGCGTCTTATCCAAAAAAACACCGGCAGGACGCGGTCGCAAGGTCTTTTCTACAGCGGCATCTCTGATGCCCTTCACCGACCGTTGAAAAATGGGAATGACAATTCAAATGGTTGGCTATGCTACACGCTCCCTGCATGAAGCAGGAAAAGGGTTTTTTCTGACAAGCCTGGTTCTTCTTTTCCTGGTTTCTCCGGTGAGGTCCGTGAAGGCCGGGGAATTCATTCTTGATGGGCAGATTCGAGAACGATTCGAAACCCTGAACGGCATGAACAAAGTGGCGTACGGCAATGATTCCATTGATGCCAAAGGAAAGGTTGTGGGCAAGTCGGATGATCGACTGCTCCTCCAACGCATTATTGCGGGTTTTTCCTATAAACAAAATGAATGGATCAGTTACCACCTTCACATCTATGACGCACGGGTATGGGGGTGGTCGCTTGATTCCAATGACTTCGTGAAGAATCCCAATACGCCCGATGAATACGTCATGAACCCGGATCAGGAATATTTTGAACTCTATGACGCCAACGTGGAAATCAGGGATCTTGTGGTGGAGGGGCTCTCAACAAAGCTGGGACGACAAAAAATATGGTACGGGGACAAACGCATTTTCGGCCCGGGGGATTGGGGGAATTCCATAGGTTGGCTTTGGGATGCAGGAAAATTCTCTTATGAAAGGAATGGTAATTTTATAGATGGATGGTATGGGCAGACAAAGACAAAGGATCCCGACTCCTTCAGTCTGTTCCAGACCCACGCCTACCAGGGTGTGGGCATCTATTCCCATTACAGGGTGGCCGGGAAAGGTGCTATCGAGCCGTTTTTCGCTTGGAAAAACAATCTGTTTCATGATGTGATTCCGGAGGAGGAGCTCTACTATGGGGGCGCCCGCTTCTATGAAAAGGATTTCCACGGATTCAACTGCGATTTTACCTATGCAGCGGAGTACGGTGATAAGGGGGACAAATCCGTTCGGGCATATGGCTATGTTGCCAAAGCGGGTTATCGATTTGAAAAGATCCCCATGAAACCGAACCTTGTTTTTGGTCGGGTCTTCGGCAGCGGAGATGACAATCCGGCCGACAACACCTCAAAAACCTTTCACACGGCTTTTGGTTCCACGGATGGAGGGCATTATGGTCGTATGGACATTATGTCCTGGAGCAATTTGATCGATAACCAGGTGAACCTTTTTTTAGCCCCACTTGAAGAACTTCATGTAAAAATCGCCTACCACCATTTCAATTTGGATAAATGGCAGGATAAATGGCAGTATTATGGGTATGAAAACAAGCCTGGGAACCGATATACGCATCTGGGGGACGAAATTGACTTGGAGGTAAAGTATGATTATTCAAAGGAGTTGGAGTTTCAGCTCATCTATGCCTATTTCATGGCTGGAGATTTTGTGAAATACAATGTGGAAGACAATAATGCCCAACGTCTTTTTTTGCAGTGTACTTACAGGTTCCAATTCTAGCAAAGAGAGGGAATTGATACAAAGTAGAACAAATTCACTGTGTTTCCGGAAAGGGAACCCATTGACTTTGAACTCCGCTTGTATTATGTGATTAACCAAATGAAAATTGCGGGAATAATTTTGCATGGAGGAAGAATTCATGTCAAGAACGCAGGTCTATAGCGTTTGTGGGATGTGTACCGTACGCTGCCCCATCATGTCGGAAATTGAAAACGGCGAGGTCGTTTTTCTGCAGGGAAATCCCCATGCTTCAGGACTGGAAGGCTCCATTTGCGGCCGGGGAAGCGCCGGTCTGGCTTTGCTGAAAGACAGGGAACGCCCCCAAACGCCGCTCATTCGAACGGGTGAACGGGGTGAAGGACAGTGGCGACCCGCCAAATGGGACGAGGCCCTGGATTATGTGGCGGAGAAACTGGGCAAGATCAAAGATGAATACGGCGCCAGGAGTATTTCCTTCACCGACAGGGGCGGACCTTTCCGCGACTACCACCGGGCGTTTCTGCGAGGCCTGGGAACACCCAACTATTGCAACCATGACGCTTCCTGTGCTCGGAATGTGCAGCATGCAGCCCTTTCAATATTCGGGTTCGGCCGAAAAGGCGTTTCCTACGATCTCAAGAACGCCCGTCACGTTGTCCTGCAGACCCGCAATCTGTTTGAGGCCATCAACGTAAAAGAAGTAAACGATCTAACCAGTGCCATCGATAACGGCTGCAAACTCACGGTCATCGATGTTCGAGGAACGGTCAGCGCCACTAAAGCCGATCGCTTCTTTCAAATTCGTCCGGGCAGCGATTACGCCTTCAACCTGGCGGTCATCCACGAACTTATTTCAAAGAGGCGCTACGACGTCGCCTATGCGAAACAGTGGATCAAGGACTTTGATGCTCTCGAAAAATTCGTGGAACCGTACACCCCGGAATGGGCTGAAGGTGAAACGGGTATCGGCGCCGATGAACTCCGCAGCTTTGTCAAGGAATTGTCGGAAGCCAGGCCCGCGGTTCTCTGGCATCCCGGCTGGAACATGGCCCGCTACAGGAATTCTTTCTACATTTGCCGCTCCATTTACATCATCAATGCGCTACTCAGTTCCATCGGGGCCAAAGGGGGCCTCCCCTTTACCAACAAGCCGGCGGATGTGGACCGAAAGGGGCTCAGGAGTTTCATGGATTTGTACCCCAAGCCCCAGGAAAAGCGGGCCGACGGAGCGGGATGGCGCTATCCCCATTTTGAGGACGGGCCGGGGGCTTGCCACTTGCTTTACAATAGCTTTGAAACCGAAGACCCCTACCCTGTTAAGGCGTATATCGCCTACCGCCACGATCCCCTCATGGCTTTCCCCGATCCGGATCGCTTGAGGGAAATTTTTTCCAAGCTCGATTTTCTGGTCTCCGTCACCTTCAGTTGGTCGGATACGGCCTGGTTTTCCGATGTGGTGCTTCCCCTTTCGATGTACCTGGAACGGGAAAGCATCATTGCCTGCAAGAACGGGCTGAACCCCTACTTTTTCGTGCGCAGACGTTCCATAGACCCCCGCTTCGACAGCAAAGCGGACTGGGAGATCATCTCGGGTCTTTCAAAACGGCTGGGGTTGCCGGAACTGGTTTTTGACTCCATCGAAGATATTTGGAACTATCAGCTTCAGGATACGGGGGTGACCATCGAGGACTTCGACGCCACGGGAATGGTGCCCCTGGGACAAGGCCCCCTCTACCGGGATCCCGAAGCGTTCAAATTCAAGACGCCGTCGGGCAAAATCGAGATCTTCTCGCAGAAATGGGAAGAAGCAGGCCTTCCTTCACTGAAACCTTACGAGCCTCCGAAAAAACCCGCCGAAGATCAATACCGGCTTACCTTCGGTCGCTGTGCCGTCCATACTCAGGGTCACACGGTCAATAACCCCATGCTTCATGAACAAATGTCCGAAAATGTCTTATGGATCAATTCGGCGGAAGCGGGAAAAATGGGCCTTGAAGACGGCCAATGGGTGGAAATCCGCAACGGGGATTATTCCGGAAAAATAAGAGCCAAGGTGACGGACTTGATTCATCCCGAAGCGGTGTTCATGGTTCACGGGTTCGGGCACAGGCTCCCCGTTGAAAGCCTGGCCCTCGGCAAGGGCGTGGCCGACAACGAACTCATGCCCGGCGGCCTGGATATTTGGGATCCGGCCGGTGGCGCCGTGGCCTTGCAGGAGCACTTCGTTTCAGTTCGAAAAATCTAGAGATTTTTTAGATCAGGCACGTTGTCCTTCAAAATGGCTGGATCGATCTGCTCGCGCGCGTCAGCGCAGCTCTCTAACGGCAAAAAATAGGTGTCACCCATACAGGGGCGGCAGAAAATTCCGCCGTCTTTCAAAACCTCCTTTCCATCCCGAATGGTCTCCCCGCACTTTTCGCAGACGACCTTCCGCCGGGTGGGTCCCGGGAGATCCAGCCGTTGCAAATCAATTTTCACCGCCTCGATCCTGAAAAGCTCCGAGGTCGGCATTCTGCGATAAGCGTGCAATTGGCTTTCCTGAATGCTTTTCATACGGGGCGCATAGGTTTTCGCCAGTGCACGACTGTTTTCGGTGGCGCTGATCCGATAGGCCCGGCAGGTCTCAAGGTTGAGAAAGGATGCCGCCATAATGCCGTTATCCACAAATTTGAGCGACCTGCGGCCCAGTTTGCAGCCGGTTACCACCGCAATGGCATCGGTTGCGCACCGATCGATTTCCACGAACACGATGAGCTTTTTGATCTCCTCCCGGGGTTCTTCAATGCCGATCAGCCGACACCCCAGCATGGCCATGCGAACGCCGATGATCTGGCCGGGGCACAGGTGGCCGTGGTGTCGAACGGAACGGGCCAGCAATGTCTCAAAATCTTCCATGTCTACTGCTTTTCCTGTATTTCAGGGTCCCGTCAATGACCCGTCGAGGTCGTGTCCCGCTCGTTTTTTAAGGTATACCAGCGCCTGATGAACAGCGTCTTTATCCATTTCGTGGACTTCAACCCTTTGGCCGATGGGACTGGGCAACGTGACGTTCAACCGCCCGCCCAGGTGTTCCTGAAAGTCATCAAGACCTTTCAATATCTCCAGTCTGCCTTCAGGCGTTTTCATCTCCATCACATGGTTCCAGAGCGGCAGACCGGCTTTTTCCAAAGCGTCAAGGATCATATCCCGTTCCGCTGAGCGAAGCATCCCTTTCAGGTGCGCGTAACAGGAATCGAGAGCAATCCCCACACCCACAGCCTGCCCGTGCCCGACCCGGTGACGGGACAATACCTCCAAGCGGTGTGCACTCCAATGTCCGAAATCCAACGGTCGGGCGGAGCCGAACTCAAAGGGATCCCCGTTGTTTCGAATATGTTCCAGATGAAGGACGGCACATCTCTTGATGGTCGTCATCATGGCCCGATCATCCCTGTTTTTAAGTTTTTCGGCATTTGCGCAGAGGAACTCAAAAAAGTCACGATCCTTTATAATGGCGACTTTGAAGGCTTCGGCAATCCCCCCGATCCAATGCTCCAAGGGGAGGGTTTGAAGCAACCCGAAATCGTTTAAGACCGCAAACGGCGGGGAAAATGTTCCCGCAAAATTCTTCATGCCATAATCATCGATGCCGTTTTTCACGCCGACGCCCGCATCATTCTGTGCCAGAACCGTCGAAGGCGCCCTTATCAGCCGCACGCCCCGATGGACCAGTGATGCGGCCAGTCCCACCATATCCAGGACGCTGCCGCCGCCGATGGCCAAGACATAACTCTGTCGGCAAAAATGGATCTCGGCTAAAGCGCCCATGACATTGTGGACCGGTTGCCAGTCGTTTTTTGCATTTGCCCCCCCGGGCACGATCTCAACCGCCCCTTCCATTTTCAGCCGGTCCGGCCGGCTTTCCATGTAGGCCCTCACCTGTCCGGGAAAATCTTCACGGGCAGCAACGATACCCGAATCGACAAAGACCTTTATGCGGTGCCGACGAAGTTCGTTTTTGAGGTCGAACACGGCCGCCAACAGATCGTTTTCCGGGTGGAAGACGTCGCGCGTAAAGTAGACCGGATAATCAAAAGAGACCTGGAAGTTCTGAATATGGCAATCGGTGGGAAAATGTGACGTTTCTGTCATGGCTCCTTGCATTTCTCGTTTCATGGAATTACGGCTCACGCTTCATCCTGCCGATATCCCGCTGTTGCAGGTTCAGTCGGATCCGTGGGTTAACCCGGGCATTATAAAACCGGAACAGTTCAATCGGGCTCAAATCCGTTTCATTCTAGAAGCCTCAGGCAAAAAAAGCAATCGGGGATGCATTATTCCGGGATCTATTTCGGTAAAGGTCATTGATGGTTGTAATTGAAACTTGAAACCCGTATCATCTTGAAAGAATGGGGTAAGGGCGCTTGGCTTGGATCGTTGCGCCGTGCATCCCTTATTGAATTCAATTGTGAAATAATTTAGGGAGTCGACCATGCCCATGATGACACCGCAACAATACGAAGAAAGCCTTCGGAAGCTCAATCTTGAAGTCTACATGTTCGGGAAAAGGATTGAAAATGTCGTGGATGATCCCATCATAAGGCCCTCCATGAACGCCGTCGCAAAAACATACGAACTGGCCCAGAGGCCGGAATACCGGGACATTATGGTGGCGACCTCCCATATTTCGGGAAACGAAATCAACCGTTTTACCCATATTCATCAGAGCACGGCGGATTTGGTCGCAAAAAGCAAAATGGGAAGGCTGCTGGGGCGTCACACCGGGTGCTGCTTTCAGAGGTGTGTGGGCATGGACAGCCTCAACGCCCTTTCCATCGTCACCTACAACATGGACGCCAAATACAAGACCGCCTATTATCAACGTTTCCTGAAATATCTGGCATATGTCCAGGAGAAGGATCTCACCTGCGACGGCGCCATGACCGATCCCAAGGGGAACCGGCGTCTGCCGCCCCATGCCCAACCGGATCCGGATCTTTATCTCCATGTGGTGGCGGAAAAGCCGGACGGAATCGTGGTGAGAGGCGCCAAGGCCCACCAGACCGGAGCCGTGAATTCCCACGAAATCATCGTCATGCCCACCATGAGCATGAAAAAGGAGGATGCGGACTACGCCGTCTCCTTTGCCTTGCCGAGCGATACAAACGGCATCCTCTACATCATGGGGCGGCAGTCCTGTGACACGCGGAAATCGGAAGGGGGCACATGGATCAGGGGAACCTGGTTTACGGGGGGCATGAGGCGTTGGTGGTTTTCGACGATGTTTTCGTCCCCTGGGATCGGGTGTTCATGTACCGGGAACATGACTTTGCGGGCCAGTTGGTGGAGCACTTCGCCGCCTATCACCGGCAAAGCTATGCCTGCAAAGTGGGCGTTGGGGACGTCCTCATCGGCGCCGCCCAGACCGCCGCCGAATACAACGGTGTCGACCGGGCGTCACATGTCAAAGATAAGATCATCGAAATGAATCACCTGAACGAAACCCTTTTTTGCGGCTGTATCGCCTGTGCTTCCGATGGGCACAAAGAACCCGGTGGCACCTTCGCGGTCAACACTTTGCTGGCCAATGTGCACAAACAGAATGTGACACGCTTTCCCTACGAAATTTCAAGATTGGCTCAGGATATCGCCGGAGGTCTCATGGTGACGATGCCCTCCGAAAAAGATCTGCGGTCTCCGGAAACCGCCAAGTGGGTGGATAAATACTTCAAGGCCGGGCCCGATGTTCCCACGGAAAACCGGCTCCGGATTCTCCGGTTGATCGAAAATCTCTGTCTGGGGACGGCCGCGGTCGGATATCTGACCGAATCCATGCACGGCGCGGGATCTCCACAGGCCCAGCGGATCATGATTTCCCGCCTGGTGAACCTTAAAGAAAAGCAAAAGGCGGCCAAAAGACTTTGCGGTGTTGAGGACGAATCGTGATGTCAGGGCCTCCACATCAAAGCTGAAGAGGACCTGCATTTGCTCATTATTGAAACAGGAAATTTCATCAATCGGTTCCATATGAATAAATTTATCTTTTTATGTCACACTTTTATTTCTTGTCAGTCTAAATAGTAAAAGACACAAAATGGAAGGGTGGGCAGATGGCTTCAAGTCTGGAACAATATGTGAGGCAAGCCAAAAATGGAGATCGGCAGTCACTCGAAACGGTTGTCGGTATTATTCAGGACAAAATTTTCGGACTGGCGCTGCGGATGCTCGGTAACCCGGACGATGCCGAAGATGAGGCGCAGGAGATTCTGATCAAAATTATTACACATTTGAGTGGTTTTCGGGAAGAGAGTGCTTTCACTTCCTGGGTGTACCGAATCGCCTGCAATCATCTTTTGACGGCGCTGAACCGTAAGCGTGCGCCCATGGGGATGACGTTCGAGTTTCTGGAAGAACAGATCTCTGCCGAGCCTGAAAATACACATTCGCTGACTGTTTCGGGGCCGGAGAGGCATCTCTTGGAGGAGGAGAGCAGGCTCGACTGCATGCAGGGCGTTCTGGCCTGTTTAGAGACGGAAATGCGAATTGTCTTTATACTCGGAGATTTATATGGTTTTACGAGCAAAGAAGGCGCCTTCATATTGGACATCACACCCGAGGCGTTCCGCAAACGCCTTTCCCGCGGCAGAAAGAGCATGCAGAACTTTATGATGCAGCACTGCGGCCTGGTTAACGAAAGCAATCCCTGCAGGTGCCATAAACTTGCCGCGAAAAAGTTGAAATCCGGTCGGACAAGCGCGTCAAAATCATCTTTTGTCAAAAAGGATGAGGCAGCGAAAGGGAGAACCGAAGCACTGGCCTATTTAGAGGAACTGACTGAAATAGACCGCGCGGTCTCCATGTTTCGCCGGTATCCGGAATACCGATCTCCCGACAGTTTCACGGATATCGTGAAAGGGTTAGTGGATTCGGGAAATTACAAAATTTTTATGCAATAGGGCCTCAAGAGACGAACTTTATTGAGGATATTTGAAACCACCATTGGAGGATTTAAAAATGGAGATCAGCAAGGAAATTTCCGAAATCGTCAACAAAGCCGGAAGAGTGGGCGTTCTCGCTACCGCCGACAAACAGGGACAACCCAATGCCGCCTATTTCGGCAGCCTGAGACTGATGGAAGACGGTTCCGTATTTCTGGGATTGGGCAACAACCGCAGCCTGAAGAACCTTCAAGAAAACCCGCTTGCCGTGCTGTTTTGCGTCACGGAAAGCCCGGTTGCGTTCAATACACCCGGTTGCCGGATATACCTCAAAGTCAAGGATATTCAGAAAGAGGGTCCCCTGCTGGACGGTGTAAAAAAAGCCATCGCCGAGCATGCGGGTAAAGATGCCGCCGAAATGATCGTGGCCGGTGTCGCATTTGAAGTGACCGAAGCAAGACCGCTCGTCGACATGGGATAGGGATTCTTTTTAACGAAAAAAATAAGCCCATAAGAATATGACAAACTGAGCATGGCCGCGCCACCCGGGGACTTTTGGGCGTGGCCATACCTGTATTCGGGAATATGAAATGATACGGCAGAGAAATTTTTATCTGATGGAGAAAACATGGATACAAAATTCTTGAAAAGAAGCTTTTTCCAGCGATTGCTGGGGACACCGGCCACCAACAAGCCCGGAGCGGACGACTGCTGGAATTATGTGGATGGGAAACTGACCATCGATTTGAATGGGGCTCCCGAACTCAAAACGCCGGGGAGTGCCATCCGGATTGAAGGAAAAAATCTTCCCAAGCGGGTACTCGTTGTCTGGGGGGAGGACGGAGAGTATCGGGCGTACCACAATCGGTGCACTCATCTGGGCCATCGCCGGTTGGACCCGGTTCCCGGAACCGACACCGTTCAATGTTGCAGTGTCAATAAGTCAACTTACGATTCCGGCGGGAATAAGGTTTTCGGCCCGGCGCCCCACCCGATCACCCGTTATCCGGTGGAAAAGCATCAGGAGAAACTGGTTGTATCCATCTCGTAATCATAAAGAAAAGCCCTGCCTCATTTCCTGCGGTATTTTGAGAAAGGAAATCAACCATCTCCTTGAAAAGGGCGATATTGATGCGGAGGTTCATTTTCTGAGTGAAAATCTGCATCGTGATTACAATCTTCTGGATCGCGCATTGAACCATACTCTCGAAAAGTATCGGATGCAGGGCTCACGGGACGTCATCGTCGTTTATGGCGATGTCTGCCTGGGGTTTAACGGTGAAATGAAAGCGTTGATGGACCGATACGATGTGGTCAAGGTCGATGCACTGAACTGCATCGATTGTATGCTCGGGGGCAAAGGAAAACTACTGGAAATTGATCCGGATCATAAATACTTATTTTTGAATCCGGCCTTTATCCAGTTTACAGAGAAAATAAGGAGAGAAACAAAAGAAAAAACCCGTGAGATGTTCAGCATGCTCGACGGCATTGTTCTCTTGGATGCCATGGGAGATTTGGACGAGTACCAGTCCAAAATCGATGAGATTGCAGACCATACCGGCCTGCCCATTCTGGAACGAAAAAATATCGGCCTCGGAGGTCTTAAGCGTATTCTCCTTGAAGCTATAATCTGAAAGAGGTTCCTGTGAGGAAAGAAGCCGAGTACCGCCCACCTTACACCATTACCTCCGCCATTCTTAAGCTGGTCGCGGAGATCGGCGAGGTCATAGGGAGCTATACCGTTTTGGCGGAACAGAGCCTCACGCCTCGCCTGCGCAGGGAGAACCGCGTTCGAACCATTCACGCCTCACTGGCCATCGAAAATAACACCCTAACCCTGGAGCAGGTCACCGCCGTCATTGCGGGAAAAAGGGTGCTCGGACACCCCCGTGAAATTCAGGAAGTGCAAAACGCCTTTGCCGCCTATGAGGCAATGGGGGGATGGGAGCCCGCCTCGCGGAAACACCTGCTGGCGGCCCATGGAATGTTCATGTCCGCGCTGATGGATCACCCAGGAGTGTTCCGCTCCGGCGACGCCGGCATATTTCGCGGCGAACAAGTTGTACATATGGCCCCACCTGCCGACAGACTACCGCACCTGGTGGGCCAACTGCTTGACTGGCTGAAACGCACCAGGGAACACCCCCTGGTCGCCAGTTGTCTGTTCCATTACGAATTGGAATTCATCCACCCTTTCGCCGACGGCAATGGCCGCATGGGGCGACTGTGGCAAACCCTTATTCTGCGAAACTGGAAACCGCTACTGGCGTTTCTTCCGGTTGAAACAGTGATCCGGGACCGGCAGGAGGAGTATTACCGCGTGCTCGCTGAAGCGGATGCACGCGCCGACATCACTCCATTTGTCGAATTCATGCTGAAGGTCTTACTTGATGCCCTAAGCGAAGCCGTCGACATCGATCATGTATCCGATCAAGTAGCATTATTGATTGAGGCCCTTGGCAGCAAAGAATTGAGCAGAATGGACCTCATGAAAGCATTGCGCCTTTCTCACCGGCCTTCATTTGGAAAGAACTACCTGAACCCGGCCCTGAAAGGCGGATGGATCAAACGCACCCAACCCGACTCCCCCCGTAGCCCCACCCAACGTTATCGGCTCACCGTCAAAGGGCTTCGCTGGTTGGAAAAGTTAAAGAAAAGGTGATGGCGAAACTTTAAGCAATCCCGCGAGAAAAACCCACGGCAGGTGTTCAGGTGAATGGCACCGTTTCGAAACGTCAACTGAAAATTGCCCCTCTGGATCAAACGGATCGTAAGCAGGTCCATATGGGTGGTAGATACCCACTTTGCTCCCACATCCTCCCTGCCTCCTCAATGGAGATCCCCCTTTGGTTCGCAATGCTCGCCTTCCCGCTCTCGTGGCCGCAACATTCGGCAACCATGGGGTCGTGCCGAAAACGGCAGTTCACAACCGTTTTCACGGTGGAAGACGCAGCCGATCCTCCGGTCCGGCGCTTTGTAGTGGGGCCGGACCACCCGCGCCATGATATGTGCATCCAGCAGCAGCACAATGGTATATTTACCGCTTTCCATCGCCTCCCTGACCGCCTCCGCCGATCCGAACTCCGATGGCAGACAATGACCGGGCTGTAGCTGGCAGCACTCCCCTTTGCATTTCATACACATCTCGGTCTCGGGGTAATCCTGCATGATTAAAGATACCGACCCAGTTTCCTGATCTCATCAAGGGCCGAAGCGGCCATCTCCCATCCGGTAATACAGGCCATGCCGCCCTGGAGGATCGGGTAGCGGATTCCCAAAATTTCGGTGACTCTCGTCTTGAGCATGAGCAATCTCCCGTGAATGAAAATTGGGCACGGTAATGTCCCTTTTCACACCAATGAGGAGGCATTTCCTTTGAGTACTCCACAAGCCGGATGCGTTGGCCATCATGATCCATAAATTTATGCCTTATCCCGGCAATGGACGTTTCCCATTGGAGTCGGTCGAAATCAATCTTGTAGGGAAATATCATTTTAAACCCTTTCGTCTCCCAATCATCGGAGCAGCGAGGAACGGCTACGGGTTGAGGCCGAGCATGTGGGCGTAAGCTTTAAAATCTCCGTCGAGTACATCATGTCGGTTAGGTCCGGTCCGGGTCTGGCAAGACAACCTACTGATTTCTATTGAATAGATTCCAAAAAACAGCTCCCCATTAAAAAAATGTCATTTTCAATCAAGTGTGATAAAAACAGATTTTCGCGGTTTGTTTTTTAATGCTTTACTAACATGACCATGGGCTTTGGTGTCTTCAACCAACAAAACTTCTCCAGCCTACATTACTCTTGTCTCGCCTGAAGCTACTGTCATTTCAACCCCAGCATCAAGCATGATAATAAATTGGCGTTGTGGCGCATTATGCCAGTAATAGTCAGTAATTTCCGGTTAGATTATTGCATAAACTTTTGAAATATTGTAATTTTTCAGATCTCGATAGACCGTTCCTGTTGCTCCTGGTTTCATTCTGTATTTTAATACGGAGCTCCCTGACTCTTTTTATGCTGACTTTTTCATTGTGCTGCTCACGGCAGTAAATGGCAAGCAGCAGGTATGTTATCAGGCCAGCGATTATCTGGACCATTAGGCCATACTCGCTTCTGGCAATCAGACAGTAGACTCGGAGGTGGCGTTTCCACTATCCAAAGAATATCTCGATGTCCCATCTGAGCTTGTAAATATGAGCAATCTGCTCTGCTGTCAGGTCATGCCGACTTGTGGCAACCCAGTATTGGCTTTTGTTGACTGTGTATCCCACGACTCTGACGGGTTTCTTGGTTTGATTAACACCAGCGGTACCCAACAGAGCAATTGCATCATAGAAGATGTTGCTGTTTGGATCGATTTCATTGCTTTTTAAGAGTTTTTTCTTTGTAATGGTTTTGATGCGGGAGACGAAATGCTTACCCTCTTCTTGCCACTGATCAAATCGATCATGGGCCTGGTATCCACGATCCGTGACACCGGTTTGCCCCGGGGAAAGAATCATACTGACAAAAGGCCGCTCAGCTCCATTGCCATCAGAAAGGAACACTTTTCTTGGAATACTGCGGTTTAAGTCAAAACCGAGATGTACTTTTGCTTTTTTTGCGCCTTTTCTGTAATCAGCCCAGTGCATTGAAAGACATGCATCGATTAAGGAACCGTCGATACCAACGAGGTCCACAAGATCTGTATGTTCCTTTGGCAGAACTGCGACAGCGTTGGTTTGCAGGTTTTGGTATACGTGGAGGAGTTGTTCAAGTCCCCGTGAATTGATGGCTTCAGCAAAACTGCTTTTCCTGATCCCTTCTTCGGGAGCTATGTTGTCACGGGCAAAATCATCTTCCTCAAGGATCTGGAGAAGATGTTGAGCGGAAATATGTTCTTCCAGATGGAAGAACACAAGAGCTTTGAGTTGATCATCAAAAGTCATTTTCAAGGGTCTGTGTCCTTGTGCCTCCAATGGAGACATTCCGACCATGGCTCTTTGAACTGGCCGGTACAATTGGTGAAAAGACGGTGCATCTGCTTTGCTTCGACAATTGATCGCGTAGGGTATTTTGTAACCTACTGAAATCATATAAGATTACAAGATTTTCGCCGCACGCCTTAATTGGGATGTCAAGTAAAAAATCGACTTAAAGCACTGATTTTAAAACTTTTTTCGATACCCCATATGCAAGAAGCTAACCGGAAATTACTGGAAAAAATTATCAATGACTCCCTCCTCGGGTTGGAATTATCACTTTTTCGGGAGTCTATTGTCGTTTATAATATTCTATTGTTCTGCACTTTTTGTTGGGATCACATATTTGGCCTCATGAGCCAACAATTCATCTTCTGGCAGCTTTGCGGAATTTCAGTAAATATGATCCGGAAATTTTAGCACCCAATCCTTCTTTCCTGCAAACGGTTGGGCGACAAAATGTTTCGCCTGGAGTTGATTTGTATCTCGGAAAAGCGATCACACCGAAAGAGTTGCCCGAAATCATTCGGCAACTGGATAAAGTGTAACAAAAAGATCACTGAAAGGAACCTGGCATGAACAACCCGAACACCGATGTCGCTCCCGTTGATGGAAAAATCAGGGGGGGGCTCCCCGTCCGGAACGGAAAAAGCCATCGAAAATCTCGGGTCAAGGGGATGCTCTGCTGGAGGTTAAGACGCATTCAACAACCTACCAAATCCTTTGAAATGCCCTACATTGTAGCAGTTTCATATTCCTTATGATATTATTTCCTAACTATCATCCAATTTTGATCTCGTTGGTGAATTATTATTAGTTGTGGATTAGAGGAGAATATTTAGGATGCCGGGGAAGATGTGTTTATGAAAAAGATACTGGTGGTGGATAACGATCAATTTTTTCTGGAATTCATAAGAGATCTTCTGGAGAAGGAAGGGCACGAAGTGCAAATCGCAGAGGACGGCCTTTCCGCACTGGATGTTTTGGATGGGTTTACGCCGGATTTCATCTTCAGCGATGTGATCATGCCCAATATCGACGGAAAAAGGCTTTGCCGAATCCTGCGGCGAATGGATCATTTGAGGAACACGAAGATCATTATGATTTCAAGCATTGTCAACGAAAGTTTTGACGAACTCAAGACATGCGGTGCGGACCGGTTCATATCCAAGGGCCCTTTTGAACAAATGGCCCATGATATTCTAGGACTTCTGGGTCAAACGGACCCTTCATCATCATTCCTAATGCCTGAAAAACCCCGTAATACCGGTCGATTAAAGCCGCGTACCGTCACCAGGGAACTGCTTTCTCAGAGCCGGCACCTGGAATTGCTGCTGGACCGATTGAGTGAAGCCATATTTGAAGTCATGTCCGGGGGCAGAATTGTCTATGCCAACAGTGCGGCCACCCGGTTAACCGGAACTTCTGAAGAACAGCTTCTGGGGTGTCCCTTTCAGAACATTTTCTCCAAGAAAGACCAGCCTCGCATAGAAACCCTTTTTGAGCCGCTCGGTGAAAATTATAGAAGATTTTCAGAGGACCCCCTTCCCAAAGTCAATGATCATGAGGTGCTACTGGAGGTGGTTCCCATATCGAAAGGCAACGGAAAATGGCTGATGATTCTTGAAAACGTGAGCGAACAGAAAGCGGCTGCCAGAGCCCTTGAAAAGAGTGAGGAAAGATACCGAATTCTATTTGAAAATGCCAACGACGCTATTTTTGTCGTGCAGGATGATATTGTAAAATTTCCCAATCGCAGGACCCTGGAAGGGCTGGGCTGCACTGAGGAAGAGTTGTCTCGAAAACCCTTTACGGATTTCATTCATCCGGATGATCGGGCCTTTGTTTTGGAACGTCACCTCAATAGACTGCTGGGTTCTCCAGTTCCATCCAGCTATTCTTTCAGGCTCATAGACAAATCCGGTGAGGTGAAGTGGTTTGAATCGGACGCCGTGGTAATAGATTGGGAGGACAAATTCGCAACGCTGAACTTTCTTCGCAACATCACCGCGCGCAAGACGGCGGAAAAAGAACGCGAACAATTGCGCGATCAGCTAACTCAAGCCCAAAAGATGGAAGCAATTGGGACCTTAGCAGCTGGCGTTGCCCATAATTTCAACAATATTCTTGCCATCATCCTTGGAAATACTGAACTAACCATGGCCGATATCCCCGGATCGAATCTTGCCTGGCAGAGGCTGGAAGAAATAAGGAAGGCCTGTTTGATGGCGAAAGATGTGATCAGGGAAATCCTGAGCTTCAGCCGAAAATCGAAAACTGAGCAAAAAGCGCTCCATATTGCTACCGTAGTAACAGAATCGCTCAAGTTCTTACGAGCATCCATCCCCACAAGTGTTGATATCCGCCAGAATATCCCGAACGATACGTTTCACATCGTTGGAGATCCCACACAGATTCATCAGGTAATGATTAATCTCTGTATCAATGCAGCCCATGCCATGGAGGATAAAGAAGGAATTCTTGAAGTGGCTGTAGGAAATACAGAGATCGATAAAGATACTGCATCCAAGGATCCCGCATTACATCCCGGTTTCTATGTGCAATTAAGTGTGAGTGATACGGGAAATGGCATCAGTCCTGAAATAATAGACAGGGTCTTTGATCCTTTTTTTACAACAAAAGATGAGGGCGAAGGTACAGGGCTTGGTCTTTCGGTTGTGCATGGCATCGTGAAAGGGCACCATGGAAGGATTTCGGTTAAGAGCAAACCAGGAAAGGGAACGATATTCAAAATATTATTCCCGGCCATTAAAGAGAAGACTGAAGGCGAACAGAAAGAGTCACAAAAACTCCCCACCGGAAAGGAATCTATTCTGTTTGTTGACGATGAAGAATCCATAGTGAAAGTGAATCAACAGCTACTGGAGGGACTCGGATATAGGGTTACCGGGAGGACTGATCCTTTTGAAGCCCTGGAATTCTTCCGTGCCAATTCTCAACAAATCGACCTTATTATCACCGACATGACCATGCCCAAAATGACGGGGGATAAACTCGCAAGAGCAATACTTGAAATCAGGTCCGATATGCCGATCATTTTGTGTACCGGATACAATGAGAAACTTGCTGAGGATAATGCCCAAGAATTAGGCATTCGGAAATACGTTGAAAAGCCGATTGAGAAGGAAATCCTGGCAAGATCGGTTCGGGAAGTTTTGGACGGTCAATAAGACAGAATAACATCAACTTCCCGACTAAAGCCACCTCTGCTGCCTGGCTTGAAGTGCCTTCCAGATAATGCTTAAAGCCGTCCGAACATACCTTTATAGCCTTTTATCACTTGACGGAAGGTTTTTGGCCCTGCGTTTTCGGCTCTTGAATGTCTTCTCAACCTCTGAAGTCATGTAGGCATAGCGATTCTTGCCGCTCTTAGTGTCTTTAAAGAGAATCATACCTTGCTTTTCGTCTACACAACCCCATGTCAATTGAAAGACCTCCTTTGCCCTTGCCCCTGTGTGCAGCGAAATCAACGCCATATCGTGGGTATCCATGTCCCGCTTCGCGAGCTCTCCAAGAAGGGATTCAGCTTCGTCTGGGGTCAGATACCTCAGCCGACCGTTTTCGATCTTCGGCAATTTGATCTTTTTGCCTGGATATGAGCCGACCACCAGTTTCCTATCACGCGCCATCTTCCATGCAACCCGGAAGGTGGAACGAACATACTCCTTGTAACGGATCGGCAGGCCCTTATCGCTCATTGCTTTGATGATTTTTTAGAGGTGCAATTCCGTTATGCCCCTGATAGGCGTGTCACAGAGAATGGGATTTAGCCATAAGTTGAAGTGTTGAAGCTCTTTCTCATAAGTACTTGGCTTCTTCCGGGTTTTCGCAACAGGGAAGTATGTGTCGTTGAAGAATTGAGAGAAGGTCAGATTTGCCCGTTTTTGCGCTAGCCTCCTTGCTTCACTCACCTCCTTCTCCTGTTGCGCGATCTCCCGATTTTCCTTTAAACGGGTCGGCCCTTCCCCCAACGTCGCTACTTGTTTCAATTTGGAAAGCTCCAGCGCGGCTTTCTCAGGGCTCCAACCCCCTTCACTGGCCCACCCAAGCTTTTCCTCCCTACGCACCCTTTTCCGATCATCGCCCTCGCCCATGGTCTGTTGGTATCGTACGACGAAATAGCGGTCTTTTATGATCCCGTGCTTACGGTTTTGATGCTCCCGATACCTTACGCCCTTAAAGTTTGTGGAGTGCCATTTGTAGCTCATGGTTTATCCTCCTTGCCAAACCGATTTGTTTGTGTATCATACGGGACCACGGTGTTTTTATGGGACAAAAAAGTCTCTCGGATAGAAGTTGTCCCCACCCTGTCCCCACTTTTTGGATGATTTAGGGTGGCATTTTGTGAAGAACTGTGAAGGTGCCTGAAGGGCGGTCCGATAAACTTAAAATCCCTCGGGACTTGCGCCCGTACGAGTTCGATTCTCGTCCAAGGCACCAGAATTTAATAGGGTTTCAATCAGTTATAGCTCGAAGCCCTTTTTTTATGTGATAAAATTATTGATTACACACACTTGACACACTTTTCCCAATCCTGTACATTTTCTCCGAAAGTTCCAACACTTATATTCCAGGCTCAATACTTAAACCCAAAAAAGACAACAGCGTGCCCATTGTCCCGGAAAGACCTGGCACCCACGCGCACCCCTTCCCGCATAACCCTGATTGGAGGAAAAAAATGATAGATACACCAACACTCATTGACCGACTGGGAGAGATCGTGGGGGAGAAAAATGTCCTCTCGTCTCAGATGGATCTCATGCTGTACAGCTACGACGCATCCCCTGAAAAGGGAAAACCGGACGTTGTGGTGCTGCCCGATTCCACCGATGAGGTGTCGAAAATCATGGCATTGGCTCACAGGGAAAAGATCCCCATCCTGGGAAGGGGATCCGGCACCAACTTGACTGGCGGCACCATACCCGTAAGGGGGGGCATCGTGATCCATTTTTCCAGAATGAACCGGATTCTGGACCTGGATATCCCCAACCGAACGGTCACCGTTGAACCCGGCATCATCACCCTGGATCTTCAAACGGAAGTCCTAAAAAAAGGGTTCGTGTATCAACCCGACCCCGCCAGCCAGAAAGTTTCCACCATCGGGGGCAATATTGCGGAGAATTCCGGAGGGCCTCACTGCCTGAAATACGGGGTTACCTCCAATCACATACAGGGACTGGAACTGGTGCTGGATGACGGGACCGTGGTCCATACGGGCGGCAAAGCGTGGGATAAACCGGGGTTTGACATCACCGGTCTTTTTGTGGGATGCGAAGGTACCCTGGGAATGGTGACCAAAGCCATTCTGAAGCTGGAGCGGGCACCTGAAGCGGTGAAGACCATGCTGGCCATCTATGAGACTATTGAAGACGGGGCCAATACGGTTTCGGCCATCATTGCGGAAGGGATTATCCCGGCGACCCTGGAGATGATGGACAACCGGGTCATGCGAGCGGTGGAGGAAACCATCAAGGTGGGCTATCCATTGGACGCGGCCGCCGTTCTGATCATCGAACTGGACGGCATGCCCCAGGGGATGGAGGAGAGCGCTGAAAAGATCATGGCCATCTGCCGGGATAACAACGTGCGGGAAGTCAAGCTGGCCAAAGATGAAGGGGAACGGGCCACCCTGTGGGCCGGCAGAAAGGGCGCTTTCGGCGCCGTGGGACAGGTGCGGCCCAGCTACCAGTGCTGCGACGGTACGGTGCCCCGAACCAAGCTGCCAGAGGTGCTCAACAAGGTCATCGCCATCGGAGAGAAATACAATCTGCCCATCGGCAATGTGTTTCATGCGGGCGACGGCAACCTGCACCCCCTCATCATGTTTGATGAAAGAGACCCGGAGGAGAAGGCGCGGGTACGGAAGGCGGCCAGGGAAATCCTGAAAGCCTGCGCCGATGCTGGCGGCACCATCAGCGGTGAGCACGGGGTGGGGCTTGAGAAACTGAGGGAAACATCATTTATCTTCTGCGAAACCGACCTGGCATTTGAAAGAACGCTGAAACAGGCTTTTGATCCCTATAACCTCATCAACCCGGGGAAAATGATTCCCGACGCCGTTTGTTGACAACAACTTCTTGCAAGGAGCATTCAAGGTGAAAAATTTTGAAGAAATTATCAACGCACTGAAAGAGTTGCTCGGGAAAGCATCGGTTGTAACGGAGCCGAAGAGGCTTTTCCAATACCGGGTGGATCATCTGACACCGCAGATAGTGATTTTCCCAAAAAATACGCATCAGGTTTCGGATGTGATCAGGCTGGCCCACACCCACGATCTGGCCATTATTCCGTGGGGCAGCGGCACTCAGATGGCCATGGGCAACCCGCCTAAACGCCTTGACCTGGTGCTGTGCACCTCGCGCATGAACCACATCATCGATGTGGACACGGCCAATCTGACCATCACCGTGGAAGCCGGCGTCAAGTTCAGGGATATCCAGGCACGCCTGGCCACTCAGGAGGACCGCTGCTACCTGCCCCTGGAAGATCTGGCGACGGAAGCGGAAGAAATCATCTGCTCCGACCGTTCCCACAGCGGCAGTTTTCTCCCCATGGACCCACCCCAGGCGGACAAAGCAACCATCGGGGGCATCATCGCCACCAACGCCAGCGGGCCGCGGCGCCTGCTCTACCGCCTGCCCAGGGACCTGATTCTCGGGGTGCGCATGGTATCCCCCACAGGAGACATTGTGGGAGCCGGCGGAAAAACCGTCAAAAACGTTTCGGGCTATGATGTCTCCAAACTGGCCGTGGGGTCCATGGGAACCCTGGGGGTTATCTGCGAGATGACCTTCAAACTTCTGCCCCTGCCTGAAACCATGAAAACCCTTCTCTTCTCTTTTCAATCTTTTGATACGGCATCGGCTTTTGCGAACCAGATATTGGACACAACCCTTCTCCCCGCTGCGGTGGAGGTATTAACCCATGATGCCAGCAAGGCCCTCCCCATGTTACTAATCCAGGACTTTTCGGCGGCACCCTATGGAGTTGCCGTGGCACTGGAAGAGTTTACTCCAGCCGTCGCCCGCATGGCGGATGAAATGACGACCATGGCCGATTCTCTGGGAGCCGCAAATGGCGGCACCCTGGATGATCATGCCCATCAAACCTTCTGGCTGGCCATGAGCCAACTGGGCCGAATGCTGCAGAATAACCATACCGGGTTGATCACACTGAAGGTAACGTGTCCTATTTCGGAATGGGTCAATACCTTCAACACCCTTGGAGATACCTTTTCAACTGCGGATATCCCGTATGCCCTACAGGCTCACGCCGGCAACGGTGTCTGTCTGGCAAACCTATTGTTGGACCTTGAAGATGACGATACCATGGAAAAGGCGGTTGAGACCGTGAATCGTCTATCCCAGCTTCTCAGCGGAGAAGACGGTTCCCTGGTGGTACAGACCGTACCATCCCCATGGAAAGCACAACTCAATATATGGGGAGAACCGGGCTCGGCATTCCCGGTGATGAAGCGGCTGAAGGAAAAGATTGATCCGCTTGGAATGATGAATCCGGGAAGATTTGTGGGTGGGATTTAAGAAGCGAGGATACAGTAGTCAGAATAAAAGACACGAGAAGGGGTAAACTATCATGAACATCGTCCAACTCAAAAAACTATCCTACGACGAAGTGGCCAAATGCAACAAATGCGGGTTCTGCCTACCCAGCTGCCCCACCTATATTGCTGCCGGACAGGAGGCTTACTCCCCAAGGGGAAGAAATGCCATCACCCGGTTCGCCATTGAGGGGGACCTGCCCCTCAGCGACGATACGGAACGATCCATTTTCACCTGTCTGGGATGCGGCGCCTGCACGGCCGTCTGCCTCTCCAGCGTCAAAACCAAGGACCTCATCTTTCAGAACCGGGAGTGCCAGGTGGATGTGGGGTTTTATCCGAAAATCGCGGACCGGCTGGTTAAAACCCTTGCAAGAACCCGCAACATCTCAGACGACGACCCGGAAGACCGCAATGAATGGCAGGAACTGATCAAAGAGCTGCCCGAAGGGGCCTTTGAGAAAGAACACGCAGAGGTGGTCTTCTTTGTGGGATGTGTGGCCTCCTTTTTTCCACTGGTGCAGAATATTCCCGCCAATATGGCCAGGATCATGCAAAAAGCCGGCATCGATTTCACCATCCTGGGCGGTGAAGAATGGTGCTGCGGGTTTCCCCTGGTGGGCACAGGGATGCCGGAAAAGTTGGAAGAGATGAAAGCTCACAACCTTCAGAAGGTAGCCGATGTGGGCGCAAAAACCATTGTGTTCACCTGCCCCTCGTGCTTTCACACCTGGCAGCATTTCTATGAAACCGACCTGAAACTCATGCACGCCACCCAGTTGATGGCGGAATTAATTCAGGAGGGAAAAATAGAACTCACCCGGGAAAACAACATCACGGCCACCTACCATGACCCCTGTGACCTAGGTCGCAATACCGGCGTGTATGAGGAACCCCGTCAGGTCATTCAGGCCATTCCCGGACTGACATACAAGGAATTGCCCATGAACCGGAAATTTTCCGTCTGCTGCGGGGGAGGCGGCAACGTGGAGATGACCGACCCGGATCTATCGGCAAAGGTGGCCCAAAGCAAACTGGATTCGGCTCAGGCCGCAGGAGTTGAGATGGTCATCACCTCCTGCCAGCAATGCGTACGAACCATGACCACCCGGGCACGGCGGGAGAAGATTGATTTGCAGATAAAAGATCTGACGGAACTGGTAGTGGAAGCGATGGGTTGACACGCCCTTAACCCTTACCTATACTTCACAAAACTTGAAACATCTTAATGGAGACCAAAATGAGCTTTGACATCAAACAATTCCGAGATATTGATCCGGGTCAGAGGATTCTCATGGGCCCCGGCCCCAGCGATGTGCCTCCCCGTGTGCTGCAGGCCTTGTCCGCACCCTGCATTGGGCATCTGGACCCCACATTTCTGGCCATCATGAATGAAACCCAGGCCCTTTTGCGCCATCTCTTTCAAACGGAAAACGAATTGACCATTGCCGTTTCCGGAACCGGTAGCGCCGGCATGGAAGCCTGTTTCGTCAATCTCGTGGAACCCGGTGATGAGGTGGTGGTATGCGTGAACGGCGTCTTTGGAACCCGCATGTGCGACATCGTGGGTCGACTGGGGGGGAAGCTCATTCGCGTGGATGCCCCCTGGGGAAAGACCGTTGATCCGAACGAGGTCCGAAAAGCGGTCAAAGGCAAAAGTCCCAAAGTCCTGGCCATTGTGCACGCCGAAACGTCCACCGGCGTCTGCCAGCCCCTGGAAGAGATCAAGACCATCGCCAAAGATGCAGGCGCACTCTTTCTCGTGGATATGGTGACTTCCCTGGGCGGCATGGAAGTGGCCCTTGACAAGATGGGGATTGATGCCGCATACAGCGGCACCCAGAAATGCATCTCCTGCCCGCCGGGTCTCAGCCCCGTCTCATTCAGCCCTGCCGCCATGGATGTGCTCAAAAACCGAAAAATTCCCGTGGCCAGCTGGTATCTGGATATGAGCATGGTCAGCAGCTATTGGGGGAATGAACGGAAGTATCACCACACGGCCCCCATCAACATGAACTATGCCCTGCGGGAAGCCCTGCGGCTCATCGCTGAAGAAGGGCTTGAAGCCCGCTTCGCCCGGCACCTGTTGAACCACCGGGCGCTGGTGGCCGGAGTGGAAGCCATGGGTCTGTCCATGCTGGTGGCCGAAGGGGAACGCCTGCCCATGCTCAATACCATTTCCATTCCGGACGGTGCTGATGACTTGAAAGTGCGCAAAGCACTTCTAGACGATTTCGGCATGGAAATCGGAGGAGGCTTAGGGGATCTTGCCGGCAAAGTATGGCGGGTGGGACTCATGGGTCACGCCTCCCGCCGCAGAAATGTGGTGCTGTTTCTGTCAGCCCTTGAAACCATTCTGAAAGCGCAAGGGGCCAGCATCACTCCCGGCAAAGCCCTTGATGCCGCCGCTGCCGTGTACGCGTAACCCACGTAGGGGCGCACCCCTGTGTGCGCCCTTTTAATCGGGATCCAGAGAGGGCCGTTTTATCTACGGGCGGGCACGGGGGCCCGCCCCTACGGATGTTTTCTTGCTTTCGATGGTCGCCTCTTTGTCCCGGCGGTCATCGATCTTCAAATCCACCACCACCCGTTTGGCCCCTTCCTTCACATGGGCCCCATGAACCGCCTTTACCACCTCAAACAAGGCATCCAGGTCCGGCACTTCGATGGACGTACTCATGCCGCCCACTTCGTATTTGTAGCCGGATTCCTTAATCACCGAGACCCCTTTTTTCACAAACCGACCCAAACTGGTCCCTTCCCCGATGGGATAGACCGACAATTGCGCAATCATATTTTTCTCCTTTATCATCAGACCGGATAGGATGATCCGGCGACACCTCCCGATTGATGAAACACCTTTTCAAGCGCTTCAACTTCTTTCATCCTTTCGGAATCCAAGAATGCACCATACACTGGATCTCTCTTATCCAATGGACGGCCCAGAAGTTTCTTTTCCATCAACGAAAGGGCTTCCATCGATTTGTCGCAAACCGGATACCCCTTATCATCACAGAAGATCCCGGTTTCGCACGATACTTGGGAAATATTATTGATATCCACCAGTTTTATGCCACCCGCCGGTGTCAGCAACATATTCCCAACCCCTGCCAGATCGGGGATCAAACCGGCTTCCCGAATCATCTTCCTGATCTGCGTCAGAGCTTTTCCAACACTATTTCGGACTGTTTCAGACCATTTCTCAATCCGGTCTTTCTCTAACCCGGGTTGATGTTTTTCACGGTCCGCCATGCGGCAAAAAAGCGCCCACAAGCAATTCCGGTCCAAGGGTCCCCAGGGATCCAGGATCTCGCCCTCCACGTATTCCTGAAGACCGCAAAGAAGCGTCTCACATTCCCCCTTGATTCGATAATCCACCAGAAATTCATTGGATCTGGCCATATGCTCGGGCGCCAAATACTTTTCAACCACCTTTACACGCTTCAGTTCCTGCATGGCATCGTCCAACAACGCAAACCGTGTCCGAAAAACCCGCAGCATCTTCACCGGCTTTGCTTTCGGGAACCACATCACGCCATCCTTCTCAATCCCGTTTTTTTCCCTTTTCACATCTTCCGGGTGCAATACCGCCATGATATGGGATCTCAAACCGGCCCGGTAATGCCGCCGAAATATAAACCGTCCCGGGCTTCGAATAAAATTCAACTTCAAAATATCCGAATGATTTAAACGGAGTTTATCCCGAATGTCCAATATCACCTGTTCTTCTCCGCGCTGGTACACAGAACCAGTATCCCTTAGCCCGTTAACCGGAAACCGGCAATCGTCAACCTCTACCCGATTTCTCCGGTCTTGGAAATGAGGAGCAGGATATCCAACACAATGAACAAAGAAACCACCGACATAGCCACAAAAACCGCGGAAAGCGACCATTGGGTATTGATCCATCCCACCACATAAACCGCCACGCTCCCCACACCGAAAGTGAGGACAAATTTGCTACCGTAGGCGCTGTGCCGCAGGCGATCGGGGGTCAGGTAAGCCACCAGGCTGTTTTCGATAGGCTGCATGCCCAACAGAAAAAACATGTAGCAGATGGTAACCAGCAACAGCGGAACATCAGTGGCATAAGCCATTGACAGCGCCAGGGGCAACGCCACAATATGGAAAACCAGATATCCACGGCGCGGCTCATACCGCTCGGCCACCCATCCTCCCAGGTATTGTCCAAGCATCCCGATGGAAAACACCAAAGAAGAGAGCGCCGTCGCTGCCACATTGCGGGACGTGGGAAACCAGTTCAGTTTTCCCAGATAAGACAACAGGCCCGGGTTTCGGAGCTCAAAATAGGATGGCAGCACCACGCTGGAACATCGGTAAGCCACACCGCCCAGCATCATGGCCACACACAAAATGGCAAACCCCAAAACCAGACGCCCCGACTTATCCCCTGTAGCCTTATTTTTTTTCTCAGGTTCCTCGATGGGCAACATAATCATCAGAAGCGCCCCGCAAAGATTGCATCCCCCGAGAAAGTAATAAGCCATCTCAATGCCGTAATAATGATTAATGAGTCCTGTCAGGACTGGGGCAGCAGCAAGACCCGCATTGCCGGCCACACCATTGTACCCCATGGCCATGCTCATCCGCGCAATTCCCTTGGAGATCAATCCCAACCCCGCGGGATGATAAATCCCTGAAAAAAGCCCTACCCCGGCCAGGCAGAGGGAAAAGGTCCCGGGGTCGTCTACAAACCACCCGGCGGCCAGCCCACAGAGTCCGGCCCCCGTATAAAAGATCAACAGCAACGGCTTGGCGCCAAATCGGTCACTTAACAGGCCCCAGGGCAAAGCCGTTACACCAAACAAGAGGTACATCCAGAAAGAAAGGGCCAAAACCGGGGCAAGACCCATGCCATACCGTTCCATCAGGGGCAGCACCAGGGCCGGAAACACCAGCATGTTGAAATGGCTTAAGAAATGGCCTAAACAGGTGGTGCTGAGGATTTTTCGTTCGTTTGCATTCATGTTCATCTTTTTCACAAATCCCTCAGAGCTGCTGATCGCAGCGTATGGGCCACAATTTCCGCCGTACGGTCCCAATCGAAACGCTTCTGGTAAGTCTTTCGTTTTTCCAGAATGTAATGCCTGAGTTCCCCCTGATGTTTCATGGCAAGGGTTATCGCCTTCACCAAATCCGCCACATCACCCGGCGAAAAGAGATATCCGTTTAAACCAGTTTCAACCAGTTCAGGAACGCCACCCATGCGGGGACCCACCACTGGAGAACCGGCGATCAGCGCTTCGGCCATTACCATGCCAAAGGACTCACCCGGAATGGTGCTCGGAAGAACCGTCACAAGAGCCGATGCATACCAATCGGCCAATTCTCTTCGAGAAGCAATGTAGCCCACATATCTTACGCCCATCTCTTCTGACTTGCGATATTCCTTTCCGGTGCGGCCGATCACAACCAGTTCCAGATCAGGCCAGTGGGTACGCAGCCGCTCAAAGGCCCGCAACAGGAGATGAAGGCCCTTGCTTCTCAAATGAGGCTTTCCGATAAACAACAGATATGGCCGCCCCCTGTTACAACGGCCTTCCGCCATTACAGGATCTATCCCGGGAGGGGCCGTTATGGTTTTCCGATTGACCCCACCGAGATAGGGAGACCGATCGGCAAAGGTTCTCGAAGGCACCATGAATGCCTCACAAAGGTTGAAAGACCGCCTGGCAACTAATTGATGATAGAAAAAACCGAGGATCTTCTTACTCCATTCCGGACCGGTGACATCGCTATGGTACATGATCACGGCGGGGATATTCAGATCTTTGGCAACATGAAGTAAAACATCACTGATCCACGGAACCGTATGATGCACGTACACCACATGGGGCATGGTTTTTTGAAGGGCCTTTCGAATTTCCTTGTACCAGGCATAATGAAAACCGGACGACATGAATCGAAAAGACGCCGCCGAAAGCCCCGGAAAACTCAGGTCATCGGCGGAAAGATAGGATAATGCCATCCCATGTTGGCCTTCAAGACGGGAGCACACCTCATGGATGTATTTTTCAGCCCCTCCCATTTCAACATTTAGAAACTGAGAACCCACTACCACCCTGAGCGGCGCTACGGGTGCCGGCACACCCCTTTCAGCCTCGAACCGCCAATCATCCTTCAAAGGATTCTTTTCTCTTCTCCCAAGCGCCATCTCAAAGGCTTTGAAGGTGGCGTCGGCCGTCTTCCGCCAGGAGAATCGACCGGCCTGTGCCAGCCCCTTCTCCACCCACTCCCGCCGATGCCGGGGATTATCATCCAGTTCTTTCAGAATCTGGGCAAGGCTTTCCGCATCGCCCGGGTCATTCATATAAAGGGCCGCGTCTCCCGCCACTTCAGGCATACTCGCTTCCCGGGTGGTCACCACGGGACAACCACAGGCCATGGCTTCCAGAATGGGAAGGCCGAAACCCTCGTAGCGGCTGGGAAAAATCATCGCCAGAGCACCGGAATAGAGCCGAGCCAGGTCCTCATCTTCCACATACCCCAGAAACCGAACCCTTCTCCACGAAGTTTTCGCCGCCCATCCTGACCATCCCGCCACCACCAGAGGTACCTTCAGTCCTGACAACTCAAGGGCCCTCGGAACAACGACCATATTCTTTCGAGGATCTCCGCTGCCAACAAAAAGAAAATACCGATCGGGCAATTGGTGTCGGTTGAGGCAATCTTCGACTTCCAAAGCCGAACGAGGATATAAAACCGCCGGATCATATCCCAGATAAGTAACGGTTGTATTGTGGCGGCCAATACCCAGGTAGACTTCCATTTCCTTTTGGATAAAAGTCGAGATGGTCAAGAACCGATTCACCTTTTTGCACCTTTGGCGAAAAAACAACTTTGAATACATCACCCGCTCTCGAGGATGGTGCTCGGGAAAGCGGATAAGGGACAAATCGGTTAAAGTGAATACGGTTGTAACGTGGTTCGGCGCTAAAAAGGGAAAAAAGGCAGCCTCATGGTAGAGATCAAAGTCCCCCACCACCTTCCGAAAGTGTCGCTCCTGATTGAAATGAAACAGCAATCGGACGAACAAGGCCGGACAGGACGGAAGGCGCCAGAAAAGAGAAACCAGGCTGGACCATCGGGTCAGGTTCTCAGGCCCGGAAGGCATGGTTGCCAAAACCATTTTTCCATCAAAATACCCGATTTCCAGCCTGTCGCCATAATGTTCTTCCATCGCCTGGTACAAACAACGTAAATACCGTCCAATGCCCGTATTGACATTGACCATGGGAAAGGCGTTGACTAGGATTTTGATGCGTAAAGTCATAAAGAGGCGGATGCCGATCACCGGTTGACAGTTTTTTTCCTCTTAGACGAACCACCCGTAAAAAAATGGAGCATCGCCGCCTGCCGGGACGAGGGAAGCAAGGAATTCAAGCGCCTTTTCAGGGCCGGAAAGCGCCCAGCCGTATCGCGACACAAAAAAAACAATTTTCCCCACAAAGACATTTCCCCCGCTTCAAAGCTATTTTGAAGTGCTGTTCTTCGCCTTATTTTCTCGTTTGTAATCTTCTGATAAGACGTCTCGTCAAACCGGGTCGGCAGACCGGAAAATATCAAATTGTTTTCATAGAGCATGGGATAAAAATTCTCGAAGCAGAATTCATCCGGCCGGATGTGATACGCCCAGTCACTGGGAAAGGGGGGCCAACAGAGGGTCTTAAAGGGCCCAGGCGGGTGGAACTTTTCGGGATGGACCTTTTGTCCATAATTAAAATATGCGCTCCATTCATCCAAGGGAGCCCCCCGGTCCAGGCTGTCTTGAAATACCCCGGCTGCTTCCGCAAGAATACTTTTATTGATCATCTGGGGCATGTGCGACGAATAGGAAAGGGTCTCATAACCTTTACTTTCAAGGATGCGACATGTTTCTTGCTGCCCCCGGTCATAATCTGTCTCGCGGGCATGCCATTTTTTCAGATCGTAGTAATAATAGCCGAAGTATCTCTTAGACGATGTGAAAAAAGACAGGGGAATCTCCACAAGCGGGCGGTTGTCATCGTCGCTCATGATAAACTCATCATCAATCTCCGCTACAGCCCCTAGGGAAAATCGAATCAGGCAGTTCCTGAACTGATGATCCTCCGCCTTCTGAAAACGCTTCAAATCCTTTCCAAGGATCTTCGCTTCATCAATGACCCTCATCGAAATCCGGCTCTTGAACCGAAAGGCCCTCACCTGATTACCGGGGCACACAAAGACCGCCTCAGTAATAAATGGCATCAGATTTTCAACATACTGAAGCGTTTGCTGAGCGATATTGGGTCGGTTGCTGATATAGACGATTTGCATGTTTAATGGGGGGCAGGCTTTCCCGTGCTTGTTCCTTTAATAGATCGGCCTTCAGCTTGGTAAAAAAGACTATAGCAATACAGGACCCAGAGTCCGTTTTCAAACAAAGCTATTCTATCACAATTAAATCTTTGATCTTTTGAAAGGTTTTCTCGCCAATGCCCTTTACTTTGGTTATCTCCTCTTTACTTTTGAAAAGACCATTTTTGTCTCTGTATTCAATAATTCGTTCAGCAGTCACAGGACCTATTCCAGTCAAAGTACTCAACACTTCCTTATCTGCGGTATTGATATTCACTGTATCTGCTGCAAGGGCCAATCCGGGAATCATGATCCACCCGATCAACAGAATACATAAACCTAACCTAATCCGCCGTTTGAAAATAACCACTTTTAGCATGAGAAGCCTCCTTTCTTGGAATCAAATAACCAAGCCAACGGCCGATTTGTAATAGTAATGTACCTGCAGCGATATAACAACTAAAAAATAGTAAGTAGTAAATAGGGGCGTTACTAACTTTTATATTTTACATGAATCCTGTCAAAAGGGAACGACTCGAGAAAGAGTGGACACAAAAAGAACTCGCCAACCGAATCGGGGTAAAACAGTCCACTGTGGCGAAATGGGAAAGACAGGGCGCTGTTTATCGCAAGGCAACCAGAGAAAAACTGGCTAAAGTATCTGGCATAAAAGAGGAGAGCTTTTCCTGGTCGCCATAGCACTACCACAAATTTTTGGCACAGATTAAGCGGATTACACGGATTTTTTCATGCCCTCGACGGCGTATCCTCCACAAAACCAAAACCGCGAAATCCGTGTAATCCGCTTGCCCCGTTAAATCTGCTTTTGCTTTTATTTAATTGGGGTGCCAACCCCCCCCTAAACCAACCGTGCAACCCGTGAAATCCGCGCCAAAAGAAAAACCACCATAAACCCCTCAGTAACCAAAGTCGCCCAAGCCGCCCCCATAGCCCCATAAACAGGGATAAGCCAAAAATTCAACCCAATATTCAATGCCGCCGAAAAACCCGCCAGCACAGCATAGGGCCTCTCAAGATTCTGCGCCACCGCCGCCTGAGCCAACACCCCTTTGGGAAGAATGAAAACAAGCGCAAACAAAAGCCACGGCAGCAAACCAGCTGAAGCCCCATAGGCATCCCCAAAGGTAAATGCCACAATCCTCCCACTGAAAGGTGCAGCAAGCCCAAATATCAAACAACCCGCAACTACCATTAAACAGCACATTTTGACCATCTGACCTCTAAACAAACGCTTATCCATCCAATCCAGCCGCAACTTCCTGAACCACACTACACGCAACGGCGCCGCCATCAGCACAATGCCGTCCAAAAACCTGTAGGCAGCCGCATAATACCCCACATCAGCGCCACTATCCGCCAGGTACTTAAGCAGTATGATATCGCACCGGTAATAAACAGTCGTAGCAACATCAATGACCATAAATCCCACGCAAGCCCACCGAATATCCCGAACGGCAAAACCCGAAAATGAAAATCGTCGAAGCGACACCGGAGACCAAAACAGGCATAACAAAACACCCACCGCCCACCCGGAAAAGATTACCCAGATATCCGTGCCCACCCAGAAGAGCACCAGCAGAATACCCAAAGCGCCAGAGGTCCGTACCACGGTCTGCCAGAACGCTTCCTGAGGAAACCGTCCCTCACTTTTGAGAACCGAAGAAACAAAATCCGCCGCCGCCTGAAGCCCAAAATACAACACAGCCGCCAGTATCCCCATGCGATACTGAAACGGCAGCACCAGAACGAAAAAAGCCCCCGCCACGGTCGCAACAACCGTATGGCCAAGGGCCCATGGAAACAGGCGGTCCTGGTAGGACGACATGGCGGAAGTCGGAAGGGTCCTTTCACGAAAAAGGAGCGTCTTAAACCCCCCGTCCTGAACAATCAGAAAAAGAGCGGCCAGCGTCAGTACATAACTGTAATCCCCAAACGCCTCAGGCCCAAGCAAACGTCCCAGCAAAAATGTAAGAAAAACAGATACACCCGCACTGTAGATTGTGGCCAGCCACTGCGTTGTCAAATTCCACTGAAAACTCGACAAAAAACTCCCCTTTCACCTTTCACCTTTCATCTTTGAGCTTTGACCTTAACCCCAACCCCCAACGACCGCCGATCAAAATTCCCCAAAACCTCATGAGGGATCCAAGTCCTTGACACTATAAGCAACAATTCCTGCTTCTCCCCCGGCGTCACGGACAAATCATATTTCCTCGTCACCGAGTACTCCGTTTTCTTCTTCTTTCCTTTCTTCTTACCCGTTGCGGATGTATTTTTCCCCGAAAAAACAACCTCATCCAAAACCCTTCCATTATGAAACACCTTCATCACAAGCGGTTCTTTTTCTAAACCCGGTGTCCGACAATGAAACTCCAACGCAACTTCTCCCCCATCCGGAACATAAAAGGCCGCCTTTTTCCCGAACCAATGATAATCCCCATAATTCCAATTCCAATCCTGAAAGAACCCTGCAAAACGATCTTCATCCTCCTCCACCGCCCAAACACGCCTGTTATATTTCTCCGCCAGCCCCCGGGACTCAAAATTCCACAAATAAGAAAAAAAACCAATCACCACCAACACAACAGTAACTTTTCTTCCTACACCCATCCACCTTCGAAGCCCATCCGGAAAGACACCTCCATCCAAATTCAATGCATAACCAAGATTCAGAAAAATAATGCACCAGATCATGGGCACATACTGCATGCTTTGAAAAATACCATACATATGGAAACTGATAATCGAAATAATCACCGGAATATTCAAAAGCCGCTTGTTCTTTATCAGATCAAAAAGCAACAGCAGAGTCGCATACCCGACAATCATCACCCATAGAACAACACCCGCCACACCACCACTAGCGAAAACCTGAAAAAGTGTACCGTGCGGAGTCAAATTAATTTTGCCACCCTTTTCCTCGTAGAATTTATGTAAATTAGATTCTGGAATAGCCTTCAACACATGCGCATTCCGGCAAAAGCTTTCATACCCCATTCCGAAAACAGGGTTTTCCATCCCCACAAGATATCCCTGCGCCCACGTATACAAACGACCTCTTTCGCCCGGATCAATAATTCGAGAGGCCTGCCGCTGTAAGTATTGACTTGTGGCTGCAGCATCTTTTTGAATACCCCTATGAGTGCCTCCCTCTTTCAAACGCTCGGAAAGGGGCATAAATAAATAAAAAATCAGTAGAAAACTCACCACAATGGTAATCGGAACAGAGATGACCAACTTGACCATATCCTTCCATGTAAAATGAAATGAATCAAACCGCCCTTCCTTTGAAAAATAGAAAAAAACCCAGCAAATCAACAATATCAAAGGATAGGACACCCACCCCGCACGAGCTCCCGCCAAAAGTAACGCAATTTCACAAACCACCAGGCTGCAAAACAACAAAATTTCAAACCACACCGTTTTTCGTTTCCGCATAAAACCGATCAAAACAAATGGTACAACACTCAGCGTAAACTCTCCGAACACCCCCCTGTTCCAGAAGGTCGAATGGAGCACACCGGGAGTAGCCGTCTTTCCAAAGCGATACCACTGAAGGGAGATGATACCGTAAAAATCCAGAAGCCCAATAAACGCGCAAAAAATACCTCCTGAAAACAAACCCAGAAACAGCGACCTAAAAACCTCTGTCCGAGTGTTCAAAGAGGCAAGCTGTGCTGCAAGAATCACATACAGAATCAGTCTAATTATCGCCGGGAAAGGATAGTAAACATGATAGGGCTGGGCGATAAACATATACAAAAAGAAATCCGGAAATCCGAAAAACCAAAAATCCCTGAAAATCTGTCGAACCGGAAGCAAAAGCAACGAAAAAAAGGACAGAACTACATAACACAGAATCAAAACCGATAGAGTTTTGTCCAGGGTTCCCGCCTTCCTTTTACCGAAATTCACAAAAAAAAGAGCCGTAACCACACACGTTACAATCAATTCAAAAATGCGGCTTTGCAGGGTAACGGAGGGAAAACCAAAAAGAAAAAATGAGAAACCAAAAACAAAGAGAAATATCTTCAGGTAGTTCTGAAAAAAAATGATTAACCCACATCCCACCACCACCAACCCCAGGAAGACGGCAACATACCCGTTGTAGGGCGGATAATGAAACATGGTCGAAAACCGTATCACCAGATTAGTCAGCAAAAAAACAGCCACAAACCCCTCAACTAGCTTGCGAACCAGCCCAGAATAACCAACACCCACAAAATTCGTACTAACAGAAATCAAATTCCTATTCCTCTCACGCTGCCCACAGAAACAAAAAAAGCCGACCAAAAGGCCAGCTTCTTTTTAACACAAAGATCAGTTTTGTCAAAATTCATGAAAAACCCATTCTCTTCAACCATTTTGAACTGCGGTTCGAAGGACGGATAACTGACAACGAGCACAGCTTGTTAAATTTCTTATTTGGAAATGATCCTAAAACTTAGAATCTTACCACCCTTTCCCTGTCACCCCTTTTTCATGCTCTCCGCGCCGGCACCCCGCCCAGCATACCCTCAACGCTTATATCTTCATCCACATCCGGCCAATGAATGCCTTGTACATCTCCGATTATTTGAAAGTTCTGACGCTCTTTTTGAGATGCTTCAGATAGCCGCCATGACCAAGTCAGAGGAACGCTGATTGTTCTACCGTCAGCAAGAGATACCGTTATTTCCTCCTCGGAGACTCGAACATCCAATAGCCTTGGTTCTATTTGTTTAACCGCCCGCCCCACGAAGCTGCTCTGAAAACCGATAAAGCCGTCTCTTATCGAGAGCATCAGCGATGTCAAAAAGTTTGTCAGCAATCTGAATCGCCATTTGCCATATCCCAAATCTTGAAATCGAAACTTAACCATGCCTTTCGCCTTCTTTGCCATGCGCCATGCTCTCTGCGGTTGATACTCCGGCACAATCCGCCGCAATTCCTCCCGAATCTTATCCCCATCCCCAGCTTCAGCATAATTAACCAATCGCTTAATATGCTTCCGGCAACGCCTTCAAAGTCAACCCATTCTGCCCTCTGTTATCCGTCGTCAGTCATCGGTCCTCTGTCGTCCGTCCTCCGTCTTCCGGCCGATACTCCGGCACAATCCGCCGCAATTCCTCCCGAATCTTATCCCCATCCCCAGCTTCAGCATAATTAACCAACCTCTTAATATGCTTCCGCAAAACCTTCAAAGACAACCCATTCCCAACCGACCCTCCCTCCTCCTTCCTTTCACCTTTCACCTTTGAGCTTTGTTGGCTTTCAGCTTTCAACACCATAATCTCTCCATGCTCAGTCTCACAAATCCCCTCTCCTTCAGTAATCAACTCCTCAATTAACTTCTCCCCGGGCCTCAACCCAATCTCCTTAATCTCAATCTCCGTATCCGGCTCAAAGCCCGACAACCGAATCAAATCCCGAGCCATATCCACAATCCGAATCGGCATCCCCATCTTCAGGATAAAAATCTCCCCCCCGTTCCCAATGGCCCCCGCCTGCAAAATCAACTGACTGGCCTCGGGAATGGTCATGAAATACCGCATTACATCCTGATGGGTAAGCGTCACCGGCCCCCCCCCCTCTATCTGCTTCCTGAACAATGGCACCACGCTACCCACACTATAAATCACGTTTCCAAACCGAACACACATATTCCGAGCACCCAATTCTGTAGCATAAGCTTGTGCCAACAGTTCACCCACACGTTTGGAAGCCCCCATCACGTTGGTAGGACGTACCGCCTTATCCGTGGATACGATCACGCATCTCCGCACATCCGTTTGGGCACACAAATCCAGAATACACTGAGTCCCTACAATGTTGTTCAGCACGGCCTCCCAGGGATGAAGCTCCATCATGGGAACATGCTTGTATGCCGCAGCATGAAAGACCACCTCCGGATTTTCCCGCTCAAAAATGCGGCTCATCACATGCCGGTCCTGAATCGGACATAAAACAGGGATGATGTCTGCGTATGGTAACTTAGACTTGAAATCCATTTCCATGTCATAAAGGCCCGACTCATTGATGTCCACAATGATCAGTTTCTCAGGTGAAAATCGAATAACCTGCCGGCACAGCTCCGACCCGATGGATCCTACCCCCCCGGTCACCATAACCCGCTTACCGGCCAGATACCCCCCGATCTGATTCAGGTTCAATTCCACCTGACGTCGCCCCAGAAGATCCTCGTAGCGAACCTTTCTAATAGCCCCTACCGAAACCTTCCCCTCGATCAATTCACCCACCCCAGGAACCGTTTTACAGGGGAGACCTGTAGCCTCACAGAAACCCACAACCCGCCTCATCTCCATGGCAGAGGCGGCCGAAATGGCAATGATGATTTCGTCAACCTCTTCTCTTTTGGAAATTTCCTTTATTTCATCCACCGAACCCAGAACCGGAACCCCATGGATGGTCTGCTTCAGCTTTCTTTTATCATCATCAATGCAACCGGCCACCTGATACTGGATTTCAGGGTTTTCCTTGATTTCCCGGAGAAGTTTCTCACCGGCAGATCCAGCCCCCACAACCAAAACCCTTAACCCGTCCCTATCAACCTTACCAAGAAAAGGAATCTTGAATTGGCGGTGACCAGGAGTCAAAAGAATTCGAATCCCGACTCGAACACCCGCCAAGAAAAGAAAGGTCAGCAAAAGATCGACCGCAAAAACGCTCCGAGAAAATCCCACAAAACGAACCTTCAGAACCAGAATAAAGACAATAATCCCGGAACTGATCACACTCGCTTTAATCAGATTTTCCAAATCATAGATGCCTGTATACCGCCACATCCCCTTATAAAGTCCAAAGAAGAAAATACAAGCCAATTTTAGGGGTACGATCCAAACAACAGTGTTCATCCAGTTCGCAAATTGACCTGATGGAATGTTGCCGTCAAAGCGAAGAAAGTATGCAAGGAAATATGCCAATCCGCAAATGAACGCATCCCCAAGAAATAAGAGCCAAAAATTTGGTCTTTTGAGTATTCTCAACATCAGAGTTTTTTATACACAGTTTTGGTGAACGCTATCCCTCAGTTCACATCCTATAACTTTCTGTCCAATGTTCTGTGACAGAATTCGGCCACAGACATACTTAAACCACAAGGGCAAAACGACATTATGTTCTTTTTGCGAAGCGATGATTATTTTTGGCCGAAGATGTTCAGCAGAATTGGCAGGATTATTTGACCGGGGTAGTTCGACCAAAAGTTTGTTCCGATTTGTCTGGGTCTGTGGCTAACTTTCTCCTAAAATAAAAACTTACCCACACAAAACCTCCGAACCACGCACCCAGCAACACTACATTTCCCAAAATCCCAACCTGCCTAACCACCAACACACTTACTCCCACCAAAAGCTGCAAAATCCCATATCCTACAGACACCTTCCAGTGGGCAATCCCCATTTCATTGGCCAGTAATTGATACAGATGCCGTCGATGGGGTTTCAGAAGGTTCTCCCCATCCCGTAGTCTGATATACTCCGTCGTCAGCTCATCTGCATAAAAGGGAAAAAGAAAAGCACACAGAACCACAAAATCATTTAAGTTATTGGACAATACAACAACCAATCCTGCATACACAAACCCAAGTAAGATGCTTCCCACATCCCCCATAAAAACCCGGGCTTTTAGCAAATTAAAGGGCAGAAACCCAAGGCAAGCAAAACCCATACAAACTGCAAGCATCAAGTACGCCTCATTTCCGCCCGGCAATCCTGCAAATACCCCCAACAACCCAAACCCAACAAGCCCGGCAATTCCTGCAATTCCGTTGATGCCGTCCATGAAATTAAAATAATTTGCCGTACCCACAATAAAAACAGATAAAAACAGAAGACACAGGAATGAAGGCAGTAAACAGAGGTTGGAAGTCGGAAGTCGGAAGTCGGACACGACTGGAAAAACGGGGAAAGCTACGCTCAAAAGCACAAACGCCGCAAGAAACTGAATCGAAAGACGAATCTTCGGGGATAAATCAACCTTGTCCCCGTAAAGGCTGATCAGTGCAACTAGGGCTATCGGTACCCAGAACAAGGCAGGCAAATCATGAAAAATGACGGAAAAAATAAAGGCGGCCAAGATGCCAACTCCGCCGCCCTTTGGAACCACACCATCATGCGAGCTCCGAGGATTGGCCCTGTCCAAAACACCAAAGGTGGCTCCCCACTGTGACATGGCCCAAGCTCCAATGCCACCAAATGCAATTGATACTAAAGCAAGGAGGAGATAGTTATCCAATCACTTCTCTCAAATCGCTTGTTTGCGCAATCTGTCCATGAATCTGCAAAGCCACCCCAACAACTCAAATCCTCATCATCGCTCTAACGCTTGGCTTGTAATTCCCGATACCATGCTACCTCCCGCCGCAAGCCTTCTTTGATGCTGGTTTTGGGTCTAAAACTAAATGTCTTTTCGAACCACCGAGTATCATACACATCTTCCGCCACCCATTTCTTCACCGTCGCATGCACGCCTTTGAACTTCTTCCCTGGCACCAAAGCCAACATTCTGCTCAGGGCCAGAGCCATATTCCTCGGTACTTTGCCGGGTAAAGGGCGCCTGTAAAGGGCCTTGGTCAGGGTCTCCACAATCTCCCGCATCGTGCAGGGCGGCCCCGAAACATTAAAAACCCGGGTTCCCGATGCAGTGCCCATTGCAACCAGCCTGCAGGCACTGGCTGCATCTCCATTGTAAAGTAGACTTTTTCGATTGTTTCCGTCCCCGATCCAAATAAACCGTCCGCGATCAATGCTCTGTATAAGCCGTTTGATGTTTCCGGGGTCCCTTTCTCCATACAAAGTCGCCAAACGTAAAATGGTCAGCGCCATACCCGATTGCCGTGCGATCTCGACAGCACGCAACTCAGCACCGTACTTGGATTCCGCATAAGTACCGACCGGAGCACAGGGCGTCTCTTCGTCATACACACCATCAGTAAAGGGACCATAAACCGAGACGGAGCTGATCAATACAAAGTGTCCAACGCCTGCTTGAGCCGCAGCTTTTGCGACATTTTCGGTGCCTATGCAATTGATTTGATGTAATCGATTGCTCGATGTACCATCCAGCGAAAAAATGTGGGCCAAGCCAGCTGCATGAATCACAGTAGCTGCGCCGACAACAGCATTATAAACTTCTCCTACCTTGGTAATGTCAGCTTTCTTGTATGTGGCGCTGGTAATCCCCGAATCATCTATGTCTGTGCCCCACACTCTCAGGCCTGATCCCAATAGCTCCGAAAAGATCGACCTCCCAAGGAAGCCGTTTGAACCTGTGACCAAAACAGGCTCCAGCGTCACCATGATTGCTTACCGTAATTCAATACTGAGGCTATAGTGGCCTCGTACGTCTGTTTAATCCGTTCAAAAGAGTATTTGCGCTCTGCGGCATGACGAGCCCGGGCACCCATTTGAACCAGGAGGTCTGGTTGGGACTTAGCCTCAAGAATCACAGATGCCAGTTTTTTGGGCATTCCAGGAGGTACAACCCAACCTACTCGCTCTTCCTCAATGACCAAAGCCAACTCAGAGCGATCTTCAACGATCCCGATAATTGGCTTACCTACCGCCAAAGTGTTATATGTCCGGCTCGGCACTGATACGCCTTTCATTCCGTTCACTAAAGAAATCAGCGCTATATCGCATGCGTTAAGAAATGTGGATTGTTCGTTTCTTGGACGATGGTTGAGTATCGTCACATTGGAAATGCCATTCTCTTTTACCGCAAGCTCGATTTGGCACTTTTTTACCCCGGAACCGATGAAAAGAAAATGGATGTCTTTTTGTTCTTTCAATAGGAGAGCAGCTCTAACAATGCTCTCAATGTCGTTAAGATAGCCAATGTTTCCGGCGTACTGGACTACAAACTTATCTGTGAGGCCCAATTCCTTAAGCAGGTTGTTAAGTCTCCGTGCATCAGGTACAACTAAGTCCAAGTCAGCCCAATTTGTCGCAATGATAACGCGATCCTTATCTTTGGCAAGCCTGCCAGCAACTTTTTCCTGCATGTCTCGGCCTATCACAAATATGTATTCCATGCCACGGTAAAGTAGCGAGGTAAGTCTAACCAGCAGGTTCGCCAAGGGCGAGTTGGCAGATAATTTACCTGCAACGACTGCGGCTTCCGGATAAACATCATGAACAAGCAAAAGGCACTTACCTTTCCTAATTTTGCAGGCAACAGCTATTACGAAAGGTAATGTTGGAGGATTAGTAACAATAAGGACTAAGTCATTTTTATTAATTTTAAATAAAGCATAAATAAAAATGGAGATAGTAATTGTGATCAAGTTTATTAAACGCAGAGGCAGGATATCCTTGTTCAATGTTGTTGCCCAACAGCGGATGATCTTGACGCCATTGTAAGTTTCCCGAGACGGTGCCCTTATTCCGCGGGCTGAATAACTTGGTTGGCCACAAAGGACACTTACACTAATAACATCTGTTAGCCCCTCGGCAATCTTGGTAAGGATATACCCAGTCGAGGTAGTTTCGGGGTAATAAAGCTCTGAAGCAATCCACAAACTTTTATTCATGTTAGCGCCTTTTTTTATCTACACAGATTGTTTTTGCCAAACCACGCGATTCACATAGTCCGTATAGCTCAAAATGATCCGCGCAACTTTTTCCGATACGTTGGGCATTTGATAATCCGCAACCACCCGCAGATGCCTTTCTTCCTCCCGCTCCTGGTCCTTCAAAATGCAGAGCCCTTTGCGCACCCGACTCCAGTTCAAGCCCACCATCATGACCGCCCCTTCTTCCATTCCCTCAGGCCGTTCATGGGCCTCCCGAATGTTCAAGGCCGGAAGGTTCAAAATGGAGGATTCCTCGGTAATCGTGCCACTGTCGGACAACACGGCCCGGGCATGGAGCTGGAGCTTCACGTAATCTGTAAATCCAAAAGGTTTGTGCAATTCGACAAGCTTCCCCAGATTCACCCCTTCCGCCTCAATTCGTTTCAGGGTTCGAGGATGCGTGGTCACAATCACCCGCAGCTCATATTCGCCTGCCAGCCCCTCAAGTGTGGCAATCAGACCTTGAAAATTGCCCTCCGAATCCACATTCTCTTCCCGATGGCAGCTCACCACAAAATAATTCCCGTCCTTCAGATTCAGCCGACTCATGATCTCCGACTTTCGGATTTTGCGCATGTAATAGTTCAGCACCTCATACATGGGACTGCCGGTTTTAATGATCCGATCAGAAGGAAGGCCTTCACGCAGCAAGTACTCTCTGGCAATAGTGCTATAAGGCATGTTAATGTCGCTGATATGATCAATGACTTTGCGGTTGATCTCTTCGGGTACGCGCTGATCAAAGCAACGGTTGCCGGCTTCCATATGAAACACTGGTATTTTTCTCCGCTTGGCCGAGTAAGCGGCCAAGCAACTGTTGGTATCGCCCAGCACCAACATTGCATCTGGCTTTTCCTTTTCCAGAACCTCATCTACCCGCGCGATTACCTGCCCTACGGTTTCACAGGCGCTTTTCCCTGCAGCTTCCAGGAAATAATCGGGCTTCCGCAGTTCCAGGTCCTCTAAGAAGACTTGGTTTAGTTCGTAATCGTAGTTTTGGCCAGTATGGACGATGATCTGGGTCATGTAACGGTCGAGAGCGGCCATGACGCGGGAAAGGCGGATGATCTCGGGGCGGGTGCCGAGGACTGTCATAATCTTCATTTTTTCACCATCTCTTTAGCCACAAAAAGGCGCAAAATCATATATCCGTGAGAGCATACTTTCGTATTTCCAGCTTTGGCGCGCCAAAGTTAACCAATAGGCCATGTTCAATATGACATGCACGCAAGTATCCCAGCAATTGCGTTGTGTGCTCGTGTGCCAGAGCCCTGCAAGCTTTCAACTCGACTATGAGTTTCGATTCCACGAATAGAGCAGCAAAATACTTTCCAACTACAATCCCATCTTCATAATAAACTTCCAGGGGATATTACTGCTCCACGTTTATGCCATTTTTATGCAGCCTATGTGCTAGGCCGTTTTCATACACCTTCTCTAAATATCCGTGACGTAAATACCGGTGCAACTCAAAACTCGTCTTTCTGATGATATCACTAAGCCTAAAGATGTCTTCTCAATCGTTCCCTGAACCTTTTGCGCATTTTTGCGGCTATAATTTCACCTTTTCAAAATAAGTATCAGGCCTTTCCGGATCAAACATTTCATTTGTCCAGAACAGCGTCACCAGAACGCCTTTCCCCACATTCTCGATGGAATGCGTATACCCTGGAGGGATATCCACCACGCGGTAATCTTCACCTCGGACTTGATACTCCAGCACCTCGTGGCCCTCTGATCTCTGACCTCTGACCTCTGACCGTATTGAGCGAAAGCGAATAACAGCCTTTCCTTCCAGTACCAGAAACTTTTCCGCTTTCGTGTGATGATAATGGTCCCCCCGCGTAATACCCGGCTCCGTCCGGCTCACAAAAATCTGCCCCATGGCAGGGGCCTTCAAAAATTCGGAAAGGCTTCCACGCGAGTCTGTTTTGACATCCAGCCGGTAGGCAAAGTCCTTTTCATTCAGATACGTCAGGTAGGTTCCGTAAAGGGCTCGCTCAAAGTCGTTGCTGAAATTCGGCAGCACCAAACCGGTTCGCATGTCATGAAAAGACCTAATTTTCTCTGCTAATTTTCCCAGGCTTATCCGTTTTGAAGGGAGGGATTCGGCAAACCTGTAACCGGGTGCACCCGGCTCAAGCTCTGAGATAAACGCTTCCAGCACAGCATCGATATGGGTCAACTCAATTTCAGTGATTGGGTCGGATATTTGAATGGGCAGATCTTTGGCAATGTTGTTGCAAAATGTAGCGGTTACAGAATTATAGTTAGGCCTGCACCACTTTCCAAACAGGTTTTTAAATCGATATGCAACACACTCTGCGCCGGTATTCTCTGCAAAACGTTTCAAAATTTCTTCCGCGTGGCGCTTGCTGATGCCGTACGGATTATCCAACTCCGCTTGAATTGAAGAAGAGAGAACAATTTTAGGAGATTTGCCAACCGCCTTTAATTTTGAGCATATCTCTTTTAAAGGTCCAGTATTTCCAGTCTCAAACTCGCCAGGATCTTCGGGCCTGTTCACACCTGCAAGGTGAATAACAAATTCAGCCTCCCGCAGAGCATTATCCAGCAAAGCTGGTTCATCACCCAAATCAAATCTATATAGCTCAATATCCTTACGCTGCTGCAGCACAGAGCAAAGATTTCTTCCCACAAAACCGTTGGAACCAGTAACGAGTATCTTCTTCATGATAAATTCTTTTTCAAATTGATCAGTTGTTCTCCAGACACGTTTTGTAACTTTTGCGCCTCTTTGTGGCTATATCATCAAAATCAGACATTCGCGCTAATTCGTGGCATTCCTTGCTGAAAGTTCTTTCTGAATGTACTCCACCTTTAATAACACCTCTTTTATTCCTTCAACATCCAAAATGCGAGTGTTATTAGAGGTATAATCCTCTTTCCCAGAAATCTGCTGTTCCCCTTCACTGAAATACTTATTGTAGTTTAGATCCCTGGCATCCACTGGTATTCGATAATAATCGCCCAAATCCCGCGCTGAGGCCATTTCTTCTCTGTTCAAAAGGGTTTCAAAGGCTTTTTCTCCATGCCGAGTACCGATTATCCTCACCTCATTCTTCACGCCAAAAAGTTCCTTCACGGCTACTGCCAGGTCGCCAATCCGACAAGAAGGTGCCTTTTGAACAAATGTATCGCCTCCGTTTCCATGTTCGAAGGCGTACAGCACAAGCTCAACAGCCTTGCCAAGCGACATGATAAACCGTGTCATGTCTGGATCCGTGACGGTTAGTGATTTACCCGCCTTAATCTGCTCTACAAACAATGGAATCACCGATCCCCTTGAGGCAATGACATTCCCATACCGGGTACCGCAAAGCGTAATTTTGTTATCATCCACTGTCCGTGCCTTAGCTGTCATCACCTTTTCCATCAATGCTTTGGACATTCCCATGGCGTTTATGGGATAAACGGCCTTGTCCGTGCTCAGAACGATAACTTTCCTGACTTTCTGAGCGATGGCCGCATTCAAAACATTTTCCGTGCCAAGTATGTTTGTCTTCACGGCCTCCACCGGAAAAAACTCACACGACGGCACCTGTTTTAAGGCAGCGGCATGAAAAGCATAATCAACCCCATGCATGGCAGAATAAACACTGTCATAATCCCTAACATCCCCGATATAAAACTTCAGCTTCTCATTGCGGTACGTATTCCGCATATCATCCTGCTTTTTTTCATCACGGCTAAAAATACGGATTTCCTTTATGCCGGTATCCAAAAATCTATTAATAGCAGCATTTCCGAATGAACCGGTGCCGCCGGTTATGAGAACTGCTTTGCCTTTAAACATTTCTGTTTCTCCGCTTCGCTTACCACTTAATCCCTCTAAAGATCACACCTTTCCTAATCCCATCCTTAAATTTTTCCACCACGCGAAACATCTCTTCCATTATTTCATCAGTTAAATAATGCGGCTTGACTCCCAAATCCAAAAGTCCATGATAAGTGGGATTGTAATAATGCTCTTCTGCTTCTTTGCGTGGGTTTTCAAGGTGCTCGATTCTAACGTCATATCCGAGTTTTTTTCCTATCTGATGCGTTTTTTCCGCAATCTCTTTTACGCTCAATGTTTCCATAATTTGATTGAAAATTCTAAGCTCTCCACGTTTTGCCGGTGCTTCAATTGACTTATGCACGCACTGCAACGTATCTTTTATATTCAAGTAGCCACGGGTCTGTCCGCCTTTCCCATAGATCGTCAACGGATAGTCAGCAATAGCCTGAACAATAAAGCGGTTCACCACAGTTCCAAATATTTCATCATAATTAAAAATAGTGCGCAAACGTTCATCAAAAAGTGACTCTTCCGTTTCAATGCCATATACCGGCCCCTGCATAAGATCGGTTACCCTGAGTCCCCACATGCGCACCCCAAACCAGAGAAGATCTGTGTCCATTATCTTGGTTGTGTGATACAGGGAACCGGCCTGGCGGGGGAAAAGAAATTTATCATTTCTTCCCTTGTGCTCAATTTCAATCCAGCCTTCCTCAATATCGATATTAGGCGTACCGTACTCGCCCATGGTCCCCAATTTAATGATATGCGTTTCAGGTGAAAAATCCCTGACCGAAAACATGAGATTGTTTGTCACCAGAAGGTTGTTAAGAATGGTTATATTGGCATATTTGTAGTTTATGAGCGAATAAGGAGCTGACGGCTGTTCGGCGTAATGGACCACGATATCTGGACTACCGCTAAAATGATTGTTTTTTGCCCATGTGTATGCCACCTCTCCCTTGAACAACGACCTCACGATTTCTGGATCGGTCAGGTCCCCGATCACCACCTTGATTTCTTTCCCGGTCAGTCCATGCCATATCCTGGCCCGTTCCACCAGTGTCGGCACCGGATACAGCATCCCCACATCAAGCTCGGTGCAGGCATTCCGACGGAAATAATTGTCCACGACGGTAACCCCGTAGCCCCGATTGGAAAAATACATTGCCGTCGGCCAACCTAAATAACCGTCACCACCTAAAATCAGTATATGTTTTTTCTTCTTCATGGTTTGTAGCTCATGGGTTTATAGTATTCTTCGTTCATGGGTATCACATCAGTAAATCGAGGTAAAGGCAGTCATTGCCAATATCCCCTGGCTAAAAGGCTAAGGCTGAACTCCGGAAAAAGTTGAAAGGCTGAAGCCTATACCGCAGATAAATCTGCTATGGGTGAGAATACCTGTGGGGGTTTTCTCTGCTGAGCATTGAGATGATACGCCCTCGCAGTGCACAGCTCGTGGTTCGTAGTCCAGTCCGGTAGCTATCAGCCACGTACTAAGCGCTCCGTTAACAGGTCTGACGACAGGCACTGAAGTTGAATGGGTACATACATTCATCAATAGAGACCGGTCAGAATACGTCTATCGCTATCGGTGTCTAAAAACCGCCGACAAGAATAAGCCAACACCCAGGCGCCACAAACAAATCCGCATGAAACACGAAACATCAGCAGTGAGCTGCAAATCATCACCCATTCGGCCAGAACCGGTTTCTCGGCCTCCACACATCAGCCTCTGGCTCTTCAAGAAGCCTGTATTTCTTTAGGAAGTCAAGCAGTTTATCCTTTGTGAGGGGCTTTTCATTTTCCGAATTGTAGGGATTTGCAACATGGCTGGATACAATGCCTGGGTATGCGTAAACAATATCTCGGTACAGGCAGGTAAAGGCAGGCGTTACCACAAAGTACCGTTCCAATTCAATGGAACGTCGCACCTCTTCATGATTCATGAGCTCTTCATACATCTTCTCGCCCGGCTTGGATCCGATAAACGTAATATCGATCTCCTCTGGCCTGTGTCCATATTTGGGCCCCAGTTCATATATCATCACCTCGGCGAGTTCCATAATTCGGATCACCGGCATCTTGGTCACAAACACTTCCCCCCCACGGGCCAGCCTCGCCGAATCGATAACCAGGCGAACCGCTCCCTCAATGCTCATAATAAAACGGGTCATCTCTTTTTCCGTAATGGTCAGCGGCCCGCCCTTCTTGATCTGTTCATGAAAAAGGGGGATCACGGAACCGCGGGATCCCAATACATTCCCGAAACGCGTGGAGGCAAAAACAGACTTGCCGTCCCGGAGTTTACTGTTGGCCGCGGTCATGAGCCGTTCGCCCATGAGTTTCGAGGTCCCCATGACGTTTGTAGGGTTCACCGCTTTGTCGGAACTCGTGAAGATAACGGTCCCCACTTTGTTTGCCGACGCTGCGGTAATGATATTGTGCACTCCCAAAATATTGGTCTGGACCGCCTCAAAAGGGGATCGCTCGCACAGAATCACATGCTTGAATGCCGCCGTGTGAAACAGGACATCCACGTCCCTCAAGATACGACAAAGTTTGTCCCCGTCCCGCACATCGGCCATAAAAAACCGTGCATTTGGTTTGTCTTGAAACCGCTGCTCAAGAAAAAACAGCTCGCTCTCGTTGTTGTCGATGCCGATCAGCTCAATCAGCTCCGGCACATCTAGCAACTGCCGAACCAGCTCCCGACCTACGGTCCCGCAGGCCCCGGTCACCAGCACTCTTTTATCACGAAAAAAATTGTTCATCAATTATCGCTCCGTTGTATTGGCTTATAGATCTTCGCAGATGAATTGATACTTCATATGAACTGGAATATGTGCTACTATGTACCTGTAAATCAAATGGAATTGAACCAATTCATTTGCGATCATCTTTAGTTGTCAGTGCCCCAGACTATGTGGAGGGTCGGCTTTTGCGCTCCTATTTTGTCCGCTAAAATACTCACCCAAACCTAGCCCTTCCTTCTGTATAACAAATTTCGATTCTGCAGACCAACGGAGTCCTTGGTAAAACTCATTGTCAGCCCTGTTGTTTTCTCTGTCGGTCGTCAGACAACCAAATCTGAATACTGATCTAAAAGCCCCAAGTTCAGATGTTAAAGCGAGTATTTTCGGACATGTTTTTACAACCTTTTGTGGATATCTCTTATGGTCGCAGCAATGCCGGTCACATCATCTTCGCTTAGACCGTGATGCACCGGCAGGGCCAGAATGTTTTCCGCAAGGTATTCTGTATTGGGCAGACTCAGCTTTCTGTATGCCTCCTCAAAAACAGGTTGCTGATGCAGTCCTCGCGGATAATGAACGCCTGTGGCAATCCCTTTCTCCTTCAGCCTTTCCGCCAGTCCATCCCTGTCGCACCCAAAAGACTCTTTATCCACCACAACACAATACTGGTGCCACGCATGGTCTCCATTTGGTGTGATCTTCTGGACCCGAATCCCAGGAATATCTGCCAGCCCTCTGTTCAGAATGTCCGCGTTTCGCCTGCGAATGGCCACCATATCATCGAGCCGCTTCAACTGTTCTCTTCCGATTGCGGCCTCCACATCGGTCATACGGTAATTCAATCCCATCATGGTGTGCAGATATTTGCCTGTTTGACCATGTGTCCTCATAAACCGGAGATTATTGGAAAACTCACCGTTGTTCGTACAGGTCATGCCTCCCTCGCCCACAAACATGTTCTTTGAAGGATAGAAGGAATAGCATACAAAATCATCAAAGCTTCCCACATCCCGTCCCTTGAAGCTAGCCCCATGGGCCTGGGCCGCATCCCATACAATGATCAGGTTGTGTTGTTCTGCAAATGTTTTCACCGCATCCACATGGCAAGGATTTCCGAAAAGATGAACCGGGGCGATTGCCCGCGTCTTGGAAGTGATCCTGGCCTCTGCGTCTTTCAGATCGATCAGAAAAGTTTCCGGATCGATATCACAAAGCACCGGTTTTCCCCCGGACATGGCTACCATACTCCCGGTTGCAATAAAAGTAAAGGAAGGGACCAGGACTTCATCGGCCGGGGTCAGAAAAGCCATATAGGCCAGATGCAGGGCAGCAGAACCGTTTGCGGATGTTACGGCATACTTTGCACCCACCTTTTCGGCAAACTCCGCCTCAAATCCACTGCACTCCTTTCCTTGCCTCAAAGCCCCGGAACGAAGAACCCGCACAGCCGCGTCAACTTCATTATCCGTCAGTTTAATTTCAGCCATATTGATGTATGTCATAATTTTTCAATCCTCTCATTTAATATGTTCAATCCTCTCATTTAATATGTAACGTGTAAGTGGCCGTCATCCCCGCGAACACGGGAATCGATATGCTACTGTAAACTTGGATTCCGCGTCAATTGCGGAATGACAGTAAGCCTTTTTCCCATGTGTACCATGCTGGTCCGCAATGAGCCAACCAAACGAACTCCGATGGCAAAAGATGTATGATTACACATTCGGTTGTAGAATTTGCGAGACATCCAGCTGCAGTCTACACGCGATCCTTCTTCATCCTCAAATCCGCCTGCTCCTTTATCTCACCCATGTTCTTTGTCAATTGCAAAGAATTAGCAATAGTATTGCGATCCGGGGTTTCCCGGTTCAATATACAATGCACAAAATTGAGCATCTGAATATCAAGGACATTTCGCCTACCGTATTTCAGCTCTGTTTTCCCTGCGGCAAAACCGCCGCCGTCTTCCTTCAAAAACACATATGAGGGCATATCCGGCTGGATGGAACCCATGAATGTGCCCTTTTCCGTTTGCACCTCCATATATTGAATAAATGCAGGAGTAATAAGGTCCGCTTGAAAGAGAATCTCGATGCCACCAGTTCCCATGCATCGCAAAAGCACATAGTCTTCAGCGTCCACAGAGACCATTTCACGGTCTATGATCCTTTGCGGAGAGCGTAGATCACACGAAAGCACCTCGATATCCTTCAAAGGCCCAAAATACCAGTTGGCAAGGTCTACCATGTGAACCAGCATTTCATTTATTGCTCCTCCACCCGTCGACTTTTGATGTTTCCAGACCTTATGCTCCCCACGGCCGCCTAACCGGAAAAAAGCGCTTAAAGGTTTCCCCATCACCAAGCTGTCGCCATTGAACGCCTGTTCACGAAAAATTCTGTGTCCCTCTTCGAAAACGGGGGCATATCTGTAAATATAGCCTACCACAACAATCTGAGTAGATTGGGCAATGCTGTTCTGTAAATGCCCGACCTCTTCAATACTCTCACAGAGCGGCTTTTCGCAGAGGACATCTTTCCCCGAATTCACCGCCGTTTCTATGAGCTGCACATGGGTCTGGGTCGGTGTGCAGATGACAACAGCCTGAATCGAGGTATCAGCCATAATTTCATCTGGACCCTTGACCCAGGAAGAGTGGGTCTTCTCTGCCAGCCTCCGTGCAAATTCCGGTTCAATATCGCTCAATACCGTTTCCAAACCACGTAATTTTTTTAAGCATGAGATGTGTTTCTCGGCCTGTTTTCCGCAACCGATAATACCAATTTTCATATTATTCATCGAGATATTTCCTCCAGTTCTTGGCCATGTTCAACTCTCGCAGCTTTTTCGGCAAAGGAAAGATCACCCCGGGGACCCCTTTTACAAAACTCATAGCCGGGATATCCTTGGTCACGACAGCTCCAGCAGCCACAAACGATCCCCTTCCGATGGTCACCCCCGGCACCACCACACTGCCCCCTCCCAGCGTCACTCCATCTTCAATGATGGGACCCTCCGGCTTGTATGCATCGCGCATCTTCTGCGGATAACGATCATTGGTGAGAACCACTCCGGGGCCGATGAATACCCGCGATCCGATACGGACATGGGTGGGGACATAACAATTTGTCTCAATCTTGACAAAATCGCCGATCGTCACATAACCATCAATCACCGTGTGCGTCCCCACAACAATGTGATTCCCAAAAACGGTACGTTCGCGGATTACCACATGATGTCCTGTTTGAAAATCATCCCCGGCGGTGACATCAGCGTAAACAATGGTTCCCGCTCTAACTATGCAATTATTGCCAAGCCTCACGGGGGCGCAACTCTCGTTGTAGCGCAGGCCTATGACCGATCCGGCTTGAAAATCACAATTTTGTCCACATGAAACAAATGTCTTTTCCACCATTCCTCCTAAGATTAGAGATCCAAACATGGGATTTTCACCAGATCCCTGAGTACACATCACTGTGACAATATAAAAAATCGAGTGGCTTTTCTTTGGATGAATGCCTGCACTTCATTCCAAGCCTGCAACCATGCCAACGAGCCTTTGGGCATCACGATCCAACCGCTTGAATCTACCAAATAAAAAAATGTGTCCAGCGTGAGCCCGAGATCACGACGTTAAGGACGTTAAGACAGACTGGCTATCTGCACGAAGCATTACAAAGCGATCGAATCTCCTGTTGACGAGCACAGATTTCACTAATTGGCCAATCCCACCAACTTAGTTCCAGCAAGCGGTTAATGACATCCGGTGCGAACCGGTATTTGATGAGCTTGGCCGGAATTCCTCCAACCACCGCAAAGGGGGGGACATCTTTAGTTACAACAGCACGCGCAGCCACAATGGCACCATCTGCGATGTTTACCCCTCCCATAATCAAAGCGCCGTTACCTATCCATACGTCATTATCTACTGTGGTACGGTGAAATTCTTCGAATTCGTACAGTTTTGGAAGTTTATGCTTTCTCGTGTAATAACGATTATAGAAGAGAGAAGAAGTTGAGAACTCGCTCGTTGGGTGGGCACCCGGTCCAATAATACTCAAGCTGGCGATCGATACGTATTTACCGATATCAGTATAGTACGCCTCAGCATGTGGCGCCATGTATGAATAACAGCCCAGAGTAGATCGGTATAATCGACTAAAACGCCATACAGTTGCTGTCGGTGAGACAGCAGTCCTGCTATCAACCCTTGCGAATAGGGAAATACTGCGATAGCTCAATAATCTCTTTATTAAATAACGAAACATAACTTGACTATTAGGAGACAGGTTCACATTTTGGCCACATTACCCGGTTCATGTAGTCCGCGAAAAACAATAGTTCTTTCATGCCTATCCGATTAGCACAGGTTCATCTGATTTCACAGGGTCGAGGGATCACAAACCTGAGCACAGGACGGGCGTTCGAACAGCCTTAAGTTCTACCGAATAGGCACCAGGTGGCGAGCGCAGGCCTTCTCATCAGGGAAGACGCTGAACTCCAAACATAGTCGGAGAGTAATCTGACATGCGCTGGATCATAACCCAAAGCGACAACCTGCGCTAATCGGATAGGCATGGTTCTTTCTTTCGATCCTACTCTTTGAGCGCTCTCAAACAAATCTCAACGATTCTTGCGGCAGCGTCCCCGTTGCCAAACGGAACAGGCCATGACCGTTCAGCGACATAAGCCTCTTTGGCTGCTTTCACAATACTTTCCCGATCAGTCCCTGCCAGACGATTGGCCCCATGCTCAAGGGTCTCAACCCATTCTGTATTCTCCCTGAGGGTTACCGCCGGAACATGGTGAATACAGGCCTCCTGCTGCACGCCCCCGGAATCTGTAAAGACGAGAGCCGAACTGGCAACAAGGCTCAGAAAATCAAGATAGCCCACAGCGTCATGTATCTTGATCCCGGGAAGCTTCTGCGCCCAGGCTTCCAAACCGAACTCCCGCAGCCGTTTTTGTGTTCGCGGGTGAACAAGCAACAGCACAGGCAATTTCAGAGCTTCCGCAGCCATTGACACCCCTTCAAGGCTCCCTCGCAGTGACGGCTCGAAATCAACGTTTTCTTCTCGATGAGTGGTCATCACACCATAGCTGCTCGGAGATAACCCGAAACGCTCAAGAGCATCTGATTTTGCTCTCGCTATTTCAAAATGCTGAAGGGAGGCATCAACAATTGTATTCCCCGTCACAAAAATACGCCCTTGCACACACTCCTTCAACAGGTGCTCTTTCCCGTTTTCTCCAGTCGCAAACAAGAGATCGGAGATATGGTCAATTATACGGCGATTGTGCTCCTCCGGCATACGCCAATCAAAAGAACGCTCTCCGGCTTCCACATGCCCCACCAGCATGCGCAGTTTCCTCGCCGCCAGGGCACCGGCCAAATTCGTGTTTGCGTCGCCACCTACAAGGACAAGTCGCGGTTTTTTGTTCATCAAAACATTTTCGATGCCTTCCAGCATGGCTGCGGTTTGGCCTCCATGGGTCTTTCTTTCAGATACGCCACTGACCCTGAATTCGGGTACCGGCAGGTTTAAATCCTTGAAAAACTCATAATCCATATTCGGTGAATAATGTTGGCCCGTATGAATGCAGAAGTGTGGTACATTTCCCTTTCGCAATTCGTGTATAATAGGAGCAAACATGACAATTCCCGGCCGAGTACCCACAACCACGGCAATTTCATCAACCAATTCATCTTTCCTGATTACCTTTTTCTCCTCAAACATGTTAACCGTACCCATCCTTTTTCCCCCTATTTAAAAATAGGTGTTTTAGCCCCAAAGTATTTGCCTCTCAGAATTCGAATTGGACACGGGAATTCATACTGCCTGATAAACCTTGAGGAGTTTTTTCTTTTCAATATTCCAATTGTACTTTTTGAGAAATGCGTTGTGTCCGTTCCGCCCCATCTTCTCCGCAATATCAGGGTTGTCAAGCAAGGATAGAACAGCCCGTGAAATACTCTCCGCATTGCAACTGGGCACAATTACACCACATTCTTCCTGCCGCACGAGAAGTCCTATGTCTCCCAGGTCCGGTACGATCACAGGCAAGGAGGCTTTGATATAGTCCATGTTTTTTCTGGTATTCCCGATAGTAAGGTTTTCCTCATTCGGCCCCTTATAGGGAAGCATGAGCCCTATGTCGGCGCACTGGTAATAGGTATGCAGCTTTTCATAGGGCTGTAACGGAACGATGTCGATACTGTCAACCAAGCCTTCCTTCACTGAATAGTCAGTGATTAGAGCCGTATCATCTCCAATACAACTGCCGATCAGCAGGAGAACGAAATTCGGATACAGGCTTCTGATAACCTTCACGGCCTTCACCGCTTCCATGATCCCTTTGGACTGTATCAAAGCCCCTGCATATACCAAAACGTTCTTCTCTGCATACTTTTTTTTCAATGCGTTTAACAATGCTGTGTCGACCCTCAGTTCCAACTCGGGGACGTTCAAAACGACCTCAGTATTGCGACAGTTCTTGAAGGCTCTTCTGTAGATGGTCAGCTTCCGATCGGGGACACAAGTCACTCCGGCTATCTGCCGAATCAACATATTTTCAGAAAGTTGCAACCACGAGCTTAGCGGCCGAAGCATTTTCGGGAGCCAGTATGATGTATGTTCCATGCTAAATTCAGAGATGTCATAGACGACCTTGGCGCCCCTTATTCTGGCCGCACATACCGCCAATGGAAGAGACACGTAATGGCAGCAGACAAAAATATCAGCATTCTGCGCCAGTGCCTTTTGAAAGGTTTTTATCCACAACCGCCCCAGCCAAAGTGCCGCATGCAAACCTCTATCCGCATCACCCCAGAAGGAAACGAGAGATTGATCACTGGTCGGCCTCCGGACTCTCCCTTTATGGTAAGTAGGTTGGATCCGCAAGAAGCGAATACCCTCCGTAAGCTCTTCTTTTGCGCAAACCCCATCCCTGTCCCAACATATTGCCGATAGCTCATGACCGCTTTCTCTGAGCGCCCTGGTCTGAAGTTTCTGTCTCGGAATCAACGTGGGCGTATTTGTCAAAAAACATATTTTCTTCATAACCAAACAGTACTCCGTTTCTTCAATCTTTTTCGGTGCAATTGAAGAACATAACGAGGCCTCACTACCCTACGGCTTTTATTCGCATAATACAGAAAGCTTTTTTCGGGCATAATGCCCCCACCGCGATTCATTTTAGGAGGAGATCCTTGAAAATGTTGGCGCGGTATCGGAATGGAAATGCCTTGGAGGAACTTGTACCTTTTTATTTTGTCTACATTTTCTATCTGTAGAAATGGTCTTAGACATACCGGTTTTCAAAACTATCCAAATCCATAGAACAACTAGTACAATAAAATAATATTGGGTAAAATAAGATGAAAAGACAATTGATGCTAAAGAAAGTTGAACCGCCAAGAGGCTGTAAACAGCGACATTGAAAGGTGTTTTTTTTACATTAACAAACGAGAGGAATGCCAGGTGTAAAATCATTCCAAATGCCAGTTGCCATATCAACGCCCCTAAAACACCGAAATTAGCATACCCCTCAATAAACCCTACCGTATTGGCCATGACAGATACCTTGGCATCAGGTGAATACCCTTGACCAATAAGTTTTGATAGGAATATTCCTTCAAAATCGAATATCCTTTTTGGGTTTGGAAGAGTTTTGCCTTCCGCAAAAGGGATGACTGTGCCGACATTTTTATAAACCCAATATGCAAGATCAGGATAGATATAAAAAAATCGGCGCACAAAGGCCGAAACGGCTATTTCTAAAGAGCCGAACATTTTGTAATACCAAAATATCAAATATCCCCCGAAAACCAAGCAAAGGGCAAGACCAGATTTGATCAATTTGGTGGTTTTACCCCCAAAAGAGACTCTGTATCTACAAAACATAAAAAATGTAATCAGGTAGTAGACGGCCAGGGCTTTGGCGCCGGATGCACTTGAAATGATGATCGTTCCAATGAAAACTGTCACAAACATGAAAAATGTAGAATATTTTCTTCTCATAAGGTGGTAATCTAATAACAACATTGACATTACGGGCAATGCCAGACGAAAAAGCAACGACAAAATAGTAAAAATGCCACCCTGTTCTTGTATGATGGTCTCCCGCGCTTTCGACACCATTACACCCGTAAGATCCCCTTCCTTAAAAAGCATGAGGAGAGGCAAAGAAGAAAAATTTCTCATTAACATATAAAAAGAAGCAATTATAAGAATAATAGAAAAGAAAAATAGTGTGATCATCTTTACCCGATAATGTTTCAGATTTCTTTTTGTATTACTAAATTTGTATTGAAAAAAGCCGACTCTCCTGACAGGACCAATCAGCAGAGGTACCAAAAGAGGAATAAATATACCTGAAATCATCATAATTAAATAACGATGGTCCAACATGCCGTGTTTTATGTAAACATAGACGCTTCCCATAAATGAGGTGATTGAATAAATGAAAATATAGAGTACCAGTGGCGCGTAGATCCAGTTGTTTCCATAGCACCATACAATTACTTTCATTGAAAGTACAACAATGAATATAGCAGATGCCCAAATTGCTAAAGACATTCACCTTCCCCGAAAAAGCCTCGATAGAACTCAATCAACGATTTCTCTTGCCGATTCCAATTGAACTCCTCAAAAAAAAGCTTCCTTGATCTATGTGACATAAGCTTCCTTTTCCTTTTGTCTTTCAGCAAATTCCGGATTCCAGTGGCCACCTGCTCCGCAGAACTGGTATCCACCTGTATGCCAACCCGCCGATTGGTAACCAAATCCCACGCTTCTGAATGTTGCGGCGCCACAACCGGAACACCTGCAGCAAGATAAGTAAACAACTTCCGACCATTCCCGGGTCCCACTAATAAATGCATGCCTTGCGGTTGAGAAAGCACCAACCCAATGGATGCTTCCATGAGATATGTATGCACATTTTCTGAATTTGTCCAAGGAATGTAAGTGCAGTTTGCAGAAATCCCTTCCGCAGCCAGCCACCTATCAGCTCCTGCCGGGGCACGAATGACGCCAACAATAAGGAAGTGGGCATTTGGATTTTCCCTGACTACATTTTGAACAATCTCCGGGAAAATTTTGAGCCCTTTTTTATCATGCAAGCCACCCACATATGCAACAATTTCCTTGCCAACAAATTCCTGTTTGACTTCCCTGAGCAACTCGTTATTGACCCGTTGATCAAGTTGTGGCAGATTCCACAACTCAAGAGTATTGGAATTTAGTTTCATTAAACGTCTTTTTAGCCAGCCTGCTTTGGATGTGACGCATAAAACGCCATCGACATAGGGGATAAAACGGTTTTCGGCGATTTTGCTGAGTTTTCCCAGAAAATTTCCAAAAAACCCGGCCTCGCCATACATGGCATCAAAATACTCATACGCATCATAGCAAATTTTCATGCCCTTTTTATGCACAAAAGGGGTCATGGGAAGCAAAAATGGGTTGCTGATCTGAATAGTGGTGCCTTTTCCTGCTACTCTTCTAAGTTCTTTGATAAGCCTAAACATATATTCCAGGAATTTAGCCGGAGAACGAAGTACTTGAGGTAATCGTTTATCAATATTCTTAGTAATCGGACTATCAACTTGTATTCGCTCAATTTCTGCTATTCGAATATTTGTTTCTGACCCAGCCCACACGAGAACGATAGGCTCAAATCCGTAATTTTTCAGTGAACGAATCTGCAATTCCATACGCGGGTACACATCCCCCGCAAATGAGACAAATACAAAATCTCTTTTTCTCAATTTATTTCTCAAGCCCTCTTATCATTTCTTGAGTTCACATAGTGTCGGATTTCCCCATCACTACCTCATCTTGTTAAATTTATACCGACAAACTTAAAGTGGACACCAAGACTATAAACAAACAACAAAACAGATACCAGAGCGATACCCAATAACGCCCCATAAATATGGACGGTAATTTGAAATATGCCAAACAAAAAACCACCGCAAAAAAGACCTAATAACAATTTTCCCAAAGACGGCCACCCCTTTGATACATGGGCGACAATTAAATAATAACAGAGAAAGCCGGATAGTGTTGCAGTGGCGGCTCCTTCAAGACCCGCTAAGGGTGTCAAAAAAGCAAAAAGACAAATCATGAGAACCGCGCCTGAACAGGCTGCATATACAAAAGGCTTTGTTTTGCCCGTAAATTCAAGTTGTTTTCCTGAAAGCTGGGTCAGGCCAAGCAGCAATGCCGCAGCAAAACCGAAAAAAATGAGATGAGATAGAGGAAAATAATCTATGTTGACTTTCATCCATTTGAGCATATATGGAAGAACACATCCCAAGAAAGTGAAAAGGGGAACCGTAAAAACAAGATATAGCCCCACAAGTCTTTTCACATAAAACTTAGCGCATTTCTGGTCATTACTGTATAATTGGAACAGCCTGGGATTGACCGCCATGAAAATGATACGGTAAGCACCCTGACCCAACTGCATCCCGATCCCCATCCAGAAAGCATAAATGCCTATTTCTTTCAAACTCACCAGGGAGCTCAACAGATATCTGTCTCCAGTTTGAAGCATCGTAATAACAAAAAGAGAAAGTGTTAGGGGCATTCCATAGGAAAAGCTTCGCTTGAAAACCGTATTATCTTGCTGAACCTCTTGAGTTTGTAGTGCCAAACCAGAGAAAAGCTTTCGCAACAACGTGCCCTGGTAGATGAGCACAGGCACAGAACTCAAGGCCATTGCTGCCAGTGCCATAAATGCAACATCTGGTGATAGCGGCAGTAAAAAAAGGAGCAACAGGATTTTTGTGGCGACCAGCACCACTGAACTAATGCTGTACTCTTTTTGATCAAACATGCCCCGAAATTGACATTGAAAAGAACTGAATAAAGAAGAACCAACAAAAATCGCCGCAGAGACAATAAAATAAGAAAGCTTCACTGGCCCTTTCCAGGCCAGCCCGAAAATACAGACCCCGATAAATGCGAAAACAAGACCCGCGAAAACTGCAACAAAAGTCAATTTGACAAACTGCGGCAAATAGCGGGCATCCTCTGGAAGAAATCTTACGGATGCATTCTGAACCCATCCTGAAAAAAGGGTTACCGCGTAGTTGGAGCCAACCCAAAACAGTGTGTAGATACCCATCTTTTCAGGTGTGAGATACCGGCCCAGCAGAACACTGATTCCGAAACCGCCAAGCAGTTGCGAAAACACCCCTGGAACGAGTTTCAGAATATCCTTTACAAAGGTTTTTTTCAGGGATTCAGAAGGTAGCAAGGGATTAGCACTCTGGTGGGGTTCTGGGCCAAAAGTTGCCTGACTAAAAACGCCTATGGAATTCAGGCCAAGATTGTCGATTCAAAAGATCCGGAGATTACCCAATACACAAAAACTTGTCCCCACTTGATCAACTATCATGGGTTTACGAAACACATGTCCATCCATGAATTCCCCAGGCTCATTACGGAAATCATTCAGGATACAGACCGGCATCACAAGCTCAAAGCCCTTCGATCCACGGCTGAAAAAAGCAATGATACTGCAAAAGAGGATTTCCGCATTCTTTCAAAGCCTAAAATACGGGGACTCAAATCCGCTGCTGTCCTTTCCCAAATGGCTGTGATGGTTGTATTGCTTAAAAGGGTTGCCTGTTTCATCGTAAAGGTCACGTTGGAGTTGAGGAAAAAGCTTCAAAACAACAAACCCCCACCAGTATTTTTTGTTCCAGTGCCATTGGTACCGAAATTCATTCTCAATCTTTTTCAGATGGAGTGGACAGGTCTAACAAAAGTCGTGACCCGCAAAAAACGTCCGAAGTGGGCAAGGCCTTCTGTTTTTCAAATTTCCTCCCAGGACCAATCCAGTCGATTTTCCCATCACAAAGCTTCCGATTTTGCACAATTCCGACCTATCCCATAATCAATTCTCCCAACCAAGCCCCGTTCGCCAAAAATTTAGACCGCTCCGTCGCGCTCTTAAATTGGCTCAGTATACCAATGATCATCCAAAAAATAAATCCCAACCGAATCGCAAGATGTTTAAGCATAATAAACCTATTTTAAATCAAGCTCAATCTCTTTGAATTCAGATGGCGTAAAAGATGCGAGACCATAAATATAGTTGTCCCTGAAGTATTCATATTTCTTTTTGTCATGTGATTTCAGTTTTCTCATGGTTTGCCTGAACACTTCAGTAAATATAGGGTTAACGGATTGCTTTAGCTTTTTAAGCCCCACCACATGATAGACCCGATACATGTTCCTCGGTTTGTTCTCGGTACCGATGGTTAGGATCTCCTCGAAAGATGAGGATCTGGAAAAATAGTCATTCAATTGCCACATCCTTGGGGTTAGCAAAACATACTTGATCTTTTTATCTTCAATTTCCTCAAGTAAATCCGACTCAAATAACATAAATACATTGTATAATGGAGCAAGAGGCCTGCCGCTTGAATGTATCCACAACGGGTTCTCGTCCTCATAATTTCGCCTTCTATCGAAAAGGATCCTATGTTTGAAACACCACAACAACGGCATTCTGCTTACTGGGTGTTTTCCACCCATTTTGAAATAAGTGGCTCTCGCATAAGTATACCAATCCACCATAATAGCGTCATTCTCAGCCGCTATTCGTTTTATTTCCTCAATTGCACCATTCAGATGCTTGTCTCCAAATGGCCCAAGCACCGTCTTGTTGGGCTTTTCAGAACCAAGCAACTCGTAAAAAACCGAGTCACGAATGAAGTATTTATATCCCAGATCCCTCTTCGACTCACCAAATACTTGCACCGCAACAAGGGTTGTGGTCATCATGAAAAACAGCCAGGTGCTGAATCCATGTTTATCCGTCTTGAGAGATAACATCCTATCCGCAAACCAGCTTAACAGAAAAGCCAAAGCCAAATAGGACAATAACAAAAAAAAAATGGACTGCCCTAATCGCCAGTCGCCCTTCCCTACAAAAAAAAGAATGGGTGAAAAGAGAAAGAAATTCAATACAAGGATCTTGGCGCTCTTATCCCCCTTGAAGGCCGAAACTACTGTAAAAATCCAGGCAGCAACAAAACCGGGGGCCAACATGAAATTGGCTTGGATAGAATTTCGACCATTGAAATAGTGCTGCCATAGTCCTACACCAAAGTCCCCAAGCCTGCTAATCAGGATTTCCACGGAACCGGCAAAACTTGATGGGGTGCCCGCATGGTCGAGCCCGAAAACACTTCCCGCAACCCACGGCCCCGCCATTCCAATGATAAGGTTCAGGCCGTCGTATCGCCATAGGTAAAAAACCCATGGAATAACCATGATTACGGCTACGGCGGTACTCACGACAGCCACGGAAAACCGCTGTTTTTTTCGATACTCTGAAACCCACAGAAATATCAATAGCGGCAAGGGAAGAAATAGAATCGCGACCTCTTTGGTAAGAATTGCTGTTCCGAAGCACACGCCCGAAATAAAAAAAAACCTCAGCTTTTCTTTTTCAAATCCAAGATATATAAAATAGTTGGCCGCGAGAATAAAAAATGGCCATACAGCATCAATATGCCTGTAGGACCAATAATCTGCACTGTAAGAAGACAAGACCAGGAGTGCAGCGGCAAATCCGACCTTTTTGCCAAAGAACTTCTCCCCGAGAAAATAAACCATGATCGGGTTCAGAACACAGAAAACCCTTACAGGCCAGAAGGCACTCCACGGGGAAGGGCCGAGGAGCCAGTAGAAGGCCACTATCATGGCTGGGAACACCGGCCCTCTATCGAGAATCAAAGACCCGTCAATATCAGCATATCCTTTTCCCAGAAAGATATTAAGGGCGGAATTCATGTACCAGCCCATATCCGCGGCAACGCGAATCTCGTGGGTGTAAAACGTGAGGAAGCCGAGAATTGCCAGATAAACCCACAAAGGGACCATTTTCAATGATGTGCTTAATTTGAAATTAGCAGGCAAGGCAGAAAAGGAATCTCTGGGAAGGTCATTAATAATCAGTAAGCACCTGAAGCACACGATCCAATTCCGGCTTTTTCAACCCCGGATGATTGGGCAACCCGATCACCTTCCCCGCGGTTTTTTCCGCATTGGGAAGGCAGACACCTGAATAATCCAGACCCAGCTTTTTGAGGACCGGCTGCCGGTAAAGGGGTGACTCGTACCGCTCCCTGAAACCGATCTTGTTTTTCCTTAAATGTGCCTTCAGATCATACACATCCTTTTTGTATGTCTCTTTAACCATAATCGGGCACCAGAAATAGGTATGCTTGACCAGATCATTCGGCGGAACCGGGATGACGGCCCACGGTAGTTCTCTGATCTTTCCCAATAGGTATTCCGAATTGCTGATTCTGGCAGCATTGAGTGATTCCAGCTTCCCGAGCTGGACCAGCCCCATGGCCGCCTCCATCTCGGTCATGCGGTTGTTGTAGCCGAGCCTTACGTGATCCTCCCTGCCCTTCATACCATGGTTTCGGATAGTTCTTGCCAGATCGGCGAGATCCCTGTCATTGGTGGTGATCATACCGCCTTCGCCCGTGGTCATATGCTTCGTGGCAAAAAAGGAAAAGGCGCCGGCCGCCCCGAATCCACCAACCCTTTTTCCTGAATACTCCGACCCGTGGGCCTGGGCACAGTCTTCCAGAACAGGTATTTTCCTCTTGTGACCCAGATCGAGAATCTCATCCATTTTTGCTGCTGCCCCAAACAGATGAACGGGCACTATGGCCTTTGTGCGCTTGGTAACGGTCTGCTCAACGGCCTCTGGAGAAAGGCACAGATCATCCAGATCAATGTCCGCAAAGACCGGGATGGCCCTGTGGTAGAGCACAGAAGAGACGGTCGCGAAAAAGGTCAAGGGCGGAACGATCACCTCGTCGCCTTCGCCTACCCCCAGAGCCTCTAAGGCAATGTGAAGGGCTGCGGTTCCACTGTTGACCGCCACAGCGTACCTGACCCCGATATATTCTGCAAACGCCTCTTCAAATGCCTGCACCTTCTCTCCGGAAACGTACTTTCCGCTCAACAGCACTTCCCTGACAGCCGCAATCTCCTCTTCGCCCACAAAAGGCGCAGCCACTTGTATCGGTCCGTTCTTCATGGGAAATCCACCATTTTTCAACTCATTTCGACTCGCTCAGCCGACAATGCAATCAATTTCGACAGAAATCATTCGTTCGAGGATTCGATGGTATGTCAGCAAAACCCTGAATTACAAATCTTCCAATCAATGAATCGACTAACCGAACATGACACAACTTGGCTGGGGCCGAAGATGAAAGATTGCATATGATAGTCATGTTTGCCCCGGTGATCCGTCAGAAAGTCTCTCCCACAGAAAAAAGACTCTGTCACTACCTATTCTTATTGTTCATGTGTTTCGAAATTAAAACGAATTGTTATGGCTAGATTAGACATACGCGTACGTGCTGTTTCGGTATTTATCCGATTCCCAATTCCAGTCCAATGTCTCAAACTTCTCAATCAATTCGTTGATCCCGTCCTCCACCGAGTACTTCGCCTTCCACCCGATAATATTTTGTATCTTCTGACAGCTAATCCGGTAATCCCGCCGGTCGCTATCCTGACCTTTCACGAACCCGATTTTGGTAGCGGGCAATCTCGCCTTTACGGTCTCTGCAATTTCCTTTACGGTCTTGTTATTGGATTCTTCCCCTAAGTGAAAGATCTTACCATCCCGCATAAACCGAGGCGCCTCCAGGGTATCTACAAAGGCCGTAGCGATGTCTCGCACATGAATCAGAGAACGATACTGGCTACCGCTTCCATGGATAGTAAGTTCTCCTCCCTTCCAAGCCCTGTAGGCAAACAGATTCGTCACCAAATCCAGCCGGGGCCGAAGAGACCATCCAAAGACCGTAGTCAACCTTAAAATGGTTGGATGAAAGTGTGAAATCTCTCTTCCTCTTGCGAGCAGAATCTCTTCAGATCGGCACTTGGCGTGGGCATAGGCGGAAAGGGGATTGACCGGAGTTTCCTCTGTCACCTCTTCATAAAGGCCTTTTACGTTTCCATAAACAGAGCACGAGGACGCGTATATGAAGTCCCGCACCAGATCAAGCTCCGGGTCCGTACAGCAGTTGATCAGGGTTCGGGTGCTTTCCACGTTGATGGAAAAATGAGCTTTCGGGTTCTTATTGCATGAGGGTGCCCCCACAATCCCCGCCAGGTGGATGATGGCATCGACCCCTTCCAGGGCATAGATCACATCCCTGGAATTCCGGCAATCCCCTTCTACGACTTCTATATCGGTTTCAAAGGCTGCCAATGGTTCCCTGCCCCAGTACAAAGCGTCGAAAACCACCGGTCTGTGTCCCCTTTTCAACAATTCCTCTACAACACAGCATCCAATATAACCTGCTCCCCCCGTTACCATTATCCTCATTCATTCACCTCATTATACGTTTTCAATTCAAGAAAATGTGCGGGTCTAAACGACTAATACTGCCCTGCCATTCTTCCCGCCCGCTCAGAAATTATCAGGTCAAGTTGCTGACGTCGCACATCTTTCAGCTTTGATCGAGTGTAGGATGAGAAAAACAAAAAAGGATGCTACACATAGGAATCAGTGCCAACAGAATAGCGCATTGGAACTTGCTAATTGTTGGGATTGGGTAACACATTGACGAGTCCGACGTCCAGGGGCAGACAAATGGGATGCTGAAAAACAGCTTTACGACTTCATCGGATTGGCAGTTCCAGAGACTTTTTATGCTGCCCTGTCGATCCAAACCGATGGATAGCTATGAAATAACATATGCAACTCACCAACACGAGCGTTACTGATAAGGAACGAATAATCACTACCGATGACAGTGCGACTTCTGCATTAACTCCAAACGTCACCAGGATTGCATAGGCCGAGACATCCCTTGTGCCTATTCCCATGGGAATAAAACTCATAGATCCAATAAAGACACCAACGCCCGCCGCAACTAAAGCCTCTACAAAAGTGACTTCCCCGCCGAGTTTTCGAACAACTGCGTAGAAAACTGTGAAATAGACACCCAGTGTCAAACAGGTGAACAAAAATCCAGTGAAGAGCGCAAATTTGCTTTTCAGGCCTTTGGCGACATACTGCTTTAACAGGGAAAATTTGTAAACATTTTTGGCATAGAAGTTTGGTTTGCCCCTATCGGGGTTGCTATATTTCAGGAAAAATAACAGGACTGCAATTACAAGAGCCACAATTATATAGCCCACCAAAAGCTGCTTAAAATGTATTTTATAAAGGACGAAAAATCCTAACAATGGAATAATAAGAACGAGTACGATATCCATTACAAACTCAATTAGACTGATGGCGGTAATTTCCCATTGTTGCTTCTTATAGAAAACCGCTCGAAAGGTGTCGCCGAGCTTGTTAGGCGTTGCCAAAGCCAAGAAAAAACTGGCGGAGCTTAACACAAAGACATCAAACATCTGAATTTTCTCTGAGAAGGAACTGTTAAAGAGCATTCCAAATCTCAGCGATCGAAATACCAACTGTGCAATAATTGAAAGGGATATCAGAAAGTAAAACAGCCAACTGACATTTGTCGAAACGGTTGAAATAAAAGTCGAAAAGTCGAACTTCAAAATGAGCAGCACGCCCAAAAGGGCAGCACCGACGATCATGAATAGAATTTTCTTAAGCATAGTCGCGCTGCATCGTCCTGCCTGATCTCCCGATTCGTTAAGATATGACATTTCGAAAGATCACAAGCCAATTCAATTGGAGGTCCAACTACCATCATTATGATACCAGATTTCTCAAAGCACAATGAACAGACTCAGGAAGGTTCAAAAATAGAGCCTTAGAAAAGGCTTGATCAATTCAAAATACTTCTTTACATCGTCCATTGAATCAACGAATTTCAGCATGCGCCATATCTGCTTAGGCCTGAGGAAAAACTCTGTATAGGCCCTTTTTTGCATTTCCTTCAAATAACCCGCAGTTAACCCTTTTGCTACGAAACTGAGGGTCTCTCCCGGGTGACCTGTACCCAGTTGATAGTCATAATTCACCTCCCCATACATGTGGCCGAATTTACGTACTTCTGATCCGGGAAGCAACTGAAGTATTGTAAAATTGACCGTAAAAAGAGGCAGGGATTTAGCAAAGTCAATGGTCTGTCTAATAGTCGCCTTTGTGTCAATGGGGTGACCTATCATAAAAAAGCCTCTTACCTGCAAGCCAACCTCATCTGCCCATTCACAAACCCGTTCCGCCTCTTTCCGCCGAATCGGCTTTCTAATAAATTTGAGGACTTGATCATTTCCGCTCTCGATGCCGATAGATATCAACCAGCACCCTGCCGCCTTCATCTTCTTCAATAGGTGTTTGTCCAATGTCCTTGCGTTTGCGGAGCAGGTCCACGAAAACCTGATTTCTTCATCGAGGATCATATCGCACAAATCAGAGATGCGCTTTTTGTTAATACAAAACGTGTCCTCATAGAACATGATCTCACGAATCCCAAAATCATGGACCATTCTTCTTACGCCGCCCATGATATACGATGCTGAATTCAGACGGACCTTCTTTCCCCAAATAGAGTTGCAGAAGACGCAGTTGAAGGGACACCCTCTGCCCGTTATGAATGGCAAAAGGGGCAGCCTTTTGTAAAGGAGTTGCATGGGCCTGTATCCATCGAGATCTTCGAGGAGGTGATAGGCGGGATATGGAAGGGTATCCAAATCATGAACAAAAGACCGTGGCGCGGTCTTGACAATTCTTCCATTGTCCCGGTAAATGATGCCGTCAATATCCACTAATTTCCTTTCACCTTGCAGATACTGCATGATATCGACCATGGTGGATTCACCCTCTCCAAATGCCACGATATCGAAACAACCAAATTGCTGCAGATCTTCAGGAATGGTAATGGCATGGGGTCCTCCCACTACTAAAAGGGCCGATGAAATAGCCCGGATGCATTCAGCGGTTTTGATGACCTGTTCACGCCCTATGGAGTATGCCGTCATGCCAATGATATGAGGTTGAAAATCGGCAATGATCTTACTAATTCCATTGAAGCTTAAACCCCTTCTATTGTCTGCATCCGCCACCCGAACAACGTGACCCCCCTTTTCCAATACGGCGGCAATGGAGAGAAGACCATAGGGAGGGAGATAACTCCCAACATCCTTGAACTTCCCATACCTGATTTCGCTTGAAATCGGCGGATTCAGAAGAAGGACTCTGCAACTTTTCCCATTGTCGCTTTTCAACTGCAACCTCTTCTAAAAAGCATTATAGAAGACACTCATTGGTTGTGCCCATTATGTGATTCGGGTTTGCCCCCCAACTTATAGTTTAGCATGGCAATTTCTTGTATGAGTCTGCTCATGTTTCGTTCCAGCCTATCCATCCTAGACACCAGATTGAAAACAAAGGCAAAAAGCACAAATACGGCCAAGATCAAAATAAAAAACATCCTTTTTTCCATCTGAGCCAGCCGCATTGCCGCATCCAGCAGGTCTGGAAAAAAGCTGAAAACGCCGATACAGGACCACATAAATACCCACACCAGTGCTGAGCGAATGCCCATTGTCTCCCTTCGCACACGGATAACTGCGCGCCAGATTTCAAAGAAGGCCACCAAAGCAAAAAGAACTGTAATCGTTGTCAGCTTCATGGTCTTGCCTGCTTTCTGTAACTCCGGTCCATGAGGGTTATAGCAATGGCCTTGAGTACTCCGAAACCATAACGGGCCAACCCCTTGTACGATTGCCCCGAAGAGCGATCCCAAAGATGTATCGGCACTTCCTCTACGCGCAACCCTTCCCTGGCAAAGCGGATAAACATCTCCGCAGCAATATATTGGGGTTCCAGCATGCTGTCGAGCAAAGGCGCCACCTTTGCCAGGGAATCCCTTCGAAAGGCCCGGAACCCACACATGGCATCAGTCATGTCATACCCTGTCAATCTATTGATAATGGAGGTAAAATAAGGTAAAAACGTCTTCCTGAAAAACGGTGCATTAGGATGATTCTCACCAAGTATCCGTGAACCCACGACAATATCGGCCCCGGTTTTTTCCATTTTTTCAAGAAACAAAGGAATCTCCATGGGGTCGTGCTGGCCATCGGCATCCATCTCGATGACCACCTGACAGGGCTCCCGAAGGGCAGCCTTGAAGCTGGTCAGCACTGCATATCCCTGCCCGAGATTGACTGGGTGCTTCAACACACTTGCCCCCAGAGAACGGGCGATCTCGCAGGTTCGATCCACGGAACCGTCATCAACCAGAATGCACCCATATCCCTGCTGGATTATTCTTAGAACCACATCCGCGATATTTGGCTCCTCATTGAAGGCTGTCAATGTGACCATGACCTTCATAAATCCAGTCCCCTGATACCCCTGGCCGGATTTCCATAGGTCAACACCCTGTCTGGTACATCATAGAGCACCAGCGACCCCGCACCAATAACGGCGTATTTTCCGATTTTCACATTCGGGACCACCACAGCGCCGGAAAAAACAGTCGATCCCTCATTCACCCGCACCCCACCCGCGAGCGTTGACCCAGGGCCAATGTTCACAAAGTCTTCTATGACACAATCATGTTCGATGATAACGCCGGCGTGAATCATACAGCCGTTCCCGACCGTTGCGTGTGGCTGAATCACCGCTCCTGCATTCACAATAACGCCGGCACCCAATTTTGCTGTAGCTGCAATTGTGCTTGCCGGATGAATGGCGTTCACATATTCTGTCTTTTTATGCAACACTTTGAATATCTGACCTTTTTGCCTGTTGTCGGCCAAACCCACAATCACCCGGGCCGCTACACGGCTAGATTCCTGAATCTTCAAAAAGTCTTCGATTGCAAATCGGCCGATGCAAATCCCGCCCATCCGGTTTCCCACCTTGCCGCCGATGGGGTCCAGCACCTGTGAAACGATCCTCCCGGTCCTGGCAAAAATCTCTATGACATACTTGGCCTGGGCTCCGCAACCGATGACGGAAATCCCTTCAACTGGCAGTGATTTTTCCATATTGGATATCGGGTTCTGAGGGTTGTTCAATGGGATTTAATGGGAAATTTAGCTGTTTTTGCTGCAGAATTCGCAGGAATCGACCTTGATGAAATGCGCTCCACCTGAGGCCTTCGAATAAATGAAAAATCGAGCAGACATGACCTTTGGTGCCGGTATTTGTCTAGGATTGTCACCAAAATTTAGGCGACGCACCCCTTTTCAAGCCCGAATTGCATCCAGCATGGCCGATTTGCACCGTAATCGCAGCTCCCAGCAACCATACTTCACTGAGAGGATTAAGAAACAGCCAAAGGTAATGTAATGATGGTATTCCTTTGCAGAAAGGAACGAAGTGAATAGAGCAGAAAACCTTTCTTATCTTTGATTTCTTCTGTGCACATAATGGGGCTCGTGGCTGGTGTCTTCGTGCTTGAGCGAAGCGAGGAGACGGTCAAATGGGTCAGAATTGGAAAGGTTTTGCACTGCGAGTCCTGAAGATGTTTGGAGAAATGGTGGGCAACACTCCCAGGCAGATAAAGTGGATGACACAGGCCAAAACTGAAACCCGCCCGCCTAAATTCTTACCAGTTTTTAGGGGGCGGGTTTCTGACAATGATAGCAAACTTGTTAATTCTTAATTTCCTTCATTTGCGCTTCCAAATTGGCCAATTGTGCCTTAAGGGACTGGTTCTCCTTATTGATATCAATTACATAGAGGGTAAGCTCTTCTATTTTTTGCAGCAGTCTCGCACTGACTTCCCCGACGCTCACCCCATTTTCCTTGACCTGCGTCGCGTTGGGAATTCCAGGAAGATGACCATTTTGCTGAATGTGTTTCTCCACCTCACTGAGCGAAGGAAGTCGGTAACCCTTTTCAAAAACAAAATCTGCCCAAGCCGCCGTAGTGACTACCAGTTCTCGGCATCCGATTTTACCTTCAACAGCAAGGTCGTAGGTCCCTGGGTTCGTCGTCCCAATGCCGACGTTACCATTCGACATGATTCGTACCTTCTCAGACCATCCAGCGCCGGCAACGCTTGTAGCCGTACCAAACCTTAACGGCCCGCGCTTCCATGCAAAGAAGGGATTTTGGTTTGTTGCACTCCCTCCAAACAAACTGAAAAAATCTGTATATCCCGGCGTGCTCAAACCCATAGTCGGTGCGGTGGCATTTACTTCTAACACCGCCCCTGGCGTCGTTGTTCCAATCCCAACCTTTCCGTTGGACATGATTCGCACCTTTTCAGACCATCCAGCGCCAGCAGGGCTTGTAGCCGTACCAAACCTTAACGGCCCGCGCCTCCATGCAAAGAAGGGATTTTGGTTTGCTGGACTCCCTCCAAACATAGAGAAAAAATCTGTATATCCCAGCGCGCTCAAACCCATAGTCGGTGCAGTGGCCATAACCTCAAAAGATGCGTCAGGTGTCGTTGTTCCTATGCCAACCTTCCTTTGAGTACCATAGTTGTAATAAATTCCGCTACCTGTCGTCAAAGGAAACCAGTCGTTGGTACCGGAAAGACCATTTGGCGCTATCAATCCCTCGGAAGCGCCCGTCACAACCGCGCTGAAATAATTGCTCAGCGAAGATTTTGAACCATCTGAAGACAATGATGAAATGGGTAAATCTTTATAAATTGTGGCAATGGGATTGCTATCCCCTGTATAAGCAAGGGTCAGATAGGTGGCGATGGAGGCATCGCTGGCCAAGAGAAGCTGAACCAGGGTTCCATCGGAAACCTTTGTTCTATCGCCGATCTCCGCCCCGCCCACTTCAATACCTGCCCAGATTTCTTTGGGCTGAATGGCTTCACCTTCAGCGTCCTTGAGATTCAGGGTTTTGGTGAAGTCCGCGCTGACCCTGGCCACATTGCCTGCTGTGATGCCATTGGATTTGCTGAATTCGAAATCAACGGTGTATTGGCCACGGGTAAAGGTTTGGTAACCGAGTGGGGTAGCGGCGGTTTGGGAGTCGTAGAGGGTAAAGGTGATCTCCTCGGGGAGGTCTTCAGGACCGAAGATGGGGGCGCCGAGAAGGACGTCTTTTTGGAGGGGGATTCCTTCTGATTGGGCTGTTAAAGGGAGAACAAGGGCGAAAAGACCGACAAGGATAATAGAGAATATTTTTTTTGACATTACTATTTCCTCCTACTTTTTTGGCACGGATTTCACGGATTACACGGATGTTTTCGTTGTCTATTTTCTAATTCCGGCATTTTATCCGATTTTGGAAAGGGATGCAAGGGTCAAAATGAATGTTAGGGTTTTTTTTGGGGGGCATTGCTATTTCCTCCTGATTGTGAGCTGAAAGCTCAAGGGTGAAAGATTGAAGCTCAAAGCTGAAATCTCAAATGGTTTTACATCTATGAGGCCTTTTATCATTGCAGCGAATTCTATCTCAAATCGTCCCATCTCACGGTTTCACCCTTCACAAATTCTTCATCTTCAGCAGCTAAATCCGATCTTTCTTCCACGCCGAGAGGCATATTCTGAGCCAATTTAAGAGGCCGAAGCGCCCTGCGGTCGCGGGTTTTGCGGCTCTGGGCTAAGTCGATCAACCCATTTTTTGCATCATTTGCAGCTAAAAGGTCAGCTCGTGAGACCCATATCGCCTGGGCCAAAGGAAAGAGGATATGATAGAAACGGATGGCCATATGCGCCCTGTGGAGTGATGACACGTCCCAATGGATTCGATTTCGATTGTCAAAGAGCAAGTTTCAGCTGCCGAAGGCAGTGTGTAACTTCAAAAGATCCGAAGATTGCTGAATATGCGGATCATTGTCCCCACTGGATCAACTCTCATGGGTTTATAAAACGCATGTCTATCCATGAATTCCCCAGGCTCATCACTGAAGTGATTCGGAGTACGGACCGGCATCAGAAGCTCAAAAACCTCCGGTCAGCCTTTGAAAGAACGAATGCCACCGCAAAAGAGGATTTCGCCATCCTTTCAAAGCCGAAAATACGGGGCCTGGAATATGCTGGGATCCTTTCCCAAATGGCGGTCATTGTGGTGTTGCTCAAGAGGGTTGCCTGTTTTATCGTCAAAGTCACGTTAGCGTTGAGGAAAAATCTTCAGGATAATAAATCTCCGCCAAAATTCTTTGTCCCAGGGCCATCTGTACCCGAATTCATCCTTAATCTCGTCATGAGGGAGTAGCCGGCCTTTTTCAAAATCACAACCCCGCAAAAACGGTCCCCATGGGACAAGCGGCTCTGTTTTTCAAATTCTTCACCTAAACCAATCTCGACGATTTTCCTCTTCCCTCTCTACAGAGTTTTCACAATTCCGCTCTATTTGATGGCCAGATTTGCCTGCGAACTCCTTGGCCGCCGGGAATTTTGCCTGCTACGACGCTCTCTTAAATTGGCTCTCTATTCTTTTGGCGCGGATTTCACGGGCTTTGATTTTGCCACCTACAGCTCCGCCCTCTCGATTACATGCCAAGGTAGGTGGGTAAGCTGGATTTTCTATAAAAGGGATGTCGCTATTCCGGTTTCAGGGTCACAGATAGACAATTGCGCACATAAAGTCAATTACCAAAAAGAGACTATCTTTTTGAGAGGGATGTTGGCTCTTTCCGCCGATTCTTTCAGGCCTTTACCGTTCCCCTCAAAAAGGAGAATCGCGTCAAAGAAGTCCGCATCATAGTCCGCCAGGTGTTCAAATTCCCGACATTGACCTACCATCATCAATCCCAGATTTTTCTCACGAATAACGGAATCGATTAAATCGCCCACCAGAAAGGGTCCCACGAAAAAGACTCGGTATTGCTTTTGGTTTTCAAGGATATTTAGCCTTTCCGCTAAGTTGTCTTTAATATCAGCATACTCCCTTAGTTTTCGCATGACGAACCTGGCCGCCAGAGCGGACTTGGCTTCAAGCCCTCTTGGGGTCAGGCGGTAGACGTAGCTGATTTTCTTGGGGCTTTTGGTGAAATTGGTGATCTTAACCAGCCCTTTTTCCAGGAGACTTTTGAGGATATAGTTGACCTGGCCCAGGCTGATGCCCGCGTGATCAGCCAATTCACGCTGAGTGCTGATAGATTGGCGACTGAGGACATCCAGTATGGGGAAATCTTTTTCCTGGGGTTCCATTGAGCTTCTGGGGTCTTGGTTTTTTGTTCACGGTTGAACTTTGTTCATAGCTTGAACTGGTGGGCTTGTCAAGGTTTTGGCACGGATTTCGCGGCTTTCACGGATTATTTATTTGCACCATGCTTTACATCTTCTCGGATTGTGTCTACCACGTAATCCTGCATTTCGCGGGTTAGTTCTGGATAGACTGGGAGGGCCAGGGTGTGATTTGCGGAGTATTCGCTGTCGGGGAAATCGCCTTCTCTGTATCCGAGGTCTTTGAAACAGGCTTGCATGTGGAAAGAGACCGGGTAGTAGATTTCGGTGTTGACGTCGTGATGATGGGTATTGGGCGCCGATGGCCTGGACTGCGTCTTCCACTGCGGGGATGTTGTGTGCCTTGGCCAGGTCGCAGATGGGATCCATATGGGCTCACTGTCCGTATGAGGTGGACAGGGATGATGGCTTTGATGTGATGAATTTCTTGGGGGTGGCTGTTAAACCATTGCTTCAGCGCCTCTGGGCTCATGTTGTAGGTATCGGGATCAATGTCTACAAATACCGGTTGCGCGCTTAATCGGGCGATGGCGCCGGCTGTGGCAAAAAAGGAAAAGGGGGTGGTGATTACCAGATCGCCGGGTTTGATGTTCAATGCCATGAGGGACACCCAGAAGTGCGTCGGTGCCCGATGATACCCCTACGCCGTATTTGGCGCCTGTGTAGGCGGCAATTTCCTCTTCAAGGGTTTCCACTTTGGATCCCATGATGTACTGGGTGGAGTCGATGACTTCGGTTACGGCGTTTTGATGTCTTTTTCTATTGTTTTTAGTTGGGCTTTTAGGTCTAGAAAAGGGTGTTAAAACAATCATATTATTCATAAATGATATCCAATAGTTAACCCATAAAAAGAGACTCCAAATCGACGTAAAAACCTAGTTTTCTAACGATATCAGGCGGTAATGGGTAGCAGATTTTTGCATTTTGCTCTGTCGATTCAAATGGCAGAAAAAAGCGCATGCTATTTTTTCAGTGAAAACAGCAATTTCAAAAATTGACCTCTTTCTGAAAAAACTAATTTTAACACCCTTTAGAAGTGGGAGTTTCATTTTTTGTCCTTTATTTGAATTACTTTTTGGTGCGGATTTCACGGACCGAGCCTTTCAATCAAAGCGGTTTCCATATTCAAGCATTGCGCTCATTATCTTTGTGTCTGGAAATATACTCAATGAAAAACGCCAGGAAAACGGTTAGAAAGAGACCGATAACCCCTGCCAGCAAAACGTTCAGTTTCTTTTTGGGTTTGACGGGATCAAGGCTGGTTTTGGGGGTCTGAAGGATCTGGATGTTTTGAACGTAGTTCTTTTTGAATTCTAGATTCTTCATTTCCTCGGCGATAAAGGATTTCTCGCTTTCGAAGGATGCGATCTCGGCTTTGAGGGTTTCGGTTTTGTATTTCGTAAGCTCTTTCAGGGTGGCGATTTGAGCTTCAGTATCTTTCACCTTGTTCTCCATGGCATTAACCGCGGCCTCGGAATTATATATGGCATCCTGTATTCGGTTGGTTTCTCCCCGCAGTTGATTCAAGTAACCGATGTTTTGTTGAATCGTATTGCTGTACACCACTGCGGACAAGATGTTGTCATCCGTCGTTTTTCTGCTAAGAAATTTATTTCTCTCATCGATGAGCAAGTCCGTATTCTTGCTGATTCGCCCAATCTCTATTTGCATTTCTGAAATTCTATTTTGCATATTTTCAATCTGCGACTTCTTGGCGGTGATTTGTGCCTTTATGGTAAGCATTTCATTCTTTTTTTGTTCTATATCAGCCCTGGTTTTCGCTTCAGAGGTCAAAATCTCATTTTTCGCCTTATCAATCTTCTCGATTATTTTGGATGACTCACTGGTTTTAGATTCGATTTGAATGGCATATTCTTCATTGTAATATTGCACAATCCCATCAAATTTCTGGAGCAGGGCCCGATTCAAATGGGTCAGTATCTGAAGACCAAGATCGATCTGGGGGGTTTCGTAGGCAACCTCCAGTGCATTTGAGCCCTTTGGAGTGGTTATTTTCAAATACAGGGCTTCCGGCCGCTCTTCTTCGTTGCGGACCTTGATCTGTTTTAATACCGTAGATTCTAAAACACCCGTTTCGATGAGAGTTTTGATCTCCTGGGTTGAAGCAATATAAGTTAATTTTCCGCTACCGTCCACCTTGGCCACGCCAGGCGCCAGGACCGTCTTAATGCTATATATTTTGGTCATGTTGAAGCTGACGACGCCCGCTATGACTGCGCAGGCGAGGGTCCCCAGGAGGATGAGGTATTTCCATTTCCACAGGATTTTCAGGTAATCCATGAGTTCGATTTCGTCTTCGTAGGGATCGTAGGACTGGGGGTCTATCGGGTGTTTGTCCATTTTTTTCTCTTTGCCGCCTGGTTTTTTTGGCACGGATTTCACGGATTTTGGGTATAAGGGCCTTACACTTTATACCTAGCAATCATTCCTGATTAACGCGACTGCCGATGTATCCGGGGCGTTCACAGATGAGGGCGTCGATTTCCGCACTTTTCTCGCTCATGAAGCGCATCATGCGTTCTGATTTGGCCCTCAGGAGGGTCTTGTCCTGCTGTTCAATATCCGTACCTTTGATGAGCATGTCGTTTTCATACAAATAGGCCACGATAGTGTCGTCGGCGTCCAGTTGCACGTTAAATTCGTTCTTCAGATAGTTGAGCCAGTAGGCGTATTCATGGGGGTGTTCCAGGTGCTCCGTGGGGATGCCAACATCGAAACTGAGGGGCTTTGCCATTCCGGGCATGAGTTTTGACCCTCCCAGGTAATCCAGCACGTGGGCCAGCTGATGAATGAGGGTGCTGTCGTTAACCTCAGGGGAAATGGCCAGGTACAGGTGGTCAGGATCCGTAATTTTGGTTTTGAAGATGTTGATCAAGATACCGCCGGCCCCGGTTCCTTCGTTTTCTGGCCGTCGGGCATCGGCCAGGTCTAGATCCTTGTAGGCGGCGAGATCAATGAATTTGATCCCGGCCGAGGATCCCGTGAGTTTTTTGATGTCCAGCCCTTCCAGCATCTCTTGGGAACGGCCGTAGGAGACCTCGGGCAGGCTTGTTATACGTGCGCTATCCTCGGGGGAGAATTCACCGGCAGTGGTTTCCCGGGTGAGCTGATCTTCTTTGCCCAAATGGCAGCGTTTGAATTTTTTGCCGCTGCCGCAGGGGCAGGGATCGTTTCGTCCGATCTTCATCATTAGTTTTCCCGTCTTTGCGCCTTTGCGGCTTTATGTGAGAATGAAAGTTAATCCTCAATTATCCGGTCTTTCAGGGCATCATCCGACCAACAAGGGAGCGGACCAGTCTTCCCGGTCTGCGGGTTCATGCTGTTTCGGTAGGATGCTTTGACTTCCTGGGTTTTCCACATGTGATCCCAGCCTCTTTTAAAGTAGGCGCAGTCATCGTTAAAGCATACCCACAGAAATTCGTTTCCCCAGGTGGAATCGGGGGGAACCAGCCATTTTTTCATTTCGCTGCCACAATGGCTGCATTTGGGTGTTTCCTGATCAGTCATGCTATTCTCCATTACTAAAAAGAAAAACCAAACCCCCGAAAAGAAAACCCTGCCGGGGATTTGGTTGTGGTTGATATTATGAGACTTTCCCAGCAATCAATGGATGGCCGACATAATGACGCGTTCCGGTGGAATCACATTGTAGTTGAGTGCTGCGTGCTTCTTCATATCCATGCCGAAGGCCACCGCCATCAGCTGGGTCAGATAAACGATGGGCACATCAAAGTCGGTGCCGTATTTGTCGTTGATGCGGCCCTGATACAGTTCCAGGTTCATGGCGCACATGGGGCAGATAGTGGAGATGAGGTGGGCGCCGTGGTTGAGGGCATCTTCCAGGATGTTTTTCACCAGCTCCATGCAGTAATCCATCTCCGGCAGAAAGATACCGGACCCGCAACATTTGATCTTGTTGGGAAAAGGCACCGCCTCAGCCCCCAGGGCCTCGATGAGACGATCCTGGACCTTGGGCTTGTTGACGCTGTCATATTCCCCGTAAGGCCTGACCGACTGGCAGCCGACGTATCCGGCCACTTTGAGTCCGTGTAAGGGTTTGACCACCTTTTCCTTTATTTTGTCCACACCGATGTCGTTGTAGAGCACATCCTGAATGTGACGTACGTTCAGGTTCCCGTGATATTTGAGTCCCCCTTCCGCGAGACAGGCATTTACCTCATCCAGCAGTTTGGGATTTTCCTTGATTTCGTGGTTCACCTTGATCATCTGGATATAACAGGAACTACAGGGGGCCACCACATCGTAGCCGCCCTCTGCTTCGGCAATGGCCAGGTTCCGCGCGTTCAAGACCTTGATGGCCAGATCGCCGGCGCCCGCATAGGATACGCTGGCGCCGCAGCAGTTCCAGTCTTCGATCTCCAGAAACTCCATGCCCAAGGCTTCACAGGGGGGTTTCAGGGAAACCAGAAAATTAGCCCCGCTTCCTTCCAGGCTACATCCCCAATACAGAAAATATTTCATCGTACGGCACCCCCTTTATCAAACAGTTCGGCCTTGTCCAGCATCTGCCTGAGGGATTTGATCCCCTTGATTTTCCTCTCGGGCAACAACTTCATGCGGTGATGAAGGGTCAGCTTAATGCCGATGTCCATGAAGTTGAGCATCGCTTTAACGCCTTCCCAGAAGCCGCCGGCAAAAAACACCCGTCTCGGCAGGTCCTTTTCATCCACGCGGCCGATCCGGTATACCTGATTCCAGAATTCCTTCCCGAACCTGGCCGTTTCAACCCGCGGCGTATAACCCTTGCTGAGGGCATAGTGGGCCAGCCCGTGCATGACATCAATCACGGGGATGGACCTGGGGCATTTGACCGCACAGGTGTAACAGGATGTACACAACATGATGGCCTTGCTGCCGAGCACCTCTTCTCTCTTTCCCGCCCGGATGAGCGAGAAAATCTGCCTGGGCGGGTAGTCCATGTGTTCCCGCAAGGGGCAGGATGCCGCACAGACTCCGCAATTCATGCACATTTTGATTTCATCCCCAGAATCCACATTCTGGAAAACCTCCTCGGCAAAGGAGGGATTGTAGCCCACTGTATTTTCCATAGACGAACCCCTTATTAGGTTTAAGGTGTTAGGTTTAAGGTATAAGGTGTTAGGTGTAAGGTTTTGGGCTCACACCTAACCACCGATTTTCGCTTTACCTACCATCCCTTATATGGATTCGGACCCACTTCCTCGATGGTTTCCATGAAATCATCGATGATCTTGGGAATCTTATCGTAGTCCGTAATGCCCACTTCCACAAACTTCACCCGCTCCGATTCCAGGGCCAGGCGGTCCAGGGTTTCGGAGACCTTGCTCAGACGCGTGTTGGCCAGTTCACTCCCCTTAACAAAGTGGCATTGGTAGTCGTCGCCGTGGCGGCATCCCATAAGCAGAATGCCGTCAATCCCCCGGGACAGGGAATCCGCGATCCAGACCAGGTTCATGGAACCGAGACACCGCATCTGGACGAAGCGCACGTAGGGACTCCATTTCATGCGTTTGATGCCCGCCATGTCCAGGGCCGGCAGAGCGTCATTTTCACAGATCAGACAGATAACCCTTGGTTTTTCTTCATCTTCTTCAGGAACATGAACCGATTTAATCATGTTGCCGATCATGCCCACCGAGTAATTCTTAAAGGAAATGATCCGTTCCGGGCAAGCCCCCATGCAGACACCGCATCGGCGGCACCGGGTGGGGTTGGGAAGCGGGTTGGCTTTCTCGTCTTCATTAATGGCCCCGAAAGGACATTCTTCCGTACACCGTTTACACTGGGTACATCGCTTCATGTTGAATTCCGGATAGGTCATATCTCCGGCCCGGGGGTGAACCGCTTTCCCCTCGGCGGTCAACTCGGTACACTGAACCGCTTTCATGGCAGCGCCGGCCGCATCATCCATGGCCTTGGCCGTCTCCATGGGACGTTTGACGCATCCCGCGCTGTAGATACCGGTTCGTCGGGTCTCATAGGGAAAGCAGATAAAATGGGAATCCGGAAAACCGTATTTCAGGGTGGGGAGCTCCGGTCCCTGACGATACGCCAGGTTAAGGGCGGAGTTGGCAAAAAAGCCCGAATCGGGCACAACTTCGATCATCCCTTCTTCGTCCTTGTTTTCCGCATCGGCGGGGGCCTTGATTCTGGGCGTCACAACAGGCTTTGATGCCGGGACCATGCCCGTGGCCAGAACCACCAGATCGAGCTCCTCAATTTTCACCTTCTCGCCCAGCAGTTCATCGTCCGCTTCCACGAACAGTTTGCCACCGGCCTCGCCCACTTCCGTGGCCGCCCCTCGAATGAAGATGTTGCCATCCAGCTGAGCTTTGCGGTAAAAATCTTCCGCCTGACCCACGGTACGGACATCTTTGTACAGAACATAATTGACCGCTTCCGGGTTCTGCTCTTTCACATAGGTGGCCTGCTTCATGGACACCAGGCAGCATACGGAAGAGCAATAGGGCAAATGCTCGGCATCCCTTGAGCCGGCACACTGAATGAACAGAACATTTTTCACCGGACTGCCGTCGGAAGGCCGTGTAATTTTACCCGCCGCGGCCATCTCTTCCATCTCCACATTGGTGATGACATCCTTGAACTGGCCATAGCCCAGATGCCCCAGTTTGTTGGCGTCATAGGGGACCCACCCAGTGGCCTGCACCACGGAGCCGGCCCGTTCATTAACCACGTTGCCGTTATTCTTGATGTCCACGGAAAAGAGACCGGGACCACCACTGATCTTCTCAACGGTCGAGGAGGTGTAAACCTTGATGTTCTCATTGGCTTCAACAGTTTGGATCAGTTCTTGAGCGCCGGTATCCGCCAGCTCCTTGTACGGCGCCGTCACGCTCTGCTTCATCTTACCCAAGAATCCGCCGAGTTTTTCTTCCCTTTCCACCAGGATTGCCTTGTACCCGGCTTTGGCGGTTTCGAGCGCCGCCGTCATGCCGGCCAGGCCGCCGCCCACCACCAGTACGTCTTTGGAATATTCCTCTTCCGCCTTAAAGGGTTCCGGCGGTTGGGTGTCCTTGGCTTTCGAGCATCCCATACGCAAATTGTCTTCCGCCAGTTCCTGGGTGTTTTCTTCTTTGGGCGGCATCACCCAGGCCACCTGTTCTCTCAGGTTCACACGCTCAACAACCACGCTCTGCCCGAAGTTGAATACATCGTAATTGACCCGGTAGGAACAGGCCCCGATGATGACCGTGTTGACGCCTTCATCAACGATATCTTTTTTGATCAGTTCAACGCCTTCGGCGCCACACAGGCAGGGATGATCCGTTGAGACATCTATGGTGAAGTCTTCGGTCCCCTCCTCCTTGAGCTGTTCAATGTCCAGGGCATCTCCAATGCCGCACCCGGTGCATATATAAACTGCTGTCTTCTTGTCCATCGAGTTACCTCCTCGCGATTGATTGGATAGCCTTCAAAGCGGATGATGTGGCGTCTTGTACGCATGAAGCGACATCGGTCGGTCTTCGCACGCAACCGGCGCCGTAAATGCCTGCTTTTTCCGGGTCATTGACCACGAAACCGTATTCGTCCGCCGCCACGTCGGGTGCACCGGCCATGTCGATTTTGTTGGGAACCATACCGGTGGCCAGAACCGCCATGTCAAAGGTCATGCGAAGCTGCTCGCCCGTCCGTGTGTTTTCACCTTCAAGCAGCAGGTTACCCGTGGCCTCATCCTCTGAAATGTTTGCAATTTTGCTTTTGATGAACTCTAATTTTTCATCTTCCTGAACCTTGGTGTAAAAGTCTTCCAGTCGATCCAGGGCACGGATATCAATAAAAAAGATGGTGACATCACAATCGGGGTGTCGCTCCCGCACGTAGGTGGCCTGTTTCATGCTTGCCAGGCAGCAGATACCGGAACAGTACGGCAGATGGTTTTCATCCCGTGAACCGGCGCACTGAATAAAGGCGATATTTTTCACCTCTTTACCGTCCGATGGTCTGAGGATCTTGCCCCCGGTAGGCCCGTTGGGAGATGCCATGCGCTCCATCATCACGTTGGTGATCACGTTTTTGTATTCCCCGAAACCGTAATAATCGATTGCCTCGGCCTCGTAAGGTGTCCAGCCTGCAGCCCAGACGACGGCGCCCACGTTCAAATCAAAGGTGGTTTCCGCCATGTCCAGTTCGACAGCACCATACTCACAGGCCTCCTGGACCTTCTTGCCGTCTTCGGTCCCCACAATGGAAGGGTCGATCACATACCGCATGGGAAAGGCAAACTCATGGGGCAGGAAGGCGGCTTTGGTTGTGTCCATGCCGAAATTAAAGGGGTTGTCGATCTCCGCCTCACAGGCATCACCGCACTTGCCGCAACAGGTGCACTTATCGTTGACATACCGAGGGCTCAATTTGATGGTCGCGTTGTAATTTCCTTCGACCCCCGAGAGATTTGCCACTTCGGCAAGGGTAAAAAAACGAATTTTAGGATTCTGTCTCATGCGCCGGAAATTGATTTCAAGACCGCAATTGGGCGGACACAGCTTGGGAAAATACTGATACAACTGGGCCACGCGCCCGCCCAGGTAGGGATTCTTTTCAACCAGAACCACGTCATAACCGGCCTCGGCCGCTTCCAGGGCAGCCGTAATCCCGCTCATGCCTCCGCCAACTACCAGTATACTCTGGTTTGTCGTTTGTACATCTGCCATTGTCTCCTCCAGCGTTGATTTTAAAGGTGTAAGGTGAAGGGTGTAAGGTATAAGGTCAAAGGTTTAGGGTGCTGATCTGCCTTGATGCCTGGAACCCTTTCACAAAAATAACTAACTCTTTGCCTTGGCGGCTTTGCGTGAAAATTTTGTTATTACGTATCTCATCAATACCAACTTTCTTGGGGAAAAATGAGCATTGACCAGATACGTAATTGCAAAGCGCACGGCAAAAAACACGCTGCGCTTTGCACTATGCGCTTTGCGCAATCAACAAAATGCTCCAGGCATCAAAAAGACGCCTGGAGCAAGGGTCAATAAGGGTTAATGATTATACACCGGGGATGTTCCAAACATCTTTCTTGGACATTTCCCATTCACCACTTGCAGGATCACGCCGACAGTTGGCGAAGCAGTGCCAGTTTTCTTCATCCATCTTGGGCTTGTCAGCACGGAAGTAGTATCCGGGCCAACGGGTTTCTTCACGGAACAGCATGGTACGCACGTGGGCTTCGGCCTGCGCCATGCGGTGCTGATTTTCCCAGCACCTTTCCAGCTCATAAAGACCCTCGGCAGCCAGTTTCTCGGCATCTTCCCGCAGAAACACGAACAGCTCCATAGCTCTTTCAAGATTCGATATACTGGTCTTGAAGGCCGCGGTCACACCGCCCGCATACTCATCCATGATTTTCTGCATGCGATCCATGAACGCACGCCACAGGATATAGTTGGGGTTGACGGAAGGTTCGGTGGTGAAGTTGCAGAATTCCTTGTAACGATCCAGCGGTGCCAGGATCTTGGCTTTCAGACCATCGATCACAGCAGCATCCACGCTGGGCGCAGCGCCCTTTTCCACGATGTACTTGATGGCGGACTTACCGGTAATGCGACCTTCCGCATGGGAACCGGAGGAAAACTTATGGCTGGAAGCACCGGAGGCGTCACCGGCTGCAAACAGACCGTCCACCGTCGTCATCTGAGCATAACCCCATTTGTAGGGGGTATCCAGATCTTCAGGACCGCTCACCCATGCACCGGAAGCACCTGAATGGGAGCCGATGAAGTAAGGCTCACAGGCGGCGATTTCGGAGTGTTTCTCTTCGGGTTTGACGTTCATGGCTGCCCAGAGATGGGCCTGCGAAATGGTCATATCCAGGAAATCTTCCCATGCTTCGGACTCCAGTTCCTTCAGTTTCTTCTTGTAGCCCTTCGGGTCATCCTTGTAAGCATCGGCGATCTTGCCCATGGCCTCAGCGGTCTCCATGTACAGGGGACCCAAGCCCGCATCCACATCCAACATCCCAAGATAATTTCTGAGGTTGGCCGGAATCGGTTTGGCCAGGCCATAGGGGGCCCAGTTATTGAGCTCTTCTTTCCTCACCGACATGTACTCGCCGCCGACGGCGCTGATGGCACGGGATTTGAACAGCAGGAACCATGCACCCACTGGACCGTACGCATCTTTAAACCGGACGGGAATGAAACGCACTTCCTGACAGGTCATCTCGGCACCGGCTTTGATGGTAAAGTAGGCGCTGGAACCGGAGTTGAACGGAGGATACCAGGAACGTCCAAAACCTTCACCCACGGAACGGGGACGGAACACGTGCACCGCACCACCCATGGTGGCAACCGTCGCCTTGGCTTTGAATACGTAGAATTTTTCTTCACGGGTGCTGAAACCGACAGCGCCCACACACTTGTTGCCGTCCAGAAGCGGTTCTACGATAAAAACACGCTCGAAAATCTCGCCACCCGCATCGGCGATGGCGTTTTTGGCGGCTTCAGCGATGAGAATCTTGTAGGACTCACCGTTGATCATGAGCTGCCAGCGGCCTTCATGCACGTACTTGCCGTTTTCATCCAACCAGATTTTAAGACCCCATTTTTCAAACAGGTGAACTGAGGAGTCCACGTGACGGGCAATGTTGTAAACCAGGTCTTCACGGGAGATGCCCATGAGGTCCTGACGCACGTAACGAACATAGTCTTCACAGGTGTTGTCGCCTTCTCTCACGCCCACATACTGGTTGATGGCGGAAAGACCCATGGCCACGGCGCCGCTACGATCCAAAGCCGCTTTGTCCACCAGGGTGATTTTAAGGTTGTTTTTCTTTGCCCAATAGGCGGCTTCAGTGGCCACACCACAGGCTGAGAATCCCCCACCGAGTATCAGGAGGTCAGTGCTGACTTCTACTGTTTCAAAATTTGCCATATCTAAAATACCTCCTCTCTCTATATTGTGGGAAGATCGACGCCCAGGGACGCGGGCTCGGTTGCCAGATTTTGGCTGCTCAGATCGTCATGGGTCGCATAACCGGCCAATGGATCCGCGGAACCTTCTTCGGTGGTCCGGATGGGGAACTTAAACCTTTTCAGGCTGCCATCGCGGAATTTGACCGTCCACATAATATCCTCTGAACCGCGAAGCGGCGTACAGCTTGCGCCCAATGGAATAAAATCCGCGTAACCACGAACATCCATGGCCTGCTGCGGGCAGATCTTGACGCAGCACTGGCATTCCCAGCACATGGAAGGATCACGATTAAATGCTTTCATCTTATCTTTGTCCAGCAACATGAGGTCGTTGGGGCAAATGTACATACATGCGGTCTTGTCCTGCCCTTTACAACCATCGCATTTCTCTGCAATTACGAAACTTGGCATTAGTATACCTCCTGATTTAACAATTTAAATACTGTAAACGATGATACGATCAAAAGTGATTGATCTGGAAAGTTACGACGTTTACACCTCCTTTCTCTGTAATAAGGTCCAAATGGCCGCCTGCCGGAATAATACTCAAGGAATGTCTCCGACCGGTAATCTTCGTCCATATATTAAAAAAATGCACCCGCCTGCCGGCCCAGGATTCGGTATCTCGCTCTCAAACTTTGGCCTAGATTAGACTTTGTGCATTTTGGAACAAGCACATTTATATCGTATTTCCTGGAGGTGTCAAGGAAAAATGACCAATTGTTTCAAGATTCTCAAAAAAAGTACCCCATCGGCTTCGGAACCATGGGATCCGGGCTGATCGAAATGAACAACCGATTGTTAATACGAGTGAATCTTTACTTTTTGCACTTAAGGGGTCTCACGGTTTTCATGTGGCGCCCGAGCAAAAATTTTCACACTTTCCCAAAGACCCCGCCATATCCCTGGGCTGCCCGGTGGATTCCAGGACGCTGCCCCAGAGTCGGCCGTCGGGCTCGATTCGTTTACGCCTGGAAACCGCCAGGGGGATCGGCACGTGGGTATATTCAGAGTCCCAGAAACCGACCACCATATTGGTTCGGCCCGCCATGCCCGCATGCACCGCATTGTGCCCCAGCAACAGGCAGAACACGGAATCCTTGGGGTTGGCGGGAACACTGCGGATAATGTAGCTGGGATCGATGTATTTCAGTTGAATTTCCATTTTCTCACGCTCGAAATATGCCTTGATTTCGTCGCGCAGGAAAATACCGATATCGCCGAACCGGAGATTTCCGGAGGCATCACGTTCCTGACTGATACCCAGCAAATCCTGGCCCGCGCCTTCGGCGGTCACGATCACCGCATGGCTGGTCTGTACCAGTTGCTCTTTCAGGGCCGGCAAAAACCCTTCGAGGGTAAACGGCACCTCAGGCACCAGGCAGAAATTGACATCACTGGTGGCGAGAGCCGCGTAGGCTGCTATAAATCCGGATTGCCGTCCCATCAATTTAACCAGACCCACGCCGTTTCTCGCCCCCTTGGCCTCCACGTGAGCTGCATAAATGGAAGGCCTGGCCATTGAAACCGCTGTCTGGAACCCAAAAGACTCGTCCATATAAGAAATATCGTTGTCAATGGTTTTGGGAATGCCCACCACGCCGATCTTGAGGTTGCGTCGGCCGATCTCCTCAGAAATGGCCTGCCCGCCCCGAAGCGTGCCGTCGCCGCCGATTACAAAGAGGAGCCTTACGTTCATCCGTTCCAGGGTATCCACCATTTCCGACACATCCTGAGGGCCTCTGGATGAACCGAGGATCGTCCCTCCTTTTTGATGGATGTCCGCCACAACCCTCGGATCCAATTCCAGAGGGGCGTGCCGGTACCGGGGTGAAATACCCTCGTAGCCGTAGCGAAATCCGAAAACCGTGCCGACCTGGTAATGGTAGTGAAGGCTCAGCACAATGGCCCGGATCACGTCGTTCAATCCGGGACATATGCCGCCACAGGTGACAATTCCGCATTTCAGTTTGGAAGGGTCAAAATAAATCTTTTCCCTGGGTCCGGCCATCTCGAAACTCGGCAACGTTTTTCCTGCTCGAACATAGGCTTCGGCCTCTTTCAGGGTACCCGTAAACAGCACGCGATCCTCGTCGCTCACGAATTGTCCCACTGACAAAGGCGAGGGGACCCGGCATTCACCCAATTTCTCTATTTCGAGGTTCACATCTTCTATTTCCATGGTTTAACCCTCATCTTTTCTGATTCCCACGCCAAAGCGCGGTACCAATCTGAAATTATTGGCTCTTCAAAGAATCCAAAATTCAGAATCCGGCAGCGCCGGAAGCAGAAGCACAATAAGAAAACCTTCCTGAGGTGTCAAGTTTATTGGCCTATGGAAGGTATTAGGGCAGAAAAACATTGACAATCAGAATCCGCAATGGGTATTAAAATCCGGAGATTAAACCTAAGGCTTGTCGAGGAGATGCTGTATGTCTGATGAATTAAGGGGATCCGTTATGGTAGTGGGCGGAGGGATTGCCGGGATGCAATCCGCACTTGATCTGGCGGATTCCGGCTATTTCGTTCACCTGGTGGAAAAAAGCCCTTCCATTGGTGGGGCCATGGCGCAACTGGATAAAACATTTCCCACCAATGATTGTGCCATGTGAATTATTTCCCCTAAACTGGTCGAGGTCGGCCGGCATATCAACATTCAGATTCACCCCTGCACCACCATTAAAAGCATCGAAGGCAAACAGGGGGATCTGAAAGTTACCATTCATAAAAAGCCCCGGTACGTGGACGTCAATAAGTGCACCGGTTGCGGAGACTGCGCCACACAACTCATCGATGACGCCCATCCCGCCACTGCAATTGACGGTCGGCTCTGGGCGGATAGGATCGAAATAGACCAGGCCAAATGCATTCAGTGCGGCGACTGCGCGGATGCGTGCATGGCGGAAAATCCTCTTAAACATGCCCTGACGACGGTTGTGAGAGAGCGTTTTAAAGCGGTTGAAAAAAAGGCGGAGCTTCTCGCTCCCACCCCCCTTCAGGAAGTGTTGGCCATGGGATTGGAAGAACGGAAAACGTTCTGGCGGAACCACTTTCAAAAATGTATCAAGTGCTACGGCTGCGTCGACGTCTGTCCGGTTCAGGTCCCCGGAACCCACGACACCTTGAGCCTGGAGAAATGGGTGCCGAAAGGGCATGTGCCCCCAACCTTTCCGATTTTTCATCTCATCCGGGCTTACCAGATCTGGGACACCTGTGTTTTGTGCGGGGATTGCGAGCAAACCTGCCCCGCTGGGATCCCCCTCAAAATGCTTCAGGACATAGTGCGTTATTTTTCTCCGGAAGAAGTTTTTGATCTGGTTCCGGACCTTGAAAAGGAGGCCCAAAATGCCATTATCGATTTTGTTAACCGCCACAAAGAAAATCGGGGAGGATGAAGATGCACTTTGATATGACGTTGACCACCTGTCCGTTTTGCGGCACCGGGTGCAATTTTTTTCTTCAGGTCCAGGATGGCGAGATTGTGGATGTGGTCCCCTGCAGAACGCACGCCGTCAGCCAGGGGAAGCTCTGCGTTCTGGGACGAAACGCCCATGGTTTCGTTCAAAACCAGGACCGCCTGAAAAAACCGCTGATCCGAAAAAACGGTCAATTGGTTGAAGCAAGCTGGGATGAAGCGTATCAGAAGATTGCGGAAGGGCTGGCCGCTATAAAGTCCGCTCACGGGTCTGACGCCATCGGCGCTTTGTCCAGCGCCAAATGCACCAACGAAGAAAACTACCTTTTCATGAAATTTGTACGAGGTGTCCTGGGCACCAACAACATCGATCACTGCGCACGCCTCTGACACTCCTCCACTGTGGCAGGTCTTGCCATCGCCTTCGGTGCGGGTGCCATGACGAACTCCATTTCCGAAATCGAGAATACGGACTGTATGCTCGTCATCGGCAGTAATACCACCGGTCAACACCCCATCATCAGCGGCAGAATGATAGCGGCCAAAAACAAAGGCGCCAAACTCATCGTGGTGGATACGCGGAAAATCCCGCTTGCCGGGTATGCCGACATTTTTGTGAATCTAAAGCCCGGAACCAATGTGGCCTTTTTAAATGGTATCCTCCATATCCTGATATGGGAAAACCTGATCGACCACGACTTCATTCGGAATAAAACCGAAGGGTTTGAGGCTTTAAAAGAGAAGGTCAGAGGGTTTACCCCCGAAAAGGTCAGCGAAATTACAGGCGTTCATCAGGAAATCCTGAAAGAGACGGCGCTTACTTTCGGTGGGGCTGAAAAAGCCATGATCTTTTATGCCATGGGCATCACCCAGCAAACCACGGGCACGGACAATGTGAAGGCAGTCGCCAACCTGGCCATGGCCACCGGCAACATCGGGCGGCCCTTTACCGGAGTAAATCCTTTAAGGGGCCAGAACAATGTTCAAGGGGCCTGCGATATGGGGGCGCTGCCCAATGTGATGACCGGCTATCAGCCGGTTGCGAACTTTGATGTGCGGGCACGGTTTGAGGATCGCTGGGGGCTGAAACTTTCGGAAACACCCGGATTAACCCTGGTGGAGATGATGGCCGAGGCCCGAAAAGGGCACCTCAAAGCCATGATGGTCATGGGGGAAAACCCCATGATTTCAGACCCCGACACCGGACATGTTCAGCAGGCCTTGGAATCCCTTGATTTGCTGGTTGTGCAGGATATCTTCATGACGGAAACCGCACAACTGGCCCACGTGGTACTGCCGGCCTGTTCATTCGCTGAAAAAGAGGGGACCTTTACCAATACGGACCGACGCATTCAACGCGTTCGACAAGCGATTCCACCCATAGGGAAATCAAAACCCGACTGGCAAATCATATCAGAACTGGCCGGTGTCATGAAGGCGCCCGGCTTTGATTTTGCCTCTCCCGCCGAGATCATGGCGGAAATCGCTTCCTTAACCCCTTCCTATGGGGGCATTGCCTATGACCGCCTCGACAAAGGAGAGGTCATTTCATGGCCGTGCTCGAGCAAGGACCGTCCGGGAACCCCGTTTCTCTATGAAACCGGTTTTGCGAGAGGTCGGGGCCTTTTTTCCGCCGTGGACTACCTGCCGCCCGCTGAGCTCCCGGATCAGGATTATCCATACATCCTGAGTACCGGCAGAATTCCCTTTCACTTTCATGGAGGAAGTATGACCCGACGTATTGATGTGCTCAACCGGGAGGCGCCGGAAGCTTTCATGAGCATCCATCCCGAAGATGCCGCACGGTTGGGCATTGAGGAAGGACAGGAAGTCACGGTTCAATCCAGAAGGGGAAAAATTGCCATTAAAGCGGCAAGAACAGACGAAATACAGCCGGGGAACGTATTCATTCCCATGCATTTTGCGGAATGCACTGTTAATAGACTGACGAACAGCAGAATCGAATCGCAGGCGAAAATTCCGGACTTCAAAGTTTGCGCCGTTACCATAGCCGCGAACAATTAAGCAATAGACAGTTCCGATTATTGTTCAGGAGACATCGATGGAAGAGTGGATCAGACAGGAAGCCGAAAATGCCCTTCAAAATGGTTATGAGGGCGTTCTTGCGTTGACGAATCGATGGGGACAAGTGGGTCCCTACCTGTTTCGAAACCCTGAAGAACTCGATAAAATGGCCTTTGAGCCCATTCACAGATTGGCCAAAACCCTTTCTCTGATGCTCAAAAAAAGGCTTGATGCCCGCATCGCCGCCGTCCTCAGGGGGTGCGACGTGAGGGCCATTCGGCAGTTGGAAAAACAAGGCGAGATCAAGACGGATCATCTGCGCCTTATCGGGATTACCTGCTCTCAGGCCCAGGCCGATATCTGCAACTGCAAAAAACCCATTTACAATACGGCCAACTGCACCGGATGCTGGAAGTGCATGGATGCCTGTGAAGAACAGGCGATTCGTCGCATCAACACCTGTCCCATCGCCATTCCCAATGAATTCGACATGAGATTGTCAAACCGAAAGGCCATCTACATCCCCTACCCCCAAGCGGTTCCCCTGAAGGCCACCCGGGATCTTGAAAACTGCCTTAAGATCACCGGCGTCATGGATTGCAAGGGGTGCGAAAGGGTGTGCCAGGCCGAGGCCATTATTCATGAGGATGCCGAAGTGACCGAGGAGATCAATGTGGGCTCGGTGATTCTGGCGCCGGGCTTTGCGCCCCATGATCCTTCCCATATGGACTTCTACGGTTTCGGGAAACACGCCAATGTGGTCACCTCCATGCAATTTGAAAGGATGCTTTCCGCTTCCGGCCCCTTCGGCGGGCATCTGGTGAGGCTTTCGGACCACCGGGAGCCTAAGAAAATCGCGTGGGTGCAATGCGTCGGCTCCAGAGACAACAACCGATGTGATCGCGCTTACTGCTCCTCGGTATGCTGCATGTACGCCATCAAAGAGGCCATGATCGCCAAGGAGCATGCGGGAGGGGATCTCGACTGCACCATCTTTTATATGGACATGCGGACCACGGGCAAGGATTTTGAGCGGTATTACGACGACGCCCGCGAAAAGCACGGTATCCGCTTCATCCGCTCCCGTATCCACACGGTCGATACGGTTCCCGATGATGAATCTCTCAGTTTCCGTTACACCGGGGAGGACGGCAATGCCATCACCGAGACCTTCGATATCGTGGTCCTTTCCATCGGCCTGGAAACACCGCCTGAATTGATCGATTTGAGCCGTGATCTCGGCATTCAATTGACCGAAGGGAATTTCTGCGACACATCCAGTTTCGCCCCGGTGACCACCTCACGGGACGGCATATTCGTCAGCGGCGCCTTTCAGAACCCCAAGGATATCCCCCAGTCGGTCATTGACGCCAGCGCCGCCGCCTGTGCCGCGGGCGAAGCGCTGAGCGATGCCCGCCATACGCTCACAAAAACCAAGGAGATTATTCCGGAAACCAATATTGCGGGGCAACGGCCCAGCATCGGGGTGTTCGTCTGCCGGTGCGGGATCAACATCGCCGGGGTGGTGGACGTGGACCAGGTCAGGGATTATGCGGCCCATCTCCCTTATGTGAATTATGTCACCGACAATCTCTATACCTGCTCACAGGATACGCAGGACACCATGAGCCAGGTTATTAAGGAGCAGAAGCTCAACCGGATTGTGGTGGCCGCCTGCACCCCGAAAACCCATGAGCCCTTGTTTCAGGAAACGCTGATCAACGCCAATCTCAACAAATACCTCTTTGAAATGGTCAACATTCGAAACCAGGATTCCTGGGTTCACAAGAACGACCCGGAATTGGCCACGGAAAAAGCAAAGGACCTGATTCGAATGGCGGTGGCAAAGGTCGCCCTGATGGATCCCCTTCAGGAGTCCACCCTGGAAATCGACCAAGGGGCACTTGTCATCGGGGGCGGCATCTCCGGGCTGACCACCGCCAAAACCCTTTCGGCCCAGGGCTATCCGGTTTGTCTGGTGGAACGTTCCGCCGCTCTGGGGGGCCAGGCCCTCAACCTTTACAGGACCTGGAAGGGAGAGGATGTTCGGCAACAACTGGCGGATCTGGTCAAGGCTGTTCGATCGGACCCAAATATCGAGGTGTGCCTGGACACGGAAGTAGCCAGTGTCGAGGGGTTTGTGGGCAATTTCAAAACAATCCTTGCCGCTCACAACGGAGAAGAAAAAACCCTGCAACACGGGGTTGCGGTCATTTCAACGGGCGCCTCCGAGTATCAACCGGGCGAGTATCTGTACCAAAAAGACCCACGGGTCATGACCCACCTGGAGCTGGATCGCCGGTTTCTGAATGATGATCCGGCGCTTAAGAACGTTAAGACGGCCGTATTCATTCAGTGCGTAGGGTCCCGGGAGCCGGAACGGCCTTACTGCTCAAGGGTCTGTTGTACCCATACCATGGAAAGCGCCATTAATCTGAAAGAATTGAATCCCCGGATGAACATCATTGTCCTTTATCGGGACATCAGGACCTATGGAGAACGGGAGTACCTTTATCGAAAGGCGCGGATGGCCGGCGTGAAATTTTTCCGGTATTCCCTGGACCAAAAGCCGAAGGTTTCTTCAGGGGGGAATAACCTCCAGATCGAGATTATGGACCGGGTTCTGGGCCGCACCATTCGAATCGAGACCGATCTGCTTTGTCTCGCTACCGCCATTGTGCCGTACCGGGACGAAAAGCTGGCGCAGTTTTTCAAAGTCCCCATGAACCAGGACGGTTTTTTTGTGGAAGCGCACGCCAAACTGGGGCCGTCAAAATTTGCAACGGACGGCGTCTTCCTGTGCGGCATGGCCCATTATCCCAAACCGATCGACGAGTCCGTGGCCCAGTCCCTGGCGGCGGCATCATGCGCCATCACCCTGCTGGCCCGAAAGCGCTTCAACGTCAGCGGAACCGTTGCCTCCGCCAACCCGCTCTATTGCAGCAGTTGCGGTGTCTGTATCGAGCTGTGTCCCTTTTCGGCCCCGTCTTTTGTGGAAGAAGGCCGGTTTGCAGGCAAAGCCCAGGTCAACCCCATTTTGTGCAAAGGGTGCGGTTTGTGCGTGGCCTCCTGTCGATCGGGCGCCATGAACCTTAAGGGGTTCGGTGAGGAACAGATTATGGCAATGATCAATCAGATCTAAGATTTCAGCCAAGAATCTCACACAAATTGCATTTTTTTCTAAAATTTGAATTCATGATGTGGTATAGGGGTTTCGAAGGTTTAAGGTGTTAGGCTTAAGGTCTAAGGTTTAAGGTGTAAGGTGTTGGGTTTAAGGTTCTGACCTTACCCCTCATACCCTATGCCTTATATCTAAAAATACGAAGGAGATGAGGGAATGAGCAATTGGGAACCAAAAATCACAACCTTTCTCTGTAACTGGTGCAGTTACGGTGCAGCGGACCTGGCGGGTGTCAGTCGATTTCAATACCCGCCCAATTTCAGGATCATCCGGGTACCCTGCTCGGCCCGGGTCACCCCGAAATTCGTACTGGCGGCCTTTAGACACGGTTCCGACGGTGTATGGGTCTCCGGCTGACACCCGGGCGACTGCCATTACCTGGAAGGTAATTATTACGCAAGACGGAAATTCGCACTGTTGAAGGGTCTTTTGGAACATGTGGGTCTTGAACCGGGCAGGCTCCATTTTTCCTGGATATCGTCAGCCGAAGCAACCAAGTTTGTTGAAGTGGCAAATACGGTGGCTGGTGAAGTAAAGGCGCTGGGCCCGACCCGTTATTTCATTAAATCGAGGGCTGAGGTGGCATAATGCTCAAATACACTGAAAAAATCAGGGAAACTGCAAAAAAGCTGCTTGCAGAGGGAAAGGTGGATGTCTTCATCGGTTACCAGAAGGGGACGGTGCCCATGATGAACGAACCTCTGCTGGTGAACGACCCTGACAAAGTGGACAAGCTCTACTGGGACAATTTTTGCGGGCTGAACCTGTGCAACTATCTGACCAAACGAACGGATAAAATAGGCATCATCGCCAATGGATGCAACTCTAGAAACATGGTCACCCATATCATAGAAAACCAGATCAAGCGTGACCAACTCTATATTGTGGGCATCCCTTGTGAAGGCATGATCGACCACCGCGCCGTGGCCCGGGCGGTCAAACTAAAGGAAATTCTGGACATTCAGCAAGATGGGGCCACATTTGTGGTCAAGGGAAAGGATTTTGAGGAGACTTTTGAAAAAGAGAAGTTTCTCCAGAGCAACTGTGCAGTCTGCAGACACCGCAATCCCGTCATATATGATGAAATGCTGGGTGACCCGGTGGAAGAACAAACCGACGTCAATCCCTATTCCGACGTTGAAAAAATCGAAGCCATGGAACCCGAAAAGAAACAGGGATTCTTTCAGAGACTTATCAGCCGCTGCATCAGGTGTTACGCCTGCAGAAACAGTTGTCCCCTTTGTTACTGCCCCACCTGTTTCGTGGATGAATCCGCACCCCAGTGGGTGGGGAAAAGCATTGATCCCACGGACACTATGACGTTTCACTTTCTGAGAGCATATCATTGTGCGGGACGATGTACCGATTGCGGCGCCTGTGAGCGCGTCTGCCCCATGGGCATCTCCATGAGGCAGTTTACCAAAAAGCTCAACAAAGATACCGAGAAACTTTTCAACTGGGAAGCCGGGCTTGACCCGGAGAAAAGACCGCCCCTGGATGTTTACCGGCCCGATGACTATAACGATTTCATCAAATAGACCACAAATGGAACCAACAGATATCATCAATAGATGAAGGTACGTGATATGACTGAGAAAGTTTTCACCAAGGAAGAATGGCTGGGAGCCCTGGAGAATTTGAAGGAGTCCTACAGGCTTTTTGGTCCGGTGAAGGATGGCGATTTTCATACGTTCATGCTCCTTGACGAAAATAGAAAGCCTGATTTTAATTATGAAAACACCAGGCTCTCCCCCAAAACCGTTATTTATCCGGAATCGGAAAGGATGTTTGAATACTCCCTGGACGAAACCGAAGAGAATGCCCATATCCTTGAAGAATCACCCAAGGATTATTCACCCTGTGCAGTATTGGGGATCAGGCCTTGTGACGCTCAGGCCTTTCAAATTGTAAAACGCAACTTTGACAACCCCGAATACCGGGATCCCTGGTGGACCGGGCATTTTGAATCGGCCACCCTGGTGGGCCTGGGATGCAATACACCCTGTGCCTCATGTTTCTGCACCCAGGTGGGAGGCGGTCCGTTCAACGAAACGGGGTTGGACGTTTTGCTCTTTGATCTGGAGGATCGCTTCCTGGCAAAAGCATTAACCGAAAAAGGGGAGGCGTTTCTGGAAAAGGCGCCGGGAAAGCCGGCCGATGAGAAAGCGCTTTCAGCGGGCGAAGATCTGAAGCAACAGGCTCACGGTAAAATCGATGCCGACGTTCCCACGAATCAATTGAAAGACAAAGTGACCAACGAGCTGTTTGACGCTCCATTCTGGGAAGAGGTGGCTTTCGCCTGTCTTAATTGCGGAACGTGTACCTATCTCTGCCCCACCTGCTGGTGTTTCGACATCCAAGATGAAGTTCAGGGAAAGCAGGGTGACCGGATTCGCAACTGGGATTCCTGCATGTTCCCACTCTTTTCCCTTCACGGATCGGGACACAACCCAAGGAACAATAAATTCCAGAGGGTTCGCCAGAGGTTTATGCACAAGCTCAAATATTATGTGGACAAATACGAAAACGGCGTTCAGTGCTCCGGATGCGGCCGTTGTGTCAAGTATTGCCCGGTGAACATCGATATTCGGGAAGTCTGTCGATTGATGAATGGGTTTGAGGGAAGTCAGGCGTAAGGGTTCAGGTGCTGACGGCACAGATATAGATTGTAAGCGTAATACAGAGGGGGGTTCAATTGGGAAATCCTTATTTACCCTATCCTGTTCGCATTGACAGGATTACAACGGAAACAGAGGACAAAAATCTCAAAACTTTCAGGTTTGTATTTCTCAACCCGGAAGACGAGGAAAAATTCGCATACACGCCCGGGCAGTTTGGTGAGCTATCCATTGCCGGAAAAGGGGAAATCCCCATCGGTATCGCGTCCTCACCCACGGAAAAAGGGTTTGTGGCCTTTACGGTCAACAAAGTGGGGCTCGTTACCTCGCATCTCCACAACATGAAAGAAGGGGATATCATGGGGATTCGAGGCCCTTTGGGAAACTGGTATCCCTGGGATGAGATGGAAGGCAAACATGTGGTCATAGTGGGCGGCGGATTTGCGTTTACCACATTACGTTCCAGCATCATCTATATGCTCGATCCTGCAAACAGGTCCAAATTTGCGGATATCTCCGTAGTGTACGGCGCCAGAAGCCCCGGCATGCTCCTTTATAAAGACGAACTGGCCGCGTGGGAGCAGCGGGACGACATCAACATGCACATTACCGTGGACGGGACCGATGATCCGAACTGGAAATACAATGTGGGATTCGTTCCCACCATTACGGAGCAGAAGATCACCAGCGCGGAAAATGCCATCGCCATTGTCTGCGGCCCGCCCATCATGATCAAATTCACCCAGCCGGTTCTTGAAAAACTGGGATTCCCACCGGAACGGATTATCCTCTCCCTTGAAATGCGCATGAAATGCGGCATCGGCATCTGCGGCAGATGCAACATCGGCGATCAGTACGTGTGCAAGGACGGCCCGGTTTTTTCACTGGCCCAGCTCAAAACCATGCCGGGGGAATATTAGGTGGAGGGGGGGGAGATTTAGAAAAAAAATTTCCTTTCTTCAATAGGCGCCCTTGCGGACGTGTTGTCCCTCGGGCGTTTGCCATTTGAGGTTTCAAGTAAAGATCAACATGAATATATTGGGAATATCTGCTTTTTACCATGACAGCGCGGCATGTCTGGTTCACGACGGCAACATTATCGCAGCAGCCCAGGAGGAACGTTTCTCCCGAAAAAAACATGACCCCAGATTCCCAAAAAACGCCGTGCAATGGTGCTTGCAGCATTCGCAAATCACCATTAATAATGTAGATCATGTGGTCTTCTACGATAAACCCTTCCTCACCTTTGAACGAATCCTGCTGACCCATTTGAGTGTCGCCCCAAAAGGACTTAAGGCATGGCTGGAAGCCATGCCCCAGTGGCTGGGAAAAAAACTGCACATTCCGAAGGTCATCCGACAGGAAACCGGGTACGAGGGTGAAGTGCTATTCACGGAACACCATGAGGCGCACGCTGCTGCAGCTTTTTATCCTTCCCCTTTTCAAGAAGCGGCCTTGTTGACCATCGACGGCGTCGGAGAATTGGCCACGGCAAGCTGCGGATTTGGAAAAGGCCCGGATATTACATTTCTTAAAGAGCTTCATTTTCCCGATTCTATAGGTCTTCTCTATTCTGCCTTCACCTATTTTACCGGTTTCAAGGTGAATTCCGGTGAATACAAGCTGATGGGGTTGGCTCCATACGGAACGCCAAGATACCGGGATATGATCCTCTCAGAGCTCGTAGATCTCAAAGAGGATGGTTCGTTGCGGTTAAATCTGTCTTACTTTGATTTCCTGGGCGGTATGCGCATGACCAACCGGCGCTTTGAAAAACTTTTCGGTGGCCCCCGTCGAAAACCCGAATCGGATATCACGCAAAGGGAAATGGATATTGCGGCCAGCATTCAAAAGGTGACGGAAGAAGTGGTTATGAGAATGGCAAAGCACCTTTATAGAGAAACCCACCTTGAGAATCTTTGCCTGGCCGGTGGGGTTGCCCTGAATTGTGTGTCCAACGGGCTTATTCTATCCAAAGGACCCTTCAAGAACTTATGGATTCAGCCGGCGGCCGGTGATGCCGGGGGTGCCCTTGGCGCAGCTCTCTCCGTATGGTACCGCTACTGTCAAAATCCTCGGACCGTCACTTCGGGAGAGGACGGCCAGAAAGGATCTTATCTGGGGCCTGCATTTTCCAACAGCGAAGTGAAGTATTTTTTAGAGCAAAGCGGTTGCCCATATCATGAACTGGAATCTCAGAAGCGGGCCGCTCACATAGCAGGGCTTGTTTCCGACGGCAAGATCGTGGGCTACATGACAGGTGCTATGGAATTTGGTCCCAGAGCCTTAGGCGCTAGGAGCATTCTGGGTGATCCCAGGAGTTCAGAAACCCAATCCATCATGAACCTGAAAATCAAGTACCGGGAATCTTTCAGGCCTTTTGCACCGTCGGTTTTGGAAGAAAAAGCACCGCTTTTTTTTGAAATAAGAACAGCGAGCCCCTACATGCTGCTGGTGGCCCCCGTAAAGTCCGAAAGGTGTATTAAACATGACCTGAATTCCGATTTGAGCATGCTGGATCGACTTAAGGCAAGGCGAAGCGATATTCCCGCAGTCACTCATCTGGATTATTCTGCAAGGGTTCAAACCGTCAATAGAAAAACAAAACCAGACTACTATGATATTATTTCAGCTTTTGAAAAAGTAACCGGATATCCTGTCATTGTAAACACCAGTTTCAATGTCCGAGGTGAACCCATTGTCTGTAACCCCGAAGATGCCTATCGCTGTTTCATGCGCACCGAAATGGATGCACTGGTGATGGAGAACTGCATTCTGTACAAAGACGAACAACCGCATTTTCAGGAAAGAAGTGACTGGCGTGGGGAATTTGAGCTTGACTGAGAAAAAATCCATACAAAGATTCGGCCTGATCGCATTTGTTCTTTTTGGGTTGTTGTTTTCTCTGGGTGTCTGGCGTGGCAAAATCCTGCCCATGATACTTTTTGGTATTCTGGGAACCTTGGGTCTCGGGTTCATCTGCCTTCCCGAAACCCTGAGTCCTGTTTACCATACATGGCTTAAAATCTCCCATTTTCTTGGTCGGGTGGTGACCACGTTTTTCCTGGTTCTGCTCTATTATTTTGTCATAACGCCCGCCGCCTTGATCAAACGGTTTTTGGGCGGTCGCCCCATTCCAATGAAAATTGATAAAAATGCAAAAACCTATTGGGTGAATCGGCAGGAACCCGCTCAATCGAAAGAGCGTTTCGGCAAGAGATTTTAGGCAACAAGGGGGAAAAGTGGCAAAACAAACGATAATTGGTGAATTTTGGGAATTCCTGAAATTCAGGAAGCGTTACTGGTTGCTTCCTATCGTCATCGTGCTATTAATGTTTGGAGCGTTAATTGTCTTCACAGAAAGCAGCGCTGTGGCACCTTTCATCTATGCGCTTTTCTAGCAGACGATATTGGTGGGTGAAAGGAAAACAGCCCATACTGTCACTCTCACTGATTGGGCTCAGATCTTAATTATTTTTTCGATGTTTTCTTCATGCCGACGGCACGGGGGATAGTCGGAACACCTCACTGACCGCAAAGAGGCCTCGGTGAGCGCTCCTGCCCCTTGGCAATCCAGGCCAGAAAGCGACTGCCCCACCCTTTCTTCTTATTGCGTTTTTTCTCTTTCATAGATTTTTAGAAATACCGGCTCGTCTTGTCTTTTTTACCCACCATTCCCCGGAGCACCAGCAGCGTCTGATTTCGGTCTTCCACCTGCAGCGCCTGCTCCAGACCGCCCGTATCCAGATTCACATTAATGGCTTCTTTGGTGAGCCGCAGACCCATGGGATTTTTGCCGTTCATGGTTCGGGCCAGATCCAGGGCCGTTTCCAGAAGCTGATCCGGTTCCACCAGCCTACTACAGAAGCCTAAATCCATGGCCTCATGGGCGGTCATGAAGTTGCCCGTGAGCATGAACTCATAAGCCCGCCCGGCACCGATCAATCTTGGCAGAAAATAGCTGCAGGCCATGTCTGCCCCGCCCAGACCGATGTTGATGTAGGCCGCTGAAAACCGAGCATCCGGGGTGATGACCCGTAGATCCGAGGCCATGGCAAAGCTGAAGCCCAGCCCGGCGGCGGCGCCGTGTAACGCGGCAACAATGGGTTGCGGGGTTTGACGCATGGCCAGGTTGAGCCGGGCAAGACGCGCCTGAAACCGATAAAATTCATCAGCTGACATCCGGGCAGCCGTCTTCATGATTTCTTTCATGTCCAGTCCGGCACAAAATCCCCGTTTGCCGTTGCCTCTGAGCACCACCACATGGGTTTCCAGATCATAGAGGCGTTCTTTCCAGAAAGCTCCCAGTTCTTCCATCATCTGGATGTTGACGGAATTGTATTTGCGCGGACGGTTCAGGGATAAAATTCCGATCCCGGGTTCAATAATCTCATATTCTATGGTTTCGTATTTCATTTGGATCTTAGCGCATATTTAATTTCGGATGGCCCAGTGACGAAGCTATCCGGCCTGCTACCCCTTTCGCTTGAATTTTGATGAAGATCTGATACGATTGGAAAACAGTTTGGTGCAGGAATGACAGTATTGATGTAGCTCTTTTACCGCCGCGTGATTCCTTGTCAGCAGTTTCACGTGGTTGATGAATTTCTGCGAGGCAAAAAAGCGACCACATGCTTCGCAACGTTCAAGGGGATTTACACCGATCACTTCATCGCGGATGGAAATGGTGCGTACACCATCCTCATCGGCCATATAAATGGCGCCTGTGGGGCAAATATTGGCGCAGGTGCCGCATCCAATACAGAGACCTTCATTGGGAACGATAAGACGGAGGCCATCGCGCTCCGCCATCTTGAGGGCCCCAATCCCCACAACCTCCTTGCACACCCGAATACACAGGCGGCACCGAATGCACCCGTCCGCAACCGGACCCAGCGGCACGTTAAAGGATTCCGCAAGAGCTCTGATACGGTTCGATTGCGGTGCCATGGCCAGCAGATTTCGAAATGCGAGGGTTCTTGCCTTTTGAACCCATTCCCCTTCAGTATTCACCACCAGCCCTTCTCTAGCTTTCAGAACACAGGACAGCAGAATCCTGGGGTTTCCGGAATGGCCCGGCACCAAAACGCCACACAGCTTACAGGCCCCAATGGGCTTCAGTGCCTCATGGTAACAGAGGGTGGGCACTTGAATGCCATTTTTCCGCATCACCTGCAAAACGGTCATTCCTTTGGCTGTCTCATAGACATCGCCGTCAATGGTGATCTGGAGCATTTCAGCCGTTTCTTTCTCTCTGTCTTCTTCAATCACGGCCTGCCTCGTGCAGATCATCCACATATTCTTCCAGATAATGCAATTCCGCGGACAGATTTCCCGCCTGATAATGGGCCAGGTCACAAATATTCAGTAATGAGATAATTTCCCCGGCCTCCAATACCGGCAGATGACGGATTCCCGCTTGTCTCATCAAAGAAATGGTGACGTCAATTTCATCATCGGACTTTGAAACAATCAATTTTTCAGTCATGACATCCTTGATTTGAATCTTCGACAACGACACGTCACCATGCTTCACATAGCTGCGCAGGACATCCCGTTCGGTAATAATTCCAACGGTTTTCCTGCCGTCCATGACAATCAGCCCGCTTTGATTCTGTTCCGTCATCGTCAATACGGCATCTTTTATACTCCGAAAACTGTCAATTCTTAAAGGCTTATGCCCCACGTCAGTCAGCAAGTCCCGAATCTGCATGAGAATTTCCTTTCCCTGTCACCCCCGGAAAGGGGATTTTTTTACGACTCTTTGAGAGGGCGCAGACAATCCTGAGGAAAACGATATGTGCCCGCTCCATCCAAGGTCACCTCAATGAGGGCTTCAGGATCGTTCTTGACCATATCCGGGTCGGTGACAATACCGTGAAGACCCACAAAACGGTCCATATGCTCCTGCCAGTGTTCATCCTGCGATTTCCGGTGAACTTCCACTCGGTCTCCCCGTCTAAAGCTCATACGCTTTCTCCCTAAACCGTTAATTTGGGTGGTGCCATTTCCGCATGACGTCTGGCAGAGGTTTCTCTGGCACAGTCCAGGCAAAGAACCCCTTTCTGGGATTTGGGCGTTATCCCCCGCATTCTTCTGGTAATGTAATCGTGATACCGTTCCGGCCCCACAACCGTGCCGCAAACCTGACAACGCTCAACCTTCAACCGATTCAAAACGGTTCCGCAGAGGGTCAAAATTCGTTCCTCCCCCAGATCAGCCATGGAAATGGCTTCCGTGGGGCAGTTGGCCGCACAGGCACCACAGAGGATACAGCGCTCCGCGGTGACCCTGAAATCGGTCGGCTCCCGGTGATCAAAATTCAGATACCCGAATTGGAGGGCATCAACACCCATTTTATTGCGGCAGATATCCACACAGGTGCCGCAACGGATGCATACATCGCATCGAAGGCATCTTCTGGCTTCCTCCCGGACGGCGTTTTCCGGATACCCCAACTCCACCTGTTGAAACGTCACCCGCCGCCTTTCATCGTTGAGCATGGGCATCTGCGGCCTTTGCAGAGTCATTTTGGTGGAAGCTGGAGTCTCGATGAAATCGAGTCGCTCCCTGCGCACCGGTACGGTCCGCATCTTCGGTTGGGGTATTCCCGAAAGGTATCGAACAATGGCATCCGCGGCCCGCTTGCCGCCGCCGATGGCCTCAACCACCGTGGCAGGCCCCAACACCGCATCCCCTGCCGCAAACACGCCGGGCACGGTTGTTTCCATGCTGATGGAATTTGTTTTGATCGTATCCCTTCGGGTCCAGGCCAAGGTCTCAAGCGATTCAAAGCCTTTCGGGTCCACCCGCTGGCCGATGGATGAAATCACCGCATCCACCCGGAATTCAAAATCACTCCCCACAATGGGCACGGGCCGCCGTCGGCCACTTTGATCCTCGGGTCCCAGCTCGGTCCTCACGCAACGCAAAGCCGTGACCTTCCCATTTTCACCAACGATTTCCACGGGGACGGTCAAAAAAGAGAAACAAACCCGCTCTTCCTCCGCCTGCTCCACTTCCTCCTCATTGGCGGGCATATCGGAACGAGACCGGCGATAGATAATGGTCACCTCCTCACAGCCCAGCTTGAGGGACGTTCTGGCGGCATCAATGGCCACATTGCCCCCGCCGAGCACGGCAACCCGGCGCCCCGGTTTTCGCCGGTCTCCCAGCGAGACGCGCCTAAGATAGGAAACCGCATCAACCACCTGGGGATAGTCGTCTTCTCCTTGAATTCCTAGTTTATGGGAGTCATGGGCACCAATGGCGATCAGGAACGCCTCAAAACCTTCCGCCTGCAGCTGTTCAAACTGAACATCTTTTCCCAACCGGGTATTGAGCCGAAATTCAACCCCCAGTTCTTCGATCATGGCGACTTCACGATCGATGACCTCCCTGGGAAGCCGGTACCTGGGAATCCCCACCATCATCATGCCGCCGGCCACGGGAAGGGCATCCAGGACCGTAACGCCGTACCCCTTCAGCGCCAGAAAATAGGCCGCACTCATGCCTGCCGGACCGGCACCGATGATACAGACTTTCTGGTCTTTGGAAGACGCCTTTTCGGGGTTTTTGTAAAGCCCGTCCGACATAGCCCTTTCGGCGGCAAATCCTTTCAGGTATTTGATGGAGACGGGTTTATCAACGCGGCCCCGAACACACATGAATTCACAGGGATTGGTGCAGATCAGACCGCACACCCACGGAAAGGGATTATCCTTTCGAATCAAGGCGATGGCCTCAGCATCACGGCCCTGGCCGATAAGCGTCACATAGCTGGGAACATCAATACCGGCGGGACACGCCATCTGGCAGGGGGATGGGATCAACCGGGTACAGTCAGTCACGGGGCAGATCAGGGTATCCAGATGGCTCTTGAAAACTTCATGGTGTTCCTGAAAAACAGAAGTCAACATGACCCCCGTCTTTCTGCACGCGTCATCGGGGCCCTCTTTTTCAAGAGTAGCAGCCAGAGACTCCATGGTGGGGATATGCTCGGGACCACCGCGACCGGACGACACATCTTCCATAAGCTTCAAAATCTCTTCGGCCCGCTGCCGGCATCTCGCAGGCTTAAGACGACCGCCTGCAATAATCTCGTCCAATTTTTCGATGGTATCGGCAACAGGGCAGACCGGCTTGATCATAATATTTCACCTTATCCGTTCCCAAAAGAACGCCACATTCCGCATTCACCACTCCCCAGTCCGCAATGACTAAAGAGATGCCGTCGCCATGGCGTGTCGTTTCCGCCTGACGGCCGGAATGTCATTGGCGCGACCAAAGTGGAGACAGTGGGTAGTGCACACCGTCACGCAAGCCGGATCCAGACCCTGATCAATCCGGTCCTTGCAATAATCGCACTTGACCACTTTGCCCATTTCTTCACTCCATTGGGGGGCACCCCATGGACACGCGGACATGCAGGTTTTGCAGCCCACACAGACTGAGTGATCCACAAAAACGATGCCGTCTTTCTGTCTTTTCTGCATGGCTCCCGTGGGACATGCGGCCACACACCAGGGATCTTCACAGTGAAAACAGGGCATGAAGGTATAGGCCGCTCTGGGAAGATCTCCGATCAAGTAAGGTCCCACTGCTACGATTTCACAAAGCCTGGGACCCGGGGGGAGGTTTTTGTTGCTCTTACAAGTCACTTCGCAGCTTCGGCAATCGATACAGTTTTTTACATCTTGAAACAGGTAGTATTTACTCATATTCTGGCTCCAGCATCAGACATGGAAACACAAAAAAACCCACCCCGCTGAGGCGGGGCAGGCTTTTTTGATCCTTTTGAAATCCAGATCAGACCTTCTGTATAGCCTTTTTCTTACCCTTCCCCAACTCCATACGGGTGATCGGCAGTGATTTTCATCCGCCTAAAATTCAAAAAGGCGGCACACAGAATCATATTTGATTTTTCGATTTGTGCAAGCTTTTTCGTTGGGTCGCCTGATTTCAATGAAGTCCGTCTTCACGGTCATGAACATTTACGATTTCATCCACCAGTTTATTGAATTCCCTTGAGAAAGCGATTCCATCGTTATCAAGCACATCCAATCCGCCGACATCTCCCTGCATGACCACTTCCGGATCCAGGGGCAGGCGACCCAGAAACCTCAGGCTTTCCTTCTTGGCGGTCAACATACCGCCGTTGGTTTTGAAAAGTTCGATGCTTTTTCCGCAGTGCGGGCAGTTCAGACCGCTCATATTTTCAACAAGCCCCAGAATTTTCATGTTAACCTGCCGGCAGAAACTGATGGATTTTCTGACGTCTGCCAATGACACCTCTTGCGGAGTTGTCACAATCAGCGCTTCCGCCCCCGGGATGGTCTGGGCCACGGTCAGGGGTTCGTCACCGGTACCAGGGGGGGAATCAATAATCAGATAGTCGAGGTCATTCCATTCAATATCTGAAATGAACTGCCGAATGACACCGATTTTGATCGGTCCCCGCCAGATGGTGGCGGCATCTTTGTTCTCTCCCATGAGGGGTTCAACGGAAATAACCTGCAGGTTGGGAAGGTATTCGATGGGCTTGGCCTTCTCGCCATTGGCACCACTTTGAATGTTTCCTTTAAGCCCGAGCATACGGGGAATACTGGGACCATGCAGATCCACATCCATGAGTCCCACTTTTTTTCCCTTTTTGGCAAGAGCTCCCGCAAGGTAGGTCGCGACACTGCTCTTTCCCACGCCGCCCTTACCGCTCATCACCAGAATTTTATGTTTGATGCGGCCCAAGCTCTGTTCTATTTCCTTGTCCTGAGCCTGCTGTTGTTCGTTTTGGTTGCTCATGGAGCAACCCTGCATATTATCTGCCATTATGGACATCCTCCCTCACCGGAAAAGGCCGGCACATTTTTCGTGTAAGTTTCTATTCTTTAAACGCGCAATTAGTAGGCACTATTTCTGAAAAGTCAAATATCATGAATTGTGGTGGGAGACAATGGAAAAGGGCCAGGAACCGGCGTTATACCAGTCCCTGTGCACGTCAACTGAGAAGAAATGAACCAATATTTCAAGATATCAGAATACGGCTCAGTGCCGTCCGCAACAACTGCCCGGACCCGCGCAGCTTGACGGCGGTCCGCCTGATCCGCAACAGCGGTCCGACGCATTTTCAGGGAACTTCCCGGTAGTGCTGACTGAAGCATGGGCCGACAGTAATTTTTTGAGATTCTTGCCACCACAATTTCCACAGGCAACCAGGTCCGTTTCGCTACTGGCAATCAATATTTCCGTATTCTGACCACAGTCAAGACATTCGAACTCAAAAATCGGCATGGTTTCTCCTTTCCAGATGTTAGGCTTAAGGTTTAAGGCATAAGAATTCAGAGTTCTTAAAAAGTCTCAAAAGCTTACACACTATACCTTTCGTTTACCATTGGCCTTCGACATTGGCATCTTCCGCCAGGGGCATTTTTCCAGCCTCGTAGGCGGCAATCGCTTCACGCACCGTTCCCTTCGCATCGTTGGCAACACCAATTTTTGCGGCTTTCATGGCTTTAAAGGCGTTTGGGCCGCAATACCCGGTCAGGAGGACTTCGGCACCCTTCTCGCTTACCATCTTGGCGGCCTGTATGCCCGCACCTTTAAAAGCGTTTGCATTCTCTTTATTGTCCAGCACTTCAAAGGAAAGCGTCTCGGAATCGAGCACCAAAATATAGGCGGCCCTCCCGAACCGAGGATCCACTTCCGAATCCAGATCAACACCTTTGGATGTTACCGCAATTTTCATGGAACCTCCTAGTTTTCGTTGGCCACCTTGGGTGAATGTTCTTCCCGGTACCGGGCAACAGCCTTTTGCAGGGTTTTAATGGCCAAACGGGCACAATGTACCTTCTGTTCGGGCATTTTTTCCAATTCGCGATAAAGTTCTTCCAGCGTGAGCGATTCGGCCTCGTCCAGGGTCTTTCCTTTGGCAAATGCAATGGCGGCACTGCCTGACGCCACCGCTCCCGGACACCCCATGACCTGAATCTTGGCATCCTCTATTCGATCACCTTTGACATTCATGGTGATCTTCATGGTGTCGCCGCAAGGCCCCGTGAGGTCCGTACAGTGGTCGGCGCCTTCAATGATGCCCAGGTTATTCTGGTTTTGAAAGTATTCAATGGCCTTATCCGCGTATCCGGATTCGGAAAGCATTTTGTAGACATCGTCTTTGGGTTTATCATTCTCCATTAAAAACGATCCTTTTCTCGAATTTTCCCAAAAATCATGGGGTACACCCAATCAGTGTCCACCGCCGCCACCGCCACACACCTGATCATCACCGATCATCTGAAGCTTTCCGGCAATCAGGTCTTCGACCACCGGCCTGATCTGCTGCCTTGTCGCATCATAAAACACATCCACCCCGACCTGCTTGAAACCCATCAGGGGACGCATGCCGATGCCGCCCACAATCAAGGCATTCACGTTGTGACTGGCCAGCAAATTAACCGGAACCATACACCCACCCTGTACATGGGCCTCGTTGGCAATGGTGGAAACCTGTTTCACTTCGCCGTCTTCCACATCCACGAAGGTGAACACATCGCAATGACCAAAATGGCCTGATCTTTCACCATCCAGGCCACCAGGCCCTACGCTCGGAATTGCTATTCTTCCATCTTTCATGTCTTAAAATCCTCCTTTTTTAAACCCTTATGCGCATAGATCCTAAACGATATTGAACATTTTCAAAACCCGCACCATATCGGGAACGTTTAAAGCACCACCCATGCCGAACAACCGTCAGGCATATTTTGTGATGTTTTTCACAATACGCTCATATAATATGTATTAGACGCATTTCGTCAAGTTTCTTTTTGAGGCAATGTCAAAAAACGTTCAAACATCTTCGGGAATCATTGAGATTTTCTGTTGGTTTAAGATAAAAACCAGATGTTCGGACAGCCAAAACAACGACCTTATTTTTTACAAATAAATCACTTTTTTTGCTTGACCGAACTGTTGGCAACATAGTAGTATTTTCATACATAATAGCACAATAGTGTTGTCATATCAAGGAGGTCACGATTTTTTTTACATGTGGGCGATAATCTTATTTTGATTCTCATCAGGAATTGGGGGATATGTGGAACCTGTTATCATGTCCTACTGTAAAGGCTAACATCTTTAAAAAACTCTTTTTTTTGGTATTTTGCAACATTTCTGCCATCTTTTAGCTTTGTTTGGCTCTTGTTTATTTTTCATCAAATGCAAACAATTTAACTTAATGGAGGAAATGATTATGATCAAGAGATTGTTACCCGTCGTTCTTGTCGGCCTTTGCATCCTTCTTATCCCATTCACAGCCCAATCGGAGGGAATCCCCCTCCAAAAAGACGTCCTTCTCGGTTCCCCCATTTTCGGTCCCGAGGACCTTCCCGAGGAGATCACCTTTACCCTCTACGATTCCCAAACCGCTACCACCCCCCTCGGTTACCAAACCTTTACCCGCGGCCAATACACCGTTGATTTTGAATTCAGCAAATCAGACGGCATCACCTCGGGCAATGTGGCCAGGGTCAGCGCGGACTTCACCAAAACCCTGAATCTCAAGGACGCTGAAGGTGAAGCCATTCAGCCCAAAGAAATCTGGGCAGGTATTGAAGTGGGCGGGGCGGAGATCGGCGATAGAACAAAGGTTTCCGATGGAACCCTGGTTCAGCTTCTCTTGGCCAGCGATGCCTCCATCGCCACCTATCTGACCCTTGCTTATACAGGGGATAGCAATCCCATTGCCACAATTTATAAGGATTTGCCCATTTCCTCCTTGTCCTCAGATGGTTCAGAATCTTCGCTGAGCAATTATTTCAACGCGGTTGTGACGGGCGCTTCCGAGGGATTGATAGAGCCAAATGGTCTTTCCGGTACCAACGACTGGTTTCCTATGACGACAGGCAACGGAATCTATTACAACTATGGTATTCAAAGGAAGGTTGGCATAGGAACAACGACACCTGACGCATCTTTTGAAGTTATGGCCACCGCGCCGACTATGGGTTTGAGCGCGCCGGGATATACAGATTTTTTCTCTATGTTTGGAGGGAGTGTGGCAAATCAAAATCCCTTCTTTGCATGGAGCCGCGGACCGTTAAGGTTTGGTACGGCTACAAGCCCTGCCGGCGCTGGATGGTCTGAGAAAGTACGAATCATGTCGGATGGGAAAGTCGGCATCGGCACAACGACTCCTGCTTATTTACTGGATGTGGCTGGCGAAGTCAGATTCGGAGATAAAATAAGGTTCGGGTCAGCAGAGAATTTTTATGATGGTGGGAACAATTTGATAGCCACTGACGACAGCCTGTACGTTGGAAACAGGATCGGCATCGGCACAAAAAGTCCGTCGGCAGGATTGCATATTAAGAGAGCTGGCTTTCCTAATTCGTTTGCTTATTTTGACACAACGGGTGTTGACCAGGATGCCGGAATGCGGTTTTACGAAAACGGCGTATTCAAGGGTCACTTGTATCATGATGCCAGTGCTAACAACCTCGAGTTGGCAACCGGGGCGGCGGCGCTTTATTTGAACACTACCAGCGGCAATGTGGGCATCGGGAAGACCAACCCCGGATATAAATTGGATGTGGCCGGCGGAGACATTGCACTGGAAAATAACCAATATATCCGGTTCCAGAGCTCAGCAGGAACCTACCTCGCCGGGATGCACATGTCAACCACCGACTATCTTTACATGGCCAACAATGCCGCCGGTGGACGAATCGGTCTAGTGACTGAAGGCGCCACCGGCATCGCTATAGGAAATTCCGCCGAAAACCGAAAAGTCTTCGTGACCTCATTGCTCACAGCCAACGGGCCGGTGTACGTGAATGCAGGAACGTTGACGACCACCAATCCCTCCTCGCTGGAATATAAGGAAAACATCGAACCGATTGATCTTAAACCCCAAAGGCTTCTGGAATTGAAGCCCATGTCGTACAATTGGAAGAGCAATGAAAAAGAAGACTTCGGATACATCGCCGAAGATGTGAAAGAGGTGTTGCCGGAGTTGTACCAAGACGACGGGATGACCAAGGGGTATGATGTGGCGAAACTTCCTGTTTACATCATCGAACTCCTCAAGGAACAGCAGGTGGCCATTGACAGTCTGAAGGCTGAAGTCGCCGCATTGAAGAACCAGATGGGTCTGGAAAAACTGAATTAAGCGACATCGAAGGTTCAAAATGAATGCTCTACAGGCCGTGTAACCAACCTGATTGTGTGCAAAAAGGGGAGCCTCCTCCAAGAGAGGGTCCCCTTTTTGTTTGCCCGACGTCCCCGGGCCATGGAAAACTATGCCAAATGACAACGCAGACATAAAAATTTCCGTCATCATACCGGTTGGGCGAGATCATATCGAGCAATGCATCAACGCCCTCCTTTGCCAGACAATTTCTCAGAAAAACTATGAAATTATCGCGGTCTGCGATAAAGAGAGTAAAACCTCTTTTGGGGAAAGGGTATCTTTCGTCAAGGCCTCCAGCAGCGACCCGGCCACCAAAAGAAATGCAGGCGCTAAACGGGCACGAGGCCCGGTGCTGGCGTTTATTGACGACGACGCCTGGGCCGGGCCGGACTGGCTTGAAACCGGGCTCGAGTATCTGACCGACCATCCGGAGGCCACCGGCCTGGGAGGGCCGCTGCTGGTCCCCCCCAATGCCGGATTTCGAGAAAAGGCCAGCGATGTGATAGCCCATTCCAAATTTTTCGGAAATGGCCACGGCAACTGGCCTGAAATGACGCCGAGAGACAAAACGCCTCATGGCGTGATCAACACCTGTAATTGCTTTATACGAAAACAAGCATTTGAATCTCTGGGAGGGTTCAACGAAACCATTGGTCTGGGCGGAGAAGACACGGAATTTTTTTTTAGAGCTTCCCACCGAAAAAATTACAAATTTGCCTACACATGGAAACTGGTTGTCTACCACCCGCCCCGTAAAATCGGCCTCGCACTCTTTAAACAGAGATATCGAAACCGTATCCAAAACGGCCGCATGCTCTGGGTTCACCCGTCCATTTACTTGTCCAGGCCCACGTTCAGCATCGGCGTTTTCGGAATCACCCTGTTCATTATCGGTTCGGCAATCTGGCCCATTATGTTTCCCATCGGCCTGGGGCTGTATTTTCTACTGGCCATGACTGAAACTGTGCCCTATGCGCGCTACGACTGGCGATTTTTGTTTGTTTTACCGCCGGTTTTTTTTATTCACCACGCTGTTTACTATTTCGCCATCATGAAAGGTTTTTTCTCCATTATCACGGACTTCAAACGCATTTGCGCACTGCGGGAAGCCTCTCGCCAATATGAAGAAAGGCTCCTGTAATGGCCGCTTTACCTGAAATTAGAATATCCGTGATCATTCCCACCATCGGCAAAAAGAAAACACTGGCAACCACACTGCGGGCATTGGAGAAACAATCCATGCCTTCTGAACTTTTTGAAGTGCTTTTATTGGACAACACGGAAGCGGGCGCACTCAAAAAGAAAATAGCCCGCCATTTTCGCACGTCTCGGCTGAATATCCGCTATTTACATGAACCCGGGCCTGGGAAATACCGTGCCATGAAAACCGGTATTTCAATGGCAAAGGGTGAATTTATTGCCGGTACCGACGACGATTGCCTGCCCCGTAAAGACTGGCTGGAAACTATGGACCACGGCTTTCGAAATGAAACGGGAAAAGTTTATGCGCTTGTGGGGAACGTCTTTCCCTTAAACCCAACGCCCCAATGTTACGGTACAACTTGCTTTAAAAAAAGACAAAGGCACGTTTATGGTCATTGGTTCGATCGGGCCAGAGCGGGCATCATCGGAAATGGAAGCAATGTCATGTACCGCCGCCAAGCGTTTGCGGAGCTGGGCGATTTCCTGCCCTTCTTAGGTCCCGGCGCCGCCTTTGGTTCCGGAGAGGAAGTGGAATTTTTCTATCGGATACTGAAAAACAAAAAGAAAATTGTTTTTATCCCTCAATCCGTGGTGTTTCATGATTTGTCTAGATCCGAGAAAGACAAAAAACAGGTGGAACGAGACACCCACCTAGCCCTGGGCGCCATGTACGCCCACCACCTGCTTCGCGGAGATATTTCAGCGGGATTTTTCCTGGTATGCCGTTTGTTCTATACCACCGGCATATCCGCTGCCATGTATTCGAGAAAGTTATGTTGTCCGGCGTCAACTTTTCATTTCCGCTATCGAAAGGATTGCATCCTATCCTTTGTTCGAGGGTTTTGGCGATATTTCAGTGAAATCCGACCTGAGAAGTCCTGACCCTTGTGGATAATGCGTCTTGTCTTTTCGCCTTTAAACCCATTGAGAATCCATCGAATTCAGAAATGGACATCACCAAAAGAATCGATTTGAACCTGGGATACAACTGCAACCTGAAATGCAGGTTCTGTTATTACCAGACGAGCATGGCCTCCCGCGACAAAACAGCGCGAAAAGCGCTTTCCACTGAAAATGCCAAGAAATGGATCCGGTTTTTTCGTGCAAAAGGGGTTCTGGAAATTGATCTGACCGGCGGAGAACCCACCATACGAAAGGACATTGTCGAACTCATTTCATATTGCCGGGAAATTGGCTATAAAAAGGTCTGCTTAATCACCAACGGGGTTGCCCTGGCAGACCGAAGCCTTTGCCGAAACATGGTGGCAAACGGATTGAACGACATCTTGTTTTCCATGCACGGACCTGACAGCACCATGCACGACCGGCAAACCCAAACCCGAGGAAGCTTTCGGGCATTGGTTGCGGGAATGGAAAACATGCGCGATTTGGGCATCAAATGCCGCAGCAATACGGTAGTCAACGCCTTGAGCCATATTCATCTGGAAAGGATTGCCTCCCTATTGCTGCAACAGGGAATCCGCAGAATGAATCTGATCCTCTTCAACCCGGTGATTGAAGCCCAACGCTCAAAAGCCGGCATCAGCGTAAGCTATCAAGAAACAGCCCCCTATCTAAAAGCGGTTCTGGAGGGTTACCGGGCTTCCTTTGAGGCCATGACTGTTCGGTATATCCCTTTCTGCCTGCTGCCGGGATACGAAAAGTATATTGCCAACTGCCCTCAAAGCCAGTATGACCCATACGAATGGGACTATTACTTGAGCGCCCGATACAGAAGAAATATTCTGGTTTGGCTTGCCGCCACCACCGGAGGCCTGTTTTTTCACCCATCCCTCCGACACCTTGGTGAATTAAGCCTAGCCTCCGCCAAACGGGAAGCCATCATGTGGGCCATCATCTTCAGGTCCAAAGTCAAAGGCCCCCGGTGTAAAAGATGCCGCTACTTCAACATTTGCGACGGGCTTTGGCGGGCTTATGCTCAAACAAAGGGGTTTCATGAACTGGAACCCATCCCCGGAGATAAGATCTCGGATCCCGCTCATTTCATGGGGCAAAGCAATCAATTCTGCAACGGGGTTTCGGATACATAATGGTGGGGCAAGACATGACATCCGCAGATTATCAATGGGACGTCATTATCATCGGCGCCGGTCCGGCAGGCTCAAATGCCGCATTCCATCTGGCGCGAAAGGGCTGGAAGGTCCTTATGCTTGAAAAACAGAGAACCCCCGGCGCCGGAAAAGCCTGTGGAGGTCAAGCCCTAAGCGAACTCAAACAAACCTTATCACTGCCGGCACGCCTTTGTGAAAAAGAGATCAAAAGAATCGTCATTTCAAGCCCTGAAAGAACCTGCGAACACATTTCAAAAAGGGCATTATACCTGTCATTCAGGCGAAAAATCTTTGATGATTTCCTGGCTCAAAGAGCGGTTAGGGCCGGCACCATCCTGGTGACCGCGGCCAGGGTTAAGGCCTCTCAAAAGGAAGAAGTCACTATTTTAGACCGGAATACGGGCAGGGAATCCATCTATCGCGGGAAAATTATTATCTATGCGGACGGTGTTCCCACCCTTGCCTGGGGACAACGACGCATCGGGTTTTCACCCAAAGGATCTTTTCATGAGGCCCTGGTGTATGAACTTGAAGCCCCCGACAATGTTGCTAAGGATTTTCATTTCCATCTTTCTCCGGGTCAAGCCCCTTTCGGCTGTTTCTGGATCTTTCCAAAGCAAGACATGATGAACGTCGGGCTTGCCAGGCTGCATGGCTCTTCAAGCGCTTCACTTAAGGCATTATTGGACGAATTCCGTCATAATCATCCCCTGACAAAAGGAAAGAGGGTTTGCTCCGCCAGGGCCGGAATGATTCCCGCCAGGCTGGCTTCCGAATTTCATACCGACAATTGCATGGTGGTAGGCGATGCCGCAGGCTTCACGGATCCTGTGACCGGAGGCGGCATACAACCGGCGCTTAACAGTGGCGAACTGGCAGCCCGGGCGGCCCATGCGGCCCTCGGGAAAAGGCAATATGATGCCAAAACCCTCGCACTTTACCCCAAGCTCTTGAAGAAAAGCACGGATTATCTGTGGATTCGATTCTGGGGAACCATCTTCAAACCCCTGCCTTTTCTAACGTTTCATATCCATCCCCAATGCTATGCCCAAGCGCTGCGCTTGAACTTTGCTCTGGGATTATGGCTCTACAAAAGAAAGCAGAAATCCTAGAAACGAAAAGCCCGAGTAGACGCCTGATCCCATCCATTAGAATCCGCCACCCCCCTTTAGCAGTGCTACTTTTCCCGCTTGAACAAAGCTTTCAGGACTTCAGCCAATTTGCCCCGGGTAATGGTTGGGAAGACCCAGAAAAAAAGGAAGATCACCAGAATAACATTGTGCCATTCATGGCACATCAGAAGCCCGGACAGGTAAAACGGACAGATGATATTGGGAAAAACCGCATGGAGGATATTGTAAGGATTTCGTCCTTCCTCCAAGCAATAGGGATCATTGGCCGAGGACAGTTCCGGTCCAGGGATTTGGACTTTTTGACATTTTCGGATCAGAATCAAATAGAACACGCCAAGGGGCAGAACGGACGGCAACCTTAGATGAATAGCGGGCATGGAAACCCAGGGTATGCCCACCATGAATCCGACCATGAGCAACCCGATTGCGAACCGGCTCAAACCGAGGCAAAATGCATATTGTCGTGAAATTTGATCATAGCCTTGTCTAACCGCCAACGTTTCTATGCCCGCCAAACGATCCATTTTCAAATGCCATCGTTGATGGCCCATTTCCGGCGCCACCCAGATCAATGTGGCACAAACCGCAAACAGAATCATTTCCAAAGACGGAAAACACCCGAATGCTGCAAAAACCAGCGCTGTGGGCAGGGTGAACTGTGCGCTCACATTGACCGCCAAACCGCTCCACCCACGCCCTTTGAGCCGCAAAGGAGGCAGAGAATAAACGGTTGCCAAGAAAATCTGGCTCACCCAGAGCGCCGTGAACCAACGCTGGCAAACAAACCGAGTGCCGCAAAAAAACATCGACAAGAGTACCAAAATAAAAACACTTGTCGCCGTCCCGGAAGGCAATGCATCAAACACATTTCTCTTTCCGATCAACCGGTCGGATGCTCTGTCCCCGAGATCATTGACCAAATAGCCGTAGACTGCCAGAGTACATAAAAAGCCGATTAAGACAAAAAAATCATAGCGGAATCGAGAGGAAAAAAGCCGGTTCTGAAGGGCAATAAAAAAAAAGAAATTCAAAAAAAAGGATATCTTATCCGGCCCCCATTCATACCAGCGGGTCAAGGTTAAAAACGGACGACTCCCCAGCATGTTACCACCACCTTTTTACTGGAATGGAATGTCGATATACTTGAGCGTTCGTTTCAACACCGGTCGACCATGGGTCATGGCGGAATTCAGGCAGCGATGAAAAACCGGCGTTTTGAACATCACGAAAAAAGGGCCCAGACTCCTGAGACGATCCAGATAAATTTCCGTTCCATTCAGATAGCACTCACCCTGTTGCATCTCTTCATATTTAGCGCAATGGGCACAGGGGACATCGTTCCTTTTAGGCAGATTACCCAGCAGCATCTGCCTTGAGTAAACCATCTTTTCATTGTTGACGCTTTTTAGAAGACCGTCATCAAATGCATTGGCGCCAAAATCAAAACGCGCATTTTCACAGCAACCGAAAACGCGCCCGTCCCAGTTGATCTGAGGTTCGTTCCAAAGCTGGTAACATGACCGCCTGTGGTAAGGTCTATGATATTTCATGAGAAATGCTTCCGTTGTTGTGGGACCGTCAAAGCCTTCCTCAATTCCTTTTTTTGAAATTTGAAAGCGGTCCGTACTCCAGTTGATCTTGGTTGTAAAAAGCATATGGTAGTGTAACGCCATTTTCCGGGCCGTTTCAATCTCCGTCCGGTTGTGATCGAAAATAACCAACTGCCACTGAAGAATGGGATAAGGAGATTTCAGTATTTTCTTATAGTGGTTAATCCGTTCAATATTCTTCAATACGGTTTCCAGATTACCGCCAACCCGGTAACGGGCGTAGGTTTCAGAACTCGCCCCGTCAATGGAGCAGGACAGAAAAAATAATCCATACCTGACCAACGCCTCAAGCAGATCTTCAGAAAGTTTGTTAAAATTGGACCCGTTGAATACCGATAATGCAATCCCCCGATCGTATGAAAACTTCATTATGTCAATAAGCTCCCCATTGAGAAAGACCTCTCCCCAATTGGACAACTCGACCTGCTTGACCTGAGGGTTTTTTTCCAGAAGATGCCTGAAATGGTCGAAACGCAAAACCCCTTTTCCCACGGATCCGTCAATGGCACCATTCGCATTGGGACATAAAGGACATTGAAGCTGACATATGGTACTGGCATCCAATCGAATACGTCTTGGATTAACGAATAACACGTTTCTCACTCCCTCCAACCCGACTAACGAAACGTTATGGTTCCCCTTCTTTAACCAGGGAAGCCATATTCCTGCGCGCTTCTGCATAATCGGGGTCCACTTCCAGGGCTTTTCGAAAAACCCGCAACGCCATCTCCCTCTTTCCCCAGAACATGTAGGCAACCCCCATATTATTGTAAGCCTCCTTGAAACGGGGCCGATAAAGCAGGGCTCTTTGATAATGTTGTATAGCCGTTTCAATATCTCTAATTGTCAAACAGGCATTTCCCATCCAGTAGTGGACCTGCCAACTGTTCGGCTTGAGAGCAAGAGCTTTCTCATATGCGTCGGCCGCTTTTTCCGGCTCCCCCTCTCTCAAATATATATTTCCCAGGTTGACCCAGACATCGAAGTTTTGCGGATCGATTTCCCCGGCCCTTTCAAAAGCCTCGGAAGCTTGAGCCAGAAGGCCCAAATCGTAGCAACATTTACCCAGATTGAAGTAACCTTTAGCCCTTTGGGGCTGAAGGTGAACGACCTTTTCAAAAGATTCCCTGGCTTTTTCTTTATCGCCTGATTTTGCATAGGCCGAACCCAGCCCCATATGGATGCCAGGATTCCCTGGAAGAATGGCAGCAGCCTTTTCGTAGTGGAAAATGGCTTTTTTAAGCTGCCCCTTTTGCTCATAGGCTGCTCCCAGATTATTGTTGACACGGCCGCTCATGGGACAGACATCATAAGCAGACGACATCAGCGTTAATTGGTCTTTCCAATCCCTGTTTCGAATCCAGGTCCGTACAGAATAAGCAGTGGTCACAGCCACAACTAAAAGCCATAAAAAAAACATTGTCCTTTTTGGAAAGCGCCTTTCCTGTACAAACCGAAATAGGTCTTCTAAGATCATTGCCAGCAGCAGGCAGAAACCCCATGAAGGCATGTAGATGAGTCGCTCCGCCATGGGTGTATTGATGACCACCAGCATGTTGGATACAATACCGTATGTAGCCGTAAATATAAAGATGCCCAAAAAATACCGACCCCTTCTACCAAAAGAGGCATACGCAGCCCACACCCCCAAGAGCAACATACCTGCTCCCCCGGCGGCCCAGACTGTCTGAACCATCGGGCCTTGGGTGGACAGATGGGCAAACCCGTAATCACAACTGAGCCGTATTGGAAAAGCCAGAAGCACCAGGTAGCGCATCATTATGCCCAGTGCGCCAATAATCCTTTCAAAGAACGGCAGATAAAAAAGAAAGTTGGCAGCAGATTTTTCTTCTATGGGTTTATATCCTATGGTAAGAATCAATAAAAAGATAAGGGTCGGCAGCAAAAGATAAGGGAGATAGAATTTTTTCAAACGATAGAAAAAGATGGCAGGAGAAAGCTTTTTGGTGCTCTCAGTCCTGAATCGGTAGGCATCAACCCCCATGAGCACAAGGGGCAAAGACCAAGCGGTCGCCTTTGACATGGCCCCCAGGAAAAAAACAGGAAGGGTAAGCCAAAGCCCCAAGGACCAGCGTGAAAATGGTTCAGCCGTTCTTCTTAAATAGATCCAGAGGGTCAACAGCATGCAGAAACTGGCCAGAAGCTCAGAACGACCCGCCACGGGCGCCACCACATCCGTGTGGATGGGATGACAGGCAAAAAAAACCGCGGCGATGAATGCCAGCCTGTAGCCCCGTGGAAACAAAGTTACGGTAATCCCATAGATCAAAAGGGAAACACACCCGTGCAAAAACACGTTCACCAGATGGTATCCAAAGGGATTGAGACCGCCAATGGCGTAATTTAGGGCATAGGTGATGAGGGGAATAGGCCTGGCTGGGGGCGGGGAATGATCCGGCATACTCAAATAGATGCGCCAAAAATCTCCGAAATGAAATTCATGTACCACTGAATTCTCGAGCACTTCACGAAAATCATCATAAACAAAAGCGTTTTGGAGGGTGTTGGCGTATACAACAATGGAAAGCAACAGGATAATCAGAGGATACATTCCAACCTGCCGACGACCTTCTGCAAAACCCATTTCAACTCCCTCCAAAAACATGAAGCACTCGGGTAGTACCCTTTTCAAGCTTCATGTTATCCGATATGCCGACCGAAACCTACTAAAAAAAACCGTGGAATTTCCAGAAAATTTGCAGTGAAAGAATAAACACAGCAGACACATGGGGACAATGCCCGGATATGTCCTAAAACCGACTTTTTAAAATTAACAAGGGGGTGCTACTTTTTGCATACTACTCCCCGCCTTAGATTAAGGATGGAAGGACTATGAATATGTGGTTTTCCGCCCAAGAAGAAGATCTAACAACCATTTATAAATTCTGTGAACTTTGTCCACGGGCCTGCGGAGTTGACCGTACGCAAGATGTTCCCGGAAAAGGTCCCGGATTCTGCGGGGAGACAGACCAGCTTCGCGTTGCCTATTTGGGTCCGCACTTTGGAGAGGAACCTCCCATTGCAGGAACACGGGGCTCGGGAACGGTTTTTTTTTCAGGCTGCAGCTTGAAATGTAAATTCTGCCAAAATTATCAGATTTCCCGCGGAGGCATGGGAAAAGAAATTGAGGTTCACGGACTGTTGGCAAGAATCAGGGAAATGATCCAGAAACAAGCAATACATAATCTGAATTTTGTGACACCAGATCATTTCCTGCCCCATGCCGTATGGGTGGCTTGCCGGCTAAAAAAGGAGTACCCGGAATTTCCCGTTTTATACAACTTTTCAGGATACCAATCCTTAAGTATCCTCAAGCGTCTGGAAAAGTATGCCGACATCTACCTGCCGGACTTCAAATATTCAGACGCATCACTGGCCAAACGGCTTTCCGCCTGCGCTGACTATCCCGGTAAAGCACTGGATGCCATCTCGGAAATGGTCAAACAGAAAGGCTTCCTCAATTGCCTGGTTTCTGAAGATGCCCTTGCAACAAAAGGGGTTATGGTGCGGCACTTGATCCTGCCGGGAGCCGTGGAAAACTCAATTGACGCATTGACACTACTGTTTATAGAATTCGGCCCCCATCTGCCCATCAGCCTCATGTCCCAATATTATCCCGTTACCCCCCAAAAAGAACCTGAAATGAACCGACCCATCACGGAACAGGAATTTGAGAAAGTCTATGGGCATGCGAAACAACTGGGATTCGACTTTATGTTCGTGCAATTTCCGGAATTTTCGGAGGAACAGCGCCAGGAACGCCCTTCTTATGTGCCGGATTTTAGAAACAGGCAGCCTTTCAAGGTTTAAACCCTATACCTTAAACCTAACGTGATTTTATCCTTGACTCAAATCAACGGAATCTATATAGTTACCAATTCATTTTAATCAGCAAGGAGACAAAGCTATGTATGCGGTCATAAAGACTGGCGGAAAGCAATATCGAGTCGCCGCAGGCGATGAAATTCGGGTCGAAAAACTGCCGGGAGAAGTGGGTGATACGGTAATGTTTGATCAGGTCCTCCTGACATCTGACGGGGAAGCCGTTGAAGTGGGACAACCTTTTCTTGAAAATTCAAAAGTGGCCGGGCGCATTACCGCTCACGGCAAGAATCGGAAAGTGTTGGTCCGCAAGTATAAACGACGTAAAGGGTATCGACGCAAGAACGGACACCGTCAGCACTTTTCACTTATCAGAATCGGCGATATTGAGTCAGGCAGTCAGAACTAAGGGGTAAGGAATATGTCACATAAAAAAGCGGGCGGCAGCTCAAGAAACGGAAGAGACAGTAACGGACAGAGGCGAGGCATCAAGCGCTATTCCGGACAGAAGGTCAACGCCGGCAGCATCATTGTCAGGCAAAGAGGCACCCATATCCACCCCGGAGAGAATGTGGGCCTGGGCAGAGATTACACCATTTTTGCCAAGATTGACGGCGTTGTCGCCTTTGAGCGTTTGGGCAAAGATCGAAAAAAGGTCAGCGTTTACGCCGCATAAATTCCTCAATCGCCATTTGTCCCCCAAAGAGTTAACACATGTTTTTCTTAGATGAAGCCGTCATTACGGCCAGATCCGGAAATGGGGGAAGTGGCTGTGTCAGCTTCAGAAGAGAGAAGTTCATCCCTAAAGGCGGACCTGACGGCGGCGATGGGGGAGATGGCGGAAGCGTTATCGTCAGGTGCACCCGCAAACTGTTCACCCTCGAAGACTATAGATCCAAAAGAAACCTCAGCGCCCGAAACGGTCAACCAGGAAGCGGCAAGAATAGATCCGGCGCCAACGGGGCGGATTGCATACTGGAGACGCCTGTCGGCACCATCATTGAAGAGGTTGAATCGGGCCAAATCCTGGCTGATCTGATCCTTGATGGACAGGAAATAGTTCTCATGTCCGGCGGGAAAGGCGGGAAAGGGAACCAGCATTTTGCCACATCCACCAATCGGGCCCCCAGATTTGCGCAGCCAGGTCTTCCCGGAAAAACCCTGAAACTCAAATTAACCCTGAAGCTTCTGGCGGATGTGGGGTTGGTGGGTCTGCCTAACGCCGGCAAATCGACCCTTCTCTCGCGACTCACAGAGGCCCGTCCCAAAGTGGGAAGTTACCCATTCACCACGCTGGTTCCCAATCTGGGTGTCATGACCTTTGACGATGCACAAACCCTGGTCGTGGCCGATATTCCGGGACTTGTGGAAGGTGCGAGACTCGGGCGCGGTCTGGGGCACCGTTTTTTGAGACACATCGAACGGACGCAATTCCTGCTGCACCTGGTGGATCCGACCCACTCTTCACAAAAAGACATCCTGAATGACTTTTTAATGCTCAGAGAGGAAATGTCGGCCTATTCAACCGCTCTTGCCCAAAAACCCTACTTTGTGGTAATTAATAAAATTGATCTTTTTGATCCTGAACGCCAGGATGTTAAAATGCTACGAAGAGCCCTTGACAGAATCGGAACAAAATCCATGTGTATTTCAGCCCTGACCGGTGAGGGAATGGACGAGTTGATTCGATTCATTTTTGAAAATTGTCTACAGGGAGCAGGAGACAGTCTTCAGGAGGCAGAATAAAGTTCGAAGCTGTTTTCCCTGCACCCTGCCCTCTGACAACTGCACCCTTTCTAAAACACTTTGGACAGATACTAGCGAAATGACCTCCGAAACAAATTCAAGAACCAACCTTTTGACGTCCGTAAAACGGGTGGTCATCAAAATCGGCAGCGGTGTCCTCACCGGCGAGGACGGCCTGAACATGCCTGTCATGGATGATCTGGCCGCGAATATGAGCGCACTCAGGAAATCGGGGATAGAGATCGTCCTGGTCTCTTCCGGCGCCATTGCAGCCGGCATGCGTAAATTGAAAATGACCCGCAGGCCCCGCTCCGTATCGGAACAACAAGCAACCGCCGCGGTGGGCCAGGGAAACCTGATCAGGGCCTGGGAAAACGCCTTTGAACAGCACGGCCACCGGGTGGGGCAGGTCCTGCTGACCCGCGACGACCTGACCCATCGGCGCCGTTATCTAAATGCGCGCAATACCATATTCACCCTTCTTTCCTGGGGCATCGTTCCCATCGTCAACGAAAACGACACGGTGGTGGTGGATGAAATCAAATTCGGCGACAACGATAACCTGAGTGCCATGGTGACGAACCTCTGCGAGTCCGATTTTCTGATTAATCTGACCAATATCGACGGACTGTATGACAAGGACCCCAGGGACCACAAAGATGCCCGCCTCATTTCCATCGTTGAGAAGGTGGATCGAAGAGTCACGCAGTTTGCCGGGGCCATACCCGGATTCCTGGGAAGAGGCGGCATGGGGAGCAAAATTACCGCCGCAAAAAAGGTAGCCCTGGCAGGAGTGCCCACCGTCATCGCCAACGGACTCAAACCCGGAATTATCAAACGTCTCTTCGAAGGCCAGGCGGAAGGGACCCTTTTTTTGCCTGAGCCGGTATCCCTGTGCAGCCGAAAACACTGGATCGCCTTCACCAAAGCACCCAAAGGGGAAATCATTATCGACCGGGGTGCCGAAATCGCCATTGTGGAAAAAGGTAAGAGCCTTCTGCCTTCAGGTATCAAAGGGGTAAAAGGCCAGTTCAGCCTCGGCAATTCCGTGCTGCTGATCAATGAAGACGGAAAATCCGTGGCCGTAGGCATGGTCAGTTATCAATCCGGAAACATAAAGAAGATAATGGGTGCAAAAAGTTCAGAAATAGAGTCCATACTAGGATTTAAAAATGATGACGAAGTCATCCATCGAAACAATCTTGTGCTGACGGCGCACATGGATGAAGGAGATGAAGCATGTCCCTTGAAAATATGATCAGGACCATGGCCAGAGATGCCAAAACGGCATCGAGAGGATTGAGAAGCCTTGAAAGAGGACAAAAAGATGATGCTCTGTTGAGGATGGCCGAAAAGCTCGTTGCGACCCGGGAAATCATTACCGCCGAAAACCAAAAGGACCTGTCGGCGGCCAGGGATGCGGGTCTTTCAACAGCCATGCTGGACCGCCTGACTTTGAATGACGGGGTTATCGGCGCCATGGCGGACGGGCTCAGGGAAGTGGCAGCGCTGCCCGATCCGGTGGGAGCGTATCCCGGCATGTGGAAACGCCCCAACGGTCTGCTGGTGGGACGGATGCGAATCCCTCTGGGGGTCATCGGCTTCATCTTTGAATCCCGCCCCAATGTGACCGTGGATGCTGCGGCCCTGTGCCTCAAGGCCGGCAATGCCGTTATCTTGAAAGGGGGTTCGGAGGCGATCCATTCCAACATGATCCTGGGTAAACTGCTATCGGAAGCCCTTCATGAAGCGGGAATTTCCGAAAAAGCCGTCCAGGTGATCCCCACCACTGAAAGGGCGGCTGTCAATGCGTTGATCAGCATGGATGAGGAAATTGACGTCATCATTCCAAGGGGCGGAGAGGGATTAATCCGTTTTGTCACGGAGAACTCGCGGGTTCCGGTGCTGAAACACTATAAGGGTGTCTGCCACATTTATGTGGATCGGTCCGCTTCGCTCAAAATGGCCCAAGACATCTGTTTCAATGCAAAGGTACAACGGCCCGGTGTCTGCAATGCCCTTGAAACCCTGTTGGTTCATGAGGAAACAGCACCGAATTTCCTTCCCGAAATGGCCAGACAATATGAGAAAGCCGGCGTTGAAATCAGGGGATGCCCCAAAACACGGGCCTTTATACCGGGTGCGGTAGCCGCAACGGAATCGGACTGGCCTGCGGAATTTCTTGACCTGATTCTGGCGGTTAAGGTGGTCGGCAGTATGGATGAAGCCCTGGACCACATCGAAACCTATGGATCGCAGCACACGGAAGCCATCATTACCAACGATTATGGCCGTTCACAACGTTTCCTGGCCCAGGTGGATTCTTCCGTGGTACTGGTCAACGCATCCACCCGGTTTAATGATGGGAACCAGTTGGGCCTGGGTGCGGAAATCGGCATCAACACGTCCAAGCTTCATGCCTTTGGGCCCATGGGACTGGAGGAGTTGACCACCACCAAATTCGTTGTTTACGGCCAGGGACAGACGAGAGATTAGGAGCTTTCCTTGAAACTGGGCATTCTTGGCGGCACCTTTGACCCCATTCATCTGGGACATCTGCGTTCAGCGGAAGAGATCGGACAGAATCTGGCCCTTGAAAAGGTCTATCTGGTTCCTTCCGCTCTGCCTCCCCACAAAACCCGAACCCCCATAACCTCCTTTCACCACAGGCTGGCCATGGCACGCCTGGGAACGAATTGTTCGGATCTGCTTGAAACCATGGATCTGGAGGGAAACAGGCCCGGGTTTTCCTATTCAATTGAAACCCTTAAGGAACTTCATCAGATTTTCGGATCACCAACTGAACTCTATTTTATTATCGGGATAGATGCCTTTCTCGAAATTAAAACCTGGCGGGATTACAAAGGGCTTTTTGACTACGCGCATTTCGTGGTTCTTTTCCGGGCCGGTTGTGGAAAACACCCATTGGATGATCTTTTTTCCGACCTTGACATCAAAGCTTCAAAAACGGGCACGAACAATCATTTTGTGGCCCCGTCCGGAAACGCTATTATTCTCATAACCCCAACCCGTATGGAAATATCCTCGACAAATATTCGAAACATGGTAAAAGAGGGTAGATCCATCCATTTCCTTGTTCCCGAAGCGGTCAGGGATTATATTGTTGAAAAAGGACTCTATCTCTGTGATGACTCCCATCGAAAAAGCGAAGTTGTGTCTTACAACCATTCTGGAAAGAAAGGCCGTTGATCCCATCCTCCTACATGTGGAAGACCTCACAAACGTAGCGGATTACTTCTTGATCGTCGGCGGAAATTCTACCCGGCAGGTGCAGGCTATTTCGCGACACCTGCAGAAAACGTTGAAAGAGAGTGGTTTGAAGGCATACGGAATTGAAGGAGAACAGGAATCCCAGTGGGTGCTGCTGGACTATGGTGAAGTGGTTATCCATGTCTTCTATCAGCCCGTCAGGGAATTCTACGACCTTGAAGGGCTCTGGGTCGAGGCCCCGGAGGTAAGTCTCGACACCTAAGGGAAATTATCATGAAAGCACCATTATATTACAGGCGAACCGTTTCGCTTTTGATCGCAGCCCTGCTCTGCTGGTCTTCACTTTCCCTTACGTCAAAAGCTTATGCCCTTTCCATTGAGGATGAATGGAAAATGGGACAGGAATTTTTCCTCCAGGTGAGCAGCCAGTACGAGCTGGTTTCGGATCCCTTCGCCTGCAAATACATCAATGACCTGGGACATTATCTTCTGGCGCCGCTGGAAACAAAGCCTTTCCCGTTTCACTTTTATATTATCAGCGACAGCACGCTTAATGCTTTTGCCGGTCCCGGTGGACACATTTTTTTCTACGCCGGCCTCATTGAAGAGATGGACCGAGTGGATGAACTGGCTGCGGTGATGTGCCATGAAATCGGACACATCGCCGCACGGCACCTGTCCAAACGAATCGACCAGACTAAAAATATCGGGATCGGCACCCTAGCGGGAATACTGGCCGGCGTGCTCATTGGCGGGCCTTTGGCGGCAGCGCTCATCACCGGCGCCATGGCTGCCGGAATGCAGGCACAGTATCATTTCAGCCGCGAAGATGAACGCCAGGCAGATCAGTTGAGTTATAAATACATCCGGCCATCCACCTTTGATTCGACGGCAATGATCAGCGCCCTTCAAAAAATCCAGAAAGGAAACTGGATCGGCACCGGAAAAACACCCCCGTATCTGCTGACCCACCCCACCGGACCCGAGCGAATGAGCAACCTGGAATCCCTGGCCGGTACTGACAAATCGTTGGACTTAAGCAAGGAAGCCGTTTATTTCGAAGCCCTTTATCCGGCATTTCGAACCATTGTCCTGGCCACCTGCAAAGAACCTGAGGATATGGTCAAACAATTCCGGGAGACCCTCAAAAAGAATCCCGAAGCGTGGTTGCCGCAACTGGGTCTGGGGATTGCTTTCATGCGGGAAAACAAATATCCCGAGGCCATCAGCGCCCTCAATAAGGCAAGGGATAAGCAGCCGGAGTTTCCCCCTATCCTCAGAACCCTTGGAGAGGCTTATTTAATGAATGGGCAGCAGAAAAAAGCCACGCACGTTCTTGAAACAGCCCTTGAACTGGATCACAATGACAAGGCAGCGCTTTTTTTAATGGGGACCCTTTACGAAGAAGAAGGGAAAACCGAAAAAGCCCTTCGCATATTTAAAAAGCTGTCTTATCTCAAACCGGTCAAGAATGATGTGTATTACCACTTGGGGGTGTGTTACGGAAGAGATAAACAGTTGGCTCTTGCCCATTACAACTTCGGAATCTTTTTCAAGAATTCCGGCAGATTCCAAAAAGCCGTGTTCCATTTTAGCAAAGCCAAGGAATTGGCTTCGGGAAATGCCGCCCTTCTGGAAAAAATACATAAGGAAACAGATGGGGTTGAAAAACTGAATGATCCAACATAATAAGGAGGTTTGACATGACTTTCAAAAAAGGAACTGCATCTCAAGACTTTGAAAAAGCGCTAAAAATTGGTCGTCCCCCCAACATCGTCGAACTTTTTCCCAATTCCAGAGCCCTCATCGTCAGCGGCAAGGTCATTGATCGTGCCATGCTCAGGAAGGGCAAGGCCATGACCATTGCCGCAAACGGCCGCAACCATTTTGTCATCCGCGGCGCGTTGCGGGCGGCTCAGCGGGCCAACGCCGCCATCATTCTGGAAATAGCCAAATCAGAAGGGGGCGCCAGCGCCTACTGCCCTGTCAATTACTGGAATCTGGCACGGCAGGCCGATGCCGTTATGAACGAACTGGGGATAACGGTACCCGTCGCCATCCACGCCGACCACTACGGCATTAAAAGCCAAAAAGATGTTGAAGCGGCCAAGGTGGAAATCCCCACAATGTTCGAAGCGGGCATCACCTCCATTGCCATCGATGCCTCTCACATGCCGGATCCGGATAACCTGCTGGCCAATCTGGCGCTGCATTCCTATCTGCCCCAATGGGCCGGCTATGAAACGGAAATTGGTGAAATCAAAGGAAAACTGGGTCTTTCCACCGCGGTTGAAGCGCTCTTCCTGATTCAGGGGCTCAATGCAAACGGCGCGTTTCCAGACTGGATCGCCCTTAATAACGGCACCACCCACGGCATCGAGCAGAGCGACGAAGGCATCCAGGTACCTCTCACCGCCGAGATTCATGAAGCCCTTGCCAAATACAATGTATCCGGTGCTCAGCACGGCACTTCAGGGAATAGTTCGGAGCGTCTCAGGAATATCGTTCAAAAAACCCTCACTACCAAAGCCAATGTGGCGACTGCGCTCCAAATGATCTCGTGGGGCGTCAAAGTCAATGATTTCGGCAACGCCATGCTGGATGAAAACGGTGATTTCATCAAAATGCCGGATGCGGGCATGACCGAAGACATGTGGCATGAGATGGTCAGCTATGCCCAAGAGCGGGACATTAAGGGCGGAAATTATAAAAAGCTCAACCTGCCCTTTGAAAACAAACTGCTGGCCCTCCCCCGGAACATTCGGGAACGGATGGTTCAGGGAGTGGAGGATTTCGTCTACAACATTCTGACCCAGGTATTTAATGCTCAGGATACGGCACCCCTGGCCCTTGAATCAATTCTGGAGGCGGGTTCCCATGACCTGGGCCCAAAGTCCTCCCGTATTGAAGACCCGGGTAAGTGGACAGAGGACAAGATTAAAGAACGTGGGGCAGCGCTGGATTCCGACAAGGAGCCCGCGGGAGACTTTGATGACTGATCCATCGGCAGATTGTCCTTCAAAACGACATGTCTGGGTGGAAAAAATTGAAACTGATACAAGGGTTTCCGGTTGCTATCTGGTCAAGAATAAGAAATTGTCCACCACGCGCAACGGAAACCCTTTTTTAAACCTCACCCTGGCAGACAAAACAGGGGATTTGCCTGCGAAAATCTGGAACCGGGCTGAAGCTTTTTCGGATCTTTTCCGCGAGGGAGATGTCGTCGAAATAGCCGGACAAACCGCCACTTACCAGGGCCAGATTCAACTGACCGTATCGGAACTGCGCCCCTGCGCTGAAACACCGGACCCCGGCCTGTTCGTGGAAACATCTCCCTTCGACATACCCGGAATGATGCGATCCCTGAGGACCTTGTTAAATCAGGTGGAGGATATTCACCTGAAAGGATTGATTGATCGATTCTGGTTGGATCGAAGTTTCATGGATCTTTTTAAAAAGGCGCCCGCGGCCAAAAATTTCCACCACGGCTATCTGGGGGGGCTTCTGGAGCACACCCTGTCGGTCTGCCGTCTGGCGGCGCAGGCGGCGGACCACTATTTATCATTAAACAAAGACCTGCTGGTCACTGCCGCCTTTCTTCATGATGTGGGTAAAACCCGAGAGTTTTCGTGGGGGATGAACATTGATTATACCGATGAAGGAAGGCTGGTGGGTCACCTTGTTCTGGGGGTGGCCATGCTGGACGAAAAATCGGGATCGTTGAAAGATTTCCCGGATGAAATGGCCATGAAACTGAGGCATTTGATCTTAAGTCATCACGGTCAGTATGATTTCGGTTCCCCCAAAGAACCCAAATTCCTGGAAGCGTTTGTCCTTCATCTGCTGGATGATTTGGACGCTAAAGTTAATGGCCTTACCCGTTTTATGCAACGGGATCGGCGTGAAGGGCCGTGGACCGATTTCAACCGCATGTTCGGTAAATACTTTTTTAAAAGCCCAGGCCCTGCCATGCAAGAAGTTCATGAAAAGGAAGAGGGTGAAGTCAATCGGCAGGGCATGCTTTTCTCATCTGATTTCTGAACACCCCGAAAGAGGCCGACAAGAATGCAACAGGACCATGTAACAAAACTGTTGCGGTACCGGTGGTTCATATTCTGGGTACTGGCAACGGCTTATCTGTTTGTCTATTTTCATCGTCTCTCCCTTTCGGTTGTGGCGAATGACATCGTAAGGGATTTCCACACTTCCGCCGGGATCATGGGGCTTTTGGGCTCGGTTTATTTCTATTGCTATGCTGCCATGCAGCTACCGGCAGGACTTTTGTCCGACTCCATCGGCCCTAGAAAGACCGTCACCGTTTTTCTTTTGGTAGCCGCTGCCGGGAGCGTTCTTTTCGGCCTGGCACCGGACATTTATACCGCTTTCGGAGGTCGCATACTGGTTGGATTCGGAGTCTCCATGGTTTTCATTCCCACCATGAAAATTCTGAGTCAGTGGTTTCGCGCAAAAGAGTTTGCCTCAATGGCGGGGATCCTCAATGCTGTCGGCGGCGTGGGCGCCCTGGCAGGCACGGGACTTTTGGCCTTCATGACATCCAGCATGGGTTGGCGGACTTCATTTGTCATTATCGGCTGCTGCACCCTCATCCTGGTCATTCTGGTCTGGTTCGTGGTCAGAAATCGTCCTCAGGACCTTGGGTGGCCCTCCATTCTGGCCGTTGAAAACATGGAAACCGACAGCGATGTCAAAGCAGCGGAAATCGGGCTGATGGAAGGGGTCGGACGGGTCCTGAAAAACAAATTCTTCTGGCCGGTGGCCATCTGGTTTTTCTTTGACTGCGGCATTTTTTTCGGATTTGGCGCCCTGTGGGGAGGGCCGTATCTCATGCATGTGTACGGATTGAGCCAGGGAGAAACAGGTGCCATTTTGAGCATGATTGCCTACGGCATGATTGTAGGGAGCCCCTTCTTGGGCTTTGTTTCCGACCGGGTGCTAAAAAGCCGCAAAAAGCCGTTTATAATCTGCACCGGCATTCTGACGTGCCTGCTCCTGTGCCTCTATGTGGTTCCCGAAGGACTCCCGAAGGCCGCACTGTATGCTGTCTTTTTTGTCCTTTCCATTTGTGCATCTTCCATCGTAGTAATCGGGTTTACAACCACCAAGGAGTTGTTTCCGGTGGAAATCGCCGGTACTTCCGTCGGTACGGTCAACCTCTTTCCTTTCCTGGGCGGCGCTGTTTTCATGCCTTTTCTGGGGTGGATCCTGGATATGTACCCCAAAACTGTGGCCGGTGGCTATGCCCTTGGAGCATACAAGGTATTGCTCCTGGTATTGTTCATCTCGTCAGCCCTGGCGCTCATCTGCACTTTTTTCATGAAAGAAACCTGGAAATAGGCATACGATAACAGCATGAGCATATTGAGCCTTCGAAACATCAGTCTCGCTTTTGGCAAACCGCTTCTTTTCGAAAACGCCGATCTGGAAGTTGAAGAAGGGGAACGCGTGTGCCTGGTCGGCCGAAACGGGACAGGAAAAAGCACACTTCTAAAGATGGTCAGCGCTGAAATCCAACCGGATTCAGGACAGGTTTTCCGTCGGCCCGGGCTGCGGATCAGTACGCTGTCGCAGGAAATACCGCAACGCATACAGGGAAGTGTTAAAGATGTCATATCCTCGGGCCTGATACAATTCTCCACCGGGAATTCATATCCTGAATGGGAAATCCAGACCCGTGTGGAAAAGATAATATCCCAATTCAGACTTGCCCCGGATGCTCTGTTCGAGACCCTTTCCACGGGTATGAAACGACGCGTCCTGCTGGCCGGTGCCATTGCGGAAAACCCCGACCTGTTGCTATTGGACGAAGCCACCAACCATATGGACATTCCATCCATTGAATTGCTGGAAAACTTTCTCCTTCAATACCGAAAATCAATTCTTTTCGTCACCCATGACCGCGCATTTTTGCAGCATCTCGCCACACGCATTGTTGAAATTGACCGTGGACAGCTCACATCGTGGAATTGCAGCTACCCCGCCTACCTCCAAAGAAAGCAGGCGCTCATGGAGGCCGAAGAGGCACAAAACCGTCAATTTGACAAGAAGCTGTCAAAAGAAGAAGCCTGGATTCGAAAAGGGATCAAGGCGCGTCGAACACGAGATGAAGGACGGGTTCGAAAACTGGAAAAGATGCGTGAAGAAAGACGGGCCCGCCGCGTACAAACCGGACAGGTGAGCTTATGGGCACAGGAAGCGGAACGCTCTGGAAAGATTGTATTGGAAGCAAAAAGAATCTCCTACCAATATGGCGGCCAAAAAATTATCAATAATTTTTCCACCACCATGCTTCGGGGTGATAAGATCGGCATCATCGGACCCAACGGCTGCGGAAAAACAACCCTTATCCAAATTCTGTTGCAGACCCTGGAACCCCAGGAAGGCCTTGTCAAATTAGGCACAAAGATCAAATGCGCATATTTTGATCAAACACGTGAGCAACTTGATCCGGAAAAGACCGTCATCGAGAACGTCACCGAAGGGGGAGATTTCATCATCATCGATGGCAAAAGCCGACACGCCCTGGGATATCTCAGGGATTTTTTGTTCACACCGGATCAAGCGCAAAGTCCGGTGAAAAGCCTTTCAGGGGGAGAAAAAAACCGACTTTTGCTGGCCCGCCTTTTTATGAAGCCTTCAAATCTTCTGGTACTGGATGAACCCACCAACGATTTGGACACGGAAACCCTTGAGCTGCTGGAAGAACTGCTGCTGAATTTTAACGGGAATGTGCTGCTGGTCAGTCACGACCGAACCTTCTTGAATAACGTTGTTACCGGCATTTTTGCCTTTGAAGGAAACGGCCGGGTCTCCGAACACGTGGGAGGATACGACGATTGGTTGAAGCAGCGAAAAAACGACGAACCGGAAACCGTATCAAAGCCCGGGAAAAATAACGGGAAAAATCCCAGGCCCAAACGGGAAGGACCGAAAAAACTCACTTTTCGCGAAAACCGGGAACTCGAGAATATCCCCTCCCTAATCGAATCCCTGGAACAGGAACACGCCTTGCTTTTCGGCCGTCTGTCCGATCCTTTGTTCTATAAGAGTAAAAGCACGGAAATTGCCGGCACCAAAGAGAGGCTTGAATCGATTGAAATCGAGCTTGAAAAAACCTACCAGCGATGGGAGGCTCTTGAATCGGTGAAGGAAAACAACCGCTAACACAAACCGGACAATAGAAAGCAGATCAAGCGCTTCCGAAAGGGTCCGGCCTACGGCGCCAGCGCAACTTTTTCGGATCAGGGCTGAATCACTATGGCAGGATACAGCCCCTGCAATTCGCCGTCCGGATAAGGCTGAATCGTATTAAAGGAGATGTTCTGGTTCTTTTGGGCATGTCCCCTGTTGTTCTTGCCGTCAAAAAAGGCCCCGTTGGCCTCTAAAATGTGATGAATCCGTTCGCTGAAAGCGTTGACAAAGACAGCGCCACTCCCTTCGAAAGACATATTGCCTTTCATCAGGCCATCATCAATCTTGGATAAGTCTTTGAGGGAAATGCTGTTGGTTTCAAGCTCGCCCGGGGTTGTAATCAGCCCCCAGACCAGGTGGCCGGGGGGTATGGCCAATGGTTTTTTGATATCGATGATGGTATGGGGCATGACGATGGTATCCTGGCCTACGGTAAGTCGGGAGTCCGGCCGACCCCTTAGGAAAGAGTTAAACCCCACAAACACATTTTTACCCAAATCGGCTTCGATAATTTTTGCGCCGTGAGCCGTGATATCAAAACCCTCAAGCCGTGAGTTGATGATGTAGCACTGTTCCTGTGCGTTGGCGCCCTTACCGAGCCATGCATTTTGAAGATAGGCGCGCTGGGCGACCAGAACATTTTCGCTGATGTGGGTTTTGGGTTTGATGACTGCATAACGGTCCAAGGAGGCGCTGTCCGGAACGGGAAAGGATTGTTCAATATTGACCACATCAAAAACGCGCTGAAAAGCCTCTTTGCGGTTCTCCACAAAATCCATAATGAATCCCTGGGGCGGTCTGTCTGCGATAAAATTGAGATAATGGTTTAATTTATTGAGGGGATAGCGGTACAAAAAATTAAACGCGTCGGGACTCCGAACCCACACGGTGCCGGGATCTACACTAAGATGATCGACCTCGCCGGCCTGGACGTATGAAAATGTCCCGATGACGCAATCGTTCATGGTTGTCAGGTCTACAGTTGCAAACGGTCCAAGGAAACATCCGTCAATCGGGGACCCGTGGATATTGGCATAATGGGTGGCAACAGTATCTCTGATAAAAAACTTTTCCAGCGTCTCCGGGTCGTGTGAAAAATTATGAACCAGGGTCTTGATGAGAAAACTGTCTTCAATATCAATGCCTTCATCTCTGGTTATGGGGATCTCAAACTTTTGATAATGAAATACATCACCCTGGTGCTTTAGTTCGTCGCCTCGAATGTCACTTTTGTAAAGTATGGAATTTCTGGCACGGATTTTCCCCAGAAAATAACTGCCGGCCAGGCTTGAATGTCTGAACACAAAATCAAGGGGATGGTTGGGGGTAATACCGTAAAAGGCATAGAATTTGACCATCTGATTCAGCGGAACCAGATCTTTGATAAACGGACTCACGTCGTACTCAAGTTCCCGCAAATTGATATTAATTCTTTGAATAATCCGGTCTAACAGTTTTTCCAATTCTTTCATGGTGGTCCCTTCTGATAGACTATTTAGATTTCACATTCCTTCATGGTGTGGTACACCGCCGCGAAAGCGTCGGTCATGCGCAAAATTCCTAGTATTTCCTTGTTCCGGGTTACCAACAGAGATATGTGACGGCCCGTGACCAACTGCATAACCGCCATATCAAGGAAAGCGTCCTCTTCAATAAACTCGCCCTCAGTGGGGGTCTGCATGACATCCTCCACTCTTAATTTGGAGGCCTTGCGACAGAGGTCCCTTAAAGGCGCCGCATTCAATCGCCGCTGCTTGCGCAGTTTGTGAACAAAGCCGGCACTGAAGCCGAACTGGCTGAGCTGGCTGATTTCGCTCAGATTTTCATCTTTCGGCTCCAGGGCCTGCAATACATCCAATTGACCCAATTTGCCAACTACCCGCTTATCTTTATCCAGGATTAAAACGCCTCGGTGCTTATATTTGGTGTGGTCGAACTCCTCCTGGGCCTTTTCCAGAGCCAGGACCGCATCAAACAGGGTTGAACCAACCGGAACCGTTGCATATTCCGACAGTGGCACCATTAATTCCTTAACACGATATTCGCTCACAGAAGACCTCCCGTCTAATATTCGTAAAGCATCCTGGCCCGGCTTCCGGCGCGTAGAGCGACTGCTCGGAGCGAGGGAGGACCAAGTCTTCAATGTTAGGATAAAAAGTAAGTGATATAGGATTAAAACTGTTGATTTAATTTAAAATCCTGATAGATTTATGACTATGAAGTTCCATTTTTTTAGTCGCGGACTATACGGAATTTGCTCTTGTGTGTCAATGAGGAAATCCCCAAACATCTGCGGAACGGGTGAGCATCGGGGTCGAAAGAGGTTTCACGAAGAATGAAAGAAGAGGAAATTTTGAGGTATTCCGGCATTGTCGAATATCATTTCAGAGGCATCTTGCACTCCTAAAGGATCTGAATGGAAGCGTTAGAAAGGCTCTTTGACAGGATTGTTCAGAGGGTCAATGTCAATCTTCGAGAGCATCACTACGATGTGAATGCTTTTGTTCGAAATCTTATTCCAGCAGATAAGATGACGAAATTTTATGCATTTTACGGGATTACACCCCACCACCCGCTCAGCTTTCAATTCAGAAACGCCAACTTGTCCGGCAGCCATTTTCTGGGAAAATGCCGGGTGACGAACTCACTACTTTACAAAAGCGACATCCGCGGGGATGAACTCAAGGAAAAAGGCGATCTGTTTCAATATAAGGACCTTGAAATCCCTGTTGATGCGGATGAGGAAATTGAAATTGAAGAAAGCCTTCTCATCAAAACCCTGGTTCACAATTTTTCACACGATCCGGAAACCTTGGAAAGATTTTTTATCAGGGACACCATATCGACCCATTATGCCAATATCCACGGCTCCCCCATCAACGGATCTTTCCTTGGACCCTTTTCAACCATTGACCTGACCACCATGCGTGATTGCGTGATCGGTGCTTTTTCATACATTCAGGCCGGCAGCGTAAATCATCTGAACATCGACCCCGGAACCGTGTGGGTCGGTAACCCTGATGCATTCAACTTCCTGTACCGGCATCCCCTCGAACTTCTGAACGAATATGTTTATTTTGCTGAAAACATCCCACCTCGGGGGGTGTTCATGGATTTTGCGGAAAACCATAAGAAAGAATTCGAGCAGATCTTTGAAAGGGTCAATATCGAGCAACCATCATCGGTTCCTGAAAGCAGCTCTCTGAACCGGTTTTCGGTGATCAAACCCAAAACCCATATCGGTGAAAATGTCATGGTGGCCCAGCGTGCATACCTGGAAAATGCGTGGCTCGGAAAAGGCGCCAACGTTCAGGAACAGTGCTACATTATCAACTCACGACTCGAAGGATTTGACATCACGGCTCATGGCGCTAAAATCATTGAAGCTGATTTGGATCAAAACGTGTTCGTGGGGTTTAACGCCTTTTTGAGGGGTCGGCAAAAATCCCGGCTCACCGTAGGCCGAAACACCATCATCATGCCCCATACCATTATGGATATCCGGAAACCGCTGACCGTCCCGGCAGACCATCTGGTATGGGGTCTTGTGAAGGACGAGAACGACCTTGAGGTCAACAGCTTACCCCTTAATGTCTTGTCAAAAGTGAAAATCATGTTGTCCAAAGGGAAAATGATATTTGAAGGGAGCGGGGCCGGGTTTGTTTCCGCCTTTAAAGAGAGAATTCATCATATCCTGAAAGAGAACGGGGCCTTTTTCGATGGAAAGACCAACAGGGGACATGCTCAGAGAAACCAGAAAATTTCCTTCAACACCCTTCAGCCGTACCCCGAAGGAGATAAAGAGGGGTTGTATCCGACAATCCTTATTCAGCCTTAGAGGGATCTATTTAAAATAGGTCAGTAGTGCGTGCAGGTTGGTCAGAGGATGGGGCGGACAACCCGGGATAAACAGATCCACCGGCAATAGGCTCTCCAGACCTTCTGTGATTTCAGGGCTCCCCCGGAAAGGACCGCCCGTCAGGGTACAACTTCCCACGGCAATCACAACTTTTGGATCGGGCACCGCTTCGTATGTTTTCAAAAGCGCCGTTTTCATGTTCCTTGAAATGGGTCCGGTCACCACAATACCATCGGAGTGGCGGGGTGATGCCACAAAGTTGATGCCAAACCGGGCAAGATCGAAAAAAGGGGTTGCCAGCACGTTTAGATCCGCTTCACAGGAATTACAACCCGCAGCGGACACCTGACGAAGTTGCAGGGATCTTCCAAAAAGCTTCTTGAAATGCTGCTTTGAATGCTCGGCCAAAGATGGAAGTGTACCGTTTGTCAGCAAATGTTTTTTTTCAGCAACAGAAATTTCAAAGTCCTGGGAAAAAGAGACAAATTGACCTTTGGAAATCCTTTCACAGGTCCCGCAGAAGATACAACGACCCATATCGATCAATCTGTTTTCAACATCAATGGCATCCTGGGGACACGCTTCGGCACACTGACGAACCAGGTCCGCGGGTGCGTCTTTATTGATCTGAGGCATACCCCGGTACCGCTCCCATAGGGCAATTTTTTCCAGCGGGTATGGGGTCGTTCGGTAGCCCTGTTCAAATCTATTTTTCAGCGTATTGAACATTATGGTTTCTCTTTGACGGATATTTCAGTTTAAAGGTCGAACCCGCAATAGGACAGGTTATAGCTCTTGTTGTTCAGGGGAAAATCGGAAATCCCCGTATCCCGCAAAGACATGGACAATCCATTCCAGTTGTGGAAGGAGGGGTCCTTGATCTTGTAGCGGAGAATATTGCTTTGTGCATCCGTCAAAACACAGTGCGACACCTCTCCTCGCCAGGCTTCATTGAGCGTCACCACAAAGGATGAGGCGGGTAGCGTTATACTTTCAGAACCAACACAATTTGTTTCAACGGGATCCTTCAACATGGACTGAATGAGATCAATGGATTGCAGAATTTCGTCCGCCCTCACTTTTGCCCTGGCATAAACATCACCCGTGGGCTCGGCATTTTCGGGAATGTGAAGGTTACGGTAATTTTCAGTGGGAAAACAGCGCCTCACATCATAGGGGATTCCGCAAGCCCGTCCGGCAGGGCCCACCAGGCCCAGTTTTTCAGCGTCGGAGTTGCTGACAGCGCCGCAACCTTCAAATCTGGAACGGACACTGGATGTGGAAAAAAGAAGATCAATGACATGTTTTACCTGCGGTTTAATCTCATGGATACGTTCTATCAAAGTGTTACGGACATCATCCTTCATGGAAAAAAGCACACCACCCGGTCGAATCAATCCTTTGCTGAAACGGTTTCCACAGAGGAGCAATGCCATATTCAGAAAATCGCCTCGCATTCTGCCGCAATAGTTCGCAGGCGGCAGAAACGCCACGTCCCCGCTCAACGCACCCAGATCCCCCACATGGTTCTGAATACGCTCCAACTCCAAGTCAATGGTTCGAATCATTCGCGCACCCGAATCCGGTTTAGCAGACGAAAAGGCCTCCATTGCCTGGGCCATGCACAGGCTGTGTCCGACCGTGGTATCCCCTGCGATACTTTCGGCCAGCACCGGCAGCCGCTTGGCCTCGACCTCAGTCAAAAGTTTTTCAATCCCCCGGTGTTGATATCCCAATTGGATTTCCAGATTAAAGACCCGTTCCCCGATGCAGTTAAACCGGAAATGGCCCGGCTCAATGACCCCGGCATGCACCGGCCCCACCGCCACTTCGTGGACCTCTTCCCCTTCCACGACGTAGTAAGGGTAATTTCCCGGGATGTCTTCATGGTAGTTGTTGCCAAAAACATCCGGCACATTCCGGTAGTTGGGGTGGTAACGAACCATTTTCAGCCAGGGATGGCCTTCCGGGTGAATGCCGAACTGTTCAGCCATCTCCCGCTCAAACATGTGAAAGGGTTCACATTGAATCGTCAACGACGGGTAGACCTCCGGAGCGTCACATCCTGCCACCAGCAGCGTGTCGGTCCTTAACACGGTCAGCAGTTTGATGGAACCGTCATCCGAATACGCAAAAAAGTGGACCACCTTGCCACCGTTTCCCACAATATTCAACGCTTCCTGATGGAAGGCATCAAAGGAAAGATGAGGAATCTGTTCGCGGCTGACGACCTCACCATTATCAATCTCCAAGAAATCGGTCTTCATTAAAATCCTCCACCGACGACGTTCACCGCATGGATAATGGTCTGATACAGGGAGTCAGGGACCCACAGGCACAACACCAGAGAAGTCAACAGCAAGGTATACTGTGGCCAGACCATACAGGGCTTTTCAGTCAATTGAACCGTCGCATTCGAATTATCAAAGGAAATCTTGAGGATCTGGTTGGCAAAACCGGCAATAATGACGCACAGGCTCAAGATAAATATGCCGACGGCCACATAGTGACCCGAACGAAATGTTCCCACAATGATAAACAACTCTCCGATAAAAATACCAAAGGGTGGAAATCCGGAAATGCCCGCAAATCCTGCGAAAAACGCCACAAAAGTCCTGGGCATGCGATTCACCAGGTTTCCGGTTCCCTTAATCAGCCGACTGCCGTAGCCCAGCAGGATGTTGCCAGAGGATAAAAACAGGGAGGATTTGATCAGACTGTGATGGATCAGACAGATGATGGCCCCATAGGCGGCCAGCCCCCCGACACCCGTTCCAAAGGCGATAATCCCCATATTTTCGATACTTGAATAGGCCAGCATTCGCTTGTACTCGGTCTGTTTTAGAATAAAGGTGGCTGCCGCAAGAATGGAGATGAGGCCGAAGACAATGAGGATAGCGCCGGAAAAATCACCCAGACCCCCGGCGACCATGATGTTGTTGGTTTTAAAAATCCCCAAGTAAGCGCAGTTCAGCAAAACGCCGGACAAAAGGGCGGATGCCGGGCTGGGCGCTTCGCTGTGGGCATCGGGAAGCCACGTGTGCATGGGCGCCAGTCCCATTTTCGTGCCATAACCCACCAAAATGAATACAAAGCCGGCCTTGAGCCACATGGGATCCAGGCTTTTGGCAACAGCCGTAAGAGCGGAAAAGGAAACCGGTCCATCCACCTTTCCCACGTCCATGGAAACAGTAATCAGTACCGAACCCAGCAAGGCCATGGCGATACCCACGGAACAGATCAGGACATATTTCCATGTGGCCTCAAGAGACGCGGAAGTCCTGTGGGTATAAATAAGCGGCGCACTGGCCAGGGTCGTCGCTTCGATGGCAATCCACATCACCATGATATGGTCCGAGAGGGTTACCAGGGTCATGGTGGACAAAAAGAGCAGCATGGACCCGGTAAAAATGTGTTCGGATTCAATATTGGACGCCTTTAGGTAACCGGTTGTGTAAATGGAAATCAAAAAAAACAGTAGAGAGATCACCAATAACGACAAAAGACCTTCAGGTGAGACCCCGAAATATTCCGGAAACATGGAAACCGGGCGACGAACCCAGATGAGAACCGACAACAACAGGTGTATGGCGCCAATGACGACCAGCAGCGAACGCCCAGGGTTCCGGGGAAGAAAGAACGTTACGATGCCTGCAAAAAAAGGGATAAGAAAGACCAATTCAAGCATGAAATAACACCTATTCCTTTAATGTTCTGAGCAGTGCCGTGTCCACATCATCAAAGGTTCGTCTGATATTCTGAAGGATGATGGCCATGATCATGACGCCGGCCAGGACGTCCAGAAGGATACCGAATTCCACGATGTGTCGGGCGTGGGCGGAGAAGGTTGATCCCACCAGATAGATACCGTTTTCCATCATGATATACCCCAGAACCATGGCAATGGCGTTTCTCCGGGCCATAAGCAGAAACATTCCGGTCGCCAGAACCGTGATGGCGGTGGGGAGCAGCAGTACGCCGGCACGACTGGCCGGGACATCGAAATAACGGCCTACAAATGTTGCCCCGACGATTATTACAAGACCGGCCAGCATGGAGGCATGGTACCCGATGATGGGCTCAACCTCCCGGTGAATCGCCACTTTCTTAATAGCCAGAAAAATACACAAGGGGATCACGATACCACGGATTGTCAAGGTAATGATGGTAAACAGGATTCCGCCTCCCGTCATGTTCTGGTCCACAAAGAGCGGCACAATGGATGCCACCACCCCCTGAAAAGCCAGGACTTTGATCAGTCCCGGGAGACGGCTTGAGCCAAATGAAAATAGACACGAGAGCAATACAAGGGACAATAGGATATCAACCGGATGGTTCATTTTACAAACTCCAGGGTGATAAGGGTCGCAAAAAAGGCCAGGGCGAAAGAAGTCAGAACAAATTTGGGAACTCTGTCCATTCTGTAGCGGGCCATTACCGATTCCATAACACCGACAGCGATGTAAACGAACAGAAGCGCCACAAAAAACATGACCATGTTCAAGGCGGGGTGACCCAGCTCAAAGGGAAAAATCAGGCTGGCCACAATGGTTGAATAGAAAAACAATTTACAAAAAGACCCCATTTCGATGAATCCTAAATCGGGTCCGCTGTGATCCAGTACCATCACTTCATGGATCATGGTCAGTTCAAGATGGGTGGCTGGATCATCCACCGGCACCCTGGAATTTTCCGTCAAGAGAATGATGAAAAATGAAATGACCACGAACAGCAGCGGCGATCCTGCTGCCTGCCAGAGTCCCAGGGGGTGGCTGCCTGAAAAATAGGCGGCCAGTTGCAGTTTACCGGTGAGGATGTAAAACAGAATCAAGATCATGAACATGGCGGCTTCGCAAATGATTGGGAAATACGCCTCCCTGGCCGCACCCATCCCTTCAAAGGGGGATGCCGTGTCCATGGCCGCCGCAATGGTAAAAAACCGCCCCAGCCCCAGCAGATATAAAACAAAAATGATATCGCCGTTAAAGGATAAGAGCGGCGGTTGCCCCGCAATAGGCAGGAACATCAGCACAACGACCGAGACACACAGGGAAACCATGGGCCCCAGCTTGAAAAGAAAGGTGGTGCTGGTGCTGTAAACCGATCCCTTTTTAAAAAGCTTGATCAGGGTGTAATAATTGATCAGAAGCGGGGACCCTTTTCTGCCACCGAAAAAAGCCTTAACCTTGAGGATGACCGCTGAAAAAAGCGGCGCCAAAATTATGGCGAGGGCCCAGAGAACAATGGATTTTGTCATAAGATCTTCTCACCGGTTACAGTTAGACAAAAAACAACAAAACCACGATCGCCAGCAGAATATAACCGATATACAGGTGAATATCACCGTGCTGTATCCATCGCAGTTGATCGAACAACCACATTACCGGCCGTACAATGGCATTTCCCATATGAAGCTCGGCAATGTCACTCACATGGCTGTGGTAATAGGTCTTTTCCGGAAACCGGCCCCTTATGACCGGGTGATCTTCGTGCAGGGGGGCAACCGGCTTGAAAAATGCCAGGATGGAAGCCGCATAAGAGGACCCCGTATACTGCATTTTGACGGTGGGTTGTGTGAAACCGCATCCCCAGGTACCGGATCGGTCAAGGGTCTTGCCCCGGTACAAAACCCAACGAAGAAACAGTATCAGAAGGAAGAGGGCAAAGAAAATCGCCACAGCCAGTGTAATATTTCCCGTCAGCTGCACAAAGGGTGCTAATGAAACACCACCGGGCACAATTCCCAAGGACGAAACACCCTTTAACGCCATAAGTACAAATGCTCTGGGGAATACACCGATAACGACACAGGCACCGGCCAAAACCAGCATGGGAACCAACATTGCGGGCCCTTTTTCATTGACATTCTCAGCTGCGGGGCTTCTGGGTTCCCCTTGGAAAACCACACCCACCACCTTTGTAAAACAGGCAAGGGCCAGCCCCCCGATAACAGCCAGGCTGACAATGGCCAAAAGACTCAGTGTAAAGGCCGCTTTATCCAGTGCCACGCCCTGAAATCCACCCAGATATACCAAAAACTCGCTCACGAATCCGTTAAAGGGGGGAAGTCCGGAAATCGCCAAGGAACCGATGAGGAAGGTGATACCGGTAATTTTCATGTTTTTCAAAAGCCCCCCCAGTGCATCGATGGAACGGGTCCCTGTTTTCCGGATCAACGCACCGGCCCCCATGAAAAGGAGAGATTTAAAAATCGCATGATTCAACACGTGGAGCAGGCCGCCTGCGAATCCAAGGACGGTCATGAGTGGATTACCGGAAGAGATCCCGATCATGCCGATACCGATACCGATCAGAATGATCCCGACATTTTCAACGCTGTGGTAGGCCAGCAATCGTTTTAAATCATGCTGTCCCAGGGCATAGACCACGCCCAGTATCCCGGAAACCATTCCCGCAATCATGACGATTTCACCGAATAAGGGCGTATGCAGATCAAGCACCCAATACATCCGCACAATACCGTAAATGCCGGTTTTGATCATGACGCCGGACATGACGGCTGAGATATGACTCGGCGCTGCCGGATGTGCATAGGGCAGCCAGACGTGAAAGGGAAACACGCCGGCCTTTGAGCCAAACCCGATAAAACTGAGAATGAAAACCAGGATCTTTGCCGTTTCGGGCAAAGCGGCTGTAAATGCAAAGTTGCCGGTATATCCGTACATGACACCGAACGCCGCAAAGATAAACATGGCTCCCACGTGGGAAAATACAAAATAGAGGTACCCCGCTTTTCGGTTTTCCGGCGATTGATGATCGTATATGACCAAAAAGAAGGATGAAAGGGACATGATTTCCCAAGAAAACAGAAATGCGATCATATTTTCCGCGGTCACAACCAACGCCATGGACGCAATCAACAGGCTGAAAAACAGGTAGTTGACGGCAGTTCGGAGCGCCCTATCCGGTTTGTCCATGTAATGAAAGCTGTAGATGGCGGCCAGCAGTGAAACAAAAAAAATGGCAACCAGAAAAAAAGCCGCCAGACCGTCAATTTTAAATGACAGGGACAATACGTTCAGGTAGTGAATGGAAAATGAATACTCACCGGGATTAAAAAGTTTTGACAAGGCATCGGTCAATCCGAGAACGCATCCGGCACTGATCGCAAGAACGCCGATTGTTTTCATCACCGCAAATCGACGCCAGAGTATAAGGGCTAAAATTCCCCCGGAAGCGATTATCAATATGGAAAGAAATAAAGGATTCATAAATTCCTCTGCCGGTTGATCGGATGTGTTGAATTTTAGGGAACAGAAGAAAACGACTAACGCGTGGTCGCCCTTTACTATATTGGTTGCAGTCTTTTGTCAACCACCGAAGTAAGGGATATCACACCAGGAGAGGCCTCCGGCGAAACGTGAAATCAGCTGGATTGAAGGATGTTCAAATGTGGACACAAAAAAAGAAAAGCCGCAATCCGTTAAGATCGCGGCTGTTTCTAACAAATGGTGCCGAAGGCGAGACTCGAACTCGCACAGGCGTTCGCCCACTAGACCCTGAACCTAGCGCGTCTACCAGTTCCGCCACTTCGGCGCGAAAATAAAGTTGATATTTCGTGAGGAGAAAAGTATACTTTTGGGTTATATTTGTCAACTCATTTTATTGCTTGATGACTCAAAGCAAACGATTTTTTGAGTACGCGTATTTCTCTGGAGATTATTAAATAAAGAATGCCTGTCATTTCAAACCTAGAACAGATTGATCCAACACTTCGAAACCCTGTGTTGACCATTGGAAATTTTGATGGCGTCCACAAGGGGCACTTAAGTCTTTTCGATCTGGCCAAGAAAAGGGCAGCCGCCATTAACGGCCAGTCGGTGGTCATGACCTTTGACCCACACCCCATCAAAGTCATGAAGCCGGGCAACGGCCCCCCCCTCATCACCTTGACCGAGCAAAAGCTGGACTTGATTGCGGACGCCGGCATGGATGTCGTTTTTTGCATCCCTTTCACTAAGCAATTTGCTTCAATCTCCGCTCGCAGTTTTGTTCAGGACATACTAGTGGACAAAATCGGGATCAAGGAAATTGTGGTCGGATACGACTACACCTTCGGCGCCGGGCGTGAAGGGAATATCGAACTGCTCGAAAGCATGGGCAAAGCGCTTGATTTCAAGGTTCACGTGGTCCCGCCGGTCTATGTTGAAAACATACTGGTTTCAAGCACATCCATACGCAACCTGGTACAGGAGGGAAAGCTCCACGAGGCAAAAAGGCTACTGGGGCGCGATTATCAGGTCGAGGGAACCGTAATCAAGGGGAAGAACAGGGGTGGCAGACTTCTGGGATATCCCACGGCAAATCTTGCTTTAATTGACGAATTGGTTCCCAAAAGGGGTGTTTATGTGGTAAAGGTCCTCGTGGCGGATCAAATACACGACGGATTGACCAACATCGGTTACAATCCGACGTTCGGGGACGGGGCTTTTTCAGTTGAAACCCACATCCTTAATTTTCAGGAAGACCTGCTGGGGAAAAAGATTCACATCAAGTTCATTGAACGGCTTAGAGATGAAAAGACCTTTGCATCCCTTGAAGATCTGGTTGCGCAAATAGAACGGGATATTGCACTGGCCATCGAAATATTAAATACATAAAAGAATTATGCAAACGGCCGGACCATTGGCGGCGAGGAACCAAACGGAGGAAAGAACAATGGAAAAAAATATGCGACAACTTTCAGACGGCATTGACCGAAGAAATTTCTTAAAGCTTTCCGGTATGCTCGGACTCGGCCTTACCGCGGCCGTAGCAATTCCCGCTTCTGCCCAAGCTGTCAAGTTTGACCGTAAATTGTACAAGGTTTCCGAAACCCGGGTTGCCATGGGAACCTTCGTATCCATGACACTTCTGCACACATCACGGGATCGGGCACAGGAGGCAATGGGCGGGGCCTTCGAGGAAATGGATCGATTGACCCGGGAAATGAGCCGTTTTGATCAAAGCACGGCCATTGCGCAGTTAAACCGGGAAGGTCATCTGGCAGACGTTCCCCCGGACATGGCCAATGTGGTAGGGCGGGCACTGGCCCACTACAAAATCAGCAACGGTGCTTTTGACATTTCAGTGAAACCGGTGGTGGATCTGTTCAAGAATGGCTTTTCCGGAAAAAGGCCCTCTCCTCCCAGTGAAAAGGAGATGGCTGAAGCCCTGAAACTGGTGGATGCATCCCGCATTCAACTTAAGGGAAATAGTATTTTATTTAAACGGCCGGGCATGGGCATTACCCTGGACGGTATTGCCAAGGGATATATCGTCGATAAGGCGTCGGATGCGCTTTCCGGACTTGGCATCGAAAATTTTTTAATCAACGCCGGCGGTGATATTCGAACCGCGGGTCATCGGCAGGATGGTAAGCCCTGGACCATCGCAGTACAAGACCCTTCTAAGGGGCAGCACTATCCGGATAAAATCAAAATGACGAACGGCGCCATCGCCACATCCGGAAATTATGAAGTCTATTTCGACCGTGAAAAGATGTTCCACCATATTGTGAACCCACGTAACGGGTTTTCCCCCAATGCCAGCAACAGCGTGTCCATCCTGGCCAAAACAGCCATGGATGCGGATGCTCTATCCACGGCTGTATTTGTCATGCAGCCGGAGAAAGGCATTCGATTTGTGAATTCACTGCCGGGGTGTGAGTGTCTGTTGTTGGTGGGAAAGGGGAACCGAAAAATCCGCTCAGCCGGGTGGAAAAGCGCTTAAAAAAAAGGTTTCCAGTTTCCGGTTAAAGAACCGTGAACTGGAAACTGACAACTGTTTTTTTACATGGGAACGTCTTCCTGAATGAAGTTTTCGAACCGGGTCAACTCTTTCAGGAAGGTCAATTTCACCGAACCGATGGGACCGTTTCGCTGCTTTCCGATGATGATTTCCGCAATATTCTGGCTCTCTTCCGACTGCGGGTTGTAAAACTCGTCCCGATAGATAAATACAATCACATCAGCATCCTGCTCAATGGCACCGCTTTCTCTTAAATCCGCCAGTTGGGGCCGCTTATTCGGCCTGTCCTCCACTTTTCGATTGAGCTGGGACAGGGCCATCACCGGAATGTCGAGATCCTTGGCCAGCCCTTTGAGCCCTCTTGAGATTTCCGACATTTCCAACTGCCGCGATTCGGCTGATCGTCGGCCCTGAATCAACTGCATATAATCTACAATCACAAGACCCAGTTCGCCTTTTTTCTTAAGCCTTCGGCATTTGGCCTTCATTTCCAGGACACTGATAGCCGAACTGTCATCGATGAAAATAGGAATTTCCGAAAGACGGTCCGCGGAATCGATCAATTCCTGCCATTCGTGTTTTTTGAGCCTTCCGGTTCTTAACCGGGTGGCATCAATCCTCGATTCAAATCCCAGCAAACGGATTCCCAGCTGTTGCCTGGACATCTCAAGGGAAAATACAGCGACCCCCTTCTTTGTGTTTTTGGCCGCATTGTATCCCATATTCAGGGCCAGTGCCGTTTTCCCCATACTCGGCCTGCCGGCCACAATAATCAGGTCCGACGGCTGAAGGCCTGCTGTCAAGCGATCGAAATGGTCAAATCCGGAGGTGATGCCGGTCAGGAATCCTTTGGATTCTCCGGCTTTCACCACCCTCTCCATACTGCCTTTGATGACGTGATTCAGACTCTGGAAGCCGTCCTTGATCTGGGATTCGGCGATATTGAAAATCGTCTGCTCGGCTTTTTCAAGAAGGTCGTCGGTGTCATCCTGCTCCTGAAAACATAATTCGGAAATGTTCGAGCACTCTGAAATCAGGCGTCTCCGAACCGAAGCGTGCCTGATAATTTCCGCATGATAGACAATTCCCGCTGAAGTGGAAACGGACTGAACCAGAACGGCCAGATAATCGACGCCGCCCACCCTTTCCAACTGATTCTTTCTCGAAAGCGCTTCAGAAAGTGTTATGACATCAATGGGCTCACTCTCGTTATACAGATGGACCATCCCGTCAAAAATACTTCCGTGGGCCTCTCGGTAGAAATCGTCGGAAGAAAGGATGTCCATGAGCTGGTTCATGGCATCATTGTTTAACAGGATCCCTCCCAAAACGGCCTGCTCCGCCTCCATATTGTGAGGCGGAACTTTCGGGGAAGAACGGGCGGTTCGATCTTTGTTTCCAGGCATGAATGACATACCTTATTCTTTCGGAGCTTCCTCTTCCGCTTTTACAACGACTTTGATGTTCGCGCTGACCTCAGGATAAATTTTAATCTCGGCCTGAAATTCACCCAATTCCTTTATGGGTTTTTCCAGTACGATCTTCCTTCTATCAATATCAATGCCCCGGTCTTTGAGCTGTGAAGCGAGATCCATGGACGTCACGGAGCCATAGAGTTTTCCCTCTTCACCGGCCTTCTGGGTGAAAGTCAGCACAACCTCTTCCATTGACGCTTTGACCTTTTCCGCTTCCTCCTTGACCCTCACCCGTCTCAACTCAATTTTCTTCCGCTGCAGTTCAAGGGCTTTCCGATTGTGTTCCGTGGCTTCCAAGGCCATGGACTGTGGGATAAGGTAATTTCGTGCGTAACCCTTGGCCACACTGACAACGTCGCCTTCAAGGCCCAGTTCATCCACATTCTGTCTTAAAATTACATCCATTTTGTTTGTCCTCCGTCACCTGCTTCAGCTATCAGCCCTTCGATGAATTCTCCTGAAATCAGCCCACTGGTCAAACAAACCGGCAAGTATCAGCACCACAAAAAAGAGCTGCTGAATCATGATCAAAACATACGCACCGACCCTGATCCAAGTGGGAACCTTATACTTATTCAAGAAAAACAAAACGATGGATAGCCCATGAAAAATATAGATGGCCAAAATAACAATCAGGGCGTTTATGGCCAGAAATTCGATACTCCCTGATGACAAAAAAAGCGCAAAACCGGAAATAATGACACCCCAGACCAGCCATTCAGGAGACTGCCAGCGATCCATTGGCTCAAATGAGGGATATTTGAGGTTCCACAACCTGAAAAGCGGTTTGGCAATGACAACATTCAACCAAAGCGCAAAGCCTGTGCCGATAATCATGAGGGACGGGTAAATTCTGGAAATGACCAGCATAAAAGCCTTGGCATAGGTTTCTAATGCCTGCACATCCGTCCCTTCCACATTCACATCTTTATAGACCCCGATGGCGGCATTAACATGTTCCGCCATATAGGCCAGAATCATCTCCACGGGACCCAGATTCTTTGAGAGACCGATGAAAAAAAGCAATCCAAAACCGAGCAGCAACATAAAAACAATTGCCAGCAACAATGTCTGCCCCAGTGTCAATTCCCGTCTGAAAAGCTCCGATAGACCCATGCCGATAATGCTGAACTCAATAACAAAAATAATGACCTGCGGTTGCCCCATGAAGTTGGCAAGCAGTCCGATGGAACAAACGGCTACCGCTGAAAGCTTTATCCCCTCGCGGAAGCCGAGGCTGGTTGTGTAACAGAGAAACGGCAATGGTGTCAGAAGGCTGAAAAAAGGGCCTATAAAAGGAATCCAGGCTGAGGCAAGAAGAAGGAATGCCGCCCCTCCCACACACCCTAGCACATCTGTCGTTTTCATCGGATTTCAGGGATGGCAAAAAGCCTCAAGCACTCCGAAGAAACTTCGGAGCGCTTATTTTAGGAATTTGGGATTATCTGACGATAGACGTAGTGTAGGGCAAAAGCGCAATATTTCTGGCTCGCTTAATCGCCACCGTCAGCATGCGCTGGTGCTTGGCACAATTCCCGGAAATTCTGCGCGGTGTAATTTTACCCCGTTCAGTGGTGAAATACCTGAGAATTTTCACGTCTTTATAATCAATGGCAAGGCTGCTGTCCGCACAGAACTTGCACACTTTTCGTCGGTGGTAAGTCTTTCGGAACCTGCCTTTGTTTCGGTCTGCGCCGCCGTCTTTGTTAAAGGATCGATTATAAGCCATCTTTTTCACCCTCACCTTCCTCGTCTGTTTCCCCTGAATTTGCCGCCTCTTCGACTGTTTCAACCTGGACTGTCTCAACAGATTCAGCTTCGCTTGGATCGGGTTCCGGCTTCAGTTTTTCAAGATCGGCGTTGTCACTCAATTTGATGGTCTGGTATTTCAGAATCCTGTCGTCAAGGCCCATCTCTCTTTTGAGTTCCGCCGTCAAACCCGCTTCTCCGCAATATTGAAGAAGCACATAAAAACCTTTGTCAAATTTTTTGACGTCGTAGGCTAACGTTTTTTTCCCCCACTCATCCACCTTTATGACAACTCCTTGGTTTTTCTCCACGGTGTCGGTAAACTTGGCAACAACGGCACGATAGTCCTCATCCGCCAAATTCGGGTTGATGATATAAAGGGTTTCATAATATCGCATTGGTGTTCTCTCCTTTCGGCCATTTCCCTTTAAAGGCCTTCGAAATTGAGCACTCTCCAAAGGCCTTTATATTTAGAGGGTTTAATTGGTCCCCCACAATTGAGGGACAAGGAGCCGCTCTAAAATTTAAACAAATATTAATATCAGCAACTCTCTTTTCTGTCAATGAATTTTTCATTCAAAATAATTCTTAACAGAAAACCCTTCTTTACTGCAAAGCAAATCCCGGCTCGCTTCTTTGAGGTCTTGGGCCACCATCTCCGCTACCATCTCTTCAAATGAGGTTTTGGGCTCCCAACCCAGCGCTTCCCTGGCAAGACTGGCATCTCCCAAAAGAGAATCCACCTCCGTCGGGCGATAATACCGTTTATCAACGGATACGATACATTTTCCCGTATTTCGATCATACCCTTTTTCGTCAACGCCCGTCCCTTCCCAGCGGATGTCGAGGCCAACCTCCCTTCCCGCCACATTGACAAAATCCCTGACCGAGTTCTGCCGGCCCGTGGCAATTACATAATCCTTCGGCTGCTCCTGCTGAAGCATCAGATACATGAGTTCCACGTAGTCCCGCGCATGCCCCCAATCACGCTTTCCGTCCAGATTCCCCAGATAAAGAGAATCCTGAAATCCCAGCTTAATCCGTGCCATCCCCCGGGTGATTTTTCGGGTTACAAAGGTCTCTCCCCGTATGGGGGATTCGTGATTGAACAGGATGCCGTTACAGCCGAAAATACCGTAAGCCTCCCGGTAATTCACGGTAATCCAGTACGCATAAAGCTTTGCGGCCGCATAGGGAGAGCGCGGATAGAAGGGGGTCTTCTCGGTTTGCGGGGTTTCCTGAACCAGCCCGTATAGCTCTGAGGTGGATGCCTGATAGAATTTCGTTTTCTTTTCAAGCCCCAATATTCGAATGGCCTCGAGAAGACGGAGCGTTCCAAGCGCGTCCGCATTGGCGGTATATTCAGGGGTTTCAAAAGATACCTGAACATGGCTTTGGGCCGCAAGGTTGTAAATTTCATCCGGTTGAACGTGCTGAACAATGCGGATGAGATTGGTGGAATCCGTCAGATCTCCGTAGTGAAGCACGAAACGCCTGTCGGATTCATGGGGATCCTGGTAAAGGTGATCAATGCGGTCCGTATTAAACAGAGAAGCCCTTCGCTTAATACCGTGGACCTCATAGCCTTTCTTTAACAACAGTTCGGCCAGATAAGCGCCATCCTGTCCGGTAATACCGGTAATCAGAGCTCTCTTCATATATTTACCCTCATCATTTATGGTCAGTTTTCAAACGCTTTCATTTCTTCTTCCACCATCATTTGCGCCACGTCTTTCATTCTAAATCGGGCATTCCAGCCCAACTTTCGCCGCGCTTTTCCCGGGTCCGCTTTGGCCGTCAAAATGTCCGTCGGCCGAAACAGGGTCGCGCTGGTTTTCACGTGGTCCCGCCAGCTCAAATCGACTGCATGGAAAGCCTCAAGAACAAAATCCGCCAGTTTGTTGGTTTCTCCGGTGGCGATCACAAAGTCCTCAGGGTCTTCCTGCTGAAGCATGGACCACATGGCCTCAATGTATTCGGGAGCCCACCCCCAATCGCGCTCAACTTCAATATTTCCCAATTCCAGAATTTCGCCGCTTCCTTTGGCGATACGACAGGCCGCATTAACAATTTTACGGGTCACAAAGCGTTCGGGTCTCAATGGAGACTCGTGGTTAAACAAAAGCCCCGAGCAGGCGAACAGCCCATAGGCTTCCCGGTAGTTGGCCATATGCCAGAAGGCGGCCGCTTTGGCAACCGCATAAGGGCTTCTGGGGCGAAAGGGCGTCTCCTCATTGGCGGAGAGGCCTTCCGTGTTGCCGAAGCACTCACTGGATCCCGCATTATAGATACGGATGGGGATACTTAAAAACCGAATGGCCTCCAGGAGATTCAGCGTGCCGATGCTGATGCTTTCAAAGGACTCAACGGGCTGATCAAAAGAAAGCCCCACGGACGTCTGGCCGGCAAGATTATAGACTTCTCCCGGCTGCACTTTATTTAAAACCTGCAACACACTTCTAAAATCGTTCAGGGATACCGATTCCAGCTCTACCCGGTCATAAATTCCAAGGCGTTTCAGGTTGGAAAAGGAGGACATTTGAGCATCCCTTGACGCACCGACCACCCGGTAACCTTTTGCCAACAGGAACTTTGCCAGATAGGACCCGTCCTGACCGGAAACCCCCAGGATCAATGCGGTTTTCTCTTTAAGTGTTGCCATATTCCCCATATTTGTTTAGCCTCTGACATCTTTAAACATTCGAAGAGCGGAATTTGAGGCCGTTGACCTCTAAACCGTGCCCTGCTATAGTGCAGCCCTTATAGCACTCCATGGCACACGATTCAAGGGATAACAAATTGAATCCACGCTTGAATCTGACAAAATTAGAAATCCTGACCAGAGGTTGAAAGATCCTGATGAAAAACAAACGCGCCAAAGTGCGCCGTAACGATCCCTGCCCCTGCGGAAGCGGGCTGAAGTATAAAAGATGCTGTATCAACAAAACGGGTTCCTCTCCAAAAAACAATAATAAGAATTTGTATCTTCAGAAACATGGCATTCGCGTTAAAGAAACAGCAGATATTGAAGGCATCAAAAAGGCGGGGCGTATTGCCTTGGAAACCCTCGACATGGTGGAAAGCGCAATTCGGGTCGGGATGAAAACCGATGACATCAACGCCCTTGTTCACGACTTCACCATTAAAAACGGCGCCACACCGGCGCCGCTCGGTTACCGTGGGTTTCCAAAAAGCGTTTGCGTCTCCGTAAACGAAGTTATCTGCCACGGCATCCCCGGCGACAGGATTTTGAACAACGGCGATATTGTCAATGTGGACGTCACCCCCATCCTGGACGGGTATTATGCGGATGTCAATAAGACATTTTTTGTGGGGGATCCGGGGGCAAAGGCCAAAAAAATAGTGGCTGTTGCCCGGGAGTGCCTCAGAAGGGGCTTGGAGATGGTTCACCCCGGGAATCGAATCGGCGATATCGGCTTCGCCATTCAATCCTTTGCGGAAAAGGAAGGCTGTTCGGTAGTCAGGGAATTTGTGGGCCACGGTGTCGGTTTTGACTTTCATGAACCGCCCCAGGTACCCCATCACGGGCGTTCGGGAGAAGGGATCAAGCTGATTCCCGGAATGGTGTTCACCATCGAACCCATGATCAACCTTGGCAAAAAAGAATTAAAGGTTCTCGATGACGGTTGGACCGCGGTGACACTGGATGGCGATCTGAGCGCACAGTTTGAGCAGACTATACTGGTTACGGACGATGGCTATGAAAGTCTTACCCCATTTTCTCTCCAATGAAGAAGCACCTGGTTGAACAAGCCAAAAGTCTGGGCTTTATTGCAGTGGGCTTTTCCCGGTCCGAAAAACCCATGTTTTTTGATACGTTCTGCAATTGGATTGAAGCGGAAAAATTCGGTCAGATGTCATGGATTAAAAGACATGGGGATTTGAGAGAAGATCCGGGAAAACTCCTTTCAAACTGCCGAACCGTCATTAGTCTTGCCTATCCCTATGTTTCCGCAAAGCCTTGCACGCCTGATGGTTTTTCCGTAGCCCGGTACAGCGAACCTCGAAAGAACGATTATCACAACCGCATTCGAAAAAAAGCCAAACGTCTTGCCTTAACCCTCAAGGACACATATCCGGATTCAAAAACAAGGGTCTGTGTCGATTCAGCCCCAATCCTTGAAAGGAGTTTCGCGTATCGGTCCGGAATCGGCTTTTTGGGAAAGAACAACATGCTCATTGTGCCCGGCCACGGATCATATGTTTTCCTCACTGAAATCCTGACCACCGCCCCACTGCCTGTTGGAGACACGGAACTCATGGAGGATATGTGCGGAAACTGCGTGCGCTGCCTGGAAGCCTGCCCCACTGGGGCGCTGGAGGGTCCCAGGCGCCTGAATGCCGCCAGATGCCTTTCTTACTTCACCATCGAACATGAGGGGCAACTCGACCTCGAAACAGGCAAACGGATGGGCCGGTGTTTTTTAGGTTGCGATGTGTGTCAGGAAGCATGCCCTCACAATCCGGTTGAAAAGGTTATGTCGCCTTCCCTTCCCGATATTTCGGAATTTTTGAAAATGAACGAGGGGGAATTTAAGACACGGTTTGGACAAACGGCTTTCGCCCGCCCCGGGCTGGAACGGATCCAACGAAACATCAAAGCGGTTTACACCTGATTAAACCGGTCATTTATGAAAAGGGAACACAATGGAATTCTGTGATCTAAACTGCCGATACGCCACCTGGCCTCTAAAAGAAGCACTGGATGGATCGGGGAGTTGCCGGGTATTTCAGGCCATCCATTGCAGCAAAAAAAACCGGCATGTTCATAAGAACATGCCGTGTCATGAAAAAGAAAAGAGAAAAAAAGAGGCGGCCCCTAAAGAACGGTAAGGCTCTCACAATTCCTGTTCCGCCAAATATCGGCTTATGGCGCCATCGTATTCATGGGTCAGGCGAAATACTTTTTCGGCCAATCGAAAGCGTGTCGAAAGCAGGGTCTCCCCGCCAGACGCCTCCATCTCTTTTAAAACCCACGCATAGTCTTCCGGATCCACGATGACCGTCACATCCTTGAAATTTTTGGCGGCGGATCGCAACATGGAAGGGCCGCCGATATCAATGTTCTCGATGGCCTCTTCCAACGTTACCCCTTCTTTGGATACGGTTTTTTCAAATTGGTATAGGTTTACCACCACCATGTCGATGTTTTCAATTCCGTGCTCTTCCATCACCTTCACATGATCCGGGTTATCCCGCAACCCCAGAAGTCCTCCATGTACCTTGGGATGGAGGGTCTTGACGCGACCATCCATCATCTCCGGAAAACCGGTATAGGCAGAAATATCCGTCACGGAGACCCCTCCTTCGCGCAAAACTCTTGCCGTTCCCCCTGTTGACAAAATTTCTATCCGGAAACCGGCCAAAGATTGTGCCAAGTCCACAATCCCCGTTTTGTCGGTAACGCTGATGATCGCTTTTTTTATCTTGCCCATAACATCTGTCTCCTCGAAACCATCAATTACCTTTTTCAGGGTCTGATACCGGCATGGGGACCTTTAAAAAACCCACGCCCTCTTTTTTGAGGGTCTTTTCCTCTTCTTCCGTTGCGGAACCACGGATACTTCTTTTTTCTGCGGCGCCGTAGTGGATTTTCAGTGCCTCAGCGGCGAATCGGGTCCCTACATCCTCCGAGTTATTCTTAATATATTCAACGACTTCTTTTGCTAATCGTTGGTAATTGATGGCTGCGGGGTGATTCAATTCCCGCGGTTGGGATGTTCGCACCGCCACAGGGGAAAGCACCTTTCTGACATCCGCGTCATCACAGTAAGGACATCTTACAAGACCTTCCAAGTTCTGTTCCTCAAAAGACTGAAGGCTGTCGAACCAGCCTTCAAAAATATGCCCCTGGGAACATTCCAAATCAAATGCAATCATTCGCAAATTACCCTTCCGAATAGAGAACGGCCAGAATCCGTGCCGGCCCGCTGCCGTGATTCTTGACCAGATGGGGAACCGTTGAATCATAATAGATGGAATCCCCCGGCTCAAGCACGTGAACCTCCTCACCAAGCCTGACTTCCATGGCACCTTCCAGAACATGGATAAATTCCTGCCCATCGTGAGCGGACCGTTCTTCATCGGACTCGGAAGGTTCAAGGGAAATGAGAAAGGGTTCCATGTGTCGGTCCTTTTTATGGGGTGCCAGAGATTCGTACCCGTACCCATAATACTTACCCTTGCTGGAACTGTAGCGCGAAACCACTTTACGGTCGCTTTTCCGCACAATAGTAAACGGCATGTCCTCTTCACCCGATATGAAATAGCCCATTTTGAGGTCCAACGCCTTGGCAAGTTTAATGACAGTTCCCAGGGGTGGCGCCACATTGCCGTTTTCGATCTGTTCCAGGAACGCCACATCCAGACCTGTCCTTTGAGAAATATCCGGCAGCGTCAAATCCCGATCTTCCCGCACCTGTCTTACCCGTTCCCCCACATTGATTTGAATATCTTCCTTCGGAGCAGAGGGGCTGATGCTGTCCAGGAAATCCTGTTCCTGGTCTTTACCGCCGAACCGGCTACTGATATCCGTCAAGAAATCCTGTTCAGGATCCCGAATTTTTTCCTGACGATTCTCTTCTTCCATAATCGTTTCCTCTGGATCCTTCATTTACGTTTCAAGAACAAAGATAACTTCCATCCTGACACGGTATTCACGGATGGTGTCATCCTCTACCGCGACCCTTTGTTCGAGAACCCGAAGACCGGTAATGCCTCTCAATGTTTTTGTGGCCCTTTCAAAACCGGTTTTGATTGCCTCATCGAAACTCACGCGAGAGGCGCCGATGATCTCGGTAACGCGCGCAACTCGTTCCAATATCCGACCTCCTTAATTTTTTTCAACCCAATTCTTAGAATTTCCCACCTGGTTCCCACGCTCCAGCGAGGAGGCCAGAGGTTAACCGTAATGCCATCAACACTTGACACAACCCCGCCGTCACCCTATGATTCTGAGCTACTCAGTCGAAGTTACCATAAAAGCTAGAATATGCGATGACAAAAAGCAATGGTTTTTTCTGGATTTAACTGAAAGGAAGGGACAATTTTCATTATGGACAATCAATATGTCGTTGATGACTTAAACTTGAAGGATTCCTGGCGGATGTTTCAGATTATATCTGAATTCGTAAGGGGTTTTGAAGAGATGCCTGACGCCTACCCGGCGGTCAGCATTTTCGGCTCTTCACAGATTGAGCCTGAAAGTGAGGTATACAAAAACACCGTTACGGCTGCGCGCCTTCTGGTAGAAGGCGGGTTTAATGTGATTTCAGGCGGAGGCCCCGGCGTCATGGAAGCCGCCAATCTGGGCGCCGCCAAGGCAAAAGGAAAGTCGGTAGGCCTTCATATCGAGCTTCCCAACGAACAGCAACCCAACAAATACGCCAACGTTCGGCTGAGTTTCAAGTACTTTTTCATTCGAAAAGTCATGTTTGTCAAATATGCCGTCGCCTATATCATCATGCCGGGAGGATTTGGCACCTTGGATGAACTTTTTGAATCGTTAACCCTCATCCAGACCAAGAGGATCCGGCATTTTCCCGTTATCCTGGTGGGCTCGGACTACTGGGGAGGATTGCTGGACTGGATCAAAACGGTGTTGCTCAAAGAAAAGACCATTGCGGAATCGGATCTTGAACTTCTCCGCGTTGTTGATTCACCGGAGGAAGCGGTGGCTATCATCAAGCGAAGAGTTGTCATTTAACTTCTCACGCAAAGACGCCAAACCGCAAAGGTTTTCTTGGAAAAAATGAATGAAACGGACCCATTTTTCAGTGGAATTGAAATCAGCCTTTCACCGGAACAAAAGCGCCTGCTTTGCGTTTTCATAAAAGAGCTGACGGCCTGGAACAGACGTATGAACCTCACGGGTTTGTCATCGACCCAACGCATTTTCGATGAGTTGGTGTCCGATTCCCTTCTGCCGCTTGCATACCTTCCAAACACCGGAACATGCCTCGATGTGGGATCAGGCGCGGGATTTCCAGCCGTTCCACTGGCGATCTGCCGCCCGGGTATCAGATTTTTCTTCATGGAGCCCAATTTCAAAAAAGGGAGCTTTTTAAAGCAGATCATCCGGCTGTGTGGGTTAAAACGGACTGAGGTCATCCGGGAACGGATTGAAAAACCTTCCAGGCCCCTTCCCTTTCAAGGGGTTGACATCATTACATCCAGGGCCATGGCGCCCTTGCCGAAACTCATCGGGTGTTGTACGCCCTACCTGGCGCCAGGCGGTATGATGGTCGCTTTTCTGGGAAACCGATTCGAGGAAATTCTTAAGGAATGTGAACCGCTTTTGAAGGAGAAGAATCTCTTGATTGATTCCTTGAAGTCTTATACCCTCAAGGGCAAAAAATCAGAAAGACGGTTGCTGATTCTAAAGAAAGACAACAATACATTAACCGAAACCCGTGAACCGCATTAAGATTTTACCCCGAGCGCATCCATAATGGTCACCAGCTGTTTGTCAATATATTTGTCCAATGTCAACCGGTTTTTAAAGTGCCAGCGCTTCAGTATCCACATCTGCGATAACATCAAGATATTGTAAGCCATCAGATCAACATCGACGGCTTTAAAGACCCCCTGCGCAATCCCTTCATTAATGATATTTGAAAAAATCTCACTGACTTTGACTTCCAGTGCCATAATCTGCGTTTTTGAATTTCTGTCCAGTGAACTGGATTTCTGATAAAGCAACAGCACCTTTTCGCGATGTCGATCCAGCACCCTGAGATAAAGGACAACTGCAATGGCCAGTTTTTCCACAGGGTCCCCGATATCCTTGATTTCCCTGGTCAGACTCTCCTGGAAAATGTTCAGCACATCTTCCATAATGAGCCGCATAATCTCGGATTTCTCTTTGACATAGTGGTAGGTAACGGGCAGAGAAACATTCGCAGTTTCGGAAATTTCCTGGATCGAAGTAGCTCCGAAGCCCTTTTTGGCATAAAGAGCGCTTGCGGCTTCTATAATCTTTTTTCGAACCACATCCGAAGCCGCAATTTGATCAAGTACGGTGAGTCTCTTTCTGGGCATATTCAACGATACTCCTCAGATCATTCTCAGTAAAAACGGGACTAGCAGGGGGTCTTGTGTATCAATTTTATCTATTTAGCGTATTTAAACGAGACACTTAAACGCGTTCTAAATGAGGTCACCTTTCCATTTTCGATGGTTACATCCAGCTTGGTCACTTCCGCTACCCTCAGATCCTTGAGGCTTTCGCCTGCCGTCGCGATTGCGGTGTTTGCAGCATCTTCCCAAGATTGGTCACTGGTACCCACCAGTTCAATAATTTTGTATGTACTTCCAGCCATCGTAACCCTCCTTTTCATTTTAAAGGTTTTGACCAAAGAAAATCTAAAATCGTATCAATCTCACCTCCTTTCCGCTCATGAAATCAAACGGTTTTATACATTTAGAAACAGAATAGCAGAGCATCAAATGCATTGCAAGATCGCATTTTCATAAACCGCCCAAGGGGTGCACCCTGACAACTGCACCCTGCACCCTTTCTTATTCGTTGAAGTCTTTGATCCGCCGCCACGCCAGATCTTTGAGCTTTTTCAACAGAACCGGAGACGTATTACCGATTTCCTGGATATTCCATTGAAGGAGACTCGACGGCTCAATCGCTTTTAACGTTACCGTGCGTCTACCCTGTTGGCTGATGGTACCCACTTCACCGATAATTTCACCGGCGTTGAGGGTTTTCAACACAAAGCCCTGCTGGGTACTCGCCTCCAATTTCCCTGAAACAATCAGGGCAAAGGAACCGTCCGCATCATCTCCCTGTCGATAAACAATATCATCTGCTGAAAACTCTTTCGCTTCGGCATTCATAGCCAGAAGGCCCAACTGGCCCTGATCCATTCCTCGAAACAGGAAACAGCCCTTTAGCGCTTCTTGCATGGTGCTGAAATCCATATGCCGGTACCTCCTTATATATCAAGACCCCACTTCTTAACGGTGGCCATCCCTCCCTGAAGGTTATAGGTATCGGTAATACCTTTCTGCCGCAGGTTCAACTGGGCCTCATAAGAACGAACACCCGTATTGCAGATAAGCACCACCGGTTTGTCCCTCGGAACCTCATCCATGCGCTTTTTGAGTTCGTCCTGAGGAATACTTTTCCAGTCATCGGGGTATTTTTCCGCAAACGGTTTTGCATTCCCCCAGCCTCGGCAATCCAGAAAGACAGCTTCACTGCCGTCTCTGTCTTGCCACCATTTTGCGAACTGATCCACATCAATCAGCTTGTTTTTTCCCCTCAAAACATTTTCGGCCGTATTGCCCAGAGCATTCACGATATCCATGGCCGAGGAGAAGGGCGGTGCATAGAGGAGTTCCAGGTTACTGATATCGGCCGTGGTGGGACCGTGTTTGAGGATTGCTGCCACAGCGTTAACCCTGGCGAAAACCGCGTCCGTCATGTCCCCGAGCCCTTGAACCCCCAAGACTTTCTCTGTTTTACGCTCCACAATGAGCTCCATGTACATGAGCCCCTTTTCCGGATAGAAGTGTGCTCGGTCAAACTGTGAAACAAAGACGCTCAAAGCATCCCAACCTTCGGCTTTGGCCCTTTTCAGAGTCAGTCCCGCACTGGCTAAGGACATTTCAAAAACTTTCATAACGAAGGTTCCGACAACCCCCTCGAATTTGGCGTCCCCTCCCGCCAGATTCGTACCGATAACCCGTCCCTGTCTGTTCGCAAGGGAGCCGGAGGGGAAAAACCCGGGTTTTCCTGTAACCAGATTGCGGATCTCCACACAGTCTCCTCCGGCAAAAATATGCGGGTCAGATGTTTCCATCCGCTCGTTGACCGTAATGGCCCCACCGGCCGAGACATTGAGACCTGCTTCTTTGGCGAGATCACTGTTCGGGATGACACCGACAGCCATAATGACCATATCCGCGTCAATGATCCCTTTGTCGGTAATAACCCTTTCCACCTTATCTCTCCCCTCAAACCTCAAAACCGTTTCATTCAAGCGGACTGAAATATCATTTTCCTCCAAATGACATTGGGCCATACGGGCCATGTTCGCGCTGATAAGGCGGGATAAAAGTTGGTCGGATCTTGCAATGACCGTGGTATCGATCCCCCAAAGATCCGCCAGGGCCTCCGCCATTTCGAGTCCGATGGCGCCGGAACCGAGAATGACGGCTTTTTCAACCTCCCCGTTTGCAAGCCGCTGCTTGATGGCCATTGCCTCATTGAGATTCGATACCGTAAAAACCCCCTTTAAATCAGCACCGGGTATGGGCAGACGTTTGGGGCGACTGCCGGTGCCCAGCACAAGCTGATCATAGGCCAGATCTTCTTCCCGTCGATCCAGGGTATTTTGCACCCTTATTGTTTTGTTGCTTCGATCGATGGATAAAGCCCTGGTGTTGGTCAACACATCAATATCTTTAACATCCCGGAAAAAAGTCGCATCTCGAACCATATGGAAACTGGTCGACTGAAGCTGGCTTGCATCGCTCACGTCCCCTGACACAAAATAGGGAATTCCACAACCCCCGTAGGAAATGAGATCCGACTGATCCACCATGGTCACCTTTGAGTCGGGTTCAAGTCTCTTGAAACGACATGCTGCCTTTGGACCCAGCGCCACCGCGCCGATAACCACCACATGTTGTGACATAGTTTGTACTCCTAATCGATTCTATTTTGTCATGGTAATCATTTATAAATCATTGAGGGCTCAGTTTTCAATGCTTTTAAAATATCGTCCCCGTAAATATTTACAAAAAATCGATTGTGAAATCAATCACACAATCCTAAAACCCTTGACTTTGATTGACGGAATTTCTAAGATCCGCGCCAAAATTCCTCTAATTTTAAGAAGGTGAATCATGAAAATTATAACGACAAAAGATCTTATGGTGCCTCTTGAGGAGTATGCCACCGTCTCAAACAAAGCGACCCTTTATGATGCTGTTTTAGCGCTGGAGGAGGCGCAGGAGAAATTCCAGCATCTCCCCTATAAACACAGGGCCGTGCTGGTATTAAATACGAAAGGCCGAGTTGTCGGGAAGCTGAGCCAGTTGGACATCATTAAAGCACTGGAACCTAAATATGGCGAAATGGGGGATATCAAGTCCCTGTCACGGTTCGGTCTGAGCCAGAAATTCATTTCATCCATAATGGAACACAACTATTTGTGGGATAAACCACTCACTGATATCTGCAAGAAAGCCGCCGGCATAAGAGTGAAGGATTTCATGCACAAGCCCGGTGAGGGCGAATATGTCAATGAGGATGCTTCCCTGGAAATGGCCTGCCACCAATTGGTGCTGGGGCACCATCAGTCCCTGCTTGTCACCCGTGGGAGCAAAATTGTGGGGATATTGAGGTTGACGGACGTATTTAATGCCATCTTTCAGATCATGAAAACGACCTGTAGCCTTTAGCTTCTAGATCGACCCCATCCACAAATGGCTAATTTGTGGATGGGCATTAAGTCGGAAACCTGAGCCTTAACTTCATTCCGCCTTGACCAATTTGATACGTATGAATCAGACGGAGGGTTTAATATATGTCCAACGACATTACTTCAGCCGATGGGAAATCAAAAATCAACTGGACTAAAATCATTTTTCTTTTCGTAGGGATTTTTCTCTTTATTATTGTCTACACGTCTTCATCATGGCCCGATGCGATCGACCCTTTGGGAAAGCATTTTGCCCTCAGCAAAGAGGCAAAAGGGGCACTGGCGGTATTCTTGCTTGCAGGAACCTGGTGGGTATTTGAAGTTGTGCCCATCGGCGTCACCAGTCTGGCCATCGGCGTACTTCAGGCCATGTTTCTGATCAGACCGGCGAAGATAGCCTTTACGGATTTCATGGTGCCATCCGTTATGTTTATTTTTGCATCCATTGTCATCGGTCTGGTTTTTACCAAAGTGGGATTGACCAAACGGCTTGCCTACAAAATGCTGATTGTTGTAGGGGAAAAGACAAGTATGATTATGTTGGGCTGCTTTGTTGTAACAGCAGCCCTGACGCATATCATGGCACACACCGCTGTTGCCGCGACCATTTACCCGTTGCTGCTTTCAATATACGCTCTTTACGGCGAAGGCGACAAACAGACGAAGTTCGGCAAAGGCCTATTCATTGGGATGGCCTATGTGGCGGGCGCCGGCAGCATTGTGACCCTTCTGGGGGCCGCCAGAGGGGCGGTGGCCATCGGTTTTTACAATGACGTGGTGGGCAAAAATATCAGTTTTTTTGAATTAAGTTATTATATGTTTCCCATCGGCTGGCTCATGACTTTTCTGCTCTGGGGGTTCTTCATGATATTTATGAAGCCGGAGAAAAGAGTCATTCCGGGGCTGAGAGAAAAGGCGAAACAGCTGAATGCTGAACTTGGCGGCATCACCGCAAAGGAAATTCTGGCTGCGATCATTGTCTTTGGCGCTATTCTGGTCATGTCCCTCCAGTCCTTTATCCCTGCCCTTCAGCCGATCAACAAAACCGCCATCATCCTGGTATCCACAATCCTTTTCTTTATTACCGGAATCCTGGAAATTGATGATCTTGAAGCGATTCCATGGAATATCATACTTCTGTTCGGCGGGGCTATGAGCATCGGATTCTGCCTGTGGGATACGGGCGCCGCCAAGTGGCTTGCTGTGAACTGGCTTACCATGTTCAAAGAAGCATCCTGGTTTGTTTTTGTCATGAGCATCGCCTTTTTCGTGTTGATGATGACCAACTTCATCATGAACGTGGCCGCCATCGCCATATCGCTTCCCGTTGCGCTGGTGATTGCGCCTTACCTGCATGTGGCGCCTGAGGTGATCCTCTTTGCCTCCCTCGTCACCGCCGGCATGCCGTTCCTGCTGTTGGTGGGCGCTGCCCCGAATGCCATTGCCTACGATTCAAAACAGTTTTCCACCGGTGAGTTTTTCCTTTACGGCATACCCGCCAGCATCATTTTGATGGCTGTGGTCGCTTTTGCCGTCTATATCCTCTGGCCGATCATGGGAATGCCGGTGACAACGCCATAACCAGAAGCTGAAGGGGCGAAACAGAATGAAGGCAACTGTTTCTCGACGAGCTTGAGGAAACTTCGATGAGAGTTTACGGTTGACAGTTACCGGTTGAAGAAAAACCGTGAACCGTTAACCGGCAACCGTATCCCGGCTTTTCAAAAAAATGCAAAAAGTGACCACAAAATTGCCAATCTACCTATTCCTGGGTATATGCCTGTTCTTTTGCCTTTATGAAAAGACCGTTTGGGGAGGACTGGGCAAAACGACGGACAGCACCGAAAGGGAAATCAGGCGGCAATGGAAAGCATTTTCCGACAATAAAAAATCCGCCCGGGTGGGGGGCAATTACCCTTATATGGACTGCTTTTTAGATGCCGCCCGAAAATACAATCTGCCGGTTCCAGATTGTTTGTCGCATTCCCAGGAATTCCATTGCCTCAAGTGTTACCGACCAAATATCATTTGAAAGCTATATTCTAAAAAAATCCTTATTTTTCAAAGATTAACCTAATAAAGGGTGTTAAAATTAGTTTTTTCAGAAAGAGGTCAATTTTTGAAATTGCTGTTTTCACTGAAAAAATAGCATGCGCTTTTTTCTGCCATTTGAATCGACAGAGCAAAATGCAAAAATCTGCTACCCATTACCGCCTGATATCGTTAGAAAACTAGGTTTTTACGTCGATTTGGAGTCTCTTTTTATGGGTTAACTATTGGATATCATTTATGAATAATATGATTGTTTTAACACCCTTTAATAGAAAAACCGTCAAAGAAATTCTGGTTAATTCTTTAAAAAGTGACTGCCCATGGCCCTTCACAGACCATGGGCAGTGCTGTTTTTAGGAAAAGATAACTTCTCCGTCTTTCACATCCACTGTGATCTCGTCCCCCTCTTTCACCGACCCTTCCAGGATTTTCATGGCCAGGGGATCCTGAATATAATGCTGTATGGCTCGTTTCAGCGGCCGGGCGCCGTATACAGGATCAAAACCGGTCTCCGCCAGGAATGTTTCGGCTCCATCGGTCAGCTTCAGTGTAATTTTATTGGCTTCAAGGCGTTTGCTCAAGAAGCCGATCTGTATCCCCACAATTTTCTTGATCTCATCGGGACCCAGGGAATTGAAGGTGACGATCTCATCGATGCGGTTTAGAAACTCGGGCTTAAAGGTGGTCCGAAGGACTTCCATCACCCTTTTTTCCATTTCCTCAGTGTTTTTCCCCTGCATCTCCTGAATGATGTGGCTGCCCACATTGGAGGTCATAATCAGCACGGTGTTCTTAAAGTCTACCGTTCGCCCCTTGCCGTCTGTCATGCGCCCGTCATCCAGAATCTGGAGCAAGGCATTGAACACGTCCGGATGGGCTTTTTCGATTTCGTCAAAGAGGACCACCGAATAGGGGTGACGCCGAATGGCTTCCGTCAGATACCCCCCTTCTTCGTAACCCACGTAACCCGGGGGCGCGCCGATCAATCTCGCAACCGAGTGCTTTTCCATATATTCGCTCATGTCCACCCGAACCATGTATTGCTCGTCGTCAAAAAGGAACTGAGCCAGGGTTCGGGCCAGTTCCGTCTTACCCACACCGGTGGGCCCCAGGAAAATAAAGGAACCGATGGGCCTGTTGGGGTCCTGAAGTCCGGATCGCGCCCGGCGCACCGCGTTGGCCACCGCATCGATGGCTTTCTGCTGGCCCACGACCCGCTTTGAAAGCCTATCCTCCATCTTGAGCAGCTTTTCCTTTTCCCCTTCCATCATTCTTGACACGGGAATGCCGGTCCACTTCGCCACCACCTCGGCGATGTCTTCACTGTCCACTTCTTCCTTAAGCATTTTCTGTCCGCTCTGAAGTTCCTCAAACTTTCGGTTCTCTTCCTCCAGGGTTTTCTCCAACTCGGTCTGCTGCCCGTATTTCAACTGGGCCGCCCGGGCAAGATCACCATCCCGTTCAGCAATCTGAGCCTCGGATTTGGTTTTTTCCATCTGCTCTTTAATGCTTCGGATTTTATGGATGGCTTCTTTCTCTTTCTTCCAGTGTTTTGTCATCTCTTCCGTCTGGGATTTTAGATCTTTCAACTCATCTTTGATTTTCTCGCGCCGCTCCTTGGAAGCTTTGTCCCTTTCCTTTTTTAGTGCCTCATTTTCAATCTCCAGCTGCGTGATCTTTCGTTGAATGTTGTCGATCTCAGCGGGCATGCTGTCGATCTCAATCCGCAGCCGGCTGGTGGCCTCATCGATCAAATCGATGGCTTTATCCGGTAGAAAACGGTCCGTAATATACCGGTTTGAAAGGGTTGCCGCAGCCACGAGAGCTGAATCCTTGATGCGTACCCCGTGGTGCACTTCATATTTCTCTTTCAACCCTCGAAGGATGGAAATGGTATCTTCCACGGTGGGTTCTTCTACCATGATCGGTTGAAACCGCCGTTCAAAAGCGGCATCTTTTTCAATGTATTTCCGGTATTCCTTGATGGTGGTAGCGCCCACGCACCGCAGTTCCCCGCGCGCCAGGGCCGGTTTCAACATATTGGAAGCATCCACGGCCCCTTCCGCGGCCCCCGCCCCCACCAGGGTGTGCATCTCATCGATGAAAAGGACAATCTGACCCTCGGCATCGGTCACTTCCTTGAGCACGGCCTTGAGACGGTCTTCGAACTCTCCCCGGTATTTGGCTCCGGCGATCAGTGCGCCCATGTCCAGGGCCACTACCCGTTTGTCTTTCAGGGTCTCAGGAACATCCCCCTGAATGATGCGCTGGGCGAGCCCCTCTACAATGGCGGTTTTTCCCACACCGGGTTCCCCAATGAGGACGGGATTGTTCTTGGTCCTTCGGGAAAGAACCTGTATGATCCTTCGAATCTCATCATCCCTTCCGATGACCGGGTCCAGCTTTCCCTTTGAAGCAACGGCCGTCAGGTCCGTGCAGAAACGTTCAAGCGCCTGATATTTGTCCTCCGGGTTCTGGTCCGTAATGCGCTGCCCGCCTCGAATATCCACCAGGGCCTTTAGTATTGCATCACGGGTGACACCTGCGGCCGCCAACAAGCGGGCGGCTTCGCCCTGTTTCTCCTCGGTCGCCGCCAGCAGGATATGCTCAAGGCTCACAAACTTATCCTTGACCTGTTCGGCTTCGGCAAAAGCGCGGTCCAACATGGCTTTGGCGCTTTGCGACAGGTACGCCTGACCGTACCCCCCGCCGGATACTTTTGGCAGCTTTTGAAGCGCCGCTTCAAAGGCGTTTACCAGCTGATTCTGATCTGCACCGATTTTTCCCAGCAAAGGGGGGACAACCCCTTCTTTCTGGTCAATAATGGCCCTTACAATATGGATGGGTTCCATCTGTTGATGACCAAATCGTTCGGCCAATTGCTGAGCATTTTGTATGGTTTCCTGTGCTTTTAATGTAAATTTATCAAATCTCATTTATCATTTCCTCCTTTGGAAAGAATCTTGAGAGGTTGTTTAGGATTATTTAGGCAAACAGTCGTTAATTTAAGTTTCATAATATAAGATGTCAAGATTTCTGATCAAACACATTCCCCTATTGACATCAATAGTTGCATTTGCTAAAAAAATCCGACTGTTTTGATCCCTTTCTTTCCGAAGAATTGAATGCTATAAATTTTTGCCGAAAGGAGCACCTTAGTAATGGAAGCGTTAACTCCGTTTTATGAAGTAAATGAAGTTCTTGTGGCCATGGGGGCTGAGAAACTGAACCTCTGCATGCAGTGTGGCATGTGCGCGGGGTCGTGTCCCTGGCGTATTGTTGGCGGCCCCTTCAATATCCGAAAATTAATCCGCATGGCCCAGCTGGGCGTTGAAGGGTACGAATCGGATGATGTCTTGTATGGTTGTACCACCTGTAATACCTGTGTTTTGAAGTGCCCCAGGGGCGTGACTATCATCGACGTGGTCAAAGCCATGCGCGGCATGATGGCCGAAGCAGGCACCATTCCCGGCGTTCTGAAGACCGTCACGGGAAGCGTTCACAGCAACGGCAACCCCTGGTCAGAGCCCCGGGGAAAGAGAACCGCATGGATGGAAGGCCTGGACGTACCGGTGTTTGCCGAAAACACCGAATACCTCCTGTTCGTCTGTTGCACCTCCGCCTTCGACCCCAGAAGTCAGAACATTGCAAAAGCCATGGTTAAAGTCCTTTCCGCCGCCGGGGTCAGCTTCGGTGTCCTTGGCGAAGAAGAAAACTGTTGCGGGGAATCCGTCCGAAAGATCGGCGACGAAGAACTCTTCACGAACATTGCGCAGAAGAACATTAAGCTGTATCAGAATAAAGGGGTCAAAAAGATCATCACCACGTCGCCCCACTGCTATTATACTTACACCCGGGAATACCCTGAATTCGGCGGCGAATTTGAGGTGGTCCATTATACCCAGCTTCTAGCGGAACTGCTGGAAAAGGGAACGGTAAACCTATCCAAAACCCTGGACAAAAAAGTGACCTACCACGATCCCTGCTACCTGGGCCGGCACAGCGAAGTATATGATGAACCCCGCGCGTTGATTAACGCTGCCACGGGCAACAACCTGGTGGAAATGGGACGGAACCGGAATAAGAGCCTGTGCTGCGGCGCGGGCGGTGGACGGCTCTGGATGGAAACGCCCCCGGAATGGCGTTTTTCAGATCTCAGAATCCACGAAGCCATTGAAACCGGCGCCACCATTCTGGCCACGGCGTGTCCCTACTGCGTTTCCATGCTGGAAGACAGCCGGAAGACCGTCAATAAAGAAGACGAAATTGAAATCAAAGACGTCTCCGAGCTGATCGCCGAGGCCCTGTAACAACCTCTATTTTTAAATCAGAAGCCCTGCCCTGCCGGGCAGGGCTTTTTGTGGTTCTGGACCCTATTTTTTTGAGTGTTTTATGAAAACAGCCTATCTGGATTGCTTTTCCGGTTTAAGCGGGGATATGTTCCTGGGATCCCTTCTGGACGCGGGTCTCTCCTTTGACCAATTGAAACGCTGCCTTAGAACCCTGCCGTTTCATGGTTACGAACTTGAGGCAAGACGAGAGAAGCGAAACCAGATTTCAGGCACGCGCTTTATGGTTCATCTGGAGCAAGACCATCACAAAGAACATGCCCACACTAATACCGGTCATGAAAGCAGAGGGCTTAAGGCCATAAGGAAAACCATAGATCAAGGTGACCTGACCGACTCGGTGAAAGCAAAATCCTTTGCCATTTTTGAAACTTTGGCCCGGGTTGAAGGGCGCATTCATGACCTGCCCATGACCCAGGTTCACTTTCATGAGGTGGGTGCCGTTGATTCCATCATCGACATCGTGGGTACGGTTTACGCCCTTGAAACTCTTGGGATCGAACGTCTGCTGGTCTCCCCCCTGCCCCTGGGATCCGGCTTTGTGGAGACCGCCCACGGTAGGATTCCTGTTCCGTCGCCAGCCACGCTGGCGCTTTTGAAGGGTGTTCCAGTACTGAATTCGGGCGTTCAACAGGAAATGGTCACCCCCACGGGTGCAGTCTTGGCCACCGGCCTGGCCACCTCCTTTGGCCCCATGCCCTCCATGGTGGTTCAAAATGTCGGTTACGGGGCCGGTTCAAGAGAACTACCGGATCGCCCGAACCTGCTTCGCATCATCATCGGTCGTGAGGAATGCACGAAACAGACGGATACGGTGGTAGTCCTGGAAACCAACCTGGATGATATGCGCCCGGAAAGCCTGGGGTATCTTATGGAAAGGCTGTTTCATGCGGGCGCTCTGGATGTTGCTTTTTTATCCGCCCAGATGAAAAAAAACCGGCCCGGGGTGCAGGTTCAAGTGATCGGAAGACCCGAGCAGAAAGATCTTCTAATGGAAATCATGGTTCAGGAAACCACCACACTGGGTATTCGCTTTCGTTACAGTCAGAGAAAGGTTCTGGAAAGAAACCCTGAAACCGTAGAAAGTCCTTGGGGGAAAATCAGCGTCAAGCGGATTCTGCGGGACGAATACCCGAGTCTGGTGCCGGAATATGACGCCTGCCGTGAAATGGCACTGAAACACAATACTCCACTGCAAAAGATTTATCAGTGGGTAGAGGGCCTCAATTCTAAAGGATAAAAGACCCTGGGCCATGCCGGAAACCGAATTTGAACATTTAGAGGCGACTGCCGCTTTCAGACAAAGCGGTATTTACGGAAAAACGGCCCTGATTCTGGGCACCTGGTTTGGATCCGGACTGATGCCCCTTGCATCCGGGACTTTCGGAACACTGGCAGCGGTGCCTCTGGCGGTTTTGTGGCTTTTCTTTTCACCCCTTTCCAGTGCTCTGTTTCTCATCGTCATGGTTCTGGTCGCCATATGGGCTTCACAAGTGGTTCAGAACCTGCTTAGAAGAGTGGACCCGTCGGAAGTGGTGATTGATGAGGTCGTCGGGTTTCTACTGACCCTGCTATGGATTCCCATTTCATGGGGAACGCTTTTGGCCGGTTTTCTGCTGTTTCGACTTTTCGACATCTGGAAGCCCTGGCCCGCAGGGCCCACGGAAAGACTCCATGGCGGGTTTGGAATTGTCTTGGATGATCTGGTGGCCGGCTTGTATGCGAATCTGGGATTGAGAATAGTTCTCTTTTTTGTTTCTTTCTGATTTAGCAGGACAAACTATGCACGGAGAAATTATCACCATCGGAAACGAGTTGATTTCCGGAAGGACTCAGGACCTGAATTCCTGGTATGCCGCGGGCAGACTGACCGCATCAGGCCTGAAAGTAATCCGGGTTACATCCGTGGGTGATGATGAAAAAAGAACCGGTGAAGCGCTGAAACGGGCACTCAATTCTTCACATTTTGTCATTGTAACGGGGGGCCTGGGGTCCACAACCGACGACATGACCTGTAAAATCGCCGCCGATGCCCTTGAGCGCCCCCTTTGTCTCGATGATGAAATGCTGGAGAAAATAGAGCAATATATCAGTATCCGCAAAATTGAAATGACGGAATCCCTGAAGAAAATGGCCTTAATGCCCAAAGGGGCCCAGATGCTGAACCCGAAAGGCGCCACCTGCGGTTTCTCTCTGGTCACCGAAGGGGTCAATTTCTATTTTCTTCCCGGAGTCCCCGATCAAACGCGTTACCTCATTGACACTTTCGTTCTGCCCGACATCTTGAGCCGGTACGAAACCCTGCCGGTCATGCGGCAGCGGATAATGAAACTGTACGGCCTGAATGAACCGCGCATCGCTGAAATATTTAAATCCCTTGAAAAACAGATGGGGAAAGTGGTTCTGGGCTTTTACCCCCACTTTCCGGAAAACCATATTACCATCAGCTTAAGGGGCAAAGATGAGCCCGCTATTTCAAATACACTGGACCTTGCTGAAAAGGCCATCACCGAAATGGTAGGTCCTTTTATTTTTGCACACGACAACCGCGAAATGGAAGAAATAGTCGGCCAGATACTGCTCAAAAAGGAAAAAACCCTTTCCGTGGCGGAGTCTTGTACCGGAGGACTCATCGGAAACCGGTTAACCGATGTAGCCGGCAGTTCAGAATATTTCCAAGGGGGAGTGGTCTCGTACAGCAATCGGGCAAAAGTGGACCTGTTGGGGGTTTCGGCCAAAACCATAGACACCCATGGGGCGGTCAGCGGTGAAACGGCCCGTGAAATGGCCAAGGGGGTGCGCTCCGCAATGCACACGGACCTGGGCCTTGCGGTCACCGGTATTGCCGGACCCGACGGAGGAAGCCGTGATAAACCCGTGGGAACGGTTCATATTGCCTTATCATCCGAAAAAGGGGCCTTTGCGGAAAAATACCGTTTCTGGGGAAGAAGAAAGCAGATTAAACTGAACAGCGCCATGATGGCCCTGGACTGGGTTCGCAGGTATCTTAATGGAGATCCGTTCATTCCTGGCATTTGAACTGCCGCGGGACATAAAAAGGGTTATCGGGGCGGTGTCGCAGGCGGGGAAGGGATTACCCCTTGATTTACGCTGGATTAAATCGGACAACATACACCTTACCGTGGTATTTATGGGGAATGTTTCCGAGGACAGCATACAGCCAATTGGGGAAACCGTAGAAAGGGTTTGTGCCAGGTTCGAGCCATTTGATGTGAGTCCTGGAGGTTTAGGGTTTTTCGGTAGTCGTCGTCATCCGCGGGTGCTATGGATTGGGCTTGAGAGCGACATCAGGCGCATGGGGCATTTCAGGGATGCACTTCAAAAAAAGCTCAAACCCTTCGGCATCAAAACAGAGAAAAGGCCTTTCAGACCCCATCTGACTCTGGGAAGATTCAAAAAGGGCGCACACCCGTGGCCCCATCTGGATCACATGATAAGGGAATATTCAGGCCCGAAAGGGGAAACCTGCTCTCTTGAGGAACTAATTCTTTTCAAAAGCGATCTGAAACAGGGAGGGGCTGTCTATACAAAGCTTAATTCATGGGCTCTGGGAGAAAGAATTTCCTAGCTGTAAAATAATAGGGTGCAGTTGTCAGGGGGCAGGATAATCTTCAAAGTCCGAGTTTCTGCACCCTGAAAACTTTTGCAAGAGGTGACAAATGGACAGAGAAAGAGCGGTTGATCAGGCCATTTCCCAGATCGAAAAGCAGTTCGGCCGGGGATCCATCATGAGGTTGGGAGAGGATAAAAAAATCGATGTCCCGGCGATCTCCACGGGATCCATGTCCCTGGACCTGGCCCTTGGCGTCGGAGGTGTACCCAGAGGGAGAGTGGTGGAAATCTATGGGCCGGAATCTTCCGGTAAGACCACCCTGGCGCTCCATATTGCCGCGGAAGCCCAGGCAAAAGGGGGCATGGTGGCATTTGTGGATGCGGAGCACGCCCTTGACGTAGTTTATGCTCGAAAACTCGGGGTGGACGTGGACAACCTTCTGGTCTCCCAGCCGGATACGGGAGAGCAGGCCCTTGATATCACCGAAATCCTGGTGCGAAGCGGCGCCATCGATGTATTGATCGTCGATTCGGTGGCAGCGCTGGTTCCCAGAGCGGAGATTGAAGGGGAAATGGGCGACCACCATGTGGGCCTTCAAGCCAGGCTCATGAGCCAGGCCCTGCGAAAGCTCACCGGAACAATCAGTAAATCCAGAACCTGTCTGGTTTTCATCAACCAGATCCGAATGAAAATCGGCGTCATGTTCGGCAATCCGGAAACCACCACGGGCGGCAACGCATTGAAATTTTATGCCAGCCTGCGTCTGGACATCCGCCGCATCGGCGCCTTGAAAGACGGCGATGAGGTGGTGGGAAACCGCACTCGCGTCAAGGTGGTTAAAAACAAGGTGGCGCCGCCCTTCAAAAATGCGGAATTTGACATTGTCTACGGAGAAGGCATCTCCAAAGAAGGGGACATCCTGGACTTGGGTGTATCCCTGGATATTGTGGAAAAAAGCGGGGCCTGGTACTCTTTTGAAGGCGACCGCATCGGGCAGGGCCGTCAGAACGTCAAAAGCTTTCTGAAGGAAAATACGGATATAAGAGACAAAATTGCCGATCGGATTCTCCGTCAGACAGGCCTCAGGAAAGACCCGGAAGAAAAGGAGAAAACAGAGGAAGCATCGGGCGAAAAAAAGGATTGATAAAACGGGAGACACAATGAATTTCAGGGAAATCAGACAACAGTTTCTGGATTATTTCAAAAACCACGGCCACCAGATTGTAGAGAGTTCCTCACTCATCCCAAGGGACGACCCGACCCTGCTCTTCACCAATGCGGGCATGGTCCAGTTCAAGAACGCCTTTCTGGGAGAAAACGTCGGCTATACGAGAGCGGCAACGGCCCAGAAATGTGTGCGTGCCGGCGGAAAACACAACGATCTGGATAACGTGGGCTACACCCCACGGCATCACACCTTTTTCGAAATGCTCGGGAATTTCTCCTTCGGGGACTACTTCAAGGAAGAAGCCGTTCAGTGGGGCTGGGAGCTGTTGACGGAGGGTTTTAACCTGCCCTCCGACAGATTGCATGTCTCCATCTTTCAAGATGATGATGAAGCCTATGACATCTGGAACAAAGAAATCGGTCTGCCGGGGGACCGGATCGTCAGGTTGGGCGAAAAGGATAATTTCTGGGCCATGGGGGACACCGGTCCGTGTGGCCCCTGTTCCGAGATTCATATTGACCAGGGACCATCGGTGGGGTGCGGTAAGCCGGATTGTGCATGCGGCTGCGACTGCGACCGATACCTGGAGATCTGGAATCTGGTTTTCACTCAGTTTGACCGAAGTCCGGACGGGACTCTTACACCCCTGCCCAAACCCAATATTGACACGGGAATGGGCCTTGAGCGACTGGCTGCGGTCATTCAGGGGGTGAAAAGCAATTATGGCACCGACCTGTTTCAAAATATCATCGCGCACATCGAAGATCTCTCACAAAAAAAGTACGGTGAAAATGACCGAATGGACGTGGCGTTTCGCGTCATCAGTGATCACGCCCGCGCGATTTCCTTTCTCATCGGCGACGGCATCATGCCCTCAAACGAAGGCCGGGGATACGTGCTGAGACGTATCATCAGACGCGCCAGCCGTTTTGGGCAGGGCCTGGGCCTTGAAGACATTTTCCTTCGCTCAGTCTGCAACCATGTGATTGACCTGATGGGTCGGGATTACGGTGAACTCATTCGCGCTAGAAGTTTCATCCTGGGGGTTGTGGAAAACGAAGAACAACGATTTGCCGACACCCTCCGGTACAGCATGAAAGTTCTGAAAGAAGAAATTCGGAATCTGCAAAACAAAGGTGAAAATGTCATCCCCGGTGACGTTGTTTTCAAGCTCTATGACACCTATGGCCTGGCCGTGGACCTAGTGGAGGATGTTGCCCGGGATGAAAACCTTGTGGTGGACCTAGCCGGCTACAAGGATGCCATGGGCAAGCAGCGCTCCCTCTCCCAGGAATCCTGGAAAGGGAGCGGTGAAGCGGCGGTTCCGGAAACCTTCAGGGAACTTCGGGCCCGCGGACTTTCGAGTGAATTCACAGGCTACGAGACCCTTGAAACCGAATCAAAAATCCTTTCCCTGGTGCTGAAGGATAAGGAAGTCACTTCCATTGATAAGGGCGCCAAGGCGACTGTGATACTGGATCAAACGCCCTTTTATGCGGAATCGGGAGGACAGGTGGGGGATGTGGGCCAGATCACCAACGGGACGGCCCATTTTAAAGTAGCGGCCACCTACAAGTACGGTCAGGATCTGATTGTTCATGAGGGCAGGCTTGAAGAAGGGGCACTTTCCGTTGGGGATGCTGTCAACGCTGTTGCGGATACGGCTCATCGGAGGACCGTTGCCGGAAACCATACCGCCACCCACCTCCTTCACGCGGCGCTCAGAGAAATCTTAGGCGATCACGTCAAACAGGCCGGATCGCGTGTGGCCGCCGACAGGCTTCGTTTTGACTTCAGCCATTTCACCCAAGTGGCCGCCGAAAATCTGCTGCAAGTGGAACGGTGGATCAATGACCGTATCCGCGAAAACCTACCGCTCAATACCCGGATCATGGATAAAGACGAAGCCATGAAAACCGGGGCCATGGCCATCTTTGAAGAGAAATACGGAGACAAGGTCAGAATCGTTGATATCGGTGACGGACTCAGCCTTGAATTGTGTGGCGGAACCCATACCCGTCGAACGGGCGACATCGGTGTTTTTCGCATTCTCAGCGAGGGCGCCGTTGCGGCCAATGTCCGCCGCATTGAAGCGCTTACAGGTGCTTCAGCGCTTCATCATGACCAGGAAAAGGATGAAAACCTGAAAAAAGCTTCCGGTCTCCTCAAGGTCTCTCCGGACAAGCTGGTTGAACGGCTTCAACGGCTGCTGGATGAAAACAGGGAAAAGGAACGGGAAATTGAAACGCTGAAAAGCCGCCTTTTTTCAGAAAAATCGGCGGACCTTGTTCAGGACGTCAGGAAAATAGAGGGTATTTCTGTGGTGGCAAAAGAGTTTGAGGCCGATACACCCAAAGAACTTCGGGAAGCAGTGGACCGAATCAAAGACAAGCTGGATTCCGGTATTGTCCTGTTAGGGGCCAAAAGTAAAGGGAAGGTCATGCTCATATGTGCCGTTACGAAAGATCTGACGAATCGATTTAACGCCGGTCACATCATCCGGGAACTATCCGGCATTGTTGGCGGCAAGGGGGGCGGGCGACCGGACATGGCCCAGGGTGGAGGAGACAAGCCGGAAAAACTAAAAGAGGCCCTTGAAGCGATTGATCAGTTGATCAGCTAATTGTTATCGTAGAGGAAACCGTTTAGCCAGGAGGTTTCCTCAGCCCCGTTTAATTCCTTAATCTTGTCCTTGCATTTTTTGACGGATTCAAGGGCTTTGTAATACTGGCCCACGTCGGGATAATGGGCAATCAGATAAAGATATCTGTCCATGGCGGATTGGTATTTGCCTTTTCTAAAATAGAAGTCACCCACATAGAGCTCATGTTCCGCCAGTTTGATATAACACTCCCGCACCTTTCTGCGGGCTTGTTCCGTATAGTTGGTTTTTCGGAAACGCTTGATCAGTCGCTCGAATTCCTCTCTGGCTTTGAACGTATCGGATTGGTCTCTGTCGACGTCCGCCGACTTGTTAAAATAACACATCCCCTGCTGATAGATCACATAGGGGATATCTTTGTTTCTGGGGTGCATTTTTTCAAACTCGGCGTATTCATCGCGGGCTTCATCGTACTCTCCCCTCTCATAGAGGGCATCGGCCATTTTCAGTTCCGCAGTAATGGCAAAGGTGCTGTAAGGGTACCGGTCTTTTATCTTCTGAAATATCTCGATTGATTCTTTAAACCGGCCCTCGTTGTAATCATTCATTCCCTCGGCCATGATCTCGGCAGGGGTGGGTTCATCTTCCGAACCGAACATATCATTCCAGAGTGAACAGCCGCTCAGCAAAAATAGTCCGCAGATCGCCAGCACCACCCATTTTAATCGCTTGATGTCCATGGTTATCAGCAATGGCCTTCAATAAACCTTTCAGCAGCAAAGGCGGCGACGGCACCATCTCCAACAGCCGTACTGACCTGTCGCAGTATTTTTGACCGAATGTCGCCGGCCGCAAACACGCCGGGAATGGCGGTCTGCATATTGTCATCTGTTTTTACAAACCCAAAATCATCAAAATCAAACGGCAGGTCCTTCAGAAGGTCGTTTGAAGGATCATAACCGATAAATACAAATACACCCTCAACAGGAAGGGTGGATATTTCGTCCGTCTTGACATTCTTAAGTTCAACCCCTTCGACGCCTGTCTGTCCCAGAATCCGAGTCGGCACCGAATCCCATACCAAGGTCACTTTTGGAGCCGCTTTGACACGTTCCTGCAGCAATTTTGTGGCCCGAAGCTCATCTCTTCGGTGGACCAGATAGACACGGCTGGCGAACTTGGTCAAAAAAATGGCTTCTTCTACGGCCGTATCACCACCGCCGATGACCGCGACCTCCTGGTCCCTGTAAAAAGGCCCATCGCAGGTGGCGCAATACGATACCCCTTTACCCGTCAGAAGGCCTTCCCCTTCGATCCCAAGTTTTCTGGGGGATGCGCCGGTGGTCAGGATCAAAGACTTTGTTTCCAGCGCCTCCTTATTCGTGTGGACCACCTTTTTCTCCGGTGTTAATTCAAGCCGAACGACTTCTTTTCCATCAATTTTCAAACCAAAGTTTTCCGCCTGGCGTTTCATTCGATCCACCAGATCATACCCCGAGAGACCCTCTGGAAAACCGGGATAGTTTTCAACCCATTCGGTGGTCAAAATCTGACCTCCCGGAGCCAGTTTTTCAAGGAGTACGGTTTTGAGCCGGGCCCTTGCCGCATACAGGCCCGCAGTGAGACCCGCCGGACCGCCGCCGATGATGATAAGATCTTCCATTGCTTTAAAAAAACTCCGTTTGCACATCAAAAAAAACCCGCCCTCAGTTCTTTGGCGGGTTGAGGTCTGTTTCGGCCTCCGTTAGAGAAGTTTATTGAGTTCCTCTTCAAGATGACTCTTGGGATGCGCACCCACAATAGTCTGGAAAACTTCGCCGTTTTTAAACAGAATAAGGGTGGGAATATTTCTGATGCCGAACTTCGTGGGCGTTTCACGGTTTTTGTCCACATCCATTTTGGCGATCTTCACTTTGCCTTCGTAATCCTTGGCCAATTCCTCAACGGTCGGCCCTACGATTTTACAGGGGCCGCACCACTCCGCCCAGAAATCAACCATCACCGGGAGTTCAGACTTGATGACTTCCTGTTCAAAATCCGCATCCGTGATTTGCAATATATCAGACATCTTTTGTCTCCTTCCATTCGCATCCGGCCCAGCCGGCGCTAATGTTTTACCGGGTCTTTTACCCTTCGGTTTCTTCCAGCAGTTTTTTCAGATTTTTCTCGATGGTAACCGGCACCGGTCCGGAATTCGCGTAAAGAGACAACACCTGATGGGAAACTTTAATCTTTTCCTGAACCGTGTCCCAACCTATCCCCTTCTCTTCCACCTGATTCATTAAATCTATCAATCCTTGAGAATCCATTTTATTCCTCCCTAGTTTCTTTCAGATGGCGTCAGATCCGGTGGGTACGCAAACTTGGGATCTATGGCATAAGTCCAGGGAAGCCCCCACCACTGCCATCCATAGTGACGTCTGTGATTGAAACTATAAATTTTGTTCCTTTTCGCCAGTTGACGATAGAACTTGTTCTTGTGGTTGTCTTCGAACACCGGAAATTCAGATCCCTCAAAACCGTCTTCCACTTCGTAAACTTTCTTAAACCCGGCATCCAGAAGTTCTTTTGCCGCAAGGGCACTTCTCGTACCGTCTCTTGAGAGAATGAGCAGATTATCCGTCTTTTTGAACAACATGCCGATCTCTTTTAAAAATGCCCTGTTCTTTTTGCTCATATCGTATTCATATCGACCATCTTCCTTTTTTAGGCTGGAAGACCAAAACATATACGGGAACAAATAGGCGTTGAGGGGGTGGCCGACGAACTGGTATTCAGCTCTTGTCCTGACATCGATGAGATAAGTGTCGGGGACCGTGTTGAGCATATCATACGCTTCAATGCTCAGTATATGCTTCGGCTCCTCGGCATATGCGCTTACGAAAAAAGCCAGCAGGAGCACCACAAAACCAAAACCGGAAAGAAAAGCTCTAATGTTCATTCTTTTATCTTCTAGGATGAAAGACCTTTACAAAATGTTCAATTTAAAAAGAGTTCCACCATCCATAATTAAACTCGCTTAAAACTTGAGTCTAAACAAATAATCCAGTACCGTATGTTTGTCAATGAAAAATCATGTGGCTGTTTAAGGGCCTCTGCGACCCGATATTTAAAAGGGAGGGAACAAAATGACAGCAAGTAAGGTATATTTTTCGGACCTCAGAACCTCTTTCAAAGAAAACATTTTCCTGAAGTTAAACAGGCTTCTGGATGGGGCCGGCATGGACGATACGGTGGCTCAAAGGGGTCTGGTGGCCATCAAATTGCATTTTGGTGAAAAAGGGAATTCCGCATTTGTCCGTCCCAACTTTTTAAGAACCATCGTGGACCGGGTTGAAGCGCTGGGAGCAAATCCCTTTTTGACCGACGCCAATACGCTCTACGCCGGAACCAGGGGCAACAGCGTTTCTCATCTGCATACGGCCGTACTGAACGGGTTTGCCTACTCGGTAGTCGGCGCACCTGTCATTATCGCTGACGGAATAAGAGGCGCCTCTTTTAAGGCGGTTGACATCGCTCAGGAATGCATCCAAACAGCCTATATTGCCAAAGATATTGCCGAAGCCGACGGATTGATCAGTGTGGCCCATTTCAAGGGTCACGAACTGACCGGTTTCGGCGGAACCCTTAAAAACCTAGGGATGGGGTGCGCTTCGAGAAAGGGAAAAATGGTCCAGCACTCGGACGTATCCCCCAAGATCAAAAAGAAAAAGTGCGTGGGATGTGGAGATTGCGTGCGTCATTGTGCCAGCAAAGCCATTGCCTTAAAAGAAAAAAAAGCAACCATAAATGCTGATAAATGTGTGGGCTGCGGCGAATGCATCCTCATCTGCCCCAACGAAGCGATAGATGTCAGTTGGAGCATGGACGTTCCACTCCTTCATAAAAAGATGGTTGAATACACCCTTGCCGTCCTCAAAGGAAAAGAAGAAAACGCCTTTTTCATTAATTTTCTGACTGACATTTCCCCTGCCTGCGACTGTTACGGACATAGCGACGCACCCATAGTTCATGACGTGGGGATTGTGGCGTCAAAAGATCCTGTAGCCATTGACCAGGCCTCTGCGGATCTGGTCAACCAGCAACCCGGATCATCGGAATCCTGCCTCAAGGAAGGTCTGAAACCCGGTGAAGACAAATTTCGTGCCATCTATCCCAAAATCGACTGGACCATCCAACTGGATCACGGGGAACATATCGGATTGGGTAACCGAAAATACGAGTTGATTGCTATTTAATTTCAGGAAATCAACCTTTTTCGTGAGGGCCTCCTTGTGTTTGTCGGCGGCATGTGCTATGAAAGGGTGTTAAAATTAGTTTTTTCAGAAAGAGGTCAATTTTTGAAATTGCTGTTTTTACTGAAAAAATAGCATGCGCTTTTTTCTGCCATTTGAATCGACAGAGCAAAATGCAAAAATCTGCTACCCATTACCGCCTGATATCGTTAGAAAACTAGGTTTTTACGTCGATTTGGAGTCTCTTTTTTGGGTTAACTATTGGATATCATTTATGAATAATATGATTGTTTTAACACCCTTTATGAGTCATCCGTTTTGTGATTTGTAGACGGACCCTTGTTATTTAAGGAGAAAACCATGGATATAAAAATTGTGGCGGCAACGCCTGATCGATTGAAATCAAAGCCTGCGGATGAAAGCCAGCTTGGCTTCGGGGATATCACAACGGACCACATGTTCCTCATGGATTACGATGTTTCCAAGGGATGGTGCAACCCACGCATTGAACCCTACGGTCCCCTGGCCATTGATCCGGCGGCCATGAGTCTCCATTATGGACAGGAAATTTTTGAAGGGCTCAAAGCCTATGGCATAGCGGACGGCGGTATCACGCTTTTCAGGGCCAATGAAAATTTTGAACGGCTCAATCGGTCGGCGACCCGCCTCTGCATGCCCAAGGTGGATATCCCCGCGGCCATGGAAGGGATGAAGCAATTGATCCTCCTAGACAAGGACTGGATTCCCCGAAGCCCCGGCACGTCCCTTTACATTCGCCCCACCATGATTGCCACTGAGCCGCACCTGGGCGTTCGCCCTGCGAACAACTATCTGTTCTTCATTATCATCGGACCGGTGGGCGCCTATTATAAGGAAGGCTTAAACCCGGTTAAAATATATGTGGAGGACTTTTTCGTGCGGGCGGCCATCGGCGGAACGGGAGAAGCCAAAACCGCGGCCAATTATGCGGCAAGTCTTCTGGCGGCCGAAGAGGCCAAGAAAAAAGGATTTACTCAGGTGCTGTGGCTGGATGCGGCGGAACGAAAATATATCGAAGAAGTGGGTACCATGAACATGTTTTTCCGCATTGATGACGAAGTCATCACCGCGCCCCTCAACGGCAGCATTCTCCCCGGTGTCACCCGGGATTCGGTGCTTCGGATCGTTAAAGACTGGGGGTTAAAAATAACCGAACGGTCCCTTGCCATTGACGAAGTGATTGCAGCGGCTGAAGACGGCAGGCTTCAGGAAGCATTCGGCACCGGTACGGCGGCCGTGATTTCACCGGTGGGCCAGATCACCTTTAAGGGCCAGGATTATGTGGTGGCCGGGGGGAAAATGGGAGAACTGAGCCAAAAGCTCTATGATGAAATCGTTGCCATTCAGTACGGGCAGAAACCGGATCCCTATGGGTGGGTTGAAAAAATAGCGTAGCTGAAAAATTGAAAAGCCGTAAAGATGCTGATCTGGGTTTCATATCATTTATTCTTTACGGCTTTACGGCTTTACGGCTTTACGGCTTTGCGTGAGCAACATCTGATGTAATCAGCTCCAAAGCCCCCTCAGGCAGCCAGCCCCGTTTTTTGTCCGGTAATCGAATCAGCCGCCACCCATCTTCCGAGCGTTCCTGCGCCACGATAGCCCCTTCATGCAGCTTGAACAGGGTCGTGTCCCCGTCATGGGGCCCAGCCAAAACCGCAACTTCTTTCTTGAGAATAACAGCCCGTTGGTCATTATAGACCTGTGCCCATTTCATCCCGAGAGAAAGCCCCGTTACCAGCCAGAGGCACAACACCAGCAGCAAAGAATAGAAAAGCCATTCGGAGCGATGAAACAGGCGGATCAAAAGAGCCGTCCAGAGGAGCAGATTCAAAATTGCAAAACACCAGAACAATTCGCTCGCACTGACCATGGGCAGCCAGAAAAACGCCATGCTGAAAAATCCACTTGAAGGGGAAATAGCATCCACCACCTGGTCTTGTGCATGGGCCCGGTTGAAATTAAGATCCGCATCCCGGGGCATGGCAACACGAGCCCGCTCATAGGCCAATATGGCACGCCCCAGCTCGTCCATTCTGAACCAGGCGTTCCCCAGGTTGTACTGAATTCGCGGCCCATCATGACCACCGCGGATCAATTGCTGATAACCCTCCACCGCTTCTTGGAATTTGCCTTCCCGGTAATCCTGGTTGGCCTGCAAGAAAATTTCCTCCCATGCCCTGCCCTTCTGATGGTCTTGCGCAAAACCGAATGGCGCCATCACAAAAGCAGCCATAAAAACAAGTATGGCCCACAGGAAACGATATTTCACCGCAGCTCCTTTTCAAGCCGTTTGATAATTTCCAGGATATTTTCGGATGCCGAACCACAGGAAGCTTCCCCGCCTGTGTAAATCCGGCCCTCAAGTTCTTCCAGAACATCTGATAGGCTCTTTGCCGTACTCCGGGAAACCCCTTTTTCCATCAACAGCTTCGACACGTCGGAAGGGATCAGGGCCCCAAGGGATAATTCAAATCGATCGTTGATGTAATCCCGTACGGCGGTCATCATGCCGTTGGCGTCTTTTTCCCTGCGGCGGCATTCCTTCAAAAAAACTTGCGCCGCCTTTCTCGCCCGTTGAGCGTAAATGGCCGCATCAGTTTTTCGGTTGAACCGCAAACCCAGAAAAACCAGGCCATACACCAACAAAGGCACCAAAAGTATGGCCCAACAAATCCAGTTTCCGGTGCCCGTTTCCTTTGAAGAGAACCAGACGTCATTTTTCAACCCCGAAATTGAAGTATAAATGGGAAGGATGTCATGACCGATTTCTTCAACTTCCTTTTTGGCGGGCTTTGAGGGTTGATCCGATTTTTCCGACTTAGCGGCTGTTACAAGGGTTTGCTTTTCTCCGGGCAAAACCTTCAAAACCAGCGGCCGGGTTTTCTCTGTCACATAGGTTTCGGTTTGGGGGTCGAAATAGCTGATGGCAAATGCGGGCATGGTGTAATCGCCCGCGGCATCCGGCACCAGGGCCCACTTCATGGTTTTGGACCCGCTCAACCCATCTGCTCCGGCCCGGGTTTGGAACACGGGTTCATCCGCATAGGTTTTTAAGTGGTCCATGTCCGGCATTTTCAGGTCCGGCAACCGGTTGACATTGCCCGTCCCTCGCAAATGAACCGTGAGGGTTACCGAGTCCCCAGCATGGACTTCATCTCCTGAAAGGCTGTCCTCAATGCTGAATCGCCCCACAAGGCCACTGAAATCAGAGGGCTTTTCTTCTTCGGGAAACGGCAATACCTCAATCGCAAGGGGTTCGCTGGAAACGGTCAAGGGTCGCCCGGACCTCAGAGCACCGCCAAAAAACGGGTCGTCAAACAGTCCCCTCGGGGTTCGTTTGCGATCACTGTAAACCGTCAGTCCCATGCGGGCAGGAGGAATGCGAAAACGTCCGGGCTTAAGGGGCGTCACCCCGTAGGAAACTTCCAGGACCCGGTAGGAAATACCATCATAGATCGCTTGATACTCCTTCGGCTTTTCCAACTGCCGAAAGGTAAATTCACTCGCTTCGGGGAGATCCAGCGAAATATCGCTTACGTTGGTGCGAAGGTGCAACTTAAGGGTGTATGGGACCTGTTGTTCCACATAAGCGTTTTCTGATCCCAGTGTCGCCGTCAGAAACACCGCTTCTTTTTTTGATCCTGATCCATCACCGTCGGCCAACACCTTCAGGGTGGCCGCATTGCTCTGGTATGTTTTCCCATCCACTTTAGCGGCGGCGGGGCCCACACGAAAAACACCCTTTTCTTTGGGTTGAAGGTAATAGGTATAATCCACAAAGGAATTATACCGGCCGTTGATAAATTCCACCCGGCTGGCACTGCCGCCCTGGGTCACATGAAAGGATTTCAACCCCTCGATCACAGGGGGCGCGTCACTGCTTCTGGTACCGGATACGCGGACCTGAAGCGCAACGGAATCAGCCAAGGTCACTTCCTGACGATCCAGGTTGAGGGTCACGGATACTTCAGCTGCAACGGGAAAAGCCGGCAGGATCAGGATGGAAAAAAATATCAGGAAACAGACAATTCTTTTCATGTCACCATTCCTTTCCCGACGTTCCCTGATTTTCAGCTTCCGGGAGCTGATACTTCAGGAATCGCGCCCGATCCTCTTTGATGTTGTCCAACAGGGCTTCAGCTTTCTGCTTCTGAATTCGGGCGGCTGGAGCCTGTTCCGGCTTCTGAGCCTCGGGTTCGGTCGGCTTTTCCGGTTTTCCATCTCCTGGATCTTTTTTGGCTTGCCCCTCATCCTTCTTCTGATCCGGTTTCTCCTTATTCTTATCCTGTGAAGGCTTCTCTTTTGAAGAAGAATCGTCCGATGGCTTTTTCTGCCCGTCCTTTCCATCTTTTTGGGAATCTTTCTTTTTCTGTTCCTTTTGTTGCTGTTGTTTCTCTTCCTCCCGCTTTTTCTGCTTTTCCAGTTCCCTCAGGGTCAACTCCAGATTAAACCGCGCATTTTCGTTTGCGGCATCCAACAAAATGGCCTGTTGATAGTAGGCCTTGGCCGAGGCAAAATCCCCCTGTTTAAAGGCGGCATTGCCCAGGTTGAAGAGCGCTTTTACCCGCGTTTCAGGATCTTTCGTGCGCTTTAAAACGCTTGAAAAAGCCGCCGTGGCGCCCTTGAAATCAGAGGCCTGATAATCGGCGCACCCCCGATTGTATCGATACCTTATATCCCTTGGGTTATCCATATCCTGAGCTCCATATATTTTGGCGGCTTCAGCAAAGCGGCCTTGCCCATAGAGCTCGTCGGGATCTTCCGCGCAATGCCCCTGGGCGGAAAAGAAAAACAACCATAAAATGGAGAACAACACCGACATTTTCCGTTTCAAATGACCGATCAATCCTTCCAGCAGAAGCAACAGAAAGGCCGCCGCCACGAAAATGAAAAACCGTTCTTCATAGACCTTGATCTTACCGCTTTTCAAAACTGCCGCATCGGTTTTCTGTTTAATGCCGTCGAAATAGAGCAGATCCAGATCCAGATCTCCGGCCATGGATCGCACGTATTCGCCGCCGGTCACCGCGGCTATTTCCTGCAAACCCGCCTCATCCAGTTTGGAGAGAACCAGTTCACCCTTGTCATCCTTAACGAATCCACCCTTTCCACCGGAGGCGGGAATGGGCCCGCCGGAAGGATCTCCCATGCCGAAGACAAAGATCTTGATTCCCTTTGCGGCGGCTTGCCTGGCCGCTTCAAGGCCGTGCGCTTCATTGTCTTCCCCGTCGGTGATGAGCAGAATGACCTTGTCGGTCTCGCTTTTGGGATCAAAGGCCTTCATGGCGCCCAGAATGGCCGCACCCAGATCCGTTCCGTGACGCGGGATGTCGTCCGGATGGAGAACATTTAAAAACATCATCACTGCGCCATAATCGAGCGTCAAGGGGCATTGGGTGTAGGCGGCGCCCGAAAAGGCCACCAGGCCTACCCGGTCACCCTGTACCACTTTCAGGAAATCGGTGATCTCCCGTTTGGCCCGTTCCAACCGGTCCGGCTTCACATCTTCAACCAACATGCTGGGGGACACATCCAGGGCAATCACAATATCCACGCCCTTCTGGGTCACTTCCTGATAGTGACTGCCCCACCGGGGACCGGCCAGGGCCAACAGCATGCATCCCAGGGCCAGCAGGCATAAAACAGCTTCAATGACCCGCCTTCCCCGGGAATCCTCGGGGGTCAGCCGCTTGAGCAGTTGATCTTCGGCGAACCGGTCCAAGGCCTGCCGCCGTTTTCGGTACACCACCAGGAAAGTGACAGCCGTTAACGGCAACAGCCAGAGAAAATGAAGGATCCAGGGATGACTCAGATTCATGGAATAACCCTCAATATCCAGGTCTTGAGCAGCAGCTCCAGCAAGAAAATCAGGATGGCGGGCACCATGAACCAGGGGTAGAGTTCTTCGAAATGAAAGAATTCCTTTACCTTTACATCGGTTTTTTCCGCCCGGTCGATAATATCGTAGATCTCCTGAAGCTCCTGGCTATTGGCCGCGCGAAAGTACTTTCCTCCGCCGGTTGCGGCCACCTTCTTTAACGTTGCCTCATCCAGGTCCACCTGCTGGGGCACCAACTGCGTTCCAAAAAGGGTCTTCATGCGAAAAGGCGCGGGGCCTCTCCCCCCCACGCCGATGGTATAAAGCTTGATACCGAACTCCCGAACGGCCTGAGCCGCGGTCTGTGGACTGATATCCCCCGCATTGTTCCGGCCGTCCGTCAGCAGAATCAGAATCTTTGATTTGGCTTTCAGGTCTTTTAACCGTTTGCCCCCGATGGCAATGGCACTTCCGATGGCCGTACGATCCCCGGCCATGCCGATTTTCATGCGATCCACCAACTCCAGCAGAAGCCCTTTGTCAATGGTTAAGGGCGACTGGGTAAAGGCCTCTTCCCCGAACACCACCAGGCCGATGCGATCCGACTCCCTTTTCCTGATAAAGTCCGCCACCACATTTTTGACCGCTTCCAGCCTTGTCACGGAATCCCCTTTAATCTTGAAATCCAGGGCCTGCATGGAACCGGATGTGTCCAGGCACAACATGATGTCCACCCCCGGGGAGCGAATATCTCTGGATTGATTGTACAATTGGGGCCTTGCCGCCGCCAGGATCAGCAGCAACAGGCAGCAGGCGCGAAGAATCGTGGGAATGCGGGCCACCAGAGTGCCGTTGCCGCCGCCTGCCAGGGCCGCCATGCGGGAGGTCATGGAATAGGTGATCCCTTCAGGCTTCTTGAAAAGCGCAAAGGCCAACCATCCCAGTGCCAAAGGAGCCAGCAGAAGCATGGCGGGATAGGCGAACCGGAACATCATGATCGCGACTCCTTTCGGGCCGATTGAGGCCGATTGGTGGTCATACGCCGACCGCCCCGGCGTTCAGCCGCGGCCTCTGTCATCACCGGTTCACGGGTGCCGCGAATATAGGCGAAAGCCGATTCCATGTCATTTGCTTTGACAGCAGGGGTCGCGGTCAAATCGGCAAATTTTATCATATCAGCACGGCGAAGCAGTGTTAATAAGGGTTGATCCTCTTTCTTTTTGGCAACCCGGGCAATCTCCTCGAGGGTGTATTCCGCCGCGGGAAATCCTCGAATGGCCTCCAGATACCATCGCAGGATCTCGGAAAACCCGAAGTAGAAATCCTTGATCCGACCTTTCTCAAAGAGCCGCTGCCCATCCAATTTTTTCAGACTCCGTATGGCCAGCGTATCGGGAGGCGTTTCATCCACGTCCGCAATCCCTTTCCCACGCCGCTTGCGAATCCACCACTCGCATGCCGCCGCCAGCAGGAGAAGGGCAATCCCCCCCAGAATCCAGAATCGGTATTTCATTAATGTTGATCCGGTGGGCATGATCCCGTAGATCGGTTTCAAGCCAGCTCCTTCGGGCTTGTCACCCAGGTTGGACAGGACGGTGAGGGGAACCGGAGCCGCTTGGACCGACGCGGTTTCGCCGTTCAAGGTCGTATAATCAAGGGAAATGGGTCCCACGGCGCCGGAGGAAAGACGCTCCACCATGAGGCGAATGCGGCACTCCCCCCCCTCTTTTTCCTTCGAACCGTCCAGGGCCATGTGCCGATCCAGAACCTGAAATCCATCCAGACCCTTCACCTCCGGTTTTGGCGCCACACGTGCGCCTTTGGGAAGTTTAAACTTCAGCGTCAGGGTAATGACACCCCCCACACTGGTCTGATTGGGAACCAGGGATGCCGTCATTTCAGGCTTGCCTTCAGCACCCCCACAAGCACCGGGCCATGCCCATACAAAAAGGCACACCACCACAATAATCGGTAGGGGCCAGCCCCTGTGCCTGCCCATCAGACCCGCCAGGTCGCCCAGCTTGGGATTCAGATTGGGCAGATTCAACATAACCGCCGTTTCCTGCTCTCAAAGAGCCGGGTCAAGGGTTCCACCACGGGACCGTCCGTGGTCAGTTCAACCTGATCTATCCCGGCTTTTTTGAAAATTTGACTCAGATACACCTGCTGCTCGTCCCGGTAGGCCCGCCATCGTTTCTGAAGTTTTCGGCTTCCGCTGTTCAAAAGGACGGTCTTTCCGGTTTCCGGATCCCTGAGGTTGACGAACCCCACGTTGGGAAGTATTTCCTCCGCCGGGTCGGAAATGCGGATCACCGTGAGGTCATGCTTCTTGGATGTCAGTCGCAACGATTTTTCAAACCCCGAGTCCATGCAATCGGAAATGAGAAACACGATGGCATGCCGCTTGGCCACGCGATTTAGAAATGTCAGGACCCCATCCAGATCGGTCCTCAGATCCTCGGGCTGATAGGTGAAGACCTCCTTGATAAGACGCCACACATGGGAGGCCCCTTTTTTGGGGGGGATGTATTTTTCCACCTTTGAACTGAACAGGATGGCCCCCACCTTGTCGTTGGTGCGAATGGCCAGAAATGCCAGCATGCCAGCCACCTCCGCCAGCAGTTCCCGCTTGAATTTCTTTCGGGTTCCGAACCGGTGGCTGCCGGAGAGATCGAGCACCAGCATGACCGTCAACTCCCGTTCCTCGTGAAAGACCTTGACAAAGGGATGGCCGAAGCGCGCCGAAACATTCCAGTCGATGGTGCGGATATCGTCTCCCACCTGGTATTCCCGCACTTCGGCAAATTCCATGCCCCGGCCCTTGAAAGCACTTTCATACTGACCGGCGAACAGATCGTTGGCCATGCGCCGGGTGGTGAAATGAAATTTATGGATTTTCTTGAGCAACGCCTCCTGGAGCATCTCAAGGCACCTCGATCCGTTCCAGCAGCACCCCAATCAGGTCGTCCGTGGTTTTTTCCTCGGCCTCCGCTTCATAGCTTAAAATAATGCGGTGCCGCAGAATATCCGGCGCCATGGTTTTCACATCCTGGGGCGTTACGTAACCTCGGCCGCTCACAAAGGCGTGAGCCCGGGCCGCCATTCCCAACCAGATGGACGCACGGGGGGAAGCACCGTACTGAATCATGGGCGCCAGCTCCAACCCGAAAGCTTCAGGTTCACGGGTGGCACGTACCAGCCGGACCACATAGTCCATGATCCGATCTTCCATGTGAATGGCCCGCATAATCTTCCCTGCCCGGTCAATCCGGGTCCAGTCCACCGCACCGGTCATTTTCTCTTCCATGCCCCCGTAAACCCGGGTCATGATCTCCCGCTCCTCTTCCGCCGAAGGGTAGTTCACCTTGATCTTCATCATGAATCGATCGATCTGGGCTTCGGGAAGGGGGTAGGTCCCTTCCTGCTCAATGGGATTCTGGGTGGCCAGGACCAGAAAGGGTCTTTCCAGTGTAAAGGTGGTCTCTCCGATGGTAATCTGAAGCTCCTGCATGGCCTCCAGAAGGGCGCTCTGGACTTTTGCCGGAGCGCGATTGATTTCATCGGCCAGGATAATATGATGGAAAACAGGCCCCTTCTTGATTTCGAAAGTGGCGGTGTCGGGTCGATAAAACTGAGTTCCCAGGATATCCGCGGGCAAGAGGTCGGGGGTGAACTGAATGCGTTGAAACGTGGTTTGAATGGTGGTGGCAAGCGCTTTCACCGCCGTGGTCTTGGCAAGGCCCGGAAGGCCTTCCAACAGCAGGTGCCCATCGCACAATAGACCGATGATCATCCGTTCGATCAAATACCGCTGCCCCACGATGACCTTCTCAATATTGGCCATGATCTGGCGGATCACAACGCTTTCCTGTTCCACCGCTTTGGTGATTTCCTGAATATCCATCTGACGGCCACCTCCGTTGTCAGTTGTCAGTTGTCAGTTGTCAGCAAAAAAATATGTCAAAAATTGTTTTTGTCAACCGGTGTGATACCGCCTGTTGCCAAAGGCAAAAACCATTATAAATCTATCCTTCGATTGGAGAAATTGACCAAAATGATTATTTTTTTGGATCGGTCTCTCCTCCCATATCCGTATCCGTTTGGCTCCAGGACTTATCGGGGTCGAATTTCGTGATTGCCGCTGCCAGGGATGCGGTGTCCGCTCCAAGATCCTTTTCATAAAGCACACCCTGTTGGTTCACCATAAAGGTCATGATTCCGGAAACGCCGTATTTGGCGGGATAGGCCAACAATGCATGGCCGAGAATCATTTTGCCGTCGACCCGATAATCATAGGCGCCGCCATAGGCATGAGCTCCCTGCCCGAGAAGCATTTTAAAATAATATCCATGATATGGCGTGAGTTTTCCGCTTTCTCGGGTGTATCCCTGTGAAACCGCCTCAGCCACCAGCGGGCCCAGAGGGCTCACGGCTTCACCTTTTTTCGCGGGCCAGTAAAGACCGTTTTTTTTGCCCGGATCGCTGCGAACCCCGGCAGCGAATGCATGAACGCCGTCTCCGTCAAAATCCTTTGCGGCATACTCGTTCTGAGCATCCACATAACTGTTCATAACGTTAATGACGTTCAATTCATTTCGTCCGATGCGCCGATTCAGAATCTCCTGTTTTCCCGACAATGCATCAAAATGCCATTGGTTTCCCCGTTTCACCAGGGGGACGGGAAACGGCCATTCTTCGTTTCCCAAAACAAGAACTACTTTTTCCGGACCGTCCTCTTCAAAACCGTGGCGCTCCTTAAACATCTCGATAAACCTTGTCCGATCCGACTGGTCGGCCACCTTGTCTCCGGAAGCCAGGATGTCTTTCCCATCCGAACCGAAAACGTAGATCAATGCCTGAACATCATCTTTCTTCACTGCGCTGACCAGTGCTTCAACCGCTTTATCGGGAGAATCAAAAGTTTCTCCCATGCCTCGTTTCTCCTGCGCCACGGCCCAGCCTGAAAGACCGACCAGAACCAGCGCGAAAACGCCCGCGCCAAGCAAACGTTTCAAAATCCAAAACCCGGTATTTTCACAAAAAACCATTTCTGTTCCCTCCACATAATCGGTTTTGAGAAAAAGATCCCTTTCTAAAACCTCCCGCTTTTAACGCGGGCTGAACAAACGCAGGCAGCCTATCGCCGGCCACGCCCTCCTCCACCGCCACGTCCCTCTCTCTGGAAACCCCCGCCGCCGGATCTCTGTCGACTGGCCTGTCCGCGCTGGCTCGACATGCGCGCATCGCTTCCCTGGCGGGACCCGCTGAAAGCGCTGCCGCCCTGGTTGCGATCGCTCGCACTCCGGGTGGGGCGATTCAGGTTCTGGTTCTGCCCTTTCCCTTTGGTCCCGCCCTTTCCCCGATCAAGACTTGCTTGGTTCCCCGCACGGGCGTTCCGGTTACCATTGCCTGCCACATCCCTGCGACCTTTCCCATCGAATCCGGCGCCATACCCACGGTCTTTGGCTTTTACTCGGGCCGCCTGTCTTGAAGATTGTCCGTACTGTCTGTTAAGATTTTGATTGCCGTACGAGACCCCTTTTCTGTGCTGGGGATTGTGTTTCCAGGTTCCACCGCCCTTGACGTTAACATTGCGGTTGAAATTGGCCGTCCGGTTGATGTTCACATTGACACTGTTGTTTCGCCAGATGAATCCACACCAGTTTGAAATCCCGACGCCCACGGCGATCCCCACACCGAATGTCAGCAGACCCATGCCGGGAGGATACGCCCATGCATAGGGGGGATACGCCGGGTAAGGCCAGGGGCCGTAAACAACAGTGGGGTTGTAGGTGGGCACGTAAATGATCTGGGGATCCGGCGTTTCGATCTTGATCACTTTGTTTTCCACCACCACGGTCTGAGCCTTGGTGCTCTCGAGATTCCCCTGAGCATGGGCTTTGGCGCGGAGCTCCTGGACCGTCTCCATGACTTCTTTCTGTTGCCCCAGAAACGCATCGCCCAGTTGGGTGGTCTGGTCGAGCTTTTCACTCATGGATCCCAGAACATCCGGAAAATGACACAACGATTTCACACTCACATCCCACGACTTTTCCTTCAAGGCCGCATCCAGAGCGTCCCCCTTTAAATCTCCATTGGCCTTCACGAAACGATCGGCCTCAACCACCTCCAGGGGATAGGTGGAGGCCATCAATATCTGAGCCAGCAGTGAATCCGGATAGAGGGCGATGGGGGCCACCAGTTGGGACAGCTGTTCCCTGGTGAAGCTCTTTCCAGATTCTTCCCCTTCATCCTGAGCCATAAGATGCGGTGGGACCGCCAGCAACAAGACCAACACACCCACCACCAGTTTTCGCAGACAGAAAAATTTCCTTTTCATGGTTTCTCCTTAATAAATAGGGTTATTTTCCCTCCATGAAATTCTCAGGGATCAAAACCGCAATCACCTCCCCTTTGGCCACCACTTTGTCCCCGGCGGAAAGGGTCTCGGAAATGGTCACCTTGCGGCCTTTGACCTCCTTTATCTTTCCCCGCACCTCCAGAACCCCGTCAATGGGTGTGGGTGCCACAAAGTCCACTTTAAGGGAGGCCGTCACAAACCTAAGCGCCGGCTCCGTCCCCATATCACGTCCCTCTTCACGGTATTTTGCGGCCGCCGCCGAAGCGGTCCCGTGACAGTCCAACAGGGATGCCACCAACCCTCCGTACCCGAACCCCGGGAATCCGCCCGTGTGATAGGGCCGAGGTTGATATCGGCATACGGTTTCGTCTCCGTCCCAATAGCTCTTGAGTTGCAGCCCGTCCCGGTTAAGTCTGCCGCAGCCATAGCAGTGTGCAAAATCATCGGGATAGTAATCCTGAAAAGCCTTCTCGCTCATGTCCGTGTCCTCTCTTTCGCAAATCTGTTACGATTCCATTCAATACGGTTTTCGCTCCGCACTCAACATTCCGCAACCCAAACCGTCTGTCAACGCTGAATTTCCATAACATTGCGGCGTCAATTTTTCAATTCTTTTTACCCCTGTCATCGGGCGGCCTTCTGCATAGGAAAAATCGAATCAGCATTTCTCCGGTCCCCGCAGGGGACCTGACGCGCGGAGAAAGCAGATACCCCCCAAAAAAATAAGACGATGTCTTCAATATCTATCTTTATCACAAGGATTATCCCTTGACATGCTTACGGATATTGATATAGTCAATTCTTTTTCAAAGGAAATCCCAACCAAATCGTGCTTAAAATCGAGGAATGACCCAATGGTTTTATGGCGGGTTCCGTTTGATTCGGAAGAGATACAAACCACCATCGGCATCGTGTATATTCTGGAAGATCGATGCAAGGGTTGCGGCTTCTGCATCGAGTTCTGCCCCAGGCAGGTGCTGGAGTTTTCCAAGCACTTTAACAAAAAAGGGTACCATCCCCCATCGGTAATCAAAGCGAATGATTGTGTAAACTGCCATTACTGTGAACTCATCTGCCCTGAATTCGCCATCTATTCGGTGGAGGACGCAGCCGCCACCCCACCGGCGGCGATTCCCGGAACGGAGGCAACATGAGACCAGCGGTTTTAACCGGAGAATATTTCATGACCGGCGATGTGGCCTGTGCCGAAGGGGCATTGGCCGCCGGCTGCCGGTTTTTCGGGGGGTATCCCATTACACCTGCCACGGAAATTGCCGAACATATTTCGGGACGGCTTCCCGAAGTGGGCGGCACCTTCATCCAGATGGAAGATGAAATCGCCGCCATGGCCTCCATCGTGGGGGCATCCTGCGCAGGCGTCAAAAGCATGACGGCCACTTCAGGCCCCGGGTTGAGCCTGATGCTGGAAAATATCGGCCTGGCCATCTGTACCGAAACCCCTTGCGTGGTGGTGGATGTTCAACGGGCCGGCCCCTCGACGGGGCTACCCACCCTGGGGGCACAGGGGGACATGATGCAGGCCCGTTGGGGCTCTCACGGTCACTATGAAATCATTGCGCTGGCGCCGGCATCGCCCCAGGAACTTTTCTACCAGACCATTGAAGCCTTCAACCTGAGCGAAACCTATCGGGTGCCGGTCATGATCATGACCGATGAGATGATCGGGCATTTGAGCGAACGGGTGGTCATTCCCGAAGCCAATGCCATTCACACCGTCTCCCGTCCCAGGGCCAAAGGAAGAAAGGATCGGTTCAAGCCTTTCGAGCCGGGTCCCAACGGTGTGGCGCCCATGGCCATTGCCGGCGAAGGGTATCGCATTCACGTCACCGGCCTGACCCATGATGAAAGAGGCTATCCGGATATGACCGTGGAAGGCCAGGCAGTCATGATGGACCGCATCGTGGGCAAGATCCGAAACAATCTGGAACACATCATTCGAACCGAAAGCTACCGTCTGGATGATGCGGAAATTGTGATCGTCTCTTACGGCGTTTCCTCGAGAACCAGCCTGGCCGCCGTGGATGAAGCCCGTGAACAGGGGATCAAGGCCGGGCTTTTTCGCCTGATCACCGTGTGGCCCTTTCCCGAAGAACAGATTCGAAAACTGGCCGAGCGGGTGAAGGGGTTTGTCACCGTGGAAATCAACCTGGGACAGATCCATCTGGAGGTTGAACGGTCCGTGCGCGGCCGGGCGCCCTGTGTTCTGGTGGGGCATGCGGGAGGGACCATCATCACACCGGATCGTGTTTTGGAAGCACTGAAGGAATCATTTTAGGGATAAGGGAATTTCATGACCTCAACAAAAAATCAAATACAGCATCCCCTGGATGACCTGCTCAGGACTGATCGCATTCCTCATATCTGGTGCCCGGGCTGCGGCATCGGAACGGCCTTTGCGGCCTGCCTTACGGCCATGAAGATCAGCGGCATTGATCTCGAAAAAACCGTGATGGTGTCCGGTATCGGCTGTAGTGCGCGAGGGGCCGGCTACGTGATGCTGGATTCGTACCATACCACCCATGGAAGGGCCATCCCCTTTGCCACGGGCTTGAAGTTGGCCAATCCCGAACTGAACGTGGTGGTTTTCAGCGGAGACGGAGACCTCTTTGCCATCGGGGGGAACCACTTTATTCACGGGGCGCGTCGAAACGTGGATATCACCGTGGTCTGCGTGAACAACCTCAACTACGGCATGACCGGCGGACAGGTGGCGGCCACCACGCCGCTGGGCTCCAAGACCACCACCACACCGGCCGGAAATCCGGACGGTCCCTTTAATCTTCCCCTCATGGCCTATGCCTCGGGAGCCACCTATGTCTCCCGGTGGACCATTCTGCACACCCGCGACATGACCGAGTCCATCAAGGACGCCCTCTTGAATCGGGGGTTCGCTTTTGTGGAAGTGCTCTCCCCGTGTCCTGTCAATTTCGGCAGACGAAACAAAGAAACGGCCCTGGATTCCCTTCGCCTGTACCAGGAAAATACCATTATCAAAAACGATGCACATCCCTCGGAACTGGGGATCGATTTCGACCGGGGAGTGATTCTGGGGAAATTCGTGAATATCGAACGTCCCACCTGCATCGACCGGTACAACGCCACGTGCCGCCCTCCGGAACTCTTTGAGGAAGAAAAGGCCGCCTGACATGACCACCAAAACCCAACCCACAAAACGGCAGGAGATTCTGTTTACCGGATTCGGCGGCCAGGGCATTGTTCTGGCGGGACGTATCCTGGGTAAAGCCGCAGTGATCGGAGACCACAAAGAGAGCACCCTGGTGCAGGCCTACGGGCCGGAAGCCCGGGGCGGCGCCTGCAGCGCCCAGGTGATCATTGCCGAGGGGGCCATCCATTATCCTTATGTGCGGCATCCCGACATTCTGGTTTGCATGAGCCAGGGCGGTTTCGATAAATTCTTCGGCGATATGAAGGAAGACGGAACCCTGATCATCGACCACGACATGGTCAACCCCGTTGCAAAACTGCCAGCAGGGAGTGAAGATGCCTATTTCGCCATTCCCGCCACCCGAATGGCCGAGGAGATAGGCCGAAAAATGATGGCCAATATCATCATGCTCGGTTTTTTTACGGCCGTTACCGGCGCCGTTTCCATCAACGCCGCGCAAAACGCCGTCACCGAGTCGGTACCCAAAGGGACCGAGGAAAAGAACATCAAAGCCTTCGGCAAAGGCTATGACTACGGCCTGGCCATTCTCAAGGGCCGGAAGAAGAAGGCCTCTGGAAGTAGGGGAGCCTGATACATGAAACGTTCCAAAGATCGACTGCACAATGTACTCATTGTAGGTGCCAATCCCGCGGGTATCGCCGCTGCCAACAAACTGGGAGAGCTCGGCATTGCCGTAACCCTGGTGGATGAAAACCCGGACCTGGACCAAAAACTGGCGGAAGAACAATGGCGCCTCCCCTCCGGCGCCCCTTTCAATTTCGTCCACCGGCCGGGCCTGCTTCGGATCCTGAGAAACACAGAAATCCGATGCATGCTGCCAGCCCGGGTGACCGGCATCAAACACTCGCCCCAGGGATTCCGTATCCGCATCCAACACCCGCAAACCTATGTGGATCCCGACCAGTGTGTTTTGTGCGGCCGTTGCGCGGAAATCTGTCCGGTCCGGACTCCGGACCGATTAACACCCATTCGCTTTAACGGTCGGTACGCCATTCCCGGGAGGCCCGTCATCGACAAACGAAAAGAACCACTGTGCCAATCCAACTGTCCTCTAGGGGTCAACGCTCAAGCCTATGTGGCCCTGGCCCGGGCCGGGCGCTTCACGGAAGCACTCGGGGTGGTTCGAAAAGAGAACGTTCTTCCCGGCATCTGCGGCAGAATCTGTACCCACCCCTGCGAAGAGGCGTGCCGGCGCGGGGATCTGGACGACGCCATTGCCATTCGGGACATCAAACGCTTTTTGTCGGATTATGAAATCGCACACGCCCATGAACCGGAAATTGAAAAAGCCCCTTTGAAAGATGAGCGGGTGGCGGTGATCGGATCCGGCCCCGCGGGACTGGCTGCGGCCGCGGAACTGGCTCAAACGGGCTACAATGTAACGGTATTTGAAAAAGAACCTGAACCGGGCGGGCTTTTGCGCTACGGCATCGGGGCCCACCGCCTACCCCGGAAAATTCTGGATTACGATTTACAGTACATCCGGAGGCTTGGGGTTCAATTCGAGACCTCACGTCCGGTGGATCTGCAAAAGGATCTGACCACCCTTAAAAAAGATTTTCATGCGGTACTGGCCACCGTGGGCGCCTGGACGGACCGGAAGTTGGGAATCCCCGGGGAAACCCTCAAAGGGGTTGAGGGGTGTCTTTCGGTTTTGACCCGACACCATGCAGGGGACTCGGAAAAGCACGACGCTTCGGAAAACGTTACGGAAACACCGGGACGGGTGGCGGTGATCGGGGATGGCAACGCCGCCTTTGACCTGGCACGAACCCTGGTCCGCCGGGGAAATGAGGTCACCCTCATCAGTTGGTTCCCCGAAAACCTTATCCCCGCCGACGCCCATGAGGTTACGGGCGCAAGGGAAGAAAACGTTGCCATTGTGGACGCTACCCGCGTCATTTCTTTTGATGGGGAAAACGGCCGCCTGCAAAAGTTACGATGCAAACCGACCCGGCCCGGTGAACCGGATGCCGACGGTATCCCCTGGCCCGTCACCATTCCCGATTCGGACCCTTTTGATATGGCATTCGACCGGGCCGTAGTGGCCATCGGGCAGATGGGCCCCTTTGCAAACGGAGAGCAACGGGATAAATGGGAAGCGGGTATTCAAATTACCCCTCAGGGATGCCTTCAGGTGGATGACCGCTACCGGACCGGCGTGGACGGTCTTTTTGCGGCGGGCGACGGCGTCACCGGACCCAGTACCGTGGTGCAGTCAATGGCATCGGGGCGATCCGCGGCACGATCCATACACGCGCTTTTAAGCGGGGGAAAAATCCCCGCCCGTGAGAGCGGCAGGCCCTTAGACACGGATTACCCGGAAATCCCCAAAAACATCCCATCCCTCTCACGACCTACCATGCCGGAACAGCAACCGGCGGTTCGAAAAGACAATTTTTCGGAAGTGGCCGTGGGGTTAAACGAATCCCAGGTCCTGTTTGAATCGGAACGATGCCTTCAATGCGGCATCTGTTCGGAGTGTTTCCTTTGTACGGAGGTTTGTGAAGCCGTCGGCGCCATTCGCCATCAGGATGAAATGAAGGAAACCGTCGAACACGCGGGATTGGTCATCATCGCGGATCCCGACGTCGCTCCGCCCATCAAAGGAGAGGATGTCATTCGCGCTTACGGGCCCAAAGCCGCCAAGCCGGATGTCAATGCCATGATGGCCCGCGGCTTTGCCGCTGCGGCCCATGCCATGATCTTCCTGGAAGGGGGTTCCCAGAGGCCTAAAGGCCGCGGGGTCTCCTTTTTTCCACCGGACCCCGAACTTTCTCCCGAAATCCGCATCGGTTTGTTCGTCTGTCGTTGCAATGACGCTTTCGGATGGGCGGATGAAATGGACCGGCATGTGGATGAATTTCGCCGGATCGAGGATGTAGCCCATGCCCAGGTCATGACGGCGGCCTGTGTGCCCGATGGTGCCGCCGGCATTCTGCGGACCATTCGAGAAAAAGGGCTCACGCGGGTGGTCCTGGCCTCGTGTGTGTGCTGCCCCCACGATTTTGTGTGCAGCGCCTGCACGGACCAGCGGTCAAGGCTCAAGACCGCACTTTTTCGCGGCACCGGCATCAGCCGGGCCATGATGGAAACCTGTAACCTGCGCGGTGAGGTACTGCGGCGTCTGAAGGATGCCCCATCCGTTGCAATTAACGATTTTAAAGGGTTGATCGGTCGATCCATCAACCGGGCCAGACATCTAAAACCCCTTCCCGCCCCCATGCGGGACTACAATTTCACCACCGCCATCATCGGTGAATCGGAAGCCGCCGTTTTCAGCGCACAAACCCTTGCCTCATCCGGATATGAAGTGTTCATGTTCGGTATGCGGGACAAACCGCTCACGATGATTCTGGACCACCCCAACATTCACTGTTTTCAAGGTTCCCGGATTACGGCCATCGGCGGAACCCTGGGTGATTTTCAGATTACGGTGGAGACCGGTGATTTTTCGCAGGTGATGCAGGTGGGGGCCATCATTTTGGGGGAAAAGGCCAGCCGCAAGGTCCCCTATGTTCACCAACAGGGTCTTCCCGCTACGGTTTTGACCGTTGACCTTCAGAAAGAAGGGGTTCCGGACATCCCTTTTCACTACCCCGGAACCACCCCCATTTCCGGCCTCTTTTTGACATCGACCCCGGGCGTTCTGATTTCACAGCGGAAAGGAGGGTCGGCTGCCGCCGCACTGGCCGCCGCCGTCATGCCCCGGGGGCCGAGGCAGAGCAAGGGCTTCACCGTGGTGGTTGACGAAGAGCGTTGTCGCGGATGCGGAAGATGCATTGAAATATGTCCCTACCGGGCCGTTTCCTTCAATCCCAACGGGGTGGGCGGATGGCATGCGGTGGTGGATGAGGCCCTTTGCAAGGGATGCGGCAACTGCATTTCCGTATGCCCGTCCAATGCAGCGGACAGCCCCTATCGAAACCAGGAATATCTGGAACAGATTGTGGAAGAAGTGCTTCTGGCGCAGAACTAAATTCATTTGGCAGGTATCATGACAGACCGGAAAATTATTCTATTTTTGTGCAACTGGGGACCCCATTCCGCCTATCAGGCGCTTCAGGACCAGGCAGCTTCGATCCCCTCCGAAATCAAGATGGTGAGAATCCCCTGCACCGGCAGGATCAGCAAGGCCCTTCTTTTCAAGTGTTTCGAGATGGGCGCGGAGGGCGTGGCCCTGGTGGGTTGCAGCCCGGGAACGTGCCGCTACGGCACCGGCACCACCAATGCTCAGGGACATGTGCAGGACACCCGGGGCATTCTGGAACTGCTGGGTCTGGGAAAGGAACGTCTCCGTCTGGCCACCTTCCTGCCCGATGAATCGGAAGCCCTCCTTGAATTCCTTCAAACCTTCTGCCATGAAATCGAAGAAATGGGGCCAAGTCCGGTGGTACCGGCGCCGGTTCAAAGACCCCAAGCGAACCGCAGCGAAGCCTTGCGCCGTTTGGCGGCCCTTCACGATGTGTTTGCCTGCCAGGATTGCGGGAAGTGTTCCTCCGCCTGCCCCCTGACCCTGGTGGGAAAACCCTTTTCCCCAAGGGCTACGGCCAATGCCGCCATTTCCGGCCAGATCACATCCCCTTCGGTTCAGAATGATATCTGGTCCTGTCTCACCTGTGGCCTGTGCTATGAAAGATGCCCCTCGGCCGTCGATTTTTCACGGTTTATCAGAGACCTGCGGGATGTGGTGGTGGAAAACAGGGTGGACACGCACGCGGTGCACGGAGGGTTCTTCCATTCACTCATGAGGACCATGACCTCTCGGAATCTTCAACTGAACCAATGGAATTGGCTGCCCGACGACGTCACCACCGATGACAACAGCAAGATCCTTTTTTTCGGAGGATGTGCCCCCTACTTCGACCTCTTTTTCAGACGGCACATCGGGCTCAAAACCCGGGACATTCTGATGGACAGCATTCGGCTCCTCAATTTTTTCGATATTCACCCCGCCATTTTACAGAACCTTCGGTGCTGCGGCCATGATCTGCTCTGGTCCGGCGACAAACCCAACTTCCTGAAGCTGGCGAAGCTGAATGTGGACATCATTTCGGAAGCTGGCATCGAGGAAGTGGTCACCGCCTGTCCCGAGTGCTTTCGAACCCTGGGCCACGACTATCCGGAACATGGGATTGATCTCAATTTCAAGGTCACCCACATATACGATTTTCTTGAAAAGGAAATCGACAAAGGGGCGGTCGGCTTCAAACCGTTGAACCGCAAATTGACCTTTCAAGACCCGTGTCGGCTGAGCCGTTTTGAAAACCGCCCGGAACTGCCCAGAAAACTGATGGCCCGTTTGAACCCCGACAGCTTCAGTGAAATGCGGGACCACGGCGCCAATGCCATCTGCTGCGGCAACAGCGCCTGGATCGGGTGCGATTCATTCAGCAAGGCCCTTCAGGTAAAACGGATCGGGCAGGCCAAAGAGACGGGGAGCGATTTACTGGTCACCGCCTGCCCCAAATGTCAGATTCACCTTCGCTGCGCCATGGAAGATCCCTTTAAGGGGGAGGAACTGAAGATGGAAATGATGGACTTGACGAGCGTTCTGGCACAAACCATTGAATGGGAGTAAGGAAAAATAAATGATGATTGAATCTCGAAAAAATCAATCCGCAATCCGCAATCCGCAATCCGCAATTCCTAATGGTTTGCCCAAAATCGGCGTTTATGTCTGTCACTGCGGTTTGAACATTGCCCAGACTGTGGATTGCGAAAAAGTGGCGGCCGTTTCGGGTGAACTTGAAAACGTGACGGTCAGCAAGGATATCGCCTATGCCTGCTCCGAGCCGGGGCAACAGGAAATCAAGAATGATATCCTGGAAATGGGCCTGGACCGGGTGGTGGTGGCCTCCTGCTCACCCAGACTTCACGAGCCCACCTTCAAACAGATGCTTCAGTCGACCGGCATCAATCCCTACCTCATGGAAATGGCCAATCTGCGGGAGCAATGCAGTTGGGTACACATGCAGGAGCCGGAAGCGGCCACGGAGAAGGCCTTGGATCTGGTGCGGATGGCGGTTTCCCGCATCCGTCTGCTGGAGCCCCTGAAGGAAGACACCATTCCCATGACCCAGCGCACCTTGGTCATCGGTGGGGGTATCGCCGGCATTCAGGCAGCCCTGGATCTGGCGGACAACGGCTATGACGTGGTTCTGGTGGAGAAGAGCCCCACCATCGGCGGCATGATGGCCCAGTTGGACAAAACCTTCCCCACCATGGATTGCTCCATCTGAATTCTGGGTCCGAAAATGACGGATGTCGGTCGACATCCCAGAATCACACTGTACACCATGAGCGAAGTGGTGGATGTCAAAGGATACGTGGGAAATTTTGACGTCCGCATCCTCAAGAAAGCCCGTTATGTGGATGAAAAAGAATGCACTGCATGCGGGGACTGTGCCAGTGCCTGCCCCGTAGTGCGGCCCGATGAATTCAACCTGGGACTTTCCTCGCGAAGGGCGATCTATTCCCCCTTTCCACAGGCGGTGCCGTCGGCCTATGTGATCAATGTCAACGAGTGCCTGGGACACAACCCGGTGGTGTGCGCCAAATGCAAGGATGCCTGCGACAAAGGGTGCATCGATTTTCACATGTCCGATGAAGAGATTGTGGAGAACGTGGGAACCATCGTGGTGGCTACCGGGCTCGAAGTGTACGACCCCACGGAGATGGATGAATACGCCTATTCCCGCTTTGAAAATGTACTGACCAGCGTCGAATTCGAACGGCTCATCAATGCGGGAGGCCCCACCAAGGGGGAACTGGTACGACCCACCGACCGGAAACACCCTCAATCGGTGGGCTTTGTGCAATGTGTAGGTTCCAGATCCGCCCGAAAAGGGGGGAGTTACTGCTCCAACACATGCTGTATGAACACGGTCAAGAGCACCCTCATGCTCAAGGAACACTACCCGGACATGGAGATCAAGGTCTTCTATATCGACATACGGGCCTTCGGAAAAGGGTTTGAGGATCTCTATACCCGAAGTCGAAGGCTGGGGGTCAAATACATTCGCGGCCTTCCCGGAACCGTGGAAGAGGCCGACAATAAAGGGCTGAGGGTCGCCGTTGAAAATACCAGCACCGGCAGACTTGAAATGCACGACCTGGACATGCTGGTGCTCGCGCTCGGCATGAAGCCCGCGGCCAAAACACAAAAGCTTCAGGAAATGCTGGGGTTGCAACTGACGGCGGATGGATTCTTTCTGGAAGCGCATCCCAAACTGCTGCCGGTGGATGCGGCCACCCGGGGCGTTTTCTATGCGGGATGTGCCGAAGGCCCCAAAGACATCAAGGAGAGCGTCACCCAGGCTTCCGCCGCTGCCGCGAGGGTGATTCGCCTCATGCACAAGGGGGAGATCACCACCGAGCCCATCACCAGCATGATCATCGAAGAAAAATGCACTTCTTGCGGCAAGTGCGCAAAGGTGTGCACGTACAACGCCATCACGGTGGATGTGAAACGAAAGATTCCCGCTTCCGTCAATACGGCCGCCTGCGCCGGGTGCGGCACCTGTGCAGCGGAATGCAAATTTGACGCCATCGTCATGAACCACTTCACAGACGAACAGATCCTGGGGCAGTCTCACGCGCTCCTGGAAACCGAGCCTCAGGAAAAGATCCTGGTATTCGCCTGCAACTGGTGCTCTTACGCGGGAGCCGATTACGCGGGCGTATCCCGGTTGCAGTATCCACCCAACGCACGTCTGATCCGCACCATGTGTTCCGGCCGTGTGGATGAAAAATTCATCTGGGACGGCTTCAGAATGGGAGCCCCGGTCATCCTGGTGAGCGGCTGCCACATCGGGGACTGTCACTACATCGACGCCAACCACTGGACCGAAAAACGCATCCAAAAAATCCACAAGAAGATGGAAAAGCTGGGGATTCGTACGGAACGGCTGCAACTGGAATGGATCAGCGCCGCCGAAGGGGTGCGGTTTGCGGAAGTCATGAAGCGCATGGAATCTTTGAGAAAAGATGTCACACCGGAAGAAATTGGAGAGACGGTTCAGATCCTCACCAAAACGTGACCAATAGCCTGAAATATGCCCGCTGAAAAATCCAGATCTCTCATCAGAGCCATTTTCAGCCGTCGCATGCTGGTGGCCCTGGTCATGGGATTTGCCTGCGGGCTGCCGCTCCTGTTGACCATCACGGTACTTCAGGCGTGGATGAAGGAAGCGGGCGTGGACCTGACGGTCATCGGCTTGATGGCCTTGGTGGGTCTTCCCTACACGGTGAAATTTCTGTGGGCCCCGCTCCTGGACCGCTTCACCCTCCCCTTTCTGGGACGGCGGCGGGGATGGCTCCTGATGGCACAGCTGGCCCTCATGGTTTCCATCGGGGGGCTGGGGCTTACGGACCCCGCCAACTACCCCTGGATGGTGGCCTTTGCAGCCTTTCTGGTCACTTTTTTTAGCGCCTCCCAGGATATCGTGGTGGATGCCTACCGCCGGGAAGACCTGCCCGACGAAGAACTGGGCCTGGGATCTTCCCTCTATGTGAACGGCTACCGGGTGGGAATGCTGCTGGCCTCCGGTGGCGGGCTGATCCTGGCGGATCATGTCTCCTTCAAGATCGTGTATCTCATCATGGGGGCCTGCCTGCTGCCGGGAATCCTCACCACTCTCCTGACGCCGGAACCGCCGACCCCCCTGGGAAAACCGACCACCCTTCGTGAAGCGGTCATCGACCCCTTGGTGGAATATTTCACCCGGGACGGCGCCCTGTGGGTACTCGCCTTTATCCTCTTTTATAAGATCGGCGATACCATGGCCAGCGCCATGACCACCCCCTTCTACCTGGATATGGGGTTTTCAAAGACCGAAATCGGCACCGTGGTAAAACTCTTCGGGTTCTGGGCCACCATCGGCGGCAGCCTGATCGGCGGAGTGGCCATGATTCGATTGGGAATCATGAAATCTCTATGGCTTTTCGGCATTTTGCAGGCGGTCTCCACCGCCGGGTTCGTGGTCCTTGCGCGGGTGGGGCACAGCGTACCGCTTCTTTCTGGGGTCATCGGCTTTGAAAATCTCGCCAGCGGCATGGGCACCACCGCCTATGTGGCCTTCATGGCCAGCATCACCAACAAGAAATTCACCGCCACCCAGTACGCCCTGTTGAGCAGCCTCATGGGGATCCCCCGGGTCCTGGCCTCCGCCCCCACCGGCTTTCTGGCCAAGAACCTGGGCTGGGAGCCCTTCTTCATCGCCTGCACCCTCATCGCCATTCCGGGATTGCTGCTCCTTTTAAAGAAGACGCAGGATTTTCAGTGAGCAATTCTTTCAAGCAATCCCAAGATCCCCGTCATTCGAATAAATCGGAGTGCGGCCCCAAACGGGTAGGTTCAATCCAAGACCGGTCCTCCTCACCTTTACGGGCTTCCCGCATGGCCCGGACCGTTTCAACATTGGGGATTCGCACATCGAAGGGAAGACCGTTGTGCGCAATAATCTGCCTGTGAACATTTCATAGGCCGTTGATATGGAAAAAAAGCCGCCGCCAATAACTTGACGGCCGGAAACGGCGGCAATGGTTTGAATCTCATTTCGCTTCTCCTTTAAACAAAATGCTCATAAAAAAAATAGAAGCGGCTCATGCATTGCTATTGCGGGCGGCAATATCCTAAAAAGGCGTCTATGTAGGCCTGGAATTCCGCCTTCTCCTCCTCGGTAGGATCTTTTTTCCAAGGGCATTTCATGTTTTCGAGGGTCTGACCACCAGCCTCTTCTGTAACCTTGGGGAGCTTGTAGTCATGGCCAAGCAGCGCGGGAATAAACTGCTTCACAAAATATGGCAGACGATTAACCGGATAATGATTGCACCCGCCGTTGACCATCATGGTTGCGCAGGCAATATCCTGACACACCGGCTTTTCGACATTGGTTACAGCCTGGTGCGGAGTCCGGAAACCGTTTCCGCTGACCCTATACATCCAGTACCACAATGCTCCCATAAAACCCAATTTTCCGTCTACAACGTACCGATCTACAAAATTTTTATAATTGGCGGCTTCTACAGGTTTATCATCGGAAATGTTGTTGTAGTACCATCCAAAAAAACCGACCATGGTATCCTTGGTGAGTTGGGTTGCCCCCATGCCGCACCAGTATCCCGGATCAATCATCTCATTCATTTGCATTACTTCATAACCGCTTGGCGGCGTTACCGTTATCCAAGCCATTTTCATTGGGGATTCGGCCGGATAGTACGTATTTCCCTGCTCACCCTCAGAACCGTTCCAAAATATTTGGGTGTTGATAAGGTTTTTATTTGAAGATAAAGCCGCCACTTTCCACGTATCTTCCGGGTAGTATATGGTGCGATCCTGCATGGTTGCGCCTGTTAAACCGCCATATTCATAGCGATAATAAAGCCCGTCTCTTGTGTAGCCTAATATGGTGCTTGTTGTTTCCGAAGCAATGGTGGCAAAGAAATTCGCCAGTTCCTTGTACCGTTGCTCCTTTGTCGTGCCTTCTTTGCAGCAGAACTCGCCGAAATGACCGCTGTCGAGCGCTTCCTTGAAGTTTTCATAAGAATAGTATTCCCCCGCTTGCTTCGAGCAGAAATTGTCATAGTAATATTTTTGTTGACCCGTTGTGCCGGAATACGGTTGTTTACAAAATCCGTCCAACTGCGTTTCACTATCAAAGAGAACCTTGTTGTAGAAATCCTCCGCTCCCATTCCCACCGCCTCTGCGGTACATTGGAGCAACTCCAGCGCACCGCAAGGGTTGTCGCAATCCGCATGAGCATTTGTAATTCCCCACGAAATAAAAAGCATCGCCACCATGATAAAAACATGAGTCAATTTGTTCATTTTACATCACCTCTCGGTTTATTCGTACTTCCACATTTGACCGTTTGTGTTGGAATCTCGCCCTGCCGCGTATATGGCCCCGCTACTTGCCTCCGTCAAATCGTTTACAACGACGGAATTGGTCAAACCGGTACTCGTCCAGGTATTGGAGTCCTTCCCGTAAATCCAGACCTGACCGTTGCCGTTTGAGTCTATGCCGCCGGCATAGAGTCTTCCATCGGCACTCACCCTCAATGCATTAACAAGGCTGCAGTTTTGAATGTTCAGGTTGCTCCAAGTGTTACCGTCATATTTCCAAACCTGTCCACTGAGATCGGGAGCGTATCCTCCAGCATAAAGAGCGCTTGAATCCGCGGTAAAGGCATAAATCTCCGCGGCATTATTATCCAGATCGGTTACCGGGAGCCAGCTGGCAAATTGATAATCGCAGATTTCGGCCGAACATGTGGCCCCATTTTGGCCTGCAATGAATAGAGTATCCTTGAAAGAGATCAGCGTCTCGACATCGCTCAACCAAACCCCCGTTTCCGTCCAAGTTGTCCCGTCATACGCCCATACTTGTCCACCCCAGTCTGAATCTACACCTGCGGCATAGCATTTGCCGTCAAAGCAGTATACATCAGCAATGGACATGGCCCCGGCCAACCCCGTATCGGTTATGGCGCCGGTACTCGCATCGTATTTGGATACATGGCCCTGAGCGGGAGACGTCCAACCCAGATAGATGTTGCCGTCCGGATCATCGTAAATACCCCAATTCACGCCCAGTGTCTCGGAAACATTCAGGTGGGCCGTCTGAACGTTGTTTTCAAAAATCCGCAGGCTTACGTACCCGTTTTTTGCAAGACCTCCGGCATAAATTTTTGAACCGATTGCCCGTACCGATTGCATCTCATAAGAGTCGGCAATACCCAGACTACTCCAGGATTTATTGACGCCGGAAGAATCGCCGGAATCGCTGCATGCACCCAGCAATAGAAATGCCAGCAGCAAACAGCAACCAGAACCAAAAGACATCATTCTGTTCAACATTTAAGCCTCCTTTCATGTGGTAAGACATTTCCTTTCCGGTCAATTCTCAAATTAAGGAGATAAATCATCCCCCGTAACTCGCTCCCGGGTAACGTCTGCCGATCAGTTACGGTCACGATACCGGATCAAATTCAAAGCCATCATGGTCGCCACAACCTCTTTGTTTTGATTCAGCATCTCGCAAAAAGAGAATAACACGCCCCGATCCGGTTTGCTCCTTGAAGGTTTCACTTTGTGAACCGTGACGCGCAGGGAGAGTTTATCGCCGGGACGCACCGGTTTAAGCCACCGCAATTCATCCACCCCCGGGCTTCCCAGACTTGCCGGACCCGCCAGATAGTTTTCGACAAACAGCCGCATGAAGAGACTGCAAGTATGCCAACCGCTGGCAATGAGGCCTCCGTAGGCCGTTTCCCTAGCGCCTATGGGGTCGGCATGAAACACTTGGGGATCAAACTGCCTGGCAAATTGTACGATCTCGTCTTCCGTGATGGTTACAGACCCGAACTCATGTACGTCTCCCTCCATATAGTCTTCCAAATATCGGTTTTCCCGTGTGGTGCTGAAATTGCTTTTATTCATTGGAGTTGCTTCCTTAAAAGAGGGTTGATTGCACGGTTTTGTTCGGTGATGGACAGGCCCCATTCTTTACAATGGCGGGCTTCCCAAATCGCAGTGGTATCACTGGCGTATCCGCTTCTGCTTAATTCCGATTACAAGCTGATTACGCAGTGTTCTCATATAATTCAGGTGCTTTTCAGGAATTGGATCGCCTTCCTCTTCCCGGTCTGCATACAGGAATCCCAAACATACGTTATCGATAAAAATGGGATAAATGATAAAAGACGGGGCGTTGACGGTTTTGCGATACCAGTCAGGAATTCGGGATTTCATGGGGCCGGCGTTTGCATCATCGATTCTGAAGTCCAGATTTTGTGTTACTGCGGTGTTGAAAACATCCGTCATATTCTTGGATATCCTGAACCCGAAAGTTCCCAAGAAACGCTTGATATCATTGCCCAGGCCGAAACGCGCCGTTATCCGAGGTTGCTTGGGTGATGTCATGCAGAACATGGCCCGATCAAAAGCAAACCCCCGGTACACGATTTCAACAATCATAGCGATCAAATCATTGAATGTGTAATCCTCCGCCAGCGTGTTGGTGATCTCTTGAATGCCATTAATGATGATACTTTCCTGATCACCGGAATAAGGCGCCTCATCTCTGGCAGCCGGTTTTTCAGGAGAAACCTCTGAAACGGAATCTTTTGAGTCGTCGTCATCCGTTCCATGTGGAGAGGGTACGTCTTCAGGCCCCGTTTTCCCATCTCGAGATCCAGTCGTGGACACCATTTCTTGAACAAAAGAACTGCTGGGAATGTTCAGAATGCTCGCCAGTTTCTTCACTTCGGGCGCGGTTGAATCCAACACTTCCTGAAGCTGTTTGCTGGAAAGCGGAACGATTTTTTCAAATTTTTTGGTCACTTTCTTAAATGCTCTGTCTCGTTCGCTCTTCGGCGTACGCCTGAGAATTTCGCAGATTTCATTTGAAAAATTCGATACACCCCGCAAAATGTCGCTTTCAACTTGGGGCTTTTCCACCTCTTCGTCCCCAAACGGACTCATGCTCTTCACAATTTTGTCCGAAAAATTCCACTCCTTGGCAATCTCCATTCCCAATTCATGATAGGATTGGCCCAGAATAGCCCTCGACGCAGCCTCTTCGTCCAATCCCTTGCGCGCCATTTCCCGTTTTATCTCCTCGTGTTCTTTTTGCAGGTGCAGCATTACCAGGTGCTGTCCCAGATTGTGGAGCATGGCACATATGGAAGCCTCCTCAGCATCAATTTTCAGCTCTTCTGAGAATTTCCTGGCAAAAAGGCCGCTCATAAAGGAACTGACGGCAGCCTCCTTAAGCTCATCCGTACCGGCACTGCCACGGAAATGCTCAAAAAGAATCAGGCTTGTTGCCGTAATGCGGACCTGTTCAAACCCCAATAATACGACCGCTCTGGAAACCGTCGTAACCGGGCTTCTGCCGCTCGCGTAAAAGGACGAATTAACCTGTTTGAGAAGGCGGGTTGTAAATGCGTAGTCTTTCAGAACCAAACTGGCGATTTCCGACGCCGAAAAGTTCTTTTCTTTTGAAGATAACTTCCGGTTAATGGCCGCTATATTTTTTGAAATGGCGGGGAAACCTTTGCTGCGTTGCATTCGGCGGAGGATAAAATCCACCGTGCCGTGCCTGGTGTTTTTCGGTGCTTCTATAGATTTTTCCATAAACCCAAATAATCCAATTTCGATTTTCCGTTGCCTCTCTCCAACAGGAGAAGCACTTACACTAATGGATATTTATAGCATTTCTAGCCACAAATGGTAACACCTAAACACCCAATACAGCAATTCTCATTATGGGTTTGGCGCTCGGCCTCGTTCCCAACCCCTCAAAAAATTTCATTATCCCACAATCGGCCGGCAAAATATTCCGCCGGTAGGATTTCGATGCCATCTTCCGTTCTTCTGGGTTTTTCTTCACAGCAAACCACGAACAATCTTTTAATTTCCGGATGGTCTACTCTGAGTTGGCGCAATCCCTTTAGGTGGTTGGCGGAAATCTTGCGTGATGCTTTTGCTTCAATGGCAATTTCCATGTCGTTAATGATAAAATCGACTTCAATTCCGCTTGATAATCGCCAATAGCTTATTGTTGCGAATAATTCACTGTACATATTGTGTGCTGAAATTTCGTGAAAAAGCCAGTTCTCAAAAGCCTTCCCATAAAGCTCTGAACCCTGTTCCACGAAACCCCGTTTTGCCAGAAAATTTACAACGCCCAAATCGGAGAAATAAAATTTTGGCGACGTTACCACACGCCGTTTTGGACGCTTACGATAGGCAGGCAGCCATCTTCCCAGTAAGGTGTCTTCAAGAATCTGGAAATACCCCTTGATCGTCTGACTCGAGACCCCGCAATCTATGGCAATGGTAGAGTAATTTACAGGCTCGGTATCAGAAAGAGCGGCTTTGTTGAGAAAATCAGAAAACACGGGAAGACTCCGGATAAGGCCCTCTGCTGCGATTTCTTCCTTGAGATAGTTGGCGGTATAGGCGTTAAGAAGACGTCTGTGAGTGTTGGATGGATATATTCTGGGAAGATAGCCGTGATTGAGCATTTTGTCCATATTCCAATCCGGGCCGAGTTCTGATGAGGTGAGTCCGAAGAGTTCATAGCGGATTGCTCTGCCGCCAAGGAGATTCGCGTGTCCGCGCCGGACTTTTCTAGCGCTTGATCCGCATAACGCGAACTGTACCCCCCTGTTTTCATGAAGCCAATGAACCTCGTCGAGGAGTTGCGGCACTTTCTGTACTTCATCGATAACAACAAAGGGCATGACGCCATTTTCCGGAAGCTCTGACCGCAGCCATTCCGGATGTTCTAAATAACGTCGGTATTCCTCTGCCTTTAGCAAATCGATCCAGACGGCTTTGCCATATTTTTCCCGAAGCAGCGTTGTTTTCCCTGTTTGCCGCGGTCCCCATAAAAAAAAGGTCTCAGTACCGGGAGCTGGCAGATGAAGTCTACGTTGAAACAAAACTATCTCCTGTTCTTGGATCGCAAGACATATTTTATAATATTCTAAATTTTATTTTAGTTTATCATGTAAATTTCAAGTGTCAATGTGAAAATTCACGGATATCAATGGTTGTATTTGAAAATGGTACGAGGGCTGGAAGGACTTGGGAAGGGAGAGGCCGGAGGACAGAGGCGGGAATGTCGGCAAGAAATTCCGGCAGAGATTTCATGTGCTGAGCACTGAATATGATTCTGGGACCTCTTGTATGGTAATGCTTTCGAGAACAGGCCGGGATAAAGATGTTTATTTATTGGATTTGAATGGGGCATTGGTATTCCACCGGCGGAAGCACTTCCCACATTGCGACCACAACATGGAACCAGGTCGAGTGGCCCAGTCGGGAGAACTGCTGGTTGAAGGAAAATTTGGGGACAGGCCCCATTTGTTTCCGTTTGCTAACAACAGTTTTTTATCGGTCGTCAGGCTTTTCCCGGAGTAACGCGACATCCGAGTATTTTGCCTATTTCTTCTTTGAATGAGATAAAGAGGAACCCCTGACACTATGATTCGGGAGCATCTCGGCATGTTGCAGATGATAACACGAGAAACACAGAGCCTCAACAGAAAAACGGGGTCTGTACCCTATAGTTCGAAACCCTTAACCGGTTTTCCGCCGCTTGTGTAAAAGGATGAATTGACCTGTTTGAGCAGGCGGGTGGTCAATGCCTGGTCTTCTAGAACCAGGCTGGCAATTTCCGACGCTGAAAAGTTCTTTTCTTTTGAAGACAATTTGCGGTTGATTGCCGCCATATTTTTTGAAACGGTAGGGAAGCCTTTGCTGCGACGCATTCGACCAAAAATGAAATCAACAGTGCCGTGCCTGCTGTTTGTCGGTACATCAATAGATTTTTCCATAAAGACAAATGGCCCAAAAACATTTTTTCCGCCGCCTCATGCCCTCAGGCAAAATAGACAGAACATATCAGGATGACAACAATAATTTTAGCCTTGACGCATCATATCTTGAAGGACAAAACGGCATCCCGTTCAACTTTTGATAGCTATCCTGATTATTCCGTCGAAAAATACTGTCTCAACCTTTTTTCAAACTAATTATCCTGGATGTGCGTCAAAATATTGACCATTCGATCACTCCCATATTCGATCATCCAGATAAAATGTTGAAATAACATCAAAAAAAATACCGCAAAACATGGCACAATTTTTGCTGAAAAACAAAGGCAAGGTTGAAATCTGCATCCAAATGTTTTGTTGCCGCCGATTATCCATGCTACTCGATCTATTTAATGTGAACATGTAATTCAAGGGGCGGAGCTATCTTTCCGACGGGAACCTCAAAAAATTTCTTACTGAGTCATTTGACGGGAACCTTTCAAAAAATTTCTTACTGAGGTCCAACCCCCATCGAAACGTTTTTATCAAAAATCGACATCCTGATTTTATGTGGCGGCTTCGGAAAGAGACTGCGACCCATCGTCTCGGACCGCCAAAAAGTAGTTGCCCAAGTTATCGGGCAGCCATTCATTACATTTATTCTTGATCAGATTTCGGCTGCGGGTGGTGAAAACATTACATTATGTACTGGATACATGGGAGAGCATCTGGAAGGCCTTCTTGGAAAAAGATACAAATCTCTTGCCTTGCATTACGTAAAAGAGATGGAACCTTTAGGTACTGCAGGCGCCATAAGGCATGCCATTGACACGGTCAAATCGGAAACATTGATGGTCTTTAATGGAGACTCATATTGCGACATAAATCCGAAAGCCTTATTGGAATGGCATTTTGAAAAAAAATCATTATGCACGCTTGCACTTGTGAAAAACCAGGATGTAAGTAGATATGGTTGCGTTGATTTTGACTCAAATTTTGCAGTCACTTCATTCAGTGAAAAAGAATCCAAGCAGAAAAGTGGATGGATCAATGCCGGCGTTTATTGCATGAATCGCGAATTGATAGCGGCTTTGCCGGACAGTGTGAAAATTTCACTTGAAAAAGATTTTTTCCCAACTCTGATTGGTAAGCGATTTTTTGCATTTCCCCGAGAAGAAAAGTTCATCGATATCGGAACACCGAGTTCATATAAAGAAGCGGAAAAATTCTTCAAAATGCTTAGTGGGTTCATTCATACCGAGAAAGGGAGACGTGACAGGCAATGAAAAAAAGGGCTCTTATTACCGGCATTACCGGCATGGTAGGCTCGCATCTGGCTGACTACCTTCTGGGGAGCACGGATTGGGAAATTTATGGGATGTGCCGATGGCGTAGTCCTCTTGATAATATTGAGCATTTGTTGAAAAAAACGATCAAAAAGGATCGACTATATTTTATTGACGGTGATCTTTGCGACTATATTTCACTTCAGAATGCAGTTGAAAAGAGCAAACCTGATTATGTATTTCATCTCGCAGCGCAGAGCTACCCTAAAACAAGTTTCACCTCGCCGATTCATACACTGGATACGAATATACTTGGCACGGCAAGGCTTCTTGAAGTCCTCAGACGGTGCAAAGATATTGATCCTGTTATTCATGTGTGTTCTTCTTCAGAAGTATTCGGACGGGTTCCAAAGGAAAAGTTGCCCATCGATGAGGAGTGCTCTTTTCATCCAGCATCGCCATACTCTATTTCAAAAATTGGGACTGATATGATCGGAAGGTTCCATGCCGAAGCATATGGCCAGAAAGTGGTTACAACAAGGATGTTTACCCACACCGGTCCCCGTAGAGGCGATGTCTTTGCTGAATCAACTTTTGCCAAGCAAATTGCTATGATAGAGCAAAAGTTAATTCAGCCGATAGTAAAAACAGGCAACCTCGATTCCCTTCGCACCTGGTCCGACGTGCGGGACGCAGTCAAGGCATATTACATGCTCGTCACAGTTAAACCAATTCCGGGGACGTATTATAACATAGGAGGTGCTTTCTCCTGCACTGTTGGCGAAATGCTCGCTCACCTCCTTTCGATTTCAACAAGGAATGACATCAAGGTTGAGACTGATGCTTCACGACTGCGACCTTTAGATGCCGATCTTCAGGTCCCTGACACAACCAAATTCCAACAGCATACTGGGTGGAAACCACAGATTCCATTTGAAAAAACCATGCAGGATTTGTTGGATTATTGGAGGGACCGGGTAAAATCGGGAAGGGTATTTCTTGATAGATGAGTCTGGCAATTTGAGACGTAATCACAGGCTACAAGCTATTAAAATTAGCGAAGGATGATGATATGATTATTTCAAAAACCCCTTATCGAATTTCATTTTTTGGCGGGGGCACGGATTATCCACAATGGTATCTAAAAGAAGGAGGAGCGGTCCTTTCAACCACCATTGATAAATATTGCTATATTACCTGCCGTGTGCTGCCTCCGTTTTATGAAACAAAATATCGAGTGATATGGTCGCACATTGAAAACGTCTCCACCATATCCGAGATCCTTCATCCAGCGGTACGCGAGGGCCTAAAACATCTAAATGTCAATGGTGAATACGGGGGACTTGAAATCCATCATCAGGGAGATCTGCCTGCACGTGCGGGAATGGGATCAAGCTCTTCGTTTGTGGTTGGACTTTTCAAAGTATTGACTGCTTTGAAGGGACAGATTATTGGAAGGCATGAACTTGCCAGCATGGCAATTAAGTTTGAGCAGTCTGTCTTAAAAGAGAATGTTGGCTCGCAGGATCAGGTTGCCGCAGCATACGGCGGAATGAATGTGATCCGCTTCCTAAAAAACAGTGAAATACGAGTTGAACCTGTAACGATTTCATCAGAAAGAACTTCAGAGCTGGAGTCCAATTTAATGCTGCTCTATACGGGAAGCAGCCGTCTTTCTTCAGAAGTCGCCGGCGACGTCATTGAAAATCTTCCCAAAAAAGGCCCTGTCTTGAGAAAAATGTACAATATGATAGATCGCGCTCTCTCCATCCTTGCCGGCCATGGGAGCATCATTGACTTTGGAGTCCTTCTCAATGAATCTTGGCAATTGAAACGAAGCATTAGCGATAAGGTGTCCAACGCCACAATCGATAGAATTTATGATACGGCAATCAAGAACGGAGCGTTGGGAGGGAAACTCTTGGGTGCGGGTTCTTCCGGTTTCATGCTCCTCTTTGTTCCACCTGAAAAGCAGCAATCGGTCAAAGATGCTCTGCCCGGATATCTTCATGTTCCGTTTAAGTTTGAAAGCGAAGGGAGTACCATCGTTTATTATTCAAGAAGGGATTAGGGGGGAGTATAGGAAACTGAAACCTCATAACCATTGTGGAAAATAATTTTAGAGCTAAAAAAAATCCAAACATAAATAGGCCGTTATCTTCAAACCTCTGCGATAGCCTCCCGCCCTTGCTATGTCCCGACCTGAAACCTGTTTTTCTCGAACACAAAAATCCTTGGTTTAAGGTGATGTCGAGAGGCTCCTACTACACAATGGAATATGAGAGACCGCAGGTTGTAATACTCCCGATTTTGGATGGTAATTCAATTATAATGGTTCGGGTGGATCGTCCATTGATCCACGACCACCCTTTGGAGCTCCCGGCAGGTGATTCCATGGACGGAGAAACGCCAAAGATGGCTGCCATGCGGGAACTTGCGGAGGAAACAGGGGTTCGTATACGGGACCCCCTTCGTTTTGAGGTAGAATTGCCGATCTCTGAAATGCCTGGAAGGATGCCGGTCCTTCTTAGTGTGTTCAGGGTGAAAGTGACTAAGACAGAGTTCGAATCCCGATCAAGGCACGACGACGAGATCACCTCTGTAGAAGCCATAACGTTTGTTGATGCTGCCCGGAAGCTGGTTACCGGAGAGATATATTTGAGTTCTCCGGCTGCGATAATATCGCGACTGCTATTAGAAACATGCCTCGACGGGTCAAATTTTGATAGGACAAATAATGAAAAATAATTTGGATATAATGCTGGTCAATGTCGGAGGTACCCGCAAACAGGTTTATCAAGATCTGAGCAAGGTGTTTTCCGCAATCGACACCCCGTTTTGGGCGGCCCTGACAGCGGGATATCTTCGGAATAAGGGGTTCGATGTCGATATTCTGGATGCAAATGCACTGAACTTGGATTTTGAGGAGACCGCCGATGCCCTTATTAAGGCGAATCCAAAGTATGTTGCTATAGTTTGCTATAGTCAACAGGCCAACGTTTCAGCACCAATCATGGTGGCAGTGGGGGAGCTTTGCCGAAAGATAAAGGAGTCCTGTCTTTCAGCCACGCTTGTTCTCACCGGTTGGCATCCTTCAACCCTTCCGGAGCGCACATTGATGGAAGAAGCTTGTGACCTGGTGGTACAAGGGGAAGGGTTCAGGACCCTTGCAAACCTCCTTGCAGGGAGAAGCTTTCCGGAAATCCCGGGGCTCTGGTGGAAGGACGGAACTAAAATCCAATCGGGTCCAAAGCCGGAGAACATCGAGGATTTGACCTCCGAGCTACCCGATGTGGCATGGGACCTCCTCCCCATGGACCACTACCGTGCCTTTAGTTGGATGTGTCTGCGCGATTTCAGTGAACGGACTAAATTCGCATCCATCTTCACGAGCCTTGGCTGCCCCTACAAATGCAGCTTTTGTGCGATCCATGCGACCTACGGCGAGCGTAAGCTCCGCTACTGGAGTCCCGATTGGGTGCTGCGGCAGATCGACACCCTTGTGGGCGATTACGGCGTCAAGCATATCAATATCCATGACGAGCTTTTCGTATTCACTCCGAAGCACTACATACCCATTGCCAAAGGTTTAATTGAGCGTGGGTACGACCTCAACATCAATGCTTTCGCACGCGTCGATATGCTTGATAGAGCCAACATGGAAGATTTGACCATGCTAAAGAGGGCCGGATTTCACTGGCTCAAGCTTGGTATCGAGACCGGCAGCAGCCGTATCAGGGCCAATGTGGGGAAGGACTCGTACAGCATTGATTCGGTGCGAAATGCAGTGAACAAGGCCCATGGCGTTGGAATTGACTTCTGCGCAAATTTCATATTCGGATTACCGGGTGACGACTACGATTCCATGCAAGACACTTTGGATCTTGCGTTGGAGCTCATGCCGGCTTTTCCAAGTTTCTTTTGTGCAATGGCGATTCCCGGCTCGGAACTCTACCGGGAAGCATTGGAGAAAGGGTTTCCTCTTCCTGATACCTGGCTCGGCTATGCCTCCCAGGCTTACGAATTCAAACCGCTTCCCACCGATCATCTCACGGCAGCTCAAGTCCTCGAATTCAGGGATTATGCATTCGACACATACTTCAAGAATCCTCGATACCTGAACATGATTGAACAAAAATTCGGTCTTGAAGCGAAAGAACATATAAAACAAATGACCGCCATCAAGCTCAAGAGAAAGTTGTTGGGAGATTGATGTCCTTGTTGCCATGGTGCATCCGAAATGAAGTTGTACTCTGATCTCAAGTCACTTGGAGGGATTCATGAAAGTCGTGATATTTGCCGGCGGCATTGGTAGCCGAATATCCGAGGAATCACATCTTAAACCCAAACCGATGATTGAAATAGGGGAAAAGCCTATTCTGTGGCATCTGATGAAAATATTTGAGTCGCAGGGTTTTAATGATTTTGTCATTTGTGCAGGGTATAAAGGCTACATGATAAAAGAGTATTTCCTGAACTATTATGTCTACAATTCCGATGTTACAATCAATCTTCAGACCAACAGTTTCGAAGTACACCGGTCCAACTCGGAACAGTTTCGTGTTACGATTGTTGACACAGGGCTGGACGCTCAGACAGCAGGGCGTCTTAAACGTGCACAGCCTTATATCGGCAACGAAGAATTTATGCTCACCTATGGAGACGGGCTGGCCGATGTCAACCTGACGGAGTTGCTCTCATACCACCGGCAACACGGGAAAATCGCCACGGTTACCGCGGTGCAGCCCGCAGGCCGGTTTGGCCTCCTCGGCATTGATGATAACAAATGTGTGTCAAGCTTCAATGAGAAGGTTGCCGGGGATGGCGGCTGGATCAATGGGGGCTTTTTTGTATTGAAACCGGACGTATTTTCATATCTACCGGAAAATTCCGCCGAGTTCATGTGGGAGGAATATCCGCTGGAAAAGCTGGCCGAGGACGCTCAATTAATGGCCTACAAACACAACGGATTTTGGAAGTGCATGGATGCCATGCGAGACAAGGAGATTCTCGAACAACTTTGGAAATCAGGACAGGCTGAGTGGAAGATATGGAACTGAACACTTCGTTTTGGAATGGGAGGAACGTCTTCCTGACCGGACATACCGGTTTCAAGGGCGGTTGGATGTCGCTCTGGCTGCAGCGCATGAATGCCCGGGTGTACGGATACGCTCTGTCACCGCCTGCCACACCGAACCTGTTTGATTCAGCACGTATAAGCGATGGGATGCGGACTTCAGTCGCGGATGTATGCAACCTTGACAGCCTCTGCAAATCCATGGGGGAAGCCATGCCCCAGGTGGCGTTTCATTTCGCGGCACAAGCGCTTGTACGGACATCTTACAAAAGTCCCGTTGAAACGTTTCAGACCAATGTCATGGGCACCATCAACTTCCTTGAGGCAGTGCGGGTAACGCCGTCGGTACGGGTAGCCGTTATCGTCACAAGCGACAAATGCTACAAGAACCGTGAACGCTTGACGGGTTACAAAGAGGACGAGCCTCTGGGCGGTGACGATCCCTACTCCAGCAGCAAGGCTTGTGCCGAGTTGTTGACAGCCTCCTACCGACATTCTTTCTTCCCCGATGGCAGAGTTGCGATAGCCACGGTGCGAGCCGGCAATGTCATTGGCGGCGGCGATTGGGCCGATGACAGGCTGGTTCCGGACCTGGTGAGGGCTTTCAGCAGTGGTCGAACGGTTTTCATTCGGAACCCTTTCGCAGTTCGTCCCTGGCAGCATGTTCTGGAGCCGCTTCGCGGGTACCTGAAGTTGGCAGAGTCTCTATGGGATACGGGAAGCGTCTATGCCAGGGGGTGGAATTTCGGTCCGCGGGACGAAAACGCATGGAGAGTGAAGGATGTCGTCGAACATGTATCAAAGCTGTGGGGTGCAGAGGCCCATTGGAATATAGATAGCTCGCCGCAGCCACATGAAGAAATGAATCTGAAACTCGACTGCACGCAAGCCAGCTCACACCTGGGGTGGGAGCCGGTTCTCGGGTTGGATGCCGGGCTCCAGTGGACCATAGACTGGTATCGTGAAAATTTGACGAAAAATACGGATATGCGAAGTTTTTCGGAAAAGCAGATCGAAAATTATGAATACCTTCTTAGGAATGTGCCAACCGCAGGCGATGTGGGGGTGAAGTCTTCATGATATTGCATCGACTCCCTCTCAAAGATGCGGTTCTTGTAGATGCGGAGCCCTTTCAAGATTATAGGGGCTTATTCGCACGGTTATTCTGTTTACGCGAATTGGAGGAAGTGCTGGGTGAGAGAAAAATTGTCAATGTCAACTTCTCACGCACCTTGAACCCCGGAGCCATTCGGGGCCTGCATTTTCAGCGACCGCCTCATCAGGAAATGAAATTCGTCCGATGTGTTCGCGGCAAGGTGTACGACGTTATCGTCGATATCCGTCAAAGTTCTCCGGGTTTCCTGTCTTGGCATGGCGAAATGCTTTCGGCGAACAACATGAAAATGCTTTGTGTGCCGGAAGGTTTTGCACATGGCTTTCAGACCATTGAAGAGAACAGCGAGGTTCTCTATCTCACCACAAGCTTCCATGTTCCGGATTCCGAGGGAGGAATCCGTTACGATGATCCCTTGTTGGGGATCGACTGGCCGCTTGATGTGACGGATGTTTCCGTCAAAGACAGCCTGAACCCACTTCTTGGCCCGAATCCGGACCTCATGCAGGAGAAATGACCATATGTTTAAGGTTGCGGTTACAGGTGCGACCGGATTCATCGGCCGCCATGTGGTTCGGGTCCTTAACGACATGGGAAAACATCAGATCATTGCCGTCGGACGTAACGAGGAGCGATTACGGACGCTGGGGGTTAGATATGTTGTTGCCGATCTGTACACACACCACAAGCGTTACTATGACCTTCTGGGACGTCCGGACACCCTGATTCATCTGGCTTGGGAAGGACTGCCCAACTATCGAGAACTCTTCCACATCGAGCGTAATTTCATGGCTGACTATCGTTTTCTCAAGGCCATGATAGAAGGGGGATTGCCCTCTCTTACCGTTTCGGGAACCTGCTTCGAGTACGGATTGCAGTCCGGTTGCCTTGCGGAAGAGACTCCCACAGCCCCTACCACCCCCTATGGAACGGCCAAGGATTGCCTCCGCCGTTTTTTGGGCGCATTACGAGAACACCATTCATTCCATCTCATCTGGGCGCGGCTGTTCTTCCTGTACGGTGAAGGTCAACACCCCGGTTCGATTATCCCCCAACTCGACCACGCCATCGAATCCGGCGCGACTTCCTTCGATATGTCCGCGGGAGAACAACTCCGGGACTACCTGCCGGTAGAGGAAGCTGCATCGCTGCTGGCCAAGATATCCCTGCAGAACCGATTTGAAGGAATAATCAACGTCTGCTCCGGTGAACCGACATCCATACGACGACTCGTGGAACAACGGATCGCACAACATGGAAGTACCATGCAGCTGAACCTTGGTGTTTTCCCCTATCCTGATTATGAGCCACTGGCCTATTGGGGCAACCCTTCACGCTTGCGCTACGCCGTTGAGGCGTGTGTAGAATGAACGGGCCGATTCCACGAGTTAAATACCTGCAGGAATGTGCATGAACTGCCATAGTGGGAAGAGAAATATCGTCCTGCACATCACCCCCCATCTGGGTGGAGGAGTGGGGAGCGTTGTGCTCAATTATCTTGAAGAAGTCAAAGGAAATCCGGATTTTCTCCACAAGATAATTTGTCTTGAATACGCCAATGAAAAAGCGCTCTCAGCCTCCAGGACAACCGGGTTTCGTCTCATGGAGAGCATGTCGGCCCATCCGGACACAATCCTGGAAGAAATCAGTAAGGCGGACATTCTGTTGATACATTGGTGGAACCACCCTCTGCTATACGATTTCCTGGTCAGGCAGGTGCTCCCTCCCTGTCGCGCTTTGTTGTGGAGCCACATTTCAGGCTTCCACCCGCCTTACGTGTTTACGAGGGCAATCCTGGACTACCCGGACATTGTCGTACTTACCTCACCAGCAAGCCTGGATGTCCCGGAAATACGGCGTTGTCATGAAGAGGAGGGAAAGGCACTTCGCGTGGTGTGGTCGACCGGTGGGATAGCGGATTTTGAATCCTTACGCCCAAGACCGCACCGTGCTTTCACAGTGGGATATATCGGAACCGTTGACTACTCAAAAATGCATCCCGATTTCCTTAAAATGAGTGCTCTTGTCAGCGCGCCCGACGCTCGCTTCATCGTATGTGGTGGGCCGAGCGAAAAGACGATTCGAGAAGAAGCAATTCGATTCGGGTGGGATCACAAATTTAGATTTAAAGGCCAGGTGAACGATACGGTTCCCTATCTGGCCGAGTTCGATGTATTCGGATATCCCTTGTCGCCCTATCATTATGGAACCTGTGAGCAGTCCCTGTGTGAAGCAATGGCGGCCGGAATCCCGCCCGTGGTGCTCTCAAATAATGCCGAACGTTTCATCGTGAGGGATCATGTGGACGGACTGGTTGCGGAAAACCAACAACAATACGCAGAATCAATTGAGCTCCTCCATAATCGACCGCAATTACGATTAGAACTGTCTGAAAATGCCCGAAAAACAGCGAAGGCCCGATTCACCATGGAAGTGATGGTTCAAAAGTGGGAGAAAATCTTTGAAGAGATACTGCCGTTGCCAAAAACTTCCAAGCAATGGCGCGGGAATTTCAAGGGACGGACCGTACCAGCCTCGCGTGTCTTCCTTGAATCTCTGGGAAAATATGGAAGACCCTTTTCCATGTTTCTGGATGCCTCAAACACGTATGAGAGGGGTCATGCCATGGAGCAAATAGTAAGGCGCTATAACAGCTCAGCAATCTGGGAAGCGCAAACGCGAGGCACACCAAATCATTATAACACCTTTTTTCCCGGAGACGAATACCTCCGGGTTTGGAGCCGGCTAAGCAAAAAGTCGCACGCACCTCAAATACTGGAGTCACGAACATGAGCGCCAAGGTCGCACCTCGAATAAACCTGCTTGAACGGACACCCCTCCAGGAAGTTGTACCCCTGTCCACGCCCTTCGTGCTTTTTGTCGACCCCTCATCTGCATGCAATTTCAGATGTAAATTCTGCCCAACCAGCAGCCCTGAACTTTACCCCGAAACTCGCAGACCGAAGCTCATGCCGTACTCGCTCTTCGAAAAAATCGTCGCGGATCTCAGCGCTTTTCCGGTTCCTTTAAAGGTATTGAGACTCTATAAAGACGGAGAACCATTTCTGAATCCCAGGCTACCCGAGATGATCGCACTGGCTAGGAGTGCCGGCATCGCTCAGTGCATCGATACTACGACGAACGGATCACTCCTGACACCCGACAGAGCTCTTGCGGCCATCGAGGCAGGGCTCGACAGAATCAATATTTCCTTGGGCGGTATGAGTGACGATGATTTCTTCCGCTTCACCGGAGCTACTGTTTCTTTTAAGGATTTCGTAAAGAACATCCAGGAAATATATGAACACAAGGGGAACTGTACCATCTTTATTAAAGCCGTCGATGAACTTCTGGATGAAGAGAAAAAAAAACGATTCATGGATATCTTCTCTCCAATAGTCGATACACTCCATATAGAGCACGTTGCCCCCTGTTGGCCGGAGTTTGACGTGGAGAGCCGCCTCAACGTTACGATCAAAGAAGGGATTTACGGGCAACGGGTTCAGAACGTGGATACATGCCCTTATGTTTTCTATACGATGAGCGTCAATGCCGAGGGGAGCGTTTCCGTCTGCTTCCTGGACTGGTCTCATGACAATCTCATTGGCGATGTTAAGAACGAACATCTTGAGGAGATCTGGCAAGGAGAACAAATGCAAGAATACCGGTTGAAAATGCTCCGCGGCGAGCGTTCTTCTATTTCATTCTGCAGAGGGTGCAAGCAGCTCTCGCACTGTCTTGCGGACAACATCGACCCGTACCGCGATGAGATTCTTGCGCGCTTTTGCGTTGATGGAAATGAAATCGCTTGACCTGCTCCCCCGGGAGGAACTTCACTTCCCTTGCCCGATCTGCGGCGGCGGCGAAGGGATCCGGCTTGGTACAATCTCCCTTGCCCGTCTCTCTCAGGATGACTTCTGTAGTGAGTACGGCATCATCAGCTGCTCTGCCTGCGGGATGGTGCTCTCCAACACTCCGGAATCGCAGGAGCAGATCGATGAGTACTATCGCAATGGAGGCTACAGCGCCGCCTACCTGGCGACGCCCGCCACCCGGGCACAGGCGTCTTATTTCCACACCTGGGAAGAGTCATTGTTCCGCCACGGTTTCGGACCGCACTCCGCCATTGCCGATTTCGGTTGCGGCGAGGCACTCCTCCTTCGGTGGCTGCTGCGCAGAGGCTTTTCCAGGGCCGTCGGGGTAGACCTTTCCAGGTCACTGTGCACGCTGTTGCGGGAGCAGGGGGTTCCCCTCTTCGCCGGTTCCATCACCGGAAATGAACTGCCATCGGGACATCTCGACGTTGCCCTTCTCATTCATACGATGGAACATCTCCGGGATGTGAGTGGAACATTGGCAGTTCTTGTTGAACGACTCGGAAAAAACGGAAAGCTCTTTGTAGAAATTCCGGATACTGCAGCGCTTCCGGCCTCCTCAGGAGGGATGCCCCTCCGTTATCTCTTCCCAGGGCACCTGCTCCACTGCGACGCCCATCTTCTCAGCAATCTCATGGGGGTGTACGGCTTTACCCAGCATGAATCCGGGACACGGATTCGCGAGGAAAAAGGGATGAGAATCCATTCACTGTACGGCATCTATGGAACCGGCGACCTTCGACCCTGGCAGGCCGATTTCACGCTGGCCTGGGAAGTGGCGTCTTGGTTTCACAAAAGGCGGCTCTATCCGTCAGATGCATTAGAGGCCCTAGCCCGTTCCGGACGTCGTGTCTACATCTGGGGCGTAGGGATGCACACCCGACTGATGCTTGGCATGAGTGCGCTTGCAGAATGCCGGATTGTGGCAGTGTTGGATATAAACCCGGCTCTGGCGGGGAGTTATCTTTCAGGATATCGAGTGGAATCACCGGAACGTCTCAGGGAGGCGCGACCTGAAGATGCGGTCTTCATTGGAGCATTGATCCACCGAGAACGAATGGAGGAGATTTTGAGAAAAGAATATCATTTCACCGGTAAGGTTCTATCCGTATGAATTCAAAGGATGACGAATATCGGGTGGGTGAACTCAACGGGTTGGACCCCGTTGAGGCCCATGCAGTCAAAGTCAGGGAGAATATTCGACGCCTCGGCGAACATCCTGAGACCCGGGAGTTGTCGATCCGCTGGAATGCGGAAGTGAACCGTCATAACTACACCCACAACTTCAGCTGGATGGGGCGTCCGCTAATTCAATTTCCACAGGATCTCATAGCCATGCAGGAATTGCTCTGGAGAATCCGCCCCACATTGGTTATAGAGTGCGGTATCGCCCATGGGGGGTCCCTTATCTTTTACGCTTCCCTTATGGAGATGATGGGAATCGATGGGGAAATTCTCGGAATTGATGTGGATATTCGTCCTCACAACTTCAGAGAAATCACAAAACATGCAATGTACAAGCGAATAACAATGATCGAGGGTTCTTCCATCGAGGATCGCACGGTAGAGAAGGTTTGCGCCTTTGCGGAGCACCATGAGAGCATTCTGGTTTGTCTTGATTCGAATCATACCCACGATCATGTGCTTCGGGAATTGAGAAGCTATGCGCCCCTGGTCAGCATTGAAAGCTACTGTGTGGTTTTTGACACCGGCATCGACGATATGCCTGCAGAAGATTCGGCTGACCGCCCATGGGGCCCCGGGAATAGCCCCAAAAGCGCCGTGCACCAGTATCTTACGGAAAACCGTGGCTTTGAGATCGATCACGAAATGGTGAACAAGCTTCTCATAACGGCCTGCCCGGATGGATACCTGAAGCGAATCGAGTAGCCCCGACGTCCCCAACGGAACGATATTTGCCCAGCCGAAATTTTGAAATACCACGCCCGTAATCTTGATGGAGAAAAAATGAAAGAACCGTTGGTAAGTATCTGCATCCCCAATTACAACTACGGGAAATATCTGAACGCGTGTGTCCAAAGTGCCTTGGGACAGACTTACGAGAACAAGGAAGTAATCCTGGTGGACGATTCTTCAACGGATAACTCACTGGAAATTGCGGAAAGATATCGATCGGACATTCACATCTTCAGAAACCCCACCAACTTGGGGCAGCCTCAAAGCACAAACAAGGCTGTCCAATGCAGCAGCGGAAAGTACCTGGTGATTCTTCATAGTGATGATCTTCTCCTCCCCCATTTCATCGAAAAAATGGTGCAGTTGCTCGAGGCTCACCCTAATGTCGGGTTGGCCGTCGGGGAAAGGATGGAGACGGATGAAGCCGGAATTCCGACGAAAGTAGCACCATTCTACAATACAAACTGCATCATTCCCGGTGAAAAACAGGCAAAAGTCTTCATGATGACGTCCTTCTTGCCATGCCAGGTTCTGGTTCGCCGCAAGACATTTGAAAAGGCGGGCGGAGTTAACAACCGTTACATTGTAAATCTAGATGGATTGTTATGGTTTAAGTGTTCACTAATTAATGACGTTGGTTACATTCAAGAGCCGGTATGTGTTTATAGAACCCATGATGAAAACACAACCAGCCAATACAATCGATCAATTGTTCATATGATGGAATATTATTGCACACTTTCAGAAATGTTTAGACTTTCCAAAGACAGACCTTATCTAAATCAATTTTTCAATGCTGCAATCAGGAGAGTTGGAGAGTTGACATTAAGATATTGTCACGGGGTTTTCCGATCAAAAAACTTCACCCTTGCTAAGCAATACCTGTCGCTTGCGTTGGCCTTCGATCCCGGTCTTGAGCATAATCACAATTATCAAGCGCTAAGGTATTGCGCGACCTCCGTTCATGAGGATCCTTTCATCCTCTACGAGAGACTCGTCGACACCATAACGCCGGAGAAAAGAACGTTTTCTTACGATCCACCGGATGGTTCTTTTCCAATCGCGTAGTTTTTTTTGAGAAAGCCTCATGGGAAGTATCCTCATAGAAGACTCACATATTGGCAAGCGTAGCGTGTATTCCGATTTTGGCCAGTGCCTGGATGAGCTGAGGAATATGCAAATCATTATATACGGTGCAGGAAAAATCGGAAAGAGAGTCAGCCGTTCCTTCGCCCGTTTCGGAATCCCCGTTCGCTTTTTCTGGGATGCCAAAGCCGATCTTATACGACGGATCGGAGCCCTTCAGGTCCTGAAACCCGATTTTGAACAGATCGATCGCGAGGAACGGGATCACTATGTTGTCATCGTCACGGTATTTTCCGAGAATGTATCCAGACTGATCAAAGGGAACCTTGTGGCTGAAGGATTCCACAATACGATCGCGGATAAAGATTACATCAACTCCCTCCTTCGTTTTGATTGCCAGACCGCTATTGACAATAAGGATTTCAATTTCGATCTCAAAACCTGTCACGTATGCCCAGTTTCGAAAGAGATGAAGAAAGGGTGCCGCATTTTTGATGACTATATCCGAAATCATTTTCTCGTTGGAACGCCCCATCATGCCGAACCCGAGGCCATTATCATCCCTTCCATAGGTTTACTTGTATCCAACAAATGTACATTGACCTGTAAAGGCTGCAACCACCTCAGGGAATATTACAAACCTTCGGATAACATAGTTATTGAGCCAGATCAGCTTATTGATGACATGAATAATCTTATTGCGGCAGTTGATCTAATACAAACCATTAAGATCGTTGGAGGAGAACCATTTCTCTATCGTCATATTGGTCAAGTTATCAAAAGCGTATTGAAATTACCCAAGATTGGAATTGTCCACATAATTACAAATGGAACAGTCGTCAGAGATGAAGATGACTTATATAATCTGCTATCAAACGAAAGAATAATTGTTGAAATAAGCGGATATGGAGACAATATACCCAAAATACTTCGCGGAAACGTCGATAAATTCATAACAAAACTCAATGAAAATAATGTGAACTACATACATACACAAACAATGCAATGGTTTGATTTTGGGGAATTTAACGATAGAAGCTACTCTAAAGCTGAGCTCCTTGACACCTACTCTTCTTGCTGCTTCATATCCAATGATATTTTCGATGGTACATTATATAAATGCAGCCGAAGTGCATATGGGACTTATTTGGGAAAAATCCCGCGTTTTAATCAAGATTATGTAAAAGTGCGCAACACCTCAAAGGAACAATTACGCAAGCAGTTTATTAAGTTCTTCAACAAGAAGTACGTCGAAGTGTGTCGATATTGCAATGGTACGTCTACGGCGACCATCGATGTGGGTAAACAGGTAAGAAGCGGCGAGCTCATCAACTGAAAAACGAGATAGATGACCAATGGTAAAATCAGTCAACGCGGGGCGCAGCCTGGATCGAGCAGTACTTCACGAGGTGATTCCCCTTGGCCATCCCCTCACACTCTTTATCGACACTCTGAATGCCTGTAATTTTCAGTGTAGATTCTGTCCGACAGGAGATCGTGAGCTGATCCGCTCAATCGGGCGAAGGACCGAGGTGTTGCCCTTGGAACTTCTGGACTCAATTCTTGCGGACCTTGAGATCTATGGCGGTAAAATTGCCACGATTTACCTCTACAAAGACGGAGAACCGCTTCTGAACAGGAATCTTCCCGAATACATCCGTCGGGTAAAGCAAAGCGGTGTCTGCCGGGAGGTGGCGATCATTACCAACGCAACGCTTCTCACCCAGGCGTTCAGTCAGGAACTGATGGCTGCGGGACTTGACAAAGTCATTATTTCTCTCGAGGGGATGACCGAGAAAACCTACCGCGATTTTGCCAAAGCCCGTATTCGGTGGGACTCACTTGTGAGCAATATCCGCTATCTTCACGCCATTAAAGACGCCTGCCGGGTCAACATCAAGATTAATGCCGATATTATTTCGCCAAAGGAGCAGGCCGCCTTTCTTGAGGAGTTTTCTCCCTTCGCTGACAACGCCTATCTTGAGCATACGGTCAACTGCTGGCCCAACTTCACTCCGAAGGTGCCGGTCAATGAGACCGTCGGAGTTTTTGGTCAGGAACGGGGAACCACAACCGTCTGTCCTTATATTTTCTATTCGCTTGCGGTCAACAGCAACGGCGCTGTAAGTCTTTGTTGTGCTGATTGGGCGCAGAAGCTGATCATCGGAGATCTCAAAACCGAAAGTTTCGACACCATCTGGCGGAGCAAACGATTGCGGAGGCATCGGCTGAAGCATCTGCATGGAGCGCGATTCTCGGATCCGATATGTGGAACTTGCGGTCACCCGGACAGTTGTGCCCTCGATTCGCTGGATGAATATGCCACACAAATTTCAGCACGCTTTTGAAAAGAGGCCCATATGATATATCCATCCTACCTTCAGATTGAGACCGTTGCAGGGATATGCTCAACGAGCTGTATCATGTGTCCCATTCAGGACTCACCTCGAAAAGAGATTATGAGCAATAATACGTTTGAGGGAGTCCTCAACGCTTTTCTACCCCATCTCGACCGCCTCCGTTTCACCTCACTTGTGGGATTGGGGGAGACGCTCCTCGATAGGGATGTGGCGAATAAGGTGGCTCTGGCAAAGAAGCTGGGATTTCCCTCCGTTGGTGTTTACACTAACGCAACCCACCTGAACAAGGAGATGAGCCATCGACTGTTGGAGAGTGGTCTCGACACCCTCGCGCTCAGCCTTGACGGCGCTACCAAGGAAACCCACGAGGCGATTCGTCCCCGGGCTGACTTCGATCTGATCGTAGCCAATATTCTCCGCTTTGTTGAACTGCGCAAAAAGTACGGTCATACAAAGGTGGTCATCAAAATGGTGCGACAGGAATCCAACAAACATGAGTGGGACGATTACTTCGATTTCTGGAAGAGAAAACTGGATGCATCTTTCGGTGATCTCATCGGATACCTGGATGTACACAATTACGCCGGAAACGTGGATGAAGAGCACAACAAGAGCCTCCTCCCCTTGGCCGGTCAGAAAGCCTCACTTCTCTGCCGCCAGCTCTTCGAGATCATCTTTGTGCGCAGCAACACCCAGGTGGGGCTCTGCTGCGGCGATGTGCTTGAATGGTTCAACATGGGATCGGTGTTGGAGATCGATCCGCTGACAATCTACAGCAACGAAACCTTTGTCCGTTACCGGGAACGAATGCGTGCAGGCCGAATTAATGAACTCAAGTATTGTAACACCTGCTCGTCCACGATCTCCGATTCTCAGAAACAGTATTTTCCTCCCGAGTCGGCATGAGGACATCTATGTTCTACCCCAGCCACATCAACATCGAGAATGTGGCAGGTGCCTGTACCGCCCGTTGCATCATGTGCCCCATCGACAACTCACCCCGCAAAGGAGTGATGAAACACGACACCTTTCTCTCTGTGCTGCAACGGCTTGATGCTTTTCGAGACCGACTGCAAATGTTCACTTTCGTGGGGCTCGGAGAGACGCTACTGGATCCTGGGATCGACCGGAAGGTGGCAGCGCTCAAGAGTCGTTCCTACCCCGGAGTTGGAGTGGTGACCAATGGGACGCTGCTTACCGGCGAACGGTCTGAATCTCTTCTGGCGGCAGGGCTGGATACGATTATCATCAGCATCGACGGGGTGCGCAAGGAGACCCATGAAGCAATCCGGTCCGGGACCAGTTTCGAGACGATCAGGGAGAATACGTTACACTTTATCGAATCGCGCAATAACAAGGGCTCCACAAAGATCATCGTTAGAATGATTCTCCAGGAACTCAATGCCTCGGAACGCGACGCTTTCTTTGACTACTGGAACAGCCGGCTCGACAGCCGGTTCGGAGATATGGTCGCCTTTTACGATGTGCACAACTTTGGATTACTTGACAACGGCAGATCTGTGGAGCAGGAGATCGAAGAGTTTTCATGTGCAACGAAAATCATCTGCCCGGATCTTCTCAATCGCATGATAATAAAGCTCGACGGTGACATGGATCTTTGTTGCGGCGCCGGCGGGGGGATTCCGGCTGTGGGGAACATCTTCACCGAAGATCCGCTCTCCCTGTACAACGGCCGCCTCTTTTCCAAGTACAGGAACCGGATGGCGGCCGGGAAACTCCATACCCTTCAGTACTGCCGCAATTGTCAGATTATCCTCAGCAGCATGAAGAGCAGGTACATTCCAGTAAAAAGGAGTTCGCAATGAAACACCACACTCAGCCGCTGCTCGGAATCGCTATTCCGACTTTCAACCGGGCGGCACTTCTTGCCAAGAGCTTTGAACATTTTTCCTCATGGAAACTGCCTTTTGAGCTGACCGTCTCCGACAACGGTTCGACCGACGAGACGCCCGACGTGGTTACTGCCTTTAAAGATCGGCTCAACATCAGGTATATTCGTCACCCTGAGAACCGCGGGCCATGTCCCAACATTCTGAGCGCAATGCATCATCTGACTACGCCCTATGTCCTCTTCACGGGAGATGACGATTTCCCTCAGGAGGAGGGAGTGAAGAGAGCGATTGCCCACATGGAGGATGATCCGGTCCTCCAGGCCGTTTATGGAACGGCGACTTACTATGAACACGTTACAAACCGGTTTCTGTTTACCGATTCCGGCCGTCCCGGAGAGCTCCCTGAACGGATTCACAAGGAGAACTTTCTACAGCTCTTTCAAACGAAATATGTCTCTGAGATATTCGTCGGGCGCTGCACCCCCTATCTCCGCCTCCTTCCTGCTGAAATCGGCGGTCATGTCTGCTGGGGGTGGGACAGCGTGGCGGAGTTCTTGGAGCACGGTGATCTTCTCCTGGTCAATGACATCCTTCAGAAGAAGATGATCGACACCGCCTCCTTCAGTTACAACAACACCGATCAGGAGCGATTCTACGTCGAGGACTTCGAATTCGCCTTTGCCCGCCTGCGCAAGTGGTGGATGCGAGGCGAAATCTCCCAGGAACCGCCCATTCAGGCTCTACTCAACAAAATCCTCACCAGCTATCGGATCGGGGTGGAAAGCTCTGCGGATAAACTGGGGAACTATCTTGATTCCAACAAGCAGATTCGGCGCCTCTTCTCCTGGGGAGCTGCTTCACGAGCAGATCGGATTAAGTGGAACAACAAATGGCTTCTTGGCGCCGTCGTAGAAGAGTGCGGACGGACCGTCTCTCACTTTCCGGGAATCGATACGGCACTTTTTCAAGAGAGCGAACTTGGAACCCTCTGCTGCGGGGAATTTGCCAAACGGTTTCCCCGTTTGAACGTCGGGTATCTTCCCTCCGACGGACTGTTGACGTACCGGCGGGCTGAGAACGAGCATCTTTTTGTTGATCTTTTTCAGACAATTCAAGATCGCATCAACAGACGGACAACCGGTTCCAACGGAATAGCCGAGCGAAGTCTCAAGGACATTCACGATTCACTTATTCTCCCTAAAGAATAGGAGGGGGGCACAAATACTATGGACCTTTTCTGTAAAAACGTCAGAGAGACAATCCTGCGGATTTCTCAGAGTAGTGGGCATGGTCACATCCCCACCTGTTTTTCAATCATAGAAATCCTTTGCGCTTTGTACGAGACCATGCGCCATGACCCGAAGCGACCCGATTGGTCCGAGCGCGATATCTTCATCTTGAGTAAAGGACACGCGGCCCTGGGGCTTTACTGTACTCTCGCATACCACGACTATTTTCCGGTTTCGGAGGTCCTCAGCTTCGGGAAGTTCGGCTCCAACTTTGGATGTCACGCAGACCGGCTGAAAGTTCCCGGCATCGAAGCTTCAACCGGTTCCCTCGGGCACGGCATTGGAATAGCCGTCGGGATGGCTCTCGGGCTGAAAATATCCGACAGCAGGAGAAAGGTTTTCGTCCTTGTGGGGGACGGCGAGGCCAACGAAGGTACGGTCTGGGAAGCGGTAATGGTCGCCGTCAATCGCGGCCTCAACAACCTTACGATTATTTATGATAACAACCGTTCCCATGAACGCGGCCTACAGATTACTGACCCTGCGGCCCAATTCCGCGGTTTTGGCTGTGACGTGGTTACGGCTGACGGCCATGACGTCAATGCGGTCAAGGAGGCGCTCAATCGAGAGGCCCAAGGTGTGAAGGTCATAGTGGCGCAGACATTGAAAGGGTACGGGTGCGAGACCCTTTCGTGCAACCACTACGAATGGCACCGAAGGTCGCCCGACAATGCGGAACTTGCCCTGCTGATGGGAGAACTCAATGCGAAAACAGTTTAAGCAAACCGTTGTCGACCTGGCCGAGAACGATCCGCGGATCGTCATGATCCTGGGCGACGTAAGCGTCTATCTCTTTAAGGAGTTCCAGGAAAAGCATCCCGAACGCTTCTACAACCTGGGAATCTGTGAAAATACCCTGGTGAGCGTCGCCGCGGGGCTCGCCGCAATGAACTTCGTGCCTTTCGTCCATACTATCGCACCCTTTCTGGCCGAACGGAGCTATGAACAAATCAAGCTCGATCTTTGTTACAACCAGCTCGGTGCCAATATTGTCACGTGCGGTGCTTCATTCGACTATGCCTGGGACGGGGCGACCCATCACACCTACACCGACCTTGCGGTCCTGCGTCTCCTTCCCGGTTGTGACGTGCTACAGCCCGGTTCCCGCAAGGAGCTTGACGGCTTGCTGCGTGAGCGTTACGCGAGCGGAAATCCGACCTACTATCGCCTCTCGGACCATCCCCACGATATCGACCTTCCGATAAAGTTCGGCAAAGGTGTCGTTATAAAGGATTCCGGGGCGTCGGTGACGGTAATGACGGCAGGACCGCTTCTCGGAAACGTGGTCGAGGCTTGCCGAGAACTGGCGGTCAATATCGTATATTTCCACACCATCAAGCCGATCGACCGAGAAATAATAGCACGCTTCGCTAAGACTCGAATCCTTGTCGTTCATGACGCCTTCGGGCTCCGAGAAGCGCTCTCGGAGGTGCCAAACCTGAGCACTTCCTATCATGGCCTGGGAGACTTCTTCTGTGGTTGGTACGGGACATTGGATGAGGTACGAGCAAAACTTGGACTTGATCCGGCATCTATCAGGAAGCGGATTGAGGCCGAAATTCAAAGAACTGACACTTAATTTCCGGGAGTTGACTTCATGGATATATCTAAAACCGATCTGCCTGGTGTGATGCTGATAAAGCCTTATGTGTTTGAAGACTTTCGCGGTGAATACGTGGAAACCTTTAACCACGCAGAGTATCAGAAATATGGCGTGACATGTGAGTTCGTCCAAGATGATATCTCCGTCTCCTCGCGACATGTGCTACGGGGAATCCACGGTGACGCGGAAACATGGAAATTGATCTCCTGTCTTCATGGAAAATTCTATTTCATCGTTGTGAACTGTGATCAAGAAAGCCCCTATTTCGGGAAATGGCAATCCTTCACTCTCTCCGAGAAAAATCGGTGGCAGGTCCTGGTTCCCCCAAAACACGGCAATGGACATCTCGTTCTGAGCGAATCAGCCATTTTCCACTACAAGCAGACGACCTATTACAATCCTGAAGGTCAGTTTACCTACGTATGGAACGATCCGCGGTTGGGAATTTGGTGGCCGGTCAAAAATCCAATCGTGTCCCAAAGGGACGAGGAGGGAAAGTTTGTCTGATCATCAAATGCCGGTGCCCACCAGAGACATGAAGGGGGTTCCGTCAGGGAATCTTGATGTGGATGCTTTTGCAGCCCTCCTGGGGGCAAAGGTTGATGAAGTCTCCGCCTACTGTGGCGAGGTGATCGAATCGTTAGACTTGCGGTACGACTTGTTGGATCAGAAGGAGCGCGACAGGGTAATCCTTTCGGTTATCAAAGCCATGGATAGTGGTTCGTTCAAGCCATCCGGAAAAGAAAGGAGTTCAGACTGGGAATCCGGCTGGCAAGAGGCTTTAGACGAATTCGTACAGAGCGGCTATGATCCCTCCTCCCTTGCACCGAAATATGTGGCCAAGTATCCCATAATGAGGCTTTTCAAAGAATATGTCAGGCCCCGTGATCCCCGGTTTGAGCTGAGTTATTACACGGTCTACAGGCATTACCTTTTTCAGAAGTATCTTCAATCATTCGAAAACATCTTCGAATTTGGTTGCGGCACAGGATACAATCTGGTCATCATGAACAACTTGTTTCCTTCTGCAAATCTGATGGGACTTGATTGGGCTCGCAGCTCCGTCGATATCGTCAACTTACTGGGCAACCGGCTGGGACTTCCTGTCAGCGGCAGACGGTTCGATTATTACAAGCCCGATTACAGCCTCCGTATCCCGAATAATTCCGTGGTTATCACGCTGAATTCTTTGGAGCAAATCGGGGAGGATTATGATGAGTTTTTGAGGTTTATCCTGAATAAAAAACCGAAGCTGGTGATCAATTCGGAGCCTTTCCTGGAAATGTATGACGATAAAAACTTGGTGGATCATCTGGCCATATCCTACCATAATTGCCGGAATTATTTGCGGGGGTATTATGAGAAATTGCGGCAGCTACAGGCTCGGAAGGAGATAAATATTGTTGATGCGAAAAGGGTATGCGCTGGAAACCTTTTTCATGAAGCGCAATCGTTCGTGGTATGGCAACCTAACCCGCCTATCGGATAGCCCTTGAGAAAGCTGTACGGAGGTGAAATAATCTTGATCTGCCATAGACAAGATAACGCAGCTGGATTCTCATTTTCAAATTGACCAAAATAGAAGGCCTCCATAAATATGGCAATGTTGGCAGTAAGTGGGTAAAAGCTAATCTGTCCAATAACGGAGAGAAATCGCAACCCCAAAACCTTTTGAAATCTTTATGGAATATGGGTGAATAGTTATGTACATCTCAAAGGCAATATTTAAAGCTCTCCCCTCCGGGGAAAAATTGCGTGTGTTGGACTGCGGTGCCAAGGGTGGCAATGAGGAAACAAAATGGGGTTTTCTTGAGGACCGAGTCATAATATATGGCTTTGATCCCGATAAAGATGAATGTGAAAGGTTAAATTTGCATGCAAAGATGAGAGGAACAAAACACTTTTACTATCCGCTATGTCTTGGAGGTGACAACTCAGATAGTAGAAAGTTTTATATGACGAAACAGGAATATTCCCATTCTCTCTATCCACCGGATGAAAAGCAGAATGAGAGATGGAAGCAGTTTGCTGGAAATAAAATTATCAGCGGAAAAGATAATCTTAGTCTTTCTAGGGTGATTGATATTAAAACAACAAATCTGGATACATGGGCTGAACAAAACAATATATCAGACGTGGATTATATCAAGCTCGACGTTCAGGGAGCCGAACTTGAAATACTTTCTGGTGGAAGAAATTTGCTTAAAAAGTCCCTTGGTCTTGAAATTGAAGTCGAATTCACAGAGCTATATATCGGTCAACCTCTCTTTGCAGATGTAGACAATTTCATGAGAAAAGAAGGGTTTACTTTTTTTAACTTCCTATATACGCACAATACACACTTTGGCGGAAGAATGAAGTCTCCTATTAGCTTAATGTATAAAGGTGATCATACCTTTGAAAAACAAATAATTGGGCAACTACTAACAGCAGATGCACTATATCTTGTAGATCCCATAAGTCATAATTATAAACAAACACATGATTTTTCTTTGTACAAAATTCTAAAACTTTCGGCAATCTCTGAAATCTGCGGCCAGATTGAATATGCGTTTGAAATACTTCTGTGGCTTAAAGAGGCATTGAACAAGCTTGGCAATATCGATGAAGCTGGAATGGTGGAAGATATATATTTGAGTTCATTTGAATCTTACAAGAGAGGATTTGGACAAACCGGCAGAGATGCGCCAGTTAGCAATATGGTATAGATTGAATTTCAGTATCCTTTCTCACTCAGGAAGAGATTCATTGGAAATGGATATGTTTCCTTACCTGATGGGAACTGGATTTTACGCGTACTTCTCTGAACGAGCGTTTCTGGATATTAGCGTTCCCGAAAGCTACGAGAAATCAAAGAGTTTTTCTGCGAACCTTCCTTCGCATCATACTGGAATCCTTGAGATTTGATGAGGAAAAAATGAGAAAATCAAAACCGATTGATAACCCGGAGCATATAAGCATTTTGCTGCCTACCAGGGAACGGCCTGAAAAGTTAAGAAAATTGTTGAATTCCCTTTATACAACGACGCATAAAAAGGGATTGATAGATGTATGGATCTATTTCGATAATGATGATGACGTAACGAGAAGTTTCAGCAAGAATGATATTATTGAACAGTACGACTTCGACATAAGATGGATCTCCGGCGAGAGGACCATAAGCCAAGGTGAAATGGTCAATCTTTTGTGGGAGCAGTGTACTACGAACGCAGGCATCTATTTCCCATGTATTGATGATTACCTGTTTGTTACACAGAATTGGGATGACGTGGTAAGGGATGCCTTTCATCGGTATGATGACAGACTGTTACTTGCATATCCAATGGACCCAACTGCCGGGCCGGAGCAGGCGACTTTCAATATTTTAAGTGGTGAGTGGATAAATCTGACGGGCAGAATATACACTCAGTACTTCCCGTTCTGGTTTGACGATTGTTGGGTTGACCAAGTCGCACAGTTGATTCAGAGGAAGTGTAAGTTGCCGATGAGGATGGAACCCCAAGGTGGCAAGGGAAGAACCCCCCGCATGAAAAACCTGGTTTTCTGGAACAGTTTTTTTGAGAATACTTTGGACGAACGAATCCTTGAAGCGGAAAGGCTAAGGAAAGCGATCTGGGGAGAGGACCTGTCGAACTACGAAAAGAACCTCGCGGAAAGTGAGGTTTTGGTTAAAAAATTCTGGGAAGATGCAAACGGAACAACCGAAGCACAACTGATAGCGATGGAAAATGAGTATAGCCTTAAAGGAGGCCATAACGTAACAAAGGATACTTTCTATTTGATTTGTGAAACAGCAGCGCTCAATGTCCTATTCAAGAAGATGATGATTGAATTTCATCAGAACCGTTTGCAGGAATCTTTGAGAATCATGAAGAATATTTCTCGGGCATCGGTGATAAAATCTGAGGAAATTGCATCTGTAAAAAGATGGCTTTTAAAAGAAATTGCAGAAGCCGACGAAAGAAATCGTAACGAAATCCACCCAAAGGAATCAGATCATACAAATGGAGGGATCTGGGAGAAAAACTTGAAGTGCAGTAGTGTTCCGAGTGAAAAGAATAAAGATGATCAGGGGAGGAAAACCCAAACTGAAATTCAGTCGCTTGATCACATTTTGGCGCCAGCAATAGAATCATCAAATGGAAAAAAGAAGTTAAAAATCCTATTGGTATATTCACTCCATCCTAAATTCGGGAAAATCACGCTTCCCGAATGGATCAAAGAAACATTACGCTGTCATTTTGCCGACACAGTCCAGGTGTTTGCCTGTGGACCATTCAACGAAATCGCAATTCCTGATGGGCCTGATTTTTACACCAGGGTAGCTGATGTTGTGAGCAGTCATTCGGTTGATGTACTGTGGGATATTGAAGGCGGGGGCGTGTCGATGGACTTTATGTTCAAGCGCTTTCCTGATTCAATAACCATCCCCAAAGTCTTTTGGGCCATTGATACCCATCAATATCTTCCGGCACAGATAGAAAAGTCCAAACATTTCGACTTGGTCTTTTCCGCGCAAAAAAATGCTGTCGCAAATCTGGGGCCACATGCTCACTGGCTTCCTGCCGGCGCCGGGATGCACGAAAAGGATTACGGTTTTGAAAGGACTATTGATGTTGGTTTCATCGGGAATATATTTCCCAGGGCTCATGACCGCAGAAAAAAGATTGTCGAGTACTTAAGTAACGTCATTCCGGGCTTTGCCGTTTTCAACAACGTGTTTCTCGAAGAAAAAGCAAAATTGGCCAGCCGGATGAAGATCATGGTTAACGTCAGTTTAAACAATGACATTAATTTCAGAATTTTTGAGACACTTGCTTGTGGTGCCTTACTTATTACCGATAAAATCAACGGCAACGGACTTGAAGATTTGTTTCGGGATGGCGAACACCTGATCACCTTCGATTCTGAAAAGGACCTGGTTGAAAAAATTCATTATTATCTTGAACACGAAGACGAACGTATTCGCATTGCTGATGCCGGCAAGGCCAAAGTTCTTGAGTGCTATACGCATAAAGAGATAGCAGGGAAAGCGCTTGATTTGATATATGCGCATATAAGTGAAAAGGATAAACATTCCGCACCTGCGCTACCCTCTGACCTTTGCTGGTGTGGGGGCAAATTACAGGATTCCGTTCATCCCCACTACTTTCAGTGCGAACTTTGCGGCACTCACGTCGTCAAACAGAAGTATTCGGCAGAAGAACTTCAAGACTTTTACACGCTATCCGGATATTGGCATGAACACCAAACTGAAATTTCCGGCTTCCCGGCAATTGAAGATCGTGCAAAATCTGATTTTAGGGACAGGATTCCTCACTGGTTTCAATTGGTAGAAAAATATTCCGACAAGCAGGAATCGCTACTTGAAATCGGGTGCGCTCACGGAGGTTTTTTACACTACTGCCGGGAACGTGGGATAGAGAAAGTAGTGGGAGTTGAGGTTGACGAGGAAACCTGTATGTTTGCAAGGGATCACTTTCAACTACCCCATGTGTACAGTGGGCTCTTCCCTGATGTAAAACTGCCGATGAACTCATTTGACATTATTACCGGTTTTGATGTCATTGAGCATTTTGCCGATCCTATTGCAGGAATAACAGCTATCTCTAATCTTCTGTCCGATAATGGTGTTTTTGTTCTTCAGACGCCATGTTTCAGAGGCGAGGCAAATACGTGGGAGCAATTCAAGCCGCTTGAACATCTGTTTCTTTATAATGAGTCAAGCATCAATAAGCTTTTTTTGAAGTGTGGACTGGAAATTACGGACATCCTCCCCGGATACTTTCCAGACGATATGTTTGTGATCGGGCGCAAAGCAAACCGAAGGAAAAACATCATTTTCCTCCGTGGCGATTCCATCGGGGACAACGTAATGGCGGCGTCGATGGTTCCGCATATCAAAAAGAAATATCCGCACACGAACATAACCGTTGTTTGTCAGGACCATATCGTTGAGCTCTATGAATCTTCACCTTCCGTCAGTGCCGTAATTGGATTTGACAGGGCAAAGGGTTATCAAAACGAGGCCTACAGAAACCTTATCGTACAAAGACTGCAAGCTGTCCGTGCCGATGTGGTGTTAAGCTCTCTTTATTCGCGCGATCCTCTTTATGATTTTTTCGCTGTCAATAGCGGGGCTCGGACAAGCATCGCCTTCAATGGTGATCTGTGTAATATTCCGGCCGATGTGCGGGACAGGAATAACCGGCATTACACAACCGTTATCAAAGATAATGAAGAACACAAGCCGGAGCTTGAAAGACACCGCGATTTTCTCTCGGCAATCGGTATTGATGCGCCTCCGCTACAACCCATTGTCTGGATAACCCCTGATGATGAAAAGTACGCCGACGCTTTTTTCAGCCACAACCCGTTGGATCCTGAAAAGACCATCGCCTTGTTTGTTTGCGGGCAGTGGGCCGGGAAATTCTACGACCATTACGAACCGGTGTTGTCAAGGATACTCAAAGATAATGGAATGAGTGTTTTAACTCTTGGCAGCGTCTCTGATTGGGAGAAAAATGAAAAACTGATCGAAAATCTCGGTGTCAAGGCGATTAATCTGGCGGGCAAAACGACCCTTCGCCAGACGGCAGCCATCGTGAAACGTTGCTGTTTGGGAATAGGTGCTGACACCGGTACCGCACATATTGCATGCGCCGTAGGCACTCCGCATGTGGTTCTCCTGGGCGGCGGCCATTTCGGACGTTTTCTACCCTATTCACCGCTTACCAGTGTCGTATGCCTGCCCCTTGAGTGTTACGGATGCAATTGGCATTGCAGGTATGGAAGCGTGCATTGCGTGAAAGACATTGGGCCCGAAGTGTTTGTGGCGGCAATAAGAGAAACCCTTCTAAAAACCTCTGAAAACCCGCGCGTGTTCATCCAGGCAAGTTCTTCGTGGAATCCATCCCTTGGAAGACCCAAATGGGAATCATTTGAAAAATACTTGGATCCCGAGAATGTGGAAATCATTTCTATTGGCAACGACGGAGCTGTCTCAAAAACCGATGGGTTTTATCTGAAAAAGGACGAAGAGATCCGGGCTGGGAAGTCGAAAGTTGTCACCGGGAGGGAACCGCTGGGTGCTGATAGGGGCATTGCTTCCCCTGAAAGATTGTATGAAACGGCTCAAAAATTTCTGGAAAGGGGGAGGGAAAAGGAAACCATTGAGGTGCTGAACCTATTACTGTCGCTATATCCCGATTTTGCCCTGGCGCATAATGACCTCGGTGTTTTGTATTTCAGGGACGGCGACAAAGAGAAGGCCTTGCAGCACTATCAAAAGGCGGCGCAGCTTCAACCCGAAAACATTACCTTTTTGAAAAATCTGGCGGACTTTTGCTACGTTGAAGCCGGAGAACTGGAAGCGGCCCTTAAAATATACCTGAAGGTCCTGGTGGTCAATCCCACGGATATAGAAACCCTCCTTATTTTGGGCGCTATCTGCGCTTCATTAGAGAAAAATGCAGATGCCAGGGTCTTTTACAACCGGGTTCTGGAACTCGAACCGTGGAACCTCGATGTTCGAGAGAAAATTGCCGCGCTCAGTCGAGGAAGCGGAACGGATGGCGGGTTGCAGACGACAGAGGCCGGGGAGCAGATGCCGGCAACCTCCCGACGGGAAGAGCAACAAAACATGGACAGGGGTCTTCTGCCTGATGGCGCGTATCCGGAAAAGTATCTCGTTTCCGCCATTGTCTCCACTTACAATGCGGAGCGATTTATCCGCGGCAGAATGGAAAATCTGGTCAATCAAACCCTTTTCAAGAAAAATCAACTTGAGATTATTGTCATCGACTCCAATTCGACTCAAAAGGAGAGGGAAATTGTAGAAGCGTTCATGGGAAATGACAATCATATCGTCTATGAACGGACCTCAAAGAGAGAGACGGTATACGGGGCGTGGAACAGGGGAATAAAAGCCGCAAAAGGAACATATGTAATCAATGCAAACACTGATGATCGGTTTGCAACGGATGCCTTGGAACGTATGGCCGATGAACTCGGTTCCAATCCGGATGTCAGTGCGGTGTATGGTGATTGGCTGATGACAAAAGTCGAAAATGATACCTTCGATTCCCATACGAAAAAACAGGTTTATCATTATCCGGAGTTTTTTCCACCGCTCTTTTTTTACGGTCAGATTACCACTCATGCAGCATTATTGCGCAAAAGTATTTTTGAGGAGATCGGTTTCTATGATGAAGCCTATAAAGTTTCCGGTGACCGGGAGTTCATGTTTAGATTTTCCGCCCATGGGCTAAAAGCAAAAAAAATTCCACATATTGTCGGATTGTACCTGGAAAATCAGTCCGGCATAGAGCATTCGGAAACCAACTCCGGTATAATGGAGTATACTTCCATCAGCGAACAATTTATTTCGCCTGAATATTTCGTCCGGCTTTTGGGGTATGATTCCGTTCCCGACAATGCCACCCTGGCTCAGCTCTACGCCGACATCGGGTCTATGGGAAAAGGACTTATTACGACCAATGGTACGCCCATCGTTAATATTGTACCTGCTGAAAAACTCCTTGATAAGGCATTGGCGTTTGATGATAAAAACATAATGGCGCTGAATAACTCAGGGGTTGTTGCCTGTTTCAAAGGAGAAAAAGAGATAGCAGTACAAATGTTCGGATGCGCACTGAATGTTCCATGCCAGGAGAATCTGAGACCGGTGATAGAAAAAAATCTCGGATTGGTGAACCGTGGTGATGCCGCCCCTGATGACTATGCTTGGATGAAGCCTGTATCCCTGGACTACCACATATGGGTGCGTGATCAAGACAGCATACGGGAAAAAGTCCTGGAAGCCGAACGATTGTTGCAGGAAAAACAATATGAGGAGGCAAAAAAGATCTTTCTTGAAGTCCTGAAAGAAGACCCTTGCGATGCCATCGCCCATAACGACTTAGGCGTTTTGTTTTTTCAGGAAGGGAACAAAGAAAAAGCACTGTATCACTATGAGCAGGCGGCTGAGCTTCAACCCGAAAACATCACATTCCAGAAGAATCTGGCTGATTTCCATTACCTCGTAATGGGCCGTGTCAATGAAGCCTTGAGGATTTACACAAAGGTTTTGGCGGCAAATCCCAAGGATATCGAGAGTCTGCTCATTATGGGTCATATCTGTGTATCTCTTCATAAGGGAGATGACGCTGAGATTTTTTTTAAAAGGATACTGGAAATTGAACCCGGAAATAAAGATGCCCGTCAATATCTTGATAAGATTCTCGGCGATCAGGGGGTCGAGAGCAATGATTCAAAGGAACAGCAGGCTATTGAAAGGGATGCGCTGTTGAATGGCGCGGATACGGGAAATTTTCTTATATCCGCCATCGTGTCGACTTACAACGCAGAGCGTTTCATCCGTGGATGCCTTGAGGACCTGGAAGCCCAGACCATCGCCGATAAACTGGAAATCATCGTTGTGGACAGCGGCTCCGAGCAGAATGAAAAAATCATCGTTAAAGAGTTCCAAAAGAAATATACAAACATCAAATATATAAGAACCGAGCAACGTGAAACGGTCTATGCCGCGTGGAATCATGGGATCCGTGCCGCTGCCGGAAAATATATTACAAATGCCAATTCCGATGATCGTCATCGTAAAAACGCGCTTGAAAAGATGGTTGATGTGCTGGAGCAAAGGCCCGACATTGCATTGGTATATGCCAATGTAATCAAAACGGAAAATGAGAATGAGACGCTCGATGATTTTACCCCCTCGGGCACATATTGCTGGAAAGATTTTGATCCGAAAACCTTAGCAGACGGCTGTTATATCGGTCCCCAGCCAATGTGGCGAAAAGATGTCCATAGGGAATATGGATACTTTGATGAAACGTTTCATTCGGCTGGGGACTGGGAATTCTGGCTTCGTATCAGCCAAAACGAAACGTTTTTGCACCTAAACGAATTTTTGGGGCTATACCTGGAATCCCCCACAAGTGTAGGACACCGTGACCCTGAACTTCTGAAAAAAGAGTTGATGCGCATTCGTTGGCAATACGGCCCCTTGAAACCACAAAGCACAAAGGTCGCCGAAAAGATGTATCAAGAAGCCCAATCACTTGTAAATGGCGGCATGAAAAAGGAAGCAATAGCAGCCCTATTGGAATTACTGAACGTATATCCCGATTTTGCCATGGCCCACAATGACCTTGGCGTTCTGTACTCGAATGAGAATGACGAGGACAATACACTGAACCAGTATCGGAGGGCAGTGGAACTGGAACCTGAAAACCCTATTTTTACAAAGAATTTAGCGGATTTCTACTATGTTAAACTGGGTCGCACGGAAGAAGCGCTGGCGCTTTACGTTAAACTGCTGGCTTCCGATCCCATGGATGTGGAGATACTGACGGCTTTGGCGCACATCTCTATCGGCCTTGAAAAATATGATCATGCGGAAATATTTGTGAGCCGTATGCTTGAGGCTGATCCCTGGAATCAGAATGCCAAGAAAATTCTGGATGGTTTGACGAAAAGACAGGCCATGGGGAGCGTGGATCAGGAAATGGAGGCCATTGGTCGAAAGGAAGCCGGTTCGAGAGTCAGTTTGGCCGAAAAAATTTATTAGGAAGACAGGGGATAAAAAATGGAAAAGGAAGAAACTTACGATTTTAGAAATACACGATGGGGCATGTCCAGAAGCGACGTTCTCGCATCCGAGCCTGACGAACCGGTCGTACGGACCGACGGCCAAATCGGCTATTCCATCAAAATTATGGACAAAAACATTTATTTGGCCTTTGTCTTCAAAAACGATTGCCTGGTTTCCGCGTTGTATGCCTTAAAAGACATGCGCGAAAACCTGAATGATTCACTCAGTGATTTTGAGGATTTCAAGGAGATTTTGACCCGGAAATACGGAGAACCCAACGCCGGCCAGGGCGATGTGTGGGCAGATCCTTCGTACAAAGACCAGTATGAATTGGAAGCCCTTTCCTTTGACCGTGCAGGATATGAGGCGGCCTTGAAGGAGGGGAAGATCCTTCACGCGGCATTATGGAAAACAGGGAATACCTGGGTAAAGGTGGCGTTGTCTAAAATGATGGAAGGCCATACTTGCGGCGTGACCGTGGAGTACCTGAGCATTTCACACATTGAAAAAACCGTTCCCTCAATTTTTAAAAATGATCTAATTATAACGAATTTAGGGGAGTAATTTTTTGCTGGACAAATACATACCACCCAATTATGGTTGAATCGCAACTATCAACCATAATCCACGGAAGGTCATATGCCGAGTTCAGCATCGAAATCAACTCCCCGTAAGAATCGCATAATTGTTGCTCCGTTTGATCAAGACCAATACTTGGAGAGTATTTTCATCCCATAAAATGACGAAAAACCCTATTTTGTCGATAGATGAATTCATTCACCCGAGCATTTGCCGCAGTTTGAGAATTGACCATCTTTGACCGCAAGAAAAAGAACCCTTTCAAAATTCCATGGAACAAAACAATCCTATTCATCCTAAGTCAGACACACCGCGGGCATTTGTCAAGTCTTTGGCGCCGGGATATGCCGTGAATTCCGACATTTCGGTTTCCATAATCATACCCGTCACGGAGTCGAAAGAATTGTTGAAGCGGTGTATGGAAAGTGTAAAGAAGCATACACCCGAAGCCCATGAACGCATATTTGTCCTCGGGGAAACAGATGAGGACACAAAAAACCGGCTGAAACAACATATCGGCGAAAATCCCAATGACATAATTGCAGCGTACTCCGGCAATGGCAATTTAGCCGCAATGGTTAATGGAGGGATAAACGCATCCAAGGGCCGATTTTTGGTTTTGCTTTCCAGTGACGTCATTGTAACGGAAAAATGGCTTTCAGGAATGCTCGAATGCATCAACAGCATCCCTGATGCGGGGATCGTGGGCGCCATGCCCCATCATCAAAATGGGCCGATGAACGTTGCCGTCCGCGAATTCGGATCCGTTGAACATCTCGATGACGACGCCCGGTTGTTCAGAGAAAGGAATCGACACAGGCGGATACCTTCCAGAACGGTCAGCGGTTTCTGCGTGCTCTTTAGACGTGATCTTGTGGATAAGATCGGCTTTTTAGAGGAGCGTTTCAGCGCAGGCGGTTTTGCGACGGAGGAATTCTGCTTCCGCGCCGCCTTGGAGGGGTACAAGAATCTTATTGCCGGTGATGTCTTGATTCACCGGTTGGGCAGTGGAAACCACGGGGGAACCGGCACGACAATCCACACTGCCGACAAAGTTTCCGATAAGAGACTATTTGCTGAAAAATGGGGCGGCATGGATGCTGAAACCGCTCTCGGGAAAAAGTTTGTGAGTTTGAAAGTATTGGAGAAGGCGGGAGATCATCATCAAAGGGGCGAAATCGACGCGGCCATTGACGTGCTTCTGGAAGGCATCGGCCATTGTCCCGGGGATGAACGGCTGTATTATGCCCTTTCGGAAATTCTCATTGACGCCGAACAGCCCAAGGATGCTTTGGATGTTCTCAACCAGCTTCAAACGGATGAGCGGAATTCAAGAAGGCTGGAATTGACGGGATACTGCAAGGCAGGCATGGGGCTTTATGAAGATGCACAAGCCATTGCCGACCTTTTGATCTCGCAAAATCCCGACTCCGCGTCGGCCCTGAATCTCAAAGGGATCCTGTCCTGTGAAAACGTGGAAACGGCAGAGACTTTTTTTAAAAAGGCCATTGCTTCGGATCCGGGCTACGGTGAACCCTATACCCGTCTCGGAACCTTAAAATGGCATGGAGGAGAGGAACAAGAAGCGTTGCGTCTATTGGAGAAAGGGTTCATTCTGTCTCCCACAATCGGCGACATGATGACCACATACCACGCCGCAATTGCGTCTTTGGGTCTGTTTGAAAGGGCTGAACCTCCATTTCGAGAAGCAAAGCTGTTGCATCCAAATCATGAAAGGCTCAATCTGCTTTTCATAGACATCTTGATAAAGCAGAAAAAATATGATTCGGCCATGAAAGAGATCGAAAATGCAATGGTAGCCTTCACCGTGAATGACGGTTTTCTTTCCGCAGCTCTCAAGATCAGGGATCTTTTGGGACCGAAGGAAATAACGGCTGCATCTGATAACAAGGGCACCGTATCATTGTGTATGATCGTTAAGAATGAGGCGGACGACCTGGCAAAATGCTTGAGCAGCGTGAAACCTTTCGTCGACGAAATGATCCTGGTAGACACCGGATCCAATGACAACACCAGGGAAATTGCGAGGGCGTTTGGCACCAAAGTTTACGATTTCAAATGGACCGATGACTTTTCCGAGGCCAGGAACTTCTCCATTTCAAAGGCTAAAGGAGACTGGATATTTCTTCTGGATGCCGATGAGGTCGTGTCGCCCCGCGATTTCGACCTTTTCAAATCCATAATCCGGGAACCGTCCGCAGCGCCGGCGGCCTATTCCTTTGTGACCCGAAATTATATACCCCGCGCCAATACCGTCGGATGGGTCCCCAATGACGGAAAATATGACAAAGAGGAGGCGGCGGAAGGCTGGATTCCCAGTGATAAGGTGAGATTATTTCCCAATGAAACCCGTATCCGGTTTGAATACCCGGTCCATGAAATGGTGGAGCCTTCTTTGTCAAGGGCCGGTTTGAAGGTGATAAAGTGCGCTATGCCGATACACCACTATGGAAAATTAAATAGGGAGAAGAGCGATTGCAAGGGGGAAGTCTATTATCTCATCGGCAGAAAAAAGCTTGAAGAATCGGGGAATGACCCCATCGCCATCCGAGAGCTTGCCATTCAAGCGGGACTTTTGAAAAAGTGGGAAGAGGCTATCGAATTGTGGCGGAAACTGATCAGCATTAAACCCGATACTCCGGAGGCTTACGTCAACTTGGGAACCGCCCACTGGCACCTGGGGGAATACGACAAGTCTCTTTCAGCGGCCAAGAAGGCCATAGCGCTGGCGCCCCATATGAAGGAAAGCGCCTACAATTACGCAATCTGTCAACTCCACATGGGAAATGCGGAACAAGCTGTTTGGGCTCTCGAAACCCTGCTGAAAAGATATCCCGGATACCTGCCGGCCCAATTCATGCTGACTGCGGCCTATTGTTGTGACGGTCAGAAGGAAAAGGGGATGCGTGGTTTTGAGAGACTACGGAAAACCAATACGGGACCCTATCTCGCCATTTCCTGCCATGAACTTGCGAAAGGCTTTCTTTCGGCACAAAATTTGAATTATGCCGTTTTGCTGCTGGATGCAGCCGTGGAGGGCGGAAACATCAACAAAGATATTCTTGCCCTTTTCTCTGAATGTCTCAAGATGAAAAGAGGTGCGGCATGAGCAGGTTACAACCGGTGCCCTTCTAGAGCTTCGACATTCAATCAATAAAAAAAAGGCCTCTGAAAAGAGGCCTTTTTTTTATCCATTGAAAATGCAATGGTTGATGGGGTTGAGGGGGATGGCTCCCCCTCACTCCGTAATACATCATTTCTAAAACAATTGCAGGATTGACTGTGACGCCTGAGAAGCCATGCTCAAAGAGCTGATGCCCAACGACTGACGTGTCTGGAGCATCAACATATTGGCACTTTCTTCTTCCATGTTGGCATTCACCAGATCCGCAGCACCGTCTTCCAGCGTGTTGATCATGGATGAGGTGAAATCCTGGCGTGCCGTTATGACACTCAAATTACTGGCCAGTGTCTTGGCTTGCGATCTCAATGTGCTGATAGCGTTATCAAGGTTGGAGATGGAGGTATCAATGCGACCGGTGCTGACAGAAGTATTATCGGCCCAGAAGACATCAGCCCCGGCCGCAGTCGATGCCCCCGTTGTCGCATTGGAGATTGAGAGGCCGCCACCATCCTGCCCGGACGTACCGTTAAATCCGTTCAGGGTAATGCTCGAATCCCCTTTTTCATCGAATTTCACATTCAATTCCACGCTGGTTCCGTTCAGGAGATTGATTCCTTTGTACCCGGAATCCGCCGCAAGGGTGTCAATCTGATCCAGGAGGTTGTTGAACTGACTTCCCAAACCCGATGCCTCCGTGGTGCTGTCAGCGGAAAGGGCTGAGTTTGCCAGGGATTTCGCGGATTCAATGAGCGATGTAATCGCATCGATACCGTTATTGGCGGCCTGTACGGTCTGAACGGCCTCACCCATCTCATCCTTACGAGAGGAAAGGTCGTTTGCCCGTTGTTGGTGTCCCTGGGCCGCAAAGAAGTTGATAGGATCATCCAGAGCACTCTGGACTCTCTTGCCAGACGCCAGACGTGTTTGAGTTTGTTCCAGAAGGTTCTGCGTCCCTTGAAGGCTGAACAGATTTTGCCTTATTCCTGAAGTTAAAGTTACATTATTTAACATTTTATGATCTCCTTTTCTTGGATTTTTCGATTTTTGGCGTTCTTGCCAAAAAATATGCACATCACATAATTCACCGGCCCCCCGCTTTCCCTCCTTTCACAAACCGGCTTTACGCCTTTCGGTACACCTCCGGGTATGCTGTTAAATTTAAGTTTCTATAAACCAGACCAATCAAAAATTTTTCAACTTTTACCTTAATGTTATCATCGGCCATATATTTAAAAACTTTAGTCTTTATTTTATAAAATAGAAAAAAGTCTATAAAATTCGAATTTTTTATATTTATTAGTATTGATATAGATATATAATTCGATATATAATTGAAATGATAATTCGGAGGGTAATAATATATAGATATGAATTTTTAGAGCTTATTTATGAATAAGCATACACACCATGTCCGTTACATTTGGATTAGGTACCATACCGAGTCTATCTTGCTTCGCGCCCAAAAGTCCCCCGGTTGTGCTCCTACAATCTTTGAGATGAAAAGCTCCTATGATGAGAACAGTCGATCCCATTTCATATCGGGTTCACACCGGGGCAGGCATACCGTTAATGGTATTTTGCATCTCCAGAGTCAATCCCTGACCGTAGACGGCTATCTCCTGTTCACAATCGATCAATCTTCGACTCAATTTGAGCGCCTGATAATACCTGCCGCTCAGAATGTTTTCGCTGATCCGGTCAATCAACCCCAACATACGAGGTGCGGCTTTAACCAGATCCTGAACCAAACTCCAGTAAGTATTGTAATGATCTTTTATATTCCCTTCATCGATATACATGAGTTGAATGACAAAATATATCTGGCTGCCGGGTGAATCAGCATCCTTGACGCCCATGATGTCTTTCTGGCGCAAAATGGGAACCTTGTTTTCGATAAAAAAATTGCTCTTTTTATTACCGTTGGTGACCACTGCGCCGCCGATGATCATTCGCTCATTCGGTCTTAATGTAATTTTAAGAGGCATGGTTCATCCTTTTAAGGGGGATTGCTCCCCCCTATTTTATTCATACGTCGGTTTCTAGAACAATTGAAGAATTGACTGTGACGCTTGTGAGGCCATGCTCAAGGAACTGATACCCAAGGACTGACGCGTCTGGAGCATCAACATATTGGCGCTTTCCTCTTCCATGTTGGCATTCACCAGATCCGAGGCGCCGTCTTCCAGCGTGTTGATCATGGATGAGGTGAAATCCTGGCGTGCCGTTATGACGCTCAGGTTGCTCGCCAGTGTTTTCGCTTGCGATCTCAATGTGGTGATGGCGTTATCAAGGTTGCTGATGGAGGTATCAATGCGACCGGTGCTGACAGAAGTATTATCGGCCCAGAAGACATCATCCCCGGCCGCAGTCGATGCCCCCGTTGTCGCATTCGAGATAGCGAGGCCGCTGCCAGTCTGCCCGGACGTACCGTTAAATCCCTTCAGGGTAATGTTCGAATCCCCTTTTTCATCGAATTTTACATTCAATTCTACGTCGGTTCCGTTCAGGAGATTGATCCCTTTGTACCCGGAATCCGCCGCAAGGGTGTCAATCTGATCAAGAAGGTTGTTGAACTGACTTCCCAGACCCGATGCCTCCGTGGTGCTGTCAGCGGAAAGGGCTGAGTTTGCCAGGGACTTTGCAGACTCGATCAGCGTCGTAATCGCATCGATACCGTTGTTGGCGGCCTGTACGGTCTGAACGGCCTCGCCCATTTCATCCTTACGGCCGGCCAGATCACTTGCCCGTTGCTGATGCCCCTGGGCGGCAAAAAAATTGACGGGGTCATCCAGAGCACTCTGGACTTTCTTGCCCGAAGCCAAACGACCTTGGGTTTGTTCCAAAAGACTCTGCGTTCCTTGAAGACTGAACAGGTTTTGCCTTATTCCCGATGTTAACGTTATGCCGACTGCCATTTTGTTATCTCCTTTTCTTGGATTTTATTTTTCGGCTTTCTTGCCGCTATCTGTTATCCAGCACTCCCTTGTACTCCTTTGCTTGGCTTCTTTCCCAACCGATTTTGCTTTTGCCGTTAACTACATTATCGGTTTGAAAGCTCAAAACTTTAGGAAAATAATTAATTTAAATTAACTTTAATCATTCTTTTAATTTGGATATAACTGTACATCATGGATAAATTCCATTAAACTTCTTTATTAAATACTTTTATGTGAATATTTGTTGACGAATTCAGGTTTGAAGGAAGCTGAAAACCTTCATGGTTCGCCGATTTTCAATTGGCAAGGCAACTTCAAGCGAGGACACCCTATTGGGGTGATCCTCTGAGACCCGCGGCAATATTATTGTTGATGTCGATGACCACCCCCAGCTTTTCAGGTGCCGGAGAGGCCATGGTTTCAAGTATCCGTCTGTCGATAAATGCGCTCAACCTGAGCACGTCAAACCGCAATTTTTTCGGCAGGGGATGATCTTCTCTTGCGAGCTCTCCCTGAAAGATGCTCCAGACCCGTTGGTTGAACTGCAGCGCTTCATTCAACCTTTCTTCCCGATCCTCGGCGTCCCAGTATTTCTGACAATCCTTGAGTTTAAGAGCGGCTTTGGTAAGAACCGCCGCCTCGATTTCACGTCCGGTCATGGTCGCCTTGTTAATGGTATCGTACGCATGCAGCTGATTCGTCCACATAATCGGTTTCTCCCTGTTCACGGTCTGTCAATTCCCGACTCAATTTGAGTGCCTGATAATATCTGGCGCTTAAGATATTTTCGCTGATCCGGTCAATCAACCCCAACATGTTGGGTGCGGTCTTCACAAAATCCCGGACTAATTTCCAGTAGGTTTTATAGTACTTTTCGAGGTTCGCCTCATCAATATACATGAGTTGAATGATGAAATAGATCCGGCTGCCGGGTGAATCGGCATCCCCAGGGCCCATGATGTCTTTCCGGCGTAAGACGGGAACCTTGTTCTCGATAAAAAAATCATTTTTCTTATCACCGTTCGTAATCACCGCGCCACCGATGATCATTCGCTCTTTGGGTTTCAATGTGATTTTAAGCGCCATGGTTCATCCCCTTGAGGGGGATTTCGCCCCCTCACTTGTCCGTTCGTCGGTTTCTAGAACAATTGCAGAATCGATTGCGACGCTTGCGAAGCCATGCTCAAAGAACTGATACCCAACGACTGACGCGTCTGAAGCATCAGCATGTTGGCGCTTTCCTCTTCCATGTTGGCATTCACCAGATCCGCGGCGCCGTCTTCCAGCGTGTTGATCATGGTCGAAGTGAAATCCTGGCGTGCCGTTATGACGCTCAGGTTGCTCGCCAGTGTTTTCGAATTCGATCTCAATGTGGTGATAGCGGTATCAAGGTCGGTGATGGCGGTATGAATGCGACCGGTGCTGATATCAGTATTATCGGCCCAGAAGACATCAGCCCCGGCCGCAGTCGATGCCCCCGTTGTCGCATCCGAGATTAGGAGGCCGCCACCCGCCTGTCCGGACGTACCGTTGAACCCCTTCAGGGTAATGTTCGAATCCCCTTTTTCATCGAATTTTACATTCAATTCTACGTCGGTTCCGTTCAGAAGGTTGATCCCTTTGTACCCGGAATCCGCCGCAAGGGTGTCAATCTGATCCAAAATGGTGTTGAACTGGCTTCCCAGACTCGACGCCTCAGTGGTGCTGTCAGCGGAAAGGGCTGAGTTTGCCAGGGATTTCGCGGATTCAATGAGCGTTGTAATCGCATCGATGCCGTTGTTGGCGGCCTTCACGGTCTGTACCGCCTCACCCATCTCATCTTTACGGCCGGCCAAATCATTTGCTCGTTGCGTATGTCCCTGGGCCGCGAAGAAATTGATGGGGTCATCCAGCGCCGTCTGAACTTTTTTGCCCGTAGCCAGGCGGGTTTGGGTCAACTCCAATAGGTTTTGGGTATTTTGAAGACTGAAGAGGTTTTGCCTTATTCCTGATGTTAAAGTGATGCCCTGTGCCATTTTTCTTTCTCCTTTTCTAGGATTTTATTTTTTCGGCTTTCTTGCCGAAATTAAAAGCACTTTCATGCTTTCCCGCCGGTCTGCTTTTCCTTTTTTAGCGACCGGCATTGTTCCTGCCGTTAGAATTATTATCGCCCGTAACGGCTAAAACTTTAGATCTTTTTTCAAGGGAAACCACTTTTTTCATCCGTGCCCATATGCCTGAACGTCTCATCATCAGGCAACCCCTGAAAAGCCGCTGAACTCGTCATAATTCGAATCCATGGCAAGCCCTTCCAGGTCTGTTCCGTTAAACTTGAAGACCATATGAGAAGGATCGATGGTGCCGTCGGCGGTTGCATTCTGCTGGATGGTGAATTTCACCGTCGCCGTATTCTTCTCCGCATCGTAGTAAACAAAATCAGGATAGTGCGAAATCCCTATTTCAGTAGAAGGGATGTTCATACCGAAATTGTATTTATCCCAGAGATTTGAACCTGAGGCCCTGGAAATCTCCCAGTTAAACCGGTCTTCAACGGAAGCCCTGTCCATGTCCTTACTGAAAGACAACTTCATGGAAAAGGACTTTGATGCATCGGCGTTTAACAAATAGGCATTCAAGGAAGAAAGCGGGGTCTTTGCACCCTGCACATAGGTGAAGTTCGTGGAGGATCCTGCCAGGAATTTTGGAGGTTCAACTCTGTTGATATACTGGTTCAAAGTACTCGCCAGACTGGAATCGGTTTCATCCAGAAATTCCTTCACTTCCCGGGCCTCCTCAATCCGGCCCGAATCGGCATAAGCAAAACCCAATTCGGAATAACCGTAATAGAAATCCTCCTGCACCCCGATGGCTTCCTTAAACTGAGCGATGGCATCTTCATAACGCTCTTGCTTGCTGTAAACCTGGCCCAACCCAAAATCGCCGTTTGGTGAGTCCGGATCCAATCGCTTCACTTTTTCAAAAACATTTTCCGCATCATTGTATTTGCCCAATTCCAAATACGCTTGTCCCAGAGAGTAGTAACTGCTTGAACTGGGGTTCAACCGAATGGCTTCCTTGTATTCACTCTCCGATTCAGAGTAGCGCCCTTCCGAATAAAGAAAATTGCCGAGGGTAAGGTGCGTCTCATCATTGTACGGGTCCAAGCTGATGGCTCTTTCATAGGCTTTGATCGCCTTTGCCGTTTCACCCATTTGACGGTATGAATTTGCCATATAATTGGCGGCAGTAACCGCATTGTCGGACTGAGGTGAAAGTCCGACGGATCTTTGAAACTCGCTTGCGGCGCCTTTGTAATCCCCATCCATATAGCGATCGATACCATTTGAAAGAGCCGTGTTCGCCAATTGCTCCAACTGCGTGCCCGACCGGGTAAGGGAGTTGAAAATATTGCCTGTTGAACTAACGCCACTTAACAAATCCATTAGCCAGCCCCTCTTTAACCTTTCCATAACGAATATATTTCCACGTTAGATATCTTATCGGCACTTGGCTATTTTTCTTGAGACTTTTTTTGAAAATCAATTTTGGATCATTTGAAAAAGCATTTTGCTTTGATTAACAGACTGTTTTGTGGCATAATATTTTTCAAAATGAATTAGCAAGGAGAACAATATCATGGACGAAATCAATTCATTGGATTTGAAAGGTCACATTTCCAATGCCGTAACAGATGTATTCGAGGCAATGCTCTCCATGGATGTGGAGTTTCCCGATACGTCTCCAAATTTTCCGATGGATGGCCTACAGATTGTCGGCTCGGTCAGTTTTGCAGGAAAAGCCATGGGCAGCATCAACCTTCGTCTCAGCGAAAATTTTGCCCGGCTCATCACGGCTGCCATGCTCGACATGGATGAAGATGAAATTGAAGGGGATGAAGAAATCCACGACGTGGTTGGAGAATTGAGCAATATGATCGGAGGAGACCTGAAATCCCGGCTGTGCGATGCAGGACTCACCTGTGAACTCTCAATTCCCACTATTACAAGCGGCAGGGAATTCCGGGTCGAACCCAAGGGGTGGGCAAGGCATGAAAGTTTTGGTTTTAACTGCCAAACCCAGACCGGTCTGGTAGATGTTTATTTGAAATCCGTAAATTGATGATAAATCAGGAGGGATGGTCATGGCCTTGAAGGTTTTGGCGGTGGATGACAGCAAAACAATTCGTATGATCGTGAAAAAAGCCTTTAAAACTTATGATTGTGAAGTTTTTGAAGCTGCAAATGGAAAAGAAGGCCTGGAAATGGCTGCCAGTGAAAAGCCGGGGTTGATTATACTTGATATTACCATGCCCGTAATGACCGGCGTGGAGATGCTGGAGAAACTGAAATCAGATCCGGAGCTGGCCAATACGCCGGTCATCATGTTAACAGCTGAGTCCGGCAAAGACAACGTAATGCAGATCCTGAAAATGGGCGTCAAGGACTATATGGTGAAACCCTTCAAGGGACCGGATCTGATTGACCGGGTAAAAAAATTATTGCCCATTGAAGAAAAGGGTGGGGGCGAAGATGATCAGGGGGCCAAATATTTTTCCATGGACGGTGATATTCAGATCCTTTCCCTGCCAAGGAAGATCGAAAGACCGGTCAGCGTAGCCATTGAAGGGGCGTTGAAAACCAAAATAGAGGCCATGAAGGAATCCGGCATCAACCGATTCATTTTGAATCTCAACCGTGTTCAGGGAACGAATGTGACCCTGATCAAACTGATCATCAGGGTGATTCAAAACTGTCAGAAAGCGGGCATCCGCATTCGCGTCACAGGGACGGAAGCCATCCGGGATGAGCTTAAGGATTTTCAGGAAACCAGTGAAATCACCATTGATCTTTCCATGGACGACGCAAAAGCAGCGCTTTAGCCGCAAGAAGGGCATTATGAAGTAGGGGTCGAAAACAATGCAGAATCTGCAGGGCAGAGAAAAAGTGCGGCATTTTTTTCCTATCGCCAGCATGCCGTCAAATGTTCGTAAAACGTCTGAATCCCCCTATATTAAAGGAAATCCGGCTTCTTCTTCAAAATGCGCACGGTTTTTGCATGAAACGTATTGCAGCTGATCGGCGGTTTTGCACATCATTAGTAACATCTTATAGCGCCATCAGACCGCACGCTTGATTTCAAAGGAGGGGGAAGAAATGAAAGTAAACGCAAACCCGGAAATCCTGAGGGATAATTACACTGCCAGAAACAATGCTGATCCCAAAACCACAGGTTCTGAATTCAGTACCATTCTTGAGGAAAGCCTGAAAAGCGTATCCAACGAAAACGCCACTGTATCAAAGGGTTCAAAAATTGAGGGTATTTCGAAAACGCAGTTTGACATTCTCTCCAAAGTCGAAAACCCCGCAATCGGCCAGGTAGAAAATTATCTGAATATACTCAACGAGTATCAGAAAAAACTGGGCAACCTAGATGTGCCCCTGAAGGAACTTTCGCCACTGCTTGATCAAATGAATGCAGAAAAAGGAGAACTGTCATCCGCTCTTGATTCGCTCTCGGATGAAGATGGATTAAAGGGGATCGTAAATGAAACCCTGGTTGTCTCCTCGCTTGAGACCATCAAGTTCAACCGGGGAGATTATAATCCGCAATGAACCGCTTGACAGCTGAATTGAACGGTGAAATTCATCTGGGCGGTGCACTTTCGTTTTCCACAAAATTCTCCATATTGCGGATATAGACATTGAGTTCTTCCGCCAGTTTTTCGTCCAGGGGCAAAAGAACCCGATATTGATTCAGGGCAGCATCCCTGTTGCCGGAAGTCAAATAAACCAATCCCAAGATATGGTGCGCTTCCGCATACTCGGGATTAAGCCGTACCGCCTGTTTCAATTCTTCCATTGCCGCTTTGTAACGGCGGCCTTTGGCATGGCTTACGCCGAGTCCGTACCTTGCCTCCGCCAGATTCGGATTATCCATAATAATAGATCGGTATGCTCTGGTGGCCTCCTCATAACGGCCCATCAATAGATAGAAATTTGCCTGAGCCAGTGGCGTCTTTTCGGGATCCGGGATGTTGGATTCTTGAGACTTTCCCTTTGTTCGCGCAACCTTCCCGATTTGATCCGATGGACCCATCAATTTTCCGTCTACTGTTTTCTCCTGTGTTATCTTCCCGGGCATCCCCGCCGTCTCTGTTTTTTCAAACTGGAAGGCCAGCATAAACACAGCAACGATACACAAACCGGCAGTGAGCATCCTTCGCCCTTCGATTTTGCCATGTATCATACGAAACTTGCCCAATCGATCCCATGGCGCAATGCCGTCGCGCCGAAGTCTGATGTATGAAACCGTTACGGTCGCAGGGGTAATGAGAAAGAAACCCGTTCCAACGCCATTGCACCACACAGACAAAGCTCTCAGAAAAGCCCCCCGGTAGCCGGGTTTTTTCAGATGTCGGTCGATGATTTCGATCCCAAACATCCATTTACCAATGGTTGTCCCAGCCAGGTGCAACATGGCCGCCTCCACAAAAATCCATAAAGATGTCAGAACAACCGGGTAAAAAAATGAAGGGACATGCTCCCAAACGGAGAGTTGAAACAGGTGCGTTTTTGAAATTATAAAGGCAAAGAAGAGATAGTCGAAAATTCTGGCGGAAAACCGTATCCATGGGTGTATCCCCGAACGAATCCGACGGTTGCCTTTTGGCCTTTCTTTTGCTACCGCTTGATGCCCATGGCCACCCGCAAAACCTTCATATGGAGGGTGGTCCTTTGTGAAATCCGATGCTTTGGCACTGAGTGAAAAGGAAACAATTTTCTGGTACGCTTCGTGGATCTCCTCGATTTTTTTTTCAGCCTTTTCCCGCAAATGAGGACTTCTCGAAAAGGCTTCGGGATCCCATGCCTGAAGCAGATCTTCATACGCCTGTCGCACCACCTTCAAAGACACCCGGGGATCAACTTCCAGAATTTCATAATACCGCTGCATGTTCATTGAAGACAATCCTGAAAGTTTTTTGAGCTTTGGAGCAGACCCATCTCAACCGCGAAATGGCATAAAAAGTGCATAACTACTGGCCAAACAAAGATCACATTAATTAAACAAAGCAATGTTATGAAAGTTCATATTTGGCCTATGGGGGTTTCAAAAGAAGTCGCCGAATTCACCCCGTGAAAATGTCACTGTCAATTTTTTGACTGATAACTCCCAAAAAGACGCAATTACATTTTGCTTTTTCCCGAAAAAAGTCAGATTTAAAGAAGGATACTAGATGAAAAAACGGCAGAATCCAAGGACAAAGTCAACGCTCATCCTTTCTTTTTGCCTGCTGTTTTGCTGGGCGGCAGTCGGCAATGCAGACGACGGTATTCAGTTAAGAAAATACCCTTCATCGGACGGCTTGGTGTTGGATACTATTTCAAAAGGCAAAAACGTCAAAATCATCGAAGCATTTGGTCCGTGGCGGTATGTTGTGGTCGAAGGGTCGGACTACGGTGGGGGATGGGTCCATTTTCAAGACCTTGAAAAGGAGACGTCCAAAAACCAAAAGGGAGACGTTTCATCTAAATCATCACAACCGAAAGAGGAAGAACCGCCATCTCCCCAAGAATCAGACAGTGCCATTGATAAACCTTCGCCGGGAGTACAAGCGCCCGCTAAAGGCAAAACGACCACAAAACCATCCTTCCAACAAAGTAAAGTTTCCGTGGGGGCGGTCAAGATACATCCCATCAAACCCCATAAAGAGGCACAAGAAACCAAACCGGAAAAGCCGCTAAACAAGAGTGCTGAACCGAAAAAAGAACCGCCTGATCATGCCTCAAAAAGCAGAAACAATGCGCTAAAAGAGGTTTTACAGCCGGGTCGGACCGCAATTGAAGAAAGGCCGCAACGCTCGCAAAGTGTCAAACCCACTCCACCGATACCGTCCCAAACGGCACCGGCCGGACCCAGAGAGAATTTTCATGAGCCGGAAGAGCATTCACCCATGGAAATGATCAAAACGGCCCACGCGGATCCTTTGCCGAAAACGCCCGTTCCATCGAGCAAGATGCAAAATGATCCTGCCATACCAGGGGCCCGATCGCAAAGTTCAGATAGGCCGACTGCCTCCACCCGGGTGGACAATGCACAGGGCTTTCCGACCAAAGAAAAGGGTGCCTCTCGAGGTCCAGGGAGGGACCTTATCAACTTTGGTTTCAGACTACTCTCCGTACTGCTTTCCTGTATAGCCATCGTTTTCGCCTACAAGGCAAAAAAGATGGCGGATATGAGCTACCATCTTGTAGTCCAACTCCAGCAGAAGATTGAAATCCACTACCGGAGAGAATTTGATGAGAGGTACTGATACGGTAGATTGGGCTCGAAAATATACGGAGCTTCAGGTTCAACTGAAAAACGCTCAAAATACAATTGCATCAAACGCAAGGACCATCGAAAAAACCAAAAGGATGGTTATCGAAGCCGAGACAACCAATATGGAACTTGAACAGATATTCAATCAATCGAGCTCCGGAATATGGGTCATCGATACAGACTTTGAAATTCTTCGTATGAATGAAACCCTGGCGAAACTCGCAGGCAGAAACAAAGATGAAGTGCGGGGGCTGAAGTGCTATGAGGTTTTCCCTATTTCCTTATGCGCCACCTATAATTGCCCTGTGAATAAAATCAAAGGAGAACGCCACAATCTGGAATACGACATTGAAAGGGAGACGAAAAACGGCATACTCGCCTCTTATCTTTTAACCATCAACCCTTTTTATGGGCTTACCGGAAGGACCATGGGCCTTGTTGCGGAGTTCAAAGACATCACGCTTCGAAGGCGCGCTGAAAGCGCCCTGCGACAAGCCAACAAAACGCTGCAACGGCTTTCAGACATGGATGGGCTGACAGAGGTGACCAACCGACGACGATTTGATGACGTCCTTAAAGCTGAGTGGAAACGGGCAAATCGGTCCAACGCACCGCTTTCGTTGATATTCTGCGATATCGACTATTTTAAATTATTTAATGATACTTACGGACATCAGGCGGGGGACGAGTGTTTGCGGGCCGTTGCGCGGGTGATCCGTACAAATCTGCGTCGACCCGAAGATTTGGTGGCGCGATATGGCGGTGAAGAGTTCATACTGGTCTTACCCAATACGGACATGGAAGGGGCCTTTCATCTGGCTGAAACCATTAGAAAGGCGTTGACGCACAAAAGAATTGCCCATCGCCTCTCTCCAATACACCCATACATAACTTTGAGTCTCGGCGTTTCCTCTATCATTCCGGATCAGTGCGCTGATTCGGAATTATTGGCCGGCATGCCCGATGCGCTGGTCAGACTGGCGGATCAGGCCCTTTACGAAGCAAAACAAAGAGGCCGGAACCGGACTGAAACGGCGGATTCCTTTAAAAACAGGGGGGAGGGGGAAGAACAACAAAGCGCATGCTCATCATGCATAAGCGCCTCGGTTTGAAACAACCTGCGCTTTCCGTTTCTCCTGGTACATCAGACAGTCCCTTTCAGACGAACTCCCCCGAACCACCAGATTCGGCAATTGGCGACTCTTAAACCCGATTCCCCGGCAGCCATGGGGAAAGCGCTTGTCCCAGGTGACATAGTAGAATCGGCATCTATGGCAATCGATGGACATTTCGGATTTCATCGTTCTACCGTCTCAAGCCGCCGTCAACAATCAGCCCCATGTTCTCGAGCATGTTCCAGGCCCGACGTTGCTCCGGATCGTTGGAATCATATGATCCCAAAACGATTGAATTGAGCACCTCATCACTGATACCGGCGTTTTTAAGGGCGATCAGGTCCTTGGGAGTGAGTGATTTGATAGATTTCGTTTCCGTACCGTAAATAACGGGCTGAGCATCTTTTGTGAACGAACCTTTTTTAATGATGCTGATAATGGTTTGATCGCTCATCCCCGCCTTTTTCATCTCAACAATTTCCTTTACGCTGAAAGCGCACGTTTCAATCACTTTTTCATCCATGGCGGTTTGAATAACACCGTCCCCCAAACCGGCCTTCTTCAGCGCAATAATGTCCGCCGTATCCAGGGAGAACGCCGGTCCCACATCCGCCATGCTCACAAGCATCCACAACAGCATAAAAAGCATCCGTTTTTTTGTCATCGCTTACCCCAGAAAATCAAGCAAACTTTTATTAAAAAGTTTGGCGGAGGCAGCCAACGCCGCTTCATAGATCGTTTCCTGTTGCTGCAGTTCAACGGCAACTTGTGCAAGATCAACGTCTTCAGTTTCGGAAAGCATGTTTTCAACCGTCAATTTGAACTGACTCCAGTAATTTTCAGTGGATTCCAACCTTGTATAGGCAACCGAAAAATCCACTGCCGCGTTTTGCACCTGATCGTACCCTTTGATCAAGTTATCCTTTGTGTTATCAATCCAATCCGAGTCCGAAGTCGGGGCGTTAAAGGCGTCCTTCAATTCCTTCAAAAGATCAAACACATTGACCCCGTCGCTCAGGCTATCGCCGGTAAACACATCATCTCCGGTGGCATTCCCTTTTATCTTCAAGGTCTTTGACACAATAAAATTCAGATCCCCGTCATCACCGTTATACTTCACCGTATGCAAAGTAAGCGCTGTATCCATTTCCTCCGCAATTTCGGGAGCGGTTTCGTTGTCCAATATCTGTATTCGGTTCGTAGCCTCTTCCGTAACGGTGGCATCAAACGCCCCATCAGCAACTATCGCCGCCGCCGTCAAACCCGCAACCTCATCGGCGCTGGCCGCACCGCTGATATCCACGCAAATGACGTTACTTCTTCCCGAGACGCTAGGCACTCCACTATTGTTTCCGATCTTATCGTACCAGACGAAAGAATCATCACCGAGGGTAAAGTAATCGCCGTCTTCCAAATCGGAAGGATCACAGAAGCTAATTTCCGCGCATGGGGTAAACGGTGCCGTTTCCTCATATTTCACCGTACGCATGGTAAATCCGGTGCTGCTATCATTAATATCGGGAGATTCACCTCCGTCCAATATCTCAACCCGCGTGGGATCGCTGGTGGCGGCCGCACTTGAAAGAGTCCCGACGCCGTCAATGGCAATGACGGTCTTAGCAGCCACTTCCGAGGCACTGTCCCCCGCGCCGATCCCCACCTCAATCCCCGTCATTCCCGCCGGAGCTGGGTCGACGTCTGACCCGTCTATATTGTACCAGACATAGTATTCGGGGCTGCTTTCGATGGTAAAATATTCCCCACCGCTCAGCTCTGACGCGGAACCGCAAGTCACTTCGGCACAATCGACAGGTTCCGAACCGGACTTATGGCCGGCAAAAATATAATCGTCCCCCAGCTTGGTGTTTGCGAGATCCAGCAGGCGATCAGAAATATTCTGGATGTCTTCCGCTGTCTGCAGTCGGGTTGTCATATCGCCGGAACTCTGGTCAATGGCCATATTCTTGGCCGTTCCAAGCTGCTCATAGACCTCCTCCAACTGTATTTCCCCAAACTTAATGTTCGTTTTTGCCCGCTCGATATTCCGGGAATATTGCTCAATGGAAGCCAGCGTTGTTCGATAACCCAGAATTCTGCCCATGGCCAGGGGATCATCGGAGGGCCGGTTAACGGATTTTTGAGTGGACACCTTTTCCTGGATTTTATAAAGCTTTTCGGTGTTACCCGCTACGCTTCGCCTCACAAGATTTGCCAATTGATTGCTGGTAATCCGCATATGGATGTCTCCTCATCTATTCAGAAAATCTATCCGTTAAAGGCCGTTTATGAGAGTGCTCAACATCTCATCCGCCACGCTGATCAGCTTGGCCGCGGATTCATAACTCCGCTGGTATTGGATTAGATTGATCATTTCCTCATCCAGGGAAACGCCCGAAACCGACTCCCTGTAGTTGTCCAGATAGGTCAGCATCTCGGTCTGGTTGTCAATACGGGTCTGGGCATACCGCACATCCGTACCCACACGGCTGACAATGGAAGTATAGTAATCGCTGAAAGTGGTATTCGTTTTACCGATGCCGACCGAGGTACTCTGGAGATCCGCTATGGCCAACGCCATCTGATTATCCCCGGGAAGGGCGTCGGTGGTCTGGGCGGCCGCAATTTTGTCGGTATCGGAGACGATTAGGGAATTTACGGCGAAGTTCCCGCTTGACAGCTTTCCCGTGAAAAAATCGACCCCGGTGGATCCGTCAAGACCAAAGCCGCTCCTATGGAGCGTGTTGACCTGCGCCGTGATGGTCCCTGCGAGGGTTTCAAGGCTCTCCATGTACCCGGGAACAATTTCATCTCTGGTTTCAATCAACCCTTTCAGCGCACCGCCGGAAATGCTGTTGTTAATGCTTGCCGCCGGCAGATCGGACCAAGAGACATCCTTATGGCCTTCGTCATTGTTCGTGGTTGTCAGTTCCCGATAATTGACCCCGTCCACAAGGCTTTTTCCATCGCCCAAAATCACGGCCACGGTTCCGTTTCCCTGCTCATAGGTGTTGATATCAATAAGCGAAGAGAGTTCCTTCAACGCCAGATCACGGGCATCCCGCTGCTCATTGGCGTTATCGCCGGAGGTTTCCACTTGAACGATTTTCTCATTGAGGTCCGCGATTGCGGCCGCCTTAAGATTAATCTGGCTGACCGCGTCTTCCACCTGATCATCCCAGGGCGAGGGCATGGGGGACAACGCCTCATAAACCGCCTGAAATTGATAGGCCAAATCCTCGCCTTTTGCCACCAAAGACGCTCTTTGGACATATCCCGATGGGTCATTGGCCAGATCCTGCCAAGCATTCCAGAATTCCCCTAAGGTCTCACTCAACCCGCCGCCCGTAGCTTCGTTAAAGCGGATTTCCGTCATATCCAGCGCATCCCGACGTGCATCCCATCTTCCCAGTTCCTGTTCCTCCTGATTGATCTGGGCGCCCAAAAAACTATCATAGACGCGCTCAATCCCTTTCGCCACCACCCCCGTACCGATGGGGCCGGAAGAAGAGGGAATGGCGACACCCGGATTCAAAATGAGCCTTCGGCGCGTATAGCCTGCGGTACCAACGTTTGAAATATTCTGTCCCGTGACCGCTATGCCTTTCTGCTGGGCCAGAACAGCACTTTTTCCCGCCTGCAATATTCCGAAAATGGATGACATGGTCGATCTCCTCCGAGGGCTACCGGGTTTTGTTGATTCCCGCAAGAATTTCCTGGGAAATAGAGGATAAAGGAACAATTTTGTGCGCGGCACCCAGTTCAATGGCCTCCTTCGGCATGCCGAATACAACACTCGTGGCCTCGTCTTGTGCGATGGTATAGGCGCCGCTCTCTTTCATGGCGAGGAGCCCCTTTGCACCGTCCGCGCCCATTCCGGTCAAAATGGCGCCAACCGCATTTCTGCCGGCGCTTTTCGCCACTGATTGAAAGAGAATATCGACGCTGGGACGTTGATAATGAACGCGTGGGCCATCCTTTATTCTCACCAGATAGCTGCCGCCGCTCCGTTTTAGCAGCATATGATAGTTTCCCGGCGCTATGAGTGCCAAACCGGGAATGGCATGATCATTATCCCGTGCTTCACGCACTTCCACTCGGCAAATCTGGTTCAGTCTCTCTGCGAAGGCGCGGGTGAATGCTTCCGGCATATGTTGGACAATGACAGTGGCCGGGGCATTGGCCGGCATGCCGGTGAGAACCGTTTCGATTGCCTTTGTTCCACCCGTACTGGCGCCAATGGCAATGATCTGGTGCGTTGTCTTAAATTCGATGGGCTTCATCTTTTCATTAGCCACCGCGGCGGAAACTTTTGGTGGAGATTTCTGAATCCGCGCTGATGCCGCGGCTCTAATGGCATGGGCCAATTGGATGGAGATATCCTGGCTTGAATATGAGCCGCCCGGTTTCCCTATAACCTCCACAGCCCCCAGTTCAAAAGCTTTCATGGCCGTATCGCTGTTCTTGGGGGTCAAAGAACTCACCACCACAACGGGCATGGGCAAGTGTTTCATCAACTTGGCAAGAAATGAAAGACCATCCATTCGGGGCATTTCGATATCAAGAGTAATCACATCAGGCCGAAGTTTTACAATTTTATCGCGGGCCATATACGGGTCCACAGCCGTTCCAATAACTTCTATGTCTTTGTGCTTGGACAGCTCTGAAGTCAAAATACTTCGAACGACGGCCGAATCGTCTACAATGAGAACCTTAATCATATCGTTACTCCGGATGAGTGATGATTGCCATCTCCACTCTTTTAAACAATGTGGACATCAATCTGCGAGTTTCATAAAGGCTTCAGGATTTTGTCCATCAATATAAAGTGACAACTGGCACGGTTCATCATCTATGGAGAGCTTTACACCCGCTACAAGCCCCTCATCGGGCATACTGTCCAAAGACGTATGATCCGATAGGATTTCCGGCGAATGAATATCAAAAACCGCTTCTTTTCCACCGATAGCAGGGAGCAGATTGCCGCAAATCACATTAATCGTTTCTTTAAGGGCGTCGGCCTGATCAGCCGTGCTGATTTCTCCTTCGTCATCGTCAAGTCCCAGCATATTCGCGGTCAATTCCTGAGCCGTCTGTTGGGTAACCGCCATGATCATTCGCCCGGAAAAAGGTCCTTGAAACCCGACTCGCGTGACAATCATGGATTCTCCGGAGCCCGCATTTTCATCCTCTTCAGGAAATCCAAACATAAACGCCAATCCTTCAAACGTCTCCGTGACGATTTTCTCCAGAATTTTACCGATCTTCTCATTCATCACCGGCCTCCAGTTTGAGCAGTTCTACGATGGTATCGCGGATGGTTTCCGCTTCAAAAGGTTTGTGGATAAATACTGCCCCTTTTTCTTTTAACCGTGCAATGCGAGTTTCGCTTCCTTCAGTCGAGACCACCACCACCGGAAGATCCTGCATCTCAGGATTTTCCCGAATGCGGTCTATCATTTCCTCGCCATTCATCACCGGCATGTTAATATCCACAATTGCCAGATCGATCCAGTTCTGTTCCAGGGATTCCAGCCCTTCGCGACCATTACCGGCCTGGAATATCTCCCCCATGGAAATCCCGGTCATCTGCAATGTTTTCAGAATCATGGTCCTCATGATTTTGCTGTCGTCGACGATAAGAACATTAATGGCCATAGATACCTCTCATCAAAAAAACATGCTATTCAAAAATATTTGAAAGTTCATTTGCCCACTGCAACGTCTGACTGGCCACCACTTCAAGTTGTTTGGGTTTGAGACCCAGTCTCTTGGTTGCAGTGGCTGAAGGCTGGTAATGCAGACCTTCAATACCGGCGCCGATGCCTAGCATCAGGCAGAGCACATTGGCCACATGGACAATATCAATCAACGTACTCGGGTGTTCCGCCGAATCCGGTTCGTGATGCCATCGGACCGCACTCACGAACTGGGGTGGAAAAGACCAGCGTTCCATCAACATTCCGCCGATCTCGGCGTGATCGGTACCGAGCACCTCCCTTTCGGCCATCTGAAAAGGAATCCCTTTCTCGGCCGTCAATCGGATAGCTGCCAGATCTTCCGCTACGAATTCCCCCATGACCAGCTTCCCCAGGTCATGCAGAAGCGCTGCCGTAAAAATCTCATCGTCCGCTTCCAGATTCAGCTCTTTCATCAACCCTTCCGCCGTAACCGATACGGCAACAGAATGCCGCCACAACTCACCCGGCGGTAAATCATAACCGGGGATGGATTTATCCATCACCGCATTGACGCACGTGGACAAAACGATTCTGACGAGTCGCTTCCATCCCAGCATGACAATAGCCTGGCGAACGGAACCAACCTTGTTCGGCAATCCGAAATAAGCTGAATTGGTCAACTTCAGGATATTTGCCGTCAAACCGGGATCAAGGCGCAATATTTTCTGAACCTCTTCCGCGGTGGAATCCGGGTCATCCAGAAGCTTAAGAACCTGAACTGCGACACCCGAGATACTGGGCAAAGTCCGAATTTTCGAAATTATTTTGGATTTCTGCGCCTGGCTCATAATTCCCACTCCCGCTGCCCGTTCCTAATAACCGTTTGTCCCGTTTTGATGTCGAAATGAACAGTTCGGCTTAACGTTCCGCCCACGTCATCAGCTTGCAAAAGCACCTTGTTCTTCCAGAGAATTTTCTTCAAAACCGTATAGTTCCGCTGTCCTATCTTAAAAATCTCGTTGTCTCCCATGGGAGAACCACAGCCGGCGGCCTTGACCGTCATCCGGTTCTTTTCCCCCCCCAGCTTATAAAGCTCCTTGAAGAGCACCGGGACCCCCGTATCCACAAACATGAATGGATTAACCTTCGCCTTTTCAAGGTTGATCTTGGAAAGGGGCAGCATGGCATGGAGCAACCCCCCCACCTGAGCTTCCGGATCATAAACCATCAGCCCGAGACAACTGCCCAACGCATGTGTGACAATCATGTCTCCCCTTTTGCCTACTTTCATATCACCTACTTGTACAATGTGTCTCATTTAGATAATTCCACCTGACAATGACGGATCATTTCTTATAAACCGCCGGTTGCTGATACTGAAATTTGTGTTGGATGGAGGACAACCCTTCCGAATGACCCACGAAAAGATATCCGCCAGGCCTCAGAAAGTCCCAGAACCGGTTCACGAGCTTGTTCTGAGTCTGCGTATCGAAATAAATCATGACATTTCGACAGAAAATGACATCAAAAGGCCCCTTCATGGGCCAGGGGTCCATCAGGTTCAACTTAGCGGGCCTTACAATTTTTCTAATTTTGGGACATAATTGGTAGGCTTCCGCGCCATTTGATTTTGTCTTGACGAAATACCGATTCAGGAGGGACTTAGGGAGACTCGTAAGCTTTTCCTCTGAATAGACGGCTGACTCGGTTTGTTTCAGCATCCGGGTGGAAATGTCCGTCGCAAGGATGAGCACGTCTCTTTGTTGGAGATCAGCCAATGATTCGAAAAGCACCATCGCCAGGGTGTACGGTTCCTCGCCTGATGAACAACCGGCAGTCCACAGCCGGATTCTCCGGCTTCCGAGCGTTGGCAGAACCGAATCCCTCAAAAACTGGAAATGATCGATTTCTCGAAAAAAGCTGGTCTTATTGGTGGTCATAACATCGATCATGGAACTCAATTCCAAGTGAGCCCCTTCATTTTCAAGGTAATCGATGTATTCTCCGAAACTTCCCATCCGAAGCGCCCGCAGCCGTTTGGTGAGGCGTGCTCTTACCAAAGCTTCTTTTCCGCTCTTAAGGCAAATCCCGCACTCCCGATAAATCAGGTCTTTCACCTTTTTGAACTGGACGTCCGTCAAGTCAGTCGTCATGTAAGACATCGGTTCGCGATTTTTAGTCATAGGATAAGAAGTCATAAAGCCCTTTCAGCGCCATTCATTTAACAAAAACGAAAGGCATCTTCAGAAACGATCCACTGTTCCCTTATCATCCGCCATTTTCCGAATTGGCAAGTTGCATGATTCCGCCCACATCCAAAATCAGCCCCACTTGGCCGTTGGGCATAATGGCCCCCCCCGAAATGCCGGGGATATCCCGCATGGACTCTCCCAGGGGTTTAATGACGATCTGTTGCCTGCCAATCAATTCGTCAATAACCAGCCCTACCTGCCGCTTGTTGTCATCTTCCACCACGACAATCAGATAACTGTCCGATTTTTCCACATCTGTCTCAATGGCAAAGAGATCGTGCAACCCGAAAACGGGAATCAACTCTCCTCGCAGAGAGACCATCTTCCCTTTTTGCAGTACGGTGGAAATGGATTCCGATCCGGGTTTGATGGATCGTACGATTGAAGCGGTGGGAATAATATAGTTCTCCTGATTCACCCGAAGTGCCATCCCGTCAATTATGGCTAGCGTCAGGGGAAGCCGCATCTTGAAAATACTCCCCTTACCCAATTCCGATAGAATTTCCACCTGCCCCCGAATCGACTCGATATTCCTTTTCACCACATCCATGCCGACACCTCGGCCGGATACATCAGTAACAGCCGCGGCAGTTGAAAAACCCGGCTCAAAAATCAAATTGAAAATCTCACGATCATTCAAGGCCGAAGCATCGGTGACCAGACCTCTTTCTCTGGCTTTATTGAGGATGACCTCTCTTGAAATTCCTTTTCCATCGTCTTCTATCTCAACCACCACGCTGCCAGCGGCATGGTAAGCGGAAAGGGTCACGGTTCCGGAATCCGGCTTTCCCGCATCCCTTCTTCCCTCAATTGTCTCAATACCGTGGTCCACGGCATTGCGTACCATGTGCATTAGTGGATCATTGATCACATCTACCATGTTCCGGTCTATTTCCGTATCTTCTCCATGGGTGACCAGTTTTACGTTTTTTCCCACTTTACGGGAGAGATCGCGCACCAGTCTTGCCATCTTCTGAAATGTCCCCTTTAGTGGAATCATACGCATGGACATGCTCAAATCCTGCAGTTCCCGAACGATCTTACCCGCCTGGTTGACCTTTTTCAGGAGCTGATGCTGGTCACCGCTGATGACACGCTCATCCTGGGCCACCATGGATTGTGCAATCACCAGTTCTCCAACCATATCGATCAACCGATCCAGTCTGCTTGTGCTGACTCTGACCGATGTTTCAAAAACCTGCTGCTTCCCTTTCATGCGGTCCTGGGTACGAAGGGCCTGTGCAACGTCAGCCACCTTCGCCGCATTCTTCTTGACCATCTCAACGCCAATGGGCTTTCCCGACTTCACCCCTGCCAGAGCCTCAACATCTTCCCGTTTTGCCTTCCCGGCAGCCACCAGAAGATCCCCGACCCTGGGCGTCACATCCTCTTCGATGTTGGTTTCGTCCGAAATGCCGGCACCTTCAGGGTCACGCAACAATTCAACCAGGTCATCGTACCCTTCGGGATGCAGGAGCGGCCCACCGCCCAGCGCGTCCTGTACAAACGTGATCATCTGTTTGATCATATCCAATGAGCGAAGCGCCAGGTCCGCATAGCCGCCCGCATAACGAATTTCCTTGTCTCGGACGCGGCTCAACAGAGATTCCGCCAGATGTGCCATTTCAGATATGGCACTTAGCGACAGAAACGCCGAGACGCCTTTCACCGTATGGAAGGCTCTGAAAATCGTCCCCACCGCATCCTCATCTTCCGGATCGGTTTCAAGGGTTAACAAGGCTTCTTCGGCATCTGAAATCAAATCACCGCTTTCGGCCACAAATTCTGAAAGCAGGTCAAAGTCGGCATCGGGCGGCAAGCTCGTCGGATGAATAGACTTCTGGGCGGGTTCATCCTTCGGATCCGAATCAGGGGAGTCCGTCATCACTAACGATTCTTCACTTTCACGGGAATCGCCTGAAGTATCGGTATCGGCATCGACATTTTCCATCTGGTCTTCTGATGGACCATCCGGCACAATCAACTCTTCCTCCTCGTCCTTTGCGCTTGCGGCTTTATCCAGCAACACGCCGATTTCCTGAATCGTTTGACCCGGTTCGGAAACTTTGGAGGAAAGGAGAGCCTCCGTTTTTACGGCAGCCTCCTTAAGCTTTTCGTTGGAGATTCGAGAACAGCTGCCGCCGGCAATGATTGCATCGAGCATACCTTTCAATCGGGTCAATTCCTCAGCGTCGTCGGCCTCCAGAAGGATCAGCAGGGCCGCGGCATCATTGATGGTTATGTCCGAAGATCGTTCGAGGGTTTCGGTGATTTCATCAGCGGTTTCGGATTCGGATACCGCCGGCTCATCCTTTGAAAGATCCGCCAACACCGTCTTCAATTCCTCACCCGTCTCCAACATCAGATCCGACATGCCCGGTTTATCTTGAAGGCATTGCTGAAAAGCATAAAGACATTCTGAAATAGCATCTACCAGCATCAATGGACTGGTAACGGCATTTTCCGAGAGAAGTCTGATACCCTCCAAACAGTGGTTTAATGGGTCCACCGCCAAAGGGATGTCATCGACCACATCTGAAGCCAGATTCTTCAAATCCCCCTCAATTCCGTTCCAGGCATCCCCATCCTTTAAACCGATCGTCTCTATACTACTCAGTATTTTTTCCAGGTTTTCAGAACTTTCCTTTTCCATAAGATCCGTTCGGTGCCTTTCCTTCATTTGATTTTCCGGTTGTCAAGCGATCACAAATCCTCCGGCCCTTTTTACACGGCCCTGAATCACGTGCAACGATGCCGATGTTCAAGATTTTATAGCAAGATACGTGCCGCTTATAAAAAAACAAAATAACGCAACAGGGGTGCATCTTTTCATTTGGAAATACAGACGCTCTTATAAGCAAGGGTTTCATGGGAGAAAAAACAGATCCTTGTATTTTCAAGGGAACTCAGGAGGAAAAGCGTCAATTTGTTGGCGGCAACAAACCACTTTCTTTGTCTGCAGGAAAATGGGACTGATTTGGAATGAATCTTTTCAAATGCTATCTGAAATAAATTTCCCACTCTGATGCCTCACCCGCAATCCGCCTGAGCGATGATAAACCGTATCGGGAGCCGCCAAATGGCTCAGAAATGAGTAGGACCCTACTATCAGCTCCAAAGAATGGCTGATGAGCAATTTATTGAATTGGTTCATTCGCCGTGTTTCCCCGGCCAGATCCAGAAGTGCCTGACGAGATTTATTCAGCCGGTCTTTGTCGTATCCACGTGTGTATCCCATCAATTTGCGGACTGTCAGACCCTGAATGGAAATCTTCAGTATTTTCGAAAAATCTTTCATCAAATTGATGCGGTCTTTCTCCAACCTTTCAATCTTCTCCAACAGCGATTGCTTCCGTTGACCTGTTTCAGCAAGGCCCTTAAGATCAATATTGATGATCCGTTCCTTTTCATCACACAATGCACTTCTCATGGATTCATACGACTGCGCTTGTTTTTCCATAAGCGCGACCAGTCGGCCAAACAACATGGCTTTTTCGTCCGAAAAGTTATCTTTCACTGCATAACGGCCTTCTTCTCTTCCCATGCCTCACACCCATAGCGCGCCCGAAAAACTCAGGACAGATTATTCACAACCGATTCCTTTATCATCTTTTCGGAGATTTTTTTACTGTCGATCTCATAGGTGCCGTCTGCAATCTGCTGTTTGATTTGGGCGACTTTTTCCTCCCTTACATCCGGAAGGGCTTCAAGGACCTTTACCGCTTCTTGCATTATTTTGGCTTCCGTGGACAGTTCAACGCTATCCCCTGAAGGTAATATTTTGTTGGAACTTTGATCATCCGACACGGCGCTGGATTTTATTTTGTCCTTGTTGACTTGCTTTACATAACCGTCAATCTTGCCAAAAGGATTGCCGCGTGTAATTTCCATGTTTGAACCCTCCTTTTCGTCTGAACCATTTGAGAGATTCCACACTGGATCTCACTCATCCGCCTTAAGGACCTTTGAAAAACCGGCCCCACAAATCTAGGGCTCTCAAGGCCCAGGCTTAATCCAGACAAAGCTAAAACACTCTTGATTTCTTTATCGGCACTAGTAGAGAAAAACTTAAACTTTTTTCTCTATTTTTTTTCAATTATTCCGCTTGCGTTGTTTTCTTTTCTGGTCAGGCTTTCACTGAGCAGCGGTGAAAGCCCTATCCCTCGTTCAGCCGCTAATTCCTTCGCCAGTTGAGAATCGAGCATGGAGGTATAGATCTCCTCACCTTTTCCTCCGCCGAGATAACCGTCTTTGGGAATGGTCGCTCTCATTTCCTTTAAAAGATAGAAAATAAAAAGGGACTCCATATCGGTGCAGGCCTTCTCAACTCCGGAAGGATCTTCGCTCTTGATCTTTTTCGAATCCATCTGATTAGATAGAGCTTCCACCTTTTTCGCCAGGTCCATGGATTGATAGGGCATGATCTGTAGATTCATGGCATCCATCATCACATTACCTCCAGTTTTGCCTGCAATGCCCCCGCGGCTTTCAGGGCCTGAAATATGGTCATGAGATCCCTGGGCGTAACGCCGAGGGCATTCAAAGCTCTAACCACCTGGGCGATGGTGACACCGGATTTCAGGAGCAAGAGTCTGGCATTTTGCTCTTTAACATTGATGTTGGTATCGTCGGTCACCACCGTATTCCCTCCTGGTGCAACAATCGTGCCGTTGTTTCCCACCTGTTGCGGCGGCCCCTGCCCACCTCCGGCGCCAACGCCGATCCCTCCCACGCTCCGGTTATTGGAAAAAGGCATGGGTTGACTCACATTGGCCGTTTCCTTGACTTCGATGCTGAGGTTGCCATGGGCGATTGCTACAGTTGAAAGCCTGACGTTCTCGCCGATAACGACCGTTCCCGTCCGCTCGTTGAGCACCACTTTGGACGACTGATCGGGAGTAATTTCCAGTTGCTCGATCATGGCAACCAGTCCCACCGTATTCCCCCGATAATTCATCGGAACCGAAACCTCGATGGTACCTGCATCAACAGTTCTTGCCATATTCCCCTTAAGGCTGCTGTTAATCACTTCCGCCACACGGGACGCATTTGTAAAATCGGGATTGGGAAGAATAAGGGTCAAAGTCCCTTTTTCCATGAAATCATTAGGGATTTCCTGTTCAATGGTCGCCCCTGCCACAATACGTCCCACTGTGGGGAAATTCTTGGTCACTTTGGCCGCGTTCCCCGAAACAGAGAATCCCCCTGTTACGATGGACCCTTGAGCCGCCGCATAGACCTTTCCGTTGGCGGCCCGGAGAGGCGTCACCAGGAGCACTCCCCCGGTCAGGCTTGACGCATTACCTATGGAACTGGCGGTCACATCCATCTGAGCACCCACTTTGGCAAAGGCCGGCAGATCCGCCGTCACCATAACGGCAGCCACATTCTGTACTTTTTGAATCTTTTTAGGATCGACGGTTACGCCCATTCTCTCGAGCAAACTCGCCAGAGATTGAAACGTGAACTTCGAGTCCTTTCCGTCTCCGGTCCCATCCAGACCCACAACCAGGCCATACCCCACCAACTGATTCTTACGCACCCCTTTGATGTCCGCGAGATCTTTGAGGCGTGTGGCACCCGCGGGGATGACCAAGAAATAAAATGTACAGACGAACAACAACATTGTCACGAAAATTTTGCCGACCAAAGGGTTGGGTAAGAGAAGGCGTTTCATGATTCACTCCCTGTCATCTGTTGTGCCTTGTGTCTTTCAAGTCTGTTCATGGGGTTTTTCGGGTTTCCGTATTCATTTTTCTTAACCAAAAACCAAAGGCCGTGCTTTTCGTCTAAAACGGCCACACCACATTTAGAAGATTGTTGAGCCATCCTGGATTTTGGCGTTGGGCGACAATGCCTTCGCCGCTGTAAACGAATTTTGCATCGGAAATTCTGGATGATTTGACTTCGTACCCTTGAGTGGCCATATTATAGCGAATGTCCCGAGGCTGAATAAGCCCGGCCAGCGTCAGACACTGGGTTTCATTGTTCACGGTAATTTCCCGCGATCCCGCAATCACCAGATTGCCGTCCGGAAGCACTCTGATGACCCTTGCGGTGACACCATCCAGATTTTTCAAACGACTCTCCCGGTTGGTGGAACCGCTGCCGGTAAAAGTCGGTTCAAAGGAACCGCTTACCGCGCCTGAATAGGATGGCTGAAGATTTCCGATGTTTGTAAATTCGCCCCCAATACCCGCTTTGACCGCTGACTTTCTGGAAGTATTGGTGTCGGCCTTGTTGTTCGCGGTGGTATATTCGTCCAGGATGACGGTGACCACATCTCCCACTTTGCTGGCCTTGTAGTCTTTAAAGAGGCTGCTGAGGGCACCATTGTCATCCCATAAGGATCCCTCGTACTTTCTGGATTTAATTCGGTGATCGTAGTCAACCCCCAAAGACATGAGGCCGGCCGCACCATCGGTCGGCTTTGTTTCCTTTTGGCCGGTGACACAGCCGGAAAGCATCGTGATGAGGAATAAGGAGAGTGCGGTAAATATCCGGTTTTTGTTAAACCCAAAGTTATTCGGAAACACCTTAGCAATCCTCCTTTTCAAAAATCGACTTCCACGGTTTTGGAATCGAGCACACGCGCGTAGATATTCTTTTTTGAATCAAGGTTTTCGATCTTAATTCTCTCCCCGCGACGCCCTTCACGTTGGTCCACGACACCGAGCGCCGTGATTCTGAGACCCGCCGATTCCGCCACCACCAGAACCACGTCTCCCCGTTTAACCAGTGGCGGAGATTCGATGTGGTCAGGTCTTAAAATGGTACCGGACGCAATGGACCGTTTGGCCCTTTTTCCCAACACTTCTTCCGGGTCCGTAATGACATTGGAATGGGTTTTGGACAAATCCTTTTCTTTCAGCTCGATATCATCTTCATTTATTCGACCGTGCCGTCTCAGCGATTTTTTAACAACCACCACGTCCGTTAAAAGACTGATCTCCGCCGTGGCCAGAATCCGTTTTTGAAACAGCCCGTTCACCGTGAAATGAACCGGCAACGCGATGTTTCCTTTGTAGTCAGCGTTTCGAAGCGGTTCAATCCGGTATGAAACATTCCCTTTGGGCAAAACCACATCCGCGCTGACTTCTATTTTTCTGATTTTCACACGATCCTTATCCCACGAAATATTGGCACGGATGAAACTGTCAACCGCCCGCGTGATCTCTTCTCGGGTAATGGTCACGGACGCTCTAAACACTTCAATGGCGCCAGGCATCTGAAAGCGGACCCGATTGGGGTCGACCTTCGCCTGTTTCAAACGAAGTTTGATATAATCCGTGTCGATACGGCGCGAATTTCCCGGTAAAGGTGCCTTTCCAAGGGCAATCCCCCTTATTTGGCGAATCTCCGCGGCATCTTTTCCGGTCACCGTACAGATTTTGCCCAGATAAATGCTGTCGTCGGAAACCTCGGCCTTTTCAAAGCCCTTTATCACCACCCCATCCGAAGACCAGGCCGGAGAAAAGGACCCCGCAATAACAAAGACCGTTAAAAACATAAAGGTCAGGCAGGAAACTTTCAAAGCGTTCAAAATTTACCCCTAGCGTTGGAGATTATTGGCCATCTGAAGCATTTCGTCCGTCGCCTTAACCGCCTTGCTGCTCAATTCATAAGCTCTTTGAGCGGTAATCATATTGACCATCTCCTCCACCACACTCACATTGCTCATTTCCAAATAGCCCTGTGCAATGGTTCCGAATCCGTCCTCGCCGGGGGTTCCGGTGATCTCTTCTCCCGATGATTTGGTCGGAAGATAGAGATTTCTGCCGATACTCTCCAATCCGGCGGGGTTGATAAAGCGGACCAGTTCGATGGCGCCCACTTCGGTCGGCTCGGTCTCCCCCGCCTGAAGGACTGAAATGGTGCCGTCGGTTCCGATGGATACGGAAAGGGCGTCAGTGGGAATAGCAAGTTCCGGCTCCATTAAGAAGCCGTCAGATGTCACGATCCGACCTTCGCTGTCCAGCTTGAATGACCCGGCCCGGGTATAGGCAATATCCCCATTGGGCTGAGTAATCTGAAAAAAACCGTCGCCTTCAATGGCGACATCCAGCTCATTCTGGGTTTGCTGATAATCCCCCTGGCTGAAAATTTTCTGGGTCCCCGCCGGCCGGGTACCGTGTCCGATCTGAATCCCCGTGGGCACGTCCGAATTTTGCGAAGAAGGCGTTCCGGCAGCTCTCATGGTGTGGTACAGCAGATCCTGAAAATCAGCCCGGCTCCGTTTGAAACCGGTGGTATTTACGTTGGCCAGATTGTTCGCAATCACGTCGATATTTAGTGTCTGCGCCTGCATTCCGGTGGATGCGATCCACAATGATCGTTGCATTTGTCAACCCTCGCTCTCTATTCATAAATCACAGTTTTTTATGCCAGCCTTCCAACATCATTGATACTCTTTTTGCTGACATCACTCAGAAAATGAATGATTTTTTGATACGATTCGTAGCCTCTGAGGACATCTATCATTTCGGTCATGGTTTTGACCCCGTTCACTCCCGAAGTTTCCAAAAATCCCTGCTTTATCTTGAGATTTTTCACTTCCTTTTCATCAACCTGCCCACCCGGCGACCGGAACAGGGTGCCGCTGACCTTCTGAAGCATTTCCGGTTTCCCGATGCCCACAACCTGCAGGGTATCCACGGGATTTCCATCGACACTGATTTCACCGGTTTCATTCACGGTTATATTTTTTTTCCCCGTCAAAACAATTTCGCCGTTTTTGCCCAGCACGGGATAGCCCGCTTTGGTGATCAGCTTGCCGCTTTCGGTAAGAGAAAAATCTCCCCTTCTCGTGTATTGTTTTCCTTCCGGTGTCTGAACACAGAAAAAGCCCTCCCCCTCAAGGGCCATATCCAACACATTGTTGGTAGGACGTAATGGAGAAGGAGAAAAATCCGTTCGGGTTTCATAGGGTTCTGAAGGAGGAGACATGGTAAAGCCCGCTGCTTTCTGTGACATCCGGGAGTCCTCTTTTCTATCCGGAATGTGAAAATAGAGCTTGTCTTCCTTGAAACCGACCGTGTTGACATTGGAAAGGTTATTGGTCAGAACATCCAATCGCATCTGACTATTGGATGCACCCGAGACTGCGGCATACAGTGCCTGGTTCATTGAAGCCCCCCTTGATTCCAAAGTCCACTGAAGATCATACAATTTGGTTTATGCAAAATATGCGCCACCATGGCCGTCTCCTTAAATGAGCTCATTTAAATAAAATTTAAAACATTCATCAGACTGTCAAGCTATCCTCGGAAAAACGATCAGGCCCTTCCAACGCCGGCATGGGCAATTTTTTCCGATGCACTCGGCAAAGCTTCCGGTCGGATGAACCGGTAATCGTCATGGCGGCCCTGTTCCACCCGTTTCGAACGGGGTGCATTCATTTTTCCAAACTTGACAATCAGTTCGATTTCATTTCTCGGGAGATTCAACTTTTCTTTGATTCCCTCAACATTCAAACCCTGCCCGGCGAGGCGTCTTGCCGCGGCATAGGCGTCTTTTTGCCGCTTTCCCCTGGCGCTTCCGGTTCTGTCTTTTAGTTTCCGACTGTTATCTAGAGAGGCATCATTCCATGCATCGCCGCCACCCAGCGCCAAAGAGAGCTCTTTGTTGAAATTCTCATGCTTTCGCATCCATTTTCGAGCCAGCCTTCTGCCATATCCCTTCGTCTTCATGGTGAAGATGATCATTATACTGATTCCGAAAAGACAGATGCACAAGGCATCCGACAGCATAGACAATTGTTCGGTGGTCAAATATGGCATAACCAACTCCTCTCAGATATGGATATCGATCCGCTTTCCCAGTTCTTTAGGCAACGATTCCTGCATCTTCTCTGCATTGGAATCGTCTTTTCCCGTTTTGTTTCCACTTTCCGGCCGTGATTCGCGGGTATCAGAAGACAAATCGTCATCGGAATCGTTCCTTTTTTCATCCTCAAGATGCCTCTCGAAATGACGCTTCCGCGAATCGGGGGTTTTCTTTTTTGTCGGCCCCACTTTCGATGCACCGAAGATGGGAAAAGCTGCCTTACGGATGTTCAGCCCGTCACTCATATTGCCCGCCCTGTCAATCACCCACCAGACCTTTTTTCTTCATGGCGTTTCGTAAATGAACAATCGCCTGAGAGTGAAGCTGTGACACTCTTGATTCAGTCAGCTCCAGAACTTTACCAATCTCTTTCATCGTCAGTTCATCCCAGTAATACAATGAGACAACCATTTTTTCCTTTTCCGGAAGCTGCTCAATGGCTTCCGCGGTGGCGTTTCTCAACTCTTTTATCCGAGCAATTTGAAATGGATCCTCACCGCCGTTTCCTATGAGGAACCCGATCACATCGTCTTTTTCTTCACGGGAAGAAAGCCCCATTTCCTCAAAACTGACAAAAGACATGCTCGCCATTTTCCGAATCTGATAAAACTCATCAATTTCAATACCCATGGCATCAGCGACTTCTGAATCCTGAACCTCTCCGCCCTTTTTGAATTCCAGATCCGCATAGGTGTTCTGCAACTCACGGATCTTGCTTCGACTGGTTCTGGAAACCACATCGCGACTTCGCAGCTCCCCCATAACCGCTCCCCTGATACGGAAGGCGGCATAGGTGGTAAATTTTGTGCCTCTAGTGGGGTCATATCGATCGATGGCATCAATTAAACCAATCACGCCGACATTCGTCAGATCATCCTCGTCCACCCCCATGGGCAGTTGCGCGTGAATCCTCTGAACAATATTCTTGACGTAGGGGAGATATTGAAGAACCAGCTGATCCTTCGTCGGGGAGTCTCCCTGCCATTCTTTTCCCTGATACAATTGCGCCAGTTCCATGGTCGACAATCTTCCTTTATTGTTGATTCATTCTCTTGTTAAGGGGCGCCGTCAAACAGATCCCGCCAGTATGAGCGGGAGTCTTTTCCGGATAAGTCCGGAGGAGGCGAGTTGATCAAGGCCTTTGCTAATGAAACGAAACAGCGGCTCGCTGCAGCCTCGGGCTTCATTTCGGAAACAATCCTTTGACGTCTCACACCTTCCCTGACCCATTGGTCAACTAAAACAAACCCCACATATTCGATGGTGATATTCAAAAACCGATCAGCAACCAGTTTTATTTGCTGATACACATCTTCCGCCTCTCTGGAATTCTTGGCAAAATTGATAACCAGCTTAAAACGACTCTGAGAATAGTTCAGGGAAAGAAGCTTCATCAGCGCGTACGCATCGGTAATAGAAGTTGGTTCGGGTGTCACCACCACCAGTATCTCCCGTGCGTTGCTGTTGAAATACATGACATTTGAAGAAATTCCGGCCCCGGTATCAATCAGGAGAACGTCCACGTCATCCATGACGGAATCAATAGAGCTTAAAAATACCGCTTTCTGTTCATTGGTTAATTGGGCCATTTCCTGAACCCCTGAAGAAGCGGGGAGAATCTTGATGTTTCCAGGCCCCTCCAATGCGATTTCAGAAATAGTTCTGGTCCCCAGAACTGCATGTGACAGGTTATACTTTGGGGTTAGGCCAAGCAGGACATCAAGATTTCCCAGTCCAAGATCCGCATCCAAAATCAAAACCCGTTTTCCCAGCCGGCTGAGCACAAACCCCACATTTGCAACGATATTGCTCTTCCCCACTCCGCCTTTACCACTTGTAATGGATATAATACGCGTATCGGGTTTGTGGACGTTTGCCTTTATCTTTCCCTTTTCGCCTTTTCTGGCCGTGATTCTATCAGACAAGACGATTAGATTATTGGGCTTAAGACCTTGCTTCATCAAAATTATCTCCCTGCTAATAGGGGTAGTAAAGGGTTAAGCGTTTCGATCGCTCTCCCCAATAGGGGTCGCCGCTTAGGAATACGCATAAGATTTCTCCGGATAAGGGCCATACACCAGCCGCTTTCGATTATCGTGCCTGGCGCGAGTCATCGGCGCCGCGATTTTTGCGGCATGCTCCTTCTTAAGGATCAGCTCCACCAGTCTATCCAAAGTTGCGACTTCGATATTCTCGGGGACCTGCGGACCGTCGGCAAAGTAAGAGGCGGGAATGCGAGTATCAACGAGCTGATTGAGCAAATCACCATATTCCGTGCTGTCGTCCATCCTCGTAAATATCAGGCTGTTAATATTTAAGAGCTTGAACCGATCCAAAATAGCCTTAAAATCCTTTTCCCGGGTGGTCGCACTCATCAACAAATGGATCTCTGCAGACTTGACACTTTGAAGCAGATCCTGCATCCGCCTGAGAAGCGCATTCTCTTTCCGGCTTATCCCGGGCGTATCGATCAAAATGACATCCTTCCTTCGTAAATTATAAAGGGATTGCTCAAGCTGTCCTCTGGTGGAAGCGGCTTCCATGGGAACATTGAGTATTCTTGAATAGACCCCCAATTCCGCCATGGCACCGATTTTTTTGTCGTCCAGTGAGATCATTCCCAGTTTCCGCCCGCTTTTCAGCCTGCCCAGGGCCGCCAGCTTTGCAATGGTAGTCGTCTTTCCAACACCCGCGGGGCCGACCATGGCAACGATTTTCTGCTCTCCCCTGATAATTTTAATCGGTTTTGTAACCGCACCCATTTTTTTCAGGATTTCGATAACCCCCTGTTTCAGGTCTTCCGCACTGAACCCCCTTTTCGAGGATGAAAACCGACCCAATTCCTTAACCAGATCCATGGCAATGTTTTCTTTAACGCCCTGATCCTGAAGCTCCTTGTAAAGGCCGAAAAACCGCATGCTCTGATCTGTCTTCCTTGAAAACCCACCTCTCAGTTTGGCCGGTTTGAATCTTCCGACCACATTCAGGCTCTTCTCCCTGTACAAAGAAACAGCCTTTTGCCTTCGCGCCGGCAAAACAGAAGAGACAGATCCTTTGGTGTCTGTCTTGAGAGACAGCTTTCCCCCCGGGAGGCCATCGAACTCCGAAACGATTTTTTGCGGTTCCGCATCCGTCGCCGCCGTTACCTCGACGCAGCTTTTTTTCCTGAAACCGAAAACGCCCGCCCCCAGCTCCACATCCTTTGTGGAGAGAATAACAGCCTGAGAACCGAATTCTTTTCGGATCAACCTCAGCGCTTCAGCCGTATCATTTGCTCTGAATTTTTTAATTTGCATGATCAAGCCCCACCGTTGCAATGGATTCTACACTTATATTGTTTACAATTTCATCATAGGACAACACGACCAGATCCGGAATAAAGCGATCCGCAAGCTTTTTGAAATGTGGACGGATCTGTGCTGAACATAAGACAATCGGTTGCTGATTACGTTCAGAAAAACCGTCCAGGTTGTGGGTCAGCGAAGTCACGATCCGATGGGCCGTATTGGGATCTATGGGCAGGTAACTGCCCCGGTCCGTATACTGGATGGCCTCGCCCAGTGTCTTTTCAACCTTGTGATCCAGGGTCAACACGAAAATGCGGCCGGCAGGCCCTTTGTAGAGCTCGGTAATGGTTCTGGCGAGAGACTGTCGCACATATTCCGTCAAGGCATCCGTATCTTTTGTAATATTGGCCCAGTCCGCGAGGGTTTCCAGAATGGTCAACAGGTTGCGGATGGGAACCCCTTCCCGCAAAAGATTCTGAAGAACCTTTCCAACAGCCCCGAGGGGCAGCAATCCGGGAATCAGTTCTTCCACAACCTTTGGATGGGAAGCCTTCAAATTATCCAGCAACTGCTGAACTTCCTGCCTGCCGAGCAGTTCGTGCGCGTGTCGTTTAATGACATCGGACAAATGTGTAATCAGCACCGTCGACAAATCAACGACCGTATATCCTTTGGCCAGCGCATCTTCCCTGGCTCCCGCTTTGATCCAGGTTGCGGGCAAACCGTAAGTCGGTTCGGTGGTTTCCACACCACTGATCTTTCCGTCTGCTATCCCAGGATTCATCGCCAAAAAGCAATTCATCATTAATTCACCTTCGGCGATCTTATTCCCTTTCAGTTTAATCACATATTCCCCGGGTTTCAGTTTCATATTGTCCTGAATATGGATGGGAGACAATAAGATGCCCACATCCTGGGCGATCTGGCCTCTGAAAGAGCGGATACGTTCCAGAAGATCGCCACCTTTTTCAACATCCACCAACGGAAGAAGCCCATACCCCACTTCCATGGCGAGAATATCGATGGGCGGAACCGATTCCACATTTTCAGTGACCTGGGTTTTCGCCTCAAGCAGCTCATTCTCTTTGATCTTTTCGGATTCCACGGTGCGTGTTTTGATGACCGTATAGGCAACCCCACCCGCAATAAGGCTCAGCACCATAAAGGGAACCGTGGGCATTCCGGGAACCAGTCCCAATGCAAACAGAACCACGGCTGCGACCGCAATAGCGCGAGGCTGAAACAGCATCTGAGATATGATCTGGCTGCCCAAGGCGGATTTGGAACCTGCCCGGCTGACCACGATACCTGCGGCCGTTGAAATCATCAAAGCCGGTATCTGGGTCACCAGTCCGTCACCCACGGTCAGAAGCGTGTAGTTTTGTGCCGCGTCGGCCAGGGTCATATCATTTTGCAGGACGCCGATGGCAAAGCCGCCCAATATATTGATCAATGTGATGATAATCCCGGCAATGGCATCACCCTTGACGAACTTGCTCGCGCCATCCATGGCGCCATAGAAATCAGCTTCTTGTGAAATTTCCAGCCGCCGCTCTTTTGCCTCATCTTCACCGATCAACCCCGCATTGAGATCCGCATCGATACTCATCTGTTTACCGGGCATGGCATCCAGCGTGAACCGTGCGGCCACTTCTCCGATTCGCCCTGAGCCCTTGGTGATGACCATCAGATTGATGACCACCAGAACGATAAAGACAATGGACCCCACCACATAGTTACCGCCCACCACAAAATTCCCGAACGCCATGATCACATTCCCGGCAGCCGAAGGGCCTTCGCTGCCGTGAAGCAGGATAATGCGGGTGGAAGCGATATTAAGGGACAGCCTGAAAAGGGTCGCCAGCAAAAGAACCGTTGGAAAGGATGAAAAGTCCAACGGCCTCAACAGATAGGTTCCCGTCAGAAGAATAGTCAAGGCGAAGGTAATATTGAGAGACAGGAGTAGATCCAGCATGAAAGACGGCAGGGGTATGATCATGAGAATCAGAATGCCAACCACGCCGACGGCCGCCATAATCTCGCTGTTGCGCGCGAGAAACGGTATCCCCATTGAATTTTCAACCTGGTTTGCGATATCCATCAACCTGTCAGCTCCATTGTTTTCCTGATTTGTCGGTTGATATGCACGTTCCATGCCTATCATTGCAAGTGCGCTCTGGCGTTCAGATAAAGATTTTACAACCATCCGAAAAGGTGAAAAATAATAGCGGGTTTCAAGAACGTGGCCGCCGGAGACGTTATTTTGAAAGGGCGAAAAAGCGCTTTTCGAATCGCTGGAAGAAAGAAAATTTGACGACGGGCGTCAAAGATTTGGCCCGGAGAAAGATTAAGATTAAAAGGGTTAAGAGCGCTTTGCGTTACCCTTTAATCGGTACACATATGCCAGAACTTCAGCCACGGCGCGGTACAGGTCAGCCGGCACAAAATCATCGACCTCAGTACTCTTGAAAAGCGTTCGGGCCAGAGGCTTGTTCTCCACCACGGGAATATTATTTTCCATGGCAATGGCTTTAATTCTTTCCGCCACCAAACCGGCTCCTTTGGCAACGACCTGGGGCGCGAACATCTCCTTTGCATTGTACTTGATGGCGATGGCCAGATGGGTGGGGTTGGTGATCACAACATCGGCGTTCGGAACGGCGGACATCATACGACGTGCGGCCATTTCCCTTTGCACCTGTCTGATCCGGCTCTTGACTTTGGGATCCCCCTCCATCTGCTTGTATTCATCTTTGACTTCCTGTTTGGTCATCATCAGATCTTTGTTGTGCTGCCAGCGCTGGTAGGTGAAGTCTATGGCCGCAAGCACCATCATGGCCATTGCTACATAGAACATCACTTTCAGGGACACCACGCCGATAAATGCGAGTATCTGCGCCACACTCATATCGATCAGGGAAGGAAGGACCTCCAGCTCACCCCGGATCACCAACCAGGCGATACCGCCGATATAGAGAATTTTCACCATGGATTTGGTCAATTCCGTCAACGATCGGAGGGAAACAAATTTCTTCATTCCCGCGATGGGATTCATTTTGCTGAATTTGGGGGACAACGGCTCCAGAGTAAACAGAAAGCCCACTTGAATCAAGTTGGCGGCAATGCCTACCACTACGACCGAAAGAAAAATGGGCGTCATAACAATCAGGAACCGAACAAAGATCTCCAGTAGAAAGGGTCTTACGGACTCCCCTTTCAGATCAAGGGTTCCAAGATTTTGAAAAACACCCCGCATCAATTCCATGAGAGACCCTAACATCCAGGGGCCCGCCGCCAGTAAAACCGTTGCGGCAGACAAAATAATGAAGGAGGAAGAGACCTCGGGGCTTTTGGGAACCTGCCCTTTTTCTCTCGCTTTGCTTAGTTTCTTGGCAGTCGGTTTTTCAGTTCTATCCTGATCATTCTTACCGGCCATCGCCTACACCGTAAACCCTCGTGAATCCGTGGGGACACATCCCCCTGTATTTGGTGCTGTCCGTTGCCGACCAAATGCCGATTGCAATTCTCAGGTTAAACGGCATTTAGAATCCTCATAATCCTTTGGCCCAAGCCACCCATGAGCGCCCCCAAAAAGGCGCTCATGTAGGGAAGCGCAAACGTCATGAAAAGAAGCCCAACGAGAATTTTTAGCGGCCCCGCAACAAAGAAAATGTTCATTTGTGGAACCGCTCTGGCCGCCAGTCCAAAGGCCACGCTCATTAGCAGGAGAACCGCAATTAGGGGTGCTCCCAACTTAACCCCGATCACAAACATATCCGCACCAAAATTTACCAACTGGTCCATAACGGCACTATCGAAATGGAAACCATAGGGCGGAACGATTTGAAAACTTGCCACCAACGCTTTCACAAAGAGATGGTGCGCGTCGGTTGCCAAAAATATCAACATGGCCATCAGATTGTTGAATTGCCCGAGGAGCGGCACCTGTTCATTTGAGGAGGGATCCATGACGTTTGCCATGGCCAGCCCCATCTGATAACCCACCATTTCCCCTGCCAGAACCACCCCGGCAAAGACCATCCTTACCAGCATGCCGATCATCAATCCCATGATCACCTCGCTCAAAGCGCCGATCATAAAAGGCAACAATCCCGGTTGATAGGCAACGGACTCCAGATTCAAGAGCGGCATGAGCAGCAGACTGACGGCAAATGCCAGCCCGGCCTTAAACAAAACGGGAATCGTATCACTATCGAAAACGGGCGCCGTCAAAACAATGGCGCCGATGCGCAAGAAAATGAAAAACAGCAAGTGTAGCTGGGGCATGGAATAAGTGAAAGATATCAAAACCACCCCCCCCTTACTTGTATTGACACCACCCTATTTGGCGTAAAGTGGGATATTGGAAAACACATTCTGTGTGAAATCGACGATCATCTGAAGCATCCATGGGAAAAAAACAAGCAACGCCAGGCCTACCACCAACATCTTTGGAATAAATACCAGCGTCATTTCATTGATCTGTGTCGCCGCCTGGAACATGCTCACAATGAGCCCCACCACCAGGCCCGAAATCAACATGGGGGCGGCCAGAAAAATGGAAATCTTAAGGGCTTCCATGAAGAAACCGGTGATAAAATCAGGTGTCATTTCAACGCCTCCTATTATCCAAAACTTTTAACCAGGGAACCCACAATCAGATACCAACCGTCCGCCAAGACGAACAACATCAATTTAAACGGAAGGGAAATCATCACCGGCGGCAACATCATCATACCCATGGCAAGCAGGACACTCGCAACCACCATATCCACGATCAAAAAAGGGACGTAGAGCAACATGCCGATCTGAAACGCCGTTTTCAGCTCACTGATCACAAAAGCGGGAACGATGACGGTAATGGGAACCTCCTCAATGTTCTTGGGCCGTTTCAATTTAGCAATACTCACGAAAAGCGCCAGATCCTTTTCCCGGGTCTGTTTAATCATGAAGGCTCGTATGGGTTCGGCGGCTTTTTCAAAGGCCTGCTCATTGGTAATCTGCTCATCAAAATACGGTTTAAGGGCATCTTTATAGACCGACTGCCAGACAGGGGTCATAATAAAAATGGTCAGGAAAAGGGACAAGCCGATGATAATTTGATTCGGAGGGCTCTGCATGGTTCCAAGAGCCTTTCGAAGCAGGGAGAGGACGATGACGATCCGGGTAAAGGACGTCAGCAGGATGAGAATGGCCGGGGCCAGGGAAAGGACCGTCATCAGCAGAAAAATCTGCAAAACCGCGGAAACCTTTCCCGGGCTGCCGGCATTGTCAAGACCCACGCTGATAAACGGCATTGGGCCCGCGGGCGGAGCCGCCATGCACGTCATGTGGGCAAAACCCACAAGGAGCAATGGAATAATGAGCAGGACGGAAAAACGCCTAACCCATCTCATGGCAGGCCTTTTGCGGAACAAATGATGCCTTCTCATGTTTCGTCCGTTCTTTTCCTGAATTTTCCCGACAGGCTTTTCAGTTCATCCAGAAACGACCCCGAGATGGTCTGATTTTCAGGCAATTGGAATTGATCCAGCAATGATTCATCTTCTATCTTGGTGAGCAGGCGGATATGATCGTTCGTAACCCCCAAGACCAGCACGGCTCCTGGAACTTCAACCATGGTAACGGATTTCTTGACCCCCACATGGATTGAAGACAACACCCGCATCATCCCTCCCGAATAACGGGGGCCGCCCCGTCTCAGGTAACGCTTTGAGACATAAAGCGCCGCAAGGAGAAAGGCCAGCAGAAGCGCCAGCGCCACAAACATCTTGACGGCCGAAGTCATAAGGTCCGGTTGATAGTTCATTTCAATTTTTCAATTCGCTCTATGGGGCTCACAATCTCTGTAATTCTAAGGGCATAATGGTCTTTTACCACTACAACCTCTCCCCTGGCCACCAATCTGCTGTTGGCCAGGAGATCCAGGGTCTGCCCCGCAAATTTTGTCAACTCCACGACAGATCCCTGGGATAACTGCAGCAGATCATTAATCAACATCTTCGTTCGGCCCAGTTCGACCGTCACTTCAAGAGGAATGTCCAGGATGAAATCCACATCGCTGACACCCGGGTTCTTTCTCCATTCTTTTGAAGTGGACTCCGTTTTATTCTTTTCATTCATGGCAATGTCTCTTTCTGGCAATGATATCCACTGAAAAAGTATGCGATTCTACCCTTTTTTCCCCGTAAGGGGGAAAATGGGTTCCTCGATTCGGACCGCTCTGTTCCCGCCTACTATGCCTGGAGATCCGAGGAATTTAGGCACATTTTCAACCAAAACCGGAATTAAGTCGGGTGGCCCGGTATCCAGCAGAATCAAATCCCCCTTCTGAAAACTCAGAATATCTCCGATACTTTGCGTAATATTTCCGATTCTGGCGGAAACTTTAACCTGGGTATCATTCAATATTTCCTCGATCTTTGAACCCCACAGGCTTTCCATCTCGGAATCTCTTAAATGCTTGTAGGAAAGCTTGTCTCGAATGGGCTCCAGAAGAAGGTATGGGATACACAACCACATCCTCGCATTAAATCCCTCGATGGATATGGTAAAAAGAACGACTACGACGATATCATTTGGTGCAACCAACCGAATAAACTGTGGTTTTGTTTCGCTTTTCCCAATCGAAATGCTAATCTGTTCGACAAAGGACCAGGCTTTTTCCAGCTCCTTAAGAACATCCGTTGAAAATTTGCGCATCACCCGCTGTTCAATGACCGTAAAATCCCGCTGTTGTTTAATTTCCAGCATTCCGGTTCCGCCGAACATACAGTCAATCAGGAAGAATACAAGCCGCGGCTCAATGACCAAGAGGCCCGAACCGATAAGCGGTTCCATCCGAAAAGTATGAAGACTCGTAGGATTATCGATACCCTCCATGAATTCCCCGAATTTGACGGTTTCGGTGGCGGTTAGCTCCGCATCAATGGGCATCCGCAACATAGTGGTAACGGAAATCCGTAAAGAATTGGCGAACCGGTCATGGATTTCATCGAGAACATCAAAATGTTCCCGCATCATGATGTTGGGGCTTGTCAGATCATAGGCTGAAAGTTCTTCAGCGGGCGAAACATCGTCCTGAGCCCCTTCCTCTTCAAAATCCAGCTGACCACTCGCCATTGAGGAAAGAAGTGCATCCACCTCTTCCTGACTTAATATCTGATCAGCCATGTCCCATCCTTTTATTGAACAACAAATTCTTCGAAATAGAGGTTACTGATCTTGCCTTCTTTCAGAAGTGAATTCAGCCCGTTCATAATTTCACGTTTGAGTGCCATTTTCCCCTCAAAAGTCTTGATGGCATCAAATGTCTTTGATGGCAAAATCATCAGAATCTTGTCTCTTATGAGGGGAAGGTTCTCTTCAATCTCCGAATTAAGGCCGGCCTCATTCAATTCGAGGACTATCCCCACCCGAAGATAGCGTTTTCCGCCGGCATCAGCAAGATTGACCACAAATGTCTTTAGAGGAAAAACCTTTTTCCCACCTGTGGACACTGCTTTTTCTTTGACGTTTTCACGAATTGCGGCGCCGTTGCTCTCCGATCCGGACATTTTTCCCCACAGCACGAAGAAAGCGACGCTGATCCCGATCATGATAAGAAGAAAGGCAATACCCACCGTCACGAGCGTCTTTTTCCGCATCCTATTTCTCCTTGGCCTCAAGCAACACAATTTCCACGCGCCTGTTCAAAGCTTTGTTTGCAGGCGTGTCGTTGGCGCTGATAGGCCTGGACTCTCCATATCCGACAGCGGACAATCTGCGCGGGTAAACATTCATGTGATCCGATAAAAACTTCACGATATTGACAGCACGTGCAGCCGACAGGTCCCAATTGGAAGGGAAGGTCTCCGTGGAAATGGGCACATTATCCGTGTGGCCTTCTATACGGACCCGGTTCGGCAACCGACTGATCAGGCTTCCGATCTTCTTGAGCAGCGAAATACCGCCGGGGTTAATCTTATCGCTGCCCGAATCAAAAAGGATATTGCCGGCAATCCGGATGACCATCCCTTTTTCGGCATTTTCCGTTTCCACTTCCGGCAGTGAATCAATTTCTTTAATCATATCTCGTAGGGCTTCTGGAACAGCCTTTTTCCGTGTCTTACTTCCGGACATCATCGTGGGCCTTGTGGTCTCGATCAAGCCGACACTCCCATTGCTTTTTTTTTCAAGAGCCCCAAAACCTTCAATGATAGCGGACCTGAATTTCTTGATTTTGGCCATGTCCCCCTGACTCATGGCAAAGAGGAGAACGAAAAAAACCATCATCAGGGTAATCAGATCATTGAAAGTTGTCAGCCACTTGACGTTCGATGGGCTGCTGGTTTTTCCCCGGCTTCGGATCCGTTCTTCCACTGATTCATCTCCAAACCGTCACCGTTTCATTTATATGAAAAGATGAACTCAACCCGCCTGTTTTTCGTCCGATGTTCTGGTGAATCATTTGGATAAATGGGTTGAAACTCACCAAATCCCGCGGCGGAAAGCATTTGCGGGTCACATTTTCCGCTATCGAGGACATACCGCAACACATTGACGGCCCTTGCGGTCGACAGCTCCCAATTGGATGGAAAACCGGGCGTGTGAATCGGCAGATTATCGGCGTGCCCTTCTATTCGAACTTCATGGGGGGCTTCAGCCAGCACATCGGCTATTTTATCCAGCAGAGGCCTGGCTTTCGGTGAAATTTCAGCAACACCGAGACCAAACAGCGAGGTATCCGAAAGGCGCATCACAAGACCTTCGCCGGAAAAAGAGATCGAAATGTTATCCTCCAAACCGAAGGTATTCTCGATGTTAACCAGCTTTTCAAATATGGGCCCGAGCCTTTTTTGCTCGGCCCGAAAATCCGAAGATGCATCGGTCATATCTCCCTCGGTTTGAAAACCGAATCCCCCTTTCAGAACATCAATAGAATGGGTAAATGACTTTACGAATTTGTCCATTCTGGATGCTTCAACATTGGAGAAAGCACACATCATGACAAAAAAACATAATAGAATGAGGATAAAGCCCGAATAGATGATTTCCCATCGTCCACCGGAGGCTTCATAACGTCTGTTTTTCGTATCATGTGTTGAAATGCTCAACCGTTCCATTTCACATCCTCTTTTTCAGGATTTATGATATTTCAATTTCTTTTCTCTTCCGCGGCAAAAAAGCTCTGAGTTTTTGTTCGATAATGCGGTGGCTTTCACCGGCTTGAATGGCCATGAGCCCTTCCAAAATCAGCTCCTTGATCAGAATTTCCTGCCTGCTGCGGGTTTTCAGTTTTGCGGCAATGGGCATTAGCAGCAAATTCGCCAGAACCGTCCCGTAGAACGTCGTCAATAACGCCACGGCCATGGGTGCTCCGATTTTGCTGGGATCATCCATCTGCATCAGCATCTGCACCAACCCGATGATGGTCCCCATCAATCCCACAGCCGGTGCGTAAGCAGCCATGGTCGTGAATATCTCGGCTCCCAGGGAGTGACGGTCTTCAATATACAGAATCTCCGTGGTCAGGACTTCTTTAATGGATGTTGATTCCATGCCGTCAATGGCCAGGGACAGCCCTTTTGAGAAGAAAGGATCGTCAATCTCCTGCATTCTGGATTCAAACGCCAGTATGCCCTCCCGCCGGGCCAGTTTTCCAAACTCAACCATCTTTTCAATGATTTCCACCGCGGACTTTGTTCGATGAAAAAAGACATTTTTTACGACCTTAAACACCCCCAGGACCTGGGTAATGGGATAGCTCAGCAGCGTTGCGCCCACTGTCCCACCGATTACAATCATGAGCGATGGAACGCTGATAAACCATGCGGGCGACCCTCCTAGAACAATCGCGCTCATGACGAGTGCCCCGGCCATCAGAATGCCGACAATCGTCGCAATATCCATTTTCACCTCCACCTGTTTTCGTTCAGCTTAAGACTTAAGCAAGCATTATGCCACATTCCATTCAAGAGCCAATGCCGATTCACGGGTATCCAGCAAAATTTAGATACGCATCAATTTAAGATAGTTATAGAAAAAATGCGAAGCGCTGTAGAAAGATGAGTGAGAAGAAAGGATTTGGAAAGAAATGATCAGAGAATCTAATGGGGTATGACGCGTCAATTAATGGGGCGGGTTGTCACCACATTGACAGCAGATGGAGAAGAGGGGTTGAGATAATCTGCTGTTTTCCCAACCCCCCATTTTCAAAAGGGTTTACCGCTTCATGTTCACCAGTTCCTGCAATATATCGGAGCTGGTGGTGATCACCTTGGAGTTGGCTTGATAGGCCCGTTGAATGGTAATCATTCTCACAAATTCCTCGGCCAGATCCACGTTGGACTGTTCTAAAGACCCCGGGCTGATGGTACCACGGCCACCCGTGTCGGCCACCCCGAAAATACCCACACCGGAATTGACGGTCTCCGAAAAAACGTTGCTGCCCTGCGAGCTTAATCCGTTGTAGTTTGAAAATACTGCCAATCCCACCTGATAAAGGGCCTGGGATTGACCATTACTGAAAGACCCCCAGACCATTCCTTCTTCATCCACGGAAATATCTCGAAGGGTGCCGGGAGGATAACCGTCCTGTATCTGGGAGCGAATTTCAGAATCCGCGGAAAATCCCGTAATACTCGTGGAATTGGTCAGATCCCATGTCATGCTGATATCCGAGGCGCCACTGCTTAAACCCGTAATACCGATGGTGGGATTGCCGTCGTCCCGCAGGGTATATTGAGGGTCGGGCGGGTCCGTCATCACACCGGTATCCCATTTTGAGTTGATCCGGTCCAGTTGGCCGGTGGAGTCAAACCGAAGGGTTCCGTGCGCGTTGGCAGTCCCTTCGGAAGATCGGGCAATCCATGTCCATTGAGAGATATTCTCAACGAGCTCTTCGTCGGAATTATATTGTGTAACCGGGTCGAAAATAAAGTCGAGGGTCAAATCCACCGCGTTTCCCAGGGAATCGTATACCGTTGTGGTGGTGGAAAAGTCCTCGGGCTCCGTTCCGCCGCTGAGTACGATGGGATCTCTCGCCTCTACCAGCCCGCTGCCGTTTCCCCCGGCCTCGGCCCTGACCACCGATGTGAGGGGACTATCCGTTCCACCCGCGAGGGTTATGTTCCCTGCCCCACTAACGGTTTCGGTGCCACCCGCATAGGCCGTAATCTTTGAGGAGGCGTCAGAGTCCGGATCGTTGATCGCATCGGCAATTTCCTTGGCCGTACTGTTGATATCGCCATCGGCATTGGTTCCCAGGTTCACCGTGATTACATCACCCACAACACTGACATTTAATGCCTGATTGGCTATGCCCGGATCCACATATACAATCTGAATGTTGTTACCATCACTCCCCGCCCGGTCCGCCGCAAAAAGAACGGAGGCATCGCCACTGTCCAGAGTCCCCGTGGCAACACCACCGAGCTGGTGGCTTGCGATGCTGGTATCGTCACCATCTGCAAAATCGGTGGCTGTAAACTCCTCAACGACGCCGGTACCGTCTCCCCCCGCATAGGCGGTAACCTGGCCGGACGTATCGGTGTCGGCATTGATGGCCGCGGCGATCTCCTCGCCCGTGCTGACAATATTTCCGGATGCATCCGTGCCGAGACTGACTGAAATTGTTTTGCTCGTCCCATCCCACGAAACCGACAGGGGTGAATTGTTTGCCGAAGGATCGGTATATTCGATGCAAATATCGTTCCCGGCGCTGCCGGGTTCGTTTGCCACAAAGAGCACCGCCGCATCTTCGGTACCTACCTCCAATCTTGAGGCCCCTTCAAAAAAGGCGTTGACCATGGCTGCCACCTGGGCCGCCGTTGCTTTGGAATCACCGATACTGACGGTAATGGCATTGCCGTTGGCGGCAACATTTAGTTGTCCTGCTCCGGGTGTTTTGGTGTAGGAAATGCTGATGTCATTTCCGTTAACTCCCGCTGATGCCGCCGTAAACGTTACGGAAGAAAGGTTTTCGCTGCAATCAACCACCGCCGTTGCAGCCGTATACTTTCCGTCCAGGTTGAAATTGATGCCGATTTCCTCGGTGGCGGCCGGAGCGCTGTTGACGCTATTCACCACAATATCACCGGCCCCTTCCAATTGCCCCCTTGCATTAATGCCAAATCCTTGAACCGCCAGACCGCCGGTGTTCACAAGCCGGCCTGTTTCGTCAAAATGGAACGCTCCGTCCCGGCTGTAGAACATGGCACCTGCATCGTCTCGAAGTTTAAACATGCCGTCGCCCACAACGGCAAAATCGGTGGCAACTTCGGTTTGTTCCAGCGTACCCTGCGTCCAGATTTCCTCCTCGCCGACGGTACCGATGGCCATGGATTCATTGAGCACATTGGAAAAGGATGACCTGCTGGCTTTATAGCCAACCGTGCTCACATTAGCGATATTGCTACCCACCGTCCCGAGTGCCTTGGAATTGGCTTTAATGCCGGCTGTTCCGGTATAGAGTGCGGTCAGCATTTCATATTCCCTCCTATCAAAAATTTAAACTGTCATCAAAAATGATGTTATCGCTTCAGGCTATTGAGTTCCTGCATCATCTCGTCACTGGTGCTGATCACTCGGGAATTTGCCTGGTAACCCCTTTGAATCGTTATCATTTTAACGAATTCCTGAGCCAAGTCCACATTGCTCATTTCCAATGATCCGGAACTGATGGCCCCCCTTCCCCCCGTATTGGCGGTCCCGACAATTGCCGCTCCTGAAACGATATTGGCTTGGAAAAGCCCAGCTCCTACGGATTCCAGCCCGGAATAGTTGGCAAAATTGGCCAGGGCAATCTGATAGAGCGGTTTTGTTTTTCCGTTGGAAAACACACCCGACACCACGCCGTTACTGTCGATCTTCGCATCTACAATGCTTCCCGAAGCGCTGCCGTTCTGGCTCTGGGAGCTGACCGAGGAAGCGGACGCAAACCCGGTGGCGATCAGATCCCAATCAATGGAAAGATCTCCCGCTCCTGAAGAGAGGTCCTTGATGCTAATCACCGGATTACCATCTTCACTGATGGTTTTGTCCGGTGAAACAGGGCTCTCCGGCATTTCCCCTTCTCCCCATCCGGACTTTTCCGCATCCATTTGACCGCTTCCATCAAATTTGATGACGCCCCAGGTTTCGCATTTACCATCCGACGACCTTGCCGACCAGGCCCATTGGGGCTCGCCTTCTTCGTCCAATTGGTAAACAAAGTCCACCGTCAGATCAATTTCGTTTCCCATGGAATCATAGACCGTCATGGTGGTGGAAAAATTGCTGGGTGCACTCCCGCCGCTGAGATTTTGCGGACCGGTGATCTCAACGGCACCTTCGCCGTTACCCACCGCCGTGGCTGTCACCAGTTCTGCCGCATCGCTGCCATTCACGGCCTCCGCAACAGCTTTAGCGGTTTTCTCATCTGCCTCCGCGCCCCCCAAATCAACGGTGATGGCATTGCCCGCAACGGTCACGCTCAAACCGCCTTCACCCGAATCCACATAGCGGATGCTGATGTCGTTGCCGTCCTCGCCCGTTTCGACCGCGGTATAGGTGACACCGGAAAAATCCTCGCTGCAAACAATGGTGACCGAGGCTGCGGCAACCGTATTGTTGAGATTTAACATGGTACTCATTTCGGAAGTGGCGGTGGCAGGCGATGTGGTGTCTTCAAAATTGATGTCACCCAGCGCTCCCAGAGATCCATCGGCAGTCAATTTATAGCCCTGCACATCTAAATCATCGGTGTTGACCAAATTTCCGTCCGCATCAAGATGAAATGATCCGGCTCGGGTATAGTAGGTCTGACCCTCATCGTCGCTGACCATGAACAGGCCTTTTCCATTAATGGCGAGATCAGTCGTGTTGCCGGTGGTTTGTATGGATCCCTGATTCCACGAATCACCGGTACCCCAGGTCATGGCATTGGCAAAATAGTCGGCGAACGAATCGGTTCCGGTCTTATATCCGACGGTGTTCACGTTGGAGATATTGGTTCCGACCACCCCCAGCGCATTGGAATTATCCAACATCCCTTTGGTTCCAGCGGACATTGCAAATATCATAATATTTCTCCTTCCTTTTTGTCGGCCGTTTTGAATCCGGGGTTCACGATTTTTCTCCTGAATCCACCATTTCCCTGGGCCTCAAACGCACTCCGGAAATCCCGGGGAGCATCAAGATTCCGAACTCCCATAAACTTCTTTAATATCTCCTATGGCAATTTTCCGCCCACCTGCCAGCAGATAGGCGGTTCCGTCCTCAAACGTCACGCCGGTAATCGTTACCTTGGTGAAAGTTGATACCTCGACCTCATTCCCTTCCGAGTCGACGGCAGCCACCTCAAAGGTGTAATCGCCATCCGATACCGTATTACCGTCCGGATCTTTGGCGTTCCATGCGATGGACTGCGTTCCTTCACCCAATTCGCCCGCTTCAATGGTTCCGGCCAGCTCGCCCGACCCGTCATAGATTGAAATCGTCACGTTCGCGGCATCCTCGGATAGTTCAAAATTGATGCCTTCCGAAACGCCGTCTGAAACATTAATGCTATTTCCCGATGCGCTGACGGTCTTGCCGATGAAGCCCACCGCCTGAGCATTATTGATGGAGGCCTGGTAGAGCTGCAGATACTCCAGATTTTTATTGACGTTGGTGAGCTGCTCCAGTGAACTGAACTGTGCCAGTTGGGCCGTAAATTCCGTGCTTTCCGCGGGATTGAGCGGATCCTGATATTGAAGCTGGGTTACGAGCAGTTTCAGGAAATCCTCTTTACCCACGATGGAGGACTCCGAGGCATTGCTTATATTGCTTGCAGTGCTGTTCGCTGCGACTGTACCGATCATCTCCGTGGTTGCCATTTAATTCACCTCTTTTTTGTAAACTTCGCCCAACATTTATCCGCACATTGCATCATGCAAAAAAGTCAACCGCTTCATTATGGCGTGCCCTATTTACGTTTAAGACAGTTCGTTCGGCTTTTTCACCCTGTCGGGGATCTTCCTTCTTGGATCCGAATTTGTCTCTTGATCGATTTGGGGCGAAAGACGGATTCTGCCCGGCGCCGTTTCGAGCCGAATCCTGAGACAGAGAAACATCAAATTTTGTGACCTCCAAACCCTGGTTCTGAAAGTCGGCTTTCAGTTGATGAAGATTGTGCTCTATCAATTCTTTCGCCGCTACGGTATCCGCCATGACTCTTACAGTAACCTGGTGGTTTTCAGTCGAAATGCGAATCTTTAAATGTCCCAATGATTCCGGATGAAGGGCCATTCTGGCTTCCTGCCGACCGTTTTTCAGAAGGAGCGCTGCTGTCCTGACCACAGCCCCCAGGTTTTCTTTTCCGCTGGACGATCTCTGAATTTCCTTTTCGATTTCCGAACCGACCGGGGTGTTGCCGTTATTCGATCCATATCGTGCTTTGGACACAGGCGCTATATCCTCTCCCTTTGTGACCTCCAGTTTTTCCAGAATGCCATGAAAATCTTTCCCTTGAAAACCATTTCGCTTTTCAGTCTCGCCCTGGCCTTCCCGATGGTCCAATCCCGACTTGGAAGTTTGTGTTTCAGTTTCCCCAACATTTACGAGCCGGTCGGAAGTCACATTGGTTTTCCCGGATGAATCCTTTTGGTTCTGATCATTCTTTTCAACACTCTTGACTTCGCCCGGAATCTTGTCCATGGCAGGGCGCAAATCAGAAGGCAATGCACTATTTTTTGAAACAGTAAGGCTATCACCGGCGTTCATTGCATTTCCGGCAACCGCTTTTATCTCCATGTTTTCTTTTGAAACGGTCCGGTTTCCCCCAAGCGTCACATCACCTTTATGACCGTGCGGAGATAAAAATGCCTTCGCCTGTTTCTCCCCGACCGCACCTGCCCTATTCTTATCCGTTGCTTTCGGTGAAATGAGCGTCACATCACCGTCATGCTCGCGCTGAAGTAAAAATACCCTCGCATATTTCTCTCTGATCGCAACAGCCCTATCTTCATCCGTTGCTTTCGGGAAAATGCTTGAAGCCTCCGATGAAAGAACTGTTTTATCCGGTTTTTTTGATCTGTCGACTTCGTCGGATATTGTTGTTCCGTAAGAGAATTTTCCGGATTTTTTTGATGACCCTGTCCAAAGCGAATCCATGTTCCTGAATGAGTTGAGAGTCTCCTTCTGTTTCGCGACGTCAGCAATTCCTTCCAATCGGGATGCCTTGACCGTTGCACTATTGGGATCTTCAATCCCTTTCTCTGCATGGGCAATTTGGACGCTTTCGCTGTTAAACCCCGTTTCGCCATCGGATTTAAGCATACTTTTCACGTCGACAGGCTGACTTTCCGTTCCAGGCAATTTGGCGGCCGCATCAGCAAAACTTCCACCCGTCACATTTTCGCCGGTTAACCGGACGGTTAACGATTCAATGGTCTGTTTTCCTTCCGACGATATATTTTGCCCACTTGCCGATTCCGATCGCCCGGTTTCCGTATCGGTCAAAGGCAAAACCACCTGGATGTCATTCCCTTTATCCATAAACGGATTTTGTCGGTTACCACCCTGCGAACTTTTTGGGGCTCCCAATAGACTGACACCCTCCGGTGTTTTAGTTGTCTCAATGTCTTCGGAGACCTGATCGCCGCTCGAAAGCCCAATCCATAAGCCCGGTTCCGCCGGCTGAAGATCGTCCGGATCCTCTAGAATGGGAAGCGACGTATCCACGGAAGTTTCTGCCTCAAGATCCTGCGCTTCCTTATCCGGTTTCTCCCCTTCAGAAATCCCTTCTTCAGATTGAGAAGACAAACTCGAATCTTTGGATGCCTCACAATCTTTCTTACAATCCGCCTTTCCGCCGCCTTTTTTTTCCACAACATCTTTTGGACAGCCATCAGCATTGCGTCTGACGGCCACAGCATCGAAAACACTCAGGAAGCTGCCGGCATCCTGTTGCGATCCATTTACCCCTTTGGGATTCCTGGAAAAACCTGCGTTGGGTTGTGGCGATATGGGTAAGCTCTCCAGCATGGCCTTAGCTCAAAAAAAGTATTTTAAAGAAATTGTACACGTCCGTTGACCCTCTATTGCAACGCACATGCCGAAATGGAATTTCCTGTGAGCAAAACCCGTCGGAAATACGGCGAAACCCACCCAGATCATCCATAACATTATTGAATAATTGTATTTTTCTGGATTGATCAGTGCTGAAGAACTTCAGAATAATCACGATCGAATTTCATCCATATGGATCATGAGGACGTAACGGAAGGAGGAAGTGGGCAATTTTTTCCTCCCGAAGGTAATCTTCTTCCTAGCTTGAACCTGCCCACATATGGGCCTTTTCGATAACCGGAGAAGATGGGTGTCTTTTCATTTAAAACAGAATAGTCCTGAGACTGAATTGAAATGGGTGGAGAAACGCTACGTAGGGAAAAACAGGGTGAAAGTTCTGATGTGCAGTGGATCCCGGATGGGATCACAGAATCATTTTGAAAGGGTATTTTCAGGTTTTTTAAATCGGGTTAAGGCAATTTCATCAATCCACTTCTGTTCTTTTCGCCGTACATCTCGGTGGTAAGCTTTTAAGCGGTTCTTTTTCAGCTGATCAACGGTCTTTCGCTCTTTCATGGCTTGAATCAGTTTTTTACGTTTTTTGGCAAGGCTTCTTTCAATGCCCGAAATCGTTTTCCGCTGTGCCGCTATCTGAGTTGACACGCGTCCGATAAAATCGCTGTAGAGCGAAATGTCCAGGGCCCTGATCCCCTTTGTTTGCTTTTCCTGCAACTCACGCAGACATCTGCTTTTGGTTTCTTCAAGGTTCAGCAGTTTCTCTTCTTCCGAAAGGAGCCGTCTTTTGGCGGCGGCCATCTCCTTCTGCAATTCTTCTTCAATGAGTTTTCGGTGCCTCAGGACCGGTTCCAGAGTGAAATGAAACATGTAATATGCCTAAAGATTGAACATATTCGTTAGAGACTGAATACAACTTTCGAGACCTTCCGCCTCATCAATTCCCTGTCTCAAATATTCATTCACCTTTTCTATCATTTTTACGGCGTAATCAATTTTTGGATTGCTTCCCATCACATATGCACCGATGTTGATCAAGTCCTCAGCCTTTTTATGGGTGGCAAGAATTTGTTTGAGTCGATTGGCACATTCCCGATGCTTTAAATGGGTGATATCGATCATCACCCGGCTGATACTCTCCAGGATATCGATGGCCGGATAGTGATTCATCTCGGCAAGATCCCTGGAAAGAACAATATGACCGTCCAAAATGGACCTCACCGCATCGGCGATCGGCTCACTCATGTCATCCCCCTCAACCAATACCGTGTACAACCCGGTGATCGTGCCCTGGCGAGAAGAAGTACCCGCTCTTTCCAGAAGCTTCGGCAGAAGGGTAAAAACCGAGGGCGTGTACCCCTTCGTGGTGGGGGGCTCACCCGCGGCAAGACCAATCTCCCTTTGGGCCATGGCAAACCTTGTCAAGGAATCCATCATAAGCATCACGTGCTTTCCCTGATCCCGAAAATATTCCGCAATTGCCGTTGCCACAAAAGCGCCTCTCATACGGATCAATGGGAGATGATCGGAAGTCGCCACAACCACAACGGAACGGCTAAGACCTTCCGGGCCCAAATCCCTTTCAATAAAATCGTTCAGCTCCCGGCCTCGTTCGCCGATCAACGCAATCACATTGACGTCCGCACTGGTATTTTTGGCGATCATCCCCAGAAGCACACTCTTGCCGACACCCGAGCCCGCAAATATCCCCATTCTCTGGCCGCAGCCCACTGTCAGAACCCCGTTAACGGCCCTGATGCCCAAATCAAGGGGCTCCGAAATCCTTTTTCGCAAGAGTGGGTTAATGGGATCGGAATAAATGGGATATGCCCCTCCCCACGAAATGGCCCCTTTCCCATCAATGGGATTTCCAAGCCCGTCAATCACCCTGCCCAGGAGTTCTTCACCCACCGGCGCTTGCGCCCTCGCTTCCTTTTCCACAACCCGGCTTCCGGGTGAAATGCCGCGAATCTCACCCAGGGGAACCAGCAACATGCGGTCATCCCTGAAACCGAACACTTCAGCCTTCACTTTCGGAAGGCCGCCTTTGGGATAAATATTGCAGATACTCCCCAGCCGGGAAGCGGGTCCGTCCGCCTCGACAACAAAACCCAATACCTTGGTCACCCGCCCCGTTTTGGTAATGGCATCGGTACCCGCCAAGGTCTCATGGTATTTTGCCAAATTCATCCGCATTTCTCTCTCAGCGCTTCCGCGACCGCTTCAAACTGATGGGAAATTGTCGCATCCACACAGCCGAAATCGGTTTCAATCACACAGCCACCGCTGGGGACAGCGCTGTCTCCTTCAAGTGTTGCATTTTCAGACGTGAGATCCGATAGAGAAAGACCCGCCTCCTCAATACATTGAAGCTCCGAGGGATTGATTCTGATTTTCAGAATTTCATTGCCCCCGGTTTGGGTAGCAGCCCTTTTCAACACATCCACAACCGTCTCTTGGTTGATGGAAACCTCATGACACACGATTTTCTCTGCGATGGCGATGGCCAATTCCACGGAGGACTTTTCAAAATCGGCAATCAACAACTCCCGGCATTTCCGCAATTCCAGGACTGCTGCCTGAAGCATCTCAAGTGCCGGTTCAACTCTATGCCGCTCAGAAAGAATTCCCGAATTTTCTCCTTCAACAAACCCCTTTGAAAAAGATTCTTTCAGTTCGTTGGCATGGTTTTCCGCCAAATCCTCCTCGGTCGGATCTGATGCCGGAGCCTCCTTGCTTTCCTGAAAAGAGGCACCAAACTGTCCTTTTCCGGAATCCTGAACGTCTTGCGGGCAAACAGGAATGAAATCGTTGAGTTTCTCCTTTTTCAACAGCTCTGTCGAAGATTCCATATCCGCCAATTGAGGAAACAGATGCAGTCCGCACCCGTTCTCATCAGCCGATTCCTGCGCCTTGATAATTCTAGACAATGAGTTCTTCCCCCCGGCGCCCTGCTATAACCAACTCGCCCTGTTCTTCCATTTCCTGGATGGCCCGTGTGATGATGCCCTGAGCATCTTCCACATCTTTCATCCTGACCGCCCCCATAACTTCAATTTCTTCCTTCAACATTTCACCGGCTCTTTCGGACATGTTTGAAAAGATCTTTTCCTTGACATCACTCGAAGCAGCCTTCAACGCTTTGGCCAGTTCCTGAGACTCAACCCTTCTCAGCACCTTTTGCAATCCCATGTTATCCACCAGAACAATGTCATCAAAGGTAAACATCTTCTGTTTGATGGCAGCCGCCAGTTCCGCATTATTCTCATCGATTTTCTCCAGAATGACTTCTCCCGAGAAGCTGTCCAGATCGTTCAGTATGGAGGCCATTAAATCAACCCCGCCCTTCACCACATTCATGGAATCATCGCTCTCATAGATGGCTTCATCAAAAACCTTGGCAACTTCGTCGACCATTGAAGACCCGATTTTGTCCAGTGTGGCAATTCTATAACCGACCTCACCCCGTGTCTCATCGGGGAGTTCCGCCAAAATTTCACTGGCAACTTCCGGCGAAACATGGACCAGTATCATGGCAATGGTCTGTGGATGCTCATCTCTGATCAACTCATAAAGGCGATCCGGCGCCAACGCTCTCAATGCGGTAAGGTCCGCCGGTTTACGGGGTGGGCGCTTCTGTTTTGGCAGAGGAGGAGGCTCGGATGCCTCATCCATGTCCCGGTTCTCGATCTGTAAAGGAGCATCCCTTCCTCCCTCGCACAATTGCACAAACTCCTTCGCCACGTTTTCCAGCAAATCAGGAGACACTTCTTCCATTTGGGATAGAAGTTCCTTCAACAGATTTCTTTCGTCCTCTTCCAGCAGGGGAAAAAGCTTCTGTTCAACCTTTTTCCCTCCCGCGTGGACCAATATTGCCGCCTTCAAGGAACCGGGTAGCCGTCTAGGATCCATAACGCCGTCTAAGCCTCGCTTTCATTCAACCAGCCTTTCAAGAGTGCCAGGTTCCGGTCCTGGTCTTTCTCGATCAATGCCAATGCCTTGTCCCTGTATGGCAGACTTTTGCCGTACTCGCTTTCCATCTCCTCAAGGGTCTTGGGTAATTGTTTCAGCATTTGGCCGTTCTTGGCAGGATTGGCGGTGAGCCATCGAATCAACGGCCTTACCACAAAGAGAAACAACAAAATGAAGAACAGGCCCATAAAAGCATTTTTCCCCGAGGGAGCATATTTTTCCACGTAGGCCATCCATCCCTTTGCATCCTGATTTTCTTCCGTGTCAGAAACTTTCAAAGGTTCAAAAGGGATATTGACCACTTCCACTTCATCACCCCTTTCGGAATCAAAATTAACGGCACGTTTTACGATTTTCTCCAGTTTCTGCATCTCCTCTGCCGTTCTGGGCACATAAACGGTCTGATTCCCCTTATCCGCTCCCTTTCCTTTATCCGCGGGCTTCCGGATGCCGTCGACGATTACGGCTACCGATAACCGCTTGATGGCGGCAAAAGGTTCTATGGTGTGACTGGTAACCTTGCTGATCTCATAGTTGATGGTACGTTCCTGTTTGTGGAAGCGACTTTCGGAAGTCTCGGATGCGCCACTCTTCTCTTTGCCCTGCTCTCCCGTTAAATCTCCGGCTGCCGTATTGGACAAAACTCCGGGAACACCGGAAGGCCCATTTCCCGATCCCGAAGATTCGTTAAAAATCTGCTCACTACGAACCGCATTTTTATCCGGAACAAACTTCTCCTCGGTTCTTTCCTGACGTTTGAAATCGAGTTCACATGCTACTTTAACCGTCGTTTTTCCGGGTCCCAACGGCTTTTCAAGCATGGATTGGATGCGGCTTTCCATTCCCTTTTCGATTTTTTCCTGCAGGGCCAGTTGATCCGAATTGGGAGTACCGCTTTGGGAATCGACCTTATTTCCGGCCAGCATCTTTCCATAATTATCCACAATGGTAACATTTTCCGGGTTGAGACCTGAGACGCTGGATGAAACCAGATGCACCACGGCCTGTACTTGAGGCCCTTTCAGCCATCTACCCGGACGAAGCTTGACGATAATGGAAGCCGAGGCGGGCGTTTCATCCTCAAGAAACAGTGATTTTGACGGCATGACGATATGAACCCGTGTACTTTCAACCTCATCGAAACCGTTGATCGTCCGCGACAATTCGCCTTGCAACGCCCTCTGATAATTTACATTTTGCACAAACTCGGTCATGCCGAGTTTGGTATTATCAAAAATCTCAAATCCGATCCCACTACCCCTCGGTAATCCACTGGAAGCCAGATCGAGCCTCACTTCGTTAATCTGCTCGCTTGGAATCATGATGGCATTTCCATTTCCAGACGTCTTATAGGGGATCTTTCTCTCCTTAAGAGCACCGATAATGGCCCCACCGTCCTCTGGAGACAAATTGGAATAGAGCAACTGATAGTCGGGACTTCCCGTCCAAAATGCCAGGAAGGTAAACCCTGCGAGCGTGGCCGCTACAAACCCTATCAGGGTAATCCGTTTGGCAACGGAAAGTGAGGAAAACAAGGTTTTTGCCTGGTTAGGAAAATCGCTTATGGCCATGAGAATTCTCCGCTAAACGCCCATCCGCATCATTTCTTTATAGGCATCGATAATTTTATTTCGCGTTTGCATCAAAAGTTGAAGCGATACGCTCGCCTTTTCCATGGATATCATGGTTTGGTGAATGTCCACATTTTTCCCCTCAGCCAATCCCTGAACCGACTGATCCGCCTCAATTTTCATTTGATTGACCTTTTCGATGGCGCCTGTAAGGGTTTTGGCAAAAGACCCGCCGTCCTCGTTCGAAGACGCGCCTTCTTTCACCTGCTTCAAACCCGGAAATTCCAATTGGTTGTTAATGGATATTCTTTCCATGTTACCTCCCGATTTCCAGGGCTTTCAAAGCCATATCCTTTGTGGCTTTGATGGCCGTCGCATTTGCTTCGTAACTTCTGGAGGCGGATATCATATTGGCCATTTCCTCCATCAGGTTTATGTTGGGGGTTTTCACGTACCCTTTTGCATCAGCATCCGGGTGTTGGGGTTCGTATTTTGCGTGCGGTTCCCTTGGATCTTCGATGATCTCCTGAACACCGACTTCCGATATGGGTTGCCCTATTCGGCTTTTCAAAACGTCTCTAAACGATGGGTTAAGCGGCTTTCCAGCGAAAACCACATCTTTTCTACGGTAGGGCCCCCCACCGGGCATTCGGGTGGTATTGATGTTGGCCAAATTGCTGCTGGTCACATTCATTCTGAGCCGTTGAGCGGAAAGTCCTGAAGCACCGATGCGGAGCGCATTAATGAAATTCATCCTTACTGACCTCCTTTAATGACGTCTTTCAGGCCCTGGAATTTTTTTGAGATAATTTGTGCCAGGGCATCATACATCAAATTGTTTTCCGAGAGTTTGGCCATCTCTCTATCAAGATCAACCGTATTGCCGTCTTTTCTTAAAGTTGTCTGTTGGGTCTTCTCCAGGGTTGGCCGCACATCACCAACAGCGCCGTTTCTACCTGAAAGATGTCTTTGATGCGTCTTCTTAACCAGAGTTGTGCCGCCGGTTCCTTTTGCTTTTTCCATCTCTTCTTCAATAATGACATCAAAAGCCTTGTAGTTCGGCGTATCCATATTGGCGATATTGGACATCACAACATTATGCTTCATGCTGCGAAGATCCATGGCTCTTTCCACGAGCTCAAATGTTCCTTTAAACATTCCCTGCGTTTTCATTTTGTTTCACCTCCCATACTGCCCGGTTGATTCGTTCAGAAGGCCCCTTCCTATTTCGGAATACGGTCGCCCGGCGGTCTTGGGTCATCAGGGCTTCAACTTTGGCATTCTTCTTTATATTCTCTGAGTTTATTTCGCAACGTTCTGATACTGATGCCCAGCATTTCGGCTGCATGGGTCCGATTATCATTTAACTTATCCAACGTGGCAAAAATCAATTTTCGCTCCATCTCTCTAACCGATAAACCCACCCCGATGGGTTCGGCATCAACCTCTTCCCCTTGACTTTCCGAAACAACCAGGTGATCAGCCTGGAGAACCTCTCCCTCGGAAAGCAACATGGCCCGGTATATGGTGTTTTCAAGTTCCCTTACATTTCCCGGCCAATCCAGTCTCATCAGAGCGGAGAGGGCCCCATCGGACAGGGTCATTTCGCTCTTGCCGCTTTCCCGCTTATATTTTTTCAAAAAGTGATCCGCCAACCAAGGGATGTCTTCCTTCCGTTCTCTCAAAGGTGGAATTTCGAGGGGGATCACGTTGATCCTGAAGAAAAGGTCTTCCCTGAATCTACCATCCTGCACCGCTTTTTTCAGATCCACATTGCTGATGGCGATGATTCGCACCTGAACCGGAACCGGTTTGCAGCCACCCACGCGATCCAGAACCCTCTCCTGAATGATTCGAAGGAGTTTTGCCTGTGTCCCCAGCGGCATTTCGCTGATCTCATCCAGAACAATGGTGCCGTGGTTTGCCAGTTCAAATTTTCCCATTTTGCGACTGACGGCCCCCGTAAAAGCGCCTTTTTCATGACCGAATAACTCACTTTCCGCCAGGTTTTCTGGCAGAGACGCGCAGTTCACTGCAACATACGGGTTTTTCCTCAGCAGGCTGTGATGATGTATAAAACCCGCCAATACCTCTTTTCCGGTGCCACTTTCACCCTGAATCAACACCGTGGCATTACTGGGCGCCACTTTCTTGGCGATTTCCAGAACCCGCTGCATCTTCGCACTCCGGGTGATGACTTGACTGTGCTTGGAAATCCCTTCCCCATTGCCCGCTCCCGGATGTCCACCGTTTGAATTGCCAAATGCTTTCTTTACCGCCAGCGTAAGCGCTTCGGAGGATACGGGTTTCAGGATATAGTCCGAAGCTCCGCACTGCATGGCTTTGATAGCATTATCAATGCTTCCATTTGCTTCGGTCATGATCACGGGCGTTTTTGGAGCGATCTTTTTCAATTTCTCCAACACCGAAATTCCGTCCATCCTTGGGATATTGATTTCGGAAATGACCAGGCCGAACTCTTTTTCCCTGAATCTTTCCAACGCCTCCAAACCACTGGAAACGGTAACCACATCATATCCGCCGACACCCAACAAATGTGAAAACCGTTCTCGTATTTCGGGTTGGCCATCTATCAACAATATGGAAAGGGATCCCATTGGCGATGATTATCCTGCATCTTTCTCGTTTAAAATATAAATCCAGATAGTTATACATCATCCTGAAGGCATGGACCTAGAAGCACCTTTTGATTAAGCAAAAAATATGCCGCAAATCTCAGGAAAAATCCATAGGATTAACCGGTTGAAAATACTTGGTTTAAATTTATGTGTCAGGGGAAAGTCAGGGAAAACGGCGTGTCAAATGTTTTCCCGTGTGTCATGGATTTGACGTGATGGGAGATGACCTAAAAGAGTTTCAGACGGCAATCGGCTGTAACTCATATCGTTTGATTTTTTCTACAAGGGTGGTTCTGTTGAGTTTAAGAAGTTTGGCGGCTTTATTTTTGATCCAGTTGGTCCGATTGAGTGATTCGAGAATCAATTTCTTTTCAAATTCAGTCACGGCGGTGTTCAGGTTGATGCCCTCCTCCGATATTTCGATGGACGGCGGCGGAGTGGCATTTCCGGGGCTCATCATAATACCGTCAGGGAGGTCTTGGGGATCGACGATCCCCTCACCCTTCAAGACCACAAACCTTTCAACCATATTTTTCAGCTCTCTCACATTGCCGGGCCAACTGTGTTGTTTGAGGATATGCATGGCATCGGTTGAAATTTCGCGGACGGCACCTGCATTCTTTTCGTTGAATTCCGCCAAGAAATGTGACACCAGAAGGGGGATATCGGATCTTCGATCTCTTAAAGAAGGGACTTTCACAGGAATCACATTGAGCCGATAGTAAAGGTCTTCCCTGAACGTTTTCTCACTCACCAGTGTTTCCAGATTACGATGGGTAGCGGCAAGAATCCTTACTTCCGCGGACAGGGTTTTGATACCGCCAACCTGCTCAAATTCTTTTTCTTCCAACACCCTCAGTATTTTCACCTGGAGACTCGGCGACATGTCACCGATCTCGTCGAGAAAAACGGTGCCACCTTTAGCCAGTTCGAATTTGCCTGTCTTTGATGTTGTGGCGCCCGTAAAGGCGCCTTTTACGTGACCGAAAAGTTCACTTTCCAGAAGGTTTTCAGGAATCGCACCACAGTTTATGGTGATGAAAGGTTTGTCTTTTCGCTGGGAATTTCTATGAATGGCCCTGGCAATCAGGCCCTTTCCAGATCCGCTCTCCCCATTAATAATAACCGTGCTATCACTTTGCGCCACCCTTTTGACCAGCCTGAAGATCTGTTGCATCTTGGGATTTTGACCGATAATGCCATCCGATTTTTCAAAGTTCAGCGGCTCATGAACTGTCAAATGGCCTGTCCCTTTGGTATGATTCTCTTTGGGGTAAGCTTCCCGGGCAGTTGTATCCAACAATTTCCGTACCTCCTAAACCGTGCTTTGGACAAATCAAATGTCTTTTCTAAAGACCTGGCTGCCGAATACCTAGCAAAGCCCGTACCACCGAATCGACAGAAAGAAATTATAGGAGTCATATTAATCAGTTAATTGATAATGGATTGAGGTTTCGCTACAGCATGCCCGCTTTAAAGAAAAGCATTTATTGCAAAATGCAAGAATTATGGAAGCCTTTGGAGGTGACATATCGATATTGGAGAGACCTCTTCTTTTTAAAAAAGCCTTTATGCCGTGGGTTTCGAAAAGACCGTTGGAAGGTTTCCATCAAAAAAATGCAACCTGCAACACTTTTTGCATTTTGCAATATTTAAGACTGAATTCCATATTTGGCGGCTTTTCGGTAAAGGGTGCTCACATCAATCTCCAGGAGTTTTGCGGCCAGTGCTTTTTTTCCGTTGGTTTTGAGGAGTGCGTTTTTGATCAGTGAGATCTCGTTTTCGCGCAGGGAAAATGTGGTCATCTCCTTTTCCCGCTGCATTCCCGAACCACTGCGAATCTCGACAGGGAGATCCGGCAATTCAATCATCGCTCCCTGCCCCAATGCGAAAGCTCTCTCAACAACATTTTCCAATTCCCGCACATTTCCGGGCCAATGATACTCGAGGAGGGCATACATGGCTTCAGGAGAAATCCGAGCCACATTCCTTTTATTGTCGGCACTCCCAAATTTGCTTATAAAATAATTCGTCAGTAAAGGGATATCTTCTTTTCGTTCTCTTAGCGGCGGCATTTTAATGGAAATAACATTCAGCCGGTAAAAAAGATCTTTTCGCATTATCCCTTCATTTAGAAGTTCCTCGGCGTTTCGGTTCGTAGCGGCAATAATTCTAACATCCACATCCATTTCTTTTGACGCACCGACGGGCCTGATCTGCCTTTCTTGAATTGCCCTAAGGAGCTTTACCTGCAATTGTTGCGGCATTTCGGAGATCTCGTCCAAAAAAATAGTCCCTTCATTGGCAGATTCGAAAAGACCTACCCTGTCCTTTATGGCGCCGGTAAATGCACCCCGCACATGACCGAAAAGCTCACTTTCCAGTAGTCCCTCTACGATGGCGCCGCAATTCAGCGAAACAAAAGGGTTGTCCCTGCGACCACTGTTTTTCTGAATAACCTTTGCAACCACCTCTTTGCCCGTTCCACTCTCGCCCTGTATTAGAACAGTCGCGTCTTTGCCACTGATTCTGGCAATAATTTCAAAGATCTGTTGCATCCTCGGACTGGCCCCGATAAGGTCATCATACCGGTAGCGTTCCTGAAGCCTGCCTTTAAGAAGAAGGTTTTCCTTCTGCATTTTTCTTTTTTCACAGATCTGCGCTATGAGATGCCCGACCCGGTCCAGTTTGATGGGCTTTTGAATGTAGTCATATCCGCCCAGTTTCAATGCCTCGACAGCGGTTTTTACGGTCCCGTAACCGGTCAGAATAATGACTTCAAGATCCGGTTGATCTTCCTTAATCGCCTTCAAAAGATCAAGCCCGCTGAACCTGGGCATTTTCAAGTCCGTGAGAACCACATCAAACTCTCTGGTTTTCACCAGTTCAAGTGCAGCCAGGCCATTGGCGACAGTCGTTACGGCATATCCCTGTCGGGCAAGATATTCTTCAACGGTTAAGCGTATTTCTTCTTCATCGTCAACGAAGAGTACTTCGGCAGCCGTTGCGGTTTCAGCTGCTTCATAACGGCCGTTAGCCGACTTTTCCAAATCCATTCTTGTCAAGTTCAAGTCCTTTTTCGGCAGGGATGCACAAAGCAAAACAAGACCCCATCCCCATATCCCGAAAGGTTGTTCAATAAAAAGAGATTATTTGAGCTTTCTGATCCGATCAATGCGGCTGACCACCTCAGTGATGCGAATCCCGTACTTCCCTTTCTCTACAACGACCTCTCCTTTGGCAATTAACTGATGGTTTGCGAAAATTTCCAGCTTTTCATCCTCGATATTATCAAATACAACCGAACTGCCGGGCTCAAGCTCGCGCAATTCATGAAGTTTCATCCGGGTTTTGCCCAGTTCAACAGAGACTTCAACGGGGATATCAAGAATAAAATCGATGTTCATGGGAATCTTGGCACCAGCCGTTTCCGCTATTTCCAGCGTGTCCATTTTGGACTTCGCCTCCATCTCGGAAATTTCGGGAAATGCGTGTACCTCACCCCCATCAGATGGCGAATCGATTTCGGCCGAGTCATCAGGAATCGGATTCGAGTCAACGGATGGGCTTTCCGACGTTTCCGCCAGATCATGCCCTGTTTCATCGGTTACGGTATCCGAAACCACAACATTGTCATCTATTTTAACGCAGACTTCCACGAAGATTTTATGCTCATAGAACTGGAAGGAAAAGCGCTCATATCGCGCCATATTGAGGACTTCAATTTTGAAATCTTTTCCGGATGTGATAGATGGCAGGGAAATTTCGCAAGCGAGACCTGAATCAGAGAAACCGCCCTTCAGATTTCCACCCACAATGTTACAGATCTCACCGATAACATCTCTAATCTCTTCCTCGTCTTGGACTTTCTCCAATGGCTTGTCAATCATCTTGCCTGTGATGATGCGTGCAAAACTCCTTTCCGCGATGATACTTACAACACCGAGCACATCTCCCGCGAAATTAACCGAAGCGACAATACGATCGATTTGAGATTCTGCATTATCCACCGAATCACAGACTTCAAGCTTCATTGACAACATCAATTCGAACAATTCGATCAGGGTGTCTCCGGCAGTGGAAATAATATCCAGCCGTTCGAACTTCGAAACATCGACGTTCGTGAGTTTCTTCATGACATCGGGAAGCGCATCGTCTCGGGACTTTACACATACCTCGATCAGGATGTGGTGTTCCCCTAAGGCGCTGCAACGAAACACAAATCGTTCGTATCTTGCCATATTCAGAATTTCAACGTCAAAGTCATTCCCCGTTGTAACGGCGGGAGTGGAAATGACACACGGCAGTCCGTGGTCGTTAAATGCCGACTTTAGGTTTCCAGCTATAATATTACAGAGTTCCAGGATAACATCTTTGGTTTCATCGTCACCCTCCAGGTCCTCCACTTCCATTCCCAGCATTTCGGCAGCCATTATCTCGGAAAAGGCCTGGCTCACCTCAAACCGCAACATTCCGACAACATCGCCAGCGAACCCGATGTTTCCAGCGATCCTGCTGCCCCTTTCAACCGTCGATTCGTCTTCATCAACCAGTGCTATCTCAAGGGACAGCATGGTATCGAAAATATCGACCACAGAATCGACAATACGGCTTCTAATGTCAAAAACCTGTATCTCGTCCATATAATTTAAGGTGTCATCAAAAACGTCTTTCGTGTTTGCTCCGTCCGAAAGATTTTATTGAGGATCACCCTCCCAGATACTCTTTGACAAGCCCCAGCAAAACGCTAATTTTGGTGGGTTTTGGAAGAACAGGATAGCCGTATCTCGCGACCTCTTCATCCAACTCTTTTTTCAATGTTTTTACACCGAAAAACCCGCTCATATAGACAACCCTGATACCTCGATCCGATTTTCTGATTTCTCTAACCAATTCAAGGCCGCTCATCCGGGGCATAACAATATCCGTGAGGACCAGGTCCGGCTTGAATCTGCGATAGACCTCGTACCCCTCATCGCCATCGACAGCAACTCTTACATCATAGCCTTCCAGTTGAAAGACTTCTCTCAGCGTGGCTTGCAAACCGAATTCATCCTCAACCACAAGGATTTTCTTTCTTTTCGAAGTTGATTCCGCTCTCTTTTGTCGAAGAATCCCTAAAAGCACCGTGTCATTTGTTCTGTTGAGCAGTCGTTGCACCTCGTTGAGTCTTTGCTGAAGTTCTTTTGCTTTTTCGGGATTCTGTTGATTCAAATCCGGGTGGTATACCTTGCTCAAAAGGCGATAGCCCGATCTGATATAGGAAATGGCCGCTTCATCACCCAGCTCAAAAAAAATCTCTCTTGCTTTTTCCAACAAGCCCAAATCATCAAGTTCCTTTTCAAGAATAACGCCTTCCCCCATCTGCTTCCATCCCCTTCCTTGAAAAAAACCGCCAAAAATTTTAAGCTTTGAACTTCCGGATTTATTTTCACGCACCTGCCAAGACCTCTCCTCTTTGATTAAAACCCGCAGGCAGTCATCTTTAAGAAACCAAAAATTATTAATGGATTATATAATGAACAGACAATTGTCAAGCTTGCCATAGGCGACTCCGTTTACAGGGTTTCCGATAGAAAGACCGCATTTTCCGAACCCCCTGCAAACCGAATTAATTTTGAAAATCGCAACTCCCCGCAAGACAACGGGATTCCAACATCAGTTTACGGCATACATATTGCAGAAAAATTATTCAATTTCCAAAACAAATCAATCCGCAACTGCTTTCAAAACCAGTCAAACTTCAAATGACAAATTTTGAACTAGGATATAGGAAAAAGATGGTTTTCTCAAGAAAAGTAATCTGTTTGTTCTTTTTGTTCTTCCTGCCGGCTTCCGTGAATAACCTCTGGGCCTCGTCTCTTGGCGACAAATTGGCCATGCTTGGGTACAGTGATGAAGAAATCGCCAATGTTGTTTCCGGAAAAAGGCGTTTCAAGGCAATCCAATTGAAATATAAAATGGAAATGCTGGGCGTTGAAAACACCGGACCCTCTCCCATGAAATCCGTACTTAATTTTCATCTAAACGCCACTTCAGAAGGCCGCAAGGAGCTGGAGGGAAACGCAAAATCCTATTTTAACATTATTGAGGATGCCGCCGAAAAAACAAACCTGGAAAAGAGCCTTCTTCTGGCGGTTATTAAAGTCGAATCCGATTTCAACGCCAATGCCCTTTCCCCGAAAGGGGCTATGGGCCTGATGCAGCTCATGCCCGGCACAGCCAACGATCTCGGATTGATAGACCCTTTTGATCCGGCACAAAACATTCACGGGGGAGCCAAATACCTCTCGGATTGCATCAATCGGTTTATGGATTTAAGGCTTGGGCTAGCAGCATATAATGCCGGTCCCAACCTGGTCGCAAGGCTCAAAAGGATTCCTTCAATCGAAGAAACGCAAAACTATATCAAGAACGTCATGAAATATGTCGAAATTTACAACCGCCTGACCCAAACCAATTAAAAGTCGCTTTCTCAGTTTCGCATCATCATCCGCTAGGCAATTTGTTCAGCATTACTTTTCCCAACAGGAAAAATATTCCCCATTACCAAAACCCTTCAATAAGCCATAACATATTCATATTATATCTATATCAAGGCATTCTCAGCCTTTGGCATGTAACCTGCAGCCTGCAAAGACAAATCTATTAAAGGAGATGTCATCATGGTCCAAATATGTATTCTAATTTTCGGAGCCGCCATTTTCTTGTTTCTCACGGGAAGCGCCATTGGAGAGATATCCGAACTCACAAATCTCAAGAGTGGGTTAATGGTATTGGGAGGGACATTGATATGCGCTTTTCTCGCCTACCCCTTCAAAACCTTTAAGGATCTTGCCGGAAGCCTGTTTGAACTTTTCAGGAATGAAGAAAAAGAAGATCAAGAGACGATTTCACAACTGGAAAGGCTTGCCCACATTCGCCGGATTTACGGCATCAGAGAAATGGAAGAAGAAGCAAAGAGAGTCCGTCATTCATTTATACGAAAGGGCATTTCACTGCTAGCGGATGACTATGATCGCTTTGAAATCTATAACATACTGGAAAAGGACGTTGAACTTTTTTACGCAAAGAGATCATCTCAAATCAATATCCTTGAAACCCTGGGCAAAATGGCTCCCGCCTTCGGCTTTGTAGGAACGATCATCGGACTCATCAGCGTACTCAGCAATATGGAAAATCCAGCAGAAATCGGAAAAGGAATGTCTATCGCGCTCCTTACAACTCTTTACGGTTCTCTGATCTCCAACTTTATCTTTCTACCTTTGGCCAGGAAACTCTCTGAATATACCAAAACCCAAGCCATGGAACTTAATATGGTTATGGAAGGAATCATGGATATATGTGATAAAAAGAACCCAAAGGCAATCGCCCACCGTCTCAGGTCCTACTCGGGAGAATACCCTTCCGAGCGCAAAAAGAGACTTTCCGCGCCTTCTCCGGTGGGACAGCACGCTTCAAATCTTTCATGATCAAATGGATGCTGAAAAAGGACATCACATGCATAAAATGGAAGAAGAACTGAAACAACGCCTTCGATTTTCCGAGCAAAAAAGAACGCATCTCAAATCCCTTTTGGCACAACATGTCTCGGGAGAAAGTACGTTCGTATGGAGCATCGTCGATCTAATGACCTTGCTTCTGATTTTCTTTATATTTCTGTATTCACAAAATGCGGAACCGGTCTTTTCTAATCCAATTACAAAAGTCCGTCCCTCGATGGAGGCTACCCGAGTTCAACATGGAAGCATTTCTCCAAGGCGAGCCCCGAAAAAAGAGGAGACCACAGGTGATTCAAGGAAAATTCTCGATGCTTTGAAAATGGATTTCCCCCTAAACCCCAAGGCATCTGTCGCAATTTCCACCCGAGAAGCCGCTGATCCAGCAAGAGAAGTCACTCCAAACGAATCCATCGCCCAACTGAAAAAGGAGGCGATGGCAGCCATTGAAGAAAACGATCAAAAAAGCTTTTCGATTCGGTGGAATGAACGCAGGCTTATATTTGTTTTGGGAGAGAGGGTCACTTTTCCCGTGGGTCAAGCGAAATTGCTGTCCGAATCTCAACCCACACTAAAAAGGATTTCACAACTGATTGCTTCCAAGAAAGACTTCATAGTGTTGGTATCGGGGCACACGGACGATACCCCTATCGAAACCTATCAGTTTCCATCCAATTGGGAGTTGTCGGCCGCGCGGGCCATTTCCGTGGCCAGATTTCTCTGCGAAAACGGTGTTGCCCCCCGTCGTCTTTCCATTCAGGGCTACGCAGAATATCGCCCCATACACCCGAACTCAACCCCTGAAAACAAACAGGCAAACCGAAGAGTTGAAATTACGTTGATCAAACAGAAACCCAGGGAGACTGAACAAAGTTATACGCCAGGGACCTAATAAGTGAACGTCTTCGCCTTTTAAATCTCTGAACAATCCGCTTTTTTCAAAAAATTTCCTCAAAATCAATTTTTCCGTCATTTTTTTCTAAAGTTTTATTCAAAACCTGCCGATAGGAAACTTGAAGGACATTTATTAATAACCCGGATCAGACAAGGAGGTCACCATGATAGAAACAACTGCGAGCAGTCTGCGCCTCAATGACCAGCAGACCAGCCATATCAACACCCTGAGCGACCAGGTTCAGATGGTGAGGGAGAATGATAAGGCACGAGAAAATCGTCAGGTCGAAAATGCTGACAATTCGACGAAATCCAAAATGACCAAGGACACTAGAACCAGAACGGATACGGTCATCAAGGACAAAGAGGTTGTTGTGGAGAAGTATGACAGCGATGGGAAATTGGTCAACATGGTACCACCAGGCTATGTGCCATTAAGCACTTCGATCTAATTCCGAAAATCGATTACGCTGATTCCGTTAACTCTGGTGACCGATCGATAAGACGAAGCCTGGAAGCTTTCCCGAAAGCGGCTTCGTCTTATCTGAAAATTCGGCGAAACCATCTCTGAACCACCCCAACGCCAAATCATCCCGCTTTTTATCGGCCCGCCATATTTGGTGCATTCTTTGCATGCTTGCCATTTCAATACTGTTTCACCCGAACATGATGAAACGTTGAAATCCGAACGGCACACAACTCGGAACATCTTTTGTAACAGTTCAAATCCTGAGCATAAAGATTTCAAAATAGACATATAAATTTGAAATTAAAGGATTTTTTTTATACTAAGGCTTTTGCCGTGAAGATTCCGGAGCCCTTCAACAAAGATGAGCCGGGCAGAGCCGAAACCACGACCATCACGATGTTGGATTTTCATGGCGAAATTATAGCCAGGATTTTGACGGTTTCATCCCAAAGAAATAAAAAGAATACTTCAGTGGAGGTAAAAGCATGTCTTATATGGTGGAAAAGGGAGACACCATTTCAAAAGTAACTGATTTGCTGAAAGTGTCCTGGGCGGAACTTAGACGAGCCAACCCCGATGCAGTGGGTCGTTCTTCAAAAACAGGAAATTGGTTCTTAAAGCAAGGTGCGGTCATAGACACCAAAAACTCATTTGATGCCGCCCTTGAACAATACCAGAAGGCCATCACAGCTACCTCATCGGAGAAGGCCATCACAGCCACCTCACCGGAGAAGACCACCGAAAAAGATTCGCGAGAATGGAAAGAATATACGGTCAAAAGCGGCGATACCCTGTGGGCCTTGGCAACCCGGAAATTTCACGTCAAAGTAAATGACCTCATTGAAGCAAACGGCATTGAAGATCCGAAGAGCCTTCAACCCGGGCAGAAACTCCGTGTTCCCGTTCCGTCCTACCCTGAAGAACAGACGGTAGTTGCCAGTTGGTACGGTGAGCCATACCACGATCAGCCTATGGCCAACGGCGTCATTTATAATATGCATTCGAATACAGTCGCCCATCGGGATCTCCCCTTTGGAACCAAACTTGAACTTGAAAATCCAGCGACAGGACAGAAAGTGGAAGCGGTGGTCACGGACAGAGGTCCATTTATTGAGGGTCGCGATCTGGACATTTCTTACGGGCTGGCTCAAAAGCTCTCCCTGGTGAAGGACGGTGTCGCGCCTCTCGTTATGCGCATCAAGCCTTAAGGTAAAAAAAACAAGACCTAGAAAATAAGGAGAAAGTGATGGCTGATGAACCGGAAGACAAGGCAAAAGACACCAAGAAAGCGGGCGGGGGAGGCGGATCTAAAACACTTATCATAATCGTTATCGCCGGATTTTTGTTGTTCATGGTTTTGGCCGGCGCGGGATTCTTCATCCTTTGGAAAAAGTTGCCGGCTCCCGAAAATACAAAAACGGACACCAGCGAAGAAAAGACGCAAGATGAACAGTCGGCTCAATTGACCGTTGGGCCGGTATTCAGCCTGGAACCCTTTATCGTAAATCTAGCGGATCCGGCAGGAAACCGTTTTTTGAGAGCGAAAATCACCCTGGAGCTCGGAAACCCGGAACTACTTCAAAAAATGGACAAATTGGTCTTTCCCGTAAGAGATAAAATTCTTACGGTTTTATCTTCAAAAAAATATCTGGAAATCAACACCACTGGGGGAAAAGAACGATTGCGAGTCGAAATCGCCACTGCGGTGGATGGCCTTCTTGGGAAAGAGTCCGTTAAAAATGTCTATTTTTCCGACCTTGTGGTTGAATAGCCCAGGCAAAATAGATGGATGAAAAAGTGGAAAGCAGCAACAAAGAAGAAGCTGCCCCTCAACCGTCAGAGTTGGATGAGATCGTATTCGAAGATCTGGAAGAAACATCTCCCTCGACTACGGATTCGGTTAAGTCAGATGACGAAAAGCCGGTAGAACACCGTTCCGGGGAAGCCAACTCATTTACAGGTCTTTCAGAAGAGGAAACAGAAGAGTTTGACCTGACTCATGACCCTGACCTGGACTGGGATGATGAGCAACTTTTGGAGGATACCGGCCACAATAGACGTAAACGATGGGTTGTTGTGGGAATTCTCGCTGCCGTCATTGCGACATTCTCATTTACGCTCTGGTGGTGCTTCTTTATTAAAGATCCCCCATTTCCGCTGCCCGATGCTTTAAGAATATTGAAACGGCAACCCGTAACGGAAGGGAAAGACAAATTTTCCGTGGCCACTTTCAAACAGGAGATCCAGAAAAAATTCCAAACGAAGGAAGGTACAGGCGTTGATATGCCCCTTCAGGCACAAAAAGGTGGGAAAAGTCCATCACAGAGCAGTCTTCCTGTAGGAGAACCGGCTAACCAGGTAATTCATCGAGAATTGCCGGAGGCCGCCGCGCTAAGAAGAGAATTGCTCAAAAAGCAGACAGAGATAGGCCATCTTCAACAGACCTACAGGGAACGAATCAATGCGGTTGCAGAAACGATTCTTGACGAAAAACGAAGAGCCAAAGTGAATACTTTTGCGCAGGCTATCAAGGTCAAACCCATAGAATATGGACTTCGCACCATCCACCGGCGAAAAATCTATATCAGCAATCTGAATATGCCCATTGAGCAGCTTCATTTCGCAGGTGAGGAACTTCTATATCTTGAGCGCCTGGCTGCCATTCAGCTGAAGATGCAATATATCGCCAAAGGGATTGACTTGGAAGCCCTGACAAAAAAGATTGATCAGACCTTACAGAAACATCGGGATCGACTTAACCGCTTGGCCGTCCAAACCGATGAGCTACCATCTCCGAATTTGGAGAAAATTTGGGAAGAAGTTTTGCAAAACGCAGGAAAAAAGCCCATGGTCGACAACACCGTCCCCCAAAATAACCATCCCCAAGCGCAAATCAACGGGAAGATTCTTGAGGAAATTCTGGAAGGAAAACTGTCTCGAAAGCGGGAATTGACACGGCTTACGCCGGAAGGGGCAAGTGCTCTGAGCGAATGGACAGGAAAAGTGCTTGACCTCAGCAGCTTAGCGTCTCTCCAGTCTTCGACGGCTGAGAGGCTGGCCCGATGGGAAGGCAACTGGCTTTGCTTGAACGGAATCAAAAAAATTTCCCCGGAAACAGCCCGAAGCCTGTCTAAATGGCCGGGAAAGAGGCTCTCCCTGAACGGCCTTAAATTTATCTCTGAAGAGGCTGCTCGGGAACTATCTAATTGGGAAGGCATGGAGCTGGAAATGGTAGGTCTTGTGGAAGCACCCACTGAAGCCATTAACCATTTAGAAAACCGAGAACATTCAGGGAAAACAATTTATTTGCCCAACAATTATAAAAAAGCAACCAGAACGAAATGATGCCTCTCTTTCAAAAACCTCTTTTTTTCGGCATTTCAAAACCTGTACACTGGGGACTGCCGCTTCTTTTAATTTTGTGCCTTTGGGCCGATGCGCTATTGGCAACCGAACCGAAAACGGAGCTGCTGTCTCAGAAAATGGGTCAACTTCTGGATATGCAGGAAAAAGCAGCGAAAAAACTGCTTTTGGCATCGGAAATTTTCGAGTATCTAAACCATCGCATGGATGAATTGAGACAGGAAATCTTTGCAATACAAAAACAGGCGAAAATCGTTTCATTTACCAACGCCGTTCAATCAGCCCGAATTAAGCATAACCTTTTGCTCCTGGCTCAGATTCAGGTTTATCGTACAAAACTTGACGGTAGAATTGAAAAACTGAAGGCCAGTCGAGCAAAACTCAATTTCCTGCACCAACGGCTGGAGGATGACATTAAGATCATTGAGACCGTCAATCACATGGAAACAGCGGGACTTTTAGAACAAGTAGACGAAACGATAGATGGGGACGCATGGCTGGATCAAACCCATTTAATTGAAGTAGAGGGTGCGGTTTTGCCGGCGCCGCTGAAAATCTGGCAGGATTTTGTCATCAAGAAATAAGTTGATCAAATGAAAGATCTCAAAAAAGCTGTTGCCCTGAAATACGACAAAAAGGTTGACGATGCACCGACCGTTCTGGCTAAGGGAAGAGGTCTTATTGCCGATCAAATTGTTTCAATTGCCAAGAAGAACGGCTTACCAATCTATCCGGACAGGGATCTGGTTGAGGCATTGGAGGCGCTTGACCTTAACATCGAAATCCCCGAGGAGTTGTACCGTGCCGTAGCGGAAGTTCTTGTTTTCATATACGATATCAATAAAAAGCTAGCATAGTGTCCGTCGAAAAGTTCCGTTGTATTGGGACAGGCTGAAGAAACACATGAGCATTACAAAAAGCTATAAGACCCTCGATCTGAAAACCGGCGCCTCCATTGATGACGTCAGAAAGGCCTATAAGGATATGGTCAGAGTCTGGCATCCCGACCGTTTTGCCGGCAATCTCAGGCTTCGCGCCAAAGCCACTGAAAAGCTGAAAGAAATCAACCTCGCATACAGCGAAATCCAGAAGTTTTGGGCAAAGGACTGCCCAATCCATTCTGATACTGAAAAAGCGGCGCCTAAAAAGCGCGTGCATCATATGGAGCACAAAGCCTGCCGTTTCCTGCGAAAAATTCTTGGATTCCCATTTTCCTTCCTCAATTCGCTGACAACGAACGCCCATTATAAAGAATATTACCGCGAAATGATCTTTTCAAGAATGACCACCGGAAAGATGCCCCGGGAGCCATCAAGACAGTACAACAGCAAATTGCATAGGTCTTTCGCATCCGGAAAGGTCGCAAGGATGAAGCGTAAACATTTTTCAGAAATCCTGGACGAAGTGGCAAGATCCAAGAAAAAGAACATGGCTGATACAGAAAAGAGCAACGACGGTAAACGGTTGTAAACACAAGATATTGATTTCATCTTGACAATAACACAACATGCTTCCTATAATGCCGAAAATATGCGCCTGAGGTGAAAGACTTGAATATGATATCCATGTTTGAACTATCCGAAGCATGTAGAGTTCTTTTCGGTCCGGAAGTCGTAGTTTCCGTTGACTTTCTGAAATATCTTCAACCCGAGGGACTTAGATCCGCATATCGGAAAAAAGCACTCGAAACCCATCCCGATCGTTCAAGCGCTGTTGAAAAAAGCGAACAACACACAAATGATCGTTTTATCGAAGCAACCCTGGCGTATCATAAACTGCGACCTCTGATTGGAGGCAATACGCTTTTCCAGTTGGAAAATCGTAGAAAAGAAACAGCCCATGGCCAAAAAACAACCAAACGAAAAGAAGATTTTTCCTACCCGATCAGCACCAAGAATATTCCCAAACGGAAACTGCTAATTGGGCAATTCCTATATTATTCAGGCCTGATTTCATGGCAAACACTGATTGACGCCATCGTCTGGCAAAGGAAACAGCGCCCACGCATTGGGGAGATTGCCCTTGAGTGGAAAATGCTCAGCGTAGAGGATGTTCAGAGGATACTGAAATGGAAAGGTCTGAACGAAAAATTCGGCGAACGGGCTGTTATTCTTGGCTATTTAAACCGATTTGAATTAATGGCCCTTTTGGGAAAACAGCGGAACCTCAAGTACCCCCTCGGAGAATATTTTGTGCGGCACAAAATACTTCGCGTGAAAGAGTTGGAGTTTATGGTCAAGCGACACCTCACACACAATCAAATGATAGCTCGGAAGAAAATGCGGCCTTGATTGCCACCTGACCAACCCGCCCATCACATCTCCCGGAATTCAATCGTCTATTTGTCTCCCACGAGGCTTTTTGCAAAAATGATGAATGTCTTTTCATCCATTTTTTGCTGTAAAACATCTTTCTTGATAATGTCCAGGGCTTTTAGCGGCGGAACCGGTGATTTGTAGGGACGCCAATTGGTTAGCGCCTCATAAACATCCGCCATGGCCAAAGCCTTTGATACAGGAGAGATCTTTTTTGACGTCAGACCGTTAGGATAACCTGAACCATCGGGTCTTTCGTGATGTTCAAGGGCCGCAATCTGAATTTTAGAGTTCAACTTACTCTGTCTCAAAATCTCCCAGCCATGAAGAGGGTGCTTCTTGATTTCTTCATACTCTTGTTCGGTTAACTTTCGTGGCGCCGTCAGAATCTCATTAGGCAGTCGGACTTTACCAACATCATGCAGCAGCCCCATAAGGCCAAAAAGTTTCAAATCCTTATAAGCAAAATTGCATTGACGCGCATACCGCAAACAATACAGCATAACATTTACAGAGTGAACAGAAGTGGAAAAATCCTTCGTCGTCACCTCAATCAACCGTTTCACCACATTTGAATCCGCGAGATACTCATCCAAAACCAGATCGATGGTCTCCTTCATCTGGTTGAAAACCTCAGGTTCAGGGGTTGAAGCCGAAATATCCAGTATGTGCGACAAAAGCTTTTTCGACTCAAGGGGATTCTTTTTCAAAACATATTTCAGCCTTGTGTTGTAGCTCTTTTGCTTTGAGGTTATGTAGTGGGTCTTGTCGGGCACCGAAACATAGAGTTCTTCAGGCAGGCTCCCGTTTATGAGGCGAAGACTGCTGATGGTTTTACCTTTCGGCTTGTAAAGGACAAAGTTATAAGATCTTGGATCAAAAATGTAGACATCGTAGGCCCTGTAGTTTTGGATCTCCCGGGAGATGTCTACCATTCTTTTTCGCTTTATTTCTTTTATAGGATCTCTCATTTGGTTTGCCGCAAAATATTTCCTTTTGATCGAGAGCAAAGAGAAAAAACCATTATGAGTCTTGGCCTGCCTTCCAGCTCATCCCCGGAAAAATTCCCAGGCCCCTTTCCCATCCAAAGCGTTTGAGACTAATCTAATCAAGACGGTGCTTTTTTGCAAGTCATCTCAATTCAGAACGAATGAATCAATTAAATAATGATCGGGGTTTTCCGCTTTTTTAAATTCGAACATCCTTTTGAAGCCTGCTATTAGAGCGGAAAACATGGGATTTTCATTCTTTTTAGGGTTCTACAAAAAGTATAATTGTGGTAAATGTGATTTGGAGATTCAAATCCAAAACATAACATCCCCTGGAGGAACAGATGAGCCTTTTTTTTCGAAAATCCAAGGATAAAACCGCCATTCAGAAATTGCACACGAAACTCCAGCAAAGCAGCATCAAGCGGAAATTCTATCTCAACGCGCTTCAAACCATGCTTCAGCTTCTCAAAGGATTCGCAATAGATCATAGTGAAATCAATACCGATGGCTTTAAAAGGCAGATAGATCTCCTCCGCAAGAAATTTGATGAAGATCATGAAATAGAAAAACCGATTATCACCCTTTTCCAGCAATCCAAAGAGATCATTTTGGGCTTCATAAACGAACAAATGAGATATATTAAAGATCGCGATAGAGAATTAAGGGAAATCATCGATATCATGTCCAAGGCCCTGGCCGCGCAGAATGATGAAAACCGCCAATTTAACCAAAGTGTCAACAGACACAGCGAAAAAATAGAACGGATCACTCACCTGGATGACCTTCGCAAAATTCGTAGCGCACTTGAGCAAGAAATAGAGCAACTGCGCCGTGATGTCATCAACAAACAGGCGATGGAAGAAAAACGTATGGAAGCGCTGGGACAGGAAATCAACTTGCTCAGCCGTGAGCTCAAAATGGCGAAGCAAGAAGCGTTGACGGATTCTTTGACGGGCCTATCCAACCGCAAGGCCTTTGACCAATATATAGCCGACCTTTCCACTAGAAGTATTTTGGGAAATGGGTCATTTGCATTGTTATTGCTCGACATTGATGATTTCAAGAAAATCAATGACACATATGGTCATCAGACCGGCGACACGATTCTTGTTCAAATCGCAGGAAAATGCCGAGAAACCACTCGATCAAACGATTTCATTGGCCGATACGGCGGAGAAGAATTTGCTGTAATCCTTCCATCATCCTCATTAAGAAACGGCGTCAAAAGGGGGCGGCAGATAAAGAAAAGCATCGCAGCCACCCATTACAAACACAAATACGAAAACACGGATACCGGAATTACCCTTCGAATTACCGTCAGCATCGGGGTCAGCGTATTCAGAAAAGGCGACACTCCGGCCATGGTAATCGAGCGGGCCGACAAAGCACTTTATGTGGCCAAAGGAACCGGAAAGAATCGGGTCGTTTCAGAAAAGGAGATCGATTAGCTCATACATCTCGACACTCATGGCCCAAATCCTGCTTCCTATCTTCTTCTATATACAGTATCGGCTCAAATGGCCCCACACTAAAGTTAAAAAATGAACATTTTCTCCAGCTTAAAATTAAGCCTCCAGTCGAAATATGTATCTTCATCGACAGTTCCGGACAAAATCCGCCTCGGCGATATACTTACGGGCCGAGTGTTGAAAGTCAAGGACGATGGATTGGCGCTGTTTGACTTCAATCGAACAAAGACTTGGGTCCGTGTGACATTTCCCGTTAAGGAAGGAGAAAAAATAGAAGTTTCCGTTACCGAAACTCAACCCCGAATCAAGCTGAGGCTGGTTGATCAAAAACCAACCGCTCCTCCCCATGCCGGCAAAACCATTCCCCTTTCAACTTTCCCGGTGGAAAACGCTATTGATAAGCTGCAATCCGAGATAAGAAAAGTCATCGACCCTGAAGGGCGAATGTTTATGTCAAAACCATTACCCCGGAAAATCACAACCGCCCTCCAACAACTTTTTTCTCATTTTCAACATCTGGATATGGGAAAAACCGTCTCCCATGTGAGCTCTCGACTGCGATCCTATATTGAAAATTCCGGCATTTTTTTTGAGAAAAAATTGGCAAATGAAATTCGAAACCTTCATCTCTCACACCCGGAAATATCAACCAGAGAACTGCATCAGAATTCCAAAATCAGAAACATCGTCAAAAGTGATTTAAAACCTTGTTTATTGATTCTTAAGCATTTTGTTAATGAAAGCGACCTTTCACCTCAAAAAGGGAGCACCGAAAATCTACGAAATATCAAACCTCTGATCAACCAAATGCTGGAAAATATCGGCTTCCAGCAGGCCAAATCCTTAGAAATACAGCAAGGCCAAAAAGTCAGCCCTGAAACCGTATACACCGATCCTCGATTGGCCCATCATATGGACATGCGAAACACAGGAAACATGAACTCGACCCTCTCAAAGATGGCCCCGAAACTACACCGCTTTCTGGAAATCGTGGGGCCAAACGTGGACGAAAAAATCCATCATTCCATTCTAAAAGTGCTTGACGCATCTGAAATTGCATCTTCAAGGAAAACCTCCGAAAGTCCGACCATAGATGAAGCAACACGCCCCAATATCCTCAATGAAGGCATGATACAGCAATTGAAAAGACTGGAGGAATTCTTCAAACATCGGGCGGCATCGGACAACCCGTTCGACCCTAAAGAACTTGAAGACATCAAAAAATCGCTGTCACATATTCGCACGGAAGTTGAAAACCGGGGACTAGCGGAAGGTGGGGAAAAGAAGGGGCAAAAAACAGAAACTGGACAGATTATTACTTTTGCGCTTCCCCTGCCGGAAGAAACGGGGAAAGGAAAACTCAAGATCTTCTATTCAAAAAAAAGAAAAAACGGCACCGATGAAGGATTCAAAATGTCGCTTCTCCTTCAAATGGAGAATGTCGGTGCCATCAGAACGGATTTCTTTCTACTAAAGAAACAATTAAAAATAACCTTCTATCTGAGCGATCATAAAATCGAGAACATCATCCATGCCCACACGAATTCGATTAAAAACGCACTGGCTGAACATTTCAGCCGCGTCCTAATAGACGTTCTCGTTTCGGAGCGAAAAGTTGAAGATTTTGAAGTTGAACACCTGTTGACTGAAAATACCAGCCTGATTGACTTAAGGGTTTAGAACTTGGGATTTTAGATGAAGAAAGGCGGCGTCAACAATTTGACATGAATTGCCAAGCACTTCGTAACAGGGATCTGTCCACTTCTAAGCGAATTATGATTTCAGGCATTTATCCTAATTCTCTCCTTTAGTATCTTTCGTTGTAAGTCATACACCAAATCCACCAGAGCGGTTTCCTCTGATTTTGCCATTTCCACAAACTCAAAAGCATACGCGGATTTCTTGTTTGATGATTCCGAATCCAACCTTCTCAGAATCCCCGCCTGAATGCTTATGCGGGTGGATTTACCATCATAATCGACTTCCAGCGCGAGATCTTCAACCCGATCTCCAACGCTCCATGGCGGGCCCTTGTGTGTTGCCCCGTCAAAATCCATGAGTTCACCAAAAACACCTCCGATACTAACGTCAATGGCCGTCATTTTATACTGACCCGAACCTACGACCAAAAACAGATTCGTTTGGAGGGGAAGTTCCAGTCTAAAATATTTCCGTCTCTGCCGTCTTTCGACAATCTCCGGGAATCTGTGCCAGATACCGTCACTGTCGACTTTCCAGCCGATTGTTCGAAAGACATATTCAATATTGTCCTTTCCAAAAAAAGAAAACCGGCTCTGCCACTCTTTTTCCCCACCAATCGCAGTGGCAAGAGATCGGATGGACTCGGTTCGAAAGAATACCATCCCCCGCCGCTTGCGAATCCCATTAACATGGGTCATACCGTCGAAAGTTCCATTCAGTAATGCCACTTGAACAGGGAGTCGCTGATTCTTAAGTTCCTCCAGCAATTGGAGTATAGCCGCACTGTCCTGGATAAATTCGGTCTCTGCCATTGATATCAAGAATTCCCTTGTGCATACACCCTGAAAGGGCTCAGCTTTTAAATTATACGCGACAAAAATCCGCCCGGAAGCAACGTAATTATGACGAGTGTTATCTATTTTGTCAATGGAAATTGCGGCTTACAGCCTATTGTGTTCAAGTCACGAGAAAAACCCCTTTTTGTTTTTGGCAGGGGGCCAAACCCTTTCACGCAAAAATGGCCTATTACTTGCATGCTAAACTGCCATAACCACCATCGAAAAAAAACGCTACTGTCGAAGGAATTACAATGTATGCAAACACCATTTTGGGGAACTTGGAAACGGTCAAGCAGGGAGTCACGGCAAGGCCCAATTTATACGGTGATCCCTTCTCAACAATCCTGAAAAAATCCATGAGGCATAAAACCCTTGATTCAATAAATGCCGTCTCAAAAGCAACGCCAGGTAAAAACCGGGAGACCGGGGATATCGACCGGGTGCCCATCGGTAACCTCTCTGAACAAAACCCATCTGTTTCAGACCTTCTGATCAAACACCCTGTCTATGGAAAGGATTGTTGGAAAATCATCCGCTCTCCCATCAATCGAAACAAACCCTTCAGAAGCATAGGGGAAGGCACATCGGTATATGTAGATCTGAAAAGCCATGAAATTACGTGGAAAAGTGAGCTTAAAGACATTCCCCAAGTCACGCCGGATGGATCAAAGCCGGCGGAGGAGACAAAAAACGATCATCAGGTTTATCTGGGAACTCTCTCCAGAATGACGCCGACGGTTTCCCATCTTCTTATCCAGCATCCCGCGTATGGTAAGGACTGCTGGAACATCCTCTCCTACGGCTTGAACCGATCAAAACACTTTAACACCATACCCAAAGACACTCCGGTCTACCTGAACACCACCACCCGGGAGATCACATGGGGCGGGCAAGCACCACCCCATGCGACAAACCCACTTATGGCCCCACCGGCTCACTCAGTTCTGAAAGCACAAGAACCGGAATCGGATCCCTTCTCTAGCAAACTGGTCAGCGCCGTAAAACCCTATATCGGAACATCTTACCGTAAAATCAACTGCTTTGAACTCCTGGTACATGGGCTGGAAGAAATGGGCATTCAATATCGCGGCCCAGACGGCCTTGGCAGCCGCCTTATCAGAAAGGCCATGGAAAAAAACCTTCCGGAAAACTATTATCTTTCCGGCGAAGGCCTCATCGAAACCACAGGCTCATTGGTCTACACTAAATCCATTTCAAAAATCCAGCGTTCAGGGGCGGAAGCTTCGGCGCTTTATAAGGAAATTAAACCCTTGCTCAAGGAAGGTCAGATTCTTTCGTTTTCAACCTCGAGCCGGGGCCACACAGGTATCGTTTCCAGACGGGCAAACCATTGGACGTATATCAATTCAGGCAATATGGACCATCAGATTTCCGGCAGGATAAAAAAGGGCGTGGGAGAGGAATCTCTCGAACCGGAAATCAGGAATTGGTTTCGCCTGGCAGGCGGCAGCGGAGAAACGCTTAGTGTTACGATCGGCAGGCTGAATGAAGGCAAACTCAGGGGAGAGACGGGCTGAGAGCCGTTGCCGGCGGTCATGCAATTTAGACCGGCACCCCATTTGGGCCAATTTGCCCGATTTTGGCGGCCGGCGAAAATTGCAATCATCGAGCTTCTACAAAGATTGTGTGATTTTTTTTGCCGGGCGCCTAGACTACGGATTCAAGCAATTGCTCCACATCCAAGAGAATTTTAACGGCCCCTTCCGTTCTGGTCATTGCCAGGATATAGCCCGTATCGACATTTGCTCCAAAAGACGGTACGTCCTCAATTTCCCGAGTTTTAATATCGGCCACTTCTTTTACTGCATCTACGGCAATTCCCACTTGTGCGGCGTTACCCTGTAAAGAATGATCCAGTATAATAATGCAGGTCCGATCTTCGTATTCCCTGGCTTCCATCCCAAATCTTAATCTGAGATCCATTACCGGAATAACTTTGTCCCTGAGGTTGATTACGCCTTTAAAAAAGGGCTCGGACTCCGGAAGGGTGCGAATGGGCATCATCCCGATGATTTCCCTAACCTGTGAAATATCGATGCCGAATTCCTGTTCATCAAGGGAGAAAAGCAGATACTTCCCCTCCATGCTCAACATGGTTTTGTCCGTCTTCCGGCTGCTCTCCGCGGAACGATGCAGGAGAGACACGACTTCGTCGACCGTGCCGTGTAAAATGGATGGGTAAGCGTTCCTTGCCTTGCCTTTACAGGCCGCTTCCGCGAATCTCAAATCCACGAATTTTTCAAGGTCTATCAAGGTACCGATACCCATCTCCTCGAACATATATCGCTGCATTGTATCAAGCGCTTCAAGGGATGGAAACAAATCCCCCGTCTTTATTCCCTGTTCTTCTTTGAGCACGTTTTTGATGACGGGTACTTTCAAGCCTAAGATTTTTTGCGGGTCCAAAAAGGAAACAGCAATTTCAGCGGCTGTTTCAGGATGCTTTTCGATAAAATCACCGGCCTGAACCATCATCTCCGTAAATTCATAAACCGCATCGGAATAAGGAAGAGAAAAATCGTCTCTCATGGCCAATACACAGCAGGGATGGTTTTCCCACATTTGGCCGGAGAGGAATTGCAGTGATGCAATACCCGAGGCAATGGCTTTGGTACCCAATGGTTCAGCTACCATGAACCCACAGGCATCCGGGTTGCTTCGAAGGAATTCGGGCATCTTGATGGGCGCAACGATCTCAAAATTCAAATCAATGGCCTTTTCTCTCTCCATCCCCGGTTTAATGCCGATACGGCTGAAAAACATGTGGGCCAGCATGTGGTGAACCGACATCTTGTGTGGAATCAAAAAGGTCTTTTTCTTAAAAAAGTCCTGATATGGCATCCCATAATTGCCTTCGGTACTCCGGACGCATATGCTGCCGCCTTTGTGGACCAGCAAAACGAGTTTGATGGGAACGCCGAAGCTGAAAAGGTCCATGGCGATGGGCGCAAGAACGCAGGCCGCGTCAACGCTTCCTTTAGCCAGGGCCTCCTGAACATGGTTCCATCCGGGCATGCACAGGGTCTCCAGTTCAAAATGGCGGGGCGTCAGCTGACCGTTTTGAATCATATGTTTTAAAACTCCCAAAACCAAATGATCCGTTATCTGGATGTGAGCAACCCGCAAGTTGACTTTCCCCGATTTACTTTTCCTGGGCTTTTTTACCGCTTCAAGATCGGCCTCACCCTCTTTCTCCGAGCTGAATACCGACTCAATCTTCTTTTTCAGTTCGTCCGCGTTAAAGGGTTTGGCGATAAAGCCGTCCACACCGGCATCTATGGCCTTCTTCTCCTGTTTCATATCGCCTTGGCCCGTTGCCATAATGAAAGGGACCTTTGCAAGTTTCCCATGGGCCCGTACCCACAACAGGAGTTCATAACCGTCTTTGTTGGGCATATTCCAGTCACTGATGATGAGATCAATACCGTGTATTGTTTCGAGTTTCTCAATCGCCTCGTCTCCATCTCCAGCTTCCAGAACATCATCAAACCCATTGGTTTTAAGAGCCTTCAGTTCAATCTTCCGCATGACCGCGGCATCTTCAACCAAAAGGATTTTGAGATCTTTGAATGCGGTATTCATTGTCATTACGCCATCTCCAAAGCCGACAATTCCTCAGTATTCAGAACTTGGTCAATATCAAGCAGGATTTTTACGCCGCCTTCCATCTTGGCCATACCCAGAATGTATTGGGTATCTAATCTTGCACCAAAAGCCGGCGTATCCTCAATATCTTCGTTTTTGATGTTCAGCACTTCTGATACCGCATCAACAACAATTCCGATCGATATAATCCCTGCTTGGCCCTCAATTTCCACCACGATGATACAGGTCCGCTCGTTATATTCAAGTTCTTCCATTCCGAATCGCAACCTTAAATCAATAACCGGAATCACTTTGCCGCGCAAGTTGATCACGCCTTTAACGAATTCCGGTGTTCTGGGTACGGAAGTAATCGGCATCATACCGATGATTTCCTTAATCTTGAGGATGCCGATACCATACTCCTCTTCCGCCAGAGTGAATGTGAGATATTTTCCCTCCTTATCCGTCAAGGATTTGACTGCCTGCCCAATTATTTCCGATGATTTTTCCATTTTTCTGCCTTACCTCCTCTATCGTTCAAGTATTTGACATTTAATAGGCAATAATGCCGATGGCGACGTCCGCATCGTGAACGCAAGAAACATTCTTGCAAAATTAATACCACCCTCGCCATCAAGCCCCTCAAAAAATTGATCCCTCTGCAATAATGTGGGAAAGCCGCAATCCCAGCCAAAGATTTATACAAAAAAATGTTCTGAAAAATGAAATTTCGGGTCTTTCGGGCATTGGCGGATAAGGGGGGCAAGAATAGTTCGCATAAAGACTCAAAGGCCCCTTCAAAGTTGGCATACAATTTGAATGTGATTTCTTAAGAATGGCTGTTAACGGCTCACAATTGTTGAACCGAAATCAAAAAGCCTCACTTAAGGATTCTTCCCATGAACATCAGACAAATTCTTTTATCATTTCTGACGACCATAACCCTGTTTTTTGCTCCAGGATGTTCCTATCAGCGATCCGTATCGCTTCCGCCCGTGGAACTTCCCGAAAGTATTTTTTCAACCCCCCCAAGAAATGTCTATTCCGGTGCAAGAGTCGGCGTGTTCTCATTCAAGGAACCGGTCTATGCACCTGGACAGGGGAAGATAGCCGCCCGTTTCCTGTGCCAGGAATTGCAACAAATGGGGGTATTTGAAGCGGTTATTTTACAGCCGGACATCTTGAATATGACCATGGGCAACCTGATCAATGCCGCCCGTAGCCAACGGTACGATCTATTGATCGTCGGGGATTTGCTCTATTATTTTCCCGGAAGCGACCTGGAACCCAGCGAAATCACAGAAGAAATCCGTATCGTCAAAGTTAAAGGCGGAAGGCCTTCAACTCTTTGGTATGCCAGGGCTACGGAAACCGCCATGCCCGCACTTTTCAAGGACTACATATTTGCACGAGGCAAGGGCGCCCCTGCGCCGACGACTGAACTCTTGATGAAACGAAACGCTCGGAAATTCTGCAATATGATAATTGACCTCCCGGAAGAGGCCCCTTCAAACACACCGGATTTAGGGGAATAAACACTTCTATTTCCGTTATTAAGACCGGCCCACCCACCGGATTGACAGAGGATGAACACCATGAGCAGGACCTACAAGAATAGAAACTTCAGGCTTACCCCCAAAATCCCGTCACCAGTTTGCAAATCGAATCCGTTCGGCAAGGCGTTGCAGCTCCTTTTCCTGATTGGCCTCACGGTCACGGCCGTCTCGGGTTGCGTTCAAACCCAATCAGCTGATTCACAGGCTAAGAAAAAAGGCCCCTTCAGGTTGCCCAACCCTCAACCCTATTCCAATATTCTTGAATCCAGCTATTGCGCTGCCGACAATCTGGGTAAGGGACTGCACTTCAGGGATTTCACCCCGGACATGCCCGTTTTGGCCGCGAGCTTTGTCAACATCGATAATTTGGATCAATCCTCCACCTTGGGCCGAGTTATCTCGGAGCAGATTGCAAGCCGTTTGGCCCAACAGGGTTTCAAGATCATCGAGACCAAATTGCGTCAGGGATCCATCTTTATCCAAAAGGGAAAAGGTGAATTTCTGCTCTCCCGTGATCTAATGAATCTCAGCACCAATCAGGGGGCTCAAGGGGTTCTGGTTGGAACTTATGCCGTATCAGAACACTTTCTTTTCATATCCGCACGTGTCGTCCGAACCGAAGACAGCTCCGTTATCACAGGATACGATTATGAACTCCCTCAAGACAAAACCACTCGGTCAATGCTTTTACGATAATTTTCCTCCCTACCCCTGTTTTTTTCGACGAAGCCGCTTTGGATCGGAAACACCGAAAGGCGCATGAACATGGAAAAAAAAGGCCCATTATTCACTGTTTTGATAAATCATCTACCGAGAGCAGCATCACTACTCATGGTGACATCAATTTTGGTTCTTGCCGCATCATGTTTTCCGCCACAAAAAGCCGTCCCGCCACCTGACACATGCCGCCCCGCGGCCCTTCCCCCCCAGATGATCCTGGCACCCATGCCGATCCTGGCACAGAGGATTCAAGCCCTTCAAAGTGATCTAGAAGAAAAAGAGATGTTCCGGGAAGATCACAAGGCGGCTGAACATATACTGAAAACCTATCGCCAGCTGCAAATGGCCTCGTCAAGGGATTTGACGTTGGAAGATCGAGAAAAACTAATCCAGGCGCTATTTAATTCATTGTATTTGGTTGAAGAGAAATATTTCTCGCAAAAAGCGTATAGAGTGGTACATTCAAAAAGAGATCAAGACATCTATATCGGAGAATTTCGCTTGCCACCCAGGAAAAAGGGCCTCGCAAAAACTGCCGGAACCGTCGCTGTTGTCGACCCTCCCATTCAAATTTCAGAAAAACGTCAACAAAACCTTGTAAAACCAATGCAACAGGCAGCCCCCATAAACAACGCGAACCCTCAAAATGAAACCGACCTGGATTTGAACGCGCTCCTCAAAGAGGTGGATTCACTGGTCCGGAGCAGGAATTACGAAGGGGCCGTTGGCCTGTTGTCGAAGGCTGAAAAGGAGGCCGGCGCCGGATCTGCAAGGGAAATCATCCTCAGAACGAAGGAACACATCAGAGCCGAAAAAGAAACCGCCCCAGTGCCTGAAAACTCCAACGACATGGATACTCGGAAAATCGAGGAAGAAGCAAAGGACCTGATCGAAGAAGAAAAATTCGAAGAGGCCATCATTCGACTTGAAACCATTGAAAACTCCCGGCACGGGAGCAATGAAGCGCAGCTATCCCGTCTGAAAGACCATGCCGTCAGAGGTCTGATCAACCGGGAGAGGAACCGTGCAGCCAATTTATTTCTGAAATCCAAGAAGGCCGATGATCCGGCGCTCAAGCGGGAGGCGTTGACCGTCTCCCGCGACATTCTGGCCCACCTGATCCTGAGCCATCCGAATTCATCACAAATCGGAAAAGTGAAGCAAAACCTCGAGGTCGTTGAGCAAGCGTTAGAAGCGTTAAAGTGAACACCGCCTTCAGCAGAATTACGGCATCCGATGAAAACAGGTTCATTTCCATATTATTTCCTTCATGGTGGCGCCCCTCCGTCAGGGCTTAAGATTGAAAAGCGCAATCTGAGTCTCCAGATCCCAGCGCGTTGTCCTGGGAAGCTTATTCTCCTTCTTAAACGCAGCCAGGGCCTTGCGGGAACGTGTCTTCCAAATACCGTCGATCTTCCATGTATAGTAACCCAGGCGTGATAGCTGTGTTTGTATGATCTTTGCCGCCAGTGGATTGGACAATTCCAGCAATATGGACCCGTTGGAAATAGGATCTTTGCCGTCCTTTTCGGATTTTGAAATTTCCCCTTTCGATTCCTCCAAGTCGGTAACTTGAACGGCTTCACCTGTTGCAATAACGTAACCCGATCTTTTTCCGGCCATTTTTTTCAGGGTTTCATCCATGCGCATGGAAAAATCGTAAGCCGAGATAACCGTGTTATCCCGAATACCAACCAGCCTGGCGGAAATGTAAGCCCAGTTGTCGTCGATGGAATAGGTCCCCACGATGACCGCCTGTGCTTCATGGGAACCATCCAATCTGGCGGTGTCTCTTGACAACACAAACTCTCCGTTTTTTCTCTGAATAACCACGCTCCCCTTGCCGAGCCGAAGTTCTACGACCCGGTAGCCGTGTTGTGAGAATCTTGAGGCCACGCTCACGCCCATGAGTCTGCCAAAGGCCGAGGTTTCATTTAAATCATCCAGGTTGACAAAACTAGTGGACAATATGGGCAAGGTCCTGTCCAGATAGAAGAGGCGGTTTTTTTCCAACATATCTCCCGCAACTTGCGATATACCCTCTATATCGGAAGGGTAACCACTGGCCGGAAGCGGTTTTGGTACCGTCAAACAAAGCAGAAAGAATGCAGTCGGCAAAACGATCCGACCGATGAAGACACCGAATCGAACTTTCATGTTGACCTCCTTATTTATCGACCAGCGTGTAGACCGCAACGGCAGGATCCTGCACCTGGGCTTTTTGAGCGTAATGCCACCATTCAGGATTATCGATGTAGTAAATGGAGGAATGTCGCATCATATAGGATCCTTTGTACATCAGCGACAGGGTTACCATCACTTCATTTTGCGGCGAGAGTGTTTTTAAACCGCCCGCCCCCACATCTGACGCCCTGCGGTGGGCGATGATTTGCGTATCAAAGGAAAGCACCAAAGGATTTTGATAATTGTGTGTAACCACTAATCCTTTCTCAACTAAACTTGTGATGAGCAGATCATTAAATGCCTTGTCAAAAGGCGTAATACCCGCGGGAGCGACATATATGGGCTCCTGGTACTCAGGAAAATTTTTTGTCACATTTGCGTGGATGGTATCCGCCGTATTCTGGGCAAGGACTCTCCAGTGGTAAACAGCCTGCATTTTCTGCTGTCCGCTCATTGGATAGGCACTGGGTACGGGAACCTCGGACATGGCTGGCGGGGGGGACTTTTCCGCTAAATACTTACAGCCGGGAAATCCCAGAAAGATCGAAATGGAAACTAATAAGAGACCGAACATCCTCATGGTCATTTCAAATTCCTCCATTAGAACAGTTCGAGCCCGTTATCCAGGGCCCATAACTCTATTATCAGCCGGATCATCCGATTACTTTAGTATTTTTTTAAAACTCAGCGTCCCAAACGGTTAAGTTGCACCGGCCCATATTCTTCCCGGCGGATATGGATGCGGGCGTCAATTAATTGTCGGACACCCAAAAACCTAACCACTTTAAAATCCTTCCATTTAAATATTTCACAACGGCAACATTACGACAACACTTGGATATTTCAGGATAATACATATTTTCACATTTCTTGGCTTAGTTTTTGCTTGAAGCCGATACAGACGAACTCATGATTTTTTACGATAAGGGCCTAATAGCGGAACAGACTGGAAAAGGAGGATCCAAATTGAAAATGACGATCAATCAGAAAGTACGGTGGAGTTTTGTGGTGGTGATGATTGCGACAACATGCGTCGCTGTTTTGGGATACACCCAATTGTCCAAACAGGCCGACACCCTGGTGTCTATTGTCCATGAATTGGGATCCAATAATGATATTTCGTCGGATCCCGGAGTAAAAATGATTCAATCGACCACGGAAAAAGCCATGGCCGATGAGGGAAGAACAACACAGTGGTTGGTGATCCTGTTTCTGGCGACTTTGGGTCTCGTCATTTTTTTGGCCTCTATCATCCCCCGTTCAATCACAAAAAATCTGGGCCGTATGATGGATGGTCTGGTCGAGAGTGCACAGCAAATGGCCTCTGAATCCCGGCACGTTTCTTCATCAAGCCAGTCTCTTGCGGAGGGTTCCACCGAGCAGGCGGCAGCCATCGAGGAAACGTCATCGTCTCTGGAGGAAATGTCCTCCATGACGAAACAGAATGCCGCCAATGTGAGCCAGGCGGATGGTCTTTCCAGGGAAACCAAAACGGCTGCGGAGTCCTGCTCCAATATCATGCAGGAAATGGCCGCCGCCATCGGCCAAGTCAGTGAGGCCAGCCAGGAAACACAAAAAATTGTCAAGACCATCGACGAAATTGCCTTTCAGACCAATCTCTTAGCTTTGAACGCAGCGGTTGAAGCCGCCAGGGCCGGTGAGGCGGGTGCCGGTTTCGCGGTGGTGGCCGATGAGGTGAGAAACCTGGCCCTGAGAGCGGCGGATGCCGCCAGGAATACAACCGGCCAGATTGAAAATATCAGCCATAAAATTGAAGAGGCCATGGAAATGGTTTTCAAGACAATTGATGAATTCGCAAAGGTTGATGAAAACACCGGAAAGGTCAGTGAACTGCTCGCCGAAATTACGGCGGCCTCCAGTGAACAATCCCAGGGGATCGAACAGATCAATCTATCCGTAGCCGAAATGGATAAAGTCGTTCAGCAGAACGCTGCAAACGCGGAAGAGTCGGCATCCGCATCGGAACAGATTTTTTCTCACGCGAGAGACATGAAAATGGCGTTAAAGGAACTGATGGTGCTGATCAGCAAACGCTCGGAAAACAAGGATACAAAGGCGGATGAGGGGAGATTGTCGCACAGGACCCATTCAGATATTGGCGGTAGAAGTGATTTTCCGGTGTCAAGAGGAAGAGCGGGAAGACAGCAATTAATCGCCGCCGGCCCCCATTCGAAGAAGACAGGTCACAGTAGTAATGCTCCCTCGGATCTTGATTTTTGATTCCTTCAGCTTCGAGGTATTCTGTGAGAAAGGGGGTGGTACGGGGATGGTTTCTGAGCAATAATTTTGTCAAAGCCATCACCCCATGACAAAAGCCTAATCAATTGTAAATCTTATTGAAAAAGATCCATATTGTTAACCGATCAGGAAGTAAAGGAGGTAAACGCAATCTATGGGAAATCGACTGGTAAAGGCATTTGGCATTGCCAAAGAAGCGGGCGGCATGAAAGCCACCATGCGTTTGGCCATGAAAGGGGGCATGAGCTCCGACAAGGCGGCTGCGGCCCCCGATAGTCCTGAAAACATTCAGAAATTTGAATCGGCCCTGAAAGAAATCACAGGAAAGGCTGTAAAACTTTAGTTCCATGAGGAGGAAGTGACATGACTGTGGAAAAAAAGACCGAATTTGAGATCGATCACAAATTTGATCCCATCAGGAACAGACACTACATGAATGGCATCTGCACCGTTTTGCATTGCCATCACTATGCCACATTGTATACGCAACTGGCGGACGACGCAGAGCAGTTCGCGGGTGTCCGACTTTTGACAGAGGCAGCGGAAGATACATTTTATGAAGTTCTGGACCGTTATTACAAGGGACACGGCATTGACACCATCGACGACAAGGTCACCATTGCGGAACAGTACTGGCAGGCAGTGGGAATGGGTCTCATCCGTTTTACGGGGATCGGAAAATACGCCACGACGGCGGTCATGGAATATTCACACATGGACGAAGGGTGGCTCAAGAAGTGGGGCAGCCGGGATAAGCCGGTCAACTTTTTTACATGCGGCTTCGTGGCCGCGGTCGCCGCATTGATAAACGGCAAAAGCCCCCGCACTTTTACGGTCAAACAACCTAAAGGGCTGGTCTGCGGTGATGATGTCTCAAGCTTCAAGGCCGTCCTTTCATAAACGTCATGGAAGAACAGACTTTTGGTCACGCTGAAAGACGAAACGCTTCGATACAGATGACGAGGAGAAGAACTGATGGCAATAGATAGAAAAAAGATCATCCAGGAAATGTCCAAGGTGAGTGTAGTCGGCAATGAGGAGGGAATGATTCCGGCTTTTGGTGTATTTGTTCAACAACTTCCAGCCGATTTCTGGAACGGCTTTGCAAGGCGCATTGTCAACTATGTCCCTGAAGACCTGGTGGAATCCGCGGAAGCGCTGCTGGTAAATGCCGCCAAAGAATGCGGTTATCATACCGGTTACGGTATCATTACATCCGATGAATGGAACAAAGTCGTACAGCCCATGGTAGAGAATGCACCTGAAGACATCCTGCATGGGGCCTACGCGGTGTTTACGGCATGGGGATGGGCCAAATCCGAGATCGTGGAGATCGTTCCAAAAGAAAGAATGGTCGTTCGGGCCTATGACTACTATGAAAGCGATATCATGGTGTACGGCAAAGCCTCCCGGACCTGTGCTTACATGATTCAGGGCGTCAGTGCGGCCTTTATGGACATTGCCTATGGTGACAAACCCTATCCCGACGGAATGGGGACCTTCAACTGTAAGCAAACCAAGGGGATTGAAATCGGTGACGATTACGGGGAATTTGTGGTCACTAGGGCATAGCGATCTGTCCCGGCAGCGGCGGCTGTTCACGACATGAGAGGCCTTCCGAGGTTCATTCTGCCGAGAACAGCCCCTCTGCTGAAACGTCCTCCGCCGTCAATTGGACGAAGATACAATTATAATTTATAAATCATCAGTTTCTTTAGATAACAGATAAAATTTATTATGGATATTGCAACAATCATCGGTTTGTTGGGCGGAACGGTCCTCGTTCTTTCCGCGGTTATTCTAGGCGGCAGCGCCATTATGTTCCTGAACATCCCCGGAATATTAATCGTTGTCGGAGGAACCTTCGCGGCCGCTTTTATCAAGTTTTCCATGAGTGATGTGATCAACTCCTTTAAGGTGGGGATTAAAGCGTTTACCGTTCAGGTCGAATCTCCGGAAACAAACATCAAGAAGATGATCGAATTTGCAAAAGTGGCCCGAAAAGAGGGCTTAATCGCCCTTGAAAAAGCCAAAGATAACATGAAAAAATCCCAGAAAAAAAAGGGCGCCCAGGACGAATTTATCGGAAAGGCCCTTGATTATCTGGCCACGGGCTACGACCAGGAATTGATTGAAAACATGCTGGATAAAGAAATTCGGATGACCGCCAAACGACACAGCATCGGCCAGAATGTTTTTAAGGGGATGGGCGACTCGGCCCCGGCTTTCGGCATGATCGGAACCCTTATCGGACTGGTACAGATGCTTGCCAATATGTCGGACCCGGCGAGCATCGGCCCCGCCATGGCAGTCGCATTGTTGACCACCCTCTATGGGGCGCTCATTGCCAACCTGGTCTGTCTTCCCCTGGCGGACAAACTCGCGCTTCGAAGCAAAGAGGAACAGGAGTCTAGAAACATCATCCTTGATGCCACCATCGGCATCAGTTCCGGAATGGCACCCATTGCACTGGAGGAGTCGCTAAGAACCTATCTGAAACCCAAAGACCGTCGTAAAGCGACAGACTCGACCGCTCAAAAAGGTGACAAGAAAAAGTAATGGGCAAGGAATCTATTGAGGACATCGAAATACCGGAAAAAGGTGCGCCCATGTGGGTGGTCACCTTTGGGGATTTGATGAGCCTTCTTCTGTGTTTTTTTGTGCTGCTGCTCTCATTTTCAGAAATAGACGCTCAGAAATACAAAGAGATGGCCGGAAGCATGGCCCAGGCCTTCGGCGTTCAAAAATCGAAAAAGAGCTTCCAAACGCCCATGGGGCAGAAGATCATCGCGCGGGAATTTGAAAAGGCCCATATTGCCAAACGGGAAAAAGAAGAATTTGGTAAAGAGGTGAGAAAAGCGATCATTGAAGCCAAACTGGGGGACCTCAAAAACCTCATTCAGGTCGAGATTAAGGATGACAAGGTAGTGATCAGCATGATGGGGGAAACCACATTCAATTCCGGAAAGGCGGATGTCCGCCCTCAGATGCTGCCGCTTCTCAAGAAAATTGCCGCTGCGCTGAAAACCACAAAAGGCCCTATCATCATCAGCGGACACACGGACAATGTCCCTATCAGTAGCGGCCCTTTCGCCTCTAACCTGGAACTTTCCGCTGCCCGGGCCACAAAAGTTGCGCAAACGTTGCTCTCTTATGGGCATATTGACCCGCGAAGGCTTTCAGTCGCCGGATTTGGCGAATATCAGCCCCTTGAATCAAATGACTCATTGCGAGGAAGAGAAAAAAACCGAAGGGTGGAAATCACGCTGAAAGAAAAAGATCTTCCCAAAAATTAGCCGCAAAGGAAATGACCTCGGCCCTTCATCGCTTTTCTTATGGCATTTCACAATAACATTTCTGAAAGAGACCCTGATTTTCCTTCGACCGCGCTGATGAAATACCGGCACCCGAAGAAACCCGCCGGATTCCACTTTCGCACCGCCTTTTTGCCTCGTCACCACAAGGCACTGGCAGCAGTGGTGTTTTGCATCATTTTGTTGAGTGCATCGGGGCAATTCTCCAAAACATGGGCTATCGACGTCTACCATTTCCTCGTGGAATATAAAAATGGAAGGATTGTTGAGAGAATCTTTCCGGAATCACCCGAGAGCTACCAAATTGCGTTTAGCGGCTATGTGAGCAGAACAAAATTAATTGAAAAACGGGGTTATTCGGTTGACGGGTTCATTCAGACTTTCGGTGACGACAGCTATGAGCGTCTGATGGCCGGGTACTTCGGATTCGGCGTGGAAGAAGAAATCATGTTCAACCGGCAAACCCAAGGATTGAAACCCGATGCAGGCGCATTGCCCCCCCCGGATGAGACTTCGGCCAAATTGCTTGACGCATGGAAATACCTGGAGAACAAAGAGGTTGCCGCCGCCCATGAAAAAGAGTCGTCTGAATCAACCCCGGAGGATTCCTCAAAAACCCAGGCCCCGGCCATTTTGAAGACAAACCCTGCCCGTATTGCCGTTGAAAAAGAATCTCAAGAAGATGAAACAACACCGCCCCCTCTCGACGAGGAAGCAGAAAATAAGAGCCTTCAGGAAAAGAAATCGCCCCGAAGCCAACCGATACCGGCCGATACCGCAAAAATCCCGGAAACGGAAAAAATTGAAGTGTATCGCTTTCTGGTCCAGTATATAAACGGCAAGACCATGGAAAAGATCACCACAATGACGCCGGAACAATACCAAAAACGGTATCCGGGATACGTCAAAAAGACAGCCCTTATTGAAAAAAAGGCCTATACGGAAAGCCAGTTTGCAAACGCGTTTGGCGAAAAAGCCCATAACCTGTTGGTCCAGGGCAATTTTGGTGTCAGTGATACGGAAATGATCATGCAAAGCAGAATGGAAAGAGGCATGCCACCCCGCAAGAATGTCCTGCCGGAACCTGGGCCCGAATCCGAAAAGCTCTCAAAAAGGCTTGAAAATCGCTTGCGGAACAAAAATTTTATGCTTCGGGGGCCGGAATAGAATGGCCCAGGACTTCGCCTATGCTTCTGGCCATTTCACGTGGCTTTATGGGTTTCATCATCAAGGCTTTGATACCGATTTGCGTGGCCGTCTTTTCATCAACCAGATCATGGTGTCCGCTAAAAAGGATGATGGGAATATCCGGTCTGACTTTCAAAAGTTCTTCGGCCAGCATAAACCCCGTCATTTGAGGCATACTCATATCCGTGATCACCAGATCGTATTCATCAGGATGACGGCGAAAAGCCGCCAGCGCTTCTTTGCAATTGCTTTCCGCTTCCACTCGGTAACCCAAACGCTTGAGAATGGATTTACCGGACTGCACCACCAATTCATCATCATCCACAAACAGAACCATTTCTCCCCCACCCATCGGGATATCGGATAGATCCGGCGGTTTCCGGCCGATCCGTCTGACCCTAGGGAAAAACAGGTCGAAGCGCGTCCCTTTTCCCACCTCGCTATGAACTTCCACCGCTCCCCCGTGATTCATGATAGCGCTTTGGACGACCGCTAATCCCATCCCGGTTCCTTCACCGGTATCCCGGGTCGTAAAAAAGGGATCAAAAATTCGCTCCAAAACCTCCGACGGAATACCAACGCCTGTATCGCTGACACTCAGTTTGACATATTCTCCAGGGCTCAGATCTTCATAATCAAACGCATCCTCATCACTTAGAGAAAGATTCGCGATTTTCACTTCCAGAACCCCTCCGGCTTCTCTCATGGCCTGCGCCGCATTGGCATAGAGATTCATCAGCACTTGGTGCATCAGGGATGGCTCGAATATGATGGTTCCCGAGTCCCTTGGAATTTCCTCACGTATTTCGATGACTGTTGGAATGGATACTCTCAACAGCTTCAAAGACTCCTTTACAAGGGGAGCAATCTCGAGAGGTTTCGGATCGTACTCGTTCTGATGACTGAAGTTAAGAATCTGGGTCACAAGATCCGCGGCCCTATTGCAGGCTTTCTCCACCCGCTGAAGGTTTCTGACACCCGGACTCTCCTCGCCGATATAGGTGGACATCAGTTCCGTATTTGCACCAATAATCCAAATAATATTATTAAATTCATGGGCAATACCGCCTGCAAGGGTTCCAAGGGCCTCCATCTTTTGCTTTCTCATTAAATTTTCGGCATCTTTTCTTTCTCTTGTAAAATCATGCATAAACCCAAAGATGTAGCTCATATGGCCGTCATTGTCACGAATGGTATCAATCCGCTGCCAGAGTGGAAAGGCGCGTTTCTTGATATCAATGCCATCCAGAACGCCTTCCCAGCCTCTCCCCTCCCTGAGGGCGGGCAAAATTTCCACTTCCATAGTCTCAACCGATTTTGCTGTCAGAAAGCTGCCATAATGGGATGTCAGCGCTTTCTCATTAGAACAGCCAAAAAGTGTCCGGTAGGCGGGGTTGGCGTAAATCACCCCACCGTGCAAGTCCCATATGGCAACCGCCTCATTTGAAAAGTCGGTAACGGCCTTAAAGAGTTCGAGATCCTTCCGGTTTTGCTCAATGTTTCTTCTGAGTTCTGCTTTTTCCAGACATGACGATACGCTATAATAAAGGTTCTGCAACTCAATGGGCTTAAACAGGTAGTCATCTGCTTCAAGCTTTAACGCCTTGACCGCCAGATTGGAATCTTTATTGCCCGTGATGACAATCACCGGAACGTCGTGATAGATTTTTTTTGATGTCGCCAGCACTTGAAACCCATCCACCGGTGCCATTACCAAGTCCGTTAAAACAAGGTCAAAGCGTTTTTTACTCAGCAAATCCAGCCCTTCTTTAGGATTTTCGGTTGTTGTCACCTGATACCCCATTTTTGAAAGGGCACCATCGAGCAGTTTAAGGAGGCCTCTATCATCATCCACCACTAGAATTGCAAAGCTGTTCACGGTTTATTTCTCCCGTTCAGAAAAGAAAAACTTCTTGATGCCTCACACAAAAAACCGGAAACAAAATTGAAAAACGATTCCGCGCTACTGAACATTTGCACCATCCGTGTCAGACTAAATGATTCGAAAATAAATGTCAAAAACATACGAAAGCTGTTTTCTGCTCCGCATTCATCGCTTGACACTCAGAGCATTTTCTGCCTAAGATTTCGTTTCACAAAAGTGAGAGAGGCCTTATGATCATCGCGAAATGCTCCAATTGCAAAAAGACTTACAGAATCCCCAAAGAACGTCTGCCAACCGGAAAGAAGGTTTCATTTTCATGCCCGAACTGCAAGGAACGTGTTGTATTGGATTTGAGGTCGCAGCATCCTCCCACGACACCCTTTCAGGACCCGGTTCCGGATGCGGAAGAGCAACCCCGTTCCGGATCTGTCTCTCCTTCCCGCACAAGTCCGCACGACACTCAGCAGCTCCGAAATCGAATTGAGCGCTCCATAAAAGATATTCCGTTCATGCCGCAGGTGGTGATAAAGGCCCAAAAGGCCATGGCCGATTCAAAAACCGGAGGAAAGGAATTGTCCCGCATTCTGCAGACAGACCAGGCGATTGTCTCCAGCATGTTGAAAATCGCCAATTCGGCCTATTATGGCCTGAGCGGGAAAGTCTCTTCCATAGAAAAGGCCTGCGTAATCCTCGGACACCAGACCGTTAAAGACCTGGTCCTGACAACCGGCGTTTCCAACTTATTGGGAAAAAAAATGAAAGGGTACGGTTTTGACTCCGGTGAATTGTGGATGCATTCAATGGCTACGGCGATCGCTTCAAAAATGATTGCGGCCAAAAGAATCCCCGAAATGGCGGATGATGCCTATTTGGCGGGGCTATTGCATGATGCGGGCAAAATCATACTCGATCCATACATTTTGGAGCACAAGAAAGCCTTTGATCTATTCTTGGCGGACGGAGCCCATACAAATCTTGATGGGGAAAAGTACGTTCTGGGCTTGGATCATGCTGATATCGCCTCTGAAATTTGCAAGAAATGGAATATCCCCAAAGAAGTGACGACCGCCATTCAAAATCATCACCATCCTTCCGCTTCGGGAGGGCATCCTCTTTCATATGTTGTTCACACGGGGGACTATGTAGCCAGATTGTGCGGTCTCGGCTATGAGGAAGATGACATTTTATATGAAATGGAAAAAGGCGCCGCCGAATTCTTGAACCTCAACCGGGAAATACTGGGAAACATGATGCTGAAAGTCCTTGAAGCCGTGCAGCAAATCGGCCAGGCGCTCAAATCGTAAAGTTGTTTCCCATGACCCACCCATCCCGATCCTATAGAAAAAAGGTCGTTGATATGACGCACAAAATGGATTTTAAATGAAAAGCGGAGTGAATCATGCCTGAAAAAAAAATCTGGGTCTTGTTGGTGGAAGACAATAAATTAATCCGGAAATTGAGGTCCCTGCAACTGTATAAAGCCGGTTTTCAAATGCTGAGTGCCGAGGATGGTGAAAAAGCCTTGGAAATGCTGGCATTCTGTACTCCGGATTGTATCTTACTGGACATTCTGATGCCCAAAATGCACGGATATGCATTCCTGGAAAAGCTGCGAAAAAAAGAGAAACACCTTCCGGTCATTGTTGTAAGCGACATTCAGAAAAATCCCAAGCTCGTGGCGACCATGGAAAGGCTGGGAATTCAAGGCTGGATCTCCAAGCAGACGTCCGAACTGGAAATTGCAAGACTGATTCGTGAGGCAGTATCACCTCCAGACCCATAACTTGGTTTTTCCAGAATGGGAATACCCATTTTGTCAACCCCATTGGAAGCATCCAGGATGATGAACTCCGGCCATCCATCAATTGCCGAAATTTCCCGGGTAGAATCAACGTCCGCAAAATCCCTTGATTATTGCGACGGAAGCAAATACACTGGCCAAATGAAAAACGGTCTGAGGCATGGAGAAGGGATCCTCTTTCGCCCTGATGGCACAGTCCGGTACCGGGGCGGATGGAATGAAAATCTTCCCCATGGAAGCGGCACTTCTCTTCATTTTGGAGGAAGAACCTATTCGGGTAACTGGCTCGATGGTAAGCCGGAAGGAAAAGGGACGCTCCGAATTTCCCGAGAGGCGAACTACACCGGCGAATGGAAAAACGGCAGATTTCACGGACAGGGAGCTTATATTTCCCCGGATCGGCAATACGACGGCGGCTGGCACGAGGGAAAAAGACACGGTCCTGGAACCTACCGATGCCAAAAAGGAACTTACCGGGGCCAATGGGAAAACGACCGTTTCCACGGATATGGAACCCTATGCGATTCCGATGGTTCCTTGCGGTATGAAGGTGAATGGAAAAGCAATATCCCCCACGGTCGGGGAACGCTCGTTTATCCCGACGGTATCACCTACGAAGGGGAATGGCAAAATGGCCTTCCCCATGGAAAGGGCGCCTTGCGTTTCCCTTACGGAGCCTACGTTGGAGACTGGCAAGATGGGGCATTTAACGGGCAGGGGATTCTCACGTTTCCGGATGGCACCCAATATACGGGTGAGTGGCGCCGAAACCGGATCAACGGATACGGAACCATCACCTTCGCAGACGGCGAACAATATTCCGGAGGATGGAAAGATGGCAGGCGGCATGGCCAGGGAGTGTATACCTCTCCGGATGGTGAGAAATACACAGGCGATTGGCAACACGACAAACGGCACGGTAAAGGAACATTCACGTGCTTCGACGGAACAACCTATGAGGGTCAGTGGGAGAACGGAGAACTTGTGAAGGCCGGTTAAACCGGCTGAAGACCGATTTGCCTTTTTATCGGTACTCTCTTTTTTCCCGAGGCATGCCGAAAGCCAAAGCTACGTTATCCTCATCTTTTCTTTGATGTATGCTTTGCATTCGTCGAGGATCTCTTTTTCCAGACCCGAAAAGGTCCGCCCCCGCGTCTCCCGCCATTCCATATTCGCCACATCATCCGAGACACCAAGGCCCACTTCATTACAGACCATATCGGCTGCTCGGACAAAAAAAAGCAGACGGTCCTCTTTGTCGAGGTTTTCTTGGGGAAGGTGATGGTCCCGTGCAACCACACAGTATTCTTCCGGTAAATGCATCGTTGTCAAGGTTGTAAATCCCTGTTCCGTATGCAGCCTGGACAAGGTTTCACATATGAGGCGGTCTGTAATGGGGATTAAGGCCAACCGTTTGTCCCGCTTGGTTTTCTCTATGGCGGATAAAAGGGTGAGCTTCCCGAAGTCATGAAGCATCCCGGCCAGAAAGGCGGTTGAATTCAGCTCCTTTTCAAGACTATTGCTAAGCCACTGGCAACCGATGGCACAGCTCAGATTGTGTTTCCACAATTTTGCCATATAGGGCTGTATCTGTTCATCTTTGCTGGCAAAATTGCCGGACAGGGCAGCCGACACCACCACGTTTCCACTCTCCTCCAGGCCCAGATAAAAAATGGCGTCACTGACTGTTTTTTTCTTTACCCCAAGGCCGTAAAAGGGCGAATTAACGGCTTGAAGCACAGCTGCCGAAAGCTTCGAATCCACGCTGACCGTATCGATGATTTCACCGAGGTCCGGTTTTCTTTCGATCAGTTGCTGCACTTTTATGGCGATCGGATTAAAGACGGGTAACAGGATTTTTCCCTCACGAATGACATCTAAAACAATATCACCAAAGTTCATCTCCTTTTCCATTATCATGTCTTCCTTCTATTCATTTATAGCAATTTTAAATACTTTTTAAATAATATTATCCGTATTCAACAAAAGAATTAGTTTTTCTTTGAATTTAGCCATTCCAAGAAGATAGGAGATATGCATTTTCTTGAATAATTCCGGTACCTCCACAAGATTTTCGTCGGTAATCTTTAGAACTTCAGCAACGGAATCGACAATAATTCCAAATTTTTTCAGTTTGAGATCATGCCAGGTTTCCACAATGATAATACAGGTTCGATCCGTATAAGCCGTCCTTTCCAGACCCAGCAACGATCTCAGGTCGTACACGGGGATCATTCGGTCTCGAAGTCGAATGAAACTTCTGAAGCAGTTGGATCCCTCGACCGCATGGGTCATGGGCATCATTTTGACGATTTCTCTGACCTTGAGGAGAAATATGCCGAAAACCTCACCTGCCAAATTAAAGGTGAAGTATTCGCCTTCCTCCGCAATGGAGATTCGGCTGCTTTCCAGATTCTCGATTTCATCCAGAATGGAATTGATAAAATCGTCAGAGACTAAATCGCTCATTTAACCCAAAACCGCATCGATATATCCCCAAACAAACACGCCGGAATGGAGGCGAAGCGTGCCCCGATCCCAGTCGGTTTAGAAATCCCCCAAATTGTCTTCATCAAACGGAATGATCTCTTCAGGGGCTTTTTGGTTGTCCGCCTTGCCGCGGGATTTCTCTTTCGGCGCCCTCAACGCTTTTCGATGGACTTTCCGGTGCTCCCGGGAAGGGGTCCCTCTCTTTTCGGGATCTTTTCCCCTGCCTTGGTGAAACTGAGACGCTTTTCCCTCCACCAGCCTCACCAGCTCATTCACGAAATGCTTCATCTGCTCCGCCTGTGCGTTCAGTTCTTCGGAAGCGGCAGCCGATTCCTCGGCATTGGCGGCATTGTTTTGGGTCACCTTGTCCATTTCCGTAACCGCCGTATTCACCTGCTCAATGCCCTGGGACTGTTCCCTGGAGGCCGCCGCGATCTCGCTCACCAGTTCAGCCACCTTGCGGGCACTCTCCGCCACCTCTCCGAAAGCCTCGTTGGTCCCTTTTGCCAGTTCAGATCCTTTCATGACTTCCCTGGTGGTCCCTTCAATGAGTTCCGACGTATTCTTGGCCGCCTCCGCCGCCCGCATGGCCAGATTCCGCACTTCATCGGCCACGACGGCGAAGCCGGCCCCCGCTTCACCGGCCCGGGCCGCTTCCACCGCCGCATTCAAAGCCAGGAGGTTCGTCTGAAAGGCAATTTCATCAATGGTCTTGATGATTTTGGAGGTCTCCTCGCTGGCCCGGGTGATTTCCGCCATGGAAACGGCCAGCTGTCCCATTGAATCGTTCGCCTTCCCCACAATCTCTTTTGCCTCTCCCATGAGCCGGTCCGCCTGAGCGGCATTGTCCGAATTCTGTCGGGTCATGGAGGACATCTCTTCAAGGGAAGAGGAGGTTTCCTCAATACCCGCAGCCTGCTCGGAAGCCCCTTCCGCCAGGGACTGACTGGAGGCGGAAACCTCGGCGGAAGCCGAAGCCACCTGATCGGAGCCGTCGCCAAGACCCGTGATGATCCGGTTGATGGGATGGGTGATGGCACGTGCCATCAGAAATGCCACGATCAAAATGGCGATAATACCGACCAAGGCGATGATGCCGATGAGCCAGGAAATCGTTTTCACGGCGGCGAAGGCTTCCGATTCATCGATTTCAGCAATCAGAGCCCAAGTGGTGTCGCCGATTTTCAGCGGGGTAAACGCGGAAAGAACCGGGTTGCCGTTATAGTCTATATTGATTTTGGCCCCTGTCTTACCGGAAAGGGCCTCTTTGGCCGCCTCCGTGTCGACCATGCCTTTTTCAGGATGGGCAAAGGAGGCCTTCACCGAATGGTTCGTCGGATCCAAAAACGAATCGGACCGCATCAGTTTGTCAGGTCCCACCAGATAGGTTTCCCCAGTCCTGCCCATGCCGTCCCGCTGCTGCATGACGTTGTTGATGGCATCCAGAGACAGCTGAAGGGCCACCACCACTTCCACCTTCCCATCTTTAATGACCGGCTGGGCCACAAAAGCGGCGGGCTCATTGTTACTGGGAGCGTAGGGCGCAAAATCAGACATTGCGTACTGCTTGCTTTTCAGCACTTGTTGCACCAGCCCGCCCAGATTAGAGTCTGCGTACTTTCCGTTCACCAGGTTCGTGTGGTAATCGGCCTCTTTGGCGACCGTGTAAAAACAGAACCCGTTAGGATTGATCAAAAACAGGTCATAGTAGCCGTATTTTTTGATATAATCGGTGAAAAAGTCATTTTCCGCGCCTTCTATTTTCGTGGCAATCGCCTCTTCCAGATTGATTTTGGAAACAGAGGCCCAGTTAAGCCCCTTGATCTTTAACGGATCGTATGAGACCATGACCAATTTTCCGGCGCTGTCGGCGTACACTTCGTAAGCTGATTTGCCAGAAAGGGCTGATTCAATGTACGGGGTGGATATTTCGCGGCCGATGACATATTTGCCGTCACCCATGGTCTTCATATCGCTTCGAAAAGATGTTTTCCCGTTCTGTTTTCCCACCAGATAGGTTTCACCGGTTTTACCCATGCCGTCCCGTCTCTGTACAATTTCATTGATGGGACCGGTGGGAATCTGAAGCACAACGACCCCGATCAATTCATCACCGTTCCGGACCGGCGCCCCGATAAAAGCGGAAAACCGGTTTTTGGAAGGGGCGTAAGGCTCGAAATCCTGCAGAGTAACGCCACTCTGTGCCCCAATAAAGCATTTGCCCAAGGGACTGTTCTTAAACTCCCCCGTCTTGACATTCTGCCCCAGATCGGATTCCTTGGCCGCGGTAAATACGATATTCCCGGTTTTTGAGATCAGAAACAGGTCGTAATAACCGTACGCATCCTGGTAGCGCTTCAGGGACGGCCCGAATTTCTCTTCTGAATAGTTCCAGATTGCACCTCCGATTTTTTCTTCCGCTTCAAAAGCCGAGTTCAGTTTTTCCAAGGCCTCAAAAACCATGGCATTTTCGGATAACAACGTGATATCCGCGATGCATCCCAGAAAATAGTTTTCAATCTGGGACCGCTTGAGTGCTTGAATCGCCTCCAGTTTCTTAAAAGCCTCCTGCTGCAGCGTGGCAACCATCTCCACCAGAACATCCATGTCCCCCTGACGCTCCTTGAAGAATTTCCCAATCTGGTTCTTCTTGATGCCGCGCACGCCTTCAAGTTGGGAAAATGCCTGATGTGACAGGGCTCCGCTTGACTTGACGTAGCTCACAGCCGAAATTACCCCAAAGGGAATCACACCTACCACCAAAAAAGCGACCAGAAGTTTTACTTTCAGAGTCAATTTTTTCATAAACAACGCTCCTTTTTTTGAATGTGAAAATTCCTTATTTTACACCACTTTCGCCCGATACGCTTCCGAACAATTCTCATATCGAAGCGATTTGTTTGTGCGTACCCGTTTTCGTTCAAATACGGTTTCGATGAACCATCAATGGAAATCAAAAAGGAATAAACCTATCAGCACAAGTCGAATAACAAAAAGAGCGTTCAATTATTTGAACAAAACCTAAAAAATGTTTCAGGTAAATCCACAACCTCCTAAAAATCCATTTAGAACTTGCTCAGTTCGTCATCGAAAGGAATAATCTCTTCAGGGCTTGGTTCCGCCCTGTTCTTTTCAACTCTGAGGTGGGCCGGACGTTCTTTGACTTTTCTTCCGGGTGCGGGCAGCCTGCCCACGCTTCGCCCCGTACCTCGGTTCACCCCGTTTGCTTTTTTCCGAAGGGCGGCGCCTGTTCGAGAAACTGTCTTTTCAACGGAACCTCCCACCAAGGCCATCAGTTCAGTTACAATATTTTCAAGTTTTGCGGCTTCACCGCTCATTTCCTGGGCTGCCGCCGCGGTTTCTTCTCCGCTGGCGGCATTTTGCTGAACCACCTTGTCCATTTCGCTGACGGCTGCGTTAATTTGCTCTATCCCTTCGGCCTGCTCGCCGGTGGCGGCTCCGATTTCATCAATCAGTTCACCAATTTTCATGGAGATATCCGTATTCGCCGCAAAACCTTCCCGCGTTTTTTCGGTAAGATCGTTCCCTTTGCGAACAGCCGAAATTGTGCCCACAATAAGTTCCGACGTATTCTTGGCCGCTGCCGCCGCCCGCATGGCCAAATTCCTGACCTCATCCGCCACCACGGCAAAACCGGCCCCGGCTTCACCCGCCCGTGCCGCTTCTACCGCCGCGTTTAATGCCAGCAAATTGGTCTGAAAGGCAATTTCATCGATGGTCTTGATAATCTTGCCCGTTTCTTCGCTTGAATGGGTGATCTCTTCGATGGCGCCGATCATATCCCCCAGACTTTGATTGGCATTTTCGACGATGACACCCGCCTCTTTCATCATTTGCATGGCCTTGGCGGCATTGTCCGCATTCTGGCGAGTCATGGAAGACATTTGTTCAAGGGAGGAAGATGTTTCCTCAATGGATGCCGCCTGTTCCGAAGAGCCTTCCGCAAGCGACTGGCTGGCGGATGACACTTCCCGGGAACCGGAAGCCACCTGTTCTCCGGTTTGTTTGAGGCTTCCCACCGCCCGTTTGATGGTTTTGAACACGTTTCCGGTGGTAACCCAGGCTAGAAGGCCCACAAGTAATATGGCCGCCAAGCCCAGTACCAAGGCAAATGTCTTCATATTGCTGATGGCTGAAAACATTTCCGAGTCTTCGACGGTTGCGGCGATCAACCATCCCTTCTTGTCATAGGTTGCCAATTGGGCCGTTTTATCCTTGCCCTCCCAGGCATAATGCATCACGCCAGATTTTTGCCTGAGCATTTTTTCGCCGAAATCATAATCCTTGATGCTGGTATTAAGGATGTGCTTTTTATTCGGATGGGCCAGAAAAATGCCCGTGCTGTCGGTTAAAACGATGTAGCCCGATTTTCCAATCTTGGTTTTCGCCAAGAACAGATCCGCAAAATTCATAAGATCCACCGGCCCTCCCATGATGCCCACCACCTTTTCGCCCGCATAAATGGGTGCGGTAATCACGGCAACCGGCCTTCCGGTTGCGGGGGATTTACTCGCCTCGCCCACCCATAATGATCCCTCCACGGCCTTTTTTTGGTGAATGGCAAAAATGGGTATTTTACTGATATCGACACCGATGGACTTTCCGCCGATGGAATCCAGGAAAATCTTTCCGTTTTTGTCCGCCAGGAAGATGTTCTCATAAAAAGGCGATTCTTTCTGATAGGTATTCAGCCTTTTCTGTGCTTCCTCCATCCGTTTTCCTTCGCAAGCGGCTTTAAAAACGCCGTTTTCGCTGAAAAGCAGAATGTCTCTTTCTCGATCATTAAGCCACATGGAGAGTTCATCAAGCGTCTTTGAAACAGCCTGCTCCAGTATAATCTGCTGTTGTCCGAATATGGCTTTTGACGCAGTGTGATATAAAACAAAGGTCAAGACACCGATGGCAATGATTGAAATGGGGATGATCTGCAACAGTAGTTTATTTCTGAAATTCATTTTCATAATTCTATGACTCCTTAATTATTTTTCTTAAGCCTGGATATTCATTAGGAAAACCTCATGGGTTATCAATGCACATGCAAATTAAATGCCAAGCAAGAAAACCCCCGAACGCGTTTTGAAAAGCGTATCATCGCGGCAAAGGATAGAGGTTATCCTTCTATTTAAGGAGGTTATAAAGGCGTTAAGAGAGATGGGCGTATCGGGGCCTAGGATGTGAAAGATGACACGCTGAAAGGAACAGCGTCATAATTTTGACTTTCAAAACGGAATCAAAAATCTTTCGGGGTGTTCGTCTTCTTCCCGGATCTTGGGGAGCCATCAACTGAAGAGGGGCAATTGCGCGTCGATTCTTGTTTTGATTTCGGCAATCCTCTCCGCATTTATTTTCAGAATAAGGGCGGATTCCGACTCAGCCAAATCGGGATCTGAATCTTTTTTTTCTTGATTCAGCATGGCCTTTGCCAGAGCGTTGGCAAAATGAAGCACCAGCAACTCCTTAGAAGGCGAATTCGTTTTTTCCAGATTATCGTGAAGAAGCGCGCCTTCAATGTATTCCCTGGAAAAATTCCATTTTTTCAGCGCTCTTGCACCAATGGTGTTGTGATATTTCTCAATTGAAGCAAACAGCGCCGCCAAGTCGATCTTTCCACCCAACTGTCCTTTCTTTTCCAACTCGGCGGTCATTTGCAGGAGAAATATTTTACCGATATCATGCAATAACCCCACTGAAAAGGCATCAGCCTTCAGCTCGAGCTCAAGAACGTTAACAAGACTTTGGGAGGCAATAGCACAGTAAAGAGAATGCTTCCATAATGCTTCGGCGAACTTCAAAAATCTTTCGTCGTCGGTAACAAATAATTGTCGGTTGCATATGGCATCAACGTATTGCTTTGTGGCGTGAAGACCTATGCGCGATATGGCTTCGTCCACGGTTTTGGTTTTTGAAGCGGCACCATAATACGCGGAGTTGGATACGGTCATGATCTTGGCGGTTATCGCCACGTCTTTCCGGATAAGGTCGCCGATCAATTTAAAATCGAGCCCTTTTTTGGCCATCTCATTCAATTTTACGCTGACATCCGGCAAGGAAGCCATCTGAATTTTTCCGGTTTCCAGTCTCCGCAGAATAATGTCAATGGGATTCACCGTTTTTTGCTCATTTTGAGCATCGCCGGAAAGTTTGGATTGGAGTTTGCTCTTGGCCAGCGTTTTTACGACTGTATCGAGTTTGAAAGGCTTGACAATAAATGCGTTACATCCCGCAACAAAGGAAGCCTTGACGGATTTTTCATCCGCTTGAGCCGTCACCATCGCAATAACCGCGCTTTCTTGACCTGGAATTGACAATTCTTGCTCTAATTTCCGGATTTCAAGGCTGACTTCTCTCCCATCCATATCGGGTAAATCGATATCAATTGTGATCAAGTCAAATGGATCTCTCCGCTTCAGTGCATTTTTCACCCCCCTTATGCCTGCATCTCCAGTGCGAAGTGCCTGTAATTCCGTAATATCAAACGGCAGTTTTTCAAACGATTTGCTAATAGCAGGATCGTTATCGATCACCAACATTTTCATTTTGTCCCGCCCTCTATCTTCCACAATTCGCGCATTATCTTTGCGTAGCTTTCTCGCTAAATTAAGCGTTTTTCATACCCTTGCAAGCCATATAATCTGAAAACCCCAAATCACGGATACATATGGCAGCCTTGAACCCCACTGCCGTTCCGACTCGTGCCACAATTTCCCGGAATTTTACCGGGAAACGATAAAGATTCTCAATGACCGTGCGAAATCAGAAAAACGGTCAGGCATCCCATTTCCCTTTTTGTCGCAAATCTTTCACGATCTCTTCCGCCATGGAGATCAGTTGCATTTTGTCGACCTTGGTGCTTCGGGTCAGCGGAAATTCCCTGTCCGCTGGCCAGATCTCCACATGTTGGGGCCGTTTGTAGGCGGCAATGGATTTGCAGTGATCCATCACGGCTTCAGCTGAAAGATCCGAATCAGGCCGGGGACGGACAAAGGCGAAAATCCCTTCGTCAAATAGTTCATGCTTCATACCGATCACTTCCGCCACGTCCACTTCCGGCATTTGGGCGATATGGTCTTCCACCTCGCCCGGAAAAACATTATATCCCTTTTGCTTGATCACGAATTTCTTCCGGCCCGCCAGATAAAGGGCCCTGTAGCCGGTCATGGGTTTGAAATACCCCAGATCACCCGTGTAGAGAATTCCTTCGGAGGAGACCGCTTTTCGGGTTTCTTCCGGCTGATTGTAATAGCCGCAAAACACAATGGGCGGGTGATAACAGATTTCCCCCACTTCAAGGTCCGGAAGTTCCTCCCCCGCCGAACCGTCCGCCTTCATGGGGTTTCGAATGGAGACCGGCGCCAGATCCGGAAAGGCGCGCCCCACCTGTCCGGCCATCTCCTCCAGGGAAATCCCCTGGGGTGTAAAGGTGGCAAACCCGGCATTTTCGGTCATGCCGATGCCGGTACCGAATTTGGGGGCCATGGTCGCCAGTTTTTCAAGGAACCCGATATCCACAGCCGAGCCCGCATAGGCCACGAACTCCAGGCTGGATAGATCATAGGTCTCGTACTCGGGCAGATTCCACAGCATGCGAAACATGGTGGGGATCTGGCCCATGACGGTGACCCCGTGACGCTGTATGGCTTCAAGGGTCGCTTTTGCGTCAAAAATTCGAAGCAGCACGGCTTTACCCCCCAGATACATGGTGGTCATGAAGGTTTCCGTAACGCAGCCCACGTGGCTGGGAGGAAGGTTCACAAGACAGACGAAATTCCCGTCTTGATCGTCATCGACCAACCCCCTTGCAAGAATCTGATTCTGCACGATAATATTTTCATGGCACAAGAGGGCGGGCTTGGGTTCACCGGTGGTGCCGGTGGTATAGATGATCAACGCGGGGGTTCGGGTGTCGACCCGGGCATAGGCCCTCTTCAATTTCCCTGAAAACAGATCCTTGAATTTGAGCCAGATGAGCCGCTTTTTGTCCATTAAATTCGTGATACCCACCGCACCGCTTATGATGTCCGATGGCTTCGGGTCCGGGGTGAATTGAACCAGGTGTTTAACGGCGGGGCACCCTTCCCGAACCGCCTCTCCCACCTCCCTGAAATCCCGCACCGGGGTATTGCCCAGAAAAAAAAAGGCAACGGGTTCGATTTTGTTGATATCACGCACCACCTCAGATGCACTGAGCCTCACATCCAGAGGTGCCATAATAGCCCCGATTTTAAAACAGGCATACATGAGCATGAGGTGCTCGGGGACCAACACCAGCTGGGTGGCCACCCGATCCCCCTTGCCGATCCCCATATCCATGAGTTTCAGGGCGAAAAAATCGATGAGGGTATTGAAATTTTTGTAGGTGACGGCCCGGTTGTCCTCGTGCTGAATCATGGCCACATGGTCCGGTCTTTTTGCGGCCCATGTGGCAACATAGTCGTTGACCGTGGAAAGTCGCTGGGGTGAACTCATGCCGCCTCCTTTTTCAGTTTGACGTATCCGGACCGGATCGCCTTTTGATTCTCTTCATTCAACACGTCAAAAAAAAGATCCCTGTGCTTTTCTCGGACCAGCGAATTCAGGCAACGGATCCGGATTTGCGTTCCCGGCTTAACCATCCCGGTAAATTTACAGGCGATCTCCGAAATCAATGCCGGGTTCCCCGACGCTTCCCGGTTCACGATTTCCCGGACCGACAGGGCCAGGGTTGCGGTTCCCTGCAGGATAATGCCCGGCAAACCCACGCCTTTGGCGAACCGGGGGGAGGTGTGGATCGGAAATTCAATATGGGTGCATCCGTCATAAACATAGGGAAGCAGCGGATCAATAAAAACCGGGGATGACCAAAGGACGGTTTCGGAGAGATCGGATTGGGGCACCGGCGGCAGGTCCTCTTTCCCCTTTCCCCCGTCGCATTCAATCCTCCTGAGCATGGCCCCGATGTATTCGGTAAACACGGGTTGGCCGGACCGGCCCCGGGCGAAAAGAACCATGACCGCATGGGTTCCGGCCCTGTGGGGCAGTATGGCCGCCACCTTGCCGGTGATGGTCAGTTCGTCTTCCGGCCGGACCGGGCGGTGCAGTATCAGGTGCTCAAAATAGTGGACCTGGGTCCAGAGGACGCCCCAGGGAAAGTCCTTTGCCGCAATATAATCCTGAAGATGACTCAAAATGGGCCAGGTGACCGCCACCGGAAAGGTGGGCGGGGCCACCAGCGGCCTCTCCCGGGTGTCATCAAAATAGAGGGGATTGGCATCGCCCACCGCCGCGGCATAGTTGGTGGTTGCTCGCCAGTCGATTTTGGTGCCATATTCCTTTAGAGGGGTGCCTGCAAAGCGGCTGTCCAATTTCATCGTTTAGAGCTCCCACCATCGAGAATCTGCTATCAAAAAAGCATCGGTTTTCATTAACAGGGGATCGGTGGGTAGTAAAGGAAAATTTTAAAAGAGGAGTCGGGATATCTGACGTTCTTGATTCCGCTCATTGGCGGATTGGCCCTTGACCCTGTATGAGCCATCTCTTATGCTCCTGATCCGAGAAACGGCTGGCAATATCCACCATGTCTTTAGATTTCCAATCCCTCTATGGGAGCAATACCAGGAAACTATGACCACAAAATTCAGTTGGATCAGGCCGCCCGGCACACATTTTGATCTGCCGCAAGCCTGATAAAATAGTCCGGCAATGCCGGAAACTTTATGATTTTTCTAAATCCGGGGAGGATACGATCTATTCTGGATTGGAGTTCGGTGTTTAAGGATATGGGATCCATACCGGCAAAGAGCTGCTCCAGGTCTGTTTTCCCATTCAGAAGCAATTTCATGTAATCGGGATTTGCGAGGTTTTTTACCAAAGGCGTATCAGCCAGCATGTTTTTGAGCATGCGTTGTTTGGAATTGTATCCTGTTTTTCGGCGGTTTTCACGACTCAGTTCTCTGAAGAAATGCTCAAGGATGTTATTTGTACGCTGAGGGTATAGGATAACGGATCCGGACGGCGTATCGACCATAATTGGATCGTTGAAAAGTTGATCGAGATACTTGTCGATCTGTTGGGCCATTTTGCCACAAAGGGAGTCAGAAGCGAGTTTTTCATTTTGATCGAAACTCTTTCGGAATTTCATGACACCCTCGCGAATACTGATCATGTTTGTTGCACCTTCATCATTGAGCCCATTGGTGCCGCCGGGTAAAGCAATACGCATGGCCTTGCGAAGTGAATCAAACGTAGCACTGCGCCATCGCATTTCTTCGATCAGGCTTTTGATCTCGGGGTCTTCGGCAATTTCAGCTGTCGTCCAATACAACTTGTACAGATATTGAATGTTGTTGGGCTTGTCGTTCTTTGATAATTTTATGAGGCGAGGCATCTGCTGTTCCAGTTCCAGCAGGCGTTCGGCAAAACACACCAAAGGCCGGTCAAATGGAAAACCGTAACCGTCGCCACTCTGTTTGCCTTGTAATGCCCACAGGGTAAGGCCGTATGCGGATATCAGCGGCAGAAGCGGGGTTTCCTTTTTGACGTTCAGGATTGTTCTTGCCAACCCCATTGGATTCGAAGACTGCTCGCAGGCGGCCTGGCGTGTTTCCCGCACCAATGCGGATAATTTTCTACTGATTGCGTGGGACCTCAAACGGTTTCTCAGCTTTCCGTATGCCGGATCGAGAATGTCTTTGCCAATGTCACGCAGAAAATGAAAGTGGCAGATGTAATCCGGTACTCCGGGAAACACCTCTTTGACCGCTTTGCAGATGCCTTTCCCCATGTCATGTACGCAGGCTCTTGGTATTCCGTAGGCATCCTCGATGTCTTTTAAAAAGGGGATGATGTGATCGGAATTTTCCGACGGAATTTTCACATTGGCCAGTACGATCCTGCTGAGACTGTCAATGCCCGTCATCAAAGCCGGGGCATCACCCGCGTGTGTCGCGTCCAGATGAAGGATATAGCCGCCTTTAAGCGTCATGCTCTTTCGAATCCGTGGGATTGCCTGCCGGTGGGCATGGGCCAGATACAAAATGAACTTACGCCCCAGGTAATCGATTTCCGAAGGACACAAGTGAACGTTTCGAAGGGCCAGTTCGGCGCGTATCTCCTCAGTGGTCTTGTACCGCTCATACATGGATCGTCCGACAAAAACCAGCACATCGTATGCTACGTTGGATCGGGTTGGAACGACCTGGCGTAATGTATCAGCGCCTAAAACAGCACCGCACCCCGGACATTTTCGAACAGTTTCATGGGCAAACATGGGGCCGGTCATTGTCCACACTTTCTTCTCCCGGGTTTTCTGCACCAGAAGCCGCTTTCCACAGGAGCATTCATCCCTTGAAGGGATGAATCTAATGACCGGGGGCTGTGGAAACAATGCCGCGGGCGATGTATCCATCGACATTCTTTTGAGGGTGGTGCTTAAGACTTTCAGAGCACGGACACCCCAGTTCGCATCGTTTTTTTTAGACCGTGTTGCTCGAAAAGGTGTTCGATCTGTCTCGGACTCACGGTCACATTTTTGCTTCGGGAGACTTTTTCGGCCAGCTGCTCGAAGCCGGAATCCGGGTTTCGGATAAACTCTGCCAGAATCAGCACGGCCATCTCCGCTGAAAACCTTTTCGGTGAATTCTGAGCAGTCAACGCCTGTCGCTGACTGGTTGACTTGTGAGGATCGCTGGCAAAGTACACCTGACATCGCCCTACTTTTTCCCGGGTGATTTCTCCCTTTCGCCAAAGATTCACCAGCACCCCATGGCAACGGCATTGAAGCGTCTTCCCCAGCATCTCCGCACTCATGCCGGCAGGACTTCCGCTGATCAGCGAAACAAGGGTTTTCGTCAGTGTTCCTGCGCGGGAAAAACCGATATCGCGGTAAAACCACAGTCCGTTTCTTGCGAAGCGGGGTATGGAACGAAGGGTGTACCAGGAACCGTTGTGAGTGAAGCTGCTGTAATACCCGGTTTCGGCCAGAAACCTGCGAACCGATGAAATGGCATATTGCATTTCGGCAGCCAACGGTTTGATCGTCCAGCACGGTGTCTGTGAAAAAAGGGAAACCAGATGTTGTTTTGGTGGGAGGGTTTTTGACATATCGGGCCTCCGATAAAGTATTGCAGTTGAAAAGACAAGGTTTCAATTTATGCAATACATTATCAGATATGGCGCTCCATGGCAACATCCTTTTTTCCAAGTGCGGACAGGGCAATTTGCTTATTATATTAAATGAAATAAGCATGTTATATGCGAATTTGGTTTCGAGAGTATCAAAAACTTTTTGTATGTTTTACTCCAAAATTTATGATAAAGTATGGCACAGCATATCGCCTAACTGGTTGAAATGTTTATGGGCCAACTGAGTTTTGTGGTCATAGCCAGGAAAGATAAAACCCGGTCCTCGGAGGAACGCCAAGACCTGTTCCACAGCAAAATCACTCCGAAACCTTCAAAATCTGGGTTTCATAGATCTTCCAGTAATCTTTTTCATTTCCAGGGGTGATAATCCAGTCTTCCATGATCCGTCGGTACTCAGGGGTAGGACGGATCATTCTGAGAACTTCGTTGATCTCGCCGATCAATTGACGCCCCCAGGGTGTATCAGAGCACCGCACGGCCCCTCTTATGAGGGGCGCCTCGACATTTTCCTCAATGGTAATAACCTTCAGCCGGTCCCATATGCCCGCTTTTTTAGCGGCATATCGAACGGAAACCGGGTATTCGATGAGATAATGAACTCTTTTCTTATCGAGCATCCCCAACAGCCCCTCCAGGGTATCTTTTCCACTCCTTGCGTAAATGTTCTTGGATCCGCCATATTGTTTCAGGACCTCATCCAGTTCGGATCCATACCGCCGGTTCTTCGCCGTTCCAAAGATCAAATTCTTGTTTTCGAGAAGACTTTTTAAAGAAACCGTTTCACCGTTTCCGAAAAGATGGGCGTTCTCCTTCAGGACAATCAGTTTATGGGGAGGAAGTGCGACGGTGGGTATGGAAGTGAGAAAAGCGGAATTGCCGTAAAATTCGGCCGCAAAACACACATTCCTGTCCTCTCTGAGTTCCTTTGCAATACGCGACGTATTGGCAACACGGGTCTCGAAGCGACGTCCTTTGAACCCATCGTTAATCATCTTCTGCACCCGATCCCCAATTCCTTTTCCCGCATCAGGCCCTGATGTAATAAATATGGGCGGCAAATCAAGTACCAGCCAAGTAACGGTTTCGGGTTCTTCAGCGGTTGCCGCTAACTGAAAAGGGCCCGCAAAAATGAAGAAAAAAGGAAGAAAGAAGATGCAACTCAGTCTTTTCAAGCGTGTGTTCATTCCGTTTCGGCTCCGATCTCCATTCGTAAAATCACCCTTTTGGTATTCCGTTCTTCGTGAACGTCATCAATATTGAACCGGCGAATATGTCTCCATTGATTAAGGCTGTGAATACGCATTTAAATTCCGTACTGCAGTTGATACGATAAAGGCAGACGGCTACAGAGAGGCGACGAGAATAGCTGTTTTTTATATTGTTCTTTCTTAATTGTTCTCATCATCACGGTAAATGCATCCATCCCATCATGAAAACGCCCGCATGAAGTGCAAGGATTTTACTTCGTGACCTCTTTTGCGTCGCGAGCAGCCTCCTCCGTCGCCTCAGCAGCATCATGAGCCAATTTCTTTGCTGCTTTCACTGCTTCATCGCCTGCCTCTTTTGCAGCGGCAGCCACATCACCGGCAGCCTTTTTTGACGCTTCTGCTGCTTTGTTAAGAGATTCTTGTGCTTTTTCCGCGGATGTTTTCGGCTCATCTTTGCTACACCCAACCATGCCCACCAGCATCAATCCAATGCCTACCATAAACAGTTTCTTGATCATTGCTTCCTCCACATCATGTCTTAATCGTATCTTATTCAAATCCCATGGTGGCTTGTACGATAGAAGATCGTAGCCGCCGATTCATCGTACAATATCATACAATCTCCGGCAATATAATTCCTCGAATGGCTGGCGGAAAGTTGTTTTTCCGGTGATTTGGAGAAAAAAACCTATTAAATCCGCAGCATGGCATTTTCAATGATTAAATCAAAAAATTGAGTTATTGTAACATTTTGTGGTAATTTGAGTTCAAGCTTGGCACGATAGAGGTGGAGATGAAAAAAAGGGGAATCAGGAATAGTTGTTGAAAGTATTGTATTTGACCCCATTTCTGCCGCATCACAGATGACATCTGTGGACGTCGTGGCCAAAGATGTCATGGCCAGCATCAAATCACGGCTACACAAGAAAGAACCAAACTCGAAGCCTTGAGGAAGAACAACATTGCTGCGTACAAAGATCGCCGCAGACTAAACAGATGAAAATTGTTTTGGCAACTTTTGGTTCGCGTGGAGATGTGCAGCCGATGCTGGCGCTTTCCCTGGCCATGCAATCGGCCGGCCACAGTGTTCTTCTGGCGGCACCCCCTGAAAAAGAGGCATGGGCGCGGCAACTGGGGTGTCCGTTTCAGCCGTTGGGGGACGATATAACTGCTTTCATCGATACCATGAGAGATGCTCATTCAGTCCGTTCCGCTATTTACTTCACCCGGTATCTCCGCAGAGAATTCATATCCCAATTCCACATCTTTCCCAAAATCATTGCCGGCGCGGATCTCGTGGTGGGGGCATCTCTTGTAGGCGCTTTATCAAGCGTAGCCGAATCCATGGGTATCCCATACCGTTTTGTGGTGTTTTGCCCTTCCATGCTGCCTTCCAGCTATCATCCTTCTCCTGTCTGTAAGCACCAGGGATTTACAAAATACTACAACCGGATGACATGGCGAATCGGAATGATATTCAACCGCTTTAGTCTGACCGCACTGGTCAATGAAGGGCGCAAACAGCTTGGAATAAGACCGATTAAGGATGCCTGGCGCAACATCCTCGGCAACCGCGTTATCGTTGCTTCAGACAAAGCTGTTTCCACTGTTCCGCCGGATGTGGAACCTGCCGCCGCCCAAACCGGTTATCTCCACCTGGATCAGCCGGATATACATCTTGATGAATTAGAAACTTTTTTAAAAGCAGGCCCACCGCCAGTTTATGCAGGTTTTGGCAGTATGCCCAAAAAGGTCCAGATCGACACTGTTTCAATCATTGTCCAGGCTGCAAGATCGTCCGGATCGCGGGTCGTTATTGCAAAGTTCTGGGAAGAGCCTTCAGAATTTTCCCGAGCCGAGGATGTCTTCTTTATCAGTAAATATCCACACCTGAAGCTCTTTCCACGCATGGCTGGGGTCATCCACCACGGAGGAGCAGGGACCATTGCGGCGAGTGCCGCCAGTGGGGTCCCCCAAATTGTGGTGCCACACCTGCTTGATCAATATTATTGGGGACACCAGGTGTACCGATCCGGTCTGGGACCAAAGCCGATATGGAGGCACCGGATAAGTACTCGAAAACTATCAGAAGCCATTCGTGAAATTTTATCCAATGATTCGATGCGACAAAAGGCTAAAGATGTTTCCGGAATGATTGATCGACACAATAGTCTTGAGATGACTGTCTGTGAGGTGTTAAAGCTACAACCGAAAGATTAGCCGGTGCTGAGCATACTCTGGATATACGACCCACGTGCTTGATGGTTGGATACGGTCATATTGAGCATGCAGATGAAGGTGGCTCTTGAATTCCAACACCCACACGGCCCCTTAAGCCGCCCAATTGTGCACGTTTCAAGAACGAAGTCCTGACGAGCCCGAAACCTCATGATCTGATCACTCAAAGATTGGGCTATTTAACACCAAATTGGTTCATCCCGGGCAGAATATGGGCTGCCGTCCAGCCCATGGCAGGTCCCCCGTGAAACGCAACGGGGGTTTCCTCTGTCTCGGTTTTGGAAAATACTTCCTCTGAACATCCACAACCGAGACCCTCTTAAAGCCAACAAACAGAAAACGCCTTTCTATTTACCATTTACCACTTTCAAGCCTGAGTATTTGGTCATCCATTTACCATCAACACCTCTGACATCAACCCGGACTGTGCCTTGGTGTTCCCACCAGACGATTTCTCTATCATCGGTGTACCTTGCCCCAGATCCGGAAACGGCCTGTGGTAAAGTATACTCCTGGCCACTTGGTATTTTCACCTTGACGAAATTCAGACTGCCGTCGGAAAGAGAGCCGTACCTGGCCACAAATTGATCTCCATTGGCGCTTACGTAAGCCACGGGCGGTTCGATATCAACGTTCAGAGGTGTTTCAGATTTGTTCCGGCTCTCGGCACAGGCCCATAAAGATGCCAGCAGAGTAATTATGAAAAATAATGATCTTGATGGCTTAAACACCTGTCCTCCCTTTTTCATTACAATAACAGTAGACGCCTGATTCAAGCGGCTATTCTTGCCTCCGATTTTGGCAATAACGGCAAGTAGACCATTCTCTCATTGGGATACAGCTCGATATTGTTCTGCCTGCACTGGAAAGCGCACTGGCCACAACCGATACAGTTGTCGCTGTTGAGGGTCACTTTACCATGTAATAGATTAGCAGACCGGTGACGCTTTCAGGGAAGGCTCTGGATATCTCCCCGGCCAGTCAGAGGGTTTGTCTATTTTCTGTGGCTCAATTTTTCTTTTCATCCGAGATTTGATTATGCCGTTCAGCCTGCTTATCAGCGATCTTCCCGATATCTTTTTTCATTTGTTGGAACTGTTTGACATCCTGGTTCCCAGTGGCTTTATCTACTACTTTTTCACCGCTATCGCAGCCACCGAAAGTAAGGGCACCGACCAAAAAGAATAGCATCACCCTTAGGACACCACATAGATTCAGCATCCACATTTTCATGGCCTCCGTGATTCCTGTCAATGAGCCGTAGAATCATTTATAAAATCTCATATTTTTTGTAATCCATTCTATACCCTAGGCATTATCCAGTTTTCTATCCGCTTCTAACTCATTATTGACTTCGTGATACAAGCCATCGCAAAAATGCAGGGTCTTATCTTCAATTGTATTGAGTGAAAATATACTGGCACCGAATAAACAGTCAAGAGTTTTCAAATCTTTAGGTTTCTTTCCCTTAGAAATTAGGCATTTTCTATCATTTAGGTTTGACAGATCCGATCAAAATCATACCCTCTAAAAATACAATTCTTGAAATCCCATTATTCACCTGCTATTTCAATGGACGGTGATGTCGACGATTTCCATTCTAAATACAAACACAGGAGATCTAAATTAATGGCCCTTACGAAAGCTGATTTGATAAAATCCATCTGCGATTCTACGGATTTGACAAAACGGAAATCCATTTCGACGGTTGATTCCTTCTTCGAAGTCATAAAGCGGACCTTGGAATCCGGGGAAGATGTTATGATAAGCGGCTTCGGAAAATTCTGTGTAAAAAATAAAAAGGAACGGAAGGGAAGGAACCCTCAAACAGGCGATGACATGATGATGGATGCAAGACGGACTGTAACCTTTAAATGGTCCAATGCTATGAGGGACAGAATTAATGGGAAAGGGTAGTCTCCTCAATGTCGGGCTATTGAGTCGCTTAATAGGAAATTTCAAGCTCCTCTATTCCCTGATAAAAGATTATTGGAAAGGAAAATACCGGAAAGTTTCCCCCTGGTCTGTTTTGGTCTTCATAGCTGGAATTGTTTACGTTATCAGTCCTATTGACATTATCCCTGATTTTCTTCCATTGGTGGGTCAAATTGACGATGCCATAATATTAGTCCTGTGCATGTATTTTTTGGAAAAAGACCTTCTGAAATACAAGGAATGGAAAATCAAAAATCCGGATTCAAGTCCATGAGACCAGGATCTTTTCTCCGTCGGCATAACCGGGCACGCCCTTTTCATCCTTGTCCATGACGGCCTGCTCATAGGTGTCGTCGGAGCTCACATAACGCTCGGCAAAACCTGTTATGGCCTGACGGGTATAGCGCTTATAGGGCATTGCAAAATCGGGATAGGAGGGAAAGGTCTTTCCACAACCGGGGCAACGGAACCGGAGCAGATAGGCCTGGATCGGTTGGACAACCATATCGACGATAATCAAGAAAAGCCGTTCTCGGTATGCATGGTTCTTGAAATAGAGACTCTCAACATCGCAGCGCGGGCAAGGGGGCAGGTTCTCAGGCGTAACTTCTCCCTTTTCGCATGTCCTCAGATATGCTTTAATATCTTTCATTGTCGCTGTCGGTGGCATGAACGTATCCCTCCTGTCGTTTGGTTTTGGTGAAACCTTTCTATAAACCAGGAGGGATACTTTTTCAAAGGGCGGGATAGTCTTCTATTAACGCTTGGGCGGGGTAGCTTGACAGCGGGATATCAGAATCGTGACTACAGTCTTCCCGCAGGATGACGGGATGTCCGGATAGAACGCAGTACAATGACGGGATAGCGGGCTGGCGGGTTACCTTATTTTAAGACTTTCGGGGTCAAATATTCTGGGACTTAGGACATATCCTATTGGAATAAGTTCGCGAAAACTGAATCCAAACAAAAAGAGGATACGTCATGAGTAATAGTAGAATCATTAGGCTTAAAAAGCCATCTGAGACTTCAGGAGATCTATTAACAGAATTGTTACGTAAAGGTGCCCGGCGGTTAATTGCTGATGCTGTTGAAGCTGAGTTACAGGGACTTCTCAAACAATATTCCGAATTCAGAAATGGGCAAGGACACTTGCAGGTGGTTCGTAATGGTTATTCCTGGCTTTGACGTGTCTGGCGTACAATATCCTGCGCTTCATAGGCCAACTGGGGTTGACGGGGAAGAGATCTCCTGTACATCACCCTGCCAAACGTCGCCGCATAAGGACGGTTATCCAGGAACTGATGTATCTGGCAGCGCGTCTTGTGAATAGCGGACGTAGCCTGAAAATCGTATTCAGCCGTTATTGTCCGGACTTTGAGGCGTTCAAAATTGTCTATGACCGTTTGGCTTTCCAGTAAAGTCCGAACTCAAAAAACTGTTCCGCAAACGCAACCAAGGAGCAGGTGCGCCCAAAACCTGCCGAAATCGATAACGAATTTTCAAAGAACATAACTGGCTGCGGGTTTTCGGTTCAGCCCCATGCAGAAAGCGCCGCAGCCGGACAAAAAATCGAAATTTGAACGCCCAAAGCGAAAAATAAATGTCATTCATTTTTCGCTCACGGATTCAGGGAGGAAGTCAATCCAGGACAACAGGCACAACGCTAATGTCACGCCTTGTTCACTCCTGATAGTGGCCCAGTTGAAAAGTTTAAATAGGAGGCATGCTATGAAGATTATGAAAAGTATCATATTTATTCTAATCAGCTTCATATTATTATCCGTGTTTAATGTACGTGCGCAGGGTGCAACACAAACCCTTGGCGGCGTTGAAACCGAAGGAACCCTTCGAATAAGCATTTACGACAATGGCGATATGGCAGTCGATCGGTACAGCAACGGCTACTGGCAGGGACAATGGTTCGGAGGGAATGGAAAAAGTACACTTTGTTATATAAACGGCACCGATTATGCCGTTGAAGGCAGCTATTATAACGGTGGTTGGTTTACTAGTGATGCAACATTATTGACGACCATCAGCAACACCAGCAGCACAAACACTGCTGAGTTGTTGCTGGAAAAGAGCGGCGTTGTCACCATAAAACAGACAACCTATTATCCACAGGGTGCCGCATATTTTACCCTTCAATGGGAAATTACCAATTTGTCCGATTCAACGGTGAATGATTTGCGTTTCTTCTCGGGTGGAGATACGTATCTCTCAGGAGGAGATAATGGCGCGGGTTTTTGGCAGCCGACAGGAAATATTGTTGGCGTGAAGAAAATGCTAACGGGTACCTTGCAACAGAATATGTACATACAGGGCAATACGATTCCCTATGCGTATGAAAGCCGTTACTATGGCGATGTAGGGAATAGTGTTGTGGCGAATGCCCTTACGGATGCAATCGACCCAAATGAAGGAACCGATAATGGTATGGCCATGGAATGGAGGAAAGAAAGCCTGGCCGTTGGTGCTACTTGGACCATCCATGCCACTGAAAAATTTATCACCAAGGAAGTCAGCGGTCTTTTGGTTTCCGCACCTATTTTCAGCCAGATTGCCCCTGGAAGCAGTATTGATTTAACCTATTCCGTTACAAACTTAACAGATTCAGAAACAAGTGTAGCATTGAATGAAATAATTGATTTGGAAGAATGGACAGCCGTCATTCAATCTCCGTCATCTCCGTTCACTTTGGCTGGCAGCGCTTCACAGAATGTCGTTATCCTGGTCACATGTCCTGAAGGAACTGAGCTCGGGACCGTAGCTAAAGTCACATTAGAAGCAACAAATACCAGCGGAAGTGCAAGTGATTTCTGTAATGTTGAGGCGGAACAAGTGCCGACAATAACATTACAACCATCAGATCGTTCTGTTGATTCAGGTGAAAGCACTTCATTCACTATTTCCGCCGATAATGCCACTTCATACCAATGGCAGGAATTTGCGGTATCATGGAGAAATGTGATCGACGAAGGGATATACAGCGGTTCAACGAGTATTACATTAAACATATCAAGTGCTGCTACAGGAATGAATGGCTATAAATATCGTTGTGTAGCAACAAACAGTTACGGAAATGCAACAAGTAATACTTCAACGCTTACGGTTACCACTTCACCAGGCACCTTTGACTACCCCCTGCCAGGGGGCACCGGCCTGCCCACGGATTATAGAATCTTCACCGTCCCCCTCTCTATGACAGGGGCGGAAATGTTGGCGGAAATGGAAGGTGTCCTTGGAGCCTACAGTCCAGGCCGCTGGCGCGTTTTCGCCTACGTGGCTTCCAATTATCTTGAAATCAATTCGGTAAGTTTTGCCTCCTTGAATATCGTCCCTGGCATGGGATTCTGGATCATCGCCACGCTCAACGATGTAGTCACTTTCCGGGGGGCCGTTGCGCCGGGCGGGGTGAATTATGAGATGTCCATTCCTTCAGGGTGGAATCTGACGGCCCTTCCATGGACCAGCACGAACATTGATCTCGGCAACATCCAGGTAACCGATGGGGTTAACGCCTACGGCATCACCAGTGTGGACAACAATCTAACCCAGAGATGCGTATGGCACTACACGGGAAATGGCCCTTATAACGGTTACGAAAAGCTGGATACCAGCACCAATACCCTTTTGTGCGGGACGGGCTATTTCATCAAGGTCCTCACAGCAGGCAGTGTGACGGTCATTTTTCCACCTGTAAATGCCGCAGGCGTTAGGATAGAAAAGGGATCAACAGGGGACGAAGAGACTCCGCCCCCTCCGCCGGGGGGATACCCACCCTATTCATGTCCCGACATCTCTCAGGGACGTCTTGAAAATGTCACCTTTCCTTCAAATGCTGATTGTCAATACACTTATCGGGGAACTCTGACCATTGGAAAGGGCCTTACCATGGAAAAAAGGGCCGTTGTGACGATAAGGGCCGACAAGGTCATTATTGAGAGCCTTTTTGATGCTAAAGAGGGGGCTGTGGTCAAAATATTGCAATAACGAAACTCGGTAATTTCTTTTCCCTGAATCCGTGAGCGAAAAATGAATGACATTTATTTTTCGCTTTGGGCGTTCAAATTTCGATTTTTTGTCCGGCTGCGGCGCTTTCTGCATGGGACTGAGCCGAAAAACCGCAGCCAGTTATGTTCTTTGAAAATTCGTTCTCGATTTCGGCAGGTTTTGGGCGCACCTGCTCCTTGGTTGCGTTTGCGGAACAGTTTTTTGAGTTCGGACTTTACTGGAAAGCCAAACGGTCATAGACAATTTTGAACGCCTCAAAGTCCGGACAATAACGGCTGAATACGATTTTCAGGCTACGTCCGCTATTCACAAGACGCGCTGCCAGATACATCAGTTCCTGCATAACGGTCCTTACGCGGCGACGCTTCACAGGGTGACGTACCGGAGATTTCTCTCCCGTCAACCCCAGTTGGCCTATGAAGCGCAGGATATTGTATGCCAGACACGTCAAAGCCAGGATCAAGGCATTGGTTGCAAATTTGCCGGAAGACAGACGTTCCATATCCATGTCTGATTTGATTTCGCTGTGAAACTGTTCACTTGTGGCATGGTCGTTATAAAGAGCAATCACCTTTTCATCCGGTAAATGCAGCGTAGTCCACCATGCTTCTACTTCCACTTCGGGGATGATCAACATTTGTCCATTTTTATCGATGGAACGTTCAACGGCGCGCATGACCCGCATGAACTGGTAGGTTTTGCCTTCATGCTGTTGCTGGAGATGGATCCTCAACACGCCGACCTTTTTGCCAGGCCGTGGCTCTTCAACCTTTCCTTCCGCAAAGATGCGTTTGGCCCACTGATTCAGGTCCTCCTTGCGGGGGATTCCATTTGATGATGTAACTGACTTTTTTCCGGCCTGCCAGGTTGACCCGGGTATCCAGGGCGTCATGAGCAGAATCCAGGCGCACCAGAATTTTTTGGGATGTAAGAGTGCGGGCCTTGGCCATAACCCGATCTAAAAAGGGGATGAAATTACACTGACTGTGCTGTTTGCCTTCACGTAGTTCGAGTTCCGGGCACCAGCCCTCTCGGCCGAGATAGGCGGCAATAGGCGCATACGGGAAATCCGGCGGTTGTCGGCCTGGCGGGTTTTGGAATTACCACCTTTTTGCTCCAGTTTCATAACGTCGGCTGGTGTGGCGTCGGCCCCGTTGTAGCGATGGCCTTGATTTTTGGTGGATTGGCCCAATTGATTGCCGGTTTTATGGAATTCAAATGCGCCAACAATTTCGGTTTCAGCGCTTTTGTTGCATACGGTTCGTTCTGGATCGCATTGGGCATCATTTTTATTCTTAATCACTACGATGTTTATCATTCCTCCACTACGGACGTTGGATGGTTTTTGGTCGGATGGACCATTTATACGGCAATCATGGTGATTCCAGCGATGCGCATCCATGGTGCCATGGCTGTTACCTTCACTTCGCTGCTGATCGGTTTTATTCTTTTGGACTTGGCTCATTTCGGATTTCCCGAGCTTACCAAGGTAGCAGGATATGAACTGATGTTTTGTGCCAGCGACGCCCTATACATGATGGCGCATGCCATTTACGCTCAGGTTTTCGGTTACAATGTACTTCCCGTTGGAGAGCCCTGGATAAAACCCGGAAAACAATCATAAACGAAATTTAAAATCATCAAACTTAAAAATTGAGGAGGATGGCATGAAAAGAAATATCCTTATTGTTTGTATCCTTATTGGATGCTTGCTGTCGGTCAACGGGTGGGCCGAAGAATCGGCCACCAAGGAAGAATGTGTTATTAAATGCCATGAAGCGGCAGCTTTGGTTACTTCCAAGGGGTTGGACGCCGCAATCCAGGAAATTTCCGATCCCAACGGCCCGTTTGTATGGAAGGACTCCTATGTTTTTTTGATGAATCTGGATGGTAAGATGCTGGCCCATCCTTTTCGACCTGAGCTCACCAAGCAGGAACATGTGCTGCTGATGACCGATCCGACCGATAAGGCTCTGTTTGTGCATTTCGTCAACCTCGCACGAAAGGTGGGCCACGGGTGGGTTAAATACATGTGGCCGAAACCCGGGAAAACCACGCCTTCCAAAAAACTGACCTACATCTACCGGGTGCCCAACCAAGATCTTTTTGTGGGAGCTGGCGTATATGTGGGCGGTATGATGTACTAACCCCCAACATTGCATCCGCTTACCTATCCAGATTAGCGATGGATAGATGGGGACATCACCGGAAATTCAGGTTTGCTCAAAAAAATCTATCGTTGAATACAATGGGTTATACATCCGATAGTTTTTTTGCCTGATGACTCTTGTTTCATTGATATTTTGAGCCAGTGCTTTTTCGACAGCAATTCCCGCTTCCTACTGAAAGGCCCAATATCAGTGTAACTTGAGATTTGCTTTTCGTAAAGCTATGGCATGAAAAATACCTGAAAAACGCATTATGGCGCTCTATTTTTAAAAAAAGTGCCAAAACTGCAAATAAATTTGAATAAAATCTGGACATTACGCGAACGATGGTTCATGATTAGCTCCCATAAAAGTCATGAAACATCAAAGCCAACAAAAAAAGGGAAAGTTAGCTTCTCGAAAGCATCTTAGTGCTGATCCACTGTTCAAGGGTCTGCATAAAGATTTTCTGGGAGTATCAGACTACCGTGAGGGTGATCCCGAAATCTCAATGGCAGACGCCTTGATGTCTGGATTTGCCGTCTTTTCTCTCAAAGATCCGTCCTTGCTTGCTTTTGACAAACGAAGAAAAGCTGTTGGGAATTTGGAAAGCATTTATCACGTAGAAAAGATACCTTGTGACTCGCAGATGCGAACTATTCTGGATGAAGTAGACCCTGTGGAAATTCGGCCTGCATATAAGAATATCTTTCGAGAATTGCAGAGAGGCAAAGCCCTTGAGCCTATGGTTTTCTTCCAGGGATGTTATTTGCTATCTTTGGACGGAACAGGATATTTTTCCTCAAGGAAAATTTTCTCTGATAATTGTTTGCAGAAAGTAAACAAAAAGACCGGCGAAATTACCTATTACCAACAGTTGCTAGGGGCAGCAATTGTTCATCCCGGTTTCAAAGAGGTAATTCCGTTAGCGCCGGAGTTTATAATCAAACAAGACGGCCAAAGCAAGAACGATTGTGAGCGTAATGCTGCGAAACGTTTCTTCGAAAATCTAAGAGCGGACCATCCACACCTGCCCCTTATCATTACCGAAGATGCCCTAAGTTCGAATGCGCCACACATAAGGGAGGCGGAAAAATACAATCTCCGTTACATTCTGGGTGTGAAAAAGGGCGATCATCCCTTTCTGTTCAGAAAAGTGGAAGAGGCGCAAAAGAATGGCGAAGCCATTCAGTTTGATTTGGTCGACAAAGATGATCCCCAAAAAACGCATCGTTTCCTTTTCCTCAACCAAGTCTCGCTGAATGAGTCAAATCAGGACCTATCGATTAACTTCCTGGAATACTGGGAAATTACACCCAAAAAAACGCAACATTTCAGTTGGGTTACTGATTTTACCATAACAAACGGAAATGCTTATAAAATTATGCGAGGCGGTCGTGCACGCTGGAAGATAGAAAATGAGACGTTCAATACTCTCAAGAACCAGGGCTATCACTTCGAACACAACTATGGGCTCGGGAAGAAAAATCTGAGCGTAGTCTTTGTGATGCTCATGATGCTGGCTTTTTTGGTTGACCAAACACAGCAACTCTGCTGTCCCCTATTTCGAGCTACATGGCATAAGCTGGGTAGCAAAAGAGAACTCTGGGATCGCATGCGATCCTTGTTTAGAGATTTTGCGTTCAAATCGATCAGGATGCTTTACGAAGCTCTCTTTTACGGGATGAAATTCCAACCGCCGATTATTTTATATGATGGCGAGTGAATTCAATATGCATTATCAAAATGTAAAAAAGGCGTCAATTCTAGGAAAATTGGCATTTGCCAACAAGGGACATCTGTGCGGCAAATCATATGGGATTGGTTTTAGATCTTGTTTTTGGCCCTCGTCTTCAAGAATTGATTGGCCAAACGAGGAATTTCGGGTGATTTTCAGCAACGTTTTCTGACAACGGCACTTATTTTTAAAAAAATGTTAAAAGATAATCTCATTAGTGACTTGGGCGGGAATTGCTGCTTTTTCGATATGAAATTCATTGCAAAACAGTGCCGCGACCTTTTGAAAATGAAGCTTTTTTGGATCGATGCGTACCCCTGCCTTGACTTTGATGAAAAACAAGTACCCTTTCTTTTCAATGACGAAATCGATTCCAATCCCATTTTGATCCCTGTAAAAAACAGATTATTTCCCGGGACCAGGTGATGATTCTTTACCAACTCCGTCATGACCAGGTTTTCCCATAAACTCCCTTTCTGGGGGTGGGAATGCCAGTCCCCGCTGCTTTCTATGCTCAGCAGGTAACAAAGCAGTCCATGATCGGCAAAATAGATTTTGGGAGATTTTATCAGCCGTTTTCCGATATTTGCATAGTATCGAATTGAATTACACAAGTTACGAACGTCCTTCTATTTCCCTGAGAATCATTTCCCTGAGCTTGTATTTTTCCACCTTGTGGGTGGGCGTTTGGGGAAGCGTTTCCACCAGGCGGATGTGTTTGGGGCACATGTATTTGGGCATCTCCCGCCGGGTCCAATCCCGAAGGCTATCTGCTTCAAGATCCCCTTTCGTAACCGGTACCGCGTAAACAACAATGTCGTCCTCCAGGCCCTCGGCGGCGGGAATGGAAAAAGCGGCGGACATCTTGATTTTCGGGTGGGTGTTGATGAAATCCTCGATTTGAAAAGAGGAAATGTTCTCCCCCTTGACGCGAATGAAGCCGCCCATGCGATCCACGAAATAGCAGTATCCGGACGCGTCCCGATAAGCCCCGTCACCCGTGTGAAACCAGAGATTTCGAAAAGTCTCTGTGGTGGCTTCCGGCTTATTGAAATACTCGTTGAGCAGCACATAGGGCAACCTGCTCCTGAGACCGATCTGGCCGTATTCGCCGGTGGGCAGTTCTTCGTCCTGTTCATTTAAAATGGCCATTTCATGGAGCAGGCACGGCGCGCCCATAAACCCTTTTTGAATGGGCTGGTCACCCCTCTTAACGGGCATTTTGAGGTCTTCGGCCACCTGAAGCACCTCATCCCTGGAATACCCCTTTTGATAGGATTCGGGCGTTCCGCCGCCGTCGGCCGTTTCATCGATCAGCCCTGCGCACACATAACCGATTTCCGTGGCCCCGTACCCCACGTTCACGAAATCGATGCCGAACCGTTTGGCAAATTCATGGTGATATTCGGGAAGGGGCTGCATGTGGACTCGCCTTAACGTGTTGTTGCGGTCATTTTCGGTGGGGTCGTGCTTCATGAGCCAGGGCATGACAACATCCAGCAGAAGGGTGTAGCTGGCGCCACTTGCACTGATCCGTCTCCAGAATTCCGTCGCGCTGAACCGGTCCCACACCGCCACGGTGCATCCCCGCCAAGCAGCCCGGCCCACCAGGGAAAAGGCACCGCCCACATGGTAAAGGGGGAGGTCGCAGTAGACCACGTCTTCCGGATGCAGCAGTTTGACCCCGTAGAAACAGTAATTCTGCAGCCAGCGATGGGACTGCACCACCCCTTTGGGAGGCCCGGTGGTGCCGGAGGTGTAAACGATATTGGCCGTATCCCAGTAATGAATGTCCACCTCAGGATTGTCTTTGTTTCCGGTCAGCAGGTCGGAAAAGGGGGTGACTTCAAAAACGGAATCGAGCTTGAAATGGGTTGATGCGGGATCAAAATCGTGTTGCCCCTCTTCCGGCCGGTAAAGGGCCACCCGACGACATTTTATCTGATCCTTGATATCGTTCAGGAGGGGTTCCCGACCGTTTTCCAGGATGAGCAGTTCGGGATCCGTATCGTTCAACTGATAGGAGAGCAAACGGCCCTTGTACAGAAAGTTGGCGGGGCAGAAAACGGCCCCCAGCTTCCACAAGGCGAACATGGAGAGGATGGTCACCAGGGGATTTTTCAAAAAGAGAGAGACCCGGTCCCCTTTGGAGACACCCATCTCCTTGAGATTGTTGGCAATGCAGTTGCACATCTTGTTGAATTCGTCATAAGTGTAATGGCGATCCGCTTCGCCGTAGTAGAAGAAGGTCTTTTGCGGGCGCTCGTCGGCCCATGTTTCAAATTTTCGGACCAGGAGTCCCATATCGTCCAATTCCTTCTTGAGACGCTCCTTTTCCATTTCTTTCTCCTTGTATGGATCAATTATTTTCAGGCTTCCATTTTTTGGATGCCGGATTTTCGAGAGGGCAGCACCACCACGGCGTTTCCTTCAGCGGTGGTTTCGGCCCGTTGGTTTTGGCTTAAAACTTCCAGTTCCACCCTTCCCTCGCCCCCTTCATGCCAGGTTCGAACCACCCTTCCCCGGCACCAGTTGGTATCCCCGAACCGCACAAAGCCTTTCAGGCGGACATTCAACTGTTTGAGGAACCCCGAATCGCCCATCCAGTTGGTGACGGGATGGCTGAGCCAGGCGACCCGCTGAAACCCTAGATCCAGGGGAAGGGGGGAACCCATGAGGATGCGGGCCGCATCCGGGTCGAAATGGGAGTTGGCAATGGGCTCCGGCGCCCCGGTTTTGGGGTCCGTGTAGCCGAGACCTGAATGGTCCCTCAAAAACCGCAGCTTGGGTCCGTGGGCCAACCCCATACGGTGCCATGAAATACCGGAAGCCCAGGCCACCATGTCGGAGAGGGAAAGGGGGCCCTTCACCACAGCCGGGATCTCTTCTCCTGTTGCAACATCTTCCACATAGCGGGGGATGACACCGCGAATCTTTTCGTTATCCAACCCTTGGTAGATCTCTTCCAGATCCCTCTCTGAATAGGCATGGATTTGTATGGGGGAAGAGGTTTCATCTTTCCGTTTATGTGAACCCTTCCCTCCCAGTTTCAGCTCCGAGCGCATCATCCGCCACGTACATTGTCCCGTCACATCCTCAGATTGTGTCACATAGCGCAGGATGCCCGATTGAAGGTATTGCCTGGGGCCCTTTTTCTTTGTTTTGTCTTTCAGGGGAAGAAGTTCGTTGGTCACGGAAAAGCGGTCACCCGCTCGGATCATCTTGAACCATTCCCATTCGGCCCCCACAAAGGTAGCGATTAGCCCCGGCAATCCCACAATGGCCTGTCCCTCGCTCACGGCGTTCAGGAATGTGGGCGGCGCCACCCCGCCGCCGTAAACGCTCTTTCGGGCATGATCCTCGCTGTGCCACAATGGATTGGCATCGCCAAGGCCATGGGCAAAATGCCCGACGGCATCAGGCGTCACCCGGTGGGTGCTGACAGGCGGGGACAGAACGGCCCCCTCCCATTTTTCACGATATTTTGTAACGCCTTTCTCGATGAGATCCAACACGTCAGACTGGCTCATTCAAACACTCCTTCACCCTTTAACCGATCAAATTCACTGGGAGCCATGCCCAGGATTTCCCTGCAGATGTCTTCCGTGTGCTCGCCCAGGCAGGGAGAACGCTTTATAGTCTGAGGGGACCTGGAAAAGGAGATGGAATGGGGCGCATAATCCACCTCCCCCATTTCAGGGTGTGAAAGACGGGTAAAGTAGCCGTCGTGCTGCAATTGGGGGTCCTCCCCCAGGTCCCGGCCGTTGTTGGCCACGCCCGCGGGAACGCCCTGGGCCTGAAGGATTTCCATCACTTCCTGGGCATCCATCTCGGAGGTCCAGGCCGTTACCCGTTGATCCAGCGCTTCTTCGTGGCCTTTTCTGGCGGAAAAGGTTTCAAATTCCTTTGCCTCGGTCCATAAAGGATGCCCCAGTGCCCGGCAAAACCCGTCCCACTGTTCTTCGGTCATGACACTGATGGCCACCCACTGTTCCTTTTCACGGCACTGGTAGACCCCGTGGGGGGCACCCTGCGGGTCCCGGTTTCCCGAGCGGCAGGAGATATGCCCGTTGGCCTGATAGTCCAAAAGGGCGGGCGCCACGAACTGGACGCTCGATTCCAACTGGGCCGCATCCAGATAGACCCCCTCGCCGGTGCGGCGACGGTGGTCCAGGGCCGCGGCAATGGCCAGCAGATTGAATCTCGGCACCAGGTAGTCCGTGTAGGAGCCGTAGGGGCCCGTGGGTTGGCGGTCGGGCCATCCGCAAAGATACGTCAGCCCGCTGATGGCCGTAAGTGGCACCCCGTATCCCGGCATGGACCGCAACTTTCCCGTCTGGCCGTACATGCAGCTACTGAGCATGATGATGTCCGGCTTCAATTGTTTCAAATCCTCGTACCCCAGACCGTTCTTCTCCATGACCCCGGCGGTGTAGCTGTCCAGCACCACGTCGCTTCTGCGCACGAGGTCCTTTGCCAGGGCCACGGCTTCGGGATGCTTCAGATTTAGGGAGATGCTCAATTTGTTGGCATTCTCCCTTCCGAAAAAGAGGGAATTGTCCAGATTGACCCGATCCTCCTTAAAGGGGGTCATGGACCGAATGATGTCTGGCCGGGTCCGGGTTTCCACCTTGATCACCTGGGCGCCGTAACCGCCTGCCCAACTGGTGGTGAGTGGGCCCACCACGGCCCATCCAAACTCGATGATGCGAATGCCGTCAAAAATCCGGGTGTTCATGAAATACTCTGCCTCAGATAATCCGGGTTTTCTTTAGTGTCATCAGTTCCTGCGCGTCCATCCCCAGCAGTTCACCGTAAATTTTTTCGTTGTGCTCACCCAAACGGGGCGCCGGGGACCGGGGGCCGCAAAGGTTTTGTTCCGTCTTAACGAAACCTCCCGGATAAAGAAGGGTCTTTTTCAAGGGAGAATGTTCCATGGCCACCCAGAAGCCCCGCTCTTGGAGCTGGCCATCGGCCAGGACCCCTTTTGCATCATTTACCGGGTAGACCATGACCCGCCTACGGACCCCTTCGTTCCACAATTCCTGTTGCGTGTGGCGTGAAAAAAAGGTTCGGATGGGGGTTACGATCTTTTTATCAATCTCCTTCTGGGGAGTGCGGCCGATATCGAATTTGGGCCAGTCCATGTTTTTCATTTTGTCGGTGGCAAGATTTTCCTCCGCCATCCATCTTGTCAGCGCCGGATTGCTCACGGCCCCCATCTGGCCCCCGAACAAGTAAAAGGCCACGAACCCGTCCTTGCACGGCCATATGAGCGGCGTGGTGGTGCCCATGGGCGGAATCCGCAACCCGCTCCCCGGTCGTCTCAAGATCTTGCCGCGGGCATCCCACAGGGTGTGGGCCGTATAAGCTACCCGCTCCATGGCTTTGAGGGCCGAAACCTCCACCTGCTGGCCCAATCCGGTGTTCCCCCGGTGAAACAGGGCCATGGCCGTCCCGGCGGCCCCGTCGCATCCCGCGTGCTGATAGGCCTGGGAAAGGGAGATCCGGATGGGCGGGCGGTCCGGGTCGCCGCAGATGAAGGCCAAACCGGATAGGGCCCACAACACCAGATCGCTGCTCCCGTACTCACAGTAGGGGCCTTTCGCGCCGAAGGGGGTGATGGAGGTCATGATGAGGCCGGGATTTTCCTTGATCAAATGGTCATAGCCCAGCCCCAACCGGTCCAGAAACCCTGGCGTAAAGGATTCCAACAACACATCACATTTGGAGACGAGCCGTTTTAAGAGGTTACGGCCATCCTCTTTTTCAATATCGAGAGTGATCCCTTTTTTGCTGGTATTGGCGGCCCAGAAAAAAAGGCTTTTCTCGGGGTCCTCTTCGTTGCCGTAAAAGGGGCCAATGGCCCTTGAAGGATCCCCGCGGGGCGGCTCCACCTTGATGACCTCCGCGCCCAGGTCCCCCAGCAGCTTTCCGGCCATGAGACCCTTTTCGTCGCACAGATCCAGAATCCGGTATCCCGTGAGCAGGCCATTGGGGGTTCGGTCCAATTGTTCCTCCTAGTTTGCGCCCATCATGGCGTTGGGCAGGAAAAGGGAGATCTGAGGAAATGCGATGAGGATGGCCAGGGTCACCATGTCCATGCCCACAAACCACGCGGTTCCCTTGAAGATCTGTTCCAGGGGGATCTTATCGCCCACCACCCCCTTGATCACATAGACGTTGAGTCCCACGGGGGGGGTGATGAGGCCGATCTCCAGATACTTGATGACGATGATGCCGAACCATACGGGGCTGAATTCCAGGGTTTCGATGACCGGAAAGACAATGGGAAGCGTCAGAAGCATCACGCCGATGGTATCCAGAAACATCCCCAAAAAGATATACATCACCGACATACCCACCAGAATCAGGTAAGGGTTGACCTTGAGCTCCAGAATATATTCGCAGATCACGTTGGGCAGGTCGCTTACGGCCATGAATTTGGTGAAAATGACGGCCCCCAGGGCGATGGCAAAGATCTGGGATGTGCTTCGGACCGTGTCGCTGAGGGAGGACTTGAAGGTGCTCCAGGTCAGTTTTCCCACAATGATGGCAAACAAGAAGGCGCCGAAGGCCCCCACGCCACCCGCCTCCGTGGGGGTGAAGAGCCCCAGGTAGATACCGCCGATTACCAGCAGGAACAGGGCCAGGATGCCCCAGGTTCCCTTGAGGGATTGAAACCGTTCGCCCCATTTGACGGGTTCTGATACCCGGGGACAAAGGGTCTCGTTTTTCATGGCGCGCACCCAGATCATGAGGATGTACATGAGTGCGGTCAGAATGCCCGGGATAAAGCCCGCAATGAGCAGTTGCCCGATGGAGGTCTCGGTCATGGCGCCGTAAAGGATCAGCAGAATGCTGGGAGGGATGAGGCTCCCGATGGTGCCCGCCGCCGCCACGGCCCCCGTGGCAAGACCTGCGTCGTACCGGTGGCGCATCATTTCCGGTATGGCCGCTTTCCCCATCATGGCTGCGGTGGCCAGGCTGGAGCCGCTGGCCGCCGCAAAGGCGGCGCATCCGGCCACGGAGGCTATGGCAAGTCCTCCTGGCACCCGGCTCAGCCAAAGCCTGGCGGTTCTGTAGATATCGGTGGTCAGCCCCGCATGGAAGGCCATGTATCCCATGAGCAGAAAAAGGGGAATGGTGGTGAGAACAAAACTGGCAATAAAGCTGTAGGGAACCAGCCCCAGCAATCCTTCGGTGGCCCGCCATCCCAGGATGGTGAAATATCCGCCCACGCCCACGATGCCCAGGGCAAAGGCCACATGGATCCGCAGTCCGATGAGTACGAGCAGGACCCCGATTCCGATCAGTCCAACAACCCAAGCCTCCATTGCCTGCTCCTCCTCAGTTGGAAACGCCGAATACGGTTTTAAATTGCTTAAACGCATCCCGGGAAAGCTCCATGCAGAATGCCAGACACCCGATGGGAATGATCCATTTGCTGAGCCAGACGGGCACATCCACAATTCCCGGGATGGACTCCAGAAGACGGGTGGACATAATCGCCTTCTGGAGTCCGAACCATCCGATCAGGCCATAGACGATAAGCCCCATAATGGCCGAGGCCCCTTCCAGAAAGGCTTTTCCACCGGAGGGAAGGCGGTCGGTAAAGAGGCTCACAAAGACATGTTCCTTTTTGTGATGAACATAGGCCAACGGGAAAAACACCACCATGACCATGAGAAAATGGCTGTTGATCTCAAAGACGGCGGGAATCGGGCTGTTGAAAATATAGCGCCCGATCACATCTCCGGTGACCAGAAACATCATGGGTACCAGAAGCCCCACCGCAACGCCCGTGAGAATACTGATGAAGCGGTCGAATAACCGACCGGGTCCGCTGACATGGTTTTGCGTTCCCATGGCTCTCCCTCTCTGACCGACTTAACGGGGATCTATCGCAGTTTACTTCTTTTCCCAGGGGTACCCTTGGGTCTCCACCTGTTTTCTGTATTTTTCCACCAGCTTCAAAAAAGTATCCTGGGTTTCCTTGCCCGGTAGACCCCTTTCATCCATGGATTTCACCCACGCCTCCATAAAGGGTTTGGCTTTTTCCAGCCATTTGGCCCTCTCCGCCCCGGTCAGGTGAATGAATTTCATTCCCTTCTTTTCGGCCAGTGGAATGACTTTTTCTCGCGCTCCGATCAACCCTTCGGCATACTTGTCCACAAATTCATCGCTCACCGCTTCAAAGACCTTCTGAATCTCCGGAGAAAATCCCTTCCAGCGATCCTGGTTGATGGCAAGGCCGTAGCTGCACAACTCTCCAGCATTGATTACCGAGTAGTACTTGATCACGTCCCAATGCTTGTACGCTTCCAGGATGAAGAAATAGGATTGGGTGGCATCGGCGGTGCCCCGCATCAGGGCTTCGTACACTTCCCCCTGTGTCAGTTTGATGGGGACTGCGTCACAGGCTTTCCAGAATTTGGCCCACTGCCCGCCAGCAAAACGGATTTTCATACCGTTAACATCCGCCGGCACATGCACGGGGATTTTGGTGGTACCCAGTTGGGTCATGCCCGTTACAAAGGGAAGCAGCATCTTCACATTAAAGTGCTCCACCTCCTTGATGAGAGGCTGATAGGTTTTAAACATCTCCTGCATGACTTTGAGGCCCACATAGGCATTGTCATGGGAAAAAGGCGGATCCGCCACTGTCCAGAGTGGTGTTTTGTCTGGGTGATAGATTCCCCAGGCGCCGCCGCAGTCAGCGGTACCCGCACCGATCCCCTCCATGGCATCCCCTGCTTTGAGAAGCGCGCCGGACCAGAAAAATCTGAATTTAATCTGCCCGTTGGTGCGCTTTTCAATCTCGGACGCCCACCATTTGACCGCTTCGGCGCGAATCCCCTTGGGGGCCCCCTGGGCCGCAAATCTGAGAACAGTGGGCTTGTCCACCGCGGCGGCGTTGAAGATAAAGCCCGACAGCCACAGCATCAGGGTCGCCAGAAACACCGTCATCATCAATCGCTTTGTTTTCATTTGAGCACCTCCTAAAGATTTGACGTTTAATAAAGATGGAAAAACCCATCTTGATGCACAAGTGTAAGCGGCGGGCCTCAGGGGAATCGCTATGAATGCCGGCCCGTCAACGGTCCCTGCTTTCTGAAATGGCGTTCAGCCGCTCTTTGACCTCCACCACGTGATCTTCAAGCAGACGGTAGGCCTCTTCCCGGTCCCCGGCCTCAATGGCGTCCAGCAGCCGGCCGTGCCCCCGGACCACCTCCCGCGAGGTATCCAGGTCCGCCCCCGTTCGGCTCAAAAGATCCAGGTGAACGGCCATGATGGATTCCATGACGATGACGAAAACCTCATTCTTGGTGGCCTTGGCAAGAAGGGTGTGGAAATCGGCATTGTATTCCGTGCCCATGAGGCCGTCGGCAATGCGCTTTTCCGATGTTGCCACATTCTCCCGAAGGGCTTTGAGATCCTGCTTATCGGCATTTTCAAAGACGAATTTCAAAATCACCCCTTCGATTTCAAGACGTGCCCGGGTCAATTCGTCTATGGTGATGTTATGCATGCGAAAGGCACCGGTAAAAAGATCCCCGATACGCCTTAAAATGGTGTCTTTTATCACTGGACCGCCGCCGGGGCCCCGTTGTATGGTAATGAACCCCGACAGTTCCAGGAGCCTGAGCGCCTCTCTGATGGTTTGACGACCCACTTGGAACTGCTGGGCCAGATCTTTTTCAGAAGGGAGTCGATCGCCGATCTGAAGGACGCCGTCCAGGATTAAGGTCTTGATGCTGTTGGATATTTCCTCAAAGGATCTCTTTTTTTGAAGGGGGGAGAAAAGCGTTTTCTCAGGCTGATTCATGGTGAAACTCCCGTTTTCCCGGGGGAACCCCAGGGTAAATATGAACAAAAAAGTTTTTTCTATTGATCTATTTGTCTGATATTTGTACAATACGATTACTAGATCATATTATCGGTTGTCAAGAAAAAAAGAGTCAGGGAAAATTTTTGTTTAACGCTGCGGAATAACAAGCCGATCCCCGCGGGTCGACACGAAAAACGCCATTTATTTAAGGAGGAAACCGAAATGGCTCACTTAATATCATTTTCACGAAGCCGGTGTACGACGGTTGAAGAATCCTCGGAGGGGATCATGACCTGCGTCTGCCGGATAACGGACAATCTTCTGGATGCACGGGTGCAGCTTCAGGCAGCCCTTCCCGATCTCGAAATCATGGGGGTTGAAAGCCGCATCGACGCATCGCGAATCAGCGGCATGGCGGCTGCTCAAGAGAGGCTTCAAAGTCTTTTGGGGGTGCGCATCGGCCCGGGCATGCTCAAAATCATCAAGGGTCTCATGGGCGATGACCCGGCCTGCGTGGAACTGGGATTCATGGCCGAGGAGTGTTGCCACGGGGCCATTTTGAGTCTCACAAAGAGTACGCTCAAGAATGCGCCCCTGGAACCTTCGGACAGCCGGGATCATTTTTCCCAAATGGTTGAAAAGAACATGCGATTATACAACCGCTGCGCCGCCTTTGCAAAAGGGAGCACACTTTTGGACGGCATTGAAATTCCTGAACAGACACCATGAAGGGAGGGCGAATCGAATGCTGACGTATATGCGAAACAAGCTGGTGAGCATTGAAATGCCGGCTGAAAATATTTTTCTGGCCTACGGTTTCTTGGACGACCATATCTATAGCGTGGAAACCACCTTTGGCGTGAACGGCACGGACATGACCATCGAGTGGCTGAAAGGGCACTGGAACCGGTACACCACCCCTGACTGCCCGAGGGCCATTGATCCCTTGCAGGACGCCGTCGGGCTCTGTCTCGCGGACGAAGGATTCGCTCAGGATGTTCACCGGATCGTGGGCCGAAAGGCCTGCCGGCATTTTGCCAATCTCATCCTGGAGTGTTCCGACGCAATCGTGAAAGCCAAAGGGATGGCAGAGAAAGAGACGGAATCCTCCCAAAAGGATGGGAAATCAGTCGCATCCCCGTTCCCTCCTGTTCGGGGCGTGAAAAGCGCGGCGCCCGCGCGCACCGAAAAGCGCTCCCGGGTCCCCTTTGAACAGCTCAAAGACGCGCCCCAAGGGTTCACCATCGACCTTCACGTGCACACCTCCCCCGCCTCCCTCTGCGCTTCATCCTCCGTGGATGAAATGATTTCGGAAGCCAAACGGATCGGTCTTGACGGCATCTGCCTCACGGATCACAACCATCGATGGAACCCCGAGGAGATTCAAGCGCTTCGCGAAAAACATGGGTTTGTGGTGCTGGGCGGCAACGAAATTACCACCGTACAGGGGGACATGGTGGTCTTCGGGCTGGATGAGGACATTCAGGGAATCATCGCCCTCAAGGACCTGGCCGAGAAGGTGGAGGCAGTGGACGGCTTCATGGTTGCGGCCCATCCCTTTCGCGGCTTTCTGGCAGTGAGCGGAGACAAACTGGGTCTGGATGTGGAAAGGGCCGTTGCCCGGCCCATGTTTTCCCTGGTGGACGGAGTGGAGACCTTGAACAGCAAGGTGACGGAGAATGAAAACCGGTTCTGCGGCCAGGTGGCCCAGGCCCTGAAGCTCCCCGTAACCGGCGGCAGCGACGCCCATCTGGCTGGAGAAGTGGGCGTTTACGCCACCCGGTTCAGCAAAATCATCGAAACGGAAGATGACCTCATGGCCGCCCTCAGGGCGGGTGACGGCGTTCCGGTGAATTTCAGAAACAAGAAAAAGGAGCCAGGAAAATGAACAAACAGCAAGGCAAATGGGAAAAACTGGTGCGCCGAATGGAAATTCTGTTGAGACTCAAATCCTTTCCGGTGGCCATGAAAATGATGGAGAAGAAGGAGCAATTGCAGGAGGTCCCTTTTTTGAGGCGACCCGGGCACAAACTCACCATGTGCCAGATGCTCAATCTGGTGCGGAACTTCGATTGGACACTTGGGGCCGACATCGAAAATTTCGGACTTTCCACCTGTGCCTCCATCCTGGGGCTGACGGAACTTCCCTCCTGCTACACGGACGGCACCTTTCGCTCCATCGTGTGGGTCCAGACCAAGGAGGACGGCAAGCGCTACGAAGCGGCCATCCCGAGAATCGCAACCGGACAATACGAGGCGGTGGCCATGGCGCCGTTGGTGTACGACCCATTCGAGCCGGACATCGTGCTCATCTACGGGAACCCGGCCCAGATGATCCTGTTGATCAACGCCCTTCAGTTTGAAGACTACGAGGTGATGCAGTTTCATTGCGTGGGGGAATCCTCCTGCTCCGACGCCATCGCCCGGTGCTACCTGACCGGGAAACCACAGCTCAGCATTCCCTGTTACGGGGAACGCCGCTACGGACATGCCCAGGATGACGAACTGGTCATGGCCCTGCCCGCGGATTATATGGAAAAGGCGTTAAGGGGGTTGGAGGTCCTGTACCGGCGGGGGGTTCGTTACCCCATCAGCTATGCCGGGGCCGAAGGAAGCCTGGATTCGGCCCTGCCGGTGGCCTACACCACCCTTGAAGAGCGCATCGAAAAGGTGCGGGGGGCCGTTCCCGAAGGGGTGGTGGCCGGACTCACCGGGGTGATTGCCAGCGGCAAGAGCACGGTGTCCACCAAGCTGGCACAGCTTGGCGCCAAACTGATCGACTTCGACCGCATCGCCCGCCAGGTGGTGGAACCGGGAAAACCCGCCTTCAATGACGTGGTAAAGTTTTTCGGCACCCAGGTGTGCCAGGAAGACGGGACCCTGGACCGGAAAAAGATATCGGATATCGTGTTCAAGGACATGGAAAAACGAAAAAAACTGGAGGAGTTCACCCATCCCAGGATTTACGAGGAGTTCTTCCGGCAGCTGGCGGAATTCGGCAGGGAAGACCCCGCTTCCGTGGTGATCGTGGACATTCCCCTGCTGGTGGAGCTGAACCTCATGTACCTCTTTGAAAAGATCATCGTGGTATCCGTTTCTCCCGAGACCCAGAAAAAGCGGCTCATGGAACGGGACGAAATCGAGGAGGAGGAAGCCTCCCGCATCATCGCCAGCCAATTGCCGGTAAAAGAAAAAACCGGTTTTGCCGATTGGGTCATTCAAAACGACGGGTCGAGGGAGGATACCCTTGCTCAGGTGGAGCGCCTGTTTGAGGCGTTGAAATAGGCTTTCCAAAGGTGAGTGGCACCCCCCAATCGTTGTTCGGGCCGTTTGTTCGTATTTCTTTAAGGGGTGGTGCCACTGTCCTCACATCTTATTTTCCTATGACCACAAAATTCAGTTGGATCAGGCCGCCCGGCACACATTTTGATCTGCCGCAAGCCTGATAAAATAGTCCGGCAATGCCGGAAACTTTATGATTTTTCTAAATCCGGGGAGGATACGATCTATTCTGGATTGGAGTTCGGTGTTTAAGGATATGGGATCCATACCGGCAAAGAGCTGCTCCAGGTCTGTTTTCCCATTCAGAAGCAATTTCATGTAATCGGGATTTGCGAGGTTTTTTACCAAAGGCGTATCAGCCAGCATGTTTTTGAGCATGCGTTGTTTGGAATTGTATCCTGTTTTTCGGCGGTTTTCACGACTCAGTTCTCTGAAGAAATGCTCAAGGATGTTATTTGTACGCTGAGGGTATAGGATAACGGATCCGGACGGCGTATCGACCATAATTGGATCGTTGAAAAGTTGATCGAGATACTTGTCGATCTGTTGGGCCATTTTGCCACAAAGGGAGTCAGAAGCGAGTTTTTCATTTTGATCGAAACTCTTTCGGAATTTCATGACACCCTCGCGAATACTGATCATGTTTGTTGCACCTTCATCATTGAGCCCATTGGTGCCGCCGGGTAAAGCAATACGCATGGCCTTGCGAAGTGAATCAAACGTAGCACTGCGCCATCGCATTTCTTCGATCAGGCTTTTGATCTCGGGGTCTTCGGCAATTTCAGCTGTCGTCCAATACAACTTGTACAGATATTGAATGTTGTTGGGCTTGTCGTTCTTTGATAATTTTATGAGGCGAGGCATCTGCTGTTCCAGTTCCAGCAGGCGTTCGGCAAAACACACCAAAGGCCGGTCAAATGGAAAACCGTAACCGTCGCCACTCTGTTTGCCTTGTAATGCCCACAGGGTAAGGCCGTATGCGGATATCAGCGGCAGAAGCGGGGTTTCCTTTTTGACGTTCAGGATTGTTCTTGCCAACCCCATTGGATTCGAAGACTGCTCGCAGGCGGCCTGGCGTGTTTCCCGCACCAATGCGGATAATTTTCTACTGATTGCGTGGGACCTCAAACGGTTTCTCAGCTTTCCGTATGCCGGATCGAGAATGTCTTTGCCAATGTCACGCAGAAAATGAAAGTGGCAGATGTAATCCGGTACTCCGGGAAACACCTCTTTGACCGCTTTGCAGATGCCTTTCCCCATGTCATGTACGCAGGCTCTTGGTATTCCGTAGGCATCCTCGATGTCTTTTAAAAAGGGGATGATGTGATCGGAATTTTCCGACGGAATTTTCACATTGGCCAGTACGATCCTGCTGAGACTGTCAATGCCCGTCATCAAAGCCGGGGCATCACCCGCGTGTGTCGCGTCCAGATGAAGGATATAGCCGCCTTTAAGCGTCATGCTCTTTCGAATCCGTGGGATTGCCTGCCGGTGGGCATGGGCCAGATACAAAATGAACTTACGCCCCAGGTAATCGATTTCCGAAGGACACAAGTGAACGTTTCGAAGGGCCAGTTCGGCGCGTATCTCCTCAGTGGTCTTGTACCGCTCATACATGGATCGTCCGACAAAAACCAGCACATCGTATGCTACGTTGGATCGGGTTGGAACGACCTGGCGTAATGTATCAGCGCCTAAAACAGCACCGCACCCCGGACATTTTCGAACAGTTTCATGGGCAAACATGGGGCCGGTCATTGTCCACACTTTCTTCTCCCGGGTTTTCTGCACCAGAAGCCGCTTTCCACAGGAGCATTCATCCCTTGAAGGGATGAATCTAATGACCGGGGGCTGTGGAAACAATGCCGCGGGCGATGTATCCATCGACATTCTTTTGAGGGTGGTGCTTAAGACTTTCAGAGCACGGACACCCCAGTTCGCATCGTTTTTTTTAGACCGTGTTGCTCGAAAAGGTGTTCGATCTGTCTCGGACTCACGGTCACATTTTTGCTTCGGGAGACTTTTTCGGCCAGCTGCTCGAAGCCGGAATCCGGGTTTCGGATAAACTCTGCCAGAATCAGCACGGCCATCTCCGCTGAAAACCTTTTCGGTGAATTCTGAGCAGTCAACGCCTGTCGCTGACTGGTTGACTTGTGAGGATCGCTGGCAAAGTACACCTGACATCGCCCTACTTTTTCCCGGGTGATTTCTCCCTTTCGCCAAAGATTCACCAGCACCCCATGGCAACGGCATTGAAGCGTCTTCCCCAGCATCTCCGCACTCATGCCGGCAGGACTTCCGCTGATCAGCGAAACAAGGGTTTTCGTCAGTGTTCCTGCGCGGGAAAAACCGATATCGCGGTAAAACCACAGTCCGTTTCTTGCGAAGCGGGGTATGGAACGAAGGGTGTACCAGGAACCGTTGTGAGTGAAGCTGCTGTAATACCCGGTTTCGGCCAGAAACCTGCGAACCGATGAAATGGCATATTGCATTTCGGCAGCCAACGGTTTGATCGTCCAGCACGGTGTCTGTGAAAAAAGGGAAACCAGATGTTGTTTTGGTGGGAGGGTTTTTGACATATCGGGCCTCCGATAAAGTATTGCAGTTGAAAAGACAAGGTTTCAATTTATGCAATACATTATCAGATATGGCGCTCCATGGCAACATCCTTTTTTCCAAGTGCGGACAGGGCAATTTGCTTATTATATTAAATGAAATAAGCATGTTATATGCGAATTTGGTTTCGAGAGTATCAAAAACTTTTTGTATGTTTTACTCCAAAATTTATGATAAAGTATGGCACAGCATATCGCCTAACTGGTTGAAATGTTTATGGGCCAACTGAGTTTTGTGGTCATAGTTATTTTCACATGATGGTCACACCGCACAGATATGAACAATATTCTGTAGCTCCTGTTTTTTCGCTATCATTCCTCAAGGTTATGCAAACGCACTTGAATTATTGAAATCGTACATGATAATATTATCTTCGTAAATCCGCTCCAAAAGAATTCTCTTTGGGTATCAATATGAATTTGAATGCGCTTTGGAACCCCCAGCCTTGATTTTGGATCAAGGGATGGGGTTTTTCTATTTAATGTGTGATATAAGAGAGGTTGTTCTGCTCATCAGTGAAATAGTCCTCTGGGCTCCTCAAAGGAAGGACATCCACACATATCGGTTCGTACCAGAAAGCATGGTAAATCAGATCAGATCAAATCCAGGGAAAAGAGAGTTCAGGAGTTGAGATGCCCAGAGACGTTGCGACTCCAAAACAAGAAGGAGGTGGCGGATACACTTTTGAAGACCAAGTGTCCGCATCGTATCTTCTGAGGATGCTCAATGGGATGCCGCCTTTAAGCGTCGAAGCGGGGCAGATCGAATCAATTCGATTTCAGAAGCGAGTAGACGGATGGTTTCTTGACGACCTCGTACTTTTTCTTCGCGGCATCGACGGAAGCCCGTGTGCTTTGGCAATTTCGATAAAAAGCAATGCCCAGATTTCGAAGAAAGGCTTTCCGGAGGATTTCACCAGAGCCATCTGGGAACAACGTCTTCATGTTGAAACTCAGAAATTCGATATTGATCGAGACTATCTTGCCTTAGCGACTTCTCCGCTGGCTTCGGCTGTGAAAAAAGGCTGGGATGGCCTAATTAAGAAGGCGATCGATTCAGATGCAACGGAATTCGCCGACCGTATCTCGAAAGGCAAGTATTCGAACGACATTGAACGGGCGATTCTTGACAGTCTTCATTGTTCTCACAACATAGACGCCTCTAGGACGGATTTCGACACAGTCATTCTGCTGAAACGACTTCGCCATTTGCAGTTTGATTTCTCAAGCGAACCATCGACCGACGAGGGCTATTATGTCTCACGATGCATTGAATTGTTACGAAATGGCGATCCGACCAAAACCGGTTCACTTTGGACACATTTGAAGCAAATTGCGAGACGTTTTGCCACGTCTGGCGGCGATCTGACTCGGGCGCAACTGGCCGCGCAACTGCGCAGAACATTCTCGTTGAATGAGTATCCAAATTATGCATCCGACTGGCTAAAGCTCTCCAACGATTTCACGAATCAGACTGAACTCATCCGGGACAAGTTGGCAGGAAGACTTCAGCTTTCGCGAAAACGGTGGAAATCCAAGCAGGTGAGCACCGCGTAACAGCCCTGATCGGGGCGAGCGGTTCCGGAAAAACAGTTCTTGCCAAACAGATCGCACGCAATAGGGCTGCTGGCGGACATGCCGTTTGGCTGACACCTTCGCAATTGAACACCAATAGGCTCTCAGCTCAGTTTTCTGAACTTGGGCTTACCTACAGTTTTTCTGAATTGGTCGCTCAGTCGATCATTCACAATGGCGTTATCGTGATCGACGGATTTGAGAGCCTAAATCAAACGGGATTGGCCAATCTCGCGGTTTTGCTGCACCGTGCGAAGACTCTATCGGGATCAACACCATGGTCCTTCGTTTTTACATGTATCGTGGACTTCTGGGAAGACACATTCCGAGCTCTTCAGAGAGAATACGGAGAGGAGCTGGGTGTCGAGATCAAACCCATTGAATTTCGATTCGAAAATCACAAGTCAGAAGTGGCCGAGGCATTTCCGAGCCTCGCCGTGATCTTGCTACGATCACATCTTGCCCCTGTGTTTTCAAATCTAAAAATTCTGGATCTGGTTCTCTCGAACATAGGGGATGACACGGATCCCGCTTCTTGGATTGGTGAAACCGATATCCTCGACTGGTATTGGGGTCACCCATTAAAGGGCTTGTCAAATAAAAACACACTCCACCATCAGAAAAAAATAAAAATATTTTTTCTTTGACAACTGGATCTTTCTTGGACTCCGGAATACCCTGTTATTATTGCGTTCCGCACCCGTTACTTCAGACTACGAATTGTGCGTGGTCTTTTTGACCCGCTTCAGTCACCCATCAGGCTCAAGGCCATTAAAATTGTCAGGGTCGCGGAGTGTAGAGCCCCCAAACAGCTCGGAACGGAGCGACCCTTCCTTATTCTTATAGCCCCTGGTCCAATCGGACCCCAGAAAATCGTCGGTGCCATGCCGATTCCAAATATATGATTTCAGACCATATGGCTTTGAGCCAACCCCTTCCTGGTTATCGGCATGGGCGGAGCAAAATAGATAACAGGTAGTGGGTGCAGCAGTTCCCAATCAGACCAGAAGGATTATTACCAGACCCCAAAACGGATCACTGCTGCACCCAAATCAATTATCGGAAAAGCATGTTAACATCATAGGCCACTTGATCACGCATAATGTAATATGTGGCTTTACTCAGTTTGTTAGCCAGTGCCTTGGTTGCAAGAGTCGTGTTGCATTCGGCCATTTTGCGTTGGAAAAATCTTTGAGCTTTCTGACAGACCCTTGCGGCATGATGAGCGGCCTCAACATAGGCCCATGCCAGATACCTATTTCCGTTTTTCCTATTGTTTTCTCCTTTTTTCTTTTTATTTGAAGTTCTTTTGCTTTCAACACAGCGACAGTAAGATGAATAATTGCCGACTTTGGGAAAACGCCCAATATCTCCGACCTCCAGCATGATGGTCAGTCCCAAGATAGTGCCGATACCCGGCGTGGTTAAAAGCATCTGAAAGTCTTTTCTGAGATGAATTTGAGATTTCACTTCAGTTTCGATTTCCGTGATGATGCTGCCTAAAAAATGGATTGTTGACAAGTTTTTTTCTGCTGTGAATCGATGATGATAAGAATCGAAGAGCTTTTCGATAAAACCAATGTCAAAATCCTTAATGGAATTTCCCGAAAAATCGAGGCCTAGAATTCTTGAAATCATGCTTTGCAGGCTCAAGATCTGAGCCGTCCGTTGCTTAACAAACAAGAGCCGTCGACGAAGCAAATCTCTAACTGGCCGTTGCTCCTTCGGATATATATATCCTTGAGACAGAATTCCCAAACGCAAGAGGTGGGCCAGCCAGAACGAATCCCATTTGTCGTCAGTATGCTTTAACCCACTGTACGTCTGAATTGCAGAAGGATTTGCCAAGTGTACCTTGAACCCCTGTTCCTGCAATCCGTCGACGAGCCAGTACCAGTTTTTTTCTGCTGTGAATCGATGATGATAAGAATCGAAGAGCTTTTCGATAAAACCAATGTCAAAATCCTTAATGGAATTTCCCGAAAAATCGAGGCCTAGAATTCTTGAAATCATGCTTTGCAGGCTCAAGATCTGAGCCGTCCGTTGCTTAACAAACAAGAGCCGTCGACGAAGCAAATCTCTAACTGGCCGTTGCTCCTTCGGATATATATATCCTTGAGACAGAATTCCCAAACGCAAGAGGTGGGCCAGCCAGAACGAATCCCATTTGTCGTCAGTATGCTTTAACCCACTGTACGTCTGAATTGCAGAAGGATTTGCCAAGTGTACCTTGAACCCCTGTTCCTGCAATCCGTCGACGAGCCAGTACCAGTTGTAGGTAGACTCAACGACAACTCCCTTGAGTGTCTTTTTGAATGGGGCAAGCGCATTCAAAACGATTTCCAATCGGTTTTCATGCCGTTTGCTATAAAGCCGCTTATCGTTACCATCAATGATTCCTATGTAATTATTACTTGAGTGAAGATCAATTCCAGCGTATGTTTCCATTGCGACACCTCCTAAATTTATGGATTTTGCTGATCCTTATTCCATAGCACAAAGTGCTGTGGTTGCGGAGGTGTCTTTATTTGAATGTCAGTTCTGGAGCATCACGACTCTTTTGATGACTCTAGGCCCTTTATATGATTATCAGATCGTTAGCGTCGGTACAGATGGCTCGGCCCGGTCTCGTTTCATCCAAAAGCTCGCATGCATCGAAGCCGACCAATTTCTTCCTGCCGTGCCGATAGACATATTTGACAGCGGTGAATGCCAGCTTTCGTCAGGCTTGATGACAGAGCAAATTATCTGGAATCGTGATGAAAGATTCGGATTTGAACAGGATCTGCTGGGAGATTGGGCGAGAACCCGATTTCTGCTTAGCCACCAACATGAGGCCGTCGCACTTGCGCAGGAGAAAGCCCTCAATCCGAGGTGGCATCGGGCGATCCGGCTATACGGACTCAAACTTCTGGAAAACCCATCGCAAGGTATTGAACCTTGGCGGCAACTTCTTTCAGATTTGTCATTTAACGGGAAACACACGGTCGAAAGCGATTTGGTCCTTGAATCAATCGTATTCGCGGCCAAAGCCGAAGTCCTATTGCAGAGAACCTGGTCGACGTTTTGCGAGTCCGGCGGAAAGCTGCTCAATAGGCTGTTGACACGGTTTCTGCATATCGCGACTTTTCCCGATCCGGTCTATTCAGGCATGTCTGATGATGCGGCGATTGCCGCATTGCACCGCTATCCGTTCTGGCCGCTTTGGCTACCGGTCCTTAAAGTCCTATTTTTCAAGAGAACAGACGTGGTCCCCTTGGCAACGGATCAATTAACCCACATCGCCGATCTATGGCTGAGGGCTTCCGGTGAACCTTGGCCTTTCCGCGATGGAGCCGCGCAAATTCTTCTTGATGCGACGGCACATATCATAAATGAAATCAGAGAAAAGGATTTTCGGGCGGATCGCGATTTGTCCAAGAATGTATTCTCACGATTGCTGACGGCTGCGTCAGTTCGACCGGAAGAAGTGGCCGACATTGCGATATCACTTGTTGAACGGCGTGAAGAGTCGCTGTTTCAGGTAGACGAGATAAAGGAAGCCGACGATACAAATGAACAGGACGAAATAGTCGCGTCTTTGGGTCTGAGGCGAGGCCCACTCGCAGACCCATGGCCAGACGGACCGCTTAGGTGTGTTAATCGTGAAGTCCGCGAAGGATTCTTGAGCTCCAGTGACCCACTTCAGCATTTATTCGCTGTCCGGGCTGATGCAGCCAAAGAAGTATTGCTGGCCCTATTAATCCGGGATCCGCTGCCAACAGGGAGTCATGCTTATAGGAGATCTCTTAGCATAGGGTTCGATGACCACTTATATATTAATGCTCGACCTGAATGGCAACCGGCTATGTTCTTTCACGGGCCGTTCTTATCATTTCTTGTCAGAGATAGTGTAAACGCAATTGACATAATCGTTAGCCTCACGAACTTCGTAACACAGAGATGGATCGAAAACCGGGACAACCCGCCACCACCCTTATCTGTTTTGGTCGGTGGCAAAAGGACCGAGTATTTAGGTTCCAGTGATGCCTATTTCTGGTGTCGAGATACCGTGCATGCTCCTAATGTGGTCGTGCCGGCACTTATGGCGTTGGAGCGGTGGTTCTATGTTTGTTTGGATCAAGCAAAGCCAACAAGAAATGCAATTCAGCAGATCCTTCAATCTTCGCAGAGCACAGCACTATTGGGTGTTCTTGTCGCCGTCGGACGAAAACAGCCGGCACTCTTTAAAGACGAATTGCTTGATTTGGTTCCGCTGTGGCAGCTTCAGGTATGGGAGGAGAACTACAGAATTCATCATTCGGAATCCTTTCTCGGCATGATTGCATGGAAACGATAATGCACACGGGACCCGATGGGGAGAGAAAATCTTCGACATGGTACGCGATTGGCACACACTTGAACATCGGAAGACTACCTTTGGCGATGTTCTTTTCAAGTTATTTCTGGCCAGTAAAGAGTTCCGGTTGCATATGGAAAAAGTACGAGATCAATGGAATCAGCAACTTGGAGAGTATTCTCAATCAGATAATGCAGAATACCTAGAAAACATCGCTCTTAGATTCGACGAGAGGAACTGGACAACTCGGAGGATCGAGAATGGAATCGCTGTCGATTTTTTGGAACCGGAAGAGAGAACGCGGAGGCTTGCCACGAAACGAGAAACAAACGAAAGACACATGGAGGTATTGACCTTCCCAACTTTATGCCGGGCGATGATTGATGAACGAAAGAGATTAGAACCTAAGGAATTGGAGATTTTCTGTCAACGGCTGCAAAGAATCGGCGAAGACGCTGAGCAAGCTCGAGTCCGTGGTGATACACCGGAGCACGCCATTCTCGGTGGAATTGCATTTCTTTGTCTTTTACATAGAGAGTGGATTGAGGCAGACTCTATACGCGAAGATTGGTGTGGAGAACAAATCGGCAAGGTATTTGATAGTCCTCCACCGCATCCTCAGTTCCATGTCGCAGAATCCATTACCAATTATTACTGGAATAATTTCGTCGCGATGATACTGCCCCAGCTGCTTTCAGAAAGTCCAGCTAACGAATGGTTACGAGCCCTCTGTGCGGATTTTGCCCTTGCCTTCAACTATTCTGTCATCCAAGACTTGATGACCCTCGCCTTCGAGCAACGTTTTGACCTACAAGATGACTTCTGCCGTTTCCAACATCTCATATTGGTTTCGTCGGGAGTTCGGAACGTTGAGTTAGTGACAAATGATAGAAATAGCTTTTGGAATTGCCCGGATATTGAGTTTGATATCGGCCATCGATTCAACGAGCTGATTGACGCGTTCGCGAAATCGACATTACCAACAGAATTACCAAGCCTCTGTGATGTTGCGGAAGAATCAACCAGCACAATCGTAGAAATGGTTTGTCGACAGCGGAAGATCACATACAACGAACTCTCTTCAAAGCAAATGCCAGCTGCAATAGCAAAGGGAATCAAGCGAGGATTGGGATTTGAGCCCATGCACATCAAAGCCGGTTTCAGTTGGCTCGAAAGGATCGACGAGGAAACGGATCCGCAATTACGTGCCCGATGGATCGCAATAATTGAAAACATTTTGAACGGTTTTCTGCGGCCTCTTGGAGGGCTTAAAGAGGCGTTGTCTGACGACAGGGAAACCAATTCATTCTTCGCAATACCGGGGCAATGGGTCACATGGTTCTTCGATATCATCGCGAGTGTAATTCCGAAACTTGAACCGAATGAATCTGCACGAAAGCTATGGGAACCCATTCTCTCATTCGGACTTGATCGCGTACATTGGGTGGACTCGTTCATTTCGTCATGGTTCATCCACGGATTGAAAGTGCAAGGCCGTGAAGAGGTGTTTTTTCGCGAATGGAAGGAGATGATCGCTTTCGCATCGTCCCGTGAAAACTGGCGATATCCGGAAGTAATGTCTCACCGCTCAGATCTTAAATTATTCCGCCATCTGATGGGATTTAGCAGGGCTGGAATTGGATATATCGAAAACGAGAAATACCGCCCCTTTGTCTCGGAAATGAAGATGGAGTTTAAGAGATGGACGGATGAATTTTTGCCGCATCCTGAAGCGACCGCTTACTTCGCGAAGGTGCTATCTTTCCCATCGGCGGAAGATCACCTTCGAGACGGAATGCGACGGTTGGCGAAGGCAACCACAGATTTCGAGGAATGGCATTGGAGGGAGTTTTATCACCTGGATAGTGCCTTGCTGGACCTATTGGAGTACGACTGGAGAACAAATTCACGGCTCATAAAGACCGACACAAGCCTGCGTAAGAATTTTTCAATCATCCTTAAGACTCTGTCCGACAGGCAGATCCCACGAGCCATGGAACTACAGGATATGATTGCCAGGTCTTTATCTTGAGTGAACGAGCGGCATCAGCTTCTGAACTTGATGCAAGGCAGCGAGCGTTAGAAGATATTCGATACTGATCAAGATCGATAAGCAGAGGAGATAAATGGATCGGCAACGTGGTATCCGTCCGTGCGATCCTCTTTTCCCCGGCCAAGTGGATATTATATTACAAGAAAACATGGTTGACATATTACGCCACACGTAATACGTTTTTCGAATGATCAAATCATTTGCCTGCCGAGATACGGAACAACTTTTTAACGACAGACGAATTCGACGTTTTCAATCATTCGAGCGGCAGGCCCGAAAGCGATTAATGGTTCTGAACGCCGCCCCAAGTTTAAACGCTTTGATGCTTAATCCGGGAAACTCTTTTCACGCTCTCGGTGGTAAAAGGAAGGAACAATATGCACTCAGGATCAACAAACAGTGGCGCATCTGTTTTGAATGGCATGACGGGAACGCCTTCAACGTCGAAATCGTCGACTATCATTGAGGCATTAAAATGAGCAACAGTGACCTTCTTGATCCCATAAAACCGGGCGAAATCCTGCGTGAGGATTTTATGGATCCGATGAATATCAGCATAAACAAGTTGTCGCGGGATCTCGTAGTGCCGCCCAATAGAGTAAGTGCAATCGTAAATGGGAAGCGGGCCATAACCGCCGACACCGCGCTCAGGCTTGAGCGTTATTTTGGTGTTGAGGCCCAGTTCTGGTTGAATTTGCAATCTGAATACGATCTTCGCATGATGAAACGTAAGATTGGAAACGACATTGAACAACGCATCATTCCAGCCAAAAAGACGGGATCTCAAATGGTTCCAGCTGAACCATAGGGTCTGAAAGCACCAGAGAAGAACTCCTTTTCCTGCCGCTTTTCCTAATTCCTTTTTTCAGAAAATCGCTGATGACCTTGCTTGCCTTCATAAGTTCCAGCGGACAACCAAGATCGCTGAAAACTGTGCAGAATCGCCGGCATCCGGCCCTCCTGAGCGAACAGATGGCCGATCATATCCGGAAAACCCCGTTTCTCAGCAGGAGAACGGAGTTTTTTGTTGCCGGATAAGTGACTCCAAAAAGACGGAATTACACAAAAACACCTGATTGGATGCAGATTCCAGCAGGAGCTGCTGCCAAAAAAATCCGTGTAATATTCAGGGAAGTGGGCTATCCTAAGAACGATATTCGCCGTATCCGAATTCATAAACAACAGGAGGAGGATCTATCTGAATGAAATCAAGCGCACTCTTTCATTATTGGATCATTTTGTCTGCGGTAATTTTTCTGGGGGCCTGTTCGGACAACGATACTGAGGGGAATCATCTCGCCACCGTGTCGGGATATGTACTGCACGATGCATCTCCCATGGCGAACAGCACGGTAACTCTTTATCGGGCCTCAACATCGGCCAAGGCCGCGGCCACTATTCTGGGAACCTCCCAAACCGATACCTTTGGATATTTCAGGATCGCCTATACGCAACCGCAAACGGATCAGGCCGTATTGTACCTGATGGCGCAGGATTCCACGGGCGTTGTTCAAATGGCGAGTGTATTGGGTGTGTTGCCGGTGCCATCGGAAGTTGTCATAAACGAACGGACGACCGTGGGAACCGCCTTTTCAATGGCGCAATTCATTGACGGCGTCAACATGGGGGGGGCATACCCGGGGCTTCAAAACGCCGCCAAGATACTGGAAAATCTGGTGGATCTGACAAGCGGCGATATCGCCAAGGCCCTTAACCAATTCCCCAACGGGAATTCAACCATAACCCGGGACGAGTTCAATTCTCTGGCCAACATCCTCTCTTCCTGCGTCGAGACGCCCGGTGCCTGCGCTTCCCTCTTTGAGGAGACGACGACTCCAGGCGGCCTCGTTCCGGACAATACCCTACAGGCGGCCGTTAACATCGCCCATTTCCCCTGGTGGAATGTGGATGCCCTGTTTGACATTTCACGGTCCGCGGACAGCTACCAACCGGCCCTTCAAACGGCTCCCAACGCCTGGCTCCTGGCGATCCGGTATGAGGGAAACGGGCATGAACTGGACGGTCCCGGAAATGTCGCCTTTGACGCGGACGGCAACGCCTGGATTTGCAACAATTATACCTACAGCGCCGATCCGGCCGATCCGAATGTATGCGGAGACGACCACCTGCTTAGATTAACCCCCACGGGGGAAGATTTCCCGGGAGCGCCCTATCAGGGTGGTGGGCTGTACGGGGCCGGTTTCGGCGTCATCCTGGACAAGAACGGGTATGTCTGGGTGGGCAATTTCGGATTCGCGGGATCCAAATGCCCCGTTCCCCCTGGCGGAAAAGAGAACCAGGAACTTCTTTGGAACAGCGTTTCAAAATTTCAATTGGATGGAACCGCCGTATCCCCCGACGGAGATTTAAACGTCAATCCGGTTGTCCCCGGCGGTTACTTGTCGGATGAAGATGCCAGACCCCAGGGAATGGCAACGGATTGGGAGGGAAATGTCTGGGTGGCCAATTGTAATTCCAACAGTGTGACAAAATTTGTGGAAGGCGATCTCAATGAGCGAGTGGTTTACAAAGATTTCGGAGTGGACAAACCCTTTGATATTACCATCGATCCCGTGGGAAGGGCCTGGGTCACCAGCAACAACAACCACAGTCTATACCGCATCGATCCCGACGGAAACACGCGGTTCATTAGCGATACGGTCTTTCAGCGGCCCATGGGAATCGCCGGCGACAGCCGGGGCAACCTGTGGGTCTCCAACTCCGGCGCATTGGATCCCCCCTGTGGCGGGCACACGGTCCAGAGCATCATTGATTTTTTATCGGGCATTTCCCATGATACCCAGGTTCCGGGTGCCTCCGTCAGCATGATCATGCCGGACGGCACCCCTTCGGCGGACAGTCCCTACACCGCCGGCGGCCTCTATATGCCCTGGGGCATCGCCGTGGACGGCAACGACAATGTCTTCGTGGCCAATTTCAATGGAAAGCGTCTGAGCTATTTGTGCGGCGCCGATCCGTCCAACTGCCCACCGGGATTTGAGACCGGCGACCCCATCTCACCGGACGGCGGTTACACCTTTGAGGGGTTGGTGCGCAACACCGCGGTCCAGATCGACCCATCGGGAAACGTATGGCTTACGAATAACTGGGAAATGACCCCTCTCCCCACAAACCCGGGCGGCCATCAGATGGTGGTCTTCATCGGACTGGCGGCGCCCGTGAAAACGCCGTTGATCGGTCCTCCCCGAAAGCCGTAGGCATCATGAAGCGTAGCCGCCACATTCATGTATCCTGCGCCATTATCGAACGGGAAGGACGCTTTTTAGCGGTTCAGCGAAGTGCGCAAATGGAGCACCCCCTGAAATGGGAGTTTCCGGGCGGAAAGATGGAACCGGATGAAAGCCCTGAGGACTGTCTCAAACGGGAAATCCGGGAGGAATTGGGGATGGACGTGAGCATCGAAAGAGCGTTACCCCCGCTGACCCACGCCTACAGAACCTTTTCCATCACGCTTCATCCCTTTCAGTGCCGTATTCAATCCGGAGATCTGACCCTCCACGAACACCGCGCTTTTAAATGGCTGACGCCTTCGCGATCAGAGCCCATCCAATGGACGGAAGCGGATCGGCCGGTTTTAAAAACCTATTTGAGAGGCAAGAATGGATAGGACTGCTTCAAAGGGGGCGGGAATTGGACATTGCATCCTGTTGATGATGCTGTTGTGCATCTGCGCGTGCGAAAAACCGTCTCCCAAAACCTTTCAAGGTTACGTTGAAGGCGAATTCGTCTATGTGGCATCCCCCATTGGCGGCAGGCTCGAAACCCTCAATGTCGGGCGGGGGCATACCGTCAAGAAAGGGGACCAACTTTTTGTGCTGGAACACGCCCTTGAGGAAGCGGCCGTTCGGGAGAGGTCCCAGAAATACAAGCAGGCCACGGACCGGTTAGCCAATCTGAAAAAAGGGAAAAGGCCCTCCGAAATTCAGGCGATTACCGCCAGGCTGAAGAGTGCCCAGGCGGGTCTCGAACTGGCGCGATTGGAATACGATCGGCGGGTCAAACTCAGCAAGAAACAGTTCATCTCACAGGAATCCCTGGACAGAGCCCGCACCGAATACCGTCAGATGCAACGGCAGGTCCAGTCCATTTCGGCGGATCTGGAGACGGCCCGGCTGGGTGCCAGATCGGATGAAATAAAAGCCGCGGAGGCCGAAGCACAGGCGGTCAAGGAACAGTTGGTGCAGGCCCAATGGAACCTGGATCAGAAAACACAGGCCTCGGGGAAAGCAGGGCTCATCTTCGACACCTATTACTATTCCGGAGAATGGGTGCCGCCCGGCCGACCGGTGATTTCCCTCCTTCCGCCGGAAAATGTCAAGATTCGGTTTTTCGTACCTGAAAAGACCGTGGGGCGTCTTTCCCGTGAACAAGAGGTGTTCGTGTCTTTCGACGGGGGAGGCCCGCTTCCGGCTCGTATCACCTTCATATCCCCCCGGGCGCAGTACACGCCGCCGGTGATCTATTCCAGCCAGACCCGGGCAAAACTGGTGTTCATGATTGAGGCTGCCGTGGAACCGGCCATCGCCCTTCGCCTGCACCCGGGCCAACCGGTTGATGTGGCTGAAACCCGCGAGGAGAGCGGCCGTGAATGAGACCGACCTGGTCATTGATGTTCAGGATCTAACCAAATCCTTCGGTCCCAAAACAGTGGTCAGAAACCTGAGCATAAAGGTGGCCAGAGGGGAGATTTTCGGTTTTTTGGGCCCCAACGGCTCAGGGAAAACGACCTTCATCCGAATGCTGTGCGGACTTCTGCGACCCGATTCCGGAAACGGCGTCTGCCTGGGCCATGATATTTTGAAAGAATCGGCACGCATCAAACCCCTTGTGGGGTATATGTCGCAACGGTTCAGCCTTTATGAAGACCTGACCGTAAGGGAAAATCTGGACTTCATGGCACGGGTTTACCGGATCAAGCACCGGAAAAAGGCGGTGAATGCCTGCATGGAGCGAATCGGGATAGGAGGGTTTGAAAAGCAGTTGGCCGGCAGTCTCTCCGGCGGATGGAAACAGCGTCTGGCCCTGGGGGCCTGTATTCTGCATGATCCCAAACTGCTTCTTCTGGACGAACCCACCGCCGGAGTGGATCCGGGCGCCCGCAGGGATTTCTGGGACCAGGTTCACGATCTGGCTTCCGAAGGGATCACGGCGCTGATCAGCACCCATTACATGGACGAGGCGGAACGGTGTAAACGGCTGGGATATATCGCCTACGGGGACCTGCTCGCTTCCGGCAAAGTCGAAGATCTCATTCAAAACTCAGGGCTTTCCACCTGGAGCGTGGCGGGCGGCGATATCCACAAACTGGCCGGTCAACTCAAGCCACTGCCCGGCATTGATCAGGTGGTCGCCTTCGGCAATACATTGCACATCAGCACCCGGGACCCGGATCGCTTCAAAGAGAGTATCGCGCCCTTTAAGACCGGCGAATACCGGTGGGCCCGGCTCGAAACAAGCCTTGAAGAGGTGTTCATCGATTTGATGCAAAGCAGCGCGAGGAAACCCTGAGAATGCACGGACGCGCCTTTTCCCTGGGACGGTTTTGGGCCGTTGTGGCCAAGGAATTCATTCAAATGCGCCGCGACCGAATTACCCTTGCCATGATGCTGGGCATTCCGCTCACCCAACTGATCCTCTTCGGATATGCCATCAATTCGGATCCGAGACACTTGCCCACAGCTGTTTTATCCGGTGACAACTCTGTGTTTTCCAGGTCCATCGTCACATCCATGCAGACCAGCAGCTACTTTCACCTGGTCCGGCAGGCCAAGAGCCGTACCGACGCGCAAGAAATGCTTCGAAGGGGAACCGTTCAGTTCGTTCTGACCATCCCCGAACTTTTCGGACAACGGATCGTTCGAGGAGAACGCCCGGTCCTGCTGCTGGAAGCCGATGCCACGGACCCGTCTGCTTCCAGCAACGCGGTGGCCGCTTTTCACGAAATCGTTCGAAGGGCCCTGCAACAGGATCTGAAAGGCCCGCTTTCACCCCTGGCTCCGGTGGATCTTCCCGTGGACATCCGTATTCATGCCCAGTATAACCCCGAAGCCATTTCTCAGTATAATATCGTTCCCGGCCTCATGGGCGTTATTTTGACGCTTACCCTGGTGATCATCACGGGGCTGGCCATCACCCGGGAAACGGAGCGCGGCACCATGGAGAGTCTGCTCTCCACCCCCGTCAACCCGTTGGAAGTCATGCTGGGCAAGATCCTCCCCTATATCCTCGTGGGGTATGTGCAGATTCTTCTGATCTTTGTGGCGGCACGGTTCCTTTTTGTCATTCCCATGCGGGGAAGTCTTCCGCTGGTTCTGGCGCTCTCACTGATTTTTATTGCCGCCAACCTGACGGTGGGGATCACGTTTTCATCCCTGGCCAAGAACCAGTTGCAGGCCATGCAGCTTTCGGTCTTCTTCTTTCTGCCGTCATTGTTGCTATCCGGCTTTATGTTTCCCTTCAGGGGGATGCCCGTCTGGGCCCAGTATATAGGGGAAGTGCTCCCCCTGACCCACTACCTCAGATTTGTCCGGGGCGTGTTGCTCAAGGGAAACGGCCTCGCGGAATCCATGCAATTTATCTGGCCCATCATCATCTTCTGGGTGGTGATGGTGGCCATAGGCTACAAGTTCTACAAACGGACCCTCGATTAACGTGTTCATGAGCGACACCGGAAAAGGTAAGTTCCAGTAGGCAAGGGAGAAACCCATGAAACCCTTTCTGAAAATCTTGATCATCCTGATCCTGGCCTTTGTGGCGTGGGCGGCCCCTGGGAATCCCTGCCGGGCCAAGGAACAGACGGTGACATTGAGCGAGACGCTCAAAGCCGCGTTCAGACAAAATCCTTCCATTGCGGCATCACGGTACCAGGTTGCCGCGCTGGAAGCAATGGTGGATCAGTCCGCTTCAGCCTACTTTCCACAGGTTTCCAACATGACCAACTATTACCGGGTGGGCGGGGATTTGCCGGACCTACTGGGAGGGATGGTCGGAACGCTTTCCCGGGGATCCGGAAATACAGACGCTCCCAATCTGAACAGCCCATTTAACATCTACACTACCAATTTCTTCGTATCGCAGCGCCTCTATGATTTCGGAAAGACCTCCGGAAATCTGGAAAACAGCCGACAACAGCTCTTCGCGGGACAAAAGGATCTCGAAGAAAGCATTGCGAACATGGTTCGCAGCGTGAAAATCGCCTATTTCGAAATGCTCAAAAAGATTCGACTGGCGGATGTGGCCAAAGAGTCGCTGGTCACCTATAACAAGCACCTTGAGCAGGCGGAAGCGCTGTTCCAAACCGGCATTCGTCCCAGAATCGATGTCACCAAAAGCACCGTGGACCGGGCCAGGTCCAGACTGGCGCTGCTCAAGGCGGGGTTCGCCATCCGCACGGCAAAGGTCGACCTGGAAAACGCCGTCGGCGGCCCCCCTATCGAGGGGGATTATGCCCTTGCCAAGGTTCCTTATCTTCCTCCCCTGCCCTCCGATTGCGATGCCCTCATCCGAGAGTCTTTGCAGCATCGTCCTGAGATCGCCGGCCTAAAAGGCTTGATCAAGGCGGGGGAAGCACGGCTGGAAGCTGCCAGTGCCGGCTACTGGCCAACGGTCTCCGCCAACGGGGGGTATGGGTTGGCCAGTACCGAGTTTCCCCTCAAGGACTACTGGCTCGCCGGGGTGACGCTGAGGTGGGAGCTTTTTTCAGGCTTCAAAACCAAAGGCGAGGAGAAGGAAAACCAGGCAGGCATTTCGCGCCTGAAAGCGGAACTGAGAAAACTGGAGCTTTCCGTAAACAAGGAAGTGCAAAAGGCTTTTATCGCGGTCAATGAGTCTCATGAGACCATCCGCGTGGCCAAAATCGCCCTCACGGAAGCCGAGGAGAACATGGCCCTTGCCAAAGGGCGCTATGGCACGGGTCTGGCTGACGCCATCGAGTTCAGTGACGCGGAAACGAACCTGACCATTGCGAAAAATGATCTGGTTACCGCCACCTACGAATATCTTCAGAATCTGGCACGCCTGGAATATGCCGTGGGGGGCTGGAAAAACCATTTTTCCATGGAAGCTTCGAAGTCCAAGAAATAATCACCGTTCATCCGGGGAAAAACAACATTAGGAGCGATCATATGAAGATTATTGACTTTCACATTCATTATATCAGGCGGGAGATGCTGAATTCCACCTGGCTCAACTACCTGGAAGAAATCAATCCGCAATACTATGCCGACATCGAGCGGTTTGCCGACAACCCTCAGGTTCTCACGGAATATCTGGACACCCAGGGCGTCGAATCCGCCGTCATCCTGCCCGAATGCGCGCCGGCCACCAGCGGCCATGTTCCCACCGAGGAAGTCATTGCCTATTGCCGCGGCCAGGAACGTCTCTTTCCGTTTGCTTCCATCAATCCCAATCTCAGGACTCCTTACCTCCAGGAAAATCAAATGGCACCTTGTCTGGGATTTGAGCTGGAAAAACCCCCTATTTGATAGACAAGTTGCATGTCAGTGCCGGGGTATTTTACCTTGGCATGATTGAGATGTTCAAACAGCTGTTCAAGGGCTCTATTGGCCGCCGGTCTAGAAGCGTTGTGCACCCTTACATTCAGGCGATTTTTTTCAGGTTCGGGAAGGATATCGGCTTCTGTCACAAAGAGATCCTGAAGCAGACGGCGAGCTGTACTTGGGTTCACTGTGGGACCGCTAATCAATCCCAACATTGCTGTTTCAGCACGATAAGCAATCATTCGGATGGTGTCCATCAGGCGCTTCCTTCCCGGAAGTAACCGCAAAAACTTGTCTTTGTGTTCAAGCGCACCCCATGTAATATGCGTTGGTGTTTCTTTGAGCTCTGCTTTTAGTTTCTCCAGTTGATGTTCGTAGTTTTCGATCTCCTCTAACAGATCGGCCTTTTTCTTGAGCCACTTCCCAAACTTGACGGGCTTTTCTTCGGTTTCAGGATGAAGTGTTAACTCCGCAAAACGAGCACGCCGATATCGAAGCTTGTTCTGCAAGGAGTTCCGGGATCGATTCAACTCTCGCCAAGCAGGATTCACCACCTTTTCGGTCTCAGGAAACTCAGTGGTTCCATATTCCAAAACAACATCAATATCAAAATGTTGCATCATGTAGTTGAAAAAGTTTTCCTGAGACCATCGGCTGAACATGCGGGCTGCCAGTTGGGTATGAGGCAGGTCGAAGGCCGTGCTGACAAGACTGGTCTGGTGGCCTGACTCAGTCAGTTTGCGGACCTCTCTCATCCAGATGGCATTTTTGCCGGAACCCACATAACTGCCCAGTTCGCAAAGATGCATATCTATGACTTCACCGGCCGGCATGGCGACTTGGTGATTGCTGAACCACTCTTCCGGCCAGGGGGCTCCCGGATGCTTGTGATAGGTCAGACAGCCGATACGATGGTTGCGCCACATTTCAGCAAAAAACGATGGACTGTAGCCTTCCCGGTCAAAAACCAGAATAAATCGACATAACCATGGGTTTTCATCCAATTCCTGATCGCTTGGTTGACCGGGAACGTCATTGAGCAACCGGGGGACAATGTCTTTCCTTAACGTTTCCAGTAATCCCGGATCGATGGTTTTTTCGATCACAAAAAACGGACGGCCGATAGAATCATTGACCCAGTAATCGGTGATACCTCTCAAACAAAGGCGCTCACGGGAAACGTAACGACGAGGCAGTTGCGTCAAACCACCGTTGTAGACACGCACATGTCCGTCGATATAAAGAGCACCCACTGATTCAGGTTCCAATTCCATCCAGTATTTGCCCAAATGGGCGGCCCAGCGCTCTGCACCGTCATTGGCACTCAATTCACTCATTTTCTTGCGCAGACAACGGACTTCGGGAATTCGATCCAACCCCAGCAGTTTTCCAAATTCTCCAGGGGCATGTCCTCGAAGTTTTTCTGTTGTCTTAATTCTGCACAAAGCCATCAGCGCAAGGAGGAGCAGCACATGATAAATCGTATAGTAACCGCTAACCATACCTAGAAACTGCTCTGCCCCATGCAGCAAACCATTGGCCAGAAGTGCTGGAATCGCACACAGAACACCCCCTTTGGGGACATCCAGGCAGGATTCAAAATGAATCGTGGCTCCCATAGATTTCCCCAAGGATGCCAGAACTCGCTCCTCAACCCGGGTACAGGCAACTCCCATACCTTCAGAAGCCGCTCTATCTACAACGGTACGCGACGACTTACTGATGACGGTCTCCTGAGTCCCGGGTTCCGATAACCGACCTGCGCCTATCGCTTTGCGAATGGTGTCATACTTAACATTCAACTCCGAAGAAACATCAACCCTGCTGTAACCCTCATCAAGCAAGCCTTGCGCTTTTTCAATCACTTCCGGGGTCAATACATTACCACCCCGACGTCCAGGACGTTTCTTGAAAAAGGCTTCAATGCCACCTTTCCGAAGTTTATTGACCGATCGAATAACACTGTTCTTGCTTACGCCGAAGGTCTTTATTATCTGGATCTGACGACAAGCGCCTGCTTCAATCAGCTGACCAGTAATTATCTTGAAGAGTAGATGGTCTGTTTTCTCATGGCTAAAAATCGGATAAGTGCCAACAAAATATGTCCACCGATCTTCATCACGGTAGACACTTACCAACTGGTTGATTTCTGTTGCTCCTTTTGGGATTATGGGTAATATCAGCTGTGGCATGGGACCTTTCCTTTCTTTTTTTATCAGAAATATCATGCAAAAGGTGCCATGCCTACTTTCCGGTTGCAACTACTTTTTTGGATTCATCAAGAAGACGTCAACTATATGAAATTAAGAGGGGTTTTTGCACGCCTTCCTTGAAAAAACCTAAGCAGAGATCAAGAGTCCTGAATCTGCATTCCAACACGGCATCGAAGTTGGAGGCTTATGTGAAGGAAGGCGGTGTGAGAGGGCTGAAACTGCACCCTTCATATCAGTTTTTCTATCCCAATGAAGCCAGACTCTATCCCCTCTATGAAAAAGCTCAGGCATTGTCTATCCCCATCGTGTTTCACATCGGGTCCTCCATATTCAAAGGGACGCGGCTCAAATATTGTGACCCCATTTATTTGGACGATGTTGCGGTGGATTTCCCGGATTTAACGATCGTTATGGCCCACAGTGGAAGGGGATTCTGGTATGATGCCTGCTTCTTTCTCTCCCGCCTGCACCAAAACGTCTATATGGACATCACCGGCCTGCCGCCACGCAGGCTTCTTGATTATTTCCCTGAACTTGAAAAAAATGCCGACAAGGTTATTTTCGGTTCGGACTGGCCGACCATGCCCGCCGATATCAGCAAAAATATCGCCGCCATTCAATCGTTACCATTGGGTGAAACAGCGCTTCAGGCGATCCTTTATAAAAACGCGTTTAAGGTTCTGAGCAAATGAAAGGAGTCTTGAGATGAAAAAATCAATGCTCATAGTTCTCGTCTTTGCAGCCCTCTGCATGCTGGTCCCCTTTGCCCATGCCGAGGCACCGGACTGGACCGTTGATAAAATCCATTCAGGGGTCCATTTTGACATTCAACACATTTATGCCACCGTCAGGGGAAGCTTCGATGAATTTGATGCCCTCATCCGGTTTGATCCGGCGAATTTTGGGGAAAGCCGGTTTGATTTTACGGTGGCGGTCAAAAGCGTCAACACCCAGAACGCCAAAAGGGACCATCACCTTTTGTCGGCCGATTTCTTCGATGAGGGGAATTATCCGAAAATGGCGTTTAAGAGCTCTGCCATCAGGTACCTTGAGGGAAACCGATACACCGTCACCGGAACCATGACCATCAAGGATGTAAGCCAAAATGTAACCGTCCCCTTCACCTACTTTGGCAGCAAACCCAACCCGTTCAACCCGAAACAGCTGGTGGCCGGATTTGAGGCGCACATGAACCTTGATCGCCTTTCATACCATGTGGGGAACGGAAAATTCTTTAAGATGGGCGTGGTGGGAAAGGATGTGAGGGTGCTGATCACCATCGAAGCGACAAGGGATAAATGACCTGAACAGGACTTCAAATCGGGTTGCCAACAAATTCCATCAATTGACGGTTTCAAGCCATCAGTTGGCCGAAGGGTCAGACGAACCGTGTTGAAATTGCAAATTTTGGATGCTATCCATGGGGTGCCGCCTTTCGGGAATACCCCGTGAATCGCTGCTGATACTCCTTCGGCCGCAAACCCGTCAGCCTGATGAATATCTTTCTGAAAAAAGAAACACCCTCATACCCCACCTCATAGGTAATTTCATTGAATGTCCGGACGCCTTCTTCCAACATGCGTTTGGCGTTTTCAACCCGCAATTGCTGAAGATACACCAAGGGAGTGATGCCGGTGGCCCGCTTGAACCGGCGTTCCAGTGAACGGCGGCTCATGCGGAATTCTTTTGCCAGTCTGTCGTAATCAACGGTCTTCATCTGGTGCCTCTCCATCCACTCCTGGGCCTTGATGACCAGCGGATCACCGTGGTTCTTGGGAGGAATAAATGAGGCGTAAGGGGTCTGTCTTTCTCTTCCCATATCCAGAACCATGGTCTTGGCGGACTGAACAGCAGGCTTTCGACCGCAAAAGGTGAGGTGATAAGACATTGCTTTTTTCAGCGGCGAATACAGGATAAGAACGGTTCTCGTCAGAACCCGTGTGATCTTGACACGGACTCGGATGTTATATCGTACTGGCTTTACTTACAGTAAAACTTACAGTATTTCTTGCCGGGTTGCCGTACAATCTCTTTTACGGAGATTGAAATTGCCCGACACATCCCCCGTCTACCATTCCCGAAGGCCGCAAGAATCCCAATACTACCTGTGTGTCGAGGACAATTTTGAAAATCTGGAACAGGTCTATGACGACCAGTTCGCAAAGAAATACGGTTATTTCCGACCGTACATCAAACAGGTTATCTACCGCTATTTGGACTGCGGTATTCTGCACAATGGCTTTGCAAGGGTGAAATGCGAAGAATGCGGCCACGAATTTTTGCTCGCATTCTCCTGCAAACGAAGACATTTCTGTCCATCCTGTCACCAGAAGCGTGTGGTGGAATTCGGTGAATGGCTTTGTGAGGAAGTTCTCAAGGAGGTTCCACACCGTCACTTCGTGTTCAGTATACCCAAAATACTACGCCGGTATTTCCTATACGATAGAAAGCTGCTCTCGGACCTCAGCCGTTGTGCCTGGGAAACTCTGAAGGAATTCTTCCAGAACGCGGTACCGGAAGAGGGTGCCGTTCCGGGGGCGGTTATCGCCATACACACTTTCGGTGATTTTCTGGGGTGGCATCCCCATCTGCATGTTCTGTGCACGGACGGCTGTTTTTATGGACACGGCATGTTCCGTGTGGCCCCGTTGTTTGAAACCAAACACCTGGAAGAAATCTTCCGGCACAAGGTTTTTAAAGGCTGGCGGCACTCGGGTTATAATGTTTTCTGTGGATCGAGAATTCAGCCGGGAAGTGAAGACGCCATTGAAAACCTGGCCCGTTACATTATCCGGGCTTCTTTTTCTCAGGAACGGATGACATATCTTCCCGAAGTATCAAAAGTAGTGTATCGGTCCAAAGAGGGCAAAGAGGAAAAAGTGTTTGATGCTCTGGAATGGCTGGCGGCCATGTGTTCTCATGTTCCAAACAAAGGGCAACAGATAGTTCGTTACCTCGGCTTTTACAGCAATGTGGCCAGGGGAAAGCGTAAGATGAAAGGTGAAGATGGGCTTATCCCTTCCATCCTTGAACCGGATGGATCGACCAAGGAACATAAACGAAACTGGGCTCGCCTAATCCAGAAAATATACGAAATTGATCCCCTTTGCTGTCCCGCATGTTCCGGAAAGATGAAAGTCATCAGCATCATTGAACGTCCGGATGTTATAAAGAAGATATTGCGACACCTCGGGCTTTGGGACCGAAAAGCCAGGCCGCCGCCCAAAAACGTCGACCCGAAAATCCGCATTGACACTTCAGATTCTCAGTTGCCTTCATGTGAAGACTATCTTTGCCGTGATCCGGAATACCCGATTGAGGCATACGCTTCATAATTTTCAAAAAACCCTGGGATTTTGATGCACCGTTATGTCCGCACAGGGCCGAAGTCTCGCTGATTCTCAATCTATTTTTGGATCCGGATCTTCATCTGCATTACTCTGTTAGACCTCATCAGCCACCACTTGCTTCACTCAACACCAATACCAAACATGTTGTGGTTACCTTTCTCTTGACACACAAGACGATTTTCCCTATGCTCAGAGCCTAAAAAAGCAATGTCTTATCATCTCATCTCATCTGGCTCCATCACGGTCCTGGATACTTGCCTCATGAACAGCTGCGGAAGTGATTCGCCCTTCGGTATCAACAATGATATGACGCTTTCTGCCATTGACCTTTTTTCCAGCGTCATAGCCTTTTGGTCCACCTACTTCTGTGGTTTTCACAGATTGGCTGTCAATAATACCGGCGCTGGGTGTTGCTTTTCGACCAACCCTGACTCGGTCTTGTGTGGTCAAAATATCATTGATGGTTTTCAACACACCGTTCTTGCACCACTTATTGTAATGATAATAAACAGTTTGCCAAGGCGGAAACTCGGAGGGTACCATCCGCCATTGACATCCCGATTTGATAACGTACATGATGGCATTAATTTGACTTCGTAAAAATAATTGTCGCCGTCAGTCCTTTTCCAACCTTTTTTCCTGACAGCGCGCATGAGACTCCATTGCCTTTTGGCGCATACGGTGACGCTCCTCCAGTTGAAAGATGACCTCCTCTTCAGTGACATCACGGCGAGGAAGAAAATGGGTAAGCAATTTTTCAATATCCGCGCAGGATAGAAGTGGGTAAGTTTCCTCATGAGAAATTCTTTCAGAAAGCATAAACAACATAGCCATCATCACAAGAGCCATGTGATGGTGCCAAGCTTGCCATTTTCTGACTTGGTAATCGGCCATTCCACACTCGCTTTTGGCATCCTCAAATGTGCGCTCAATCCAAAACCTTTGGCGTTGCATCCATCCCAATCGTTTCAGCGTGGTGCCTTGTGTCACATTGCTCAGAGAAATCTTCACGTCCGAATTGTCATCCAAGGACTTGGTTACAATCAACGTCCAAAATTTGACATTATCCGATTCGCCATCCCACACATAAACCTTCACACGGCAAGCCCGAACCATGAGTATTCCGCGTGTAGTCTTTCGCAGGACCACCTTCTTCCAGCGCTGACGAGAGAGAGACTTCACGAGTTGCCCAACCTCAATCCCCTCTTGACCACTCTGGTATTTTTTAGCTGGCCGGCCAGATGGCGTTTTTGGCAAGTAGGGTTCCGGATTTTTCAGATACACTCTAAAATCGGAATGAAGATCCACGCAAAACGTTTCACCCATCGCATCAAGAGCAAAACAAAACCCGGGGCCTTTACCATATCCTGCATCGGCTCCTACCCAGTCATAGCGAAGATCGTTCTCCCGTGCATGTTGAACAATTTCCTCAGCAAGTTCAATCTTCGTTCGAAAAGTTTGTTCTTCTTCCGGTATGCCCGCACGTTCACACCGTTCCGGATCATCCGTCCATTTCTGGGGCAAATAGAGCCGAACATCAACAGGCGCCACGTAGGCGCCATTGGACAGTGCACCAAAGACGGCCACTTGACCATTGTCCACCTTGCCGAAGCGACCCAACCACTGACGAGAAACTCCGACCGATTCTTTCCCCTGCTTCGCAAACCCGCTTTCATCTATAAGCAGGCAAGCATTGGGGCCGCCCAAAAATTTATCCACATCCTGGGCTACATGATCGATAACCTCTCTATGATTCCATTTGGAATGGGTCAGAAATTGTTGAAGGTTCCGCGACTTGGAGTCCGGCACAACTTCGGCCATCCGGTCCATGTTCTTACTCTGACCGGCTTGCATCAGACCGCAAGCGTACTGCCGTGCCTTATCCGAAACATCATGACGGTAGGATTGAAAGTGTCCCGCGTAGCTGTCCACGAATGTAAAAAAGCGACTCCCCACGTCCCCCAAGGGGGACGGGTGGGGGGTTGCATAAGATTCGCTCCTTTGCTCAGTAGAATGTTTCCGTTGGTGTTAGCATAATGATATGTTGCTACCATTTTTCGGCCAGGAAGTCAAAGGTTATCTTTACGAAGTCAAATTAATGATCTTTTCCAATTGCCATTTCAGCGGAGCTCCTGCCTTTTTGGGTTCTATTGAATGCAGGATGGATTGGAAAAGGTTGCATTGTTTTGTTGTCAAATCGCTCGGATAGGTCTTTTTCTCAGACATCGTCATTATAACCTCCTCATGTATGGAAATTTGATCTATTTTCCAATAGCATGAGAGGATTACAATGTCCAGCACTTTGTAATGATTGAGTTTTTTTAATAGTCTACGAGTATGAATCAATTGCCAAACAGGCTCTAAGGAATATCGTGAAGTTTCAGTGGGAAGCAAGGCCAGAAAATATCTGCCGTGGTGGGCTTGACGGCAATGGGAAATTTGTTTGATTGTTGCTTGATTGAAAAGGAGTCTGAGCCATGAAAAAGTCATTCGGTCCCAAAACCCTCATCTTTCCCACACCGGTCTGTTGCGTAGGATCCTATGATGCCAAGGGCAAACCCAACGTGATGACCATTGCCTGGGGCGGCATCTGTTGTTCAAAACCGCCGTGCGTCACCATCTCCCTTCGCAAGGCCACTTACACCTATGGGAATATCATGAACAGGGGGGCTTATACCTTGAGTGTGCCTTCCGAGAAATACGTGGAAGCGGCCGATTATTTCGGTATGGCATCGGGTCGGACAGAGAACAAGTTTGAAAAGACCGGTTTGAGCCCAACAAGATCGGAACTGGTGGATGCACCGTACGTGGAAGAATTCCCCATGGTTCTGGAATGCAAAGCTGTCCATCATTTCGAACTCGGCCTGCACACCCATTTTGTGGGTGACATTCTAGATGTCAGGATCGATGACGACTGTCTGAATGACCAGGGTCAACCGGACATGGAAAAGATCCGGCCACTGGCCTTCGGTCCCGAAGTCCAGCGGTATTACGGCATCGGTAAGTTTGTGGGAAAGGCTTTTGATGTTGGCAAAAAGCGGTGACTGGCCGATCAACCTTCCTGATTTTCCGGCAGAACAGCGCACGAAAGGGGGAGACCCATGAAAATAACCGGCATTGAACTTTATCATGTTTCCATTCCCCTCAAAGAGACATTCTGGCCCACCTGGATCCCGGGGTATCCCCAGACACACAATCGTTTCACCTTAATCAGAATTATAACCGACGAGGGCATCGAAGGGTATTCGGCCGGTTCCGCCATGGGAAAGGAGAGAGCCGGACTGGGTGACCTGCTGGGAGGCTACCTCATGGGGGCCGATCCCACGAATATCGATCGCGTCCAAAGCCTTTTGAAACAGGCGGGTTTCCTGGGATGGCGGAATTTCTGGATCGAACCGGCCTGCTGGGATATTCTGGGCAAAGCCGAAGGCAAACCGGTCTATGAACTGCTGGGCGGCAAGGCCCGGCCGGTGGAGGTCTATCTTTCAACGGGAGAGATGCACCCGCCGGAACAACGTGTTCAGGAGCTTTTGGCCGCTGGCGAGCGCGGTTTTAAGACCGCTAAGCTCCGTGTCAAAAACCCTACCCTTGAAGAAGATATCCGCCATATTGAGACCGTTTGCAAAGGGGTTGGCGATAAAATCGTTTTGGGCGTCGATGCAAACCAGGGTTGGCTGGTCTCCATCGTAGACCGTGTGCCGGCCTGGGATCTTGAGCGGGCTACCGCATTTGCCGCCGCATGTTTCGACAACGGCATCGAATGGCTGGAGGAACCTCTGGATTCAAGGGACTATGACGGCAATGCCGCCCTCAAAAAGGCGTCTCCAGTGAAAATCGCAGGTGCGGAACTGAACTACGGCTGGGATGAGATCAAGATCATGTTTGAAAAGGACTGCTTCCATATCTATCAGCCCGATGCCACCTTTGCAGGAGGGATTGCCCAGGTTCAACGGGTCATGGAGGCGTGTCGTCAAAAGGAGCGGCTTTTTACACCCCATACCTGGACCAACGGTATCGGATTTTACATCAACTGGAACATGGTGTTGTCCGATCCGCAGAATCGGCTCCCTCTGGAATATCCCCTGGAGGAGCCTTCCTGGATTCCGGAATTTAGAGAAGGCATCATCGATCCTATTCTTCCGGAAAAAGACGGGATGCTTCGTCCCTTCACAAAACCCGGGCTGGGTTTCGAGATCGGAAAGGATTGGCTGCGCAAATACGGAAAAAGATTCTTCAAGCTCACTGAAACACGGCTGAAAATCAAGGTCATTCGAGAAAAGGGTCTCAAGGCCGCCCTGGACCTCAAAAAAAGAAAAGAGCATCAGGGGAGCCAATGAAAAACAAAGAAATTGTCGCAAAGACACCGTTTCCAAAAAGACCCGGTGACCTCTCCTCCATCCATAACCATTGACGAAACCCTAAAATTACTCTAATGTGCTGTCAGCCTTTGGAAATTCCTTTGCCGGCGGATCGGTGTGAACCTTCGTCGTGCCCGTGAAAGGGGAGCAACCCATGAACGCCACGCTCGTGTCCCACAGACTTGAAATTGAGGATTCCGAACAGGTGGTGGAAACCTTTTATGAAAAAGGGTGGACCGACGGTCTCCCCGTGGTTCCGCCTACCGAGGAGAAGGTGTTGGCATTCTTGAGGGCCGCTGGGATGGCACCCGATGAGATTTTGGGAGCCATTCCCGAGAGAAACCGGGTTTTCACCGCCGAGAAAGTGGCCATCAACGCCGTCATGGCCGGCTGTCTCCCTGAATATTTCCCCGTTGTGGTGGCTGCGGTAAGAGGCATATCCAGGCCGGAATTCGGCCTTCACGGTGTCTGCGCCAGTACGGCCGGCTCCGGCATTTTGATGGTTGTCAACGGACCCGTGGCCGACGCCTGCGGCATGAACAGCGGCCAGAATCTTCTGGGACCCGGAAATCGTGCCAATGCCACCATGGGAAGGGCTTTGAGGCTCGTTCTGTACAATCTGGCGGGAAGGGAGTTTGACCGCTCCACACTGGGTCATCCCGGAAAATATACATACTGTATCGGTGAGAATGAAGCCGGTTCGTGGACGCCCCTTCATGTGATGAGAGGATTTGAGAGAGAGGCCAGCACCGTTACCGTCTTTGCCGCGGAAGGGCCCAACCAGGTTCAGAACCACGTGGCCCTGAGGCCGGAGAACATTTTGAACACCATCGCCGACCGTATGCGGGCTCTGGGCAGCTTCAACATGGGCGGGGATTGCGAGTGTGCCGTGATCATCTGCCCCGAACATTATGAGACCCTGATGAGCGAGGATTGGACAAAAGAACGTGTCCGCGACTATCTTTTTGAAAAGGCCTGCAGACCCCTGGGGGACCTCAAGCGGGGAGGGCTCAATGAATCGCCCCTAGAGCCTGGGGATGAGGAGATCATGGTCAGGGCCGTTGCGTCCCCTGATCAGATTCTTTTGATCACGGCGGGAGGGGGTGCGGGCAGGTTTTCAGCCTGCATGCCCGGATGGTTCAGCCGCCACATGTCCATGGCCGTTACGGAACCCATCGGCGTATCCTGTTCCGGGGGGACCTGAGCGGTGACCGGGGTTCCGTTGGAACCCCTCAAAGAAGGAAGGAAAACACCATGACCATTACCGTACTTTGTCCCACCAACGAGCCCGTTAAAACGAGCTTCCGGATGGCCCGACGCCCCGAGACCCTTAAGGGGCTTACCCTCGGGCTCATTGACAATAGCAAGAAAAATTCCGATTACCTGGTCAAAAGGATCGGTGACCGGCTGCGGGATCTGCACCAACTGGGCCAAGACATCATGGTGCGAAAACCTTCCCCTTCCCATGCCATTCCCGAGGACGCAGCAAGGGATTTGGCCGAAAGGGTCGATCTGGTGGTGGCCGGGATCGGCGACTGAGGCTCCTGCAGCTCGGGCAGTGTGCTCGACGGCATCGTCATGGAAAAGCTAGGCGTCCCCACCGCGGTGGTCTGCACGGCGCCATTTGTGAGTTCGGGGAAAGCCATGGCCGTGGCTCACGGTTTCCCCGATTATCCGTTTGTCGTCATGCCTCATCCCATCAATGCCACGACCTATGAGACGCTGGATTCCTGGGTGGAGAACATCCTATCCGAAATTGTGGGGCTATTGCGCCCATGAAGGGTTTTTTTGAGTTGTAAGTTTTAAACGATCAGTAGATACCTTCTTATTTTTCTCACGCAAAGCCGCAAAGACGCCAAGAGTGATGAAATACACTCAAAATTCTTCGCGTCTTTGCGGCTTTGCGTGAGGCATTTTATTTGCGGCTTTGCCGCATTGGTCTTAATGGAGAATATGTGTAATGTTTGAACAGGGCGTCATCAGACCCCCCCAGCGAAGCCGGCAGCCTTCTGATTCGCGTTACGCGAAATTGTCCCTGGAACCGCTGCCTCTTTTGCCCCGCTTACAAGGGAACCACCTTTTCCAAACGTTCCGTTTCCGAAATCAAGCGCGATATCGATGAAATGGCACGATATTACGGTAAAAACGGGTCGCATGTGACCACGGCCTTTTTTCAGGATGCGGATTCTCTGATTCTGCCGGTGAAGAATTTGCTGGAGATTTTGAAATATCTCAAGACGGTATTTCCGGGTTTAACGCGGGTCACCTCCTATGCGCGCGCCAAGAGCCTGAAACGAAAAAGCGTAACAAGCCTCAAGGCCCTCAAGTCGGCCGGATTGACGCGGATTCATACGGGTCTTGAGAGCGGTTCGGCGAAGGTTTTGAAGCGGATTCAAAAAGGGGAGAGCCCCGAGGAAATGGTTGAAGGGGGTCGTCGCGTCATGGCGGCCGGGATTGAGCTTTCCGAATATATCATGCCGGGGGTGGGCGGCAAAGACCTGAGCCTGGAAAACGCTCGCGAGACGGCGCGGGTCCTGAACCGAATTCGGCCCGATTTCATAAGGGTGCGCACCTTTGCGCTTCCTCCCGGCTCCCCCATGGAAGCCATGGCTCAAAAGGGCGGTTTTAAGCCCATGAACGATCTTGAAATCGTTTCCGAAATGCGCGGATTTCAGCCTGAACCTGTTGATGCATGTGGACGGATATCTGGATCGGGACCGCGCCCGTATGCTTGAAGCGCTGGATTCATTCCTGGCCCTTCCGGAGGTGGACCAGAAGGCCTATGTGCTCCTTCAACGGTCCGGGCATTACGGCGTGCAGCCTAAGGAGATGCTCAAACATCAAGACCTCACGAAACAGCTTCATGAAAAAATAGAAGAATTGGGAAACGGTGATGGCTTCGACCGGTACATCCGGACCATGATGGCCGGTCAGTTGCCCCGCCCTCAGTCCGGTTCATGGACTTAAATGAGGAGTCTCCATGGAAATCAAAAAGGAAAGAATCGCTGTTTTTATCGATGCGGACAATGCACCAGCCAAAAAGATCGATATGATTTTGTCGGAGTTGGCCAAATATGGTGTTGTGAGCATTCGAAAAGCCTATGGGAACTGGAAGAAGGCATCCATCAAGGGGTGGGAGGATGTCCTCCATGACTATTCCATTCAGCCGGTTCAGCAGTTCGACATCGTGAAAGGGAAGAACGCCACGGATATGGCCATGACCATCGATATTATGGACATCCTTTACACCAAGAATATCGATGCGTTCTGCATCGTCAGCTCGGACTGCGATTTTACGCCGCTGGTGTTGCGGGTCCTCTCGGAAGGGAAGTCGGTCATCGGTTTCGGCGAACGGAAGGCACCGTCGCCCTTTGTCAACGCCTGTTCCCGGTTCTTGTATCTGGATGAGCCTCCCAAGCCGGAAGCAAACGGTGGGCAGGGGACCAAGCAGATGGGCAAGGCCCTTAAATCGGATACCAAACTGATGAACCTTTTGCGAAATGCCATCGATTCGGAGCAGGACGACGACGGGTGGGCCTATCTGGGGCGCATCGGTTCCCATATTTCCAATCAGGCATCCTTTGACTCCAGAAATTACGGGTACAAAAAACTGGGCGATCTGATCAGGGCCATCGATATTTTTGAAACAAAACTGGTGGGGGGCGACCAGTTGTATGTGCGGGACAAGCGGAGGGTAAAACCGACTGCCAGGGCCGACTGATTCTGATCTTTGAGCGCTCTGGTCGAACATATGAAACCGGTTCGCATCATTTTTCCCATCCATGCCGTAAAAAGGGGCTTTTCTTTATCCTTTGGGACCTTTGAGGAGATCATTTCCGAGGCAGGGTACAAGGGCCTCATAAAGGTCCTCGTGGGGCTCATTATTTTCTGGCACCTGTACGTGCCGTTTCACGAATTGCTCCATGTGGCCGGTTGCCTTCTGGGCGGGGGCCAGGTGACATCCCTCACCTTGAAACCCCAATACGGCGGGTCGATTCTGGGCAAACTCTTTCCATTTATCGTTCCGGAATCGGAGTATGCCGGGCGGTTGACCGGATTCACGACCCCCAATGGATGGGTTTACGCCCTTGTGGATTTTTTGCCCTACACCACAAGCCTCTTCGGCATTACTTTGATCATGTGTTGCCGAAAAAAGAGGGCGGCATTTCTGTTGGGCCTCGGCTTTATCCTGGCCTTTGTTCCGTTCATGTCCATACCGGGTGACTACTACGAGGCGGTTTCTCTCGTCACCACACGGATCGCGGAAGTCGTGAATCCCGGATTGCAGAGAAGGGCGCTTGTCAGTGATGATCTGTTCAGGTCCGTCAAAGAGCTCGCGCAAGGGGGACACCTGAATTGGGTGGTGGGGATATGTATTATTGCAGGTGTCATGACGTCCGTTTATCTGGCGCTTATGACCTTTGCCCTTCAAGTGAAGATAGGGGATGTTTTTTTCAAGGGGCCTTCGAGAACGAACCCGAAAAATTATAAGGATTTAGGCTGATGCGCCGAAGAACCCTGTTGGCATAGGGCGGCGGCGTATCCCGGGAGTCATATGGAAATGAAGAATAACCATCATAACATATTGCAGGAAAAGAAAAATCACAACAACCCATTGCCCGATTATCACATGCACACGACCTTGTGCCATCACGCCACGGGAACTCCCGCCCAATACCGAAAGGCGGCGGCCGACTCTGGCATTCCCGAAATTTGTTTTGTGGATCATGCGCCCAATCCGGACGGATACGATCCCAAACATCGAATGCATCTCAATGACTTTGGCGGTTACGGGGAGATGATTCGAGCAGAGATGGGCCATTCAATGCCTCGCGTGCTGTTCGGTATCGAAGCGGATTATTACGAGGGTTGCGAGAGATTTCTGGCGAAATGGCTTGAGCGTGAGAACTTTGATTACGTGCTCGGTTCGGTGCATTATATCGGCCACTGGGGTTTTGACAACCCCTACACCCAGCAGGTGTGGAATGAAGTAAGCATCCCCGACACATGGGCCGCCTACTTCAAACTGATTGAGAAACTGGCGGATCTTCGTCTCTTTGATGCGGTTGCCCACCTCGATCTTCCCAAGAAATTCGGACACGTCCTTTCGGAGCGCGTTCTCAGAGAAATGATTCAACCGGTGTTGGACAAAATCGCGGAGGCCGGAATGGGGATGGAGTTGAACACCTCGGGGCTGCGCAAGCCCGTGAAAGAAATCTATCCATCGCCTTTGATCGTGTCCCTTGCGCGGGAAAGAGAGATCCCCATCTGCTTCGGCTCCGACGCCCACAGCCCGGATGATGTGGGCAAAGACTTTCCCGCAGCTCTTCGGCTTGCACGGGACGCGGGATACACCCAATATTTCAGAATCAGAAAACGACAAAAGACTTTTTTTCCCCTTCCGGAAGTCTTTTAAGTTGCCGAATCGCACGTACGCAGGCAATAATACGAATTTCGATTGAACCGTGATGGCGCAACAGGCAGCTAAGATGTCAGCAAGAAGACAAAAAACCTTAAAACCGTAATAAGGGGGTGTGGTGATGGCCGAAAAGCATTCTTCGTTTTTTTGTTGGTGTTACTGGTTCCGATTTTTGGCGAATGGCAAGTGCAGAGGGCTGCAACCGAGGAGTCTGCGGCAGGTGTTTCTTCTGAAGCAAAGCCGGGTTCCGGAAATCTCGATGTGATCCTGCTCAACAACCAGGGGTACAAGAAGAAGCGGAAAGGGCCCGTGAAATTCACCCACAAACAGCATGTGTATGAATACAGAGTATTTTGCTGGGAATGTCATCACAACTATGAAAACGGAGAGGATATCTGGGTCCCCTGGGGGAAGACGAAGAAGTGCATCCAGTGTCACGACCCCAAGAAAAAGGAACACAACGACATCATGCTTCAGAAAGCGTTTCATTACCAGTGTAAGGGTTGTCACAAGAGTCTGGCCAAAAAAATGATGAAGACGGGTGCTTACAGGAAATGCGGGGGATGTCACCTGAAGAAAGAGGCCCAGTGATGGCCGTTTTCGGCTGAATCATAAAAGCGGCCGAAAACCGGGGGTTCCCAATGAAATATACACAGGCGAAGCAGGGCAGGGTATTTGTGATCCGCCTCGAACACGGCGAGGTGGTGCATGAAACGGTGGAGAATTTTGCCCGCGAACAAGGCATAAATGGGGCTGCCGTCATTTTGGTGGGAGGTGCGGCCGGCGGCAGCAAGCTGGTTGTGGGACCGTTGCGGGAAGGGGCAAGGCCCATTGATCCCATGACCCATGTGCTCGAAGATGTTCACGAAATCACCGGAACCGGTACCCTTTTCCCCGATGAAGGAGGGAATCCCGTGCTGCATCTGCACATGGCCTGCGGGCGGGAAGATCAGACCAAAACCGGTTGTGTTCGACAGGGGGTGAAAGTCTGGCAGATCATGGAAGTCATCCTCTTTGAACTTGTGGAAACCGATTGCCGTCGGATTGCGGATCCCGACCTCGGATTTCTCCTGCTCCATCCCCAGGGCGGATAGAAGATCAAAACATGGGGGAATGTGCATGAAAGATCGTGAGCCCCCTCATTCAATGGTCGGGTATCTTTGTGTTGCGGCGGCGGCCGTCATGTGGGGTTCTTCAGGAACGGCAGGAAAAGCCCTTTTCACCGGCGGCATGACCCCTTTTGAGTTGGTGCAGATCCGAGTCACCGTTTCCACGGCAATTCTCGCTATTGTCTTTGGAGTCTTTTCTCGGCCTCTCTTTAGAATTCGACCCCGGGATCTCTGGTATTTCTTTTTGTTGGGCGGTGTGGTGATGGCCCTGGTGCAAGTGACCTATTTCTTTGCCATCAGCAAAATCCAGGTGGCGGCGGCCATCTTCATCCAGTACCTGGCGCCCATCATGATTGCTTTCTTTTCCATCCTGTTCTGGAAAGAACGGCTGACCCTGGCCAAACTGGCAGCATTGCTTCTCTCCCTGGGAGGGTGCTACCTGGTTGTGGGAGGATACAATTTCCACCTGTTGAAAATGAATCAGTTGGGAATTATGTCAGGCGTCCTATCGGCTGTCTGTTTTGCCGCCTATTCTCTGATCGGTGAAAAAGGGATGCACCGTTACTCCCCCTGGACCGTCCTTTTCTATTCCTTCCTTTTTGCGACCATCACATGGCATGTCTGTTATCCCCCGTTTCAGTATCTCAGGAGCGACTTTTCTGCCACCCAGTGGGGTTGGATTTTCTACGTCTCCATTGTGGGGACCGTTCTTCCTTTCGGGCTCTTCTTCCTGGGGGTAAACTATGTCCGTTCCACGAGGGCATCCATCACGGCGACGCTGGAGCCCATCTCGGCGGGTTTGTTCGCCTACCTTTTTCTGGGCGAATCCCTCCAACCCCTGCAAATGGCAGGGGGAACCATGGTGGTGACGGCGATCGTCATGCTACAAATGAAAAAAGAGCAGGATGAATTATCCCCTGCGCGAATCCGAAACACTCTAAACGCGGCTTGAAAAGAGCATCCGTTTACGTTCCCGAGTCTTTTTCCCATACCTGATTGAAGAAACATTTCTTCTTGACAATATTGCTAACATAAATTATCGGAAATCTAGGAGAAGGTACCATGATTTTAAATTTATTCCCATTTCACCCATATATTGAGGCCGTTTGGTCACACATGCGCTAAAAATTTTTTCTCTTTCGATCTATAAAAAAAAGATTTTCATCCCCTATCGATCATGACATACGAAGAGCGCGTTCAAGCTGCAGTTTCACTCAAGACGCCGGACCGTGTCCCTGTTTTCTCATTCCCTTTTTCGATTTCCCACAGGGTTTATGGATGTTCTCAGGGCGAGTGGATTCAGGATGGTGAATTGGCGGGAAAGAGTGCCGTCCAGTACCAGGCGCTGATCGGCGACGATATTGTGCTCGGCGGTCTTGACGCCATGACGGAGGCCCACGGGTTCGGGCAAGAGATTATTTTCCCCAAAAACGCCACCTCTTACCCCAATTTCGACAATCCCCTTATAAAGAATCCTGACGACTATTTCAAAATGGAGCGTTATGACCCTGCTAAAAAGCCGCGAACAAGGGAGTTAATCAAGCAGGTGGATGTCATTGCAAACGAGATTGGCTCTAGGGTGCCGCTCTGGGCCTGTCTTATGGGGCCGTTGGAAACCCTGTGCAACATGCGACCTGCCGAAGAAATGTTTAAAGACTTTCTTAAGTTCAAAGAGGGTGTTCGCCATGCCATGGAAATCATCACGGATGTAGAACAGGACCTTATTGTGTCCTTGGTGAAGGCCGGTGCATCCTGTATCTATAATTGCGTCTCCTTAGGCTCCAAAACCATCATGAGCGAGAAGCTTTGGCTGGAGATCGAGGGGCCTGTTATGGCCCGTTGGGCCGATACCGTTCATGAATGCGGTGCCAAGCTTGCCCTTCACAACTGTTCAAAAGGCCCTTATGTCCAGGCACAGTTGAATGTCACCAGCCCGGATGTATATCACATCTCCCACCTTCCCACCGATTGCAAGGATTGGCGGGAAGTCAAAGAGAAGTATGGCCACAAGGTTTGCCTGCAGGGATACCTGGATGCGAACCGCTTCGGCGTTTTCGGAAGTCCGCAGGAAATAGCGGAAGAATGCCGGAAACAGATTCGAGAACTGGGAAAAGGTGGTGGATACATTCTGGGACCAGGGTGCGAATACCCGTCAAACGCCTCTCTACTGAATGCCAAACTAATGGTGGAGACAGCAAAGCGTTACGGTCAATATGACGATCGGGGAAATTTGCACTAATTTTTTTGAAATAGAGGGAAATGATGAGTAGCGCTCTACGGACGGCAGATGACATCAATCGTATTGCCTTCGGATACATGGCCTCCAAAGCCCTGTTCAGTGCACTGGAGTTCAATATTTTCTCCATCCTAGCTAAGAATCCAATGACCCTTGACGAGATTGTTCAAGCGACCGGCATCACGCAGAATCGTGCCGAGATATTCTTGACGGCGTTGGTGAGCATCGGGCTGTTGGATAAGAAAAGCGACACGTTTTTAAATTCCCCTGCCAGTGATAGATATCTTGTCCCCGGGCGAAAAAATTTTTTCGGTGATTATCTGCGTATGCAAATTGCCCGGCAGATGTATCCCTCCATGCAGCGGCTCGATTCCGTCTTATCATCGGAGGAGGATGCTTCACATCTATGCAGCTACGCAGATTGGATGAGTGATCCGGAACAAGCAGACCTTTTCAGCCGTTCACAGCATGTGGGCTCACTTGGTCCCGCTGCGGTTTTCGCACAACGGGTGGATCTGAAAGGGCATAATTCTTTGCTGGATGTTGGAGGAGGCACCGGGGCATTCTCCATCGCACTTTGCCGTCAATATCCTGATCTTCAGATTACCATAATGGATTTCCCCACCGTTACGGCAATAGGCGCCGAATTTGTCGCCGGAGAGGGTCTTAACAACCGTATTTCCTTTCTGGATGCCGACGTGCTGGATAGTGTGTGGCCCGGGAATCAGGAAGCCATTTTGATGTCTTATTTCCTGAGCGCCATTCCGGGCAAACAGTTCGGTGAGATCTTTGGCATGGCTAGAGAAGCGTTAAAGCAGGGCGGTTTACTCCTTCTTCATGACTTCATCATGGTAGGCGATGATTCTGTCGGCCCCCCCCTTGCCGCTCTCTGGGCGCTCCAGCATCTCATATTTTCACCGGATACCATGTCTTTAACCCCCGACAGATTGAATCAAATGCTTGATGAAGCAGGCTTCTCGGTTATCGACGGTGATGCATTAATTCCCGGAATGACACGTTACATGATTGCAAGGAAAAGGGATTAGACCGGTAGTGGGTCCGCGCCATAAGGAAATACGGCTTCATGCCATCCAGAGACACGCCCCTGCCAGCTCCTGCAACAGGGCTCGGCTAACGGACCCTACGAAGACTCTTTCCACAAATCCCATTGGCTTGCCGGTCCGGCCCGTAGCAACTACAGCGTAATGTCCGGCGCTTGCTTCCTTTATGATCGCTTTTGCCACATCGGTTTCAGTAACGATTCTAAATCGGATCCGGTCACTCGAGATCCCCGCGTCCACCAGGACGCTTTTGCCCTCTTCCAGGACGGCATCCGCTGATTCTTCTTCTGCAGTTCCCTCCTTGGGTATGGTCAAAAGGGTCACATGCTGATGGTCGGACTGTCTCAGAATGAACCCCACATGACTCAACATTCGGTGGGAGGCCTCCGAACCGTCGACGCATGCCAGCACATTTTTTCGGGCGGTGTCGGGGTTGCGGCAGATCCAGAGCGGAAAATCCCACTCTTTTTCAAATAGTGTATTGGTAACGCTTCCGGTGATGGATTCTTCCAGCCTGGATATTCCACGGCGTCCCAGCACGACGGCATCGTATTTTCCCTCGGTACCCTCATTTATGATTTCGTAGACCTTGGTGAACTTGCTGGCGCGAAGTTTCATGACGATCTGCTCATCGACAAATCCGTTTTTAAGAAGTTCGTTTCTGGCCTGCTCAAGTGCTTTCCGTCCCGTGGCTTCTGATCGTTTAAGGCGTTCTTCCCGATCCGAATCCTCCTCAAACCTGACGGGAGGTCTCGCCGTCAGGTAAAACAGCGTTATTTTCATTTCCCTTTTTTTTTCAAAAAGACTTCCCACGGATCGAACACCAAAAAGCTTGTCCTGTTTTTCACTGATGGTTACCAACAGGTGTCTTTCCATCCTTCATCCCCCTAGCATTTATAACCGAGAATCTGAAAGATCCTTTTAAACGGTGACATGAGTTGCCACAATTATGACAGAGTTGGTTCACGAACACAAAATACTTTCTCAAATTTATCGCGTCCTGCCAATCAAACGCTTAAAACTTATGGAGTAAAGGCTGCCGAAATGATTCGCGGGCGTCAAGCGGCTTGATGAGCGCCCCATTTCACGGTGACACCACAATCCGAATGGGGGGGCAATATTCTTTTCATGCAGCGCTTTCAATCCTTCATTGATGTGTTCCAGGGGAATCCTTTTGGATATGCCGACACCAAGACCCACCGGGACCGGCCCATCGGTCATAAATTCCAGATGACCCAGTTTAAACTGGCGGAAATGGCGGCAAAGGTGGCGGCCATCAGTGCCCAGGTGGTCATGGGCAGCCTCGATATTCAGCGGGTCATTGTCGCCAAGCGTCTCCTAGAAAAGGGATCCTGCCGGTAACCCGATCCAAAACAGGCATTCCCTTTACCCCGTCTTTACGAGGTACTTTCCTCCAATATCCTCAAATGGGCACGGGCGGCCGTAAGAATCGTCTCGCCGGTGAAACCGTCATCCCACAGGTCGCCGTTCAGATTTTTCCGGCTTTCAAGGAGTGAAATGACATTGGTGTACTCCCTGACGGCATCCGGTTCCCGGGCCTGTGCCTTGTATATATCCGCCAGGTGAAGACGGGCCAGGGGATTGTCCGGCTCCAAATAGATGACACGCTTGAGGTATCGTTCGGACTGATCCAGGTTCCTCTTATCGCGATGTATCATGGCCAGCAAAAAATAAGCCCTGGTATGAAGCGGGTCTTCTTTAATGACGCTATCCAGAACCTCTGCGGCCCCCACGGTGTCACCCTTATCCGCCAGTTCTCGCGCGGACCCTAAACGTTTGCTAAGAGATTCCGGTCTGTTCAAAGTGTCCTGCTTCCGGAGTGCAGGGCGGGTTTTTTCCATCTTGAGGGATTTTTTCTCAAAATGCTGCGGCTTTTTCCCTTTAAGGGGCAGGGTATGCTTTTTTGAGGTTTTGGTGGGTAGGCTTCTGAAAGGTTTCGGTGCCAGGTCCGTGAACGGTTTTTGGTAGACAAAGGCCTTATCCAAACGGATCGGCATAAAATCCTCATTTAGATACCCCATGGTTTCGGAGAACCCGGCAAAGAGAAAGCCGCCTTTGGCCATTGCTCCAAAAAAATTTTTCAACAACTTCCGGCTATGTTTCGTCGTAAAATAGATGATCACGTTCCGGCAAAAGACGATGTCCCACCGGGGCATGGCCTGAAATGGAAAAGGGGCTTCTGAGAGGTTGAGGCATTCAAAATCGACCATCCTCTTGATATTCCCCCTCAAAATATACCGCCCTTGCGCTTCCGTGAAATAACGATCCAGGTAGCGGGAAGCCAGGTTCCGTACCGCCCGCTTCGGATAGATCCCTTCCTTTGCTTTATGAAGGGCCTGGCGGCTGATGTCCGTCCCTCTGATATAAAACGCCGCTTCAGGGTTTTCAGGGAAAAGATCCCGAATGACCATGGCGATGGAATAGGCTTCCTCTCCGCAGGCGCAACCCGCGCTCCAGATGTTGATCTTCTGGTGCGAGGATTCCTTTTTTTCCATCAGCCTGGGCAGACAGAAATGCCGCAGGGCATGAAACTGAGCATTTTGGCGAAAGAAAAAACTCTCCTGAATGGTCAGAATATCCATCAAAGTGCTGAATTCACTGGTCCCTTCAAAAGGTGTTCGAAGCCTCGCCAGATACCCTCCCATGTCATGCACCCCCAAGGCCTGACAACGGCCTTCCACCATCTCTTCCAGGTGTTTCTGTTTTTTTTCATCGAAGCCGATGCCCGTTTTTTCGGTAATATGACGGCACAGAAGATTGAGATGATGGATGTTGGGTAAGCGTGTGGTCATTCGGGAAAACGAAGCCTCACCGGCCTGATTTTGCGAATTGGGTCATGGCGGAAGCGATTTCAGGAAGGGGCAATACTTTATCGGCCGTGCCCTGGTCGATGGCCGATTTGGGCATGCCGAAAATGACGCTGGTGTCCCGGTCCTGGGCGATGGTTTTGCCTCCCATTGATTTCAAGGCCGCCATGCCTGTGGCACCGTCATTTCCCATGCCGGTCAAGATGATTCCCAACGCATGAGGACCGTAAATCCTCCCCACGCTTTCAAACAAGATGGTTCCTGAAGGTCTGTGTCCTCCCACGGGTGGTGAGTCGACCAGCCTGATGCGGTGGTTTTCATCAACGGTCAGATGTGCATCATCCGGCGCCAGCAAGGCTTGTCCCGACAAGAGCGCGGCGTTGTTCTGGGCCACGCGGACCCGGATATGCTCCTCATGATCCAGCCATTCCGCCAGGCCCTGAATAAAGCCTGGGCTCATGTGCTGTACAATCAGGATCGGGGCGGGAAAATCGGCAGGAAGATCACGAAGCACCGTAAAGAGGGCGTTGGGACCCCCCGTTGAAGACGCGATGGCGATGATGCGATTCTCTCCTTTCACGGGTTCATTGCGCCGGTTCTCCGTTCCTTTGATGGGATCGGTTGGTTTCGGCTTTTTATCGGAGGTTTCGCACTGTTTCTTCATGGAGAACCGGTCTACCTTGGAGAGCAGTTTGATTTTTCGAACGAGCCCTGCCGCCACATTCGGCTGGGTTCTCCAGCGGTAAAGATCCTTCTTTTGAATGACATCCAGCACACCACAGGTGAAGGCCTGTGCAGAAGGATTTGCCAGGGGGTCCGATTCGGCCGTGACCATGATAATGGGTGTCGGCCGCATCCGCATGATTTCTGCGGCCACCTCAAAACCGCTGGCCTGCTTCAGATGGGAATCCAGGACGATTAGATGCGGGCGAAGCCTTTGGGTCATCTCCACGGCTTCGGTTCCGTTGTCGGCCATCCCACAGACATGAATATGGGGATCGGACGTCAGGATGTCCCGGATCAAATCCCGGGCCGATTTCAGGTCATCTATAATGAGAACTTCCACCATGGCGTCCGTCCAAGAGCGGGTTTTTAAGGGTGACTCAAAAGCATTTCAACCGATCAGCGTTCGTATTGTTTGAATGAGAGATTCCTGGTTAAAGCTTTTCTTCAGCAGAAATGCATCCGCGCCCGCCAGAAGACCCTGTTTTCTTTCCTCTTCCCTTTCGAGGGAGGTCACGATAATCACCGGGATCTGGGAGAAACGGGTGTCCTTTTTCAAGGTTTCCGTAAGAGTGAAGCCGTCCATGTTCGGCATCTGGACATCGGTAATCACCAGGTGAAAGAGGGTCATCTCCAGCTTTTCAAGGGCGTCGATGCCGTCCTCGGCGGTCTCCACCAGAAAGCCGGCCGCCTCCAGAATGCTCTTTTCCAGGAGTCGTGTGGTCATTTGATCTTCAACCAGCAGTATCCTCTTATGGGTGTCGGTGAGGATTTCCGGCGTATTTCGTTCAAGGAAGAGGTTGCCCGCCTTAACCTGTGCCATGGTGAAGAGCCTGGCAACGTCAATGATCAGCGCAATCTCCCCCGTTCCCAGGATGCCGCTTCCGGAAAAAATAGGGAGCCTTCCCAAATGGCTTCCCAGGTTTCGCATGACGATTTCTTCCACTCCCATGACGTCGTCCACCTGAAAGGCAATCTTTTTTCCGCCATGTTTCAAAAGGAGAAAGGGGATTTTTTCATGGGGTTCTTCAAGGTCTGTTTCAGAAAAAGAGAGAAGCACATTCAGCCTGGCGCATGGAATGATTTCGCCCTGCCAGTAGATGGCTTCGCGACCCTTGACCGTCTGGACATCGTGGGGTCGCAGCCGTAGAACCTGAACCGCTGAGAAGATGGGTACCGCCAGGATATGATTTGAACACCGGACCAGGAAAGCCTTTGCGGTGGCCAGGGTCAGCGGGATGGCGATACGTACGATGGTTCCTTGGCCGGGTGTGCTCGAAATCTCCACCGAGCCGTTCAGCTTCTCCACATTGGTCTTGACCACATCCATGCCGACACCCCGCCCCGACAGGTCGGTGACCATTTCCGCAGTGCTGAAGCCGGGCACAAAGAGGAGGTCGAACACCTCCGCGTCCAGCATGTGTTTGGATTCCTTTTCTGTGATCAGTTTCTTTTTAAGGGCCTTTTCCTTGATGCGCTCCCTGTCGATGCCCGGCCCGTCGTCGATGACTTCGATGATGGTCTTGTCAATCCCCTGAAATGCACGGAGTGTGATTTTTCCGGTTTCATCCTTGTGGGCCGCCCTGCGTTCATCGGTGGACTCCATGAGGTGGTCGATGGCGTTTTTGACTTTCACATTCATTATATCAGGCGGGAGATGCTGAATTCCACCTGGCTTAATTACCTGGAAGAAATCAATCCGGAGTATTATGCCAACATCGAGCGGTTTGCCGATAACCCTCAGGTTCTCACGAAATATCTGAACACTCAGGGCGTCGAATCCGCCGTCATCCTGCCCGAATGCGCGCCGGCCACCAGCGGGCATGTCCCCACTGAGGAAGTCATTGCTTATTGCCGTGGGCAGGAACGCCTCTTTCCGTTTGCTTCCATCAATCCCAATCTCCATTCCAATACGGCATCGAAGTTGGAGGGTTATGTGAAGGAAGGCGGTGTGAAAGGGCTGAAACTGCACCCTTCATATCAGTTTTTCTATCCCAATGAAGCCAGACTCTATCCCCTCTATGAAAAAGCTCAGGCATTGTCTATCCCCATCGTGTTTCACATCGGGTCCTCCATATTCAAAGGGACGCGGCTCAAATATTGTGACCCCATTTATTTGGACGATGTTGCGGTGGATTTCCCGGATTTAACGATCGTTATGGCCCACAGTGGAAGGGGATTCTGGTATGATGCCTGCTTCTTTCTCTCCCGCCTGCACCAAAACGTCTATATGGACATCACCGGCCTGCCGCCACGCAGGCTTCTTGATTATTTCCCTGAACTTGAAAAAAATGCCGACAAGGTTATTTTCGGTTCGGACTGGCCGACCATGCCCGCCGATATCAGCAAAAATATCGCCGCCATTCAATCGTTACCATTGGGTGAAACAGCGCTTCAGGCGATCCTTTATAAAAACGCGTTTAAGGTTCTGAGCAAATGAAAGGAGTCTTGAGATGAAAAAATCAATGCTCATAGTTCTCGTATTGGCAGTCCTCTGCGTGCTGGCCCCCTTTGCCCATGCCGAGGCACCGGTCTGGACCGTTGACAAGATCCATTCAGGGGTCCATTTTGACATTCAACACATTTATGCCACCGTCAGGGGAAGCTTCGATGAATTTGATGCCCTCATCCGGTTTGATCCGGCGAATCTTGGGGAAAGCCGGTTTGATTTTACGGTGGCGGTCAAAAGCGTCAACACCCAGAACGCCAAAAGGGACCATCACCTTTTGTCGGCCGATTTCTTCGATGAGGGGAATTATCCGAAAATGGCGTTTAAGAGCTCTGCCATCAGGTACCTTGAGGGAAACCGATACACCGTCACCGGAACCATGACCATCAAGGATGTAAGCCAAAATGTAACAGTCCCCTTCACCTACTTTGGCAGCAAACCCAACCCGTTCAACCCGAAACAGCTTGTGGCCGGATTTGAGGCGCACATGAACCTTGATCGCCTTTCATACCATGTGGGGAACGGAAAATTCTTTAAGATGGGCGTGGTGGGAAAGGATGTGAGGGTGCTGATCACCATCGAAGCGACAAGGGATAAATAACCGGGGCAGGACTTCAAATCGGGTTGCCAATTGACAAGATTGTTTATCAAACCAACCTGTTGGCCTTGAATCCTGTGGTGACGACGGCCTGCGCCGATGAAGCCGGTACGGGATTTTCTATCCATATATCTATCTTCACCCTTTGGGTAAAATATTATCTTGACAAGACATGTCTAGACCCATACACTTTACCCAAAGGGTAAAGATAAACTTCGACGAGAACGGATTTTGAAAGTCAGATTTCGAACACGGAAACTCGAAAAACAATATACCCATCATCTGGAAGCAGAAAAAGCCTACGGCAAAGAAGTTGCCAGGAAATTTATTCAACGCGTAAACATCATCAAAGCTGCAAACGACATTGATGAACTGAAGCAACTTCCGGGACTTCGATGCCATAGTTTGAAAGGAAATCGCAGAGGGCAGTGGGCTGTAAAGCTGACCGGTTTTCATCGCCTCATCTTCATCCTTGAAGGCGATTGCATGGAAATCGCCAGAATCGAGGAGATAAGCAAGCATTATGGAGACTAATATCGCAGTTCAAACGGACTTGGCCATTCCCCCCGGAGAGTATCTGGAGGAGGTATTGGAAGAACTCGGTATGACCAAGGACGAATTGGCCCGGCGCATGGGTCGGCCCGCCCCGAAGTTAAGTCCCATTTTCAGGGGCAGGAAAGCCATCACTCCAGACACCGCACTTCAGCTGGAAAAAGTCGTCGGGGTTCCGGCCCACGTCTGGATCGGTCTTGAAGCGGATTATCGGCTCGTACTGGCACGGCGACAGGAAGAAAATGAACGGGAACGGCTCAAAAAGGAAATTCCCCTCTTGAAGCCTTTTTGCTACGCTTTTCTTGCTAATATGGGCGCCGTTCCCAAACTTACGAAAGGACCGGACAAGGTACTCACCCTCCAGAGGTTTTTTGGCGTAACATCTCTCCACAACGTAACAACCCTACGACGTTACGAAGCGGCATTTCGCTGCGGCGCCGTAAGAAAAGAACGGTCAACCGAAGCGATTGCCGCATGGCTGCGTCTGGGCGAAATCAAGGCCCGAAAGATCGATTGCGCTGCTTTTAACAAGCGCCGTCTCAAGGAGACCATAGCCGAAATCAGGGCATTGACGCTTCAACCTCCTGGGGCTTTTCTTCCACGACTGAATGATTTGCTGGCCGCAGAGGGCATCGCCTTGGTAATTTTGGCGCATTTTCCCAGGACCTATGCTCACGGCGCCACTTTTTCCATGGGGCGGGAGAAGACCGTCCTGATGCTTTCCATTCGGGGCAAGTGGGCCGATATTTTCTGGTTCAGTCTTTTCCACGAACTGGGGCACATCCTGTTGCATGATCGAAACAAGATCATTGTGGAATTCGAAAATGGAAATCCGGAATTGGAAAAGCTGGAAAAAGAAGCGGATCAATTTGCATCCAATAGTCTCATACCGAAGGAGAAATGGTCTGCTTTTGCTGCTAAAAAATCATTTCACACTAATGAGATCCGCATGTTTTCCCGCGACGTGGGCGTGGATGCGGGAATTGTGGTGGGCCGTCTTCAGCACGAGGGTTTCCTGAAACCGTCCTGGGGAAACGACCTACGAACCCGATACGAATGGATGTTGAATTAACACCCAATTATTCCATTGCCATTTTCTGATATTATGGATTAAATGCTTCATACAGGTCGTTTGAGCTGCTTCCAAGGGATCGTAAATCAAGAGACAAAAAGATAATGATAGCATTTGATTTCGATCACTTCAAACTATTTGAAGAGGAAAAATCTCATCAATTGATTCTGCGACAACGAGTCATTTAATGCTTTATCTTTTCACAACATCCTTAGCTTCGTTCCGAATCCTTAAAAGCGACGAAAAATTACTTTCCTTCCATTATGTGTTTTTGTATCTTTTCCAAAACTTCACCTTGCCCTCTAACATGCCAGGGGACAACGTTTTTCAGAAGAAGGTAGCCCATTGGATATCAAATACAGAAGTTTTTGAACCCCAGTCACCTACATCATAAACCTACTTGGTATGATCATTTTCGAGGCAAAATGCATATTTTAGGTTTGAAAAAATAGCCGAAACAGATGTTAATACATGACGTAGCCTGCTTGCCTTATTCGAATTAGGCTCTCGAAAATACAAGGAGACGCATGAGAATCAATGCATTATCAAAACTCATCTTCAACCTGTTTGTAGGAAACAAGAACGCATATGGTGTGCAGAATGACGCTGGTGCCTATGGCACAAGATACGCCAAAATCAACGTTTACACGATCAAACACATGCTAGAAAACAGGTTAAGCCTCCTCACGTACCAAATGGTTAACGCCAAGCAGATTAAGTGGACTTGCTTGGACTTCGATATCCCTAAAAAGATCATAGAGAAGGATTTCGAGCAGAACAAGCAATTCTACTTCGACCAGTTGAGCCCAATAGTAATAAAAGCATCCAATGTCCTAAAGAGCAGGGCCATTCGGCACCTCATCGAATTCTCAGGAAACAGAGGTTTTCACATTTGGATACTGTTTGATGAATATCTTTCGAAGAAAGTTGGTTACTTAATAAACACGGCGTTGAAAAATGAAATCGATGTCACTCATCCTTTCATTCTTGATGTGTTTCCCACAACTCCGAGGCTTTCAAGAGGTGGAATAGGACAAGGAGTGAAGCTTCCTTTATCTTTACACGCCAAGTCGCGTAGCTACTCCTATCTTATAGGGGACATCCAAGAGTTCGAATACGATGAGTCCATCTTTGTGAAGAAGCTAGACACAAAGTTAATCGCCCAACAGGAACAGATTCTAAAAAATTATGAGTTGCAACCACTTAGGGAAGTCATTGAACACTTAAAAATTGATGTTTGTGAAATACAGGAAGATGAGAGCAAGCCAAAATTCATCAAAGCTACGGACTTGCCGGTCGGATCCAGAGAAACCCCAACTCTGGATACCATTCTCAACCAGCTCGGCAGATGCGCAATACTTGACGAAATCTTTTCCAGACACAAACTGGGGCTCTCGGAGAAGGAACGCGTAATCGTTGTCGGGCTTCTGAATAAGCTAACATGCGGGGATAACAAAGCATTCGGGAAAGACATACTTCAAGATCTCTTTTCGCGAATGCCAAACTACCGTGAAGAGTTGACGAAGAAGAAACTGGAACTTCTGAAACTCCATCCAATTTCCTGTGCCTACCTTAAAAGGCTCAGACCTGACATTGAATGCCGCTGCGAAAATGAAACCATTCTGTCGCCGGTCGAGCATCTTGAAAGAATTCAGCTTACGCCCCTGGACCCATTCGACGTGACTGAAGCGGAAATGGAGAAGATCGTCAGGACTGCGATCAAGTATACGCACCAGAATGATGAGGTTGCTCTATTCAGCGTTGTGAAAAACCTGGCTGACACTGACCTCGAGAATATTTGCAGACAGTGTGAGAAATATCTTCACGAAGTTAAGGCAATTGATGAATTTTACACCTTCCATAGAAAAGAAGAGGACAAGGTTCGGGAGCTTGTGTCTCTTAAGGCAGAGGACAAAGTTATTACGAAATACTTCGTTAAGGCCCTCCATGCATTCTACTATCACGGTTTCTCCGAAAATAGCTACGGATACAAATTCAACTATAGCCTTGCCAACGATGACATTTTCTATCCCTGGCTACAACAGTGGAATATATTTACGGGGCATCTTGAGACAGTGGTCAGGGATGAATTTATGTCGGGCTATTTTCTAATCAAGTTCGACATCAAATCGTTCTACTCAAGCATTGATCAGCAAATGATGAAGATCAAGCTGCTGGACGGACCAACAGCTGAGATAAGGAACCACTTTCAAAACCTTGACGAAACGGCACTCAACAAAATCAGAATTATCAGCGAGACGCTTATCGACTGTTGCGACACGACTGTCGGAGGCAGACGTGGAGTGCCTCAGGGGCCAGCTTTTGCGCGATATCTGGCGGAAATCTATCTTATGGATTTTGATCGTTTCGTCGAACGAAGCATTGAACAGGAACTAGGCTTATACTTCAGGTATGTCGACGACATTTTTATTATAGTAGATAGCCATGAGAAAGCTAGTCAATCACGTGAAAACGCCATAGCCTTCCTAAGAAGCCTGAACCTCGAAATAAACAACGAGAAATCGTTTTTCGGCACGATAAAAGAATACCGTAAACATTTCGACGATTACGTAAATAAGACCAAGTATTTCATAGACCATACCAACTTGAATCTCGACCCTAAAAACAAAGTCGATAAGTCTATTAAGGCTTTGTTCGGTCTTTTAGAAGACAGAGGGGAGGGAGAGATCAATGCTAGCAACTTGTCCTTCTTTGTCACCCATCTGACGGGACACAGGCTTGTCAAGGAGCAAATCAAGACACTTGAAAATTTTGTGTTCGGGTTTGATTCTGGTAGGGGCTCTCTCTACAGGAATTTCTTCAACTGTCTTTTGCCCGAACATCTTGATCGTCCGCTTACAAACACCCGCGTCTTGGCAATCACAGGCCTAAAAAGAGAGGTCTATCTTAATTTTCTGCTGTTGCACTACGATGTTGAAGGGATGCGTGCTACGGCTGTCGAAGATCTCAGGAAAATCATCTTGACATTTGCCGAAACACCTATGACCGATGTAGAGAAAGAGCTAATCACGATCCTAATGTTCATGAACCGTAATCTCTTCGATAAAAGAGTGTTCAGCAAGATGGAGCGAAAAATGATTCTGACAGCTCTAGAATGCAGGTTTAAAAAAGACATGGCTACTGAAGCGATGGACAACGTAATTGATTCGTTACACAGGCTTGAGCGCGAGGATTTTGTCGATATCGCATACAGCATAATTGCCAATAATTTTGCTGCATCGGAACATTATGCTTTGCTGGGATCTATCTTTTTTAAAAAAATGCTCAACTACATGGGTGAACAGAAACCGGAAGAGTATGACCTCAAGTTTCTCGATGATGAGGCAATCAATAGATATCATTATCTTTGTTGTATATTTGCCCTTGTAGTAGAGGATGTCGATTTCGACGCTATAATCAAAATTTGGAAAAATCTGATGTATTGCTGCAATATGCCTAGCAGAATTCGGTCCTTAAGCATCGACCACCATCAGTGGCTACAGAGAGGGCAAGATATTAGGCTCGACAGTAAGAGAATCAATGCACTACTCACTACAGGGCTGGGCGATGGCTTAGTACGTGGATACGAGTGCAAGATAGGGCTATTCGAGAGCTACTGTAAGAATATTGTATTTCTGATAATCTTGTCTGAGAATGAGAATAAGGCACAAATCCTAAAAGACAGTTCTGAAGTCCTCAACAAACTGGTTTTAAAAGATGAACGAACCTACCTGCAGTGGATTGTGGCAGATTCCGCGTCGGTCAAGCCATTCCCGAACAAGGATGTTTGCATTAAGAATATCATCCTGAATGATCGTTTAGTGCTTCGGAAGTCAGACGAACTACTGATCAGATTGAAGACGGAATACTCCCTGAGCGACAAACTGCAAAGTCAAATGGGCTGTCAAGAAGAGGAGGAGGATGGTCTATGGAGAGGGTACAAGTCCGTCAAAATGCCTATTCAAATAAACAATTACGAGCGCATCGACCGGCTTCTTGGCGGTGAAGTCCTGTTCGAACATTTGAACCAAATATACAGGGTAAAAAACAACCTCGAGTCCTTCAAGAAAAGACATTTCTCGCCCACTTTAGAGAAGTGCTTCGGTATTAGCGGCCTTGAATACTTCTCGCGAAGTCAGTATACGCCCTTAATTCCTTATTCTATCCATGACCCTTTCATCTTCGATTACGAATACCAAAGGCATTTCGAAAACAATCGAAACAATTTTTTGCGCCTACCGGAACCTGTCAACAACTTTTGGACACTCATTGAAAAAAATTACTGAAGATTGCTTTTGTTCACCAACATGCTAACCGGAGGGTTGATCCATGCCGCCTTCGGCAAAACGGGCGGTAACGGAACGCCTTTCACAAATCGCTCAGGATGAGCTTCAAAAGCAGTCTTCAAAACACGCCTCCTCTCTTCAACGACATTTTCAGCCACCCCATAGTGCATGTCAGCCGGAGTAACCATACCAATTCCGCTGTGGCGATGATCGTTGTTGTACCATCGGAAAAATGGTCTGCAGAAAGAAACTGAATCCTGCAGTGATCCAAAACGCCCTGGGAAGCCCGGGAAATACTTTAAAGTCTTGAATTGACTCTCGGAATACGGGTTGTCGTTAGAAACATGAGGGCGATTGTGCGATTTGGTAATGCCAAGCGTCATGCAAAGCTGAGCTGTGGTTTTGGCTATCATTGGCGATCCGCGATCAGCATGCAAAATGATATCTCCATTTTTAACTCCCTGTTTTTCGTAGGTCGCTTTGATTAATCTTTGCGCCAAGGCTGCTGTTTCTTTTGGGGCTATCATCCAGCCGACTACATATCGACTATAGATATCCAGAATCACATACAGGTAAAAATATGTCCATGTTACAGGCCCTTTAAGTTTCGTTATATCCCAAGACCAAACCTGATTCGGTGCTTCCGCTAGCAATTCAGGTTTCTTATATTCCGGATGTTTCCGCTGGTTGCGCCGTTCTTTCACCTCCTTTCCAGCGTCCAGAATCCGGTACATAGTCCGTTCGGAGCAAAGATAAATCTCCTCGTCCAACAGCGTAGCCCAGATTTCTGCCGGAGATTTATCCACAAAACGCTCACAATGAAGCATATCCAAAACCTGCTGTTTTTCTTTTTGATCAAGCGCCCTGGGAGGGCTTGGCCTTGATTTCGCCTCCTCTTTGGGATGCTGCTTCCGAGTGCGCTTGTAATAAAGGGTCGAACGGGCCACCCCCATGCCCTCACAAGCCGGGGCAACACCAACATTCTCGGCAAGGTTTTCTGCTGCGTTGATCAGCATTTCTTGTCGCTCCCTTTTTGCTCCAGGTTGATTCCTAACATTTCCGAGAGTTTTTTTTGGAATGCAATGATCGTTTCAGCTTTCTCTAACTTCCCTTTTAACCTGCTTATTTCACTCTCTAATGTTTTCACCTTGGTGGTAAGGGGATTAGTATGGTTAACTTTTCTTCCACGTTTTTTCGGGGCCAAGCCAGCCAGTTCGCCTTTCTCACTCTGCTTTTTCCATGTGGTCAAGTGTGATGAATACAGCCCTTCGCGCCTCAACAATCTTCCCACCGCACCAGGGATACCTTTACATGCATTAGCTTCTTTAAGAATATTTTTCTTGAATTTGGCAGAAAATCGTCTTCTGGTTGCTTTAGCGGGGACTTCCGGATCGTGAAGGTTGACACCTAACACGCCGAAAAGCGGCTCCGAGGGGACCCTCCGTTCCGGTTCGCTACGCTCACCTCCACTCCGTGCCCCCTCGGCACCAATGCAAACACCATACATAAAATCAGGTATCGTTTCCTCTTTTCTCACTGAAGATCTCATGATATTATGACTCCTCTCGCCCTATTTCTACATTAATTAATCCTTTGGCGAGTGTCCAATCATTATAGGCAGAGAGGGTACTAATCGAAAATTTCGAGAACTCCGGGAAAATGCTGTTTAAGCATCCGTATCCCTTCAATTATTCAGCTCGTGATTTCCGTAAAAGACTGGTTCTCACATACATGAAAGACCAGTACGAGGAAATATTCGAATTTTTTGAAAAGTACTTGGATTTGGAGAAGCTTAAAGATCTGGATGACCCCTACGTTCTCGAGGCACTTAAACTTGACGCCATCGTTAAATATGAATTGGGCGGAAAAAAGGAGATCAACAGTGAGCTAATCTCGCGTATTCTTAGAGACTACCATGGCTTATATGATAGCAAACAAGAAGATCACCTGAAATCCCTGAGGGCCACCCAAACTCCCCCACCTGTGGCCACCTCAAAATCCCCCACCCAGCGAGTCTGATTTTCCAGTAGAGATTGCTGAAAAAGGCGACAGAACGTAACTACTCTCATTTGTGTAATTTATGAATGGGAGAAGAAAGGATGAACGTTTTGAAGCCGAATTTGAAAGCAACCGTCATAACGTTACTGGAAAAGGGAATCAGTCAACGAGAGATCAAGCGAAAAACCGGGATTGATCGTAAGACCATTCGAAGATATGAGCATCTATGCCGTTTGGGTGAAACTGAAGTCAATGATCATTCAAAATCCCCCACCTTAGAAGGGGTGGCCACCGGCTCTTTTGCTCAAAATCCCCCACGCCGGCCACCGGCTATTGGGGACCCTCTTCCGACTTGTTCTGCCTGTGAGCCGTATCGAAAGTGGATCGAAGAACAACTGAGCCTTGGGCGAAACGCTATGTCCATCTATCAGGATCTGGTGGAATTGTTCGGTTTTACGCATCAGTACAACAGCGTAAAGCGTTTCGTGCGAAGGCTTAGAAAAAAAGACCCTCACCAGTATGACCGCCTGGAATTTCCTCCCGGAGAGGAGGCTCAGGTTGACTATGGTGCAGGAGCGCCAACGCTTCATAACAGCGGTAAATATCGAAAACCTCGGCTTTTTGTCATGGTGTTGAAATACTCCGGGCGGGCCTTCCGGAAAGTGGTATGGAAATCGAGCAGCGAAACGTGGTGCAAACTGCATGAGGAAGCATTCTGGTATTTTGGAGGATGTCCCCAATATGTAACCCTCGACAATCTAAAAGAGGGCGTCATCAAAGCGGATATTTATGACCCCGAGCTCAACGTGCTGTATGCGGCGATGTTGTCACATTATGACGTTGCGGCGGATCCGGCACGAGTGAAAGATCCCAATCGAAAGGGGACAGTGGAAAATGGGGTCAAGTACACTCAGAATACCGCTTTGAAAGGCCGGAAATTCCAGTGTATTGAAGCTCAGAATGACTGGCTTATGCATTGGGAGAATCGCTGGGCGGCACCTCGGATTCATGGCCGAGCCAAAAGACAGGTTGAGAAAATGTTCCAGGAAGAAAAGTCCTTTCTTTTGCCATTGCCCCTTATGCCGTTTGCATATTGTCGCCAGGAAACCCGAACAGTTTACGATGACGGTACCATACAGTTGGACAGTTGCTACTACGCCGCCAATCCGGCTCCTTTGAACAGCAAAGTGGTGGTAAGGGTCTACGACAAAGAGATCGAAATCCTGGATCCGAAAAGGATGGAGATCATTCGTCGCCATCTCAAGGGCCGGCGGCCAGGGTCCCTGATGATGGAACCCGGGGAGAGGATATTCAATCCCTCCCGCCAAACGGACCAATTGCTGGCCCGGGCCGAGGCCATCGGCCCCAATACCTTCTCTTTATGTGAAACGTGGTTTAACGAGGAAGGCCGAAGCGGTCAGCGCCGAATGTCAGGACTCTTGATCTCTGCTTAGGTTTTTTCAAGGAAGGCGTGCAAAAACCCCTCTTAATTTCATATAGTTGACGTCTTCTTGATGAATCCAAAAAAGTAGTTGCAACCGGAAAGTAGGCATGGCACCTTTTGCATGATATTTCTGATAAAAAAAGAAAGGAAAGGTCCCATGCCACAGCTGATATTACCCATAATCCCAAAAGGAGCAACAGAAATCAACCAGTTGGTAAGTGTCTACCGTGATGAAGATCGGTGGACATATTTTGTTGGCACTTATCCGATTTTTAGCCATGAGAAAACAGACCATCTACTCTTCAAGATAATTACTGGTCAGCTGATTGAAGCAGGCGCTTGTCGTCAGATCCAGATAATAAAGACCTTCGGCGTAAGCAAGAACAGTGTTATTCGATCGGTCAATAAACTTCGGAAAGGTGGCATTGAAGCCTTTTTCAAGAAACGTCCTGGACGTCGGGGTGGTAATGTATTGACCCCGGAAGTGATTGAAAAAGCGCAAGGCTTGCTTGATGAGGGTTACAGCAGGGTTGATGTTTCTTCGGAGTTGAATGTTAAGTATGACACCATTCGCAAAGCGATAGGCGCAGGTCGGTTATCGGAACCCGGGACTCAGGAGACCGTCATCAGTAAGTCGTCGCGTACCGTTGTAGATAGAGCGGCTTCTGAAGGTATGGGAGTTGCCTGTACCCGGGTTGAGGAGCGAGTTCTGGCATCCTTGGGGAAATCTATGGGAGCCACGATTCATTTTGAATCCTGCCTGGATGTCCCCAAAGGGGGTGTTCTGTGTGCGATTCCAGCACTTCTGGCCAATGGTTTGCTGCATGGGGCAGAGCAGTTTCTAGGTATGGTTAGCGGTTACTATACGATTTATCATGTGCTGCTCCTCCTTGCGCTGATGGCTTTGTGCAGAATTAAGACAACAGAAAAACTTCGAGGACATGCCCCTGGAGAATTTGGAAAACTGCTGGGGTTGGATCGAATTCCCGAAGTCCGTTGTCTGCGCAAGAAAATGAGTGAATTGAGTGCCAATGACGGTGCAGAGCGCTGGGCCGCCCATTTGGGCAAATACTGGATGGAATTGGAACCTGAATCAGTGGGTGCTCTTTATATCGACGGACATGTGCGTGTCTACAACGGTGGTTTGACGCAACTGCCTCGTCGTTACGTTTCCCGTGAGCGCCTTTGTTTGAGAGGTATCACCGATTACTGGGTCAATGATTCTATCGGCCGTCCGTTTTTTGTGATCGAAAAAACCATCGATCCGGGATTACTGGAAACGTTAAGGAAAGACATTGTCCCCCGGTTGCTCAATGACGTTCCCGGTCAACCAAGCGATCAGGAATTGGATGAAAACCCATGGTTATGTCGATTTATTCTGGTTTTTGACCGGGAAGGCTACAGTCCATCGTTTTTTGCTGAAATGTGGCGCAACCATCGTATCGGCTGTCTGACCTATCACAAGCATCCGGGAGCCCCCTGGCCGGAAGAGTGGTTCAGCAATCACCAAGTCGCCATGCCGGCCGGTGAAGTCATAGATATGCATCTTTGCGAACTGGGCAGTTATGTGGGTTCCGGCAAAAATGCCATCTGGATGAGAGAGGTCCGCAAACTGACTGAGTCAGGCCACCAGACCAGTCTTGTCAGCACGGCCTTCGACCTGCCTCATACCCAACTGGCAGCCCGCATGTTCAGCCGATGGTCTCAGGAAAACTTTTTCAACTACATGATGCAACATTTTGATATTGATGTTGTTTTGGAATATGGAACCACTGAGTTTCCTGAGACCGAAAAGGTGGTGAATCCTGCTTGGCGAGAGTTGAATCGATCCCGGAACTCCTTGCAGAACAAGCTTCGATATCGGCGTGCTCGTTTTGCGGAGTTAACACTTCATCCTGAAACCGAAGAAAAGCCCGTCAAGTTTGGGAAGTGGCTCAAGAAAAAGGCCGATCTGTTAGAGGAGATCGAAAACTACGAACATCAACTGGAGAAACTAAAAGCAGAGCTCAAAGAAACACCAACGCATATTACATGGGGTGCGCTTGAACACAAAGACAAGTTTTTGCGGTTACTTCCGGGAAGGAAGCGCCTGATGGACACCATCCGAATGATTGCTTATCGTGCTGAAACAGCAATGTTGGGATTGATTAGCGGTCCCACAGTGAACCCAAGTACAGCTCGCCGTCTGCTTCAGGATCTCTTTGTGACAGAAGCCGATATCCTTCCCGAACCTGAAAAAAATCGCCTGAATGTAAGGGTGCACAACGCTTCTAGACCGGCGGCCAATAGAGCCCTTGAACAGCTGTTTGAACATCTCAATCATGCCAAGGTAAAATACCCCGGCACTGACATGCAACTTGTCTATCAAATAGGGGGTTTTTCCAGCTCAAATCCCAGACAAGGTGCCATTTGATTTTCCTGGAGGTAAGGAGTCCTGAATGTATGGCCTGATCAATCTGGTCCGGCAGTACCCGGCCCGGTACGTGGAGAAAGCGGCCAAAATAGCAAAAGCAAACGATTTGAAAAGCTCCAAAGCATTGCGGTCCATGGTGAAACGTATGGCAGACGATGAAAGAAAGACAGAACGTCTCACCCAGGAGCACCCGTTGATTCGGCCGGGAGAAGACTATGCGGTTTTCTGGGATCAACATGCTGCCGGGGGATCATCCCCTCAAGAACCCATTGCTTCCGAGTCAAAAACTCGGGTGCAACTGCCGCAGATCTGGGAACAGGCCAGCTGGCATGAGGTCATAAAGGTTTTTGGACTGGAAGTGGACCCTAAAAGAAGCCGCCGGGACAATGAGATCTGGATCAAATCGCCTTTTACACACGAAGAGAAGGCATCGATGCACGTCAGTTTGTCGGAGAACATCTTCAAGGATTTCAGCAGCGGCAAAGGAGGCGGCATCATGCAGTTCTGCCGGGAGATGCTGTATCAAAAAGGCCGGGAAATGACCATGTTCGAGGTGGCCCGGTGGATGGTTTCCGAAGGGATTTCCAGCGCAAATCATTCAGCTATGGTTGGTCAGAGCAAGCAAATAACAAAAACGGGAACGAACCCAGCCATCAAGATCGATTTACGTCGGTATTTGAGAACCGATCATCCGGAGTTAGGCCGCCGGGGTATATCAAACGCCACCTGCCGGTATTTGGGATGTGGGTTTCTACCCCAGCGATCAGCAAAAAAGGGTTCCCCGCTAAACTCCCGGCTGGTGTTTCAGGTCCGTGGCATCAAAGAAAACGGGCACGGTCCTCAGCCGATCATTGTGAGCCACACCGGACGGGCACTGAGTCTGGAACAGGAAAATCGCATTGGGAAATACTGGAGTTATCCATTTAAAAAGGGCTTCGAGATCTATAACCAGGATCACATCCTGCTGGATGAAGAGGCTTGTCGTCAAACAAATATGTTTGGTTTGATCCTGACGGAGGGGTTTTTCGATGTGGCCAAGCTCGTGGAAGCCGGTTGCCGAAATGCCGTCGCACTCATGGGAAGCACCATCTCCGTGGAACAGATTGAGCGCCTGCTATGGATCCATACACGGGTTCAGTTTCCTCGCATCGTGTTGTTTCTGGACCGGGATTCAGCCGGAAAAAACGCCACTTTGCAAGTAAGGGAACAGCTTTCCAGACACGGCCTGTCTGTCAGTGTTTTTGACTGGGATCAGAGGGTTTCCTTCAACGGTCGGGAACCCCAGCACATTACAGAATCCATAAAGGACCCGGCGGATATGCCTGTGGAACAGCTGCGAGTGCTGCGCAGTCAGGGGATGCTTTAAACAAAATGATGAAAAAGGAGAAACCATGAACATGTCACCTGCTGAAATGGAAAAATACCTCAAAGCCCTTCGCCTTCATGGCATGATCGCCACTCTGGATACCCGGATTGTCCAGGCCAATCAGGGCGGTTCTTTCACGGAAGTCTTTGCCTGCCTCATTCAGGACGAATTGGATTACCGAAAAAGTCGTCTCACCCAAACGCGTCTCAAGGCATCCGGTCTCACGGAACAACCCACCCTTACGGAGTTCGATTGGGGGTTCAACCCGAAGCTCCCCAAAATGGAAATCTATGAACTGGTGAGCGGGAAATTCATTCGAGACGGCCATGATGCTCTATTAATCGGATCGCCGGGAACAGGAAATTATGTAAAGCTTTTACTTATGTAAAGTATCAAGCGCAATCCACCACTGATTCCCACATTTTAATTCTGTTACTTTCCATAATATTTCTCACAAAACCCCTATCCTAAGGAGAAAATTATGGAAAAGGCAACCATCCAAGAACTGAGCACATCTGTTCTCACAGAATTACACCGGCTCGGATATGCTTCCGAAACCATTGCATCCTATCGCAGAATCTACCAAAGACTTATTCGTTATGCGGCGGCAAACCAGATTCAGCAATATTCCATAGAGGTTGGTGAGCGGTGGCTAAAGGAATCGTTTGGAATTGATCCAGGTCTCGTAGTTAAAAAGAGTGGGGAGTACAATTCAAAATGGTACTATCTGATCCGGCCCTGCCAATGCCTTACGGAATGGCAGCTTCATGGCTGCATCCCATTGAAAAAGCAAGGCAAGCTTGCTTCTCAGACGATTCCTCATCAATTCAAACACGGATATGAATCGTACGCCATTTTTTGCCGAGACGCAGATTATTCCGAGCGAGGCACCTATACAAGACTTAATCGAATAAAACGTATGCTGCTCTTTTTTGAGCAAAAAGGAGTGCCGAGCTTTAACGATATCACCGGTAAAACGATATCAGCATTTTTGGCGACCCAAATAGAATTGGAGAGCCGAACCATCGCAACGATGCTCTCATCGTTTCGTGTCTTTTTCCGTCATCTTTATCGCATGGGATTGACCCAAAATGATCTGACTGAAAAATTACCAGTAGTGAAAGCAAACCGGCAGTTCAAACTACCGAAGGTGTGGCGACAAAAAGACATACTGACCGTTTTAAACTCAATAGATCGCGGAAACCCTGTCGGTAAACGCGATTATGCAATTTTAATGTTGATCACCAGATATGGACTACGTTCTGCCGATGTCAAAGCGATGAAGCTGTCCAATTTGCGCTGGAAGGAAAATGTATTTGAGATCACACAGAACAAGACGCTGAATCCGTTGCGATTACCGTTGTTACGTGATGTCGGGTGGGCAATCATTGACTATCTACAACATGGTAGACCACCTTCTGAGCATTCGGAAGTTTTTCTAACCTGCACTATCCCAATACGACCGTTTGGCATTCATTCCGGTGCCCTGAATTCCATACTGGCAAGACGAGTCCAACAAGCGGGGGTACGAATCCCACGCGATGTACCAAAAGGTATGCATTCCCTTCGCCACACCTTGGCAAGCGTCATGCTCGCAAATGATGTGGAGCTTCCGATCATCTCTTCTACCCTCGGTCACGTTACCTCAGAAGCCACAGGTATATATCTGCATACCGATATTTTACGGTTGAGACAGTGTGTTCTCGACCCGGAGGAGGTGTTGTCTTATGAAGAAAAATGAAAAAACGTTCGCACACATTGTGGATGACTATATCAAGGAGAAGCGGGCAATCGGATACAATTTTGAGAAAGGGGCTCAGGCCCTTCGACGTATAATTCATCTCCAAAATGCCATTGACCATGACCTCCCCATTCTTTCAGAAGAACTTGCAAATCGCTGGATCGAAAAAACAGCATGGGAAAATGAGACGAATCGAAGTCACCGAATCTCTGTACTGAGGGGCCTTGGGGCTTACATGATACGAATGGGCTATGACGCAAGAATTATTCCGCGACGATTGGCGCCGTACCGAGACTACCCGTATACCCCATATATCTTCTCCGAAAAGCAGCTTGGCCTAATACTTGGAGCAATAGATCGCTTGTGTAAAAATGGCATATCAACGCATTCCGATCTGATCTTCCCGGTCGTGTTTCGTATCCTTATTGGTTGCGGAACACGAATCACAGAAACATTGCACATTGAAAAGAAGGACATTGATTTGGAGAGTGGAACGCTGATTCTGCGCCATACGAAAGATGCAAAGGAACGGATTATTCCGATGGCAGCATCTCTTGTGAAGAGATGCAGGTTATATCAAACAAAATGCCAAGTGTTTCGAAATTTCGATTCTACAACCTGGTTTTTCCCTAATAAGGATGGATTGCCGTACAGCTCTGAGACAGCATATAGCCTATTCAGAAGAGCCCTATCTATTGCCGGAATCTCTCATGGAGGCAAGGGAAAAGGCCCACGTCTGCATGATCTTCGCCACACTTATGCTGTTCGCGTCCTAAATAAATGGGTCAAGGCGGGGAATAATCTCACGACAGCACTCCCATATCTTGCCATCTATATGGGGCATGAGGGTCTGAAAGCTTCTCACGACAGCACTCCCATATCTTGCCATCTATATGGGGCATGAGGGTCTGAAAGCTTCCCAGCACTATCTTCGGCTTACCGCGACGATGTTTCCCGAGTTACTCCAAACCGTGGAAAAGAAATACGGATGGATCATACCGGAGGTGTACCATGAGTGAAACCGATTTCGCACAATATATAACCGGCTTTCTGTCACGGTATTTGCCCGGCCAACGGAACCTGAGTAAGAATACGATTTCTTCATATCGGGATGCTTTCAAATTGTTCCTCTTCTACTGCGAATCTGAGGAAAATTTGAAAATCAAAAAAATCATTATCGCTGACATAACCCCCGAATTGCTGATGAGGTACCTTTCATGGCTCGAACGTGTTCGCGGATGTGGAATAGCGACTCGCAATCAGCGATTAGCTGCATTCAAATCGTTTTTCCATTATGTCGTAGGGGTGGACCCCAAACATCTGTTGCTTTGCCAACAAATCCTGGGTCTTCCCATGAAAAAATCCCCTCGCCCGACGATGAGTTTTTTCTCTCCTGAGGGACTCCACCGACTTTTGAGACAGCCAAATACTGCCACAAAAAATGGACGCCGTGATCATGCTATGCTCGTATTTCTCTACGACACCGCGGCCAGAGTTCAAGAGATTATCGACCTGGTTGTACGCGATATTAGATTGGAGCAGCCAGCTACGGTGGTTCTTCATGGAAAAGGTCGAAAAACACGTGTCGTTCCCATTAGTGCGAAAACCGCGTCTATTATGGAAAAATATCTGAAGGAGAGAGGATATATCGGTGGGACAGGATTTCTTGATTATTCGGTATTTACGAATAGCCGCAATTGCAAACTTACCCGTGCCGGTGTCGCGCACATCCTGGCAAGACACGTTAAATCCATGTCGACCAAGGACAGTCACTTTATGCCTAAATCTGTTTCCCCTCATTCCCTTCGACACAGCAAGGCTGTTCATCTTCTACGAAGCGGCGTTCCCCTCATATATATACGTGACTTTCTTGGGCATGCGTCAGTAAAAACCACCGAAATCTACGCCAAAGTAGATGCAGAGGGAACACGCAAGGCTCTTGAAGGGGCATATGAAGTTCCTTCACAAGAGAACATACCAGCGTGGGAGAACAACAAATCTCTGATGTCTTGGCTTTCCGAGCTTTGCGAATGAAATATTATGTAAAGTTGTTAGGGCTCACGGCTTTGAAAATAAACGAGATGCCCTGGCAACTTTACATAAGTAAAAGCTTTACATAATTTCCGTTATGGAAAGCTTTCCATAATGGAAAAAGCCACATCGCCAAAACGGTCGCTAACGCTGCCATTCTCGCGGGATACAAAGTGGTTTACCGGGAAGCGCACACCTTTTTTGAGGACTTTTTCGAAGCCACGCAGCTCAAAAGGCGGAAAAAGATCAGCAAGCTCTTCTCTGAAACGGATCTTCTGGTTATCGATGATTTGTTTTTGCGAAAAAAACTGCCGGAACAAGCTGCTGACGATCTACTGGAGATCATTCTAAATCGCTACTCCGCAAGAAAAAGTACGCTCCTTACCTCAAATCGACTGGTCGAAGACTGGGGAAAGCTTCTCTTAGACAATACAGCCTCTTCGGTGATGCTCGATCGCCTGCTCCACCACGGGCATCTCCTGAAGTTTGAGGGGAAAAGCTACCGCCTCAAAGAGGCGGCATTGAGGCTGTCCCAAATCAAACAAAAAAAACAGGATGAAAAAGGAAAGAATATAGACCTTTTTAAAGAAGATTAGTAAACTGAAATTGTCCTGTCGCCGGGGGATTTTGACCCGGCCACAAGTGGGGGATTTTCAAGTGGCCATCCAGGAAATTGATTTTTGATGTCTGCCAGCTCCCACTTCTAAGCAAAACAGATTCTTTCGGAGATCTATATCTCATTATTATAAAGAGTTTACATCGATTCTATGAGTGCATTGACAATTCTCTGATCAAATATCGGTTATCGGACTTGCTTTATGATGACCTTCTGAGGATCACATCGATCATCAATAGCTTCATTCAAGGTGGGAAGGAAAATCTCAAAGAGGTGAGCACGACGTTCAATCTGGAGGAGCTATCAACATATGTCGAAAGGGATAGGCATACCACTTTTGACAGCCAGAGAGTTGTGTGCGAATACGACGACAGTGTCGATCAGGTTCTTCACATCGGAGATAAGTTGATATTCAATTTCGACGAGCCAATGGCTTTTGGAGTTACTTTGCTCGTTGTAGGCAAGAGAGTCATTGAGGCGCAAGATCTCCAATTGGGCCAGGTGTATTTGCTTCAGAGCAGAGATTGCTTTTTGGTAGAACGCCCAGGTGGTGGCGAATTTCTGCTTCTGGTAACGCCAGCTGATGTCTCAAGGACGTACGAAGCTATCGTGGCAAAACGAAAACATTACGAGAAGCACAAGGATGATCCGGGGCATAACCGCGAATGTTATTTCAACACGTATTGCCAAGATAGGGATTTGCGCAATTCAGACCAGTTCGAAGCTGCGAAGTGTGTTTTGCACTTTCACTTCCAAAACAAAACGGAACCGGAGATCCTTGAACATCTCATAAATTGGCTGAGGATGTTCGGCCCCGATGAGCAAAAAGCCCTTGTGGAAGTTATTGCAGCCCATAAATGCATTTCCTCAGATGCCATTGAGAATTTCAAGAAGCATCTTGATTCTTCTTCTCAGAGGGAGAATCTCATAGTGGCAACCCTCAAAACGCCCAATGATCTTGGTGGTATCTACAGACTTCTTTCAGACATTGGCTATCCCGAGTTAAGGTATCTGAGGCTCGACTCTTGGGTCTCACGCTTTCTTGAACGCGAACCCGCCTCTACAGAACTGATGTTCATCAGTGATGTTCTTATCGGGGGTGGCCAAACATTGAAGGCCTTTAAAAGGTATTATCTAAAACATACCCATCCAGATGATGAAGTCGATAAGCAGAAATATCATCCTTTGGAAAGCCAACAATCTGAAGTTTTTCTCGAGAAGTTTATGCACCTCAATAGGATATCCTTCCATGCCGCCCTAATTACTGAGAACGCCGAGACCAAAATAAAAAATTTCCTATTGGACTGGTATCATGAACATGGATTACCCGTCCCAGAAATCGTTTTTAGCGGAGGTATGAAAGTCGATTTTCAAAGCGTCGTGTTAGATAACAATCCTGAAATTTCGGTGCCACATCAGAAGCTTTTTCGAAAGTTGATCGTAATCGAAGAAATGTCTAAGCGCTTCAAATTTGAGGGGGAGGACTCGAAAGCAAGGTACAGGGATCAAAAGTCTACAAACAATAGGAATTTGGTAGTTAGGATCAAATCAGTGCCCAAATATGCATACAGAATTTTCACGCTCTATCCCCAGAATGCGGATGTTCCGCCCCTCTTCAACACGATCAAAGAACACAGGAAAAACTGAGTTAATGGATATTGTTCCGGCTAAAAACGGTCGATACCATGTTATAAGGGTGCTGCCCTTTTTGAATACCCCGTGAATCGCTGCTGATACTCCTTCGGCCGCAAACCCGTCAGCCTGATGAATATCTTTCTGAAAAAAGAAACACCCTCATACCCCACCTCATAGGTAATTTCATTGAATGTCCGGACGCCTTCTTCCAACATGCGTTTGGCGTTTTCAACCCGCAATTGCTGAAGATACACCAAGGGAGTGATGCCGGTGGCCCGCTTGAACCGACGTTCCAGTGAACGGCGGCTCATACGGAATTTTTTCGCCAGTCTGTCGTAATCAACGGTCTTCATCTGGTGCCTCTCCATCCACTCCTGGGCCTTGATGACCAGCGGATCACCGTGGTTCTTGGGAGGAATAAATGAGGCGTAAGGGGTCTGTCTTTCTCTTCCCATATCCAGAACCATGGTCTTGGCGGACTGAACAGCAGGCTTTCGACCGCAAAAGGTGAGGTGATTGTCACCAGCGATTTAATTCCTTGCCAATTTCATCGATCTAATTCCATTTCACTCCCACCGGTGTAATTTCATTCCATCCATCTGATTCCTTGAGATTTTTGTAGAAAATCCATTTCATTCCGTTTCCTTTATCTAATTCCCATCATTCCGATAAGTTGAGTCATTTTCTCTGAAGAGGGGAAAGTGACCATGGAAAAGATTCTCTGTGTTTACTGCGGTGACCTGTTTGAACCGAGCCCGAGGCACAAAAATCAGACTGCCTGCAAAAGACCCGCATGCCAGAGGGCCAAGAAGGCAGATTGGCAACGGCACAAAATGAAATCGGATCCGGTTTACAGGGCCTCTCAACAAATCAGTCAGAAGCAATGGGCGGCGGCTAATCCGGACTATTGGAAAACGTACCGCAAAATGAATCCGGATAAGGTTGAAAGAAACAGGGTCCTTCAGACCGTCCGGAACCGCAGGGCCAGAGCAAAAAGGTCCGGCACAGAGATGGAACTTCCGTTGATTGCAAAGATGGACGCGTCAAAATCTGATAATTTCCATGCACTTGGTCAGTTCTGGATAGTTCCCCTGATTGCAAAGATGGATGCGTTAAAAGTTAATATTGTCAAAATTCCAATGCGTTATCCTTGATTGCAAAGATGGAAGCGTTAGGAAAGTCCCCCATGGCCGTGATAACCAGGCCCTATTGCCAAGAGAATTTGAAAGGAGGCGGCCATGATTAAAAAGAGAATCTTAAACCGAGAGAGGGTCCGTCGTATTGAAGGAGGGTTCAGTTTTATTCCCCATCGATTTCTGACGGACGGATTTTTGGAGGATCTCAATCAGAAGGAGCTGCTTTTGTATCTGTTTCTTGTTCTGGCTTCAGACCGATACGGTCTTTCCTATTATGCCTACGACAGGATCTGTTCGATGCTGAAGCTAACGGGCGAGGATTACATTGAAGCCAGGGACAACCTGATAGAAAAGGATCTGATCGATTTTGACGGGACTCTTTATCAGGTTTTGGCTTTGCCCGGAAAACCGGTTAGTCAAAACCAGCAGTTCATCAATAATCTGGTGGAACATTGTTTCAAGGAGGTGGATCATGCTCAATAAGCGGACCATTTTTGAGATCCATCGGATGGATCACCAGGGCTGGTCACACAGGAAAATTGCCCGTCATCTTTGTGTGGCCAGAATTTCTGTTAAAAGATATCTTGAAAATCCCGAACGGACCTTTCCAAAAAGACCTTCAAGACCTTCCAAGCTCGACCCTTACCGGAATCTGATTGAACAGCTGCTTGAACAGGATCCCCATGTGCATGCCACGGTCATTTTGCAGCGCCTTCAGAAAGAAGGGTTCGACGGAAAAATCACCATACTGAGGGATTATCTGAGAAAGCAAAGAAGAAAAACCCCGAAAGCCTTTATACGATTTGAATCGGATCCCGGACATCAGTGCCAGATCGACTGGGGACACTTCGGTTCCATTGACTATGACGGTACCAGAAGAAAACTCTATTGCATGGCGGTGATTGAATCCTACAGCCGTCTGCTTTACC
>CAXXLN010000003.1:0-2138779 GCA_963663335.2 Desulfatiglandales bacterium | reverse complement strand
TCCGCCATAGCCGGCTCCAAGGCCGCTTGGGCCGTGGCCGTACTCCATACTGCGTCGCTATAGTCTGAAAACTCGATGGCTCTCAGTGAAATCTCCGGAGTGGGATTGAGGGCGCGAACCGCTTTTACAAAATTCTCGGCTTCCGGTTCAAATCCACAAAGATCATTATGGGTATAAATTACCAGAAAAGGGGGCTGATTCGAATTGATGTGGGTCTGGGCTGATGGATTGATGAGCTCCGTATCACTCCAGCCGCCAAAGGCATTCTGCATCAGTGCCTTGTACATCAGGGTTTCATCCGCGGTCAGCTCCAGGGGATTTGATGGATAGGTCACCAAATCCGGCAGATAATAGGCCCCGCTCATGCTCACGATACCACGAATGTCTGAAAGGTCATACCCGACGGCATTGAGGTACGTTTTGTCCGTGGCCAGCAGGGAAACCAGGTGGGCGCCCGCTGATTGCCCAAAGAGGAAGACTTTATTGGTATTTCCATAAGGGCTGATATTGCCTTTGATCCAGGCGAAAGCCGCTGCCACATCTTCAATGTGGTCCGGGTGTATGGCGTTGCCGCCCTCTTCGCTGGAGAGACGATAGTTCACCACCACCACCGTGAAATCGTAAAATCCCGCCAGGGTGTTCCCCAGTGTTTGATAAAGATCTTTGCCTCCCTGTCGCCAGGCGCCTCCGGGAACAAACATGATGACCTTATTGGCAGTGGGGGAATCCGTGTAATACACATCAAGCTGATGTCGTTCAAGCGGTTCCGAATTGAGGTAGGTAAAGGTCCGCATATTTACCGTTTTCATCTGAAGTCCGGGTGTGATGCTTCCCAATCGCCAGTAGAGTCCCGTCGGGTCAGCGGGGTTCGCATAGCGAATCAACTGCACATCTACCGGATCGCCACCCATTTCCAGGGTTTTGAGGGTCAGATCCAGACTCGTGGAAAGTTCCACTGCATCTACATCGAATTGTTCCGCATGGGCAACTGATACTGAGAACATCAGATACAATACCGCCACTACAAGTCGCATGAGTTCCTCCTTTTCCCTTCATGAAGTATAGAGAGACAATCCCAAATGGTGCAAAGGGTACCTAAATCTTTGTTCCATTTCCACTGAATTTTGCCAAAAGCAGGAAAATGTTTGATATCCATTGACATCAAAATTATAGTTGAGGATATGATAATCGGAAAGAGGAGGCTCCTAAAACAATCTGAGATTGTTCAAAAAAAATAGAGACGAACCATATGACTTTAAAATCGTTGACAAACCGTGAATTGAAACTGGCCGGGGACTTTGTTCAATACACCGGCAGTCATATTTTTTTAACGGGAAAAGCAGGAACGGGCAAAACCACCTTTCTGCATAATTTGAAAGGGAATACCGCAAAACGAATGGTCATCACCGCGCCCACCGGGGTCGCGGCCATCAATGCGGGCGGTGTCACCCTCCACTCCTTTTTTCAATTGCCGTTCGGCCCCTTCCTTCCCGGCAGCGAGGCCCATGAAAAAAACCGACAGCGCATGTTCCGGTTCAGCAAAGAAAAAAAACGAATTATCAAGAGTCTCGATCTGCTGGTGATCGATGAAATCAGCATGGTGCGGGCCGATCTGCTGGATGCGGTGGATGCGGTGCTGCGGCGGCACCGGCGAAATAATCTGCCGTTCGGCGGTGTTCAACTTCTCATGATCGGGGATCTGAACCAGCTTTCGCCCGTGGCGAAACAGGATGAATGGCGGCTTCTCAAAGAGCATTATGCATCGGTTTATTTTTTCAGCAGCCATTGCCTTGCGGAGACGGATGTGTTGACCATCGAGTTACAGCATATTTACCGTCAGTCCGATGCCGGGTTTATCGAACTGCTCAACCGGGTACGGGACGGCCGGCTTGATGGGGCCGCCATCCAGGAACTGAACCGCCGGTATATAAAGGATTTTACCCCTGAGGAAGGACAGGGGTATATCACCCTGACCACTCACAACCGCGGCGCGGACGTCATCAATGAGACCCGGCTCGGCGCCTTGCCGGAAAAGGAATATCGTTTCAGTGCCGAGGTTTCCGGAGATTTTCCCGAGCATACTTTTCCCGCCCCGGACACCCTGGCCCTTAAAAAGGGAACCCAAGTGATGTTTCTTCGCAATGACGTTTCCGGTGAAAAACGGTATTTCAATGGGAAAATCGGCAAAATCAGGCATATTTCCAAAGAGGAAATCCGTATCCAATGTCCCGGGGAACGGGATGAAATATCGGTTGATCCAGTGGAGTGGGAGAATATCAAATATACCTTGAACGAAGAAAGCAAGGAAATCGAGGAGGCGGTTGTCGGCAGGTTTAAACAGTTTCCCCTGAAACCGGCCTGGGCCATCACCATTCACAAGAGCCAGGGCCTGACCTTTGACAGGGCGGTCATCGATGCCGAATCCGCCTTTACCCATGGCCAGTTTTATGTGGCCTTGAGCCGTTGCAGGACCCTGGAGGGGATGGTACTCAGGTCCCCTGTTCCATCCCGCGGTATAGGCGCGGATGCGGCAGTCCTTTCCTTTGTTGAAACGGCCAGGCAAAACCCGCCCTCCCAAAAAGAGCTTCGGAAAGCCAAAATGGACTACCAGCAGCAGTTACTGCTGGATTGCTTTGATTTTCAGGGGTTGCGCGGTCGTCTTGCTTACCTTATGCGGCTTCTCATGGGAAATGCAGGCGTGGTCCATGTATCCGGTGTGTCGGATATGGGCCGGTTGCAAGAGATGGCCGAAAAGGACATCTTTTCAGTGGGCGAGAAATTCAAACGGCAGTTGCAAGCCGTCTTTAAAGGGGATGCCCTGCCGGAATTCGACGCGTATATTCTGGAGCGTATCGGCAAGGCATCCCACTATTTTCAGGAGAAATTTTCCCTGATTCTGAACGATGTGGTTCGTCACCTTCACGTGGAGACCGACAATAAGGAGCTTGGTAAGCAGATCGGCAATGCCCTGAATCCTCTCCAACAGGACATTATGGTGAAACTCGCGGGGATCAAATCCTGCGAAGATGGATTTTCTCCGCCCCGATATCTTCGCGCCCTATCGAAGGCCGAAATCGGTTTTTCACCCGAAAAAGAAAGAAGGCCGCAGGTCCCCGACTATGGCGAAAGCGACGTCCAACACCCGGAGCTGTTCCGGGAACTCAGAGAATGGCGTTCCCGGAAGGCGGGAGAACAGGGCGTTGCGCATTTTCAGATCCTTCACCAACGGGTGCTCATTCAGATCGCCGTGAGTTTGCCCGACAATCGAATGGATCTGAAAAAGATCAAAGGGGTGGGGAAGAAGACCCTTGAAAAATATGGTGAAGAACTTCTGGAAATGGTGACAACCTATCGAAAAAAGAACGGCATCGAAAGGGTGACCCTACCGGAGGTTAAGGCGGTAACAGGGGGGGGACCCCGACCGGAAAAATCGGCCCCCGTATCCAATACCCGACAGATCAGTCTGGATATGTTCAATGGCGGACTCCCTGTTCCCGGCATTGCCAAGGAACGGGGCCTGGCGGAATCAACCATCGAGGGGCACCTCTGTTCCTTTATTAAAACAGGCGACCTGGACATCAACCGTTTGCTCTCCCCGGAGAAGCAGGCAGCCATCGGAAATGCACTGGATCACGCACCCGATAATTTTTTGAGCGCCGTGAAAGATGAACTGGGGGAGGGCTGTTCTTATGGGGAGATTAAAATGATGGTGGCGCACCGGAAGAGACTGGCGGGTGAGGCGGACTGAAAAAGCTCGGTAAGTATTATTACTCCCCGTATACGGTTTTGAAGTTCTCTTTCATGCTGATGACAACCCATTTCTTTTCTCTTGCCGTCTTCAACAGGGTGGCATGGTGGTAGACGAACTCCCGGGGGTCATCGTGGTCCACGATAAAGGCCATGTGGCGGTACGGGGAGGACGCGGTGAAATCGAGCATCCACGTGTCCCCCGAAGAGTTTCCGAAGGCAAGTACCGGAGCCTGGCCCGTTCGCAGCATGATACGGGCGGCCTTTCCGCTGTTCACGTTGGAGGGCGGATCGAGTTCGCCCCGGATAAAAACCATCCGTTCCCCTTTCATTTGTGGTCTGGCCCGCACCATGGAGCCGATGCAGCGGCTTTCATCCACATGCAGGTATTTTTCGGAAACGGCCATGATGGTAAACTGCATGGAACCTGACACCACATAGACCTGAAAGCCGTGCACCTGGAGCAGGTCGATGAGTTGGATCATGGGCTTGTAAATCAATTCCTTTTGGGGCCGCTTTTTAAGGGGGTTGATTTCCGTTTCAAATAGTCTGAGACACCAGTTCCTGAAGAATCCATAGGTTTTCCCTTCAAAGGGGAGAACGAAGGTCTGCTCCACATGCTTGCGCAGATAACTCACATCGCGCCTTTCAGCGGCGTCACACAGGGCTTTGTATTGTGGGCCTTTGGCGGAGAGTTCTTTCTTGTGACGGACCAGGTATTGAATGGTGATTTCGAAGACAAACGGAAAGGGTTTTTCGCTCATGAGGGTGCCGTCCAGGTCGAAGACGGCCACGCGGTCTTTTGAGGGGATGAAATCCTTGGATCCGGGCGTGGAGACGCCATGGATGTAATCCAGTAACGTATTCCGCACCTCTCCCCGCCAGCAGCTCAGGGGCCGGCCGGATTCCAGGGCGACGGCTGAGGGAATCCGGGCGTGAATGAAGAGCGTCGAAAGGGTTATGATGAGGGCAAGGGTCAGTATCCGGTATGTTCGAATGATTTGCGGCAAAACGGTTTCCTCTCTGATTTTACGGGAACGTATCATCTTCGGGCCGGGATTTCAAGAATCGGAGATTACCCTTTCCCCTTAAGGTATACAATGGCATAATAGACTGCAAGTTAAAGCGCCTTTCTAAATCGCGGGGGTAAAATGAAGAAAAGAGACCGAACCGGGGAAAGAAAAGAAACAAGCGCTTCCGAAGTCTCTCTGACCGGCTTTTACGTTATCAGCATGAAGGCTATGGCCATCGGCGTGGCCATTGTGTTTGTGCTCAATGTGGCCACGCCCACGGATTTTATTTTCGAGCGATTCGCCGATCTTAAGGCGGCCGCTGGATCATCCTATGCGCCCGTTGTGGCCAGACGGCTCGCCATATTTTTCCTGATCATTCTGTCCATTGCGTTCCCGTCCCTTTTTATCATGCGGGGGATTCTCCGCCCCATCCACCATTGTCTGACACGGATGAAGAACGGCGTTCATGTGGAAGAAGTGAGAATGGAGCAGGCCCGCCGGCGGATTATCAACTTCCCGTTCATTTTCGTGGGAATTTATGTGGGGATGTGGGTGTTTTTTCCCGCCCTGACTTTTCTGATAGGGTGTCTGATGGGGTTCATGGATGCCCGCACGGCGGTGGTCTTCGCTATTCGCGCCAGCATGGTGGGGTTTATCACCTCTTCCGTCGCCTTCTATCGCATCGAGGATTACTGCCGAAAGGGCCTCATTCCGTTGTTCTTCCCCGAAGGCCGGCTCGCCAACCTGAAGGGCGCCCAGCGCATGCCCATCGGACGTCGCATTCGGTGGTTCTACGGCATGGGGACGGTGCTTCCACTGGCTATTCTACTGGTCACCCTCATTACAGTACAATGGGAGCTGGTGCCCGGATCCATGTCAGCCCGGGAGTACGGTATGAGAATCATCCTTTTTACCGTGGTGCTGAGCGGTATTTTTCTGTCCAGCGCGGGCGTCCTGAACCGGCTGGTGGTTCGATCCATTGTGGCACCCCTCGAAGTTATGCTGCAAGCGAACGCACGGATTCGGGAGGGGGATTACGATGCCCGTATCCAGGTGTTGGGCAACGACGAAATCGGTGTTCTGGGGGATTCGGGAAACGCCATGATTAAAGGGCTGGCCGAACGGAAGACCCTCCGCACCGCCTTCGGCCGGTATGTGACCCCCGAGATTCGGGATGAAATACTTTCGGGCCGCATTCCCCTGGAAGGGGAGCGGCGGGAAGGGACGGTCATGTTTGCGGATCTTGAGAATTTCACGCCCTTTGTGGAAAACAACCTGCCCGAAGAGGTCATGCGGTCCATGCGGACCTATTTTACCCGGATGCAACAGGCCATTCGCTCTCACAGAGGGTTGGTGATCCAGTTTGCCGGCGATGAAATTGAAGCGGTTTTCGGTGTGCCCGTCTATTTTGAAGCCCACGCGGAGGCAGCAGTGAAGGCCGCCCTCGAGATGCGCAAGGCCCTTACAGTTCTGAACCGGGAGCGAACCGCTCAGGGAAAAACGGTTTTCGCCCACGGTATCGGAATTCATTCGGGGAGCGTTCTGGCGGGTAACTCCGGCAGCGAGGAGCAATCCGCTTATTGTCTCATCGGGAATACGGTCAACGTGGCCGCCCGAATCGAGAGTTTGACCCGTGAAGTGGGATGCGACATTCTTGTAAGCGAAGAAACCGTGAGACAATTGAGCGCTCCGCCTCCCATGGAACAACAACCTTCATGCCGCGTGAAGGGGTACAGTAAGCCCATTACCGTTTATCGTCTCCTATAAATTTTACGCCATCCAATATCAAATAAACTTCCACAATCTACAAGATTTCATTTCTTCATTGGGCGTATCGCTACCATTTTGTAGGCTATCGGTGTGTCGATGGAAATTTTTCTACCGATTTGTAGAAACATAAGTATGGTGGCTACGAAATTGTCGAATTGCTCTCTCTTGCCCATTAGGCAATATAAGTAATTATTATATAAATTAATTCACATGAAGCTAAATAATTAAAGGTATAATTCTTGCTAGGAAAAGGCAAAATTAAACACATGAAAAGGGGGGATCAATGAATACGGGGGATACCACATTTATTCTGATTTGTGCTGCACTGGTCATGCTCATGACCATCGGATTGGCTTTGTTTTATGCCGGCATGGTGAGAAGCAAGAATGCGCTGGGAACCATCATGCAGAGCTTCATTATCATCGGTTTGATCAGTCTGGAATGGGTCCTGTGGGGCTACAGCATGGCCTTCGGGCCGGATAAATGGGGAATTATCGGTGGGCTGGAATGGTTCGGGCTCAGAGGCGTGGGCATGGAACCCCATCCGGTTTACGCCAGTACCATACCCCATCAGGTCTTCATGATTTATCAGTGTATGTTCGCGGTTATTACGCCGGCTCTCATTACGGGCGCTTTTGCGGAACGAATGCGGTTCGGCCCTTTTATGTTGTTCAGTCTGCTCTGGGCGACATTTGTGTATAATCCACTGGTGCACTGGATATGGGGAGATGGCGGTTGGCTCGGTCAGCTGGGGGCCCTCGATTTCGCAGGCGGTGTCGCCGTCCATCTGGGTTCCGGTGTTGCTGCTCTCGCGGCGGCCATTTTGCTGGGAAAACGGGCCGGTTACGGCACCGAAGAACTGCGGCCCCATAATCTGCCCATGACGCTTCTGGGAACTGGGCTTTTATGGTTCGGCTGGTTCGGCTTCAACGCGGGAAGCGCCCTTGCCGCGGGGGCCCTGGCGGGAAGCGCCTTTGTCGCAACCCATCTGGCCGGTGCCACCGGGGCCCTGGCCTGGATCGGCATGGAATGGAAGATTACGGGGAAAGCAACCACCCTGGGCGGGGCCAGCGGCGCGGTGGCGGGGCTCGCCACGGTGACCCCGGCGGCAGGTTTTGTAGGTCCCATATCCGCTGCCTGCATCGGAGTTCTGGCGGGTGTGGGGTGTTATCTGGGCGTCATGGCCAAAAACAGGTTTGGTTATGATGACAGCCTGGATGTGGTCGGCATTCACGGTCTCAGCGGCGTTCTGGGACTTTTGCTGACGGGTCTTCTGGCAACTGTCGCCGTCAATCCGGATGGGGCGGACGGCCTGTTTTTTGGAAATCCCTCTCTCTTGGGTGTCCAGTGTATTGCCATTGCGGTCACCATCGTGTATACTTTCATCGTGAGCTATATCCTTTTGAAAATTGTGGACAAACTCTTCGGACTTCGGGTTGAGCTGCGTGACGAAAGAAGCGGGCTGGACATATCGCAGCACGAGGAGGCAGCCTACAATATTTGATGATTGAGAAGGGGGCCAAAGACCATGAAAAAAATTGAAGCCATTATCAAACCGTTCAAGCTTGATGAGGTTAAAAAAGGCCTTGCTGAACTTGGAATTAAGGGGATGACCATCAGTGAAGTCAAGGGGTTCGGGCGGCAACGGGGCCACAAAGAAGTCTATCGGGGTGCGGAATATCAGGTCGATTTTGTGGCAAAGGTCAAGATGGAAATTGCCGTGGATGCCGCTTTGCTGCCGGATGTGGTGAAGGTTATTCAGGAAAACGCACGAACGGGCGAGATCGGTGATGGAAAGATCTTTGTGACCCCTTTGGAAGAGGTCATCCGCATCCGTACCGGTGAATTCGGAAAGGACGCTCTGTGAGCTCCGGCGCGGATAAAAACCGACTTTCTTAAAACACTTATGGAATATCGAACAGGGTCTAAAATGTTCGATATTCCATGGTTCCCATCAACGCCGTTCTTTGTCTGAGATGGTTTGTGGTCGTGAGCATCTCATTATCTTTTCTATTTTCTTTCTTCTTTAAATTCGATATGCTGAATCTTTCGGAACGTGGGGGTTGAGATCCACTTTCTCGATCCCCGGTCAGGTTCATGGATTCGCTCATTTGCCGCCCGCGAGGAAGGCATGGAGGATTATTTTATGGAATCAACAGCAACACTCGAAATTTTTTCGGATTATGTGTGACCGTGGTGTTATTTCATCACGGGCCGTGTTGAACGTCTGAAAAGAAAGCATGAACTGGTAATCCGGTGGCTTTCTTTTCCGCTACATCCCGAAACGCCCAGGGAAGGGATGACGCTGGAAATGCTTTTTAAGGGGCGCATGGTGGACATTTCGGGCATGATGGCGCGTCTTCGGGATGCAGCCGAAGCAGAGGGACTTCCCTTTGGTGAACGAAATATGACCTATAACAGTCGGCTGGCTCAGGAACTGGGTAAGTGGGCCGAAACAAAGGGAACCACAGAGGCTTTTAACCAGGCGGTGTTTCACGCATATTTCGCTGAGGGACGGAATATCGGTGATGAGGGTGAACTGATCGAGGTCGTGAAATCTGTGGGTCTGGATCCGGAAGAGGCCCGAAAGGTGATACAGGAACGACCGTTTGAGCACGCCGTGGATGAGGACTGGGAACGGTCGAGACGAAAGGGGATCAGGGCGGTGCCCACCTTCGTCATGAATGATCAAATACTGGTGGGAGCGCAACCGGAGGCGGCACTGGATGAGTTTATCCGTTCGGGAAAGGGTATGCGGCCCTAAATTTTGATCAAAGAGGAGAAGATACGCATGAGGGATGAATCGACCTATGGCAACCGGATTGTTTTTCAGTTGGCATGTGCCCTGTTGGGAGGCCTGTTTTCTTTTGCGGCGGCAGCCGAAGAGGCTCCTATACCGGTCAGCGAAAACAGCCAGGCCTGCGTGGATTGTCACGTCTACTCAACGCCCGGGATCGTCTCCGCATGGCAAAGTGGAAGGATGTCGCGGGTAACCCCCGAAGCCGCCTTGAAAATGCCGGCTTCGACACGGCGCATTTCCGTGAAGACGCCGCCTGAGAACACGGCAAAGGTTGTTGTGGGGTGCGCCGAATGCCACACCCGGAACCCGGAAAAACACAAGGACACCTTTGAGCACAATGGCTACTCGGTTCATGTGGTGGTGACGCCCGCTGATTGTGCCGCCTGCCACCCAACGGAAGTGGAACAATACGGCCAGAACCTCATGAGCCATGCCTATGGCAATCTGCAGCGCAATTCCCTTTACCGAGCTCTGACCGATGCCACCAACGGTTTGCAGACATTTGAGAACATGAAAATCAGCCTTTCAAAGCCCGACCCTGAAATGGATGGGGATGCCTGTCTGTATTGCCACGGCACAAAGATTGAGGTGAAAGGGTTAAAGACCCTTGATACTCCCGATGGCGAGATGGATTTTCCCGTTCTCACCGGCTGGCCCAACCGGGGTGTGGGCCGTATCAATCCCGATGGGACGCAAGGCTCCTGCACAGCCTGCCATACGCGGCATGATTTTCCCATCGAGATGGCCCGTAAACCGTACACCTGTTCCGAGTGTCACAAGGGGCCGGATGTGCCGGCTTACAAAGTCTACACTGTCAGCAAGCACGGCAATATTTTTGCCGCCATGGGGAGCCGGTGGACCTATGATGCCGTTCCGTGGACCCTGGGAAAGGATTTTACCGCACCCACCTGTGCCGTCTGCCACATCAGTCTGGTGGTGAACGGTGAGGGGGATGTGCTGGCCGAGCGGACCCACCGCATGAACAACCGTCTGCCCCAGAGGCTTTTCGGCCTCATTTATGCGCATCCTTCGCCCAAATCGCCGGATACTACGGTGATTCGGAATCTCCAGGGGCTTCCCTTGCCCACGGAACTGACCGGGGAGCCGGTCACAAAGTATCTGATCGATTCAAAGGAACAGGCCGAGCGCTGGAAAACCATGGAAAAAGTATGCGTGGCTTGCCACAGCCAAAGTTGGGTGGACGGGCATTTTTTTCGCCTCAAAAAATCGGTTCAATTTACCAATGACATGACCCTTACCGCCACGAAGATCATGTCGGCCGCCTGGGAAGAGGGGTTTGCGAAAGGTCCGGCCCAGAAAGCCAATCCCTTTAATGAAGCCATTGAGAAGATGTGGGTTGAGCAGTGGCTCTTCTATGCCAACACCACACGGTTGGCTTCCGCCATGATTGGTGCCGATTACGGCGTATTTGCCGATGGCAGGTGGTATATGTCCAAAAATATTCAGGATATGGTTGATTGGTTGAAAATGCAGCGGCAAGCGGAGGCGGGGACAAAAAGATAAGTTCTTTGAAAAGTCGGGTTTAATGCCTATATTATGATCAGATAAAAAATACAAATCAAATCGAAAAGGGAGGATTTACAGATGGAAACAACCCGATTTTCAGTACCTAACATCAGTTGCGGCCATTGTGTCAAGGCCATTCAAAAGGAACTCAACGACCTGGAAGGCGTAAGCTCGGTGGAAGGAGATCCCGGCAAAAAAGAGATTGCCGTTTCTTTTGATGCGCCGGTTACGGAGGAAAAGATTAAATCGGTGCTCAAAGAGATCAATTATCCGGCAGCTGAGTAGGCTCATATGACCGAAAAAACCCAGGTCAATTTCCCCATCACCGGGATGACCTGCGTCAATTGCGCGGCCAACCTGGAAAGGGCCTTGAAGAAAGTCCCGGGGGTCCGGGATGCGGCCGTGAATTTTGCCTCTGAGCAGGCGGCCGTCACTCTGGACTCCGGAGATGTTCCGATTGGTTCGCTGGTTGAAGGGATTCAGGGGGCCGGTTTTGGCGTGGCCAAGGCGAGTGTGACAATTCCCGTTACGGGAATGACCTGCGCCAACTGTGCCATGAACATCGAACGGGCTTTGAAGAAAAAGGTTCCGGGTGTTCTGGATGCCGGCGTCAACTTTGCATCTGAACAGGCGAAGGTTTCCTACGTCCCTTCCATGACCGATGTGGAGGAGATGATTGCGGCAATTGAGAATGCCGGCTATGGTGCCGTCCGTCCCGACGAGACTGACGGCGAAGACGCGGAGTTGATGGCGCGCCAGGCGGAAATCCGGGATCAAACGCGGAAATTCCTCGTGGGTGTTCTCTTTGCGGCGCCTCTTTTTTTTCTCAGCATGGGCCGGGATTTTTCTTTGCTGGGTGCGTGGAGTCATGCGCTCTGGGTCAACTGGCTGTTTCTGGCCCTGGCCACCCCGGTTCAGTTTTATACAGGATGGGATTATTATGTGGGCGGCTATAAAAGCCTCAAGAACGGAAGCGCCAACATGGACGTGCTGGTGGCCATGGGATCATCCGTCGCCTACTTCTATTCCCTTGCCTTGCTCTTTTACCCCTTCCTGGGAAAACACGTCTACTTTGAAACCTCAGCGGTGATCATCACCCTCATCAAGCTTGGGAAAATGCTGGAGTCCAGAACCAAGGGACGTACCGGCGGGGCGATTCGCAAGCTCATGGGGTTACGTCCCAAAACCGCCGCCATTCTGGTGGATGAAAAGGAGGAGGCGATCCCCCTTTCCGCGGTCAAAGTGGGAAATGTGGTTCTGGTAAGGCCCGGAGAACGGATTCCCGTGGACGGCGTGGTGGTGGAAGGGGAATCCAGCGTGGATGAATCCATGCTGACCGGGGAACCCATTCCCGTGGACAAGGGGCCCGGCGACAAGGTGATTGGGGGTGCGGTCAACGGCGAAGGCCTGCTCAAGTTCGAAGCGTCAAAGGTCGGCAAGGATACGGCCCTGGCCCAGATCATTCGGCTGGTTCAGGATGCGCAGGGAAGCAAAGCACCCATACAGGCCGTCGCAGATCGCGTGGCCGCTTTTTTTGTGCCCGGGGTGATCGGGCTTGCGCTCTTGACCTTTGTTTTCTGGTGGTTCATAAACGGCGAATTTGTGCCCGCCATGATCCGGATGGTTGCCGTGATGGTCATCGCCTGTCCCTGCGCCCTGGGGCTCGCCACCCCCACCGCCATTATGGCGGGAACGGGAAAAGGGGCTGAAAAAGGCGTGTTGTTTAAGAGCAGCGAAGCCCTGGAGTCTGTGGCCCGGCTGAACATCATGGTGCTGGATAAGACGGGCACCCTGACCGTTGGCAAACCTTCCGTGGTGGATGTTCTTGTGGCTGGGACCTTCACAGGGGATGAAAACGAACTCCTTAAAATGGCGGCTTCCGTTGAGAAAGGATCCGAGCATCCCCTTGGCCGTGCCATGGTGAAGGAAGCCGCTGCCCGAATGATCGATCTGCTGGACCCCGCATCCTTCAAAGCCTTTCGCGGTCATGGGGTGACGGCGCGGATTCAAGGGCGTGGACTGGTACGCGTGGGAAAACCCGCCTGGCTTCGGGAATCAGGCGTGGCCATTTCCCATGACGCGGAAAGTCAGATCCAATCCCTGGAGGGTCAGGGTAAAACCCTCATGGTCGTGGCGACAGACGACCAACTGGCGGGAATCATCGGTCTTTCGGACACCCTGAAACCGGAATCGGTTCAGGCCGTTACTGAACTCCATGAGCAGGGCCTTAAAGTGGTCATGCTCACGGGGGATAATGCCCGGGCGGCCCGTGCCATCGCGGAAATGGCCGGGATTGATGATGTGGCGGCGGATGTTCTGCCCGATGAAAAGGAAGGGAAGATCAAGGAATTCCAGGCTCAGGGAGCGCTGGTGGGGATGGTGGGGGACGGTATCAATGACGCCCCGGCCCTGGCCCGTGCCGACGTGGGGCTGGCCATCGGAACGGGTACGGATGTGGCCATTGAGACCGGTGATATCATTCTTCAAAGCGGTAACCTGAAAGGCATTCCCCGGGCGATCCGTATCAGCCGGGCCACCATGGCGGCCATTCGCCAGAACCTGTTCTGGGCCTTTATCTACAATGTGGTGCTCATTCCCGTTGCGGCCGGTGCCCTTTATCCTTTTCACGCTTTGCCCGGCTTTTTGCGGGAGCTCCATCCCATTCTGGCCGCTCTGGCCATGGCCATGAGCAGCATCACCGTGGTCAGCAACAGTTTGCGTCTTTATCGGAAAAAGATCGTATAACCGAAAAGGAGAATCAATATGAATACCATGTCTTCAGGCCTGACCAATTATGTGGATCAGATCAGTAAAGTGGGTGAGGAGTTGGGTCCCATGGTGATCAAGGGGATGATTCTGCTGCTTATTGTTCTGATTCTGGTGAAATATCTTGGAAATCTGGTCTCTTCTCTTTTGATCAAGATGGGCGTGCCCGAACGAAGGGCCGCCTATTCGGTGACCGGCATGCACGTCCTGGTACTGTTGATCGGGGCCCTGGTGGTACTGAATTTCATCGGATTTCCGGCTGCCCTACTTTTCCGGGTCATCATGGTCATTGTCATGGTGGTGGTCGTGGTTTTCGTCATCGCAAAGCCGTATATTCCCAAGCTGCCGCTTAAGACAGGGGATATCGTTTCCATTGGCGGCGCCGTGGGCAAGGTGGACCTCATCACGATCATGCACACGCGGGTGGCAACTTTTGACGGTAAAACGGTTTACATCCCCAACCACAAGGTGCTCAACGATCAGGTGATCAATACCAGCCTGCGGCCCAAACGTCGCCTCGATATTGATTTCTACATTCCCTTTGACGCAAATGTGGTAAAGGTCAAGGAGATTGTGGGGGAAATTATGAAAGAATCTGAAATCGTTCAGGAAAAGCCCGCACCAAGGGTGGTCGTTAACAAATTTGCCCCAGGGTACATGGAGATGAAAGCGCGGTTCTGGGTGGAAAAGAAATATGCGCTTGTGGGCCGCTGGGGGCTTAATGAAAAGATCAAGGCCCGCTTCGATGAAGAGGGCATCAAAATGGCGTCACCGCGTCTGGAGATTGATGAAGTCCAGGTCCATCGAGATGAAGCGGTTTAGCTAAGCCCCATTGGCAGTCATGATTCCCGTGTCCCTTCCGGTCATGACTGCTGATCTGCTCCCGATCTTTTGATCATTTCGTCCATAACCGAACACGCCCGTTCGGCGAAAGAGGCGTCGTTGATATGCAGATCGGCGGTTTCAACCGGGATGCCGGAGCTCAGACCCTTCTTCAACGCATTCACAAACACCTGGGCCGTTGCGGGATCATACAGGGCGCCATTCTCCTGATCCGCCACGGAAAGTCCCTTCAAGGGGATCAGCACACGAACATTTTCGGGGTCCATGTTCAGCTTTTCCGACAATTGGCCGGCCAGCAATCGGGATTCATCGGCATTGACACGGATGGCAGAGCGGAAGTCGTAGAAGAAGATTTTCCGGTCCCTGATTTTTGGCGGGATATCATCCCGGGTAAATTCCAGCACGATACAGTCCATACCGCCGGGCACGATGAGACGCGGAATTCTCCGCCCGTGAACCGGTTCAAATCTTTTCTCTCCGATGGCGCCGCAGTAACCGTCCATTAACTTGTCTGCAAGCTCATGGGTGGCCAGATCGAAAATGCCGTGGAAATATCCTTCGGCCGCCAGTTCCATCATGGCCATGCCCCCGGTTCCGTTGGCGTGAAAGGGTACCACTTCGTAGCCCCTATTTTCCAGATTCTCTTTTACATTCTCCGCTGCACGGGTGATGAATCCGAAAAAACTGAGCGCCACCCGCTTTTTCTTCGAGGCGGTCTCCCATCGGTTTTTCACCATGCCGCAAACGGCGCCGGCTGCGTTGTCGAGTATTCTGCCGGTAACGGTGTTGATTCCCAGAATATCCGAAACGCTGTGCATCATGGTGATGTCTTTCACGCCAACGGTTTCAGACATGTCTCTTGAGGCCACGGTGGAGACCATGACCTTGGGGACACCCAGGGGGAGCACATGCATGATGCTGGTGCTGATATACGTCCCGGTCCCGCCGCCGGCGGAGATGATGCCGGAAATCTCATTGTTCTCATAAAGGCGTCGAACCAAAGCTTTTCCCCTTGATATCACTTCCCGGATGACCTGATCCCTGGAAAGGCCGTTCTTTTCTTCAGGCATTCCCCGGTACAAATCGATGTCTATGGAATAGGATGGGGGACGTTTCGTCCCCACATTGATGGTCAGGGTCCCACATCCTCTTTTCTGAATGCGGGTTTTTAGAAATTGATGCTCCTCGCCTTTGGAATCAAAGGTTCCCAATACCGCTATGGGTGCTTCTTTTGTCATGATGGGTCTCCCTTTCAAGGTCAGCTTAAGTTATGACGCGCTTCTTCTCTGTCGGCATATTTCCGACAGGACGACCCCTCCGGCAACGGAGATGTTGAGGGACTCCACACTCCCTGGAGACGGGATGCGGACCTGTTCATGGCACCGTTTGAGGACTGAAGGGCTGAGGCCTTTCTGTTCATTGCCCAATACCAGAACCAACGGCCGGTTCCAATCAAAATCGTAAATGGACAGTTCGGCGCCTCCCGTTGTTCCGATAATCCAGAACCCTTTCTCCGATAAATCGTCGAGCGCCCGGCCCAGGTTGGTGACCCGAACCACCGGGAGTTTGGAATGTGCTCCGGATGCCCGCTTCAGGGCCGCGGGAGTCATGGCGGCGGAGCGGTCCCTGGGGATGATGAGCCCGTGGCCGCCGAAAAAAGCGGCGGTTCGAATGAGCGCTCCCAGGTTTCCCGGGTCGGTGATGTGATCCGCCGCCAGCAGAAGGGCCGATGCGCCTTCTTGAAGGGAATGGCCCAATACCTGGTTTAGATCGGCATAGTCAAAGGCTTTCGTGATTCCCACAATACCCTGGTGGGCAATATGAACAAAAAGTTCAGATAGATATGCTTGTTGCCTAAAGTGAATTGGAATGTTCTTGGACTTCGCGAGGCTCAGGATTTCTTCTATTCTGGCAGAGGGCTTCCCCTCCGCGACCCAGATTTCCTGCAAAGTTCCGCTTTGCCCTTTCAGGGTTTCCCTGACCGCGTGAAACCCGGGAATAAAACGATCAGGATCCTGACGCTCCGTTTTCACAAGAGGTCCTGGGGGTATTGCTTTGGGGTTTTTTCGCCGTTTGGTCTTTGATGGGGTCATAAGCCCTCCAGCATCGCCAGTTCCTGCTGCTCCAGCTCCTTAATGCGATCCCGATACACGGCGGCCTCTTCAAATGCCAGGTTCTTTGACGCTTCGTTCATTTTTCCCCGTAATTCCTCGATGATCTCTTCCATCTGATCCGGAGTAGCCCAGTCCATCTCTTCTTCCGCAACCAGTGGAACCGTTACGTAATCCGCTTCATAGGGAGATCCCAAGATGCCGTCGATGTCCTTTTGAATGGTCTCAGGGGTGAGGCCGTGTCGGCGGTTGTAATGCAGTTGCCGCAATCGGCGACGTCTGCTTTCGTCCATGGCCCGTTTCATGCTTCCGGTGACACGGTCGCCGTAGAGAATTACGCGACCGTTCACATTTCTGGAGGCCCTGCCGCAGGTCTGAATGAGGGATCTTTCCGATCGCAGAAACCCCTCCTTGTCCGCATCCAGAATGGCCACCAGGGATACCTCCGGAATGTCCAGCCCTTCCCGAAGCAGGTTGATGCCCACCAGCACATCAAAAATGCCCATGCGCAGGTCCCGAATGATTTCAAGCCGCTCCAGGGTTTTGATATCCGAATGCATGTAGCGGACGCGAATGTTCAGTTCCGCGTAATATTCGCTGAGGTCCTCGGCCATACGTTTGGTGAGGGTGGTTACCAGGACCCGTTCATTGCGCGCCACCCGGTCTCGAATCCATTCCAACAGGTCGTCCACCTGGTTTTCCGCGGGTCTGACCTCAATTTCGGGATCCACCAGCCCCGTGGGCCGAATGATCTGTTCCACAGTCGCTTCGGTGCGGTCCAGCTCGTAAGGACCCGGGGTGGCCGATACGTAAACCACCTGGTTCATGCGGGATTCAAATTCTTCAAATCGCAATGGCCGGTTATCCACGGCCGATGGAAGTCTGAAGCCGTATTGCACAAGCGTTTCCTTGCGAGACCGATCACCCCGGAACATGCCGTTGAGCTGCGGGACCGTAATGTGGCTTTCGTCAATGAACAAGAGAAAATCCCCTGGAAAATAGTCCAGCAGGGTAGGGGGCGGTTCTCCTGCCGCCCGCCCCGTCAGGTGGCGGGAGTAATTCTCTATGCCGTGGCAATATCCCAGCTCCGCCATCATTTCCAGGTCGAAACGGGTGCGTTCCTCGAGCCGCTGGGCTTCCAGGAGTTTGTTCTCACGCCGCAGATGGGCCAGTTGTTGGCGCAATTCCACTTTGATCTGCGTAATGGCGCGATCGCGAATGTCGGTGGTGGTGACATAGTGGGTGGCCGGGTAGACGGCGATGCGGTTGAGTCCCCGAACCGCTTTTCCGGTCAAGGGATCGATTTCCTGAATGGCTTCCACCTCGTCGCCGAAGAAATGGACGCGGACCGCCCGATCCTCTTCATGGACCGGATAGATGTCCAGCACGTCTCCCCGCACCCGAAAACGGCCCCGGTAGAAATCCACGTCCCCCCGTTCATACTGGATCTCCACCAGTTTTTTCACGGCATCCTCCCTTTTGAGGGTGCTCCCCGTTTGAAGATAAAGGAGCATGTCGTAGTAGGTTTCCGGCGACCCGAGGCCGTAAATGCAGGAAACGCTCGCCACAATGATCACGTCATCCCGGTCCAGGAGCGACCGGGTTGCGGCGTGCCGCATTTTGTCGATCTGATCGTTGATGTGGGAGTCTTTCTGAATATAGGTGTCCGATTGGGGAATATACGCTTCCGGCTGGTAGTAGTCGTAATAGCTGACAAAGTAATGGACGGCGTTTTCAGGAAAGAGATGGTGCAGTTCGCTGTAAAGCTGCGCGGCGAGGGTCTTGTTGGGGGCGATCACCAGGGCTGCTTTTCCGGTCCTGGCGATGGTGTGGGCCATGGTGAAGGTCTTCCCCGATCCGGTCACACCCAGAAGCACCTGTTGCCTGAGCCCTCGCTCAATGCCGTCCACCAGTGCGTCGATGGCCCGGGGTTGATCGCCGCGGGGGATGAAATCGCTTTGAAGCTTAAACATCCAGCCTCCAGGTGGTGCCCTGGGGACCGTCCTCCAGGATCACACCCATTTCCTTCAACCGGTCGCGAATGGCATCGGAAGCGGCCCAGTCCTTTGCGGCCCGAGCCTGGGATCTCTTTTCCACCAGGGCTTCAATTTCGTCGGTCTTCACGTCCGTCGAAGGTGTGGCCAGTTGTTCAAAAAAGTCGGCCGGATTTTGCCGAAACAGCCCCAGCAGGTCCCCGGCCCGAAGGAGTTGGGACCGGTCACTCGCTAAACGGCTCAGTCTCTCTTTGGAAAGGGCGGCGTCACTCTCCGGGTCCATGAGCCGGTTCATTTCCCGCACCTTTTCAAATATAAGCCCCAGAGCGCCGGCGGTGTTCAGGTCGTCGTCCATCATTTCACGGAATTTTTCGAAAAATTCCCCCGAACCATTGGGAACCCTTTGCCCTGAAACTTTTTCGTCGTCATCCGGCCCCAACAGATCGTTCAATCGTTGAAGGGTTCGGTAAATGCGCACCAGCCCCGATTGAAGTGCTTCAACATCCTTTTTGGAAAAATCCAAGGGGCTTCGGTAATGTTTGGACAAAAGGAAAAGCCTGAGGACCTCGGGATGGTACTGCTTGAGGGCATCCCGAATGGTCAGGAAATTCCCCAGGGATTTTGACATCTTTTCCGATTCAACGGTGACAAAGCCGTTATGAACCCAATAGCGGGCGAACCCTCCGTCATTGGCGCACATGGATTGGGCCCGTTCATTTTCGTGGTGGGGAAACAGCAGGTCCCGTCCGCCGCCGTGAATGTCAAAGGTGGGGCCCAGGTGACGGTTGCTCATGACCGAGCATTCCAGGTGCCAGCCCGGTCGTCCCGGTCCCCAGGGACTGGGCCATTGCGGTTCACCCGGTTTGGCGCTTTTCCAGAGCACAAAGTCCATTGGGTGTCGCTTCCTGTCGTCCACCGCAACCCGGCTGCCGGCCCTCATATCCTCCAGGTTCCGTCCGGAAAGGCTTCCGTACCCTTTGTAGGAATCCACTGAAAAATAGACGTCGCCCCCTCCCGTGCCCTCTTCCGTCGAGTAGGCGTAGCCACGGTCCATGAGCGTTTGGGTCATCTCGATCATGTCGTTGATGTAGTCCGTGGCCAGAGGTTCCACATCCGCATTCAAAACCCCCAGTTTTCCCATGTCCTCATAAAAGGCATCAATGAATTCCCGAGCCAGGGCGGCGGGTTCCTTTTCAAGGAGGTTGGCCCTTTGAATGATCTTGTCGTCAATGTCCGTGAAATTCCTCACGTAGGTCACATCATACCCCTGGTCGCGGAAATACCGGGCCAGCACATCGAAAACGATGGTGGATCTGGCGTGCCCGATATGGCACAGGTCATACACGGTGACGCCGCACACATAAAGTCCGACTTTTCCATCCTTTAAAGGCTTGAAAACTTCCTTTTTTCGGGTGGCCGAGTTATATAATTTGAGTGGCACTTTTATTTTTCTCCATCTTTGATGAGGCTCGCCACGGCAAAGGCTTCCATGCCTTCCCGTTTGCCGCAAAACCCCAAGCCTTCACTGGTCGTGGCTTTAATATTGATTCGGCCCGGATCCGTTTTGAGGACTTGTGACAGGTTCCCTTTCATTTCAGGCAGAAAGGGGGCGATTTTGGGCGCCTGGGCCACAAGGGTGCAGTCCAGGTTGTTAAGGGCGTAACCTTCCTTTTCCATCAGGCCGACCACGGTTTCCAGCATGGACAAACTCGATATGTCTTTGTATGTTGAATCCGTATCCGGGAAATGCCGGCCGATATCTCCCAGTCCAAGGGCGCCCACCAGGGCGTCCATGATGGCGTGAATCAATACATCCGCATCGGAATGGCCTTTTAATCCGTTCACGTGGGGAATTTCCACACCGCCCAGGATGAGTTTCCGGCCTTCCACCAACGCATGCACGTCATAACCAAACCCGATTCTGAACACGGTTTTCTCCGGATTAACTTTTGTTAACAGCTAATGGCTAACGGCTCTTTAATGGCAAGTACTGCAATTTCCGCTACTGCACCCCGCGCAACCGGATGATCCTCCTGAAGGCGCGCTGTAACTGCTTCCTCCGTCGGATGCGCCGCCGGTTTTAAAGGCGCAGGCGGACATCAACCGTTTAATATGGTCACCCTTGCAACCGGGGCAGGGGACTGTTTCGTCGCTTCGAAAGACAAGGGCTTCAAATTCCTCATCGCAGTCTTCACATTTAAATTCATATATGGGCATTGTTTTATCCTTTTTGATGTTGTTCTTCTATTCCTTCAATCACCGCCGCCGCCAGAAGGGGAAACATGATTTCATGATGTCCCACCAGACTGAACCCTTTTCCGCCGTCCAGCGTGGGCCGATGAACCACATTGGTCATGGGGCGGTATTGTCGAATAAAATCCATGTTGACGGTGGTGATGTTTTTGACCTTGTGCCCCAGGTTGCGGGCCACACTGAGCGCCTTCAGAAATACCTCCGGCAGAATGACCGCCGAGCCCAGGTTAATGAGCACCCCTTCGTCAAGTTCCGAAACCAATCGGCAGAAAATGCGAAAATCGAGATGGGAAGTGCTGCCGATGTCGGCGCCGTTTGCCAGCGGGTGAAAATGGATGATGTCCGTCCCCACGGCCACGTGAACGGTCGCGGGGACGTTCAGTTCGTGGGCGCGCGCCAGCAGGCTGTGATGATTAAAGGGAAACGCTTCTTTGACCAGCATTTTTCCCACCGATTCCCCGAGGCCCAGCCCCGATCGGGCCCCTTCCGAGATGGCCAGATTCAGATATCTACCGGTTTCTTCGGCCATGCCGAAGGACCCCTTGCCGATCTCGGCCGCCACATCCTCGGATGTTTTACCGGCCATGGCAAGTTCCGTATCATGGATGATGCAGGCCCCGTTCATGGCCAGGCCATTGATCACCCCCCGCTCCAATAAATCAACGATGATGGGGTTCAGGCCCACTTTAATGGGGTGCGCCCCCATGGTCAGAATGATCCTTTTTTGACCGAAAAAGGCTTCCAGTATGCGATCTCGAATATTCATTAGATCGCTTGCCGCCAGAATATTGGGCAGGCGATCCAGCCATGTGCCCATGGGTTCACCGGGGGACCATGCTTGGGCGAAATCATGGGTATCCACCTTGCTGTTTCTATCTTTCAGCGGATAGGACTGGATACGGTCAAATGAAAGGGGTTTGATGTCAGTCATGGGTTATTACGATTTTTCCTAAATTGAGGACCTTTATGTTTTATTCACCCAGATGTTTTTGAAACAGGATATAGTCGACCAGGTGGCAGATGATGTGTTCCGCCAGAATGTGGGCTTCCTGGGTGCGGGCCGTAACGTGACAGTCTACAACCAGAGGCATATCCACCATTTTGCTTAATTCTCCCCCGTCTTTTCCCAGGAGTGCGGCGGTATAAAGCCCCTGTTTCCGTGCAACCTTAACGGCGGAAACCACGTTCGCCGAATTACCGCTGGTGCTGATGGCCAGAAGTATGTCACCTTCAATTCCCAAAGCCTTTACCTGCTTGGAAAAAATCTCTTCGAAGGAGTAATCGTTTCCGATACTGGTAATCACTGAGGTGTCCGTTGTCAAAGCCATGGCGGGAAGGGGAGGGCGTTCAAGTTGAAAGCGGTTTACGAACTCGGCGGCCATGTGCTGTGCATCCGCCGCGCTTCCCCCATTGCCGCAGATGAGCAGTTTTCGATCACTCAAGAAGGTCGATGCGATTTTCTCAGAAAGGCTGACGAGACGGGCCCCATGGGTTGTGATAAAGATCTGCGAGACGGAAAAGGAGTCTGCAAGAAGTTTCTGAACTATTTCTTTCATTGATCACACCCTCCTTTCCGACGCGTTCTCTCCGGGGTTGAAATCAGCAAGGGTTTTGATGGCTTGCGCGACGGTTGAAACTTCCTTTTCCTGGATGGTTCTCACATCGAGCATGAGCCGGTCCTTTTCAACTCTCCCGATAACGGGGGGGTCATTTTGTCGCAGGTGTTCTTCCATTTTCTGAGCGGAAATTCTTGCGGGAACAAGGCTCACAAGGCGGGTTTTCAGTTTCTGCAAAGGGAGGGCGCCACCGCCCACTTTTGAATCGCCGTCCATCTGTTCGACGGAAAAATTCAGGGTGTTGATCCCCTGAATCAGGTCGTGGAGTTGTTCCGCCTTTTCGGCAAGGGACTCATAAGAAGAACAGATCATGCGCAGCGTGGGGATCTCCTTGACGGCCATTCGCGGGTCCCGGTACATGCGAAGGGTTTCCTCCAGCGCCAGTAGTGTCAGTTTGTCGATTCTAAGCGCTCGGTTGAGCTGATTTTCACGAATGGCCTTCACCAGTTCATTTTTGCCCAGAATAATTCCCGCCTGGGGTCCACCCAGAAGTTTGTCTCCTGAAAATGTGACCACCCCCACCCCCTGCTCCAACGCATCCTGAACAGTGGGTTCCTGAATCATGCCATATTGGGAAAAGTCCACCAGACAGCCGCTGCCCAGATCGTCCATTACGGGAATGCCGTGTTTTTGACCCAGTTTCACCAGATCCGAAAGGGGGACCTCTTCCGTAAAGCCCACAATCTGAAAATTACTGGTGTGAACCTTAAGGAGCAGTGCGGTGTCCGGGCCGATAGCCTCCTCATAATCCCCCAAATGGGTTTTATTGGTGGTGCCCACCTCCACCATGGTCGCCCCGCTTTTCCGCATCACGTCCGGAATGCGAAAGGCGCCGCCGATTTCCACCAGTTGTCCCCGGGAGACCACCACCTCTTTCCCTTTTGCAAGGGTTTCAAGGGCGAGCAGAACTGCGGCCGCATTGTTGTTGACCACCATGCCGGCTTCGGCCCCGGTCAGTTCCTTCAACAGATATTCCACATGGGTATAACGGCTTCCGCGTCGGCCCTGTTCAAGGGAATATTCCAGGTTGCTGTACCCACCGGCAAGGGAATCGAACTTCGCCAGCACCCGCTCGGCCAGAAGAGATCGCCCCAGATTGGTGTGCACCACCACCCCGGTGGCATTGACCACGTTTCGAAGGCTGGGCATGGACAACCGGTCCATTTGAACCAGCACATTGTGAACAATAACGTCCGTTTCGAGTACTTCCTCTGAAACAGGCGCTTCTTCCTGAATGGCGGCGCGAAGGGTCTCCAGAACTTCATGGATGGCTCTGATGACAAGCACCCTGGGCTGGCCCGAAAGCGCTTCCTCGATTTGCGGATGGGCCAGCAAAACGTCTACGGACGGTATCTTTCTAAACAGTGCTTGCCGGTTTTCTGGCATGGGTTATTATACTCCTCGTGTCTGTCTGAACCTGTTTGCGGTTTCCGGAATGATTTTCCAAAACGGGTGTTGAGCAGCTGTATCCAATGCAATGAATCAGCGGGCCTAAATATAGGAAAGTTTTTCATGAGCGTCAAATACTTCTTTCGTTAGTTGTTTTTTGCATGGTCCGGATGCAAATGAAGTTTGTTGAATAAATTTTCTTGCAAAACAAAACGGCCTCTGTTATATTCCCCTACTTAATCTGGTGGATGTAGCTCAGTTGGTAGAGCACTGGGTTGTGGCCTCAGTGGTCGAGGGTTCAAGTCCCTTCATCCACCCCAGAAGAAAATCAAAACCGGGTTGCTAATGGCTTCCCGGTTTTTTTTTGTGCGAATTTGAAGGCGAAGGAACATTTCCCGATCAAAGGCCATTGGCCCGAAACGACAGACAGTCAAAAAAACGATATACCTGAAAACGCCACAACCAAATACTATGTTTTTTGGCTCTCGCAATTAGAAAGGAATTGACTCAACCACTCAAGCATATTATTGTCTCGCTCAAGAAATTATTGATAGAATCCGTATGAAATAACCTCAACCAGAGGGCAAAATGGATATCGACCACGAGAACCCCATATCTTGAATTCAGGATGTGGGGTTTTCTATTGGGAGATCTGTTTGAAGAATGCGAGTGCCACTCACACGCGTCTTAAAAAGAAACCACATGTCTCCCCAAGTGATCTGTGAAAACTATTGTAACACAGTGTAATGAAATATTTTTTTAAGCCTTTGGTTAAGATGTGTTATGACGCGATTTTGAAATCAAGGGGTTTATAGAGAAACTATATAAACATTGATGGCGCGGACGCTACTCGCCCCGCCATCAGCCCCGCGTATTGCCATCCTCCTGCTGTTCGGCGCTTCGCGCCGACCATCACGCGTCTGCAGCGGACGCCCGTCCGCCCGAGCAAGTTCGCGCGGCCAGTCGCCGCTGATCTGCGGGGCCGTTAGCGCATGACATAACGGGACGGCTACCATTATGGTAACGATGAATCTATCCATCAATTTAATTTCGCTATGAAAAACGATGGATGGAGTGGTAATATGCACTTTAGGAGCAATAGCTCCGAGATGTAAGCAATCTGACAGGATTCTTTTATGCTTTGACCGGTTTTCGCCCTCTGGGAACTTCCGCGCAAAAGGTTGAGCTGAATTCAATGAAATTCTACTAAGACAGTTGTATTCAAAGGGAAGGAAATGGCAATTCCTTTTACTGACCGAGAGATGGAAAGAGCTTGGCGAGAGAACTTTTCCGCATCGGGGCGGACTGAAAGAAGCAATGCTCTTAGATTACTTTTGTTTTACGCCGTGGAATGCGGCTTGAAAGCAATCCTTATGAAAAGATGCGGCAGGAGAAACTGCCGGACCGATTATTTTCCGGATATCAGTGAGGCTCAACACGACATCAATAAACTGCTGGACTCGCTCAGTGTGGACGGGCGGCTGCGATTGCCTCGTAAAATCCAAATGTGTGGTCTGGTGGATGCCAGAAATAAGCAAGAAGGTCGTGAATTGAAGACCGGCCAAATTAATCAGATGTGGAGATACGGTGGACGTTCTGTTGGTGCCGTCACAGACGATATCTTGGAGAATAAACTACTGCGGATATCCGAATGGATAAAGAGAGAGCTAAAATGAGATTCTCGAGATTATTGACATGGCTTGACGTGAAACGCGTCATTCGGGAAAAAACAGCTTTTGGCAAAAAACTCCCGGATGGAATCGTGAGGATTGGTTGCTATTCCGATGCATTGGAAATAGGAGTGGGACAGCCGGAGCAGATGGAGGAAGCAAAGCGAGTTCTGAAGGAGTGGTTCGGCGAATGGTATCAGGAGGATCAATCCCTCATTCAGCTTGATTTTGGCAACACTATACTTCCAGTGGAGTTCATACCAGGAGAAGAAGGAGCTGACGTTGATATTGCGATACGCCCTTTCTGGGAGGAAATTGCATACGTCGAAAGCGAGTTAGAGGGTGAAGAAGAAGTTGCTGGCAACGCCAAGCTCCCGAAGCCATTTGATGGCGATAGACCCAGATTGGTCTCCTTCTATTCATTCAAGGGGGGGGTCGGTCGTACACTGCACCTGACGGCTTTCCTTTTCGCTCTGCTAGAACGGACTAAAAAGCTTGGGTTGTCGACGACTGTGTTGGTTATTGATGCAGATTTAGAGGCTCCGGGACTTACGTATTGGAACCGGCGGGAAAAGCAGCAGCCATCCGTCTCTTTCTTGGAATTCCTGGAGCTATACCAATATTCGCCTCCAGACTTGGACGAGATGTTCTCGTTGTTTGCTAGGGAAGTAAGAAAAGCCCCCAAAACAGAAGGCCGATCAACCTGGTACTTTCTTCCAGCGTGTCTCAATGATATGCAACTACTCGATACACCCGTCTTGCCCGAACATTTGGCTAGGAATTCCAATGGCGCCTGGGAGTGTGGGGACTCCATCTATCGGTTGGGTCAGGCAATCGGAGCGGATTATGTCCTGTTGGATCTTAGAGCCGGCTTGAGCGAGGTATCCAGTCCCATTATCTTCGATTCTCGCATACAACGTTACATCGTGACGACTATCGCGGAGCAGTCAGTGAGTGGCACAAGTCTCGTAATCGATCTAATAAGTCGGCTTGCTGCCCCCGAACCGACAATAACGGATGGTAACGTCGGTTACTATGATCCTTCCCTGATCGTTAGCATGTTGAAACCGGAATTCAGAAAATTGCCGGAATTTGAGAACTCTCTCGTGAGGCTCCGATCTGCCTACATCGAATCCGTTGAAGATAATGTCTATGCCAAGAGGCTGCAAATTTTCGAAACAGATTTCAATGAAGAGCTCCTATACATCAATGACTGGGAAGACGCTCGACTAAAGCTCGTCCCCACTTCGATTATGAGAATGGCAAGGGAATGGGCAAAGAGTCAATTGAGAGCACCCGTGACTGGTGTGGCTGCACGCGAAATCCCAGACAAATCAAGACAAATCGGCGAGGCCCGTAAGCTCAGAGATGTTTGTAAGCAGTATGAATTTGCCGAAAATGGCCAAGGGAAAAGCCTGTTGGTTACCGATCCTCTGAAGAACCTGGGAACTACATTTCGCGATGAGTTGCCCCGTGTGGTTTCCATCGGTGCGAAGGGAGCCGGGAAGACATTTAACTACATCCAGTTATCTCAGTTCGGCACCTGGGAAAAATTCCTGAACCATGTACTCAAAGGATCGGAAGAATCGCAATCAGAGTCATTCATCTTTCCTCTTCTCCAATCAAACGGGCTCAAAGATGAAGCAAGACGCATCACCCAATATGCAAGAGCCAGAGTAAAAGTAGCTCTCAAGGATAGCTCTGCCGAATTCTCTCTTTCCGAATGCCAAGACAGAATCAGAGCAAAGCTCCGTGAAGAAAGCGTCACAGAATTGCATTGGAGCGGCTTTTGGGTCGATGAGATTGCGCGAACCCTGGGCGTGCCGCCATCTGGCGAAAGCCATCCGAACAAGCTGGCTGACTTCAATATTAGGCTTAAAGAAAGGGGCCTCAAAATCGTGTTCTTGTTCGATGGCCTGGAGGACATTTTTGCACATATTTCATCAGATCCAGCACAGCAGATGGCGCTAAAGGCACTCATTGATTTGCCGAGAAGATTGTCGGAAATCAGGCAGGCTAATATCGGACTTATTGTTTTCGTACGCCGTGATTTCATCCGGTACGTAGTAACTCAAAATCTGGCGCAGTTTGAAAATCTCTACCGTGCATATGACCTGTCCTGGGATGAAGATTCTTTCAGGAAACTCGTCTTCTGGATTTGCAGCCAAGCCGAAGTAATAGGTGCCAAGGAAGAGGAGATAGAGATTTTGAGTCGAGATGATCTTAGCTCACGACTTGAACAACTATGGGGAATGAAGCTCGGCTCCGATAACTCCAAGGAAGCGTATACGGTCAACTGGGTTTTTGCTGCCTTGACGGATTTCAAAGGAAGGCTACAGGCAAGAGATATTGTGCGATTTCTTCTTCATGCTGCTGATATTACATTTGAAAATCCCAACGAAGTTGTGCTAGAGAAATGGGCAGCCAGTCGCATACTTCCACCTCAGGCTGTTCGTCGTGCGCTCGAGCCTTGCAGCAGCGCGAAAGTAACGGAGGCAAAAGAAGAATATCCCGAATTCAAGAAATGGGTCGAGAAAATCACTAGCTCATATAAACCGTCAGATCGAAGAATCCCGTTTACTCTCGAACAATTCGACATGGATCAAACCACGGTGAGGATTCTGGAAGACATGGGGGTTATTTATGAAGACAGGGGAAAAGACGACGCTTCGCGCTTCTACATGCCTGAGATTTTCCGTGCGGGGCTGGACTTCTCTCTGGACAAAGGAGCTCGACCCCGCGTTTTGGTTCTGAAGCGTAAGGCACTCGCCCCCGCGTCTCTATAGATAAACCAGAAATATATTAAGTACACGGCATTTCTCGCTCAAAGAAAAGCTGAAGCGCTAACTTTCGCTGGAACCGACGCCCAAAAAGCCGGGCGCGGCTCAGCTAGCAGTTCACCAAAAATTCCTAAAAGAGGCGAATGGCCCAATATGACAATAAAAATTGTTCGGCTTGGTTCCGAGAGATCCTCGGCAGAAGGTTTGCGTATAGGTACAGTGAGACGCCCTCCACGGGGCGTGCCTAAAAGCGAATAGGCTTCTCAAAATTGGTACGATGTTTGGCTCCCCAATATTGCACCAACAAGCGAGCTTATGAAAATTGGTCAGGCAGTGAAAACAGAAAAAGATTGGATTTCATTTGCTAAAAAATATTGCTCTAAAACGTGCCTTTAGCCAAGACTTCATACCCTGCCACCCGTGGAGATGAGCTTTGGCCCTGAAACCAGGTTTGGTTTTATTATCAAAGGATATTTAAGATGAAGACCTTTCCGGAATTCATGAAAAACCCCATAAATAAGGTTGGCGCTTCACAACAAAACACCGCTGACCTTGAGGGATATTATTTCCAAGGAGCGGATGAAACGCAGATAGCGTTTTGGGAGTGCCATGCTGACCGGGTTTCTCAAAAGCACTCTCACCCTTTTGATGAATATATGGTTTGTGTAAGTGGGAAATATACAGCTTACTTAAACGGAAAAGAGTTCATTTTAGGGCCAGGGGACGAATTGTTAATCCCCAACGGTACGGAGCAGTGGGGTAAATGCATAGCTGGAACCAGGACTATTCATGCATTTGGTGGCAACCGCATAAAAAAGTAAATTGCCAACAAGGCGCTTGGAGGCGGACACGGTTGATCCGCGGGGACGTTCGGCCATAATATTCAAAAAGAGGAGCCCAAAATGGATTACAAAGCTTTTTCTGAAGGAATTACCCGGATGGTTCGCCCTCAATCTTTTCCTATTGGAATGAAATTGTTAAGGAATGAAGATGCGCTTCCGGAAAAAGCGGCGAGACCCGCCAAGTATGGGATTAAGATTTCACTTTGCCAATGGACGACAATGGCAAGACGCTGGGGACGAACTTTGGGCGCAGTTGCGGACGATATCAACTGTACGCCGTGCCTTGCGGGTTTGGGTTTGAAACGAATGGAAGACGGCAAAGCCCTTGCCGAGTATTTTCTGGACATGGGCTATCTCGACAATATTGAATTGGCAGAGAAGGCAACCAAGGAACTGGACCCGATACCGTACGGAGAAATCAAAGGAATAGCTGTTTTTCCCCTTGAGACGGCACCCGTTGATCCCGATATCGTCCTCATTTACGGGACACCGGCACAGATGAGTCGCCTAGCTTCCGGATACCTATACCATTATGGTGAGCTGATCGAATCCAGAACCACGGGATTTGGCCTCTCCTGCGTTTCAGCCCTAAAACCTCATTTCACCGGCAAACCCGCATTGGTTCATCCCGGAAGAGGGGAGCGTATTTTAGCGGGCACGGACGAATCTGAGATGTTTATGACGTTCCCCGCAAGATATTGTGAATCGCTTTTGGACGGCTTAAAGAAAACCCATGAAAAAGGAACCCGATATCCTGTGCAGAGTTATATGATTTATCAACCCCCGACCATTAAGCCAATGAAAAGTCTTGAGGAAAAATTGTCTGATTTGTGAAAATTACAGAAGGGCGATTCATAACCGTTATCTGGATTTCATGAAGTTCTTAATCTCATCATGGTTGCCCTGAACTGTATCTAACGCGTCTACCCGAACCGGAACAAATGTTTGATCGCACTCCATCCCATTTTGCGGCGCAGGATACCGAGCTGATCCTGAAGCGGGAGCTCTTTGGGGCACACATCTTCACATCCCAGAAGGCCCATGCAGCCGAAGATCCCTTCGTCGGTTCCGATGACTTCAAAATATTCCTTGTTTTCACGGTTGTCACGGGGATCCAGCATGAAGCGGGCGATACGGTTTAAGGCCACAGCCCCCATGAAATCCTCCCGCATATTGGCGGTACCGCAGGCTGCCACACAGCAGCCACATTCCACACACCGTTCCAGCTCGTAAATTTCTTCAGCCAGAGCATTGTCCATCCGTTCTTCCAGGGCGGTGGGATCAAAGGTTTCATCCGTGTGAATCCAGGAGCCTACCTTTTCGTTCATGGCCCGAAACCACGTGCCCGTATCCACGGAAAGATCCCCCACGAGTTTAAAAACCGGAAGGGGCATGAGGGTAATCTTGTCCGGCAGTTCCTTTATGAGTGTCTTGCAGGCCAGGCCGGGCCGGCCGTTGATCACCATGGCGCAGGCTCCGCAGATGCCCGCCCGGCAGCAAAAATCAAACTGAAGCGACGGGTCCTGTTCCTCACGGATCCTATTGAGCGCAATAAAGACGGTCATGCTGTCCGTCTCATCCAGGTGAAAGCGGTCCGTATGCGGCGTGGAATCAGGGTCCTGGGGGTTGTATCGAAATATGTCAAATTGCAGTGGCCTGACCATTGTTAATCTCCTACGTCGGTATCATCACATGAAATGATTTTACAGGTTCCATAGCCCCGCTCACCCGGCGGCAGTTCAAAGGTGGGGCTCACCGGCTCATAATCCAGAGTCGGCAGGGTGTCCCCCTCCTTCCAGGTGGCCAGGGTCCGTTTCAGCCAATCCCGGTCGTTGCGGGCTTCATAATCCTCCCTGGCGTGGCATCCCCGGCTTTCGGTGCGTTGAAGGGCTGCATAGGCCGCACAAAGGGCCAGTTTCACCATGCCCTTGATTTTGAGGGAAAGTGCCAGTTCCGGGTTGACGCCCTTGCCGTTGGAATGCAGTCCCACTTTTTCGGCACGGGCATAAATTTCCTGCAGGTTGTCCACCGCTGTCTGGAGATCCGTTTGGTTCCGGAAGATACCCACATGGTCCATGAGTTCATCCTGCATGGCGTTGCGCACTGCGTACACGTTTTCCTTGCCGTCTGCGCCTTTGATCAGGTTATCGATGCGTCCCTGCTCCTTTTGAACCGCTTTTCGTGTCAGAGCACTGTCAAAGGTCACTTCGTGGCCCTTGAGGAACTCCACCACCTTTTCACCCACGATTTTTCCCGCCACAATGGTTTCCGCAAGGGAGTTGCCCCCCAGGCGGTTGAACCCGTGCATGTCCCAGCAGGCCGCTTCTCCGGCGGAAAACAGGCCCTTCAGGCCGTAGACGGCCCCGTCCTTGTTGGTGCGGATCCCTGCCATGGTGTAGTGCTGGGCCGGGCGGACGGGAATCAACTGGGTGATGGGGTCCACCCCCAGGAAGTTGTTGCAGATTTCCTCCACTTCCCGCAGTTTGGTCTGGATGTGTTGGGCCCCCAGGTGACGGATATCCAGCCAGAGGTGGTCCCCGTAAGGGCTTTTGACCCCCAGGCCCTGGCGGATATGATGGGTCATCCAGCGGGACACCACGTCCCGGGAGGCCAGTTCGGCCTTTTCCGGTTCATATTTGTCCATGAACCGTTCTTCGTTCACGTCCAGGAGGGTTCCGCCGTCGCCCCGGCACCCTTCGGTCACCAGGATATTAGTGGGGACAATGCCGGTGGGATGAAACTGGATGGCCTCGGGATTGCCCAGGGGCACGATACCCGTATTCAAGGCGATGATGGCGCCACCCCCGTCGTTGATCACCGCGTTTGTGGTTTCCCGGTAGATGCGGCCGTAGCCGCCTGTGGCGATCAGGGTCGCTTTGGCCAGGTAGACGCGCAGTTCTCCGGTTTTGAGGCATCTGGCCACCACGCCGGTACAGGTTTCGCCGTTATGGATGAGGGATATGGCTTCCACCCGGTCATGCACCCTGACCCCCAGCTCCACCACCTTGTTGTCCATGGTATACAAAAGGGTATGGCCGGTACCGTCCGAGGTATAGCAGGTGCGCCATTTGGCGGTGCCCCCGAAATCCCGGGCCGTAATCAGACCCTGCTGGGCTGCCGGTTCAATCTTTTCAAACTGTTTCCCCCCCTTGAAATAGGTGGACCTTCCGGGCACCACCCGGTTCCAGGGGATCCCCCAAAAGGCCATTTCTCTGACCGCTACGGGGGCTGTTTCCGCAAAGAGGCGGGCCACTTCCTGGTCGCACCCCCAGTCCGAGCCTTTGACCGTATCCGATAAATGCACGTCCGGGCAGTCTCCTTCTCCCTTAAAACAGTTGCCCAGGGCCGCCTGCATGCCCCCCTGCGCCGCGGACGAATGGGACCGCCTAGGTGGTACGATGCTCAGGCACAAAGCGTCAAATCCGGCGGCCGCCGCTTCCACGGCCACCCGTTCACCGGCCAGGCCCGCGCCCACACACAATAGATCCGTGATAATTGTTTCCAATGATTTTGCTCCGTAATAATTTGGGTTAGCCGGTTGTGAGCAGCAGAAACCGAATGATCGTGACCAGCCCGATGAAAATAAAGATACCCGTCAGAATGTTTTCAAACCTATGGAATTTTCCACGGGTCTTTCTTTTGATGAATCCCCATTTGACACCGATGCGGTAAAACCCGATGCCCACGTGCAGTTCCACCATGGGAAGGAGGATCAGGTAGAAAACCAGCCAGAAGCCCCCCTGAATCCGGGTCGCACTCTTGGCGGCGGTGATGGGCAGATCCGTCAGGACCGTCCACATATGGATGGAGCCCATAATGAGGATGATCATGGCGGTAAAGGCCTGGACCAGCCACAGCCAGGTATCCCGGTGGTGCAAAAGACGGGCGTGCTTCCAGATGGTGGTCTGATGTTCCACCCGAAAAGGCACCTTCCGGGCTGCCAGCACAAAATGAAACAGCATGGTGGCACCGATGAGCGGGCCCCCCACCTGGGCCATGTACGTGGCCTCGAAAAAATAGGCCAGGGTGTTCATGGCGCCCGCTCCCAGGTTAACGCTGGCCACCAGGATCATGTGGCTCCACATGAAAAGGATCAGTGCCGCCCCTGTCAGCATCTGAAGCCAGTCCAGGTAAGCCGACGTCTTTCCCGGCGCCTGAACATCAAAAGTTGCATCTATTGCCATTTTTCGCTCCTTTAATAATTCTACTTTGTCACATTAATGCGGCGGCCCGGCGCGCGGAGCAGGGCACCTGACACAGCCAATGGGTTCGCTTCTTTTCCGTGTTCACCGTCCACCAGGCAAGCCAGCCAGCCAGCAGGCGGCCTCCGGCAGTTACGATTTTGTCCCGCATCGAGCGCTGACCATATGGGCTGAAGCCACAGTTGCCATCATGGCTGGAACCATAAGCAAGGTTGCTTACGCGATGGGGCAAACGGATTCCGGCTAAAATTGCTTTACCATGGGTGCCCTGATCAGCCCCGATTAATTGGGTAACTATTTTGCTGGAAATATGGATTATATGATTGATTTTACACATAATAGCTATTATATTTTTCTTCATGAGACGGCGAAACCAATGGGGGGTTGGGCTCGATCACAACAGCCCGCCCGAACACCTATAAAACCAAAAAAGGAGATAGCCATGACAACAGCCCCCTTGCGGGGGTGTCGTCTTCTTTTATTAGTTATTTCAATTGGTTTTCTGATTTCTTCCAAACAAGGACCCGTAATTGTGCCGATCAGGGAGCGCTCTATCTGAAAGGATTGGTGCAAGCTGAAAAGAAAAACATGGAACGTATGGCAGAAATGGTTCCCGAATCCAATGAGCAGGCGCTCCAGCATTTTGTTTCCAATTCGCCCTGGGACGCGAACGCTGTGATGGACCAGGTGGCTATGCGCAGTAATGAAGCGCTTCAAGATGGAGAAGACCGGTGTCTGCTGATCGATGAAACGGCTTGTCTCAAGAAGGGTACAAAATCTGTAGGCGTAAGCAGACAGTGGGCGGGAACCATCGGTAAAGTGGACAACTGCCAGGTGGGGGTTTTTGCCGTTTTGGGGCACGGTATTTACGCTACTCCCATCGATTGCCGGTTGTATTTGCCGGAGAATTGGGTCGAAGACCCTAAACGCTGTGAAGCGGCAGGTGTACCGGACCACCGCGTCAAGCTCCTTCGCAAACATGATTTGGCCTTGGAAATGGTTGAAGGGGCCCGGCAGAAGGGTATCTCCTTCAGTTGGGTGGGATGCGATGGTTTTTATGGGGAAGATCCTGCCTTTTTGCGAGATCTGGATGGGATGGGCGAGGTTTTTGTAGCGGATGTGCATAAGGATCAAATGGTGTGGCTTGAAGACCCCGAGCCCTGCGTCCCTCCCCGCAAGTCCACCAGCGGCCGCCCCCCGAAAAAACTTGAACCGCGTATGTTGCCTGTTCGTGTGGACCTTCTGGCAGCTCAGGCCCCGGCTTCCAGTTGGCAGCGCGTCACTGTACGAGAAACAACCAAAGGCAAACTTGTCGTAGATATATTTCATCAGAGAGTATGGCTTTGGGATGGAGAAGAGCCGTCGGCCCATGAGTGGCATTTGATTGTTCGTAAAGAAATTGATGGAGGCAAGCTCAAATATACGTTGAGCAATGCTCCTGCCGATACTTCGGTAGAGCGTCTTGCATTTGCTCAAGCTCAGCGCTATTGGGTCGAGCGCGCTTTCCAGGAATCGAAACAGCATAGTGGACTCGACGATTATCAGGTCCGTGGCTGGCTCGCATGGCATCACCATATGGCCTTGGTTATGATGGCAATGCAGTTCATGCTCGAAGAAAAATTGAAACATCAGGATCTCTATCCCCTTCTGAGCTGCGCTGATATTGTATCGCTCCTCAAATATGCACTTCCGAAGAGAGCCGTTACTCAGGAAGAGATTTTACGCCAAATGGAGATACGCCACAAAAAACGAAAATCCGCTATCGAGTCGGCCCGGAAGGTTCAAGCAAAGCGCCTCGCCGGCGAGCTAGCCGGTGCGGCAATGTGACAAAGTAGAAATAATATTCAGCCCGTCCCATGACCTTCCAAACCGTTTTCCCCAATCTTGCGAGGCTGGACGCACTGTCAACTTTTAAGATTTCCTAAAAACCGATTTCTTAACCTTTCCCCAGGATGTCATTGGGATAGAATCCACCACCTCGACTTGCCCGGGAAATTTATATCTGGCAACCTTTCCGTCCAAGAACTGAATGATCTCGCCTTTCGTAATGGTAGAACCCTCTTTGCACTCAATAAACGCCTTTCCTGTTTCCCCCCACTTTTCATCAGGAACACCAATAATCGCCACATTTTCAATTCTTGGATGTTGCGCCAGAATCTTCTCTATTTCCGCAGGGTAGACATTTTCGCCGCCACTTCGATACATGTCCTTTGCCCGATCCACAATATAAAAAAAACCGCCTTCATCCGTGTACCCCAGATCACCTGTACGGAGTTTCCCATCAACAATTGTCTTTCCGGTCTCTTCCGGCATATCCCAGTAACCGCTCATCACATTAGGGCCTCTTGCAACGATTTCTCCGACCTGGCCCGGAGGGAGTCTTTCACCGTCTTTACCTTCTATCCATGCATCCGTAAAAAAATTGGGTAATCCACAGGATCCTGTTTTGTCCTCGCCCATATCACGAGGCATCAGAATCATGGCGGAGTTTTCCGTTTGCCCATACCCCATCAGCAGGTGTATTCCCTTTTCAGCAAGATCCCGTATCAGTCCGGGAGGCGTTCTTTCTCCACCCCCGAAGGTCATGCGCACACTGCTCGTATCGACTCTATCAAGGATCTCGTTTTCAAGGATAAAACGGAACATGGTTGTCAGGCCAAAAACAATCGTTGCCCTGAATTTTTCAATGTCCGCCGCAAACCGGGATGCGTCAAAATTCCTCCTCATGATCAGGGAAGCGCCACGGCAAAGTGCCGGTGTTGCTACCGCACAAAGCCCTGCCGAATGACAAAGGGGCGCCTGAAACAACACGACATCATCCTCTCTCATATCGGTATAGATCATGATCTGGAAATTTTTGAAAAATGTCTGCCCATGTGAAATAACCGCTCCTTTCGGATCACCGGCAACTCCCGAAGTGTATAAAATGAGAAGCGGGTCGTCCAAATCGATCAATTCTTCCGGCTCCGGCTCAGCGGGTGAAGCGTTTCGCATTATTTCGCTGTAAGAAAGTGCCCAATCAGGGCAGGGGTCATTTTCTGTATCACTGTTCGTGAGATAAATGAATTTATCGTCATCAACCGGTATTGAAGAACGGATTGTGGCGACGGTCCCGGTAAGTTGATGATCAAAAATAAAGAGCCGTGTGCCGGACCTGTTGAGTTGGTACTCCAATTCACGGGCAACCAGTCTGAAATGGAGAGGAACAACAATCAGACCCAGTTTCGCCGCCGCAAGAAAGCTGACCAGAAATTCAGGACAATTGTAAAGGCAGACGGAAATGCGGTCGCCTTTCCTAAGACCTTTTTCACGCAAAAAATTCGCCAGTCGATTCACATCCTCATTGAGTCTCTTGTAACTGATCGGTCTGTCTTCATAGATAATCGCCGGCTTCTGAGGAGAAAATAACGCCCTTTTGCTTGCAATTTTGCCTATGCTCCATTTCATCCTAAAGTCTCCTCACTCTGACCGCTGAGCCAAGTAATATTCAGACCAGGTGGCACACTTTCAACAGTCACGCTTTCCGCAAGCGGGGCAAGCGTGGTTTCTTTGAACGGTCAACTGCGAAAATGTCATTTCCAAAAGATCCATAAAGAGGAGTCTCCCGACCAATAACGCGCCCGCGCCAATTACGCATTTGAGTGCTTCGGCAGCCTGGATACAGCCTATGGTCCCGGGTGAGATCCCGATGACTCCGGACGGAGCCTCTTTACTTGAAGGTGGCGGAGCGGCGGGATAAAGACATTGATAACACGGACCCTTTCCCGGTATTATGGTCATTACCTGCCCTTCAAACCCCGACACCGCGCCATAGACGAAGGGCTTTTGGGCCTGAATGCAGGCCGTATTGACTGCAAACCGGGTCGGATAGTTGTCGCAACAATCAACGATCACGTCATAGCCTTTGATAGTGCGGGAGAGTTGATCCGGAGACAAGAGTCTTTCAGCATAAACCGTCACTTTCGTTTCCGGGCTGAAAGTTCGAAGGGTTTGTTTCGCGGAATCAACCTTCAGCATTCCGATTTGTTCGGGAGTGTGCAAGAGCTGCCGGTTCAAGTTACTCATTTCCACCCGGTCATCATCCGCGATTCCGATACGACCGACACCCGCCGCGGCCAGATAGTAGGCAACGGGAGAACCCAATCCCCCCCCACCTATGAGCAGGACTTTTGCCCTGTTGATTTTTCGCTGTCCTTCAATCCCGATTTCAGGAACCTGTAATTGTCTTTCAAATCTTTTGAAATTCATCTTCGCCGGAAACCGTGCATTTATTACTGGTTCACAGGTTGGAATATGGCATACTTGTTTCCAAACATCTTCTCAAATGTTGCTTCCGCGTCCTGCCTTACTTTTTCGGCTTCCTTTTCACTCATTCCCTTCCCTTTTATCCAACTCTCCAAAAGATGTCCGCCCGGCAACCATCTCTCCATTGTCTCCTTTTCAAATACCCATGCTTTGTCTTCCACGCCCAGGGACACGAGAATATTCCAGATGTCCTCTTTCTGCCTTTTGTCACAGTACACGCACATGACGCATTCCCCCAAATCGAACTCCTCTATTACCTTGCGATCATATTTAGCCGCGGGAATGATCTTGTGCTCTACATAGGGATCTATTTTCTTTGCAAGGTGATCAAAGTGCTCTTTTGAACCGAAAAAAACCCATTTTCCCCAGTGTTCCAGGTATTCTTCGTTCGTTAATTCCTTTCGGTTGTATCTGACATAATTGTAATGCCGATGCACGTGGTCCCATGGCAAAATGAAGATGAAGTGGGAATTCGGCCTGTCGATAATCATCTGACACCCCGTTAATCCGACTAGCCTGCCGCCGCGGCAGGAATAATATTGATGACATCCCCCTTTTGAATGGTGGTATTTACTCCTTTAAGATAACGGACATTCTCACCGTTAACATATATGTTGATACTGTCCCGGATACTGCGGTTTTCCGTTATCAAGGCATTCTTTATATCCGGAAAACTCCCGTCCATTGCTTCAATCAAAGACCAGAGATTCTCTTCACTCCCGATTTTCCGTGTAAAGACCTTCTCTCTTTTCGTGAAGCGATTTGCCAAAGCGGCGGTTAATCTGATGGTGACTTCCATGGATAGGCTTTCCTTATCTTAAACCACGACCGCTTTTTCCACCTTTATCTTAACGACATGCTTTACCCCGCCTTTACTCTGGTATGCACGGTTGAATTGATCGAACAGGTCGCCTGTTGACAGTACGGTCGCTTTTCCCCAGATTCTCCATCCCTTGCGTGTTGCCGCGTTAAGCCCGATTGCCGAAACCTGTGGATTTTCTTTTAAATTGGCAATGGTCTGAGGAGATCTAATGTCGGCAAAGACAACGTTCTCCTCATCTAAAACACGAAAAGAACCCTTTGCCGAAACATTCGGAAGGCCTCCTTTGTCGGAAGTCGCCACAAATGCCGGACCAATATTTGCGATTGCTTCCTTCAATGTTGTATCGATATTACCCATCTCTGTCCGCTCCTTTCACTTCATGAATATCATAAATCTGTTTGCCCCAAACAGCATAAGGGGTTAACTGGATTGTGCCAGCATTTTTTCCGCATGTTCCAGGTTCTTGAACCCGCCTTTTTTCACCAGCATTTCTAGAGAACGCAAAGCCAGATTTTCGCCTTCATCCAGAGCGCCTCGTATTCTTTCGTAATAGAGTCTCAGCGTCTTGTCACTGTATGTTTCCAGCTCGCTTCTGAGGTAGATGGAAAAGTTCGACCCATCATCCGCCGTTCCCATACCGCGACCGGCACGGGAATAAAGAGCCGGATATTCTTTTCGCACTTGCTTCTGCCATCTGGTTTCTATTTGGACAATTTCATGGATAAGGGGATTTGTGCTCAAAGGAGGAATAAGGCTGTCCATACGGGCGTATTTCTCGGCAAGAAGGTTCCTGTCTTCATTGATGGCTCTCTTGAGATCTTCCAGGTAGGATGCGAGCATTTCCGGTGACCATGTTTCAAAAATACTCGCCCTGATTTTTTTGAAGGCTTCAGGTGCGGACTGACACGGGGAAGGTCCTCCGGCACTTTTCACCCTCTGAAACATGTACCATTCAGCATTCAAAACTTCATTGATGGTGTCTTTCTGGCTGTCCATGGGTTTGCCGCGAAATTACATCCAGGAAACAAATCGTCTTTGATTTCGATTTTTGATCATTCGTGAGACGGTGAATCATTTGGTCAAGCCATTTTTCTTTAACGCCACCTGCTGGAAGCAAGCAGGTTCTTGAACAATCCGGGGAGATGGTCTGTTCTGTCCACAAATTCAATGAGATTCCCATACTCGTCTTTCAGGGCTGATTTGTTTTGAGGATCACATCCAAGGCCCAGGGTAAGCAGATTGATTTTGTTTTGTTCACAGAATTTGATGGCGTCACTCACACCGCAGCCCCAATTGGAAGCGCCATCAGTAAGATGAATAATAAAGGGCACCTTTCTCGACCGTTTCAACGTCAGCGCCGTAGCGATGATCGCCTCTCCGGATGCGGTTTTTCCGTGCGGCAGGACAAAGAAAAAGGTCCCCCCCGTATAGAGTTCAGTGATACGGCAGGTGTCTTTCACTTCATTATAGCCCACCATCCGGGCGCCCACATTGTAGCGTTTGATAGCTGAAAAAAGGGTTTGATAGAGAATTTCAGCCTGGTCCCATTTGATGGGCTCTGCCATGGAGCCCGTGCAGTCCACGAGGAGCACGATATCATTGGCCAATTCAAAAAAATTTTTTTTCAAGTTGAAGATTGCACCTGTAGTGGGAGCCCGAAATAAGCGCCTCCGATCCACTTTTCCGGAAATAAGCCCCCTGTTATAAACGGTCTTGCGCTGAGCCACAGCCTGAAGCACGGAGGAAAGTTTATGGTGCAAGGGCTTATCGACTTTATTTCTCGCCCGCATGACGATATCGTTGCCTTCAATGCGCACAACATCATCAACATTGGCAACAATCGATTTCACCTGATCCGTAAAGTCAATATTTTTTTTTCTCAGATTTTTCTCTATTGCATCCTCATAGCTCAGAAGAGTCGCTTTAACAGCGTCTTTTTCCTTATCTTCCTCTTCCATTTCCTCTCTGAATTGGTCAGACAGGAGAAACGGGTCCGACCTGTCTCCAACCCAGAATTTGATGTGTTCTAACAGATCGGGCCATATGGACATGTAAAGCTTCATCCGGAACTCACCACGCTCCGTGACACCCAGAATTTCCGGACATTCATGAATCAGGGCATCCACCATTGAGTTCAGGATTGCAATGGGGGTTCTGTAAAATTCATCCAGGGTTTTCCTGACCACCAGCCCGCCCACTGATCGATCCACATATTCTTCCTTATATGCGGTTCCATTTCTATCGGAAGCCACTTTCCACCAGATATGGAGGAGTTCAGCGGCGGTGGGTGGTGTGATGAACTGTTTTGCGGCTTCATGGATTTGCCAGTCCCTGGCCTTTTCCGTGTAAAAGCCCAGTAAGCTTCTATTGGACAGGATATCCGCATAGATTTTTTCAGCCATATCAACAAATAGGGAAAACTTGTAGGCGTATACTGGAGGCAGGTCCATCTTTGTAAGCGCTATTTCTTTGAACCGTTCACTCCATTCCGTCTTTTGATAGGCTGCCTCCACAGCCATCCCGATGGCGATATCGGTTTTAGCCGCGGGAACCGGGTAATTTCCCATAACCGGCGTGGGATCAAGAGCGATACCTTTTGGATTCTCCATCCCCGCCCAGACGACCGGTCCCGTATTTCTCCCCACATAGGCGACGATTTTCCTGATTGCCAAAAGCAGTTTTGCCAGCTCCTGCAACTCAACGGGCGATTTATCTCTCCGCCAGTATTCCGAGTACCCGTCCTCTCCCGGGATTACAAACCGCTCTTTCGCCTTTCCGCGCCAGGCTACTTTTGGCCCCTTTTTCATGGCAAAGTTGCTCCCTCTTTCTTCAGAAACTCTTTTGTAAGGAGGATATATTCGGACCGCCCTGTTTCTGTATGCCCTTTTTCAAGGTGCAGACCGAGAAGAACAGATTCAAGGGTTTCTTTGCTTGTCTGGAGGCTGATAGAAAGCGCCTCCTTCAGGCTCGCGCCCACAGCCATCATTTCTCCGATCATGAGGGTTGTCCTGGTCGATACGTCAATGGCCAGTTCTCCGTTGCCTCTCAGATAATTGATCGCTGCAATGACATCGTCGGACTGTTCCGGCGTGATCCCTGTCTTCTTGATCAAAACCTCTTTTTCAACATCATTTGGAAGATAATCCATCAAAAGCAAATAGAAACGATCTCTGAGCGCAGCGTCCAGAAGTTCGGTGCCGATGAACTCTTCCCCCTCATTCAGGGTCGCAAAAAAAACAACACCTTCGGCGACCTGCAATAACCCAAGCTCTTCTATCCATACCTCTCGATCATCAGAAAGCAGGGAGAACAGCATGTTCAGGGCCTTGGGGTGCTCCGGCCGGTTGATCTCTTCCAGATGGATCACACAACCCGGAGTTTGGATCGCTTCAGGAAACAGGAATTGCTTGTATTTTGTCTCTCCCGACTCGAGAGCGTATTCCCCAAAAAGCTGGCCAGGTTCGGAAAGAATCCCAACCTGAAATGTGGAGAGCGGTGAACCGTAGAGGGCTGCATACTGTCGCACAAGGGAAGACTTCCCGCACCCTTGCCTGCCGGAGACCAGTACGTTGACCGGTTTCTTTTTCGATATGGCGTGTATCTTTTCAAGAATACTCACAATATCTTTGCTGACATAGAAGTAAGGGTCTTCTTCGGGCACCGCAATATTTATTCTCTCGCTTTCAGCCCCCAAACCCGGGGCTCTCTGGGTTCTAGCTTGCATCTTGTTAGACCTCTCTGTGTTCGATTGGGTTATAATCCCCCACACACAATGAAGGGGGCATAACAGTCATTCACTCCGCTATGCGGCAACCAGGCTCAAGGGCCATATTGCGGAATATCCGCAAAATGGCCCCTCCATCGATGAGCCTCTTTTTTATGGAAAAGCCTTCTCCAAGGAGGCCATTAAACGTGCTCCCTGAAGCTGAGCTTTCCCGCCTCATGCTTTCCGCAGGTCATGTTGAACACATCACGTACCCACCTTTTCCATACAGCCCCCATCTCGGTACGTCCTACCGTACATTGTCCCTGCTCCGGATTTGTAGGATCAGGCGTCTGCCACTTACAGGTTTTGCAAGGCTTTTTCGTTCCCTCCTCAAATCGCATTTCAATGCTCGCAACTGCCATGAGAATCTCCTTTTCACCCTGCATGGGGAGCGGTAACAAAACCGCTCCCCTGCAAAATTTTTATTTTAATTTAGAGTTCCACATTCAAAAAAGCCAGATCTTCAGCGCCAAAGTCCTGTTCATTCCTTGCGATGATGGTGTTTTGGCCATAGGTCGGGATATCCACAAAACGGGCGCTGAATCCAGAGACCCTGACAATCAGGTCCTGGTGTTTCTCCGGTTCTTTCTGTGCCGCCTTCATTTCCGCGGTACTGACGACATTAAACTGGACATGGTCGATGTTAAGATCAAACCACGTATCCATATATGAATGCCAGATATCAAAGCCATGCGTACTGCGCATGATGGGAACGGAAAGGCGCTGGTTCAACAGGTTGGCCTTCTGATTTTTCTGGACTTTGGAAACGGACTTCAAAACACCTGTCGGGCCTTTTTTGTCGGTTCCCATATACGGTGAAATTCCGCCGTCATCAGCCGCTTCTCCACCATAGCGGCCATCAGGGGTCGGACCGGTCCTGGATCCAATTTCCATATAGAGACCAACCGCCTGACCAACAGGGTAAACCGGGCCGCCGGAGTAGTTGGTGATCTTCCCCATTTCTCCGCCAATGATATCTTCGTAAAACTCTTTTATAATTGAATCGGCATAGGTGTCATCATTTCCCCACTTGGGAGCATTCTTAAATTCCTGGTGCATTTCCTCAAAACCTTCCCAGTTCGCGCGGAGGGCCTGAATCAACTGCTCCATGGTGTATTTCTTTTCATCATATATCAGCTTCTTTACGGCCACCAGCGAATTCGCGGCCACCACTGTCGTGATGGGATTGTGCCACCCGTTCGGCTGTTCGGAAAGAGAAACAGCGTCTTCGCCCAGTTCCATGGCCCCGTCATCGATACTTGACACAAAAGGCATCTGGAGGTATTTGCCCTCAAAATGGCGCATCACGTCCTTGGCGCGGATCACGGTGCTACACGCATACTGATACTGTTTTCTAAAGGCCTCCCACAAATCTTCGAAGGTTCTGAAATCTTCCGGTTTGCCTGTGTGCGGTCCAAGCTGCATGTTTGCGTAAGACCAATCAAAACCATCATTCAACGCGACCTCCAGAATCTTGGCCGGGAAGATGGACCCCCCTCCCTCTGACCGGGTCTTCTGGGTTTTTCTTCTTCCGCATACCCCCGGTGACATGCAGAGCACATTCGCCCAGTAATGAGCCTCTTCAGGCGAGGCGCCATTATTATTCTTGCTGAACTGGGCATAATGCTTCAACTGTTCCGTGCCGATCACATCATGCTTGATGGAAGGGTATCCCAGCCCGTCACGGATGCATTCAAAAACGAGCTGTTTGGTCTTGGTCCTCCCGTTTTTGTGATACCTGAAGACGATGGAAGGTTCCGTTGTGCGGATATTCCTGGCACCTTCCAGAATAGCGTCCGTCATATCGCTGCACGCATCCTCATATCCATCCCTGGTTCCTCCGATCGTCAGGATAAAGAGGTCATTGGATCCCGGAAAGATTTCTCTGTAGGCTCTGGACTTGCCGGCGCCGTGTTCCGAGATTTTCAATCTTTCCATCTCGACCATTTCCACGGCGTCTTCATAGGACATGGGCTGAAAGGATTTGTCTTCGACACTAATCTTGTAGTAAGGATCCAGAAGCTCATCTTCCTTGTGCGCAAAGCCGCTGGCGTACCGGTCAATGGCGTGGCAGATCAGGTAAGTATACCATTTGGCCTGAAAAGCATCTTTCAACCCCTTGCAGGGCCCGGCCGGAATACGATGACTGATATCGGCCATCTCAAGCAGTTCTTCCTTCCTCTTGGGAGCGGTCTCAAAATTTTCAGCCACGATCTTGCAGAGTCTTGCCTGGCGCCTTGCCCAGTTGATTACGGCCTTGTCCGCAATGACCATGGCTTGCCAGTTATCAATTTTAGGGATCCATTCCAGGCCTGTTTGCGCATTCCACGGCGTTTTTTCCATTTCTTCTTTCGCATGTTTGATATTTGCTTCCGCCATTTCGATGCGTTTCAAGAGGCCGTCTTCAAGCACAGTCTCATAGGGAGGTACAATGCTGTTATATCCAGTGGCAAACCCGGGGGCCTCCATGGAGCTGACTTGGTACATCCTCATCAAATCTTCCTGGGAAAAATACCGTTCACCCTTGCTCTGCATGCTGTAGGGAAGCCAGTATTTCATGATTTCCTTGGCCTCTTCCACCGGCTGAGGAGCGTAGTCGCTCATGATGTAGTCGTTGACCGCCATGTAGGATAACTCGGGGTAGAGCGGAAACATCTCCGGATCTTCGGCATGGTAGCCGGTAATAAATTCATCTTCCTGGAGAACCAGGGTAGACTTGTTGAGAATATTCGCGAGACCCAGCGCCCTCCGAATTACTTCAGGTTGCCCTTCGCTGGCTTTATGGGCCTCTGTAAGAAATCTCATGCGCTCTATGCCGGCCCTAACATTTTTATCCACAAATTCCCCGGCAGCGGCATGTTTCCACCTGCACCTTGCCTTGAGCCTTTTTGTTCTTTTCGTGCTCGGTTTTGCCAGCCTTTCGTGAAGTTCCTCATCGGGAATCTCATATTCCTCAGGATTCGCGAGTGGGAATTCAATAGTTTTTCCATTGTATTCAAACGGTTCTGCCACTCTAGTCATGACAAGTGCTCCTCTCTTGATTGGAGGTTATGATTTCTTGAACATCCCGCATGCTTCCATGTTCTGCATTACCGGTTTTGACAACCAGTATTTTCCCTTTTCATCCTGTTTTTCAGTGACACAATCACCTTTTCCAGGCTCGTAGTCACCTGCGTTTTCAGGAACGGAGAAAAAGAAACTACACTTTTCACACACAGCCATTGTTGATCCTCCCTAACAAAAAGTATTCGATCAAAGATTGCTTCGTCAAAAAAACGGAGCTTCCCATCCCGTTAATTGATTTTTTTCCGCTCACCTCCCTTCATTCGTCATCTACATAAAGGGTTTGGCTTTAGAACCTGAGCCGGTACCCTTCATAAATTTTGGACCAGCAAGATTTACTACCCCTTCAAACCACGGGTCCACATGGATTCGTATGAAGCGCTTTGCCTCTGGTGGATGCTGTTCGTCTCTTTTTGCGTCATCCCCACCAGTCCTCCTACCGTTACTTCCTTTATGCCCGTTCTCTTGAGGGCCTTGGCCAGGGGAATAATCTGCTTCGCGGGCAAATTTTCGATGCCGTCCAGTTGGTAATGACGACCCAACCGGGCATATTTTCCCGCACCGTAAACGTGATAGGGAAGAATATCCACCCCAGCTAATTTATTGGAAAATTGTCCCAGAAATTCTACACAGGAAGTCTCATGTTCAGAGTTGTCGTTAAAACCTGGGATAATTGGGAGGTGGATTCGTATTGATGCATTTGAATGGGTCAGCTTCTCGATATTTGACAGGATGGTGCTCAAGGAACCACCTATAACTTTTTTGTGTTGTTCTGCGTCCATCATCTTGATATCAACCACAACCAGATCTATGTAGGGGAGAAGGGGTTCTATGTTTTCCCACCGGGCAAAGCAGCTTGTTTCCATGGCCACATGAATCTTTTCATCGGTTTTCAGAATGCGTGTCAATTCAAGTGTAAAGTCACGGAAAAGCAGCGGATCACCGCCACTGATGGTTACTCCCCCGCCGCTGTTCTGGAAGAAAGGTTTGTCCGCCACAGCCTCCTGGACAATCGTATCCATGCCCAATTCCTGGCCGACGATTTCTCTGGCCCCGGAAAGACAGGCTTCCACGCATTTCATGCAGGAAATGCATTTGGCCCGATCAATGGCAACGGAATCGGGTTGTTTCCGCCCGGAGACCAGTGTGGAGGCTCCCGATGGACAGACCTCTATACACCGTCCACAAACCGTGCATCGATCAACGAAAAAATAGAATTGCGGCTTGGGGCTTTGGGTTTCAGGATTGTGACACCACGGGCAATGGAGTGGGCACCCTTTAACGAAAATGGTGGTCCTGATACCTGGGCCATCCTGTAAACTGAACCTCTGGATTTCAGTGATGAGTGGGATAACCATAATCTTACCTCTTTTACTTTCGTGCCATAAGAGATGTGAAAAATGGTATGAATTGCTCGATCAAGAATGAAAAATAAATATCATTTAGCTTTATGTAATAATTGAATGGAATTCAATCACAAAGGATTAGACGTTGTCAAGTATTTTTTTCTATAATTTTTAAAATTTTTTTTATCAATATTTTTAAATAGTTAACATTATAGCGCTTGTCTTTCCGCTGTATGATTGGGATTCTATCTGGGTAGCTGAGTTCAAAACCTAACTGAACAGAGTTCTGATCTTCCCTTAGATATTCAACTTTTGTTTAACTTGTGTTCAGATGTTTGACCAACGCATATTTTTTGTATTGTACTTAATTCAATATTGTACTATAAACGAATTTCATTCGATTTTATTTTTTTATTGAAAGCGTGTGTGAACAACATTTTAATTGGAGTAATCGAGGACGTGGAAAAAAGGAAAAAGCAGCAAAACAACACCCGGAAAAAAGAGATCATACGGATCGCCCAGGAAATATTCTCAGAAAAGGGTCTGGTTGACACCAATATTGCGGAGATTGCAAACAAGGCCGGTATGCCTGACTCCATCATCTACCACTACTTTGAAAACAAACAAGACCTTCTATTCTCGTGTCTGGCTGAAAAGATGATCGAGGTAACCGAAGAACTGAATCTCCATCTGGAGGGGATTGCCGGTGCCCTCCCAAAGCTTGGCAAAATGATCTGGTTCCATCTCTATATCAATGATCGCAGCCCGGAAAGCACGCGGTTGCTCAAAAATCTTCTTTTTGAATGCCGCTCAAACAAAAATTTCTACTCCCACGAAGGGTACCAGTCTCTTCGAGCCTATACCCGTATTCTTTACCAGATCTTGAAAGAAGGCGTCGATGAAGGGGTATTTTACAAAGATCTCAATGTGCGGATCGCGGGAGAAATGATATTGGGTCTGCTTGATGAGGAGTCCCTGAATTGTTTTGCATCTCACGAAGTCTTGGAAACCCTGCCTGATCTCCAGGCGATCGTAGACCTCGTATCAGCCATTGTTCTGAAAACGGCGGAAATCCCTGATAAAAAAGAGGATAAAAAATCATTGGTTCTTGACGCCGCCAAAAAGATATTTGCCGAAAAAGGGTACCATTCAGCAACCATAGCGGAAATTGCCAACCGTGCGGGCGTGGCTGAAGGAACAATCTATACCTACTTCAAAAATAAGGAGGATTTGCTTTTCTCCATTACAAGGGGACAGTTTGAACAAATAAAAAAAGTGTTTCCCGATTTATATCACCTAAAAGATCCCTTGAGGAAACTCCGCCGTTTCATTCGTTTTAATTTCAACATGTTTTTGTCAGACCGGAATTTTTTGAAGGTCTTTTTGCTCGACACAAAATTAAATAAAGACTTTTACCGCTCTCCCGCACATGTTGACTTCATGGATTATGTCCATTCCACCAACCTCGTCCTGGATGAAGGCAAAAAAAGCGGAATCTTTCGGAAAGAAGTCAATAACCGACTTTTCAGGAATCTTTTTTTCGGAACATTCTGCCACATGACAACAAGGTGGCTTGTCCTTCATGAGATGAAAGGGATTGACTTCCTGGGAGAAATTGAAGATGTCGTTTTCCTCCTTTGCCGCTCCGTGCTCGTAAAATCGGCATTATCTGGTTTTACAGTCGGCTGCTTCGATTGCCGCTGATCTTCTCTGCGCAACAAGATTTGAGTTTGCCGTTTTCCCCTTAAGCCATGAGATAGGCTCATGGCGATGTTATCGCTTATGCAGGCACTTCTTTTACCGGAAATACAAGTCAAAAAAGTTGAACGCAAGCTTTAGGTTCGTGATTACTTGTTTTGTCCGGCATAATCCAACCCATCCTATTGTTATTTTACAATTCTTGATATTGAGCACTCATCAGTTATAGCACGTTCACAATTTATTTTAGGTTTTTTTATCTTTTTTAAAAAAACGCTTGACAAGATTATTCGCGCATGATTGAATTTTACTCAGTAAGTGTAAAAAATGAATAATATTTTGATTTCTGAAAAAAGGAGATCGCCATGCCAAATAAAGGAAGTGACAAGAACGCCAAGAAAATGAAGGAGAAAAAACCGGACATAACATTTTTTCATCCTGAACTGCTGGAAGTTCCCCGGGATGGATCAGCACCTTATTTAAAAGGATATAAATGCAAAAAATGCGGGCAGCTTGATTTTCCGAAGGTTAGCCCCTGCCCCACTTGCTGGGGAGAGGATTTCGAGATGATCCAGCTCAGCAGAACCGGGAAGGTTTACAGTTATACGGACATCTTTATAGGACAGCAGGGAATGCAGACCCCTTATATCTTTGCTTATGTTGATTTGCCGGAGGATCTGAGAATCTTTGCCCAACTGGAGGGAGAGGTTGGAACTTATCGATGCGAAGAAGAAGTGAAATTGACCGTTGGTCCTATCCGGATGAACAAAGACGATGTTCCAATCACCAGTTATAAATTCAAGAAGATAGATTCATAAAGTAAAGGGGGGCGGAAATGAAACTTCAACGAGAGGTCTATATAGCAGGGGTTGGAGAGACAAGGTTCGGCAGACATGAGAAAGATTTTGACGTTCTTGGCAGGGAGGCGGCATTTCAGGCCATTAAACAGTCAAATATAGATCGACCCGATATGATACAGAGCGCCTATTTGGGAAATGCCACAAACGATCTGGTAACCGGTCAGACCGTTTTTAAGGATCTCGGCATGTGCGGGAAACTTCCCATTATCAATGTGGAGAGTGCGTGTTCCGCCGGGGGAATGGCCGTCTACTGCGCAATCAAGGATGTGGCCACAGGTCTGACCGATCTCTCCATAGGTGTCGGTTGTGAAAATCACACCCTCCACAGGCAAACCGGAGCGGCGTTCAGTCCTGCCATGACGGATATTGAGACCGTACACGGTGCGGTGATGACCGGGAAATATGCCATGAGGGCTGTTCGATACATGTATGAAACCGGCGCCACGATCGAAGATCTGGCCTTGATCACCGTCAAAAACAGAAAGCATGCAACGAACAACCCGTACGCGTGGTTCAAGGGGGACATCACCGTTGAAGAGGTGGTGAATTCGAGGATGATCGCCTATCCCATGACGCTGCAACAATGCTGCGGGATTGCAGACGGTGCCGGTGCGGCGGTGGTTTGTTCCAAAGAAACGGCAAAAAAGCTGGGGATTGAAAAACCGGTGAAGGTTGCGGGAGCGGTGGTAACATCCGGACCGTATCATAACCGGCCGAGAGACATCACCGGAGACGATATTACCGAAATGACATCAGAAATGCTTTATGAAGAATCAGGGGTTGGCCCTGAAGATGTCAATATCCTTGAACTGCATGATGCCTTTACCATTGCGGAACTCCTTTACTACGAATGCATGGGACTTTGCAAAAAAGGGGAGGGACTCAAATTCCTGCGGGACGGCCAATCCACCTACGGCGGACAGTGTGTCGTGAGCCCCCGCGGCGGTATGTTGTCCTATGGACATCCGATCGGAGCATCAGGTGCTGCCCAGATTGCATCGAATGTTAAGCAGATGAGGGGTGAATGTGAAGGATATCAGGTTGAACCCATTCCCAAAGTCGCCATGAGCCACGTCACGGGCGGAGGACTTTCCGGCACGGAACATGCCGCATGCACCATGCATATGCTTGTCAAAGGCTGGTAATCCAAGGGGAGGGGCCCCGCCAGGTTGCGGGGACGGGCGTTATCTACCGGAAAAACAGCTTAGGAGGACCTAATAATGTTCACGATCCAAGAGCGGGTAGCGTTAATAGTCGGCGCCACGGATGATGTAGGCCAGGCCATATCTATTGATCTGGCAGAAAAGGGAGCCAGGGTGGCCATGGTTGATTCTGACTCGGATAAACTTGAATTACTTATTAATAAAGTAAAAACCAGCGGTAAAGAGGCAGAAAAGATAGCAATTGATACAACAAACCTGTCCGAAGTGGAAACGGCCATAGGCCGGATTGTTAAAAAATATGGGACCTTGGATATTCTTGTCAATAATATTGATAGAGATCAGGGGCTTCCCATCAGTGATAGTTCATTCGAAGATTGGGAAAATTCGTTCACAGAAAATTTGAACCCCGTGGTTTTGTTCAGCCTGAATGTAATCCCCGGGATGCGGGCGAAGAAATATGGCAGAATCATCAATATCGGGAGCTCATCCTACCTTGGCTTCCCCAACAAATCCAATTATTGCACCCCAAAATCCGCGCTCTTTGGATTGACCCGTTCCTTCGCTCTTGAACTCGCAAAGGATGGGATCACTGTTAACCAGGTCCTGAAGGGAGATATCAAGGAAACCGCGTCAGGGATGTCTGCGGAGGATGAAGCAAAGGCCGCGAAAGGGCTTCCTGTTCAGCGCCTGGGAACGCCGGAGGATGTCGCTTATGCCGTGTCTTATTTTGCATCCGACGAGTCCAAGTATGTTACGGGACAAACCTTATTCGTGTGTGGGGGGAAAAGCCTCTATTCGTCAATGTCCGTATAAGGGTGCTTTTGAAATTTATTGACAAAATCTGAGCATTATTTTGGGAGGGGCACCATGGCAATAAAAGGAAGGGTTGCTTTGATAACCGGCTCCGCAAGCGGGATGGGAAAACAAACCGCCCAGCGGATGGCTGAGCGGGGAGCGAAAATCGTTATTAATGATATCGTGCCTGACAAGGTGGAGCAGACCGTAGAAGAATTTGAAAGAAATGGTTTTGAGGTCCTGGGAAAAGTGGCGGATATTTGCAACAGGACAGCGGTGGAAGAGATGATAAAGGCCACCGTAGATAAATTTGGTTCCATAGATATTCTCGTCAATAACGCAGGTATGGAAAAGGCCGGCGCGTTGAGGAAGCTGAGTGAACAGGACTGGGATATCACTCTGAACGTCAACCTTAAAGGGACGTTTCTGTGCAGCCAGGCGGCACACGGCCACATGGTGGAAAAGGGACATGGCCGCATCATCAATATTTCATCCAGGGCATGGCTTGGCGGTCCGGGACAGGCTCCCTACGCCTCTGCAAAAGCCGGTCTGGTGGGACTTACCAGAACGCTGGCTTTGGAATTGGGCAGAAAGGGGATAACGGCCAATTGCATTGCGCCGGGGCTGATCCACACACCGCTCTGGGATGAATTGCCCGAGAAAAACAAAACGTTTCTGTTATCAAAGCAGCCGACAGGGCAATTGGGAGAAGTCGACGATGTGGCGAATGCTGTTTTGTTTTTCGCGGACGATGATGCGTCGTTTGTCACGGGCCAGGTTTTATATGTTTGCGGCGGCAGAAGTCTTTTTTCCGGTTGATGGTCAGGGATAGAGGATGAGACTTCCGCTTTGAAAGTTAAAATATTGGAGGGAACACCATGGGAGAAAAATCTGGTTCTTTGTCCGACATAAGGGTGTTGGATTTCACGGGTGAGCTCGGTCCCTACGCGGCAAAGCTCTACGCCGGCCTCGGTGCGGATGTCATCCATATCGAGCCCATAACAGGCGATCCGATGCGCAATATCGCTCCTTTTTATAAAGGCATTCCAGGGAAGGAAAGGAGTCTGCAATTCCTGTATTATAATGCCGGAAAAAGGGGGGTGGTCCTGGATCTCAACAAAGAAAAGGGACAGGAAGTATTTGTGGAACTTTGCAGGGGGGCGGATCTATTGTTCGAGAGTTTTGCTCCTGGTTTTTTAAACGATTTAGGGCTTTCATACGACACGCTCAGTGCGGTGAATCCGCGCCTGGTCCAGACCTCCATTACACCTTTTGGTTTGTTTGGACCCTATAGCGACTATCCGGGCTCGGATATGACGTGTTCAGCTCTGGGAGGATTTCTCTTCCTGGCCGGCGTTGAAAACGACAAATCCGTGAGAGCCTGCGACAATCAGGCCTACCGGATGGCTGAGGCCTACGCTGCCGTTGGAAGTTCCGTTGCACTGGTTTTCGCCAAAAGGACGGGAATCGGTCAACTGGTTGATGTTTCCTGCATGGAGGCCGTGGGTATGGCGCTTGAAAACGCCGCGCAATACTGGGACCTTGAAGGTAAACTCCGGAGAGGCCGGGGCAAAGAGGCCGGTACCGCTACCATTCACCCGTGTAAAGATGGCTTTGTTGCCATTGTAGCGATCATGGGAAAAAACAAGGTCATGTGGGAACCTTTCGTGAAATGGATGAAGGATGAGGGCGTAGAGGATTGGGAAGTCTTTGATGACGACAAATGGATTGATCCCGAATACAGGACCTCGGAGGAAGGGTATGAAACCTTCTGCAGGATCTTTGAGCAATTCACCATGCAGCATGAAAAGGCGTACCTCTACGATAACGGACAGGCCCACAGGGTCGCAATCACACCCGTCAGCAATGGAGCGGACCTCCTCGAGAATCCACAGCTTAAATATCATGATTTCTGGAAAACACTCTACCATGAAACCCTGGATGGAGAGGTGGTTTACCCCGGTGCACCATATGAATTCGGGAGACTGGAGTGGCGGTTGGGAAACGCTGCACCGACATTCGGGCAACATACGGCGGAGGTTCTCGGGGAGTGCGGATATGGCAAGAACGAGATTAATGCACTTGCAAAGGAGGGTATCATCCATGTTGCCGAATCTTAAAAAAGCCCTGGAAGGGATTGTTGTGTGCGATTTTTCATGGGTGGGCGCCGGCCCCATCACTACAAATGTCCTTGGCCAGTATGGTGCTGAAATCATAAAGATAGAGAGCAAAAAAAGGCCCGATATTCTGAGGAAAGGCGGCCCGTTCAAGGATGGAATATCAGAGGGGCTGGAGCGCAGCGGCTACTTTGCAAACCGAAACCCCAACAAAAAATGCATTTCATTGAACATGTCACAACCGAAAGCCCGGGATGTCGCCGTGCGACTGATCAAGAAAAGCGACATCATCATCAACAATTTTCGGGTGGGACAAATGGAAAAGTGGAACCTCGGCTGGGAAGATGTGAAGGAGATGAATCCTCGCATCATCTATGTCACCATGAGCCTGCAGGGAACAACCGGTCCACATAAAAACTATATGGGATATGGCGTGAATCTGAACGCCTTATGCGGACTGACATACCGGGCAGGCTTCCCTGGGGAAAGGCCATTTGGAACAGGCACCAACTATACGGATCATGTGATGGTCCCGGGCCATACACTCTTTGGCATTATGGCCGCCCTGCTGGAACGGGAAAAAACAGGCGAGGGGCAGACCGTGGCGATTTCCCAGTTGGAATCCGCCATCAGCATGAAACCCTCCGATGCGCTGGCCTACGGCGCCAATGGAGAAATTTTGGGTCCCTTGGGTTATAGCGATCCTGATGCAGCCCCCCATGGCATATATAAAACCCTCGGCTATCGGAAATGGATCGCCATAGCGGTCTTTAGTGAAGATGAATGGCGGTCCTTCAGGAAGGTTATGGGTAATCCCGCATGGGCGGAAGACACAAAATTCAGCACACTGGCGAATCGGAAAGAGAATGAAGAAGAACTCAACACCCTTATCGAGGACTGGACAAAGACGCGGTACGCGGATTCGCTGATGAAAAAACTGCTTCAAGAGGGTGTTCCGGCAGGCGTGGTAAATGATGCGCGAGGCGCTATTGAGGATGACCACTTGAAGGAACGGGAGTTTTGGGCATACCTCGACCATCCTGTGGTCGGAAGCACATTATACAATCGTGCCCCGATTTGTTTCTCAAAGACCCCTTCACTGATGGAAAAGGCAGCGCCCATATTGGGGGAGCATACCAGAGAGGTATTGACTGAACTGATTGATTATACCGGAGAAGAAATTGATCAGCTTATTGCTGAAGAAGTGCTGGTCTGAGCTTCTTGATTTTGCCGACAGGTGCAACAGCGCTCCATAAACAGGAATATTTGTCCAAAAAAACAGGAGGGTGACCTATGGATTTCAGTATATCTGAAGAATATATGATGCTCAAAGAAGCAATGAGAGAATTTGTAAAACGAGAGATGATGCCACTTGAAAAAACCTTGCTTGAAAGGGAGTTGTCGCTGTGGACTGAGCCTGGACCTCTCATCCCCGAAGAAGACCATCAAAGACTCCTGGAAAAATCAAAGGAATTGGGCTTTTGGGGACTTGAGGTGGATGAGAAGTTCGGAGGACAAGGGCTTGGCATGCTGGCCAAAACACTTGTGGTAGAAGAGCTCAGCAAATGTCTGGTTGGTTTTTCGCACCACGGGTTTACACTGCCGCCCGATGCGCCTAATCTTTACTACTTGAACGACTGCTGCAGTGAAAGCCAAAGAGAAAAGTATTTCGCCCCCTATTGTACCGCTGAAATTGATTCAGCCATGGCATGCACCGAGCCAGGCGCAGGATCAGACGTGAGCGGGCTGAAAACAAAGGCCGCAAAAAAAGGCGATAAGTGGGTTATCAACGGAACAAAGACCTTTATCAGCAAGTGCGATTATCCCAGCGTTTTTTTTATTCTCATCGCGGTGACGGATTCTGAAGCATCTTCCAAAAATAAGTTCACTGCCTTTCTCATTGACAGGGATCACCCAGGGGTACGAATCGGCAGAGAGACCCCGGTTATCGGGGCCATGCCCACGTGGGATCTGATCCTGGAAGATGTGGAAATAGGCGATGATGCGGTCCTTGGGGAAGTGGGAAAAGCTTTTATCCCCCTGCAGAATCGTTTTGGGGTCCGTCGGATTGAACTGGCCGCACACTGTACGGGAATGGCGGAACGCCTGATTCAAATGATGATCGATCAGGCCAACAATCGAATTACCTTCGCAAAACCGTTGGCGGCCCGGGGTACCATTCAAAATTGGATAGCGGATTCCACCATAGAATTGGAGTCTGTCCGGTGGATGCTTTACTATGCAGCGTGGAAATCGGACCAGGGTTATAAGGATTTGCGCATCGAAGGTGCTTCCGTAAAAGTGGCTGCGACGGAGATGTTGACCCGTATTGCGGACAGGGCCATTCAAATTCATGGCGGACTTGGGGTGTCACATGAACTCGGAATTGAATATGTGGCCCGTATGGTCAGAATCTGGAGGATACTGGAAGGGCCTTCCGAGATTCACAGGTGGCTCATTGCCCGCCAACTGCTCAAGGAAAAGAAAATTTACGATCCGTTTATTGTGGCGACGGATGAGGATGAAGACCTGTAGAATACTGAACAACAGGAGATTCCCTCCAGGGAGGAAAATGACATGGGAGTAGATTTTGAGAGAGAAGGGCATGTGGCCTATATTACGCTGAACCGGCCGGATGCCATGAATGCGTTAGACCCTGAGTCTGTTGTACGCTTGGCGGAAATTTGGTCAGAAGTCAGAAATGATCCCGACATCCGGGTCTCGGTATTGACCGGCGCGGGAGAGAAATCCTTTTGCACGGGGACGGATATGAAAAAAACGCCCCCGCCAAAGGAATGCATGGCTGCCATCTACTTCAGGGACGGACAACCTATTGTTCCCCACATGAAGATGTGGAAACCCATTATCGCTGCCATTAACGGCTACGCGGTCGGCGGGGGGTTGGAGATGGCCCTTGCCTGCGACATGAGAATCTGCAGCGCCAAGGCAAAATTCGGATTGACCGAGGCAAAGGTCGCAAGTCTGGCAGGATTAAACGGGACCCAGTGCCTCCCCCGGGCCATTCCGCAGGCAATCGCCATGAAGATGCTTTTGACCGGGGAGCTCATCGATGCACAGGAAGCGCACCGGGTGGGGTTGGTCAGTGATGTGGTTGAACCTGATGAGCTGAAGGCGTTGGCCAGGAGGTATGCGGAAAAAATCGCAAGCAATGCACCGCTGAGCGTCACGGCCGCCAAACAGGCCGTTGTCATGGGAATGGATATGCCCCTGGATCACGGAATTGCATTTTCTCATCTGCTTTGGGGCATATTAAGGGATACGGAAGACCGGAAAGAGGGGTTTACCGCCTTTTCTGAAAAGAGACCGCCCAAGTATGAAGGCAAGTAAAAAATGACCCGGGTTTCCCGTTGGGACGATTTCAGTAAATCATGACCGCTATGATGCTCGAAAAGTTTGTCTAGGAGGGTAAAAGATGCATATCGCAGTTTTGGCAAAGGTAGTCCCTGACTACGAAGTCCCTTCTGCGGACTTTGAACTGGTAGATAACCGCGCGCACCCCAGGTACACCCGGATGATCGGGCTCTACGATGAGAACGCCATCGAAGTGGGAGTGCAGCTCAAGGAAAAATATTCCGCTTCCTTAACAATCATATCGTACGGCCAAAAAAACGACATACAATTCCTGAGGAAAGCCATTGCCATGGGTGGCGACAGACTCGTCCTTGTGGAAGGCCATTCAGATGATCCTTTTATCATTGCCGCCAATTTGAAGAATGCCATTGAACAGCTGGGAGAGATTGATCTTGTCCTGGGAGGCCGTCAGTCCGCGGACATGGATAGAGGCGTTGTGCCGGGGGTATTGGCGGGCATGTTGGATTTTCCTTTTATCCCGCAGGCCTGCAATGTCGAAAATGAAAACGGCGCTTGGAAAGTAACCCAGATCACTGAGACGGGACGTCGTGTAATGCAACTCAGTGGCAACTGCGTACTTTCCATAACCAGTATCCCTGAAAATGTTCCGAGAATTCCAGCGGTTCGTGCCATTTTTGCGGCCAAGAAAAAGCCCGTTGAAAAGGTGCCCGAAATTCAGACCGATACAATGGGACTATCAGAGATATCAGTTGAGATTCCAAAAATGGAATCGGTTTGCGAATTTATTCCTGCCGATGACATGAGCGAGGCGGCAAAGGTACTCTTAAAGAAACTGAAGGAGGAACGATATCTATGAAAACACTTATCATTGAAATCATAGAACCGGCCAGGCTCGGAGAATTGGTCACGGTAAGCAAAACATTTTGTGATTCCCCTGATATCGTTGCTCTCGGCAAGGGAGATCTTCCGGGAACCTATGGAAAAGCCTATAAAACTCCCGAAACAATCAGCGCAAATCTGGTTCCCAACATCGCCGCACTCATTGAAAAAGAGGGGTACGAGGTGATTCTGCTGAGCGCAACGACTGTCGGCACGGGCCTGGCGGCTCCTTTGTCCTTTCGACTTTCCGCGCCTCTTCTCTCCGAAGTAACCGGCCTGGAATCCGATATGATCGTTGAGCGGCCTCTCTACGGTTCCAAGGCACTTGCGCGGTACAAAATAGAGCGCAAACCCGTAATCCTGACCATTCGGCGCAAGTATTTCGAAAAGGCAGAACTGGAAGGTACGACAGAAACCGACCCATTGCCGGATTGTGTTGAAAAAATCAGATTGCTTGAGGAAAAAGAAGAGGCGCACGAAGGGGTTCCCCTGGAAGACGCTGAAGTCATTGTCACAGGCGGCAGAGGAATCGGTGGCCCGGAAAATTTCAGCATGCTGGAAGAGATGGCCGGTTTCCTCAATGGGGCTGTTGGTGCCTCGAGAGGCGCAGTGGATGAAGGTTGGATGCCCCCAACCGCCCAGATAGGACAGACGGGAAAAATAGTTGCGCCCGGTGTCTATTTCGCGGTTGGTGTCTCCGGAGCGAGCCAGCATCTGGCCGGCATTGCAAATGCCAAATGTGTTGTGGCCATCAATAAGGATGAGGAAGCCAATATCTTTAACAGGGCTCGGTTCGGTATTGTAAGCGACTACAAAAAAGCGGTGCCCGAGATCATTAACGCGTTAAAAGAGGAGGCCTGATAAATGGGGCGGGTTCCTTACTGGGACATAAGTTATGGGATCATCATCGACCTGCTGGCGATTCCCGTTTTTGCTGTCTTCGCCTATGGCATTTATCGCCACTGGAAACGCATAAAGCAGGGAAAGGGAAGGATCACTTTGAACCTTCATTTTCCCGGATTGAGCGTAAAGCCGTTTTATATGGGGGAATTAATCACCAGAGGAATATTGGGTGCCCGTATTTACAAAAAACTTCCCACCGGGATTGCTCACGGTGCCTTGATGTGGGGTATGGTGCTCCTATTGCTGGGGACCGTCATGGTCCTCTTGAATGTCGTCTTCGGGGTACCGGTTTTTCAGGGGAGCTTCAATCGCTGGTTCATGGGATTTGCGCTTGATACCGCGGGTCTTGTGGCGCTGGGCGGGCTTCTCTTCCTCTTGATCAGAAGGCTCTTCCCCCCCGAAAGATTGTCTTTTTTTAAATTAAGGCCCGGATTCCTTCTTATGGAAACAGCCATCATTGTTATCATCGCAACAGGCTTTTTCCTGGAAGCCATGAGGATTTCGCACAATGGACCGGATGCGGGCTCGTTTGTGGGAAACTGGATGGCAACTTTTTTCCACGACGGAAAAAGCATTTTGCCTGTCTATCCATATCTATGGTGGTTCCACGGTCTCATGGCATTGGTATTGGTTGCCTATATTCCCTATTCCCCTCTTGTTCACCTGGTACTCGCGCCCGTCAACACAGGGCTTGCCGTGTCGGTTCCCGGGCCGAAAATGGGGGTTCTTGACTTTGATGCCTTTGAAGAGGACGACGGAGAAACCGAGGACCTTCCGTCTTTGGGGTGCAACAAACTTGCCGATTTCAGTTGGAAAAGATTGCTCGATTTTTCAACCTGCCTATGGTGCGGAAGATGCCATGAGGTTTGCCCTGCGGCACAAACCGGAAAAAGTCTTTCTCCGAAGGCTGTCCTGGTCACACTTTCTGAATTTCTGGCACAGGACAAAACGGAGGATGAGTCCCTTCTTGACACGATATCCGGTAACGCCATCTACTGCTGCACAACCTGCGCCGCCTGCTTGGAGGTCTGCCCCGTGTCCGTGAACCAACCAAAGGCCATCATGCGGATGAGGCAGCACCTCCTTATGGAACGGTCTGAAATACCGGATATCATGGGGCAGGCCCACCGGAGTCTTGAGAATCGGCAGCATCCGTTTTTCGGCACCGGATCCGGACCCAATGACTGGCACAAGGATATGGATGTCCCTGTTTTTGAGAAGAACAAAACAGAGTATCTCCTCTGGATCGGATGCTCTACCGCCTATGAAGAAAGGGGCCAGGATATTGTTCGGGCCATGGTCAACATCCTCAACACCGCCGGGGTCTCATACGGTATTTTGACAGAGGGTCGCTGTACCGGTGATCCGGCCAAACAGATGGGGAATGAATTCCTGTTTACTGAAATCGCCCGGCAAAACATCGAAGACTTCGGATCGCTTGGGGTGGAAAAAATTATTACCGTTTGCCCCCATTGCTACAATAGTTTTACGCGGTATTATCCTTCGTTGGGAGGATCCTATACCGTCATCCCACATGCGGTATTCATAAAAGACTTGATAGAATCGGGCGGGATCATGGTGAAACAGGGCGAACACACCATCTGCTACCACGACCCCTGTTACCTGGGAAGGCGCAATAATATCCTGTCGGAACCTCGCGGGGTTGTCTCATCAGTGGGCAAGCTTGTCGAAATGCCCAGGAACCGCAAGCAGAGTTTTTGCTGTGGCGGAGGTGGCGGTAACTACTGGGCTGAGGAAGAAGGTACCCGGATAAATCAGACAAGAGCGAAAGAGGCGCTCGATACCGGTGCCGTAAAGATCGCCACCTCCTGCCCCTTTTGTCTCCTGATGATGACCGATGGGCTCAAAAAGTACACGGAGGATCAGAAGGCCTTTGATATTGCCGAGTTGGTGAACCATCAGTTGATCGTGCAGAACTAACGGGTAATACACATAATTTATTTTTGATTTTCTTTTACGGGGAGGCTGAAATGGGAAAACAACGCGTGGGTGTTTTGTTATCGGGGTGTGGGGTTTTCGATGGCTCCGAAATACATGAAGCCGTATTGACCTTGCTCTACCTGAATCAGGAAGGTGTTGAGACTATTTGTATGGCGCCGGATATTTCGCAGGCCCATGTCATTAATCACCTCACCCAGGAGGAAATGGATGAAGATCGGAACGTCCTGATTGAATCCGCGAGAATCGCGCGGGGAGAGATCAAAAATCTGAGTGATGTAACGGCAGAGGATCTTGACGCCCTGATTGTTCCGGGAGGATTCGGCGCTGCCAAGAATTTGAGTGATTTTGCATTCAGAGGCCCGGATGGAACGGTGAATCCTGAGGTGAAGCACCTCTTGGAAGAGATGTGTCAAGCGAAAAAACCCATCGGTGGTCTTTGTATTGCTCCCGCAACACTTGGCATGGCCTTAAAAGATCGGAAGCCGTCACTTACAGTAGGGAATCATGAGGAAACAATCGGTGCCCTAAAGGCCTTGGGTGTAACCCACAATGTTTGCGCCGTGGACCAAACGAATATTGATAAAGACAATAAAATCGTTACAACCCCCGCCTATATGCTGGGGCCTGAGATAAAGGACGTGGCCAAGGGGATCGAAAAGCTTGTAAAAGAAATCGTTTCAATGATCTGAGGGGAGAAAGAATCATGGTAAGCAAGGAACTCCTGAAGTCTGTGGAATTTTTCGATGATTTCCCCGATGAAATCCTTGAAAGGCTGGCCGGGATAGCGGACCTGAGGGAATACCGGGAAGGCGAATATCTCAACCGGAGAAGAAGATCCGCTGACAATCTCTATGTTATCCTCCAGGGCACTGTTTCCCTCGAAGTTGAGGATATTAAAGGGGAAATAGTCCATTTGGAGACCCTGGTTGATGGCGCTGCACTGGGTTTTTCGTCTCTTGTGGATCATGAGCCAAGGCGATATCTCAGCGATGCAAGGGTCGTAACGCCCACCAGGGCACTTCGTTTCCCCTCAGACAATATTCTTTCACTCTGTTATCAGGACCCTGAATTCGGATTCTTAATGATGAAGCAAATTGCATTGATTGCCAGGGAAAGACTTCTCTTCAGAACACAACCGCTTGATAAAATTTCCGATGCGAAGACAACATAGCCTGTTGCGTATTGTCGGCTCCCAGGTGAAATCCTGCGTGATGCCTTGGTTTTATTTTTTTTGAGACCCCTAAAGCGACGCAATTTATTCGATGAACCTCAAAAAGGAAAAAATATCCGCGGAAGCCCTTCTTGGAAGAATGCCGCTGCTGGCTCTTTCCGGAGAGGATTCTGCAGTCGAATTAATCCTCTTTGAGGCATTGAAACTCCTGACCAATGAGACCGGTGCGGACATCGGGCAAATCAATCTGCTGCCGAAAGGCGGCAGGATAGAAAAAATATGTATTCTGAAGGATGGCGACCCATGGTTAAAAAAAGGCATGGGAATGCATCTATTCGAGCCTTTCAAAGGTTTTACTGGTGTTGTTATCAGGAGCGGAAAAAGTATTTTGGTCAGGGACATCTGGGAAAAAAGTCCCGCCAGTACCCCCAACCCTTTCTTGGAATTGCTTCCTGAGATGAACGATAAATACATTGAGGAAATCAAACAAACCGTCGCAAGCATTATCATTTTCCCAATAAAACGGGGTAAAGAGATTTTCTGCACGGTTGAACTAAGCCGCTATCGTCACCGGGAGCCCTTTCAGGAAGAACAAAGGGAGCAAGTGGATGATTTTGCATCCAGATATGGCTCTCTGATAATGGATTATATCATTGATGTGAGGAACAGGCTCGCCGTTCATGCGGCCCATCGCAAATTACTTGCCATTTCAAGGCTGATTGCCTCAAACATGAAAGTCGATTACAGAGAGGCTGTCGAACCGTATCGGGACCTCAGTGCGGCAGATGTCGGCATTGCCTTTTTCAAAATCAGCGGGCTCAATGCCTCAGGTCTTCGTTTGATTCCCTGGCATGGTGAAGAAACCCGGGAGTTGTATTTGCCCGAATTTATCCCATCTCCGGACAGCATTCTCCGTGACGATATCGGCCTGCTTTTCCCTCTCGAAGGAAAGGAAACGGACCGCAGAATCCGCCGGTTTTACAAAAGGATAAAGGAATTTTCCGGCCTCAGGGAAAAAGACAGGGCGTTCACCCTCCAGTGCCTGAATGATATCAAGAGTTATGTAATTTACCCCCTGCACATGCTCAGCCAGGACCTGGGTGCAGTGCTTCTGGGTTCACATCGACCCGATTTCTGGGATTTCCTCCACATGAATCCCTTCCTTTCTCTTTATAATTCTCTATTAAAATCCTTTCTTTTAAATGAAAGAATGGCCCATTTACTCTCGGATTTAAGTCTTAAGATTCACAATCCCGGCTTTTATTGCCTGGCCGGGCTAAAAGGGAACCTTATCCAAAAATACCCCATGACCTTTGCTGATCCGGAGATCACAAAACCCATTGAAATTCTCCAAAATCTCATGGACGAGTTGCATGAAAATGGGAAAATGATTAAATGCCGAAAAAAGAACATACACCTCCTGCCATGGCTGGAAAGTTTTGTTCGGTCAAAAAGATCCCTGCATCCCGCAATGGAAATAGAACTGGATCTGAAAGACAGTCTTTCTCCCCATTGGTCAATCAACACAACAGAAGAAAATTTGGAGACTATTTTTGAGAATCTCTTTGTCAACAGCATCAGGGCAATTGACACCAGGCGACAAAAAGCTCCCTTTGTAGCGGGTCATATTTCAATTACAGTTCAAAAGAAAAACGGGAAAATTAAGGTGCTCTTACAAGATAACGGGATCCCCTACAAAACGGTCAGTGGTCGGGGGATGCCTCACGTAAGAAGTATCATGCAGGATTTGGATGGAAATATGCGAAAATATCATAATCCTTTTCGCATCTATTTAACTTTCCCTTACGGTGAAGGTAAGAAAAAGGAGGTTTCACAATGAGAGCAAAAATCCTGTTTTTTGATGACATTTTCAGCGATGTTTTTCGTGCCCATCATGACAAAGAGCAACTGGTTTGGGATGACAATTGGGTGGCGGCTCTTGAAAAAGAATTCACCGACCCGAAACGAAACATCGGTACGACGTTTGAACTGGTGAAAAGTGGTGATATTCACTCCTGGCGCGAACTGATTGAAAAGGAAACTCCGGATATCCTGTTGATTGATCTTTTTTGGCCTGAAGAAGCCAGGAAAAAATTCAATGACGAAAGGCGTGGGGACGAAATCAGCCTTGGCATCATTTCTGAAATCAGAAATGAATTTGCTGACATTCCGGTGGTCAGTTACACATTCAAGCCGAATCAAGAAATTTTAGAACAGGCATATGCTGCAGGGGCCACATTCTTTCTTGAAAAAGTGGCCCTTGCGCTGCCGGAGGTGCATAGCGCATTAAAATATTTTTGTGTTTACCTGATGAGACAACGCAAAGGAACAAGAAAGAGTCACTGATTTTGCGTATTAGAATTCTAAATGGGAGGCAGAATATTGGTTATTGATAGTCCGTTAAAAGATAAGCTTGTTTTAGCAGTCGATGATGAACCTGATGTTCTCGAAGTTGTGGCGGAATTGCTGGATATGTGCACCATTCACACGGCAACCGACTTCGAGGCTGCCACCAAATTGCTTGCTGAGAATACTTACGACGCGGTGATCCTGGACATTATGGGCGTAAGTGGATTCGAACTTCTTAAAAATTCGGTATCAAGAGGATTCCCCACACTGATGCTCACCGCACATGCCCTTACGCCAGAGGCCTTGAGGAAAGCTATTAAGCTCGGAGCTGTTTCTTTCCTCCCCAAAGAAAGGACTGTGGACCTGAGGCCAATACTGGAAGACCTCATTACCTATGGCCCGGCACCCATCTGGCAGAAAACGTTTGACAGTGCGGGCGAAATTTTTAACCGGAATTTCGGTCCTCGATGGCAAACAGACGATAAATTTTTCAGGGAATTTATGGAGGAGTTAACGAATCAAGATGCTTAACAAATTTCCAAAAGGGACGTTTTGAAGCCGGCTCTTTAAATTAACCGTTAAATGGAGAGGATTTTGCGATGTCATTACTTAAAAAGAGTTTTATTCTTGTTTTTGCCTTATCTTTTGGACTGACTTCTCTGGTTTTTGCCGAGAGTCAAAAAGCTGAGTACATTATCCGATTTGCACATGGGCTCCCGCCAACCCATCGCATTGCAACAAATAATTTCGACTATTTCAAATCCCTTGTTGAACAAGAATCAGGCGGTCAAATTGCAGTAAAACTATATCCTTCAGGGCAACTGGTGGATGATAAGCACATGCTGGGCGCCGTCAAAAACGGTTCCATAGAAGCCTGCGCTATTTATTCATTTTATATTGTTCGCACTTGCCCTTCCTTTGCAATATTTACAGCTCCCATGGTGTTTCACAATACACAGGAAACCATAGATGCAATCGAAAGTCCCATCGGAAATGAACTATTCACAAAACTGGAAAAAAAAGGCTATATGCCCTTAGGTTGGGTTGTTTGGGCGCAAGATATTATGGGAATCGAATGCGAATCGCCTGTCCATGTTCCACTGGATCTCAAGGGAAAGGTTATCAGGCCGTTAAGCTCTGAACAGGCCCTTTACCTGAAAGAATACTGTCATGCCCAATCAGCTTTTATAACAGGCGCTGAACTGTACACTGCTCTTCAAAGAGGAACAATTGATGGTACCGACGCTTCGCTCGAACATGCAGTAGACAGAAAGCTGAGCGAGGTCGCGCCCTATTTCTGCGTACTCCCCGGTATGCCGGTTGTTAATGAAGTCATTTTTGTCAACAAGCGTTTTTACGATCGTCTGCCTCGAAATCTACAGAATGTGTTGAAAAAGGCCGCGCTTGAAACCCAGCAGCACAGTTATGAAGTGGCCGACAAGATCGCAAAAGAGACGACCAAAAAGGCAAAGGCCTGCATGAAAGAGGTCTATTATCCAACCAGCAATGACCTGAAATTGTGGTATGCGGGTATTGACGAATTTTTTGAGAGAGCCCTTAAAGACAATCCGGAAGCGTTGAAACTGATCATGATGGAGAGAAATCAACAAAAATAGTACTGCGAGAAGCTTTCACGCAAGGGGGACTGGTTTTATTAATGCCCGTTCCCTCAATTTTTTCGGATGATAGGCTGTCCGGGAAAAAATGGAGAAGACAGCATGGGACAGGAAACATTTGCGAAACCAAATGATGGTTCTTCCAAGGCGGATTTGGATATGAATCGTTACCCGTTTTGGAGGTATTTTAATAAAGTTTCAGATTCTATCCATAGCTTCGGGCGTATTCTTTTGGCCTTCATTCTTCTGGTCATCATGTATCAGATAACCGCCCGTTTTTGTAAGGAGAGCTGTTTCGATGTAGTCGAATTGTCTTCATACCTTTTGGTCTGGATAACCTTTGCATGTATCCCCGCGGCTCACAGGCGAAACAGGCATATCAAGGTAGATCTAATATACTCAAAGCTGCCAGAGAAATATCGGCTCTTTCTCGACATGTTTGGAGGGGCAGTCGGGATTCTGCTGAGTGTTTTGGTATCGTGGCAGGGTGTTCTTTTCGTCCTCGAAACGTATCAAGATGGAGATACGACTCTCATTCTCCACATCCCCTTATACCTGATTAATTTGGCATTACCTCTTGGTATGACTTTTTTTGCGATTGAGTGCACAGAGAAGATCTTCAAGGCGTGGATAAAATACCGAACCGTCGTGAGAAAATCTACAAGGTACCGGCCGTGAAAATATCCGCTTCCCGTATAAACATTTGACTACTTGCGGGTAGCACGAACAGTATCGGCCCATCCATGCCGACTGTACTCAAAGAAGGAACAAGCTTATGTACGCTCCACTGATGGTGTCCGTAATCGTGATGGTAATCTTTCTGTTTGCAGGAGTTCCTATCGCGGTGAGTCTTAGTGCCGGAGGTCTTATTGGTCTCTATTTGGCCTTTGGAAGCAGTGCCTTGATAACAGTCGCTCAAACGATGTTAAGCACAACGAATAGCTTCTTGTTACTTGCTATCCCTCTGTTTATTCTGATGGGCGTCATTCTTGGAAAAAGTGATATTGGAGGTAAGATTTATAAGGTTTTTGACGTATTTCTGAGACATATCCCGGGTGGTCTCGCTGTTGCTACCATTTTCACCTGTGCAATCCTGGCTGCGATGATAGGAACAAGTGTTGCGGTGGCGGCTATGGTGGGTTCCTTCGCATTAACAAACCTCACAAAATATGGCTATAGACTACCCCTCAGTTTGGGCGCCATTGCAGCGGGGGGGGCCCTTGGTATATTGATCCCTCCAAGTGTCGCTATGATTATCTATGGTGCTATCTCGATGGAATCAGTGGGCAAACTTTTTATTTCCGGAATTTTGCCTGGTTTCATCGCAGTAGGCTTGTTCAGCGTATACCTAATAGTGTCCTGTGCCCTTGATAAAAACGCCAAAAAGGCGCAAAAAGCCTCCTGGGCGGAACGTAGGCAGGCCTTAATGGAAGGTATATGGGCGCTGATCATTCCTCTTTTCATTATAATCCCCCTGTATCTTGGTATTGCCACTCCTACTGAAGTTGCCGTCATTGGGATTTTCTGGTCGCTAATCGTTGGTCTTTTTATTTATAAGACCATCAAATTCAAGAACCTCCCCGGTATTTTTATGGAAGGAATGGACTCATCCGTGATGGTCCTGTTTATTGTATGCGGAGCAATGGCCTTTGGAAATGCAGCCACACAACTCGGGCTTCCGGAAATGATCAGGGAGGTTACAATCAGACTGACAAATCCTCTCTATTTCGTCATTGGAACAATTCTTATCATGTTGATACTGGGTATGTTTATTGAGGGTGCATCAATCATGCTTATTTGCCTCCCCCTTTTTCTTCCAACTTTGATTTCTCTCCATGTACCCCTCATATGGTATGCGGTAATCATGGTAATGTCCATAGAAATCGGCTTATTAACGCCTCCTGTAGGGTTGAATATCTATGCCGTTGATGGGGTTGCAAAGGCAATGGGTTTGAAAAGTACGCTGAATATTGCAATCAAGGGCACTATTCCCTTTATGCTGATCTATCTGGGTGCAGTGCTGCTGGTCCTACTCTTTCCGAACCTAACATTGTGGTTACCAGCACTCATGCAATGATTTCACTTTTTCTGATTCGGGTTGTTATTAATGGAACAATAGGGAATTCCTATCAGAGACCTTTTCATGAAAACAACAAAAGACGCCCAAATCATGGAATGGATCAGAAAGCGTGCGGAAGACCGTCATTATGTGCTGTCTGAGCATATTGTCAGACGTATCATGGGGAAAAAAGTATCTGTTCCAGAAATCGAAGCCGCTCTTCAGCAAGGCGAAATCATAGAGATCCACCGAAATCCGTCCAGGGCGGTAGCGTTCCTGGTTTTGGGATTCCATGATTCCCAGCCTCTTCACGTGATGTGTGCACCTGGAATGGACGGGTTGCTGCTTTTACTTTTTGCCTATGAGCCCACCCTTCCCCTATGGAAGAACCAGACATGCAGAAACCCTAGGAGTATGCCGATGGGAAATATGACCAAAAAATGTTTTTTCTGTGGTGGTCATATAAAAGACATCACAGTTGGAAATTTTGATTACCGCTTGGAGGGCCAGCTTTATGTGGTGAAGAACGTACCTGCCGGCCTTTGTCTGCAGTGTGGTGAAAAATATCTCTCCGCGGGAACAGCAGCCAAGCTGAATAACAAGATTGAAGAGCAAGACTATTCGGGTACGGAAGAGGTTCGAGTGCTTGATTTTAATTGATTAATTTTTTTCCGGCAGGGTCATTTTGTATTTCGGGAAAATCCCGGCTGCGAAGAGAAATAGGGGGCATTTCGTTGTATTCCCAGTCATGTTTTGTTGGGGGTAAAATCTATGAAAGGGTTAATCCTGTCAGAGGAATATTATCACCAGTTCGGGACAAAAATGATTGAGGAACTATTCCCCAAATATAAGGAAAGGGTCGCCGCAGGGCTCGTCGGAGACGGTTCCGAGTGTTATGGATTTGATGATGAAATATCCCGGGATCACGACTGGGGCCCCGGTTTTTGCCTGTGGCTTACGAAGGAAGATTATCAGGAAATTGGGCCGGAACTTCACTCGGCCTATGAGCAACTTCCAAAGAAGTTCCTCGGTTTCCAGAGATTGCAGACCGAACAGGGAAAAGGAAGGGTCGGTGTGTTTGAAATGGGCGAATTTTATCGAAAGTTCATCGGAACCTCCCACGCACCCAAGTCCTTTAAAGCGTGGTTCTATCTCCGGGAGGAAGCAGCATCCGCCTGCGTTAACGGGAGGGTATTCTTTGATCCGCTCGGTGAATTTTCCCATGTGCGGGATGAACTGCTCGCATTCTATCCCGAAGATGTTCGCCTTTTAAAAATTGCCGGATTATGTATTACCTGCGGACAGGCAGGTCAATACAATTTCATGCGGTCAGTCAAAAGGAGAGAACACTTTGCCGCCCGGTATGCTGAAACCAAATTTTGTGCCGACATCATGTCACTGGTTTTCCTGCTGAACAGAAGATACGCTCCTTTTTACAAATGGAGACACCGAGCTCTTCTCACTCTCCCCACCCTGGGAGGCTTTTTACACCAAGAGATTGGCGAGGTGATTGACACGAGCGATAATTCCCTCAAGAACGCTGTCATTGAGGAGATTAGCGCAGCTGTGGTCGCTGAGTTTAAGAAACAGGGCGTGAGTGAGTCCACCAGCGATTTCCTCGCGGACCATGCGACAGCGATCCAGCGAAGGCTCAGCGACCCGAATTTAAAGGAAGCAAAATTATGGAGATAGGTACCTGTTATTACATGTAAAAATGAGTCTAGTTCATGGAAGATATATTGATCATAGGGGGTAGTTATTTCGCGGGAAGGGTCTTTGTTGAAGGCCTTCTAACACAGGAAAAGTACAATGTCTTTGTTTTCAATCGCGGAAATCTTCCCTTGGGATTCAACGATGTCACTGAACTGGTGGGAGACAGAAATAATGAAGATCTCATAAAAAATGAAATCCCTATAAAAGACTGGTCCGTTATTGTGGACTTCTGTGCGTATGAACCGGACCATGTCCAAAAGCTCATCAACTCCATTCAGGGCAATGTGAATCACTATATTTTTATCAGTACAACATCGGTTTATGAGGATACCGACAAGCTTCCCGTGGATGAGGATTCGCCCAAGCTTATGCATCCACAGCCTGAATTGGGCGAGTATGCAAATTATGGATATGATAAATGGCAGGCTGAGCGTATGGCAATCAATTTATGCGAGAAGAAGGGTATCCCTTACACAATCCTTCGACCTGCAATTATCTATGGAAAATACAACTATGCTCCCAGGGAAACCTTTTTATTTGAACTTGTCCATAAAGACGAACCCTTGGTCGTTCCGGATCCGGATATGACGCTTTTCAGCTTTGTTTGGGTAGTGGACTTGGCACGTATCGTTTTCCGGTGCATGAGCCACGAAAACGTCTTCAATCATTCGTTCAACGTCTCTTCCCCCGAACAGATCTCTTACACCGATTTGGTAAAAATACTCAAAGAAATAACAGGGAAGGAAATTCAAACCACCAAGATTCGCACTGCTGAAATTGCCCGTCTGGGCCTTCCCCTGCCATTCCCCCCTGACAGGAAGCTGGTTTATGCGGGTTCCAAAATATCGCAATTGCTTGATTTTCAGTACACCCCATTTGTTGAAGGGATGCACCTGACGTATAAGTACTTTAAATGGCTGAAACAACAAAGAAAGGAATAAGGATGGAACGTCTGACCGTTAATATCCTGGGAATTTCCGGCGCCCACCGTAAAGACCGTAATTCCTCGTTCATGGTTCAGAAATCCTTAAGATCCGCAGAAAATGTCAAAAATGTAAAGACCAAGTTTATTGAATTGGCGGACTTCAAGATCGAATATTGCAGGCACTGTAACAAGTGCATTTTTTTCATGACGATACGGATAGAAAACACGGAGGCAATTGCATTATCAAAGATGATATGCAAAAAATCTATCCTTTGCTGGAGGAAGCTGACGGAAGCATTTTCGGATCTCCCGTGCATGTTTCGATGGCCCATGACAATGATGGGAATATCTCGGTGGTGCCGCAACTACTTCAAAAGATCTCTCGCCTTTAAATCGGTTGCGATATCGGCGAGACCCAGCTCCTTCAATTTAGACTCTCTCAGGAGCCCGCTGTCCACATCCCAACCCCGCAGCTGATAGTATTCGCTTTTCAGGTTTTCAAAATCGCTTCTCGGTATATTTTGCCCTTTGCGTGAAACGGGTTTACCGTCTTTGCCGGGAACAATACAATCAGGATCGAAAAAAACCGTATCGAGTGGTTCATCATGCAGGTAGTCCAATAACCTGTCACCTTGTCGGCCTCCCCATCCCTGCCGGAGGAGAATCGCCCGTTGCAGATTAAAGATCCTTTCTCCGATGGCGTTCAAGCCTGTTTCATCGATTTCCCGGCCGGTAATAGCGGACAATACCTGGCTCTCCAGGGTGGGATCGCCGGAATGGTCATCCGCGAACCGAAGCCATATGACCGGCCACAGAAAATCACACAGAATCAAGCTCTCCTTGGCATAGGCGCGGTCCTGAATTTTCTTGGCAGCCAGTGCTTTGCCCTCATATGAAGAAAAGTCGGCGGCCTCTGTACCGCCCCAGAAATTCTTGGCCACATTCATGAAATCATCGGTGGAAAGGAACGCCCCTTCCTCACCTCCAATCCAATTCAACCACATCCAAAGGGCATGGGTCAGCTCATGGACCTGGTTTATGGGCCTCCTCATTTCCGTGGCATAGAGTAAGGTGTTCGTGATAACAAGCCTCGGGTCATACTCCCTTAATTCGCTCCCTCGGGTGAGAATAGAGGCATGGGTAAGTTCCATGGCCTGTTGACCTATTTTTTCCGCGGCCTTCAGGGTGCCCCGGGCCAATAGATCTCCAAAGCCTTGTCGGTGGGCTATTTTCGAGGTAAGTGCTTCGATAAAGTCCAAACTGCCGATCTTGGACAATGGCAGACCGGTCTGAGCTTCACTCAAGACACCTTGCGAAAAACAGTTCTCCAACCACTCAATCATCGGACCCATCACGGTCGTATCCAAGCCATACCGGTCACATAGCCGCATCGCCTGCAATATGGTTTGGATACTATCATCCCCACCAAATTTCTCAGCGGCCATCCAGTATACGTGGACTGCCTGGCAGAAAAATTTAAACCGTTTGCCTTCATGTTCATATGATTTTCGAAAACAGCCGATTCCGCAACCATAACAAGCGCGAGGTTTGGTCAGACCGGGAACGTCATTCAACCAGTTTTTCCAAGTATCCTTTCTGAGAGCCGAGATTCGTTTGACAAGCCCTTTCAGGGTATCCGGATCGGCTGCCTTTGGCCGATTCTTGGAGGAGGCCACCACAATGGCTTTCAGATTCTTGGACCCCATCACACTGCCCAGACCACTGGCACCGGAGGCCCCTTCATCCGTAAACAATGTGGCAAAAACAACCAGGTTTTCAGCCGCCGGACCGATGGTGAGGATGCTGTTGGACTTTCCAAGTTCCGTTTTCAGGCGATCAACGGTTTCAAAGGTCGTCCTGCCCCAGAGGGATGAGGCATCCCTGATCTCGCTCCCCTCATCATCAATATAGATATAACACGGCCGATCCGCCTTCCCTTGCACCATCAAACCATCGAACCCTGAATATTTCAGATAAGCCCCCCACCTTTCGCCGAGATTGGCGTACGAAAAGACTTCCGGGTCCATAATGGGTGCTTTGCCGCAGACCTGCCATCTGCATCCGGCCAGCCCTGTAAAACCGGTAATGGGGCCATTGGCAAAGATCAGACAGTTCTCGGGGTCGAACGCCTTTGCTTCAAGAGAAGCCATCTCCCAATAGAGCCTGGCGGCAAGGCCCCGACCACCTAGAAATTTCTGCGCATACGGGGCGGTGGGAAAACTTGTGATACGACGATTGGACAAATCAATTCTTAAGATATTTCCAGCATATCCAAATTCGGCCATTTTATACCTCCGTCTTCATAACGTCCTATCACATGAAAACATCCCATTGAAATGTTTGGACAAAAATTTAGCACGCAGGAAGTGCCATGTCTATTATACGAAAGTATAGTTTTTTTGAATCTCAGGAGCGTTTTGCGCGGTTCAAAGAGGCAGACCACAATGTTGGAGTGGATGGGGTGCGGATGCTATCGGGTCAATATCCGGTTGATGAGGGCGGTTCTGCTCTTGACCCCGACCTTGGCATAAATATTCTGAAGATGTTTCTTGACGGTAATCTCGCTGACGAAGAGCTTCTTCGCGATCTCCCCGTTTTTGAGCCCGGAGAAGACGAGGGATACCACGTCGGTTTCCCGTTTGCTCAAATGAAACATATCCATGAGATAGCGAATGTTCACCCCGCCGAAAGGCGATAGTTTCTCCATGCAGACCATGAAAAGCCGGGTGTCTTCCCAGCCCGGTTCCCGTTCGAGGGCCTTCGAGCGGATCGAGAACAGGGTATGGTTCGGTCCTTTGACCGTGCGCTGTTTTGGAACCATCATGCCTCCGGCCGGACACTCTATCAGCCCGGCCTTCATTTCTCGGCAGTCTTTCAACAGTTGATCCAAGATCGGATTCTCATCCCAATCGGCGGATGACGAATCCCGAAATTGTCGGAAGATCTCTTCCGCTTTCTGATTTTTGTGAATGATATGCAGGTCTTCATCCAGAAGCACCATTCCCGTCAATGAGTGTTCCTCAACGTACTTGAGGAGATTTCCCTTGCGGTTGACCTCCCTTCTAAGATCGTGATGCGCCAGGGCATGGGCCAGGTAGGGGGAAACGTTTTTTGCGATCTCCATCTCCCGTTTGCTGAAAGCGCCCAGTTTTCGGGGGCGGGTCAAAACGATTCTCCCCTGCAACTCCTTTTCGGCCACCAGATTGATGATGAGTTTGTAATGGATTTTCTGGGGCTTAAGAAAATCCTCGTAATACTCCGAGGATTGAATGGGATCATAGTCAACGGATTTCTCCAGGGGCATGGGAACGTTCAAGGGGCTGTTGATTTTACTGGTGAGTTGTAGGGGATCCATTTGGTGAAAATAGGTGCGGTAATATTCGCTATACCGCTTTTCCAGGTTCTTGAGCATTACATAGGTATACGATCCGTTTCCATCCGGCAGGAAAAAAACCGCTCCTTCCGCCGAAATTGTATGAAAGAGAGCGTCGAGAGCCTTTTGTCTGACAAGACGACAATCGGGAGATTCGGTGGCCAGGCTGATGACTTTCAGCACATCGGTTAATGTGGGGTATGGAAGCTGATGCATCATGGCGTTCACCTTGATCCAACGAATTAATCATCAAAGTACTCGTGAAACCTAAAAAGGAGGTGCGGCGGCGCTCCAAGGGTAAACAGTGAATAAGATAGTCAAAAATCGCCTACGCCGACTCTTTCAACATAGACGAGGAAATTTCGCGAGTCAATAGCAAAATGGATAATCCAACCCGATCTTCCGGGCCACAATCCAAGACGAAGGGAGATATTTCATAACGCTTATCCATGTTCGAAAATTCCCTCCGCGCAAAATGCTCCTAAAATTTCCCAAAAAAAACTATACTTTCGTATAATAGACATGGCAGGTACCGCCTGCTAAATTATTACATAAACATTTCGGCGGAAAACAGGATTACAACAACCAGCAACTTTGTGGCGCCAACCGAAGCGGTCCGTTGGTCAACTTTCAACCTGAATATCCAAACAGGCTCAGGGAGAAGCGAAGATGAGATTGGAAGGCAAAGTTGCACTGATAACAGGCGGGGGCACGGGGATCGGTGCAGCCATTGCAAAACGATTTGTGGAGGAGGGTGCAAAGGTATGCATTACCGGCCGGCACATGGAAATGCTGGACAAGGTGGCGCAATCATTACCTGCTGAAAAAGTTGCGACCTGTTCAGGGGATGTTTCCATGTACGAGGACGTTGTGGAGATGGTTGCAGCCACCCTGAATTTGGAAGGGAGGATCGATGTGCTGGTCAACAATGCGGGCATCGATCCGGGGGGGACAGTAACCGATTTGGACGAGGCCCTTTGGCGAACGGTCCTCGAGGTGAACGTGACCGGCCCTTTCTTGACCATGAAGGCAACTATCCCCCATATGATGGCGGGTGGCGGGGGCTCCATCATCAACATCTCTTCCCTGGGAGGGTTGCGGTGTCTTCCCGGTACGGTCGCCTACGGCACGTCCAAAGCCGCTCTCAACCACCTGACCAAACAGACTGCTCTCGATTACGGGCCCCACAAAATCCGATGTAACGCCGTGTGCCCCGGCGCCACCCGAACGAAAATGCTCGAAGAGGCGCTCGCACCCCTGACCGAGGTCATCAAGACCGACATGGACGGGGTTTTCGACTGCATTGCCTCCAACGTGCCCCTTAAAAGGGTGGCGGCGCCGGAGGAAATATCAGGAATCTGTGCCTTTCTGGCCAGCGATGATTCGGCGTTCATGACGGGATCCGTTTTGTTGATCGACGGAGGCTCTGCCATTGTCAACGTATCGGGTGTCCCACTCAGCAGCGCAGTGGTCGACTGGGGGGTTGCCTGAGTGTTTTTATCCGGCGGGGATCCGGGATCCTCGCCATGCAGCGGGTCGGACAGAAGAACAGAAGCGGATACCATCAAGTGCCGCTTCCTTGGAAAGGAGGTGAGCTTGAACATGGCGGTTTGTCGGCGATGGGGATTTTCCCCGAGCCTCGACCATGATGGGCGGTTGTAAGACCATCATGCACAAAAAGGACGTAAACCCGTAATGACGGAGGGACAAAATGAAAAGCAAGGTATGGATCAGGCTGCTTATACCTGTGATGGCGGTTTTCTTGATTTTGGGGACGGTCGGCGTCGACCAGGCGGCGGCCAAGGATAAGATTCGAATCGGACAGGCACTCGCCCTTTCGGGGCCTTTGGCGGGAGGTGTTGCCATATCAGGGGGCAAAATATACGAGCTGTGGGTCGAAGAGGTCAACAAGAACGGCGGCATATATGTGGCCGAATACGGCAAGAAACTGCCCGTTGAACTCATCCGGTACGATGATAAGAGCGATATCGGCACCATGACAAATCTGATCGAAAAACTCATCTTGGAAGATAAGGTCGATTTCATTTTTCCCCCGTGGGGCACCGCATGGCTCTTTGCCGCCGCGCCCATTGCCAACAAGTACGGCTACATATTGATCGGTGGCCCGGGTGGGGCATTGAAATTGAAAGAACTGAGCCTCCCCTACTTTTTCCAGGTCCTCAATTGTTCCGATACCCAGGCGCCGGCCCTGGCCGATATTTTCAAGGAAGTGGGGGTCAAATCGGTGGCCGTGATTTCTCGCGGAGATCTTCATGGGGTGGAGTACGGCAATGAGATGGTCCCGGTTTTCAAAAAGAAGGGCCTCGAAGTCAAAATGAACAAAAACTATCCCCCGGGGACAAAGGACTTGTCTCCCCTTCTTAAGGAAGCCAAGTCCCTGAATGTGGATGCCTTCGTGGTCGCCTGCTATCCCGACGGCGGTATGTTGGTGACCAGCCAGGCCATAGAGTTGGGTATCAATTTTAATGCATTTTTCATGACCGTCCTTCCATTTTCTCCTCCCCTCTTCAAAGGGACTTTCGGTCCGGCCGTTGAAGGTGTCATGGGCGGCGGCGCATGGAACGCCAAAACCTCTCCCGGCGCCAAGGAACTGGTGGACAAGTTTGTGGCCAAGTTCGGGGAAGAACCCGACTACTGGGGTGGTCTCTACTATTGGGCTTCGCTACAACATTTCCAGAAAGCCATCGAGAAGGCGGGAACCCTGGATCAGAAAAAGATTCGGGATATCATGGCCACGGAGAAATTCGATACAGCCCTCGGACCCTACTGGTATGACAAAGACCGATTTTTCGTCAATCATCCCGGTGAGATCGGACAGTGGCAAAAGGGGATTTTCGAGGTCATCGACGTGGGGGACAAACGCACGGCACCGCCGGAATATCCAAAACCCCCGTGGCCCAAGAAAAAATAATCTGAGCTAAAATGGTAATTTTTCTGGATATCATTATTTCCGGTCTTCTGCTGGGCGGCATCTATGCCGTAACGGCGGTGGGGCTGAGCCTCCAGTACGGGGTTGCCCGGGTGCTCAACATTGCTCACGGGGAATTCATCATGCTGGGGGCCTTCCTCACCTGGTTTCTGTTTACCACCTTCGGGATCAACCCTCTGGTTGCGTTACTCATTTCCGGGTTGATCCTCTTTGGGGTGGGCTTCCTTCTATACCGGACTCTCTTTACCCGGTTGAGGGTTTCCGCTGAAAACCCGGGAGCCTTTGAAGGGAACTCCATGCTGGCCTGTTTCGGTCTTCTTTTTATCATTCAGAATGTGGCCATTTTGAGTTGGGGCGCCGATATCAAGGGGTACTCTTTTCTGGCTTTTCCGGTCAGCTTATGGGGCGCAAAGTTTTCGGCCAACCGGCTGGTGACCCTTCTTTTTGCCCTGGTAATCTGTCTGGTTTTTTATCTTTTTTTATCCAAGACCCGGTTGGGAAAGGCCATCCGTGCCGCGGCCCAGGATCCGGAAACCGCCGGGCTCATGGGGGTTCAGATCAATCGGGTGTTGGCCCTCTGTTTCGGATTCGGCGCTTTGATGGCGGGTTTCGGCGGGGCGCTGATCAGCATGAGTTACAATATCCAACCGACCATGGGGCTGGAATACACCATGATCGCACTGATTGTCATTGTCCTGGGGGGACTTGGCAGCATTCCCGGAAGCCTGCTCGGCGGCCTGCTGCTGGGGCTGGTGGGGAGTATCGTCACCCATGTGGAACCGGGCCTCGCCCTGGTGGCGTATTATGTCATCTTCATGATTCTGCTGCTGGTAAAACCTTCGGGCATTTTGGGGAAATAGGAATATGGGAATCGGGAAGACAACCAATGGGAATGCTCCGGCTTGGGTTGCGGTGTTGCTGCTTCTGGCACTGGTCGCGGCTGCGCCCCTTTATGCGGGGGCCTATACGGTCATCTTGATGATCAGTATTCTGATGTACATGATCATTGCGGTGAGCTGGACTTTCTTCTCAGGCCCCACCGGTTACATTTCACTGGCTTCAGCCGCCTTTTTCGGCGCCGGCATCTACACATCGGCCATATTCGGGCTGGTTCTCCCTTTTCCCCTGGTGGTTTTGCTGGGGGCGCTGGCCAGTTCCTGCCTCGCCCTCCTGGTGGGAGCCATAACCCTGAGACTGAAGGGGATCTACTTCGTCATGTTCACCTTCGGGCTCGTCGAACTGATGCTTAATTTTATTTTGTGGTGGGAAGTGACCGTGTCCGGCACCACCGGCAGGGTGGTGCCGCCCATGGGGAATCTAACCGTCTTCTATACCATGCTCGGAATTCTGGTGTCGCTGGTGTTGATCGTCTTTTTCGTCAGACGCTCCACCTACGGTCTGGCCCTTCAAAGCATCGGGGAAAACGAGGAAGCGGCCGCCCATTCGGGTGTTCACGTAACGGCACTCAAGATTATCACCTATGCCGTGAGCGCCTTTTTCATGGGGGCGGCGGGAGCCGTCATGGCGACGCGATGGACCTATATCGATCCGAAAATCGCTTTCAATCCGCTCATCTGTTTCATGCCGGTTCTCATGGCCATTTTTGGGGGTATGCGCCCCTTGTTCGGCCCCATCATCGGCGCGGCCATTTTTACCTATCTGGAACAATTCCTCATTACCCGCTTCCCCTATTATTACATGCTCATTTTCGGAGCTATTATGGTGGTTTCCATTTTGTACATGCCGGAGGGGCTCCTGGGTTTGGTGCAGAAGATTCGGATACGGATTCGGGAGAAAAATCATGCCAATACTTGAAGGGAGCCGCCTCACCATAAGGTTCGGGGGACTCACCGCCGTGTCCAATGTGGATTTCAGCGTGGAACAAGGGGAAATTTTCGGTTTGATCGGCCCCAACGGCGCCGGTAAGACGACCCTCTTCAATTTGATTTCCGCCGCCCTTAAACCCCAAACCGGGAGCATCCTATTCAAAGGACGGGAGATCACCGGATTGAAGCCATACCGCATCTGCAGAATGGGTCTGGCAAGAACCTTCCAGGTGGTGAAGCTTTTCGGCAACATGAACCTTTTGGACAATGTTTTGCTGGCTGCCGCTTTCGGGCGTGAGCACCGGATCAGCCGTTCGGTGGCTGAGGAAGAGGCCGCGGAATTATTGGAATTCGTGGAATTGCCCGTAGGTGGGGAGATGTTGGCCAAAGAGTTGACCCTGGGGAGGCAGAAGCGGTTGGAAGTGGCCCGGGCCCTGGCGACACAGCCGGATCTGCTGCTGTTGGATGAAATGATGGAAGGGCTGAATCCTACAGAGGTGGCCAAGGCCATGGCGTTGGTCCGGAAAATTCAGGGCCGCGGCGTTACCGTCATCATGATCGAACACGTGATGAAGGCCATCATGACCGTTTGTGAACGCATCATGGTGCTGCATCACGGCGCAAAGATTGCGGAGGGGACGCCAAGTCAGGTATCCGCCGACAAAACGGTTATCGAAGTCTATTTTGGAGCAAAGGCCAATGCTGGAAGTTAAGCATCTCGAAACCTTTTACGGTAAATCCCAGGCCCTTTTCCGCGTGTCCATAAACGTCGCGGCATCTGAAATTGTGGCTTTGGTGGGATCCAACGGTGCGGGGAAATCAACTCTTTTGAAGACCATCTCGGGTCTTCTACGTCCTGCCTCGGGGAGCGTTTCCTTTGAAGGGCGAGATATCACGGGACATCCCTCCCATACCGTCGTTGGTATGGGCATCGCCCATATCCCCGAGGGGAGAAGGCTCTTTCCCAACATGAGCGTTCTCGAGAACCTTGAGATGGGCGCTTATTGCAACCGCACATGGAAGCAAAGGGAGAAAACCCTTGAGAGGGTCTACGGGTTGCTGCCTCTGTTGAAGGTCAGGCAAAACCAATCGGCCGGGACCTTGAGCGGCGGGGAACAGCAGATGGTGGCCATGGGTCGCGGTCTCATGTCCTCTCCCAAGCTCTGCCTCATCGATGAACCGTCTTCAGGTCTGGCACCGGTGATGGTGGATGAGATTTTTGAAATCATCGTAAGTCTGAGGGATCAGAGCATTGCGGTCTTCCTGGTGGAACAGAACGTGCCCAGCACCCTGGAGGTGGCCGATCGGGCGTATGTCATCGAAAACGGAAGCGTGGTCCTCAGCGGGGAGAGTAAAGAGCTTCTTTCCGAGGAATCGATTCGAAAGGCCTATCTGGGTCTTTGAGAAACTGTCAGGAACGTTAATATAGCAGCGCCAATTACACAATGAAGGAGGCTGATAATGCCGCAAAAAGAAGGTGAAACCAATTACAAGTATGAGGATTATGCAGCGGATATGGCCTATCATCGGCTGCCCGCAACGGATGCGCTGGTGAATCAGGAAATGAAACTGACCCTCGATTCGGGGGAGGTCTTCGATCTGCAATTCGCAAAGGCCAGCGAGGTGAGCTGGAAAAGCGGTTCAAAGGGGGGGACCGATTGGTATGAGGCCATTGAAGTGGCTCCCAGTACCTATTATATCGATATGACCTTCGCTCAAACACCCCGGGAATGCCGCACCTTTTTCGTCAACGCCGATTCTCGCCGGGTCCTCTCCATTCATACCCTCATGCGCGAGGGTGATGTGGGCAAGGAACCCCGTGCGGTTCAGGATTTCGTCCCCGGCGTGCTGGGCGATCCGTCCATCCCGCCAACGGGCATGAAGCCGGCGCCGACCCGTGACCTGATCGGACTCAGGGCCCTTTATACCTACAATCCCAACCAATGTTTCGAGCATATTTATCTCAACGGGGAACGGTATGCCTGGCATTGTGTTGTGGGGCCGCTGAAGGGGGAATCGGATGTGGAACTGCACATCACCTACAAATTCGACGTGAACCAGTATATTTTCTCCTGGTGTGAGTTCGGTCTGCCGGTGTCCACCGTGTTTTTCCACAACTGGGATCAGATGAAGGAGACGGGAAAATTCTTCGCCATCGGCGAAGACGGGGCCATCGCCAATACCCCCGCGGGCGCTTTGATCCGGAAACTCTCCGTTACCTTCTACCCGGAAGAGAAGCAGCCCCTGTGATAATCCCTTTTTGAGCCGGAAAGAATGAATTAACCGAAATGGAGGCAAAGGAGATAGAAAATGGAAATGCAAGGCGCGGTAATTTATGAACCATCGGGAAAATTCAATATTGAGACGTTGACCATCGAAGACCCCCGTGACACGGAGGTGCTGGTGCGCATCGTGGCGACGGGGATCTGCCACACGGATCTGGCCGGGCGGGACCAACACATTCCGGTCCCGCTTCCCAGCGTTTTCGGCCACGAAGGGGCCGGTGTGGTGGAAAAGGTGGGGCCGCGGGTGACCAAGGTGGCGCCGGGGGATCACGTGGCTCTGAGCTGGACATGCTGCGGAACCTGTCCATCGTGTAAATCGGGAAAGGACCCCTACTGCGAAAACTTTTTGCCGCTCAACTTCGGGGGCGGCCGCCCGGACGGGAGCACCACTTTAAAAAAAGGCGACCAGGTGATCCACGGCAATTTTTTCGGCCAGTCTTCTTTTGCGGAATTGGCCCTGGCCGACGAACAAAACGTGGTGAAGGTGCCCGAGGACGTTCCCCTGGAGATACTGGGCCCCCTGGGGTGCGGTATCATGACCGGCGCCGGAGCGGTGATGAATTCTCTCCGCCCCAAACCGGGGAGTGCCATTGCCGTGTTCGGAATCGGCCCCGTGGGCATCAGTGCGGTGATGGCGGCCAAGGTCTGCGGCTGCACCACGATCATCGCAGTGGATATCCATAAGGAGAGACTGGAAAAGGCCAAGGAGTTTGGAGCAACTCATACCATCAACGGCACCGAGGTGGATGCGGTGGAAGCCATCCTGGAGATTACGGGCGGCGGCCCCGAGTTTTCCCTGGAATGCGTGGGGAATCCCGCGGTGCTGCGCCAGGCGGTGGACTGTCTGCCGCTCTTGGGTGTCTGCGGGCTGCTGGGCGTGGTTCCCCCCGGTACTGAGGTGGCCCTGGATATGGACAAGATCATGAACGGGCGGACGGTCCGAGGCATCATCGAAGGGGATGCCATTCCCGATCTTTTCATTCCCAAACTGATCGAACTCTACCGGCAGGGACGTTTTCCCTTCGACAAAATGATCACTTTCTACCCTTTTGCGGACATCGAAAAGGCGGTGGAGGATATGGAAAAGGGGCGTGTTATCAAACCGGTCCTGCGTACGTGAGGGGATAAATCCGCCGCACCCATATAAAGTTGATGGCAGCGGAATGAAGAGCAGTCGAAGAAAAGGAGGAGACGAATATGAAATTTATATGGGTCGATATGACACAAAAGAGTATTCGGGTAGGGGCGGTTCCCCCCGAATATGTGGGATTGGGCGGCAGGGGTTTGACTTCCGTTTTCATCAATAGCGAAGTTCCGCCAACCTGTAACCCTTTGGGGCCGGAAAACAAACTGATTATCGCTCCCGGTCTCTTGAGCGGCACATCACTGGTCAATACCAGCCGGGTTTCCATCGGCGGAAAAAGCCCTTTGACAGGTGGCATCAAGGAAAGCAATGCCGGCGGAACGGTGGCGGCCGATCTGGGCCGGCTGGGGATTACCGCAATAGTGGTCGAAGGGAAGGCACCGAAGGGTGAGCTCTATATTCTCAAAATCGATAAGGAAGGCGAGGCGGAGCTGGTATCGGCCAATGAATATAAGGGGATGCGTACCTATGCACTGACTGAAAAGATTCATGGGGATTACGGTGAAAAACAGGCCGTGGTCTGCATCGGTCCGGCGGGTGAGTTTGAATTGGCCAGTGCTTCCATACAGGTCATGGATGTGGACGGACGTCCCTGCCGTGCTGCCGGCCGAGGCGGGATGGGTGCCGTAATGGGATCCAAAGGACTCAAAGCGCTGGTGGTGGCCCAGGGAGGAAAAACCCCTGATGCCATTGCCGATCCGGAAGCCTTTAAGGAAGCGGTCAAAGGGGTTGTCGACGCCATAAAGGCCAACCCCATGAGCGGCGGAATGATGCCGGCTCTGGGTACGGCCGGGTTGGTGGCGCCGGTCAATTCCATGGGCGCCTTTCCTTCCTACAACGCTCGAAAAGGCGTTCTGGAAGGTTGGGAGAAAATCAGCGGTGAATCCCTGGCGGAAATTCTACAGAAACGGGGCGGGAATCCCAGTCACATGGGTTGTTCTCAGTGTATTGTACATTGTTCCAATGAGTTTGTGGACGAGCAGGGGAAATATGTCACCAGTTCCTTGGAATACGAAACCATCTGGGCCATGGGCGGGATGACCGGCGTGGCTGATCTGGACATCATTGCCCGGTTGGACTTTCTTTGCGACGACATTGGTGTTGACACCATGAATACCGGGGTAGCCGTGGCAGTGGCCATGGATTCGGGCCACGGGAATTTCGGTGATGGGCAGGCGATTATCGACATGGTCGAAGAAATTGCCCAGGGCACACCCTTCGGAAGAATACTGGGAAGCGGACCCGTGGCCGTCGGAAAGCATTTCGGAAATCCGCGTGTGCCGGCCGTTAAGGGACAAAGCATTGCCGCCTATGATCCAAGGGCCATGAAAGGGAACGGGGTCACCTATGCCACATGTCCCATGGGCGCTGACCACACGGCCGGAAATCTTGTGGGAGAGTATTTGATGCAGATCCTTGACCCCTTGAAGACGGAGGGGCAGGTGGAGACCTCCCGGAACATCCAGATCGGTGTTGCTGCCATAGATTGCACGGGGATGTGTTTCATGGCCGCGGTGGCCCTGACGGAAGGCGAGGGGGCCGAGGCGCTTCTCAAGGCCATTAACGCTAAAACCGGGTCTCAATTGGGTCCGGAAGATGTGGGTGCTTTGGGAATCCGCGTGCTCACGGCCGAGCTCGATTTTAATCGTCGAGCGGGATTTACCAAGGAAGATGACCGGTTGCCGGCGTTTTTCTATAAAGAGCCGCTCCCCCCCCATAACACGGTTTTTGATATCTCCGACGAAGACTTGGACAGTACTTTAAATTTTTTCAAGTGAATCTAGAGAAATTCCGGTTTTTGAAGGACTTCGATTATGAAAGTCACGGTGTTTCTGTATGGGACGTTAAGAGAACGCTTTAAGGATTATCAGCATCACAAGGGCTTTGATGTGGAACTCCCCAAGGGGGCTTTGGCAAAGGACATATTGTCGACGTTGGGGATTTCCGAAGGATTGGGTGCGGTGGTTATCCAAAACGGCAGGATCTTAAAAGCGGATGAAACCGTCCGGGAAGGGATGTGCTTCAATATTATGCAGTCGATTCACGGGGGATAGAGTTTGTCCAACTCACGCCTGAATTTAGGCTGGAAACTTATTCGTAAGGAGGATAATGGAATGAAACGAATATCGCATATGTTATTGGGACTGTTTTTCATGGTTTTCGGAGTTTCGGTTCAGTCAGGCTTTGCGGCGGAATCCAAAGTCTTAAAGATCGGTGCGGTTGATTCCCTCACCGGATGGATGGCGGCCGGTGAGCAACCCACCAACGACGGCGCGAAGCTGGCCGCAAAGTGGATCAACGACAAAGGCGGCATCACCGTAAAGGGTGTCAATTATAAGATCGAGCTTATAACGGAAGATGCGAAAAGTGCTCCCGAGGGCATGGCGGGAGCCGTCACGAAACTGGTGGAGAAAGAGGGCGTCAAGTTTATTATCGGTGGCGTTAACCCTGTCATGAATACGGCAGCCAGCTCCATCACCGAGCCTGCCGGCGTAATGAGGCTTTCAAACTACACTTGCGCCACACCGGATGAATCCGGCGAGAAATTTCCCCTGACGTTTTTTATGAACAGCAATATGCAGGGTGCGCGTGCCATGTTCGCGTATATTAAGGAAAATTACCCCAACGTGAAGAAACTGGCCCTTTCGAGCCCCGGAGACGGAGGAGGGGAAAACCGCAGAAAACATCTGGAACCCATTGCCAACGATCTGGGGTTAACAGTCGTCTTTTGTGGTGAATGGCCCGGAGAGACCGTGGACTTTACGCCTTTTGCAAAAAAGGCGTTGGCCACCCATCCCGACGCGTACGTGTGTACCGATGCCTGGGCGTATCATGTGGGTGCCCAAATAAAGGCTCTTAAAGGTCTTGGTTTCAAAGGCCCCATCTTTTCCACGGATTCTGAAATTGTTTCTGAAGTTATCGCGGTTTCCGGGCCTGAGCTGACAGAAGGGTATGCTGCAGCCTCCTGGGAGATGGCAAGTCCTGACATGAAGCCTGTTTTCAAAAAGGATTTCCTTAAATATGTCAAAGAAAGCGGCAACAACAATGCCTGGTTGGCGTGGGGCTGGAACAACATGTGGATATTGTGCCAGGCCATCGAGGGCGCCCAAAGCCTGGATCCTGTCAAGGTGGCAGAATATCTTCACAAAGACGCGAAAAATCTGAAAACACTTTTCGGACCGGCCTTCATATCCGGAGAAAAATCATTGGGCATCAAAGCCGCCGTGAGCACGCAACAGGCCATTTTTGTCGCCAAGGGCGGGAAACCCGTTTTCGTGAAATGGGTTGAGGCCGAGACCCCATAGGGTAGGAACTTCCTTCATCTATGGATGACCCGTTAATTCCTTCAGGTCATTTCCCTTCAGTCTTGGAAATGACCTGAAGTACAATTAGGGAGAAGAAACCTTGCTTTCAGAAGTGATGTCACATGTCATCAACGTGCTGATGGTGTCGTCGATCTATGTCCTGGTGGCGCTGGGTTTCGCACTGGTGTTCAGCGTCATGCGGATCATGAATTTCGCTCATGGTGCCATCTATATGATCGGAGGCTTTGTGTGCTACTGCTTATGGATCCCGGTGGGGCTGGGGCCGTGGGTGGCGCTCCCGCTTACGATGGTTGCAACCGGGCTGTTCGGGCTTGTGCTTGAAAAATTCTGCTTTCGTCCGTTCCGAAAGGATTTCGAAAAAGCGACCATCATGGCCATCGCCCTTGTGATTATACTCAAGACGGGGGCGGACTTGACCGTAGGTCCTCATGGCAAAAGCATGCCGCCTCTCGTTCCCGGCAACATTCATCTTGGTTCCGTCACGTTCGGAGCCGATAGGCTGATGGTGCTTTTGATCGCCTGTATCCTGCTGGCGGTGCTGATGTTGTTTGTAAAGAAGACCCGTTTTGGGCAGGCGATGCTTGCAATAGCCCAGGATCCTGACGGGGCGGCGTTGATGGGAATTAATACGGACCGTATTTCCGGTTTTGTTTGTGCCATGGGATGCGGACTTGCCGGGCTTGCCGGCGGTCTGGTGGGTTCGGTGCTGGTGCTGCATGTCTCCATAGGGGACACCATGTTGGTGAAGGTGATCGGCGTCATCATTCTTGCGGGAATCGGCAGTATCGGTGGTGTCTGGGCCGGCGGGCTGGCCATGGGGGCGTTGGATGCGCTGGGACCCTATTTTCTCCCGAACGTTGTTTCGGACCCTCTGGGCCTGGCCCTGGTTGTTTTGATACTCGTTATCAGACCACAGGGTTTTTTCGGGCAGGAAGCATAATAATAAGCAAATAACTCTGTCGCAAGGAAATTTTAATGACGGATAAACTAATCAAGATGGCCTGTATCGGGGGACTGCTCCTGCTTCTATTTCTCGGACCTTTGTTCGTGGGGAACTACTATCTTCATTTGGCCCTGCTGACGTTTATCTTTATTATCCTCACCAGCAGTCTTCGCACCATATACATCTCGGGGCAAATGTCCTTAGGACATGCTGCCTTTATGGCCATTGGCGCTTATACCTCTGCCATCTTGGCGAAAAATCTGTCACTGACCCCCTGGATCACCATTCCCCTCGGGGGGGTGGCCGCGGCGCTCATCGGCGCCGGAATCGGTTTCCCTTTCTCCAGACTTCGCGCCATCTACTTTTCCATGGCCAGTCTTTTTTTCGGAATCATGGTGACAAGCTCCGTGGGCCTGGCGCCGAAACTCACCGGAAGCTATACAGGCCTTTACGGGATTCCAAAATTGTTCGGCTACAGTAAGGTGCCCTACTACTATTTTTTCCTGATCCTGACCGTCGTTTCGCTTCTGATCCTGTACCGCATCGAAAATTCCCGCATCGGACTGACCTTTAAGAGCGTATCCCAATCTTACCTGGCGGCATCCAGCAGGGGCATCAATGAAGCGGGCATCAGGATACTGGCCATCACCATCGGATCCTTTTTCGGAGGGATTGCCGGCGCCGGATATGCCCATTATGCGGGGTTTATTGCGCCGGCCACTTTCGGAATGATGCCCAGCATCCTGCTGGTGGTTTACCTGCTTGCAGGCGGGAAAGGAAACTTTGCGGGACCCATCATCGGTACGGCGATTCTTTATCTGATTCCCTACGTTATGGGGGGATTTCAGGGTTATGCCCCTTTCTTTCAGGCTGCCGCACTCATCGCCGTTGTGTTCTTCATACCGGAGGGCATGATCAGCCTTCCGGCTCAAATCAGATCCAGGATTCGAAAACAACACTGAAAAGGCAGGGGATGGACCCGTTATGTTGCTTCAGACCAAATCATTAACCAAGAACTTCGGAGGGCTTACGGCGGTCAGTGAGGTCGATCTTTCCATAAAAAAAGGCCAAATAGTGGGTCTCATAGGGCCTAACGGGGCGGGTAAAACGACCTTAATCAATCTCATCAGCGGCTTTCTACGTCCTTCAAAGGGAAGCATCATTTTCGACGGTGTAAACGTTACGGATAAAAAACCGCACCACCATGCGAGAATGGGCATGGGCCGGACCTTTCAGATCACGCCCTTTTTCGGTGAGTTCACGACTTTCGAAAACATCGTGGCATCCTACTATCTCTCCGCGGACAGAAGTTTTTGGGGCTCTTTGCTCAAAACACGTAAATATCGTGACAGAGAAGCAAAGGTGCAGGAGTTGGCTGAAGAAAACATGAAATTCGTCGGCCTGGAAAAAGTAAGAGACGAGCTTGCCGGAAACCTGTCCCACGGTCATCAAAAGGTCCTTGATCTGGCTGCCTCCCTTGCCATCAAGCCCAAATTTCTTCTCCTTGACGAGCCCATCGGCGGAATGAGCCGGGAGGAGACGGACCTGGCGCTCAACGCCATCAAAAAAGTGCATGAACAGGGTACGACCATCCTGTTGGTTGAACATAATGTCTCGATTGTCATGGGACTGTGCAACCATATCGTGGTAATCAATTACGGCAGAAAGATCGCCGAAGGAATACCCGAAGAAATTAGGGCCAATCCTGAAGTTATTCGAGCCTACTTCGGTGGTGAATATGCTGCTTGAAACAAAGAATATAACAGTGCATTACGCAAAGGCGATGGCCGTGGACAGCGTTTCCATTCAGGTGCCCGAGGGCTCGCTGGTAGCCATTATCGGAAGCAACGGCGCCGGGAAAAGCACCATTTTGAAAGCCCTGTCAGGCCTCCATCCGCTTAGTTCCGGCGAAATCCGGTTCAGGGAACACAGAATTGACGGAATGCATATCCATGATATCGTGAAACGGGGCCTGATTCATGTTCCTGAAGGGAGAAGGCTTTTTCCTGATCTGACCGTCTTTTCAAACCTGAAGCTGGGCGCGTACCTCCGCAAAGACAAGGCTGCGATTGCAAAGGACATGGAGAGCGTATTCGAGCAATTTCCCCGGCTGAAAGAGCGGAGGGTTCAAAGAGCGGGGACGCTCAGCGGTGGAGAGCAGCAGATGCTTGCCATCGGCAGGGCACTCATGGGAAAACCCAAACTGCTTCTCATGGACGAACCATCTCTTGGGCTCGCTCCCATCATTGTGGATGAGTTGGCACCGGTTATCAGAAAGATCAATTCTCTGGGTGTGGGGGTTATTTTGGTGGAACAAAATGTTCCTTTGGCGTTGAAATTGGCGGACAGGGGATATGTGCTCCATTTGGGAAAAATCATTCAGGAAGGTGGGACCAAAGACGAACTGAAAAACAGCGAGATCGTTAAAAGAGCCTATTTGGGTGGATAAGATTGGCGAATACTGGAATCGGAGTTTTCGCCTTGAATTTACACAAGACATTTCCATCTCCCCACGTCGATTTCAAGACTCCGGTTCCGAGGTTTCCGCGTCCCCGGGCGTTTCGGTTTTCGGCTCACGGGTTTTCCGGGTCTTTCTGACCTTTCCCTCTTTTTTGGGCTCATCAACCGTTTCATCCTGCAGACTTGCTTCCACCAGAAAACTGATATCGCGCATCACCAAAGGGGAGTTGGTAGCGGTGATCCCCACCTGCAACCCCTGATAGCAGAACGGGCAGGCGGATACCAGTTCCTGAGCGCCGGTTTCTTCGGCTTCCCGAATGCGGCGCTGGGCCATTTTGTTCTGAATGTCGGGATATCCCGATTTAAGCCCGCCCCCGGCGCCGCAGCAGCGGGAATACTCACGGTTGCGAGGCATTTCAATGAGTTCAAGACCCGGAATGGCCTCCATGATGTACCGGGGATCGTCGTACACTCCCGATGCCCGGCCCAGGTGGCAGGGATCATGGTAGGTGACCTTCTTTTCCACCGGAGTCTTGAACTTCAGCTTTCCCTGTTCATGGAGCCGGCGCAGAAATTCGACGGTGTGAAGTACCTCAAAATTCAGCTTGCCCACCTTGGGATAGTCTTCCTTGATGGTTTTAAAACAACCGGAACAGGACGAGATGAGGGTTTCAAAACCCGCGTCATTGAACATCTTGATATTATCGCCGGCGATTCGTTCAAATTCGGAATCTCCCATGCGAAGCATGACACTGCCGCAGCATTTTTCGTCTTTTCCGAAGATGCCGTAATCGATGCCCAGGGTTTCAAGGATATTGATGGTGCTGACCGCCACCTGTTTGACGTTGATGTCATAGGCTGCGGTGCATCCCAGAAACAACAGGACCTTGCCGCCCGTATCTTGCATCTCTTTGGGTAGATCCGCGATGAGCCCTTCCTTCTTGGCCCGTCGGGCCCATTTGGCCCGTCCGGCCCTGGGCTGTTGCCAGGGGTTATCGTAACTCTTGACGCTTTTGACCAGGGCTTTCTGGGTCTCCAGAGGGCCGTAGTCCGCTTGGACAATCAGCCGCCGGATATCTTCCCACAGATTGACGGTATCAATCTTGGCCGGGCAGACGATATGACATTGTCCGCAGGTGGAGCATTCGTAAAGGTTGCGAACAAAATCCTGTACCTGTGCATCGGTGACGTCTCGGTAGCCGAAAACCGTTGCGATGAGCTTTTTAAGAGCGCCGGGACCTTTTTCACTCCGGACCATGCGTCCGATCAGACCCTGTTGTGAGCGGATAATATTTAAAAAATCCGTTACCTTGGCCCTGGGAATAATGCTCTCCTTGGCATCCTGGTCATAAACCGGACACCAGGTAAGACATTCGCCGCAACGGGTGCAGGCATCCAGTTCGATGAGCCGGCGCATGTCCAGGTTGCTCACAAGAATGTCACGGACCTTTTCTTCCTTGGACGGCGAAGGGGGTTCCCCAACCTCTGCAACGGGAGCTGTTTCCGGTTTTGGAGCGGTCGCCTCCGGCTCTGGTTTTGCGGGGATGTTCTCTTCTTTATGAGCGGGTGAAACGGCTTCGTTTTCCGCTTTGGGTTTTTCTTCAATCTCTTTTGATTCGTTTTCCGCCATTTTCTTCCTTAGGTGAGACTGTCCGTCTCATTTCATTTTATAATTCAAAAGCAATGTAAGGGGCGTATTAAAGATATGTCTCATTTTGCCAAAAGGCAAATAGGCCACAAGAATGGCCCCCGAAGCGGCGTGTGACCACCAGAGGTACGGATAGATGGCGGTCCACTGAAGGGGTAAGAAGGAAAGCAGTCTGGAAATGGGGTATCCGATGAAGGAATAGAGGCCCGCTTCACAGGGAACTTGTGTCATCAGCATTCGCACCCCTTCCGCCAGAAACCCCAGAAGAACCAGAGCCCCGATGATGAGCAGCGCCAGGTTGTCTTTGGTTTCCGCAATGACATGGGGGGGCTTGATGATCACTCTCTGAATAACGGAAAGCACGATGCCCATCAGAATGAGAATGCCGCACAGATCGTTTGTAAAGGCCGTGAAACCGCTGTTTTTGTCAATAAGGGTGATCGCCAGGGAACTTTCAGGCCCGATGCGGGAGACAAAAAAGGTAAACACGCTCAACAGGAAACGAAACAGAATGGGCAGAAATATGAGGGAGTGAATGAACCATCGTTTCACACTTTCCTGCAGTAGCCGCCGCTGCAGGATCACATCCAGGAAAAAGGTTTTCAGAAGGGTAAAGAAATCCTCTGAAAAGAGGGTGCTCCAGATGGATTCGGAGGCCAGTTTGATCTTGCGGTGCATCGACTTTTCTTCACCCTGAACGCTTCCCTGAAACCAGAAGTGAAGGGTGAGCAGAATTCCCATAATGAGTACCAAAAATGCCGCCCAGAAGAGATGACCTCCCATGGTCACGGAAACATTGTGGCACATGATGCAAATGAAGCTCTTGGCTGGAAGAACGGCGTTCGATGCGCCAACTTTATTCTCTTTTGTGTGGCAGCGCTCGCAGAAATCGGCCCGATTTGTGTCCTGAAGGTCATGATCCGTCAGGCCGATGGGCATTTTACCGGCATTGGCATGGGCCAGGCGAACCTCATTGGTATTTGGGTCCAGATAAACAAATTTCGAAACACTGTGACAGGCCTGACAGCTGACCCTCAGGTGGGGTGAATGGATTTCACCGGCGCCATTGTGAAAGGGATGGCATCCTGTGCAGGTTGCCCCTGCGGTAGACTGGTGAGGGGATTGGGCCACGTCCGTGTGGCAGGAAATACATGCCACAAAGGCGTGCCGTCCTTTGCGGATATTCTGGGGGTCAACTTTGAGGGATACGGGTTCCTTGCCGACGGTTTTGGTGCAGGACTTCTTCTGGTGGCACTCCAGACAGAAGGTTTGGGAAGCAAAGGCGCCGGAATTGGTCTCCACATTGGGATACCGATGGCAGTCCAGGCAATCCCGCGCTTTTCCTTCCAATTGGGGCGGCATCATGGGGTCGGTTTCACCGGCATTTACCGGGCATGCCAGAAAGAGTGATACCAGACAAATGCTCAGATAAAATATTCTTTTAATGAACCGTTCAAACCCTCGTTGTCCCATGTTATCCCTGTCTTCTTTTGACATGATGTTGGTACCTATTCCGTAATCCGCATTCCCCGATATCAAAGGCTCTCCAATTCCCCGGGATGTTCACGCATCATCCTTTCCCGAGTGGTTTTCCCGGTAAAGATGCTTTTATCGACGGGAAATGTTTCCGGCCTCAGGTGGGTCGTCAAAATGTGAACCACAAATTTCAGTGCCACCGCCAGTATGGCTTCGTACAGGTGAAGCACCTGGGCCAGATTGATGAAATAGCCCGGCAGAAAAGAGGTGAAAAAAACCGGAAACCAGAGAAACAGCCCTGTGAGTCCCATGGTGTTCATGCCCAGGAAAAGTGCCAGATAGTCAAATTTTTCCCAATAGGTAAAGCGGTTGAAGCGGGGGATATTTCGTTTGGCAAAAAAATACCCGATGTGCTGAAACATGTCTTTGACGTCCTGGACTCTTGGAAACAGGGACTGGGGGCCCTTGATGTCGCCTTTGAGCACCAGTTTGAAATAGAAAAGCCAGATAATGTGCGCCAGAACGCAACCGTATGTGATGACCGCAAAGAAACGGTGCAGCCAGGCCAGATGTGCCGCACCCCCCACCAGCCAGGCGAAGCCCTGTGCCCACCATTGATCGCTGAACTTCAGGGAAAAACCGGTCAGTGCAAGTCCGGTAAACCCGATCATCACTGCCAGGTGCAGCAGCCGTTGAAGGGGCGAGAAGCGGACAACCGTTTCCGGAGATGTTTTTTCCAGGGTGCTCATTTATGTCTCCTCAATTTTTCGTGAAGCTCCCTCAGTAGCCAGACAAAACTGTGGCCATAAAAGAAGCCCACCACCAGGATCACCAGAATGCTCATCAGTAGGGTAACCACCCTGATGAGGGTTATATGGGCTCTTTTCTGAGGGTCCTCTTCAGGCAGATCCTGAATCGTGGGATGGATGATCACCTGAGCAAAACTTGCAATCGCCTCTGGGTGGCACCTCTTGCAGGCGGCCAGGGCTTCTTTTTTGTCTTTGAGGGAGAGGCATTGGTGCGCGCCATGGCAGTCGGTGCAGAACGCCGCTTTTTTATTCCCCAGATTGACGGCGGCTTTGCCGTGATAGTTGTCCAGATAGGTGGCCGCCTGGGCCGGGTGGCAGGCGCCGCAAACGGAAACCATTTGTCGTCCGATTTCAACACGGGAAAGATGTCCTTTCACGTAATGGCTCGAATGGCAGTTGCCGCAAGTGGGGGCCTTTTTGCTGTCGGGAAGTTTGCCTGTAGAGGCGGGATCGGACTGTTCTTTCAACAGCGCCTTGGCATGAGCCCCTTGAAGGTATTGTTTGTATGACGGCTTGTGGCACGATTCGCAATGCTGGTAATCGTACTGCCGAACGGCATTGTTCTTTAGGAAAGCGGGATTTTCTGAATCGGGATGCATCTTTCCACCCTGTTTCATGTCCCCATGACATTTTTCGCAGGAAAACGTGCCATGGGCGGACTGGGCGAAAGAACGCATGTTCACAAACCATTTCGGTTGATCATCGGGTGTGATGGCGGCATTCGCGAATTGAGGGCCCAGCAGGGCCGCAAAAAGCGTCAGGTAAAAGAGGTGCCTTACCCTGAAAGGTTTTTGCCCGAACAACCATTTTCTTGATTCGACCCTGTAGGTGTTCATATTCGATTTTCCCGAAATGACCCGGCCGTCGCAGCATGCGCTGCTTTGGCGGAGTCGGCATGAAAAAGTTTGCTGCTGAAGTAAATTTCCAAAAATAGTGCGCTGGTTTTGTTTAAAAGAGCAAAAAGGGTTGTGGCGGAGCTAAGGGTATCTGTTTTTTGGTCCCACCCTTTTTTGATGTTTCTGATGTTTTGAGTGACGTGCACAGCCGTCTGGACTAGAAAGTCATCCTGACCTTTTTGCACCAAAATAAATGGCCCTTTTTCAAGGGCCCTGATGCGCTGCCACAGGGATTCCAGAAAAACACGAATTTTACCGGTCTCGTAGACTTTGTTGCCGATGGTCCATTTGAGTGGGACCATTTCAAGTCCGGCCGCCACGATCCTCGAATTGCTCAATTCCCGTTTCAAATCCCTGATGAATTCTTTTTTCAGGGAACCCTCAAGGATTTCCGTTTCATCTTCAGGGCTTGTGAACGGCACACGCTGAGAGGGCAGATCGTGCATCATGGCATTGACTAAAAAGCGATTGGCCGTTAAAAAATGGGGATGCTCAAAATGCGGGCCGAACAGATACAGATGTCCATGTCCCATTTTTTCCCGAACGACGGCTGCGTTTCCCAAAAGGGTCTTTTCCGCCAACCTTCGATCCACCAGAAACAGGGTCTTGTCGGTGAAGCCCGTGTAGATGGCCAGAACCGTTGCCGGGTTTTCGACGGTCATGGGCGGTCCCCCGTAGAGGGGGGCGGTGAAAGTTGATGGGATTCCAAAAGGGGACGTGCCGCTGGTGGTGATTTCAACCGCTTCTCTCACCGCATGAAATATAAAGGAGCACCCATAACAGGTGCAGAATTTTTCTTTCAAGCCATGGGCTTCAGGAAGGGTTTTGGTCAGATTGGCGATCTTTGCCGGAACAAAATTGAAGTGATTCAAGTGTTCCTTGGAGGAATTAAGCGGCAGGTACGCACCCGCACAGGACCCCAGATAAAGGCCGCCTCGCGTGATAAATGTTTTGAGCCGGGTTGCACCCACCGGCCCCAGGGCCTTCGCGATGGCAAAGGTGTCGCCGCCGGATACGGCCAAAACATCCACCTTATTAAGGGCATCTTCCGCGACATCGGTTTCCGTCAAAAAGCTGAGGTCATAAAATCTCAGGCGCTCAAAGACCTCAACGAACCAGAGCCACGAATGGGAAGCCCCTTGGCCTGTGTAGATCCCGATTTTCGGAATTCTGAAGTCTGTTTCCTGACGCCTGGATTCCATCTTCCCTGTTTTTTAGCGAAGCACGTTTAGAGAGGATTTGCGTTTTTGGTTTCCGAAGTTATTAAGCCAGAATATCCTCTATCACCTCATTCAATGTATCTAAGGTGAATTCCATCTCCGTACCGAGTCCGGCCAGGTCCAGGAGTTTTTCTTCCGTGAGTTCGGTGGCCGTTTGAAACCATATGGGGTGAAGACCCAGAATGTAAGCGACCGCCTGTCGCCGTTCCCAGTTTTCGTTCATGGCCTGGCCCATGGCGGCCCAAGGACTGAAAATGCTTTTGCCGGTGCTTTCAACAGGGCCTTTGAGATCCGGAAAGGTCTTTTCGATTTCCGCAGGGGTGGTGAGCCCGGATTTTGCGCTCAGTTCAGCCACCGCGGCCGCGTCAATGCCGTATTTGGCACAGGCTTTGAGAACACTTCCGGCGTCTTTTGCGGAAAGCCCTGCATTTTTTAAAGCGACCAGCGGGAATATGTCGGTGAGCAGAAATCCGGGCTCTGGGACAGTGCTTTCTTTCAAAAGGGCCGGGTCTTCATCCGTAAAAATAAAGGTGTTGGTGGCCACGGGTGTGTTAAAGCAGGCCATGTGGCGGTGCGTCAGGGGGCCTAGCCAATCACTTAAATCCGCTTCCCCCAGCGCTGCCGCCGCAGCCGCAATCCCTTGTTTTTCGCTGGCAGGGTTGGAGCGAATGGCGGCAATCAGTTCCGCGCAGTCTTCCACAAATGCTTCGGGCTCGGATATTTCCAAAAGCCCCATTCCTCGAATGGCGACAAGCTTAAGATTTTTGGCGCCGAACAATTTGCCGAAACCGAGGCGATCGGGGCTTTGCCAGTAATTGATACCGATCTGCGCCAGGTCGGAACCCTTCTCACCGGCCTCTCCGATGCTCAGCACCTGGATCAGGTCGTCCCCCATTTCACTGCGAATGTGATCCGTCGCGGTCCAGGTATCTTTTCCCCAGAGATCATCCGCGTCATTGATGTCCAGAATGCCGTCATGAACCCAGAGATAGACGGGTTTATCCGCTTTCCCCTTGATAACCAGATAATCAAACCCGGAATATTTCAACTCCATGCCCGCATCGAGGTTTAATGGAACATGGGAGACCTTTCCGGTGGAAGGGCTTTTGGCGGTCATGACGCCCAGGCATGCGCCCGGGACAAGGGTTCCGGTCAGCAAGCCGGTTCCCAGGACAATGGGATCCTCTGATTCGTATTGATCGTAAAGATGTTTCGTGATAGCGGCCCCGCCGATCTTGTCCAGTACGAGATCCTCGTCCAGTTCATCTTCCGAAATGTCACGGGTAGCCAGGTCAACAATGGCGATTTTATCGGATGCCAGATATTCCATTAATGTATCTCCTTTCTCCGTTGTTTAGGCCATGGAAATAGCATTTGTGGGACAAAATGCAATGCAGAGCGGACCCTCGTCCATATCGTCACAGAGATCGCAGGATTCCCGAAGCAGCATCGGTTTTGCGGAGGCGTCTGCTTCTTTCTCGGGATCCTGCTCTTCACCGATTCGGTTGATCTCAACACCTTCGGGGCGGGCCGCTATCAGGCTGTCCTCTTCTTTTAAAATGACACCCACATAATTTTTCTTCTCACGTCCCCGATACGGTACGATACAAGATGAAAGAAGGGCGAAGGCGTCGTCCCGATGATATCCGCAGGCCAGTTCACAGGCCATGCAGGCGATACATTTTAGCGCGTCAATCTGTATTCCCATAGAAAGATCCCTCCCTGACGAAAATAATGTTTTTTTTAATAAACTGAATTAAGGCGTACAGCATACGCCACCTATTCAATTTTGACATCTATTCATATATGGGGGGCCGAAGAAAGTCAAACAATATTTTATAATATTTATAATATAAAAAAGTTTATAAACATTATAATATTTTCCTTGACACAATCTTTTCCTTTATTGTATTCATGTGTGAAAAGAAAATCCGTTTCTGTAGATGGTCGCCATTTATGTTTAAAACCGCCAATAAATCTGAAAAAGTCTCCGATAGAATCATCGCTCAGATTCGAGATGCCATCCTTTCCGGACAGCTCAAGCCGGGGGACAAACTCGCTTCAGAAAAAGAATTGATGACGCAGTTTGAGGTCAGTAAGGCCACCATGCGGGAAGCCCTCAGGGTTCTCGAGGTGATCGGGCTGATCGAAATTCGAAAAGGGACGGCCGGCGGCGCTTTTGTGGCGAAGGTGGGCATGAAGACGACCATTCACAGTCTCATCAACTTTATTCACTTTCAGCCCGTCTCCATCCGTGAAATCACAATGCTTCGCTATTTGATTGAGCCGACCGTTGCACAGGTTGCCGTTGCCAAAATAACCGATGAAGATGTTCTTAAATTGAAAAATATTATCGGGGAAACCATCGAATCCGGTGGGTTCGAACTGTCCAAGGAAATCGGGTTTCATCGTTACCTTGCCAGGATGGCCGGAAACACATTGCTGACCTTGCTTATCGATTTTATTGATAATCTTCTTGAAGATATCAAAGGGCGTCTCAATTTGGGATCTGAGTTTTACGCGGAAGTCCGTGAAGCGCATCAAATTATTCTGGAATGCCTGATTCAGAGGGATGCAGTGGCGGCGGGCATCGCCATGACGGAGGATCTTTTGCGTGTGGGAGAGGCCATGTGCAAAGCAGATGGCAGCGTTTGCTTTGACCCAAATGATCTGAGGCGGAATATTTCCTTGAGCGACCTTCAAATGGGGCTGAACAAAACGGCCCGTGTGGTGCGTAATACCGACCCCTGCCTCCATGAAGAAGGGGCTTTCGTTAAAAAAATAGGATCAGGAAACCTCTGCCTTTTCGTGGGCGGGGATGGCAGTGATTAGGCTCGGCCATGAATAGGCCCTGTGCTACTCTAACCATATAAGGAGAAAAAGATGTCAGAAGAACCCAAAAAATTGAAATATTGTGTTGGCGGCAAATGGCTGGAGTCCAAAACCGAAAAATACATGGATTGCTACAACCCTTCCACCGGAGAGATCATTGCAAAAGCGCCTTGCTGCACCGAGGAAGAGGTGGAATCGGCAATTGCGGCGGGCAAAGCGGCTTTTCCAGAGTGGTCCGAGACGCCCGCCGCAAAGCGTGTTCAGGTGCTTTACCGCATGAAGGCCCTTGTGGATAAGCATTTGGATGAGCTGACATATCTCTTGTGCAAAGAAGAGGGAAAGAACTGGCGGGAGTCCATGGGGGACGTTTTAAAGGTTAACGAGGTGGTTGAGTTTGCCTGCGGAATTCCTCATCTTTTGAAAGGGGTTTCGGGAATGAATGTGAGCGCGGGTTATGATACGGTCATGTACAACCACCCTTTGGGTGTCTTTGCCGGTATTGCACCCTGGAATTTTCCGGCCATGATTCCCCACGGCTGGATGACGCCCCTTTGTATTGCCACGGGAAACACCATCGTTCTTAAGGCGGCCAGTTTTGTTCCCCAGTCTTCCATGCGGCTCCTGGAGCTGTGGCAGGAAGCAGGCCTCCCGGACGGCGTCATCAATCTCGTTACCACTAGCCGAAATGAGGCGGAGATTCTCCTGAAACATCCCGATGTCAAAGGGGTATCCTTTGTGGGTTCCACCAAAGTGGGACGACATATTTACGCTACGGCCGCGGCTAACGGCAAGAGAGTCCAGGCACTGACTGAAGCCAAGAATCATGCCTTGGTACTGAGAGACTGCAAACTGGAACGGACCGCCAGAGGAATTATCAATGCCTATTGCGGGTGCGCAGGCGCCAGATGTATGGCTTGTCCGGTCATTGTGGTGGAGGATTGCATTGCCGATGAGCTTATCGGATTGTTAAAGAAATTTGTGAAGGAATTGAATCTGGGACCTGCCTATGATCCGGAAACCGGCATGGGACCCATTATGAACGCGGGCCATCTGAAGTTTGTGACCGACTGGATTCAGACCGGATTGGATGAAGGCGCCGAACTGGTTGTGGATGGTAGAAATCCGGTTGTTCCAGGATATGAAAACGGATTTTACCTGGCACCATCTATCTTTGATCATGTGACGGAAGAGATGTCCGTGGGTCGTGAGGAGATTTTTGGACCGGTTTTGTGTGTCAAACGGGTGAAGGACTTTGAGGAAGGCCTTGCCATTATGAACGCTAGCCGTTTTGCCAATGGTTCCGTGATTTACACACAGAACGGCCACTATGCCCGGGAATTTTCCAAAAGAACCGATGCCGGAATGGTCGGAATCAATGTGGGGATTCCGGTTCCGCTGGGAATCTTTGGCTTTACCGGCCACAAGAATTCTTTTTTTGGTGATCTCCATGTGATGGGGATGGATGGGGTCCGCTTTTTTACGGAGCAGAAAAACGTGACCACCACGTGGTTTCCGGAAGATACGGAAACGTGCGGCAAGGTGGATACGTGGGACGGAACCATTTCTTCCATGCCGGCCGATTCCAAATAGTCACGGAAAGACGAACGCATTGCCAATGGCTCACGCTTAATACAATTAGGGAGGGTGTAGAATGGTTGCGAACGGTGAAGATTTAATCCTGAACGAACTGGTTTCGATTGTTGGAAAGGAGAATGCCACTGCGGAAAAGCATATCCGTTACGCCTATTCCTACGATCTTTCCTTCGTTAAACCGAAACTGCCGGATTATGTGGTCATGGCCACAACGGTTGAACAGATCCAGGGGATCATGAAGTTTGCCAACCGGGAGAAAATTCCGGTTATCCCCTATACCGCGGGAACCAACATCGGTGGCTTGTGCATTCCGGAGCGGGGCGGCATTCTGCTGGACTTAAAGCGCATGAACAAAATCATCCGTATTGATACGGAATCCCATTACGCCGTCATCGAGCCCGGGGTATCACACGCGCAATTCGCCACGGAGTTGTACAAACACAACCTTAGATGGAGCTGGCCGGTGGGGCCGCCTTCCGCCTGCTCTTCCTCTTGCGCCATCAGCCACGGCATCGGTGGGCTGAGTGGGCGTTACGGACTGAACAGCGAAGAGATTACCAGCATGGAGGTGGTGCTCCCGACCGGTGAACTGGTGCGGGTCGGTTCCTGTGCCATTCAGGAAGATTCCTGGCACAGCGTTCTCCCCCTTCCGCAGTTGGACGGGCTTTTCAAGGGGTGGCTGGGAACCAGCGGGGTGGTAACGAAGATCGGCCTGCGGGTGCACCCCATTCCACCGGTTTTGAAAGTATTTACCGTATCAACCCGGGATATCGAGGATATGGTTTCGTACGTGTTCAACCTGGGCAATTACGAGATTTGCGATGATTTAACGGCGGTTTCCTGGTGGCTGGCCCAGGTCCCCATACCGTCTCCCTACATTCCCAAACCCGACGGGGCGCCCGAATGGTTCTGTTTCGGGACGACCTTTTCCTGGACGGAAAAAGAGAAGGAGGCCCGAGAAGAGATCTGGCAGAATGTGCTGGCGGAAGAGCAGAAAAAGGGAACGTCCATCAAGTATGCGGAATACCCCGAGGAGGCCCTGAAGGCAAGAACCCAGCTGCCCAGCCAGATTGTGGGATCCACCAAGAACTACACCAAAATGGCCGGTGGCGGAATTTCATGGCCCGGTACCTTCACCCCCGTGAACAAATGGGCACCCGTATACAACGAATGGAAAAAGATTCTGATTGATCATGACCTTTCCCCTTCCGTAAGGGTTACCAATTACCGAGGGGTTCACTATGGAATGCTGAGGGCGATGATCCCCTTCAATAAGAAAAGTCCGGAGGCAACGGAAAATGCCAGAAAAGCCATTGTGGAATGTCTGAAAGTCGATCTGGATGCAGGCGGAATCCCTTACAAACCGCCCGTTGATTTTGCTGAAGAAATCAATAAACGGGCGCACCCCGGATACCTGTCGCTGTTAAAACGGGTGAAGCAAATGCTGGATCCCAATGATATTATGAATCCAGGTAAACTGGGCATATGACAGTTCTACACGCAAGGAGGTCAGTATGGAATGGGATATATCCACCCTTGAAGATTTGGAAGACAAAATTTGGCGATGTACGGCCTGCGGCAACTGCAAGACAGCCTATAAATTCGGCCCGCCCCCACAGTTTGGAGAAATCTGTCCCGCCGGCGTTGAGTTCGGTTTTGACGGCATGATGGCTTCGAAGGGTAAAATCGCTTTTGCCCGGGGGATTCTGGATGGACAGCTGGAGTGGACGGAGAGTTTCCTGGATGCCATCTACAAATGCACCGTGTGCGGGGGGTGTCAGAACCAGTGCGAACTGGACCACAAGCCTTTCATACCGGAAATTATCGAAGCCATGAGGCGAAAAGCGGTTGAAGACGGCGCGGGGCCCATGCCTTCTCAGAAGAAGATCGTGCAGTCCCTCAGCGCCTACAACAACCCCTACCAGGGACCCAGGAGGGTTCGTACCGACTGGACGCGCCCCTTCAAAAAAGCCAAGAAACCCATCAAAAATATTAATAAAGAACCCGCTGACATCCTCTACTACGTGGGATGTACCGGCGCTTTCAATCTCCCCGCCAGAGGCGTTCCCACGGCGACGGCCTCCATCTTCCAGAAGCTGGGGCTTGATTTCGGTATCCTGGGGGAAAATGAAATCTGCTGTGGTTCAACGGCCATGCGCATCGGCGATGCGGGGGAATTTAAACGCGTTGCGGAAGCGAACCTGGAAACCTTTCATCAGCTCCACAAAGAAAAAGGGGTCAACACCATCGTCACGTCGTGCGCCGGTTGCTACCGGGCCATCAAAAAGGATTATATCCTCAGCTCGGATTATGACAAGATGATGGAGGGCATTAAAGTCATTCACACCACGGACTTCCTGTATGATCTCTTCAAAAGAGGGGAACTGAAGTTTACGAGAGAATTGCCCCTGAAGGTGACCTACCATGATCCCTGCCACACCGGAAGGCATTTGAACAAATTCGAGGTGGATGAGGACGGATCAAAACTGTGGAAAGGGGCTTATGTGGGGATGAGCGAGGAGGAGTGCCTCTATGACATCCCCAGGGAACTCCTTCAGGCCATCCCCGGCGTGGAATTTACGGAAATGGAACGGATTCGGGATAACTCCTACTGCTGCGGAGGAGGCGGCGGCGTGATGACCGGATATGGGGACTGGTCCGCAAAAAATGCTTCTAAACGGATTGAAGAAGGGATGCGGACAGGGGCGGAGAAAATGGTCTCCATTTGTCCTTTCTGCCATTACAATTTGAATGAAGGTGCAAAGCGGATCAACAGCCATATGGAGCTGGTGGATCTGGTTGAATTGATGGATCAGGTGATCGAGGAATAAAGGAGGTGATAGAAAAGATCGGTTCGTGATGTTTCTGACAAAAACCGGAGTCTTGGGTCTTAAGAAGGAGGAGAATATGAAAAAGTGGTACCGAATGTCTTTTTTATGCGTATTGGCAGGCATATTGTTTGTATTCCCAATGAATGCAATGGCTGAAAAACCGATTAATATCGGTGTGCTTGTTCCCCTCTCAGGTATTGTGGCACAGGGTGGTGAAGAAATGAAAATGGGCATCCAGATGGCTGCCGAAGAAAAAAAGACCATCCTGGGACGTCCCATTAATCTCATCGTGGAGGATACCCGTGTCAAACCGCCCGTCGCCGTAAGCAAGGCGGAAAAACTGGTGTTCAAGGATGACTGCAAGGCCCTCATCGGTGTTTTTTCAAGTGGCGTCGGCCTGGCAATAGCCAAGAATATCGATAAACTCAATGTCCCGTTTCTCTCCACCCATGTCATGACCACCGAATTTTACGGTCTCAACCCCCTGGTATTTCGAAGCGGTCAGTTGGCTAACGACCAGACCGCCGTGGGGAATGTCAAAGGGATTCTGGCAACACCGGACTTAAAGAAGAGGACCTATTATGTGCTGGTCCACGATTATGCCTGGGGCCATGACGCCGCAAAACGGTTTATCAAACTGGCCAAGGAAAACGGCATCAAGGTTTACAACGAGGATTTCGACAAGGCCCCTATTGCCACCAAAGACTGGTCTTCCTACATCAGCAAAATCAAGGCCTCCGGCGCTGACGGGATCTATATTGCCCTGATTACCAATGTGATCCCTGTTTTTGCAAAGCAGGCATCGGATTTCGGTATCCAGAAATACGCCCGGATCGTATCCGGTGCGGCACCCGGGCCCGTGGAACTGGAAGCAGGCGGTGACGCGTGTATCGGTATCTTCGGTGCCTCCGACTGGTGCTGGGACGTGAATACTCCCAAATCCGATGCCTGGGAAGGAAAATTCTGGGAAAGATTTAAAACCATTCCCTCAGATGCCGCATGCCACAGCTACGTGGGCGCCATGAACCTGTTTAACGGGATTGAGAAGGCCGGTTCCACGGATCCCCAAAAAATTGCCGATGCCCTTCGAGGAATCAGCTTTGACGGTCCTTACGGTGTGGTCCGCATCTCCGCCAAGGACAACTGCATGCGCAATGACGCGGTGCTCACGGAAACCACCCGTGCACCGGGTAATCCTTATGGCGCGAAAATCTTCATGAAGGTGATCCATACCTTTAGTGCCAAAGAACTGGGACCTCCGGAATAGAGAGACTTTCGTTTTTGACGGGAAACCTTTTTTCCCGTCAAACCGTTACGCCACTGCAAAGTTAACGGTCGTCGGTTTACGGTTCGCAGTCTTTCTGAACCGTGAACCGGCAACTGTAAACCGCCAACCCGGTTTTCGAGGGGTTACCATGAGCGTCCTTGCCACTTCCGTGGACATCGCGTTGAACAGCCTTGTCCTGTCCGGTGTGTTTCTGATTGTGGCCATCGGGCTAAACATCATCTACGGTTTAAGCCGGGTTATGAATCTGGCCCACGGGTCTTTATATGCCCTGGGTGCGTATGCAGGTTATACCCTGGTATCCGTGGGGCTCAACTTTTTCGTTGCGCTCCTTATTGCACCCATCATTATCGCCATTATAGGCCTCATCATTGAACGGACCGTTATTGCGCCCATGCGAAAACGATCCATCGTCTATACCTTGATCCTCACTTACGGACTCATGTTTTTCCTCGACGGCATGATCAAGTATTTCTGGGGAAATGAGCCCCGTTTCATCGAACTTCCAGCTTTCATGCGGGGAACCCTTCCCATTTTGGGAAGCCACTACCCGGTCTTCAGACTCATGACCCTTCTCATTACGGCGGCGGCCATGGCGGGACTGATGCTTTTTTTGGGAAAAACCAAGATCGGTCTGATTTTAAGGGCCGCCAGTCATATCCCTGAAATGGTCTCCTGCCTGGGCATTAACATGACCTATGTCCACATGGGCGCCTTTGCTCTGGGGTGTGTTCTGGCCGGCATTGCGGGGGTCATCGCGGGACCACTTTATACCATTGATCCCATCATGGGCCATGAAATGCTCCTCAGCTCCTTTGTGGTTATTGTCATAGGCGGCTTGGGAAGCCTGAGGGGAGCGGTGGTGGCGGCGCTCTTGATCGGTGTGGTCCAGACCCTGGCCGAGTTTTTTGTCACGGATCTGGCCATGGTGATCGTTTACATGATGATGGCGGTGATTCTCGCTTTTATGCCCCGTGGGATTCTCGGAGAAGGAAGGTTTGAGTAAGATGAAAGAAATAAATGGTGCTCATGTGGAACATCAGGCGGGGTCGGCTGTGCGGATTATTGCCCTTTTAATCGTCGTGGTCTGCCTGGCCCTCTTTCCCTTTGTCTTCACAAACCGTTTCTATATTAGCCTGGTCAACGAAATGATGATCTACGGACTGCTGGCCATGAGTTTGGATGTTCTCTTGGGATATACCGGGCTACTTTCCTTCATGCACAATGCCTACCTGGGGATCGGCGCCTATATGGTGGGATTGTTTCTGATTCATATGGCGCCCTCATCCATCTGGTTGGCGCTGTTGGTGGGGGTTGCGGGAACGACCCTGATCGCCGTTCCGGTGGGTTGGGTTCAAGTCAGAACCGGGGGGCTTGCGTTTGCCCTTCTGACCCTGGCTTTCGGTATGATGTTTTTTACGGTGGCCTGGAAATGGTACGATGTGACGGGAGGCGATGACGGATTGATGGGGGTTCCCCATCCGGATGTGCATGTGGGGGGATGGGTTCTCGGAAACTCGGGGGACCCCACCGTCATGTATCTGCTGACCCTTGCCATTGTACTGATCTGCCTTGTGGTGACCTGGCGCGTCATCCATTCCCCTTTCGGATCCGTTTTGGAAGCCATTCGGGAGAATGAAGACCGGGCCGCTTTCGTGGGGATCAATGTCCGCAAATATAAACTCCTCGGTTGGGTCTTTGCCTGTATCCTGGCCGCCGTCAGTGGGTGGCTCTATATCCTTTACCGGGGGTATGTGGGGCCCACCACCATGCATGCCTTCGCCGGCGCGGGAGTCCTCATGATGGTTCTGCTGGGGGGGATGGGGACACTCTGGGGTCCTATTGTGGGGGCGGGTATCTTCATTCTCATGCAGGATTATATCAGTACCATGACCGAACACTGGGAGCTTTTTGTGGGCCTGGTGGTGATTTTGCTGGTGCTGTTCTTGCCGAGAGGCTTTGTAGGCCTCGGGGATTATCTGTTTCGGTTCAGAAAGGAGTAGACCATTTCATGACGCAGCGCGTAATCCTGCATACGGAAGAGCTTCATCGGCATTTCGGGGGTGTTTTGGCCACCAATGCGGTGAATATTTCATTCAAGGAAAAGCGCCTCAAGTCCATTATCGGACCCAACGGCGCCGGTAAAACCACCCTGATCAATGTTATCACAGGGCGCCTGCCCGCCAGTTCCGGTGCCATTATGTTCCAGGGAAAAGATATCACGAGCCAGCCCGCCCATCGACTCACCGCCTTGGGCATATGCCGTACTTTCCAGATTACCAGTATCTTCATGGGTCTCACCGTATTCGAAAATGTTCGCATATCAAAACAGATGAAACGGGGCGGATCCTTCAGGATTTTTTCCAAGAAAGGGAGTTTGAAAAAGGTCAATGGGGAAACCTGGGAGATTCTGGAACGGCTCGATCTCAAAGATAAAGCCCATGTGCCTTCCAGCAATTTGGCCCACGGTGACCAGCGGTTGCTGGAGGTGGCCATGGCGCTGGCCAGCGAGCCGAAAATTTTATTTCTGGATGAACCCACGGCCGGTATGTCTCCGGCGGAAACAGAGCATATCGCCCAGCTGATCAAAGGCCTCAGCGAGAAAATTTCCGTTGCCCTGGTGGAGCATGACATGGATGTGGTGATGACCATTTCCGATGAGATCACGGTTCTGCATCAGGGGACCATCATTGCGGAAGGATCTCCGGAAGAGATTCAGAACAACCAGGCGGTGAAGGAGGCTTATCTTGGGGACGCGTGATCAAAAATCGGACAGGATCCTTGAAATAGAAGACCTCCAGACCTATTACGGGCGAAGCCATATCATCCAGGGTCTCTCCATGCACATCAACCGGCTGGAAGCGGTCTCCATTCTGGGGAGAAACGGCGTCGGCAAGACCACGACCCTGCGGTCCATTATGGGGCTCACCCCCGCCCGTTCCGGAAAGATACTGATTGACGGTCGGGAGACCACCCGCTGGCCGCCCCATCGGGTGGTCCGACGCGGTATCGGTTATGTCCCCGCCGAACGGCACATTTTTCCCGGACTCAGTGTTGAAGAAAATCTCAAGTTGGCGGAAAAACCTGAAGCACCGGGCGATGTCTGGAACATTGACAAAATCTATGGGCATTTTCCGGTGCTTAAAGTCAGAGGCAGACAGGACGGTTCAACGTTGAGCGGCGGGGAACAGCAGATGTTGGCCATCGGCCGGGCGCTCATGGGGAATCCCATTTTAATGCTCCTGGACGAGCCCAGTCAGGGACTTGCGCCCCTTCTGGTGTATGAGGTCATACAGCCCATATTGGTGGTCTGTGTGCAGGAAGGGCTGACGCTCCTTCTGGTGGAGCAGAATTACCGCATGGCTTTGAAGGTGGCATCGCGCCATTATCTCATGGGAATCAAGGGGTTGATCAACGGCACGGCCACCTCGGAGGAACTCCTGGCGGATGGGGATATTATTAAACAGCACCTTTCGGTCTAAGGATCGGGATGAAGGTGAAGGAGGTGTAAAATGGCATCAATGGGTTTGAAGGAGCGGTTCTGGAATCGGCTGAACGGAAAAGACGTGGATATGACTCCCGCGGGAAGCACCACCACTTACGCGGTTGTGGCGCTCATGGATCAATGCGGATATGCACGGCCCCTGGCGGACACCGATCCCGTGGCCATGACCGAGCTGTCCTATGCGGCGCACAAATACGCCGGTTTTGAGTGGGTTAAGGCCATGGGATGGGATATCGTGGGATTGAGCGAAGCATTGGGTTGTAAGCTGGGAACTCCCCGGAAAGACATCCAGTACTCCATCCAGGGACATCCTTACGCGGATGGTATTGAGGATCTGGATTTTCCTTCGGATTTTCTGGAAAGGGGCAGATTTCCCATGTTCAAGGAGCACTTTCGCCTGCTCCGGGAAAAAGTGGGGGATGACCTGATTATTTTCGGTGAAACAGAAGGACCCTTCACCTGTGCGGCTAACCTGGTGGGAACGGAACAGTTCATGAAGTGGATTTACAAGAACCCGGATATGGTGAACAAAGTGCTGGAAGTGAGTACTGAGGCCGCCGTGGCGGCTGTTAACTTCGCTTTTGACAATGGCGCCGACTATTATGTTTTTGCGGAGCCCACGGCGGGACCCGCGCTCATCAGACCCAAATTTTTCGAAAAAATGGCGCAGCCCGCTTTGAGGAAAGTGGTCGACAGAGCAAAAGGCCCCGTCGTTCTCCATGTCTGCGGTAATTCAGACGGCGTCATCGAGATGATGTGCGATACGGGTGTTGCCGGGATCAGCATCGAAGAAAAGGCCAATATGAAAGCGGCGGTTGAAATCGCACACAAAAAGGGCGTGAAGGTCTTTGGGAATGTGGCAACGGCCACGACCATCTTCAGCGGAACGCCCCGGGAAGTCTACGATGAGGCGATCCAGGCCCTAGATAACGGCACCGACTTCTTGTGCCCCGGTTGCGGCATTGCACCGCCGTCCCCCCTTGAAAATCTCCTTCAGATCAAGAAAGCGAGGGACGATTATTTTAGCCGGTAAAATCCAACCCCTCCCGGTCGAAAACCAGCACGTGTCCCAGAACCCCATATGGCCGGACACGTGCGGATTTCCTCATGCATCAATTGACATCATCCCTCATTTCCGTTAGATACATAACCATACTTTTTCATCCAAAAAAAACTCCGATAAATCAAATTCACAAATATGAGATCAATGTGAGGGCAAAAAGCAGAAGAGCCGGTGAGTCTTCCGATCGTAGAAGAGAATAAACGCACGCTGATGGAGCTAGAATCTCATGAAAACAGTCAAAGATGCCTGTGAACTACAGCCAAATGCACTGTCGATTAAACTCAGCGATCAGATTGAACAACTTGACGAATTAATAACCACTGAGGGGGACGGCAAAGCGTTCTTCGGGAAAACTTACATCACCCAGGGAATGCAGGATCTCATCAGTGAAGGGCTTGCTCGTCTGGCCGGAGAATCCTCCCAGGCTATCTTTCATCTGAAACAGGCCATGGGAGGTGGGAAGACCCATCTTCTGGTGGGATTTGGTTTGCTGGCGAGGAATTCGGAACTTCGAAAGACATACTGCGGCGGGATTCCCCATGCAGAAGCCTTCGCCAGTGCCGGCATTGCTGCCTTCAATGGACGAAACAGTCCCGATCATTTTTTCTGGGGTGAGATCGCATATCAGCTTAAGAAAGGGGATCGGTTCAGGCCCTTCTGGACCGGCGGCCCCAAGGCGCCGGATGAAAAAGACTGGCTCGCTCTTTTTGGGGATGATCAACCTATCCTCATCCTGCTTGACGAAATGCCTCCCTATTTCCACTATCTTGACACCCAGAAGGTAGGGAACGGCACGGTGGCCGACATTGCGACCCGCGCCTTTGCCAACCTGCTGACAGCCGCCGGCAAAAAAAAGAATGTATGCGTGGTGGTCTCGGATCTTTCGGCAGCCTACGATACCGGGGCGAAACTCATCCACCGTGCCCTTGAGGACGCACGCGCCGAGTTGGGTCGTCAGGAGCGCAGCATCACGCCCGTGGACCTTGCTGCCAACGAGATATACGATATCCTGCGCAAACGTCTATTCAAGTCGCTCCCCGATAAAGCGGAAATCGAGGATGTTGCGGCGGTATTCGGCCGAAAGCTGGAAGAAGCCGCTAAATCGAAGACGGTTGCTCGTGGGGCCGAGGCGATTGCCGACGAGATAGAAGCGACTTACCCCTTTCATCCGCGACTCAAGAATGTCATAGCGCTTTTTAAGGAGAATGAGCAGTTCAAGCAGACTCGGGGCCTCATCGAGCTGGTGTCGCGGTTGCTGAAATCCGTGTGGGCGCGAGATGCCAATGACGTCTTTCTTGTGGGCCCTCAACATTTCGATCTGTCTATCACGGATGTCCGCGACAAGTTGACCGAGATTTCCGGGATGCGGGATGTGATTGCCAAGGATCTATGGGATGGGCAGCAATCCGCCCACGCCCAAGTCATTGATCTTTCCACGGGAAAGGAAGCGGCCACCCAGATCGGGGCGCTGCTTCTCTCCGCCAGCCTGTCAACGGCCGTCAACGCGGTCAAGGGGCTCACCCGGGAAGAGATGGTGGAATGTCTGATCTCACCTCTTCGCGAGCCGTCGGAATTCCTCGGGGCCTTTGATGAGCTTGAAAAAATCGCCTGGTATGTCCACCATACACCGGAAGGCCGTTATTATTTCGACCGGCAGGAGAATCTTACCAAACTCCTGCAGAGCCTGGCCCATGACGCTCCGCAGAACCAAGTTGATGATTTGATTCGTCACCGTCTCAAGGGCATGTTCAAGGCCGTTCGCAAAACCTGTTATGAAGACGTCCTGCCGCTCCCGAGACTTGAGGACGTGGCGGACCGGGTGCGCCGCGGGCGTGTGCTGCTGGTGGTCAGTCCGGATTCCAAGATTCCGCCAGAAGAGGTCCGGAAATTCTTTGATGGTTTAAGCCAGAAAAACAACCTGTGTGTCCTTACCGGCGACAAGACGGCCATGGGCAGCGTCGAAAAAGCGGCGCGTCAGTTTTTTGCCGCCGGAAAAGCCGACGGCCGTATCCCCACGGGGCATCCACAGCGGGAGGATTTGGAACGGAAACAACAGGGTTATGAGCAGGATTTCAACTCCACCATCCTCAACCTTTTCGACAAGGTGCTCTTTCCCATCCAGCGCGCCGGCAAACCGTCCCAACTTGCCTCAAAGCCCCTGGATATGACCCGCGATGCCACCAAGCCCTTCAACGGTGAGGAGCAGATCGAAAAAACCCTGACCGCCAATCCTCTGAAACTTTATCTGGATGTGGAAAAGGAGTTCGACGCTATCCGCGACAAGGCTCAGGATCTGCTCTGGCCGGAAAGTCTGGATGAGGCTCGCTGGTCCGATGTGGTAGACCGCTATGCAGAACAGGCCGGCATGTTGTGGCTTCCGCCAAAAGGACTGGACACCCTCAAATCCATTGCCTGCAACCGTGGGTTATGGGAAGACTTGGGTAATGGGTATGTTACCAAAAAACCGAAGAAGAAACGGACTTCCGTGCAAATCATTGCCGAATCGGGACCTGACGACGCGGGCCAGGTGCGGTTGAGTATCAACCCACAGCACGCAGGTCCGGCTCCCCGTATCTATCTCGCCGAAGACGCACCGGTGAGCGAAAAGAGTACCCGGCTCAATGACCAGGTTCTAACCACTTCGGCGCTACGGGTCAATTTCCTGGTGTGCGACCCGTCCGGCCAATATGAAACCGGCGATCCGGTCACCTGGACCAACAGGCTCATCCTCCGCAACAAACTCTCGGAAAAGGACGGCTTGCGTAGTGTTGAGCTCTTGGTCGCTCCCAGAGGTGAAATTCGCTATACCCTTGACGGCAGTGAACCGCGCGACGGCACGGTGTACAGCGATCCCATTGCCATCGGAGACGGCGAAGTCCTGTTGCGAGCTTTTGCAGAGGCTGAGAATGTCGAGGCCAAGGCGGAATTTCGTTTTCAGGCCAAAGGGAAGAAGGGTGTTCAGATTGATGAGGTGAAACCCGGCCGCCTGGTGTCGCGTACCGGCCGAAAACTCGATTCACGGATCAAGACCTTTGAAGGGCTAAAACAGGCCGGGGAGAAATCCGTCACTTTCGAGGGAATCGTGTTGACCGTCGGGCAAGGCAACCGGATGATTGCCGTTAATGTGGGTGAGATCCAGGTGGATGGGGCATTCGTCGAAGCGCTCCTTACAAAGGTGCTGGAGAAGTTCACTCCCGATACACCCGTTACCATGACTTTTCGCAAGGCGCATTTTGCCTCGGGCCACGACCTAAAGGATTTTGCAGGCAAGCTCGGTATTGAACTTCAGACCGAGGATGTGGAGCAATGAATGAAAAGCCCAAAACCATCGACTTCGGCGCCCCGGACCGATTTGGCGCGCACCTGTTTCGCGTTCTGATTCCAGCCGCTAAAAAAGACGCAGTGGTGATTATTGAAGACTATGGATACCGGGGAGAGGAAGGCGGCGTTCCCAGGGAGGAAGAACGGGTCGTACTCAATCGTCCGGTCTGGTCCGCCATCGCCGATGCTGCCCGCCGCGAGTTCAACGACCGGCTCAAGGCGGTCAAGGTGCGGGTAGGCCGATGGCATGCTGGCGCCAATCTAGTGGATAGATTGCTGGGTAAGGAGTTATGTGTGCTGGCTTGGGCCGCTGAGACCGCAAACTCTGAACAATTGCCGGTTATCTGCAGCAAATGGGAGGCCCTGCGTCCGGAAGAGCGCTGGTGGCTCTTCGCCATGACCGTGGCTGAAGCGGGGCTGCCGGATGACACTCAGCGCGGCTGGCGGCGCGCCTTGTTTCACGCTCTGTCCGATGGTGAAAAGCCTGTTGGGCGAAAGCGTCGGCCAAGTCCTGTTCAAGACGACCTTTTTAAAATGCCGTTGTTCGACAGACCGGAGGCAAGAAGCGAGCAATGAAAGGGAAAAGAGATTCCGTTCTGCCCGCCGATTACGGAGCTTTTATATCTGAGATCAAAACCCGTATCCGTGCTGCCCAAATTCGCGCCGGTCTGGCCGCAAACCGTGAGTTAATCTTGCTGTATTGGGACATTGGGAAGATGATCCGAAGCCGCCAGAAAACGGAAGGCTGGGGCGCTAAAGTCATAGACCGGCTTTCAAGCGACCTGCAAAAGGAATTCCCCGGCCAGCAGGGTTTTTCACCGCGCAACCTGAAATACATGCGGGCCTTTGCCCATGCATGGCCGGACGCTTCATTTGTGCAGCAGCCTGCTGCACAAATTCCCTGGACTCACCACTGCATGCTCCTGGACAAGTTGAATACCGCGGAAGACCGCCTCTGGTATGCCGCTAAGGCCATTGAGAATGGTTGGTCACGAAATGTCATGGCTCTGCAAATCGCTTCCGCACTTCATTTACGGCAGGGCAAGGCAGTGAGCAATTTCCAGGAAGCCCTGCCGCACCCGCAATCCGATCTGGCCCAACAAATCACCAAAGGCCCCTATGTTTTTGACTTTCTTAATCTGCGTGACGACGTCAACGAACGCGCGTTAGAGACGGGGTTGCTCCTCCACGTGGAAAAGTTTCTGCTCGAACTGGGTGCGGGGTTTGCCCTTGTAGGGCGGCAGGTCCACTTGGAGAGGTGAAGGGCGATGAAACGCCTTTGGAAGAAAGAGATGCCTGGGAATGGCTGCGCAATCCATTGCCGCCTGCGGGTGAGGATGCTCTTTTTACAACATTGCGCCTGCAATTGGGGATGCCCGAGCAGACCTTTTACTCCGACCTGGGTTTTGGATCTCTGGGCTTTCTCGAAAAGCAGGCGGTGGGTCAAGCCCTGGAGTCGGGTTTTCTGCGGGAAAATAACCCCATCATCTGCCATACGGTCCTCAGACGTAGACAGACCCTGGAAGATGCGGGTCTTTTGGAGAGAGTTGGCGTGAAGATCCATCCCAATCCAGAGGCGTCTGCCACTGCTTACGCGGGTGTAGGGTTCAATGGGTTGGGACTCTTAACAAATCTGCCGTTCGATCTCGCCTACCAGGCTGCAGAATTATTTACCATTGCACTGCAAAAACGGACCAAAACGGCGGGTTTTATGAAAACCCTGCTCCTTCAACGAATCTGTTCCAGCTTCGCATCCGGCAGGGCAACGGCCGAGAGAATGCTGCGCAAGGAGATTCCGGAGGAAGAAGAACAGGCGACGCTGTTGGAAGAAGCCATGAATATGCTGACCGATGAGGAAGCTGCACACCTACGAACCATAGTGCTGGAGTTGTCGCGTCCGGAAGCACGTGATCCGAAACTAAACGCGGTAAAGCACTTCCTGACATCATATCCCAGTGAAGGGAAACCATGGCTTGAGCACGGATGCATCATCTTCAGTCAGTATTACGATACTGCATTTTCGCTGGGTGAAGCGCTGGCCGAATCTCTCACGGACGAAGTGGTGGGCGTCTACGCGGGAACGGGTAAAAGCGGGTTGTTCCGAGGACAGGATTTTGCTTCGGTGGACCGCGAGGAGATCAAAGGCGCTGTTAGGAAACGGAAGATCCGGCTGGTTGTGGCGACCGACGCTGCCTGTGAAGGGTTGAACCTACAGACCCTTGGAACGCTCATTAACGTGGATCTGCCTTGGAACCCATCGCGGCTGGAACAGCGGTTGGGGCGTATCAAACGTTTCGGCCAGGCCAGGCGCAGCGTGGATATGCTCAATCTGGTCTATCATGGGACACAGGACGAAAAAGTGTACCAGGTCCTCTCACGCAGAATGAAAGACCGATACGATATTTTCGGTGGTCTCCCGGACACCATTGAGGATGACTGGATTGAAAGTGTCGAAAAACTCGAAGAGATGATGGACGAATATATCCATCTGCGCCAGCAGGCGCACAACGCCTTCGAGATGCGATACCAGACAACCATCGACCCGGACCGGGACCGTTGGGAACTATGTTCCAGGGGTCTGTCAAGAAGGGATGTTGTGGACCGCCTTTCCGTGCCGTGGTGAAAGACGCCCTGTCGCAGGTCTTGCTTTTGCGTATCCATTCCGCCCCGTGGCGGTCGCCGGTCGGCCACGACGCTCTTCAGCGGAACGCCCCAGGAAGGCCACGATGAGGCGATCCAGGCTATTGACAACGGTACCGATTTTTTGCCTCGGCTGCGGTATTGCGCCGCCGATTCTATTTTCTTTCAAATGAAGCCATCAGCGACAACAGACGATCATTCTCTTCGGGGATTCGAATGCCGATGCGGAAGTAGTTGTCTTCGAGCCCGGGAAAATTTCGGCAATCCCGAAGGTAGAGACCGTTTTCAAGAAGATGGGCCAGCAAATGGTCCAGGTTGTCCGTTTTGCGCCATTGACACAAAACATAGTTGACGGACGGCGCAAAGGGATGAATGCCGTCTATTTTTTTGAGGGCATTGAACACCCGTTTTGTTTCTCCGTTAATGGCGGGGCGACTTTTTTCTTCATAATCCGTACATTGGGTAAGCATGGATGCCACCCGGTTGGCAATGCCGTTGATGGCCCAGGGCTCCTTGGCGTGCTTCATTTTTGCGATAATCTTTTCATGCCCCACCACGCCACCCAGACGAAGGCCGGCCACGGCGTAGAATTTTGTGAGCGAGTTGAGCACCAGCACATTGGGCCTGGGCTCTTGTGTGAGAAGGCTTCTTTCTTTCCAATCATCCAAAAATTGCACAAACGCCTCATCCACGATAAACCATTTATCCGGGAACCGGTCGGCCAACGCCAGGACAAGCTCTTTTTCGAACAGGTTCCCCGTGGGGTTGTTGGGTCGGGCGATCCAGAGCGCGTCAATATCCTCCATATTCGCCATCAACGTCTCTTTGTCGGGAAGCGCAAAATCATTTTCAGGGGAGAGGGGCCATCTCACCACCTGGGCCCCCGCCAGAAGGGAAGCCCTCTCATAATCGTGAAAGGAAGGCGTTATGATCGCTGCCCGGCCATATTTCAGCACCCTGGCAACAAGATAGATCAACTCGGTGGAACCGTTGCCCGCCAGGAAATGCTGTGACGCTACACCACATACGGATTGATAATAGCGGCTTACCCCGTCTCCGTTTATGCTGGGGTATTGTTCGATGGTTTCAAATAGTTCCCCCCACTTTTCTTTGATGATGGGAGGTGGTCCGAAAAAATTGAGATTCACGCTGAAATCCAAGACCTCTCGCTCGGTCATATGGAGCCGTTGCATGTGGGAGATGGGAGCGCCGCCGTGAAGGTAATCGGAATCGGATTTGGTGGTCATGGTCGAATGTCCTTTTGGTTTGGGTTGAGATTAGAAGAAAATTTCAAATTAATTGGCAATTTTGGATGATTCCCTTTGCATCATCTGGTCGATTGTTTTGAGGGCACGGGTTGCCTTGACAGCCGCCCCGCTTTTGGAATCGGCTTTTTGAAGGACCGATTGAAAAGCGGTTTTGGCGCTGGCCAGTCGGTCCAGTTTCCAGGCGGCGTATCCCACCCTCAGGCTGTTAACCCCACCTGAATCGTCAAGTTGTGCCGCCTTTTGAAAGGCTGCCATCCCTTTTGCCCAATCCTCCTGCTCCATATACAACTGGCCCAACCGGGAAAATCGTTTGGCCGTAGGTGCGAGCTTGGCGGTACGGGTTGCCGCTGCCAAAGCCTTATCCATTTGGTGGGCTTCCTGATAGGTGCTTGCCAAGAGATCAAGGTCATGGGCGGAGGGGGTTTTGCCGAATTCTTTGACATAAGCGTCAGCCGCCTTCTTGGGTACCCCCGCAAGCCGGTAGAGGTTCCCCAGTCGTTTCCAATCTCCCGACTTGGGAGGGATGAGTCGAAGCGCCACCTCCAGGGCCGCGGCGGCCTTCCCGTAATCCTTTTGTTCAATGGCCGTCCAAGCCGCCAGCCGCCAGACTTTTTCATCCTGCGGGTATCGGTTCAGAAGCCGTTCCAGCGGCGTATTTGCCGCCTGTGGTTTCCCCATGCGGACCAGCGCCTCAATTTGTGCCATGAGACACGCCTTTGAGGCATGGGGATCTTTGGCCAATGTCTCCAGCAGTTGACAAGAGCGCTTCGGATGATCGTGCTGCAGCAGGAAGACGGCCATCTGGAGCCGCATTTTGGAGGATAGGGCAGGGCTGTTCGGGTCAACCTTTTCCATTACCGCCGAAGCTTCTTCGGGCCTGTCGAGCCGGTCCAGGGTCCAAGCCAGGGCGATGAGCCATTGTGGTTCGGGATTGGCGGTTTTGACAAGCTCTTGAAGGATAGCAAGGGCCTTTTGAGGCATGCCGTCTTTAAGATACAATAGGGCGGATCTGAAACGATCTGCCGATAAGGCTTTCCCGGCCTTTCCTTGGGCAAGGACTTTTGCGGCCTCGTCGTTTTCCCCAAGTTGTTGAAGAACATGAACCAGGGAAGCGCGCCATTGGGAAGATACTTTGGACTTCGAACAGAGGTTTTTGAGTAAAGGAAGGGCCTTTTCGGGCCGACCGGATTCCACCCACAAACAGGCGGCCTGGTATTGGCGGGATGAATCGGGTTCCAGACGGATCACCTTTTCCATTGTTTCTGCCGCTTTTGCGGTTTGTCCAAGCACTTTTCTGGTTTGGGCAAGGGATAAGAGCCATTTTGTGCGGGGGGGGGCTTTTTGCGTCAATTGTTCCAGGGTCTTAAGAGCCTTTTCGGGCTGATGGGCCATGAGCCGGAACAGGGCGGATTGGTATTGAAGATCACGGTTTTCAGGTTTTATGAGGGAAAAGGCTTTTTCCATGGCTTCGGCCGCCTTTGCCGGTTGTTTTTGCTGATAGTAAACGACGGCCAGATTCTGCCAGGCTTCTCCGAAGCAGGGGTTCAGTTCAATGGCCTTCTTGAAGAGGATTTCAGATTTTTCAAACCTTTTGAGACGATACTGGATAAGACCCTTCAAAAAAGGGATCTGCGGATGTATTTTGGAACCGTTCTTACGGGAATAATCGGCAAGAAGGTTCAGGGCCTCTTGATTGCGACCTTTTTCCATCTCTTTATTCGCGCTGATAAGAACCTCGTGAAGCGGCGCTTCAACGGACATCGCTTCTTTGGGGCAGTCTTCGGCCAAAACGCCGTTGCCCGAAAGCGAAATGAGGATAATGAGCCCTATGATATGGCGCTTTTTCATTACCGATCCAGTTTGAAATTGATGGTTTGCTCCACCCAGACCGCCACGGGGTGGCCGTTCTTTCGTCCCGGTTTAAACCTCCAGCGAGGCACGGTGTTCATGACGGTATTTAGAAAAACCCCTTTGGGCGATTCCTGCAGCACCGACAGATCGCGCACCCTGCCGTCCGCAGTAATCAGGAAACGGACTTTAACCCATCCCTCGACCCCCCTTCGACGGGCCCTGTGGGGGTAGGGCGGTAGGGCTTGACCGATAATGCCGGGTTTTGAATCTACTTCTCCGATGCCGTAGGCGCGGTTTTCCGTGATATTCGGTGAGGGTTGCTGCATTTGAGGGGTCTTGCCAAGGTTCGGATGTGCATTGACGGCAATGGGCACCGATGCCGTGGAAAGGGATTTCATGTCAATTTCCAGGTTGGGCATGTCAGGGGTCGTCTGATCCGGAGAAGGGGTGGGCGGTGACAAAGGGGGCACTTCCATTTGAGGTATTTCCAGCTCGGGAGGCGTTATTTCGGGGGGAGCGGGAGGCTCCTCATCTATTTCAGTTTCCAAGGGGGTCAGTTCCAGTCGGGGCAGTTCCTCCAGAAGTTCAGGTTTATCCGGTTCCGGTTCCGGCGGTTTGCGTTGCAAAGGCATCATGAGATTGAGCAATGCATGTCTGGAAAATACCGACATGATCTGCCGGTCCAGCAGCAGGGGGCCGATGGCAAAAAAAGCCACATTGACCACCAGGGAGAAAATCAGGGCTACCGTCACACGATAGAGGGTTTGATGGGTTTGAAATGTTTTAGGTTGGGCATTCACGATTCACTCCGCACCGTTGATACGGCGATATTTTCAGCACCCGCCATGCGGCATTGATCCAGAACCTGAACCATTCGGCCGGTCATGCTCTCCCGGTCCGCCTCAAGCATGACGGCCCCCGATGGGTTTTCCAGTAGAAACTGTTCCACAATGCCCCGGACATTTCTGAGATCGACCAGGTTTTTGTCGATGAAAATGCTTCCGTCCTGGGTGACGGCGATAAAGATGCCGGCCGCGTCTTTGGTTTGGGCGGATGCCGCTTCGGGCCGACGGATTTCCACGCCTGATTCCCTGACAAAAGTGGCCGTCACCAGGAAAAAAATCAACAGAATGAAAACCATGTCGATAAGGGGCGCCATGTTGATTTCCGCATCACCGGTATCCTGTTTGTTCATGCTGCTGAGACTGCTGCCGACTCTGAACATTATTTCTGCCTCCTTTCCAGCCATTGGTCCACGGCACGATAGAAGATCATCAGGTCTCCTTGAATATTTCGAATCTGTTTGCGAAGGGTCTGTCCCATCAAGAGCCCGGGTATGGCGATCAGAAGTCCCGTCTGGGTGGTCACCAGCGCTTCTTCGATGCCCGAAGCCAAAGCCTGGGGGTTCCCCGTGCCCGCCACTCCGATGACCCGAAAGGTGTCCACCATTCCCGAGACGGTCCCGAGCAAGCCCAAGAGAGGCGCCACCGCAGCCAGAACCAGTATGGTGCCCATGTGGTGATTCAAGGGAAAAACCTGCCTGTGGACGGCCGTTTCCCACATAATGCGGTCGCTTTCCGGATCGAATCGGCGATTTTCGAGAAAGTAGGCGAGGGCTTCCCCTTTGGGCCCCTGATCATGGATGGCAACGGATTTTTCGTTGGTCATACAGTGAATCACCTGGGACATTCCCACCTGATTTCGCCGAACGCGAAATACCCACAGAAGCTTCAGCGCAATCAAATGCCACATCCACACGGAAACCACGATCAACGGAAACATCACGGGTCCGCCGGTTTTGATGGAAACCCAGATGCTTTCAATCGTTTCCATTGGGGAGTCTCTGGTCTCGCAACAGGGCCGCGATGAGGGCCATGGCTTTTTCCTCCATATCCGAGGCGATGCGGCTGGCTTTTCGTCCCAAAAGGGCGGTAATGACCAGGATGGGAATGGCCACAGCCAGCCCCAGTTGGGTTGTGATGAGGGCTTCGCTGATGCCGCCTGCCATCAACCGGGGGTCGCCGGTCCCGTGGACGGTGATGACATGAAACGTATTGATCATGCCGGTAACGGTTCCCAGAAGCCCCAGAAGGGGCGCGATGGCGGCCAGCACCTTAAGCGCGGGAAGGAATCGCTCCAGTCGCGGGGTCTCCTTTAAAATGGCCTCCGCAAGACTGCTTTCGATGATGTCACGCGGTTGTCCCTGTTGTTCAAGGCCGGCCTTCAGAACATTACCGGTGGGGCTTCCGGACTTGGATGCGGTTTCGAGTACCGCCCCTTTGTAATCCCCTTTCTCAACCAGCCTTGTCACGTGGGTCATGAGCTTGTCCGTGTTTTGGCTTACCCTGCTCAGGAAAAAAAGTCGCTCCAGCACCAGTATGACGGCCACCAAACCCACCAGAAGAATGGGCCAAATGAGGAGTCCTCCGCTTTGGATCTGTTCCCAGAGGGAGACCTTTCGGGAGAGTTGTTTGATGGCGACGCCCCCTGAGACATCCATATAGACCGCATTGGAATCTCCATCAAAATAGCTTTTGAGATTTCTCCGAATGTTCCATCCGGGGGAAGCCGCCTCCAGGAGACGCGAGGATGCGGGACTCAGATTGAGATATCCCACCTTTCCGTTTTCCCGGTAGAGGGCGGTGAGGTTGCCCATCCGTATGATGTCCGATGACACTTCCCGCCCCTGTCGATCAACGACACTCCCTTCCCGCTTGACGATTTGCGCTGAGGCTGCCATATCCTCAAATGCCAACTCCACCAGGGTGCGAATGTCCTTAATGCCAAGGACCTTTTCAGCCTTGAGAAAACCTTTGAGAATTTCCAACCGCTCGGGATCTTCCGCGGAATAGGGGGAGCGTTCCGCAAGCCCTGAAAAATCCCGGGCAAAGTCCCGCACCACGGCGTCCAGCTCTTTCATATTGCCCGTGTGGTCGCGAATCCGGCGTTCCAGCTCAAGGCGTTCTTCACGCATGGCTTCAAGGCGCTTTTCATTCGCTTCGAGGGTTACCTTCTCCTCTTTGATCTGTGCTTTGAGTTGGTTGAGATGACGTTTTAATTCCGTGCGTTGTTGTTCTATCTCGGTTCCGGTCAGAACTTTTTCTTCCTGGGCTTTTTGCAGGTCTTTTTTAACTTCGCGCACCACGGTTTTGAATTTTTCCTCCTGGGCCGAGAGGCCGGCCGGCAGGATCAGCAGACACATCAGGCAGAGTATGTATTTCACCGGCTCATCTCCTTTGCGGGTATCTCAGGCGATCCAACGGGCAACTCCACCAATGAGACCAGACGGGTGCGTTGTGTAATTTGAATGACTTCTTGAATCGATCGGGCAAAATGGGTAACGGGTTCGTAGCGGCCGTTTTCCCGCTCCCATTTCCATGCATCTCTACCGTTTCCACTGAGGGCGAAGAGACACAAACGGCCGATGTTCAGGAGTTGAACGCGAATTCGCCTTCCCTCCATATCGATTTCGGCTTCATCCAGTTGTGGAAAATAGCCGTATTCCAGCGCCCGGGTGGTCGCTTCAAGAAGACGTTGTGTCTTTTGGACGATGTTGGCGTCCGCGCTGTTGAGGGACGTCTCCGCAAAACGGAGGGTCGGCGCCTGCAGTCTAGTCAGCATGGGGAGGTCCTTTTCCGAAAAATCTTTCAGGTTTTGAAGGGTTTGATCCAGAAAGGGTTCCAATTCATTACGGATTTCAGTGGCAGCCTCTTCTTTCGATTTGAGCGCGGTCATCTTGTCTTCAAGATCTTTCATATAAACGGCGGTTTTTTCACTCCGCCATTTAAGGGTCTCCAATTCCGCTTCAAGAGCTTGAATCTCTGAACGGAGATCCGCCGCCTCCGTGGCCCAACGATCCGTCAGTATTTGGCTCTCGCGATGTACTTGCACTGCCTTTTCAGCGGTCTGTTTGAGTCCGGCGGCAGATGAAGTCGATGGGGAGGGGGCTTCCGCATGGGCGGATGCCACCAGCAGGATAAGCAAAACCGGTAAACATGAAGAACGTACAATTCGACGCAATAGGTTCATAAGTGCTGCTCCTTTTCCTACGGTGCATTTCGAAAGGAGATGCCGTTCAGTATGGCGTTCAGAGACATTTTAAGCGGTACCGGCAAGTCCTCCATCCTGACCAGATCCCTGGGCTGGGAAATGGTTCTGCCGGCGATCTCTTCGGCCACGCTGTTGCACCACAATTGATAACTGCTAAGATCCGTTATCAGGCCTCGCCCGTAATCATTGCTCAATGCCAGGGCGGCCTTCAAAAAACCGGCATAGCGGGGTGACATGAGAATCTCCTCAAGGGCAACCGTCGCCTCTCCCTTTTCCACCATGCAATCGCACTGCGCTTCGGAAACCAATTCGTAGAGAGTGATATGCCGGTCTTCCAGGCGTTGGAAAACATTGCGGCCCGGCACCAGGGCGTTTTGTTTGGAAACCGCTTCCAGGACCCCCTGGTACACGGCTGCGGCGATGAGTTCCCCGAGTTTGGAGTGGCCGCCGGCAAGTGTTACAAGGGTTCCCGTTCCTTCCACCACTAAAATATTGTCCGTCCCCGTCCCCGTTGCCTGAAAACGCCCGGGGGAAGGGGTGCTTCTCACATCGAGATCCATCAATGCCGCCGTTTTGGCTTCGGTGGCGCTGATGATGGCACGGGTCATGGCCCTTGGGGAGAGTTTCATGTTGGGAAGCAGGATAATGTTGATGGTTCCCGGTTCGTAGTATTTCCCCTCGTCTTTTCCCATTCTAAGGGCGTTTGATTTGACCCCGGCGGTCACCAGTGCATAGACTTCCATATCCCTGAACTTTTTGTGGGCAACGGCGATATAATCCATGTCCGCGCCGGTAAAAAGAAAAGAGGCGGTATCTGCGGATACTTGAAGAACACTGTATACCAGGGCCCGTGATAGTGCCAGCCCCTTTTGGTGCTCGATGCCCCAGCAGGGGGGCGGGGAGTAGTGGTTGCCCACGGTTTGAATACCACTGCGTTCCCCTTCAAGGGTGGAAACAACGGTCAGGGGTTTTGTGAAATCAATGAGCAGGCTTTTGTTCAAGAAATCATTGATGGTGCTGTAGGTGATGCGTGCGTCTTTGACATAGGGGAGATCAATCCAGAGTTTTCGCGATCTTAATATTTTTGCGTCCAGGACTTGGGAGGATTTCTTGGAAAATTGATCGGCGTAAATCCTGGCCGAAAGCCAACTGATAAAGTTGCCGGTATTGGTAGCGGCCCGGCACGTAAGGGCACAGGGAAAGTAAAAGATCCTGCCGTTTTTGACGGCATCCACATCCTTCCATCCGGGACGGTCAAAAAAGGCCTCGGCGGTTTTTCGATCTCCCCCGCATCCATAGATGACCTGAGGGTTGAATTTGATCCATTCCTCGCGGGTGATGGGGGTCACGGCGCCTTCTCTGCCCAACTGCGGCGGAATGCCCCCGGCAGCCCGAATCATCTCATTTTGAAAAGATCCCTCGCCCGGCGTCATGACCGTGTCGCGGCCCATCAAACGAATGACCCGGAGGCGCTCTTTCACAGGAATTTTTGCCACTTTTTCGGAAATGGTTTGCAGTTGTTCTTCTATGGATTGAACCAGTTCTTGAGCCCGGGGTTCTTTTTGAAAGATCTTTCCCAACAACAGAATCTTCTTGAGACTGTCCGCCATGGAGCGCGTTTCCAGCTCAACGAGTTGCACATTACTGTTTTTAAAACGTTCCTTGAGTCCCTTATGAATGGAGGAATGAAAAATGAGATCCGGTTTTTGGGATTCAATGATGTCAAGGGAAGGGGAAAAATAGCCGCCCACGATTTGTTTGGCGGCGTTTTCCACGGGATAAACGTCATGGTAGGTGACCGCCTTGATCGCATCGCCTGCGTCGATTTTATACAATATTTCCGTGACAGAAGGGACCAGTGACACCACCCGCTGGGGCGGTTTGGAGATTACAATGGTATTGCCGCCGTCATCCACAAATTGAAAGGAAAGGGCTGTTGCCGGAAATATTGACAACAAGAGCAGGGCGAAGGTAATCCGGAAAAAATGATGCTTTGCGGCAAAAGAAATGCGGTTGAAGTCTCTCATGAAGTGTTCTCCTGAAGAATGATTCTTCGAATCAACGGCCCTTTTGAAGACAAAAAAAACCTCGAGTCGAAATATACGACCCGAGGATTACCCTTTTTTATCCGTAGGCTGATTTGATTTGCCGACAGTCCGGGAAGACAAATCTTCTGATGCTCAGGCAGGTCTTCTGACTCTCGGATCTTTCTACTTCCCGCGCCTTCCCATCCAAAGCATCGGAACAGTGGCGTGTGGCGGCTTTCGTCCCCGATTACAGCGGCGGGCCCGTCCCGTATTAACGGCGTTCCCTATTAAGCCTAAAAAAGGCACCCAAACGGTAAAATACTAGCAAAACAACGCGAAAAGTCAAATGAAATATTGAAATTGAATCGTCGATTCCAAAGGCATGTGGGAATTAGGCTCATTCGAGAAGAATAATAGCATAGTAATTAAAGGTTTCCGAGGTATGGGTCGCAACATTGGTGGAGGTGCCCAAGTTGTCAAGGGTGCCGATCACGTCAATGGAGAAGGATTCCACGGAAGGCCTCTTTTCCTGAGGGAAGCGACACACCTCGGGATAAGCGCACTCTTTGCACAGGGCGCAGCATTCGCCCACAAGACTAAAGACCTTGTAATACCCTTTGAGAAACAGCATCCTTTCGAGGGTTATGGTCCCTTTCCAGCAATGAACCTGATCCGTTCGCTTTTTCTTATTGTTGAGATAGAAGTCGGTGCAGCTTTTGCTGCCCACCAGAAGAATTGCCTGGGAATATTCGTTCAAGACCGCACGCACTTTTTCCGGAGATGGCGTGGCAGGGGGACAGCACCAGTTAGTGCTGTACTGTTTACAGCCGTAGCGGCATTTCAAGTGAACCCATTCCGCAACCACAATTTCACTGGTATTGAAAGGCAACACGTTGGTTAGACCGTACTCAGTTCCCTTTTCAAGAAGTTCTTGAAGCAATGCCTGAGAAATCCCGGCACTGTTCTTAAACTGGGTCGTCTTTTCAATTTCATATATCTTTCGAGCAATTTTCATCGATGGATACCTCGAGTTTGACGTCCCTGGGGAGCGCCATTTCCATGGCGACTTCCACTGTCTTCAACACGGCCAGCGGAATGGTACATGATGTGTGGCATCCCGCGGTTTGTGCCGAAATCATGATGGGATTACGGGTTAACGGTTTGAAAAGCTCCTGCAAAGACATTTCATGAAGGAGCCCGGACAGTTTTTGGATCTGCTTGCATTCCGAACCTGCGATCTCAATAGAAACCGTCCGGGCGCCATTCTTTTGTGCTTTAACGATACAGGGAAACCCACAGATCCCTGGATCTACTTTCGTACATGCAATACGGGTTTCCCTGTCAGTCATTTGTCACTCCTACTGGTCAAGAATTTCGTCGCGTACAACGCCCCTGAGGTTCGGGAATTCATCGGTCATATGGGGCATCTGCATGGCTTCCATGAATTCCTGCTCAAAGTTGGGCTCAACGGTCAGCTCAACGTATTCCACGTTGCGGGAACACCAGTTGGCTTCCACCCGTTTTTTGACATCCAGAAGGGCGCACCGGCAACCGTCTCCGGCAGCGTTCCCCACACCTTTGATCTTTTCGATTTCACAGTCGGGGAAGAGCCCCATGGTCAAAGCCTTTGCGCGATCCACGTGGGTCCCGAAAGCGCCTGCGATCTTAACCGTATCGACTTTGTCGAGGCCCATGCGTATGACCATAAGCTTGCAACCTGCGTACAGGGCGCCCTTGGCCAGCTGAATCTGACGGATATCCTTCTGGGTGATCACGATATCCTTATCGATGCTCGATTCATCGGCCCAGGCCAGCACGAATTCAGGCTGGTCGGTATCCGGATTCCTGCGGAACCGGGGATTGTCTTTTAATGCCTTTTTATTGAAAATACCACTCTTTTTGATGACACCCGAACTATAGAGTTCCGCGAGCACGTCCAGAATACCGGATCCACAGATTCCCTTGGCTTTCATGTCCTTGGGTTCCGAGAATTTCCGCCAGGCGTCCCGGCCGATGACTTTGTAATCCACATCGTGGGTATCGGGATCAATATTAATTCGTTCAATGGCGCCGGGGGCGGCCCTCATACCGAAAGCCAACTGTGCTCCTTCCAGCGCAGGACCGGTGGCACAGGAAGAGGAAATCAGCTTGTGCCGGTTGCCCAGGACCAGCTCACCGTTGGTGCCGATGTCGATAATCAACTGGTTTTCTTCACCTTTGTAAGGTTGTTCACAGATCAAAACGCCAACGTTGTCGGCACCCACAAAGCCCGCCTCGATGGGAAGGACGAACAGGTAAGCGGAAGGCGCGATACCGATACCCAGGTCTCTGGCTTTAATATCCATGCTGTGGTGAATGACCGGCGGAAAGGGGGCCAGTCCGACGTATTCGGGATTGAGGTTCAACAGAATGTGATGCATGGCCGTGTTGAAACCGATGGTGATATCCTCGACGTCTTCTCGTTTAAGGCGGAGATAGGTTTTACCTTCCTCGGGCACTTCCTCATACTCAACGGGGCTCTTATCGCCCTTTTTCTTTTTGATTTTCTTTTTAGGAGGATAGGTCCCGTTAATGGCTTTGTCAATAAGCTCATTAAGGCCTTCGATGATATCATCGCTCATGCGCTGTAGGCCGCCAGGGGTCGTCATATGAAAGGTGATGCGGGCCATGACGTCTTCACCGTATTTACACTGGGGGTTCATCATGGAAACCGTGTCCAGAACCTCCATGGTGGTCAGGTCGCAGAAATATCCCGCCACGGTAGTGGTCCCCACGTCGATGGCGATGCCGTAAGAATGTTCCACCTTGCCCGGTCGAAAGCGAATGATTTCCCTGTCGTTCCAGACGCTGCAAGTCACGGACCATTTTCCGTCGCGAAGCGCATCGGGCAGTTGCCTGAGGGCAAATATGTCCACCGTCAGGTTGGTCAGGCCGTGTTCTCTTTCAAGGCCCCTGCAAACCCGCTCGAAATCGCCCAAAGGCTCTTCAAAGGTAGGCGGATCCACCTCTACAAAATAGACCTTAACAGCGGGATTATGGTCGATGTGGATGTCGCGGGCGGCCTTGCTGACCACCTGCTTGCCGGCCCTTGATTCCTCGGGCACGAAGATCAGAAGGTCTCCCTCGACCTTGGCGACACAACCGAGACGAAAGCCTTTTTCCTTACGCTCGGCGTTAATGAATTTTTCCTCTTCTTCCAGCCATGGGCTCACGTGATCCTTGCTGGATGTCACATTGTACTTCTCAAAATGTCCTTCTTCCACGCGAACAATACATTTTCCGCATACTTTCTTCTCGCCGCAGAGTGCCTCGATGTCAACACCCAGGAGCCGGGAAGCTTCAATGAGGTTGATACCCTTGGGCACTTCACCCCGTCGGCCTGAAGGTTGAAATATCACCATTGCCATATTGTCTTCCATTCGTTGCTGTCCTCCTCACAAATTGAATTAAAAAATTGAATCGGTTTATGTTCCGGTTATTGTCGACAAAATTAAGGGCATGTGACTGATAACAGACCCCATGCCCTATAATTTCACATGCATCGAAACTTAAGATAGGATTGTTGCTATTTCTTCTGCATTTCTCTCAGCCTGCCGATCATTTTAATGCCTTCGACAACTGCGTTACCCGCGGATTCGGCGTAACCGTCCGCGCCGAACAGGTTGGCCACGTCCTTGGTCACAGGAGCGCCGCCCAGCATGATGGCAACATCCGGGTTCTTTTCTTTGATCATTTTGATAACCTTTTTCATGCCCAGCATGGTGGTGGTCATCATTGCGGACATGGCCACAACTTCGGAATCGGTTCGGAGCTGTTCTTTCACGAAGTTTTCCAGGGGTACGTCACGTCCCAAGGTCATGAACATCCCAGCCGGCCACGTCAAACATCATCTTAACAAGGTTTTTGCCGATATCATGCACATCGCCCTGAATGCTGCCGATAACGACCTGAGCGTTGACGCCTTTACCGGCTTTGGGCACGTGGGGTCTCAAAATATCAAGGCCTTTGTAAAGAGCGTCCGCGCACATGAGGACTTCAGGAACGAAGTATTCATTTTTTTCATACAGTTCACCAACCACCTGCATTCCGGCCGCCAGACCGTCCATGATGGCTTCCAGGGGGACAACACCTTCTTCCAAAGCCTTGTTGGAATATTCGATCACGGTGTCTTCTTCATACTCGATAACGCCTTCTTTCAATTTTGCCAATATTTCTTCTTTGCTCATTTTGCTCTCTCCCTTTCTGATGTTGTTTTCATACCAAATAAACGGCTTTCACTTTTGCCGGCGTAACTAAAAAAGGTTTGGCTTAGATCCTTCCCACAGCAGGGGTGGGGCCTACTTTATATTCCCGCGTCGTTTTCTCCATGGCGCGGAAATTTTCTTCTTTGATGTCCGGCCACAGGTCGCATCCAGGCCATACGGCATCCACTGTTGTGTCGATATTTTTCTTGATGCCCTCCACTGCCATTTCAACGGTTGTTTCTTCGGCACAGGGCAGTGCGAATACGTCGTACTGTCCGACTATAATGGCGTCGTTGCCCAGTTTCTTCCGTGACTCCAGAATGTTGTTCTTGATGTCAAAGCTGACGGCCTGACCACCGGAATCTTTCACAATTTCCCACATCATTTCAGTTAGGGGATCCGTTGATCCGCAGATGTGAAGCACCTTGGGCGCATCCCAGGCTGACATAATGCGGGTCAGACGGGGTTTGATGACTTCTTTGAAGGTCTTGGGGCTCAGGAGGTCGGCGGCAACGCCAGGCTCGCGGAGGGTGATGAAGTCTGCGCCGGCCGATATAAGACCTTTTCCGATTTCGGCGATCATATCCGTGAAGCGATCGAGGATATCGGCGACCAGTTCTTTTTGTTTGAAAACGCCCTTCAAGACCTTGTCCAGCTCAATGGTCTGGCCGCACTGGGTAAAGGGACCCAACTGCCATGCGCCCACAGGGAGTTCCGGTGCTTCCTTTTTGCAGATCTTGATGGCTTCGGGGATCAATGTCATGGGGTAAGTGTCCATGATGTTGTCGATCTGGGCCTGGGTGATTTCAACCTGATCAAGTGTCTGCCATTCTTTTTCCGGAATGGTGGGATACAAAATATCCTCGGAATCTTCATACAGGCTGATTTTGTTGCCGAGGGCTTCGGATTCCCAGCACATGTCAAAAGGAATCACGATGGAATCCAGATTGAACATCCTTGCGGATTCAATGCCCGCCCAAGCCAGTTTTTCCGCGGATTCCCTGTGAATTGAGGGGAAATTGTAGCCCAGCTTTTTGATGGCTGGCGCAAGGACCATGCCCATACCGGTAAAAAATGGCATTTTGTCAATGGGTTCACGTTTGAAAAAGCGTGTGACTCTTTCGATGGGGCTCAACTCGGCCATAAATACCTCCCTTTTTAATTAAAAAATTGCTCTGTGCAAAAGAGATTTTGAAGAAAAAACCTGAAACCACTTCAGGACCTAATATCCCTAAAGTGGCTTTTTTATATACGGGTTGCCAGGTCTTGAAAATCGTCTAAAAGATGATTTTCAAGAAAGAAGCAGATGATTTTAGGCGCTTAAACTGTGGAAATGACTTGAGGGTCGATTTCAGGATAAAATACGGTCTTTTCTTAACCAATAATCAACGTGATTCCAGCTGAGGGGAGAATCTTTTTTCCAGGCGGGCTAAAATGGCCGAACGATCCAAATTTTGATAGGCCGCCACCCTGATACGGCTTTCTCTTGTTTCGGAAATAGCCGTATGAAGTCTGGCTAAGCCCTCACCGGTCAGGTGAAATTTCCCCCGGGGATCTTTCGTGGCCCATCGATTTGAGACGAGGATTTGGGTGACCTCGTCAAATGTTCGTGCCAGCGTAAAGGCATAACCGAAATTGCCATGGCTGCGTTTTAGGTGTTCGGGGATTTGATCGAGGGTGTCGTTTCTGGCTAGCGCCTGAAGAATCTCTTGTTTGCTCAACCCTTTTCCCTTTTCCTCAAGATGCAAAATAAGCATAAACCATAAAGATTTGATGGGATGTGTTTGTTTTGTTTTGGAGCACCAGTGACGGACTTTGTTCAGAATTTCTTTCAGCTTGTTTGCATCCACATCATCGCCCGGATAGGTCCTGACGAAGAAGGACGTTGTGATATTTAAGAGGCTGAACATTTTCTGCTTAATGTGCTCAAGATCAGGGTCATAAAGGGAATAATCGTAGGCCATTTGCTGGGGTGTAAAACCTTTGGTGCTGCTCGCTTTCAGTAGGGGTGTGGGAATCCTTCTGAGATTGCCTCTGGCGTTTAGAAGAGCATGAATATCGGATCCGAAAAGGGGAAAGGTATACAGGTGAACATGGGCGGTCGATTCGCCCTTGTGAATACAGGAAAGCGCCAGTGTGGCGGTGATCCCCGCATCATCCAGCGTGGATTCCGGTGAGAAAAGTTGGACGCTCAACCGTGGCAGTATCCGTCCTTTCTTGAGGACCTGTAAGGTTCGGTTCATTTCCGATACGGTGCAACCCCTCCGCATGCGCTTGGAGAGCTCTTCGGTCAGCGCATCCGCGCCGAGGAAAGCCACTTTTATTTGAGTCTCCCGCATTTTTCGGGCCAGCTTTTCGGTGAGTCCTTTGGGCCTCAGAAAACAGGAATAGGTGATTTGACGGCCGACGTTTTCCGATAATTTTTGAAAAAAGTCGCAGATCTTGAGGGCCCAGGCTTCGCTGGTATTGAACGTGTCGTCCCAAACGTCAACAAAAATAACGCCTGGATTGTTTTTAAGAAACTGACCCAGTTCATGGATAAAGGAATCGGTTTGAACAGCGCAGTGAAAGTTTTTTCCGAACTGACTTGCAATGGCGCAGAAAAGGCATCCCCCTTTGGATTTCTTGGCCCAGACACACGCCCTTTGAAGGGTTATGGCAATGGTTTTGTCGCCCAGCTTTACGTGGGAGAAGATATCTTTTTCCTTTAGGGGGTCAGATGAAAACGGGGTTGACATGAGTGCCTGCCGGTTGGGTAACCAAAAGGCCAGATTCGGGATTGCCAGCAGGTTTAGGATGAAAGGGCGATCCCAATTTCGCTTCATGACGGTCTTATCAAGTAAAGGAAGAAGATCAAAAAGGACGTTTTCAGCGGCCCCTCGTACGATGAAATCAGGCGCGATATCCAGAACTTGATTGGCAAAGGCACAGTACCGGTATTGCAGTATATTTTTGTAGTTGTTGGAGGCTTCATTACCTCCCAGGATAACGGGGGCAGAGCATATGTTTTTCAAGCATCCGATAACTTTGGGCAAAACAAACAAGTTGGCGGAATAGGGCGCTGAAATTAGGATGACGTCCGATTCTGAAAATCCGGCCTTCATGAAGAAGCTGCTCAGGAAGTCGTAGCCCCTCACGGTCAGGTCTTCAAGGGACATGTAAATACTCTCGGCGCCGATGGCCTCTCCGCAAATGACCTGAAAACCCAACTTCAAAACGATTCTTTTCAGGCTTGAGCAGGCCAGACTGTCCTGTCGGGTAAGGGTGATAATGCCTATTTTTTTCATTGTTTCTCTCACGGGTTTGTCATTGAGGGAGGCGAGACAAAACAGCGGATTTAAAGATCCGGATCTACCAGCCCCAACTGTATGGCGAAGTGAATCAGCTTCATGGAGGATTCGGTTCCCAGCTTTTCCATGATCTTGGCTTTGTGCGACTTAATGGTGCTGACACTGACACACAGCATATCGGCAATCTGTCTTGTGGGATGACCTTCGGCGATCAACTGGAAAACTTCTCTTTCCCTGTTGGAAAGCTGTTTGTAAAGTTCGCCTTTGGAGGAACTCTTGGTGGGGGACAAGTAGGCATCGACCACTTTCTTTGAAATGGAAGGGCTCAAAAAGGTTTCATTCTTGAGAGCGGCCCCGATGGCTTTGATAATGTCCTGACCGCCTGAATCTTTCAGTAGGTAACCCGATACCCCGCATTCCAGGAGCTCATGAATATAGTGTTCATGGGAATACATGGAAAGGATTATGATCTTTGTTTCGGGCATCAGTTTTCGGATGCGTTTAGCGGCTTCAATGCCGTTCATGCGTGGCATGGCGATATCCATGATGATGATGTCCGGTTTCAATTTTTCAGCTTTTTCAACGGCATCCTGTCCGTTGACGGCCTCACCCACAACTTTGAGGTTCTGCTGTTCCTCAAGAAGACGGGCAAGTCCCTGCCGCACAATGGTATGATCGTCGGCAAGTAAAATCCTGACCGGTTTAGGCATTTTTCGATTCCTCTTTGTGGGGTATCTTGATCCGAATCCGGGTCCCCTTACCCGGAGTCGCGCTCAGCTGAAATGTGCCATTGATAAAAGAGCAGCGTTCGCGTATTCCAAGGAGGCCAAGGCTTCTTTTGTCCCGTGTGATAATAGTCTCATCAAATCCCTTGCCGTTGTCTTCCGCTGCAAAGACGATCCAGGGATAACTCTTGATAATGGAAAGCCTGAATTTGTTCGCCCCGGAGTGTTTCAGGGTATTGGTCAGGGTTTCCTGGCTGAACCGGTAAAGGATGGTCTCTGTTTCCGGATCCAGTCTTTGATCGAATCCGACCATGTTGAATTTGATTTTGAGGCATGATTTTTTCTCAATGTCTTTGAGGTAAAGCTTCAGGGCAGGTTCCAGTCCCAGATCGATCAGAAGGGTGGGGTGCAGATTGTAGGAAAGTCGCCTGATTTCCGATGAGGTGTTGGTGATCATGTTTCGGATTTCATCGATTTCCGATTGAATCCAGGCGTAATCGGCTCCAAGATTCTTTTCAAGCCTGTCCAGTCCCAGTCTGACCGCCATCAGAGATTGACCCGCTTCGTCATGGAGTTCCAATGCGATGCGGCGTCGTTCTTCTTCCTGAGTTTCAAAAAGCCGTTCCGTGAGTCGCCGCAATTCCCGCCGGTGAAGACGAACCGTTTGCATGAGCCTCGCAATTTCAATGGGGCCGCCCAAAAAGTTGCCCAAGGATCCCAGCAAGTGTATTTCGTGCTGACTCAGTTCTCTCTGAGGGGGGATTTCAAATCCGAAAAATCCGACGGCTTTTCCCTTAAATGTAATGAGGAAACAGGAGAGCCAGGGCACGGGTCTGTCATTAATCGCCTTGTAGCGCATTCTAAAGGAGGGGAATGTGGGTTTGGGGGTCAGCGGGGAATTTTTTTCCATGAGGTATTTTCCGAGTCTGAGATCCTTGAAAATACCTTCCATGGGTTCCTCGACCGCCGGATCAGGCAGTCCCGATTTTGCCTGCAGCCTGATTTTCTGGCTGTTTTGGTCAATGAGGAAAAGACATCCGGACTGCAATCCCAATGTTTTCAGAACATCTTCAAGCGTGACCTTAAGAACATGGTCTAAATCCAACGTATTATTTAGGGCTACTGCGGTTCGGTTGAGGATGGACAGTTCCCGGTTGCGTTCCCGAATGGTTTGTTCGGACTGTTTGCGATGGGTAATATCCTTTACAATCCCTTCATATTCCACTTCATTGGTTTCATGATTTTCATACCGTCTGCTTGAAATCAGGGTGTGAATAGGTATTCCGTCTCTCCTCCTGAATTCCACTTCGTAATCTTTGGTGAAACCGTCGCGGTTTATGGTTTCCACAAACTGCTCCCGGTCACGTGGATTTTTATATAAATTCCTGATGTTGACCTTTTGAAGCAGTTCCTTTATGTCCGAGTACCCCATCAGCTCAACGCCGGCCTGGTTCATGTCCAGAATGTCTCCCCGAGGGTTGGTGGTGTAAATCATGTCATGGCTCCCCTCGAAAATGCGCCGGTATTTGCGTTCCCGGCGGGCGATTTCCTCTTGTAAAATTCTATTTTCGGTGATGTCCTTAAATATTTCAAGCCCCCCCGTGACGCGGCCGGAAGAATCTCGAAAGGCCGAAGTGGAGCAGATAATCGGTATTTTTCGCCCTTCTATATTGGTAATGGCATACTCCCGGTTGTGGATATCCTGGCCTTCGGCCACGGCACGCTTAAGAGCACAATCGGATTCACAGATTGAATTCTTAAACACATCCTTACAAAACATTCCAACGGCGTCACAGGCAGGAAACCCTGTTATTTTCTCGGCGGCAGGATTGAAATAGGTGATTCGCCATTCTTGGTCGGTGGTGAAAAGACCGTCAGGGATTCGGTTCAGAATTTCTACGAAGCTCTCTTCTTTTTGGTAGAGCCTTTCCAGGGCCTTAACGTTATACTGATGGATCTGATCCGCCAGGAATTGGTTCCACCCTCCGGTATAGAGTTCCCCTTTAATTTTGAAATAGGAGCAGTTCAGGCAGTGGGGCAGTTTCTTGAAGAAATTTTCTTCGAGAAAATTTCCGCAATGGGTTTCAGGAATCAGCCAACAATCATTACGCCCCTGATCATGGGCGGGGCACAAGACGTTGTGGCAGGATAACAGTTTCCAACAGGGCTGTTTGCTGAAATCATCCTTGTTTCTCAGCGGCAGTCGAATCAGATGATTTTCGAGCAATGAATTCACAGTAAGGATCTCCTTTTGCGCGGCAAAGCGGTTCTTCGGTCATGAAGTCAAAACATCCATCCGGATAGTCTTCTCCGTATATCAGATCCATAAATGCGCCGGTAACACCCCTGAGCATGTAACACTTGCCGGAACTGGAAAGGCCGTAACGTTCCGTATAGCCGTTGGCTTCATAGGAATCGCTCACATGGATGACCAGCTTTTCATTGGGAACCAGTTCTTTTACTTTCAGATCGCCCCAGCCGAACGCCACGGCCACGGCCGTGAACCCTTCGATCTGGTCATCCTTTTTTTCTATCATGGGAGCAACCAGTTCATCCCATTCCCAGGAGGTTCGGATTCCATGGAAAGTGGCGTATCCGCATTCCTGAGCGGCTTTTATGAGCAACAGTTCCGATTCGCCGGCCCTCTCTTTTCCCAAAATTTTTTCAAAATCGAAGGAAAGACTATTGTAGTAGTGAATTGAAAAAAGGGAAAGATAAACACCGAAAAGGGGGATGATCCCCTTTGACTCTCTGATCATGCTCCCTTCCATTACCGCATGAATGATTTTAGTGCCGTCGATGGTCACAAATGGCTCCTCAATTGCGCTAGACCGTAACTGCAAACAGTATTAAAAAGAAAAATGTTCAAATGTGACGGGTGTTTTCAGCATATTTTCGGGGATGCGCCGAAAATGCAATCGCCATTCCGCACCATTTTGCATTGCAACTCCTCAACCTGATAATAGCCGATGGGATGGCCGAAAAGTGCCGCCAGAATCCCTGCGATCCAGCCCCTGGTGAAATGGCAACCGGGTGTTTTGCGACGTCCGTGTTTTGCGAGCCATCCCGTCACATGATGGCTGGCATTACTGACGATCCTTCCCCCTTCAGGCCCGACACCCTGAAAGTGAATAATGCCGAGACCGGAATTCTGGTACAGGATGGAGGCCATTTCCAGCTTTGATTTTACGGTTTTAATCTGGCTGTAATGCGTTAGAATGGGTTTAACGCTGTCATAAGTGGCATTTTCCACTGAGCGGTACAACAGTTGAACGCCTTCTTCCCCCAAAACGTCTTCCAGGGTTTTCTGTAGATTGATGTTGTAATGGTGACAATGCATGGTGACCGGTCGGCCGGACAAAACCATTCTATGCCCTTTGCGGGCCAGTTCATTTCTCCAGTCAAGTTGGACAGCCATTGTTCACCGCCACATTAGGGGTTAATTTCTATGGGGTAATAGTTTAACGAATGAATCTAATCGCAAAATATTGTTTCGTCAATTGGAAAAGTGTCTCATCGTATTAAGTCCCTTTTTATAGGGTATCGTCGAAAGGATGATTTATTGAAAAGAAAAAGATGGTTTTTATGAAGTTGCGGGATATGGCATGAATTAGACTCCAATTTCATTGACATATCATAAACAGTGTGAATATAAGTCTGGCGAAACAGGCGAAGGGGTTTCAACTCTTATTCAAAGGGAATGATCGATTTATTTCAGGAGATTTATAACGTGAACCGTGCAACAGATTCAAATCCGATTGAAAAAGCCCGGCTCTTACTCTTGGCCGGATTTCTGGGTTCCGGCAAGACCACCTTGCTCAAACGGATTTTGTCCTGGGAGAGCGATTTGTCCAACAGTGTGGTTCTGGTAAACGAATTTGGTGATATCGGGATTGATGGTGCCCTGCTCAAAGACTCCGGTTCCGATGTCATTGAGTTGACCAGCGGATGCATCTGTTGCACCCTCAGCGCCGATCTGAAGCAGTCCCTGGAAGACGTCTGGAAACGCTTCAGACCCGAGCGCATTTTCATAGAGTCTTCCGGTGTGGCCGATCCCACCGCGATCATAGGCGTTTTGAAAGAACCCCTCCTGATGCAGTCCATGCAGATCGACAAGGTTTTAACGGTCTTGGACGCAGATTTCTGGGAAGCCCGGGAGGTTTTCGGGCCGCTGTTTTACAATCAATTGGAAATGGCGGACCTGATATTGCTTAACAAAATCGACACACAGGAGAAGGAAAAGATCTCGGGGTATCTCAAAGAGATGCATGAAACTTTCCCTGATACCCAGATTGTGCCCACGATCCACTGTAATATTGATTCGGAAACGCTGTGGTCGGTTAAGCACGAGGACAAGCGTGTCGAGCACAGCCCGAGCCATTTGTTCAATGAAATTTTGCCCATGGGGGAGACACTTCAGGATTCGGATGGAGCTCATCATGGGCAGGACGCCGGTCGTTTTGTGACGTTCTCTTTTCAGACCGCCGAAGTGATGGATGAATCCTGTTTTAAGCAATTTGTGGCCGGGCTTCCCTGGGAACTTTTCAGGTTGAAAGGGCCGGTGCGTTTTCAAGAGAATACCACTCTCCTTAACTTTGTGGGCGGGAGAAGCGAGTGGGTGCCCTGGGTAGGTGATCCGGAAACCCGGCTTGCCTTTATCGGCTGGGATGTGGAGGGTGATGCCATTCTGAATGAATTGAAGAAGTGTTTGATCAGTACATAATGTGGAAGACTATGACAAAAGAACAATTTCTGAATAGACTTGAAAATGTGCTCCAGCGCCTTATTTCGGAGCGCCTTTTTAGTGATGTTACTGAAGCGCAGAGGGCCGGGCTGAAATCGGATGTGTGCGAATTCATTCGTGAGAATGCCGCCACATACAGCTTTGACGAATTGAAGGAGACCTTTGTTTCAGCCCAGGCGACCATCGGGCTTTTTCTGGAATTCCAAAGCGCCAAAGAGATTTGCGATGGGGACGGAAAAGCATCGGCGAACCTGGAGAAGCAGATCGGGGACCTGGTGAACTTTGGCACATGTGGTTTCAAGGCGCCTGTTTTTCCTTCGGACAATTGGCGGGAACCACTCACCGGAATGGAATTTGTCTGGGTGTCCGGGGGCGATTTTCAGATGGGGAGCGGACCGTGGGATGATCAGGGACTTGCCGATGAGAAACCGCTTCATGAAGTCTGGCTGGATGGGTTCTGGGTCGGCAAATACCCGGTTACCGTATCCCAGTACCTGGTGTTTGTGACGGAAGCGGCAAAATACGAGCCGGCATGGCTTGAAGAAGGGTGCCGCTACAATATCCACACCGGTGAAGATGACCTTTTTAGAGCCCTTGGTGAGAGTATTACGTCGGATTCGTACCCAATCGTTGGTATAAGCTGGACGGACGCGGTGGCTTACGCCCGATGGATCTCGGAAAAAGCAGGATTCTATTTCCGTTTGCCCACTGAGGCGGAGTGGGAATACGCCGCGCGAAGCGGCGGCAGGGAAGAAAAGTATGCCGGTGGCGCGGATGTTGATGCGGTGGCCTGGTACAGCGACAACAGTGACGGTTCGGCCCACCCGGTGGGGATGAAATGCCCCAACGGCATGGGCATTTACGATATGTGCGGCAATGTTTCCGAGTGGTGCCTCGATTTTTATCACAAGGAAGCTTACCGCGACCACGCCCCATACAACCCTAGGAACATGGAAGAAAACAGATGCCGCGCGGTTCGCGGGGGGAGTTGGAACTATGGCGCCAGGGACGTACGATGCGCCGACAGGGGACTTTTTAACCCCGAATACCGTGGTTGCGACCTTGGATTCCGTATTATCCGAACGGCATGATTTGGGCTTTGTGGGGGCTTACACGGTCAACCGTTTGTAGATGGCCGGGAGCATGGTGGGGAGCAATTCCACTTTGGAGAGGACGATGCTCTGGGTCTGGGGTGCAATCTGCTTCAGATAATCCGCCCCTTTTTTGTCGCTGGTGATGATGAAGGGGTGAATCCGTTTCTGCCGGGCCTCCTGAATGGCCTTTTTGGTATCCATGATGGCATAGTTCAGGTTTCCGTATTCAAAATCGTAGGGCCTTCCGTCGGTGAGGATCACCATCAGTTTGACGGCGCTCGGTATAGCCTCCATTTTGTAGGTGGCGTGCCGGATTACCGCGCCCATGCGGGTTAACTCCATTGGTTCCAGATTCCCCAGCCGGTGCTGCACGGCGGTGCCGTACGGTTCTCCGAATTCCTTTACGCTGAACATGTCCACCCGAAAACGCCCCTCCGAGCTGAAACCGTAGATGGCATAAGGGTCGTCCAGGGCGTCCAAGGCTTCCGCCATAAGCGCCATGGCTTCCTTCTGTATGTCAATGACCCTTCTGCCATGGATTCTATCCTCGGTGGAACGGCTCATATCCAGCAGAAAAATAACCCCCACGTCCCGGGTACGCTTGTCCCTTCGGGTGTACACATTGTCGGACAGAAAGGCACCGGATCGCTTGTCGAGAAAGGCCTGGACCAGTGCGTCGATGTCCAGTGCGTCGCCGTAGGGCTGGGCGCGAAACTTTTTGAACCGCTCCGGCTTGAGCCGCATGAATTGACGGCGGATCAGACCGATAATGCCGTGAAGACGTTCTCGAATGTCTTCAACGAAATCGTTGGGTTCATCCTTGGCGAAGCGTTGGCGGATCAGGCACCAGTCCTGTTTGTAATCGGCAATGTTCTGGTCCCATTCTTTGTAGAAGAAGGTTTTGACACTTTCCTCCAGTTCTTCCGCATCGGGTGACACAAAATCCACCTGGTCGAACATTTCCCGCAGAAGCCTGAAAAGGGCGTCTTTTTCGCGGGTTCCCTCGGCCATCATGCTGGCGACCAACCCGCCCACCACCTCCGGTTTGAGATCCACCTGGAAGGCCGATGCATCGATGAGTTTCTGAATGACGCTTTCGGTTTCCCAAATGAGCTCCGGGAGAATATCCCCCCACCAGGGCATTGGGGGCAGGGATACGTCCTTGTCCACCATCGGGTAATTCTCCGGCAGATCCATATCCACATGCTGTGCCATTTCCCCCAGCAGCCCCGGCATGATTTCAAGTATCCGCTGATCCGCCTCCAGGTGTAGTGCCTGGGGTTTTATATTTTTCTTTCGCGATGCCGTGTCGTTCCAGATTTCATGGTTCAGGAGGATGGCCTGATGCAACGCCAGCAATTTATAGAATTTAAAGCTGGAAGCGGCGTCGGGCAGATAAATGGTACGGCCGTCCGTGGCTGCGCCTCCTGTAAATCCCTTGACGGAGTAGAGGTTCTGGTTGGAAGTGATTTTGACACGTTTCCCCAAAACGGCTTCGCACATGAGGGCCAGGGTGTTAACACGTTCCTTGAGCATGACGCCGCCCACCAGATCATCCCGTCTGTCCATGCCCCTGGCGGAAATGCCGCTGAAGTAACTGATCAGTTCCTCTTCACCTTCACAGACCATCTGGTCCGGTGTGACTTTTCTTCTGAAGTTGCGGTTTTCCACGTAGGGTTGAAGACTGCACCCTTCAAGACCCCTGTCGATCCATTTACGGGTATCCGCTTCGTCAAGGACCAGGCACATCCTGACCCCCTCGCGAATAAACGCTACGGCGCCTTCCGGTGAAAATTTGGAAATCCGCGTTGCCTGTTCCAGAAAAAAAGGCCAGCGCGACAATAAGACGGATCCTTCCTGCTGGGAGACGACCGATTTTTCGAGGAAAGTGCGGGTCGCTTGGTACATCCGTCTTCCCGCTGAAATGGCGGCGGCCCCCATTTCCCCCCATGGAAGGATCTGCTCCGGACCAAACGCTTCCATCGCTACGGGTGTCTCTTTGGTGAAGGTGACCGCCACATCAACATCCAGCGTGTAGAGCTTATGGGTCAGCTCGATCCATCGATCTATCAGTGCAGCATCGTGGGGAAGAGCGGTTACGGCGCTGAAATAATGCTGCACCAATGCCCAGTGTGCGGCACTTAACGAGACCGCGCTTTCAAGAATCAGATCCTTCAGGGGATGATCTTCAATTGCCTTTACGTCGTGGAACCGGTCGAGAAAGAAAGATCTGGCTTTTTTGGATCGCCAATGAGAAACCGATGCACAGATCTTCTTGTAGGCTTCAACGGTTGAAGGGGAGAGTTCTTTCAACAGGTCCGGATTGTCTTCCAGAAAGGTTTCCAGGGAACTCTTGTGTTCTCCCACAATGTTCTTAAAACGGGCGGGTAATTCCATTGAGACCTAAAATATCCCTTCGACAATTTCTTTGATGGCATCCTGCATTTCGGGATCATCGGACATGGCGCGGGTCACGGCCGCTTCACAGGCGGTGGTGGCTGACAGACCCGTGGAAATTAATTTTCCCGCGTAAACCAGCAGGCGCGTGCTGATCCCTTCCTCAAGTCCGTGCTGTCGAAGGTTGCGAACCATTTCCCCCAGGCGGACGAGCTTTTCAGCGGTTTTTTCGTCCACGCAGCTTTCTTTCATGACAATGGTGCGTTCCGTTTCAGCGGTGGGATAAGTGAATTCCAGGGCCACGAAACGCTGCCGGGTCGAGTGCTTGAGATCTTTCATGACACTCTGGTAACCGGGATTGTAGGAAATGGCCAAGGAAAAGTCGGGATGGCATTCCAGGAGCAGTCCCCGTTTTTCCTGAAGCAGGATTCGTCGATCGTCGGTCAGGGGATGGATCACCACGGTGGTATCCTTACGGGCTTCGACCACTTCGTCCAGATAACAGATGGCCCCATGCTTGACGGCCAGGCTCAAGGGGCCGTCCGACCAAACGGTTTCTTCTCCCGTTAAAAGGTACCGGCCCACCAGATCCGAGGCGGTCAGGTCTTCGTGACATGCGATGGTCACCAGGGGGCGGCCGATCTTCCAGGCCATGTATTCAATAAAACGGGTTTTTCCACAACCCGTGGGCCCTTTGAGCATGACGGGAAGTCGCAACCGGTAGGCCGCTTCAAAAGACTCGATTTCATCGTTTACGGACAGATAGAAAGGCTCTTCCGTAATGTGGTAGTTCTCAATGGCGATGCCGTTCATTTTCTTTTCCATTTTTCGCTCACACTATTCTGGGGATACAAAAAATACGATTATTGCAATTCATGCATTTATTCATTATGCTTGTCAAGAAAAAAAGAATGGTTTATAGGTAGTCAAAATACTATCGGAAATGGACTCAGGATGAACAAAAATCACACTATTTCAGTTCGGTTAACGCAGCCGGAGGTAGATCAGCTGGGCGACCTCACAAGAGGGCAGCTTACAAAATCGCAAATCATTCAAATTTTGATTCGGGATTTTCTGGCCAGGACGAAAGAAGAACAGCAGAAGTTCCTGGTGGACAAGTTGTTCGGTTCTTCACGGTTTCGTTAGGGCCTCGCAAAAAATAAATGCGACGGGAATCGTTGATGCCGGATGGCGCCGATTGCCGTGACAGTTCGTAATGTCAAATCTACCGCATGATTGAGTCTTCTTCCTCCGCCAAACGTTGTTCGGCCGCTTCCGGGCCGCCCATTTGCTTTATTTTGGCCATATGATTTTGAATCTGTGGTATGGCATCGTGTGGGTTTTCGAGGCTTGGCGGTGGAATCTTAACCTTGTCCACAATCGCCACTTCCGTAGTCAGAAGCGTTGCTGCAATGGATGCGGCATTCTGAAGCGCATGCCGCGTTACCATGGCCGGATCAATGACGCCCTGCTCCAGAAGATTTCCAAAGTCACCGGTCAAAGCGTTAAATCCGATGCCATTTTGTGCTTCTTTGATTTTACGAACGATGACGTCGCCCTCAAATCCCGCGTTTTGGGCGATAATGCGTGCCGGTTCTTCAAGGGCTTTTCGGGTGACGGCCACACCGAAATTCTCATCGCCTTCCAGTGCCAGGTCCTTCAGGATTCTTGCGCAACGGATGAGCGCCATGCCGCCTCCGGGTACGATCCCTTCTTTGCGAGCTGCAGTGGCGGCGTTGAGGGCGTTTTCCACCCGGGCTTTCTTTTCCAATAACGCCGTTTCCGTCGGGGCCCCCACATGTATCAGGGCAATGCTACCGGCGATTCGCGCCAGCCGTTTCTCCGTTTGTTCCCTGTCGTAATCCCAGGAGGAGATGTTGATTTGACCTTTGACTTCACGGATGCGTTTTTCGATGGCCTCCCTGCTTCCCCGGCCGCCCACAATGAAGGTATTATCCTTGTCCACAATAACACGGTCGCATCGACCCAGGTGGTCAAGGGTTAGATTTTTGATCTGAAGTCCCACCTCTTTGGAGATCACCTGACCGCCGGTGACCGCCGCGATATCTTCGAGATTGAGCCTTCTTCTGTCGCCGAACCCCGGGGGTTTGGTGACGACCACCTCCAGGTTGCCGTTGGTTTTGTTCTGGATCAGGGTGGTAAGGGCCTCCCCCGTCACATCATCGGCGATGATCATCAAGGGTCCATCCGCTTTAAGGATCTGTTTGAGGAGAACGAGTAGGTCTTTGACTGTGGAGATCTTGTCGTCATAAAGGAGGATGAAAGGGTTTTCCAGGGTGGCCCGCATGGTCTTTTGGTCCGTGACAAAATAGGAGGAAATATACCCCCGATCGTAGTGCATGCCCGGCAAGACTTCCGTACGGGTATGAATGCTGTTGCCCTTTTCGGCGATTACCTTCCCGTATTCCCCGGCTTTTTCAATGGCATCCCCGACTATCTCGCCGATTTCACGGTCGTTGTTGGCGCTGATGGCGGCAATGCGGGCGATCTCCTGTCTTGTTTGCACCGGTTGAGATAAACGATTCAATTCCTCCACCACTTTCGCAACCGACTTGTCAATGCCCCTTTTCATGGCCACCAGATTTACACCCGCCGCAGCCAGCTTGCACCCTTCCCGAAACAGGGCCTGGGTCAGTACCGCAACAGTGGTGGTGCCGTCGCCGACCATTTGGGAAGTCTTCTTGCATGCGGCATAGATCAGTTGTGCCCCCATGTTTTCAAGGGGATCCGGAAGCATATCGATAAACCGGGCAACCTTTACCCCGTCCTTGGTGATATGGGGGTAACCGATGGCCCATTCCAGTATGACATTCTGACCGCCCGGACCCAGGGTTACTTTGACCGCATCGGCCATGGTATCCAGACCTTCTTTGAGTTTAGCACGTGCTTCTTCACTGAATCTGATTTTTCTGGCTGGCATTAAATCCTTCCTTCCTTCACTCCAAAACAACTTCTTCAATAAGAGGTTTTTCAAGCATCATCGCCATAAATTTTTCCACGGCCACAGCCCCGTCCTCTGGGGAAACGCGGTAATATTGCCGGATGATATCGATGATGCCGTTGATGTCGGTTTTTCCATCCAGACCGGCAGCCATGAGGGCGCTACTCTTGCCGAGACTATAGAAGGTGTGGTCGGAAATATCAATGACAAAGGAGCTTTCATCGAAATTATAAAACCGTGCATTCTGCTTGAATTGAAACATTTTTTTTCCATTCATGGCTTTTCCCGGTGGTTACCCTTTCCCTTACATCTGATCCCAGAAAATCTGATCCGTGTTCAATATTTTCAACTCAAAAAGGGTCATGATCTCTTCCCTTGAGAGATCCTTTACCTTCAAATTATTTACGGAATCAAGTCTTGAAAATGTTTCCGCCGGTATTTGTTTGATGAGGGGGGTTCGCATGGATCCCAGAAAACACCCGTCTTGAAATTTAAAAAGAAGCATGCCGCTGATGGCCGGAACAGTGTCGGGGTGTTTAAGGAGCGTAACGACCGCCTGTTCCAGGTCCCTTCGGATGAAATAGTCGGCGGCCGCGGCGTAAGCCCTTTCAACCAGGTTGAGTTCTTTTTCAGTCAGTTGAAGAGAAAAAGGGATGTTGTCGACCCGGATGGCCTTTCGGGAGACGTTTTCATCAACCTTTATGCCAAATTCTTCGATATTTTTTCCGAGCGCTGATTTCTTTGTGATTTCAAGTCGAAAAAATGCGATGTTGCCCATGGCTTTTCTGAAATCGGATATGAAGGCGATGTTGTCAAGTTCATCCTCAAGAGTGGCAATCGGAGCGCCGTACATGAAATTGGTTTGAAAAAAGCGGTAGTCCGCTTTTCGGGCGGCCTCAAAAAACGTGTGAACGTCCCGTGCCCTGTAACCTTTGTTGAAAAATTGTAATACCCGGTCATTTACGGATTCAACGCCCACGGCCGTGAAAATGCAGCCGGAGCGTTTCAGCAATTCAAAGAGTGGTGCATCAAAGCCGGTATCAACCCTCAGGAAGGAACCCCACGCAATTTTGATTTTTCTGTCCAGTATCCCCGTGGCGATCATTTCAGCGTCTTTGGGCGTCAAAGCCTCGGTAATCAGAGAGATGCGAACGGGTTTTCCGGAGAATCCTTCCAGTTCCGACAAAAGAACCTGCAAATCCTTTCGTGTGAATCTCCCCGAATCCAGATATATGTAGGTGCAGTAGGTGCATTTTCCCCAATAGCAACCCCGTGAATACAAAACCGGAACGGAGCTATGGCTGAAGGCGGGAGTGTAGGCGAGCGTCTGTGTATTGATGTTCACGTAGACTTTTTTCGCCAGTGTCACCTGATCAACGGGTTTTCCGGAACTCAGACAATCCAGCAACACACTGAGCTTTTCTTCCCCTGAATATTTTACATAGTAGTCAAAAAACCCCCTGTTCGCATAATCCGTCAACACTTCATCGTCAAGGAGCGTGACGGTGCTTCCGCCGAAAACAATTTTTGCGGTGCAACCGGCGCTTTTGAGCCGCGTTCCAAACAGCAGCCCCGGCAGTAACTGGTCGTTATGGGGCACGGAGATTAAGATGGCGTCGTATTTACTCTGGTTGAGTTTCCCGGCCATGAAAACGAGAAAGCTGTTCAAAAGCGGCATCACGTCTTCAAGGCGGCGATCCACGTCTGAAATCGATTCAATCGGATAATGGTCCAGGTTTAAATTGGAAAGGATCGCACTTCTGAAAAAATGATCGTAGCACCGACTTTCTTTCAACTTGGAAACATCGCCCCGTTGGCGAATCTGATCCTGATAGCGTTTAAAATATTCCAAATAGGGTGACCCGGCGCTTTCGGCCTGATTCAATCGGGCTGAGAACAGCTGTGAAAGGCGGGCGGGGTCCGAGATTAGGTAATCGGCCAGCAATTCGTTCAGATCCATGCAGACAAGATCATGGGTCTCTTTTTCAAGGGCATTCACGATGAGATTGATTCCCAGATAGTCTCTCATGTGATGTTCGCTGAACAATGGTAGAACTACGGCAATTTTCATCTATGCCACCTGTAATTTATTTCAATCAATGCATGATTCCGGCGTTGTGAGCGATTTCCAAACGGAAGGGAATGCCCTGGGAAATCAGAAAGAGGCGGGATGTACCCTGAAACCATGAACTGGGCGATGCCGGGGTGGTTCCGGAGCGGAAGAATCGGCTCCGGAACCCTTCACTGTCTATTAATATTTGCCGTAGAGCTCGGCGCCTTCCATCATGGTAACGGCCATGTTCAGGTTGCCGTTGGGCGGGAATTCGCATCCGGGAGCCAGGATATAACGGCCGCCCGCTTTGAGTTGGTCGCATTCCACCTTGACTTCGTCCAGCAGTTCCTGCTTCGTTCCCAGGAAAAGCCTTTCAGCCGGGTGAATGTAGCCGAACAACGTGATCTTGTCACCGTATTTCTGCTTCATTTCTTCGTGGGTTTCGCAATCATCCGAAACGTAAGCATAGGAGATGCCGATGGGATCCATGGCATCGATCTGTGCGTCAAAGTAAACGTTGTTGCCGCAGTTGTGGACCCATACGGTGGTCTTTTCCCTGATTTTATCCGCCAGCTTCTTGGCCGTTGGCGCTTCCACCTTGTTCCACAGCTTCTTGCTCATAATGCCGCCGGAAGCATAAAGGGTATCCAGGCATACACCATGGACACCGGTGGCCGTCACTTTGGGGATGTAGTCGAGCAGCACGTCCTGAATGACCAACTGCGCTTTCATCTGTGCATCAAAATTTTTGACGCAGTCAAAGAACAGCTTCTCAGCGCCGCGCATCATGCCCAAAAGGCCGAGGGTACCGAAAACAAAGGCCACAACCGCCGTGTCCTTTCCCACCTCGTTCATCATGATGTCAAGGGCCTTGACATATTCGGCCATACGGCTCATGCCGCCGGGTCCCTTGGTGACACAGGGCTCGATGGGTTTCACCACGTCATACTTGTCAGGGCCTGTGACCATGGGGTTGTCATAGTTGGGCCGGGTAGTGTCGTTTTCCAGGAACTGGGTGTCCTGACCGAAGTCATGGGCTTCCAGGGTTAGATCCCACAAAAGGACGTGGACATCAAACCCGATCAATTCCTGGGCTGCGATACAGGATTTGGCAAAGAGCTCACCTTCCTTTGAAAACTCATCGTAGCGGCAGCCGTAGACGTTGCGCGCCACACCGAGCATCAAGGGACAGACCGGAACACGGTCCGCCTCTTTACCTTCAATTGCCATTACCGTCCGTTCTAAACTGTTCATTCTCGTTCTCCTTCCATTTACGTTTCCAACGGTCCATTGATGAACCGTTGGCGTCCCCGTGGGGATCTGGTTACCCTTCTCCTTGATGGCCGATCATGAAAGCCCGGCCATCAACTTTTCGATACCTACACTTTCAGGGATGCTCACTGCAAAAATGTCATTTATTTGCATCTCATTTTCCACTGCCTCCCTGATCAGTTTCAGCTTCTGTTTATCCACGAGATCTGCCCGCGTGATGGCAACCTTTCTGGAACCGGTCACATGGTTGATAATCGTCTGTTTCCGTTCTTGCCACAAAAAGTCAAAATCAGATGCATCGATAAGCGCAAAAACCGGGCCGATATCATAATTCACATCCCTTTGTCCCATGGCGAGAGCGGTGAGGATCTCTTTTGTGACAACCAGTTCAAACGGTTCAATGAACAAGTAATCGGGGTTTACCGTTCTTTTGATGTTTTTGATCATGTTTGTCAGGCTGCCCGCCAACGTGCAGCCCACTCAGCCACCCCGAAGATATTCCATATGAACCTTGTTGGAGCGGACGAATTCCTCATTGTACGTTTTTTCCCCCCGTTCATTGACGATGATGGCCGATCTTTCACCCCGTCGCATCAGACGGCTTACGATTTCACGAATGAGGGTGGTTTTTCCGCTGTTTTGCACACCACACAAGGTTACAATCTTCATAAATGATCCAAAATTTCTGAGACTCCGATGGATTAATCCTTTTCTTCAACCGCTTTAAACTGATCCTCCAACTGTTGTTGATGTTCCTCTTTGCTCATGAGGAAATCGAATTGATCAAAATAGGTGTGTTCCTTTTCCTTCATAACAACTATATTATTTTGATCGGCAATCTCATGGATTCCTTCCAGGGTGGCTGCTTTGACCGCATGTTCAGGGATTCCCTGAACGATGCTGTTGATGGCCACATAGAGGTCTTTTACGGGATGGGCGAGACTGCCGCTGGAATAGGTGCCATGGGACGTTCCGATGGTATCCGCTTTAACAGTACCGCATTCCGTTCGGATATGGCTCTTGATGTGTCCGATGGCCTTGGCCCCCAGATCCATGCATTTTACAGCAATGGACATCATCATGTTTTCAGCCAGGTCCCTGACCTGTTTTTCCGTCAAGGCCTGTTTGCTGGTTAAACGGACCGCCACTCCGTAACCGCTTACCCCGTGGTCCGTATAGCATCCCTTTTCAGTATTTCCAAAATCTGAGGATTCGGGCATGGTGATCACCTCTCAATATCCAGAATAATTTCCACCAGCCGATCCAGACCCTCGCCCGTAAAGGCGGAGACGAAAATGGTTTCGGCCGTCTTGTTGTATTCCTGGACCCGCGCTGCAATGCCGTCCAATTCGGCGGGATCCACAGCATCGATTTTGCTAATAGCCAGATAATCTGCATCTTTGACCTGATTGACCACCAGATTCCCCAGCATATCCATATCCAGCAGTTCCGCCGGGCGGGTGGCGTCGAACAAAACGATGGCCGGTCCCACGATCGGTTTGGCATCCCGCATCCCCATTTTGGCGGCCGATTTTACCTGGTGGGGGATGGCGACGCCCGTGGGTTCAACCAGGACATGATCCGGTCTAAACTGCTTGTAAAGCTCAACAAGGGTTTTGCCGAATGAAACCGCGACTTCGCAACAGATGCAGCCGCCGCCGATATCCTTCATGGTCATGCCACCTTCTTCGATAATTTTGCCGTCAACGGGAATCTCACCGATTTCATTGACGATAAGGGCGACTTTGCGTTTTCCGCCATCCGCGATCATTTGAGCCAGTTTTAAAATCAGGGTCGTTTTCCCGCACCCGAGAAACCCCGCGATTTGAGTAATTTCCATTTTTTTCTCCTTCTCCTCGGGTTAGGGAAATCCCAAGGTGCATGATGTGATTTCCGCAAAAATACGAAGATATACAACTCTTTCAGTTTGTTAATTATTACCTTGGGCCTTCAATAAACAAAAGGATTAAAAAAGGGTAATAAACGGGTATTATTACATACCTAGTATTCTGGATTTATAGATGGTTAGGAGTGCAAGAGCGTGACGACAGAACCAGGGATCGGTTTGGGAGCGAATTCGGTCAGCGGGAGGTGATATTCTGCAAAAAGGGCTTTGAACTCAGGAAAGAGTAAAGGTTGACGCGCCGTTTTCGCAGTCCCAGTTTTTTGCGGATGTTGCGGCGATGGGTCAGAACCGTTTCCGGGGAAATGTTCATCTTGTCCGAAATTTCCTTACTGGAGCGTCCCGATTGGATGTGGCTGCAGATAAGCATTTCAGAGCGGGTGAGGTTGAGAAACAAGCCGTCAAGTTCCTTTGAAAAGCCCCTGGTCAGGTTGATGAGCTGGTCTTGTAAAAGTTCCAGATAACTGTTTCTTATATCCGATGCTTTCTCATTTTTAATTTTTTCCAAGGCCGGTATAAGCAACGTTTCGATCTTGTGGCTGACGCCGGTTTCAATACCGCTTTTCTCCCTTTCAAAGGCTTTCATCATGTTTCGCATTGTGATGTACATCTCCCGTCGGTTCGCCTTTTCATGACGCAGCTCTTCTTTGAGGTCTTCGCGGGAAGTCAAATCGCGAATGACGATGCAAAAAAATGAGGTCATTTTGTTGGGAATGCGTTTGACCGTCAGCTTTATGGGAAAGTCGGCCTCGTTGCGCAACCCCTTTAACTCCGCGGTCCAGGTGATGTGATTTCCAATGTTTTCCAGAGCACGGTTCAACGGCAGGCGATGTCTCGTTATGACGAGATTTCGGCAGTCTATGCCCTGAAGGCGTTGGTAGGACGTTCTGTAAATTTGGCACAGCCGATCATTGGCGTTAGCGATGTTTAAGTTGGCATAGGCAAAAAGAATCCCTTCGCCCGTATCCGGGTAGAGGGAATGAAATATGGAGGTATAGTCATCGGGTGTAAGATCTTTTTTGTCCGGCATTTTTCATTAACGGCTTAAATGAGAATGAAATTTCTTGGCTTTAACCCTATTTGGCCCTGCGGGCCCCTATGATCGCGAGGCCCATGATCAATACAATAAAAAGGGAGGCGAACCATTGCACACCGGAAGAAGCAAGATCCGTTGTTTCCTCGGTTTTTTTGATCTCCTCCATTTTATACCCTTCGATGTTCTTTTCATCCGCCATTGCTTTTGAAGGCTGCTCTTTCGGTACCGGTTTTGTTTGAGATGTTCCCGCGTCGGGAGTTTGCGGGCTCTTTTTGAATCCTTCATTCAATTGTTTCTGTAGCATTTTACGGTCCCGGACTTGTTGTTCAAGGGGCTTGCCCGCGGCCTGCTCAATGGCCATCTTGAATTTTTCCACCATTTCCGGCGACATGACCCCCGGCATGCTGATGATGTTCACCACCATCTGGTTTAACAGGGGATTGTTGCACGTGTGATCGCAACAGGCAACGCCTTTTTCCACGACATTTAAGGCGTATTCAACGGCCAGTTTCTTCTTGGTTGGATCATCGGCCTTCCAGTACCCTTTGCGAATGGATTCGGTCATTCGCGCGGTCATGGACTGATAGGCCCAGGGATTCTCCTTATTGAGGAATTCTTTTATATCCAACCCGTATTTATCTTGTACGTAAACTTCGTAGGTCTGCTCCCATTTGGCCTTGTCGATGGCCTTGGGTACCGTGACCTGCCAGCCCCACATGTATTCCACATAATTGGACATCTCACGAGCCCCTGCATACCCTTCCTTCTTCATCCCTTCGATCCATTTGGGATTGAGATATCGGGTGCGAATTTCACGCCCGAAGGTTCTTGATGCATTTTCAACCGTCACCTGGCCGGACGAACGCTGAAGGGTAATCAGGGTGTCCGGATCCTGTCCGCTTTCCTGTTTCACCGCCAGGGAGAGTCCTCCCAGATATTGAAACATGTCATCATTGTCCATGGTACCGAAAATATTGCTGGACAGGGAATGGATGGTGGCGCTCACGTCTTTCAGATTCTCCTTGAAAAGTTTCCGGGCCGGCGCTCCCCACTTGCCCATGCCGAAAGCGTTCCCCTCCCTGTTTTCAAAAACCTCCGCGACCTCGGCGGATGTCTCCCAAATTCCAGAATTGCTGGCCATGGTGTCGACACCCGTGCCGTAATCCCCCGGTTTTTCAGTGAAAATACGAATCTTGGAAAACAGGTTCGCTTCTTTTTCGTCCATGCCCCCCTGGATTAATTGCGTCTTGATACGGTCGTTATGTTCATGAATGAGGTTTTGGATGTCGGTCTGAATGGATGCCGTCTGGACGGCTTTGTCCAGGAACAGCATGAAGTTGGGGAAAAGGTCGCGATAAAGTCCCGATGGATTGATCAATACGTCAATTCTGGGGCGATTCAGCTCTTTTCCCGGGACCACTTTTATACCTGTGACCCGGTTGCTGCTGTCCCATACGGGTTTCAGTCCCATGAGATGGAGGATGGTGCTTTCGTTCATCCCTTCATTTCGAATGGTTTCCGTGGACCACAGGATCACGGCGACTTTTTCAGGGTATTTTCCATTTTCTCCAAGACTTTTTTCAATCAACTGTTCCGCGGCTCTTTTCCCCAGTTCCCAGGCTGTTTTGGAGGGAATCCGGTTGGGATCGAAACCGTAAAAGTTGTTGCCCGTGGGAATGACCGAAGGATTTCGGATGGGATCATTCCCGGGTCCCGGCGGAATGTAACCGCCGTCAAGCCCTTTCATCAGGTGATCGATTTCCCGGGGACCCGAGTCCATGAGTGCCGTTTTGATGGGTTTTCTTTTTGAAGTGGTATTTTGTTTGATAATGGCCGTTACCGTGTCCTTCAGTTCTTCGCCATCCGGAGACCGGCCAAAGGTGTGAAGGCCGTAGGGCATCAGGCTTTCCTTCATTTCAAGCAGGTATTGTTCGATCTGGCGCAGTGCATTGTTGTTAGATTCGGATATCCGGAGGTCCTTATCAAGGCCGAGCTTTTTCACGGCATCCTCGATTTCTGAAAGCTTCGCCGAATCCGTTCGGCTTCCATTGGAGACGGACTGCCAGTAATTATTAATCATACTGTAAAGATTACTGTATTCATGATGGAGGCCCCCTTCCTTGACCGCCGGCGTCAGGTGGTCCACGATGACGGCTCTTCCCCTTCGTTTCGCCTGGATCCCCTCGCCCACAACGTCCACGTTATAGGGGTAGATATTGGGGATGTCGGTGATCAGAACATCCGGAGGACACGAAGGCGACAGTCCTGCCTGTTTTCCCGGCAGCCATTCCTGGGTGCCGTGGGTCCCCAGATGGATCATGGCATCGGCATGAAAGACGTATCTCAACCAGAGATAAGCCGCAATGTATTGGTGGTGGGGGTAAAGGGTGGTATCGTGGTAGAGTTTCATGGGGTCATCCCCCCATCCCCGGGCCGGTTCCGGCATGATGAGCACGTTGCCGAGGATGATGACCGGAATGATCAATTGATCGTCTTTCGTCATGATGTTAGAGGATTCCACGGGTCCCCATTGCCGGATCACGTTCTTTTTAAACCCTTCCGGGAGTCGATCAAACCATTTTTCATAGGTGGCAAAAGGGAGCCTGATCGTCTTGTTTTCCTTAATCAACCGATCCAGTTCCCCCGGTGCCCAACTCCCGATATTCCGCCCGTATTTCAGAACCAGCTCTTTTAAGGAACCCTGCGCGAGGCGGTCGTCCTTCTCAAATTGATATCCTTCATCTTTCATCCGGTTCAGGATCAGTTCCAGACTGGCGAATACATTCAGATAGGTGGCACCCACGTTCTGTTTACCGCGGCTGTTGTTGTAGTACAGGATGGCAACCCGTTTCTCTTTTTGGGCGCACCTTTTGAGTTTTATCCATTTTTTGAATCTGGGCAGAAGCAGTTCCAGATTTTCATGAATGGTCTTCTGAACGAAAAGATTTTTGTTCGATCCTTTCCCTGCCAGATTTACCTTTCCGGTCAGAAGGGAGGGTTCGATCATTCCGGAAATCTCCGGGTTTGCGACGCTCCACACAATGTCCATGGCGGGGATCCCCACGGGATCGATGCGCCATTGGTCGATGGCGATGCCGTGGAGGTTGATCATGTTGAAAATGGGGGTTTTAAGCGCATCAAGGGCAAGCTGCATCTTCTCATTGAGGGCTGAGTAGAATTTAAGGGAGAAGGCCAAAACGAGGTCTACCCGGGATTTTCCGTTGTTATCGGCGAGCAGTGTGGTCAGAATGCGGTGTTCATCCCCGAAACAGACCAGCACGTTAAATCCCGCATCTTCAAGTGCCTTGAGGATCTCGTCCACGGCTTCAACCTGTCCCGGTTCAGTATTGGCGGCAAAGAGCATCATGCCGATCCAGGGGTTTTGAGCGCCATACCGCGCCTGACGTTGGTACCATTGAAGGTAGTCTTTAAAGTTTGTGAAAGGGGCGGATGCCGCCGTGTGATAGATGCCCGTCTGGGGTATGATCTTTACGTTTTTATAGACAACGCTCGAATCCAAAGAGTCATGCACGAGACGGTAGATCATGTTTTGGATGTTGGCGACAGAGGGATTATTGAAATATTCCTGAATTTTCGTATCGAAAATAAACCCTTGCCTTTTGAGCCCTTCATCATCCCTTGATCGCCTCAGACCAAAGATCTTTTTCCCCTGGGTGTTCGCATTCTTGAGTACATAATCAATCAATTCGCTGGCCATGACATCCAGAACAATCACATTGGAATTCTTGATGAAAGGATCCGCTAAGGGGTCTTGGACCAGATCGGAAAAGGTGAAGGACTTTACTCGGATGTCCTTGGGAAGTGAGAGCCCCTCAATGGATTTATTGAGAAGATAACTGTCTGCATCGATCACAAGAAACGCCATTTGTTTCGCGAAAACAGAAGCGGGGAACAGCAGCAGCACAAAGAATATGATGAAGGAAAATCTTTGCTTTCCAGTGGTTCTGAAAATATTGTTATCCCTCGGGGACATAAACCATTGTTCCGTCTTCCAATTTATAGGCCACGCCAAGCCTTTGCCCCCGGCCTTTGGCTTTTTGCTTTGATACTTTCATGGCTTTGATTTTGTTTCCTTTTTTGGTGATAATCTCCATTTCTTGGTTCTTGCTCATCTTTAGAAGTGTTACTTCCGATTTTTCACTTAAGAGATCCTGGAGGTTGTAGGCGGAGAAAATGGTGACGATCAGCCCCACGATAAAGACCAGGCCGATGTCAAAGAGATTGGCCACACCCGACAACGGGTCGTTTCCCAGAGCCCCTTGAGGATCGTTTCCACGGGCATGAAGACGGCTTCTCCTTTTCTTGAAATATCTCATTTCAGGCCTCCCGTTTGCAGGAGAAGATGCTCGGTCACCAACTCCGTGGCCAGTTCAATGTTTTTAAGATCTTCTTCCACCCATCTTTTCTTGATGGTATGAAAAAAGAAGGCGGTCATCCCCAACGCCAGGCCCACCACGGTGGTGGTAAACGCGATGACAAGGTCGGAGGAGAGTTTGGTCATGTCTCCCTGTCCCAAAGCCGCCAAACCCGTTCCCATGGGGATCAATGTGCCGATCAGACCCAAGCCCGGGCCGATTCGAACCATCATCCCCACTTTTTCAAGGGACTTGTTAAGACTGAGTATTTTTTCCTGCAGTACATTCTCCGTTTCAATTTCGGAAGATGCAGCGCCATCGGCGAGCATTGAGCGCAATTTGGTGATATACGTTTCGACACGATTGGGGAAAATCCGCCGATTATCGGGTTGGGTAATCATGCGGGGGAGTTCTCTCGGATCACAACGGTCCAGGCGAACTCTTTCCAACCATTCGGCAAAGAAGGCACCGGTGCAAACAAGCATCCAGAGCGTCAGGACCACCAGCAGAAACATGACCGGGTAGAGCAGGGAAGAGGAGATGAGATAAATAAATAATTTCAGTAGGGCTGCTATATCCATTTTGGCCTTCCTTTCAACTGCTTTGTCATTTTGATGAAGCCCCACGCAAGAAACGTAATGATGATGCTGCACATCAACAGCAGATCCTTCGAACCGACCATTTGTGTTTCACCCTCGTAGGCTGCAAGTCTGTAAATTCTGCCCACGTTTCCAAACTGGGGCATGATAATGATGGACAGAAAAAAATAAATGGAGATGAGCACCATTGCGGTGCCGACGGTCAACTCAGGCGCCTCTTTTGAATTGTTTCGCCAGAACGTCATGGCGATAAGGGTTATCAGAACAATGGCCATAAATGCCAGGTAGGCTGAAATAGCTGCCATATGGACGGCATTGGGGAAGTTGGAAATGAGGAAGGATAAACTCAAGAATATAACAGTGATGCACACGGGACAGGGTACGATCAGTGCCACCCAGGCATGGTTTCCTTTAGAGGACATGCCACTGCTTTTAAGCAGCAAAATACCCCAGATCAAAAGTCCGCCGGCCATCAATACGTGCAATACCATGCCGTATTTGATAAACTTCTGAAGGGTTTCGAAATATGCGATGATATCGATTTTGTCAATGACATGGGCGCAGGACAAAAAGAGGGAAAGGTATACGAGACTGTAAAGGGACAGATAGGTGAACCTGTTTTTCCCCTCATCTTTTTGGGTCAACAGATAATGAATGCCCACGCCGCTTTTGACGGCGAAAATGCCCATGGCAAAGACAATGCCGATGAACAGAGTTTTAAGTTCCATGATCATCATCTCCTTGGTTTGACACAGAATTTCCTCTCAGGTGCAACCGCTTGGTCAAGATCGGGTTTGGGTTCTTTTTCATTCCTCCATGATGGTTGATTTCGGGTTGCCCGGCGGGCATGGGCAGAACCCGCTTTTGACGTTTGCGGAATTCAAAATATTCAAGGCTTCATCGATGGTCACCGGGATGCGATCATTCTTGAAGGCATCCTTGAAAAGCCGCTGAAAGAGTTGGGTTAAAATGGGCGGTTCGAGACGAGACGCCCTTAAGAGTTTTTCATCGGTTAGAATGTCTTTGGGTGGTCCGTCGGCGATGATCCGGCCATCCACCAGAACAATTAATCGTTTGGCGATCAAGGACGCGATGTTGATGTTATGGGTGACAATCACGAAGGTATATTGATGGTGGCCGTTCAAATGCCGAATCAGGCGCAACAGGTGATCCGTCGAGGCAGGGTCGAGCCCCGCAAAAGGCTCGTCCAAAAGAATCAGCGGCGGCCGCATGGCGATAAGTCCCGCCAAACCCACACGCTTCATTTCACCATGGCTGAGCCGGTGAATGGGACGATTTTGAAGATGTTCCACCTCCACCTGCTCCATGGCGGTTTCCACCAAACGATTGACTTCCTCGGCATCGAGCCCAAGATTCGTGGGACCGTAGGCGATATCTTCGCGAACATGGGTGCAAAAAAGCTGATCATTGGGGTCTTGGAAGAGGATTCCCATATAACGAAAAGCATCCCGGCGGTTTTTTTTGTCCAGTTTTTTGTTGCTGAGAACGATCTCTCCCGCATCGGGCGCCAGAATGCCGGCAAAGAGTTTCAGAAGCGTTGATTTTCCGGACCCATTGGGACCGCAGACAACGACAATATCCTGCTTATGAATGGAAAAATTGATGTCTTTCACCGCATTTCCCAATAGACTTCCATAGGTGAAGGAAACATCCCGGCAGTTCAGCACGGGGCCGTCACCATTGATGTATTGGGGCGTGACATCGCATCGGTTGGGGCAGGATTTGTCGTTCAGCGCTTCACTTTCCATAATTCCTCACGGCTTTTCGCCCCCTCGTGCAATCATCGCCATGAAAATTCTTTCGGAGCGGTCGAAAGCGCGCATAAATACCTGGGCGCCGATGCGTGAAATGGTTTTCAGGGCGTTGGCTTTTCCGGCACGTCCCCCACGGGCGCCGGATGCCGTATGCATTCGTGTGAATTCATCGAAAAGAAGGAACGAATACCGGTACATCATGGCCAGCGTGTCAACCAGGATACCGGGGACCTTGTACCATCTGAAAGCTTCCAGGATTTTGTAGAAGGGCGTGGTGACAAACGTCAATACCAGCCAGGTGATATCGCAGTAGACTCGGACGGCCACTGCCACACCTTGAATGATGCCCTCCTTGAAAACCGTAAAACTGCCCAGTTCGTACACGGGGGTCTTTCCGAATCCAACCGAGAAACCCACAACCGCCACGACTGTTGCCAAAAGAGGCCCCAGGAAAAAAAACAACGTTCTGCCGAAGGGGGGTCTGGTCCATAAAACCAGCAAAAAGCCGACAATCAATAAGGAGACGCTCAGCCAATGAATGGCCAGGCCGATATTCAGGGCGATAACCGTTAAAAGCATCCCCAGTTTCAGCCGTGGGTCCCAGGCAGATACCCCCCTTGGGGGCCTGGCCTCCAGTTGCTGTTCAGAAGTGTCGAATTTATGAAGGCTCAGGTACTTTCCCATTCTTTTTTTTCTCAAAGAGGAGGTGCCACCATCGGCCTATGATGAAGCCGCAGATGGCGCCCCCCAGCAGCAAAACAGTATTCCAGACATCACCCAGCGCTTCGATATTGATATAAGGGTCTCTCGGCGATTTCCCTGCCTTTTCAGCCAGCTTTTCGTTGACGGCCTCGTCCATCCCCGCCATCCGTTCTTCATGGTTTTGGCTGGGATGTTCTTGAATGCCGGCGGTATGACTTGCTTCGGGTTGGGCGGAGAGAGGCCTGCCGGGGACTAAAATAAAAAAAGAGGAAATGAAAAGCACGAAGGCGACAGGCGCAATGACTTTGAGGGATCTTAAGACATCGGGCCGTTGCTTGAAAATATAGTTCAGGATGAAACCCGTGGCAAACATCTCTCCGATGGCGATGGGGAGTTGGGTGGGGATATAGGCGATATAAACGGCGGCGAGATACCCCATGAATGTGTATTGGGCCTGGGGTCCGGAGGAAAGTACCGCCGATAGGCTCAGCCCGGCGAATACATAGGTCATGACGTCGCCCACCAACCCTCCGATGGCGCCGGCCACAAAGAGGGACAGACCGGCCTTACGGGCAATCCGGAAAGAAAGCCACCCGAAAAAAGCGCCTCCCACCCCCAGGGTGATCACATTCGCCCCCCAGGTGGAAAAGCCGCCATGGGCAAAAAAAGCGGCCTGTAGCAGGAGCGTCAGTCCGGTGATGGCGATTCCGATCCATGGACCCAACAATATCCCCACCAGAGGCGAACCACAGGGGTGGGAGCAGGTGCCGGTAAAAGCGGGGATCGGTATGAGTGAGAGAAAAAATACAAATGCTCCGGCCATCCCGAGAAGCGCTTTCTTTTCAGGATGCAGCGCTGCCATATCCTTCATTTTTTTTGCGCCGAAACCGACCAGACAGACCGATACCGCCGTATAGGCCACGGCTGGAACACCGGTGATAATACCTTCTGAGATATGCATGGAAATCTCCTCGGTTCTTTCAGGTACCCGATGATCGGCGTACCCGGTTCATCCATTCTCTCTTTGGAACCATAGCCTAACGGGTTTTGGTTCGTGGTGCTTCAATTCCGGTTTTCGCGCCGGCACGAAGCGTCAGAATTTGATTTCAACCACTTGACGGATCAGTTCTTCATCATGGTCTTTGTTCCGGATAGCGCCTGCGACACAACCGTTTAAATGCTCCTCCAGGATAAGAATTCCAAGGGACCGCATGGCGCCGATGGTGGCCGAGATCTGCTTGAGAACGTCCATGCAATCCCTGTCTTCCCCGACCATTTTCTTGATCCCGCGCACCTGGCCTTCAATGCGGCTCAGGCGGTTCACATACTTTGTTTTGTCATTTCCGCAAAGGGTCATTTTTTTGACCTCCTATACCTATGGGGGGTATCAGTATGCGGGTTCATGGGTGGAGTGTCCATCATCCAAAGGTTGATGATTGGTTCTTTTTGGGTTGATATTCTAAGGCACGAAGGTTGATTTTCAGTGAGAGCGATAACGTGGGGGATCGCCGGGACAAGTCCCTTTTTTATCTGGGAAGATGGGTTAATGCAGGGTTGGTGGCGGTGATGTTGGTTTGGAGATATCTTTAGGGGAGAGCAGATATTGGGATTTCAGTTGCTTGAAGAGTTCAATGACGATATCCGGGTAGGGTGAAGCGGCCAATCGATGGGGTATACCCGAAAATTCTTCCAGAAAAGTCTTGTCCTGGGGGATCAAATAACCATGGGCCTTCCACCAAAAGGATACCAGTTCCCGGGAAAATTCAATGTTGTTATCGGCCAACCAGAAAATGGGCATGAGTTCCCTGAACTTGCGGCACAGAAAAAGGGCCTTGGTCCAAGAATGGAGCAGGGCGGTTTCATACACCCGGTGGTCCTCCGCCATCGGGCTTGTTTTGAAAAAATAGAAATGTGCCTGCTGAACACCGCCCCCCATAAGGGTGAGCGCCTTTGTGACAAAGTATTTTTTGAGGCCGGCCTCAATGGAGTGAACCAGTTCAAGGATATGATTTTCAGCCAGCCCGGTGACCGGCATCAGCGGGAAAATATTTTTTTTGAAGTTAATGTTTGCGTATTCCGGCTGCAGGATTTGAATGCACCGCATCGCCTCGTGTTCCATCCAGCCTTGAAGGGCCAGGGAAGGGATGTCTTTCAGATCTTCTTCGCAGATATGGATGGTGAAGCGGTCACCTCGTTTTTCAGAATAAACGGGTCCGCCCGATGCCCGGGCCGTTTCAATTTCGTAGGCAGTACGGTTGGGATAAAAGGAAAGATCAATTTCAATAGGCGTATTCTCTTTCGTCTTTTTAACCATTTCCTTTACAAAATAGAGGGAATATGCTTGGATTTCTTCTAAAGGAATGATTTGTACGGGGTTGTGCATGATATAGAAGTTGGGTCCAGGGTGTTTTAGAAAACGCTTCAGTGCATTTTGGACGTTTGATTCTGCATTCTCTTTATTGTGACGATAGCATAGCAAAATTTGGGTTCCAGGGCAAGGGATATTGCTCGAACCACACCCAATTAGAAAAAGGAGATGGTGAAAATGAAAACCTTGCGGAAAGCGGATTTCGAGGCAGCGGTTTTAAAAAACGATCTTCCCGTTGTTGTGGAAATATGGGGAGATTGGTGAGCCACCTGCCAGATACTGACGGCTCAGGTTGAGACCCTCGCAAAAGAAACCTATGATGGAAAAGTCAATTTCTATTTGGTCAATGCCGCCGCGGACCGGGCTCTCATAGACGCTTTGAACATCAGAGGGATTCCGTCATTTCTCTTCTACAAAAACGGTCGGCTTTACGACACCCTGGCGGGGAAACAGATAAAGAAAGACCATGTGAAAGAAAAGACCGATGAGATGTTGGCTTCCTGAGGTTGAACCGACACGGGCTTCATGAAGCGCAACCTTCGCGCTTCATGGGGTTACTTAAAGGGGCACTAAGGGTGAGCGGACTCATTGATGGCTTCCGAAACAAGATCCCTCAGACAGTGCGGAAAACGTTTTATGATTGGTTCCGTAACCCTGTTTTTATGGGCCACGATACATTCGCAGCAAAGGCCGTGCCTTGGGCAATCCGTTTTAGGGCAGGAGCAATATGAGTTTATGTGGTCTCTTACAGGGCAATCAGTATTCCCTCTTTCCATTCCTGTTCCTCCAAATTCATGAGTTTCGGGAGAACTAACATAAATTGAGCGGAAATGAAATGGGTAATTCATGACCGTGGATTTCCACCCTCAGATCTTTTGCTCTCCTATGCCGCTGTAAACGGCTTTGCACATTTCGGAGACACCCCCTTTCAGACCATTGGGGTTTTTACAACCTTCTGAAGTTTTCAGGCTCTCGGCGTATGTCCAGGCTCCGGCCAACCGACCAAAATGCTTTTGTGCATCTTCCCCGGCTTTAATTCTAAAGAGCCACCCCTGGTTGTAGGGATCGCTCAATACAAGTTCGGGACGCTGTTTTACCACCGGGTTAAAGTGGATACGGCCTTTTAGGGGTGAATCGATATACAGAATTTTTCCGGTGATGGCAAAAATGACCGCCTCGTTTTGTTCAATGACCTGACCCTCCCGCAAGAATCAAGGCGGGTTCGCTCAACCCGAATTCGGTATGGTGGTCACCCGCTTTGCCCCAGAGTCCCTGCTTGACATAATAACGGCGGTCTTCAGGGATTTCAGCACATCTGCCCAGGAATTTCTCAAAAATAATCATCTTATCCCCCTATCCATGAAAAAACGAGCAAGAACATAAGAAAATCATCGCTTCAACATACGACCCAGGAGCCCCTTCTTTTTTGGAGCCGGCGGTGCAAGTCCCAGTTGTTTACAAATGGCCGTTTCAAACGCTTCCTCTGAAATATCGGAACCCTCCACCAAAATATCTTCGCCGACCATGATGGCGGGAGCCACCGGCAGATCCAGTTCGAAATACTCGTCCGTATTATATTCCGCTGGAGACTTGGAAACAGTCTCGATTTCGATATCGTATTTTTCGCCCAGACCGGGCATCATCGCTTTGAAATGCTTTCACGGTTTTCCGTTGGGCTCGTTAAAGAAAAATCTGACTTTCAACATGGAAACCTCCTTATAATTTGACTCCAAAGTATAAATATTAATGAAAATCCTAGTGCGTAGCGTTTTCTTTTGCTTTTGACATTCGCACCAGGAACTGATCCGGCGGCAAAAAATCCACCAACCGAAGGTCCTTTCGTTCCGTTCCTCCGGGTGCCAGAAACACGACGGTGGGCACCCCTTTGACACCGTAACGGGTCAGCAGTTTTTCACGGGCAGGGTCGCCTTTCCGGGTCAGATCAAGTTTGATCATGACAAAGTCCCCATTTGCCACGTCAACAACTTCCTTGTTGTGAAAGGTGACATCATCCAGCTCCCGGCATGGGGCACACCAATCCGCATAGAAATCAATGATAACGGGCTTATCCGATTTTTGCGCTTTCAAGAGCAGTTCATGGGAATAGGGGTGCCATGTCACACCCGGCCCCTTCATAAACCATGTGCCCAGGAGGATGACGGCCAATACCAGTCCGGCTGTTCCGGCCAGTGCTTTCACCCACCTGAAACCTCGGAAAGCGTTTCGGGTCCTGTCGATCCACCCCAGGTGCAGTCCTGCCGCCAGCGCAACGGCGGCGAGGACAAATACCCCGATGGATTTGGGGTAAACGGGTCTGATGAAATAGGCGGCCATGCCGACCAGGACCCACCCCATGAGTTTTCGAACCCAAAGCATCCACACTCCCGACCTGGGCAGTTTTTCAATTTGGTCTGAAAAAAGAGCCAGAAAAAAAAGGGGAAAGCCGAGCCCCAGGCTCAATGTGAAAAAGATGATAAATCCCAGCCAAGGGCTTCCCATGCTCGCCACCCAGGTCAGCAACCCCAGGACGAAGGGGCCGATGCAAGGCGCCGCCACAACCCCCAAGGTGATGCCCATAAACAAGGTGCCGAAATAGCCCGTGTACGATTTCGAAGCGGCCTGTGTCAGTCCCGCGGGGAGGTTCAATTCCCAAAAACCGAAAAGACTTGCCGCAAGAAAAATCATAATCGCGGCGACAGAGATGAGGACCACGGGATTCTGCAAAAGCCCCCCCATAAGGCCACCGGTCAGTGCCGCCGTGACACCGAGAATTGAATTGGTCAATGAAAGCCCACCGATGTAGCATGCGCCGTGGGCCAACAGGCTACCTCGGCTTCGACCACTTTTTCCGCCGAAATAGGAGACGGTAATGGGGATCAGGGGGTAGACGCAGGGGGTCAGGTTGAGAGCGATACCGCCTGCAAATATGCTCAGAAGGGTCCAGATCATGGCCCAACCGTTGAGCGGTCGCCGTTCTTCCGGTTTTGAGGTCATTTGGGACAGGCCCGCCGGTCTGCTTTCAACGGGCAATCCCTTCGCGTTCCATTCAGGATACCCTGTGGGATAGCGATAAACGTTTTTATAACCTAAGATTGCGGCTACCCGAGCCGCCGAGTCGCTCCGGACTCATGCAAGACCCGCTCAGTAAAAGACAAGGAAACGGTTTTTATCCGGTCCCAGAAATTTCTCCATCGCATCCTTGTTCCGCCATCTGGAGAACCAGGTGGGTTCCATGGGGAAATTGAGTGCCCCTTTAATATGGCCGGACCGATATTCCCATTCCTGGCGAGTGTCCACCAAGAGAAATCCTTTTGGATTCTTATGGTATATTTCTTGAAGCCGGTTCCCATTGATCAGTTGATAACCGCCGTTTTCAGCCTCGGCGATCACGTCTTCATGGGTCGCTTTTTTGGGGGCCACCGAACGGTTGGTAAACCATATGAAACCCACCGTAATCAGTATGGCGGCGGCGGCCATCAGGGTGGCTTTAAAACGATTCACTCTGTATACCTCCGTTTTCGGTGCGCCGTTGAGGGCTTTATATCTTTGCTTCCCTTGAAAGTTTTGTAATCAGAAATTTCGCGCCCGATCGGGACAGACCACAACCTTTCGCCAAGGATTCGGGATCCGTTGAGCCCGTCCTTTTGACATGGGCCACCACTTCATCGTCGAGTTCTTCCAGCCAGTCTTCGAACAATGAAAGGATTTCCGGTTCAACCATTGTGCTCAGTTGTTTTGATCGGGCCACCTTGTCCACCATGCTCTGACACATATCCGTCGGATCGACACCTTCGTCCATGCAGGTGGCCATTCAGAGGTGAACCAGGCTCGATACCTTTTCGTCGGAAGGTGCATCCACCAGATTCGATATCAAGTTCAGACGTGTTTCTTCCGTCAGAAGAGGAAATATTTTTCGCAATACCACTAAAAGCGCCGATGCAGCCTCTTCCGGCTCCATATGATCGATCAGTTCCTGAATTTTATCACTGCTCATGCCGAATCATCTCCAGAAATCAAAATGACTTCCTTTTTGTCAAAAGTGTAATTGCCAAGGCCTCCAATTGTTGGAGAATGTCAAAAATGCTTTCTTCCGTTATTTCGTAATAGATAAAAGGGCCGCGCCGTTCAACATCCACCAGGAGCGTTCGTTTCAGTTCCTTGAGATGGTGCGAAACAAGGGGCTGAGAGAGATTTAATGCTTCAACGATCTGGGAAACGGATTTCTTGCCGTCCATGACGCAAAGCAAAATGCGGAGACGATTTTCATCTGCGAGACTTTTCGCAAGAACGGCGACGAGGTCGAGCTGGCCTTGCAACCGGGGTTGCATCTCACTTTCTTGATGCGACAATCTCTCCTCCATCTTCTTTTCCACTTGATCAACCCTCATTGAGGTCCTGAAAGGCCATCTTAAAAAAAAGTAAATCAATATCCATTTATATATTGATATGGTCGCCATGTCAAAATATAATCCTGATCAAAGGTTTAAAATTCCCTGGAAATTTGGGATGCGGAACGCTTCATCGGTAAAAAAAGGGTGACAAGAAAACGGTTTGATGCTTTATAGAGGCATGCACCGGATCTGATTCCTGGGCGTGATCGCACGATTCAATCTCTGCCCGGTTAATCCGAAAATCATCCTTTGGACGATGTTTAATCTTACGGAAATCCTGTAAATTGTTGATGCATCCGATGCGCCCGAAGGCCTTCATAAAGGAATTTCCTTTGGGGTATCATCATGACTGAAAACTCAAGAAACTGGAGGTTTATTCGTGACCGAAGATTATCAGAAACTGATTGACAAATGCATGGAGATGGGTGCTGAAGGGGCAAAATTGATGAAGACCGATGACGTGGTGTTTGATCCGCGGTCGCATTTTAAATGCCGTTTCGGGTGCAACCGTTGGGGACGATTCTGGACCTGTCCCCCCCACAACGGTTTGAGCCAGGAACTGTTTATGGAAAGTTTTGGGAAATACGCGGATGCTCTGGTCATTAAGACAGCCGATCCCAAACAGGGCCAGAAAATATCCCTCGCCATTGAAAAGGAAGCCCTTCTGTCTCACAACGCTGTTTTTGCGTTTGCTTTGGCGTTGTGTGTCAAATGTGATGAATGTTCCTATCCTGATCCATGCCGATTTCCACATCTGGCACGTCCCTCCATGGATGCTTACGGTATCGATATTGTCAAAACGGTGGGACGTCTGGGCTTTAATGTGGACTTCAACGAAAAGGGGGAAATGCTTCCTGCCTGGTATTCAATGGTTTTGCTGGACTGATAGGCGTATCGATTGATTGTTGGGGGGCTGCTTTTGAGGGAGGGTTTATATGTCCGTGGGTGTTATTTGCTGTCGGGTGCTGGAAGCTGAGATGAGAAGGGTTGTGGAGGCGTTCCCGGAGGTTTCCCATTTCGAAGTCATGGAATGGGGGCTTCATATCGAGCCGGATTTGCTCCTTGAAACAATAACCGCACGGATACAGGTTCTTCAAGATAAAGTGGACGCCGTCGTATTGGGTTATGGTCGCTGTCAGATCCTGGATAAACTTCCCGTTCACTTCAAGGTTCCGGTCTTTCGTCCGCGGGCCGATGATTGTATTGGTGTTCTTCTCGGTCAGGAGCGATACCAAGAAGCCCTTTTGGAAGAAGGCGGAACTTGGTTTTTTACGCCCGGATGGACTGATTTGGGAATGGAATTTATCTTTCACGAGCTTCAAATCAGCCGGATGGGCGAAAAAGGCCTGGATTCCATGCAACTGGCCCGTCGTATGTTGAAAGATTTTACGAGAGGATTGTTTGTTGAAGTGGAACCGGTGAATCGTGAGGCGTTGGAGAAAAAGGCACGGGCCATATCCGAAACCTTTGGTTTCAGGTTTGAAAAAGAACCGGGGACCCTTTCCCTTCTTCACCGTACGGTTCAACAAGCGGTTGAAAGCCAGAGCTGCCAGGAGTGATCTGATTCTCCCGAAGATGTCCCATTCGGTTTAAATGCATATAATGAAGGAGGCGTTATGACCCCTCTGGAAAGATTCACGGCCGCTGTTCGGTTCGAGGAGGTGGACCGTGTCCCTTGTGTGCCGCTTATCTGCGGTGCTTCCAGAAGAGTTTACGGATGTAGCTACCAGGATTGGTCCACCAACGCGCATATCGGTGCCAAATCGCTGATTCAGGCTCAGGAATTTCTGGGCTATGACGCAATTTTAAGCGAGATCGACCTCAATGTGGAAGCCGCCGATTTAGGTCAGGAGACCCTTTTCCTTTCAGACGATCAGGCGGGCTCCAATTATCAAAATCCACTCATCAGAAAGCCTGACGATTATGTGTCGAAAATAATTCCGGTTGATCCCGAAAAGACAACACGGATGTCGGAACATATTCGAATGTGCCGCATGCTCGTGAACGAACGGGGGGCAAAGGTTCCGGTTCTGGGCTTTGTCTATGGCCCATTGGGGGTTTTGTCCGTGATGCGGGGACCAGAACTCCTTTTTTCGGACTGCATGCAATACCGTGATGAGGTACATCAAGCCCTTTCCATCATCACTGATGTGCTGGAAGAGTATGTTCGCGCTCTTGCAAGAACCGGAATCCATGGGGTTTGGGTGGAGACTCTGTTCGGCTGCCAGAAGCAGATGAGTGAAAAATTTTGGTTGGAGACGGAAGGGGTATATCTGCGCCGTCTTGCCCGGGTCGTTCGGGAATGCGGCCTGATGTTGATCGCACACAGTTCCGGCGTTGGCTTTCATCTGGATGCCCATATGGAAACCTTGGCGCCGGATGCCATAAGCTGCGCCTGGCTTCCCAATGGGTCTTCATCGTGGCCCGAATTCAAACGGAAATGTGCCGGGAAGGTATGCATCATCGGCCACGTTCCGGCCATCGACTGTCTCTATCTGGGCACCCCGGAGGAAGTCAGGGCGGAATGCAAAAAGGAAATCCATGAAATGGCGCAAGGCTGCGGGTTTGTTTTGGCCTCCGGCTGGGAATTTCCGCACAACGGAAGCCTTCTCAATGCAAAGGCGATGATGGATGCAGCCGTCCTTTATGGATCGTACCGGTGAGACTTGAACGGGGCTGCGTTATAAAAAGATTGAAGGCCTTTTTATTCGATCAGAACCAATGCAAAATAGTTCCATTCGCCATAGGCCTCTTTTTGCGTATCAATTTCAAAGCCATTATTCCGAGCCGTTCTGAAAACATCAATACCGCAAGCTTCCATCATGGGTCTGATCCGGTTTTTTGCCTCTTCCGGTTTTTGAAGATCACACGGACCTTCGTTCTCACCCGAAGGTCAGGTTGCTCCGGATTTGGAATCGCCCCCCGTACCCGATGGAAGCGCAGTCAACGCAAACGCTTTGTAAAAGCCCATTTTGTATGCTTCACCTTCCAGACGAACGGCAGCATCCGTCAAGGCCTTTCCTTTTGGCCCGTTCAATAGGATCGCCTGGGTGTATTCCCCCAGCATCTCCCTGGTTTCTTCCACACCGGGCGCCAAGGGCGGATGGTAGCCGTCTTTGTTGTAGAAGGGGCATCCGTACAGGCACTTCCAGCGGACCCATTTTTGGGTGATAACCGTTTGCGTATCGATGATTTTTGCTTTACGGCACCCCAAGGCATATGCTTTTTCGACAACCGCTTCCATTGAGGGTCGCGTTTTTTTTGATGGCGTGACGGGCGGCTTTTCATTCATAATTTGGATCGGAGCCGCAGCCGCCTCTTTTCTTGTGGGGGGGTGCGGTTTTTCCGCCCGGAACAGAACACCCCTGGTCTTGGGGGTGCTGTTAAAGCCGGTTTCTCCAACCAGTTCGGCGTTTTCAAAACCCACATTTTTCAGCATGGCCAGGAAGTCCATTCCCGGTATGGTGCCGCCTTCTCACTGAAACCAGCTGGCAACGCGGGCCTTGAGATCCTTTTGAATAGCGCCGGCGGTTACCTGATCGGCCACCATCAATCGCCCTCCGGGCTTGAGGACTCTGAGGATTTCCCTTAAAGTGCCATCTTTGTATGGAATCAGATTAATCGCCCCGTTTGAGATCACCACATCGAAGGCATTTTCGGGAAACGGCAGGTTTTCACCGGAGGCTTTTTCAAAGGAAACGTTTTGCAATCCTGTCATTCCCAGATTGCTTTTCGCCCTCTCGAGCATCTCGGGGACGATGTCCACCCCGACCGCACGCCCCGTCTCTCCCGTCATCATGGCGGCCAGAATGGTCTCCACGCCGGCGCCGCAACCGATATCGAGGATTTGTTCGCCGGGATTGATTTTTCCCAAAGAAAAGGGGTTCCCCACACCACAGTAGGCACCAGCGACAGTTTCCGGCAGTAGATCAAGAAGCGCCTTATCATAGTGGAGCATTTCAAGGCCCTTTTTGCCCGTCGGATAGGTGAATTGCCCTTCGGGGCTTTTTGCCACATTGATGTACTTTTCACGAATTCCGGCTTCGATCTTTTTGAGGTCGTCCCTGGTGATTTGAGGATCCATCATTTTCTTCCTTTATAAAACGATAAAATCGTGAGGCCTGCCTATTCGACGTAGATAGCTTGCTTTACGGCGTTTGAAAGAGCTTCCATTTCCGGGATATTGTCAAAGGCGATACATTCGTTCATGACAATTGACGGAACCGGCGGCATCCTTCCACAGATTTTCTTCAATTCAGCTTGTCTTTCGATCCCTTCTTTGGACCCGACATCGACAACTTTCCATTGAAGGAGCCCCCGCTCGAATTCGGGGGCAATTTCCTCCAATATGGCGATGGCAAGATCACACAACATGCACCCTTTAGCTTTAGCGACAATTTCGATCATTACCTTGTTCGGTTCCATGAACAGATTTCCTTTGGCTCCGGGCTAAAAGTTAATGACGGTGGCTTCGGCGGCCAGATCAATCAAATGGGGAGCGCCGGCCAGTACCATGTTGGAAAAAAAATTGGCCTCGTCAACCTGACGGGCTTCCGCACATGGGGGTCAGACGCTGACCGGAACTTCATTATCAACGAGATACGGCAGATAATCTTGGGGGGAGTCGCCCGTCTTGGATTTTAGAGTGAAATCCCGGGTTGAATCCGCCCAGAGCACACCATCGTCCAGCAGGAACAAATCCACCTTGTGCCCTTTAGAATGGGCGACCTTTGAACATTGAAAACAGCGGGTGGCGGAATCCGCTTCCCCGCTGCGCAACATAAATACGAAATTTGCCATGTTAAAACTCCTTTACTCTTGAAATATGCATTTTCCCAGTCCCCGTCATGAGCAAAGACCCGGCTGCCATGACGGGACGGTGTGCATTTGCTCCCTGGTTCGGTTAGATTTCAGGTTGTTTTACGGAAACATTGTCATACCGCGTCGCTTTCTTGATGTTTTTAATGATCGATTCCTCGGTAATCTTGTCGGGATCGAATTTTACCCATGCACTTGCCAGTTTCAACTTGAACTCTTGTACCCCTTCTGACCTATCCAAGGCCAGTTTGACCATCGTCTGTCATGTCATTCACTGCATGGCGGGGATACTGAGATCGATTTCCTTGATTTCCGGATTGCTCAAATCAATCACCTCCTTTCTTTATGAAATTTAAGACTGACGTTGTTACAATTTTCCTTCCTGTTTCATCTTTTTCAACAGAAATTCAGCTCCCTGGTGCGATATCCTGAACCGTTTAATGAGATCCTCCGTACCGGGTTTACATTTTACTTTACGGTACTCGAGGATTTCCTTTTCCAATTCCTCCATCCAATCCACAAACAGAGTTCGAATTTCCGGGTTGGCAAGGCTTTCAAGTTCCGCATGTTCATCAATGGTCGTGACAATCTGGCGGCATAAATTCTTTGGATCGACACCTTCGTCCATGCATGCCGCAATTCAGCGGTTCACCATGCTGGAGAGTTTATCATCTCCCGACCCTCCCAGCAGCCGAATGATAAAGTCTTGCTTTTCGGATTCCTCCATGATGGGAAAGTACTGTTCCGCCAGAGACAAAATGGCTGTTTTTATTTCCTTGATATTCATTGCAGCGAACAGTTCGTCAGTGTTGCGGTCCGACATGGCAGGCTCCTAGAAGGGTTCATGCGATTCAATCAGCTCTTTGGCAATTCCGTTAATCCGCCCAATCAAATGGAGGATGGCTTCATTGCTGATATAATACTTGAGTTTTCGAAAAAAAGTACTGGACACGGTTGGAACCCTGTGAGAAAATACCCTGGTGCAGTGTTGTCATTTGCAAAATATCAGGGGAAAACCATGCAAATTCCGTGTGCCAGGCGGCTTCCATTTCTCGTTTCTGGGCTGGCATTTCTACAACCGGCCTTGACCAACGCCCAATTTTACAATTTGACGCTTGTTGCAACAGCTTTGGTTTTGGGCGCAAAATTCAGTCTTTCAGCAATCAATCGCATGTGGCTTGAGGAAAAATGTGTGAGCACATTATCGTATTTCTTCTCAGATGCGAAATTCTGTACAGATGAAATGCAACATCTTTATGCTTTACAAATCATGCATTTATACAAACTTCAGAGTGGCTATTACTGTATTGATGACACCATGAAACACCACACCAATTTCTGCAAATGGATCCACGGTGTCTTTGTTTTGTTCGATCATGCGCTCAAGACAAACCTTAAAGCGACCTGTATCGTAGTACTTTATTACAACGATGGTGGAATAATCAAATTTCCCATTGCCCATCGAATCTATTACCAAGATAGCAATAAGATGCCTTGGCAGAAAGGGAAAAAGCATATTTGCAAACCCAAATACGAGTTGGCCATTGATATGCTTCAATGGGCTATCGACAAAGGTTTTCCCAGAGGTGTCGTCCTTGCAGATTCCTGGTTCGGGAGCGGGCCATTTGTAAAAGGCCTTAAAGACTTGGGATTGAGCTATGTTATAGAAATCAAATCGACTTTAACCACAAGAATTCCATGCGAAAAGCCAAAACTAACCCCCACAGGCAAAATGTCTAAGAAGCAATATGAGCTTATCAAATTGCCGGATGTTTTTCAGTCCACATCAGCCTTTAGCACATGCGGCTTTGCCGCCAATAAGAGCATTGGCAAAAAGGAAAAAGTCCTTTATCATACAAAAGTTATCACCGGCAGGCTGAACTCTATTGCCGGAAAACATAGGATTGTTCAAAGTGTTGACCCAACCAAACAAACCACCAAATATCTTCTCACCAATGAACTCACCTGGGAGGCCACCAAGATTATCTCCGCTTATAGCAACAGATGGGTTATCGAGGAATTTTTCAGGAATGCTAAGCAGTTAACCGATATGGAGGGAGCCACTATCAGGAGCGAGCAAGGCGTGACATTAGCGTTATGCCTGGTGTCCTGGATTGACTCCCTCCTCCATCTGGAAAACTACAAGCTAAGCACTGCTGGAAAATTGCCAAAGGAGCCATTAACGCTTCCTTCGATAGTCCGTTTGGCACAATACCAAAATCTTGAAGCTTTTATGGATCGAGTTCAAAAGGAAGATGGGCTACTCAAAAAGTGGTGTGATGTTGAACAAAAAGGTTTGGTCAGAAAGCGGAAGAAATCTAAAAAGTTGATTAAGCTAAAAGATTCCTCTGAAGACTGCTGCAAGGAACAACTGAGAGAGGCTGCATAGAGCAAATATCGCGCCAAAAAAACAGATTTTCAAAGAACTATTTTTCGAAAACTCAAGTATAATAATAAACAAAAGGACCTTCCCGCTCGACTTTGACCAGATGGCTCCTGCGAAGTTCTTTCAAGTGATGGGAAATAAGGGGCTGCGATAGCTCCAGATATTCAACGATCTGGGAAACGGATCTCTTTTCCAACCCGATGGTTTGCAGGATTTTCAGTCGATTTTCATCGGAAAGGCATTTGCAGATCGCTGCAATCGCTCTGGTATCTGCTTCCAAAATGGGGGCCCCTTTGAGTGAAGTGCTTAATAAAGATATAAATGTATATTTATATGTTGTCAACATTTTTTAATCCAGTTGATCTCGTAGGAAAGATGCAATGCATCGGTACGGTGTGATAAATCAGGTGTTGGTTAGAAAAAAAGGCGTGGGATGTCCGGCATTATAAGGGGCTGGGCAACTTGAAATGGTCACTGGGGGATCGGCATGACCGATCCCCCATAATCTAAGGCCGCCGGAGATGGTGCTGTTTTGGGTTGGCCGGCAGGCCTGTGCTAAGGGTGATTAGAGGCGCCCGACGGCAGGGCTCGGTTTTTTCCCGTATTCCCTGGTGGTTTTTACGATGGCGCGCATGTTTTCTTCCTTGATGTCCGGCCACAGGTCGCAACCGGGCCACACGGCGTCTACGCCGCCGTCGATGTTGACTTTGATGGCCTCGATGGCCTGTTCCACCGTGGTTTCTTCCTTACAGGGGAGTGCGAAGACGTCGAAGTTCCCGAACAGAAGCACGTCGTTCCCAATCTTCTTGCGTGTTTCCACCAGATTGTTCTTGATGTCCACGCTGAGGGCGTCCGCGCCACACTCGTTCATCATTTCAATGATCAGGTCCGTGGCCCCGCAGATGTGGAGCACCTTGGGAGACTCCCATGCGTCGAGAATCTTTTTCACGCGCGGCTGGATCGTCTTCTTCCAGGTTCTGGGGCTGATAAGATCCGAGCCGGTGGCCATTTCGCGCAGGGTGATGTAATCCGCGCCGGCGGCCTGATAGGCTTTCCCCACTTCGATGATCATTTCCGTAATTTGATCCAGTGCCCTGTCAACCAACTCTTTCTGTTTGAACACGCCTTTAAGAAGCACATCAAGCTCCAGGAGCTGACCGGCCATGGTAAAGGGCCCCAACATCCAGGCGCCGATGGCGTGGTCAGGTGCATCTCTCTTGGCGATCTTGATGGCTTCGACGACCATGGGCATACGGCCCTTTTCCATGATGCCTGCGGGAATATCCAGCTGATCCAATTGTTTCCACATTTTTTCGGGAATGGTGGGATAGAGAATGTCCGTGGAATTTTCATACAGGCTGATGCTATTGCCGATGGCTTCCGATTCGCAGGTCATGTCGTAAGGAACGATCACCGAATCGAAATCGAACATTTCGGCGGAACGAATCGCCGACTGGGCAAGTTTGTTCGCATCGGTATGAACCTGTGGGAATTGATAGCCTAATTCCTTGATGGCCGGCATTACCACCATGCCGTAGCCGCTGAAAAACGGCATGGTGTCTACGGGTTCCTTTTTGAAAACTCTCATGACTCTTTCTTTGGGTGTCAATGTTGACATAAACTGTTTGCTCCTTTCGCGATGTTACTCAAACCAAACGTTTCGAATTCTGGAGTTGGTCAGAAATATAAAATTCAAATGCTTCTGGAACGACCACCCCTGGGCGGGCAAGCCTTAAAATCGTTCAAATTGAGTATCAGGGAATTGCGTTTCCGGTCCAAGGCCACGGTGGCCCATGATGGCCAAAGTAGGGTTCTCCAGACAATGGCAGGGTCGAACGCCGAACGCCTCAAAAATTGCCCCATTAAAGACTGCTACTAAAACCATATTCTCCTTTTCGCGTCAAGCGGCTTTTAGACGAATTTTGATGCTCAAGAGGTTTAATTTTCGATAATTTTGGTCTATTGAAATTTTCCTCCGAGCATCTCTATTTTCTTGAAACCTAAAATTATACAATGGGTAATTATGCCCCATTCGGGGAAAGATTACCCATGGAGGGATAGTCGCCAGATTAACAAATGTTTAATCACGAATCAGATCTTTTTATGGGAGAAAATGCCCCAAAATCGAATTTCAATCCTCTGAACCCTCGATTTTTAAAACCCATTGATTTGAATTGTAAAATGCAAGGACATCAAAGCAGGCACGGTATTTGCTGGAATCTGACAAAATATGAAATATGCGTGCCCCTATTCCGTGCCCTCCCCAAGTGAGGTTCTGGGAAGCCGCATCCTCCAAGGGTTAACCCATACGGGGATCCATATCCAACATAAAGCCATCCTAGATATGCGCCCTTGGTGTTCTTTCTATATTTTGGATTATTAACCTAATTCTTTGGCTGATTAGACAGAAAGGAGGTGTTAAACGAGATAGATTTGATTCAAATTTCAATCCTAAAATCAATGTAAACCGTAAGAAAGGAGAGTCCAAATGGCGAAGCAAATGCTTATTGACGCCTACAGAGGCAAAAAGACACCCAAAGCACCCTGGGTTCCTTATGCAGGCGTTCATTGCGCTTTTCTCATCAATGAACCGGCAGAGAAGATGCTGAAGGATCCTGAACTGCTTGCAAAAGGTGTCGTCAATGCGGCAAAAAGGTATAAAGCTGACGGGATTCCGCTGGTCTTTGACCTGTCGGTTGAAGCCAATTCGGTGGGTTGTGATCTCAAATGGTGGGACGACAACGTGCCTTCCGTCAAGAGTCATCCCTGTTCGGATAAGACGCCGGCTGCTGCCGGGTTGAAACTTCCTACAAAGGATTCCGGCCGCTGGCCGGTTCTTTATGAAGCGGCTAGAATTGCAAAGCCTCAGCTGGAGGAACTGGATTGTGCGTTGATGGGCCTTTTTTGCGGACCCTTGACCCTCGCCTCTCACCTGGCCGGTGTGCGAATTTTTACGGATGTCTACAAGAACAAGGAATTTGCAGCTGAAGTCTGTAAATTTGCAGGGGAAGTGGGTGCCAGAGCCGCTGAGTTCTATGCGGAAATGGGTTGTGATATCATTGCCAACGTGGATCCAGTTGCGTCACAGATCAGACCTGAGACGTTCCGGGAATACGTGACGCCCAACAGCCAGGCGGCCAACAAGATCATACATGATGCCGGAATCACATCCTCCTTCTTTATCTGCGGTGATGCCACCAAGGTGATGGAAGAAGTTTGCAAGATCGGAACCCATGGGTTTGCCATTGACGAGCAGATGAACATGAATTTCATTCGCGACCTTGCCCGCAAGTACGGCGTGGGTTTTGGCGGCAACCTGAAATTGACGCTGGCGCTCAGCTTGGGCCTGCTTTCTTCCAGGGAGGATGCTATTGTCAGCCTCGCCGCAGGAGGCCAGCATGGGTATACCTTCGCACCCGGCTGAGACATGCCTTACGATGTTCCGGTGGAACATATGGACCAGGCAATCGAAGCCCGCGATTGGTTTGAGCAGTATTACACCAAGTATCCGGACTCTTGGTAAACGACTTTCACACAAGGAGGACTCGGATCATGGCAGACAAGCTTGTAATTGACGTGGTGACCCTGGACAGCGTTCAGTGTGCGGCCTGTGGATATATGATGGAATCCATTGCCGCGCTGCCCGACGATGTTCAGGACATGATTGAATACAAAGAGTGGTCTATCAAGAACCAAGACGGTATCGGGAAATTCATGGAACTGGGCGTGAAGGTGCTTCCGTCCATTTGTATTGAAAAGGATGTTGTTTTCCCGAGCATCATTCCCCAATATGAAGAACTCATTGATGAAATGGCGAAAAGGGCCCCCGGCGGTATGAAAGAGAGACTGACGGCGCTACGTGAGAAAGGGTTCCAATTCGACAAGATTCAAGAGAACCTTGAAAAGGCCGGCGCCGGCAAGTCGACGCGGACTGATTCGAGAGTGGGATAGCGTTTGATTGATTGAACGGGGTCGTGTTTCAGGCCCCGTTCAATTTTTACATGAGGTTTTATTTTGGCGAGTATTGAAGTGATCGAAGATCTTCGGAATTTTGTTATGGAGCATGATCTTCCGGCCACAGAAATAGCCTTGTTCGGTGTGAAATGCCCCTATTGTGGCAAATCGGATCAGATCAGGAAACTGGAACCACCCGAGGCTTTACACCGTGTGGTCGACGCGGAAGCATTGGCCGCCTATTCTGCTTTTCTCAAAAAAAATAACCATGTTGGCACATCCATCGGAGTTTGTCGGTTTTGTCGAAACTGCCTGACCCTCACGAAATCAGGCCGGGCGGAACCGCTTTTGGAGCACAATTCCGGTCCATAGCTGAATTTTTATTGAGTAGAGGAGCGACGACAATTTATGTCCGATATCACGCGCGTATATCTGATTACCGGATTTTTGGGGAGTGGTAAAACCACCCTCTTGAACCGGATCATAAAAAGATTTCCGAAAGATCAGAAACTGACGCTTTTGGTGAACGAGTTCGGGGAAATCGGTGTGGACGGTACCCTTGTGGAGGGCGATGACATTGACATGATGGAGATCAGCAAGGGGTCCATCTTTTGCGTCTGTGTCAAAACCGATTTCATTAAAGGACTCTACGAACTGAACACAACCGTTCAGCCGGATGTGCTGCTGATCGAGTCTACCGGTGTCGCCAACCCGTCGGATCTCAAAAAGGATCTCAAACTGCCCATATTTAACGACCGGTTTGATTTTAGAGAGCAGTTCTGTCTGGTGGATGCGGTCCATTTCGCGGACGCCTATAAGGTCTACGCCTCCCTTGAAAAACAGATTGCTTCCTCCAGTGTTTTCATCATCAACAAGACGGATATGGCCTCAGCTGAGCAAATAGCGGAAACCAAAGAGATTATTGCTCGGTTTAACCCCGATCCACTGTTCTTCGAAACCACTTATGCGGATATTCCGCTGGAACGGTTTTTGGAACTGGAGGGTGGTGAAAAACCGCTTCCAGATGCTTCAGCGGATCATGTCTCGGAAAGGCCCAAGTTGTCGGATGCGGAACTGGACAAATTCCTTGATGATTTGCTTGACAGTCCGGATCTTGAAATAACGCCGCCGGACATGCTCATGTCGGTGGGGTATCACTGGGATGGAAATGAGATGGCCGAAGTGGAGGGAATGGCGAATGCGGTCCCCGATACGGTTGTTCGGGCCAAAGGATTTTTGGAAGACGGTGGCGGAATGCATATTTTCAATTACGTCATGGGCGATTGGACCATTGAAAGAACGGATATTCCCCGAGATCGCATTCAGCACAAAAATATCGTTGTTTTTATTGGACCACCCGAATCCATGTCAGGGATTGAAACGGCCTCAAAAACCGGTTCATGGTCCAACCTGGGTGTATTTCAACCGTACTCGCAAGAATAGACCTTTTCCCACCTGATTGAGCAATTATGCGCGTGTGTTGCATAAGATGGAAATATTATGAATGAAACGAATACCTTTGATATCATGATCGTCGGCACGGGACCGGCCGGATTGACGGCGGCCCTTTACGGACAGCGACTGGGATTGAACTGTGTTGTATTCGGCTTCGTCCCTGGTGGAAATCTGTATATGGTCGATAACCTGGCTAATTTCCCCGGTTTTCCGGGGGGTATTTCGGGAACGGAATGGGGCGTCAAGACCTTCCAGCAGGCACAGGCTGAAGGAGGTCTTTTTCCCATGAGCCGCCTGATGTCGCTTCGCAAAGACGGAGATCTCTTTACGGGAGTGGATAGCAACGGCATTTCCTATTCGGCAGCAAGCGCTATCGTGGCGACCGGCCGGGTTCCCGGAAAACTGGAGGGAGCCCCTTCAAATTTGAAAGGTATCAACGTCTGTTCCGTCTGTGACGGGCCTTTGTTCAGGGGGAAGAATGCAACCCTGGCGGTTGTGGGAAGTGATAACGCCGCGGCCCAGCATGCATTTACTCTTTCTCGAATCGCAACCAAAGTGATTGTGGTATTTCGAAGTCGTACTCCCAAAATGGATGCTTTTCACCGGGAACAGATTACGGCTCAGAATAATATCGATCTGATGCCTGAGACCGCAGTGACCGGGTACAAAGGGTTGGACATGTTGGAGGCCCTTGAATTAAAATCCGCAAATGGGGATGCGAAAGCCCTTCCCGTGGATGGTGTTTTTCTGGCCATCGGATGGACACCCTGCACGGAGTTGATTAAGGGGTCGGTTGACACCATTGAGGGCGGATATCTCAAGACGGATGAAAAACTGATGACTTCCCTTCCCGGAATGTTTGCCGCGGGAGATGTGAGAGACACCGATCTTTACCAGGTGCTGACCGGTTGCGCTGACGGGGCCAGATGTGCCATGAATGCCGCTTCATTTATCAAAAGATCTTTGCCTTGATTTTTCAAATCCGACATCGGCACCCCATAGGGGAAAAATGCCCGGGTTTGTCGGGTATGATTTCCAGAGATTGGGTGTGGATTCCGAAAGATCGATAATTCGTATTCGAATGTAATTGATGGAGGCGCCTTTTGCCGGATTTAAAAAAAATCGTCATTGAGGTAATGTACAAGGCCAGCTACTGCTTGCCTTGCGTTTACATGGATGAAAGCGTTCGTGAAATTCTTCCGGAATATGATAAATACATAGAATATCGAAGAATTGATTTTATGAAAAGTCCGGGAAGAGAACGGTTCCTGGAGATTTCCTGTGAGCTTTTCGGCAAAGCGGCCGTATATCAAAAAGGGCGACTGGCACCGGTTCCTTCCCTTTTCATTGATGGGGAACTCTTCTTTGATGCGATTCCCCCCATGTTTGAACTGAGAGAGGCCATTGAAGAGGCACTCATCAAAAAGGGCCTGAAATCAGGAGGGGTGTCATCATGACATGGAAAGTAATTCATATCGAGGTGCTTCATGAGGGGGCCCACTGAATTCCCTGTGAATACATGGCCAGGCTGGTCGAATCGGTGGTTGCCGATTACGGGGAAACGGCGCGGTGGGAAAAAGTGATCACCAAGGAGCTTAAGGGAGCACAGCGTTTTCTGGCCCTGTCCAAGGAACTGGGACGTCCCGCACCGATTCCCTCCATCTACATCGATGGTAAACTTGTATTTGATACGACGCCTGAAAGCGGGATGCTCAGGGAAACTCTGAACAGACTGATTTCGACCAAAAAATGAAACCTAAAAACCAGGTACGTCGATTTATTTTTCATACCCGCGGCGTGTGCCCACCCGAAATCCATTTCCAAATAAATGATCGTCTCCTGGAAGAAATCCGCTTCGTGGGCGGGGGATGCCCTGGAAACGCCCAATTGGTGTCCCGTCTCATTAAAGGGAAGACGATCGACCGCATTCTTCCCCTGTTGAGAGGCATTGAATGTCGTGAACAGACGTCCTGCCCCGATCAACTGGCGGTTGCGCTTGAGCAGGCCTCAACCGGAACTCTTTTGCCCGCGGAGACGCTCCGTATCATGGACGATCCGGTACCGCGTGAAAGGGTAGGGCTCATAGGGGTTCTCGATGGGAATCCGGATATCCTGGAGAAAATAATTTCGAGCATGCAATCCCACAAGGTAGAAGCCGCCTATTGTATGGGGAATTTCACGGGAGAAGGGATCGCCAACGGGGACGTCATCCGATTACTGCGGCGCCAAAAGGGAATGGCCTGTATTCAGGGCGAGAGAGATTGGTCATATGCGAATTATGGAGAAAGCGGCTTGCCGCCTCTCAGATCCCAGGACCGCGATTGGATCGCCATGCTTCCGCAGGTGATGACCTTTCAGCTCGGAGGCCGAAAAGCGGTCGCCTTTTATGGGGATTATCTTCAGCATCTTCCCGGATTTTCGGACTTTGGTTCATATGGGCTTGAAATCAATATGGTTTGCGGCCTGACGGAATTTATGGGAGACGAAACCGTATTTCCCGCATTGGAGGCGATGATTCCACAATTTGAGGCGGACCTTATTCTTTTCGGCCAACGGAAAGATTGGGGCCACTGGTGTGTCGGTGAAAAGGAATTTTTCAGCGTGGGAAGGTCTATGGAGAGCGATCATGCAAAATGGGGGCTTCTGGAAGTTGTCTCCGGTGGCCTTCGGTTTGAAAGGATCGAAGAGGCGATGTGACTTCAGGCATGGAATGAGGAGAAATGAATGGGAAACAAGGTTCTTGTGGATGTACTCTTGACCGATTTCAACCAGTGACTCGCCTGCGTCTACATGGCGGAATCGGTAAAGGTCTTACCGGAAGAAGTTCAAGAGATCATAGAGGTGCATGAATGGGACATGAGAACACGGGAAGGGGTGACCCGCTTCAAGGAACTGAAAGCGAAATCCTTACCCAGTGTCGCATTGGATGGCGAACTGGTTTATGAAGCCATCATTCCGGGCCAGGAAGAATTGATTGAAGAGCTACAACGGCGGTACGAGGAAAAATAGGGGGCGTTTATCGTGCATTTGGAAGAGGTCAATATTGAGGGGTTTAAATCGTTTTCCGAAAAGACCAACATGGGGTTTCAACCCGGTATCGGGGTGATCATCGGAAACAATGGCGTGGGCAAGTCCAATATCCTGGATGCGGTTGTGTGGGCACTGGGAGAAAACGATTTGGGACGGCTCAGATGCTACGACCGCGAGGAACTCTTTTTCAGCGGGAGCAAAACCTATCCTCCCGCCGAACGGGCACGAGTAGAGCTGTTGTTCAAGGAAAATGCCGCAGAGGACAAACCCGTCTTCAAACTCTCCCGGGACATATCCCGTGACGGTCGCAGCCGGTTCCGGATCGAGGATCAACGGTGCAGCAGAGCGGATTTTGAAGATAAACTGACGTCCCTTCGGCTACGGCATTGCTTAAAAACCATTATCCGACAGGAAGAAATTAATGATCTCATTCAACTTCCACCACACAGGCGGTTTTCCAACATCCTGAATCTGCTTGAAATGAAGACCGAGGACGATCTGGTAGAGCAGATTCGGGATCATGTGATGCCGCTCTTTTACCGGTACATGTCCTACCTCATGCCCCTTGCGGAAGTTCGGCTGGATATCACTTCAGAAGATGGCAGGCGGGGAATCGAGATTGAGATAACCCTTTCAGGAAACAGAAAGAGACGGGCGCATCAGCTTTCCGGAGGAGAAAAGGCGATCACCAGCTTGGCGCTGAAACTGGCTGTTTTTCACCTGCTTGACACTCCCTTCTATCTTCTCGATGAGGTGGAACCATCCCTTGATTATACCAACCACAAATCCATGCAGGCATTTTTGAAAGATGTGGCGACGGATAAACAGTTGATCATGATTACACACTTGCGCAGCACCATCGATCTGGCCCACACTGTTCATGGGGTTAGAACGCGATTTGATGGATCCTCTTTCATGAAATTCTATTTCCTTATGGATGAGCGGTTGCTCAGGTTGTATAAATGTTGTTGAAAATGAATCGAAACGGGTTTGGCAGGATTCAGAAGAAGGAGGAACCTGGAGAAGTTTTTAACATAGTCGTAAACTCCGGATCCACCCTTTTCCTGAATCACTTTCCCAAATTCCATATCCTTCATAATTCATCCGTAACGTATTTTTGCCAAAAGGTAGCAATGTAAGACTGCTAACATAATCACCACGCCTTGCATCTGATCCTTCTATACCCGCAACCAATAAAGAAATAACGCCATAACCATAAAAATTTTTTCATAACAACTGCCATTGTTCGGCATTTTTACATTCGATTGCCCTGTATTTGGAGAAAAGAAAAGGGTGCTGAAAGTAAGATTTGATGATTGTTGATTTTTTCGTTTATGTTGCGACGAGTGTTATAGTTTCATCACCATCTCCATGCGATCAAGACACTGCATCATCAAAAGTTTTTACAGATCGTCCTCGTTGTGAATTTAATTGCTCAAGTTGAGTTAATACAACCAGCTTTTATATTCGGGTGTAGCATCTTTCATATCTTCATAAAGCCAGACAACCCTGTCTGAATACCAAAGTTTCGTCAGCATTACTAAAATACCTCCAAAGATAATGAACCATACATGTAACACAATGAGACCATAAACAAACAAAAACATGCTCATTATACCAAAAAACGTAATTATATTAGGCCAAACAATATGGTGCTTTGGAATCGAAACCTCTTTACGATTCATCCTGACCCATTCACCAAGAACGACTTTTGATGCCCAGTTGTTTGTACTTTTTGGTTTTCGGAAAACCCGAGGATTAAGCCATATCCATAAAATGGTATTTAAAATTGGGGCAAGTGACCACCAATCCAGCCAGACTCTGCTGTATATTGATAAACCCAATAATGGAACGGCAGATATACGAGTCAAAACACTCCAAGGATTTGTATGGCGACTACGTGCTTTTTCATCCATTCCAAATAGTTGAGCTAATTTTTTTTCAAGCGTCATATTGATTTAACTTCTTCTATCATTTTTATTTTTATTATGATTTTCCAGCATAACGGGCTCTTCAGCGGGCGCGGTTTTTTGGCGCTCCGCTGAAAGAGCAAGGTTAGGTGGTTGAACCTGCCGATGCAACTGTCTCAATTTCAGATAGCTCGCTTTTCATTCGTTGTTCGGCATACCACAAATCATGCGCTTGCTGCATACGCAACCAAAGCCCAGGGCCGTTACCGGCAAACTTTCCAATCCTGAGCGCCATCTCGATTGTTATGGGATGAGTGCAGGCTAGAACACGATGCAACTGTTGTCTAGAAATACCCAATTTCCGTGCGGTTTCGCTGACAGAAATTCCAAGCGCTGGAAGCACATCTTCACGCAGAATTTGACCGGGATGAATCGGTGGGCGTTTCAAAGGACATTTAATGTAATATTCGGCCATGATTTACCTCAATGATATTGATCTAAATCGACTCGCAGGGCTTCACCTTCTTTCCACTCGAAGGTGATACACCATGGGCCATTAACATGGATACTGTAGCGTTTCGGTACTCCATGAAGACCGTGGAAATTGAATCCCGGCACGTTCAAATCATTTAAAATTTCCGCTTGATCCAAAGCTTCTAAACGACGCAAGCAACGTGATTGTATATCCTGTCGGACTCGGCGTGTTCGTCCGGCTTCAAATAGCTCAACAAGCCCCTTATGTCGAAAGCTTTTGATCATTCTTTACATGGTAACAGATCATGCTACAGTGTCAACAAATTTGCTACAGAGGTGTGAGGCTCTCGGTCCGCTCGGTCCGGGTCGCCCATTCCGCATTCGATATCGCGTCTCTATGACCGCTGTCCCTGACAAAAAGATGGATATGGGTGGAAGTTACCGCATAACTGTGCATGCTGACTCCGTAGCGTTTTTTGGCTTCAAATACCTACTGGAGATATTGGCGGCGCGGCGATCTCTGGGGAATTTCAAGAGGAATTCCTTTTTTTGACACCGATGCATAATGTGCGCACACATGCCTCGGGATGTAATGTCGGTTCGCCTTTGAAATTCCATTGGTCCTTTCTTAAAAGCTCCATTTGCCCGCCAAAAATGCCCTTGTAAGCCCTCAAATATGCACATTTGGATCAAATTTTTTAAGCATTCAAGGCAGTTGCCTTCATTTGCCTTGGTCCGACCCACGGTCCAGATTGGACTTTGTTTTTTTTCGGTGCATCATATGTTTTCTCTCTTTTCCTAGAAGAGTTTCATGCATATCCTCTGGCTCTAAATTTGAAAAGACACATTCAATGGTTTCAAATTCGTCAGTGATGGCCCCTTTCATTCTACAATGTAAGAATGCGGCCCCGCGAGCATTTGCGTGTCTAAGATTGATGTCACAAAGGTCGGAATTGTTGAAAAAAGCACCCACGAGATTTGCTCCATTAAAATCAGAGCCTTTTAATCGACAACCTGCAAAACCAAAAAGCGCAAGAAAGCTTTTTGAAAAATCGACACTCTCCATGAAAAGGCCGGAAGGAAAAACTGTACCAGGATGCCAACCAACAGCGTTGATCCTAGCTGCATAATTAAAAAAATATGATCTATCGGGTTTTGAGGGAGCGAAACGAACTGTCTGCTTTCCATTTCTGACAGAGACGGATTGATAACGCCGAACTTTTTGAGCATCTTTCAGTTTCTCCTTATCATTTTTACTTTTGGGGGTATTACATGTTAATTCTGCCAAGTAGTGGTGTACAAAAGCAGCTATGCGGAAAATTCCATCTCCAAGATGGCCATCCATTGATGTTGTGCGGGGAGCGATCGGAATTTGGCCTTTTGGCAAGTCTTGTTGCATTGCCCAGTGCACTAGCTCATCTACATAGGGCGATTCCCATCCAACAATCTTTTTACCCAAAAATTTTGGTTGTGATCTTAGGTGAACACCTTCTCCCCACCAGTTCCACAAATCTGCTAAACCATCGGCTACCTTGCGCCATTCAGAGAGTGAAAGTTTCTCAGTAGTAGCACCAAGGCTTTTCTCTATTTGTTTACCACCTGAACGACCAATTTCCCAAAGAATAAGACCTTCAATAAAAGTGCAGACTTCTTCAGTAAGCCATTGTGGAGCTAAGAGGGAACCTATCCGCCTGCTTAACTCATATCTTGGGTCCTCAATTTGAAAATCTTTGCTGAAGTGCTCACTTGATTGCTCCGGAAGGTTGGTTGGAGCATTTTTACCATATTTTTTGAGGGACTCTTCGATAGCTTCAGCGAAAAGGAACTCTCGAAATGATTTATGTAAAAATTCAGCGCCTAGCTCAGTGCGGCCGCCTTTAAAGAAAAAATTTATCATTAAGCTACTAACTGGATGCTCTTCAGTTACACGCTGAACCCTCTCGATAAGTTCTTCATTCATCTGCGATAGACGGATATCTAATTCATCATATGGAATGCTGTCTCGACCGAAAACGGTCATCGCAGCAGCAGTCTCATGAAGCAAGTCACGCAGGTCCTCACCTGGAATTCCTGGATCAAAAGCTTCTCTTCCATAACGCCCCCCTTTTTCACAAGTGAGATTCGTTAGCTGACGGTATAAGGTCGTAGGATTCTCAACTAAAGGACTAAGATCAGCATCAGGCCAACGAACCATGAGGCGGACAGCCAAATGTGTGAGCAATGGAAGTCCCAAAACCTCCATTCTGCGGTGTTTCCTCTGTGATGATGGATGTTCTTTAAACCTTACCTCGAATTCTTCGGAATAGCTTGATAATACAGACGAAAATCGCTTCGAATCAGCTTTATGCGGTTCTTTTTTGTCAACGAGACGAAAGGCAAGGTTCTCTACAAAAGCTTTGAGTGCCTTAGGTTCAAGTGGCCTGATAGTTAGTAGTTGCGTCTGTTTGGTGAGAAACGAACTGCTTGAAACAGCAGTGGAGGGGCGACCTGTGAGTATGACTCTCACTATAGGCCTGTTACCACGAGTAAGAAAACGATCACGGATTTGCGATAATATTTCTGAAATACGCACGGCAAAGCCCTTCTGGGCAGCTACACTTACTTCATCCCAACCATCAAGTATTATTACATAAGGACAAATTTCAGCGTTCCCATACTTAACAGTCTGATCAAAAAGAGCCATTTCCAAAAAGAGCTCGTCAGGTCGTGCAGCGGGAAGATCCCCAGCCCTTTGGTCCACATCCCAGAAACGAACAGACTCTGGGAGGGCATCCTCGATATTCATGGATTGCAGCGGTATGTCTCGAAATCGTATTCGTATTGGTTTAAGACCGCTCCTAAGCAACTCCATCGTTAATCTTAGAGTGAAAGCCGATTTACCCGAGCCCGCAGGCCCCTGAATAACAATTGCATCACGAAATGATTTATTTCCCAACAGTTTCATCACAGACACAAGGAGATTATGTCTACCCCCACAATGCTCGTTGAAGGGATCTGTGCTCTTATGCTCCTCGGTAAAACGATCTGGGTCGGACGACTCCTTTTTTTCTTTACCGTGGGCCTTTTCCCATAATTCGCCACATGTTATTAATCCACATTCGGTTTCAACATAAATATCTGAAAGCGAAAATGGCTCCTCTCCGAATACGTTCTTATCTTCAAATTGATATCTCTGATATTCAAAATGATCGAACCATGCTGCTCTGACTCTGTGCTCTTTGTTTCCATAGTGGAGTGAATCAGCGAATGAAGAAAATTTGTCACGGGTATCGGGATGTGTTACCAGTGATTTGAGACAACCCGGGAAACGTATGTTAACTTCATTCTGAATCATACGAATCTCACTCTCATTGTAGCCCGCGGCCTGCGATCCTTCAGTCAAAAGTATCGTTGCTTGCTTCAAGAATGGGTGGTTGAATGGATCGTGTCCTTTCGGCAAGCGTGCGCAGGCCGAAATTATTCTTGGTGGCGGTGTGTGAAAGCGGGTGACATCTGGGCTTGAGGTGTTTGTGTTTCAAACAGGAGTGGGTACGGGCATGGCCTGCCGAAAGTTCCATGGCAGCCATTTTTCAGGATATTGCGATACTGCGGATGCGTTTTTCTGAAGTGCGACCAGATACTCGAAAGGATTTTCGTTGGCCATGTTGCAGGTTTGAATAAGACTCATGAACATGTCCCCCGTTTCAGCTCCGTTTTGGGTTTTATAGAAGAGGGAGTTTTTCCTGTGGATGATGACCTTTTTCAAAGCCCGCTCACAGATATTGTTGTCGAGGGGAGCCCCTGCTACTTCCAGAAAGCGGGTCAAGGACGTCCAGTGGTTGAGCATGTAATTGATGGCTTTTCCCAGACCCGAGTTCGGTTCCACACATTTTTCATCAACCTGCTTATTGAACCAGTCGTATAAGCCATCCAACAGTGTTTTACTTTCAGTCTGGTGGAATACCAACCGTTCCTCGGGAGACATGTTCTTCTCCCTGGAGATCGCGTCGTTTTGATAAACCTTTCCAAGTGTTTCGATGACATGGCGGCATTCCTCCGGAAAGGCGGCGATAACATCCACAAAGTTCCTTCGGCCATGGGTCAAACAGTTTAAAAGGATAATCTCAAAATCCTTTGGAATGTTTCGGGAAAGCGCATCACACATGAGCTTTGGCGGGCTGAGACCGTGTATTCGATTTTGAAGCAGTTCGTTCATGTTTTCACCGGCATGGTTATGTCCGGTAAAATAAAGGACGGCCATTTGATCTGCCATTTTTGAAAGGATGCCGGTTGTAAATACCCCTTTTCTGCCATCCTGAGCAGGACCCTCTTTGATCAGGCTGAGGATTCTGCCGTTGGTATCATCGCTGTGAAACAAGTCGCCCTGGGATGCTTGCCCGATCATTTCTATATAAGGAGGGGTAGCAAATGGGGTGAGACGTTTAACCAGATCCCATTGGGTGGCTGCCGGAACCGGGACTCCCAAACTGGCCTGAAACTGAGCCAGCCTGTAAAATGGAAATCCATTCCCATACTTTAAAACCGGTATCATGGCGACGGCAGTTTCGTCATACTTTTGGTCTCCCATGTTCTCCGGTGGTTTTGCCGTAAAGGTTTCCCCGCACAGATTGCACCGAAGCTTTTCAAGCTCATAAAGTGTTCCTTTTAAACAGGGGGATCCCGCAATCCGAATCACGGTTTCAGGGGCTTTCCCATAGACTTTCCCTGAACACAGGGGGCATGGGTCTCCGTGTTTCAGGGTTTCGTGAGGCACCTCGATCTTTTCCGCACCGTTATAAGCAGATGACCCGTTACGTCCATGCCCTTTGATCTTTTTCGGTTTTGCCTTCTCAGGCGCAGGGCTGTTGAAAACCTTTACCTTTTTCTCGGATTTCGAGCCAAAAATTTGTTTGAGCAACCGTTTAACGGATGTGGCTTTTTCATCAACAACCCGGCTCAAGGCCGAAATGGCTTTGGCCATGGCCTCAATGGCCTCATAATCTTCTTTCGGCAGGAGGGATTTCACCCGTTCAAGAAGAGAGATTAAATCCTCAGATGTTAAGGCAATCGTTTCATGGGCCATCACACAACCGTTCTCGAAAATCCTTTGAAAGGGGAAGTCCCCAAACGGCCTTGATGGACCGGTTGGGCTTGCCGGTTTGATCGTTCTTGCCCCTTCCGGTGGTTTTGCCCATGTAGATCCAATTGGCGGCTTGATAGCAAATGCCTCGAAAGCGTTCGGTATCCACAAAGGTTTCAAGAAAATACAGGGGGTGTTGATAGGTTTTCTCCCAATCAAGTGGCAGGATTTTGGCCATGTGACCCAGCAGATGACTGGCCAAATACCGAACCGTCACCCAGGGCAGCACCAGAAACCGGCTGTTATAAGCCATGAAGGAGAGGTTTTTTTCACGGATCGTTTTTGACCACCCGATAAACCGGTCCCGACAACCGATGTGCCGCGGCGGGGAGGACCATGCAAAACAGGCAATCGGTCTGTTATTGGAAAATACCATATACTTCAGCTGCTCGCCTACGGGATAGCAGTAACCCAGATAGTGATGCTGCTCTATCAGGCTGTTGAACAACGCCTCGGATGGACCCCGCCGAACCTGCTGGAATTCTAAAGGCTGAATCCCGGACACGGTTGTTATTAAGGGTGTTTGATCAACGGTGATCCGGTTCGGTTTTTTCCTTTTTACAAATGGATTGTTGGGGGTGCGCTTTTTCTCCGGCAGTTTGATATAGCCGGCCCGGTGGAGTTCCAGCATGAAGCCACGGCAGACCATGTCTTTAAGGGCGCCGTTTGGCTGGACCCAGTTCCAGGCGCGGCAGAGTTTTTGAGACAGTGCCCGGCGGCTGTCTTCGGGGTTCTCCGCGATTAACCGGTTGATAAAGACCACATCATCCGTGGTGGCGGTTCTTCCTCGATATGTGATTTCCAGATCCATGCCCACATCATAATACTTGATGGCTTGGAACGCAAGGGGCACAAAGCAAAATAACCGTAAAAAATCAGTCTGGAAGTTTTATGCTTTTCCATGAAGGAGCGACTGCTGTCCCATTGGGGTTTCCATTCCACAGCAAAAGCTGGAGTTCATGGACCGCCAGGATTCTGGCATTTTCTTTTTTGGCCTCTGGCCACCAACGAAATTTCCCTGTGGACAGCCGTTTTTGACACAGCCAGTAGCCTTGCCCATCATAGACCAGAATTTTGATGGAGGTTCCCCGTTTATTGCGAAATACAAACACATAACCGGAAAAAGGGTCGGCGTTCAAAACCTCTTTGCAAAGCCTGCTCAACCCATCGATCCCTTTTCTGAAATCCACCGACTCAGTGGCCAGCATTATCCGCATATGAGGGGTCACTTGAATCATGATCCTCGCCTCCAGAACGCTTCACAAAGCGCGAGCGGATCAATCGCCCCCTCGTATTTTAGCTTTATCTTCGCGCCGTTTGGCGATTCGACTTCCAGGGTGAATCCTGGTGATGACGCCATAAAGCCGACCTCGACAAAAGCAGAACCCGGGTGGTTCTCCGATATGGGGCCATCCATTTTTTCGGCCGCTCTCACACGCTCTTTCAGCTCATTGTAGTTGAGGCGCAGAGCCTTTGAAACATGCAAAACAGAATCGCTCTTGCAAGATTCAATCGCAGCTTGCCACAAAGCTTTTGGAATTTGGCTCCCGGGCTTCTTCCTGCTGCGCCAGATTGTGAATCGATCACGAATTTTTTCAAGGTTGGGACTCAGGGCGGGGGGCTTGCTGTCTTCTTTCATCTGCTATCCTCCTGATCTCGTTTGATGGATAGCTCATTTTATCCGACTAGTCGCCCTGGTTCATGCACGCTTGCCGAAAGGACACAATGGATCTGCGATCGAATAATTATTGAATGTCATACCTTCTTGGGGTGTGCTAATGTCTTTTGAAGTTATTTTATATCCGACAGCAGCTTGTTCTGAGGGTGGTCCGACTGAAAGAAGCGCCTTTTCTATTGACCGCTGATATGCCGTTGTAAATGCAAGATAGGCTAGACGATCGGGATCTTTGATTTCTCCTATTTTGCCTATGATTGTGGCAAGAAACTTAATTGGCGGGGCCGCCTCTGCTACAGACTCGCCAACAGCTTGAAGCCACCATGGAGTGCATTCGATTAGTGCCTGTGCAAAATCAACTTTCTCTGTTGCCTTGATGATATCATTCAAAAATTCTGCAACAGTTCTGATACGACCGGATGTCTTTGTAATAGACTGCTGGTCGGCTGCAGATAGATTGAATACTTTAGCAAGTTTTGATCCCATTAGCTATGTCCTACATTCTATATCATTCGTCCAACGTGGAGTTCTGCGGTAGCCGCGTTTTTATGCGGCTTCCGCAGAAACGACTTGTTAAATAATTAATTTTTCATCATTTTGTTATGAGAGTGCAGGCCCACCTGCTTTCTTTATTGCTAGTGCTAACCTGTTACTAAATTCAGATGCTTGATTTGCATATGCGAATTCAACTTTGTGCAATGGTTTATCAAAGTCATCAATATCTATATAGCAAACAGACCTTGTTCTGTTTTTAAAAGTAACCTTTTCGGTTCTAATGGATTGGATTTTATTTACGTCAAATTCCTTGTTCTTTATTACAACCTTGCCATCTGCAAACAATACGGAAACGCCTGCTTGGGAAAATTGATTCTCATCTGCAGTGTGTTGACCTCTCATGAAATTTCTGATTAAAAGTCCACCGAATAATGCTATTACGATTATCCAAAATATACCTCCTGCTCCTTCCATCATTAATCTCCATTAATTTTGTTTTTCTTTCGATATTTCCACGATAAGTGGAGTTCCATTTTTTTTCATTTAACATATATTGGACGGACAAAACATATTATCTATAATTGATGTAAGAAATTAAGCACTCATATCAATCACCTAATACATAGGCATCACTCCTTCCAAGAAAATATTTAACAAAATTAAAAGGTTGTGATATGGTTCTTCCCGATAATATAATAATTCCGTATAGCATAGGGCGTAAATAATGGGCTAACTAATTGAGCTGAAGAGGTTTTATGGACAATAAAAGTCAAGACAAGTCGATAGCCGCTCAACGGTTTTGGGATGCATTTAAGGCCTGTGTGGAGGAGAACCGGGTTAGGCCTGATGTTTCGACCTTCTACGTCAAATGGGCGCAGAGCTTTGTTAATTTTCAGCCTGGAAAACGATTGCGTGAACGATCCCGGCAGGACATTGAGGGTTTCCTTGCAGAACTGAGCAAACGCCCCGGCATCAAGGATTGGCAGGTTAGACAGGCCGAGCATGCCGTGAAGATTCTTTATGAGACGTTTCTTCCCAATTATGCTCCAGAAACCGCGGCCGATCCGGCTACAAAGACGGAAGAAAAGAAAACTGCCGCATGTTTTCCCGTAAAGAGGGCAGGGCGCTTTCGAGACCGGGCCGTTCCCGGTGAGGTTGAGCGGCTTTTCGCTCCCTTGATAGGTGCCCTGAAGTCCGAGATTCGCAGCCGCCATTACTCTATCCGTACCGAAACGGCCTACGTGGATTGGGTCAGGCGTTTCATCGCTTTTCAGGAATATGCCGATCCGAGGCGGATCGATGCGGCCGGCGCGGTGAAGAAGTATCTGGAATACCTTGCGACAACGAGGGAGGTGGCGGCCAGTACCCAGAACCAGGCACTCAATGCACTGGTGTTTTTTTATGCGCAAGCATTGAAAATGCCCTTTGGAGACATGGGTGGGTTTGTGAGGGCCAAACGTCCTCAGCGGCTGCCTGAAGTGATGACCCGGGATGAAGTTCAGGCTCTTCTTGGTGAGATGGAAGGCTTGAGCGCCCTGATGGCCGGTCTGATGTATGGCGGCGGTCTCCGGCTTATGGAGTGTTTGCGGCTCAGGGTCAAGGATGTTGACTTTGCCCGCCATCAGGTTATGGTGCGTGACGGCAAGGGTCAAAAGGACAGGGTAACCATGCTCCCGGAGCGGTTTATGCCTCAACTGAAAGACCATTTGGCCAGGGTGAAAGTTATGTATGAAAAGGACCGGGAAAAGGGGGTCCCCGGGGTTTTTATCTGGCCGGCGCTGGCCCGTAAATATCCAAAGGCGGCATCTGAATGGCGGTGGCAGTATGTGTTTCCTGCCAAGGGACTTTCCGTAGATCCTCGAAGCGGGACGGTCAGACGGCATCATATCAGCGAAACCCTTGTACAGAAGGCCGTCAAAGAGGCAGCCTCTCGGGCGGGAATAACCCGGAAGATCAGTTGTCACACGCTCAGACATCCATTTGCCACCCATCTCCTGGAAGCGCGTTACGACATCCGTACGGTGCAGGAACTCCTGGGCCATGCGGATGTCTCCACCACCATGATCTATACCCACGTCCTGAACAGACCGGGGATCTCGGTCCAGAGCCCGGCTGATTTTGATTAAAACCCCATCATTCGGTTTAAAAGCGATGTGTCAGGGATAATACTTGACACCCCGAAAATGTCAAGGAGAATCATTTAGAAAATAGGGAAACATTAAAGGGCCATGAGGATGGCCATCTTCTTGCGGAATACACCTTGACAACCTGCGAAACCCAGGCATATGATCATTCTTTGTTCACTCTCTCGAAACCCGTGAAGCATGGCGCCTGATCAACAAATCAACAAAAAATCGTGGGACACCACGTCAGGGAAAGCTGCCGCGGCCAATAGCCCCGCAAACGGTTCAAAAGGTTTTCAAACAACCGAGCATTGAAAAAGGAGCATGACAAATGCATGACACCCCTGTAACGGAACTGGCAACGATCCTGCTGGACCCCGTATCGGAAAAAATGAAAACGTAAGAGGTTCCACACCGTCACTTAACCCACCAATAGAACGGCAGCGTTTTACCAATGCCCATAACAAGGAAAAACGGACCTCCTTTGGCATTTTGTGGACACTGAACAATGTCAATGGGTCGAATTCGCGAATCTGCCCCCAGAGATTGGATTCAACCATGGCGACTCGCAAGTTGGCCCGTAGTGCTCAAACGAATCAAGAGGGTCCCGCCCCCGGTGGTCAAAGCCAGGTATTCGGATTGACTTACAGCTAAACTTACAGTATCTGTTTGGGGTAATGTTTCCATGGGAGAAAGGAACAAGCTCCGTAAGCCTCAGGAATCCCAATACTACCAGTGTATCGAGGACAATTTCGAGAGTCTGGAACAGGTTTATGACGATCAGTTCTCAAAAAAATACGGCTTTTTTCGGCCTTATGTTAAACAGGTCATCTACCGTTATTTGGACTGCGGGATTCTGCACATTGGCCTTGCAAGGGTGAAATGTGAAGAATGCAGTCACGAATTCTTGCTCGCATTTTCATGCAAACGCCGCCATTTCTGCCCATCCTGTCATCAGAAGCGTGTTGTGGAATTCGGTGAGTGGCTTTGTGAAGAAGTTCTCAAGGAAGTACCACACCGACATTTTGTATTCAGCTCTTGAACCGGATGGATCGACAAAAGAACACAAGCGAAACTGGGCCCGCCTAATCCAGAAAATATACGAAATTGATCCCCTTTGCTGTCCCGCATGTTCCGGAAAAATGAAAGTCATCAGCATCATTGAACGTCCGGATGTCATAAAGAAGATATTGCGATATCTCGGGCTTTGGGACCGAAAAGCCAGGCCGCCGCCCAAAAACGTCGACCCGAAAATCCGCATTGACACTTCAGATTCTCAGTTGCCTCCCTGTGGAGGCTATCTTTACCGTGATACGGAATACCCGATTGAGGCATACGCTTCATAATTTTCAAAAAACCCTGGGAATTTGATGCACCCTTATGTCCTGACAAGCCCGTAAACTCCCTGTTTCACCGCCAATTGAAGGATCCTTAATCCTCAACCAACCCTTCCGCAAGGCATCTCCAGCCACCGCTTGCTTCACTCAACACCAATACCAAACATGTTGTGGTTGCGTTTTCCCTTGACCCACAATGAAGAGTTCTCTATACTCCATCAAAACGCACCCTCTCACCACCTCACCTTTCTACAGGCGGTGTGCTTAAAAGGAATCGAACTTATTCCCCCCATGAAAAGAGTTTTCACTGCACTTTTTCTTCTCATTGTATTTCTCTATATCTTTCCCCTTGGTTTTAGACCCCTGACCATTCCGGACGAAACCCGGTATGGGGAGATACCCAGGGAAATGCTCAATTCGGGAGACTGGGTTGTTCCCCACCTGAACGGCTTGAAATATTTTGAAAAACCGCCCTTTGGATATTGGGCGAATGCCGTGAGCATGGTCACCTTCGGCCAAAATGCCTTTGCTCTCAGGATACCATCGGTCCTCTCCGTAATGATTTCCGCCCTACTGATTTTCCTGCTGGTACGAAAGTTCTCAAGGGATAAAACGGCCTTCGTTCTCGCGCCGGCCATCTTTTTGACCTGTCCGTTGGTGCTGGCCATCGGCCAGATCAATCTTCTGGACAGCCTGCTTTCCATGCTTCTGACCGGGGCTTTGGTCTCTTTTTTCCTTGCGCATATGGCGGAAAATACCTTGCGGAAGGCGCTTTTTCTGGCCCTCATGGGGGTCTTTTGCGGATTGGCTTTTCTCACCAAAGGATTTTTGGCCTTCGTTGTGCCTGTGGTGACGGTGGTGCCGTTTGTGCTCTGGGAAGGGCGTTTTAAAGATCTCATCAGGATACCATGGATTCCCATGCTGACCGCTCTTTTAGTGGTTTTGCCCTGGTCCGTGATGATTTATTTTCGTGAAGGGGATTTTTGGAACTATTTTTTCTGGACGGAACACGTGGCAAGATTTCTGGATCCCGTCCGCGGACAACATCCGAAACCTATCTGGTATTTTCTGCCCGTTCTGGCGGGGGGTGCGTTGCCATGGGTGGCTCAGAGCCCGGCTGCCATCCCGACGGTTTTCAAACTCAAAATGAAAGAACCGCTCATGCGTTTTGCCGTGTGCTGGTTCATTTTCCCTTTCCTCTTCTTCTCCGTCTGCAGCGGCAAGCTTATCCCTTATATTCTGCCATGCTTTCCCCCCCTTGCCATCGTTTTTGCCATCGGTCTTGCCGCCTATTTCGAAACGGGAAAAGGGCGGGCATTTTCCATTGCCGCCTGGGTGCTCGGTATCTTGTTCGGCTTGATTGGCCTCTTTTTTCTGCTCTCTTGGTTCGGCGCTCATGAAATGATCGGAATTTATGCCAAGGACGAAGCGGACAAATGGCTGCTGGGCGCTTTTGGAACCTTTTTATGGGCTTTTCTGACCATCTGTTCCGCCAGAATGAAAAATTATCCAAAAAAAATGGTTTTTTACTGTGCGGGGATCGTGGCGTTTTTTTTCGTTGCCAATTTTTCGATTCCCGATAATGCTATGGATCGCAGAACGCCGGGTAAGCTTCTGGATCAAAATTTGTCCAGGGTGACCCCCGATGCCATACTGGTGTCCAATGACAATGTGATTCGCGCGGTCTGCTGGTTTTTCAAACGGGATGATGTAAAAGTACTTGAAGAGAAGGGCGAATTCACCTATGGGTTGAAACACGACGACGGCAAGGCCGGAAGATTCTTAACGGTTGACGGATTAAAGGATTTGATTCATGAAAACAGGGGGAAACGTCCGGTGATTCTGGTTCTGATCCGCGATCATTATCAAAACTATCAGAAACGGCTGCCCCCGCCCCGATTCATAGACAAAGATAACCATTTCGTTCTTGCTGTGTATTGACGAGACGGTTGGAATTTAAAATTATGAATATCGAACTTCAACGGAAAATTGACAGGATCGCCGGCAAAGCCATTTGCCGCATGCTTTCCCTGGTTTCTCAAAAGAAGGGCTCGGCGGAACCCTTGCCGCCATCGCCAAAAATCTTGGTCATTCTCCTCTCCGAAATGGGGAGTCTTGTGCTGGCCCATCCCATGTTTGCGTATATGAAAAAGCATCACCCCGGTGCGGAAATCTTTGCCCTGGTGTTTAAAAAGAACAGGGAATGCCTGGAGACGCTGAAGCTTATTCCCGAAAGCAATATTTTGACGGTCAATGGGGACTCGCCGGTCGATCTGGTAAAGGACAGCATCCGGTTTATATTCCGAATGCGAAAAGAGAAAATCCATGGGGTGATAGATTGTGAACTTTTTTCGCGAATCAGCAGCATTTACGCATATCTAAGCGGCGCCGGTTTGCGCGTGGGGTTCCATCCTCACACACAGGAGGGCCTATACAGAGGCGATTTTATCAATCGGCCCGTGCTCTACAACCCCTACCGCCACATATCCCGGCAGTTTGTGACGTTGGCGGCATCAATGGAAAACGGGAACGGCTTCCCCATAGTGAAACGAAATGTGGATGAGGATATTTTTTCCATTCCAAAACTGAGGCCCGATGGGAATCAAAAAAAAGAGTTTAAGGACCGGTTAAATAGTGATTTTCCGCAGGCGGTTGGAAAAGACCTGGTCTTGCTGTATCCGGGAGGCGGCCTGCTTCCCATACGGGCATGGCCTTTAGACAGTTATCGCAGAATTGCCACGGACCTGCTTGAAAAGGGGTATGCCGTGGGGATTATCGGAATGAAAGAAGACGCCCCCTTGGCGAAAGAGATCTCCTCTTTTTGCCAAAGTCCCCACTGTATTGATCTTACCGGCTATACGCGCACCATCATGGAACTGATTACCCTGCTGCATTGTGGATCTCTTCTCATCACCAACGATGGCGGCCCCGGTCATTTTGCCTCGTTGACGCCGATTCCATCCATTATTTTCTTCGGCCCGGAGACCCCGGCTCTGTATGGTCCGCTGAGTGAAACGGCTGTCAGTCTTCACGTGCCGCTCCCCTGTTCTCCGTGCCTTACCGCCTATAACCACAGAAAATCCCCTTGCGACGGGAACAACGCCTGCCTTAAGGCCATTCATCCGGAGGAAGTGTTTCATAAAGCCTGCGAGTTGCTGAAAATCACTCCATAAAAGATATGAACACGCTCTTAAATTTCGTTGTTTTGCCGCTCTCCTGGAGTTGGCGTCAGCGTCACCGCTTCCTTAAATTCGGTTTGGTGGGGATCAGCGGTATCGTCATCAATCAGGCGACCCTCTGGATGTGCCAGGAGAATTTGTTTTCGAGTATCGGGAACCTTTCCCTTCGTCTCAACCTCTCCATGGCGGTTGGAATTCTGCTGAGCATGACCAGCAATTTCCACTGGAACCGGCGTTGGACCTGGAAAGATCGGGAGCGTGCCCGGAATCTGCCGGTTGTGCATCAGTATCTGCAATACGCTGCCGCCAACTGGGCGGGCATTGTGGCACAGGTGGCCATCACCAATCTGCTCATCAGGTGGATGCCCTATCTGCTGGCCAATCTGTTTGGCATCGGAGTGGGATGTATTGTCAATTTCATTCTGAACGATCTGTGGACCTACCGCATTGTGGGCACTGAAAGCATCGATACCGAAGCCGGGCCGCTGGATTGCACACCCATGGCGATGCCGCTCACCGTCAGCGGGCTCGTTTTCAGTTTGTGCACCTATCTGTATGGTCTCGGTTCCCTGCACATCCTTCGTAACGGCGACGAACTGGTGTACGCCCATATCACGCGCATGACCAGCATGGGGCGGCAGTGGCTGCCCCTGGTGGGTATTCCCGGCATGCGAAATACCAAGCCCCCATTGTTGTTTTGGCAAGGACTGGCGAGCACGGACTGGGGGAGTCACTGGTCTCTGGTGGCGTTGCGTTGGCCCAGCGTGGTGTGGACCTTTTTTACGGCACTTTTATGCGGTCTGCTGGGGTGGAAACTGTCCCGGCGTGACGTGTTCAAAGGAGCGCTGGCGGCGCTCTTCTATCTGGCCTTCTTCAGCACCTATCGTTACGGGCGGCCATATCTCACCAATCCACCCGAAACATTCTGGATGTTTGCGTGCTTTTTCACCATGTTGTGGTGGAAACCGCGATCCTTCGATTCCCGCTTCCTTTTCCCGACCCTCCTGGGCGTGCTGGCCGGTATGGCGCTGTTGACCAAAAGTTTCGCGCAACTGCTCCCTATCGGTGTGGGACTATCCTGGTGGCACCTCCATGTGCGCAAGTGGCGGGTGGGCTCATTTGTGCGCAGCTCGCTGTCGGGCCTCATCTGGACGGCGCTGCTTTCCCTTGGCATTTTCTCTCTGTGGTTCGTGTTAGATCCTGAGCCCGCTGCCATTTGGCGCGAGTTCGTGATGGGGGAGAATGTGGGCAAAATGGGAAGCAGCATGGGATCTTGGGTCAAGGGGTTGCTGTGGGGTGCCGGCAGTAGTGACAGTGTTTGGAGCCTCGGCGGAAGCTGGTTTTTCAACGCCGGCCTGCTGGCCTTTCCTCTGTTCGGTATGATGGTGGAATCCTGGCGGCACCGTCAAACCTTGCTCGATGACGAACGGCTGCTGTGGATCTGGGTGTTTGCCATCTTCATCGTCTTCTCCCTTCCCAGTCAGCGTAGCGGGCGTTATCTGCTGGAGGGCATGCCCGCCCTGGCGGTGCTGATGGCGACTCGCTGCCACCGCGTGGGGCGCTACACTTTTGTCATATCCCTGGCCGGCGTCATTGTGGTGCTCATGGGCCTGGGATGGGTTTCTTTGCTGCTGGCCCGTGAAGTTGGCTTAAACGCTTTTCCTTGGTGGCACTTCCCGTTGGTGGTTGCCGCTTTCGCCTTTGCGGCGACGGCCATCGCACGGCCGAACTGGACTGCCCTGTACACGCCAACCGCCGTGCTGTCGGTTTTCCTGGCGCTGTCCAGCTTTCTGTCGGTGTTCGACGGACCTTTGGGCATATACGATAACGCTGTCATCAACAACACTGCTGATCGAGTGGTGTGGGTACCGGAAAAATTTCGCTCAAAAGCGGAAACCCATCGCTTTCTGCTGCCCCGGGCGATGGTGCGGGGCTATCCGGCCGGGAGTGAGGTACCGGATGCGCCCATTCGTGGCCCCCATGATTTGATGGTTGTTCAACTGCCGCTGGATTCGCCCGCTCCCTCGGAGGCCATCGGCCATCGCATTGATATCACCAGCCGCCACAAAGCCTGGCAGATTTGGGAAATGGCCACCGGGAGTGTGAAGAAGCACTTATTCGCCAGGGAGTATGTGGTCCCAGCTGGACCTCTTTCGAGGCCCGAGACGCCCGGCAATTGACGCGTTGGGTTGAAATTTTCTTTTGATTCTTCCGGCGTTGACGGAATGCTTAGGGTTTCCCGGGTTTGCCTTTTTTTGCTTGACGCTCAGATGAAAATTTTCATATGACCTTCAAAAGATTCGACCCGACAGTAAAAAATTCCTGATCTTTAAAGGCCTCGAGCTGAGTCTTCACGCTGATGATGAAACCCGAAAACGCCCGAAAAGGTAAAGATGATGGTTGATTTCAAAGAGCTGGCAACAGCAGCGGAAAAAGTCGAAGGGGCTTTCCAGACACTGTTAAAAACTTATGAGAAGCTTCCTGAAACGCTGTGCCGTTGTGATAGCATCGGCATTTGTTGCGTCTCTTTGCCTGAAATGACGGCTTTGGAAGCGCTTTTGTGGATCTGTACGATTACTCAATTGCCTTCGGATGAACGGATATCGCTCTTACGAAAATTTGTGAGCTTCTATCTCACAAACCCCGTTCGCCGCCCGGGTTGCCCGTTTCTCAGTGAAGGCTCCTGCGGCATTTATGAACGAAGGCCGTTTGCATGTCGGGCGTACGGGTTGTGGAGCCCGGAGACCGGCGATGAACAGACTCAAGCGAATCGTGAAAACCAGAAAACCTTTGTTCAGATGTGGGAGCAGTTCGGCGTTTCCATACCGGCGGAATCCTTGATCAATGAAATGGATTATTGCCGGCAGGTGTCAACAGTTGCATCGACGCCCATCTCAGACGAAGATCTCCTCCATGTTCTGGAGGAAGTGTATCTGCTCAGTGCACCCGTGGCGGACGTGCAGCAATCCTTTGAGAATGCATATCAATCGGATTTCAGCTTTCTCATCGCCTCTCTTATGTTGGGTCAGAAAAAAGCGTTTTTAGGAAAATATGCCGTTGTGAAGGAAATCGTGAATAATGGTACCGAAACGCGGCTCGATAAATTTCTGAAAGCCGTCTCCCCGGATGCATGGTCCCTTGATTTCCCCGAAATATTTTGATGATCCTCTTCTTCTAAACCATCTTGATCCCCGAACAAAATCAGCCGAAGGGTTATGGAAAATCAACCTTTGGACTATTTCCAAACCTTATGACTTCAGTTAAAAATCGGCTATCGATTGATATCAGGTTTTAAAGGCAATCATTTCAACCTACAGAGGAGGGTAGCATGTTTCAATTAAGCACGGAGCAAAAAGTGTGTGAGGTGGGCGGTGTGAAGTTTGGCGGCCAGCCGGGCGATTACCCCTGCGTATGTGTCAGCTCGATTTTTCAGAAAGGCGACAAAGTTTTTGAAGGAAAGCGGAAGGAAGGTTTTGATGAAAAACGGGCCGAAATGCTTTTGAAAACCCAAGACAAGTATACGGAAGATTGCGGTGTTCCCGGAATGGCGGATATCGTTGCCAATACGGGTGCAGAGTTTAAAACCTTTATTGATTTTGTCGTGGAAAAAAGCGACATGCCCTTTTGTGTTGACGCCTGGGTCATGAAGCCAAAACTGGAAGGCGCGGCCTATTGTGCGGAAAAAGGCCTGCTGGACCGGATGTTCTACAACAGCCTGACCATCTGGGAAGCAGATCTTGAAACCGAGATCAAAGAAATTGCCGATATCGGTGTGAAACATGTGCTCCTGGTTTCCTTTGACCAGGAAGACCAGATGCCCTCCGGAAGGATCACCGGAACCCAGAAACTGTTGGATGCCATTGAGAAAGTGGGCGCCAATTTTGAGAGCATCTTTGTGGATACGTCCGTCATGAACGGCCCGGCCACGGCCTTCTGCGGCCTTGCCAACAAGCTGATCAAGGAAAAATGGGGATTTCCCACCGCAAGCGCTCCCAGTAACGGCTCTTACATGGATTTGAAACGATACAAGGAGATGTGGGATTTCAAGGGATGGTCATCGACGGATTCGGCTTTGGAAGCACTTTCCGCGTTCTTTTATCATGACATGATTTTTTCGGGACCCATGGCCGGTGCCACGCGGATTTTGCCGGCGGTTGCCGAGGCCGAGGCATTTTTGGCAACCATGATGTTTGCCGAGACCAAGAAACTTCCTGTTTGTGACACCCATCCTTTGTATAAGCTGTTTCCGGATTTCGTAGAGCAGCTGAAGGGAATGCAATAATCCGTTAGGCCCTAAACCGTCAAGAGAATAGCAGGGTATCTCCCCCTTTGGTTCCTTGAACCTCTCGGGGGGATGCCCTCACCGGCAAACGGACCTTTCAGCAGTCCTTATCCGTCACACCGGCTTCCTCAAAGGTGAGCATGTCGCGGGAAATCCTTGCCGCGCTATCAATGATCCCCATGGCCAATGCGCCGCCGGTTCCTTCGCCCAATCGCATTCCCAGATCGAGAATCGGATCAAGCCGAAGGTAATCCAGCATGATTCTGTGACCGGGTTCCTCCGAACAATGACCGGCAAAAAGAAAATCCCTGGCTGAAGGAGAAAGCGCATGGGCGATGAGAGCCCCGGCGGTTGAGATGAATCCGTCGATCACCACGGGGCGCCGGTGGTACGCACCCGCCAGTATGCATCCTGCGATGCCGCCCATTTCAAATCCCCCCACTTTAGAGAGAACATCCAGACCATCGTTCGGGTCGGGTTGATTTACTTCAATTGCGCGAGAAATGGCCTTTTTTTTCCTTAAGAGTCCCTCGTCATCAACGCCGGTTCCCCGGCCCACCATCCTGTCAACACTGCACCGGGTCAGTACGGCGCCGATGGCGGCGGAAGGGGTCGTATTACCGATGCCCATATCGCCCGTGCCCAGTATGTCCACACCCCCCTTAAACAGATCCGAAGCCAGTTCAAACCCCGTGAGGATAGACGCTTCCGCACTTTCCCGTGACATGGCCGGACCTTTTGCGATGTTTTCAGTCCCTTCGGCCACCTTGCGAACCAAGAGCCGCTCTCCGTTTTCGAGGGACTTGGGATCCAGATGGGGAATGATACCCATATCCACCACGCGGACTTCCGCGCCGATCTGATCCGCGAGAATGTTAATTCCCGCGCCACCCATCAGGAATGCGCGGACCATTTCGCCGGTAATCACCTGCGGGTAGGCGCTCACGCCCTCATCAACCACTCCGTGATCCCCGGCCATTACCAGAAAAGCCTTACGATCAATTGACGGTTTGAGTGTTCTGTTAATGGCACACAACCGTTCGCCCATGTCGTGAATTCTGCCGAGGGCTCGCGTCGGCATAACCAACCGGGCCGTTCTCTGTTTCGCTTTTTCCATCCACTCCGTTTCGATTGGCTGGACCGCGTCGATAATCTGTTGCAAATTCATTTTTTTATCCATCATTTTCCCTCCATTTTGTTTTGACTTCGGCAGCTCTTTTCCGGCAAAAAAAAACCTCAAGCGAAAACGCCTGAGGATTTACCTTCTCCACAAACCTGAAGCAGGATGGCAGGTCTTCTGACTGACGGATCGTCCTAATTCCCGCGCCTTCCCGAGCGGCTGCTGCCGGTCAGTGGCGTTTTGCGGGTTTCGTCCCCGAACACAGCGACGGGTTCGTACCGGAATCACACCGGGTTTCCCTTGCAAGCCCGAAAAGGGCGCCATCGTGCTTTTGGATTTTATATTTTAAAAATAGAATATGATGATGGAAACCCATTGTCAACAGGTTTCAGCCATAATGGGTGACGTGGAATGGTAAGGACTACATGATTTTGTTGACAAATTAGTGGGGAAACGATATTTGAAACAGGTCATCTTTCATAAGGGCTGCTCGGTTTCGCCGGTACTCTGTATCCTGTTTTGATTGTGAAGATGGGGCAGAGCCATTTTTTTGGATTCTCACCTTAAAAATCGGAGGATTCCACCATGGCACTCAAACCCTGGGATACCCGCTTCTGGCCTGAAGGGGTTCCCCGTGAGATCACGGGGTACGAAAAACCGCTTTTTTCCCTTCTGGACAATTCCGCAAAGATCTATCCCAACAATACCTTTACCATCTTTAACGGCCGCTTCAAAACCTATGTCCGCGTTAAGGAAACTTCCGATCGCCTGGCCCGTTTTCTGGCAGACCGAGGGATCAAGAAAGGTGACCGGGTGGCGATTTTTCTGCCCAATCTCCCCCATTTCCCGGAGATTTTCTTCGGTGTCCTGAAGGCCGGTGCCACCTGCGTCACCTGCAACCCGCTCTATACCGCCTCCGAGTTACAATATCAGCTCAAGGACTCGGGCGCCAGAATCATCTTCTGTATGGATCATCCCCAGTTTTATCCCACGGTGGTGAAAGCCATGAAGGATACGGCCGTGGAGCAGGTGGTCATCTGCAGCGTAAAATCTTATCTTCCGCCCATTACGGCATTGATCGGTGGGTTGCTGGGCAAGATTCCCAAGGCTGAAAAGCACGAACCCGGGCACCTGTTATACGACCAGGTGGTCGGAAATGCTCGGCCCGATCCCCCTGAAGTTCAGATCAATCCCACGGAAGATCTGGCCCTGATCCTTTACACCGGCGGCACCACGGGAAGACCCAAAGGGGCGTGCCTGACACACGCCAATTTCATGGCCGATGTAATGGCGCAGGACGAGTGGTCGCGTTTGATTGAGACGCCGGGCGTAAAACCGGAAAAAATGAAACGGGGCGATTGCCAGACCGTCCTGGGGGTCCTTCCCTGGTATCACAGTTTCGGACTCACCTGCGCCATGCTCTTTTCATGTTTGCTGGGCGGCCGTCTCATTTGTATTCCGGACCCAAGGGCGGGGAAACCGCCCTTTACGGAGGTGTTGAAGGCGGTTCAGAAATACAAGGCAACGTTCATGTCGGCGGTTCCCACAGTCTTTGTCGCTTTCGTAAACCATCCGGAGATCGAAAACTACGATTTGAGTTCGTTTCTGGCTTGCAGTTCGGGCGGGGCGCCTCTGCCGCCGGAGGTGTGCCGACAATTCGAAGCCAAGACCGGTTCGGTGGTTTTTGAAGGGTATGGCCTCAGTGAAACCGCGCCCGTTGTTAGTTGCAATCCGGCCAATGAGGAAACCCGCAAGCTCGGGAGCATCGGATTCCCTTTTCCCAGCACCGATATCAAAGTGCTCGATCTCGATACGGGTGAGAAGGAACTGCCGAGAGGGGAGGACGGTGAAATTGCCATATGCGGCCCCCAGGTCATGAAGGGATACTGGAACAAGCCCGAGGAGACAGAGGCTGTATTTCGGGAGATTGACGGAAAGAGCTATTTCCTGACCGGTGATATCGGGCATATCGACGAGGACGGGTTTATCGTTATTACGGATCGCAAAAAAGACTTGGTCCTCGTGGGTGGTTTTAATGTGTATCCCAGAGAGGTGGAGGACATCCTCTTTGAACATCCCAAGGTGGCCATGGCTGCGGTTATCGGCATCCCTGATGACCGGAGCGGTGAAGCGGTCAAGGCATTCATTCAGCTCAAACCCGGCGAAACCGCTACCGAGGAAGAGATCCGGGCCTTTTGCAAAGAGAACATGGCCGGATACAAACGTCCCCGGATGATTGAGTTTCGTGAAGCCCTTCCGGTTTCCGCGGTTGGAAAGGTCCTGCGCCGCGTGCTGCGGGATGAGGAATTGAACAAATAATACTGTTGTGCGGGGGTGGCCCCAAAGGGTGGTCGGTCGATCCATGGTTTATGTTCCATAATATTCCGGAATAATTCATTATTAGGGAGATGGCATGTCTTTCAATTTCATCGTGCTCTATTCAATGACTGTCTTCATCGCCTCAATCATTCCCGGTCCCAGTATGCTTCTGGCGCTGACCCACGGCATGCAATACGGGGTCAGAAAAACCGTCTCATCGGCTCTGGGGAATGTGGCGGTGACCCTATTGCAGGCATCCGTTTCCATTGCCGGCCTGGGTACAATTTTAATTGCCTCGGAGACCATATTTCACGTCATCAAATGGGTCGGTGCAGCCTACCTGATTTTCATGGGCATCCATATTTTTTGCTCATCCAACATGACCTTTTCATCGGGCAATCCCGGTTTATCAGCCAAATCGAACTCGGCCAAAAAAATGTTTCTCCAAGCCGCCTTCGTGACGGCGGGGAACCCAAAGGCCATTATCTTTTTTACCGCGATCTTCCCCCAATTCATTGACCCCGATTCGGCCTATTTATCCCAATCCTTCATCCTCCTGGGTATCGGTGCTTTGATCGCCTTTGCCTGCTTTATGATTTATGCCGTAGGCGGTCAAAAGATCATCTCCTTGTTTTCAAAAACAAACATAGCCCGGTTCCTCAATAAAATTATCGGCGGTACATTTATTGGTGCGGGAATCGGGCTTGCCGCGAGCAACAAGTAAAAATGTAGAAAACAGCACGGGGTGGGGAAGGGACAAAACAATATCCACACAACACTCTGAAACCACGGACGAGAAAGGATCTAAACCGGAGCGCCTTTAAAGGGGCGGCAATCGCGATGATCATATCCTTCTTTGCCCTTTGGCCCGTAACGCGATTTCTTTCGTTGGATCAGCATCAGGGCGGAAAGAAAAAAGGGCGATTCGAGAATTCTGGATATTCATCCCAAGGCACTCCAACACCGAATGAAAAAACTAAAACAGGCGACTGACAACCAATTTTAACTTGATTTATGCAGAATTTGTGCGATAATTGGCGTTAAATTAGATTAAGAGGGTTGTCATGCTTATTGAATTCAGCGTCACCAATTATCGGTCGTTCCTGACACCTCAGCGTCTCACGCTGACGGCAAATACTACTGCCGAATTACAGGAAGAGAATACCTTTGTCTCACCCGTATCAAGTCTACCACCCCTTCTTCGCTCAGCAGTGGTTTACGGTCCGAACGCCGCAGGTAAGAGCAATCTGATCCAGGCGATCGGTTTTATGAAGAGGTTTGTCTTGTCATCTGCCAAAGAAAGCCAGGAAGGCGAACCAATTGATGTAAAGCCCTTCTTATTTAAAAAGGAAAGTAGTCAGAAACCTTCGGAATTTGATGTCCTGTTCATCCAAAGGGGAATCCGTTATCAGTACGGTTTCGCCGCTAATTCCGAACGGGTGACCGGGGAATGGTTGTTTGCGTATCCGGAAGGAAGGCCGCAGAAGTGGTTTGAACGCAATCATAACCCTGAAACGCAAAAAGATGTCTGGTACTTCGGTCCCAGGCTCACCGGTAGACGTAAGACCTTGCAGGAGTACACCAGGGACAACGCGCTTTTTCTTTCAACCGCGATTCACTTGAACAACGAACAGCTCAAGCCGGTCTTCGACTGGTTTGATAAGAAACTGGTTGTGCTTGGTGAAACGGAAACCATTCACCCTGGTTTCAGCATTGTAGAATGTGAAGAGGCAGAGAAAAAAAAGAAGATTCTCGAGTTTTTGAACTCAGCCGATTTGTCCATCACGGATATTTTGCTGCAAAAGAAAGCTTTCTCCATGGAAAATTTACCAAACGAGATGCCACAAACCATGAAGGAAGAAATCGCTAGAGACTTTAAGGGAAAGAAGCTGACCCGCCTGCTTTTCATGCATCCATCTTCCGACAACGGCGAAGACGTGGCCCTTGATTTTGACGAAGAATCCGCAGGCACTCGAAAACTCTTCGAACTGGCAGGCCCATGGTTGGATGTTCTGGACAGGGGACGTGTCTTCTTTGTGGATGAACTGGATACGAATCTCCATCCGCGCTTGATCCGTTTCCTTTTGAAACTGCTCCATAATCCTGAAACAAATCGGCGCAACGCCCAATTGGTTTTTGCTACTCACGACACGACCATCCTGGACCAATCTCTCATGCGAAGGGATCAGATATGGTTTGTCGAAAAGGATGCGGACAATGCCACCCGGCTCTATCCCCTGTCGGACTACAAACCACGAAAGGGTGAGGCACTGCAAAAGGGCTATTTATACGGGAGGTATGGCGCCCTGCCGTTTCCGGACGAATTGAGATCATGATGGGCACCGATAACCTGTTCCATAAGAAAAAGGAGCGTAAGGCCTCATTGTTGCGTCGCCGACGTGCAATGAAAGATCCATACGATGTTATTCTCATCGTTTGCGAAGGCGGGAAAACAGAACCGGACTATTTCGATGAATTGAAAAGGGCCTTTCGCTTAAGCAGTGCCAATGTGAGGGTTTGTGGCATCGGCGCTGATCCTCTCACCGTCGTCAATTTCGCCATCAAAACGTTTCGACGGGAACCGGAATTTGATCGCATTTATTGTGTCTTCGCCACTTTTGAGGGGCAGAGTAGTGACAACCATCCTCTGCCGGTAGTACGTGTTCAAACAGCTTGTGGCACAAATGGGACAAGTGGTCGTAGCGGTACGAGTGGACCAGGTCATGAGGAATAGCATGGATTTTGGTTTGATGATTTTTTGCTTAACCACAAAAAGGAAACCAAGGCCGCATCTTAAATATTAATTATTCAAAACAGACAGTTAACAATTAAAATGCGACCCTATGTCTACGTATAGAACCTGAATGATGGGAAAAACCGGATGGCCCTCGATATCCGGTCTTTTCCATATCCTTGCTATCCGGCTTCAATCTTCCTAAAGTCTCCCGTTCAGTCCGAATTTCTTTCTGTAAGCGGTTGGTGAAAGACCGGTGGCTCTTTTAAACAGTCTTCTGAAAGAACTGGCATCCTCGTACCCGGTTTCGTAGGTGATGGTTTCCACGGGTTCGTCCGTGGTTTCAAGAAGGGTGCGTGCCTTTCCGATGCGCAGATACTGGAGATATTCAAGAGAGGTGTCCCCCGTGGCCTTTTTGAACCGCCGGGCAAAGGTGCGTTCCCCCAGGCCTGCCTTGGCGGCGAGCATGGAAACCGTAAGAGGGGAGGCCATGTTTTCCTCCATCCAGTGCTGGGCCTTCAGGATGCTCTCGTCCTGATGGGACGTGTTGAAACGATATTCGAAATAAGGGGTCTGCAACCGTCTTGCCGGATCGATCAACAGCATTCTGGAAAGGGCCGAGGACAACTCAAGGGATCCGAACCTTCCGGCCATATACAAGGAAAGATCGATGAATGCGGTGACTCCGCCGGCCGTGATGATATCCCCTTCATCCACGATCATCCGTTCTTTTTTGAGGATTACCTCCGGATATCGTTCTTGAAACGCCTCGGACAGATTCCAGTGGGTGGTGGCCATACGTCCATCCAGAAGGCCGGTTTGGGCCGCAAGAAACACACCTGCACACACGGCGCAGATAATGGTCCCTTGTTGGTTCCGGCGGCGGACCCATGAAACGAGGGACCGGTTGGACAGAATCGGCTCAAGATCCCCGAAAACCACGGGGATGAATATGATGTCCGGCTCACGGCAATCATCGGTTCCCATATGGGGGGTGATTTTCATTCCGTTGAAGCAGGTGACAGGTCTGCCGTCACCGGTGACAATGGTAAGCCTGAATAGATTTGCTCTTTTGCCGGAGAACCGTATGGCCCATTGGGAGCTTGCCAGGGACAGGATATCATAGGGACCGGATATGCTCGATTCCATGCAGTTTTCAAGGGCCAGAAACGCAATGGTTTTCATGTGATTTCCCCGGATTTTGTCTGATGTAACCCTTTTTTTGTCAATACCGACACTTCTATCACAGGCAAAATCGGAATACAATGGCTCCATTAATAACCGTTCAACAAAAGAAAGGAGCTCACATGAAACCGGGTTTGATACTGATCGACATACAAAACGATTATTTTGAAAAGGGAAACATGGAATTGGTCCGGATGGACCGCGCGGCCGAAAACGCGAAAACCATTCTGGCCGCATTCCGAAAGGCCGATCTGCCGTTGTTTCATATCCAGCACGAGGCCATTCAACCGTCCGCGACTTTTTTCCTGCCGGACACACCCGGCGTGGAGATTCACGCGAGCGTCCGGCCCCTGCCCGGCGAAACGGTTGTCATCAAGCATTTCCCCAACAGCTTTCGGGGAACCGATTTGTTGGGTCACCTGAAGGCAGCGGAGGTAGAGGATGTGGTCATCTGCGGCGCAATGAGCCATATGTGCATCGATGCCACCACCCGTGCCGCCTTTGATCTGGGCTTTCGTTGTCTTGTGGCCGAGGACGCCTGTGCAACGCGCGCCCTCTCCCACAACGGGCAAATCATCGAGGCGGAAAAAGTCCACGGAGCATTTATGGCAGCATTGTCATTCCCCTATGCCGGCGTGGTTTCCTCCAAAGAGTGCCTCAAGCAAATTGATGTGAAGCCCTAACATGGATGGTTCGGTACGAATGGCCTTGCCGTATGGCGGATCCGAATGGTAATATCCCCTGCATCAATTATCGTTTACAGGGGTCTAATATGCCTTCATCCATCATGATTACAGGAGCGTCCTCAGGGATCGGAAAGGCCCTCGCTTTTGAGTTGGGGAAACGAGGATATTCATTGGCGCTCGCAGCCAGGTCCGCGGATCTTCTGGAGCTGATCCGAAAAGAGATCGTATCCACCCATAATCCGCCGATTGTGGCTGTTCGGCCCCTGGATGTGACCGATTATGATGATGTGTTTAGAGCGGTCAATGAAATGGCCGAGGAAGTGGGTGGCCTTGATATTGTTTTCGCCAACGCAGGGATAGGGTTGGGCGAAAGGGTGGGGCGGGGTGATTTTGAAAAAGCCAGGCGCACCATTGAAGTGAACCTGATCGGCGCCATGGCAACCGTGGATGCGGCAGCCGCTTATTTTCTTAAGAAAGGGAAGGGCCACATCGTGGGCACCAGTTCCGTATCAGCATTTCGGGGCATGCCGCGGAATTCCGCTTACAGTGCCTCAAAAGCGGGCTTTGCCGTTTACCTGGAAACGGTGAGGGTTGAAATGCTCAAGAAGAATATCCACGTGACGGTCCTCTATCCGGGTTATATTGATACCCCCATCAACCGGATGCTCAAGAGAAGACCCTTTTTGATCTCGTCTGAGAAGGGGGCGGCCATCATTGCCGATCTGATCGAGAAAAAAGTCAAATCCTCAACCGTTCCCGTATACCCATGGAATATCGTAGGGCGTGTGATGAAGATACTGCCCGCAGGGGTGATTGCGAAACTATAGGGAGATTTTTCGACTTTTAAGAAAACGGCCAAAAGCCGACCGCGCGGGTAATCAAGTTGGTTGAAAAAATGCTGGTTACGATGATCATCATTACGAGCGTGATTCTGTTGATCACGATTGTGGTGACGGTTCTTTTTTTTAAGCGCTGGATCGGGTTCTGTCGTGTTGCCTTAAGAGACGTGGCCGAGGTTTTGGGAGCGGAACCGATCCTGGATCTCTGGAATGTCTCCACTTCTGTTCATGGACGGATTCACAATCGGCCCTTTACCGTCAAATTTACCAACCAGACCCGTTCCAGTCCGCCTACGGTTACCGTGACCATCCCCATGGCTCATTGGGTGGCGTTCACGGCTCGCAAACCGAATTTCCTGGACCGCTGGTGCGCCGCATTGGGTCTTGCTTCCCCCATCCTTACCGGAGACCCGTGGTTTGACGGTCGGATTTACGTGGATACCGGAGACCCGGAGAGCGTCCGGATATGGCTTAGTGACGCCCGTTTCCGTGAAGGACTCCTGGCGCTTTTTGATGCCGACGTGATGCGTGTTGCATGCGAAAGAAATGGCCTCTCCCTGGTTCGAAAGCTGCCGCCTCGGGAGACGGTGGCGCCTTCCCTGGTATTTGATGCCCTGCCAGGACTGTGGGATCTGACCGAATACATGACGCAAACGGCGGATTCGACGACGCTGGCGCATATCGGCAGGAATCAGGCGATGATGCGCTGGGGGCTGGCGCCGGGTCTGCTCTTCATGGCGGGCATTGTGTTGATCATTGTGGGGATGTCACTTTACGAGCCCCTTTATCCCGTTTTCTTGCCGGTGTTATTCTGGGCGCTTCCGTGGGGTCTTTGTACCTCCTCGGCCTATGTCCTTTTCGTCTGGCTATTCGTCAGGTCTCGCACGGACCGACACATCCTAATTCTGGTGATCCTTGCTTTTGCCCTGCCCGGATGCTGTTTTGCGACCGTTGGGTGGCGGTATTTCGGGAACGGCTGGCTGGATAACGGCGCGCCTACTCAATATGCGGCAACGGTGTGGGAGACCTTGAACAAGGGGAGGGGAGGGCGTAAGATCGTGTTCATGGTAGACGGAAAATTGTCGGCCGAATTTTCAAGACCCGGGGGAACATATCCCCGTGGGTTGCCCGTAGAACTAACGGTCCGTCCGGGTCATTATGGCATTCCCTGGGTCGATGGATGGCATGTAACACGGAAATGATCGCTACCTGACACCTTTATTCATGACCTCTCGAGTTTTCCAGTCTATTTCAGCGCTTCCTCGCGGATTTTCATTTGAATCCGGTAACGCTCCGGCATGTCTTTTGCGGAAATACCCCGGTTGTATGTTTTCACGGCTTCCGCCCGTTTTCCCTGTTTTTCATAAATCCCACCCAACAGCAGGTACGCGTCCCCATAAAGAGGGTAGTTGCCGAGAAGGCGCTCCAGAACTTCAGCGGCACCGGCAACATCTCCTTTTTGCTGCTGGTAAAAAGCGAGGGTGTAGGCGTAACGGGGCTGGTCCGGCCGGATTTCCGCCGCCTTTTGACAATATCCGATGCCCTCGTCGAGATGATTTTTCGACAGCAGTATGCACAAATTATAAGCAGCTTCGGCCATTTGCGGGTCTTCGTTAAGGGCCTTTCTGAGGTGTTTTTCCGCCTCCTGAAGATCATTTTCCTGAGCTTCCACGAGAGCCAGATTGAAATTCACCACGGCGCTGTCGGGGGCCGTTTCAAGCGCCGTTCTTAGCGCCTCGTGGGCATTTTGGGTATCTCCCATTCGCGCGTAGGCCATGGCTTGGTTGACCATGGCCAGCACAGCGTGCGGTTCCATTTTAAGGGCCGTTTGATAGGCTGATAGAGCCTCTTTGAATTCATTTCGACTGAGATAATAATTGCCCAGATTGTAATGGGAGTGCCACTGGTCCGGGCGCGACAGCATGGCGTCCAGGTATTCCCGGGTTGCTCTTTCCACGCTCTTTTTTTCGGCATCCGTGAGCGGGAGTTCAGGAAAACCGGCCAGGGATGCAGCGGCGTGGATGCGTACCAGACGGTAGGAATCCCCCGTGGCGGTCACCAGCGCCCGGGCCGACTCTTTTGTGGGCGCTGCCTGCAAGGCTTCAGCGGCTGCCGCGCGGACGAGCGGCGAGGGATCCCGGCTTGCCTTGATCCAAACGGGAACCACCCGTGGATCTCCGGAGGCCCGTAAAAGATTGATCAGAGAAGCGGCAAACACCGCATCCCGATTTTGACTGTCGATATAGTCAAGCATCTCCGGCAGCCTGCGCCAGTCAGCTTTTCTGGCAGCCTGAATCAATCCGCCCCTGTGGAGCACCGGGGCCTGATAGTCCCTTTTGCGCCATTTGCGAACCCATTGATCGGCCCATTGGGGAGTCTTGTCCTGATGGCATAAATTACAGGCGTTGGGGGATTGAAAAGCGATGGTGGCGGCGGGTGCCGGCGGCAGCATGGAATGATCGGTCCTGTGCATCCGTGCAAATTCCGTTGTGGGCATGTGACAGGAAATGCATTTGCCTCCCGGACCATCGGCCTTGTGATGCGTATGTTGGGCCGGGTTATCCACCTTGTCCCGGTGACACGGCATGCACCCCTGATTCGCTTTTGCGTCATCTTTGAATCGGTATCGGCCGCTGGATGTGTGGCAGAAAAGGCAATCGAGCTCTCCGGACTTGACGCAGGGGCTCATAATCCATGTGGTGTAGGTGTAGTTTTCCCCAAGATCGCGGCCATCCGGGTAGTAGTCGGGGTTTTCGAGGGTCGCCAGCCCATAATGATCGAAAAACCGGTCCCCCGGTTTGAAGCTGTTTGTGAGAACCATTCCCTTGGCATGACAACTGGCGCATGCCGTATTGTTTTGTGCCTTGGTGAAATCCCGGCCGCCGCGGATCATCTTGAGATCCTTCGGAACGGTTCCCGGGGGAGCTGATTCGCACACGCGTACGTGTTCCCCGGCGGGGCCGTGGCAGGTTTCACAGTTGATGCCCGGCTCCTTCCATACGGTGTGGTAGGTGTCCGTTTTCAGGTCGTAGTTGGTGGAAACCTGGCTCACGTGGCAGCCGTAACAGGCGGTGTTAAAGGTATATTGCCAGTCTTTCCAGTGGACCGGTTCGTCACTTCGGTCGGGGAAATGGCGAATGCCGCTCTTCGCCGTGTCAAACCATTCCCCCTTGTTCACATCATAGGCAAGAGGGAGGGTCTGAAGCCGCCCGCGATCCAGGGTGGTCAGGAAATAATAGACATTTTTCCCCCCCATCACCTGGTCGATGGGGTATTTCTTTTCCCCCTGAGGCCCCCGTTCAATAACCCAGCCGTTTTTACCGACTATTTCCACCCGGTAGCGGTAGTCGCCGATGATGACATCTTTTGTCTGAGGAGAAAGTTTATTTTGAGCCAGTTGAGCCGTGAAGGGCTGCATGGCCAGCCCATGGTGCGAAGGGGCCCACAACCGGTAGAATCTCTCGTGGCATTTTCGGCAACTCACCGATCCCGTATAGTTATTGGAGGGAGGATCGGCGCTTTGAACGGATTCTTTCCCGTCGGCAGCTGAAAGTGGTGGGATTTGAGATACACCGAAAAGAACCAGCAGTAGGGTTAAAAAAGTGATCCCGGCAATTCTATTTTTCATGTCGTCTCCCGAACATCAAGCAATTTTCCGCGCGAAGGGTATCATCCGACATCAAAATCGAACAGATTCCATGCTGCAGAAGTGTTAGACATTCTATAATCCTATAATCCTATTCCAAGGAATTCCATAATGTCAAAGCCTTGTTCAGGGTCTCGGCAAAAAAATAATGATTCTCATGGTTCGCCGTTTTTTTCTGTTTCCATCCAAGCTGTTTCAGCCGAAACGCCCTGATCTCTGCTCTCTTGCACGATTGGTTTTTCATCGTTCAGCCACAGGGGCGTGAGGAACAAGAGTGCGGTTATGAAACAGAGGGTTGCGGAGAGGAAAGCTCCGATTCCGAGCGCCGGCCATTTTCCCAAAATGAAAAAGTAAAATGAATAGAGGAAAATATACAGGGTTACCGGAAAACCGACCAGGAGAGAATAAAAAGAAAATTTACGAAAAAACCGATTCCGATCCTTTAGCCATGAAAATTGCTTAAGCACCGCTTTCGGGTTGGCCAGAAACTCATTTGTTGAAATTTTCAAGGCCGTACCCTTTTCATCTTCCAGGGAAAGTGCATCGACTGAACCGTTCAGGATCATGTCAACGTTTTTGAAATTTTCTGTTTCAATCCAGTCATGATCAGAGAGGCTTCTTCTCAATTCTCCCTGGTGATGAATCCTCTCCCTGCAACCAAAATGATAGGTTTTGAGAAGCTTCCGATCCAGAGATTTGAGGGCTTCGGCCGGGTAAAGGGTGTATTGATAGTAAAAATCGACAATCCTTTCACCAACGGGGTTGCCGAGCAGAAGATGATCCCGAATATCGTAAAAGAGATCGTTTTTCATCTGGGGCGCCCATAGAAGGCCCAGCACGATAATCGGGATGGTCTGCATTAAACCATTTCGAAGGAGCTTCTTTCTATCTCCATGGGGCATCCATTTAAGGGCGCCTGCAAACACCACCGGGGGAATGACAAGGACATAGAGGCTTCCAAAAGGAGAAAACCCGCTCCAGTTGAAGCCGGCTACAAGTCCTGCCCATATGAGGAGTACGAAAACCAGGAAAGCGGTTTTGCGAAAGAAAGCACGGTCCCACGCCCATGCCGCTACAAACGACAGCATACAGATGCCTGTTCCCACACTCAGGGTGAGGAAAAGTCCCCCGCAAAAGGCGGTGGTCAGCTCTTGAAGCCGGGCAATGGTGTGTTGATTGGGAACAGTGAGATATCCTGCCCCGTGAATGGTTTTAAGGGTATGGCAAAGGGACCGGTTTGAACAATAAACCTGAAAGGTGGCAATGAGTTGTGCCATCAACAGTCCTGCAAAGATGGCTGGGGCAGGGTAACAGACGGTTTTCCATTGGGAAGGGAAGGGGTTCATGTTTTATGGGGAAGTTCGGATGTTGTATTTCTTCATCTTGAAATAGAGGGTATTTCGTCCGATTCCCAATGAAGTGGCGGTTTTTGAAATATTTCCGTCATAATGGCGCAAGGTTCTCTCGATGGCTCTTTTCTCAAGGGTGGTCAGTTCCATAATTTCATTCTCGGCCGATGACGGGGAACCCTTTTCGGTATTGTGCAGATAATCGGGAAGGTGCCTGGGTTGCAAATGACGTCCCTTGATGAAATTAACGGCGTACTCGATGGCATTGATCAATTCGCGCACATTGCCGGGCCAGCGGTGATTTTCAAGGATAAGAAACACCTTCTCGTCGATCCTGTCGATTTCCCGGCCCATGTTTCTTGACGCCGTTTTTACGAAATGTGCTGTCAACGCCCTGATGTCGCCTTTTCTGTCGCGCAACGAGGGCATTTGGATAGTGATGGCGTTGAGGCGATAATAGAGGTCTTCCCTGAAATTGCCGGCCGCAACTTCTTCAAGCAGACTCTTGTGGGTGGCGGCAAGAATGCGTACATCTATGGCGACGGCTCTTTTCCCGCCGACGGGCACAATGCTCTTTTCCTCCACCACCCGCAAAAGATTGACCTGCATTTCATACGGCATTTCACCGATTTCATCCAGAAACAAGGTGCCGCCGTCGGCCATTTGAAACTTGCCCGTACGACCACCCCTTTGCGCCCCCGTAAAGGCACCGTCACTGTAACCGAAGAGTTCGCTTTGGATCAGGTCTTTGGCAATGGCGCCGCAATTGACGGGTATAAACGGACCGTTGCGGTGGGCACTGGCACTATGAATAGCCTGGGCCAGGACCTCCTTGCCGGTACCGCTCTCGCCCAGGATCAAAACGGTGGAGCCACTTTGGGCAACCTGTTTCGCCTGTTGGATCGGACGGCGCATGGCATCACTTTCACCGATGAGATCGGTGAAGGCATGCTTCGCGGTAAAACCGAAGGCGGGTTTACTGGTGACGGAGGAGATGGGTATTTTTGAAAAAGTTAAGACCGCTCCGCAAGCACCGTCTTTACCGGGGATGATCGGGTTGGCCGAAGCCAAACAATCTATTCGGCCGTTGGGGGTACGCAGGATGATGGGTTCGCGGCAATAGCCGCGGCCACTCGAATAGAACCCTTTCAAGCGATCGTCTACATGGATGAAGGCGCCGATATCTTTCCCCAGTATTTCCGATGAGAGCAATCGAAAGGTTTTTGCCGCCTCTCGATTAACACTGGTAATGCGCCCATCGGAATTGACCGCGACCACCCCGTCGCTGACGGAATTCAGAATTGCTTCCAGGTATTGATTGGTATCCGACAAGTGGTCCTTGGCGTAATGCAGGCAGATCCGTTCTTCGATGGCACTAGCCGCGGCCACGACCAGACCCAGTTGGTGAGGGGTCACATTTTCTTGGGGCCCGGAAATGTCGATAAAACCGCTTATAACACCCCGATAGTCTCTGATGGGCGCCGCCGAGCAGGTCCATAAATGATGGCTCTCACAATAGTGTTCAGGGCCTGTTACCATGAAAGGTTTTTTGATGGCCAGGGCTGTTCCGATGGCATTGGTCCCGACGCTTTCCTCCCGCCAGTTGGCGCCGGGTCCGAATCGTAACCCTTCTGCACTCCGCAATGCCTGGGAATCGCCGGAGGTTTTCAGAACGTAACCATTCCGGTCGATCAGAACGATGAGAAATTCCGAGCCGTGCAAACAATGGTTAAGAGATCGGATAATGGGTCGGGCCATTTGCAGAAGCCAGTCATTGCGGTTCGCCAATTTGGCTTCCGGTAAGAAATTGTCGCACTTTCCGCCCACCGGATCAAGCGCGCTGGAGCGGCATCTTTCCCAGGAAGAGAAGATGGTCGGATCCACCCGGTCCGACGGTGTTTCGCCGTGTTCGATAAAATGGTGCCACAAATGCTTTTCCCCTTTGAGCGGTGTGCGCCGGCAAATTCCCTCCCAAGGGGGAAGAATGCTCGATTTGAAAAACCACATCTGTTTTGACTTATTGTGATCTTCCACGAAGGAAAAGCCATCGTTGTCGCGAACCAATCGGTACATTTTTATCCCTTGATGAAGATTTGCGGATTCTTGATCCTGTTGTTACCATTCCCCACAAAGTTTTTCAAGATGTTCGAAATTCTAACAGTGTATGAAAAACGTACAGGCCCCTCCCGATAATGGATGTAAGGATCTTTTGGCATAATTTAAGCCAGCCATGTTCGAAAGACGAACATTTTATCCACGTATGGACAAAGGGCCGAATTTCCAAAAACGCATATCACAACGGTATCGGCCTTATTACATGGAAGATTAAGCATTTGTTATGATTTAACATGTTGGGTTTAATCGCTGTTCAGGACCGGATTGTCTTCCTTTTACTCTTCTATGGCATATCAATTGCAGACTTTATGCAAGATCACTAATAAGGGGGGTGCGGTCAAGGCCCCGGGCCGGCATGTGAGGGGTTGTCGGATTAAACAAAACCACGGGCATAATGGTGCAATTCGATAATTTTGCGGTTGACGCCCGGCGAAGAAGAGCCTTAGGATGAAATGCAAAAATATTCATTTTCGCGCGAATCCTGTAGACGCAATTAGGAGTAAATCGTTGAAACCCATTGGGATCATTGCCAACCCGGCATCGGGAAAAGATATTCGGCGCATGGTAGCCTTCGGCTCCGTGTTTGACAATAACGAAAAGGTCAACATTGTAAAACGGGTCCTTCTGGGATTGGATGCCATGGGTGTGCGGGAGATTCTCTTCATGCCCGATCATTTCCGCATCGGGCCCCGGGCCATGCAGGATTTGGAGGTCTCCTTAAAGACGGGATTCCTTGACATGCCCTTTGAGGGAACCCAGGACGACAGTACAGCAGCCGCAAAACGCCTTTGTGAACTGGACGTCGCCTGCATCATCACCCTCGGGGGCGACGGCACCAACCGGGCAGTGGCCAAAACCTGCGGCCATATTCCCCTACTGCCCATTTCAACGGGTACCAACAACGTATTTCCCTTTATGGTCGAAAGCACCATGGCAGGCATGGCGGCGGGCGTCATCGCCTTGAACGAAACCCCTTTGGATGAGTGTACCAAAAAGGCACCCCTTCTCGTTGTGTCGGATCAGTCGGGACCCAGGGATATTGCCCTGGTGGATGCGGTGGTTTCAAAACAGGGGTTTATCGGTTCCCGAGCCCTCTGGGACGTCTCGCTTTTAGATGAGATTTTTCTGACCCGGGCCGAGCCGGGAAACATCGGCTTTTCATCCATCGGCGGCCTTCTTTCACCGCTTGAGCCGGACAGCAAAAAAGGGATTCACATCCGGATCGGACCCGGCGGCCAAACGGTTAAGGCCCCCATCGCGCCGGGACTCATCAGAGACGTACCCGTTAAAAGCTGCCGCATAATTGATCCCGGCGAGGAAATTGCCATTTCCCATACGCCGGCGGTACTGGCCCTGGACGGGGAACGGGAACATCTCATTGCCAAAGGGAGTCGATGGCGCATCCGCCTGGACATGAACGGACCACGGGTGGTTGACATCCCCCGAACACTCAAAATGGCCGCCACGAAAGCCCTCTTCATGGCGACATAGGAGTTTTTTTGTACCATCCCGAAATGTTTCACTTTTAGCGAAAGGAGAATAGCCAATGGAATTACCCAAGGAAAAACTGCTGGACATGTATGAAAAGATGTTGAAAATCAGGCTGTTTGAGGAATCTCTCTCCGATGCGGTGACCGGGGGGACCCTTCCCGGATTCGTTCATCTGGGGGTTGGACAGGAGGCTCCCATGGTAGGCATCGTTTCGGCCCTGCGGGCTTCCGACTGGATTTCCGGCACCCACCGGGAGCATGGTCTCATGATCGCCCGGGACGCGGACATGCGGCGTATGCGGGCGGAGATTTTCGGCAAAGCCACCGGATACTGCAAAGGGAAGGGCGGGTCCATGCATTTGGCGGTCTATGAGAAGAACGCACCGGGGTGTAACGGTATTCTGGGACCCAACCAGACCATTAATAACGGTATCGCATTGGCGTTGCAGAAAAAAGGAGAGGGGGATATTGCCGTGGTCCTCTTCGGAGACGGCGCGTCCCACCGGGGCGAATTCCATGAAGCACTGAACTTGGCTTCCTGCTGGAAGCTCCCGTCCATGGCCATCTGCGTCAACAACGAATACGGGATCAGCGGTTGCGTGGACGATGTCTGCTCCGTGGAAGATATTTCCGCCAGAGCCGGAGGGTACGGTATTCCGGGGTTGACCGTGGACGGTAACGACGTGATGGCCGTCTATGAAGCGGTGTCGGAAACGGCAAAGCACATTCGCGCGGGAAAGGGTCCCGCCCTCATTGAAATCAAAGCCACCCGGTGGAAAGGCCACTTTGAAGGGGACCCGCAAAATTACCGAACTCCCGAAGAGATGGCGGAGATGAAAAAGAAGGATGGGATTCCCCGTTTTGAAAAAGCGTTGCTGGATCAGGGAATCGCCACCCAGGCGGATTTGGATGCCGCTCGCAAGCGTGCTGAAGAAGCGCTTCAGGAGGCCATCGCGTTCGAGGAAAAAAGCGGTTATCCGGCATTGGAGGAAATTTTCACCGATCTATATTATGAGGAAGAAGGGAGGGCCGTCTGATGCGGACAATCACTTATCTTGAAGCCATTCGTGAAGCACTGAGGCAGGAAATGACACTGGATGAAAAGGTGTTCATCCTGGGAGAAGACGTGGGCGCTTTCGGCGGCTGTTTCGGCGTGACGGCGGGTCTCCTGGAGGAATTCGGAGAAGACCGGGTCCGGGACACCCCCATTTCGGAGTCGGCCATTATGGGCGCGGCCCTGGGAGCGGCCCTCATGGGATTGCGGCCCGTTCCGGAACTCATGTTCGTCGATTTTACGCCGGTTTGCATGGATTACCTGACCAACCAGGCCCCGAAGGTGCGGTATATGTGCGGCGGTCAGGTGGAAAAACTTCCCCTGGTGGTGCGCACCACCTCCGGTGGATGGATTCGGGCCGCGGGCCAGCACTCCCAATCTCTGGAAGGGTGGTTCACCCAGGTGCCCGGCCTGAAAGTGGTGATGCCGGGCACCCCCTATGACGCCAAGGGCCTCTTGACGGCGGCATTGCGGGACAACAACCCGATTCTGTTCATTGAGCATAAGGTGCTTTACGGCATGGAAGGGGACGTTCCCGAAGAGGAGTATGTGGTACCTCTGGGCAAGGCGGATATCAAAAGAGAGGGGTCGGACATCACCCTCATCACCTATTCTTTCATGCTTCAAAAAACACTGGCAGCGGCCGAAGAGCTGGCTGCCGCCGGCATTAGCGCCGAGGTAGTGGATCTCAGGACCCTCTCACCTCTGGATCATGATACCTTGGCGGCATCGGTTCAGAAAACCCACAAGGCGGTGGTGATTCAGGAAGCCTATGAATCGGCGGGTGTGGCCTCCCTGGTCATTAAGAGTCTGATGGAAAGTTCATTCGACTATCTGGATGCACCCATTAAAACCGTTGCGGCGCCCGATACGGTAATTCCATTCAGCCCGCCTCTGGAAGATGCCATGCTTCCCGATGAAGCCAAAATCGTTGCGGCTGCCAAAGAGATTGTCTGACAGCCTGAATTTGAAAATCTCTACGTGCGGCGCGGATTCCATTTTTATCGGTTTTGCGCCGCACCGTTTTGAAATATTATAAACAATCCAGTTAAGGAGGATCAGTAACGTGCCAGTCCAAGTCGCCATGCCCAAATGGGGCCTCACAATGAAAGAGGGGAAAATCGTCAACTGGCTCATCAAAGAAGGTGATCCGGTGAAAAAGGGGCAGGACCTGTTCGAGGTGGAAACGGAAAAAATCACCAACATCGTGGAGGCCCTTGCGGACGGCATACTCTTTCAGATCGTCGTCCCCGTGGGAACCGTGGTTAAAACAGGAACCATCGTGGCCCTCATCACCGAACCGGGAGAACAAGCGGAACGGATTGAAGGGATTCAAGTGGGGGAAGCCCCCGAAGGAGAACCTTCCGTTTCCAAAAGCCCCGCGGATAAAAAGGCTGAAAAGCCCGAGGGCAAAAAGGCCTTTGTTCCGGCAACGCCATCGGCCAGGCGCATAGCAAAGGAATTAGACATTGATCTTAGCCTGGTGCCGGGATCCGGTCCCGGTGGGCGCGTGACGGAAAAGGATGTAACCCGATACCACGAGGAAGGGCCGCCCCCGCCCAAAATTACGCCGCTGGCCCTTGAGATGGCCAATCAGGCGGGCCTGGATATCACCGCCCTTACGGGGACCGGCGAAGGGGGCAAGATTACCCAGGCCGATGTGGAAAAGGCCCTCAGCCAGGAAGAAATCACGGAAGAAGCCGCACCGCCTGCGAGCATCCCCTTTACGGGCATGCGTAAGGCCGTGGCCGATAATATGTATGCCAGCCTGCAGCAGACGGCCCAATTGACCACCTTCACCGAGGTGGATGTGACCGAGATGGTGGGGTTTAGGGATATTATCCGGGAAGAATACAAAAAAGACGACATCAGGATTTCTTACAACGACATCATCATCCTGGCCGTATCCCGGGCCCTGAAACGCTATCCAATCATGAATTCCACGCTGGTTGAGGATGAAATTCTCCTTCACGACTCCGTCAACATGGGGATTGCCGTGGCCCTGGACGACGGCCTGATCGTACCGGTTTTGCGGGACGCCGATAAAAAGGGCCTTCTGCAGATCGCAAAGGAGGCACGGATTCTGGCGAAAAATGCCCGGAAAGGAAATCTTTCCATGGATGAAGTGACCGGCGGCACCTTCACCATCAGCAACGTGAGCATGTTTCAGGTGGACGGCCTCACCCCCATCCTGAAACCGCCCGAGACCGGAATCCTGGGAATCGGCAGGGTCAAGGAAAAACCGGCCGTTTATAAGGGGGAGATCGCCATCCGTTCCATGATGTTTTTGAGTTTAACCTTTGATCACCGGGTGGTGGACGGCGCTCCCGCCAACGCGTTTCTGGAAACCGCGGCCCGATACCTTGAACATCCCAATCTGATCATGAGCTAATAAGAGGTAATTTTATGCAGTACGACGTTATCGTAATCGGCGGCGGGCCAGGGGGTTACGCCGCATCCATTCGCGCTTCCCAACTGGGAGGCAAAGTCGCCTTGATTGAAGCAGCCGAAATCGGAGGAACCTGCGTCAACCGGGGCTGCATTCCCAGCAAAGTCTGGCTTGGGGCGGCCGATTTGCTGAAAAAAATCAAAACCGCCCATGAGTTCGGCATCAAAGCCTCGGTTGAGGCCCTGGATCTGGGGGCGATCGTCGCCAGAAAATCCGGGGTCGCCAACGACATCCGCATGGGCATGGGAGGGCTTCTGGGAAACAACGGTGTGGACGTCATCACGGGTCGTGCCGTGCTCACGGGCCCCGGAGAAGTCCGGGTGGAGGACAGGACCTTGGAAGCCAAGACCGTCATTCTGGCCACCGGGAGCGTTCTGGCCATCCCGACGGTTCCTGGGCTCGAAGACGCGGCCCTCACCACGGACCAGGTTTTTGAAATGACCGAGGTGCCCGCATCGGTTCTCATCTGGGGTTCGGCGGGCCCCATTGAGGTGGAAATGGCATCCTTTCTGAACGATTTCGGATGCAAGGTCCATCTCATCAGTGAATCCCGCCGGATTCTCCCCATGGAGGACGGTGATACCAGCCAGCGGATCGCCCAGGCGCTGCGAGAACAAGGCGTGGAAATCCTTTCGCGCTATTCCCTCAAAGGGGTTCAAAAATCGGACCATGGGTACGATTGTTCCCTGGAGGGTCCGGAGGATAAGACCCTCTCCGTTCAGAGGGTGCTGGTTTCGGCCCGTAAACCGAATACGGCTCGTCTGGGGCTTGAAGGGTTGGGCGTTTCCCTGAACCATGACGGCGGCATTCAAATTGACGGAAAGCTTGAGACCACCGTTAAAGGGGTCTATGCCGTCGGAGATGCCACGGGGGGGTGGATGTTGAGTCATGCGGCCAGTTCCATGGCGGTGGTGGCCGCTGAAAACGCCATGGGCGGCACAAAGACCTATCCCCATCATCTGATTGCGCGGGGCATTTGGACCCACCCGCAAGTGGGATCGGTGGGCCTTTCGGAGGAAGCGGCCGAAGATCAGGGCATGGACGTTGAAGTGGGGGATTTCCCCTATTCCATCAACGGCCTGGCCATGGCCCGGGGTGAAATGGCGGGTGCCGTGAAGGTGGTGACAGACTCGAAATTCGGCACGATCCTCGGAGTGCACATCGTGGGGCAAAACGCCACGGAACTGGTGGGGGAGGCGGTCATGGCCATGCAATTGGAAGCAACGGTCAATGAACTGGCCAACAGCATCCGGGTCCACCCCACCTTTTCGGAAAGCGTTGTGGATGCGGCCCGGGATGCAAAAAGCTGGGCCCTTTATCTGCCGAAGCGTTAAGAGCGGCTATTCATTTGCGGTTGACCAAAACCTTGAGGATGCTTCACCAGCAGAAAAGGAGATGCACATGGCCTTGAAACGGTTTATCGTGGAACTGGGAACCGGTGCCGATCTTCACGGGGAAGACGTCACCGAAGCGGCGTGCCGGGCCGTGAAAGACGCCATCGGCAGGAGTTGCCTTTGCGGCCTTGTTGAAATTCTCGGAATGGAACAGCTGGACGCGGTTCGCGTGGATATCCTGGTGGCAACGCCACGCCCGTCGGAAGTGGATCTGGAGCAGGTGAAAAAGATGGCGCCCATCGGGAAGGTAACCGTACGGGCCGAAGAGGGGGGTATGACGGTCCAAGGGCTCTGTGTGGACCGATTCGGGCCCGAATGTGACCAAATCATGGTGGCCAACGTAGCGGTTACGGTTTCCGTGGAACAGTAAATCATCAGTTGAAGGAGGAGCGTTAAATGGCATTAAAAGCAGCATTTATTTTCGTGGCGCCCGAGGGAGATCCGTCACAACACAAGGCGTGGGTTAAGACACCCCAGGTGGAGGTTTTGTCCGTGGCCGTCAAGGACTATGAGGCGGCCTCCCAGGTGGCAGCCGACCTATTGAAAGAGGGCATCGGGGCCATTGAACTGTGCGGCGGTTTCGGTTCGGCAGGTGTGGCCAAAATTGTAGATGCCGTGGAAGGGAAGATTCCGGTGGGGGTGGTGAGGTTTGATATTCATCCCGGCCTGGGAAACCAAAGCGGCGACGCTCTCTTCGGGCAGAAATAGAACATTCCCCCGAGGAGGCATACTCTCATCCCCAGGTTCCCTGGGAGTACGCCTGGGTGATGAGGCCCTTAAAAAACGGTTCTTCCTTATTCTTATCCGCCTGACAGTCCCACCCTCCGGCTCCACTTCACCAAACTCATCAAATTTCCAACAAAGTGACACCATATGCCTGAAAGACGTATTTGTCTATGTAGCGGATTTCGTCATGCCGGTAATGCTTGATGAATCCAGCGTATTGCGCTATATCGATGAACATGAAGATCTCTCTTGGGAATGCTGATTTCAGAAGACACCCCGCGAAAAGCCTGCTCTGAATCAGGAGGGAAAACGGCGGAGGCCAAAAGACCATGACCTTTGAAATCGCTTTGGTACTATCCATATTGGGGGCGGCGGTCCTCTTTCTGGTGACCGAATGGATGCCCATGGAGGTGGTGGCCCTGCTGGTCCTGGGGAGCCTGGCGATGACGGGTCTGGTGAGTCCCACCGACGCCCTCAAAGGGTTCAGCAACCCCGCGGTGATTACGGTCTGGGCGGTGTTCATTTTAAGCGGAGGGCTTACCCGTACGGGGGTGGGCAACATCATCGGCAACCGGGTGGTGAAACTGGCCGGGGGCAATGACAATTTGCTGGTTTTGATCATCATGGTGGTGGCCGGTCTCTTGTCCGCCTTTATGAACAACGTGGCCGTTGCGGCCCTCATGCTGCCGGTGGTCATGGATATCAGCAGGAGCACGGAGCGGAGCCCTTCCGCCCTTTTGATGCCCCTGGCATACGGTTCCCTCCTGGGAGGCCTGCTCACTCAGATCGGAACGCCCCCCAACATCCTGGTAAGTGCACTCCTTCGTGAAAACCAGCTCAAGCCGTTCGGCCTTTTCGATTTTACGCCGGTGGGCAGCTTTATCTTTGTTGCCGGCGTGCTCTTCATGACATTTGTGGGACGCCGCATGCTGCCTCGACACAATTTTCTGAAAGACACCTCGGGAATGATCGAAGCCAATCTCGACAGCCAGTATCGAATGGAGGAAAAGGTCTTTCGCATGAAAGTGCCCTTCGGATCCCCTCTGGCGGGGAAAACCCTGGCGGAGACCCGCATGGGAACCGTGCTGGGGATGGATGTGATTGCCGTCACCCGACAAACACAGAGTCTCCTGGCGCCGGGACCACAGGAAATGCTTCATAACGGTGATATCCTGGTCCTCAAGGGAAGCCCCGACAGGCTGAAAGAGTTGCAGCTGTGGGAGGAACTCATCAACGGCATCCAGAAGGTTTCGGCGGATGAAGTCTTTTCAAAGGAGATACAGCTGGTTGAATTGATCCTGGGGCCGGACGCTTTTCTAAACGGCAAAACCCTCAATGAAATCGATTTTCGAAACCGCTTTCAAGCCGTGGTCTTAGCGGTTCGCCGGAACAAGAAGATCCGACGGGCCAACCTGCAAGACGACGTCCTTCAATCAGAGGACACCCTGCTGGTACAGGGGAGCAGAGAGGATATTGAATCCCTTTGTCATGAAGCGGGTTTGACCTGCCAGGAAGTGGATCAAAGCATGTTGGATGCGGGCTATCAGCTCAATGAGCGTCTCATGCTGTTGACCATCCCTTTGGAGTCCCCCGTGGGGAATAAAGCATTGAAAGAGAGTCGGCTGGCCGAGGTGCTCGGGATGCGCGTCTTGTGTATCATTCGAAAGAATGGTGTTGTTCGAATGCCCGATGCCGGCGAAATCCTTCTGCCTGAAGATCAATTGGTGATGGAGGGTCGGATGGCGACCCTCCATATCCTTCGCGGTTTTCAAAGCCTGGAGATGAAGGGGGGCGAAGGCCTCGATCTTAAAACGCTTGTTTCCGATAAGATCGGCATGGTTGAAACCATTCTTTCCCCCCACGCCACCCTCGCCGGAAAAACTTTGCGGCAACTTCATTTCAGGGAGAAATTCGGTTTGAATGTGCTGGCCATTTGGCGGCGGGGAAGGGCCCATGCCACCAATCTGCGGGATATGGCCATTGACTTTGGCGACGCATTGCTCCTTTACGGACCCAGGGAAAAACTGAATCTGCTGGGTAAGGAAAATGACTTTATCGTCCTGACAGAGTCCGCCCAGGAATCCCCGAAACTGAAAAAGGCACCGCTTTCCTCCATCCTCATGGCGGCCACTTTTGTGCCCGTCATTCTGGGTTGGATACCCATTTACATTGCCACGGTGATCGGGGCGGCCCTCATGGTGCTCTTTAAGTGCCTGACCATGGAGGAGGCGTATCGTGCCATTGAGTGGAAAGCGGTTTTTCTGATTGCGGGGATGTTTCCCCTGGGAACCGCTCTGGATCAATCGGGAGCGGCGAAATTTCTGGCGGAAGGGGTGGTGACGGCGGTGGGACCTTTCGGGCCGACCGTGGTCATGCTGGCCCTCTTGGTACTGACGTTTCTGGCCACTTGCGTTATTCCCACGGCGGCCCTGGTGCTGCTGCTGGCCCCCATTATCTTGAATACCAGTCAGCAAATGGGGATCACCCCCTACGGGTTCATGATGGCCATGGCCATGGCGGCATCCTCCAGCTTCATGACCCCCATTTCCCATCCGGCCAATCTCCTGGTGATGGGGCCGGGCGGGTATCGCTTTAAGGACTACATGAAAGTAGGAGGTCTCCTGACGCTGGTGGTGTTGATCATTATCATGGTGGTGGTACCGATTTTCTGGCCGCTTTCGCCGTTGCCCGGACGGTAGAAAAATAATGCATCAGGGTGCACTTTGGGTTAGAGCGACAAATAAGATGACAACGGAAGGAAAAAAACCGTGCGTGTAATGACTTTTAATCTCCGTTTTGAAAACGATCGGGACGGCGGTAATGCCTGGACATACCGGCGTGATTTGGTGGTGAAGTTGATTGAACAGTATGCGCCGGACATCCTGGGGACCCAGGAAGGGCGCGTCTCACAACTGACATATCTTGAAAACAATCTTGCTGAATATGCGCTTCATGCGCCTTCCCGGGTTTTGGACGATACCTGTCAGTACCCCACCCTGTTTTTTCGGAAAAATGTTTTTCAAATCGTGGAAGGCTATGAATTCTGGCTTTCCAAAACGCCCAAAATCCATCGCAGCAAAAACTGGGACAGCGCCTTTCCCCGAATGTTGAGTACTGCCACGGTGGAACTTCTGGAATCGGGGAAGATTTTTTCAGTGGCCGTCACCCATCTGGATCACATGGGGTTGACCGCTAGGGTGAAACAGGCCGAGTTGATCGCCCTCTGGGTTCGGAAAAGAACCGTTCCCGTGATCCTCATGGGTGATTTCAACGATGGACCGGATTCAAAGGCGCATGGGGTGCTTGCCAATGGAGAAACAGAGCTTTCAGATTCCTGGGAAGTCCTGGGGCATTCCGAGGGGGAAGAGAGTTTCACTCACCACGCCTTTACCGGCATCCCTCAAAAAAGCAGAATTGACTGGATCTTGACCACCATACCGCCGTATGTTACCGATGCTCGGATTATTCACGACCAATTTGGCGGGTGGTATGCGTCGGATCATTTTCCTTATTGTGTTGATTTGAGCTGGGAGGTCTAATCGTTCAGGGACGCGGAAGGAATGTATTATCCCAAGTTTAATGGCCCTTACGAGGAGTTATCAATGAAAAATCTATTTGCGTACGGGAGCTTGATGTGTGAAGACATCATGATTGAAGTTGCGGGTTGCCGTCTCTCCCATGCTCCGGGAACCTTAACGGGCTATAGGAGACGGTCCGTCATAGGCGAGCATTATCCCGCCATCGTGCCGGGTACGGAAAACACAGTGGAAGGTGTGGTCTATCGGGATGTGCCCGATTCGGCATTTGACCGGTTGGATCGATTCGAGGGTGAGATGTATGACCGTCTGCCCGTGAACATTGAATTGAAAAATGGCGGAGCGTTGCCAGCGGAAACTTACGTTCTAAGAGAGGCGTTTTCGGATCTTCTCGATCAAACCGATTGGGACTTTGATGACTTTATTGCCAGGGGCAAAGCAACTTTTCAACGGCAATACAAAGGCTATCACGCACTGATGCCGTAAGAAGGGGATTTGAATGAAATCATTACCGTGAGGCCGAAAGTTGCTACAGGCGCCATCCAGAAAATTCCAAATTACATTGGAATTTCTGAATCCTGACAATGGCGCCATATTAGGAGTATCAGAGAGATGGAACTGCCTGTAGTGGAAATGACTACTCTTCACATTGTTCAACGATAATGGATGTTGCCACTCCGCCGCCGCCGCACAGGGAAGCCCCTCCATAGTGAACACCCCGGCGTTTCATCTCATGGACCAGTGAAACAAGGAGTCGGACCCCGGTCATACCAACCGGGTGGCCTATGGAGATGCCGCCACCATGAGCATTCAACTTGTCCAGGGGTATCTTAAGCTCCCGGTTGCACCCGATAATCTGGGCGGCAAATGCTTCATTGATCTCCCAGTAATCGATGTCCTCCATCTTCAGATCCGCAAAGCGCAGGGCCTTTTCTATAGCGGGAACGGGGCTCATGCCCATGATCTTGGCGTCAACGGCCGCTGATCCCGAAGACACGATGCGGGCAAGGGGCTTGATGCCAAGCTCTTTGGCCTTGTCGCGGGTCATCATGATAAGGGCTGCCGCACCGTCATTCAGTGCTGAGGCGTTACCGGCGGTTACCGTGCCGTCCTTTTTGAACACGGGTCTCAGTTTTGCCAGATCCTGCATTTTAAGACCCTGCCTGGGATGTTCATCCGTATCAAAAATTCTGGTATCCCTTTTGACCTTGACCTCAACCGGCACCAGTTCGTCCGCCTGGGCCTTGTTATTGATCGCCTCACAAGCCCTGTGATGGCTCATGAGCGCGAATTCATCCTGCTCCTCCCGGGAGATGTTGTACATATCAGCGATATTCTCCGCCGTAACACCCATGAGGATGTCATAGAATGCGTCCATCAATCCATCGATCTGCATGCCGTCAATCAGACGCTGCTCGCCCATCTTGTAGCCGGAACGTGCCCCCATGAGATAATAGGGGATATTGGACATGCTTTCGCAGCCTACGGCAGCACCCACTTCCACCTTTCCCAGAAGCAATTCCTGATACATTATTTCAGCGGCCCTCATGGATGAGACACACTGCTGGTTAATGGTGCATGCAACGGTCTCCCAGCCACAACCCGCGTGGACTGCTACCTGTCTTCCCGGGTTGGATTTGGCGCCGGCCATATCGGGATTTCCGCAGACCACCTCTTCTATAAGTTCGGGATCCACATTCGCCTTCTCGATCGCTGCTTTGAGGGCGATAACACCCAGGTCAACACAGTTCAAGCTCTTCAAGGAACCGAGGAAATCTCCTACGGGCGTCCTTACGCCGCTTACGATAACAACTTCATTCATTTTCATCTCTCCTTTGATATTAACAGTGTGTTATTCATAGATTTGCACAATTCTAGCCAAAGATATTTGAAATTTTAAGATTGAAATCCACCGGTTGTTCCACCAATAATTATGTTGGCAACACAAAACAAAAGGAGGAACAACCGATGGAAACTTTAATCCAAATATTTTCACCGATGATGGGCTTCATATATCACTGTTTTGATCGCATCGTAATAAATGGGTACATTTCCATGCTATCACGCCCGGAAAATGTTGTGCATTTTTTTCGAAACATTCTCGAAGAACCCTGTATTACAAAGGAACTCCTGGGTTTGCGCACCAAAGATTACAACCACTGGGTTGACTCCTATGCACAAAACCATGGGATTCCTCTGGAATGGGCACAAAAAGGTGTTCGTAAAGAGGATTACGTACGCCCTTATCTTAAAGCCATGCAACGCAAGAATCAGTTCGGCGTCTATTTCATCTTAAAGAGCATGGAGCAGGGCAACACCTTTCGGTCCGTAAAACCAAAGTATCCGACAAAAGATCCAAACTACAGGATTATCAAAAAGACCCGGAGTCGTTTCACCCACTACTATTTCTACATCTACGATCAGGTTGCCGGCCCCATGTTGATCCGTGTTGCTTCATTTCTACCTTTTCAAACCACCTCTTACCTGAATGGACACAATTTTATTGAGCAGGAATTGTCAAAAATCGGAGTCAAGTACAAGAAAAATGATAATGCATTTGTTTCCGTAGAAGATCCCTCTATGCTTCAGGCAACCGCCGACAGGTTAAACCACGACATAATCCGTGAACGTATTGAATACTGGTCTCTCATTGTCAGCCCGAAATTCTCCAAACGAGAAAGGCAAAAAATGAATCTGCGGCGATTTTATGCCATTTCACAAATCGAATATTGCCAAAATTTCATTTTCCGCCGGAATTTTCCCATTCGAAAGCTATTTCAAAGATCCTGTGAACTCAGCTTTTTTTCAATGACCGCCGATAAGATATCCAATATCTTCGGGTGGCGTATCACAAAAAGATTCCAGGGAAAATTACAAACTGTTTTAGAACGGACAGATCAGGCGCATTATATTTTTCGGGCCTATTTCAAAAACTCTTTTGTAAAACAATATGAGAAACTTCGCACATTTCTTCGAATGGAAGTCTGCTCCAACAATCTTCCTGACTTACGAATAAAGAAGTCGCTTGAACATCTTGACGAAGTTCGAAAAACATCAAAGGAAATTCTCGATCGTTTTGCTGAGGTTCAATCCCGTACACTAAATGCCCACTTTGACTTCCCTTTACTTCAGAGACTTGCATTACCGATTACATGCGGAAACACCCGCATTGCCGGCATAAAAATTCAAGACACCCGGATGATTCGCCTGATGGAAACGATAATGCACACGGGAATTTGCCTCAACGGCTGGTCCTCTGCTCAAATCCATAAAACCATCATCGATGCCTTTGAACTGCCCAACTATACCATCAACCAATTACGCTATGATTTGAGAAAGATGAAAGCACATGGTCTTGTAAAACGCAATGGTCGACAATATTCGTACATGCTGACCGAAAAAGGGGTGAACGTCGCAACCATGTTCATCTTGTTTCACAAACGCTTATTCGGTCCTTTGGCCAACAGCCTTTTTCATCACAGGCCCAACAAAGTGTACGTCTTAAACAGCAAGCTCGAAAAAGCGTACCACCGGGCTGATGACTATATTGAAAAAATTACTGAATTATTAGCAGCTTAAACATTCTGAGAGATGGACTCTCAGACTTAATTCGTAAGAATCTAAATGCTTACCATTATACTACGGAAAAAACCGGTTCCTATACCAAGGCAGTCTGTCCGCCGTCGGCAACAATATGCTGACCTGTTACATAATCGGAAGCCGGTGAGCTTAAGTATACGATCAGGCTTTTTAAATCCTCCGAATTTCCATACCGGCCTTTCGGGATTCTGGGCATTAAGACTGCTTTGCGGTCTTCCAATAATTGATCATTCAAACTGGTGGGGAACCAACCGGGACAAATGGCATTAACGTTGATTCCGAAACGGGCCCACTTGACCGCCAAGTCCTTGGTCATGGTCAATATGGCCCCTTTGCTTACAACGTAGGGTACGGAATCGACGTTTTCCTGATAGTCTCCGCCCAGGCCGCCGATGGATGCAATGTTAATGATCTTTCCGCCGGTTTCCTGCTCTTTCATGACGCGGGCAGCCATGGCTGCCAGCTGGAAGGTGCCGTTTACGTTCAGGTTCATGACCTTCTGCCATTTATCCATAGGGAAGTTTAAAGAATCGGTGACCCAGCTGATACCCGCGTTATTCACAAGAATATCCAAGCGACCGAAAACCGCCATTGTTTTATCCACCATGAGCCGGCATTGTTCTTCGGAACTGACGTCACAGGCAACGGGAAGCGCTTTGATACCGAGTTCCGCTTCCAACTTGTTGCAGAGATCGATGCATCGTTCTACTTTGCGGGCAGCGACAACAACGTTGCAGCCGGCTTCGGCAAGGCCGGTGGCCATATACGCACCCAAACCGACGGAACCCCCGGTAATAATCGCCACTTTTCCGTCCAGTTTAAACATATCCAAAACTTTCATGATGGTGTTCTCCATAGATCTTTACAGGTTTATTTAGTGCCCGTCCGCGAATGCCTTCCCGCGAGGATGATCTTTACCGTTGGACCAAAAGTGATCCGGTGAACTGGGGCGCTTCGGAGGGGAGCCCGCATCACGGTTGCGCGATGCGGGTAAGCTCCTGCTATTTGTTGGGTGAAATTTTATAGATCACGTTCTCCGTATCGCTGGTTACATAGATATTTCCCGCTTTGGAGACGGCAACACCATTGAGTGTAAAAGCGGGCGGGAAGTTTTCCGGAACGAAAAGGCCGACCGGCAGATCCTGAACCAGCGGTTTGATGTTCCCGGTTTTGGGGTCGATCCGGACCAATTCCTTGGTTCCCACATTGACCACCAGTACGGTGCCGTCCGGCTGAACCGCGACGCCTTCGGGATTTCTAAGACCCGATGCGACGACGCTCTTTTCTCCGGTTTTGAGATCGAGCTTTGTGATCTTTCCGGATAGGAACTCCGTCACATAAATGGTATCAGGTCCTGCTTTGGCCATAAAGACGGGCAAAGCCAAATCCTTTGCGACCACCTCCCTTTGTTTCCCCTCTTTATCACGAATCCTGACAATGGTTCCGTCTCCCGCGTCCGCCACCAGAATACTGCCGTCTTCCAGCATCAGCATGCCGAAGGGCAACTTAAATCCTGAAATCCCGTAAAGTAAATCATCGTTATTGGCATCAAACACCTCGACCACTTTACGGAACCAGCCGCTCATGAGCACTTTATCGCCGGTGATGGATGCGGCATTGGGAAATGCCCCCCCCTTGGTGGACTCTTTCACCTCGCCCGTAAAACCGTCCACCCTTTTATAGGCAAAGTTATCCGCCACGAACAGGATTTCCCCTTCCGGGCTGTCCCAGACGGCGATTCCCTGGGGACAGGCCAGCCTGCCATGCACCACGGTTCGCACTTTGCCGGTGGGAACATCCACCTCGAAGATGCTTCCGTCGCCATTGGTGCTGATGAAGATGCGATCCTGAGCATCGATGGCGAGATTGTCAAGATGGGGGACAAGCTTGGCAACCAGTATCTTTTTGCCGGTTTTGATATCCACCCGAATCAATTCTCCGGCTTTGTTGTCAATGACGTAGAGGTTCCCCTTTGAATCGAACTTTACGGCGGCGGGAATTCGAAAACCGTCCGCAACGGTCGTAACTTCCCCGGTTTCAATGTCGATTTTGACCACGTCCCCTTTGAACCACCTGGGACCGTAAATAAAGCCGTCCGTGTGAACCTGAAAGGCGTTTAACCCTCCCAGATTTTCGGTGATCTTCCGGTTTTTCCGTTGCCCGGAGAGATCCAGTTCCCAGAGTGCATCCCCCATGAAGACCTGGGTAAAAAAGACGCGGCCATCCTTGCTTCGTGCGATGGCATTGGCGCCGGGCAGACCTTCGGCTAGGGTGATAATTTTTCCGTCCGCACCTCGTGCGAAGACCTTTCCCAAAAAGAAGGCGGTCCAGAAGACCCTTCCGCCCGGCTCAAAAACCAGATCATCGGCGCCGCCTTCGGGAGGCAGAATGAAGGGGGTGATCTCACCGGTTTCCTTATTGACCTTGTAGGTAGTGGAGCCCTGAACCACGCCGCCGTAAAGGTTCCCCTGGCTGTCAAAGGCGATCCCGTTGAATCCGTTTACTTCCGTTTTTGGCATGAGCGGTTGAATCCGGTAGCCGGGGTCGACCACTTTGGGTATCTTGGGTAATGTTTCAGCAAAAGCCGTTTGAAAAAATAGAAAAGAAAAAATAACGGCGGGTATGGTGAGAACGGAAAAAGTTTTTTTAACATTTCTTTTTTGCTTCATAACGTTTCTCCTCATCAAAAGAAATAAAGACCGGGCGGATTCCAACGCCTGGTAATCCACTGCCCTTATGGTTTGAGGGGCGATGGCGAAAATGAGTCAAAAGGCATATAAATAAAACGACTGATCGAAATAATAAGAGTGATTATCATTTTGTTTCTGGGTTGTCAATCATTATCAGAGCGGTTTTTCAAAAGGAAAGGGCGGGACCGTAATGAAATAAGGAAAAAACTTTTTTAAATAAATGCCATAACCGTTAAGTTTAATTGTTAATATCATCGAATCTGCATTTCCGTAAACTACGGCCCATATGCTTTCATCCGCGAAAGGTCCGCAGTATTTGATGAACGTAGGTTGACTCACGGGGTTAAGGGTTTGTCCTTAAAAAAAAGTATTGACAAGGTGTATCGCAGTCTATAAAGTGTAAATTAAAACGACCGTTCGAAATAACATTTACATTTTTTTAAGTCACTTTTTTGGGTTCCGGGGGGAGGGCCATAAGCGTGATTTACCAGGAAATGAACATCATAAACGCATCTGATTATAAGCACTTGAATCGTGAGGAATAAAATGGTGATGTCGAAAGAAGAGTCTTTTCTGAGACGATGGGAAGGGCATATTGAAGAATTGATTCGCATCTCGGCCAAAAAACCCCAGGCCATCGAAGCCAAGCATCAAAAGATTGTGGAAGGGGCCTGTAAGGTTTTTTTTGAAAAGGGTTTTCATCCCGCGTCCATGCGGGAGATTGCCGAAGCCGCCGGTATGAGCATGGGACAAATGTACCATTACATTTCTTCCAAGGATGATGTCTTGTTTTTGATTCACAAGCACATGCAAACCAGCTGGTACTTGAGATTGATGGATGCAAAGATCGAGGAAACCAAAGACCCCACGGAAAAAATGAAGTTGGCGCTACACGCTTCCATTACCTTTCTTTTTGAAAACAGTGAGTTGATTCAGTTCATCTATTCGGAGAGCAAGTATTTGAGCAAGAAGCATTTGGAAGTGGTTCTCGAAATGGATGACAAGAATGTCGTGGAATATTGGCGCGACATTTTAAGGGGTGCTTTAACGCAGCAGGGGAAAGAGACCGATGTGGATGTTGCGGCGAATCTCATTGCTTTCATGCTGGTTTTCGGAGCGCTCAGGGGCTGGAATCTGAAAAGCGAGCCGGCCAAGGAGGTGGCGGCGTTCATGGTGGATTTCATTTTCAAGGGGCTCGGTTTGTTGTTGGTTTGGCCCGAATAATCCGTCAGGCTGTGGAGATAGCCGTTTCATTGCCTGACTCGGTTTGAAAAAAAATAAACCGATTAGTCGAAATATTAAAGGTCAACTGTGGTCGGTACGGCAGGATTTGAGAAGAGGAAAATATGAGCATCAAAATATCAAATGAGGAGAATCAAACGCGGGTTCTGGTCCTTGACCGACCGCCGGTAAATGCCTTGGCCGACGGACTCATCAGGGAATTGATGGAATTGGTCGGTGCCGCCATGAGCGATCCGGAAGTGTCGGTTCTGGTGATCACCGGTGCGGGCAAATTTTTTGCGGCCGGCGCCGACTTGGACAAGCTGGCGACCCTTGACGCACCCGAAGGGGAGGCCACCGTGTCCCGCGTGAAGGAGCTCCATGGATTGTTGAGAAAAGGCCCGAAACCGGTCATCGCGGCATTGAACGGACTGGCTGCGGGAGGAGGGCTTGAGTTGGCGATGGCGTGCGATATTCGCGTGGCCGGAAAAGACGTAAAGGTGGGGCTCCCCGAGGCGACCCTGGGCGTGATTCCGGGTGCGGGCGGCACCCAGATGCTGCCCCGTCTGTTGGGTTTGGGGAAAGCCTTTGACTTGATGTTTACGGGCCGTCTGATCAGCGCGGAAGAGGCTTGCCGGTGTGGGTTGCTGGACCGCATCAGCGACCCGGGGAAGGCGTTGGAGGACTCTGTGGAACTGGCAGGAAAGATTGCCGGGAATGCGCCTTTGGCGCTCGCCGAGATAAAACGGGCGGCCTACGACACACTGCGTCTCCCCCTTGAGGATGGCTTGAAAGAGGAGACCAAAGCGTTTGGTCGCGTATGCGAAACCGAAGATAAGAACGAAGGCATCAGCGCTTTCAAGGAAAGACGACCGGCGCAATTCAAAGGTCGTTAAGAAAAAAGAGAAAGGAAGACCTATGGATACTCCAAAAAAGGTAGGCGTTTTGGGCGCGGGCATGATGGGCGCGGAAATTGCGCTTTGCTTTGCCGTCTACGGCTGTGACGTCGCCATGAAAGATGCCGACCTCCCTTTGGCGGAAAAAGGAAAGAAACGTCTTGAAAAAGTTCTTGATAAAGCCGTTCAGAAAGGGCGGCTGTCGGCGGATCAGCGGGGCGGAGCCCTAAACCGCATCGTTCCCACCGGTGATTATGCTGATTTCGGGGATGCGGATCTGGTTGTGGAAGCGGTTTTTGAAAATGTTGAGCTGAAGAAGAAGCTTCTGGCGGAAACCGATGCGGCGTGCAGCTCGAATTGTATTATTGCCACCAACACCTCTTCCATCCCCATCACGCTTCTGGCCACATCCGTCAAAAAGGAACGAAGACACCTATTTGCGGGTGCCCATTTTTTTGCACCGGCCTTCATCATGAAACTGGTGGAGGTTATTCCGGCTCTTGAGACCACATCTGAAACACTAGAATATTTGCTGAATGCCTGCCGCGTAATCGGAAAAACACCCATTCCCATCAAAGACACGGCAGGTTTTGTGGTGAACAGGATACTGTTTGCCATGTTTAATGAAGCGGTTCGTCTGGTGGACGAAGGGGTGGCCAGTTGTGAAGACATCGATGCCGCCTGCCGTCTGGGGTTGGGACATCCGCTGGGGCCCTTTGGACTAATGGACATGGCGGATCTCGGCATGGCGCTGTCCGTGGGTGACATCCTGAAAGAAGCGCACGGGGACCGGTTTCGGTTCGGCAACGCCCTGAAACAGCGGGTATACGCGGGCCATCTGGGCAGAAAGAGCGGCCGGGGATGGTATTCCTACGAAAAATAACCGTGTATTAGCTGAAAACTTCGTGCTCGGCACGGACTGGTATGGAAAAGTGCTAACAATTAACCATAAGGAGAAAATAGAATGGGAATCAAATCACCGCAGGAATACATAGAGAGCCTTAAGGACGGCAGGGTCGTCTACTGTAATGGAAAAAGGATCGAGGATGTAACGGAAGACCCCGTTTTAAAGGTTTGCCGGGACTGGGTGGCCATGGATTATGTGCTCAACAACGATCCCAAATATCAGGATCTTCTGACGGAAATAAACGAAGATGGCGAAAGGGTGAGCTTTGCCTTGATGCCCCAAAAAACCAAGGCGGATCTCATGCGCCTTCGGGAGATGGTGAAACTGTGGGCAAGGGTTTGTTTCGGCAAGCCTCCCGGAGCCAAATTCGTGGCAAAAGACGGGCTTAACGCAGTGACGGTGGTGAGCCGGCGCGTGGACAAGAAATACGGCACCCATTATGCGGAAAACGTGGAGGCCTACCGAAAACACCTTCAAACAAAGGATCTCGCCTTTGCCATGGGCCTTACGGACGCCAAGGGCGATCGGAGTCTCAGACCTTCCCAGCAGGCCCATCCCGACTATTACGTACACATTGTTGAAGAACGGGAAGACGGTATTGTGGTGAGCGGCGCCAAGAGCCATATCAGCCAGGCCCCCCTCTGTAATGAAATCCTGATCGCCCCCTGCCGGGCCATGGGGAAGGACGACAAGGCCTATGCTGTGGCTTTCGGGGTTCCGGTGAATGCCGAAGGGTTGACCATGATCTCCGCCGAGCCGGAAATCACGGCCGAGACCACTCTTTTCGATCATCCCATCGGAAAAAGCGTTTTTATCAACGATGCCACCATTATTTTCGACAAGGTCTTCATTCCCAAGGAACGGATCTTTCTCAAAGGAGAATGGGAATTCGCCGGTGAGGTGGCCTATATGTTCGCCAATTTTCATCGGTTGAGCGCCGAGACCTACAAGGCCATGGAACTGGAACTTTTTACCGGTACGGCTGCCATGATGGCCGATTACAACGGTATTGAAAAGGCGGGCCATGTGCGGGAGAAACTGACGTGGCTGGTGATGTATACGGAAGCGGTGGAAGTGTTGGGAAAGGCGGCGTGTGAATATTGTGCCGAAGAACCCAGCGGCGAGTTTGTATACCCCAATCCCATGTATGCCAATATCTGTAAATTCCATTTTGCCGACAACTGGCATCAGGCCACGAAATACATTCAGGATATTGCCGGCGGCATCGTGGCAACGTGTCCCTCTTCCCTGGATTACTTCAACCCCGAAACCCATGATATGCTGGAGCGTGCCCTGGGTGGCAAGGCGGGTATCCCCACGGAAGACCGGCTAAAAATGGTGAAACTGGTGAGGGATCTCACGTCCAGCTACGAAGACGTATTGACCATTCATGCGGAAGGGTCTCTGGAAGCGCAGAAGATGTCCATCCTAGTGATGGGGGATTTTGCCCGGTACAAGGCGGCCGCCATGCGTGCCGCCAGGATCAAGAATCCGAATCCGCACCCGGAGTTCGATTCACTTCCCGAGTTTCCGCCGCAACTGTAGAGATCCGGGGTATTGGACTTTCGGCGGTCGGATTCATGAATCCGGCCGCCATTAAGGATGATGCCCGTTACGTCGGAGGTGATCAATGAAAGAAAGACGGTATCGATTCTGGCCTCCTTTTGTTCCGAGGCATTTTCAGGTGGAGAAGCCCGTGACCGAATATATCCGGGACTGGGCCGACATGGATCCGGATCGAACGGCACTGCGTTTCTATGGCCGGGATATCGCTTATGGAGAATTGAACGAGGCCATGGACCGGTTTGCCAATGGCCTGATCGATCTGGGGTTGAAAAAGGGGGACCGGGTAGGGCTGTATATGCAGAATTGCCCGCAGTTTGTCATCGGATATATGGGGGTTCTTCGGGCCGGTGGCGTGGTGGTGGCCTTTAACCCCATGTTTAAGCAGTTGGAGTTGGAGCATGAAATCAATGACTCGGGCCTGGAAATACTGGTGGGCTCGGATTACCTGTATCCGGAAATTCTGAAAATTGAAGAGGCATTAGCGCTCAGAAAGGTAATCCTGACCTCTTTGGGGGAGTACCTGCCCCGGAAACCGGTTCTTCCCGTCCCGGCGGAAGCCCAATCACCGAAGATGGATTTCCCGGATACGCTCGATTTTTCGGAATTCCTGAAGAATGCCTCACCCGAGCCCGTTTGCCGTATTGACGATCTTGAAAATGATCTGGCGCTGCTTCAATATACGGGAGGAACCACAGGTACCCCTAAAGGGGCCATGCTGACCCATTCCAATATAGGTTTTGCAGCCGTTTGTTCCGCCTACTGGTTTCGCATGCGTTACGACGATGTCTGTCTGGGCGTGACCCCTTTTTTCCACGTGATGGGCATGATGGTGGGCATGTGCGCACCGCTCATTACCGGAGGGCAGATTGCCATCTTGGCAAGGTTCTTGCCCAATATCGCGGCCCGGGCCATTGAGCATTATCGATGCACCTATTGGACGGGCGCCACCACCATGTTTGTGGCCCTGCTTCAACTGTCCGATATCTCTGATTACGATTTCAGCACCTTTCGCCTGCTGATCAGCGGAGGGTCTCCCATCTCCCTTGAAATCCAGAATAGAGTGAAGGTGATCGCCCCCAACGCCTTTCTTGGAGAAGGGTACGGTCTCAGCGAATGTGCCTGCGCGGGCGGTGTGGTAACCCCATTGTTTTCCTACAAGCCGGGATTTGTGGGCGTCGCCCAGTATGCCGACGTGAAGATCATGGATTTGGAGAGGGAGGGTCGGGAGGTCCCCGCCGATGAAGTGGGAGAGATCGTTATTAAAAGCCCCACGGTAATGAAGGGATATTGGCAACGGCCCGAAGACACCCTAGATGTCTTGAAAGACGGTTGGCTCTATACGGGTGATCTCGGCGTGATGGATGAAGAGGGCTATGTGAAGGTGGTGGGCCGAAAGAAGGAGATGATTTTATGTTCCGGTTTCAATGTGTTTCCCACCGAGTTGGAGGATGTCCTGTACACGCATCCGGCGGTAGCTGAAGTGGCGGTTATTGGGATTCCCGATGAATACCGTGGCGAAACCCCCAAGGCGTTTATCGTTTTGACTGCCGGGGAAAAAGGGAAGACCACGGAAAACGACATTCTGGAGTGGTGTCGGGAGAAAATGGCCGCCTATAAGCGGCCCCACCGGGTGGAAATTTGTGAAGCCCTTCCCAAGAGCGGGGCAGGGAAGATATTGAAACGCCTTTTGGTGACGGATTGATCCGAATGTTTGAAAGGAGGTGATCAAGGGACTTAAAGGCACATCTCCGGTAAATGGTTGGTATTTTCTGGGCAAAAATGAGGAGGACAAAAATGCGTATGACTAAAAAATGGTTCGTAATGATGATCGGCGTGATGATGGTTTTCGGGCCGGCAGGTATGGCTTCCGCTAAATCCATCACTTTAAAGCTTCAATCCCATCTGCCTCCCGGCGACACACATCGGTCCCTGGACAGATTTGTCAATACCGTAAACGAAATGAGTGATGGAGAGATCAAGATCAAGCTTTTCCCCGGCAGCTCCATTGTTCCCATGAAAGAACTTCTGGATTCCGTAGGTGCCGGCGCCATTGAAATAGGATATGTGGCGGAAGGCTATTGGCACAAACTGATCCCTGTCAGCGAAGTGGCGGGGCTCCCTTTCGCTTTTCGCAACCTTTGGGAGGCCTATGACTTCATGTATAATCAGGGTTTGGCGGAGGTCTTGAACAAAGAATACGCCAAATTCAACGTCTATCACCTTCCCTATGAGTCCTATCCCGTGGGCATTATGAGCAAAAACCCCATCAAGAGCGCGGCGGATTTTAAGGGCATGAAGATCAGGGCCTACGGTGTGATGGCGGAATGGTTGACGGAACTGGGGGCTTCCACCACTTACATCCCGGGTGGAGAGCTTTACACCGCCCTGGCCACCGGCGTGGTTGACGGACTTCACTGGGGAGACGCGGGCCCCATGTATGTCATGAAGTTTCACGAAGTGCTCAAAAACTACATGCTGCCCGAGCCGATTCAGGGGGCCTGGAACAACCTGATGATCAACATGGATGTGTGGAAAAAACTGACCCCCAAGCAGCAGGAGATCATCAAAGCCGCCGCCATGGGAGAGGGGTATCGCGCCACCACCAACACACGGATGCTGGCGGAAACCTCCCTTAAAAAGATGGTGTCGGACTGGAAGGTCAAGGTCAATACCCTTTCACCTGCTGAAGTGGACAAAATGACCGAAGCCGCCGAAAAGGTATGGGACAAGGTGGCGAAGAAAGATCCGCTGAACGCCGAAATGATTGATAAAATGAAGACGTTTCTCAAGGCACTGGGCTATATTAAGTAGCGGCGACAACTCGATCCGTTGAACCCCAATTCCGCAGGGGCGATAAACGCGTCGCCCCTGCACGGGAGTCATTATGGGAACAATCCTCAAATTCTTGCGAATTATCGATTCCGTGAGCGACTGGTCCGGAAGAGTGGTGTGCTACCTGATTCTCTTTCTGGCTCTGATTGTAGGCTATGAAGTGGTGGCCCGATACGCTTTCGATAGTCCCACCGTGTGGGTCAATGAGCTTTCCACCATGTTTTTCGGCACGTTCATTATCATGGGCGGCGCCTACACGGCTCTGAAAGAGGGACATGTGAACATGGATGTCATTTACGGTTCTTTTCGTCCCCGCATCAAAGCACTGATTGATGTCATTACGATCTTTATGGCCTTCATTTTTGTTGGGGTTCTGGTATGGAAGGGCTGGGAGGCCGCATGGCGTTCCATCAAGCTCATGGAGCATGCTTCCACCCAGTGGGGACCGCCTCTTTACCCTTTTCGTATGATGCTTCCCCTGGGGGCGTTGCTGCTTTTTTTTCAACTGATCGCTAAATTCATTCGAGACATCATAACGCTCGCGACCGGAAAGGAACCTGAACAATGGAAGTCGGAACCATAACCATCCTTCTTTTTGGCTCCCTGGTGGTGGGCCTGATGACGGGCCTTCCCCTGCTCTACATTCTGGGCGGCCTATCCGTCATTTTCACCTGGGTGTTTATGGGCCCCGCTGCGCTGATCATGACTTCCTCCACCGCTTTCGGGGTCATGAACAATTTCATCCTGGTCGCCATTCCCCTGTTTGTTTTCATGGGCATCCTGTTGCAGCACTCGGGAATTGCCGAGGCCCTGTACGATATGATGTACAAATGGGTGGGGGGTATCAAAGGGGGCCTCGCCATGGGGACCATCGTCATCTGCACCTTTTTCGCCGCCATGAGCGGCATCAGCGGCGCGGCCACCGTGGCCATGGGGGTGATCGCTTTGCCCTCCATGTTGAAACACAACTATCACAAGCAGATTGCGGTGGGCAGTATTTCCGCGGGGGGTGCTCTGGGAATCCTCATTCCGCCCAGTGTCCTGATGATCGTATATGGGATTTTTGCCGGAGAATCCATTGGATCCCTTTTTGCAGGCGGCCTCATTCCCGGTTTTCTGCTGGCGCTCATGTTCACCCTTTATATCGGCATCCTGTCCTACATCAATCCCTCCATGGGCCCGGCTGTCCCCAAGGAGAAACGGGCCAGCTGGGGAGAAAAATTCGCATCCCTTCGGGGGGTCATTTTGCCCATCATTCTGATCCTGCTGGTCCTGGGAACCATTTTTAAAGGGGTTGCCACTCCCACGGAGGCTGCGGCCATCGGCGCTCTGGGGGCGTTGCTTTGCGCCATTCTGGCCAAGAAGATGTCATGGAAGGTCCTGAACGACTCCCTCAGACAGACCCTCAACCTGAGTTGTATGGTCATTTGGATTATTATTGCCGGTTCCTGCCTCACGGGGATCTACACGGCCCTGGGCGCGGTGGATTTCATTCGGGAGCTGGTGAGTGTGCTTCCCGTTTCCAAGTATGTGGTCTTGATCGGCATGCAGATTACACTTATCTTTTTGGGGATGATGCTGGACCCGGGGGGCATCATCATGATCTGTACCCCTGTGTTTGTTCCGATCATCAAGACCCTGGGTTTCGACCCCGTATGGTTCGGCGTCCTCTTTATCGTCAACATGGAAATGTCGTATCTGACGCCACCTTTCGGGTTTAACCTCTTTTACATGAAAAGCATTGTCCCCGATTCCGTGACCATGATTGACATCTATAAATCGGTATTGCCCTTTGTGGGGATTCAGGCCACGCTCCTGGTACTGATGATTCTTTTTCCGGAGCTTGCTACATGGCTTCCCAGTGTTTTGATCAAATAAAAGCAGTACGGCAAAATCCTTCAAAGAAGGGGCTGCCGGCTATGTTCCCAAAGAAGATGGGAGAAATTCAGATATTGGATCTGATAGGGATTCTGAGCGTTCTTTAATTGTTTTGACATTGGAAAAGAGGAGTGGACATGGATTTTAACCTTACCCGGGAACAACGGGAAATCAAGATGGCCGCAAGGGAGTTTGCGGAAGGGGAATTCCGGGATGTGGCCAAAGAGTGCGACCGAGAAGAAAAAACCAACCTGGAGGTTATGAAAAAGGCCTCCGAGCTGGGGTTTGTGGGATTGTTCATCGATGAAAAATATGGCGGAGGCGGGTACGGGTATCTTGAAAATGCCCTGGTGACCGAAGAATTCTGGCGGGTGGACCCGGGGTTGGCCGGCGCCACCCTTTGCACCTGTTTCGGCGCGGAAATGATTCTCCTCTTCGGCACCGAAGCCCAGAAAGAAAAGTATCTGGTCCCCATCTGCGAGGGAAAAGCCACCAGTGCGGTGGCGGCCACGGAACCCGATGCGGGAAGTGATGTTCTTTCGGTGAGCACCCGTGCGGAGAGGCGCGGTGATGAATATGTGGTGAACGGCAGCAAAATGTTCATCAGCAACGGGAATATCGCGGATTTTTTTATTACCCTTTGCCTGACCCACCCGGATGCCGAAGACCGGCACGGACGGCACAGTGTTCTTGTCATTGACGCCGACAGCCCGGGGATTACCCGGAATAAAATAAGGGGAAAGCTGGGGATCCGGGCCCACGATACCGCTGAAATCTTCTTCAATGACGTCAAGGTTCCCGCCGAAAATCTGGTGGGCGACGCGGGCAACGGGTTTAAATGTTTCATGGCCTTTTTCAACCGGTCCAGGTCCTATGTGGCGGCCCAGGGCGTGGGGGTTGCCCAGGGGGCCCTGGAGCTGGCGTTACGACATGTGAAAGCGCGAAAGCAGTTCGGTGCGCCTTTGGCTTCCTTTCAGATGGTACAGGGTAAACTGGCGGAAATGGCGACCCTCACGGAAGCGGCCAGGAATCTGGTGTACAAGGCCGCGTGGAAGCTGGATAACGGCGATCCACAGGAAATGCTCATTTCCATGGCCAAATGGTTTGCCGGGGAAACCGGGGTCCGGGTGGTGGACGAATCCCTTCAACTTCACGGCGGCTACGGGTTTATGGACGAATATGACATCAGCCGGTTCTATAGGGATGCAAAGATCGTGGAAATATACGAAGGGTCCAAGGAAATCGAAAAGCTCATTGTGGCAAAACAGTTGTTAAAGGGAAAAGGGGTTAAGGTCCTGGGTTGGTAAGCCGTTAATTCAGTGATGTTGCAAAATGGAGGTCGGTGAATGGAGATCGCAAGGGTCGGTGTTTTGGGTTGCGGCGTAATGGGTTCGGGAATCGCGCAACTCTGTGCCATGAAAGGGTACTCTGTGGTGGTGTGTGAAAAAAACGAAACCATTCTGGATAAAGGGGTGGCCGCCATTCAAAGGGAATTGGCGCGGTTGGTGAAAGCCGAGAAATTGAGCGAAGCGGATGCGGAAAGATTTTCCACCCGAATTGACAGGGCCACAACCCTCAATGCCTTTGACGCTTGCGATCTCGTGATCGAGGCGGTCACCGAAGATCTGGCACTGAAAAAGTGCATATTCAAAGAGATGGACGGCATTTGCCCCGAACACACCATTCTGGCCACCAACACGTCGGTTCTGCCGGTCATCGAAATGGCGCGGGCCACGTCAAGGCCCGAAAAAGTTCTGGGAACCCATTTCTTGACCCCGCCTCAGGTCATTCCACTGCTCGAACTCGTCCGCACCCTCATGACCGGTGAAGAGATCCTGAAGGAGATTACCGATTTCGGCGTGAGTCTGGGCAAACAGGTGGTCGTGTCCGAGGATCGGCCCGGGTTTATCGTGAACCGGGTGCTGACCACCATCATGTTCAATGCGGTCCGGCTGCTGGAAGAAGGCGTCGCGGACAAGGAATCCATCGATGCCGCCATCAAAGTGGGCTTGGGCCTTCCCATGGGACCCCTTCGATTGCTGGACCTCATCGGGATGGACACTATTGTTCTGGGAAGCGATGCCCTGTTCAAGGAGTTGAATGACCCCCAGTACGCCTGTCCCATTTCCATCCGCAGAATGGTACAGGCCGGGTGGCTGGGAAGAAAGAGCGGAAAAGGATTTTATGAATACGATGAAAGCAATTGTGTGTGAAAAATTCGGGCCGGTTGAAGATCTGAAATACAAAGATATGCCGGACCCGGTGCCCGGACCGGGCCGGGTGCTGGTGAAGGTCGAAGCGGCCGGCGTTAACTTCCCCGAAGCATTGATGGTGCAGGGGCTATACCAGGCCAAGCCGGATCTCCCTTTTATTCCGGGTAGTGAGTTTTCCGGGACCGTGAGCCTTTTGGGCCAAGGGGTGAAGAATTTTCAGGTGGGGGATCATGTGATCGGGCTGAGCCCCGATTACGGGGCTTTCGCGGAAAAGATCGCGGTAAATGCCCAAAGCCTTATTCCGGCGCCAAAAGGGATGCCCCACCGTGATGCCGCAAACATCCTTTTGGCCTATGGGACAGCCCATCATGCCCTGAAGCAGCGGGGTCGGCTGCGGGCCGGGGAGTCTCTGGTGGTGTTGGGTGCCGCAGGCGGCACCGGCATCGCGGCCGTTCAGATCGGAAAAGCCATGGGTGCCAGGGTGATTGCCGCCTGCTCCACACGAGAAAAGCTTGAATTGGCAAAGGCAAGTGGGGCCGATGAACTGATCAACTATAATAAACAAGACCTCAAGGCCGCCATCAAGGAACTCACGAATGGTAAGGGCGCCGATGTGGTTTTTGATCCGGTGGGCGGAGAAGCGTTCTCGGCCTGCAGTCGCGCCATGGCCAGAAAGGGAAGGCTGCTGATCATCGGTTTTGCCTCAGGCAGTATTCCCAAACTTTCCGTCAACCTGCCGCTGGTTAAGGAATACGAGGTTGTGGGCGTATTCTGGGGCAGTTTTGTAAAACACGAACCCGAGGTGTTTGCCTCCAATGTAAGTGAACTCTTTGACTGGTATGCAGATAAAAAGGTCCAACTCGTCATTGACCGGGAATTCCCTCTTTCTGAAACGGTTGACGCCTTGAAAATATTGATGAGCCGTCAGGTTAAAGGAAAGTTGGTCTTGTTGCCCCGGGTTTGACCGACCCTGACGCCGAATCGCGGCATGAACCTGATTCCGGCATGCTTTACCTCTGGGAGGAGCGCGTGTTCGTTTTGAGGTATTTCATGAAGGGGGTCCGAAAAAGCCCATTCCCTCTTGTTTCTTTCCGTCCTGGTAGATGTGCAGCAATTGGCCCCGGGTCGAAGCGGGGACATGGATCAGATGCACTACGGATGCGTGGCGGGCATGCGCGGGAAGCGCTGAAGGGAGCAGATTCTCCGCTTCCAGCAGGAAATTCTCATCAATGAAAGTCCCTTTTTGGTCCGGATAGACGGCAATGGGGATAATTTCCGCTTCCACCAGATCGTTGAAGAAATGGGTGCCGTAGGAGACTTCCGGCGTGGAGCCGTTTGCTTCAAAGGCAATCTCACCCAGGGTAAGCGTGTTGTTGATGTCTTCATACCCCGCTGCGACACCCAGGTTGATGTTTCTGCTGCCCCATCGGCCGGGCCCGAAAAGGGCGAAACGCTTACCCTCCAGAAATCGATTGACATCGCCCACAACACGACCGATCTCCGCTTTTTCTTCGGTGCGGGCGATCCGATCATATGCGCGGGGATCCACATAGACCACATATTCAACATCCTTGATGAGGCCGTTGGTGACGCCACGGCGGTTGGTGAAGAGAATCCGGTCTTGAGGGATATCCTCCGGCAGGGTTGCCGGTTCCAGGTTTTTTCGCATGGAGAGGGTTCGGCATTGAAGAAGGTAGAGTTTGCCATCGTCCACGGCAAACTCCACGTCCACGGGTCGACCGTAGGCCTTCTCCAGCTTTGAGAGGATTTTTTTCATGGCGCCGATGAAAGGGGTCAGGGTCAGAAAATTATGAAAGGTGAGGCAACTGCCGATCGGGTCGATGCTTCGGCCTTTGAACATGGGGGCGGTCAGATGCCCTTCCTGATTGATGGATACGGCGTAAAACAGATCCGGATGATCAATCTCTCCCATCAGATCGAGAAACGCAACCGCTTCCACCCGCCGCTTTTTCAGGTTCAGCACATCCACCGTCTTTTGTGAGTATTTCTGGATTTGTCCCGCATCCACCTCGGGTCTCAGCAAGGGATGGCTGACCGGAATCATTCTGGGATAATCTCCCCCTACCCGGTCGACGGCACGTGTTCCCAAACCGAAGACGAGACGAATGAGTCCGTCATCCTGGTTAATGCGCGGCGTCCAGGTGTAGGTGTTGAAAGAAAAACCGACGCCGGCCGCAAAAGGAAAGAAGTAGTCCCGGAACCGGCGCCCCACCACTTTTTGGGCCAGAACACTCATCCTTTCATCAAAATCGAGTAGTTCCCTCTCTTTGCGATAAAGGATGGGCGCCGGCGCAAAGGTGCTCATGAGAACCGATTTCAACCCCTTTACGAACTCCTTGAGCCGCACTTCGGTATTTCCCCGATTGGCGATAAAGACGGAATCGTATTTTCCTGAAAATGAGTGACCCACATTGTCTTCCAGCAAGCTGGATGAACGGAGAATGAGAGGGTGCTCTCCCACTTTTTCGAGAAACCGTCGGAAGATGTCGAGCACGTCCGGAGGGAAGGTGGCCTTTTCCATGATGGCCGGAAGTTTCCGGTAGGTTTCCTCTATCTCGGTGCGGTCCCGGTATTTGTAGGTGTGGAATTCGTGGAGGTTGTTGTAATCCATGAAATCGGAGAAGATGCCCGAGTTGAAGTAGTAGGATTCGGGAATGGCCAGATAGGGTTCCAGCTCGGGGTCCCGTTCCATGAGCCGCGGCAGAATGATCCGGTATGCCAGCACCAGCCCCGCTGCTTTGCCGCCGATTCTCCCCGGGTAGCGGGGGCTCCAGAAAGAGTTCTGCACGATTTCATCGATATCCCGAATGGTGATATGATGCTTGGCAATGCCCATGAAGGGAAGCTGGTTGGAGATGAAATGATGAATCAGGGCCACCCGCACGCCTTCCGCTTCACTGGGCGATACGAAGGTGTTCCCTTCAGGGATTTCACAGAAATCCCGCAGCGCCTTTTTGATCCGCAGGCTTGTGACGCCTTCCGTATTGACCGCCTTGATCAGGTTCCGAAGCCGATCCTCTTTTCGGGCGAGATTGATGTACTGGTCAATCTCCCCGTCGTCCAAGTGTTCGACCAGCATCAGATCAATGGCGGCATCCATATATTCCCGAAGGTTTTCCTCGGTTGGATCGATGTTCTCCTTTTGAAGGCCCTTTTCGGCGTCTTCACGGAGTTGTTCCTCATCGAATGCCGTCTTTTCAAGCAGAACGGAGCGGAAGATTTTTCGTATGGCTTCCGCCAGGTGAGGGTAGCGCATCACTTTCTGATACATGCGGTAGGCACGCACCAGATGTTGTTGGGTTTGATCCATGATATCGCGTTTGCCGGGGTAGGCGTGTTACTGAAGAACCGATTTGGGAGTCGCTTGCAGCAATGTGTTGATGATGCTTTCACGATCCAGCAACAATTCCGACTGGGGCTTTATCTCATTGATCCAGAACTCGCTTTCATAAACTTCCTGGTACAGCCGTTTTCGTTCGGCCTCGTTTTCAAAACGACGAATCCATACATAGAGATCATCTTCTTCCACCGCAACAAAACTGCCGACCACCACCACTCCCTTTGATGTTTGAAAGGGGATGATCCGTTCTTCCATCAGTTTCACCCATTGGTCTCGTTTTCCATTTTTGATCCGATATTGCCGCATTTCAAAAACCATTGTTTTCTCCTTTTGCGCACTGGTTCACGCCGATCAATTCCGCTTGCATCAATGTCACCAGCATACACCCTATAGGGATGAAGTTGCAAGCGGTGACTGAAGGACTTTTCCCTTGACATCAAAGAAGCCGATTACTATAAAATCTTGTTATCGTTGTGAAGGTGCAGGCGTGTTGCATCTCATGAGGAACCTGTTTGTTTATGGCGAGAAGGAATATTTGACCTGCTAAAGAATACAAAGGTCAAAGCCTAAGGAAAAAAAGATCCTGCCTTGATTTCACCGCAGTACAGCGTTTTTCCTGAAGCTTTCCGGATACATGCGGAGAGAGCAATCCCTGGAAATTGATCGTAAATCCCATATCGAATGTGACGCGGATGCAACCCTGATTCACACCCCCTGAACCCGTGGCGCCGGCGCTTCCGCCGCCATGGGGCGAATATTTTTTTGTGCTGGAAGGATGAAAAATAAGATGGCAAGTATGCCCAGAGGAAGGATCGTTGGAACTGGCTCCACGGCGCCTAAACGGATATTGTCCAATGTGGAGCTTGAAGGTATTGTGGATACCAACAATGAGTGGATCGTTCGGCGAAGCGGTATCGAAGAGCGGCGTATTTCATCAAAAGATCGCAATGAAACCACTACGGATCTGGCCACCCAGGCGTCCAAAAATGCCCTGGACATGGCGGGAATATCACCCGACAGACTGGATATGATCGTGGCGGGAACGGTCACGCCGGACCGGCAGTTTCCCTCTGCCGCCTGCATGGTGCAGGAGACCCTGGATGCCAAAAATGCAGCGGCCTTCGATGTTTCGGCCGGCTGTTCCGGATTCTTATATGCGCTTTCGGTGGCCAACAACGCGATTCAATGTGGGAACTGCAAAACAGCCCTTGTCATGGGCGTGGAACGGCTTTCCACCATTGTGAACTGGGAGGACCGCGGGACGTGCGTGCTTCTGGGAGACGGCGCCGGGGCCGTGGTACTGACCTCGGAAAAAAGTGATAAAGGCATCTTGTCCACCCATATAAAATCTGATGGCAGCCTCGGTAATCTCCTTTATTCATCAGAAGGAAAACTAAAGCTTCCGGAGGTCCTGAGTTGCATCGATCAGAAATCTTTTCACCTCAAAATGGAGGGGAACCGCCTTTTTAAAAGGGCTATCAATTGCTTGACGGACATTGCAAGGGAGGCGCTCACCCATAATTCCATGAAAGAAACGGATGTGGATACCATGATTCCCCATCAGGCCAATATTCGCATTATTCAGGCCACGGCCAAGAATCTCGATATTTCAATGGATAAGGTGTATACCAATCTTCAGCGGTATGGAAATACGTCATCCGCCTCTATTCCCATTGCTATGGATGAGGCCAATCGGGAAGGGTTCCTGCGGAACGGAACCAATATTCTTCTGGTGAGTTTCGGGGCTGGGCTGACTTGGGGGGCTTCGCTATTGAAGTGGGCGATGTAGCAGAAACAAGTTGAAATAAAGCTGAAGCCGAAAAGGAGGGTCTTTATCACTGGGAAACCCTTTTCGGCTTTTTTTTGCCGAGGTCCTTATTGACGACTGAGAAAAGGGCCAAAACCATGGCGCCGGTCGCCAGAAATACGCTTATGAGAAGCACTTCTCGGTAAGCCGGACCGATGGAGCGTCTGAGGGCTTCCGCATGGTTCCATCCCTCGGCGCGCAGTAATCCCTGATACAGGGTTTGCCTGGCGGAAAAAATGGCGCCTGACAGGGCCATCCCCAGTGAAATGCCCACCTGCCGTTCCGTGGCGATCAGGGCTGATGCGGAACCGAGTTTCCCACGCGCCACGGCACCCATGATGGTACTGTTATTCGGGGGCTGAAAAGAGCCTACACCCAGGCCAAGCAGGACTAAAATCGGAATGATAGTAGTGACTTCTGTTTGAATATCAAGCCAAAGCATGAAGAAAAAGGCCGTTGCGGTGGCGCCGGCCCCGAATACGGAAGGCCAGACCGGGCCGAAACGGTCGGAAAGGGTGCCGCTGAGAGGACTGGTCACCATGGTTACCATGGATACCACCGCCATGAGGGTTCCCGATTCCAGTGGGGAGAGCTTGACACCTTCCATGAGGTAGAACGGCATAATCAGAATGTAAGGGGGGACGGCCAGGAAGAAGAGCAGAAGCCCGGCCATTGCATATGAAAATGTGCGATTTTTAAAAAGAGCCAGATCGATGATGGGATCCGCTGCCCGACGTTCCACCAGGATAAACAGAAAGAGAATCGCCATCCCGCTTCCCACGAAAAGGAGAAATATGGGTGAGTTAATGCCATGGCTTTTGATCATCGACATGCCGAAAATCAGGCAGAAAAGACCGGCGGATGATGTGAGGGTTCCCATGATATCGAGCTTGATTTTTCCGGACCGGGCAATATCTTTTTTGAGCAGGGCCAGAGCCATCAAGAATGTGCAGATGCCGACGGGCGCTCTTACGTAAAACAACGAGCGCCAATCCAGCCACTCAAGGAGGAAGCCGCCGATAATAGGACCGAGGATGAAGCCCGCTGAAACGGACATGCTGAGCATCCCGAGGCCTTTTCCGATCTCATTGGCAGGGAAAGCTTCGGTGACGATGGCTGTCCCGCAGGCAATGGACATGGCGGCCCCCAGAGCCTGAATAATCCGGAAAATAATGATCTGTTCCACGTTCTGGGCCAGGGCGCAGGCAGCCATGCCGATGGTAAAAACCGCCATGCCCACGGTATAAAGCCTGGTTCTGCCCATGAAATCGCTTATTTTTCCGAAAATGAGCATCAAACTGCTGCTGACGAGGATGTAGGCCACCGCCACCCACATGACAGTGGCGAGATCGGTCTTAAACGCGCGGGTCAGTTCCGGAAACGCAATGGTGGTAATGCTGGCGTCCATGGTGGCCATCATGGTTCCCATGGCCACAGTGAGCAGGGCCTTCCATTTGTAGGGTAGCGCTGGTATCAAAATCTTGTTCTCTTTAAGAATCGTGTTGGCCCGTTTGATCCTGCGCCAACATTATCGCAGAATATAAAAAGATGTCAATTATCCTCATGAACGTTTATTTCAGGAGTTATTAATGGAAAGGGAACATCTGCTGGAAGATTCTTCCCGTTTGACTGCGCATATTCAGGAAGTCCTTGAGGCGCGGAGCATTTGTAAATCCTTTTTTCCTCAAGGGGTCTCCCAATCCGCGGAAGCATCCGCGGTCCTTTTTTTGCTCAGTGGAAAATGCCCGAATTCGCAACTCCCTCATAACCCCTGTCTGGTTCTCAACAAGCGTTCTCAGATGGTCAAGCAACCGGGAGACCTTTGTTTTCCGGGCGGGGCCGTTTCCCAAGGCCTGGATCCGAAGCTGGCACAATTCATAAAACTTCCGTTCTTTCCGCTTTCCCGTTGGCCCTATTGGCCAAAATGGCAAAAGGAAAGGCCCAGGCAAGCCAGGCGATTGTCGGTTCTTTTGGCCACCGGTATCAGAGAGAGTTTCGAGGAGATGACCTTGAACCCGTTGGGCGTTCGGTTTTTAGGACCTTTGCCGCCCCAACGTCTGGTGATGTTTCGACGGGAGATTTTTCCCTTTGTGGGCTGGATTCACAGCCAGCGGCGATTTTTTATAAACCGGGAAGTTGAAAAAATTGTTCACATCCCCTTGCGGGAACTTCTGAATAAAGACAATTACGCACGGTACAAGCTGCTTTTCAATGTACCGAAAGGGCCGGTGGACAGCGGATCATATCAACATTTCCCCTGTTTTCTGCACCGTACCATGATGGGTACGGATGTGCTGTGGGGTGCCACCTACCGAATTGTCATGATCTTTTTAGAACTAATATTCGAATTTAAAGCGCCGGAGATGGATCGGCTAGACGCCGTCAATGGGGTTATTGAAGAGACCTATTACCGGAATGGCGCCTAAGGGAACAGTGAAACCCTAGGGCCTGATTTCCACCTCTCCTTTCAACCGGTTTTTCACCTGCCCGATGGGCACTTCTTTCCGGTGAAAGATTCCCGCGGCCAGTGCCGATTCAGCTTCCGTTTCTTTAAAGACTTCCAGAAAGTGTTCGGGGCAGCCGGCGCCGCTGGAGGCAATAACGGGAATTGAAACCGCCTCTTTCACCCCATTGATGAGTTCCAGGTCAAATCCCTTATTCGTGCCGTCGCGATCGATGCAGTTTAACAGGATTTCACCCGCACCCAGTTTTTCACAGACCTGCGCCAGCGTGACGGCGTCAACGTCCCGTCCTTCCCGGCCTCCGTTGATGGTGCATTGATACCAACAATAGGTTTCACCGTTGGGCCCGGGGTATTGTGTTTTGATCACCCGATGCTGAACGTCTTCCGGTTTTTCAGTGTACACGCGCCTGGGATCGATGGAAATGACCACAGCCTGGTTTCCGTAAACGCGGGCGATCTCTTCAATGGCGCTGTGTCCTGTTTTAATGCCGGTTTTCAAATATTCTTCAACCACCAGAACGGCATCGCTGCCGATGGATATTTTGTCCGCGCCGGATCTGAAATATTTGGCCGCCACCTCCAGGGCGGTGTAGGTTTTTCCGTCTTTGTCCGTATAATCCCTGATGCCGCCGCCGATGGTGAGGGGGACAAAAACGTTTTCGGAAGTCTGCCGCAGCACTTCGAGCATGGGCATATCTTCAAGAGGAAAATCCCTGAACCCGGTGATGTTGAGGAAGGTGATTTCGTCGGCGCCCTCTTCGTAATACCGTCGCGCCAGATCTACGGGTTTTCCCAGATTTCTAACATCCCCTTTTTCTCTCACATCATACTGGTCTCCTTTGGTCACCACCAGATCGCCGGAATCGTTGGTGCGAACGTCAAGGCAGGCAATGATCCGTTTGGCCAGAAGCGTATGGCTTGAAGTTTTCACGGGCAAGGCCATCTTTCCATCATTTCCGAGGAAATTTTTAAGCAGCCTGAGCCCGTGTTTCCCACTTTTTTCAGGATGAAACTGGGTGGCGATAACATTTCCTTTTTGAATGGCACTGACAAACCCGTATCCGTAATCAGTGGTGGTCAGTACGGTATCATCCGTATCGGGCTTCACGTGGTAGGAATGGACAAAGTAGAATTTTTCGTCGCCTTCCAGACCTGCAAACAGTTTGGAGGGTTTTTTGACATTCACTCCGTTCCACCCGATATGGGGAACGGAGAGCTCCGTGGCAAAGCGTTGAACGTTTCCGCGGATGAATCCCAGCCCCTTTATGTTCGGTGCTTCTTCGCTGCTTTCAAACAGAGCCTGGAGCCCGAGGCAGATGCCCAGGAAAGGACGATCGGCTTTGAGATAGGCCAAAAGCGGTCCAACGAAATTTTTCCGATTGAGGATTTCCATCATGTTGCCGAACGCACCGACACCGGGAAAGACCAGCTTTTCGGCGGAAAGGATATCCTTTTCCGTTTCAACAAGATGAACCTGTTCACCTAAACTTTCGATGGCGTTGATGACGCTTCTGACGTTTCCAGCACCATAATCGAGCAACGTGATCATAAATTGTTACCTTGACAAATGTGGATTTCGGTTACCCTGTATCCAAGTCCTTAGATATGTGGGCTTGCTAATTGACAGGGATTTGGTTTATACAAGATGCGATCATGATTGTAAAGTCCTAGGTTTTTGAAAGGATCCGATTGAATATGCGCGTTACCAGCATTCAGATGCAGATTAATGATGGGAATAAGGAAGAAAACGTTGAAGCGGCCTTGGCATTGTTGGACCAGGCATCGTCAAGTGATTTGATCCTGTTGCCGGAGTTGTGGCCCTGCGGCTATTTTTCGTTTCATCGGTATCAACAGGAGAGCGAACCCATTGAAGGCCCCACGGTATCAGCCTTCAGGAAGAAGGCCGGCGCCATGGGAATTCATATCCTGATGGGCAGCCTCGTGCTGCGTGAGGGGGATGACCTGTTTAATGCGGCCCTTCTTCTGGGGCCTGACGGCGGCATTATGGCCCAATATCGAAAGATCCATCTGTTTGGATATCAGTCGGAAGAGAGAAAACTCCTGACGGCGGGAAAAGAGCCGGTGGTGGTGGATTTGCCCTGGGGCAGGGCAGGCATTACCACCTGCTATGATTTGCGTTTTCCGGAGCTTTATCGGCTCATGGTGGATCAGGGGGCTTCGATTTTTCTGGTGCCTTCGGCCTGGCCCCGGGCACGGCTGGATGCCTGGCGCTTGTTTAACCGCGCCAGAGCACACGAGAACCTCTCTTATCTTTTTTCCTGCAACTGTGCCGGCGCCAGCGACGGGAAGATTTTTGCCGGGCACAGCATGATCGTTGATCCCGGTGGAAAGGTGTTGGCTGAAGGCGGTGAAGCGGGGTGTTTTGTATCCGCTGAGGTCGATCCTGGGCGTGCTGGAATGGTGCGTAAAGAATTTTCCGCTTTAAATGACCGGGTGTTGTGATGCATGCCGGTTTTTTTAAACTGTGTAACAAGGAATATTATGGCGCGGACGTATGATATCGGTTTGAAGGAAGCGCTTTCCCTGACCTTCGATGCCATCGGGACGCTGCCGCCGGTCCCAATGCCTGTTCACGAGGCGGGCGGGTTTGTGGCGGCAAAAGATATAAAAGCGGTGGTGGATTGTCCATCGGCAACGTCTTCCCTTCGGGACGGATATGCCGTGGTTTCAACGGATATCGCCTGTGCATCCCCGGAAAAGGGTATTGGACTCAGGGTGTCCGGTTCCCTGGCGGCGGGTGATCCCGCACAACTTGCCGTTCGGTCCGGTGAAACGGTTAATGTTCTGACCGGCGCTGTAATCCCCGAAGGCGCTGACGCGGTTGTAGCCGTCGAATTTACGGAGCGACAGGGTGAAAACGTGATTTGTTATCGGGATGCGCCTCCCGGATGCAATCTTCTGTTTCAAGGCAGCGATGTGGCCGCGGGTGACCTCATCGTGAGCAGGGGTCAGACTTTGACGCCCGCTCTGACCGGTCTGCTGGCTGCCGGTGGCCTGGACCTGGTGGAGGCATACCCTTCCCCGCGAGTTGCTGTTGTGGCTACCGGTGACGAGGTGATTGCGCCGGGAAATCCGCTTCGGCCGGGGCAGTTATATGCCAGCAACATCGTAACACTATATGCATGGCTGCGCCATTTCGGCATGCAGGGAGAAACAGCCGTTGTTCAGGATCGTCCCCATGAACTTCAAAGAACTTTCCAGGAACTCCTTGGAAGAAATGATGCGCTTCTGACCAGCGGTGGTGCATGGAAAAGCGAACGGGATCTGACCACCAGAATCCTGGATGAAATGGGGTGGGAGATGTTCTTTCACCGGGTTCGAATCGGCCCGGGGAAAGCCGTGGCGTTAGGGGTTCTGAATGGCAAGCCCATTTTTTGCCTTCCCGGGGGGCCGCCTTCCAATGAAATGGCATTTCTTCAGATTGCCTTGCCCGGACTCCTTCAAATGGCGGGAAAGCCCGCGACACCCTTTAAATCAAAAAAATGTCGGCTTGCGGAAGAATTGAGCGGAGATATTACATGGACCCAGTTTTATCAGGCATCCCTTGAAAAGAGGAGAGGGGAATGGTGGGCCATTCCACACCGCATGAAAAGCCGGATTCAGTCCCAGGCCCGTGCCCGAGCCCTGATCCGGATTTCTGAAGGGATTCATTCTCTGGCGCGGGGCGACGTTATCGAGGTTCAGGAACTTTTCTAAAGAATTTATAGAGACTATGAAAACAGAGAATATCATGTCAGACACCCGGGAAACGGGATTGATACAGGTTTATATAAGCCCATCGGAAAAACCCAATTTTGCACCTTTTGGTCTGGCGCTTCGCGCTTCAGGTTATGGACTTCGGTCCCTCATCACCCGTTTTGTTCACCATGATCTTGAGGGTGGGGAAGAGAGAGCCATGGCAAATCTCGCTCCTAACCTGGTAATTGACGCTTCAGCCTTAAGAAACCCCATAATGGATGATGCCTTGGGCAAAGAGGCTTTTCAAAATGCCGCAGCGGCTGCGGTTTCCGGCAGCTATGATATCGTGGTCCTGGATGGCCTCCTGAAATTGGTTTCAAATGGTCTGATTCCCGTGGAAGAAATTTTGAAACTGATGCGTGAAAAAGCGTCCCATGTGGAATTGCTGCTGACAGGGCCTGAATGCGAAAATGAAATCATGGACAGAGCCGATCTTGTGACGGAAATGGCGGTTTTAAAACAGCCTCCCGATGAGCAGCCGAACACCATCCAAGTGGTGACCGGCAGGGGCAAGGGAAAGACCACATATTGTCTGGGCACTGCCCTGCTCATGAGCAGTATGGGTGTCCATTGTTTTATTCTTCAGGCCATTAAATCCCCCAGACTCTATGGGGAGGTCATGGCGATTGAAAACCTGCCCGGAATGGAAATCCAATCCATGGGAAAGGGACTTGTGGACAAAAAAAATCCGGATGGGGATCCGGATCATAAAAAGGCGGCAAGGTTAGCATGGGCCCGTGCGAAAGAAATCGTATTGTCCTCCCGTTACGGTCTGGTGGTGCTGGATGAAATCAATATCGCCATCAATTACGGGTATATTCATCATCAAGAGGTTCTGAACCTGCTAGAGGAAAAACCGGAAATGGTGAAAATCATATTGGGCGGCCGGTATGCTCATCCCGAACTGATCAAAGTTGCGGCTGCGACAATGGAGATGAAGGAGATCAAACATCCCTTCAAAATGGGTGTTGGCGCCAGATGGGGGATTGAATACTGAGTTTCGCTAGGGTTAGGTTTCATGCCGAATGAAGAGACAGCGATAAACCGCCGCCGGTTGCAAAATATGGTGGTCGGAAAGGGAGAAAACGGGCGAATCTACCGAAAAGCAGGTTTTTCATAAATGGAAATAAGAGATTGCCCGCTTGTTTTCTCATTACAGATGGGATATCTCTTTCAGCTTTTTATCCCAAAAGGCCTTATCCTTTTCCCTCCAATTTGGTCCGGTGAATCGAGAATCGTAATAGCTGCCCAGCCTCTCAAACCATTTAAGCCAGACGTTTTTCTTTTTTTCTCTTGCCTCGATGATATCCGCAACAAAAAGGTCGATGTGATCAATTTCATCTTTGGGCGCATAGTAGGCCGCGCCTTCATCGGCGGATTTCTTCAGGCTTTCCTCGGAAAGGGCATGTGCCGTCAGCATCAGCGCCGGGATTTTCCGCTGGTTGGCGATTTCCAGGAGTTTGAAGCCATTCACTCCCATGATATCCAGAATTGCCACATCATATTCGTTTTCCTCCAATAGCCGTTTCCCTTCCTCAAATGACAGGGCCGTGTCCAGGCGGCAGATGTCCAGTAACTCCACAAGACTATCGAGCACATCCTGTTCATCATCCACGATTAGGACGCGCTTTCTCTCGATGGTTTTTTCTACATCCATTTTTCTCTCCTTAAAATGATAATTGATCCGTGTTTGAAACCTACAATTTCCCTCGACTTTAGTCAAGGATTGCCTTGCAGTGAAGTGATGGGGTGATAAGGCTCTTGACAATACCGCTAAACTCTCTTTACGATGATTCAGAAAATCTTTCAACCACAAGAAGCGTGTGAAAGCAGGTGCCCATGAACACAGGACGAAAAACCGAAGAGAATCGTTTAAATACAAATTCGGGGAGAGGTGGCCTCGACTTGCTCAAGACAATCCATCCTCAACCCCTTCAACCTACGACCTGCTGAACCAAGGGCAAAACGGCTCAGTTGAGCCTGCCGAGCCTGGATCAGCCATTCGTCGTAGGATCTGTTGAGACCAAAGTGGGAAAGGTTCCCCGGATTACCCATGTGTTGGGGTGGGCCGATCAACTGGGGAGCATTAAAGCCCGTTGGGGTGTGGGACGCATGAATTTCAAGGTTGATCCCGGTTTGTACGCACTTGGAAACCCTGATGAAAAAACCCGCGTGTTCGTAACCGCCAACTATAAGATGAGTTTCGACCGGCTTCGTGAGGCACTCGCCGGTCGTGATGCATGGATTTTGGTATTGGACACCAACGGTATCAACGTCTGGTGTGCCGCGGGAAAAGGAACCTTCGGTACGGAGGAACTGGTTCGCCGTATCGATTTTTGCGGCCTGGCGCAAATTGTGATTCATCGGGAGTTGATCCTGCCGCAGCTGTCGGGCCCCGGAGTTGCGGCTCACCTTGTGAAGAAACGTTCCGGTTTTAAGGTTATTTATGGACCGATCGAGTCAAATGACCTGCCGCGTTTCCTGGATGCAGGGTGCAAGGCCACAAGCCATATGCGGAAGAAAAGCTTTTCCACCAGGGAACGCACGGTCCTGGTTCCCGTTGAATTGGTGGGGACCCTCAAATGGAGTCTTGTGGTGCTCCCCGCTCTTTTCTTGGCAGGGGGTTTTGCCGGGGTTGGCGGATTCTGGGAAAGCGCCGGGCGTTACGGCTTGTTTGCCATGGTCGCTTATGGGTGCGCTGTTTTTTCCGGCGCTGTTTTGACGCCGGTTCTGCTCCCCTGGCTGCCGGGACGCGCGTTCTCTTTTAAAGGGCTGGTGATGGGGATCGTCATGGCGATTCCGGTGGCGTTTTTCTGGCCGGGCAATTCTGAGGCGTGGGCGGGTCGAGCAGAAATTTTTGCATGGTTTTTTCTGATTCCGTCTATATCGGCATTTCTGGCGATGAATTTTACGGGTGCGTCTACCTACACCTCCCTTTCGGGCGTCAGAAAAGAAATGGAGTGGGCGGTTCCCCTGGAGATCGTCGGGGCCGGCATCGGTCTGCTTTTGTGGATACTGTCACTTATTGCTGCTTAGGGGAGTTTGTGAAATGGAAAAATTCGGTTATCTCAGGGATGTGGTCACATTAGCCCTGGATCAGGAAAAATGCGTCGGGTGCGGCATGTGCCTCACGGTCTGTCCCCAAGAAGTCCTGAGCATGGTTAATGGCTTGGCAGCAATTGAAAACAGGGACCACTGCATGGAGTGCGGGGCCTGTGCCCGCAACTGTCCCACGGAAGCCATAACCGTCAAGGCGGGGGTGGGTTGTGCCGCCGCTGTTATCAACATGGCCCTTGGGCGGGATGGCTCTTCATGCTGTTGCGTCATTGAAAACGATGACAGTGGCACGGGTGGGGTCGGAGCCTCAGGGTGTTGCTGAGAGGTTGAAATGGAGGCAAGAATTCTTTCCAATCTCTGGCAGGTGGGAGGACCCGGATTTACCTCCCCGCAGGATGCGGCGGTTTACCTGATGCGTTTCGGGGAAAAAGGAGTGCTGGTCGATGCCGGTTGCGGCGGTGCCAATGAAGCATTAAAAACCAATATAGACAAATATTTAGATGTAAAATATCAAGTTGAATATTTACTTCTTACCCATTGTCATTTTGATCATACGGGCGGTGCAGAGGCGGTTCGAAAGGCATACGGTTGCCAAATTATCAGCCACGCTTTGGATGCGGTCTATCTGGAGGGCGGGGATAGCGAGGTAACAGGCGCAACATGGTATGGCTCACGGATGAAGCCGCTCTCCATCGATATAAAGATCGAAAAAGATCAGCAGTCAATCCAGGTGGGAGACGGCCGGATAACAGCCCATCACTGGCCGGGGCACTCTCCCGGGTCCCTGGTTTACACAACCCAAATGGAAGGGCAAACCATACTCTTCGGCCAGGATGTTCACGGCCCCCTTCACCCATCCCTTCTTTCCGATCAAATCGCCTATCAGGCATCCCTTAAAAAGCTACTGAGCCTGAATGCGGATATTCTGTGCGAAGGACACTACGGTATTTACCGTGGAAAGGACACGGTTAAAAAGTTCATCGGTTCATTTGTTGATTCCCCTGTCTATCAAGGAATTTAGCAAGAAAGGCTGAATGCATTTGAACTTCAGACGATTCAAGGTTTAATATTTTGAAGACACGCATCCTCGGATACCGCTGGCCACGGCAGACCGGGAGCAGCTTCCCCGATTGTCCGGCCTTTGGCCCTGATGGTCTGGAATCTTTCGCCGACAAAGACGGCATCGTCTGTCTGCCGCCGCTCAGCCGTGAGCAACCGGCCGCCGCGCGGTTGCGGCAACTCCTCACCACGGCCCTTGTCGCCTTTGAAAAACGGGCGATTATCGCCTCGGCCGGGCCTAAAGGGAGCAAATCCAAGACCCTTGAGGAATGGCTGCGGGGTGAGTTTTTTGCACAGCACACCAAAATCTTCCACAACCAGCCCTTTATCTGGCACCTCTGGGACGGGCGTTCGGACGGGTTCCATGCTCTGGTCAACTACCACAAGCTGGATCACGCCACCCTTCAAAAACTCGCCTACAACTATCTGGGCAACTGGATTCAACAACAGGCCGAGGATGCGCAAGCCGACGAAGCCGGAGCCGCGGATCGTCTGGGCGCGGCCCGAAAGCTCCAGGCCAAGCTGGCCGTCATCCTGGAGGGGGATGCCCTTATGGGCAACTCATCAAAAACCAGGCCCAAGGATGGAATCCCGATTTGAACGACGGCATCCGCCAAAACCTTCGGTCCTTCCCCCTGGCAGGGGATGTGGGGAAAATGGGGGCAGGACTTTTTCAAGCGGTCCCGCTTAAACTGAAAGACAAAGACCGGGGCAAAAAACCCCAACGTCCTAAAGAGGACTATCCCTGGTTCTGGTGCGAAGAGGAACCCGGCACCGACCCCATGGGCGTAGAGGAGTTCGTCGGCGCCCGATGGAATAACGCCCACCTTACCCTCTCCCGCAAAAGAGAGGCAATCTCTTGAAGAAAGAGGTAACATGGATGTGCAAAATGGACAGAATTTGTTTTTATCCCGCTCATCCTGTATATCCATGTTTCACAACGACTGTAAGGAGGTGATTGGATTGAGAGCTCCTGAGGAATTGCAACTAAAGGAGAACGAAGAGGCGGCCATCAGAGAAGCGACGCGAATCCTTAAGGCAAGGTTCCCTGTCAAAGAGCTTATCCTTTTCGGTTCAAAGGCGAGAGGCGACAGTGACCAGGAATCGGATATTGATTTGCTCCTGTTGACAACGAAGCCGCTTCATTGGAAGGAGAGACATGCAATCGTAGATGCTCTTTTTGAAGTGGAGATGAAACATGATGTGGTGATCAGCATCATCGTCAATACGCTTCATGACTGGAATGAGGGGATCTGCACCGCCCTCCCGATCCATGAAGAAATCACCAGGGAGGGGGTGGCGATGCGATGACAGCGAAGGTCTCCGGTCAGGCAGATCACAAATCCATCCTTGTGTCTTACTGGATGGAAAAGGCCCATGAATCGCTGGCGGCCGGGCGAAGTGAATAAGAATCAGGGAGACTTACGACCGCCGTTAGAAATCTCTATTATGCCTCTTTCTACGCGCTTACCGCCTTGTTATTGAAGGAAGACCGATCTTTCAAGAAGCATACCGGGGTAAAGGCCGCTTTGCACAAGGATCTTATCAGAGAAGGGATAGTGGAACCTGAGTGGGGCAAGTTTTACAACAGGATCTTCGACAGTCGACATGAAGGTGATTATCAGCCTCTGCGGGTATTTCAGGCAGAGGAGGTCAGTTTTTACCTTGAACAGTGCGCCGGTTTTATCGCACGGATGGAAACCCTTCTGGGAAGAGAGGATTGAACTGAAAGACAACGTGTTATGACCATCATTGCATCCATGCTGCAATCGATTCGGAAAGCGGCTTCATATAACCGGCATGAACTGGCTCCTCAGGTTATTGTGGTGTATTATGCGGATGCAAAAGATGCTCTGCTGAAAGCGATCAGTGAGTAGGGAATGTTGCTTCAGGATTTTTCTAATCGCTCCTTATTGTGCATATTTCTTCGTATCTGATTCTTCGCCCCGTTTCTTAATAGTTTCAAGAAGACTCAAACCGGGGGATTGCCAGCAGTTCAATCAGCTCTTCCCTGGTGAAACTCTTCATGGCGGCCGGATCACTCTCCTCGATCACGCTATCCATCAGATTTCGTTTCTTTGAAATAAGGGCGGCGATTTTTTCTTCCAGGGTCCCTTCCGTCACCAGCTTGAAGACCTGCACGCCCCTTTTCTGGCCGATGCGGTGCACGCGATCGGTGGCTTGATCTTCCTTTGCGGCGTTCCACCAGCGATCATAATGAATGACCACCGAAGCGGCCACCAGGTCGATGCCCACGCCACCGGCCTTGAGACTCCCCACGAATACACGGCAGGCGGGATCCTCGTTAAAGCGTTCTATGATTTTTTCACGGTTGGCGGTCTTTCCGGTCAGGGACACGAAATCAACGGCCGTTTCGGTGAGATATTTTTCCATAATGCCGATCATGTTCAAAAACTGGCTGTAAATTACCACTTTCTGGCCGCTTTGAAGGCTTTCTTCAAGAAGTTCCTTGAATAACTCCCATTTCCCGGATTGAAGATTCTGGTAATCCTCGATGCTCCCTTTTACCAGGGCCGGATGATTGCAGATTTGTTTCAACAGGTTGAGCAGCGCAAAAATGTGGATGTAGGGGATGGTTTTTTCCGGCTGTCTCAAGCCTTCCAGGAGTTTGCTCCCTTTGTTGGAAACCGCATCACGGTATAATTTCACCTGGTCTTCCGAAAGGGTGCAGGTGCGAATGTCTTCGATTTTCGGAGGAAGATCATTGAGTACGCTCTCTTTTTTACGGCGCAGCGTAAAGGGTGAAATAAGAGTGGAAAGCTGCATCCTTCTTTCCTCATCCCGCTGGTTTTCGATCGGTTTTACATAGCGGTGGTCAAAATCCGTATCTTTTCCCAGATATCCGGGGAGCGTCAGGTCCATGAGGGCCTTCAATTCCACCAGCCGGTTTTCGATGGGGGTTCCGGTAAGGCCCAACTTCATGCAGGCCTGAATTTTCATGGAGGACTGATAAAGTTGGGTCTGTGTGTTTTTCAGATTCTGTATTTCATCAAACACCGCAACCGAAAAATGCAATCCCGCCAATGCGTCGATATCGCGCCTGAGAATGCCGTAAGAGGTCAGAATAAGAGGGTGGTTTCCCAGAGCTTCCCCCAGGTCTCTCTCTTTTCCATGATAGGTGATCGGGTTGAGGACCGCCGCATATTGTTGCACAATGTTCTTCCAATGACTCAACACCGTTGTGGGGCAGACCACAAGAAAGGGTTCGAGGTTGGGCTCCTGTTCCATCAACCCCACCATAAAGGCCATGACTTCATGGGTTTTTCCCAACCCCATATCGTCACAGAGCAGACCGCCAAACCTGTTTTGGTACAAGAAATGAATCCATTCCGTTCCCAGTTCCTGATAATGGCGAAGGATTGAGCTCAGCCCGGTTGGATGGGGCAAGGGTTCGGCGGGCTTGAGGGCGAGCATTTTCTTAAGCAGATCGGCCGATTCCGCGTGGCCTTCAATTTCAAGGAGTTGAGGGCTTTGCGCCTGCAAGTGAAAAAGATCCAGGCGGCTGATTCGGATTTGGTCATCCGTGCCCGAATGGTTTTCGATTTCAATATTTTCCGCAATCTCCCCCAGGGTTTGAAATGTTTCAGAAGCGCAATCGATCCAGCCCGCTTCGCTGCTGATATAGCGCTGACCGGCTTTTCGGGTTTTCAGTATTTCAGCAAGGGAAATTTTCAGGTTACCGAAGCCGTAATGAACTGACAGCCAGTACCAGTCCCGGTCGAGGGCCTCGGGTCGGATTTCGATACGGTCGAATTCTTTCAGGATACGGAGACCTTTGACGGTGTCGTCCACCAGAAACGGGCCCTCTTTGAGATCGTCTTCAAATTCCTCCAGGAAGACCGGCACCTGCGATTTTTTAAGCACCATTTTTACGGGTGCCTTGAATTTCCGGTCTCTTCCCGGCGTTTCCAGCTGTGCCATGATCCCCATTTCTTTGATGTAAACCAAGGAACCATAGGTGAATTGCTTAAGATCTTCGTTTTCAAAAAACCGTTCCTCACCGTTTTGCTGGAACAGCTGAATCTGGGGTCTGATTTCAAGATCCAGTTCCGTATTTCGGGAAATTTTGAAAATGGATTTCAGGGGGATGGGATGGATGGTCAGTGCATGCTGATTGGGCAGATGTTCCTGAAAGGTTGACAGCAGTTTTCTGACTTTGTTTCCGGGAATGAACAACCGGATCAAGGGGGTACTGTCGGGCCCCAGGCAGGAAACCGTAAAAGCGCCGGTTTCTTCTGAAATGGCCGGTTCAAAGGTACAGCCGTTTTTCACCTGGCTGATCGCCTCGAATTCCAAAAAGCAGTGATAGGCACATCTGAACCAGAAGCTTGCTTCAAGAACCTGTTTTCGGGTTTTGAATCCTTGGGCATTCATTCTTTTTTCGTTATCGGTTCGAGTGATGTCGGCTAACCGTGAAAGGACCCAGCCCCGGTTCGGAATGACCTCATCGGGTTCCTTCCATGCGCAGCGTTCCAGAAAACGGACGCAGTCTAAGTCCCGCGAAAGGTACTGAACCAGGGTTTCGCCTTTGGGCCCCTCAGCTTTTACAAAATGCTGTTTTTCGCTTTTTTGAGTGCGAAAAGTCACTTTCAAATGGCTGTCACCGGAGTCTTCACCCAGAATAACCGCCAATTGATGCCAGATGCTCGATCTAAATTGTTCTTCAAAAAAGGTTCGGCCGCATTTCTGATGTAAGGATTTGAAGACTTTTGTAAGGTGCTTCAGATGCGGGCAGGTTCTACTTTTGGAAAGGTTGCAAGTGCAAAACCGCTGGTTCAATTGGAAATCGTTTCCCGGGACGAAAAATGCAATTCCCGGTCGTTTGTCAGAGGGTTCCGGCAGCAGTGCCATTCCATCGCGGAAGAATTCAATTTGTTGTATTTCAGAAGGTGTCATCTTTTTAGGTGATTTTGTTTTTCACAGAAACGGTTTTATGAGCGAAATGATCGGATTAAGGTGCGAATTTTATCCGGCCTTTGACTTTTGGAACAAGTTTTCCACCCAGGTGTTCGATATAGGCGATCAGAGCGTCTCTTTGGAAAGTGGCTGAATCAAAGCGATCGATGGTTTCAGTAAAAGGGGTATAGCCGTCTCCTCCTTTTGCCAGATATGAGTTTGTTACGATACTGTATGATTTGCCAGGATCAATGGGTTGACGGTTTACAAGGATGTTTTCACAGGTATTTTTCTTTGGGTTCAGTGTGAAGCTTATACCGCCTGATACCTGTGGGAAAGCGCCTTCTCCCGGTTTAATGGTTCCGATGAAATTAAAAAGGGTTTGAATCTGACTTCCCGTCAACTTTAAAAGAACCACAGAACTGTCAAAGGGAAGGCTGTCGTAGACGGATTTCCTTGTAACCGCACCTTCGGGGATTTCGGCCCGGATGGCGCCGCTGTTGGTCAATGCAAAATCCGGGTTGAATCGGCGCAAATACCAGCGCATGGCATCGGCCACAAGATCGCCCAGCGCGGTTTCGCGGTACCTTCCATGGTCATTTTCAAAGGCGCCTTTTGCGTTGCCGATGGTTTCATCCAGCAATCGATTCACCTTGTCCGCGTAAGGTTGCAGTAGTGCCAGAAGTTGGAGATCTTCTTTAATCGGCTTTCCGATGAACGAAAAGGTCTTTTGCCCTTTCGATCCCTTGACAACCCGTTTCAGGTTAACGGGAATCAGCTCCATGTTAAAACGGGTAATTCTTTTGTCCTGAATCCACAGATCGATCCTACCCAGAACGAGCCCCCACTGCCACGCCTGAACGATCAACGTTTGATGGATGGAATCGGGACCCGGGATTATCAAAGGCGTTTCCAGTTTGGTATGCGTGTTGCCGTCAACGATCAGGTCAATTCCGCTGACTTGTGAGGCCAATCGTTTAGAGCCCCGATTCATGCCCTTATAAATTCCCAGATGGGTGAGGGCGATGATCAGATCCGCGCGTTCTCTCAGGTAGGGTACCAGTTGTTTGGCCACATCGATCTCATCTTCAAAGACAAGATCTTTGATATGGTCCGGGTGTCCCGTAATCTGAGTTTCCATGGTGGTGAGGCCGAAAATGGCAACCTTAAATCCGTTGAACTGTTTGATGATATAAGGAATCGCCAGGTGGTCGCCATTGCGGGTCTTAACATTGGCGGAAAGGAAGGGGAACTTTGCGAGATTCATCTGTTCTTTGAGAACATCAACGGGATGGTCGAATTCGTGGTTCCCCAGAACCATCGCATCATATCCGATGAAATTATATCCTAAAATGTCCGGCGTCGCCTTGAAAAAATTGGATACGGACTGCCCGGTGTTCAGGTCCCCCGCATCCAGAAGGAGTACATTTTCGTTCGTATTTCTGATTTCTTTTACAAGCGTGGCATGGGCGGGAAGGCCGCCCACATCCGGCACCGACAGATTTGAAAATTTGACGGGATGCCCGTGTACATCGTTGGTGAAAAGCACTGTCAAGCGATGGATTTGAGGGGCCTTTGATGTGTCGTTGTGCCGGGTGGCGCCGACAGCAATTGAAAACGCAAAAATGACGATCGCCAACAAGCCGATTTGCAGGGTGATTTTTGCGTTTTTGGCAGGCGGGAAAGTCATTTCACGGCGTTCTTGTTTGGGTTGCAATGCAATGGAGTCAATGTTATAATCTCAACGTTTTCGTTTCCAGGTTCATTTCAAACAGGCTCTAACGTCAAAGTATATCTTTTTTAAAAGGGTGATCAATGAAAAAATTATGGTGGGTGCTGATACCGTTGTGCGTGGTGTTTTTTTGTGACCCCGTATGGGCTGAACTTTCCACAAATGAAAAAAAGGAATTGAAGAATGCCTATAAAACCATTCTGGCGAAACGAAAGGGGCCTTTCGACATCAATACCTGTACCTGTGCCAATGGCAAACTGGCGCCGGTAGCGGACAAAAACATGCGCGTCCGCCCCAATCCCTGCCGTGAACTGGAAGGGGCGGGGCAGCTTTTCTGCTCGGCCTACCGGAACAAGTTCGCTGAAACCCTTGCCCGGCACGGCGTATACGTGGGAAATATTTTTTCAAACGAGGTAATGTTATGGGATGATAATCCGGATCATCATCGGGTGGTGAAAGGATTTCTCCTCGAAAAATATTACATGGAAACCCATCCGGAATCTAAACTGGCCATGTCGCGCGCCTACGGGGGCATTTCCGGAACCGAGTTTGAGGTGAAATATGCGCCCATTTTTTTCGCCAAATATTACGCCCTTGAGGATTGGAATGATTTCCACAACTACTTGTTGCAATATGAAATGCAGAGGCGGTTTTTCTGCCGATGCAATCTGAGTCTGGTCAACGACATCAGAAACCTGTCCCTGGTCATTTATCGAAGCTATCAACCGTTTAAACCGGTGAAGGATCTGGTGCACAACCGCCTCTCGCCGGGCCTGGTGCCGATGATTGAAGATTTTCAGAAAAAGCATCCTCAAGATCGAAAAAATGCGGAGAACTACACCCGTCTCATTCAAATGATCCGTAGCCTGACCTATGTGGATCAAAGCCAGTTGAAGGGGTATCTGCCGGATATTTCAGAACCCCATATTCGAGACCGGGTCAAAAACATATTGAATATCCACAAAAACACCCCACTGAAACTGCTTCAAAATTTGGCGGATCTTGTGGTGGCGGTTCGCGAAACGGTAGCCGCCAAGAAAATCAAGCCTGAAGAGGCGGTAACTTTGATCAATTTAAATGTGTCCGCCAACCTGCTCATCCTGATGACCACCAATCGGCTCATGGAACTGGACCGGGATTGGACGGTAAGGGAACTCATCGACGTTTTGAAGGACACTCTGGCCGGCAGTTACGGGGCCGGGTTGATGAGTCATCGTGAATATGAAACCGGCATCCTGACGCTGAACAAATTGGAGAACAAAAAGGATTTGACCCTGGGAGATGCAAATCGCTCCCTCAACCGTGCGGGATTGGCGGTGGAATGGGCTCAGGCTTCCATTCGAACTGCCTTTTCAGATGTGTGGGAACCCTGGGTGTATCTTTTTCCGGAAGTTCAACGGATCAATGACGATATTATTCGCTCTTCCCCTCTGATGGCCTATGCCAACATCATCAAATCCCTTCGCGGACTTCTGTTGAGCAAACTGGGGCTGAATCATCATATCTTAGGAAAAACCTATGCGGAAGGCGTCAGGGCATTGAATCCCGGTCTGGCCCTCGGTCCGCTCGCCTTTTTCCATGAGAATCAGCGCTATACCCGTGAAAACATCCTTGCGCTGGAGACCACTAACGCCGAACTTGAGCCGGTGGCGGGGATCATCACCAAGGACGAGGGGAACGTGGTTTCCCATGTGCAGTTGCTGGCCAGGGCCCTGGGGGTTCCCAATGCGGTTTTCCTGGACGCGGTTTACAGACATCTGGCCTCTGTTCAGGGAAAGCCCCTGTTCTATGCCGTTACGCCGGCCGGCCGAATTATTCTCAAGGAAGCCGACAAGATGGATCAGGTGGACCGGTTGATCCTTTCGGAATATAAAAAGAATGTCAAACGGGAAAGCGATGCCGATATCAAAGCACAGTCCGGTAAGCTGACCATAGACGCTGATCGATTGAATCTCAAGGAAACCCGGGTGATGGGCCTGGGCCAGCTGAGGCGAAAGGATTCAGGGATCGTGTGCGGTCCCAAGGCGGCTTTTCTGGGGGAATTGAAATACCACTTTCCCAATAACGTGGCCAGAGGGGTGGTGATTCCTTTCGGGATTTATAATGAGCATTTTCAAAAAGCTAAAGTGGTACTTCCCGCAGATCTCAAAAATAAGGGGATTGCAACGGAAGGGGAATCTCTGAATACATTCGTTAGGCGCACCTATGATACCTTTTTCAACCAGTTGTTGAAAGATCCCAAAATGTCATCGGCTCATTTGGCAAAATGGATCCGTCCCAGGTTGGAGATCATCCGTTACGCCATTCGAAGGATCAAATTGGATCCGTCTTTTGTGAATGACCTTCACCGGGAGATTGAGGCTCAGGGACTTTTTGCGGATGCTCAGAGCGGGCGCCTAGGCGGTGTTTTTGTACGCTCCGATACCAATGTGGAAGACATGCCCAACTTCAACGGGGCGGGACTCAACTTAACCATCTTCAATCTCATGACCTTTCAGGACGTATTGGAAGGTATCAAGGAAGTTTGGGCATCGCCCTTTACCTATCGGTCATTTTCGTGGCGGCAGACGGTGATCAGCGATCCGAATTTGGTCTTTCCTTCAATTGTGGTGCTGGAATCGGTGCCATCGGAAAAATCCGGGGTTTTGATTACGGCCGATGTGGATACGGGCGACCTCACCAAGATGACCATTGCCACGGCGGAAGGGGTAGGCGGTACGGTTGACGGTTCTCCGGCGGAGACGCTCCTCTACAGTCCGGATGAGACCATCCTGTTGAACCAGTTTAAATCTCCAACCCGCCGAATGCTAATTCTGGAAGGGAAGGGGGGTAGCCAAATGGTCCCTGCCACCGGCGCGGAACGGGTGTTGACAGAGCAGGAATTGAGCGCCTTGGTGAGTGCCGCGGAGAAGATTAAAAAAGAATTCAGTCCTGAAAAGGGTGCCGGCGGTGATGCGCTGCCATGGGATATTGAATATGGCTTTGTGGGCGGCAAGCTCTATCTTTTTCAAACCAGACCCTTTGTGGGCAACAGCGATCTGAGGAACCTGCCGGCCCTTGCGGCACTGGACAAAGGCTTTAAAGAGAAAGAAAACCAACCGTTTTCCTTGAATGAAAAAGTGAAGTGGCAGCCGTGATTTCTATTAGTCTCTTGATCTTCGCTTTTTCATAACGCTGAGCAAAACCCGAAGTAAAAGCTGATCGACAAACGGTGTCCCCAGTTTTTTCCCGACCATCCCGCCATTTTAACCAATGGCGGGATGGTCATTTTTGAGGATTGAAAATGGCTTCCATAAAACGATTCTTTGAGGATTTTTTCGCGGCAGCGGGAGAAAACAAAGGCCTTTTTCTACCGCTTTTCGGCTGTTTTTTTCTGGTGTTGTTCAGTTACAGTTTTATTCGGCCGGTTTGCGAATCCCTTTTTCTGTCGTCCTGGGGTGCTTCAAAAATGCCCCACGTCTGGATCATATCCGCCGCCGCCACGGCAGCGGTGGTCTGGGTTTACAACAAGTTTGTTGTTTCCGCCTCACCTTCACGTCTTTATGCCGTGAGCAATTTTATGGCGGTTGCATTTTTTCTCCTGTTCTATCTCTATTTTTCGGCCAAAAACAGAGGGTTTTCGCTGACGGCGTTTATTGTTAAAGACATCTATGTGGTCATCCTGATAGAGCAGTTGTGGACATTTTGTGACGCCACATTCTCAGAGAAACGGGCCAAAATCCTTTATGGGTTTCTGGCGGGCGGGTGTTCCATCGGCGGTATCGTGGCCAGCGTTATGACTGCCGAACTGGCTTCTGTTATGGGGTCCAAAAACCTCATATTCGTGGGTTGCGGCGCCTTGTTGCTGGGGGTATGGTTGTTTGTCTATGCCAACCGCAAGGGGAGTACGGTATTGAGTCGGGCTCGGAAAAATGAGGCCATGCAGACTCAGACAAAAGAGGAAAAGAGAAGCATCTGGGGCGGTTTTGATGTGGTATTGAAATCAAAATATTTGATCTTAATTTGCATTATGCTTATGCTGAGCCAGTTTGTGACGGCCCTGATAGGACTGCAATTCAACCAGGTGCTGGAAGTTCAGGTTACCGAGCTCGATTTGAGAACGGCTTACCTGGCCAAATTCTATGGTGCCACCAATGTCATTTCACTGATCCTGCAGTTCGGGATCAGTGCGCCCATGCTCCATTTTTTGGGATTGCTGCTGTCCCTGGTCCTGGTGCCGGTCATCATGGGTACGGGATCCTTTGTGTTTTTCTTTTTACCGACCATGGGTGTGCTCTTCGGAACCCGTCTTGCCAACAAGAGCCTCACCTATTCCATTTTCCGATCGGCAAAAGAAATCCTTTACATCCCGCTAAGTTACATCGAAAAATACAAGGGCAAAGCGGTGATTGACATGTTTATATACCGCTTTGCCAAAGGCGGCGTTGGTGCCGTGATTATCGGCATGCAGGCGGTCATGGCCGTCACGGCCGTCAGGATTAATTACATGGTGATCGGAATGATTATCATCTGGATTTTGATTGTTCCCCTGTTGGTCAAGGAATACAAAAAGCGCGAGAGTGCAACTTCAAAAGGATAACCGACTGAAATGAAAATGAAGTTAGTAGAGAATCGCCGGACATACGGTCTCGGCTTAATCGTTATGGTTTTGTCCATATTGTGGCTAATGGGTTTTGCTGTTCAGGCGGCCGAGCCCGCAAAGATGGAACCCCGGGCCCAGAATGGTACGGAAAGTCAGCTCCAAGGGGTGTTTTATTACCGGATAGAGCCTTCCTTTTATACGGGATTCGCTCCTCGCTGTCAGGACCCGGAGCGAATCCATATTCACTTGGGACGGGGCAACCAGGTTCGGGTTACCATTGCGTTATCAGATGAAATAATTGATTCATACCTCTCGGATCTGGCAAAGAGATATGACACTTATGAAACACTGATACAAAAAGGGACTATCCGGCTTACCCAGAATAAGGGCTTTGAAAAATTCAGCCGAATAATTTCTAAGGAAAATATTCTGAAACTGGTTGAAGAAAAAAGCCGCATGGGTCCGGAAGAGTATGGGAAAATCAGCCTTGAAATTCTTGAAAAGCTGAATCCCGGAAGAGTTTTTCACATAAAGATCGATTTTGATCGTCAAATGCACCAGTGGTCTACCCGGCTGATGCCCTTGCTCAACAAAAAGCCTTCTATCCAGGAAAGCCTGTCTCTCATTAATGACATGCTTCCCACAAGAGTATGGGTTACCGAGCTGCCATGGCGATTGAATGAAAAACTTCAAAATGCCATTACCCTTTACGGGATTTATGTGGAGGATCTTAAGAGTGCGGCGGCCTGGAATTCCTTTTACCGTGCTGCCATCGAACTTTTTGATCTTGCCACCGGGAACATCTATCCCGTTAAAGGGAAGATGCTTGGTTTCTATGAATTCACGGCCGTTTATCCCGTTGGAACCCTCAATCAGTTCGCCCAATACGACGGTCGTAATATCCCCCTTTATCCCTGTCCCGGAAAATGGAACCTCATCGAGCATCAGCGCACCAAGGTGGTGGACCACATTCCGGACAAACAGTGCTACGGTTATCTGCCCTGGCTCCCTTATATGCACGTGGGTAAAACCCTGCATAACTCATTTCATACCCTGTGGTTTCAAAACGATACGAAGACAAATTCTTTCATTCCAAAAGAATGGAAACAGAATACAAAGGACAGTCGAACCGGGAAACCCTATCCAAATTTATGGCTGCTCAGTCGCGGCCCCATGTCCCATGGATGCACCCATGTAAACGCAGGGCATATTTCGGAATTGCGCCAGATGCTCCCTTCACCTGAGAAATTGCTGCCCAAGGTGGTAACCTTTCGAAACAAATCCAACCATTTTGACGTATTTGATATTGACGGTGATGGAAAGCCCGAAGTGATGGGCGTCAAATATTTTCACGCCTATTCCCTCAAAAACAAAAAGCCTTACAAAAGAAGAGCTCCCGCCGACCGGAAATCCTTTTACAAATGGCTTTATGTGAACGGCTATCACTATGATAACCAGGGAAGCGTTATTTTCGATGAGGCGCCCACATCCAAATTTGTCAGAAAAACCGCCTACCAAGGTGAAATTTATAAAAATATACCACTTTATGAGGCAGAATATACACCTGAGACCATTCAGTTTTACAACCGCATGCCCATTCCTTTTGTGAGGGAATTGCGCCGGATCAGCAGCAGTTATGATCATGACCGAAAGGTTTTGAAGCTGGACAAATAGTCAATAGGGATAAGGCACGAATCGACCGCCATGTGGAATCGAACGGATGCCAATCGAAGTCATTTTAATTTGATTATCGGGTTATGCCTGTTTGTTTTTTTTAACATTTCATGTTTCACCGTCATCACCTCCTTTACCAAAAGCAACTTCCTGAACGCCATTCAAACCACTCCGGGTTTTCAGACAGGTTTCAACCAGCGGCCCTATTTTTTCCTGTACGGATTTGCGGGTGTGGGCTTTATTCTTTTTTATTTTCTGTACCACGTGCTGAACCCGAAGGTTTCATTTGAGTACCGCATCAAAAGAGATATCCTTTTTCTGATCTTGTGTTCTCTGGCACTTTACATCGTTCCTCTGCTTCTGCCCGGTTTTCAAAAGAAGTTCTTCCCAGCATCCTTGTACTTCGTTGTTTATGATATTCTGGATGATTTTATTATTGTTCAAACCTGGACGTTGATCAATTATTGTATTGATATTCGAGAATCGAGAAAGATTCAGAACCTGTTTCTGTTTTCCGGAGGAGTGGCCGCTTTTTTGTCGGGAAGATGCGTTGTTCCACTGATTCCGGCCGGCCATCCTATGGGGTTTCTGATTTTGACCATGGTCATTTCCAGTATCAGCTATCTGATTGTTTCCTACATCTTTTCCATTCACCGATCGCACATCCTCAGTGGTGCCGCCAATAAACGGGTGGGGTTCGGCAACCTGTTTACCTCCCAGAAAAAATACCGGGTGATTCGATCCATTATCTATCTGACCATCCTGATCGGGGTTTTCAACCTCTTTTTTAAAGTCCTTTTTGATACTCAGGTGAATGCGCGGTTTCCGGCTGAATCGACCATGGAAACGCTGACGCTCAACGGGTTTGACGGGCCGGACCCAAAGACTGAATTTATCGGTGATTACAAGGCTTTCATAAGTGTATTTCAAGTACTGATTCAATTTGTTTTCATCTATTTTTTCACACGGCTGTGGTTTAACGGCCGTATCCTTTTTTCCTACCCGTTGCTGTTGATTCCGAATCTTTTGTTTGTTTTGTGGGCATATTTCATGGGTGGTCCGGGCTACGAAAGTTTTTTGTTCTGGGGGACCATTGTGGCATGCGGCGTCAATGAATTGGTCAGACGAATTATTTTCGATGCGGCCTATCAGGTGCTGATGTTTTCGGTTCCTGAAAGGCTCTGCAATGCCCTCAGGCTCTATTCCAAACTATTGATCAAGCCGGTGGCGGTGATCCTTATCTCTCTTCTTTTTGTATTGTTGCCGCCACAGGAAGGAATTTTGCCCCTTTATTGTTGCTTAATCATTGCGTTTTTGATGGTGATGGTGGGTGTGGTGTATCGAATACCGGGGCATTACATATCGTCCCTCAGAACAGCGGTTTTGAGACGTTTACCGCTTTCCGGCACGGAGAGTTCCCTGGTGAGAATGGAGGTTAACTACATCATCGATCAGTATGAGAAGGCGGTTTCGGGAACACATGATCGATTTGGATATCTCTACATTCTGGATATCATCCGCAACAATCATTCTTCCGGTTTAGACTTCATCTTACTCGAACTGCTGGACAACGAAGATCGGGATGTGAGACTGGAAACGGTCTTCCTCATTGGTTCCCTGCGTGTTAAGCCATTGACTGCAAAACTTGAGGCACTGTTTGAAACGGAAACCGACGAAATCCTGAAGTTGGCCTGCCTCAAGGTAATTGCAAATTTGGGGATTTCCGAGGAAGCGGTCATTTCGAGGTGGATGGATTGGGACCTCTCAATCATTTACAGGCGCTATATCCTGGCCATTTCTTATGGTACCGGAAATGAAAATTTAAGACAATCGGCGGTAAATGAGACGGTTGCCCTCATCCATTCGGATGTAACGGAAAATGCGCTGGCCGGGATCTGGTTGATCGGCCATTTGGGGCTTCACCGCCTGACGGCAGACGTGGAGCGACATTTGGATATGGACCCCTTCGAGTCTTTTGATGTGATTTCAAGGGCGCTTGCCAAACTGGGGGATGCGCGTCAATTTTCCGGATATTTGGAGAAAGTGGGTTATGACCGCATCAGTGATTTTGAAAGGTTCAATGAGAGTCTCGCTCTTTTAAAAAAGGCTTCCTTCCCCATTATCTCGCGCATGATCGCTTCAATTATTGATTCCAGATCCCATTTTGAATTACGGAAATGCCTGCGGAGCCTTAAAGCGATCCCATTGCCTGAAACCATTGCTTTTTTAATGGATATGCTGGAAAGGTTGAATGTTCCCCAGATTCGGGAAGAAATATTGAATGTCATCGGCAAGATCGAGGAAGAGAATGCCGATCTGGATTGCAGCGCCATTTTGGAAGATTTGCCAGCGGAAATTAGTTTGTGTACAAAATACTGCCGCTACTATTCCGTGGTGAAATTATGGAACCGGGAGAGCCTGCTGTTAATCGAACTGGCACGGAATATTGAACACCGGATGTGGTGTGTTTTCAAAATACTCGATATCTTCAATTCTGATCTGGGTGTATTTGATTCCTACCATCGAATAACACATCCTGATTCGGGGAGTATCGACCATATGAGAGGCAAATCCATTGAATACCTGGATAGCCTCATCAAAGGTAAAAAAGTTGAATACAAGGCATTTCTTCGACTGTTGGATGCTGTTTCGTTTGAAGACGGATTCTTATTGGATGTGGACTATTTGCCCGGCCCTCATCTGACCATTGAGGATGTTTATGAACAGATTCTGCTGCAAAGCAATCACTGGCTGGAAGTGTCGGCCATTCTGGATGTGCCGCCGGAAATGCAAACGCGGTTCATGCCGGTCTTGGAGGAAATTGGAGATATGATACCGGTACTGGAAAAAATACATTTCTTAAGAAGGGTTTCGCTTTTCAAGGGGTTTTCCATTACGGACATGATCATTATGGCCCAGATTGCCCAGGAAGTCAGTTTTGAGGCGGGGCATGTTCTTTTTGAGGTGGGGGATCCGGGTGATGCGCTCTATCTCATTCTGGAAGGGAAGGTGGATATCGTCAATGAAAATGACAAAATCCTGGTAACGGTAGAACCTCCCGGCTGTTTTGGAGAGGTTGCCGTGTTGGACAAGAAGGGACGCTCGGCTACCGCGAGATGCACGGATGAATGTCGCATGCTCATGATCACCAGCAAAGATTTTCAGGAAATCCTCGAGGAGTACCCCGCACTGTATAAAAACATCGTTTATCTCCTGACCAGCTGGCTTCGCGAAGACAGGACCCGAGCCAAGGAGGCCAGAAAAGATGAGGCATGATCCGAGAGTAAGCAGCGGCGTATCACCCATTTTGAAAATCTGTTTCCGTGGGGTTATACTTGCGATGCTCCTCGTTATGCTGCTCTCCTGCAACCAGGCCAGGCGTTATGACTATCAACAGATCAAACAGGCATACGAAAAGCCTCAAGAATCGGCAGCAGCGCATCCACCGCCGACGTCCTCCCAACCGGTTGAAACGCCGGAGGCGATGGTGAAGGCGGCGGGTGCTCTGACCCTTCCAAAGGTCATTGGAATCGCTCTTCAAAACAACCCGGACATGGACATGGCGGTGGCACGGATTCAGCAATCGGAAGCCATGCTGGATGAGGCCATCAGTGCCTTCTGGCCGGTGATCGGTGTTTACGGGGAATACCTTCAGGGAAACGCGCCGTCCGCATACCTGTTTAAGACCATTGACCAACGTAAATTACCAGCGGATACCGACTTCAATAATCCGGGATGGTTTGAAAACTATGAGGTGGGCATCCAGGGACGATTGAACTTGTTTAATGGTGGCCGGGATTATCTCAGGAAGCGCATGGCGGAAACGGGTCTGACCATGAGCCGCCTGGATCGCAAGACCATTCAAAACGGTCTGGTGACCTCCGTCATCCATGCCTATTACAGTGTGCTGGCAGCTGAGAAATATGTCAATATAAGCGGTGATTCGGTGAAAACAGTTCAGAAGGAACTCCGTATGGTCAGTGTGCGGTATGAGGCCGGCGGGGCGCTCAAGTCGGATGTGCTCTCCCTTAAGGTTGCACTGGCCAGGGCCGAGGAAGACCTGATTCGGGCCCGGAACAATTACATCCTTTCCGTTTCATCTCTGGCCAATTTGATGGGGCTAGACCCGGATAGGCCCATTTCCCTGGCCGGTGATCAGCAGATTCCCATAAAAGTTCCGGATTCCTATGAGAAAGCACTGATGATGGCCATGGCAAACCGTCCGGAGCTGCAAAAATCCCGGTTGCAGGTGGTACGCTCCCGCATGGACCTGGATGTGGCGCGTTCCGAATACCTGCCGCGATTGGATGCTCAGATGAAAACCTATTTTGATGATCCGGGGTTTGATTTTGAATGGGATCGGAAAAACTGGACCGCGGGGGTCATCCTCAATTGGGATTTGTTTACCGGATTCAGGAGAACGTCCCAGGTGGATCGTGCCCGTGCGGTGTTAAAGGAGATGCTGGCGGCGGATCGAAAGTCGATGCTGGCGGTGCAGCTGCAACTGAAAGGGGCGTACATGAAATATGAGGAGGCCGAAGGCCGATGGCGCGTGAGTCGGGCCAGTGTGGACTACAGTGAAGAAACACTCCGTCTGGTGGAGAAGCAGTACGAAGGGGGGTCCGCCACCATTACCCGGTATCTGGAAGCGGAACTGGCCAGGAATCGTGCACGGCTTCGCAATGCCACGGCTTTTTTTGACCGGGAAAAATCGGCGGCGGCAATCGGCCGGGCCATGGGATTCTGGGCCGATAGCGGAGAATGAATGGTTATGGGTGAGAAAAGACCTCGAAAAGGGCTGCGGTTTCTTTCTTTCCTTGCCGGCATAACGGCGTTGGTGCTGTTGATGCTTTATATGGCCGGCGTTTTTGTCCCCGATAAAATCGGGCCGGGGAAAATATCTCTCGAAACCCAGAAGTGGACCCCCGAAAGCACTGCAAAGGCCGTTCGTGAAACCATAACGGATTTTTACGAGGCGCCCGGAACAGTACGTCCAAGAAAAGAAACACGCGTGGAATCCCGGGTGCAGGGCCGTGTTGTTGAAGTCCTGGTGGAGCCCGGGGATTTTGTTAAAAAAGGAGATCGTCTGGTGGTGCTGGACAGCCGGGAGTTCCAGGCCCGGCTTGATCGGGCTCATCAGGCGGTTTTGTCGGCCCGGGCCAGGCGGGATCAGGCCCGGCAGGCGGTCAAATCGGCGGAAGCGGGTTTCGAGCGGGCGAGAGCATCCCATGAGCGTATGACGACCTATTTCAAGTCGGAAGCGGCCACAAAACAACAGATGGAGGATGCGGAAGCTTCTTTTCAGCAGGCCAAAGCCGGTCTCAACCAGGCTCTTGAAATGTTAAAGGAGAGTGAGGCCGGTGTCAAACAGGCTGAGAAGGGTGCCATGGCGGCGCGCATTGTTCGGGATTATACGGAAATTCGGTCTGATGCGGAGGGGCAGGTGGCGGAACGTCTGGTGGAGCCCGGGGATATGGCATTTCCCGGAAAACAGCTGCTGGTATTGCAGACCCGTGGCGTTTTGCGCCTGGAAGCCCTGGTACCGGAAGGATTTATCGGCCGGATCAAAATGGGGGAAATTCTGAAAGTTGTGGTCAAGGCCGTAAATAAATCCCTATCCGGTCCTGTGACTGAAATCGTTCCGGCCGCGGATCCGGCCACCCGCTCCTTTCTGGTCAAGGTGGACCTTCCGGAAACAGAAGGGCTGTATCCCGGCATGTTTGGACGCCTTCTGGTGCCGGTGGGAGAAATATCCGTGGTATGGATACCGAAGGACGCCCTTGAGAGGGTCGGGCAATTGGAAATGGTACGGGTCAAATCGGGTGAGGACTGGGCCAGAATCTATGTGACCACGGGAAGGGCCTTTGACAGCCGGGTGGAGGCGCTTTCCGGTTTGGACGGAGGCGAGGTGGTGGCGTTGAAGGGAGAAGCGCGATGAGCTCGGAGGTTTCGCGACCACCGGGACTGATTGCCCGGATTGTTGAACTCTTTATCACGTCCAAACTTTCCATCCTGTTTATCATCTTTGCCATGGTCATGGGGGCGGCAGCCATCGTGATGACGCCGCGGGAAGAGGAGCCGCAGATCGTGGTGCCCCTGGCGGATGTCTACGTTCAGGCACCGGGTGCTTCAGCCGAAGAAGTGGAAAAACTGGTGGCGACGCCCCTGGAACGGCTGCTCTGGCAGATTGACGGGGTGGAGTACGTCTATTCCGTTTCCCGGCGTGACATGGCCATTGTCACGGTTCGCTTTTATGTGGGGGAGGACCGGGAGCGCTCTCTCGTGAAACTCTACAATAAAATCTCCATGAACATGGACCAGGCGCCTCCCCTGGTTCAGAGCTGGCTGATCCGGCCGGTGGAAATCGATGACGTTCCCATCGTTAATCTGACCCTTTATTCCCGAAAATACGATGATCATAAACTACGGCGTATCGGAGAAGAAGTCCTGGCCCGGCTCGCCAGGGTTTCGGACATTTCCAGAACCTTCATCGTGGGAGGTCGGTCCCGGGAGGTGCGGGTTGAACTGAGTTCCGACCGGATGGCCGGGATGGGGGTGTCCATGCCGGATGTCTGGCGTGCCCTCAAAGGAACCGATGCGGCTGTCACGGCCGGGAACTTCAATCGCAGTAATCGGTCCGTATCCGTCACCAGCGATTCTTTTGTCGCTTCCGCCCTGCATGTGGCAGACCTGGTGGTTGCCACACACCAGGGAAGGCCCGTATATCTTCGGGATATTGCAAGGGTAACGGACGGTCCCGCGGAACCGTCGGCCTATACCCGGTTCGGTCTTTCCAATGCAGGTGCCCGGGCAGCGTCTCCAAAAGGGATAACCCATGGTTTGCCGGCGGTCACCCTGGCCTTGGCCAAGAAACGGGGAACCAATGCGGTTGAGGTGGCCGATGCAATCCTCAAAAAACTGGCGGACCTCAAGAAAACCGTGATTCCTGATGGGGTGGAAGTGGCGGTGACCCGGAATTACGGACAGACGGCTCAGGACAAGGTCAACGACCTTTTGGGATCACTGGTTTTTGCCATCCTCACGGTTGTGGGCCTTCTCGCTCTTACCCTGGGATGGCGCGAGGCCCTGGTGGTGGCCCTGGCCGTTCCCTTAAGCTTTTCCCTGGCTCTTTTCGTCAATTACACGTTTGGGTTTACCATCAACCGGGTGACGCTGTTCGCCCTCATTTTGAGCCTCGGGCTGGTGGTGGACGACCCCATCACCAATGTGGACAATATCCAGCGTCACATTCGTTTGGGGCGAAGAAATCCGCTTTCCGCGACCCTCTATGCGGTTCAGGAAGTGCTCCCTCCCGTGATCATGAGTACCTTGGCCATTATCATTTCTTTTGTACCCCTCTTCTTCATCACGGGCATGATGGGACCGTACATGGCGCCCATGGCCGCCAACGTGCCCCTCACCGTCAGTTTTTCCACCGTGTGCGCCCTGACCGTGGTCCCCTGGCTCAGCTATCTGTTGCTGCGGCGGTCCGCACCCCCATCCGGGGATCAGGACCCGTCCGGTGCGAACAGGGATGTGACGCCCGCCTTGGTTAAACGGGGTTATGGCCGGGTGGTGGCGCCCTTTCTCGATTCCGGCGTCAAACGGTTCCTTCTTTACTGTGTGGTCTTCTTGTTGCTGGTGTTGTCCATGGCCCTGGTCCTTTTTCGATATGTGCCCATGAAAATGCTCCCCTTTGACAACAAAAACGAATTTCAGATTGTCATCAACATGCCCGAAGGGACAACCCTGGAACAGACCTCCCGGGTGGTTCATGACTTTGAGCGCTACCTTCAGGAAGTGCCTGAAGTAACGAATTTCATTTCTTATGTGGGAACCGCTTCCCCCATGGATTTCAACGGTATGGTGCGTCATTATTATCTCCGCGAGGGCGGGAATGTGGCGGATATCCGCATGAACCTGGCCGAGAAGCAACAGCGCAAACAACAGAGCCATGCCATCCTGCTTCGACTGCGAAAAGATCTTGAAGCCATTGCCTCCCGCCATGGCGCTGATATTCAGTTGGTGGAAATGCCTCCCGGACCTCCCGTGATTTCAACGGTGGTGGCGGAAATCTATGGCAGCCCGGACCAGTCTTACGAGGATCTGATTGCCGGCGGAAAAGCGATTCAGGGGATCATGAAAACAGAACCCTTTGTGGTGGATATTGATGACACCACGGAGACCCCGCGAGACCGGATCGATTTTGTGCTGGACAAGGAAAAAGCGGCGCTTCATGGTGTGAGCACCACCGTGATTACCGGGACGCTTCGAACGGCTCTCAGTGGCGAAAGCCCGGCCACGGTTCACGGACGAGGGGAACGCCGCCCCCTTCCCGTGAAAATCATCCTTCCCAGGGCCGGCCGCTCCGGCATGGTGGCGCTGAGCCAGATTCCCGTAAAAACCAAAGACGGCAAAATGATTCCCCTGGGGGAGTTGGGGAGTTTTGTGAAGGTGGCCGAAGATCAGCCCATATACCACAAGAACCTGGAGAGGGTGGTATATGTCTTTGCGGAGATGGCCGGCCGTGCGCCTGCCGAAGCCGTCCTGGACATGCAGAACCGGATCGATGATCAACCCCTATCGGAAGGATTGCGGGCCGAATGGGCCGGGGAAGGGGAGTGGAAGATCACACTTAGTGTATTTCGGGATATGGGCATCAGCTATTTGGCGGCCCTCATGGGCATCTATACGCTGCTGGTGATCCAGATGAATTCCTTCTTCATGCCCCTTTTGATCATGGTGTCCGTGCCGCTGACGCTGATCGGCATCATGCCGGGGTTCTGGTTGCTCAATGTATTGCTGGCGGATCCCGTGGGCGGCTTTGATAATCCGGTCTTTTTTACGGCCACCAGCATGATCGGCATGATTGCTTTGGGCGGCATTGTCATTCGGAACTCTCTGGTGCTCATCGAATTTGTAAATGGCGCAATGAAAGAAGGGGAGAAACTGAAAGAGGCCATTTTACAGAGCGGCGCCATTCGATTACGGCCTATTCTGTTGACTGCTGCTACAACGGCCCTCGGCGCCTGGCCCATCACCCTGGACCCCATTTTTTCAGGGCTGGCATGGGCGCTCATTTTCGGGCTTTTCGCTTCCACCCTCTTTACCCTAGTGGTGGTCCCCGTGGTTTATTATGCATTGCTGAAGAACAGGCAAAGCTAGATCGTTATGCGAACGGTCTTTTTTCTAAGCGTCTTTATGACCCTTTACGGGTCGCTGAATTCTTATGCCTTTTTAAAGCCGGGCGGGCCTTCGGGTTCCATCGGGGACCTGCTGGACGGTCAGATTGACGGTATCGATGAGCTGGCAACGGCATTCCAAAAGATTAAACCGCCCTATGGCAAGTGTGCGGTCAACGGAAACCACGGATATTATAATGTGTTCGGCTCAGTTTTCTTGAGTTTAAGGTGACCGTTTTTCCAGATGTGAGAGGTAAAAATGGCTGTATTACTAATCTCATTTTTAATTGTGACAATTATCATCGGCATTGTTGCATCTCGAAAAGAAAATTCTGAAGGATTCCTCATTGGGAACAGGGAACTCAACACATTCCAATCGGTGATGACACTTTGTGGGTCATTTATCGGCGCAATGACACTTTTGGTTTATCCTGCTTTTGTATTTACCTACGGCATTTCTTCCATGTGGATCTTTATCGGTTTCCTTTTAGGCTACATTTTCTTTTCATACTTTGCCTCGCATTTAAAGCGATATAAGCCGACAAAACATTTTTACACGATGACGGATTATTTTAATCATCGTTTTGGAGGTAAAGTGGCAACCTGCGTAATTTCCATCATTTTCATTACATATTTTGGAGGATTGACCGCGCAAATCGTTGGCTCTGGAAAAATATTAGCTGAATTATCCGGACTCACATATAAAACATCCGTGATGATTACAGTGGGTATTATGCTAACATATATAATATTCGGTGGTTTTAAATCCGTTGTGACAACAGATGTTTTTCAATTCATCGTACTGGGTATTCTCGTCCTGATTATCACCTTCGCCATAAAAACAAGGCTGAATGTGCCCATAATACATCTCAATCCATTTCATGCCGGACCAATTAAAATCCTTGCATTTCTGTTATTGGGGATTTTAGGACCGTTTGGGGGACAATCTTACTGGCAGAAAGTATATGCAATGAAAGATGAGAAAACGGCAAAGCAAGCATTTGTTATCAGTGGGGTTATTATTTGTTTGGTCGGTTCGATCCTTACCTATATCGGTTTGATAGCGCGAACCCGATTCCCATTGCTGGATCCTGATCTTGCCATCATGTACAGCTTTACAAGGCTTGTTCCCAATGGGTTAAATGGTCTTGTTTCCGTTGCCTTCTTTGCAGCAGTGCTATCATCGGCCGACACAAATCTATTTATGCTGGGCCTGAATTTCACAAATGATATCCTTCGTTTAAAAGAAAAGAAGCGGTTTTATACCCGACTCTCGATTGCTTGCATCGGCATCGTATCTCTCTTTCTTGCTTTGAAATTCACAAATTTGGTTGATCTGGCGATTGTTATTAAATCTATTGGCTTCATTCTACCTTCAATCGTCCTGTTCCTATGGCTTACAAAAGGCGACACCACGGCAATAATTTGTTCCATTATCCTGACATTTATTTTGGTCATCGCCTTTGCACTAGGCGGTTTTATACGCCCTGAGCTTGCCATTATTGCATTGTTCGGATCGATCATTTTCTATTGGGGAACTGCCGGAATAAAAAAAATGATGAATTGCCGGTAATTCTATCTTATGATTGGTTTACATATCTTTCGTCAAATCGTCGGATAGGATTAATAATGAACTGCCCTTATTGTCAGATTGAAAATTCGAAAACAAGTAAGTTTTGTCATGAGTGCGGTGCTCGACTTCTGATGTTCTGTGACTTTTGTGGATATGAGAACCATCCCGATGAAAAAATCTGTGGTGATTGTGGTCGGGTATTAGAAAAAGGTTTTAAGAAAAGGGACGTAAGCTCCAGGATTGAAAGTGAACGAAAAAACGTCACGGTACTATTTACAGACATTTCAGGATACACACAACTATCCGAAATGCTTGACCCTGAAGAGGTGAAAGAGATTACTCATAAAATCTTCAACGGTATTACCGGGATTATCGCAAAATATGAGGGTTTCATCGAGAGGGTTTTCGGAGATGAAGTGCTCGCATATTTCGGAGTTCCCAGAAGTTATGAGGACCATCCCTTAAGCGCCCTTTTGGCGGCAGTGGAAATCCATGACCATGTTAAAGCCATGAGCCTTGAATTCAAGGAAAAAACAGGACAGACTTTAAGAATGCATACGGGTGTCAACACGGGTCTTGTTGTGACTGGAAATACCGATATTAACAAAGGGCAGGACGGATTTTCAGGTCAAACGATAAACATAGCCTCCCGTCTGGTAGATTTGGCCGGAGCCGATGAGATTCTTATCGGTTCCAATACGTTTCACAAAACAGCGAAACATATCATTTCAGAGGCCGTGTCCCCAGTGGGGCGGGACCTTAAGAATTTTGAGGGTTCAATATACCGTGTAATCGGTCTTTCTAATTGCAGCGGATTTGCTGGAAACCTTGAAACCAAACTTACATCCTTTGTCGGAAGAGAACATGAGCTGGGTCTTTTGCTGGATTTTTTTGAACAATCTCAGACGGGACGACCCTTATGGGTCTCTATTGTTTCCAATTCAGGTGAAGGGAAATCAAGGCTTTTATACGAATTCAGGAAAACTTTAACAACACTGAATGCCGACTATTTCGAAGGTAAGTGCTTCTCTTTCCATTTAAACACTGCCTATTCCCCCATCATAAACCTATTGAAAGACAACTTCAATATTCAAGAGTCCGACGATGATTTTGCGATTAAACGGAAGGTTGAAAAAAGTCTGGCGCGACTGGGCCTTTCCGATTCAAACCATACGCCTTACATTTTACAGCTATTGTCGGTCAAAGACAGTATCAAAAATAAGTATCCCTTAAACTTTGAAGAGTTAAAAGACCGTATTGTCCTTGTGACCCGGCAAATGCTTATTAGTGGTTCGAAAATAAAACCCATCATCATTGCTGTTGAAGATCTACATTGGATCGATAAAAGTTCCGAAAATTTCCTTCAGGAAATGTTAAAGGATTTACCGGCTACAAAGGTTTTGTTCATTTTCACCTATCGAACCGAATACTCTCCCCCATGGAAGGGTATGCCTCAAACTTATGAGATAAATTTGAAGCCCCTCAACAACCGGGACACACGGATAATGGTTCAAAACCTTCTTGGAACAAAGAGACTTGAATCAGACCTTGAAAAATTACTTCTGGAAAAAACAAGAGGGGTTCCATTTTTTATTGAGGAATTCACTAAATCTCTTATAGACAAACAGGAGATAAAAAGAAAGGGAGACAGTAGTCATTTAGTTAAAGACTTGAAAAATTTAGAAATTCCATCAACAATCCAGGATTTGATTTCCGCTAGAATTGATTCTTTGCCAAAGGGAGCAAAGGAACTGCTTCAAAAAGGATCGGTTGCGGGTAGAGCCTTCAATTATGAAATAATAATGAGGCTGACGGGATTTTCGGAAGAAAAACTATTAATGTATCTGTCGCTTTTGAGAGATGCCCAATTTCTACATTTAAATACAACTAGCCAAAATGAACAATATCAATTTAAACACTCTATCACGCAGGAAGTTGCCTATTCCGGAATGCTTATCAGTAAACGGAAAAAAATTCATGATCATGTGGCAACAGTAATAGAAACGTTATACGCTTATAAAATTGATCAATTTTTTGAAATTCTGGCCCATCATTATTCCACAAGTGGCAACACCGGGAAAGCATATCAATATCTGATACTGGCGGGGAAAAAAGCGACATTAAACTACTCGCACCAAGAGGCCTTTCATTTTTTTAAGTCGGCGGCAGAAGTTGCTGGTAAGGGAGTTGAAAGAAGAGAGGGAAAAGAGAAAAAGATTGAAGCTTTTAAACTGTCATTAGTCCCCATGGTTCGCTTAGGTTATCCTCCAGATTCTCTTAAGATATTGAATGAAGGTATGTATCTCTCGAAAGAAATCAACGATGAAAAAAGCCTGGCAACCTTTTATGACCTGATCGGGAACTACTATACAGCGAAAGGAAGAGACCCATTTTTGGGTATAGAATATTCTGAAAAATGCTTGACTATCTCGGAGAAAATAAAGGATTTTGGATTATTGGCGAGGGTTTCCCGTGGCCTCTGTGGCGCTTACATTGTCGTCGGGGAACCCCGAAAATCAGCCAACCTAGCTGGAAAAGTAATCGATATACTCGAACAACAGGAGCGTAAACCGGATTTCCCTACAAGAGAACTATCGGTTCTGCCAGTTCTCAAAGCTCTCCTCGCTCACAGTCATGGGTGGCTTGGGGATTTCGTTGAAGCGGAAAAATGGGCTGAAAAGACCTTAAGTTTAAGGCAGAATCCCGAAAATTATCATGATCTGGCATATATCCATTTTCTTTGTGGGTATCTTTATGTGCATTCAGGGGAAGGGAAAAAAAGCATAGAACATTTTAATAAATGCATTCGATATAGTGAAGAAGGAAAAGTCGTTTTATGGATTGGTCTTGGATGGACCGGCTTGGGCATGGGGTATTTCTTCTTAGGAGATTTGAAGTCTGCAAAAAAATGGATATCAAAAGGAATAAAATTTCAAAAAGAGTTAAATATCCCCTACTATCTTTCTTTTCATCTCCTGGCATTGGGTCTGGTTTCTTACAGCTCAAAAGAGCTGAGCCGAGCCGAATATTTTTTGGAAAACGCCTTGAAACTTTCGGTAAAATACGGTGAAAAATGGGTTGAAGGAGTTTCAAAGACTTTTTTGGGGAATATATTGATTCAATTAAAAAAAACAGGGACCACGGTTGAAGAAGCAGAGGCTTTCATTCGTGAAGGGATCGAAATATTGAACGAACGAGAAATATTACCCTGGTCCACTATCGGTCATTTTCTTTTGGGACAATCCTATGCCCTTAATGGAAACATAAAAAAAACAACTGAAGCTTTGAAAAAGGCTGAGGGTTTATTTAATGAAATGAACATGAAATATTGGTTGAACCTGACCCGGAAAGCATTGCTAGTGATTTGATATTATGAAGGCCTTTTTGGAATAGATGACAAAGTGCCCATAAAAGGTGTTAAAATGAGAGTTTCTTAACCTGCTCGGACCTTGGAGAAGGCTTTTTTTGAAATGGACCGCTCTTTTGCCTCTTCTCTTTCGGTACAACCTTTTTCTCCCGGCTTTTCTCTCTTAACCCTTTGATTTCTTGATTCGTTAGGCGTTTAAGCATTCCATCGATAACCGAGCAGGTTATTCTCACTGTAAGACGAGAGATTCACCTCATTACCTTGATTCCCACCCAAAATGAGGATGTGCTTTCCAGTAATGCCGGCAAAGAATCCTACATGTCCCTGCCATGAGCTTTTGCCCCTCCTGATCACCACAACACATCCTTCTTTGGGTTGATCAAGCGTTACCCCCCACGTTAGCCAAGATCTTGCTGCCGCAGATTTTGTGCCTTCTATTCCGACTTGTTGCATACACCAGTTGACAAAGCTCGAGCACCATGGAGTTTCATCATCAGTGGCCTTTAGCGAGGTGGCTTGGTGATATTCAATTATTCTTAGGTTATGTGTTGCCCCCGGCACTTCCTGGACTCCAGCCCCCATTTCCTGTTTGGCTATTGCATACCAAGGGGGAATGTCCTCACCAAATTCAATTTCAGCAGCGTTCTTTACAGGTACGTTTATCGGTTCACCTACCTGGATTGAATCAGCGTTTTCAATTTGTGGGTTGATTTCAAGTAATTCCTCTAGGCTTAAGCCATGCAAATGCGAAATCTTGCTGAGCGTATCTCCTGCCAACACCCTATAGACTGTATAAGTCATCGTAAGCCTCCTAGTGATTTGGAATCCAATTTTGAAATAACTAGCAGCCAAACGCTTAACACGGGGAGAAACTGACAAGACATCCCCCCCCATCCTTACTTTTCGGTTTGATCCTTCGGTTGAATTTTCACTGTAAAATCAATTCTGCACGATGTCAATGCCTTTTCCATAAGAAAAAAGATTGTTTTCTTATAAGCATATACTGAATAATTTTAATATTTTCTAGCTTTCTGTCACAAAAAGCAAGAAAGTTTATTTACAAAAAGCCCTATGGTGAGTTTTAGGAAGAACCGAGGATCCAGAGTAGAGGGATAGCGCCTTTTTAGATTCTGAATTCCGCCCCTGTCTCCTGAAGTCTATCCTTTTGGGTTGCGCGCATAGCCCAGCTTAGTGAGTGCTATGGAAGCTATGGGCTTTCTCTCCTTAAGATGCTTAACCATATTTTGAGGTTCTAATCTACTATTGACCTTTTTGGATGGAGATCGTTATGGTATAAGGAAAACGCTCGTCAAACAAATGGGGCAAAGAAAAAGCGCTGGATTAAACAAAGTGTCATGGTGGGGTGATATGGATGTTCGGATCGAAATCAAAAATCAATACCATGCGCTTTGAAAGTGCCCCTCAAGCAACCCGGATTTTACGGTGTTGGCGTCACCCTGGAAAAGTCTGGATATAAATAGCGTTTTCTGAAATGATGCTTCGATGACGAAAAGGCTGGATCAAATGAATCCGGCACAAAAGTGTGAGTGGATGGAAAACGATCCGCATATTGAAGAGCGTGAGATACGGTACTGGCAAAACAAGGAACTGGAATTGATCAGCAGGATGGGACAAACCTTGAATTCCATCCTCGATATAGATCAGCTTCTTACCGTTTTGCTAAACGAAGTCCGAAACCTGCTGAATGTTACTGGCGCTTCAATCTGGCTGGTGGACAAAGAAAGCGGCGATGTTATCTGCCGACAGGCTGCCGGGGTTCAGGTAGAAAAAGTTCGCAGCTATCATCTGAAACCCAAAAGCGGTATTGCCGGGTGGGTGTGCGCTTCAGGACAGAGTGTCATTGTTCCCGATACACGTGAGGATTGTCGTTATCATAGTGGCGTAGATGGAAAAATGGAGATCGAACACAGATCCATCCTCAGTGTTCCATTGCGGGCAAGGGGTAATATCATTGGGGCCATTCAAATGGTCGATATGCGGCCGAATCGTTTCAACACCTCCCAGCAAACCTTACTCGAAGCTTTGGCCGGCACCGCCGCTGTTGCCATTGAAAATGCCCGGCTTTTTGAAAATCTAGAGAAACAGACCGAAAAATTATTGAAAACCAATATCAAACTCGAACGGGAAATCGATCATCGCAAAATGGTTGAAGCCGAGTTGAACAAATACAAGCAACAACTCGAAAACAAGGTGGAAAGGCAGACCGTAGAGTTGAATCGGAGCCGGCAGGCCCTTGCGGACTTAAAAGGTGACATCAAACGGAGGTATCGCTTCGGAAAAATTATCGGCAAAAGCGATTCCATGCAGGCAATTTACGCCCTTATTCAGGATTTGGTCGATGTGCCCGCCACGGTGTTGATTACCGGTGAAAGCGGCACCGGTAAGGAATTGGTGGCGGAAGCACTCCACACCAGCAGTCAGCGGCGGAATAAACCATTTATCAAGGTCAACTGCGCTGCCCTGTCGGAAAGTGTACTGGAAAGCGAGCTGTTTGGTCATGTGAAGGGGGCATTTACCGGGGCTGATAAGGACAAGATCGGCCGGTTTCAGAAAGCAGCCGATGGCGTCATTCTTCTGGATGAAATCGGGGATGTCTCATTGAATTTTCAAAAACGGTTGTTGCGCGTTCTCCAGGAGCGCGAGTTCGAACGCCTGGGAGATACAACCACCCTTTCCATGAGTGCTCGTGTTCTGGCAGCCACGAATCAAAACTTGCTGGAACGGGTCAAACAGGGCGGTTTTCGCCAGGACCTCTATTACCGCCTGAAAGTTGTAGAGATTAAGTTACCTTCGGTGCGAGAACGTAAGGAAGACATCCCTTTGTTGATTCGCCATTTTTTGGATATATTCAACGAGGAGCTGGGTAAAAAAATTGAGGGGGTCTCTTCGGAGGTGCTTCGCCTCTTAATGAGCTATCATTGGCCCGGTAATGTCCGCGAACTTCGAAATATGCTGGAACATAGCTGTATTCTGTGTAAAAACAGAACCATCGTGGTAAATGATCTCCCGGCTGATTTTCCTGACTACGATCTATCTTATGCACAATCCTTTCAGATCCCGTTGAATAAAACCCCGCCATTAACCAAAACCTTGCCGGACGATAAGGAAACCCTGCTGAAAGCGATCGAGCAGGCTCACGGGAATAAAACCCGGGCAGCTGAGATTCTTGGCATCAGCCGACGGACGTTGTATCGTCGGGTCAAAAAATATCAATTGTGACAGTTGCCATTGAACCGCTAATGGATAAGCACTAACTGTGACGTGGCACAATGTGCTTGGCACAATATGTGTGTCACGTCACACTTCCCCCACGCCATCCCCAAAAGGCTTTCTTCTGTTTTAATATTTAATTACAACAAGATAGGCAGAATCCTAAGCTCTGCGAATTGCTGGCACGGCGTTTGCTCTAAGGAATTCTAACTTTAGGTCCAAACTTTATATTTCTTAAATATTGGGGGGGGTCTAATAGATCACCCAATAGAAATGGGGGGGATTGCATGGAAAATTCAATCATGACCTGCCAAAGTGTTTTGGCTCAAAACAAAGAAATGGATCTTTTTACGAACGTTGAAGACAGGAATATTGTTGTTCCCAACACTGAACGGAGCGTGAAATCTGAATGTGAAGAAAGCGATGAGCGTGTTCTGAAAGAGCGGAATGGCATTTTGAGTCTTTTCCTGAAGATTTTTCTGCCGAAAAGCATAACCACCAATCCACCGCCCCACAGAGAGGTTTATTATTAATACCGTTTGAATTCTGAGTTTTCATAGCCCTGCTATCCCGTCAAGTGACAATTAGTCCAGCGCAGGAGCATCTTTGACAGCGATCTCCATAATGCCTTCCATTGCCAGAAAGGATTTGAAATCATGGAAAAATTAAACGGAAAATATTTATCTGCCCTTCGGGAAATAGATAATACCATCAACTCTACGGTCAACTTTCAGAGAATTTCAACCCTGATCGTTGAAAAGACGACATCTTTCCTAGGGGTTAAAGGGATAAGCCTTTCTATCCTGGAAAAAGGGAACGGTGAATTGAAATCAACTGCGAGTTTCGGACTAAGCGGCAATTACCTCTCCAAGACCTCTCATCTTACGGGTAAAAGTATTATTGATACACTGGAGAGGAGAACTCTTCTAATATCTGACGCAGCTACAGATCCCTGTACTCAGTATCCGGAATCTGCCAAACAAGAGGGCATCGGTACTGTCCTATCTAGTCCTCTTTCTGTAAATGGAAACATGGTTGGGGTTCTTAGGATTTATTATCCTGAAGGATACGAGCTTACAAAGGAAATTGTTACATTTGTGGAAATGCTATGTCAAAAGATTGCTTTGGCTATTGAAAAGGCTTTCCAATATGAATTGGTTGAGGATAAACATGAGATCATCATGCCCGACATCTGGAAGTGGTTTAGGATCAAGTCATATTCACGAGATATCGAAGTTAGAGGTTTCAACCCACCCCCCCCTCTCTGCCTATGATGATTGGGCACTTGCCAAACAATAAATCATTCCTGTCAGTTGGGAAATGGGTCGATATTCAGGGCGTTTGAATCAGATCTCAAAAAGGTTGAAAGTCCCTGGATGATTTCGATTTATAAATAGAATGCCTGAGAATTGAACGTTCACCCATATCCAGATTAGACTACAATGATCTGATTCTAAGTGGTTGTCAACATTCCAAATCCCTCTGGAAATGCAGGTTGCTCCTTCCAGACAACCACAACACATATTGCGGTTCCTTTTCTCTTGATCTACAATTCGGTTTTCTCTAGAGTCGATCCTGACAGAAACAAAGGTTTTTCGCCTCTAAGGTTATTAAAGTGTAAGAATCACCGTACTTGCTTTCTATGGATTCTTCTTTTTCATTTTGCTCCGCTTCTTCCAAACGATCGGCGTAGCGGCGGGCGGTGTTGGTCTATTTCGAGTTACGCTTTACCCGCTTTCAAAAGGAGAGAAAAATCATGGCAGTCGAAGCGTTCCCCACGGGTTTTGGCATCAAAAGGGCCAACAAATTCTTTCATTTTACTGTTGTCAATGATTTTTTTGGCGACTTTAAAACTCGGAAGGGAATAGTCGAAATCGGCCATTTGCAGACAAAGGTTTTTACTCAGTTGGTTGTGCGGCTCCGATTCGATTAAGCTCCGCAGTTCCGCTCGTGACAAGGTAATTCCCTTGATATTACTTCTCGGTTTCGGTGCTCTCATCTAACCCTCCTCTCAATTTTACGCATACCCTATCCGGGAGAATCTTCGTGACTGAACCTCACGCATATAAATAATTGGTGAACTATAGTCAAGGAAGACAATACTGCGATATGAAAGAAAAATTCGCTTATCCTGTTGCAGGAATTCGTTTGAATATTTATCACAAAATTTGAGAGAAGATTCGAGATGTTCATTGACCCGGAGATGAAAAGCTGCTCTTATGACTAAATTTTTCAAAGAGGTATCCTGCATTGCGAATGGTTGTTTTTCTAAGCGTCTTTATGACCCTCTATGGGTCCCTTCATTTTTATGCGCTCATGAAGACCGGGCGGACGTTCGGATTCCATAAAGGATTGATTCTGCCCCTGGCGCTCTTCATGGTGTTCATGGTGGTTTGCCCCATCCTGGTCCGGGTGGCTGAGCGGCAGGGGATGGAGTCACTAGCCCGGGTACTGGCCTATGTGGGTTACACCTGGATGGGCTTTCTGTTCCTGTTTGTGGCCGCGGCTGCTGTGCTGGACCTCTACCACCTGCTGATTTACGTGGGCGCCCACACGCTGGGGGGACCCTTTTCCAAGTGGATGTTACCGTCAAAGGCATTCTTCGTTTTGGCGTTTTTCGCTTCCATCATGGCAGGCATCTACGGGTTGGTTGAAGGCGGATCGATTCGAACGGAACATGTGGTCGTTGTATCGCCCGAAATTCCAAAAAAGTTGGGTCGATTAAGGATTGTTCAGATTTCCGATGTTCATCTGGGATTGATCATGGGAAAGAAAGGGCTTTCACGCATTTTGGATGTTGTGCGGTCTGCAAAACCGGATATCCTGGTTTCCACGGGAGATCTTCTGGATGGGCAGGTTGACGGTATCAAGGAACTCGGAGAGGAATTTCAAGAAATAAAACCGCCCTACGGCAAGTTTGCGGTTAACGGAAACCATGAATATTACGTGGGAATTGACAAAGCGCGAAAATTCTGTAAGACCGCCGGATTTGTCCTTTTGAGCAACAAGACCTTTGATATTCCCGGCATTCTGGTGATTGCAGGTATGGATGATCTCACGGCAAACCGCTCTGATCTTCATGGAGGCTTCTTTGAACATCAATTGCTTTCAAGAATACCGAGAGATCGGTTTGTGCTGGTTTTAAAACACCGACCCCTTCTAAATGATGCATCCAAGGGCCTGTTTGACCTGCAGTTATCCGGGCATACCCATAAAGGGCAGATTTTTCCGTTCAGCATGATTATCAAAATGCTGTTTCCCGTCGATGCGGGCCTGCTGAAACTGGCTGACGGTGCTGCTCTATACGTCAGCCGGGGTTCAGGGACCTGGGGACCGCCCATGCGAGTGCTGTCGCCTCCGGAAGTGACCATCATAGACCTGGTGAACGGAAAGAGAAAAAAAGTTGACCTTCAATCGCGCTCGGATTAAATGAAGGAGTCATTAGGTGTCAGGTTTAAGGTATAGGGTTTAAGGTGTTAACTCAGCTCGGGTGAATACCGAACACCTTATGCCTTACACCTTATTCCTCAAAAAGGGGATTCCATGGAAATGGCAAATGATACCATCGGCGGGATGCTTGAAAAAATAGCACGACGGTATCCTGAGCGCGACGCGCTGGTTCATATTGAGAAGGGAACCCGGTATACCTATCAATTGCTCTCATGGCAAGTGGCGCGGGTTGCCCTCGGCGTGGCAGCACTGGGGGTCAAACAGGGCGATCGCGTGGCCATATGGGCGACCAATATTCCGGAATGGCTCATTTCCATGTTGGCCATTGCAAAAATAGGTGCCGTTTTTGTCCCTGTTGATCCGGGGGCCGGTCCGGAAGATTTGAAATACATCCTGGAGCAGGCGGAATGCGCGGTCTTGATGGTATCCGGTGAGTTGGCGGAAGGGATCGTTTCAATGAAAATTCCTTCGTTGGAACATGTCATTGTGATGTCCCCCGGACCCGAAGACGTGGGGATCCCCTGGCCGGAAATGATACGCAGAGGGGAAACAGTGAGCGTTCAAGAAATTCAGCGAATGGCGGATGCTGTTCGCCCCGAGGATCCAGTGGCCATCATGTACACCTCCGGCACCACGGGCATACCGAAAGGGGTTGTGGTGGATCACCTGGGGTTGGTTAACAAGTCCCTCTGTTCCACCGAGCGGCAAAGGATCACCCGGGCGGATCGTCTCTGTCTCTTTTTCCCGCTTTTTCACATGTTCGGCAATACGTGCATCGCGCTTTCGGGTCTCATCCGCGGTGCGGCCCTGGTCATGCCTTCCGCAAAATTTGACCCGGTCGAAGTTCTTCGTACGGTTAAAAGTGAAGCGTGTACGGCCATCTACGGGTCTCCCGCCATGTTCATCGGCCTTTTGGAGCACTCGTTATTTGATAAAGCCCATTGGAATACGGTGCGCACCGGCATTGTGGGCGGCGCCCCCTGTCCCATGGAATTGATGAAACGGCTGGTGGAAGATGTCGGGGTATCCGACCTCACGGTGGCCTACGGTATTACGGAAACCTCTTCGTGGATCACCATGACCCACCCCGATGATCCACTTTCCCTGCGCGTGGGAACCATCGGAACGACGTTAGCCTGTAATGAAGTGAAAATCGTCGACCCTCGGACAGGTAATGATTTTCCTCCCAATACCCAGGGAGAACTCTGTACCCGGGGATATCTCATGAAAGAATATTACCGCATGCCGGGGGCTACGGCCGCCGCCATCGACCGGGAGGGATGGTTCCATTCGGGAGACCTGGGGGAAATGGACGAAAATGGGTACTTCAAGATCACCGGTCGTTTGAAAGACGTTATCATTAGGGATAAAACGGAAATTTATCCCGTTGAAGTGGAGGAATCGTTGTATCGGCACCCGGATGTTTCGGAAGTGCAGGTTTTTGGTGTTCCTCATCCTGAAAAAGGGCAGGAGGTGGTGGCCTGGGTCAAGCTGAAAGAAAAGAGCCGGCTGAATGAGCGGGATCTGGCGGTGTTTTCCAATGCTCATATGGCGGAGGGAATGCGGCCGCGCTATTTTAAAATTGTACGTGAATTTCCCATGACGCGCAGTGGAAAAGTTCAGAAATTTATTCTAAGCGAGATGGCGGCAAAAGAGTTGGAACGGACTACGCCTTGAGGGTTTTATGCTTCTGCTCGACCGTTTAAGCCACAAGAACAAGATTTTTTTTGCGTCCGTGGCCGTGATTCTTCTGGTGAGCGTGGGCATTGCCCTGGTCGCCCGATGGGTGCTGGTGTCAAGCCTCATCACACGGATGGAACAGCGGGGGGTGGGCATTGCCGAAAGCGTTGCAGACGAGAGCAGAATTCCCGTTCTCGCGAGGAACCGAGAAGTATTGGACCGAATCCTTTTTGATGCTTCACGGCTTGGAAACCGCGAATCGCTCATTTCCTACATGTTCGTTGTGGATCTAAAGGGAAACCTGCTGGGCCATACTTTTTCAAGCGATTTTCCCAAAAGCATGCTTCAGGACGGACGGTTGAATACCGGTGGAACATATGGCCCCCAAACGCTTTGTTTTGGCGATGAATCCGCTTATGACATCACGTATCCCGTAAAAGATGGTGGCTCCCAAATCGGCGTTGTGCACGTGGGGTTGAGCAAGGGGTATATTGATGAGATTGTCTCTCGGCTCCGTATCACATTCCTGGGATTTATCTCTGTCATTATCATCATCTTTTTCGGCGTTGCCCACTGGCTTTCCGGATATATCACGCGACCCATGGGTGAACTGATTCGAAGAGCGGAGGAAATCAGTCGGGGCAATCTGGATACGGAACCGGCCGACTGGGATAAAGGATATCGGGACGATGAGATTGAACAACTCTCTCATGCCTTTAATCACATGACTGCCTCCATTCGGGCCTCCAGGGAGCAGCTCAGGGAGAGCGAACGGAAATACCGCTATCTTTTCGACAGCGGCCCCAACCCGGTTTTTGTGGTCAGCCGCAACAAATTTATCATACTGGATGCCAATCCGGCGGCAGCGGAAGCCTACGGTTATGACCGGGGGGAATTGATCGGCCGATCGTTTAATGATCTGGGAACTTTTGAATATGAAAATGAGAAAGATGAGACCCCGGCTGAAAAAAATATGACCAACGTGTGTGTAATGAGCTCAAGGTCACGGCATTACCGGAAGGGAAATGTGCCCTTTTATGTGAACGTGCGGGCTTGTCCAGGCTTGTATCAGGGGCGTGAGGTCATCATCCTCGCCACCAATGACGTGACGGAAAGCATGGAAAAGGACGCTCAACTGATTCAGGCCAGTAAAATGAAAAGCCTTGGGGAAATGTCCGCGGGCATTGCCCACGAGCTCAATCAGCCCCTGAACGCCATCAAAATGGGAAACGATTTTCTGATTTTGATGCTGGAAAAAGGGAGGGTCATATCACCGGAGAAACTGGCACAAGTGGCCAAAGAGGTGAGCGCTCAAGTGAGCCGAGCATCTGAAATCATCACCCGGCTTCGGGATTTCGCCAGAAAAGCGGATTTCAACCGGGAAACGGTGCCCATAAACGCTCCCATTGAAAATGTGGTCAAGATTTTCGGCCAACAGTTAAAATTGCAGAATATTGATGTGCGGTTTTTTCCGGGGGAAAATATTCCGCGGGTCCTCGCCAGTAAAAACCGCCTGGAACAGGTTTTTTTCAATCTGTTAAGCAATGCCCGCGATGCCATTGTTCAGAATCGTGAAGGATTGCACCCGAATGCGGGGAGCCACATCAGCATCCGCTCTTTTTTTTCGGAAAAAGGGCAGGTGGCCATAGCGGTTTCGGATACGGGCGCCGGCATATCCGGAGATACACTGGACAAGATTTTTGAGCCTTTTTTTACTACCAAGGAAGTGGGGAAAGGGATGGGCCTCGGACTGGCCATTGTTTATGAAATCGTGGTGGAGCATGGGGGTGAGATTCGGGTGCACAGTGGATCGGGAATCGGCACCACATTCGTTGTATTGTTGCCGCACGTACCGGCATAATTTGAAGGAGAACTCAATTTGACACGCAAGGTCTTGATTATTGATGACGAAAAACCGACCCTGGCCATGTTTGAGCTGTTTCTGGAGGCTTACGGTTTTGAAGTCCTGACCGCCGAAAAAGGCGAGGAGGGCATTGAGGTGTTTAAGGCGGAACACCCATCCATTGTGTTCACGGATATCAAAATGCCGGGGATCGACGGTTTCGAAGTGTTGAAACGGATTAAAACGATTTCGCCCGAAGCGGTGGTGATTGTTATTACCGGACATGGGGACAAAGAATTGGCAAAGCGGGCACTCGATCTGAAAGCAACGGATTTCATCCATAAACCGGTTCAGAAAGAAGCGCTTGATGCGGCTCTTGAAAAAGCCGAGCGGATCCTCGAAAATGGGTTAGACCTTTAAAAGGCGGGGCGTTTCATGGCAGGGGTAATGGGGTTGCTCAATTCCGGACGTCGGCTTCGCTTTCTGATCAGGCATCCTGTCCTGATCCTGACGCTCATCGGTCTCATCACGATTCTATTCGCCACCCGACTGCCGGAGCTGCGATTTCAGACCTCCATTTACGATCTGGCCATCGAAGACCTTCCGGAAAGCGTTTATTACCGCCAGTTCAAAAAGATGTTCGGCAGCGAGGAAATGATTTTGGTGGTGGCCAAGACGAACAATGTCTTCGCCCCGCAAACATTTAAGCGCTTGGGTGCCCTTTCAAAAGCCATTTCAAAAATTCCGGGGGTCAGACGGGTTTTGAGCCTGCCGGGGATCAAAGGGGATATGGATCTCACGGGGCGCTGGACACCCGAAGAGTTCAGGGATATCATCGGCCCCATTGCCCTTTTCAACCGGAATTTTCTCTCCGAAGATCAGAAAACCACCGTAATCTCCGTCATCCTGGATGATGTGCCCGATAAGACACCGATTATCGAGGCCATCGAAGCGCTTTTAACAGGAGAGGACAACACCCTTTCCCTTTACCAGATCGGCATGCCCCTGGTTTCACAGGCCCTGGCCCTCTATACGCAAAGTGATTTCCTCAAACTGCCCCCCATCACCTTTGCGATCATGGCACTGGTATTGCTCTGTCTTTTCAGGGACGTGCGATCGGTGCTCATACCCGCCGGTTCAGTCCTTTTTGCCCTGATCTGGACCTTCGGCTTGATGGCCTGGACCGGCACTCCGCTATCGCTCCTGACCATGATTGTGCCCATTTTTCTCATCGCCGTGGGTACGGCCTACTGCATGTATATCCTTTCAGCTTACCGTGCTGAAGCGGAAGTTGCCGCTTCTTCAAAAGAAGCCGTTTACGGATGTTTTATCCATGTGCGCTTCCCCACGGCCCTGGCGGTGATTACCACCATCATCGGTCTCGGTTCTCTCATGTTGAATCAGATTCACAGTATTCAATCCTTCGCTCTTTTTTCCTGCCTGGGTCTCTTGAGCATGCTGGTGATGCTGCTCTATGCCGTTCCGGCTGCCCTTGCCGTTCTGCGCCTGCCGGGGAAGGCTCCGGGGAAGCCCATGGATGTGGGCGGTCCCATCAACTTTTTTCTTGAAAAGATCATCTATCTCAATATCAAGCGGCGTAAATGGGTGCTGCTAGGCATATCGATAGTCAGTGTCATTGCCCTTTCCGGCATCCTTATGATCCACGTAGAAACAAACCCCGTTGGATTTTTCAAGAAAAACACGCCGATCAGCCGCGACTTTGAAGATATTGCCAAGGAGACGTCCGGCAGTTTCCCGGTGAACGTGGTATTGAATGCCCGAACGGAAGGATATTTTGAGGATCCGGCCCACCTGAAGCAGATCGCCAAAATCCAGGAGTTCTTAGATGGCCTGAACGGCGTGGACAAAACCGTATCCCTGGCTGATTTTTTAAAGTTGGTGAACTATGCCTCCAATCAGTACAAAAAGGAGGCTTATGCACTGCCCGAGGAGGGGTTTGAGGTCCGCATGCTCATCAACAGCTACAAGACCATGTTGGGGCAGGAGATGTTTCAGCGTTTCATGGACCCGGATATGAAACAGGCCAATATTCTGCTTCGAACCCATATTTCCGGTTCAAGGGATTTCCTGGCGTTAAAACAAAAGATCAACGATTTTCTGAAAGATAACGATGAAGCGCAATTTGATGTCCATGTGACCGGTTTCGGGATCGTCATCTCTCAAAGCAGTCAAATGCTCACCGAGGGGCTGGTGAAAAGCCTCTCTCTCACCCTGCTGCTCATCATTGCCGCCATGTCCCTCTTATTTCTTTCCGCCAAAGTGGGCTTTATGGCCATGGTTCCCAATCTTTTTCCCATTGTGATCAGTTTCGGCCTCATGGGCTGGCTTGGAATCGAGCTTTCCGTGGCCACCAGCCTGATTGCCAGTATTGCCATCGGCCTGGCGGTTGACGATACCATTCATTATCTGGTGCGGTACAATTACGAATTCAAAAAGGATCTGGATAAAGACCGGGCGCTACGTGACACCATTTACGGTGTGGGCAGACCGATTATTTTTACGACCCTGGCCATCAGCCTGGGATTTTCCGTTCTGATTTTTTCCCATTTCAAACCGACGGCGGTGTTCGGTCTTTTGATGGTGGCCACCATGGTGGCATCATTGGCGGGGGCCTTGCTTATCCTGCCATCGGTCATGCTTCATGTGGAACTGGTAACCGCTTGGGACTTGCTGCGCCTCATGCCCACCATGGGCGGTATCTCCCAAGGGGTGGCCCATGAGCTGAACCAGCCGCTTAATGCCATCAAGGTGGGGAGTGAGTTCTTGAAGATGATGGCTCAGAAAAAGCAGAAAATTTCCGATGACCGCATGCTGCAGGTGGCAACGGAAATCAGCGGCCAGGTGGACCGTGCGGCCATCATCATCAATCGCCTCACCGAGTTTGAGGAAAAACGGGGCTTTCAGAAAGAAAAGGTTCAGTTAAATGATGTGATTCAAAAAACCCTGACCATTATCGAGCATCAGCTATTGCTTGACAATATTCGGGTGACCCTGGATTTAGAGCAGGCGCTACCGCTCATTTTCGGACAGGCCAATCGCCTGGAGCAAGTCATGTACAATCTTCTGACCAATGCGGCGGATGCCATTACGGCCGCCAAAGACGATGACGACGGCATTGAAGGGCGTCTCATTGTCATTCGATCCTATACGGAAGAGAACCGGGTCAAAGTTTCCGTATCGGATACGGGCATCGGGGTTCCGCCGGAGATTCAGGACCGTATCTTCGAGCCCTTTTTTACCGGCAAGGCGGCGGGGAAAGGCGCAGGCCTGGGGTTATGCATCAGCCGGGAGATTGTGAGAAACCATGGCGGGCGGATTCAGGTGAAAGCCTGGGAAATGAGGGGGAGCACTTTTGTGTTGAGTTTTCCAAAAGCGCGGGAAAGGGGAGAGATATAGTTGTGGTGGATTGAGGGTGCAGGATGCAGTTGTCAGCGGGCAGTATGAAAGCGGATAACGAATATTAAGAAAAGGAGCCAGTGTAATGAATTCTCTCTTTAATCCGAAATCAGTGGCCGTAATCGGCGCTTCCGACAATCCTTCCAAACTGGGATTCCATGTCATGAAAAGCCTGGTGAAAGGCGGTTACGGAGGGACCGTTGTGCCGGTCAATCCAGGAGCGGAAAAGATCTTCGGCTTAAAGGCCCGGCCGTCCGTATCGGCATCCGGTATCCCAATCGATCTGGTCATTGTGGTGGTGCCCGCAAAAAGGGTTGCAGCCGTTTTCAAAGAATGTGCAGCAGAAAATGTGAAGGGGATTGTACTCATAACCGCCGGTTTCAAGGAGATCGACGATCCGGCAGGTGCCCATTTGCATGATGAGATCGCGAAAATTGTTCTTGAGGCGAAAATTCCGGTCATCGGTCCCAATACCTTCGGTATGGTGAACCTCCGTGCTAACCTGAATGCATCCTTTACCCCCGAGTTTTCTTTGGCAAAAAAAGGAAACATCGCCCTGGTGAGCCAGAGCGGCGGTATCTCTCATCTGCTGGGGTTTCTGGCCATGCGGGAGAGGGTGGGTTTTTCCAAAATCGTGGGCTTGGGCAACCGGCTGAATGTGGATTTCGCCGAAATGGTGGACTATCTGATGGAGGATCCGGATACTCGAACCATTGCCCTTTACGTGGAGGGCATGGACGTTCCAAAGAATCTGCTGGCTGCCGCAAAACGACACAGAGGGAAAAAACCCATAGTGGCGTACAAGACCGGCAGCGGAGCGGTGGGAGATGCCGCCGCCCGCTCCCACACCGGGTCTCTGGCAGGCCGGCACGAGATTTACACCCACGCCTTCAAACAGGCGGGGATTCTGAGCGTTGACAGCAACCAGGCCTTGCTGGACACTGCCAAGGCTCTGGCGGCTTGTCCCATCCCCGTGGGTCCCGGCGTAGCGCTCCTGTCCGGCCAGGCGGGTCCTTCAATGGCGGCCTGCGATGTGTGTGAACAAAGGGGGCTTGAAATTGTTTGTTTTTCCATGAAAACCCAAAACCGCATCAACGAACTGCTGCCGCCTCTGGCCCTTCGAACCAACCCGGTGGACATGGGCCCGGCCTGGTACGATTCAGAGGCCATCAAGGGAATCGTTCAAGCGGTCATGGAGGATGAAAGGGTTCACGGCATTTTGTTTTTGATGATGTTTGCTTCCGCCAATGTGGAGGCTCTCGCGGGTATTGGTGGGCTTCTCACTGAATGGGCACAAAAAAAACCCGTGGTGAGTTGTATTCTGTCACCCCCGGGCATCTGGGATGATAAAATCGAGCACCTCGAAAATGCAAAGGCCCTGGTCAACTTCTCAACGCCTGAGCGTGCGGCCCATGTGATGGCCAATCTTTGGGAATATGGACAATTTCAGTTGGGATAGGATTGATCGATGTGGCTGAATGGTGATGTCAGTTGAAAAGCTCAACCAAACAGGTCCGAATGTGCGCCCGTGCGAACAAGCCAGAGGTTTTTCTCATCACGCTTGTATATCAACAACCAATAAGGTTCGATATGCAGGTCTCGATAGCTTTTCAAGGGTCCTTTAAGGGGATGATCTTTCAACTGATCCGGTAATGGCAGATCGCTTATCAATAGATCTATGGCTTCCCTCAACTTTGCGGTATCTTTCCCACGGCGCACGGCCAAAGCCGCATCCTTATCGAATTTGTGGGAGGTGTGCACCTTGCGCTGTTTCATCAGATGCCAAGCTTTTCATACAGGTCTGCCGTGCTGTCGTACGTGGTCACTTCACCACGTTCTACGGCTTCAATAGCTTCTATGGTATCAGTGTTCGGCAATTCCTGTCGGGAAATGAAGGCGCGCATCAATTCGCGGACGATCTGTGCTGCCGGACGGTGCATGGCGGACGCTGCCATCATAAATCTGTCCCGCAATTCAGATTCCATTTTGATTGACATTTGAACTTCTTTAGGCATGGCTCATCTCCTTAATTTAGAGTGCGTGGGTTGCAATGGGTTGATGACGGCAACAAAAGATACGGAAGCCTAGCGAATATCAAAAGGCTTGTCAACAGGTATTCGTTGTATATTCGTTCGGCATACTGCGCTATCGATGCCAACGCTAAAATTAGAATTGCTGGGACGTTTTGAATGCGCTTTTAATTTATGACGGAAAGTGGTATATCTCTAAGAATTTTTTCATGCGCTTTCTTCAAGAAAAAGCCCATTTTGTGATGGGAAATGATCATTGGGGTAAGGAATTTGAGTTCACACCATAACACTCAAGATGCATCTCACAATCAGCCCGAGAAGTCCGAATATCGGTTTAAAGACCTTCTGGATGACCCTGAAACAAAAAACCGATGGGAAAAGGTACGGAAGTATTTTTTTCTTCGGGAGTCGACCTACGATATGACCCATCGCTGCAATATTCGATGCAACGGCTGCTATTATTATGAGGGGGAGAAACAGTTCGCTCAGGAGAACGGAGACCCTGAAAAATGGCGGCAACTCATGAAAGCGGAGAAAGAGCGGGGCATTACCTATGTGGTGCTGGCCGGGGCCGAACCGTCTCTGGTGCCGGATCTCTGTGAGGTCTGCCATGAGGCAATTCCGCTGGGGGCCATCGCAAGCAATGGGTTGAAGAAAATACCGGAGTCGGTGAGATACAAAATTCATATCTCCGTCTGGGGTAATGACGAAACGAGCGCGCGGATTCGCCATCGAAAAAATATGCTGCAAGAGCAGATCATCAACTATGAAGGCGACGAAAGAGCGGTTTTTGTCTATACCTTCACCCGAGATAATATCACGGATGCTGAAGCGGTTCTGGAGAGACTTGCGAAAAAGAATTGCAAGCTCACGTTCAATATGTTTTCAGCGCCCGTGGGCTATGCAGGCCCGCTTCGGCACACGGCGGCATCCCTTAAAGAAGTTCGTGATATGACGGTAAAGCTGCTTAACGAGTACCCCGAGACGGTCCTTTTTTCACCCTATAACATAGTGGCCCATACCCATACCCTAAGCCTTCATGACCTGTACGCCTGCCCCTATCCCAGAATGAACCCGTCAAAGGCCCAAGGGTTGGGCCGTTCCTTCAGGCAGTACCGCACGGATCTCACATGGAACCGTGATGCCGCTTGCTGCGTCCCGGATACGGACTGCGCCGACTGCCGGCACTATGCGGCCGGGAGCGCGGTCGTAACCGCAAAACTGCTTCGTCACGGGACCGATCCGGATGCTTTCAAATCCTGGCTCGACTATGTGGATACCTACCTTGCGGTGTGGGTGATGGGGTATGAGAAGGGGGAGAATTTGTGTTCCGATCTCGTGGCGCCACCTGGTTTCGGACTTTAGGCATAAGGTATAAGGTTTAAGGTGCAAGGTTTGATACTTTGCGCCTAAAACCTTACACCTGTCCAAAAAAGGAGTTTTTTCATAAATGATAACCGTCAGTTCTCTTCTAAATGAAGAATGGTACAATCGATATAAAAGAATTTCAAAACTGAACATCAGAAGTTCCATTTACGATGTGACCAACCGCTGCAACCTTCGGTGCAAGGGATGCTTTTTTTTCTCCTCCGGGGAGCATGAAGCGGCCCGGGAAGAGATGGATATCGCCAAATGGGAGGCTTTCATCCATGGAGAAATGGCGAGGGGCGTCAATCTGGCCATATTGATCGGTGGAGAGCCCACCCTCTGTCTCGACCGGGTAGAAGCTTTTTACAAGCGGCTACCCACCTTTTGCGCCACAAACGGCCTCATCAAGGTGCCGCGGGACCGGTTTCCGGACATGATGGTGGGTATTTCACTGTGGGGTGATGAAGCGGATGAAAAAACCCTTCGAGGCAGGGACACCTTTTCCATATCCAGCAAAAATTATGCGGGCGACCGTCACGCTTATTACCTCTATACCATTACGCCCAAACAGATCGGTAAAACAGAGCGGCTGGTCAAAAAAATCAGGGATGCGGGTCTGAAGGTCCATATGCAGCTGTTGTCAAATGACGAAGGGGTGGACCAGTTTTTCTGGACCGGTGAACAGTTGAAAGAGATTCGGGGTGAAATGGACCACATGCTGGATGCCTATCCGGATACGGTCATTTCATCAAAATACTACCATGAGGTCATCACGAGCGGTAAAATGCTGGATCGTCCATTTGGATGGGATGAGTGCCCTTCCGTCACCGAGCCCCTGGACAAAAGAAATCCCTCCCCCAAACGCCTTATCGGCTTTATCCGTTGGGCATCGGATCTCAAGACCATGCACCGCTGCTGCACCTCCGAGACCCGGGACTGTTCCACCTGCAAAGACGGGGCGGCTCACATGAGCTGGGTCATGGTGAACAAGCGCGGCCACATCCGTTCCGAAAAGGACCTGAAGGGATGGATTGAAGTGTATGAAATGTTTGCCAAACTCTACCAGTTTATCCCATGGTAGATCGTGCCGTTGTTCTGGGTTACGACTGCGTGTCTCCTCTTGGAACGGACCTGGAGACCCAGTGGGAAAGGGCGCTTCGGGGTGAAAGCGGTATCGGTCCTCTGACGCGTTTCCCATTGCCGAAGGATTTTCCGGTCCACATCGCAGGGCAGGTGGGCGGGTGGGACGCGTCACCCTATCCCTTTCTGTCGCCCCGAAACCTGGCCCAGTGGACTTCCCCCATTTTTAAACATGCCATGCTGGTGGTGCACCGGGCCCTTAAAAGAAGCGGTCTGGAAATCACCCCGGAATTGGCCCCGAGGACGGCCGTCACCTTCAGCTCCGCCGTGGGTGGGCAGGATGCGGTGTTGAGGGCGGATCGGCGAATGATCGGCGAGGGCCGAATGCCCCATCCTTTTGCCAATCCCAACGCCTGTATCAACATGGTGGGAGGGAAGGTCTCCATCCTGACCGGCGCCACCGGGCCGATTGTGTCCACCATTACGGCATGCGCCACAGGGGTGACGTCCATGATCGTGGGGAAAATGCTGCTGGATCAGGGACGGTCCGATCTGGTGATCTGCGGGGCCGTGGACTTTCCGCTGGTGGAACCGATTGTGGCGGGATTTTACACCATGAACGGCGCATATGCGCCCAAAGAGGGAGAATCGCCGGAGCCGCCCCGGCGGGCCAGCCGGCCTTTTTCCGTTGATCGCAGGGGTTTCGTGGTGTCTGAAGGTGCGGGGAGTGTTATTCTCGCCACAAAGGGGTTTGCGGATGCCCATGGACTCCCCTATGATATTGAATTGGCCGGGTGGAGCATGACCTCCGATGCGACACATTTTGTAGCGCCCAACCTTGAAACCGTGCGCCGGGCCGTGTGGGAAGCCGTTCTTGACGCAGGTTTGCAACCGTCTGACATCAGTTGCGTCAACGCTCATGCCACGTCCACAAAGGTGGGGGACAAGGTGGAATTTGATGCTCTGGAGGCGGTGTTTGGCCCCAACATGCCGCCTGTTTGTGCCAATAAATCGCTTACGGGCCACTGCATGGGGGCTTCCAGCGCCCTTGAAGCCATATTGGCCATGGAGGGGATGAAAAAGGGGATGTTACCGCCCACCATTAATTACACCCCGGATCCTCATATGGAACTGGATTGCGTGGCGGAAGGGGCGAGACCTTTGAACCAGGAATTTGTACTGAAAAACGCCTTTGGATTCGGCGGCTGCAATTCATGTGTGGTGTTTCGAAAAATTGTCTGAGTAGGGGCGAAAGATTTTTCGCCCTTACATTGGAGGAAGTATGAAAGCGCCCAGCAACAGACGGGTTTTTGTGGCGGGTTACGGGGCGGCCACCCCGCTGGGAAAGACGTTTCCTGAAACCTGGAAACGAGCGGTCAACGGTGAGGCGGGTTTCAGGAAAGTGACCCGCTGCCGGGTAAACGCCCTCAGCCACGTGGTGGGGGAAATTCCGGGCTGGAATCCCAACGAACTCGATTTTGCGGATGCAAAAGAGGTCTATAACTGGAACGCTGATTTTGTCCTTCTCACCGTCGCCGTCTGTCGCGAGGCCCTGTTGCATGCCGGTCTTGAGATGGATCAGGACACGGCGCCCAGAACCGCCTGTCTGATCGGTTCGGCCCTCAACGGTACCGATGCATTCCGTGTGGCCATGGACAATTATGTCAACAATGGGCCTTTGAAAGTGAGTCCCTACCTGTTGCCCAATCTGTGTGCCAATCTGCCGTCGGGAAAGGCGGGGATGCTGCTGAAATTTACGGGTCCCGTCTTTTCCCCTCAGGGCGCCTGCGCTTCCGGGAATTATGCCATTGGAACGGGGGCTCGAATGATTCGGGATGGGGATTGCGATTTTGTACTGGCGGGAGGCGTGGATACCTGCCTTGTACCGGAGATCATTCACGGATTCGAAAACATGAACGCTACGATCAAGATTCTTCCGGAAGACCGCGCCTATGCTGATCCTTGTGTCGCATCCAGGCCTTTCAGCAGAGACCGAAAAGGATTTGTGCTTTCCGAAGGGGCGGGTGTGCTGGTTCTGGCGGCGGAAGAAATGTTGTCCACCTACGGCCTTACGCCCAAAGCCGAAGTTCTGGGGGTCGGTTGGTCGTCTGATGCCTATCATTTTACCCGTCCCAACCCGGATACGGTGGTGAGGGCCATGCGCGAGGCCGTGGATGACGCGGGTCTTTCGCCTTCCGATATTCAGTATGTCAACACCCACGGTACCTCGACGCCCAGGGGTGATTCCATGGAGGTGGAGTGCTTGAAACGGGTCTTTAAGAAACACCTTGAAAAAATGCCCGTATCGTCCAATAAAAGCCAGATTGGACACACCCTGGGCGCAGCCGCGGCCATTGAGGGGGCACTGAGCATCGAGGCCATGCAGCAAAGGGTGATTTTACCCACCATCAACCATATTCCCGATCCCGCTTTCGAAGGGGTTGATGTGGTCCCCAACAGAACCCGAAAGATGTCCCATGAAATCTTTCTCTCCAACGCCTTCGGGTTTGGGGGAACCAACTGTTGCATTGTGTTTAAGGGGGTATGAGATGAGGCCGAAACCCTTTGTTCCTCAACCCCTGGACGCTGATAAACCCTATGTAAGGGATGAAACCGATGGGCGCATCTGGCACCGATGCGCTACCCGTGTGCTGTATGCGGACACGGATCGGTCCGGTCTGGTCTACCATGCCAACTACTTTCGGTTTTTCGAACTGGGGCGGGCGACCCTCATGCGGGATACGGCGTATCCCTACCGGGAAATCGAGGCCGGGGGCCATATTTACCCCATTATCGAAGTGGGGGTTAAATACCATTTATCCCTTCAATACGATGATCCCATGTGGATCCATACGGCCCTTGGAAAGATCGAGCGGGTTCGCCTGACGTTTGATTATATTATTACCCATGGAAAAACCAGCGAAATCATATGCAAAGGGTTTACCCGTCACTGCGCCCTTAAAGCAACAGGCACCCCCGTGGCCATTGACGAAAAAACCCGGCACTTATGGAACGTGTTTCCAACATAGCAAAACGGGTGCGGCTGCCTCTGAATATTCAGGTTCCGCCGTATCTGATGGATCATCAATTTGAGGGCAAGGCGGTTCTGCCGGCGGTGGAGGCCATGGAAATACTGGCGGCGTCCACCCTGGCGCATCTGCCGGAAAAGGCTGTCAGATGCATTGTGGATGCTCGGTTTGACAAGTTTCTCATCCTTGAGAAGGACATTCTGGAGATTGAAGCCTTTAACGACCTTGAAGTGCTTGACAGTGGTGTAGTGGTTTCAAGGCTCATCACCAGAACCCAGTCAAAAAAGGCGATGATTACCCGAAGCAGAGAGCATGCTGCTCTCTGCTTCGAGAATGATGGCAAAACCCCGGATCCGCTCCCCTTGAATTTCCCCGAAATCCTCGACTATCATGTTACCGCCGAGACCGTTTACAAGACCCTGGTACCCTTTGGCCCCTGTTATCACAATCTCAAAGGGGTTGTAGTCCTTTCAGAGAAGGGCGTCGAGGCAGAAGTTTATGCGCCACCGCTGAGGGGATCGCCCATCCCCCTGGGGTCTCCCTTTCCGCTGGATGCCGCCTTTCATGCCGCCTGCATCTGGGGACAGCGGTATGTGGGCTGTGTTGGGTTTCCCGTGGGTTTTCAGAAACGTCGCGTTTTAAATGCGACTCGCCCCGGAAAGACCTATATCGTAAAAATAATCCCCAAAGAAATGTATTCGGACCGATTTATTGTTGATGTACAGCTGATCGGACCGGGAGAAATGCTTCATGAGGAGGTGCAGGGTGTACTAATGCGGGATGTTACACGGGGTAGAATGAGGGTGCCTGAATGGTTTTCAAATGTTTAAAATGAGAAGAAAAAAGGGGGGTCTTTTTGGACCTCCCTTTTTTCTTCGTGCTTGGAGATTAAGGTTTAATGTAACTTTCGAGAATTGCCACCCAGTTAAGGGATGCCGAACTGGACTCTTCATTATTGAAGACAAACGCAAAAACCTGGTAGTTAGCAATACCGCTTGGAACGTCTTTTATTCTCACATATCCGTTCTCGGTTCCTGTAACGTCAATCAGGTTGACGGCATGGGTCAACTGAATGGTTTCGTTGACCGGCGATACCAGTGTGCCGGACTGGTTGTACTGTTCGTAGGGCAAATCGGGATCACAGCTGTTGGCGGAACACCATGTGGATGGGCCGATGGTGAGACCGGGCGACCATGTGAAAATCACGATACGGCTGTTGCCGTTGGGTGGGGTCAGGTATACTCTTGAGTCTATAGTGGAAATATAATCGTCGCTTGTGCATGCGACACCGTTGGCTAACTGGCGGACACAGTGCCTTGCGGAGGAGTCGATCTGTTCCCTTCCGTCACTGTTGTCGTAAAAGTCGATAAGGGAAGCATCGGCAGCGCCCGTGGCAACTTCAAGGGGAATCATGTCAATGCCGTTGGCCATCCCCCGGCTTAGGTTGACGTAATAGATGTAGCCTTCGAGATAATCATTATTCGAAAATGGAAACCCCGCTTGGGTAGGATCGTCATGCGTATCAGCCGTTACCATGTCTATTGTTACAAAACCCCGGTAGAAATTCCCGACGGTCAGGTCGCTCTTGACGGCGGCGGATGCGGATTGCGGTCAGGTCGCTCTTGACGGCGGCGGATGCGGATTGCATCATCGTCTTCATGGGTATGACCCACATGCCTCTCGATACGATATCCACGTTTCCTTCCAGATCTGTTGCATTGCCGTCGATATCCCAAACATGGTAATGAAACTTCTCGTTTGAGCTGTCTACATTGGTTACCATCAGAATGGTGTCTTCAGTTTGGCCGGTACCGTCAATCCCCGACTTCAAAAAAACTGGTCAGCTGATTGAAGCAGGCGCTTGAGATCCAGATAATAAAGACCTTCGGCGTAAGCAAGAACAGTGTTATTCGATCGGTCAATAAACTTCGGAAAGGTGGCATTGAAGCCTTTTTCAAGAAACGTCCTGGACGTCGGGGTTGCTGCCGTTACTTTGTCGGTAGCGCCTGGAACACCGACAAAAGCCGATACCGCAACCACTGAAAACGAGAGACCCAACAAAACGCTCAAGAATAACAACATGATCTTTTTCATCTCTTCCTCCTTTATCAACTTTGGATTTTAACCGTTAACTCCCTTTACGCTCCCACAAACGTACGGGCACCGAACCCAATCATTTGTTTCCGGTTTAAGATGATGAATTATGATGTCACCCTGCCCGTACTGGCAGCTTATTCCGAAATTAAATCTGTGTCAAGCAGAACAGCAATTCTAATTATGGACGTTGATTTGTTGTAAAAACTGTGAGAGCGGCGTCTCGTTGCGACTTTTCGCGTCTGGAAGCATCTCTCACAAAGGCTTATCACTTCAAAATGAGAATTGCTGCAAGCAGAATAAGAATGGATATCGGGGGAATCCCAGTTTGAAAAGTTAATAAACAAGCAAAAATTCATCCAAATTAGAAATGATTATAAAGATGTAAATATCCTTTTGGAAATGCGTTTTATGCATCAGAGCAGGGAATTCAATTTCTCAAACTGGCTGGAGAATTCTTTCTCGGAAAAACAGAATTGCATTTTAATGAACCGTTTTCGCAGGTTTGTTACCCGGTCTTTCACATGGGCGTCGTTCATGATGATATCCCGGATTAACGATGCCAGCTCCAGAAAATCTCTTTCACCCATGCCGAAACGCGTCATTTCCGACACCCCCAGACGCAGGGCGCCCGACGCCGTAAACCCTTCTTCATCGGGAACCGCCTGGTAATTACAGATAATGTTGTTTTCCTCAAGCCTTGACGCCATCTCGGGACCGCGTCCGTAACCCACGGGCAGGATCACCTGGTGGGTTTCCGTGTATCCCATTTCAGGATCTCCCGCCGGTTCAAGGCCGCACTCGGAGAGTGCCCGGGCAAACGCTTTTGCGTTGGCAATAACCTTTGGCTGGTAGTCATTTTTGAAATGATTCATTTCGTAAGCCGCCATGAGGAGGCCTAGCAGGGTGCCCAAATGATGGTTGGACACCGATCCCGGAAAGGTGCGTCTTTGAATGGTTTCCCAGAGTTCGTATCGGTCATCCTGTTTTGTGAAAGGGCACGCCACAATGCCGCGCTGGGGTCCGAAATAGGTCTTGTGGGTGGACCCGGTGACCAGATGGGCGCCTTCCTTAAAGGGTTCCTGAAAGTGGGGGCCTATGAGGCCCAGTACATGGGCCATGTCCACCATCAGCACGGTGTCCGTCATGCGCTGATCTTCCAGGAACCGGGCAATATCCGCAATGGGTTCCCGGCAGATGACCATGCTTTTCCCGAGAATAATCAACTCCGGTCGGCAAATTTCGATTTCTTTTAAGGTGGCGGGTACATCGATTTTGTAAGGGTTATTCGGCAACACGGGAAAATTGACCACCGCGGGCCGCTCGGTTTTGGGATCGTGGGCCACATAATCCCTCAGTGCCCCCATGGGCTGACTGCTGAGATGCCCTCCCTTGCCGATATGGTTGCACATGACCTGCCGCAACCGTCGTGCTTCCCGTTTCCGATCGGCGCGGTTCAGATAGTCCAGCATGGCGCTGTAAACGGCCATGTTGGCCATCTGACCGCTGATAACACGGGTTTCCACTTCCTCGCAACCGAGATAGGTTTGCAGCTCCGCCACCAGGAGACGCTCCACTTCGGCGATGAAATCCGTCCCCTGGTAGTAGAAGATATCCGCATCATAAAAGGCTTTTGCATTTTTGTGTTCGGCATAGCGAAAGGCCGGATCCAGAATGGAGAGGTGCCGCACCATGGGGGAGAGGGTCATTTCCGATGGAATGAGGTTGATGCAGGACTGCTGGCGCCAGACGTGGTTATTCACGGCTTTTTGAAGAAGCCGTTTCACCCTGCTGCCGGCATGCTGTTCATCACCGGTTTTGGTCGCGGCCCTGTGGCCATACAGAATCGGTCTGGCATAGGGAGGCGCATCGGATCGCAGGTGAAACGGCACAACCACCGCTTGGGTGTCCTTTCCGCGAACGTGGACCAGGACGGGGGCCTCTTCTTCAATAGCGCTGTCCATAAGGCCCAGACAGATGGGCCGGAGTCGGTGTTGATCCGTCATTACCGATTCCAGGCCTTCACCCTTCGTTACCCACATGGGAACCATGGTACCGCTGGTGATAACACCCGCCGGTTTATCTCCCCGGAGGACCCTTGATCCGGGTCGGGCGACGCCCCTTTCAGTGAGTGCAATGGGCCGGATCATTCGAGGCAGATCTTTGAGATCGGCATAGTCATGGTTGATGATCTTCTTGAGGGTTTCAAATTGTTTTACCAGCGCCGCTTTTCCCACAAAATCCCCCTTGAAGGGCGAAAAACTGACAGCGGATTTTGCTACGGGACAGGCCAGTATGGGGATTTCCCCGCCATCCGAATCAATGCCCAGTTCGTGTCCGTAAAGGGGCAACCCCGCTTCAAGGCGCAGGGTGTCACGCGCCCCCAGGCCCACGGGCGTGGCCCCTTCATCCAGCAGCCGCTGCCATATTTCCGGGCCATGGGCACTGGCCATAAACAGTTCAAAACAGATCGGTTCTCCGGTGTAACCGGTGCGGGCCAGCAGCACGCGGGTTCCTGAAATGAAACCGGTGCTGACGCAGTTGCGTCTGGGTTCGGGAAGTTCTCCTTCGGATATGATATTCTTAAGAATCCCGCGGGACTCCGGCCCTTGAAGAGAGAGCATGGCCATTTCCGTCGTATGGTCGATAATTTCAATTTCATGAAAGTTCGTCATAAGCTTCTGAAAATGCTGCCGGTCTTTTTCCCGATTGGCCGCATTGACCACCAGAAGGAATTCATCCTTTTTAAATTGATACAGGTAGGCATCATCCACCGCGCCGCCGGTTTCGGTGGGAATGAGGGTGTACTGAGCCCCTGTCGTCTGAATGTCGAGGGCTGCGGCATTGTTGCTAAGGACGTGTTGAAGGAAGGCCAAGGCCTCTTTTCCCCGGATCCGAAACCGGCCCATGTGGCTCACGTCAAAGAGCCCCGCGCCTCGCCGGGTGTTCAGGTGTTCGCGAATGATACCGTCCGGGTACATCAGCGGCATTTCCCATCCGCCGAATTCAACCATTTTGGCTTTAAGCGCCAGGTGTTGCTCGTAAAAAGGGGTTCTGAGGGGTTCGCTCATGGGGTTGACTCCTTTCAAAGGAAATCACTGGGATAGATGCGGTCTTTACGCCGGACAACAATTTTAGGAGATGCAATACTCGGAGTCAACCGGCAATCGCTAAAGGCTTCTGAAGATAGGGAATTGTCTTGACTTGAAAATGGGTCCTTTACTATATATTGATGATCTGTTTTCGGGACAAATTTCACGTTTGAAACGAAAGGTTTATTTAAGAGGGGAAATACCATGAAAGAGGTTGTGATTGTGAGTGCATGCAGGACCGCCGTCGGTGATTTTGCCGGATCCCTGAGTGCTGTTTCCGCCACGGATCTGGGCGCCTTGGTCATCAAGGAGGCCCTGAAGCGGGCAGGTGTGGAGAACAAGGATGTGGATGAAGTGATCATGGGGAATGTTCTGCCCCACGGACTGGGACAGAATCCGGCCCGTCAAACCATGGTCCGTGCGGGGCTGCCTTGGGATGTGGGCGCCATTACCGTCAACAAGGTCTGCGGTTCGGGTCTCAAGGCGGTGATGCTGGCGGCCCAGGCTATTCAATGTGGTGATGCGGATGTTGTGGTGGCGGGGGGGCAGGAGAACATGAACCTTTGCCCTTATATGCTGCAAAAGGCCAGGACCGGATATCGCATGAACAACAGTAAAATGGTGGACGCTATGGTTCATGACGGGCTCTGGGACCATGTCAATGATTTCCACATGGGCATCAGCGCGGAACTGGTGGCGGAAAAATATAACATCAGTCGTGAAGATTCAGACGCATTTGCCTTAAATTCCTATGAAAAATCATGGGAATCCCAGAAGCAGGGAAGATTCAAAGGGGAGATTGTTACGGTTGAGATCCCCAGCCGAAAAGGCGACCCGGTGATTTTCGATGCCGATGAAATTCCCACTCGAAAGCCTCTGACCAGCATGGAAGGTTTGGGGAAACTGCGTCCGGCCTTTAAGAAGGATGGGCTTGTGACGGCCGGGAATGCGTCTAAAATTGCCGATGGGGCCTCGGCCCTGGTGGTGATGAGCCGGGAAAAGGCAGACGCGCTCGGGTGTAAACCCCTGGTGCGCGTGGGAGCGCAGGGCGCCTCCGGCCTGGATATGAAGTATGTGCTTGTGGCGCCGATTCTGTCCATACCGAAAGTGCTGGCAAAGGATGGTCTCAAGATTGGAGACATCGACCTGCACGAGATCAATGAGGCATTCAGCACGTCGTCCGTGGCCATCAATCGAGAACTGGGTATTGATCCTGCAAAAGTGAACGTCCATGGCGGATCCGTCGCCATCGGTCATCCCATCGGGGCCAGCGGGGCCAGGATACTGACGACCTTGATCTATGCCATGAAGGAGAAGGGCGCCGGTGTGGGAGAGGCTTCTCTTTGCCTTGGCGGTGGTGAAGCGGTGACGCTGGTGGTTTATAACGAAGAATAGAACGGGAGAAATTGGAATGAGAGATGTGGTTGTTGTTTCGGGAAAAAGAACCCCTGTGGGGACATTTGGAAAGACGCTGAAATCGACACCGGTGGTGGATTTGGGAGCCCTGGTTTTAAAAGAAACCCTTAAGAGTGTGCAATTGAAACCGGTGGCCACCGACAAACTGACGCAGTTTGAACCCGATGCCCTTAAGGGCTTGGGTATGATCGATCTTGAGAAAAAAGTCTACGACTACGATGATGGTTTTGCGCCCATTGAAGTGGATGAAGTCATCATGGGAAACGTGGTCGGCGCCGCCCAGGGACAGAATGTGGCACGACAGGCCATGATCAGGGCGGGGATCGCCAAGGAAACCAGTGCGTTCACATTGAACAAGGTCTGCGCTTCCGGCATGAAAGCCATTGCCCTGGCGGCACAGGCCATTGCTTCCGGTGATGCGGATGTGATGCTGGCCGGCGGTATGGAAAATATGAGCCTCATCCCCTATGCACTGCCCGCGGCCCGCTGGGGTGCAAGAATGAACAGCGCGGAACTGGTCGACCTTATGGTCATGGACGGTCTATTTGAGATCTTCTACGGCTACCATATGGGGCTTACCGCGGAAAACATTGCTGAAAAATACGGTATCTCCAGGCAAGAACAGGATGAACTGGGGGCACTCAGTCACCAGCGTGCCAGAAAGGCCATTTCAGAGGGACTTTTCAAGGACGAAATCGTGCCGGTGGTGATACCGCAGCGTAAAAAGGACCCGCTGATTTTCGATACGGATGAACGGCCCATGGACACCACCGTTGAGAAGATGGGAAAACTCAGGCCGGCCTTTAAAAAGGACGGCACCGTAACGGCGGGAAATGCTTCAGGCATCAACGATGCGGCAGCGGCACTTCTGCTCATGTCCGCTGAAAAGGCAAAGGACCTTGGTTTGAAACCGCTGGTTAAAATACGGGCCTTTTCTTATGCCGGGATGGACCCGGCTTACATGGGGCTCGGCCCCATACCGGCCGTTCGGAAACTCCTGAAAAAGGAAAACCTGAATATCAACGACTTCGGCGCCATTGAGTTGAACGAAGCGTTTGCCTCTCAAGCTATCGCCTGTGTGCGGGAGCTTGGCGCCGATATGGAAAAAACCAATCCGCTGGGCAGCGGGATCTCCATCGGTCATCCCATCGGATGCTCCGGCGCGCGTATTGTGCTGACCCTCACCTGCGAAATGATGCGAAACAATCTTGAATTGGGCCTGGCTTCTCTCTGCATCGGCGGTGGGCAGGGCATGGCAATGATTCTGGAAGCATGTTAGTCATTTACGGGGCACATGAATGTGTTGATACCCCGGAATTACGTTGACGCTTTTTTGGGTGATAGTGGTTTGGAAACTGGAAATTAGAAATTGGAAATTTGAGGGCTGAGGAATTTGATGTGTCCGATCCAATTTCCAATTTCTAATTTCAAATATCTTTATTCAATATTTAAATAGAATACGGGAGCGAAATATCATGTCATTCGAAAATATTATTTATGAAGAAGACGGAAATGTAGCCATTATCAAATTCAATCGGCCCAAGGCGTTGAATGCCATCAACCCTGCTGTGCTGGCCGAGGTGGGCCAGGTCTTGGACAAAATTGAAGCCGAAGGGACCATGAAAGTGCTGGTACTGACCGGGAATGGGGATAAGGCCTTTATCGCCGGGGCGGACATCGGGCATATGGCCAACTTTGCACCTTTGCAGGGGCGGCAGTTTGCGCTGGACGGGCAGGCCCTTCTGTTTCGACTGGAAGCGCTTCCAATCCCGGTCATCGCCTGCGTGAACGGTTTTGCCCTGGGGGGTGGAACGGAAACGGCCATGGCCTGTGATTTCATCTATGCTTCCGAAAAGGCCAAGTTCGGACAGCCGGAGGTGAATCTCGGAATTATCCCGGGATTTGGCGGAACCCAGCGGTTGTCGCGTCTGGTTGGGAAAGCCATGGCCAAGGAACTTTGTATGACCGGCGTCATTATCAGTGCTCAGGAAGCCAAAGAGATCGGTCTGGTCAACAAAGTATTTCCCGCGGATACCCTGTGGGAAGAAACCATGAAAACCGCTAAATTCATGGCAACCAAGGGCAGGGTGTCTTTGAAGGCCATCAAAAACTGCATTGATCGCGGTTTTGACGTGGATCTTCGCACCGGGCATTTCATGGAAGCGGATGGGTTCGCCCTGTGTATGTCAAGCCCGGATGGAAAGGAAGGGATGACGGCATTTTTGGAGAAACGAAAACCCGAATTTAAGGGGGGGCTGGTATAAGCAATGGATTTTGCTCTAACCGAAGAACAGCAGATGGTTCGGGAGATGGCGGCACGCTTTGCCGAGGCTGAGATTCGGCCCAAAGCTGCGGAGCTGGATCAAACCCACTCTCATCCGGCGGATATCGTAAAGCAATTGGGAGAATTAAAGATGCTGGGCATTGCCGTACCGGAAGAATACGGCGGCGGCGGCATGGATTATGTGAGCTACGTGCTGGCCCTCATTGAAATATCAAAAGGGTGCGCGTCAACCGGGGTCATCATGAGTGTCAACAATTCTCTCTACTGTTTTCCGGTGTATGCCTATGGAACGGAGGAACAGAAAAAGAAATACCTCGAACCCTGCGCTTCGGGAGAATATTTGGGCTGTTATGGCTTAACGGAGGCCGGGGCCGGCTCCGATCCCGCGGGACTGAGGACCACTGCCGCCAAAGACGGGGATGGATGGGTCATGAATGGTGAAAAAAAATTCATCACCAACGGCAACGTAGCGCGATACGCCGTCATTGCTGCCGTGACCGACAAGGAGAAAGGGTACAAGGGGATCAGTTCTTTTGTGATGGACCTGGAAAACACCCCCGGTTTCAAGGTGGGGCGCGTTGAAGAGAAGATGGGCATCCTGGCATCAGGGACCGCGGAACTCATTTTTGAAGATGCAAAGTTGCCTTCCGATGCGCTTTTGGGAAAAGAAGGAGAAGGGTTCAAGCAGATGCTGACAACTCTGAACGGGGGTCGCATCGGCATCGCCTCCCAGGCCATCGGTATCGGCCGGTCGGTTCTGGAAGATGCGATTTCATACGCCAAGACCCGGGAGCAGTTCGGAAAACCGATCACCACTTTCCAGGCCATTCAGTGGAAGCTGGCGGATATGGCCACGGAACTGGATGCGGCCGAGCTGTTAACGCTCCGGGCGGCCTGGCTGGAGGACCACAAAAAACCGTATGAGAAAGAAGCGGCCATGGCCAAGATGTACGCTTCGGATGCGGCCATGAGGGCCTCCGTGGAAGGGGTTCAGATTCTGGGCGGCTATGGGTACAGCAAAGAATACCCCATGGAGCGTCACATGAGGGATGCCAAGATATGTCAGATCTATGAGGGGACCAACGAGATCATGCGTCTGGTGGTGGCGAAAAATCTTATTAAGGGATAAGGTATTGGGCATAAGGAGATAAGCATGGCTTTGACCTTTAATCCGAAAATTTTCCAAGATATCGAAGAAAAGTACAGCGCCTGGAAAGAAAAACTGAGCAAGGTTTACGCCAGAAGGCCCGAGCGTCTGAAGCGGTTTTCAACGGTTTCAGACAAGGAAATCAAGGATATCTACACCCCCGCGGATGTGAAGGGCCAGGATTTTGCGTCCGATATCGGATTTCCCGGAGACTACCCGTTTACCAGAGGGGTGCAGCCTTCCATGTATCGGGGCCGCCTGTGGACCATGCGCATGTTTGCGGGGCTTGGCAGCGCCGAGGACACCAACAGGCGGTTTCACCTCCTGGTCCGGGAAGGACAGACCGGTCTTTCAACTGCCTTTGATATGCCGACCCTGATGGGTTACGACACCGACTCCCCCAAGGCCCGGGGAGAATGCGGCAAATGCGGTGTGGCCATCGATACCCTCAAAGACATGGAGGACCTGTTCGCGGGGCTTCCCATCGACCAGATCACCACCTCCATGACCATTAACCCTCCCGCCGCCATCATGTGGGCCATGTATATCGCCATGGCGGAAAACCGGGGGATTGACCGCAGCATTCTGGGCGGTACCATTCAAAACGATATGCTGAAAGAGTTCGCGGCCCAGAAAACCTTCATGTGCCCGCCCGAACCTTCGGTCCGTATTGTGACGGATACGGTGGAATTCGGGACGAAAGAGGTGCCGAGGTGGAACACCATCAGCATCAGCGGATATCACATCCGGGAAGCGGGTTCCACGGCGGTGCAGGAACTCGCCTTTACCCTGGCGGACGGCATCGCCTATACGGAGAAGGCACTGGAAAGGGGTCTGCACGTTGATGAATTTGCCCCGCGATTCTCTTTCTTTTTTAATTCCCACCTGGACTTTTTTGAAGAAGTGGCCAAATTTCGGGCCGCCCGGCGCATGTGGGCCAGAATCATGGGGGAGCGTTTCAAGGCTAAAGACCCCAGAAGCCTGTGGATGCGCTTTCATACCCAGACGGCCGGTTGTTCCCTGACCGCCCAGCAACCGTACAACAATGTGGTCAGAACCGCCCTTCAGGGTCTGGCGGCGGTCATGGGCGGCACCCAGTCGCTTCATACCAATTCCCTCGATGAAGTGCTGGCCATTCCCACGGAAGAGGCCGCCACCATCGCCCTTCGGACCCAGCAGATTATTGCGGATGAATCCGGGGTCGCCAACACCATTGATCCCCTGGGGGGGTCTTATTTTGTGGAAGCACTCACCAACCGCATGGAAGAAGAGGCATTTGAGATTATACAAAAAATAGACGACATGGGGGGTATGCTGGCGGCCATTGAACGGAATTATCCGCAGCAGGAAATCGCGGATGCGGCCTATCACTATCAGAAACAGATTGATGATCGTGAAAGAATCATGGTGGGTCTCAACAAATACGCCATCGAGGGAGAAGATATCCCTGTGGAAGTGCTTGAAATCGATGAGGAACTTGAGGCCATTCAAATCGCAAAGACCAACCGCGTCAAGGAAAACCGCGACAGCGCCGCGGTAGCAAGGTGCCTGGAAAGGGTAGGGGAGGCCTGTTCCGGGAGTGAAAATGTCATGGAGCATCTCATCGCGGCAGTCAAAACCGGCGCCACTCTTCAGGAGCTTTGCGACGTATTCAGGGATGTGTTCGGAACGTATCGCGATCCCGGAATTTACTAGAAAAAGAGGATATTATGAAACGCGAACGAAGAATCAGAGTAATGGTTGCAAAGCCGGGGCTTGACGGCCATGACCGGGGAGCGAGAATCATTGCGCGGGCCTACCGCGATGCGGGGTTTGAGGTGGTCTACACGGGTCTTCACCAGTCGCCCGAGGAAATCGTTGAAGCGGCCATCCAGGAAGATGTGGACATGGTGGGGTTGTCCAGTCTCGCCGGCGCTCATAAATATCTCTTTCAGACCGTTGTGGATCTGCTGCGGGAAAAGGGCGCCGATGATATCGTGGTGTGCGGGGGCGGCATTATCCCCGATGAAGATGTTAAGAAACTCAAAGCGGCCGGTGTCAAAGAGATATTTTCACCGGGTACAACCCTGGACGAGATCGTCAAATGGGTGCGGGAAAACGTGAAGCCCAGATAAAGAGAGTCTTTAGATGAAAGATTTGGTTGAAAAGGTGACAAGCGGTGATGTACGGACGGTGGCGCGGCTTATCCGCGATGTGGACGATGGCATGCCCGAGGTGCGTGAGGCCCTGAAGGCCCTTTATCCGCACACGGGAAAGGCCTACATCATCGGTATCACCGGTGCGCCGGGAGTGGGGAAAAGCACCCTGGTGGATCAAATGGTGGCCCATTTGAGAAAACGGGGTAAGACCGTGGGGGTCCTGGCGGTGGATCCCACCAGCCCCTTCAGCGGGGGGGCCATTCTGGGGGACCGGGTTCGCATGCAGCGGCACAGTATTGATTCCGGGGTATTTATCCGGTCCCTGGCGACCCGGGGCCAATTCGGCGGATTGACCCAGTCCACCCGAAGCGCCATCGACATCCTGGATGCCATGGGAAAAGATGTGATCCTGGTGGAGACCGTGGGGGTTGGGCAGGATGAAGTGGATGTGGTGCGGAGCGCTCACACAACGGTGATCGTGGTGATTCCCGGCATGGGCGATGATATTCAAGCCATCAAGGCGGGCATTCTGGAAGTGGGGGACATTTTTCTCATCAATAAGAGTGACCGTGAAGGGACCGACAAAACCCTTAACGAACTGCGACTGATGATCGAGATGGATCAACGAAAACATGAAGAAGGGCTGTGGAAACCGCCCATCATCAAGGTCGAGGCCATCTCCGACAAAGGCGTGGACGATTTTCTCGATGCGGTGGATGAGCACGCGCACTATCTGGAGGAGTCAGCGGGCGGATTGAAATCGAGGCGAAGCCCGGAAAGGGTCCGGCAGGAGATGGTGGAAATGATCAAGGCCCGATTGTTTGAAGAAGTGCTGGAAAAGCTGATTGACACCGGTGAATTTGATCGCGCTGTCGATGCCATTGCGAAAGGAACCCTGGATCCCTATTCAGCGTGTGAAGATCTGGTTTTCCCGGCCCTTGGAGGGCTTCCCGCCGAAAAATAATCATTTGTAATAAGAAGAGAGGTTCATGTCCAATATTTTTTGGTGGGTGCGCCAGACCATTTTGGTTCTTGCCGGTTGCTTCTTTGCCATTTTCGGGATTGTGATTTTGATTTCAGCTTACAAACTAAAGGATCCCTATTCCTTTATCATGGCATTTTTTGCTTCCAATTTCATCATCCTCATCAGCTGTACCCTGGTTTTGGGGTTTGTTCTGCGTATGGTAAAAGTCTACAAATTGTCCAAGAACAACGAAGTTTAATGAAGGCATCAGGAGGGCGTCATGTCCAGCGCTAAAAAAGACCAACCCATCGGAAAGCGGCTCATGAAGTTGCGGAAAGACAAGAAACTGACCCTTAAACACCTGGCCAATGAAACGGGGCTGAACCCGAGGTTTATCTCCAAGGTGGAAAAGGCCGAAGTGATGCCGCCGGTTTCGGTAATCTTGCAGTTGTCGAGAGCCCTCGAAGTGGACTCGAGCCTTCTGCTTCGTGAGGAAAAAAAACGCGCCGGTGAAAAAACAGCCGAAGGTTACCAGAAACGGACCGAGGACTACAGTTATGAAACCCTCACCCCCGAAGCGCGCCACAAACACCTGAAAGCGTTCAAGGTTTTTATTGACCCTAATAGCGAACACAAGCCTGTGGGATACCAGCATCTGGGTGAGGAGTTCCAATATGTGATCAAAGGGAAAATTGAAGTCATGGTGGGTGAAAACAAGAATATTCTGGGTCCGGGGGAGAGCCTTCATTTCAATTCTTCCATTGTTCACAAATTGAAAAATATCAGCTCAGAAGAAGCCGAACTTCTGGTGGTGCTTTATACACCTTGATGTTGTCAGTTATCAGTTGTCAGCGCTGGAGGTTATTTTAATTTGAGGATGAAAAATGGCTTACCAACTCAATGAAGAACAGCGAATGATTCGTGCCATGGTCAGGGAGTTCGCCAGGGAAAGTGTTTTGCCCACCGCCGCACAAAGGGATTTAACCGGCGAATTCCCCGCCGAAAACCTCAAAAAGATGGGCGAATTGGGTCTATTGGGCATGAACGCGCCGGTGGAATATAACGGCGCGGGCGTGGATACGGTCAGCTACTGCCTGGCCCTTCAGGAGATTGCCTATGCCTGTGCGTCCACCGCCGTCATCATGTCGGTTCACAATTCGGTGGCGTGCGGCCCCATCAATCTCTTCGGCTCCGATTATCTGAGGGATAAATATCTCCGAAAGCTCGCCACCGGGGAAATGCTGGGCTCATTTGCGCTGACGGAACCGGGCGCCGGTTCCGACCCTGTCAGCCAGAAAAGCAAAGCGGTCCGGGACGGGAACAGCTATATCATTAACGGCAACAAGATGTTCATTACCACAGGTAAGAATTCTCACCTGACCGTGGCCACGGCCTATACGGATCCGGAGAAAAAGCATCGCGGCATCAGCGCTTTCGTGGTGGAAAAAGGAACCCCGGGGTTCAGCGTGGGTAAGGAAGAAAAGAAAATGGGGCTCCGCGCATCCGACACGGTGGAGCTGATTTTTGAGGATTGCCGTGTTCCGGCCGAAAACCTTCTGGGTGAAGAAGGGGACGGATTCATGATCGCCATGACCTCGCTGGATGGGGGTCGAATCGGTATTTCATCCCAGTCCCTGGGGGTTGCCCAGGCATGTCTGGATGCGGCCGTTAGTTATGCCAATCAGCGGGTGCAGTTCGGTAAAACCATTTCCCAATTTCAAGGACTTCGTTGGATGATCGCCGATATGGCCACTCAGCTTGAGGCGGCAAGGCTTTTAACATTTAATGCCGCCGCCATGCGCGACAGAGGGGAAAACTACAGCGCGGCCGCTTCCATGTCCAAGGTTTTTGCCTCGGAGATGGCCAACAGGACCGCCTACCAGGCTTTGCAGATTCACGGAGGATATGGCTATATCCAGGAGTACCCGGTTGAACGGTATTACCGGGATGCGCGTGTGTTTACCCTTTACGAGGGAACCTCTGAAATTCAGAGGACCGTCATTGCGAAACACGTTATCGGAAACTAGGTTTTAAAAAATCTTATGGAGGAGCAATTATGTCAAAGGACAGTGCCGCTGTAGCGATTTACAACACTCACACGGAGGCCGAAACCGCCATCAGGGCGCTTGAAAAGGCCGGCATCAACATGAAGAAGCTATCCATTCTGGGCAAAGACTATCATGCGGAAGAGAATGTGGTGGGCTATTACAATGCGGGAGACCGAATGAAGTTCTGGGGTAAGCTTGGAGCCTTCTGGGGCGGGATAATGGGGCTGTTGTTCGGATCCGCCCTCTTCTTTATTCCCGGGGTGGGGCACATCGTGGCGCTGGGACCGGTGGGCGGCATGATCCTGGGGGCGGTTGAAAATGCCATTGTTGTGGGCGGACTCAGCGCTCTGGGAGCAGGTCTTTTCAGCATCGGTATTCCAAAGGACAGCGTTGTCAAGTATGAAACGGCTGTCAAGGCCGACAAATTTCTCGTGATTTTCCATGGCACTGAGGAAGAAGTGAAAGATGCCAGAGAAAGGCTGCACGCTACCAACCCCGTGGAATCCTCGGCGCATCTGGCCAGCGAACAGAAGAAGTAGGGGCAACCCCCCGTGGTTGCCCATTTTCATTGCCCCCTGCGGTGATTGCCGCACTAACGGGTGCCCACAGGGGGGCGATTAACGGGTGCCCACAGGGGGCGATTAACGGGTGCCCTACGATCTTACGAAGGCGGTATGTTGCAACACTTGCATACCGCCTTTCTTTATAATGAGATCCATCCCCTTGACCCTTAAAACGATACCACTATCTCATTATATTTTTTTCTCCATTTTGCCGGGTGCAATTTCAGACCCGGTTTTCTGTAACCAACGGCAAGCAAGAGAGGAATCCAGTAGCTGTCGGGGATTTTGAACGCTTTTCGAACGGCTTCATGATCAAAACCGTCCATTGGATGTGTTTCCAACCCCTCACTGGTAGCTGCGTACATGAGACTCATGGCAAAGAAACCGGTGTTTTTTGCGGCAAAAGCCAGATTTGCATCAGGGCTCCAGTCATAGAGGGACTTTGTGGCATTTAAGAACCATTCCCGCTGTTCCAGCTTCATGGATCCGGATTCAAGCAATTCCCGCCAGTTTTTTTCAAATGTGGGATGCCCTTCCCGCCAGCCGGTTTTGTCCGCAAGAACGATCAAAACCACGGGGGCCTCAACGACCTTGGGCTGATCCCAAGCCAAGGATTTGAGTTTTTCCTTCTCCTCCGGATTCCGAAGCACTATCAGATTCCATGGCTGCAGATTGAAACTGGAAGGTGTATTCGCCGCCAATTCCACGATACGGGTCAGCTGCTCTTCGGATACACCTTTGTTTGTGTCGAAAAAATTTACGGCACGTCTTTTTTCAATTATTTCCTGAAAATTCATGGCTTCTCCTTTTGTTGGTTTTTTGCCGCTTCACAGTTTGAGAAATTTTTCGCTCTTCAGGTTTTGCACCCTTTCCGGCTATATAAGATCTTTTACCGACGGCCACCAAATAAAGACCCCATGATCCCACGAACGATCTGTCGGCCGATCTGGCTACCGATAGCGCGCGATATGCTTTTGATAAAAGCTTCGCCGATGCTCTGTCTGCCACTCCCGCCTTTGGCTCTGGATTTTTCTCTTGTTTCCTGCCGTTCTATTTCTTCCTGTTGCGCCTCTATCTTTTCGGCTCTATCTTTCAATATTTCGTATGCGGATTCTCGATCCATGACATTATCGTAGCGACCACTGAATGGCGACCGCTCGATTCGATCCTGACGGTCTTCCGGAGAGAGAGGACCGATACGGGATTCGGGCGGACGAATTATAGTGTGTTGAACGGGAAGCGGTCTCCCTTTGTCATCCAACACGGAAACAAGCGCCTCACCCACGCCGAGGGCCGTAATCAAAGTCTCGGTATCGAACTCCGGATTGGGAGGGAAAGATTGAGATACACTCTTTATGATTTTCATGTCCTTCGGTGTAAACGCTCTCAGCGCATGTTGGATTTTAAGTCCCAGCTGGCCGAGGATCTCCTCGGGAATATCCAGAGGACTTTGGGTAATGAAATAGACGCCTACGCCTTTGGAACGAACCAATCGCACCACTTGCTCTATCTTTTCGACAAGTATTCTTGGGGCCTGGTCAAACAACAGATGGGCTTCATCTAAAAACAATACAAATTTTGGTTTATCCGGATCACCAACTTCCGGCAGTTGTTCAAATAGTTCGGAGAGCAACCAAAGCAAAAAAGAAGAATAGACTCTCGGTGATCGACCCATCAATTTTGTCGCATCAAAAATACTGATGACCCCATTACCTGAAAAATCGACTTGCATGAGGTCTTTAAGTCTTACGGCAGGCTCACCAAAAAAGTGCTCAGCGCCTTGTTCTTCCAGAACAAGCAACCTTCGTTGAATCGCGCCGATACTGGAACTCGAAATGTTTCCGTACTCACCTTGCAGTTCTTTTGCGTTGTGACCCATCCACGTCAACATGGAACGTAGGTCTTTCAAGTCCAAGAGTAAAAGTCCTTGATCATCCGCTATTTTGAAGCAGCCATACAAAATGCCGGACTGGGTATCATTCAATTCAAAAAGATTTGACAACAGCAATGGCCCCATTTCCGAAATGGTTGATCGTATGGGATGGCCGTTTTTTCCAAAGATATCCCAGAACACTACAGGATACGGACGCTGCTGGTAGTTTTTCAGCGGGATATTCAGCAATCTCTCTTCAATCTTCGGGTGCGGAGAACCGGCACTTCCCAGACCGGAGAGATCGCCTTTGATGTCAGCGGCGAAAACGGGGACGCCTAAGCGAGAAAAACTTTCCGCCAGGATCTGCAAAGTGACGGTTTTACCGGTACCTGTTGCCCCGGCGATAAGACCGTGCCGATTACCCATCTTGCTGAGTTGCTCAACCAGGACCCCATTGGCGCCACCAATAGCAATGTTTTTTTGTCCCATCATTTTAACCTCATTAAAAAGACTCACTCAGGGGAGCCGCATCCGCCTTTTCACCCGGAGCCGACAGCCAAACATCCGGAGGTTTGTTTTTGACCCACAAGCTGTTTTTCGCTATGCCTATCCCTGAAAATAGCAATCAATATCTTATTACTTCACTTCACCCTCTTGAGGCACGAAATGGTGAAATACCGGTATGCTCCAATATCCCCATTCCTCCTTTCTTTCTAATGAGATCCATTTCATCCCGGTTGCGGGCCAGCAGTGCACCGGCAAAGGCGAGCGAATTGATCGAGATGGATTCAAAGAATTCCTGTGAACGGGGAACCAGCAACATCCATTGGCGGGTGAAAAGCAGGTTGTAAGGGCCGGACTGGAGGGTCTCTTCCCGCTCGGTAAAGGCGTTCAGCCCCACCTGCTGCAGCATCAGGCGATACATCTGGTGCAGGGTTCGCGCGGCCATTTCGCCGGGGATATCGGTAATGGCGGAGAAGCGTTTAAAGGCATGAACAAACGAAAGCCCGGCGATGACCCCCGGCACTTCCCGCGGCTGTTTCATGAGGCTTTCCATGGGCACGGGGGAGCCGTTTGATGCCATGGGGAGCGGAATCAACTGAAGGTGCTTGTGGTCCTGGCTGGCGCCGGCAATTTCACCGCCGTTATAAAATGCGAGTCCCTCAAATTCGGCCATGCAACGCCATATTGCCTCGAAATCCCGAGCCGTCAACAGCCTTTCCTGATGTTCAAAGGCGCGGGTGACAATGAGCAGGTGGTGTTCAATTACGTTAAATTTATTGAGCAGGCAGAGATGCGTATCGGAGATATCCGCCACGAACATCTCCTTTTCATAGGGGAGAAAAGGGTTGGGCTTTTCTTCCCCTTTTCCGGTTTTTTCCGCCTGAAGGATTTTGTCCGCCTCTTTTCGAGCGAGGCTTTCCACAATTCGAACCAGAAAATCGACCCCGGCATCCCGCATGACCCGCCCTTCGGTTTTGATGGGTTTCAGTGCGCCGCTTCGGAGTGCTGAATCGGTTGTGTCCAGAATTTTCCGCCAGAGGGTTCCTTTCTCAAAAATTGATAAACTCGGTTTCGGGTTCATTGTTTGTCCATGCCTTTCGGTAAAACCGCCTTTTCCGACCATTCTTCGGGAATGAGTTCCCCTGGTTTTTCATGAAGTTTTTCTTTTAAAGCGGCCAGTTTGGGACGTTTGAATTCATGTCGGGGTGATTTGGGGATTCTGCCGCTCAGGATCGCTTCGGAACGGAGCCGTCGGCCCAGGGTTCGCTCCATGAGGGTTCCCATTTCCAGCAGCCGGTCGATATCAATGGATCCCACATCAATGCCCATCTCATCGAGCATGACACAGAGGTCTTCAATGCTCACCAGCCCCACCACGTTGGGGTCCCGATAATAGTAGGCCCCCGTGCCGGGCACCGGTGTTCGGTCCACGAAATTGGCCGGTTGGCCGCCGGTCCCTCCCAGGGTTCCTTCAAAGATCCGTACGCCTGCCTGAAGGGCTGCCAACACGTTGGCCAGGCCCCATCCCCGGGTCACGTGGAAGTGGCCGATATGCAGGTCCGGGTCGGGAATCTCATCCAGCACCATGGAGAAGTACCGGTAGACCTGATCCGGCGGGGCGCTTCCGTCATGGTCCGCGTGCTCGATATCATGGGCGCCGATACTCAACCACCGCTTGGTGAATTCGACGGCGTCTTTCAAATGGGTGGGGCCGGAAATGGGGCTCCCCCAGATGGTGCTGACGGTACCGCACATCTTGATGCCCGCATCCCTGCATTTTCGGATACAGCGCTCCGCTTCGCGCCAGTACTGGGGCAGGGTGGCGCCGCTATTGGCAAAATGGTGTTCCTCATCGGTGGACACCATCATCAGCACGCGGTCCGGCCCGCGTCCCTGTTTTTTGAGGGAAATGGCCCGGTCGACGGCCGGTTCCCGAATGGTGACGGCGGTCCATTCAATCCCCGAAGGATCAATATTTCGTTTGCCCAGCCGCTTATGAAAAATATCCGATCGAATGCCCTCAAGGACCGCCTCCGCATCTTTGAACTGGGGCATGATGCGGGCATTTCCCAGATTGGTGACCTCGATTCGCCGAACCCCCGCAAAAGCCAACTCCTGCAGATAGTATATTTTCGCTTCCGTGGGGATAAAGATTTCTTCGTGCTGAAATCCGTCGCGGACGGTGATGTCTCCCACATGCACTTTCTTGGGCATTCGTGGATGACGGCTGAACATGTCTTGGTTGTTCATGGCATTTCCTCTGTTCAGGGTTCCCTGAAATCCGGAACCCGTTGCTCCAGCATGGCGGTTAATCCAACAATGAATTTCGGGTCTCTGTACAGGGCGGCGTCCGCCTTCAGTTCTTCCAAAACAAACTCTTTTTCATCATACGATGCAGTTTCCAATAGAGCCAGGAGCCCTTCCAAAGCAGCAATGGATTGGGGCGCCAGGGGTCGCCCCAGAAGCGCAATTTCCTCTTGAACAGACCTCAACCGTCGATTTCGAATGTTGGTGTAATTATCCGGATCAACACGTAATTTAACCTCATTTATAATATCCTTTCGGGAAGCCAGGATTTTGCGGTGCACTGACGAAACGGCAGGGATTTCGTCTTTTCCACAGGTGGCCAGCTCCAGGGCACGGGGGAGCATCAAAAGACCGGTTTTGTAATCGTGTTCCTTAAGATGCAGCCGGTAATCCTGATGGTTGCCGTTGCTTTTCCGTGGAAAGGGAAAATCGACGGTTACCACATCGTTGTAGATACCGATTCCTTTGAGCTGTTTTGCTTCTACAACACGTGCGGTCTTTGTCAAATATTCAGCATTTTCAAGCCCTGCCTTGGTCAGAACCCGGGCCATGCCTCCCCAGCCCGGGATAATGCCGATCATGGCCTCGCTGAAACACATGCCGCTTCTGGAATCGCCCAAGAGAACATCACACATCAGTTGAATTTCAGCGGACCCTCCGAACCGAAGTCCACCCCCGCAGACGCCCACCACGCGGACCTGCTTCGCGATGAGCCTGATTTTATCATAGAGCACGATTCCTTTTTGAAGACGCACTTCGCCCCAGCTGAAGAGCTCGTCCACATCTTTTGCCGCTGCGCCCGCTAAAAGCATCGCCTCCTTCGCCCGAAGGCTTTTCTGAAGTTTTTCCAGGCTTTCTTTAAGGTCCCCGCCCGAGTGAACCGGGTCGTTGGCGCCGTAAAGAATGAAATAGTCCAGCGTTCCCAATTCCCCCATAACACGGTCGAGACCCTCATGAAATGCGTAGAGGGCGGTGGTTCCGATCTGATGTACCGGAGGGTTATGGTAATAGAGGATTGCGCCGGTACTTCCTTTAAATCGAACGCTATCGATGGTCAGATAAGCGTTGTCTTTTTTCCATTCATAAAGGATGTCGGTGTTTTCAAAACCGTTGATGTCATCGCTTCTGTGTAGCAGCTTCCCGGGATCTTTCAACCATCAACTCCTTTTTTACACTTTTTGTCGTCTCCATAAAAAAAATGTCTCATGTTTTCCATTTTGCCGTAGCAGACCAGACGATCACCGGCGCGAATAGTGTTGTCGGCTTTGGGAAAGGGGATGTTTCCCTGGTCCCGTTCAATACACAGCACCAGGATTTCATGCCGGCTCAGACCGGAGCTCATCAAATTTTTACCGGTGGCCTCGCATTCAACACCCATAAGCACCCGCATCACCCCATAGCCGTCTCCCTGTTCCAGGACTTCATCCACATGCACCTGGTCCAGATGAAACATCCTGCGAACCATTTTTCCCAGTCGCCGCCTGAACCGTCGAGCAAACCTGTGATAGGTTGCAATGCGATGGAGCAGGAAAATGGAAGCGGCGATGATCCCCAGATTGATGGCGAGTTCCGTCACGTTCGTTTTTCTGAGGGATGAGGCGAAGGTGGCAATGACGGAGACGATGCCGGCGTTGCCCAGGATCATGAGGGCCATGATAATCTTGCGCCTTCTGGGGTGGTTGACCACTGTTTCCGCTTCTTTTGTGGTGAAACCGGTACCTGAAAAGGCGGAGAGAGACTGAAACTGGGCGCGCGCTTTTTCAACGCCGGTAAACTGGAGGGCCAGCCCCCCCATGACGACGATCACATAGATGACGCAGATGAAAATGATCAATAGAATAACATGCATGAAAGATTTCTCCTTTAAGCGTGTTAACGGGTATTCGGGGATTGCCGCCGATGCACGCCGGCAGGGGACCAAAACAGCGTTTTGATTCTCACATCCGGGCGGGTTTGTCAATATTTGAAAAACAGTTGTTTCTTGTGTTAAAATTTCCTCTTGATTGTCGCTGACATGAGTACTCGGCAATTATGCATTGTTTATACGGTAAACTTCACGAAAAAGCTCAGGAGATCTTAACCATGGCATCGATTCTCAGAAAGTGGGACAACAGCGGGATAAATTGGATCTGTGGTCCCGTGTGATGATCTGTTTCAGAAACTGGATCAATGGTCATGAACGCCATTTCGATGACAGGGATGGCACAAAGAAAGTGACGCATATATCAACAGCTAAAACTATCTATTATATTCATATGTTAAATCATAAGAATCTAAAATCTATCTCTTTTCATCCCCTCCCTGGGCGGCAATATGGTCTTTTCGTCGGCACCCCTCCTTTTTTGCAAATGTCCTAAACAAAGCTACGAATACAATAGGTTATAATTATACTGCCTGGATTATGAGTTTGGCATTGATTTTGCTTGATTTTTCTTCAGATTTCTATCTTTTTCACCCGAAGAGCAATCTGCAATCCATAAAGATCCTGACGCTGCGGCAGTTACTGGGCCTGATTCATCAACTGGATAGGACGTTGCGGAAGGGTGTCGGGATAAACCCGATTCTTACATGTTCAATTTGCGGTTTAAGCTTTCAAAACTAGTGCTCATCATTAATTATATTAAGTTGTTATATGTATTCCTTTAAGTTATTTGGACATAGCACGTTAGTTGCGTCTAACCTATGGAATTGATGATGAAAAGGAACCGCCCCATAATGTATGTCAGCAAAGGAGATATATGAAGTTTTCCATATCAGACTCAATCGCAAAGAAAATCTTTGCACTTGTCAGTATTCCGATCATCGCCTGTTTAATCATCACCGGTATCGGATTGGTATCTTTAAAGGTAGTCGATCGGGCGCTTCTGATAACGCGGTCCGAACGCGATCATACGGTCAATTTTTATGAGGGAGCGCGTTCCTTTGGAGAGTATGTGAGGACCGGAGATGCGATATTTTACGATAAATTCAACTCGCACATGAAAATCGCTGTAAAATTGAGTGGCATTTTTGGATCGATCATAGAGGATCTAAAGGTGAAACCAAAGGAGGCCGTCGCGAAGAACATGGCTGACTGGTTTCCTTCCGTGGATGACGATCAGGCCTTGGACATCATTACCATTGTCGATCTTCTCTCTTCCCAGCCGTTGGTTGTGTCACTGGTTGAGACTGCGCAGCAGGGAAACGCATTGGGAGTGCGGTACAGAGAGCTGGCTGAAAAATACATAAGAATCAATAACACGGACGAAAAGAAAGCCCTATTGGCTGACATCGATAAAACCAATGAAGAAATGGACCGTACCGCCGAAATGTTTTCCGCGGGCGTGGGAAAATTGTCGGCATGGGCCGTATCCATGACAAAAAGCGCCATGTGGGTGGCGCTTCTGTTGCTTCTGGCGACCTGCATTGTTTTTTCAACGGTAACGGTCCGGTCCATCATTAAACCCCTCAAGGCAGTTGTTGGTTTTGCCGGACGGGTGGCCGGGGGAGATCTTCGTGAGCCGCTGATAATCAATTCCAGGGATGAGATGAAGGTGTTGGCGGATGCCTTCAATCAGATGGTCGACAGCCTGCGCCGGGCCATGAATCAAATGGAGGACTATCTGAATAACGCCCCTCTGCCCGTTGTTGCCATTAATCAACAATTCGAGATTCAATTCATTAATCAGAAAGGGGCGGAGTTCGCCCGAACCACCGCTGACAGTGCCATTGGGAAAAAATGCCATGATCTGTTCAAGAATGAGCACTGCAATACGGACGAGTGCCGCTTAAAACAGGCTATGGAGCAAAAAAAGGTCACCTCGGGCCAGACTGTATTGGCGGGGGCCGGAAATATACCCATCCAGTACATGGGCGTGCCGCTCTTGGATGTGTCAGGAAATGTGGTAGGCGGGGTGGAATATATGAATGACGTGAGTGAACTCAAAGAAATTGAACGGGCCCTTCAAAGCGCCAATGATTTTCTTCAGGGGCAAATCGGTGATGCGACCAGAAATATTACCACGGCCGCCAGTGAGATACTGGCCGCCACCAGTGAACAGGCCGCTACCGCCGGCGAGCAGGCGGCGGCTGTGGCTCAGACCTCCAGCACCGTGGACCAGGCCCGGCAGACGGCGCGGCAGTCGGCGGAACGCGCCCGGCAGGTGGCCGGAGTCGCTCAGGCATCTTCCAAGGAGGCCGATGAGGGGTTCAGAGCCGTGGAAAAGACTTTGGAGGGCGTCAACCGCATCAAGGAGCAGGTGGAAAGCATTGCGGAGAACATCCTTTCCCTGAGCGAAAGGACCCAGCAAATCGGTGAGATCATTGAGACGGTGAACGACATAGCGGATCAGTCGAACCTGCTGGCTCTGAACGCGGCCATCGAGGCAGCCCGGGCCGGTGAGGCCGGCAAAGGCTTTGCCGTGGTAGCCGGGGAGGTGCGGAGTCTGGCGGTTCAGTCCAAAGCAGCCACCGCCAGGGTTCAGGAGATCTTAGGAGAGATTCAGAAGGCGAGCAACACGGCGGTGATGGTGACGGAAGAGGGGGCAAAACGTGCCGACATCGGGGTGATTCAGGCCGAGAAGGCTGGCAAGGCCATTCAAAGCATCAACCGGAAGATTCAGGGCGTTACCGGAACGATTCAGCAGATTGCGGTCAGTGCTCAGGAGCAGCTGGCGGGGATGGACCAGATCAGCGCCGCCATGGAAAACATCGACCAGGCAACGACCCAGAGTGAGGCGGGGATTCAGCAGGTGGAAGGGGCGGTTCAAGACCTGAATGTCCAGGCCGAACAGCTCAGGCGTGTTGTTGAACAGTACACCCGTTCTTGAAAACCGGAGAAAAAAGCGATGACCAAGACAAGAAAAGCGGCTATCGATCAAAAATCGGCGCCGCGGGATACCGAGGCGCCGGATTCCAGCGGCATGGCGGGGCATTTCCTCGCTTTTCGCATCGGTGATCGAAAGCTGGCCTTTCCCCTGGAGAAGGTGGAGCGGGTGATTCGAATGGCGGCACTGATCCCGGTGCCGGAAGCGCCGGAGTGGATTGCGGGCCTTCTCAACCTTCATGGCCGGGTAATGCCGGTTATCAGTCTCAGAAAAAGACTGGGATTGTCTCACACAGAAGCCCATCCGGATTATCGGATTCTGATAATGCAAACACAAAATCGCAAACTGGGTGTCATGGCCGAAATCGTGGAAGAGGTGGTCGCTGTTTCCGAGGATCGTCTTTCCAAACCGGAGGGCAAGCTGAAGGAGTCCCCTCTGTTGAATGCGGTGATTCGAAAAAATGATGAAGTCTATCTGGTTCTGGAAGCCGACGAACTCGACACCGGCGCGCTCATCGAATTTGATGAATCCGAATAAAATGATGACGGAATTTATGAATACAGCGCTCACATGCCGGCACTTCCTGAGCAATGATCAGTATGAACGATTTCAGGCACTGGTCCTTCAACGGACCGGGATGTTGTTCGGTATCAAAAGACGAAACGCTCTGGGTCGCGGCATCACCATGTTGTGCAAAGAAACCGCCCGAAACGATCTGGAACTCTATTTCCAGATGCTTCGGTCAACCGAGACGGAAAGCCCTGTGTGGGATGCGTTAATCGAGGAGCTGACAGTGGGGGAAACCTATTTTTTCAGGGATGAAAACCAGATTCAGGCCCTGCGGCAGCACATCCTCCCTCAGATTATCGCGACTCACAAACATGATCGGCGTATTCGCATTTGGAGTGCGGGGTGTGCATCGGGAGAGGAGCCCTATACCCTCTCCATTCTTTTGACGGAGCTTATTCCGGATGTTGACCGGTGGAACATCAGCATTCTGGGAACGGACATCAACAAACAGGTGTTGAAGAAAGGAAGGACCGCCGTCTATCGCCCCTGGTCATTTCGACAGACCGATCCGGTATTTCAGTCATGCTATTTCAGATCAAAAGGGGAAGGATACGAGGTGATTCCGAGAATTCGCAAGAATGTGCAGTTTGAATACCTCAATTTGAATGAGCCGGTTTACCCCTCCCTTTTCACCAATACCAGCGCCATGGATCTGATTCTGTGCCGAAATGTGGCCATCTATTATTCCGAAAAGGTAGTCGGCGAGGTGGCGGGGCGCTTTTACCAGTGTCTGCTCCCGGGTGGTTGGCTTATGATGGGCGCGGCCGAGACGAGCATTCCGGTTTTTGACCAATACGCATATCATGTTTTCCATGGCGGAACCGTATACCGGAAGTTGAATGAAGCCGCTGGTAAGCCGGGAAGTTTCCGTTATGACACTCCCCCCGGAGAAGTACCCCCCCCACCTGCACGGGAACCCGTTTACTCACCGGAAAGCCGTGGCTTTCCAACTCCGGCAATCGATTTCCCGCCCGTGGCTGAGGACCTGGAGACCCGGGCGGCGGAACCCCGTGTGGCGTTGTGGGAAACACCGGTCGAGCCGGATTTTCTGGAGCAGGGGATCGATCTTGTTCGTCGGAAACGGTACGCGGAAGCCAAAGATGCATTTCTCCGCTGCATCGCCGAAAATCCAAAGGACGCGGAGAGCCTTTATCAACTGGGCCGGGTCCATGCCAATATCGGGCAGATGGAAGCGGCCCGGTCATTCTGTGAGCAGGCCATCGAAATCAATCCTCTCAAAGCGGAAGTTTATTATACCCTGGGCCTGATCCATCAGGAATCGGGCGATAACAAAGGGGCCATGGAACGTTTGAAACGGTCCCTTTTCCTTGAACCTGATTTTGCACTGGCCCACGTTTCCATGGCGATCCTCTATGGGCAGTTGAACCAGAAAGAGAAATCGGAACGGCACCGTCGGCAGGCCACTGACCTGGCAGCGGCGCTGGCGCCGGAGACAATTCTGCCGGGCACGGATGATCTGACCGCCAGGACACTTTTGACCATGGCGAAAACATTGAAACAGTCGAAAGGGTAGAGAAATGGAAAGCCAAATATCCTCCGATGTTGAAATTCAAAAGGTTCTGGAAAGCCGGTCCAGGGCGCTGGCGAGAACCGGGGATGAAGCATCGGCGGAACAGGATGTGTTGAGGCTGCTCGCTTTTTCCGTTGCCGAGGAGCGCTTCGGGGTGGACCTGCAGTACATTCAGGAGATTCAACCGCTAAAACGGGAGACGTGGTCCCTGGTCCCCTGTACGCCGGCTTTTATTGTGGGGGCCGTCAACATCAGGGGCAGGATCTACTCCATCATGAACATGGCCGCCTACCTGGAAATCAGCGCTGAGGTAGATATGGAAAAGGCCCATGTGCTGTTGATCCGTGGTGAAACCGTTCCGGAACGAATGTTGATGGAATTTTGCATTCTGGCGGAAGGCCGTCCGAAACTGGAACAGGTTCCGTTGACGGCGGTTCAACCGGCAAGCGGTACCCTTTCCGCGAAAGGACAGGAATTCATCCAGGGGGTGACCTCCGACATGCTCATGATCCTGGATCTGGAAAAACTGATTTCCCATCCCGGCATCATTGTGAGGGAAGAAACGATTTAATTGTGGGGTTGTAAAATGGCACTCTTAAGTGTTCGGTCCATAAAAGTGAAGATCCTTCTGTGGGTGGGGATGTGCATGTTGTTGACGTTCGGTTTGATTGTGGCTTATGCCGCCGTGACACAACGAAAGATTGCCCTTGAGACGGCGGAAAAAGGGATCGTGGCCGATGGAGAAGGGATGGCCAATTTTATTAAGGCCAAACTGGCGGTTCCCCTCGATGCGGCCCTCACCCTGGCGCAGGTTCTCAGCACCGCGGGGAGTAGTGGCCTCACCCGTGAACAGGTCAACGGGATGCTCAAAACGATGACTGAAAAAAACCCCGATTTTATCGGAACCTATACCCTCTGGGAGCCCGATGCCTTTGATGGAAAAGACGACATGTTCAAAGGCCGTTTCCCCTATGATCAAACCGGCCGCTTTATCGCCTATTGGAATCGGGGCGCTTCGGGCGAGGTCAAGGTGGAGACACCTGAGGACTATGAAACCGAAGGGCCCGGGGACTATTATCAACTGCCGAAAAAGGGGGGGCGGGAATGCATTATTGGACCCTACCTTTATCCTGTTCAGGGAAAAGAGGTGTTAATGGTATCCCTGGTGGCGGCCATCCGGGAAAAAGGTGTTTTCCGAGGAATTGCGGGGGTTGATGTGGGTGTGCAAGAGCTGCAACCATATTTGAAAAAGCACAACCCCTATCCCGGAAAAGCAACGTTAAATCTGATATCCTACGGAGGTCTGATCGCTGCCTCCGATGGCCAGGAAAAGTATATCGGTGCACACATGCGAAAAATTCACCGGGACTGGCAGGAGGACCTATCGTATATCCAGTCAGGAAAAACAATTTTTGAATTGGACGAAGGGCGTATCGCGGTATTCGTACCGCTTCTCATGGGGCATACCCGAACACCCTGGTCGGTCAATATCAATCTGCCCGCTGATGTGGTTATCGGGACCGCCACCCGCCTCATGTGGCGCATGATCATCATCGGTGCGGTATTGACAGCGCTGGCTCTTTTGTTGCTCTGGATGGTGGCGGCGCGGATTGCAAGACCCATTGGAACGTTGACGGAAGCCGCGGAAAAAATCAGTGCCGGGGATCTGGATGTCACTGCAAAGGTGGACGCGAAAGACGAAACCGGTCTGCTGGCGGAGTCATTTAACCGGATGGTTTTGAATCTCAAAGAGATGACCCTTGAAGTGGAACATCGCGCCGAAGCGGATCGCAAAACCAAGCAGTACCTGGAATCCACCGTGAAAGAGTATGTCACATTTGTGGAGGCCGTCGGCCGGGGTGATCTCACTGCCGAAGTGACGCCGCCGGACAAAGAGGACGAGCTGACCGCCCTTGGGAACCATTTAAACCTGATGACCCGGAACTTGAAAGAACTGGCCATCCAGGTTTCCCAGGGCGTGCAGAACATGACGTCCGCCACGGCGGAAATCCTGGCTGCCACACAGGAACAGGCGGCAACGGCCAGCGAACAGGCGGCCAGCGTCAGCCAGACCTCCAGTACGGTGGACCAGGCCCGGCAGACCGCCAGACAAAGCTCCGAGCGAAGCCGCCAGGTGGCGGAAATAGCAAAGCAATCCATGTCCGAGGCGGAATTGGGCCTCAGGGCGGTGGGGGAGACCTCCGCTGGGGTCAACCGGATTAAGGAACAGGTTGCCAGCATTGCTGAGAATATTCTGGCCCTGAGCGAACAAACCCAGCAGATCGGAGAAATTATCGAGACGGTCAATGACATAGCGGATCAGTCCAACCTGCTGGCGCTCAACGCCACCATTGAAGCGGCGCGGGCCGGCGAGGCGGGGAAGGGATTCGCGGTGGTGGCCGCAGAAGTCAGCAGCCTGGCAGACCAGTCCAGGGCGGCCACAGTCAAGGTCAAGGAAATTTTAGGCGAAATTCAGAAATCCACCAATGCGGCGGTCATGGTGACGGAAGAAGGGAGCAAACGGGCGGATGTGGGGGTTAAACAGGCTGAAAAAGCGGGAAAAGCGATTCACGCCATCAACGAGAACGTTAAAAAGGTAACCCGGACCATTTCACAGATCGCTGTTGGTAATCAGGAGCAGTTGACGGGTATGGACCAGATTTCCAGCGCCATGGAAAACATCAACCAGGCCACCGGCCAGACCGAAGAAGGGACCCGGCAGGTGGAGGAATCGGCTCGAAACCTCAACGTTCTGGCGGAGCAGTTGAAACAGGTCGTGAAGCGGTATCGCCTGAATTAGAAGTCCAATTTCATTGGAGATAAAAATGGACCGCGAAGAACTTCAGCGTCAATTGATAGCGACCTTCAGGGTGGAACTGGAAGAACATACAGCCGCTTTGAACAAGGGGCTTCTGGAACTGGAAAAAAGCCTGACCGGCGGTGAAAAGGATGAATTGCTCAAAGCCCTGTTTCGCTCGGCGCACAGCATCAAAGGATCAGCCCGCGCCGTTGAGCTGAAGGACATCAGTACAGTAGCCCACAAGATGGAAGATGTACTGGGGGCGCTCAAAAAAGGAGAATTGGAATCCTCATCCCAACGGGTGGACGGTCTGCTTCGCGCCACGGATCTTTTGACCGAAGCCATGCGCCTTCATCTCGATGGAGGGACTCTTTCATTCGAGGCGAGAAAATCGGTCATGTCCGAACTGGATGGGATATTGCGGGGAGAATTGACCGACAAAAAAGTCTTCGTCCGGGAACCCGTACCGGTTTCATCCCATGAGAAACCGAAATCGGCATCGGCAAAGGAGGGCGAAGCCTCGTTAACCGAAAACCCCGAAGAGGACCATCCACCATGGAAAACCGTCTCAACGGAATGCGAAGTCCAGGAAGAAACCCTACCCCCAACAAAAGATGAAGGTGCTAAGCCGCAACCGGGTTTTGTACGAGATATGGCGGGGGAAACCATTCGCGTCAAAACTGAAAAGCTGGACGCTCTCATGGCGGGAATGGGTGAACTGCTGGTGGCGCGAATGCGCATGGAACAGCGTCTGGGCGAATTAAAGTCCGTTCAATCCGTACTGGGTGGATGGGAGAAACTATGGCGAAAATCCCGGGCACTGAAACGGGCGGTGGACCGCCGTAGTGATGGAGATTCGGAGCTGGCCGGTCTGCTTGACTTTTTTTCCGTCAATGAGAATCACATCAACAGCGTGGGTCGAAACATCAACCGGCTCTCCGAGTCAATGGAGAATGACTACCGTCAACTGGCCCTCTTGACCGATGACATGCAGAACGGTGTGCGACGCGTCCGAATGGTGCCCATCGCCACGCTGTTCGATCTGTTCCCGCGAATGATCCGTGATATCGGCCGGGAGAAGGGAAAGGAAGTCGAACTGGTTCTGGAGGGCGCCGAGACTGAAGTTGACCGGCAGGTCCTGGAAGGGTTGAAAGACCCCCTGACCCATCTCCTCCGAAACGCCATTGATCACGGAATCGAAACGCCGGATGAGCGTTTAAAGAAGGGCAAACCCGCACAGGGAATTATTCGGCTCAAAGCCTCCCAGAGCGGAAACCATATTGTTTTGGCGGTATCCGATGATGGATCGGGCATTAATCTGTCAGCGGTTCGCCGGGCGGCGGTGAAAAACAACCTCATTACACTCGCGGATGCTGAAACCCTCAGTCCGGAGGCGACCATCGACCTGGTGTTTCAATCCGGTCTTTCCACCCATGTGACGGTCACGGATCTCTCCGGCCGGGGTGTGGGAATGGATGTGGTACGGGAGCAGCTTGAAAAACTGCACGGCCAGGTGAAAACCCGTACCGAAGCGGACAAAGGAACCTCTTTCACCCTGATTCTGCCGTTAACCCTGGCCACCAGCCATGTATTGATGCTGAAGGTGTCCGGCCTAACGGTTGCGGTTCCCAACACCACGGTTGAGCGCATTTTACAGTTCAAACCGGAAGAGATTCGGCGCATGGAAGGAAAACCTGCTGTTCGTATCGGCGGACGCGCCTTGCCGCTGATCTCCTTGGCAGAGATTCTGGAGCTGCCCGTAATGGAAAACACCGAGAATAGCAGTCGGAAGATCGGGGTGGTGGTCCTGGGGGCGGTGGAAAAAAGGCTGGCGTTCCAGGTGGATGAATTTCTGGGTGCTCAGGAGGTGGTGGTCAAAAACCTCGGGCCCCAGCTCCGGCGGGTGCGAAATATTGCAGGCGCAACGATCCTGGGGACCGGTCAGGTGGTCATGATTTTAAATCCCGGAAGCCTCATTTATTCAGCTCAGGGGCTGCGGGGGAGTTCGCTGTTAAAGAAGGTCCGGGCGAAAAAAACGGCCGTCAAGAAAGTACTGGTGGTGGACGATTCCATTACCACCCGGACCCTTGAACGAAATATTCTGGAAAATGCGGGTTACACTGTTTCCCAGGCCGCCGATGGGTTGGAAGGATGGGAAAAGATGCAGGAAGAGGCCTTTGATGCGGCAGTGTTCGATATTGAAATGCCCCGCATGAACGGCTTCCAGCTGACGGAAAAAGTTCGGCAGGACAGCCGTTTCGAGCACCTCCCCATTGTGCTGGTGACTTCTCTGGAGTCCGCGGAGGACAAACTGAAAGGGATGGAGGCGGGGGCGGATGTCTATATCACCAAAGGCACTTTTGATCAGCAGGAGCTGCTGGAAACCATCGAACGTTTAATCGGGTAGTGATATGACCAAAGTATTGATTGTTGATGATTCAGCGACCCTCAGGCATCTGATTCGCGCCATTTTGACCACTGATCCCGAACTGAATATCATCGGGGAAGCGCGAAACGGCAAAGAGGCTGTCCAAATGGTGGCCCGGCTTCATCCCGATGTGGTCACCATGGACATTCAGATGCCGCACATGGACGGCTACGAAGCCATTCGCCGGATCATGTCCGAAAATCCGGTGCCCATTGTGGTCTTGACCAGCACCGAATCGGATATTCGACTGGGGGCGACCTACAAAGGGGTAGAGTCGGGAGCATTGATGGTAATTGGCAAACCCCGCGGTTTTCCGGGTGATGATCCCGAAGCCGTTGAACTGATCAATGTGGTCAAGGCAATGGCCGATGTGAAAGTGATCCGGCGCAAATGGAAGGTCGAGGCGACACCGGAACCGCCCGGAAAGGGGCATCCAATGGGGAAGGCATCCCTTCTTTTACCCCGATACCGACTCGTGGCGGTGGGTACCTCTACGGGGGGGCCGCCGGCGCTTCGAACGGTTCTGGGGGACCTTCCGGACACTTTTCCGGTGCCGGTGGTGGTGGTTCAGCATATCAGCAAGGGTTTTACCGAGGGACTGGCCCGATGGCTCAACGAGACCATTTCGGTGCGGGTGAAGCTTGCCGAGGCGGGGGAACGCCTGCTGGCGGGAACCGTCTACATCGCCCCGGACGGGGTGCATTTGCAGGTCACCGGCCAGGGAAAGGCCGCCCTTCTTCAAGAGAGTCCCATGGACGGGCACCGACCTTCCGTGACGGCCCTGTTCAACTCGGTGGCAAAACAGTACGGGCGTGGCGCGGTGGGGGTTCTGATGACCGGCATGGGCAGGGACGGCGCCAACGGTTTGTACGCCATGAAGCAGGAAGGGGCGTATACCATCGCCCAGGATGAAGCCAGTTCCATTGTTTTCGGCATGCCTAAGGAAGCCATTAACATGGGTGCGGCCGGCGAGGTGCTGGCTCTTCAGGAAATTGCTCAGAGAATTAAGGAGTTAATCCCATGATACGCGTTTTGATCGTCGATGATTCCAACACCATCCGCACGATCTTGAAAGAACTGCTCAATGCCGACCCGGAAATAGAGGTGGTGGGGGAGGCCGCGGACGGACGGATAGCCATTGATATGACCCGCCGCCTGAAACCGGATCTGATCACCATGGATGTGGCCATGCCCGTCATGGACGGCCTGGCGGCCACCCGGAGGATCATGGGGGAGAATCCCACGCCCATTATCGTGGTAACGGCCAATAGCAACTTTCAGGAAATGAATGTGGCTTTTGAAGCCATTGCAGCCGGAGCACTGGATGTGGTGGACAAACCGGAAGGTTTCGGACTCGAACCGCCCACCTGGGAAACTGAATTTCTGAAAAAGGTTAAAGGCCTCGTGAACGTAAGACCCAAAGCGACTTCCCGGGAGAAATGAAATGCCCCAAAAAGGGAGCATCCTGATTGTAGAGGACAGTCCCACTCAGTCCATGTACCTTAAATTTCTTTTGGAGGAAAAAGGGTACACTGTTCATGTGGCTCGCAACGGTCTGGAGGGATTGGATACGGCAAGTAAAATCCGTCCTCAACTGATCATCAGCGATGTCATGATGCCCGAGATGACCGGCTATGAGATGTGCCGGGCCATCAAAGATGATCCCAAGCTGTCGCTAATTCCCCTGATTCTGTTGACCACCCTTTCGAATCCGGAAGATATCCTGAAAGGGATTGAAGCCAAAGCCGATTACTACCTGACCAAGCCTTTCGATGAAACCGCCCTGTTGTCCCGTGTGAAGGACATTTTCAACCATACGCCGACGGTGAAAGAAGGGGAGAAGTGGGAGGAACTTGAGATTGTTGTGGGAGGGAAACGGCGAAGAGTCCGTTCCACCAGTACACGGATCATGAACCTGTTGCTCTCGACTTATGAAAATGCCGTGCAGCGGAATACGGAACTGCTGAAAGCCCAGGAGGAACTTCGGGATCTCAATGAAAAACTGGAGGAGCGGGTTTATGAATTACGGGTTTCGGAAAATCGATTTCGAAGCCTGGTGAAAACCATTCCGGATATTGTGTACCGGATCGATCCTCAGGGTCGATTTACCTTTATAAATCAAGCTATAGATAGATTGGGCTATATGCCCGAAGATCTTATAGGGGAGCATTTCAGCAAGATTATACTGCCGGCCGATGTAAAACGGGTGGATCGTGAGGCGGTTTTGGAAAAATTGAAAGGGCAAAAGACCGGCGACCATAAAGCACCCAAGCTCTTTAACGAACAGCGGACCGGGAAACGAAAAACGGAAGGGCTTGAGGTTGTTCTGGTGCCGCGGCACAAGAAAACCGTTGAGCACGGATATATAGAGCCGCTCAGCTCAGACCACTTGATCATGGAAGTGAACAGCTCCGGTATGTGGGAAATCAATCCCAATGCGGAAAACCGCGATTTCATGGGAACCGTGGGGGTCATTCGGGATATCTCGGTCCGCAAACAGATGGAAAAGGATCTGGCGGAACGGGAAGCGCAGATGCGGACCATTTTCGATTATGCCTCCGCCGGTATTGTGGTGATTGACCCGGAAACCCACCTGATTGTGGATGCAAATCCCACCGCCGTAAAAATGATCGGCGTTGACCAGGACAAAGTGCTGGGGTCCGTGTGCCATCAGTTCATTTGCCCGGCGGAGAAAAACCGATGCCCGATTACCGATCTTCATGAGACGGTGGAGAACGCAGAACGGATGCTCATTACGGGCGACGGGAATGAGGTGCCCATCCTCAAAACCGTGGCGCCCATTGTTTTGAAGGGCCGTCGTCATCTGCTGGAGAGTTTTGTGGATATCAGCCGGCTCAAGAAGACGGAAAGCGATCTGAAATCCGCTCGTGACAACCTGGAAAAACGCGTGGAAGAGCGCACGAAGGCTCTCAAGGAGTCACAGGCCCAGCTGATTCAGGCGGAGAAACTGGGGGCGCTGGGAACGCTGACTGCGGGCATTGCTCACGAACTGAACAACCCCATGATGGGGATGCTGAATTTTGCACAGTACTCCAAAAAACACGTGGATAAGGAGAGCAAGGTCTATTCAGTGTTGGATGATATGGAGCGGGAGACCAAACGGTGTATCGATATTGTCAAAAACCTGCAGACATTTTCCCGCATGAAGTCGGAAGCGGAAGACGTCACGGAACGGATCGCTTGCGAGAAAATCATTGAACGTGTGCGCAGACTCCTTTCCTATCGCTTTGAAAGGGAAGCGGTCTCCTTCAATATGACTACTTCCCCCGGCTGCCCGGATGTCTCAGTAAATCCCGGGAATATTCAACAGATTTTTTTGAACCTGATCGGAAACGCATTGGATGCGCTGAAAGATACCGAAAGCCGGAATATTGATATTCAGATTAATCAGGATTCCAATGAGCATGTGATCGTTCGGGTGGCGGATACGGGATGCGGGATCCACAAGGATATTCAGGCGAAGATCTTCGATCCATTCTATACCACCAAGGGGGTCGGAAAAGGGACGGGTCTGGGGTTGTCCGTGAGTCGCGGAATTATCGAAAAGGCCGGGGGGTCCATCGAATTTTGCAGTGAAACCGGGAAAGGCACTGTTTTCACGGTGCGGTTGCCGGTTTTAGGTTTATCAAACGGAGGAGGACATGAACAAGCAAATCATTGTAATCGACGATGAAAGCGCCATTCGAAGATCCTTTGAATTGGCACTGGAAGAGAGCGGCTATGGGGTGGATACGGCCTCGTCCGGTAAAGAGGGCCTGGAGATGCTTCAAAAGGAAGCCTACGACCTGGTCTTTCTCGATTTGAAGATGCCCGGGATGACGGGGGTGGAAACCCTGCGCGAACTTCGAAAGCGAGATGAAAACATCCCCGTGTACATTGTGACGGCATTTTACGGGGAATTCTTTGATGAGCTGAGCGCAATGGCGGAGGGCGGCGCCGATTTCGAAGTGCTCAACAAGCCCGTGGACGGGGATACGATACTCAAAGTGTGCCGAGGGGTTCTGGAAGGTGCAATGATTCTTGATGATTAATGGAAAACCTATGAAAAAAAAGACGGAAATTCTGGTGGTGGAAGACAGTTTCACCCAGGCCCTGCTGATCCGGCATATTCTGGAAGAGGCGGATTACCGGGTGGGCTTGGCCAAAAACGGCCTGGAAGCGCTCAAATACCTGAAAAGCAGAAAGCCGGACCTGGTGGTGAGCGACATCATCATGCCGGAAATGGATGGCTATGAGATGTGCCGGCACATCAAAGGGGATGACACCCTGAAGCATATTCCCGTCATGCTGCTGACCTCATTGTCGGATCCCGAAGACGTGATCCGCGGCTTGGAATGCGGAGCGGATAATTTTATTACCAAGCCCTACAAGGAGACATTCCTGCTGGCGCGCATCGAGACCATTCTGGCCAATCGGGAACTCAGGAAAAAAAGTCCCAAAGGCCAGGGCGTGGAAGTGATTTTTGGGGGAAAAGAATACAACATCACATCGGATCGGTTTCAGATCCTGGATCTGCTTTTCTCCTCATTTGAAAACGCGGTTCAGAAAAACCAGGAACTTGAAACCGCCATTGAAAATCTGCAACGCACCCAGGAAGCGCTGGCGGACGCCAAGGAGGTGGCTGAAAAGGCGAATCGGGCCAAGAGCCTATTTCTGGCCAACATGAGCCACGACATCCGCACCCCCATGAACGGCATTATCGGCATGACCGATCTGTGCCTGGAAACGGCTCTGAACGAGGAGCAACTGGAATACCTCAATATGGTCCACATGAGCGCTGATTCGCTGCTGTCCCTCCTAAATGACATTCTGGATTTCAGCAAGATTGAAGGCAATATGCTGGAGTTGGAAAATATTGATTTCAATCTGCGGGACCATCTGGAAGATATCCTCAAAACCCTGGCCCTCCTGGCCCACAAAAAGGGGCTGGAACTGGCCTGTCGCATCGAAAATGACGTGCCCGTCGCCCTGGTCGGGGATCCCGGCCGGCTTCGCCAGGTGATTGTGAATCTCATCGGGAATGCCGTTAAATTCACCAGCGAAGGAGAAATCCTTCTGGGGGTGAGGAAGATGGATGAAACCGATGATGCGGCAAAGCTCCATTTTTCCGTCAAGGATACGGGAATCGGCATCCCTATGGAAAAACAGAAAACGATTTTTGAAGCTTTTTCCCAGGCGGATGAGAGCACCACGCGAAAATACGGCGGAACCGGGCTGGGTCTGAGTATTTCCGGAAAACTGGTGGCGCTGATGGGAGGTGATATCGGCGTGGACAGCGTGCCCGGTGAAGGGAGCACCTTTCATTTTGATGCCACATTCAGCATTCAGGCACAACCCAATGACGATAAATCCGGCGAATTGAGAGACCTTATGGGATTGCGAGTGCTGCTGGCGGGCAGCAACAGCACCAATCAATCAATCCTTAAAGAAACACTTTATCGTTGGGGAATGGCGCCGATGATTGCCGACGCGGAAGATGCCTTGTTGATGCTGACAACCGCCAGGGAATCTGAAAATCCCTTTTCCATGGTATTGCTGGAGTCCGGGTCCGTTGGAATGGACGGCTTTGACCTGGCGGAGCAACTCAAAGACCACGCGGAACTGAACGTTCCCACCATTATGATGCTGTCATCCGTAGGCATGCGAGGGGATGCCAAGCGTTGTCGGGAACTGGGCGTTTCCGGGTACCTGACCCGGCCGGTCAAACAGTCCGAACTCAAGTCCGCTGTCCTGGCGGTTCTCAACCTGGCCGAACAGAAACAGACGGAAAGGGACCTGGTCACCAAACATTCCATTCGTGAAGAAAACACAAAACTTAAGATTCTGTTGGCCGAGGACAATGTGGTCAACCAGAAACTGGCCGTCAAGGTGTTGGGGAAACAGGGATACAATGTGACGGTTGCCGCTAACGGGGTGGAGGCGGTAGATCTATTTACCGAAAACCGCTTTGACGTCATTTTAATGGATGTTCAAATGCCCGAAATGGACGGATTGGAAGCCACCGGCCGAATCAGGCGCCGGGAAGAAGGGCTGGGCACGCATGTACCCATTATCGCCATGACGGCCCACGCCATGAAAGGGGACAGGGAAAAGTGCCTGGCCGCGGGTATGGATGCCTATGTCTCCAAACCGATCAGGCCCGGCCAATTGATGGAAGCCATAGATGCAACCATGAAGCAATATGGTATCAGCTTTTCCGAGAAACCGTCATGATAAAGGAGCAAGGCTTGGAAAAGTCAAGTAAAACAGAAGTATCCGTCAATTTTTTCAGAAGCATTCAGGGAAAACTTCTGTTGTGGTTTCTATTGTTTTCCCTGGTACCGCTTGCGGCCATGGGCGTGTTGTCTTATCGGCAAGCCCAAAAAGCCCTTACCCGGGAGGCCTTTTCCAAGATGGCCAGCATCGCCCTTTTAAAAAAGGATCGGATCTCCGGCATTGTCAAAAGATGGCAAAGCGATCTTCAAGAGATGAGCAAAGCACCGAATATCATTTTTTCGATGGGTGATCTGGCCAATGGCTTTCGGTTCCTGGGACCGGAAAAAATCCGCGCTCTCTACGCGGGAAAGCCGGAATTGCTCGACGCGGAAGACGGCAGCGGGTACAGCGCGGTTCACCAGGAACAGCACGCATTTCTTCCCGGGCACAAGCGTACACTGGAATTTGAAAATATCCTCCTGGTGGACAATGACGGCAATGTGGTCTACAGCACCAATAAGGGAAAGGTTTTCGGCGGCAACCTGTCATCGGACGGGTTTAAAGAGACCAACCTGGGGCGCCTCTTCCAACAACTTCGCTCCGCCAAGAATGAAGACGTCATTGTTGCGGATGTGAGTTTGATGGATGGAGAACCCGCTATGTTTGCCGGTTCTCCCATATATAACGGCACTGTCCGTGCAGGGACTCTCATCTATGAAATTCCGATCGGCCTCATCAACCGTATCACGAAAGGTGACATCGAAAAGGCACAAGGGGAAGAAACCTATCTGGTGGGGCGGGATAATCGGATGCGATCCGATTCCCTGCTGAGTCCTGAAACCCATTCGGTGAAAGCCTCTCTGTCGGGAACTGTTGCCGAGAACGGCGTGGATACGGACGCATCCCGCAAAGCCCTGGCTAATGAGAGCGGGACGGCGCTTATACGGAACTATTGTGGCGAAAAGGTGATTTCTTCCTATGCGCCCCTCAATCTGGGGGGGTTGAAATGGGTTATTCTGGCGGAGATAGATGAAGCCAAAGCCTTTGCGTTGTCCCGGCAACTTCGGAACATGACCTGGGTGATCGGCTGCGTGGCGGCGCTTATCGTGGCCCTTTGCGCCCTTCTGATCGCCACCACACTTTCAAGACCGGTGCGCCAGATCACGGATGCGGCCCGGGCCGTGAGATCCGGAAAGCTGGACGTCGAGGCCCATGTGACGTCACAAGATGAACTGCGTATTCTGGCCGAAGCTTTTAACGGCATGGTGCAAGGGTTGAGACAATCCATGGTAGACATGGAACAAGGCGCCGCTGAAGAACGACAGGTGAAAGCGTACCTGGAAGAGACGGTCAGTACTTATGTGGCGTTTGTGGAAAAAGTAGGACAGGGAGATTTGACCGGGCAGTTAACAGTGACCGGCGAGGACGACCTGAATGTGTTGGGCAAAAATCTCAACGCCATGACCGGCGGACTCCGCAATCTGGCCACCCGCATGCAGGAAGCCACCGCCAATATCTCTTCAGCCGCCAGTGAGATCCTTGCCACCACCAGCCAGCAGGCCGCCATTGTCAGCCAGCAGGCCGCATCCGTCAACGAGACCAGCACCACGGTACAGGAGGTCCGCCAGACGGCGGAGCAGTCCAACGAACGGGTGGAACTGGTATCCAGAATGGTGGCGGAATCCACCGATGCCTCGAAAAGAGGGCTTGAAGCAGTCAGGGAAACGATTACGGGAATGGACAACATTAAAGAACAGGTGGCCAATATCGCCGAAACCATCCTGGCGCTCAGCGAACAAACCCAGCAGATCGGGGCTATTATCGCTACGGTAAACGATATTGCGGACCAGTCGAACCTGCTGGCTTTGAACGCAGCCATCGAGGCGGCACGGGCAGGAGAGGCGGGAAAAGGGTTTGCGGTGGTGGCTGGAGAAGTCAGCAGTCTGGCGGAACAATCGCGCCAGGCCACGGCCCGGGTGAAAGACATTCTGGGGGACATTCAAAAAGCCACCAATACGGCCGTCATGGTCACCGAAGAAGGGACCAAACGGACCGAAGCGGGGCAGCGATTGGCCCGCTCCACGGGGGAGGCCATTGAAGCCATTGCAAGTCGTATTCAGAAGGTTTCGGAAGCGGCCCGGCAGATATCAGCCAGCACCAGACAACAGGTGGCGGGTATGGATCAGGTGAATTCCGCCATGGAAAGCATCGATCAGGCAGCCAGCCAGACCGAGGCGGGCACCAGACAGGCGGAAAAAGCCGCGTCCGGTCTCAACGAACTGGCGGAAGAAATCAAGGAGATTGTCGCCCAGTACAAACTGGCGTAGCGGAAGGATTGAGGGGGTAAGAAGGGGTATGTTCCGGAACCGGTGGAAATGGAGGGTTTCAGATCGGCGGTGAACCGGCAATTGAAGATGCTTTCCTGATATGCTGTCTTTACAAGGGCATGCTGCTTGTGCTCTAATAGCGGCGCTGGACGAGAGTCATCTTCAGCTGCAGAACATTGTTACCATCGAGAGGTAGATGGAAATCTATGGAAAACAAAGTTTTTTTAAAGTTATTCGTGGCGGGCAAAAGGTCCAGGTCAAGAAAGGCCATTGAAGGCATAACCGAGGCTTTCGATGCGTGCCTGAAAGGAAAGGGGACCCTGGAGATTATTGACATCCTCGAACAACCCCAGCTGGCTGAAGAGGAACAAGTCCTGGCAACGCCCACCTTAATCCGTTTGTTGCCCACTCCGGTGCGCCGCGTGATCGGTGATTTTTCCGATGGAATGAAAGCTTTCGATTTGCTGGAATTACGGGACGAAAAGTCATGAATGCAGCAGGGGTAAAATTGGAAACCATGGATGAGAAGCATCAACGGGTTCTGGTGATCGATGATGACCCTGTGATTTGCAAGTTCATGGAACGGATCATTGCCGATGCCGGGCACGAAGTGCGGACCGTATCCGACGGCCTTTCCGCACTGGATGTTCTCCATTTTTACCGTCCCCATATCATTTTCCTCGACATCGTGCTGCCGGACATGGACGGCAAACGCCTTTTCCGAATCATTCGGGACAAAAAGGAGTTCAATCTTGTCTATATTGTCTTGTTTTCAGGCAGTCTTTTAGAAGAACCCGACATTATGCACTTAGGTGCTGACGCCCTGCTGGCGAAGGGTCCCATATCGGAAATGGACAAACAGGTTCGGGAAGTGCTTCGTGATCCGCAAAGCGTGGCGTCCCGCTGCCGTACCGGGGAAATTCTCGGGACCGATAACATCCGACCCAGAAAAATGACCACCGAATTGTTATCTAGTAACCGGCATTTTAATCTGATTCTGGATAACATGAGCCAGGGGATACTGGAACTCAGTCAGAATGGCAGGATACTGTTTGCCAATAAAGCGGCCGCGTCTTTTTTTGAAAAAGCCGAATCCCGGTTGGTGGGCGCCCCCTTTGTTTCCCTGATTGATGAAAACAACCGCTCTCGCGTTTCAAATCTCATAGCCCCTCAAAATGCTCAATCAATTTCCATTCATGATGACGATCCAATACCCTTGCATGACCGGCTTTTTTCCATGGAAAACCTCCCATCCGCTTCCAACAGAGGCCATAATACCGTTATCATGACCGATGTGACCCGGATCAAGCATGAATCCGATATCCGAAAAGCGGGTGAAGAGCGACTTCGCCGGATCTTCGACCACTTCAGTGATGCGGTAATCCTTGCGGATGCCGAAGGTATTGTGAAGTTGGTGAATCCCGCGGCGGCAAAACTGTTTAACCGTAGTGCAGAAGACTTTGTCGGCTCCGTTTTCGGTTTCCCTTTGCTGGCGGGAGAAAGCTCCGAGTTGGATATCATCAGCAAAGAGGGTGTTATAAAGGTCGGAGAAATGCGAACGGTGGAGATCAATTGGGAAGAGGGGAAAGCGTGTCTTGCCGCCATTCGCGATATTACCGCCCGAAAGCAGATGGAAGAGGATCTCCGAAGCGCCAATAAAAAGATCCTGGAACAACAGGAAAAACTGATTGAGGAGGAACGTTTAAAAGTTCTGCTGCAAATGTCCGGTGCTACGGCCCACGAATTGAACCAGCCCCTTTCAGTGCTACTGGGCAACATTGATCTGATGCGGGCCGCCAGGAATGACCCCGAAGAATCGGCTTTCTGCATGGATGAAATTGAAAAGGCGGGGCGGCGGATTTCGGATACCATCAAAAAAATCCAAAACATCCGTCATTACGATACCAAGCCCCATGGCTCGGGCGGCAGGATTGTGAACATTGAACAAAAACTGGATGTTTTGTCAATAGAAGATTCCGATGAGGACTTTAGTGTCATTCAATCGGTTTTGGAGAGCATCGAAGGGATTCAGCTGAGTCGCGCGAAAACCCTCAAAGACGGTTTGCGCCTGGTAAACGACATATCACCGGATCTAATACTGCTGGACTACCTCTTTCCCGGTGGCGATGGGTTTGATTTCATCAGAGCCTTAAAAGTGGAAAATAATGAAATCCCCTTGGTGATATTGACGGGGCAGGGAGATGAAATGGTGGCTTCCCGTCTGATTCAAGAGGGAGCCGATGACTACCTGACCAAAGCCCGTTTTGACCGGGAAAGCATTACCAGATGCTTTCGCAATGTGATGGAAAAGGGAAAGCTTAAAAAAGAGATCCGTACGGCTCATAGAAAAATTTCAGAGATGGCAACCCTTGATGAACTGACGGGTCTGTACAATCGTCGGTTTTTCATGGAAGCCCTGGGGCGTGAGAGGGCCCGGGCTGAACGGCATCAAAAACCCCTTTCCCTCTGTATCATGGATCTCGACTTTTTTAAACGCGTCAATGACAAACTGGGGCATAGTGCGGGCGACCAGGTTCTGGCGGATATGGGCAGGGTTATTCGAAAATGGTCGCGACAGACCGATATCCCCTGTCGGTATGGAGGTGAGGAATTTGCGGTAATTCTGCCGGAAACCGATCTTGAAGGGGCGCGGATTGCCTGCGAAAGATTGCGCAAAACGGCGGCAGAAAACCGGGTCCAGTGGCGAACCGGCCCCATAGGGATTACCGTCAGCATTGGCGTCACACAGCAAAAATCCGGTGTCAAAGATTCCATTCGAAAACTGATCGACCGGGCGGATGAAGCCCTGTACCGGGCCAAAGAGGAAGGTCGAAACCGGGTGAAGATCAGCGAAAGAAGCGGGGTTATTGCCTAATCCCCGGTTGTCCAGCGTTCTATGATGGGGAACAGGGGCTCCGGTTTGATGGGCTTTGTGACGGAGTCATCCATCTTGGGGATTAAGTGAAGGCGTTTTTCAGATTGGTTGGAGACGGAAATGACCCCCGTGCACCAAGACGGTTTTTACAACACTTGTGAAACGGAGGAAGTCTTCTTTTCGCTTCTCTATGTCGCTGCCCTTGTCCAGGGAGAACATTCTTTTTCGCAATCCCGTTGAAATTTCCAACTGTACCCCGGCGCCTGTTCGACATCTGTTGCATAAATTAAAGGGGCTTTCGCCTTTCAAACCAGGCCTTGTGCTGATCCGTGCGTCAAAGCCCGCATTTGAGAGAGCCTGTTGTAAGCGGTGCTTCAGACCGGAATACCTGCCGCCCACATAAACAACGGGCGCTTCTCCATGGCAGCCGTGCAAGGTGATCACGGTTTGGGCTGAAACGGCGATCTCCAGCGCGTCCGGCGCATCAAATCGGGTGCTGGTAATGTGCAAGATTCCATTTCCGGTTTCCTTGATGCCTGTAAAGGCCCAGAAGGTGTGTTCCGGGTGTGCTATGGCACTGGCGACCTGGTCGGTTCCGAATTCTATACCGCCGCCGTGGGGAGCCATAACGGCAATGCCGGAGATCCCTTTTTTTACGAAAATGCGATAATCCTCACCCCGGGTTTCATTCTTTTCCAGTTCGGCAAAACAGCGGTATCGATCCAACGCACATGCCTTTATATAATGTCCTCATTTGGGCCTTTACGTTCGGTCATGCCGTTAAGGCACTCATCCCGCATAAAGATCCATGAACTTAAAATCGGTGCCGTCAAACAGCCCCCGGTCGCTTAACTTGATTTCCGGAATGACCAGAAGGGCCATGAAGGAAAGCGTCATGAAAGGCGCATACAATTTGGACCCCATCTCTTTGGCCATATTGTCAAGCCGGGTGTATCGGGTGGCGATGGTTTCGAAGTTTTCGTTGCTCATGAGTCCCGCAATGGGCAGTGGCAGGATTTCCCGAAGGTTTTTTGACTTACAAATCGTACAGATGCCCCCCTTTTCGGCGATAATGAGGTTTACCGCATCGCAGATCTCTTCGTCAGTCGTCCCCACGGCGATAATGTTGTGGGAATCGTGAGCAATGGAACCGGCAATAGCCCCCTGTTTGATGCCGAAATTTCTTACAAAACCGATGGCCGGCTTTCGGTTCTCATATCGATTCACCACCGCAATCTTGAGGATGTCCTTTTCGGGATTGCCCACCAATGATCCATTGGAAGCCGGCAAATAATCCAAGGATTTTCGTGTGATCAACTGGCCGTCCATCACATCGATGATATGGACCGGCCGATTTTGGTGGGGAACTGAAAAGTCTTTCGGTTCTTTGGGTGTTGCGGCAAACCGGTTGACACTGCCGGCTTGTTTTCGGGGAAACCGGCTGCTGCCGTTCTCCGCCACAATATCACCCTGAATCACGGTCCGGTGAATTCGCAGCCGTTCCAAATCCTCGATGATGAGAAAATCCGCCGGGTCCCCTTTCCGCAGGCATCCCACATCCAGCCCGTAATGGGTGACGGGATTGAGGCAGGCCATTTGAAGTACTTTCATCCTGTCCAGACCCGTCTCAAGAGCCCGTTTCACCAGATCATTGATATGCCCTTTCAAAAGGTCGTCCGGGTGTTTATCGTCCGAGCAGAACATGCAGTTCCGGTAGTGCTCATCCGCGACAGGAATCAGGTCGTCAAAGTTTTTAACGGCGGATCCTTCGCGAATGAGGATCTTCATGCCGAGAGAAAGCTTCTCCAATGCCTCCTCTTTGGTGAAGCATTCGTGATCCGTTGTGATCCCCCGGGAAATGTATTTTTGCAGATCATCGCCGGTAAGCCCGGGGGAATGTCCGTCAATGGCTTTGTGGTACGCTTTTGCCAAAGCCAGCTTCTCCAGTACTTCCGGATCGTTATAGATGACGCCCGGAAAATTCATCATCTCTCCCAAGAATCTGATTTCAGGCATTTGGAGAAGGATTTTCAGATCTTCCACACTCAGCTTTGCGCCGCTGGTTTCAAAAGTGGTGGCCGGAACGCAGGATGGAGCGGAAAAGTAGAATTTCATGGGAACCCCTGCTGCGTTTTCCAACATGTACCGCACACCTTCAATCCCCAGCACATTGGCAATTTCGTGAGGGTCGCAAACGGCAGCAACCGTCCCGTGAGAGACAGCAATGCGCGCGAACTCGGAAGGCGGCATCATGGCACTTTCAACGTGAACGTGCGCGTCAATGAACCCCGGCGTGATGAAATGCGCATAGGTTCGGTCGTCCCTGTAAATGTCACGGATTTTCCCGTTTACAACCTCAAGGGTTCCGGGGAAAACCGTACCATTCACCACATCCACAATATTTCCGGAAAAGGTTTTCATATGCCGACTCCAGTTAACGATTACATGGGGACAAAATCATTGCTTGTCCAATACTCTTCCTTCAAGCTGCTCAAGGCACTTTCAAAAGCCTTGTAGTGCTGCTGTTCCCAATCCGCAAGCCCATTGTAAAACGCTTTGGCTTCCGGTGAGCCGGCTTTCTCGGCACAGGAACGATAAAAGATCATGGCTTCCATCTCAAGTTTCATGCCGATGGTCAACACGCTGATTTCATAGTGGCTCTCCTTGATGCGTTTTTTGATCGCTTCACTGAAAATGGGGCTTTCATCTTCATCTTCGCTCTTTTTGATAAATGCTTTGGCAAAGTCATAATTTCCCTTTTCCAGAACAGCTTTATATTGATGCCGCAAGTATTTGAAATGTCCCATTTCTTCCTGGGCCATTCGAGACAGGGCGGTTTTAGCGCCTGCATCGGTAACATTGTCAGCCGCCATTTTGTAAAAGTTGAAGCCGGTCAGTTCCGCTTCCATGGCGGTCTTCAGTCCATCGAGTATTTCCTTGTTTTGTATCATTTGATCTCTCCTTTTCAAAAAGCTCAATTTGAGTTTTTCTTCTTGGTATATTCATATAAAACCGTTGTGATGTCAACACTATCCCATGATCGGTTTTTCTCGGTGTCAAAGACATGTAACCTTTATACTGCTTGACCCGTGAACCATGTCAACGTATATTTAAACCACTACTTTTAAAAAGAATATTTTTCTGAATGATAAAGACCGGGTCGAATGAAAAAAACGACATTTAAATTATAAATTTAAGGAGATAGCCATGGAACTGAAAGATTATTTTGAAGGAACGAAAGGGAAGGGCATTCTGGCAACAGCGGATAAGGAGGGCAAAGTGGATGTTGCGGTTTATGCCAAACCCCATTTCCTGGATGATGGCACTGTGGCGTTTATCATGGCGGACAAACTGACCCATAGCAATCTGCAAAGCAATGACAATGCCGCCTATCTTTTTATGGAAGAGGTACAGGGTTACAAGGGAAAGAGACTCTTTCTGAAAAAAACCGGGGAAGAACAGGATTCCGAGCTTCTCTTCACCCTGCGAAATCGGAAGTACGCATCCGAAAAGGACGAGGGGAACCCCCGATTCCTGGTTTTTTTCAGAATCGAAAAAGTCCTGCCGCTCATCGGCAGCAAAACGGACTAATATTGCGGGAGAATGAGCCATGCGTGTCTTTATGACCGGGGGAACCGGTTTTGTGGGATCCATGCTGACGAAAAGCCTGGTGAAGAAAGGGCATGCGGTAACGCTTCTAACGCGAAAAGTTAAAAAAGACCTGCCGGTGCCCAACGGGGTCTCCATGCTGGAAGGAGATCCTACTGAGCCGGGTGCCTGGCAGGAAAAGGTGCCCGATCACGAGATCCTTGTCAACCTGGCCGGTGCTTCCATTTTCAGGCGTTGGAGCGACGCGGAAAAGCGCCTCATTCGTAACAGCCGAATTCAAAGCACGACCCATCTGGTAAACGCCCTCGAACCTCGAAAAGGCGCTAAAACAACCCTTCTGAGTGCTTCCGCGGTAGGCTACTACGGGTTTCACGGGGATGAAGTATTGAATGAGGACACGCCCCCCGGAACGGATTTTCTGGCAACCGTGGCCAGAGAATGGGAGGAGGCTGCCGGGAGCGCGAAGGCATTGGGTGCGCGGGTGGTTCTGTGTCGCTTCGGCATTGTTCTGGGATCCGGTGGAGGCGCTCTGGGCGAAATGGTGCCCCTATTTCAAAAGGGCCTGGGCAGTCCTCTGGGCGGCGGTACTCAGTGGTTTTCCTGGATTCACCAGATGGATCTGGTCCGCATTTTTCTGTTTCTGCTGGAGCGTGAGGATCTTTCGGGACCGTTTAATTGCACCGCACCGGAACCGGTTCGAAACAAAGAACTGACGAAAATTCTGGCAAAGGTCCTTGAAAAACCCACATTCATGCCATCGGTACCAGGATTTTTGATTCGCATGGTGAAGGGAGAATTCGGCAACGTGTTATTGAAAGGTCAGCGCGTGATGCCGGAAAAACTCCTGAACGCCGGTTATCAGTTTCAGTACCCGGACATCGCAGGTGCGTTGCGGGATCTTCTTCATCCTGCCTCCTGACAACTGTACCCCGCACCCTGTTAACTTTTACAAAAAGGATATTGCCATGACAAACCATCCCTTCAAGGCCTATGTGGTCGAAGAAAACGAGGACGGCGGTTTTTCACAAAATCTCAAAGAAAGAACCATCGATCAACTGCCGCCGGGCGAGGTAACGGTCCGGGTTGAATATTCCAGCTTGAATTATAAAGATGCCCTTTCCGCCACCGGCAACCGCGGCGTCACCAAAACATATCCCCACACCCCCGGTATCGATGCGGCGGGCATCGTGGAAGTGAGCCGGGTGGACAGCATCCCTGAAGGAACACCGGTCATTGTTACCAGTTATGACCTGGGGATGAACACCCCGGGTGGGTTCGGCCAATATATCCGCGTGCCGGCCGACTGGGTGGTTCCCCTGCCGTCGGGCTTAAGCCTCAGGGAAAGCATGATTTTCGGAACTGCGGGCTTTACAGCCGCCTTATCCCTTCTGAAACTGACCGAAGCCGTCAAACCGGAGCAGGGTCCCATTTTGGTCACGGGCGCCACCGGCGGCGTTGGGAGTGTGGCCGGGGCCATATTGGCCAAGCTGGGATATGCGGTTTGGGCGGTTTCGGGAAAAGCGACTGCAAAAGACTTTCTGGAACCCCTCGGTGTGAAGAATGTGATTGAGCGAACGGCGTTTCTGGAAAACACGGATCGCCCGTTGCTCAAACCGATTTGGGCGGGCGCCGTGGACACGGTGGGGGGCGAACTGCTGGCCACCGCCATCAAATCCACCCAGCCCCTGGGGGTGGTCACTTGTTGCGGTAACGCGGCTTCTGCCCAACTCCCCATAACGGTCTTTCCCTTCATCCTGAGGGGGGTCTCCCTCATGGGCGTTAACTCCCAAAGTTGCCCCATGGACGTTCGAAAGAAAGCATGGGAAAAGCTTTCCCATGGATGAAAATTTGGCGGGCTTGAACAGATCTGCCGGGAAATACCCTTGAGCGGACTGAGCGACAAGATTGAAACCATTTTAAAGGGCGGGCTAAGGGGTAGAACCGTGATTCGGGTTGGTGAAACGCCCGACACGGCCGGGTTTTAGGTTGACATGAAAAGGACGACCACGGGAGAACAAAAACGCGTATTTATGCTGATCGGTCTCATGATCCTGGCCAGCGGGATCGTGGGCGTCACTGCATTTACTTTTCTCTATGGCGCGGCAATGAGCCAAAACCGGGGCCGACTCACCGCAACGGTCAAGAGCCAGACCCGTCTCATCGAAGCCATTGCACGCCATGACATGGCCTACAAACCACACCTGCCCGGCGGTCCCATAAATGCAATAGTGGCCCGAATCACCGAGGCCCATGAGAAACATAGCGGCTTTGGGGAAACCGGAACCTTTACCTTGGCCCGCCGGATCGATGACCGTATCGTATTTCTGCTGGTGCATTGCGGCCGGAAAATGGCCGATCCCCTCTCGGTGCCCTGGAATTCAGACCTTGCCCAACCTATGCGACGTGCGCTTTCGGGTCAATCCGGCACCATGGTGGGGCTGGATTATGAGGGTCACACAGTTCTGGCTGCCTATGAACCGGTGGCCATTTTGGAATTGGGTATTGTTGCCAAAATCGACCTTTCAGAAATCCGAGCCCCATTTGTACGGGCAGGGCTAATGGCAGGTTTGGTTATGTTGCTGGTCTCTTTTGCGGCTGCCTTACTGTTTATTCGCATCAGCCGGCCCGTGATAACGAACATTGAAGACCACGCTCGTGATCTTGAAAAAGCCGTAGCAGACCTGGAAAGGAGCGAAGAGCATTCCCGTCGAATGATCGAGCGCAACCCCGATGCCATTCTCATCCTGAACCGAGATGGAGAGATTCTTTTTGCCAACCCGGCGTCCGAGGGCTTTTTCGGTCGAACGCCGGACGTTTTGGTGGGAGATAATGTGGGGCTGCCTTTTGTCGAAGATGAATTAAGTGAAATCACTTTTGTAGGGGTGAACGGAGGTGAAATGATCGCTGAGATGCGCTCACAGCCCATTAAATGGGGCCGAGGCAATGAGGACGCTTTTATCGTCTCCCTGCGGGATGTGACGGAACGAAAAGAGGCGGCGAACCGCATTCATCGGCTCAATGAAGCGCTGCGCGCCATTCGAGACGTAAATCAGCTGATTACTCGGGAAGGGGATCCAAACCTTCTGATCCAATCGGCCTGCGAAATTCTGACAACCGCTGATCGGTTTCGGGGGGCCTGGGTTGTGCTTCTGGATGAGAACCAAAGGGTTGTGAATGCTTCCCAGGCCGGCATGGGGAACGGCTTTACGGAATTGTCCGAACGTCTGTACCGGGGGGAATTTCCCGGCTGTGTGAAAGAAACCATTTACGACGCGGCCACGGTTACCGTGCAGAAGGGTCAGGAGGTCTGCGAAAATTGCCCGATGAGCCTTTCCTGCGCCGATGATGGTGCGCTGGTCGTACCCTTGATTCAGGGTGAGCACCATTACGGCGTTTTGGTGATTACGGCCCCCTTTGAAATGTTGGTCGATGATGAGGATCAAAGCCTTTTCAGGGAGGCGGCCGACGATATCGCCTTTGCCCTTAAAGGGATTGAAAACACGGCGAAAACCAAAAACCTGGAAAGCCAGCTCCAACAGGCGCAGAAGATGGAAGCCATCGGTACCCTGGCAGGGGGTATTGCCCATGATTTCAATAATATATTGGCTGCCATCCTGGGCTACTCGCAGCTTTCTTTAAGGGAAATCTCCGAGGATTCACCGCTTTACCCCTATCTTAAAGAAATTCTGAAAGCAGGCGAACGGGCCAGGGATCTGGTTAAACAGATTCTCACCTTCAGCTGCCAGTCCGAAACCGAACCCATCCCCCTTCAGCCGCACCTGATCGTCAAAGAGGCCATCAAACTTCTCCGAAGCGCCATTCCCACCACCATTGAGATTAAACAGCATGTCTTTCCGGATACGGGAATGATTGTAGCCGATCCCACCCAGATTCATCAGGTGGTGATGAACCTCTGCACCAATGCCTATCAGGCCATGCTGGAAAATGGCGGGATTCTCGACATAACGCTCAAAAACGTTGAGATCGACGAGGACGACCAAGTGTTGGCAGTTTCAACGGAATTGAAACCAGGACCCCATGTTTGCCTGACGGTAAAAGATACGGGGACCGGCATCAACCCCCAAGCCCTGGAGCATATTTTTGACCCCTACTTCACCACCAAGGAAAAGGGTCGGGGGACGGGTCTGGGACTCGCTGTGGTTCATGGCATTGTGGGAAACTGCAAAGGGGCTATTCTGGTTGAAAGTGAAGTGGGGAAAGGAACCACCTTTGATGTTTTCTTCCCCACATTGAAGAAACCAACCCATGTGAATGGGAAGGGATCTGAAACACCCGTTATGGGTGGCAATGAGCGGATCCTGATGGTGGATGATGAAGTTCCTATTGTTCGTCTGGAAAAGCAGATGCTGGAGAAACTCGGTTACCATGTGGAGGCCGATACCAACAGCCTGGAAGCGCTGAAACGTTTCATGGATACGCCGGATAAATTTGACCTTCTGATTACGGACATGGCCATGCCGGACATGAGCGGGAAACATCTGGCCGCCGAAGTCAAAAAGATTCGACCCGATTTTCCGGTGATTGTCTGTTCGGGTTTCAGTGACCTTATTGACGACGAAAAGGCAAAGGAACTGAGAGTTCAGGGGTTTCTCATGAAGCCCCTTGGCCGGGACGTTCTGGCCCGGACCGTTCGAACGGTACTGGATGCCTCAAAACAGTATCCTTGAACAATAGCATCTGAGAACATTCGCAGGTCTTATAAAGGAGACTTTTTCCATTGAGAAAAGAACCCGTACTCGTGAGTGGCGGCACAGGATACGTGGGGGGTCGTCTTGTTCCCCTGCTGTTGGATGCGGGGTACCGTGTCCGGGTCGTGGGGCGTTCCCTCGCCAAACTGCGCTCGCGAAGCTGGGCCGAACATCCAAATCTTGAAATGGCGAAAGCCGATTTTCTGGATTATCCGTCCCTTGAAAAGGCGGCTCTGGGCTGCTGGGCCGTTTTTTACCTGGTCCATTCCATGAACCCCCGTCACAAAGATTTCGCCCGGGCCGACCGCAATGCGGCCAGCAATATGGCTAAGGCCGCTTCCAAAGCGGGTGTGGAGCGGATCATATATCTGGGGGGGCTTGGCGTTGACGGCAAGAACCTGAGCAAACACCTTCGTTCGCGCACGGAAGTGGCTCACATCCTTCAGGGGGGAGATGTCCCCACCACCTTTTTGCGGGCCGCCATGATCCTGGGCTCGGGGAGTGCCGCTTTTGAGATGATGCGATATCTAATGGAGCGGCTGCCGGTGATGATCACCCCGAGCTGGCTTCAGAATCCCGTACAGCCCATCGCCATTCGCAATGTTCTGGGCTATCTGAAAGGGTGCCTGGAACACGATGAGACCCTGGGGGGTACGTTTGATATCGGCGGGCCGGATGTTGTGACCTACAAACAACTAATGGAGATTTATGCGGAAACAGCCGGGTTGAAAAAGCGCTGGATCATCCCCGTACCGATTCTCTCGCCCCGACTGAGTTCCTATTGGATTCACCTGATTACCCCCGTGCCGTCCCATATTGCACAACCCCTGGCCGAGGGACTTCGCAATCCGGTGGTCTGCCGGGAAAACAGGATTCGATCCATCATTCCCCAGGAGCTCCTAGGGTGCCGGGAAACCGTTGCCCTGGCCCTGGGGAAGGTGAAGGAACAATGTATCGACACCTGCTGGGCTGATGCGGGCGCCATACCCTATCCGGAATGGGCGCAATGTGGAGATGCCCCCTATGCCGGCGGCACAGTGCTGGAAGCGGGATATCGGGGGGTGATCGATGCTGCGCCGGATCAGCTATGGGAGACCATTGTGCGGATCGGCGGGAAAAACGGCTGGTATTCCCCAAAGATGCTGTGGGCTTTTCGCGGACTGTTGGATCGGCTTGTGGGGGGTATGGGGTTGCGGACGGGACGCCTCCACCCGGAACGGTTGAGGCCGGGTGATCCGGTTGATTTTTTTCGTGTCATAGCCGTTCGCGAGCCTGAGCATTTATCGCTGATTTCCGAGATGAAACTCCCCGGCGAGGCGATTCTCGAATTCACCCTCCATCCCCTCCCCGAAGGAGGCACGGAACTGCAGCAACTCTCCCGTTTCCTTCCCAGAGGGATTTCAGGACTGCTTTACTGGTATATTCTCTATCCCTTTCACCAGTATGTTTTCAAAGAGATGCTGCAAGGGATCGCCCGCGCCTCGGGAAACCGGATTATCGAGGGGCCCGATCGTTTTGCACCGAGACTCCCCCATGTCTGCCGCATTGATCCCACGGCAAATGGCCGGCCTCTTAAGCGCCAGAGGGACTGACAAATTGATTTTCCCTCTTCACATTTTAGCTGATTGTTTTTTTATTTTCGGTTGCAATTGCCGACGTCCGGTCCTAAAATATCAAGGATAAATAAAGCGGTGGGCGTGATGAATACTTGTTAAGAGAATGGGAAGGTGCATTTGCTTGGGGCTGTTAAAGAGGGAAATGCCGGTGTTTTATGCAGCGAAATGATGCACCGACCTCAAAACCTGAAAGGAGGAAGGTATGATGAGAGGAAAATGGTTGGTTCTGGTTCTCGTGGTACTTCTGTGGGCACCGGGATGGGCGGCCGGTGCGGTATCTGAGAAAGATTTTATTCTCGACACCACGGATGATCTGGTGGCCATCTGTACCGCACCCGAAAACGATCCGCTTCAGAGGGAAGCCATCAGTTTCTGCATGGGTTATCTGGTGGGCGCCTACCACTACCATGTGGCGGAAAACGCGGGTCCTGATGGAAGCGACATGGTATGCCCACCCAACCCGAAGCCACCTCGTGCAGAAGTGTTGAAGATGTTCATGGATTGGGTCAAAAAGCATCCTGAGTACAAGAAAGATGAACCGGTTGAAACCTGGTTCCGGTTTCTCACTGAGACTTATCCGTGTAAACCCTGAATCGACCTTTATGAGAAAGGAGCTTGAAATGACGAAAACGTTAATTGCATTGATGATTGCCGCCTGCCTCGTAATGGGTAGCTGTGCGGGAATGAGCGATACGGAACAGCGGGCTCTGAGCGGCGGGGCCATGGGCGCCGCGGGCGGTGCCATTATCGGTGCCATTGCGGGCAATGCGGGCCTGGGAGCGGCCATCGGCGGCGCAGTGGGCGCGGGCGGCGGCTATCTGTACGGCAAACATAAGGAATCGGAGAAGAGCGCATATCAGCAGGGGTATAACGCTGGAAAGCAGGCTCAATAGGGCTTTCATTTTGGAAGGGGGTGCGCGGTTTTAGCGGTATCGGTGACAGTCCGAGCGAAAAATGCTGAAGGTTCAGGTTTAATATGCTTTTGAAACTTTTTTTGAATAAGGAGATTTGGATAATGAAAGTAAAGGACAATTCTAAAGTGATTTTTCGTGTGGCCATGAGTTTGCTTGTGGCCGCCATCTTTTTCCTCACGGTTCTTCCGGCTGGTGCCAAGGAAGATCTCAAACCACAGATTTTGGTGGATCAGGCTCTGCTGACGCTCAATGAATTTGTGGGCGAAAAAGACATGGAGTGGTTTAAGAACCACCTGGCCGATTCAAAGGGCATTTTGATTGTGCCCCAACTGCTGAAAGCGGGATTTATTTTCGGCGGTTCCGGCGGAAGGGGTGTGGTGCTGGTTCGGGATCCCAAAACGGGCCGATGGAGCCAACCCGGTTTCTATAGCCTCGGTTCCGTCAGTTTCGGTCTGCAGATCGGCGCTGAATCGGCCTCGGTCATCGTACAGGTGAGGACCCAGCGGGGGCTGGAGTCCCTTTACGGAACCTCCTTTAAGCTGGGTGGGGACTGTTCCATCGCCGCTGGGCCGGTGGGTGTCGGTGCGGCCGCAAAAGGAGTAACCGCGGACCTGGTTTCTTTTTCACGTGCTCAGGGGGCCTATGCGGGTCTCTCATTGGACGGATCCATGGTGAAGGTGAACGAGGATTTTAACAAAGATTATTTCGGCAAAGCGGTGAGACCGGTGGATATTTTCGTAAAAAAAGACGTGAGCAACCCGGGCTCCGCCAATTTGCGCAAAGCCCTCAAGAAAGCGGAAAAAGGTAAATAGCCTTTGAGAGCTTTCGGCTCTAAATACGCTTGATAAGGTAACTAAACTCCAATGAAACCCTCGAAGGCGCATGCGTCTTTCGGGGGTTTCTTTTTGGTGAGGCCCTTACCCTATGACTTGTTTGGGTTTGTATGGATTGATGTGAGGAAAAGATGGATTTCATAAGCGGGCTCTTACTCGGTTTCGTGGCGGGGGTTGCGCCGGGACCGTTGCTGGCCCTTGTGGTCTCCCAAACCCTGACCTACGGGGTGACCGAAGGTCTGAAAGTCGCTGTCGCGCCGTTGATAACCGATGTGCCCATTGTTCTGGCGGCGTTGTTGATCGGCAACGCTCTGGCATCTCACCCCTTTCCCCTGGGCCTTCTTTCTATCGCGGGTGCCGGCTACATCTCCTATCTGGCATGGGAAAGCTTCAGCACCAGGTTGGATGATTCTCCAACCGACCGAGTGGCAAAATCCCTGACCAAGGGGATTCTGGCCAATTTCCTAAATCCCCACCCGTATTTATTCTGGATGACCGTGGGAACGCCCCTTCTCTTAAAAACCTGGGAGAATGGCCCTGGCGGCGCCATCTTCTGGCTCTTCGGTTTTTATCTGATGTTGGTGGGTTCAAAAATGGGAATTGCCCTGTTGACGGGGTATTCACGACAGTTTTTGTACGGGCGCGGGTATCTGTGGCTGAATCGCTGCCTGGGGCTGGTTCTCTTGTTTTTCGCCGTGGTACTGCTTAAAGACGGCATGTTTCTGATAATGGATGGTCTGTCGCAAGGGTAAGTTTCCTCACTCTTTGCAGTGTTTCCGCTGCATGCAAAATCGACCCTGGGAAACTTTGGTGGTTTCCTGAGGGATATCTGGTCGGAATCCTGCGGTCTCATTCGTCTGCAAAAGTCCACTGAGCGCTCAAAGTCAATCCCGACGGCGGTTTCGAATTAAGTGATCTGGATGAATTGAGTCCTCTGATTATTGATGGTTTTTGAAGGTATTATTTATTTTTGGCGGCTGTTTGGACTACGCCACCTGTTTCAAAACCTTAACCTCTTTCTGAAGCCGATCGCCCAGTTTCATGCGAGTGCATTCGGTGTCGTAGTGGGTTTGAATACCGGCCCGGAATTCGACGGCGGTGCCGAAATAGCGGGCAAGACGAAGGGCTGTATCCGCGCTGATTCCGGATTTTTCATTACAGATCTTGCTGATCCTCATAACGGGCACATTGATGTCCGCAGCCAGTCTGTACTAGGTAAGGCCCACGGGCTTAAGAAATTCCTCTCGAAGGATTTCACCAGGATGAACGGGGAGGAAATCTCTCATGAATACACCTTAGTGGTAGTCAACGATTTCGCCATGTTGAGCGCTGTTGCCACGCCATTCAAAACAGATGCGCCATTGTTTGTTGATTCGAATTGAATGTTGGCCAATCCGATTGCCACTCAAAGGTTCCAGTCGGTTGCCGGGCGGAATATTTAGAAAAATAAAATGACGATGGGTATACGTTGGAGTTATGTCAAGTTTTATGTCCTGCAAAAAACGGCCAGTTCCATGCATCTCTCAAGCCTCAGTTCGCTCCTTCCAATTAATGATATCACAGCTCTTCCGTAATCTGACCTTTAACAAGAATCGGCAGCCATTTGTAATCCGGAGATTGGTTCGTATGCAAAACAATTTAGGCGAAAACTGGCAAATGTGTCCTTCATAATTCTGGCCAAAGACCTATACTGCCGACTGGCCGAAAATCCAGTGTCCTCCCCATCCTACTCCTGCTTTATACGAACCGTAGAACCCTCTTCGGCATGAAATCCGGGTTGCAGTTTCACTGTCGGGGCTTTAAAGGTCACCTTGGCCCCGCTTTTGACTGTTACCCCTGTGCCGATTGTTATGGACGTCGTGGCATTGCATTGGCAATCGATGCCCGAAATGGTCGTGTTTTCAACGACAATCGGATCGCCAGAACAGACTGGGCATCCATTGAAGTTCCCCACATCTTTCATAATAATCAGGGTTCCTCCCGTACCGGATTGGTAGAGAACCATTCCTGCTGGATTTACGATGGTGTAATTGTGATTGTAAAACGGCTGCATGTTGACTGTTAAGTTGTCTTGGCCCCCTCCGCCATCTATAAAAACCACATCTTCACCGAAACCCACTTCATAGGTGATGGTATCATTGCCCTCTCCCCCATCAATGATGATAGAGTCATCCCCATCGGAAGCGTATGCCCCTAAGGTATCATCTCCTTCTTCGCCCCTCTGAAGAATTTGGTCGTTTCCACCCCCACCATATACGTCCAAATCATCATTACCTGCTCCATCTTCCTGATTCATCCAATCGTTGCCATCACTTCCATTAGTATAGAGAGTATTATTGCCCAACCCTCCTTCCTGGAAGATAATTTCATCACCCGTCCCTCCACTTCCTTGCATGCTATCATCACCCGTCCCGCCCTGCTGAACCACCCAGTCGTCAGCCCCACTGCCTGAAGCATACTGGGTGTCGTTACCTCCAAGCCCTTCCTGCAGGAAAAAGTCCTCTGCACTCGTGCCTACGGTTATCTGGGTATCATCCCCCGAAGTGCCCAGATCGTGGTGGAAGGTGCTGAAAGCTCCGGCAAGGTTTGGTTCGCTATTTTCTGAGGCTATGCCCCCCAAGGAAGAGGGTGACAGGATAGTCGTTCCGCCATCTGGCTCGACCACGTCAATTTTTTCCACATGGGCGACCACAATTGCCGTTCCACCCGTGCCATAGGTGTAAAGGACGGTGCCGTCTGGATCTACAATAGAAAAATTTTCCTGGCCGTTTTTGTTGACAGTCAAAGCATCCGTACCAGACCCTCCATCGATGAAGACCTCATCTTCACCGCCGCCTACTTCATACGTTATGGTATCATCGCCCTCTCCGCCTTCAATAAAGAAAGAGTCATCGCCATCGTCAGAACCCCCCTGAATGTCTATGATATCGGCACCCCCCTCGCCATTAACCAGGATTGAGTCGTTACCCTCGTCTGCCCTCACCTTAATGTTATCACCGTCGGCGCCACCATACTGGCTGATCCAGTCGTTGCCGTCACCGCCATGAACATATTGAGTGTCGCTGCCATCTCCACCGTCCTGAAAGATAACATCGTTCCCAGTACCGCAATTCCCGGTCATTGTGTCGTTACCCGTGCCGCCCTGCTGTATGACCCAATCGTCACCATCTCCGGCACTTGCATACTGGGTGTCATTCCCTTCTCTTCCATCGTGAAGAATGAAATCCTGAAGAGAAGTACCTGTGGTTACCTGGGTATCATCTCCCTCTGTCCCTTCCTCATAGGTGTAGTGATCAAATGAGGCACCAAATCCAATAGAAGAAGAGAAAAAGAGGAAGAATAGAGTGGGGAGGAGCGGCCTCAGGAGCCACTTAAATCTAAAGGTTTCCATGGCTTCACCTCATGGATAGAGGTTAGATGGTTGGTTGGATATTAGCTGATGAAATGACAAAAAGCACTTGGTGTCAAGAAAAATCGGCTTTGGGAAAGGTCAGGATTTCTTTGGTATACGGCAGAACACTCAGGTGAATGGTACGTGCAAAGGTTCACTTTCACAAAATATGATATTGGTTCGCATGCTAACCAATTCCAGCCTTATTCCAAGCCTCTTTATGTTACAAGAAGTCCAAGATTTCAGCAACCTAGAATCTGTGATATCCTCAATTCGGGTTGATGTGTGAATCCGTATTGTTGATTCCCTATTTCACGCTTGGCCGTAACTGTGATACATTGAGATTATTACCATAAATTGAGTTCGTCAAAATATGTTGGAGTTACAGGTTTTATTTCATACGAAAACCGGTCAATTTCATGCACCTCACAACCCTCAGTCCGTCCCCCCAAATGATGATATCCCAACCATTCGGCAATCCGATTGCCCTTATTTCCTTTTCTTGAGGGCATGGTTGTTCGGATCTAAAGAGCACTTTTAAGAGCCAAAAAGCGTCGTATTTGATAAATCAACTATTGTATTTATTGATATGTTCTTGCTCTAGCCCAAAGTCAAAAATCCAACCACTTGGAGGAGAAAGACCACCGGATACCCGATCATGCAACCCAATTACGAACCTTGCGGACGAACTAAGTCAAAAGAACAAGAAGCGTCTTACCAGAAGAATGATTGCGGGCTATCCCTCAACCGATCCAATCAAGATTTTGACCCCACCCGTTGCAAAATTTTCCAAATCGGAAATTGCGGCCTGCGCTTCGTCAGACGACAGTGATTCCGCCAACTGAGACTGGTTCGCCACATAAAGTTCGGCCATGCGATAAAAAGCTGGTTTCCCTCCGTTCGGATCGGCTACGAATTTAGTCAGTTCAAATCGATCCACTCCTTTGATCTTGCCCGTGAGTGGCAAATGAGTGCCGTAGTAGTACTTTTCGAACTCATCAGGGTTTTTCGGATGGCCATAGAGTACGGTGACTTTCATCATAATGTGTTCCTCCTTCCGCCAAAAAAACGATGGTTACTTACTCTGGTAGCATATTAGAATTGCGGCACAACGACGCGACTTCCTTTGATCCTTAAAAAACAGAGCCACTGACGATGCCTTTATATCCAGATGATTGTTTGGTGCTTACTACGCCTTCTTCAATCTACCCTGATTCCCACGAAACCGATTAGACCGGAAACTAATATCCAGATTGCGCCTTAAACTGGATGAAATCAAACCGGAGGTCAAAGAATTGTTGAAAAACTGACCACCGAAGAACAAAATTGATGTGGCGATAGATAGAAATATCAGTACAGCACAAAGATCGAATAGGTTAACTGATCAAAGAGTTAAACGCCTCAATCATTTGCTCTGCTGACGCCACTGGGTGAGATGTAAATTCGCAGAATGGGCTATATTGTTGTACCATTTTGGAAATATCAACTTCACTTCCTTCTACAACGCAATACCCGTTACCTTCACCAACAAAACAACCCCAATCTTTCATTAAACCTTTCTCAGTGTCTTGTTGAACTAGTACCATCAATCCAGCATATCCCTTAATGCGTTCTTGAGCGTCAACTGGAATAAGAGTGCTATTCAATTCCCAAAGCAACAGATATTTTCCCATGGTTTATCCCTTCCTTTCACGTACGAGGTTTTATAGGCAAAATCTAACAATTCTTTGGTTCCGATTTGATTGAAGCATTCTGAAAAATTTTAAAAAAAATGTCAAGAGCTGTTTTAGGGGGGGGAGTAACGATCTTTTCGCACTTTTCTGGATAGTATTGGGAACTTATTCCTCTTTCGGAACTGTCTGAACACTGGGGTCCACTGCAAACTGGGTAAACATTAAATATTGATACCGTATCTCAGGCCTGGCATGGTTGATATATATTGAGAATATTACAAAAAAATCGCCGCCAAAATCGGGCCAAACTAAAGGCACAATCATTCACTATTGTTTCAATAAAGTCAAGGCCATATTGAGTTTAATTTGATATCAATAATCGCCTGAAAAAAACAAAACAACAATGAGAAAAAAACAAAACAACAATGAGAAAAATACCGCTTCAATCCTTGGATCACGATAAGATTTCAATTTGTCCGTTGTGTACGTTGACATGGACTGGTTTCCCCGCATATTTTTCGTATTCGGCTTTCCATTGCCCAATGTTTTTCAACTCTCCGTTTACTGCAACAGCCACGTTTTCACCATTTCTGAAGAGCATTCCCGCGTAACTTCCATTTTCAGTAATCGAGGTCTTATCTGCCTGCTCATTCATAATCTCCCGGGCCAAAAGATTCGGGAAATAGTCCGGCATGGCCTCTTCCGGAAAACCGAAACGCAACGGTTGTTTTTGAGAATCAGAAATCAACAGTCCACGCTTGAGCAGGGGGGATACAATGCGACGCGCCTGCCGATCCGAGAGATGAAACATTTCCGGTAGTTTTCCCCGGGGTACGATTCCGGAACGAAACGCCTCCCGGAGGACAATAGCGGCTTCCGGTCAAATCTCTTTTTCCCTGAGCATGGAAAGCTGTCCGACTCTTCTTTCAATCCGCAGACCCATCCTTTCAACATCGAGCAGTTTTTCCATAAAGCCGATCTGGTCCAGGCATGTTTCCAAAAAGAATTCCATAAAATCCGCATGGTCTTCATCTTGGAACGTATCTGCTGCCTCCAGATGAATCATATACCCGTTGTTGTTTCGGGATAATTCCCTTGAAAGCGACCAGAGACCGTAGGCGTTTACACCGATTGATGCCAGACACGCGGATGTAAAAAGACGAATGACCCGCCCGTTTCCGTCCCTGAAAGGGTGCAGCCAGGCCAATCGATGAGGACCGCTGGCAATGACAAGTAAGCGGTAATCGGGTAAAGTCAAGGAACATCTATCCGTTTCTGGATTATTATATAACCATATGACATAATAGAATAAAAATATAATTAGAATGGGCTTACACGCTGTTTATGGCCGTTTTCATGGCCGAAATCCCGGTTCCGGCTCCCACCCCCTTAATGATGGCACGTATATGGACCAACGCAATCCCTCACTACGGCTGGTCGGCCTCATCCTCACACGCCATTCTTAAGCGAATTATGCGCGCATCACTTATGACCTCGGCCCAAGTTTGAAACACAGGTTGAAACAATTGAAATGCCTGGGCATAGAGTCGCCCCCCATGCGGGGGCGTGGATTGAAGAGGTCGGAATCAAGTCAATAAAATAATCCGGGACTCTTTTCCTTCCGGTTGACTTTTCCGAAATTTGTGCGGTATTTTCGTAACCCAAATGAAGAATGACAGGCAAAAAGGAGATCGTAATGGAATACGAAGCACCCAAATCAAAATGCGGTTTGTGCGGTTCAGAGTTTGCGCGCCAGGGTATGACCCGGCATCTGAAATCATGTCTGAAAAAGAACCTTGAAAAGAAGGGAAGCAAGGGGAAGCCGAAAGATCTGCTCCTTCTGAATGTATCAGACGCCTATAATCAGGACTATTTTCTCTATCTTTTGCTGGACGGAAAAACGACCCTGAGGGATCTCGATGCTTTTTTAAGGGATATCTGGCTGGAGTGCTGCGGTCATATGAGTGCGTTTTCCGTTGACCGATACGGCGAAGAAATGGACATGCGGAAAAAGGCTGCGAATGCTTTTGAATTTGGAAACAATCTCATCTACCAGTATGATTTCGGCAGCACCACCGAACTGAATATCAGAGACATGGGCATCTACCGCGGGACCGTGGATAACAAAATCCAGGTGATTGCAAGGAACGCTCAACCCATTATTCCCTGCGATGAATGCAACGCCAAACCAGCGGTTCAGATTTGTACCGAATGCATGTGGGACGATGCCGGATGGCTTTGCGAGGACTGCGCCCAAACCCACGAATGTGGAGAAGATATGTTCTTGCCGGTGGTGAACTCACCGAGAACCGGCGTCTGCGCCTATGCGGGTTGAGGCGTGATCAAGACTCAGGATGGAGGCGTATTAAATGATCATAGACTTGAAGGAACTTGAAGCTCTCACCACGAGGGCGGTGAAAAATTATGGCTATACCGATGCGGAAACCGAAATCATACGCAATATGCTCCTTTACGCCCAACTGAGGGACAACAATCAGGGTGTGGTCAAGCTCATCGGTCAAGGCATTCCCAAAAACATGGATGCCGGTGAGATTCTGATCGAAAAGGAAACCGCCCTGTCGGCCCGGATCAACGGAAATCAAAACCACGCCATGGTGGTTGCCAACAAGGCCCTTGAGGTGGTTCTGGGAAAGGCCGAATCCATTGGATTGGGTATTGTGGGCACTCACAACACCTCCACATCATCGGGCGCCATCGGGTATATCGCTTCCGAGATCACCCGACATGACTTCGTTGGGCTGGTATTTTCCAGTTCACCGCCTCGAGTGGCCGCCTCCGGTTCCTATGAGCCGATCTTCGGTACCAATCCCCTGGCCATCGGGATCCCCGCAAGGCCCAGCCCCATTGTGCTGGACATGACCACCGCCGCCATGGCTTTTTACGGGCTGGTGGAAGCCAAGACCGCAGGTGAGAAAATCCCGGATGATGTGGCCTATGACGCGGAAGGGAAATGCACCACGGATCCGGCCATGGCCATTGCAGGGGCGCTAAAATGCTTTGACCGCAGCCATAAAGGGTCCGGCCTTGCCATGATCATCGAAATCCTCGGCGGGCCGCTCGTGGGGGCTGCGTGTGCCGGTGTCGGGGACCCCAAGAAAAACTGGGGACATCTTTTGCTGGCCATCGACCCGGACCTTTTGGGGGATCGCGAACAGTTTATCCGCAATGTGACAACCTTGATTGAACGTGTGAAAGGGACGAAGAGACTACCCGGTGTTGATGAAATCTTTGTTCCCGGCGAGAGGGGAAACCGCCTTACCCAACAAGCCAGAGCAGCCGGAACCATTGAAATCGAAGACAAGCTGCTGGCGGGACTGAGGAAGGCGGCTGCGTAGAAGGCGCCGCTGAAGGCCTTCCCACAACCTCTATTTCACCGGAATGTGCTGAGCCGGAAGGTTATTTTCCTTCTGTGGCTTTCAAGGCATCGTTATACTTTTTAGTCTGCTCCTCAGCGATCTTTCCGATATCCTGTTTCATTTTATGGTATTGCTTGACAGCCTGGTTCCCGGTGACTTTGTCGACCGCCTGTTCACCGCTGTCGCACCCACTCAGGAAAAAAATGCCCGCTGCCAGCAGCAGTGCCATGATCAGGCCGGATAGATTTGAATGGTTCACGGTGATGGCCCTCCTTGTCGGCCGGTAAAGAACTAAGCTCAGGATTTGGAAGGAAGTGCTGCCGCGTTAATTTTTTTCCATAACTCCGTCACCCCCTGGCGCTTAAGGGAGGAGAAAATCACGGGTTCGGAAAATGCGACGGCCTTCAGGCTGTCGGTAATAAGTTTGCTTCTGTTTTGGGCTTGCTGCCGGGACACCTTGTCCGCTTTGGTCAATACGACGATGGGGTCGATGTGATAATAATTCAACCAGCTGATGAGGTTTTCATCTCCTGTTGAAGGATCCCTGCGAATATCCAGAATGACCACCACCGCCTTCAGGGTGTGGCGGGTTCGAAGGTAGTCTTCCACCATCTGCCCCCAGGATTTCTTGACGTTCATGGGCACTCGGGCAAACCCGTAACCGGGCAGATCCACCAGGTAGAGGGAGGTACCGAACCGAAAGAAATTGATGGCCTGGGTCCTGCCGGGGGTACTGCTGGTTCTGGCCAGTTTTCGCCGGTTGACGATGGTGTTGAGCAGGCTCGATTTGCCCACATTGGATTTTCCCGCAAAGGCGACCTCCGGCCTGTCGGGTGGCGGGTAGTGTTTTTCCTGGAAAGCGCTTTTGATGAATTCTACGTCCATGGGTTTCGGCTATCGGCCGTTGGTTCCTCTCTCCTTCAAAAAACGCTCGATCCGGTTTAACCCTTCCTGAATGTTTTCGAGGGAATTGGCATATGAAAATCGGATATACCCCTCGGCGTTCCGCCCGAAGTCGATCCCCGGTGTTACGCCCACGCCGGCGTTCTCAAGAATTTCAAAGGCCAGATCATAGGAGCTTTCACACAGGTGTTGCGCATTGGCCAGGATATAAAAGGCGCCTGCCGGTTCCACGGCGACACCGAACCCCAGCTCCCGAATCCGCTTGATCATGTATTTGCGGCGCTCGTCATAAACGGCTCGCATCCGTTCAACATCTTCTTTGGCGCATGTTAACGCGGCGACACCGGCCCATTGGGAAACGCTTCCCGCGGATATGAAAAAGTTCTGTTGGACCTTCTGCATGGGCCGAATGAATTCAGGGGGTGCGATGAGGTAGCCGAGGCGCCAGCCGGTCATGGCAAAAACCTTGGAAAACCCATTCAGCACAAAGGCATTCTCGGTGAATTCAAGGATTGAATGCTCCTTTTCCCCATAAACCAGACCGTGATAAATCTCATCGGATATGATGGGCTGCCCCAGTTGCGCCAATTCGCCCATTCGATCCTTGTCAAGCAGGTTCCCCGTGGGATTGGCGGGAGAGTTGATCAGGATCGCCCGGGTTTTCGGCCCGATGTTCTTCTTGACCGCTTCGGGGCGAAGTTGAAAGCCGTCTTCTTCGTATCCTTTCACCCGGCTGGGCTTGGCGCCCAGAAATTCCACAAAATTAGGATAGCAGGGGTAGTGGGGATCGGTCATGATCACCTCTTCCCCCGCTTCCAGGAGAGCGGCAAAGACCATGAAAAGGGCGGGGGAGGTGCCGGAGGTCACCAGTATGCGACCCGGGTCGACGCCGACGCCGTATTTTTCATGGTAGTGTTCGGAGATCGCCTCCCTCAGTTCCAACAGTCCCAGGCTGTGGGTATAGTGGGTTTCGCCCCTTTTAATGGCTTCTACGGCCGCATGACATATGCATTCAGGTGTCGGGAAATCCGGTTCGCCGATTTGCAGGTGGATGATGTCGCGCCCCGCTCTCTCCAGTTCATGAGCCCTTTCCAGGACGTCCATGACGATAAAGGGGGGAATGTTAAGGGTTCGCTGGGTGATTCTGCTCATGGGTTCATTCTCGTTTTGATATCCGCATCAAATAACCTTGTTCAGGGAGTACTCGATGATGCCCTGGGCGCCTGCGTGCATGAGCCGGGGAATGAGATCCCTGACCACCCGGGCATCCACAACGGTTTCAACGGATATCCAGTCGGAATTATGAAGTCCCGCAATGGTGGGAGCATTGAGGCTCGGCAGGATATCAATCACTTCTTCAAGGTTTCGTTTGCGAACGTTCATTTTGAGCGCCACCATGTTTTCGGCCCGCAGGGCGCCTTTGAGCAGCAGAATGATCTGGGAAATTTTGTGCTTTTTCCACTCGTCCTGATAGGCTTTTCGGTTGGCGATCAACTGGGTATTGGTCTCCATCAATTCATGAATAATCTTGAGGCCGTGAGCGCGAATGGTGCTGCCGGTCTCGGTCACTTCAACGATGGCATCAGCCAGCCCGGAAACCACCTTGGCCTCAGTGGCCCCCCATGAAAAGGAGACCTTCACATCGATGTTTCTCTCTTCAAAAAATTTTCGGGTGAAATTGACCAGCTCCGTGGCGATTTTCTTCCCTTGAAGATCCTCAATGGTTTTTATCTCCGATCCGGCGGGTACGGCCAGCACCCATCGCGCGGGGTTCTGACTGACCTTGGAGTAAACCAGATCATCCACCGTGATCACATCGGACTCGTTTTCCTCAATCCAGTCCCGCCCGGTGAGACCGGCGTCCAGGGTTCCGTTTTCAACGTATTGGGACATTTCCTGGGCCCGGCAGATGGCGCATTCAATTTCAGGGTCATTGATATCGGGGAAATAGCTTCGCTTGTTGACAGTGATTTTCCAGCCGGATTTTTCAAACAGGCCGATGGTTGCTTTCTGAAGGCTTCCCTTGGGAATGCCGAATTTTAGTATGCTCATTATTTATATACCTTCTCCGGATCGAATACTTTTTCGCCCACAATGGTCACGGTGCCGTCGAGGGCTATTTTTTTATGAAAACAGGTTTCATAACCGGTATGACAGGCGGCGCCGCCCATCTGTTCCACGCGAAAGACAACCGTATCGTTGTCGCAGTCCGCAAACACTTCCCGGATAATCTGAACATGTCCGGATGTGCCCCCTTTGTGCCAGAGTTCCTGCCTGGAACGGCTCCAATAATGGGCCTCGCCGGTTTCAAGGGTTTTGTCCCAGGCCGCCTGGTTGATGTAGGCCAACATCAATATTTTTCCCGATACGGCATCCTGCGCAATGGCGGGCAATAAGCCATCACCTTTTGAAAAATCAAGGGTGATTCTAGTGTGTTCAGACATTCTTTTTGACCTTTCCTTAAAAGCATTTACAGTGGAAAAAAACAAATAAAAACAACAGAATTAGAATTCTTTTACTATGATTTCAAAGGCTTCTTCAGCCCGATGGACGGTTTGCGCTATCATTTCCTCCGTGTGGGCGGTTGAGAGAAATGTAGTCTCAAAAGACGATGGCGCAAGATATATCCCCCGGTCCAGCATCTCTCTGTAATAACGGCTGAAAACGGCCGGGTTACCCTTTTGGGCCGAGGCAAAATCCGTTACGGTTTCAGGGGTAAAAAAGAGACACCCCATGGATCCCATACGATTGATGGATACCGGTACGCCGGCTTTCCGGGCCGCTTTTTCAAGACCTCCGAACAGCGCCTCACATTTTTGATCGAGGGCAGGGTACGGGTTTTCCCGTTTCAGAATGTTCAGGGTGGCGAGACCCGCGGCCATGGCCAGGGGGTTACCGGAAAGGGTTCCGGCCTGATAGACGTCCCCGTCGGGGGCGATCCGACCCATGATTTCCGCCTTTCCCCCGTAAGCACCCACCGGAAGGCCGCCGCCGATAATTTTCCCGAAACAGGTGAGATCGGGAGTGATCCCCAAGACTTCCTGAGCTCCGCCCAGGGCCAATCTGAAACCGGTGATCACTTCATCGAAGATGAGGATCGCGCCGTGGGAATCGGTGATCCGTCTGAGCCCTTCCAGGAAAGACGGATCCGGAATAACCATCCCCATGTTTCCGGGAACAGCCTCCACAATCACACAGGCGATTTCAGCGCCGAACCGGTCAAATGCCTCTTCAACCGATTGCAGGTTGTTATAGGGGAGCGAAAGGGTATGCTTGGCCACATCTTCAGGCACGCCCGGGCTTCCCGGAATGCCAAGGGTGGCCAGACCCGATCCGGCCGATACCAGCAGGCAGTCCGAATGGCCATGATAGCAGCCGTCAAACTTTACAATTTTGTCGCGACCCGTATACCCTCTTGCCAGTCGAATAGCGCTCATGGTCGCTTCCGTACCCGAATTCACCATTCGGACCCTCTCGACGGACGGGACCATTTGCACAATGGTCTCGGCCATGGTCAATTCGCTTTCGGTCGGCGCGCCGTAGCTGGTACCCTTTTCCGCACTTTTTTTGACGGCTTCCACCACTTCAGGGTGGGCATGGCCCAGAATCATGGGGCCCCATGAGGCCACGAAGTCGATGTACTCGTTGCCGTCCGCATCCTGAATCAGGGCGCCTTTGGCGGAAGTGATGAAGGGCGGATCCACCCCCACGGATTTTCCGGCCCGTACAGGACTGTTGACACCGCCGGGGATGAGTTTTTTTGCTTTCTCAAACAGGCTTCTGGATTTATCTCTCATGTAAAATACTCCATGCTGGTTTTCTTAAACTCCTTTTCGCTGAACAAAACGGCATAGTCGGCAAGACCCGTGGCAAAAGACATGCGCCGGGCAATCTCACGGCATTCATCACGGGTGATGCCGTGAACCATGGTATACAGATTGTAAGGCCAGTCTCCCTTAGGCGCTCTGTGATAGCAGTGAGAAACTTCTCTGAAATGGGCCAGTGTTTTTCCCATTTCGCTGACAACCGCTTCAGGAGACTTCCATGCGATCATGGCGTTGGCTTTGAACCCGGCCTCCTGATGGCGCAGGGTGGCTCCGAAACGGCGAATGATGCCACTGTTCTTGAGGCGTTTAACCCTTTCAATGAACTCATCTTCCGAAATACCGATTTTCTCCGCCATCAGTGCAAAGGGTTGAGGATGCACCGGCAAGTCCTTCTGAATCTGACTGATGATTTTCTTGTCTGTTTCTTCCAGCATGAGTTGTGACCCCTTGAAGGATAAATCAAGCTGTCCTTGGGACGTGCCATCCGGCGTAATATGTGCCAGAGAACCGGTTTCATATTTTCAGTTGGCATAACGAATATAGTGCTCCTTGTCAAGGATCATGTGTCTATGGGCACAAGTGACCCGTGAGACGTCTTCGTGGAAAGAATTTCCTTGATTAGGGAGATCATACGATTTAAAAGGGAAAACAGACAGTTTTAAAGAACTGCCGCCCCTGGCCCCTTATCCATTAAAAGGAAATATTTTATGGCAAAACGTCCGTTGTTTCAATCCCTTGAGGCCTCCTGCCTTGCAGCCATGCGGTTTGCCCTGGGCAGGGAAGTAGAAGAGGCGACATCCTATGAAAAATACCAGAGCCTGGCCGTCGCTATTCGAACCTATCTGATGGATCGGCGGCTCGAAACCAAAAAACGCTACGATGAAGTGGACGCGAAACGGGTCTATTATTTTTCGCTCGAATTCCTCATGGGCAGAGCACTCCAAAACGCCGTGTTGAACCTGGATATGGAACCGGATGCACGGGAAGCGATTCATGGGTTGGGGATGGTGCTTGAAGACGTATATGAACAGGAGTTTGATGCAGGGCTCGGCAATGGGGGCCTTGGCCGCCTGGCGGCCTGCTTTCTGGATTCCATGGCCACCATGTCCATTCCGGCCAAAGGGTACGGTATTCGGTATGAATACGGCATCTTTAACCAGGAAATTGAAAACGGTCAGCAGGTGGAAAAACCGGATCACTGGCTATTTCGTGGAAACCCCTGGGAAACGCCCCGGCTGGGGCGTTTGCAGACGGTCCGTTTCTATGGACGAACTGTTTCTTATACGGATGAGTCGGGCAATTACCGGGTGGACTGGCTGGATACGGAGGATGTTCTGGCGGTTCCCTATGAAACGCCGGTTCCGGGATACCACAACAACACGGTCAATCTCTTGACCCTTTGGGCCGTCAAAGCCGGTGAACGGTTCAACCTGGATTATTTCAACGACGGCGATTATCTGAAGGCGGTGGAACAGCAGGAAGCTGATGAAACAATCAGCAAGGTACTTTACCCCGGAGATAGTACGGCGGTGGGCAAGGAGCTGCGGCTTAAACAGCAGTATTTCTTTGCATCCGCATCCCTGCAGGAAATTCTGCAGGAATTTTTGAAGGACCATAAGGACTTCACGTTGTTTCCCCGGAAGGTGGCCATTCAGCTGAACGATACACACCCCTCCATTGCCATCCCCGAACTGATGCGTCTTCTGGTGGATGTTCATCGCCTGAGCTGGGAAAACGCCTGGGATATTGCCACGAACACCTTCGCCTACACCAATCATACGCTTCTGCCCGAGGCACTGGAGGTGTGGGATGTGGCGCTTCTGGGGCATCTGCTGCCTCGGCACCTGGAAATTCTCTATGAAATCAATTTCCGGTTTCTGGAGATGGTGTCAGAAACGGTTCCCGAAGACGTGGATCTATTAAGACGTCTTTCCATTTTTGAAGAAAGGGGCCGAAAGCGGGTTCGCATGGCCCATCTGGCGGTGGTGGGCAGCCATTCCGTAAACGGCGTTGCCGCATTGCATACCCGGTTGTTGAAAGACTCTTTGATGTCTGATTTCCATGGATTGTGGCCTCGGAAATTCAACAACAAGACCAATGGGATTACGCAGCGGCGTTGGCTGAAACAGGCGAATCCGGCCCTGAGCCGGTTGATTACGGAGACCATCGGCGAAGGGTGGGCGACCGATCTCGGGGCCATGGGGGAACTGGTCACCCATGCGAAAGATGAATCCTTTCAGGAGGCCTGGCAGTCAGCCAAAGAGGTGAACAAGCTGGTCCTGGGGGATTATATTCGCCGGGAACTCGGTATTTTGGTGGATCCCGATACCATGTTTGATGTGCAGGTCAAACGGATTCACGAATACAAACGGCAACTCTTGAATATTCTGGGGGTGGCGGCCCGGTACTTTCGCATCAAGGATGCGCCCCACAGGGATATTGTACCCAGGACTGTGCTTCTGGGGGGCAAGGCGGCGCCGGGGTATTTTATGGCCAAGCTGATTGTTCGACTGGCCAATGACGTGGCCCGCGTCATCAATAATGATCCCCGTATGGAAGACCGCCTGAAGCTTATATTTCTGCCCAATTATCGCGTTTCCCTGGCGGAAAGGATTTTTCCCGCGAGCAACCTGTCGGAGCAGATTTCAACGGCCGGAAAAGAAGCATCCGGAACAGGGAACATGAAATTTGCTTTAAACGGTGCGCTGACCATCGGGACCCTGGACGGCGCCAACATCGAAATCAAGGATGCCGTGGGAAACGACAACATCTTTATTTTCGGGTTGAATGCCCGGGAGGTGGCGGAGAAAAAAGCTGCCGGTTACAACCCCTGGGAACCTTACGGGCAGAGCTATGAACTGCGGCGGGTGCTGGAGCGCATCGGAAGCGGCTTTTTCTCCAGAGAAGACCGGGACCGCTACCGTCCCATTGTTGATGCGCTTTTAGAGGGCGGCGATGAGTACCTGGTGCTGGCGGATTTTGATGCCTATATGAATTGTCAGGAAAAAGTGGATGAATGCTATGGCAGGCCTTTTGACTGGACCGAAAAGTCCATTTTGAATGTGGCCCGTATGGGATATTTTTCCAGCGACCGAACCATCAACGAATACGCACGGGACATCTGGAACGTGAGTCCAGTCCCCTAAAAAAAATCATATGGCGACATTCACGGGAATCGGCTTTAGGATCTTGATGAGATCCTGTGAAGACATTTTAGCCAGCAACCCCTGTTTTCCCGCATTGATGAAAATTTCAGGGAGATCTCCAACCGATTTTTCCAAATAAATATTGAGCGGTTTTCTTAGCCCGAACGGAGAAGTCCCCCCCACAAAATACCCCGTATGCTGATGGGCTGTTTTCGGCTCGCACGGTTTTATGGTTTTGACGTTCAGTGCTCTGGCGAAGCCTTTGGTGGAGACCTGCTTGTCCCCGTGCATGATGATTACCACGGGCTCACCGGTATGGGCTTCCATGATCAATGTCTTTAAAACCATGTGTTCGTCAACATTGAGTTCCGACGCCGCCCTTGCAGTCCCTCCTTTTTCCTCATATTTGTAGAAGTGCAGGGTGTAGCTGACCCCACTTTTTTTCAGCACACGGATCGCCTGGGTCATGGGAAATTTGTCTTTGGGCATTTTACGGCTCTAATTTTTGCGCATGAACATCAAGAAAAAACTGCCCCCATGCATTCCACGGCCCGGGATAACTCTCTGAAAACCGGAACCTTGAGGTCACGGGCTTCTTCCTCAAACTGACGCGTGTTTTTTTCACTACCGATCAGCCAGAGGAAAATCGGTTTATCGGCTTTTCTGACCATTTCAACGATGGGCGCAAGCTTTAACCTCCAGATCAGTCCTCCCACAAAAGCGTGCATGAACACGGCATCCACCCCGGGATCGGCGCAGAGCGCTTCAATGGTTCGACCGTAAGCCTTGTCAACGCCCGATCGTTCAATGGCAGGCCAGAGATCAATGGGGTTGGCGGGCGGCATCCATTCCGGAAATACGGTTCGTAGGGATTTTAGGGTGCCCTCGGAGAGCTCCGCCAACAAAAGATTATGGCAATCCAGAAAATCGCTGGAAACTATGCCGGCACCGCCACTGAAAGTGGCGATGGCAATCCTTCCGGGTCGATGTCTCTGATGGTTGGGAAAGAGGGCCAGGGTGGTGGAAAAGTCCATCATCTGTCTGAAATCATTGGCCTGGACGACGCCCGCCTGGATCAAGGCGCCTTTGATGATGGCGCTGTTGCCTGCCATGCTGGCGGTATGGCTCATGGCGGCCCTGGCGCCGTTGTCACTCTTTCCACCCTGCAGGACTACCACCGGTTTACTGGCTTTTCTGCAAATTTCGAAAAAGCGCCTTCCGTCTCTAATGGATTCCAGATAGAGACCGATCACCGCAGTGTCCGGATCCCTCAGCAGATATTCGAGAATATCGCATTCATCCACATCCACCTTGTTTCCGATGGAGCAGACTTTGCTCACCCCCAGTTTGTCGCGGGTCATCATGTCGATGAGGAACCCGGCAGAGAGCATGCCACTCTGGACGATCAGGGAAATGCTTCCGGGCAGCAGCCCTTCATCCCAGATGGTGGGGGTAACAAAGGAGAAGACTTTTTTGCGAACCGCATCGACCATTCCCATACAGTTGGGCCCCCAGATGCGCATGCCGGTTCGCCTGGATATTTCGATGAGTTGATCCTGAAGCACCGCGCCATCTTTTCCGGTTTCTGCAAAGCCGGCACATTGAATGATGACGCCTGGCACCCCCCGTTTGGCACATGCATCAACTTCTTGAGGCGTGATGGCGGCCGGCACAAAAATGATGGCCAAATCCACCGGGTCCGGAACCCGGTCGATGGCGGGAAAGCAGGGAAGGCCGCTAATTTCAGTGTATCGCGGATTCACCGGGTAAATGTTTCCGGAAAAACCGCATTGCAGGTTTTTCAATATGGAAAACCCACCTTTTTGCTCATTTGAGGTGGCGCCCAAAACAGCGATGCCGCGCGGGTTAAAGAAAAAATCCATTCAAGGCAACCCCTTCGTTCTTATTTCGGTTTGAGACAACAAAAAGACCACCGGTTTCCGATGCCCCCCAGCATTTGCACCCACCCCGTGAAACGGTCATTTCGAGCCCCTTCAGCCACTTTCGGGCTGTAAAGGGGGATCCAGGGAACATCATCCACGATGATATTTTGCATTTGCCAAATGAGCTGCCGTCTTTTGTTAACATCCAGCGCATCGGCACTGGCATTGGCAATTTGATCAAAGCGGGGGTTGCTGTATCCACTGGTGTTCCAGCCGTTGGGTTTATTGTTCAGGGAGATGAAAAAATTGCGCAAATAGTCCGGGTCCAGGGAAAGATTCCCATAACCCAGAACAACGCAATCATAGTCGTGTTCGGTTTTAACCTTTTTAAGCAGATGCCCCAGAGAGAAGCTCTTAGAGACCGCCGGTATCCCCAGCATCGTAAGCCACTGTTGAATCATGTTGCCGGCCATGGCCCGTTTGGGGTCGTATTCCGCGGGAGACGTCAGAATCGTAAAGGTTTCCATGGGAGTCCCATCCGGATATCGGATGCCATTGCCCTTCACCACTTTCCCTCCAGGGTCAACCGGGGGTAATTCCCAGGTGTAGCCCGATTCACGCAACAACTTGTAGGCCATGCGAATCCGTTGCTCACGGCTAAGCCCCTCTCCATAGGTCGGGACGTTGGGATCGTACCAGAACGTATTGCCCGGTGGAATGATGGAGTTGGACAATACCGCATAACCCTGTACGATCCGTTTTACAATAAAAGGCTTATCAACGGAAAGGGCAATGGCCTTTCGGAAAGAGACATTATCAAAGGGCTTTTTTCTGACGTTAAGTCCCAGATAATAAAGAGCGCTTTTCGGGTTGATGAAAACGGTTATGTTCTTGTGGGAATCCAGATCATGAATGTAGTTTTCCTGCAATGCCCACCAATACATGTCTATGCTTCCCGTAAACAGGCCCAGGACGGCGGAATCCGTATTGTTGATGAATCTGAATCGAATGCCGGCCACATGGGGGCCCACGCTAAAACCTGAAATGTTCTTTCCGGTTCCGAAAAAATATGGGTTTTTCACAAGCAACAGGTGCTTTTTCTTCTCCCATTCCTTAAACATGAACGGGCCGCTGGAAACGGGTTCTGCAATATGTTCCTTGAGCAAAACGGAAAGGGGATTTTTTGTTCTTTCGGCATTCGCACAGATGGGTTCCCATTGTTTCTTCTGTATAATGGGTGTGGAGAGGGTTCTGGAGAGGAACAGAGCCTTGGGCTCATGAAGGAAAAAACGAACTGTGTGTGGATCAGGCGTCTCGATCTTCTTGATAAACTCCCAATTGCTCATGAATCGGGGAACCTTGAACGTCTTGATCACATGTCCCGTAAAGGCCACATCATGGGAGGTGAACGCCGATCCATCAGACCATTTTGAATCCTTGAGCTTGATGGTATAAGAAAGGGTGACCGGATCATAGATCGGATCCTCGGCGGCCAGCCAAGGAATGAATTTCAGCGTCTTGGGTTCCCGAATATAAAGCGGCTGAAGCAGTTGGTTCAGCACCCGATTGGACCAGGTATCTGTAGCAGCCCAGACATTGAGGGTTTTGGGTTCTTCGGGGAGTCCGATTTTGACTACGTCCTCCCCGTGGGCAAGGTCTAAACAAAACCGGGCGGGAAGAAAAAAAACCGCCAACAGCATCAGAAAAAGGGCCCTGGCGAGTATCACCGGGCGTGGTTGAATCGAAAGGATTTTGGGCTTGTTCATTTTTTCTCCATTGACCACAGTGGGTATCATGATATTAAGCGGATTTTCGGGTACTGAAAATATCCTGCTTCTTTCAGGTGCCCAGGGGAGGATAATCCCTTCCCGATGGCTTTGTCAAGAATTGGCACTAAGCTTTCAATCATTTGCCCCTTGTGATATCCTGTGTTCTTAATATGTTAAAGAAAAGGACCGTGGCCCCTAACCTTGAAGGATAACACCAAAACCATTATCGGCCCCATTCCTTTCGGAACATTGATAAAGGTTGTTCTCGGTGTGGCAATGGTGGAAATACCCGTTCGCGCCATATCCTGGCATGGAACGGATTTTTCGCTGTCGATTTTAGCCGTATCCCGTTTCTTGGAAGGGGTGTTGATGATCATGATCCTCTTCTTTGGAAAACCGGGATTGTCGGTGGTGGGACTTTCGAAACGCTCAGCGGCTGCAGGCCTCCGGAGGGGTCTGTTGTGGTCGGCGGGCTTCGGAGGAATCGCCTTTTTGAGTCTCGGTTGTTTGGCGGTCATGGGGATCGATCCACTGCTGTTCATCAAAACCCCTTTGCCTTTCAATACCGGGGGGGTAATCCTGTTCTTTCTGGTGGGGGGCGTTATTTCGCCCATAACGGAGGAACTCTTTTTCAGGGGTGTTCTTTATGGTTTTATGCGGCGCTGGGGAGTGGCGCCGGCGGTGGTGTTGAGCTCACTTATGTTTGTCTGTGCACACCACACGGCGTCAACACGATTTTCATGGATTCAACTCATCGGAGGGGTCGTTTTCGCTTTTTTCTACGAAACGGAAAAGAACCTGATGGTGCCGATCACCCTGCACATGTTGGGAAACATGGCGATTTTTATCCTGTCTTCAATAGGTTAATTTCTGATCGTAGTGATGAAGCACCCGCTATTTTCATCGTTTTTTTCCACGGTAACCTGAATCGTATCCGTGCTGGTAAGGCCACCGTTATCGGTCACTTTCAGCTGAAAGGTAAGCGTCTTTTTGGTGTCATCGCTGACAGTGGGGGCCGTAAAACTCGGTGTGACGGAAGTGGCGTCGCTGAGTGAAACCGTGTCACCGTCCGTCTGGGTCCAGCTGAACAGAGGGATGCCGTAATCGGGATCCGAACTGCCGGAGCCGTTCAGGGTGACCTTAACCTCGGATTTCACCGTCTTGTCGGATCCCGCATCGGCGGTGGGTGCGGAGTTGCTATTGTTGCGCCCCGTATGCCTTGCATCGTGATGAAAAGAAGGCCATAAATCCGTGGCAAGCCGGCTGGAGGCGGTTTCAATGGCGTAGAGGTACCCTGATTCCGTGCCCACATAAATGTTGCCTCCGAATCCCATGGCCGGAGAAGTGGAGACCAGACCGGTTACCAGGAGTTCCCATTGGAGGGTGCCGCTGCTGTTGAGGGCAAGAACTTTCTCATCGTTGGATCCGTAATAGATCATGCCGTCGGAAGCCACCAGCGCGGATGACGGAATTTCTTTGTCGTCACGATTGTAGCTCCAGACTTCACTGCCATCCGTCTGACTCAGCGCGTAAAAAATACCATTTCCCGAGCCTATTAGAACACTCCCGTCGCTGCGAATGACGGGAGAGGAGAGGATCGAGGTGCCGATTGAGTGGGACCATTTGAGGGTCCCATCTGATTTTACCGCATATACTTTGGAATCGGAGGAATTGTTTGACCCGAAATAAACGGTGCCGTCTCCATCGATGGCCGGGGAAGAATAAATGCTGCCGATGCCGCTACTGTCTGAAAATTCCCAGTTCAAACTCCCGGTTGAGGTGACGGCATAAAGTATCCCCCCCGTTGACCCGATAAAAATGGTTCCGTCGGCGGCGACCGCCGGAGAGCTGGTGATGGCGCTGTCGGCTGAAAACGGCCAGTTGCCTGAAGCGGTGCTGCCGTCTGAATTGACAGCGTAGAGCCTGCTGTCTTCAGAACCCACATAAAGGGTGCCGTCGCTTCCGATGGCGGGGGAAGACGAAATGGATCGCGAAGGCGTGGAAAACACCCATTTCCGGGTACCGTCCGAATTAATCGCATAAAGATTGCTGTCGTTGGACCCCACGTAGATGGTGCCGTCGCTTCCGACGGCCGGAGAAGAATGGATTTCACCCTGGGTCGTAAACGTCCAGATAAGACTTCCGCCGGAACTGATGGCGTAGATTTTGTTATCAAGGCATCCCACGTAGATATTGCCGGTGGGTCCGACGGCCGGGGAAGAATCGATACCGCTGCCTATGGAAAGCTGCCATGTAGCTTCACCTTCAGCGGCGGAAAGGAAATCGGGAAAAAGAGCGAACAGCATCAGCAACGTCAGAAAGGTACAAATACGTCTCATTCTTCGCCCCTTGTGTCTCATGTGCGCCCCCTGCCGAAAATCCCTATGATCAAAGGCCCATTTGTTACATCCCAATGGCGCCCATGTCAAGGGAGTTGTGTTCCCGGCAGAGGGCAGGGGGGTAGACTGTGATTATATGGCTTCCTTTCCGGTTTCTCCCGTGCGGATCCGGATGACTTCTTCCACGGGTATGATGAAGATTTTTCCATCGCCGATCTGCCCGGTCCTCCCTTTTTCCTGAATGATTTTAACAGCCTCGGGAACCAGTTCTGCGTCCATGACCACCTCGATCTTGATTTTGGCAACAAAGTCCACCTGGTATTCGGCACCCCGATAGACTTCCTTGTGCCCCCTTTGACGCCCGAAACCTTTTACTTCGCTGACGGTAAGACCCTTGGCGCCCAGTTCGGAGAGACCGTCTTTGATGTCATCCAGTTTAAACGGTTTAATAATCGCTTCGACCTTTTTCATGATATTGACTCCTTTTATATGGTTAGTATGTATAGCCTGCTTCATTGTGTATGGCCGTGTCCATGCCCATACGTTCTTCTTCCTCCGTGACTCTGAGACCCACCAGCATGTCAACCACTTTCAAGATGATGGCCGTCATGACAAAGGCAAAAACCATGGTGGCCGCAACCGAAATAAACTGTATCCACAATTGCCCGGGATTGCCGAAAAAAAGTCCGTTGGCGCCCCCGGGATTGATCTCGGTGGAAGCAAACAGACCTGTGGCAAGCGCCCCCCAGGTGCCACCCACGCCGTGGATTCCCACCACGTCCAGGGAATCATCATATCCGAGCCGTGTTTTAAGCAGCACGGCCCCGTAGCAAAAAGCGCCGCCCATAAAACCGATGATGAGGGAACTCATGGGGCCGACGAAACCGGATGCGGGGGTAATGGCGACAAGCCCCGCAACGGCCCCGGAAGCGACGCCGAGGGTGGTGGGTTTGCCGCGATGCATCCATTCAAAAATAATCCACGATACGGCCCCGACAGCCGAAGCCAGATGGGTGACCACGAAAGCGTTGGCAGCAAGTCCGTCAGCAGCCAGGGCGCTCCCGGCATTAAACCCGAACCATCCGAACCAGAGGAGTGCCGCACCGGTGAGGGTCATGGGGAGGTTATGGGGGATGAAAGCGGTGGTGCCGTATCCAAGGCGTTTTCCAACGAGAATAGCGGCCGCCAGAGCCGAAATTCCCGAACTGATATGAACCACTGTTCCGCCGGCAAAATCAAGGGCGCCAAGGCCGCCCATCCATCCGCCCACAGCCCAGACCCAGTGGCAAAGCGGGTTGTAAACAAATGTCGCCCACAACAGGGTGAAAAGAATCAAAGCGCTGAATTTCATTCGTTCGGCAAAAGCGCCTGTGATGAGAGCCGGCGTAATAACGGCAAACATACATTGAAAAATCATGAAAGCCAACTGGGGGATGGTGGAACCGTAGTCCGGGCTGGGGGCCGCTCCCACTCCACTCAGACCCAACATGGTCAATCCTCCGATGATACCGCCGTGGTCCGGGCCAAAACTCATGGTATAGCCCCAGAGAACCCATTCAACACTAATGATTCCCAAAATGAAGAAACTCTGCATGAGAGTCCCCAAAACATTCTTGCTCCTGACCATGCCTCCGTAAAAAAGGGCCAGCCCGGGGGTCATCAGCATGACAAGAGCTGCGGAAATTAATACAAAAACGGTATCTCCTGCATTCATGGTTTTTTCTCCTCCTAAGGTTTTTAAAATAAGCAAATTTGCAAACCATGTGCCATTACGGTTTAGCGTTGTATTTACGATGAATAAACAACATGTTATGACGATTTAAAGAAGACCGTAACGAAAGACAAAAATGTAATTTAGGTAAAAAAATTCGACAAAAATGTAAAGCAGTACGGGAAGATTCTTCGTTGGCGGGAAAAATCGCTACCATACCGACCCAATACCTGATATAGAATGGCCCGTACGCGGCGGCACCACAACTAAGGAGTCCTCAATTGGAGAGAATCATTTACATCAGCATATCCGTTGTCATTGCGGCTTTAATGTATCTGACTTTCGTTCTGATTTTAAAGACTGAAAAAGGAAGAGATTTTCTGAGTCGTCACTGGGTTTTTCACCCCAATAGCATCTGCCTCTGGCGGGCAATCATGGGTGTTGCGGGGACGTTGCTCTATTTTTTCGCAGGGCAACACGCTCTGGGTATCCTATTGTTTACCGTTTCAACGGTCCTGGATGGCGTTGATGGACTCATTGCACGGCAGTGCCGGCTGACCACACCTTTGGGAGAGGAAATCGATCCTTTATGCGACAAGCTGACCTATCTGCCGCCCATTTTGTTTTTTGCATACCAGGGCTACCTGAGTGTGGCAGCTGCATGGGTCCTGGTGGGCATTGAAATATGCGGTCAATTTCTGGTGAGGTACGTCATCAAACGGTTCACCCTGTTCTCGGTTGCGGCAAACAATTTCGGGAAAATTAAAGCGGTTTTGTGCTTTTCCTTGATCATTTATTGTGCCCTTCTGGATGAAGCGCTGCCGATTCCCAATTTCACACGGCAAATGCTGAATCTGTGCATTATTTTGTCCATTTCATCCATTGTCTTTAAAATCATAGCAAACCGATTTTATGCTGACATTTTGTCCTTGTTGAATCTTTTTTGCGGCATTATGGGAACCTTTCTGGTGTTTCAGGGACGTTTTGCTTATGCGACGCTGGCAATCCTTGCCGGGCAGATTTTTGATCTCTTTGACGGCCGCATGGCGGAAAAGCATGGAGGGACCCGTTTCGGCCCCTGGCTCGACGACATTGCCGATCTGGTCAGTTTCGGCATATGCCCCGGATTGCTGATAATCCTCAAAGGGGATATGAAACCCCTCTTTTTCATTCTGGGAATCCTTTACGCGGCTGCCATCGGTTTCCGGTTGTGGCGGTATCTCATGTTTGATAAACAGGACCAGCATTTACCTCCCGGAGTTTTCAACGGGCTGCCGAGCCCGGCGGGAGCTATTGCGGTACTGGGTGCGTGCCTGTTCTGCATCCGGCCATGGGCGGTGATGCTGACCATCTGCGTTACCGCTTTTCTGCTGGTGAGCCACGTTCGGTTTGTTCATTTTGGAAGGGTTATTCTGACCCGTTTGCCGCGAACGCTGATTGTCATGCTCGGTTTTGTGGTTGTGTTCATTATTGCCTACCTTATAAAAGCTCGGGATTCACAAATGCTGGGTGCTTTGCTCATGATATGTTTTGTGGCCTACGTGATTACCAGCAGCCATTTCTTATCGGGGAACCGGATTAAATCCTGAGTTCGTTTCCATTAAGAGCCTGTTTGAAGGTTTAGAGAATGAACTTCATTTTTTTCTTTATGGTATTGACGGCATTCTTCTCGGCCGGATGGCGCCAAATGAACTGGATACCGGAAGCCGGGGGTATTTCCCCCATGGAGCTGCTATCCAAGTCAATAGTGGAGGGAGCTGCGGGCTCCGTTGAACTGGCGTTGGGGCTGGTGGGGGTCATGACGCTTTTCCTGGGACTGATGAAGGTCGCCGAATCGGGTGGAATGCTCACCATTGTGGCCCGTCTCATCCGCCCCGTAATGGTGAAACTCTTCCCCTCCGTACCACCGGATCACCCGGCCATGGGCAGCATGATCCTGAACATGTCGGCAAACGCCCTTGGCCTGGGCAATGCCGCCACCCCATTCGGCATTCGCGCCATGCAGGAACTGGACAAGTTGAACCCGGTCAAAGGGACAGCAACCGATGCAATGGTTCTGTTTCTGGCGATCAATACTTCAAATGTAACACTTCTGCCCACCGGCGTCATCGCCATCCGGGCGGCGGCAGGGTCCAATGATCCTGCGGGTATTCTGCCCACCACCCTTTTTGCAACACTTTTTTCCACCATCATCGCTATTGTCGCTGCAAAACTCTATGGGAAATTTCACTTTTTCAAGGGCACTGCTCCGGCTGAAGCACAACAATTGGAAGCATTAGGAAATGAAGTGGCGAGTGCTTCTCCACCGGAAGAGACTCAAAAAGGGTACCCTATCTGGGTGAGTGGGATAGCTGTTGTCATGCTGGTCTTACTCATCCCGGTGACGGTTTTGTACGGCCGTACTATTTCGCCTTGGATTATACCGGGTTTAATGCTCGGTTTTCTGACCTTCGGCATTCTGAGAAAAGTCCCCGTTTATGAGGTGTTTGTAGAAGGCGCCAAAGAGGGATTTCAGGTGGCCATTCGCATTATCCCTTATTTGGTGGCCATTCTGGTGGCGGTGGCCATGCTCCGCGCCAGCGGCGCCATGGATGAAATGGTCGGTTTCCTGGGCGTCTGGACCGGGAAGATCGGCATGCCCGCGGACGCCCTTCCCATGGCCCTTCTGCGCCCCCTTTCGGGATCCGGTGCCTATGGGGTGATGGCCTCTATTATCAATGATCCCGCGATCGGCCCCGACAGTTATACCGGTTATCTGGTTTCCACCCTGCAAGGATCGACCGAAACCAGCTTTTATGTGCTGGCCGTCTATTTCGGTGCGGTGCAGATTAAACGCATCCGGCATGCCCTGGCGGCGGCTTTAACAGCCGATCTGGCCGGTATAACGGCGGCAGTGGCGGTTTGTTCTTTTCTCTATGGTGGATGATGGAGTTCAGCTGAAAGAATAGTTTCAGGACGGAAAACCAATGGTACCTTCAACGGATGTTACACAATAAGGAGAATGTGATATGAGCAACAATAACCCCAATCAGATTAACGTGGAATTCCCCAAAGAGATCGTGGGCGGCGTTTACGCCAACAATATGGCTGTGACCCATACTGCCGAAGAGTTCATCATGGACTATATCATGATCGCCCCGCCCGCGGGAGTGGTCAAATCACGGATCGTGGTGAGTCCCGGACACATGAAACGGATTCTTCATGCGTTGAAGGAGAATCTTGAAAAATACGAACAAAAGTTCGGCCCTATTGAAATGGCCGAGGTGCCGGGAGGAGAAGTAACGATCCAGTGAACCTCACATCAGTGGAACGAAAGGAGGTACGCCCTAAGATTGATCTTCTTGTTTTTGATCCCCAGCTTTCGCCTCAGGTTGAAACGATGGGTTAAAATGGTGTTTTTGGAAACGGACAGTTTTTCGGCAATTTCGATATTGCTTTTCCCTTCCTTGACCAGATTCGCCACCCGGATCTCCATGGGTGTCAAATCCAACACTCTCGATCCGATGTCCCGGACAAAGGGTGAGATGATCTGTTCCAGATTGGTTTCAATCACATGCAAATGGTTGGTCTGAATGGCATCCAGAGGGGTGTTCTTAAGCTTTTCGATATAGGGTTTGATCAGCGTGCTCATGTTGCTGACCACCGAGGACTCGAAATGGGTCCGGTCTTCTTCTCGCCGCCTGAGCAGTATGCTGAAGGCGGTGTTGGCTTCTTCCAGGCTTCGGGTCCTGGCGTGCAGTTCTTTTTCTCGTTTTTTAAGGTTTGCCGTATTCTTTTTTTCCAAAGAAATATCTCTGGAATATACGGCCAGTTGCACTACTTTTCCTTTGGAATTCGTAACCGGATACATGGTGTTCTGAAAAGTTGACCTGCCGATGCGGTCTTCGAACCGGCTGGGTTTCCCAGTTTTGATGACCTGGGCAACCTTTCCTTGTCTCTTCGTTCCGACCTCGGCGGGCAGGTAATCATACACGCATTTGCCCGGGAGTTCGGAAAGGGGCGCCTTGAGCCTTTTGGCGGCTACCTTGTTTGCGGTAATGATTTTTCCTTTTGGGTCCAGGAGTTGGGCTGCGTCGGAAGAAGCATTGATCAACGCGCGCATCTGGCTGTAGGTCTTTTCCAGATCCGCCGTGCGTTCCTCCACAACCTTCTCAAGCGCTTCATGTGCTTCTAACAGTGATTTTTCAAGGTCAAAATTATGCAGCGCAATCTGAATGGTGGAAGTGACCTGGGCGCTATGAAACGGTTTGAGAAGGTACCCGAAAGATCTCGCCGACTTCGCCTTTTCGATGTATTTTTCCTCGGAATAGCCGGTCAGAAATATCACTGGAATGTTCAGGTCTGTTCTGATTCTTTTGGCGGCTTCGATGCCGTCAATTTTACCCGGCATGACAATGTCCATAAGAACAAGATCCGGACGGGTTTCTTCGGCCATCTTAACAGCAGCATCGCCCGAGTCCGCTGTACCTCCAATTTCATATCCAGAGGCCCGAAGGGCTTCGATCAACTCTGTAACGGTAATGACATCATCATCAACAATCATGATCTTGGGCATCGCTTAAACCTCTTCTGAGTCTTAACTAAGGATTTGAAAAAGGTGAGATCGTTTATGCATCTACAATTTCAAAGAAGAATGAAAATGTCAAGGGAAACCATGATGATAACCGATTATTTTTTTCCATAACTGTGAAGGCCCGCCAGATAATTAACCCCGAAATAGGTGCAAAGGACACAGACAAACCCCACAATGGAGAGAATCGCAATCTTTTTGCCTGTCCAGCCCTTCACCAGGCGCGTATGAATAACGGACGCATATACCAACCAGGTGATCAGCGACCAGGTTTCCTTGGGGTCCCAACTCCAGTAACTTCCCCATGCGGAGTGAGCCCAGACCGATCCGGTGATGATGCCTAAGGTCAGCATTAAAAAACCGATGACAACCATCTGGTAATTGAGATCGTCCAGAACCGCATTCGAAGGAATGAGCTTCAGGAAAAGGTTGCCTTTATCTGATGTGTCCAGCCGTTTCAACAGATACATGATACTGATTCCGAACGACATGGCAAATGCGGCATAGCCAAAAAAGCAGGTGATGACATGACTGATCAACCAGTTGCTTTTCAGCGCCGGAATCAGGGGTTGGATGTGGGTGCTGATGCTGGGTGAAAAAGAGGCATAGGCCATTGCCAGAAACGCCAGGGGGGTCACAAAAGTACCGATGGTCTTGTTTTTAGTGCGCCATTCCAGAATAAGGTAGAGAAGCATCAATGTCCATGTAAAGAAAATTAAAGACTCATAGAGATTGGAAAAGGGTGCATGGCCGATCCCCATTTTATAGGATTCAACCCATCTTAATATGATGGCAACGGACTGGGCCGCAAATCCCAAAAGAGAAAGATAAGTGCCCAAGCGGGAAAAAAACGCACGATTCATGACCATGCCCAACAGATACGCCATAAATGCCAGAAAATAAATAAAGGTGGTGTAGCTGAGAATTAAGGAGTTATCCATATATGTTATCCCTTTGCGCCAAACTCGTTTTGAAGATTCGTCATCAGTTGATGAAGCTCTTTCTCTAGACCTACAGGGTTCTTGTTAGTGGTTCCCGCTATTTCGATACGGGTTTTTCCACCCTGTTTAAGAACCCGGACCCACATCCTTTTGTGGGAGAGAAAAAAGCTCACAAATAACCCGGATACCATGAGGAAACAGCCCGCCCAAACAATGGGAACCCCTGGATCTCTGTTGGCCTGCAGCCCTGTGTAATAAAGCGTTTTAAGCCCTGTCAGCGAAAACCGGTAGGGAGAGAAGGCCCCCGGGTTGAATTTCGGCGAAGCCTGCATGGGAGGCGGCAATTTTTTTTGTACCGCTTCCTGGTCCTTAAAAACCCAGAACTCCGTTTTATTTCCTGTTTTGGGTTGCACGGAAATTAATACGGCAGGTCCCAGGCCCATGATATCGTTTCGGATGTCGACCACCTTAAAGGTCCCTTCACCGCCGGAAAACGGATAATCGGTGTTCCCTTTAGCCGTCATTTTCAATGATTCGGGTTTGGTTGACATCTTGTCAATGCGTAGCTGCACTTCCTTGCCGGGAACGGCTCCATAACTGGCTTGATAAAAGGTTACACCCCCGAATTCCACGGGATGGTTGACCAGAAGGTCGCTTTCCAGGGCGGCCTTGCCGTTGACCAGAAAGGTGAGGTTGGATTTGAATTCCTTGGGGGCTCCGGTCTTGTAAAATTCAACGGAAAACTTGTTGCAGCGGACATCGAATCCGAGTTTCAAGGGCCTCATGGTTTTCCGAATCATAATCCGGTCCGTTGTTTCCCCCTCCAGGATGTTGACATAGGCCTCAAAACCGAAATAAGACCCTACCAGACCGCCTATAAGGATCAACAGTACGCTCAGGTGAACCACGTAGACGCCGAAATAGGAAAACCTCCCCTTATCGCCGTAAAAATAGTGGTTGCCGCCAGTGCTTTTGTTCCGCACATTTTTGTAGCCCGATTTAAGCACTCTTTCAACCCGATTCGATGCCTCACTCATACTGAGCCCGGATTCGATGCACTCTTCCTCTCCGTTGTCTTCAAAGGGCCTATTCCGGTCCGGCGACGGCTTGGCGTTGAAACGCTTCCACGTGGACGGGAACCGGTTAATGGAGCAAACCACCAGATTAAGGGCCAGAAAAGCGATGAGGAGCCTGAACCATGGCGCATTGTACATATCAAAGAGTTGCAGCGTTGAAAGAAACCGAAACATGGCGGGAGTGAGGGTTTGTGCATATTCGACGGCCCCCTGCCCTTGGGGGATTACGGTGCCCACGACGGAAACGATGGCCAGCAAAATCAGAAGGACAATCGTCAGTTTAACGGAACTTAGAAAACCCCAGACAACATTGGGGTTGTTTTTCGCTTGAGTTGTTTTCATAAGAACTTAATTCAAAAGGAAAAAACGGATTTTTGTATGATGTCGATCCGTAAGATTTCCTCTTTCCTCCACAAGTCGCGCATTGGGTGATCCTTCTTTCGCCAAAGGCCTGTCAATTTTTGAAAGGTTCTTATAGCATGAATTCTTATAAAGTTCAATTTGCTTGAAGATCCTAAAAGATTGACGGTTGCTGTTTCATCATGTAGAAAAGTGCACTAAAGGCAATGAATTTTAAATTTTGGGAGACAATCATGCTGGACCTTAAATTTGTCCGATCGAATCTGGACGACATCAAGAAAATGATTCAAACCCGGGGGTACGATCTGGATCTATCGGATTTTGAACGGTTGGATGGGGAGAGAAGAGAGCGGCTTTCCGTCTTGGAAGAATTGCGACACCGCAGAAACAAAGTAAGCGATGATATCGCCGCCATGAAAAAAAAGGGCAAAGATGCCTCCGAATTCATTTCTGAAATGAAAACGGTTTCAGCCGACATTAAGGAAAAGGAAAAAGAACTTCCTCGGTTTGTGGAAGGACTGGAAAAGCTGATTCAGTTGATCCCCAATATTCCGGATGACTCCGTTCCGGTCGGCAGCGATGAAAAGGACAACCCGGTTGTCAGGACCTGGGGTGACATTGAAACCTTTGATTTTGAACCGCTTCCCCACTGGGAGATTGGCGAAACCTTAGGCATTCTCGACTTTGCCCGGGCCGCCAAACTATCGGGGGCTCGGTTTGCGCTCTATCGGGGGGCAGGTGCTCTTATGGAACGGGCTTTGATTAATTTTATGCTTCACATCCATACCACGGAGCATTGCTATACCGAGATTCTTCCCCCGTTTATGGTGAACGCCGCCTCTATGTTCGGGACCGGGCAACTGCCCAAATTTGAGGAAGACCTGTTTAAGGTCAAAGGTCGAGACCTCTATTTGATTCCCACGGCGGAAGTCCCCGTCACCAATATCCACCGGGATGAAATTCTCGCCGAAGAGGATCTTCCGGTCACTTATGTTGCGTACACTCCGTGCTTCAGGTCAGAAGCAGGATCCTATGGCAAAGATACCCGTGGTTTGATCCGGCAGCATCAGTTCAATAAAGTGGAATTGGTCAAGTTTTCAAAACCGGAAGATTCTTACAAAGAATTGGAAAAACTGACACGAGATGCGGAAGAAATATTGAAACGCCTTGAGCTTCCCTACCGGGTGGTGAGCCTTTGTACGGGAGATATCGGTTTTTCATCGGCAAAAACCTATGATCTGGAGGTATGGCTGCCCGGTCAGGGATTATACCGGGAAATATCTTCGTGCAGCAATTTCGTCGATTTCCAGGCCAGAAGGGCGAATATCCGTTTTAAACGAAGAGGCAAGTCCGGAAGTGAGTTGGTCCACACGTTGAACGGATCGGGCCTGGCAGTGGGAAGAACCGTGGTGGCAATCCTTGAGAATTACCAACAAAAAGACGGGAGCGTTGAAATCCCGAAAGCCTTGAGGCCCTATATGGGCGGACTTGATTTAATCCAAGTGAATAAAAATGGATAAACACTTCCGCTACAGTTCCGGCTGGAGGGATAACAACCCGACCCCCCGCCAAAAACCCCTGAAAAGACGCTTCAGCATGCGTATCCGGCTGCTGATCCTGATCCTGTGCCTGTGCCTCCTTGCGGGTGCTTATCTGCTGTTGTTTCCAATCCACTGGTTCAAAAGTGAAACCGGTCGAAATGGGGATGCGTTATCCGCCATCACGAAGCCGATTGAAACGAAGGCAATTGCTTCAAGAAAACTCTCCATTGATGGTATCGAGGATCTGAATCTGGATCCTGCCCACATTCAAAACCGCTTTACCCTCCGGAAAGAAGGGATTTCCCTGATCGTGGAATCATCGGTTGATACCGATTTTCAAGCCTACATCCAGAACCTTCTTGAAACATCCAATACCTTGAAAGCGGCAGTTGTTGTCATGCAGCCCGATGACGGACGAATTCTCGCCATGGTCAATTACGACAGTGAAGCCAAAGGCGAAAACCTCTGCCTTAAGGCGGATTATCCTGCGGCCAGCCTTTTCAAAATTATTTCCGCGGCGGCAGCCATGGAGTCTGCCGGTTTTTCACCGGATAAGTCGGTTTCTTTTGTGGGCGGAAAACACACCCTTTACAAAAATCAGTTGAAAGAGAAAAAAAGCCGGTATTCGGCTATCATTTCGTTTAAAGAAGCGTTTGCTTCTTCCATTAATCCGGTATTCGGCAAACTGGGTGTTCATGAACTCGATTATGAGGTATTGAGCCGATCGGCTGAGAAATTCTTTTTTGAACGTACCATCCCCTTTGACTTTCCTGTCGGCAAGAGCGAAATTTTTGTCCCGAAAGATGAGTTTGGATTGGCTGAACTGGCGAGTGGCTTCAACAAGGGAACGACCATTTCGCCTCTGCATGCGGCGCTTCTGGCCTCTGCGGTGGTTAATGACGGGGTGATGATGAAACCGTGGGTGGTCAAAAGGGTCCTCGATGAATCGGGTGAAGTGCTCTATGAAAACCGCCAATCACGCATGGGGGTTTCCGTAAGCCCCCAAACCGCTAAAGAGTTGCGGGTCCTCATGAAGGACACCATCATTCATGGTACCTGTAGAAAGGCGTTTTATCGGGAAAGACGCAGAAAGGTCTATAAGAATGTAGAATTGGGGGCGAAAACAGGCACCATCAATGATCGCGACGACCAGTTCAAATATGACTGGTTAACGGCCTTTGTTGTCCCCCCCGACGGTAGAAAACGCATCTGCATCGCCGTACTGGGAATTCATGGGAAGACACTCGGTGTGCGCGCCAACCGACTGGGTCGCAGCATTATTCGATACTACCTCTCATCTTAGGGTCTCGACCCATACACGCCTTTACAAACCCGAAAAACAACGGTGACGGCGATTCCATCCGCGACTTCAGTTCCGGATGTGCCTGCGTGGCACAAAAGAATTTCAATTGGGGCAATTCAATAAATTCCACCAGCTTGCCATCGGGGCTCATGCCTGAGAATACCATTCCCTTTTCTTTCAGCACCTCATGATAGTCCGGATTTACCTCATAGCGGTGACGATGGCGCTCAGAGACTTCCTGCGCATCGTAGAGGGATTGGACCAGCGATCCTTCGGTCAGAAGGGCAGGGTAGGCCCCGAGACGCATGGTTCCCCCTTTTTCAGTCACGGTTCTTTGTTCCGGAAGGATATCGATGACGGGATGGGGCGTTTCCGTGTCCATTTCCGTAGAGTTGGCCCCTTCCAGACCGCAGACATGTCTTGCAAATTCTATGATGGCCAATTGAAGACCGAGGCAGAGCCCTAAAAAGGGGATGTTGGATTCTCTTGCGAGCCGGATTGCTTCTATCTTTCCTTCGGAACCCCGCGATCCAAAACCGCCGGGGACCACCAGCCCATCGATTTGATCCAAACCGGAGGTATCCTTGAGGCCTGTGGTTTCAACCCATTTGAGATTGATCTTGCATCGCAGGTGGGCTGAACAGTGGTTGAAAGATTCAATAATGGAGGCATAGGAATCTTCTAGTTTGGTGTATTTGCCACACATGGCGATGGTGATTTCTTTGCTGGGATTCCTGATGTTGTCCACCAGTTTTTTCCATTTTCTCAGATCCGGGGGGCTGTAAATGTTGAGTTTTTTATGAATGTTTTCGGGGAGGCCCTCTCGCTCAAAAATGATGGGGATTTCATAGATGTCATCCACATCCAGGCCGGTAATAACGGCCTCGGGTTTGACATCACAAAAATTGCTGATCTTTGCCTTGATTTCGGGTGTCAGGAATTCCGGGGACCGGCCAATGATGATATCCGGGAAGATACCGCGTTGTTGCAGCAGGTTAACGCTTTGCTGGGTGGGTTTGGATTTTTGTTCATTGACACCGGCTGGAATGGGCACGTAGGTCAGGTGCACAAATACGATATTGTTTCTTCCCACATCCTTTTTCATCTGGCGCATGGCTTCCAGAAATAGCTCGTTTTCAATGTCGCCCACGGTGCCGCCGATTTCCACAATCACCAGGTCCGGCGATTCTTCCTTCACGACCTGTCCGATGTGATCTTTGATCAAGTCTGTGACATGGGGAATATATTGAACGGTTTTGCCCAGGTAATCACCACGCCTTTCCTTTTTCCTGACCATGTTGAAAACCTTGCCCATGGTCAAATTCCAGTTGGACTTGCAGCGAACCCCCAGGAAACGTTCATAATGTCCGAAATCCATGTCCACTTCGGCGCCATCATCCAGCACGAAAACCTCTCCGTGCTCAAAGGGATTCATGGTGCCGGGGTCAACATTAAGATAACCGTCACATTTGATCGGAACAATTTTGAGTTTTGTAGAGAGCAGATGGCCGATTGAGGCAGCGGCAATTCCCTTGCCCAATCCTGAAAGCACGCCTCCGGTCACGATGATGTATTTGGTGGGCATTTTAAAGAGTTCCTTTCATTCTTTTAGCATGATAACTGTCCCGAATCGCCCGGTAACACCTTCACCTCTGTAAGAGAAAAAACGATCCGTGTGGCATCGCGTACAAATTTCTGAAACTGTGATGTTGTTCGGATTGATCCCGGCCGTAACGAGCTGATGAGAACTCAAGCGCCAGAGATCGAAATGGGTTTTGGAAACCCTGAAGTTCTCGAAACTGTGCGGAAAAATCTCTTTGTGAGAAATAAATTCGGCACAACAGGGACCCAGAGACGGCCCTATGAGTGCAACCAGATCCGCACTTTCGCAATTAAAATGATGTTCCATCATTTGAACAACCCGGCCCAGTATGTTCTTTACATTTCCTCTCCAGCCGCAATGGACGTTGGCAATTACATCTTTTCGGGGGTCGAAAAGGATCACCGCCTGGCAATCGGCCTGTTTGATCATCAATCCCACACCGGAAATATTCGTTATCATGGCATCCGCCTGCCGTGAGGCATCGAACGTTTCCAGGGTGTTTAAATCAACAACCAAGACTTCGGTCCCGTGGGTCTGTCGTGTGGAAAGGATTTGATGGGCGCCCATGGTATTTTTAATGATCTCCAGGTTTGCCGCCACATTTTTTTTGAAATCCCCCACTTCAAAGCTCGTGTTCAATGAATCGTATGGGGGATGACTGTTTCCACCGTGTCGGGTGAAGGTTCCGTGTTTCAGTTGATGATATCGGGAAAGATCTGAATATTGAAGATAAGGCGCGGAGCGTTGCATTCTCGGCGAATGATGGGAATCCGGCATGAGTATTCCGATTATAATATCCTTGGCCGCGCATCCTTTTTTTGAAACCTGAACGGTATGGCTTCGCCACCAGGGGAAACCATATAGATTCACTCGACGACACAGACTTTCTTACTTACCGCTGCTTCCTTCCGGACCTGACGGGGTTTATAAGTGCCTGTTACGTGAGGTCCATATCAACCCCAAAGTGTTGAAAGCGCATCTCGAATCGGGGATCTCCAGAAGGATTTTCAACCCCGCATAAGCGGATTTCGGGAAAGGGGCACCGCTAACTCCCCGTCTAGCGCGACCAAGGTCTTTTTCCGACACTGTTTTGACCTTAAATAATGTCGACTCTTTCTTTCAATTCCTTTCCTACCTTGAAAAATGGAAGTTTCTTCCGGCCGACATTGATGATTTCGCCTGTTTTGGGATTTCGGCCTTTGTAGCCGTCGTAACGCTTCACTTTGAAACTTCCCAGACCTCGGATTTCGACTCTCTCACCGTTAATGAGGGCGTTTTCCATCTCTCCAAAGACCGTGTTAACCACTTCCTCAGCCTTCCTTAAAGGTAAGTCTTTTTCTTTGGCCAAGGCTTCAATCAATTCTGACTTGTTCATCATTCCTCCATGGTTAAGCTTAGAAAGCACCTGTTCAGCTACCTGCCCCAAAAAAACGCGCTTGAAGTCCTGTGCAGCTGTCGGGTCGCAAAATATTCATCCCAAAACACAAAACACAAATAAAAAAGCAGTCCCGATGCTGCAACCGAATGGAAAAATAGAGGATCAGTGTTTCTAAGTCAAGGAAAAATCGATAAAAATATTCCTGATCCGGTACCATTCAAGACTGAAACTGAAAGGGAGGGCGCTTGCCGTTTACTTTTTCTCCTTATTGAGATATAAACTACAAAAACTTATATATAAATCATATCGCAAAATCCTATCATAATCAACAGGGTTTTTTTAAAGTCAGACGGGTGGAATAGCCGCCGGGTGGTTTAAATTCCGGAGCGACACACCGAATCAACAAGGTATAATTTATGAGCGCTGTAAATGTAATAACAATCGATGGCCCCGCGGGATCCGGCAAGAGCACCATCAGTCGTTTGCTTGCTGCCGGGATCGGCTATGCGTATCTGGACACCGGGGCCATGTATCGTGCAATTGCCCTCGCTGCACAACGAGGAAGGGTTTCACTGGAAAACCGTACTGGCTTAATGCGTTTGTGTGAAAACTTGAATCTGCGCTTTGTACCCGATCAGGATCCGCCCAGACTCTTGATGGGAAAAGAGGATATTACTGAAAAAATTCGAAATCCTGAGATGGACATGCTATCATCCAGCATTTCCACGGTCAAAGAGGTCCGAGAGGCCATGTGTCGTCTTCAAAGAGAAATTTCCTGTCACGTCAAAAAAGGGCTGGTTGCTGAAGGGAGGGATATGGGTACGGTGGTTTTTCCAGGTGCAAGGCTGAAATTCCTTCTAACCGCTTCTCTTGAAGAAAGAGCTTCAAGGCGACACCTGGAATTGCTGGCACGTGGAAAACTTATTGAAAAATCAGCTGTTATGGAAAGTCTCAAAGAACGGGATCATCAAGATGAAACACGGGCTCTGGCCCCTTTAATGCGTGCTCATGATGCAATCCTTCTCGATTCCACGGGGATGAGCATAAAAGAGGTGGTGGAATGCATGTTAAGTCATATTGCCGTAATTTGAGGAAATAAGTTGAAATCCTGTTTTAGGTTTGATAGTTAAACAATCCAGGTTATTTTCGCTAAAGGATGCAGAGCCAGGGGGGTTATCAGTTTAATGGAAAAGACAACTGACTTCTTAACTCAAAACGAAACAGACATGACCAAAGATGAAATGGCACTCCAAAACGATGATCAGGTGATCCATGAGGATGGTAGCGGCACCGATGATGATCAGGACATGATGCCGCCTGCTGATGATAGCACCGAGGACATGGATGCAGACAACTTCATGAAAATGTATGAAGAAAGTTTGAAGAGCATTCAGGAAGGGGAAGTGGTTCAGGGAGAAATCGTTCAGGTGGATAAAGAATATGTTCTGGTGGATATCGGTTACAAATCCGAAGGGCAGATTTCCATTCAAGAGTTTCTCGATGATCAAGGACGGATTTCCGCAAGAGTGGGCGACAAGGTTGAGGTTCTCCTTGAGCGAAGAGAGGATGATGAAGGGGTCATTCGGCTTTCCAAAGAAAAGGCTGCAAAAATCAAAATCTGGGATCAGATCAAGGACATATACGAAAGCAACGGTACTGTTAAGGGGAAGATTGTTTCCAGGGTTAAAGGCGGGTTGTCGGTCGATATCGGTCTGCAGGCTTTTCTGCCCGGATCGCAGGTGGATCTCAGGCCGGTTCGGGACATGGACAGTCTGGTGGATACCGAACATGAATTCAAAATCGTCAAATACAATAAGCGGAGAGGCAATATCGTATTGTCCCGCCGTGCTATACTGGAAGCGGAACGTGCGGCGCTTAAAGATGAAACGCTCAAAATTATCGAAGAGGGCGCCGTGCTGAAAGGCGTGGTTAAAAATATTACCGATTACGGGCTCTTCATCGACCTGGGCGGTATTGACGGCCTTGTTCACATTACCGATATGTCCTGGGGCCGTGTCGGTCACCCTTCCGAGATGCATCGGGTTGGTGATGAAATCGAAGTCAAAGTGTTGAATTTTGACAGGGAAAAGGAGCGAGTCTCTCTCGGTATTAAGCAAATGGCGCCCGACCCCTGGAGCCAGGTGGCCGAAAACTATCCCATTGGAGAAAAAATCACGGGGCGTGTTGTCAGCCTTACGGATTACGGTGCTTTTGTTGAAGTGGAACAGGGTGTGGAAGGGTTGATTCATGTGTCGGAAATGTCATGGACTCGTAAAATTCGCCATCCTTCACAGATTTTGAATGTGGGAGATAGCGTCGATGCCGTTGTTCTGAATATGGATGTTTCGAGAAAACGGATTTCACTGGGGATGAAGCAGGTGGAGCCCAACCCCTGGGATGTGATTGAAGAAAAGTATCCGGTGGGGACCACCATCGAAGGCAAAATTAAGAACATCACGGATTTTGGAACCTTTATCGGTATTGATGAAGGGATCGACGGGCTAGTTCATATTTCCGACATGAGCTGGACCCAACGCATCAAACACCCTTCGGAAATTTATAAAAAGGGACAGGAAGTGCGCGCCGTGGTACTCAATATCGACAAAGAAAATGAGCGTTTTTCCTTAGGCATCAAACAATTGACGCAGGATCCGTGGGATGAAATTCCCATAAAATACAAACCCGGAACACGCGTCACGGGCACTGTGACCAACATTACCGATTTCGGGCTGTTTATCGAGTTGGAAGAAGGGATCGAAGGCCTGGTCCATGTGAGTGAAATTTCAGGTGATAAACGCGGGAATCCCCTGGCCCGATTTCAGGTTGACGACGTGATCCAAACCAAGGTTATCAATGTCTCGCGCCGTGAAAAGAAAATCGGCCTTTCCATCCGTAAGTTGGAGCAAACCAGTGAAAAGGAGATTTTCAAGAGCTATGTCAACAACCGCAAGGAAGCCACATCAAACCTGGGCGATCTTTTGCGGGAAGAGATGATGCATCTGGAACGTTCATCCATGCCGAATGATACAAGCCCCAAAGAATCCGTAGAAATCGAAGAAACATCCGAGGAGCGTGGCAACGAAAGATCATCTTCTGAAGAAGGGTGATTTAAAGCGTTAAAAGCAACTATCGCCATGGCAAAAAAGAGCCACCCACTATTGATCGTGCTGACGATTCTTCTCGTTCTGGCAATTCTGTTAGGCGGCATACTGCTTCTGGTGCTTCACTTTTTCAAGCCTTCCGCAACAGCGCTTTTTAAAGAGAAGATCGGCGTGGTTTCCATAACCGGCGCAATTACTTCCGGCAATAAAATTTCCTCGGATCTTGTGACGTTCGCTAAGGACGAGAGCATTAAGGCCATTATCCTCAGAATCAACTCTCCGGGCGGCGGGGTAGGCGCAACCCAGGAAATCTATCGGGAAGTACAGAAGATCGCCCATCAAAAACCGGTTGTGGCTGCCATGGGTTCCGTTGCCGCATCAGGCGGGTATTATGTGGCCGCGCCCGCGACAAAAATTGTCTCCAATCCAGGAACCGTTACCGGCAGCATCGGCGTCTTTATTCAGTTTGTTCGTCTTGAGGAACTGATGAAAAAAATTGGTGTCGACCTTGAGATCGTCAAGAGCGGCGAATTCAAGGATATGGGGTCACCGGATCGAACGCTAACCCAGAGAGACCGGGAAATCATCGATGCATTGATACAGGATCTACAAAGCCAGTTTGTTGCAGCCGTCGCTTCCGGTCGAAGCCTCTCCGCTCTAAAAGTCCGGGAAATTGCCGATGGGCGCATATTTTCAGGTGCACAAGCCAAGGAACTGGGGCTTGTCGACTTTTTGGGAAACTTCCAGGATGCGGTTGAAATTACCAAAGAAATCGCCGGCATCCAAAGAGATGTGGAACTGGTTTACCCGAAAAAGAGTTCCGGCGAATTATGGAATCTGCTGCTGGAGTCAAGCGCCCGGCATGTTGTGAAAGCACTGGCTGATACGGGGGGGAGTGTGGCATATCGGTGGAATGGGCTTCAGACCCCGTCTAACGGAAACTACTAACGTCCCCTTTGCCTTCCCGAATGATCTCCGGCCGATCCCCAATCAAGCTTACGACGCTTGAAGGGCTCGGATAAAGCAGGCCACCGTCAATAATAACATCAAGATTGGCGCCATAGGAGTTCTCGATGGCATACGGTTCGTCGAACCCTGCGCTGGTGCTTATAATGGGTCGACCCAATGTGCGAACAATGGCATTGGTGATGTTGTTGTCGGGAACCCGAATTCCCACGGTTTTTCGCTTCGTCAACATGATTTTAGGGACCAGACGGGTGCCTTCCAGAATGAAGGTATACGGTCCGGGCAACAGCCGTTTCATGGTTTTATAGGCGTAATTGGAAACCAAAGCATATTTGCTGATCTCATTGAGGCTGTCGCAGACAAAGGAGAAAGGTTTTTTCAGGGGACGGTTTTTCATTCTGTAAATATGCTGGATCCCTTTCTTATTGAAAAGGTCGCAGCCGATACCGTAGAATGTATCGGTTGGATAGGAAATCACGCCCCCTTGATCCAGAATCTCGCTGACCCGGTCGATGTGGCGTTGTTGCGGGTTATCCGAATGAACGGAAAGAAACAACGGTTTGTTTTTTGCGCCTGATTTTTTTGTAGAGGTCATTCTTTTTTTTGCCTTTGGAGCCCTTCAGTGAACATGAATTTTGTCTTGTGCCTATATGCTGTTTTGCTCGGCCTCTGTCTGGGGAGCTTTGCAAATGTGTGTATTTACCGTATTCCGCTGAACAAGTCAATCGTCCATCCCGCTTCTTTATGCCCCCACTGCGGGGCCAAAATTCGTTTTTTCGATAACATTCCCCTGATCAGCTACCTGTTGCTGAGAGGGCGTTGCAGAGTGTGCAATGTTCATATCTCCATGCGGTACCCACTGGTGGAGGTTCTCACGGCATTATTGAGCCTGGCGCTTTTCGTCAGATTCGGCTTTGAGTTACAATACATTCTATTCCTGGTATTTTCCGTCATTCTCGTCATTCTCAGCTTTATCGATTTCGATTACAAAATCCTACCTGATGTGCTCACCTTGCCGGGAATTGCCGTGGGATGGCTGGTATCATTTCTGCCGGGCGGGATTTCCTGGGTCGATTCCCTCATCGGCCTCATCGCGGGTGGGGGATCTCTCTATCTTGTTGCCGTCGTTTATGAACGTATCACCGGTAGGGAAGGCCTGGGTGGCGGTGATATAAAACTGCTGGCCATGATCGGCGCATGGATGGGATGGATGTCTCTGCCGCTCATTGTTCTCATGAGTTCCCTCGGTGGTGCCGTTATCGGTTCTATTTTCATTCTGGCCGGCGGAAAGGGTGCGCGTACGCAGATTCCCTTTGGCCCTTTTCTTTCACTGGGAGCCCTTTGCTATCTTTTTTTCGGTCGCGAGATATCGCACTGGTATTTCGGCCTTTTCATGTGAGGGCAAAAACCGATTCCTGGAAAAACAACATCCGCTTGAATTTGCCCGACCCCTACGGAGGATCTGGATTTTCGGATGCCCTTTATCTTCAACCGGTTGAGATGGGTCATCATGACAAGCCTGGCGTTTTTGATTCTATCCGCCATGCTGCTGACCCATGTGGTCACCGCCAAGATCACGGAACGGGACCTCATCAATGCACGCATACAAAGCGGTCGTTTGCTGCTCGAGTCCATCAACATTACGGTGGCTGGTCGACCATTTGATAAAAAGCCCGGTCGAAAAAACAAACTGTGGGAGACTGATTTTAGCAGGCACATCCAAACCTTGCTGCATGTGAGCGGCTTTTCCGGTATTATGATCAAGGATAACAGTGGCTTGACGGTTTTTTCAGAAGGTCGTTGGGATCATGGCCCTGCCGTTTCCGCGTCCTCGATTCCTGAATCCGACGGCTCAACCCGGATTGAATTTTCAGGAAAAACCTGGGGTTTGTTCTGGCAGGCGCCTGAAACGCTCATCCTCACGTCCCCTTTGCGGATGAAAGACCGCTTTACGGGGTTCGTTGCCGTATCTTCCGAATTAAGCCTCCTTTATAAAGAAATAAGATCGTCCGAAACGGTCATCCTGGCCTATATCGGTATGAACGCGCTGATACTCGTTTTTTTCGGCATTTATCTGCTCTCTCGAACGGTGGTGAGGCCCATCAACCGACTCGTCGCCGCGACCGAGAAGTTTAGTGGGGACATCCCCGTTTTACAGGAAGAAAAATCGCTCAACAATGAAATCGGTCAGCTATCACAATCCCTGAATCGTATGCTGCGGCAACTCGATGCCAATGAAAAAAAGCTCAAAGAAAATATTTCCTCTCTGGAAACGGCCAACCGGGAAATCAAGCGGGCACAGGATGAAATGGTGAAATCTGAAAAAATGGCCTCAGTGGGACGTCTGGCCACGGGTGTGGCCCACGAAATCGGCAATCCTCTTGGCATTATCCTGGGCTATATTGAACTGCTTCAGCGGGGAGATCTCACCGGTTTGGAGCGGGAAGACTTTCTTTTAAGGATGGAATCCGAAATAACGCGCATTCACCGGATTATTCGGGATCTTTTGGATTTTTCAAGGCCGTCGGACGATGAACAACAAGAGGCGGATGCCCATGAGATCCTGGAAGAAGTCTTTTCCGTCCTAAAGCCACAGCCTTTGTTCGAAAACGTCGAGATCAATCGATTGCTTGAGGCAACAGCCGTTGTTGTAAAAGTTGGGCAGGATTTGCTAAAACAGGTTTTTTTAAATATTATCATGAATGCAGCCGATGCCATGGCGGATGAACGGGCTTGTATTGAAAATAACAGGAAATCGATCCTGAACGTTGAAAGTTTGAACGAAAACGGCTTTCTGATCATGCGTTTCAGGGACACGGGTTGCGGCATCAATGGGGATGACATAAAACGCATCTTTGATCCGTTTTTTACAACCAAGGCACCCGGAAAGGGCACGGGCTTGGGCCTTTCCATTTGCTACACGATTCTGGATCAGGCGGGCGGCAGGATTCACGCGGAGAGTGAACCGGGCCGAGGGACCACTCTGTCACTCGAAATACCCCTTCAAAAGGGTGAAAAATAAAATAAGTGAGGATTCTTCTTTATCGCCTGGGAGATTTACTGTGCCGAAAAAACGAGTACTTGTGATAGACGATGAAAAAAATATGCGCCACATGCTCAAGTTCATGTTGGAAAAGCACGATTATGCCGTTTCCTGCGCGGAAGACGGTTTAACGGCCCTTGGGTTAATGGCGCAGGATGTTTTCGATTATATCCTTTGCGACATCAGAATGCCGCGTATGGACGGTGTGGCATTTCTAAAGGAAGCCGGCCTGAAATATCCTGAGAAGACATTCATTATGATGTCCGCCTACGGCACCGTTGATACGGCCCTTGAGGCCATCAAAATGGGCGCCTACGATTATATCTCAAAACCTTTCAAGACCGATGAGGTCCTATTGACGCTCAAGAAAGCGGAAGAACGTGAACGGCTGAAAACGGAAAATACAGACCTCAAAAAGAAAATGGAAAGAATCCAGAACAAATATTCCTTCGGCAGCATTGTGGCCAGAAGTGAAGCCATGGCAGAGGTTTTTGATCTGGTCGAAAAAGTTGCCGACCACAAGACCACTGTGTTGATCACCGGTGAGAGTGGTACGGGAAAAGAGTTGATTGCCAAGTCGATTCATTCCAATGGGCAGCGGCGCAATGCCGCGCTGGTCTCCATCAATTGCGGCGGAATTCCCGAAAATCTCCTTGAGAGTGAGTTGTTCGGTTATAAAAAAGGGGCATTTACCGATGCTACCCGTGACAAGCCCGGCCGTTTTGATGAAGCGCACAAAGGGACCCTGTTTCTGGATGAAATCGGCGAATTGCCCTTTTCTTTGCAGGTAAAGCTGTTACGGGTATTGCAGGAAGAGGAAATAACCCCTTTGGGTGGCAGCGGCGCCAAAAATGTCGATGTCCGGGTCATTGCCGCCACCTCAAAAGACCTGGCCGAAGAGGTGAAGCGTGGAAACTTCAGGGAAGACCTTTATTACCGCATCAATGTGTGGCGAATCCATTTGCCCCCTTTGAGAGATCGAAGAGGTGATCTTTCCCTTTTGACCGGCTACTTTCTCGATCAACTCAATCAAAAACTGGGGAAATCCGTTGAAGGCCTCTCTTCGGAGGCCATGGCCATGATCATGGACTACCACTGGCCCGGGAATGTCAGGGAGTTGGAAAATTGCATTGAGCGGGCGGTTCTGCTGGCGGCAAGCCAGTGGATAACGCCTGAAGATCTTCCTTCCAGCCTCAAGAAACACCGAAATTCCCCTGAAGAGGTTGATGGGTCCGAAATGCTTTCCATCAAGCGTGCCACAAGGCGCCTGCAGCGGGACTTCATGGCAAAAGCCCTCAAGCGAACAGGGGGTAACAAAACGCAGGCCGCCAAACTCCTTGAAATCAGTCGCCCCATGCTCATCGCAAAAATAAAGGAATACGGTTTGTAGCCCGCGGGTGTAAATCAAGGCTCTGGGAATTGTGAAGGTAGCCGGCGGATCAATGTAGCTGATTTTGGGCCCAAAATCGGTCATATAGTGCTATGAAGCACCCATTTCCCAGACAAAATTATTGAAATATAAACCAATTGAGGCGACCCGGTCCAGGATCACAGGATTTGAAATATCTTTTTTTGTTGCTAGTTTCTCATCTTTATTTTTTAATGGGTCCACCCTCAGCCATTTTAGGTAATGAAAATAGGCACTCTTGGAAATTGCTTTGTCCTCCGATGCGCATCATAAAGGATCTGTTTATGTGAGGGAATTTGTTTTATGCGGAATTATCCACCTTTCTGTTTATCATGCATATTTGAATGCCATGCAGTTAGTAGAACATTAAAAAGGCCGCAAATGTTTTTCAAATATTCCTTCTATGAACAATAAACAGAAACTGTGCAACCATTGGTTGCATGTAATGGGGAAAATAATGAATCGCTGGGGTATTCCCGCTTGGCTTGAAGATGAAGTTCGACAACGTGACAAAACTTGCGTTTATTGTGGTGTTCAAATGGTTGAGAAAAGAACTCCTGGTGGCTCGCGCAAAAGCGTAGCAACTTGGGAGCACATCATCAATGATGCATCCATTGTTAATGGTGATAACATTGCACGATGCCGCTGCGCATGCAATTCCAGTAAGGGGACCAAAGAGTTAGCAGAATGGCTGCAATCCAAATACTGTAAAACTCGTGGTATCACCGCTGATACGGTTTCCGAAATTGCGAAAAAGGCACTGATCCCAGAAAAGAACCTAACATTGAATGAGAGAAAGAAATGAATGATACTGCAACTGTAAGGATTTTTCTAACTCAGGGTAGTCCAACTTCAGTCCGAACTGCAGAAATATCAAACTGGACCGGCAAAGCCGTAGCTGGACCAAGGTCACAGATAGAGGAAATGCTAAAAAGGGAGGAAGCTGGGAAACCCGGTGTTTATTTCCTAGCAGGAGTCAATCCAGAATCTGGACGTGACCGCGTTTATATCGGCGAAGCAGAAATTATCAGGAACCGTATCAAAGGGCACTTAGACAAAGATTTTTGGAAGACTTTAGTGTTTTTTGTTAGTAAGGATGAGAATCTTACAAAAGCACACATTAAATATTTAGAAGGCAAATTGATTGAAACAGCACGAACAGTCGGACGTTTCGAACTGGAAAATGCACAGGCCAGTGGCTCACATCTTCCCGAGTCAGATGCTGCAGATATGGACGTTTTCTTATTTCGCATGGAACAACTTCTCCCTATTCTCGGTCAAGAGTTTTTAAAACCAGTTGTAAAAAACGAGGTGAGGACCAAGAGATCTGACCTATTGTTTTGTGAGATCAAGGGATTAAAGGCAACAGGCAGACAGACCGACAACGGGTTTGTCATTTTAAAGGGATCGGAAGCGGTGCTTGAAGAACGCCCATCAACTCAAAAATACCAATATGCTGCAAACTTAAGAGCGACTCTTCGAAGCGATGGCATAGTCGAAGTAAAAGAAAATCGTTTGGTTTTTCTTGCAGACCACGAATTCTCAAGCCCGAGTGCAGCGGCAGCTGTAATTCATGGTGGTCAAGCTAACGGCCTAACGGCATGGAAGGATTCAAAAGGAATCTCTCTCAAACAGAAAGAAGAGAAAGAGATCCAACCTTAAAATTCACCGAAACCGAAGGCCGCTGATCTAATCGCTATCGCGCCGAGGAAAGCTCGGCGTATTGCTCGGATGGGGTCGCCACGGTAAGTGCTAAATATGTGAGGAATAATCTCTTATTTTCCCCTCTAAAACGGGCCTATATTTATCTTTTCGATGCCAAAAAGTTCGTTTTTCTTCGAGATTATGGCGAGAGCAAAGCGACATTTTATTCCGGGGTACATCTGGCATATCACCGGTGTCATAAGAGGGAATTTATACTGAAGTTCTCGAAGGGCATTGGGTCGCCAAGCCAAGTGGCTGAATACAGTTAAGGAAGTTTACTGAATGGAACAATTTTAGCCCTTAAACCGATGTTTTTGGGCTGGAAAATGTTACTTTAAACACATGCGTTGCATTACTTTATGGTCTTTAGAGGGTGCGGTTCAGGCTTAACGGCATGATAATTTTGAGAAAACAGTTTAGAATGGTAAGAATTCAAAGGAGGAAAAAATGACTACCACAGATAATATTTTTAAAGAGGCGTTAACGCTTAGCCCCTCCGAAAAGGCACAACTCATCGATAAGCTCATTTCTACTCTTGATAAGTCTGATAAAGAAATTGACGAATTATGGGCAAAAGAGGCTGAGGATAGGATTGATGCCTATGATCAAGGAAAAATCAAGGCGATATCTTTAGAAAAGGTTCTTGAGAAATATAGGTAGAGTAGAAATGAAGATAAATTTTCTAGAAATTGCCCAAATTGAGCTGGATGATGCCATTGAGTATTATAATTACGAGGTTCCTGGTCTTGGAGATGCCTTTCTGACAGAGGTGTTAAATGCTTTGGATAGGATTGGCGAATTTCCTGTAGCATGGCATCCCTGTTCAAAACGAGCAAGGCGATGTCAAACTCGGCGTTTTCCATATGGCGTTATTTACCAAATGCGAGAACAAGAAATCCTGGTTGTGGCAATTGCAAATCTTCATAGAAAACCAGACTATTGGAAGGATCGAATATAGAACCGCCGAACATCAGCTTTGAGAAGGATGCTCATTCCGCTGGGCTCTATTCACACCTCTCAAACTGGGCGTTAGCTAGGCAGGTAAGGATATTCAAAAGGAAAAAATGAAAGAAAAAAACTACAAACGAAGCCTCCTTCATTTTAAAACGGAGGTAAATCATTTACAAGAACCGTCTTTTATTAATGTTGACGAATGGTTTTTGAATGGAGAGCCTCTTAACGGAGTTGCAACAGGATATAAGATAGAAGATCAGTGTGCCAGAAAATTGATTCATTACATTGGTTTAAAACATGGCCTTCTTGTTCTATGTCCAAATGACGTTATAGATATAGACGTAAAAGGAGGTAAACCAGTTGGCTCCTTTATTAGAAGCGATTTTGGTAAATTGCAGATCAAGCCATAAGATGGCTAACCAAATTTATAGTGCCACAAGGGTGGTGGAAAAATGTGGTCGGGCTATTTATATTTCTTCAAACCTTTTATAGAAGGGTCCAAAGTTTAGTAATGCGCCGCTTACAGTGAAAATGCTTGGCGATTTAAAAGTGGTTTTTCTATCGTGAAGATATCAGAATTTTTGGAGATTTGACCAAATGAAATTAGAAGGCAAAATCGGGTCGGTCGTAAGACAGTTTCGACAAAAAGTTGAAAATAAATATAATATCCTTGATATGAAATTGTTCGGTTCCTTCGCACGTGGAGATTTCTCGAAAAATTCAGATATTGATATCATGATCAAGCTGCCATTTGTAAACAGAAGAATTGAAGAGGACCTTTTTGACATTGCGTATGATCTTGAGTTGGAGCATGATTGCCTCATTGATGTTATTGTGCTCCCGGAAAATTTGGAAGTATCCATTCCCATATATCAGAATATTGAAAAGGAAGGTGTTGCCATTTGAACCATGAAGAAAAGCTAGCATTAATCAACTACCGGCTCGATCGCTCCCGTGAGTCATTAAAAGCAGCTTCTCTTATGTTTGAAAACGCTTTGTATATCCCTGCTATGAACAGAATCTACTATTCAATGTTTTATGCTGTGCAAGCATTACTTATTTTGCGGGAGAGTACATTTTCTAAACACGGGCAAGTAAAAGGATTTTTCAATCGGGAATTTATCAAAACAGGTATTTTTCCAAAGGAATTCGGTAGATTGTTTAATACCGTGTTTGAATATCGACAAAAATTTGACTACGTTGATTTGATCACGCCTGAAAGCGGGTTGATATCTGAATATATAGACAAGGCAGAGACTTTCATTGATAAACTTTCTGACTTCATCCGCGGTAAATTGAGTGATTGATTTGTGAGCGAACTTATATCATGAAACCCTTGAAATCTTTCTTATCAGGCACCGTTTCGGATACGCTTCGTTCCATGCCTGGACCCAAAACCCGAACTTCCTGAACCTCCCCTGCAGGTGCGTCACTGTAAGAGAGGGTGATTTGAACCGCCAGATCAATGGCCTCGTTTAACGAATTCCCGGACATCAAAACGACCGGCCCTGGAACCGAAATCGTATTCAAAACGACATCCTCTTTCATTGCCAGTTTTTTCAGTTTATCATTTTCCCGTTTATTGCGGCCCACTACGATCTTCACATGGTCGTTTATTCTGAAATGCCTCCCCAGTTTCAAGGATTCCAGATGATTGACGATGACTTCCGAATTGTTTGAGAGCAGGTCTTTTAACCGGCGCGAAAACCCCCTTTCCGTTAATAGACATCCCCCGGCGGGAGCGGGGTAATCGCCGAGATTCAGTTCGGCTGCCAGGTTCATCTGCGGCTTTCTGGAACGCCCCTGAATCCCCAGCAGCTGATCCCGTTTGACCCAGCCTTCTGTTTCCGGGATCGTGGGGGAAAGGCATTTTGCCGAAAGGGGCCGAAGCAGCAGTCCATCAAGGCCGCTTTCCTTGGCAACCAAAGCGAGGGCCTTTTTGTTCTGGCTCATGGGCCTCTGGCCCATGACTTCTCCGCTGAAAACAAAAGCGGCATCTTCGGAATCAAGCATTTCTCCAGCAATGCGGAACATCAGTGCATGACAATCGATGCAGGGATTCATGTTGCCCCCGTAGCCATGCTTCGGGTGTTGGACCACCTCAAGATGCCTTTCGGTGATATTCGCCACTTTAAAGGGCAGGTTCATGGACCGCGCTGACATCGCCGCACGGTCAGCGGTAAAAAAGGGCGTCTCAAAAAAAAGGGCCAGAACATCAATGCTCTGTGCCCTTATCCACTCAGCGGCCAGCATGCTGTCCAGGCCGCCTGAAAAAACGCAGATTGCTTTCATATGAAATGATTATCTTTCTATAATTCGGCCTTTGCCAGGGAAGCCACCAGCTCTTTTTGTTCGTCGGTCAGCTCTTTGGGCACATCGATATTGATTTCGATATAAGCGTTTCCTTTGCCCGAGCCATTATAGATGGGCAGACCAAAATTCTTGAGCCTGAATTTCGCGTTGTCCTGGGTGCCGGCAGGAATCTTAAGCTTGAGCACTTTCTTTTCCAACGTGGGAACCTCAATATCCGCACCCAGTACCGCCTCTGAAAACCGGATCTTCTGCTTCAGATAAAGGTCGGCATTTTCACGTCTGAAAAGCGGATGGGGTGTCTCCTTGATCTTGACATAGAGATCTCCTGGAGGGCCGCCATTGGGTCCGGGCTGGCCTTTTCCCTGCAATCTCAATTTCTGCCCGCCTTTTATGCCGGGGGGGACTTTTACGGAGACCTGTTCCTGGCGACCGTTAAGCTGGTAGGTGATGGTTTTACTGGTGGGCTGAGCCAGTTCTTCCAGAGTCATGGGGAGTTCATAAATGAGATCTTGTCCTTTCAGCCGTTGTTGGCGGTTTTGGGACCCGTCAAATCCTCTGGTACCGTAACCGTTTCCAAAAATCCGGCTGTAGTTTCCCTGGTTTCTGCCTCCCCTTCCGAATCCGAATTCCTTAAAGACACTGCCCAGATCAAAATCCCTGAAAATATCCTCCTGTGAAAACCGATTTTGAAATCCTTCCGCGCCGAACATATCGTACTGTTGCTTTTTTTCCGGGTCACGGAGCACGGCATAGGCTTCATTGAGATCTTTGAATTTCGCTTCGGCGGATTTATCCCCTTCATTATGGTCAGGATGATACTTCAGCGCCAGTTTGCGATACGATTTTTTAATCTCTTCGGGAGAGGCTGATTTGTCAACCCCGAGAATTTTGTAATAATCTTTTCCGGACATGGTTTCAGAGCATTTCTAGGGAAAAAAGTTTTTTTGAGTTACATCCGGAAAACTAATCACAAGCTTCAGGAAGTCAAGCCGGCAGACGTCACGGTTCGCCTGTCTTTTTCCAGGTGATAAAGGGTCGCGCCGACCGGGGCAAAAGAAAGAAGCAATAAATTCAATCCGGGAATCAGAAAAAGGAGGCCAAAACCCAGGTGGAAGGGCAGGGTCCCCAGAAGAAATCGGAACCTCTCGGAAAAAGGGTTCATCCGCCTGGCGGGGATCAGATCGGTATTGTCCCATGCAAGAAATATGGCGGCAATACCCGATGAAAGGATTGTGACAAAAGGCCCCAGGGGCGTAAGCCAGCCCAGCAGCAGCAGGATAACAGCCAGCAATACCGGGATTGTGGTTCTGGGAATTTCTTGCTTGATGAGATAGACAAACAGTGGGAGTAAGGCAATGTTTTCGGGTTCATCAACGCCGCCGGTTGTCAGTTGTTCTGTAATACGGGACATATGGTCCATAATCAGAACGCTGAAAAAGATCTGGGAGACCAGATAGGAAAATATGGCTGACAGGCCGAAGAGCGAGAGAGAGAGGATCCAGGAGACCAGATACCACAGCCATAAAATCCAGTGGCTTGCGGGTTTGCTCCAGATCATTTCAAGAATTTCTTTGTGATAGGCAAAAATCACCCAGGCGGCCAGAAAAGTCAACAGAATCACCACCACAAATCGTAATAGGCCCCACAGCAGGAGCCGCGGCGTCTTGAGCCCCAGAAGAAGACCTCGAAAATTATAACCGATACCCTTTAAAAAGCCCATTTATTCAGACCCATCCACCCACCAGTCCGTATTTTTGTCAAACCACCACCCGTCGCTCTTGGACGTCATGATTTCTTGACCCAATGCTTTTCCGCTCTCCGTGCACAACCGCTTCAGCGCGTATCCCAGCCATTCTTCCGCATTGGGGTTGCCGGCATCCTGATGCCCTTTCAATTCAAGAATCAGGTCCAACTGGTCCGCGTCCTTTGCGATTCTGGCCTCCAGCGTGCCGGCGGCGTTGAACTCATCGGTCAGTGCCAAAATATCATCGCCAAAAGGGAGATTCCTTGTCTGATCCAGAAGGGCCTTTTTTTCATCGACTGCCACATATTTTTTATTCACATAATTATGATCCCCTGTCCTGGCCTCGGCCAGGTCATGGAACAGGCACATGCGGATGGTCTTGTCAATGTCGGCCCCGTCCTCCATCCCGGCCAGAACATAACCCAGAATGGTCGTTCTGAAGGAATGCTCAGCAACCGATTCCGAACCCGACCCCAGAAACTGATAACCGGTTCGGGGTGTCTTTTTCAGCATCCCTGCTTCGTGAAGAAATTCTACAGTGCGTTTTAACATGATCGTTTTGGAAAAACTCGCTATTCGTATGGTTGTCGGCCCAGAGCATGCTTGATTTATGCCGGGACAGTGTTTAGTATGAGGCGAATTTATAGTTCAGCGAAGCATCAAAATCAATCCGTAAATGAAAAAAAGCGTTTATCCTTTTTAAAATGGAATATGAAATGCCTGACATGAAAATCTATACCTATCCGGATGCGGTGCTTAAATCCACCGCGGAGCCCATAGAGAATATCGATGAGGATCTTCAGAAGATCATCGATCAAATGTTTAAGACCATGTATGCCGCGCCGGGGATCGGACTGGCGGCCAACCAGGTCGGTTTGCTCAAAAGACTCATCGTTTTTGATGCGTCTCCAAGGGAAGATGAACCCAGCCCCCATGTTTTGATCAATCCCGAGATTATTACCGCTGAGGGTTCCATTAAATGGGATGAGGCCTGCCTGAGCGTTCCCGATTATACGGCGGATGTCATTCGAAATTCGCGGGTTCGGGTTAAGGGCTTGGATCGGCACGGCGAGCCGTTGGATCTGGAAGCGGAAGGATTATTGGCGGTATGCCTGCAGCATGAAATTGATCACTTGGACGGTATCCTCTTCATTGACCGGATCAGCAGTCTGAAGCGAGCCCTTTACAAAAAGAAACTCAAGAAAAAGGAAAAAAAGGAATCCGCTAAATGAATCAAGTTCTTTCGCACCCGATGCCCGCACGCCCCCGGATCATATTTATGGGTACCCCTGATTTTGCAGTGCCCTCTCTGGAAGCACTAGTCGCGAATGATCATCATGTTCAAGCGGTGGTGACGCAGCCGGACAGGCCCAAAGGAAGAAGTGGAAAACCGGTGCCCTCTCCGGTGAAAAAGGCGGCGGAACGTCTGGGGATAGAGGTCCTTCAACCGAAGAGGGTGTCGGACGAATCCTTTTGTGGCGTCATTCAAACGATTTCACCGGATCTCCTGGTGGTGATTGCCTTCGGCCAAATTCTGACCGAGCGACTCCTGAATATCCCCTCTTGGGGGGGGGTGAATGTGCATGCATCCCTGCTGCCCAAATATCGGGGAGCCGCCCCCATTGCGCGCGCCATAATGAACAATGAAAATGAAACCGGCCTCACGGCCATGCATATGACGCGGGGACTGGACAGCGGTCCCATTCTGGCCATGGAAAAAACATCCATCGGTGAAGCGGAAAACGCCGGTCAACTCCACGATCGGCTCGCGAATAGGGCGGCCCCGTTCTTACTCGAAACCCTTCAGGGCCTTATTGAAAACCGTATTCTCGAAACGCCGCAGGATGATGCAATGGCGACCTATGCCGCAAAAATTGACAGCAACACCGGCCGGATTTTGTGGGATCGTTCAGCGAATCGAATCTCAGCACTGATTCGAGGGCTGGATCCTTGGCCGGGCGCTTTCACCACGGTTAAGGGGAAAACGCTGAAACTGTTTTCATCCCGGGTCATGACCGTGGGAGATGGCGATACAGTCCCTGGAAGGATCAAAGCACATTCCAAAGAGGGGCTTTTTGTGGAAACAGGGGACGGGATTATCAGGGTAGGAGCGTTGCAGCTTGCCGGACGAAAACGATTGGGCGCACGGGATTTCTTGCGAGGATTTCCTCTTGAATCCGGAACCATTCTCGGGAAAGAGAAATGAAAGATTCCACGGACACCAACCAACGCCCCGAGATGTCCGAAGAACCGCTTCAACCGGAACGGATCGATTTGGGCACATTTGTCAGGCCTCGAAAGCGGGTCTTTATCTTTCTGCTTCTGGTCACCAGCGTCCTCCTTCTGGGTGTTGCTTTTCTGCTGTGGTGGGTTCCCTATGTGGGCCTCGCCAATATCCATGAATCCCTGCCGGTGATTCTGGCAGTTCTGCTGGGCGGCGTCGTACTGGTAAGCTTAGGCGCTGTTTTGACACTGGTCTTTACCATTATCAGGGGAAAGAACCTTTTTTTCAACCGGCGCATCAGAGGTGTGGTTATCCGGGTGCTCTTCCCCCTGCTGGTGGGAGTGGGCAGATGTTTCGGCATTAAGAAATCGGAAATTCGAAGATCCTTTGTGGCCATTAACAATCAACTGGTCATGGCGGAAGCCCAGAAGGTCAAGCCGGAGAAGATGTTGATCCTTTTGCCCCATTGTCTTCAGAATCATGATTGTGCCGTAAGAATTACCGGCGATGTGCAGAATTGTAAATTATGCGGCAAGTGCAAAATCAAGAACCTGGCCACTCTCTCGGAGAAATACCATGTTCATGTGGCGGTTGCCACCGGTGGTACCCTGGCCCGAAAAATTGTGGTGGAAAAGAGGCCTAAGATTATCATTGCAGTGGCCTGCGAAAGGGATCTCACCAGCGGTATTCAGGACGCATACCCCATTCCCGTTTTCGGTGTTTTTAATCGCAGGCCTTTCGGCCCCTGTTTCGACACGGATGTCGATATCGATCTCGTGGAAAAAGGGTTGAAAACCTTTTTGCTGAACTGACCCCTGATGTCCAGAACCCTTGCCTTAAAATCCCTCGACAACAGCGCCGGTTTACCGGGTCAGGCTGAGCGGCGTCTGGAATCTTATTTTTCGCAAACCCCGACGTTGAGCGATCGGGATCGCGCATTGGCCGTCCAACTGGTGCAGGGGGTCCTGAGGTGGCAAATCAGACTCGACTGGATAATTTCGCAATACGTTCGGTTTCCGTTTAAAAAGATTGATCCTTCGGTGTTGAATATTCTTCGCCTGGCCCTTTTTCAAATTCTCTTTCTGGATCGCATACCCGAGTCCGCAGCGGTCAATGAAGCGGCAAAACAGGCCCGAAAGATGGGCCAAAATCATGTGGTGAAATTCGTTAACGGCATTCTAAGGCAGATCTGTCGGGAAAAAGAGCACCTGCCCTATCCCCACCCTGAAAAAGATAAACCGCTTTATGCATCGGTCTATTTCAGCTACCCGTTGTGGCTGGTGAAGAAATGGATGCGTGAGTTGGGGACGGAGACGATGCTTGAACTGCTGAAAGCCGGAAACGAAATTCCAAAGCTCACCATCCGGACCAACACCTTGAGAACCAACCGTCAAGATCTGTTGAATCGCCTTGCGGAAGAGGGCGTTGAAGGCAGGGCGGTTCCGTTTGCGCCGGAAGGGATCGAATTGATCCATTCAAGAGGGGCCATTTCCAGGCTAAGGACCTATAAGGAAGGTCTTTTTCAGGTGCAGGGGGAGGCAGCGCAAATCTGCTCTCACCTTCTGTCACCCGGTGGGAATGACCTCATAGCGGATATGTGTGCCGGTCTCGGGGGTAAAAGCACCCATCTGGCTGAACTCATGGGAGATCGAGGCCGGGTTTTGGCGATGGACACCAGTCTCGCCCGGCTGGGGGGGTTACGGCAAAACACGGAAAGGCTCGGCATCAGGCGCATTTTCCCTCTGGCCGCGAATGTCGCCAGGCCGGTCTCCTTTTTCCGGGGTTCCATTGGTAAAATCATGGTGGATGGCCCCTGTTCGGGCCTGGGGGTTATTTCAAAGCACCCCGATACGAAATTGACCAAAAAAGAGGGTGACATTAATCGTCTGGCAATGATACAAAAATTAATTCTGACCCAATCATGCCGGGTTCTCGACCGATTCGGGGAAATGCTCTATGTGACCTGTACCATCTCAAAAGAAGAAAATGAGGGGGTGGTGGAGAGCATATTGAGACAGAACAAGGAGATTGCGCTTCAGGACCTGCGTCGGCGTATTCCCCCTTGGGGCGTTGACCTGGTGGATGACAATGGCTTTTTTAAGACCTTTCCCCATATTCACGGCATGGACGGGTTTTTTGCGGCGCTCTTTAGAAAAAATTCATCCTAAAAGAGGAAAAAAATGAAAAAAATATCACCTTCCATCCTTTCCGCCGATTTCACCCGCCTGGGCGAAGAGATTAAGGCCGTTGAAACGGCCGGCGCCGATTATCTGCACATTGATGTGATGGATGGTCATTTTGTTCCCAACATCACCATCGGACCGCTGGTGGTGAAGGCGGTAAGATCCGTTACGGATATTCCCTTTGATGTGCACCTGATGATTTCCCAGCCGGAACTGTACATCGAGGAATTTGTGAAAGCCGGCGCGGATATTATCAGTGTTCACGTGGAAACCTCAGTCCACCTGCACCGGACCTTGAATCATATTCGGGATTGCGGCGCCAAAGCGGCCGCGGCACTGAACCCTGCCACGCCTATCAGTGTGCTGGATCATGTGCTGACCGAACTGGATATGGTGTTGATCATGAGCGTAAATCCCGGATTTGAAGCACAGAAATTTATTCCGGAAGTCATTCCAAAGATCAAATCATTGAAGGAAAAAATCGACAACCTGGGCCTGAATATCGAAATCGAGGTGGATGGCGGCATTAATCAGAAGACCATTGGAAGCGTTTCTGCAGCCGGCGCGAACGTCTTCGTGGCCGGTTCAGCCATTTATCACAGTCAAAATTATGAAGAGACCATATCAGGGCTACGGCGGAATATGTGAAAATCGATATCTGTTTACAACCTCCGAATTGGGATGTATAAAACCATGCCGGTCAGCAATACCCCGGATACTTGAACCAAACAGGAATTTTTTCACATGCACATGAACGAAATGAAAAACAACCCTGCATCAAAGATCCCCCTGAGCGAGGCCATCGACGATTTCTCCAGCGCCAGGATTGCCGTTTTGGGCGACATCATCATGGATGAATTTATCTGGGGAGACGTTTCCCGCATATCACCCGAAGCGCCTGTCCCGGTGCTCGATGTTGAACGGGAAACGAGACTTCTGGGCGGTGCCGCCAATGTGGTGCGCAATATGGGGGCTTTGGGAGCTGAGGCGATCCTGTGCGGGGTTGTGGGCAATGACGCCATGGGGCGGGAAATATTGTCCGTGCTGACCGGCATGGGCCTGAGATCCGATGGCGTCGTTATAGAAGAAGGTCGCCCCACCAGTATCAAAACCAGGGTTGTGGCGCAGAACCAGCAGATCGTGCGGTACGACCGGGAAACCCGGGCTCATATTCGCGCAGAAAGTGTTCAAAGAATGCTTGATTTTGCTTCCGCCGCATTTGCCGAAATTAATGCGGTGGTCATTTCCGATTACGGAAAGGGCGTCATTGCAGGGCCGCTCATGAAAGGGCTGAGGTCTTTATTTGAAACAAGCGCAATCAATCCGAAAATGGTCGTGACGGTGGATCCCAAAACGGGCAACTTTGAACATTACAAGGGCGTGGATGTGATCACACCCAATCATCATGAGGCAGGGCAGTTTTGTGGCTTTAAAATCGTTGACCCGAAAACCCTTGAAAAAGCGGGCCGTCAAATGCTGGATGCATTGCAATGCCGCTCTGTTTTGATTACCCAGGGAAAGAATGGCATGACCCTTTTTGAGCGCGAAGGGGAAATTACCCACATCCCCACTGTGGCCAAAAAGGTCTTTGACGTGACCGGTGCCGGAGATACTGTTATCAGCGCGCTCTCGCTGGGGCTGGCAGTGGGAATGGATCTGAAGGCGGCGGCTTATGTGGCCAATATTGCAGCCGGTATTGTGGTGGGTGAAGTGGGAACTTCCGCGGCAACAGCGGAAGCCGTGAAAGAAGCCATTTTGAAAGGATGAATATGAGTCAGCCGGAATTATCAGGAAATGTCAAGCTGATCATGAGTCTCTTTTCTCCTGAAAAAACGCTCATTGAAAGCGTTATGGGATTGCTTTTCCAACAATATGGAGAAGCCGATTGGATCAGCCCTGAGATGTTTTTTGATCGGACCCGGTATTACGAAAAGGAGATGGGGTGGCCGCTTCATCGTCGTTTTCTATCTTTCAAGAAACTCATACCTCCGGAAATGCTCGTAGAGGTCAAGCTCAAAACCAATGATCTCGAAACATCCTGTCTAAAGGGAGAAAAAAGACGTATCAATATCGATCCGGGATATATCTCCCTGGAGAGGCTGGTTCTGGCCACCGGTAAAAACTATATTCACAGAATTTACCTGGGAAAAGGCATTTACGCGGACCTGACACTGGTTTTCAAACGGGGCGGTTTTGTTCCGTTGGAATGGACTTACCCCGATTATGCCGATCCAAAGATGATTGACGACTTTAACATTATCAGGTCCCGGTACCTGGACCAGTTAAGAGAGGAAAAACAAATTGATTAACAGCATGACCGCCTATGGAAAGGGAGATTGTGTGCGGGATGGAAAGCGCTTCATGGTGGAAATTAAATCCCTCAATAACCGCTACAGAGATGTCGTCCTCCGACTGCCGCGGAATCTCCAGGGATTTGAAAAAGAATTGCGGTCCCTCATCGACAAAAAGATCAGAAGGGGACGTATTGAAGTTTTCTTTCAAAACGAAAGTTCCCATGAAGCCCCCCCCTATGCGCTGGAACTGAATTTACCGCTGGTCGACGCCTATTTGAAGATTTTTGAACAGCTCTCAAGCCGTTCCGGCATCAAGCAGGAAATCCCGTTGGAAACCCTGCTTCAGATGAACGATGTGGTAAACGTCAAAACAGATACGGACGATGAGGAAGAAACGGGTAAAAGTCTTCATGAGACGCTTTCCCTGGGTCTCGATTCCCTGATTGACATGAGACAAAAAGAAGGGGCCGCCATCGAGGTGGATCTGCGAAAAAGACTTAAGCGGATAGAGGGTTTCGTCAAAGATGTGCGCGCCCGTATTCCTGAAATTGTGGCGGCCTATCGCGTCCGGCTCACGGAGAATGTGGAGAAACTGTGTCAGGGGGTTTCGGTGGACGGAGACCGAATTGCCCAGGAGGTGGCAATTTTTGCTGAACGCTCGGACATTACGGAAGAACTGGTTCGAATGGGGAGCCATCTCGAACAGTTTGGCACCTATCTCGAAATGGATGACGTGGTGGGGAGGCGACTCGATTTTCTCATCCAGGAAATGAACCGGGAGGTTAACACCCTCGGATCAAAGGCCTCCGATAGCTTTGTGTCGAGAATTGTCGTGGAAATGAAGGCGGAGTTGGAAAAACTTCGGGAACAGGTCCAGAATGTGGAATGAAAGGAGATTCCTCCATGAGTGTTAAGCTGGTGAATATCGGTTTTGGTAATTCGGTTGTTTCCAGGCGTGTCATTGCCGTCATTTCAGCGGGGGCCGCGCCCATAAAACGACTTCGCGACGAAGCCCGGGAAGAAAAACGGCTCATCGACGCTACCCAAGGGAGGCGCACCCGCTCCGTATTGATCACCGACAGCAACCACGTCATTTTATCCGCGGTGCAGTCGGAAACCATTGCCCAGCGATTCAGTCCCGAAGGAAACATCCCTTCCCGCGAATTGGAAGAATAGCATGAGTGGACAGATATTCGTTTTTTCAGCACCCTCGGGGGCTGGGAAATCGACCATCGCAGAGGCCTTGATAGAACGGTTTGACAGTCTGGCATATTCCATCTCACACACCAGCCGCCCGCCTCGTGGCGCCGAACAGGACGGAGTGGACTATCATTTTGTAAACCGAAGCACCTTCAGGGAAATGATTGAGAAAAACGCTTTCCTGGAATGGGCCCAAGTCCACGGCCATCTGTACGGCACTTCACTCGAAGCGGTCAAACGGCAGATGTCGGCCGGTTCGGATATCCTGATGGATGTGGACGTTCAGGGGGGGCGAAACGTCAAGCACCGGTTCTCCGATGCCGTCCTCATTTTTCTGCTGCCCCCATCCCTCGAAATTCTGGAAAAACGATTAAGGGCCAGGGGTACGGACGATCCCGTGGTGATTCAAAAACGGATGGCGCAAGCCTCTCTGGAAATCAAGAACTGTTCCTGGTACGATTATATCGTCATTAATGATGATCTGGAAAAAGCTGTTCTCGAAGCCCAGTCGATTATTCTCTCGACCCGGTGCCGCAGGGAGCGCCGAATGGATTGGGTCGCCACCCATTTTGACGCCATCAGTCCTGTTTCCCGTTGATCATTTTTTGGTAGGCCGGCTCAAATTCCTTCCAGAGACCCAACCCGATCCGATTCTGAGTTTCCACAATCTCTTCAAGTACTTTTCGGTTGATGAGGGGATTCATGAGCACCGCTCTGAGCACCACGATATTTTGCGGCCTGTAACGGGTGGATTCCAACGTGGTGCGCGAGACAAAGGTACTGTCGTCTCGCCTGAGGGCTTTGTGAAGTTTGATGTTTAACCCGTTTACCAGGAAATTCAGCTTTTTGATTTTCTGCTCCGCACTCTTCCTGTCCGGGCCGCTTTTTTGAGCAACGGTTTCTTCAAGAAGTGTAATATGCCTTTTGAGCGTCTCCGGCAGAAATCGGTAGGTTAAAATAAAGAGATCCGGATCATTTAGCGCTTCGAAATTACCGCAGTGGGTGATGATGTTCAGAAGATTTTCCGTTGCTTTCCGGGCCTGATTCATAAGAATGCCATACCCCTGCCGTCCGATAATTTTGAGGGAGGCCCAGGGTTTCAAGGCGGCGAAAGGCCTGGAACCCTCAACTGTAAAACGCCCCGTATCCACGGAATTGCGCCTGATAATGTATTTCGACGAATGGCGGATGGTATTGAGATCTTTTTCGTTTCTAAACAGAATGAGTCCCATGCTCATGGGGCAGTAAAGCAGCTTATGGGCGTCGATGGATACCGAATCCGCCTTTGAAATGCCTTTGAACAACCCTCGATATTCCTCAGCCAACAATGCGGAACCGCCCCAACAGGCATCCACGTGGAAATAGGCCCCTGTTTCGCGGGCGATTTTGCCCAATGCGTCTAGGTCGTCCACATTTCCGGTCTCGGTGGTCCCTGCGATTCCCACGATGGCGATGATGCGGGTTCTCTTTCCTTCGCCGTTTTCCGCCAGAGACGCTATTTTCTGGCGAAGAAGATCTATTCTGATTCTGTTTTTTTCGTCGACTGGGATGGTGATGACATTTTCTTCACCCAAACCGAGTAGATGGACCGTTTTTTTGATGGAATAATGCCCCCTTGTGGACACCAGGACGACAGCCCGGTCACATTTATAATGTTGAAAGGCACGGTACATACCCGCCGTTCGAAGCCCTGGAAAATCCCCGTCCGGAGGAAAAGCCTTTTCTCTGGCCACAAGAAGCGCCGTTACATTTGCCAGGGTGCCGTCAGTGGTGACATTTCCCAGTGCAACCCGGGGATTTTGAATATGGGTCTCATAAAACTGATCCTTGCGACGGAAAATCAGACGATGAAGCCAGGCCACCAGTTCCCGTTCCACGAAACTGGAAGCTTTAGCGGTTTCAATCTTGACTTGGTTCTGGTTGAGCGCCGCGATGATCATTTCCAGCAGAATCATGAAGTAGGGTACCGCACTGATCATATGCCCGATGTAATAGGGATTTCCGACTTTAACGGAATGGGCGATGACCTTGGTTTTTATCTCGGACAGCACATCCTTGATGAGGTGCGGTTCATGGGGAAGGGATTTCTGGTTGAAAATCTTGCTGAGTTCGGGAAGGCTGATGCTGCTGTGGATGGCTCCTTTCTCCTGAAAAAAATCGTGAATCATTTCAAGTAGTTCATTTCCGAATTCAACGAATTTGTCAGGTGAATCGGGCATGATGAAAAGCTTTCTGAGATATTCCAGATTGGATTTTATCCTGTGCGGTTCGTCCATTAAAAGGTTCTTTCTCATGGGAAAATAGAGGATGTTATCTTGAAGGAATCGCCAGCATTCTTTCCACTGCCGCTTTGGCCCTGGTCCGAATTTCTTGGGACACCCGCACTTCCGGATGCATATTTTCAAGGGCAAGTAGAATTTCGCGCAACCCGGTTTTTTTCATATCGGGACAGAACATGCCGGGATCGGCGGGAATAAAGGTCTTTGAAGGATTGGCTTTTAAAAGGGGATGAAGGATTCCCACCTCCGTACCGATGATGAATTCCTGTCGCTGTGACTGGGCCACATACGCGAGAATACCGGATGTGCTCTTGATTTCATCGGCCAGTTTCAACACGTCAGGCGGACATTCCGGGTGCGCCAAAAATGGCGCTTTCGGATGGGCGGTTTTCACTTTCCGCACTTGTTCCACCGTCAAATTGTTATGGATGGGGCAAAACCCATTCCAGTACTGAATGTCTCGTCCGGTGCGGCTCTTGGCGTATTGCGCCAGATTCCTATCCGGTGTCATGAAAATCGGTTTTTCAGCGGGCACCGAGTTGACCACCTGAATCACGTTCGCTGAGGTACAACATATATCGCTTTCCGCTTTGACGCCGGCACTGGTATTCACGTAGCTGATCACCGTCGCATCCGGCATTTCTTTTCTTTTGTTGATCAGTCCCTCCGTCGTAATCATTTCCGCCATGGGACAACCCGCATCTTCAGCAGGGAGGAGAATGGTCTTTTCCGGACACAGAATCGACGCGGTTTCCGCCATGAAATGAACACCACAAAAGACAATCACATCCGCATTCGTTTGGGATGCCTTAATGGAAAGCTCCAGGGAATCACCGCAAATATCTGCCATATCTTGAATTTCCTGCGGTTCATAATTATGTGCCAAGAGGATGGCGTTTCTTTCTTTGAGCAATTTCCTGATGGATTCAATTGTGGCTTCCCGGTTTTCCGATTTTAGCACACCAGCATTCATGGTTATCTCTTACCTCAAAAAGACTAAATTTTTAGCGCAATGCCTTATAAATAAGGCTGCAACATTTCTTTAGAAATCAAACCTTCCCGTAAAAGAGTGGGCGGGCTATGGGTCACATCCAGAACCGTGGAGGGTTTTTGACCGGGTGTTTTGCCGCCATCCAGTATCATTTCCACCTCTTTTCCAAGCGCCCTCAAAACGCTATCCGGTGTATTGCAGGGGGGGACACCGGAAATATTGGCGCTGGTGCCTGTTATGGCAGCGCCAAAGGCTTGGGTCAATGCTTTTGCATCGGGGTGACTTGACAGCCGTATCCCGATCTTGCCGGTTCCAGCGGTGAGCAGTGTTGATACATCTTTTTGAGCCTGGAATACAAGGGTCAATCCTCCGGGCCAGAAGGCGCTAATAAGCCTTTCGGCTGTTTCTGAAACATGGGCCGCGTAGCGGGCCAGACATTCAACGGCTGGGATCAGGAGCAATACCGGCTTACCCGGTTTTCTTTTTTTTACGAAAAAGAGTCGATGAATGGCGGTTTCGTTGGCAGCATCCGCCGCAAGACCATAAAATGACTCTGTCGGATAGCCCACTAACCCGCCGGACCGTAAAATTCCGGCGGCCTTTTCCGCTTGCAAATGTTGGTGGTTTTCCACAAGTTCCATTGCTTTTGAAACAAACCCCGAACCGTCAACGGTTGGTTTCATCCCACGAATCGATTCTTTCCGATGCCGCTTGGGTTAGTGCCTTCCGATACCGCGCCACCTCTTGGGCAATCACGGCATCTTTCAACCCCAGAATCTGTGAAGCAAGGACAGCTGCGTTTTTGGCGCCCCCTTTTCCCAGGGCCACGGTGGCCACCGGAATGCCGGAGGGCATCTGGACTGTTGAGAGCAGGGCGTCCATTCCTTTGAGTGGCGATGAGTCGATGGGAATGCCGATTACCGGCAGGATGGTCTGGGCTGCGATAGCGCCGGCCAGATGGGCCGCCCACCCGGCACCGGCAATAATAATTTGAATCCCGCGTTGGGCAGCCGTTGTCGCATATTCCCGTGTCTGCTCAGGTGTCCTGTGGGCGGAAAGGATTTTCACTTCATGGGGGATTCCCATTTCTTTCAATACGTCAATACAACCTTTCATCACTTCGGCGTCAGAAGCACTCCCCATGACAACGCCGACCAACGGTTTATTCGAATCCATAACTCACCTCAGAAAAAGCTATTTTCCCGCCGCCATCCCCAATAGGGGATAAACAATCATCCCTGCAAGCCAGGCGATGTCTTCCGCTGATAGCACCCGGGAAACGCTACGGTCAAAAAGAATCGTTCCTTCCGGAGGAAATTCATCATCCCCTTTCCACAAAATCAGCGCTACCGGAACCAACGGCAGCGCCTGAATTTTCACCGCCAGATCTCCCTGTTCCATGGGCGTGGCCCCATAGACTTCCGTTGCCAGTTTTACCAGCATTTCAGGATTGTTTCCAAAACCCTGCACCATGGGGTTTTTGGCGCGCCTGATAAACGCATCCAGATAAAATTTACCATCGGGCACTTCCTGATAGGCAATCCATTCCTCCGATATTTTATGTCGTGGGTCAGATTCAGGTAGTGAAGGAGCAGAACCTGTTGCTGGATAGGCACTTCCTTGCGACCCACGCTATCGGAAAATTCGAGGTCCGGCCAGGAAATATCAATCTTCCTGTTTAGAAAATCAATGGAAATCCGATCTTTTCCATTCTCTGCCGCAACAAAAACCGCGCCGGATCGCCTGGCGATCTGTTTCGGGTCTTTTCCAATGAGTTCTTCTTTTCCAAGCGCCACGGCCTTTATGTAGTCGTCGATTCTAGCCATTGCTTCAATCTCCGCACAAAAAAATTATCAGACCAAATTGATCAGTTTTGTGTTATAGAAAAATATGATAAGCAATTTCAAGTCAAATCCTCCGTTTGCTGAATCGGCGATTGGGGAACAAGGGCAAAGTGAATGCCGAGAAGGAAAAAAAAAGGCAAAAAGAAATCTCCAAAAGGGCAGACTCCTGAAGGAAAAGCAACGCCTTTCAACCCTGCGCTTTTCAACCTGAAAGAGCTGAAACAAAGCGCGGATCAGCACTCTGATCCTCCTGTAAAGACCCGGAGTTGGGCAACTGAAAAAGAAAAGAGAGTTTTGTCCGACGATGAACGTTTTTTTCTTGAAGCCATGAACGATGTATCGCCCATTACCAAGGGAAACAAACGGGTCATGAAAGTCCCTGACAAAGATTCATTGCGGCCGGCCCATGCACCCAAAAATGAAGATCTTGAAGTCATGGCACATCTTTCCGATCTGATTAGCGGTGCCTCCGAAATGGACATCACTTTCAGCGACGAATACATGGAAGGTTGCGTAAAAGGACTTGACGCGCGACTCATGCAGAAATTAAAAGATGGGCTTTTCCCCATCCAGGAGTTTGTGGATTTGCACAGGCTGACCCAGGAAGCAGCCGAATTCCGTATCAGGGATTTTCTATTGAACAGCCATGCCCGGGGATTACGGTGCGTGCTCATCGTACATGGAAAAGGATTAAACTCGGAAAACCATGTCCCGGTGCTGAAAAAACGCGTGCCCTTATGGTTGAGCCGCGGCCCTGTCAGGAAAATCATACTGGCTTTCGCAACGGCTAAGCCCTACGACGGCGGTACCGGGGCCACTTACGTGCTCTTAAAACGCACAAAAGGAGGGTTGTAACAACAATGAAATTGGGAATTGCAGGGCTTCCTCTGGCCGGTAAATCGACTCTATTTGCCGCTTTGACCGGCGCCAGGGGGGATAATGCCGGTGGAAGTTCACACAAGGACACGAGAATTGCCACCGTTACGGTTTTAGACGAACGCATCGATTTTCTGGTGAACATGTACCAGCCCAAGAAGATCGCCTATGCTAAGATTGAATACCTGCTCCCTTCCCGGATTCCGGGAGCTTCCGACGGGAAATCCGAAGCAGAATTCTGGAATCAGATTCGAACGTGCGACGGCCTTTTGCATGTGGTCGGCAACTTCGATGAACCCGGATCCGGCCATGAAACAAGCGAAACGAAGTTTCAACAGGTCGAAGACGAAATGATTTTAAGCGATCTGGGGGTTGTTGAAAAACGTCTTGAACGAATTGAACTCGATTTGAAACGGGGTAAGAAACAGGGAGAGGCGGAAATACCGCTTTTGAGTTCGTGCCGGGAAATGCTGGAAAAGGGCGAACCTCTCAGAAATGCGCCTGAAATCGCTACCCATCCTCTTCTTAGAGGGTTTACATTTCTATCCGCCAAACCCATGCTGGTGCTTGTCAACAACGAAGATGAGGACGAAAATCTGCCTGTCTGGACGCAAGGGCGTGAGAATCTGTCCTTTATCGTCGTGAGAGGCAAACTTGAAATGGATCTTGCGGCCATGACAACTGAAGAAGCAGCAGAATTTCTGGAAGCGTACAATATTCAGGAATCGGCCCTTGATCGGATTATCAAACATTCATACCGAATGCTCAATCGAATCTCCTTTTTTACGGTGGGCGCCGATGAGGTTAAAGCGTGGCCCATTCCTGAAGGGATTCCGGCCCTTGATGCGGCGGGGGAAGTTCATTCCGACATCCGGCAGGGGTTTATTCGGGCGGAAGTGGTCGCCTTTGATGATCTGAAGACTGAAGGATCCTTTCAGGAAGCCAAAAAAGCGGGACTGGTGCGGCTTGAAGGAAAAGAATATATTGTGAAGGATGGCGATATTATCAATTATCGGTTTAATGTATAGAGGTGTTTTATGGACAAGATCAAGGTAGGTATTATCGGGGCAGGGGGGTATGGCGGCTGCGGTGCCGTGGAACTTTTGAGTGCCCACCCGCAGGTGGAAATTCGGGCGCTCATGGACAAACAGGATGTGGGTAAACCCATGAGTGATCTTTACCCCCATCTGACAGGCTTCTGCGATATGACGATCATGGATCCGGATGATGGGAATTGCCCGGATGATTTTGATGTGGTTTTCTTTTCCACACCGGACGGGGTCGGTCAACAGGGGGCGAGCAACTGGTTGAAGAAAGGTGTTAAAGTAATTGATTACAGCGGTGATTTTCGTTTTGATGACCCGAAAGTCTATGAAGGATATGCAAAGCGCATCGGGCGTGATAATCCGCACGCGGCCCCGGAATTGCTCAATCAGTCGGTGTACGGGCTGGCGGAACTGCACCGAAAAGAGATTGCACAGTCCAACCTGGTGGGCAATCCCGGATGTTTTGCGGTGAGCTGCATACTGGGATTGAGCCCGGCCATGAAATCCGGACTCATTGATCCGGCAACCATTATCTGCGATGCGAAAACCGGCGTTTCGGGTGCGGGGAAAAAGCCCAGTGACACCTTTCACTACCCCGCACGCTATGATGCCATGAATGCCTACCGGATATCCGGACATCAGCACGTGTATGAGATTGAACGGGAACTGGGGCGGGTGGCGGGAAAGGATGTGCGCATTACCTTTACCCCCCATGTGATCCCCCTGTGCCGAGGCATACTGACCACCATATATGCACAGCTGAACAAGGGACAAACCCTTGAGACGGTGGAACAAGCGTACCGGTCTTTCTACCTTAATGAGGCCTTTGTGAGGGTTTTCGGCCCTGAAAAGCCGCAACTGAGCACCCATGTTAGGGGCAGTAACTTCTGCAATCTTTCCCTGAATGTTGATGAGAGGACCGGAAAGCTGATTGTGGTGAGCCTCATTGACAACCTGGTAAAAGGACAAGCGGGAAGTGCCGTTCAAAACATGAACATCATGTTCGGCATAAATGAGACCGAGGGCCTTTTACACCCCAGTATTTATCCCTAAATAGATTATATGAAACGCCCCCGTTGGGGGGCGTCACCAAATTTATATTCAGAACAGAGGGTTCAAACTACGGGAGTTTTTGGATCCAGTCTCCACCTTGAAACCATTTCTCCTGCAATTCTTTCAAGTCTCCGCTTCCCGCCAGAGTGCCCAGAAAATTCTCAAGCCAGTTGGCCAGCAGTGTGTCACTCTTTTCAATGGCAATTCCGATGGGCTCATAGGTATAAGGCGGCACGACCGAAATCAGGTTAGCGTCAGGGTACCGGATGACGGAGAGCAGGCAAATGGGATAATCCGCGATCATGGCGTCCGCTTTGCCTTGACGGACCATGGTTACGCACTCATTGTAGTCTTTCCCCAAGAGCAGTGTGGCCTTTGGAAAGACGTTTTGCACAAATTCCTGGCTGGTGGAGCCTTTCAAGGCCGTCAATTTGGTGGCGGGATTGTTCACTTGCTCAGGTTCTTTAGCGGCGGCAGCCCATTTTTCCGTAGTCAGAAAGGTTTTGCCTGAAATGAAATAAGGGCCCACAAAAGCGATTTTCATGTTTCGCTTGCCGGTAATGGTCATACTGCTCATCACCAGGTCCACTTTTCCCGCTTCAAGGGCGGGCAGGAGTTCCGTAAAAGGCATGGTTTTAAACACCGCCTTTACGCCCATGGCTTCCGCCATCATGTTGGCCATGTCCGGTTCAAGACCGATGATTTCACCGTCCTTTGTGGTCATATTGAGCGGCGGCATGCTGGCTGCGGTACCCACCACCAGTTGCCCGCTCTGGCTGATGCGTTCAAGGGCGGTAACCGACTGAGCATTTGCTCCGTCTCCCTTCGTGTGTTCGCACCCCCATACCAGTGTCAACGCCAACAATACCGCAACCAAGATTCCTGCTTTTTTCATCTTTCATCCTCCTTTTTGGCAAAATTTGTTCCAATTATGTGCATCTTATAAATAATAATGCTTATTCATACTTCATTTTCACTGGGATTGCAAAAGGAATCGATGGCGCCTTTGGGATTGAATGCAAGGTGCTTTCTTGAAAAAAAGCCGTCGTCCTGTTAAAAGAAGTTAGATGCCGGTTGATGAAAAAGATGCTGCCGGACTGATTCTCAAGATAAGGTAACATGAATGCTTACTGAATTGAAATTAGCGGATCTGCCGGCGGCAAGTCGCGGAATTCTGAGAAAAGCCTCCAGTACTCGGCCTACCATCTGGATCATTGAAAAAGACGGGATTCGCTCTGTGGTCAAAGATTTCAGCGCCAACCGATTTCTTTTCAGAAATTTTGTGGGCCGGTTCCTCATCTGGCGGGAGGCAAAAGCCTACCGGAAACTGAAGGGGATCAAAGGGGTACCGGAGTTTTACTGCGTCATCGAGGGTTTGGCCTTGGCCGTTGAAGAAATCCCGGGGCAAAACCTCGAAAATCTGGAGAAAGAGATGCAACTTCCGCACACGTTTTTTGAATCCATGGAAATTCTGGTCAATGCTTTTCATCGGCGGGGTGTTGCCCACTGTGATCTGAAACGGGCGCCCAATACCCTCCTTGGCCCGGACGGGATGCCATACATTGTGGATTGGGCCGCGTCCATTTCAAAAGATGAATTCCGGTTTCCGCCTTTAACCTTTGTGTTTCGAAGATTTATGCTGGATGATGAGATGGCCATTGTGAAACTGGCCCTGAGGCATTGCCCGAACTGGGTGAGTGCCGAGAAAAAGGTTCGTTACCATTATCGAGGCTGGGGAGAAAAAAGCGTTCGGGCCGTTCGAGACAAACTCAGGGAAATATTGCAGAAAACCGTGTGATCGAATTCAACCGCTATGCTTCGGAATTATCCTTGATCGGTGACACCATAATTCTATTGGCCATTCCCCTGCCGATGGCAAGGCGTGTGTTCTCAAGTCCCAGGATGACCCTGCCCCCACCCATGTTGTTGATGATTTCCACGCGGTCACCGGATCGCAAACCCATTGAGGCCAGTCTGCTTTGCTTGTGCTTACACCCGGCAACATCTCGAACTAAAACGGTTTCCCCGGCTTTGGCCATGGCCAGGGGCATCAGTGGTTTTCGTTGCGAATAACAATCTGAACAAAGGCCATATATTTCCATCCTGTGTTGAAGCATGTGAAAGCCATATCCGGCAGCGATTTCAATCTGCAGCCTTTCCATCTCTTCATTGGCAAATTCAACTATTTTTCCGCACTTGGTGCAAACCAGGTGATCGTGATGTCTGCCCAGATGGTGGTGCTCATAGCGAATGGGTTGGCCTTCAAACTGTTTTTGCTGTGCAAACCCTAATTCCACCATGCGGTGTATGCAGTGTTTGACAAAACCCGATTCGAAATCATATCCCTTTTCTTGAAGGAGATGCACCATCTCCTCCAGGGTAACGTGTTCTTCAGTACCCAAAAACACATCGATCACGTTTAGTTTGTCAGAAATGCGATCGGCGCCGTCGGCTTCAATCAGGGAACGGAAGTTGGCTTTTTCAAAAGGCTCAATCTTTTTCATGTTTCAGCAGCCGCGCTTTTTTTTGATTTTTCTTCAAAGAACCCCACAAAACCATTAACGGAGTTTGTCATGAACGTTCTTTCTCGTTTCCGGGTATGTTCATCCATGCTGTTAAATGCTCTAAGTCTCGGGTCTTCTTTGAGTAATCGGTCTACGCAATCCCGGATGATATCCGGTTTATTCCCCCCCCGGGTTACGGCCTCACCAATAACGGCTTCCCAGAACAGCAGTTGATCCCTGAACAGCCGTAGCAAACCATGGGCGCTTTCGGCACTTTCTACATGGGCGTAACGGATGGGTTGGTCTTCGAGAGCAAGGAGACGATCAACGCTTTTTATAAATACGTCCAGAAAAAATCTGGGAGGCGTTGCCGGACGCAGATAATCTTGTCCCCCAACGATAAAATAATTCCCCGCAGCCTCACCGGCATAGAGTCTCTTCCCATAGGTGAAACTCAGGTGATGGATGGCATGCCCGGGGGTTTCGATGATCCTGAGACCCTCAACCCGGCATTTTGTGTGGGGAACCAGTCTGTTTAGAGCAAGGGGAGCGGGTTTCCCATAGATCGGTGCCAGGTCTCCCAGCACTTCCAGACTGCCTTCATACAACTTGTTAGGGTCCACCAGGTGGGAAATTCCTTTTTCATGACAAATGACTTTGGCCTCAGGGTAACGGGCCAGCACCGAGGCCAGTGCGCCCCCATGATCAATGTGAATATGCGTGAGCAAAATGTAGTCCAATCGTTCAATCCCTGATGCTTTCAATAAATCGAGCAGACGGCTGGCGGTATTGGCGGGTCCTACATCTACCATAATGTTTAAATCATCCTGGCAAACCCAGGAACCGAAAAAAGGGTTGAACCCGGGCAAATCCTGTTTTATGGGCAAAAAGGTTTCGTGCATGTGAAACTCCGTTATGAAATTTTTCAGTGGTTTGGAATATAGTGTCACGCATTTACGGAGTCAAGATATTGGTTTCCCGGGTTTGACTGATTTTCGGTCTTAACCTCCTGAGCGCCACTTCTTATTGACGGGTAAATATCTTCTTAACAAAATTCCGATGCTGTGCTAAACCATAAAAGATACGCAAGGTATTCCATGTTGAATGGCGCTTCCGGTAACAAAGGATGTAATTTTTGAAAAACGATTTTCCCATACTCATCGCTGAAGACAACGCCGTTTCCCGAAAATTGATGGAAATGACGTTACGTCAGGCGGGGTATGAAGTAGTATCCGCGGTAAACGGCCTGGAAGCCCTGAAAATCTTCAAAGAACGGTTTTTCCCGATTATCCTGACGGATTGGGGAATGCCTGGAATGGATGGCCTCGAATTGTGCCGGGCCATCAGGGAAAATCCCGCCGAAGGTTATGTGTTTATTTTTCTGATTACCGCCCGGGATTCCAAGAAGGATATCATCGTGGGTCTTGAAGCGGGTGCGGATGACTACCTGACAAAACCCTTTGACCGATCTGAACTGATCGCCCGGCTCAAAACGGCGCTTCGTGTTTTGGATCTGGAAAAGTCTTTGAAGGACGCCTATGAAAGAATCAGGGTCCTCTCCATTACGGATAAACTCACAGGCTGTTTCAATCGCACCTATATGGACGAATACCTTGACAAGGAGATCACCCGCGCCACTCGTTACCATAGGCCTGTATCGCTGATAATGGCGGACATTGACCATTTCAAACGCGTCAATGATACCTATGGTCATCAAGCAGGAGATCTCATTCTCATAAATTTTGTGTCATCTATCAGGAGAGCATTGAGAAAAGATGTTGACTGGATAGCCCGTTACGGCGGCGAAGAGTTCCTGATGGTATTGCCCGAAACAGATTTGAAAAACGCGATGTTATCCGCTGAAAGAATCCGCGGAATTGTATCAAAGAGTGTCACTCAATATGGGAAACACGAGATATGCATCACCGCCAGTTTCGGTGTGGCGGGTTATGAGCCTTCCTCAAAGTCTCTCGGCACATCCTACGAAGCCATCATTGGTGAGGCGGACAAAGCCCTCTATCAAGCCAAGAATGAGGGAAGAAACAGGGTCAAAGGACAGCGCTTTAGTGCTTGAGCTGCATTGATCCATAACCCGGAGTGCGCTGAAACCCTGATGCCTTCCACCATAATAACCGACCACACAGATTGAAATATTGTTTTGACAAATAACGCGTTAATAAAATTCTTGAGTTTTCGAAAAATAGTTCTTTGAAAATCTGATTTTTTGGCGCGATATTTGCTTTATGCAGCCTCTCTCAGTTGTTCCTTGCAGCAGTCTTCAGAGGAATCTTGTAGCTTAATCAACTTTTTAGATTTCTTCCGCTTTCTGACCAAACCTTTTTGTTCAACATCACACCACTTTTTGAGTAGCCCATCTTCCTTTTGAACTCGATCCATAAAAGCTTCAAGATTTTGGTATTGTGCCAAACGGACTATCGAAGGAAGCGTTAATGGCTCCTTTGGCAATTTTCCAGCAGTGCTTAGCTTGTAGTTTTCCAGATGGAGGAGGGAGTCAATCCAGGACACCAGGCATAACGCTAATGTCACGCCTTGCTCGCTCCTGATAGTGGCTCCCTCCATATCGGTTAACTGCTTAGCATTCCTGAAAAATTCCTCGATAACCCATCTGTTGCTATAAGCGGAGATAATCTTGGTGGCCTCCCAGGTGAGTTCATTGGTGAGAAGATATTTGGTGGTTTGTTTGGTTGGGTCAACACTTTGAACAATCCTATGTTTTCCGGCAATAGAGTTCAGCCTGCCGGTGATAACTTTTGTATGATAAAGGACTTTTTCCTTTTTGCCAATGCTCTTATTGGCGGCAAAGCCGCATGTGCTAAAGGCTGATGTGGACTGAAAAACATCCGGCAATTTGATAAGCTCATATTGCTTCTTAGACATTTTGCCTGTGGGGGTTAGTTTTGGCTTTTCGCATGGAATTCTTGTGGTTAAAGTCGATTTGATTTCTATAACATAGCTCAATCCCAAGTCTTTAAGGCCTTTTACAAATGGCCCGCTCCCGAACCAGGAATCTGCAAGGACGACACCTCTGGGAAAACCTTTGTCGATAGCCCATTGAAGCATATCAATGGCCAACTCGTATTTGGGTTTGCAAATATGCTTTTTCCCTTTCTGCCAAGGCATCTTATTGCTATCTTGGTAATAGATTCGATGGGCAATGGGAAATTTGATTATTCCACCATCGTTGTAATAAAGTACTACGATACAGGTCGCTTTAAGGTTTGTCTTGAGCGCATGATCGAACAAAACAAAGACACCGTGGATCCATTTGCAGAAATTGGTGTGGTGTTTCATGGTGTCATCAATACAGTAATAGCCACTCTGAAGTTTGTATAAATGCATGATTTGTAAAGCATAAAGATGTTGCATTTCATCTGTACAGAATTTCGCATCTGAGAAGAAATACGATAATGTGCTCACACATTTTTCCTCAAGCCACATGCGATTGATTGCTGAAAGACTGAATTTTGCGCCCAAAACCAAAGCTGTTGCAACAAGCGTCAAATTGTAAAATTGGGCGTTGGTCAAGGCCGGTTGTAGAAATGCCAGCCCAGAAACGAGAAATGGAAGCCGCCTGGCACACGGAATTTGCATGGTTTTCCCCTGATATTTTGCAAATGACAACACTGCACCAGGGTATTTTCTCACAGGGTTCCAACCGTGTCCAGTACTTTTTTTCGAAAACTCAAGAAAATTCATGCGGGCCGTGGTTTTTGACGGAGATCTCAGGTTTTCAGAGAATATTCCAGTTCCCGACCCCCCGGAAGGGTGGGCGCGAATTCGGGTGCTTCTGGCGGGAATCTGCGGCACGGATAAAGAAATCTTGAAGGGATATCAGCAGTTCAAGGGAATTCCGGGGCACGAGTTTGTGGGGATTGTTGAGCAATGCGATGATGAAGCTTGGATCGGCCGGCGGGTTGTGGGCGAAATTAATGTTTCCTGCGGAAAGTGTAGGTGGTGCAAAAGAGGTCTCTCCGGACATTGTGCCCACCGAAAGGTAATGGGTATCAATGGGTTAAACGGTTGCATGGCTGAATACTGCATCCTGCCGACTTCTAATTTGTATCGAGTGCCCGTTGTTCTATCCGATGAAAAGGCCGTCTTGATTGAGCCGCTCTCGGCCGCCTGCCGGGTGCCGGAGCAGCTTCACTTGACGGGAACCGAACGTGTGGTGGTTTTGGGCGATGGACCATTGGGCATCCTTTGTGCCTGGGTACTTCGAACGGTTGTTTCCAGCGTGACGCTGGTGGGACATCATCCCCATAAGGTAGCGGTGGCGAAATGGCACGGCACAGAGGTTGTTCAAGGAACCCATGAATCTTTGTACGGCGCCGATATTGTGCTGGAGGCCACCGGTTCGGGCAATGGGTTGAGAGAAGCCATTCAGGTGTGCCGACCCGGGGGAACCATTGTTCTCAAATCGACCATCTCCATTGATGAACCCATGAATCTTTCACCGCTGGTCGTCAACGAACAGATGCTTCTGGGATCCCGTTGCGGCAACTTTGAATCCGCGTTCCAATTGCTCAGGCGTTACCCGGATTTGCCGTTGGAAAGGCTCCTGACTGGGTCTTATCCCATTGAACATGCAATAAAAGCCTTTGATAAAGCCCTGAACCCTGATGCCCTAAAAGTCACAATCCATTTAAATTGACCGCTTGACACTTGCCTTCTCGAAGAATAGGTTAATCGGTTACATGGTATGATGAGAATCGAGCTTTTAAACAAGGAGTTTTGAGGATGTTTACCGGACTGGCCGAGGGAATGGGCAGAATAAAGCGCATTCGCCGCATGCAGGATCATATGCAGATCGGTGTTTCACCGCTTTTTGAAATGACCGAATGCCGCCTTGGCGACAGTATCTCCGTCAGCGGTGCATGCCTGACCGTGTCCAGCATGGACGGAGATGCCGTTTTCATGGATGTATCAGGTGAAACCCTGACCCGAACAACGCTGGGGATGTTGAAGCAGGGAGATCTTGTCAACCTGGAGCGGGCACTACGCCTTACGGATCGTCTCGGCGGGCATCTGGTGCTGGGGCACGTGGACGGAATCGGAAAAATCCTTAAAAAGGAGGCTCGAAACAACTCCTGGCTTTTCAAAATCGAGATCAATGAAGCCCTGTCGCGCTACATTATTGAAAAAGGCTCCGTTGCCGTTGATGGCATCAGCTTGACCATTAATGCTTGTGAAAATGCGTTTTTTGAGGTAAATATCATTCCCCACACCGGTGCGCAAACAACACTGCTCGGAAAAAATGTGGGCGAGTCGGTTAACGTGGAAACGGACTTAATCGGAAAATATGTGGAAAAGTTGCTTTTTGCCCAATCGTCAGAGCAGAAAGCCGGTAAATCTTCTGGGGTTACCCTTGAGACCCTTTTAAAATACGGATTTGGCCCCTCTAAAATAGGGAATTGATAGAATGGACATCAGTACAATTGAAGAAGTGATTGAAGACTTGAAACAGGGAAGGATGATTATCCTTGTGGACGATGAGGATAGGGAAAATGAAGGGGATTTGACCATTGTGGCGGAAAAAATCACGCCGGAAACCATTAACTTCATGTCCCGTTACGCACGGGGTCTGATCTGCCTGGCGCTTGATCCTGCCATAGTGGAAAAACTGGACCTTAAACAGATGGTTCAGGACAATCGATCTCCCCACAAAACGGCCTTTACGGTCTCCATTGCCGCTGCGCAGGGGATGCGTTCGGGAATGGGTGCTGCTGACCGGGCGCATACCATTTTAACCGCTGTCGCGGACGATGCCGGGCCGGAAGACCTGGTTCAACCGGGGTTTGTCTTTCCATTGCGTGCCCGAAGGGGAGGAGTCCTGTTCAGGACGGGCCAGACGGAAGGGTCTGTTGATTTGGCGCGACTTGCCGGTTTCAAGCCTGCGGCAGTGATCTGCGGTATTATGAAGGATGACGGTACCATGGCCAGGCTTCCGGACTTGAAAGAATTCGCCAAAGAACACGATCTCAAAATCGCCTCGGTGGCGGATGTTATTTCCTATCGAATGCGGACGGAATCCTTTGTTCAGGCAGGAGAAGAAACGACCCTTCGCACACCTTACGGAGAATTCAGAGCCATTGCTTTTGTCAACGATATTGACGATTATGAGCACCTGGCCTTGGTAAAAGGGGAAATCGATTCTGATTTGGATATTCTGGTTCGCGTTCACTCGGGTTGTCTGACGGGTGATGTCTTTAATTCCTATCGCTGTGACTGCGGCGAACAGTTGAGAAGAGCTATGAGCATGGTTGAGGAAGAGGGCAGGGGGGTTATCCTTTATCTTCAACAGGAAGGCCGGGGCATCGGACTGGCCAACAAGCTGAGAGCGTATGCCCTGCAGGACCAGGGTTTAGACACGGTTCAAGCCAACGAAGAACTTGGGTTCGCAGCCGATTTGAGAGATTATGGGGTCGGCGCACAGATTCTGGTGGCCCTTGGTGTACGAAAAATGAAACTGATCACCAACAACCCTAAAAAAATTATCGGGCTTGAGGGTTACGGATTAAAAGTCACCGGCAGGGTTCCCATTGAGTGTACGCCGAAGCCTGAAAACATTCGATACCTAACAACCAAATGTCAAAAGCTGGGGCATCTTTTGGATAAAGTGAATATGTCGTAGGGGCAGACCCCTGTGTCTGCCCGGTCATTAAGGAGGACCCTATATGGTCAATGTTATAGAAGGTCAGCTGATAGCAAAAGGGATGCGATTTGCGATTATTGCCAGTCGTTTTAATGAGTTCATTTCAAGCAAATTAATGGAAGGCGCCATCGATGCACTGGTCCGCCATGAAACCGCAAGGGAAGACATCACGCTTTTGTGGGTCCCCGGCGCTTTTGAAATGCCGGTTGTGGCCAAGAAGCTTGCGTTAGGCGGCAAATATGATGCCATCATCTGCGTGGGTGCCGTTATCAGGGGTGCCACGGCCCATTTCGACTATGTGGCCAATGAGGTTTCCAAGGGGATTGCAAGTGTGTCTCTGGACACGGGGATACCCATAGCCTTTGGCGTTTTGACCACGGATAACATTGAGCAGGCCATCGAACGAGCGGGTACAAAGGCCGGGAACAAAGGGTTTGAATCCGCGATGGCCGCCATTGAAATGGTAAATTTATTTAAAGAAATTAAATAGATTTAAATATATTGCGGATACCTCACAAAAAACCATGAAGCATTTTACAGGGGAGAGAAGAAAAGCCCGTGAACTGGCTGTTCAGGTTCTTTTTCATCTGGAGTACAATGATGATGATCCGCTGGAAGCGTTACGTCTCGTCAGTGAAAATTTCGAAGTGGCGGAGTCCCTGACGGATTTTTCCAGAGAACTTGTGGAAGGCGTCTGCGATCGGAAAGCGAACCTGGACAGAATCATCAGTCGCTCATCCAAACACTGGCGACTGGAACGAATGACGAGATTGGACCGCAGCATTCTCAGGCTGGCCACCTATGAAATGATGTTCATGAAGGACATCCCGCCCAGAGTCTCCCTTGATGAAGCCGTTGAAATCGGCAAGAGGTTCGGCGGTGAAGATTCCGGCCGCTATATTAACGGCGTGCTGGACAACATTTACAACACGCTCGATGCTCAGGGGAACGAAGACCAACTTTTGCATCCCAAAGATAAGTCCAATGATGAGACAGAACTTGAAAGCATAGGAAGAACCGACATGAAATACAATCCACTGGAACTGGAACCCAGGTGGCAGCGCCATTGGGAACAAAAAGGCATTTTCAAGGCCACGGAAGACCCTTCAAAAGAGAAATATTATCTTCTGGAGATGTTTCCATATCCGTCCGGTAAAATCCATATCGGTCATGTGAGAAACTACACCATCGGTGACGTGGTGGCCAGATACAAAAAGATGTGTGGAAAAAATGTGCTCCATCCCATGGGATGGGATGCTTTCGGGATGCCGGCGGAAAATGCCGCCATCGAAAATAACACCCATCCGGCGAGATGGACCTATGATAATATCGACGCCATGAAGATCCAGCTGAAACGGATGGGATTCAGTTATGACTGGGATCGTGAACTGGCCACCTGTGATCCGGAGTATTATCGATGGGAGCAACTGGTTTTCATCGAGATGTATGAAAGGGGCCTGGCCTATCGCAAAAAGACTCATGTAAATTGGTGTGAAAAATGTCAAACGGTTCTGGCCAATGAACAGGTTGAAGACGGGTGCTGCTGGCGGCATCCTGAACAGGAAGTGGCCATTAAGGAGATGAACAGCTGGTTTCTCAAAATCACCGATTATGCCGATGACATGCTCGAATATTGTGAAAAGCTTCCCGGCTGGCCGGATCGAGTCATGAGCATGCAGAAAAACTGGATCGGCAAGAGCCACGGCGCCGCCATAAAGTTCCCCATGGTGGGTTCCGCGGATGCCATTGAGGTGTTCACCACTCGCCAGGATACCGTGTATGGAGCGACGTTCATGTGTCTCGCCCCTGAACACCCCATGGTGAAAGATATTATAAAGGGGTTGCCCCAGGAAAAAGAGGTCCTGGAATTCGTGGACCGCACCCTGAAAATGGACAGCTTCATGAGGACCGCTGATTTTACTGCCAAGGAAGGTGTTTTCACGGGAAGACATTGTTTGAATCCCCTCACCCGTGAAGAAATTCCCATTTTCGTGGCCAATTTCGTTCTTTTCGACTACGGAACCGGTGCCATTATGGCGGTTCCCACACACGATCAGCGGGATTTTGAGTTTGCCAAGAAATACGGGTTGAAGCTTCGGGTGGTCATCAAGCCTGAGGATTCCGATCTGGACGAAGAAAGAATGACGGAAGCGTATGTGGACCTGGGAATTCTGGTAAACTCCGGGCCTTTCGACGGTCAGCGCAATCTTGAAGCCCTGGACAGCATTGCCGATTATCTTGAGGCGCAGGGCATTGGCCACAAGACCGTGAACTATCGCATCAGGGACTGGGGTATTTCACGACAGCGCTATTGGGGAGCCCCAATCCCCATGATCCATTGCGATGAATGCGGCATCGTGCCGGTCGACAAAGGGGATCTGCCCGTGGTACTCCCTCTGGATCTGGATATGCGTCCCAATGGCGGATCGCCCTTGCCTTTTGAACCGTCTTTTATCGAAACCATCTGCCCCAAATGCAATGGAAAAGCCAGACGTGAAACGGACACCATGGATACCTTTGTGGAGTCTTCCTGGTATTTTGATCGATATGCCTGTCCCGACTACCAGGATGGCCCTTTGGATGCAACACGGGTGGATTACTGGATGCCGGTGGATCAATATATCGGCGGCATTGAACACGCTATTTTGCATCTGTTGTATTCCCGGTTTTATACGCGGGTCCTTAAAGATCTGGGGCACATCAAAATCAAAGAACCGTTTACCAATCTCCTGACCCAGGGCATGGTCTGTAAAGCAACACAGACCTGCCCGGAACATGGCTATCTCTATCCCAAAGAAGTTGTGGACGGCCAATGCACTCGGTGCGGCATGGATGTGACGGACGGAAATATCGTGAAGATGAGCAAATCCAAGAAGAATGTGGTGGATCCTCAGGAGTTGATCGACCGTTACGGCGCCGATACGGTTAGAATGTTCTGCCTTTTTGCGTCTCCACCGGATAAGGATCTGGAATGGAGCGAACAGGGTGTTGAGGGGTCCCACCGCTTTCTTCAAAGGGTTTGGCGCCTTGTGTTTGACAACATGGAAGAACTGAAAGAAGTCAAGGCCTATAACGGAAAGGCCGAACTTGAAGAACCGCTAAAATCAGTTCACCGTAAGACCCACGAAACCATTAAAAAGGTCACCAGCGACATCGAAAACCGGTTTCACTTTAACACGGCCATTTCGGCGGTAATGGAATTGGTTAACGAAACCAATCAATTCTTAAATACCAATGGAAAAATGACTGCCGCAGCATGGTCGGTTGTGCGAAAGTCCATTGAAACAACCATTTTGTTGCTCTCCCCCGTTGTGCCCCACATTGCCGATGAACTGTGGCAAATGATGGGTCATGACGGATGTCTGTTGAATGTTCCCTGGACGGCCTATGATGAAGATGCCCTTAAAACCGAGAAAAAACTGATCATTCTTCAAGTTAACGGCAAGGTGAGAAGTCGCATTGAAGTGGCCGCTTCAAGCAGTGAGAAAGAAATGGAGACACTGGCTTTGGCAGATGAAAAAGTTCAGCGCCATGTGAAGGGAAAGACGATCAAGCGTATTATCGTGGTGCAGAACAAACTGGTTAATGTGGTGGTTTAGCAATAAATGAGAACCATTTCAAACATGCTGAAAGCCGTTTTGATATTAACGATGCTTTCCGGTTCGATTCTGACCGTGGGTTGCGGTTATAGTCTGCAAGCCACCGGAAAACCCATGCGAATCAACATTTCCAGCATGGCGATTCCCCTCATTGAAAGTCCTTCTTCCGATATCGGTTTTGAAGGTGACTTTACCAAGGTGATTCGCCGGCAGTTTGTAAGCCATTCCCAGGTTCCCCTGGTTTCAAAGGAAACGGCGGCAGCAATCCTGATTGGAAAGGTGACCAGCATCAAGACCGAGCCGCTGAGTTACCGAGTAACGGACAATACCTTTGATGTCACCAGTTCTCGCTGGCTGAAAATCAGACTCGAAGCAAAACTGGTGGAGTCAAAGACCGGGAAGATCATCTGGAATGATCCGAACATGGAAGAAAAGGCCGCTTTTACCGTGGATTCAGACCCTCTCAAAACCCGTTACAACCAGCGGCGGGCCACCAAGAAAATCGCACAATTGTTCGCTGAAAGGATCTACCTGAGAACCATGGAAAGATTCTGATGCCTGTTGAAATAGCGCCGGAAACTGTTTTAACCCATCTCAAGGAAGGCCGTCTGGGTCCATTGTATCTTTTTTATGGCCCGGATGATTTTCATCTTGAAAAAACCTTGAAACAGATTCGCGAAACATTAATTCCCGAATCGGCCAGGGATTTCAATCTTCATGTTTTTGACGGCGATGGCAATGTCAATCCTGGTGATATTCTGGATGCCGCCCGATCTCTCCCCTTTTTGTCTTCAAACCGTCTGATCATCGTTCGTCGCGCCGATCACTTGGCTGCCGCCGATCTGGAGGTCTTGATCCCCTATCTGGAAAGGGTCGTGGACACCACCTGCTTCATTCTGGTTGCACTCAAGCCCGATTTCCGGTTGAAGTTTTTCAGTACCCTTAAAAAACTCGGCCGCGCTGTTAATTTCAGGGAGTTGGGCGACCGCCAGGTGGTTCCCTGGATCATGGCCGAAGCACGGGAGATGGGGCTCAACATCAGCACGGATGCCTGCCGACACCTTCAAGAGATCATCGGTAATCGGTCGAGAACGCTTCACACGGAGCTTGAAAAGTTGTATCTTCGTCACGGCAGCAAAAAAATCGGGATTGAAGAGATAAATGAGCTAAGTATTTTCAGCAGGTTATATACTATATTTGAGCTGATGGATGAGATATCGCAACGCCGAAAAGCACGCTCTTTGTCCATTTTGGCCCGCTATCTAGAAGAAGAAGGGAAGGATGCGGCTTTTTCCATTGTCGGCATGCTGACCCGCCAGATTCGCATTATATCCCAGGCCAGGGAATTTATGGACAACCGTGTCCCTCGACCGGAAATGGCAAAAAGGCTGGGTGTGCCAAGCTTTGTGGTCGGTAAAGTCCTGGAGCAGGCGCGACGCTGGCGGGAAGAAGATCTGGAAAAGGCATTGAAACTCCTTTACCAGGCGGACGGGCGCCTGAAAATGGGATCTCAGGCAACCCTGGTTCTTGAAAATTTCCTATTGTCTATTTAGATACGCTTTCGGAGAGCTTGTTGACTTGAAGCGTCAGTCTGGAAACTTTTCTCGCGGCTTGATTCTTGTGGATGACGCCCTTTGAAGCGGATTTCTGAATGATGGAAACAGCCTTATCCAGCGTTTCCCGGGCTTGCGCGGCAGTATTGTCTGTGATGGCGGTTCGGACCTCTTTAACGGCCTTTTTCACCCTGGTTTTATACCCTTTGTTTCGAATCCTTTGAATCTCGTTTTGTTTTGCCCTTTTGAGGGCAGATTTGTGGTTCGCCAAGCTGAGCCTCCTTGAAGTGGTTAATGGGATAATGTCTTATTCTTGATGTTCGTTTTGCTGCTCTCTACAAACGGATTGAATTAAACGTAAAATAATAACAAATTGCTCCATTATGTCAAGGCTTTTTTGCCTTTCAGAATACATTGTATAAGTCTCGATCCAAAAATATCAGCGGCGCCGCCGGTGTCATAGCATTTTTCACCCTGATGAGCCGAATTCTGGGGCTTGTTCGCGATATGCTTTTGGCCACCCTTTTTGGCTCCGGTATGGCGGCGGATGCTTTTTTTGTGGCGCTTCGCATACCCAATCTGCTGCGACGCCTTTTTGCGGAAGGCTCTCTTACCATTGCCTTCATTCCCGTTTTTACGGAGTATTTGACCCTCAAAAGCAAGGAAGACGCATTTGAGCTGGCCAGAATTGTATTTACCATCCTTTCACTGATACTGGCGGTTGTCACACTCCTTGGCGTCATTTTCGCCCCCTTCATTGTAAAGATTCAGGCCTTTGGTTTTGGAAGTTCCGGTGTCAAGTATGACCTGACGGTTCTCCTCACACGGCTGACCTTTCCGTACATTTTTCTTATCGGTATTGTGGCTTTTTTCATGGGAGTGCTCAATTCCCTGCGGCATTTTGCCGCGCCCGCCGCTGCGCCTATTTTCCTGAATGTGGGGATCATCGGTGCTGCCTGGTTTCTTTCTCCCCACTTTGCTGAACCGATCATCGGGGTTGCCATGGGCGTTGTGCTGGGAGGCATTTTACAGGTGGCGCTGCAGATCCCGTGGGTGTATGGTGAAGGGTTACGGCTTTTTCCAACATGGCAACCGTTTCATCCCGCAGTCAAGCGCATCGGCAGGCTGATGCTCCCCGCCGTGTTCGGGTCCGCTGTGTATCAGTTCAACCAGTTTGTGGGAACGCTGCTGGCGTCATTTCTACAGGAAGGGAGCGTTTCATGGCTCTACTACGCTGATCGATTGGTTCAATTTCCTTTGGGCATTTTTGCCATTGCCATTGCCACTGCGGCCCTTCCATCCCTGTCGGGAAATGCCGCCCTGAAAGAGCATGGGAAATTTCAAGAAACCCTGGATAGTGGCTTGTGCCTTGTGTTTTTTATTGTGCTGCCGGCCACGGCCGGCTTGCTCATACTGGGAAAGCCAATTATCGTACTGCTCTTTGAACGGGGCGCCTTTGGTGCTCATTCTTCGGCCATGACAACCGATGCCCTTATGGGCTACACCGTTGGACTCTGGGCCTTTTCCGGTATGCGGGTCCTGATTGCAGCATTTTATGCCTTGCAGGATACAAAAACGCCGGTAAAGGTGGCGGTCATTTCCTTGGGTGTCAATGTCGTTTTGAGCCTGATGCTGATGGGGCCTTTAAAGCATGCAGGGCTTGCGCTGGCACTGTCGCTTGCTTCCATGGTTCAATTCGGACTGCTGGCCCTTTGTCTTCGAAAAAAGGGTTTGTTTACCCATGCCGGTCCGATCCTGAAATCCTTTGTTAAATCCCTCTCCGCCACTATTGGAATGGGCGCAATTATTTTCATCTGCCGCGCTCAATGGCTCTACACCAACGGCAACGATGCACTTCCTCGAAAGATACTAAACCTCTCAATCCTTGTTTTAATCGGTATTGTTGTGTATTTTTCCTTAGCCCGTTTCCTGAGGTGCCGGGAGATAAATGCAGTCGCTGCCATGCTGGGCATAAAGCGCAGTAGATAACACAGGTATTTTATATGAATAGTCTCGAAACACTCCATTTGTTGCCTAAACTGATCAATCTGGATCAGATTGATCTTTCGCCCGGGCCCTATTGCATGAGCTACGGATTCGATGTAACCCTTCTGACAGATTCCATCCGCAGAATCGGTCTGATTAATTCGCCGATTCTGATCGAAAAAGAGAAGGGAAGGGGGGATACTCAATTCACGGTGGTTGTGGGCTTTCGAAGGATAAACGCTTTCGCGGCGTTAGGTGAGGCGCGTATCCCATGCCGTATTCTGCCCCTCGACACCCCCCCCTTTGAATGCCTGCGGATGAACCTTCATGAAAATCTGACCGTCAGGATCTTTAACCCTGTGGAGAAGGGGATGGCCCTCGTACGCCTGTTGGCATTGCTTCCCGAAAAAGAGGTGCTTAAAACCTTCATGCCGCTCTTTGATCTGCCCTCACATGCAGAGACCCTTCATCTTTTGGTGCGAATTGAAACCGAGTTTGATCGCCGGGCTAAAGACCTGCTTGCTCGCGGTTATTTGTCTCTGCAGGCGGGCAAACTATTGCTGGAAATGGATTCAACATCAAGAGATAAATTCAGTGAGTATTTTTCCGCTGTTTCCTTCAACAAGAACCAACAGACGCAGTTTATTGATTATACAATGGATCTATCCCGTATAGAAGGTGTTGAAGTTACACGATTATTGGATGCCCCCGAATTGTTAGATATCCGTAACAACACTCAGATGAACAATCCTCAGAAAGCCAAAGCGTTCATCAAGCTTCTGCGGACCAGGCGTTTGCCCCATCTGGTGAACGCTGAGAAAGGTTTCAAACGCATGGTGGAAAAATTTGCCCTTCCTGAAGGTTGTCAAATTGCAGCACCGCCTTTTTTTGAAGGCCCCTATTACCGGCTCGAAATTTCTTTTGAAACTGCAACAGATCTCAAGAAAAAACTCCTTGATTTATCGACAAATGGAAGGCTCCTCGGTTTTGACGATCCCTGGAATGGGAACGCATAATGGCCAATAATGATATCCAGAAGGTCATTGTGGAAGAGGGCTTGCAAAAGAGCCCCATGGCCCGGAAAATTATGGAGCGGGTTCCGCATGCCGAGTCATTCAATGAATCGCCAGGATCAATTGCGAAAGGCTTTATGGGAAAGGATACGTTGCACCTGCTTTCACATAGGGGAGAATTCCTCAAACCCTGCCCGGGGACCAAAGAATATATCTGCTGCGGTTATCAAATCCTCAATGTGGCCACCAACTGCCCACTGGATTGCAGTTATTGTATTCTTCAGTCCTATTTCCTGAACCAGCCCTATTTAAGGATTCACGTTAACCTGGAAGAACAGTTGCCCGAAATTCTGGCGTTCATCGATCGGGACCCGGAGAAGATTGTCCGTGTGGGAACCGGAGAATTTGCGGACAGTCTGGCGCTGGATCCGCTGACCCGCTGGACTGAAATACTGATGGGCCCTTTCTCAGAAAGAAAAAATGCTGTTTTGGAATTCAAAACCAAAACCAACCGGATAGAGGGCTTGATTTCCAGCCCCTACAGAGACCGTATTATTGTATCCTGGTCCCTCAACAGCCAGCTGATTTCAGCAACGGAAGAAAAAGGCGCTGCAACTCTCAAACAAAGGCTTGAAGCGGCCAAGCGATGCCAAGCGGAAGGGTTTGTGGTGAGTTTTCACTTTGATCCGCTGATCCCCCATAAAGGCTGGCAGGAAGGATATCTCCGAACCATCGATCTGATGGATCGGTATCTGAAACCCGAAGGGATTATCTGGATCAGCATGGGGTCATTGAGGTTCATGCCGGACCTGAAACCCATTATCAGAAGGCGACATCCCGAGACTGCGATTCTGGACGGCGAGTTCATAACGGGATTGGACGGCAAGGTACGTTATTTTAAGCCCATTCGAACTGCGCTTTATCATTTCATGCGGCAAAATCTGGAGAAATGGCACGCCGATTCAGGACTCTATCTGTGCATGGAATCGGATGAAATCTGGCGAAAATCCATGGGCTGGTCACCTGAAGACTCAAACGGGCTCAAGGGGTTCCTTGATGATCGGGTTCGCCGGATTTTTAAGTAGTAATCCATTTGAATATATGCTAAAAACGTCGCCTAAAGCATGATGGGCTGGAACCAAATCAAAACGAGGTAAAATAGAATGACGTTAAGGGAAAAAGTAGAGGATGCACTTCAAAAAGTAAGGCCTTCTCTCCAAGCGGACGGAGGGGATGTGCAGCTCGTGGATGTGGATGCGAACGGATTGGTAAAGGTGAAATTGATGGGCGCCTGCGGGGGTTGTCCCATGAGTCAGATGACCCTAAAAATGGGAATTGAAAAGGTCCTGAAGCAAAATGTCCCGGAAGTGACTTCAGTTGAGTCCGCATAATTGAACATCGATAGGTTTAACAGTTTCTTTTTCATAAGGAGGTAGCATGGAGATCAAAAAAGTGGGTGTGATCGGAGCTGGCGCCATGGGCAACGGTATTGCACAAATGGCAGCTCAAATCGGTTGCGATGTTGTTTTAAGAGATATCAAGGATGAGTTTGTGGAACGGGGAATGAAAAACATCGACCGCTTCCTCTCCAAAAGCGTCGAGAAGGGCAAACTCGAAGCCTCACAGAAAGACGCGATTCTGGGAAGAATCAAGGGCACCACCGAAATGGCCGAGCTGAAAGATGTTGATTTTGTCATTGAGGCCGTCATTGAGAACCTGGACCTTAAAAAGAGCGTGTTTAAAGAATTGGATGAGCTCTGTGCCCCCCATGTGATCCTGGCTTCCAATACATCGTCCATGTCACTGACTGAAATTGCTGCTGCGACGAAGAGGCCTGAGAAAGTGTGTGGCATGCATTTCTTCAACCCTGTTCCCATTATGAAGCTGGTTGAGATCATTCGAGGCTACTCAACCAATGATGAAACCGTTAATGTCACCACCGAACTGGCCAAGAAAATGGGCAAGATTACGGTGGAGGTGAAGAAAGATTCACCGGGTTTCGTCGTGAACCGGATCATGATTCCGCATATGCTGGAGGCCATCAAAATCGTCGAGGAAGGCATTGCCAGTATTGAGGATGTGGACACGGCGGTGAAGGCCGGGCTCAATTACCCCATGGGGCCCTTTGAACTGATGGATCTGACGGGGATCGATATCTGTTATTTCGTCACGGAATATTTCTACAAGGAGCTCAATAAGGAATCCAAATGGGTTTCCCCAAACCTTTTCAAGACCATGATTCGCGCCAATAAACTGGGCAGGAAGACAGGCGGGGGATGGTATGACTACGGAAAATAAAGACGATTGTCTGAGCGGTTTTTTTCGCCGCTCGGGCAGCAATGCTTAAACGAAAAAGGCAGTTCTTTTTGAGCTGCCTTTTTCGTGTGGGGTAAGGGGGAATTGCTATTTGTTTTTGTGGCGCATCTTTTTTCGAAGCTTTCGGTATTTGTGCTTGGTAATTTTCTTTCTTCTCTTTTTAACAACGCTACTCATTCGATTCTTTCCTCCCTGTAATTAATATTTTAACCTACTAAATTTAATCTCGGATTGTCAACCGCTATTTTTAGAAAGGGCAGCAAACAAAAAGACTGGAAATCGGATACCGACTATCAAGTTGACATAATATTTATTATCAGACGTTAAGCATCGGGCGACTATGTTGTCTCTGCAAGTTTTCGCTTCTGTGCCATTGTGGCTTTTCGCGCTTTATTCCGGGCTTTGTCTTTATAGAGCCTGCGGTCTGCCTCGCCAACCAGCGCTTCACCATTTAACCCCTTGTCCCATACAGCGAACCCACTGCTGGCTGAAATACCGCATTCTTCCAGAATACCGGATTTGATACGATCAGACATCATTGCCGCCACATCTTCGCCCGCTTCAATCAACATCACCGCAAATTCATCGCCTCCATAGCGATATCCGGAATCCACGCTTTGCCGCATTTTACCGTTGATGACGGCGCCCACTTTTTGGAGCAGTCCGTCTCCGGCCAGATGACCGAATGTATCATTGTATTGCTTGAAGTCATCGAGATCCAAAAGGATCAGTGCAAGCTCATGATTCTGTCGCTGTGCCCTCGCGGTTTCTTCGTTGAGGCGATCATAGAAGTGCCGTTGATTATAAAGACCGGTCAGGGCGTCCGTGATGGAGAGCCGATTGAGTTCCTGCCGAATATTTCTTTCAATAATGCCCCGTTTGAATTTGGCTTCAATCTCTTCGATACCAAAGGGTTTGTTGACAAAATCCGTGGCGCCCGCGTTGATGGTTTCCACATATTTATATTCTCTACTGTAGCCGGTCATGGCAATGGCGCAAACGCTGGGGTATTCTTTTTTGACAATTCTGATCAACTCGAGTCCGTCAATCCCCGGCATTCGAATATCCGTTAACAGAAAAGTATAAGATTCTGTTTTGAATTTCTCCAGCGCTTTATCACCGGTCTCAGCGGTATCAACTTTGAAGCCTAGGTGACGCAACATGGCAGATATGGGTTCTCTGACAATATCTTCGTCATCGACTACCAGAACATGTTCGTTTTCATAGGAAATATTATTGTTTTCTATGGACATATTGATTTGCCTAACGGATTGCTTCGCCTTTAAGTGAATTAAGGCAAGACTCCTTTATGACCACTTCAATTAGTTTTCCCACCATCTGAGCATCACCATCAAAATTTACCACTCTATTGGAAGCGGTTCGCCCTGAAAATTGCCCACCTTTTTTGCTTGTTCCCTCTACCAGCACCGTCAGCTGTTGACCCTCAAGTTTACGGTTTTTCTTAAGTGTGATTCGGTTCTGGAGCTCTTGCAGGCGTTGAAGTCTTTCTATTTTGATGTCTTCACCTATTTTATCCGACATCCCGGCAGCAGGCGTTCCTTCCCGATCAGAGTATTTAAAGGAAAAAAGAGAATCAAATTCAACATTTTGTATCAAATCAAGGGTGAGCTGAAAATCTTCCTCTGTTTCGCCGGGGAATCCTACCATAACATCGCTTGTAATGGCAATGTCTTCCTTAGCGGTTCTCAATTTCCTGGTGAGCTCCAAATATTCTTCTCGTGTATACCCCCGCCGCATCAATTTCAATATGCGGTCACTTCCCGCCTGGAACGGAAGATGAATGTGGGCAGCCAGTTTATCAATGCTTACAAAACACCCCAGAAGGTCATCGGAGAGGTCTTTTGGGTGAGAGGTTGTAAAACGGAGCCTGAGCAGATCATCAAGCGCCGATAAGGCATTTAATAACGATGCGAAATTCCATTTGTTTTTATCTTTCCAGGAATATGAATTGACGTTCTGACCGAGGAGCGTTATTTCCCGTATCCCCTCCTTCAGAAGATGCCGGGCTTCATCAAGGATGTCCTTTGGCGCACGAAAATATTCACGTCCCCTCACATGGGGAACGATGCAATAACTGCAAAAATTATTACATCCTTCCATGATGGAAATGAATCCTGATGTTTGATCCTGAAAATATCCTGCGCATTTGACAGCGGGTGCAGGTTCAACGGTGAGCTCCGTGGCCAGAATCCGCTGGCGTCTATCAAAAATTCTCTGAAGGGTTTCAAGGATTCGAACAAGTTCCCTTGGGCCCATTACAAAATCCAGCAGCGGAAATCTTTTCATCATTTCCCTGCCCTTCATCTGGGCCAGACATCCTACCATACCCACAACCAGTTCCGGATTTTTTTCTTTAAGGTCCGCCATGCGTCCCAGAAAACTACAAGCTTTTTGCTCCGGCTTTGCGCGTACGGCACAGGTATTGATCAATATTACATCTGCCCGGCTGGGTTCTTTTTCCGGGAGAAAACCATTTTTTATCAGGGACTGTGCCAGAAAATCAGAATCGTACACGTTCATCTGACAGCCCATGGTATTTATATGAAAGCGTTTGTTCAAGCGTAGACCTCGGCCTAGTGAAGGCTTTTGATACTTAACCCCTCATCTTTTTCTAAAGCATTCATCAACGCATAAACCCATTGTTCGCAGCCCGGCGCGATGGAGACTTCGATCAGGGCGAGATAGGGATCGATTGTGGAAACCAGGGCCATTCCATCATATGATTCAAGGGTGAATCTCAAATAATGGATTTCCTTTCGGTCTACCTGAAATATCCGTTTCGTGCAGTTCAACCGTTTAAAGGCCTCGACCAGAGAGAGAATCCTGCGTTTTCAGGAAGGCTCCGGATGTTTGTTGTAGGTGACGCCCCCCCACATGAGTTTGGTTCTGAGAATGCGGAAATGGTCTTGACCGGGGGGCTTGAAAAGGTTGATCTTTTCTTTTGATTTATAAATGTTCACCTTGTCGCCATGATGAAGGTCAAACCCCACCTGACCATCAAAGGTGAGTACAACGGTTCCTTCGCTTTCCCGGCCCATTTCAATACCGATAATCGCGCTGTCGGGCACGATGATGGGCCTGTTTGTGAGGGTAAACGGACAAATGGGCGTCAACACAAATGTTTCGATGGTGGGGTAGAGGATAGGACCTCCGGCCGAGAGGTTGTAAGCGGTGGACCCGGTGGGCGTGGAAATGATAAGCCCATCAGCCCTGAATGTGGTCACAAAAACACCATTTATGGACACATCAAGATCGATAATCCTGGCAAGGGTGCTCTTGTTGATGACCACATCATTTAAAACCTGAAAGCGGATCACCTCGCTTTCATCTCTGAGGACTTTTGTTTCAAGCATCATGCGGCTTTCCACTTGAAGTTCCCCGCTCACCATGGTCTCACCCACCGGGTAGAGCTTCTCCAGGGGAATACAGGTCAGAAAGCCCAATCCTCCTAGGTTTACCCCCAGAATCGGCGCACCATATCTTCCCACCTGGCGGGCTGCTCCCAGTAAAGTGCCGTCCCCACCCAGAACAACAATCCAGTCAACATTTTTTGGAACAATCAGGTCTTTTGGGGAGGCGCCCTTTTCCGCGACCTCTGCCGTCATTTCCTGCAAGAACACCTTGATGCCACGATTTTCAAACCAGGCCTCAAGTTTTAAAGCCTCTGTTTTTGCCGGCGCGTGATGATGTTTGTAAATAATTCCAACGGATTTGGATGACATAAAAAACCTTTGATTACGCTCTTTTTTTGCTGATCACAACCCACTCATCCGTCAAGTCGGAGGTCGTGTCGACCAGAAGGTGAACGATCTCCAGCGCCGGGTGCCGTTGTTTTAAATCATTGAGATCAACCGGTTCAAATTTATTCACATTATTTGTATAAGCCTGTTCCGTCAGCGCATTGGACTCATAGTTTTCTTTGGTTCGTTTTGAAATGCGGTTAAGCGACACCGCTTTGGGGCACTGGGTCTGCTGAATGACCAGGGTTTTCCCATGATCCGCGGCCACTTTTGCGGCACGTCTTCTAAGCGACTGTGTCACGAATGTGGCATCCAGGATAATCCCCTCCCCTCTTCCGGCCGCCTCATCCGCCATCCTGAACATTTCGTCATAGACCAGCGTTCGTTTTTGCATACTGGAAGCGACCTTCTCATTAAAAATATCTTCGTTCTTGAGCACCTCGAGCCGGATGAGATCGGATCTCAATATGCGATAATCCTTTAATCCGGCAATGACTTCGGTGGTCTCCGTTTTGTAGGATGCAGGAAGGCCGCATGCAATCAGGACGGTACCCGGTTCCAGTTCCTTTTTCATAAACTCGACAAATGGTTCCTTCATCATGTTCTCCAAAGTGGTTTTAATATGTTTTGTAAAAAAACAATCCGGACAAATGCAAACTACAGTTTAAATCACCATTCTAAAGATACCCATGGGCCAGACTAAAATAGGACTGCGCACGGCCGATGGCCTCTTCTTTTTCCCTATCCCCGATGGCCGGATCCCCAACTTGAAATCCGTTTACCTTACCGCGAACAAACGCCCTGTATACTTTATAGAATTTGAGCAGATGATCCACATCTTCTTCTTTTGAAAGCGTCTTGTAATGTTCCCAGAGCACTTGCGCCTCATCCACCCCGCCATGGTATTCCAGGTCCATCAACAAAAACGCAATATCCGCGATGGCATCACTGTACCGAAAACGTTCGTTGAATTCGATGCAATCGATAATGGGTAAGCCCGGCATCAGACAGACATGTTCCATATGAAGATCACCATGACAATCCCTGATCCGTCCACTTTCAATTCTTTTAAAAAACAGATCCCGGTGGGTCCCATAGAAATCATTGGTATAGGCCTGTATATCACGAAATTGTTGCTCTGAAATGGTCAGCCCAATGTTGCTCCGGACCTGTTGGAAGTTTTCATCCGTATTAATCTTAAATTTTTCAGGTTCTGCAAATTGAGCAATTTCATCACTGGTCTTTGCATTGATATGAAATTCTGAAAGGACCCTGGCAATTTCGGATAGATGCTCAGGTGTAATTTTACCGGCCTCAAAGAGGGATTTCATCAAACGGTCACTTGGAATGCGCTTCATTTTGACGGCATACTCAACCGGTTCACCTTCCGGTTTCGCGAGGGTATGCTTGCCGTTCACCAAGGTTACGGGAAGAACATCCACATAGAGGTCCCTGGCCAGTCTCCGGTTGAGCAACACCTCCTGGTGACAGTAGTATTTTCGTTTTTCAAGGGTTGAAAAATCCAAGAACCCGAAATCCACCGGCTTCTTGATTTTATAAACATATGAATCCGCCACAAACACAATGGAAATATGGGTTTGAACCACATTCACTGTCAAGGTATTTTCCGGGAGTGCGGTTGGGTCTTTCAAGTCTTCAATGATCGGATTCATGATTTTGATGTTCCTTATGGGTCGACAGGTTCGTCGTATTCTTATATTAAATGTGAGAAACAGGTCAAGAGCAAAAAAAGCTCACAACTCCTGAGATATGAACACGGAAAGTTAATTGTTGAGGGGAAATGTAATGACATGGGGATATCTTGAATTCCCATGTCACAGGAAGCAAAAAATCAGACTTCTTCCGTCTTGTCGACCATTTCAGATTTGTAGTGATGATAATAGGCGAAAACTTTTTTGACGTAACGCTCGGTGGCCTTTATGGGAGGGACCGCTCCAAGCCGCTTTACCGCGCTGATACCGGCATTATAAGCTGCCACAGCCAGTTTGATATTCTCGTCAAAAGCATTCAGGAGTTTTCTGAGGTATTTAGCGCCACCGTTGATATTGTGTGACGGATTGAAAGCGTTTTCCACCCCCAGGGCGCGGGCAGTTCCGGGCATCAGTTGCATCAGACCCTCTGCCCCCTGCTTTGAAACAGCTTTTGGGTTATATGCGGATTCAGCCATAATAACGGCTTTAATAAGAGCAGGGTCCACATCATAGCGGTCAGCAGCGCGTTTGATCGCCGGGTTGAACCGGTCAGATTTGCTTTTGCAAACCGGTTTTATGATAATGGGGGCACTGGCGAGGGTTTCGACTGAAGGGTTTTGCTGGATCTTTGCCGAAGGCGTTTCTGCTGGTTCTGCTCCGGATGCGAATTGAACCGTGAACATGAAAACAAAACTTGAAATGAACAACAGATAAATCGCCCTTAGATGTGGCTTATGAACGCCATGGCTTTTGAAACGCCGTGGTATTTCGCTTTCCTCCATGGATAAGCTCCTATGCTCGAGTGACGGTGGCCTTTCTATGATGATCATTGAAAGGAAAAATCATAGCATGATGAAGGCCATAATTTATGATTTATTGAATTTTTCCGTGACATATCCCATAGAAATTAAAAAATCAACCCAAAATGTAGACTTCGGTTCGAACCTTTCAATGCTCAGCGCCTGTTTGAAAATTATCCCTACTGCGGTCGGCTGCGGTTTCCGATGGCTGCGTCAGTGACTAAAATGGGTCTTCACCGTAGCTCGACTACGCTTTCAGCCCCATTTTTATCGCTTCCTTGCCCTCGAAAACCTCGCTCAACCTCGCGACGAGATAATTTTCAAACAGGCTCTTAAAGGCAAAAATAGTTGCGTTTAGAGGATATTGTTATGTGCTTCCTTTGAAAGGTTGACTTTTATACGGAACGTATCATAAACCAGAAAAATAAAACTTCAGGAGATATGACATGCTGCGTGAGATAAAGGAGACCACTGAATTTCTATCTTCCATGATGAAAAGAAAGCCCGAGATCGGCATGATTACCGGAACGGGTCTCGGGACTCTCACCGAAAAAATTTCCGTAGACTTTCGCGTACCATTTGAAAAGATCCCCAATTTCCCGACTTCAACGGTTGAAGGACACCATGGAAATCTGGTCGGTGGAAGAATCGCCGGAAAAGACGTGCTGGCCCTTGAAGGCCGGTTTCACCTTTATGAAGGCTATTCACCCAAAGAAGTGACATTTCCTGTGAGGGTCATGGCCATGCTGGGTGCAAAATACCTGTTCATGTCCAGTGCGGCGGGGGGCTTGAATCCGCAATTTGATGCAGGAGACCTCATGGTCATCACCGACCACATCAATCTGAAAGGTGTCAATCCGCTGGTCGGACCGAATCTGGATGATTTCGGTCCCCGGTTTCCGGACATGACCCGTGTGTATGATCCCGATCTGGTACACCTAGCCCGCAGAACCGCCCTTGAACAAAGAATTCCCCTGCGACAGGGCGTTTACGTGGGAGTTCTCGGGCCTTCACTGGAGACACCCGCCGAAACACGGTTTTTAAGGATGATCGGCGCCGATGCGGTGGGCATGTCAACGGTAAGCCAGGCCATTGTGGGTGTTCACTGCGGTCTGAAAATCCTCGGAATCGTCGTTATAACCAACATGAATCTTCCGGACTGCATGGTAGAGACGTCCCTTGATGCGGTCATCTCAACAGCAGGGAAAGCAGGGCCGTCGCTTTCGAACTTATGGGAAAGGATTATCGGCAATCTTCAGGATACGGCAATAGAGGGTTCCGGATTCTAATGGAAAAAACAGCCATTATTCGATTGAGCTTTTTTCTGGGTATTTTATTGTTGATGACCATTTGGGAGATGATCGCTCCCAAACGGAAAAGAACCACCTCCAAGGCGATTCGTTGGGCATGGAATCTGGGGCTGACCATCCTCAACCCCCTTGTGGTACGTCTTCTCTTCCCGGTGCTGGCAGTGGCTGTGGCCATTAAGGCACGGGAGCAGGGCTGGGGTCTCCTCAACCTTTACGATCTCCCCTATTGGGTATCGTTTATCCTGTCCATTATTTTGCTGGATATGGTGGTCTATCTCCAACACCTGATGTTTCATGCGGTGCCCCTGTTCTGGCGTCTTCACATGGTGCACCATGCGGACCTGGACTACGACGTGACAACGGGCCTCAGGTTCCATCCCATTGAGATCATCATCTCCATGCTCATCAAAATGTCCGCGGTGGCCGTACTTGGACCGCCGGTGAGCGCGGTAGTGGCATTTGAAGTCATTCTAAACGGAATGGCCATGTTTAATCACGGTAATGTGAGGTTGCACTTGGGCATGGATCGAGTCCTTAGACTCTTGGTGGTCACCCCGGACATGCACCGGGTTCACCATTCCATATACCCAAGGGAAACCAACAGCAATTTCGGTTTCAACCTCTCCTGGTGGGATCGCATCTTCGGTACTTATACCGCCCAACCCAAGGACGGCCACCTGGAAATGACCATCGGCCTTCGACAGTTTAGAAACGAGACAGAAGTGACACTCCCCAGACTGCTGATCATGCCTTTTGCGGGCAAACAGGGAAAATACGCGATCGGGCAGCGGGGAACCTAAACTTCCCTGCATGACCTTCTATTTCATCTGCAGCAGCGTTTCATAGGCGGCCTTTATTTCAACGAAATGTCGGCCGTCCCCTCCCCTGTCGGGATGTGTTTTTTTGGCCAGCCGCCGATAACACCGGGTCAATTTCTGCCGATCCATTTTTTTAAAATCTTCAACGGAGATTTCAAGGCACCGGCAGGCCTCATCATTGGATGGTGATGGATGTGAAGGGGGCTTGGCTTTCCGGTGAAACTGATGCTGCCACATGAAATCCTTCACGTATTGGTTCCAGATGGTTCCCGGAACAAAATCGTTGTCAAAATAGAGAATCAGATACTTGATCAGATAAGGATGAAGCGATTGGTGGTCGTAAGGGGCAACCCCTCTAAAGAACTGTTCGTTCCGATTCAGTCGGCAGATATCCTCCAAAAAGAGTTCATCCACTCTTTCCGGATCAAGGGCCGAGGGGTGGTTTCGCGTGAGCAGGTGTCGAAAGTGGTTTTGAAGGTGAAACGCGGTATAGACATATACACGCCATTCGTGGGGCGCCAGGACCAGTTCCATTCTTTCCATCATGGCCTCGATTTCATCTCTGCTTTTTTCGGAAAGAATCTGAAAGAATCTAAAAGGCTTGTGATCCAGCGCCCCCATTTGGACGCGACCGAAACGCAGGTAATGCAGCCTGCGTTTGTCGAAAGAATGCAACTTTTTCTGCTCTACTAGAACTTCATCCCCTGATAGGGCACCCCAGGGTTTGGCGGATTCTTTGGGACGCTCGAACCGTTCGACGATCCGCCGTATGCGAGGATCCAGAAAAGGCATGAAAAGGGCTTCCAACTCATCTTCGGAAAAACGCTCGGCCATTTCCCGAACCCTTTCCAGCAGGGCTTCCTTTATGTGAAAACTGTTGCCGCCCGGGTATTCAATATGATCTCCGGGATTGGAACCCAAATCCATGAGCGGTCGGTGTTTCCAGCAGTCATCATGATAGAACGATTCGGATAGGATAAAGTGGTATCCATCCCGTGCATATACTCTTTTGAGGTACAAGGCAATTGGCTCCTGATATTTATTTTAAGGTACGTTCGAAGGACTCTTTTGTCAAACAGGCAACGCAAAAGAGCTTTATAGAATGGGAAGAGCGCAAGCGGAGGTGAAACTTCCTTCAGGGAGAGGATTTTTTTAGGGAAGACATTGGGGCGTTAATAGTTCGGATAGCCGCTGATCAGTACATCATCCCCGAAACGTCTCACTTTTATGTTCCGGAGTTTGAGGGATTCCTCCATGGTTTTGGGACCGCAGCCGGCAGCCATGGGAATGCCATCACCACCACCCAGTATCTTTGGTGCGATGAAAATATAGAATTTATCGATCAGTTTTGCCCGGAGCATCGCCCCCAGGATCATGGAACCCCCTTCCACCAGCACGCTGGTGATAGACATCTCCCCCAGTCTTTCCATGAGGGTTCTTAGATCAATCTTATCCGCGATTGTGGGGCAGACCAATGTTTTCACGCTCTTTGGATGCGGGCCCGAATTCTGGTAAAGTTCGTTTCCCTCGGTGCTGGTTGCGATGATGGTCGGTGCGGCGGATTCATTTTTCATGACTTTTGCATCGGGCGGTGTTCTGAAATTTGTATCCAACACAATCCGAATGGCATCTTTTCCTTCCTTCGCCTTGAATCGGGTCGTCATGGCCGGATCATCGGCCAAAACTGTTCCGACCCCCATGAGCACGGCATCCACACGATCTCTCAACCGATGGACAACGCTCCTCGATTTTTCATTGGTGATCCATTGGGAATGGTGTGCCGAGGTGGCCGTCCAGCCGTCCAGGGTTATGGCGGATTTGGCGATCACAAAGGGTTGGCCGGTTGAGATGAATTTAGTAAACGCCTCGTTTAACCGGGTGCATTCTTCTTTCAGGACGCCGGTTATGACCTCGATTCCGTTTCTTTCCAGATACTCACAACCGCCCCCCGTGACCAAGGGATTGGGGTCTCTCATCCCCACAACCACCTTTTTGACGCCACTTTTCAAGATGAGTTCCGTGCAGGGAGGGGTTTTTCCGAAATGATTACACGGCTCCAGGGTCACATAGAGCGTGCACCCAGGGGCGCGATTGCCGATTTCCCTAAAGGCTTCAACTTCCGCATGGGGCATGCCCGCCTGTTGGTGATATCCTTTGGCAACAACTTTTCCCCCTTTCACGATCACGGCGCCGACCGCTGGATTGGGGGAAGTTCGTCCCAGACCTTTTCGCGCTTCCTTGATCGCCAGTTTCATGAATTTGATATCGGTTTTTTCCACCTATTTCTTCTCGGAATTCTTTTTGGATTTCAAAATCTCTTCCAATTCCGCCATGAATTCATTAATGTCCCTAAACTGTCGATAAACGGAAGCAAAACGGACATATGCCACTTCGTCCCACTCTTTGAGCTTGTTGATGACCTTTTCGCCCACTTCCGAACTGTCGATTTCCTTCTTTCCAAGCTCCTGAAAATGTAGCTCAATGGCGTCAACAAATTCCTCAATACGGGTAACGCTAATGGGGCGTTTCTGACATGCACTTGCGATGCCCGATATGATCTTTGCACGATTAAAGGGTTCCCGTCTGCCGTCTTTCTTGACAACCATGGGAAGCACGTCTTCCAGTTTTTCATAGGTTGTGAACCGTCTGCTGCATGCGAGGCATTCCCGACGTCGACGAATGGTCCGGCCGTCTTTGCTCAGTCGGGAATCGATCACTTTGTTGTCAATCTGAGTGCAATAGGGACATTTCATGTTTCAAACCTCATTATTTCTATTCCGGCTTCTTCCAGAATGGCATCAGCCAAATCGTCATGATACCCTTCGTCAAAAAGTATTCTTTTTATTCCGGCATTAATGAGCATTTTAGAGCAGATGACGCACGGTTTATTGGTGCAGTAAAGGGTAGATCCGGCGATGGGAGTTCCATGATAGGCGGCCTGGACAATGGCATTTTGTTCAGCATGAAGGGCTCGACACAATTCATGTCGTGTACCGGATGGGATTGAAGCCTCCTCTCGAAGGCATCCCACTTCGATACAGTGTTTGAGACCGGCGGGAGCACCGTTGTAGCCGGTGGCAAGGATGCGTTTTTCCTTGACCAGAATAGCCCCCACATGACGTCTCAAACAGGTGGAACGGGTGGCGACCATCCGAGTGATGGACATAAAATACTGGTTCCAGGAAGGTCTTTCATATTCCATTTAATAACAGCATGTTATATCATTTAACTGATGTATTAAATTAATCTATTATGAAGCATGCAGGTAAGGGTAAATGGGGAATGCCCCACAGATCTCGGTCACAACACCTCGAGCGCGCCGCAAAACAGCTTCGTTCAAAGGGGCGCTGAGAATATCGTTGATAAGTCCCGCTATTTGTCGAATTTCCGGTTCCTTCATGCCGCGGGTGGTCAACGCGGGTGTCCCCAGTCTCAGTCCGCTGGTAATTTTTGGCCCCTTCTTGTCAAAGGGAACCGCATTTTTGTTGGCCACAATGCCCGCCTCCCCAAGAGCGCGTTCCGCATCGAGGCCGGTAATGTTTTTGCCGGTCAGGTCGATCAGAACCAGGTGATTGTCCGTGCCGCCTGAGATCAGATCAAAACCATATGCCATCAACCCTTCCGCAAGGACTTTGGCATTTTGGAGAACCTGTTTCTGATAATCTTTGAAATCAGGGCGAAGGGCTTCCTCGAATGCCACAGCTTTTGCGGCAATGATGTGCATCAGGGGGCCCCCTTGGGTCCCGGGGAAAACACTTTTGTCCAGCCTGGCGCCATATTCTTCCGAGCACAGAATCAGACCGCCTCTGGGGCCCCGCAGGGTCTTGTGAGTGGTGCTGGTGACAAAATCCGCTTGCCCTATGGGAGAAGGATGAAGGTTTGTGGCGACAAGGCCCGCGATATGGGCCATATCAACCATCAGAAAGGCGCCTTCTTCTTGAGCAATTTCTTTAAAGGCTGAAAAATCGATAAGACGGGGATAGGCGCTGGCGCCGGCAATGATGATTTTCGGTTTCTCTTTCCTGGCCACATCCCGGACCTGATCATAATCGATTCGCTGCGTCTCAGGATGCAACCCGTAGAAAACAGGCTTATAAATTTTCCCGGAGAAACTGACCGGACTTCCGTGGGTAAGATGGCCGCCATGGGAGAGATCCATTCCCATGATCGTATCGCCCTTTTCCAAACACGAAAGGTATACAGCCATGTTGGCTTGTGAACCGGAATGGGGTTGAACGTTTGCGTGTTCCGAATCAAAAAGCCTGTTGGCGCGGTTTTTCGCCAGCCTCTCAACCCTGTCAACGAACTCACAACCGCCGTAATAGCGGGCTCCGGGATACCCTTCGGCATATTTGTTGGTCATAACATTGCTTTGCGCTTCCATTACGGCACGACTGGCGTAATTCTCTGACGCAATCATGACCAGACTTTCTCTTTCCCTTAAAAGCTCCGCTTCAATGGCCTGGAAGACCTCGGGATCAACTTCCCTTAATGTCGGCTCTGTCAAAATACCCCTCTTTTAAAATCGTTCATAACGATGCGTTTGTTTTCTTCCGCACCCTGACAATTGTCCCGTGGACACACTTGTTTAATTGGTTTCAATCTGGTTTAGTCGCAGTTCATGCCGTCCGCCATCAAAGGGCGTCTGCAAAAAAAGTTTCACCATTTCAATGGCAATCCCCTTTCCGATAACGCGGCCTCCCATTACCAGAATGTTGGCATCGTTATGTTCCCGGCTCAGGCGGGCCGTGAAAAGGTTGTGGCAGAGGCAAGCCCTGATCCCCGAGTACCGGTTTGCGGTAACGCTCATTCCGATACCGGTGCCGCAGATAAGGATGCCCCGTTCAAATTCTCCGTCTGAAATAGCCTTGGCAACCTTGTGGGCCACCTGGGGATAATCCATGGAGTCCTCGCTGAAGGTCCCGGCATCTGCTACGTGACAATCAGGGAGTGTTTCCATAAATTTCCGACAGACTTCCTTCAACTCAAAACCGCCGTGATCAGATCCAATGATGATGTTCATGGACATACCTTTTTTGCACTATTTTTCGTACGCGGCAAATATCAAGGAGGCGTTAGTACCGCCAAACCCGAATGAATTGCTCATTGCTGTTTTAACCCTGGATTTCCTCGCCACATTCGGAACATAATCCAGATTGCACTCCGGATCAGGGGTTTCGTAGTTCATGGTGGGGGGAATGACGCCGTTCTTGATGGTCAGCACGGAGAAAATCGACTCCACACCACCGGCTCCCCCCAGTAGATGGCCGGTCATGGACTTGGTAGAGCTGATGCTCAGCTTGTGTGCATGTGCCTTGAAAACCGCTTTAATGGCTTTGTTTTCCGAAGCATCATTTAGCTGTGTAGACGTACCGTGCGCGTTAATATAATCGATGTCCTCAGGCTTTAGACCCGCATAATCGAGTGCCCCCTGCATACAGGCAATGGCGCCCGCACCCTCGGGTTCCGGCGCTGAGACATGGTGGGCATCACCGCTGAGGCCATATCCGACGACTTCGCCGTAGATTGGCGCACCCCGCTTGAGGGCATGCTCCAACTCTTCCAAAATCAAAATTCCCGAGCCTTCACCGATGACGAATCCATCACGATTCAGGTCGAAGGGGCGTGATGCTTTTTCCGGTTCATCATTTCGAGTGGAGAGGGCTTTCATGGAACAGAAGCCGCCAACCGCGAGGGGCGTGACCACCGCCTCAGCGCCCCCGGTAAACATGGCATCCGAAATGCCTTCACGAATATATCGGAAGGCTTCTCCAACAGCATGGGAACTTGCGGCACAAGCGGTCTCGATGGATATGTTGGGACCTTTGGCCCCGAACTCAATGGCCATCTGCCCTGGCGCCATATTGGCGATAATGCCCGGAATAAAGAACGGACTGATCCGTTTGGGGCCCTTTTCAACGAGGACCGAATGGTAATATTCAAGTGTCGCCAAACCTCCCAAACCGGACCCCGTTACGCACCCCACGCGGTGAGCGTTTTTGTGATCAATCGTGAGACCGGAATCTTCCAGGGCCATTTTTGCCGAAGCCACAGCGTAATGGATAAAAACGTCGAAGCGTCTGATCTCCTGTTTGCCCATAAAATCCTTAGGATCGAAATCCGTCACTTCCCCGGCAATTCGGGATGCAAAACCGGACGCATCAAATTTTGTGATGTTTCCAATCCCCGACTTGCCGGAACAGACCGCTTCCCAGTTTTTCGCCACCCCGGTTCCAAGCGGCGTGACCATTCCCAACCCCGTTACAACAACCCGTCTGGCCATTTTATCATTCCTCCCCATGATTTCCGGCTTTCAGATAAATACATCGAGTTCACCAGCGGGAAAAATCTGCGCTATCTTCATATGAGTGTATAGGCAATTTTTAGAAAAATGAAACGAGAAATTACAATTATTCGATTGCCGCCTTCACATAGTCGATGGCATCTTTGACGGTCGCTATCTTTTCGGCATCTTCGTCTGGAATTGAAATATCAAACTCTTCTTCCATGGCCATAATCAGTTCCACCTGATCCAAAGAATCCGCTCCCAGATCATCAACAAAAGAAGCTCCCGGCACCACATCTTTTTCGGGAACATCCAGCTGTTCACAAATAATTTTCGCAATTTTTTCATCCACAGTCGACATATTCAATTACCTCCTCAAAATTGATCTTTTTTTATTACATATACATACCGCCGTTGACATGAATAACCTGTCCGGTAATGTAGCTGGCGGCGTCCGAGCAAAGCCAGTAAACCGCTTCCGCAACATCTTCCGGTTTTCCCATTTTTCCAAAGGGAATCTGCTTCAGGAAGTCTTCCTTTGCTTTTTCAGGGATCACTTCAGTCATTTCAGTATCGATGAACCCGGGTGCCACCGCATTGACATTGATTCCTCTGCCGGCGACTTCCCTGGCAATACTCTTGGTAAATCCCATGATGCCCGCCTTCGAAGCGGCATAATTGGACTGACCGAAATTTCCGATCTGCCCCACCACTGAGGAGATACTCACAATGGCGCCGCTCCGCTGTTGGCTCATGGCTCGAATGACCGCTTTGGTACAGTTGAAAACACTTTTCAGATTCACTCTCAGAACAGCATCCCAGATTTCTTCGCTCATTCGCAGCAACAGGGTGTCCCGGGTAATACCGGCGTTATTGATGAGCACGTCAATTTTCTCGTGTTTTTCGAGAATATCGCGAAACAATTGTTCCGTTTCCTGGAACGAAGATACATCGGCCTTGTAACCTTCCGCCATCACGCCTCTGGCTTTTAGTTGTTCGAGAGTTTCATTGCAGGCGTCATCTGAAGGATCGAAGTGAATCAGTACGATTTTTGCATTTTCTTCCGCAAACCGGTACGCGATACTTCTTCCGATCCCTTTTGACCCGCCCGTAATAACGACAGTCCTGGCACTTGCATCATTCATGATCATTTCCTCTTTCCTGTTTAAAGGGCCTGCTCAAGATTGTAGGACTTCAATTCGAAACTCATTTTTTCTACAGTCCGGTTTTGTGCATATTGTGCCGCCATTTGAATGGCATTACAAATGGCCTTGCTGGAAGAGCCACCGTGGCAAATGATGCCAATCCCTTTCACGCCCAGAAGGGGTGCGCCGCCGTATTCTTCGTAGCTCAACTCCCGAGAAAATCTTAAAAACGCCTTGCGGCCCAGAATGAACGCCACACGGCCCATAAAGGAACGCATTAGCTCCCTTTTCATCAGCCGCGCCATGGAGTCTGCTGTCCCTTCCGTCAATTTGAGGGCCACATTTCCCACAAATCCGTCACAGACCACAATTTTCACATCGCCGGTCAGCAGGTCCCGCCCTTCAATATTTCCTACAAAATTCAAGGTGCTTTTTTCAAATAGATCGTATGCATAGCGTACCAGTTCGTTCCCTTTGCTCCCCTCTTCACCAATGTTCAGGAGCGCAATTTCCGGATTATTCATGTTCAGGCAGGAGCACCCGAACGCATGGGCCATAACCCCGAACTGGAAGAGCTGTGCAGGTCTGCAATCCACATTGGCGCCCGCATCAATCAGAATGACCGGTCCTTTTTCCGTTGGAATGATGCTGGCAATGGCCGGCCTTTCCAGGCCTGGAATTCGGCCAAGGGTCAGAACGCCCGCTGCAAGGGTCGCCCCGGAATTGCCGGCACTGATCACCGCATCCGCAAGGCCTTCCTTAAGAAGGCCGAAGGCCACGCCAATGGAACTGTCCTTTTTTTTCCGAAGGGCTTTTAACGGGGACTCATCCATTCCCACCACATCTTCACAATGATGAATGGAGATGCGGCTGTCCGCCTTGCGGGTATCAATAAGCTCTTTCAGCAGCGCTTCATGTCCTACAAGGATGGTGTGGATGCCGAATTTCGAAGCGGCTTCCAGAGCCCCCTGGACCACCACTTCCGGAGCTTCGTCTCCCCCCATGGCGTCCACGGCGATTTTCATGCTAACTCTCTTCAGGTTGAATAATGGTCCTACCCTTGTAAGCGCCGCACTCGGGGCACACATGGTGGGGCAATACAGGTTCGTGACACTGCGGGCAGGTGGTTACTTTCGGCATTTTGATGACGTCATGGGTACGCCTCGAATCCCGCTTTGCTTTTGATTTCTTTTTCTTAGGTACAGCCATTTTTTGGGGTTACTCCGCTTCGCCTTTCAAATTGAAATACAATTTTATGTGGCGGCATAAGAATTAAGGTTTCGTGCGCTTCAAATAAATCATTACCGTATTTTCAAATCCTTCAGTTTCAGAAAAGCAGGATGTCCACCGCTCTCTGAACATTTGCAGCTTTCCCTGTTCAGGTTGACACCGCACCTGGAACACAGCCCTGCACATGCACTTCCGCACAGAAGTTTTATGGGCAGGGACAGGTAAATCTGTTCTCTGATGATATCATCGAGATCAATTTTCCCGGCCGAGATAAATTCGACTGCCAGATCCTCTTCCTTCAATTCGGTTTCGTCTGGAACCGATTCCAACTGTTCAGGCGGTAACAAAGTGAGCCTGAAATCCCGACGAAGCGAAAAGGTATACGTTTCCAAACACCGATCACAAATGAGTCTTAGATTTCCTGCTAGAGAGCCATTCACCAAAAACCGTTCATCTTCCCTGGAAACAACAACCGTCACGGTCAGAGGGCCCTCCTGACCTTGAACCTGCACATCATCTTCTCTCTTTCGCCACCAATCGGGCTGAAACGTCAACTTAAAGTGACGAGGGCTTCTTGAAATGCTTTGCAGGTCAACGATCATTACGCCTAAACCTTGAAAAAAGCAGCATAATAGGATCTCTTTGGATCAAAAAGGGTGAGTATATAAAAACCCCCTGTTTTGTCAAGAAATTTTATCCCTCTTCTGTGAAGCAAAATCAAACCGTCTTTTTTGTCCGATCTGCCAATAAGTCCAAATTATCCTTTTTTTCTTGACACTTATGCCCACTCTTTGTTAACATTCCCCTGTTTTTGCGAGCTTAAATAAACAAGCCCCTCAAAGTGAAAGGTACGATCGTCCATGTGGAAATTTCGAGAACAACTGAGTTATTCCGGAAAACTGAGACGATCCATCTATGAGAACCTTCGCGATGATCTGGAACGGCGTCTCATCAAAATGGCGCTCATCGATTCCTATAACCAATTCAAAGAAAATGGCGCTGAATATCGTTTTGTTGAAAAAAGCGAATTAAAGCCACGATCAAAGAAAATGGAAAAGGAATCCAAGTTCTTTAAGACGTTCCTCGTGATCATTTGTGAAAATGTCATCAAAAGTGAACTAAAGAATTATATCCGCTTCTACCCTGAAAACAGCACCACAAAAAAGAACCTGGAATATCTTGCGGACTTTACACTCTATAACAAGTTCCATAAGAACCTCAAGCATTTCGATTCACCTAAAAGCATCAATCTTCTGGAACAATTGCTGGATATCGATTACGCACTGCTCATACAGCAGGATTCAACGGTTCGCAGGAAAAACCGGTATTCTCTGACCCATTTTCATGTGAAAATAGATTGGCCTATTGCCGATGCAGCTGAAAACCTTGCCAGAAAATTGCGATACATCCAAAATAACCTCTATGAAAAAGGTGATAAGGCCGCACGTGTTCTTCAGAAGAAGCTTTTTGAATACTACGGCTGCCACTACAGTGTCGGCGGGCGACGGACTGCCGGACTGATCGCCGCGCAGCTGTTGAAACAATCTGACGGCATCTGCACCGTATTTGTATCCAGCTCGGAATCGAGGACCCTGTATCGGTATTCTGAAAGGGGTGTCTCCAAATTCTTTTTGGTCCAGTTATCGGAAAAACAGCTCAACCCCATTTCGGAGCACTATGGTATTGACCTTGCCTTTTTATATGACAACTATCTGTATTCACAGAAAACCAATTATTTTGCCATTCTGGAAGCAGCCTACAGCCACACGGTTCATTCCAGACCACCAAAAGATGGAAAACTCAGAAAAATAAAGCCCGCTTATAATTGGCTCAGGCTCACAAGTGAATTCCTTCATCCCAAACTGGATTCCCCCCATGCTTCACCGATCCCCTACAGCTGGGTCTACGCGATGGATTGATGAGAATCAGCGACTGAAGATTCGGTGTTGGACCGCCCGGAAAATAAATCCTCAGAATACTTAATCTAATTATTTGACAACCTTTATCAGACGGAGGCAGCAACGCTATACATGAAAAACCCTAAAATTATCACCCGATTTCCACCGAGCCCTACCGGATATCTTCACATCGGTGGTTCTCGAACAGCCCTTTTCAACTGGCTCTTTACAAAGCAACAGGGAGGTAAATTCATCCTCCGCATTGAAGACACCGACGAGGAAAGATCATCGGATGCCGCTACGACAGCCATTCTGGAATCCATGAAATGGCTGGGGCTCAACTGGGATGAAGGCCCGTACTTTCAATCCCGGCGATATGACCTTTACAATGCCGTGATCGACCGGTTGCTGGATACGGGACAAGCTTATCATTGCCATTGCTCACCCGAGATACTGGAGAGGAAAAGGGCTGAAGCCTTGGAAAAGGGGTTGAAACCCAAGTATGACGGAACCTGTCGAAACCTGGGGCTCGGGTCCGCACCTGGGTCCGTGGTGCGGCTCAAAACCCCGCCTATCGGCACCACCGGGTTCGATGATTTGGTAAAGGGTCCGATCCGATTTGAAAATGAGGAACTGGACGATCTTGTTATCAAGCGGTCAAACGGCAGCCCCACTTACCACCTGGCGGTGGTGGCCGACGATATTGATCTCGGTATCACCCATGTCATTCGGGGGGATGATCATGTCAATAACACCCCCCGGCAGATTCTTATTTATGAGGCACTGGGCGAACCCCTGCCCCGGTACGCCCATCTCCCTATGATTCTGGGGCCCGATAAAGGCCGTCTCAGCAAGCGTCACGGCGCCATGAGTGTACTCGAGTATCGGGAAATGGGTTACCTGCCCCATGCCCTTCTCAATGCCCTGGTACGGGTGGGCTGGTCGTACGGGGATCAGGAAAAATTTACACTGGAAGAGATGATCGAAAAATTTTCCCTGGATCATGTGGGAACATCAGCCGGTGTTTTTAACACCGAAAAGCTTCAGGATCTCAATGCCTGGTATATTCGGGAATCTTCCGATGAATTCCTGGTGGAGCAGGTGATGCCTTTTCTTCGGAAAGCGGGTGTTCAAGAACCCGATGAGACCCTTTTGAAAGAAATCATTCCCCATCTGAAAGCCAGGAGTAAAACGCTGGTTGAAATGGCGGAAGGAGCAAAATTCTGTTTTGATGAAGAAATCGTATACGAGCAAAAAGGTGATGACAAATTCCTGAAAAAAGAGATCGTTCAGCTGCTCGATCGCCTTGCGGGCGCACTTGCAGAGACTGATCCCTTTGACCAGGAAACACTTGAAAAGACCTTTATAAAATTTCTGGAGAAAAACGATATCAAACTGCGGAAAATCGCGCAGCCCCTGCGCATAGCGCTAACAGGGAAAACCGCCAGTCCCGGCATCTTTGAAGTGATGCAAGTTCTGGGAAAAGAAAAGGTCATCGACAGAATCCGCAGGGCAATAAATCATATCAACGCCAAATAGAATTCAACTTCAGTTGTTCAGCCAGAGGGCAATCCAGTTAAAGGCCCCCTGGCCCGCTTTTGTGCACATTCGAAACAGCCCTTTTTTGACTGGACTGGTTACTGCCTATAGGCATTAACAATCGCCTGATACGTGCTGGTCTGATCGAGTTTATCGATCGTTAGGATTCCATAGTTTTCCGCCACGACTGGAGGACCGGGGAAGAAATCAAAATCAGCTTTTTGGCACTGGATACTCTTGAGGATAGCGCCATGGTGAAAAGCCCCGAAAGCGCCTTCGCTGTCGCTATCGTCTGATGTCTGTTTCCAGACTTTGTCCGAAAATTGAAAATGACAGGCTCCCAAAAGCTGTGTCGGATTGTTTTGCTGATAGGTGATGGATGCTGTTAGCTGATTTTGAACATATGTGGGTGTATAGTCCGAATTCTGCCGGCTTTTCCCGATTTCGGTGAACAAAATTGGCCGCTGAAATTTTTCATAGGTTTGCTGGACCCAACCACTGCCGGTACCCTCGGCGTTTTCAAAGAGATACGTTTCATCATTATAGGTATTGGGGCACAACATGAGCTGGTTTTTGTATTGGGCCACTCTGGAATCCGTTAACAGCTGATTAAAGAGATTCCAACAGGGCATGTCCGCGCCATTGGCTGTGAACGGTGCTCCTCTCGGCGCAAAAATAAGGGGAATTCCCACCGGCACTCCCTGACTATAGCCTTTGGCATCGGCTGCGGCAAGGAGTTGAGCCACCAGTCCGATGGCGTTTTTATAGAGAGTGGCATGGTCAAAATCCGTCTCGCCATAGAGTTCATTGCCGATGATAATGCCTGCGATGGCCGGATGCCAGTCCGTCCCGCTGCTGTTTCCAAAGTTACCATAGGGCAGGTAAAGTGGGACTTGATCATTCCAGTATTCCGGATGTTTGGGAAGATAGTTGGATATGGGGACCACCACTTTAATTCCCAGGCTCTGGCAATAATTCAAGAATTGGCTGTGATCGTTGCGATTATCCCAATCGTAGAGCCGGATCAGGTTAATCCCCATATCTTTGATGGTTTGCAGATCGTTTCGACAGTTGGCGTCACAACTTTCGGACAGGTATGATTGGGTTCCCCACAAAGACCCTGTCTGCTTTCTCGCAATGTCGCTGCCAAAGTATATATAGGAGTTGTTGGCGGTTGACGGATCATATCCCTTGCTGAACGCCTGGTAACAGGTGCCTTTTCCCGGATTGGGGAATCTGGTGGCATCTCCAGTGGAATCAATGACCATAGTTGCGGACGTCAGTGTTCCCGGGATTTCCGTTTCCTGCCCCAGAACCGTTGCCGAATAGGTGATACGATTTGCAGTTTCGTCATACCTTGGGTCTGTAAGGGTCAGTAGATATCCGTAGAGCTCACCCGTATCCGTGATACCGGATATGACGGCGTTTGGTGGGCTGTCGCCAAATCTACCGTTCCATTGCGCTACGAATGCCTCGGTTGTGCTTACATTTGAATAGCGGCCGGGAGCATTGTTTGCCAGTAAAACACTGTTGTCTAATTCTTCCTGGATCAGCGTGTATTGGCCTTCTGTGGAAGTAACGTCAATAAAGGCGTCTTCACCATAAATCACAAAGCTCGATGCCACATCCGGTCCAGGCACATTGTTTAAGACGGTGACCACGGGCGTATCAAATTCCAGGAAACTTTTCGGCGGTTCGTCAAAGGTGGAGTTCAACAGGGTGACCTTAAACTTGAGTATCCCCGTTCCTGAGTCGTACTCCGGCTTCCTCAAGGCTACAAACAGACCGGCGTTTGCACCCGCTACATGAAATTTGATAACGGCGTTAGGGGCCACATCGCCGTAAATAAGGGGCCATAAATATCCAACATAATCAGTTGTTGTGTTTTCCCCTATTTCGAGCAGAGGCCTGTCGGTAAACCATTTAACATCCGTCCATACCTGGTTGAGGGTAATGATAAATTCAGAGCTGTTCTCGGTAGGCGTCAAGGTGCCACTTTCAGCGGCAGCCACGTACAGACGGTTGCTCATGTTGGCTGAAATACTGCTGCTACCGCCGTCGCTGTCGCTGCACCCGAAAAGGGCCAATCCCAATAGGCCCGTGGTGAGCAATAAAATTAAGGACCTCATTAATGATTTCATCTTACGCCTCCATTTTCTCTAGAATTCTATTTTTACAAAAACCAAATCTGAAACATAAACGGCATGGACATTATAGGCTAGACATGAACATTATGGGTTAGAAAGGGCGAAAGGTTTTTTCTTAATACATTAAGAGACGACACCCAGGTTAGTAAATGAGGTGAATAGTGTATCTGGGAGGGGAAAAGACCGTATTCTTGAAACATATTCTACGTACGCTCCCGACAGAAGCGCTGATTCGAATATGAACGTCATCGTGAACATAAAGGAAGCTCAAGCGGTTCGTCAGAAACTCTTTTCCAACCGGCACGGCACGTATCGGTGCAGAGGCGTACCCAGCGGGTCCCGATTGGTGTTCTTGGTTAACTGGTTGACGTTGATGCCATAAATCCGGCCGTTGTAGTTGAGCCCGAACCCGTGGGGAATCAGCACCGTACCCTGCCGCACCTGTTTAGAAACCTGCAACTCCCCAACCGCTTTGCCGGCTTCGGTCACCACCTGTACCGAATCTCCGTCCCTGAGATCCAGCGACGCTGCATCATCCGGATGGACCGCCACGGTGCAGGCCCGTTTCCCCCGATTCCATTCCGGGTTTCGCATCAGGGTGTTGGCGTTATAGTCCATATGCCTGCCCGCATTTAAGATCATGGGAAATTCTGAGGGCAACTGAAGGCTGTTTTTTTCGCTTGCAGCATCGATTCTCGCAGCATCATCTGCCAGTTCAGGAATGTAGACCTCAATTTTACCGGAAGGGGTTTTAACGGTAGCCATGTTCTCACCCGGATCCACCTCTCCCACCCAGAGCCCTTGGGGATAATCCATCAGGGCCTGAAAAATGCGATCTCCCTGATCCATACCCGGTGCAAATCCAACCCTGGCCGCATTTTTCCGAAAGGTTTCCGGGGCGGTCATTAACATTCCCCACAGGGCGGGGAGCGCGGCACTGTTCCACACCCGGCCCAGGGTTTTGGCCAGTACGAAGGGCATGGTTTTCATGGCCCGGGGTTCGGAAGCGGCCCATTGCATGAGCTTAGCCCCGAAAGCCAGACGGTCGTCTCCCGCGGCGTGATGAATCTCTTCCGGAATTTCCGGAACCAGTCCCAACCGGTCGGCCAGAACGGTGAAAATCTGGGCCGCTTCCAGGCAGACGCCCTTCGGTTTCACCACCGGTCCCCGCATTTGAAAGTAGACCTTGGGGTAGGTCCAGGGAAAGAAGGTCCCGTCCCAGGACTCGTAAAATGTACGGCAGGGCAACACGTAGTGCGCCAGCCGAGCCGTTTCACTCATGACAATGTCATTGACCACCAGCAGATCCAGCTTTTTAAACGCAGCCTCAAAGGCTTGTGTGTCGGCATAGGAACGAAGGGGGTTGCAGGCGCTGACCAACACGGCCCGCAATCGGTCCGGATGATCACTCAGAATTTCTTCGGGCATTACATTGGGGGGGAAAGAACCGGCGGCGGCGGGCGGCATGTGGGTAGCGACCGTGCGCCAGATCTTGGAATCGCGCTCATCCGCATGAAAGCCCATGGGCATGATCATACCCGGAATCACATTTCCCCCCGGAACGCAGAAAATCCCGCAGACGGCACCCAGAATATTCAGAAAATAAGAATTGAGGGTGCTGTTTCGCCCCATGTAAATACCCAGATCCGGATGCAGGCACCACCGCCGGGTGGTCATGAGCCGGCATACCTCCCGCACTTGGTCATAGTCGAGTTCGCAGACATTCAATGCTGCTCGGATATCAAAGCCTTCAAACCAGGGGGAGATCTCTTCCCAGCCTGAAACATGGTGTTGAATATAATCGGTCTTCTCCCATCCCTCATTGAGAATCAGTGCAATCATGGCCTTGGCCAGAAGGGCATCGGTTCCTGGGCGAACCGCCATGTGAATATCAGCGATGGCGGCGGTTTCGCTTTTTCTGGGATCCACCACCACCAGAAGACGCTCGGGATCTTTGCTGAGACCTTTCAGAACCTTTCGGGCTCGGGGCATCTGGTGGCTCATCATGCCGTTCCACCCCCACCCCACCAGCATTTCCGAAACTTCCTCATGGGGAATTGCAATATTATACTGTTTTCCCAACATTCTGCCGAAGACCCACCATGCCCCGCTGAATTCCTGTCCCGCCGACGAGTAATAGTATTGGGACCCCAATCCCCTCAAAAGGCTCACGCCGAATGCCGCTTCGAAGTTTCCTCCCTGGGCGCTCCCTCCCATATAAGCCAGACTTCGCGGGCCATGTGTGCCGATCAATGTGTCGATCTTATGAGAGATTTCATCCATGGCCTCTCCCCAGGTGACGGGTTCAAAGTCGTTTCCAACCCGTTTAAGGGGTTCGGTCAGTCGGTCTTCCGGGTGTTGATGATAAATCACATTAAGCCCTTTGCGACAGGCGTACCCCTGGCTGCGGGGGTTGTCCCGATCCGGCTTAACCCTTGTCATACGGTTTTTTTCCACCAACACTTCCAGTCCGCAATTCTGGGCGCACAACACACATCCGGTCTTTTGCCAATTACCCATACTTTCCTCCTATGAAAGCGATTTCAGGGCCGCTAAAACATCTTCCGCCGGTGGAAAATCCGACGGGTCAGCGGAAAGATGACGGAACCGAACATAACCCGTTGTATCGACGATAAAAACACCTGCCAGCTGTTTTACATCCCCTTCGGGGATTCCCGCCAGATTGCCGCCGGCCAGCGCCGAAAGGCTTTTCAGCGCAAGGGAGGGCGAAAGAAACCCCAGTGTCCCCATCCGTTTAAGACCGTAGGCCGCATAGAGTTTTTGCTCGGGATCGCAGATCATGGGGAAAGGACGCCCAAACTTTTTGAGGAATGCGTTAGACTCCTTTGGAGGACCCATCCCCACCAGCACCACCCTGCCCCCGGCTTTCTCAAAACCGTCCGCCTTATCGCGCAACTGCGCCACTTGCTTTCGAGCAAAAGGTCAGCCGAAGTGTCGAATAAACACCAAGACAAGGGTTTGCTTTTCCCAGAACTTGCTCAATTTTTTTTCGGTTCCATCGGACACCATTACCTTTCGGTCAATGGCTTTCTTATTGATATCGGGCATGAAAATATTCCTTTCGCGTTGTTTTAAGTCCCCTGCAGGCCATACTTTTTCCTGAGCTCGCGGGATAGGGTAATGATGGTTTCAAAAGCCGCTTCAACGGTTTTTTCTCCGTCGGGGTTTACCAGGCAACAGGTGGCAGGTGAGAGCAGGCTTCGGGAAAAAAGAAAATCCCGGTCAATCCCTTTTTTAAAGAGAGCGGCCCACAGGGACTCCAGACGTTCTTCAAGGGAGACCATGTTTTCATTTTCAAAGGGTTCAAAATTGGTGGGGACAATACCCCACACCAGGACGCCACCTCGATCCAGAAATTTCTTAATGGATGGCGTATACGCGGCAAAAACCTCTCCATTGGAATAGACATCCAGGGAAAGGATGTCCAAATCCTGGCTCAACAGAAAATCCCAGTCCGGGTTGCCGCACAGATGGACGCCTCTGGGCCGTTCGATCAAGGAGAAAAACAATTCCATGTCCCCTCGGGCCGCTTGGTCCCCATACCCTGCCATGGCACTGAAAAGGAATTGAAGCCCCGGTTCGTCCACGAACATGAATGCATTTGAATTTTTCTCTTTCAGGCGTTTGAGCTGAATGTTGACCCGTTTGGCCATGAATTCAATCATGAAGGGTCTTACCATATCATCAAACAGGATGGGCCGGTCGTTTTCATCGGCCACATTGAATCCGAAACTGATGGGGCCTTCCAACTGGCCGCGAATGGCCGGTTTGCCGGAAAGATCCAATTCAAGAAACCGTTTGTAAACCACCGAGTAGGTGTCGCTGATGTCAAAATATTCCGGTTCATCGAAACGGCTCATGCACGCTTCAAACTGGGCAAGGAATTTCTCATGTGAAAAACGAAGGGTCCGCTTTTCCATATCCAGCAGGATGCCCGGGAAATGCTCGGAGGCCTGCACATACATGTCCTCATAATAATTGTACTTGGGCAGTTGGGGCCAGAAAGGGATATCCAGGGAAAGTGCCAGTTCAAGAGCTCTATCCACATTTCTGTGCGGCATCACGGCCATGGCCGTGGTCAGCAGATTGCCGGGGATGGGCATGTTCATTTAACCTCAAGAAAATAATGTTTGGGGTCCGTCATCAAATGGCTACATTCACCTCATTAGAATGGATTTTATTCAAAAGCGCAAACTTTTTGCGTGAATATTTGACTTGGGTTTCACTTGATGCCATATTGCGACACTGCAAACGAATCGATATTCATCATTGAATTTTTGGAGGTTAACCAACATGATAGACTTGACGGAAAAAAACCTGGCATATGCATTTGCAGCGGAAAGTAAAGCCGCCGTTCGAAACGAGGCCTTTGCCAAAAAAGCGGAATCCGAAGGCTACACCCAGATCGCGCATCTTTTTCGCGCCATTTCCGAAGCCGAATCCGTGCATGCCCGTCGATATCTGCAATTGATGCGGGGTAAGATCGGAAGCACCGAGGAAAACCTGGAGACGGCTTTCAATAATGAGATTAACGCCAATGTGGAAGAATACCCGAAACTCATCAAAGACGCCACCGACGAGGGGAAGGAATCGGCTGCCAAGGCCTTTTCAAGGGCACGGGACGTGGAGAGCGGTCACGCGGAACTTTACAAGAAGGCCATGAACGATATGCTTGCGGAACGGGAAACCGAATACTATGTATGCCAGGTCTGCGGGTTTGTGGCTGAAGATGCGCCACCGGAAAACTGTCCGGTTTGTGGCGCCGTAAAGGGGAAGTTTAAACAGGTGGCGTAAATTACAGGGCTAGTAACGTCCCGTCTCAACCATTTCTCCCAGAGCGCTCAGATGTGCTTTTTCGTCGTCAGCAATGCTCAGGAGGACCAATCGGCTTTTTGAGTCCTCCACATAGCTGCCGAGCCTGAGATAGAGATCGAGCCCTTGGCTCTCCAGCATCATGGACAGAGAAAGCACATCGGCGGTTGTCTCCATGAGGGAGCGGTTTTTTTCCATGAAATCAACGGGATCAAAACCTCCTTCCATGAGCGGGCTTCCCCCGGATTCAAGTGAAGGCGGTTCTTCACCCTGCAAGGTTTGATACAGTTCCAGGAGCTTCTGCTGGTGCTTTTCCTCGAACCCCGCAAGTCTATGGAACAGATCCGTCACCTCTTTTTTTTCACTCTTGCGGGCTGCCAAAACATAAAATTCCGCCAACGCCTTTTCCATGCCCGCGGCGAACTTGACCACTTGACGGGGAGACATATCCTTTACGCTGGAAATTTCACTTCCGAAGGAAACCGGTCCTTCAGCTGTTACGCCGTTCCAGGCTTTAATTCCGCCTTTGAGGTTGTACACCTCCTTGAATCCCTGCCCTGACAGCAGTTGCGCCGCGGCGCGACTTCTGCCGCCGATGGCACAATAGACGAGGACAGGTTTTTCAGGGTCCAGTTCCTGAAGGCGATCGGGAAGCTGTGGCAGCGGGATCATGGTAGCGCCGGGAATACGGCTTTCTTCACATTCTCGAGGCTGACGCACATCCAGCAGGGTGTAAGTCCCTTCCCGGTGTTCCGCCATATAGGCCCGGACCTCTTTTGACTCCAAATTACCGACGGGTTTAAACAACTCTTTCCAGTTCATGGCATTCTTTACCCTGGTTACTATTTTTCAGGCAGTGCCTGCGCTATTTTCTTTCCCAGGGCCACACACGCTGCGAGCCCTTCTGCGTCGGGCCTGTATTGCAGCCTGACACCTGGATCGACCACATCAAATTTCATTTCTTCCAGCTCTTTGGCAATCTGCTTTACGGATTCACCGCTCCAGCCGTAAGAACCGAATGGCGCGGCGATTTTGTTCTGCGGTTTCAATCCTTTCATATAGGTCAGAAAATCGGCCACCGTCGGGAAAATGTTGTTGTTGAGAGTGGGAGACCCCACAAGAACGGCGCCCGCATCCAAAACCTCCGTGATGATGTCGCTACGGTGGCAATTCCGAAGATGCATGGGTTTGGCGCTCACTCCTTCCTCAATGAGCGCATTGGTTATGGTCTCGGCCATGGCTTCGGTGCTGTGCCACATGGTATCGTAGATCACAACGGCCTTGCGTGTGGGCGCCATTTCACTCCATTTGACATAGGCGTTGATGATTTTTGACGGATCTTTCCGCCAGATAATGCCGTGGTCCGGGCAGATCGTTTCGATCTGCAGGCCCATCTTCGTCACCGTATCCACCAGTTTTAAAATGAGCGGGCTGTAAGGCATAAGAATATTGGCGAAATATTTCTTGGCGTGGGGAAGGATACGGTCGCTGATTTGATCGTCAAATTTTTCGGGGCCCGCGTAATGCTGTCCAAAAGCGTCACTGGAAAAAAGCAACTTGTCCTCATTCACATAGGTAAACATGCTGTCCGGCCAGTGCAGCATGCGGGTCTCCAGGAAGGTGAGATTCCTCTTGCCCAGAGACAAGGTCTGGCCGTTTTCAACGGGCTTGTAGTGCCATTTCTGGGGGTAGTGCTTTGACAGGTTTTTCTCCCCCATCTTGGAACAAAAAAGCGGTTTGTCTTCACCGATTCTGTGCATCACCCGGGGCAAACCGCTGGAATGATCCATCTCGGTGTGGTTGCTGATCATGTAGTCTATTTTCTTGGGGTCAACGACGGCGCTGATATTGTCCAGAAGCTGATCAGCAAAGTCATGCTTGACCGTATCAATGAGGGTAATCTTTTCATCCAGAATCAGGTAGGCGTTATAGGTGGTCCCCTCGTAGGTGGAATATCCGTGAAAATCTCTGATATTCCAATCTGTTACGCCCACTGAAAATATTCCATCTGCCAATTTGACCGGTTCCATCATATCACTCCTAAATTTTAAAGGTTGTTTGCATATTGCATATCATCGCCGATTTTATTCCCCATGGCAACCCATTTTCGGAGCGAAAAGATTGAATCGTGTCACACACTTTGAGGCTCGGGATGAAACCTGCTTGATATTTTTCATATTTTTTCGTATTTTATTCCGGTAGCACATGACTTTTTTGCAGGTTTTGGGAATAAGTAAGAGAATTCGATCTCTGGTACTTTAAATCATGGCCGGCACATTGAGGTAATCCCATATGGGACAAAACGCTACCATTCTGGTTGTGGATGACAACAGCGAAAATATCGACATCATGGTTGAGTTTCTTAAAGGGTATGATGTTCTGGTAGCCCTTGACGGGCCCGGCGCTCTCGATATTTTGGAAAAGAAACCGGTGGACATTGTCCTATTGGATGTCACGATGCCGGATATGGACGGGTTTGAAGTATGCCGCAAGATGAAAGCGAGCACTCGTTTAAAACCGGTTCCCGTAATCTTCGTGACGGCCAGAGCCGCCACGGACGATATCGTTCGTGGCCTTAACCTGGGAGGCGTGGACTATATTGTAAAACCCTTCAAATCAGCTGAACTCCTTGCGCGAATCAGAACCCATCTGGAACTTAAAAAAGCCCGCGAGGAGATAAAAACCCTTCGTGGGATTATCCCCATTTGCGCCGCCTGCAAAAAGATTCGTGACGACAAAGGATACTGGAATCAAATCGAGAGCTATATCTCCAAACATTCAGAAGCCGATTTCAGTCACAGCATCTGCCCCGACTGCGCGGCAAAACTGTATCCTGACATCGATGTTTACGACTGAAAAATCTATTGTGCGCCCTACCCCTTCACACATTCACCGCACAATTTCATTCCGTCTTGTGCGGTCAATTTAGTTGCCATGGTTGGCTCCCCGCATCGATCGCAACGCTTTGAGGGTTCAATTTTAGCCTTTGGCGGCAATTCCCCATGGGTCTTCCGGATATCAAAAAGTGCTTCCGATGTCTCTTCCATGATATGGCGGCTTCGTTTGAGATGCAGTTCCTGAAATCGTTGTTTTTCTTCTTCGGTGGCATCCCCTTTTCGAATTTTATCCATGAGTCGCCGGTGCTCTTCATCGATTTGCAGCGCACCCTCTTTCAGGGCCACCCGAACGCCATCTCCGGTCTTTCGACTGATCAGGGTCAACACCTGCTTGCCATAGTCTCTGAATATAAGGTTCCCCTTACCAAAAGTACAGCCGGTCAAAACCTGTACCGCATCCGCGCCACAGGCATTGGTTTCGACAATAGCCACAATCTCCTCATCCTCAGACCGGTTTTCTTTGAGCCATTCCAGGGCGCTCAGGCTGGCCCGGTATCCGATTGACAACCCCGGGCATATATGCCCATGAAAGTCAGCGCATTTCTTAAAATCTTCCGCTTGAAACGGACCTTCAAATTCCATTGCAATATCCTTCCATAATATTTTTTTCCAGCTTTCAGATCGAAACATTGATGTTTTAATTGATTTGCCCGAGTTCTGTCAACAAATCAATCCTTAAGCGCACCGTTTCAATTGAAAGAAAAACCCGTTATTTTCCCAGTTCCTCCCGAATGGCCATCCCCAACTTTTCCATCACGTACGGCTTCTTTAAATATTTCCCGGCCCCCAGAGCCTGGGCGGCTCTTACCTCTTTTGTCTTAGTGTAACCACTGGCGATGATCGCCTTTTGACCGGGACGAATTTTGATCATCTCCTCATACGTCTGACGTCCATTTATACCTCCCGGCATGATCATGTCGAGAACAATAAGATCAAAGGGTTCCCTTTTGATATATTCGATGGCGGCTTCACCGCTTGATACGGTGGCGGCGTGATAGTTCAGTTCCGTCAAGAGCTTAAAAGCGATATCTCTCTGCTGTTCCTCATCGTCAACAACGAGAATTTTTTCTTCGGTTCCGGCATACTCCTCAGGCGATATGGTTTCTTTTGCGGTCGTTATGGGAGTCCTTTCGGCGGGGAAATAGAGTTCAAAAACAGTTCCTTTCTCACTGCTTCGCACATCCTTGTACCCTTCATGCTCCTGGAGCGTATTCCAGACCACCGTCAGCCCGAGGCCGCTGCCGCTTCTTCCCATTTTCCTTTTCGTGTAGAAAGGCTCGAAAATTCTTTCCAGATCTTCCGCAACAATTCCGGGACCATCATCTGATACGCTTAGGACGGTGTATTCTCCCCGACGGACCTCTTCATAACCTTTAAGCGGCTCATCGAGATACTTATTCATGGTTGAAATGGTCACGGTTCCTGATGCGCCTGCCTTGGACTCCGATGCGTTGATCACAAGATTCGCGAGCGCCTTTAATACGTGTGTTTCGGAACAGCTCACGTTAAGCAGATCCGGATCAAGCTCCATTCTATAGCGGATAGACGGATGGGTTTGCTTGATTTGCCGGTGTTCGATAGAGGTCAGATACGTTTCGACAATCATATTCAGGTTGGAGATTTCCTTGTTAATGGCGACACCCCTGGCAATGGCCAATAGATCTGCGACCACTTCGGCCGCCCGCAGTCCCGATTCGTGGATGGCTCTGATGGGCTGCCGTAAAGGGCTTTCTTCCGGTAAATGGAGCAGTATTAATTCCGGATAACTGATGATTCCTGAAAGGATGTTGTTCAGATCATGGGCCACGCCGCCGGCAAGAACCCCCACCACCTCCATTTTTTGCGCTTTTTGCAACTGGTCCTGCAGCGCTTTCTTTTCTTCATCAGCCAGCCGAATGTCCGTAAAATCCCGAATGATAATGAGTTTTCCCAGCTCAACGCCGTATTCTTCAATGGCGGATTGTGAGACCGAAAGATACCGTTTCTCCCCCTTCCTCGCAATTCTGATTTCTCGGTTCTGATAGGTTTGTGTGCAGTCATGGTCGGCAAGCAAATCGGAGATTCTGAGATGTTTGGTTTCAGAATCCCCGATATGGAACATGGCTTTTGCCGCTTCATTGATCTGAATGACATCCCCTTCCGAACTGACGACAAGTATCCCCTCTAGAATGTTCTCGAATAGTTTTTTTGCTGCTTTTTCCACCCCCACGGACAGAAAGTTGTATTTGATGACGGCTAGAAATGCACAAAGAGAGATAACGCCGCAACCGGAGGAACCCATGCGGATAAAGTCCCGGACTTTCAGGACAGTGGGAAAAAGCACATCGCAGACCAAGCCGATGGACAATGAAATGGTGACACCCAGCAGCAATAGCGCCAATTGCTTTTTCTGATTGGCGTCGTCCGTCTTCAGTACCCGCATAAAGGTGAGATAATAGGCGTAGAGCGTCGATGGCGTGACCAGAAATAGAGCAATGGGAACGAACAATATTCCCGGAATCACCATTTCACCCCAGTAGGTTCTCTCGTGCCCTCCGATGCTCAAATCCGTCACCAGGGATAACAAAACAGCCGTCACGCAGGCGCCCATCATGATCTTGTAAAAAATATCCTTTTCTTTTTCCAGAAAGGCATAGGTGAAATTGAGAAATAGGAATCCGCTCGGTACCCAGAAGATGCACGCAATCTTAAAGATAGGCACTTTCCAGGATGCGGGGGTCGGCATCCACGCAAGCAGATCACAGAAAACCCATCCCAGAAGGGAGGCCAGAAAAATGAGACAGGTCTTGTTAACGGCAGTGCCCTGCTTTTGCGCATAAATATAGGACCAGGCAAAGACATTGATCAGAACGGAAGCAAACGGCAGAAACAGATAATAATTCATCCCCATCTCTTATCCCCCTCGGGCCAAAGGTACAGACTATTATCAGGATAGCAGTTGAGTTTAGAAGAAAAAGCTTTGAGTAGCCAGCTGATTCACTATTAATGACAAACCATATGCCCATTATAAAGCAGACTGTTATTTTGTAAAAGCATTTATTAATATAAATAAATAGTGAGCAAACATGAAAATTTTCATCCACATAGAAATTTCGAATCACGCATTCATTCCAGCGTTGCTCATTTCGCTCCCTGTTTTCTGCGTTTCGTCGCATATTTATTGAAACATCACATGATCCTGCCTAACCTCTCAGCAATGCATTACCGTAGTGCGGAAGAATTTTTTGGGACATCCGTTCATTTCATTTTTCACAACTAGGAGGGTCATAATGTTTAAACAAAAAATTTCAAGACGGTCTTTTTTGTCCATCAGTACCATGGCGGCCGCCTCTCTTGCTTTGGATTGGCGGAAAATTGCAGTCTACGCCTCCGAACTGGGGCCCAAGAAAGATTATCCCGTCGTCATCATCGGGGCCGGATTGGGAGGCCTTTGCTGTGCGGCGTACCTTGCGAGGACTGGTTTCCCTGTGACGCTCCTTGAACAACACAATATTCCCGGGGGATACGCTACCTCTTTTGAGCGGGAGGGTGGCAAATTCAACTTTGAAGTTTCGCTTCATGGAACCTCCATTCATAACAATGGCACCGCTCGATGCCTGAAGGAACTGGACGTTCTGAGACGATTGGAGCTGGTTTTGCTGCCGGATGTTTATCGTTTGAAAACGCCCAAACTCGATATATCGGTTCCCCAGCAAAACCCCGACGGCTATATCAGTCTGCTGAACACCCATTTTCCCCATGAATCGAAAGGGATCAAATCGTTCGTAGAAGAAATGATCGGTGTTTCCAAGGAGATAGATGAACTCAGCTTGAACAAGAACAAGTTCATTAAGATTTTGTTTCCGTTTCAGTATCCGAAGCTGTGGCGTATTCGAAAGAAAACCCTGGCACAGATGCTTGAGGAGCATGTAACGGACCCTGAACTGAAGCATGTTCTTTCGGCCCTATGGGGCTATTACGGTCTCCCTCCCGAAAAGTTATCGGCGTTTTATTACGCCAATGCCACCGGCGGATATCTCACAAACGGGTCCTATTACATTAAAAACCGTTCACAGGCACTCAGCAATGCCCTTGCGGAAGTGATTGAAGAATCAGGCGGCGTCATTCATTATGATACCACCGTTGAAAAAATTCTGTTGAAAGACGGCGCAGTTTCAGGAGTAGAAACCCGAAACCGCAAGACTTTTCCCGCAAAAGCCGTGGTCAGCAATGCAGGGGCCATGACCACCTTAAAGAAAATGTTGCCGGCAAACACGGTCCCTTCCGATTATCTACAGAAACTGGAAACCTACAATCCCAGCATCTCTTCATTCATTGTGTGGCTGGGATTAAATCAGGAAATTCGCGGGAAAATCAAGGGGGCCGGCATCCACGTGGCTTCGGGAAAGGGGCCGGATGCGGACTATGAATCCTGCATGAAAGGGGCGGTGGATGAAGGTTCCTACAGCGTCAGTATTTACGACAATATCTATCCGGGATATTCAGCTCCCGGAACATCGAGTCTGATGCTCTTGTTTCTGTGCGGATATGAGCCTTGGCGAAAATACCAAAAAGGGTATCGCACAGGGCAAAAGGATGATTACAACAAAGAAAAAGAAAGGTGGACAAACCTTTTGATCGGAAGGGCCGAAAAAGATGTCATTCCAAATCTTTCCACCATGATTAAAGTGAAGGAATCCGCCACGCCCCTTACCAACTGGCGATATACGCGTAATCCCCGAGGGGCCATTTATGGCTTTGAGCAGTCCATGGACAATGCCTTCATGAACCGCATCAAGAACAGGACACCGGTGCCGGGGCTTTATCTGGCCGGCGCATGGGGCAATCCCGGCGGCGGTTTCGCGGGGGTTTTGAGGAGCGGTCAGGCCAGTTTCACGAAAATTCTGGAAGACTGGAGGTAAACCGCCCATATGAACCAACCGTTATCCCCTTTCCTTATCCGAGTCTGATTTGTATAATGAAAGGGTATTGGCGTTTGCCGAATCCGTGGAGGCTTCATTTGTTCCAACATACGCTCATGGGCCATATGGTTATCGACCGGAAGCGCTTTATCAAATCCCTATCGATCACGGCCCTTTTTAATACCATAATAGCGCTTTTTCTCACCCACCTGGAATATGGCGGAGGGTTTGCCGTCAATTTCGTTTTTTCCCAATGCATCGGTCTTTCCATCTGTACGTTTATTATGGTAGGCCATCTGCTCTTAAAAGATCCCACCGGGCTTCAACACTTTCTCTTGATTCTAACGACCATGACGCTGGGAGCGCTTTTCGGCTCTTTGCTTGGTATCTTACTGGCGGGGATGCCTTTCACCGGAATTTTTCAAGGGAAGCCGGTTCCCTTCTTTCAACTGCTGGGCCTCGGAATTCTTTTCGGTTCGATCATTACCTATTTTTTCTTTTCTCAAGAGCGAATCGCCCAGGCCAGGGAACAGATGCAGGAAGAGCGGATCAGACGGTTGGACGTTGAGAAAACAGCCCTGGAAACGCAGCTCAGGCTACTTCAGGCCCAGATCGAACCCCATTTTTTGTTTAACACCCTATCGACGGTGCTGAGCCTGGTGGAAACCGATCCGATCAAGGCCGGACATATGCTGACCGATCTGATCCAGTTCCTGAGAGTGTCCCTGTCTAAAACCAGAGCAAAGAGCGCCACCATCGGCCAGGAAATGGAGATGGTCCGCGCCTACCTGGACATCTGCCGGATACGAATGGGGCATCGGCTGCGATACCGCATCCAATCTAATGAGGACTTGAAAGAAAAGCCGATACCCCCTATGCTGGTCCAGCCTCTGGTGGAAAACGCACTTAAGCACGGGCTGGAACCCAATGTTGAAGGGGGTCTGGTGACCGTCACAGTGGAAAGGGACCAACACCATATCCGGATAACCGTGGCCGATACGGGTCGAGGACTGAATGTAAGCGGCAATGGGGGCGTCGGTTTGACAAACATTCGAGATCGTCTCCGTTCCCTGTACGGAAAAAGCGGAAAGCTGATTCTGGAAGAAAACCGCCCCAACGGACTCAAAGCAACCATCGAAATTCCCAATGGATGATATCAAGGCCATTATTGCTGAAGACGAAAAGGTGTTGCGGGAGCACTTACACTCCCAACTTAAAAAGGCCTGGCCCGAACTGCGAATCGTGGGCGAAGCCCGAAACGGGGTGGATGCCGTGGCGCTCATTGAACAGTATAAACCGCACATCGCCTTTCTCGATATTCGAATGCCAGGCCTTTCAGGATTGGATGTGGCCCGTAAGATCCCAGGGGCGTGCCGGGCGGTCTTTGTCACCGCCTACGATGAATACGCTGTAAAGGCTTTTGAAAATGAGGCCATCGATTATTTACTGAAACCGGTGACACCCGAGAGGCTTGCAAAAACCGTTGAAAGGCTGAAACGAACGTTGACAGCCCCTTTTTCCGATACATTTGAAAACCTGAAAGGGGTGGAACGGGTATTAACGGAGCTCAAAAATCATCAGGCCGCCCGCCCTCTACGATGGGTTCGGGTTCAACGGGGAGACAGCCTTCAGCTAATTTCGGTGGATGAAATCTTTTACTTCAAAGCCGGCGACAAATATACGGTTGTGAGAACGGAAACGGATGAATACCTGATTCGAAAGCCCATAAAAACGTTAATCAGGGAGCTGGATTCCCAACACTTTTGGCAAATCCACAGGGGGACCATCGTGAATGTCAGTTGCGTCGCCGGCGTGAGCCGTTCCCTCACGGGAAAAGGCGTGCTGAGGCTCAGGAACATGTCGGACACCCTCAGCGTAAGCCAGGCCCATATGCATCTTTTCAGGCAAATGTAGGCCCGGGTATTTTGGGTATTGCGGGGAAAGAAGACATTCCTCCCTGTTTTCACAGAGAGACCATCACCAAAAATGATTTAGCCCGTTTATTCGTTTGACAAAGGAATAACAAATGCTTTAATGGAAAATCTTCTTAGATTTCCGCTTGGCGGAAAGGGAGGTTTGAAATGGCACCAAAAAAGAAGAACACCGGGGCGAAGCCCCCGATCAAACGTAAACGGGTGACTTTGAATATTGAAGCGCCCAATGCAAAAACCGTCTTGCTGATGGGTGATTTCAATCAATGGAATGAGAAAAAACACCCCATGAAAAAAGGTCCGGACGGAATTTGGGAAAAGATCCTCGTGCTTCAGCCGGGGCGATATGAATACCGATTCCTGGTGGACGGTCGATGGGAAAATGATCCGGGCAACGACCAGATCTGCACCAACAGTTTCGGGAGCAGTAATAACATCCTTGAAATCATTTAGTGCCCCTCCACAAATGGCCAATTTGCCCGATTTCTGCGTCAGGCTCAAATTGTAATCCTCGAAATACCACGCTGTATTCCTGCGGTTACAATTTTCGCCAATATTAAGGGGGGGCTTCCGACTCCCGTATGCCGGAGGGCGGGATAACCTTGTAGTCCTCTTTTCGAAGACCATATTTTTTCATTAATTTGTGCAGTTGGCGGGTCGTAATGCCCGCCACCTGAGCCGCGGGCTTCAGTCTTCCAGCCGAGTTTGTCAATAACTCCTTCAAGTAGGCCCGTTCAGCCTTTTCCACAATGGTTCGCCGCATATGGGCCAATGTATTGGAAGCGTCGATGGGCAAAATTGAAGGAGCTTCCCCAAAACCGGAGATTTCATCCGGAAAGTCATCTTCGCAAAGGGCAGGTGCTTTTCCCAGGATGTAAGCCCTCTCCATCAGATTTTCAAGCTCGCGAATATTCCCCGGCCACGGGTAGGTTCTAAGCCCTTCCATAACCTGTTTGCCGATGGAAAAGATCCCTTTTTGACCTTTGGTCTCCAGCTTTTTAAGAAACAGCATGGCAAGATGGGGGATATCCTCCGTCCTCGCGTTGAGGGGCGGGATCTCAATGGGGAATACATTTAAGCGATAGTAAAGGTCCTTTCTGAATTCGCCTTTTTGACACATTTCTCCGAGCGCCACATTGGTGGCCGAAATGACACGGACATCCACGCGAATGGTTTCTTCCCCACCCACCCGCTGAAAAGTGCCGTCCTGAAGAACCTGAAGCATTTTGATTTGGGCCGCAGCGGTTAGCGTCCCCACTTCATCGAGGAATATTGTGCCGCCATGTGCCATTTCAAATTTGCCCAGCTTTTTTCGGATGGCCCCGGTAAAAGCGCCTTTTTCATGGCCGAACAGTTCGCTTTCCAGCAGCGTCTCAGGAATTGCGCCGCAGTGAACACTGATGAACTGATTGTCGCGACGGTTGCTGTGGGTATGGAGGATCCTGGCCAGAAGGCCTTTTCCGGTTCCCGTTTCTCCAAAAAGCAAAACCGTACTTTTGGTCGGGGCCACGGAACGAATCATTTCAAAAACCTTACGCATATTGGCATTACTGGTTCGAATGTTCTCCAAGGCTTCAGTTTGCCAGAAGCGATCCCGAAGATAGTCCAGTTCGGATTCCAGACTGGTCTGATCCTTTATGTTTTCAAGGACATGTTGAATTTCAACGGGATCCAATGGATAGGTAAGGTATTCTGAAGCCCCCGCCTTGACTGCCGTGATGGCTTCTCCTGCCAGCTCTTTGGATGACAGAATGATGATTTTAGATGAATCACCTTCGACTTTCAGCGATTCAAGGATCGATTTATACGATGTGGCCGATTCGGCTGCCACCGCATGAAGGATTTCCAGATCTATAAAAAGATAATGGTATTTGCTGTTACGAACCGACTGTAGAAGGCCCTCTTGGCCTTTTTGAATGCCGGTGACGCGGAATCCTTTCCCGAGCGTCTCCTTGATCTTTCGTATAACCGATGGATCGGTGCCGGCGACAACAACCGATTGCATTGTTTCCTCCGATTTTTTGTAAACGGTTGAGCTTTAGCAAAAGGGTTTGTGGAAGTCAACAGTTCCCATGCGCCTGACGGAAAATGAAAAGATGATGCAAGATACTTCACAACAAAACCACAATATGGTAAAATTTCAACACTTTTTGAGGCGAACAAAAACATCCGTTTCTAATTTGGGGAATCTTTGCCATGCATTTCAAGCACCATTATCGCCTTTTTGTGGGTACTTTTTTTTCCATCCTGTTTCTCTTAACCCCTTTTTCGTCTCTCGCCAATGGACCCTCCGCGGATAATATTGAAGATCTCCTGGGAATTATGGAAAGCCCGACGAAACGGGAAGCCTTTACCAAGAACCTTAAAAACCTGCTCGAAGCGAAAAAGGCCATGGAGACCGAAAAAGCAGCCAAAACAGGTGATCATGTATTCATCATTCGTCTGATCTTAGATCAGATTGACGCCATTTCTCAGGATATTCAAAAAAAAATCATCGCGCTGGGGCTGATGGTGGAAGACCTGCCCGAGACGCTTTTGCGTATCAAAACCTTCTTTCTCGAGACGAAACACCGACCTCACCTTCGCATTCTCTTTCTGAACGTTTCAGCGGCCCTTCTGGCGATGTTCATCTTCAGTTTGGCTTTCAGATATTTAATCCGTTTGGCAACAGCCCGAATGAAGACCGTTCCCACGAAGATCGCTTGGGGTTTTGTATACATTCTGCTGAAAGCGATCCCTTTTGCAGCTCTTTTTATCGTGCTTGAGACCATGTTTCGCGTTTTTCCTTCATTCCCGAAGGGCCGAACCCTTATTCTTCTACTATTTACGCTATGGTTGCTCTATCAGTTGACTATGGCGGTTTTCCATGTTCTGCTTGCTCCCGATGAGGCCCACGCCCGCCTGGTGCCCATCTCCGATGAAAACGCGAACTATTTGTGGATCTGGTTGCGCCGTTTTGCGCTTTATGCCTTTTTCTATTTTATGGTGACCCGGTCTTTTATATGGGCACTGGAACCCCAACTCTATTTTTCTTACCTGCGAGGTCTCCTTTTGCTTCTTTTCCCCCTCATGCTCACCGTTTTTGTTTTTCAAGTGGCCCGTGAAATCCGCATGAAACATGGAAAGCTCTTTACGACGGATAATCAGAGTCCGGAAACAGAGACTAAAACCGAAAACCGAGAAGGAAAAAGCCGGGTCATTACAAATATCATCCGTTGTTGGCCAATCCTTGCCACAGGTTATATCTGGGCCATTTTCTTATCCCTCGTCATGAAATACGAAAAAGGGTTTGATTACCTCTTTCGCGCAACACTGGGGACGGCATTGACCGTCATTTTGCTTCTCGCTCTATTTTATGCCCTCGATCTGGCCTTCAGGCGGTTTTTTCAAATCAAAGACCAAACCAGGAAGCGATTCCCCGGCCTGGAACAAAAGGCAAACCGGTATCTTCTTATCATTAAAAAGGGTCTGAAAATCGCCATTTTTGTAGTCGCTCTGGGGGTTATCGGTCAAATCTGGGGTATTCCGGTATCCAGTTTCCTGACTTCAGATATGGGCACCACGATCAGTCTGCGAGTTTTGACCATTATCTTCACCGTGGCCATCATCGCATTCCTCATCGAGACCAACAATACCGTCGCCGGGTATCTTCTCAAAGAAAAACGGCGGGGCAGAAAAAAAGAGGTTAGCCAGAAGCAGAAAACCTTGATTCCCGTCATTCAGACCGCCATCAATATTGCCGCCGGATTTGTGGGGGGCATCATCGTACTGGAACGCCTGGGGGTCAACACCACCCCCATTCTGGCCGGCGCCGGAATTGTGGGCTTAGCCGTAGGTTTCGGCTCTCAGACATTGGTCAAGGACATTATCAGCGGCCTTTTCATCCTGTTTGAAGAGAGCATTCGCGTGGGCGACTGGGCCATGGTGGGTGGTAAGGGCGGTTCGGTGGAGTCCGTGGGTCTCCGAACGGTTAAGCTGAGGGATATGAACGGCACCCTTCATGTGATCTCAAACAGCAGCATCGATTCACTGAGCAATTTTTCCAAGGTCTTTTCACGAACCGTCATGGATATCGGTGTGGCCTACCGAGAAAACGTGGACGAAGTGATTGAAATTCTGAAAGAGCTGGGCGAAACCCTTCGAAAGGATCCGGATCACGGACCCAATATCCTGGAGCCCCTGGAGGTTTTCGGATTGGACCGGTTTGAAGACTCCGCCGTCATAATTCGCGCGCGGTTCAAAACCAAACCGCTCAAGCAGTGGGGCATCAAGCGGGCATTTTACCGGCTTTTGAAGCAGGCTTTTGATGAACGCGGCATCGAAATCCCCTTTCCCCATCGAACCGTTTACATGGGTGAATCCAAAGAAGGCAAGGCGCCGCCGCTCCATGTGGATATTGAACCGACATCCGCCGAACCCGAAGCCCCTTGAAAACGAATAGAAATAAATCATGGCAGTTTCAGTTAGGGCATTAAACCCCATAAACGGAGGTAATCGATTTTGAGAGTGTCCAAGAAAAGCTCCAAAAAAGCGGGACTGCCGCCAGGCACCCTGGTGCATGTCGGGGAAAAACGGACTGAAGATGTCCGAATATCCCTGATAGACTACGATGAACATCGTGTTGAAGAAAAACCTGATCTGTCTGTTGAAGGGTGCATCCCTTTCAAAGCCAGTCCCACGGTGACGTGGGTGAATGTCACCGGCATTCATGACATCGCCATCATCGAAGCCTTCGGCAAAACCTTTGACATCCACCCTCTGGTTCTGGAGGATGTGGTCCATACGGGACAACGTCCTAAGATGGAAGACATGGGAGACTATCTCTTCATCGTGCTGAAAATGCTGTCCCACACCAACGGAGAAAACACGTTTGAGGCTGAGCAGCTCAGCCTGATTGTGGGGAGCAACTTTGTCATCTCTTTTCAGGAACGGGACGGGGACGTCTTTCAGCCCATACGCGACCGTATCCATACGGGAAAGGGGCGCATTCGAAAATCCGGAAGCGATTACCTGGCCTATACCCTGATGGATGCCATTGTGGACAACTATTTTGTCATTCTTGAGAATATGGGTGAAAAGATCGAAATCTTGCAGGAATCGGTTCTGACGGAACCCGATCCTTCAAACCTTCGGGAGATCCAGGAACTCCGGCACGAGATGGCTTTTCTCCGCCGTTCCATCTGGCCGCTTCGGGAAGCCATCAACGCCCTGCAGAGAACCGAATCGTCATTGATAGGAGATTCCGTCGCCCCCTACCTGAGAGACGTTTACGATCATACCATTCAGCTCATCGAAAATATCGAAACCCTGCGAGACGCCATTTCCAGCACTTTGGACATTTATCTCTCAAACCTCAGCAACAGGATGAACGAGGTCATGAAGGTCCTGACCATTATTGCCACCATCTTTATCCCGCTGACCTTCATTGCCGGTGTCTACGGCATGAATTTCAAGTTCATGCCCGAACTGGAATGGCACTGGGGATACCCGGCGGTTTGCCTGCTGATGCTCATTTTGGGTGTCCTCATGCTGCTGGGATTTAGAAGGAAGAATTGGCTGTAGAGTGGGAACCGCAGTCTGGAATCTGTCATGTCAAACTCTCTTTTCCAAGTCCTTGATTTTCTGCTGAAGATTTCGTATGCGTGAACTCAAGACCTTGCATATGTGAAGGGCTATCTGAGGATATTCCTGGACGATCTCTATGAAGTCCCCTTTTTGCAGGACCAGAAAACGGGCAGGCGTAACGGTTTGAATGCTGGCCGACCGGGGGGCCTCTTCCAGGAGAGCCATCTCGCCGAAATATTCACCGCTGCCGATCCGACCGATCTCTATCCCTCGATCTCTTTCGCCGCTTCTCGCCTTGGAGACCGATACTTCCCCTTCAACCATCAGGTACAGGGCATCCCCAGGTTCCCCTTCCCTGAAAATTTTCACTCCCCCAGCATGAGAAACTTCCTCAACCATGGAACCGATGGCGGCCAGTTCGCTCACATGAAGGCCTTCAAAAACCGCAATCTTTCTCAGCTGAAAAATCCGTTCAGAAAGATCCAGGCCTTTCTTCCCCGTCCCGGCCTCGATCACCTCAAGTCCCCAAGTGCGCTGCACAGCGGCAGCCATCCAACGAATGTGGGGATTTTCCGATTGAGCAAAGGGCTGCAGCAACCGGGGCGGCAATTCGCAGGGGCTTTCCCTCGCCATCAACGCAAGGGTGAGCAGGTTCGTGACCCAGTCCCCTTTGGCGAGCAGATGTGAAAACAATGCTCCGCGGCTTTGGTTCGGATCGGGAAGAGAGAAATGTCGTTTCCCGATCTTGAGCCGATCTTGAGCCGGCATCTCATCCAGAAGCGGCACCAGGATTCGAGCAAGAGCAGGGTCTATCACATTGGCCAGCGCCTCGACGCTGTTGGCGCGCTGGCGGGAGTCCAGTGAGGAAAGACCTCTCCAGAGAACCCGCATCTGTCCTGATATATCCTGAATGGAAAGAACACGGAGGACGTTTTCCACGTTGATCTTTTTCTCCTCCTCCAGGTAATCAATGAGAATATCCCGTTGGGAACTTTTGGGAAGTCGCCCGAGGGCATCCGAGATAGCCAGACATTCATAGCTTTTTTCAACCTGCAACCGTGCGAAGCGGAAGACGTCCAGGTCCTTGACATTCAATTTTTCCAAAATCTGAAAAAGACCCGCGCGCACTTTTTGCATGGGGAAGGTAAGAGATTCCACCAGGACCAAGGGATTTTGATAGTCGCTTTTCTGTATCATTTCCAGGGCCTTTTTGCGGATTTCCGAGTCAGGATCTCCCATGAGGACGATAACCCTTGAGAGGGCCTGATCATCCTGGATATGGTAAGCGTCCAGGGCTGCGAGCCGAACCTCTTCGGAAGGATGGGATAAATGGGAAAACAGGATTTCGTTACGTTGAGGATCTTTCAACTGTCCCAGGGATCGAAAAAGGGCGCAGAGGATATCAATTTCTTTTTCAATAGCGAGCATTTCCCGAAGCCGGGGCACAAACGATCCATTTCCAGACTCCCCGGCCGCGAACACTCCTGTCTGCCTCTCCTCAGGAATTTTCGAGCCGAGAAAAAGCCGAATAACGGCCAGGTATTTCACCGGGTCGCCGTGATAGAGCCCTGCCAGGGCATAACCTCTTATTTCCGGTGAGGAAATGGACCCAAAATGTGCCATGTTCCACTCACCGCTGACGTGAGGGGGAAATTGATTGGCGGTCTTTGCCATGGCCAAAACCAGTCGGGGACCGGCCGAACCCTCCAATTCCCTGAAAACCGCCATGGCGGGTTCCCCCGCCAAGGGCGAAAGAAAATCCAGCAGGCCGATGCGTGTCACCTCATCCTCTCTTTTAAAAACCGTTAGAATCGCATGGTCAAAACCGGCAACATGCTGGTCCTTCAGAAGTGCCCCATACCACAGGCAATCCTTTCCCCTGGCGGAGAGAAACAGTTCCAGAAGCTGCTTCTGAACTTTTTTATCTCTGAAAACCAGAACCGCTTCTTCCGACTCCAGAGATTTTAAATCGATCATGTTTTGGGATATAAGGTTCAGAAGGATCCGGGAATAATGTCTCTTGAGGATAAAATCGTAAGTCAGCCACACCCCCATGCAAATCAGGGCGATAATGGACAGATATCGCGGATGAAACAGTCCCCCCAGAAACAAAATGAGCCCTGATCCTATCAGGGTACCGATCCTGACAACGGTCCCCCTGAGAAAAGGTCTGACAACAGCGCGCTGGGAGGAATGAAACAATCCCATGAGAACGGCCATGGCCGGGGTATTGATGGTGGTTCGAAGCACGTTGGTGGATATCCTGGCATACATGGCTGAATAAATGTCAAACCGGAACAACAGGGCGAGAAACGCAATGACGTAATTAAAGGGGTGAATCAAAAGGGCCACGGGGATTCCCCATTTTCCATAGAGTTTTCCCACGAAAAGGAGAATTACCAGGCTAATGGTGTTGAGAAATCCACGGAAAACCGCAAAGAATTTGATCATACCCCCTTCCGTGGCATAGCTCTGATTTACTGCGAAGTTGAACTGATAATTAATGATGGTGATCACGATATTGGCCATGAGGGATAAGGCGATCAGCACTTGAACGAGGGTGGATGTTTTTATGAGGGGTAGAATTTTCTTGAACTCCTGAACAATGTTTGTTCGCGATCTTCCCTTCCCTTTCTTCTCGCCGGTTTGGTCCCGTACGAGCAGCGTCGGATAGCGATGTCCCATTCGTTGAACCACGACAGCAGCCACCAGGGAGAGAACAAAATAGGCCAACAGGAGGTTGTCCACGGCAATCAGTTTCGCCAGGGGACTTGTGGCAAAACTCCCCAGGATGGCGCCGATTACCCCGCCCGCGGTAATCAGGGGGAAAATCCGCTTCGATTGGCGGGTGGTGAAAAGGTCGTTGGCCATGTTCCAGAAGACCAGGGCCAGGAGAACTTCCAACTGGCTTTTCAGCAGAAAAAGGACCGGATAGATGAGATCGTACCCCAGGGGAATGGCAAACCGCAGAATTCCCACCAGGGTCCCGCTCCCCACCAGCATATAGGACAAAAGCCGGCTGTCCGGCATTCTGGCCATAATCCCCGTGAGCACCCCCATGATGAAAAAGGTGACCACCGCATTGATCATGTACATGATGGGGAGATACTGTACTCCGTAGCGCTTAAGGAAAGCCGTCTCGGCGGTGTTGGTGAAAAGGACGTTTCCCACGTGGATGATGAAAAGCAGCACGGCCGCCCACAGAAAAAGCGCCGTTTCTTCCTCATATACATTCAGCCATTTCCCAAGCAATCGGCCCATTCCGCCACCTCGCCCCAAAAGCTAAACACCCAATAGAAGTTAAGACATCAATTATACCGAAAGTCTGGAAAGCAGTGCCGAGGCGAAGCTTAACACGAAAAAGAAACCGCACATATCGGTAATGGTGGTCAGTAATGGTCCGGACGCGAGCGCCGGATCCGCGCCGGCACGCCGCAAAACCAATGGAACCAGTCCTCCGAAACAACCGCTCATATCCGATATGATGGGCGGAAATACGGCCAGTACGATGGCTTTCTCTAGGGTATCCTGATAAAGGGCTATCACACTGGCGGCCACAATATTTAAAACGATGTTGATGCTCAACCAGGACAGGCGCCTGGAAGAGCGTTTAAACAACGGCATGGTCCTGAATTCCTCTCCGCCCACAATGCCCGAAAACTGAAGAAAAATCTGGTTGCTGCGTCTGTTCATGGCCTCCCGTACCGCTGAGGCGAGGACCACCCCCAACAGCCTTTCTTTGGAATCCACCACCGGTACGCCAAGGTAGTTAACCTGTTTGAAGAATTCTTTCAGATCTTTTAAAGGAGTGTCCATCTGAACTTTCTGGGGATCTTTGATCATTATCTCCGTAAGCGGTTTACTCTTGGGGGCCAGCAGCAGATCCCTGAGGCGCAGCACCCCGAGCAATTCACCCCCTTCCGAAACCACATAGGCGTACTGAATTGCATAATCAGAATAAACCTCTCCATGCTCCCGTAAATCATCCAGAACATCCCTTACCAGCATACTTTTGGAAAAAGCGAGATATTCGGGAATCATCAGTCCTCCGGCGGTGTCCTCCGGATATGCGATCAATTCTCTAAAATGTCATCAAAGTAAAAACCGATACGAAGCTTTTGAATCCTGCAATCACCTAAATTCATTTTCGTAAAAATGATAGGCACTATAATATCCACCCGAAATCTTCCAATCCTATTTCCGCTATCAAGTGGAAACTTGAAATCTTAGACATATTAGGGATAGTATAACACTTATTCCATGGCATTGACCGTGTCCACGGGATTTGAACCCATCCCCACAAGGAGGACAAATGAGCATCCATAATCTCGAAAAGATTTTCAATCCGACTTCCCTGGCCGTGGTGGGTGCCAGTGAAAGGGCGGGAAGCATCGGCAATTCCCTCATGATAAATATCATGGAAGGGGGCTACAAAGGAAGAATTTTCCCGGTGAATCCCAAACACAAAACCATTTGCGGTCTTGAAACCGCCGCCTCGATCCTGGATATTGGATCATCCGTTGATCTTGCCGTCATCGCCACTCCCATCGTGAAAGTCCCCCACCTCATTCGGGAATGCGTTCAGGCAAAGATTGCCGGGGTCATCGTTTTGTCCGCCGGGGGCAAGGAGATCGGTGAAAAGGGGCGGGAGATTGAGGGCGAAATCCGGAAGGAGGCGGCCAGGGGAGAAGTGCGCATCATCGGCCCCAACTGCATCGGGATTGTATCCTCCGAATCCGGGCTCAACGCCAGTTTCGCAAGCCTCATGCCGTTGTCCGGAAAACTGGCTTTCGTCTCCCAAAGCGGCGCCATCTGTGCTGCAATCCTTGACCTTTCCATCAAGGAGGGAATCGGCTTCAGCCATTTTGTGAGCATCGGTTCCATGCTGGACGTGGACTTCGGCGATCTCATCAACTACCTGGGAAACGATCCCAGGGTAAAAAGCATTGTTCTGTATATGGAAAGCCTGACCAACGTCAGGAAGTTCATGAGTGCGGCCCGCGCCATATCCAGAGTCAAACCCATCGTCCTTCTCAAATCGGGACGTTCCAGGGCTGGGGCCGCCGCCGCATCCTCGCACACCGGTGCCCTCGCGGGCGAGGATGTGATCTATGATGCGGCCTTTAAACGGGCCGGCATTCAGCGGGTGGACACCATCAGCGAGCTGTTCGACTGCGCGGAATTGATGGCCAAACAGCCTCTTCCCGCAGGGCCCGGCCTGGGCATCATCACCAACGGCGGCGGTCCCGGGGTCATGGCGGCCGACGCCCTGTCCGCTCACCACATGCAGCCGGTCTCCCTCTCCCCGGAAACCCTTCAGAAACTCAACCACATCCTGCCCCCCTTCTGGAGCCGTTCCAATCCCGTGGACATTTTAGGAGACGCCTCCCCGGAACGGTGGAAAGGCGCCATGGATGTTTGTCTTTCCGCCCGGGAGATCTTCGCCTTGGTCATCATATTCGTGCCCCAGGCCCTGAGCAGCGGAACCGCCGTGGCAAAGGCCGTTTCCGACCTGATCCGTTCCAGACCCTGCCCACCCATTTTCGCCGTCTGGATGGGAGGAGAAAGTGTTGAAGAGGGCCGGAACATTCTCAACCGGGAAGGAATCCCCACCTACGATACGCCGGAAAGGGCCGTTGCAGCATTTGTTCATATGTATGCGTACAAGCGCAACCTGGAGCTGCTTCAGGAGATTCCACCCCGAACGCCCCATGCGATCAATTTTGAGAGAGAAAAAGCCCGAGAGATCGTGGAAAAGGCGCTTAAAGGCGACGGAGCGCTTCTCACGGAAGTGGAATCAAAGGCCCTGTTCAAGGCCTACGGTATATCGGTGAATCCCACGGAATTTGCCGAAAGTGAAGGTCAGGCCATCTTGCTGGCCCGGGACTTGGGGTATCCGGTAGCCATGAAGATTCATTCAAGGGACATTCCCCACAAATCCGATGCGGGCGGGGTGCAGTTAAATCTTCGTTCCGAAAGGGATGTTCAAAACGCCTGGCGGAAAATTCTGTCAAATGCTCAGGCCTATGATCCGAAAGCTGAAATCCTGGGTGTTTCCATCCAGCCCATGGCCACTCAATACGACTATGAGGTGATCCTGGGCAGCAAGCGGGATCCTCTTTTCGGCCCGGTCATCCTTTTCGGTATGGGCGGCATCATGACCGAAATCCTGAAAGACCAAGCCATTGCCCTCCCCCCCTTGAACCGGCTGCTGGCCCGACGCCTCATGGAAAGCACCAAGGTTTACAGGATGCTGAAAGGGTATCGAAACCGACCCCCCGCGAGGCTGGATCTCCTGGAAGAGACCCTGATTCGCCTTGCTCAATTGGTTTCCGATTTTCCGGAGATCGTGGAATTGGATATCAACCCCATGATTTTGAGTGCCGACGGCGTCTGCGCAATAGACGGGCGCGTCCTTATCAAACCTTCGAAGGTGCTGAGCCCTCATCATCTGGTAATCAGCCCCTATCCCAATCAGTACGAAATCACCTCAGTCACCCCTGACGGCATGAAGCTGTTTGTTCGCCCAATCAAGCCGGAAGACGCTCCCCTTCTCCTGGAACTCTTTAATTCCCTGTCGGAGGAAAGCATCTATTACCGGTTTTTTTCACCCCTGAAAAACCTTTCCCACAAGATGCTGGTGGTCTTTACCCAAATCGATTACGACCAGGATATGGCCTTGGTGGCAATGGATGCGTCAGAATCAGAGGAAAAGATACTGGGCGTATCCCGGCTCATGCGAAAACCGGGCGGCATGGAAGCGGAGTTCGCCGTGGTGGTAAGTGATGCCTGGCAGGGAAAAGGGATCGGTGCAAGCCTCATGAAACACCTGCTCTTAATCGCCGAGAAACAGTCCCTGGAGGCCGTCTGGGGAACGATTCTACCCCAGAACCGTCAAATGGTGAAGCTGGCCCAAAAACTCGGTTTTGAAATCTGCAGCGACCCTGGAGAAGAGACTTATGAGGTGAGAATCGATTTGAAGAAGCGCCGACCTTAAGAACTGATTAGGATCCACGGTCTCTTCCACAAAACGGTTTTCCTGTCACAATTTTCTCGCGGGTGGCCTGGAAAGAAGCCGGAATTGCCGCGGACAAGCCTTTATCGCGTTTTGAACCCGAAACGAGGTTTATTGGAAAATGAAAAATTTCTGGCTCTGTTTTGTTCCTCTTTTTGTGGCGATGGATCCTTTGGGCGTTCTACCGCTTTATATGGGACTTATTAAAGACGTCCCCTTTCCAAAACGCCACCATGTCCTGGTTCAATTTTTCATAACCGCATCCGCGGTGTCCCTTGCGTTTCTGCTGGGAGGCCCCGCCCTCATGCGACTTTTGGGCATCACGGTGAATGATTTTATGGTTGCAGGAGGTATCCTGCTTTTCGCAATATCTCTGATGGATTTATTGACCGGAGAGAAAAAGCGAAGGCGTGTGGACGTAAAAACGCTGGGAGCCGTACCGCTGGGTATTCCGTTAATCGTAGGGCCCGCCGTGTTCACCATTTCCGTGTTGTTGGCCAATATGTACACATTGGCAGTAACCGCTGTAGCCTTATTGACCAACCTCTTCATCGCCGTGGCCATTTTCCGTTTCGCGGATTTCATATCCCGCATGCTGGGAACCGCCGGTCTCAGAATCCTGTCCAAAATCACCAGCCTGCTTCTTGCTTCCATCGCGATAATGCTCGTCCGTCAAGGTATAATAAAGATTATCCAGAGTTCCGCGGTATAAAGGGGCCAATTGAGTACACACATTATTTCCTTGCGTAAAATTCAGCCTGCATGTAAAGGTTCCAAGCAATTTTGCGCATCAGGGGAAATAAAATTGTATGTCAGGAAAAAAAAGATGTGCCAAATGATTCTCTTAAAGCCTTTTATGCCATCCGGCGGTGGTAACTGCCCCTAAATTAATTGACATATCCGAGAAAGCATAAAACCATGGACCGATACTTTCCTGTGATTAAAATCCAAGGCGGGCCTGAAGATCGCGGCCGACAGCAGGGACAACTGCTAAAAGAGCGAATTCACAAAACGATCGAGTTTTACAAAAAACAATTCCTCATCCCTGAAGAGGAGATCTTAAGAATTGCCAAGGAATTCAGGCACGCCACCAAGGCTTTCCAGGAGGATCTGTACCTTGAAATTGAAGCAATGGCCCAAGCCGCGGAAGCCGAACCCCTATGGATTTATGCCTTAAATGGCCGTACCGAGCTTTTAAACCTGAACCCCATGGAATGCACCACACTGGCTTTCAGGAAAGAGAAACTGATCGGCCAGAATTGGGATTGGGATCTGGAAGTGGAGGAACTGGCGGTCATTCTGGATATTAAAAAGGAGGATGGCCATCGGATCATCACCATGACCGAACCCGGGATGATCGGCAAAATCGGAATGAATCACTGCGGTCTCGGTGTCTGTCTGAATTTCATGAGCATCGAGGAGTACCAGCCATACGGGATTCCGCTGCATGTCATATTAAGGACCATCCTTGACAGCAAGACCATGGAAGAGGCACTCTCTCTGATCGAGCCCCATCTGATGGGAAAAGTCGGAAATATCCTGATAGCAGATCAGACCGGAAAAGTTGAAGACCTCGAAATCGGGGGCGATGAAGTCTTTTCGATCCCGGTGGAAGACCTCTTTGCTCACACGAACCATTTCCTGACGAAAGTGGATTACGATCTCAAACTATTTCCCAATACCATGGGGCGGTATCGTCGAGCCAAGGAGTTGTTGCGAATGCTCGATGATCCTTCCATACAATCCATGAAAGACATCTTGAGAGATCGCGCGGATGAAGAGCATCCCATCTGTCGCAAACGCTTTTCTCACCCGTGGCTTACGGATGACACCTCCATGACGGTGACCTCTATCATCATGGACCTTCAGCGCCTCCAATTTCATATCACAAGAGGCAATCCTTTCGATAACCCATTTTCTACTTTTGATCTATGAGAATTCATGGTCTGAGAGTATCCCATTGGTTTGCTTCGTCAACTCCCGCCGGGTCCATTGGAACATAAAACAGGTCTTGATAGGGCGAAACCCCAATTCCTTGTTGATCGCCTGCATGGGCCGATTGTTTCTTGCCGTGCTGGTGGTAATGTATTCCACCTCCGGGAACTTGTTTTTGATGACTGCAAGCATTTCAGCTTTCAGGCGTTTGGCCAGCCCCCTTTTACGGTACTTCACCAGAATGCCCGTGAAATACTGATTCATCCGATGGGGCTCTTCGGGATGGTACATGATGTCCGTCAATCCGCTGATTTTGCCATCATGCTCACGGCTGATCATTGTGTACCATTGAATGCCTCTTTTCTTTAAATTGCGCTCCTCAATCCTCCTGGATTCCGGCGTTGTAATGAGTTCTTCCCCCATATCACCGGTGGGGCGCTGGTTTATGATTTCCGTGTAGACCCGGCTGAATTCTTCGATATCCTTCTCAGGGCATTCTCGAAAAAACTCTATTTTCGTGTCCCGGTGTTTCGTCCTGCCTCTCTGAAGCCATTTGTCCACCACCTGCCAGTTCACATCCTCCATGTCCAGTCTGTATTGAATTTCTTCATGGACCAGTTCGCCCCGAAGCTGTTTCCGAAATTCAAGTCCCAAGGGGTTATCCACCTCCGTCATAAGGGTGGTTTTTTCCAGAAGTCTCGCTTTTTCCACCAGGTGTTTCAGCAGGACCGTTGCAATCTTTCTCCTTCGGTAGGCAGGAACAACCGAAATATGAATCTGGCAGAGATGCCGATTGCTGTCGTAATCCGGGGATATTTCCGCATCATAGGAAATAGAAGCAAAAGCGGCAGCCCTTTTGGCTTTATCAAACACCATCCATCTTCTTACTGAATAGAGTGGGTTGGGAGACAGGAAAAGTCGCCTCATTACAGCACGATCAGGCAGACGCCCTTTTTGTTTAAACTCACGAAAAATTGTTTCCGAAAGGGTGAAATAGGCATCCCACTGATCCTCGGAAGCTTCCTTTGGGATAAATTCCATCAGGTAAAATGTTCTTGGCAAACCAGGAAGACTCGATTCCAAGCTTTTAATCTCCTTTTTAGGCGTTTATGCAAATAGGGGCGATGGCAAAAATACGGCCTGCCTTCACCTTAAAATAGTATTTGCAACTATCCTGCCAAGAATCGAAAAAAGTGGCAGGTTTGTAATTATCCTTTAAGAACAAAATGTTAGGCCAAATAACGAGAAATCGTTGCAAGGTCGAACCGTCTACCTACCCTCAATATTTGGTGGAACCTCCATATATGGAGGCCAAACAAGTCTTTCAATATCTTTACGCTGTTCTCTTTCATTAATATAATATGCTGTTATCAAAAGAATATTCCACGCTTCCAATATTCTTTGGCGTGTTGGCAAGCTGTTTGCAAGACAATACCATTAAGTCTGATCACCATAAGAGACGAAAAAATAGCCCATTTCAGAGCACCGACAACACCCTGTTCCGTAAGGTGTTTCGGATTTGAGCCCAATGATCTTTACGCTAAACCCTCATGACAGGAAGGAGACTGTGTCACCCCCGAGCATGAAAATGGTTTGATGCTTATCATAGTCATTTAGGCGAATGAGCAAGGGGAAATCGAGATCGAGTTATTTTATGGTGGGTAAAACCCCGGGAGCTAAACTGATCCGGAGATTTTCGGCATGTACCCCCGATTGTTTCATACGCATTCCGGTGTGTATTGAACGCATGGTAAAAAGACCTATTTCCGATTCGGATCTATGGATCACCCGAAAGTCCTCCCCCGCTCATTCTTCCAAAATATTTGACTATGGAGGATCAAACTATGCTCGAACCGATTGTAAAGCGGGTAGCTGGGCTTGATGTTCATAAAATGGTCATTGTCGCTACGGTACTTTTAACGCATGAGGATGGCGTAACCCGCAAAGAAACCAGAGAATTTGGCACATTCCGAAAGCATCGCCGGCAGCTGGCTCGGTGGTTAACGCGTTGCGGTATTGAACTGGTTGTTATGGAGAGTACCGGGATTTTCTGGAAAAGCATTTTTGAAACCCTTGAAAAAGCGGCCATCAAAACGTACGTGGTGAACGCTCGCCACGTCAAGAACGTTCCGGGCCGCAAAACCGATGTTATGGACAGTGAGTGGTTAGCGACACTTGCAAGAGCCGGCCTACTGAAACCGAGTTTTATCCCGCCTAAGGATTTGCGTGAATTGCGGCTGATTGGCCGCCACAGGATGAAGCTTCATGGCATGTTGGCCGGCGAAAAAAACAGGTTGCACAAAATTCTTGATGACGCGGGTATTCGTTTGGGCGGTGTTGTAAGCGACATCAATGGCGTTTCCGCCAGAGAGATGGTTGCAGGCTTGATCGAGAACAAACCCGTTAAGGAGCTTGTTCAGTGCGCTCGCGGTCGTTTGAAGGCGAAAATGGAAGAACTGAGTGATTCTCTGTCAGAATCAATCAGCGAACGACACAGATTCTTGCTCCGGAAAGTACATGCTCACATTCGGTCACTGGAAAATGAAATAAAGGAAATGGACGACTATTTGTTCAAAGCAATGACCCCTTATCAAGAACAATGGGGCATTCTCCAAACCTTACCGGGTGTGGATAAATTCAGTTCGGTTATGCTGCTCATTGAGATTGGAACCGATATGGAGCAATTTGGCAGCTCCGGGCACCTGGCCTCATGGGCGGGAATGTGTCCGGGAAACAATGAAAGCGCTGGTAAACGCAAAAATGGCCGTGCTCGAAAAGGCAACAGGAGTGTTCGTCGAGTATTGTGCGAAGTTGCGAACGCCGCACGCAAAACAAACAGTCAGTTCAAGGGCAAATATCAGAGTCTTGTGATACGTCGGGGACACAAGCGTACGATAATCGCCCTTGGGCACAAAATCCTTCGGGTCATTTATTCCATGCTCAAAAACAACCAACCTTATTGGGACCCGGGGATCGACTACGAAGCATTAACTGTTCGACGCAATGCCCCAAGATGGCTCAGAGCATTGAACAAATATGGCTATTTGCCAGCAGAGGCATAAGAACTGTAAAGCAAAGTAGGATCTATCACAAGTAACTGCTAGCGTTTTTTAGCGGTAATGGAGGGGTTTGTTTTTGCCCCAAGAGATTTTCATGGTAAAAGGAAAACTACCATTATGAGCGCATTTATGACTACCATAGAACAGTTGACGACCTCGCTCCCGCAGGCAAGTGATGAGGGAGACGAAGAGCCTCCAGACCCCGGTCCGTGTGAGGCTATCCCCATTGTCGTTTTACCTCCTCAAGCCACCGGACGCGTTGTTCGGCTTTCCAAGCACCATTCCGGATTTATCGATCCAACTATAAGAACTTTCAGCAAGAAATACTTTCCCGGTGTAACCTCCAGGCTCTGGAACGACTGGCGTTGGCAGACCACTCACCGCATTCAAACCCTTTCGCAGTTGGAATCGATGATTTCGCTTTCCGAAGATGAACGTCTCGCATTCACCCGGTCTCCCACCACGCTGCCCCTGGGCATCACCCCCTACTACATGAGCCTGGTGTCTTCTGATGATCCGGGCCAGCCGATTCGCCGAAGCGTCATCCCCACCATTTTTGAAACGATACACGGAAAAGGCGAAGCCGATGATCCCCTGAATGAGGATGCTCAGAGTCAGTTACCGGGACTGGTTCACCGATACCCGGACCGCGTGCTCCTATTGCTTCTCGATTTTTGCTCCACCTATTGCCGGTACTGCACCCGCTCCCGAATGGTGGGTCACGGCGCTATATATCCCGGCCGAAAACGGCTGGATCGCGCCTTAGAGTACATCAGCAACACCCCGTCGATCCGGGACGTGCTGTTGTCCGGCGGAGACCCGTTGATGCTTGGAGAAGAAAAGCTGTCCTGGGTTCTTTCGCGGCTGCGGCAAATACCCCACGTTGAAATTATACGAATCGGGACCAAGGTGCCGGCGGTGCTGCCCCAGCGCATTACCCCACAACTGGTCCGTATGCTGCGGCGGTATCATCCATTGTTTATGAGCCTCCATTTCACCCATCCGGACGAGTGTACACCCGAAGCATATCGTGCCTGCACCATGTTGGCCGATGCAGGCATCCCGCTGGGTTCGCAGACGGTTCTGCTGAAGGGAATCAACGACGATGTGGAAACCATGCGTCGTCTCATGCACCAGTTGCTCAAGATGAGGGTCCGTCCCTACTATCTTTACCAATGCGATCCCATTACCGGATCGGCTCATTTTCGAACACCCATTGAAAAGGGTCTGGAGATCATTCGGGGTCTTCGCGGGTTTACCAGCGGCTACGCCGTGCCCACTTATGTGGTGGACGCCCCCGGCGGCGGCGGAAAAATCCCGTTGATGCCCGATTATGTGGCCGGCCATGAAAAGGATGCGCTGTTGCTGCACAATTATGAAGGTGGGCTTTTCCGGTATCCACAACCCTGCACCACGGGTCCGGTTTATCCGGATCAGGGAGGCGTATACTGATGGCCATGCCCCACACCGGCGCACGGGCCGAAGCCATGATGCTCACCTCCAACAAGGTGGTGGCAAAGCAATGGATGGCTGCCGCCGGCATCCCCTCTCCCCAATGGATAGGCGCAGGTCCCGAAGACGGCTGTCAAGGACCCGATAATTTTCGTGATAGTGGGCCATGGATCATCAAGTCCGTATGGGAGCATGCCTCCATCGGTTTGGGGTGTGATAGCCTGGTCCATTCAACGTCCAAAGCGCTTCTTCGTTCCATGATGCAATCGAAAGCGGCACTTTTAGGCGGCGACTGTTTTGCCGAGCGTTTTATCGAGGGCCGCGAATTCAATCTGTCGCTGCCGGCGGAGCCCGGCGGCCCCAACGTACTGCCGCGGGCGGAAATTCTGTTTGAGGACTACACAGAAGACATGCCGCGTATCGTCGACTACCGGGCCAAGTGGGATGATACAACTTATGAATACCACCATACGCCCCGCAGTTTCGATTTCGACGAATCTGATCAGATCATTTTGAAAAACTGAAGGCCCTGGCGACTCGATGCTGGAATCATTTTGGGCTGTCCGGCTATGCCCGGGTGGACTTCCGCGTGGACCGCACGGGAAATCCATGGGTTCTGGAGGTCAATGCCAACCCTTGCCTCTCGCCTGATGCCGGTTTTGCGGCAGCACTTGAACGAGCCGGCATTCCCTATGCCGAAGCCGTCGAACGCATCATCACAGACGCAAATCATCCACCAGCCGAACCCGTTGACACATGGTCACTTGGCAAGAAGGAGTTTAAGGAGAGGTTGCAGGATGTCGTATTCTTGGACGAACCCGCGCCCCTTGACGTTGAACGCATCCGTAATCTGGTTGAGATCACCGGCTTCTTTTCGCCCGAAGAAGTAGACGTGGCCGGGGAACTGGTTGCCGAGCGAATAGCCAAAGAGCCCGAGAGCGGTTATGAATTCGTCATTGCCGATCACTATGGACGTCTGGTCGGATACACCTGCTTCGGGCCGATCCCCTGCACATCATCCAGCTACGACCTGTACTGGATCGCGGTGCATCCCGATTTTCAGGAACTGGGACTGGGCGGGTGCTTGATCATGGAAGCCGAAAAACGGATCAAAGAATCCGGCGGCACTCAGATCTACCTGGACACTTCACAACCGGTGCAATACAACAGCACCCGCCACTTCTACGAAAGTTGCGGGTATCGGTTGGCTGCGGTTCTCAAGGATTTCTATTCCGCCGGGGACGGCAAAGCCATCTACTCCAAATCGCTTTTGTAGAGGGTTAGGACAGGAACCGGAAGTTCTCAAAAAAGCTCTTTATATGCTGCTTTTTTGAGGATCATGGGCGAATTCTCCAGAACCCTTGGCGCAAAGGGCAACGGATGAGTCATGCCGGGCGAAAGGTCTCTGGTCAGCCAGCCCGTCTTTTGAGGCGTAATCGCTGCGTAAAGGGCGATCCATGACAAACCCGCCACCGAGAATATACCATAGGCAAAAGCCCACAGGGCATCACTGTTGCGATAGCGGTAAATGAAAAACGCCGCCGGCAGGATGCCTGTCAGCACCGCGCCGAAGAGCATCCGCATACCGAACATTTCAGGCAGATAAACAAGCAATCCCAGAAGGACCAGTTTCATGAACTGGCCAAGCGTCAGTGTCATGAGACTCAACAACAAGTTGATGCGCGCCCCCAGCATGGGACCCTGGCGAAAACGGGTAAACACGAACCGGGTCATCACGAGGGTTTCGCGAATGTTGCTCCGTGCCCAGCGAAGAAACATTTTACACAGTGTCTGATATCCGGTGGGTGCATTGGTATACACCATGGCCGTGCTTTGAAAATGAACATGATACCCCAGCTTCAGAATCATATTGGTCATGGCTCGGTCCTCGCCGATGTTGGCCGGTCGTCCCATAAATTTCTGGTTGACCCACTGGGGCAATACTGCTCTTACCAGATCGCTTCGATAAGCCGACAAGGCCCCCGGGGTGCACATGACCGTGTTCACCATGCTCTGACTTGCCCTTAGAAAATCAAAGGAAAAAGCGAAACTGACATCCAGCATCTTGGGAATGAGCCCCTCATTTCGATTGAGGATTCTTACATTTCCGGCCACCGCGCCCACATTGGGGTTCTGAATAAAAGGGGCAACCATGCATCTGATGGTTCTAGGTTCAACAATGGAATCGCTGTCGATGGTGACAAGAATATCGCTTTTACATTGCTTGAAACCGGCGTGAAGAGCGCTTCGTTTCCCCTGGTTTTCGGGTAGACGGATGGGCATGATGCGGGAAGGCATTTCCCGCACCGCCTGCTGAATCCAGCGCCACGTGTCATCCTTGCTGCCATCATCAATAACGACGATTTTCAGTTTTTCCATGGGATAGTCGCTATGGGCGATGCTCCGAAGGGTCTCCAGCACCTGACAACCTTCGTTATAGGCCGGCACAATCACGCCGCAGGTGGGTAGTTTTTCATCGGGAAAAAGGGGCGCCGGCCGGTATTTCATAAGCAACGCCACCCGCCAGATCAGGGTCAGAAAGAATATGATCAGCACAGCCTGGAAAGTGATGAACAGAATTCTTCCCCATACGCTTGAAAGGATGATGGGTTCAAAGCTTTTCTGCATGAACCCAACACCGAGAATCAGCGTCGCGCAGATAAGGATCAGGATTTTTGCGGCGGGATCCTTGATGCGATATTTAGAGATAGTAACAGGGATATTAGATGAAGATGGGGATGCGGCAACACCGCCGGTTTTCGGAAACTTAGGAAGAGCCTGTGCCTTTACAGGAAGGGACACCGCTTGGAATCCATCAACAACAGTTGGGTTCATCGTCGCCTTTCTAATAATTGAAATACGGAAATCTATATTGTCTTCACCCACGAATGTGTGCCTCCATTGCTTGTGTTCCGGTTTTTTCTATTAGGAATCAGTTCCATTCAACTCATGGCTTCCGGCCGGCTTATGGTGTAAAACACCATTCCATAAGGCTCCTGGAGGAGGTTCAGTGTCCCTCGAAGTACAGTAAAGCACAGCGAATTCAGGTGGCTGTCAAAGTCTTCCCGGGTGTCCCATTCTTCAAAAAGAAAGAAGCGATTTCCATCCTCCATACTCCGGCAGAAGTCGCACCTCAGGCATCCTTTCTCGGTCTTTATGGAGCCGATCAGTAACGCGATTGTCTGAGAAAGTTCCTTGCGCTTCTCCGCAAGAACCTCATTTGCATGGTAACCAGGATCATGTAAATATTATTTGCAACTATCTTGCCAAGAACCGAAAAAGAGGGATGATTTTTTAATTGTCCTTGAAAAACAAATCATTAGGTCAAATGGAAAGAAGTGTAGGAAAGTTTGAATGGATATGCTGCGCCTCAATATTTGGTGGAACCTCCATATATTGAGGGGGGAGTTGGGGAGGAGTCGGAGTCTTAATCCGGCTTTTTGGTCTGTTCATGGACAATTCCAAGCTTATGCATCCTGGCTCTCAAGGTACTCGGGTTGAGACCCAGGATATCCGCGGTTCCGTCCTTTCCCTCAATGCGCCATTGGGTTTCCAAGAGGGTCTTAAGGATCTGGTGTTGCTCCGTTTCTTCCAGAGTTCTCATACCGGATGACAAGGGAGGAGATGAAATCGCCAGCTTATCCGCCAGGTACAGGACCGGCCCGGAGCACAAAATCACGGCCCGTTCAATGGTGCTTTCCAGCTCCCGGATGTTCCCGGGCCACCGGTAATCCTGCAGGGCTTTCATGGCCTCTTTCCGAATTGACGTGATCTGTTTCCCCATTTTCCTGGCATATCGCTCTGCGAAGGCCTGGGCCAACAAAGGAATATCTTCTTTCCGCTGCCGCAATGGAGGGACCGTGATGGGGAAGATGTTGAGCCGATAGTAAAGGTCCTGCCTGAATCGACCCTTTTGGATTTCTTCTTCAAGGTTTCGATTGGTCGTTGCCACAATCCGCACATCGACTTTGATGGTCTGAGACGAACCCAGGCGCTCAAATTCGTTATGTTGGATCACCCGGAGCAGTTTGGCCTGCAGCTCCAGCGGCAGTTCCCCGATCTCGTCCAGGCAAAGGGTGTATCCGTGCGCTACCTCAAACCGCCCTATCTGCCGCCTATCGGCCCCGGTAAAGGCCCCCTTCTCCCGGCCGAACAGCTCACTCTCTATTAAATTGGCCGGCAGAGCGGCACAATTGACGGTAATCAAGGGGGCGATCCTTGCGGGGGCTCATGTTGTGGATGGCGGCGGCGACCAACTCCTTTCCAGTACCGGTTTCCCCAAGGATGAGGACCGTCGTGTTCGTAGGAGCCACCTGCTCCGCCCGAAAGAGAACATGTTTGAGACCATCGCTCTGCCTAAAATCAGGTCAGCTGATTGTTTCATTTTTCTTTCTTGACGAAAGTAAATATTCTCTGCCTCGAGTTGGTTCTTCAGCTTTTTAATTTCGGAAAAAGCCGTCAAAAGTTCAACCGTCCGTTCCTCAACCCGCTGTTCCAGGTCGTCGTTGGCTTCCTGTAAGGCCTCAGCGATAAGGTGCCGTTCGGTGATATTACTCACCGCCCCCCTGATGAACCTGGAATCGTCGTCCCTGTTTTTTACAACCATACATTCCAAATTGGCAAAAAACGCATGTCCGTCTTTTTTTACAAGGCGCAGCTCACAGGACTGGGATTCTTCTGTTTCCAGAAGGCGATGTCGAAGTTTGTAGAAAACATCCTGGTCCTCACCAAGAACGGAACGAGTGAAAGGCTTTCCGATTAAAGTGGTCCGCTCTACACCAAGCATGGAAGAAAGGGGCAGATTGCTCTCAACGATGATTCCCTTTTCAGTCAGCGTAACATAGCCGACCGGCGAAAAATCATACAAATGAGAATATTTGTCCCGTGTCTTTTCCAATGCCCCTTTAACGCGGCGGAGTTCATCGTTCTGCATTTCCAATTCAATATGCTGGATCTGAAGCTCCTGTATAAGACTCGCCATCCTTTCGGGCGGGACTTCGAAGGGATATGCGCTACTGCCGGCCCCTTCTTTCAACTTTTCTTCAGCTTTTCGCCTGAATTCGGACGCTCACTGATTTCCCTTCACCTTTAAGTCCTTCGAATCCATCCGAATCTCTAATGCCTCACACCAACCACATATAATCCCCTTAAGTGACTGCAGTTCCCATCAGCCTAAAATTCAATATAAACTGAATGCATGTTAAGTAATGATGATACTTTTGCTTTAAATAAGACTACGTTATTTGGGGGGGGAGTGGTCAAGACTTTCATCCGAAGGTATCACCCCGGCCAGGAACGATCCACTTTCTTCCCGAGTACCTTAAAGAGGATGTAGAAGTACTGGGTCATGGTTCCGAAGGCCATCGGGCCGGATCAAGATTCAACTCTTCCAAAAAGCGCCCTCAATATATGGAGCTTCCACCAAATATTGAGGACAGGCAAGTGGTTTGAACCTTGTTTAAAATCGCCTCTTATTGATATAATGATTTTTTATTTAAGGAAAAGGTTCAAATGAAGACCGTTCACCTCCTATTCCTCTCCCTGAGGCCGCGTCAATGGATCAAAAACGGGTTTATTTTTCTCCCTCTGATCTTCGCACAACGATTTTTTGATCCGGCCAAGGTGTTGGCGAGCATCCAGGCGATGGCAGTGTTTTGTGCACTTACGGGCGCCGTCTATCTAATCAACGATTATCTGGATCGGGAGGAAGACCGACGTCATCCGATTAAGCGGCATCGGGCCATCGCTTCCGGATTGATTTCTCCCTCCATCGCCATGGGAACAGCGGCGGGGCTCCTGATTCTTTCCTTACTATGGAGCACCTTTGTCGGGATGGGATTCTTTCTTGTCGTGATGATCTACCTTGGCGTGCAAGTCCTTTATAATTTATGGCTGAGGGATGTGGTCATCCTGGATGTCTTTTGTGTGGCAGCCGGATTTTTCCTGCGGGTGGTTGCCGGTGCTGTCGCCATCGACGTGCCAGTATCCAGGTGGCTCATTATTTGCGCAATTCTCATTGCCATGTTCTTGATCCTCTCGAAGCGCAGGCATGAAATTCTTGTATTGGGAAAGGAAGAGGCGGGAAAGCACCGAAAGGTCCTCTCCCAGTACAGTGCTCATCTCCTGGATCAAATGATTGGTGTGACGACCGGTGGTGTCCTCTTGACATATCTCCTTTATTGCACGTCCCCTGAAACCGTGGAAAAGTTCCACACCGAAAATTTGATCTATACCTTTCCTTTCGTTCTCTACGGTATCTTTCGCTATCTCTATTTGATCTATCAAAGGAGTGAAGGGGGTTCTCCCGAGAAGATCATTCTGTCCGACACTCCCTTGCTTGTGAGTGTTTTGCTCTGGGGGATCTTTTGTGTGCTCATTCTCTCCAGAATGGTCTGACTCGGCAGGTTACGATGCCTGAGAAAGGAGACTGAACATGGTGCGATCAGTGGTTGCAGCCCTTCGGACAAAACCGGAAACGGTTTTATCGGATATCGGAAAACTGATGGAACTCGCCGGGGTGAAAGCGGCCCTAACCCCTGAGGCTACAACGATCCTCAAGGACAATATCTCCTGGCACTTTCCTTTTCTTTCAGCGAATACGACCCCCTGGCAGTTGGAGGGGACAATACGGGGGCTGAGAGAGGCCGGTTTCAAGGATCTTTTGGCTGTTCACAACAATACGGTGGTTACCGATCCCTTTAAGGGTGGACGACTGAATAAATTAGAGCCTATTTACCATCGGTATGGCATACCGGAAAAATACAATTTTCTCTCCCGGGACACGCGGTGGGAAGTCTATCGGCCCAGGGGCCGGATGAGAGTGCTTGACCGGATTTATCCTGAGGGGATAAAGATCCCCTCTCTTTTTCCGGGAAAGAATATTGTCCATCTACCCACCATAAAGTGCCATATCTACACGACGACCACCGGCTCCATGAAAAACGCTTTCGGGGGCCTTCTCAACACCCGACGTCATTACACCCACTCGGTTATTCACGAAACCCTGGTGGATCTGCTGGTCATTCAACGGGAAATCCACAGGGGCATATTCACGATCATGGATGGAACCCTCTGTGGCAATGGGGCCGGTCCGCGCACAATGATCCCGGTACAGAAAGACCTTATCCTTGCCAGTGCGGACCCCGTCGCCATTGACGCCGTAGCGGCCAAGCTTATGGGATTCGATCCCATGAAAATGGCCTATATTCAGCTGGCCCATGAAGACGGGCTGGGCGTGGGCCGACCCGAAGAGATTGAGTTAAGAGGGGAGGATATTTCTGCCCTGAATTTTGGTTTCAAGGTGGGTGACAACGTTGCAAGCCGCTTCGGGGATCTTATCTGGTTCGGACCCCTCAAAGGTATTCAGAAGCTTATTTTCCGTACCCCACTGGTGTATCCGTTTATATTTGGCTCCTATCTTTACCATGATCGATTCTGGTGGCCCTTCGTGGGACGACGTATCATGGAGGTCATCGAGGCGAACACCAGTTGGGGAAAATTTTTTGCCGGTTACCCATGAATCTCACATGGCCACGAAAAGCAGCCAGATGGTGGAAAGCACGATGCTGATGATCATGGGAACGAAGGCGATTTTCATATATTCCATGAACGATATGCGGTAGCCTTGGGCTTCGGCAATGCCCACGGTGACCACATTGGCGCTGGCGCCGATCATGGTTCCGTTGCCGCCCAGACATGCCCCCAGGGCCAGGGCCCACCACAAAACCCCACTTTCGGCGCCTGGTACCACCTCGTTCAGATAGGCCACGATGGGGAGCATGGTGGCCGTGAAGGGGATGTTGTCGATGATGGCCGAGGCCAGAGCCGATACCCAGAGGATCACTACAACCGCCACCACGAGGGACCCCTTTGACATATGGTTGACCCAGTCGGCAATGACCTGGATCAGACCCGTCTCTTCGGCGCCGGCCACGATAACAAAGAGCATCATGAAAAAGATGAGGGTGGGCCACTCGATTTCGTGCTCCAGCATTTCCACGATATCCACACGGCTGATCACAAGGAGCAGGGCTGCTCCTACCATGGCGGCGATGCTGGGCTCCATATGAAGAGCGCCGTGGATGATGAAAAGGAAAATGGTGATGCCAAGCATGAGGGCGGACTGGAGAAGGAGAGTCTTGTTGGTGATCCGGTAGGTCTCTTTCAGTTCCCCGATTATTTTCACCACATCCACCACCTGGGCCTTGAGATAATCCTTCTTATACCAGTAAACGAAATAGACGATGCTCACGGCGAGCGAGATAAGGCAGATGAGCCCCAGGTTCTGCGCAAAATCGAGAAAGGTCAATTTGGCATAGGACCCGATCATAATGTTGGGAGGATCCCCGATGAGGGTGGCGGTTCCCCCCACATTGGAGGCGAAGACCTCGGGCATGAGCAGGGTCAAGGGATTGATCTTGAGCACGAAGGCAATATTCATGGTGACCGGGATGATCAGGATCATGGTGGTCACATTGTCCAGAAAGGCCGAGGTGACGGCCGTTATGAACATAAGGATTACGGAAAGGGCGAAGACATTGCCCCTGGCCAGCTGGTAGGATTTAAAGGCCAGCCACTGAAAGAGACCGGTCTTTTTTAAAACCCCCACGATCATCATCATGGACATGAGCAGGAAAATAACATTCATATCCATGGCATGGACGGCATGTTCAAAGGAGAGAATCATGTATCCGGGATGGTATGTCCCTGCTGTATAGCTCACAAACAGGAGCGTTGCGGCCCCTAGGAAAGCGGCAAGTGTCCTGTGCATGACCTCGAAGGCAATGAGGCCGTAGACAAGAATCAGGACGGATGTGGCTATCCAGAAGGCCGGACCGATGATTCTTTTCAGTACAACGTTGTGATGCGCCAGATAGAAAGTGGACCCTTTCCCGTCGCTTTTCTCTTTGATTATGTTGGCAAGCGGGACAGAACCTGACTCCTCATAGCACGGCTTTTTTACATCCATGGTTACATTGGCGACTGACAAGGTTCCCTTCGGCAGATAAAGGCTGGCCTTATAGGTCCCCCTATTTTCGGAGGAGAGTTTCTCTTCAATCTCTATCTTCTTCCCGTCTATGAAAAAATCGATGACAGCTTCATTGACCCCTTTGCCCTGAGCATTGGTAATTGTCCCTGAGACAATCAAAACATCTCCAGGGCCGGAAGGTTGGTGTTTCTGAACTCCCAAGCAAGGTGCGGCGTTGAAGAAAATGGCCACAAGCATCGGCAAAAACATACAAATGAGGTTTCTTTTCTGTAAGTTTGTTTGCATATGTTTTATACTCCTTTTTCAAGCCTGTGCTGCCTCAAACGGGTTTCTTCCATGGGGGGTCGACCGGTTCCGGAAAATACATCCCGGATCTGGATCTCCGTTAAATTCCTTCCCTCTCAATTTTCGCATGCCCTTCTTCTATTTGGCAAATGAATTATAGTTGCAAATGGGATATGGAAATGTTACTCCTCGACCAAGAAATGATCGATTCTTGATGTTTGGGCATACGAGCCTGTTTCAGGCCATACATTCCAGAAAAACTAGGTTTTCAGGGAACGAAATCATGAAAAGCATCGCTTTTATGGTGGTACTCCTGCTGCTGTTTGTTCCGCAGGATAGCGGGGCGAACAAGGTCGTAAAGAACTGCCCTGAAACCCCAGCCCCTGCCTCCCGGTCCGCAGATGAGGTCAAACCGCTATTTCCTGAAACACCAGAAAATGATCGAGAAACAGCGGGCCGGCTGCCCTAGCGGTGAACTGACTTCCGGGCAAAAAAAGGATATTGTACTCACCAACCGCCTGCTCAAAAAACCCGACCGCATTGCGATCTACGGCTGGCACAAATCCGACAATGAGCCGATCCAGCCCTTAAGCACGGTGCATGGAGCGCGGTACGCGGATTACAGTCATGGCCTGCGGCTGATCTCGTCAACCGTCTGGATCAACGGAGAGGCCCGTTCGATCTATGAGATTTTGAAGGACCCGGATCTCGCGTCCCTTCTGAGTTACGAAGGGGTCATGGAAAAGTCGTATGCCCTCATGCACAGGCAATACCCGTCAACTCATTTGGTGACTTTGGACTCCAGGGTTTTGCAGCACCGGAATCCCAGGTGATAATTTTCGTGGCTGCGCGGGTCCATGACCCGGCTGCCATGCCAATAGGGGGCGCGCCAGCGGCACCAATCCTCATGCGCCCTGTACCGGTCGAAAATAAACCAGCTTCCCTTCATTTCCGTGTAGCCCAGTTCGCGGCTGCCCTTGCTTACCATCTGACTTTCGCTGAGCGGTAGATTCATGTGCTCGGCGGCGTTGCCGTTGAGATTGTACACCCCCAGGTTGCTGTGACAGTCGGGAAAGAAACCTGCAGGGTAGGTATTGGAGCCGCGTTGATTCCAGCCCCGTCCCTGACAGCCGGGGCTTTTCCGGCTATTGGCGGCGCAGATTCCATTCCTGTATTCCGGACCGTAACTCCACGATTTGCCGGGGGCGTACTTGCGGTTGTGCTTGATGCGCATGGCGTGTATGGCGGTGCTGGGGCTGCGGTCCTTGGCCAGGGCGAAATCATGTCGGGTTCTTCGAGGGCGCCCGCGCAGGCCCCCTCCCATTCGTGGGCGTCGCACATGCGCCTGCCCATGGCCTCGCAGATTTCAGCCGCCTCCCTGGCACGCACCCAGACCACGGGATATTCGCAAGGGATGTCAGGAAATTCGAACATGTCAATACAGGCCCTGGCGTCTTCGGGTTTTTCGATGGCGGGGTTGTACAGGGGGCCATATAGTTATCATGGCAAATTTGCTTGAAGGCTTCATTTTCGTAGTTCACCTTTTCCTTTTCCAGCTTTTCTCTGCATTCCTTCGGAGTTGCCGGATGGTTTACAATAGCGGGATTCCCCTGGCCTATGTAGCCGGATTGGGCAAATATCTTTCGGATAGCCGCCAACTGTACGTCGGTAAGGTTATGGACCTGTCGAAGTTTTTGCAAAAGGATCTCGTTCTGCTTAGCCAAAGTGGTTTTTTCTTGAGCGTACACTCCCCCGGTTGCGGCGACTAAAACCAAAAACACCAATAAGCTGACAAGTCTGAATTTGCCTAATTATCCGATCATCAATAATTTCATCGGTGTGGTCTCCTCAAGAGATAGAAGAAATCGCGGTTATCTGCAAATCCGACGAAACGCGGTGCTATTTGCCCATCGTCGGCCTTATCCAAGAGGTTCATTCCCTCGATCAGGTGTTGCACCAGAAATTTAGAATCTTGCATTCCATATACCGCCAGGTAGGTGTGCTCAAGAGCGTTCATATCCATGAGCATGGCGTATTTGCAGTGGTAATCCAGAAAAACCAATGCCATGGCCGAAGGGGTTGCGCTGGAAAAATAGCCGTAAATGAGAAACCGGCGGTCCTTGTTTTCCTGTATGGCCAGGCCAGCCCTCAAGGTGCGGAGCTGTTTTTCTTCCGATCCGGACCAGTTGCCCGGGCCCCATTGGCCAACCAGCGCGCCGGGTTTGGGAGAGCCGCTCGTCTCGTCGAAATCGATAATGGGCACTCCGTTTTGGCGAGCATAATCAATGCGTTTCAGTTGGTCGTTGTCCCGCTCCGACCAGGTTTTGAGCACCACGTCTCCATCGTCGTACACGATGGCGGTGGCGAGTCCCAGCTGGAGTTTGCTCAAAACCACCCCGTTTACGATAAATCCGTAATGGCTGCCGTGGTTCTTCAAACCCAGGTCTCCCCATCTGAAGGCTCCATGGTAGCGCCTGAATCCACCGGCAAAGGTGGCGACCGCCCATTCAGCCTTGGACGGCGGTAACATCCCGGTCATCACCAGCGGGGCCACCGTCCCGATTCCGTCCGGACCCGGCATGGACTTATCGCGCATTTCATCCTTGACCCGATCTGACCAGCCAACCCCGGGGTGGTCCGTACCCAAGGCATACCCCACGTCGAACTGCGTCAGGTCGAAAGCGACCAGATACACGAGGGCTTCCTTTTCCACCTTGTCCAGATTGTTGACTTTTCCACGCTGGCTTTTGATCACATCTTCCGAAACCATTGCCGGTTTGATAACGCTGATGAATATACCCGGAAGGTTTTTGGCCGGGTACCAGCGACCTGCCAGTACCTTTTTCCCCAGATCGTTATCGATCTTGATACCCAAGTTGGATCCTATGAGGAAGTCGTTCTCATAGGCGGATTCGAGAAGAGCGGGCGCGGGAGCACTACTGCGATCTGGTTCGGCCCTTGAAAATGCTTTTTCTGGTTCATCCTTTGAGGTGGACAGGAAGGCATCTTTATAGAACCGATCCCGCACCGAATTGACGATTCGTTCACCCTGCCACACATGGTTACGCAAAAAATCGGTGACCAGTTCTTTGCTGGTTTTGCGCCCCCTGGTTGGATTACGCAGATAGAGTCTGCTGTCGCATATGGGCGCATACGGTTTGCCGAGGCCCCTGGCCTTGGCCAATACACTCTTGGGATAACCGGACCAGAGTTCGTACTCCTGGCGCTTATCCTTTGTGACAATGACAATGCCGTAAGGAAACTGCGGGTTTAGGACTATCTCCTGGCTGGTGGGCTCAAGATTTTCCAGATGGTAGCTCCCACTACCTCCGTCATCCCATTCAAGCTTTAGCAGGAGCCATTCGTTTATTCGGGAATTGAGGTTCGTGAGAGTGGCCACGCCTTTAAGGCCTGTGTTGTTCCTTATGGCCATCGATGTTGTTTTCCGGAATGGCTGCATTTCAACGACCGATTTAACCACAGGTTTGCCGGGTCTTTCTTCGGTCCCATTTTTTGGGGAAACGACCGGGGCTTCCGCGGCTTCGGCCGGCTGATCGGCGGTTTTCATAAGCCTGAATGCAGTGAATTGACCGCCTCTATTGCGGCTTTCCCTCATGCTATTTGAAGAAAACAAAAAACAGAGGAACAGAGCCGCGATTCCGATTTTTGATGCCTTCCTCATTCTTTTATTCCAAGCTGTCTTTACTCATATTACCAGTATATTACAGACTTTTCGGGCTGACAACATGCCATGGCCGAAAATAACGGTTGGCCTTGATTTTGCTTAACACCCAAACAGTACTCCCACTTTTCGAGGGAACGCCGGTTCTCTGATCATTTTTTTCAAAATTTGCGGAAGCCTGCCGGTTTCTTTCTTGTTTTTCTCCAACTCTTGCAAAACCAATTGGCTGTCAACCCGCGCGAAACGTTGTTCTAATGTGTCGCAACCATCGAGGATAATGTTGAGATATTCCTTGTTGTCAAGGTTCTTGACGAGGGGAGTGTCTGACAGAATGGTTTTCAAAGTCTTGTTCAAAGAAATAGTTCCCGTCTTTTTGCGAGATCCTCTCTTGAGATCCCTGAAAAAGCGCTCCAGAATATTGTTGGTTCGTTGTGGCTGGATAAGTTGTTCTCCAGTAGCGGTATGAACAGAGATGGGATCTGCGAATAGCTTATCCCAATATGTATCTATCTGCTCAATCATCTTTTTGTATTCATCACTGATTGAAGGATTTTCGTCAGGTTTAAATTTTTCCCGGAACGCTGCTACCTTTTCTTTGATCGTTTTCATATCCGTATCAACGCCATCATCATTGAGGCCATTTTTTCCCTCGGGAAGTGCGATGCGGAGAGCTTTTCGCAGTGCATTGAAGATATCTGCTTTCTCATCGAGCCCTTTGGAGGATTTTTCTAGGATTTGATCATCGATGACCGGTTTGATCAATCTGAAAAGTTTGTGAAGAGGTTTATGCGTCTTATCGTATTTGTGTGGACTTTCCCAAATTGTCTCAACAAGGGCGTAAACCGTTTTCAACCTGCGGTAGAAAACAAGGTGGGGAAGGTCGAAAGGGAAGCCATATCCATTTAGTTCCGCTGATATGTCAAAAACCCAATTAATCAAAGCAAATGCAGACGCGATGGGCATTTCGGCACTGGTTGTAATATTGCCATTCTTTATGTCGCCATTCAATCTCTCCATTAACCTGGGATCTTGAATAGCAGCCCCTTCAAGACTTTTGGCCATCCGTCGAAGCGAACCACGAATCTTGTGTTTTTTGAGGCGATTCCTGATTTTTTTGTATTCATCTTCCATCAAGTCCTTGCCGATATCTCTTAAAAAATGAAAATGGCAGATAAAATCAGGTTTTCCCGGGAATACCGTTGCAACAGCCGAAAGGATTCCCTTCCCCATGTCATGAACCAATGCGATTGGGTCTCCATATTGCTCTTTGATTTTTTCAAAGAACGGAATGAGCAACTCGCTCCGTTCCGAAGGGATTTTTATATTGTCCAGGACGATTTCGGCAATACCATCCAAGCCTGTAAACAGGTGTGGGCTGTCTCCCTCGCATGTTCCATCGACGTGAAGGATATATCCGCCGCGCTGATCCATCGCATTTCTTATCTTTTGGCGACCTTCCCGATGGGCCACGGCAAGGTAGGTGACAAACTTCTTGCCTAAAAAGCTCACTTCTCTATCAGAAATCGAGATGTTTCTCCGGGCCAATTCTTCTACAATATCCTTTTCGCCGCGGCAGCGAACAAAAAGGGCATACCCCACATAGACAATAACATCGTAGCCGAATGTACAGCGGTGTGGTGTAAGCTTTTTCAACTCCCGGGAAGTGTATACCTTAGCGTAATCCTCCGATTGCATGATGGTTTCTTTGGCCCGGAATGCGCCGATATCCAGCGTCACGACTTTCCTTTCCCGTGTCTTTAACACTTTATTGCTCCCGAAACGGAAGGCCTCTTCTGAAAAGAAGTGCACCGTTGGCATTTCAAAAAACAGGTTGCCTGCGGAGATACTTTCCACAACCTTCTCCATATGATTTTTAAGGCAACGGATCACCTTGTACCCGGAATTTTTTTTAACAAACCATGATGGTTCAGGAAAGCCTCAATTGCATGGGGTTCAATCCGGGTTCCCTGCTCGGCAACTCTTTCAAACAGTTCCTGGATGGTGCTATGGGGGTGTTTGACAAGTTGAACAAGAATCATAACGCTTTCCGAATCTGTTGGAAATCTGACATCATGCGGCCAGGATAATCCCGATTTTTGCTCCTGATATTTATTCTCGGAGAAGTACACAAAACGCCCTTGATGCTTTTCTCTTCTGATTCCCGGAGTATGCTGCAACCGGGAAAAAACGGAGCTGTTAGGGGCAATTTCAACCAGTTGTGCGATCTGTCTGGCATTCAATCCCGTTTGTGATCTTCCGATAAGCTGAGAAATTGTCTGCATGAGGTTTCCATATTGAGAAAAAAGGATCTGCCGATATTTCCAGATACCGTTTTCATCAAATCGCGGAATTCCAGGAAGGCTATAATAGCGGCCGTTCATGTTAAAACTTGTGTAGGTCCGCCACTTTTTCAATTGTCTTCTGGCGGTTGTCACGGAAGACTCAAGGAGTCTGGAAATGTCTTCGACCGTAGCCACTTTTCGTTTTTGAAATTCCTTGATGGCCTTTTCTGCGTCCATATCCACCCCATGGCAAAGTATGCGCAATATTCAATCATATTGCGCATACTTTGCCATGTCGGCAGGGGAAAGTCAACGCTTTTTCTGCAGTAAGGTTGGTATTTTATGTGAATATCAAGTAAAATTGAGTTCATTACAAATGCGCATACTTGATCAGACTGTGGAAGAAAAACGTAAACATTTGAATAATAACGGGTATTCAACTCTCAACCGTTATTTTCTGCCATAGACAACATGTTTGATCTTTGTCCGGAAATCTCAACCAATCATTGGACCATCTATCCCTTCATAAAAATACCCCAATTCGGAAAGTCCATAAATCCCCTCTCCATTGATGGGGGAGGGTTAGGGCGGGGGTCCTTCACCCTGGTTTTTTTCGGTGGGACCCTTGCTCTTATGAGAATCGTGAAAGAGGCCCGTGAATAGGCCGAATGTGGCGCCTGCAATGGGCTTCATATGGCTGATCCGGAAGACGAGTTCACTGTGGCGGATCGGTTCAACGGACCTGACCTCCCTGAATTTTCTCAGAAACACTCCGGCGGCCGCGAGCCGGATAAGGCCTGAAATACCGAAGATGACCGGCAGCGTGAAAGGAGGTTTCCAGACCCATGGACCCAGGGAGAAATCCGCCGGCAGATGAACGGCTGCGTATCCGCCCACAAGGGCTCCCGTAAGAACGAAAACCCCGTTGACCAATCCCTGGTAGGCGACACAGCGTGCACGCTTCGGCGGAGTGACCGCGTCGAAGATAAAATTTGCGGATGCCAGGCTGAAGCCCGCCCACACAAGACCACCGTATAACTGCACCACCGCCAGATAAAGGATGTTGGAGGAAACCAGCCAGAGCATGGGGACGATGCCCACACCCCACCCGCACAGATTGAGAATCTTCTTGTTGCCGAAACGGTCGCTCAGTTCACCCCAGTAGCGGAATGTGAGGAATTGCGCGGTGGTTGATACACCGGTTATAAGGATGAACTCGATATAGGAGAATTTCAGGTCTCGGAGCATGTACAGCGCGAAGTAGGGGCCTGAAAAGGCCACACCGAAACTGATCGCTCCGACGAAAAAGACGAATTTGGCAAAGTTGGAATGGGGCGACCTGCGAAGAAACTGACGGAAGGTAAAGGTCTGCTCCGGGGATATGGTAAACTCGGGATCCTCGTATTTGGAAAGCCATCGTATGGAATTGAGTCGGGCAAAAAAGGCCGCTATCAGGATAATCAGGAATCCCCATTCCCCCAGGCCTGCCCGGGAAAAGAGGTGGAGTATGCCTCCCGCGGCAAGAAGGGCGACTAAGGTGCTCATCCCGGTCAGCCTGTTCCGGTGACCAAAAAAGCGGCCTCTTATTTCCGGGGGCACCAGATCTCCGATCAGGCTGTTCCATATGGGAACGATGGTGCCGTTGGCCCCATGGTAAAGGGTGATTAAAACCAGGAGCCACATCACTGAGAGGTCTCCCCTGCCGAAAATAAAAGGCAGCAGGGCCATGGGAATAAGGGTCAGCGCCTGCAATACGGCACCCGTAAGCACGGTCCGGCGTCTGCTCTGAAAGCGGCTCATGTTTACCGCGCCGAACCACTGCATGACGGCTCCCAGGAAGTGGGGTAGCGTGGCAAGGAGCCCCACCTGGAGCGTACCGGCCAAGAGAAATATGCCAAAAGGCCCGAAATAGGTTTCGCCGCAGCCCAGCATAACCGCATGGGAGGCTCCGTCACGAACGGATGCGCGAAGGGTCGGGGACAGACCCCGTTTATCTTTTAACCGAGTACTACCCGACATAACTGAAAAAAGTCCAATATTTAAGTATGCCAAAAACATATGATATCATAGAGTCCATGGTAGATGATATTTGCATTCACACTTTTTATGATTTAAGATTTATTCATTATCAATTCTAAGTGTCTCTTTCTGTGAATTTTGAGCGGTTCAGGTTACACACCTCATTCATGACATTGGTTCAATAAAAAGGAGGTATTGGGTTCAAATGCTACTTCGTCTCTGGGATATCCTTGTCATGTTCAGTGCAACTTCCTCAGCTCTTGCCATCCCGGTGCGGTTGGTTCTTGGGTCTCCTGAACATGCCATGTTCTTTGAAATGCACTACTGGGGTGTCGCTCTGGTGTTTCTTGCGGACGTGCTCATTCACTTTTTTCGTCCCTGCATGGTGCAGGGGCAGGTGATCTCCAATAAGCGCGCCAGGGTTGTTCATTATCTCAAGGGCTGGTTTGTTGTTGATCTTCTGCCGACCGTTCCCTTTGCCGCGATTTTTGGCATACCCATCCTGCAAATGCTACGGGTATTGAAAATGGCTCGTGTTGCCCAATTCCTCTACCAGCGGCGACGACGTCAGATCCATCACAGCACGGCCTTTCGATTGGCCACCTTTTTTTTCTGGCTCACCTTGACTGCCCATTGGCTGGCCTGCGGCTGGCTGTGGCTGCACGGGCCTATTGAGGAAAGCAATGCCTGGGGCCATTATGTGAGAGCGCTTTACTGGTGCATTACAACCCTGACAACCGTTGGGTATGGGGATATCATCCCAAAGACAAACCTTCAAATGGCGTACACCATGGTCGTCATGGTTCTTGGAGTTGGCGTATATGGGTATGTAATTGGAAACGTGGCCAATTTGTTGACCAATATGGATATGGCCAGGGCGCATTACCTGGCAAATATGGAGAAACTGGCAACTTTTCTAAAGTACCGGAGCATTCCCAACTCCTTGCAGCGCCGGATATACGACTACTATTCATACCTCTGGGAACACCGCCTCGGCTATGATGAGTCTGCGGTGCTCAGCGGTCTTCCCCCCAGCCTCCAGGGAGAGGTTTCTCTCCTTCTCAAACGGGAATTCATAGAGAAAGTCCCTTTCTTGAAGGGAGGCGGGTTAGAGCTCATACGTGATATCGCCTTTGAACTGCGCCCTGTCATCTTCACCCCCGGCACCTATATTTTTCGGGCAGGGGAAATCGGTCGGCATATGTATTTCATCAGCCACGGAACGGTGGAGATAATTTCCCCGGATGGTAAGACTATTCTGGCAACCCTTGGAGACGGGGACCTATTTGGTGAGATTGCGCTCCTGTTCCGTCAGCCTCGCTCAGCGAGCGTACGGGCCATGGATTATTGCGATTTGTACACCCTTGACAAGGACACCTTTGAGCGGGTTCTAACCCATTACCCCGAGTTTGCGGGATACATCAAAGAAGTGGCAGAGAAACGGCGCACACAGGACAGTGAAAACCTGCGTCAACCGTCCGAGGGCTTTCCATCTTCATAAGCGCCGCGATCCATTCGCCCAGAAAGCCAATGGGGATGCAGACAAGAAAAAGGAAATAGCCTAAGGCTTGAAACGCAGAGAAAAGGGTGAACCATGAATATTATCGCCATCATTGCCAATTTCAACATTCAGGATCTTCTCGACATCCTGTTTCTCACTGTAGTTGCCTATCATCTCTTCATCTGGTTCCAGGGGACCAAGGCATTCAAAGCCCTTATCGGACTTCTGGTTTTGGGGGCCGTGTTCACAATCGCAAAGGCGGGCGGTTTGTTCCTGACCACCTGGGTTTTTCAATTTCTGTGGCAGATCCTGGTTATCCTGCTGGTGGTTCTTTTTCAATCGGAAATTCGGCAGATGCTGGAGAAGGTGAACCCGCTTCAAAAGCTGGGATTTCGCAAACAGAAACAATCCGAGGAATGGGTTGTTGACTTCGCAAAAGGGATCTTTGCCCTTGCCGCGGTGAAAATCGGCGCGCTCATCATTATTGAAAGGGGCGAAAGGGTCCAGGAGTATATGACTGAAGGCCAGAAGCTGGAGGCAGCACCGACCCCGGAGGTTTTGAAAAGCATTTTTCAGAAGGAATCGCCGCTTCATGACGGTGCCATTCTCATCCGTCAGGGTGAGATTATGGAAGTGGCCTGTTATCTTCCCCTCACGTCGGCCGAAGGACTGCCAAAGAAATGGGGAACCCGCCACCGCGCCGCCATAGGCCTGTCGGAACGCTGCGACGCCTGGATTGTGGTGGTTTCCGAGGAACGCGGAGAGGTTTCCATAGCCCGTAAAGGCCAAATGATTCATGTGGAAAACCCCCAGCGATTTTACCAATTGATTCAGGAAGCCCTGAACGCTTCAGCCCTGGGGGAGAAAACCTGGAAAGAGAGGATTCGCTCTCTTCTGCTCAGCCGTTGGCGCACCAAACTGGTGACACTTTGTCTCGTCAGCTTTCTCTGGCTAATTTTGGCCGGGCAGCAGGATTTTGAAGTAAACTTGAAGGTTCCCCTCAGGATAAAGGGACTCCCTGCTCAAATGGAAATTCTGGAACCCCTCAACGCCAATGTCCAGGTTACGCTTCGGGGTCTGCGCAGAGATGTCAGCATTCTGGATAAGGAAAAAGTAGCGGCTGAAGTTGATCTCTCCAGGGCTCGGCCCGGGAAGATGAACTTTGCCATTACCCGCAATGAAATACGGCTATCCGACGACCGGGTAAAACTGGTGGATGTTGAGCCGTCAAAGCTTGGTTTTGTTTTCAAGAAAGTACAGGAACGTCAAAAACCTGAGCCGTAGGATAGTCCGCATTTCAAGACACATCTTATCAATCATGCTGATGTGCCCTTGCGCGATCTCCGGATCTATTTGGATGACCATTTTACCCCCTGAAAACCCGCGTCCCTGCCCGTCGGTGGCTGAGACAACGATTGCCGTCGCCATGGTATGCATCGTGACCGCCGAAGCGGCAGCATGTCGTGTCCCGAGCCCGGAAACCAGTTCGGTTTCGGAGGGTGGGGAAGTTAAGAAAACCCCCGCCGCCTGGATAAAACCATCGCCACGGACAACAAAGGCCCCATCGAGTTTTGACAATTCAACAAGGGCATCGTGAATTTCGGGGTTTGTCAACATGCGGTTGGACTTGCCATGCTTCTGAAAAGGATTGGGAACCAGTTGCTTACTTCCCTCGAGGACGAGGCAATGACCCCGAAACTCCCCTGACAAGCGAAAAAGATGTTGGGCCAGCGCCCCGGTTTCCGTAATACAAATGATACCGTCAACCTGTGTTGCCTTTGCTACACTGACAACCATCCGGGCCAGGTCTTCATCAGGACGTGGCGGTCTTTTCTCCAATTTCTGCTCAGGCGTGGGCTCATTAATTGGGCGAAGTCCCCTCCCCCGCCGTCACCCATTTCGGAATCATAACCACTGGAATGTCTGTTTTTTCCATTCCCACTGCGTTGAGCCATGCAGCCACGATTTCCCCATGGCTGACGCCGAAAACAATTAGATTCACGGACTCTTCTTCGGCAACTTCAATGATGACGGAAGCGATATCCCCTCGCCGTAAGATGGCATTGACCGGCACTTTCTTTTCTTTTCCGCCTTTAACGAACGGCCTCAAGCTTTCCTCTCCCGATGCCTCTGTCTCTTCCCCGGTGAGCACACGCAAGACAACCAACTGTGCATTGACCCGTCCTGCCATATTGATAACATAGCCCACTGTGTTATGATTAGGCCCAGAGTGCCCGATCGGTACGAGGATTTTCATAACTGCCCCCCTTCTTGAAAATCTATTGAGGTCATTACCGCATTAGATCTTTTCTGAACCATCCATAATAGCAGCGCCGGAAGTTTATTGCTAAAACATTATTTTATTATATCATAGACGCATATTCCATGAAGTAAAAAACACGTTGTTATGGGAAATGATTGGGGATATCCAGTTGTAACTAAATAGCTTGACCCAGCGGAGAAGATTCTGTATTGGGTCGATGCGGAGGCCCAAAAAGCCGAGACCATACAACCAACAAAATTGAGGCGAGGGTGGTTATGTAGACGCCCCGAGAGCCCTTTGGGGGAATTATTATGGCGTACAAAGAGATTTTGAGAAATTCAATAAGGACATTCGAGGATTTGGAGAAATGGCTTGCCGGCAGGAAGGTGGCGGTTGATCCCAAACTCAAGGAAGTAATTGCTAAATTTCCCATGAGAGTGAACACGTATTACCTCAGTCTCATTCAAAAGATGAATGACGGTATTTGGAAGCAGGCAATTCCCGGCGTCGGGGAACTTGAACATTATAAAGACCTGACAGCAGATCCTTTGGATGAGGAAGGAGATATCCCACTTGGCGGACCAAGGACAATCGTTCACAGGTATCCCGACAGGGTTTTATTGCTTATTTCAAACGAGTGTTCAATGTATTGCAGGTTCTGCACGAGAAAAAGAAAAGTGGGTGATGACCGCAAAAACCCCAGTCTGGAGGATATAAAAAAGGGAATTGAATACGTAGCGTCTCACGAAGACATCAGAGACGTATTAATCTCTGGTGGAGATCCGTTGGTGATGTCCAACAACAGACTTGATGAAGTCTTGGGAAAGCTGAAACAAATTAAACATCTTGAATTGATGCGAATCGGGACAAGGGTCCCATGCGTCTGGCCACAAAAAATTATTGAAGACAAAGACCTGGTTGAGGTTCTAAAAAAGCATACCCCCCAATCACTCAAAGACCCACAATTCTATATCAATACGCACTTCAATCATCCGAATGAAATAACCGCCGAAAGTTACCAGGCAATTAAAGTATTAAGGGAACTTGGCATTCCCATCGGAAATCAAACTGTTTTGATGAAGGGCGTTAATGATGATACGGATGTGATGAGAAACCTGTTGCACGGTCTTGGGAAAATGGGAATAAAACCATATTATCTATATTATGCGGACCTCGTTGAGGGAACAGGTCATTTCAGGACTGACGTATACAGGGGTAAAGAAATCTGCAGAGACCTTTGCGGAACGACAACTGGTTTCTTACGTCCGGTCTATGTGGTAGATGCGCAAGGGGGAAGGGGTAAGGTCCCTGTTGATCTCGGTTTTTCAGATGGAATTAGTGAAGATAAGAAAGGTGGGACGTTTACTTCACCGATTGGGCTTGGGAAAGTTTACGTAAACGATCCAATCGAAAAAATAGAAGGTAAAAAACGCAGAAAACAGGGTTAAACCAAACTAACATACTATCAATTATCGGCAATCTCATAATAAGCCTCAAACCGGCCACCATGCGAACCCATGAACCAAAGATCATCGGCCTTGTGACCGTCTTCATATGGGTACTTCTGACCTTTTTCTGTGCGGAAGCGTTGGGCCAGGTGGTCAGTATTCAATTTGAGAATGACTTTTTTGGAGGGGATTCGGACAGACACTTTACCCACGGCACGCACATAGAATGGCTGAGCGATCCCATTGACTGGATGAGTGATAAAATCGATCAGATCGGGTGGCTTGGCTTCCAAAAAGATGCGCCCGATTCAGCCGACGTCCTTGAAATCCGGTTGAGCCTTTCCATTGGTCAGAACATCTACACCCCGGAGGATACGACGGCGGTTCAATGGGTTCCCAATGACCGGCCCTATGCGGGCTGGCTCTATGTGGGCTTTGGGCTGGAAGCTAATCAGGGAAGCAAAAGGTGCGACAACCTTGGTTTGGAAATCGGCATGGTGGGGCCCGATTCGCTCGCTGAGAATGTGCAGAATTTCTGGCATTCCCTGTTTGGCCTGAATGTGCCCAATGGGTGGAACAACCAGTTGAATAACGAACCGGGCCTTGTTCTTTCCTATGAGCAGATTCGGCGCTATGGGGTTGAAGATCTGTTTTTGGGCCTGAGTTTTGATTTTCTGCCAAACGCAGGGGGTGCCCTTGGTAATGTGTTCACCCACGCTGAGGCGGGGTTTGCCATTCGCCTTGGCTCAGATCTGAGCCATGATTTCGGTCCTCCTCGTATTCGCCCCGGCCTTCCCGGAAGCAGTTATTTCCGCCCGAAGAACGGCCTTCTCTGGTATGTGTTTGCAGGATTTGAGGGGCGCGCCGTTCTCCGCAACATCTTTCTCGATGGAAATACTTTTACCGACAGCCATTGTGTGAAAAAAATACCCTTTGTGGGAGATCTTCAGACCGGGCTTGTGGTTCAGTGGGATTCTTTTCGTATCACCTACACTCAGGTATTGCGCAGCAAGGAGTTCGAAGGGCAAGACGTTCCCGATGTCTTGGGCTCCCTCAGCCTCTCATATCATTTTCAGTAATTTCTCGCTAGATTCGGGCATTGCGCTCGCTGGTATTGCTTTTGTATGGGTCCAGACAAACTTGGGCAGACTATGCCTCCAACGAAACACCTCCGGTGTTGTAAACCAGAATCATATCAATGGGGATTTGTGCGAGGCTTGCCATTGAATCTATGAATTCCTGTTCTTCGCCTTCTTCAGGTGGTGTAAAATCCGAAAACAAAACCGCGCTTTCACCTGTTTGTTTGGCAATCTCCCAGAGGGGATCATCGGTAGTGAAAACATGCACGGTGGCCTCGATTCGCGCCGTCTCCAAAAGTTCCCGCAGTTCCGCTGCCATGTTCTCGGCGTCCCCTTTCGGCGGCAGCGTGCATAGGATGCCCTAAAATATTCAGGCTGAATCTTTTGAGCGGATTGGCAATATACTCTAATAGTTCAGATTTTCCGGCCATATGTCCTCAAGCCCCGACTAGCAATGATGATTTCAATATGTAGCACTAATAATTATTGCTATTGATATCCGGTTAAATTCGCGGCAAAATTATTGCATTGCTTGTTGGATTTTCTCAACAAGGTCCTCCAGGTCACAAGGTTTGGTCAGATAATCGAAAGCGCCGTACTTCAATCCTTCTTTTGCCGCAGTCTCGGAACCATGACCGGTCAGCATGATAACCGCCATTTCGGGATAGGCTTTCTTAAAGATCTTTAAGACCTCTATCCCGTCCATATCTTCCATTTTTAGATCCAAAACTGCCACATCGAAATCCTGTTTCCGGATGGCTTTGATGGCATTACTTCCTGTAAAAGCAGTTTTGACCTTCATTCCTCTCTTACGCAAACGCTTGGCAACAACCTCTGCAAAACCCACTTCATCATCCACGAGAGAAGCCTGACGCTGTTTGAAGAAATGTCTTGCATGGGCTTGACTCCCCTGATCAAATACGGCTCCCGGTGATTTCCTTCATCCGTGCTTCGATTATTTTTTCTTCATGTTTTCTCTTTTTAGCGACAGCCTCTTTCAACTTATTCATGAGCAATTCCATATCGCACGGCTTCATCAGATAATCAAAAGCGCCGAGCTTCATCCCTTCTATACCGGTTTCAATTGTGGCATGGCCCGTCAGCATGATGACTTCCACGAGGGGGAATCTTTTTCGAATCTCACCCAGCGTTTCGATACCATCCATCCCGGGCATCTTTACATCCAGGATAACCGCTTCCACGCTTCCATCACTTTCCAGGATATCCAACGCCTCAGTTCCGCTGAAAGCCGTTAGGATATCGATTTCCCTCTTTTTCAACCTTCTTGACATGGCTTCCACAAAGGGTACCTCGTCATCCACCAGGAGTATTTTTGCAATAGACATGAGCCTCTCTCCTTTCATCGATTCTTTTAGGATTTCGTTTCCCTGACCAAAATCGAGCGATTTTGACCTGTTGTCCAAATTCAGTTTTTCTTATCCCTTGTTTTCGGAAGGGGCACCTTAACGATAAAGGTGGTCCCTTCGCCCATAATGCTTTTTACTAAAATATCGCCGCCCATCTTTTTAACAATGCCATAACAGATGGAAAGCCCCAGGCCGGTACCTTTGCCCACAGGTTTTGTGGTAAAAAACGGATCAAAAATTTTTGCAAGATTGGCCGTGGGAATACCCGGCCCGTTATCGGCTACCTCCATGAGGATGTGATCTCCGATAATAATATTGTTTTCTTCCATACGGGTCGATATGCTCAGCCTTCCACCGGTATTTTCCATGGCGTCGAGGGCATTATTGATAAGGTTAAGTACCACCTGCTGCAATTCGGTTTCAGAAACATTGACGGTGGGGAGATCCTTTTGGAGATTCATCTGAAGGGTTACGTTGCTGTATTTGGCCCGCTGCTCTGAGAGCATGACCAGTTCTTCTATGAGGTCATTAATGGAAACGACCTGAATCCGCGAGTCTGTTTTTCTAGCGAAGCTCAGCAGTTTGTGGGTAATCTCTTTGCAGCGCCGCCCCTGAGTCCTGATCTGTTTCAAGGCGCGCTCAAATTCGTTCAGGTTTTCCCCTTCTTTAAACTTCTCTTCCTCCAGGAGGTCCTCTATCCATCCCGCTTCTTCCACCATGATGGCAACCGGATTATTGATTTCGTGGGCGATTCCCGCCGCCAACTCGCCTAAGGACGCGAGTTTTCCTGTTTCGACGATCTGATCATTCATCAATTCCTTTTCTTGGTCTGCTCTTGCCACGCGGGTCACCATTCTTTTGGAGATGACAAATGCCGTGGTCACGATAAAGAACGTACCCAGAAGTATCAGTGCGAGGGCGATTTTGATGGTGGAATTGAGTTCGGAAAAGGCATCGGATGCCTTTTGCTGATATACCAGGAGCCAGTCGCCATGCTTCAAAATGGCTGCCACATAGATCATCTTATTTCCCTGGGTGTCATCTTGTTCGATGATCCGAACCCCATCTTTAAATTCTCCGCTGTTGCGTAGAAAGCTGAGATAGGGTTCTCTATCGGGAGCAAGTTCAAAGCGAGGCTTGGTCTGAAACTCTCCTTTCTGATTGAGAATAAAGGCAAAACCGGTCTGTCCGATACGGAGGTTTTCCACCAGATTATTAAACGCCAGAAAATCGATTGTGGCGCGCAAAATCCATTTCTCGTTTTTCCAGTTTTCCCGGACGGCGATGATGAAATGGGGAAGGCCGCGCAGCCCCAGGAAGACGTCACTCTTGAAATAATCGCTTTGCATGGCCTTCAAAAACCAGTTTGCGTTCGAATAGACGGCTTTTTCCAATTTGAACGGTCCGGCATAGGCCACCTGAATTCCTTCGGAATTCACAACGCCAAGATCGACGAAAACCCGTCCGTAAATCTGCTGCAGGGCTTCCAGACGTTCCCTTAATGAATCCTCGTCTTTCAGTTCCTCAAATGAAAAGGAGGTTCCAAGGAAGCGGATATTATCCAGTTTCTCCCGCAGGAAATTGTCGATATTCTGTTTATGCTTGAGGACCAGTTCTTTGAGATGGGCATGCACCTTTTCCTGGTAGGAAATTTCGAACTGGTAAAGCGTGATACCGCTGACCAGAATCATGGGCATGACCGAGACAATAATTATGGTCAGCAGCATGTTCCGGCTCAGAATGTGATAGTAGTTGTCTGTTTCTGCTTATTCTGCTTCGTTATCACAATGCAAAAATCTGTTTTGTGAGGCCGTTATGATTTGAAATCAGAAAGCGCCGCCGCTTTTTCTCATGAGCAGTTTGGCCTCAGCCTGCCTGATGCGCTCTTCCTGCTCATCTTTTCGCTTTCGGGCACCCTGCAGTTTGGCGGTCAGTTCCTTGAAATCAGCCGGTTTCATCAGATAATCAAAGGCGCCCAATTTCATGCCCTCTACGGCAGTCTCCGTACTGCCATGCCCCGTGAGCATGATTACTTCCACCAACGGAAACCGTTTTCGGATTTCTCCCAATGTTTCCATTCCATCCATGACGGGCATCTTGATATCCAGGATGACCACATCGATATCGATTTCGTTCAATGAATCCAGGCATTCTTTCCCGCTGTATGCGGTGTGGACCTTTTCTCCTGCCTCCTGCAACCGCAAAGAAAGCATTTCCACAAAGTCCTTTTCATCATCCACCAGAAGCACTCTTGTCGGTATTTTGACCATGACCCATTTATCCTCCTTCATTTTACGATCCGGCATTTTGGGAAATTGCGAAATTTTCTTAGGTATGTATTCACACTGCTGAACCGGGTATCACTGTTTGTCCGCATCACCTTTTACATCGGGATGTTTCGGAAGTTTTATGCAAAAGCGCGTTCCCTGACCCAATCGGCTTTCCACCTCTATTTTACCGCCCAGCTTATCGATGATGCTGCGGCTGACGAATAGCCCGAGCCCTGTCCCTTGACCGGGTGGCTTTGTGCTGAAGAACGGCTCAAAAATCTTTTCCAGGTGTTCCCTGGGGATACCTCGGCCGGTATCGGTTACATGGATCGCCGCCTTTTCATCAAAGGCTTCGATGGTTATGGTGATTTCCCCCCCGGCATCCGTTGCATGTACCGCATTGTTGATAATGTTGATGAGAACCTGCCGCAAGTTTGTAGGGATCGGTCCATATGACGGCGGAGCCGGTTCCCATCTCCTGAATTATCTTGAGGTCCTTATCGGCAGCCTCCTTTTGATGAAGGGCCACTGTTTCTTCCAATAGTTCTTTCAGATTCACTTCTGAAATGGTGGAATCTGTTTGCTTTACCGATCCCAGGAGCTGATGGGTAATTCGCCTGACCCTTTCCACGCCGGTCTCTATTTTGCCAAGGGCCATTTCAAAATCACCCTTGCGGGGCATATGGGATAGTTCATCTCTTAAAAGGATGGACTGCATCCAACCTGCGGCTTCCCTGATAATGGCCAATGGATTATTGATTTCATGGGCAACGCCCGCGGCGAGAGTACCCAGGGAGGCCAGCCTTTCGGTGGCGATCATCTGCTGCTCCATTTTGGCCCTGAAGTCCTTCTCCTTCTGTTTTTCCTTTTCCCTGATCCGTTTATCAAAGGCCTGTCTGATTTTGCTGACCAAATGCTCCAGCTCGATGGGTTTGCAGAGGTAATCAAAAGCCCCTGTCTTTATCCCTTCCACGCCGTCCTGAGCGCATGCGTGACCCGTGACGATGATCACTTCAGTCTCGGGATGCTTTTCTTTGATGCGGTGCAGCGTTTCAATACCATTCATGCCCGGCATCTTTACATCCAAAACAACCACATCCACAGTATCCTTCGCAATACTGTCCAGGCATTCCTGGCCGCTTGACGCCTGTCTGACATTCATCCCCCGTTTCAGCAAACGCTTGGCGAGGGTTTGTCGAAAATCATTTTCATCGTCAACAAGCAGAAGACTTATGTTTTCCATATGCGTCAAAATCCTAAAATATCAAAAAAAATCTTACACCAATCCCAACAGCCTCCACCACACGGCCGCAACCAGGATGAGAATTCCCAGAAGAAGGGGGGTGGCAACGAGACCGACTTTCGTCAGATCGCTGGATTTGAAATATCGGTAGCTGTAAGCAATGGCGTTGGGCGGACACCCGATGACCAGGAGCATGGCAAATGAAGTGGCCATTCCGAGGCAGAGTGCAATGATCCTGGGATCAACCCCTTCCAATTGGGCCATGGGAATCACGATGGGCAATATCAGGGCCGCGGCGGCCACATTGGCCATGGCATTGGTTACAAGAGCTCCGAAAACTCCTATTCCCACAAAGAGAAGCAGCCAGCCCCCACCCTGGACCAGGGGAAAAAAGATGTTGGCAAAATAGGTGGCTGCGCCCGAGTAGCCCATGGCAAGGCCCAGGGATATGCCACCTCCGAATATGAAAAGGGCGGTCCCCCATTCAAGATTTTGGTGAATGTCTTCCCATTTCAAGATTCCCAACAGGACCAGCGCCGCCACGGCCGCCATACCGGTCACGGAATAGTCTATTCCGTGCAACCCTTTTGTTAACCAGGAAAGAAATGCCAGGCCGATAATGAGAAGAGTCTTCTTTTCCATTGCGGTCCAGGCACCGACGGCTTCGTCAAAACTCGGAAGCTTGATTTTGGGATCGGGCCTGAACACAAAATAGACAATCAGCACAGCCGCCGGTACGGTGAGAAGAGCAGCCGGCATGGCGTACTTTATCCAGTCAAAAAAAGTGATTTCAATACCCGTAAATTCATAAAGGAAGGCAGCGGAAACCATGCACCGGCCACCGCCTATGAGAGACCCCATGCCGCCGCAGGAACAGGCGAAAGGAAGGGAGATCATCATGAATTTTGCGGTATCGGTATGGGGTTCTATGCCCACGGCCCGCATCAGGGGGAGCATGGTGATGATGCCTATGGCGCATGCAGCCGCATCATGCATGAAAGTGGATGCGATGCCGAGCCCCACCGCGATGATAAAGGTGAACTTAACCACGCTGTTCCCGGCTTTTTTGACAATGAAATATCCCAGTCTTTTGGTCAACCCTGCCTTATCCAATGAGATGGCAAAGATGAGGCAGCACATGATGAAGATCACCACAGGATGCATATAGGGTGCCCAAGCCCCTTTCACATCCGATATTCCCATGAATACCAGGAAGACACCGATTAGGATGGCGGTGATTTCAAGGGGAATGGGTTCAACGATAAATAGAAAAACAAGCACCACCAGGACCGCTAAGAACCGCTTTGCCTTGGGAGACAATCCATTGACATAGTCAATTTCGATTCCGGACAGGTTCAGATCTCTGGCCGTCTTTTCCAGAAAAGCGGCTGTGGAGGCTGCTTTTCCCGGTTGTTTCGCTTCAACAATATACTCCTTCTCTTTCTTTTTTTTATCAGAAGCCAGGGTGAAATGCTGGTCGACTTGCTGAAGGAATTCTTGATTAATGTCACCGCTTATCTTGAATTTGGTACCTTCCGGTCTTGGCAGCAACAGCACAATGAGACCTAACCCAAATGCTAAAAAAAGCTGAAAATACTTTGATTTAAATAACATTTTCCCTCCCTAAAACCTTAATGTGTCAACGGATCTGGTGTGTCTCAATGAAAAATTATTGCACCTGTTGTTCTTGAACGTTCCAGGCTGAGAAACGTCCAAATGATGGACCACGATGTCATGGTAATATGCCTCTTTATGGTTGGTCAAAGGAAATGCGCTGGCACTCCCAGAAAATTAACATGTTTTTCAACTTGATCGTCCTCACGCCAGGCGAAAAGGCGCCCTGAAGCTCCTGAAACAGGTTCTACTGACCGAACCCACCAAACCCTCTAAAAAAAAAGTATTATGAATTTCACCCAAAAACCGTGATGCTGGGAAGAAATAAAACCTCAAAGTTCAATAACTTATAAGTCTTTATTAATTTTAAGTGACAAATATCTCGTGAGCGTGTTAATATGGATGGGTTGAAAACATTAATTTAAGGAGATGGTACCATGCAATATGATACTGCCCTGAGGGCATACACCTCCAAACGGGTTGAAGAAATTCAGTCCGCCGATATCCTTGTGGGCATTCCTTGCTTTAACAATGAGGCCACCATCGCGCACGTGATCCAGATGGTGAGCCACGGCCTGGCCACCCATTACAAGGACATGCGGGGTGTGATTTTTGTGGCTGATGGTGGCTCCACCGACGACACCCGCGAAGTGGCCAAAGAATTTCAACTGAAACCCTGGCAGGAAAAACTTGTCTCCATCTACCGGGGACCGGGGGGCAAGGGCACGGCGCTCAGATCCCTTTTTGAAGCGGCGGCCCGGCTCAATGTTCGCGTTTGCGCCATGGTGGATTCGGATCTACGCAGCATCACACCGGACTGGGTGAAATATCTGCTGGATCCGGTTCTGGAAAGAGGGTACGAGTTTGTGGCGCCCGTCTACCTGAGACACAAATACGACGGCACCATCACCAACAACATTGTCTATAATCTCACCCGGGCCCTTTACGGCAAACGGATCCGTCAGCCCATCGGCGGAGACTTTGCCATTTCAGGGGACCTGGCCAAGTTCTATATCAACCAGGATGTATGGGATACGGACGTGGCCCGCTTCGGCATCGACATCTGGATGACCACCAGCGCCATCACCCAAGGGTTTCGTATCTGTCAGTCAAATCTGGGCGCCAAAATCCATGACGCCAAGGATCCGGGGGCGCACCTGGGCCCCATGTTCCGTCAGGTTCTCTCCGCCCTCTTTTCCCAGATGGAGCGCTACGAGGATTACTGGAAGCGCATCGAAGGAAGCGAACCGGTTGAAACCTTCGGGTTCGAGGGTACAAGCGAGCCGGAGCCGGTCAACGTGAACCTGGATGGCATTATCGAACTGTTCAAGGCGGGGTATAGCCAGTTCTTTCCCCTGTGGAAGAGTATCTTCTCAAAGGGGTGTCTAAAGGAAATTGAAAAAACCGCTAAAATGGAGTCCGCCGATTTTCACCTGCGCACCGAATCATGGGTTGAAATCCTCTACGAACTGGCCGCTACCTTTCATTCCTGGGATGTGAACCGTATGAAGCTTCTGGATGTCATGACGCCACTTTACTATGCGCGGGTGGCTTCCTTTGTACGGGAAAGCTGGGAGATGAATTCCCGGGAGGCTGAAAAGCTGGTAGAAGATCAGGCCGCCAAGTTTGAAGCGAACAAGGACTACCTGATCAAGGTCTGGGATGAAAAATCGGCGCAGAAAGCTGCTTCCAAATGATTGCCCAGGGAGCGGATTATGGCTGAATTGAAAGTTCTGATGGTCACTCCCGAGGCGGTCCCCTTTGCCAAAACCGGGGGATTGGCAGATGTTGCGGGATCTCTTCCCCCGGCACTGGAGCGCCAGGGAGTGGAAACAGCGCTGGTATTGCCGGGGTACCGAACGATTCTTGAAAGCGGGCATTCCTGGCGGCCCATAATTACAGACATGCCGGTCCCTTTAGGATATGCAACCCTCAGCGCCAATGTGCTGGAAACCGTAACCGCTGAAGGGATACGGGTCTATCTCATCGACCGGGAAGACCTCTTTAATCGACCCGGTCTTTACGGGAATCGACATGGGGATTACTACGACAACCTTGAACGCTTTTCATTTTTCTGCCATGGGGCTCTCCGGCTGGCCAATCAACTCTCCATCACGCCTGATGTCCTACACCTTCACGACTGGCAGACGGGGCTTATTCCCGCCCTGCTCAAGGGACCCTACGCGGACTGGCCCAACCTTTCCGGGATGCCGACCGTATTCACCATTCATAATCTGGCATACCAGGGGAATTTTTCAAACGATCGTTTTCCGGTAACCGGCCTTTCCTATTCTCATTTCTTTCACGCAGACGGCCTGGAAGTCTGGGGGCAATTCAGTCTACTCAAATCGGGAATTGTCTACGCCCACGCGGTTACCACCGTAAGCCCCACTTATGCAAAGGAAATTCAAACCGATGATCAGGGCATGAGCATGGCCGGTATTCTGCGGCAGCGGGGTGGGGACGTTCGGGGTATTTTGAACGGCGTGGACTACGCCATATGGAACCCGGAAACAGACACGCATCTTGCCGCCACTTATAACATGAACGACCTGGGCGGTAAGGGGCGGTGCAAGGCTTCATTGATCAAAGAGCTGCAACTGGATGAAACGTCCATGGAGACCCCGCTTTTATGCATGATCAGCCGTATGGACGGACAAAAGGGATTTGATCTCCTGGTGTCAATCGTGGATGGTATCATGGAAACAGGGGCGAGCCTGGTGATCCTGGGTTCCGGGAACGCGTGGGTCGAAAAGAACCTTGAGGCGGCCCGAATGCGCTTTCCCGGACGGATCGCCCTCAGATACGGGTTTGACGCAAACTTGGCCCATCGCATCACCGCGGGCGCCGACATCTTTCTCATGCCTTCCCGCTATGAACCCTGCGGCTTGACCCAATTGTATGCCATGAAATATGGAACCATTCCCGTTGCGAGAGGCACGGGAGGGCTGGAAGACACCGTTTCCCCGTTTAACGCCGCCACTGGAAAAGGAAATGGTTTCAAGTTCTATCCCTATGATTCAAAAGCCTTCCTGGATGTCATTGTGCAGGCAGTCGGCCTCTACCGGAACCGTAAACGCTGGAAAAAATTGATGCATAACGGTATGAAAATGGATTTTTCCTGGGATCGGTCGGCAAGAGAATATGCGGACATTTACCGGGCCATTCAACGAACCAAATGATTGCAATGAAAGCCTTCTGAAAATTCCAACCGATTGTTCATCATTTCAAGTCATTGCATGAAACTGACATCGGTCCAGGAGTTCATTGACGTCTCTGTAAACCCGTTTTACATCTTCCGGCAGGTGGGGCCCCGTGCATCGGCGCATGGTATCTCCATTTCGTTGGGCGGACAGGACATTTTGAATTTCTTCAAGGGGTGTCACCAGGTTTTTTGAGACCCTTCTCTTAAACAGCATTCCCGCAAAAAAGACACTCACGGACATGAATACCACGCCCCAGGCGCCCGCCGTTCCAAATTGCTGGGCGCGGTGGTCTTCCGCAATCATGGCCTCTCGATTGATTTTTCCCAATAAGACGATGGCGGACACCGTCTTATGCAGAGCGGTCCGGTCTCCAAGAAAAGCAATCGCAAAATCGCCTTTGATGGTCTCGAGCGCCGCAGGCTCTTCCTTTTCGGTGATGTTGCTTTGAGCGCGCTTGAAGGCGTTTTCAAAGGTCGCTTTCAACATGAGGTCCCTCTGGGTGTTATGGGTGATCATGGCCAGTGATGCCAGCATTTCCTCACATGCCTCTAAAGAGCGTTCATTACGTTCGATGATAATTTCGATTGCCGGGGCCATGCGCATGAAAATCCAGATGGATCCCAGCGCCATCAACAGATTGAACCCGATTAACAGCCATGCTCCCAGGCGGACGGATTGTGCAATCTTCATGGTTATACGCCCTCCATCAGTTTGGGAATAGCCGCTTCAGTGGAAACAATCACCAGGTTATCGCCATCCTGCAAGGGTTCGTCCGGTGAAGGCTGCAGCAGCCGGCCCGATGTGCCGCGACGGATGGCCGCCACCATAATGCCGAAACGTTTGGGAAGCGCAAGGGTTATAAGATTTTTTCCCACCATTGAGGGCTGAACGAGGATCTCGGTGAGATGCAGGTCATCTCCGATGGATGTTTCAGCAATGATATGGCGATAGAGCAGGCGGTTGGCGAAACGACGACCGAATTCCTGCTCCGGATTGATGATCTGATGGGCGCCCACCAACTGCAAAATACGCTGGTGCATCTTATCATTGGCCCGTGAAACAACGAAAGGGGCACCCATTTGTCGAAGCAGGGCTGTGCAGATAATGGATGATTCCTTTGAATCATCTCCGATGGCACAAACCACGGCGTCTCTTTTTTCCGGTCCGAGACGTGCCAGTTGCTTTTCGTCCGCGGCGTCCGCCACCAGGGCTTCGGCCACAAATGCGGCTGCTTCCTCAACCAGGCTTTTCCGGGTATCCACCGCCAGCACCTCTGCCCCTATTTCCGATAAGGTACGGGCCAGGGACATCCCGAATTGACCCAATCCAATGATCAATATCTGTTGCGTCATATACATGGACTCCTTAACTTCAGGTCAAATTGATTTTAGCATCCGCGCAATGGGGCTCGGGGACTGACACATCTTCGCTCAGTAGCATAAAGAGGGTCATAGGTCCTATTCTCCCGGCGAACATGGTCATCATGATGATTATTTTACCCATTTCATCAAGCCGGGCGGTTGCACCCGTGGAAAGACCCACCGTCCCGATGGCGGAGGTGACCTCAAATATAAGATCGCGGCCTGATATGGTCTGGGTCACTTCCAGCATCAGGGTTGCCCCGAACCAGACCACCGCAAAACAGGCAACAATGGTAATGGCACGGTAGATAATTGCGGAAGGCACCCTTCGATTCTGGAATACGATGCTGTTGCGGTTGTTGATGTTGGCCCAGAAGGTCATGACCAGTATGCCGATGGTGGTTGTTTTGACACCGCCGGCAGTGCCGCCGGGGCTCCCCCCGATGAACATGAACAGAATCATCACCATGAATGTTGGACTAACGACTCCGGCCACATCCACCGAATTGAACCCCGCAGTACGAAGTGTTGCGGATTGGAACCAGGCATTGTGAATTTTATTGCCCAGGGATAAACCGGACAATACCCCGTTCCATTCAAAGGCCAGAAAAAAAACCATGCCGGACACCAGCATGACCGCCGTGGTGATGAGTGCTATGCGGGGAGCAAGGGGGATTCGCCGACCCATGAGCCAGTTTGGGGCCAGCAGGCTGGTGGCGGGTGCCATGCCCCCGAAAATGATGAGCGCCGCCACGGTTTGCAAAATTAAGGGACTGTTCTGATAAGGAATCATGCTGTTGCTCTGAAGGGAAAAGCCTGCATTGCAGAAAGCGGATATGGCCGTAAACAATCCCCGCCAGACGGCTTTCCCCAATGGATCTCCCGAAAAATAAAACAACGCGGCCAGAATCAAGCTGCCGATGGCTTCCGCAAAAAACGTGAATTTCAGAATCCGGATGAGTGCTCCCGTCAGACCTTTGTGGTCGGAATCCGTCATGGTGGTCAAAACACTTTCCTGGCGCAGGCTCAATCGTCGTCCTATGGCATGCAAGGCGACGGCGGCAATGCTCATGATGCCCAGCCCCCCCAGTTGAATCAGCAACAGAATGAGAGCCTGCCCGAAGAATGTAAATACCCCCGGGGTGTCAAGAACGATCAGGCCGGTAACGCAAACCGCGCTTACTGAAGTAAATGCCGCATCCACAAAGGCAATCCCCCCCTGTCCGGTGACATTGGGCAGGAGCAGAAGCAGGAAACCCATGAAGCATAGGAAAAAAAAGGTGCTGAGCAGCAGGCGCGCCGGGTGATTGAAAAGGGTTTCCCACCAGTGCTCACGTCCTTCCCCCATGGGCATGGAGCGGAAAAGGAGAATAACTGTCGTCAAAGTGAAGGCAAGCGCCGCAGCGCGCGTATGCCCGAAAAATAAGGACATCATGAGCGCGCCCGCAAAACAGAGACCAAAGGCCGTATAAATCGCTCTCAAGACACCCCGATTCATGCGCCACGCCCAATGCATAAACATCAGCAGGGCCATCAGGGCGGATGTCGCAAGGGTGCATTGAATCACGAAAGGCTGTAGTCGTTCAGAAACAATGATTGAAAATCCCACCGCGGCCGAAACCGTCAGCGCAGCCCATCGTGTACGCTGCAGACAAGCGCCTTTAACGATACCGTTTAAAGGAGCCGGGCCGAGCCTGAAATCAAGCAGCGTAAATCCGGCACTAATGAGGCAAACCATACCCAGCAGCGCCGCCACGGGATTCTCTAGCAGGTAAGGTAATGACGTCAGAAAGCTGCAGAACGCGGCGATGCCGCCCGCAATTCGGCCTGCACGGGGGCGACGAAGCAGCAGGAACCCGCAGAGACCTAAGGAAACGGATGCCGTGAAAGCCGCTGCCAAACGCCACGCGGGCGGTATCCCGCTACCCGTGTTCATATAGGCTAACATGAAAGGGACCGGTGCTCCGGCCAGCAATGCACCCTGTACGCCAGCATGGCTATGAGATGAAGGTGAAAGCCCCATTGGAATTTTAACAGCTTAACAGGATTGCAGCCCTCAGGTTCAGACCAGCCAGAGCGCTGCCCCTTCAAGCTCCTGAAAAAGGGTTCGGCTGACCGAACCGACGAACACCTTCTTTAAAAACCCCATCACCTTGCCCGTCCGGCCAACGGCCACCGCCGCAAAATGCTCAGTGCTGGCTTCCTTGATGATGGCTTTGCCCGCATTGGCTTCAGGAATCACCTTGAAACGAATCCGTTCCGGCGAAAGGCCACCAGCCACCAGAATCTCTTTGCTTTTTGCGAGAATTTCATCAGCACTTTTGTCTCCCACACTCCCTTTTCTTGAAACCGCCAGAAGGATCACGTTCTGATCCAGAGCCCGTTTCAGCATAAACCCCACATGGTCCAGCATGCGCTGGGAGGCTTCGGACCCATCTACGCAGGCCAGCAGGTGTTTTCTGCCGGCATCCAGTTTCCGACAGATCCAGAGTGGAAAGCCCCATTCCTGCTCGAACAAAGCACTGGTGACACTTTCATCGAAGGTCTGTTCCAGGCGGGAAAGACCCCTTCGCCCCAGCACAACGGCATCATATTTTCCTTCGGAACCCTCCTGAATGATTTCATTGACCTTGGAAAGCCTGCTGGGTCTGATTTTGAGGAATACCTGGGATTCCTCAAAACCTATTTTGAGGAGTTCTCCTTTTGCTTTGTTCAGTGCCTTTCTCCCGGTGGCTTCTGATTTCTTCGCGCGAAGCTCTGCCTCGGCATCAGCCTCAAACCTTCCAAGCGGCTTGGGGGTCAGATAGAGGAGCGTCAGTTTCATCTCTTCTTTTTCCCTAAAGAAATTCCCCAGAAACCGAACTCCGAACAGATTGTCATGTTTTTCGCTGACGGTTACGAGCAAATGTCTTTCCATATTTTTGCCCCCTCACTTTGAATTCCAGCACATTGATTCTCTTGACTCATTCCGCAGTTTGAGGAGTGAGGAAAAAAGCCCGCCAGGACTTAATTTTCACTGCCGCATCGGGTGTAACCGGCGCAGTTCGTAACGAGATCGGTTTCAGACAAACATTTAGGAAACCCGTCAGGCCGCCGGTCACGAAAGAGACATTCTTGAATCCCTGGCGAAACAGGTCATTACGCGCTTGGACCCCATGGTCTGTACCGCTTGAATAGAGTACAATGAGCCCCTTGTTCTTATGGGCTAAAAGGGCCTGTGCCAGATCCTCCACCTGCAGGTTAATAGCGGATCGAATATGGAATTGTTCAAATTCCTCCGGTGTTCGCATGTCCACCAGCGTAAGTGATGGATCTCCCGTTAGCAGGCGATCCGCCAGGTCCTGAGGCGCCATGTGACTCGGGGCAGCCTGCACCGCTTGTAGCGGCATTGTCTCCTTGACGGGAATGGCGGCACGCGGTGCGGATTTCTTTTCGTACCCCTCCACCGCGAACAGTCCGGAAGCGGCCACGATCAGCACCGCACTGAATACGGCTAAAAAAGGCGTGCCCCACAGATGTCCCCGACCCTGCCGCTTTTTTTCCACATATTCCGAAGCCCAGAAACACAACACGGCAATCACCGTAAAGGAAAAGGCGAAACGGGCTTGCGACACGCCAAAGGTATCGTAGGCGAAAACCACCCCTCGGTCTCCTGTAAAGATCGGTGCCAGGATGGGATGCAGCTCGTTGTACAGCATGCTGCCACCAACGGCCCCCAGGAGAAAGATAAGGGCGTCTATCTTGCCGGAGGCCAGCCCCACGGCGCCCGTGCCAGGGCACCAGCCGCTCATGACAAAACCCGTTCCGAAAATCAGACCGCCGACAATCTGAGCCCCGTAAACCGTATGGAGAAAATAGACATTATCAAGGGTTACCCAGCCAAAGGTCCGGGCATAGCAAAGCCCCAGCATGGCGAAAACCACCGCCGTAAACATCACCTTTAAAACCGTCATGTCTCTGAAGTAGAAGATGCCTGCCAGACGCCGAGAACTGCCGAATCCCGCCTTTTCGAGTGCCACTCCGAAAGCGATGCCGATCAGCAGGCTCGCCAGGAAAGCGGCAGGGGAATTGAGTGTTCCGGCTTTAAAAAAGGTCTCAATCATCCCACTGCCTCCTTACGAACCAGGCGGTCAGATACCCGCCCCCAAACATGCAGATGAGAAACAGCAGACTTCCCGTCAACAGCAGGGCGCTGCCGGACAGGGCCTGCCCTGACGTGCATCCGTTTGCGAGACGGGCCGCAAAACCGGCCAGGATTCCGCCCGAAAGGGCAAACAGCAGACGCTTTTGACCGGCGCATTTGACCCCGCGTTCAATTTGGACGGTACAGCGTCTCCCCAGAAATGCCGAAACCAGGCCACCCAGAAACACCCCCACCACCATGAACACCAGGTAGTATTTAAGGGGTTGATCCCCCCATGGTCCGAAATAGTCACTGGCCAGGGTCCTCGCCGGGGCCAGTTGAAGTTCCAGATGGGCAGCCAGACGGGCAATGGCGCCTGAAGCGCCCAACCCGGTGCCAAGAATCAGATAGGCCGCCAGAAGGGTTGCCCCCAAAAGGAGCCCGGCAACGTAAGGGTTCAGGAGCGCCTTTGACGTTTTCGCTTGGGGTGTGGCGTTTTCTTCCATGATCAGCACCCCGCACTTTTCGGTCTGGGAGGATCGACTTTTTTGGGTACGGGTTGAACCGGTTGTACCGGTGTAGCCGGAACCGCTGCAGGTGCCGCGGCGGCCTTGGGAGTACTCAGTACCGCTTTCGAAGGCGTGCCCTTTCCCACCACCTCCAGGTTCCAGTAGGCATTGAGCCCGCCGTAAAGAACCTTGATGGGCCGTTCGGTCTTCTGGGCCAGAATGCCGCCCGCCGCCATGGCCAGAGAGCCGTCACGGTCCACGATCACGAGCGGCCCGGCGCCCGTGAGATAAACGGGATTGCTGATCAAATCGGCCAGATCCACATTACGGGCACCCGGCAGGTTGTAGTCCTGAAAATGCCCGGAAGGGCGGATGTCCACCAGATCAAAAGTTCCGGGAAGGTCCATGAGCATGCGCTTGAGCTGGGCCGGTTCCATCATATCCGGTAGTTTAACGGCCCGTTTTGGGGGCGCCGAAGCCGTCTCCCCCGATGAAGCCGCCTGAATTACGGGAAGGCCCGCCTGAATCCAAGCTTCTCCACCACCCTCCATGCTGGCCACCTTCTTGAAGCCTTTTCGCTCCAGAAGACCGATTCCCATACTGCTGCGGTAAGCGGAATTGCACACCGTGACCACGGGAATCTCCGGGTCCAGTTTGAAGGCCATGTCGCTCAGATGACTAAGCGGCATGTTCAACACATTTCCGATGCGGAGCCCCATCCATTCATTGGGCAGTCGAACATCCACGATCACGGGGGCGGTACCGTCCTGCACGCGCTTGTGGAGCTCCCGGGGAGAAATGGACTCATTTTTATTCACGGACTGTTTTGCCTGTGCCCAGTCTTCAAAAGATAAAGCGCCGGCCACCTCATAGCCGACCCGGTGCAACCGATGGAGCGCTTCTCTCACTTCCTCCGGGCTTCCGCACAGGATGAGCTTGCTCCCCCAGGGAACCATGATCCCCACCCAGGTCTCCAGGCGACCGCGCAGCCCGATATTGACCGCGTTGGGAATATGTCCGGCCGCAAAACTTTCCGCATCGCGCAGATCCACCACGTAAAACCGGGTGACGTCGGAAAGGGTTGGGCCGAGGGAAGGCTTTTCAGGCGCGGGGGCATTCCAGTTCACGGGAGGGGGACCTTCACGGTTCATTTTGGCATTATGCTTGAAATATTGCGGGGCTTCGGGCAACCCTTCCAGCACTGCGGTGATGAAATCGTTGCGGCCCTTGTGCTGAAGGTAGGGGTTGGTGGTCCGTTCAATACCGATGGTGGAAGAGGGTTCGTCCCGCAGGTGCGCGCCGCAGAGGGATCCGGCGCCGTGACCGGGGAGCACCACAACACTGTCATCGAGTTTGGAAAGCTTTTGAGTCCAGGTGTCGTAACCCATACCGGCAAGCGTTGCAGCCGCCATGGCGCCGCCCATGAGGTCCGGCCGGCCGATGGAGCCCACAAACAGGGTGTCGCCGGTTAGAACCGCTTTGGGCGTTGTTTTGTCATCCTTACCGTAGAGCAGTAGGCTCGTACCGTCCGGGGTGTGACCGGGGGTATCCAGGAATTTAAGCGTGGCCTCGCCCCAGGGGATGGTCTCTCCATCCGAAAGTCCGTGGATTTTGTATAGAGCGCCACTCTCTTTGCTCTGATAGATGGGACACCCAAGGGCCTTTGAAAGCTCGATGTGCCCCGCTACAAAGTCCGCGTTGGAGTGCGTCAGAAAAACCCCCTTGACGGTCCATCCTTCTTTTTTGGCCAAGTCCACATAAGCCCCGATGTCCCGGGCCGGATCCACCACCAGCGCGTCTTTGTCGCTAACCACCATGTAGGAATACTGGCTCAGGACCGCAAGGTTGAACTGAACAATTTTGACTCCTGGAAAATCATAGGTCTTCACCACCACCGGAACGGCCGCCGAATCCGCGTGAGAGGCGGATTCCATATCTTTGATGGTGCCACCCCATGCCTGATCCTGAAAAAACAGCCCTGCAGAAGCCGCAAGAAGGACCCACATCAGCATCCTCAAAACAGTCACTTTTTTCATCGGTGTTTCTCCTTCTCTATTTTTTTGCACAGCCCAACACGAAGAGACCTCATCAGAAACTCCTGCGATCAGATTCGAATTGTTGCCCATTTCATTCTCAAACCGGTTTTCAGCATCGTAAAATGGAGATATAACGTATTCGCTCATCCATGATACAATACTACACCTTGTAGTCAGTTAAGTGAAGACTTGTCTCTAACCAAAGAGAAATTCTTCTTGTTATCCGGAAGTTGGGCGCCGGAGGCTTCGGCCTCAGTAGCGTTTTCTTCGCTCTGGGCGGTGTTTCCACCCGTGGGTCTGTCGTTGGCTATGTCATCGATAAAACTTCAATAAAAGGTCTACAGTTGACTCACAAACCCTATTTAAAATACATAACGGCGAGCCGGCCAGAAGCACGATTAGGATTTTGAATTTCATCAAAAAACCATGATGCTGTCAAGGCTTACGGGTTATATTTTCATAAGTTTAGATGGAATCATTCCTCTTGTAAGGGGCACGGGGCGGCTGGAAGGCACTATTTCCCCTTTTGATCCGGAGACCGGGAATGGATTCATACCAACGAAAAGATCTGCGCCAACTGTTTCGGCAGTACCAATAACGTCCTGGAAGTCAAGTAATCCCGCTGAGCATGGCGAATAGCAGCAGTGGCCACCCTGCCCTATTCCTTGATCTGGTTGGAGATCTGAGCGAAATAGCTGTTCACATAAGGATCGGAATCAGCCAGCAAGGGCATCTTCCCCTTCATACGCTTACGCATAAAGGCATTAAACCTGAAAAAGGTTGAGTCGTTCAGTTGTGCCACGTCCAGCAGAAGACCGGAAAGGAAGGATACATCCAAGATGTGCGGGACGAAAGGATGTTTCACAGGATAATTCGTTCTGATGTGAAAGGTGGTTTTCATCTTGTCCACACCTTTATCGGCATCAAAAAACGTTTTCGGTATCGAATCCGGAAATGCGGGCAAATGATCCCCGAAATAGAGAAAGATGGTGGGCGGCTCTCTGGTCATGATGTAACGGGTGAGGACCTCAATGGCCGTGTCCGTCTTCTTGAGACGTTCCAGGTAATCATTCAGTTGCCGGACCGTCTTTTGACGCGGTTTTGCAGACAAACAATAGGGCGTTTCTTCGTTATGTGCTTGACCATGGGATCCGTGATTCCCCATGGTTAGAACCATGAGAAATAGCGGCATGGGACCGTCGTGGGCTTTCAGAAACCCGATGGTCTGCTCCTCAAAGAAACGATCGGGGATATGCCAGGATTCCGGATCGGGATACCCGAGATCCTTGGGATCATGAAATTCATCCATGCCGTAATGTTCATAGGTTGATGCCGTATCCATAAAACTTCTTGAGACCGGATTCAAGGCAACTGCCCTGTATCCGATGGATTTCAGATAGGTGCCGATGGCCTCCTTGAGCCTGGGCGTCAGGGTGTAGGGCGCACAGGTTCCGCCGCGCCCGAAGACGAGTGGTGGAATGCCCGCAAAAAATGCAAATTCGGTCATCCACGTTCGCCTCCCGAATGTGGGGACATTTAACAGCCCGCTCGCGATGTTCGCGAGGTGTTCCCGAAACATCTTGAAAGAGGGTATGCCGGGACAGTCCACTTTCAGATATTGCGGATCAAAGGTCGATTCGTTTACCCAAACCAGAATGTCCGGTAGAACGGATGCCCCAGCCGCCCTTTCTGCCTGTATGGGGGGGCAGTTGAAGCTGTTTCATGGTCGTGTCAAAGCGTGGCATTTGGATCTCGAAAAGGGGCAATCGAGAGATGAAGTAGGTTAAGAAGCCATCTTCCTGAAGCGACGTCTACAAGCGGGAGACATGCTGTTTTGTTGAAAATTGACGGTAGATCCTGTGCATGAGGGATCTGAAGTCGACCATTTGATGGGTCCAAACGGCCATTAAGACCATGCCCATGGCGATCACCAAAACCCGCTTCAAACGCCCTTTTGCATTCCTCCCATAATTCAAAAGCCGATCCTTCTTTCGGTTTATTTTTCTGAAATAGACCAGCACTACCGTCTGTTGGTCACCATAAGCAACAGGCAGAGTCGTTTCATCTTAGCAGACGATTTCTTTTTTTGATAGCTATTAATAGGAATCTAATTATGTTATACGGAAAAATGTGGTCTGTTGGTTTCTTGATTATATAACAGTTTGAATTTAATTGTGAACTTCTTACTCATTCAGATGGTAAAAAAGTGAAAAAAATCTCATTAAACGCTGCTTCAGCACAGCTAAAACAGGTGCTTTGGAACCTTTTGCTCATTGCCTCCGGCAGCTTAATCTGTTCAGTGGCCGTGAATGGCATTCTCCTTCCCCAGCAGTTTTTCGGGGCCGGATTTACCGGAGTGGCCATCATCATCCACTATCTGGTTCCCCCACTTCCCATGGGGGGCATCTACCTCCTTCTGAACATTCCCGTGTTTGCCCTGGGGTGGCTGTATGTGGGACGTCGGTTCTTCTTCTACAGCATCGCCGGGATGTTGTTCTTCAGCGGGGCGCTGCAATGGATACATGTTCTTGTACCCATCCAAGACCGGATACTGAGCACCATCATGGCGGGGATCATAATGGGAATCGGCGCCGGAATTACCTTGAGGTCCCTGGGGTCGGGCGGCGGTTTGGACATTCTCTCCGTGATTCTCCTCAAACGCTTCTCCGTCCGATTGGGAACCACCATGCTGGCAATGAACAGCCTGGTCCTTCTGGCCGGCGCCCTTCTATTTTCACTGGAGGCGGCACTTTACACCCTGATCTTCATTTTTGTCAGTTCCTATCTTGTCAATCTGGTGGTCATGGGGCTCAGTCAGAGAAAGTCGGTGATGATCATTTCACCTCAGTGGGAAGAGATTTCTCGGGAGATCTCCAACAGGGTACACCGGGGAGTGACCATGATCAAGGGCAAAGGGGGGTATTCGGGGCGGGAAATTCAGATCCTTTATTCGGTCATTGCCCTCCAGGAACTGCCCCGCCTTAAAAGAATCGTTCGGGCCATTGATCCCAATGTGTTCATGGTGGTCTCGGACACTCTGGAAGTCATGGGAGTCCGCATTGGAAACCAGCCTCACTGGTAACGGCTCCCGTGCGGGGATTTTTGGCCGTTTTTTCAATGAACAGGAACTCTCGCTTCATTTCCCACAAAATAGTGGAACTCTCAGTTCCCAATCTTCAAAACTTCCAGAACAAATACCAGAACCCACACAACCCAAACAGGTATCCGCGCAGTGCTCAGATTTTGGCACGTTAATTGCTGAATATGTTTAACTTTTAAGATGTGAGAAGAAAATTAACTTTTTTGAGGAGATGAGAAATGAAACAAATACGATCCGGCAGAATGATGGTTGCCTCGGTTATGTTTTCGATTTTTTTGGTTTCGGGAATGACATCATGGGCCGTGGACGAAGTGTTCATTGTGATGGGGAAAGTGGATCCGGGCGGCACCCTGATTACCGAAGCGGGGGAGGTTTACCGTCTCCATACCGATAATCTCGGAAAAAAGGTTATCACCCTCAGCCCCAAAATCGTTATTGTAACGGGGCGCCTTGTGGAGAAAGACGGAAAACAGGCCATTGTGGTCAATTCCTATCAGGTGGTCGACAAACCATCCGGACAGGGGGAATCCGATTCTTGAGGTCGTCTTAAGTTTGTCCCCATTTTTACATATTCTATTATTCTACCATAAAAAAGCGATTCGTCGAATTAAGAATAGATTTTACTTTAAATGGTCTGAGTGGCTGTCAATTAGGTTAGAAATCGCCGATCCGAGGCGTAAACCCCAGTCCGGGCTTTCCTGTGGGGAAAAGGGTTCCTTTTCGAAGGATAACAGCCCCGGCGGCAGGATCGTTTGTTAAGTCCAGGTGGCCATCCAGGTCTGCGTAGAGCACATTGGGACACGCCAGAGCGAAATGAAGACCCGCGGCAATGGCGAGAGCCGATTCATCCATGCACCCCACCATGGCCTCCAGGCCGGCGGCTTTGGCAACGGCGTTGATCTGCAGGGCTTCATCGATACCCCCTACCTTCATGAGCTTGATGTTCACCATGTCGGCCAGGTCTCCTCGGGCGATGCGAAAGGCGTCCCGCAGGGTCATGAGACATTCATCGGCCATCACCGGAATGGAGGCCTTCCGCGTAACGCGTTTTAAGAGTTCGGGTGCGCCTTTGGGAGTGGGTTGTTCAATCAGCTCCAATCGTGCTTTTCGGGTTTCATCCACAAACCGCAAAGATTCTTCCACAGTAAATCCCTGGTTGGCATCGAACCTCAGTTCCATTGACCTTCCCACCACTTCCCTCACAAGAAGCAGCCTCACAATATCGGAATCCACATTGAGGCCTCCTTTGAGCTTCAGTGCTCGAAAACCCTGCCCTTTCCAATAAAGAGCACGCTCAAGGGTCTCTTTCTCCGGGAGGATACCGATGGTCACACTGGTTTTCATTCGATCCCGAAACCCCCCTAGAATTTTCCACAGGGGAAGCCCGCAGCTCTGGCCCAAAATGTCCAGGAGCGCCATATTTATGGAAGCGAGAAGGGACGGCCGGTTTTTCAGATGGATCCTAAGTTGCTGCATTAAACGGGTTCGCCTCAGGGGATCAGACCCCTTGAGCAGGGGGATCACGACCGATTCAATGTCTTGAAGCAGCATTTCCGCTGTTTCCCCTGTGACCGGCTCATCCGGGGCTGCGCATCCATAGCCGTTAATGCTACTGGAGGTCTCCAGGCGCAAAAAAAGGTTGGTGGTTTCGCTTACGGTCTCATAGGCAATGGCATAGGGTTCGTTCATCACAAGGATAACGGGAAAGGCCTCGATCTGCACGATTTTCATTGGAATCAGTACCTCTTCTGGTAAATTTCATCCAGACTCAATCGCTGCAATTCTTCAACAAAAGCCGTCAGATTTTCAATCATGACCTTCCACATGCGCTCTCCTTTTTCACGGCTTCCGAGATTGGGGTCACCCATGACCCCCGACGGGGAAATTTTTGAGGTGTGCGCATACCACCCCACACTCCGCTTGGAGGTAAAATCGAGATAACGGCTGGAAAAACGGGGTACGAATTTCTTGATTTTGTTGGACCGCACCATGTGGGGGCGGGTGGCCAGGCTGGTGCTGGTTTCGATTTCACCCGCATGAACGTCATTGGGCGTATCCGCCATGTCATAAATATCCGGATCGCTGCTTTCCCCCGTATCCACGCAAGTGAAAATATGGGCATCCCGGTTGATCATCTGGGCCGCGAAATGAAGCGCCGGACTGTTTCCGCCATGCCCGTTAACGATCACCAATTTGGTGATGCCGTGCTTCACGGCGCTCATACCGATATCGTACACCATTTGCGAGAGGGTCTCCGGGTTGACGCTGAGGGTTCCAGCGAAATCCTCGTGGTGATAGGAAACGCCGTAGGAGATCAGTGGAAGCACCAGAGGCCGTGGTGTTTTGCAACGTTCGGCCACCGCTTTCGCCAGATAGTCCGCATCGAAGGCATCGCAATCTAAGGGCAGGTGCGGTCCGTGTTGTTCGATGGCGCCCACCGGAAGAAGGGCTACATCCACCTCTTGAAATCGGCGCTCTACTTCGGGCCAGGTCAGTTCTCCCAGGAGATACTCCCTTATTTTCCCATTGGCCGTGCCCTCCCGTTTTTCCCTCTGAAAAGAAACGGGGGCCGGATGCTCAAAAGGGTAAGGCCGCCCCATTGAGGGATCCGTCCAGGGATCCATTGCCTCCCATGAACGGCCGCGCCGTCTCACGGCACCCGACCCATGTTCCAAACAGATGCGATACAGCGGTTCTCGAATTTCCAGGGGTATGCCGTCCAATGGGGATTTTTCCGCTTCAAAACGAAGTTTCAATACTTGAACTTGCTCCGAGCCGCGAATCGTCCCCATTCTCGCTTCCTTTAAAATACCCTTTTTATGAAGTAGATAGGCCAAGTGTCGTATCCCTGTCGCCTCTTGATGGAGTTCTTTTTCCATCACCTGTAAGAGGCAACGCTCTATCTGCTCAGGGGTGTATCCGCACCGGGTGGGATCCATCCCAACGGCTGAGAGCATGGCCACAATCCGCATGCACTTTTCGCATCGCCCGCACGGTTTGACCGTTTCACCTTCCTTATGGGCGGCGTGACAGGAAATCTGGTGTTGCTGAAGTTCTTCGTACCGCTCGGCAAGAATTTTTTGAATGAGCAGTTCCGACACAGGCCTCAGAATGGAGAACTGGCTGACACCCCATTCTTTTCGATAAAAATAACGGGTCAGTGCATTGTCGAAATACCGACTCTGATCAAACAAACCATCATAATGGGTGATGCCCTTAAAGGAAAGTCGACGGGTGGTATCGTATTCATCGCCGATTACCAACCGTCCCACGCCCCTTTTCAGGAGTAGGGGCAGAGCGCCGAAGATAAACACGGCGACGGTCCACAATCGAACGGGATACTCATCGGAACGGACATCGGCAAAATCCTTTCGAATAAAGGGCAAATGCCGCAGCATCCAGTTGAAAACCCGGTCCGAGTTGGTCCAGACCCGGGACGTAAAGGGAATGTCATCTCTGAAATGCCGATAGGCGTTCAGGGCTGTGAACCAGTGTCTTCCCGATTCATTAACGAATATAGGATGCACTTCCAGCCCCATTTCGTTTAACAGACCGTAACTCAACAGGCTGTCTTTCCCTCCGCTTGAAAGTACCGCGTAACGGGATGCCGCCCCTTCCTGCTTCTCCCATGCGGGTGCTGAAGAGGTTTTTGAATCGGCATCATCTCCCTGAAACAGGAGTTTCGCCCTGAGATAGCTTTCTTTTTTGAGAGTGGGAAGCGTCGCAGCCTCTCCTCTTACAAAGGGATTGGGTTCCAGAAATTTCTTGACGTAGATCTCACGGGCGGTATTTCGGGCCATATCCTGAATAAACCGCTGATCATGCTTGTCAAATCGGCCGACAAAAACAATCTCCTCACAGAAAAGCCCATAGTTAAGGGCTACCTGGACGGCCATCATGTCGGCAAGATTTTGAGCGGCGGGAACCTCGGGGTGAAATACATCCTCTTCAAACTTATAAATCAGTTCCGTTTCATGGGTTTCGCCCTGTCGCGTCACCCGGTATGGCGCCGTCAAACGTCGCTTTTCCAACTTGACCGGCCCCACCTCCAACCGTTCTATGACACATAACACCTCAAGAGGATCCTTTTCGGTCCCCACCGTCTCTTTTTCTTCGGCCAAAGTTTTCCTCGTAAGCTATGCGTTGATGAGTGGTGCCAGAAGTTTTACCAGCTCTTGGGCCCCATTTCGAAGTACATCAAAGGCAGGAACGCCGGTCATGCGATGGATTTCGTCGCAGCACTCGGGGATTTCCTCGGGTGTCAATCCTTCATGGTTTAGAGTGACCGCCACAACCGGTTTTTCAGACAGGAGTTCAATGGCCTGAATTTGCTTTTCCAGGGACTGAATGGGATAACCGGGAAAGCCGTCATAGTCGCGCCTTCCCGGTGCATGCTGGAGCACCACCACATCCGGCCGCCCCGCCGCAAGGAGCTCAAAACCACCGGGGTAGGCGGGATTCATAAGGCTTCCCTGCCCTTCCAGAATAATCACCGCGGGCCGTACCTCCTGCCATGCCCGCCAGACCGCATGCTCGATCTCGCCGGATACAAAATCATTGACCAGGGAATCCAGAATAATGCCGTATCGAACCCCCTGCATCCAGGCTGTCTGACCGGTTCCGATCAACTCGGTGGGATGTCCCGCCGATTGCAGGGCGTCGGCCAAAATCCATGCGGTGGTGCGCTTTCCAATGGCCGAATCGGTTCCCAAAACCGCCACGTTCAAACATGATACATCTTCGATCTTGCCGCTGAAAAAATGAAGAGTCTTTCTTTCCGGGGGTTTTCGAACATCCCTGATCACTGCCGCCATCTTTTCGGCAACCGATCTCATCTGATCATCTTCGGAAAGAAAATCATGAAGGCCCGAATCCACATGCAGCCCCTCTTCCAAAGCTGAGAGCACGTCTTTTCGAGCAAACGACGGGAGCCTGCCCCCGTCCGGGGCCAGACCCACAACCAGGTGGGTGGCGGGATTGGGACTTTTCTTGAAGGCCTCGATGGCCTCTTCCACGCTTTTATGAATGGGAATCCGGTTGTTTTTGCCGTCCAGGATAGCACCCGCATCTCCATTTTCGTGATGGGAATCCACTACCGATAAAACGCGGTAGCGAGCGGATCTTCGAACCAGACCGTGGGCGGTTTTTCCATTGGGTGTTCCGAAGGCGCCTTCGCAATAGACGATGGCATTACCATCTAAACTCTTTTTCATTGGTTTCTTCCTGTAAGGATGACCACGTACCGATCTCCCGGCAGCGGCTCTTTTCCATGTTTTGCCAGCAGGGCAATCAGGCCCGCCGTTGAGGCCGGAAGGGCATTGAGACCCTCTTTTTCCCGAATCATCCGCGCGTAGGTCGCCATATTGCGATCGCTGGCATTGGATGCCCACCCGTCAGTATTGCGGATTGCTTCAAGAGCATGATCCCCGTCAATGGCATGCCAGTTGATGAGCGGTTCGTTGATCTGGGTTTCTCGAATACGATGGGGCGGCAGATCCTCACAGGATGGTGTGCTTTTCACATAGGCTCGAATAATCGGGTTTTTATTGTGAGAAGACCCCGCTACCATGCGGGGAATCCGGGAAGTCTTACCGCGCCTGTAGAGGCTCAAAAATCCCCGGTAAATACCGGCAAGGGTGGTACCGTTGGATACGGGAACCGCCACCACCGCGGGGGCATCCCGCAGTTCGTCGTAAATTTCATAAGCGATTTCCCCGTATGCCTTCAGTTGAATGGCCGTGTTGGCGCCTCCGGGGTTGGCGTCGTAAATTTCGTCCGCATCAGCTCTTGCTCTGGATGCCATCACCGCATCTTCGTAGTTTCCGGGAACGTGAACAATTTCCGTTCCATAGTACAGCATCTCACGGGTTCGCCGCGTATGATATCCTTCAGGGATATAGGCAATACATCTAAGACCCGCCATGGCCGTCGCAATGGCCATGGCGGCCCCGTAATTGCCACAGGTGGCAACGCATATGGCGTCGAATCCACGTCTCAGAGCATCCATGGCCTGAGCAAAGGCGATGCGGTCCTTCTGCGCTCCGGTGGGGTTGCCCCCCTCGAATTTGAGATAGATCTGCCGAAGGCCCACATCCCGCTCGATATTCCGCGATCTGGACAGGCTCGTATCCCCCACTTCAGATTCCAGGATATCCTCATAGGCCTCCAGCCTTGTTTCCAAAGGTTGTTCGGAATCAGCAGCAACACGTTTCTGGATTTCCAGTTCCGGCGCGATAATCGGGGCTTGAGAGCTTGCCCCATCGAGAAGGTTGAGACTGGACGTGGTGTTACTTTTCATTGTTTCAGACATAGTATTTCTAAATTATACCTTTTTGATGCCTCGCCATACATCATACGCCGCAAAAGCGGCTAAAGTCGGTAATCTGAATTATTTTACGCCCTTTTTCCCATTGAAAGTATCCTTCGACCACAAGCTCCTGGCGCAAAACCTCAAGCAGTTCAGGTGGTATTCCATCTCCTTTTACAGCGTATTCTTCTTCGTCATGGGTAAACAAGGTCAGCGCCAGAACATCTCCGTTTTCATCCCACTCGGAAGGCAAAAGGATTCCTTTCGCGGTTACTTTTCGCATGTTTGAAGGATGCCTCATCTCACATTCCCGTACCATTTTTGAATTCATGATATTGCCGCCTCACCAAACGGCCCATGGTTCTCCACCGGTTCTTAAACCCATATGCGATTTTTGTGCCAGAAGACATTTTTTCGAGAGGGCTCCTCCCCAATGTTCCAAAAATATTCAGGATCAAGAACTGAACACCGTGTTGTTTTGGATTTTTATGAAGATCTGTTTTGGAAGAAAAATTCTGAAGGAAAAGACGGGGAAAAGAACCCGAACATCTCATTTTTGAGAGAAAAGGAATCTCGGGTTCCAATCTCTGCGATTAATCTTCATCTTCGGCGATTTCCCAAGGTTCTATCTCTTTTCGGCCTCTCTTTTTTCGCCTGCTTTCTGAATTTGTCGATTTTTGTTTGCGTTTCCGGCACTCAGGACATCTTTTCGGCGCGTCAAATCCCTGAGAAATCACTCGTTTCTGTTCAGATACCGTATACATAAAAGGACTGTCACACTGAATACAATAAATCGTCTGATCCCGCATTTTTGAAGACTCCAATTTGCAGCTTCCTTTTTCTTGTTAAATTGCATGGCTAAATCGTTTTATTGATAACGAACTTCCTCTTCTTCATTTTCAAAACTTAATTCCTCATATATATCATCATAATCAACTTCATCTTCATTATAATTCACCTCTTCAAGAGGTTCATAGCTCGAAGCAAGAATCCGTCGCGTACCGTCTTTTTCCTCAATGACCATGCCCGTGACTTCCACCTGGGTGTCCCACAGATCAACCAGTTCGTCCCATATGGCATTTTTTTCCACATAAAAGCTGTCATCATCGGTTGAAATTTCAAGGCCGGTAATTTCGTCTTCATCGTCCCATTCCGTGGCCATCACAACACCCGTAATCGTTATTTCAGAGGCAAAATCATCAAAATCCATAATTTAATTCCTTTCATTTCACATTTCTCAAATACTGACTGGCAATCGGTTTTTTGCCAGCATCTTCGTGATACCCTTGTCAGGATTACCAGAGCATTCAAAAGGCAAGCCAATCCGGAAATACCCTCTATCTTGTCCCCTAAAAGCAACAAGCATGCCAAAACTATAAAAATTTCCTAAATTAAGCAATTTTATATGCAATTAAATAAAATTGACAGTCAGCAAATTCATCCTCCCTCTGAAAAGAGACGCGATAAAAATCAGCGCCTTCTTTTCTCGAATTAAGTATTTGATTTAATATCGTTATTTATAAAAAGGAACTCATTGTTCCGATTCTCGGAATTTCCTGAAATATTTTGATGATCTCCTTTTGCTTCCCTATAGAAACGCAGAGGCAAAAATTTCTCGCAAAATAGAATCCAAATAAATGCCTCAAGCCGATTTCACCTGAAAACAATTTCGATTTGGAACTGCAAATTCCGGAACCAATAGTTCCGGTTAAAAAGAAACACGAACTTTCAATTCCACGCCTGGCACTTTTTTCAAGACCCTTACCGTCGAATAAGGCCCATCATCTGGTAAACAAGCCTGGCAGCGGTATAATCAGGAGAGTGAAAACCTTTAATGGGCGCCAGTTCCACCACGTCAAATCCGACGACCCGTCTTTCCCGGCAAATCTTCGAGAGTGCTTCAATCATCCGGTGCCAGATCAGGCCGCCCGGCTCAGGGGTTCCAGTGGATGGCATGAGCGAAGGATCCAGACAATCCACGTCAATGGTAACATAGACATCCGGAGGAAAATCTTCGGGTAGAATTATTTCGGGAATACCCCTGCGATCAATCTCCATTGCATCCAGATGAGCGATGCCTCGATCCCGCCGGAATTGAACCTCTCCGGGCGAAAGGCTTCTGACGCCCACCTGGAAAAGTGTGTGTCCTTGATCGAACACCCGGCGCATGACGCAGGCGTGATTGTGTTGCGATCCCTCATAGCGGTCGCGAAGATCCGCATGGGCGTCAAACTGAATTACCCCTACCCGGCCCAGCACGCGTGCCACTCCCATGAGGGCCCCCGCCGTGACCGTATGTTCGCCACCCAGAAGCACCGGAATTTTCTTTTGTGCAACAATTTTTTGAACCCGGCCTGCAAGGCTATCCAAAACAACATCTGCCGGTCCATCGCAATTGTGCTTTACTCGGGTGTGAATCCCTTTCTCGGCGGGAATGCCGAAACCGTCATAAAGCTCCAGTTGCTGGGAAGCGGTAAGAATGGCGGACGGTCCATTTTTCGTTCCCTTTCCATAGGTCACGGTTTTTTCGTATGGAACGGGAATCATATGAAACAAGGCCTGATCGGGATTTACTTGGCCCAGTTCGGATGCCAGGAAAAGCGGATAATTCATCATGACAGTCGGTTCCTGTAATCCGCGTAACCGAATTCCTTTACCACCTCTAAGGCATCGGTATCCTGATCATACAAGGCGATGGCGGGAAGCGCAACACCGTTAAAGGTCGTCGTCTTCACCATGGTGTAATGGGCCATGTCCAGAAAAGCCAGTTTGTCTCCCCTGCACAAAGGGCGATCAAAAGAATACTCCCCCGCCACGTCACCGGCTAGACAGGAGAGACCCGCCAGCCGGTATGTATGGGCTTTCCCTCCCGGTCTTCCGGCGCCGGCCACCTCCGGCCGATAGGGCATTTCCAGAATATCCGGCATATGGCAGGGAACGCTCACATCCAGAATGGCGATGGGCATGTCGTTGTGGACAATATCGAGGACCGTGGCGGCCAGAATGCCGGCATTGAGTGCCACCGCCTCACCGGGCTCCAGATAAACCTGAATTGGATAACGGGATGTGAAATCCGCAATCATACGGCAGAGCCGGTCCACGTCATAATCGGCACGTGTAATATGGTGCCCACCGCCGAAATTGACCCACGTCAAATCGCCCAGAAATTCACCGAATTTTTCTTCAAACACCGTCAGCGTGCGCTCAAGCGCGTCCGCATTATGTTCGCAGAGGGTGTGAAAGTGAAGGCCGGAGATTCCCGTAAGATCTTCGCCCTGGAACTGGACCCGGCGTACACCGAGACGGGACCCGGGAGCACAGGGGTCGTACAGAGGCACTCTCCCCTCTGAATGCTCCGGGTTAACGCGAATGCCGCACCGAACAGGCCCGGGAGCATTTTGAACCAGCGGCCGAAACCGTTGCCATTGGGAAAATGAATTAAACACAAGGACATCGGAATATTTAAGCAGAGATGTCAGATGCGCTTCATTGTAGGCGGCGGCAAAGGCGTGAACTTCGCTTCCGAATTCTTCGCGCCCCAGGCGTGCCTCATGGGGAGAACTGGCACACACGCCCTGAAGGGTTTCCCGCAGCAGCGGAAAAACGCGAAACATGGCAAACCCTTTCAGGGCCAAAAGGATCTTACAGCCGGTACGGTCCTGAACCTGCTGAAGAGTTGCCAGATTTCGCTTGAGCGCCCGGCTGTCAACCACGAAGCAGGGGGTTGAAAGGCGGTTGAGGTCAAGCCCTAGAGGATTATCTCGGTCCATGGCAGGCCGTACCGGTTCAGTTTATCCATAAACGGGGCAGGATCGAATTGTTCCATGTTGAAGACTCCCTTGCCCCGCCATTTTCCCGTCAGCATCATCATGGCGCCGATCATGGCGGGGACACCCGTGGTGTAGCTGATAGCCTGGCTCCCCACCTCCTGATACGCCTTTTCGTGCTCGCAGATGTTGTAGATATAGTATTTTTTTTCTTTTCCATCCTTGATGCCCTTGATCAGACACCCGATGCAGGTGCGGCCGGTGGTTAACGGTCCCAACGATCCCGGGTCGGGAAGAAGGGCTTTTAAAAACTTCAGGGGAACGATCTTTTGCCCCTCATATTCCACCGGATCGATACGGGTCATGCCCACGTTCTGAAGGACCTCCAGATGCTTGAGATAATTATCGGAGAAAGTCATCCAGAATCGCGCCCGCCGAATATCCGGCATATGGCGCGTGAGGGACTCCAGTTCTTCGTGATACATGAGGTAGATTTTCCGTGGGCCGATCCCTTCGGGAAAGTCGAATTCCTTTGAGACGGACAGGGGTTCGGTTTCAATCCAATTGCTCTTTTCGTAATACCGCCCAGGCGCGGTCACTTCCCGGATATTGATTTCCGGGTTGAAATTAGTGGCAAAGGGCTGACCGTGGTCACCGGCGTTGCAGTCGATGATATCCAGTTCATGAATTTCGTCAAACTGCATCTTTTTGGCCCAGGCGCAAAACACATTGGTAACCCCCGGATCAAAACCGCTCCCCAGAAGGGCCATGATACCCCTCTCTTTGAAACGATCGTGATATTTCCATTGCCAGCCATAACAGAAACGGGCCTCATCCGGCGGTTCGTAGTTGGCGGTATCCAGATAGTCGACCCCCGTCTCGAGGCAGGCATCCATGATATGAAGGTCCTGGTAGGGGAGTGCAATGTTAAGCACCAGATCCGGTTTTTCAGCGTGAATCAGCTTCACCAGGGCTTCCACGTCATCGGCGTCCACCTGTGCGGTTCGAATGGGTCTTGAAAGTTGCGCGGCGATGGAAAGGCATTTTTCAATGTTGCGGCTGGCCAGACAGATGTTTTCAAACACTTCCTGCGCCTGAGCACATTTGTGGGTCACCACCTGCCCTACCCCGCCCGCGCCGATAATCAATACATTTGGCATGCTACACTCCTTATTTTTATCGCATGAAATAGGTATATCCGCGAAGCCCTGTTTCATAGGCCTTCATGATCTTACGGCGTTCCTGGGCCGTGATGCTTCGTTTACCCACCGCTTTTTCCGCAAATTTCTGGAAACGCGCCAGCATGTTTTTGGGTTCGTATTCCACATAGGAGAGAACATCCGCCACCGAGTCCCCTTCCTGCTCCCGAACAAGGCTGTAACGCCCGTCTTCGGTCACTCGGATGGTGACCACGTTGGTATCGCCGAAAAGGTTGTGAAGATCTCCCAGGGTTTCCTGGTAGGCGCCCACCAGAAAAACCCCCAGATAGTACTCTTCCCCCGGAATCAACTGGTGCAAGGGAAGCGCGTTTCGAACCCCGTGAATGTCGATGAACTTATCGATTTTACCGTCGGAATCACAGGTGATGTCGGCCAGGGTCGCCAGGCAGGAGGGCATTTCGTTGAGCCGGTGAATGGGCATGATGGGGAACAGGTGCTCGATGGCCCAAGCGTCCGGCAGGGATTGAAAGACGCTGAAATTGCCGTAATAGGTGTCCGCCAGGGCAATGGGGACATCCTGAAGGTCTTTGGGAACAAACTTCAGCTTCGTGATGTTTTGTGCAATTTCCCGAACCAGGTGCCAGAATATGTTTTCAGACAGGGAGCGCTCCCTGAGGTTTATTTCGCCCACCTTGAACAACTGGCGGATCTGGTCCCGGTAGTAAATGGCGTCGTTGTAGCACTCCTGGGTGTTTTTCAGGCTCAGCTGTTTCAAGGTCTCATGAAGGTTCCCAATGGCTTCATGGGTTCCTTCAGGCAGATTTTCAGGCAGGGGCTGCCCCTCAAACCGGCGTCTGTCCAGCACATTGAACAGAAGGACCGAATAGTAGGCCACGATGGCACGTCCGGTTTCGGTGATAATCGTGGGATGCGCCACATCCTCCTCATCCAGGATGCTCATGATGGACTCGATGATGTCGGAACAGTACTCATTCAACCCATAATTCCGGCTGGTCACATAGTTGGTGTTGGAGCCGTCGTAGTCCACTGCCAGGCCCCCGCCCAGATCAAAATAACGCATGGGGGCGCCTTCCTTGGCCAGGCCCGCGTAAACGCGACAGGCCTCCATGACCGCCGAGCGGATATCCCGAATGTTGGGAATCTGTGAACCCAGGTGGTAATGAAGCAGCTGAAGGCAGTCGAGCATCTCGCAGCCTTTCAGTTTTTCCACCACTTCAAGGACCTGGGTGATATTGAGTCCGAAAATGCTTCGGTCTCCGCCACTCTCCATCCAGTGCCCTCCGCCCTGGGTGGAAACCTTGATGCGAACACCGATCAAGGGGCGAATCCCCAGTGCTTGGGCTCGCTCCAGGATCAGATCCAGCTCGCTGGGCATTTCAACCACAAAAAAACATTTGAGGCCCATGCGACAGGCATAAAGTCCCAAATCCACAAATTCCTGATCCTTGTAGCCGTTGCAGATGAGACAGGCTTCCGGGTCTTCCAGAAAGGAAAGGGCCGCGATCAATTCGGCCTTGCTCCCCGCCTCCAGGCCGTGGTGGTATTCGCTTCCGAAACGGGTAATGGCCTCCACCACCTGTTGCTGCTGATTGACCTTGATGGGGTAAACCGACCGGTACTCCCCCCGGTAGCCGTACTCATGAATGGCGGCGGCAAAACTGTCGTTCAACTCTTTGATCTGGGAATGCAGAATATTTTCAATGCGCAGCAACACGGGCATATCGTAACCCCGGTCCATAATGCCGGAGAGGACATTCATTAAATCAAGGGAAATCTCTTCGTGCTGCCTGAAGGGACGAATCACCACATTCCCCGCATCGGATATGTCAAAATAACCCGCTCCCCAGTTTCGAATGTGGTAGAGTTCAGCGGAGTCATCCTTGTTCCATCTTTCCATCACGCCTTTTTTAATCACATTATGCCCCATTTCAGTATGTTTGATCCAATCATTCTTAAGGCCCCGCAAACCAAAAATTGCAGGTTAATATTTTTTGTCATATAGACCATCCAAAGAAAAAATGGTATTTTTTTTGCCGCAATATTCATTTTTTGCATTTTTAACATTAGCGCTCGAAACAAAATCCTTTCCCACGTCTGTTCGCAGCTATAAATCCAATCCGGCGCCATGCTTTTTCAACCACCTCTTACGCTCCCCGTAATCGGGCATCACCTTATCCACCTCGTTCCAGAAGGCATCCGTATGGTTTCGCCGGCGCAGATGGCATAACTCATGGACCACCATGTAGTCAATAATCTTGGGCGGCGCCATCATGGATTTCCAGTGAAAGGAGAGGGAGCCGTTTTGGGTGCAGCTTGCCCAGCGATAACCGAGCGCTTTAACGGCTGTACCCTTTGGGCGAACGCCGACCCTGGGGGAAAAGTGGGCCACGCGATCGCTGATGCGTTTCTCCCCTTTTCGAGAATAAAAAGCCTCAAAAGCGGCCCTGGCGGCACCTTCGCCGCCCCGCTCCATTATCGAGTGTTTCAAGCAAAAACGCCCCTCTTTGAGCAGTAAATCATCAGTTTGTTCCGCCACCAGCGCCAAGCGATAGGAACGCCCCAAATAAAGAAAGGTTTCGCCGTTGACCCACTGTCGCACCACGGCCGTGGCTTTCAAATCGCGCCATTCCGCCAGATTGCGGTAGATCCACATGCGTTTGCTTTCCACCACCGCATCCACCTGCTCCGGGGTGAAGCCCTTGGGGGGGCGCACGGTCACAATGCCGTTACGCTCAATGACAATATCCGTGGTCTTGCGGTCGGTGCCGGGCAACAGTTGATAATCAATATCCCTTATGCGTCGTGCATTCATTCTTCACGACCTTTAAGCAATTCATCATGGCGGTTTTTTGCCAGCTTCATGATTTCAACGGCGATGCGTTCGCGGTTTTGTTTCAGCTCACGGATGCCGGTCAACATCAGGGCGGTTTTAATATGGCTGCGGGTTCGCTTCTGCTTATCGGCATTGGTCCAATAGTCAATGCTGCCGATACTCTCCTGCAGGGTCTCAACAACCGCTTCCATCAACACCTTCATTTTCGTCTTGGCATCCCCCGGGACTTTTCCCTCGGGAAACGCTTCGCCTGCAATATGGGCGTAAAAGGTGGTGGCCTCCTTGCTCATGCCCTCTTCACCGGTTTTGCGCCCCGCGACGGCCTCGGAGCGCAGTTTTTCCAGTTCCTTGGCCAGAATCTCCCACTGCCCCATATATTGGTCGATCAGGTTCTCCACCTTTTCAGACAAACTTTTATAAAACGCCGGGTCCTCATCATGGTGCACGGTGCAATGCCTGCGGATGGCATGCTCCATCTCACTGGCTTTGGCCTCAAAATTACCCCCTGCGTGCTGATTCAGTTTTTCCATGAAATCATCGGCCAGAAGCTCCACCGGCGGCACCTTGGGGTTGATGCCCAGGCTGATCAAATGGGCGTTGATCAGCGCTTTCACCTTTTCTCCCGCATCGCCCAGATCCAGGCTTGTATCCTTGTAGCGCTCCTTGGCCACCCGCAGAATATACCCGAACCGTTTGGCCGGCACCCTGTAGGGGTGAGCTGCCGGGTGGGGCAGAATGATGTCCATGCTCATGAGAAATTTTTTCAGATAGACATCAAAATGGGCCCGGAGCTTTTCATCCTTGAGCAGGGTCACCGCCGCATGCACCACCGCTGCATCGGCCGCCATATCGGGCAGTCTGCCCTGTACGAAGTCTTCCACATGCCTCACCCTGTTTTCGGAAAACAGTTGCAGCAACCGCTGATAGCGCTCTTCCAACACCGGCACCTCGGAGGTGATGCTTTTAAGGCCATCGGCCAGCTCCTGCTGCTCATGGGTGGCCGCATAGAGGGTCAATGCTTCGGTGAGATGATTGGCCAACCCGATATAGTCCACCACGTAACCGCGTTTTTTCCCCCTGCTGACGCGGTTGGTCCGGGCGATGGCCTGCAGCAGGGCATGCTCCCGGATTTTCTTGTCCAGATACATCACTTGTTCGATGGGCGCATCAAATCCGGTGAGCAGCATATCGCAGACAATGAGAAAGGCGATCCCCGTCTCGGTTTTGTCGGGATCGTCCCAATCAAAGGGTTTGCAGAAATTTTCGACTGCGTTGCATTGTTTCGCCTGTTTACGCGCCTCGGTAATGTAAGCTGCCTCGTTGGTACCGTCCCCCGACACCACCACCGTCGCTTTTAAAAAGGATAATCTCTTGATCAGATCCAAATTCGGCACTGCCGTCGCTTTCTCCCTGGCCACCCTTTTCTGCAGCGCTTCCCGGATGGCCGCCTGATACCGCACGGCGGCCAGCTTGGAATGGCACACCACCTGGGCCTTGAAACCGTTGGGCAGAATATGGCTGATGTAGTGATCCACCATATCCGTTGCAATGGCCTTAATGCGCGCTTCCGCCTCCAGAATATCGCTGGTGGCGCCGTACTTCTTCTTGATGGCCAGCACCTCTTCTTCACTGCGATCCTTGAACAGATCCTCAAAGGCGGTTTCAAAGCCGTGCTTATCGTTCAGGGCCGCATCGGCGGTCTTCCCCTCATAGAGAATCTGAAGTGTGGCGCCGTCATTGACCGCATCCATCAACCGGTAGGTGTCGATGTACTGGCCGAAGCGTTTATAGGTCTTTTTCTCACCGTGGCGGTCGGTAATGAGCGGCGTGCCGGTAAAGGCGATGCGCACCGCATTGGGAAAGGCCTCGAAAATATTGTCCCCCAGGTCCGACCCCTGGGTGCGGTGGGCCTCATCGATCATCAAAATAATGCGTTCGGAATCATTGACCACCCCGAAAGATTTGCCCGAGGGCATGGCCTGATAGGTGCCCAGCGCCTCGGCCACCTTTAAGCTCAAACTCTCCTCACGCTGCTGGAATTTATGGGCCATCACCATGTTGATATCGGAACTGTCCGGAGACAACTGCCGGCGCAGGTCGCCGGTGTTTTCGATCATATTGACCCGGCCGCCGATCAGGGTCGCGGTTTTGCTCAACTGCTCCTCCAGATCGATCCGGTCGTTGACCAGCACAATCTTGAAATCGCTCAAATCCCTGGAGGCCCGCATCATGCGCGCCGTAAACACCATGGTCAGGGATTTTCCCGACCCCTGGGTGTGCCACACCACGCCGCTCTTCTCGGCCTGGGTTTTGCCGTTGCGCAGTCGGTCGCAAATTTTCCCCGCCGCCCTGAACTGCTGATACCGGCACACCACCTTGATGCGCGAACCGCTGTCCGTATCCATGAAGACCGAACAGGTCCGCAAAATGTGCAGCAGGTTCTGTTTATTCAACATCCCGCTGATCAATTCTTGTTGCGGGTTCATCCCCTTGGCTGTTTCGTCGTTCCGATCATCATTTTGGGGCCACTGGGTTTTCCAGGGGAAAAAGTGTTCTATGCCCGAGGTGATGGTGCCGAAGTCCGCTTTGAGCCCCCTGGTACGGATCAGAAAGAGCGCGGAATGGAACAGCCGGGGCTCACCCTCTCTCAACCCTTGCTGTCGGGTTGGCGCACGCCGGTTCATGTAGCGCTGCAACTGCTCGAAGGCCTCGTGCATGGGGTTGGCGCAGGTGGGCCCGCCCTTTTTGCATTCCACCACGGCCAGGGGGATGCCGTTTACAAAGAGGACAATATCCGGGATGATGAACTGCTTTACACACCCCGGCGTATCGATGCGGAACTGGTTGATGGCGTGAAATTGATTGTTCTCAGGATCGGCAAAATCGATCAATTTCACCACCGGATCCTGCTCGCCGGTGATTTCGTTCACATCCACCTGGGCCTTGAACAGCAGTTTCTGAATGGCCTCATTGGCCTCCAGCAGGGTGCGGTTGGGCTGGCGCAGGATCTGGTCGTGCAGATCGTGCAACTGTTTTTCGGTAAGCCACGGCTCCCCTGCCGCCGTGGTGTTGACGGCGGAGACCGATTCTGCAAACACTTCGGGCAACAACCACTGGCGAAAGGTCCGGCGCAGGCTCTTGAGCGGATCCTGTGGGATTTCCCGGCCCTGGTCGATGATGGTCCAACCCATCGATGCAAGCTGCTCCAAAAAGGGCTGTTCGACTTCGGTGTATTCAGACATGGGCTTTCTCCGGGTCATTCCTTACCTTTGAGCCGTTTTATTTCCCTGTCAAAATCGGAAATATATTCCTTGTCCTGCCGTTTTCGATACACCTCGTACTCCTTTCTGGCCAGCGCCAGGGCGACTTCGTGACTGATTTTACCTGCATTGGTAAGAATTTCATATTCGCTGAATTTTAAAAAGGCATTGAGCTTTTCAATCCAGTCTTTCATGTACATGGGCTTGTTTCGAACAGCCTGCAATTCCGCATAATCAAGGTACATGGTGACAATGCGGTTCAAATGGTCAAGTTCCGGCTTTCCCAGATAATTTTTAGCAATTGAAACATCGCTCGGCATGATCTTTCCTGCCGGGCTCTTACGCCATGAAGTTAAACCCATATTCGGTTTTGTGCTGTTCACACGGTTGGCAATAATTTCTGCCGCGGTTTGTCCGGTAATGGCAAAATGCAATTTGTTTTGAACCGTTGCAAAGAATTTTTTTGTGTCTTCAGCTTTTAGCGAATAGTCGATTGACGTTGCGTAAATATCGGTAATTTTCTGATAGGCCATCCGTTCACTGGAACGAATGTCCCGGATCTCTTCCAGCAAATCATCAAAAAATCGCGTACTAAATCGGGAGCCATATTTGAAACGGTCACCGTCAATGGCGAACCCTTTGTGTATGTATTGCTGAAGGATAGAGATCGCCCATTGACGAAATTGAATACCCCGTTCGGAATTGACCCGGTAGCCAACGGCAATAATGGCCTCCAGGGAATAACAGATGACCGTCCGGGTTACTTCCCGGTTGCCTTCCATCTGAACTACCGAGAAATCCTCGGCAGTTGCCGATTCGTCCAATTCCCTGTCGTTGTATATATTTTTAAGGTGCAACGAAACATTGTCGGCACTGCATCCGAACAATTCCGCAATTCTTTTTTGTGGCAGCCAGATGTTCTCATTGGCATAAAGCACTTCGATATTAATTTTCCCGTCTGCTGTTTGGTAGACGGTAATCTGATTGTCGGGAAGTTTTTTTCTCGGTGCTTTTTTACGAACCATGGATGGTTTCCTCCGAGTGGATGGAGACCTGGACTTTGCCGGTTAGGAGGTCGTGCATTAGGCCGGATTTTTGAACCTTTAACTTCTCCAAAAACGCGCTTTCTTCATTAATCAGCTTATCAACGGAGTCAAATCTTTCTATCATCAAAGTCTGCTCACTCAATGAAGGTATAAACATCTTTACTTTTGCAAGTTTTTCTTGTGTTAAGTGCGCTATGCTTGATTGGGAGGTAAAGTCCGAAAATACATTTGTTTGCTTAGCAAATCGCATAAATCGTAACATAAAAGAAGGCTTGACGCTCTCATTTGATGGCCGAAGCCTGTGTATCGCTTTTTGATAAAAGCACTCTCTGATTTCTTCTTGCCACATAGATGTTCGCCCAACATCACCACCCTCGCAAACCAACAAATCACCAAATAGCAGACTAAATTTTTCTCGTTCCGTCGGGTTAAAGTCCATTGTTTCCAAATCTGTTAAATCTACTCTATCCCACTGAACATTTTTATTCCCCAAATAACTCGCATTCCACTTGCCAGTTTTAGCTGCTTTACTGAGCATCTTTCCGAGTTGAATATGAAATACATTACCAATGAAATCTACCTCCCATGTCTTCGGAATCCACCCTATGGGAGTTTCCTGATACAGCGCCGGAGCTTGTTCTCTGGGTGGGCGGAGTTTGCCGTCAGTGGTGAGGCCACGGGTGAACAGGTCGTACGTTAACCCTGCCTTGATTTGCTGGTATTTGTGGATGAGTAATTGAGTTTTCTCTATAGTCTTGTCTATCGTTGTCAATATTTCAGCAATCTTCGATCTGGTTCGCTTGATCGGCCAAGGCAGTTTGAAAGATCCAAGCTGCTGATAATTTAATCCTTCACGATTTCCACCCGCATTTAGCTTAAAGATCTGCCTTTGACCGATCGGTGAGGCTAATACCGAAGACAAGAATTTTGCATCCTTTTCATTTGGCTTCAACAACCTAATTGTGCAAACGTGCTGATTTTGATTTGCTTTGCCTATACCTACTGGAACGAAACAACATCTTCCTATGGATGCGCCTGTGATATTTACTAGAACGTCAAAAGCAAAGACTTCACTATTTTTCATTAGGCCATGCTGTCTTTCGTCTACAAAAGCAACATCTGATAAATCCAGACCTTCGAACTTAATATTCTGACTTCGCAGAAAAACAATGCCTTCATCCTTGTAAACTTCACTACCTCCTGTTGGCGTTATCCCGCTGCCCACTCTTGAAGACAGCTGATAGATTGACTTAATATCCCAATCGGAAGGGATATTTTTAAGGCATTCTGCAACAAAATCACTCATACCCCAACTCCGCCAAGAACGCCTTCAACTGCTTCGACACCGCATCCCGCTCTGCCTCAATGGTCTTGGCCGTGACGGCATATTTACCCCAAAGATTTTCGATGGCCTTGATGCAGGCCCTCTGGTCAGCCTGAAGGTAGGCTTCATAGGTTTTCATCAGCACCCGGCGCAGCCGTTCCACGATCACGGTGCGGGCTTCGTCTTTGGAGATCTTCTGCCGTGCGCTTTCCACCAGTTCGTCACGTTTGTTTTCAATGCCTTTGATGGTTGCCTTCAGGGCCTTGACTTCGTCTTCCAGAACCTTGTGCCGGGCCAGGCTTTGTTCGATGCGTTGGGCGCGTTCCCAGCCCTGTGTGCCTTGTTCCATGGCGTGGGTAAGGGGCTCGATATATTCGGACGGGTGACTCACCTGTTCGGCCAGTTGGAGAATGCGTTTGCCGTTGTCGAAGTTCGGTTCTTTTTGGGTGAAGCCTTCGGTGCAGTAATAGCCTTTCTTGGCTTCCTTGGGCAGCAGACCGGCCGCTTTGATTTCGGTAAAGATATTGGCGGCCAAGGCTTTCAGCTCTTTCAGGTGCGCTTTCCATTCCACATTGGCGTTTTTCAGTTCTTCCTTTTTGCTTTTCACCTCGCTGCCTGCCATGACGCCGGTGTCTTCCGTATCTTCAAAATCTTCGTCATCGGCGGCGGCTAACAGAGCCTGCAACTCAGCCAGGCGGGTCTGTGCCAGTTCCAATTCCTGAAGCACCTCCGGAAATTGGCTTTGCAGAATGTCTTCATCGGGAATCAACTCAGGCCCCCACCCGCTGGCGGCAATGGATTTTAAATCCGCCTTGAGCAGATTCACGTAATTGGCAAAGGCGCCCCGCACCTGGAAAGGCGTCAACAGACTCTGGTCTGCCATCATCTCGGCAATTCTTTTTAGCAGGCTGCGGCGCATGCGGTACACATTGCCAGAGTTTTCGTGATGGTTATCGGGTCCGGGTGCCAAAGCCTCCACCATGGGGAGTATTTTCTGCCACCAGGTAGCCAGTTGCCGCATAAAGCTTTCATGGCGCTCCATCACACCGGGGTGATTGGCGACCACATGCGCAATTTGGCGTTTTTCCGTAATGGCTTCGCTCAAGTCCAGATAGGTTTCATCCCCGGGGACAAAGCAATCCTCTCGCAAACCCGCATAATTGCGCCAGAAGTGTTCCAGCGCATCTACTTCCACAATAGGCACCCCGCCGTGCAGATGGGCGCGCACATCGTGAGGTTCAGGCGGCGGGGCATTGTCCACATAGCGGCGGATGTTGCAGTTGTAATCCTCGGCGGCGATCTCCGCTCTCGGCACCTTCCGGGCATAGGCGGGCACATCCTCTCCCCGGCGGTAGGCGTGCACGATCTTGTCGATATCTTCGGGCCGCAGGTGATTCTGGGCCTTCCCCTCGCGATATTCCCGGTCGGCGTTGATAAAGAGCACATGTTCCCGCCGGGCCGCGCCCTCTTTGTTCATGACCAACAGACAGGCGGGGATGCCGGTGCCGTAAAACAGATTGCTCGGCAGGCCGATAACGGCCTCAAGATACCCTTTCTGGATGAAGTATTTGCGGGCTTCACGCTCCTCACCGCCCCGAAACAGCACACCGTGGGGCATGACCGTGGCCATGCGGCCGTCATGCTTGAGCACCGCCAGCATGTGCTGCACAAACATCAAATCCGCTTTTTTTCCCTTCTCCGGCATCATCACCGGAAAGCGGCCGGGAAATTTGAGGTCTTTCTTGATGTAGTTCTGGCTGAAAGGGGGATTGGCCAACACCCGGTCGAACCGCTTGAGTTCATTGTTCTCGTCCAGATGCTGGGGTTCACGGATGGTGTCCTGCTGGCGGATGTCCGCATGGGAGATGCCGTGGAGCAGCATGTTCATTTTGCAGATGGACCAGGTGGTGCCGATCTTTTCCTGTCCGAACAGGGCTATTTCATCGGAATCCCCGCCACACTCGCGCAAATAATCCCGTGTCTGAATCAGCATGCCGCCCGACCCGGCCGTGGGATCATAGACCCGCATCCCTTTTTGGGGATCACATATTTCCACGCAGATACGGACCACCTCCGCCGGGGTGTAAAACTCACCGGCCTTCTTACCGGCGGAATCGGCAAAAAACTTGATCAGCCATTCGTAGGCGGCTCCCAGCAGATCGGGAAATTCAAAGTCGTCGTCCTTGAGGGGGATTTTATCAAAGTTCTGGACAAAGTCTGCCAGAGTGTCGTCATCCAGGGTCCGCTGGCCGATCTTGCGGTTGAAGTTGATTCCTTTAAGTACATCCTGCAAAGCATCGATATTATTATCTTCAATGGCTTCCAACGCCTTGTTTAAGGTTGAGCCGACATTTACCTTCACATGTTTCAGGGCCGGGTGGTGAATGGTCCGGGTCTCACCGTCCTTGTTGACCCGTTCATCCCACCCTTCATTCCAACGCGCCTCCTCCGGCACGAAAAAATACTTGCCGGAATAATTGTCCTGATCTTTCAATGCCCCGGCAATATCCTCCGGATTCATCCCCTTGGCGGCCAGTTCCTTTCTCAATTCCGCCCGGCGTTGATCGAACAAATCACTGGCACGCTTCAGGAACAACATACCGAAAATATACTCCTTGTACTCGCTGGCATCCATGCTGCCGCGAAGATCATCGCAGGCGGTCAACAGAAGGTTTTCAAGGCGGGAGAGTGTGAGCTTGCTCTTTACCATGATGGATTTGTTTCCTCCGGGATATGCGCAATGAGGTAAGATATACGCATGCCGTTTAAGATGCAACATCATGTCTGCATCTTGCCCGCCCGGTTCAACCGCACCACACCGTGAGCAGGCCGCCACATCGCAAGCGACCGGGGCAGGTAATGACCGTACCCTGAAAGGCATTATTTCGGCAGGAACCCTTTGGCAACCGCATCAGCGATTAAATTTACTGCAAGGTCGTATATTTCGGGGGCTGACCCTTTCATGGGTTCAATGATCGATAACAGGTGATGACGCGTGACGCCGTTTTCTTTCCATGTCCGCCCCTCAGTGACATAGCCATGCAAAAGCGGCTGAAGGCGATCTAAAACGTGCGCGAATTTCGCTTCTTCCGATTCTTGGTTCTCAAATTCATGCCACAGACCAAGGAGGGTTCGTTCCTGGTCGTGGGGCAACAAACCAAAAAGACGGCCAGCTGCTTTAGCCTCCTTGTCAATTTGCTTGCGCCGTTGCGCTGTATCGCAAAAGTGAACATCCCCTGCATCAATCTCCACAAGATCGTGTATCAATAGCATTTGGAGCACGCGCAGAAGGTTCAATTGCCTCGGGCAGTGATGCTCCATCAGTACCATGGCCATGATGGCCAGTTGCCATGAATGTTCAGCAGCGTTTTCCCGCCTCGAGGCGTCCGTTAAAAGTGTCCAGCGAACAACCTGCTTTAATTTATCGGCCTCGAGAATGAATTGAATTTGTTGCTTCAGCCGTGTCATTGGCTATCAACCTGTGTGGCGACTCATCCTTTTGAATTCATCAATCGACAACAGATCCCTATGCTGTTTAAATGTAGCCATCTTGACGGTCATGATCAAGAAAAGATGAAACATGTTTTCGAAAATCTCCATACCGCCGCTTCTATGGCGATTGTATTCCTTCTGACCATTGGGCACTCACAATGCATTTGCTTTACCTCTCAGATCAACAATCCCGCGTTTGACCACACCGGTTGTCGGGCGTCCCGTCGGACCCAACGCCACCCTATCCATCTGAATCGCCTTTCGAGCGACGGCGTCCCGTATTATAGGAATCGCCATGACGACGTCATGAACTCTTTCCAAAATAAATGCCGAATTTTTCATTTCTGTATAGACGCTTATTTTCAAGTGGTCCCGACCCTTCAGGGCACAAATCTCCGCTTGATAGCTCATCACGCCGGAAACGGCGAAAATCGCCTCATCCAGGTCGGACATTGAAATCCCCTGTGTGCCAACCAGACTGACGACGCCGCTCACGCGTCCTCGAACCGGACTCATACGCTTGAGTATGCTGTCACATGGGCAGGGCGCCGGAATCAATGACGCCAAGTCCCCCGTGCGATATCTGATCAGAGGCATGGCTTCACGGGTAAGGGTGGTGAACACCACTTCTCCGGTTTCACCGTCGGAAACCGGTCGCCCATAAACGGGATCAACAATTTCATAATAGAGATCCACCTCCCTTAAATGGTATCCGGAAAAAGCCTCGCATTCAACACCACCGCCCAATCCTGTTTCGGTCATGCCGTAGTGTTGAAACACCTTGCATTCCCATATTCGTTCAAGCTCCCTTATGACGGGTTTCGGAACATAATCGGCACTGAGCAATACACTTTTAATGCGCTCCGAACCAATGGCCGAACCTTCGATGCTTCTCGCCAGGCTCATGACCTGGGCGGGAATGCCAACCAGGCAATCGATTTTCTTGTGCAAAATCTCATTGACAACCTCTGAATTATCCTCTATCGGCCCGTGGACAAAACCCCGAACGTTCATCCTGGCAAGCCCCTTGGTCAGAAGATCACCAACGCTTCCGGGCAGTTCGCCGGGCATCAAAATCAGCACCCGTTGTCCGGGACGAACCAAAGTGGACATGCCGTGATGAAAGAAATCGATGGTCAGTTCCAGGTCGGAATCCGTAAAAAAAATGCGTTTGGGACTGTGGGTGGTTCCCGATGTCCGCAGGGTCACCACCCGGGAGACGCGGTCTTGGGAAACGCATAAGAACTGATAGGGATCGCACCGAATGTCCTCGGCCGAGGTGAAGGGCAATCGGGATAAGTCACGCAAACTTGAGAGACTCCTGGAAGAATCGCCGGATAAAAGCTGTTTGTAAAACGGGCTGTTTCGGCCTGCATACCGAATGGTTTCATTGATTTTTTGAAGCTGGTATCGGGCAAGGGCTTCCATGGTTAAATCTCGACCGTCATTTAAACCGATTTTGCTTGCGATCCAACTTTCAAGGGGCGTTATTTCGGGATGATTCATTTTCGGTATAAACCCTCGCCGTTTGTGTCGGTCAGGTTGTAAAGGCAAAAAGGGATCAGTCTTTGATCGGGAGACATTACATGGATGCAGCAATCGCGCACCCGGTTTAAATCCACATTCCAGGCATCCTGAAAAGCCATTGCGGAAACGGAAAAAGTATGGGTTTTCGCTCTCAAGATGAAATCATCCAGGGACAGGAATGAGCATTTTTCGTCGGTTTTGGAAGCGGAAGCATTTTCGGATATTTCCATAAGGTTTTCCGTCGCTGGGGCGGCCCATTGACGGGCAACGTAGGAAATGGCCCTAATGGCGCCTTCCTCCGCTTTAATGGGCGCCGGGTTAATTGAGCTGGAACAACAACTTTGGGCCGCCCTCTCTTGAAGCGGCATGATGTTGCCGCCAGGCAGGACCAGAAAGTTTCCGTTAAAAGAGCATAAGGCATTTTCGCAACCGGGCGGTTTGAAGTGGTCCCTTTTGAACATTTTATCGCTCTGGCGCTCAATGGCGCACATGATTTCGGGGAGCGTCATGCGCTTTTTTTCTCCCCCGCTATCAGGATATCTGCCGAAATAGCTGATGGGTTGAAAATGAACGGACCGTACCGTGGGCGTCAATTCAACCGCTTTTTTCAAAATGCCGCCGATGCTTTCGCTGTTGATCCCGGGCACAAGGGTTGGGGTCAGCACCACCCCGATTCCGTTTTCGCCGCATGCATTAATGGCCCCAAGCTTTTCCTTCAAGAGTTTCCGACCCCTGAGCTTTTGGTAAATTCCATCATCCACCCCGTCGAACTGGAGAAATACGGAAGCAAGCCCCGCTTTTTTGAGAGCGCGAAGGTACGGCGCATCACGGGCGATTCTCAATCCGTTGGTATTGAGCTGAATGAATGAAAAACCGATCCTCCGGCCCATGGCGATGATTTCCGGAAGATCGTCCCTCACCGTGGGCTCGCCCCCGGAAAGTTGGATGTTTGAATTTTCACCGGCTTTCCAAGCGGCGCAATACAGTTTTCGAATTTCATCCAGGGAAGGGTCCCGGTTTCCGCCGCGCCCCGCATCCGCGAAGCATACGGGACAATTCAAATTGCACCTGTCCGTGACCTCTATCAAAATGGTGCAGGAACGTTGGCGGTGGTCCGGGCAAAGACCGCAGTCGTAGGGACAACCGTTTTTGTTTTCCGTTAAAGCACGAAAAGCTTGATGGGGTATTTTGGGACGCTTCCACGATTCAAAGGCGGGCACCCCGCGCCAGATGGGCACGCTGAACAGACCGTGAGTGGGGCACGTTTTTTCAAGAAAGGTGGTATTTTCGCGGATTGTGATTCGAGCGGAAATTTTATTCAAGCACACCGGGCAGAGGCTTTCGGTCTTCTCAAATCCGTTTTTTATTCCGTGTATCATGACGCTGTGGGATCGATCCCGTTGGATGCCAGAATTTCCATTGTCTTTGCGTAGGTGTCGGAAACGATGGCGCCGCAAGCGGCAATGGCGGCGGCAGCCCCTTCTCCTCCAAGAATGGTTTCGCACGCAATGCCCCCGTACTTTTCCCCCACCCGTTGGGAAAACCAGTCGGAAAGCTCGCTTTGCATCAGTGCCAACCGTTCCGATGTGGTTTCGTCATCGGCCCCTTTGGCGACGTACAGGGCCAAAAGGCAGCATCCACCCACCATGGCGCCGCAAGTTCCGGCGCCGCTCCCACATCCGTACCCGGGTCCGGCCATGGCTCTAAGGAGAGAAGGGTTTTCCTCTCCTCTCAATTCCAGGGCCAATTTCATGATGATCTGGCTGCAAACGTATCCTTTGCCTGCAAGTTGCATCATTCGAATCATATGTTCATCCAATACGTCACCTCCTTTTTGCCGCCAGAAAATAATAGCCCGGACGAAATTTTGTTACGTCTTCTGAAATCCCGGTCACTTCTCTTCCCACGCAAAAAGAGGACCAGAATTTTTCCATGGATCCATAAGCGAAGATCATTTGGACCGCGAAATGTTTCAATAAATCCGAATGGTCTTCCCAGGTGAGATACGTGAAGCCCGCGTTTGAAACCATTTCTTGTATTCGATTCCGGCTCACGGCGCCTTTCAAACAGCAATTAAACGACATGCATTTGAAGTTTTCGCCCTCTCCCGAAGTCCGCAAATAAATATCGGCGACAATTAGATATCCTCCCGGTGCCATAACCCTGAAGAATTCCCTTAAAACCGTTTCCGGTTCTCTTGCCAAAGAGAGGACGCACTCGCAGAACACGGCTGACAGTCGCGCATCGGGCACGGGGATTAAGGATGCATCCCCACGGATCAAAGGCAGGCTGCGGTTTCTTTTGAGCCCCTCCCCCAGGAGCAACTTCGACAAATCCAGCCCGAAGGCCTTCAGTCCGTGTCGCGCAATTAGATATTCCGTGGTTGCGCCGGCGCCGCAACCCACATCCAGAACGCAAGCACTCTTGGGTAGTCGGCAGAGAGAAACGCCCTTTTCAGTTAGCTCAAACCCTCCCGGCCGAATGGCCGGACCGGTGATGCTCCTCAATTGTTCGGATTCATAAACCGTCAACATGCGTAAATCGCTATTTGTCCTCCAGGAGCTGTTCCGCTTCGGCCATCTTGCCCAGTGCCGTCTCCTCATTGATTAAGACAAGCCCACATTTTGGGCATTTGGCAAGATCCGTGTTGAACCGGGCGCCCATGTACTCAACCGCCACCGGCCCCACCTCCAGGCGGCATCCGCATTTGGTGCATTTCCAATCCAGATCATCGGGTTGCACGTGTTCGCTGTTCATGCTTGAATGGCCTCCATGCGGTGGGAGTATGCATTATAAACGATGAAACCGTTTTCCGAAGGACCGTATTCAACCCAAAAGGTGGCCTTATAGGGTTTGTATGATGCCTTAAAACGGCCGGTTTCAACATTTTCGAACTTATTGCCGGTCTTTTCCGCGTTATAGACGACCTTTTGAAGGTCCTCTTCCAGAATCCTGCGGCGCTCCAGAATTTCTCCCAACGCTGGGGAAATGAGAAGTTTTATTTTAAGATGCGCTTCCATATGGGACGTCCTTTCATTCCATACCTCCGCCTTAAATCTTTCCTTCAATCTCGCCCTGTTTTCCTGACGCAAGGACCATCCCGGCGGTTTCTCGGAGGCGGGATCGGCGTTTCGGGATCCGGGGAATATGAGGTCGAGTATGTGAATGATCCTCTTGCCCGCACCGCCCAGATTGTCACGGCACATGCCGCAGTAAGTCACGTAATCCGATGGGCTGAGGCGTGCCCTCCCGAGGACTGTCTTTTTTGCCACCTCGGGGTTGGCGTTTTGCATCAGACCGCCGAAGCCGCAACACTCCGTCAATTCACCGGCCAATGGCAACTCTTCAACCGCAATATCAAGTGTCTTCAATAAATGCCTTATTGTACGTTGGATTTCCGGTTCATTTCGGGTGGTACACGGGTCGTGAACCGCGAGGATCTTGTTGCCGGAAGGTCCGCGTGAAGTTTCCGGCAAACCCACCTGCATCAGCATCTCCCAGAGTGATAGAACTTCCATTTCCGAAAGATGATCCCGGAACATTTTATGGCAGGTTGAGCAGGCGGTTATCATAACAGGGTTTCCCAAATCCGTCCATTTCCGTTCAAGGGACTTCAGGGCGTCTTGAAATTTTTCCGTGCGGCCGGCCCAGTGGGCGGGTGCGGCGCAACAATCGAGCATCAGCCCCACGCCGCCTTTGATCTTCCGGCGAAAATAGCTGTAGGTCTCGAAAACCTTGTCCGGCGACGACGCGCACAACTGGCATCCCGGGAAAAATACATAAGCGCTTGATGAATGCTCCGGTTCATGTCGCACAAGGGAAAATCTGGGTCCCTGGCTGAAAGCCATATCCAAAAGGGCGAATTCGTGGGCCGACGGCGGCATTTTGTTTCGCTGGACCATACCGAGGCGAGCGTTCATGCAGACATCCTGCATGGGGAAATTCTCGGGGCACACCCGTTCGCAAAGGCCGCACAAGCTGCACGAGTTGATGAATTTGTTTGAATGCCGCGTTCCCATGACGATGGATTCGTTGTTGTATATTTCCCGAATGTATTTTTTAGGATACGCCTTGTAGTGGGCGAGATAAGGGCAGACCTTAACGCACTCCAGGCATTCGCATTGCAGGCACCGGCGGGCTTCCAGAGCAGCCTCATCGTCCGCGTATCCCATGTCGGGGTCGGACGTCTGAACGGCCCGTGTTTCGGACACGCCCTTCATATTTGTATAGAGCCTTGTGGCGTAAGGGCCCTCTTTTTCGCGTCCCGCCGTCATGGACACCTTCTGAATGTACCGATCCATGGAAGTGGCTGCCCAACGTCCCTCCGCCGCTTGCCATACCGGGGATCGAAGGCTTTGCTCCCATGAAACGCAAGCGAAAACCCCCTCCATGCCGGTCATCCGGCTTTGAAGGTCGACTTCCACTTTGCCGTGGGCATTTTTCTTAAGACCTGATTGCACGGCGCCAACCGCGTCCGGCCCCATATAAACCGCGTCAAAGTCGTCCTTCAGTTGCGCCAAAAGGCTCTCCGAAGGCACAGTCGCTTCCAATTGAACGTTGACTCCCAGGCGGTTCAAAACGGCTGTTTCCCGGTCGATGATATCCGGAGGAAGAATTTGGGGGGAAAGATTCCTCAGGTTGCCTCCGAGAGATGTGCCCGGTTCAAAGATCGTTACCTGACAGCCTTTTTTCGCCAAATCCCACGCGACGGTCAACCCGTCGAGACCGCTTCCCAGGACGGCAACCCGTTTTCCTTTGGGGACGATGGGAGGAAGTCTCAAGTCGGGCGGGGTTTTTGAGACGCAAATCTTTTCCAACGCACCGATTTCAACGGGGTCCCCCGCTTCCCCTCGTTTACAACGCTCTTTGCAGGGCGCGTCGCAAATTCGGCCCAGGATACCGGGAAAAGGCATTGTCTTGCGCAGCACTTTCCAGGCGTCATCCCAGGCCCTATTGCGAACCAATCCGATAAAGGAGCGCGCGTCCACATGAATGGGGCAGGCCGCGACGCATTGCGGGGCTTCCTCCTGGATGCACTTTTTTTCGAGCTGCCTCAGTTCCGCTTGATCCATTGTTTTACCGATCCGTTTTTCTCAATGCCGTTAAACCGTCGTATGAAATGAACCAAGGGGTTTTCACCCCTTGGTTCTAAAGAATCCGATTAAATTGTTTACCTTAAACGTCGCTGTTTAAATTTTCAAGCATCGATTATCCGTTGCCCTTGAGTCCGGCCAGAACCTTTTCGGGCTTGGCCGGAAGTTGGGTGATTCTGACGCCGCAGGCGTTATAAATGCCGTTGATGATGGACGCATGGGGACTGGTCAAAGGGAGTTCGCCTACACCGGCCGCCCCGAACGGGCCTTCGGGACGAGGCGTCTCCACATATATCAGCTCCATATCGTCGGGAATCTGTTTGATATAGGGGAATCCCGCGCCTTTGAGGGTCGAGTGCTTTTGAATGTCCTCGAATTCCTCGGAAAGAGCGAGCCCGATCCCTTGGGCAATACCGCCGTACAACTGACCGTCCACCACCAGCTGATTGTTGATTTTACCGATATCGGCCACAAGGGTCATCTTTTCAACGGTTGTTTTCCCAGTCGCCGTCTCAACCGCCACCTGTGCCATGAATACACCGTACATATAGACCGAAAAGGGCGAGCCCTGGCCGTTTTCATCACAATTGACGGCCGGCGCGGTCCATTTGCCTTCGTAACTTGTGGGGATATCTTCGGCTTTCATTTCATCGTAGGTCCGGTAGGAACCGTCCGGTTTTTTCATTGCGGCCACCATCAGTTCACAGCCGTTTTGAATGGCGCGCCCGGTGACAACCTGCTGGCGGCTCCCACCCGATGGCCCACTGTCGGGGGATTTGCTGGTATCGTTCATGGCCAGTTTAATCCTATCCGGGGATACCCCCATGGGCCTTAACCCCTCATGGGCCGTTCCCAGAGTTCCCATATCGGCGCCTTGGCCATGGTCTTCCCAAGTGGTGTAGACCGTGAAGGTGTCATCCGGGTTCAGTTCAATGAGCATGCCCGAACTGTCAGCGCCGTCCAACCCGCAACCGTAGACGCCGACGGAAATGCCAACGCCTCTCTTGACGTTGTCGTCGGAATCGGTTTTCGCTTTTTCCAGGGCCGCCTTGTATTTGGGACGCAGAATATCCAGCATCTCCGAAAAGGAGTATACCTCCGGGGCCTGTCCCGTGGGGGTCGTGGACCCTTCCCGGTAAACATTTTTATAGCGGAGTTCGAGGGGATCCATGCCCAGTTTCTCCGCCAGTTCGTCCATGAGCACCTCGGATGAAAACTCGCTCTGGGGCGAACCGTATGCTCTAAAAGCGGAGCCCCATGCGTGGTTGGTGCAAACGGTTCTCCCCTGTCCCTTGATGTTGGGGATATGGTATCCCGCTCCCATGCACTGGGCGCCCCGCAGGGTCAGAAGGTCACCGAATTCGGAATAGGGACCGTGGTCCACACTCCAGTCGGTTTCCATGCCCAAAAGTTTTCCTTCCTCATCCGCAGCAAGACGCATATTGACGAAAAAGGGCGAACGCTTCCCCGTATAGGTCATTTGCTGGTGGTAATCGTAATTGAGGAAAACCGGTTTTTGGGTGGCCAGACACGCCGCGCCCAAGAGGGCTTCCATGGTGGGACTGAATTTGTATCCGAAGGTGCCGCCGGCCGGATTTTGCACGGCGATCAAGTCCTCCAGTTCGATGCCCAACCCCGGCGCAATCATCATGCGGTGCAGGTTCAGGGCGATGGATTTGGAATGAATACACAGTTTGCCTTCATCGGTCATATAGGCGAATCCTACATCCGGCTCCATTGTCATATGGGGCTGCCGGCCCACATAGAAGTCGTCCTCCACCACCGCATGGGCACCTTCAAAGATGGGCTTTGTGTCTTCCCCCTTAATGATATTTTGAATATAATAGATGTTGGGGGTGCCGGGATGAATTTCCATGGCATCGTCGGCCATGGCTGCGGGAGCGCTCATGTAGGCGGGAAGTTCCTCCAGATCCACCTTGACTTTCAGCGCCGCCGCTCTCGCTTGGCTCCGGGTCTTGGCGCATACGATGGCGATGGCGTCGCCGTACTGGAAGACCTTCTCGTCGCACAGGATGGGACGGTCCCAACCGTCCCCAAGATTACTGGGAAATGTTATGAGTCCGGTGATCCGGTTTTTCCCCTTGATGTCCTTATGGGTGACCACTTTGTAAACGCCCGGCATTTTTTCCGCCTCGGAAGTGTCGATGCCTTTGATATTGGCGTGGGAAACCGTTGCCTGCACCAGGGCCAAATGGAGCGTATCCTCGGGGAGTTTCAACCCAAGATCCGCGCCGTAATCCATGGTTCCTGTCACTTTGGCAACAGCCGTGGGACGGGGATGTTTTCCACCGAAAATTTTACCGTCCTCGGGAACCTTATACATAAGGTCTTGGGCTTTCAGTTCGCCCCGGAGGACTTTTCCGGCGTCGGTGACGGCGTCCACCAACTGTTTATAGCCCGTGCATCTGCATGCATTGCGATGGATGTTGAACCAATCTCGAATCTCCTCGCGATCGGGATCGGGGTTTGAATCCAGCAGGGCCTTGGCCGATACGATGAAACCCGGAGTACAGAAACCGCACTGGGCGCCCCCGTGAACGACCCACGCCAATTGAACCGGGTGCAGACTGTCGGGGGTTCCTATGCCTTCCACCGTTATCACGGAAGCCCCCTCTTCCACCTTGCTCATCTTGGTGACGCAGGAACGAACCAGTTTGTTGTTTAAAATGACGTTGCAGCAACCGCATTGGCCCTCCCCGCAACCGACTTTTGTTCCCGTCAGTCCCAGCTGCCCCCGCAAAACATTCGCGAGGGTCTCATTTGCCTCAGCGACGACCATCCGGTTAACACCGTTCACATTGAGCGATTTCTTTAACATGCTGTTCTCCTCCTTGGTTAAGTGTTGAAAAGAATCAAAAGAATCCTCACCTCAGAAGTTTGTGCGGGCCTTTTGATTAGTGGGAATGAGATATGCCATTCCACGCATATTCATTTGCATACATTTTCAATACCGGCAGATGTCCATTGATCTTCTCAAAGGTATAAAGTCAAGTTATCGGTTGATATTCAGTTTAAAAGCATCATTTTAGCGATGCGCTATCTCAAACAACCCTATGTTCGGAGTTTATACTACAGCTCTCTTTAATATGTCAAAAATGACACGTTAAAGAGAGGTTTGCACTGTACAGCATTTTTAATGAAGACATGACTCACTCCTTGTTTCGGGGTACAAAGTGCTTGATCAAGCAGATGCGGTATTTTGACCTCGGGTTACAGATGGAAACGTTAGAGAAAAATAAAGCCCTGAGATGTCGCCGAAAATGGTTTGGACCCACATCCCAATCTGGATGCATTCAAAGTACGTGCCAATAATAAAAATATTTTCGACGTATGGATATAAGATTCAGAAATCACATACCAAATACCTTTACTACGAATTGTGCTCAAATGGCTCTATGGGTATCATTGCCCATAAGGATTTCCTAATTTGAGAATGGGTTTCTCATTTTGATAGATCAAATTTTTTCATCCACCTGTAGAAAGTACTCACGGATATACCCAAAAAACCGGCAGCCTCTTTTACACCGCCGTACCGGCTCAGTGATTCAACCATGAGATTCTTTGTAATGCCGTCCATGGCGCAGCCATTCGATTTTTCATTCAGTAGGGGTGTTGACAGATTTTCTTCCAGATCATTGAGGGTTATGAATGCTCCTTCGGCAAAGTTAAACGCACATTCAATACAATTTTTGAGCTCTCGTACATTTCCGGGCCATGAATGCCGGGTAAAGGCAGTCAAAACTTCCGGAGAAACCCCTCGGATCGGAGATTGAAAGCGGTTCTTCATCTCTGAAACGAAATAATCGGTGAGATCCGGGATGTCTTCTTTCCTCTCTCTAAGGCTGGGGATACGCAACCTTACAACGTTCAATCTGAAAAAAAGAGCGTCCATAAAGCGGTTATCTTCCACTTCCCGATCAAGATCTTTCGAACTTGCGGATATGATTCTGAGATTTAATGGAATAGCGCATTTCCCACCGATTCTCGTAACCTGGCGATCTTCCAACACCCTTAACAGCTTCATCTGAGCCGGAACTTTCATGGCGTGAATTTCATCCAGAAAGATAGTCCCCCCATTTGCCATCTCAAACTTGCCCATATTCCCTTCTCTTTTTGCACCCGTATAAGCGCCTTTGTCATAACCGAAAAGTTCGCTTTCAACGAGCTCCTGCGGGATGGCGCAACAATTGAGCGCAACAAACGAACCGTTGCGGCAGGGACTCGCATTATGGATTGCGTGGGCAAACAATTCCTTTCCGGTCCCGGTTTCTCCCTCAATCAAAACACTGGATAAGTTGCTCGCGGTCTTTCTGGCCCTGGCAACGACAGTTTGGATTTGACGGGATCGGCCGATGATGTTCTCGAAGCTAAATCTGGCTGTATTGGGAGATCTTGCGGGCAGGGCAACCGTGCATTTCTCTTTTTCCAATTTCAACAGCGAGGCGATCTCATTTCCGGCTTGATTAAAGATCGGAATGGTTTCCATAGAGAAGGGTGATGAATTTGCCTCAGAGGGAGACCTTATCGTCACAAAACGGGGCAAAGCTTTCTGAGAAGAAGACCCCCATGGAAGGCCTAAATCCAGCAGTTCTTGTATATTGCTGTTCCGAACGATCTTGTTGGGAGGCAACTTTAAGGAATTTCGGGCAGCTGCATTCAGGTTGACGATATTACCTTCTTTGTTTACCAGGATCAACATTTTGTCCGCATAATCGAACGTGGAACGGAAATAGGAATCGTGAAGATCGAACAACTCAAGTTTTTTCCTCAAAAAAAGCTCGAATTGCAAAGAGTTGGCAATGCTGAGAAAGTATGGGATGAGATGTTTTATTTTTTCTCCGAAATCGTGTGTGCTTGTGAAATCCAAACAGCCCACCATCGTTCCGTTAGGACCCAAAATCGGCACAGAGAAACAACTAGCCCAATGAAATTGATGTGAATAGTGCTCCTCTGCCACAAGCGAAATCGGTTTGCCTTCAATGAGGCCGATGCCTGGAGCGGTAGAACCCACGCGACTTTCACTTATGCTCGATCCGGTGCTTATGGTGGCGCGTTCAAACAATCTTATGATCTTATCGTTACCCGTGAGCGACAATACGTATGCATCAGCATCGGCAAAAAGAATGGCAAACGGAGCGAAATCAAATTGTTCCTCTATTCTCTTGCGATGGGACTCCAGCAGGGAATTCAGGTCTTTGTTTTCTTCAACCCGCTTTTGAACGCTTGTCTGGTCCAGTTTTAAAGGGTTGATGTATCCCCTCGGGTCAAAACCTCTCTCCCTGCAACGATCCCAGGAACATTTCAGTATGTTCGGGATGCTTTTGGTTTCGCCGGTTGTTATATATTGACGCCACACGGCATGAAAATCGGTCTTTATTGACAATGTTCCTGACATGCGTTTCCTCCCTTCGACTGCAGTGGAAATGCCCTGGTGCCGGGTTAGAACCTGTTTGAGAGTCTATTTTATATGCCTTTGTCCACCGGCAATTTCGATGTTTGAATTCAAACAGATCTTTGACATCCATATATTTCAAATGTGACAAAAAGCCCAAGAAGCATGTTTGCCATATGGACTTTGGGGCTCCCAAATTGCTGTGAGGGGTATTTAGAATAAGGCTTCGCTTTCAAACGCAATCCAGATGTGCAACTGTATGTACGGTAAACGATCTATATTCTAGAATTAACCATATTTTTCAAAGAGTTGTCAACTGTTTTTTGTCGGAGATAGCGTTAGCGCGACGCTCCTCTTCGGTCTTCTCACGGCCATGAACCTGGGCGGAGAGGTTGTATCCGATTCTTGCGGGCAGGATCGCCGCCAGCCGCTAATGCACGGCAATGTCACCGAGGGAGGGAGATGACGGGAGAACGGCATCACACGTCATCATCTGTTACCGATCGTCGAGCCGATGAAAGTGTCGGCCCCTGAAACACACGACTATGCGGTCGTTTTAATCACAGATGCTGTTGCCAAAGGGTTCTTACCGAAATATTCCATTTAAGTTAACACCGAAGTTTGATATACTATGGGGCAGGCTGGGGGCTAGTAAAAGAAGCCCCAAGATCGCCTTAATCAACCCACAACGGGAGAGGACGCCATGCAGCCAACACCGGAACACTTAATGAAAGGACTCCAGCGCCGGACCCAAGAAGGTTTTCAGGGGTATCCACTTGCTATCGTTGCTTTCTATGGTCACAATGACAAGATCGCAACCAAAGCGGTTATCGGCATCATAAAGAAAGCGGGCGGTTCACCTGAAAGTATCAAAAAATGGATCTTCGCAAAAGGAGATCTTCGCAAAGACGTAACGACCATCAAAGAACTATTCAGGTATATCGAAGCCCATCAGGCCTTGAGCGTAGCACTTACACCTGGTATCTACAGCTGCCCCCACGAAGCCGGAATCGATTTCCCCGAAGGTGACACTTGCCCGCATTGTACATTCTGGTCAAATATCAAAAAGCCGGATCTTTTTAAAACAGTCAAATTTTCAGCTACTCAAGATCAGCCAACCCGGATTCTCAACGTCTTGACCGAAACGGCGCGGAACAAAAAGACACTCCTCTATGGGGACGTCATGAAGTCAATGGGCCTGGCTTACCAGGATGCGATGCATCGGAGAAGATTCAAAAAGAATCTCAGAGTGGCGAATCGACAATCGGAGCTCCATGAACACGGCCTGCTGATTTCAGCCCTGCTCGTATATAAAACTCAGTGTATTCCGGATGATGATTTTTTCCTGATGGCGCAAGAACAGGGTATGTTTACACCTGAAAAAGACTCTAAAACAGCATTTTTCAAAGATCATCTCGAACGTATCTTTAATTTCTATGAAGAAAAAGGAGGGGTAACGTAACGTACATTTAGGAGAACAATAGGGATTGCACCTTCCCCAAGTGTCGTTTTTAAATTGAAAAGTTTAGCCAATATGGTATATTGTCGAATAATAATACTCTTTAAAATCGCCATATTAAGCATATGCAGGAAATTAAAGCCATCATTGCCGACAACGAAGAGCATCTTATCAGGCACATGGAATCCCTGCTTTCCGGCCTATGGCCTGAACTGGTCATTTGCGGACGGGCCGGCAGCGGTCAGGAAGCCTCGCAATTGATCGAAAAGCATAATCCCCATCTGGCTTTCCTGGACGTTCGGCTGCCTGGAAAATGCGGCATGCAGGTTGCCAGGAAATACTCCGGATCATGTGCAATCGTATTTACCACGGCTTATGATCATTATGCCGTGAACGCTTTTGAAAGCGGGGCCGTGGATTACCTCATCAAACCGGTCAACCGGGAAAGGCTGGAAAAGGCGGTCAAGCGGATTCAAAAATGGCACTTGTCCCAAGCCGCGGAGCACCTGTTAACCGGTTCCTTAGAGAAAAAGCAAGAATTCCTGCAATGGATTCGCGTCCAGCACGGCGACGGCGTATTGCTGCTGCCGGTTGACGAGGTATGCTATTTCAAAGCCGGGGACAAATATACGCTGGTGATAACAAAGGATGGCGAATCACTCATTAAAAAACCCATCAAGGAACTGGCTCAGGAATTGAACCCGGACAGGTTCTGGCGGATTCATCGGGGAACCATCGTCAATGTTGCTCACATCGGCAAAATGAGTCACTCGACAACCGGCCGGGGCATTATCAACCTGAAAAATCGCAAGGATCTCCTCACCGTCAGCAGGCCTTACTTGAACCTCTTTAAGCATATGTAGCCTTTCTTTTCACCCCGCATACAATCCTCCCACACCCTTCTTTTGCCTTTTCATCGCTTTCAAAACCATTTCATCCCCTGAAAATTGAAATTGTGCAGCATACCTTCCATAATCCCGGAGAAAAAGGATCAAGGTACTATTCCATCACGAAGATGAATGGGTTGGAAAAAAGAGAAAGGAGGCATCATGGGCAATTTGTTGGTGGATCAACGGGATCAGAAATTTGTGCTGCACGATATGTTCGAGATCGAGCAGCTTTGCCGGACATCGCTTTACGAACACTTAAGCAAGGAGGTGATCGATGCATCGCTGGAAGCGGCCCTGAAACTGGCGGTGAAGGAATCCTACCCGATCATGGCCGAAGCGGACCGTGAAGGGTGCCGATTGGAAAACGGCGAGGTCCGGGTTCCCCGCTGCTATCATCGTCTAAAAAAATACTATGACCAAGCCGGACTGGTGTCGGCCTACCTTCCCCGGGAGATGGGGGGACAAGGCTATCCCATGACGCTTTGGACCCCGATGTTCGAGCATTTTGTTCACAATATCGGGTTTCTGTGGCTTTGGGCGTCGCCTCTGGCCATCACCGGCAGCATCGCTATGATCGGCACCGAAGAACAAAAAAGAAAGTACCTACCCAACCTGGTCGCCGGTAAATGGGGATCGGCCATTGCCTTCACCGAGGAGCAAGCCGGTGTGGACGATATCGCCCGGCAGGCCGCCACCGCCGTGCCGCAGCCCGATGGATCGTACCGGCTCAAGGGCCTCAAGCCCACGGTCACCAGCGGTGATTCCGATATGTTCGAAAACATGGTGCTGTGCGTGCTGGCCCGCATCGAGGGAGCCCCGAGCGACGCCGGCGGTCTTTCACTGTTCATTGTCCCCAAGTATCTCGTCAACCCGGACGGCAGCCTGGGACCGCGCAACGACTACACCGTGGCCGGTGTGGAGCAGAAGCTGGGTTTGCGCGGCAGCCCCACCGTGGCGTTGAGTTTTGGAGAAAAGGGCGACTGCCATGCCGAGCTCCTGGGCCCCAGCGGGCAGGCCATGGCCATGTTCATGGGGTCTCTGTTGAAGTGCACCTTCTACGGGGCCGTTTCCACCGGCATCGCCTCGGCGGCCTACCTGCACACCGTAGATTATTCCCGCAAACGCATTCATGGCCCCCACATTTCGGAAATCAACAACCCAAATGCCCAGCCGGTACCTATTATCGCCCAGCCCTTCGTGCGGCAGCGGCTGCTCTGGATGAAATCTCACGTGGAAGGGCTACGGGCCCTGGTGTATTATGGTTGTCTATGCCTGGACAAGGCCAACGTCCTTCCGGATACCGCCGAAAGGGAAAAATGGTCCGGGATCAATGACATCCTCTTTCCGGTCTTCCGGCATTATGCGGCCGAAAAAGCGCTCAAGGTCACCGAGACGGCGGTCAAAATGCACGGCCGCTATGGATACTTCAACGACTACCCGGTGCACCAGTTCATGCGGGACATCCTGCCCTTTGGCTGGTGGGAGGGAGACGCCGGCGCCAACAACCTGTTCTACCTGACCCAGATCCTTGGACAACGCGACGGGCAGGACTTTGCCAATCTCCTGGGGGAGATGAACCGCACCATGGAGGAATTCGGGAGCACCGAGGGCCTGACCGACCTGGCCGGGGACCTCCAAAAAGCGGTGAACCTGCTCGGCGAGGTGGTCCTATTTTTCGCCGATTGCTTCAAGACCGGCAAGGTGCTCGTTCCCATTTCCAACGGGCTGCCCTATATCCACTTCATGGGCGATATCTGCCTGGGTTGGGTTCTCTTCTGGCAGGCCGGCGTCGCCGCCCGGTCCCTGGCCGGAATATGCAAAGAGCGTGGCATCGATCCCGGGGACGAGGCCCAACGAAGCGACTTGTTGAATCAGAACAAGCAGGCCGCCTTCTATGATGGGAAGATCCACAGCTCTCGGTATTTCATCAAGAATGTCCTCCCACAAATATATGGTGTGGCTGCAGCGATAAAGAACGAGGATCTCTCGCTGATGACCCTCCATGATGATGGTTTTTAGCCGCAATGGTTGTCCCCGCCGGCTCTCCGCTGTCCTCGGTGGAAAGCCGGCGTCCGATTTTCTGCAACATCCGGGATAAGACAATGGATGAATTGAGGTGTGATGAAAGTCATCAGGCAAATCTTCCGTCCAGAGCCTAAAGTGCTCTATCTGGAACCTGTTTTCGGGTGCAACTATCGCTGTTTCTTCTGCATTCATGGAAACGGCCGTCATATCGTACCCACGCTCCTTGATCGCGCGCTCTTCGAGAAACTCAAACCTCTGATTGAAAGCGTAAAGCATGTCCACATCACCGGCCTGGGCGAACCCCTGCTCAATGCCCATCTGCTTGATTATCTCGCCTATCTCAGGGAAAAGAACAAATCATACTATATCAATACGAATGGCTCCTTGATCACAGAAGCCCATGCCGATCTTTTGACCACATCCAGGAGCGAGTTGTCCATAAGCCTTGATGCGGGGGACGGCGAAACCTACCGGAAGATGCGCTCAGGAGGAAACTGGGATAGGATCATCTCCGGTCTCAAGCGCCTATCCCAAACCAGGGCCGTCCGCGGCAGCCGGTATCCTTTTCTTTATCTCACGTTCCATATCAATGCGTTGAACTTGACGAGCTTGAAAAAAATTCCGGAATTTGCTCGTGAACTGGGGATCGACGGGGTGAAATTTTCGTGGACCATTCTGCCGGAAGCCTATCGCGTGCATTCGATCTTCGATAATCAGGATATGGTCAGCGGCATTATTCGGGAAGTGTCCGTCCAACTGCGCCAACAAGGAATTCAAGTGACAAACGGGGCGGTCTTCGACAGACATGTCAGAGGCTGTTGGAATTTTGGCGAGATGGCTTTTATCGGCGCCAATGGATCGGTCGCCGCCTGCTGCAGTCGCTGGCTCACCGTAGGCAATCTCAAGGACAACTGTTTTCAGGATATCTGGAACGGCATGCCCCTGCGAAACCTGGCCCTGGCCATCTTAAACAACAGGCCGCGGGGGGCTTGCCAAGACTGTACCCAAATACGGGGCGCGGATTATGCCCGAAACCAGGAAGACTTTTTAAAACCCGGGGATCTTGATGAGACGATCCGAGTGGAAAAAAACAGGCGCATTGGAAAACTGCCTTGCCTGCAAGGCCTGGATACAACCTTTGGTTCCGGTGTGGCCGCCCTGCTGGACGGCAATTTTCAAGGCGCGGTAGACATTTTCGGCAAGTTGAACACCAGGTTCCCGGACTTTTTCGAGATCAAGAACAACCTGGCGGTTGCCCACGCTTATCTCGGAAACTTGGATCGGTGCAAGGAGATCCTGCACGCGCTCATTAAAATTCCGCACATTGGAAAAATTTTCCCGCAACATGCTGAATTGATATAGCGTTTAAAATACAAGTCCTCAGGGTTTATATTTTCGTTAATACTTTGGGCATCCGCGGCCAGACCTGGCCTTTTGTCAGGCGGATCAGTTGAACCATTGACAGGGCCAGGTTTTCAAGGGCATGAAGGAGCCATTGGTTCTCATGGAAACCGCGGCGTACCTCTTCCAGAGATTGCATGCCGTGGCCGGTGTGATAGATGAAGCATTGAGGCGGCAGGATAAACCCATAAAGATTCAGAATCAGCATTATTTCCTTTGCAACGTTGTCCTGGCCCAGTTCGCTGCCAGCCACCACGATACCCCCTACTTTGCCCTGAAGAGGGTTGGAGGCTTTTAAAGTGCCGTCTGCCATTCTTTCCACCAGATCAAAGCATTCGTCCAGTGATTTGGTGGCTTTTTCACGGGGAACGGGTGGCGCCTTGAAGCTGATCCAGCGCTCAAGGAATAGCTTTAAAATGCCGGCCATACCGAACATATATGTCGGGGATGCAAAAATAATCCCGTCCGCTTCGATCATCTTTCGAGCTACCACACTGAAATCGTCGTCAAAGCAGTCGCATAGATAGTGGCACCTGGTTTCCATATCAGAGAAACACGCTCGGCAGGGATGGATATTCATTTGACTTAAATGGATCATTTCCGTGCGACAATCGTTACAAGATTCCCGAATGGTATCCATCAGACCCTGCAGCATCATGGCGCAAAGGGATTCGTAAAGGGCGTGGCTCCCTCTGATTCGCGGTGAACTATTAATACCCAGAATTCGGATCATTGATGATTCCCTTTCCCGGTTCTCAAACGCATGCCACAGACCAAGGAGGATTCGTTCAGCGAACAACCTGTTTTAATTTATCGGCATCGAGAATGAATTGAATTTGTTGCTTCAGCCGTGTCATTTGGCATGGACCGGTGCGGCGGCCATTTCGTGGATAATATGAAACAGTTTATCGGCTGGGATCGGCTTTCTAAGAACCCGATCGACACCCGCAACCCTTAACGTTTCGTCGTCCATTTGGCTATCCAGACCGGTCAAGAGGATAAAAGGCGTTTTGGGAACGCCCGCGATCCGACAAAAGTCCTGATGGGCCTTTCCCACTTCCAAACCGTTCATATCGTCCATGCCGAAATCGCACAAAATGACATCGAACCGCTTTTGGCGAATGGCACGCAAGCCCTTTTCGGCCGTACCAGCTGTGTGTAGCGCCACATTGGAATCCTCAAACCAGAGTTCCATCATTTTGAGAATATTGGGTTCGTCGTCAATCATCAGAAAGCGAAGAAGGGAGTCATCCGGTTTGAACTCCTGGGCGGATAATCGCTGATCTTTTGTCCTTTTCATTGACACAGCCAGAGGTAAAACGACGGTAAAGGTGGTGCCCTTGCCGAAGGCACTCGCGACGCGTATGTCACCCCCATGCTTCTTAATGAGCCCGTAACTGGAAGAAAGGCCCAAACCGCTGCTTTGAGGTCCTTTTGTGGTGAAAAAGGGCTCGAAAACGCGCTGGATGTTTTCCTCGGGGACACCATTCCCCGTGTCTGTGAAAGCGGTAAATACTTGACCCTCAACAATTTCGGAACTAATGGACAGTGTTCCGCCCTCGGGCATGGCTTCCAGTGCGTTTTTTATCAAGTTGACCAAAACTTCATAGATCTCGGACGGGTTGCCTTTCACCAGGCATCCGGGGTTGCGGAAATAATTCAAACGATACTTCCCCGTTTCAAGGGGATTTTTCCATAAGGGCCGTGTCAGGTTCACGGCTTCCTCGATGAGTTCGCCAATTGAAAACACATGGATGGTATCCGTTTTTTCGGCTTCCAACAGGGTGAAATCCTTAATGCGGGTTACAATATCCGCACCTCTGTGGGATGCATCGATGATATTCTTGAGGGCATCCATACATTTTCTGACTTCACCGGATTCAAGTTTTCTGAGCGCTGCAACTCCGGCCCCCATGATGACTTGCAGCAAGTTGTTGAAGTTGTGGGCAACACCACTGGCCATCTCTCCCACGGCCGACAGCCGTTCGCTATGGACCAGGGCTTTTTCCATCTGTTTCCTGATGCTCAAATCACGCGCCAGACTTAAAATTGCCGGTTTGCGCTGGTAATTGATCATTCTTGAGTGAAATTCGAATGGGATAACCTCACCGGATCGGGTCAGAACGTCCACCTCAAACTGAACGTTTTCACCGGATCGGATTTTTTTCCCGATTTCGTTCAGAATATCGATGTGTTCCGGGGATATGAGATTCTTAAATGACATCTTAAGCAACTCTGGGCGGCTGTAGCCGAATCGCTCACAGGCCACATCATTGACTTCGAGAAATGTTCCCTGGGAATGGCTGATGATCATCGGATCGATGACGTTGTCAAACAGCTCTTTGTACCGTGACAGTTCTTCGATGGTTTTACGTTCCGTAATATCGCGAACCAGCGCCAGAAAGCATTTTCGCCCTTTGATTTCCACCACGGTTCCGGTCACTTCCGCATCCGCAAATGCCCCCGAGCTTTTCCGAAAACGCCTTTCCTCCACATGGACAAAACCGTAATCCAGCGCCGTTTGGATATTTTCTTTCAATCCTCTGGAACCGGGTTCGAGAAGGTCTTCCACCCGCATGGACAACAATTGCGATTGCGTGTAGCCAAGCCATTGGGCAGTATAAGGGTTGCAGTCCAGAATCTGGCGGGTTTCGGCATCGGCAATGTAGATTGCTTCGGGGGCATTTTCAATGATAGCACGAAAATTAGCCTCGGATGTGGTGACCTGCTCCAGTGCTTGATTGAACTCGGCGGTGGCCTCCTTTAGTAAGTTGGTCAGAATGTAAGACCTACGTTCCGCCTGCGCCAAGTGGTTTTCAAACTCTTTAATCCGCAGGCGGAGGCTCTTGATTTCATTCATGACTGGAACCCGATTACGGATACGGTAGCCGTTTCATTATGAAGATAACTGGCACCGCGGCATTTTATGGGCGAGTATTCACCGTAAGAGTAAAACCCCGCGATGGGGATGTCTGGACCGATCTTCCGCCTTATCAGTTCGATTTCCTCCTGCGTGCGGCTGCCCAGGACGATTTTGCGGGCCATGCAGGAATAACAGAAAATCATGGCGACCCTGGCATTTCCCAGATCGGATAAGGCCAATCGGGCGGCTTCTTCTGAAGCGTGCAAGACAGAGGCAATATCTCCGCAAGTGAGACTTACCTTGGCGCCTTCAGGGATTTCTCCCGCAAAAGTGATGGAGCCTTTTTCCCAGTTCACCGACATGGTGGCGCGCAAAAGGCAATAATCGGGCCTTCCGGTATCTCCAGCGGGTCCCACAAGCCTCAAAGGATATTCTACACCAATTGAGGGCAACTTATGGGCATATTTTCCCAAAAACCGTTCATACACCTTCAACGCCGGTTTCCCGTTCAGTTCAAACAATGTGTTCCCGCAAGAAGACGTAACCGTTTTTGTCAGACCGATGGGATTCCAGCCGCTTTGAACGCCGATGCCCAGCTGAAAATCACCCGAAAAACCCACGGCGACCACGGCATCGGTCAGTATCTTGTTGCCTGCAAATTGCCAGGTTTGTACAAATCGGCCATCATCTCCGGCCGCGCCGCCCGAAACCGGAATGTCTTCGCCCAAAACCGACGAAATGCCTCTCAGTATGGCACAGCCGTTGCCGGTAATGCCGTCTGAAAAGATCTGGAGATAGCGTGTCGATTTGGGCAGGCCCAGCGCCAGTTTTCGGCCGGCGGCCTCACAGTCCCGGGAGAGGTTCTCCGCAACGGAAAGATGAAAATCAATACGATCGGTAGCGATGCCGAGCAGAACCGCCGATTCACTGCTTAAACCTTCGCTGGATATTTCCCCATCAGTTGTACATCCGAGCAGGTTATCGGTATTCACAACATCATGAACGCCTTTCAAGAGGTTTCTTACATCCTTTTGGGCAGAACAGAAAAGCCAGCACACATCGGGTTTGTGGCCCAGTTTATCGATCAGCCTTTCTCCCAAACCTGCCCCCTTCTCCTGCGAAAAAGGCGCTTCGACTCGAACTGTTGCTGCCTTGAACATAGTGCATCTTCCGGAAACGTTTTAAAATATGGTATTTGAAGGAAGTACGATTTATGAAGTCATCAGCCGGAGCTCAACAAAACCTTCCGATTTCGATGCAATCCTTTGCAATAGTTGATCTGCATTTATATTCTGTCCATCTACCAGAATATCTTTGCAGCCCTTTAGAAAAACATCCGGTGGATCGGAAAAATACCATCTTGCCGTATCAGAATCGACAATAACACCCCGCTTGAGAAAGGTTAAGCCGATTTCTCTAGGTAGAAGATTGAACAACTTGATGGTCACCACTCCCGCACGGTCCTCGATGATCGTGTCAGTCCGCTGGTGCGTGATTGTGCCGCGAAAGGCGGCCAGGTATCCACCCTTACGAAAAGTGGCGCCCACCAGCCCGGGCATGGCAGCTGAAAGCGCCAGTGTGTCGCCGCTTTTCATGATGGTGGTCGAAAAATCGTCAACCGGCTTTCCGTTCAGGAAAGCTGTGCGGATTCGGTCTTTCACATACTCGGGATTCACATCAAACTGATCGCTGAGCAGATCCTCGATGCTGACACCTGTCTGAACATTTACCCTGAAACCTGCCTGCAAAATGGACGAAAACGCCACGACCCCCAACGCCATGGTGTCAAACATGAATTCTGCCGTCAAGGCTGATTTTATCATGCTGGTACTCCTGATCTCGCCAGCCGCGAACCAATTCGCAATGCTGACGAGCAAATTTGGCGGTTTTCCGTTCAACCGCCCCCTATGGGCGGGAAAACGCCAACCCTTTCACCGCCGTGAAGAAGGACACTCGCATCTTCTTTCACGCCATCGATAAAAATGAGTTTGACCTGGTCTTTTGGGATCCGCAATTGATCCAATAAGGCGGATAAAGGCGTGCCGGGTTCAATGGGGTAACCGCATGCTGATTCAGCGGGCATGTACTTTTTCAGAGAGGCGAAAAGCCTTATTTCGACAGTGAGCGGCATAAGGGGGGGGCGCCATTATCTTTAGAACGTTGTTTTCGGAAAAAATGGGGAGAGCCGTGTAGGCCCTCCCCCCATTTTTTCATTGTGCCGGCAAAAATTAAAAGTTGAAGACCTGATCCAGCTCTTCGTCCGTTACCCCGAAAGTCACGTTATGAGGCCCTAATGCCTCATCCGTGAAGAACTGGGGCAACCGGTCGTCTTTGTTTGTAAATCCGGCTCGTGTATTAAAATCCCTTTCCATTTTCAGGATGCTTTTGCCGAGCTCCGTGACGTCATCCCCTGTCAGATCACTCCCCCCGAATCCGCCGATGAGGTCGAGCAGGGCCTGGAATGTCTCCGCCTGGTCCAGAATGGCAAAGGCGATGAACAGGCACATGCCCGTGGCATCGATGGCGGCCGTTGCGATTTGCAGATTTCTGGAGAGTTCGATCTGCCCTTCGGGCTTCAAGGGATCCACACTGCCGCCCACACCAAGGATATTGGCGGTCACGGCATACCCGGCGGTATGATCCGCGCCCATGGGGGTGGTGGCATAGGTCACGCCGATCCCCTGAACCGCCCTGGGATCGTAGGCCGGAAGGGCCTGTTTTTTGACCACCGGTACCCGTTCCACGCCGAGAATCTGTCCGGTGACGGCCGCACCACTGCCCAATATCTTCCCCAACGGCGTTCCCTGGCCCACTTCCTTGACCAGGTTGATGGCGGCTGTGCCATCACCGAAATTCGCCAGCCCCCCTTCCATGGCCACGCCGATGGTGGCGCCCATTTCAATGGTGTCCAGCCCCAAGTCATCGTCCAGCCGATCCAATTGCGCGATGACGTCCAGATCATCGATAGCGCAGTTTCCGCCATGAGCCCAGACGGTTTCGTATTCGGGCTGTTTACTCAAAAAATTGCCATTCTTGTCATAAAAAGTGCCGGAACACCGGATAACACACCCCTTGTGGCAGCCGTGTGTGGCAGAACCTTCGCCACCCCTGGCATTTTCCATTTCGGCCTGTGCTTCGCCGCTGATCTTGGAAGCACCGTCAAACCGGCCGGATGAAAAATTCCTGGTGGGATATCCCCCGGCTTCGTTCAACACGTTGGTTAAGACGTTGGTTCCGTATGCCGGCAGTCCTTCGCCGGTGACCGGGTGTTTTTTCAACCCTGCCACGAACGCCTTGTTGGCCTCTCTGAATTTGTCCGGGTTTGCCGGTGACCGGGTGGACATACCGGCGTCATCCACCACGATGACCTTAACGCCTTTGGCGCCCATCACAGCACCCACGCCCCCGCGACCGGCGTGGCGTGTGGGCCGCTGCTCCATGTCCGTAAAGGCAATGGATGATCCGGACAGCTTCTGCTCACCGGCAGGGCCGATGGAGATGCAACCGATCTTGTCACCGTACTCCGCTTTCATTTTATCCACCAGGTCATAATTGCCCAGCATCTTCAAACTGTTGTCGGCAGTGATCTGAACACCATCCGCATTGATGAGAACCTTGTAAAGGGTGTCGTCCTTTGGTTTTCCCTCAAGCACGATGGCGGCATAGCCCAGCCGGCCCAGCATCTGTGAGGGCTGCCCTCCCGAATTGGCTTCCTTGATACCGCCGGTCAGCGGGCTCTTGCATCCAACGGAAATGCGTCCGGACATGGCCGCGTTAGATCCGCTCAGCAATCCGGGGGCAATGACCAATTTGTTAGCTGCCCCCAGTGGGTGACAAAGGGGTGGAACCTCCTTTGAAACAATAGCCGACGTCATGGCACGACCGCCAAAACCGGCATAATCTCCAAGAGGTCCGGTGGTCACCTCGGGTCCTCCCTCAGTACCCATGTTGATCCGAACGATTTTGTCCATAATCCTTCCCTCCTTCTGTTTAAATATGGGTTGTTGTTTATACCCCACGAATCGGGTCAAATCAGTTTTTCCGCCGCCAATCGAGCGGCATCCAAAACATTTTTGAGCGGTGCGTTTTTCTCCATGGCAACACGTTTGCAATCCTCATATTCCGGTGACACATTGACCGTTCGGTCTCCCATTTTGGCTACTTTGAGCCCGATGTCGCCATAGGTTGTTTTGCCTATCCGGATTTCCCTTTGTGCTGTCATTCGGTTGTCAATTCGCCATCTTACGCCGATGGTAGTGGTTTCAGAAATAAGAAAATCAATGACTTTATGAACCATCTCCACTTTGCAAAGGACCGTGAGCAAAACACCGGGACGGTTCTTCTTCATGTGAAGGGGAACCAGAAAGACATCCAGGACGCCCATGTGAAGTAGTTTTTCCATGAGGTAGTCATAAATCTGTGGGTTCATGTCATCAATGCCGGTTTCCATAACGGCCACTCGTTCACTTAGAAATCCTTGTGCTTCTTCCGCCGTCTCTCCGATGCAGATCCGCAATAGATTTGGAATGGAAATATCGGCATTTCCGGCGCCGTAACCCGTTGTCTCAAGGCTCATGGCCGGCATGGCTCCGAATTCCGATGCCAATGTGGTCAATATGGCAGCACCCGTGGGCGTCAACAGCTCACCCTCCACACCTGTGGAATAGATGGGTCGCCCCTGAATCAATTCCGTGGTGGCCGGCGCCGGTACCGGCAAGGTGCCGTGGGCACAGTCCACCGTTCCGGCGCCCACATGCAGGGGTGAACAAAATATTTTTTCGATGCCCAGGGCTGCCAGTCCGACCACGGATCCCACCACGTCGATAATGGCGTCCATGGCGCCCACCTCATGAAAATGGATATGATCCACGGTGGTCTTGTGGACTTTGGCCTCGGCCTCGGCCAAACGGGTGAATATGGCGATACTTTTTTCTTTGATGCCGCTGTCAAGATCGCTGTTGTGGATAATGGACCTGATATCGGACAGGTGCCGGTGATGATGATGGTGGTGGTCTTCTTCGATCATCACAAGGGCCTTGCTTCCCGCGATCCCTTTCTTGGCGACTTTCTCCACTTCAAGATCAAAATGGGACAGCTTCAGTTTGCCCAATTCCGTTTTCAGTTTTTCAAGGGGAAGACCCGCATCCATGAGCGCACCGAGGATCATATCTCCGCTGGCGCCTGAGAAACAGTCAAAATATGCAATTTTCATTTAAGAGTATCCTTTCCAACCGCGAGTTTATTGATGAGGCTGGCCTGATATCCGGCACCGAAACCATTGTCGATATTAACCACCGAAACCCCCGAGGCACAGCTGTTGAGCATGCTGAGCAATGCGGCGACGCCGCCGAAGCTCGCTCCGTAACCGATACTGGTGGGCAAGGCAATGACAGGGCAGGAAACCAGCCCGCCCACGACACTTGCAAGGGCCCCTTCCATGCCGGCTGCCACCACTGCCACATTGGCCTTGAACAGATCTTCACAGGAATTCAGCAGCCGATGGATCCCCGCGACCCCGCAATCGTACAACCGCTTGACGTGGTTCCCGAGCACCTCCGCGGTAATGGCCGCCTCTTCAATCACCGGAACGTCGGAAGTGCCGGCACACACCATGGCAATGTTGCCCACCTGCTCCACGGGTCGTGGGTTGATGACCACAATCCGGGCCGTTTCGTGGTATTCGCTGTCCGCAACCACTTCCTGAATTGTCTCAAAAACCTTTCTATCCGCCCGGGTCGCCAGGATATTATGGTGGTGCTGGGCGAGTTTTTGAGATATGCCCCGGATATGTTCAGGCATCTTTCCTTCGCAGTAAATGACTTCAGGGACACCGTTACGCATGTGTCGGTGAAAGTCAACTTTGGCATAACCGAGATCTTCGAATGGCAGTTTTTTTAATCGCTCTAAAGCCGTGTCGAGCTCCAATTCACCGCTCTGAACCTTTTTCAAAAGACGCTTCAGATGTTGATTGTCCATTATTCCTGACCTTTCTGTTCGGGTGCAAGGGCTCTGTTGAGGCTGCCCATGGAGTAACCTTCCATGTCCAGGGTGGTATGCTTGAATCCAAGGGATTTGAAATATTGAACAATACGGTCTCGGACGTTTTCCTCAGCAAATCTAACAATGTCCCGGGCGTCCACTTCCAGGCGAGCCACATCGCCGTGATGCCGGACCCGGACTTGACCGGTTACGCCCAGATCGCGCAGAAACCACTCACCATCGTCGACCTGTTTGAGTTTGCGGGCCGTAATGGGTTCGCCGTATGGAATTCGAGACGCCAGGCAGGCAGCGGATGGTTTATCCCAGGTGGGCAACCCCAGTTGTTTCGACAGACGGCGGATCTCGGATTTGGTCAACCCGGCTTCCATCAGTGGGCTTCGGACACTCAATTCCCGGGTGGCACGGTTACCGGGACGAAAATCCCGGTGATCGTCCGCATTTGTCCCGTCCGCCACCCACAAAAATCCTTTGTGGCGGGCGAGTTCAACCAATTCACCGAACCGGCTTTTCTTGCATATGTAACATTTGTTCGCTGGATTGGCTATAAATTCAGGAAGTTCCATTTCATGGCTTTCCACCTGAAGATGGACTACACCCATCTCGCGGGCCAACCGAACGGCATCTTCACATTCGTGGCGCGCGGTTGTGTGGGAAACAGCCGTCACGGCCAGCACATTTTCGCCAAGGACTTCAGTGCATACCTTCAAAAGGAGTGTACTGTCCACTCCGCCTGAGAATGCCACCATCACCCGTCCCATTTGCCGAAGCGACCGCTCCATATCCTGGCGTTTTGTTTCGATGTTTTTTTCTTCCGAGTTGCTGGTATTCACATTTTTAACTCATTTATTTTATCAATCAGAAATTAACTTTATGAAGGTACCGTCTTGACTTCAAAAGGCCGCTTTTCTCGGTTCCATAGAAGATGCTCTGCCGGTAACCTTCGAAGGCGATCTGCCGGCGGGCGCAAATGAAACTCGGTAAAGTCTGAAGCTTCGCTGTTTCAGACACCCCCAAAACACCCCCGACTGGTAGAAAAGCTGGTCCAGCCAGAAAAAAAACAGGAATACCGGAAACCAAAGATTCGGTTTTTTCTGAAAAAACAGCACCACCGCCGGCATAATGGTCAGCACCAGCAAAGGGAGTGCCATTTGTGGAACAAAAATTGCGATCGCCATTGCCGGCATAAGGTAGTATCGGGTCAAATGAAGCCCAAATTGGCACGCCAGGGTCAAATGGCTTTTCCCAGTGGCGGAAAAGAAATTGTGCAGGGGAACCGTTAGGCCGAAGTGACGGTTGAACCGCATCCGCTTGTAAAAGGGTTCCACCATCAGATAGATCAGTCCCGCAACCAGCAGCGGAACGGATCGAAGCGTCAGGACCGTTACCCACAATATCAGGAGTAAGAACCCTTCCCAGTGCCAGGGAAACCGTTTGATGATCTGTCGGTACCGGTCGTACAATACCGCCTCGGATGTACCGTAGTCGAATCGCCGCCTGAAATTTTCAAACAGTCGGTTTCGATGTCTGTGCGTAACACGCCCCTCCGGTGTATACATCAGCCGGTAACCCAGGGCCATCAGTTTCCAGCAAAAATCGACGTCTTCCCCCACCCGCAGCCGCTCATCCAGGCCTCCGGCCCGAATATACGTTTCCTTTCGCAGCACCATATTGCACGTGGGCACATAAAAGACCGAGTCTTTACCCTTTCCCGTTACCCTTTTAGCGCCCATATTCAGCGGTGACTGAACCGCTTCGTAGCGATCCAGTTGGGAGTTACCTTTCGGGGCATCCACAGAGCCGCCCACAAGTACCAGGCGAGGGTCATGGAAATAGGGGAGCAGTTCCCGCAACCAATCGGGATCGGCAGTGCAGTCGCTGTCCATAAACGCAATGATCTCTCCCTTTGCCGCCTGAACGCCTATGTTTCGAGCAGCTGACTGCCCCATGTTTTTCGGCTGTACGATCACCCTGACGTCGTAGTTTTCGATCACGGAGACCGTCTGATCCCGGGAGGCATCGTCTACAACAATGATCTCCCGCCGTGATGCCGGATAATTCAGTTTTAGCAGGGACGCCAGGCAGGCACCTATTTCGTTGGTGCGGTTGTACACCGGAACGATAATGCTGACAAAAGGTTCAAAGATCTCTTCGGGTGGTTCCCAGTCGAGAACACCCGCCTCGTAAAGGGTATCGCAGAGGGCCCGTGCCGCTGTGCGATGAGAATCGCTTTCCGCCTCATACGGGGAGAATCCCGTTCGACACCGTTTAAGAATACCCATGGCGGCCGGATTGACACGGATAGCTCTCAGGGGGGCACTTTGCAATACCAGACAGCCTCTTTCTCCAGAGATGAGACGGATCCCCCCCCTCAGATGATAACGTCCTCTGGGGACCCAGGTGCTCATCACGCAATCTCTTTGGCGATGGGTTTAACCAAAACGCAATTGGCCAGGCAGCCGGGATCCGGAATGCCCAGCTTTCTCTGAGTATGATAAGCAATTGCCGGGCATCCGCCGTGGCAGAGGTCAAATCGTTGGCAGCTTTCACAGGACTTGATTTCCAGGCGCCGAAAGGAATGAAATACGGGTGAGTTCTCCCAGATACTAGCAAAGTCATCGTCCGGCAACCGGCCGGCCAGGAATTCACGGTCTTGCAGAAAGGCGCAGGGATATACGTTCCCCTCCGGTGAAATACAGCTAGTCAATTTACATGCGCCACACATGTTCAGGCCAAGCGACCGTCGCTCCTCGGTGGACACAGAAAAAAAAGAATCGCCGGTGGAAACAGACAGATGCCTGTTGAGCCAGTCTGAAAAGGCCAGCATCTGCTGTTGATTCACATTCAGATCAGACCAGGATGCCTTACCTCTGCCGGAAGGCCTGAACCGGGATACCCGTAGTTTGGCACCGTATTCGGCGGCCAATTCGGTCATTTTGTCCAACTCGTTGAAACTGAGACGCGTCAAAACCGTATTGACGCTGACTTCAATATTCCGGTTCCGCAAAAATTCCAGCGCTTTGATGACCTTCTGGAAGCTCCCCGGACCCCTGACGGCGTCATTGGACGCGGGGGTTGCGCCGTCCAGGCTAACCTGCACGTAAACCAGCGGCGTGTCCAGCCTGCCTGCGACGTAATCATCGATAAAAGTACCGTTGGTGCTGATGCAGGTGACCATCCCTTTTTCATGGGCATGGTCCATGAGATCCAAAAAATCCGGTCGCATGAAGGGTTCACCGCCGCCGATGTTGAATTGGAAAACCCGGGCATCCGCCAGGGTGTCGATGACTTGCATGCACTGGTCGGTGGTCAGCTCTCCCGGACGTTTGACGCCGGCATCGGAAAGGCAGTGAACACACGACAGATTGCAGGCATAGGTCACTTCCCATGTCACATTCACCGGCGCCGAAAGCCCCATTTCAACATACTGATTGCTCACGGATCAATCCTTTCTGCTCCAGCGTGGTCAATACCTGCATCACCCACTTTTGACTCGCCTGCAAAGTTTGGTGGTGACGGGTTCGAATGACTTCGATGAGGCTTTCAGCGGTCTCGGTCCCGTTAAAAAAATGATTCTCAATCAGATTTTTGGTAGGCACAAAATAGAGCCGGGGACCCCGATAATCATAAAAAAGCAGCCCGAATCTTTCCTTTCGAACCTGTACGCCGTCCCGCAAGTGATAGAATTTTTCAGTATTCATGGCGGTTGTTCTCTTTCCGAACCCTATCAGTAAATCCCGCAGATGCCGTCCACGGCAAGTTCTTCCACATTGACCACTTCCAGAACACGAGGGATGGTTTCTTTTGCATCCTCATTGGTTTCGAGCTCTTCTTTATTCATTTCATCTTTCATTTTTCATCCTCCTTTTGAGCACTAAATTTTTTACATACGCAAAAAGTGTTGAAACTTCGGAATTAAGGCGCCGCAGCCGTCCAGCCGCCATCCACGGTAATCATGTTGCCGGTGATGCACCGGGAATCGTCTGAGACCAGCCAGAGCACCGCACGACCAATGTCTTCCGGTTCCACCGCCGGGTCTTTGATCAGGTGGCCGGCTGTAAACTGTTCCCTGGCTTCATCGCCCTCCATGCCGAAATAGGCTGCAATGCCCTGCATCATGGGCGTCCATACAGTTCCGGGACAGACCACGTTGCACCGGATATTGTGGTCTGCAACCTCCATGGCCATGGATTTGTTCAAACCGATGATGCCGTGCTTGGCGGCGCAGTAGTGCCCCCCCATGCCGAAGCCGCGCTGGCCCCCCACCGAGGAGATGCTTACCACATTGCCGCTATGCTGCTCAATCATGTGGGGCAGCACAAAGTGACTGCAGAGATAGGTTCCCTTGAGGTGGGTGTCCAGCACCTCATCCCAGGTCTCCTCGTCCATTTCGGCAATGGCCACCATGGAGGAGTTTCCGGCGTTGTTGACCAAGATATCGATTTTCCCGAACGTTTCCATGACCTGATCGACCATGGCCTCCACTTCGGCGGAGTTGCGCACATCGCACTTGATGCCCAAAGCTTTCCGGCCCATGTTCTTGATGCTCTCGACGGCCGCAGTCATGCTCTCCTCTGTGGACATGTCGTATGGAATCGTATTCATGTTCTCGCAAATATCCGCGATAACAATATCGGCCCCTTCTTCGGCCATCAACTTGGCGGTCGCCAAGCCGTTGCCTCGCGCGCCGCCGGTGATGACGGCCACTTTCCCCTCGAGCTTCATAGATGGTCTCCTTTCATTCAATAATTGATCTTTTCGAAAAACGATTCTAAGTATCCGGAAACTTGGCCAACAGCTCCCGCAGACACTTCATATCTTCCGATGCCACGCTTTCGCCATACTCGGCTACCTGGAAATCGAGTTGCTGCTGTAAAGAAGACAAAAGCATCAATGCGTCCAGGTAATAGGTCATTTTCGCATCCTTCTTAAAATCTTCTTTGTACATCTCAAGAAGGTCATCCACATCTAACATAACAAGTTTTTGATGATAGACGTCCAGCTCGATCCGGTCGCGCATGAACTGGTCCATGAGGATGATGGCCTCATTGATGATCTGAACAGTGGGATCGTGAATGGGATGTGTCATAGGGTTTCTCTCGTTTCCATTGAATGCCTTTTTTCTTTGTGAAGCGCTATCGCGTCTTTCCCTTTACGGGTGGTCAAAAACCGCATGGTTGGCGTACTACCCTTCCGGGCCACCTTTTTTCTCTGCAGCAAGCCCATGCGGAGAAGTGTTAAGATGCGGTTCTTCACCCCTTGTGAAGAAAGATTCAGCATTCGTGCAAAAGTGTGGCAGTGAAACTCACCGGGTTTGCGATGATGTCATGTACCCGTACAGTCGGTCCCGCCTTTTTCACGAATCACCATGAGAATGCTGAGCAGATCCTCACTGAGCTTTTCAGGTATTTGGGCCTCGGCCATCATGTCATTCGGACCACAAAGGTTTTGATTTTGTGAATGAGCCCGTCCAATTCACCTTCTATCTTTCCCAGGAGTTCACCGGCTTTGGCTTCATCGCCGGCGGCAATGGTTTCTTTTAGGTTCAAGGTTTCTTCCTTAAGATCCCATGCCACCTCACCGGCTTTGACCGTTTTCAGGTAGGCCATTTTGACCACCTTTTCGAGAGCTGCACCTTTTTCTCCCAGGACCGCACTGATTTTTCCGGCAAGCTCATCGGATAACCCCGCCGAGCCTTCTTGTATCTCTTTGAATATGGCGATCATCTCCCGTGCCAAGACGGGCCCTTTACCGACGACATTTGGTCTTTTTTTCTCAGTCATGCATTTTCTCCATTTGTTGGTTTTAATCTTTCCGTTATATGAACTTAAGTTACTAACAAGGGTAAACCAAACCGCAGACTCGATACCCGTGCCATACACTGATTCAAGTCATTGTGCTTATCTGGGGTGATCCCTTCCTTCCTCCCAGGGACGCTCTTTCACGATCACCTTTTCTTTTTCAGGCAGGCGCTCGATGAGCTTATCGGCAATTTTCAGCATGGCCTGCGCTGTAAGGGATTCAGGATATTTGAAAACGATGGGCACGCCCGTATCGGCGGCTTCCGAGTATTGTCCATCCAAGGGGATGCCACCCAAAAAGGGTATGTCAAAGGTTCTTGCCAGTCTTTCGCCTTTGTCTTTTCCGAAAAAATGTTCCACTCGCCCGCAATCCGGGCATTGGTAGGTGTTCATGTTTTCAATCAGTCCGAGGATCGGTGCGTTCAGTTCCTTGGCGGCGTTGATGGCTTTGCTGCAAACGATGGTGGAGATTTCTTGGGGTGTGGTCACCACCACCATGCCGTCCAGGTCGGGGATGGATTTCATAATGGTAATCGATTCGTCACCGGTACCCGGCGGAAGATCCACAAAAAGGAAATCCATTTCATGCCATTTAATGGAACTCAAAAACTGCCGAAGCACCCGCGCCTTGTACTGCCCGCGCCACATGACAGGGGTCGAATCCGACGGCCATATGAGCCCAACGGACATGATTTTCAAACCATGTTCCGTTACGACCGGATCGATGCCGTGAGATCCGTGAAGGATATCCCGCATTTCAGTCTTGACACCCACCATTTTAGGTACACTGGGCCCGTGGACATCCGCATCGAATATTCCCACCACCATGTCTTTTTTACGCATTGCCGCCGCCAGGTTCACGACCACACTGGTTTTGCCCACACCGCCCTTGCCGCTGATAATGGCGATCTTATAATTGACATGGGCCATTGCGTCGCGGATCGGGCCATGCTTATGCCGGTGCTTGGGGTGAATCTGGGAATCTTCGTTTTTCAATTGCCACCTCCCTTTAAGAACGCTGTGATTTTACCTAAGCCCTTTGCCTACGTGCCGGACAGAAATTCAAAATCTTTGCTGCCCAGGTGAATTTTTTCCGCGTAGTCGAGCATTTCTACAGGCGTTTGACCCGTGATCGCCCTGATTTTATCTTGACCTTTCTCCAGGACATCCAGATCTTGGGCGATGGATCCGGGAATGCCGGGAGACCTTACAATCATTTGATAGGTCGCCCAATCCACCGCCAGCGGGTCTTCGGATGCGATAATCCCCAAATCGGGTATAAAAGGGATGTCTGAAAAAGGATAATCGTCGGATTGTGGTGTTACGGAAGTGAGAAAATTAATAAAAAAAGCTTGCCCTGTTAAATGCTTCTTGACCGTATGGGCAGCATCGACCACACATTTCTGGTATTCGGGAATGCCTTCCGGTTGAATACCGATGGCCCCGTTGGGGCAGGAAACGTGGCAACCGAGACATCGGTTGCACATTCGCAGGTCGAAAGAGACCTGGCCGGGCTCGCCGGATATGGCGCCGGTAGGGCAAAAAGGGATGCAGACCCCGCAATGGTCACAGGTTTGATCATCAACGGATATTTCAAGGCGGCCATGAATTTTCAACTGGCCGGACCGGGTCAGGAATCCAAGGCCCAGGTTTTTTACGGCGCCCGCCAGTCCGAGAAGAGGGTGAGCCGTAACGTGGGAAACCACGATCAGGTTTCCGGTGTCGGTCAGCAGGCTGCCGATTTCCGCGCCGGCCAGATATTCGCCGTCACCCTCCCGGAAGTTACCTTCTTCGTTGGTATATCCAGCCGTCTGCATCAGTTGGTTGTGAAATGTGTCGCCATTGCTGAAGCCCAGGAGCAGGGCGCTGTCCATCCAGCTGTAACCATCAAATTTCGACCCCTTGAAAAGGCTGCAGCTGTCTGTTACCAGGGATTTAGCCCCCATTGCCCGTGTTTTCGAAAACAGGGTACCGATAATGACGGGGGGAAGATAATGGGTGTAACCCAATTCGCTCAGGTTTATTTTGATTGCCAGGCTTTCATCAGGCTTGATCAACCTGGCCAATTCTTTCAAGCCCAGCAGGGCATCTATCTTAGACACCGCATTTTTGTGCAGGTTTTCAGAACGGCCCTTAATCCAATAAACGTTTGCCATAAAATGCCTTCTTAGTGGAAAAAAGTCGCTTTTTAGCAGGCCATGAGTCGCTTACAACAGACGGCCTTTCGTTGTTCGGGGTGAACTCAGTATCAAACTCAGGGGCGGGTTACCACTCCCGCCCCTGAGCGTTCTATACATGAGTCAATATGCTAGATGGTTGGATCGAATTCCTTCCAGCCCTCCAACCATCCGGGTAAATCTTCTCGATTGAATTCAAACTCACGACCCAGGTGATGGTTCTCGAATACCTGTCGCATGGGGGATACCGTCATGGGCGTTTTTCGGATCTGCCACTTGGCGATATTTTCGGGATTCAGTTCGGGTTCGTACTCGATCAGTTCATAGTTCATGGTGCCCAAGCCGCATTTCTCTCCTGCTTTCAATTGGATGCGGGGTGTAAATGCGTTGATGGCCTTGAACTTGTCCTCTCCCGGCTTCAGACCCAGTTCTTCTGCCCGGGAGTTGGGGCCGATGGGGGCCTTGTCGATCATATCGGCCACGGCGGTATCGATGGCCACGGGATCCATGGAGGCGAAAACGCCCACATCCGGTGCCACGTAGTTCCCGTTCCATGGAAAACAGTCGCATTCCGGCGCAATGTCAAAGGCATAGGCCATGTATCCGATTTTCCCTTCCTTAAAGGTCTTCACGCATCCCTTTGCCGCATCGGCCATGGCGATCTGGGCCAACGGAAAATAGTCATCGCGGAAACCGATACCCTCCATGCCGGTGAACATGCAGGTCACCTGACATGAGTAGCACAAGGCACACTTCTCATAGTCCATCACCACGCCTTCGGGCTCCACCTTGATGGCCGATTCCGGGCAACTGTCTTCACACATCTTGGAATAGGGGCATTCGGTACCCTGGCAGGCTTCGCGGTTGACCTTCGGATAACCGATGGCCTCTTCCGGATCTCCCCAGAAGGACAAATGCGTCTGGTATTTGCCGCGCTTGGACTGTGCGCCGATGCCGAAATTCTTGATGCACGCCCCCATGGACGTAATGGGATGCCCCTTTGCATGGGCCAGGTTGATGCAGGCATCCGCCTCGTACATACCCCTGGCAATATAGGTTTCTTTGATGATATTGCCTTCGGGTAACTCCACTCGCAGATCATCCTCGCCGTAAAAACCGTCCGAAATGATAAATGGTGCCTGCAGACTCGCCCAGTTCAAACCGTGGCGGTTGGCGCCCTCAAGCTCCATTTGGCCGGTACAGCGGTTGTTGTAAAGGTGGTAGGTCAGGGTGGTTGTGTCGGTCACAAATGGTCTCCCGCCGCAGGCCTTGACCTCTTCCACGATAGCGGCTACAAATTCAGGCCTCAGACATGCCGTGCGATTGTACTCCCCACAGTGTATCTTAATGGCGACGCTGTCATCCTTTTCAATGCATTTATCGAGGCCGGCCGCATAAAAGAGATCTTTTGCCTTGCAAATGGTACTTTCCGTCCAGTTGGTGGCGCCCGCCGCCGCAAACCAGACCTTTGCTGCTTTTTTTTCTGCCATAATCATTCTCCTTTGTCGCTTTTTGGGATGGTTTACAAATCAAAATGCAATCATGCCTCATTCCCGAATAAGTCGTACCAGCCCCCTTTCCTGTTTTTTTTGAGATGGTGGCGACACCTAATTGAAATCGCTCCGAAAGCAAAATAATCCAAATTATGAAGGGAAAGAAGGTCTGTAATTCCGTGATGACAGTCCGATACGTTATACCTTCCCCACGATTCATCCGGATAGCCAAATGATGGCTTCCAATTTGCAATCCTTGTGCCGCTTTTGCGCAGACCTGAATGTGAACCTGAAAATGGAAATAGGGGCGGGAATATTTCTTATTAAAATCAATTGGATAGAATGAAAACCCGATTCTTATCGCCTTGCGGGGATTGCCCAACACAGTCATGTGAAACCGGAGGGGTTGAGGAGACAGGTTGCGTCAAAAACTCCCGCCGGAATTCAAGTAAGTCTGCAACCAATTGATATGATTAGATGAAATAAAGGAATAAAAGATGGGGTCAAGAGGGGCAAATGGCCTCAGAACCGCCATGGGTAGCTCGGCATCCCGTCTTTATACAAATAATATTTGAAGGGAAGTCACCTTTGGAAGTGGAATTCCGGCTTTTGGGGATCAGGAAAATATTTTGTACTTAGCAAGCTTCTTATAAAGCGTTTTACGGTTGATGTTAAGAATTTGGGCTGCCTGGGTCTGGTTGCCTCCGGTTTCGGCCAATATGACCAGAATATGTTCTTTTTCCATATCTTCAAGCGTCTTGGGCTTACCAGGTGAAACAGCTGTTCGGTTAATCAGGTGCCGAGGAATATCATCAGCTGTAATGGTATTCTTATCGGCCATCAGGGCAACCTTGCTGATTGTCGCTTTGAGTTCCCTTGCGTTTCCCGGCCATGGATAAGCCAGAAAAATATCATCCACTTCAGGGGTGAAGGTTTTGCTAACGGAAAATTGACTTAAAAAATGTTGAGCCAGGGGCATGATATCTTCGGGGCGATCCTTTAATGGCGGTATGGTAACGATAATCTCCGCCATCCGAAAAAACAGATCACTGCGCAGAAGGCCATCCCTCATCGCTTTTTCCAGGTTTAAATTGGTGGCCAGAATAATTCGGGTATCCACATGGCGTTCTCGGGTTTCGCCCACCCGCCGAAATTGCTTGGTCTCGATGAAGCGAAGAAACTTTTTTTGCAATTCAAGATCGATATTTCCGATTTCATCCAGGAACAGAGTCCCCTTATGGCTCTTTTCGGCCAGCCCTATCTTGGCTTCCGAGGCTCCGGAAAAAGCGCCCTTTCGATGCCCGTAAAGTTCGCTTTCGGCGAGGTTGCGGCTCAGTAGTCCGCAGTCCAAAGAGATAAAAGGCCCGTTTTTACGAGGGCTCTGTGAGTGGATCCAGCTGGCCAGAACATCCTTTCCCACCCCGGTTTCTCCGCAGATCAATACCGCGCAATCGCTTGAAGCAATGCGATCGACGATATCGTATATTTTTTTCATGGCCGGGCTGGGGCATTGGAAGATTTGACCGGCGTTGACGGCTTGAAAGTCGCCTGTCCTCTCAACGGGATCTGAAGCCGGCGATTTCTTTTGTACGCAACGGCGAACCAGCTTTAAGAGTTCATCAAGTTTAAAGGGCTTGGTCACGTAATCGCGGGCACCCAGTTTAATGGTTTCGACAGCGGATCCAATGTCGCCGTAACCGGTAATCATGATGATTTCGGTGTCCTGCGATAATTGTTTCATTCGCTTCAGAATTTCAATACCGCCCAGTTTGGGCAGCTTGATATCCAGTAGCACCACATCGAATTTGGAGCTTTTAAAAAGCGCCATCCCTTCCTCACCGCTGGCTGCCGTCACAACTTCGAAACCCTCCAGCGAAAATTCATTGCTGATGAGTAGCCGGATATTCTTTTCGTCATCTACGGCTAGAATCCTGCCTCTGCTCATCTTCGGTAATCCTTTTCTGCACGAACCATTTTTACAGCCATGAAAGGTCCTCCAATGTCGCTTCGGACGCTGCGGTCAGGGAAGACTGACCGGGAATCTTATAACAAACCTGCTGCCGTTGTCCTCTGCACCAGGCATGAATTGAATCTCGCCTTTATGATGGTTCACAATGCTGTAGCAGATCGATAGATCAAGGGAGTGCGTCTCCCCGACGCCTTCCCGCAAACGGGCCGGATTAAATACCCTGCCCGGAAAACGGCCAACCGCACCTGCGCCACTATAGCAAATGCTGATTTCGATGTGATTACCCTGATTGGTGGAAACAAGAGATAGTGTGCCACCCTTTTCCGTGGTGTTGAAAGCCCTGTTGAAAAGGTTCAAAAAAAGGTGTTTCAATTGGGATTCTTTTCCGGAAACAGTGTGCAAACCGTTGGAGAGATGATTTTTGTAATCTATGGCAATGCCCGAATCTTTGGCATGCTGCCGAAAAAGGGACATGGTGTCCCGGATAATTCGATCAATGGGAATGATCTCGAAATTATTACTGGAGCTGCGGCTGAACTCCTGGAGGTTTTGAATGATGTCTTTGCAGCGATACGCTTCGCTTTGAATGATCTCCAGGTACTCCTGGAAAGACCTGAACATCTTATCATCCAAAAATGTGGGAACGTGTTTTAAACGCTTGAGCAAACCCTCGGCAAAACCGGCAATGGATGCTAACGGGTTGTTGATTTCGTGGGCAATGCCGGCCGCGAGAAAGCCGATGGTTGCCATACGGTCAGCCCGCATGAGTTTGTGCTCGGATTCCTTTCTTAAGGTAATATCCCGCATGAGCAGAATGATTTCATCCACCTTTTCGTTGGGTCCTTTGATGGGAGAAGTGGTCCACTCGTAGTAACGTCCGGCATATGCCCCCGACTTAACCAGGGTTTCACCCTGGAAGGTTCCCAGTGTCTCCAAACTGCGCAATGCAGGGCATTCATGGCATGTCTTCTCCTTGCGAAAGAAAGCTCTGAAGCATTTTTTCCCGATTACCGAAATATCCGGGAACATGTTTTTCTGAACCTGATTGGCAAACACGATGGTAAAATTTCTATCTAAAATGGTCAGGCCGTCGCTCATGCCGTTGAATATGGCTTCGAGTCGGTTATGGCGGTGTGCCAGTTCAAGGTTCAGTTTTTCCAGCTCCTTGATTTTAGATTGAACTTCCTTGAAATGACCGATCTTTGAATAGCTGATGCCTTTAAAATCATGGGATATTTTTATTTGAGTATCGGCCATGTTACAACCCTATAGGGCCTCTTGGTACATGGATTCGATTTCGCCTATCCCATAGCAGCGCGGATTGGTTTGCATGCAAAGATCCTGCGCCGCGTCCCTTGCCATGTTTGGGATATCCACGGCTTTGACGCCGATCTCTGAAAGAGTGGTGGGGAGATCAAGGTTTGTAATCAATTCCTGGACCATTTGTGGAACGTATCCGGCGGCTTCCAAATCCGACTTTCCCCGGGTATCCAGGCCCATGGCATTGGCGATACGGGCAAATTTTGAAGGCGCGTGCGGGAGGTTTTTTCGAATCACCATCGGCAACAGAATGGCATTGGCGATACCGTGATGGATATCATAAACGCCGCTCAAGGGGTGGGCCAGGGCATGGACAGCGCCTAGTATCGCATTGGAAAAAGCGATGCCGGCTTCAAGACTGGCAATGGCCATCCCTTCCAGTGCTTCAATATTTCGGGTGTCGGCCGCTTTTAGCAAGTGTGTGAAAACCAGCTCAATCGCATGGATGGCATGGGGATCCGTAAGCGGCCAGGCCAGAGACGAAACATACGCTTCGATGGCATGGGTCAGAGCATCGATACCCGTAGCAGCCATCAGTTCGCGGGGCTTGGTTTGCAGCAGTCGGGGATCGATCAGAGAAATATCCGCCATAATCGCCCGACTGAGAATCGTCATCTTGATTTTCTTTCGAGGATCCCCAATGATGGAGAACTGGCTGACATCGGAACCGGTGCCGGCTGTGGTGGGTACGCATATGAGCGGTGGGATCGGTTGGGTGATCAGGTTGCATCCCGCGTAATCGTGTATTCTGCCATGGTTCGACACCAGGATGGCAATTCCTTTGGCCGTATCCATGGGACTGCCGCCGCCCACGGCGACGATTACATCGCATTTCTTTTGATTATAAAGCTTGGCGCCCTGCTCCACCTGAAAACAGCGGGGATTGGTGACCACGTTGTCATAAATAACGTGTCCGAGTGACTCCTTTTCCAGGTACTTGATACTTTCGCCCACCCAGCCGTGTTCCATGACGCCCGGATCGGTCACCAGAAAAACCCTCTCCCCGCCCAACCGCTTGGCGCACTGACCGATCTGGGATAAGGACCCCAGCCCGTAAATAATTTCAGGCAGTTCAAATTTTAGCAGTGTGTCATAGGAGGCCTCCATTTTTTCAGCCCGCCTTGATTCGAAATTCATAGGTTTTTGTTAGCAAATACTCGAAGGTCTTCTCCAGGTTTGTGAGGATATGAAAAGTATTATTTCCATGGGATTCGACCTGATTCTGAAGCAAAACGGTCTTTTCCCTGCATTCCATAAGGAGTTGGTGTGCTCTGACGGTTTTCAAGAAAATCTTGTCGGCGAGGGGGGCGATGCGGTGGGCCAATTTCTCGATACGATATGCGATTTCCGGGTGTAGACGTTTCACTTTAACCATAGACTCCCAGAGATTCTGGAGTTCCTGAGCCTTGATCTTACCGGACCCTGTATTTTCCATTGACTCCTACCATATATAAAGCAAGATTGCAAATTTTATCATTTGAGGGGTAAGCGCTGCAACTCCACCAGCCCGCCGGCCAACAAATACATGATAAAGTAAAGTGCCCTTTTTTGCGTGTGGGGGACGGTTTTCTTGAGTATCGACTTCATGTCCCGCCGGCCGTTGATTCTCCCCAAGAGGCTGATTTCCAATTCCCCGATCCGGATGGGCACATTGATCGGGTCAATGAGATAATTCCTTTTCGGTCCTCCGCACCGTTGAAGCCATCCGGCAGGTGTCTCCGGTTCCACGGGTATCTGCTCAATGGGGTAGGGAGATCGATACACGGTATAGGGGAACGCAAAAATGGGGATAACGGATTTGATCCTTTTGGTCAGCCGATGCTCTTTATCCATACCCAGAATCTCGTGCCTTCTTTGGTGTTCCCTGTTTTCCTCCGCACGCAGCCTTTTCAGAATATCCGGCCCCGATTGAAAGTACAGGAATCCATGGTTGGTGGACAGCCCGCCCACATAAGGGTATTCATTGATTGCGAAAGCGTTCTCCAATCGGCTCAATCTTTCATACAATCGATGGACCGCATGCACCGGCATTCGTGTATTTGAAATCCACACCGGCTCCGGTGTCTTCAGGGGATTGTTTTTGTAGCTGATGGATGTTACCCCATGTGCAAGCGGATCGTCGTGCATGCGGGAACCCGGCATCACCATCAGAAGACCCATGACGTAGTAAGAAATTCGATCCACATTTTCTTCTAGAAAACGAACGGTTTCTTCACCATTTTGTTCCGTTTCTCCGGGAAAGCCGAAAATCCCCATGGCCTGGGTAGCGACGCCCGCCTCGTGCAGGTTTTTGAGGACTTCTCGCGTGATTTCAACACGGTTTCCCTTGTCCATGGCATCCAGGGTTTTCTGGCAACCGCTTTCAAATCCGATGGCCACGGCGTTCAGTCCCGCTTTTGCCATGGTCCGACAAACATCTTTGTCAAACGCTTTTTCGGCGCGCAGGTCCGTGTTCCAGACAAATGTTTTGCCTGAATCAATGAGGGCCGTGCTGAATTGTTTCAGGTATGCCGGGTCGACAACGTCATTGCTGAAGTTGAAATGGTCGGTGTGGTACTGAAGGGAAAGCTGTGTCATTTCGGCCACGGCTTTGTCCACCGGCACGGTCTGGTATCGGCGAATTTGATAATCGCCGTAACGATTCTGGCAGAAAACACATTTTCCCCAATAGCATCCGCGACTGATACTGTATGGAATCACGGTTTTCGGTGTAAGGTAGGCGGACAAATCAAGATCGGTAAAGTCCGGGGGGGGCTGCGTGGATACGTCCGTATAGATCAATTCATCAAATCGCTGAAACATTCCGGTGCCGGCGTTACGATGGATAAGGTTGGGAATGCCGTTCAGCGCTTCCCCATTGCCGATCCGGTCCAAAAGAGTGACAAGTGGCGTTTCGCCTTCCCCGCATATGACGGAATCGGTACACTCAAAAAGCTCTGAAAGCTGCTTCTCTCCCATCACCATCACCCATTGGGAAAGATAGCTGCCACCCAGTGTGACATGAATATCCGGAAAGCTTTCTTTGAATAGATTCCCGAGAACCAGTGCCTGGACGGACTGGGAAGCGAATACCATTGAAATGCCGATGAGTGACGGCTTTAGAGCGGCGATTTGGGGAAAAAGGATGTCTTTGTAAAAGGGAAGGTAAGGATTCACACGCCGTTTCCGGTGCTCAAGAATCTTGGGCATGGTTTTCAAAAGTGTGGCCGTGGAATACTCCGAGGGACCCACGGTCGTGGGGTAGTGAACGGCACTCAGCAGCCGAAAAAATGCATCCAGAAGTCGGCAGGTCTTTTGGTAGCCGGGATAGTCATAGAATTTTTCAGGAGTTTTAAAGCCGTTCTCCAACTGGTGTGAAAAGCCTTTGGTCAATCCGAACCCCATGGACATGAGCAACAGACGGTAACGGCGCTGCTCTTCGGGGGAAAGCGTTCCTTTGCTCTCAAGCTGTTGCCTGATTTTCCCGGCTTCGGCGACCAGATGTCGAATCCGTTCGGTTTGAGAGAGAAATTGAAACCCTTCTATGCCGAGATCCCTGACCCCGACCGTGTAACCATGGGCGGCGGCATAGGATTTTAAGTAACACAAGGCCGGGTATGGGCCGGTCAGGTCTCCCGGCGGGGGTTGCAGCAAAAGCGCATGTAATCTCGATATGGTCATCGTTTGGGGTCCAGTATCTAAATTTTTATATCATACGGATTAACCGGTTTACATCAGATGCTCGTCGTGCCGGTTCAGCATAAACGTCAGTGCGGACTGCTTAATGACGGATAGGTCGACGACCCGGTAAGAGGGCGAATTCAATCGGCGATAGACCGGCGAGTGGCTGAACACGGGTATTTCTCCCAGTCGACGGGCAAGATCTGCGACCTCCTTGAAGAAGCGATCCACCATTTCGGAAGGGAACGCATAAACGATGTTCCCGGCAACCAGTTCTCCGCTTTTATTCAGGTCTCGAAAACCATACAGCACCGTCAGGAACCGTTCGGAGTTTCCTTTGGGAATGGCGGCGGATTCCAGGCATGCCCCTGTCAGCAGATCGCACGCTTTATGGGTGTCCTCGGCGAAAAGGGCCCGATAGGGCCTGAGGTTCACCCTCATGATGGATCCGTCAATGGACACATTTTCCAGAACCGGTTCATCTGATGCCGGCCGAATCTCCTGGAGCTCATGATGGAGGCGGTCCCGAAAGCGATCCGGATCATCAACGGTGTGTGCGACGCCGAATTCTCCCTGATGCAGGCACTTGTAAATATCAATCAGGTCGTGTGCACGGGGTTTTTCCGGTATGGCCCCTCCGTTTCGGGAGACATTAAAGGGATGATGTTCCGTTTCATGAAGCAGGTACTGCTGGACCAGCAGTGCCTTGATATTGTTCCGAAGACCTATCCCATCGGTCTTATAATCTGCTTCTCCATTCATGCCGTTTTCTCCTCTGCTTTCACAAAACGCTCGATCTGTTCGGCTATGGATGAATCCATTGCCTTGAAAGGATCGTCCATCCGAATGCTGAGACAGTTGGCGGTCCCTTTGTACCGATTGAAGGGGTTTACCCCCTGCCCAAGACCCTTTTGGCTGACTTGTGCCCTGATGTTGATCTTTGTCCAATCTTCAATTTCAACGTCCATGGATTTGTCCGCGGCCCCGCGGATGATCGTACCCCGGATATGGGCGCGGGTATTTCGGGGTGGTCGGATCCGGGCGGTGGCGATGGCCTCGTCGTCCACCATGCGATCCACGAGGCCCAATGCTTCGCACTGAGCGAAAAGACCGGTTGCCGGATTCAAATCGTGGTATTTGAGATCCATCAATTTCAACCGCCGGTCATTGACCGCCGGGTCATCCATGTTTCCGTAACGGTTCAAGACCCATAATTTCCGGATCCAGTCGACCTTTCGTCGGAGTTCACGGGGGTCGTCTTCCAGTTGCCAGTTCCGACCGGATATTTGGAGCTCAGACAACCCCTGAAGAATGTTCTCCCACAACCCCAATGCATCGGCTTCATCCGATGTGGGAGTCCGGGACGAAAAAAAACGCCGCACCTTGTCCAAGTAGATGGATTGAACATCCAGTGCGGTATACCGGCCACTGCGGCCCGCCATTTGAAACCCGCTGTTCCAGTCGCGCGAGATATCCTTCAGCGTTTGCACCGGTGATGGGAGCCCGCACATGTCGTCGAGTTCCCCTTCGTCCAGAAGCCTCAGAACCAGTGCCGTTGTTCCGATTTTCAGTCCGATGGCGAATTCACTCATGTTGCTGTCCCCCACGATCAGGTGGAGTCGACGGTTTTGTTCCCGTGCGTAAATTTCCCGCTTTCGGGTATTGATGATGCCGCGCACCCGGGTGGCCCGATCGCTGAAGGTCTGCTCTATGAATTCGGCCCGCTGGCTGATCTGAAAGGAGGGGGTGCCGGCTTCCCGGCGTGTCAAGATCCGACCCGCGCCGGCGAAAATCTGCCGGGTGACCAGAAACGGGATGATGTTCTTGATCCCTTCCGCGGCCCGTGGCGTGATCAGATAGTTTTCATGACCACCGTAAGTATTACCGTAAAAATCGACATTGTTTTTGAATACGTGAAGGGTCTGCGCGCCCTCCCTTGCAGCGGTTTCAGCGTTTGTCCGAGCTGCCAGCTCCTGCATGATTCGGTCGCCGGCTTTTTCGTAGGCAACCAGGTCCTTCACGCACCGGCACTCGGGGGTGGCATATTCCGGATGCCCCCCCCGATCCACATAAAGACGCCCCCCATTGCCCATAAACTCACCGGCCATGGGATACCCCTTGAGGGCGAGGGAGGAGAACAACAGAGAGGAGAGTCCCTTGATATGATCGAGCAATGCCTCTCCATGCAGCGGGCGGAATCTGGAACGGTTCTTTTTGGATTGATACACCGGAGCGTATTCACACTCCGTTCCAAAAATCCGCTCCTTCATTGACCTTCCACCTGTTTGAATTCATCCAGGAATTCCTCACCCGCTTCCTGCAGGACCCCTTCGATGAATTCGTCCAGGACCTTTAATTTTTTTTTCTTCTCGCTTGAAAGCCCACCGGGTGTGATGGGTTCCGCATCTTCTTTTTTGGGCTTCTTTTTTATGGGTTGTTTGAATTTCCGGGTTTCAGTCATCCATCCCCTCCTTCATACAATCTTGAATGTTGCACATTTTCTCCAAACCGGACACTTTCTATTGTTTGACCGAACCGGATTCCAACAACCCAATGAGCTCACGGGCATTCCGGGACTGATCAAAAATCTCCTGGTACCGGGCACGGGTCCCCTTGAGGGGATTGAGCAGCGGTACCATCCGGTGGACGTCCCCTTGATCGAAACCGACGACCTCCCAATTTACCAGATAAATCTCTTGGGCAAACTTCTCAAGGCATTTGCCCCGGAACCAGGCACGCGTGTTATCCGGTGCGGCATGAACGAAGTGGGCAATCTCGTCATCGGTAAGCAATTGCTCTGTAAAACCCTGATCCTGAGTTCTGTAAAAAATACCCTCCTTGCGATCGATATTGTGATATTGCAGATCCAGAACGCTCAGAAGCGGATGCCCCCAGGTGCAATTCTGCCCCTCGCGGTAGCGATTAATGATCCAGAGTTTCAAAACCCAGTCCAGCCGTCTTGAAAGCGCCAGGGGATCATCCAGAATGATCCTGTCGGCTGAAAGTGTGAGCTGTTCCAGCCCATCGAGCACATAGGACCAGCAGTTGAGTATCAAATCATCGTCAGGCACCCTGCCCGAAGGAGCGGTGGAACGAAATTTTTGGGCGTATGTCAGGAACTCCCGCTGAATTTGAACAGCCGTTAATCTCCTTCCGTCCGCAAGTTCCACCCCGCAACCAAAGTCTCCCGAGATTTGCTGATTCGCCTCAATGGGGTTTTTAAGAGTCAGGTCACAGTCCATAAAATCGTCTTCAAGCATCTGCAGGACGAGTTGGGTGGTGCCCAGTTTTAGAAACCCTGCAAATTCGCACATGTTGGCATCGCCCAGAATGAGGTGCAGCCGCCTGAATCGTTCCGGGTCCGCATGGTGCTCCCGGCGCGTGTTAATGAGGGGCCGGGCATACATGGTTTCCAGCCCGAAAAGGTTCTGCATGAATTCGGCCCGTTGTGAAATCTGGTAGGGAGGACCGGAATGTTCCCCCTTCCTGTCGCTGACTTTTCCGGAACCGGCAAAGATCTGCCTGGTGACCAGAAAAGGGATCAGTGTTTTCAATGCCCTTTCCGGATGGCTGACCAGGCAGGTTTCATGGGCGTCGGCGGCCATCAGATAGTTTTCATGGCAGCCATAGCTGTGCCCCTGCTGATCCGTATTGTTCTTGTACAGGGTGATGCTTGTGGAAGGCAGGATGTCTTTCATCAGCCTCATCCCTTCACGAAGGACGATCTCTCCCGCCTTGTCACAGGCCAGCGCATCGCGGGCACTCAAGCATTCAGGGGTCGAATACTCCGGGTGGGCATGATCGGTATAGAGCCTGGCGCCGTTTGGAAGCGCGGCATTGATCAACCGGTTTTCTTTTGCGCCGATAATTTGCTGGCCGGTGTTCTTTCCGAACAAATCGCCGCGGATGTCCTGGTAGGGTGTCTCGTGGCCGTAATCCCAGAGAATGTCCACCCTGCGGTCTCGAAGGCCCAAATGGCGCGCATAGGCATTGACCAGTACACAGGATGCATCAAAAAAAGAAAGCGTTTCGCCGCCTTTAATTTTAATGGCATACTCCTGCTCGATACCGACAATTTTGGGGATACTCATGCGCCCTCCCTGCTCACTCAAGTTCCTTGCCGACCTTCACCGTTTGACGGGGTTTCTTTTTCCGCTCGGTTTCCACCCCGCTTTCACCCTGAAGCGAACGAATCCGGACGACCCGTTCACCCCCTTTTCCGATAATCCGGTGCCACTCGGTCGGATTGGTGTTACTGGGCAGATCTTCATTCTCCTTGAATTCGGTTCTGAGGGCCTGGAAAATATGATCGATGCTGATCCCCTTGCGGCCGCTCTCGATGAGCGCTTTAACGGCGAGAAACTTTGCCCGGTTGACAATATTTTCGATAATGGCGCCGCTGGCCAGATCTTTCAAATAGAGCATTTTCCGGGTGCCGTCTGCATAGGTGATTTCCAGGAATTCGTTCTCAGGTTTTTGGTCGAATAGATCGTTTCCCGCTTCACGAATCATCCATTCCGCCGCTTCCCTGGGCCCACCATAGGTTTCCAGGTGGCGGGGTTCTATGGGCAGTTCGGGGGTCAGATATTTGGAAAAGATTTCTATGGCCGCTTGCTTGTCCGGTCTCGTAATTCGAATCTTTCGGTCCAGGCGGCCCGGTCTGAGAACGGCCGGATCGATGAGATCTTCGCGGTTGGTGGCACCGATCACCACTACATTTTCAAGGGCTTCCAGACCGTCCAGTTCGGCCAGAAACTGCGGTACGATGGTGGATTCCATATCGGACGACACCCCCGAGCCCCGCGCCCTGAACATGGAATCCATTTCGTCAAAAAATATGATGACCGGTGTGCGGTAGCTGGCCTGGCTGCGGGCCAGTGCAAACAGATCCCTGATGGCCTGCTCGGTTGCGCCCACGTATTTGTTGAGCAGTTCAGGTCCCTTGACGTTCAGAAAATAACTCTCTCCCTTTTCGCCGGTTTTCTCTTTGATCTGCCTGGCCATGCTGTTGGCCACGGCTTTTGCAATGAGCGTCTTCCCGCACCCGGGTGGTCCATACAGGAGAATCCCTTTGGGGGGTGTCAACTGGTGTTCACGAAAATATTCCGGGTAAATATGGGGCAGTTCAATGGCATCCCTGATCTGCTGAATCGCGTCCCCCAGCCCGCCGATGTTGTCATAGCTGAGATCGGGAACCTTTTCCAGCGCCAACCGGTCCACGTTGCTTTTGGGCAAAACACTGTACACGAAGAGGGAATCCGGATCATATTCGATGTTGTCTCCCACCAGGATGTTGGTATTCACCATGGGATGGGCACGTGTAACCATGATCGTTTCGTCGCCGTAAGTCTTGATCAGGAGTTTTTCTTCGTGCAGAATCCGCTGTACCGTACCGAGGCATCCGCAAATCAGGTCAAACCCTCTCGGTTCCATAACGTGAAGTTCATTGTTCAGCAGTAAAAGTTCTCCTTTTAAAAATTCTTTTCTGACAGATGTCTGCGCTCTTTTTTGTTCTCGGATAGCATGAAATGTTTTTGCTTTCGGTTCCGGTTCCGGGTCTTTACGAAGGCTGATACGGGCCTCATAGAGACGACCATGGTGCCGTATGATGGCGGTTTTGTTGACGTCATCATCATGATTCCCGTATCGGACGAAGTATCCAAAGGGGAGCGCCCGTTCTTCATCATCCTTCGAAGAACCGGCCAGTTTCTGCATCTGGCCTCTGGAAGAGTGAAGCGCTTCGGCCAAAATCATCCGTTTGTTTTCGGATTCCTTGATTTTTGCTTCCAGTTCCCCGTGGTCATCCCGGATCTCCACCGGATCGGTTTCTCCGGCTTCTCTGATGATTTCTTCCACCTTTTTCTTCTGGGAAGCGGTCATCTTATTTTTCTGTGTATTTTCCACGATCTTTTTTTTATCGTTACCCATGATGGCCTCGTAAAAAATCTCCAACAGGCGGTTTTTGAAAGATTTATTTCCTTTTACCCTTTTTATCCTTTTGGTAATACAGTTCCCGTGTCTCCAGATCGAATTCGATTCGGTGTTGCAGCCAATTAATGGCCTTTTCACGATCGCAACCCCGGTACAGGCAAACCAGGTCAATGACGTTCCCGCCCACATCACTACAGTCCTTACAGAAAAAACTGTTTTTCGCCAGGTCGAAAAAGAGGGTAAATTTATCAGAAGCATCGGGATGTCTTTCACTTCGAAAACATATGCCCATGTTGCTCTTAACCTTGATCCCCAATTCAACGGCCACCTGAAGAATGGGGTTGCCGTGTTCAAGTTTTATTAAATCCTTATCTTCCATCGGTCCTCTCAGAATTCTAGTGCAGCCTTGAGCTCTTTTTTTTAAGCTCCTCGATTTTACTTCCGATTATCCTTTCGGTCTCTTCTCCCGGGGAGAGCGCAATATACCGTTCAAGATCTTTGGCAGCCCGATCCGTATTGCCCAGCGCCTCATACAAAAGGCCTCTCTCCCGAAGTTCGGCCCCTGAACCGGGATCCAGGGTGAGAATCCAGTGCAGCATCTGGAAGGCTTTCATATCATTGTGGTTCTCAAGATAGATGGCCTTCAAATTCCTGAGCATACGGATCAGTATCTCCTTGGGTCCGGCAGGGTTCAACTGCCGGGTGTCGAAATCATTTGTCTCTCCCATGCGGCGCCTGACCATGGTTCGGCACTCTTCTTCCGAACGGATTTCTCCCTGGTTGAAAGGATCAATCAAGATCCTGCCCGATTCATGGGATAAGGCCACGATAAAATGCACCGGTAATGAGATGCCGGATAGATTCATACCGGCTCGTTTGCCGACTTCAGTGTATATGAGCGACAGTGTGATGGGGATACCGAGTTTCCGATCCACTACCCGGTTTATATAGCTGTTGTCGGGATCAAAGTAGTTATGCCGGTTGCCTCGAAATCCCTCCTCCTCAAATAAAATCCGATTCAATTTTTCAATCATCACGACCGGCCCATCGGCCTTATTTAACCGGTTTCGAAGCCTTCCCGCCAATTCGCTCAGATACCGCCGGTACACTGTTTCATTCAACCGGGGATAAGATATTCCGGCAATGAGCAGAGCGGCATCCACCAGGTCGATCTTTTCGTCCGGCAGTTCGGCTAAACTTGAAAATTTGTTGCGAATGGTTTCAAGGATACCCAAAATTGTCTCCCTCCACCGGTCAACCGACCTCTACCTGCGTCATAATTTTCATCGAATCAGGCGATGTTCAATAAGCGGGTGGCATTTTCACCCAGGACTTTCCGCTTTTCTTTCGGGGTAAGATTTGTGTTTGCTTTGATGCCGCTGACAATATAGGCCAGGCTGACATCCGATGCCTGGGAATGAGGATAATTCGATGCAAATAAAATTCGGTCAAACCCCATGGTCTTCCGGATTTCCTGAACCACATTTTCACGATCCAGAAGCCACTCCACCCCAGCCAGATCCGCATATACGTTTCGGTACTTCTTCCCTAGCTGCAGGGCTTCAAAAAGCCAGATCCCCGGTATTTCCTTGCTGTAAGAACCGAAATGGGCCAAAATAAGGGGAACATCCGGATTTTTTGCCAAAAGCGGTTCCCACAGATTCGGTCGTGCGTTCCGGCAGAGCTCCGGAATTTCAAAGGGACCGGGGGCGCATCCCGAGTGCGACATTATAATCGAGCCGGTTCGACGACAATAGTCAAATAAAACGGCCATATTTTCGTTGTCCGATGGATTGAAAAATTGGGAGTGAGGCAGGAGGTTAATGCCTCGCGCATTCATCCGTTCCAGCGCTTCAAGCGTCTCTTCAACATATGCCGGGTCCTTGGATAGGTTTATCGATCCGAAACCGATGAGGATGTCAGGATAGTCCCGGACCCAATCCGCCACGTCCCGGTTGGACACATGGGTGGGGGAGTAAAGGCCGGCTTTGATATGTTTCAATAAGGATTCAAAGGGCATGTGACTGGATTGGGTCGTGCCCGAGAACGCTTCTTTCAGCATGTTGCGAATTTCCGGACGTTCCACATCTTCGGGATCCGTGTCCGTGGCCAGAATCACCCCGTGGGTCACACCGGCCGCATGCATATCGGCAAAGAATTTCAAATCAGGCGTTTTGGGATGGATATGAAAATCCACCACCGGGAAAAAATTCGGCATGGCCGATTCCCCCATTTCTTCAGTCCCGAAAGCTTCACCTTCCGTGGGTTTGAACGCGCCCTTTTCCCTGACCAGCACAAAATCTTTTACGTCCAGGGGCCGGTGTAACGCCTGAAGGGCGAGGGTGATGCGGGATTTGACCCTGAAATCCTCCACCTCATAAAGATAGGGCTGAAGTACTCGAATGAGAACCTCCCGGTCCTGCCGTTCTTTAATCCGAAAAAGCTGTCTGACGACCCGCCAGCGAACATCGAAAGGATCATCCAGCAATGCTGTTACAATGTCCGATGGGTCCGGAAGGGGTGAAAATCCGATATAAGACTCGCTGGTTTGCATACAGCCTCGATATCCTTTGATAAAGGGACAGCCCTGCCCACTTATAACAGCGGCTGTCCCCGGAATTGATTAAAATGGCAATGTACCGGAAGCAAGCAGCCAGAAGGCAGGAGCCCACAAACCCACAAATGCCCACAGGATGAGAGACCAGGCCAAAAGACCGGCGCTGCACTTGCCGTAACCGAAGCCCCATACTTCGAGGGTAAGGACGACGTAACCCAGACAACAAAATCCAAAGTAGTTACTGGATTCCAGCAACCTCTTGCCGCCTTCCAGGACCGGCCCGCCGGTGAAAAAGAGAATGGCGTAGATCAGTGATATAACGGCCACTGTCAAACTGACGTTGGCATTGGTTTTGAGGCCATCTTCCACGCCGGTTACCAGAGCGTAGGACGTGGTCAAGTACAGGAGACCATGTGCAAAGAGCAACCCGGCAACGAACCCATCCTTGAAAACGGCTGCTTGAAGAACCGCGCCTATGATCACAACCGTTCCCACCATGCCGCAGACAGCGCCGGTACTCTTGCCCTCACCTTTACCCAATAAAAAAATCGCCAAAGGCACCCACATCACGCTAATTGCTACAAGAATCGCTAATGTCATTGCATTTTCTCCTTTTTTTGACTGTTTTAATGGAAACCAAGACTGTACATACAAAACGAAGAACAGCTTTCTCATGCATCTAGCATATGGCTACCAACCCCCTTTTCTGTCAGAATCGCGCGAACTCCCCAAAGCCTGAACAACAAAACCCAAACGGTCTGGACGGTTCACACAGGGCTTCGCAATCCAGGATAATGAAGCCGGAAATGATTTTCGCCAAATACTATTCCATTCCAAATCAAAATCCTTCACCCCCCTATGCGTGACATCATACGCCCGCTGCCCATATTGTTGCACAGCGGCACGGGCGGACGTTTTGGCTTTAACGCAATGGCCTGATGAAAAAGTGTTTCCAGATCCTGCGCAGTGCACCCTTTTCGAAGCGGGGTCTTCACATCGATCTCTTCATCCAACATCAGACAAGGCCGCAGTGTACCGTCGGGGGTCAGGCGGAGGCGGTTGCAGGAACTGCAGAAATGCCGGCTCATGGCCCCGATAAAACCGATTTCGCCCCTGGCGGCGTCGAAGTGATACCGTTCAGCCGGACCGTCCATACGGGTCCGCGGCACGGGCTTAAGCGTGGCAATGCTTTCTACCCGTTCCTTTATTGCGCTGACCGACATAAACCTTTCCTGCCGCCACTCATTGTTACACCCCACGGGCATGTACTCAATAAAACGGATGGCATACGGCTTGTCCAACGATAAGCGGGCGAAGGCCTTGATCTCATCGTCATTAACGCCCCGCATCACCACGACGTTGATCTTGATGGGGGCGAATCCGGTCGACGCTGCCTTGGTGATGCTCTTCCAAACGGTTTTGAATTGATCACTCCGGGTGATTTTGTAAAATTTAATGGGGTTCAGCGTATCCAGACTGATGTTGATTCTCTTCAAACCGGCGCGGAACAACTGTTCCGCCCCTTGATCCAAATATATACCGTTGGTTGTCATCGCCAGATCATCGATTCCAGGCGTAGTGGCAAGCTGTTGAACCAATTGGTGGACATCGCGTCTGACGAGCGGTTCACCACCGGTGAGACGGATTTTGTTAAACCCGATTCCGGCTGCGGTTTGGACGATACGGAGTATTTCTTCGTAGGTGAGTATTTCCGAATGGGAATATTGCGCTACACCTTTGTGTGGCATACAGTAAAAGCATCTCAGGTTGCAGCGATCCGTGATGGCGACCCTGAGATAATTGATGTGCCGGTTGAACCGATCCACACTATCCATATTCAAAAGCCTCGCTCACCATTTCCTACATCCACGGCATGGAACAAAGTCATATTGCAGCGAAGGACGTTCTTTCAAAGAAATCCACATTAATCCGGAGAACCTTTGCAAAAAACGCACCAGATATCCCGGATGGGGGCCGAAGGGGCCGGGTGCCGGCGGTCAGAGATCAGGATTGGAGCGTGAGAAGAAAAAATATTTTCGGGCGGCCCGTGGTCGGCGGCCCCTTACCCCGGTGAAAAGCGGCTTTCGAAATCCCTCATTTATATCCCCTTTGGCCCCATCTAACCCCAAATTGATATAACATAAAAGATTTCAGGCAGTTAAACTGTTATGAAAATTCAAAGCATGGGGCATTTCTCCCCGTAGAGGACTCATGGACTTGCGTTAGAAGTCTCGCCCAAAACCCATTCTTCTGTGAACTGACGGGGATATTTCCCTTTTCCGTTGTCGATTCCTTTTTTGGGGAAAGGACACCTTTGAAGCCCAGAAGATGATCCAGCAGGAACTCGGTGATCCGGAAATCAAGGTCGTATGCATCGGCCCGGCAGGTGAAAATTTGGTACGCTTTGCCTGCCTGATCACCGAAGTGGCCGGTGCAGCAGCCCGCGGCGGCTTGGGAGCCGTTATGGGCTCCAAGAACATCAAGGCAGTGGCGGTTCGTGGCCACAAATCGGTGCAAATTGCACGACCGGCCGAAATGCTTGAAGCCTCCCTGGCACTCAATCGGGAGATCAGGGAAAGCCCTGCTTGCCAAGAGCTTTCGACATACGGGGTGGTCCGTTTTGTGGCCATGATGTATCAGTTGAGCTTTTTTTCGGTAGGATATTTCGAAGAGGTCCACTGGGAAGAGATTATCGAAACGTACGGCGGTCCGGCATACGTGGAAAAATACCAGATGAAGAATGTGGGCTGCTTCGCATGCCCCATCCGCTGCAAAAATTTTCTGCACGTACCTGAAATCGGTAAAGGTTTTACAACCTGTGAGCCCTGGAGCGGATTCACAGGTTCTGTGTGGAACCTGGACATGGATGTCTTCTGGAAAGCCATCCGCCTGGCTAACCGCATGGGGCTGGACTCCACGGAGACCACCGCCTGCATCGGCCTTCTGATGGAATTGCATCATGAAGGTCTGATTACACCGGAGGATACCGACGGAATTGCCATGGAACGGGGCTCCGAGGAGGCGATCATCGAGACGGTGCGCAAATTGAGCCTTCGCGAAGGTTACGGCGATATCCTTGCGGAGGGCAAGCATGCATTTGCCGAAAAAATCGGGCCGGCCGCCGTGGAGAAGCTCGACATCGTCAAGGGCCTGGCGCCGCATCCCTATGAATTTCGCGCCTATAAAGGCACGGCCCTGATGCAGGCCGTGGGCCATCGCGGCGATCCCCTGCCCCTGCGGGGCAGCCTGCTCGAATTCGACTGGCACAACGCACCGGAATGGTTCCAGGAAACCGCTGAGAAAATGTACGGCAAAGCCGGTGCCGCCATTCCAAGCGCCTATCGACAACAAGCAGGTGAATGTGGTTTGAAGTTACCATGTAGTTCAGGAGCGCTAATCCATATCGCTTCCTGGCTTCATAAAGCCATTGTAAATAGCGATGGCGATCCTTAGAAAATTTGAGGAGAAATTCTCGTTTATGGCACCGATGCGTGATGTGCCATATGTACCCCGGAATGAAATGTCGCTTTGCTCTTGCCATAATTTTCAGAGAAAAACGCTCTTTTTGCCCGAAAAAAACTCAATATAGACCCATTTTAAGGGGCATATTTTACGATTTTTCGTTCTTTAACAATCACTTGGCGTGGCCCTACCCCATACCAATACCAACATAACCCCATTATCCAACAAAGGTCAGATCCCATTTTCTTGTGCCCCTGTCGGGAAGGAAAACGGTGAAATCACAAAGAGGAACAACATGATAGTTGTAATTATCGGTGCCATCCGCGCTATCATCCTCCCCACTGCTGCACCCGAGAGGACACCTTGTCAGGGAAAAGCTCAACCTTCACGTAAGAAAACCAGATTGAGCTTGTCCTGCCAAAGATCAAAACTAGTTCTCGATCGTTTCTTCACAGATTCCGTAGTCAACCGTCATACCAACAGGGAAATGAAGGAAAATATTATCTTGCCCAACAACAGGGATCCAGAAACTGATAAACTCTTTTCCGTTCATGCTGATTTTTTTAAATTTTGCTTTCTGTTCAGCAAGCGCTTGATTTGCAAGGCAACCTTTATGGGATTCTGGCGAGCTGATTTGAGAGCAGATCATCCCTGCCGCTAAACCGGATGTTGCACAAGCAGCATTCACAGCAAGGATATTTCGACTTTTGTCAATCAGCATCACTCCTTCCGGAAATTTTCCCCACATCATCTGAAAAGCATCAATCACACTTTTATCAACCATTTTTCAACCTCCATCATATTCAACGACATAGTTATCATCTGCATTGTATTGCCATATGGGGCAATTTGCACTACAATGAAAACCATGTTATACGACCCTATAGATTTCGTCTTATCGTATCGGACATTAATCATAATCAATTGGACATAAAATGTTTTGGAGCGTAACCATTACTCTCTCGGAATCTTCTGAATGGCATTCTCACGACGTTTTTGAACTTATTCTCTGTCGTGCTGGCACGGGACTGTTGATTCTCGATCAAGAAAATATTGAATTGGTAAGCCGGAGAGCTATCCTGATTGCGTCAAAAGCGCGTCACAGGTTTGTTTTCCGAAAGAATGAAACTGCAGATTTTAAATTTGTATGCATTACGCCTGCTGATATAGCTACTCATTTGTCGGCAGCTCAATCATCTTTCCTGTCTAATTTGAATAAACGGGAATGCTCGTTTACTGACTTTCCTGAAAAAACATCTCTGCCATGGGAGTTAGTCGAGATGATTCCAGATGGTCTCGGAGATCAAGATCCCGGTGAGTTGCACATTGCATGGGCAGTAATTGGTTTGCTATTAGCCTCATGCATGGGAAACAAACGAGACCCTGAGATGGCTTCAGGATCTAATCATCTGAATACAATAAGAAAAATATGTGAGTGGCTTAACAGACATCCAGAGGACCCGGGAGACTTAAACGAGATAGCGTTGCGGTTCGGATTGTCTCGAAGCTTACTTACACGCGAATTTAGAAGTTATACGAATACAAGCATTGTTGAATATATCAATATCCGACGTCTCCAAAAGGCCGGGATAATTCTTTCATCAACAGGTGAAGGTATTGCCGAGGCAGCATTTCAGAGCGGTTTTTCAAGTTTACCCAACTTTTATAGGCAGTTCAAAAGAATGTATGGTGTGTCACCAGCTGAATTTCGCAATCAATTCTTCAAAAAAGTCGAAAAGGATGTTTGAAAGATCACATACTGATGGAGATCTCTGTAATTCCGGGGACAGTATATCGATTACGCCTCTTCTTTGGCTTTCTACCGGGCTTTCGCGGCCGCAATTCCCTGCCGATCAGACATTCCAGGCGGGTGACGAAACGCTCATCCCCCAGTGGGCGACCTGTTTGCGCATGCTTGCGGATGTCGTCTGTTTCCGTAGGCGACAGCCTCTGCCCCAGAAAATCCCGCCAGTCGCCTTTGATGATTGAAAGTAGAGGGTCTACGTCTACCAGTGCATCATTTTGACCGGATATGTGGGCCGAAGCACTGCTCCAGCGCCATTTCTCCGCCTGCCTAACCAGATTTGTGCGAACCGGGTTGTTTTCAATATACCGCGTACACGCCAACAGATAATGCTCGTCCATCACAAAAGAAGAAAACCGTTCCTGCCACAAATGGCCGCGCCACCCTTCCCTGAAGTTGATACGGCGGGTATATCGGCGATGGGCTTCTCCGATGGCCAGTCTGAGATTCTCCTTTTTTCCAGGAACGGCAATTAGATGAATATGATTAGGCATCAAGCAATAGGCCCATATATCCACAGGAAAAAGGGGACAGATTTATTTTTCTGCCATTGGTAGCGGTTAATAAAAAAACCGAAAAAATAAATCTGTCCCCTTTTTCTTACTCTCCTTAAATGTGCAAGACGGCCCCCCTGTCACTTTCGGAGGCGGAGACGCCGCGCTTCAATCCTGGCAATCTCGCTCATGAGTACATAGCCAAGCCGAGGTTGCCGCTCCATAATCTCGGTGAGCGCGGCATTGTTCAACACGATGAGATCGGTGTCACCCAGAAGGACAACGTCGGCTGTGGCAGGCGGTCCGTCAAGGAACTCAATTTCACCCACGAGGGCTTGCACCGGAAGGGTGACCACGGGTTTTCCGTTTATCCGAACATCGGCCCGACTCTGCAGAATAATAAACATCCTGCCCGAGGACTTCCCTTGTTCGATAATACGCTCCCTTTCCCTGCCGTGACGCAAAGTGGCCGCCGATTCCAGCGCGGTCCGATCCGCCTCGGTTAACCCTGAAAACAGTTTCGCTTGACGCAGCGCCTTAGAGAGCGCGGATACTTCGTCTTCAGCAGACGAAATACCGGAAAACCCCACGGCAAGCACAATTGCCAACACCAAACCTGCTATCGATCTCTTAACCATGCTGGAATCTCCTTACGGTGCCACTCGGCACATAAACTTATTCTTAAGTCAACCAGTCCTCGGTTGCCTTGATCCGACCCGATTAAATGCAACCCTCACATCTCATTCTGAATATCTCCCCTATATTTTAATAAAGTAAGGGAATGCTACCAAAACGATACCTGAAAAGATCAGAATATATGTATTTGAGATAAAATATGGGACTACCATTAACCCGATGCCGCTTAGAAGCGGAATAATAGCTTTTTGTTTTTTGCCATAGACAAAAAATCCTAAACCTATTGATCCAAATATTACGCCCCACATTAAAGTCGATGTATTCATTTTTCTTCTTTCATATCATTGACAACACTGGCTATCCTGTATCCTTATCCTGTATCCTGGGGTCGCCCATTGAAGGGCTTGTCAAATAAAAACGCACTCCACCAGCATGGTCCTTTCATTATCCATCCATACCGTGTGTTTCGCCCCACTCACACATGGCGCTCACTATCGGAATTAAAGTCTTGCCTTTCTTGGTTAACGAATACTCTACTTTCGGAGGGACCTGCGGGTATTCCTTTCTCAGAATAATCTTTGCCGTTTCCAGCTCTTTTAACTGGGAACTCAGCATTTTGTGAGTAATTCCCTCAACATTCTTTTTTAGACCGCCGTACCGCACAATTCCCAGACAGGCCAGAACATAAATAATCTTTAATTTCCACTTCCCGCTGATTATGGAAAGCGTATATTCAAACGGCTCCTTTTGCGAGACGAGACACATTTTTGCAGGCATTAACACTATCCTTTTCGTAAGTATCTGACATATTAGTGCATACTTGTAATCCTTTTGAGCCAGATTATAATGAAGCCGATTAAAATATACAACTAACGGAGGAAACAAATGATTATAGACGGACATTCGCATGTGACATTTCCCATTGAAGCACATATCAGGGCAATGGACGAGGCACAAATTGACAAAACAATATTATTTTCAACCACCCTGCATCCTGAAACAGCGAAAACTGTCGTAGAAGTAAGAGAATCCTTTTTATATCTCAACGATTTACTGGCAGGGAAGAAAGGATCCATTCTGGAAGCTCGAAAGAAAGCGATCCAGGAACTTTTGGGAGCAATCCGGCAGTTTCCGGACCGGTTCGTGGGATTTGGGGCCGTACCGCTGGATCCCGATCTCAATACCACTATGCAGTTTGTTGATGAATTCATCCGGAAAAACAGTCTGGCAGGGATGGGCGAGTTCACCCTTGGTCCCGGTCAGACACATCTTCTGGAAAATGCATTCAAAGCTTCCCGGGAATTTAGAGATCTTCCCATCTGGATCCACGCGTTCTTTCCATTGATGCTCGATGATATTATGGAAATCGCAAAATTTGCAGGACAATATCCCGATACTGACGTTATTCTGGGACACTTGGGCGGCTGCAACTGGCTTGAGACAATGGGACTTGTCAAAGAAATACCCAATCTTTATCTGGATACGTCAGCATCCTATTCAACCTTTGTTCTGGGGACCGTCATTAATGAAATCCCTGATAAATGCATATTCGGAGTGGACAGCCCTTATGGAGATATTCATTTGTCCAAAGAAACCATTTTGAAAGTCTCAAAAACCCATGCGATTGCCAATGCTGTCCTGGGTGAAAATATCGCACGGATTTTGGCAATATAAAGCAGAGTGGTTGTCGAAAACCTGCCAGGCCCTCTGGGATGGGTCAGAGGGCAGTGGCTTTGCCATCTGAAGCGGCATCATTTCTTCCTTGTTTTGTATAACGTTAAGCGCGCCGGCTTGTCCGGTGGCGCGATTGGTTATAAGTTTGTATCATTTGTCAACAACGCCCCCGAGCACGGGAATCTCCTTGCAGCATCCTCAAATCACCGCGCCGCCATCGACGCGAATCACTTCTCCATTGACATAATCCGATAGATCCGAACAAAGGAATAATACCACTCTAGCGACATCTTTGGGTGTTCCCAAAACCCCAAGGGGAATGGCATCCTTAAACCGCCGCACATCCTTCTCGGGAAGGTCATCGGTCATGGGGCTTTCAATCAAACCCGGCGCAACCACATTAAAGGTCATGCCGCGCCTACCGTATTCTTTGGCCCATGTTTTTGTCATGGCGATCAATCCCGCCTTTGCCGCCGCATAATTGGTTTGTCCGGGATTACCGAAGAGTCCGGCAATGGATGAAATGGAAATGATCTTGGCATGACGCGTTTTGCGTTTCAACATCATCTTTACGCTTGCCTGAGTACCCTGAGGGCCACCCAAACTCCCCCACCTGTGGCCACCTCAAAATCCCCCACCCAGCGAGTCTGATTTTCCAGTAGAGATTGCTGAAAAAGGCGACAGAACGTAACTACTCTCATTTGTATAATTTATGAATGGGAGAAGAAAGGATGAACGTTTTGAAGCCGAATTTGAAAGCAACCGTCATAACGTTACTGGAAAAGGGAATCAGTCAACGAGAGATCAAGCGAAAAACCGGGATTGATCGTAAGACCATTCGAAGATATGAGCATCTATGCCGTTTGGGTGAAACTGAAGTCAATGATCATTCAAAATCCCCCACCTTAGAAGGGGTGGCCACCGGCTCTTTTGCTCAAAATCCCCCACGCCGGCCACCGGCTATTGGGGACCCTCTTCCGACTTGTTCTGCCTGTGAGCCGTATCGAAAGTGGATCGAAGAACAACTGAGCCTTGGGCGAAACGCTATGTCCATCTATCAGGATCTGGTGGAATTGTTCGGTTTTACGCATCAGTACAACAGCGTAAAGCGTTTCGTGCGAAGGCTTAGAAAAAAAGACCCTCACCAGTATGACCGCCTGGAATTTCCTCCCGGAGAGGAGGCTCAGGTTGACTATGGTGCAGGAGCGCCAACGCTTCATAACAGCGGTAAATATCGAAAACCTCGGCTTTTTGTCATGGTGTTGAAATACTCCGGGCGGGCCTTCCGGAAAGTGGTATGGAAATCGAGCAGCGAAACGTGGTGCAAACTGCATGAGGAAGCATTCTGGTATTTTGGAGGATGTCCCCAATATGTAACCCTCGACAATCTAAAAGAGGGCGTCATCAAAGCGGATATTTATGACCCCGAGCTCAACGTGCTGTATGCGGCGATGTTGTCACATTATGACGTTGCGGCGGATCCGGCACGAGTGAAAGATCCCAATCGAAAGGGGACAGTGGAAAATGGGGTCAAGTACACTCAGAATACCGCTTTGAAAGGCCGGAAATTCCAGTGTATTGAAGCTCAGAATGACTGGCTTATGCATTGGGAGAATCGCTGGGCGGCACCTCGGATTCATGGCCGAGCCAAAAGACAGGTTGAGAAAATGTTCCAGGAAGAAAAGTCCTTTCTTTTGCCATTGCCCCTTATGCCGTTTGCATATTTTCGCCAGGAAACCCGAACAGTTTACGATGACGGTACCATACAGTTGGACAGTTGCTACTACGCCGCCAATCCGGCTCCTTTGAACAGCAAAGTGGTGGTAAGGGTCTACGACAAAGAGATCGAAATCCTGGATCCGAAAAGGATGGAGATCATTCGTCGCCATCTCAAGGGCCGGCGGCCAGGGTCCCTGATGATGGAACCCGGGGAGAGGATATTCAATCCCTCCCGCCAAACGGACCAATTGCTGGCCCGGGCCGAGGCCATCGGCCCCAATACCTTCTCTTTATGTGAAACGTGGTTTAACGAGGAAGGCCGAAGCGGTCAGCGCCGAATGTATGGCCTGATCAATCTGGTCCGGCAGTACCCGGCCCGGTACGTGGAGAAAGCGGCCAAAATAGCAAAAGCAAACGATTTGAAAAGCTCCAAAGCATTGCGGTCCATGGTGAAACGTATGGCAGACGATGAAAGAAAGACAGAACGTCTCACCCAGGAGCACCCGTTGATTCGGCCGGGAGAAGACTATGCGGTTTTCTGGGATCAACATGCTGCCGGGGGATCATCCCCTCAAGAACCCATTGCTTCCGAGTCAAAAACTCGGGTGCAACTGCCGCAGATCTGGGAACAGGCCAGCTGGCATGAGGTCATAAAGGTTTTTGGACTGGAAGTGGACCCTAAAAGAAGCCGCCGGGACAATGAGATCTGGATCAAATCGCCTTTTACACACGAAGAGAAGGCATCGATGCACGTCAGTTTGTCGGAGAACATCTTCAAGGATTTCAGCAGCGGCAAAGGAGGCGGCATCATGCAGTTCTGCCGGGAGATGCTGTATCAAAAAGGCCGGGAAATGACCATGTTCGAGGTGGCCCGGTGGATGGTTTCCGAAGGGATTTCCAGCGCAAATCATTCAGCTATGGTTGGTCAGAGCAAGCAAATAACAAAAACGGGAACGAACCCAGCCATCAAGATCGATTTACGTCGGTATTTGAGAACCGATCATCCGGAGTTAGGCCGCCGGGGTATATCAAACGCCACCTGCCGGTATTTGGGATGTGGGTTTCTACCCCAGCGATCAGCAAAAAAGGGTTCCCCGCTAAACTCCCGGCTGGTGTTTCAGGTCCGTGGCATCAAAGAAAACGGGCACGGTCCTCAGCCGATCATTGTGAGCCACACCGGACGGGCACTGAGTCTGGAACAGGAAAATCGCATTGGGAAATACTGGAGTTATCCATTTAAAAAGGGCTTCGAGATCTATAACCAGGATCACATCCTGCTGGATGAAGAGGCTTGTCGTCAAACAAATATGTTTGGTTTGATCCTGACGGAGGGGTTTTTCGATGTGGCCAAGCTCGTGGAAGCCGGTTGCCGAAATGCCGTCGCACTCATGGGAAGCACCATCTCCGTGGAACAGATTGAGCGCCTGCTATGGATCCATACACGGGTTCAGTTTCCTCGCATCGTGTTGTTTCTGGACCGGGATTCAGCCGGAAAAAACGCCACTTTGCAAGTAAGGGAACAGCTTTCCAGACACGGCCTGTCTGTCAGTGTTTTTGACTGGGATCAGAGGGTTTCCTTCAACGGTCGGGAACCCCAGCACATTACAGAATCCATAAAGGACCCGGCGGATATGCCTGTGGAACAGCTGCGAGTGCTGCGCAGTCAGGGGATGCTTTAAACAAAATGATGAAAAAGGAGAAACCATGAACATGTCACCTGCTGAAATGGAAAAATACCTCAAAGCCCTTCGCCTTCATGGCATGATCGCCACTCTGGATACCCGGATTGTCCAGGCCAATCAGGGCGGTTCTTTCACGGAAGTCTTTGCCTGCCTCATTCAGGACGAATTGGATTACCGAAAAAGTCGTCTCACCCAAACGCGTCTCAAGGCATCCGGTCTCACGGAACAACCCACCCTTACGGAGTTCGATTGGGGGTTCAACCCGAAGCTCCCCAAAATGGAAATCTATGAACTGGTGAGCGGGAAATTCATTCGAGACGGCCATGATGCTCTATTAATCGGATCGCCGGGAACAGGAAAAAGCCACATCGCCAAAACGGTCGCTAACGCTGCCATTCTCGCGGGATACAAAGTGGTTTACCGGGAAGCGCACACCTTTTTTGAGGACTTTTTCGAAGCCACGCAGCTCAAAAGGCGGAAAAAGATCAGCAAGCTCTTCTCTGAAACGGATCTTCTGGTTATCGATGATTTGTTTTTGCGAAAAAAACTGCCGGAACAAGCTGCTGACGATCTACTGGAGATCATTCTAAATCGCTACTCCGCAAGAAAAAGTACGCTCCTTACCTCAAATCGACTGGTCGAAGACTGGGGAAAGCTTCTCTTAGACAATACAGCCTCTTCGGTGATGCTCGATCGCCTGCTCCACCACGGGCATCTCCTGAAGTTTGAGGGGAAAAGCTACCGCCTCAAAGAGGCGGCATTGAGGCTGTCCCAAATCAAACAAAAAAAACAGGATGAAAAAGGAAAGAATATAGACCTTTTTAAAGAAGATTAGTAAACTGAAATTGTCCTGTCGCCGGGGGATTTTGACCCGGCCACAAGTGGGGGATTTTCAAGTGGCCATCCAGGCCTGAGTACACAAAAAGATCCCTTTCAGATTGATATCGATGACCGAATCCCAATCATTGTCGGTCATCTTTATCAGCAAGGCATCTTTTCTGATTCCCGCATTATTGATGAGAATATCCATGGAGCCCACATCCTTTGACATTTTCTCGAACATCGTATCCACGGCTTCACGATCCGCAAGATCACATCGATACCAATGAACCTTTTTCCGTAGATTTTCAAGATATCGGATGCTTTTTTCGGGTTTCACGATATCGGTCAATATGACTTCTGCACCCGCCTTGGTGAGCAGCTCCAACATAACTTGACCCAATCCGCCTTCACATCCCGTTAAGAGGATGTGTTTCCCCTCTAAATCAATTGAATACATCTATTTCTCCCTCTCCTTTATTCAATATGCACCGGCACTTGCGCCGAATTTCCGGCTTTCGGGCAGCCGACAGTCTTGACGCATTTAGCGCCGGTTGGCCTGTGCGTCGCCGCAATCACAAACTTTTCGGTACCTTCGCTTTGCCCCTTCACCCTTGTCACCGCCATGACGAATTGGAAACGGTCCGAATCAATACAATGCCGGATATCTTGCCGTGGGAATTCGGTTTCAGCCGGGTCGGCGAAGACAGTCCGGCCGGTTCGGCATTCAATGTGCGCCTGGGGTCAGGCCAATCGCCTGGGGTCGCCCAGGCGCGCAGGCGACAGAAAGGGGCTAACCGCACCAGGCGGTTCTTGATTTCGACTGGCCCTATCCGACCTGAACAAAACGCCATGGAATCTTTTCTGTTCACGTTTCATCTCCATTTCGTTATGGAAAACTGAAATCCGTTCAATCCGTCGGGGGGCCTTTGATCAAACAGGGGTCAGGCCGCAAATCGGCATACGGCATCTTCGTTCCATTCAATGCCTGTACCGATCGCGTCTCCGACAATCGCCATGCCCTTCTCGACCTGGAGCGGCTCGTCAAGGATGGGATTCCACCAGTCGGCATACTCCAGCCAATGGGCCGTCGGAGTGCAGCACAAAAGGCGCGCACTGATTTCCGGCCAAAGATGGTTCGACACCAGAAGACCTCTAACCTGTGCGAGGGTCGCTGCCCTGAGCCAGCCGGTTACGCCGCCAATCTTCATCACGTCGGGCATAACAAGATCCGATGCCCGCGCCTCTATGGCGTGCTGCATGTCTAACGTTCCCCACCAGTTTTCTCCGCACTGGATCGAGGTCTGTGACTTGCGTGTGACGAGCGCGTTCCCAACATAGTCGTGGGCGAGGGTCGGTTCTTCCACCCAAGTGAGGCCTTCTTCGTCGAGAACCTGAATTCGCTCAACAGCTTCTATCGGGGTGAGGCACTGGTTGTAGTCCACCATGACGGCCATGTCGTCACCGGCGGCCTTGCGCATGGCCCGCACAACAGCCACGTCCTCTTGCACCGTCGGGTAACCGATCTTGGCTTTGATTCCCGTAAATCCTCTCTTCGCCCAGTCTTCGGCGGCCTTGGCGCAACCTTCCACGCCGTCGTATCCAACTGCGCCGTAGGCGCGGACGGGCTTCTCCATTCCGCCCAGCAACCGAACGAGAGACAGGCTGTGCACACGGGCCAGCGCATCCCACAGCGCCATATCTATGGCAGCAAGCGCGATACCGACAAGTCCTTGCGTGCCAAGCAATCGGAATCGCTTGGCGAGCTTCTGTTCAATGTCGGCAGGAGTCAGTTCTTCGCCCTTCACAAGAGCCTCGAAATTCCGGATCAGATCAGCAGTCGGCTTAAGTGCGGCAGGTGTGTATGTGAACACCATACTGTGGCCGATGATTCCGGTGTCGGTGATCACATCCGTCAAGACCAAGGGCGACTCCGTAATCACACCGCTCGCGGTCTGGTGCGGTTCTGCCATCGGCACTCGAACACCCCGGACTCGGAACTCTTGAATTTTCGGCGACGATTCTCTCGGCATGTCCTCCTCCTCAGATCATGTGCCCACCGCAAATCAGCCGCGCGCTTTTTTGCGGCGGCTGAATCTGCCATGTTATACGTCTTCTTTGAATTTCATTTCACCATTCTCTGTAAACTCAAACACCGGTCCCCAAGCCACCTCCCAGTAATAACCATCAAGGTCAGAGAAGTATCCGCTGAATCCTCCCCAGAAAGTATCTTGCGGTTCTTTTATAATCCTGGCACCCACCGACTCCGCGCGTCTTAAAATCTCAACAACTTCGTTCTTACTACGAGCATTGTGAGCAATTGTAACGCCATTAAAACCGCTGCGGGTGATAGGAACATCGGGCGAAATGTCTTCTGCTAGTTTTTCAAAAGGATAGAGAGCAAGCCAGGTTCCAGGAAGTTCAATGAAAGTAATCCCATCCGATATATTCGGAGGAGTACCCAGTACGGCTTTATAGAATTCTGTAGCTTTGCCTAAATCGGCTACGCCAAGCGTTAAAATTGTAACCCTTGAAATTTTCATTGTTCTCGTCCTTTTAGCGTACGCCTGCAATCACTTGGCTTTGGCCCGCTCCCCACGACGGGCAACGCATTTGATGCTGCCACCAAACCGTTATACGAGAGGAGTATGCCAAAATTGGCGACAGCGGGCCGAAGTCACGTGCATTGTTCGGCTTCCTCATCGTTATGGCACGTGAACAGGCTTCGACATCCTATCCTCACGGTGATGACTGCAATTCATGGAGTAAAAATTCTACCGCTCGGTCTATCTGCACGTCACGGCCCTCACAATACCGAATGTCCCGTGGAACCTCAATATCGGGACTGACCCCAACACCCTCAAGTTTGACGCCATCAACGAGTGATGCTCGGACGGCAAGATAGAGCAGATCGCCATTCGACAACGGAAACAACTGTCCACCCGAAACGGCTCCTGCTGTGCGTTCGCCAATGACAGTGGCGAGATGATACTGTTGAGCTCCAAATACGAGAATTTCTTTGCCGCTTCTCGTGCGGTGATTGACCAGATACACGGTGGGTTTCCTCAACTGCGGATCATACTGAGAGGTTTTTCCTGTCCGGTCGGTCGAGGTGATGACAGGAATCTGCCGGTTAAACAGATTGAGATAGCTGGGATCAGCCCCTCCCAATCCGTCTCGCAAGTCAATAATCACCGCATCGCACGTCTTTAAATCCCCCCAGGAGAGGGCCGAAATCAATTCCTGGTGATATTCTTCACCGGCATAGGAGTAAAGATGAATATAGCCAATCTGTTTGCCTTGAGTCGGAATCACCCGGATACTGGCACGTTCAGCCTCCAGCATTTCCAGCTTGGGATTCAAACGAACCGGTGTCATCGCCACGGTCTGTCGGGAACCATGTCGCTGGCGTTGAATGGTGAATGACACCTCACGCCCAACGGAGGTCGCCAACGAATCAACCGGATGATACGGCAGACCACCAACGGCGACAATTTCATCTCCCGAGAGCATCCCCGCCTTCTCAGCCACACCGCCAGGCAACACCGATACCACAAAGTCGCGTCCCTCGATACGTTGCGTAAGGAGACCAACTGTCGGATACTGGATATCCTGTCCGTCAAAAAGGGCTTGAATCGCCGGACGAAATGAAAAGACGGCGGCTAAGTGATAGTATTCAGGATCCTGTGGAGACAGATACGACGTATGCGAGGTGTGAAGTTGTGCGAGCAGGTCATTCACGGTGGTCGAAAAGAGGATCTGATCCTGAGGGAAGCGCAGTTCCTTGACCTGCATTCGGGACGCACGCTGTCTCGACACAAAGTCCTGAGGAATCGATTCCCCATTATAAAAATGTGCTTTAACCGTTGCGAGAATTTCATCAAAAACATCAAGATAGGAAATGGTTGGAGACGCCGAAGCGACAGACGATACGTACAAAAAGGGCCATAATAGGCTGATTATCAGCATAACACAATAACGTTTCATCAGATAACTCCTTTCCTTAGGAAGCAGGTGAACGATCATACGCGTACGAAACATCACAACAGATTATTCTTTCAGATACATCTCTCAGTTGATGTCAACTTTTTTCTCAGGAATGATATGAAGCAAGAAGCCGAACGACGCGGATCAGGCGCGGCTATCTGCCGCCGCCTGCATCCGGCTTGTTGGATGTTCTCCGTCCTCCGAATATGGCCAGTTCAAAGACCTTGAAGAAGCAGTCTACGTCGGAAAACCCTATCTGTCTCAGCCATTGGCATTGTTCTTCGACCGAGGCCAGGATGTTCTCTTCTTTGTCCGGGCGATGGTAGTACTCATTTGCTATGGCTTCACGATTTGCTTTCTGATCAGTATTTCCGTGAAATCGATGTAGGTAATCGACAAAGAAATCATCGAACAGATCCACTCCGGCTTCGGTTGCAGAGGCAACGTGCTCAAGATTCAGGAATACGCCTCCGGGCGTGAGGAGGTCGAAAACCTCGCCGTACAGTTCTTTTTTTCGGTCGTCGGATTGTCGGATTGGTGGTGTATGGCGAAGCCAGACACCACGATGTCAAAAGGACCGTGGCGTTTCGCAATCTTGGTCCAGTCAGGGCTGCCGAAATCTGCCTTCTCAACAGTGGCTTGGGGTATTGACTCGGTGCTCCCTCGCGCAGCATCGAGCATGGGATCCGAGAAATCAAGGAACAGGCCACTTGCCGAAGGAAAGCGGGTCAGGAGAAAGCGCCCGAGAATTCCGTTGCCACACCCGAGGTCGAGAACATGCTTCGGCGTACTGCACCACCGATCGGCAATCTTGCCGATTACCTCAACCTGTAACTCGGCACCAGGTATAGCTCCCCGAACCCCCTCAAGAAAGGCTTCGGTCAGTTCTTTGGTCTGCCATTTGCTCTTCGGTTCCATCATCTTCTCTCACATCCAACGACAAGCTCACCGACCCCTGCACATTACGTCGCGTTTACCAAGTCGCGTCCAGGGGTCCGGTGAAGCGACTGGTTGGCTGTGTGCCATTTCAAAACCGGCAATATACCGTTTCAAAGCAACTGATTAAAAAGGCTTTGTAACCCATCTATCCCAAGAACAAAATGATCTGCGATATTGTTGGCATCTCTTGTTGTGTTTTTGTTAATCAAAATAGTTTTCATGCCTGCGGATTTTGCGCCAACAATATCATAGGCCACACTGTCGCCAATATAAACTTGAGTTTTCGAAAAATAGTTCTTTGAAAATCTGTTTTTTTGGCGCGATATTTGCTCTATGCAGCCTCTCTCAGTTGTTCCTTGCAGCAGTCTTCAGAGGAATCTTTTAGCTTAATCAACTTTTTAGATTTCTTCCGCTTTCTGACCAAACCTTTTTGTTCAACATCACACCACTTTTTGAGTAGCCCATCTTCCTTTTGAACTCGATCCATAAAAGCTTCAAGATTTTGGTATTGTGCCAAACGGACTATCGAAGGAAGCGTTAATGGCTCCTTTGGCAATTTTCCAGCAGTGCTTAGCTTGTAGTTTTCCAGATGGAGGAGGGAGTCAATCCAGGACACCAGGCATAACGCTAATGTCACGCCTTGCTCGCTCCTGATAGTGGCTCCCTCCATATCGGTTAACTGCTTAGCATTCCTGAAAAATTCCTCGATAACCCATCTGTTGCTATAAGCGGAGATAATCTTGGTGGCCTCCCAGGTGAGTTCATTGGTGAGAAGATATTTGGTGGTTTGTTTGGTTGGGTCAACACTTTGAACAATCCTATGTTTTCCGGCAATAGAGTTCAGCCTGCCGGTGATAACTTTTGTATGATAAAGGACTTTTTCCTTTTTGCCAATGCTCTTATTGGCGGCAAAGCCGCATGTGCTAAAGGCTGATGTGGACTGAAAAACATCCGGCAATTTGATAAGCTCATATTGCTTCTTAGACATTTTGCCTGTGGGGGTTAGTTTTGGCTTTTCGCATGGAATTCTTGTGGTTAAAGTCGATTTGATTTCTATAACATAGCTCAATCCCAAGTCTTTAAGGCCTTTTACAAATGGCCCGCTCCCGAACCAGGAATCTGCAAGGACGACACCTCTGGGAAAACCTTTGTCGATAGCCCATTGAAGCATATCAATGGCCAACTCGTATTTGGGTTTGCAAATATGCTTTTTCCCTTTCTGCCAAGGCATCTTATTGCTATCTTGGTAATAGATTCGATGGGCAATGGGAAATTTGATTATTCCACCATCGTTGTAATAAAGTACTACGATACAGGTCGCTTTAAGGTTTGTCTTGAGCGCATGATCGAACAAAACAAAGACACCGTGGATCCATTTGCAGAAATTGGTGTGGTGTTTCATGGTGTCATCAATACAGTAATAGCCACTCTGAAGTTTGTATAAATGCATGATTTGTAAAGCATAAAGATGTTGCATTTCATCTGTACAGAATTTCGCATCTGAGAAGAAATACGATAATGTGCTCACACATTTTTCCTCAAGCCACATGCGATTGATTGCTGAAAGACTGAATTTTGCGCCCAAAACCAAAGCTGTTGCAACAAGCGTCAAATTGTAAAATTGGGCGTTGGTCAAGGCCGGTTGTAGAAATGCCAGCCCAGAAACGAGAAATGGAAGCCGCCTGGCACACGGAATTTGCATGGTTTTCCCCTGATATTTTGCAAATGACAACACTGCACCAGGGTATTTTCTCACAGGGTTCCAACCGTGTCCAGTACTTTTTTTCGAAAACTCAAGTATTTTCCATAAGAATCCATCGTCCCCGCGGATCAGCAGCAGGCGGGCTCACGAGCTTGCTCATGTGAACGACTGTATGCTGCAGCCGCTTGATGGTCGGCGCGAAGCGCCGAACAGCAGGCGGATGGCAATACGCGGCGATTGTTAGCCGATTCTTGCGGTTCGGTTTTGCATTTCGCTTTCTTCATACAGCGCGTAATCCGTCGATGCGAACTTCATTTGGATAATTGGGACTGATCGAGCAGAGGTGTAGTTGGCTATCCAGAATTTAACCCAAGCTAAATCTGCTGAATCAAATCGCGCTCCCAACAACACCCTCTGAACAGCATTTTCTGTAAGACTCAAGAACGGCGACGCATTCGTAGTAATATATCGCCATTCATTTTCGTACGCCCATTCTTCGGTTTTGTTCAGAAACGCCTCTCGGACATGTGCTCCTGTATTGTGTCCAAGTACCGGAACAGTATTCGAGTAGGTCACGGGCTTCAAGATACCGTCACTTGTATCAATCTCATCGGTATCGAGCTCGAGGCAGATACCTCGATGCTCATCCGCATAGTGCGCCCATACCACAGGGCTGCGATAATCTTGAGTCATTGCGCAGAGCCGAGTTTGACTCTGTCGGTTACGTTCTTCGAGTTGGTTACCCCATGCCGCGTATTGGTTCTGAATGTTGATGGTCGCGACACCTTCATTTGGATCGTTCAGTACCTTGGCAGTTGGGACGTAGAGACGTCGGTTAACAAAGATGTCCTGCGAATATCGGAATGCTTCGCCTGATACCGAACGAAACTTGTACAGAAACACAGTAGTTCTCCTTCGGCTAACGCTGCAAATAACCGGTGCAAATGGAGCGCAACGGAATTTGCATCCGAGTTAATTTGCCTTGTTATGTGAACTATCTAAATTATCAGCAAATGCCCAATTCAATTCATTACAAGTGACATTTCCATCAGAATATTTGATCTTACAAATAGAATCATTTAATATAATCGAATATCTATCCTTTAGATCTTTGCCTAATGGTGCCTCAGAATTAAGAATTATGACTCTCTTTTGATTTAGATCACGGCCAAAACCCAAATCCCAAACCAACCTCTTTTCATACTTCTCTGTTGTAAATAGGAAGACACTGTCTGGCAAATCAACATTGTGGTAACTAAGTTCAATCGTGCCCTTCGCTTTCTTTTGAATTGCCCAATCAATTAAACCCTTAAGTGACATTAAAGCAGAATCTACGTCTGATTTATACATTTGGGATATTTTCTGTAGTGATGGACTTATCTTGTCAGGGTCTACACAGGCAAATCTGAAGACTTTCCCTTCTTCCAATCCTTTTTTTAACTCACCTGTTTTGTTTAAAAGATGAAATAGGCTTCTTGCTACACAAATTATTTTCTCTTGCTCAGGACACTCTTCTATTACCTGCATTAAAGGATATTGTCTTTGATAATCGTCTCTATTTTCAAAGAGCTCTAGTATGCCTAATTTATTACATCTGCTTTGGATAGAATCTAATTCTTTGAGTTGAGATTTCAGCAATTGTTTAAATTCAATAAAATGTTTTTCAGCTATTAATGTCTGGTAAAAAAATGATACTGCAAAAACACCTATAAATGTGGAACCGGTGAATTCTAAAAGACCAGAAATTGTGGGATGCAGTGAAATAACTTTGCCAGCCAATATTAAAATTATCCCAACTAGAATCATGATTATCGACCACATATTTGTCGATTCATTCGCAGGTGTTTTCATAGACATTGTATCTCTGTTTTCTTTTTGAATTCAAAACACATAACGCCGCCTTCACCAGTTTGTCTGGTGAAAGGCGTGGTTGGAAAATTTGTCGAATAACATCAAACAGCTTTTCACCCTAAGACTGAACAAGCTGTGAAGAATGAAGGCCTGTCCCCTCTTTTTTTTAGCAAAATCGGCAAGTCCGACATTCCCTCTAAGTTCCTATAATCCGTAAATCCGAGATATGCGAGGTCCCGCATGTCCTGTCCTCTACAAGGGATATTAAAGAAAGCCCCGGATATGAAGCGCAATAGATTCTGGATCATGCGCACCAACATTTGCCGCCAATTTTATGGTGAGGTTACGTTTAAGTATGGCAAGATTGAAAATAAATTCTGGTGTTCCTGCATTGTCTAAAACGGCTGGCAATATGTAGAACGCTCCGAAGCGGCGGTAGGATTCCAGAAATCTTTCTAAATTAGTACCGTTGTCGGGTGTCATAGTCAAAGACCGGCTGGCCATTGTAACCACTTGGTGTGGCTTAAAGCTGTCTGTTTCCGGCAATTTGGAGGTTATCAGGACGCAATAGTGGTGTTCGTTTTGCTTTGGCAGTTGGCAGATAATGGATATAGAAATCTCTTCATTTTCATCCTGTGTACCGAAACGCTCCCGCCAGCGTTCAAAAATTTTTCTGCCGCCTTCCTCATTTTCAAAAAGAAATGCCATACATGGGGGCTGATGAGGGCTGAACAGAGCATAAGCTGTTCCCCTCCATTGCGCCTGATCCCAGGCATGAATATCAATAACCGACCTGACACTATATGCCCGATGATCTTTTGGCATAGGCATTCTGTGGTTTTGAGATTCTGTATCATCCTCTTCTTCTGTCAGTGGAATAAGCGTTAGCGCCGGGCGTTCACCACGCAATTCGTATGATTGCTGTAAAGCATCTTGCCAGTCTGATATTCGAGAAATGCTTCTCGCTGCGACCCTGTGATAACTTGTAGAAGAGAGGGCCACCATTGTCATTCTGTGTTGCACAGCCTCATCGGTATAAAGTCCTTTCAGAAATTCCTCTACATCTTCAATAATACAGCATGTAGCGAGAACATGGCCGGATACTTCTGCCCAAAATTTTTTGACATCGCTTTGATTTTCAAGATTCATAGGAGAAAGATCAGCAGGCCACGTGATCGTGCCGCTCATATCCATAGCGCTCATCTCAAAGGATGGTTTGGATGTTCCCGCGTTTTCTACCACATTTAACCGTAATTTTTCTGTGTGTGGGACAATGTGCAGTTCAATCGCAGTGGCAAAGAACGCTTCTAAAGAACCCAGGACTGCTTCCGCAATAAGGACGGATTGAGTGCTACCCTCAATATTGATTTCGATGGTCATACCAAGAATGGTTGTGCTCAGTGACTGTTGCCCTTCGGTGTTCAGAACGAGAGCACCTCGCAGATTTTGTGCAACCGGTTGGCTTGCGAGCATTGAAAAACAACGGTTCGTGTCTTCATCGGATTCAGCCTCAGGCAAGCTGCCATCGGCCCGTAAAACATCGGCGTGGCCAAGAGTATAAAGAAGCGCAGACCGCGCCGCAAATAACCCTAACGCGTCAAGTATATCCGGCAGGTTTTCCAGCTTGCGAAGATTTGTTTCATCCAAATTCAGGATCAGGCTGCCTAGGGCCATATCCAGTTGCCTAATATCTTCGCTGACATTTTCCTTTGAATCATCTGTCAACGGGAGAGTAGCGAGAGCACCGTTCAATAATTGGATCGCAAAGATAAAATCAGGAATGTGACGAAGTTCCAGCGCTATCCATGCCCAGATTTTCATCGTTGGGACAAAACTGACTGGCAATTCACTGTCTTCTTCGCCTTCTATAACGATAGATGCAGCAAGGAAGGCGCAACTTGAGCGTGCCGCCCACAACAGTCCAGCGCTCCGATAGGAGAGCATCAAAAGTTGAAGGGCTTCGATGAGATGATCCACATATTCCTTTTTTGTCAGCCCTATAGCAGCCTTGCCGAGTAGACGGATCATTTCAAAGTTGTTATCAAAGTCGAGTTTCTGCGCTCGTTTCAGAAGTATCAAAGCACCTTCGGCCTCACTTTTCCGATTAGAAACAAACTCTGCCGTTTTCTCCACCAGAGCGTTATAATCGGGATCATTTCCGGCTATATTCCCGGCGATCTCAACCATTTTCACTAGCCGGTCAGCTTTAAACTCGCCAAGCCCACTTGCCATTTCCAAGACGGCAGAAAAACCATCCCAAACGCTGGCCAATTCCTCGCGCTTGTTATCGAGTATAATTTGGTTCATCCAGATAATGATGAGGGACATTTGCGCTTCAAGCGCGTTATTAGGACGGTATTTGTTTGCAGCAATTTTTTCCAGCGCTTCCTTGAGTCTAGCCGTGATCTCATCGAGATTGCATTCGTCGCGGGATATATGGCCATGGATAACCGAGTTTACGAAAAGCTGGAGCAGATTGCTCAAAAATTCCAGATTTAAGGCATGATCTGATTTAAGCGCCAGCCTTTCAAAATCCTCATATGAATCTTTTAGAAACTGAAAATCATCAAACCACCAGAACGCTGTCCAGATATGTTCGTATTTGGCTTCCAGCTTCTGTCTATAGGTGCTGCCCGCTTCCGCCAACCGGATAGCCCGGAGAAATCTGCCATCTGTTTCTGTGCGAGGGCGTTCCAAATTCCTTGAGAGTTTGGCTGCCAAAAGGGCTTCCGTAACCCTTTGTTTTTCCATACCCTTAAACGCTTCAGGATCATCAATGGACTTTTCAATCTCTACAAGCTGTTGCGTACGCGAATAATCTACTGGTCCCAACCTAAACGGGTCATTTTTGGCCTCACCAATTTTCAGATAATTGTACGCAATGTCCTTGCGATCATTCTCTATGATTTCTTTTACAATCCAAGACCGGTCGTGAATCGTAATTGGAATGCTATATTGTTTTGAAAGCTCATCTTCAATGCGTGCGCGATCTTTATCCCGAGCAAATCTACTCGTCACAAAAATTATCCTTTTGTAGTCACGCTTCGTTTCAACAATGCCCTTCACATCATTGCGAACTTTGACTGACCACTTCTTTTTTGCGCTGAAGGCAAAAGCCCATCGCTCCTGCGCTGATTTATCCTCACCAATATAAAACAGGGCCGCAATTTCTTCAGTTACGGGGTAGGTTTCGGCATCAGCCCTGCTATCTCCTCCGCCGTCCGGCCCTGTATGAGCGCGCAAGTTAGGGCAAATAGTACGTTCGCAGAGTTTCCGACAAAAAATTTCAAAATCATGGGTCTGATTACGAGAGGTAATTGAGTCTAAATGATATTCCAAGGTCGGCGCATGCAGAAGATACGTCACCCTGTCTTCGGTGTCCGAATAATATTCGGGCCGAAGCTCTCTCATAAACTGAGACGGTATTATTTTCTTCCTATCCTTACCATCACTTTTAGTCATTGAATACCACTACTATCCTTTGCCCACGTTGTAAGCCAAACTTAATAAATCCATTTATGCCCGCTTTGGGTAGGAGACATACATCGGCCTGCCAGCATGAAAGTGCCTTGTGACGCGTTTAATGACGAATTCAGCTGAAGCCAGGGCAATGCGAAATGTCAGACTGCTACCCCCGCCCCGCCCTGGATTTCAGCTGAAATGACAGGTTATCGATCTAATAAATTGATGATTGCTACGATGACAGCTAAGCAAGCAATACCAGACCAAATCATTGATAGTTTTGCCGAGCTTGCTGATTTCATAGCAGCATTGGATGAATTGACCGCTGCATCAGTAATTTTTTCCGCTTCAGTTTTTAATTCAAGTAATTGACAAATACGCCTCTCGTGCTCTGGGTGGTCAACAAAATCCCGAACACGTTGTTCTATTTCCGTTCTATCTCCTCCAAAATCTGCATTAAATTTTTGAAGTTCCTCAGGAGATAGTTCCCGGAGCTTGTTTCCATATTCTTGAAGATTCATTTATTCTCCAGGCTAACATAGATTAGCGGATTTTTCGGACACCCATAGCAGGGCCGAGATGAAGCTCTCCGCTTTTATTTATAGAACGTTCAATTTCATATTTTGCGTTACAGTCTCGATTGGTGCATTCAAGTTGATAATCATTGTCGCCAGTTCTATTGCCAAGCAATTCCCCACATTCAACACACAACCAAGCAGCATTATTACCCCAAACAAGAGCTTTTGACGCGGAGATTGCAACACCTTTTCTGTCATTAATGTGTACTTTTGTTGTTTTCATGGAGGCTCTCCGCTAACGTGGCCTTCACTTGTGGTGGCGCGAATCAAAGCCGTCAAGTGAAAGGTGTAGTTCGGCTAACGGCCCGATTGACGTAATTCAAAGCTGAGCGTGGAGATGTTCTTCAGCCGTTTGCTGAGCTTCCACGCCCCGCCTTCCAGATAATTCCTATTACGGTCGAAAAACGAAATCTGGATCGTGCCAGCACTTCGTTCATACAGATCCCTGACCCCACGTTCAATCGGCAACCGCGTCTTGAACACCCGTGTTTTTCCAACAGCAATGTTGTAGGAAGAAACTCCGGAAGCATCTACTGGCTGCAACTCAAGGGAATAGCTCGGGTAGGCAACCTTGATGCCACCACCGGCCTCAGACTCATAGACGTCGATGTCACACCAGGGATGTATTGAAATGTCCTTGTCACTGTTGTTGGTCAACTCGAAAACCAATGGTAGTTTCAGGGATGGCCAAAGTGGAAAGAAGCCGATAAGTGATAGAATGAGAAAGCAGGGACCAACGTACTTCAGTCTTTTCCGGGACTTCTCGGCCAGCGTCGGGATCCTGAAAATCCCAAAATCAGCCCCTGACATATATGGCGCCAGCGTTAGGATGAAGAAGAGTAGGAAGAACGTGATCCCGATTTGATCGGGCCACTCCAACAACTTGTAAGTACTGGTCATGTTTTTGTGTCCACTTTAACATCCGACGAAGAGGTGAGACACGAGGGAGCGCGCCAGCGTCTCCCGAGTCGAACTCCACCGACATGTTATGTTTGAATTACATTTCAAACAATCCTGGGATGTCTGGTGGATTATCGGAAATTGTTAAGTTTACAATGTCGTTTTTATATTTTCTTAATGGAACAGGTATAATGTCCTCTGTAGCTACGTTAAAGAATTTTATTATGTCCTCCCAAAGTAGGTTAACCAAGTTGTTGTAATTTGCAGTTTTACTTTTCGAATTTTCGTTGAAGGTCTTAAAACTGTTATACAAAAACATCAGCTTTAGGGTCTGCTCCTCACAAAATAGATCAGGATGTTTCGTAATTGCACTTGGGTATACCTGCAATTCAATACCTTTAAACGATATGTGAGGTGGGTCTTTCCTAAAACCAGTAACTGTTGTTATTGCCTTATAAATTCCGAATTCCATTTCTTTTAGAACAGCTTTTCTGCAGGCTCTCTTCGACTCTCTTACAGTCAAAGCGTGTAATATTAGAGCACCACCGAAACCTGACAAAAGCGAGAGAATCAATTGCGATATTGTGATATCCATAATATTTTCCATTCTTTGTCCGGAAACATAACGCCAAAAATCAGCGGCGCAGCTTTTTGCGTTCGCTGGATTTTTTTGTTAGCTGTAATTTTTCGTTGAATTTAAGATGTACCATTTTTATGGCATTAAAAAATTTAATGACTTTAATAGAAGAGATATCTTGTTTAGCCCAATGTTCATCAATTTTCACCTTGGAGTAAAATGGATATTCGTTAATAATTTCTATGTGTTGGTTCCATTTAGCAACGGACTCTGCTGAATTAATAGCCCAACGCATCCTTGCTTCTATATCACTTTTGCATTTATTCTGTCTTTCACCAAGCCGATTAAGCCATAGCATAATTTTCGAGTAGATTTCGAACACCATTTCACTATTAGGAAATTCCTTTAATAAATCATTAAGCAATCCTTTTACTTCTTTCTCGTTGAAATATGCTAATAACCCTGCGGCAATAATGAGAATTTTTGCCCCCCTTATTTCGATATCCTTGAACCAACTTCTATCAAAAACAGATTTAGCAATATATTTATTTCTTTCACCCTGAGGAATTAACTGATTCCTTAAAAAAATGGTGTCCTCTAAATCAAGATCGTACCAAAATATTCTTCCATTATCAATTCGATGGAACGTTGTATCTAATCCTGCCCCAATATTAATGATTGTTGCATCTGGCCAGGCACTGATTACATCTAAAATTTCTTTATCAAAATTGAAAGCACGAATTGCGCTGTTTATTTGTAAATGAGCCGGAATATTTTGTAAAAAAGTAGAGTCGAATTCAAGTTTAGATATTATTTCATGTGCATATTTGTCCCTAATGATGGCTGAATCATTCTCATATTCTTTAGCCCGACCCCATAAAGGAATAAGCAGCGTTTTTTGCACTCCATTTAGGGTGGTTTTTAATTTGTTTTCCACTAATCCATTTATCCTTTTAGATATTGATGGTTAATTTACGGAATAATTAACTTATTGACAGCTAACAAGTTATTAGCTGGACGGAATCGTCCAGCTAATACACCCAGTAGTGTAATTAGCTAAAAAGGCAAAATGCATGCCACGTTTGTTTATTTTCACGGTGCAAAAATGTTTAAAAATCCAAGGGACTTTTTGCCTCTTTCGCGGTTTTACTCGGCACACAGTGAGTATAAATCATCGTCGTTCTCACATCCGCGTGGCCCAGCATTGTCTGAATCGTCCGAATATCATAATTAGCCTGTAAAAGGTGCGTGGCGAAACTGTGCCGAAAAGTATGCGATTTTACGCGCTTGGTGAGCTTTGCGTTCCTAACTGCTCTTTTTAGCGCCCCTTGAACTTGTGATTCATGCAGGTGATATCGTCTGCGTTCTTTTGTGCCCTTTATCTGGGTGAGTCCCTTTTGCGGAAAAAACCACTGCCAAATGAATTCCTTGGCTGCTGCCGGATATTTTTTTTCGAGTGAATCAACAAGAAATACTCCTGCATAGCCTGCCGCAAGATCCTTGTCATGGAGGTCGCTCACCAGCTGCAACTGGATTTTCAATTTCGGAATGAGCTTTTGAGGAAGAGGAACGGTTCGATCTTTATTGCCTTTACCATGTACTGTGAGTATGCCGTCCTCGAAATTGAAATTTTGCACTCGAAGGCTGAGGCACTCGAAGAGACGGAGTCCGCAACCATAAAGCAGGCTGACTACAATATCGAATGGGTATTCGAGATGTCCCAAAATCGTGTCAACTTCAGAGCGGGAAAGAACTACAGGTATATATTTTGACTTTTTTGCACGCGGCACATCACGTTGATCGCCAAAGTCTTTCTTCAGAACATGCCGAAAAAGAAACAGCAGGGCATTGAAAGCCTGGTTTTGGGTTGAGGAGGCCACGCGTTGTTTAACAGCTAAGGAGGTAAGGTATTCTTTTACATCGTGGGAAGCAAGCTTCTCCGGCGGTTTGTCGTCCAAATAGTGTTGAAATTTACGTCCCCAATCCGCATATGCTTTAAGCGTTTTTCGGGAATAGTGCCTGACTTTGATCTCCGCAGAGAGGTTTTCGATGACTTGGTCCCAGGCGGGTGATGTCGATTTTTGCAGACAACGCCATTCATTATAGCGTTTTCCAGCGGGTGAGCCAAATGGTGGGGACGGTTCTGCAACCGCTGCCGTCGGCACTGCCGAGGCCCCGATGTTCTTGGCAACAATGCCCTTGATATTTCGCGCTTTGAGGGACGGGATCGCAAGGCGAGAGGGTGGGGGCGATTTTTCCTCTACCGGCGCTGGATGAGGAAAATATTTCGGCTGTTGCGATTCGAAAAAGAGGGAAACCGCGTGTGCGGCCTGTGTACATTGTTGCGGCGTTTGTCTTTTGGACTTCAGCTTTTCGATGAAAAAGCGAACCTGCGCCGACTTGTCCTCGGGAGGCGGATATTTGCTGCAAAAATCAAGAAAATACCGGAGCCATTTCCGGTAATGGCCGTGGAAAGGCAGCGGGACTGCGCTTTGCAGTAATGCTTTGTTGAATCGGGCTGAATAATTCAGTGGAATCGGAAGCATTGTGTTATAACCGATACTGATATGAAGAAATAAATTAGGTGATGGTGATAAGACATTGCCTTTTCAGCGACGAGCATAGAGAAGATCGGTTTGCGGGTCAAGCGAAAAGGAACTACCTTCTTCCGAAATGCCTCATTCATATCCCCTTTGACCCCATCTAACCCCAAATGGACATAACATTCAATATATCATTCACTTAACTCACAATGAAAATCCAGCGGATGGGGCATTTCTCCCCGTAGGGGCCTTGCAGCCCCTGTGCTTAGCGCCGTACCGAAAACCGATTCTTCTGTGAACTGATGGGGATATTTGCGTTTTCCGCGATTTATTCCTTTTTGGCACAAACATTGCTCCCACTCCTTAGGATGTGCTGGTTCGTCCAACACAATTCCCTTCGTAACAACAGTCCGGACCAACTGAAGGAGTTGAAATGCTGACCCATGAGCCGTTAAGGCGCTTTTCCGGAACAATCAAAGACCATGATCGGGCGGTTCGCACGGTTTGTCAGGAATGCACCGTGGGGTGCGGGCTTTTGGCTTACGTCAAAGATGAACGTATCGTGGATATTCAGGGGGATGAAGCACATCCCGTCAGCAGAGGAAGACTTTGCGCCAAAGGCATGGCCTTCGTTCAGGGGGTGACCCATCCGGATCGCATCACCCTCCCGGCAACCCGCAGCGGACTTCAGGGTCCCTTCGAGGCCGTGGATAACTGGGAAAAGGGGCTCGATCTGCTGGCGGAACGGCTCCGAAAAACCAAAGACCGGCATGGCCCCGAGTCCCTGGTGGTGGGTTGTGATCCGGCAGCCGGCCTCGATTTTTATCTGGGCGCATTGCGCTTCGCCAAACTGTGGGGAACGCCCCATGTTTACCATCCGTTGAGTGAATCGAAAGATCAGATCGCTTCGGAGGAACTGATCGATCCCTGGGCTCCCTGCCCGAGCTGGCGCGACAGTCCATACATTTTCTTAATGGAAGCCGATCTGGCCACAACCCATCCCGTTGCATTCGGCTGGGTTCTGGAGGCGCAGCGCCGGGGCGCCAAAGTCTGCGCCGTGGATACCCGTTTTACCACGACCCTGTCCAAGGCCGATATGGCCGTCGTCATTCGCCCCGAAAGCGGTAACCTTCTGGGCCTGGTCCTGATGAAAATGCTGATCGAGGAAGGGTTCCATTCACCTGAATCCATCAAAAACAGATTTGACGAGCCGGATGGCTGGCTCGCCTCTTTCAATGAAATGTCCCTGGAAGGCGCCCGACAACGCATCGGTCTTGCGGCGGAGGACATCACTCCCATGGTTCGCTTCCTGGCCGGCAATCAACCCCTGACGCTGGTAACCGGTAAACGGTTGGCTTTTTTCCCATATCACGGCATTTGGTTGACCCTGGCGCGCGCCATGGGATGGGCGGATATCAGCGGCGGGGGTTGGTATCCGCTGGAAGCCGGTTGGCCCAAGCTGGATCCCACCGGCGATATCTCCGAATCCGACCGGCAACCCTCTGATGTTAAAAAAACCGGCGTGGCCCCGTACCAGTTTACCACCGATTGGGTTGCAGCCGCCGGTGACATGGAACCCAGAGCCTTGATTTGTACGGGTAACTGCCTGAACGATTTTTTTTCCCCGTTTCAGCACCGTTTGAAAGATATGGACCTGGTGACCTATTTCGGCACTTATCCCAACCTGACCCGCAGGCTGTCTCACATGGTTTTTCCGGCGGCGGTGTGGGCGGAAAGAGACGGTTTGTGCTTCACCAATGATCGGGCGCTCCAATGGGGCAGCCGAATCGTCCGGCCCAGCGACGCCTGTCGATCGGGCCTCGGGCTTTGGATTCGTCTGGCCCAGCGTTTCGGATGGGAGGAATATTTTCCGTGGAGAAAGGAAAACGGTTTGGCCGATCATACCGCATTTTATAACTGGATCTTGAATCAACTTCCCGAAACCGCCGGCTGTCAAGTGGATCAACTGCGCGACACGTCCCGGCTCCTATGCTGGCCTGTTCAGGATAAGACACAGACACCTCCCAAAATCGCTCCCATGCATGCACCGACGGGCATTGAACCAACGGTTCCATCGGAGGAAGAGGAACCATTCCCCCTGCAGTTTCAGGCGACACGCATTATTTCCCGCGCGGCCGATGCGGTTCACTGGTGGCCGTGGATAGCGGAGCTCCAGGCTGAAAATGCCGTGCAGATCCATCCGGAAACGGCACAGGCGCTCGGCATTGAAAATGGAGATGACATTTTGGTTTCCGGAGCCAAGGAAACCATGGAGGGGCGCGCCTGGATAAGCCGGATGGTTCCGAGATGGATGGTCTGGTCTCCCCGGAAGTTGGGAGAAAGACGGGTTGTGGCACACAAAAAGGAACAAACAAGCCAGGAGGCGTTTAACATTCTGAAAGAGCTTTTGCCATGAGCCAGGAACAAGAAAAAATTGAGAAGCGGAAAAATGCCCTGCTGGTGGATTCTTCCTGTTGCATCGGGTGCTTCAGTTGCCAGGTGGCCTGTAAACTGGAACATAACCTGCCTGCCGGACCTCGTATGTTCAAGGTGATTCAGATGGGTCCGGTGGAAAACGGGGACGGCCTGGTGATGAATTTCATGGCCGTTACCTGCCTTCATTGCGACCGGCCGGCCTGTGTTTCGGCATGCCCCACCGGGGCCATGCAAAAAAGAGAGGACGGGATCGTCTTTTCCGACCCGGAGCTCTGTATCGGTTGCCAGACCTGCGCTATCGCCTGTCCCTTCGGAGTCCCCCAGCTCAATCCCGGAACCGGCAAGATTGCCAAATGCGATGGGTGTATGGATCGGGTGGAACAGGGCCTCTGGCCTGCCTGTGCCCTTAAATGCCCCACGGGCGCCTTGCGTTTCGGGACCGCCACAAGCGTGGTTCAGGATGCAAGACAGCGGGAAGCCATGATCATCGCCCGAAGTCTGAGAGTGGATGCCTAAACGGTTCATAATCGTTTACCGGTGATGCTTTATGGGGGTGTACGCGGTTTTAATAAGGAGGTTTATGCGGCATGGATAACGCGGCCTTAAAGGCTCGGTTTTTTGAAAAATATCACGGGGAGGAAATTCGGAATTGTATTCAGTGTGGATCCTGCAGTGGTTCCTGCCCCCTGGCCCCCCATATGGACTACGGTCCCAGGCAGCTGTTCGAATTGGCCAGAGAGGGCGACATGGAAGACGTTCTCAGAGCCAACACCATGTGGTTGTGCGTCTCCTGCTATAATTGCGTGGTGAAGTGCCCGCGGGATATTGTCATCACCGACCACATGTATGCCTTGAAAAAGATGGCTTTGAAGGAAGGTATAGAGGCGCCGAAAGCCAAGTTGCCGGCCTTGTACGAAGCCTTCAAGGGACCTGTTGAGCAGTATGGAAAAGTTTCCGACATACGGGTAATGAACCGATACGCCCGTCGCTGGCCCCTTGATGCGATGGGAAATACTTTTCTGGCCCTCAAACTGTTAAGCCGTAAGCGTCTGGAATTTAAAATGGACCCTGTAAAAAATTTAGCCGGGTTTAAAAGGGTGATGAAAAAGGCCAGAGAATTGGAGAAGACATCATGAGATACGGGTTCTTTCCAGGATGCACCTATAAAGGATCCGCGGGATACAAGGAATCAACCGAGGCTGTTTCTCAAATTCTCGATACGGAACTGGTGGAAATCGAGGGGTGGAACTGCTGTGGGGCCACCTCCTACTGGAGTCTGGAAGATCTTCCTGCCCTGGTATTACCGGCCCGCGTCATGGCCCTGGCCGAAAAACAGGGTTTCGAGGAAGTGGTGAATGTGTGCAATGCCTGCTATTCCACCTTGAGAAAAGCCCAGGACAAACTGGCGGGCGACGAGGAACTGACGGCACAGGTGAATGTTGCCCTTGCGGAAGAGGGTTTGCGCTATACGGGCGGCACCAGGATTCGACACTATATGGAGGTCCTGGTCAATGACCTGGATCCTCAAGAGATTCGGAAACATGTAAAGGTCGATTTGAAAGAACTGATGGTTGCGCCCTATTACGGGTGCCAGTTGAATCGACCCTGGGGAGACATGGATGACCTCCAGCATCCGGTGATGATGGACCGGCTCATTGAAAGGCTGGGGGCCGGTGTGGCGGTCGATTACTCGGCCAAGACCATCTGCTGCGGGGCCTCCCACATGATGCCTTACGAGAAAAACTGTCTGCCGCAAGTCAGAAGGATCATAGGTGATGCCCTTAAGAAGGGGGCCCGGGCCATCAGCACCGTGTGTCCCCTATGTCAGTTCAATGTGGATGCGTCCCAGTCCGGGCTCGATCTACCCGGGATTCCGGTTCTCTTTTTTACGCAACTTCTGGGCCTGGCCTTTGGGCTGGGAGAGAAAGAGCTCCAACTCACAAAGCTACTGGTGCCTTTCGAAAAACCTTAAATCATTAGAGGTGCCAAGGATAATGACCACCCGATCCAATCTCCTTGAGAGAATAATTTATGAGCTATTCTAAACCAAAAGTAGGCGTTTTTATCTGTCATTGCGGAACCAACATCGCCGGTAAGGTGGACGTGAATGCGGTGGCCGAATACGCCGGCACACTTCCCTATGTGGCATCGGCCCACGAGTACAAGTTCATGTGTTCCGATCCCGGGCAGCAGTTGTTGATTGACACTGTGAGGGAAATGGATCTGAACCGGGTGGTGGTGGCCTCCTGTTCTCCCAGGATGCATGAGAAAACCTTTCGGAAGGCCACCCAGACGGCGGGTGTCAATCCCTACTGTTTTCAGATGGCCTGTATCAGGGAGCATGATTCCTGGGTGACGGAGGATCCCGTCAAGGCAACGGAAAAGGCCAAGGATCTGGTGCGGGGAGCGGTTTCCCGGGTTCTTCACCATGAAATGCTCTTGTCGGGAGTGGCGGATGTCAACCCCAACGTTCTGGTCATCGGCGGGGGCATTGCGGGCATGCAGGCGGCGCTCGATATTGCCGATGCCGGGAAGAAGGTCTATCTGGTGGAGAGAGAGCCCAGCCTTGGCGGCAACATGCTCAAATTTGACAAGACATTCCCCACCCTGGACTGCGCAGCCTGTATCGGCACGCCCAAGCTGGTGTCCGTGGGCCAGCATGAAAATATCGAACTCATGTCCTACAGTGAAGTCGACAGCATGGAAGGATTTGTGGGAAACTTCAAGGTCCGTGTCCGTCAAAAAGCGCGCTATGTGAACGTGGAAAAGTGTACCGGGTGCGGTGACTGTGTGGAGGCCTGTCCCATAGAATTCCCCAGTGCCTATGAATCGGGTCTTACCAATCGCCATGCCATCGGCCGTAATTTTGCCCAGGCCGTCCCCGGTGCCTTCGCCATCCTGCGGGCGGGAATGCCCCCCTGCCAGGGGGCGTGCCCCGCGGGGGTAAATGTGGTGGGGTATATGACCTTGACCGGTCTTGGGAAATTCGACGAGGCCCTTGCCCTGATCCGGGAACGGATGCCCTTTGCCGCCATCTGCGGTCGCATCTGTTTCCATCCCTGCGAAGCGGTCTGCAAACGAGGGCAGATCGATAAGCCCCTGGCCATCTGTCATACCAAACGGTTCCTGGGAGACCGTGAACTCCAACGGGAGGTTTTCACCCATCCGCCCTTGAAGGATCCGCGCGAGGAAAAAGTGGGCGTGGTGGGGGCCGGTCCGGCCGGGCTCTCTGCCGCCTATTATCTGGCCCTTCAAGGGTATCAGGTGACCGTCTTTGAAAAACTCCCCGTGGCGGGCGGTATGCTGGCGGTGGGTATTCCCGCCTACCGTCTTCCCCGGGATATCCTTGAGGCGGAGATCAGGAATTGCCGGGACATGGGGGTATCCATCAAGACAGGTGTGACCTTCGGCCTGGACGTTACCTTCGACAGCCTGGAAAAGGAAGGCTACAAGGCCTTTTTCATCGCCACCGGACTCCACCGGAGTCTCTCCCTGGGAATAGAAGGAGAGGACCTGAAAGGGGTTCTTGGAGGAACCGATCTCCTCAGGAGAGCTTCCCTGAAGGAAGGCGCCCCCTTGGGCGACCGGGTGGTGATCATCGGCGGCGGCAACGTGGCCATCGACGCCGCCCGCACCTCCCTCCGTTTGGGGGCACGGGAAGTCACCATCCTCTATCGCCGTTCGAGGGCCGAGATGCCCGCCCATGACGTGGAGGTGGAGGAGGCTGAAAAGGAGGGTGTCAAATTTATCTTCCTGGCGGCGCCCGTCAGGCTCATGGGGGAAAATGGCAAGCTCAATGCTCTGGAATACTTCAGGATGGCCCTGGGCGATCCCGACGAATCCGGCCGCCGTCGGCCGGTGCCCGTGGAGGGTTCGGAAACCGTCATTGAGGTGGATGACGTCATACCGGCCATCGGCCAGGTGCCGGAGGAGGCGTTTCTGGCCGGCCTGGGTCTGGACGCCGATTCCCGGGGAAGAATCGTGACCGATGCGGAGACCCTGGCAACCACGCGGTCAGGGGTCTTCGCCGGAGGGGACTGTACCCTGGGACCGGCGAGCTTCGTGGAGGCGGTGGCCCACGGCAGACAAGCGGCTGAGTCCATTCAGAGTTTTCTGGAGCATGGCGGTCTGAGGGCGGTCAAACCGAAAGAAGAGCGGGTCGATCCCGAATTGACCGAAGAAGAGCGGAAAAGGGTCCGTCCCGTACAACGGCAGAATATGCCCACCCTTGCCCCCGACAAGCGAAAGGGTAACTTCCATGAGGTGGAACTGGGCTTTACCGAAGAGATGGCCAGGGCCGAAGGACAACGCTGTCTCAGTTGCAGTATCTGCTGCCAATGTGGACAATGCACGACCAAATGCGGACCGCAGGCCATCGACTTAAACGACCGGGAACGGTTTCGTGAGCTGGATGTGGGATCGATCATTGTGGCCACGGGTTTCAAAGTTTTTGACCCCACGCCTCTGACGCACTATGGTTTCGGCCGATACCCGGAGGTGTATACCAGTTTACAGTTTGAACGGTTGAACAACGCCACAGGCCCCACCGGGGGAAAGATCCGGACAAAGGACGGGCGGGTGCCCGGGAGAGTCGCCATTATCCACTGCGTCGGGTCCAGGGATCAAAGCCACAATAAGTACTGCTCCCGTGTCTGCTGTATGTATTCCATGAAACTGGCGCATCTGGTCAAGGAAAAGGCGGAGGCCGAGGTCTATGAATTTTACATCGACATCCGCTCGCCGGGGAAAGGCTACGAAGAATTTTACAACCGTCTCCAGGAGGAAGGCACCCACTTTATCCGGGGCAAAGTGGCTGAAGTGACCGACATCGTGGATGACCCTGCCGACAACGGAAGGCTCACGGTGGTCGCCGAGGACACCCTCGCCCGTAAGATCAGACGAGTTCCCGTGGATATGGTGGTTCTGAGTGTGGGACTCGATCCTGCCGATGGCGTCGAGGATGTTGCCCGCATGGTGGGCATCTCACTTGACGCCGACGGATGGATCAATGAACTACATCCAAAGCTGGGCCCTCTGGCCACGCCGTCGGATGGCATCTTTATCGCGGGTTGCTGTCAGGGTCCCAAGGATATACCCGACAGCGTGGCCCAGGCCCAGGGTGCGGCGGCCCTGGCGTTGTCGCTGATCAGTCGGAAAAAAATAGAGATCGAACCCACCGTGGCGGTTGTGAATGAAAGGCGCTGCACCGGATGTAAGACGTGTGTGGACCTCTGTGCCTACACTGCCGTGTCCTTCAGTGAAGAGACAAAGACGGCATTTGTCAATGATGTCCTCTGCAAGGGGTGTGGTACCTGTGCCGCCGCATGTCCCGTGGCCGCCATAGCGGTGCAGCATTTCACTCCGGATCAGATTTTTGCTGAAATAGAAGGAATTTTCGCATGAGCGATTTTGAGCCTAAGATCATTGCATTCCTGTGTACCTGGTGTGCCCATGTGGCCGCGGATACGGCCGGTATCGCCCGTTATAAACAAACGCCGAACGTCAGGGTGATTCGTGTATTGTGTTCGGGAATGGTGGACCCGAGTTACGTGTTAAAGGCATTTACCGCCGGCGCGGATGCGGTCCTTGTGGGCGGCTGCCATCCGGGCGATTGCCATTATATTGCGGGAAACTTCAAGGCGATGCGGCGGGCGCCTCTCCTCAATAAGCTTTTGGAGGAGTTGGGAGTCGAAAAGGGGCGTTTTCGCCTGGAATGGATTGCGGCTTCCGATGCGCCCCAGTATGCCGAATTAATCAACCGGATGTGTGAGGAGGTCCGCAGTTTGGGACCCTTTTCACCATCCATAATCAAGTGATGGGAACGAATCCAGTGCCGAATAAAAAGTTAGCCATATTTACCGCCACCGGTTGCCGGGCCTGTGAAAATGCCATCCTGGATATCCATTATCAGGTGAGTCCGCTCACGCACAGTGCCGACATCGCCTTCTGGCCCTACGTGTCCGGTTCCCAGTGGAAGGATCTGGAGGAGCAGGAGAATATTGACGTCTGTTTTTTCGCCGGGGCCGTCAGGACCGGCGCTGACCGGGAAGCGGCCCTTAAGCTGCGGGAAAAATCCCGGATTATGGTCGCCTGCGGGGCCTGCGCGTCTTTCGGCGGCATGCCGGGCCTGATGAATATGCCTGAGGCTTCAGGGACTGGGGGTCAGTCGCAGGGGACACCGGGCAACGGACAACAGAGCCGTGAAGAAGGCAAACCGGAACTCCCTCCGCTCGAGCCGAGGGTTTCGGCCCTTTCCCGGATCGTGAAAGCGGACTATTTTGTGCCCGGTTGCCCGCCTCCTCAGAATTTTCTCTGGGCGGCCATACAGGCCCTGGTTTTTAATGGACAGTCTCCGGCGCGTCTCTCTTTTGCGGACGCCAGGCTCCCCGAAGCCATCGGCAGATCCATCACCTCCGGGATCCTGCCCCCCGGGGGGAGTGTCTTTGCGGGAGAAAAAGCGGTTTGTGCCTCGTGCTCCAGGGTCAAAGAAGAAAAGCGGTTTGAAACCTATAAACGGCCGTATCAGGCCTATGAAGCGTCGGGGCGTTGTCTCCTGGAACAGGGTTTGGTCTGCCAGGGGATTACCACCCGGGAGGGTTGTGGCGGGCTTTGTACGGCTCTCGGTCAACCCTGCCGCGGCTGTTTCGGAAAGGCTGAAGCCGTCTTCGATCCAGGGGCCAAAATGATTTCGGCCATCAGTTCCACATTTGATTCAGAGGATGCAACGGAAATTGGTGCGCTTGTGGATGACTTCGTGGATCTCGTGGGCACTTTTTATCGCTATACACTGCCGAGCCAATGTACGCTCCTCTCCACGCCTTCCAAGGATTGAAAGATGAAAAATGTGACCTTTGAACCTTTAAGATGGCAGGAAGATCCCGTACGGGTTACGGTCTATCATGATGCGGAATCTGCCCGGGCCTATTACCAGGTCATGGCCCCCAGGGATCCGGAGGGGATATGCAAGGGCAGGCCGGTGGAGGAACTCCCCCGTATCCTCACCCTCCTCTCCCCTGCCCACCACCTGGCCTCGGCAAAGGCCCTCGACAGGCTGTTTGGGGTTGAACCGCCTCCCATGGCCCTGAATATGCGGGAGGGACTGCTGCAAGCCCAATTCTTCAGCCATCATTTGCGGAAACTCTATTTTTTGATTTCGTCGTGGCAGAATCCGTTTTTGGACCACCCGAGACATGGCAGTCGCGGGGGAGTGCGGCTGTTTCCACCGCATTTTCTGGATGAGATCATGCACCATGAGGCCCTTTCCCAGGAGGCGGCCACCATTTTGGGAGGCCGGTGCAATCATCCCTTGTCTGCCGTGACGGGCGGTGTGGGTCGATTCTTGAAAGAAGATCACTACCACCGCTTATCCGAAATCGCTCAATTCTGTCTCAAGTTCGCCGGGCGCCTGGGAGAATTCCTCCGAGATGAGATTCTTGGAGATGAGAAGGGATTGGATGGGTACAGAAGCGTTCATATACCGCCCATGGTGTCCATGACCGTTTCGCATGGGGATGGTCAGGTGGTTCTGAAGGGACCCATGGAAAAAGAAGTGGATCGATTCGCCCAAAATATGATGTTTAAAAAGATCCGTCTTCACAATGCCTCATGGACCCGTGAGCCCTTTGCCTACCTGGAAGGGGCTTCGGATGCCACCGGGATGGACCGGGGAGAGGCGGGAAATGTGTTCCATTCCGAATTTCCAGTTCCTGATCCCGAATTCTTTTTTGTGGGTCCTTTGGCGCGATTGAACAGCCGTGAAGCCCTCGAATCCCCTCTGGCCGAAGAAGAACGGCAGCGTCTCATCGGGGCCCTGGGGCCTTTCCCTCATTTTGGGGTGATCGCGGCTTATTGGGCGCTTCTGGTGGAATTGTGCCAGGCTGCTGAAAAAATGATCGAATTATATGTTCAGGAGAAGTTAACCGGACCTGCCATCAGAACGATTCCTTCTGAGATGGGTCAAGAGGGTTATGCCGCCCTCGAATCTCCTGAGGGGCTCATCTACCACCATTATGAAACGGATCAGAGGGGCATTGTGGAAAGAGTTGAACTATTGGGAACGAAAACCGCAAACAACGCTCTTCGTTGCCTCCTGACACAGAAGGCGGTTGAGATTTCCCGGGTCCGGGGAGAGACCTGGAAAGAAACCCAAAACAGAATCGAGATGAGTTTGTTGCCTTTTTAGGCACTTATCCCAAATCAGGTGCCGAAAGGAGAATTGATGATGATCAAAACCTTGATAGTTGATGCCGGGAAATGTTCCGGGTGTCGTGCCTGTGAGACCTTTTGCTCTCTTAAGCATGAAGGGGTCTGCAATCCTGCCAAGGGGAGAATTCATGTGGTCAAATGGGAGCAGACCGGGACCTTTATACCCATCAATTGCATGCGGTGCGAATCGCCGGCCTGCGAGGCGATCTGTCCGAAACATGCCACATACCGCAATTATACAACCGGCGCCATGGAGGTGGACCCTTATCTGTGCATAGGCTGCCTGAGTTGCGTATTTGCGTGTCCTTTCGGCGCCACCTTTGTGGATCAGGATGACGGCAGCGTTCTCAAGTGCGACCTTTGCGACGGAGACCCCACCTGCGTCAAAGTGTGTCCCACCGGAGCATTGACCTATGAGGAAATATCCAAGGAAACCTATCTCAAATTGATCGAAAACGCCGGTCGAATCCCTCTGCTGGTGAAAGAGGCGATAGGGGAGGCAGTATGATGGACGGATGGACGGGAAAAATACTGAATGTCGATTTGAGCGAAGGGAACATCACCACCGAACCCTCTGAACCTTATGTGGATGATTACATCGGCGGACGAGGACTCGGTGTCCGTTTGATTTATGATCGCTACGTGCCCGGAACCGGCGCCCTTGATCCGGGAAATCCTCTAATTTTCAACACGGGTCCCCTGACGGGAACCGCAGTGCCCGGTTCCGGCCGAGTGGATGTGACCGCCCTTTCCCCCATGAGTAACCTGAGGGCGAAATCCAACTTTGGCGGATACTGGGGACCCGAGCTCAAGTATGCGGGATTCGACCACATCGTTATTCAGGGAAAATCGGAGAAACCCTGCTACCTGTGGGTCAAGGATGGCCGGGCAGAAATCCGTGATGCTGAAAAACTGTGGGGAATGGACACCTTTGAGACCCAGAAGGCCATTCAACAGGAGCTGGGCGACCCGGAAATCAAGGTGGTCTGCATCGGTCCGGCAGGAGAGCAGCTGGTCCAGTTTGCCTGCCTGATCACGGAGACCGGGGATGCCGCCGGCAGGACGGGGATGGGGGCCGTCATGGGGAGCAAAAACCTGAAGGCCATTGCGGTTCGGGGTTCAGGAGGGGTGAAGGTGGCGAGACCTGCGGAATTGCTTGAGCTTGCCATCAAGGTTAATGGGGAAATCCGTGAGAATCCGGCCTATATAGAGCTTTCAGCCTGGGGCGCATCCCGATCCTTACCCATGATGTATGAGCACAGCTTTTTCCCTGTGGGTTATTTCGAGGATGTCTGCTGGGAAGACATCATGGAAAAATATCAGGGCGTTGCGTATATGGAAAAATATCTGCTCAAGAGTCTGGGCTGTTTTAACTGTCCCGGCCGGTGCATGAGTTTTTTCTCCCATGCGGAAATAGGGAAAGGGGTCACCTCCTGCGAACCTTTCAGCGGCTTTACGGGGGCGGTCTGGAACCTGGACATGGATGTTTTCTGGGAGGCAACCCTGTTGTGCAACCGCATGGGAATGGACGGTACGGAAACCTCAGCCTGCATCGGCCTGCTCATGGAGCTCTACCATGATAACATCATCACGCCGGAAGATACCGATGACGTGGTCATGGAGCGGGGCAGCAAAGAGGCCATCCTCACCACCATCCGCAAGATCGCGGGGCGGGAAGGGTACGGTGATCTGTTGGCCCGGGGCCAGATGGCCGCGGCGGAAAAGTTCGGCCCCGAAGCGGTGGAAAAGGTAGACCAGATCAAGGGGGTGGCCCCCCATGCCTATGAATACCGTGCCTATAAGGGCACGGGTCTCATAGCCGCCGTGGGTCACCGGGGCGATCCGCTCCCCCTGAGGAGTAGTTTACTGGAGTTTGACTGGAATATGTCCGCTGAATGGTTTCAACAGGTGGCAAAGGAGAAGTATGGCAGTGAAGAGGCGGCGATCCCCACCTCCTATGCGGGGAAGGCCCTGCCTGCTTTTATTTCCGAACATATGGAACGGGTGGCGGACAATTTGGGCATCTGCAAGTGGATCTATACACTCTTCGTCTATGAGGACGCGGAAATGCCCACCCGTCTGTTTAATCTGGTCACCGGTAAAGACTGGGAAATCAACAAGCTGCTCAAGGTCTCCGAACGTGTGCGCAATCTGGAGCGAATGTTCGATGTGCGCCAGGGCTTGAGGAGGTCTGACGATACCCTGCCCAAGAAATTTTTTGAACAACCCCTTTCTAAAGGAAAATTCAAAGACGAGGTGATGGACAGGGAAAAATTCGAGCAGATGAAAGACGAATATTACGATTTACGGGGTTGGGACAAGGAGACCGGCATTCCCACCCGGGAAAAATTGGAGGAGCTGGGTCTGAGTGATGTGGCCGATGAGGTATTGGGATTGCAGGACCAAGCATGAAATACCTCTGACGTTCCATTATAAAATTATAGTTTTGAAAGCTGGGAAGGAACCAACGCAGTGAATATCATTATTACGACAAGATGTCATAAACTCTGTGATTTTTGCTTTATGGGTGATTTGCGGAACAACGCCATTGCAGATATGACGTTCGAAGATTTTAAGAAATGCATTGCTGAATTAATAAGTCATAACATCTGGACGGTCAATTTGTTGGGGGGAGAGGCCACACTACACCCCCAAATTATAGATTTTATAGAATATGCCTCTTCTCAAGGCATGCGAATCGCTTTAATCACCAATTTATTATGTTCGGATGATTTTATCGATTTTGCCAACCAAAATTCATATATGTTTGAACCTATTATGGTCAATACCGATATCCCGGGAAATTATCAGAAGGGCCATTATGAATGGTTTATGAAAAACTTATCCCGGATTGATTGGAAGCCGAAACCTTCGGAGAAAAACCCGAAAAAGATGAAACCACATTTGAATTGGTTCGGGCGCATAACCCTCGGTTTGGATATGAAAGAAGATATGTATGACTACGTGTTCGATTACAAACCATACGGGTTGGATACGCTGGGTATCAGTTTGGATATGACCGTTCCGAGGAAGCATTTTTTAAACAACACAAAGCTTGGAGATGTGCTTGTCAAAATTGTGCAGAGATTCAAGGATGGCGGGATCACCGTTTTGCAGGATGGCTGCGGGATGCCCTTATGCATGTTTACGGATGAACACCGCAAGATATTGGCCACGCACTTGCGTTATGTGAATTCCGGCTGTTCCTTTGCAGTTGATGTTTTACCCGATTTGGAGGTCATTCCATGTATGATGCTGCAGCATATTCGGGCCCGGTTTGAGGATGGCCTTAAAAAAATAACAGATGATTTCAATAAACTACATGAAAATATCGACGCTCGGGAATGCACCGATTGCCCCCATTTTTATAAAATATGTGCGGGGTTCTGTCTGAACGGAAGGATATAACCGGTTTTATTTCTTTTACGAAGCGCTTAGGCCACATCAACGGGTGGCCCTACTTTAACTTAAAGAGGAGGTGGTAAAATGCCGAAATACATCATCGAACGTGAACTGCCTGGAGCCGGAAAACTTTCTCAGCAAGAGATTCAGGGAATTTCCCGGAAATCCCGTGAGGTATTAAATGATCTGGGACCTCAGATTCAGTGGGTTGAAAGCTACGTGACCGACGACAAGATCTATTGTGTCTATATTTCCCCCAATAAAGAGCTCATTGAAAAACACGCCAAAGAGGGCGGATTCCCCGCCAACACGATTTCAGAGGTCAAACGTATCATTGATCCCACAAGCGCCGAGGGGTAATGATTCAAGGCTGTTCAAACCAACAACTGCCGGGAAAAAGGAGTGAACTTCATGGACGACGACATACTGGAGAAAGGTGCCATTCTTCAAAGGGGCAAAGAAACTTTTGCGGTGGCGCCGCACATCCCCGGCGGTTTCATCCGTGTGGCCGATTTCAGCAGACTGTTGGATACGGCGGAAAAATACAATGCGGCGGCCCTGAAAATGACCTCCGGTCAACGCATCGCCGTCGTCGGCCTGAAAGAGGCGGATCTCGATGCATTCTGGAATGATGTGCAGATGAACATCGGCTATGCCATCGGACTTTGTGTCCGGATGGTGAAATTCTGTCCCGGCACCACTTATTGCCGTCACGGAAAACAGGACGCCATGAGTGTCGGCATGGCCTTGGACAAGGAATACCATGGCCGCTGTTTGTCGGCCAAATTCAAGATGGGGGTTGCAGGGTGCGAATATGCCTGTAACGCCCCTCTTTTCAAGGAGATCGGCCTAACCGGATTTCCTGAAGGCTGGAAGGTCACCGCCGGCGGCACCTGCGGCGCAAAACCGCGAATGGGAGATCTCATGGGCGAGAATCTAAACGATGCCGATGCCATGGAAATGGTGAGCCGGGTTTTTCATTTTTTTGAAAGCGGCGACTGGCCTCCGAAGGTGCGTTTGGGGAGAATCATCGATAAGATGGGTCTCGAGGAATTCAAAAAAGCCGTCGGTAGTGAATAAGGAGAAACCGCCATGGAGAAAAGCGATATTTTGGCCAAAGGCGCCATCCTGCAGCGGGATCAGGAAACCTATGCCATCGCCGCACGGCTTGTGGGTGGGGTTATGGATGTGGCAGCAGGCCGACGGATTGCGGATGCGGCTGAAAAATACGGCGTTGAAATGCTGAAGATTACCGGTGACGGGCGCCTGGCCCTCATCGGGGTCAAGGAAGAAGATATCGATGCCGCTTACGGGGAAATGGGTTTCAAGGCAAAGGCCGGAATTGCGCTTTGTCAGCAGTACATCAAGGCATGCCCCGGCAACGCCTTCTGCCAGCGAGGGCAGCAAGATACGCTCGGTATGGCCCGGAAAATCGATGAACGGTTCTATCCGTACCCGAAGATATCCGCCAAGGTTAAAATCGGCATCGCCGGATGTTTTAATTCCTGTGCTGAACCCGCCATCAAGGATATCGGACTGATTGGCCTCCCCAAGGGCTGGACCCTGATGGTCGGTGGCGCAGGGGGAAAAGACCCCATGATTGCCGAAATCATCGCTCGGAATTTAAGCGATGACCAGGTGCTGGAGATCATGGACAAGCTGTTAAAATACTATCGCGGTCTATCGTCCCGGCCGCAAACCCGGAATCTCCGGCTGGGTGTGATTTTAAAAAAAGAAGGCAAGGAAAGATTATTGCGGATCTGTGGCTTGGATTGACATTTTTGGGATGTCAAAAAAAAGGAGAAATGATCAATGGATAAGTGGGAATGCAGCGTATGCGGGCATGTTTACGATCCCGCCGAAGGCGACCCGGACAACGGTATTGAGCCGGGTACGGCGTTTGAGGATGTGCCGAATTCGTGGTTTTGCCCCAACTGCGGGGTTGGCAAGGAATTCTTCGAAAAGATGGCATAGAGATAAAGAATGAAACTCCGAACACAAGTGTCGCTCTTTTTTTTAACAGCCATCGGCGCCGTGGCACTCATCGGGTTGGCCGCTCGCTTCCCTCTCAAGCAGGACCTGAGTGTGTCCACGCTCCCTCTGTGGATGGCTGCCGGAGCCGAAATCATTTTGGTTGCTTGGGCCTTGTTGATATCGCTTCGAGGGTTCAAGCCGGTCCGCGCTGCGCTGGGAGATATGGTTGTGGTCAGAGAAGAGGTGGAAAAATGTTCTGCCCGGGCCTTCAGCTTGTCCATGGAACTGTCAGATGGTGCTTCCACACAGGCAGCCAGCCTTGAGCAGACGGCAGCCAGCTTGGAACAGATTATGGCCATGACCACCCGGAACAGTAAAAATGCCGATCAGGGCCGCGCCTTAATGGAGCGAACCGAACATTTGGTGCATCGGGCTGAAACATCCATGGACCAGACCCGACAAGCGATGAGTGAAATAAGGGAGGCAAGCGCGCAGATCAGCAAGGTTGTCCAACGCATTGATAAGATCGCTTTCAGAACCAACTTGTTGGCCTTAAATGCTGCCGTGGAAGCAGCCCGCGCCGGTGTGCATGGCACGAGTTTTGCGGTGGTGGCCGAACAGGTTCGTGAACTGGCCCAATCATCAGCCTTGGCAGCCCGAGAAACCCAGAAGATGATCGGCGGCACCCAGGACAAGATCCAAAGCGGTGTAAAACTCGTCGATCAAACCGCAACCGATTTCAAAGAAATGGCGGGCGCTTCGGCGCAGGCGGCGGCCATTGTAAAGGGTATTGCCGGTGGTTGCACCGAGCAGTGCGTCGGGCTGGAGGAGATCACATCGGCCATGGGCCTGATGGACAGTGTTACCCAGAGCATTGCCGCTCAAGCCGCCAATAGCGCCCAGGTTTCCGAAGAAATGGAAAACCAAACCCAAGAGTTGCGCCAGGCATTATCGGCATTCACGGTGGCTCTGGAAGGCGGCCACAAGCGAAAAGAGGCCGAGATCTTGGTCAAAAAGGCGCTGCAAATGGCCAAACGTAGCGGATTGCAGAACGCGCTCCGTGCTGCCGGAACAAAGAACGGCCCCTTAATGAAAGGGGATGAAATGTATGTTTATGCCGGCTCCATGGAGCGGGTGACCTTGCTGGCCCACCCCGTCATGCCGGAAAAGCTGGTGGGGCCGGATCTGAGCCACATGGCGGACATCAAAGGCAAATGCTTTTTCGTGGATCTCATCAATATGGCACGCGGCGAAGGCACGGGCTGGGTTGATTATTGGTGGCCGCGGCCCGGGGAAGAAGAGCCTTCGCTTAAAAGTACTTATCTAATGTCGGTCCCCGGTGAGCCGGTCTATTTTGCTTGCGGCATATATGCCTGATCATTGCTTGTAAACCGATTTAGCGAAGCCCTTTGGGGTCAAGAAATTCTTCGAAAAGATTGCATAGAAAGGATATCAGCGATGGATCTGGACGGCAGCAAACAACTGTGCGGTATCTGCAAGGACTGGAAGGGAAAACGGGAATGGGTGAACGGGAAGGCCAAGGTAAAATCATCAGCCAGAGGTGAATGCGGCCGCTTAAAAAAAGTCAAGCCGCCCCACGGTGGTTGTGACCAGTGGGAGAAATGGGAGGGGGCGGATGATGGCAAATGAAAAAATTACCGTCATAGCGCATATTGAGGCCAAGCACGGTATGGGAGAGGCCGTGAAATGATTACACTCATCATGCTGCCAAAAATTGGTTGGCTGATAATGCCCAAACAAAAGGACAAGATAAGACTGGGAGAGTGGCACAAGTCCGACGGAGAAAAAACCGAAAAAGGTGAGGTCGTCGTCACCATCGAAACCGCCAAGGCGAGCCTGGAGCTGGAAGCACCGGTGAACGGACTGCTGTTCAGCCTGAAAAAAAGCGAAGAAAAGTTGAAAATGAAGGACATTTTGGGTGTGATCGTCGATACGGCAGAGGAATTCGCAACATTTAAGGCGCAAAACCCAACGGGTGAGATTTTATAATCATTACCGGGGACACCTTTCGTCTTTCCCGCCATTGACGCAAGAAATCACTCAGCGATTATTGTCATTTTCGGGAGATGATCCGATATGGACCCAATGAAACCGACCCCATCTTACCTGGGATTTTCAGAACTGCCTGCCGATGACGACATCATCGATGCTCTCATCCATGACCCGCCCGACGTGCGCTGGCGTTGGGTCAGGGCACTTTTGCGCATCGAAGACGCCGGGCGGCTCGCCGAATTCAGACGCGTTTTCCAGGAACGGGTCGAGAAGATCAAAACACCTCCGCACTGGAAGGTCATTCTTCGTCTCCAATTGGTGATGCATTCCATCCAGCGACCGGTCCGTGTGAAAGGCTACGTCGTGGTCAAGGGCAAGGGCGCCTTTACCACCGACGAACTGGCGGCTGCCCAATACGAGCCGTCACGGTTGAGTGCGGAGGGAACGGAATCGGACCATTGGCCGGGGGTTGAATTTCATGTCCACCCCAAAATGCCGGATTTGAAATTTCTCTCGGACATGCGAAAGGCAGGGGTGCGTCATGCGGTGATTCTGGCCACCGACACGGACCCGGAAGACCTGGATCGACCGGAAATCGTTGAAAAGTTGAAAAATGTCTATGCCGGGTCCGCCCATTCCCAATCGATGGAGTTTGCGGAATTTCTAAAAACCATCCGGGCGGATCTCTATTCGCAAACCCATGTGACCGACCAGGATGTTGCAGACTGGGTGGCGGATTATCCTGATATCCTCATCGGTTTCGGATCGGTGAACCTCGGCAAAAACAGGGAATACGTTGAAGAAAAACTGGATCGGATTCACCAGCTCGGGCTGAGGGGCATCAAACTGCTTCCCTACTCCCAGTTCTTCAATCCCGCTGAAAATGAGAACATGGATCTGCTTTTTGATTACTGCCAACGAACGGGTTCCATTGTCCTGACCCATTCCGGATGTGCCGCCGGCGCCTTTGAAATCGCGGAACTCAGCCGGGATTCCCACCCGTCACTCTGGGAAGCGATGGCCCTGAAATACCCCGATGTCCCCATTGTTTTGGCCCATTTCGCCTCCTACAGCACCCACCATCCAGGCATATGGTTCAGTGATGCGCTGGCGCTCATGAAAAAATGCCCCAACGTCTTCGCCGACATCAGTGCCGCCCACTATTTGCTGGCGGATGCGAGAACGGTTGAACAGATTCGTCAAACCACCGGTTTTGACCGGGTGCTGTTTGCAACGGACTATCCGGGACCACTGTACTACGGGTCAACCCTTCCAGAGCTTGTCCAAAACATCAAAGGGAACTCTTTGTTGTCCCAGACCGAACAGCGGGCCATACTGGCCGACAACGGGCGAAGACTCCTGGGATTGGCATAAATCCAACTCCGGGATCCACCGCCTTGTTTTTCTACCAAATTTTTCTGAGTTTTCGACAACAGCATGTTCTCATCTATTTTCAACCTTGCTGCCTATCGGGAAGGTATTCATCGCGCCCATGAAGCGGAGCATATTATCCATACGGTATGCCCCCGGGAAAATCATGCTGGAAGGCGCCAAAAGGAGATTGACGCGAATTCTTAACCCGAAAGATACCATTAGGGAGATCAAAAAAGTTGAAGGCTGGGAGGTGTTTAAATGGCGCAAGAAGAATTATCTGAAGACCGGCTTGCATTGCTGAAAATTGTAAATGATGCCGGCGAAAGTATATGTGTGGGAACCTGCGAGCACCGACAGCCCGGCGAGCTGCACTGTCAACATATCGGCCGGATGATGAACATATCCTGGTACCTTTCCGAGTTATAGATGTTGGGAAGGAGTGGGAGCCTTTCAGATCAGCTCTTATCTCCTTCACAACTCTATAACTCGGGACGTTATTGAACATTTTCTGGACTACGAAAGAAAAAGTTCATCCAGTTTTGACAAATTTTAGGTGAAGCTCCATTTTCATATTTAGCCATCCTGAATAAACAGGTGGCAGAGAAAAAGCAGTCTAGTTTAGCTGCGAATGAAAGGAGGAGCCTCACCATGAGAAAAAGAAACATTTATCTGAACCAAAGTCAAGAATTGCTCAATCTTTTTGAAGACGCTGGGAACAATTCAAAAGTCATGTGTGTTCCAATGGATTACGCCAAAAAAGACCATATTGTTATGTTTTGTGATGGCAATGGCCATATTCTTAAGAAACCCTTTTCCGTCAGAAACAACCCAGAGGGGATTGAATACCTCACCGACCAGGTAACCCGGTCTTGTCATTATCGCCAAATAAGCCATAAACATGTGTTCTTTGGCGGAGAAGACGTTGGTTCATATGCCGAAAATTTTGTTGATACTTTACGATCCGGGGGATGGATTGTTGCCGGTGTAAATGCCCATGACGCAAAAAAGCAACGAGCAAACCTGCAAGCCAGCACGGACCGCCTGGACTTAATGGGCATTGCATCAATGCTGCTTAACCGGAGGGCAAAATGCTCTCCTGCTCAATCTGGCATTTATCGTAACCTCCGCACAGTGGTTCGTCACAGGAAAAAACTCGTTGCCCTGTCAACAGAGGTAAGAAATAGAATTCATACGGTTGTTGACCGGCTCTTTCCCGGTTTTCTGGATGAGAAAAAGAGCGGCATTTGTCCATTTTCAGTAACCTCCTTATACCTTATGGAAGACCGATTCAGTTCTCACCAGATCCGCCGCCGAAAACAGCCCAAACTGATTGAAATCCTTCGCCGCTATGGCATAAAAAAACCGGAAGATACCGCAAAAAAGCTTCAAAGCTATGCCAGCTGTGTCCTTAGTATGCCAAACGAATATATCAGTACCTATGACCACAAAATTCAGTTGGATCAGGCCGCCCGGCACACATTTTGATCTGCCGCAAGCCTGATAAAATAGTCCGGCAATGCCGGAAACTTTATGATTTTTCTAAATCCGGGGAGGATACGATCTATTCTGGATTGGAGTTCGGTGTTTAAGGATATGGGATCCATACCGGCAAAGAGCTGCTCCAGGTCTGTTTTCCCATTCAGAAGCAATTTCATGTAATCGGGATTTGCGAGGTTTTTTACCAAAGGCGTATCAGCCAGCATGTTTTTGAGCATGCGTTGTTTGGAATTGTATCCTGTTTTTCGGCGGTTTTCACGACTCAGTTCTCTGAAGAACTGCTCAAGGATGTTATTTGTACGCTGAGGGTATAGGATAACGGATCCGGACGGCGTATCGACCATAATTGGATCGTTGAAAAGTTGATCGAGATACTTGTCGATCTGTTGGGCCATTTTGCCACAAAGGGAGTCAGAAGCGAGTTTTTCATTTTGATCGAAACTCTTTCGGAATTTCATGACACCCTCGCGAATACTGATCATGTTTGTTGCACCTTCATCATTGAGCCCATTGGTGCCGCCGGGTAAAGCAATACGCATGGCCTTGCGAAGTGAATCAAACGTAGCACTGCGCCATCGCATTTCTTCGATCAGGCTTTTGATCTCGGGGTCTTCGGCAATTTCAGCTGTCGTCCAATACAACTTGTACAGATATTGAATGTTGTTGGGCTTGTCGTTCTTTGATAATTTTATGAGGCGAGGCATCTGCTGTTCCAGTTCCAGCAGGCGTTCGGCAAAACACACCAAAGGCCGGTCAAATGGAAAACCGTAACCGTCGCCACTCTGTTTGCCTTGTAATGCCCACAGGGTAAGGCCGTATGCGGATATCAGCGGCAGAAGCGGGGTTTCCTTTTTGACGTTCAGGATTGTTCTTGCCAACCCCATTGGATTCGAAGACTGCTCGCAGGCGGCCTGGCGTGTTTCCCGCACCAATGCGGATAATTTTCTACTGATTGCGTGGGACCTCAAACGGTTTCTCAGCTTTCCGTATGCCGGATCGAGAATGTCTTTGCCAATGTCACGCAGAAAATGAAAGTGGCAGATGTAATCCGGTACTCCGGGAAACACCTCTTTGACCGCTTTGCAGATGCCTTTCCCCATGTCATGTACGCAGGCTCTTGGTATTCCGTAGGCATCCTCGATGTCTTTTAAAAAGGGGATGATGTGATCGGAATTTTCCGACGGAATTTTCACATTGGCCAGTACGATCCTGCTGAGACTGTCAATGCCCGTCATCAAAGCCGGGGCATCACCCGCGTGTGTCGCGTCCAGATGAAGGATATAGCCGCCTTTAAGCGTCATGCTCTTTCGAATCCGTGGGATTGCCTGCCGGTGGGCATGGGCCAGATACAAAATGAACTTACGCCCCAGGTAATCGATTTCCGAAGGACACAAGTGAACGTTTCGAAGGGCCAGTTCGGCGCGTATCTCCTCAGTGGTCTTGTACCGCTCATACATGGATCGTCCGACAAAAACCAGCACATCGTATGCTACGTTGGATCGGGTTGGAACGACCTGGCGTAATGTATCAGCGCCTAAAACAGCACCGCACCCCGGACATTTTCGAACAGTTTCATGGGCAAACATGGGGCCGGTCATTGTCCACACTTTCTTCTCCCGGGTTTTCTGCACCAGAAGCCGCTTTCCACAGGAGCATTCATCCCTTGAAGGGATGAATCTAATGACCGGGGGCTGTGGAAACAATGCCGCGGGCGATGTATCCATCGACATTCTTTTGAGGGTGGTGCTTAAGACTTTCAGAGCACGGACACCCCAGTTCGCATCGTTTTTTTTAGACCGTGTTGCTCGAAAAGGTGTTCGATCTGTCTCGGACTCACGGTCACATTTTTGCTTCGGGAGACTTTTTCGGCCAGCTGCTCGAAGCCGGAATCCGGGTTTCGGATAAACTCTGCCAGAATCAGCACGGCCATCTCCGCTGAAAACCTTTTCGGTGAATTCTGAGCAGTCAACGCCTGTCGCTGACTGGTTGACTTGTGAGGATCGCTGGCAAAGTACACCTGACATCGCCCTACTTTTTCCCGGGTGATTTCTCCCTTTCGCCAAAGATTCACCAGCACCCCATGGCAACGGCATTGAAGCGTCTTCCCCAGCATCTCCGCACTCATGCCGGCAGGACTTCCGCTGATCAGCGAAACAAGGGTTTTCGTCAGTGTTCCTGCGCGGGAAAAACCGATATCGCGGTAAAACCACAGTCCGTTTCTTGCGAAGCGGGGTATGGAACGAAGGGTGTACCAGGAACCGTTGTGAGTGAAGCTGCTGTAATACCCGGTTTCGGCCAGAAACCTGCGAACCGATGAAATGGCATATTGCATTTCGGCAGCCAACGGTTTGATCGTCCAGCACGGTGTCTGTGAAAAAAGGGAAACCAGATGTTGTTTTGGTGGGAGGGTTTTTGACATATCGGGCCTCCGATAAAGTATTGCAGTTGAAAAGACAAGGTTTCAATTTATGCAATACATTATCAGATATGGCGCTCCATGGCAACATCCTTTTTTCCAAGTGCGGACAGGGCAATTTGCTTATTATATTAAATGAAATAAGCATGTTATATGCGAATTTGGTTTCGAGAGTATCAAAAACTTTTTGTATGTTTTACTCCAAAATTTATGATAAAGTATGGCACAGCATATCGCCTAACTGGTTGAAATGTTTATGGGCCAACTGAGTTTTGTGGTCATAGATCAGTACTTTTCAACTTTCACTGAGTCAGCATGTCAAGCACTTCAGGTGTTTGAGAGACAGCATCGAACAATTGGAACATGAAATTGCCGTCTGGCTCGCCCAAACAGAAGGTGCGTTTCTCACAAGCATACGCGGGATTGGCATTGTGCTGGCTGCGGGTATAACCGGCGAAATTGGTAATCCGCACAATCAGAAACCGGTGAAAAATCTGGTTTCATATTCGGGCATTATTCCCAGGGTCAAACAGACCGGTGGAACCGAGGGCAAAACCCATACAGGTAAAGTCGCAAAACGCTGTAACCACATTCTTAAAGACTATGTCGTGCAATCTGGCAATCACCTGGGATTACACGGTCCACAGGACTTGATGACCGATTACAAGCGGCGGGAGGCAGCCGGACAACATACTGATTTCGGCATTGCCCGCAGATACCTCCGCACAGCCATGTGTCTCATGCGAAAACCCCAGATATATTTACCTCCCGAATTTCGTAATGCAGAAACAACACCTGAAGAACGAGCCGGCTATTATCTTATGGCCTGGCCCGCCCTTCGGGATAAATGGAAGAAAGCAGGTGCTATTGAAACTGCTTTTGATGATAATCATTTTTTAGGCCGTTGGCGAAACATGGTACAGGAGCTATATGAAATAAAGCTTAAACTGTAGGCATAATCCATCTGAACATAACGGTTCCGCTTGCGGTTTTCGCGGTTTCGGCGGACAGGATGGCTATGGCATAACCGCCGCAATAATCCTGCTTTAGGAGGATACCATTGACGGCTCGTTGGAGAGTGTGATCCTGTTCGTCCGAAAACCTTTATGGCTCCAAGGTGCTCTGATCCTTCAATATGAATGAGATCTAGTCATACCAGATTGCCAAATCGGACAACAAGGACGGGGTTTTTCACCTGTAACGCCGAAATGCGAAAAACCAAAAATGCAATTGTTATGCTCGGAGAATATCATTTTCAAAAAACGGCGCTTAGCCGAATGGGGAGTCTTGCCTAAAAAATGTCAACTTTTTAACTTGATTTTTTCCTGGTGCTCTCCAACGGTGTCAAGAAAAGGCTGCGCGAACTCGTTCAGGCAGGCTTTTTAAACCGTGAACGGGCAGAGCGGGAAGACGGCAAGGTTATGGGCAGATACACTGTGTCCGAAGCGGGAATAGAGGCACTTTCCAGGATCCCCTGAGCATGCCCGGGCAAACCCTATCGTCCGAAAATTGCTTTTCTTGAGGTCAGAATACCCGAATTGTGCGGAATGGAAGTGGTCAGACAGATCAGCAATCACTGCCATGCCGCATTTCGCGTTTGTGAAACAGGCATCCTGGTACATGGGCGCTTCGGCTATTTAAAGGGATCTCCGGTGGAGCAGTTTATCCGTGGTGTGATCGAGTGTTGCCTTTTTGAGGAAATATGGAACGGCCTGCCTCACCGGCGGATCTTTTTCGGCGTGATCAACCATCACCCGGTTGAATCGTGCGTGGGGTGCCGCCAGCGTCAAGTCGTCGATTGTGTCGGAGATCCCGGCGCATTCTTGAAAAACCACGGCGCCGATGAAGCGGTCCTGAAAAGAAACACAGCGGCTGATGAAATGGTCGATCCCGCCTAAACCGGCTGTACCGGATAATCCATTATTCTTAAGAATCACCTTTCTTTTCATTTAGAACAAAAAAAGATTCGGATGGAATAAGCAAACCGGGACGGTGCTTGCTATTGTCGCAACAGGCAAGGGGACAGCATCCGGAGGCGCGACCAGAGGGGTTCGCAAGCGGTGAGCTGGCCGATTTCAGGCTTCAAAAATATTAATGATAATAAAGGAGGAAGTCATGACCACACAAGACACGGAATTAACGCTAGCCGCATTTTTCACGGCGAAACCGGGTAAACTGGATGCACTTGAAGAGCTGGCCGATCGGTTCGTTGAGAAAACCCGTAACGAAAGCGGAATGCTTGCTTACGGATGGAGCTTCAGGGCAGACGAGGCCCATTGCAGGCAAAGATATCAAAACGCCGAGGGTTTTCTGGAGCATGTGGAAAACGTTTTACCCCTGTTCCAGGAGGCACTGACCATTTCGGACTGCACCAGGCTCGCAATCCATGGCCCCCAAGAGGAGCTGGCGAAACTTCGGGAGCCCTTGAAAGAGATTGATCTTCTTGAGTATTTTAATTTGAGAGAGAGCTTCCGACGGTGAATTGCCTTCGACCGCATTCGCAGTGCCCATGCGTTAGTTCAACGCTGGGCACTTTGCGTTTCCAAATAACCAACCGGCAGGAACGGATACACGGGTGGCTGGTGGCTTTGTATTTGAACTAACCTCTGCGATTCCGGAACCTGATGGGCGGCTGGCCGAAGTGTTTGTTGAAAGCTCTGGAAAATGAAGAGATGCTGTCGTAACCGACTTTAAGGGCGGCCTCGGTTACGTTCGCGCCTTCCTCTTGGATCAGCCGCCGGGCCTCCGCAAGTCTTTTCTGGCGTAGATAATCGAAAACCGTGGTGCCGTACAGATTCCGGAAACCGGCGTTCAGCTGGCAGTGGTTGGTTCCCACGGCATGGGCCAGTTGGGACAGGGTCGGCGGATTTTCCAGGTTCCGGCACAGGATTTCCCTGGCGTGCCAGAGGCGATCGGTTTCGTGAGGGTCCAGCTTGGGCGACCTGTTTTCATGATCATCTTCGCAGACGGTTTGGGACAGTTTCAGTACAATGAGCTCCATGGCCTTGGTTTCCAGATAAAGCGACTCCATGGGTCCTGAATAGGGGCAATCCAGCAGGTTCCGGATAACCTGATGCATCATTCGGGATAGGGGACCGGCGTGGGAGTAGCCCCTGTCCATCCGGCCTTCGGAAATCGCCCGCAGATCTTTCGGGAAATCGCCCAACCTATCTCCCAAATAGCTGTTCAACCTGGACGGTGTGATGGAAACGCTCAGATGGAATTGGCGGTGCGTCATGGGCAGGTGTATTCTGCCTTCCATCTGCGGGTAAAAGAGAATGGAACTGACATGGTCCCCTTGATCCATTCGGTTCTGAGATCCGGTATGGTGTGGTGATCTCAGTTCCCAGAACCCACTGCCGAAGATATGGAAGAAAAAGCGCAGCATCGGCGCTGTCGTCTCGAAGCACATTTCAATGGTTTCGGGAGGCACAAAATCGGCGATATGCAGATTCAATCCGGATGCGATTCGGAGAATTCGCATGGTGCCGTTGCGTTGCGCTTTTGGCTTCAATTCAATCTTCTGCATCATTTCACCATTTTTTTCATCGTTTCAAAAATGAGGTGCCTGCAAGAGATAAGGCATTGTTTTCCTCTCCGATCATGCCGACCCTGGCATCCCGAAACATCTTCTCAACAGGATATTCTTTGCTTATCCCATATCCGCCAAGTATCTGCATGGCTTCGCCGGCCACCTTAAAGGCGGTCTCGGTACAATAGACCTTTGAAGAAAGCGCATGCGCGGCTGATCCCGGCGGATTTGCCGCATTATGCTGTGACACACGGCGTGAATGGGCACGGGCGGTCTCTATCTGCGTAAACATGTTAAAGAGCTTTAATGCAATACTCTGATGCTCAATAATCGGTTTTCCGCCCTGAATACGCTCTTTGGCGTACTTGAGGGCTTCGTCAAAGGCGGCTTGCGCCAATCCGACACTGATGGAACTCAACAACTCACAAGCGGGTGTTAAAAACCACTGTTGGGTGTTAAATCCCTCTTCAGGGTCTGAAAAAAGCATCATCTCTTCAGGTATGGTGACATCCTCAAAAAAGAGCGCGCCTTGAGGATAAGTGCGCAATCCTAATTTATCCAAAGGCTTACCCCGGGATATGCCTGGCAGATCAAGCGGAATCAGCGCAATCCCGGTTCCCTGCATCCCCTTTTGTTGGTCTACACAGAGAAAAAGCACGGTATGGGTAGCGATGGGGCCGTTGCTGATAAAATCCGATTTTTGCCCATTGATGACAAATTCGTTCCCTTTTCGAACCGCTCTCACGGAAGGGGCGCATGCCGGATTATCGAATTCTTTTTGCGCTGCCAGGACCCAATCCGATCCGTGATCCGGTTCGGTGAATGCGAAACATCCAACCATCCCGCCTTCCGCGTCATCACAGTATGCCTTCACCAAATCCTGCGCCCGGGGTCCTCCGAAAACCGCCCCCATAAGAAAAGGCACCAAAGAGCAGGCCAGAGACTCGCATAACCCCGCATCACCGTATCCCAGCTGTTCTATAATCAATGTCCAGGTCAATGAATCGATCTCCAAACCGCCAAGGGCTTTGGGAATGATTGATTTATGAAAGCCCAGCTCATGGTATCTTCTATAGACCGACCACAACAGGGAGGTTTTTTCCACGATGCTTTCAGAGTCCATCCTGTCCAGCTCAACGCCCGCCGGACGCATCACCTCATTTGCAAACTTTTTCGCCGCTTCTACCATCGCGTTTTGTTCGTGATTCAGTACCACCTTAAGTTCTAAACATCCCATGTGTTTCTCCTTTCGATTTTTGTTGATGACGAATGCATTTCTTTGGCATGTCCTGACAATACACCTCATCTATGTGGGATGCTTATTTCATCTGAATTCTTTGTTGTCGGAAATGAATATTCTGGAGAGGGGAAACAGGTGAGCCCTAAACGCTAATGATTTTTCTTTTCCGGCACATCATCGGCTGCATTCCAAAGTATTCGGAAAATGCCTTTGAAAAGGAAGAAATACTGTTATAGCCAACACTCAGGGCTGCTTCCGTGACGTTCATTCCGTCTTCTTCAACCAGCCGTTTCGCCTCTGTAAGTCGCCTCTGACGAAGATAGCCGAAAACCGTGGTGCCGTAGAGTTCTCGAAAACCATAGTTCAAACGGCAATGGTTTGTCCCCACCGCATGGGCCAGGTCGGATAGCCGGGGCGGATTTTCAAGATCTTGGCAAAGAAGATCCCTGGCATGATGGATGCGATCTGTTTCATGCAGCTCTATCTTAAGCGGTGTCTCTCTTTTGTCATTAGTCGTAATGGTTTGTGCCAGCTTATGCACGATGAGCTCTATGGCCTTGTTTTCCATGTAAAGCTCTTTCATGGGACCGTTATAAGGGCAATCCAACAAGTGCTGAATGGACAGATTCATCATTTTGGAAAACGAGCTTTGGTGGGAAAAGCCTCTGTCGACACATCCTTTTGATATTTCGATGAGCGCCTGCGGAAACTGTTCCAAACGACCGCCTAAATATGTATTAAATAGGGCTGGGGGGATGTAGATGCTGATATGGAATTGACGGTTCTCCTTTGGAAGCACCATCTTTCCTTCTATTTCCGGATAGAAAAGCACGGAACTAAAACTGTTCGAATGGGGCAATATTTTTTGCGGAGGGCTCAGGTAAGGGGACTTAAGCTCCCAATGCCCGCTTGCCAGAATATGGAAATAGAACCGGAGCACCGGGTTTTGGGTCTCAAACCGCTGCGTTATGTCTTCAGAAGGTATAAAATCAGCGATATGAAGATCCATGCCGGACTTAAAGTGGAATGACTTTAATAAGCCGGTTCGGTGCTTTCTTTTTTTCGATATAATCTCCATGCGCTGTTGACCTTAATATTTCATCGATGCAAGCGACGGTTCTCATATTCTGATAATATGCAAAGAACCGGTGGTATGTCAATAGGTTATCGTGCGCTGACGGCAATCGTTATGGTTCTTAAACACCATCCCTTCATCCATTTTCAGCCTCGCTTCATATAATGTCGGTTTTTTCCAATACACTTCATCGACACCGTATTATTATTTCCCCTAAAGACATTCATTCAAGAAAAGGGGGATACCATTCAACAATATGAAAACATTCAGGAAACAGTCTTTTGTGATGCCAACCATCCCGCCGTTTCACATCTGGCCAAACAACTCGCAAACGGCGAGACAGACCCCCGCAAGATAACTAAGCGGTTTTCAAGCACGTTCGGGACAATATCCGGTTCGGGTTCGATGCCGTTCAGGTCAAGGCATCTGAAACTTTGGCCAAAGGATACGGGGTCTGCTGGAACAAAGCGTTGCTCATGGTGGCCCTGTTGCGGAGCAACAGAATTCCGGCGCGCCTGGCCTATAATCCGGTCAAGCGGGAATTCATGACGCCGGCCATGGGCGAGGCCATCCAGACGCTGCCGGAGATCATGAACCACTGCTTTGTCCAGGTCCTACTGGACGGCGAATGGATCGCCATCGACGCCACATTGGATAAGGGCACGTACCAGAAGCTCTTTGTTCCCCACAAGGTGGCCTGGGGCATCGATTGGAACGGACGGGAAGAGATGCAATTGTATACCGAAAACATTGCCGGGCCGGCGGGTTGCTTTGAAGATATCGATGGGGCAATCCGGGAGAATGTGGGCTACACGCTGCCGATCCCGCCAGTGTCAGAGGCCGAAGCGGTTTTCGGACCCGCCAACGAGCAGATGTGGCAGGCGGTGGATAATTGATCGTTAAAAGTTGGCAGTGAAGAATTTTTCCATTCCCAATTGCCGATCAAAATAGACGGTGGGGGAAACGCCGGTGAAATGCCTGAAATCACGAATCATATGGGCCTGATCATAGTAGCCGCAGGCCAAGGCCACGGAGACCCAATTCTCGGAGGGGAAATCTCTTAAATATTTAAAAACACTTTTAAAGCGGAGGTTCCGGCACAACTTTTTCGGTGAGATGCCCACCCTCTCTTTGAATTTGCGCTCCAGTTGCCGGCTGCTCAGTCGCGTGCCCGTTGCGAGATCTTCAATGGAAACCCGGCCCTGGTTGACCTCCAGCGCGTGCAGGGCCTTGGCCACGGCGACATCATCATTTTGGTTTTGTTTCAGTTTATGGTTAAAAAACGCATCCAGCTCCCGAATCCGCTGTTCTGTGGAAGAACGGTCATCCTGAATGCGGTCCAAAGATCGCCGCCCGTTGGAGCCCCACAGATCTTCCAGATCCGCGCATCTGTTGGCCAATTCATTGGCCGGCAAAGAAAAAAACGGGTATGCGCCCCCGGCATGAAAACAAACACCGAACAAATCAATTCTCCCCGAGGGCTTCATGACCATGGGTTGTGACATAGGACCTGAGAAACCGGCATCGACAGTGGCACCGGAACCGGTGTCGCTTTCAGCAACCGCCATGGGGTCCCCCAGATTAAACATCACCTCCACCCCATCGGCCAGAAACTGCAGTCCACCATCGGCGCTGACGGGACCGTCGTATTTCAGGGTCCAATAGCACTTGATATAAGGTTTCAGGGCCCTATGGGGTGGATATTCACGAAAGATCATGAAGCGTTTCCCTAGAAGAACAAATGATATATTATCAATCAATTCAATATGTTTGTCAATAGCTAAAGGAGAATATCGGATGGCAACAAAGAAAAAGAGGCCATTTTCGGAAAAACATGATCCGAGTTTACGTCCGGACCCGAATATTGTAAAAGAGATGAGAAAACGGGTCAGAGGCGGGGGGATTTCCTGCGCCCTCGCCTTTGAAATCGCCGATAACTTGCGGGTGGATCCAAAAGAGGTCGGCCGCACGGCAGACGCGCTTGATATTCCCATCGTCAAATGTCAGTTGGGATTATTCGGCTACAAGCCGGATAAAAAAATCGTTACGCCGGAAAATGCGCCGAATCAGGAAGTCGAAGATGCGGTGAAAGGATCATCGGTGAACAACAGGCTTTCGTGTGAAAAAGCCTGGCAATTTGCCGCTCAATTCAACATGAGCAGATTAACCCTGAGCAACGTATGCCAGGCCAACGCGATCCAGATCAAGACCTGCCAACTGGGTGCTTTTTAAAGCCGCATGCACCTTTCGGGACGGCATGATCCATGGAGTTTTCAAATGAATACCGTGAAAAAAGAAGATTTACGAACCAAGGCCCTTCATATTTACGGATATATCGGTGATCATCTGTATCTGAATCGACCGGATATGACGGTAAACGACAAGGAATTCAACTCTGCGCTTCTCATGAGCCTGCTGGTGGGGCTTTGCCGGGGAAAAGCGCTGATCATCGGAGAACCGGGTCTCGGGAAAACCACCTCCGTAGAGTATGTGGGCGCTTTGCTCCATCAAATTCCTTTGGGGAGCATCTGGAGGGGAGAGGTTTCCGGGCATCCCGAACAGACTGAGGAAAAGATTATTGGACGACCCGACTTGGGCAAACTGAACATGGGAGAAGAGGTGGTGGTATGGTCGCATTTTACCTTACTCCCCGTTAAAATCGTGGATGAGATCAACCGGTTGCCGGAGACAAAGCAAAGCATGATTTTAAATGGTGTGGACCGGGGCAACTGGGAATATCTCAATGATGCCGTCATCAACCGCGAGTATTGTCTTTTTGCCACCGCAAATTACCAGGATCGAGGCACCAACACGATCATCGCTCCGCTGATGGACCGGTTTGACGTTATGGTGGAGTCGAGGCATCCGGGTGCCAATCTGGCCGGCCTATTGGGCACAAACGGTGATCATGAGACGGCGCTCCGCCACGAGGTCCTGGAACAGGAATTTCAAAAGCTTTTGAGCCGGCGCATTCCCTATGAAGCCCGGATGGAAAAACTGGCCGCCCTGTCGGATCAATTTGGCCGCTATTTGTCAAAGGAGGCCGACATCCCGAGCTTTACACGCAAAGAGCGGTGTGCGTTTCTGGATCAACAAAGCCAAATTCCGTTTGATGTGGATTTTAATGCATTTTTGCGGGTGGTCATTGCCGAGCTGTCGTTTTGCCATCAATATGGCCAGAAGCGATCCGGTGAAATGTGCGAGGAGGGGTGCCATTTCACCGGTTATCTCTGCCGGAGCGTAAAGAACTGCCTTTCCAACCGCTTTCCCAGGAGTACCCGCAGCCTCTGCCGTGCCCTCGCCTGGCTCCTGGGTGATGAAACCGTGGGGTTGCAGCACCTTGAGGCCATACTGCCGTTTACCCTGGCCCATCGCATTGTGTGGAAGGATCCGGCCGTTGCGGAAAGTGAAAAGGAGTTCCGAAATGACCCCCTTGAAATCCACATGGCAAAGAAAGCGGTCCGGGAGATGCTCCGGCGCTACAGGGAACAGGCGCATCGGATACAGCAGGCCCTGGCAACGGCAAGCCGCATCCTCGAAGGTGAATTGATAACCCCGATTATGGGTGATCATCCCCTCTTTCACGAAATTCTAAAGGACCTGGGCCAAAAAACCGAGCTCATATGAAAAACCCGTTTATGGATTTTAAGAAAGTGTCCTTAGCGAATAAAGATATTCCCCTGGGACAAATCGTCGGGAGAAACCGGCGGGTGCTGGACGAGTTGCTGTCCGTTTACCGGTGCCTTGATAGAGATGCGGTAAAAGAACTCTGCCGGCTTCTGGACCAGGGTCTGCGGTTTAATGTTTACAAGGCATGGCTTTTTGCCATGGAGCTGCCCAAGTTCTTGGCGGCCACCCTGGCCTATGCTTCAACCATTTATGAATCCAGTCTTCGACGGATCCGAACCATTGAATATACCCCCGATGACATAGAGGAATTATGCGCCGTAACGGGGCTCTCAAGAGAGGCAAAATTTGAACAATCCGGTCCCATGGGACTCTACATCTCTGCGCTGATCAATGGGTCTAAAGCGGGTCGTTTCGAGCTGAATCTTCATCGGCAGTTTACAAAGCTTCACTTCCTGGGTTTCCGCCTTGAAGCAGGCAAACACCTGACGGTTCATGGGGATCCGGGGCATTTTACAGGTGCCGGCTTACAGGGTGGAACCCTTAAAGTGAACGGTTCCACCGGCAGTTGGTGCGGTGCGGAAATGAGCGGCGGCCTGATTAGGATCACCGGAGATGCCCTGTCCAAAACCGGCGAACGGATGGAAGGGGGCCAAATCCGGGTGGACGGACGAATCCAGCAGATTGCAAAGACCAGATTCGGTGGCAAAATTCTGAGCAATGCGGAATCTGAATGAGATTTTAAAACATATCTGGCCCAAAGTCAGAGAGCGTCATTTTTTCCCGGAACTCCCCGCACCCCAAATGGCGGAAGGGAATGACCGGGTAGGCCTGGAAATGAAGGAGAAAAAGATCTCCCTTTCAACGGCCTTTGTGAATGAGATGTCCCATTGTCTGGATCCCCGGCTCATTATGGAAGGGCTGTTGGATCATTCCATTTCGCACTACATTTACTGCCCGTGGGACTTTTCCACCCACCTGATGTTATATCGGGAAGCCAAGTCGGTCATTCAGAACAAAAGCATGGCCAAAAATGTTGCCGACTGCTTTATGGATGTGGTCGCCAACACCTATTGCGTCAGCCGGAAAAAAACGCCGTTGCCGGAAATCTATCGTCATATCCGAAGGGGAAAATTGGATGAGGCTGTCTGCGCCCTGTACCAGAAGATATGGGGCTTGGATCTCGGGGCCGATCAATTTGGAAAGATTGCCACCCGGTTGTCGCGCATTCCCTACCTGGATCGGAATCGATGGCCCGAAAGCATCCGGCGTTTTGCTTCGGTGCTTCAGGAACTGCTTGAAGAGGAAGATGCAGATGGTGAGACGGAACACCCAAGCCCCATGGGGAATCATGATCTGGGCCGGTATTCACCCCAAGAGATAGAGCAGGGTCTGAAAGATCTGGCTTCCAGTGCCAAAACACCCGCTGAATTCAATTCGATTTTGCTGGACATTGTAGATGACATATCCGATGCGCTTCGGAAAAATGGCCGGGATATGGGCTTGGGAAAAGGCGATAGCTTTGATGCCGATCTGCTTTACTATATGAAACTTGCCCAAAACTATGCACTGCCGATCCGAAAACGGCCCATGGAAAAGAGTGGCTCACTCTATCCTCACCAGCATGTACCCTGGGAGGTCGGCAAACCTTTTTATGATATTGACCCATGGAAAAGTTTCGGCAAATTAATGCCCGGACTTTCAAAGTCCTGGAAGCGCATTGAAGGAGAAGTCTACGGTCATGAGTACGGTACGCCCGATTGCATGGTGATCATCGACTCCTCGGCAAGTATGGTCGACCCGAAAAAAGAGATTTCCCATGCGGTCCTGGGCGCTGCCTGTGCTGTGGATGCCTACTTGCGAAACGACGCGCGCGCTGCGGTGTATAACTTCAGCGATGCCGCCGCCGGTGATGAGCTCATCCTGCCCTACTCCCGTAACAGAAGAAAGATATATAAAGCGATCTGCCGATATTTCGGCGGTGGCACACAACTATTTGTGAAAAACATTCAGGCCATTCAAACGGACCGTCTGCCGGATATTTTTCTGATTACCGATATGCAGATCGCCAACCTCCAAATGCTGGTTCAGTATTTCAACGAATGCAAAAACCGCATTACTGCCGTTCACATCGGGAAAAACAAGCATACGGATGCTTTCGAGAAAAGTATGGCCCCGCAGCCAAACGTGCACATTTACGGCGTGGAAAACCTTCAGGATATCCCCGGAATTGTGCTCGGTAGCGTTCGGGAATATTTATACAAAGGGAGGAACTCATGGTAACCCGGGACACATCCATTTTCAACCTGGCTTCCTATCGGGAAGGTATTCACCGCGCCCACAAAGCGGGGCATATTACCTATGTGGATTCTTATGTGCCGGAATCCGGCGAGATGCGGTTTTCAAATCATATCTCGTGGGATATCAACGGCATTCACTACGAGGGCGGACTATCCTTTACAAACACCCGGCCCCTGTTTGATGGTATCCGTCTGGTGCTGGCGTATTTCGAGGACCAACCGCTCACCTTTCTTGAACTGGGTCCTGGAGCGGGAAATGCCTGTCATGAGTTGTACTCTCTGTCGAAAACCATGAACATGAATGTTACAATTCATACCGCATCCTACACGCCGGTCAATCCCTATATGCCCCTGTTACGTTCCGGCGATGAATTGCTGGCGAGTTTGTCGCCGAGCCCTCACCTCAAAATCATGGAGAAGGGACCTCAGGGTTGCTCTTGGTACATCCTGGACGAGGATGTATTCCGCATGCCCCATGAGGCGCTCCATCAAATCTACGGCAAGCTGAACGACCCTTACATTCATCACCAACACATCGGGTATTATCCCGGGGAATTGGATCTCCCTTCCGCCGGATTCGACATCATATATGACATGTTCGGGCCGCTTCACCGTAAGGATGTGGGTTCGATTAAGGATGCTTACTCGCGTCTGTCTGAAAAAGGGATGCTCTTTTTTGTGTTTCACGAACGTTATGCGCCGGGGAAAATGATGCTGGCAGGCGCCAATAAGAGATTAACGCCGATCTTCGGCACAAGGGATACGGTTGTGGTCGACCCACGACATTACACGGCCCTTGTTGCCAGGGAAAACAACCCGTTGGCGCGTTGTTTCAGGAAAAAATTCAAATCAGAATTCCAAACGGTGGTTGCCCATGATATGCTTGATTTTCTGAAATGGCTTCATGACGGCCCATGAAAGCGGATTCAGAGGGTTCAAAAAGCGGTGGTTTGGGAGGCGTTTAAATGGTTCAAGAAAAATTATCTCAGGACCTGCTCACATTGCTGAAAATTGTAAACGATGCCGGTGCCACGATTTGTGTGGGTACGTGCGAGCACCGAAAGCCCGGTGAGTTCCACTGTCACGACATCAGCCGCATGATGAACATATCCCCCAACGGCGTCAAGAAAAGGCTGCGAGAGCTCGTTCAGGCGGGCTTTTTAAACCGTGAACGGGCAGAGCGGGAAGACGGCAAGATTATGGGCAGATACACTGTTTCCTCGGATGGATTGAAGGTGGTGCACGCATAAAAGACGAGGATATTAAATGCCGCCCATAGTAAGTCCTGAGCATCACGCCGACCGGGCCAACGCCTCTCTCTCCTCATCCGGCGCGATCAGGGTGGCCAGGCACTCGAGGATTTCAAGCGCCTGGGTCAAATACCCCCGCGAGTTCGCTCCCGGACCATCTGTTCGGACCCATTAACGGCGAAAACCATACACCAGTGTGAAGAACTGAGGTTTCAAACCGGCCAGGGGCTCCCGGAGCTTTGCAAGTTCTTCTTCGGGGCCGTGTACTTCCAAACGGGTGAGCTCGGAAATTTTGAGGGCTTCTTCCAGCAAAGCGCCCACATTTTCGAGGTGGGTCAGCAGGCCTTGGGCATCTGCATACCCTTCACGGCAATGGACCTGATCTCCGTCAAAACTGAATCCGTAATAGAGACATTGGCTTTCCCCGTTGGTTTTCTCGACAAATTGCTCACACAGCGCCTTAAATGCCTCAAGTTTACCGCTCTGAACCTTAAAGTAGGGTACGATCGTACAACAGTTGTCCTGTGTTGCCATTGTAGGCCTCCTTGGTTGGGGTTGTGTTCCCATAAACGGGTTAAATGTTGATTACAGGAATATACCGTTATGCTGTGTTTGTGTCAAACACCAAAGAATTTCGGGGTTTACTTTAGATGCCTTTGATGATGTGGTATATGGTGATGACGGTATTTTAGAAGAGGAATAAACTCTTTGAAATCGATAGATGACTGGTCTATCATGTCCCAGGCTTTTATATTGTTACGCAAGAGAGAAGAGGAAGTTTCAGGTTGCCGCGACCCTTCCCAAACGTTTAAACTCTGATTCAGCCATGAAACTCGAGGATTACAGAGAAGAAATTGCGATACGTGAGGTATTGGCGCGTCCAGAGACGTACGTGACCTCAGAAGAATCGGACATCGCCATCCGGCGTGTCATCGAGTTTCTCACCGAGGAGGAAGGACGAAACCGACTCGTCCCTTCTGACCGGAACGACTCGCGGCGTCTTCTACGAGGGCTTCTCAATGTCAGGCCCCCAGGCAGGCTTCCTGGAGATATTCTGCGGGAACTTGACAGGCTCCTCTGGACAGAACGAGTGGAGGCCGGGATTGTCCTGACGAGTGGTATTGTCCCCATATCTGAATCCTTCGGTTATCCGGGACGGAATGGAAACGTGTTGTGCCTTTGGCGGGGAGACATCACCCGACTTGAGGCGGATGCCATCGTCAATGCCGCGAACAAAGAGTTGCTCGGCTGCTTCACTCCTCTGCATACCTGCATCGACAATTGTATCCACTCGGCGGCAGGACCACAGCTTCGGGAGGATTGTGCGACAATCATGGCAATACAAAAGCAACCTGAAACTGCCGGCCGGGCAAAGATCACTCGGGGCTACAACCTGCCAGCTCGTTTTGTGCTTCACACCGTCGGTCCCATTGTTCAGAGTGCCTTAACCGAACAGCACCGGGAGGCCCTTGCCTCCTGCTATGTGGCCTGTCTGGATCTCGCTGCCGAAGCAGGTGGTGTGGACACCATCGCTTTTTGCTCCATTTCCACGGGAGTCTACCGTTTTCCCGCGGATGAAGCTGCACTCATCGCCGTCAATACTGTTTCTCAGTGGCTGGACACAAACCGGGATGTTTTTAGAAGAATCATCTTCGATGTTTACTCGCGGGACGATCATGAACACTACCGACGGCTCTTTACAGGCTGATATGGAGGCTTTGTGCTCCGCTTTGGATGACGCCGATGCTATCCTTATCGGGGCCGGTGCAGGACTCTCGACGGCGGCGGGATTGCTCTACATGGATTTCGCCACATTCGGAGACTGGTTTCCCGGATACCATGAGAAGTACGGACTGCGTTATATTTACGAAGCGGCGTTTTTCGACTTTCCAAGCGTCGAGGAATACTACGCTTATTGGGCTCGGCATATCTCAAGGATTCGTTTCCGCCACCCTGGGGGCAAGCCGTATCTCGACCTCTATTCGATTGTGAAAGACCGCAGCTATTTTGTCCTGACCACAAACGTTGACGGACAATTTGTCAAAGCAGGCTTTAACCAAAATCGCGTTTGCACCCCTCAGGGTGACTACGGATATTTCCAGTGTTCCCGGCCCTGCAGTAACGATCTCTATCCGAACCAAGAAACCGTTGAGTCGCTGCTAGCCTCCATGGCGTCAGGCTCTTTTGCAATACGAAGTGAGGATATTCCGCGTTGTCCGCATTGTGACAGTCTCCTCGAACCTAACATCAGGAAGGGATCGAACTTTGTCGAATCCCCGTGGATGGAGAAGTACCATGATCTGAATAAGTTCCTCGAAAGGTCGGGCTCCGGAAAGCTGCTTCTTTTGGAATTCGGGGTGGGCTTCAATACTCCGTCCATCGTCCGCTACCCTTTTGAACGTATCGCTGCGACACAGGACGATTCGCTCCTTATCCGGGTTAATCGAGATGATGCCACCACGAGATTCGTAAACACGTCAGCACGAATCAAAACATACGCCAGTGATGCCGGACTCTTTCTCGCTGCCCTTGCAGCAGCCATAGGGGCAAATGATTGATAAAATCAATGCACTGGAGTCTGGGGTATAGTTCCATCGTTTCTCGCCAAGTATGGAAAGCCCCATGGAAATAAAGGAGTGATCTCTTGAGTGGCGCTGTTGCCAAGCTCGCGGGGAGGCTGGCACTAAACGGCCTCCGTTTCCAATATCTCAGACAAACGGGACATCCTGGGAAACCGCAGGCTATAAGCCTCGAGATCACGCACCATTGCATTGCCAAATGCATCATGTGCAACATCTGGAAAATCCCCCGAGACGTTGCTGATCTGTCGGTGGATCAGTGGCTTCGGCTTCTGGCTTTGCCGCTTTTTTCAAATTTGAGAGAATTGGACATCACCGGTGGCGAACCCTATCTGGTGAAAGATCTGCCCCATTTGTTTGCGGGTATCCGTGATTTAAAACACCGGAACCTGAAGGCCCTTCGGTCCGTCGCCATCACCACCAACGGCATCCTGACCCGGCGGGTGCTGGAATACACCGAAGCCATCCTTCAGTCGCTGAAGGGCTGTAACCTGGAACTGGTTGTGGCCTGTGCCGTCGATGCCGCAGGCTCCCTGCATGACCGGATTCGCCGCGTCGAGGACGCCTGGTCCAAAGTCAACGCCACCCTTCAGGGACTGACCAAAATCAGATCGAAATTTCCCAACCTGGTCCTTGGCGTTAAAACCACCATTTTGCCCGCCAATGTGGATGTGTTGGACGAAATTGCCGATTATGCCGCACGAAACGATCTGTTCACCATCATGTCCCCATGCATCATCACCCAGGGACGTTATCTCAATCCGGAGAAAGCGTCTGACATGGCATTTGATGGGCAACAGATTCGGAAAATGATCCGGTTTTATCAAAAAGGCCGCTCGCTTTGGCGCTTTCACAACGAACAGATGATACGCTTTCTAAAAACGGGAACCGTCAAAAAACCCTGCACGTGCGGTTTCAACTATTTTTTTATTCGATATGACGGTACGCTCTTTTTGTGTCCGCTCATGGATATTCCCATCGGTAATGTCACGGAATCGAATCCGGAAGATCTGCTGTCTTCCAAAAAAGCCCGCGGGGTACGCCGTCGTATGGGTCGGTTTCCGGAGTGCCACCGGTGTACCGAGCCCGGACTGGAGCGATTCAGTTTGCCTTTCCAAGGGTGGACCTATCTGAAAGCACTCCAAAAAATGAAGCCTGAAGCGTTTCTTAACATGCATCGCCATATGGGATTGGACAAATACCTTTCTTAATCTGAAACAGGTGTCAGGACAATAAAATGCCGATCAATCCGGAAAAGGTGGTTCAGGGCATCAGGGATGCGGGGCTTGAACCGCCGGAAATGCTGACCCTGATGATCACCGGAAACTGCAACCTTAAGTGCCGACACTGCTGGCTGAACTGCCGGCCCGACAGCGCCGCAGGCCCAATACCGGTGAATGTTGCCTGTAGCATCATCGACAATTTCACCCGGCTGGGAGGGACGGCCTTGTCCCTCACCGGTGGAGAGGTTCTGACCCATCCGGACTGGTTCGAGATCCTGGTATTTGCCTGCGACCGGTCGGCGCTCAAGGAGGTTTGTCTGCAAACCAATGCCATGCTGGTGACCCCCCATATCGCCGCGAAACTCAGCGCACTCGCGTCCGTCAAACTCTCAATCCAAATCAGTATGGACGGGGCCTCGGCAAAATCCCACGACCTTGTGCGCGGCAAGGGCAGTTTCAACCAGGCCCTGCGCGGGCTGGACCGTTTGCTCGACGCCGGAATGGGGCCGCGGATCCGGGTCGCCTTTACGGAAATGGCGCACAACTTTGCCGAAATACCGCGTCTCATGAAAAGACTGGAGACCCTCGGCATAAGCCAACTGGTGACCGGCACCCTAGTCAAGGGTGGTCGAGCGGGCCGAACAAACCGGCTGACCCTTCCCACCCCGAATCAGTATGCTGAAATCGTCAACCGGTACCGATCGGATGAGACATTCAGAACCCTTTACGACAAGATGGGCAACATTTCCGCCATCGAATGGTACAAGGGGCGATCGATACCCGCAAAACGGGTCTGCAGCTGCATCAAAACCCCTTTTGTCACCGCCGAAGGGCGCATGTACCCGTGTGTCATGCTTCCGGCCGAAGAATACGGCATTGACCATATTCACCAACGGTCCATGGCGGATGTCGTCCTGGCGGCCCTGCCCCTTTGGGCCCAACTGCCGGTTATGGCACGGAAACGGCGCGAAATTCTTGAAAACTGCAGGGGTTGTCCGGGTGAAGAGCATTGTCTGGGCGGCTGTATGGGCAGAGCCTATGCGGCCTATGGCAATCTGATGTCGGTGGAGGATCGTTGTGATTTGAGAAAGGCTGTCTACGGGTTGTGAGCTTACGGTAAGGTCATGGCCACCCCGTTTCCTCGGATGGATTAAAGGCCCTTGGCGTATAGATAAAGGAATTTTCATGCCGAAGCCTTTCTTGGTTTGACACGTGCCGTGGCTTCCGCCTGAAGAGGATCATCGGGCCAGTAGTGTTTAGGGTACCGGCCTTTCAGTTCTTTTTTTACCGCGCTGTAACCGTTCTCCCAAAAACCTGCAAGATCCTGAGTGATTTGAACCGGGCGGCCCGCCGGTGAAAGGAGGTGGATCAGCAACGGTTGACGTCCGCCGGCAACAGTCGGAGTCACGGCAAGTCCGAACATCTCCTGCAGTCGGACGGCCAGTACCGGTATGGGATTGTCATAGTCAATGGGGATGCGTGAACCGCTGGGAACCGTCAAGTGGGTGGGCGCCAACGCATCAAGGACTTTTTGCTGTGGGTAGGATAAAATGTTGAAAAGGGAGCTCTTGAGATCCACCCGGGCAAGATCACTCAGCCGATCCATATGGACCAAGTAGGGACCAAGCCATTGGTTCAATCTCGATTCAAGCCCTTCATCTGAAACATCAGGCCAAGTCTCGTCCTCCGTCAGAAGCCGCCGAAGAAAACAGACGCGCCCCTGCCAGCGGCGAAGTTGTTTCCGCCATGGCAGACACTGAATCCCCAAGGTTTTGATTCCATCGAGGAAGACGTTCATCACTTCTTCGGAATCCGGTTCCCTTAGACGTTCACTGCGCAGGGTGATGGCCCCCAGCTTCAGGGTTTTTTCTGCACTTACCCTCCCCTGCTCACTGTCCCAGGTCACGGATTCGGACCATTCCAACCGGTTTTGAAATTGTTCCAGAAGGGTATCCAGGGGGTAAACTGCCGCTTTATGGATTCTGGCTTCCCGGCGCTTCCCATCCAGTTCCGCCGCCACCAGAAATGGCGCGGCGGCAAGGGGCGAGGCTTCATCCAGAAACGCCCCGCAGCCGCTGTTCAAAAGAAATCTGCCTCTTGCACCTGACCTAAGCTGCCCAATCCGATCCGGATAAGCCCACGCCAGCAGCCGCCCCGGATCATTGGCGTTACCACCGCTTTCTTTAATGCCGAGTCGTCGGCTCAGGTGTCTCGAAACACGCATGACACGCACAACAGCCCCTTTATCCACGGTTCCTTCCGGACAAACAAGGGGCCGGTTTTCCCGTGCCGCACGAATCAGATCCACTCGAAGGTCCATGTCCGCATTTTGTCGGCCCGTTTCGAACCACACCACATCTCGTTCTTCCAGCAGGGCCGCCACATCACAGGCAACAGCCCCCTGCCCCGCCGATTCGGCTTCAATGAGCATGTGCGCCAACCGTGGATGAACCGGGAGTTTTGCCATCAGGCGGCCATGACGGGTGACATGACCTTTTCGATCCAACGCGTTCAGACTTTTGAGTAAATCGCGGGCTTTTTCAAATGAGCCCTCAGGTGGCAAATCGAGCCAGTGCAGCATGGCGGGGTCATCCACACCCCAGATGGCCAGTTCCAAAGCCGGACCTGACAGATCCGCCTCCAGGATTTCCGGCCGATGGGTTGCGGACAGGGTTGAATGCATCTCACGGGACCACAGGCGCAAACAGAGACCGGGAGCGGTTCGCCCCGCCCGGCCACGGCGTTGGTCGGCGGACGCGCGGCTTACGGGGACCGTCACCAGTCGCGTGAGCCCGCTTCCGGGGTCGAAACGGGGCGTTCGATGCAGGCCGCAGTCCACCACAACCCGAATGCCCTCAATGGTCAGACTGGTTTCGGCAATGGGCGTGGCGAGGACGATCTTTTGCAATCCTTGGGGCGGCGGCGAGATGGCCTGGTCCTGTTCTCCGCGGCTCAAATTGCCGAAAAGAGGCGCAATGCGCCATTTTGATCCCAGTCGGGCGGCTTTCAGACGTTGTTCGGTCTTCCGGATCTCGCCGGCTCCCGGCAAGAAGACCAGGATGCTCCCCATTTCCTCACGGACCGCGGAAAGCACCGCACCGTAAAGGGCATCTTCGGACCAGGTTGGCGTGTGTGATCCCACATATCGGGTTTCTACCGGAAACAGACGGCCGGAACACGTAATGACCGGCGCATGGTTCAACATGGAATTTAGCGGCCCCTTTTCCAGTGTAGCGGACATGACCAGTATCTTCAAATGGGGATTGAGAACCCCTTGCGTGTCCAGACACATGGCCAACCCAAGATCCGCGTCCAGGCTCCGTTCGTGAAATTCATCAAAAATCACCAACCCGATACCTTCCAGGGAAGGATCGCTCTGAAGCATCCGTGTAAGAACCCCTTCGGTCACCACCTCAATGCGGGTTTCAGGACCGATGCGAGTCTCCATTCGTACCCGGTAACCCACCGTTTGCCCCACATCTTCATCAAGCAGATGGCTCATGCGCATGGCGGCGGCCCTGGCCGCCAGCCGCCGGGGGGCTAGCAGGAATATTTTCTTCCCTTCAAGCCACAGCTCGTCGAGAAGGGCAAGGGGAATACCCGTGGTCTTACCGGCTCCAGGCAGGGCTTCAAGGACCACATTGGCGTTTTCAGAAAGCGCTTTTCTCACATCACCCAGAACAGCATCAATGGGCAGACCAAACGGCTTCATGATTACCATTTACCAAAAAAAGGGAATCGGAAATAATCAGGGCCGACATTTCCAGTCAGCCCATCTCACATCGGCGGTTAACAGTTGACTGAATTCTTCATTAAGAGCAGGCCCCTGTCAATCACTTATTCAAGGCAAGATGGGCCAATTTCAGGGCACGCCCGGTCTTTGAAACATGAATTTGAGCTTGTGCCGCCAGGCATTATAGGCTTATCATATCGGTATCATGGAACGTTATACCGAGCATATGAGGGGGGAGGTTTTTGACGTTATCATCATCGGCGGCGGCATCACCGGTGCCGCCGTCGCTTATGAGGCGGCGTCGAGGGGGCTCTCCGTGGCGATGTTTGAAAAGGGGGATTTTTCCGAAGCCACTTCCGCCGCTTCATCCAAATTGATTCACGGGGGGTTGCGGTATCTCAACAACATGGAGTACCGCCTTGTTCGGGAATCCCTGATGGAACGGCGAACCATGACCAATATCGCCCCCAATTTCGTCTATCCCTTTCCCATGTTGTTCCCGCACTATCGAGGGTCCCTAAAAAGCAACAAATGGCTGACCCGAATCGGTCTGGTTCTCTACGATTTTCTGGCCACCGGGAGAAGCAACACCTGGGATAAATCCAAAAGAATCCCTTCTCACAAGCCCATCTCCCCTGAAGACGCCCTTCGCCTTCAGCCGATCATCAAGGAAAAAGGGTTGACCGGGGCTTCTCTTTTTTATGACTGCATCAGTATCTGCCCCGAGCGTCTGGCATTGGCATTTATCAAATCCGCCCTTCATTACGGGGCCAGGATCGCCAATTACGCCCGCGTTACTGATTTTTTGCTGGAAGGCAAAAGGGTTTGCGGTGTCCGGGTTCGGGACCTCCTGATGGATATGGAATTTGAGGTGAAAGCCCGGGTTACCATCAACTGTGCCGGTCCTTGGGCCGATCACGTGCTTGCACTTCTGCTTAAAGATGAAAATAGGGCCCACCTGCAGCGCTCTGAGGGCATCCACATCATTACCCGGCAACTCACGAAAGATGACGCGATTGTGGGTGCCATAACCCCCGGCGACAGGCATTGCTTTTTAATTCCCTGGCGTGGCCATACCTTGGTCGGCACGACGGACAAGCCCTACCAGGGCCATCCCGATGATTACCGGGTGACACGCGGCAGCATTGAGGAGCTGATTCATGAGGTCAATGGATCTTTTGATGGGCTGAACCTGACCCTTGATGACGTTCTATACAGCTACGGCGGCCTTCGGCCCCTGGTGGAAAGCCCGCGGAAAGAGACCTACCGATCCTCACGACGGTATGAAATCCATGACAACACCTTGGATGGAATCGACGGTCTTTTGACGGTGGAAGGGGGGAAATGGACCACCAGTCGTCGCCTTGCTGAAAAAGCGGTTGACCGGTTAACGGCCAAAGCAGGATTTTCCGTTGGCCCTTCCCTATCAAGTCGACGATATCTGAAAAATTGTGAAATTAAAGACTTGAACGATTTTTTAAACCGTATGAAAGAAGAAAATCCGGACTTTACCGAAAACACCGTAGATTGCCTGACCAGGCTTTACGGTACCGAATGTGAAAAAGTGCTGGCCCTGGCGAGGGAGGAAAATTATTTAGCGCAACCTCTTAACAACGATGGCGAACTTCTGGCCCAGGTGGTCTATGGGGTGCGATACGAAATGGCGCGCACGTTGAAGGATATTGTGTTGCGCCGTACCGGCATCGCAACCCTGGGGAACCCGGGAAAAGAGATATTGACGCGTATTGCCCGGGTCATGGCCCGTGAATTAAAGTGGAATGATGAAAAAGTCTCTGAAGAGATTGAAAATACGATTTATTTTTTGGACATTCCATCCAATTGACCCATTCCCATGAAAGGGAGAGGAACCATGTTCAACAGAAAAAAAAATTGTCCCGGGTGGAGCGAAACGCCTCCTCCACCCAAAAGCTACCGGTCCATTTTCAAATATGGCGATCCAGGAAAGTTCAAGCACCCCAGTAAAGCGTGGGTCACCATGCTGAAAGATGAACTGGGCATGACGGATCACGATTTCAAAACCAAGACCCATGAGGGCCTTAAACCCATAGATCTCACGCGCGACCTGGCTTTATCATCAGAATATATTGAAAAAATATCGGAAATTGTGGGACCTTCGAACATCACAACGGATATATACCAACGGGTAAAATACGCATACGGAAAAACCACACTGGAGATGATGGAATTGGCGCGAGGCCATGTTCGTGAAATCTCCGATCTGGTGGTCTACCCCCGCCACAAAGACGATGTCCGCGCACTCGTTGGGTATTGCAACCGTATGGGCATTCCCCTCACGGTATTTTCCGGAGGATCGTCGGTCACCCTTGGCCTTCGCCCTGCAAAAGGCGGGATCACCCTGGCACTTGCCACCCATATGAACCGGTTGCTGGAACTAAACGAGATCAACCAGACGGCCAGGGTTCAACCGGGAATGTCAGGGCCGGCATATGAAAGCGCCCTAAACCGGGCGCCGGAACGCTTCATGACCCAGAGGCGCTACACCTGCGGCCATTTTCCCCAATCCTTTGAGCACTCTACAGTGGGCGGCTGGGTGGCTTCCTCAGGCTCCGGACAGGCATCCACCTATTACGGAGATGCGGCGGATCTGGTCATCAGCCAGGAATACGTTACCCCATCGGGAATTTTCAGAACCCTCGATTATCCGGCCGCCGCTACCGGGCCCAATTTGGACCCTATTATGATCGGTTCGGAAGGGGTGTTCGGCGTTCTGGTGGAAATCAACTTGAAGGTATTTAGATATCAATCCGAAAACAGACGTTATTTCAGCTTCATGTTTCCCAGCTGGCACACGGCCGTGGATGCCTCCCGTGAAATGGCACAGGGGGAGTTCGGGAAGCCCGCGGTTTTTCGCATTTCCGATCCGGAAGAGACGGACCGGGGCCTCAGGCTTTATGGAATGCCGTCACCCGTGAACCTGTTACTCAAAAAGCGGGGGTTCAAACCCATGCAGCGGTGCCTCTGCCTGGGTACGGTTGAAGGAGACAAAGATTATGCCCGGCTGGTGCACCGAAAAATAAGACGACTTTCCAAAACCTTCTGTGGCTTATATCTGGGCGGATACGGCGCCCGAAAGTGGGAAAAGACCCGCTATACCGAACCCTACATGCGGGAGGATCTGAACGATTACGGTGTCACCATCGACACCTTGGAGACATCCGTCCCGTGGGATCGGCTCCATGACCTTCACCAGGGCGTGCGACGGTACATCAAAGGAAGGCCGAAGACCCTCTGCATGACCCATGCTTCCCATTTTTACCCGGCCGGCACCAACCTCTATTTCATCTTCATGGGCCGGTTTGAAAGCGTCGATTCGTATCGTCGCTTCCATGCCGGCATCATCGACCGGATTCAGAATCACGGGGGATCCCTGAGCCATCATCACGGCGTGGGCCGCATGATGGCGCCCTGGATGGAAGAGCATCTGGGAAAAGAACAAATGGATGTGTTACGGGCCTTGAAACAGCATTTTGATCCCAACCACATCATGAATCCGGGCGGCCAATTGGGATTGGATCCGGATTCAGAACCCGTGAGGCGCCCATGAGCAACTTTTCGGAAAATCGGGACCGGCTCCTGGTATTTGATGTGGGGACCCAGTCCGTTCGCGCCGCGGTGATCGATCTTCACGGCAATATTTGCAAACTCGTTAAAACCCCCATTGATCCCTATTTTTCCTCTCAGCCCGGATGGGCGGAACAGGAACCGGATTATTACTGGAAAAACCTGGGCTATACGGCGCAGAAGCTGCTGCACTCGGAAGAAGTCGCGGTAGAGCGGATCGCAGGAGTGAGCCAGACCTGCCAGCGGACCACCATGATCAACCTGGATAAGAACGGAAAACCACTGAGACCCGCCATTTTGTGGCTCGATCAACGGAAAGCGGACGATTCCAAGCGCATCCCTCCCCTGATCCGGTGGGGGCTTAGAACCATCGGGCAGCACACCCTTGTGGAAAAGGCGGTGAGAGAGTCCAAAAGCAACTGGATTCAGGACCATGAACCGGAGATATGGGAAAAGACGGAAAAATTTCTCTTTCTCTCCGGTTTCCTGACCCACCGGCTCACCGGTGAATACCGGGACTCCTGCGGCAACATGGTGGGGTACCTGCCGTTTAATTTCAAGCGCCAAACCTGGTCCAAACCCAACGACATGAGATGGAAGTTCTTTCCGATGGACCCCTCCGTTCTGCCACAGCTTGTAAAACCGGGGGCGGTTCTGGGGTATGTGTCGCCCGTCGCATCTCAAGAGACAGGCATTCCCAAAGGACTTCCGGTGATTGCCGCCGGAACGGACAAGGCCTGCGAAGTGCTGGGGGCCGCGTGTCTCTCCCCGGATGTGGCCTGCCTCAGCTACGGGACCACGGCCACGGTGAACACGGCCAATGAAAAGTATGTTCAGATCAGGCCCTTTGCACCCGCTTACCCCAGTGCCGTGCCCGATGCCTACAATACGGAAGTGATGGTCTACCGGGGGTTCTGGCTGGTGAGTTGGTTCAAGGAGCAGTTCGGTTTGCGGGAACTGCAACTGGCCAAGGAACGAAACCTGGCGCCTGAGGCCCTGTTTGATGAATTGATTGAAAATATACCGCCCGGTTCCATGGGGCTCACGCTTCAGCCCTATTGGTCCCCCGGCATGAACACGGATGCGGATGCCAAGGGGGCCATTATCGGATTCGGCGATGTGCATACCCGCGCCCACATCTACCGTTCCATCCTGGAAGGTCTGGGGTATGCGCTGAAAGACGGACTGCTGGCACTTGAAAAAAAGAACAGGGTCAAAATCAACTGTCTCAGGGTCTCAGGGGGCGGTTCCCAGAGTGACGCCGCCATGCAGATTACGGCGGATATCTTCAACCTGCCGGCCCAGCGGCCTCACACCTTTGAAACATCCGCTCTGGGGGCCGCCATCGATGCAGCCGTGGGTCTTAAACTGCACGGGGACTTTCCCTCCGCCGTTCATGAAATGACCCGTGTTACCCATGTTTTTGAACCGATCCCCAGGAACAGGGACCTGTACGCTGCGCTTTTTGAACGGGTGTACCGCAAAATGTACGGACGACTCAAACCGATCTACAATGAAATCCGAGACATCACCGGATATCCGGCCCTGTGAAAAATACTTAACCAAAACCGGTAATGTTATGACACGCGGCTATTTCTTCTTATAGGGAAGCTTCATCTGATCAACCATGGTGAGGGCTTCAAATTCCGGGTCTTTGTGAACCAGGGTTGCATTATGAACAAATGCATAGGCCGCGATGATGGCGTCCGCCAACGATATCCGATATCGGGCCTTGAATTCGCCCCCCTTTAGAAGGACCGGTTCGGCCAGTTCCGAGATATGGGTGGCCCGGATGCTCCTTAGGGTGGCGTATCGCAATTCAGCCGTTTCAACGCCGCGGTTCTGGATGCTCTTATAATAGGCCTCAAGCAGCACAAACGCCGGCAGAAGAATCTCTCGGGTCCGCAGGATATCTTCAACCAGTTCGGCCCCTTCCTCGCCGTCCATCATGGTGAGGATAGCCGAGGTATCGGGGAGGAAGAGGTCAGTTTTCACGTTTTCCGTCCTCCTTCCTGTCTTGCAACAGACTCGCGGAAAGGCCTTCCCCCTTTGAGCAACCGCGCAGGGCTCCTACGGGATCTTCCGGAATGGGGATCAGCTTGATGACCGAACCCGTATCAATCCAGACCACTCTTGTTCCGGCGGTTATCCCGTATTTCCGTCTTAAAGACACGGGGACGACCACCTGGCCTTTTTTCGTTATCACAGATTCCATTCCGTACTCCCTGGATAAATTTCTTCTTACTTTCTTCTAAAGCATACTACCTATTTCTATTTTGTCAACCATCCTTACAACTTTTCATTTTTATGATTTTCGATATATGGATTTTTTTAAAAACCTTTGAAGAATGATCGGGAAATTTGTCCATGGAGGTTGGGGAAAGAACCAAAAGCCTGAAACCCTCAATGTTATAATTCCTTCTGAAGCGGAAGAAAGGTCCGGCCTGATCAATCCTTGCGGAATGCTTCCAGATCACGGCCATTCTGGTGAAGGATGAGTTTGTCGGCCCTCCCCTCTTTATCACGCACAAAGGTAATTTCAGCATCCACCACCTTGTAGAAAAATTTCGTTTTGGACGCGGCAAATACGGGAAACTTGTCTTGGCCGGTCGCCTGCACCATCAAGTGCCCTTTTTCCTCCGTTACGGTCAGGCCGAATTCCGGTGTCATGGCATAATATCCCGTGTATGACTTCAGGCGGGCCGGATCCACCCGAACGATCTTCCGAGCTTCGGGAGGTTTGGCCTCCCTGCCCAGGGCAATGCGCGTCACCTGTTCGCCGAACTCATCCAGTCGCATATTGGCAGTGTTGCACAATACCACCACACCGACTCCGCGATCCGGTGAAATGGCCAGCCAACCGTGGTAGCCGCCGGTTCCGCCATTGTGCCACAGGGTTGCTCCGTCACGGGCAAAATGCCAGCCGAGACCCATGGAGAGCCCATCCTCCATTTGATGGCGTTTCAACTGTGCAAAACGCAAAGCCGTTGATGGCGGGGGTGAACCCTTTTTCAGGTTCGCCTTGATGAATTTGATCATATCATTGACGGATGAACGAATGGCCCCGGCCCCTGCCAGAGCCGGGATATCCCAGTTCCGCACAGGTTTCAGCGCTGCGTTATAGGGAGGCGCCAGCCGCTTTTCCTGGTTTTGATTCAATGCTATCCCGGTATCGTTCATTCCCAGCGGCTTACAGATGCGATCCTTCAGGAGTCGCTCATATGATGTCCCCATGTGATCCGCCAGCACCTGGCCAAGGAGGCCCATGGCGTAATTGGAATACTCGTATTGCCCGGGCGGCCGTTTCAGTTTGTACCCATTCAGGAACGCATACATCTGTTCCACCGTATAATCGGCATATGGGTTGAGTGAATCTGCGGGTTTGAAGTTGTCCGGCATGCGCGGCAACCCGGAGGTGTGGGTGGCCAAATGCTCAAGGGTGATCGGTTTACCATCGTAAACCGGCACCGTTACGGAGGGGGGCAAATGCTTTTGAAGCGGATCTTTCAGGTTCACATCACCCGACTGGATCAAGGATGCCAGTAAAACGCAGGTAAAGACCTTACTGACGGATCCGATCTCGTACAACGTGTTGCCGTCAGGAGCAATACCTGAACCTTTGATGATCTCGCCATAGGCAATTACCCTGCTGTTCTCACCTTTGACAATTCCGATTACCAGACCGACCACCATCCGGTCCTGAATCAATTGGCGTGCAAACGGGTCTATTCTCTCCTGATCATCAATTCCGTAGGATGTGGCAGGCATGGCCACAGCACATATCAGAGCGAAAACAAGCAAAAAGGGGTATCGTCGCATTTTTGGGTTAGCCATATCATTGAACCGACGATTTTCAGTAATGTTTTACAATGACTCAGGATTTTCTATCATATCATTGGAATTGTTCCGCCTTAAATCCGCAAGGATCTCTTTGATCTCAGGATGATCCTTTTCCGATGCGCTCACATATCCCCATCCTTTCTGAGTCTGAAACAATCCATCAAAAGCCGTATCGTGATAAGAACGGAGGCGATGGGAAATTCCTCTCTCTGAAAGGACGGATGCCAGCAGCTGGGCCTCGAACTGGTTTTCCAGGATAGCTGCCTTTTTGTAGTCTTCCATAATATGATTCTTTACTTTCCCTTATGATGCCTTTGCAGGACCGAAGGAACGGGTAAATAGGTCGTGAAGGGCTTTGCGCCCCTCATCTGAGAGGTTGCGGGTTCCGGTACCGGCAAAGGTATCGGACGTAATTACGGGCGTATTCTCAACCCATTGGGCATTTTCCCAGGAAAACCATCCCTTCCGATCTTGATCATAAACGCTCAACGGACGGTTAAACAGTTTGGCCAACTCCACGCCCCAGCCGGTTCCTCCCTTCACGGTGTTATCCGGTTGTATCCAACCGACGGCAATGACATGATAGCCGTTATTGACCATGTGGAAAATGGATTGAATGATTTTTCGAATTTTATCGGTTCGGGAGTAAGTGCGTTTCATGAGCTTGGACACAATCTCCATGCTGACATCACCCTTTTCCAGCTCTTCCCGGCTCAGAATCTGAACACCCCGGATGCGCTCGGCATTGTGCCCCTCAAACGATATATTGACTTCTTTTATGTTCCAGGCTTCGGCAAGTTTACCGAATTCAGCCTCAGCTCCTTTGTGCCCGCCGCTGTAAAGCGTTATCTTTGAAATGTCCGTCATTTTTTTGTCTCCTTGGTTAAAAGGTTGTGGGATCATAAAAAAAAACACCCCGCCGCGATTCGGCAGGGAAGCTTTGAAAGGTAAGTCACTTTTACCTCATTACAACCCTTGCCGACATATTCTTTTGAATCGACCTAAAAAGCCCGGGTATCTCATGGCCCCTCAGGCCTACGACACATGCGGTTGACGCCGGCTACGAACAAACTTTGGTCTATTCCTTTTATTTAATTAGGTTATTGCCACCTTGGGGTATCTTTGGCCAGATAGGCCCGTTTGGCCTCTTGAGCGTCCGGGCTGTTCTGGGTCCGCTCCTGTAATCGAATATAGGTTTCGAGAATCGTATCGTAACCCATATCAAAGGCCTGATTGGTCACCAGTTTGCTCATGCGGGTCCCTGTTGAGCAGGCGGCCAGGTATTTTTCAGCCAGTTCGTCCAAATCGGCGAAAAACTTCTTTTCGGGGATGATGTGGTCCACAAGGCCAATTTTCAAAGCCTCTTCTCCAGGAATATTCTCTCCACCCAGAATCATCTTTTTGGCACGCCCCCAGCCGATGTATCGTGGCAATCTCCACGTTGCCAAACCGGGAATCAGAGATTCCTTGACCGCCGGCAGGCCGATCCGGCAATCGGGGGTGCTGACACGGATGTCCGCCGCCAGGGCCAATTGCAGACCGCCCCCCAGACAATAGCCGTGCATGCCGACAATGACCAATTTTTCCATGGTTTCAAAAATACGCAGGCTCGATTCCCAGCGGCGGTGATAGTCCATTTCGATACGGTTGTGCGCCAGTTCCTTGAGGTCGATACCGGTACAAAAGGCGCGGCCTTCTCCTCGGATGATGATCACCCGTACATCCGGGTCTTCCTTCAAAGCATTGGCAATTTCCAGGAGTTGCAAAGTACAGGCGTTGTTCATGCAGTTGAGAAAACGCTTGCGAGAAAAAGTCACCCAAGCCTGTTTCCCTTTTTTTTGAAGGCGCATGAACTCATGTTGTTGCACGATCTCCATAATTTACCATCCCGATAAGGTTTGAACGCCGAGAAAGCTTTATCGGCATTGTCCCGGTTTTTTCTAATGCTAAATAACGTCCATAAGGTATTGTTGCTAACACAAAGAAAAAACGATGGAAAGCAATATTTCCTTTTTGAAGGTTATTTGGAGGATCCTGGTTATTTTGGACAAAGCTTACAATAGGCGCGCAGCTCTTGACTCTATTCTTCCTTCTGCCATATGATTTCTCCGCTTACCCCGTCAGATCAACGAACTCTTTTCCGGAGGAAACTGTATGAGACCTTTAGACGGTATTAGCGTTATTGAAATGGCGGGACTGGCCCCGTCACCTTACTGCGGTATGCTCTTGAGCGATTTCGGAGCGGATGTGGTCATCGTGGACCGGTTGACCAAAGGCGCCCCCGAGATTCCCTACATTATGAAAAAAAGCCCTTTTGACCGGGGCAAAAGATCCATGCGGGTGGACCTTAAATCGAAAGAGGGTTTTGAAATTATAAAACGGATGATTCGAAAATCGGACGTTCTGCTGGAACCCTACCGGCCAGGCGTCATGGAGGCCCTGGGGATAGGGCCTGAAAACGCCCTTTCGCTCAATCCCGAACTCATCTATGCCCGTCTTACGGGCTGGGGTCAGACGGGCGACTTCGCTTCCATGGCCGGACACGACATCAACTATATCGCCCTTTCCGGCGCCCTCTCCCTCTTTAGACGAAAAGGAGAACGCCCTCTTCCTCCAGCCAATCTGCTGGGAGACTTTGCAGGGGGCGGCATGCTGTGTGCCATGGGGATTCTTCTGGCGCTTTTTGAGCGGACCCGGTCGGAAAAAGGGCAGGTGATTGACTCGGCCATGCTGGACGGCGCCGCCAACCTGTCGGTCATGTTTCACGGCCTGCTGGCCCACAATCTCATGAGCCTTGATATCGGAACCAACCCACTGGACGGTGGTGCACCCTTTTACCAGACCTATGAAACCGCCGACGGACAATTCATGTCCGTGGGGGCCATCGAGCAGCGGTTTTACAGTGAGCTGCTTAAAGGTCTGGAATTGGAACCGGATACCCTGCCCCACCAGTTCGATACGGCGAAATGGCCGGAAATGATAGAACGTTTTGCGGAGGTCTTCAAAACCAGAACCAGGGACCAATGGACCATCACATTCGAAGGGAAAGACGCCTGCGTCGCGCCGGTTCTGAATCTGGACGAAGTGAAAGAACATCCCCATAACAAAGAACGGAAGATCATGATTGAACTGGATGGGGTTCCGCAACCCGCTCCCGCCCCCAGACTTTCCCGAACCCCCGGAAAAGCCCACGTCGCCAAAGGCCCCCGGGGCGCTAATACAGAGGAAATTCTGTCCGAACTCGGCTACTCCGATTTGCAGATTCAATCCTTTTTTAAAAACAATGTGACTGAGTAAGTTTAATATAAGGTCAAAAAATCCGGCAATGTGAGAATTGTATTGGATTAGGTGTGCGAATGGAAGCCAATGAACGCCAATTGATAGAATTGATTCGCAGAGGCGAAGGCATCGATCTTGAATTCAAAACCTGCCGCAATCAGATCAATCGTGATGTATATGAGACCGTTTGCGCCTTCCTCAATCGTTATGGAGGTACGATTTTGCTGGGTGTTAAAGATTCAGGAACCATTCAGGGTATTGAACAGGGCGCCGTTGGACAAATAAAGAAGGATTTTGTAACAGCCATCAACAACCCGAAAAAGATTTCTCCTCCCGCCTATCTGTCCGTGGATGAAGTAACGTTAGAGGACAAACCGGTTCTTCGCGTTTATGTCCCGGAAAGTTCACAGGTTCACCGGTGTAATGGGCGCATTTATGACCGCAACGAAAATGGTGATCTCGACATTACGGACCACACCCTTCAGGTGGCGGCCCTCTACCAGCGCAAGCAAGCCATTTACTCTGAGAACAAAATTTACCCATATGCCGGCCTTAATGAACTGGAGCCCGAACTCTTAGCCAAATGCCGCAAAATCGCAGTGTTGCGTCGGGAGGATCATCCCTGGCGGAACATGGACGATATGGAAATGCTCAAGAGCGCCCAGCTTTACCAGACCGATCCGGAGACCGGAAAAACAGGTGTCACCCTGGCCGGTTTATTGCTGCTGGGCAAACGCTCTCCATTGCTGTCAGCGGTGCCGCACCACCGCACCGACCTGATCCTGCGAAAAGTAAACCTGGATCGCTATGACGATCGAGATTTTGTGGATGTCAATCTGGTCGAGAGCTACGACCGCATCATGGCATTCGTCGCCAAACATCTACCCGACCCTTTCTATCTCGAAGGCACGATCAGCATCAGTATCCGCGATGCAATCTTCCGCGAAGTCGCTTCGAACATTCTGATTCACAGGGAATTCACCAACGCTTTTCCCTCCAAGTTGATTATCGAGCGTGGCCAGGTCCGTACTGAAAACAGCAGCAGACCCCACGGTTTTGGGGTGTTGAACCCGGAGACTTTCACACCGTTTCCCAAAAACCCGGTCATTGCGGCTTTCTTCCGCCAGATCGGCCGTGCGGATGAACTGGGCTCCGGCATGCGCAGGATGATGCGGTATGGCAAGGCTTATGGCGGTGCCGACCCGGAAATGATTGAAGGTGATATCTTTCGGATTGTCGTCAAGGTTCCGGAATTCGGCATCAATGGCGAAGGTGGGGATGGGCACAAGCTGGGCCCAAGTGGGGCCCAAGAGGCCCATGATAGGGCCCATGATAGGGCCCATGATATGAAACATGAGCCCATGAACAATTTTGAACGCAAGATTCTTGAATTTTGTGCTGAAAAATCTAAAAGCGCTGCGGATTTACTAGAATCTTTGGGCTACAAAAGCCGAACTGGCAATTTTAAAAGAGCCATCAGCCATTTGCTGAATGCAGGTCTTCTGGAAATGACTATCCCAAGCAAACCAACCAGCAAAAAACAGAAATACCGGCTTACTCAGAACGCTCGGGAAATACAGTTTAAGGCCAAAGGAACTGCCAAGTAAACAAGTCACCGGACAAATTGGGTATGCCCGCCACTTGTCTTTATCGGTGGACAAATTCCGTCAAGGATGAATGGGATGATTGAGAAATTCATTAGCATCAAAAACATTGGACGATTTCGCGATTGCACCCCACGTGGAGATGTGACCCTTCGAAAGCTCAGCTTGCTGTTTGCCGAAAACGGGCGGGGTAAGACAACTCTTTGCGCTATTCTCCGTTCTCTCCAATCCGGTCGGCCTGAATTCATTATTGAACGTAGGTCCTTGGGCACAAGCGATCCCACTTCAGCCAAAATACGGCTTTCCGGAAACAATTTCACCTTCGGAGTCAACGGATGGTCGGACATCCATCCAGACATAGCCGTATTCGATTCAGTATTCGTCCACGATAATGTGTATGCCGGGAATTATGTGGATCATGACCATAAAAAGAACCTTTATCGTGTTATCGTGGGTTCGCAAGGCGTTCTACTCGCCAAACAAATTGAAGATCTTGACAGCAAAATTCGCGATGCCAATAACGACATTAGAAGAAGGAAATTAGCCGTATCACAAAGGGTTCCAAACGGGGTCGCCCTCGAAGACTATCTCGCCTGGCAAACAGACGTGAATATCGAAACTAAGATTCAGAAAAAAAGTGCTGAAATAGCGAAGCTTCAGCGAACGCAGGAAAAAGCGACGGAGATTCAATCCAAAGAATTGCTCTCAACGGTTTCGTTGCCAGATTTTCCAGCCGATTTCATGCCAATTCTCACCAGAGAACTGGTCGACGTCACTGCCGACGCAGAATCCCATGTTCGGCAACAGATAGCCGATCACAATATGGGGTTTCATGGTGAGACCTGGCTTTCTCAAGGCTTGGGGTTTGTAGCATTTGAAAAATGCCCCTTCTGCGGACAAGGTATCAGCGGAAATGAGCTAATTGCTTATTATCGAACACATTTTAACGTTGCGTACAAGAATTTGAAACAGGAGGTGGCGCAACTAACCCAAAACGTCATCAATTCGATTGGAGAAAGATTGTACCGAGTCAGATTCCCGGGCCGCTTTCAGCAGAATGAGTGGCTTGGCAATTTCATCGACAAGATACGTACCGCAGGCGAAAACGACGGACTATCCCATGCCAAAGCTGATCTTTCCGAAATCGAGGCGATTAATGAATATTCGAAGAAATACCACCACGAGACAAATCCAAACGCACACTTGGAGGCTATTTCAGATGATGAATTGTACGGATTTGTAAAGCGTACTTTACGTCTCGTTGGGGGAGATTAAAAATGAACAGAAAAAAAGAAAGCAATATCCAGACAAAAAAACTTTTCACTGATGAGCAAAGGGAACTATTCGAGAAATCCTACCTGGAAGAGATTGAGGATCGGAGAAATCGGCCAGTGAAATGCTTTGAAATGTCGTCCATTTCCATGGTCAATTCAAAGGAGACATGGCTTTGCCCCTGGCCTTCACGCGCCGATTGATATTACGGAAAATCTCATCCGGTTTGACTGCGTACAGGGAAAAGTTGATCGCTTCAATGATCTCCTTTCTATCTCAGGAACAAGATCTATATAGGTACCAGGAACAAGATCTATATAGGTACTAAGAATCCCTTATTACCTATTCATTGTGCATATTACCCATTTCTCTATTTTTCGTTGGGTCCGCGACCCACGCACACCAGTTTGCCTGACTGTTTTTCATTTCTACGGATATCATTGAATGGGGGATTAAAAAAAGGGCGATGGTCATTGAACCACCGCCCTCTTAACTTCAATCCGTTCAGGCTCTGTTTACGCAACATTCTGAAATTCGGCGTCAATCACATCGTCTTCCTGGTTGCCGGCACCGGGTCCCTGTTGCGAACCGCAGTTTCCCTGACACCCTCCTGCCGACTGCTGTCCTTGCTGTTGGTACAGATTGGCCGACATCTTCTGAGCCGTCTGATTCAGCATTTCGGTGAGCCGATTGATTTCGTCGGTGTTATCGCCCTTAATGGCATTTTTGAGCTGTGAGACCGCCCCTTCAATTTCCATCCTCGCGTCCTGGGGCACCTGCTCGCCCAGTTCGGAAAGGGATTTCTCCGTCTGGTAAATCAGGGCATCGGCCCCGTTTCTCGCTTCCACGAGGGCTTTCTGCCGTCGGTCTTCATCCCCGTGAAGCTCCGCTTCCCGCACCAGGTTTTCAATCTCTTCCTGACTCAACCCCGATGAGGCCGTAATGCGAATGGACTGCTGCTTTCCGGTGGCCTGGTCTTTGGCGGAAACCTCCACAATGCCGTTGGCGTCGATGTCAAAGGTGACCTCGACCTGCGGCATGCCCCGTGGCGCGGGGGTAATCCCCACCAGTTCAAATCGCCCAAGGGTTTTGTTGTGGGCTGCCATCTCCCGTTCTCCTTGAAGCACATGAACGGAGACGGCCGGCTGGTTATCCTCAGCCGTTGAGAACACCTGACTTTTCTTGGTGGGAATAGTGGTGTTCTTGTCGATGAGTCGGGTCATGACGCCTCCAAGTGTTTCGATTCCCAAGGACAGGGGTGTTACGTCCAGCAACAGCACGTCATTGACCTCTCCCTTCAATACGCCTCCCTGAATGGCGGCACCCAAGGCAACCACTTCGTCGGGGTTTACACCTTTGCTGGGCTCTTTGCCGAAAACCTTTCTGGCACGTTCCTGAACCGCCGGCATCCGGGTCATACCGCCTACAAGGATCACTTCATCGATGTCCCCCGAATTCAGGCCCGCATCTTTCAGCGCTGTTCGACAGGGACCTTCAAGACGGTCCAAGAGTTCGCTTACGAGCGCCTCCAGTTTGGCCCGGGTAATCTTCACATCCAGGTGCTTGGGCCCGCTGGCATCCGCGGTAATAAACGGCAGGTTCACGTTGGTTTCAAGGGATCCGGAAAGCTCCATCTTGGCCTTTTCAGCGCCTTCTTTCAGACGCTGCAACGCCATCTTGTCATTTCGAAGATCGATCCCCTGGTCCTTTTTGAATTCATCGGCCAGGTAGTCTACCAGGCGAAGATCGAAATCCTCACCACCCAGATGGGTATCGCCATTGGTGGATTTCACTTCAAAAACCCCATCCCCCAGTTCCATGACGGAAACATCAAAGGTTCCGCCTCCCAAATCAAAGACAGCCACCTTCTCATCGCCCTTTTTATCCAGTCCGTAGGCCAGTGATGCGGCAGTCGGCTCATTGATGATCCTCAGCACGTTCAGTCCGGCCACTTTCCCCGCATCCTTGGTGGCCTGCCGCTGGCTGTCATTAAAATATGCAGGCACCGTAATGACGGCGTCTGTTACTTTTTCACCCAGATACTCTTCCGCCGACTTTTTGAGGTTGGTCAGAATAAAGGATGATATCTCAGCGGAGCTGTAACTTTTACCGCGGATACTGATGCGAACATCTCCGTTTTTTGCCTTCTCAATGGTGTACGGTAGAATTTTGATGTCATCCTGAACTTCCTTGGAATCAAATTTTCTTCCGATCAATCGTTTCACGCCAAAAACGGTATTTTCAGGATTGGTGACGGCCTGCCTTTTGGCGGTCTGCCCCACAAGCCGCTCCCCTTTGTCCGTAATGGCGACGATGGATGGCGTAGTCCGCCCCCCCTCCGCATTATTCAGGACCAGAGGGTCTCCTCCCTCCATGATTGCGACGCATGAATTCGTGGTTCCCAGATCGATTCCGATTACTTTGCTCATTTAAATTTCCTCCCCTATTTTTTGATATGCATCAACCAAAAAGGCTGCCCATGCATTCATAAATTCCATGTTGATGTCGAGAAGAAAAGTAAGCACATATTTTATCATGTCAATTACATTTTGCATGCATTACTAATTAAATTATATAATAACGGGTAATGCGACATGGTTAAACGGAATGGTTAGGAGAGGTTCAATCCTAAATTGGGATAAAGCTTTTCAGCACACTGCGGGCAGATGCTGTGACTGAATTGGGCGTCGGATCGTTCTTGAATATATTGTTCGATCTGTTGCCAGTACCCCTTATCATCACGGATTTTTTTGCAGTTGGCGCAGATGGGCAGAAACCCGCGAAGGGTTTTGATTTCCGAAAGCGCTTCCTCAAGTTCGCAAATTAATTTCTCGCGTTCTTTTTCCAGCCGCTTTCTTCTTTCAATCTCCTGCTGGGCCCGGGTGAGTTCCCTCTTGATTTCCGCTACCTGTTTCAGGATGGCCAGGACCGGACGATTTTCAATCTCAACCCCTTTCTTTTTGCTTTGCCATGTGAAATAGATCCACAGAAACGGGCAGGCAAAAACAGAAATAATCAGCCGGCTCAAGAGCGATCCTTCGATAATACCGATATACTCGGGTCCGGGAGCAAAAGCACCCGTGGCAAAAAGGACCACATCCAGCCACATGACCCCTAGAAGCGTCATAAAAACACGAAGCCAGAGATTGAGGTGTAAGCATTCCCTGCCCAGGAATTCCCAGGCTATGGCCAGAAAAATCAAGTCTACGAGCGTGGTAAGGACGGAGGCGGTATTGATTCTAAAGCTGGGGATTGGGACGTATCCGAGGGGTACATGTTGGGTAATTTTCATTTGAAGGTGAAGCGCCAGTGCAATGATGGGAACAAATATGGATACACCCACAATGGTGGAAATGGCAATCCGTGTGGCCCGGGGACCGTCAAACACATAGACCACGAAAACGCTCAGGAGTAAAGAGGAGTAGAAAACAGTCGATCCCACCATAAACGTAATACCCATGACTTCCACCCGGACCCCTGCATCGGTGACCCAACTCATGATGGCGGTGAGACCTCCGATGAGCGCATAGAAATGGGCCAGGCCGAAGCGATGGCGCAAAGAATGGGAACCCAGGACCAGAAAATAAATGGCCATGGTCTCCAGAATCAATATGATGGAGGCTTGGTTCAAAATGATTTATCTCCACGGCAAGCAGGGAAGTGTTGTATCCCGAAATAAGTCACGTTTTTACCCGGCCCTCTTCCATCAGTTCTCTGGCGCGGTCCCTCAAATTCAGAGCAAAAGTATCGCCTGCTTCCAGAGCCTTCTCCAAATGGTCCAAGAGGTCATAATAAAGATCCCAGGCTTCTTTTTCCCGTTGGTATTTCTCAATCAGGGGGTTGGGTGTTCGGTTCAGTTCATCGATGGCCTTCCCGAGGCGATCAGCGGCTTGCTTCAGCAATTGAATCCCATCAGTGTTTGAGTCTTCACGGGAAAACATCTCCCCCAAATGGAATGAGAGCCTCAGATATACAATGGTGAAAGGAAGTTTTGATGCGAAACAGCCGGTGAATGGATCCAGGGTGCTTTTAATCCTGTCGGGCGGCCACGGCAGCGCCCGCGCATAATGGGAAAAGAAAAGTATGCGGACCAGATCGCCGATATATTTCCCCAGCTTTGCGCCTTCAATGGCTTCTCCGGCAAAAACCCCTTTGTCATGGCGCATAATCAGCCCCGGCTTGTGCAGATAGCGCAGTTTCCTGTGGGGTTCTGAAAAAAGGGACCCCATCAGGTAGGCCTGATCTTCGGCGCGACCGATAAAAGTAGGCGTAAAAGGTCTATGCTTGCGGATGCTTTCAATTAAGGCAGCTGTGGTTCCACCGGTCACATGAACCCTTTGAATACAGTCGTTAACGCCATCCAGCATCGCGGTACCATATCGTGCCATCATTTCGGCGCGGGTGGAAATGCCCATGGTGAAGGGGCTGTAAAAAACCGTCGCCTCCCCCTGAGGGATAGGGTCCGGGATAGGGACATCAGGGGTGAAGAGGCCTTTCGAAACATCTTCCGCATTCACCAGGGCGCCTGCCATCAATCCAAGCTCCACGGGATTTCCTTCGGCATCTTCCCCTTTCGCTCCCCAAAGGGGTGTTGTAAAGTGCTCCAGGGCGGAACTGCCGGTTTCTTTCACCAGTGCCGCCTGGTCAAAAACCTGGTCCAGGTCCAGTTTAAAAGAGCCTTTCACCTCCGGATCGATGAGAACCTGCCAGAAGGCGCTCATGGCCTTAAGGAAACTGTAATGGCGGCCGTATTCACCATCAACGCCGAATACCGTGGCAAGCAGCGCACCGTTCGACTCGCTCATGTATGTTGCCATTGCGGGCAAAAGAATCTCGGTTGTGATCTGATCCGTGTCATTTTCCGAATAGAGATAAATGTTGAGATTCGAGAAAGGCTCGGTGCTTTTATAGACTTCTTTCAGGTAGTCTTTGACAATCCCGTGCAGACCGTCATGGGTAACGGATATGGATAACAGGCAGGTCAACTTGTCCTCCCGTTGAACGACACCCCTCCTTTTTTCGTAGAAAACGGCTTTGTCAAGACCTCTGAGTCCGTAGATGGCTTCATTGTCAGCATTTGAAACGCCCATCTGAATGGGGTGGTCAAACCAGTACCGCTGCTCTTCCGCCGTGGCTTGTTTTAATTTCTGAACCATTTGGAAGGGCAAATTGTGCAGGGAATTTGAGGCCTCGGGCGTTGTCACCAGCAGATTGGACAAAAAAAGCACCTGCCGCGACGGATTATCAATGGGAAAAGCATTGGGTGCTGTAACACGCACACGTCTTTTGGCCCTCAGAGCAAAAATCTCCTCTTCCTGATTCAAAAGACACTCGGCCCCTTCGGGAAAGAATACTTCCCAGATTTTGCGAAGGGATTCGGTCCCCCAGAGTGTATCCGGCTGCGCGCAGAAAAAAGCAGCCTTTTCGAGACTATTTTTAAAATCGATATCCGAATGACACAGGGTGTGAATTTCTTCCCGGATCAACGATCCACCGTTTTTCATAAACCGTACGACACGGCCCCAATTTTCATCTCCTTCAAACGAATCCAGATATTTGTTGGCGACAGTGTGAAGTCTGTGGTCCCCCCCTGAAAGCAGTATTAAAAAGGCCGCATTGATATTTCTCGCCACATCCGTGTCCTGGTTGCGATCCGGGATGAATTGGTCCCCCGCGTCAAAACCGGCTAAAGGTGGCCGCTGATATGTTCCATTCACTAAAGCACTGATAAAATTACAAAAAACTTCATCCATCTTACGCTTCTTTCTCAGAAGAAAAATTGGTTAGGAGCTGCCGGAAAGGCATTAAGCACCGTAATCGTTACCGTAATCGGGTCTTTCTTCCTGCCAGTTTGGCGGCCCGCCAAGGTCTTTGGCGCGCCATTTGGATTTGTCGATACAGCCTGAAAGGCTCACCAACAGAATCAATAGAGCGATTCCTAAACTCACAATCTTTTGCTTCATTTCGACCTCCATACTCATCTCGTCATCTTTTCCACAATATGTGTGATCCATTTTACCCTTTCCGGATCAAATCCCGATTCAAAGGGGTTCCCTCCCACGCGTGAATCAAAACCATCATAGCATCATCTGCATCCACTTCTTCAGGGTTGTAAAAAAGAGTTCCATCGCCCATGGCCGTGAGTGCAATATCTTTGAGTTTATCCCGGGGGACCATGGCATTTTCGTCTGAATCCATGACTTCCTTGAAACACCGCGCGTGTCTACCACCGGTTAAGTGAAACAGCTGCTCATTCCACTCACGGATCAATGAAATGACCCTTTCGGCGCGCCGATGTTTGGGCGTTCCCGCATATATCTTTTCACCTCCCAACGGTAAGAGCAACTCCGAGGTGAAGCGGGCATTTTTGTGCAGATTATACTCCAGACCATAGGGGAGCAGTATGGCCATGCACATGCCGTGGGGTACACGGCAAACCGATCCCACCGAATGACCCAGGGTGTGCACTATTCCCACCATGGAGTTCGAAAAAGCGATACCCGCCAGGTTGGCGGCCACGGCAAGGTTGAGACGTCCTTCTTTGTCATCGGGCTGGCCCATCACTTTAAACAGGTTGTCTCGCAGCAATTCAATGGCGGCCCTGGCAAATGCATCACTCAGCGGGTTTTTGGCAAGACACGTATACGCCTCCACCGCATGTGACAGTGCATCCATGGCCGTGGCGCTGGTAATTGCCGGTGGCAGGCTCAAGGTCATCCGAGGATCCAGAAGCGCCACATCAGGTAAAAGAAAATAACTGGTAAAGAGCATTTTTCTTTCTTTTTCATGATCGGCAATGACCGCCACCAAGGTTACTTCGGAACCGGTACCCGACGTGGTGGGGATGGCAATCAGGGGTTTAAGAGGGCGTTTGAGTGCCCCTGCGCCGGTAAAGGCCATTAAATCCGAGGCATTTTCCGAAACCACAATATTGACGCCCTTGGCCGTATCCAGAACCGAACCGCCCCCCACGGCAATGATGGCGTCACACCCTTTTTCCCGGTAAACACCGGCAAGGCGGTTGACCACCGTCAAATCCGAATCCGGGGGGACTTCCGTTTCAACAGACCCGATATTCACCCTGGAGTCCATGGCTGATTTTACCACATCAATAAGGCCCGCCTCAAAAACCCCCTTGTCCGTAATAACCAGTGGGGTTCGCGCCCCAAGATCATCGAGTATCTCAGGAATTTTTTCCAGACATCGCTGCCCCGAAACGGTTTTTACCCTGCAACAAAATTCATAGTAGGCCGGTAAATCCATTTTTTCATCAATCCTTTTCTGGAATGTGTAAAAGTGCGTCACGTCAAATCAATGGGGTCCCCTGTGAAAGCACGCTCAAGGATCATCAGACAACCTTCCCCATTGACGCCTATTGAAGGCTTACCCGCCAGTGAAGCCGCCATGGGTTTTAGCTGCTCTTTTTGGATGCCCACATCTTCCAGGGTCATGGGAAGCGTCCCGTGGGTGGATTCGTGAAGTGCAAAGAGAAGTTCCTGAATCAACGTAAGCACTTTCCCGGCCCTGAGCTCGCCGGCGGTGATGGCAAAGGTCTCGGGATCGGCCATGGGAAGCAGAAGGGAATCCACAAAAAAATCGTCACGGGTGGTCAGGTGATCCAGCACATAGGGCAACAGAATTCCCATGCAAAGACCTTGGGGACAGGCAGCCTTTCGGCTCACAGCCGTTGCCAGAAGATGGGTTACACCCGGGGTGACATTGGAAAAAGCGCATCCAGCCATGGTTTCCGCGGTGGCAATTGCGGCCCGAGCCGCTTTCCACCGCCGCGCTCCGCCCACCGCATCGGCAAGATGGTGCATGATGATCTGGATGGCCGTATGGGCATAAGCATCCACAAAAGGGTTCTTTTCAGGGCCCGCAAATGCTTCCACCCCATGGGTCAGCGCCGCCAGGGCGGCGGTCAGGGTCTTTATGGGACTCTCGGGGCCAAATGCCTCCGGATCTACCACCACGATATCCGGCATTAAATTCAGAGATGAAAAGGTGAACTCTTCCACAAAGGCCATTGAAGTTGTTTCATAACCATCGCCCGATGCGGCGGGAATTGTCATGAAAGGCTTAAGACGCCCTATGGCTCGATCCCCTGTAAAGGGTCCAAGGTCATTTGCATTCTTCGTCACCGCAAGATTGAGCGCTTTTGCCGAATGCATGACCGCCCCCCCGCCCAGCGCAATAATGGCATCGAAACCGCCATCGTGAAAGAGTTCTGCGAGGCGAAGAACTGTCTTCAATTGTGCCGGTTCCCCAACGGCATCATAAATCCCCAAGGGGACGCGCGAATCCTTCAATCCATCAATGACCTTGAGGATTGCCCCTTGCTTCCCCAAAGCCTTTGTGGTGATCAACAAGGGCCTTTCGGCTCCCATGGCGGCAAGCTCAACCGGAATGTGGGCCAGCGCTTTTCTGCCTGCATTTATTTTCACAGGACTTTGGAATTCATTGCTTTCAGGTTCCATCATTTCCCATGCTCCTGATAAACCGGACAGATGTGAGGATCTGCCCCTGTTGCTTCAAGGGTGTCAACATAGAGGGGAAGGACGGCAGCCGTGCCTCGACCCCATCAAATCCAGGCCCCTAGAACCCGAGAATCGCTCGAACATAAACCATAAACCGACCCAGGTGTTTTCTCATGGGCGACCAGGCAGGGTACCGTTTGACGGCGAGGCCCGCCAGTATTTTGGGCAACAGCAACACTTCCACCATGTCCAGAATCCGCACCACTGTGCATGCGTGGGGCACTTCCCCTTCCACTGACATGCGGTCTCTGGCCGCAGCGGTCGCAGTTGATTCCTGAAAGGTAAATAGAAGAATCGCGCCTTCCAGGTGCTTTATCTTGATGTTCAAATCCAGGGGTTTTCCGCCCGGCTTTGACCCAACATATTTGACATGCCCGCGATCTGTCTTCTCCATAACCATGGCAGGCCCCCTGGGCGCTACGCTCAGGGAGAATCGAAATCCCGCGGGAATCGTCTCAAATTCTTTTTTGACCCCTCTGTCCACCTTTGCAGCCGCCTGCATGGCGCGTCCCACAAACCACAGCATAATGGAGAGGTATAAACGCTTTATCCGTTTTTCTTTAGGGAACACGAACCTGAAATCCCTGACGCCTTCAAGGGATAACCCCGTAGCCTTATCCTTTACGTCAATTCCGAGCTTGCGCAAGGTTTTGGCGGAAGGAATGCCCTGATGGTCATAGCCGCGAAGTTTATAATAATCATCCAGCATCTCATAAAGAGGCACCGTACGGTGCGCGTCATCGCAGCTTCGACCCTCTTTCAAAAACCTTTCGGGCAGCGAATCATCCTTTCTGCGAATACCTTCTTGCGTATTCATGAGCCGTTCCAGGGTGTGAATACGACTTCCCGCTTTGAGCATCTCCCACTGGCACATTCGAATGCCTGTGATAGCGCTGTAAAGTTTTGAAAAGAGGGACACATCCATCAGCATGATGGCCACAGCCGGCATGTACTGCATGGTCAGTCTCAACATGAATTTCGGGGTATATTTCACGATTGGCGGTTCCAGAACATAGGAATATGATGTATAGATACAGGTCTGAAGAGAGTTGATAACATTGAAAAGGTTTTCAAAAAAACAGACAAACCTGGCCTTCGCCCGTTGCGTATAAGGATTCAGCAGTCCAAGTCGCACTTCCAAACTCACAATGTAAGCTGATAAATGACAGGCACCACGGTTGGCCACAGCGAAACTTAATCCCTGCCCCCATGAACCTCTTGGATCATAGCCAGTCATTTCAAGCCCTTTGATCTGCATCGCAAATTCCTGGCCGCCGTGCTTTTCGCTCAGCCATCTGATGCCTCTAGACATTTCCTCCCCGAAACCCTTACAAGTCGCCATGTCTTGAATGGCATTCTTTATCCCTTCAGGAGAACCAAAGCGCAAGGGTGTATCCAGAAGCCCTTTCTCGCCTGCCTCCATCACCCATCCCAAAACCGCACCCGTGGAAATGGTATCCATCCCCAACCTCCCGCAAAGGTCGTTCCACTGGACTATGAGGCCCGGATCGTAAATTCCCAGATTAGGCCCCAAAAGCCCCACCGTCTCGTATTCAGGGACTGTATGCACACTTCCGTCTTCAAGGGTCCCCTTATGCCCGCATAGGATAGTGCAGGGTTTGCACGTGTGGTGCTGTGTCTTGTACTGAAACTTCATTGTTTCCCCGGATATCCGGCTGGCTGTATCATGGCTTCCTCCACTGAAATTGTTAACCGGAAGAATACCCCCTTTATTGCACCAGTCCACATTGGCACTTGAACCAAAGTCGCGGAGGTTATTGGAAGTAACGTCCCTTTTAATATAGGCGGTCGCTCTTTTCTTGAATTTATCAAATCGTTTTGGGTCGTTAGGGATTATTTTGTACGTTGCCCCTTTAGCCACAACGGCCTTCAGGTTTTTCGAACCCATCACCGCTCCCATACCACCACGACCCAGGAATCGATCCCCGGAGCGGATATTGGCAATGGGAACCCGGTTTTCTCCGGCGATCCCGATGGTCAGGATACCCCATTTTTTGTCGGTTTGAAGCGCTTCCTGGGTTTTTTCCCCGTCCATGCCCCAGTAAGGGGCAGCATCTTCAAACGTCACACCCTGCTCGTCAATGATCAGAACCACCGGGCTTTCAGACCGGCCGGTCACCAGAAGCCCGTCATAGCCTGAGGTCTTAAATGCCATGCCGAAAGGACCCCCGCATGAACTCGACAGCATGATCCCGGTGAGCGGGGACTTGGTCAACGCGGCGAAACGACCGGAACAGGGCGCACCGGTTCCCATGAAAACCCCCATCATGAAAGCGAGATAATTCTCTTCGCCCAACGGATCGATGCCCGGGGTCAATCGGTCGTAGAGGAGTTTCAGACCAAGGCCCTTAGCCCCCAGGTACATCTTTCGGTCTTTTTCTTCAACCTGAAGCTCCTTCACATCCCTTGTGGTGAGATTAACTTCAAGAATCCGATTGCTCGTTCCGGTGATTTCCATTTTCAGCTCTCCAGTGTTTTTCATTACACCAGTATTAACTCCCTTTCCCCTTTTCCTCCAGGGTCGCCTTCACTTCCAGTATGGTACCATCCCTGAAAACCGTCAGACTCAGTTGAACGCCGGGCCTCAGTGAAAGCAGTTCCCGTCTGAGCAGGAGAAAGCGGCCAACGGGATGGCCATTTAAGCCCATGATGATATCATCGGATTTTAAGCCCGCTTTTTCCGCGGGGCTCCCCTTTTCCACCGATACCACCAAAACGCCGCCTTCACGGGGATATTTCAGTTCAAAGGCCTTGCCCGGCATAAGGGGAATCGCTTGAATCCCCAGCCAGCCTCTTTCGGTTTTTCCCAAAACCAGCATGGGCATCACTTTTTTAACGGTATTGATGGGTATGGCAAAACCGATGGAGTGCGCTTGGGTTACCACCGCCGTGTTAATGCCCACCACTTCACCATAAAGATTCACCAGCGGGCCGCCGCTGTTTCCGGGGTTGATGGCCGAATCCGTCTGGATAAAATCGACCAGTTTTTCATTAAGGCCGGGAGAAATCCGCTCCGTCGCGCTGATGATGCCCGACGTGACGGAATGCCTCAGCCCCAAAGGATTTCCAATGGCCAACACCATTTCTCCGATACGCAACCTGTCCGAATCGCCCAGAGGCAAGACAGTCAGCAAATGATCCGGTTCAATTCGGATGAGTGCCGTATCGGTAACGTGATCAGCCCCAACGATTTTGGCGGGATATTCCTTTTTCCCTTCCGAAAGAACCACGCGAATATCCGTGGCATTATGGATCACATGGGCGTTGGTGAGGATGTAACCCTGTTCATTGATAATGAAACCGGAACCCAGGCTAAAGCCTTCGCTTCTAAAGGGAATGGGAACTTTAAAGGGTATAATATCAAAAAGATTGGAGAGCAACGGGATTCGAATAATGTCATTGGGTGACACACCTACGTGGGCTTCTTTTTCCTCCAGGTTCCGCGTATAGATATTGACAACGCCGTCTTTAATGCTTTCGGTAACATCGGCAAAGGTGTTGTTATGAATGACCACATTATCTCGGTTCTCAGATATTCCCCCTTCAATCCACATGTTCTTGAGATCTATGTCGCGAAAAGAAAGTTTCTCAAAACTTTTGTCGAAAATCGGGTTCTCTCTGCTCACGAGATCCGCATCCATTCCTTTGGAAGACTGCGAAACCGTGCACCCCCAGAACATCTGCAGCATCACCCACAAAACCGCGGCAAAATACCCATATTCGCGTAATCGTTGCATCATAAGAACCGGTCACCCGCATGAATTTTAAAAACGGACTTCAAACTTTCGGGCAGTTCCGCCGGATGCCCTTTTGCCACGACAAAATCCGCTTGCATCCCTTTTTTGATGAGCCCTCTTCCATCCAGGCCCATCAAGGTTGCAGCGTTTAAGGAAGCGCATTTGATAGCCTCTTCAATGGAAAACCCGGCATCCAGGAACAAGCCCAGCTCGTCCACCAAAGCGTTGCCATGGCAGACCCCCATGCTGCCCGAATCGGTTCCGAGGGCGATGGGGACCCCAAAGGCTTTTGCCATAGCGATCTGTTCCAGTTGATGTTCCAGGTTTCTTAGTGCCATTTGGCCCTCTCCCCCGCTTTCACCGGCGTATTTCCCGTACGCTTTCATGGTACAGGCAGTGGGAACCCAGAAAACCCGGCTATCCGCCATAAGAGCCAGGTTCTCTTCTCCCATAAAGAACCCGTGTTCAATGGAACTGCATCCCGCTTCAAGAGCGATTTGCACCGGAAGCCTCCCGTTGGCATGGACCATGGTCTTGAGCCCCAAACTGGAAGCGGCACCCACCGCCTCCCGCAAAGCCCTTAACTGAAATTGAGGCAAAGATTCTTTCCCGAAATATTTAAGACTGTTTAAACCGGATTGGATAATCTTGACATGATCGATGCCGTCACTTTCCCGCAAAATGCCTTCCGCCAGCCGACCTTTCGGTACACGTCCTACAAAGCTACCATACCTCCCCGGTTTATGCCATGCCTTTCCCGCCGCATGAATGGAAATGGCAGTATATTTCTCTTTCATGCAATATTTTTTGTAGTGCCGGGTGTAACCATGTTGGTCCCCTCCGTCCCTCACTGCCAACACACCATGGGCGATCAACTGTTCCAAATGACGGGAAATGGTTTTCCGTATCCTCTCAAAACCGTCACGCAGCTGTCTTTTTCGCCTCTCCCGGTCAACGGTACCGGACATGAACAGATGAACGTGGGCGTCCATCAGACCCGGCACCACCGTACACCCTGATAGATCCACAACGGCGGAAGAGATCATCACGTTTGTAGCAGCCTTTCGGATTTCCTTGAAAACGCCATTCTCAATTGTTATCAGAACGTTTTCTTCCGCGGGAGTTCCGCTCCCATCAATCAGCCATCCCGCCAGAATCTGTTTCTTGCCGAACATTTATTTTATCTCAGAGTTGTTTTAAAAGCCTTTTTTCGAACACAGATTACGGCCTAGGTCAAGTACAAAGCGATAAAAGGCCGAAAACTCTCTTGGAATGTGCTATGGTTTGTGTTATGAGGCTTTTTTCTTAATCGTTTTGAGGTTCAGCATGATAGAAGACCACAACAAACATCACCTTTTTGTGGAAGATAAGGAAATCATCCTTGTGGGCACCGCTCACGTGTCCGAAGAAAGTGCGGATCTGGTGGCGCGTGTGATCGAGGAAGAGAAACCGGACACAGTGGCGGTGGAGCTTTGTCAATCCAGATACCAGGCCATGACCGACAAGAACCGCTGGCAGGAAACGGACTTGATCAAGGTGATTAAGGAAAAAAAAGCGTTCCTCCTTCTTTCAAACCTCATGCTGGCTTCTTTCCAGAAGAAAATCGGAAAGAAACTGGGGATTAAGCCGGGTCAGGAGATGCTTCGCGCCATCGAGACCGCCAAGAATATGGATCTGGAGATTCACCTGGCTGACCGGGATGTGCGAACCACCCTTTCCAGAACCTGGCGTCTCATGGGATTCTGGACGAAATTCAAACTCCTGTTCCAACTCATTATCTCCATGGGAGATGTGGAGGAGATCGAAAAAGAGGACATCGAGAAACTGAAACAGCAGGATGTCCTCGAAACCCTGTTAAGCGAGCTGGGGAAGACCCTGCCCGATTTGCAGCGGGTGCTCATCGATGAGCGGGATCAATACCTGGCTCACAAAATCAGGACCGCCCCCGGGAAAAAAATCGTTGCCGTGGTCGGTGCCGGCCATGTTCCGGGTATCAAAAAATACTGGGAAAAACCGGTGGACATCGCTGCACTCGAAGTGATTCCTCCCAAGGGGAAATGGGTCGGTTTGCTCAAATGGGGCATCCCCGTACTGGTTATTGCGTTGATCGTTATCGGTTTCTATATGGCGGGGGCCAGTGCGGGGGCGGACATGATCAAATGGTGGGTTCTGGCCAATGCCGTTCTGGCGGGCATCGGCGCGACAATTGCTCTGGCCCACCCCCTGACGGTGCTTACCGCCGTCATAGCGTCTCCCATTACTTCGCTCAATCCCATGATCGCCGCAGGTTGGGTGGCTGGGTTGGTTCAGGTCTTTCTCGTTAAACCGAAGGTGAAAGACTTTGAACGGCTGCCGGAGGATATCGTTTCCGTGAAGGGGTTTTGGAAAAACAAGATCACCCGGATCCTGCTCATTGTGGTACTGACAAACCTGGGAAGTTCTCTGGGCGCCTTCGTGGCCATTCCCTTGATGGCCAAGGTGTTTTAGGACATCATTTATCAGGGATATTTCCAGATCTTCCTCCCCCCAATCCTTTTTATGTTAAGGGGCAACCACCCGGATGATGGGCAGCAACTTAACGCTCCCCCCTCCTGTCGCACGCGGAGCATACATCTCTGTTGCCCCCGCCTGTTCCGTGAACGTGGAGGTCCAGCCCCCGCTAATTGTCACCGTCCCCGCTATCTTCCACTCTGGCGCCTCTGGGTACTTGCCGTCAGCCACTTTGATAATTGTTCCGGCTTCCGCCACATCAAGCGCCGCCTGTATGGTAGAATAACAAGGGCCCGGATCACCGCATTGTCCATTGCTGCTGACATACAAGGTAGATGAGGTAGCGGTAATGAATCTGTTATAGTAATAGTTCAGAAGTGGCACAAATTCAGTTGTCGCTTTCAGTTGTCCGGTGGTGTTGGGATGGCTGTTCCATTCTCCGGTGGGATAGGCCGGAAAGTTGTAACTTGTGTTAATAACGTGCTGAACGGCTCCGTTGTACCATCGGTGATGGTTATCTGTGGCGGTCAAGACATTGAAATAGTCAAACACGGCAACATTGTTATATGCATATCCTTTTAGCCAGTCATTGATCAGCCAATTGTTGAAAGCGCGGGCATTCGCCGCGCGGTGGTCTGGCGTCTGGTAGCCTGAGGCATAATCATTTCGATTCTGCGGCGGGGCGGTGATGACGATGAATAGCTTGTCCTGGCGGGTTTGAAAGTAGGTCAGCAGATTATTATAGACCGCCTTGGCATTACTGACAGTATATTGATCGGACACTTCCGAGGCCGGCGGGTCGTCGGGTTCTCCAAATAGATCAGAGTTTGGAAAACACGACTTAAACATGATGATTCTGTTCTCGCCCCCTGGATCGGTCGTCAGGCGAGGCCAAGAGCCGAAGTCGCCCACATTCTGATCGTTTTCGTTAAAAAGCGCCGTAAGGATCGTTGCGCTGTCGGCACCGGTGAACCATTCGGGCCAATTGGGGATATCTGTCGAATCACCAATGCTGTAGGGGCCCCACCCGTAATTTGTTGCGCTGACAAAATAGTTATTGGTCATCAAAGTGGACCCCAATTCACCGTAAGGTTGGTCTGTATTTGACTCGGCAAGCCAGTTCCCGCCTGTTGAGTGGTGAATGAAAATAAGTTTAACCGCCGATGCGGGAGGGGTGATCTGTGTTGCAGTCGCACGTTCGATATTTGAATAACCGCTGCTCCCAACACCGTTATAAGCCTGCAAAGCAACGTAAAAATCGGAACCATCCGGAAGACTGGCAGACATGGACGTCTTGTCTCCCGTAGGAATATTCCCGATCGGGCTAGCCTTCGGGTACGGGGCATAATATAGAGTATATCCAGATGCACCTGCTACCGATGTCCAGGAAAGTGAAACAGTCGTACCGGTGACCGCTACTGTTAAGGCCGGTGCGTCAAGAGCCAAGGCAATCCCACCAATCAGAAAAGTCGCTAGAAAAACACACAGGATGATCAAAAGTTTTGTTGTTTTCATTTTTTCTTCCTTACTCATCAAAAGAGCTGACTTCCCCCATTTCCAATCTTTCATGTTTTGGTTCTCCTCTAAACGCGCACTTACTTGCATTAAGTTAGCGTTGCACATTCATCAAGATTCCGCAAGGCTGCCAGATCAATTCTTCACTTTTTACTGACCGGGGCTTTTTAGGTCAAAATCGAAGTCCATGTACTTTGGCAACGGTCTGATTTCAAAGGCTTTGTCATTTGGATAGCTCATTTTAGCGGTTAGCCCCAAACCGATCTTTCTATAAAGTTTATGTTTTTTTATAAACAAAGCCTTATAAATAAATTAATATTCAGCTTGCTATTCCGTATAAAGGTCTTTATAGTAAACAATCAATTAAATTCTACCATAATTTGGTGGGATAGTTTCTTTCTGCTGGGATTATCAGTTAGTTAAACACTATCATCCTTCAGTTTGTGACATTGAAATATTTCGGAAGGAGGATGATATCATGACAAATGGAACTGTTAAGTGGTTTAATGACCAAAAAGGTTTTGGATTCATCGAGCAGGAGAATGGACCGGATGTGTTTGTGCATCATAGCGCAATCAATGCAGACGGGTTCAAATCTCTCAATGATGGTGAGAGTGTGACCTTTGACATCGAGCAGGGTCCGAAAGGTCCGTCTGCTATAAACGTGACTGTAGCCTAGCCTGCGTCTTAAGGCCATTCAAGGCATCTCCCGTTTCATGGGAGATGCCTTTTTTTTGGTCGTTCACATCAAACACAATTATTCAGGCAAAGGTTATATTTCCTATTATCACGGATTTTATCGCTCCAGCAGACTATGGGGCGGTTACATTAATGCTCACGCTGTCATAATGTATAGCATCCATATCCAGGGAGCCATTCATATTCAAATCAACACCAAAATAGAAAGTATGAGCGCCAATCGTCAAATCAGAGGTGTTCAAGAGCTGTGTAGTACCGAGGTTAAACAGAGGCCCTTGATATGTTGGCAAGAGACCTAGAACCATCGACCCCGCTGACAGATCAAAATGATAGAAAACCCCGCCGGGCGCAGACTCTGCCACCCACCAGTCGGCACTATGGCCGGAGACGTTGTTTGAATTAAGGCTCACCTTAATTGAAACGGAGGCGCCCGGCGAAACCGTAATGGAACCATCCTGACCGTTCGCTTTTATGTCGGGGACGGGAATTTCCACATACTCATAGGCACCACGGTCCACGCCGGTCCCCTGTGGACGACTGATGCCTTCAATGTCCTGGCTCGGGATCAGGCCTCCCAGGCTCCCCGCTGCCAGACCACTGTCCACAGCGGGACTGTCTTTTCGAAGATGTCCGTTAAACATATCCAAGTTTGAGTTTACAATCAGCGGATCCTGGGTCAGGTCATGGGCGGAAAGCCCCACATTCCCGATCTTAGTGTTAAAGACCACATTGGAATCCGTGTTGATCGCGCCAAAGACGGCCGGCTCGAACCAGATGTAGCAAGCCCTGTCCGAAGGGTCCCCAAAATCAGGGTATCCCATGAAGATGTTGTTCTGCACGATAAGGGTTTCGGATCCGTCGCAATCCCCACTGTCGCATTCGACGAGACAGAGGCAATCCCCCTGTCCGGCAATCGTGGAATTGATCAACGAAACCTGGTTTCCCCTTCTCAGGTTGAGGGCCAAGGCGCTGCCACCGGCCCGACAATTGTCTACATGATAGGTGAAGGATTTTCCCTCAAAAAAGCCGCAGTTGCTTACCATGAGGGTGTTTTCAATCTGTGTGGGTCCATTGACCTTGATTTGGTCTCCCGCATTTCCATAGGCCTGTGTTCTCTTGATCTCGATGTTAGAGGGGTCCAGGCGAACGTAGAGCATATCCAGGCCGTCCGAGGTGTTGTACCGAAAGATACTATCCTCAATGAGCCAGTTTCCCCCTGTAGTGTTTAATCCCACCCCGTCGCCATAACCGCCGGCCGACTGTGCCCAGCAACCGTACGGTGTTTTCTCAGGATAACTCTCCGCACAGCCGTTCCATTCCACTGTAAGATTGCGAAAGGTCAGGGTGCCAGTATTGGCACTCTCCCCGATATCGCCATCCCAACCGACCCCGCCATTGGCCGCAATCCGTAAGTTTTCCACCGTCCAGTTCGAAAGCCTACCGGCATGTACCCCGGCCCAGGCCAGTCCGTGTATGTTGAGGTGCGAAAGGATTACATTAGATGAGTCCGCTGCGTATATCCCCGCAGCGGCCCAGTCCCCGAAAGGAGGGGTATCTCTTTCGCAGCGAATAGCGGGATCTGCATGGTCCTCCACACACCCTGAGTGGTCCGTGATTTCCAGACACCCGATGATCGCGTTGGACGTCCCGTCCAGACTTAGAATCTGCCATGGCCGCTCTGAGCCCCACAACTCGGGCGGATTACTGCATCCTTCGTCCCAGCCCGCTCCGACGATACGAGTGAGATGATTCACATCCGGACCTGAAGGAAGCGGCGGAAGGTGGCACTCATAAGCGCCCCATTCGTCACACCATCCAGTATTGGGGGCACCGAACCCCATTTTGTAGCTCCCCGGTTCAATGGTTATTGTGTCACCCCCAGCTATTTTCCAGTTGCCGGAAGCGTTTAACGCCCAGAAGGGGTGGGACCATGCGCAGGCCTGATTGGTTCCTGAGCCTGGATAAGGCGCATCGAACAACCCCGTGCATTGGTCGGCCGTACCCCCATCCGTACGCACGTAATAGGTCGCAGCCCAACAGGGGGAACTCCACAGTAGAAAGAAAAAAGCCAACATTTGCCAACGGATTGCGGAAACGGCAATGTTTATTTTCATAACCGCATACCTCCATTTCAAATATTTCATTCACCAGTTCGATCAGTCTGTGAAGAATCTGGATTTCAAGTTGCTTGGACTAGGTGTTACAGTCCATGGCTTTTCGTCCCCATTTCACGATAGATTTGGCTATATATAGAAAAAGATTTGAACTCCCAACAGGCAAACTATGCCCATTAGGAGAAAGACACGCACATTTTGAGGTGTTTTTTCATTGGGTAACCTCATGGATAGAGTTTAAAGGTTTGGCAAGAATAGCCGCAGTTCACGGAACGATAAAAAACACCTTCTGTCAAGAAAAAAAATGGGCTTCCATCAATCTCTTTACGATAGATGATTTTGGCCTTGAGAAATGAAACAACATGGTCAGGCTTTCTTTGATATCTGACAGTACCCTCAAATGTTACACTCCATCTCAACTTGCAATGTCCGCCCTATATCACCGATTAGGGCGCCTCTGTATCCAGTGTAAATCGAATCGTTCCACAAAGCGATTGTTCAGCGCTTATATTTTGGCACCGCTGCTCGTGACTTCAACATCAATCGATAGATATCGAGAAGCCTTATGATCGCAATTCGATAGATTCAGGACTCTTGATCTCTGCTTAGGTTTTTTCAAGGAAGGCGTGCAAAAACCCCTCTTAATTTCATATAGTTGACGTCTTCTTGATGAATCCAAAAAAGTAGTTGCAACCGGAAAGTAGGCATGGCACCTTTTGCATGATATTTCTGATAAAAAAAGAAAGGAAAGGTCCCATGCCACAGCTGATATTACCCATAATCCCAAAAGGAGCAACAGAAATCAACCAGTTGGTAAGTGTCTACCGTGATGAAGATCGGTGGACATATTTTGTTGGCACTTATCCGATTTTTAGCCATGAGAAAACAGACCATCTACTCTTCAAGATAATTACTGGTCAGCTGATTGAAGCAGGCGCTTGTCGTCAGATCCAGATAATAAAGACCTTCGGCGTAAGCAAGAACAGTGTTATTCGATCGGTCAATAAACTTCGGAAAGGTGGCATTGAAGCCTTTTTCAAGAAACGTCCTGGACGTCGGGGTGGTAATGTATTGACCCCGGAAGTGATTGAAAAAGCGCAAGGCTTGCTTGATGAGGGTTACAGCAGGGTTGATGTTTCTTCGGAGTTGAATGTTAAGTATGACACCATTCGCAAAGCGATAGGCGCAGGTCGGTTATCGGAACCCGGGACTCAGGAGACCGTCATCAGTAAGTCGTCGCGTACCGTTGTAGATAGAGCGGCTTCTGAAGGTATGGGAGTTGCCTGTACCCGGGTTGAGGAGCGAGTTCTGGCATCCCTGGGGAAATCTATGGGAGCCACGATTCATTTTGAATCCTGCCTGGATGTCCCCAAAGGGGGTGTACTGTGTGCGATTCCAGCACTTCTGGCCAATGGTTTGCTGCATGGGGCAGAGCAGTTTCTAGGTATGGTTAGCGGTTACTATACGATTTATCATGTGCTGCTCCTCCTTGCGCTGATGGCTTTGTGCAGAATTAAGACAACAGAAAAACTTCGAGGACATGCCCCTGGAGAATTTGGAAAACTGCTGGGGTTGGATCGAATTCCCGAAGTCCGTTGTCTGCGCAAGAAAATGAGTGAATTGAGTGCCAATGACGGTGCAGAGCGCTGGGCCGCCCATTTGGGCAAATACTGGATGGAATTGGAACCTGAATCAGTGGGTGCTCTTTATATCGACGGACATGTGCGTGTCTACAACGGTGGTTTGACGCAACTGCCTCGTCGTTACGTTTCCCGTGAGCGCCTTTGTTTGAGAGGTATCACCGATTACTGGGTCAATGATTCTATCGGCCGTCCGTTTTTTGTGATCGAAAAGACCATCGATCCGGGATTACTCGAAACGTTAAGGAAAGATATTGTCCCCCGGTTGCTCAATGACGTTCCCGGTCAACCAAGCGATCAGGAATTGGACGAAAACCCCTGGTTATGTCGATTTATTCTGGTTTTTGACCGGGAAGGCTACAGTCCATCGTTTTTTGCTGAAATGTGGCGCAACCATCGTATCGGCTGTCTGACCTATCACAAGCATCCGGGAGACCCCTGGCCGGAAGAGTGGTTCAACAACCACCAAGTGGCCATGCCGGCCGGTGAAGTCATAGATATGCATCTTTGCGAACTGGGCAGTTATGTGGGTTCCGGCAAAAATGCCATCTGGATGAGAGAAGTCCGCAAACTGACGGAGTCAGGTCACCAGACCAGTCTTGTCAGCACGGCCTTCGACCTGCCTCATACCCAACTGGCAGCCCGCATGTTCAGCCGATGGTCTCAGGAAAACTTTTTCAACTACATGATGCAACATTTTGATATTGATGTTGTTTTGGAATATGGGACCACTGAGTTTCCTGAGACCGAAAAGGTGGTGAATCCTGCTTGGCGAGAGTTGAATCGATCCCGGAACTCCTTGCAGAACAAGCTTCGATATCGGCGTGCTCGTTTTGCGGAGTTAACACTTCATCCTGAACCCGAAGAAAAGCCCGCCAAGCATTTAAAGTGGCTCAAGAAAAAGGCCGATCTGTTAGAGGAGATCGAAAACTACGAACATCAACTGGAAAAATTAAAAGCAGAGCTCAAAGAAACACCAAAGCATATTACATGGGGTGCGCTTGAACACAAAGACAAGTTCTTGCGTTTACTTCCGGGAAGGAAGCGCCTGATGGACACCATCCGAATGATTGCTTATCGTGCTGAAACAGCAATGTTGGGATTGATTAGCGGTCCCACAGTGAACCCAAGTACAGCTCGCCGTCTGCTTCAGGATCTCTTTGTGACAGAAGCCGATATCCTTCCCGAACCTGAAAAAAATCGCCTGAATGTAAGGGTGCACAACGCTTCTAGACCGGCGGCCAATAGAGCCCTTGAACAGCTGTTTGAACATCTCAATCATGCCAAGGTAAAATACCCCGGCACTGACATGCAACTTGTCTATCAAATAGGGGGTTTTTCCAGCTCAAATCCCAGACAAGGTGCCATTTGATTTTCCTGGAGGTAAGGAGTCCTGAGATTGCACCATGCTGTAAAGCAGTCACGCTATCAAATTCCCGGTCTAATCGTCCAAGTGCTTAGCTTTCTGATCAGCCCGAAACCCACCAGCACAAGGCCCACACCCAGGATGGCCTGGGTGCTGCTGCCCAGAATGGTCAGAGACTTTTCAAGGCCCATAAATGGACTGATCTGGCTGAAGGGCAAATGTTGGGAATTGAAACTCCTCAGAACATTGAACACACCGCCCGCAACGATGGCAGCCGCCACAGGCCAGTGAGGCCAGAAGCTCCAGCGCCACCGTAGAAAGCCACGTCAGCCGCTGGGACGAACAGGGTTTGGAGCTTTATTGTCTTGGATCATGACTTAACCTGGGCAATCGAAAATTTCAGCATACCCCAGGAGGCTATGCTTCAAATTGGAGCAATACTCTTATATAGGAGGGTAACAAGTCAAAGACTTCCGTGGGAGCCATTAAGGGCCTGCGTTTATCAACCTGAATTTCAGGCGACAACTCTATGTCAACCCTTCCGAGATCTATGGGGTCAGGCTTGTTTGAAAGGGGTTCCCCGTCGGTATCGGTGAACGGAATGATAATAGGACCTTCACTCAAAAGGACAAAACCCATTTGCCCATTACGTAAAACAAGGATACTGCCGGGAGGGTATATGCCAATAACTTTTACAAATGAATGCAAGACGATTTTTAAAAAAGGGTCTTTCTTTGCATAGGTACGGAAAATACTGGTGACCACATTGATGGGATTAAAGGCGTCTTTATAACATCTTTTGCTTGTCATGGCATCATAGATGTCCGCCAGCTTTGCTATTTTCACGTAAGGCGGGACTTCAATGGGAAGCATTTCGGTGGGATAACACCGTTGCTCGCCTTTAAACAACGCACCGTGATGATTAACCATGATGTTTTCAACGATTGCATTCTTGATGCCACTTTTCTTGAGGACGTAACGACCTTTTTCGTAGGAGTGTGTTTTGACAATTTCAAATTCATGAGGTTCCAGAGGTCCTTCTTTATTCAATATACCATCCGGAATCATCACCTTTCCAACATCGTGAAGAAAAAAACCCATTGACATATCTCTTAATTCCGAAGGCTGATAATTGATGTAAAATTTTCCGTCACCTATGTCGTCCGTTGCGATCTCTCCCAGAGAAAGCGAGGAAAAATAGTTGTTAACGATCTTGCTGAAATGATCATTGAAATAATTCAGGATGGCCGTTCCGACGGTACAAACATTGACGGAATGACTGTACAGATAATCGTCATATGAGAAGATGTCTTTTGTGAGACATGAAAAACCCGTATTTTCCTGCTGCAAAAAATTGAAAATATCTGAAACCGTATCTTCCACCAATTCAACATCAAGCCTTCCTCCATTTTCCTTCATTTGAAAAATAGCCTTTTTGATGCTGGCCTTTGCATTCCTGTATTTGTTTTCGGCCTCCTTTCTGATTTCTTCGATGTACCGAATTCTGATCTCTACATCATCTATTTCCAGTGGTTGTTCATCGAAAAACTGTATTTCCTCATCCGGCTTCAGCGGTACGGCCTGATCTGTTTGATCCCATACTCCGCCTTTTGTTTCCGGATCTATTTCTAAATCGTACACGCCATGTTCTTTAATGGCAATCAAGGGGTTTTCATTGTCGACCAGTACATCTTTTCCTAAAAGAAGCGCACCCCTTTTGTTGTATACATTGACCCCTGTCCTGACTTTTCCGCCCTTAGAGACAATTTCTATAAGTTGGTCTATTTCCATATCTTTTAGGTATTGGACCTTCCATTCGAACAAGCAGTATACTTGCTATTTTTCGATATTACTCCCAACTTAATTAAATTGTAAAGATAAAATATGCTGATATTAATACTACTCCAATTCGCTTTGGAGGGAGTGAAGGGTCATTTTCAGACACTCTTTCAGGGTGGCGCCGATACCTTGTCCGTTGAAAGCGCTGGCTCCAATGATCCAAATACGTTGGATATACCCGTCTTTGTAACCCAGAAAACTGTCACTTTCATGCATCTCTCGACCGTCAATCCGTTCCCCTCCCAGTGATAATATCATAACCCTTCGGCTGCGAAAAATCGATTGTGATATAATTCAGACAGAAATAGTGGAGTTGACCTCATGAGACGCATAAAGCATTACAAGCCATAAGTTGGAGAGGGTTCACATAAAGATACTCATTATTACATGTATCTAAGTAATATCTCCGTGCACAAGAAGCCCTGAATCGCTGTTTATGTAAAACCTCATAGGGTACAAAACTGGTGGGGAGGTGGTGACTCCGTGCCAGAAGCCACCTGACGATTTTACTTAATTGGCGACAGGCCAATCCTGCCGACAAAAGGACCGTGTAATCCGTAACCGTCCCTCTCCATAAATTGCCTATTCCAAAATACCCTTTTCACTACTGTTTTATGTAAATTGTGGAACCATTTGCACCATGGAATCCAGGTTGGACCGTAACTTTCGGTGCTGTAAAGGTAACGGTCGCACCGTTTTCAACTGTTACATCGCTCCCTAATGTAATGGCCGTGGCATTGGAGCAGGAGCAGGTGGTGTCTGTATGGTATATGGCATTGGTAATCACGCCGTTTCCAGGGCAGTCGGGGCACGCGTAACTGGATGTCTGGGTGAGGGTGAAGGTCTTCCCGGCGATGGTGATCGTCCCCGTTCTTTCCGTTCCGCGGGTTGCACCGAGCGTACTCTGGAAGGAAACATCATCGATAAACCAATTACTGTTTAAACTTCCGTTTGTTTCGGTTCTGATTTGCAGGGTTACGGTTTGACCGGCGTAGGCGCTCAGGTTGATTGATTTTTGCACCCATCCATCGGTGTTGTTTGATGAGCAAAGGTCGACCGTATCCACAGTGGTTCCGTTGATGCGAGTGTAACCGTAATCATAATCGCAAGAATCCGCTGATGCTATCCAATGGTAAAACGTCAAGTAGGGACAACTGGACGAAACCGTCACCTGTTGCTGGATATAACTGGTATCGTCATAATCACCTCCCAACCAAACAGCCCAGGAACCACTATGGGGTATGACCGTGCCCGGGAAACCGGAATTAATGATCAAATCCCATCCGCCGGAAGAATATTCCGTCCACACGGTTTGTCCCGATTCAAAACCTCCGTTTGGAACGTCAGAACATGTAGAGGGTGATAGTGCCGCATATGAATAGCCCACCGTCCCGTTCCCCGTGCCGCTGCTCCCGGAGGTCACCGTGATCCATGCCGCATTGCTCGTTGCCGTCCATGCACAGGTACTGTCGGACGCCGTAACCGATACACTCCCGCTTCCGCTCGCTCCACTCACGGAGCGAGTTGCCGGGAGAATGGAATAGGTGCATGCCGCTGTAGGCTGAAGATTGACGATACTGACCGATAGAAGCTCCATGCCTGAATAACTGCTCCCCCAGGTCATGGTGTGATTGCTGTAGTCCCAGGTGTCATGGATATAGACCGTATTACCGGTATCGTCATAGCCGACACCGACTATGGTATGTCCCGCGAGGTTAAGCATTACAGGCCGGCCGGCATCGATCTCCGCCTTGTACTGGGCAAATGAAAATCCTCCGGCATATCTATTATCTGTTGGTTGATTATAACAGGTGGTAACGGTATACCCCCTGGCTTCGTAAAAAAGTTTTCTCCCGTAAGTTCCATCATTCCAGCTTAGGGTATGCCCATCGGATGAAGTCGTCTCCATAGCATTACAGGTTAATTGGCTTGCTGAATTATAGTTCCAGAAACTTGTTGACCCATCAGTGCTGCCATAGGCGGACTGACTGGTCTTCATATAATCGCCAATCGCATTCCCCCAGGTGTGCTGCGTCCAACCGTTTGTAATATAGGGGTCCTGAGCCGAACTCCCATACTTAACCCAATAATCGTCGATGGAACCGCGGGTCGTCCTTCCGTCAACCCCGTTATGGGAGGCGGCTAACGGAAGATTCGGATACGTTTTGTACCCATCCGACCAGGTCGGCCATGAGCTGTTATTCAACGGCATGACCCCCCCATCGGTGGGCCCGGTATACATATTCGGGAACCCGTTCCGGTCATAGTAGCCGGCGATCATGGCGCCGGAAACCGAAGAGCATCCGAAGACCCAGTTAAAAGCGGGAACGGTCATGGTGTTGGTGCCCCTTGTCGGGTTGGGGTCGGGCAGGTCGACGGGCAAGCGCTCAAGCTCGTAGCCCGGGGGAGGAGTCGGCGGGCCATTGATTATTTCTTTGACGAGACTTGTTCCGTCGCTATACGTTATGGACTGGGTGCTGAAATATTTATTGATCTGCTCCAACGGGCCTTGCCCGATCTGGATTGGAGGCCTTGGTTTGGCTTCCGGAGGTATCTTTTTTTCCTCGGCTTGGGCAGAAGGTAAACAGGGATACAATGCTATCCCAAGTAGTGCCGTCAATACGAATGTTTTGCGGATCCGGGTAAATAATGTAGTGTAAATAATTTCTTACCTCCTGTAATGTGGAAAGGGCGGGGTAAAAGTGAAGCGGGTCGCGAGCTAAAACCGTGGCACTTGTATGATCTCAGAGTTTCCTGTCAAGGCATATTTCCCATCAATCGTTGATTTGCTGGTTTATGCACTCATCGGTTGCCCGTTTGGGTTTTGGCCCTTTCCTAATTGCTATCAGCGTCTGGACCGAAACTTGATAAGGCGGATTAAGCTTCATTCGTCGCAGCAGTTACCATCCGGATATCTCCCAGATTCAGTACACCCAAAACGTGACATATATGGAAGAGCTCTTAAAAAGTCAATAAAAAAAATTTCATAATAGCGAAACAATTTAGACTTACTTGCCAGCTCTAAATGTGTTTTTGCTCTCAATTTTACAGTAATAATTTTCTGAAAGTGGCTTCTTTTTGAGAATTTCCAACCTCACGATTACTGGCTGAAGATGCAAAATTGAAATCCTTTCCACCAAAAACGACTTTAGATTTTTTTACTTTAAATATATGACAATATTATAATAAGTATTTATGCACTGCCAAATTATTGCTAATATGGTAACTTTTGACAGGCGGGGCGTGCCAGCATTAGGAGGCCTTTTAGGAAGACTTATTAGCCTCATCGCTGGAAAGTCATAAGGCCCTTAAGTGAACATTTGGAAGGGAATAGTCGGCCACATTAATAGTGATTCTAAGTGAAAAATGAGAGCTTTTTTTGATTATAGTAAACCTTTTACGGGGAAATGTTGAAATAGCTTTTGGGTTGCGTTTGAAGGATGGGGTGGGACGCAGTCCAACAGATAGCGAGGGTCATCTGATTCCTAATCCAACGTTTTCATTGCATACGATAAGTAAGGTTGTATTCCTAACCGAACAACATTAACACGATTGAAAAAGGGTTACGGTTCAGCAGGGCTACTTCTAGTTTAAACTGCGAGCTATCAAGACATCCACTTTGAGTGCGGGAGACCGGATACCACATATTGCGTACCGCTTTTCAGCCGTCAAAATGGGATATATTGAGTATTCAAACACTCAGATGATCTGTAATACACAAAAGAGACAACATCATGGTCAGATGTCTTAAGCGTCGACGGCAGACCTGAGCCCTTTGCCTGGAAAAGTTTCAAGACCCTCCACATGAGCGGCCTGCACAAGCCTTTCATCAAAGCACGCAAACAGGAAACCTTCAGGAATTCTCTCCTGTACCACCAGTGCCGATGCTAGGTGGATTGCATCAAAGCCCCTCAAGGGATGTGTTTGTGCCACATGATCAATGTAGCCGTTGAGTTCCTGGTTGACCTCTACGCGAATGAAACTCTTCCAATCCAACCGAAAAGATGACGCTATCTTCCCAATTAATGCTTCTGAAAGATCTGCATCCCGCTTCTTTCGATACATGGCAGCCATGGTCTCGGCATAAGTGACAAAAGACGTGACGATTTGGGTCGCAGATCGCCACCGCGAAAGGACCTCATCGGACTGGCTCTCCCGAAAATAACGTTTCACCAATGCACTTGTGTCCAGATATAGAATCATCCGCAAGTCACCGTCGATCCTCAATTACCATCTGTGAAACGGGCTTTCCGGAAATCTCAACGGGAGAGATATTGTCTTTCAAAAGATGCCTGTTGGGCAGAGTGATCAGCCCTTTCTGAACCAGTGGGGCGAGAGCGGCACGCATGGATTTATCCCCCTTTTCCTCGCCTATCATTCGAGCAATCGGCCGCCCCCTTTCGGTAATCACAATCTCTTCCCCGGCTTTCACCTGGGCCAGAAGTTTGCTCAGATTGTTCTTGACATGCCTGATTCCCGCACTGATCATAATATTTCACCTCCCATATGTAGCCACTTCTTAAAATAGTGTAGCCACAATGGAATCTCAAGTCAAGGGTTTTGGCAATAACCATTCACGGAAAACAAAGGCTAAGATTGAAATAGAAAGGAATTTTCATCGGATCACCCCCACCAGGTGAACCGCATGGGATCCACCTATCCCGCCAACCAGAACAGCAGCATCCCCACCACCACCGTCCCACCCAATGATCGCGTCCACCAGGCAAAAATAAAGGTCGGCAGGGCCACCCAAAACTCCGGCCGCAACAGGTCGAGCATTCGGGGCTCCCCGTCCAGGACCAGGGCCGGCAGCAACAGAGCACTGAGAATGGCAGCCGGTATCAGTTCCAGCCATTGGATAAACCATTCCGGAAGGGATCGTCGGGAGAGATAATGAAGGGGAAGCCAGCGGGGCAGATAGGTCACCAGACCCATCCCCAGAAGGAGGAGTAGATAGTCAACCATGGGTCGGATTGGCCCCCTTCACCTTCCGCTGGATGATCACTCCCAATGTGGCGGCGGTAATGGAAGCGATGACAATATGGACATTGCCCGGAATCATCAAGGCCAGGCCAACGGCCGTTAACCCGGCAATCATGGCCGTTAACAGGTGAATCAACTTTCTGATTTGGTAGATGAGAAGGCAGATGAACATGGCGATGAGGGCATAATCGATGCCCAAGGCCCCTTCAGGAATAAACCGACCGCCGATGCCGCCCGCAACGGTGCTGATGAACCAGACCAAATTTGCAGCGTGGTTGACCACCAGGGCACGGGAGATACTCCAGGAACCCTCATTGAACCGCGGCATATTGACGGCAAAGCTCTCGTCCGTTACACCATAGGCGTACAGGGCGAGCAAACCCCGGTGAACCGTCCGCAAATGGATGGCCAAGGCTGAACTCATGAGCACGTGGCGCAGGTTCACCACAAAAGTGGTCGTTATGATGGCCGGTGCCGATGCTCCGACGGCCAGCATGGAGACCGCAATGAATTGGGCGCTGCCGGCAAATACCATGATGGACATCTGACCGATCTGAAGGGGTGTCAGCCCCGCCTTCTGCGCCAAAACACCGAATGCGGTACCGATGGGCAGGTAGCCCAGGCAGATGGGCCATCCGGCGCTCAAGCCCTCTGAGAGGATTGTTGACCTGGCCGAAGAAGAAGGCATCATATGCTAAAACCTCAAAAAATGTTCTGTCAAACGATTCACGAAATTAGCTCCATGCATCCATGTTTTCTCCAGTTCAATCTTCACTCACGGAAGGTGGCCGCAGAAAATACGTCAGCACCACCGCACTTGCCGTTAACACCGCACAAAGCCAGAAAGCCATGCTGAACGTTCCGTTAATATCCGCCAGAAATCCCGCCACGGCAGGCCCTGTAATCTGCCCGGCACCGAAAAACAAAGTGATGAGACCAAAAGCCCTCACAGCCTGAACAGGTCCCATGTAATCTCCCACGGCTGCGGACATGATGGTGGGAATGCTCCACACCGCCAGACCGAATATGGCGATGGAGGCATATAAGAAGAGATCCGGAAGATCTGCGGCCACCATCACGTAGGAAACGGTAAATAGTGCATACACCAGCATCATGCCCGCTTTTCGACCCAGCCGATCAGACAGCCACCCAAACAAAGGACCGGAGAAAATCGAAAGGCCACCCACAACGGCCCAGAAGCTACCGGCCGTCTCCTCCCCGAAACCTCTCTCATTGATCAGAGTGGTGACGATAAATGTGGCGTAAACCACATATGTGGCCCCGAAAAAGAAATAAATGCTCCCCAAATGAACCATGGCCCATTTATTGGATTCAGTTCTTTTCCCGGGTTCCGAAATGGAGGATTTCGGTACCGTGGCTGCTTTACCCAAAGGAGCGAGGCCTTTTTCTGCGGGTTTGTTTCGGAGGTAAAATGCGGCCACAGCCGCAATCAAAAGAGAGATGATGCCGATGGTCAACCATCCCGTGCGCCAGCCTTCACTCCCTTCAATAACATTCACCCATGGGATCAGCAGGCCCGTAAACACGATGGCGATGCCGTTCCCCGACAACATGATGCCGGCGGCCCGCCCCCGGTTGCTTTTTAAGAACCAATGGGAAACCAAACCCATCAAAGGTACATTGGCCAAGCCCGATCCAATTCCGGTTGCCACATAAAGAGACATCACTTCGACAAATCCCGTGGCGCAACTGATGAGCACCATGGAGCCACCCACCAATGCCAGCCCCATGGAAATGGTCCAGCGGGCACCGATTCTCCGCGCGATAAAACCGGCCAACACAACGGAAATCATATATCCGACAAAATTACCGGTGCCGATGAGTCCCATCTGTGAATAGTTCATCTTCAGAGAGAGCCCCATTGAAGGCAGAAGCATCCCCAATGAAAAGCGACCCAGACCCAGACACGAAAAAAGAACAGCCATGCCGGTAAGCACTATGACCCACCCATAGTGGCGCTTCTCTTTTTTCCTCAATAATGGGTCGTTTTGTCTCATAGCCGCCTCCTAATTATGAGCATAAACGTAATTTCAAAATTAATTATTTGCAAATAGTTATTGCTCATCATGGAACATTTCAAACATGTTGCAAATAGGAATGATATATGTTAATTGTAGCCAGAAAGCATTAATTCCAAAAACGTAAACGAAAAGGTTTTGCGAATGGTCAAAATAGATGACTATGATCGAAAGATTATAGCGGCCCTGCAATCCAACGGGCGGCTTTCCAATATTGACGTTTCACAACTTGTAAACCTATCCCATTCAAGTTGTTCAAGGCGTATTGCGCGACTGGAACGGGAGGGGATCATTTTAGGATATCGTGTCCTGACGGATCGACAAAAACTTGGGCTTTCCGTTCGGGCCTACTGCGGTGTCGTCCGTGAAGCGGATGTGGGTTGGGAAGAAGTGGCGACCAATCTTGCAAAAATAGAGGGGGTTGTCAGTGTATTTGCGGTGTCCGGGGAAGTTGATTTGATGCTCGAAATTGTTGCACGGGATATGGAACACTACTCTCAAGTCGTTCTCAAAGATGTGTTCAATTCCAAGGGAGTGAATGCCACGCGCAGTTCCTTTGTACTTGCGGAGGTAAAATCGCTTTATTGAAACATTGCTTAGACGCCGTAATACTCCCGATACCAGGCGATGAAGGCCCTGATGCCTTTTTTCAGCGGGGTTTTCGGAGAAAATCCTAGGATTTCGCGTGATTTCGTAATGTCAGAGGATGTTTCAGCCACGTCTCCCGGCTGCATGGGAAGCATGTTCTTTTCCGCCTTTTTTCCCAACTCCGATTCAATGGCCCCGATGAAATCCATTAAGGATGTGAAATCGGAGTTTCCCAGGTTGAAAATCTCGTAGGGCGCCGGTTTCTCGATGGCGCTCACCGTACCGGCCACGATATCATCGATATAGGCAAAATCCCGCCGCATGTTTCCATAATTAAAAACATTGATGGGTCGGTCGTGAAGGATCGCATCCGCGAAAAGGAAAAGCGCCATGTCCGGTCGGCCCCAAGGACCATAATCGGTAAAAAACCTTAAGCCTGTGAAGGGGATCCCATAGAGGTGGCTGTAAGCGTGCGCCATGAGTTCATTGGCCTTCTTGGTGGCTGCATAAAGGCTGATAGGATTGTCGACCCGATCTTCCACGCTGTAGGGGTTTTTCTTGTTTTTTCAGTACACGGAGGAGGAGGAAGCGTAGACGAAATTCGTCACCTGAATTTCACGGGCCATTTCAAGCAGATTCAGAAAACCTTCGATATTGCTTTTCTGGTAGGAAAATGGATCTTTCAGGGAATGCCGGACCCCGGCCTGGGCCGCCAGATTACAGATTCGGGTGATGTCGTGTTCCTTGAACAGCTTCTTCAGAACAGGCATCTCCTGAATATCCCCTTCGATAAAGGAGAAATTATCACGGACGTTCAGCAGATCGAGCCGTGCCTTTTTGAGCCCCACGTCGTAGTAGGGATTCAGAGGTTGTCGATTCCCACCACATTGTAGCCCAATTCCAGGAGTTTTCCGGAGAGATGAAACCCGATAAACCCGGCTGATCCCGTTACAAGGATTGTCTCTTTTTCAATTGACACGCTTTCCAATTTCTCAAGGGGTTCAAATTTCTCCAAGGTGAAATGCAATTCTTGTGGAAAGTAAAGCCTCGTGAAACGGGCAGGAAGGGTCTAAAGCAAAAAAAAACGCCCGGGAAAATAGAACCGTTTTCCCGAGCGTCTCTTGTTACGAATCAATCAGCGGATCAGCGGATTACATCATACCGCCCATACCGCCCATACCGCCCATACCGCCCATACCACCGGGAGGCATTCCAGGCATGTCGGATTTTGCTTCCGGTTTCTCGGCAATCATGGCCTCGGTGGTCAACAGCAGAGATGAAACGGAAGCGGCGTTCTGCAGGGCAAAACGGGTCACCTTGGTGGGATCGATAATCCCGGCTTCCATAAGGTCTTCGTAAACGTTGGTCTCGGCATTGTAGCCAAAGCTGCCGGCCCCGTTTTTCACCTTGTCCACTACCACGGAACCCTCGGCGCCGGCGTTCTGTACAATCTGGCGGATGGGTTCTTCAAGGGCTCTCATGACCAGGTTGACGCCGGACTGTTCTTCACCTTTGAGTTTAAGGGCTTTCAGGGCGGGAATCGTCCGCAGCAGGGCCACGCCGCCGCCGGGTACGATACCTTCTTCAACTGCCGCTCTGGTGGCGTTCAGGGCATCTTCCACACGGGCCTTTTTCTCTTTCATTTCGATCTCGGTGGCAGCACCCACATTGATAACGGCCACGCCGCCGATGAGTTTGGCCAGTCTTTCCTGAAGTTTCTCGCGATCGTAATCGGATGTGGTCTCATCGATCTGAGCACGAATCTGCTTGACACGGCCTTCCAGATCCGCTCTTTCGCCGCCGCCGTCAACGATGGTGGTATTGTCTTTGTCGATGGTGATGGTCTTGGCGGTTCCCAGATCATTCAGGGTCAGGTTTTCCAACTTCAGACCCAGATCTTCGGAAATCACGCGACCGCCCGTCAAAATGGCGATATCTTCCAGCATGGCTTTTCTGCGATCACCAAAACCGGGGGCCTTCACAGCCGCCACCTGCAAGGTGCCTCTCAAGCGGTTCACCACCAGCGTGGCCAGGGCTTCGCCTTCAACGTCTTCCGCAAGAATCAAAAGGGGTCTCCCCATTTTGGCAACCTGCTCAAGGATGGGAACCAGGTCTTTCATGGAGCTGATCTTTTTCTCGTGAAGGAGAACGTAGGGCTCGGCCAGGCTCACTTCCATTTTTTCCGCGTCGGTCACAAAGTACGGGGAGAGGTATCCACGATCAAACTGCATCCCTTCCACCACTTCAAGAGAGGTATCCATGCTCTTGGCTTCTTCAACCGTGATGACGCCCTCTTTACCGACCTTGTTCATGGCCTCGGCAATAATATTTCCAATGGTGCTGTCGCTGTTGGCGGAAATGGTACCGACCTGAGCGATCTCGGCCTGATCCTTGGTGGCTTTCGACAGTTTCTTAAGCTCCGCCACGGCAACCTCTGTAGCTTTTTCGATGCCGCGCTTAAGGGCCATGGGGTTTACCCCGGCAGCAACCAGCTTTGCGCCCTCACGGTACATGGCCTGGGCCAGAACCGTCGCTGTGGTGGTTCCGTCACCGGCCACATCGGAAGTCTTGGAGGCCACTTCCTTCACCATCTGGGCGCCCATGTTCTCAAATTTGTTTTCCAGTTCGATTTCCTTGGCAACCGTAACACCGTCCTTGGTGATATTGGGGGCGCCAAAAGACTTGTCGAGGATTACGTTGCGGCCTTTGGGACCCAGGGTTACTTTAACGGCATTGGCAAGGGTGTCTACACCGGTCAGAATCGCTTCCCTTGCCTTCATGCCGTATTTAATCTCTTTCGCCATCTTTTTTCTCCTCCTTGGAACTTTTATTTAAATTCTATATGATTACGCCAAAAGAAGTAAGTTCGATAATGATTCTACTCTATAATGGCAATAATATCATCTTCTCTCATGATCAGATGTTCTTCCCCATCAATCTGAATTTCGGTTCCGGCATATTTGCCAAACAGTACCTTGTCGCCGGTCTTCACTTCCAGGGCGATTTTCTTACCATCGTCGGCCACTTTTCCATCACCAACAGCCAAAATAACACCTTCAACCGGTTTTTCTTTGGCGGTATCAGGGATAATGATCCCACCTTTGGTTTTTGCCTCTTCTTCGACTCTTTTTACGATGACACGATCATGCAACGGTTTTACTTTCATTTCTCTTCTCTCCTCTTAAAATGGTTTTTTTTTGCACAAACGCCATATGGTTCACCAAAAAACCTTTACATCCTCTCACCTGAACAACTTCAGGCAACCCTGTACATTCTTTACCCGGAAGGATTAAAGTGACCTCAAAAATTCCGCCGAGCAACGTGCCAGATGCCAGCAGTAAAGGCTGCAGGGTCCTTTGTTTAAAAATGGGGCAGAGGAATACTCGAATACCCTTAAGATTCCAGCATAAAACTGTACTTGCCCTGAAGAGCTCCGATGCACAGAAAATTAATATCGACCCGGGGAATGTCAAGGGCCATGGCTAAAAAACATGGTGGGACAAATACTAAAAGGGCGTATGGGAGGTTGCTTCAAGTTTGATGCAGTCGCCATTCCAGGGTTTTTCGAAGTCCATCCGTCAACTGAACTTCCGGTTTCCAATCAAGAACGGCAGCGGCTTTCGTAATGGTAAGGCAGCTTTTTTCTAAATCTCCGCCCCGGGCCAGCTGTTTCTTCATTTCAAATATGTCTTTTGACGGAAGCTTTCCCGCTTCTTTAACAGCCGTATAAATTTTTTCATAAAGATCAGCGGTTTTGGTCCCCTCTCCCGTACCGATATTAACGAAGTCACCGCTTCCTCGGCTTAATGCAGCCATATTGGCCTTAACCACATCTCCCACAAAACAATAATCCCTCACCATGCCTCTGTCGTCTTCCGGGAAATGATTCAATACGGATCGAGTCCCCGCGATGAGGTTGTTCATAAAAATCGCCACGACACCCGCCTCACCGTGAGGGATCTGACGGGGACCGTAAACATTGGCGTACCTGAGGGTCGTATAATCGAGTCCATATTGGTGGTGATAATATTCCAGATAGTGTTCGGAGCTGTATTTTGTAATCGCATAGGGAGAGAGCGGCTTGGGAATGTACTTTTCGGAAGTGGGATATTCCTCCGCGTCTCCGTAAATGGCACCCCCTGAAGAAATAAAAACGACCTTTTTGACGCCCGATTTCACAGACGCCTCCAGAAGATTTATAAAACCTTTGATATTAACATCCGCGTCGAACCCCGGGTCTAAAACCGAAGCCGGTACGCTCATTTGGGCGGCATGGTGGTTTATAATGTCAGGTTGTTCCTTTAAAATAACCGTTGCTGCTTCCGGAGCCCGAATATCCATTTCATAGAATCGTGCTTCTGGGTTGACGTTTACCCTTTTTCCGGTGTAAAGATTGTCCAGGATCAAAACCTCGTGTCCGGCGCCAATGTAGCCGTCCACCACATTGGAACCGATAAATCCGGCGCCGCCGGTAACCAGAATTTTCATTTTATAATCTCCTGTCTCCCGGATAGGCTGCATTTTCCGGCTTATGATGATCGATTCGCCTGAAGGATGAGGGGCAGGTTAACAAGGCTAAAAGCGAGGGTCAAGCAATTATCTACAGCCCGATTAGCGGGTCCATGGTCATATGACGTAAAAAAGGCAAAAAAAGATGAGCCCACAATACAACAACATTCTCGATAAAATCGGTAACACCCCTCTGGTTCCCGTTACCCGGCTTTTGTCCGGCACCCATGTGGAAATACTGGCTAAACTTGAGGGATTCAACCCCGGTGGATCCATCAAGGACAGGCCCGCTTTAAAAATGATTGAAGAGGCTGAAAAATCGGGCGCATTGAGAAAAGGGAAGACCATTTTGGAGGCGACCAGCGGCAACACGGGGATCGGTCTGGCGCTGGTGGCCGCGGTCAAAGGATACGACATTTTATTAACCATGTCTGAAGCCGTCAGTGAAGAACGGGTCAAGATTCTTGCCGCCCTTGGAGCGGAAATAGAGTTCACCCCGGCACATCTGGGAACCGATGGGGCCATTGAACATGTCTACAACCTCGCCCGTGAAAATCCTGAAAGGTTCTGGCTGGCCGATCAATTCAATAATGATGCCAATTGGATGGCCCATTATGAGGGCACGGCCATGGAGATATGGGAGCAAACGGAGGGACGTCTGGATGCCATTGTGGCCACCATGGGAACCACCGGCACCCTGATGGGCATTTCCAGGCGGTTCAAGGAATTGGACCCATCGGTCCGGATCATCGGCGTTGAACCCTATCTGGGACATAAGATCCAGGGGCTCAAGAACATGAAGGAGTCCTATCAGCCGGGCATATTTGAAAAAAAGAGAGCGGATCAGATCATTAAAATTGAGGATGAAGAGGCCTTTGAAACCGCTCGGATGCTGGCCAGAAAAGAAGGAATTTTTGTGGGAATGAGCTCGGGTGCGGCAATGGCCGTGGCGCTGAAAGTGGCCCGTAAAATGGACCGGGGCCGCATTGTGGTGCTCCTGCCGGACGGCGGAGAGCGATATCTCAGCACACCCCTGTTCATGGCGAGAAAGAAATCAGGGCTGTGCGTATACAACACCATGAGCCGCAGAAAAGAAGATTTCGTGCCCATCAAAGACAATCATGTTACCCTCTACTCCTGCGGCCCTACCCTCTGTCAGGTTATCGATCTGGTGCAGTGCCGCCGCCTGGTTTTTTCCGATTTGATCAGCCGTTACATGGTCTATAGAGGGCATGAAGTGACGCACATCATGAATGTGACGGACCTGGACGACCGTACCATTGAAGGGGCACAGCGGGCCGGTGTTTCCCTCAAAGAGTTTACCGATATGTTTTACAATTCATTCATGGCGGACCTGGATAGTCTGAACATCGTCAGGGCTTCACAGTACCCTCGGCCCAGTGAACATGTGGACGACATGATTCAACTGACCCGGACCCTTTTGGAAAAGGGATACGCCTATGAAAAGTTGAGGTCTATATATTTTGATATTTCCAGATTCAAGGATTACGGGAAACTTTCCAACATTGATCTCGATAAAATCAGAATTGGCAAAACAGTTGATCTCGATCAGTATGAGAAAGAAAACCCCAAGGATTTCACACTGCTCAAAAGATCCACCTTGAGTGAACTGAAAAGCGGCCTTTTCTTTAAAACAAAATGGGGCAACATCCGTCCGGGATGGCATCTTGAGTGCGCCGCCATTGCCCTCAAAACCCTCGGGCCTACTCACGACATTCACACCAGCGGTGTTGCTCTGGCATTTCCGCACCATGAAAACGCCATCGCCATCAGTCAGGCCGCCACGGACCGACCCCTTGCCAATTACTGGCTTCACAATGAACCGGTCATGTTCAATGATCCCGATGGGCCCAATGATGTCAACCTGACATTGCGCGATCTGATGGCTGAAGGTTTTACGGGACGGGAGATTCGATACTGGTTGCTGAGCCGCCACTATCGAAAGCCGATCTTTTTTTCCCACGGCAAACTGGCGGCAGTCAGAAATACCATTCGCCATCTTGACAAGTTTATTCAGAAAATATATTTCGCAAAATCAGCCGCTGTGAACCCCGATTTCGATCAGGCCATTTACGCACTTAAACAAAGCTTCGTGACGGCCATGGATGATGATTTTAATGTCGCAGCAGGTCTTGCCGCTCTTTTCCGGTTTACCCGGGACGTCAATCAACGAATGGATCAAAGTGGCCTGTCCGATGCAGACCGAGAGAAGATACTGGCGGCTCTTGAACGGATTAATTCCGTACTTGGGATAATTAGTCTGGATCCTCCCGATGCCGATCCCGAGGTGGAAGCACTTGTAGAGAAAAGGGAATCAGCGAGAAATCGTAAGGACTGGTCCACAGCTGACGATCTGAGAAAAGAGCTCGAAAAGATGGGGATTGAGGTGATTGATACCACCGATGGTCCGCGATGGAGAAGAATTGGGCCATAAAATGGAGGCAACATGCCCATATATGAATACGAAGCCAAGGATTTAAATAAATGCTGCAGCAAATGCATACATGGGTTTGAAGTCATTCAGCAAATAAATGAAAAACCTCTTACGAAATGTCCTGGTTGCGGCCATGACGTTAGAAAAATCATCTCCTGGTGCCGCGCAGCAATTATGGAACCTTCGGAAGAGCATGCCCATATCGACCGGAAAATTGCCGCCTATGAAAAAGAAGGCATGTGGAGCCATGCTGCTGAACTGGCGGATACCCATTCGGAAAAGATCAAAGACAATCAACTGAAAATGAGGGCTATCGACAACTACGAAAAAGCCGGTTACAATGCCAGTACCCTTGAAAAACACGCTAAAACGAACATGACTGAACCGGAAAATTAGATTAAATATTACAGACACCTGTGGGGGAGGTTTTCTCATGAAGATTGAAGAACTGATCGCCGGTAAGAATGAAGGTCAAAATGTTGAAATTGCGGGCGTTTCTCTGCCCATCGGCGCCTTAAAGCGGTTCATGAATGATGGCTATACCCACCTGAAGCCATATCAGGCGGAAAAGACCTTCTCAATGTGGGGCAAAACCTGCACCGGGTGTTTTACCGAAGCAGAAATCGTCAACCGGGCATAATCAGTAGAAATCTGCTGTATTTCGTATCGAACGCATCCGCGGGTACAAATTCCAATTCATTGCTGAAATCCTGCCACGCCTGTGTTAAGGCACCTCTCAGGGTTTCCGGGGATTTGTCCGCCGAATCGGAAGCCGGCGCATCAAAAGCCTTCAGAAAGCGCTCCTCGAATCCGAACATGCGGTAGGGAGGCGCGGTATCCCCTTCCCGGAGAAGGCTTAAAAAGGCTCTACCCTCTTTGAGAGAAAGGGGTCTGAACCCGGGGGTTAAATCGAGCAGTTGTCGCGCCCATAAGGTAAAGAGCAGTTGATAAAAGGTTAATGGAAAAGAACCGGAATCCGGCGAATTCAGGGGATACTGTTTCACCAGATCCGCCATGCAGCAATCGAGAACATCCATAAAATCGAGCGCATTTTCCGTGGATGACAACTCTGACAAGGATCGAAAATTCCTGAAACCGCTTTGCGATTCCTCTCCGCAGTAAAACAGGGGGCGTTTTTTCAACAGGCCGGTGAGCACGCCGCCCCATGCCTCTCCCCAGAAAGACGGTTCCAGATCAGCTTTCTGAAACCAGCTGCGCTTCAACCACCGCTGGGCTTTCCATTTCAGATTCAAAACCAGTCCGAAACCGGCGCGAAACAGGGAGACGAGGGTGTTCATCCTTAGAAGGTCCTCAGCGGTTCTGATATCCTCATTTCCCCCTTTATTGTGACATCGCTCTTTCAATATCAAATTCAAGTATCCGGCTGTCTGTATCTGAATTTCCTGAAGATTTTCCATATCCCAGTTTGAAAGACCCTCAGCAGAGAGAAGCTGGTTGCAAAGGCCTGCAAATTCCAAACGAATGCGGTCCAGAAGTGTTTCATCTGAAATATTGACAATGGTTTTTGCTAATAAATTCCGGTCCTGTATGCTCTGAAGTGGCCACCGGGGTACAGAGCCGGCATCCTCCAGGCGGACGCTGAACTTGGCACCGGCATCCTGTTGGCCCATTTTCAAACGATCAGGGTTCAGCGGCGCATAAACCGCTATGGCTTCTTCGCGGGGAAGAAAACCATGCTCCGCCAGTCGAATGTTTCTCATACGGTACATGCCTTCTTCAAGTTCAGCCGGCAGTACACCGGCCAGACCTATTAGGACTGCCTGATATTTCAAGGGGTCTTCTCGGACCATGGATCGGATCAATTTTTCAATGATTTCCCGCTGATCTTCCTTCAGGGGCCGAACGTAAAAAAAATCGTCGACAGTAAAGAACTCAGGCCCCACGTCATGAATTTCCTGGTCTTCATCCCTTACTTCCACCGCAATGCTTCGATACAAGAAATAGTAGGCAACCCCCTGCCCATCAGAAAAGAGCCATTGCGTAAAGCGTTCGGGATCGGCTGTCAAAAGACGAATTATCCATTGACCCGTACGATCCAGTTCAAATCGATCTCCCTGCCAGGTTTCCACATCCAGCATATATTCCCATTGATCGAACGTGGCCAGTTTGAGCAATTCCAGAGATTCATCGACCCCTATTTTATTGATCAGGAAGTAGAAGTCCTCGCTGGACATGGTTTGGATTAACCGGGGACAATCGGGATGGTTTAACACCTTTTCCAAGGCTTTGCCCGCTGAAAGGGCCTGGATTCCGTCCAAGAAAACCCCGTCCAAAGGCAAAATTCCGATGGTTTTGCCGGGATTCCGATCATTTTCTTGTGGCCGTTTCTTCAATTTCCTACTCCTTTTTCAAATGGTTCCGGACTAATCCCTCAACCCCAAGTTCTTCACCGTGAATGGATGAGCTTGACAAAAGGGAGAATGGGCGCAAAAATCGCATAAGCCTTCAGTCTTTGAGATTTTATGTGATTTTGATGAGAAAGGCTATGGCAATCTTACTAGATTCCAAAGTGAGAGGCTGTTGGCCAAGCCCTAAAGGAGACGGTGCCCATGAAAAAAAAGACTCAAACAGATTATTCTCCTCTGGATCATCCGGAGATTCTCATTAATCTTTTTCATCCAAGACCGGACCGGCAACAGCGCGGCGAACAAAATGGTGGAGAAAATATCCTCATACCTGTCGAAGCGGATGTGGTAGTGGGAGCTCGGGAATATTTCTGCGCAACGGATGCGCCAACGATCCTTTTTTTTCATGGAAATGGTGAAATTGTATCGGACTATGATGAAATAGCGCAGTTTTATAACCGAAACGGCATCAATTTCCTGCCCGTCGATTATCGGGGTTATGGCCGTTCAACCGGAGAGCCCACTGTGAGTACCATGATGCGGGATTCTCACCGGATTTTCGAATTTGTAAAAGTGCGCCGCGGCGATTCTGGGCATACAGGTCCTTTGATCATCATGGGCAGGTCTCTCGGCAGTGCCTCTGCCCTTGAACTGGTATTTCACCACAGGGACCATATAGACGGTTTGATCATTGAAAGCGGTTTTGCATATTCCGCGCCGCTCCTCAGGCTCCTGGGGGTGGATACGGCGGCATTGGGGCTGGACGAATCAGTGGGATTTGAAAATGTGTCCAAAATAGAAACGTTTGTTAAACCCACACTGATCATTCACGCCGAACATGACCACATTATTCCCTTTATGGACGGCCAAACCCTATTTGACGCCTGTCCTGCAAATGACAAAATCCTGCTCAAGATACCCGGTGCCAACCACAATGATATTCTGGCACGGGGGTTTTCCCAATACATGGAGGCAATCCAGCGGCTGGTTCAAAAACTTGTCCCCTAGCAGCATATTTCGGCATATCTATCGCGTATAAAAAGAAATTTTTTATCAAAAAGGGTTCTTAAAAGGTGCGTATTTGGCAGCCTCTACACAACATCTAGCCATCAAAAAAAGGCTTTTCGTGGTACTTTTGGGTATTTTTGTGGTCATCATGGTGGGGACCAATGGATACTATTTGTTGTACGGGGGGCAATCAGGTTTCCTGGACTGCATGTACATGACCGTTATTTCGCTCACCGGTGTCGGTTATGGTGAGGTATTTCAGGTGACGGGAAATGTGCCGGCCCAGATATTTACCATGATTCTGATTACCTTCGGTATGGGCGTCATTTTCTACGGTATCAGCACCATGACGGCCCTGATCGTAGAAGGAGAACTCTCAGGAATTTTAAAAAGGCAGAAAATGCAAAAAGACATCAGAAAACTGAAAGACCACTACATCGTATGCGGTGGTGGCGAAACAGGCCGCCCACTCATCATTGAGCTCATCAGCAACAAAGAATCGGTCGTGTTAATCGAGCAGGATCAGAAGCATATTGATCTTTGCCGGAACATCGGCGACATCTGTTACATCGTTGGCGATGCCACGGAAGATGAAAATCTTACGGCTGCCGGCATCGACAAAGCCGCCGGCATCATCGTTTGTCTGCCGGCCGATAAAGACTGCCTTTACGTGACCATGACGGCAAGAATCCTGAATAGAAAATTGCGCATTATCAGCCGAATGATGGATCCAAAACATGAGACGAAGCTTAAAATAGCCGGTGCGGACGGAGTCGTGTCCCCCAATGCCATCGGTGCCCTTCGCATGGCATCTGAAATGATCCGTCCCACTGTGGTGGATTTTCTCGACAAAATGCTCAGGAGCAGTCAGGGAACGCTCCGTTTCAATGAATTGACCCTTTCCGAGACAGGTCTATTTTCGGGCAAAACCATTGGAGAATCGGGTATCAAAGACAAATTCAGGCTGCTCATTGTGGCGGTTAAAGAAGAACAGGGTGGTGTTTTGTTTAATCCTTCACCTTCAATGGGCCTGAAGGGGGGTGTTACATTGATTGTAATGGGGGATGTGGCCGATATCCAAAAGGCCAAAAAGGTATGCTGACGATTTTACGAGCATCAAGACGCCCACTTTTTCTGCTGCTGTCCTTTTCTCTTTGGGCATGTGCCCACCGTCCGGCTGTTTCCCCGCAAGGAACTCAGGTAGTTTATACGGTCTCAGCACGTGAAAATTCCCTGGCGAACCGTTTTGCTCCTGCCCTGCTGGCCAATGGTTATCAGAACAACCAGAACAGAATCGGCACGCCCGAGGTGAAATACACCCTAAACGGAGAGGAAGAAATTCACATGGATGTGCGAAAGCCCGCCATGTACTGGATGCAACAAAAATTCACCACCTCAAAAAGCACCTATACCAATCTCATCTACCGCATACATTTTCCGGAAGTCCCTTTAACGCTTTCACCTTTTTACCTGACCGCGGGAAAAAATGTGGGGCTCCTTTTGATCATTACCCTGGATGCAAATAATCGTCCCGTTCTGGTCACCACATCCGGCACCTGTGGCTGCTACGCCGTCACAATCCCTACCCAATACCTGGATAAAAGCGCCTGTCCAAAGGATTGGAATCGGGGAAAACCGCTTCACATCTATGGCGAAACACTCCCGCGTTTACTGAATTTCAGGCCTTTTGATCAACCGAAACTCTTGGTTCACCTGCGCTCTGATGTTCATCGGGTCATGGACCTGGAGGTTGTGGAGGCAGCCGAACTGGGCCGATCAGGCGTTCAGGAAACCATAGAGACATCACTTTTGCCCATGGGGAACCTGGAGAAAATCCCGGCCGGCATGGGGAGAACGACCAGCCTTTATTACAACACATGGCCCTACAGGGGGCTGGTGAAGGGCTCATTTAAATGCTGGGAAACCCTCAGCATGAGCCTTCTGAGCCTTGATTTTTTCGTGGGCACAGACAAGATTTACGGCGACAGCCGCGTTACCGGGACCCGTTTCTACACAAGCCTGAAACCCTGGAATCGGGAAGCCAGCGACATGTGGCACTTTGAGCGCTTTCTCATGTTCAATGGCTGGAATCTATGAGGGGAGTCTTCTTGTTATCCGGGAAAAAAACCCTGAAAGTGGTTCCGCCCGAATTGACACAATCCTCTGAGCTTCCACACTCCTTGCACTGAGCGATATCTCCAGGACAGGCGCCATCCCGTTTTTTCAGAAAGCGACATCGGCGACTCGTCATCTTCAGCTGAAACCCGTAGCGCTCCCCAAACACTTTCATGCGCAGAAGATCAGCCCCCTTGCCCCCGGCATTGAAATCAAAAGGGTGCTTTGAAGAATAATCCATGGTTTCCTGGGTAGAAAAAAAACCTTCAAATATGCGCTTGCGATCCTCCGGCACAATCCCCACGCCATGATCTCTTACCTCCAACAAGGCTCCGTTTTCTTCCTTTGCAACGAGAAGACTTATGAGACCGCCATCCGGAGTGTTTTCAACGGCATTCTTGATTAATCCGTCAAATACTTTTTCCATCACATCAGGCGGCATGTAAATGTGCACATCCTCATGAAGGTGAGGGATAATTTGAACGTTTCGATGGGCAAAATGCGGCGCAATGGTCGTTAGTCTTTCCGCCACAAAACGGGCCAGATCAATTTTTTCAGCTTTACTTTCCTTTGGACCGAACTCTTCCTCAAGCCGTTTGCGGAGCCATCTCACAATCTCTCCTTCTCCCACCTTTTCAGCCACCAGAGATTCCAGCTCATCCATGCATTGTTCCACCATAATGCTGAGCACGGGATAAGATCTGAAGGTCCGGTCTCGCATAATATCTTCCACCTGATATTGGATTTCCACAATACGATCCAGGTTCCGTTTGGCTCTTTCAAAAGTGGCCGCCCATTCGCTTTCAGGCAGCGCTTTGAGCTTTTTGCTTAGAATAACCAGGGAACCCAACAGAATCGACGCCGGCGTCTTCAATTCATGGGAAAGGTGATTGATGATCCTGTCTTTGGCGCGGTTGAGGCTTGCCACTTCTTCATAGGCATCGCTTAATTCTTTTGAAAACCTTGCGTTTTCAATGGAAAGGGAGACCGTACCGGCAATCATGGTCAAAAGCTTTCGGTCTTTTTCGTCAAAGTTTCCAACCTTTTTGTTGATAGCTGTGAGAACACCGATGATTCCTTCACCCCCTTCAAGGGGCACAATAATAAGGTTTTCAGTCTTAAGGCCGATGGCCTCGTCCAATTCATGGTTAAAGTCTGCATCGTCCCCCGTATTCACTACAATGGCCGGTTCACCGGTCCGCAAAACCCGGCCCATAACCCCTCTTCGTGAAGACTGGGGGGCCAATTTGATCTGGCGTTGGGCAGCACTGTCGTCGTAGGCCGCCCCCGGAAAAAAAATTTGTTGGAGATCCTTATCCAACAGGCCGACCACAGCCCCGCCCGCATCAAGAAGTCGTTTTACTTCGCCCGTGATATAATCCAGCAATTTTCGCAATTCCGTGTATCCGGGAAGTGCAAGGCTGATTTGAAAGAGGGCTTCATTGATGCGCTCAATTCGCCGCTCTTCCGTTACATCCCGCAAGATAAACAATTCACCCGGATTATCATGGGCATTTTGAGTGGACAGCTGCCCTCGAATAATGACATCCAGAATACGGCCATCCTTGGTCATCCGTTTGGTTTCGATGGTCGCATCCGCGTCTTTTTTGAAGCGTTTGAAGCTTTCCCCGGCTTCCTCCTCATATCCAGGGGGAAAATAAGGGATTTTTCGGCCGATCAACTCTTCCAGCTGCCAGCCGAAGACTTTGGTAAAAGCGGGGTTCACATAGGTGACGTTTCCTGCGGACGAAAAGACCACCATCGGGTATGGAACAAAATCAAAGAGATTTCGGGTTCTTCGCCGGGCCTTTATCTTGGCTTGGAATTCGTGTTCGTACCGGCGCTGTGCTTCCTTGAGGTCATCAATGGTCTCAAATTTTTCCGTAACATCTCTGGCGATGCCGCGAAATCCGAGTTTTTTCCCCTCGTGGTTTCTCACCAGGTAGGCAGAGAGTTCAATGACCTTTCGAGTTCCCGCTTTGTCGCGGGTTTCCCAGATCAGGTTGGAAAATCCCCGGTGCGTAACCCAGACTCTGTTGAAGGCATCATGGAATTTTCTGGATTGCCGGCGACTCATGAATGAACCCAGGTTTCTATGAAGGATTTCTTCCTCGGGATAACCCATCATTCTGGGCAGGGCACTGCTGAAACCGGTTAAATTGCCATGGTTATCCATTTCATAAACACAATCCCCGGAGCAATTTATCAAATCTTTCAGCCCGCCATCAGGTGTGTTCACTATGGAATTGTTCTCTTTTAGCGGTTCTTGTTCCAAGGTCCTTTCCGTTTCTCCTCACCTGCCATTTGGGACTTTTCTGCCATTTTCAAAAATCCATAAACAATATACGACAAGACCCATACCACAAATTCGGCTAAAATTTGAGATTTTTCTTTACCTTCTTGAGATGCTATCGACAAAATGCTAAAAGAAAAATTATTTTATGCGGCAAAATGATCTATTACATCTTTTTATCCTACAGGAATTTGCTCAATGTTGATTGAACAGGCCAAAGAAGTGCTTCAGATTGAAGCTCAGAGTATATTGGGGCTCATGGATCAGATCGGGCCCACGTTTAAAGAAGCCGTGTCCATCATTTTAAAGGCCCGAGGAAGGGTTATCCTCACAGGCATGGGAAAATCCGGCCTGGTGGCCAGAAAGATCTCGGCAACGCTGAACAGTACGGGTACGAAATCTTTCTTCCTCCATCCCGCGGAAGCCATCCATGGGGACCTCGGCATGGCCACACCCGACGACGTGGTTCTCGCCATCAGCAACAGCGGTCATACCATTGAAATCAATAAAATTCTCCCCATATTGAAACAAATGAAAGTCAAGATCATCTCTTTTACGGGGGGATTGGATTCACCCATGGCCCATCACAGCGATTTGGTGATCGACGTGGGTGTGGAAAGGGAAGCGTGCCCACTGGGGTTGGCACCCACCGCCAGCACCACCGCGGCCCTTGCCATGGGCGATGCCCTTGCGGTAGTACTGCTCAAAAGCCGTCATTTCAGCAAGAAAGATTTCAGGCGTTTTCATCCGGGGGGCAGCCTGGGGGAGAGGCTTTCATTCAAAGTACGGGATGTCATGGTTACGGATAACAATGTGCCGAAAGTATATCTGGGAACCGGCGTTCCCCCCGCCCTGAATGAAATCAATGACAAAAAATTGGGCGCTACGCTGGTTGTGGACAGGGATCAAAAGCTTGCGGGCCTCATCAGCGACGGGGATCTTAGAAGAGCGCTCACGCGAGGGGATGACATTTACCGGAAAAAGGTGGAAGAGATTATGACCGCCACCCCTAAGACCATCGATGAAAATGCCACATCAGCCGAAGCCATCGCCTTAATGGAACTCAATGCCATTACCCACCTGGTCATTGTGGATATTCATGAGAAAGTCATCGGGATGGTGCATCTCCATGACCTGTTGGGCAGGGAAGGATTCAAGATCAATGGACAATAGCCGCGCACCCAGAGGGTTGGTTGTTGAGCTCATAACTCCTTTAAAGAACGGGGGTATCGATGGAACGGGGCTGGAACGACTGCTGGCTCGGACCGTTCCCCACGCGCAGGCCCTGCTGCTGGCGGGTCCCCGGCATGGGGAAGGTGAAAACATGGAAATGGCGCTACGGCTCGAACTGCTGGAAAAAACCATTGATGCGCTCGCCCGCCGCCCCCTCCCTCTTCTTCTATGGGTCAGCGGCCATACGGAAGATCAAACCAGAGAGAACATCCTGTCCTTGCATAAACGATTCGGGGAAATTCGCCCGACAGGCGGCCTTTTCTGGGTGGACACACCCCTTTGTTATCACAGCAACCGTGGGCTTCCCGATTATTACCGCGAATTGCTGAGCATGGTTGATATTCCCCTGGTCCTCCACAACGACCCGGACGTCGTTCACGCAACCCGAACCTTTAAACGGCGTAATATCAGGACCGCGGTACTCAAGGAACTGGTCCAGAACGAAGGGATTGCGGGTCTCATTTTTTCAGGAGCTCTGGAACGAGCCCACCATTATCAGAGAGCCTGTCGCAGCAGGCAACATTTCAGGCTCTACGATGGTGATGAAAAGCGTTTTCTGGAACATCCAAGTATGGGAGGGGTGGTCTCCGTGGGAGCCAATCTGGCACCCGGAGCCTGGGAAATAATCACACAATCCTCAATTCAGCTGCATGCACACCAGGAAAATTACCCCGACCGCCTTCAGCAGATATGGGAATCGGGAGATTATCTGAAAAAGATGGTTGCGCTTTCGGGTCAAATGCCGGCAGCAACGATCAAGACGATTCTATGTGACATGAACATCATCCAAAGCTCAGAAACGCTGGGGCCGGCTGAAATCAAACAAGATCGTATCCAAGCCGTGAAAGGGATTATGCGCGATTACGGAGATTATCGTTAAGGGTTCCTTCTATTGCGCTATCTGGTTGCGACGGTACTGAAAATAAGCATCCCTCATGGCCACGTAAGGATCCAGCGAAGCATCCTTCAGTGCCTCGTATTCGCCGATACGAAGGGACGTGTTATTGACCATGTAAAAGGTGCGCGCACCAATATTGGGCCACCAGTCTTCAATAATATAATCCAGGGGATTTAAATAGAGGCCGCCCACCCAACCCACCGTATCCCGTAGGGTGCTGGCCCCGAGAAGGGGCAGATTCAGATAAAAGCCCGGGCCGATCCCGTAAAACGCCATCACCTGCCCCAAATCTTCATCCTGAATGGGATAATCGAGTGCCTGCTTGGCCACATCCTGAAACCCCAGAAAGCCTGCCGAGGAGTTGACCACAAAGCGCACCAGAATCATCCCAACGCTTTCGATTTTGCCCTGCAACAGGCTACTGACCAGACGAATGGGCATGCTTAGATTGGTGAAAAAATTCCGGAACGAAACCCGCAACACCTCAGGCATTACAAAACTGTAACCTTCTCCAACCGGTTTAAAAACCCAGAAATAGGCGGCATCGTTAAATGCAAAAAAAGCACGGTTCATGGGTTCCAGGGGATCGGGATAGAGTGATCCTTCCAGGGTTTCATCCTCCGGCCACGCTTCGGAATCTTCAGAATCTTTCGAGATCTTTCCTTCTTTTGATGCCGCCGTTTGCGCAACAGCCGTTGATTGATCAACTTTCTCGTCCAGACGGGCCACTTGAACCAGTTCATGACCGGCCATGTTGACGTCAAGAGATGCGGCATTTTCTCCGGAATCAAATGGTGCAGCGAAACTGATGTTTTGGTACCCTTGAAAGGCCCAAAAAGCCAACCCGAAAACCAGAAGAAACCACAATCGATTGCAACATCCGAAAATTTGTTTCCCCTCAATAATACTCACCATTTCAGTCTTTCTCCGCAATCTTCGCCCTCAGTTTCTTTACCAGTTCATCATAGGAGGAACTAACGATAATGCTGTTGAACTGCTTTCGATAGTTATTCACGAGACTGACACCCTCGATGGAAATATCGTACACCCCCCAGTCGCCATTTTCTTCTTTCAATCGGTAGCGAACCGCCACCTCAGTTTGGGAATGGGTGAGAATTTTTGCCGTTACGGTTGCGTATCTCCCATCGATGGTCTCATCCACATAAACCACCTTTTCACCGGAGTAACTTCCCACCTTGTCCAGATAGGTGCGCTCCAGGAGCTTTCCGAAAAGCACTATGAATTCCTTTTTTTCCGCATCGGTTCGTTTCTGCCAATGTCTTGCAAGGGATCTTTGGGTCATGGCCTCCCAGTTGAACCGTTCATCCACCGCCTGCCGGATCAGTTGCGTCCGCTTTTTGCTATTTTCCGGACCCTTTAAGGCCGGATCACTGACAATGACGAGAATGCGGTCGGTGGTCTTTTTGATATCGTCCGTCGGCGCGCCGGCAAGACAGGGTGCAGCAAGCATCACGACCAATAAAACAGAGGTGAAGAGGGATTTCAAATAGAGCGGAATCCGGTGTTTTTCCATCCTGTACAGGCCTCCTGTTAATTTCTATAGTTTTCCAAAAACATAATTTGAGATCAACCCTTCAAGATCGACCGCCGATTGGGTATCTCTGATCTTTCCACCGGAACCGATCAATTGTTCAGAGCCGCCCGGCGTAATCTCGATATATTTGTCGCCGATCAATCCACGGGTTTTGATGGAAGCAATGGCATCCTCCTGGATCTTCACCTCAGTGAGTAAATCCATCACCACCAAGGCCTGATAATCGTCCAGTCTGACCTGTTTGACCCGCCCGATTTCCACCCCGGCAATGACCACCGATGAACCGGATTTGATGCCGCCACCGTTTGAAAAGGTGGCTTCCACCTGGTATCCCTGGCTTCCAAGGACCTCCAGTTTCCCCAGCTTGACGGAAAGATACCCCAGGCACAAAATCCCTAAAATCATGAACAGGCCCACGCTCAACTCAAGATCAAATTTTTTCATTGCATCCTCTTAATTTTGATAATCGGCAGCCTACGCCAATCCTACCCATTCAAAAATGCTTGAATCACCGGATCACGGCTCTCTTTGAAATCCGCCGGCGTTCCCTCTGCTTTGACCAGACCTTCATGCAGCATAACAACCCGATTCACAATGGCAAATACTTTCGGAATTTCATGGGTGACAATAATACCCGTGAAAGAAAGACGTCGGTGGCAGTCATCGATCAGCTTCAGAATCGACTGACCCGTTACCGGGTCGAGCCCGGTTGTGGGCTCGTCAAAGAGCATGATTTCAGGGTCTTCCACCAGGGCGCGGGCAAGTGCCGCCCGTTTTACCATACCGCCACTGATTTGAGAAGGATAACGATCTTCCGACCCGGAAAGACCTACGTTTTCCAATTCGACCATAACTTTTTCCCGAATAACGTTTCGGCTCATTTTACTTTTTTCTTTCAAAGGAAAAGCCACGTTATCAAAGACGTTCATGGAATCAAAAAGTGCTCCCCCCTGGAAAAGAAAGCCCAATCGCTCTCGAAAGGACTGCAGTGCAACGTGTCCGGCAGTGCCGATTTCCAAGCCATCCACCGTAACACTTCCCCCATCCGGTTTCATGAGCCCGGCCACATGCTTCAACAACACACTCTTGCCCCCGCCACTCCCTCCAACCAGGGCAAACACCTCGCCTTTGCCCACCTCAAAGGAAATGCCTTTAAGCACATCGTGTCCGTCAAAGGATTTTTTTAAGTCTTTTATCTTAATCATTAGAAAAGTATGGACGTCATAAAATAATCCCACACCAGAATCAATACCGAAGAAAGCACGACGGCCTGTGTGGTGGCCTTGCTCACCCCTTCCGAGCCGAATCCCGTGTATACTCCGGAGTAGTAGCCTTTGAAACAACAAACCCAGGCGATGATGACACCGAAACTGAGCGATTTGTAAATGCCTTCCAAAACATCTTTCAACTCAACATAATGGGCCATTTCGCCAAAATAGGTTCCCGCGCCGACCCCCAGCAGTTTACCACCGATGAGGTAGCCCCCGAAAATCCCCACCACATCAAAGAGGGCGGTGAGCAACGGCAGGCAAATCATGGCGGCGATCAGATTGGGGACCATCAGATAGCGATAGGGGTTCAGCCCCATCAATTCCAGCGCGTCGATCTGTTCACTGATGCGCATAATCCCGATTTCAGCAGCAATCGCAGACCCCGCCCTTCCCGTTACCATGAGGGCGGCGATGACCGGCCCCAGCTCTTTGATCAATGCCAAACCCACCATGGGGCCCAGGAACGCATCGGAGCCGAATCGGCTCAAGCTGTAGAATCCCTGAAATCCCAGCACCATGCCCGAGAAACCGCCGGTCAAAACAATGAGTAGAATGGACTGGAATCCGATAAACTGAATCTGCTTGAGGCACCGGTAAATCTTAAAGGGTGGAACCACGGCATAGAGGAGCGTCTTGAAAAAAAAGATACCCATGGCGCCCATTCTGCGAACAGTCTCCAAACCGACAAAACCAAGCTTTCTGACCACCATGGGAAAAAAAGCAGCGAAACCGATGTTATGTGTCAACGTTTTTCCGATATTGAAATTCCCTTCGTTTTGTACTAACCATTAAGCCGATTCAAGAAAAGAAAAGCACCGGTCTCATAACAGGTGCAATTGAGGGCTGTATGCCGAAAATCAAAATCATCGTAGTTGGCAATACAAAAGCTTCCTTTCTCAAAGAGGGTGAATCACTTTATCTGAACCGCCTCAAGCAATACACGCCTGTGCAGTGGATCGAAGTCAAACCCGAAAAAGTTACAAAGAAAGCGCTTAAAGAAAAATTGCTGTCACTGGAGGGGCGTTCCATTGAGAAACAATTCCACGCAAGAGATCATATCATTCTCCTTGATGTATCAGGGAGGGAGTATTCTTCTAAATCCCTCTCAAAAAGAATTGAACATTTATCGTGGAAGGGAGACACCCTGTGTTTTGTAATCGGAGGTCCTTTGGGGATTTCAAAGGATATCCTGAATATAGCTCATGAAACGTTCTCACTTTCAAGATTGACCTTGACCCATGAAATGAGCCGCCTCCTTCTTCTGGAACAACTCTACAGAGCATTTACCATCATGAAAGGCGAAAAATATCACAAATGAGGAGCAGAATACCCTTTGATCCGATTGCTATCTTCCTGTGACCCTACCATTCATTCTGCGCCTAATCTTTTGAGGCCTCCAGGGCCATGGCGATTTTGCTTTTCAACTCAGACAGATCGAAGGATTTGATGACATAAAAATCGGCGGCAATGGATTTCATGTTCTCTTTAAAAGTGTCGTAAGCGGTACACAAAACAACCGGCAGGTCATAGAATTTGTTCCTGATATCCTGAAGAAGATCAAGACCGTTATAATCCACCATCTTGATGTCCAGGACCACCAGATCCGGTTTTTCTTCCTCGATCTTTTCCAGCAACATATACCCGTTCTCCGCCGTAATCACTTCGTAGCCGGCGTCACTCAACTCTTCCGAGTACAGGTAGCGGATATGCTCTTCATCGTCTACAATCAGGATTTTGGCCATATTTCATCTCCAGAAATTTTGAAAATTCAACCGGGCACTTTGAATGGCTGTCTGACCGGCGGTAGCGCCCGACCCCGCTTCACGGGCATCATATCAAAAGAAAATGCGCTTTGTAAACCGACCCTTTTCCATTTTTATTTTCAGCTTCAATCCGCCTGTATTAACCGGCGCCATAACTCAATAGACATAAAACCCACGGCCCGTTTTTCGTCCCAACCATCCCGCGTCCACGTATTTCCGCAAGAGTGGGCATGCGCGGTATTTGCTGTCTCCTAAACCTTTGTGGAGAACCTCCAAAATGGCCAGACAGGTATCCAATCCGATCAAGTCAGCCAATGCCAGAGGACCCATGGGATGATTCATGCCCAGCTTCATGATCTCATCAATGTCTTTGGCTTCACCCACGCCCTCATAGAGTGCGTATACAGCCTCATTGATCATGGGCATCAGGATACGGTTGGCCACAAATCCAGGGAAGTCGTTGGCCGGTACCGGGGTTTTCCCCATTTTAATCGCCAAGTCCCGGGTGATCCGGGTGGTCTCGTCATCGGTGGCGAGCCCGTTTATGATCTCCACCAGTTTCATCACGGGAACAGGATTCATAAAATGCATGCCGATGACCTTTTCCGGTCGCTTTGTGGCGGCGGCGATTTTGGTAATGGAAATGGAAGAAGTGTTGGAAGCGAGGATTGCTTCGGGTTTACAGAATTCATCCAGATCCTCAAATATTTTCAGTTTGAGGGGCTCATTTTCCGTGGCCGCTTCCACCACATAGTCGGCCCGAATCATATCCTCCAGAGATGTAGATGCCTCAATCCGGCTCAATATGGATTGCTGTTCATCCTCGGTAATCTTTCCTTTCTTCACCATCCGCCCGAGGCTTCCCTCGATGGTATTAAACCCCCGATCAACGAACTCATCCTTGATATCGTTCATCACAACGGAGAGACCACACATTGCTGCCACCTGTGCAATTCCCGAACCCATCTGTCCGGAACCCACTACCCCCAGCACATTGATTGTCATTTTGAAACTCCTTTTTCCCTTCAGTTTTGATAAGAGAGGCTAAAAAACCCTTCAAATTTTCATTGACCCGCGGTTGGAAAACTTACATTGAAACAGCATTGAGTACAAGCATAAACATTATACTCCGGTGAAAATTCCTTTATTTTGCAGCTTCGTTCAAACAATTTAAAATAAAATCCGCCGCCTGCTCAGCGCCGTTAGGTTCTTGTTTTGTGACAGCGGGCAGTTCCAGCAGTTCCGAAACCCTCGAAATCCAGCTTCCATTTTCAAATTCATTCTCGTTAATGGCAAACCCCGTCATACGCTTTTCGATATATGAAGAGAGTATTTCGGATTCACGAAACCGGGTTCGCTTGATATATCCGAAGGGAACTCCCGCATGATAAACTTCCGCAAGGGTGCTGTATCCCACTTTACCCACCACTGCATCCGCCGCATGAACCAGGTCCGGATGAAAAAACTGCGAATGATGGGGCAAAAGCCTTACATTTTGAACAGTCCGAAATCCTGTCCCGGCGCCGGGTGCAACAAAAAAAATCCCTTTTTGATGGGCCAACTGATCGATAAACCCGTGATCTTTCGGTATCCCTCCCATGGTAATGAGAACCATCGGCGTCTGATCGGGTATCCCGAGATCCTTTCTCACTTTAAACCTGTCTCTCCCGGGTTTTCGGCTGACCGGCTCCGTGGTCAGATGAACCATCTGCTTTGAACACACAGGTGTGGTCTGGATATGAATATCCGCCCATGAAAAAAGGGTTTTCAGGTAGTTCATATGGGGCTTGAACCCTGCCGTTTCAACAGCGTATTCCCCGTAAACCCAGTCCCAGGTGAAGTTTTCCACCAGAACAGAGGGGAGACCCGCTTCGCGGGCCACCGCAATCCCCAGGGGAGAGATATCGCAAAGAATCATGGCGCAGGCCAAACGATTCACCTTTTCCGCCAGCTCCTCAAGCGCCTTCGGAGCAAAGGGCAACCATTCGTCCAGGCGCGTTACAGTTTCGGTCAGGTTGGCGCGAAGGGGGCCCTCCTGCACCAGGCCCACATCGGTCAAAAGATCATGCTGAAAAAAGGCCCCGGTAAGCGATTCTTTGAAAAACCATCGTGGAACGGTGGTGAATATCTCAAAACGAATTCCGGGATTCCGTTCTTGAATAGCGCGCATGATCGCCGACGCTCTGGCAGCATGACCGAACCCATGGGGTGAAATGAAGTACGCCATTGTAGGGCTGCCGCTTTGTGCAGGCTGTATTGATGTCATGGAGCATCCTTTTTGCTTGCGGGGACGTTCTTCATTGGGTTAATCTTCTCGGCCAAAACGACCTTTTGGGGAAACGCAATGCAGACACAATTTCTTCTGGCGGACAAACTGATCCTTGCTTTCTATTTCCTGGCCGTTATACTCTTTGGCGCTTATTTCCGCAAGAAAAGCAATACCAGTTCCGGATTCATGATCGCCGATGGTAGGCTCCCCAGTTGGGCTGTGGGCCTTTCCATACTGGGAACCTTCGTGAGCAGCATCACATTTTTGGCCTATCCCGGTCAGGCCTATAATGCCAACTGGGACGTTTTCCTCTTTTCGCTCACCCTGCCCCCGGCCGCCCTGGTGGCCACATTTTATTTCATTCCCCTGTACCGGACAAAGGTCAAAATATCGGCCTATGAATACCTTGAGCAGCGCTTCGGACCCTGGGCCCGCATCTACGGAAGTATCAGTTTCATGTTGGGCTCATTGGCCCGTATCGGCATGATCCTCTTTCTGGTTTCCCTGGTTTTACACCATCTTACGGGATGGTCCTATGAAACCATTATCATCATTACCGGCATCGGAGTGACCTGTTATACAATGTTGGGGGGAATAGAGGCGGTGGTCTGGACGGACGTGGTCCAGGTCATTATTCTTTTCGGCGGCGCCATCGCCACCATCATTATTCTGCTCTCCGGCATGCCGGAAGGTCCCTGGCAACTGTTCGAGGTTGCTCGGCAGCACCGAAAATTTTCCATGGGAAGTTGGCAACCGGATCTCATTGCTCCGACGGCGTGGGTGGTGCTCATATACGGCATTTTTGAAAACCTGAGAAACTTCGGCGTGGATCAGAATTATGTTCAGCGCTACCAGGTCACGAAATCCGTTAAAGCCGCATCCCTGTCCGTCTGGATCGCGGCAATCGCCTATATTCCCGTTTCAGCGCTTTTTTTGTTCATCGGCACCGCTCTTTTTTCTTTTTACAGCGTCAACGCCCACCTGCTCCCATCTTCCCTTGAAGGGGCGTTGGCAGGGGACAGGATATTCCCATATTTTATCGCCACCCAATTTCCCGTAGGCCTGCGCGGGCTTCTCATTGCCGCCATATTTGCCGCCGCCATGAGCAGCATCGACTCATCTCTCAATTGCGTCTCGACCCTGACCTTACTCGATTTCTACAAGCGGTATTTCAACCCGGGCGCCAAAGAGAAGCAACGCATTAAAATGTTGAGGATTTATACGGTTGTCTGGGGTGGGCTGGGAACTCTGACGGGCCTTGCCATGATTCAGGTTCGAACGGCCCTTGAAACAGGCTGGCAGCTGGCGGGCATTGCCGGAGGAGGGTTGATAGGACTTTTTCTGTTGGGCATATTATCTCGCCGCGTGAAACCCTGGCAGGCGTGTACAGCAGTCTGTGTCAGCATCATGAGCATTTTCTGGGCAACATTTGCGCGAAAACTGCCCGAACAATGGGATTGGCTTGAATGTGCCTGGCATTCCCGCATGGTGGGGGTCATCGGTACCATCACGCTGCTGACGGTGGGCTTCGGCCTGGCCGTTTTGACGGTTGGAAAAAAATGAAATAAATTGGTATCAGAAGCTCTTTGTGGCGGCTTCCACATCATCAAAAATGCCGAAAATACGGTGCAGCCGCGTCAACTCAAAGATGCTCCGAACCTGTTTCTGCAAGCCTACCACCTTCACATCCCCGCCCCTTTCATTCACGACTCGAAGGGATGATACCAGGCTCCCCAATCCTGAACTGTCGATAAAATCCACATTTTCCATGTCGACAATCAGTTTAACCCGATTCTCCTGAACGAGATGACTCACACGGTTCTTCAATTCTTTGGCTGACGCGGCATCCAACCTCCCGTTCAGCACCAATACATCCATATCTTCGATTCTTCTCTCTGTAATCTCCATACAAACATCTCCTTATTCTGAGATCTTTTTTTTCAAAATCAGACAATTGCATTCACCTTTCGATTGATATTCCACATTGTCCATAATTTTTTTCATGATCCCCAACCCTCTGCCACTTTCTAAAATGGTATCAATGCTGTATTTTTCTGCATCGGAATCGTCCAGATCAGCTTTTTTTAACCTCCCGGGATCCATTGGCGTACCCTTATCACAAATCTCAAAAACAGCCTCTTCGTCTGAAAGCGTAAAGGTGACCATCACCTCCTGGCCGCTTTTTTCGGCATAGGCGTGTTTAATGCTGTTTGTGACGGCTTCAATAACACACAATTCGATGTTGAAAGCATCGCTTTCTGAAAAAGCCGCGTAGGCGCAAAACCTGTTCACGGCGATTCCGATCAAGGGGACATCATCCAGATTGCTTTCAATCGTGAGTTTTATTTTACGGAATCCCATTTCAGGCATCCTTTTCAGTGTGGCTTTTGAATTCAATTCCCAGCAAGGTAACATCATCCTGGGGTGGCATGTGATCACCGAAATCCATAATCCCATTGATGATCCCATCCGTATGATCCTTAATGGATTGATGTTTCAACGAGGAAATTTGGGCATAGAAACGATTTTCCCCGTATAATTCTTCATCACCGTTCTGGTACTCCACAATCCCATCCGTATAGAGAAACAGTCGATCTCCTTGCCGCATCTTTATGCTTCCTTCTTCAAAGGGGAGCATCCCTCCCATTCCGATGATCGTTCCTCCTTTTTCCAGAAACTCCAACCCACCATCTTTGTGCCTCAGTATCGGCGGCGGATGAGCGGCATTGCTGTAGATGATGCGATTGGCACCCGTATCGATGATGACATAGCTCATGGTAAAGTATTTATCGAATCGATCAATTGGATACTCCCGATCAAGAATTTCCAATACTCGGGAAGGAGGAACGATTTCATAGTAGGGAGGGTCATCAATTCTTTGTTTCAGCAAACGGTCATGCTCCGCATGGAGCATCTGTGAAACGGAAACCGCCACCAGGGCGGAAGGAACACCGTGGCCGCTCACATCCAACATATAGATGCCCCAATGCTTTTCATCCAGACGCACCACGTTAAAGATGTCGCCGCCGATTCTTTCACAGGGCATGAACCGCCATGCCACATCCAGGGGTCCCATATGGGGAATGCTTTTCGGCAACAGGCTTCGCTGTATTCCTGCCGCCGCCCTTAAATCTTCATCCAGTTTCTCCTGTTTATTGATCAATTCGGCGTTAGCGACGAGTAGTTCCCGGTTGAGCCGCGATATTTTCAACTGGGCCCGTACCCGTGCAATAACTTCCCCCCGGTCAAAGGGTTTCGTTACATAATCGGCAGCTCCGAGATCAAGGCCCTTAATCTTATCTTCCGTTTGGCTCATGGCGGAGAGAAATATGACGGGAATATGGGCCGTTCTTTGATCCGCCTTTAGCGTTACACAGACTTCATATCCATCCTTCTTGGGCATAATGATATCCAGCAGGATCAGATCCGGAACCTCGCGAAAAGCAATCTCCAGGGCTTCTTCTCCATCTTCGGCTTCAAGAAGCGCGTAGCCCTCTCTCTTTAAAATAGTCGCCAGAAGCTTCCGGTTAACCTTATTATCATCTACGACAAAGACCATTTCCGCCATCAATAAAATCCTTTGTTTTCATACTCTCATACAGATGAAGTTGAATGGTTTTTTTGAAGCGTTCCTTTCGCCTGGGCTAATTTTTATTTTTTTAAAACGGTTAAGAATCGAAAATGATATTATTCGATATCTTTGTCAAGGGATCAGTTGACAACCGGAAGGCTTTAGAAAGAATTGAAATTTCGTTTACAACCGAATTTCTGAATGTTAGATTATATTTTTATATTTTGTCTTTAGCCTTTGGCCATGTGGGTCAAACCCTCATTGCCAGTTGCATTTTTTTCAATACAATCGAACCCGCATGATCAAAGCGAGCATTCGGCATGCATTTTACAGCACACATCAGAAATTTTTTCCTGGCCTTATGGGCGAGTCTGCTGTTGTTCTCCGCATGCGCTACCACCATTCCATCTGATGTATTAACGGGGGTGGACCATACCATTTCGTTTCAAAAGCTCGGTGAAAATCCGGAAGCCTTTATGGGTAAAACCCTCGTCTTAGGCGGCGAAGTTCTCATAACGGAAAACCAGCCCGGAAAGACCCGACTGATCGTTCTTCAACATGAGCTGGACGGTGATCTGAAACCGCTGGATAACGACCAGTCCAAAGGACGGTTCATTGTTATTGCCCCGGAATTTCTGGACCCCGCCATTTACGCCAAAGGGAGACGGATCACCATTGTTGGAACAGTGGCGGGAAAAGAAACTCGCCAGTTGAACGGCATCCCCTATGTGTACCCGGTTATCGAAAAAAGGTACCTTTACCTGTGGCCCGTTGAAAAAATCGTGGATTCCGAACCCCGGGTCTATTTCGGCATCGGGATCGGGATCGGCAGCTACGGATTTTGATGAGGAGACCCTCTGAAATGATCAGATTGCTATTGGCCATGCTCATAACAGCCCTTGTGGGATCGAGTTGCTCGCCGATTATACCCAAAGCCGTGCTTGAGCAAGTTAATCGGACCATCACCTTTGAAGCACTCAAGGAAAAGCCCATGGCCTATAAAGGCCAGATGGTATTGCTGGCAGGGGTAATCGTCAAAACCACCAACACGCCGACCGGCGCCATCCTTGAAATCTATCAGACCGAAATGGACTGGGAAGACCGTCCCATCCATACGGACGTTTCAAAGGGAAGGTTTCTGGCACAATACGGCGATTTCCTGGACCCGGAAATTTTCAGCAAACAAAGAGAGGTAACCATCGCGGGAAAGGTCCTCGGCGTGAAGTCCATATTGCTGGGGGAAATGGAATATCCCTATCCCGTCATCGGGGTGGAAGCCATTCATTTGTGGAAGAAAATAAAACCCCTCCCCTATGATCCCTATCCCTGGTATCCCATGGGCGCGCCATTTGGACCATGGGGGGGCTGGGGCTTCTGGGGGCCGTGGTATGGACCCTACTGGTATTATTGATTCACGGCAGAGTCACACCACATGGCCGTTTATTAAAGTTTCGTTTCCACGGGAAGTAATGGCTGCTCATTGATCAGCAGTTTGAAAACATCGGCCCTGGCGTAGTGGCCGACCACATCAAAATCATATTTTCCCTGGACGATTTCACCCATGTTCAGGTCTGCGTACAAAACCCCTTCCTGATCATAAAGGGGCCCCGCCAAAACTTCTCCCAGTGGAGAAATAATGGCGCTTCCACCGCGACACATGATCTCCGGCTGATCCTTCAGATCTTCCAGGCCGTCCAGATCTTCGGGGAACATACTGCGTGTCAGAAACTGGTTGCATCCCAGAACGAAACAGCGGCCTTCACAGGCGATATGGCGAAGCGTGCAGTGCCAGGTATCACGCGGGTCAGCCGTGGGAGCCACATATATTTCAACGCCTTTGCCATACATGGCCATCCGCGCCAGCGGCATATAATTCTCCCAGCAAATCAAACCGCCCAGACGTCCCAAAGGCGTTTCAAAAACCGGCAATGTGCTCCCGTCCCCCTCACCCCAGATGAGCCGTTCCGACCCTGTGGGCTTGAGTTTTCGGTGTTTGCCCAAAAGTTGCCCGTCCGGTCCGAAATAGACGAGGGTGCAATAGAGGGTCCCCCTGCCGAACCGGTTTTCCTTCTCTATGACCCCGATCGCCAGATAGACACCGGCTTCGCGGGCCGCCTCGCCCAGAACCTGGGTGGCAGGCCCCGGCACTTCAACGGCATTGTCCCAGTAGCGCTGGAAGGTCCGACGGCCCGCCGCACTTCGGCTGCCGATGACCGCCCCAAAACCGAGCCCTCGCGGGTAGGCGGGGATAAAGGCTTCGGGGAAGAGGATCAGGTCCACACCTTTTGCTGAAATGTCCCGAATCAGGTCACGGGTTTTTTTTAGGGTTGCCTCTCGGTCAAAGAGTACCGGGCTGGCTTGAACTACTGCAACTTTTACGGTTTCCGGCATTTCTCCCATTTTTCCTCCTTTACAAAGCTGACAAGGCCTGCTCAAAATCGTTCATCAGATCTTCCGTTGCCTCCAGCCCCACCGATAGACGGATCAAGCTGTCTGAGATGCCCATATTCCTTCGGTCCTCGGGCGGCACCCCGGCGTGGGAGGTGGCCGCTGGACGTGTAATCAGTGATTCTACTCCGCCCAGGCTCGGAGCGGAAATGGGTAAGGTTACGGTTTCCAGGATACGGTTGGCCGCTTTGACGCCACCCTTCACTTCAAAACTCATCATGCCGCCAAACCCATCCAGCAATTCCTTCGCCATGATATGCCCATCATGACTTTTCAACCCCGGGTAGTGGACCTTTTCGATGGACGAATGATTTTCTAAAAATTCTGCCAGTTTAAGCGCACTCTCATTCTGGTATCTCACTCTGACGCCCAGGGTTTTCATGCCCCGGTGAAGGAGAAAACAGGCATGGGGATCCAAGGATCCCCCCAAACGGCCAAGCTTTCGGGCGATGGGCTCAATCAGGGCGGAAGTTCCGATCACCGCGCCCGCCACAATATCCGAATGCCCGTTAAGATACTTGGTGCCGCTGTGAAGGGAGAGGTCAAATCCCCATTCCGCAGGACGAAAGTTCACCGGACTGGCAAAGGTATTGTCAATGAGGGAGACGATCCTGTGATGCCTGGCAAATTCCACCACCGCCTTGAGATCAACCACCTGAAGAAGGGGGTTTGTCAGGGTCTCTACCAGTATGGCCCGGGTGTTGGGACGAATTTTAGACTCCCATGATTCCGGGGCACAGCCATCGAAAAAATCAAATGAAATACCGCATGCCGGCAGATCTTCGGTGATGAAATCGTGGGTCCCGCCATAAAGACAGTCCTGGGCCAGCAGATGGTCACCCTTGGAGAGAAGGGCCAGGAGCGTGGTTGAAATGGCGGCCATGCCGCTGGCGGTTACCAGCGCATTTTCGGCATTCTCCAGAGCTGCCAGTTTTTGATGAAGCGCTTCATGGTTGGGCGTATTGTTCAACCGAATATATTTAAGGTTGTAGTAACCACAGTCTCCTTCGGCCGCGAAAGTGGAAGACTGAAAAATGGGCATGCTCACCGCGCCCCTGATCCCCGGTTTCGGCTCTCCCGCATGAATCAATTTGGTATCAAGATGCGTTGGCCTCTGTTTTTTATCCACTGATTCCTCCACAGGGCATTCTCAAAAAAGTTTTTTGATCGAATTCATCAGGGTTTTGATCTCTCGATCCGTGCCGATGGTAATGCGAACAAAATCTCTGATGCCCCTGGTGTTGAAATACCGTACCAGGATGCCTTCTTCTTTCAGACGTTTGTAAATGGTTTCGCCGCTCAACCCCTTTTTGCCCGCAAATATGAAATTGGCGCCGGAAGGGAGTACATTCCAGGCAAGCTCTTGAAGCTGTTTTGAAAGAGATTCCCTGCTCGAAATGATTTTCTGAGTGATGGACCGGTAGTAATCCGTATCATCAATGGCGATTTCTCCAATTTTTTGAGCTATCAGATCGGCGGGATAGGAATTGAAGGAATCCTTTACCGCAAATAGGGCACTGATCAGATCTTCATCTCCCATGGCAAAGCCCAGCCTCAGGGCTGCAAGGGACATGCTTTTGGAAAAGGTCCTGATAATCAGAAGGTTCTTGTAGCGGTTGATGAGGGAGACCGCACTCTCCCCACCGAAATCGATATAGGCCTCATCAATGATGACGACTCGGTCTTTCGGGTATTGTTCCAGAAGTTCGGTTACCTTTGCCAAAGGAAGCAGAATTCCGGTGGGCGCGTTGGGATTGGGGAACACAATGCCGCATGACGGTTCTTTGCCCAGATAGTCATTGATGTCGATGGTGAAATTTTCGTTTAACGGGATCTTCCGATATTGAATGTCATAGAAGTCGCAATAGACCGGATAGAAACTGTAACTGAACTCGGGGAAAATCAGTTTTCCCCTTGCACTGTCAAAAAATGCATAAAACGCAAAGGCCAGAACCTCATCGGAACCGTTCCCCACAAAGACCTGGGATACGTCAATATTGAAGCGCTTCGAAATCGCTGTCCTGAGGGTTCCGAACAGGGGGTCCGGATAAAGCCTTAGCCTTTCTATATCAAATGATTTCAGGAAAGGCCCGATTTTGGGCGTGGGCGGATATGGGTTTTCATTGGTGTTGAGTTTAATATAGGCCCTGTCCTGTGGTTGTTCCCCCGGAACGTAAGGGGTCAACCTTTTGATTCTCTTGGTCAGCATCGCATACCTTTTCCTTAAGGGTTTTTTTCTATGGTTTGAATGAATATCACCACAACTTCTATCAGTAAGGCAAGCATATTTTCAAGCCATTTCTGCCCTGGCTTCACAACCGCAACTGCCGTAAAGAAGCAAAAATATTATTGATAAAGCTTGCCTTATATATTTCCATCCTTTAGTATCACTCAGTCTAGGATGTTTAGGGACAGTAAAACTACCCCGTTTCCATTCAATGCTTTCGAATGTGTCAACCCGGTGTATTCGGCAAGAACCGCCTTTTTAAACGAACAATACCGCTTTTTTATCACCCGAGAGTACTGCTTGGCCCAAAGCAAGCAACACACCGTAAACACATGAAGAGTGTAACCCTCGAATATGGAAAGAGTGAGAACAAAATGGAAAATTCAAAAATCCGAAACAGGCTTCACCGAATACTGGATATTGCTCCGGCTCTGAAGGAAGCCCTCTTCTCAACATCTTCCATTGATGCCCAAAGGGAGAACTTCAGGAATTTCCTTTCGGGTCTCTTTGAGAAAACCCATGACGATGAAACCCTTTCGCCCCTTGAGTGGATATTGGTTCGGGATACCATCAGAGTGCTTCTCACCATCCTGTCGCCCAGAAGCGAAAGACTTGCGGGCTTCAGTTTCCTTCAATATATCAATGATCTGCTTTACAAGGAAAATTTCAGGGACATTCCAAAACCCACACCGGACTTTTTTGCGGAACTGGAGCACCTGCTCAAGGGACTCATGGGGAAATCCGGGATCTATCCTGAAAAAGTTCCGCGTTTTGCCATGCACGAAGGGGAAAAGGCCGCCAGATTGAGATCGGCCGATCTTTCCAGAATGGCCGCGGGGGCCCAACGGCTGATAAAACGGTATCCCTGCGGTCTTGACAATCCTGTTATCCGACGGCGAAGCACCAACCAATCCAGGATTCTGAAATATTTCAATGCAACCGATCAGGAATGGAACGACTGGAAATGGCATACCCGGCACATTATACGAGACGCGGAAACATTAAAATCCCTCATCAAACTCACCCATGAGGAATACGAGGCGATTGTTCTTGCCAGGGAAAACCGGATTCCATTCGGTATTACTCCCTATTACCTCTCCCTCATGGATTACCAGCCGGACCGCAAAAACGATTACGCTGTTCGCGCACAGGTCATCCCTCCGTTAGATTATGTCAGAAAGATGATTGAAATGAGAGGTAAAAATGAAACCTCAATGGATTTCATGCTGGAGAGAAACACATCGCCCATTGAAGGTATTACGCGGCGATATCCCATGATCGTTATCCTTAAACCGGTCCTGACCTGCCCTCAAATATGCGTCTATTGTCAACGAAACTGGGAGATCGAAGATGTTTATTCCGCGAATGCCGCACTCCCCAGAAAAAAGCTTGATGCCGCCATCGGGTGGATTGCAGACAGGCCTGAAATCAGAGAAGTTCTGGTTACGGGGGGAGACCCTCTCCTTCTAAGCAACAACAGGATTGAATATATCCTGCGAAAACTCTCCCGAATCGACCATGTGGGACGGATCCGGATTGGAACCCGCACGCTGGTCACCCTGCCCCAACGAATTACGGATTCGTTGCTTCGGGTGATCTCGCGGTTTCATGCCCCCGGAAAAAGAGAGATTCTCATCGCCACCCATTTTGAACACCCCTATGAAATCACACCCCAATGCATGAACGCGGTTCAGAAATTCGTGCGTAACGGCATCAGGGTGTATAACCAACTGGTCTACACCCGTTATAATTCCCGAAAATTCGAGGCGGCGGCCCTGCGGCTCAAACTGTGCCTCATCGGCGTTACCCCCTATTACACTTTTAATACCAAAGGCAAAGAAGAAACCGACGATTATCGTGTCCCCATTGTGCGTCTTTTGCAGGAGCAACAGGAGGAAGCGCGCCTCCTGCCGGGGTCCGCCCGCACCGATGAAATCGTCTTCAACGTGCCCGGGCTTGGCAAGAATTACCTGCGCGCCGCTCAGAACCGGGACGTCATATCCATTCTACCGGATGGTCGAAGGGTTTACGAATTCCACCCGTGGGAAAAGAAGCTCCAGTTGGCGGATACCTACGTTTACACGGATGTCTCCATATATCAGTATCTTCAACGGTTAAAAGCCATGGGAGAAGATACATCTCTCTATCGAACCATCTGGTATTATTATTGATATTTTAAAAATAATTCGGCAATCGCGTTGCTCAGGAGCGTTTCCTGCTGGTGATCTTGCCGATAATCCGGTCAAATGACGAGGTGCCCCTATCACAAGGACGTCGGTGTGTTGGTAGGCTTATCATGGCTCAACAAACTTTTCGGCCAGTTTGTTGTCCACCACATAGATACAGATTTCCTTGGCCCCTTGTTTTGAATAACCGTGTTTTTCGCACAGGTTATGGATCATGTAGGTCACATCATCCCGGATCTTCTCGCCATAGGCTTTGAAATCCTCTTCGCCGTAATCCTTAATGGCGCGCCTGAAGTTCTCATTTTTCATAAAGGGATCCAGAACCCTTTCTTTTAAGTGGTGCACATATCGATCATGCATGGACTGATAAAGGGTTGTTTCAATGATAACATGCCCTTCGACCATCATCTCCTGGGTTAGGGTCTTGGATGTATATTCCTTCTGGGTTTCTTTCCGAAAAGCGATGCGTCTGGCCTCATCCATCTTTCGCTCAAAAAGGTTATTTTCAATGCTCTGCAGGTAATCTTCCGTAATTTCGATTCTTTCTCCAGTATATTGAGAGATTTCCTCCGTTCCGATTTCAAAATTCAGAGCAAACAGGTAATTTTGAATATTCCGGGAAATCTGTTCCTCATTGTAATAGTACAGCGACTCCTTTACTTCCTGAAGGATGGTGTAATCATACAACTGGAGCAGGGAATCCAGAAAACCCGATGGGATGTAAGAGCCTAAATCCTTACGGGTTTTGGTGAAATAGGTGCACAGCATATTCATGTTGATGAGCTTGTCTTCCTCAGCATGGGTGGAATAAAATTCATTAAAAATTTTGATGGAATCACGGCCGGAAAAGCCTTTTTTCCCTTCCGATTCGGACTCCGCCAGAACTTTCCGCCGTCTCTTTGCGGTAAATGCTTTTTGGTCTTCCTCTGTGAGCCATGAAGGGATGAAACCGGTATAGAGTTCCATTTTCAGTAGCTGAAGGTTCAGGTCGCAATAGGCCTTGTATTTAGCCGGATCGACGATCCACTCCAGCAAGGCTTCCGACTTTATGTTCAAACGGGATGAGATAATGACCCGGGCAAAATTATGAAGCACCCGAGGAAGAAAATTCTCGTCAATCTGCTTTCCAAAGACGCTTTGGTAAATCTCCACCTCGGTCTTTAGATCCATGATATAAGGGATGTTGATGTATTCAATACGGTCCGCAAAAGACTGGATATCTTTAATCTCTTTTTTGTCTTCAGGGTTCATGACCGCCAAAAAGAGTGAATAGACGTTTTCTTCCAGGTCTTCTACTTTATAAACACCCTCGCTGACGATGTTGTGAAGCCGGATCAGTCGCTTACTGTTGTTTGATTTAATGTCCATGAGCGCATAGATGCCGTTGTTGGTTTTAGCGTAACGGGAAAAAATGTATTTCACCAGATTGCTGTCACCAAAGAGCCGGTTGATCTTTTTCTGCAGCATACGGTTGCTCTGGAAATGATGCTTCAACGGAGGATCGCCCGGGTTAAAGACACTGACCCCTTCTCCGCGACGTCGGTTTACCCTGTAGGGTCTGACATAAAGCATGTTGAAGATGCTGGAGAGGCTTTGCCCTTTCTCCAGAAGGGTGGAGAAAATGGAACTGCAGATGGTACAGGGATTATCCCTGAATACCCAGCCGTACTCTTTTTCCCCAAAAAGTTTTTCCCCAAACCCGTTCCCCTCAAAAAGTGCATCAAAAAAAAGGAGGCGCACCTCTTTCGGTATCAGAAGGACAGGATGATCGTGACACGGGCAGGGAATTTCAATAATATTCTCCGTAACACAGGAATCCACAATTTCTTCGTCATCAACACCGTTTGAATCCATTAAATCAGAAAAATCGTCTCCGTTCAAATCCTCCAGCGGCTCACTGTCACCCCTTTCCAACAACTGCGCAAGTCTCATCAGAAGGGGGTTGGGTGAGGTTTCCTTTGAACAACTGAGCACCTTTTTGTCCAGACGCCACAGGGCTTCAAAGCGATACCCATCTTCACCGTTGGCATAAGCTTCAAATTTCATAAGCAGATTATTCAAAAACGTGCTTTTGCCACAACCCGGGGGGCCATCAAAAATATAGATCTTGTTCTGCTGAGCACTCCTTTTCAAGGCCTTCACAAGATCCATCAGCCGGTTCGCAAAAATCCGGTCGGCAAAAAACGGATGGTCGACCCCTTCGACAAACAGACTGGCGCAATCATATTCATAAAACCCAATCGATTCATGATCATCAGGATATTCTTCAATGCCTTCCCCCAGATGCCCACTTACCATATCGTGAAACACCTGAAAGATATTTCGCAGAAAGAGAGACGGCTTTTCCGCAAGCCGTTCAATAAAGGCCTCAAAAGACAGGGGTCCAAGTTGGTCCCGGTTTGTTACCTCTCCCATGAGGACCGCCATGGCCTTTTCAACACTTTTGTGGGTTTCCATCATTTCCATCCAATCAAATGGTTTTTTTCGAAAGCTTTCTATCCTTCATGTTATAGAGCACCCGCTGCCATTTCACCTTCGCTCCTTCTTCCTCCTTCTTGAGCGGAGCGGGTGATAGACCTGTCAATTGGGGATTTTCCATGGGAGAAGCGGGAATCGGTTCACTGGTTTCCAACTGAACCTGCCCACCCCACAAGAATTCAATTCCCATCAGGGTGTTTTCAATGAACTCCTTTACCAGCGGTTTTCCTTCGAAACGATGATTCAGATAAAGACTGTCCTGAATCCCTTTCTTTATTTCCACATGGGGTGGATGGTAAAGTGAATCCAGGAGCATATTTCGATATTGTTCCGGATCTCTGCTTTTGACATAATACTCCCAGACCCCTTTTGCCCGATTTAATCGCCTCCCGCTCACAAACAGTTTGTTTTTTCGAATAAAATCATCATCCAGAAAAGTATTGATAAAGGAGAAATCGGAAAAGTCCTCCCTCACCTGGAAAATGAAATCCCGGCCATTGTTAGCGCCCATATCAAACTTTTTTCGTGCTTCCACATCCCGGATCCGCTCGAACTTGATGGAGAGTCGCCCCTTGTCCGCCATTTCTTCTATGAAATAAAATAGTCGCATCCCCAGGGCATAGGGATTCACTCCCACTCGGGGCATGGCCGTCACTTTGGCGTTGACCCGGGCGAAATCGACTTCATGCCCCTGAATCCGGTCGTCTTTCATGAAAAGACTCTCATGCCAGTAGCTCGCCCACCCCTCATTCATGATTTTTGTTCGGATCTGCGGTTGAAAGAAGAGAGAGGTCTTTCGAACCACCTGCATGACGATTTTCATCCACCGGTTTTCCTCCTTGTTCAAAAAATCCGAACGCGCCATGAGATACTGAATTAAATCCATCTCATTTTCCCGTTTCATCTCCAAGCTCTTTTCAAAAAGCGCTTCGAATTCCGGAGACTCCCTGTTGACCTCTGAAAAGAAGAACTCCTCTCCCCGGTCTTTTCCCTGTTCTTTCGTACAGGTATTGTATCGCGCTATTTCCTTTACGTATTCGCTTATTTTGACCTTTTTTACCTGTTGCAGAAAGACATCGAAATAAAAGTTCAAACGTTTTGACCACTGCGGTTCAGAAGGACGGTGAAGAGTGGATAATTGTTCAAAATATCCCACCAAGTTGTCGATTCCCCGTGTAAACTCGATCACATAATCCACCCACCGCCCTTTCTCACTTCTGAGCTTGCTGATGGCCCGCTTGTCGGAAAGAGCTTGGCCGTTAAAATCGTAGTCCCAGGTATTCTGGAAAAAAAGGTTGCTCTGAAAAAAGTCGATATGGGCAAGGACATGGTAAAAGATCATCACGTTCAACCAGTCCGGGTTGTTGTCATTGTAAAAAGAGATGGCGGGGCGGGTGTTGATGACCGTTTCGTAGGGGTTGGAAGGATAAAGCTCGTATTTGCCTTTTTCCCTCAACACTTCCACATCATGAACCCAGTAGTCATAAAGGGTGGGGATCATGAGTTTCGGGGACAATTCGAGAAGATCACGATTGGTCACGATATATTCCAGGGTCTGGTCCTGAAAACGAAGGCCGGCGTCGCGAGCCCGCTCCTTGCATCCTTCCATGATATTCTTGGTATGCTGGTTGATCAGTTCCATGGCGATTGCCCTCAATCGATCAGCTTTTTGATCCCTGTGATCAAACGCGCTTCATCAGCGTTTTCCTCAATGGTATCGATTCGCAGCAGTGCGGGCTTTTCTTCCGGTAGTTTTGAGGCGGCAATGTATTTCTCAACTTCAGATTTTGCGCCCGATCGAAATGCACTCTCCACAATGGTGATGCCGACCCGATTAGCATAAGTGAGCATGGTTTTCAGCTCGGGAAGGGTCTCTTTTCCTTCCTTGTCCCAGTCATCGCCGTCTGTGCCGTGGAAAATGTAGATATTGTAGTCTCTGGCCAGGTCCCCTTTCTGCACAATGTCATTCACCAGTCGGTAGGCGGAGACCACCTTGGTGCCACCGGCCACCCTGGAATTGTAGTAGGTATGAAAATCGGGAACTTCTTTTGCTTCCGTATCATGGAGGATAAATCTCGATTCCACCTGTCTGGCATACTGGTACAAAAGCCAGCTGTATATCAACACATGCTGGGAAACCACCAGTTCCGTGGGATTGCCCAGCATGGAACCGGAATAGTCTCTCAGAAAAAACACCAGGGCCTGGGACTCATAGTCGATTTCTCGGGACAAAATCCGGTAAATCATGTCCTGGGGAGAGATGATAAACCGGGTGGGATCAATATGTTCCCGGTCCGGCAGGTTCCCCAGACTGATATTGGTCTCCACGATTTTTCTAAGCGTTGCTTTCTTGTCCAGGACTTGGCCGACCCCGCGATTCCGGTCCGTCAGGTCGTAACTGTAATGGGTGAGAGAGCGTTTTTTCCCTTTTTCCTTCAGATTGGGGAGTTCAAACTGTTCCGTCAACACTCTCCCCAGGTCATAAGCGCTGGACTCCATCTCGTGGGGACCGCCCTCTCCCTCGCCTGCCCCGCCCTCTCCCGGTTCCTTCTGAAGCGGTTCCTCACCGATGACCTCCCCTTCTTCCCCTTCTCCCGTCCCACCTGAAGGGCCGTCTTCTTCCATTTTGTAAGAACGATCGTGGATCAACTTTTCTTCTACAGTGGTGGGGACGATAACAATTTTATCTTTGTCCCCTTTCCCGGGTTTAATCATTCGACCCACCCGGATCTTGCGGGGAAAACCGTCTTCCTCCCGCCGCTTGTCCCTCTCAAGCAATTCGTCCACCGTGTGGATGCTGACGCTGTAAGGTCGATCCGAAACCGCAGTAGACCGCATGACTGATCGCTCGAAAGGTTCCCAAAGATCATGTTCAAGCGCTTTATGTTCGGTGGGATTTCCGCCCATGATCGATCTCTCCTCAACTATTGATCATCTTCCTGGGTACAGAAGTATTCCAGGGTTTTCTGCGCGCAGGTTTTGCAATAGTGGAGTTTGCCCAGCATGGTATTCACCATGCGGTCATAGAGCCGCATGTTTTCTTCGTTGGTGCGATTGGCCAGTGCACCGATCAGGCTGCCGGCACCGGATATATCGCTTTTGAGCCGCACATCGGTGATCGCTTTGACCAGTTCCAGGTTATCCATGAAATCATAATCAGGCCGTACCGAAATCTTCTGACCGTATATCTTTCGAATAGAGGTTCGAAAGGTTTCCTTCTGCTCTTTGGTTTTGAGGCCGAGGCGCTCTTCCACACTGGCAATAAACCGCTCATCGATTTTGAGGGCCTTCAGCTCACCGGTCTGTGGATCCTTATATTTCCACATCATATCGGGTCCCAGATTCTCCGCATCGATACCGATAATCATGTTGACGTAATTGATGACGTCCTTTCGAATGGCGAACGGTTCGTCCATGTAGGCGTTGAACATTTCCGTCATGATCCGTTCCCGGTACAACCCTTTGGCGATCTTGAGGTCCTCCAGGTATTTGGCCCGGTCACCCGCTTCCTGAACATAATCGAGAACCACCCGCTCAAGGGCTTTGAAGACATCGTGGGCGAACATGCATTCGCCCTCATTGGTTTCGGAGCTCTCCACCAGCAGTTGAATGGCCCGCCCCAGATTCCGCTGTCCCAGGCCTTTCTGACCGAAGCGGTTGGTGATGTTGGGATCCTGGCTGAGGGTGTCAATCACTTCCGCCAGGGTTTTGATGCTTTTTTCTCCCGCCACCTCCCCCGCGGCCAGTTTCATGGTTTCAACGGGTGTCACCTTTTCGGAACGGGGAAGGCGTGAGAGAACCACGGCCACCGACGCCGCATAATTGAGATTGGGATCCTGATGCAAGGCCTGTTGGGTCAGGGTGGTCCGGGTTTCGCTTCCGATGGCATAAGCGGTGAGCGCTTTCTGCAGCTGGTAGTTGGTGTTGTGGGAGACATAGCAGATGCGGCACCGGTCCACAATGGGGGCTTCTTCCTTTTCAGCGAGAAAGGTATGGTATTCCGAATTGTTGCTCGTGGCCAATATCAAAGTGTCGATGGGCCACTTGAATCCGTCAATTTCGATGCTGCGGTTCTGGATCACCCCCAAATAGACCTGGACCAGGTCCCTTTTATTTTTAAAAATCTCATCGCTGAAGTGAATGCCGCCTCCCGCAACCCGCGCGAGGGCGCCGCGTCTCAGGTCGAAACGGTAGGGGTTGTTGGTGTCGGTTACATGGAGCAATCGCTGGATCGATTCCTCCCCCAACAGATCCACCGCCGATGAGGTGATCTTGTCCTTTGCCGGATACTTGCCCGTAATGGTGCCCAGACTTTCCGTCAGCGGTACGGGGACGATTTTGACAAAAGAGAGCATCTCCTCCATGTTCCCATCGACCAAATTCCGAATATCGTTCCAGATGTATTCGGAACAGGCTCCCAAGGGTCGGTAATTTTCGTAGAGGGTCTCGATTTCCCTTTCCGAAAAACCGACTTCCCTTTGAAGAAAGGCTCTGTTTTGATCGGTTGTTTCGAAAAGATTCACGGCGAGAATCATGGGATCTTCATAGGTCTGTGATTCAATGGTGTTGATTCTGCCGTAACTGCCGAACCGGTCCATGCTGGTAAATTGAAAGGTATACTTACGGTTTCCCTCTTTGGACAGAAAGTCGCGGTAGCGGGCGCAGAGAAAATCCACGAAAAAAGTTTTTCCGTTTCCGGGTTCTCCCACCAGCACGTAGGCCATCTCTTTGGACGATCCCCCTTCCGCAGCGTCTTTCACGTAGGACACGAAGCTGTTCAGTTCATCGTACATACCGATGATGTGCTTTTTGCCGGTACGGAAAATACTGAAATCATAAGTTGTTTTTCCCGTTACCGTCACCTTTGTGATCTCCCCCTCAAGGATCATCCGCGTAACCCCCTGAAAGGCGTTTTCAAAGCATCTCTTGCCGTCTTTCACAGCACGCAGGTGATGCAGAAGGGTCTGGTCGCTCTTGTTCGCCATGTTTCCTCCTCAATTCATCCATGTTCAGGGGGTTTCCTCATAATACACGGGCTTTTCCATCTCCTTAAAAGAAAAACTGTAAAAGACGTTGTGACCGTTATAATCCAGCACCCGCAGATCATCCGTCTGTTTGAGGTCCCCCATGATCACTTGGAAATGATTGCCGTACCTGGATTTGACTGTTTCCAGGGGGACTTCGGAAGCGACATACTTCCGGATTCCTTTGACCGCCAACTTGGCGATAAGCTTGGGATCCTCAAATGATTCATAGGTCGTCAAGATGAGGATGGGGCCTGTGCCTGTGAAAATGATGCCTGCTCTCATAATGCTACCTCCTTTTTTCGTTTAAAGCGTTTCGTTTTATGAGGACTTTTTTTACAGCGCTGACCAGTTCATCCATATTATTCAGGGGTTTTAAGAGATAATCAGCCGCTCCCACGTCCCTCAAGGACTTTATGACGTTTTGAATGGTGGTGAAACCGGTCAGGACGATGATTTCCACATGTTCGTCCATGTCTCTGATACGTTCCAGAAATTCCAGGCCGGAGAAGTCGGGCATTCGAATATCGGTGATCACCGTGTCAAAAGATTTCGATTGAAGGACTTTCAACGCCTGATGACCGTTGCCAGCGCAAGTGACGCTGCACCCTTCCCGCTTCAAGACCGACTTAATGGCTTCTCGAATTTCCGGATCCCCATCAACCACCAGGATTGATGCGTTCATCTTTCTCTCCAAAACGGACTGAAGAGGTCACTGGCCCAAGACGGTTCCAGCGAACCCCGAATGAATGACTTCATCAATGGTGGCAATGGCCCCCACAAGACTGATATGGATCATGGCCAGCCCAATGAAGACCGCCAGAAGTTTCAGAGAATCCAGATCCTGTTCAGAAACCTCCCAGATCTCCTGATGGTAGAGTCTTACTGCCCCCAGTATGTCTTCCGAAACCACAACGGGAATGGAAACCATTGAAGCAATACCCTCTTCCTCGGCCTGAGCCGGATATTGTATTCGGTTGTCGTTTCGAACATCTTGGATTATGACGGATTCCCCTTTCAGATTCGCCGCGGTACTTTTGTCGGCCAGAAGAGGTCCCTTTGTGAGATAATGGGGGCTTAGGCCGTAGCTGGCCAGTCTTCCCAGGTTGCGGGTCTCCTGATCCAATACAAAAATGGCACAGGCCTTAATTTCCAGGGCGCCGGTCAACAGCAGGGCCAGATGACTGGCCATCACCTCCAGGTCCGAAGAAAATGCAATCGCCTTAGTCACGGTTTTAAAGGCATCCATATTGATTTTTGTTTCACTGGTCATGGCTGGGTCCTCCTTTTGCGGGATTGAAGACATTTTTCTGTATTGGTCTTTTTCTGACGGAGCGGTTCCCTTACAACGCAATGCAAACCGCCACATCTGTCAGGGACGAAACAATCTTGCTGCTGACGCTACGACCCAGCATCCGAAACACCTTGCCGGGGCTCCGGACGAGCACCACCACCTGGTAGCCTTCCTTCTTGATCATTTTGATAATGGCATCCGAAACGTTTTTTTCCCGTTTTTGAAAAGTGCAATTTATGTTTTCCCGGCTAAAACCTTTTCTCACGAGATGTTCCATAACAGAATTTAGTTCGGCTTCCTTTTCCCTCAATTCCTGTGCCAGGGAGATCATGGGGGATCGCAGTTTGCTCATCTCGGGGTTTGCCGTCAGGTCAATCTCCGGTAATTGGGCATAAGCATGAAACAGTGTCACATGGGTTTCAGGCTGTTTCGCAAAGGTCTCAACAACAAAATCCAAGGCCTTCCGGTTATAAGAGGTAAAATCGTAAGGCAGGAGAATTTTTTTTGACATCATGACGCCCTCCTTTAAAGTTGGGTGAATGTGGCGGGGGCTCCGAAGAGCGGGCTATCCTATCCTGGCTCTTTTTTACCAAATGCAACCGCAGCCTGTATATCGGGAGAATATTGAAAAAATATCGGAAGGATATTGAAAGAACTCTCAGGGGAATCCTGATAGTGAGTGAGGTTTGAACTACGCTTTGATCAGCCCTTTGCGAATGGCCATCCGGGTCAACGCTACCACAGAGTCCACTTCAAGCTTCTGCATGATATGATACCGATGGGTCTCGGCGGTCTTGGGGCTTATATAGAGCGCCTTGGCAATGGCTTTGGTGCTTTGGCCCCGGGCCAGCAGCAGAAAGACTTCCATCTCCCGCCGGCTGAGACTTTCGTAAAGCTCTTTTTCTTCCTGGCCTTGCGCCAGGGTTTCCATGTGCCGCAGCAAAATAGTGGGGGCTTTGGCGCTGAAATAGGTGCCGCACCCCTGTACGGCCTTTAGCGCCAGGACGAGTTCTGAGAGAGGGTCTTCTTTCAGAACAAAGGCGGAGACACCTTCTTTAAAAAGAGTTACCACATAATCCTTATCGGAATGCATGGTGTAAATAACAATCCGGGTATGGGGGGACACCTTTTTGATCCTTCGGGTGGCCTCAATGCCGTCAAGGCGGGGCATGGAGATGTCCATAATGACGATATCCGGGTTCAGGGTCCTCGCGGCTTCCACTGCCTGATGTCCGTCAAAGGCTTCCCCCACCACCTGAAATTCATTCTCGTTCTCAAGGGCGCTACGGATTCCTTCAATCACCACCCGGTGATCGTCCACCAAGAGAATTGTGGTGCGCTCGTTCATGTGGATATCCTTATTACAGGTCAGGCAAAAAAACAGCAATGTTGCACCTGCCATTGGCTCTATTGCTGACCTTCAAGGTAATTTACACCGATTTTAGGACTTGTGCCAAGCTAAAAGTGGGAAAGACTCATTTTTTATTGACAATGCCTGTTTTAGATGGAAAAGTGCTGTTTTTAATGACATAATTGTTCAAAATCCGTTTTCGATGGTCGGCACTTCGCCTCTCACCCTTAAAAAGGCCCGAAACCATGATACCTAAAGATGGCCATCCCAAGGACCCACCCCTGAGCCGACAAACAAAAATCCATCAGAAATCAGGGCACCCCCCCGAGACGCTGGATAAGCAGATGGCGCAACGGACCGCCCGGTTGGATCATGCCAACAAAGCGTTGCAAGCCCTTGTCGAAGAAAAAACCCGGATTTCAAAAGCCCTGGAGAAAAGTGAGACCCGTTACCGTTCTCTGGTTGAATCCACCGACGATTTTATCTACCTGGTCAACGAGAAAGGCGATTATCTTTTCATGAATGCCAGGACCCGGAATCATTATGCCCTTTCACCGGATGGGGTGGAAGGGAGGCATTATGGTGAATTTCACAGTGAAGCGCAGAGTCGCACCTTCATTAAACAGATCCGTCAGGTGTTTGAGAGCAAGCGTTCCTTGATACAGGAACATCATGGCCAGGGGCGCCGATACTATCTTCGCACCTTGAGCCCGGTTCGGGAACCCGATGGAACAGTCAACGCCGTAACCGTCATATCAAAAGAGATAACGGACCAAAAAGGCCTGGAAGCCGCGTTGATGAAAGCCAATAAGAAGCTGCAAGAGGAGCAGAACCGAAGGATTGCCCTGTCCAAAAGACTCATCAATCTTCTGGAGGAGGAACGGCATCGCATTTCCCGGGATCTCCATGACCAGGTGGGCCAGGTTCTCACCTCCCTGAAGATGGATCTGGAAAACATTCATCCGGCAATTCCCGCGGGAAACCCGGCGCTTTCCCAAAAAATATCCCATGTCGCCGTCAAAGCCGGTCGACTTCTAGGGGACATCAAAACGATTTCCGCCCAGTTACGCCCGGGAATTCTGGATGACTTCGGTCTGGAACGGTCCATGGTGCAGCTCTTGAAAGAGCTGGAGCAGAAAGACATGGAAATCGAATTCTTCTGCCGAGGCGTACCGAACCGCTTTCATCCCGAAAAGGAACTGGCCCTCTACCGAATCGCCCAAGAAGCCTTACACAACATCATGAAACATGCTCGGGCTCGGAGGGTCCATGTGGCGCTCACCAAGAGAAAAAGAACCCTCTGTCTTAGCGTGGAAGACGACGGTATCGGTTTCAACCCTGAAGAATCGATGGCCTCCGCCGAAAGCAAGAAGCCCCTGGGCCTCCTCATTATGCAGGAGCGGGCCTTTCAACAGGGAGGTGAATTAACCATCGATGCAACTGAAGGAAGGGGAACCCACATCCTTGCGGAAATCCCCTTTTGAAGGTAGCACCTGTTGCTCAGTCAGACAAAGCTGCAAATAAGAACCTCACCCCTTCATGTCTCTCCTACGAGGTTTCCGGAACCGATTGTACATCAGCAATAACCCGAGAGAAAAATCAGGCTTTTTCCCTATACGATTTCAGTATTCACCCCAATATACAATCCGCGACCGGCGCTTTATAATAGTACGACACATGATAAATGATATTAAGGAGGGTCCTATGGAAATGAAAGGAAATCCGCAAAACAGACGGGGAAAGCGGAATATCTTCTGTCCCCTCTATAACGGCTGCCTTGATTACGCGGTCCAATCCAGCTGGAACGGGTGGAGTTGTTCCCGGTGCTCCTATAAATCCGTAACGGAGCCCCCCCATGAATACGGTTATGGAACTATCGATTCGGCTTTTTCGTACGAAATGCAATTCAGTGTGGAAATGGGTGGGGCCAGTTAATTGAGATTTAAAGTCAAACAAGACCCGCACGCCGAAAATGCTTGAACAAAACCTGGGGGGTCAGGGGTAGTTCATTGACGGCCACACCGGTTGCGTCCAGAACCGCATTTCGAATGGCGGGAGGCGGCGCAATCACTGTGGGTTCCCCCAGGGCTTTGTTCCCGTATCCGGAAGTGGGTTCAAAGGTTTCCACAAATTCAACATCCATGTTGGGAACATCTAGGGCCGTAGGAATTTTGTAGTCGGAAAAACTCCTGTTGTGAACATACCCGGTTTTACTATCCACCTGTAATTCTTCAAAAAGAGCTGCGCCAATCCCCATGGCCATACCGCCCTGGACCTGTCCCTGAGCCAGAACGGGGTTCAGGATAACCCCGGAATCGTGAACATTTACGATAGCCTCGATGTAAACCCGGCACAGGGGGATATCCACTGTCACATCCACGAAGGTACACCCGAAACAGGGTGCGTTGGCAGTGGTTTTGTGAGACAAATCCGTGGTGATCTGACCGCCAAGCTCCTTATGGTAATAGGCGTTCTTGGCAATATCTGAAAGGGAGATGACCTGCGCACCGGCCTCTTCGGACCTCACCACAATCCCGGCTTTAATATCAAGTTGTGCTTTGGGGATATTCGTTATAATAGCGGAATAGTTAAGTAATTTATTTTTAAATGCCAGGGCGGCCCGGGACATGGCATTGCTGAGCACATAGGCCTGCCGGGATGCGTAGGCGCCTGTATCAAATGGCAGGAAATCCGTGTCGTGGGTTGAAGCCATCCGGATTCGGTTACAGGGAATGCCGATGGTTTGAGCTGCCATCTGAACGGCAACCGTATCGGAGCCCTGACCGATCTCCACCGCGCCCACCTGAAGGCTGACGGATCCGTCCGGATTCAAGACCAGCCGGACTCCTGCGATCTCAACGCAGACCGGGTAAGTGCCGGAGCCGTAGCTGAAACAGGCAACCCCCAACCCTTTACGGATGGGTCCCCGCTTGTGTTCTTTATAATCTCCCTTTTTCCGATCCCACCCGATCCACTCTTTCCCCTTAATAAGGCATTCTTTCATTCCGCAGCTTGCGATGGGCTTTTGCGAATGGGGGTTCATATCCCCTTCCACGGCCACATTTTTCAGGCGGAACAGCACTGAATCCATTCCGATTTTGCGCGCCGCATCCTCCATGTTGCATTCTATGGCGTAAAGGGTCTGCGGGGCGCCGTAGCCCCGCATGGCACCGGCCACCGGCATATTGGCATAGACGCTACGGCCTTTGTAGGCAATGGCACCCCGGGGATAGAGGGAGCACGCTTTGGCGCTCCCCGCGGCGGCAACGGAATGACCATGTGAGGCATATGCACCCGTAATGGAAACCGCTTGAATGCGGTTTGCAATGAGGGTTCCGTCCTGTTTCACGCCGGTGGTCATGTGAATATGAAAAGGATGCCGGGTCCGGGTGCAGGAAAACGATTCTTCCCGGTCGAGAGAGATTCGAACGGCCCGGCCGCCCAGTTTCAGGGTCAAAAAGGCCGCCAGAGGCTCCAGCACCGCATCCTGCTTGTTGCCGAATCCGCCGCCCACATGGGGTTTGATGACCCGAATTTTATAAAAAGGGATATTGAGGGCTTTTCCCACAATGCGGCGGACGATCTGCGGGATCTGTGTGGAGGTGATGAGGGTAATGCGCTGATCGTCGGTCATATGGGCAATTACGCAATGGTTTTCCAGGTGACAATGCTTCAGCATCGGGGTCCGGTAATCCCCTTCGATGACGTAATCAGCTTCCTCCAAGGCCTTCTCAGCAGTTTCACCGTACTCGAATGCATGCTCACCCACCAGGTTCCCCGATCCTTCGTGAATTTCCCTGGCACCACACTCAAGGACCTGCTCCGGGGTGATTAACGGCTCATAAACCTCATAGGTTACTCGAATTAACGCAAGGGCCTTCTGGGCGATGGCTTCGGTTTCCGCCACCACCACGGCAATTTCATCCCCGTAATACCGGATATCTCTTGTCAGAATCAGACGATCCGCCACATCCTGATGCCCGGGATCCAGGCTCAGGGGGTGTCCGGCGGTGGCAAAGGGTGTGGTGGGCACATCTTCGTAGGTCAATACGGTAATAACGCCTGAAAGGGCGCGTGCGGGACCAATATCGATGGAGGTAACCCGTCCGTGGGCAATGGTACTTCGAAAACATTTGGCTACCAGCACGCCGGACTTTTGAAAGTCGTCCGTATAAAGGGCCCGGCCTGTGGCTTTGGCGAGAGCGTCGATACGGGGCAGGGACTTTCCGACGTCCATGGTTATCTGCGTTTGGCTGAGAGGATGGGCGTGTTCAGAACCAGGGCGGAAAGATCGTCGGAACGTTTGATATCCAGTTTTATGGCTGAAGTATCGATTTCGAAATACTTGGAGATTACCTCAACCACGTCCCGTTGAAGATCGTTTAAAAGATCGTCGGATATCTCAAGTTTATCGTATACCAGAGCGAATTTCAGTCTTTTTTTGGCAGTCTCCTTGCTCCCCTGCCTGCCGAAAAATTTTCCAAGAAAATCATTGAACATGGCATCTCCTTAATTCTTACGTCGCAGTTTGCGACCCAGAGATCGCCAGAAGCCTTTGGGGTCGTTGGGATTAACGATGGGAAGATTGGGCTGTCCATTGAGTCTCTGAGCGATGCGATGAAAAGCATTACCCGCTTCCGATTCTTTTTGAAGCACCAACGGCATGCCGGTATTGGTGGCAACGACCACACGATCGTCCATTTTGACCAGTCCGATGAGGTCAATGGAAAGGACTTCCACCACATCTTCATGGCTCAGCATGTCACCGCGGGCCACCATTTCCGGGACAATGCGGTTGACGATCAGTTTAGGGGTAATGGATTTGGCGTACAGCAGACCGATGATGCGGTCCGCGTCTCTGACGGCGGAAACCTCAGGGGTACAGACCACCAGGGCTTCATCGGCCGCCACCACGGCGTTTTCAAAACCCCGCTCAATGCCCGCGGGACAGTCCATAAAAATATAATCGAATCTGCTTCTGAGACCTTTGCTCAATCTGACGATATCCTCAGGGGTCAGGCTGTCCTTGTTGTCGCTCTGGGATGCCGGTATGAGGAAAAGGTTATCGATGCGGCGGTCCTTGATGGCGGCCTGATTGATTTTACACCGCCCTTTGGCCAGGTCCACAATGTTGAATACAATTCTGTTTTCAAGTCCCATCACCACGTCCAGGTTCCTGAGGCCGATGTCCATGTCGATGACGGCGACTTTTTTCCCCTGCATGGCCATTGCAGCGCCGATGCAAGCTGTTGCAGTGGTTTTTCCAACCCCACCCTTGCCGGAAGTCACAACAATGATTTTTCCTTCCACAATATACCCCTTTTCTAAAGCACCTCAGGCCACGGAAAACGGCCATAGGGATTTGCTTTAAGATAGTCCTCCACCAAGATGGAATTATTGACGATGTGGGCGAATTGCGCCCGCCCCTCCTTGAACGGAGGAATCCCCGTTACCACATGGCCGCCGATCTGCAACTGCTCAGGCTGAAAATCGAGGGCCAGAATGATTTTTTGCTCATCGTCCGGATACCCCGCCGCCGCCTTTCCTTTCAGGCTGCCCATCACCAGGATATCGCCACCGGCCACTACTTCGGCGCCGGGATTGACGTCTCCCATGATGGTCAGGTGTTTTGTCGCCGTCACCTTCTGGCCGGAACGAACCCTTCCCGCCAGCATCAGTACGTGGCTTCGATGGTGCTGCCAGGACCGGTCCATATCGCGCTTGCGGGTTCGCTCTTCCTCCCTGGATCGCGATTTTCGGTTGGGTGAAGCAGTCACATAGGCGACTTTGAAACGATCCTTCAGGAAAAGACCCAGTTCATCCAGCAGATCCCCATGATTGTCATCGGTTTCCGTATCGAGTGTAACCTTTGAATTCATGGCCATTTCATTTAATCGTTCAAAAGCCTTCTCCAGGTCGCCCTTCAATAAATTAACGGGCCGCGAAGGATCAATGGTAACCCAAAATCCATCCCCCACGCCTTTTAGTTTTACCGCCTGCTTGTGTTCATTCATTCGCTTAAAATTTCCGAAAAATCGTCTTTGCGTGTTGAAACGGCTGTGAATATACCAAAAGCACTATTTGTGTGTCAAGGAAAAGGAGACACAATATATGGGGTATTTTTTGATGAAATCGAATAGGTTCCGAAGTGGTTGAAAAGATGGGGTTAAGCAAGAGCTTCATGTTTTTTGTCTGCTTTATGAGCCTCTTCAAACAGAATCGAGATTGACAATGCCAACGGCGCAGACAGCAGACGGTGCCTCTATTTTCTCAAGTGCTTTATTATTTCACCCCTGTGAGATTTCCAACATATTCTTAATCTTCTTTACCCCGTCCGCAGCATCCGTTGCATGGGCGTCGCCGCCGCAGGCTTCAACGAATTTAAGCGTCAGCGCAGCCCCGCCGCAAATGACCTTCACCCGGTTCGCAAGATCACTTTTCTTAATGGCCAAAATGGTCTCTTCCACATGGGGATCACCGGTGGTCAACAGAGATGAAAGCCCAACAATATGGGCGTTGTTTTCCCTGGCCGCATCCAGAAACTTCTGAGCCGGTACGTTTTCTCCCAGATCGATCACCCGGAACCCGGAGGTCTCGAGAAGCAGTTTGGTCAAGTTCTTGCCGATATCATGCAGATCCCCAAAAACCGTCCCCAGAACAATGGTCCCCAGGCCTTTGGTATCCTCCCCTTTTTTCAGAAGCGGGCCCACCAGGTCCACGCATGCCTGCATGGATTTAGCCGCCATCATCATTTCAGGCACAAAAATTTTCTTTTTCTCAAATTTTTCTCCCACAATATTCAGGCCCGGAATCAAATAGAGGTCGATGATCTCCCGGGGATCGGCGCCCGCATCGAGGGCTGCTTTGGTATGACTCACTGCCGATGTGCGCTTCCCTGAAATCACCGCCTCCTTGATTCTCTCAAGGCCCGCCGTCGTGTCGGCGACTTCTTTCGCGGGGATTGGAGCACTGTTGCCGTCCCGTTTATTTGCGGAAGCGGCAAGATAGTTCATACAGAACTCATCTTTGCCCAGCAGAAGATCCGTCAGCAGGACCGCTTTTCCCATGTCCCACACCGTGGGATCCGCGATGGGGCATGTCAGTCCGTTGATAACGGCCATGGCCAGAAAAATCCCGTTGATGGAGGACCGCTCCGGAAGCCCGAAAGAGATATTACTAAGCCCCAGTGTTTGGTTGACACCCAGTTCATCCCGTATGAGCCGGAGTGCCCGAAGGGTCTCAAGTCCGGCGTGATCATCGGCGCTCACCGCCATGGCCAGCGGATCAATGATGACATCTTCTTTTGGAATACCCAGTTCCAAAGCTTTATCAACGATCAACCGGGCAATTTCAAGGCGCCTTTCAGCCTGTTTGGGTATGCCGTTGTCGTCCATGGTAAGGCCGATGACGGCCGCATTGTGGGCCTTCACCAGCGGTAGGATCTGTTCAAGCTTATGGGTTTCGCCGTTGACCGAGTTCACCAGCGCTTTTCCTTTGTACACGCTGAGGCCCGCCTCCAATGCTTTAGGGGAGGCCGAATCAATGCATAAGGGGATGTCGCTCACCGCTTGTATGGCCAGGATGGCTTTTTTCAGCATTTCGGGTTCATCGATGCCCGAAACCCCCACATTGACATCGAGGATGTGGGCGCCCGCCTTCACCTGTAAAAGGGCTTCCGATCTCACCAGATCCAGGTTTCCCGCCTCAAGGGATGCCGCCAGTTCTTTCCGGCCCGTGGGATTGATGCGCTCGCCGATGATCACAAGAGGGAGTGAAGCGCCGATGGCAACTCTCTTGGTGGCGCTTCCAACGGTGCTCTCCAGGGGGTTGGCCAATTTTCCCCGGGATTGGAAGGATTGACGGAAGGATGCGGTAGTGCCGTCCCGGTTGATTTTACCGTACCGTGCCGCCGTATTTAAGGCCGTTTTGACGTTCTCATCGGGTGTGCCATAGGTCAACCCCACCGTATCAATGGAAAAATTGTCAAGGGGGGCGCCGTTATCGATCAACCGCCGCACTTCGGATGCCACCTCTTCGGGTTTTCCGTTTTTCATCAACACGGGGCTGATGCGGGCATTGACCGCCACATCAGGGCCGAATACGTCACGGGTTCTTCTGACATCCGAACCGAACCCGATCTCGATAAACTCCAGATGGCGCACTTTTTTGTAACCCGCAAGCACTTCGTCTACGGACCCGCAGTGGTGAATCCCGACGGGATGGCAGGCATCGGCCACCCGGTTGTCGTATTCCAGGATTTGGGACTCATAGGTTTCCAGGGAAATCTGCTCCGCCGTGCAGTTGGGGAAGATATAAAGTTTCGGGTCGCACATGGGGGTCACATCGACAGCGGCCGTTCCGGTGGTTCTGTGGTTGAATTGAAAGAGCTGGATAATGCATTCGGTGCAAATATTGAGGAGATGCCGGCAGAGTACGGGATTTTCATAAAAGTCAAAGTAGAGTTGATCCCCCCGGATTTTCAAAGCCAGGTTCTGAACACCGGTGGTGTTGATATCCCCCACCACGTGGCCGTATTTATCTTTCAGGTATTTGATCTGCCCGTTCATCTCCCTCATGGGATAGGTGTTGAAGATGTCGGGGACCTCCAGTTTCATAATCTCATCTTCCGAAAGATTGAGCGGCATGGCCCAGGGAAGTGCATCTTCTTTGTAAATGATTTCACAGCCGAAGATGGATGGCAGCATGACCATCCCGAAGGTGATCAAAGGCTTGGGTTCCGGGTTTGGATTGCCCAATCCCACATCTCCGAATCGCTCGTGAAGTCTTTTCTCCATTTCCATTCTGGCCTGGATTCTTACTTCCGGATCGAAATAGTATTCTTTCCCGAAGGATATGCCGTAGTGTTTATTAAACCAGTCCGGATAAAACCCAACGCCCAGAGGGATGTGTTCTTTTTCTGCCATAATATGTCTTTCCTACTATTGGTAAGGTATTATAGTGATCTATTCCTCAGGAAAGTTGGGCTCGCGCCGTTCGATGGCCGCGCTAAATCCCTCCACCGCGTCAGGCAGCAGGGCGCCGATGGCCATCATTTCCTTGGCATAATGATAGGCCTGGTCCTCGGTCATGTCGATCTGGCCGTAGTAGACCTGTTTGGATACGCCCAAGACCACGCGGCTCCCCTTGGCAATCTGCCGGGCAAAGGCCCAGGTCTCCTCTTCCAGCTTCTCGTCGGGCACCACCCGGTTGATCAGGCCCATTTGCAGGGCTTCTTGGGCGGAGTAAAGGTTACCGGTGAATAGCATCTCCAGACATTTCTTCTGGCCGACCGCCCGGCTGACCGCAACGGTGGGGGTGGAGCAATTGTAGCCGATCTTAAGACCCGTCATGCCGAACCGGGCGCCGTTTTCCGCGGCCACCACCAAATCGCAGGCAGCTGCCAGGTGACAACCTCCTGCCATGGCGATGCCGTGTACCTGGGCGATGATAGGCATGGGCACCTGGCGCATGACACTCATCATCTTGTATGAGGTCTGAAACAGCGTGCGGATGGAACTGGGCGTGCCGTTCAGCACTTCGGTGCGGTCATGCCCCGAGCAGAACACCTTGCCGTTGCCCTTTATGATCACCACCTTGACCGCGCGGCCGTCGCCCCAGGTTTGCAGGCAGTCGGTGATCTCGTCCTCCATATCCTTGCCCAGGCCGTTCATTTTGTCCGGACGGTCAAGGGTCAGAATGCCGATGCGGTCTTTGACCTCGTTTAGGATGTATTGATATGCCATGTTGCCTCCTCAAAAATATCCATTCGGTTCCCGGATGGTCGGGTGATATAGGCACCCGGAGCTATACTAAGAGCATACCATATTTTTTACCGAAAAACCATTCCAATTACGGGGTTCTGCCGCTTTCCTTGCCCACCTGCCCACCACTTTTTTCGAACGCTTAATCCCCGCCTTCCAATTGACTTTTGCAGGATAGCTGCGTATAACTTTCGGCATTGGAATGGAAAAGGAGGTTTTCACTTGCAAAACAAGCTTATTTCCATGCAGGAGGCGGTGGCCTCCTACACCTGGGACGGGATGACCTATTGCCACGGGGCCGCCTTTCCGGTGGGTTCAGACTCAGTGGCCTTCGGCAGGGAGATGGTCAAACAGGGCAGAAAAGATTTGAATGTCATTTGCCACTGCGGCTCCAGCCAGGTGAATCTGCTGGCGGCCGTGGGAGCGGTGCGGCGCTGCGAGGTGGGCTTTTCGGGCCTTGAAGTATACGGCTTTGCCAACGGCCTCAACCGCGCGGTCACCGGCGGCCGGACCATTATCGAGGACTACTCAAACGGCGCCATGGCCTTTCGGTTTTTCGGCGGGGCCATGAACTGGCCGTTCGTGCCGGCCACGGTGAACATCAGTAACGACCAGCAATGGTGCTCCGGCGACAGCCCCGAAACCTATCCCGCAACCGAAAAAATTCCGACCATAACCGATCCCTTCACCGGCCGGACCCTGGGCGCCTTCCGGTCCCTGCGGCCGGAGGTGGCTGCCATCCACGTAACCATGGCGGATATGTACGGAAACGCCATCATGCTGGGGAGCGAGTGGAGCCGCTTTGAAATGTCCCGGGCCGCCGAAAAGGTGGTCCTGGTCGCTGACCGGATCGTCGACACCGACTGCATGCGCCAGTATCCCAACCTGGTGCGCATCATCGCCGAAGTGGTTGACGCGGTGGTTTACTGGCCATTTTGTTCCTGGCCCCAGGCTTCCTGCGGGCTGTACGACAGTGACGAAGAGCACATGTTCAAGATGAACAAGGCCATGAAGACCGCGGAGGAAACCGAAAGATACTGTCAGGAGTGGGTGCATTCCTACAATACCCCACAGGAATACCTAGGACTCATCGGGCCGGAAAAGATCGAGATGATCAGCGCCACCGAGACCGCCTTTTTGATGAACCCCTACCGCAAGTGGATTAAAAGCGAGGCGCAGATCAAGGAACTGATGGACCGGAAGGAGGGGTAGATCAATGGAATACACCCAGCAGGAGTTCATGGCCATCGTTACCGGCCGCGAGATAACCGACGGCCAGCTCATCATCCTGGGAGTCGGGCTATCCATGCTGGCCGGATACTTTGCCCAGAAAAACCACGCCCCTAACCTGATGCCCTTTACCGAAGGCGGAGTCTATGGCTCCACCCCGGTGGGCGGACTGCCCTGGGGCATCGAGTGCAACCGCATCAGCGCCAACGCCACCAGCTTTACCAACGCCATCGACGCACTGGGCTTTCTGGTGGCCTCGGGCCGTTGTGACAACGCGGTGATCGGCGCGGCCCAAGTGGACAAGTACGGCAACGTCAACACCACCGGCATCTGGGAGGAACCGCCCTGGAAACTGGGCGAATACACCCCGCCCCGAATCCGCTTGAACGGTTCCGGCGGCGCCAATGACATCTCCGTCGGAGCGAAGCGTTATTTAATCATGGCCAGCCACGAAAAGCGCCGCTTCATGGAAAAGGTGGATTACATCTCAAGCCCGGGCTACCTGGACGGCGGCGACGCCCGTGAACGTGCCGGCTTCGTGGGAGGCGGGCCCTCGGCCATCATCTCCACCCTGGGCATCCTGCGCCCGGACCCGAAAAGCAAGGAGTTCTACCTGGAAGCCTATTACCCCTTCACCAACGTGGAGGAGGTCAGGGAAAGCACCGGCTGGGACCTGAAGGTGAGCGACAAGGTGAAGATGGTGCCCGAGCCCAGCGAACAGGAGTTGGCCAATCTTCGGTCGGTGGACACCACCGGCAGTTTACGCAAAAAGGGATAGATTAAACATGAACCAATATCCGACAACTCCCGTCAAACGCTAATCGCATACTCCCGGATGCGCCTAGGTCCTCGCAAGCGACCGCTCATCAAAAGTCTCGACATTAAGGCCCTTATGAATTAAGATTTCCCCCGGTTTTTTGAATAGAACATTGGAAAAAAAATATCGGGACCTTCGATCTCATTAACGTCGTGGGAAAAAGGGAGCAAGAACAATAATGATTAAAGAAAAAGAAAATCAAGGCCAGACCTGGATCAGAAATCAAGTCATGGCGCAAGGACTGTGCACCGGCTGTGCCGCGTGTGTGGGTCTTTGTCCCTACCAAAAATTCTACCGTGATCAGACCGCCATTATTCATGAATGCGACCGCACCTGGGGACGTTGCTCGGCCTACTGCCCCCGAGGACAGGTCGATTTAAACGCGCTGCGTCAGGCCATGTTTGATGCGGACACCCTCACACAGGAGTTGGGAGCCGTCAAGGGGCTTTACATGACCCGTGCAAAGGATCCTCGGGTGCGGGAATGGGCACAGCACGGGGGGACGGTGAGCGCACTGGTAGCCCTTGCCCTGGAAGAGGGATTGATCGACACCGCGGTTCTGGCGGAAAGCGAGAAAAATCACTCCTCCAGGAGTACCGCCGTTTCGACCCCTTCCGAAGTCGCTGCCCTTTCGGGAAGCAAGTTTTCGGTTGCCCCAACGGTGGCAAAATTCAATGAAATCAGCCGGGGCGCCTCCTCCCGAATCGGCGTGGTGGCCACGCCTTGCCAGGCGCTGGCGCTGGCCCGCATGCGGGTGCATCCCCAGCCCGGAGACGAAGACCGGGTCAAAAAGCTGACGTTGGTGATCGGGCTTTTCTGCGGATGGGCCCTCTCCTTTAAAGAACTGAGCCGGCTGATCAAAGAAAAAGCCGGGGCAGAATCTATCCAAGGGATGGATATACCGCCCAGTCAACACAAAATCATGGAACTCCGCACGGAGAAGGGAATCATTGAAATTCCAATGGAAGAAGTACAGGCCTGCGTGCGTGAAAGCTGCAAGTATTGTTACGATCTCACCTGTGAATTCGCCGACCTTTCGGTGGGGTCCGCTCGCAGTCCTGAAGGATGGGCCGTTGACCGGGGTTGGAACCAGGTGCTGGTGCGGACGGATAAGGGTCAGGCGTTGTTGGATCTGGCCCGTTCCCGGGGGATCCTGGAATTCAAAGACGTCCCCCCGGAGAACCTGAACAAACTCAAGGCCGCGTCCCTCGGCAAGAAAAATACCTGTATGGTCCAGTTGGAGGAAGTCTCGGGCCGGAAAGATGATTTGATCTATACCAGAAGGGAGGCGGTTCTATGTCAATAGTCAGCACTGGCGCCAAGGGCGAAACAGCATTGCTTATGGGCAATGACGCCATTGCCCGCGGGGCACTGGAAGCAGGGATCAGGGTGGTGGCCGGATACCCGGGAACGCCCTCTTCCGAAATCATACAGACCCTGGCCGATGTGGCTTCGGATCACGGGCTCTACGTGGAGTGGTCCGCAAACGAAAAGGTGGGGCTCGAAGTGGCGGCATCGGGCTCTTTTGCCCAACTCAGATCCATGGCGGTGATGAAACAGGTGGGCGTGAACGTGGCCTCGGATTTTCTCCTTCATTTGGCCGAGTACGGCACCCGGGCAGGATTGGTGCTGATTACCTGCGAGGACCCGGGGGGACTCTCCAGCACCAATGAGGGAGACTCCCGCCATTATGCCAAAATGATGGAGTTTCCCCTGGTGGAACCGGGCGATTTTCAGGAGGCCAAAGACATGGCCGCCTGGAGCTTTAAGCTCTCCGAGAAAGTGCGAAATGTGGTGATGTTCCGTTCCGTGACCCGGATGTCACACGCCAGCGGCAACGTGGTATTGGGTGAAATTACACCGGGTCCGTCAAAAGCCCGGTTCCGGTTTGATGGCGACATCATGGATCAGATGGAGGGACCGATCATCACCTTCCCCGGCATGGTGGATCCCATGCACCGCCGCCAGTTGGAAAAACTGGCCATGGCCCGCGAGATTTTTGAAACGTCACCCTTTAATACCTACACCGGTCCCGACCATCCGGAGCTTTTGGTCATTACCAGTTCAGCCGCTTATCTCTATACACGGGAGGCAATTGACCTGCTCGGCATGGAAGACCGAGTGGGGCTGCTGAAACTGGGCACCACCTGGCCGCTTCCCCCACGGTTGCTGGCCAAACACCTCAACGCATCTCAGAAGATTTTCATCGTGGAAGAAGGGATGCCTTTCCTGGAAGACAACATAAAGGCCCTCTGGACCGAACTGGGACCCGAGGCAGAGACCAGACAGTTCTTCGGACGAAAAGACGGGCCCCTGCCCCCCACCAACGAACTCAACCCGGACCTAGTTGCCCGGGGCTTGGCGGAAATTTTGGGGCTACCGGGTCCGCCTTCTGATCAGGCCTATCGGGAACGGGCCAACGAGCTGGCCAAAACCCATGCGCCTTTTCGAGCCATGACCTTCTGCCCGGGCTGCCCCCACCGGGCTTCTTACTGGCTCATTAACAGCGCGCTGAAACAGGACAACCGTGATGGGTTCGTCTGCGGTGATATCGGCTGCTATACCATGGGGGCCATCGGCTGCGGCTTTAATATCCTCAAAACCTCCCATGCCATGGGCTCAGGCACCGGAGTGGCGTCGGGTTTCGGGAAATTGGACCGTTTCGGATTCGACCAGCCGGTTATGGCCATCTGCGGGGACTCCACCTTTTTCCACGCAGTGATGCCCGCTTTGGTCAACGCGGTGCATAACCAGGCAAATATGATCCTGGTGGTGGTGGACAATTCGGGCACCGCCATGACCGGGTTTCAGCCCCATCCGGGCACCCTTACCGACGCCGGCGGTGGACCGCTGCCGGCCCTGGACATCGGGCGGATCTGCGAGGCCATGGGCGTCAAAGTGGTGATCGCCGATCCCTTTGAAATGGAGGGCACCGAAAAGACCCTCCTGGACCTGCTCGATGATGAGGGCGGCGTTCGGGTTCTGATCCTGCGACAGGCCTGCGCCCTGAGTCCCGGCAAGAAAGGCAAACGTCAGTTTGATATGGCCGTGGATGAATCGACCTGCCTGGCGGAAGACTGCGGGTGCAACCGTCTCTGCACAAGAGTTTTCGGATGTCCGGGGCTCATCTGGGATCCGGAAGCCAAAAAAACACGTATCGACGAGGTGATCTGCGTGGGTTGCGGGGTTTGCGCCGCCATCTGCCCCACCGGCGCCATTTCAAAAAAGGAGGTGGCCTGATGACCGCACCACAGTTGTCCTTTGATCCCTACAACCTTATCATCACCGGCGTGGGCGGCCAGGGGAATGTGTTGGCCTCCCGTCTGCTGGGGCGAATGCTGGTGGCACAGGATTATCACGTCACCATCGGCGAAACCTTCGGGGCCAGCCAGCGGGGCGGCTCGGTGATGAGCCATCTGAGAATCTCCACCCGGTCCGCCTGGTCGCCCCAGATTCCGCACGGACGCGCCCACATGGTTATCGCCATCGAGCCTTCGGAAGCTTTCCGGGTACTGGCCGTATACGGAAACCCGGAAGTTCAAGTGATCTGGAACACACGACCCATCCATCCGGTCAGTGTCATCACCGGCCAGGCGGTCTATCCCGGCCTGAAGGAGATCGCACAAGGGTTGAGCGAGCTTTCGGCGCGAAACTGGCCATTGGAGGCCACGGCCCGGGCCCAGACCATGGGGAACCCCATTTTGGGCAACATCATGATGGTGGGAGCACTCTCCGCTGTCTCCGATCTCCCTCTGGGATCCGACATTTTTGAAAAAGCCATTAACGAGATGATGCCGCCCGCCAAAGTACCCATTAACCTTGAAGCCTTCGAGTGGGGGCGTTCGGCCATCACCTGAAATCTTTAATTTTGGCAGCCCTGAAAGTGGAATCCATTAGAAAGTCATCAGAATTAACTCCCGCCTCAACCCTGATTCTGGTGAGGCCCCATGGGAATGCCTTTCAGGTCTATCTCTTACGAAGAAGTGAGAACGCCGGGTTTATGCCGGGGGCGTATGTTTTTCCGGGCGGCATGGTGGATCCCGAGGATTATGGGCTTGATATCTGGGCAAACCATCTGGATATGGGCCTCGACCCTATACGGCAAAGGCTGGGGGCGGAGACCCTTCCCCTTGAGGAAACCCTTCTCTTCATGGTCGCAGCCATCCGGGAAACCTTTGAAGAGGCGGGGGTATTGTTGGCTTCCGGAGACCAGAGCCTCGGCCCGGACCTGGATTCCCTGCTGGACCGGAGGCGCCGGGATCGTCTGCGCCCCGGGTGGTTAAAAGCGCACCTGAGGGAAAAAGATGGGGTGTTGGCTGTTTCAAGACTCCACAGATGGTCCCACTGGATTACACCACCATTAATGAAACACCGTTTTGATACCCGTTTTTTCCTGGCCCGGATGCCCGAAAACCAGACATGCCGCCCCGACCAAAGAGAAACCACCCACGGACTGTGGATCACCCCCCGAAATGGATTGGCCGGCAACCTTTCAGGGGAAATACCGCTCAGTCCTCCAGCTCTCGTCACGCTGCATGATCTTCAAAGGTTCCCATCCCTTGAATCCTTGATGAAGGCGGTCTCAGATCGCTCCTGGGGAAATGCCATCAAGCCGCGAGTGGTTCCCCTGGAGCGAGGTGTCATAATCATCGAGCCCTGGGATCCCATGTATGGGGAAGACCACATCCGAATAAAAAAAGCCACATTTGAAGAATATCTCCTCGGTCCTGAAGAACCGTTTTCCAGGCTCTGGTATGACGGCCGACTGTGGCAGCCCATCCGGTCTCAAGATCAATATTAGCGATCGTTTGAATTATAGGCTTCATGGGGTGCGGGGAAACAACCGGCCGTTTTTGAATCAACGCCATAAAGCCCTCTATTCTGATCTATCAGAACCACCTGTTTTTACAAATATCAAAACACAGAGCAATGATGTATTAAGGGCTGGCCGGTAGTTCACAAAATTGGCGGGGAGGGGTGAATCAGTCGGTAGGAGGGGGTTTCCCCCAGCCTCAACAGCCTCCCGATTTGGTTCTACGCGTCGACAGTTTGGTTCAATTCCCGGGTTATTGACGACGTCACGGCTTCAATGACCAAGTTCGCAAGAATTTCCCCGAACAGAACGTGTTTGCCACAATATTGGACCGTCGTTTCCCCCTGCCCGCTTACCATGGCCATTGCGTCGGTGCCTGTCCCGGTCGCTATACCCGAAGAGATCGAGCTCTTGATTCCCAATGACTGCAATGCAGCTGCCTTTGCTTCTGTCGCAATCATCAGCGCTTCTACCAAAGCGGGTTGCGTTAGAGTAGCAGACGTCAACCCTATGATATTAATGGTGCCAAAGTCTTGTGAGACGGCTCCCATCATACGATGCTCGGCATGATCACCGGCCCGCCTGGGATTAGATAGTCCCGATGTCACGAGGACAATGATATCGACGCCTTGCTCTCTTTTCTTTGTTACGCGCAATGAATCCATTGACGCAGCAGTCATCATGCCGACGACTGTTCCATGCCAATTTGAGAATCGGCAGTATTCCGACAAAGTGATTTCCGGGGGAGTTAATGGTTCCACAATCTCGCTGGAGTCCTCGGGAACTCTCATGTTTACGATGTGATTCGCTTGAACGATACCTCCGTTGAGTACTGCTGAGCTGATAACTTGATGAGGGCGGTCAAATCCAAGATATACATGTTTCGGAGAATGAATGAGCGATATGTGTTGTGTGAGAAGATTCATTTGCGTTTATTTGCGTATTGCCCTTTTTGTAATTGTTGATCAACTAACGGTGTACTGTGTGGTGCCCCCCCGGGAAAAGACAAGGGAGGGGTCAAGCTGAATACAGTTTTGGATCGTGACGGCTCAATTCAGGCTTTTGCCAATATCTGGTTTGCGATTTTTTTGGCCTCAATGATGTACTCGTCAACCGCATTTGGGTTTTCAGTGCTAATACCAAAAGCCCTTATGGTATCTGTCTTAAATCCATACATGGTCAGGAAACCCAGGTATTTTTTTACCACATCCTTATGCAGTTCTTCACCAGCCTGCTGACTTGTAATAAAGAGTGCTCTTTTACCTTTTGGAATATAACTTGGTTCGGGGTTTGTCCTAAAGTCCGGTTTTACAAGCGACCATGTCCTGTCAATAAAGCATTTAAACTGACCCGTGACGTCCCAGTAATAGACGGGTGTCGCAAACACCATCATATCAGATGTTTTCATGTCTTCCAATGCGTCGGTAAGGTCATCTTTAAGAATGCAGTGATCTTGAACACTCTTGCAGGCATGGCATCCCTGGCAACCCCTAAAATTCATTTCATTTAGAAAATAGGTTTTGGTTTTTGCACCGAGTTTTTCTGCTTCCGCCAAAAAACTTCCTGCAATGGTTGAGGTTGTGCCTTTTTTGTTCGGACTTCCCAAAATGGCTGTGACTTTCATTTTCCCCTCCCGTGATTGTTTAATCGATTATTGTTAACGTTTAGATATCGAAAAGTTTCGAAAGACTGAGTCATCGGTTCGGGTTTAGTGACCCATGCGACAGGGGCCGGCGGCAACCGTGGCAGCAGCACACTCTCCTTGACGGAAATGCCTTCACGTGCCCTCCAAGAAGGCCAAATAGAGCTTTGCACCCTCTTTGGGGATTATCCGCGTGGCCTCAAAACCGTCCCCAGGTCGAAAGATGTTTCAAACGAGGCATGACCTTTCAGATACCGTTCTGCCAGCAGTTTGATTCTGTAGGTCCCCAGACCCTGAACCTTTTGTGGAAAAGGATCGTTGAAAGAGATGTGTTTTTATTTGACAACCCCTTTAATAGGCGACCCAGCCCCTCCCATTGTACCTCGCAGGTATTGCTGTCTAACATTTTCCGGAAACTTCTCAATGGCATATCTCAACATGGTTCTTGGCATGCAGGAATAGTGGCTCTTCAAAAACGCTTCTTCCGCACTGCGGTTTCGCTTGCCCACTTCACGCAACATCCAGCCCACGGCCTTGTGAATCAAGTCCTCTGCATCCGCAACAAGCATCTCGGCGACCTTCAATGTTTCGTCGAATTGGCCGTTCTTAATGAAATGGAAGGTGGCGATAACCGCAATCCGACGTTCCCATAGGCTGTTTGACTGCGCCAGCTCATAGAGTGGTTTGCGGGACCTGTCATCCAGGTAAGCGCCAACAATGTGCTCGGCGGAGGTATCCACAAGATCCCAGCTGTTGACATACCGTGTGTTGTCCAAGTAAATTCCGTAGAGTTTTGTCTGCTCCCCCGGGGTGCCTCGCCGATATTTATCCCTCAGGATGGTTAAAGCCAAAAAACGTTCCTCATGGATCTCCGATTGAAGCAAAGTCAATGTATCGCTCAGAGGCTTAAGGCCGCGCAGCAAGCCTGGTCCCACTCCAGCGTTTTGTTGTGCTCATATAATTTCCGTTTCATTTAACTGCATTATTACAGTTGGTATTCCGGCAGGGTTTAATCCACCATCCTTAATATCCTTAAAACCAAAATCCATATATAGTTTTCTTACAGACTTTCCTTCTGGGACCGATTCATCAAAAGTTTGAACAAATATTTTTTCTTTGGTATTCAGTTTGTTAATAGCGAATTCTATCAGCTTTCGACCATATCCTTTTCCCCGAAATCGTTGTGAGACTGCAAGCCATGGAATTTCATTTGAATCTTCGGAAATCACAACCCCACCAATTAATTCTTTATTGGTATCATCTGGTTCTGCACGAATACAAAAGGTGGATTTTAAAGAAATCGCTTGCTTTAAAGCTTCCTGGAAACCTAATTCATCTGCCATCGGTCCAAAAAAAGCTCGACTTCTCTTGATAGTGACAGCCATGCGTCAAAATCCGATATCTTTGAATGAACAACTTCCATGTCTGTGTTACCTATTGCGTTTGTTTTGAACGCTCCAAATCACCGAGTGCAAAAGGCTTTCACAAAATTATGCAAAAGCGGAAAAAATGAGAAACCGATCATTGTTAGAATCCCGCGACCTTTTGCATCCGGTGCATTTGATTGTTGGGCACTTGAATTGTCATATTGCCGGTTTTGAGCTCAATGTACTTGAGTCATTGTTATGGCAACCATGAACAGCCAAGGCTCAATAACGAAGTCGATGGCTGCGTGGCCGATAATAATAGGCATCAAGCTCCGCCGGCTGACCAAATACACTATCGAACAAAATACCCCGAAAACGGCAGTACCGATTATCGCGCCTCCCATCATCTGCATGGTGAACATTCCTGAAGTGAAGCCCCAGGCGGAATGAACCAATCCATACAGAATTGTCGAAATAGTCACTTGGGCTGCCTTTCCAAAGCCCGCCCAAGCCAGTTCTGTCATGAAGAACCCACGAAAAAAAATTTCCTCCACAAAACCTGCAATCACACCTGCTGTGAGCGAGTTGTAGATGTGGAAGAGGCTTACCTCACAAAGATTCTTTTCATTCCTTAGGGGAAGCGCCAGATTGAACCAGATAAAGAGGCCCGCTACTATGACCGCCGTAATCCAGCCGCGCGCCGGAGACGAAGCCCATAGCCCGATCTTCCGAAGCCCTATGCCACGGCGCTTGAGATAGAAAACAAGCAATACCAAGACAACGATCTCACTGAGCATCGCGCCAGTTAACTCGATCGTCACTCTCGTTCTAATTCCGGAGGCCATAATTGTTCCGAACAGCATCTTGCCGATCATGTTGAATATGACGATAACCAGCACAAAGAGAATTGAGCCTGTGACTATCGTAATGAGGCTATTCATCCGAGAAATGTGAGGTTCTGTTATTTCTGAGGTCATCATGTTTTCCTATGTTCCGTATATTGGCAATCAGAGCCTGATTTGATGGCTTAGCTCATATACAAGCACAACGTCCTTCTCACCTGGCTGGTGTGTAGCGCAGCGGAACACCAGTCAGGTGCAGAAAATTGTTAAGTTTTCCTATGGTAATCTGGTATAATTCTAAAAGATTCAACTGTGTGTCAATTCGGTAACCCTGAAATATTTTGGTCTACCAGGTATGACAGAGTATTTTTTTTCAATGGGTTTATAGCCTTCGACTTTAATAAAGAGCTTGTAATCCCCGGCAGGCAATCCAAAGAAAGAAAAACAATTATTAAGGCATCCATCTTTACGTACAACAAGGCTACCAAAACCATAATCAATCGCTGGCCCCGTGGTGGGTGTCAGAACCCGATAGATGCCGTCGCCTTTCAATGTAAGTGATTGAATATGAATTTTCGTATCGATTGATCGATATCTATAATCCGGTCTCCCGGCAAATTTGTCTTCAGGTTTGAGTGCCGTTGTTAAACATCCGTGAATCACCCCATCAGGTTTAAAGACGAAGTCCAGCTCTTTTGTTTTATTGCTTTCTATAGACACAGGGATATATTTTTTTGTGGTTTTTGCGGCCATTGTGACCATGCTTGCCACATATTCTCCGACAGGAATAGGCCCAATTATTTTACCATTGTCACCATTGTGAAAAAAGGTAACGGCTTCCTCATCCTTTTTACCAATACGAAAAAGTAGGAGCGCTGCTCTGGGTCTCACACCCTTGTAATCATAGTCATATGTAATATGAATATTAAGGTATCCCCCGGCTTGTTGAAGTGATGTACTATCTTGCGCATAAAATGTGTTGAGGATTGAATTGAATTGATCTGCCACTTTCTCGCTGAAAAGCATGCTTGCATGGTCCTCATTAAAGGCATAGCTCATGCCAGCCTCGGCTTGTGGCCTGTAGTCCAGAAGACTGGATAGGGTAATAGTGCCGTCATTGTTGGATCGAAAAGGATTGCGATTTCCTCTGTAGCCATAAAACAAATAAAACTTCACGGATTCGGGCAATTTCTTTCTGTATAATGATTTGATAAAATCGCCGTCTGGTTGCATATCGTACCAGCTTGGAATGACTACTGGAGATTGCTTGACGCCGTATTCGGCCATGCGATCTCCTCCCCATGGTGTTGCCATTGAAATAAAAAGTGTTACATAAGGGAATTGTTGAAAATAATTTACAATAAAAGATCTCGCGACCAGACCGCCCATGCTGTGGGCTGTAAAAATAATTTTATTAAATTGGTATTTAGCCTGAAGGTTGGATAGTTTCCAGAGTAGCAGGTATGCCATGCTGTCTATGCGGAGTCCGGTTGGATAATAAAAGAACCAAGGCTGAAAACGGGACCTATCGATGTGATTAACAAGATCCTGCCATCCTTTGGGCGTTCCGGTGGCGCCGTGTATAAAAAGAATCGGAATTTTATCAGGATCATATTCCTCAAGAAAATAGATGGCTCCGCCAAATTGATGAAAAAACGAACCCGGCTCCCAAAAGCCTTTTTTCCCATTCTCCTCAGCAAAGCGCTCATCGTCTAAATCCGTTATAATTCCCGCCTGCCGGCTATAGAGTTTTGGAGGCTTTACCGATGAGACTATTTTCCCATGGGGTATCTCTATATTTTGATTCTTTTCTGGAATGATGATATCAATATCGAAAACAACGCCAACGGCAGGAGCGCAGACTAAAGTTGGGTCGCCATATTGGCCCGCAGGTTCACCAGCATCATAAATAAGGTTGCTGTTTTTATCCCGATACGCAAAGATGTAATAATTACCTTGATGAACACCGAGCTCATACTCACCGGAATCGTGCAAAACCGTATAGTTTACGGCTTTCATTCCATCTTCCACAGAGCAAGCAGCGACAACAATCGGCCCGTTTCCCAAGCATTTTACATCAATATGCCCGACGATAGCTGTGTATTCCTGAAATCTATTCATGTCTCTTTTCAATTTAATAAGCGAGCAGCCCGTTGTGGTAAAACATATTATAAAAAGACCAATACTCACTATTTGAAAAGTAGCCGGTATGCCCGCTTTCAAGTTCTTTATCCTAAATTTTAATGATTTCAAATTTAAAGTCTCCAAATAACTTCGGAACAGGTCTTCTCAAAAGATCTCGTTTATCGATCTTTTTGGGAATGTCATCTGGGAATGTGTGAACAACTTTAATAACTTTAATAAAAAAACATCTACGATTTTTTATAAAGATCCCTTAATTGCAATGCATCACGGAACTTAACGGCGAGCTGTGCGGCGCGGTTTTTTTGCGTCCGCACCAGTGATAGGTTGGGTAACCTTTCTTGTCCTTCCGCGGACGTCCACAAGTTTTAGTTACCAGCTATGGTCGTTCCTGTTGGTTTCCATCATGAGCGAAACTGCTGACACATGCCCTCATTGCAATGATTGTTGATCAGGGTCAAAAGCAGTTACCCTGTTTCTGCCAGCATTCTTTGACGCATACAGCGACTGATCAGCACTATCGACAAATTCCGACAGTACTCTCTCGAGTGGTTTTGCATTCGTCTTTCCGAGATAATCGCTGACACCAAAACTAGCTGTTACCGTTATCTGGCATTTTTCCACCTGTACAGGTGTGATTTCTATTTGTCTTCTCAGCCTTTCGGTGAGGACAGCAGCTTGCGCCACAGGGGTTTCGGGAAGGAGGACGACGAACTCCTCACCCCCGTATCGGGCCGATATATCAGTGGCCCGAAGCATTTCCTTTGTGGTCTTTGCAACCATCTTAAGCACCATGTCTCCGTTGGTATGCCCGAACGTATCGTTAACGCGTTTGAAGAAGTCAATATCGAACATCATAACCGACAGGGGGCGTTGGTATCGGAGAGCCCTGCCGATCTCATCCTCTGCGAGCTTATTGAAATGCCTTCTGTTATAGAGGCCAGTGAGTGAATCGGTTATCGCCAGAAGCCTCAATTCCTCTTCGCTCTTCCGTAGGGCTGTCTCAGTCTGTTTGCGGATTGTGATTTCTTTGAGCAGATCCTCGTTCGTTTTACTTAATTCTGTCTTCTTACTCACAAGTTCCTTTAGGGTCTGGTCAAGCTGTATCACCATTGTATTGAATGAGTCGGAAAATTCTCCCATGAATTCTACCCGTTGCGTAAAATCCCCTGCAGCGATCATCTTTGTCTGCCACGTCATGTGTCTGAGATTCGCTTGGAGCGTTTTGAGTGCGCCCCCGATATACCCTTTAAAGGAAACCTGCCTTGACAGATCACCATTTGATGCGGCATACAAAAAATCTCTCAGCGAAATAAGGGTTGCATAAAGAGCCTGAAGGGAATCAACAGATGCATAGCGGGTAGGGACTTGAGGAGAATTGGCAAGCATCATGATGTCCAGCACAAGCTTCGAAAGCTCATCAACTATTTCATACTCTTTCTTGGAAGGCATTTTATCGATCTGGATATGTGGATAAGGGTAGTTGCATCATTCGACGACTTCAGCTGTGAAACGGCACGTCCTGTCCCCCATACACCAGCAGTCAACTTCCTTAACCTTGAAAGGACGGCCGGTAAAGCTTTCAAGGATTCCGGCAATAAAACCCTCATCATAGGTGCAGATCTCGTAACCGAGCTCGGGCAATCCTGAACAGTCAAGGTCTTCAGAAACCGTCAGAACGAAGGCCCCTTTCGTCATGTCAGCCTCCTCGACACGCAGTATGCCGATCCCCATATCACGGAGCGTTTCCTGGAGGCTTTTTATGAAGTCGTTGAAGTCTTTAATATTTAAAAAGATATTTTTGTAAAATTCAATGCCTGCCAGTTTGCCTGACTCATAAAAGATCAAATCTGTCTTTTCCGTGCCCAGATTTTGTTCCATAACATCCCTGAAGGTAAACTGCATGAGGCGATACACTTCAAGACGTGTATTTGGACCAAGATTAGGGCGCCCTTTCGTGATATCTCCCAAAAGATCCCATGAAAACTTGTACTTTCTTTTCATCATAATTTAACCTCTTTAATGAATAGAAGGTCACTATTAACATCAAAATAATACGTTGTGTTTAATCAATGCCCAACGTGCTCTTCAGCAGCAGCCGCTTTTTGTGGTCTGCTGAAAGAGATGGTTCGGTGTTTGTTTATTTTTCTACCGCTATTATTTCTTCCCAATAAAAATGAATAAAGTAGTCTTCGACTCTGGTTTAACATCAATTTTTATTGTGTCTATTTCAGTGAATGATGCTCTAAGCTTATCCAGGATCATACGGTCATGATGCGCGCTGAAGAATAACCTTGCAAGGAAACTGCTTAATTTACCGACGATTTTTTGTGTGTCAATGTAAAGGTCAAATACAATAAAGTAGCCACCTGGACTAAGAATCGAAAATGTCTTCTCTATTGCTTTCTCCCAATCTGTGAATACACTGAGGCCAAGGGCGCATATTGCGATGTCAATATGGTCTTTGCTAATATTTTCAAGAGCGCATTTGGTGATATCCTGTTTGATGAATTTCACATTATCTACACCGTAATTGATGATTTTCCGTTCTGCGTAACCAAGAAAATCAGGATTGATGTCGATACCGACTATCTGGGCATTTTTATATCGCTTGCCAAGGAGTGTACAGGTTGTCCCGGTGCCACAACCAATATCAAATACTACATTATTAGTAATAAACTGATCCAATACCTGGATTAGCTCCCTTTCACGATAGACTTCGATCCAGCCAGCCAGCCTCTTCATATACCAGTCATAAAATTTGGGATGATTGTAAATTTTGCATGGCATTTGTTATCATTCCCTTTACTATATCTGTTAATCAAAGCTTTACCCGATATGATGCCTTTTTGAGTGCCGAACGTTGCGCTTCAGTGGCGCGGCTTTTTGCGCGTCCGACTGAAAGCGCTTTGTTGGACGAAGCCGCTAGCGCGGCAGGCAAGCCAATCGGCTTCATCCTTCTTGTGATTAACATATTGTAACCTCATCATTTTCTTGTAATAAAAGGAAGGCGTCAAGGCAAGAAAATTTGCCTTTCATTTCAATCATTACAAAAGGAGGTTACAATGAATACCAACATGCCAAAAAATCCGCAATTCAACAAGTATTACCGAAAACATCAGAAGTGCCTGAAACTCAATGGATTGCAGCCAAAAACCATTGAGGCATACTCAAGGGCGATCAGGCGTATCGGAAACTATTTCGATTGCCGGATTGAAAATCTTAAATCCGACCAGTTGCTTGACTATTTCAATGAGCTTCTGGAATGCCATTCCTGGAGTACGGTCAAGCTCGATCTGTATGGCCTGAAATTCTTTTACGCCAGGGTACTGGACAAAACCTGGGAGGACATCCCCTTAATCAAACCGCCAAGAACATCCAGGATCCCGGATATTCTATCCATCGAGCAGCTCAACCGGCTGTTCGTCGCAACCAACAAGTTGAGCTACAAAGTCTTTTTCTTTACCACCTACAGCATGGGGTTGCGTCTTGGCGAAGGAATCAGGCTGACTGTCGGCGATATCGACTCCGTCAATATGCGGGTTCATATTCGCGACGCCAAGGGCAACAAAGACCGGCTGGTGCCGCTGCCTGAAAATACCCTGCGCGTGCTCAGAAATTTCTGGCCGGTTCACAAACATCCCCATTTTATCTTCCCAAGCCGGAAAAGAGGTCTGAATAATGCCCACCTGGTTCAGCAGCCACTGGACAGAGGCGGCATCCAGACCGCCATGAAAGCCGTTGTCAGACAACTCGGCATAAAAAAAAATTTCATGCCATTCCCTGCGGCACAGCCATGCAACGCATATGCTGGAAGCAGGCGTTGATCTCATTGAATTACAACAGATCCTGGGCCATGTCAGTGTCCTGACAACCTCCAGATACACCCATCTGACTTCCAATACCGGAAATAATGCCCGCCAGGCCGTCAATACGCTGGCCAACACCTTTGATATAACATGGGGAGGGGTCAAATGATTCTGCTCTCCTCGATCATTAACGAATTCAAGGATCGTTTTTTGGACGGATACAAGAATTCCGTCCTGCCAAGCCATACAAAGGCTCTGCAGGCCATGGCACAATGCAGACAAGAATATGGCCCGCACATGCTGGCGCAATGCACGGATCACAACTGCGGGAAACAGGTCTATATTCCGCATTCCTGTGGCCACAGAAACTGTCCCCATTGCCAGAACCATGAAAATTGGCAGTGGATCGAGAATCAGTTGAGCAAGCGGCTGCCGACTCAATACTATCTGATCACCTTTACCCTCCCCAAGCAACTCAGGGGTCTTGCCTGGAAAAATCAGGCAACAATCTATTCCCTCATGTTTGCCTGCGTCCAGGATCTCCTGAAAACATTTACCCGAAAAGACAAAAAGCTCGGTGGAGCAGCCGGCTTCACCACCATACTCCATACCCATTCAAGAGCCCTTGACTATCATCCCCACATCCATGTTGTCATGCCGGGGGCAAGCATCAATACAAAAACAGCATTATGGCGGGTCAAATCTTCCGGGTATCTCTTCAGCCACAAGGCTTTGGCACAAGTCTTCAGGGCAAAAATCCTCCAGGCCATTGTTAACCACGGTCTGAGCGTGCCCCAAGATTGCCCGAAACAATGGGTCGTTGACTGCAAAGACGTCGGCAACGGCGACAAGGCAATCATTTATCTCGGTAGATATCTCTACCGGGGCGTCATCCGGGAAAAAGATATTCTGCAATGCGAAAACGGCATGGTCACCTTCAGGTATCTCCATGCCAAAACCGGGCAATATAGAAGCAGGACCGTCACCGGGGAATATTTTCTCTATCTGCTCATGCTCCATGTGCTGCCGAAGGGTTTCCGCAGGGCAAAGTGTTACGGTTTTCTCCATCCATGCAGCAAAAAGCTCCTCCGTTTTTTGCAGATGGTGCTCCGGGTTAATCCGCTCAGTATGTTTGCCGGAAAACAGAAAGAACGGCCAACAATCACCTGTCCGGTATGCGGGGCAGTCATGAAAATCATCCTGACGAAGATACCGGGACCATCGACCAGGCAGATCACTTGCCTTACATAATCGAAAATGGAGAAATCGTTATGTAACCCTGAAACAACATAACCGGCTTATGAAAGACCCCGGTTTCCCCGGCAATGGATACCTGCGCGAAAAAAACGGCATATTCTGCCTCCGGTAGTCTGTTTTATCAGGGAAATCTGCTTCAAACATCATATGTTCGGAAACAAAAAATCCCCTGCCTAACTTCTGTCTGATCCGGTAGCCTCACTCAAAAAGATATTTTCTATAATATAGTAGCCGGGCTTGTCCAACAAACGGTTCAGAGTGTGGTTCGCTCCGCTCTCACACTCTAACCTTATTCGTTGGGCAAGCTTGATCACGTGCCTACCCTGTGCGCTGTTGTTCGCACATTAGAGCGGTAAAGGAGCAACCCCATTGCCGCGAAAGCCGCGAACAATGCTCCTGCAATAAATGTAGCCGAGGCGCCGAACATGCTCCACAATGACCCCGCAATGACACTTGCCAGCAATAGCGCCCCTCCACTAACTATATTAAAAATCCCGAAGGCCGTACCGCGCAGATCAGCAGGTGCGGTATCGGCAACAAGTTTCGAGAGCAACCCTTGGGTCAATGCCATATGCAGGCCCCAGAAAGCCGAGCCAAGCAATGCGATCCCAGGCGACGCAGCTATTGCCAACACGATATCAGCAATTACTAGTATCCCAAGTCCCATCAATAGAAGCGTTCGCGCGGAAATTCGATCAGCCGCCGCGCCTGCTGGATACGCAAATATGGAATAGACAACATTCATCACAATCATGATTACGGGCACGTAGCCGATAGCCAGCCCGACGTCCTGGGCACGCAGAATCAGAAACGCCTCACTAAAACGAGCGAGAGTAAATACTGCTCCGAGCGCAACGACAAGCCAGTAACGCAGCCGCAAGCGTTTGGCATTATTCAACGTCAGGAGATTTCTATGAGCGGCGGCATGGCCTAAGGATTCGGGTTCGTGTACTCCAACGATCAGCAGAAATACCGCGATGAACGCCGGTAGAACCGCTACCCACAACACGGCTTTGATATCGTTTGCGAGCCAAATCATGAATGCGACCGCTAGCAGCGGACCGACAAAGGCTCCTACCGAATCGAGCGCCTGGCGCAAACCGTAGGCCGCACCCCGAAGCTGCGCTGGTGCAATTTCGGCGACGAGAGCGTCACGTGGCGCACCGCGTATGCCTTTACCAATGCGATCGACAATGCGTGCTCCGAACACCCACCCAATCGATGTGGCAAGTGGAAATATCGGCTTGGTTATGGCAGCCAGCCCGTACCCAACCACAGCAAGAAACTTTCGTTTCCGGAAGTAATCGCTGATCACTCCCGAAAACACCTTGGTGATCGCAGCTGCTGCCTCGGCAAAGCCTTCAACGATCCCAATGGTGACCATGGATGCACCGAGCGTCGTAGACATCAATATCGGCAAGAGGCTGTGAACAAGCTCGGATGAGCTGTCCATGAACATCGAGACAAATCCAAGCGCCCAAATGCCTTTCGGCAATTTGCGGCAAAAGCCCTTGTTGGAACTTATCGATTCAGGATTACTTGGTTGTAATGAGGTCATGAGTGCCGTTTCCTATGCTGCCCAAAGACAAGCTCACCGACCCCTGCACATTACGTCGCGTTTACCCAGTCGCGTCCAGGGGTCCGGTTCCGGGTAAAGGCACCGGTTACCCGGCGCCCTCCCCACAGATCCGGACGTGAAGATTTCCCTCATCTTATGTGTTATTGCACATAATGTGCGTTATGTGAAGGCCGCACTTATGTTGTATAGAACCCGTTTTGGTTTATATTTCAACCTTTTATTTGCAGTGGACACCACATAAGTAAAGTTGTTTGAATGATTGGACATCCATAAATTCAGATATAGGAGGTCCAATCATGTTAGAAAATCTATTCACCTACCCAGCAGTTCGTGCCCGTCACAAAAAGGCACCGTTATTTGAGGAGCGCGATTGCTATCTTGCGTATCGTGCAAAAGATGGGTGCGCCCATCAAACTTTGTTGCGTATTGCCCGTGAGCTTCTCCAAATCGTTCAAGTACTCGATATTCCTTCCGTACGGGACGTAAAGCCCGAACATATCAAATCAACAGCGGACCGGTGGGCAAAGCAACAATGTCGTCGTGGACGTGCCCATACTTTGAAATGGTCTCGAAGATTGTTCATTCAGGTGGCAACCGACTGGCTCCATTTCCTGGGCCGACTGGATCAGCTTACAGTGGCTCCCCCTTCGTTTGAGGGTTTCCTCAAGGACTTCGCCGATTGGATGGACTCTGAACGGGGTCTGTCTTTGAGAACAATCCACAACTATTCTTGGCACGTCAAAAAATTCCTGCGTTGGTGTGAAAATCATAATCAATCTGTTTACACAGTCAAAATATCAGATGTTGACACATTTCTTGCGTCTTGCGGGAACGATGGATGGAATCGGGTCTCTGTCGCTTCAGCCGCCAAAGCGCTCAAAGCATTTTTCCGATGCGCAGAAAAATGCGGCTGGCCTCTTAATCCAATAGCTTCCGCAATTCAAGGGCCTCGACTGTTTTCCCAGGAAAACCTGCCGTGTGGTCCAGCATGGGAAGATGTGAGCCTTATGATTGACCATCTGAACACCGATAGTCTTCAAGATATCCGTGACCGTGCGATCATCTTGCTCTTCGCGGTCTATGGTTTACGATCGAGCGAGGTCTCAAGGCTTATACTTGAGGATATCGACTGGGAAAACAAGAAGATATCTGTATATCGCCCCAAGCAGCGCAGAACTCAGATCTATCCATTGACACCCATCGTCGGCAATGCAATCATCCGCTACTTAAAATACGTTCGACCAAAAAGCTTCTTTCATGAGGTATTTCTTACCCTTAAAGCACCCATTAAATATCTATCGGCAGGCGGTCTTTATAATATTGTCCACCGCTGCATGTCAAATATCGGACTTCATCCCATGCGTCGGGGACCGCACGCATTGCGCCATGCCTGCGCCATGCATTTGGTGACAGAGGGTTTATCCATCAAGGAAATCGGTGATCATCTGGGGCATCGCAGCACCTCTGCCACAAGAATCTACGCCAAAGTCAACCTCCCACAACTGCGGCTGGTAGCAGATGTCGATTTGGGAGGGCTATCATGAAAATTTCAGAATTCGTCACCGAATACATGATCGTCAAAAAAGCAATGGGTATGCGCTTTCGAGCGGAATCCGTTATTCTTAATGCTTTTTGTCGAGCAATGAACGACATTGATATTGTTCAAGTCAAACCCGAGTCTGTTTTGGATTATCTCCGCGGAACTGGCCCGGTTACTACGTTTTGGCATCGAAAATTCGAAGCACTCAATGGATTTTATCGATTTGCAATTAACCGAGGCTACGTTTCATGTTCTCCTTTGCCAACAATAATCCCCAAACGTCCTGCTCCCTTCCAACCCTATATTTACACCCAGGACGAGTTCCGCCGGTTAGTTGAAACTACTGATATCCTGGGAAGTAATAAGAGGCTTATAATACTACCAGCCACCTTCCGTACACTCTTGCTCATGCTTTATGGCACGGGACTTCGAATCGGCGAAGCATTATCACTCACAATGGCGGATGTAGAACTCCCTAAATGTTTGCTTACCATCCGAAATACGAAATTTTTCAAGACAAGGTGGGTACCAATAGGCCCTCAACTAACCGATGAACTTATCTCTTATGCAGAAAAACGACGAAAAATTCCACGCCCTGCACAAAACCGATCTGCTTTCTTCCCTACAAAATGGGGCGGTAAACTGGCGCTAAGCACAATAGAGCGAACATTTCGTTTGTTGTGTGAAAACGCTGATATCCGTCGGATAGACGGAGGAAGATTCCAACCCCGTCTTCACGATATTCGCCACACGTTTGCATTGAACCGTTTGATATCTTGGTACCGCGAGGGAGCGGACGTGCAACGCCTTCTTCCTTTTTTGTCTACATATCTTGGGCATGTAGATGTAGCCGCTACCAGGCGCTATCTTGCGATGACGCCGGAGCTCTTGCACGAAGCAAGTTTACGCTTTGAACAATATGCAATAGAAGGAGGTCAGCCATGAATAAAAACTCACTGTTGGGGCCATGGATCCGCCGTTTCCTTCTGGAGCATCTGGTTGGTGAACGTAACCTTGCGTATAACACTCAAACAAGTTATCGGGACACATTGGTCTTGCTTCTTCCATTCGCCGCTAAAATCGTTAGAAAGCCGATCGATCTGCTGTCAATCGAAGACATCTCTGCAAAAATTATCCGCCAATTCTTACTTCAATTAGAAGAGAAACGTGGATGTTCCGTCTCCACCCGAAATCAACGTTTGGCTGCTATTCATGCCTTGGCCCGCTTTATTGGCGAACACAGCCCAGAACATATCGCATGGCTTTCTCAAATACACTCTATACCCTTCAAAAAAACTTCAACTCCATCAATTGGGTATCTCGAAAAACCTGAAATGGACGTACTCCTCAATGCCCCCAACCACGACAATTCACAAGGCCTGCGGGACCATGTCTTACTGCTTTTCCTGTATAATTCGGGAGCCCGAGCAAGCGAAGCGGCAAACCTTACTATTGCCGATTTGGAACTCGACCCTCCCTCATCGGTTAAGCTTTCGGGAAAAGGAAACAAGGTTCGTCGTTGTCCCTTGTGGCCAGCAACGGCCGGTAAATTAGCTTCTCTCGTTGTCGGACGGAAATCCTATGAACCAGTTTTCTTAAACCGTAGAAAACAGCCAATCACACGATTCGGAATCCTTGCAATTGTCAAACGATCTGCCCAAACAGCAAGTGAAACATTGCCCAAATTATCCTCCAAGCGGGTTACCACCCACATCATCCGCCACACAACCGCAGTTCATTTATTACGTTCTGGGGTCGACATCAATACCATCCGTGCCTGGCTTGGACATGTATCCCTCGACACAACTCACGTTTATGCAGAAATAGATCTTGAAATGAAGGCAAAAGCCCTCGCTAAATGTGATGTTCCCTCATCAACTTCGGATAACATCGATAATTGGTCCAATAATCCTGAATTGATGGCATTTCTGAGATCATTGTGATCTGAAAAACACTTTGCTTATGTGATGGCCGTAAAACGAAAACTCATCTCAAATCAGTATTTTGAACAGTCAACACAACATAAGTGCGGCCTTCACATAACTCATCCGGTTCCTCGGTTCAGGTCCTTTTTACCAGACCGTCAACCGGTCAGGCGACACCCCGACCGGCGCATAACTTTGCTGCCCCATCGGTATTCAGAATCCGTGGACTATTCTTGGTGTCGGCAGTGGGTGGCTCCGTTGCAGGTCCGCGAAAAGTACCAGACCGTTGGAGCTTCTCCGGCTTAGCCAGTATCGCCAGGCTTTTGCCGCGTATTCATACGCCACTTCAAGTGCTTTGTAATTTGACCGGACGACATAGTATTGATAAAATCCCCGAAGTTTGCTGCACAGTATATCGTGCTGTTCCTTCACGGGATCATGGCGACTTTCTTTACACCACACCCACAACATACTCAGAAAACGCCTTAAACGCTTACCGGCCGTCTTCTTTTTGATCACCCAGCGCCCCTTTAGTGATCTGGCCCAGTAATAGGTGAAACCCAGAAAATCAAAGGTCTCCCGTTTTGCTCCCCTCATGGGTTTTCCAAAGGCTATCAGCCTGGTCTTTTCCGGGTGAAGGCTCAGATTGTATCGTTCGAAACGCTTCGGCAGGATTGCCATCAGACGTTCCGCATCGGACTTCAATTGAAACCCGATGATGAAATCATCCGCAAAGCGGATCAGAAAACACTTACCCTTCAGCCTCGGATCAACTTCTGTAACGAACCAGTCGTCCAGCACCTCGTGCAAAAAGATGTTACTGAGCACCGGCGAAACCACTCCCCTTACGCAAAAGATAACCTGGCATTGTTTTGTCTGTCATGGGTCCAGTTGGCATATTTGAGCGAGGTAAAGGAATCGAATGCATGACCCGAATCTTTTCGTCATCAATCAGAACTTCCTTTACAACGAGCCGAAGTACCTTTTGACGTTCGAGGACGTTCATAGTATCGGCTGATCCCCGCAATTTATCTAAAAAACTCCCCATATTATCAGCCAGTTTCAAAAACGATTCATGGCCTATCAGGTCACTCTCGATGTAATTGACCTCCTCTTTCAAGGTTCTTTCTCTTTTTCTCAACTCCGGCATCCGACTACGCAACTCTTCCAACTGAATCAGGTCTTCCTGGTACGCATCCAGCAATTTATCAATGCCTTTTCTTGTGCGAACGATGTCCTTTTCCAGCTGATGCTTTTTTTGCTTAACGGGATTGGTATCCCGGATCACTTTTATCCTTCGTTGAATTTCAGACCGAATTAGCTCTGGATTCTCCAGTAAGTCAACAACTTGACTCCATACAAGTTCATCCAGATAATCCTGGCGAATTGGTTTGCTGTTACATACTGCCCCATTTTCGTAGCGAAAATTGTCTGATCCCAGACAGCGATAATAGTGTATCTTCCTTTTGGAGGTTCGGGTCGAGGTCCTGTAATATGCGTATCCACATTTGTTGCATGCCATTATGCCTTGCAGTAATGTCGGCTCTTTCGTTCGTCTTTTAGAATAACGCTTGTTTTTTTCGAGCTTTTCCTCTGCAAGAGAAAAAACATCAGGACTCACAATTGCGGGGACCGGAATTTCAATCCAGTCCTTTCTGGGGCGCTCAACATTGCTACTGCATCGTGGGGAAAAGCCGCCTCGTTTTCTCAAGGGACGGGTAATTTTCTTCCTTTCGGCTACTTTTGTTTTCCCATAGCAAGCGGTCCCTTTATAAGCAGGATTCCGAAGCATCGCCCAGACTGTTGTTCGTTCCCATTTTGAAACCCGCTTCCTGGTTGGGATATCTTTCTGATTCAACCACCTGACGATATCAGCTATACTGAAATCATCTTCGGAATAGAGGCTATAGACCCGTTTTACAACTTCAGCTTCCGATTCTATGATTTTGTAATAGGCTGGAAGATTTTCTGTCTTTTTCACATATTCATAACCATATGGCGCTCCAGAAAGCACATTCACAGAACCAGCTCTTGCCCGGTGCCTTTTACCCCGCCGCGATCGTTCTATGATTTGCGCCCGCTCATATTCGGCAATCATCCCCTGAAACTGCAGCAGGAGTTCTTCTTCTGGCGTTGTTGCCTTGGGTGATTTAACAAAAAATACGTCAACACCATTTCTGGAAAATTCTTCGGTCAACAGGACCTGATAAGCATATTTTCTACTCAACCGATCCGGTGAATATATGAGCAATGTGTCAATTTGACATTCAGACGCCAAATCTCTTAATCGTTCTAAACCAGGTCGTATCAAGGTTGAACCACTGTAACCTTCATCTTTGAAAACCCAGTCTTCAGGGACTATGTATCCCTCGTTTTCAGCGTACTTGATCAAGGCTGCTATCTGACTGTCAATAGTGTGCTCTTCTCTTTGACGTTCCGATGACACCCTCGCGTATATCCCTGCTGGTTGCATATTCCCGGCTTTTCCCGTGTTGGTTGATATCCTTTTCCCAAGTTTTATCAGGCACTAATAACTGGTACGCTTGAATCATTTTCAGCTCGATCAATCGATCATAGCTGTATTCAAGCTCAATACTTCTGACGAGTTTTCTTTCCCGAACGCGGCCCCCGTCCATTTTGGAGAAAGACCTCCAAAGATTGGGTGACGATTTCGCTCAAACTTTTTCCTGACTTTTTTGCATACACGCGAAGCGTTTGAATCAGGTTTTGAGGTAGCTTTACAGTGAAGGCTATTTTCTGATCGGGGATAGGGATCTTCGTTCCGATCTTGTTCGCGTCGTTTATATACCGGTAGGCTTGACGTTTTGATATGCCGTATCTTTCTGTCATTGCATCCGCTGCCTGTGAGACAGTGCTGTATTTTTTTACCAATGACAGTGCCGCATTTATCCGTTCTGCACGTTCGGCTTGAGTTGATTTCATTATGGGTCATATAAGTACAACCTTATCTGACATTTTGTCAAGTCTTTTTTCGATTCACCTGTTTAATCACGCGTTCAAATTCGAAGTTACCTTTTGCGTAAGGGGCGCCATAACCCCGCCCTGGGGCGTTCCTTTCTCAGGGTATATAATTTCGTCACCCTCCACGACCCCGGCGTTCAACCACTTGCCGATCAGTCTCAAGATGCCGCCATCATTGACCCTTTTACGCAGTACTTCTCGTAATAATGAATGATCGATGTTGTCAAATAGTCCCGTAATATCCGCGCTCAAAATCCAGTTTACGTTCAACCCTGCGCACTTCTCACGAAGATCCTTCAACGCCAGGTGTTGACTGTGACTTTCCCGAAATCCATGGGAAACGTCATAAAACAAGGGCTCATAAACCAGTCCCAGCAGGGTCGCCACCGCCTTTTGGACAATCTTGTCTTCCAGCGCCGGAATCCCTATCGGTCTCTTTTTACCGCCTTCCTTGTCCACCCAGATACGCCTGACCGGTGATGCAACGTACTGCCCTCTTCGCAGCCGTTCGTACAGTTTATAGAGGTTCAAATTAAGATCGACGGCATATTCCCTCGCCGTTATCCTGTCAACTCCGGTCGACTCATTCTTGCTCAATGCCTTGAACGACTTTTTCAGTAGATCAAAGTCAATCCAATGCGCAAGCGACGTAAAAACCGTTTGGGTATCGGACAATCCCCGTATTGCTACCCGGGCAAGGCTTGATTCACTGACCAGTACCGGGAGACCATCTGTGCCCTGTGTTTCAGATTTCTGAGCAACCTGTTCCGCAATTTCCTGATTTTCCGTTGATATGGGTTGTGACCTCTGTGTGTCTTCCATAGTTCCTATCAGAAAAACGCTATACCCTGCTTCACCTTCCCTGCAGTGGGTCGCCTGGGCTGGACTTCCCCACCTTCCCGGCTCTAACAAAGGAGCCATCGGTACTATGATCAGCTAAGACTGCCAGGAGTCCGTCTCAGGCGCGTTCGCTTTTCGCTGTCCTCGCCTGATACCATGTCTGCTTTCTTTTTCGTGTCTCATCATGACTCGTCTACGGACGAAAGCGGCCCGTGGACGTCAGGGCTCTTGATTTCCCGGTACCCCTCATCTTCCGGGTCTCTAGACATGGAGACTTTTGGCTCTCCCAAGTTCCCGAGCTATCCCCTTAAATCCATGCCCTGGTCTCAGACCCCGGTGGTGACCTCGACACTTGCCATGGCGCATCAAGGTCTGCTGCCTTCCGCGCGCTCCAGGGCGTCGGCTTTCACCTGTGTTCACAGGCTTATCCAATGACCACAACTATACCATTTTCGGGGCTCAATACAGAGCCTGGATTCTTGCTCCGTCCAGCTTCGTACTCCGGTTGCCCGGCTTGCACGTGGACTTCGCTACCGAGCGGGTGGCTGACCTTTGCTCGGGTGGGACTTTCGCATTTGCGATCACCCACTGGATAACAATAACCAATTTCATCCCGATTTTACGCGGGTTCCCAAGGTTTCGGGCTTACCTTGGCACGAGAAGCGTTTTGTTAGAAAACAAGGATCTATCCAAAAAGCGATGCTATTTCTTTAAAAACTTGGTCACTTCTTTCCATGCAGATTTCGCAGCAGCCTTGTTATAACCAATGGTTCCAAATTTGTATGGCTTTTTCGCCGGCAAAGCAGAGATATCAAAGCAGTGATGGGCGTTTTCGTATTCACGAACAGTAAGGTTATGACGTTTAGTCATATCACCGAAAGTCTCTTCACATTGCCAAAAGGGTGCTGTATCGTCAATCTTACCCACCAAGACAAGGACGGGAACAGTAATTTCAGAATCCCATTTCTGTGCGTGCTCGCAGGCGGGATAGTAGGCAACCACGGCGTTAACCTGTACTGGATCTCTACCATCAGTACGCGTTAATGACTGTAATGCACCAGCGGCGCCATACGACCAGCCCATAACATTGATGGAACCCTTTCTAACAAAGGTTTGCTGTCGCAAATACTCTGCTGCGATGCTAATATCATTGGCTATCTCTTCAGTCGAAACATGCGGCCAGCAAATGGGAACATCTCTTACGGCCAGGTAATCGACACGCAAAGTGACGAACCCCATCTCTGAAAGCTTACTTTCCACCTCGTCATAGTGTGCCTTCGCAAAATTCGCATTAAACCCGCTGCAACCAGGAACCAGAATTACGGCGGGAAAGGGACCCTGCCCATCAGGCTTTTGTAATCGGTAATGCTTTGATAGAAGTTCTCGGTGATCAGCCTTATCATCGGCGTAACTTCCCGTGGAAATCACAAACGCAATTAGGCAAGACAAAAACAATTGAAAAATTTTTACCATTTTGGCACATCCTTTCTTTTTTCTAACGCCCGGCATAAGAGGCGGGCGGCTTCGCGGCTCTAATGGACAGAAAATAAAAAAATATCTGGGGTATCTACTTGACTCAAGTGGCCACTACATATAGTATCCGGCTTGATGGAACAAGAAATCTACCCAAAATCTCTGACGGAATTCGAGGCGCAATTTGCCTGCCAGGAAGACTGCCTCCGGTACCTGGCTGAACTGCGCTGGTCGAATGGGTTTATTTGCCCTCAATGTGGTAATAGCGATGCGTGGACGACAGCCCGTGGACTCTGGCATTGCAGGATATGCAACCGGCAGACATCTGTGACAGCAGGCACTATTCTTCACGGCGTTCGAAGTCCCTTGCCCCTTTGGTTTAGGGCGATGTGGCATATAACCAGCCAGAAGTATGGTGCCAACGCCCTTGGCCTGAAGCGAACGCTTGGACTTGGGAGCTACCAGACAGCTTGGGAGTGGCTTCACAAGCTTCGCCGTGCGATGGTGCGGCCTGGCCGTGACCGGCTGACAGGATCTGTGCAGATCGATGAAACCTACATTGGAGGGAAAAAGAAACCAGGAAAACGCGGCCGTGGAGCAGCGGGAAAAGTCCCCGTGGGGATCGCTGTTGAAGACAAGGACCTTGAAGGAATCGGGCGAATTCGTATGGCTGCTCTCTCGGACGTGAGTTCGATTTCGTTGGAAGCTTTCATTGAGGACTCTGTTGCGCCGGGTAGTACCGTAATTACCGATGGGTGGAAGAGTTACAGCGGTCTTCTTGCAAAAGGCTATCGCCATGAGATATGTGAAGATCCCAAAGATTTGGCCTTGCCGCATCTCGTTGCCTCCTTGCTTAAGAGATGGCTGCTTGGCACGTACCAAGGAGCCGTTCGACGAGGTTGTCTTCCTTATTACTTGGACGAGTTCACCTTCAGGTTCAATCGCCGGACCAGTACTTCGAGAGGGAAGCTGTTTTTCAGACTTGTTCAACATCTGCTTGCCGTAGATCCTGTTCCTCGTCCAACGCTTGTTGGCCTGTGCAAAGACGACGAAGAGGACGAGTTCGATACAGATGGCGCCCAAACAAACGACCACAACATATAGTATGGACTTGAGCTAAGTAGATACCCCAGTAAAAATATTTAAATAGAAAATGTTGAAACGCCGCATGTTATCGCCCGTCCTTTTTCATGCCGTTGTTGGGAATAGCATTTTTCTACGTATGTGCAATTATAGGGTATCGAAAAGCTTTTGGTAGAATGGATTCATTCCCGACAAAAAACATCTTATCATTTTCCGTTTCATACTTTGGCGACACAACCAAATCCTCAAAGGTTGGAGTAAAGCCAAACCATATCTTGCTAATATCGCTGACCTCGCTATGCAAGATCTCTGATATTTCCGAAAACTTCAAACGCCTACTCGATAAAACATCATGCAGGTATAACATTCCGGTTTCGTCGAAAGTAAATATTACAATAGCATCACACCCTGGCACATAGACGATGTTTTCTTGATACGCAATCTGGCAATAAAACAACAAGACGCTTTCGTCATTCACTACACCTACCGCTTCAGACACTGGGACTCGCCTCTTAACTAGCTCCCTGATGATTCCAACATCTTCCTCTGAATCTATTGAGAGCTTTCGTAGTACATGCTTTCTTGAATTATCAAGCGAAACATCTAAACAATAGTTCGCCTCATTAATCGGCGTAAAGCCTTGTTTTAAATAATAGTTCCATACTTTTTTGTGCCCAAAAAGATAAATGAAATCTACGTTTGGTTTATATTTTTCAAGTATCTTTTCTGTTAAACGAACCGACAAGCCTTCGCCACGGAATTCTGGCTTAGTCATAACCGTCCCGATCTGTATGGCTGTGTATTTCATCCCTTCAATATATACGTCATACTCTGTAGTGGATACATTGGAAAGCATACGGTCACCATCTATATACGAATGACATACGTATCTATCTATGACCACAAAACTCAGTTGGCCCATAAACATTTCAACCAGTTAGGCGATATGCTGTGCCATACTTTATCATAAATTTTGGAGTAAAACATACAAAAAGTTTTTGATACTCTCGAAACCAAATTCGCATATAACATGCTTATTTCATTTAATATAATAAGCAAATTGCCCTGTCCGCACTTGGAAAAAAGGATGTTGCCATGGAGCGCCATATCTGATAATGTATTGCATAAATTGAAACCTTGTCTTTTCAACTGCAATACTTTATCGGAGGCCCGATATGTCAAAAACCCTCCCACCAAAACAACATCTGGTTTCCCTTTTTTCACAGACACCGTGCTGGACGATCAAACCGTTGGCTGCCGAAATGCAATATGCCATTTCATCGGTTCGCAGGTTTCTGGCCGAAACCGGGTATTACAGCAGCTTCACTCACAACGGTTCCTGGTACACCCTTCGTTCCATACCCCGCTTCGCAAGAAACGGACTGTGGTTTTACCGCGATATCGGTTTTTCCCGCGCAGGAACACTGACGAAAACCCTTGTTTCGCTGATCAGCGGAAGTCCTGCCGGCATGAGTGCGGAGATGCTGGGGAAGACGCTTCAATGCCGTTGCCATGGGGTGCTGGTGAATCTTTGGCGAAAGGGAGAAATCACCCGGGAAAAAGTAGGGCGATGTCAGGTGTACTTTGCCAGCGATCCTCACAAGTCAACCAGTCAGCGACAGGCGTTGACTGCTCAGAATTCACCGAAAAGGTTTTCAGCGGAGATGGCCGTGCTGATTCTGGCAGAGTTTATCCGAAACCCGGATTCCGGCTTCGAGCAGCTGGCCGAAAAAGTCTCCCGAAGCAAAAATGTGACCGTGAGTCCGAGACAGATCGAACACCTTTTCGAGCAACACGGTCTAAAAAAAACGATGCGAACTGGGGTGTCCGTGCTCTGAAAGTCTTAAGCACCACCCTCAAAAGAATGTCGATGGATACATCGCCCGCGGCATTGTTTCCACAGCCCCCGGTCATTAGATTCATCCCTTCAAGGGATGAATGCTCCTGTGGAAAGCGGCTTCTGGTGCAGAAAACCCGGGAGAAGAAAGTGTGGACAATGACCGGCCCCATGTTTGCCCATGAAACTGTTCGAAAATGTCCGGGGTGCGGTGCTGTTTTAGGCGCTGATACATTACGCCAGGTCGTTCCAACCCGATCCAACGTAGCATACGATGTGCTGGTTTTTGTCGGACGATCCATGTATGAGCGGTACAAGACCACTGAGGAGATACGCGCCGAACTGGCCCTTCGAAACGTTCACTTGTGTCCTTCGGAAATCGATTACCTGGGGCGTAAGTTCATTTTGTATCTGGCCCATGCCCACCGGCAGGCAATCCCACGGATTCGAAAGAGCATGACGCTTAAAGGCGGCTATATCCTTCATCTGGACGCGACACACGCGGGTGATGCCCCGGCTTTGATGACGGGCATTGACAGTCTCAGCAGGATCGTACTGGCCAATGTGAAAATTCCGTCGGAAAATTCCGATCACATCATCCCCTTTTTAAAAGACATCGAGGATGCCTACGGAATACCAAGAGCCTGCGTACATGACATGGGGAAAGGCATCTGCAAAGCGGTCAAAGAGGTGTTTCCCGGAGTACCGGATTACATCTGCCACTTTCATTTTCTGCGTGACATTGGCAAAGACATTCTCGATCCGGCATACGGAAAGCTGAGAAACCGTTTGAGGTCCCACGCAATCAGTAGAAAATTATCCGCATTGGTGCGGGAAACACGCCAGGCCGCCTGCGAGCAGTCTTCGAATCCAATGGGGTTGGCAAGAACAATCCTGAACGTCAAAAAGGAAACCCCGCTTCTGCCGCTGATATCCGCATACGGCCTTACCCTGTGGGCATTACAAGGCAAACAGAGTGGCGACGGTTACGGTTTTCCATTTGACCGGCCTTTGGTGTGTTTTGCCGAACGCCTGCTGGAACTGGAACAGCAGATGCCTCGCCTCATAAAATTATCAAAGAACGACAAGCCCAACAACATTCAATATCTGTACAAGTTGTATTGGACGACAGCTGAAATTGCCGAAGACCCCGAGATCAAAAGCCTGATCGAAGAAATGCGATGGCGCAGTGCTACGTTTGATTCACTTCGCAAGGCCATGCGTATTGCTTTACCCGGCGGCACCAATGGGCTCAATGATGAAGGTGCAACAAACATGATCAGTATTCGCGAGGGTGTCATGAAATTCCGAAAGAGTTTCGATCAAAATGAAAAACTCGCTTCTGACTCCCTTTGTGGCAAAATGGCCCAACAGATCGACAAGTATCTCGATCAACTTTTCAACGATCCAATTATGGTCGATACGCCGTCCGGATCCGTTATCCTATACCCTCAGCGTACAAATAACATCCTTGAGCAGTTCTTCAGAGAACTGAGTCGTGAAAACCGCCGAAAAACAGGATACAATTCCAAACAACGCATGCTCAAAAACATGCTGGCTGATACGCCTTTGGTAAAAAACCTCGCAAATCCCGATTACATGAAATTGCTTCTGAATGGGAAAACAGACCTGGAGCAGCTCTTTGCCGGTATGGATCCCATATCCTTAAACACCGAACTCCAATCCAGAATAGATCGTATCCTCCCCGGATTTAGAAAAATCATAAAGTTTCCGGCATTGCCGGACTATTTTATCAGGCTTGCGGCAGATCAAAATGTGTGCCGGGCGGCCTGATCCAACTGAATTTTGTGGTCATAGGTATCTATTATCCCAAAACCCCTTTTGATACCAATTCTCAAATGTAAACCCGTATACTTCTTGTGTCAGTGCGTTAAAATGCCCTCTCAATACACTGTTGTGCATATAATTTTCAACGTATTCCATATCATTTCCCAACGTGGCCATCAGTTGCCGCCAGGGCTTCCACTGAAAGGCCAAGTATTTGATGATGGACAACATGTAACTGATTCACCAAATTCGCCCGGCCCTGGCGGTCAAATGCATGGCAGGGTTATGAATTTTTTTTAAATTCTAAAAACTCTATGGGTGCACCATTTTCAATTATAAATGCTACAAAAACACCTTCGCTTGGGCTATTGGGTTCAATTATTACCTCTTTCCCCTTTATAGCCTCTTCAAGGTCGTCGACCTCAAATGCCACATGAGTTACTTCTTTTACAATATTTGGCAAATTACATTTCTCACCATATCGCATCCATTGAATGCTATAGGGATTAGATTCGTGATCTGTACAATGAATATCAAAATCCTCAAGATATATCTCACCTTTTTTTGGTGATTGAGTTGGTATACCAGTATGATGGTATTTCATGATTTAAGAATTCCTTCTGGTTCATAACGCTGAATTAACAGGCGGGCGGATTTTTTCGCCCGTCCGCGTTCAATGTTGGGTTATGTTCTTTCAAGTGAGTCCATAATTAATGATGTATCGTGACCCCGAAATTCCTGGGCTTCCCTTACAGATACATCTTGCTCTTCTTTTTGGACAGGGTTTCCGGGGTTTCATTATCCATTTCCATTTTGAACTGGAACGATCCGGTCATGTCGTTGATTTTCAGGATCTCATCAGGACAGGTTTGCACGCAGTGCAGACAGCAAATGCATTTTCCTGCCTGTGCCTCACCTGTTTCGGCCTCTATGGCCCCGGCCGGGCACTCATCTTCGCAGAGCATACACATGCTGCAATCAGCGCCGGATCTGGTGGGAAGCTGGGTAACAGCCTTGTAACGAAATTCTTCGAACTGGTCCAGTTGTTGTTCGCTGTAGGGACCCGGGTCCAGTTCACCCACCAGATCCGTGTCTTCGCCGCTAAATCTTTTGTAAATGGCTTCGGCGTAACGGGTTGCCAGTCTCAGATCCTCGTCCCCCGGTCGATCCATCATGGCTTGCCAACCACCCAGATTGAAGGTATGGCCCCCCAGGAACTCGGCGGAAGCCACCACTGTGAAACCCCTCTGGCTAAGCCTTTCCCTGGTATCGTAATGGGTGGGATGGACCTGGAAGCCGCCATAGGTGAAAAAGGTGGCGCACTTTATACCTGCCCCGTCTAGAGTAGCCAGCCATTCTCGGACCAATCGAGGAGCTCGCATGGAGTGTATGGGCGCCCCGAAGACCACTGCCTGAAAGGATGAGAGATCCATGCCCGGTTTACGAGCCTCGGGCAAAAGTATTTCCAATTTTTCCACTTCGGATCCAAGCTCTACAAAACGCGAGGCCATGGCGTCGACTATCTTCCTGGTATTTCCCGTGGCGCTGAAGTAAGCGAGCAGTATTTTCATCTTACACCCCCTGATCATTGATTGCCGAAACATTGTCATTATAATCCGCATTCTGGAAATAAATCTCAAACTCTTTGTATTTTTGAATCACATTCATTTTACGACTCACATATCGTCGCCGGATGAGCCGCGAGACTCGCAGGGAGCGGACTGAAAGCGGTTTTGTTTCCAGTCCGGGACTGAGAATCGCAGTCGGCTCCATGGGCCTGATAAGTGGAGCGCGGAGCGCGGAACCTTCAGGTCCCATGGCGAAGCAGCCGGTGGTTAGCTTCCAGATTGTTATACGTTACGTTCGGATTCCACAAATCCCTTGTTGAATTTTTATATATTGTCAGGCACGTACGGCACTTGCTTCTCGTGCGACGTAAACTCTGAATAACATATCCTCGCTATCATCTTCGGGTCCACTCCGTATAAGAAGTTTCTGGGTTTTTAGTATGTCAAAGCCATTGGCCTTCAAAAGATTGGTGACGTATCCACTACTGTGTTTAAAAATGGAGACACCCCAAGGAGTAGGCGTTTCAAAATAACCTTGCAGATTGTTATCGGTTGCCGCTTCTTCGTCGGAGGTCTGTGCGGCAACAGTAAACGCGAAGATACCTCCCGGTTTGATAATCCGCAAAACCTCCTTCAAGATTGCCTCAAGGTCATCAAAAAAGTGAAGAACACCGCAACAAATCACATGGTCAAAGAAGCTATCGGCGTATGGCAGTGGTATGTTTTGTAAGTCGAAGACCTTCAGTTCCTTCGCAAAAGCTTTCGATTCACAGACCTTCAGCATTTCAGTGGAACCATCACACCCGTAGACTTCGAGCCCCACTTTGGCGAAAGACTGGGAAGCAAGCCCGGTGCCTATTCCAATATCAAGTAGGCAGTCACAAGGATTTACATATTCGAAACTCATACCAAAGAGTGCGTCATGGCCATAACTATTGTATTCGCGAACTTGCCGATCATATTGGGCGGCTTCTCGATCATGTACGCTGATTTTATCCACATTTTTCATAGCTTAATCCATCGGACTGAACGGCATGCTCAGCAGCAGCCAGGGCAACTGTTGAAATTGTAACATATGTTTAATTTCAGGTTATTTCGGCAGATTAAAATTGGCACGGTCCTGGCTGTCTGCTGAAGCAACAGGTTCTGCATCTGACTTTTCCATAAATACTTCCGAATTAATGTCGAAACAAGGTGTATGCACGAGACAAATTTGTGTTTCCTTCAATTCCCGGTTCCGATACGAAAAATGCTGTCCCTGTGGCACGACGCAGAAATCCCCAGCGGAGAGAACTTGTTGCTGTCCGTCGAGTGTGAACTCCAATCTTCCGGACGTTACATAATAATATTTGTCAGAACGATTAGACCAAGACTCTGCATGAGCAGCACCAGGTGGTACGGTAATGACGGCAAATGAGGACCTGCTATCCAACTTGGATGTGTAATCTATAATCTGAAGTCCGTCGAACTCTATCGGGTCCACCGAGCATTGTTTAACAATCATAGTCTATTTTCCTTTTTTGGCAGAACGCTCCGTGTCAAGGGCGGCATGGTCCTCGACGTCCCCTGCACACGGTTGTTCGGCCTCGTCAATCAAACTCTTCCATGGCCTGCACTTTAAGTAAGACCCCCTCAACGTCTTCGATGAACGCCCCCACACCCATTTCGATGCTTGTTGTTAAGGCCTTTGTGTCACTGAGGTCAAAACCCTGGGTGAGATCACACTCGACAATCGAATCAACACCTTTACCTGGCTTGACAACGCGGTATGCCGGCCATTTTCGGTCCTTGAACAACTCCCAGTATTGTCGGTTGACCCTCCTGTTTTTTCCTGCAAGCCAAGCTTCAAAACTGAAAGCCTCGTAGTTGAAAACAATCGCAATCTTTAAATCATGCTGCTTGAGTGACGGTGAAGAGATGGCGAAGTACGTCATATCCATATATCCTTGATAGAGAGATGATACGGAGAAATCCGGGTACTTGTTCTTGAAATGCGTTCGCAGCTCCATCATGAATGAGAGTAGCGCTCTGTACGCCCGCTGGATCGCCCCATTTCTGAGTTGCCCGTGGAGTGCTTCCATATCTTTCTTTATTGAGTGCATGCTTTGCCCCTTTTTCGCAACGAGTCTAACATAATCAACCGCACCCGAACGTCGCGGATCTCGCGCGGCTGTAGGCCGTCGCGAGCATCCGGCTTGTTGGGTGTTCCTATTCCTTCCTGTAAACCCAGATCATGTTGAGCGCACCAGGCTCGTAGGGACCACCGTGGAAATCCCGGAAGCGGTTGCACACTGTCAGGCCGGCGGCCTGACCGAGCGTGTCCAGGGCATCCGCAGTGTACCAACGGACCTCGATTGGATCATGCGACCACGCTCTCTTCTGGCCGTCGGTCTCTTGGATTCTGAAGTAGTGTTTCCGCATCTCCGTTCTGAAATCCCGTTCCTCCCGCCACGAGAAGAGAAGCGTGCCATGTTGGTCAGTTGGGCCGATCGACGTGGTCTTCTCCTGTGGCGTCGGGTTGGTGTCGGAAGGAGGTCCCCAAACGTGCAGTGCGAGGAGACTGCTCTGCTTGAGATGGCGCGCACATCCGCTGAAAGCAGATTGGCGTTCGGCATCCGAGAGCGCGTGTTCGAACACGCGACCGGGGGCCAGGATGAGTCCGAACTTCCGGTCAAGCGACAAGGCCCGGAAGTCTCCGATCTGGAAAGTGATGCTCTGGGAGGTCACTTTGCCTTTGGCTCGCGACAGCATCGACTCAGAAACGTCGAGTGCGGTGACCGGCTTGCCCAGCTCCGCAACGGGCACGGTGATGCGGCCTGTGCCTGCCCCGAGTTCGAGTATCGGGCCTTCCGCTTGCCGTACCAGGTCCACGAAGAACGGTATGTCGTCGGTGGACTGTTCGGTCCAGTCGTAGGTTTCCGCTATGTCAGCGAACTGGTCCATTCCTCTCCACACCCAACGGTTTAATCAGCGGCACGGCTTTTTGTGTCCGCTGAATTTATTTGTTCGCCGCTTTTGCTGCATTTATCTCATCATATTCGAAGTGCAATCGCTTGATTAATTCTGCGGTTTCATAGGGTCTACCACTTTGGAATCTATGGGGTCAGGTCTTGAAATGCCACTTTTTTGGGGTTACCTTATTTTTCAAGACCTGACCCCGTTTACGGGCGGGGTACGGATTTATCAATCCTTGGGCGGGATCGGCGGGGTAGAACTCCCCACTTACCTCTCCCCAATCACACAACATAATCAGACTCGCAACATAACGTCCCCAAAATCCCTTTCGTCCCTGCTCGATTTACCTGTAAAGGTTACGGATTCTTTCCAAAGCATTTTCAACCAAAGCATTATCATCATTTAATAGGTTCTCTTCCCTCATATAATCCAAAAAGCCCCTCTGGAATTTTGCTTTTCGCTCAAGAATTAATTCATTTATTCTCTGCACTTCACCTTCCATGATGTTCTTTGTTTCAATAACTGGTATAAAGTATTGTGCAACATTTATTTTCAACAAGTCAGTTGCTTCATTAACACTAATCGAATACTGCCCAGACAGGAACAGCATAAAGCCTATTACCAAACCAATCAAAGGTATTATTATCAAAGCAAGCTTTTCTTTTTCAAGAAATGCAAGAAATCCTGTCGTCGAGTTAGCTTCTGCGTTTTTTACCACCACGATGATGGACAATGTTGCCAACAAGAATAGAGTTGCTTGCAAAACTCCCCATCCTAAGGATCTTACCCCAGCCGATCCTAATTTCCAAATCCTTGGCTTTCTATCGAGAGAAAGACCAGCAAAGAGCCCAGTTAAGGCTGACAAAATAGCATAAGGCAAACGTGACGTTTCCCACCCGTCTTCAAAATGTAGAGGACCTTTTATGAGGAAAAAGCCCCCTATCCCTACAATTCCCCCCAAAATAGCCACAATAAATATCTGTGCGGTATGTGTGTTCGAAAACTCTCCACGAAAAGGCCAATACTCCGGCCATGCAGCTTTTACAAAATAGGTTATCACAATTGGTCCGAACAAAACAATTAAACCTGCCCAGGCACAGTTGAAGGCGTATGAGCCATCTATTTTCTCACCGTATATGCCGTTTGCATGAAGAAGACAGCCAACAGAAAAAGCTGCCAGCAAAACAATGGCAAAGAAGAGTACAGCGGAACCGAAGAGAAATTCTATCTTCATCTTCTGTTTGATGTGAGGAACCATCACTAATCCAAGTTCGACAAACTTTTTATCAGCTTCATCATCGACAGGAACTGAACGGAAAACAAGGCAAATGACCAATTGTGCTACTTGAGAAAATATGTCTTTTGTATGACGACTGATCAAAGTGGAATTCCCGTTGTTCTGTCTATAATGCCTCATATCTTCTTGAAGAATTTGAAAATTTTTATTGATCCGTTCGTACTCTAATTCCCTTTTCCCGATGTGCTTTGCAAAATCGTTATTCAATTCAAAAGTCCATGCGGAAATTTTATAGAGAAGATAACAAGTATAAGCCCAATTGAGCTCAATAGAGCCCACTTTTTGATCAAAATATTGAATATCTAAACAGTCTCCACCAACTTTTTTTATCGTATTCTGTTTGTCTTTCGAGGTGGGGTAGAGTCTGTTGTTCTTCATATGAGTTAATATCTGGAGCGATCTGTCAGGTATCATAGCCTTTCTGTGAGTGGCACTGCGCAACATGCTTAGGATATTCACCTGAGCAGGTAACCCAGGCAATAAACCAGAAATAAGCAATGCAGATAGAAGACTAGGGTAGGCTAGGTAATAAGAGGGAAATTTTATTTCTGAACTGGGACCTGTGTTGCCCTCCAGTGCCTTCGCAAGAAGAACAAAAAACAAGACGTTGAAAAAAAGGAATACTCCATACCACAACAAATATTGCCTTGTCGGTATCATGTACCTGGGATAGGTTGGAAAAACAGACACATTGATCCCTTGACTCTTCTCTTCCTCCCCCCTGAGGGCCACCCAAACTCCCCCACCTGTGGCCACCTCAAAATCCCCCACCCAGCGAGTCTGATTTTCCAGTAGAGATTGCTGAAAAAGGCGACAGAACGTAACTACTCTCATTTGTATAATTTATGAATGGGAGAAGAAAGGATGAACGTTTTGAAGCCGAATTTGAAAGCAACCGTCATAACGTTACTGGAAAAGGGAATCAGTCAACGAGAGATCAAGCGAAAAACCGGGATTGATCGTAAGACCATTCGAAGATATGAGCATCTATGCCGTTTGGGTGAAACTGAAGTCAATGATCATTCAAAATCCCCCACCTTAGAAGGGGTGGCCACCGGCTCTTTTGCTCAAAATCCCCCACGCCGGCCACCGGCTATTGGGGACCCTCTTCCGACTTGTTCTGCCTGTGAGCCGTATCGAAAGTGGATCGAAGAACAACTGAGCCTTGGGCGAAACGCTATGTCCATCTATCAGGATCTGGTGGAATTGTTCGGTTTTACGCATCAGTACAACAGCGTAAAGCGTTTCGTGCGAAGGCTTAGAAAAAAAGACCCTCACCAGTATGACCGCCTGGAATTTCCTCCCGGAGAGGAGGCTCAGGTTGACTATGGTGCAGGAGCGCCAACGCTTCATAACAGCGGTAAATATCGAAAACCTCGGCTTTTTGTCATGGTGTTGAAATACTCCGGGCGGGCCTTCCGGAAAGTGGTATGGAAATCGAGCAGCGAAACGTGGTGCAAACTGCATGAGGAAGCATTCTGGTATTTTGGAGGATGTCCCCAATATGTAACCCTCGACAATCTAAAAGAGGGCGTCATCAAAGCGGATATTTATGACCCCGAGCTCAACGTGCTGTATGCGGCGATGTTGTCACATTATGACGTTGCGGCGGATCCGGCACGAGTGAAAGATCCCAATCGAAAGGGGACAGTGGAAAATGGGGTCAAGTACACTCAGAATACCGCTTTGAAAGGCCGGAAATTCCAGTGTATTGAAGCTCAGAATGACTGGCTTATGCATTGGGAGAATCGCTGGGCGGCACCTCGGATTCATGGCCGAGCCAAAAGACAGGTTGAGAAAATGTTCCAGGAAGAAAAGTCCTTTCTTTTGCCATTGCCCCTTATGCCGTTTGCATATTTTCGCCAGGAAACCCGAACAGTTTACGATGACGGTACCATACAGTTGGACAGTTGCTACTACGCCGCCAATCCGGCTCCTTTGAACAGCAAAGTGGTGGTAAGGGTCTACGACAAAGAGATCGAAATCCTGGATCCGAAAAGGATGGAGATCATTCGTCGCCATCTCAAGGGCCGGCGGCCAGGGTCCCTGATGATGGAACCCGGGGAGAGGATATTCAATCCCTCCCGCCAAACGGACCAATTGCTGGCCCGGGCCGAGGCCATCGGCCCCAATACCTTCTCTTTATGTGAAACGTGGTTTAACGAGGAAGGCCGAAGCGGTCAGCGCCGAATGTATGGCCTGATCAATCTGGTCCGGCAGTACCCGGCCCGGTACGTGGAGAAAGCGGCCAAAATAGCAAAAGCAAACGATTTGAAAAGCTCCAAAGCATTGCGGTCCATGGTGAAACGTATGGCAGACGATGAAAGAAAGACAGAACGTCTCACCCAGGAGCACCCGTTGATTCGGCCGGGAGAAGACTATGCGGTTTTCTGGGATCAACATGCTGCCGGGGGATCATCCCCTCAAGAACCCATTGCTTCCGAGTCAAAAACTCGGGTGCAACTGCCGCAGATCTGGGAACAGGCCAGCTGGCATGAGGTCATAAAGGTTTTTGGACTGGAAGTGGACCCTAAAAGAAGCCGCCGGGACAATGAGATCTGGATCAAATCGCCTTTTACACACGAAGAGAAGGCATCGATGCACGTCAGTTTGTCGGAGAACATCTTCAAGGATTTCAGCAGCGGCAAAGGAGGCGGCATCATGCAGTTCTGCCGGGAGATGCTGTATCAAAAAGGCCGGGAAATGACCATGTTCGAGGTGGCCCGGTGGATGGTTTCCGAAGGGATTTCCAGCGCAAATCATTCAGCTATGGTTGGTCAGAGCAAGCAAATAACAAAAACGGGAACGAACCCAGCCATCAAGATCGATTTACGTCGGTATTTGAGAACCGATCATCCGGAGTTAGGCCGCCGGGGTATATCAAACGCCACCTGCCGGTATTTGGGATGTGGGTTTCTACCCCAGCGATCAGCAAAAAAGGGTTCCCCGCTAAACTCCCGGCTGGTGTTTCAGGTCCGTGGCATCAAAGAAAACGGGCACGGTCCTCAGCCGATCATTGTGAGCCACACCGGACGGGCACTGAGTCTGGAACAGGAAAATCGCATTGGGAAATACTGGAGTTATCCATTTAAAAAGGGCTTCGAGATCTATAACCAGGATCACATCCTGCTGGATGAAGAGGCTTGTCGTCAAACAAATATGTTTGGTTTGATCCTGACGGAGGGGTTTTTCGATGTGGCCAAGCTCGTGGAAGCCGGTTGCCGAAATGCCGTCGCACTCATGGGAAGCACCATCTCCGTGGAACAGATTGAGCGCCTGCTATGGATCCATACACGGGTTCAGTTTCCTCGCATCGTGTTGTTTCTGGACCGGGATTCAGCCGGAAAAAACGCCACTTTGCAAGTAAGGGAACAGCTTTCCAGACACGGCCTGTCTGTCAGTGTTTTTGACTGGGATCAGAGGGTTTCCTTCAACGGTCGGGAACCCCAGCACATTACAGAATCCATAAAGGACCCGGCGGATATGCCTGTGGAACAGCTGCGAGTGCTGCGCAGTCAGGGGATGCTTTAAACAAAATGATGAAAAAGGAGAAACCATGAACATGTCACCTGCTGAAATGGAAAAATACCTCAAAGCCCTTCGCCTTCATGGCATGATCGCCACTCTGGATACCCGGATTGTCCAGGCCAATCAGGGCGGTTCTTTCACGGAAGTCTTTGCCTGCCTCATTCAGGACGAATTGGATTACCGAAAAAGTCGTCTCACCCAAACGCGTCTCAAGGCATCCGGTCTCACGGAACAACCCACCCTTACGGAGTTCGATTGGGGGTTCAACCCGAAGCTCCCCAAAATGGAAATCTATGAACTGGTGAGCGGGAAATTCATTCGAGACGGCCATGATGCTCTATTAATCGGATCGCCGGGAACAGGAAAAAGCCACATCGCCAAAACGGTCGCTAACGCTGCCATTCTCGCGGGATACAAAGTGGTTTACCGGGAAGCGCACACCTTTTTTGAGGACTTTTTCGAAGCCACGCAGCTCAAAAGGCGGAAAAAGATCAGCAAGCTCTTCTCTGAAACGGATCTTCTGGTTATCGATGATTTGTTTTTGCGAAAAAAACTGCCGGAACAAGCTGCTGACGATCTACTGGAGATCATTCTAAATCGCTACTCCGCAAGAAAAAGTACGCTCCTTACCTCAAATCGACTGGTCGAAGACTGGGGAAAGCTTCTCTTAGACAATACAGCCTCTTCGGTGATGCTCGATCGCCTGCTCCACCACGGGCATCTCCTGAAGTTTGAGGGGAAAAGCTACCGCCTCAAAGAGGCGGCATTGAGGCTGTCCCAAATCAAACAAAAAAAACAGGATGAAAAAGGAAAGAATATAGACCTTTTTAAAGAAGATTAGTAAACTGAAATTGTCCTGTCGCCGGGGGATTTTGACCCGGCCACAAGTGGGGGATTTTCAAGTGGCCATCCAGGTCCCCATCCTTTGATGTCAGGTAGTACTTTTCGAGGTTGAAAAATCGCCAGCTGAATATTAGGACAATGGTTAAACCCAATACCCAAGAAAGTATCATAATAACGCTCTGGCTCATGATTTACCTCCCTATAAAACGTTAGCAAAAAAAGAAAAAAAATTAATTGCTTTAGAACGTCTTTGCCATCCCCCCTTTCCATCCGGTAGGTCATTGAATCAACGCGGTGATGTACTTCACTGCTGCCAGGTTAAAATCCATTAGGGTGAAAAGAATTCCAAAATTGGCAAAATGTTTCGTGTTGGATATAGTATCTTCAGGTTAGATTCTTGCGTTAAAAATTGGGATACCGGGCCGCTCTTTTAAAATTCAGGGACCTGCTTTTCAAGCGAATACTGGCCCCTTTTTGCGATGCTCTCTCCCCTCTCCACTGAAAGTCCGATGCCGGCTAAACACATCTCCAGCTTCTTGGAAAGCACCGTATGCGTTATCCCCAATTCCCTTGCGGCCCAAAAACAAAACAGACTTCTTGTCTCCACTTTCCTGCGCTGCCGCCCCTTTGAAAAGACTTCTTCCGGTTTTAGCCCCAATATTTCTGAAACTCTCTTAATAGATTTGTATCGATTCTGAAAAAACTGGCCACTTCGGACATGCCGAAGGTTAAATCCTAACATAACCAGTAAGGAGGCGCCTCATGAGTCCGGACAAGGGGACAGTCCCGGTACGGAAGAGAAAGTGGGCATGATTGGGTAAGAAGGCCCACGCATAACAGTTTATCTCCGTCTCGGGGCAGAGAATCTCGAGTCGTTCAATAAAGTCCCCTCGATCCTTATTGTTGCAAAATATTTTCCTACGTTCTATCCCACGAATCATTACGTGGTGCACAACGCCGGGAGCATCCAATCTTGCTGTCCTTGGCATGACCTGATCTTGCCCCTAAATAGTAACATGTCAACTGAATTAGTTAAGAGCGTCCCGGTATCCGCTACCCAAAAGAGCGTCCCACTGCCCAGAAATGGGATTGTGGTGTTGCGAATTCTAACCATTGTTTCCTCTTTCATCTCATTCCGATCGGGTAGCCGGGGGATGTTGCCATCCCCAAGCCCCCTAAGAACGGTGCGTGACAGTTTCCCGTCACACCGCTCAAGCCTTCGTTAAGGTTTCCCTTGTTGGGATTCCCGCGAATTAAGAATTCACTTCACGTTACCGCATGATCGTCAAAATAGCCATAGGCATACAGAGCGCACCATCTCACCCAAAAGGAGGACGTCATTTGCATTCTCTGTTTTCATCTGATTCAATCACCTTTCACGTGACCGAAGACCCGCTGAACGTCTGCCTCCTTACGGAGTCGGGAATGTTGCACCCGGTATCCTGACCATTACAGCCAGGCATTCGCTTCTTTCAGCATCTTACTCCAGCCCGCCAACAGCATGCCTTACGGTTAGCCTGCCCAGAGAGCGACGGGACTGGGTTCCCACGTTCCACACAGTTGATCCAATGGATGACTTAGGTGCGTCCTCTACGCCGGTGGTACGACAGTTCCGTGCAGGCAGTTAGGAAACCTGCAACCTGACCACATCCGCAAACACTGGGAAGCGGATCTAAAACCTGTTAATCCTCAGTAGGTCCGTGCTCGTTGACGACGCTTACAGACATTCAGATATCTTCACCATATCATCCGACCCTAGCCCTTAACCGGGGAGGATTCCCGGAGGGGTTCGCCTGTCTCCATTCAAACCCAATTCGGTACATTGTCCGCAGGGCTTCGCACCCCGTCATCAGCGCAACGGCAGCACGCCTGCGTAGGGTCCGGTAGGAACATACCGGGTACTCATTTACTTCTTAATACACTCAACTGTGCGACTTCGTGTCGCACCCCAACGATGAACTGTGCGGCGCTGCTTTTTGCGTCCGCACCAGTGAAGGGTTAGCCTATCTATGGCTCGCTAATGCTTTTCATTAATGCATCATATTGATCACGGTCTTTTTCTTTCACTTTAGCTATTACATAATTGGCGAGCTTTGGTATTTCAGGTATTTCAATAGGACGCATGCTCCGGTCAAATATTTCTTCTAAATGCGATAGTTCATTATCCAGCCTATTGGTTAAATCAATAGCTGCCTGATCTTCCATAAAAAACAGGCTTAGCTTTTCTTTTATCGGTTGCTGGACAGGGTATTTATAAAACAGGTATGCCTCTAAAAATTTCCGCAGATTATTCCCAAAATTGTAAAAACATTCGTGTTCTTCATTGGCATTTTCAACTTGAGTGCATTTGTAAATCTGGTGGAAAAGATAATTGAATTCCGTAATGTAGTTTTTCAAATAATCGGGCATTACCCGAATTTTGCTTTCTTTTTCGCTGATTTTATCAATTAAAAAATATTGCGATTCTTTCTTCTTACGCGCCCTGGAAAGGCGTTTTAAGTATTTCAAGAAATCCAGATTATGAGTCGAAATAAAAAGCTGTTTGTAATGGTATCCGTTTGATCCATCATCCTTCTTGTATGGTTTTGCCAATACGCTTTCAATCAGGCTAAAAATAAAAAATATGTGGTTATAATCAAGGCTCGATACTGGGTCGTCAATCCAAATTATCAGCTCTTTATTTTTTGTGTCGATATCATCAAGCCGCGCAATGAAATAGCAAAACGCCACTAGGCTGCATTCGCCTTCGCTGAGGTTGTACGCTTCCTGGTCACCTCGTAAGATCTTAAAGGTTACGCCGGATTCATCTTCATCTTCAATGGCGGCCAAGCGAAGACCCTTGTGTCCGAAATAATGATTCAGATATTCGTTCACCTTTTCGGCTCCTTGGCTTTCATCCTTCATTTTGGTTTTTAATTCGGCGATCTCCTTTTCTAATTCATTGATTTTGCCAGCTGTTTTTTGTGCGTCCTTCAACTTGGCCTTTTCATCGTTGGCTAAACTGCTTATTCTTTCCAGTTCGCCAGAGTGATCGATATCCCTGATAAACGTGCCAATCTCATTTAAGCGTAAATTTTCCATAGCCTTTCTCTGATCATCGATCAGTGATGTTGATTTTTCATTGTGTTCACCAATCAGTTTGTTAATTTCATCGATGCAATCATTGATCGAGGAGGAATTGTCGACAAGCTGAACTATTTTCTTGGTTTGGAAAATATTGTTTCTCCTGTCTTCTACGTTTGCAATGAGGCTGTCCAAGGTGTCTAAATATTGTTCTTTCTCTTTTAGGTGGATTTTGTTTTGAGCTTTTAACTTTGCTTGATAGCTGGAATAGAGTTGCTCCTCGCTAATAGAAGTGATTTGTTTGGCTGATTCTTTTTCTGTATTTATAGCCGTGACCAGAGATTTGAGTTCTTCACGGAGGACTTCCGATTCTTTACTGAAGTGGGCGTCCAGTTTGTCCCATAGGTCTTCCCGAAGAACCGAACCGCAAAACGCGCATATGGTCCTTTTGTTTTTGTGGTGCTCAATACCACCCCGGACCCACTCTTGTAATAAATGGTCATTTAGTAGCTCTTGGATCGATTTGGTCGGCTTGATTTCCTTGGAAAGGAGCTGCTCGGCTTTTTGATATAATGAACTGAAGGAGGCATTGTATTTGGGGATTTGTGATAAATTATCTTTACTTTCCTCTTTTAAGAGTTTCTTTTTAGAGTCAACCTCCTCTTCATCTAACAATTCAATTTTATTTCTGACTATCTTTGCAATGTCCATCTTAATTTTGGTTATGTTGTAATTGACGTCATTGTATATCGGGTTTGTCTTTATGCTTTGGTTGGCTTTGGTCCTGAGCTTGTCGTCAAGAGCCGATTCGGCTGATTCCTTTTCAGACTTTTTTTTCGCATAAGCATCTGCTTTGTTTTTCAACTCGAATTTCAGGCCGGTTTCGTCGTTTTCGCTTCCTAATTTTTTTTCTTTTTCGGCAATCTCATTTTCAATTGCAACGTTGGATTCGCCAAGTATCGCGAAAGGCTGTATCTCCCCGTCCTCATCTATCAGTAATTTTAAATTCTCGCTGATGTAATCCCTATTATAAACTCGAATATCATATGAACAATTCGCGACATCTAAATGACACATTCGATCAGTACCGGTGTGTTCGAACTCAAAAGTGGCGTTTGGATATTTTTCGTTCAGCTCGCCTTTTTCAAGGGAACGCAACATTCGGGATACAGTGGTCTTGCCGGAATAATTGCGGCCGTAAATTATGTTAATTTCCTTGAATTCAGCTACATTATTCCCCTTGTCGCGGACGGTCGCATTCCAATCAAAATTATTAAAAACAGCGTAATTGTCTATTTTTTTGATTTTGGTGAACATAAGTTTCTCCACCGTTATGCAAAGGCTAACGCTGCTGCTCAGCCGCGCGGTTTTTTGCGTCGGCAGCGGTAGACTTGTTAGGGATATTTTTACTCATATTTTATGTTCCTCATCTCCCTCTCTGCCTATAATGATTGGACACTCGCCAAAGGATTAATTAATGTAGAAATAGGGCGAGAGGAGTCATAATATCATGAGATCTTCAGTGAGAAAAGAGGAAACGATACCTGATTTTATGTATGGTGTTTGCATTGGTGCCGAGGGGGCACGGAGTGGAGGTGAGCGTAGCGAACCGGAACGGAGGGTCCCCTCGGAGCCGCTTTTCGGCGTGTTAGGTGTCAACCTTCACGATCCGGAAGTCCCCGCTAAAGCAACCAGAAGACGATTTTCTGCCAAATTCAAGAAAAATATTCTTAAAGAAGCTAATGCATGTAAAGGTATCCCTGGTGCGGTGGGAAGATTGTTGAGGCGCGAAGGGCTGTATTCATCACACTTGACCACATGGAAAAAGCAGAGTGAGAAAGGCGAACTGGCTGGCTTGGCCCCGAAAAAACGTGGAAGAAAAGTTAACCATACTAATCCCCTTACCACCAAGGTGAAAACATTAGAGAGTGAAATAAGCAGGTTAAAAGGGAAGTTAGAGAAAGCTGAAACGATCATTGCATTCCAAAAAAAACTCTCGGAAATGTTAGGAATCAACCTGGAGCAAAAAGGGAGCGACAAGAAATGCTGATCAACGCAGCAGAAAACCTTGCCGAGAATGTTGGTGTTGCCCCGGCTTGTGAGGGCATGGGGGTGGCCCGTTCGACCCTTTATTACAAGCGCACTCGGAAGCAGCATCCCAAAGAGGAGGCGAAATCAAGGCCAAGCCCTCCCAGGGCGCTTGATCAAAAAGAAAAACAGCAGGTTTTGGATATGCTTCATTGTGAGCGTTTTGTGGATAAATCTCCGGCAGAAATCTGGGCTACGCTGTTGGACGAGGAGATTTATCTTTGCTCCGAACGGACTATGTACCGGATTCTGGACGCTGGAAAGGAGGTGAAAGAACGGCGCAACCAGCGGAAACATCCGGAATATAAGAAACCTGAATTGCTAGCGGAAGCACCGAATCAGGTTTGGTCTTGGGATATAACGAAACTTAAAGGGCCTGTAACATGGACATATTTTTACCTGTATGTGATTCTGGATATCTATAGTCGATATGTAGTCGGCTGGATGATAGCCCCAAAAGAAACAGCAGCCTTGGCGCAAAGATTAATCAAAGCGACCTACGAAAAACAGGGAGTTAAAAATGGAGATATCATTTTGCATGCTGATCGCGGATCGCCAATGATAGCCAAAACCACAGCTCAGCTTTGCATGACGCTTGGCATTACCAAATCGCACAATCGCCCTCATGTTTCTAACGACAACCCGTATTCCGAGAGTCAATTCAAGACTTTAAAGTATTTCCCGGGCTTCCCAGGGCGTTTTGGATCACTGCAGGATTCAGTTTCTTTCTGCAGACCATTTTTCCGATGGTACAACAACGATCATCGCCACAGCGGAATTGGTATGGTTACTCCGGCTGACATGCACTATGGGGTGGCTGAAAATGTCGTTGAAGAGAGGAGGCGTGTTTTGAAGACTGCTTTTGAAGCTCATCCTGAGCGATTTGTGAAAGGCGTTCCGTTACCGCCCGTTTTGCCGAAGGCGGCATGGATCAACCCTCCGGTTAGCATGTTGGTGAACAAAAGCAATCTTCAGTAATTTTTTTCAATGAGTGTCCAAAAGTTGTTGACAGGTTCCGTCTTTAACAATTCAATAATCGATTTCTCCTTTATTGCAAAGTCGTACAACTCCTGATTATATTCAATAATCTGATCAAGGTTGTCTTTGAACTCCGACATAAATTCGCTGACTATGGATTGCTCTGGAAATAAAGCATCAAAGTAAACCTTCATTGTTCCAAATATATTGTTAAATAAAACCTGGGGGTTCCAGGAAAATTCGGGAAAGTCACTTTTTGCGCACTCAAAAAGGTACTCAACAATTGTATATGCCCGAACCAAGGGATGAGGATGGGAATATTCCTTTGTGTAAAATGGGACCTTATCAACTTTGGAGTTGGGTTGCAGACAACTTTCTACCCGAAAAAAGAAAAGCGAGAATGTAATGACTGCGCTTGCCAACCCCATGAAGATCATACTTTGCAAAACATAATGGTTCTTGTTTTTTTGCGTCTTATGCTCGGAGAATACAAACTTAAGGACCTCAAATGCGGCCATTCTATCGGAATCGAATTCTAACGCATGGGAGTGTGCGCAAAAATTGTTTTTTTCAATTGATTCATTGAATTTCTTGTTAATGAGAATAGAGTCATAATTCATTTGCAATATGTGCTGAAATTCATGAGAAAAAGTAAATTGGATCGAGCAGTTCAGCATGAATGCGGAGATTTCAAAATCCGGGTCCTCATATAAATCGCACAAAGCGTCCGAAACCTCTTTCCCATTTAACATGCCAACAATGGGAATTAAAGAAAAGTAGTCTCTGTTAAATGTTCTCTCAAGAAACTCAATGTAACCACGAGTTACGGTAATGAGATTCGCCCCAGAAAAACTGATAACGGAAGCATTGCATTCCGTTTTTTCGGAAATGCGAAGTTCACATGAATGTAGGGAGAAGGCATCCGAATAGTCCTTAAGCAGTGTTTTGAATTTTTTTTCAATGTGCCCTTTCATTCTTCTCCCCGGTCTGCCAAATATCCCTAACGTTTGAATTCACCGGCCTGCGCGGCTTTTCGCGCAGGTCCGGTGGAATGATGGATTGGGCGACTGATGGCTATCACTACGCAAGGTCGTATTGCGCCATCTCGTTCATCGAGATCAACCAAGTGCCGGTCGTTGTCTCCATTCCGGGAAGCACGATGTCATCTCGCTTCTCTGGTTTTAATTTCAGGTCTGGAAAGAACGGAGAAGCAACGGCCTTGGCTATATCAGTACATCCAAGTTCACCAGCGGCAAACATCTTTTCGATCTTAAACACCTGGTTTACTGCGGCAGCTACTGGATCTTTCGCCTCGGAGTAGAGAACTTCGCCAACGTGAAAGACCGTCTTGGACCGTAGCTGAAATACGCTCCTCTGTTCAGGCAGTAACTTTCTATTCCATTCGGAAGAGTAAAGTTGCATACGGCTTTGCGCGGTTTCCCACCACTGAAACAGATTAACAAATGACGAAAACAGAAAGAGGCCGGCATCGCCAACAACCTTCAGAAATTGAGCGTAGCTTGTTGGTTCGGATACCCCAAGGCTTTCAACACAAGCGGTGATAAATGACTCAACTCGGTGCTTATTCAATTCAGCACCGAGAGTCGCTGAAGACGCCGTGGCACCGCTCAAATCTGTCAGCACTACGTAGTAGACGCCAGGGCGGAAGAGCTTGGACTCTTCCATTCTGCGTACATGGCCGATGGCCTCAATTGCTTCCTTGCGGCAATATGTTGGGATGTGGTCAAGTGCGCCTTTTCCAAGCCCAAGGATCGCGTCGATATCGTCTGGGTTAGTCATCAAATCTCCGCAAAACAAGTGTAAGTCGCCCAACGCCGAATTAAGGGGCCGGGAAACGATCAACCTGGAACATTCAAAAAAGGCTAAATCCTTCGATGTCAAAGGATCATTAAAAATGGCAAAGCCTTTGCCGGTCCCACTTAAATGACAGGTTATCCTATCCGGTAATTCCTATTTCTGCCCACTTTAAATGTCTTTTTTGGGGCACTTGTTTCCAACGTTCAGGTAAACTAAAATTCAACGGAGGCAATTCCCCATATCTGAAAAGATAACTGTGCAAAACAGCTCTCTCAGCACTTGCCAGGTGATCACGGGTCCCAATTAACGCGTATTTTATGGATAGTGATGCTACAAGGTTCTCAACTTCTTTGTTTGATCGTATCTGTTGACCTGATATTAATGACGCAATCTCTGGATGTTTCCAAAGGAAACCAGTCGCTGGGTGGTTGCAATTCCATAATTGAGTTAATCGTTGCCTTATTTTTGTTGACTTACCAACATATAAAATCCCACTTTGGTCTTTGCCAGCTATTCTTGAAATGGATCTGGTGCATCTTAGAGTATAGATTCCAGACTTTAATGGAATATTCTCCCATTTTTCATCAATTTCTTTTACCAAAAATGAATTTGTCCATTTCGATTTCATTTTTTCTTCCTATGAAGAGGATAACGAGGAGCTGAGGGGCCAGGCTTTTTAAGCCCCAAAAGTTCCGATAAAAAGTTAACTTATCTTGAACCAAGCACTTCCGAAAGGCCGCGCAGTAAGCCTGGTCCCTCTCCAGCGTATTGTTCGGCGCAGCCGGAGCTATGAAAATTAATTTCTGTCAAGCATGACGGGGGCTGATCCAGCTACGTTTTTTATAACGACAGAATGACCTATGGAGATGAAACGCCAGCGGAATCTCCACTATGCCCACAAGATAGTTCTGTCATGTTTGCTTTGATTACCCGGATTATTTTCGTCCTTGCCGCCAACATGTGTACGACATGAATCCGCCAAAGATTGCTCCCAGAGTGAGTCCCCAACCGATGTTCTTGAGAGCGGTACCACAAGCAATGCCAACAGTGATTCCGATCCCAGGCCATAATATTGCAAATATGGGGAATTCTGACTTCTTTTCAGGAACTCTCGATTTTCTTATTTGTATCATTTGTTTTCCTCGCTGTTTGCAGCCGAACGGGCTGGTCAGGGGCGGCGTGCTTTTTGCCGTCCCCTGCACCAGCGGGGTTAGCCTCTATTTCAATATCTCAACTGCATTTTCGATTATTTCAGACATCATTTCTACAATTGAAGCTACTTGGTTAATTTTATCCAGAATCCCCAAATCCCATTCATATAACACATAGTTGCCCTGCTTATAACGCTCAGGAATTGCATTGTATTTTCCTGATAGCGAAAGCTCGGCACTCCGATTGTTTACAAACTCATAAAGAGAGTCTATTTTTGCGTCAATCTCTTCGTCAGTACAGCATTTTAAATGAAGATTGAAGTCCTCATTGAACTCGAAATAGATGGCATTTTCAGTTTTGATCAGCCCATTAAATGTAAGTGAGGTGTTGTCCCACAACTCTGAAAAGTTGAGAATCGCATCATTGACTTTACCCATGCGGCCAACAGGATATACGGAAACACCTCCAAAGATTTCTTTTGGCTGTGATACGTTCCAAGCTCGAGCAATTGTAGAATAGAAGAATAGGAGTATTTCCGGTAAGCAAATATTAATGCGATTATTGGGCCAGTCGGTTAGTCCACTGTTGCCAATATACAGTAATCGGAATTCTCTTATTTTGCCAAGCATATCCAAATAGCTCTGGCGTTTTGCAAATTCATATTTTAGGTATACGTTCCATTCCTTGATCTCAAAATAGTCATCTTCCCCCAAGATTCCTGAATTCTCTATCATTGTTAGAATATCAGAGAGTGTAATGTGCCGGAAATTACGAGAAAATGGTCCAGTAGAAAAGAGTCCTGCTTCATTTCTCTTTACGTAAAATTCTGATGCACCATAAGTTATGAATCGAAAGTATGTTTCTTTTGTATATGCATGACAATAATTCTCATAAATTCTTTCGGTTTGGTAGTGCGGTTGATCATCATATTCATTTTCAGATGAATCGACCTTGGTTTCAATACAAATTGCTGCGTGATCGAATTCTAAATGTAGATCATAGTCTCGTTTTCTATAACCAGATATATATTTTCCAATCTCTGGCAAATCGAGATTAAAGGCTTCAGTGATTATCTCGTGTTTCCCCTGTGAATCGAGGTAGCCTATCAGCCGAAGAAGGTTTGCATCATGGTAGCGTTCATTCTTATAGTTTTCAAAGTAACTCATGAATTTTCCTTTTGGCTAACGCCAAGCTAACCTGACCGCGCCACCCAAACTTGCCGCGTCAGCGCCGCCGACGTTCTCGCGGTCAGGTTAAGCGCTTTGTTCGCATTTGATTAGTTTAATTTTGTCAATATAAAAGCCATTTGTGCAATGCCTGACTCCAATAGCTTGTGCCTCTTTGTACTTTGCTTTATCTAAATATTTCCGCATACCACTGACTTCGATTTCAACTACAATATCGAGATCAAATGTCTCCGTTTGCGTTTTTTTATGGAAAGATATTCGCTTTTCTAAATAAATAATGTTGTCTTGGCCCAACCTCGCTTTTGGCGCATGAATTGCGAATGGCAAGTTATTTGGCTCCCACTTACGCGATTCTGGGAAGAAACGAATTACCACATTACTGTCCACGCCTTTCTCTGGGAGAGATAATTTTTTTTCAAGAACTTGATAGGCATAATGATGCCCATCCCTGGTATTGATAAGCGAGAACCCCATGCTTTCCCAAAAGGGTATAGAAGATGAAGGCTTACATTGAATATACAGGCAGCATTCATCACGCTTTCTATTGATAGAAAAACATCGTTCCACCATTTTTCGACCGATACCTTTTCGCCGGTACGCTTTGCGGACTTGAAGAATGCCTGGATAGATCAACTTGCCGAGTTGGAATGCGACGGGCTGCCCACTTTGACCATCGATGTAAACAAGAAGGTCGCCATTTTGATGTGCACTTTCAATAACGCTCCAGTTACAAAGAAAGTTACCGTGTACCCCTATGTTTTTTTCCTCAACAAGCCATGTGTGTATAGCATTGAGGTCTGCCTTTGTAGACCGACGTATCGATGACCGGCTTCGTTTTGGTAGTGTGGTAATATCTTGAGTCATAATTCTTATTGCGAACGCGAAAATCACCGGTTTTATCCGGTGCATTTTCTGGTTAGAAATTTAGCTTCGTGTTCCAGATTTTCTATATCGCTCTTTTTAGCCCCGAAAATGCGAATATAGACCCGTTTTTAGGCCTTTTTTCGCTTTAACCATCTTAATTTATGGCGATTTTCTTGGCCCGACCCCAGTTGAATTACCCAGTTGAAACCAGTTGAACAGTTGAACACAGTTGAATCAGTTGAAAACCAGTCCGGCTCAATTGGCCTTGTTAGCTGATTTTATGTCACTTAATTGATTCTATTATTTAGTTGCATTTTATACCTAGAGATTGCGCTTTAGTAAGGATATCATCCCAAAGAGCGTCCACTTCTTGGCCTAATTCTGCTGAGATAATTACAGAATGTCCCCCTGGAGCCATTGATATCAACTTCAATATTTTTTCTCTACGCAATTTAATCGCTGGTGCGTCGTCAAGAAGGAGTCCGTCAAAAACCGAGATATATGCTCTACGATTATCAGCAACCCAAGAAGAAATGCTATTTCCTGTTATCGTCCCTGAAAATATCAATTTATTTTGATAGTTGTCCCGGAGAGCGCAGTTCTTTACCCATGTTTGTTTGCTTGTCTGCTTCACTTCTTTACTCTGTGCATTAACGCTGGGAGCAGAGAAAATGACCAACAAACACACGCAAAAGAGACAGGGGTGCAAAAAACGTAATTTGAGATCGTTTTGCTTCATTGTATACCTCGCTTTTTTAGGGTTTGCTTCCAGAGACCGTCACTCGGCTGGAAGTAAAAATGACCTTTCCAGTCTTTGAAAAAACGGTCACCAGAATAAAGATAAAAAATATTGTTATAATCAATAACCATTGAAAAATTTCATCTGTTTGATAAGCATAAAATGTTCTCGGACGTATAAGCAAAGGGAAAAGAATAACCGCCACCCAACGTGCCCAGTTTTTGTATCGTTGCAGGCCGTAACCGACGACAAAATGGAAAATGGGGTATAAGAAAAGGGATAGCGCAGCTACAACTTCAGCCGTATCAGATGGAAAGGATTGAAATCTTTCCCCAGCTCCTATAAGATAGTATATCCCGATAATATAGATAATAATCCCTAACCATTTTATTCTTCTGTAAATACCATACTGAGGTTTAAGAGTACGCAGTTCCTTTTTTGTTACCCAACGATGGTTCCATTTTACCAAATCCTTGTTGTCCGCTTCCTCTTTATCGAGGTTCGAAAGTGGGATTCCCCATTGATTATTAATCAGGAGATCATTTTTCCCTGGCTGCAATCTTGTCATGAATTTGATGAACTCATCATCTGTGTCTTTCTTTCGGCTTTTTCTTAAAAAAAAGGCAAGGATAAAGAGGATAAACAGAAGGCCAATAACGCCGCTCCCGATCTGGGATGCCGCTTCTACTGTGTTTCGAACTTTGCTATCAGCGCTTGCAAGACCACTAGACATAAGCATGATAGTCAGAATCATATAGCTTTGGGTAATGATTACATAATTTGCTACCTGCTCTTTTCCAAACAATTTACTAAAGAATCCCATAATCTTTCCTCCTCCATCTAAGTGAGTTTAACATTTAAATCAGCGGCGCGGCTTTTTGCGTCCGCTGAATTTGATTGTTCGCCCCTCGTCCGTTAATGTTTTACCGAGATCATCTGCATAGCCGAAATGCATGAGTCAGGGTGCGGTCCCAAATCGGAGCAGTCTGAGCATTTCTTGGCGGCATCGAATAGTCTGCACCGCATACCACTGAAATTCTGAACAGCAGCGACCAACAGCTCATGCGTTCCTATTTCAAACACTTTTGAAGTGGGAGGTGGTATGGTTGGAAGCTCCTCAAGATGAATATCATCTGGCTCATCGTAGTAAGAACGACCATGAGCCATTATGTCGCGAAGTTCTTTGATCTTCAACACTGTTTGGATATCGGGCTTTTTTTCGTCGTATCGTTGGTCGCACAACAAGTGAATGTACTTGAGTTTACCGATTGGTCCATAGTACTTCACGCCATCAATTGGATGACGACCAGAAAAACATTTCCGCTCATTCTTCCAGACATCAGGTGCGAGGGCCTGGATGATGTGGTTCATGAATGCTTCCAAAGCGAAAAACGCCATGTTGAGCGCACCCAATCTTAGGGCGAGTGCATCATCTTTATTCTGCGGGTCTTGGCGGGTAACGTCATACATGCGATGCAGATGCTGGAACGCTGTCCATAGTGTTACGTATGTGAAACTGGTGGATGTGTTGCTCATCTTTTCACTCCTCGCATGGCGAACGCGGAGCTAACCGGGAGGCGAGCGCCTTTCCTCGCCGATCCGGTTCAGCGTTTTGTTCGGCCCCGTCTTTATCACTTTCCATGTATCTCTCTATTATGGTAGTCCACGTATTCAGCGGACACACTTGGTACCCGGGACTTTTCCAAAGCGATTACCTTATAATCCAGAAGAACGTGGCACGTTGGGCAGACACAAATGATGTTGTCTCTTGTGTCTGGTCCGTTGTAGGGTTTCCCCAACGGTCTCACGTGGTGGGCTTCAGCATAAAAACCACCGTCACGCAGACGAATTGTATTTCCGCATAGCTGACATTTGAACTGCTGTGCTATTTTAACTTCTCTCGAAAGCGCTGTGTCGCGTAAAATGCGGTACGTTGTTGTTTCGACCCGAGTGCTTTCCGGAGGCTCGTTTATGTCGGTTGCCTTCGGTGTATCCAACACTTCAGGCTGGCCAAAGAAATCCGCGATGCGGTCCTTGTCGTAGCGATCTGCATCCCGCAGATACCATTCCTTCAGCGTGGCCGAATTGTTAATTAACCAGTCTTCAAGCATGCGATCAAACTCTCCGGCTGATGACTTCGACGGAACATTCTTGCCAACTAGGTGAGCAAAAACCGTTTTCGCATCGACACCTCTTTTGGCAACAACGCTGATTGCTTTGGTACGCAAAGAATCTACTCGTCTTGTACGGTCCTTGATGTAAGAATCCCGAACCAGCCTGAGTACATCAAGTGAATCCTCTATTCTCTTACTCATGCATACACTCCCCTTCAGATAGTCCAGTCATTTGTCGTAAGTCACTCGTGCCGAACGCCCCAAATAACCAGACGGGCGATTTATGATTATTGATATTTGCAAACATCAATTGTTTCTATGATGCACTCAACTGCGATCTGGCAAGAGAGTAGCCCGGTCTGAGTTGATTTGGATGTTAGCACATTATTCGGTATATATTATCTTCCTACCTTCTAATGCTGCTCCAAAAGAAAACTTAACACCGAATCTTTTAAATAAACCGAAAAACTCCATAAGGTTCATCTGAACATCAATTTTCCTTACTGATATTGCACCATCGGTATTTTTTATTTGATCTGGAATGTTACTATACCCATCTAATTTAAAGGCTAAGAAACGAACATAGACAGGATCACTATGTTCTCCATGATTTTCTCCGACCAGGAGTTCAATGCCCAATAAATGCTCCCCATCATTAAGCAAACCTTTATCTCTTAACCATTTTGATGGTTTGCCTATATCTGACACATCGGCGGCTGAAGATCCTTTTAAATCATTATACTGAACACTTGCTTCAAATAGATGTTCCATAGCGATTTTCTCCTTAGATTTAAAGCGCTAACGTCATGATCAGCGGTGGCGCCAATGAACTTGCCGCGTCAGCGCCGCCGACGTTACCGCCATCCGCTGAATTATCTTGTTGGGGTTTTCCCTTTGTTTTTTAATTCACCATCCAACTTGGGAAGGATGTAAATTGTTTTTAACAGTGTTTCTGCAATGTCAAGTGCAGCTACTAAATGTTGTGGCTTAGGAGCAACAATTTCATGCGCAGCTGCATTTCCCATGAAACGGTGGTTATGTAAAAATTCAGCTTGTTTATGTGAGAGCAATCCCATATTTGCAAGCTCGTCAATTTTTTTTGCTAGCGATCTGGATTTTGTTTTTTTCTCGATGCATATAGACTCAATCAATGCCCTTAACCCAATTGCAGCTAGTATTGGCGTCTGATTATTTAATGCTTTTATTGTTTCAAGATATACCCTTTGGGTTTTCAAGGGAAATACATCATAGTCGTCAATAGGTTTTCGGCCATCCATTCTGTCTGGAAATAATGTAACCCTTTCTTCCATTTCTCCTGTTCGTGGGTCGAAATCCTCGGTGCAAGATGACGATTCGCGGAATGAAATGCATTCACATCCTTGACATTGGATAATCTGATATGTTGTCCACCATTGGATATCTCCATTATATGCATCGCCACTTGTCTTGTGTTCAGCTAGGACAATGTGGTTAGTGGCATTTTTGCAAGTCCCAGCACAAAGTACTTTTTCCATGGTCCTCCTTTACGCCCCAACGCTGCCGGTAACCCGCGCCGCTTCAGAAGTTTCGCGAAGCGCCGCAGACCTTTCCGGCGTCGGGTTCACCGGTTTGTTGGACGAAGCCGCTAGCGCGGCAGGCAAGCCAATCGGCTTCACCCTTTTTGTGATTAACATATTGTAACCTCATCATTTTCTTGTAATAAAAGGAAGGCGTCAAGGCAAGAAAATTTGCCTTTCATTTCAATCATTACAAAAGGAGGTTACAATGAACACCAACATGCCAAAAAATCCGCAATTCAACAAGTATTACCGAAAACATCAGAAGTGCCTGAAACTCAATGGATTGCAGCCAAAAACCATTGAGGCATACTCAAGGGCGATCAGGCGTATCGGAAACTATTTCGATTGCCGGATTGAAAATCTTAAATCCGACCAGTTGCTTGACTATTTCAATGAGCTTCTGGAATGCCATTCCTGGAGTACGGTCAAGCTCGATCTGTATGGCCTGAAATTCTTTTACGCCAGGGTACTGGACAAAACCTGGGAGGACATCCCCTTAATCAAACCGCCAAGAACATCCAGGATCCCGGATATTCTATCCATCGAGCAGCTCAACCGGCTGTTCGTCGCAACCAACAAGTTGAGCTACAAAGTCTTTTTCTTTACCACCTACAGCATGGGGTTGCGTCTTGGCGAAGGAATCAGGCTGACTGTCGGCGATATCGACTCCGTCAATATGCGGGTTCATATTCGCGACGCCAAGGGCAACAAAGACCGGCTGGTGCCGCTGCCTGAAAATACCCTGCGCGTGCTCAGAAATTTCTGGCCGGTTCACAAACATCCCCATTTTATCTTCCCAAGCCGGAAAAGAGGTCTGAATAATGCCCACCTGGTTCAGCAGCCACTGGACAGAGGCGGCATCCAGACCGCCATGAAAGCCGTTGTCAGACAACTCGGCATAAAAAAAAATTTCATGCCATTCCCTGCGGCACAGCCATGCAACGCATATGCTGGAAGCAGGCGTTGATCTCATTGAATTACAACAGATCCTGGGCCATGTCAGTGTCCTGACAACCTCCAGATACACCCATCTGACTTCCAATACCGGAAATAATGCCCGCCAGGCCGTCAATACGCTGGCCAACACCTTTGATATAACATGGGGAGGGGTCAAATGATTCTGCTCTCCTCGATCATTAACGAATTCAAGGATCGTTTTTTGGACGGATACAAGAATTCCGTCCTGCCAAGCCATACAAAGGCTCTGCAGGCCATGGCACAATGCAGACAAGAATATGGCCCGCACATGCTGGCGCAATGCACGGATCACAACTGCGGGAAACAGGTCTATATTCCGCATTCCTGTGGCCACAGAAACTGTCCCCATTGCCAGAACCATGAAAATTGGCAGTGGATCGAGAATCAGTTGAGCAAGCGGCTGCCGACTCAATACTATCTGATCACCTTTACCCTCCCCAAGCAACTCAGGGGTCTTGCCTGGAAAAATCAGGCAACAATCTATTCCCTCATGTTTGCCTGCGTCCAGGATCTCCTGAAAACATTTACCCGAAAAGACAAAAAGCTCGGTGGAGCAGCCGGCTTCACCACCATACTCCATACCCATTCAAGAGCCCTTGACTATCATCCCCACATCCATGTTGTCATGCCGGGGGCAAGCATCAATACAAAAACAGCATTATGGCGGGTCAAATCTTCCGGGTATCTCTTCAGCCACAAGGCTTTGGCACAAGTCTTCAGGGCAAAAATCCTCCAGGCCATTGTTAACCACGGTCTGAGCGTGCCCCAAGATTGCCCGAAACAATGGGTCGTTGACTGCAAAGACGTCGGCAACGGCGACAAGGCAATCATTTATCTCGGTAGATATCTCTACCGGGGCGTCATCCGGGAAAAAGATATTCTGCAATGCGAAAACGGCATGGTCACCTTCAGGTATCTCCATGCCAAAACCGGGCAATATAGAAGCAGGACCGTCACCGGGGAATATTTTCTCTATCTGCTCATGCTCCATGTGCTGCCGAAGGGTTTCCGCAGGGCAAAGTGTTACGGTTTTCTCCATCCATGCAGCAAAAAGCTCCTCCGTTTTTTGCAGATGGTGCTCCGGGTTAATCCGCTCAGTATGTTTGCCGGAAAACAGAAAGAACGGCCAACAATCACCTGTCCGGTATGCGGGGCAGTCATGAAAATCATCCTGACGAAGATACCGGGACCATCGACCAGGCAGATCACTTGCCTTACATAATCGAAAATGGAGAAATCGTTATGTAACCCTGAAACAACATAACCGGCTTATGAAAGACCCCGGTTTCCCCGGCAATGGATACCTGCGCGAAAAAAACGGCATATTCCGCTCCTGAAAGCCTTGTTCTTCAGGCAAATCTATTTCAAAGAGCATATGGGCAGAAGCAGAAAATCCCCGTCTCACTTCTGTCCTGATCAAGCTGCCTCTTTCAAAAAAGCTGTTTTCTATATATAGTAACCGGGCTTGTCCAACAAACGGTTCAGATTGTGGTTCGCTCCGCTCTCACAATCTAACCTTATCCGTTAGCTCGTTTCCATCCATAAATGGCCCTTTTCCGCAATCTCGGCGTCAAACTGCGGGGCTCCTTGTGCGACGTACGGTCGTACGTCTCCGCGCAACCCCTTGTTTTCCTTGACCTTGCGAAAAATTGCTCATTTCTGGATTGGAAACCCGCAGTGTCCACATTCACATTAATGGATGGACACTAGCTCATTGCTTGCCTTCGGCATCTCTCTGGTCAAAGACCTCCTTCGCTGCGAACATGCCGTTCAAAGCAGCAGGGAAGCCGGCATAGACCGCCATTTGAATCATTATCTCGATGATTTCGTTCCTGGAGCATCCAACATTCAACGCTCCGTGAATATGGACCTTCAATTGTGGCTGTGCGGTCCCCATTGCTGCCAAAGCTGCCACTGTAGCGATTTCTCTAGACCTCAGGTCCAGGCCTGGGCGGCTATAAACATCCCCAAAAGGAAACTCTATAAGTAAGTCTGCAAACTCTGGAGAAATATCCTTAAGGGCTTCCACAACTCTTTCTCCTTGTTCGCCATCAATTTCAGCTAATTTATCCCATCCGATTTTGTATCTTTCCGATTTCATAATTTCCTTTCCTTCTTCATATGGCAGCTAACGCAGCGCTAAGCTGCCGAAAAAGCCGGACGACAGCCTGCAAATTATAAGATACTCAACTCGGCTTTTTGGGTCAGCTTTAGTGTTTTGTTCTCATTATCAAGTCTAACTTTTGCAGCCTTTTTTTTTAATGATTGTGTAGCCTGTAACAGCACTTTTACCGTTTTCAAGATGTGTCCATACCCATTCCACTTCTTCATCAATGCCTATTTCAACACTGAGAAGTGCTCCTGGAACATTTGAATCACTATCATTTGGTGCATTAACTGTTAATTTTTTTCCATTGTTATCAGATAGACTATCCATTCCATTCACCTTTATCCTTAGAAATTATATTAAGTGTTCACAAGCGTTTCCGTTGACTTGGTTTGTAAAATAAACGTTTGTATTTTCTGGGATAATTAAAGCAGCTCCACTTAATTCCCATAGTTTTACTAATCTCATATTTTCTAATATGCTAACGCCTGCATTACAGGCATGCGGCGCAAGCCTTTGAAGTTTATTTAGTTTATTGAATATCGCGAACCTTAAATGATCGATTCGGCGATATAATAGCATGTCCTTGTAGATGCTGATGTTAGATGTTTCTTTCTACATTACTTAGTAACTTCCAGCCAGATCCTTTCATTTCTTCAATAGTGTCTTCTAATTCTGAATCACGGAATATCATTTCTTTTCCATCGTTATCTAAATCATTTTGAGAAATTGCTGTAATACCTCCACCATCGCGGAATAGGACACGGTCAATGGTGTGGTGATCTGACTCCATTTCGATTTCAGCACCAATGAAAGGCACTTCAGAAAGTTTTAATGTTTTTTCAAATCTAAGAATTCGAGATTCAAATGTAAGATAGTACCACAGCTTAATATCAACCATAATTTACACTCCTTTTTTTCTTCATGCGACCATCTAACGCCCCGCCTGAGCAGCGGCCCCAAGCAGGACAACTGCCAAAAGCGCCTACGAAAAACCGCGATTTTCCCGCCGTCTGCTCCAGGCGGTTGTTCGCCTAACTAAATCGCCCGATTTAAGTCAATCTCAACTCCTCCCGCCTTTAATTCCCTTGCAAGAAGCATTTTCCACGCACCATATTGATCCAGCGGCACATAAACGATACCTCCCATATCCGATGGAATCTCCACACCCTCGGCAACAAGAGCGCATGCTCTTCGGCGCCCAAGCTTTGCAACGAAAAATCCCCACTCGAAAATTACGTTTTGACGTGCTCGCTTATTCAATGAATCTAGTGTCTTTTCCGGAGCGAGGCAGCCGACATCATCTGGTGTAAGCAAAATTACCGCAAAACATGAATCGGAATTTTCCTCGAATTTTTCAATGATCGTACGCCCAGCGCTTGCCTGTTCGTGCAGAATAATAGGCGTCAAATCAAGCTGATTTAGATACCGGGCAACAGTTTCCTTTAATTCGTTGTTTCGCCCGTGAACGACAAAGACTTTTCGAGATGGAGTTGATTCCATAGCTGGCCGTGTTTTTTTCGGGTAAGTTTTTCCAATTTTTGTATAAAGAGGTAATCTCTCTATTATAGATTCAAGTCTCCGGATCTTACCATTTACATCATCAACAAAATCTCCAACTTCCTCAGTAAATGGTTTCGAGCCTCCAATAAAAGCTATCCCCCAATAAGAATATTCGCGTGACAGCTCCGCGGTTGAAAAAATACGACCGAGCAGGGTCGTGTTGTATTCATCCCAAGTATAATATCGTTTTCGGGCATCTTCCAAAGCTGAGTTACTATCAGGTATCGGGGATATCAATTCACGCCCCTTTTCTACTCGATCCTTCAATTCTTGTTCAACATCGGAGACATCAATCGTTAATTCAGTTGTTGTCGGCTTTGAAGATGAACCAGCAGAAGATTTCTTGCGTGCCATATAAACATCCTCATGAATTGGATTCCATCATCACTTTTTGGCGAACATATATTAGACAGAAAAAACATATTGGCAAAAAATTGACAAGCGATTTTATCCTATGATATTAAATAAATATCCCATAGGCATCACCTCCTTTAAAATAAAAGCACCTATATATCAACGTGTTGCCAGTGATCCATGTTCTGTGATATATTTATTCTGCCTATTACGATGGGCATAATAAGCTATAAGCATTTGAAGTTGTGAGGTTTTATGGCTGAAAAAGATATAAACCAGGCTGTGGCGGTTCAAAGATTCTGGGACTCTTTTAAGGCTTGCCTGGAGGAGAACCGGGTGCGGCCTGACCGTTCGAACTTTTATCTCAAATGGGCGCAGGCTTTTGTTGATTTTATGCCTGGAAAAAAACTGCGGGATCGTTCGGGCGAAGATATCCGTTCGTTTCTTGAAAATCTTCGGAATCGTCCAAGAATCGAGGAGTGGCAGGTTCAGCAGGCCGAGCACTCCCTGAAAATTCTTTATGAAGAATTTCTTCCCGGCTATGCCCCTGTCCATGTGCCGGCATCTCCGCAGAGGGAACCGGTTGCGGAGAGGAAGCAGAGAACGGCAATCAACCGTTTTCGGGATCGTGTGATTCCCGGCGAGGTTGAGCGACACTTTACTCCATTGCTGCAGGCTCTGAGAACAGAAATCAGGGGACGTCATTACTCCATTCGCACGGAGACGGCCTATCTTGGTTGGGTGCGGCGTTTTATAGCTTTTCACGGCTACGCCGATCCGAAAAGCATGGAGGGAACGGTTGAGGTGAAGAAATATCTCGACTTTCTGGCCATGGAGCGGGAGGTCGCGGCCAGCACACAAAACCAGGCTCTGAATGCCCTGGTATTCTTCTTCAACAATGCCCTCAAAAAGCCTTTTGGAGAGATGGAAACGTTTGTGCGGGCCAAAAGACCCCAGCGACTGCCCGAGGTTATGACCAGAGAGGAAGTCCAGGCCCTTCTTGCCCAGTTGGAAGGGATTGCCGCTCTCATGGCCGGCTTGATGTATGGGGGAGGGCTCCGCCTCAGAATCAAGGACATTGACTTTGCAAGGCATCAGATCCTGGTGCGTGATGGAAAGGGGCAGAAAGACCGGATTACAATGCTGGCTGATCGTTTTTCCGACCCGTTGCAGAAACATCTTAAGAACGTGAAAGCCATTTATGACGCAGACCAGGCGCAAGGCTCCGCAGAAGTTTTTATCTGGCCTGCTCTGGCAAGGAAATATCCCAATGCGGGAAAACAGTGGATCTGGCAATATGTATTTCCCGCCAAAAGTCTGTCCGTGGACCCCCGCAGCGGCAAAGTGAGGCGACACCATATCCATGAAAGCGTGATCCAAAAGGCAGTCAAAAATGCGGCCTTCCAGTCTGGCGTCAACAAAAAAGTCAGTTGTCATACCTTACGCCACTCCTTTGCCACTCATCTGCTGGAAGCAGGCTATGATATCCGCACGGTGCAGGAACTGCTTGGGCATGCGGATGTTTCCACTACTATGATCTACACCCACGTATTGAACAGGCCTGGTCTTTCAGCAAAAAGCCCAGCGGATTTTTGAAGGGCAACAAAACGCATCTGCCCGTTTTGCCAAACCACCTCCCTCAATTGATGAGATAAATGAACAAAATTGCTTTTCAGGGGTTAAAGATACCTACAATTTTCTTGTGCCGTCAAGTGAAAAGGAAGAGATCGGTGGTGCCTCCAATCCCCTAACAAGGGCCGGCGGTGGGGTATCAATGATTTATGGATTTCGCATGAAACAGAGGTGCAACCGTTTGTATTCCGACCCGGCCTGGAGGAATGTTTTACGGAGCAATACAAAAACCTCAAAACTTCAAGTTGACAGTTCGGCATTTTGTTGCCTGGGTCGGACCACAGGCAACAGCAACACATTGATTATTCAGCGTTTATGTTTCATAAATAGGTGTTTTCAGTGCCTATATCGTCCTTTTCGGTTCTTTCTTTGATTGTATTCCTGGGCCACCCTTCCTGCGACCAACTGCATTGATTTGGGAATCACGTCTCTTTTTCCCGTATCGACAACGATCAGGTGAACGTGGTTTGAGGCAACCATGTAATTCAGGATGGTCAAAATTTGTACCGCTTCTTCGCTTGATACAGCCATTGCAAATAGCGGCGGCGATCTTTCGAGAATTTGAGCAGGAACTCCCGCTTACGGCACCTGTGAGCGACATGCCAGATACGCCCCGGACTGAGGCGATCCCTGCCCCGCTGGGTTCAGGATCTGCCCTGGGCCTTCTTTTTCCCGAGAAATTCCTGTTTAAGTGACATCGCCGTTTCAAAAGCGGGGAATACCTACGTCACAAGCGATACCGAGAACGTGATCTATAAGATTTCACTCAACAAATAGCAAAAGCATACCCGCATCACGCAACCGTGATGCGGGTATGCTTAACGGTGGTAAAAATGAACCCCCAAATCAGGGCGTTAAAACCGACGGCCTTCTATGTGGAAGAAACGGCTTTCAGGACTCTGGCCGGAGTCATGGGGATGCGTCTTAAACGGGCGCCCGTGGCCGCAAATACGGCATTGGCCACGGCGGGCGCGGCCGGAGGTACACCCGGCTCTCCGATCCCGCCGATCTTCTCATTGCTGTCAATGATATGCACCCGGATCTCCGGGACCTCGCTCATGCGAATGAGATCATAGTCTTCATAGTTGGTCGTTTCAACCCCGCCGTTCTTGAACCGGACCTCCTCTTTCAGGGCGGTGCTCAGACCCATGACAATCCCCCCCTCCATCTGCGCCTTTAAAGGATCCGGATTGACCACCGGACCACAATCAACGGCAACATCCATCCGATTGACCTTGATGACTCCGTCATCATTGACCGTCACATCGGCCACCTGGGCCACATAGGTACCGAAGCAGGAATGCTGCGCAATCCCCAGGCCTCGGCCCTTGGGCATCTTTTTTCCCCAGCCCGCCTTTTCGGCAACGGTTTCAAGGACCCTTCGTGCACGCATATTGTCCTTCAGATGCGCCAAACGAAAGGCCAGGGGATCCTGACCTGCCAGATGGGCCATTTCATCCATGAATGATTCGATGACAAACGCATTGGGAGCATTCTGAACCGAACGCCAGGGTGCCACGGGGGGCGGCAGCTCGGAGATAACAAACTCTACGTAGAAGTTTGCAAATTGGTAGGTCATGTTGTTGTTATGGGGAGAATTGGGATAGTCCGCCACTCCCCAGAGACTGTAAAAATCGATCCCGCCTTTGACCATCTCGGGGGCGATATATTTCAATATGGATGGCGTTACCACTTTATGGGACCATGCGGTCAATGTTTTCTTCGTGTCAACGCAAGCTTCCAAGCGGTGGGTGGTTGCGGCTCGAAAAAGATCGTATTTAAAGTCCTCTTCCCGTGTCCAGATGACCTTTACCGGTTTTCCCAGAGCCTTGGAAGCGATCACCGCTTCAACCACAAAGTCCGGAGCCCCGCGTCTCCCCAGTCCGCAACCGAGCAGTGTGGTATGGATATGGACATTTTCCGGGGGTATACCCGAAACCTTGGAGCCCACCAATTGTGCAACCGTCTGCCCCTGGGTCGGCACCCATATATCACACCGGTCCTTTTGGACGTGGGCGGTGCAGTTCATGGGTTCCATGGTGGCGTGGGCGATATAGGGAACATAATAGGTTGACTTGATCTTCTTTTCGGCCTGGCCGAGTACCCCAGCGGCATCCCCCTGGTTGCGCACCGTGGCGCCGGGCTTGTCCAGATCCGCCATAAGGGATTTTTCAATCACCTGGTTGTCCATTTGCGGCATCACGCCCGGTCCCCACTGGGTCTTGAGGGCATCCCGCCCTTTTTGGGCCGCATAAAAGGACTCCGCGCAAACAGCGATACCGTGGGGCGTGGGAACAATCTTTTTTACCCCTTTTACGGCCATGGCCGCCTTCTCATCATAGGAAACCGGCTTTGCCCCATAGGCTGGGGGGCGGGAAAGGACGGCATAGTGCAGGTCAGGCAAATCCACATCAAGGCCGTACACGGCCTTGCCGCTTACTTTTTCGGGGATGTCCACACGGGGCATCGGTTTTCCCATATATCGGAAGCGGGTTTCGGGTTTAAGGGGCGGTTTTTTGGGAATCTCCAGCGCCGCCGCTTTCAGGCATAATTGGCCATAGGTGAGTTCTTTTCCCGATTTTTTATTGCGGACGGCGCCGGGTATCGCCTCACATGCATCTTCGGAAACCTTCCATGTTTGTGCGGCCGCTTGAATCAGCATGGCACGACCGGCGGCGGCCGCGTTACGCAGGGGCTCATAAAAGCCTCTCACACTGGCGCTGGCCACGGTCAGTTGAAGATGAAGGATGGGGTTCATGAATGCTTCCAAGGCCGGTCCCTGAACAATTTTAACCTGTTTCCAGTCGGCTTCCAATTCATCGGCAATGATCATGGGAAGGGCCGTCAATACCCCCTGCCCCATCTCTGAATTGCCGATGGTGATGGTTACCCTGTTATCCGGCGTGATTTCAAACCATGCGCTGGGTTTGAAGCTTTTTTTCATACCTTCCTTATCCGCCGATGCGTTCTGAAGCTTAAACCCGAAAGGGGTGATGGAAACGGCAATGGTCAAGCCGGTGACTTTCAGGGATTCCTTCAGAAAAGCGCGTCTGGAGATGTGTTTTTCCATTGTCTCACCCCTCCTTTCCCATGATTTTTGCGGCAGCCTGTACACCCTTCTTAATGCGCGGATGGGTGCCGCATCGACAGATCACATCGTCCAGGGATTTGATGACTTGATCCGGTTTTGAACCGGATTTCAACTCGGCCGCTACCTGCATGATAATTCCCGGTTGACAATAACCGCACTGAACCACCTGTTCATCGACCCATGCCCGCTTAACCGGATTATTCTCAGGCAGGCCTTCGATGGTGGTGATCTTCTTCCCTTGGACTTCTTCCACGGATACACCGCAGGACCGCACCGCCTTTCCATCCACATGCACGGTGCAGGAGCCGCATTCCCCGATGCCGCAACCGTACTTCGTCCCCGTGAGCTTCAGATTTTCCCGAATTGCCCAGAGCAACGGGGTATCCGAGGGAACATCAATTGTGTAGGATTTACCGTTCACATTCAGCGAAATCATAAAGGCCTCCTTTTTGTTGAAAATAAACCTGACGTTTACGTCAAAAGACATCTCTTTTAAATAAGATGCCGCTGCCGCTTGCGCCCATCAGGGACCAACCCATTCACCTCCCCTCTTTTCCCGACAAAGCGCGCATGATGACGCATCATAGGAAAATGCCGCCATGGTGTAAATTATACAAAAGTATAGTTTTTCGGGAATATCTATTCAATCCTATTATCTCCGGAACAATATCGGAGCAGACGGGATCAAGGTGAAACTGTAGAGGGCATGGTGAGGAAAGGATCAACCCTGCCGTGAACGACTCATCCGGGTAACGGCTTCCACGGCCCGATCCACTTCGTCCGCGGTATTGAAAGGTCCCAGGCTGAAACGAACGCCGCCCCGGGGAAAGGTCCCGAGGCCTTCGTGGGCCAGCGGCGCGCAATGGAGCCCCACACGTACGGCGATGCCGAAATCGGCATCCAGAATGGCCCCTGCATCTCCCGGATCCATACCGATGATATTCAGGGTCATGAGCCCCACATGGTCCGTCAGGTCTTCAACGCAGTAACGTTCCACTCCCGCCAGCGGCATCAGGCCATCCCGGAGCCTGGTGAGCAATCGCATCTCCTCCCGGTGGATCGCTTCAATGCCTTTTTTCTCAAGGAAGCGGAGACCTTCGGACAGACCGATGATCCCCATCAGATTAACGGTTCCGGCCTCCAGGCGATGGGGGTAGTCCCGGGTGTGGAGAGGACTCTCCGAATCGATGCCCGTCCCCCCATAACGCGTCGTTTGGAGATCCAGGTCGGGATGAATCACCAATCCGCCCACACCCGTGGGACCCATCAACGATTTATGCCCGGTAAAGGCAACGGCTCCGATGCCCCAGTCATCCATATCAATGGGAACCACTCCGGCGCTTTGTGCCGCATCCACCAACAGTGGGACCTGTTTTTCCCGGCACAGCGTGCCGATTTCATGAAGGGGTTGGATGGTTCCAAGGACATTGGAGGCATGGGACACAATCACCAGCCGGCTGTTGGGCTTGATGGCTGCCGCAATATGGTTGGGATCCACAAAACCTTTGTGGTCAAAGGGCACCAGGTCATATTCGATCAAGCCCTTGAGCCTGAGATGATACAGGGGCCTCAGGACCGAATTGTGCTCGATCCTCGTGGATACCACATGGTCCCCCGGCCCCAGCAACCCTTGGATACAGAGGTTGAGCGCGTCCGTCGCGTTACTCGCGAATATGACCCGGTTCGGATCCGGCGCACCGAACAAGCGGGCAAGCCGTTTCCTTGTATCAAATACGAGATCCTCCGCTTCCACCGCCAGGTCATAGCTTCCTCGTCCGGGGGAGACGCCGATCCGTTCAAAGGTCTCCACCATGCGGGCCAGGGCGCCCGGCGGTTTTGGAAAGGCGGTGGCCGCATTGTCAAAGTATATCAACCGATGGGTCATATCTGTTATCCTGAACACGTCTTGGGATTGGGAAGTCCGGCGATGCGCCGGGCGCCCCGGCGGATGCCCTTGGGAAAAAGGGCTTCCATCTCCATGAAACTCAAACCGATTTCCTTTTTGATATCACGGTTCATGGGGGCCCGGCCATGATAAAAATAGAATTCCCGCAGAAAACGGATGATCCGCCACTGCATGTCCGAGATTTCCTCAAGTCCGTCTTCAGCCGCAAGGATCCGGGCTATTTCCTCGGTCCAGTCTTTCGCATCCCACAAAAACCCTTCATTATCAAAAGTGATTTTCGTGCCTGCAATAACACGCGTCTCCCGTTTGACATTACCGGAAAGCGGCCCGGATCCCATCATGACGATATTAGCCCTTTGCCAACGCAGCCTTGACCTTCTCGGGTGTGGCCGGCAGATCGAAAATTCTGACGCCGCAGGCGTCCCTAATGGCGTTAATGACCGCGGGCGCTGTGGATACCATGGTCATCTCGCCGATGCCCGTTGCGCCCAGGGTCCCCTTTCCTCTGGTGGTCTCCAGGGGGGTCAGCACTTCCATGTCGAATGCCGTTTTCATGCTCGGGTATTTAAAGGTAACCCAGTCTTTGGTTTTTCCGCTGACATATTCCTCCCTCAGCGCATACCCCACGCCTTGATCCATGCCCCCTTCCAGCTGACCTTCCAGGTTCTGGGGATGAATCACCGGCCCCGGATCAACGGCCGTGGTCATTTTGATGACGCGAACTTCTCCGGTCTCGGTGTTGACCTCCACCTCGGCCATCTGGATGTTATGAACCTGCGATTCAAAGGTGGGTCCCTGACCCGTTTTGGGATCCAGTTCTCCCGCGGGCACGGCCTTTGTTCCCATATAGCGGGTGGGTTTCCCCGCCTCTGTCAGCCCTTCATAGGTGGAAACGCCTGCCTCGGCCATGCTTCCCTTTAATTGTTCAATGGCATTCACCAGGGCGCCCCCCACCATGTAAGTGATACGACTCCCCGCTGCCGGTCCCGTTTCAGTGGTCTGATCCGTGTTGCGGGTCACCAGCCGCACCTTTTCCATGGGCAGTTGGAGAAGATGAGCGGCTACCTGGGTCAGCATGGAGTCGTTCCCTTCGCCGGGGTCGGCCGCCGCCGCAAAGATGGTGATGCCGTTATCCGGATCCAGCTCGATAGCCACCTGGGCCGCATCTCCGGGGGATGCCACGCCGAAGGAATGGGCACCCAGGCCCACGCCCCGTTTGACGGGTCCGTCTTTCCGGGCCGCCGCGTCCTTTTTGGCGCGCTCGTAATGGGGTTTTATCAACTCACAAACCTGCGGAAAAGTCCACTGATCCACCACCGCTCCGGTGGAGACGCTTTGTCCCGGGAGCAGGGAATTCTTGATACGGAATTCCAGGGGATCCATACCCAGCTCATGGGCCAGCATGTCCATGGCCGATTCCAGTGCAAAGTTCACCTGGGGCGGACCTGCCCCGCGTGCGGCACCCCCGGCCGGGTTGTTTGTGTAAACCAGCCTGGACATGGCATCGATATGGGGAATATTGTAGGCACCTGAAAGCATTTCAAGGGCCCGGCTGATCACGATGATCCCCAATATCATGTATGCCCCGTTTTCCACCACGAAATCATTGGCGTATGCGGTCAGATTCCCCTCTTTATCGGCCGCCAGTTTCACTTTCATGTTGAAGGGATGGCGTTTGGACGTCATGAGCATGGATTCATGAATGCTTGGAATGTATCTGACCGGTCTTTTGAAATGAAGGGCCGCGGCCCCGGCAATTCCTTCCGAGGTAATGCCCACCTTGATGCCGAACTGACCGCCGGTAAAGGCTTCTTCATAACGGATGTTTTCCCATCCCAGTGCCCCTTGCAGCATGCCCATATGGGAGTGGATCATGATGCTGCGACCGATCACCACCAGTAAAGCTTCGTCCCCTTCCCCCTCCAGATAGGAAACACATGCTTCCGGTTCCAGTGGAGCCTGATGGTTGAGCTGGGTTGAGAACTCCGCTTCGACCACCGCGGCCGCTTCGCCAAAGGCTTTCTTGGCGTCTCCTTTGATTTGTGGTTGTCCGTAGCAGAGGTTGGGGTACTCGTCGTGGACCTGCACCGCACCCTCAATAAGCGCTTCATCAGGATTCAGCATGACCGGCAGCGGTTCATACTCCACTTCCACGGCGGCAACCGCGGCCCGGGCCTGACCAAGTGTCTCGGCCGCCACCGCCACAATGGGATCCCCCAGAAACCGAACCTTTTCATCGCATAATACCGGCTGATCATTGAAGATGAACTGGATCCGGTTGGTTCCCTTGATGTCTTTGGCGGTCATAACGCCGATCACGCCGGGCATGTTTTCGGCCTTGGTCGTGTCGATGGATTTGATTTTGGCATGATGTTCCGTGCTTCGAACTACCGCCAGCTGGGCGGCGCCCTGAAGTTTGATGTCGCCGGAGAATTCGGCAACACCGCAGGCCTTGATCATGGCCGAAGGTCTCGGGTGGGAGACCCCTATCATTCCGCTTTCCGGAGAGGGCCTCACCTGATCGGGCGAAGTCTCGCCGCGCAAAAACTTTGAAGCCAGCTTCACGGCGTCGATAATTTTCACATATCCGGTGCAACGGCAAAGGTTACGCGCCAAGGCCGTTTTGATCTCCTCCTTATTCGGGTCCGGATTCCGGTCCAGAAGGGCCTTGGCCCCCATAATCATGCCCGGCGTGCAGAATCCGCACTGGACGGCTCCCGCAAGCACGAAAGCCTCCTGGATCAGGTGCGGATTGTCCGGCGTGCCCAGACCCTCCACGGTGATCACTTCGGCGCCGTCCAGGTCGGCTACCTTGGTGAGGCAGGACAGCACCGCCTTTTTATTGACGATCACGGTGCAGGCACCGCACTGGCCCTTTCGGTCGCAGGACTGCTTGGCACCCACCAAATGCAGGTCCTCACGCAGGAGATCCAGAAGAACCCTGTCCGATTTCACCACAAATTGATACTTTCGCCCATTTACCTTCAGTGAAACTTTTTTCATGTAAATCCCTCCCGTTATACTGATTCTATTCCATATTGTTCCGCATGAACCATCACACGCCACAACGAATTTCCGATTGCAAAAGCACCCCCTTCATACGATAAATCGCATGTATCACAAATGATATATCTATACAACCAAGTTTAAATTTTTTCCATAGAAGCAGACGAATGAAAGATTACCTGAAAATTCGCGATATGGGAACTATACGAAAGTATAGTTTTTTAAATCGGTCCGTTTAACCGGAGCATTTTTTTAAAATACAGCAGGACAAAAAGCCTCCATGTAGACCTGGCGGGCTGTCTTGGTGGGGTTCACCGTGCCGGAACCGATGCAATAGGAGTTCATTTCCCCGTCGGCCAGAGGAACCGCCCTGCTGGCCGTACTCCCGATATCACCCCACAGTCACGTTCTTCTTGTCTGGGACTTCGTACCTCCCTAACATCACCCAATTTTACTCGTAATAGCCGAAATCGTTGACGGCTTTTGCCATCATCCACAGGTTGTGAGGTGGCGTCTGCGGTGGCAATTCGCAGCCTGGCGCGAGAATGAAACCTCGTTTATGCTTTTTCCCTTTCTCAATGGCCACGCGGCAGGCTTCATACACATCCTGAGGCGTTTTCAACTGCAAGATCGCCGGCTCAACGTTGCCCGTCAGGATATAATCGGGAAAAGTGGCGCTTGCCTTGTCCAGATCGACTTCGTGCGAAACGCTGATTTGACTCATGGGCGGCAGCGGCACCTGCGGGTAGAACTCATAGTTGGCGTTCTGGTCACCGCACAGATGAAAAAAGATGCCAGGGACCTCCATTTCAACCAGTTTTCCATGATATTCAATCATGTATGGAAGAGCGAATTCCTTGAAAGTCTTCGGTGATATGAGATCGTTGGAAGCCGAGGCCGTGCTGTCTCCAGGGATATATATCTGAGGTCCCACTTCATCCACGATGATCTGATTAAAGGTGACCAGAAACTCAGTGGCCACTCTCAAGACATGGTGGGCCAGATCCTTATTCTTTACGACCCATCTGCACAGACGTCCGATGCCGACAATATTCCCGGCCGTTGTCCACGGGCAGTACATGGGCAGATTAAACGGCATTCCGTATTCAGCAGAGATACGGGCAAGCTCACGGAAGTAAGGCGTATAGCCGGTTTCCTTTAGTTTTTCGTAACCCATGGGCCTCAGGGCCCAAGCCTCCTCTTCGTTCTTTACGGCCGTCTCGGTGTTGGGGCACTGATCATATTCGGTCCTGGGCCATTTTATCTTTCCCCCGAACTCCCACGGTCCAATCCCTGGATAACCGGCAAAGGGCATCCACATGCCCCCGTACTGCTCGGAAGTCCATTTACCTGATTCAACAGCCTTTTTCACGTCCGTATACCATTCGTATACAGAGTAACCCACATTAAGAGCATGAAAACCAAATGCCAGGATGAGGAATGGAACCCGATCAATCGGTTTCCCCATCATCAGGGCCTGGGCCCGTTCTTCAGCACTCATCTTATCTTTATGAAAAAGCGGCATTCCCATCCGTGTATATCTCCTTTCATTTCATTCGATGAACAAAACGGGATTGAGGGCCGACGGCATCACTGAGAATGCCAGACGACCCATTCACGTGTGTCTACCGATGGGTAGAATCAGAGATCCAGGTCGTAATACCCCCGGCACACATCGAAACGCCCCAACTGGCTGCCCCCTTCCCACAGTTGAATAATTTTACAGTCCCGCCAATATTTTTCCACATCGTAATCCCGGACGTAGCCGAAGGACCCCATCAGCTCCATGGCTTTATTCGTGACCGATACCGCCACATCACAGGCATGCATTTTGGCGATACTCCCCCTGGACAACATGAAATTGGATGTGGGAGACCCGTATGTTTCCGGATGGTCATACATCCAGGCCGCGGACAGATACGACCACCGGGCCGTCTCAATCCCTATGGCCATATCCGCCAGGATACCGGCAGCGATGGAATGTTGCCGTATGGGCTTGTCCGCCACAATCCGTTCCCCCGTATATTTCAGAACGGTCTCAAAGGCGCCTTGGGCCTGGCCCGTGGCCGATGCGGCACAAACGATACGGCCAATCACTAAATTGTTGTGTAACAGCTCGGCGTCCGGGCCCGGGCCCGCGGCCCGCCACTCCTTCGGCACCCTGACGTCTTCCAGGAACATGGGATGATTCTTGTCCGCCCTCATGCCGGCTTTGTTTTCGTTTTTACCGAAGGAAATTCCCCGGGTGTCCTTAGGCACATAAATCAAGGCGACCCCCTCATCTCCCAGTTCAGGATCGGTGGTGCAGACCACGCAATAGAGATCGGCCACGCCACTGTTGGACGGCCACATCTTCTGGCCGTTGATCACCCATTCATCACCATCCAACACGGCCTTGGTTCGGATCTTTTTCCCGTGAAGATTGAGGTTCTCAATGTCGCACCCTCCGCCTCCATGGGAACCTCCGGGCTCCGTCATGGAAAAACACCCCAACTTGAGTTTGTCCCCACAGAACTCCGGAGCAAAACGATCCAAGACCGCTTTATTGTTGGCTGCGAGGGCCGGAATCCATGCCCATCCGGTGACACCGAAAGCGGTACAAATACCGCTGTCGCCCCGCGAAAGTTCTTCATGGAGGATGGCGGCTGAAAGAGCCGATTTGGAGCCCATCCCACCATACTCGGGAGGAAAGGAGGCTTTATGCAATCCGAGATCGGCGAGAGATTGAAGGATTTTATTCACGATCACATGTTCCTTGTCGTCGTCGATCTTCTGGCGGACCGGCATGATTTCCTTGTCGACAAAGCCGCGAACCATGTCCCTCATCATATAGTCTTCCTTGGTCAAAAAAACGTCCAGGTGCTGTTTCGGCATACTAAATCCTCCTGACAATTCAAAAATTTAGAGCTATAAACGCTAAGCTCAAACGATTAAGCCTTTCACGTGCTAAAATCCGCCGCTCCTTCTCTCTTATTTCATGGATTATGCTTGCTGCTCATAAACCTCGGCGCCCACCAGGACATAGAAATCCGCAACCCACTCCGACATCCATTTCGGAAAAAAATCCTCCTTGAACGCCGGGGTCTCCGTGTCTTTCTTCGATTCTTCCAGATTGGTCACATCCAGGATACCGATATAGTTAAAGGGCGGAGGGGTTTCGCTGGGAGGCTGAGGTTTCCGCCCGTCGCCCTTGATCCCGCCGAACATCTTGACGAGGGTGAACGATTTTGAAGCATTCAGAGATACCAGCAGAGGCCCCTTGAAGGTCTTGCACCAATTTTGATAATCCTCATCCGTGACGTCTTCCTTCAGATTGTAAAGAATAATGTGTTTGGGCATTTTCAATCTCCTTTCAAAAAAAATCATTATGTGAGGTATTGAATTGGAATATCCCCAGATGTATTGGAAGAAACATGCCAAGAGAGAATAGGCAGAACAATACTGTTCCAATTCAATAGGTTGATAGGCTTATTGTCTTTTTGACGCGAATAAAACCCTGTCAAGGGATATTGACAGCGCTTCTTAAGACCGAGGCCTCCGGGTGAAATAGAAAGGGGTTATGGGCAAGATCAAGCTTTCTTGATATATCAATAAAACTTGATGGAGTTCCCGTGCGTCCGAAAACCACGGGATCAGTGGTTTGTCTTAACGCCAGCCAAGAAATCAGCTTTGCCTCTTGAGCCTCTGACTCAAGGCTTGGGGCGTGATGCCCAGCGACAATGCCGATACCCGCTGGTTGTTTTTTGAGCGACGCAATGCTTCGCGTATCAGGCCGTCAGTGGCTTCTTTTCCGCTCTTACTCTGCTTGAGGGAGGGATCATCATGGGAGGTCTATCACCGGATCGCGGGCAGTGATAGACGGGCATTTGTCCCCTTCCCCATTTCCGACGTGAACTCCAACCGCCCGCCATGTTCTTTTACGATACTCTGGCAAACGGAAAGGCCCAGCCCGGTTCCCCCCGTCGCTGTCTTTGTGGTAAAGAAAGGATCAAAGATTTGCTCCAGATTTTCCGGCCGGATTCCGGTTCCCTCATCCGCCACGCCCACGATGACCTCGCCATTCTTGCCTTCAAAAGAGGCGCTGATGGAAATCCCCTTCTCCCGGTCGGGAAGAGACTGACAGGCGTTCTGAATGAGATTGACCATCACCTGCTCCAACCGCTGGCGATTTCCCCTGACGGGGGGCAGATCTTTTGGACATTGGATCGTAACCGATTTCGCGGATTTTCTGATTTGATGGGACAGCAGTGCCAGAGAGGCCTTGACCACCTCGCCCACATCCACCTCTTGATTCATATCCAGGGTGTCTTTCCTGGCATAATCTTTCATATTCAGAATGATCTGCCTGATGCGCCTGGAACCGTCTTCAATCCCGTCGAAGAGTCCTGGGATTTCCTCCCGTATTTCCGAATAGGGGATGTTCGCCAGGGTAAAATCCCCGTATTCGTCAAAATATCGGTTCAGAATCGGGGAAATATCCGACCACGCGGTTCGAAGGATCGGTGCGTTCATCATGATGAAATTGTTGGGATTGTTTATCTCATGGGCCACCCCGGATGCCAGTACGCCCAGGGAAGCCATCTTGTCCGCCTCCAGAAGCTGCCGGCGTCGAAGTTCGGCTTCTTCTTCTGCCTTTCGACGATCCGTGATGTCGATCCCGATACAGACGACGTGCACACTTTTTTCCTTCTGATTTCCCATGATGCTGTTGGTCCAGGAGATGAGCCGTTCCTGCCCGTCTCCCGTGATCCAGCGATTTTCAAAGGAAGTCCCCGACGCCGTTTCCCGGGTGAGGGGAAACATTTTTCGAATGAAGTCAATCTCCCCACGGTTCGAAAGCAATTCCCAAACCGGTCTGCCCGCCGCTTTCTGAAAGGAATGACCGGTCAACTTTTCACAGGCCCTGTTAAAACGGACGATATGACCGTCCAGATCCAGGACCATGATGAGCGGGCCGGCGTTATTCAGGACGGCCATGGTAAAATTCCGTTCCGCCTTCAGCTTCTTTTCGGTCTGCCGTCTGTTGATTTCCGCGCCAAGACGATTGGCAACGGCCTGAAGCCCTTCAACCATCAGATTACTTTCCAGGCGCTCCACATCATCGATGAGGACCACTCCCCCGATGGTATTTCCCTCAACATTCAAGGGCGCTGCAAGCACGGTTTCCGCCCCCGCCTCTTTGAGGGCATATCCCGCAAACTCCTCCATCTTGCTCAATCCGGTCACATTGATGATTTTTCCTTCCTCCATTACCTTTGCGGTAAAGGATTTGGAGGGGGGAAGACGTTTTGCCAGGGGAAGAAACTTCCCGGAAAAATCCACCTCACCCAGATTAACGACTTCCCTGTTTTCCTCATCGTACAAGGTGATGTAGCCCGCGGGAAACTCAAATCTTGAAGCGATGGTTTTGACCACTTCCTCACACATTTCCGAAAGGGGTTTAGGCGAATGAAAGATCTCTGAGATATCGTTCAAAATATCGGTCACACCGAATCGATTTCTCAACCCCGATATATCCTGGGACACCAGAAGTCTGCCCGGCATTTTTTCACCATGGCGGAAGACCGGCATGGATCGCGTAAAGAACAAACGCCCTATAAACAGATTGTTTTCAATGACCTCTACGTACTCGGATGAAAGGCCCTTTTCAACCGGACACCCTTCACAGGGTTCCGGTTGTTGGCAGCCCACACTAAAGAAATTCTTTCCAACCATCTCTTCCCGATTAAGACCTGAGAATTCCGCGGCGACACGGTTCGCCCATATGACGTTCAGTTCGTCATCATAATAGACGACCTTTTCCTGCATGGCATCAAGGATGGATTCATAGACCGTTTCCAACGATGTCGGCGCCTGATCTCCCTTTTTCTGTTTCCCCACGCCGGACGCGATCGCCTCCCCGTTCAATAAGACATCCACGCATGCCTTGAAGAAGAAAATGGCCGTCTCTTCCCCCATTTCATCCTTGCCATTCCCCTGCCGGAAACCCTGAATGATCTCCCGACATCGGCAGATATCATCCCAACTGGCTTCTGCAAGAATCCCCATTGCATGGGCAAGGTCAATCAGGTCTTGGCCCGGAAAATCCTCCAGATCCAGGGGATGAGTGATAGCAGGAAGGGTGGCTTCCGCGGCTTTTTTTCGGGCCGTATCAAACCCGGCGGCAAATATCTTCTCGCGAAGATCACAAAGGATCGCATCAAACAGATCCAAACAGGCGTGTGCGGGGCCTATTCGGAACAGTCTTTTTAGCCGGTCCACCCTGTTTCTGCCCAGGAGTGACGAGGGCATGGCACCCAAAAACTGCGTGGGGCTAGGAAAGTTCGTCATGTTATAAATTTCCAATCTCATAGTGATGTTCTAATGCAATCCGGCGCCCCTGTTTACCGAAAGGCTTGCCGCTGCTTGGGAAATCCCCTCTTTTTGGCTCAACTGCGCCTGACCAATTCCCGTCCCGAATGAATTCCGGAATAGGATGTCCCAGTATTCGCCAATCTTATCCACCCAAATAGGCTCTTTTAACGATCTCGCTGTTTTTCAGTTCGTCTTTGGTCCCACCTTCCTGAATGATTTTTCCCAAATGGAGCACATATCCCCTGTCCGCCAATTTCAACGCCAAAGGAACATTTTGTTCCACCAAAATAACCCCCACACCCAGGGAATTGATCTTTCTGATAACCGGTGCCAACTCATCCACAATGATGGGAGCGAGCCCAAGAGATGGTTCGTCCATGAGAAGCAGTTTGGGTTTTCCCATGAGTGCCCTGCCGATGGCAAGCATCTGCTGCTCTCCACCGCTGAGCGTCCCCGCTCTTTGAACCCTCCGCTCTTTCAGCCGGGGAAATTGCTCGAATACGCTCTCCATGTCCTTTGCAATCGCAGCCTTGTCTTTGCGGAGGTACGCGCCCAGCTTCAGGTTTGAAAAGACGGTCAGATCAGGAAAAAGCCTTCTCCCTTCAGGAACATGAATCAGGCCCCGTTTCACGATATCATGGATATGCATTCCGTCAATTCTGTGTTCCCTGAACCGGATTTCGCCGGAACTGAGCGGATGGAGGCCTGACAGGGCTTTCAAAATGGTGCTTTTCCCGGCGCCGTTGCTTCCGATAATGGCTACCAGCGAGCCCTCGGGCACCTGAATGGAAACGCTGTCCACGGCCATCGCCTTTGCGTAATGCACTGTTATATTCTTTGTTTCAAGCAGCATATTCACCACCGAAGTAGGCTCGAATAACTTCAGGATTGGCCCTAATTTCTTCGGGTATTCCTTCGGCGATCTTTCTGCCGTAATTGATTACCACGATATGGTTGCACAGTCCCATGACAATCGAGACATTATGTTCAACCAACAGGATGGTCGTACCCTGTTCATGCACTTTTTTGATGGCGTTGAGCGCCAGGTCCGTCTCCTCCCGGCTCATTCCGCCGATGGGCTCGTCAAGGAGAAGAAATTTGGGCTTGATGGCAAGGGAGGCAGCCAGATCAAGGACCTTTTGATGACCGTGGGACAGGTTTCCGGCAAGCTCGTCTCTTACTTTTTCCAGGCCGACGAATTTCATGTTTTCTTCAGCCAACTCCTGCACCTTTGCTTCTCTGTCACGATATTTACGTGTTTTGAGCAAAGAGCCCCAAAAACTTCTGTCCGCGGAGAGATAGTAGGATGCCACGATGTTTTCGAAAGTCGTGAACTCACCGAAAAAGGGCGTGATCTGAAAGGTCCGGCCCATGCCCATTCTCGCATGGTGGTGCGGTTTTTTATCCGTAACGTTTACACGTCGAAAAAGGGCGTGATTTCTGAAAGGTCCGGCCCATGCCCATTCTCGCATGGTGGTGCGGTTTTTTATCCGTAACGTTTACACCGTCGAAAATGATGCTTCCCTTTGAAGGACGTAGAAAGCCGCTGATGAGATTGATTAAGGTCGTTTTACCCGCCCCGTTAGGCCCTATGAGACCCACTATTTGGCCTTTTTTTATGGAAAGATCGACCTCACTGACCGCCGTAAGCCCTCCGAAGTTCTTGGTTAATGATTTGGTCTGAAGCAACATAACGGGTCCATCCCCTGCCTTTTCAGTGTTGTTTTCGAATCCTGGATCTGATTTGAGCCGGAAGGCTGATCATGCCCTCCGGTATGAAGAACACAACGGCGATGAGTGCGGCAGCCTGAAAGAAAGGGGCATAACCCTGAAATCCCCCCATAACGTAGGGAATCAGATAAAGAATCGCCGTACCGATGATGGGTCCCGCAAAGTTTCCTTTCCCGCCTGCAAGCAGGTAAACCACCAGCAGGATGCTGGGCATCATTCCGAAAGTGGCCGGCGCAATAAACCCCGCATAATGGGCATATCCGGCGCCGGCAATCCCTCCGAAAAAGGATCCGATGGTGATGGCCAGTATCCTGATGCCCGCTTCATTGATGCCCCTGCTGGATGCCGCCAGGTAAGATTGGGATACGCTTTTAAAGGTCAGTCCGATGCGGGAATTTTCGATGCGGTACAGGATCAGAAGTGAAACGACGGTCAGGATCAGGAAAAAATAGTAGTAGGGCACCTTACTGTAGCCGAACAATTTTGGAATCCCGTAAAGGCCTGTATAGCTTCCGGTGAGTTTCGGCGCCAGGCCCACGGAGCTTGTCACCATGATTCCGAAAAAAAGACTGGCCATGGAAAAGTAGATGGCGCGAAGTCTGGAGAAAGGGAAACCGATTCCGGCGCCGATGAGCGCCGCGGCCACTCCCCCGAGGGGAATGGTGATCCAGGGGGTCAGTGACAGATTTTTCGCCAAGATGGCAGAGGTATAAGCGCCAATGGCCATAAAGGCAGCATGTCCTAAGGACATTTGCCCCGAGATGTATATGGTGCGAAGACTGCTGGTGAGGATAATAAAGATAAACGTCAGCAGGGCCAAATGAAGATAGTAGTTCCCCACGAACAAAGGTCCGAGAAATAGAAACAGGAGCAGTCCCCCGATACAGGCCATCTTGATTAGTTTATCCGTCATTAAAATTTCCTTGCGACAGAGTTATTTGCTTATTATTATGCTTCCTGCCCGAAAAAACCCTGTGGTCTGATAACGAGTATCAAAACAACCAGGGCCAGGCCCAGAGGGTCCGAAACAACGTTCGGGAGAAAATAGGGTCCCAGCGCATCCAACGCCCCCATGGCCAGCCCGCCGGCCCAGACACCACCGATACTGCCGATTCCCGCAAGAATGATGACGCCGATCACCTTCACCAACATGGTGTCCCCTATGGAGACATGCAGCACCAGCACCGAACCCACCAGACCGCCGGCAAGCCCGGCAAGTCCGCATCCCATGGCACAAACAAAACCGGAAATACGGTCCGTATTAATTCCCATCAACGCCGCCCCGTCAGGATCCTGGGCTATTGCAAGCATCGCCTGCCCAAAACGGGTCTTCTTTACAAACAACATCAGCACCGCCAGCAGGATACAAGCGATCAAAAGCACCATCAGCCTATCGGCTCCGAACGTGACGGAACCAAGATGAATGTTGCCCGGAACGAGAGGCGGCATGCTTTTGCCATGAGGACCTACGGTCAAGTCCGCCCCCGTCTTGAGTATAATCACAAGGGCGATAGCCATGATGGTCGCTTTTTCGAAATCCTTTCGGAACGGACGAAAGCAGAATTTTTCAAGCACAAGCCCGAACAGCCCGGTTGCAACCATCGTAAGCGGGAGCGCCACCCACGGCCCCAGCCCCACCGGGATCCATAAGCAGTAGCACACAAAGCCTCCGATCATATAGATGGCGCCGTGAGCGAAATTCATGATCCGCATGACGCTGAACACCAGTGCGAAACCCAGCGCCACCAGGACATAGATCGACGACACCATCAGCACGTTGATGACATGTGACATCACTTCTGAAAGCAAGGTTTCTTCTCCCTAATTGTACTTCAGGTCATTTCCAAGACTGAAGGGAAATGACCTGAAGGTTTAAGTGAGTATGACAACAAAGATCAGGGAGTGTTCGTATCCACCCATTTGATGAAGACTGATTTCCCACCCTTAGCCATAAAAATCGCCTGGGGCGCACAAACCAGGCATTTGATTCCGAAAGTCTTCTGACCACCTATGGTGGCCGGTCCGAAAATCGTGTCCACGGTTTTCATGGTTCGTAGATGTTTCGCGACCACCTCCGGGTCAAAACTTTGAACCGATTCGATGGCTTGGGCCAGAATCCACACGGTGTTCCAACCAAAGGGCTGCCAGTTGTTAAGTTGACCTGTTTTGGCGGACGCTCTCGGAATTATTTCCTTTTTCACGATGGGTTTCATGGCCGGGTCCAGCATGTCCCAAGCCGCGGCAAAATGGCCCTCACCCGCCTCCGCACCGGTGATCGGGAGGACCTCGGAGACAACCTCAGGATTTGTCGCAACGATAGGACCCTTGAAACCCAGCGAACGCGCCGCCTTTATCTGCGCGCCTGCGTGATATGCCCATCCATCGGTAAACACAATGGCGTCGGGGTTGGAAGCCAGGAGCTTTTTCATAACCGGGGTGAAATCGACGGTCTCTCCCGGCCATTCCTCGCTATAGACGATAGAAAACCCGAGTTTCTTGGCAATGGGCTCCAGTTGCAGTCTTCTGTTATTCCCTCCTCCGTCACCAGGGTGGGACAGCGCCAATTTTTTTACCTCGGGGTGTGTCTCTTTGAGATAGGTGAGTACGGGTCTCATGGACTGAACCACACTGTTTGCAAAAAACGTGAGTGGATTCTGCGGGCCGGCCTCTTGGGGATTCGCACACATGTAGCTTGCCAGACGAAGTACTCCAGCGGGCTCCGTAACTGAACTCGCCGCGATATTCATCACCGGATTGGTCCCACCGAGAATGAATTTCACCTTATCATCTTCAACCAACTTCGTGCAGGCAGCCATCATACCCTCAGGGGAACTCTTTGAATCCACAGAAATCAATTGCAGTTTATACGTAACCCCTTTTACCTCAATGCCGCCATTGTCATTAATCCAGTCAACGGCCAGCTGCATACCTTCGTTGGTGGGGTTTTCACCGGCCGCCATCCACCCGGTTAGAGAATTCGCGGTCCCTATCTTGATCGTTTTGTCGTCCGCGCCGAAACAGGGTGAAACCACATAGAATATTATAGCAATCGCCAAAATCGTAAACAGTGATAGCTTTCTCATTTCTGCATTCTCCTTTGTTTGGATTGACAGCCTTCCAGCCCCCTGCTGAGCGGTCGAACTAAGCGTCAGGAGGCTGGAATCTATTTCAAATACGGGAATCAGGCTTTCCCGGTTTACACCAATTCCGTCCCAAAATAGTGCCGTGAAAGCTCCATGAGTCGAAGAATCGGGCCACCCACAACAATCTGCGTGATCTTAAGGTCCCTGAGGAGTTTTTCCATTTTTCCTTCCCGGGAATAACCATAGGATCCCATCAACTCCACGGCCCTGCTCACCACACTCCATCCGAGATCACCTACCGTGTTCTGAAGCGCGCTGGCAGCTGCGACGTTCCTGGGTTCCCACGGAAAACCGTAGATTTCAGGATGGTCCATCCTGTCGGCAACATAGTATAGGTAGGCTTCGGCTGCCATGATATCTCTGGCAATCTGTCCGAGTTCATGGGCAATAGCCCCGTGATCCTTCATCGGTTTGCCGGCTATCTCTCTATTGCTGACATAGTCCCTGAGTATCTCATAGGCCCGCTTCATGATGCCCATCGGGAAAGCGGCCGACGTAAGGCGGCCTATGGTCACATTTGCAATGACGGACAGCAATTCCTCCTGAGGGTCATCATGGGCTCGGTTCTCTTTCGGCACCCTGACATTGTCGAACCATATGTCTCCGTTCGTATCAATGCTGGTGCCCATTTTTCGGTAAGGCTTGCCTGTTGCGAGTCCGGGAGTGCCAAGCGGTACAAAGATCTGTGCGAGATTCGGGAATTCCTGTCCTTCCACGGTGCACAGAACCCGGAACAGCTTTGCTTCTCTAAAAGCTGAAGGCCAGAGTTTATGTCCGTTAATCACCCACTCGTCTCCCTCCAATCGAGCTCTGGTTCTGATCTGGGACCCTTTCAGGTTAACATCCTCCACCGATCCCCCTGCATGAGGCTCGGTGATGGCACTGCAGATCACATACTCTTCGTCTCCTAACAAAAAGGGCGCGAATTTCTTGAGGAGGACTTCATTTGGCGTTGGAAGTGCCAGGGCCGCAATGGACCAAGGCGTTATAAAGGCCGTCGTTGCGGCGCCGTAGTCTCCCCGGGACAACTCCTCAACCAGGGTCAACATGTCCACGGTTGATGCGCCCCCGGATCCTCCCAATTCCGGTGGCAGAAAGAATTTTTGCAATCCCAAATCGATGAGCAGTTTCTTCCACAGGTCATGAACAAAAGTGCGCTCTTTCCGTTCCGGCCAATCCCAGTAGTCATCCAACTCCTGCTCATGGGGAAGAATCTCCTTATCTACAAACTTCCGCAAGGATTTCATAAACATTTTCGTTTCATCCGATATGAGGTGCATGGGTTTGAGAAAATCATCAATCCCTCTTATCCCTGCGCCGCTACCCGTCCCATTCTCTGACATGAACAATTCTCCTTTCTATTTTATAGGTTGACACATTGACCTTATTGAAAGAAACATGCCAAGAGAGAAGAAGCACAACAATGTTATTCAAATTCAATGGGTTAAATTTCTTTTGATATTTTTTGGCGAGGACGAAACCTTGTCAATGTACGTTGATGGAGGTGGCTGAAAATCAAGTCTGAGGAAAAAGTTGAAAGGGATCATCAGGCGTAATCAAGATCTATTGATATATCAACAAATCTTGATAGGGATCGGAAAAGCTTTGCAACATCCGGCCCATTGCCTCGGATAATCCCGAAAGAATATCATCCATCCGTTCCCGCAGAGGCCATATATGGATGCAGTGTGTACTAAGCCGATAAAGAAAATCCCCACAAAAATAGCTCAGCTGCCGTACCTTTCGGGACCAACCGTTTTCCCTTTACAGGACCTGTTTGTTCTGTTAGAAAAGGCATCTGAGTTTTTTAGGCGTTCATCTTCAATCACAAAGGAGAATCATGGGTTCTATTCAGGAAAAGAATAAAGAAATAGTCAGAACTTTTTATGATCTGATCATTAATAAAAAGGATTACGAAGCCGCAAAGCCATATATCGGAAAACGGTATAAACAACACAACCCCCTGGTAAAAGATTACCCGGAAGGGCTAAGGGAATTTATCGAATTTCTAAAAGAAAATGTCCCGGAAGCGAGAAGTGAAATCAAACGGGTGATTGCCGAAGACGATTATGTGGTGCTGCATGTTCATTCCATCCGGTCCAAGGATCTTGAACGGGCCATCATTGAAATCTTCAGACTTGAAGACGGTAAAATTGAGGAACACTGGGACGTGATCCAGCAAATCCCTGAAACATCCGCCAATCCCAACGGGATGTTTTAAGGTAAGCTCAAACTGATTTCAGCCTTAGGTCATCGAATGAAGATATCAGGCTCTACCCATTGAATCTTTGCATGGTCGAAAACCCATGAGTTCTGTACCACGAACGCCCCCAGATCATCTGAATTATTGCGCCATTGAAAAGCTGGGTGCCAATTCCTCTATTCCAAGGTCTTTCAAGGTCTGATAATAGGGCATCCCTGTCTCAGTATCCCAACCACGAAGATCGTAGTACTCCCTTAAAAGTTCTGAGCATTTCTTCCTATCGAGTACGTTTCCCCTTGTACTGATAATCTCACCGTCCCGGCCGGGATAGGTGATTTCCCGACCCAATGAATCGGTTTCGAAGGGCTCATCGAAATTATAGTCAGGTATTTTGTCATCATTCGCACCCTTCCAGCCCTCCTTGATCAGGATAGCCCTCTGAACAGTGAAAATACGCTCGGCCAATTGATCCAGTTCCTCTCTCGGCCGCCCTGTCACCGCAGAGAATATTTCACCTTCGAGGGTCGGATCGCCCAGGTAATCGAGTGTATTGAATGAGACCATGATCGGCCAGGTAAAATCACAAAGACCCAGGCTGTCTTTGAGATACGTCCTGTTCTGGGTCATTTTTGCAGCCAGCGCCTTGCCCTCGTATGTGGATAGATCCGCTGCCGCTTTGCTTCCGAAAAACAGCTCAACCGCAGCCCTGAACACCCGCCATGTCACCGGGGAATGCTCTGGCATTCTGGTATGAATCACCCACTGAGCCCACGGAAACGCCAATTCATGCCGTAACGGCATGTGGATCCTCGGTTCCATGGCATTGATGATGGCATGCACAACGAACGCTCTGGGAGGAGCAACATCTCCTTCGCCTATGGGAACAATCGAATGTGAAAACATTGCTCGCGCTTGACCGGATACCTTGTCACCCGCCCGTATCAGCCCCTCGGCAAGTATGTCGCCAAATCCTTCCCGGTAAGCAATTGAATGCAGAAGCTCTTCAAGGAATCCCGTCGTTCCGATTTTGGACAGGGAAAGGCCGGTATCCTCCTCAGAAAGTACCCCCGAGTGATAACACCCATAGAGCCAGTTGATGATGTTTCGCACCTCAAAAGTGCACAGGGAGTAATCGTTGCACAAGGTCGGTGCATCGAAGAAGGTATTCACCGGCTCATCCTTCCTGGAATACTTCCACGGCAGATACACCTCCATGGACTGGCATTTTCGATATCCTACTTTTCCATTTGAAGCTCGGTAAAAGCCCCTCATGCAGTCCAAACCACATTGATAGCATTTTCCTTTTCCGATCACTTCTACGACAGAAGTGCCCGCCATGCTCGGAGGTATGGAAAGCCGAAAGCGCTTACTGATATGTACCGTGTACCGGTTAAGCTCCCTGAGTCCATCCTTGTCCGCCACCTCGGGCCTGCCGCTCCCCATGATAGCCAGCGCTTTGAGATTCTTTGACCCCATCACACCCCCGAATCCCGCGCTGGAAGCCGAGTCATGGTCACACACTATTGTTGCCGTTCTGACCTTTCTTTCACCGGACACCCCCGTGGTGATAAATCGAACCTTACGGCCATGGCGCTCCCTGAGCAGGTCTCTTACGCTATAAACACCCTGCCCCCACAGGTGAGAGCCATCTCGGATTTCTGCTTTATCGTCATTGATCCAAAGGTACACCGGTTTCGATGCGCGGCCTTCAATCACCATACCGTCATAACCGGCCCTCTTCAGTTCCGGCCCCACAAATCCTCCAATATTTCCATAACAGAACCCTTCGGGGACGGTCTGGGGAGACTTCCCGACAACAGATAATCGTGAGGCGCCCTGGGTCGAGGTGGCAACCAGGGGGCCCGTCATGAAGATCAGACAGTTTTCAGGGTCAAAAGCCTTCACACCTGGCGGAACCTTTTCCCAGTATATTCTTGAAGCGATCCCGCGCCCGCCAAGATACCGGTCGGCATAGGACATGGTTTCCAGTTCATCCACGTCCCCATTGCTCAGGTTGACATGCAAAATTTTTCCCATCCAACCATACATATGGCACCCCCCCTTTCTCTCGCTTATTCTCCCTTCACCATCTTAAAAACCATTGGGGCCGACACGGTTACGATGTCGGCCGTTTCCAGGGCATATTGGGAGAGCTCGTTTCCGATTCCGGGGAGGTCCGGGACGGACATGTAGCCGTCGACCGGTTGGTAATCATGGACACAAAGTTCTGTGTTGTAGGAGGCCTTGTTGAGCACATGATGCTCGTGGATGCAGAAGTTGGGAATCGCGGCCTCCACTTGCAGGGACGCAGCCACCGATAGCGGGCTGGCGCAGACATGTATCTGAACACTCACGTCGTAGGTATAGGCCATGTCACATATCTTCTTGCATTCCGTGATCCCCCCGGAGGTTCCCAGATCAGGCTGGATGAGGGCAAGGGAGCCGTTTTCAAAATAAGGCGCATAACCCCACCGCGTGTAGATCCTCTCGCCGCTCGCGATAGGAATGTCGACGCTCTCTGCGACGCGTTTTGTCAATTCGGGACTCGGTGTGGTGGGCTCCTCGTACAAAAAAATGTTATACTTTTCCGCCCGCTTTCCGATCTGAATGGCTGACTGAACATCGGTGAAGGAATGACACTCGATGATGATATCCACGCCGGGTCCGACGGCTTCCCTCACGGCCGCCATCCGCTCCTCCACCAGGTCGAGGTAGTAGGGTTTAAGAAGCCGTGTGGTATCTTCGGAAGTGAAAAACCGACCGTCTCTATCGTATGTGAAAAAGTCGATCTTGATGGCATCGTACCCTTCGGAAACGGCGTGCTTTGCGGCCGCCGCATAATCTTCGGTCGCAAAAGCGGGGTCGACGCCGTCACCCCAGCGAAACTGCAGCTGGCTGGCATAAGACCTGAGTTTTTCCCTCATTTTCCCCCCCAACAGCTTATGGACCGGGACGTTGAAATACTTTCCCTTGATGTCCCAGAGGGCCATATCGATGGCACTGATCCCGCTATAGACCACGGGGCCGCCATTCTGCCCCCAGAAAGTCCTCCTGTACAGTCGATCCCAGATGACCTCGTTTTCCAGCGGATCCATGCCGATAATACTGCCGGACAGGTCCTTGATCATGCCGAAGGCGGCCGATGCCCCGATACCGTAAGCCATGGCGGCCTCGCCATACCCGTAGAGTCCTTCGTCCGTATTGACGCGGCAGACGATCGGCCGCCAGTATTTGTCTTTTCTCGGTTTGAGCTCCATTACATCAACGCTCGTAATATTCATGTCAATATTCCTTTCTCAAAATTAACGTTTTGCAATTCATCCAATTCGCTGAAGGTGAGCGCCCTAGTCGGACAGGCGGCCACACAGGCCGGGATACCGCCCGCCTTGAGCTCTTCTCGGCAAAAATCACATTTGCTCATCCGGCCGCTTCCGGCCTGATACTGGGGTGCACCGTGGGGACAGGCCCGCTCGCAAGACCTGCAGCCCACGCATTGAGTCTGATCGACCGTCACGATGCCGTTTCCATCCTGATTCATGGCGGTGGTGGGACAGACCTCGACGCAGACCGGTTCGGGGCAGTGATTGCAGCTCACGGATATATAATAGGCGAAGACATCCTGCCTCAAGGTGCCGTCGGGCATGGACATCCATTCGCCGCCGGTGTGCTCGACCACACGCCGCCACAGTACGCCGGGCGCCAGGTCGTTCTTGTCATTGCAGGCCACCGCACAGGTCATACAGCCGGTGCAAATCCGTCGATCCAGGAAGAAGGCCGGCCTTTTCAACGTGCGCTTCACCCCCATACCTTCTCCACCTCCACCATGTTGGTATGCTGGGGGTTGCCCTTGGCCAGGGGCGAGGGCCGTTGGCTGGTCAGGGTGTTGATGCAGCCGTTCTTGTCCACGCCATCGGCGTCTGGAGCGTACCATGCGCCCTGGGGCAATGACAGGACACCCGGCATGATCCGCGGGGTGACCCTGGCCCGTACCTCGGTCCGGCCGATGGGGTTGTAGACGCGCACCATGTCGCGATGAATGATACCCCGGGCCGTCGCATCCAGAGGTCGATAACCTGTCTGAGTTTATCCGATATACGGTCAAGGACCACGTCCCAGGAGATGCGTTCGAACTTTCCTTCGCCTCTCCTGCCCGTCCTTATGAGGGGATAGAGCAATCGTTCCGGGGAATAGACCCATTTCCGCAGTCCCCGCCCTCTCAGGCAGGCCCGGATCTCATGCCTGCCAAAGTCGTCCTCGCCGGTGTTATCCGGCGCCACCCGCACCACCTTGCCGTCCTTGACGTGCAGGCGTAGCGGGCAGCGGCTTCCGCAGTTTACATTGCAGGAAGACCAGACGATTTTTTCATGGGGTTTGCCGTCAGATATCAATGCGTGAGCCCTCTCTGTATCCACAGACCCTTTTTCAGAAAATATTGAAACCGGTCTATTTCAATCCCAGCATTTTCCTCAGTTCCTTAAGTGCTGCCGGATATGCTTCGCTTCTCGCTTCAGGATCAGCGCCGATGTGGGGGCCTTGTTCAACACAACTGTCGCTGTAGGAAAACGGCTTTTTCGTTGCCTCATTGGTCAGGATCCCCGGAGAGGTCTCCTTTACGGAACAATTACGAGCAGTTTGCGCTTTTTTCAATACAATGGTGAATGCCTCTTCAGCAGGCCAATCAAAGGCATGTTGGGCATTCGGATAAACGACTGTTTCCACATCAACGCCGGAGGTCTCGAGGCGTTTCGCGTAGTTTACACAACTTGACGCCGGGTTATAGTCGTCTTTGCCACCCAAAAACATTCGTATTGGACCTCCGGTGGTTTTCGTATCCTCAATATATTCGCTTAGACAATTCGGATAAAAGGCGACATATCCGCTGAATCTGACCTTGCTTCTATTCCACAATGTGTTAAAGCGATCAACAGCCGCATAAAGTGCGGCCTGCCCACCTCGTGAAAATCCCATGACAGCAATATGCTTGGAATCGATCTTGGGATGGTCGGCCAACACCGCTAACGCGCTATAGATATCCACGATGAAATTCAAACGTCCAAGGGTCCCCTGTTTTTCTCCCAGGGTTTTTATTGACCGTCCGGTAACGGAATCGATAACAAAGGTCGCCGCACCCATGGCATTGATCTTACGGACCCAAGGGTCTATATTGGCACCTATTCCGCTTGATCCATGCATCAAAATCACTGCGGGAAATGGACCTTTTCCAGGCGGCAGACGCAGTTCTCCCGTCAGGGTAACTTTTTGCCCCTCCGCCCCGGTCAAGAATGCTTTATCGGATACCGTCTGAGAAACAAAGGTGTGCAATTCCCAGCGGAAAGGCATATCCGGTGAACTGAGTTTCTGGGCGTAAACCGAATTCGTACTCAGTAAGGCAGCTACGGAAATTATAAAAGCAAGAAAATATTTCATTGTAACCTCCATTATGAAAATCATAAAAACTGTTTGACGGCAATTAAGCGTTCTTATGCCGGCATGGCGGAAAACGCCGGGTTTTGACTTCGAAGGAAGTCATCCAATATCATCGAACGAAAAATAGACTCAGTTCCGGGACATAGGTCATCAGTAAGAGTGAAACGAACAACGCGAGAATAAACGGCAGGGCCACCTTGGCGATTTTTTCAATGGGTATGCCGGTCATGCCTGAAGCCACAAAAAGATTTGCCGCCACGGGAGGTGTCACAAACCCCACGGCGAGATTGAGCGTCATAATGATTCCGAAATGAATGGGATCAACGCCGAAAGGCTGTAACGCAGCCAGGAGCATGGGCGCCAGAATGATGATGGCCGTAATACTGTCCAGAAGCATCCCGACAACGAGCAGGAAGCCGTTTACCAACAGAAGTGCGATCAGCTTGTTTCCGGCTGAGATGGCAATGAGCCCGGCAGTGATGTCTTTCGGTATACCGAGCAACGCAAAAATGGCGCCCAGCGCGATCGCGGGGGCAAAGGTCAGTACGATCCCGCCGTTGAAGGAAACAAAATTGTCAAGGAGCACGAATAAGCCGCGAAACGACAGCTCCCTGTAGATCACCATGCTCACGAAAAGGCCGTAAACCAGAGCCACCACCGCCGCTTCCGTAGGGGTGAAGACCCCGCCGTAAATCCCTCCGAGTATGATGATGGGCATCAGGAGCGCCCAGATTCCCTCCCGGAGTGCTTTCAGAAAGGCTTTTATTTCAAATGGTTTACCGGTTCCAACGTATCCTGCCCGCTTGCTCGTGAAATAGGATACGATCAACAGAGACAAAGCAATGATCACCGCGGGGATGATTCCCGCAATGAAGAGATCTCCAATGGATGTGTCGGTTGAGAACCCATAGATGATGAAGGGAATACTCGGGGGCACGACGACCCCGAGCCCTCCTGCGCAGGCGATCAAACCCGTTGCGTAGTCCTTCCTGTAATGACGCTGAACCATCGCGGGGATCATGATGCCGCCGATGGCCGCCACGGTGGCCGGCGCCGACCCGGAAACCGCCCCGAAAAAAAGGCAGGCGAGGATGGTCACGGCGCCCAGGCCGCCGGTGGTATTTCCCACCAGTAAATCCGCGATTTTGATGAGCCTTTTCGACAACCCGCCCGTTTCCATAACAAGACCGGCCAATATGAAACAGGGAATTGCGATAATGGGCAGACTATTGAACCCGTTGTACATACCCTGGGCCACGTATTGGACGTTGGAAACACCCAGGAAAACGGCCCCCGTTATCATGGCCATGCAGAATGCTATGCCGACCGGCACTCCGATGAACAACAGCACCAGCGCGACACAGACGATGATCAAACCTTCCATCTCTTCCCCCTTACAAGACGTAACGTCAAGGCATTTCCCTGTATTCCCGGACCAACTTGATGCTGTCCTGTATCAGGCGAATCACCATGAGGTAAAAGGTCAGCCATATGGCACCATAGACCATGTATTTTGGAATGCCGGAGGCGATGTAGACGGGACGATACTTATACAGATTCTCCGTGATGACAAACATCCCTTTTCCTAAAACCAGCATCACCACGACGAAGAAAACGTTAGATACAAAATCGAGGATTTTCTCCTTTTTCGGCTTCACCATGCTGTTGAGAATCTTGATCCTGAGGTGCTGACGCCTCGTTATGGCAAGGCTGGCGCTTGTATAAACGGACAGAATGAAGCATATGATCGCCAGCTCTTCCGTCCACGTAAAGGAGTACTCGAATACGTAGCGGGAAAGTACCTGCATGAACAACAACAATACCATCATGATGGTAAAAAAGATCGCCAAACATCGCTCCAGGTTATTGAAAATCTTGATCACCATGTCCATGTGAGCCTCCGTCACCCTTCCGGGGCATGGTTCTTGGCGCCCCGGAACAGTCTAATTTCTCTCTATTTTTTCGGCTTATTCTGAATCTGCTCTATTTTTTCCTTTATGGTGTTGAAATATTCTACGCCGATTTTTTTGGCCATCTTCGGCCACTCGGCTTCGGCGATTTTTTTAAAGGCGAGAATCTGATCGTCGCTCAAATCATTAATCTGGATATTCTCCTTCATTTCAGACAACCACGCTTTCTCATTGGCCGCCACTTCCTCGATGCCCGCCTCCCGTGCCGCGACAGCCGCCTTATCTATGGCGGCTCTTATGTCCTCGGGCAGGTTCTTATAGAACTCGTCGTTCATGATAAATGAACCCGTCGAGTAGAGATGCCGGGTCAGACTCAGGTATTTCTGCACCTTATAGAATTTCATCAAGTATATCATGAAGATGGGATTTTCCTCCCCATCCACGACACCCTGTTGCAGGGCCGTAAAGAGTTCCGCAAACGACATGGGGGTCGGAGATGCGCCAAAGGCCTTGAATCCTTCAAGATGAAGAGGATTGCTCTGGGTTCTGATCTTGAGACCCTTCAGATCGGCCGGGACGACAATGGGTCTTTTGGAATTGGTGATTTGTCTGAAGCCGAGATCGGTGAGCATGATCACCCTGATCCCGGTCTCTTTTGCGAACCGGTCCGCCATCATACGGCCCACTTCGCCCCTCAATATCTCGTAGGCAACAGCTTTGTTGGGGATCAGATAGAATACGTCCAAGGGTAGGAAGGCCTTGGAATATTCGGCGAAGCTCGACACGTTCCAATCGGAAAGTTCAAACCCTCCCGTCTGTAGGCCGCCGATGACCGCATCGGTGCTCCTTGCCAGTGTCCATCCAAAGTAGAATTCGACCGTTGCGCGTCCATCGGTCAATCTTTCGAGTTCCTTCTTGAATACCGTTTGGGCCGCGGATCCTACGGCCCCTTCGCTCTTATTTACCGTGTTGAACCGCAAGACAAGCGGGTTTTCCTTTGTTGGACCGGCCGCCTCCGATGAATAGGCCCCGAGGAAAAGCACCGCAATGACAAGAAGTGCCGAAGTAAGGCACAGGTTTCTCTTTTTCATAATTTCTCTCTCCTTTCCTTTACGTTTTTGCAATCAAATATCCTCGTTACAATCGCCTGGCACTCAGGCAAAATGGCTACCTCCTTTCCCCGGTCAGGCCTTCTGTCTATGGACGGATTATCCGCTCCCGCCGTCCTTGCCGGAGTCTTGGCCCTGAATTTTCCGGTACATTTCGGCCAAATCCTCGATCAACTTTGTATAGGCTTTGACGCATGTCTTAACATCCCTGTTCTTCAGGCCTTCGAGTATCTCCGTATGGGGGTCCGCCTCGTCGCTTGCAACCCCATGGGTTTCAAAGAAGTCTTTTGCAATGGAATAGAAATGGGGGAAGAGGAGGTCGGCCAGGGTCCGGACGGTTGCCACAAAGATGCTGTTTTTGCTCATCCTGAAGATTTGCATATGGAATTGCATGTCTTCTTTGAAATAGACTTCCAGGTCAAGGTTTTTGAATGCCTTCCTTGCACGGGTATACATTTTCTCCAAATCCCGCAGCTCTTCATCGGTTGCCCTTTCTACCGCGAGCTTGAGGGCCTCCGTCTCCAGGGCTTTTCTGAATTCCATGATTTCGAGCTGATCTTCCGGTTTCAGAATGAGGGGGATGAACTCGCTGATATAGGCGTCGGGGGTGAATTCCTTTACGTAGGTTCCGTCTCCAACTTTGGATTCGAGCAACCCGAGGGTGATCATTCTCTGCAGGGCCATCCTTATGGACGCCCGGCTGACGCCGAAAAGCGACACCAACCGGTTTTCCGATGGAATCTTGTGTCCGGGCTGCCATACCCCTTTGAGGATGTTTTCCCTCAACTGCTTGTACACCTGGTCGCAGACGCCATTTCTTGTGATTTTTTGGATTTCTTTCATTTTTACTCCAAGTGACCTTCTGCCACAATTTGTCGGTTGTCAGTTGTTAGTTGTCAGACAACTTTTCCAAATATCCACATTTCTCGCTTGCATGTCAAGCATCTTTTTCGTTGAACCTACAATCCCAACGGAATGTCTTAAAAGGGCCTTATGAAGTCTGATACCGGATATTTAAAAAGATAGAGAGGGGTTTTGGACAAGATCAAGATTTCTTGCTATATTAATAAACTAGATGGAGATCTCGTGCGTCCGGAAACTGCGGGGTCCGCAGTCTGCATCAGCGCCGGCCGAGAAATCAGCTTTGCCTCTTGAGCCTCTGACTCAAGGCCTGGGGTGTGATGCCCAGCGACAAGGCTGCCACCCGCTGATTGTTTTTGGAGCGGCGCAATGCTTCGCGTATCAGGCCGTCAGTGGCTTCTTTCAGGGTAGGAAGTTGCTCCAACCGGGACAACCACGAGGCTCCTGAGGTTGAGGGAAGGCTGCCGGAAGAACTCTGGGGTACCATGCGGTCGAAAATGGCGTTCCGAAAAGTCTTTGTGGAGAGCATCTTGGATTTATGTCTTCCCACGGCATCAAAGATCATGTCGCGCAATTCTCTCACATTACCGGGGAAATGTTGGCTTTGGAGGAGATCGATCAATCCCTGATGGTATGTGGGCTTCTTCTTTTTGAATTCCTTCGCAGCCTCGTCAATGAAATGCTCCAGCAGGAGCGGGATATCATCCATCCGTTCCCGCAGGGGCGGAATATAGACGTGGTGTGTCCGGAGTCTGTAAAAGAGATCTTCCCGAAAGAGTCCTTCCTTCACCAACTGCGAAAGATCTTTGTGCGTTGCAAAAAGGAATCTCACATCCGCGGGTTTTGCCAGGTCTGAACCCAATGGAAAATATTCCTGTTTATCCAGAATCCGCAAAAGCTTCACCTGCGAACTCAAGCTGAGATCGCCGATCTCATCCAGAAACAGGGTGCCTCCACGGGCGCGCTCTATCTGACCCGCTCTCACCCGGGCTGCGTGGGTGAAGGCCCCTTTCACGTGACCGAACAGGGTGTCCGAAAACATATTGTCGTCCAGACCCGCGGCGTTAACCGCCACGAATTTCCCGCCCCTCCCGCTCAGCGCATGAAGCGCCTCCGCAATGAGTTCCTTCCCCGATCCGGTCTCTCCCCATATCAGTACGGGATAACTCCCACCGGCTATGGCCTCGCAGTATTGGAAAATGGCTCGCATCTTGCGGTTTCGTGTGATGATTTTCAAAAACTTTTCAGGTTTTTCCAGGGAGTCCGAAAAAAAATACCGGGTCAGCCTGCTATTCTCACGTCGAAGACCGCTCACCTCGATTGCCCTCTGGATGCTCGGAACAAGCCTTTGTTTTTCCACCGGTTTTAAAACATAATCGAAGGCGCCGTTCTTCATGCATCTGACGGCCGTCTCTACCTCGTTGGTTCCCGTTACCATGATGACGGGAATTTCCGGAAAATGCTCGACGACCCTTGTGAGAATTTCCTCACCCGAAACATCCGGCATCATGAGATCCAGGAGCATGAGTTCGATATCTTCCTTTTCCAAAATGCCGTACACATCCGCGCTCTTGGAACACAGAATCATATGATCGAATCCGCTCGCGCGCAATGTGAGTTCAAAGCTCTTGAGAGCATGTTCTTCATCATCCACAATGAATATGGGGCAATGGGGGTTGTTTCCTGTTCTGAGCTTCAAAACACATTCTCCGTTCTTAATCTGCTTGAGGGAGGGATCATCATGGGGGTCTCCTACCGGGTCGCCGGCAGGGTTAGACGGGCATTTGTACCCTTCCCCATCTCCGACGTGAACTCCAGCCGTCCGCCATGTTCTTTTACGATACTCTGGCAAACTGAAAGGCCCAGCCCCGTTCCCCCCATTTCCGTTTTTGTGGTAAAAAAGGGATCAAAGATCTGCTCCAGATGTTCCGGCAGAATTCCGATCCCCTCATCCGCCACGTCTACGATGACCTCGCCATTCTTACCTTCAAAAGAGGCGCTGATGGAAATCCCCTTCTCCCGGTCGGGAAGAGACTGACAGGCGTTCTGAATGAGATTGACCATCACCTGCTCCAACCGCTGGCGGTTTCCCCTGACGGGCGGCAGGTCCTTTGGAGATTGGATCGTAACCGATTTCGCGGATTTTCCCACTTGATGGGACAGCAGTGCCAGAGATGCCTTGATCATCTCGCCCACACCCACTTCTTGATCCATATCCAGGGTGTCTTTCCTGGCATAATCTTTCATATTCAGAATGATCTGCCTGATACGCCTGGAACCGTCTTCAATTCCGTCAAAGAGTTTTGGAATTTCCTCCCGTATTTCCGAATAGGGGATGTTCGCCAGGGTAAAATCACCGTATTCGTCAAAATATTGGTTCAGAATCGGAGAAATATCCGTCCACGCGTTTCGAAGAATCGGTGCATTCATCATGATAAAATTGTTGGGATTGTTTATCTCATGGGCCACCCCGGATGCCAGTACGCCCAGGGAAGCCATCTTGTCCGCTTCCAGAAGCTGCCGGCGTCGAAGTTCGGCTTCTTCTTCTGCCTTTCGACGATCCGTGATGTCGATCCCGATACAGACGACGTGCACACTTTTTTCCTTCGGATTTCCCATGATGCTGTTGGTCCAGGAGATGAGCCGTTCCTGCCCGTCTCCCGTGATCCAGCGATTTTCAAAGGAAGTCCCCGACGCCGTTTCCCGGGTGAGGGGAAACATTTTTCGAATGAAGTCAATCTCCCCACGGTTCGAAAGCAATTCCCAAACCGGTCTGCCCGCCGCTTTCTGAAAGGAATGACCGGTCAACTTTTCACAGGCCCTGTTAAAACGGACGATATGACCGTCCAGATCCAGGACCATGATGAGCGGGCCGGCGTTATTCAGGACGGCCATGGTAAAATTCCGTTCCGCCTCCAGCTTCTTTTCGGTCTGCCGTCTGTTGATTTCCGCGCCAAGGCGATTGGCAACGGCCTGAAGCCCTTCAACCATCAGATTACTTTCCAGGCGCTCCACATCATCGATGAGGACCACTCCCCCGATGGTATTTCCCTCAACATTCAAGGGCGCTGCAAGCACGGTTTCCGCCCCCGCCTCTTTGAGGGCATATCCCGCAAACTCCTCCATTTTGCTCAATCCGGTCACATTGATGATTTTTCCTTCCTCCATTACCTTTGCGGTAAAGGATCCGGAGGGGGGAAGACGTTTTGCCAGAGGAAGAAATTTCCCTGAAAAATCAACCTCGCCCAGATTGACAACTTCTCTGTTTTCCCCATCGTACAAGGTGATGTAACCCGCGGGAAACTCAAACCTTGAAGCGATGGTTTTGACCACTTCCTCACACATTTCCGAAAGGGGTTTAGGAGAATGAAAAATCTCTGAGATATCGTTTAAGATGTCGGTCACACCGAATCGATTGCCCAGGCCCGATATATCCTGGGCCACCAGAAGCCTGCCCGGCATTCTTTCACCACGACGGAAAACCGGCAGGGACCGCGTAAAGAACAAACGCCCAATAAACAGGTTGCTTTCGATGACCTCTACGTACTCGGATGAAAGGCCCTTTTCAACCGGGCATCCTTCGCAGGGTTCTTCTTGTTCGCAGCCCACACTGTAAAAATCCTTCCCGAACATCTCTTCCCGATTAAGTCCGACACGTTCCGCGGCGGCCCGGTTGGCCCATATGACCTTCAGTTCGTCATCATAATAGACGACCATCTCCGGCATGGCGTCAAGGATGGATTCAAAGACCGTTTCCAACGAAGCAGGCGCCGGGTCCCCTCTTTCCTTCTCCTGTTGCCCCACCACGCCCGACGGGATCACCTCCCCGTTCAATAGGACCCGCACGCATGCCTGACAGAAAGAAATGACCGCCTCTTCCCGCATTTCATCCTTGCCATTGCCCCGCCGGATATCTTGAATGGCCTGCCGGCATCGGCGGATCTCTTCCCAGCGGGCACTTTCAAGAAGCCCCACGGCATGGGCGAGGTCGATCAGGTCTTGATCAGGGTAATCTTCCAGATCCAGGGGATGCGTGATTCGAGGAAGTGCTGCTTCCGCGGCCTTTTTTCGGGCCGTATCAAACCCGGCGGCAAATATTTTTTCGCGTAGATCACCAATGGTTGCGTCAAACAGATCCAGGCAGGCATATGCGGGCGCTATTTCGAAGAGTCTCTTTAACCGGTTAACCCTGTTCCTGCCCAGGAACGACGGGGGCATGGTATAAAGAAAGGGCATGATCTCCGAGGTTTCCTTGAAGGTGACTTTCAATAACGGGTTCCGCCGCGATTCTTCCATCCATTATTTCCAATCGTTACAGAACATACCTCGGGGAAAATCATCCATTTCAGAAAATAACTATCGATACAGGCGGAGACTCCTCATACGGAAAGCGTCATCAGTCTATAGGGTGACACATATGGTTTCAAGTAAAAAGAGATCTATGTCACCGTCAAGATGTTCGCTACGCCTTTCTCCAGTTTTTTCAGGTTCTCCTTTGAATTGAACAGCATTTCACACAATTCGCATTTGCGGTAGCGTACAATTTCACTGGCCTTGTACCCCAAAAAAGAAGCCATGGGGGTGAGCCCCATGGTGCGAATCATGTGGTAAAGCCGATGCTGTTCTTTCTTTTTAAACAACTCATCCACGGATTGCCGCCTTAAATTGCCAAGATATAAAAAACCGGTTTCTGAAAATCGGTTTCCGGCGTCACAGCAGGCATACATATCCTCATTGGGAGAAAGATAAGCATTCATGGGACAGCGGTTGGGATAATAATCCGTAAAGATCCGTTTCCGATCGAAACCTTCCGCCCTCCCGAAATAGATCATGGGCTCCGGAAAATACCGCAGCTGATGTTCCTGCAAAAATGCCTCTAGGGTATCATCCTCCCCCGAAAAATCAGTAATAAAAGAAACAAAATAGTCCAGCCCCTGTTTCATGCAAGCGTCAGCCGCACGAAGAATGCTTTCCGGTTTCACATTTTCCTGGTGCCAACGGCTGGTGCTGAGCCTCATCTGGGAGAGCCCGCTTTCAACCAATGCGGATACCGTTTTTTCTGCATGATCCGGTCCGTGCGCCCAGAATCCGTTGGTGACCACCCTCGTATATATCCGGTTCTGTCTGCAGACCCGTATCAAGCCGAAGAGATCATCCTTAAACAGAAGCGGTTCTCCGGCCGTAAAGCTGATCCCGGTCACACCGACGTCAGCCATTTCTTCGATGATTTCTTTTGCGCGGACAGAATTCATCTTGTCCGCTCCGGGGGAACCCTCCGCCGCCACACAGTGGCCACATTTCATATTGCATCGGGTGGAATATCCAAAGGCGATTTGTCTGGGCGGTTTCATGCTTTAACCTTCAATTGTTTATGAGAAGGGGTGGCGCTCTAAAAAAACCGGCCGGTCATCAAACGCCGTGCGTCTATGACCGGCTGGTCCGACATCGTTCCTGCCGGTTTATTCGAGAGGATACTCCATGGGAGAACCTCTTGCAGGCAGGTTCATGGTTAGGTCTTAATTACTGGGAATCATAGGTGAAACAAGAAGTAAGTCAAGGGAAATATGGACGAATATAGAGGAAGTGCGGGAAAATAGGGTTTTGGGACGACCCTTGAAGCGTAGAACTCGAATGTCTTTTGGATTTCCCGTGAGATAGAGGTGCAATGGCCGCTACGGTTTCTCAGGAATCGGTCTTTTCTCCGTAATGGCTTTTCAGCGTTCTGTGGAGTATTTTTCCCGTGGCGGTCGTGGGCATTTCCGCCTCTTCTATGAAATCGATGCTCTTCGGCCGTTTGTACCCCGCGATCTTGTCCCGGCAAAAATCGATGATTTCCCGGGCCAGGCCCTCCCCCACCTCATGGCCGTCGTTTAAGACCACGACCGCCTTGATCTTTTCCCCCCATTTCTCGTCGGGCACACCGATCACCGCCACTTCCTTCACGGCGTCATGCTCCCGGAGCACGTTTTCCACTTCCGAAGGGTAGACGTTTTCGCCTCCCGTAATGATCATATTGGCTTTCCGATCCACCAGGGTGTAGTAGCCGTCGGCGTCCCGTCTGGCCATATCCCCGGCTGAGAACCACTCTCCTTCGAAAGCCTCTTTTGTCTTTTCCGGATCCTTGAAATACTCCTTGAAAACACAAGGGGCCCGGTAAAAGAGTTCACCCACTTCCCCCTCGGGGACCTCATTTCGATCCTCGTCCAGGAGTTTGATGCGGTCCGACCCGAAAATCTCCTTGCCGATGGACCCCAGTTTCTTGAACTGATCCTCGGGTCTCAAGAGCGTTCCCAGGCCTCCTTCCGTACTCCCGTAGGCCTCCCAGAGCTCCGCGTTCTTGAAATAGTCCATGATGGCCAGTTTCAGGTCCTTGGTGGCCGGCGCGGAAGAGACGAGTAACTGTCGAATGGAGGAGACATTTTTGCTTTTTTTGATCTCTTCCGGAAGATCCAGAATCATGCGGTAATGGGTGGGAACCAGGGAGGTATACGTGATCTGATATTTATCAATGGTGGTGAGCAGATCCTCCGGATCGAAACTGACCATGTTGTAGACAAACACCGGCGCAGTCATCAGGGTGTAGGGAAAAGAGTATTGTATGGAGTTCACGTGACACATGGGCATGACGAGCATCACCTTGTCCGTGGGGCGCACCCCCATGTTGATGTTGCTCAACAGATAGTGGGAGATATGACTCTCATGGGTCCGCACCACCCCCTTGGGCCGCCCGGTTGTGCCCGAGGTGTACATGATGTTCCACACATCGTCCCCGTAGATCAGCCGCTCGGGCGGTTCGGGAGAAGACTCCTCAAGCAACGTTTCATACCCCACATATCCGTCAGGGACAGGCCCCCGCCCCAAATAGATGAAGGCATCCTTCGGGACGTTCAACCTGTCTTTGATGCCGTCGATCAGCTCCACGAAGGGCGCCTCCACGATCATCCCCTTGCATTCCGCATGATTCACGATGTATTCAATTTCAGGGACCTGCCAGATCGAAACATGACGGGCACCACCACCTGCCCCCCTTTGGCGCACCCGGCAAAGATATCCATCCACTCACCCGCGGTTGTAGGCAGAGGACGGCAAACGCGTCCTTGTACCCCACACCCAGGTCCTTCAAACCGTTTGAAAAGCGGCAGGCCCGGTCATTCCACTCTAAAAAGGTGAATTCCCTGTTTTTGTCCTGCCATCCCAACTTAACAGGATGGTTGAAGGCGTTCATTTTCAGGATATCACCCACGTGCATCCATTTACTTCGCGTCATACCAAGAACTCCTCGCACGGGAAAGCCTGTTAACGGCTACCCCAAATATTGGTCTTCCATCGCCCTCACCAGATTCGCCATGGTGGCGTAGGATGGTGTGGGGACGCCGGTCTCTTTACCGTATTCCACCACTTTCCCTCCCAGGAAATCAATTTCCGTCCGTGTCCTGTTGGCAATATCAACACACATGGAATCTTTGTGGATCCCCACTTTTTCAAGATAGGCAAAGGCCTGGGTCAGATAATCTTCCCCCAGGTCATATCCCTTGGCTTTGGCCACGGCCAGCACCTCCCGGAAAGAGGCATCGGCAATTTCCCGGGTAGGAGGAAAGGAAAGGGCGTCCTTGATGGTTCTGTCCGTTACGGCGCATATGGAGGCCATGGTGCATTTCATGATCATCTTTTTCCAGACATACAGTTTGATGTCATCCACAAACGCCGTGTCCAGACCGCCCGCGGTAAACAGATCGGCGATCTTCAAACCGGTTTCCCGGTTTTCGGGGATCAAAGCGCCCAGATGATTGGGACGATTGAAAAAGGCCATTTCGACCTCGCAGGGTCCTTTCAGTGCAACGCCGAAATTGAGGGACATCCGAAACGCCGCTCCGGCTTCGAAGTTTTCCGCAATGAGATCCTCCGTCCCCAGACCGTTATGGGTGCTGACGATACTGGTTCCCTCCTCGTATACCTCTTTTAACGCTTCCAGAACCGAAGGGAGGTGGAAGGTCTTGGTGGAGACGAATATGAGATTGGGACGACGCTCTTTCATCTCTTCAATCCGCTCGAAAAAATTCCGAACCTGTACATGGTAGGAAAGTTCCCCTGAGATGGTGAGTCCGTTTTTCCGAACCTCCTCCCCCAAACCGGGTCTGGGATCCACCAACATGGTATCGGGATCCTGCTTCAGCAGGGCTGCCGCCAGGACGGCACCCGTTGCACCGATACCGACCACTGCAATTCTAAGATCATCCATGATTTATACCGCCTTTGTTGATATAGCTGAGTGTTTTCCATCTTCCAACCCAAGATCAAATGCCTTGATATTGGATGCAAGAAAAGCCTTTTTGGTATGATTCGAGATCGTCTCTCTCATCCTTTCCGCGTTCACCGGGATACAGTCCGATCCGATGAGAGCCCCGAGCATGACCATATTCAGAGAAAGACCGTTTCCTGCTTTCTCCGCAAGATCATTCCCACGCAGAGGAATCACATGATTCACCTTGGTTTTAATCTTCTTTAACATTTCGTCAATGGGCGGGTATGCGCCCTGACCGATGGACACGGTATACGGCGGAAGCGGCTGCACGTTCGTAATAACGGTTGTGTCTTTATTGCATTTGCCCAAGAGCCTCATGGTCTCCAAAGGTTCAAAGCTTATCAGGACGTCCGCCTCCCCTTCGGAGACGATGGGGCTCTTTGCAGACCCCAAGAGGACCGCGGATTCAACAACGCCCCCCCGTTGAGCCATACCATGAATCTCGCTGACCACTACCGGAATTCCGGCGGAAAGGGCCGCCTCCCCCAGCAATTTGGAGGCAAGAAGATTTCCCTGACCTCCCACACCGACAAATATACACCTTGCATTTTCCATTTTCGCCCCCATTAGGACTTGAACGGTTTGATGGCGCCTTCAGGACAGACCTGCGCGCAAACCGAACAGCCGATACAAAGACTCTGGTTGATCTCCACCTGTTCCCCTCCCAGGAACATGGCCGGACAGGCCAGCAGCATGATACAGTCGCGATGATTTCGGCATCGGTCTGTGTCCACATAAAAAGAATTCCGATTCTTTCCCTTTCCAATGCTCTTGGCAAACAACGGGCAGATGCCCTCGGATATGATGACGGATATCCCGTCATATTCCATGGAGGCCAAAAGGGCTTCTTTTGTTTTCTTTGTGTTCAAAGGATTCACCATGTGCACATCTTTGACCCCGCAGCCCCTTACGACCGCCTCGATGGATACCCGGGTCCGCTCTATGTGCATGGCCTTTCCATCCACACCGGGATTCGGCTGATGTCCCGTCATGGCCGTGGTGCCGTTATCCATGATGACAAGGGTGAACTTGTGGTTGTTGTGCACCGCGTTGATCAGGCCCGTTACCCCTGAATGAAAAAAGGTGGAATCGCCGATAAACGCGGCGACTTTCTGATGGGTGGCCTTTGAGAAACCGCAGGCGGAACTCACCGATGATCCCATGCAGATAGACATATCGCCCACCGAAAGAGGCGGCATGGCACCCAATGCATAACAGCCGATATCCGTGGCATGGATGGCGTCTTCAGGATAGACCTGACCGACGGCATAGAATGTGGCCCTGTGAGGGCACCCCGAACACAGGGTCGGCGGTCTTGAAGGGAGATCGGAATATTCCGACACATCCAGAAGCTCGGGCCCCTTGAAGGGAACATCGCAGAACCGGGAGAGGGCCTCTCTCACCATGCGAGGGTCGTACTCGTAGAGCCGTGAAAGCCGGGACATGCCCTTCCCTTCTATTTTCACATCGATCCCCTCCTTTTGGGCCATGGAACGAAGATCGTTTTCCATGACAGGCTCCAACTCTTCCACCACCAGGATGCGCTTGCAGTTCTCCATGAACCGGACACATAATGCTTCGGGCATGGGGTAGGAAAACCCCAGTTTGAGAATGCTTGTCTTCCTTTCGATACCGAGATCGGCCACCGCGTCCTGCACGTAATTGAAGCTCACGCCATTGGCCACGATCCCCAATTCACCGCTTCCGATGATTTCATTAAAAGGGGATTCCTCGGCCATGTTGCGTGCACGATGGACTTTCTCCACAAGCAATTTATGGAGTTTTCTGGAAACGGCCGGCACGCATACATAACGGGTCGGATCCTTCTCGAATACGGCCCTGGTTTTTCTTGGCCTCATTTCACCCAACGTCACGGGCTCTCGAACATGGGCGAGCCGGGTCGTTGTTCTCAGGATGACCGGCAATTCCAGTGCTTCGGAAATGTCGAATGAGGCGGCCGTCCAATCCTTCATCTCCTGGGCGTTGGTGGGCTCCAACATGGGCAGGAACGATATTCTGGAATAGATTCGATTGTCCTGCTCGTTCTGGCTTGAAAACAGATAGGGATCATCCGCATTAACAATGACCATTCCGCCTTTTACGCCAGTGTATGCCAGGGTCATAAGAGGATCGGACGCCACGTTCAGTCCAACGTGCTTCATGGTCACCATGGTCCTCAAACCCGAAATGGCCGCTCCGGCCGCCACTTCCAAGGCCACCTTTTCGTTGACGGAGTATTCGAAATAGAGATCCGACTCCTTGCCGATGTTAAAGAACTGTTCGGGAATTTCCGAAGACGGCGTTCCGGGATAACAGGTCGCAAAGGCCAGGCCGGCTTCCAGGGCGCCCCTGGCAACCGCCTCGTTTCCCAGAAGGAGCATTTTTTCTCCCGGGGAATCTGTTAACAATTTATGCATGTTCACCTCCTGATTCTGATGCAAAATACGTGGATTATCACAAAGCCAGATATAGCGCCGGAGGCCCGGATTCAACGAGCATTGCCCTTCCCTCGTTGATCAGGATCTCCAGATGGGTGATAATTTCGGACATCGCCAAAAAGGTGTCATTTTCCGGCATATGGGGAAACACACTCGGAATCATGTCATAGACCGTCCGGGGGCTTTCTTTCAGTTGGTTCCATATGAGATCCATCCGTTGCCGGTGGTGAACCTTATATGAGTCAATGACACCTTTCATATTTTCCAGATACTCCCCATGGCCCGGAAATACGAATCGTACATGGAGTCGCTTGAGTTTTTCCAGGGAACGCATATAGGCATTGAGACTCTGGTATCCGGGATCCCGGAGGCTGCTCCGATTCAGCTCGATGAGGGGATTGGGGGTAATCTCCTTAAGGATATGGTCACCGCTGAACAATATCTCTTGCACTTCCTCATAAATGCAGCAGCTGCCGGCGGTATGCCCCGGCGTATGGCGCACCCTAAGACAGTATCCATCACCCAAAAACGCATCGCCGTCCTCCATCAGGGAGACATCCTCCACGGGATCATGAAATTCCTCATATGAAAGAAAGTGCGCTTTGATTCTTTCCGTTTCTTCTTCCGGGATCCCGGCGCCGGCCAAGAGCATTTCCGCTTCTTCACTCCGGAGCACTTCCCGCATGCCGCCACGGACCAGTTGCCATTGATCCTCGGCATGAATGAAACACTCGACCGGATGCCCGGCCTCTTTACGGATGGAGGCGGCCATTCCCACATGATCGGGGTGACCATGGGTAAAAAGGATTCTGCCAATGTCTCCGATGGACAAACCCGCCCTGCTGAATCTCTCCTTGAGGGACATCATTGATGCCGCCCCACGAAAGCCAGCATCAACAAGGGTTACCGGATCTTTTCCCACGGCGTACAGATTGACGGTCATCAAATCCGGCGGATCGGAAATAGGCAAGGCAAAAGCATGAATGCCCTTTATCTCCGGAAATGGTTTTATGGGCATCTATGGTCCCTTTTCATTGTACCATGCGACTCTTGTCGACCCAGTATTTCTCCCGCAGTTTCCTTCTCAGGATCTTTCCATTGGGATTTTTCGGAATTTCAGCGACAAATTCGATGAATTTGGGTTTCTTGTAACTCGATATACGGGCCTTGCAGTGGTCGATCAATTCCTCTTCGGTCGCGCTCGTTCCTTCCCTGAGCACGACTACCGCCTTCACCGACTCCCCCCACTGATCATCGGGGACCCCGATGGCCACGGCCTCGAAAACCGCAGGGTGCTCGTAAAGAGCGCTTTCCACCTCCGACGGGTATATATTGAATCCGCCGCTGATGATCATGTCGAATTTCCGGTCCACGATATAGATGTATCCGTCCTCGTCCACGGTGGCCATATCCTTCGTATGAACCCAGCCGTCCCGAAGGGTCTCGGCGGTCAGTTCCGGATCCTTCCAGTAACCCATCATGGTGTCGTCGCCCCGCTCCACGATTTCCCCCACTTCCCCGGGCTTGACATCATCCCCGTGGGCATTGACGATGCGCACCTCACACTCGATAATGGGCAACCCGGCCGAAGCAAGACGTTTGAGCCCTTTCGGCTCCTCGTCAAGAAGATGATCGTTTTTTGAAAGGCAGGTGATTCCCGAGGATGCCTCCGTCAGGCCATAGGACTGCATCAGGACGGGTCCGAAAATATCAATGGCCCGCCTGATCCGTTCCGCCGGCATGGGGGAGGCCGCATACAGGATAGTCCGGATACTGCTCAAATCGTATTTCCCCAGATCCTCGAAAGCCATGATGAAATTGATCATGGTCGGGACAAGGAGCAGGTGGGTGACGCGCTCCTTTAGGATGGTCTCCAAGAGGGTCCGGACGTCGAACCCCGGGAGGATCAGATGGCGGCCGCCCCTCCAGAAAATCGGCAGGACCATGCTGGAACCCGAGTGCGTAACCGGCGCCACGTGACACATGACACTGTTCCGATCAATGTCGATGCCCGACATGAGGAGATGCTTTTTGGCCTGCGAAATGCGGTTACGATGGCTCAACATGGCCGCCTTCAGTTTTCCGGAAGTTCCGGAGGTATAGTTCAGGGAGGCGAGATCATCCGGACCCACGTCCGCAATGGGCTCTTCGGGCGACCCGCTCCGGAGGAGTTCTTCGTAATCCAGCATACCTTCCGGCGGATTCGAAAATACGATAAGATGGAGCACGGATGGAATTTGGGAGCGGACCCCTTGAACGCCGGCGCTGAAATCATCCCCCGAAATCAGGGCCTTCGCGCCGGAGTTGTTCATTATATGAACCAGTTCCGCCATGGAGATTCTTGCATTCAGCGGAACCTCCGCCAGGCCGGCCTTGTAACAGGCAAAGGCCCCTTCCAAGAGCTGGTGCCCGTTGGTTGAAAACAGCGCCACCCGATCCCCCTTTGTTAGGCCCAGCGACAACAAGGCATTTGACAGCCGGTTCACCCTTTCGTTAAACGCCCCATAGGTCCATGTCTTTCCGTTTTCAACCACCGCGGTTCTTTCGGAAAACCAGAGTGCCGACCGTTTCAAGTGCAGGCCCAAATTCATTGTCATACCGTTCTCTCCTCCCAATCCCGTGATTATTGGTCAAATTCAGTGTGAAAACCGCCGCGGATTTCCCCCGTAATTATTGAACATCGAATCTTGGCTTCCAAAGGTATTTCTTATGGTTATCCATAATCTGCCCAATACGGTCCTCCGACCAGGCAGGATCCCAGCCCAGCCCCAGGTCTTCATTTACAATGACAACATTCAGGGTCGTTCGAAGGGGCTTGCTTTCGATGATGGTGAAGATGTTGCACTTCCTGTCAACGGCCTTGCAGTCATTGCATTCACCGGTTATGGCGCACGGAGTCCCCGCTTTTCTTCCCCCTGATTCTTTCGTCTTTGTGTAACTATGCATGGGTGCAATGGTATTTCTGATCCGGTCAAAAGCCGCCTCCAAATCCCTGACGATCTTGTTCCTGCCCACCACAATAATGGAAATGGAGTGCCCCCAGAACATGCCCGCCACCCTGTTTCCAACGGCATCCACATTGACCAGTCGACCATCCCGGGTAAGGGCGTTGGTGCCGGCCAGGAATACATCGCAAAGCGTTGCTTCCCTGGAAATCCTCTCAGTATAATCATGGGCGTCTTCCGGACTTATTTGAGCTCCTTGAGGTTTGAAGGGATCCAGAACCCTGGTTCCTCTTTCCATAAGCCGCTTCACAATATCAAGCCGTCTGACGGTACTGGAGTCTCCCATTCCAACGGTTGCCTCGCGTGGAATCAAGCTCAGAATCCGGCTAGCCGCCTCCTCCGGATCCCGGGCGAAAATTCCGTTGATATGACGCTTTCTAAGAGAGGTCAGACACGTCTCGATCTCCGTTTGTATTGGGTACATTATTCAACTCCTTTCAAAAATTTGTCCTTGAAACGCGCTGCGAATGTCTGAGATATGATTCCTCTTGCCTTACCATTTCATCGGATCAGGAACAGTGTCAAACCGGGAAACACAATAAGCAGAACGACAATAACCACCATCATCAACAGATAGGGCATCACGCCGCTGAAGATTTTCTCCAACGGCACATCTTTCGCGATCCCCGAAATCACATATACGTTCATCCCGACGGGTGGTGTAATCAGTGCCATTTCCACCACAAGCACCGTGATGATTCCGAACCAGATGGGATCGAAGCCTAACGCCACGATAACGGGGACGAAGATGGGTACGGTCAGGAGGACCATGGAAAAAGCGTCGATAAAACAACCGAGAACGAGATACGTGAATATGATAATCAGCAGGGTTACCATAGGGGAAAGGTCCAGATCGGTGACCCAGCTGGCCAACTCCATGGGGATCGTGCTCACCGCGAGGAAGGCGTTGAAGACGAGGGCGCCGATCATGATAATGAAGATCATGCCGGAACCTATGAGCGTGTCCATAAACGCCTCCACGAACCCCCGGAAGGTCAGTCGTCTCCGGATAAGGGACAGAACAATGGCTCCGAATGCACCGGCCGCTCCGGCTTCGGTAGGGGTGAACCAGCCGATGATAAGCCCCGCAATAATGAAAAGCAGCAAAGCAACCATCTCCCCGGACTCGCCAAAGGCCAAAAGCTTTTCTTTAAGCGTGGTCCCCCTTCCGGCGGGCGCAATTCCAGGCTTAAAAGAAGCCCAGAGGAAGGTTACCCCCATGAACAGCAGGGTAAGAATTATCCCCGGTATAATCCCCGCAATGAAAAGTTTGCCGATGGACTGCTCCGTCATAATGCCGTAGACGATGAGGATGCCACTCGGGGGAATGAGGATGCCCAAGGTTCCGCCGGCGGCAACGCACCCGCAGGCGAGCCCGGTATCGTACTTGTAGGCCTTCATCTCCGGTATCGCCACTTTGCCCATGGTAGCGGCCGTCGCGACGGTGGAAGCACTGGCCGCCGCGAAGAAGGCGCACGCCCCGATGGTGGCCACCGCAAGCCCTCCCGGGATACGCCCCGTCCAGACATAGATGAGCTTGAACAGACTCCTTCCCAGCCCGGCCACAAGGCAGATAGACGCCATGAAAAAGAAAAGGGGAATGACGCAGAGATCATAATTGGATATGGTCCCGTAGGGAACCATTGTCAATATGTGAAAGGCGCCGTCGAAGTTGGCAAGATAGCTGAAACCTGAGAAACCGACGAGCAACATAGCGAAGCCTATGTGCATGCCCGCTGCCATCAATACGAGAAGAACGGCAATGCCGATCACCCCGATCGCAATCTCACTCATTTTCCACCCCTCCTGGCCAGGGTTCCGATAAAATGCTTGAAAAGCAGAACACAGAGGCAAAAAAGCCCCCCCGCCCAGATGAATCCGAAGGGAAAATGCCGGATACCCAACATTAACGTGGCCTCTCCCGTCTTGTACCACTCGACGGCGGATAGGAGTACCGCCCAGAAGAGGATACAGGCAGCCCCAAAACTCAAGAGATAGGTGATACTCCTGAAAATTCTCTGGAGACGAGGAGGCAAACGTGTCACAACCACATCGACAAAGACGTTCCCGTGGCCACGTTCGGTAAAGACAACGGCTATGGCGGCAACGACAACGCCGGCAAAACCGACGATCTCCAGCGTCCCTGCCACTGGAGATCTGAAGAAGATCCTGCCGATGATGTTTGCAACGATAACCATCATCATGGACACGAGAGCGAAAGCCGCAACGATATGTAAAATTGCGGTCAAAGCAGTAATGAGGTTCGAACCGATAGCTCGGCGCATGATTCCTCCTTTTGTCCGGAGCAAGAAATCCATCAATGCCCGAAAGGGCGCCCGCGTCATACCGCTCGCGGGCACTCATTCGAGCAGTCTGCCACTACTTGGCGTAATGTTTCACCCGTTCCCTTATGAATTCAACCAACTCGGTTCCGGGATATCCCTTTGCATCGAGAGCTTTCCCGGTCTCATCACACATGGTGTTATAAGCGCTCATGAGCTTTTTTTCTTCTTCGCCCGTAAGATAAATCATTTCAATACCGCTCGCCTTGAAATATTTCTTGGATTTGTCCAGCGTCCCGGCCCAACTTTTGATGGCGTCTTCTTTTGCCCATGCGGTAGTCTTATCCATCACCTCCTTCAGATCCGGCGGCAACTTATCATAGGAATCTTTGTTCATGGCGAGAAAGACGGGACCCGCCACGCCCAGAGGGTTCATCAGAATCTGTTTGATCTTTCCACCCAGTTTGTAATCGGCCACCATGCACGAGAGCAATATGGCGCCGTCCACCGTGCCCTTGTCCAGGCCGACGATAAAATCGCCGGATGACATGAATACGGGCACGCCGCCAAGCTCCTTAACAAGAAAGGCTGCTTGCGGTGCCGGCACCCTGATTTGCTGCCCCTTGATGTCCTCGCATCGACGCAGCTCTTTCCTGGAGGCAATATGATTGGGTACGCTGGCGACTAGATACAGGACCTTGACATCATCCCACTCCTTCCCCATCTCCTTCGGGAATTTCTTCCATATGTCGTCATATATGAGGCTTCCGGTAACCGTATCCGGTGCTCCCAGTATAAGAGGAAGGGCGACGCCCATGGTATAACCTTCCGGTTTATACCGCCAGGAAAGACCCAGGTCGACGGTACCTTTCTTCACGGCGTCATATATCTCAGGCCCGGGAATTAATGTATTTGCGGGGAAAATCCGAATCTTGAGTTTCCCTTTGCTCTCTTCAGCCACTTTTTTTGCCCACAGTCTGATATGCTTGTCAGAGGGCGAACCCACGGGCATCATGTGAGCCAATCTCAATTCTATGGGCTTGGAAGAACCCGTCGATTGAGCCAATGTCGTCAAAGGCAAAAAAGTAATAACCAACGCCGCCAATAAAACAACGCATATCCTTGATGCTTTCATGCCATATCTCCTCTTATTTTGGTGTTCATCTTAGGGACCTGTATCACATCTTCCACATTTTCTTGCTGACTATCACCTCACTTTCCAGACATTTTGTTATACATCACATCCAACGGCGCCTCACGCACCCGTTTTGTAATCATAGAACCCCTTCCCCGTCTTCCTGCCGTGCCAACCCATGGCCACGAGCTTCCGCATGAGGGTAGGCGGGTTGTACTGAGGATCTTTCAGTTCGTCGTAAATGGCGCTCGCCCCGCGATAGACCGTGTCGATGCCGATGAGGTCGAGAAGCGTTAAAGGGCCCATGGGATGTCCGAGCCCCAGCGTATGGAGGGTATCGATATCTTCCGCCGAGGCAAAACCGGATTCCAACATACGAATTGCATTCAACAAGAAGGGCGTGAGGATACGGTTCGATATGAAGCCGGCCGCATCCTTTGCCATTACGATTCGCTTTCCGATGGATTCCCCGAAGGACTTGACAACGACAAGTACCTCATCGCTGGTCGCGATGGTCTTCACCATCTCCAGTATTTTCATGACCGGAACGGGATTGGCAAAGTGCATTCCCACCACCTTTTCCGGCCGTTTCGTGGCAACGGCAATATCGGTAACGGAGAGCACCGACGTGTTTGTGGCAAGAATTGCGTGGGGTGGACAAATGGTGTCAAGTTTTGCGAAGATCCCTTTCTTCAGTTCCAGGTCTTCGGTGACCGCTTCGATGACCAGATCGCAATCCGAAAAATCATTCATGTCGGTGGTGCTTTTGATACGATTGATGACCCCATCCATTTCATTCTGTGAGATCTTTCCCTTATCCACGGCCCTCTTGAGTGAGGACGACACCACCTTCAACCCTTTGTCGATGGCTTCCCGGCTGACATCCGAAACCACAACCTGATACCCGGACTGAGCACAGTTGTGCGCAATACCAGCACCCATGATTCCACATCCGACGACACCTACCTTCTTGATCTCCATCTTTTCACTCCTTTCCCTATCTCTTCAATATTGTCACCGCGCATGCGGCATTGTCATCAGAAGACCATCCGCCCGCATTCTCGGTAAGGCCGACTTTGGGTTTGTTTCCAACCTGTCGTTCCCCCGCCTCGCCCCTCATCTGCCAGACAACCTCCGTAATCTGGGCCAGACCCGTGGCGCCCACGGGATGTCCCTTGGCCGCCAAACCGCCGCTCGGGTTGACCGGAATGTTCCCCGTTAATGTGGTATTACCTTCGTCGATCATGCGCCCCGCTTCGCCGTCCCCGCAGAAGCCCAACTCCTCGTACAAAAGCAGCTCCGCCGGTGCCATGCCGTCGTGGACCTCGGCCACGTTCACATCCTCGGGGCCTATTCCGGCTTTCTCGTAGGCGCGCTTCGCGGCACGCTTCGTAATCGCCTCATGTTCTTCGCCCGGAAAGGTGAATGTTCCGGAGACGAGCTCGCAGGCCGCGATATCCACAAGGGGTTTCGACGTGTACCGGGGGGCCAGCTCTTTCGCACAGACAATCGCCGCCGCGGCCCCATCTCCCATGGTGGAACACATGAATTGGGTGAGCGGCTCCGCAATCACCCGGGAGCCCAAAACCTGTTCCACGGTGAGAGGCTTGCGGAACTGAGCGTACGGATTCAGCGAACCGTTGTAAGAGTTCTTCACCACCACTTTGGCGAACTGCTTCTTCGTAACCCCGGACCTTTCCACCCAACGCCGCAGCTGCATGGAGTAAAGCCCCACGAACATGAAGCCCAGCTTTGCCAGAGACGTACCCTGGGCCATGGCCGCCGCCGATCGTGCCGTGTCGCCGCAGAAAAGCTTTTCTACGCCGAGAGCAAGGGCAACGTCACAGTTTCCCGACGCCACTTCCAGGAATGCACCCCTCAGTGCGGTGGAACCGCTGCTGCAAGCGTTTTCCACATTGATCACCGGCATGCCGAACAAACCCGCCTGGGTCAGCACATGCTGTCCGATGGTTCCCTTCAACTCCGTAAGCTGGGGGGCAAGGCCGTTCCCCACATAGGCCACCTGAATATCCTTTGCGGGCACTCCCGAATCCTCGATGGCATTCCATATGGCCTCCCGGCCCAGATCCTCCATACTTCTTTCGAGCCATTTTCCAAACCGCGTCATACCGACGCCTATAATTGATACCTCTCTCATCTGCCTCTCCTTAGATTATGGATTTACAGGTCTGTACTGGTAACTTATGTAATCATTGCCCTCACGGTCCTGCCGTACCGTGTCCACAATCAGTTCCAGTTCCATGCCAATGCGCAGGGCCTCCGGATCGGGATCAACCCCCACGATAAGGGACCAGATCCTGGGGCCCTCGTCGAGATCGACATAAGCCTGAATGGAAGGGGCCTTAAATCCCGGGAGGGCTGCATTGACAATGCTGAAGGTATTCAGTTTGCCTTTTCCGTAAATATGATACTCCGCCATGGTATCCCTCTTCACGCAACGGGGACATATCTCTCTTTTGGGGAAGGTAACATTGCCGCAACTGCCGCATTTGGATCCGATCAAATAGGGCTTGTCGTCCGCTGAGTCGGGCACATGAAACAACCCCTCCTCTATGGGTATCCGTTTCTTTTCATTGTCGTTCATCTATTGCTCCTTTCTGAGATCTTTGTCGGGCATCGAGTGCGCCCTTTGACTTTTCTGTCCGGAACGTGCCAGCGTGACGGCCCCCTTGTCCGACAGTGCCCGGATGGCCCGTTCCTCGTAGCCCAAATCCGCAAGAACCCGGGCCGTGTCTTCACCCGGTAGAGAACCCAAGTCTCGGATCTCGCCGGGTGTTGCCGACAGCTTGATCGGAATACCGGCCTGCCGCACCCGGCCGTGTGCCGGATGTTCCAACTCCACAATCATTCCACGATGAAGCACGTGAGCATCGGAAAGAAGCTCATCGATTGCAAAGACCTTTGCAACCGCCGTCTCGCTCTCCGAAAGTATATCGAACCATTCATCCCTGGTCTTTGTAAGAAATGTTCGCGTGAAGTGTTCCTTGATTTCCGGTGCTTTCTTTCTGTCAAACTGGTATGGGATGAATTGTTCACATCCCAGTTTCCCGCAAAGATTCGCAAAAAACCGCCCCTCACCGCTGGCAATACTGATAAACTTGCCGTCTTTCGTCTGATAAACGTTATAAAAGTGGGCTCCCCCCACCGAGGCCCTGGCTTCTTCGTCCGGCAAACGCCCCTTCTCCAGGTACTTGGCGATGTAGAGGCCGATTAAGGAGACAATGCCGTCCGTCATGCCGATATCGATAAATTGACCCTCGCCCGTTTTCTGTTTCCATACAAGCGCCGAAAGGATCCCGATAACCGCCTGCATTCCGCCCGAAACCAGATCTCCCACGACATTTCCCGGTATGGACATGGGATCCTTGAGGATGCTCAGAAATCCGCCGTGGGCAAGATAATTGAGGTCATGCCCCACCAGGTCCCGGTAGGGGCCATCCTGGCCATAACCGGTGATGGAACAATAGACGATACCCTCATTGAACCGTTTGATGGTATCGTAATCAACGCCCAGGCGGCCCACCGCGCCGGGGCGGAACCCTTCAACAATCACATCCGCCCGTGCGGCCAGTTTGTAGAAAATTTCCCTGCCTTCATCCGTTTTAAGATTGAGAATGATGCTCTTCTTATTGCGGCAGAAGGGCTCATAGGGAGAATTGGGTGGAGGAAACTCGGGGACGACCAGATCGGAGGCAGCCCCCTCGACTCTTAGTATATCCGCCCCCAGATCGCCCAGAATCATCGTGCAATAGGGACCCGGAGCGTGCCTTGTGAGATCCAGAACCTTAATGTCTTTCAGTGGACCTGCCATGGAGATTTCCTTTCTTTATAATCCCTTGAACAAGGGCTTCCGCTTCTCGTTAAAAGCCTTGATGCCTTCGGCATAATCATAGGAGGCATTGTTCATCATCCCGTAGAGCAGTGTCAGGTCCAGTCGCGCCGGAGCATCCATATAGATGGCGCGGTTCATGATCTTTTTGGTGTAATGCAAAGCCGTGGGGCTGTAGCTGCCAAGCAGCGACGTCATCTCCCCCACCGCCGTATCCAGTTGATCGGCCGGAACCGCGCGATTGACGAGCCCGATGGCCTCGGCTTCCTTGCCCGTAAGCCTCTTGGCGGTGAGCACCAACTCCTTTGCCTTGCGCAACCCGATGAGCAGGCCCAGGCGATACGGTGCCCCGCCGGCACCCACAAAGCCGCCGTTGATGTGCTGGTCTCCGATGATTGCATCTTCTGCAGCGATCACCAAATCGGCCGCCAGCATGATCTCGAATCCCCCGGCAAGGGTGTATCCATTGAGCGCGGCAATAACCGGCTTGCCCATGTTTTCGATCCTCTCCAACATCACACTGTTGCAGTACCGGCACCACTTCTCTTGAGAGCTTATGGTGGCCATTTCCGGGCTACCCGCCATTTTCAAATCAAAACCCGCGCAAAAGGCCCGACCCTTACCCGTCACCACGATCATATGGATCTCGGGGTCCAGCTCCGCATCCTCCAAAGCCTCGCCGAACTCGATGACCATTCTTTTGTTGAGGGCGTTCATGGCTTCGGGTCTGTTAAAAGTGATCTTCCCCACGCCGTCGTGCTTTTCAAAAATGATTGTTTCAAAATTCATTTCTCTCCTCCGATCTGCGGTTTACCGCTTAATTTGTCGTCTTTTGGGCGTACATGGTTGCAATAACTTCCCTGTATTGTTTTTCAATGACATTTCTTTTCAGCTTCATGGTCGGCGTCACCTCACCCCGGTCCTGCCGGAACTGATCATCGAGGATTTTGAACTGCTTGACCTGCTCAATACGCGCCAATTCCCGGTTCTTTGTCCGGATTTCAGCGTCGATCAATTCACTTATGGCCGGGTGACGGGTAAGGTCGGCAAAATCGGAAAAGGGGAAATCGTGGTCACGGGCATATTCAGTGATCCTCTCCTCGTCGAGGGTCACAAGGGCCGTCAGATAGGTCTTCCCTTCCCCGAAAACAACCGTTTGGGAAATGTAAGGACTTGTCTCCAACAAAACCTGTATGTTCGAGGGGCTGATGTTCTTGCCGGTTGAGGTGATGATAAGTTCCTTTTTGCGGCCGGAAATATGAAGGAAACCGTCTTCATCAAGGTATCCCATGTCCCCCGTGTGAAGCCAGCCGCCTTCGAAAAGCTCTGCCGTGGCCTCCGGATTGTTCCAATATCCCTCGGATCGGGCCCAGCCTTTCACAAGAATTTCCCCATCATCATCGAACTTCAATTCCAAACCTTTCGAGGGTTTCCCCACCGTTCCCACTTTCCGTGCGCCGGGGCGATTCAGGGCGATCAGTCCCTGCGATTCGGTGAGTCCGAAGCCTTCGTAAACACCCAAACCGCATGCCCGGAAAAAGTTGAGGATCTTGGGCTGGATGGGCGCTCCGCCGCTGCTCGCCCACTCCATTTTACCCCCCATTTTCCCGCGAACGGTGCTGAAAAGGATCAAATTCGCAAAATCATTGGCCCGTCGCAGTGACAGCGGCACGGTTCCGTTTTCATGGTTCTCCTTCATATCCTGATATCGGGTCCCCACGTCCAGACACCGCTGATACAATTTCCTTTTCCAAGGCGGACACGCCTCAAAAAAGGCCATCATCTCGTTGTAGACCTTTTCGTAAAAGCGAGGAGGGATGAAGAAGAAGGTAGGATGCATCTCACAGAGGTCATCGTAAATGGTTCGTATGGATTGGGCGTAGATTTGTGGAAAACCGTAATAAACGTGATACCAGTGCCCGTTCATCAGTTCTATGCCGTGGGCCATGGGAAGCGCGCTGATGCCCCTGGAGTGCTCGGAAACCGGGAAAAATTCCTCCAGGGTTTCCATGTTCCTGATAATCCCCTCATTGGTGTCCATCACGCCCTTCGGCGGACCAGTGGTACCCGAGGTATAGATGATTGCACTAAGGTCCTTGGGTTCAACCGAAGCAATGCGATCGTGGTATGCCTTGTCTCCGTTTTTCCCGAACGCATCTTTCCCGAGGGCGATCAATTGTTCGAGGCTCATGATCCGGGGGTCTTTTTGCGGCGCGGACAGTTTATATACGATGATCCGCTCAAGAACCGGGCACTGCTCCCATACGACTTTGAGCTTTTCCAACTGGACCTCGTCTTCCGCATAGGCGATTCCCGCGCCTGAATCCTTGAGAATATGCGCACATTCCCCAGGGCTGTTGGTGTAGTAGATGGGCGCAAAAATAGCACCGGAGGCCGCCACGGCCAGGCACACATAGGCCATCTCCGGACGGGTCTCCGAGATTGCTGAAATGCGGTCACCTTTCTTAACGCCCAATTGCAAAAGGCCGAGCGTCAGATATTTGACCGTTTCCGCCACCTCGTTCCAGGAAACGGTCCGCCATTGCCCCTCTTCTTTAAAGAAAAGGAAGGGCTTGCCCATGCGCTTGTTCGCGCTTCTGATGAATGCGGCAGGCAACGTTTTCACCGTGGTTTTCACCTCCCTGTCGTTTTGAAACCCCTGACAAATATTTTTAATATAAGTAGGTTACGAGATCTCTTTCATCCCGGATCAATAGCTGTTCATCAACCCCCCGTCCACATGACAGATACATCCCGACAGATAGGAAGATGCCTCGGATGCAAGGAACACGACCATGGGCGCGATATCTTCCCCCCTGGTGCGACGTCCCATGGGAATATAGCGCCCGACGGGGTCTTTCGGTTCCTGTTTTGCCAATTCCGCCATCCAACCCACACCCACCCCATTGACCTTTATATTGTGCGGGGCCCATTCCAGCGCCAGGGCCCGGGTGAACTGAACGATTCCTCCCATGCAGGCACAGTAGGCCGTATTGTTGGGTAGCCCCCTCTCCGCCGCTCCCGTAACGATATTGATGATCCTGCCCGATTCCCGCTCAACCATGTGCTTCCCCATGATTTTCGAGCATAGAAAGACCGTTTTGAGATTCGCGTCCATAACCCGAATCCATTCTTCTTCAGCGGTCTCAAGCACGGGTTTGCCGAATTCCGAACTGAAATCGTTAACCAGGATGTCCACCCTTCCGAATTCAAGGAGGATTTTTTCCGTTACCCTTTGAACCTCCCCCAGGTTCGACAAATCCGCGGGAATGGCCATTGCCTCCCGACCCATCTCTATGGTTCCCGCCACGATTTCGTCCAGTTGCTCTCTGTCTGGTCCCGTCACCGCCACGACCGCCCCCGCTTCGGTAAATGCCAGCGCCAAATCCTTCATACGATGCCGACCACATCCCGCAAGGACGGCAACATGATCGTTAAGTTTGAACTCGTCCAACACCATTGGCCTTTTCCTTTGTTTTCATCGGCTCTGTTCCATTTCCACAACGGGACCATATCCTTGCGGCGCACACCTTGCATGCCTCCCGCCATCGAGTATAAAGCACTCCCCCGTGACGTAATCCGAGGCATCCGACGCCAAAAAGACCGCCAGGGATCCCATCTCCGCCGGTTCGCCGCATCTCCCCATGGGAATCTGTTTCGCCTGCAACTCAAGAATGGCAGCTGCGGACTCAGGATTGGCAAAAACACCGGGCGCAATACTGTTCACCTGAATGTTTTGTCTCGCCCAGGTAACCGCCAGTACGCGGGTTAACATAATCAATCCCGCCTTCGCGGAACAGTAGGTCAGAAGATTTCGGGCCGGCCGCAATCCCGCCAGGGAGGCGATGTTGATCACTTTTCCCCTTCCCCGTTCGAGCATGTGTTTCGCAACGGCCCTGCAACAGTAAAAGGCACCCGTGAGGTTTGTGTCCAGAGCCTGGCGCCACATCTCATCGCTCAAATCCCAGATGGCCGGTGGGGCCTTAGGGTTCGAATCCCTGGGGGAAGGCTCAATCCCCCTTGCGATCCCGGCATTATTCACCAAGATGTCAATGCCACCGAATTCCTTGAGGGTACGCTCCATGAGGGCATTCACCTGCTCCGAATCCGTAATGTCCGTGGGCAAGGCCAGGGCCCGCCGCCCGAGTCTTCTCGCATCCTCTGCCGTTTCATGAATTGTCGATGAATTCCGCGAGGCCACGACGATACTCGCACCCGCCCCGGCCAAAGCATGGCACATGGCCTTTCCAAGGCCTGTTCCGCCTCCCGTCACAACGGCGACACGATCTTTCAGACTGAATCTCTCCAGAATCATCTTCACCCTCTATCCCTCAGACAAAACCCCTCTTTCAGCGCTTCCTGGGCACGGCCCGTATCTTCAAGGTAATCTGCCCGGCACCACCCTTGTGTACCCCCACATCCGGGCACTGAACCGTATCATGAAGCACCTCAAACCCTTTGTTAAAGAAGGCTTCCCACATTCGATCCACCAGGGGCTTGAAGGCCCATACGGCCGCAATGCATAATCGGGGCGGAGATTCCTCAAGAACCAGGCATCCTTCCCCGTCCACCGTGAACTTATCCCCTGCTCGATATCCCGCGGCACAGTTGTGCGCCTCAAGAACCTCTATCACCATTTTGTGGGTCACAAACCCCGGTGCATCCTCCATGGCCCTTACGTTTTTGGGGAAAGAACGGAATACGGTCAGTTCCTCGTCCGTAAACCTCAAGTGTTCCTGAACCTTTCGCCACCGCTTTTCTATCCTTGTCTTATCCTTTTCCGGCATCTTTCCCCCACCATGCTTTTCGCAAGTTCCGTGATCCATATCAAAGCATCCCGCGTCAGATATTGCCCATAATCCGATCCGCAATCAGGAATTTTTCCTTGTTTCCCGTGGTCCCGATGAATTCCACCATGCCCGCTTCCCGATAGAAATTCTCTATTTGATTTTCAACGATATAGCCGTACCCGCCAAATATATGCACCGCGCTTTCGGCCGCTTGCATGGCCGTGTCCGCCGATACCATTTTTGCCATATAATTTACCTGGGGCGTGCCCTCATCTTTGTGAAAATCCGAAGCGGCTTTGTATGTCAAAAGCCTGGCGGATTCTATGCGCACGGCCATATCCGCCAATCGATGCTTTATGGCTTCGAAAGATCCTATTTTTCTCCCGAACTGCTCCCTCTCCTTGCTGTAGGCGAGTGCCCGGTCGAAGGCGCCCTGGGCGATACCCGTTGCAATGGCTGATGCTTGGATTCTCATAAATTCCAATATCTTATTAAATTGCCGTTTCCCTTGTTTTTCATTTCCGACCAGACTTTCCTTGGGAAGATTCAGGTCATTGAAGGAGATATCCGTAATAGACAGCATCCTCATGCCGATCCTTCCCTCAAGCTTGCAGAAATCCGGATTTTCCACATCTTTTTCCACCAGAAACACCGCCAGGTCCCCCTCTGATCCTCCGGAGCCGGCCAACCGGCACAAAACAAGCAGCGGACCCGGCATGGAACCGTTAATCACAAAGGATTTTTGACCGTTAATGACGTACCCGTTGCCGTTTGCCCTTGCGAAGGTCTTGACGGCGTCCGCTTTGCCCTCCGGGTCCCATTCCAGATAGGCAAAGGAAGATAGATGTTCTCCTTTTGCCAGGGAGGGAAGATATTTGGACCTTTGCTCATCACTGCCGAAATAGAGGATCATTTCGGATCCAATGCATGTAAGACCCAAGGCCATTCCCATCCCCGGATGTCTGCGGCAGAATTCTTCGACCACCAGACAATGTTCAATCAAACCCAACTCCTGACCGCCGTATTGTTCAGGAAAATGTATGCCGATGAATCCCAGGTCGGCTGCCTTTTTCAATATCTCTTTGGGGAAGTGTCCTTCCTTCTCAAATTCCAGCGCCGCCTCCGGATCAAATTCTCCTTTGGCAAACTCCTCCGCCGCCTTTTGGAAGGCCTTCTGCTCCGTATTTAAATTGAAATTCATATCCCGATCCTCCTCGTACATACTCGTTATGAACGTCTGCTATCGACGGCACCCGTTTTCAGGAGTTGCCTTGCGATGATAAGGCGCTGCATTTCAGAAGTCCCATCCACAATCTCATGTAATTTTGCCTGCCGGAAATATCTGGAGATGGGAAATTGATCGAAATAGCCGTAAGGGCTGAAGATTCTTAAGACTTCGCCTGCTATTTTTCTCCCTGTTTCCGAGGCATACAATTTGGCGGAATGTGCCTCAAATGTGTGGTCCTCCCCCATATCCTTAAGCCAGGATGCTTTGAGGTACAGGAAACGACAAAGTTCCACTTCTATGGCGATGTCGGCCAATTTAAATGGAATGGCCTGGTCGTTGAACAGGGCTCTCCGCCCCTGATATCGATGAGCCGTAAAGGAAAGGGCTTCGTCCAGACAGGCCTGCGCCATGCCCGTCGAAATTGCGCCCATGGAGATCCGACCCGTTTGGACCGAAGAAAGATGCTGCGAAAGCCCTTTGTTGATGTCCCCCAGAAGGAAACTTTTCGGTACGCGGCAGTTGTCGAAGAAAAGCTCGCGGGTTGAAATCCCGTGGTTGCCCATTTTATCGTATTTTGCCCCCACCTTGAATCCGGGGGCATCTTTGGGAACAATGATGGTACAAACGATGGTCTTTCCATCTTTCGGTCTTTCGGTCTTTGCTGCCACAATGACGATGGAAGTGTTGTCCAAACCCGCGTTGGTAATGAATTGCTTTGTCCCGTTGATAACCCACTCATCCCCCTCCAACACCGCACTGGTCCTGAGGCTGTTGTTATCGGAACCTGCATCGGGCTCGGTGAGCCCGAAGGCCCCGATCCTTTTTCCTTGCGCCATGGGGACAAGCCATCTCTCCTTTTGCTCTTCCGTGCCGAAGACGAAAAGTTCCTGGGCGACTCCCGACACGGTTACGGAAAGAACGACAGCGGGCAATTCCTCAGCCCTGGCAATTTCCTCGAGACACAGACCCATACTCACCCAGTCCCCGTCCTGTCCCCCGTAGTGGCTCGGGAAAGGGATCCCCATCATCCCCAACTCGCCCATCTTGGCGATGACGTCGTAAGGATGCTCCTCGCTCCGTTCCATTTCCGCTGCTCTGGGGGCAATCACCTCAGCAGCGAATTTTCTGGCCATGTCCCTGATTGCCTTTTGTTTATCGTTGAGATGAAAATCCATAGTCTTGCATCCTCCCAAATTAAGCTGCATCAATTGCCATCAACGGCAATTGAAGGACCTTTTTTTTCGTGGCGCTGATCCTTCCCGGCAAACGAATCCTTGTGTTTGATAATTCCGCTCTCTGAAAAAGACGGGCAAGGCATAAGTTAACTTACCGTTCGTTCTGTTTTTTGTGTAAAAAAAGGAGCGTTTTCATTCAACGCTTCATAATATCCGAATCCATTTCTTCACGGAAAACGAGCTTGTCACATGATTTTAACGCCTTGGGATCTCACAACCTGTCTTCTCCCTTGAGCCCTCTCAAATAAAACGCCGAGATATTTTCCGCAAGCACATCCGGACTCATACGGCCTCCGGGTTTATACCATTTCACAACCCAATTCAATGTGCCGACGAGGGAGAAGGTGGCCATGGTGACATCGGTTTCAATTCCTGACTTTTCTATAATCCGACTCAAAACATCTTTAAAAAAGCTTAGGTATTCCCGTTGCTTGGGCTCGATAATTTTCACGTATTCTTCCTCAAGGGAATAGATTTCATAGATGACCACCTTTGTTTGTGCGGGATAATTGACGAAGAAATTGATATGGTTCCGGATGATATGCACGAGTTTCTCTTCCGGACTCTCAAAGAGTTGTATTTTTTCTCTCAGGTTCGCCAAGTGTTTCTCCAGAAAACCGTCAATAATACTGAAAAGCATGTCCTGTTTATTGGTGAAATGGTAATACAATCCCGGCTTGCTGATTTTCAAAGCCTTTGAGATATCTCGAATCGATGTCTTTTCGTAACCACTCTTAAAAAACAGCTCGGAGATTTCCTCCAGAATTTGTTCCTTATCCCTCACGGTTCCTCCTGGGAATTGCCACTGGCGACACTATTACGGCAAAGGCTTTCTCTTTAAAACACCCAAGCAACTTGACCGTACGTTCGGTAAAGTTATATCCAATCCCTTTGTTCCTGTCAAGTCTTTTTTTGATTTTTTTTTGGCGTTGCGTCTTGGATCAGACTTTGATGCTGCCCAAAAAAGCACACTCGATGAGTTTCAAAAAAGGCACTTCAACGATAATCTCTTTGCATTCCGAATGGATGACGATGTGTTCAATTTCAGAGCCGCCAGACGAAACATGACGGGTACCACCACCTACCCGCTCTTGTGGCGCATCCGGCAAAGACATCCATATTCCAGACATACAGTTTGATGTCATCCACGAATTCCGTGTCCAGGCCGGCCCCGGAGAGCAGTTCGGCAATTTTCAAGCCGGTTTCCCGGTGGGCATATGGAACGGAAGAGATTTTTTTTGGCGAGCCATGGGGACGTATGGAGTTAGAAAACAGTAATTCGCCCCACGATATGTATGTTACCGAAACATTTCCCAACCGGATCGAACATGAGAGAGTCGGAGCAATCTTTCAAGGGGTCTTTTCAAGGATGAATTTTTTGCGGTAGATTTTTTCCATTTGGATCAGGCTGTCGGAAAACCGCTTAAGATGCAGTTCCATTTCCCTGGATGCTTTTTCCGGGTCGCCTTTGATGACGGCATCGATGATGTCACTATGCTCTCCCGGATTATGTAGGGCCTCATGATCGGCTTCCACCGCAAGGACCACTTCAGCGGTGAGCTTGAGCGTGGATCTGACGGTCGCCTCAAAAAAGTGGTTTCCGCAGATCTTGGCCAGAACAATGTGAACATCCGTCAGCCTGACGATCCGCTCCCCATGGGATTTGGGGGTCACGAATTCCTCATCCTGTGCATGCTCGAGCTGCTTTTGATGTTCCGGCGTTATTCGGATCGCGGCCAACTGCGCGACCTTGGGTTCCACATGGGATCTAACCTCGGCCACTTCGGCCATGGAGACCTTGTTGGCTAGAAATAGATCCAGAAAGGCGTTTCCCACCTGATGGAATGACAGGTCGGTTACAAAAGCGCCGCCGGCAGGTCCCTGACGCATCGTTACAAATCCGCTGAGCTCCAAAACTCTAACCGCCTCGCGAACAACCCCTCTACTCACTTGAAATTGCAGGGTCAGTTCACGTTCGGAAGGCAATTTGTCGCCGGACTTGTAAGCTCCCAGAAGAATGGCCTCCTTAAGTTGTATCAATACATCTTCAGAGACTCTTGATGTCTTAATGGGTTTGAATTGGGTCATGGGTACCGGATATAAGAAATTTTAGATTTTATAAAAAAATGCCACATTTGGCTTGACATTTAATGTAAGACCAAAGGAAACTATATGTCAAGAATTTTCTTGAAAATATGAAATACATGGAGTTCATTTGATGTGGCCAACGGCATGTGTTGAGTTGCCAACCAATATTCTGTCCGGGAAAGATTTTCCCGCTGACTCCGCGATCAATTACAAAGAAGAAATTTCGGGTGAAAAAATGCCACGTTTGGCTTGACATTTAATGTAAGACCAATTAGAAAGTTCCCAACATGAAATTTTGAACTTTCCCCAACGCTTCGCCCACCCGACAATATGTCGGCCATTTCCCGTTGTACCGCGGGAACGATGATAGATAGTGTCCGTCCACGCTGGAATCATCACGCGTGACGGTGGTTTTTAGCAGAAGGAATTTGAAGAATGAATATCGCAAGGAACCTGGAACGTTCGGCGTTCTTTTTCGCATCCCGTCCGGCTGTCAGCGAGAGCGGGGTCGAGACCAGTTACGCCCGCCTCAATGATCGGGCAAACCGCATGGCAACGGCACTCATCGGAATGGGTGTCCGGCCCGGGGATCATGTTGCACTTTGCGCACCCAACTCGGCGGACTGGCTGGCCTTCTATTTTGGTGTGCTGAAGACGGGGGCAGTGGCCGTAACCATGTCCCCCTTGCTGAAGACCAGTGAGCTTACGGTGTCCATCAACGACACCCTGCCAAAAATTATCTACACCTATGAAGAGAAGCTGGATGACCTGTCGGGCATGAAGCGGCCGGGCCTGCTGGAAAACATTATCTGCCCCGGAGGGGATCTGGACCTTGACCGGCTGGCGGAAGATGGTTCGGGATCATTCAAGGCCCTGGAACGGGACCGGTCCGATACTGCGGCAATCCTCTTCACGGGCGGCACCACCGGCATTCCAAAAGGGGTCCTTCTCAGCCACGAGAATATCACCACGGCCATTCAAAACGTGGCTTTTAATGAACGGTCCAGCGAAAACGACCGGGCCCTCTGCTTTCTCCCCTTCAACCACGTGTTCGGGCAAATGCATATCATGAATGCCACCATACTGAGCGGCGGGTGCCTGGAACTGCTCCCGACCTTTGATATGGAAAAGGTCCTGGATGCCATGGGATCCGGCCGGGTGACCAAGCTTTTTGCGGTTCCCACGGTTTATGTGCGCCTTCTTTCGCTGGATCATCTGAACGAGAAAGTGAAGAATGTCCGCTATTGCTTTTCAGCCGCTGCCAGCATGGCCGCTGAAATCGTGCGTCGGTGGAAAGAAGAGACCGGGTTATCCATTCATGAGGCCTACGGTTTGACGGAGAGTGCGTCCATGGTCACCTACAACCATTATTATCGTCATGTGGTGGGGTCCGTGGGCACGCCGGCTTCAGGCGTGGAGGTACAGATCAGAGATCTGGAAGGAAATATTCAAGCCACGGATGAAGAGGGGGAAATCTGTATTCGAGCCCGCAATATCATGAAGGGGTATCTCAACAGACCGGAAGAGACCGAATCGGTTTTCTGGGACGATTGGTTCAGGAGCGGCGATCTGGGCCGACTGGACGAAACGGGATACCTGTATATTGTGGACAGGTTGAAGGATATGATTATCAGCGGTGGTGAGAATGTGTACCCCAGGGAGATTGAAGAGTTGCTTTATACCCTCCCCGAGGTGGAAGAATGTGCGGTTATCGGTCTTCCCGACAAAGAATGGGGAGAGCGGGTCACGGCCCTGATCATACCGAAAGCTCAGATGAAAATTGATTCAATAACACTTTCCGCTCACTTGAAAACGAAACTTTCTCCATTCAAGGTGCCAAAGGAATATCACGTGGTGCAAGGGTTTCCCAGAAGCGCCGCAGGAAAAATATTGAAACGGGAGCTTAAAAAACAATACCTTTTTGACAAGGGCATGGATCATAAATAACAAAACACAATTAAGGAGGGTTCTGATGATGAGAAAAACAACAGTATTGGCGTTCTTGATGGTTGCGGTTTTTGGGGTCATGATGCTGGTGCCGCCGGAGGTTGTGAGGGCCGAAACCATAGAATTGAAATTCGCACAGCCCTTTTCGCCAAAGCACACCATGCAGACGAAGGTGTTTGAGCCCTGGGCGGAGAAAATCAGCAAGATGACCAACGGAAAGGTCAAGGTAACCTTCTTCCCCGGAGGAGCCTTGGGAAAAACACCCGACCATTATGCACTGGCGGAAAAGGGTATTGCGGACATCATCTACGTTCTGCAGGACTATACCCCCGGCCGGTTTCCCATGACCACGGTGTTTGAACTCCCCTTCATGGGTACGTCGGCCCAAAAGACCTCAACCGCCATGTGGAAAGTCTATGAACAGTTTCCTGAATTCCAGAAAGAGTATGGAAAGGTCAAGGTCCTGGCCCTTTTCTGCCATGATCCCGGTGGATTCAATACCGTCAAAAAACCCATCAAAACCATCGAGGATTTCAAGGGGATGAAATTCAGAACCGCCAGTCCCCACGTGACCCAGGCACTGAAATTATTCGGTGCGGTTCCGGTCAATATGCCGGTAACCGATGTCTACACAGCCCTTGAAAGAGGCGTCGTGGATGGTACCGTCCTTCCATGGGAAGGCAACTTCATTTTTAAACTGGCCGAGCTGTTGAAATATGGGACAGAGGCCGATTTTTACACCATGACCATGATGGTGGTCATGAACAAGAAAAAGTATGATTCCCTTCCCGATGACGTCAAAAAGGCCATCGATGAGACAACAGGCCTGGTCATGTCGGAGGAGGCCGGCAAAGTGTATGATGCGGTAAGGCCCATCATGAAAAAGCTCTGTGAGAAGAAAGGGATGCAAGCCGTTCAGATGGCTCCCGGCAATATAGACCGGTTGAAAGAGATGTGCCTGCCCCTCAGGGCGGAATGGGTCGAACAAATGGAAAAAAGAGGGCTCCCCGGAAAAGCCGTGCTGGATGCCGCGGTGAAACTGAGCGCCGAATAGGGTCATGGTCCGGGCGGCGGGCGCTTATAACGAAGGACGTCGAGGAAATCGGGGGGCTGGGGCGACAGTGGCTATCGCTGTACGTTTCGGCTCCCCGGTCCGCCTTGTACCGCCGGCGAAAGGGAGGTAAAACATGAGCATTCAAACGGTTTCAGACAAACTGGGGCGAATCAGCGCCGCATTAGCCTATGTGGGCGCCTGCTCACTTTTCGGCATAATGTGTCTCACCACCGCCGATGTGGCGGGCCGTTACCTTTTTAATTCGCCCATTACAGGCGTCTTTGAACTGACCGAATTTATGGTCCTGATTCTGATTTTTTCTTTTCTGGCCTATGCCCAATCCAGCAAAAGCCACGTATCCGTGGATCTGCTGGTGGCCTACTTTCCGAAGAAAGTTCAACGATACATCGCGCTGTTCAATCATTCCCTTTGCCTGATTCTTATGGGCCTAATTACCTATATGGGTTTAAAAAGAGCCCTTGAACTGGTTGAATTCCAGGAGGCCTCTCCGAATCTGAGCCTCCCCATTTACCCCTTTGTCTTCTTTCTCGTCCTGGGATGCCTGGTCATGTGCATTGAATATATACGAGACCTGCTGAGATTAGTTGCTGAAAGAAAGGAGAACGTTGATTCATGAGCCCTGAAATGATCGGCATTCTCGGAATTGTGCTCATGTTCATCCTGCTCGCCATGGGGATGTATATCGGTATGGCCATGGCCCTGGTGGGATTTCTGGGACTGTGCTTCCTCGTGGGCTGGGACTCCGGTTTGAGTATCCTCGGGATGACGCCGCTGGCCGAGGGATCAAGCTACACCCTGAGCGTCATCCCCCTGTTTGTCCTGATGGGGCAGTTTGCCTTTATCTCCGGCATCAGCAGCGATATCTACAAGACCGTGCATGCCTGGATGGGACGTTTTCGAGGGGGTCTGGCCATGGCGACCATCTGTGCCTGTGCCGGATTTGCCGCCGTATGCGGGTCCTCCCTTGCCACCGGAGCCACCATGGGAATGGTGGCGATCCCGGAGATGGACAAATACAAATACAACCAGAAGCTTTCCACGGGCTGCGTGGCCGCGGGCGGTACCCTGGGGATCTTGATCCCCCCGAGCATCGGGTTCGTCATCTACGGGATTCTGACACAGGAATCTATCGGCAGGCTGTTCATGGCGGGGATTCTGCCGGGGATACTCCTTGCGGTCCTGTTCATTCTAACCATCTATATTCAGTGCTTGATCAATCCGGAGATGGGCCCCCGGGGCGAAGCGACCACGTGGAACCAGAAATTCAAATCCCTGTCCGGCACATGGGGAATTCTCGTTTTGATCTTCATCGTCATGGGGGGGCTGTACATGGGCATCGTTACGCCCACTGAAGCGGCCGCAGTAGGTGCCTTCGGATCTTTTCTCATTGCCCTGTTCAAGGGAAAATTGAGTATCAGCACCCTTTTTCAGTGCCTCATTGAGACCGGCAAGACCACGGCCATGATCTTTTTGATCATCATCGGGGCGAACATCTTCTCTTCCTTTTTGGGCCTGGCCAGGATTCCCATGGGGCTTGCGGACTTTGTGGCGGGGCTCGACCTGCCTAAGATGGTCATCCTGGCGGCCATTATCCTCATCTATGTGGCAATGGGGTGTGTGATGGACTGCTATGCCATCATGATTCTAACGGTTCCCATCATTTTTCCGGTCATTGAGGCCCTGCAGTTCGACCCCATCTGGTTCGGGGTTTTGATGGTGATTGTCCTGGAGGTGGGTTTGATAACCCCCCCCGTAGGCCTCAACGTCTTTGTTCTGAAAGCCGCGGCCCCAACAGTGCCGTTGACCGTTATTTTCCGAGGTATCGTGCCGTTTTTGTTGGCCGCCATTCTGGTCATTGTGATCATTACAATTTTCCCTGAAATTGCGACCTTCTTGCCCAGCCGAATGTGATATCGAAACCCTTAACAAAAGGCGAGAGCCCTCGCAAACTTTTCGAAGAAATCCTTATGCGCGGACAATTCCACGTGTTCACAGGCCTTGGCAACCGTGGCCGCCAAGGCCTTTTCTCTTTTGGACAAAAGGGCCATAACGGCGCCCTTCCCTGCCGCGTTTCCCACCGTTTTAACGCGATCCAGCGGAATATTCGGAAGCAGCCCGATTCCCATGAGGCTCTCCGGGCGAAGTCCGCTGCCAAAGGCCCCTGCCAGTAAGACCTGGTCCAGATCCTCCGCCGAAAGATTCCGGGCCGCCATCAATATTTCAATACCTGCGCGAATGGCACCTTTTGCCAGCTGCAGCTCGCTGATATCTTTCTGGGTGACGGCGATTTCTTGATTTTTTGTGAAAAGGAGGAACCGGTTTCCCGTTTCATGCTGCCTGATCCGATTTTTAATCAAACGGGGCACCCTGTCGGGGCAATCGACCGGCGCCTCAATTCTGCCTCGGTAGCTGATGATCCCCAATCTCACCATTTCGGAGACGGCATCCACAAGTCCCGAACCGCAAATCCCCCTTGGGCTTTGGTCACCCACCGTTTTGAGATGAACATCGCCATCGAGCCTTACAGCGCATATGGCCCCCGGTTCGGCTCTCATGCCCTGGCTGATGCTCCCTCCCTCAAACGCGGGACCGGCGGCGGTTGAGCAGGCCATGAGCCTTCCTTTAGACGCCAAAACAATCTCCCCGTTTGTTCCGATGTCGATAGCGAGTCGGGTTTGTTCTCCCTCATGGATGTTGGTGGCCAAAATCATCCCCGTGGTGTCCGCTCCCACATATCCCGCGATATTGGGCAGCAGAAAGAGCCGGGTTTCAGGCTTCAGACTCCTGAGACCAAGGACATCGACCGACAGGGCCGGCAAACAGGAAAAAACCGGTACAAAGGGAGCGGAAGCGATGTTTTCCGCCGAAATACCCAGAAGAAAATGGCTCATGACGGTATTTCCCACGACAGACATCAGGTAGACATTTTGGGGGTCGACACCGGAGGTTGCCAACAGGTTGCCGATAATTTCCTCGATCGTCTCAACAACCAGCGCTTTCATGTGCGAAAGGACGTCCGGTGCATTACGGGTATGGGTAATCCGTGAAATGACATCCGCACCATAACGGGCCTGACGGTTACCGCTGGAGACGGAAGCCAAAACCGCGCCTGCTTTGAGATCCGCGAGGTAGCCTCCCACGGTTGTGGTTCCCACATCAAATGCGATTCCGTAACACTGTTTTTCAGTCCCGCCCTCTTCAACGGATATCAAATGGCCGTTGACTTCTACGGCAGTAACACGGTAATCGCTTTTTCTCAGCAGGTGAGGCAGAGATTTCAAAATTCCCGGATCCGGCTTCACATGATCCGGCAACAGACTTAATATTCGATCCAGATCCGATCTCTGATCGGTGAGAGTGGGAGGATTCAGTTCCAGGCGGGTTTTCACACAATGGGGATCCACCTCCATGTGCATCCCGGCAACGGCGCCTTTGCCAAGGGAAAACACTCCTGATGCTTCACCCATAGCCGTTTCCACTACCAAGTCAGCGGAAACGTTTCGCCGGCAGAGGAGGACCATCCCTTCCTTCAGCTCTTTTTGATCAAGGAATTTCTTCTCCGCGGAAGAGACGGCGCCAGGGTCGCCTTCAAGAATCCGGCCGCGGCATTTTCCGCAAACGCCCTTGCCTCCGCAAACGGAATCCACCTGTACCCCTGCATCCAGTGCGGCATTCAAAAGACAGGTGTTGGGAGAAACCCGGATTTCCCTGCCGAGGGGAAGAAACGTCACCAGAACTTCTTTTGGCGATTGTATCGGCAGTTTGTCATCCAACGGGACCCTCCCTATTTTTTTGAAATTTGAACACTGAACCCTGAAACCCGGTCCCTAGAACGGTCACCATTTTCAGACTCGGTATTTACCGTATTTTTTACCGGTTTGGATAAAGGCTTTCAGAGTGTCCTCCCTTGCCTCGTCCATGGCGCAGCCGATGCTGAGAATGTAGCCCCCGTCGCCCGCAGCCAGATCCAACAACCGTTTTGTTTCATCCTCTACCTGCTGCACATTGCCGGTCATGATGAGTGAAACCGGAAATCCGCCCCCGATACACGATTTTCCGCCCAGAATCTCCCTGGCCCGTGCCATGTCCGTTTTGTCGAAGATGAAAAGGCTTTGGCCTTTGGGGATTTCAGTCAGGAATTCCAAGCGCTGATTGTAAGCCCCTTCCACGAAACAAACGGGTACGCATCCATTTTCAATCAACCCCAACATGACCGCCTTAAGACTCGGCCAATAGAATTTTTCAAACTGCTCATTGCTCATGAATCCGTCGGCCCCTTTGTGCAAAGGGATAAACACCAGGGGATTGTTGTTGGCCATTGCGCCGCCCATGCCAGACTGAATCATGAGGGGCGTCAGCCTGTCCAGAGCCGCCAAAACTTTTTCCGGCCGGCGGTATAGATCCATCATCAGTTGAACCGTACCGCGAAAACTGTCGCCCAATACATCAAATGGGGCCTTGGTGGCCCCGCCCGCATAGAAAGGATATCCGGCGCCCATGATTTGTGCCAGATACTGCCCCAGAATCCCGATCCACTCGAAGCACTGCCTGCCGGCTTCCAGAAGCGCCTGGTAGGCTTTTTGAATCGGTGGCGCACCCAAGGTGCAAAGCCATGGCACGGCCATGGGCAATTCCATGGTACCGTACATGGGCGGCAGGTCGGCCAGGGCCGCCAATGCGCCATTGGTTCTCGGTAGCCAGACGCGAAACCAATAGTCACTCGGATCGGCTATGAGATGATCGTACTCCTCGGCTGTCATGTAATCTTTTTCAACAAATTGGTAGGAGAGATGTTCCTTGCCCCCGTGTCCCGGCCACTTGTAAAGCAGGTAATCCAGTGTTTCCAATGCCGGACCGTACATCACCATGGGCGCGGCCCCTGCAGCGTCGACGTCATACTCCTTGGAAAAATCGAGAGAGGCCTTTCCCAGAATATGGGGATCATACATTGCCTGTTTGCCCGTGTACCCGTAGAGCATTGAGGGCGCGAATGTGCCCAGCGGAACCACCGGCACTCTGTCGGGTGTCTTTTGGAGCTGGATGGCGTCTTTTATCAAACCCGTGCGGTATTGATACGACACCTTGGCATTCTCGTCCACGAAATCGATGCCTTCTCCGGAGGCCCATTTTTCAAGGAACGCCGCCTGTTTTTGGCATGGAGAAAGCTGACCTTTATTGTGAGTGTCTGTCATGTTCTCCTCCCTGTTCTGCCTGCACGGAACGTAATAGGTTAGCCCACCCATTTTTCGCAGAGACTTATTCCGTTAATATCAGCACCGAATTCTTTGGCTTCGGAGATGATTTTAGGGAATGTTTTTACCGGTAAAGGGGACATCCACAAAAGGGCTTTACGCGGCGCCATTTTCGTGTTACAGTCTTATATTCTTATAGATGATTGTCAAGATCTTTTTTCGCAAGGTCTATCACCTTCGGAAGATCAGAATGACGAATCCAATTTTTTAAAATGTCTATTTCCATATCTGAATTCAACGAAACCGAACGAATCGATAAAAAGGACCATCTGCCTGCTTATGCGCAATTGGCCCGTATTATCAAACAGCGCATTTCCGATGGAACCTATCCATCCGGCACCCGTCTGCCGTCGGAGGCAGCCATCGCCGGAAATTTCGGCATCAGCGCCATGACCGCTCGGCAGGCGATCGGGCTCCTTGCGCAAGAGGGGCTGGTCGATCGCGTTCAGGGGCGCGGCACCTTTATCAAACGACTGAAGTTCACCGCTAGCCATTTCGAACTGGATTCTTTAAGAGCCATCTTTAGAGAAAGAGAAAAGCTGGAAGTGCGCATTCTTAAAACCGCGGTGGAGGACGCGCAGGAAGATCTGAAAAAAGTGCTGCAACTGCATGAAGGAAATTCCGTAATTCTGGTGGAACGGCTGATTTTGCATGAGAAGCACCCCCTCATCTTTCATGTGGGCTACGCCCGTGCCGACCCTGAGTCTCCCTTTATCGAAACCATGCTGGAAACCGATGTATTGACCGGCCTGTTGCTGGAAGAAAGCCTTCCCAGTTTCAAGAAAGCCCGATTGAAACTGTTGCCCGCAAGTCTCGATGGAAGGGAGGCGAAATTTCTTCAATTGACCGAAGGGCAAAATGTTTTTAAACTGGAACATCTCTATTTTGATACCTCCGACCTCCCTTCGGCCTTCGGCTGGTTTCTCATTTCACCCGAACGAATGCCGATGATATGCAAAATGGGAGTATGGCATGACTGATCCTTTGGTGGATGAACAGAAAGTGCAAAGAGAGCACCTGACCGAATTGATCGCCGGGCTGAAAGAAAAAGAGGCACTGCGCGAGATTGTTCGAATGCTGAACTCCGGATCGCAACCGGCCCGTGTGATGGACTATTGCATTCAGGGCATGAGGGATGTGGGTAAACAGTTTGAACAAGGCCGCTACTTCATCGCCGCACTGATCATGGCCGGCGAAATCATGCGCCGGGCAACCGTGCTTCTGGAACCTTACCTTCCCAGGCCGTCCCATGATCAGGCAATGGGTGTCATACTCCTGGGGACCATTTCGGGGGATATTCATGATCTTGGAAAGAACCTATTCGCCCTTCTGGCCCGTTGCGAAGGATATGAAGTGGTGGATCTGGGCGTGGATGTGGCGCCGGAACGTTTTTTGGCCGAGGCCCGCAAAATCGGGCCTGACCTCGTCTGTATCAGTTGCGTATTGAGTTCCTCCCTGACCGATTTAAAAGAAGCCGTGGAATTGCTTCACGGGAGACTCCCGCAAGGGGGCGCCAAGGTAATGATCGGCGGTAATTACGTTGATGGGCATATTTTCAGACATGTGCAAGCCGATCATTGGGCGTTGGATGCCGCTCAGGGCGTGCAAAACTGCAACAGCATGGTTGCGGAAAAGAGGAAGGTTTTCAATTAAGTAAGGAGATTGCCCGTGGACAATTCGACCCATTCGGAACCAACCGCAACTGAAAAGCAAATGTTTGACAATCTACCGATCCCCTCACTCAGATTTCTTTACGCTTCAACCATCACCATTGCCGAACCGCTGGTGGTCGGCCGGACGGCCTGCGGATTGCGGCGCATTATCAACATCACCGGCGGCTCATTTAAAGGGCCTCGATTATCCGGCAAGGTTCTTCCCGGCGGTGCCGATTGGCAAATCATCAAGAACGACGGCATCACCGAACTGGAAGCCAAATACACCCTTCAAACCGATGACGGCGCCTTGATTTACATTACCAATTGGGGGTTGCGCCATGGCCCCAAAGAGGTCATGGACAAAATGACGGCCGGTGTCTATGTACCGCCTGACGCCTATTATTTCCGTACGGTTCCCAGATTTGAAACCGGCACCGAAAAATATGCCTGGCTCAACGGCTTGATCACCGTGGCTTCGGGAGAAAGACAGGCCGACAAAGTGATGATCAACGTGTTTGAAGTCTTGTAGCTGAAAGGAGAGGTGTTTTGCGCCGGCTCTCGGGTTTTGCCCGCGACCGGCAAATCCTGGTCAAAGAGGGAGGTGATGTAACGAAGGTTTGTGGCGAGTTCAAACAACGAAAACGAGATGTTCATTTTTGAGTTGCTGAAAGGAGAACCATATGAGGTTTAAGAATTTGATGACAGTGCTTTCAATGTTGGCCCTTGTCTGTTCCGGTGCCATTTTTTTTACCCATACGGCTGTGGCGGAAGAACCCATCGAACTGAGCTACGCGTGCATGTTTCCGCCCACCCATATTCAGTCCATTTTGCCGGAAACCTGGTGCAAAGAGGTGGAAAAGCGAACCAACGGCCGGGTTAAAATCACCTATTATCCGGGTCAAACCCTGTTGAAAGGCGCCAAAATATTCAGCGGCGTGGAAGACGGCGTCGCCGATGTGGGAACCTCGGTTCTCGGTTACAGCCGCGGCGTTTTTCCCGCCATGGAAGCCATCGATCTTCCCATGGGCTATCCCAACGGAACCGTCGCCACCCTGGTCATCAACGATTTTTACGAAGAGTTCAAACCCAAATCCTTTTCCAAAGTGGAACCCATGTATTTCCACGCCCACGGCCCTGGCGTCCTTCACAGCAAGAAGCCGGTCCTCAAAATGGAGGATCTGCAGGGAATGAAGGTCCGTTCATACGGATTCAACGCAGCCATGGCCAAGGCTCTCGGCGCGGTGCCGGTGGCCATGACCCAGGCCGACGTTTATGAAGCGTTGCAAAAGGGTGTGGCGGACGCCACTATCGCCCCATCGGAAGTGCTGAAGGGGTGGAAGCAGGCGGAAGTGGTCAAATCCACGACCCTGTGCACCGGGGTCGGCTACACGGCCGGTTTTTTTGTGGTCATGAACAAAGCGAAATGGGACTCCCTGCCCAAGGACATTCAAGAGATCATCAGAGGCGTCAACAAAGATTGGGTGGCCAAATACGGTGAAGCCTGGTCAAAAAGCGATGCGGAGGGCCTAGCCTTTTCTAAGAGCCTGGGCAATGAAATCATTGAGCTTTCCCCGGAGGAAAATGCCCGATGGGCCAAAGCCGTTCAACCGGTGATCGACGGCTATGTCAAAGATAAGACCGCAAAAGGTCTGCCTGCCCAGGAATACGTGGATTTCATCCGCGCCGACATCAAAAAACGCAGCGAATAAACCCGTTCATCAAAAGTGCCCGCCTCATAAGGGCGGGCGCTTTTTGATGCCGGTAAACCATCACCGTAACGAAATTGTTCATTTTGTCAGGATGAGAACCGATGAATTTCTTTGAAAAGAACGTCAGAAAGCTTGCCGTGTTGTTGTACTATGCCGCAGGGGTCGCCATTGTCTGCATGATGCTCATCACCACCGTGGATGTGCTGCTGCGCCTCGCCGTCACCATTTACGCCGGTACCGGCTGGAGCGTGCTGGCGCCCTTCAGGCCCGTTGCGGGAACTTATGAACTGGTCGGCTATTTTGGGGCACTGGCCGCTGCCTTGGCCATGGCCAACACCTCCCTGGAAGGGGGCCATGTGGCGGTCAGCCTGCTCACCCGTCTCCTACCGAAAAAGATCCAGGCCATGTTGAAGATTATCGTGGAATCCCTGGGAATTCTCTTTTTCGCCATGATCGCGTGGCGGTGTATTGTCTATGCTCAGAAGCTGCAATCCACCGGAGAAGTCTCCATGACGCTGCAACTGCCGGTTCATCCTTTTGTATACGGTGTCTCTTTCGGAGCGTTCGCCGTATGCCTGGTATTGTTCACGTCCATGTTCAGCACGGTGAAACGGGAAGGAGCGGATCAATGAGCTTAACGGCCATCGGTATTATCGGCATTGCGATTCTGGTCATCTTTTTGTTTACGGGAATGCCCGTGGGGTTCGTCATGGGCCTGGTGGGATTGGCCGGCTTTGCCTATGTCAAAGGCTTTGGTCCGGCGTTCAATATCCTGTCCACCGACGTCTTTGAAATCTTTTCTTCCTACGGGCTGACGGTGGTGCCGCTGTTTGTATTCATGGGACAGCTCTCCTATTACTCGGGCATCAGCCGACGTCTTTACGAGTCCGCCTATGTCGTATTCGGCAGTCAACGGGGCGGTTTGGCCATGGCCACGGTGGGGGCCTGTGCTGGATTTTCAGCCATTTCCGGTTCCACCAACGCAACAGCGGCCACCATGGCCACGGTCACCGTTCCGGAAATGAAGCGGTACGGTTACGACATGGGGTTGGCCACGGGAACGGTGGCGGCGGCCGGCAGCCTGGGGATTTTGATTCCGCCCAGCGTCATCTTTATCGTCTACGGAATCCTGACGGAACAATCCATCGGCAAACTCTTTGCCGCGGGGATCCTCCCCGGCATCCTGCTCAGTTTCCTCTTTCTCCTGGTCATCTACATCCGGGTCCGAAGGAATCCGGAACTGGCCCCTCCCGGCCCCAAAACCAGTTTCAGGGAAAAGTTCCGCTCCTTTGCCGGGATTATTGAAACCATCATCCTTTTCGCCCTGGTCATGGGCGGCATTTTCTTTGGGATCTTTACCCCCACGGAAGCTGCCGCCATTGGCGCTTTTTTTACCCTGCTCATGGCCCTCATTCGCCGGCAGATATCCTGGAAAGGCTTTTCCAGTGCCATCAAAGATACCACACGGATCAGTTGCATGGTCATGGTGATCGTGGCCGGCGCGACCGTGTTCGGGCATTTCATGGCCGTAACCCGCGTTCCCTTCAACCTTTCCGGGTGGGTGGCCGGTCTTCCGCTCCCCAGCTACGCCATCATGATCGTGATCATCCTCATCTATCTGTTCGGCGGCTGTTTCATGGATGCGTTTGCCATGATCATGCTGACCATTCCCATCTTTTTTCCGGTGGCCGAAGCCCTGGGTTTTGATCCCATCTGGTTCGGCGTGGTGATTGTCCTGATTTCCGAAATGGGCGTGATCACACCGCCGGTGGGAATCAACGTGTACGTGGTATACGGGGTGGTCAAGGACGTGCCCCTTTCCACCATTTTCAAGGGCGTACTCCCCATGTTGGCGGCTCTGATCGTCTGTGTATTGATCATTTTGATTTTTCCGCAGATCGCCCTTTTTCTGCCGAGTCTCATGCGGTAAAGGGGGATGGGTTGGAAATGAACGGTTTCGGCGACAAGGAGACTACTCCAAGGTAAATGCCTTGTGGATGCCGATGTACTTTTTTCTCAGTTTAACCTTTTCAATCTTGCCTGTGGGATTGCGCGGGATAGGGCCAAAGAAAACCTTTCTGGGTCTTTTGTATCGGGGCAATGCTCCGCAGAACTTCAGAACCTCTTCTTCAGTAAGGGGCTTCCCCGGCACCACCTCAATGACGATGCCGACGATCTCTCCCAGACGGTCATCGGGATAACCGATGGCGGCCGCATCTTTTACGTGCGGGTGGTCGTAGATATGGTTTTCCACCTCAACGGGGAATATGTTTTCTCCCCCCGAGATAATCACGTCCTTTTTTCGATCCACCAGAAAGATGAATCCGTCCTCGTCCTGTCTTGCCATATCCCCGGTATGGAGCCACCCATCCTTGATGGCATTGGCCGTAGCCTCGGGATTCTTGTAGTATTCACGCATGACCCCTCCCCCCCGAACCAGCAATTCACCCACATGGCCTCTTTGAACATCCCGGTCCGATTCATCCACAATGCGCGTTTCCCAGTTGAATCCTGGCCGTCCGATGGCCCCCACCTTATGGAGATTCTCAATGCCCAGATGGACGCAATTGGGACCCGTCGCCTCGCTCAAGCCGTAAGTGGTATCATAGTCCATATGGGGAAAGTAGGCTTTCCACCGTTTGATCAAGGACGGCGGGACCGGCATGGCCCCGATATGAAGCAAACGCAACTGATCAAGGTTATAATCCTCTATGCGCATTTGACCCTGGTCCAGTTTCACCAGGATATCTTGAACCCAGGGGACCAACAGCCACAGAATGGTTCCCCCTTCTTCGCTCACCGCCTCGAAAATCCATTCCGGTGAGATCCCCTTGAGGATCACCGCGCGCCCGCCCACGATGAAGCTTCCGAACCAGTGCATCTTGGCGCCCGTGTGATACAAGGGCGGAATCAGGATGAAGTTGTCATCCTTTTTCTGGCCGTGATGGACGTTCTCCGTAATACAGGCGCATTCAAGGTTTTTGTGGGTCAAAAGGATGGGCTTGGGCTGCCCTGTGGTTCCCGAAGTAAAGTACAGGGCGCATTCATCATGATCGTCCAGGTTCACCGTTGAAGGGGCAGAAGAAGCATCCGCCATCAAACGCTCATAACTTTCGGCAAAATCAGGGGCTTCTTTTCCGACAAAAACAAAATCCTTAACCCGAACCGATTCCCTGATCTCCGAAATACGCTCGGTAAATTCTTCGCCGAACAGGATCAGTTTGGGTTCCGTCACGTCAATGCAGTATTGGATGTCTTGTCCCGTAAACCGGAAATTAAGGGGCACCACCCAGGCACCGCTCCTGATGATACCGAAGTAGGCGATAAGCCAGTCAATGGAGTTCATCATGAGATGAACCACTTTGTCTCTCTTGCGGATCCCCTTTTCCCGAAGGATATTTGCAAAGCGATTGGCCTGGTCATCAAACGCTTTCCAGGTGATCTCCCACCTTCGCTTTTCGGCTGGAATTCTTTCCACCAGCGCAACGTCCTGTGGATACATCCTTGCATTTCTGGAAAGCATTTCACCGATGTGGATTGTGTTGTGGGTCATGGTCCGTACTCCTTTCGAGGAAATGCCTTTCGGATCTCAAGCGGGCACTGGGAAGCGGCATTCAACCTCCGGATACCGGGTCCTTAAGCGGGACGTCCTGAGCGGAGGGAATGTTTTCGGGCAATCTCCTCTCTGATTTTATCGGGATCACCGAAATAGATGCAATGGCCCAGGCAGACATTGTCCGCACATGCGGGGATGAGACCTCCGGACACCCTTTCAGAGCAAAGGTTGCATTTCCGGGCCACCCCCCTTTCGGAATCCAATTCAATGGCGTCATAAGAACATTCATCCATACACAACCCGCACCCCATACATTTTTGCGTCTCCAAGACCACGATCCCGTCATCCCGAATGGAGATGGCCTCCTCGGGACAGACCGGAATGCAGGCCGGTTCATCACAATGCCGGCAGACATTCACGAAGAATGTAAAATCAGGCTTCCCATTGACGATTTGAGGCCTCTTCTCCATAACTTTGATGAGCCTTACGCCATCGGGATCGCGGTTTTCCTGTTTGCAGGCCACCTCGCACGTCCGGCAGCCCCAGCAGGATTCGTGATCAATAATCAGTTCATAGGGTTTCATGGTCTCACCTCTACTATTGCGGCTCGGGGCTGATCCGGCATAGAAGCGTCCGGATATGGGTGGCACCCATGGCCGGATCACAATGCTCATACGCATTGCTGGTCAGGATATTGATGTTGGATTCCGCCCACCCGTGTTCGGGGTCTTTCTTCTCAGGAAACCACCAACCGTGCTCGGCTGATATGATCCTGGGATCCATCCCTTCAAAAAACCTGGCACGCTGTCTGACCCGTCCGCGAGGGGATTCAATGACCACCCAGTCCCCTTCCCGGATACCTTCCTTTTCGGCAGCCTCGGGATGGATCTCAACAATGGGATCCCGGTGAAGCTCCCTGAGCCACGGAACCTGCCGGTTTTCCGTGTGAAAAAACCCCGGTATCCGTCTTCCCGTAATCAGGATGTACGGGTATTTTTCAAATAGTTCGGGCGTACTGACCGGGCTCTCGGGTGCCTCCCGATATTGGGGCAGGGGATCGTAACCCCAGTTCTCCAGAAGTGTCGAGTAAAGCTCGAATTTACCGGTGGGCGTGGAAAAGCCGTTTATTTTATACTTCTGGTAGGTCACATCCCCCCGAACATAAGGCATCTCCTTGAATTCCTGCCACTTCATTCCCATGGGTTTGAGAATGAAATCGAGTGCTTCCTCAAAGGTGTCCCACCAGAACTCCCCCTGCCCCACCCGGCGTGCCAGATCGTTGAGCATCTCATGATCGGGCCTGCATTCCCCGATCTGAACCGCCTTTCGCCTGGGGAGCAGATAGCCGTGCCGTTTCCAGAAGTCCCCGATATAATCCATCTCCAGCCAGGTGGCCGCGGGAAGGACAATATCCGCCAGTTCCGCCGTGGGGGTCATGAAAAAGTCGGAAACCGCCATGAATGGAACCGCTTTAAGGGCCCGGTAGACTTCCTTTGCATTGCCCCGGGTGATGAGGGGATTGGAGCTGATGAAAAAGAGCATCTTCACGGGATACGGCTTTTCCTCAAGGATCGCATCCCAGACGCATTTGGGGTTGATAATGGCAAAATTCCCGCCCAACCTGAACCGGTCGCCGCCCAGCCGTTTTTCCGCCTGTTCCGGGGGAAGCATGTCGTGGGCGCCGAAACGTCCCACATTGACGATCCTGGGGGGCTTGAAAAGAACCTGTCCGCCCTTGGCATCGATGTTTCCGGTAATCCCCATGAGGGCCAGAAGAACACGGTTGTTGTCCGCGCAGTTGACCTGCTGTTCGATGGCCACGCCCCATTGGATGGCCGCCGGTTTGGTGGTGGCGAAAAGCCTGCCCGCCGCCTGAATCTTCTCTTTGGGAACCCAGGTAATTTTCTCCACCCGCTCCAGGGGGTATTCATTCACCCGCGCCACAAATTGTTTCCAGCCGTGGACACGGTTTTCCACAAACTCCTTGTCATAGAGTTCTTCGTGGATAATCACGTAAAGCATGCCGAAGGCCAGGGCCGTGTCCGTACCGGGCCGGAGGGGCAACCAGATGTCGGCCCGCGCCGCAATGCGGGTGAGCCGGGGGTCCACGGCGATGAGTTTGGCGCCGGCGTCCAGGGCCTGGGAAAAGGGCTCGCCCTTGTAGCAGTCGGGATTACTGATGACCACGTTGTTGCCCCAAACCATGATGCACCCGGGATTGTTTTCATAGTCCACGATGGGGTTGGTACCGCAGGTGATAATGGTGGTGGCGATTCTCGGGCCATAGCAGAAGTGCCCGGCCGTCAGGACGTTGGGGGTTCCCAGGAGATTGGCAAAGCGGTAAATGACCGCTTCATTCTCCCGTCCCGTGCCGTACCCGGGAACGATGGACTCCGCGCCATAGGTATGCTTGTAATGGAGGATTCTTTCCGCAATGGTGTCCAGGGCCTCCTCCCAGGAGATGCGCTCCCACTTCCCGCTCCCTTTGGGACCGATCCGGCGGACCGGATGGGTCAGCCGGTCGGGGTGATAGACCAATTGCGTGGAACCGATACCCTTTGAACAGAGGGTCCCGTGGTTGATGGGGCAGTCGGGGTCGCCCGCGATTTTTTCGATCTTGCCGTTCTTGAGGTAAACCAGAACGCCACACCCACCGTGGCACATCCTGCAATGGCTCTTGACGACCGTGTCATAACCGTAGAAGGCCATTTCCCTTTCGGCATTGGAATATTTGAATTGAGGCATTTGCTTTCACCATAATCTGCAAACGAGCAACAGAGCATATTATATCAATATTGTTTTAACGATAATATGTATAAATAGAGCTAGGAATGATTTAAAAATGTATAGCCACATTTGACCCCATTTACAATTGCGCAAGATTGTGTAAGTAATTCTTGCCGAGGCCCTTACGGGATGGACATACCCCCCTTTCTCTATAACCTCTCTTTCCTGAGTTTGTATTTTAATATCTTTCCACTGGCACTCATGGGTAAAGCATCAACGAAAAACACTTTTTTGGGAACTTTGTACCCGGCAATCTCGCCCCTGCAAAAAGTTTTTATGTCGTCCGCCTGAACTTCTGATCCTTCTTTCCTGACCACCAGCGCAGTTACCACTTCCCCCCATTTTCGATCCGGCGTGCCGATGACGGCAGCCTGTGAAATATCAGGATGTTTGTACAGTACGTTTTCGACTTCGGCGGGATAAACATTTTCACCGCCCGTGATGATCATATCCTTTTTCCGGTCTACTACGTAAATAAACCCTTCCTCGTCGATCCGACACATATCCAATGGATAGTACCAGCCATTTCTGAAGTCTTTTCTCGTTTCATCCTCTTTGTTCCAGTAACCCAGGGTGGTTCCCAATCCCCGAACCTTGATTTCGCCCACCGCACCCGGTGAAACCGGCTGGTCATTTGCATCAACAACGACGCTTTGCATGTCCACGAAAGATCTGCCACATGAACCCAAAATTTCCATATTGCCCGATTCAAGGGCCTTCGCAACATCTTCGGTCTTCAGAATGGTCGTTTGACCCACTGTCTCGGTGGTTCCGAACAGGTGCAGGAAAACATTGCCGAACCGCTCGATGGCTTTCTGAAAAATCACGGGGGTCACCGGCGCTCCCGCAAAAAACATTTTTTTCAAACTGGTCAGATCATATTTGTCAGCATGGGGATAATCAATGAGAAACAGTAACATGGGGGTTGCCAGCATCCCCATGGTTACTTTGTGTTTTTCCACCAGGCGCATGAATTCCTCTACGTCCCATTGGGGCATGATGACGGCGGTGGTTCCGCTGTACATGCAGGTCATTAGCACGACTTCACCCGTGGCATGAAACAAAGGGGAAGGGATAATGCCGAAGTCCTCCGAATCCATTTTCAGCTCAAGGGTCAAGCTTCTGCCGACATGGTAATAGTTGCGGTGAATGGCCATGCATCCTTTCGGTGCCCCCGTTGTGCCGCTGGTGTACATGAGGGCGGCCAGGTCGTTTTCCGTAACGGTCGTATCCGGTGTATAAGGGGAAGACTGTTGAATCAGCGTTTCATAATGATGCCAACCTTCCGGTGTTTTCGATGCATCGCCGATGAGGATATAATGTTTAACAAAAGAGAGTTCCTCTCTTATCTTTTCAATATGGGAAAGATAGTCTTCCCTCACAATGAGTACAGAGGCTTGGGAATCGGATAAAATCGTCTGAATTTCAAAGGGTGCCAGTCTGAAATTCAACATCACCAAAACCAGACCCGCATTGGGGATGCTGAAATAGGATTCCGCGTTTTCCATGCTGTTGTGGCTCAGAATAGCCACCCGTTCCCCTTTGTTGAGCCCCATGGCCAACAGGGCGTTGCCCATGCGGTTGGTTCTTTCCGAGAATTCTTTGAATGTGTATTGCCGGTTCCCTTCGATCAAGGCGGGTTTATCCGGATTGTATTCCAAATTTCGGGTCAACATATTTCTGAGTGTACAGATGGTATTCATCAGTGTATTCCTCGTTTATTCATGTTTCATGTGGGCAGAGTGATAAGACATCGATCTTCTCAAAGTCGCCTATAGAAAATATGGATTTGTGAGTCAAGGGAAATCGGACCACCACATGTGCGGTATCGGTCTTGCCGGTAATGAACTCGACACGGCCCTGGATCTGCAGGAACATATCTATTTTTCTTGGCTCCAACAAACACGCCGCAGGTCGAATGCACCTCGGGGTTTTCCTGGATCTGTGCGACCTTTCTTGGAGTTTACGCGTGAGGCGATGCGTATGATCATGTCGTCGTCAAACCCACAGAGTTTCTCCGGAATTCAGGTTCCCGCTTCAGGGGGATGTTCTAATCGTCGGAAGGAGGATACAAAGGCCCGCCTGATTTTTCAGGAATCAGCCCCTTCTCCGTAATGGCTTTTCAGCGTTCTGTGCAGTATTTTCCCGGTAGCGGTCCTGGGCATTTCCTCTTCTGTTATAAAATCGATGCTTTTCGGCCGTTTGTATCCCGCGATCTTGTCCCGGCAAAAATCGATGATTTCCCGGGCCAGGCCCTCCCCCACCTCATGGCCGTCGTTTAAGACCACGACCGCCTTGATCTTTTCCCCCCATTTCTCGTCGGGCACACCGATCACCGCCACTTCCTTCACGGCATCATGCTCCCGGAGCACGTTTTCCACTTCCGAAGGGTAGACGTTTTCGCCTCCCGTGATGATCATATTCGCCTTCCGGTCAACCAGGGTGTAGTAACCGTCCCCATCCCGTTTTGCCATGTCCCCCGCGGAAAACCACTCTCCCTCGAAAGCCTGTTTTGTCTTTTCCGGATCCTTGAAATACTCCTTGAAAACGCAAGGGGCCCGGTAAAAGAGTTCACCCACTTCCCCCTCGGGGACCTCATTTCGATCCTCGTCCAGGAGTTTGATGCGGTCCGACCCGAAAATCTCCTTGCCGATGGACCCCAGTTTCTTGAACTGATCCTCGGGTCTCAAGAGCGTTCCCAGGCCGCCTTCCGTACTCCCGTAGGCCTCCCAGAGCTCCGCGTTCTTGAAATAGTCCATGATGGCCAGTTTCAGGTCCTTGGTGGCCGGCGCGGAAGAGACGAGTAACTGTCGAATGGAGGAAACATTTTTGCTTTTTTTGATCTCTTCCGGAAGATCCAGAATCATGCGGTAATGGGTGGGAACCAGCGAGGTATACGTGATCTGATATTTATCGATGGTGGTGAGCAGATCCTCCGGATCGAAGCTGACCATGTTGTAGACAAACACCGGCGCAGTCATCAGGGTGTAGGGAAAAGAGTATTGGATGGAGTTCACGTGACACATGGGCATGACCAGCATCACCTTGTCCGTGGGGCGCACCCCCATGTTGATGTTGCTCAACAGATAGTGGGAGATATGACTCTCATGGGTCCGCACCACCCCCTTGGGCCGCCCGGTTGTGCCCGAGGTGTACATGATGTTCCACACGTCGTCCCCGTAGATCAGCCGCTCGGGCTCGTTGGGCGACGACTCTAAAATCAGCGTTTCGTAACCCACATAGCCGTCTGGCACGGGACCTTCACCCAGATAGATAAAGCCCCCGGCCGGAACCTGCAACTTGTCTCTGATGCCGTTGATCAGGTCCACAAAGGGCGCCTCCACGATCATGCCTTTGCATTCTGCATGATTGACGATGTATTCGATCTCGGGACCGGCTAATCGGAACATCACCGGCACCACCACCTGCCCCCCTTTGGCGCATCCGGCAAAGACATCCATCCATTCACCGCGGTTGTAGGAGATGACGGCAAACGCGTCCTTGTACCCCACACCCAGGTCCTTCAAACCGTTTGAAAAGCGGCAGGCCCGGTCATTCCACTCTAAAAAGGTGAATTCCCTGTTTTTGTCCTGCCATCCCAACTTAACAGGATGGTTGAAGGCGTTCATTTTCAGGATATCACCCACGTGCATCCATTTACTTCGCGTCATACCAAGAACTCCTCGCACGGGAAAGCCTGTTAACGGCTACCCCAAATATTGGTCTTCCATCGCCCTCACCAGATTCGCCATGGTGGCGTAGGATGGTGTGGGGACGCCGGTCTCTTTACCGTATTCCACCACTTTCCCTCCCAGGAAATCAATTTCCGTCCGTGTCCTGTTGGCAATATCAACACACATGGAATCTTTGTGGATCCCCACTTTTTCAAGATAGGCAAAGGCCTGGGTCAGATAATCTTCCCCCAGGTCATATCCCTTGGCTTTGGCCACGGCCAGCACCTCCCGGAAAGAGGCATCGGCAATTTCCCGGGTGGGAGGAAAGGAAAGGGCCTCCTTGATGGTTCTGTCCGTTACGGCGCATATGGAGGCCATGGTGCATTTCATGATCATCTTTTTCCAGACATACAGTTTGATGTCATCCACAAACGCCGTGTCCAGACCGCCCGCGGTAAACAGATCGGCGATCTTCAAACCGGTTTCCCGGTTTTCGGGGATCAAAGCGCCCAGATGATTGGGACGATTGAAAAAGGCCATTTCGACCTCGCAGGGTCCTTTCAGTGCAACGCCGAAATTGAGGGACATCCGAAACGCCGCTCCGGCTTCGAAGCTTTCCGCAATGAGATCCTCCGTCCCCAGACCGTTGTGGGTGCTAACGATACTGGTTCCGTCCTCGTATACTTCCTTCAACGCTTCCAGAACCGAAGGGAGGTGGAAGGTCTTGGTGGAAACAAATATGAGATTGGGACGGCTCTCTTTCATCTCTTCAATCCGCTCGAAAAAATTCCGAACCGGTACATGGTAGGAAAGTTCCCCTGAGATGGTAAGTCCGTTTTTCCGAAGCGCCTCCCCCAAACCGGGTCTGGGATCCACCAGCATGGCATCAGGGTCCTGCTTCAGCAGGGCCGCCGCCAGGACGGCCCCCGTTGCACCGATACCGATCACTGCAATTCTAAGATCATCCATGATTTATACGCCTTTGTTTTGCTTTTTATAATTGAACAAATGCTTTTGTCGCCATTGAAACGATTTCAGACTTTGCCTTTTCTCGTTCAGATGCGCCATTCAAGCTTAAAAACAGGGTTCAAAGTCTCACTGAATAGACATTTTTACCAGCGGGAGCTGCGGGGGTCAACGAAATTCAGGTTCTCCTTTCATGAGCCGATCCGAGGCTCACTCATCCGGTTGGCCCTTCCCCCGCCTTCCGGATTTCATCGGGAAAAGCGTAATGCTGAGATCTGTAGGTCACAATATCTTCAATGGTTAAAACTGTAGAATCATATTTTTTTGCGAAAGCCGCAATTTCAGGTAAACGCGCCATTGTGCCGTCTTGATTGGTCAGTTCGCATAAAACACCGGCAGGGATTAATCCTGCCAGGCTCATCAGATCAACGGTCCCTTCCGTATGCCCCCGCCTTCCAAATACACCGTCCGGATGAGCACGAAGGGGAAACACATGGCCGGGTCTATTTAAATCTTCAGGCCTGCATTCCTCTGCAATTGCGGTTTTGATTGTCGTAACACGGTCAGCAGCAGAAACGCCTGTTGTGACGCCGTCGCGGGCTTCTATTGAAACTGTAAAAGCTGTCCGGTTCACACAGGTATTATTTTTCACCATTGGCGGGAGATCCAGGCGACGTATCGTATCGTCCGAAAGACAAAGGCAGACAATTCCGCTGCATTCCCTTATGAGCGTTGCCATCTGTGAAACTGAGATTGTTTGAGCAGGAAAGATAAGATCGCCTTCATTCTCACGATCTTCATCATCCACAAGCAGAATGCCTTTGCCATGGATAAGATCAGCAACGGCTCTCTCCACACGTTCAGTTGAATTGCCGAATTGAGATAACAAAGAATGTTTTTTCATAATAATCCCCCATATTAAGTGAATAATGAATAATATCAGGGGATGAGAGGCAGAGACCGCGCTTCATGAGCATAACGGCAGTGAAAGCTTGCGGAAAAAGCTTCCGGCTTGTCCTAAGAGGGGACCGCCCGCATGGAACTGTTTCCGCACGTTTATACCCTCAGCACTGGTGAAGCGGGAACTGAAGCATTTGAATTACCTGTATTCTCTCCCATCCGGACTATAACCGTCGGCTCTGGATTTACACCAGATCTGCTTGACCCTGTAAAAAAACAGGCGCTCGCGGGCTTTTCCACATCATAGAAAATTCTGCAGAATTACCGCCGGTGGGGAATTTCACCCCGCCCTGAGAATTAGATTTCGAGCTATATATTAAAAGAGCAGGAATGTGTCAATGAAAAACTACAATGATTTCATATGGGAAAAGCCAGACCACCACCCAAAACCACTGGTCCCTCGCTTTAAACCGGAAGCAAAACCAAGCATCCGGTGGATTGTTTCTTCTTGCCCCACAAACTGATTTTCTCTAAGCTCACCGCTGAAAAAAGCAATGTCTTATCACCTGGCAGATCGTTATTGCCAGTCAGCAAAACAGTCTTATCAACCTTTCAGGAAAAGTGGGAGAAAGGATGCAAAAGATACTGACGCACATCCATTTTGCCGTATTGTACCTATTCGCGATGCTTTTTGTTGTTCCGGGAGGGGCTCAGGCCCGGGAAGCGAAGCCGGCCATTATCCGCGGTTCTTTCACCGGGCAGGCGGCGGGCAAAGGGTATGATTTGCCCAACCTGATACAAATTTTGCTTTTTGGTATGAAAAACCCATGTTTTTGAGAAGTTGAGAAAGTTGAAGACATTATATTGAACGCCGAACTTCTCGTAAATCAATGTCTGTATCATAGGGTTTCGCCAGCATGCGCCTGGGAACCCCGCTTTTGTGGGTCCTTCAATAATGAGTGACTCCAGTTCCTTTTTTTGCGTTTTGGTCAATTTTGATGGCCGTCCGGACGATTTTTTTGATTTCAGGCTTTCTACGCCTTTGAACAGAAGGGCATTAACCCACAAACGGAGGCTTCTTTGCTAACTTTCAAGGTTGCCGCTATTATTGAATACGGGGTTCTATCGGATACTGCCAGTATAGCCAGTATTCTTTTGCGCATGGATAGGTCCCCAGCGTTTTGGCCTTGATAGAGCATTTTGAGACACTTTTTGCGGGTGCGGTTATTAAGGCGGATTCTGATATTTTTTTCATCGGGACCACCTTTAAGGCGCAGTTTTAACCACCTTCATACATTTTATGGCGGTTTTTGTCCCGAAAAAAGTGAAGCAAAACCCAAAAAAGTTTTCTTAAGGTCTATAGCAATCGTTGTGATTGAACATGGAAAACCGTTGCGCCCTAAATAAAAAAGTAGGAAAAAGCAATCTGTTTCCACCTTAAATCGATACAACATCGAGCCCATAATCCTTTTGAAAACCAAGCCGGAACTGAGAGGATATATGCTTTTCTCTTATTCTCCATTAAGCGTTTGACATTACGATTCCCATTTCATAACCCCCACCGAAATATGCTCAGTCGTGAGAGTTAACAAAGCTTCCATTTGACACATTTCGAGGCGGATGAATTGAAACTGTCCGGCATCGATGTCGAGGTGAGCGTCCTGGCACCGTCCATCTTATGATTCGCCGCAAAGCCCGCAAAAAACCTGCCTGAGAATTTTCTGGTCGATTTTCGCCATGAGGATATCATCGTAATCCGGTTCATGCGCCTCATTTTCCGAATCACGGTGGCTGTTTTGCTCGCCCTCTTCAGAGACCGGCAGGCTATCGCCGAGGGACGGAAGTTCCAATTCGAACCCCCGGTTGTTTTCGATCCAGCGGTTGCAATCGTCGTGGCTTCCCACATAGGTGGCAACCAGACATCCTTCCTGTTTGACGCACACCAGTCGATATCCGGCACCGAGATTGTATTTCCGGCACCCGTTAATCCTCAGTTCCCCGTGTTTGGTCCGCCGACTGACGATTTCAATGGCCTGGTAATCGCCCGAAGCGAGTTTTTCAATGATTTCCTCCGCCCTGGAAGCAGCCAGGGAGGCGGTTTTATCGCCCCTGGCCAGGGTTTCCAGGGCTCTTCTGAAACTCGCCTCCCGATGAATGTAAATACCCATCTACCGTTCACCCGGTCCTTTCCAAAAATGAACCATACCCCTTTACCACTCTTGATCCAGATCCACCCCCAGGGCTTCCCACTGGGCTTTTCCGTCCGCATCGCCTTTGGCGATTTCTTCTTCGCTCCACGGTTCGAGCACCAGGGTATCCGCCACCAGTTCCCAGATGTATTTCACCTCGTAAGGATAATCGGGGTAATGCTTGGGCACCCGCTTCATGAGCTGATCGTGACAGTTGGAACACCCCACCACCAGCACATTGGCGCCGCTGTTCTTGATGCCCTCGTACTTCTTTCGGCCCTGAAAGGCCGATTCTTCTTCGTAGGGCCCGGGCCACATGCCGCCGCCGGCGCCGCAACAGAATCCGTTGGCGCGGTTCGGTTCCATCTCCACAAACTGATCCACGCACTGCTGAATGACCCACCGGGGTTCCTCATAAAATCCCTTGCCGAAGTGGCGTTCCAGTTCTCTGCCGTGTTTACAGGAATCGTGCCATGTGAAAATTTTTCCCGCATTGACGCTTTTGTCCAGTTTGATCCTTCCCGACTGTATCAATTCCACCAGGTATTCATAGAGATAGATGTAGTTGATTTCATTCGAAACGTCTTCCTGAACGCACGCCTTCATGCCCACCCGGCAACCGTAGGACCCGCCGCCGCAGTCGGGCATGATCATCCGTTTGATTCGGTGCTCTTTCATGAAATCGATTTTGTGTTGAGCAAAGGCCTTGATGTAGTCGTAGTTCCCCGTAAACAGCCCCCAATCCACAGCCTCCCAGTGCTTGGAAGGAACCGTCCAGTTTTCCCTGGCCGCATAAAAGATTTTCCACCACCACTTAAGGTCCTCATTGTCCGCGAAGACCTCTTTGGAATTGGGGAAAAAGAGAATATCGGCGTCGTCCTTGTCCACCGGCACATAGAATCCGGGACAATCCTCGTCCGCCATTTCCACCCCCAGATCGGAGAGGAGAAAGAAATAGTCTTCCTGGGGAATGGCCATGTTGTTTCCGGTATTGAAGTTGTTTTCCGCGCCCTTGTGAAGAATCCCCGGCACTTCTTCCCTGGGACGCAAATGCTTCATATGCAGCATAATATAGGGGATATCAATCCCCATGGGGCAGCCGTAGGCGCAGCGGCCGCAACCGGTGCAGACCCAGGGGAATTTTGATTCCACCACTTCGTCCACCAGCCCCAGGGCCAGCATCCGAATGACTTTTCGGATATCCCACCCTTCCATGCCGGGGGTTCCCGTGATGGGGCAGCCGCCGGAACAGGTGCCGCAGGTGAAACAGGCATTCAGATCGAATTTTGATAAATAGGATGAAATATCATCCGGTAATTTTTTGGGTTTTATCAGGTCCTGCATGGAATCCTCCATAATCATTATAGAAATCGGGTGAAACAAAAAGAGGGAAGCATGTGAAACGCTCCTTTGACGGCATTACAATAAATCTATCAGAAGTTAGTTGAAGCCACCCCGTTATGTCAAACTGGAATGTCCGATGGCTGCAATTGAAGCCGCAGGAGATTCCGATTATGGGATCTTACTTATTTTTGAGAATATTTTGAGAATTAAGGGGGTTGAGAATGGGCACGTCTTTGAAATGACTCTTGAGGGTGGAATGAACGTTTGACGGCCGTGGAATCCTCACGCATAAATTCGCAGACAAGCGTCATGACGATCTTGTCATGCTTCTTTCAATACCTTGATCGTAGATTTTTCAACGAGCTCTTTTGCCTGTTCTCTGTAGTCCAGCATGTGGGGCGAGCCTAGGTGGTTTTGGAGAGCATCCACATTTTCCCATTTTTCGATAATCGTTACCACATTCTCATCCAATTCCTGGGGCGGCAACCCGGTCTGAACGTCGACAGCCGGGTAGTACTCGATACACCCCGTCTCCGCCAAAACAGCCGGAACGTTTGCTTTGAAGATGTCGATAAATTGGGAAATACCGCCGGGTTTAACCTGAATTGAAGCAATAACCGTTATCATAAATATCTCCTTTCTGATTGGGAAGGCTTTAAGTTTTGTGATTTTATGGGGTCCCATTCCCCACAAACGCCAATATCTCACCACCCGTTGCTACCCAGCGCCTCCTTATCTTCGACTCAAGGTCTGTTCTGTCTTTCGGAGAAGCGGTTATATCATGAACGTGTATTGCGTGCAACACTGCGTCTATTTTTTGCTCGGGGAAATTGATCCGCTCGTGCACCGGCCCCGCCTTCCCGGAAAAAGGGGCCGGCCGTTCAATTTGTTCATAGCTCTTCCACGGCGGCCGATTGGGGAACCTCAAGCTTCAGCCAGTATATGAAATCGGTGCTCGCGTGGTCCTTGAAGATGTTGTCCACGTCACCTCCGCCGGTGGTCGATTTCGCGTGACAGCCCAGGCAGTTGGCGCGCTGGTAGCTCTCCATGGATGTGTTTCCGAGGACTGGCTGGGTTCCGCCCTCGCTCGCCGGTTTCGGGTTGATATAGGGTTTCATGGCCACGTAGGCCGACCCGTTTTTGTACTGAATGACATCCCTGGATACGTTGATGCACTCACGCGCATTCGTATCCTCTGCAAAATCCGTTATCATCCACTGGGTCGAGATGAGTTCGTAATGGCGCCACACCGAGTTGCCGCTTCCGGCCACCGTGATGGCTTCGTGGCATTGCCGGTTCCATCGGGCTGCGGAAATGTACCCCCCCTTGGCTTCATCCTCGCTCACCGCGATTTGGCGGCACAGCCTGGAGTATCCCTTCACCTGGGCCGGGCCGAGATCCAGACACCACGGCTCCATCCCCGAATCGCACGGGCCGGGGGGAGAGGTCGTTGCGCCGTCGGTGCGATTGCAGCATGTGCCGATCCATTCGCTTCCCTCCGACATGCAAACCGCCGTCGCGTCGTTGCTGCCGGGGGTATCGTTACAGTGGGCACACCAGTTTGAGACGGGTGTATCGGGGTCCGGAGGGCAGCCATCGATGCGAGACGATGCGGCATCGTCGTTGCAGACCATGGGATAAAAATTCCAGTCCTTTTGGACGGTGGGCGGGCACGAGTCGCTGGGGGTTCCGGCCTGGGATCCGCCCGTTGTGGAGGGCCCTTCACAGTCGGGGGCGTTGTCCACGTGTTCGAAGGTGGAATAGATCCACGCCGGCTGGGTCAGGGTTTTGTGCATGATATGTTGCCCCACCAGCCCCATGGTGCGCAGTTCGCAGGTGGCCGTCTGCGGATCGGTGGAGGTGCGGTAAGCCGGTGTATAGACCAGAAGCGCTTCAACATGGTATTTCGCAAGCTCGGAAGGCGGGGCGTCGTTCAGGTCCATCCAGGCGTTCTTGATCTGGATAAAACCGCTGTCCGTGTCCGCGGGATCACCGCCGGTGTAGCTTGCCAGACCGCAGGTCCCGATAATGTCGCTGGAGACGGGATCTGTTTGCGGACCCACGGGAATCGTGCCCGGAACGTTCCACCCGCTGCTCACCACCCGGTTGTACATGGAAGGGCTGATGAGGATTTCATACCGCAGGAAGTTGCCGTTTTTGTCGATGACCGGTGACGTGCTGAGGGCATCCTCGGTGGCCTCCTGGAAACTGTCGTTCACCTTGCCCACCTGATCGATGACACGGTAATCTTCGTAATAGGGGATTGCTTTGCATTCTTCCGGGTAGTAGCGGGAACCCGACGGGCCCGGATCGGCCTGGTTGAGCAGATCGGCGGTGGATGACCATTTGCGCCATTGGGGGTCGTTGTCGCCATCCAGGTTGATTTGACCACCGACGGACGGCGCGCTGAGTGCCAGGAATGACTGCCACGAGAACCGGTCGAAATCGTCCTGACTGGCATTTGCGGGCGTTTGATCCACATCCCCCGGCAGCGTGTAGGTGAGATCACAGCCGGCAATTTCCACCGTCGGTTCGGCGGGGTCGCTATCGCTGCACCCGATTAGTGCCGACAGGCTCCAGATCAAGGCGATGGCCATGAGGGTGGACCAAAGGGGCTTATTGGCGCATAAAAGCTGTTGAAACGACACCTTCCAGACGCTTTTGATTTTCACGGCAGCGGAAATTCGGGCGGGCAAAATCCTGTTTCCTTGCACCAAACGTCTTTTTTTCGTCATGATCATCTCCTTGTTCAGCCTGGATTTTGGATTCTTTGAAAATCGAAGTCCCTTCAAAATATAAGGAAAAGCGCCTTCTTTTCTCATCTTGGAATCTCACACAAAAAATATTACACCACCCGTTTTTTTCTTGGCATCAGGCGGCATGGTCCGGAATTTGTTCCCCTTTGCCTGGTTCATCCAGAACAAGCCGGCGTACTTTGTCTCGCAACCTTTCCAATAACCAAATCGGTATATCTTATCAACATGAGTATAAATGTTGGTAGGTTCGAACGCCTTGCATAAGCGGCTTCGCGGTTTTTTCGTCAAGTCCGGATTAATGCGAATATTGGGTGTTCTTGCACATCTTGAAAGCAGACCATCCCCCTCCACCAAATCAGCAGGGGCGAGGCCCCTCAATAAATCCCCGGAATCAACCGATAGCGCACGCGCTGCGCATAGTCTCGATAACCCGGCAACTCCTCCTGCAGGGTCCGGTCTTCCAGTGCGGTTCTGATCACCGCGATCACCAACGCCACCGCAGCCGGAATAAGTGTCCACACCGAGCCCAAGGCCAGCACAATACCCGGCAGTGGTAGAATACTTCCGGCATAACCCGGGTGCCGCACAATAAGGTATGGGCCACTGTCACACACCGCATGCCCTCGATCCGTCTGAATACGCACCACGCTGGAAAAAAAACGGTTCTCTGCCAATGCCCACGCAGCGAAAGCGTATCCGAACGAAATCAAGATGAAGCCCAGCACCATGAGCCATGGCGGAAATACGGGGGACCAGCCATAGCGATGATCCAGCCCTGCCACAATGACCAGCGGGAAGACAACACTTACCGCCATCAGCGGAGCAAGGACTTTGTCCCAAGCCTTCGCGCTTTGGATCTTCTCAATATTTTGTCGTTCGGCCAACAAGCCCGGATGCCGCCGTTCCGCCCAAATGCGCCCTCCTACTGCGGCGGCAACGAACAGCAGGGAATAGACCCACGCCTGCCACCAACCGAGATCCCCTCCGCATGCCAATAGAACCAGCGGTATGGAGAAATACACCACGACCAAACCGATCCACTGGCGAAGGGATACTTTTTGAACCGCCATTCGGCTAATTGGCTTCGACGACATACCATTCCCCAAAAGCGCGCGGTTTTTAGGGCGTCCTACTCAATGCCATTGTTCGGAGCTATTAAAAGTTCTAAGGCTTCTACATCAGCAAGATCTCTTGTTCTTCCTGTTGCTTTTTTATTGATAATAAGAGCATCGATTGAAGGGATGTGTACGTCAATGCCATCAATGTTTACTAAAATCGTGGGCGACCCCACCCGGACACCGAAAGACCTCAACTGTGGTTTCTTGTCGGCGTCATTCGCTGGGTTTGAAACCGTGTGCGTATCATCTTGAGTCCTGCGGCTTCAAGTATTTTGCTTTTGAGAACATTACCTTTGGCAATTTGATCTGTCCCTCCGAGTTCGATGTATGTCGCCCATGTCGTCGATACGCAATCAAGAAGGAGTTCATCTGTAATTGCACTCAAATCAACTTCGGACATTTTCCTGGCTGATACTGCGCTTGAGCCTATCATTTTCATAGCAGCAAGCATGGCAACATAGAATCTTACGTTGTTCCAATGAGAGCTTGGAACATCACATTCATCCAACCTAAGAGTTTCTTCAACTCGGATTGTAAGAGCCGCAGAATTGTAATATGCACCTAGGGGATAGGTCTGATTAAAAATCCTTTGGTAATCTTCATCCCTTTTGATAAGACTGGACGGGCGTGCCCTCGCGTTCGCTGGATCTCCGAGCGCGCATGCAAGGACGGCTTGAGCCAAGAAGCCTATGCTTACGATCTTCCGCACTGGTTTCCCTAGGTTTTTGTAAAAGTTCTTACGTCTATCGTAAAACAGGCCCCGTGCGGCAAGATAATCCTCGATATCACGATGAATCTTATCGGTGGCTCTTAAGGAAGCACTTGGAATCGAAGTTTGGCTATTTGTTGCACGGATTACGCTGTCTCTACTCTCTTCATCTTCGGTTACAATCACCCTTACTAAGACGGATCTCGAATCTTCTGGTTGAGGGCGAGAAGACAAAACTTCAAATATTTCGCGGGATGTCTGAAGCCCATTTACTACCTCGGCGTTCTCGATTGTAAGAGTTTTGCCACTTACTGTTGCACGCGTGCACAGGATGGAGACTCCATTATTCAACCACCAGAAGTCTTCTGAAGAACTAGTCCCTAGCGTTTCGCGAATCTTCTGGTTGACTTCGGTATTCCCTTGGTAATCTCGAACATTGCCTTCAAAAATACGCTCATTCAGAGTTCCGTTTTCTGAAATAAACGCAAAATAGTCACCTAAGGTTGCAAGGCATACATACGCACTCTGCCCAGTCGATATAGGAGTCTCAGCCAGTTTCAAGTGATGAACGGATTTGGGCGTGCGCCTTGCAAGCTCCAAAAGCCTACTTGCTGTGAGGAAATCTAATGAAAAATCGACAGGTGAAAAAGCAGCTTCCACAGTTTCCTTGAGGTGGTCGATTTTGCGCTCAACATTTGGGTGGACTTCGGTGGCAAACGCAGCATAAAAATATCTGATCGACAACTTAGGAAACTTGGAAATTAATGTAGTATAGCTTTCTCGGAAAATCGCCATCTTTTCCAATACAGCTGTGTTGTATACAGCGACCAATGTGGACGTGTCCTTACTCAGATCAAGCATATCACGCGCGGATGCGATATACTTGTCCATTCCCCCTTCGGTGAAACCTGCTGACGTTTTCGCCTGAACAAAGACTAGGTCAATAGGGACGCCGCGTTTATGTTCAGCGGGATCTATCGTTTCCCTGCATAATGTGTTGTTGATAAAAAGATATAATCCATCAATACCCCCATCCCCGCCCCCATCAACGATTCCATCTTGGATTTCCTCATAGCTTAAATCTCGGTCCTTCAATGCCTGTTCTGCGGCGAAAACCTCGAAATATTCGCTGTCCGATAGTTCGGGAGCAATATCATTCCTTCGCTGAGAAACAAGCTGACGAATTAAAACCAAATCGTTTGCACTCATATTCTAACTCCAGACAAAGTTGAACAATTACCGAACAAGTGCTTGAGTAGTCCTGTATATCTCCGCATTTATCACAATATGTAGAAAAGCGATTCAACCACGTTTGCTAAAACCTGCTGCTAATTCGAAGGAATAAACCACTGGCATGCCAGTGGTTTATTCCTTCGAATTAGATGAATATGATTCGCCATCAAGCAATAGGCCCATATATCCACGGCATGTTTCCGGCACCAGTCCAACATAAGGGCTATATAGGCGGCATAATCCTCATCCGAAAAAAAGTCTTCTGCCGTCTGTTGCCGCGTTGTATAATATGGTGCGGCATGCTTTCCACCACAACTCTTGCAATCCTAGCCATTTGGACAGCTTGGACCGATTTCATAGTTAAGTCAAGAAATACATATACTGTCCCCGGAATTCCAGTCCGGAATTCCATCCCGATTTTACGCGGGTTCCCAAGGTTTCGGGCTTACCTTGGCACGAGGCGCGACTGGTTATGAGTGTGTATCATTTGTCAACAACGACCCATTTTCTGTCATTGCTATTCATCTACTATCTCTTCCTCGTTAATATCCAATTTGATGCCCCTTTCTTTAAGGAATGCATCGGTTTTCCTGTCGATCTCTGCATTGTAATCCGAAAGGTAGTCAACTGATTGCACAAGTTCATTCTTAAATGTTTCAATATCTCTCTTAAACTCCCAGTTTTGCATTTCCTTAGATGCATACATAATCATGCGGTCCATTATCCTAGCCCCTACCGATAGTGTTTGTTCACTATATGTTGCTACGGTATGCAAAAGTGAGATGAATTGCATTTCAGGCAAAGGTTTGGTGGCTGATGAAAGATCCAGAAATCTGAACGGATTTGCAACCCAGCCCTTATATGCATCCAATTTGCCAAATGAAATTAGTGAGTTGTCATAAGTCATTATAATCCAGTGTTCATCATTTTGTAAAATAGAATCATTGGCAAACTGCAGCGCCCATATATCATGGCTAATCAGATGATATGGTTTATCTATATTTGCGTCTCTTAAGTAGTAAACATACTCTTGCTCAAAGTATTTGCATGATTCGTGGTCATAGAAAGGAATCTTTAGAAATTCAATATTGGATCTAATCAATATAGATTGTACATCTGTCATTAGTTCACGAACCCAGGATTTTATGTCGCCCTTCTCAGTCTTAATCGCTGAACTGTACGAACTTAAATATTCCATGAAAGACTCAGGCACTCTAATATTACTAGCTTTTAGTGCGTAGTAGTTGGATACAAAGGCGTTACTTGAAAACTTGAGCTCATTTTCATCAAGAACTAAACCAATATATTTTCTAGCTTGTAGCAAATGACCAGCACATTCATTTATATAGAAATAGGGAATATATAACTTTGAGTCCAATTTCTTGGCACGATCAATAGCGCGGACCGCGTTATCGAAATATCTATTGACGGACCCATAATACAAACGTGAACAGAGGTAAGGAATGGCAATGGTGGGTTCAACAAGAATCTTAAAGTCAGACCATCTATTTGCGCCTAACGCTTTTGCGGATGATATTGGATTTGAGCCTTGTAAGGCAAGATACATAGAGGCTCTAGACAGCTTTGTAATCAAAGGATGATTGGATGCAAGTTTGAGTAATTCATCGACGATTTCATCTAGGCCTTCCTTTTTAACTGATTTCTTATTCTTCAAGTAATTTCTAATTTTGTCAATTCCATCATCGTTTAAATTCTCAAAAATCGGATGAGATACTATGCTTGCTTTGATCTCTTTCAAATTTGATATTTGTCGGCAAATGAATGCCTCTGCTATCCACACCGAAATATTCTTCAAGTCATCAACATCCCAATCGACATTGTGATCTCGCAACAAATCAGTTTGGGCAGAAATTAAGTTGACTAATTCTCTCTGATAAATCTCTTTTCTTGATTCAACATCACGTCTAGATTTTTCATTTAGTTGAATTTTACCATCTTGTGTCTTCTTTGTCTTTTGTTTCTCAAAAAGCCCATTGATCCGCTTCTTTAATATTTCAATCTTGCCAGCAGGTAATGCTAAAAGGTCTTGGACCTGGTCAATAATTTCATTTTCAGTCAATGGGCTTTTATTAGAAAGCATGAATAATATAGTGTCGTCGTAAATATTTTCCTTTAGTTTTTTACTATCATTAGACAGCAATGTATACGAGTGCAACGCCATTTCACGGTAATCAAAAACAGGCCTAATTTGATTGTTTGGTAGTGGATAATTCGTCTCATCTAGAAATTTTCCGAGTAGGTCTTCTGAGAGTAGCAAAGAAGCTATTGATCCAGCATCGAGGCAAATACTCTGAATTTCTAGTTCTTCTGTAATTTGGTTTTCAAGGATTCTAATTTCTGTCTCGGATAACAAGTAAGTTGTCAAAAAATAATACCTTTTGACATTTAGTTTAGCTATAGCTTTTTTCGCATCTCTATAGGCCTTATTCTTTATATCAGTCTTCTGAGTTGTTATTTGATATGCCACTGGTGTCCTCTCTCCATAGGTTCCCAGTGAGGCATAATCAGTTCCTCCATCATCTCTTCCGTCAACATTAATTGCTCTTAGGTTGAAAATATCTCTTAATACTATTGTACAGGCTGCCTCAAAATAGTGCTTTCCTAGTTTGGATATATGATTAGTTAATGTCTCGCTGTCCATTCTTAGCTTCCTCTCAGTAGATAAATGCCGATATCGTGCTGCTGGCGACATAATGCCCTGGATAGAGCGGCGCCTTGGCCGGAGCGCAGCGCCAACACGTGGTTGAGTGGTTCTGCATATCTTCGCATTTATCATGATATGCAGAAAAGCGATTCAACCGATTTTGCTAAAATCTGTTTCTAATTTAAGCAGTTGAGTCTTTTGTCCAACAGTCTGTTGAAAGGTCCCGGATGAATCGCGACCTCGATCCTTTTCGGACCAAGAAAAGGTTGAAAGATTAATCTCTGTAAGTTGAATACATGGAAAAATCGATTGCCCGGGAAACACCGGATAGATTCCGCTGTTTGAAAATCCTCACGATTCTTCTTGTTCTGTAACGAACTTCAGGCAAAAGTTTCATTGTGGCGGAATTTCCTTTTCTCCCAACAAAAAACCCCGATCTTCTTTGAGAAGCGGGGTTTTCAGATGCCTGGGGCCATATTTTCTCTCTTTGGGTTGAAGATGAAAACGGACACTGCTGGCAATAGTCATTAAATCACAATAAGGTTTTATAACTTTTTTGTCTACGTCCTCCCAAATTTCAAGTCAAGGAAAAATTCACCTTTTTAAGGATGGCTTCTATTTCACTTAAGACATGAAATCCATCAATCTATAAACGTCATGCCGGTCCCGGATCACGTCCGGGATGACGGATCCCGCATCCAGGAGTGGCACGACTTTTTGCGCAACTGGATTCCGGGTCAAGCCAGGAATGACGTCTTTGGATTTTCCGAAAGAAAATAGATTCCTGTGGCTCAGGGAAAATGCCGGTCTTCGACCAAGTCCATAGGGCGTTGATTTCTACAACGGACTAAATGACCTTCGCTACCGCCGGAATATTCCGAAGGGCGGCAACCAACACCCAACTGAGAATCATTGTGCCGACGAATACCACGATTCCCTTCACCAAAGGGGAAACGGCGCTTCCCAACAACAAGTACTGAAGCCAAGTCACAAAAACGTAGTGAACCAAATAGATCCCGTATGCGTTTTCACTGAGACTGTCTAAAATGCGTATACGCCGCTTTCTGAACCGAAGAAAGAATCCGGTCATTCCGGAAACCATGGCCCAGCAGCAGACCACGAAAGCAATTTCGCTAAAAATGGTTCGCTCCATGGGGGTAACGATCACGAGCATCATAATAAACACCGCAAAAGACATCACGCCGACAGCGACCCACGCCCACCAACGCTTTGCGAGTGTTCCGCCGGTTTTGAAGACACTGCGGTCGATGCCGATTGTCCCCACCGCAGTGCCCGTTAGGAAGTACACCAGGTAGAGCAATATCCGACCGGCCTGTGCATGAAAGGGCCCGATGCCAATCCATCTCAGCGGTCCGAAAATGATTGCAGCGGGCAGGTAAGCAATTATCGAAACTCCGAGCAGTCCGCCGAAAAACGGTACGGGGCGACCGACGATGATATTCAATGGGCCTTCCGCAAAACCTTCAAGGAGAGGTGCTGCCCGGTACAAAAAAATGGACAGGCCGTCGAATGCCAGCAGCAGCCACAAAAACCAGAGAGGGCCGGCCGTCCCAAAGCCGGATCGAACCATTCGGAGCCAAAACAGACCATATCCGGTGTCGTTTCCGGTCATCAGCCCCCCTTGGAGCTGCGCCGGGTAGTATGCCAGGGGAATCAGGAACAAAACACCGATGACGAAAGGAAGACCGAGCCTTTTCAGGCGGTCTTCAAAGTATCTCCGGACACCCTTTCTTGCCACACTCTGCCAGACAAACAAGCCGGAGACAAAAAACAGCAGCGGCATGAAAAACGTTTCGCCAAACGCCACAATCAAATCAAATCCCATCCAGCGCTGCGCGTTTACGACCGGGTTGGAGTTGGCCATCGGGTTCTGAGGATTGATGAAAGCGGATGTGGTGTAGGCCAAAGCCGCATGAACCAACAGCACGAGGGTTATTACGAATGCACGCAGATAGTCGAACGCGACCTTCCGCCCGGATGCTTCCGCCGGATCGAGTGCCTCATTTGCTTCAGCCTGCTTTCTCATGATCAAATTTCAAGGATTGCACCATCCGCTTCAAATACGCCATGGGCGCATCGGGCGGGCCGACGGCCACAACAGAGATCATCTTTTTTCCTTTGTAGCCCACGACACCGGCCAGAATCAAGGGGTCGGCCGTGGGCATAAATTTCGCGCCTATTTCAAAATAATTGGCGGCCGTGCCATTGGCCAGCCGAATCATTTCCTTGTGATTCACGCGGATGTCCGAAAACTGATTGGTACCCTTCATAAATTCAGTCACATATTGTTCGCTTTGTTCCAGTTTCAATCCCTGCACAATATCGTCCTATGACCACAAAATTCAGTTGGATCAGGCCGCCCGGCACACATTTTGATCTGCCGCAAGCCTGATAAAATAGTCCGGCAATGCCGGAAACTTTATGATTTTTCTAAATCCGGGGAGGATACGATCTATTCTGGATTGGAGTTCGGTGTTTAAGGATATGGGATCCATACCGGCAAAGAGCTGCTCCAGGTCTGTTTTCCCATTCAGAAGCAATTTCATGTAATCGGGATTTGCGAGGTTTTTTACCAAAGGCGTATCAGCCAGCATGTTTTTGAGCATGCGTTGTTTGGAATTGTATCCTGTTTTTCGGCGGTTTTCACGACTCAGTTCTCTGAAGAACTGCTCAAGGATGTTATTTGTACGCTGAGGGTATAGGATAACGGATCCGGACGGCGTATCGACCATAATTGGATCGTTGAAAAGTTGATCGAGATACTTGTCGATCTGTTGGGCCATTTTGCCACAAAGGGAGTCAGAAGCGAGTTTTTCATTTTGATCGAAACTCTTTCGGAATTTCATGACACCCTCGCGAATACTGATCATGTTTGTTGCACCTTCATCATTGAGCCCATTGGTGCCGCCGGGTAAAGCAATACGCATGGCCTTGCGAAGTGAATCAAACGTAGCACTGCGCCATCGCATTTCTTCGATCAGGCTTTTGATCTCGGGGTCTTCGGCAATTTCAGCTGTCGTCCAATACAACTTGTACAGATATTGAATGTTGTTGGGCTTGTCGTTCTTTGATAATTTTATGAGGCGAGGCATCTGCTGTTCCAGTTCCAGCAGGCGTTCGGCAAAACACACCAAAGGCCGGTCAAATGGAAAACCGTAACCGTCGCCACTCTGTTTGCCTTGTAATGCCCACAGGGTAAGGCCGTATGCGGATATCAGCGGCAGAAGCGGGGTTTCCTTTTTGACGTTCAGGATTGTTCTTGCCAACCCCATTGGATTCGAAGACTGCTCGCAGGCGGCCTGGCGTGTTTCCCGCACCAATGCGGATAATTTTCTACTGATTGCGTGGGACCTCAAACGGTTTCTCAGCTTTCCGTATGCCGGATCGAGAATGTCTTTGCCAATGTCACGCAGAAAATGAAAGTGGCAGATGTAATCCGGTACTCCGGGAAACACCTCTTTGACCGCTTTGCAGATGCCTTTCCCCATGTCATGTACGCAGGCTCTTGGTATTCCGTAGGCATCCTCGATGTCTTTTAAAAAGGGGATGATGTGATCGGAATTTTCCGACGGAATTTTCACATTGGCCAGTACGATCCTGCTGAGACTGTCAATGCCCGTCATCAAAGCCGGGGCATCACCCGCGTGTGTCGCGTCCAGATGAAGGATATAGCCGCCTTTAAGCGTCATGCTCTTTCGAATCCGTGGGATTGCCTGCCGGTGGGCATGGGCCAGATACAAAATGAACTTACGCCCCAGGTAATCGATTTCCGAAGGACACAAGTGAACGTTTCGAAGGGCCAGTTCGGCGCGTATCTCCTCAGTGGTCTTGTACCGCTCATACATGGATCGTCCGACAAAAACCAGCACATCGTATGCTACGTTGGATCGGGTTGGAACGACCTGGCGTAATGTATCAGCGCCTAAAACAGCACCGCACCCCGGACATTTTCGAACAGTTTCATGGGCAAACATGGGGCCGGTCATTGTCCACACTTTCTTCTCCCGGGTTTTCTGCACCAGAAGCCGCTTTCCACAGGAGCATTCATCCCTTGAAGGGATGAATCTAATGACCGGGGGCTGTGGAAACAATGCCGCGGGCGATGTATCCATCGACATTCTTTTGAGGGTGGTGCTTAAGACTTTCAGAGCACGGACACCCCAGTTCGCATCGTTTTTTTTAGACCGTGTTGCTCGAAAAGGTGTTCGATCTGTCTCGGACTCACGGTCACATTTTTGCTTCGGGAGACTTTTTCGGCCAGCTGCTCGAAGCCGGAATCCGGGTTTCGGATAAACTCTGCCAGAATCAGCACGGCCATCTCCGCTGAAAACCTTTTCGGTGAATTCTGAGCAGTCAACGCCTGTCGCTGACTGGTTGACTTGTGAGGATCGCTGGCAAAGTACACCTGACATCGCCCTACTTTTTCCCGGGTGATTTCTCCCTTTCGCCAAAGATTCACCAGCACCCCATGGCAACGGCATTGAAGCGTCTTCCCCAGCATCTCCGCACTCATGCCGGCAGGACTTCCGCTGATCAGCGAAACAAGGGTTTTCGTCAGTGTTCCTGCGCGGGAAAAACCGATATCGCGGTAAAACCACAGTCCGTTTCTTGCGAAGCGGGGTATGGAACGAAGGGTGTACCAGGAACCGTTGTGAGTGAAGCTGCTGTAATACCCGGTTTCGGCCAGAAACCTGCGAACCGATGAAATGGCATATTGCATTTCGGCAGCCAACGGTTTGATCGTCCAGCACGGTGTCTGTGAAAAAAGGGAAACCAGATGTTGTTTTGGTGGGAGGGTTTTTGACATATCGGGCCTCCGATAAAGTATTGCAGTTGAAAAGACAAGGTTTCAATTTATGCAATACATTATCAGATATGGCGCTCCATGGCAACATCCTTTTTTCCAAGTGCGGACAGGGCAATTTGCTTATTATATTAAATGAAATAAGCATGTTATATGCGAATTTGGTTTCGAGAGTATCAAAAACTTTTTGTATGTTTTACTCCAAAATTTATGATAAAGTATGGCACAGCATATCGCCTAACTGGTTGAAATGTTTATGGGCCAACTGAGTTTTGTGGTCATAGATATCGTCCACTGCCGCCATGATACCGGGTATCCCCCTGATGCCGGTGTTTCTGAGGACAAAGGGAGGCGCCAGGGGGTACGCCCCGACCACTAGGTTGGCGTCGTACGCCACGGAAAACCCGAACTCCTTGTTCACGTACCTTGTAAGCTTCGGACCTGAAGGCTTTGCAGCCAGTTCCTTCCGCCGCTTGTCCCTGTCCATGTAGGTTGCCGTCTGCCAGAATCGATCCAGGAATCTAAGCCTGTTAAGGGCTTCTTTGTCTTCGGGAAGCGGACCATCGGATTGAACCGCCGGAAGGATACAGCCGTTCAGGAGTCCGTCGGGAATCGATAGATCCTTGCCTTTCAGGCGGCCGGTGAAAACCACCACCATGTTTTTGTCTTTCAGGACAACGATTCGCTGACCGCGGTACCCCATTGCCGCGTATCGCTCGGGACTCATAACCCACCACTGGTATCCGTAACCGGCCACGGGGGTCGCAGAGACGTGTTTACGGGTTGCGTCGGCTACCCAGTGGGCGGATACCAGCTGCCTGCCTTCCCAATTTCCATTGTTCAGGAACAAATATCCGAATCTGGCCATATCGCGGGGCCTCAGGTGAAGCCGGCCCCAACCGATGGTCTGCCCGTGAATATTGGTCGGCCAGTAGATATCCTTGATGCCCAAGGGTGTAAACAGGTGTTCTTTGGCAAACGCGACCCCCGTCTCGCCCGTGGTCTTTTCGATGATGGCCGTGAGAAGAAACGAGGCGCCGTTGCAGTATTCGAAACGGGTACCGGGAGGTTCCGGCAGCGGCAGGTCGATCATATACTGCACCCAGTCCTCGCTCTGCCGCATCCGGGCCAATCCCCTCCACTGGTACCGGTAGGAGTCACGGCATTCAAGACCCGTCGACATCCGGAGTAAATGTTTCAGGGTGATTGCATGCTTTTCATCAGCCTGGTTGCCGGGGGTCTTGTCCGGGAAAAAATCAAGGAGCGGCTCATCAATGGATCGAACATACCCTTTGTCCACGGCAATGCCTATCAGTGTTGAAGAGATGCTCTTTGTGCAGGAAAAGATATTGTGTTTGGAATCGGGCGTTTTCGGGAAATGATAGGTGTCCAGGACCACGTACCCATTGCGGATGATGAGGATGCTGTCGATTTCAAGGTCCTCCTGCCACACCAGGTCCAGCATGTCCGCGAGGACTTCGGAACGCATGCCCTGGCTCTCAGGTGTCGCAGTCCGCCATTGTTCGCCGGGCCAGTAGTCGGCGCCGGAGACCCACTGAACGGGGAAAAATAAGGACACCATCAGAATGAATCCTTGAAATGGTTTCAGAAAGCCCCCCTTCAAACCCTTCCGAAACGCTGCCATAAGATCCATGCGACTTCCTCCTTTCTGCTGCGCCGTTACATGAAATTTCCCTTGATCTCAGAGCTTCACGTGAATCATGTTGTAAAAACGAAAGAGGCTTACGATTTTAATTTGCCAGCGTTCCTTCCTGTTAAAATCATTCCGGACGGGCACTTTCGAAAGCATGGGATATTCCTCGATGATTTTGATTGTATCGACCCACTTCAGTAGGCCGGAAGCCCTTTTCAGATGCCACCTAATAAGTGTTGATGCGTCCGTTTCGCTGTTTTTCATGCTTTTCCTGATTTCCCTGTTTGACCCCCAAGCCGGAAGCCACGACATGGAATCAAAGATCACATGGGATGAAGGATAAGTCTCGGCAAGTTTTCGGAACAGGACTTTGATCTCCCGGGCTTCGAAGTAGCATAGTACCCCGGCAGCCATGAACATAATGGAACGGCCTTTGGTCCACCGGGATATGTCATCAATCCAGGTGAAATCAAAAATGGATTTGGCAATGGTCATCTCCCGTTCCGAGTCGGGAATCAGCTTCCGCCGCAACGCAACCACATCCGGAAGGTCCATATTGATCCATCGCACCGTTCCTTCGTCTACGCGCTGAAACGTGGTCTCCAAACCCGCGCCAAAGTTTACAACCACGGCGCCGCTGTTCCTCCCTAGAAATGCTTTAACGATGTTGTCGAAGTTGTAAGCACGGATAGCCCATACACCCTGATTATCCGCCATGTGGCTTTCCTCGATCTTGGAAAAATCATAGTCGATTCTTTCCATGATCTCTTTGGCGTAGGGGTCGCTTACGACGGGATTGTCCTTCTCCGTTTCACGAGCCCTTGCCCAAAGCGGCAGCATCAACGTCTCTTGGACCGCACCTAAGTCGATCTTGATATCCCGATTTTTCATATTCCCTTCTTCCATATGAGCCTGCTGCGGGGTTTCAATACCATTTGCACGATACCCTTGTCGGATAAACCCATATGCACTATAATGTGAGTAATTATTCACATTGTCAACTCGCATTTTAGGAGTGTGAAATGGCCCCTGAAAAACAGTTTTCGCCGCGTAAATTGCCGTCACAGGAGCGCTCAAAGGATACGGTTGAAGCGATTTTGACTGCGGCTGCTCACATTTTTTCAGAGCTGGGATATGCGGCATGCACGACCAACAAGATAGCGTTGCGTGCCGGAGTCTCCATTGGTTCCCTTTATCAGTACTTTCCCAACAAGGAAGCGATAATTGTCAGCCTGACGGAACGGATGTTTCGGGAAGGATTGAAAATGACGGAAGCGATCGTGAAGGATACGGAGAACTCGCAAGCCACGTTCCGGCAGAAACTGAGACGCTTTATTGAAGGCATGGTTGCATTACACATGAAGAATCCCAAACTGCATAAAATACTCACCGATCACGCTCCCAATCTGCATGTGTTGTCAGATACCGCCTGGAATTATGAAAAGCAATTTTCAAAAATGTTTACGGCAATGGTCGAAAATGAACCCGGCCTGCGGGTGACGAATCTGTCCCTTTCGGCAACCTTTGCCATGCTGCTCACGGACGCGATTTGCCATTGGCTGATCCAGTTGAGTCTTCAGTTCCCGGAAAAGAACGAGAATCCGGAAAACCTTAAACAGCGGCAAGCGTTTCTTACTCAGATAATTGACGAGTTGGAAGATGTATTATTCAGATACCTTATCGAGTGAATTGCGGTAATGAGCAACCCTGCGCCCAACCAATCGCTTCCATGAGGAGATCTGGAAAACTGAGTCGTCGGCCTCCTTCTCCATGCGCTTAAAAAGGGGCATCGGTAAAGTAAGTGCCAGGATATCATCCCGAAAACGCCTGCGCATCACTTCCCGGCCATCGATACCCCACATTCCCAGAACCGCTCTGGGTTCATTTGATTCCGCCTGTGCATAGGCAAATGCGCCAATGCTGTTACAGTCCGCACCCTGAGGAACTTGGACAGGATCGGTCCCCGGCATTACCGATCCCGCCAAGGTGACCAAACCGGAGAGTTCGACAGGATTTACGGGGAAAATCACGGCGCGGATGTTCTCCCCGGAATCGGTGCGGCTCAACGGTTTGAACAAAACGTATTCGTACTGAATGTCGTAGCGCGGCAAACCATTCAATATCCACTCCCTGGCGAGTTCAGCATTGCAGTGCCTGCGTTCGCCATATTCATACAAGGAGCGCCAGCTCCTGGGAGCGGCTTCCATCCTTTCTCGGTAGGCTTCCTCATTGCTGACGGATTTGAGTCCTTTGCTGAATATGGCGGCGTACCGATCAAGCATTTCATGGGAAGCATCAAAATCGACGCCCAGACCCAGGGCGGCACGACCGCCGCTGCATGCGATACTCTCCCGATTGCCGCCGGCCACCTTTCCTCGCCGCGATGCCTCGGCGAAAAGGTAGAGAATGCAACCGAACTTGTCCTTCTTGAACTGAAGTGCATCATCAGGAATGGTATTGCTCCAGACCACCGCCACCGGTGCAAACTCCGGTTGCAGGTTTTGCGCAATGATACTTTCCATATTTTCCTCGCTTGTGGTGCGGGTCATCGGCTGCAAGCGCCGCTATGTTGATGCTTTCTCAATAAACAGGGCAATGAGACTCAATAATTTGGTACGCGCGCGCCGCCTTGGCTTACTGGTACAGTGACACTTTGCCAAACGTCAAGCCTATGCGCAATAACATGAGGTGTTGCTGATTGTCGATTTTGCCGGAGTCGTGAAGATCCTGTGCTATATCCATCATTATGGTTTGGTGCCATATTTGCGAAATCGGTGGTGTCAATAGACTTCGTTTCTTCCGTTGCGCGATCATACGCAGCTTGTGAGATAGTGACCTTGTCGGCAACGTTGGATGACGAAGGGGCAGAAATTGCAGTGGCGTTGGCAGAATTTTCCCGTTGTTGCGGAAAGTTGGAAATGAACGAAAGAGATGTATAGGCGCAGGTTGGCTGAATTTCCATGTGATCCTCCTCAAATATGCCAATCGCACACCTAAATTTGACAGCAATTATCAGACCACAATCTTTTTGTCTTATGGGAATTTTATTTTATATAAATACAGTCCAGTGTGGTTTTAATGATTCTGGCCTATGTTTTGCAGATAGCAATTCTTGTTAGTTTATTGAGAAAATCATTTCTTTATGTATAGCGATTAACTTGAATAATGCAATTGTTAATTGGAGAATCACATGCAAATTTCACAAGCTTCTCAACAGGTATATGGAAAATTTGAGGCAAACAAATACACCTTTATAAAGAAAGGCTCCAGGCCCACTCAAGAGCCGACAGGTGTCCAAAATGCACAATCAGATACCGTACAAATTTCTGAAAAGGCCAAGACCTTCGTCCAAAAAGCCCAAGACGATACGACCATAAGCGAACAGGATAAAATTCTCCCCGTGGAGGCGTACTCTCTACCTGGTTGGATGGGTGATTTTATGCCGCAGTATGTTATAGCTGACACCAAGTTAGGACAACCATATCTGGAGTCCAATAGCTATCTCAGAGATTCGCTTGGCTCCGCTGAAAAAGAGGATCTTAGTGAGTATATGCAAAATCTGCGTACGATATATATGGATGAGTCAGAAAGAAGGGGAATAGAAGGCTTGGAAGATTACTATAATTCTATCGTGCTGAACAAAAAAACGGGGCTGAGTGAAGAATTACGCCAGGCAGTTCACCAACGTTTAATTGAAGATCCCCGGATGATGAAGTTGGCGCAACACTTCGGAGTTACTATTTAACGAGAAATTCCGGAGACAGGATATTAATTACCACTCTTCTTTGGCTTTCTGCCGGGTTTTCGCGGCCGCAATTCCCTGCCGAGCAAACATTCCAGGCGGGTGACGAAACGCGCATCCCCCAGTGGGCGACCTGTTTGCGCATGCTTGCGGATGTCGTCTGTTTCCGTAGGCGACAGCCTCTGCCCCAGAAAATCCCGCCAGTCGCCTTTGATGATTGAAAGTAGAGGGTCTACGTCTACCAGTGCATCATTTTGACCGGATATGTGGGCCGAAGCACTGCTCCAGCGCCATTTCTCCGCCTGCCTAACCAGATTTGCGCGAACCGGGTTGTTTTCAATATACCGCGTACACGCCAACAGATGATGCTCGTCCATCACAAAAGAAGAAAACCGTTCCTGCCACAAATGGCCGCGCCACCCTTCCCTGAAGTTGATACGGCGGGTATATCGGCGATGGGCTTCTCCGATGGCCAGTCTGAGATTCTCCTTTTTTCAGAGAAGTTCTCTGACCATGAAACCTTCCGATTTAACGCCGGGAAGCACTCGGACTACTGCCACCGATAGGGGACCATCTCGTAGTGCCTGCCCCACTCCTGGGCAGCGCCGTCAAAGAACTTGACATCCTCATATCCCAGCACCTGGGTGAGTATGAACCACCACGAACTGGCATACCCTCCCACGCCGCAGTAGACAACGATTTCGGAATCGCCACCTTCTTGCCCTTCTTTCTGTCCAAGCTTTGTGCCGAGCACGCCAGCCGCCATGGCCTCCAGGGTTTTCCGGTCTTTGAAGGTATAATAGTTGCCGTCCTTGTTGAACGTCCATATCCAGGGCGTCGGCAGGGACGTGGCACCGGGAATGTGCCCTGCTTTGTCGGTCCAGGGTTCCACGGTGGCACCGAAATAGACATCGGCGTCCCTGGCATCGATAAGGTCGGCGCTCTTGAGGTGTTGACGCACAAAATCGAGGGAAACAAACATATGGGTGTCCACCGCGCCGCCGAATTTGACCGGTTTCGGTGTGACTGTCTTCGTGCTCAAGGGACGTTTCTCGAACCGCCACTTGGGATATCCGCCGTCGAGAATGGCTACGTTGGGGACACCGGCGTAAATAAGCGTATCGGCCACCCTTGTGGCGTTGGCCAGACCGTAATACGGTGCCGGCAAATTCGGGTCGGGGGCGCTGACGATGACCACCCGTGAATCGGGCCGGATCCCCAGTCCGCCGATGGTTTTAAACAATTCAGGGGTATCGGGGACTTCCAGGAAAAGTTCATTCCGGACGACAATCCATGCAGATACGGGAAACACAAAGGGAGCAGTTATGGCACCGGGAATGTGGCCGGCTTCATAATCTTTGGCGCTTCGCACGTCGATGACCACCAGATTTGGTGAATCGCCATTGGCAGCCAGCCACTCAGTGGAAACGATGGGGTCGATGGTACGATCCGAATCCGAAGAGCCGTGGCCTGCCAACGCAGAGCCCCCCAACAAAAACGTTAGGCAAAAAATCATGGACACGATAGTGATTAAAATCCCTTTTTCCATTTTTCGGCCTCCTATTGCATTGAGTTGAAGTGTCGGGCAATGTATGCCATGCCGCATCGGACACCAATCATAGTAAGAGATGCATTTTGGATCAAGGAAAAAGCCTGCATCCCGAAATTCCATTCTTAGAAAGGGTGTTAATAATTCCGAATAATTCCGGTAATTCCGCGGTAATTCCGGGGACAGTATATCAATTACGCCTCTTCTTTGGCTTTCTACCGGGTTTTCTCGGCCGCAATTCCCTGCCGAGCAGACATTCCAGGCGAGTGTCGAAACGCTCATCCCCCAGTGGGCGACCTGTTTGCGCACGCTTGCGGATGGCTTCTATTTCACTTTCAAAATGAAATCCTTCAGTTTGTAAACCACACGCCCGTCAACCATCAGAAAACCGTCGGCGCGAATGGACCGGACCTGGTCGTCGATCCCGGTAACCACCGCTTCAACCGTAACGGTATTATCCGTGGGGGCCATTTGTCCACGATAGAGCCATTGATGTTTTCCAGTGATCCCTTCAAACACGGTTTCAGGCGACGCGCCCCATCGCTTTGTTGCGGCAAATTTCAGCAGTTGAATAAACGCTTCCACCCCCAGGGAACCGGGCATGACCGGGTCCTGATAAAAATGGGCCTTGAAGAACCATTCATCCGGATTCACCTTCTTGCTGCCGCGGATAAAGCCGAGCCCTTCAGGTCCGCCGTCCTGAACAAAGAGGTCCAAATGATCCACCATCCGCATCTTCTTTTGGGGAAAGGGCGGTTCCACTGGGTATTTTTCGTCAAGGACACCGCGTTCGCTTTCACCGGGAGACGGCTCATGGCGCTTTGCATCCTGGATCCCTTTCTGGTTTTGAAGGGCCTGGGCTGAAAAGAACCCGAAATAGGTGGTTCCCTCGTAGACGGTCCCTTCCGGACTTTCCACCCGGAAAGTGTAATGCTGAATGATCATGTCACCGGAATTCGATACATTGGTAACCCTGACTTCCGTGGTCAGTATCCCCGATGTACGGGTCACCGGCTGATATTGAACCCCTTCTCCACCCAGATTCCTGAATTTCAAATCGGTTTCGCTTGTTAAAGCGCTTCCCATATAGGCCGCAAGCCATCCGCAGGGTTGAAGCGCAATCTCCAGGAGCACGGCAAAAGGCATGGTTTCCTGGCGGTCAGCATCAAAATACCACGCATCCTCGGGAATCCGGTATTGCGCTTCCGCAAAGCATCCCGACTTCATCCTCCAGGGTTCCCCCTCCACATGGGTGATGCGGTCCAGAAATTGATAGGGGACTCTCGGCAGACGGGCGATGGTGCGGTCTTCATCAAATATTTTGTAGGGCGAACCGAAAGCAACGGAAGGGTTTCCTTCGGTAAAGGCGATGATCCGGCTTTCATCATAAACCGCCGGTTTGAATCCGGTTGCCGCCAAAACCGTCTTTTGTTCCGTTTTTTGTTGCCAGAGGGCCGCCAGTTCATTAAAAGTGACCCCCGCCATTTTGATGGACATGTTTTCCATGTCCACAATATATTTTCCGTCCGCATACATCCTGGCATCGGCGATGGCGTACGGTTCAGGGGTGACGCCCAGCTCTTTGACGGCGATTTCATAGGTGACCACGCACGTGGTTTCAAGGATCTGGCCCCGGCATTTCAAACGGCTGGTTACCCCCTGAACCGGCTCAAGAGAAACCCCGGCGCTCTCGGCAACCCAGCCCATACGCAACAGAAAAATCCTGAGGGTGTGCATACAGCATTCATACATGAGGGTCCCGGGCATGACCCGGTCATCCACGAAATGGCACTTCAAAAACCAGTCGTCGGGGTGGATATCAGCTTCCGCCCGAATCAACCCCAGGCCGTACTCTCCCCCTTGGGGATCGATTTCTACGATGCGATCCACCAGTTTCATCCGGCCCCCCGGGATGCTTAAAGGACGATGCAACCGGAGAGATTTGAATAAAGGGCCGAAGCATGCGGCCAAATTCCCCTTGCGAAGGGCATCCAGTTGCGCGGCATCATAGGATTCGACCTTCATGGCCACCAGGTTCCGAACCCCCGGATCCACTTTGCCTGATGTTGTGCCGCCCTTTAAACGGCCCTTGGTCAATCCCCGGCCGGCTGCCAGGGCCTCTTGGGTAAAGAAACCGGCACAGCCGTTTCGCATGGTCAACAAGGGTGCATTGTCGATGGTGCCGTCATATTCAAAATTGAAGAAATGGGTGTTGTTCAAAGTAAAAAACCGTTTGATGCGGATATCGTAGCGGATCGTCTCTCCGGGCAAGGGAAGGTGCCGGTGAAAGGTAATATCCGCATCCAGAAGCCTGTACACGGCCAACCCCTTGGTACGAAAATCGATCCCCGCGAACCCTGAGAGCATGAGATCGGCCTGGCCCGCCTCCACGGTGATACAGATGGGCGCCCTGCCCCCGTCGAGATACCATGCGCCGCTTTTTACATGATGCTCGGTGATGATGCGCAGCGGCCCCAACACCAACGGTTCCCCTTCGATTGAAACCACCCGGTCAACCAGCATCAACGGTTCATCCGGGAGACGGACGCGGGTGGGGTATTCATCGATTTTTGCATATTTTGGTCCGAACACCTTTCTGATGGACCCGATGGCGTATTCCATGCATTGATCACGGGTCAACGTGGCGGGCGGTTCCCCTGAAACCGGTGCGGCGACGGGGTTTCCATTATTTTCAAGTATGGCACGCTGCATCTTGAGATTGTCGGCAATGGCTTTTGTGATGCCCGATGCGAATTCCAGATACTGTTCGTGGGCATCCATCTTGGCCTGCTCGGTTCTGGTGAACTGCGTTATCAGTTCACGGGATTGGACAGGTTCCATTTCCCGGCATTCCCTGCCCACGGGTTCAATGGAGTGCACCCTCCGTTTTTGAGGGAGCGCCGCAAATTCCGAGATCACGAAGGGCTCCCCCCCCGTTTTGATCCGAACGTGCGGCGGGGAATCGGATTCATCCTTTTTCTTTTCAGACGCCGCATCCGAATCCCCGCCGTACAATTTTTCCATGTTCACGGGAACACCCTCCGCAATGCACTGCCCCAGCCCCCGCAGCATCAGCGAGTAGGGGTTTTGCCCCTGAATACAGAAAGACCTTGCCGTATGGGGCTCATCCGAAAGGATATGGTGGATCATCCGGGTGCATGAGGCACCGGGACCGGCTTCCAAAAATATCCTCGCCCCGTCCCCGTGGGCCGCTTGAACCGTTTTCACGAAATCAACGCCGTTCAGGGCGTGGGAAAGGATGGCATCCGCCGCCGACTCACGGGTAACCTCATAGGACCGGGCCTTGGCGCCGCTGTAAAATTTTATATGGGGGGGCGCAACGGTTTTTCGCAAATGCAATTCCCGGTAGGCCGCTTCAACTTCCTTCAGCACTTCACAGTGCGCGATGGAGACGCCTTCCACGGGCACATGACCGCACCCCAATTCACGGATGAACGCCAGAACGGCCCGGCGTTCCCCTCCGATAACGCATTCAGTATTCGTATTGGAGATCAACGGATAAACATATGAATGGTCTTTCAGCAGATCCCCGATATCATCCATGGACCGGTCTATGGTGAACAGGGCCCAGTCGAGAGGTTTGTTCCGGGGCCATTTCCAGTGTCTTCGGGCGGCCAGACATTCCCCCGCCAATTCGTTGGTGAACAGAGTTGATCTTTGAATTTCCCCGAGCATTTCATCCCTGTCCGACCAAGCTCTCATGGCGAAGAGTCCGGCGGTTTCACCCAGGCTGTAGCCCACCACGAAGCCAGGGCTTATACCGAAGGATTGAAGAAGGTCGCTGATTCCGGTGCAGAGTGACACGTGTCCGAATATCATGGCCCTGCGATCACTATCCCTTCCGAAAACAGGCGCTTCATAACCCTCGTCAACGCCCCAGAAATAATCAGGCCGGTATTGACGCCGCAGGTGAAGGTTCTCCCGATGCTGGTGCCTCAGAATTTCCGGCCATTGAACGAACAATTCCCGCCCCATGTCGGGGAAATTATTTCCGGAACCGGGGAAAACGAAACAGATACGGTTTCCGCCTTCGTGTGAAAGGGGTTGGGGATTGAAAAAGACCCGGTCCTGAAAGGACGCGCCGGGAAGGGTCGGCCGCCCGCCACCCACCCGTTTGGCGGGGTCTGCCTCAATGGCTTGTCTTAACCGGTCGATCTGCTCCAACAGTTCCCCGGGGTTACGCGACACAAAGGCCGCCGAAAGCCCGGACGGTCTTTGAACGGACTGCCGCCACCATGACCGGGCGAGGGCCTCCATGTTTCCCCGAGAGGCCGACTGTTGATCTTGAACAAAATTTTTCAGTTCATCAAGCCCCTCGAAAATCCTCTTCCGGGCAGGGGCGCTCACCACGAACAGCCCTTCTTCCCCGCCCTCAAAGGGGGTCCGTTTATCAGAGGCTTCCGCCAAAGGGGTCTTCGGCTCAAAACCCTCCAATAGGACATGGCCGCAATTGCCGGTGATGCTGAGGGTCCCCACCAGGGCCCTTCTGGGACCGTCCGCGCGGTCGTGGAGCCAGTGGCGGGGCGTTTTTGGGATGAAAAAAGGATTCGGTTTGGGCAATGGGAGCGGGAGGCTCCGGGCCCCGTCAAGGGGCGGCAACATTTCATGGTACAGGCAGAGGGCGGCCTTGATAAAGGCGGCCATGGACGATGCGGCCCCCGTGTGGCCGATGCGTGCTTGGACGCTGCCGAGCGCATGTTGCCGTTGGGAGAATTTCTGATGATCCTTCCCGTGAATCCCGTGGGTTGCATGGAAATAGGACGTCAGGGCATCAAGTTCCGGTTCGTCCTCGGAACTGTGGGTTTCCACATACCCGATCGACTCCGGAGGGGAATCCGCCTCCTCGCAGGCCTGTTTCATGGAAGAGACGTATGATTCCCGATCCGGCAGAAGATCTTCCGTTCCCCCGCCCGTTGATGCACCGACCCCCTTGATGACGCAATAGATCCTGTCCCGATCCCTGAGGGCGTCTTCCAGGCGTTTGAGTACCACTGCCCCGGCGCCTTCTCCCATTAGGGGGCCTTCCGCGCTGAAAACAGCTTTTCCGCCGGATACGGGGGAAAGGGCATTTCGGCTCAGAACCGATCTCACGTCCCCCGTCATTTCAACGGCGCCCACAAGGGCCTGATCGATCAAGCCGCTCTGAAGGGCCCGCACACCGGTCTTGAGGGCATTCAACCCGGAACTTTCCTCGCTTGAAACGGTGAACGAAGGACCGCCCATGGAAAGCTCCCTGGCAATCCTGCTGGCGATGACGCTGCCTAACCCCCCCATGGTGCGGTTGGCCGTAAGAGGGGGGCCCGCCGCATCAACAAGCGCCGAAACCCAAAGGCTTTTATTTTCTTCTGAAACATCAGGGTTCAGCTCCCGGGCCCATTTATCGCTCTTTTCTTCCACACGCCACCGGATATGATAATTGGCGGCGTTGGGATCCAGCCCGATCCCCACGAAGGCGCCGGAACGGGTGTTTTCCCGGGCTTCAAGACCCGCGTCACGCCACGCGCCCACGGCCGTCTTGAGCATGAGCAGTTGCTGGGGGAGAATCTCGTGAAGTTCCTTGGGGGGGATCCGAAAAAGATTCGCGGGAATCTCCACCTCATCCATGAAAAACCCCGAAGGGGGCTTGTAGAAGTTTGCCCTCTCCTTAAACCATTGGGACTCGTAAACGCCCCAGGAATCGTCCCGGGGTTCGGGTTTCCCAAAGGCCCCCTTGAAAATGCATGCTTCGAAGGATTTGAGCCCTTCATTCCTCCCGAAATTGGCATCCATGCCGATGACCGCCACACGGGGCGGGTCGGGATCAATAGTTTGGCCAACCGTTGAAACAAAATCTTCCGGTGCGCCCCACCACTCTTCCAGCAGCACATGGGCATTGATTCCGCCGAACCCGAAGGCGCTCACCGCCCCCTTCCGGGGGGTGTTTTTCTGCCGCCTGTTCCACGTTCTGGCAGTCTTGAGGATGTCAAAGGGAGACTTTGCCATTTCAAAGGATTCCGGCGCTTCGTTGAAATTGGCCGAGGGCGGAAGCGTCTTTTCCTTCAGTGCGAAAATGGTCTTCATGCATGCGGCGGCCCCTGCCGCCGTGAGCAAATGGCCGATGTTGGATTTAACGGACCCCAATATGCACACCCGGTTTTCACGGGCCCCTTCCCAGAGCCTTTTCAGGCTTTCGAATTCAACGGCGTCCCCCACGGGGGTTCCGGTGGCATGGCATTCAATGAGATCCACATCCTGCGGGTGCCAGCCCGCTTCTTCATAGGCGGCCCCCATGGCCCTGAGCTGACCTTCGGAGGTGGGTGCCAGCAACCTCCCCCCCATGTCATTTGAAAGGCCGATGCCGCGGATGACCACATGAATGTTACAGTTCTCCTTAAGGGCATCGGAAAGGCGCTTCAACACGAAAATCCCCGCGCCCTCCCCCACAATGAGGCCGTCGGCATGGGCGTCAAAGGGGGCGCTTCGCCCCGTAGGGGAAAGGGCCCTCAACTGGGAAAACCCCATCTGCGTGAAGAGACAACTGGGCCTGGAAACACCGCCGCAGAGCATGGTATGGGCCCGGCCGGCGGAAAGCTCATCCACTGCCAGTTTCATGGCGTACAAGGAAGAGGCGCAGGCCGCATCCAGGGTAAAGCTGTCACCCCCGAGCCCAAGGGCCTTTGAAAGGATTCCCGCCGGCAATCCCGCGCCGTACCGGTTCAGGGGATGGGTTTCGGGGTAAGGTTGGCGCTGTTTTCGGGGGAAGAGTTTTTCTTCAAAGGTGCGGAGAAGTGTTTCCTCCGAAATGGCGGACAGTGTATCGGTGGGCAGAACCAGGTTTCCCACGATCACCCCGGTCCGACGGTGGTCCATCCCCTCCATGCGGGCATCATCAAAGGCCTGTTTCCCCGCCGCGAGGAGGAGATGAAAGAGAGGATCGAGACGGTCCAGGAAATCCCGTGAAATATGGAGCCCCACCGGATCCGGCAGGGGTTCCCGGATGAAGCATCCGCGAATGGTGGATACCCGGTCCACGACGCCGGGCATTTTGTCGTAGACCCTGTGGGGGTCAACGCCCCAGCGACCGGGCGGCACTTCACGGGAGGAATCCCTTCCTTTCAAAACGTTTTCCCAAAGCGCTTTCGGATTCGAGGCATCGGGGAAAACCCCGCCCATGCCGATGACGGCTATCGGTTCACGGTTCTTCATCCCAATTCATGGCGTCTGAACGCTTCATTGAGAGACGCATCCAGGGTGCACTCATAATCTTCCATACGGGCCACCACATCGCCGGAAATTTTGTCGGTAAATTCGATGTCCGCTACGGCCCGGTGCTCGCTCCTTTCCTTGACCCGTGCGGCGGCCCTGACCCCCTTCGAGGGGAATCGGCCTTTGAACTGCCGGTATTTTCCGATTTTGTTGGGCAGGGACCCCATTTTGCACTGCTGAAAACTCCATAGGATCATGGCCTGAAAAGCGCCGTCAATGGCGCCGGGATCGGCGATCCAGAGGTCCTGGGTCCCACCGTGCATCCACGCGGCCGGTGAGGCGGTGGGGCTCAGATCCACCATGATAATATCATCGCCGCTCCATTGGGCCGACAGGATATTTTGTAGACGTTTACCATGAAACAGGGTGTCATTGTAAATATTTCCGTTCCCGGGCAAATAGGATTTCAAGCCTTCAAGGGAAATTCGTCCGGCCCCGTTAACGGGCATCCGGGTTGAAAGAACCACCTTTGCCGAGGCATGCAGTACCGGCAGGGGCCCGCCCAGGGATCCATTGGTGCCCCGAATCTCCACCAGCAAAGAGACGGTGCCATTGTTCCCCGAAACATGCGCCGCCGTAATCCGAAGATGCCGCGAATCGCCGTTTTCCATGACAATCCCCTTGAACACCCTGAAATCGTCAAACCCCACGAACCGATATTCCGGGCTGTTTCGAAGGGCGCCCTGAGCCAGCCATTCAATCATCATGGCCGCGGGGAGCACCGCATTCCCGTTCATCACATGATCCTTTAAAATGGGATAACCGTCCAGGGTAAGATCGAGTTCAAAGGAGGAAGCCCCGGGGACCAAGGCTTCTTTCAAACCGCTTTTCAGCACTTGATCCGGAAGCGTATTTTCTTTTAAAGCCCCCCCCATGACGACCACCTCCACGGGACCCTCTCCACTTGACCCGAATTCATTCACAAAATAGTCGGCCCCCGCCCCTTTTTCGATGAGATCGATCCCTTCCTCCTCAAAGAGGGGTTTGAGGGCCTTGGTTACCATGCCGCCGTTCCAGGGTCCCCAATTGAATGCCACCGTTCGGCAATGGGGCCGTTTCCTCGCCTCCTCCCGGGCCATCTTATTCAGGACCTCGTTGGCCGCCGCATAATCGATCTGCCCTTTCCTTCCGAACCGGGCGGAAGACGAGGAAAAAAGCGCCAGCATCTTGAGAGGGTCGTCTTCCGTTGCATCAAGCAGACACGTGAACCCCGTGACTTTCGTGGCATAGACGGTTTCAAACTGCAGAGCGGTTTTATCTCCGATCAAACGGTCCTCCAAAACGCCCGCGCCGTGAATCACGGCGGTTATTTTGCCGAATTCGTTTCTAACGGCGGCCAGGATGTCGCTGACCTGGGCCCGGTTCCGGATATCGACGCTGTGGTATTGAACCTTTGAGCCCAAATCCCTCAGCCGTTTCAGGGTGTCACGTATCTCGCGGTCGGCCATCACCTTCCGGAACTCTTTCTCCAGGGATTTAGGGGTCATGTTGCCGGATGCGCCCGCCATGATGGCACGTTTGATTTCCGACTCGGTTTCCAGGTCTTCGAACCGGCGGGAGCCCTCTTCCGGCGCCGGACTTCTCCCCAGAAGAATGATCACCGGTGCCCAGGTCCGGGCAACGGCCGCCGCCACTTCCGCCGTGATCCCCCGGGCGCCTCCCGAGACAATCACAACGCCATCAGGGTCGAGAAGGGTGCGCTTCTCCACTGCTTGCAGCGGACCGGGAATCAGCTTCAGGGTGATGCGGTGTTCTTTAGAAAGGCCCCTTTCCACGGGTCCCGTCTTGAACATTTCCGAGACGATCGTTGACGCGCTTTCATGGGGGTCGCCGAACTCACCCATATCGAGGGCCAAACACGCCACCTCCGGCCATTCGAGCCCGGCGGTTTTGGAGAGTCCCGCAAGCCCGCCTTGGGTGGGAGAGATCTCGCGGGCGGGGTCGCCGAACCCGAATCTGCCGTCCATGAACGTCACCGTAACAAGCCGCTTAATGCCGTCTTCCGCTCTCTTTCGAAGGCCCTTTTCGGCAGTCTGAAGGAGCTTAAAGGCGTTCAGGATAAAACCGTCGTCCGCATCCTTTCGCCCCAGGATCACCAAACCGGACAGGGAATCTGGCGGCGGCAGATCCGGATCTTCAAGGGAAATGACCTCCGTTTCATACCCCATACGGTGCAACCGATCTTTAAGGGCGGTGCAGAGCCCGCCCTCATCCCGGGTGATCCAGATGGGGCCGGCCTTGGATATTTGGACCCCCGTCGAAAGGGCGGTTTCAATGGCTTCACAGGAAACCACCGCCCTGAAGATTTGGGGGGAATGGGAAACGCTCTTTCCCTCTCCCTCATGGTCATCCTTCTTGACGCCGGGGTTTGGCAAAACCGGGGTCAGATGATCCACAATGTTCTGCAAGGTTTCCAGTTCGCCAAGGTGTTTGGCTTCTATTTCCGGCGCATCCGGCAACTTTTCCCGCAGAACCGAAAAGATCTCCACACGCTTGATGGAGTCGATCCCCAGATCGCTGTCAAGGCTCATGTCCAGCTCAAGCATCTCAACCGGATATCCGGTGGTTTCCGATATTGCCTTAAGAAGCGTCTTCGCGATTTCCGCTTTCGCCTTTTGGTCCGGTGAAGGGGCAAGCACCCCTTCGGAAGGAACCTCACCCGTTGCAGCCAGATGGTCCACGATATCCTGCAGGGTTTCCAGTTCCCCCAAATGCTTTGCTTCTATTTCGGGCGCGTCCGGCAACTTTTCCCGCAGAACCGAAAAGATCTCCACACGCTTGATGGAGTCGATCCCCAGATCGCTGTCAAGGCTCATGTCCAGCTCAAGCATCTCAACCGGATATCCGGTGGTTTCCGATATTGCCTTGAGCAGAATCCTTTGCACATGGCCCTGTGCCGGATCTGGAATTTCAGGCCGAAGACCGGGGGGTTCCGCTCGGTTACAGAAGGCGGCTTCGCAACGGTCTTCTCCCGAATCGAAGGTTTCTGAAAGCAATTGAGAGGGAGACTGTTTTTCCGGCGCCGGAATTTCGTCCATTTCGGTTTTGAAGGATTCTTCGCTTCTCTCTCCCGATGGGCTCGCTGTGGTCAAAGCCGGTTGAGACCGGCCCAACAGATCGGCCAGCATTCGAACGGCGGCATTCTGCCCTTCCAGAAATTTTTCGTGCAACCGCGCCGTTTGTTCCTGAATTTTCTGAAGGGCGACCATGCCCGCCTGAAGGTGATCCAGGGATTGATCCACCGATGCCTGCATCATATGAGGTTTTCGGGTTTCAGCCACTGAGACGGGTTGCGCCCAGGGTTCTGTAATAGTATGACCCATCCGTTCCTCCTTATGGGAAATAAGTGATGCCCTTGGTTTCGGCGGCGTCGGCTCCCTTTTGGCCACATGGTTGACCCCTGATATTGGCAAGGTCATCTTGGGTTTGCCCGAAACCGTCGGTTCCTTGATATTCAGATTCCATTGGTTCAGGTCAACGGCGTACCCCGCCGCCGACAGATGCGCCAGAACACGGGCGAAACCCGCAATCCCCGATTCTCTGGAAGAAGCCTTATCTACGGCAAGACAAACATGGGTCCGGGTTCCGAGGATGGCCTTTACAAGCCCCTTCAAGACGGTGTTCGGCCCCACCTCCACGAAGGTTCGCACGCCCTCTGCGTACATGTTTTCGACAACGGACATGAAATCGATGGGTTTCGCAAGTTGGTACGCAAGGAGTTTACGGGCCGCGCCCGCAGCCGCGGGATATTTCTTGCCGGTGGTGTTTGAATAGACGGGGATTTTCCCCTTTCTAAAAGAGATCTTTTCAAGCCCTGAAAGAAATGCGGCCGCGGCATGGGATACGGCCCTGCTGTGAAAGGCGTCGGCCACAGGAAGTGACATGCATCGGATTTTCCGCGTTTCAAATGCTTCCTTGATCTTTTCGAGGTCGGGTTTATCCCCTGAAAGCACAACCTGGTTCGGCGCGTTTTTGTTGGCAATCACAATGTCAAGTCCGGTTTCGGAAAGCACCGCCTCGACCATTCCCACCTTTCCCATGACCGCCAGCATTCCGCCCCGGTCCGATGGCCCCGAATTCATGAGCATTCCACGCAGCACGGAAATATCAAAGAGGGATTTTTCATCCACTCTTTTTGCGGCAAAAAGCGCCGTGAGTTCTCCATAGCTGTGACCCGCAACCGCATCGGGCTCGACCCCGAAGGCGGCCAGGACCTTGACGAGGCCGGCGCTGACGGCGCCGATGGCCGGCTGGGCAACCTCCGTCGATCTGAGCGCCGCTTCCCGGAACTTTTTTTCATCCTCCGTAAATGCGTGGGAAGGGTAGATACAATCACTGACCAGGGTGTTACGCCCCGATTTTTCCCGAAAGGCCAGGTCCGCGGTTTCCAACGACGCGAGCATTTGAGGAAACTGACAGCTCATCTCCCGAAGCATTCCCACATATTGAGATCCCTGCCCCGGAAAGAGAAACCCCAGCTTCCCCTCCGGCTCGCCCGACCCGAAATAGACCCCTTCCGGCAGGGACCAGGAATGGTCGGTGCCCTCCCTTTCAAGGGTTTTTCCCATGTGCATCATGAGTCCGTCAATATCGTCGATTTCCTTGATGACGCTGGTCAATCGATATCGTTTCCGGACATTGAACTCTTCCCTCAGCTTTTTGAAAAGAGTTAACCGGTCCTCCCGGGACGACCCCGCATGAATCCGGTCCAGCTCCCCTTTAAGGCCTTCCGGAGTATCGGCGGAAACGGCCAGAATTTCAGTGGAACCGTCAAAATCGGGGGCGGATTTTACGGTATCATACTCTTCCAGGACACAATGAAAATTGCTGCCGCCGAACCCGAAAGCGCTGACGGCGGCCCGCCGCGGATGCTCAGGGTGCGACACCCACGGCTTGGGGGCCTGATTGATATAGAAGGGGCTGTTTTCACGCAGAGCCCGGGTGGGCCTTGTCACCTTGATGGTGGGGGGCAGGACCTTGTGATGAAGCGCCAAGGCGGCCTTTATCAATCCCGCGGCGCCGGCCGCGGCTTTGGTATGGCCGATCTGGGATTTCACGGAGCCGATGGCGCACCAGGGAGCGCTTGTGCCGTTCTTAAACACTTGGGAGATGGCTTTGATCTCCACCGCGTCTCCCACCCTGGTACCGGTGCCGTGGGCTTCCAGAAGGGTGATGGTGGAAGGGTCCACATGGGCCATTTTATAGGCCTGCCCGATGGCCTTGATCTGCCCCTTTTCGCTCGGCGCATAGATGGCCTTTCCTTTTCCGTCACTGGACGTGCCCATGGCGCGGATCACGGCGTATATATTGTCCCGGTCCCGTTCGGCGTCTTTGAGGCGCTTCAGCACCACGATGCCCAAGCCCTCTCCCAGGATGGTGCCATCGGCATTTTCGTCAAAGGGTTTCGCATCGCTGGTGGGGGAAAGGGCCAGGGTCTTGCTGAAGCACATGTACATGAAAACGTCGTTAAAGGTATCGATGCCGCCGCTGATGACCATGTCGGCCCTTCCCGTCTGCAATTCCATACTTGCCAGGTGTATGGCGGAAAAAGAGCTGGCACATGCCGCATCCACAACGCAGTTGGTCCCGCCCAGATCGAGATAATTGGAGATCCTTCCCGCGACCACATTTCCCAGAAGACCGGGAAAGGAATTTTCCTGCCAGGGCACATACTGTTCCGAGATACGCTTGACGACAGCGTCGGTAAGGGTCTCGTCCAACCCTTCGTCCCGCAGGGCTTTCCGCCATTTTGGATGCCCCAGGCGGGCGCCGAGGGTGGTGGTCAATTCCAGGGCACCCGTGACCCCCAGGATGACGCTGACGCGGTCTTTGTCGTAACGGGAGGCATCACCATACCCGGCGTCATGAAGCGCCTGTTTGGCGGCATACATGCCGAGCAATTGGGAGGTGTCCGTGGCCTCGATGGCATTAGGGGGGATGCCGAATTCGAAAGGGGCAAACTCCACGGGAGATAAGAAGCCCCCTCGTTTTGCGTGGGTATGATCCTGAAGGGACGGATCCGGGGAATAATAGTCATCGATCCGCCAATGCCCTTCAGGGATTTCCTTGATGGCGTCCACACCGTTTTTGAGATTTGCCCAGTAGGCGCCACGATTGTTCGCCCGGGGGAAGATACAACCGATGCCGATAACGGCAATCGGTTCACATGCGGTCATTCTGTCTTCTTTTTCACGTTTGTCTGTGGTTCTCACTTCAGGTACTCCAATACCCTGTCCAACTTAAGGGGCTTTAAATTTTTGAGGTTTTCGGGAAGAGCGATGCCCATGTTCTCCATATAACGGCAGCGTCCCAACAACGCCGCCCCGTAAAGGATATTCAAGGCAACCGTTACCACTTCACGGTTTTCGGGAATCTCCAGAAAGCTGTCCTTGACCCACTCATTGAAGGCACCCATGGAAGGACCGCAGAATATCTGATAGTCGATCTTGCGTGAAGCATCGCCGTTTCGCGCCCAAAGGGCGGCGCGGCCGAGATAGGATCGGAAGATAAGGGCCATTTTGTGTTTGGGCTGCCGCATGGCTCTATCAATTTCCTTTGGGTCGCGATGTCGCCAAAAGGATTCCGTTTCGTGCCAGGCCTCTTCAATGGAGCATCTCAGCACGGACTTTTCCATTCTTTGTCGTTCGGCCGATGGGATCTCGTCGATTGAAGAATGGTTTCGGTACAGTTCATAGAGTTTCGCGGCCTTCATGGAAAACATGGTCCCTCGCTTGAGGACCTGGACTTTTGCGCCCATTTCAAACATGTCGGCGGCGGGCGCCATTGCCACATCCGCTTGCCGGGTTTCCGCCAGCATGGCCCGGACGGCGTCGGAAGTTCCCGATTCAATACAGGCCTGGTTGACGGAACCGGTCACGATAAAGGCAGCCCCCATGGCGAAGGCGGCGGCGGCGGACCATGGGGTGGAAATCCCCCCGCCGAGCCCGATTCGGGTGGGCTGACTGAAATGAAATTCCATTTGCTTCCGGTCCCGCAAAGCGAGTATGGTGGGAAACAGCGTGAGCGCCGGTCGGTTATCCGTATGCCCTCCTGAATCGGCTTCGGCAACGATATCCTGGGCCAGGGGAATTTGTTGACACCACTCGGCCTGCTCCGGGCTGATGTCACCTGCGCGTACCAGTTCATCGATAAAATGTTTCGGCGGGGGAGAGAGAAATTTTTCCGCAACCTCCTCTCTGGAGAGCTTTGCGATGATGTGATTAGGGGTGACCACCTGGCCCGCAGGGTCCCGTGAAATGCCCGTAACCCGGTACCGCACCAGCGGCAGGGTAACGTCCAGAAAAGCAGCAGCCTCCACGAGGCGGATATTTCGATTCAGATAAAGCCGGACCGTATCCGCTTCCAGGTGCGGTTCGTTGGGGCTGTGAATCAGGTTGAATCCGAAAGGCTTGTCCGGGCACCGTTTCGTCAACTGGTCGATGGCCCTTTCTATTTCCCCAAGGTCAAGCCCTCCCGATCCGAAAAAGCCCAACAATCCCCCGTTGGCAACGGCTTCCACCATCTCCACGGAAGCGATGCCGTTGGCCATGGCGCCGGTATAATAAGGATAGTCTATTCCGAGATCATCGCAAAAGGACCTGTCCCCCAGGTTCAGGGCGGGCAAAGGCGCCAGACTGCCGATAATGGGAATGGACGCATCGGAAGAGATCATCGCTTCCGGCATGTCCCCGTTTATGGCCACCAACCCCAGGCAATTGTCCTTGAACGCAATGTGAATGGGACAACTCAGCTTCCGGAGGGCCTCCCAACTCTCCGCTTCATCGTAGGGGAGGATATTCACGTCCTTATGGAGCCAGCCGATGGCCGGCCCGGGGGGAAACTCACTGTCGTTGAACGACCTTGTGGCTTCAACGGCCTTGAGGGAAACCTTCATCCGACTCAACCAGCTTTCGGCTTCCTTTTTGGAGGTGGTTCGCAGGCTCTTCTTGAAAACCACTTTTCCACCCATCTTCTTGTATCCATACCAGTTCCGGTTGTTCCGATAAAGCATGGGCTGGCTGATGAAATATGTCGGTCTTTGCATTTTCGACCCCTGAAAAATAAAGAAAACCATTCTTTGATTGCTGGGGTCGGAAAATCATGAATTCGCCAAGCCCGAATAGGGACCCGTGTAGGGACCCAAGCGCACTTTAAGCTTTTTTCGGCAATATGCAAGAGAAATCTGTCCCCCGTTGCGGAATTCGTAACGGCATGTATACTTTTCGTCAGTCTGTAGGCGCGAATTCTCTACGAACTCAAAAAGAAGGGACGTTCTTCACATGATTAGGCGCGTTTTGATTTTCCATCTGATGGCCGGAGGGAGTTTAATAATGACTAAAGAAAAGGGGACAGATTTATTCTTTTATCTTTTTTCAACGTATTTCGTGCAGCTTCTATCGCTTTTCTTCTTTCCCGATCAAAATCTTTTACCGGCTGCCACTCATCGCGGTCGATTGATTCCATCAGGTCTTTCTCTTCCTGATCTATCGGCTTAAATGCCTTTTTATTGATTTTATTCATCATTCCCCCTTCAAACCGTATTTTTTGGTGGATTTACGGCTTGGAAAAGCTGTCTTTAAAATTATCTCATTATCATTTTCCACGTAAAAAAGAAATCTGTCCCCTTTTCTGAATAGCCTGTCCTGCTTCATGAACCTGTTGGCCCAGCTTTTATTTTCGGAAAGAACTTCACATCCGGCAAATTTTCAAAATCTGAATCTTGCGTCCAGATCAAGCATTCATAAGCTTGAGCCGTAGAGAGAATGATACTGTCAGCCATGGAAAAATTATACTGTAAGCTCAGTCTGGAAGCATTCATCGCAATACTCGTCGTAAGGTCTATAATCGTTCCTTTTTGCATAGCGGCCACGACTTGAAGCGCCTCACTTTCACTTGATTCGCGTAATACCACTTTGAATACTTCATAAATGGTAATCACAGGTACAACTAGTGATGCCGGATCTTGAAGAGGCGGAGCGAATTGATCAGAATTTGGCCCGTCTGAAAAAAACTCAAGCCATCCGGAAGAATCAACGATATTCATAATCTGTCACCCTCACGGGTAAATTCCGTATTAATTCCTTTGAGGAATCCTTTTAATTCGGATATGTCTCGGTCAGGTATTAGCTCTATTCTTCCATTATACTCGATGACCTTCATTTTCTGGCCGGGCCGAAGTTGCAGAGCATCCCTTATATTCTTTGGTATGACCACTTGGAATTTAGGTGAAATTGTAACGGTATCCATGATGATCTCCTTATCGATAGCATTTTGGTATTACGATATCATCATCATTACCATTTTGTCAACATCCAGGCAAATCGCGGTGTCGTTCAAATACCTTGTCCCAGTGCTACGTTTTCCTGTATGGAAAATGCATGAGTTTGGTCAAGCTGTGACATCGAGCTGAAAAGAAAAACTAAGAAAAGCACAAGAAAAGGGGACAGATTTATTTTTCGGACATTTACAGCGGTTACAAAAAAGGCCGAAAAAATAAATCTGCCCCCCTTTTCCTCGGGGCTCCTATGGAATATTGATATCGTCGGAGTTCCTTTTTTTTACAGCTTGAAGAACGATCAGCAGCACAATGATGGCCGCAATGCTCGCAACAACGACGATTATTGTGCTCTTCCTGATCTCGATTACATCACTTTTTTTCGGGGTAGGTTCAGTCTTGACTTCATCGTGGGCTTGGGTCTCTGTTTTGCCGGGTTGGACGACAGGGGCTGGCGCAGGCTTCGGTGCGTTGGCGGCAAGTTCCATTAGGCCCTTGGAAAGAAGCTCTCGGGCTTTGGCATCCCGGACCTTGCGGTCGGAAGACCCGAGAACGATGGCGATCGCGCGGACCCCATCTTTTTTGGCCGTTGCGGCAATGGAAAATCCTGCTTGCCTGAAATAGCCCGTCTTGAGCCCATCGCATCCTTTCATCGTCTCCAAAAGATGATTATGACTGCGCATGATAAACGGTTCGGATGCATCCGTGCGGAAAGGGCGCTCTTTGGTCGATGTATACGCCAGTATTTCAGGGTGCTTCATCAACAGCTCTCGACTGAGTATTGCGAGATCACGGGGTGTGGAAACATCCGGCAGCTGACCTTTTCCCGGTGGCAGGCCGTGCACCGAATGAAACACCGTGTTCTTCATCCCGATCTCCCGTGCCCGTTTATTCATCACTTCTACAAACGCTTCCTTGCTTCCCGCAAAATGCAGGGCCAGGGCTGTCGTAGCGTCATTCGCAGACTGGATGATAACGCTGTAGAGCAATTCCTCTATTGAGAATACTTCGTTTTCTTTCAAAAAAACCTGTGATCCGCCGATTCTGGATGCTTCGGCCGTCACGGTAACCGGGTCCTGAAGATGGAGGCGATTGGATTGGACGGCTTCCAGAAGAATGAACAGGTCCATCAGTTTGACGATGCTCGCGGGATAGCCTTTGGCATCGGCATTATCTTCGAAAAGGACTTTCCCCGCATCAGCATCGATTACGATTGCTCCTAAATAGGGATCTTTCGATATGGGCTGTATGCCGGTCTTGGATGCTTGGCTCGCCCTGCCTGAGCCGCTCCGGGCGGATGGTGCGTTTAATTGCTTGCTTTTTGCGGCATATACCCATGGAAGGGTCAAAAAAGCCAACATTCCGATGAAAACGAGGATAAGAACAAAATACTTTTTCATATGCTTCCTTGCTGCTATGTTGGGTTTGGCACATTAGCCCCGAGAACGCAGATGCTTCGTGGCATCAATGCATTGTCCCTCTTGGGAAGAGACCCCGGTTTCCTCAAGGATCTCTTCTCATTGTGCATTGCTTTCCTATAATTCAGGTTACTGTTGTTTTACCGGAGGCTCCGTTTTTTGAGCACTTGCGGCCTTCAGAGTCTTCACTGCTCGATAAAGGGCCTTTCTCGTCTTCTTGCCGGGGATCCCATCGACCTTTATAGATTTTCGCAGATGAATTGATACTTGACGAGCAGGTCAAATACGTGCCATTGTATTCCTAAAGTTCATATAAAATCAAATTTAATTTTAGGGTGTCTTGTATGATTTCAATTCGTGGCCGGCCATTGCCGCCAGAGACGAAAAAGCTTGTCGTTTTGGTGAAACAATATTTTGACGGAAAGAAGTTCAAACCGATAGAGCCGAGTGTGAAGTGCACTGCTGATGCACTTGGCATCGGTGTGGCGACAGTAAAGAGAATCATGGCGGATTACAATCGTGATCCCAAATTGCTGGATGAACCAACAAAGACGCGTGGTCGTCCGGTCCATGCCGTGAACAAAACACATCAGGAAGCTATTAGGGGGTATATTCGATCAGCAAATAAGCAGGGAACGCATATAACACTTTCAAATATTGGAGATTTTCTGAAAGAGCGATCCTCCGAAGAGGAACCATTCCATATCGCGACATTAGCAAGAACGCTCAATCGATGGGGATTTGAATTCGGTAAAGGAATGCGTTCGCAGCACTTGAAAGAAAAGGACCATGTAATTGCCGCCAGACATCGGTATTTGCGGAAAAAGAGGGATAATCGCACATCTGGTGGGGATACAATACGGCCCGAAGTCTATCTTGATGAATCTTACGTTAACAAAAACCATAGTAATGATTTTATATGGTATTCAGGGGAAGATGGTCCTTGGGTTCAGAAGCCAACGGGCAAGGGAGAGCGTCTGATAATTATCAATGCAATCACCAAATCTGGCTGGGTTCCGGGTGCGAAGCTTGTATTCAAGAGTACAAAGAAGACTGGGGATTATCATGGGCAGATGAACTCGGATTTGTTCAGGAAATGGTTTATGGAAATGCTCCTTGAAAACATACCCGAAAACAGCCTGATAATTATGGATAATGCATCTTATCACAACACCCTCGCAGAGCATTCTCCCCCGACACCTCTTTGTTCGAAAAAGAGGATTACGGAATGGTTGGAGCGAAACAGAATATATTGCCGTCAGGATTGCTTGAAACCGGAACTGATTGATATTCTAAAAAAAATGGCACCTGAGCCATCGTATGCAATTGATGATATTGCTCGATCCCACGGCCATGAGGTCATCAGAACCCCACCGTATCACCCGGAGTTACAACCGATAGAAACTTGCTGGGGAGTCGTCAAGAACCATATAGCCAGGAATTCTGATTTCACAATGAAAAACTTAATCGAACAGCTCGATGCAGGTTTTGCTAAGGTGACAGATAAAACATGCGCGGAAATTATCAAGAACGTAAGAAAAATAGAAGATGATTTTTGGACAGAAGATTTACAATTCGATGAGCAAGAAATTGCCTGAAAATGGTATCAATTCATCTGCGAAGATATATAGCTTATGTTCCGTCTGGAACGTCTTCACTTTTTTAAGTGCCTTTCACCTCCTTTGCCACTTTTCATAACGTCCAGGATTTTGGCTTTCGATCATGATAAGCACCAAGCATACCTGTCGAATAAATATTTATTATTTCTAAATGGTTACATATTTATAGCAACTGAACAACGATGCCAATCAGAACCGGGGATTCCAATTACACTGCATTTTTAGGTGCAAATATTCGGGAAGGAGAGCCGGGGTTCGCCCAAGCCTCTGAAAAAGCAAGGAACATCGAGAAGAGAAGTCCAAATTCCGGTTTTTTTGCCAAAACTGAATCGCCTGTTCTTTCCTCGGCATCGGCAGAGTCGAATGAGGCAACCCGGAAGAAAAGGGGGACAGAAGAAAAGGGGGGACAGATTTATTTTTCGGACATTGGCAACGGTTAACAAAAAAGGCCGAAAAAATAAATCTGTCCCCTTGTCCTGCCTCAGGATGCTCAGAAACCAGGTCCCCATTGACACAGTCATAGCATCCTTTTTAAACATCGAGGCCCGCAACATTCACAATCTTTTCCGATTTCGCTGCCCCTTGTGCCAAAAATTCCATACCGCCGTTAACCCAAAAACCAACCTCGCCAGATGTTTCGATTGCAAACAGAATTTCAATCCAATAGACATGGTCATGGTCGCTACAAAATCTTCTTTTATCGAGGCCGTGGAATTCCTCGAAGATAAGATCAACCCGTAAAACATTTTCTGCCGGGTGCGCCAAACGCTTCCGGCAGAATCCTGCGAATCACATTCTTCGGGACTTTCAGGTTCAAATAATGTGGGACTTAGCACTAATTCAGTGTCAATGCGACGTACGATAATTGATTGATCAGAGAAAGCTTCCTCTTCCGGGGTTTCTCCTCTGACAAAAGGCTGAGTAAAAGTCCAGTCGATAGAGCCGTGAAGTTTCCAGTAGTAAACAGCGCACCTGTTGCTGACTGGGGAAGGAGGGCGGGAATAGCAACCCATGTTAAATGTAGGAAGAATCGCACTTTCGAAACCGTCAACTAAAATGATGTCCGGGTGGCGCTCTGCGCGAACCCTCTGCGAAAGCCTCACAATGGCTGCCTCAATACACAGATCTATATTGGTGGTGAAAACCCGAACGAGGCGGTTCACAGGTTTCGCAAATGACGCCATCGAAAGAAAAAATCGAGATAGATATTCAACCTGACCCGCCCCATGTTTTGTGTATTTCTGGCTTGTCAAATCGCACATGATAGCCATAAATTGAATCAACTCGTCAGAAGCTTTACTGATTATCTTTGAGTTGACTGCCGTATTGCCAAACGCTGTCGTCACAGTAGCGAAGGGAGTATCCTCACTACCGACAGCGTCTAGTATTTGATAGAGCCTCGTGAGCAAATCCTCAATGTTCCACGTTGAATTTTCTTCCTCACCATGGGGGCAAAGCTCGGATAGGATATTGAGCGTTGATTCGCTAATTCCGTGGTCGGGTTTGCGTATTTTGATCATATCTCTTAGAATTTTGGCAATTTCGGCCATGGTAGGGATGCCATAGTCGTAGCTTGAACCAGCGCCTAGAAATATTGCGCATCTCTCCTTCGCTTGTCGCAGACTGTTATGCAATTGCAAAACCGGTGAATCGGACATGATTACCTCCAGAAACCAACTCCGTTAATGCGAGGTTGTTGTTTATCGAAACCCTATCATTTTGCTTATTCTACATTCGCCGAATGCCGTCTCGCCCAACAAGTGATTGAATAGATCTGTATATCTCCGCATTTATCATGATATACAGAAAGGTGATTCAGTTGCTTTTTGTCAAAATCTGCTGCTAATTTAATCAGTTGAGGATTTTATCCAACAGTTTGCTGTAGGGTCCGGGACGAATCTCAACGTCGATCTTTATCGGACCAAAAATCCTCATGATTTTTTTGCTCTGCAACGAGCTTCGGTCAAGATTCCCATTATGGAGGAATTCCCTTTTCTCCCAAGAAAAAACCCCGATCTTCTTTGAGAAGCGGGGTTTTCAGATGCCTGGGGCCATATTTTCTCTCTTTGAGTTGAAGATGAAAACGGACACTGATGGCAATAGTCATTAAATCACAATAAGGTTTTATAACTGCTTTCTCTACGTCCTCCCAAATTCCAAGTCAAGAAAAAATTTTCCTTTTTACGAATGGCTTCTTATTTCACTTTCAAATGAAATCCACCAATTTATAAACCACACGCCCACCAACCATCAAAAAACAGCCGCCGCGAATGCTCTGATTTGCTTTTTAAAGATGTTGATTTCAGCCGCAATAGTGTGTATAAATACACATATAAATAGTCGGCCAATGATCAAAATACTTAAAGCAAATGGCTGGAAACACATCCGCACAACAGGTGATCATTTCCATTTCCGTCATTCAGAAAAACATGGAATAGTGACGGTCCCACACTCCAAAAAGGATTTACCAATCGGGACTGTAAAGAGTATTGAGCGGCAATCGGGAATCAAATTTAGCAAATAGGACGGTGAATATGGCCAATTATATTGCGTTGATTCACAAAGAATCTGATAGCGACTTCGGTGTATCCTTTCCCGATTTTCCATGTTGCGTGACAGCCGGAAAAACAATTGATGAGGCAAAGGACATGGCGCAGGAAGCGCTGTCCGGACACGTGAGCGTAATGACCGAATTTGGAGAAAGAATACCTACGCCGTCCAACCTGGATAAGATCGTTTCCTCTCCCGATAGTTCGGATGTTGTTGCTTTTTTCATTGTGACAATACAGGACAAAAAGTCCAAGAAAGTACGTGTAAATATTACCGTACCGGAAGAAGAACTGAAGCGAATCGATTCATTTGCCAAGCAGCACGGAATGACCCGGTCGGCCTTCCTTTTAAAAGCCGCACAAGAAACCATTCAGACACAATCCCACACATAATCGGGGCAAGGAAAGATCTCCCTTTGTTCATGAAATCCGCCAATCTGTAAACCGCATCAACGGTTTATCCGGGAGACGGGTGCCGGTGGGGTGTGCATCGATTTCCCCATTTTCGGGCGGGTCAGTATTTTGTAAAGGACCACCCCCACCGCCAGTGTAATGGCCGCGGGCAGCGCCCGCCAGGGATTGCCGGCCAGGGAAAAGATGATAATCCACGCGTTGGCGGCGATGAAGAGAAGCGGGGCCCAGGGGTAGAACGGCGTGCGGAAGGAGGCGGGCGGACCCAGGCGATGCCGGAGCACCATGAGCCCCGAAACACTGAGCGCCGCAAAAAGCGACAGAGTAAAGCCGATGTAGAACAGAAGCGTTTCAAAAGAGGCGGTCAAGATCATCAAGGCTGCAATCCCCGCTTGCAGCCGGACCGCGTTTGAGGGAACACCCGAGCGCGACCGCAACCGGCCGAGAGTGCCCGGGAACAAGCCGTCTCCGGCCATGGCACAATAGACCCGTGGTCCCGTCAGCAGCATGGCCCCAAGGCTCGAAAGGAGGCACACGGCCACCAGGACGTTGAAGAGTCCGGCGGCCTTCTGTCCCAGAAGGGCCTGGGCCGCGATGGCGCCGATCTCTTTGACACCTGAAAGTTGGGAGGAAGGGACCGCCGCAAGATAGGCCAGGTTCACCAGAACATAGAGCAGCATCACCAACCCCGTGCCCACCATCAGTGCCAGGGGGATATTGCGACGGGGATTTCGGATCTCGCCGCCCAGATAGGTGGCCGCATTGAACCCGCTGTAGGAAAAGGAGATGAACACCAGGGCCGTGGCCATCCGTTCCGCCAGCTTGCCTGAATCGGACAACCCCTGAAAAAGTGAAACGCCTTTGCCTGAGTGGGTCAGGCCCGCAACGATGAGGGACGTCAGAATGAGCAGCTTCAAGAGGGTCAGCAGGTTCTGGACCCTTATCCCCACTCGCAGGCTGGCCCCATGCAGCCAGGTCATGAAGAGCAGGAGCAATAGGGCCGTGAGGGTTTCCCCGGATAAAACCCATGTCCACGGCCCCAGCTCAACCGGCCAGTCGGGAACAACGGGGAGAAGTCCCTGGAGATAGGCCGCCGCGGCAACGGCGGCCGCGGCGATGGGCGCGGAAAAGCCCACCACCAGGGAAATCCATCCCGACAAAAACCCCCACAGGGATCCGTAACTCTCCCTCAGAAAGACGTATTCGCCACCGGATCGGGGGAACCGGGCCCCCAGTTCCGCATAGGAGAATGCCCCGGTCAGGGCGATCAACCCGCCCAGCACCCAGCAGATGAGGAGGAGCCCCGGCCGCCCCACCTGCATGAGGATGTAGCCGCTGGTGGTGAAGATTCCCGTCCCCACCATGTTGGCGACGATCACAAGGGTTGCGGATGCCGGCCCCAGTATCCGTCTCAGAGCGATGGGTTCTCCTTCTATTTGCATTCCCAGGTTACTTTACGGGTCAGGCACGGTCCCACATAAATGAGCCCCAGGAATTTTTCCTTTTCCGCACGGGCGGTTTCGACGATATTTTTTAGCGTTGCGGGGCGGATTCGCTCGCTGGCGGAGTATCCCGCTTTGTAGACGAGATATGCGGGTGTTCCGGGGGAATACCATTTCCTTAAAAATTCGGTCAGCTCATCGAGATGCTTCAGCCCCATGAAGATACAGAGGGTTTCCCCTTTTTCAGCCAGGCTTTTGACCAGATCGGGATTATCCTTCAAGCCGCCGGGAGTGGCCACCACCACCGCCCCGTTGCACCCCACGTCGGTTTTCATGAGCGCGTTTGACACGTTAAAGGAACCGACGCCGGGAATGACCCGGATCAGATCCCGGTCAAAAATCTCCTGGAGCCACCTGGATCCGCTCCAGATGGTGGGGTCCCCGTATTCGAGGACGCCCACGGTTTTCCCTTCAGCAAGGGCAGCCTTGATCACTTCGGACGCCTCACGCCGCTTTTCCGTCATGAGTGCTTTCAATTCCGGGTACGATAATTTCGGGTTCTGCTTTTTCAACACCGGCGGCGCCAGCGTGTAGAGATCCATGAGGATCGGTTTATTCACCATGTATTTGGCAAACCGTTTGGCAATGTCCGGCGGGCACACGAAGGCATCCATGGCCGCCATTCGGGAAACGGCCTCAAGGGTGATGAGATCCGTATCGCCGCACCCGACCCCGATGATATTGATCCCGGGGGTCCTGCCCAGGGAAATTGCTTCGATGGTGCGAAGCGCCTTCACCTCACGGTTGGCCATGAGGTCGTCGGGTGCCGCCAGAATAAAAGCCCCGCCTTTCTTTGGGGGCGCTCCGTTGACGCGGTCAGCCACCATCAGACGATCCCCATCGGGATCCAGAAAAATCTCGCCGTAGGAAAAAAGCGCGCGATACCCGTCCGGGGCGGAAGCCAGGAATACCTGATCCAAACGAGGGGAAATTTTCGCGTCGCCCAGAATGGTTTTAAGAGATGCGCCCTCCAGCATTTCCATACCGTGATATCCGTCCCCTTCCCCCACCAGCTTCATGCGTACGGCTTTTTTTGGATAATTGGAAAGGTCTTGAAAGGTCTTGGGCGCGGGAACGGCACCGGTTACGGTAAATTCCTTGGAGAAGAGCTCTTTTGATTTTTTCTTGGGCATTCGGGGTCTGAGATCGACCACCTCGATGTTGGTGATGTTTTCCAGCGAACGATCCGCGTAGCCGTCGGCCGCCACCACCAGTTTGGGATAGCCGATCTTTCGGTGCAACTGATTCAACCGGGGTTCGTAGACCTCTTTGGTGTGGCATTTGCCGCACTCCCTGCGGGGGATGATGGGCACAGCGGAAACGGCCACCAGAATGCGGCCGGGGTTTCGGTAGAAGACTTCCCCCCAGGAGAGGGCCACCTGCCGCCCTTCCCTGTTGCGCACCAAAATGGCCAGGTCCACGCATTTTGGAAAATCCGTTTCCTCTTTGGAGATGGCGGCCATTTCCAGAAGATCCCTCAAGGGGACACCCCGGTAGCGGAAGACACCGCGATACCGGCCGTCTTCAAATATTCCATTCAATTGTGCTTCAACGGATTGGCATGCCGAAAGATTTTCAAGTGTCAAATTCAGGGGTTGTTTCACAAGCCCGGTAATACTGAAACTCCCTTGGGCCCATGCCGGAACGGTAAAAAGCAAGACCATCCAGAAACAAAGCCATTTTGTTTTTTTCATCTAACGCATTCTCCTTAAACAGGATTTTAAAAAGAGACTTGAAGGCGGCCGAAAAAAGTGCGCCCTTCCCTGGGGAATCCGTCGGAGAGGAAGTAGTTGTCATCAAACATATTTTCCACCCCCACCTCCGCGGTCAAATTCTTCGAAATGGTTCCGATGAGCTTGAGATCCACGGTGATAAATCCGTCCAGGGTCTGCCAGCCGGTGTCGGAATCCTCGTACCACCGCTTGGAATACCACTCGGCCTTTCCGAAGAGGGACACATAATCGCAGAATTCATAAAGGTCGCTCACGTAGATCTTGTGCTCGGGCGTATCCGGGATGTGGTCGCTGGTTCTGTCCGGAGAGTCATCCTGAGCGTTGAGGTAGGTGTAGCTCAATTGAAACATGTTCCTTTTGAAAAAGCCCGATCTAAAGGAAAACTCAAGCCCTTTATAGATGGCCTTACCGATATTCTGGTACTGGTCCAGATCCGTGGATACTTCCTTGTTAATGATGAGATTCTTGATATCGGAATAAAAGAGGTTGAGGCCCACAAAGTTCCTTCCGGGCAAGGGCTTTTCCGCTCCCACTTCCCAGTTGACGGCCTCTTCGGATGCAAGATTGGGGTTCGGTAAATTTGAGCCCATACGTTCGGAATAGAGCTCTTTCAAAGTGGGAAAACGCGTCTTTTTGCCCACCGAAAAGTGAAGCCCCAGGTCCTGGAGGCAAATCCAGTGCACCCCGGCCTGGGGATTGAATGCGGAATCGTCATCACGAAGTTCGCCGCCGTTGGCATCAATGGGCTTTTGCAGATCGTAGGATATCCCCGCCACAAAGGTGAGATTGTCGAGGATATTGTAATCATCCTCCAACCCGAAGGAGAAGGTTTCCGTCTCGTATTTTTCCCACACCTCGTTATAGTCCCCCTGTGATTTGTGCACGTCATCCCGGTAATGGAAGGAAAAGCTGGTCATATTTTGCGGAATGTAGGTGCTTCGAACGGTGAGAGAACCGCCGTCGGTAAAATCGTCATAGGTGCTGTGAAAGGCATATTTCTTGGTTTGGGAGTTATATTTGTCGTTGTCGTAGCTGTCGAGAACATTGTAATAGGTGTCCCTGTAGACCCTGACCCTCGTGGAGAGATCATCGGTAATTTTGGAGTCACCGATGAAGTAGTAGGTGGTCTTCTGCCAGTCGGTGAATCTCCAGTATCTGGGTCTCGACGAGTTGGTCTGGGGGGGAAGGCCCCATGTACTGTCGATGTAATTGATCCCCACCGCATACTCGTGACCCTCCGCCGGCATGAAACCGAACTTAAAACTGGCGTTCTTCTCATCGACATCCGAATTTTCACGAATCCCATCCCCCTGAACCGGGGTGGGCGTAAAGTTGTCGCTGACCCGGTATCCGTCCGAGCCCATGTAGCTCCCGTTGGCGGTCACGTAGAAAGTATCCTGTTTCGACCCCAGATAGAGGCTGGATTCAAGGGTATTCGATTGCCGTGCGCCCATGCGAAAATCCCCTTCAAACTTTTTCTGGGGTTTTTTGGAAAGGATATTCACAACGCCCCCCATGGCATTGGGGCCGTACAGGACGGAGCTGTTTCCCTTGGTGAGCGTAATTTCCGAGAGGTTGGCCGTGGGCAGTTTGCCCGTGTCGATGTACCCGTCATAGGGCACGTAGATGGGGATGCCGTCGAAGAACACGGGTACGTAGCGCTGATTGAAGCCTCTCACAGAGAACATCTTTTCATTTCGCGTCCCGATGGTGAGGAATACACCGGGAAGGGTATCGAGGGCATCCGCCACATTGGTGGATGTGGTAAGATCCATCCGTCCCTCGTCAATCACGTCGGTGGTGGCGATTTCATCCTTGGACTCATCCTTGCCGGTCACCACCACTTCGCCCAGGGTGAAGACCTTGCCCGTTTCCGGGATGGGGGCATCCGTTTCCTCCTCTGCCGAAACCATCCCCGGGCATGCCAACCATGTGAACATAAGGACTAAAAATAAATATTTGCGTTTCATCTCTTTCCTCCTGTGGATTTATCCATTCCGTTTTTTAAAGGCCGTCTCCAGGTCATCACCGTGTAAATGATGATTCCCGCAATCATCATGGGAAAAAGGGTGAAAACACCCCTCTTGAGCGGGTTTCGGGTGAGGATCAACAGCACATCCGGTTTCAACGATTCGCTCCTCCCGGTTTTCTTTTGTCGTGGGAGGGTAAACCGTTTGAGGGTAATCTGAATATCGCCGTGGGAAAGAGGATTCAGATAGGAAATCCTTCCCTCGCTAACGGGAACCCCATTTCGCTTCAGAACAGCCGAAACCACGTTCATTTCAGGGTGGTATTCCTGTGAACGCAACTGCCACGGCTTTTTCCTGAGGACTCGGGGGTCGTCCGCAAAATGGACATTTGTGAGAATCAGGGCATCGCCGTTGGGAAGCCGGAAGGTCTCACCTTCCGCCAGCCGGATATTTTCATAGCGATACCCCAGCAGAAAACTCCCCAGGTGTCCCAGGGCCACCAGCCCGAAAACGACGTGCACCGCCAGCATCACGATTTTTGATTTCAGGCGTCTGTTTCCCATCATCAATACCATGCGGTTCCATGAGCAGAAGACCAGGTTGACGCCCAACAGCCCCATGAATAAACAGAGCCCCAAAAACCAGGTTTTGAGGAGCATTGAAACCGCATCCGGCTTTTTGAACCATTCAGGCGCCAGCGTGCCGTTCATGATCCTGAATCCGGAGGATTGCGCATCTGAATCGGCAAGGAGAATACCCCACGCAAGCCAGAAGACCAGGACGGACAGAATGACCATTGCCAGTTTCAAAGAAGAGAGCCGTTCCGAAATGAATTTCATACCATCCACAATCCTTTACCGATTTTGACGGCCAGCATGATCAAAACGGCGACGATGCCCGAAATGGACCGCGTATTTTCCGACAGACGGCTCTTCCCCGGAATATGAAAGGCAAACATCAGACAGAGGATGATCAGGGCGGACTGAAAGAAAGTGCCGCTCCAGTGCCAGAAATCCCCCCAGCCGGCCTGGCACCAGACCATGCCCGCGTATTCCGAACACAAAAAGAGGATCGTGGTCACCAGCAGGTAATTTCGTCCCATCAGGAACAGGCTCTTTTCGAGCGCCCTGCTCCCGAATCGAAAAAGCATGAAATGGGCAACCGCAAAAAGACCCGTCCCCAACGCCAGGCACCGTAACCCATGAAACAACACCACCCACAAAAAAGTGCTATCGGGACGATATGAAGAAGCTTGTCCGGGGAAGAAAAGGGTGATGCCCATAAGAAGAAGGACCAGAAGCCATACCCAGGCCCTCGCGTCCCATGGGCATCCCTTTTCGGGCCGGCTGAAAACGCCCAAGCCCCCCAGAACAAAGGTTGACAGCATGAGGGATTCGAAAAGATTGAAAACGGGAAGATGATGGGAAGAGACCGCCATCACCGCCAGGAGCGCTCCGTTCACCAAAACGGCGCAAAGGGCCACGAAGCGGCTGGACCCGGTCCACTTCAATAACTGGGTCACCAGCGAAATGACGTAGAGGCCCATATCAACGGGGTAGGCGATCGAGATAAAGAGACTTGTTTCCATGCGGTTCAAAAAGTCGTTTCAGATTCCATTCAGTACAGGTTCAGTGCAATCGAGAGGTGTCGAGGGCCTGCGCGCCGCAACAAATTCCATGCTGTATTATTCTATCATGGAATATCTGTCAAGTTTTTTTTAGAAGGGTCCACGGCGGCAAGGCCTTTTGGTCCCTTCTAAAGGTATTATTTACCGGGGTTTTACAGGGATCGGATCTGGGCCAGAATTTCCGAGATGTCAAACCCTTTCAGGCGAATGGCACCGGACCGGCAGGAACTCACGCAGAGTCCGCACCCCTTGCACAGGGTGGATTGGATCACGGCTTTGCCCGAGGCGTCGTCCAACCGGGGTGCCGAGTACGGACAAATGGAAACACAAACCCCGCAGGCGCTGCAACAGGCGCCATCCACCCGGGCCACGATGCCGGATACGGCAACGGATTTCTTGGAGAGCAGCGTCACCGCACGGGCCGCGGCCGCCTTGGCCTGGGTGATGGATTCATCGATGCTCTTGGGTGCATGGCACAACCCGGCCAGAAAAACACCGTCCGTGGCAAAATCGGAAGGCCGGAGTTTCACGTGGGCCTCCGCAAAGAACCCATCCTCCTTCTGAGTGACCTTGAACATCTGGGCCAGGGGGTTCTCCTTTTGGGGAATCACGGCGGAAGCCAGCACCAGCATTCCGGCGCTGATCTCCATGGGGAGATGCAATACGGAATCGGTAAAGGAGACCTTTACACCAATATTTTCGGGGGTTACGGAAAGGGGTTTATCAAAATCGTAGCGGATGAACATGACGCCCGCTTCGCGCGCACGGCGGTATAGATCCTCCCGCAGTCCGTAGGGGCGCATGTCCCGGTAAAGGACCCGAATTTTCATGTCTGGGCGACGCTCTTTGAGGGCCAGGGCGTTCTTGATGCTCTGGGTGCAGCACACGCGGGAGCAGTAGGGACGCTCCTGAATTCTGGACCCCACGCATTGAATGAACACCGCCGAATCAATACCGGAAAGATCGGGATCATCGGCCATAAACCGTTCTTCCAATTCCTGATTGGTGAAAACCCGCTTGTTTTCACCATAGAGATAGAGCCCTGCCGGTTTGTACTCGGAGGCGCCGAGGGCAAAGATCGTAACCCCGTGCTTGAGATCCCGGCTCCCACCCTTCACGGTCACGGTGGTATTGAAGTTTCCCACAAAACCCGTAACGTTCTCTATGCGGGTATCGGTGAAGATCTCGATATTTCGATCGTTTCCGACCCGTTCCTTCAGTTCGGCCAGATACGCCTGAACATCTTCCCCCCGCCAGGTTTGGTGCAAATGCCTGGCCTGCCCTCCCAGCCGTTCCGATATTTCCACCAGATAGGTATGATATCCCTGGACCGAAAGATTTGCGGCCGCTTCCATGCCCGCCACTCCGCCGCCGATCACGAGGGCGTCCTGGTGAATGTCCAGAACCGGTTCCGTAAGGGGATCCAGAAGCGCCACCTTGGCAACGGACATGCGCACAAGGTCCTTGGCCTTTTGGGTGGCCCCTTCCGGGGCGTCCTTGTGGACCCAGGAGCACTGATTACGAATGTTGCACATGTCGAAGAGGTATTTGTTCAGGCCCACGGAAGTCATGGTTTCCTGGAACAGGGGTTCGTGGGTTTTGGGGGTGCAGGCCGCCACCACGATGCGATTCAAACCCTGGTCTTGGATGAGGGCGGCCATTTTGTCCTGGGTATCCTGTGAGCAGGAGAACATGTTGTCTCCCACATACACCACGCCCGGAAGGGTCCCAGCGTAATCCACAACGGACGGAACATCCACAACACCTGCGATATTGGTACCGCAACGGCACACGAATACCCCGATCCGGGGGGCTTCCCCCCGGATATCCGTCTGTCGGGGAACTTCCGCCGTTTTTGTGAGCGTGTTTCTGGCCCCCGACAAGAGAGCGCCCGCCTCACCGGCCACGGCCGAGGCATCCACCACCGAAGCGGGGATATCCTTGGGGGATTCAAAAGCACCGCAAACATAGATGCCGGGAGTGGAGGTGGCAACCGGATCAAAGGAACCGGTTTCGGCAAAACCGTATTCGTCCATTTCAACGCCCAGGCGCCGGGCCAGGTCACGTCCTTTCAGAGTTGTAGAAAGGCCGACGGAAAGCACCACCATATCGAATTCCTCTTCCATGCGGTTTCCGCCCGCGTCCACATAGCGCACCATATGGCGCCCCGTGTCGCCCACGGGAGTGACGGTGGTAATGCGGGATTTGACGAACCGTACGCCATACTCCTCTTTGGAACGGTTGTAGTATTGCTCGAAATCCTTCCCGTAAGTTCTCACATCCATGTAGAAAATCGCGGTATCCAAATGGCCCGGCGCATGCTCTTTGGCCAGCAAGGCCTCCTTGATGGCATAGGTACAGCAAACCCCCGAACAATATCCCCTTCCCAGATGGGCATCCCGTGAACCGATGCACTGGAGCCATGCGATCTTTTCCGGTTCCCCGTGGTCGGAAGGACGGATCAGGTGTCCTCCGAAGGGACCGGAAGCGGACAAAATGCGCTCGAATTCAAGGCTCGTGACCACGTTGGGGCTCTTGGCGTACTGAAAGGTATCGTAGGTCTTGGGGTCATAGGTTTCGACGCCGTGTGACAGAATAACGGCACCCACATGAAGCTCCAGTTCTTCGGCGCGCTCATTAAAATTGATGGCATCTGCCGGGCATATCTTTTCGCATACGCCGCATTTCCCCTTGTTCAATTTGATGCAGAAGCGATCATCAATGGCGTACTTCAGGGGAACGGCCTGCGGGTATTTCACATAAATGGCTTTCCGTTTGCCAAGCCCTCCGTCGTAGGCGTTGGGAACTTTCTTGGGGCATTTTTCCGCACAGGCCCCGCACGCAATGCATTTGTCCACGTCCACATAACGGGGATAACGGGTTATGTGAACGTGGAAATCACCTTTTTGACCCGAAATCTCTTTGACCTCGGAAAGGGTCAACAGTTCGATATTGATATGCCTGCCCACCTCCACCAGTTTGGGGGAGAGAATGCACATGGAACAATCGTTGGTGGGAAAAGTCTTGTCCAATTGACTCATGATACCGCCGATGGAAGCCGATTCCTCCACCAGGTAAACATAATAGCCGGAATCCGCCAGATCCAAAGCCGCCTGCATTCCGGTAACACCGCCACCCACCACCATGACGGAACCGATTTTAGCGTTGCCCATTGATTTTCTCCTTAAATCACAAAGATGCGATACCGCTGCCCTGCCAGAGAGGCGCACCGGTACCCAGCCACAAACCCCTACGGGCTTGCGATGCGTTGTTTAAGCGGGAATTGAAGAATGGAAAATCTTTGGATTTTTATTCTTCAGTTTTACCCTGATGGACTGCCGGCACCCGGCAGTTCGCTCTAAAAACCTCAGGTAAAACCGAAAAAGAGATGCCAGGGAGGATTGTTTGAAAGATAAGGTACCATGTGTTCTATTTTATCTTCAAGCGCCATCACATGCAACAATTAATTGAACAGAAATGAACGCCCCACCCGCTGTTTCTCACGATGACACGGCGCCTTTAGAGGACCACCCGGGCTGTTGCATCTCTGCCTTCCATGTCCGCGACACGATTTCATGGGGCCATCGTTATTACAAAAAGGAAACCTTTTAATTATCGTAATTTCCTGTTTGACATTTCGGTTTGCTGAAACTACCCTCGGCTTGTTTGCAATTCAAGAAATTTTTCACAAAGGAATTCACCCATGACCTGTTTTTTCGGCTTCACTTGACGCACAACGGAAATATCTACCCGTGATCGGTAGGGATGCGTCAGGCCGGAGAATCAAGTCCAATTCTTCAGTTGGCTAACAGTTTCAATTTTCTTATCAGCCTAGACGATCAAAACTCATCAATGCGATGACCTGAGCGCCGGTTTTTGGACTTTCAGGCGCCTATCCGTTTGTTGCGACAAGCTAAAATGTCATGAAGCGGATCAACAATCCTCTTGCATGAAAAAAGAGCAATTCCGGTTGCAAATTTTGGCGCTGTTCATCCGACAAAATGGTAACGCCGGATGGCGTCGACGCAGTTTTCCATGGAACATCCATGGCTTAAGCCGGATTTTGCGGTTCGAAATACTTCTATTTAAGGAGAGCTCCATGAACTCAAATGAATGTGCCAGAAATATGACCGACGAAGAGGATGTCAGGCTTGAGGGGATTACTTCCAGGAACAAAGACAACAAAGGCGGATTGATACCCATGCTCCATGAAGTTCAGGACTTGTACGGATATCTGCCCGATTCCGCTTTTGTCAACATAAGCAAAAGCTGCAACATCCCCTTGTCTGAAATTTACGGCGTGGCCACCTTCTATTCCTTTTTTTCTTTAAAGCCGAAAGGGAAGTACGAAATCAGCGTCTGCATGGGCACTGCCTGCTATGTGAAAGGCGCCGGGAAAATCCTGGACCGGATCAAGGAAGAACTGGGCATCGACGTGGGAGATTGCACCGAAGACGGAAAGTTTTCCCTTTCCGCGTGCAGATGCCTGGGCGCCTGCGGACTGGCGCCGGTCATCAAAATCAACGAACAGGTTCACGGAAGACTGGCACTTACGGACATTCCCGAAATTCTGAATCAATATGAATAATAAAAAAGATCGCATCACTTTCAAAGGGGTATTTAAATGAAAACCATTGCACAGATAGAAGAAATTCGGAGGGATACCTTCAGTCAGCTGATCATTCGGAAAGGGGGGAAGAGCCGGGCGGAAACGCCCCTCAAACATGTCATGGTGTGCGCGGGAACGGGGTGCACGTCTTCCAATTCGGAAAAAATCATCAGTGAACTGGGCATACAGATCGAAAAACAGGGCCTGCGGGAGACGGTCAGGGTGGTTCAGACGGGGTGCCTCGGTTTATGTGCCAAGGGACCCATCGTGATCGTTCATCCCGACGATTGCATGTACACCATGGTAACCCCCGATGACGTTCCGGAAATCGTGGAATCTCACCTGGTGGGGGGGACCCCCGTAGCGCGCCTTTCCGAAGGCGATAGCCAGGTGGTCAAGGACTTTTTCAAGAAACAGATGCGTGTGGCCCTGCGCAATTGCGGGCTCATAGATCCTGAGAATATCGATGAATATATCGCCTTCGACGGCTATAAGGCCCTGACCGCGGTTCTCTTTGAAATGTCGTCTTCGGATGTCATCCGGACGGTCAAGGAATCGGGTTTGCGAGGACGGGGCGGCGCCGGTTTTTCCACGGGAACCAAATGGGAATTCGCCTCAAAAAACAAAGCGGATCAGAAATATGTGTGCTGCAACGCCGATGAGGGAGACCCCGGCGCCTTCATGGATCGGAGCATCCTGGAAGGGGATCCCCATTCGGTCATCGAAGCCATGGCCATTGCCGGGTATGCCATCGGTTCCAATCAGGGGTATATCTATGTCAGGGCCGAATATCCCATTGCGGTGCACCGGCTGAAAATCGCCATTTCCCACGCCAGGGATTACGGATTGCTGGGCCAGAACATCCTGGAGACCGGTTTCGACTTTGACGTGGACATTCGGCTGGGCGCCGGTGCTTTTGTGTGCGGTGAGGAAACCGCACTCATGGCATCCATCGAAGGGAAAAGGGGCGAACCCCGCGTAAGGCCCCCGTTTCCCGCCGAAAAGGGGCTGTGGCAAAAGCCCACCATATTGAACAACGTGGAAACCCTGGCCAATATCGCCCCCATCATATTGAAAGGGTCGGAATGGTTTTCCTCTCTGGGCACCGAGAAGAGCAAGGGAACCAAGGTGTTCGCCATCGGCGGTAAAATCACCAATACGGGACTGGTGGAGATTCCCATGGGAACCACCCTGCGGGAAATCGTCCATGAGATCGGCGGCGGCATACCCGGCGGCAAAGCCTTCAAGGCGGCGCAGACCGGCGGACCGTCCGGCGGCTGTATCCCGGCGGAACATATCGACACGCCCATCGATTACGAGTCGTTGATTCAGTTGGGCTCCATGATGGGGTCGGGCGGCCTCATCGTCATGGATGAAGACACCTGCATGGTGGATATCGCCAAATTCTTCCTTGAATTCACCGTGGATGAATCCTGCGGCAAGTGCACCCCCTGCCGTGTGGGAACCCGCATGATGTACGACATCCTGGAGAGAATCACCCAAGGCAAGGGGACGGAAGAAAATCTGGATGAACTGGAACGATACGCCAGGGTCATCACCAACAGTTCTCTGTGCGCCCTCGGACAGACCGCGCCCAACCCGGTTCTGAGCACCCTCAAGTACTTCAGGGAAGAGTACGTTGCCCACATCAAGGAAAAACGATGTCCCGCGGGGGTCTGCAAGCAACTGATCGTTTACGCCATTGATCCCGAAAAATGCACCGGTTGCGGATTGTGCAAAAAAAATTGCGCCTTCGGCGCCATTTCAGGGGAAAAGAAAGCCCCTCACACCATAGATCCGGAAAAATGCGTCAAGTGCGGCATGTGCTTTACCAAATGTAAATTCGGCGCGGTGACAACAAAGTAACACCGTAGGGAGGTTATCCACCATGTTGAACCTTGTTATTGACGGCAAGAAAATCGTTGCCCGGGAAGATGCGACCATTCTCCAGGCGGCAACGGAAAATAATATTCATATCCCCACCCTGTGTCATCTGGACGGTATCCATGACAGCCACTCATGCAGAATTTGCGTGGTGGAGGTGGAAGGGGCCAGGACCCTTCAGGCATCCTGCGCAACGAAAATTTCAGAAGGCATGGTCGTCAAAACGGCCTCAGAAAGCGTCATTGAAACCCGGAAGACCATCATCGAATTCCTGTTGGCCGGCGGCAAGCACGACTGTCTGACCTGCGAAAAAAACGGCAACTGCCAACTGCAGGACCTGGCCTATGAACTGGGCGCCCGACAGCCGTCCCATGTGATCCGGGATTCCTTTCCCGAGGATATCATCGATGTGAGTGAGATGATCATACGGGACAACAACAAATGCATTCTGTGCCGAAAATGCGTGACCGCCTGTAACGAACTGGTGGTCAACCAGGTGCTGGGACTGGGGTATCGAGGGGGCAAAACCACCATCGTGTGCGACAACGGAAAACCCATGGGGGAGTCCACCTGCGTTCAGTGCGGTGAGTGCGTGCAGGTCTGTCCGGTGGGGGCACTGACCGAACGCAAAGCCGTGGGCAAGGGGAGGTCCTGGGAGCTTTCAAAAGTCCGCACCACTTGCCCTTACTGCGGGGTGGGGTGTCAGCTGGACCTGCATGTAAAAGGTGAGAAAATCGTGAAAGTGACCGGTGTTCCTGACGGGGCCCCCAACATGGGCCGTCTCTGCGTCAAGGGGCGTTTCGGATACGATTTCATATACTCGGACGAACGGTTGACCACGCCCTTGATCAAGGAAAACGGTGCATTCCGGGAGGCATCCTGGGACGAGGCCCTGCACCTGGTGGCCTCCAGATTCAAGTGGATCATTGGGGAGCACGGCCCCGACGCGGTGGCGGGAATCAGTTGCGCCCGAAGCATCAATGAAGACTCCTACAACATGCAGAAGCTGTTCCGGTCGGTTTTTAAGACCAACAACATCGACCACTGCGCCAGAAGCTGCCACGCCCCCACGGTGGCGGGGCTCATGACCTCCTTCGGCACCGGGGGCATGACCAACTCCTTTTCCGAATTCAGCAAGGCCAAGCTCTTCTTCTGCATCGGCACCAACATGACCGAAGCGCACCCGGTGGCGTCAACTTTCGTGAAAAACGCGGTCAGAAACGGCACCAAACTCATTGTGGTGGATCCCCGAAGGCATCAACTGGCCGACCATGCCGACATATTCGCGCAGATCAAGGTGGGTTCGGATGTGGCCTTTTTAAACGGCATCATGCACGTTCTCATCAAGGAAGAGAAATACGACAAGGAATTCGTGGCCGAACACTGCATGAATTTCGAGGAGATCAAGGCCATGGTGGCGGAATACCCGCCGGAGCGGGCGTCCGAAATCAGCGGCGTGAGCGTGGAACAAATTCATGAAATTGCGGATCTCATGTGGGAGATCAGGCCCTCCATGCTGATGTACACCCTGGGGATCACCGAGCATACCTGCGGGAAAAACAACGTCATGTCCGTTGCCAACCTCCAGATGATCCTGGGAAACCTGGGGAAGGAATATGCCGGCGTGAATCCCCTGAGGGGGCAGAACAATGTTCAGGGGGCATGCGACATGGGAGCGCTACCCAATGTATATAACGGTTATCAAAAGGTGGACGACCCGGCGGCAAAAGCGAAATTCGAAAGGCATTGGGGCATTGACCGCCTCTCGAATCGTGTGGGCATCATGGTTCCCCACATGCTGGACGGGCTCATTGATAAGAAAATCAGGGCCCTCTACATTTTCGGAGAAAACATCGCCAACACGGAACCGGATATCCGGCACGTGGAACACTGCCTGGAATCCGCGGAATTTCTGGTGTGCCAGGATATTTTCCCCACCGAAACAACCCGTTTTGCGGACGTGGTGTTCCCCGCCGCCGCCTGGAGCGAAGACGAGGGGACCTTTACCAACGCGGAAAGGCGCGTCAGTCTGGTTCGGAAAGTGAAAACCCCTCCGGGTATTTCAAAGCCCAACTGGATGATCTTCAAGGAGATCGCCGCCCGATTCGGTCATGAATGGAAGTCAAACAGCGGCCGGGAAATCTGGGACAATGAGGTCTCCGCCTTTTCCCCGAACCTGGCGGGATTGAAGTACCACCGGATCCAGAAGGACGGCATTCAGTGGCCCTGCCCGTCCGAAGATCATCCGGGCACCCAAATTCTGCACATGGACGGCAAGTTCACCCACGCCCATGAAAAAGGCGTCTTGATGCCCCTGGAATGGACCCCTCCGGCGGAGGTACCGGACGCGGAATACCCCTTCGTGCTGAGTACCGGCCGAAGGCTCTACCATTACCACACCCGGACCCAGACGGGCCGGTGCCGGGGATTGAACAACCTGTTGCCCGAGGAAACGGCGGATATTTCGGTGGAGGACGCGGAACGGCTCAACATCCAGGACGGGGAGATGATCATGGTCAAATCCCGGCGGGGCGAGGTGACGGTCAAGGCCAAGGTGACCGACCGCATTCCTCCCGGCATGGTGTGGATGGCCTTTCATTTCAGGGAAAATTGCGCCAACTGGCTGACCAACCCGGCCTTTGATCCCGAAACCCTGACCGCGGAGTTCAAGGCCTGCGCGGCCGACGTGTGTAAGATCTGAGTTGGGACCGGTTTTTCCACCGGCCGAACCCGAGGCCGTGGCGGGTGAATATTCGACCCATATAAAAGGAAGGGTTGCGTCATGAAATGTACGGGCACCCCTGTTTTGGGGCTTCTGTTTTGTTTTCTGTTGCTTTCACCGGCTTCGGCAAAGGGTTCGGAAACATGCATCCCTGAGGAAACATGTACCTCTCCTGTTACGGCGGCGCCCGTTCACGGCCATGATTTTGGGTCGGTGGTGGAGGGCGACCCGGTCCGACATGATTTTGTCATTGAAAACAAGGGATCCTCCCCTCTTCTCATGGAAAAGGTCAAGCCGGATTGCGGGTGCACGACCGTTTCTTACACCAAAGAAATCCCCCCCGGCGGTAAAGGGACTGTTTCCGTGGAAGTCAATACCCGGGGGTACGGCGGCAGGAGGCTGTCGAAAAGGGTTCTGGTTGAAACCAATGATCCCGAAAATCCCGAATTCTACCTGAAGATCGGCGGAAATGTAGAGGAATTCGCCCGTATCGAACCCCACAACGTTCAGTTGATGGGCCCTTCGGGAAAGGCGCTGAAGCAACAGGTCTCCATCGTGCCGCTGGAAAAACACCCATTCACCATCGTCGGCGTCACGGCGGAGAGCGGAGACAACATCCGGTTTAAATTGGAAACCGTCAAAACCCCTCAAACAACGAAATACCTGTTGACCATCGAAAATCGGAGGAAGGAGAAAGGCCGGTATCGTGACCTTATTCTTCTCAAAACGGACAGCCCGGTTCGACCGGAGATTCGGATCGGCGTGTATGGACGTATCAAAGGTCGGTAGCGAAAGAGACGAGGATTTAAAGCAATGAAACAGAAGCTGTTTGAAGAACATAATTTCGGCGACGTGATGATTGTGGGCGGCGGCATCAGCGGCATACAGGCCGCGCTGGATCTTGGTACAGCGGGTTTTAAGGTCTATTTTGTGGAAAAATCGCCCACCGTGGGCGGTAAAATGGCCCACCTGGACAAGACCTTTCCCACCAACGACTGCTCCATGTGCATTGAATCACCCAAATTCGTGGAATGTAAACGGCATCCCAACATCGAAATACTGACCTACGCGGAAGTTCTGGGTGTGGAAGGCGAAGCGGGAGACTTCACGGTAAGCGTCGTCAAAAAGCCCAGATATGTGGATGAGAATAAATGCACCGGCTGCACGGTCTGTGTGGAGTACTGTCCGGTGGAATATCCGGATCAATTCAACCAGGAAATATCAACGAACAAAGCCATCCATATTTACTTCGCCCAGGCCATTCCCCTGGTCACCTATATTGATGAAAGCTGCATCTATCTCAAGGAGAAAAAATGCCAGATTTGCGTGGCATCCTGTAAGACAAACGCCATCAATTTTGATCAAAAACCGGAAAAGGTGGAAATCAAGGTCGGGGCCATTATTTTGTCCCCCGGCCTTGAACCCTTTGATCCGAAGTTGAGCGCGGAATATCACTACGGTGACTTTCAAAACGTGGTAACGGCCCTTGATTACGAACGCCTGTTGTGCGCCACCGGCCCCTATGAAGGAGAAATACGCCGCGCCTCCGACAAGAAACATCCCCACAAGATCGCCTGGGTACACTGTGTGGGTTCCCGGAGGGTGACCCCGGGGAACAACAGCTACTGCTCCGCCGTGTGCTGCACCTACACCCAGAAGCAGGTGATTCTCACAAAGGACCATGACGAGGGGGCCGAGTGTACCATATTTCACAACGACATTCGTTCTTACGGCAAGGATTTCGAGCGTTTTTTCCAAAGAACGGAAAAGCTCCCCGGGGTCCGCTTCATCAGAGGCTACCCCTCCATGGTGAAAGAGGATCCGGAAACCCGGAATATCACCCTGCGGTACCCCGCCCCCCATGGGGGGGTGGAGGAAGCGGAATTTGATATGGTGGTATTGTCCGTGGGATTGGCCCCGCCTGCAAAGGTCAGGGAACTGGCCCGGACCTTCGGCATCGAACTGAATGCCCACGGATTCTGCAAAACCAATCCGGTCAACCCCATGGAGACCACCCGGCCGGGAATCTTCGTCAGCGGTGCCTTTCAAGGCCCCATGGACATCCCCGAGTCGGTGCTCACCGCCAGCGGAGCCGGTTCCCAATGCGGCGAACTCTTAAACTTCAGGCGGGGAGGACTTTCCAGGGATCGCATCTATCCCCCGGAAAAAGATGTCACCGGGGAAGAGCCCAAAGTGGGTGTTTATGTGTGTCATTGCGGTGCCAACATCGGCAGGGTGGTCGATGTTCCCGACACGGTTCAATACGCCTTGACCCTCCCCAATGTGGTGCATGCGGAGGAAAGCCTGTTCATCTGCTCCACCGAGGCCGCCGCAATGCTGGCAAAAGACATCCGGGAACGGGGGCTCAACCGTGTCATCGTTGCCGCCTGCACCCCCAGGACCCATGAACCCCTCTTTCGGGACACCCTTCGGGAAGCGGGAATCAACCAGTATTACTACGACATGGCCAATATCAGGGAGCATTGCTCGTGGGTTCACTCCAAGGAAAAAGAAGCGGCAACCCGAAAGGCAAAGGATATCATCCGCATGTCGGTGGCGCGCGTTCACCATTTGGAGCCCTTGCAGGAATTTGCGCTCCCCGTGGATAAGCGGGCACTGGTGGTGGGGGGCGGCATCGCCGGCATGACCAGCGCCCTCTCCATCGCCAACCAGAAACACGAGGTTTATCTGCTGGAAAAAGAACCCCGGCTGGGCGGGATGGCACAAAGGCTTCATTACACCCTGGACGGGCAGGTGGATGTTCAGGCCTATCTTCATGACCTCATACGGAAAGTCCATGAGCACCCCCTCATCCACGTCCATACGGAGGCGGAAATATTCGATGCCGGCGGATATGTGGGAAATTTCATCACACGGGTACGGTCTGAAAGGGGGCTTATTAAAATAAAGCACGGCGCCACGGTCATCGCCATCGGCGCGGACGAGTATAAACCCGTCGAATACGGCTATGGAGAAGATGATCGGGTCATGACCCATCTTGAGCTGGAGGAGCGGATTGCCTACGGGGAAAAAGAGGTCCTCGACGCCCGAAGCCTTGTGATGATTCAATGCGTGGGCTGCAGAGACGAGACTCGAAACTATTGCAGCAGAATATGCTGCAGCCATGCCGTCAAAAACGCACTGAAATTAAAGGAGAACAACCCCGGGATGGACATCTGTATCCTTTACAGAGACATGAGGACCTACGGGCTCAGTGAGGATTATTACCGGGAAGCCTCCGAAAAGGACGTCAAATTTATCCGCTATGAGCCTGACGATCCCCCGAAGGTGGAAGCGGCCCAGGAGGGAGGCCGTCGCTTTCTGCGAGTGACGGTGGCGGATCCCATTTTAGACAAGACATTGGCCGTTGAGGCGGATGTGCTCTCTCTCGGGGCCGCCATTGTTCCCTCCGCGGAAAGTGAGGAAGTATCCGGAAAATTCAAAGTGACCTTGGGACCGGACGGATTCTGCCAGGAGGCCCACGTGAAACTGAGGCCCGTTGACTTTGCCGCAGAAGGCGTCTTCCTGTGCGGAACGGCCCACTACCCGAAGCACATCCCGGAGACGGTGAACCAGGCATACGGTGCCGCCGGACGGGCTCTCACCCTTCTGGCCAACGATACGGTCACCGCCTCGGGATCGGTCTGCCAAGTGACTGAGAAGCTGTGTTTGGGATGCGGCGTATGCGCCTCCGCCTGCACCTACGGCGCCATCGAAATCCACAAGACAAAGCAGGGACATAAAGCGCAGGTGATTCCCGTGTTGTGCAAAGGATGCGGGCTCTGTAACGCCAAGTGTCCCACCGGGGCCATCCAACTGAAGCACTATACGGACTTGGAGCTCACCAGCCAGATCATTGCAGCCGGTTCCGCATGTGCCTGACGGAAACCGAAAACCAGGGAGGAAAAGCGGAAAATGAGAGCGGAATTTGAATTTAAGCCCAAAATTCTGGGAATGATATGCAACTGGTGCTGCTATGGGGGCGCGGATCTTTGCGGGGTATCCCGTTTTCAATACCCGCCCCACATCCGATTGATCCGGGTCATGTGCTCCGGCAGGGTCGATCTGAAGCATATCCTTCTGGCCTTTTTAACGGGCCAGGACGCGGTATTCGTGGGGGGGTGCCATATCAACGACTGCCATTACAACCCCGAGGGGAATTACGATGCCTTAAGCATGGTGAATTTGTGCAAGAAGCTATTGGAACACATCGGCATCAACCCGGAAAGACTTCGGCTGGAATGGGTATCCGCCGGTGAAGGGATCCGTTTTGCCAACATCATGAATGAATTCAGCGGGAAAATTGAGGCGTTGGGACCCCTGGGGCAAAGCGAAAAAATAGACGAAAGTGAATTGAAATCCGGAATCGAAAAAATCGCCCAGCTGATCCCCTACATCAAACTGAAAAAGAAGGATAAGCTCTCATTACACGACAATCATCAGGCACTGGAAAACAACTATGGGGACCTTTACACCTCCGAAGAGATAGATCGCCTCATCAATGGGGCACCCTCCTATGAGATCGATTCACTGAAATGCCAGGGTTGCATGATGTGTGCCAGGCGATGCCCCGTGGAAGCGATTTCAGGGGGTAAAAAGGAGGTTCACGTGATTGATCAGGACAAGTGCATCAAATGCGGCACCTGTCTTCTGGTCTGCCCCCCCCGGTTCGGGGCCGTTTCCCTTAAGGAGCCATGAGGATGGACGATTCCCTGCTTGCATACGAAAAGAAAAAAAGCGGCTTTCTCCTTGAAGAGGTGATAAAACGCTCCGGCCAGAACATATCATCCTGCTACCAATGCAGACGATGCGCCGCCGGATGTCCGGTGGGCCGTGACGCCGGCATGACGCCGGATCGTCTGATCCGCCTCATCGTCATGGGAGATCGAAACGCCGCGTTGCAGAACCGATTGGTCTGGAAGTGTGTTTCCTGCTACACCTGCGGCACAAGATGTCCCAACGAAATCCACACCGCCAGGGTCACCGAGACCCTCAAAAAGATGGCTAAGGAAGAACATCTGGCGCCGTTATCCCCGAAAGTCAAAACGTTCCATGATGCTTTTTACGCATCCGCCAAACACATGGGCAGGGTCAATGAGATGGAATTCATGGGCCTCTATGAAATGCAGAATACCCTTCATGAATTGATCCGGGGGAATTTAAAGGGGATCGTGACGGAATTGAAAACCCAGGCCGAAATGGGTCTCGCCATGACCCGGAAAAAACGCATGCACCCGGGCATTCTGAAAGTCAAGGACCGCCGGGAATTAAACCGCCTTTTCAAGATGGCCAAAAACAAAAAAATGATCGAGAAAACATCAACCTGAACAAAGGGCTAAAATGGATATCGCCTATTTTCCGGGATGCACCCTGAACGCAAGCAGCAAACTCTATGACGTTCAATCGGATCGGGTTCTCAATAAACTGAACGTTCATCTGAAGGAACTGGATGACTGGAACTGCTGCGGCGCCACTTCCGTGAGCAAGACCGACGACTTTCTGGCCATGGCCATGCCCGCCAGGAACCTCGGTCTTGCCGATCATATGGGGCTAAAGCATCTGGTCATCCCCTGCTCCGCCTGTTACAGCCGAATGCGGGTCGCCCAAGAAAGGCTTGCAGGGGATGCGCCCCTGAGAAAAGAGATTAACGGGGAACTCAAGAAAAAGACAACCGGAAAAACCCATATCATCAGCATCCTGGAACTGCTGGTCTCGCTCATGCCCGGACGTGAATGGAAGATGAAACGGCGAAGGGATTTGAGAGGCTTGAAACCGGCCTGTTATTACGGATGCATGCAGACCCGTTTCCCGGTTCGGATGGAGGTTCCCGACAATGTTGAAAATCCCCAGGGCATGGAGTTGATATTAAGGTCCCTCGGGGCCGACCCCATCGATTGGAGCTACAAAACAGACTGTTGCGGAGCATCCGCCTCGGTCAATGATCCGGATTTGGCCCTGGGCTTGATGGCCAACATCATGAAGGATGCCGTCGCCAGGGGAGCGGACTGCTTTGTCACGTCCTGCCCCATGTGTCAACTCAACCTGGATGCCTACCAAAAAAAGGTGCGGGAAGCCCACCATATCGCCAAAGCCATACCCGTATATCTGATCACCGAATGGGTGGGACTGGCCCTGGGCATGACACCCGAAGAACTTCAAATGGATCGCCATTTCGTGGATGCCATGGGTCCCGTAAAGGAGTTGCCCCTGTTATGAGCAAAATACCCTCCGAAAACAGGCAAAAAGCGGGGTCGGTGTTGATCGTGGGCGGCGGCATCGGCGGCATGCAGGCGGCCCTCGATCTGGCCAACAGCGGCTTTAAGGTGCACATGGTTCAAAAGGATTCCTCCTTGGGGGGCACCATGGCCATGCTGGACAAAACCTTTCCCACCGGGGATTGCGCCATGTGCATGCTCTCTCCCAAACTGGTGGAAGTGGGAAGGCACCTTAATATTGATCTCCACACCCTGACGGAGGTGGTTTCGGTTGAGGGCACCCCCGGTGATTTCATGGTCACGCTGAAACGCCGCCCGCGCTACGTGGATGCGGAAAAATGCACCGGTTGCGGGCTTTGTGAGGAAAAATGCCCCAAGAAGGTGGTCAGTGAATACGATCAGGGGTTGGGCATGCGAAAAGCCATTTACGCCCTCTTTCCCCAGGCATTCCCCAGCACACGTCTCATCGACAAGGATCACTGCATCTATTTTCAGAAAGGGAAATGCCGGGCGTGCGAAAAAATATGCCCGTCCGGCGCCATCGATTTCGAGCAGACCGCAGAAGAATTTGAACTCCATACGGGTGCCGTCATTCTGGGACCCGGCCTTGACCGATACGACCCCACCGTCAGACCCGAACTGGGATTCGGCCGATATCCCAATGTGGTGACTTCCATCCAATTCGAGAGAATCCTGTCGGCGTCGGGCCCCTATGGGGGGAAGGTTACGCGGCCCGGAGACGGACAACACCCCCGAAAGGTGGCATGGATCCAATGTGTCGGTTCCAGAGACGACCATAACGCAAATCCGTGGTGTTCTTCCGTTTGCTGCATGTATGCCACCAAACAGGCCATCATCGCCCGGGAGCATGACGGAAACATTGAGCCGACCATTTTCTTTATTGAGATGAGGGCCTTCGGAAAAGAATTCGACCGCTATGTGGACCGGGCCAGGAATGAATACCGGGTGCGTTACCGGCGCGCCATGATTTCCGCCGTCAGGGATGAAGTGGGCACGGGAAATCCGATCCTTCGGTATGCTAAGGAGGACGGAGAACTCATCGATGAGACCTTTGACATGGTGGTCTTGTCCGTGGGTTTCCAGCCGCGGGAAAATGCCGTGGACTTCGCCCGGGTGTTCGGGATCGAACCCGACCCCTACGGCTTTGCCGGGACGTCCCCCTTTCGACCGGTGGATACCTCCAGATCGGGCATCTATGTGACCGGAACCTATCAGGGGCCCAAAGATATTCCCGAGACCGTGACCCAGGGAAGCGCCGTTGCGGGACGGACCATGGGCCTGCTGGCGGAGGCGCGGGGAACCGAAACGAAAGTGAAGGAATTGCCCCCGGAAACCGATATTTCCGGTGAAGCGCCCAAAATCGGCGTTTTCGTATGCCACTGCGGCATCAATATCGCCCAGGCCGTTGATATTCCGGCGGTGGTGGCGGACGTAAAGGCTCTTGACGATGTGGTTCATGCCGAAAATCTCCTGTACGCCTGCTCCCAGGACAGCCAGGATAAAATCAAGTCCCTGGTGAGGGATATGGGGCTCAACCGCGTCGTCGTGGCCAGCTGTACCCCCAGAACCCATGAGCCCCTGTTTCAGGAGACCATCCGGGACGCGGGGCTCAACAAATATCTTTTCGACCTGGCCGACATCCGGGAACAATGCGCCTGGGTTCACAAGCAAGAGAAGGACAAGGCCACGGAAAAGGCCAAAAAGATCATCCGGATGAGCGTGGCCAAGAGCCGGAAGCTTCTGCCCGTGGCGTCGGATTCGGTTCCGGTCAACGCTTCCGCCCTGGTGATCGGCGGAGGGGTCGCCGGTCTGACCGCCTCCCTGGCCCTGGCGGATCAGGGATTCGGGGTTCATCTGGTGGAGAAGGAAGATCGATTGGGGGGTCTGAGCACCCGGGTGTTCAGAACCCTGGACCGTCAGGATGTTCAACACTTTTTGAAAAATAAGATCGCCCAAGTCGAGGCTCACCCCAACATTAAACTCCACATGGGCAAAACGGTCAAAGATACGGACGGGTTCGTGGGAAACTTTGCAACCCGATTGACCGACGGCACTTCTTTTGAACACGGCGCCATTATCGTCGCCACCGGGGGTGCCTTTTATGTTCCCACCGAATACGGCTACGGTTCGGACAAGCGGATTCTGACCCAAAGGGAGCTGGAGAAGAATCTCTCCCAAACACCCGCCGACCCTTCGCAAACCTATGTGATGATTCAGTGCGTAGGTTCCCGTGAGGAACCGAACCAGTACTGTTCCCGAATCTGCTGCCAGGATGCCGTCAAGAACGCCATCCATATAAAGGAAGCGGCCCCGGAAGCCCGGGTCTTTATTCTGTACCGGGACATCCGAACCTATGGGCTGAGGGAAAAATATTATCGAAAGGCCCGTGATCTGGGCGTCGTTTTTGTCCGGTACGACGTGGACAAAAAACCGTCCGTTTTCACGGAGGCCCATAGGATACGGGTGGAAACCTTCGACCCCATGCTCAACAGGATGGTTTCGCTCAACGCGGACTACCTGGTCCTTTCCACGGGTATCAGGCCTCACCCTTCCACGGAAGAGACGGGGAGATTGTACAAACTGACCCTTAACGCCGACGGCTATCTTCTCGAAGCACACGTGAAGCTGCGGCCCGTCGATTTTCCCTCCGAGGGTATTTTCGTGTGCGGTTTGGCCCATGCGCCCAAAAATCTGGATGAAGGGATCAGCCAGGCCCTGGCGGCCGCGGGAAGGGCTTCGGTGCTGCTCTCCAAGGATTCCCTCCCTGTTTCCGGCACCGTGGCGAAACACAACCGGAATATGTGCATGTCGTGCCTCACCTGCCTGAGGCTTTGCCCCTTCGGGTCCCCCTACATTGATGAGGACGGCAAAATCTCCCACAACGAAGTCAAGTGCATGGGATGCGGCATATGTGCGGGGGTTTGCCCCGCCAAGGCGTTTCAGGTGAACAATTTCAGGGACGATCAGATTGTGGCCATGATCGATGCGTTGACGGAACCTTCAAACGTTCAAACGGACGTGGGCGATTTAGCGGTGCGTAAAAACAATTAAGGAGTATTCAATGATGGTTGATCCATCCGGACAGGCAGCCGGGGAAATCGATCCCATGCCTGAGACGCCCCATGAAGCCCCTCCCCAATGGGAACCGACCGTTTTGGCCTTTGCCTGCCACTATTGCGCTTTTGCCGCCGCGGATCTGGCGGGGGTCATGCGGCTCTCCTACCCCACCAACGTAAAGATTATCAGGCTCCCCTGCACCGGAAAACTGGATCATTTTTACGTGCTACGCGCCTTTGAAAGGGGCGTGGACGGTGTCTTCGTGACGGGCTGTTTGCCAGGGCAATGTCATTTCCTGGAGGGAAATACATATGCCCGAAAGCGCGTAGATTACATTAAGACGCTCCTGCCTCAAGTGGGAATCGATCCCCAAAGGGTGGAAATGTACAACCTCTCCGCCGCCATGGGTCCCAGATGGGCGGAAGTCTGCACGGAATTCACGGAAAAAATCCGAAAACTGGGTCCGTCCCCCATTTGGTGGGCCGACCAACAGCCTTCATCATAAGGAGAAACCGGCAATGATTGTGGGAAAACAGAAACCCCTGGACGAAATATGGGATATGATCAAGGCGTACCGAAAGGTTCTGATATTCGGCTGCAATACCTGTGTGGCCGTTTGCCATGAGGGCGGCAACAAGGAGGCGGAAACCCTGGGCTCCCTTCTTCGTATGAAGGCCAAGCAGACGGCGGTGGATACCACCATTGAAAGCAACGGGATCGAACGTCAGTGCGAACATGAATATTTTGAGCAGGCCAAAGAGGCCATAGAAGCATCGGATGCGGTGTTATCCCTTGCCTGTGGTGCCGGCGTTCAGTTCCTGGGGGAAAAATTTCCGGAAAAAATCGTGCTTCCCGGACTCAACACCACCTTTGTGGGCGTCGTGGATGCACCGGGGGAATTCAGTGAGCGTTGTCTCACCTGCGGGGACTGCATTTTGCATCTGACCGGCGGCATATGCCCCATTACCCGATGCTCCAAATCGCTCATGAACGGCCCCTGCGGCGGAAGCAACAAGGGGAGTTGCGAAATCAACCCGAACATCCCCTGTGCCTGGCACATGATCCATGAAAGGCTGGAAGCCCAGGGGCGGCGCCACTTGATTGATGTTTTCATCCCGCCGAAGAATTGGAGGACATCAAGGGATGGCGGCCCCAGGAAGCAGATCAGGGAAGATTTATCGATATAACCGTTATCAAATCCCGCCGCAAGATCGGCCTGCGGTCACGGGAATGCCATTTCGCGGCGGCCCATTATTCCGGGCCACCGTGTCCCCACCAATCCTCGATATTACGGATATCAGACCATTTATAAGGGCGGGAAAAAGGTCTATGATGAACTACGCCTGAAAACAGCAGAGCAGTCCGAGGCGTTGGCGCAAACGCGTACCCCCCTAAAAAGCAAATCCGTTGAAACAGTAGAACTGGATGAGGCACTGAAACATCTGTTGAAGTACATGGGCCAGGACAGGAGCCGGCTGGAAGCGAGCACCCTCTCCAGCCTGACCGATGTGGTCATCAGAGTCCAAGTCATCCCCCTGACAAGTCGTGTCGATAAGCTTTACCCCAGCGAGACATACATCACACTTCGAGGAAAGAAGGCCAAAGCCATGGCTGATCAACTCGCGACTGTGAGTAAAAAGAGACTAATGACTCTGACCGGGACGGTTACAAACGCTGGATTGGAGGGGATAAAACGGGCCATTTCAATACAACTCGACCTCTGAGGCAGAACGTCTGACTTGTGAGAGAGGATCAAATTAATCGAAATCTCAGGCATCCTGATCAATATAACGATATGATGTTGACACAGCCCCTCAGCTTCGGGCTATAATCAAGCAGTAATTACAGAACAAATAGAAAGTTATGACGATTCTGGAAATAGGATGTTGTGGAGCATATTGTAAAACGTGCCCTGAGCATGGAAACACAAGATGCATTGGATGCAAAATTGGCTATCAGGATGGTGAAAGAGATATTAGAAAAGCAAAGTGCAAAATGAAAATTTGTTGTATTGAGAAAGGATTGGATACCTGCGCGGATTGTGGAAGCTATTCTACCTGTACCATAATTCAAGGCTTTTATAGTAAAAAGAGCTTTAAATACAAGAAGTACGAAGAAGCCACATTATTTATCAGGGACAAAGGATATTGTGATTTTTTGGAAGTGGCTGATAGTTGGAAAAACCAGTATGGTAAATACAAATAGGAGATTATAATCGGGTGGCCGGGGGGGCTTTCTCCTCCAGTCCCCACATCCCCGGCCGGAAACGTTGCGGGGACTGAAATTCCGACGTCACAAGGGAAAGTTCTCGTTTCTGAGAATTTGCAGGGCGCTATTTGTCGGGTGAAGAAAAAATGAACCACAGGCATGAAACCGCCATCGAAGTAAAGGGACTGACAAAACGGTTCGGAGAAGTGGAAGCCGTTTCGGATGTGGATTTTGATCTGTTTTCCGGTGAACTCTTCGGCTTCCTGGGCCCCAACGGGGCGGGCAAGACCACGACCATCAACATGCTGACGGGCCTGGCCCGTCCCGACTCGGGGGCCATCCGTATCGGTGATATCGACTGCAGCGGCGGCTCCCGGGCGGCCCAGCATCTCATGGGCGTGGTGCCGGACGAAAGCAATCTTTACCCGGAACTGACCGGGGTTGAAAACCTGAATTTCTGCGCCGCCCTCTATGGCCTGAACAAGAATGAAAGACGCGTCCGGGCAAAAAAACTGCTGGCCGACTTCCAATTGACCAAGGCGAAGGACCGGAAGTTCGGCACCTACTCCAAAGGGATGAAGCGCAAACTCACCATCGCCGCCGGGATTATCCATAACCCGAAAATCCTCTTTCTGGACGAGCCCACCACGGGCATTGACGTGGCCAGCGCCCGGCAGCTCAGGCAGCGGATTTTCGAGCTGAACCGGGCCGGAACCACCATATTTCTCACCACCCATTACATCGAAGAGGCGGAGCGGCTTTGTGACCGCATCGCGTTCATTGTTTCCGGCCGAATCGTCCAGATCGAAACCAAAGAGAATCTCCTCCAGCCGATCCAGGAAAAGCACATCCTGCTCCTGTCATACACAAATCCGCTCCCCGACCTGAAAAGCGAGCTTTCAAGATCCTTTGAAGACCTTGCCTTCGATCTTCCCGAGCCCGGCCTTGTTCGGGTGGAAAGCAGAGCACCCATTAATGTGGGGCCCTTGGTTCGGTTTCTGGAAGGATACGGCGCAGAAATCACCGAGGCCCGCCGGGTGAAACCGTCCCTTGAGGACGTGTTCATGAAAATCACCGGCGTTGACGCCCACGTCATGGGCAAAGAAAAGGAAAAACGGGGAAAGGGAAAATGAAGCAGTGGATCGCCTTTTGGAGCATACTCGCCAAGGACATGAAGACCTATTACCTGAAGCCGCCCAACATCAGTTGGGGAATCATTTTTCCCCTGGCATGGACGGGTATGTTTTTCATCAAATCCGGAACCGGCCTCGGAACCGTATCGACCATCCTGCCGGGCGTGGTGGCGATCTCCATACTCTTCGGCACCACCTCCATGCTGGCGGTAACCATAACTTTCGAGAAAAAGAACCGCTCCTTTGAAAGACTCCTCTTGGCACCCATCCCCCTGGAGATCCTGATGCTGGCCAAGACCGGCGGCGCCATCCTCATGGGCACGGCCAATGCGTTCATCCCGGTGCTCATGGCCGCCCTGATCACGGACCTTTCCGGCGTGGCGTGGGGGACCTTTATCCCGGCCGTCATCCTCATCGCCTTTTCCTCCACCTTTCTGGGCCTTTTTATCGCCGTGGCGGTCAACGAGGTTTTCGAAGCACAAACCTTCTCAAACTTCTTCCGCTTTCCCATGATATTTCTTTGCGGTCTTTTTTACCCTATAGACAAACTGCCCCTTTTTCTGAAACCCTTTTCCTATGTCCTTCCCCTGACCTACGGCGTGGACGTGCTTCAAGGGGCCGTATGCCATGTCCACGCCATGCCGCTTTCCCTGGATTTCGCACTTCTCATTGCGTTCTGCGTCGGTCTGTTTGTCATGAGTCTTCACAATATCCGACGGCGTTGGATCGCCTGATTCACGTAACGGCAGGAGCAGGGCTCCGACCCACTTTCAGATCACCTCTATTCCGTGAATTTCGAGCCCTGCCGATCGGATTTTCCGCTGAAATCCATCAACCAAAGGGTGCTTCATCCTCCCCTACCGCGCATGCGCCATCACATCATCGGTCCAGACCAAAATGTCATCCTTCATCTCATCCGGTTCACCGTCGATTTTTAAGGATTCGCACACAAGGGTGCCGCCCTTTTGCTCAACTTTCTCTTCGATGGCATCCACGGCCCCACAGAAATGGGTATAGGAACTGTCCCCGCAACCGAAGACCCCCACCCTCTTTCCCTTCAGCGATACCGAATCCATTTCTTCATAGAAATCGGCAAAGTCCTCCTGGATTTCGATATCCTCATCGCCCCACGTGGAAGCGCCCAGAAGCACCAGGTCATAATCCCAGGCCAGTTCTTCCACATCGGTTTCGTTCACGTTTTTAAGAACCGTATCCCACCCTTTCTCCTCCAGGAGGTCGCTGATCATCTCCGCCGTCAACTCGGTGTTGCCGGTGGTCGAACCATAAACGATTAGTGCTTTGCCCATGTTCAATACTCTCCTTTCCATTGCATCTTCAAGACGCCTTGGCCCGTCTCCGTGGTCAGGAAGGCCGTCATATTTTAGAGTTCAATATTTATTTTAAATATCTAACATTGTATGCAAATTTTTTTCACCCCCGTAAAACCATCAGTTCTTTGACATCCTTAATTTTCCGGCACACAGTTTCAAGGGACAACCCTTTTCGTCGGACTTTCGCCGGTTTTTTTCAGGATTACAAATCAAGACCCGCGATCCGTCCGGTGCCATATCAAATCCCTTTTCACCTTTCAGGTAAAGCCGGTCGGGGGGTACGGCACGGGATTTCATAAGCTCTCTGAACAGACCAACGCCCGATGAAGAAATCGAGTGCAACCCCGAAGTGTCCACGAAGACGCGCCCGGAGCCCGGGTAGTACTTACGGATGGCCTTATACAAAACCCACGCACCCATGCCATTGAACCGGCCTTGCGGATGCAGGTGCAGATTCCCCGCACTGTGACGAAATTCCATTTTAAATTCAGACTTCATATTACAACCTTTCCCGTATCATATGTTGATGCCGATCACCGGCATCACAACATTCAATTCAAAATTGCTTCGGCATTATCAGACGAAATGCCGCCAAACCTGATAAACAAGGGTGGCCAGAAAAAAGGCAAAGGCCATGCTCCCGAAAACGGAAAAAAGCGCCCATCGCAGACCCGCCTCCCGAACAATGACGGCCACGGTGACCATACAGGGTGCGTAAAGCAGCATGAAAAGCATGATTGCAATCACGGCGGGCAGGGTCCATTGGGGGTCGGCGGCAAGCCGGCTGCTGAGCCCCTGAGTGTCCTCCGCATCCACATCGCCCATGGAATAGGCCGTGGACAGGGTTGACACGAAAACCTCCTTGGCGGCAAAGGCACCGATCAGGGCGATATTGGCCTGCCAGGGAAAACCGGCGTATCGGGTGATGGATTCCAATGCATTCCCAAGCTTCCCGGCCAGGGAATACCGCAACGCCGCCTCACCTTCATCACGGGCGATTTGGGAAAATCGCTGCTGAAGCAGTGTCTCTCTCTCCGCCGCCGCCAGGTCCTGACGTATGGACTGCTCCATTACCGCCGCTTTGGCGGCAGCCCGGGCAGACTCAAAATGTTGAATTTGATCCTGGGGCAACCGGGGAAATGTCATGAGCACCCACATGAGAATGGAAATGGCAAGAATGACCGTTCCCGCCTTCTTGATGTACTGCCATACCCTCTCCCAGGTGTGAACGGCGACGCTACGGAGGGTGGGCAGCCTGTAAGGGGGCAGTTCCATGACGAATGGTGTGGCGGGCCCGCTGATGACCGTACTCCTCAGAATCCTCGACACCACCAGCACGAAAAACCAGGAGGCCATCACCACCGCGAACATGGCCAGGGTGGGATGGGTGGGAAAGAAGGCGGCAATCAACATCACATAGGCCGTTGTCTTGGCGCCGCAAACCATGAAGGGGGCCGTGAAGATGGTCGCCAGCCGTTCGCGGGGACTCCTGAGGGTGCGGGCGGCCATGACCCCCGGCACCGCACATCCTCCCGGCAAACCGCCCGAAATGATAAGGGGCATGACCGATGCGCCGTGCAGACCGAACAGCTTGAACAGCTTGTCCATCATATAGGCGACCCGCGCCATGTAACCTAAATCCTCCAAGAATACCAGAAGCGAAAACATGATCAGAATCAGCGGCGTGAAGCTCAGGACGGCACCGACCCCGTCGATAATCCCCGACACCACCAGAGACCGTACCATCCCCTCGGGAATAAAGCGGGTCCCCAGATCTCCCAGGAAACCGAACCCGGCTTCCACCCATCCCTGGGGATAGGCCCCCACATTGAAGGTGATGTAAAACATGACCAACAGGGTCCCCACCAAAATAACGGGCCCCAATATGGCGTGGGTCAGGACCCGATCCACCCTGTCCGAAAGATCAACGCCTGTGTCATCGGTTCTCGAGATAACACCCTGTTTCAAAATGTTATTGATAAAGGCATACCGAAAATCGGCAATGATGGCTTCGGGATAAGTCTCCTTTTCTTCTTCCAGACGCCGGGTCACCTCGTCCACGTAGGCTTCCATTTCCGGCCCCAGCGGACCGGCCCCTTTCCCCGCCTTGAGGATTTCTTCGTCCTTCTCCAGATACTTGACCGCCAGCCATCGGGCATGATACCGGTCGGTCATGAACCCGGCCGCTTCAATCCTGGCACTCAATTCATCCACCACCGGATCCAGGTCAGGCCCGTATGAAATTTCGAGGGGCGTCCATTTTCCTTTCGTCTTCTCGGCCACGGCCTTGACCGCCTTCATCAGGGCTTCTTTTCCTTCCCCCAGGCGCGCGACGCATTCCACCACGGGAATTTTCAACACCCTCGAAAGCTTCTGCGTGTCAATATGAATGCCCTTTTTCCGCACCGCATCCATCATATTCAAACCCAATACCGTGGGCACACCGATTTCGATCAATTGGACGGCGAGATAAAGGCTTCGCTCCAGGGCCGTGGCATCCATCATATTGATGGCCACGTCGGGGCGTTCATCCACAATCACATCCCGGGCCACCACTTCTTCCATGGAATAGGCGGAAAGGGAGTAGGTACCGGGCAGATCCACCAATTTGAACCGGGTATTCCCCATGAGGCAGGAACCCTCCAACCGGTCCACCATGATGCCGGGATAATTGCCCACCCGGGCCGTTGCCCCGGTAATGGCGTTGAACATGGTGCTCTTTCCGCAATTGGGCTGGCCTGATACGGCCACGCGAATGGTTTCACCCATGGGGTTCAGCCCTCCGTTTCACAGGTAATATAATCGGCTTCACTGTTGCGCAGAGTCAGGGTGTACCCTTTCATGCGGAGCGCAACCGGGTCTCTCAAGGGGGCACGTCCCACCACGGCGAACTCCGTTCCGGGGATCAACCCCATATCGCGAATGCGTCGGCCGATTTCACCGTGGGCTTTGACCGCACAGATGCGGCCCCTCTGATTCCTTTTCAATCTCCTCATGGACATGGGCATGACGATTCTCCTTTGTTAACGATAACCCCTCGAAAGAGGGACGAAACAAAAAGTCGATTGGTTCACCCTATTTAATGATTCCGCTTGATTTTGTCAATGAAATTTTGTTTTATTTGCAAAACTTTTTTTGTACCCTATAATTTATTTAGACTACCCGCGGATTGAGGTGGTCTTTTTGAATCGATTGTGTTATGGAGTATCTAAGGATGCGCCATGGTCCGGCGACAAGACCATGACGGCAAGGTTTTTCGAAAAGGAAGGAGACATGTTCAAAACCGGTCTCATCATCGGTGCTCATCTGGAAGAACTGTCCTTTGGTGAAAAAACAGTTAAAGGCCTAAGCAAGACAGGCATTGAGACCATTCGCATCGACAGGGGAATTTCCAACGAAGGCAACCGGAATCAACCCAAGTCCCGTCGAATGTCCGGTCTGCATCACCTCTACTACGGCATTGATGAAAGGGTCCGCAACCGCTTTGATCTGGTGCTTGATCTGCATTACGGATTCAGCGCCGAAGCGTGGGGTACGGACATTTTCTCATCCAAAGCGGGCTTTCTGGACTTTTTGGACACCGAATTGGACCGCACCTTTCCCAAGAGGGTCCACTCGCCTGAAAATGTCCGCCTTTTCAAAATCATACAAAACGAAGGGTCCAAGGCCCCGGTTTTCGATGACCGTTTTCCCGTCTGCCTCTCTTTTCTCCCCGAAAGCATTGTCAACAACGAATATTACCATTATGTGGGGCTGGAATTCTATCTGACCTCGAAAAAAGGGAGCAGAGCAGACCACCGCCTCTCCCGACGCATGATCCTGGGGATCCATGAATGCGCAGGACGCTGCCTGTGCCGGAAAGCCTGATTCTTGTCCAGGGCTTTCCGAGCCGGGCCGGACCTTTTTTAGGAAATACGGCGTTACATCTTATCCAATGATTTTTGGATGGCGGTGTAGAATATTTGCTTTTCTTCCGGAGAAAGGTCGGAGAGGATCCTCTGGGTAAGGTTGAGGTGGTGTTTGTGGTGGCTGTCGTAGATTTTGCTTCCTTCCTCGGTCAGTTCGATCATGTAGGACCTTCTGTCCTTTTCGTGTGGAACGTGTTTTCGGTTCACCCGTAATTAATGCAGCCCCGGTCGTGGATCGCAACGAATCAGGCGGCGCTGACATCGGCCTTGGGCAACATCTTTCACATGGTTGAAGAAGGTTTCATATCCTACCCCTTCCAGGCAATATCCATATCCATGGGTCCCATTGGGGTCTCCAGGGTGCGTGACCGCACCCACCGGAATCCGCATCGAAGGGCGGACTCGGCTACGGTCCCTTGATCCAGAGAAAAATCGACACCGCTCCTGAGCCGGTCCGCCAGATGGCCCAGCATGATATCGGGCTTGGTGTGCTCATGGGTCATGCCGTCCTGGAAACTGACAAAATACCCGCCCGGCTTGACGGCCCCGTAGATTTTTTGGATCAGGGCGTCCAGGTCCCATTTGGCGAAATTGAGTGTGGAACTGGCCCATATGAGATCATGGTCCGTTCCGATGTCGTCTTTCAGGTAGTCTCCCGCCGCCACATTCACCCGGTCATCCATTGCGTATTTCCCGATGAAATGCCGGGCCACATCCACCACCGGCGGCCGGTCAAAAACGGTTCCCTTCATGGAAGGGTGTTGCGCCACCATATAGAGCGCAAAAAGGCCGTGGCCTCCTCCCAGGTCCAGCATCTTCTCAAAACCGGAAAATCCTGGCAATTCCGAAATGATCCCGGCCACCATTCGCCCCACGGCCCCCGTGACCCAGCCGGCGCTGATCCGGGTGACCTCGGCCCAGAGCTCCTGGGAAGCCAAATTCTGCTCCCCGTCCGCCCCTTCAGGACCCTCTTTGACAAAACGGGTTAAATCCTTCAGGGATTCTACACACCGTGCTTCAATCATCTGAAACATTCCACCCCGGTAGCCGGAGGATGCCTGTGACAGAAACCTCTGGGTGATGGGGAGATTGCGGTACAACCCCTTCTTCTTCTCCAGTAAATCGATGGTCACCAATGCGTCCAGCAAAACACCGGTATTCCCGGGATGGGTTCCCAATTCCCGCGCCACATCCTTGCAGGAACGAAACGTTCCAAGCTGATCGAATATGTTGAGTTCAATTCCCGCCATCATCAGTCTTGTTTTTATGCTTCCGGCAAGGATTTGATACAGGTCCCCGTAATCCATGGTTTCTTTCGGTAATGGGTTCATCATGATTTCCTTTCTTTCAAACACCCAACGTGGGTTCAATTTTAACTGCCTGTCATTTCCCCTCAAAGCGGCCTTTCCCCATAACAAACCTGAGTCAGCGCCAAGGCGGTTGTCACTTTTAAATTAGAGAATCCGGCTGATCGGAGCATGGATGTCATTTCCATGTTGGAATAGGTCCTCATGGAGAACAACCAGCCAAAGGTGATTTTTCCGATTACACTTTTGCCCATGGTTGCCATGCAAAACCTTCCCCCCGGTTTTAAAACCCTGAACGCTTCAGAAAGCATGGCCCCGGGATTTTCAACAAAAAAGAACATGTTGGCGCTGGCGCATGCCGTGAACGTGCCGGACTCCCACGGGAGTCGCTCCGCGTTTCCCTGCACGATCTCCACCCTGCCCTGCTCCACATACGGCCGGTTGTTTTTCATGGAAAGCGCCACCATGGCATCGCTGTGGTCGATGGCGGAACCGGATTTCACCTTTTTCATGGCCATATTCAGCAGCGCCCCTCCGCCGCATCCGATTTCACAATAGACGTCGTTGTCATTCAGCTGCAGGGATTCCATGATAAGCCTGAATGAGCGGTAATGCCCCCTCGGATTACTGTAGCTCTTTATGGCCCATTTACCCTCCGGTTTGCGCGCGGTCCTGTCAATAAACCGTCTCCATACTCCTGTCCGGGTCATGTCGTTTTCCTCCACAATCCAATACAAGCAGCCGCCTGGCTAAGGTTTGACATTAAAACTGATGGTTCCGGCATAGAACACCTTGGTACACTTTTCCACCAGTGCTTTCGGCGCCTTTGCCGGATCAACGTCATAGCTGGTGTACACGTTCACCACCCACTGCCCTGCCGTGGGCATGCGAAAGGAGCCTTTGCCATTGTGGAGCATGGCGGACAGAAAAAAGCCGTCCGGCCCTCCGAAGGTGTTGCTGTTGGCGGTAATGTATTCCAGGCTCTTTTCGGGCATGGTGCTCAGAGGCTTCCCCATGAGCGTGACCTCAAAGGAAACCATGTCCCCCACATGCACATGGCTCAGGTCGGTCAGGGGCATCAACTCAAGGTCATGCCCCAACGGTTTGGGGGCTGTCCACTTCCCTCCCACGGTGAAGAAGGCCTTGGCGTAGGACTTGTATTTCATGCCGGCCAGGATTTCTTTGGCCCCTTCCACCCGGTCCATGGGTTTGGGAACCCATTTTTTCCGGCCTTTTTCATCCAGGTACATTGAATAGAAGTTGTCCCCCGAGGCAAGGGCCACCTGATAGGTGCCCGGTTTTGCGTTATCCGTCAGGCTCAGCTTCCTGAGCCCGGCATCCCCGGCGGTCACCGCTATCCCCGAACCGGTCTCCAAGGTCTCCCCTTTTTGCGTGGCGGGCAAGGGAAGCGCGGTTCGGTTGAGTTCGGGATCCACCACTTCGTAAGAGGCCAGCGTAAGCCGGTCCAGCAGATCATCCATGGGAATCCGATGACCCCACCCGATCGCGGCGATGGCGTGTCCCGGGGGATGGGTAAAGCATTCATAGAGGTTAATCCACAGGGTGTGGGCCGATGCCGGGACGGTGATCGACATGCACACCAGAATCATGAACAGACTGATTATTGTTTTTTTCATTTCCGTCTCCTGTATTCTTCTGATTGACGACTGTAATTCCTTATTTTCCCGACAGGCTTGACGACCACGACAGTGTCCCTAAGAACCGGCGTGTTCATCCCGGACCAGGCGGGCCGATTTGATAACCACCAGAACGGAGCTGATGTGATGAAACAGGGCCGCCAGCCACGGGCTCAGGAATCCCGCCGTGGCCAGGGCAATGCCAACGGTGTTGAAACCGATGGCCCACGCATAATTTTCCTTGATGACGCGGATGAGCTTTTTTCCCTTGTGGATGATGGTCAAAAGACTCGCGGCATCATCATGCAGCACGATGATGTCCGAAGACTGTATGGCCAGATCGGCCTTGGCACTTCCCATGGAAACCCCCACATGGGCCGCGGCCAGTGACGTGGCGTCATTGACCCCGTCCCCCACCATCATGGTAATGCCTCGGGCACCCAAATCCTTCAAGAGCGCCGTCTTATCATTGGGGTTCAAACCCCACTGACACCCATCCGCGCCCACAAGACGGGCAACGCGCCGTGCTTCGGCCTCTTCATGGTCGCCGGTGGCCAGTTCGACCCTTTTGATGCCGAGGCCATGCAGGGCTCCACCCAGCCCCCGGGCGGATTCACGAAGGGCGTCCCCAATGACGATGACACCCGCAACCTTTCCGTCGAGGCTGATCCACGTGGCCCGTCCGTTCAATTGCGCATTGGCGGGGATTTCAATGTTTCGGGATTTCATGGTGTCCGTTTGCCCCATGAGGATTTCATGACCTCCCACGGATCCTTTCACGCCCACGCCGGGCAGGTATTCCGAACCCTCCGTGTGGAGGGGCCGAAACCCCTTTTCCAACGCGTATGCCACGATGGCGTTGGCAACGGGATGGGCAAATCCGGTCTCAATGGAGGCGGCAATCTGAAGCAATTCCTCAGGGGGCATTTCAAACGATTTCACCGCTTCAACCCTGGGTCGCGCCAACGTTACCGTGCCGGTCTTATCCAGCACCACATTGGATGCCCGGCCCGCCATCTCCAGGGGCGTTCCGCCGCGTACCAGTATGCCTCGCCTGCTCAAGCCGCCGATGGCCGCGGCAAAGGCCGTGGGCACGGAGAGGGCCCAGGCGCAGGGGCATGCCACGGCCGTAACGGCGGCCATTCGCATAAGGGCCGCGGCGGAATTTCCGGTCAGTCCGCCGGTGAAAAAAAAGACCCCGACGGCGTAGAGGACGGCGCCGCAGATAAAAACCTGAACAATCTTATCGGCGGTCTGCTGTGTCTTGGGTTTGACGCCCAGGGATTTCTCGATTTCCTTTTGCATGACATAGAGAAATCCTTTGTCTCCCGCTTTTGCAGCTTCCACCTTTAGGGGTGAGGTCAGGTTGATGGCGCCTGAGACCACCGGATCACCCTCTTTTTTGAAAACGGGAAAGGGCTCGCCGGTAATAATGGATTCATCAAGGGAAGACGACCCTTCAACGATCTCCCCGTCCACCGGTATCATTTCCCCTTGCGGGACGATGGCCGTATCACCCGGTCGAATTTGGGCAACGGGCCTTTCGACGATTTTTCCCTCTTTCCACAGGCGAACCATCTTGTGGTTGCTTTTTGCCAAGGCCTCGATTCTGCGCCTGGTCCGTTGGATGACGGCGAAGGATATGGCGAGGCCCATGCTGATGAACCATGCCACAAGGGCGCCGCTCAGGGGATGTCCCGCCAGGAAAGAGACCCCCATGACCGTTACCACCAGGAGATCCGCAGTGACCCGTCGCATCCTGAAAAGCGCAAGGAGCAGGGATTTCATATACATGAGGAAACAAATCCCATAAAAGAACAGCCCCAGCCACCAGGAAACCCCGTCATCCGCCCATAGGTGGACGGCAAAACAGAGAACGGCCGCCATCCCACAATCGTTCTGATCAAAAATCCCTTTGCTGTCATTCAAGTTCCCCGCCGTCATTGCCCGTTACCATCATCCCGGCCCCTCCAAAGGACGATCGCATGCGTGCCACCCTTCGGTTGACGCGTTTGATCATGAACCTGTAGAAAAGCAGTATTACGGGATTGGGACGGTTTCTGTAAGCGTCGGTCCCGTAGTATTCCGACGGATCGTTCCACACCCCATGATCCGTGACCACGGCATCCATCTGCATAAACCCTTCCTTTTCGATACTAAATTCGGCACTACAGTCTCCATTGTCACATGAAATGGAATACCCCGTGGTCCATCCCTTTTCTTTGAGCGCCGTTTTACCGGCGTTATAGAACATCAGATCATTGATAAAAGCGTCAATTCTGAACCATTTTTTGCCTAATTTAACTTCAAGTCAGCTGTGGGAGAGCAAGGAAGGGAGCAGGGCATAGCCTATTCCGGTAAAAAGTCCTCTCTGGATCTCCTTTTTGATAAGCGAGAAATGAATACACGCCGGAATATCAACGACTTTACACAAAGCCAAAAAGAGCGTGCTCTTGGTGTTGCATTGTCCGACCCGGCTTCTGACGGTTTCGGAAGCCTTTACCAGATCTCCGCCCGCCGGAAATCCGAAACGGATGTCATCCCGAACATAGTAAAAAAGCTTTTCCAGCATACCGACAACGGATTTCTCCCTTCCGGCCAATTCCTTGGCGGTTTCCCGTACCAACGGGTGTTGATGATCAGCCAGCAGTGGAATCCTTTTCATGTCCCGCCTCGTAATCTCAGGCACAATTTTTAATGGCCGCAATTTTTTTCAATGTTCCTTAGAACAAGTTCATGCGACCATATTTCCAGTGTTCCAATTTTATTAGCACAATCTAGCTTAGCAAAATGGCTCTTATTGACCAAGTCTGTTTTTGAAAATGGCCGACCCATTCACTGAGGTCAGCGGATGCGCCTCAACCCGAAAAAAATGGCGTCAATTCATCAAACGGTTTTTCATCCCGAAAAACAAGACCGCCGCGACGGGAATCATTGGCAATCATATCCGATGAAAACAGGGTGACCACCTGCTGCTGCATGCAAAGTACATAGTAGGCCATCTTGAAGATTTCCACACGGTACAGAGTCTTGGGTTTGGGATTGCCCCGGTAACCCTCCGAGTCAAGATATACCTGTTTTCCGCCGTCTTTCACCTCATTCAAGGCCTTCGCAATGACCCGTCTGATGTCTTTGGCGTTTCGGCGTTTTCGTCTGACCGCGGGATCGGGCACCCGTTTTTTGTAGGCGTTGACCGTATGGGCACCGATTCTCCAATCGCTTTCCACACACTTGCCGAACTTGGACATAAAACGCTCCTTTTCATCTAATGGGCCTGTTGCGCCACTTCCTCGGCCCACTCCAAAATATCATCCTCCCCATCATCGTAATCGCCGTCGATCTTGAGAGAGTCACAAATAATCACTCCGCCCATTTCCGCTGATTTTTCCTGAATAACATCCACCGCGCCACAAAAATGGGTGTAAGAACTGTCACCACATCCGAATACGGCCACCTTCTTTCCGTTCAGTTTTACCGAATCCATTTTTTCATAGAATTCAGCAAAATCCTCCTGGATTTCGATATCCTCATCTCCCCAGGTGGAAGAACCCAGGAGAAGCAGATCAAAATCCATGACCAGTTCCTCCACCTCCGTTTCCGATACATCCTTCAGAACCGTATCCCAGCCCTTGTCATTCAATACACCATTGATCATCTCCGCCACTTTTTCCGTGTTTCCGGTGGTTGATCCGTAAACTACCAATGCTGAACTCATTTTCCGGCTCTCCTTTTTCATAGCTTCTTGTTTGTTCATGCCCTCGGACGAAAATATGATACGACGCTAAAAAATATGTGCGCGAGCTTGCGCGACACACCCCTTTCAAAGACACTTGACACTTGGAAACGGCCATCAGTTGTTGGCCTTTTGCGTGGGTTATGACCGTGCAAGCTTCGTAAGCAATAGCTTCTTATTTATATTTTGTCAATCATCTTTTATTTGATACTTCTAACTTAATCTTGTTGATACTGCCAGCAAAATTCGCCGAAGCAGCCTGAGTCACTGAAAGAAGACGGTTTAGTGAATCCTATCTTGCTTTCTTTCGATGCGAAAACCGCGCTGGAAACGGTTAAAAGAAATCCAACGGTCAGTGCCGCTAAAATGGTTCTAAATCCGGTTATCTTCACTTTTCCCTCCTTGTGAGTTTCTAGGGCTACACATCCACCCCGTTTTAAGAGACTTCGCGGGCAATGATTCTTCAAGAATTCCCTGTTATACGTTTGCTCCTTTTGAGCCTCTACAATGGAAACGATTTGATTGTCATTCTTTTTTCTTACGCACGACATAGCGACATAGAACGCCCCTTATATTTCTGAATTCACACGTAAGTTCCGAATGGAAAATGCCGTAGGCTATATGAAAAAAACTCCTGTTTTAAATACTTATTTCCTACGCTATAATGACAACCAAACAGCAAAACAAATGTGACCTATTCCACCATCATCTGGCTAGCAATGCCCCGTCCAATGACCAGACGGGTCTCCTTGACCTTGAGCATGATGGGCCCTTTGCCGTTTCCGTTCAGCACCGTAAAAATGGCGCCGGGCACCAGGCCCATGTGGCAAAGCTTGGCACGCATGTGTCTGCCGCCATGAATACTCACAAGGCTCACCCTCTTTCCATGATCCACTTGGGTCAGAAGCTGCATGACTTTTTTGAACCCCTAATCAAGAAAACATTCCTTCTACACTTTTTCCACAACAATCACCTTTGCCTCATTGGGTCCCAGGTGAATGCGAAGACCGTCCATGGTCTCAATGGCCATATGCTCCCGGGGTCCGAAGGCGATATGCTTGCCCGGCTCGATGCCGATCAAGACCAGTTGGGTACCGGGCGCGATATCGAGGTGATCCAGGTACCCGTGTGCCCGATGGCCCCCCAGAAGTTTTGTAACGGAAAAATCCTTCCACTTTCCGGATGATGTGAACTGCTTCTCCGCACCCTCGGAAATCCCCCATATCTTGGAGGCAATTCCTTCCTGAAGGTGGATGTGCTTTTGCTTGTCCACCACCGCGATGTACTCCATGGGAGGGAGCAGACGCATGAACAAAATTTCGTCCCCCACGGAAAACCCAATGGTCTTCAGCGTCTCCCGAAGTCCGGGACCTCCCGTGAGGGCGTTGATTTTCCCCCGTTCCTTGGGCTTCATCTCCGAAAGGGGCGTCTTGGAGCCGTCGGCACGTTCCACAACGATTTTGGCGCTCATGCCACCCCCCAGAATCCGGCTGTTCCCGCCGGGATCCTGCACGCGGACCGATGAAAGCGCTTCCTTGGGAAACTTGACCAGCTTGCTTCCCGGAGTCAGACCGATTCGGTCCAGGTCATCCACTAAATCTTGTCTTCCGACACGCACGAGACGCAGTACGTCTCCCGCATGGGCCTCTTCAAGGGTCAGCATGGGTAGAATTCTCCTCGTTTGAATCCGGGACAGGCGGAAGTTGTTGCCCCTGCGCCCGGGGCCGCATGGTGGTGGCACGCAGGGCATAAATCAGAAGGCCGATGGTGCTGACATTATGCATGATCGACGTGGCAAGGGGGGATGCCAACCCGAAAACGGCCGTCATCAGCACCAGGGTATTGATGCCCACGGTTAAATGAAAATTGGTTCGCATGACGGACATGACCCGCAGGGAAACTTCACGGGCGAAGGGGAGCGACATGAGATCCTCGTTCAACATGAGCACCTGGGCCGTTTCCCGGGCCAGGTCCGCGCCGCCGGGCATGCAAACCCCCACGTCGGCGCGAATGAGGGCCGGTGCGTCATTGACGCCGTCCCCCACAAAGGCGATACAGCGGCCTTCCCTCTTGAGCTCTTCAAGGATGACCGCCTTGTCCTCGGGCAGAAGATTCCAGTGGATTTCTGTGATGGGCAGGGCCTGCTTGAGGGCCAGGGCCGCTTCCTTCTGATCGCCGGTCAGCACCACCACATGCTTGATGCCGAGGGATTTCAGTTTCCGGAGCGCTTTTTTTGCTACGGGCCGGATGACGTCCCGGATGGCGATCAATCCCACCAATCGCTCGTTTTTGACCACGTAAAGGGACGACTTGCCCTGGGCCTGAAGGTCCTTGGCCATGTCAATGCTCATGTCACAGTCAATCCCTTCATCTTCAGCCACAAAATGGCGGTTCCCCACCAGTACCTGGTGGGAATTCACGAACGCGGAAACACCGTGAGCCACAATAAAGTCACATTCGCCCGCTTCAATCACCGGCGCATTCCGCTCCCTGGCCGCCATCACGATGGCCGCGGCCATGGGATGCTTGTAATGGGCTTCCGCGGAAGCCGCCAGGGAGAGCACCTCCTCTTCGGTATGGCCATTGAAGGGAACGATATCCGTCACCTCGGGAGAACCCTTGGTCAGGGTTCCGGTCTTGTCGAACACAAAGGTGTCCACTTTGGAAAAGGCTTCCAGGGCCGCGGCGCCCTTGATCACCAGCCCACCCCGGGCCGCCGAATTCATACCGGTCTTTACCGCAACGGGACTGCACAGCTTGAGCGCGCACGAATAATCCACGGTCAGGGAAGCGGAGGCTCTTCGAATGTCCCGGGTCAGCACAAAAATGGAAAGTCCCACACCGAAGGTGAGGGGCACCAGCTTGTTGGCCAGGGCTTCCGATTCCGCCTGCACGTGACTTTTGTTCTCCAGGGATTTTTCGATGTACTGATGGACCTTGGCCGTGGTGGATTCCGATCCCACCCGTTCGGCCCGAATCTTGATGCGCCCGTCCTCGATCACGGTTCCGGAAAACACCGCCACGCCGGGAACCGCATCCACGGGAAGAGGCTCGCCGGTAATGGAAGAGGCGTTCACCGCGGCGGCCCCTTCCACCACCACGCCATCCACGGGAATGAGCTCCCCGTGGCCGCAAACCACCATATCCCCCACCTTCACCTCGTTAATGGAGAACCGGGTCTCGACGCCGTCCACTTCCACCCAGACCCACTCAATTTCAGGCTTGTAGAGGCTGAGCAGAAGACGGTTGGCCTTGTATTCCGTCAATTGGTGAAGATACTCACCAAAGGTCAGGAGCAGCACGATGGCATTGGGCGAAAAGTAGTCCTTGCGCAACAGGGTGAATGTGACGGCGCTGGCATCCAGGACCTCCACGGTAATCCCCTTGTTGAGCATCGCGCCGGCCCCCTTGGCCAGAACGGGCATGGCCGTGAACCAGGCCAGAACCGCCCGCAGCCGCATGGGCAAAAAAGGCGACAGCAACAGGCTTAGAGCCACTCTGAAGGTTTTGGTCAGATCCGGGGGATGGGAAAAGTCGTATTTTTTTGAGCGAATTTCCTTTGGCGGTGATGTCAGAAAATCCAGCACCTGCGTGCGGGTCTTCCCTCCATTGTCATAGCGCACCACCACACACCGGGCCGGCTTGTTGAGACGGACTCGGTCAACACCGGGCACCGCTTGTAAAAAGGACTCCAGATACCGGGTATCCACGAATGGATCTCCCAGAAAGGGGCTTTTGATGCGAATCCTTCCGGGAATTTCATGGACGATGTTGAGCCGGTTTTCCGGCACCTTGTTTTTTTTCGGCATGGTTTGCTTCCTCTTGGTCTTACATCAAAAAGGTTAGGGTAATGGGTCCAGCCGAAAACCACGGCCCATTACCCATGCCCCTCAGTTGTGGTTCTGCGGCTGGTAGAGACGGTAGTGCCACACGGAAAAACCCACCAGGGCGATTCCGGCCCAGGTATGCAGGCTTTTGTTACGCCGGCATTTGTTCAAACCCGTCCACGCCAGGACGCCCAGCGACACGGCCATCCCCGTTTTGGCAAGATCCTTTGCCGTCTTCTTCTCCATATGTGCCGCCTATTCTCCTTTGGATTCCTGACGCATCTCCGCCTGAACATCCTCAAACTTTTCCTTGATTTCCTGAACGCCCCCCTGGATCAATCCATACAGCTTGGCCGTTCCCTTGATAATGCTTTTCTGAACATTGTCGTTGGTGAGCAGGAACGTAATGCCCGCACCCAGAATAACGCCTTTCCACAACTGCTGATCCTGGAAATTGAACCCCAGGAAAGTACTCTGCGGCGGGTAACCCTGTAGCGGAAGATAGGCGCCGGCGCCATAGGCGGCACCGGGCACATTGGCGACCGGCCCCATATGCTGCTGTGTCGTCGGATCGTGGACCGGGACGCCTGAATGCATGGCCGATGCCGTGCCCGCGGACGGGGTCACTGCCTGCCCCGCATGAACGCCGGAAGGCGCATAGGGGGCTTGATGATATGTACTCATGATATATTCCTTTCTTAACCGATCAAATCATTTCAACGCCCATGAAAAATGGCCGTTATTCTCATCACGCTTTCTTGGAAGCGCCCGCATTCTTTTCCGAAACCGATTTGCCCATCGAATTTAATACGTACCCCACACCGGTGGCCGTTGCGGCCATCAGAACAAACGATGTGAAACCACTGGTTCGAAACGACGATGCCACGCCGGCGGCAGCCGCGGTTGCAACGCCCGCCCCCGCCCCTTTGGCCAGGCTGTCCACGAATGCCTGTTTCATGGTCATTCGGTCATCCTGAACTTTGTGGAGGTTCGCGGCCAATGCTGCGGTCCCCCCCACCACTGTACCGAAAATCCCGGCGGACACGGCATAGTTGGAAGTAAGATAACTTCCCCCCGCCGGATAGGTCCGGACCGGCTGAACATTTTGCTGCAGGGTCTGAGGATAGTGCATGTGACTGGACATGGTAAATCTCCTTTCTACGGGAAGGGGAAAGATCTTTCGCCCCTACCCTTTTGTTTCGTCTTTTTTATTGGAAACGCCGCCGAACAGCTTGCCCACACTGCTTTGAACCACACCGCTGTTGAAAATGAGCACTGCGGCAGCTCCCAACAGAGCGCCTTTCCATAATTGGTCGTTTCGAAAATTCAGACTGAAAAGCCCTTCCACCATGTCGGTGGGAGTCGCTTCTCCCTTCAAAAAGCGGCCGACCACATCGGCCATCTGTCCGAATTTGTTCTCATCGTGGTGAATATGCCGGGCACTGCTTCCCATGTGACCGCATCCTGAACCCGGCATGGCCCCTGGCATCTGCGGCTGTCCCATGGGTGGCGCCATTTGCGGCGGCATTTGTGGATGCCCCATTTGAGAGGCCATTTGTGGATGCGCCATTGGCGGCGGTTCCATGGGTGCATAATGGTATTGCGGCGGTGTCTGGACTCCGTGTGGCGCGGCCCAGGCGGCCTGATACCCGGCCGGTTGAGGAGGAGCGCCGGCGTTCATGGCTGCAGGGGGCGGCCCCTGGGGCATGCCCGGGTTGGCGCCCTGCATGGCCGGGTTTCCCTGAACGTCCCCACAACCCGCATTCATAGCGGCGGGTCCGGAGTTTGCCTGCATTGCTTCGGGAGCTCCCGCATTCGGGGCCTGCCGTTGTGCCGAAGCACTGAAATCAACTTCATGGCCCCCGCAGGAGCACCCGCCGGAGGCCTCTCCGCCTTCACTGCAACCGCAAGCCTCGGTCCCAGGGTCCTCCATTAGACCCTGGACCTGCGGCCGCGGTACCTGCCCGTCGCCTCTAGGCCACGGAGCGCCTTCCATATTAACACCGCCCGGAGCGCCCGGCGCCATCTTCTGCTGTTCTGTATCGGGCTGTTGTGTTCCCATTTCCTGGTACATTACATCCTCCTGTTTTTATTTTACTTTTTTGTTTTCTGTTTCTTCTAATGAATCTTGAGCCAAAAAAATTTTCCGCAGATCCCTCACCACGCTTTTCGCTTCATTTGGATCCTTTCCGATGCGACCCAGACGCTCCCACAAGTCATAGGGTATTTTCTTATGGTCATATTCAACGATAATGGACCGCGCGAACTTGTTAATGCGCGTTCTCAAAATGCCCGGGATATCAATGGGATTTTCCATATTTCCTTTGCCGTTGAGTGCCGTTACGCCCTCCATGGAAAACTTGAGCCGTATGCGTCCGGGAACGTGGCTCGCAATTCTGGCATGGGGTGCCATTCGCACCAAACCATCGATCATCTTCTTCTCACTTAAGTCCGAAATGAACTTCATTTTTCAGGTTTCTCCTTTGAAGGCTCGGGCAGGCCCGGCGCCTGCCATTTCAACAGCATGGACGAATTGACCAGAATCCCCAGCGTATGCACGATGTGCAGCATGCCGGCCATGACCGGCGACAGCCATCCGAAGGCCCCCAGAAATATGCCCAGCACATTGGTGGAGGTGGCCAGATAGTAATTCTGCCCGATGGTCCGCAGGGTCTTGTGGCTCAGCTGCCGCAGGGTCACCAATCGCTCCAGGTCACTGTCCACCAGGGCGATGTCCGCCGCCTCGATGGCCACTTCGGCACCCCCGGCCCCCATGGCCACACCCACCGTGGCCTTACTGAGGGCCAGCGCATCATTGACGCCGTCGCCGACCATCACCACCCGGTTACCCCTCTTTTCAAGCCTTTCCACATATTTTGCCTTGTCTTCGGGCATCAACTCGGCGCGGTAGTCGTCAAAGCCCATGGAAAGCGCCAGACTTTCCGCCACCGGTTTTGTATCTCCGGTCCCCATATAAAGGGATGACACCCCGTCCTTTCGAAGCCAGTCCAACACGGCCCGGGCATTGGGCCGCACCGCATTGGCCACCACGATGACCCCCTGGAGCTTTCCGTTTCTGGCCACATACAGCACGGTATGGCCCTGCGCTATCCGTTTCTTTGCTTTGGTCTTGAAATAACTGACGCCGATTCCCTGATCCCCCATGAAACGATCGTTCCCCACCAGAATCTCATCGCCATTGGTTCGGGCGGTCACCCCCCGGCCCAGAATGAATTCGCACACGGCATGGGGTTCAGGCTCGATGCCGTGTCCGTTGGCGGCATTCACAACGGCCCGGGCCATGGGGTGATCATTGTGAATTTCAGCAATCACCGCGGTTTTGAGTACCTGAACCTCGGTCTGCTTCGGAGCCCTCGGGATCACTTCGATCACCTTCGGCACATCCGACGTAACGGTGCCGGTCTTATCGAAACAGAAGCAATCCGCATTGCCCACCGTCTCCATGTGCAGCCCCCCTTTGACCAACACATGATTACGGGCCGCATTGGCCAGGGCCGCGGTCACCGCCGTAGAGGCGGCCAGCACCGTGGCACAGGGACAGGCCATCACCAGCATGACGGTAAAGGCGCGAAGGGGATCGGCGGTGAGCACCAGGGTCCCGAGCGTGGCCACGGCCCCCAGACGAAAGAGACGCCCTGCCAGGATATCCGCCTGCTTTTCAGCCGGAGCACGGTTTTCGATGGCGTCTTCCACCATGTGAAGCACGCGGCACAGATAGGTGTCATCCCCCACTTTTTCCGCTTTCACGAAAACGACGCCTTTTTGAACGATGGTGCCGGCAAATACGGCATCATTCTCTTTTCGAATCTCCGGTTCGGCCCTTCCGGTAATGTGCGCCTCGTCCACCAGGGCTTCGCCCCGTTCCACGATACCGTCCACCGGAATCTTCTCTCCCGTGTGCACGACCAGCAGGTCCCCTTTTTGTATTTCATCCACCGGAACCTGCACCTCCACCCCGTCCACGAGCATATAGGCGTCCTTGGCGGCCACCTGCAGAATCTCACTGATGGCCTTCCGCGACTGCTCGGCCACGTAATCCTCCAGCAGCATCCCCACCCGCAGAATCCAGATCACCTCCAGGGCCGTCATGGCCTCCCCCAGCACAACGGCCATAACCATGGTTAGCGCCAGGAAAGGAAACAGGCTCATGGCCCGCCCCTGCCGAAGGTCTTCCAGGGCATGCCGAAACAGCGGGATGGCAGCCACCAAGGCCACGCCGGCCGCCAGCGAGAAGGGGCCCTGGGCCAGGGGGGCCTTGAAGATCAACCTTCGGATCAGGGTGAAACCCACAAAAAGCGTGATCGCCACCACCCCCACGACCCGGCCCACCAGGGATTTTCTTTCTTTGGTTTTTGAGACCGGATGGCAGACCCGGCAATCCAGACCGCAGGCGGTTTCGGTCTTGCGCCCGTTTCCTGAGGGCGCAAGGAGCGGAAACAGATCCAGGCATTCCCCCACACGCACCAGCAGTTTTTCGGCCCGGATCTTTTCGGGATCGAAGAGCAGAATCAGGCTTCCATTGGCCGGACGGGAGTCCGCCCGAATCACCGCCGTTTCATGGGAAAGTGTTTTCACCAGGGCCTCCGCCCGCTCTCTGGAAAACCGGATGGCCGGAATCTTCAGCCGCACACGCCCGGGGATCCGGTGTTTTATGGTATACTTCTTCTCTTTCTTTTCCATCTTGCCGCCATCCGCTCCCGGTCTGCCCGATTAGTCGATTTTTTGAGCCTTGATCAGCTTGAATTGATTGTCACCCTGATGTTCCAAGCCCGCCTCATAGGACGCGCCATCGGCGGAAACAGCGATGGGAATGTGCAACACGCCGTCCGCCGCGAGATAGGAGACTGCCTCCACACTGAATTTGTCGATCATGGGGAGCGAAGCCATGTTGCTGACGGCCTGGGGTCGAAGCGCTTTCTTGAAGAAGTTGATCTCTTCTTCGCTGGCGGTTTTCATTTTCACCGCCGTTCGATATGAGAAAAAGCCCGTTGGGTATAGCCCTTCCCGGGCCGTCACCTTCCACGCCTTTCCCGTGGATTTCTGAACAAAATAGAAAAAGGCGTCTTCAAGGGTCAGATACGCGGCAGCCGTGGCGTCCGGAACAAAAGCCAGATCTTCGTGGTCCCACCCCATCACCTCCACAAGCAACTCTTCGGCACCGTCGGTGGTCCATCCCGTATACACTTTAATATCCTCCGCAGGGATCACCCCGCCTTCAAAGCGGCTCGACAGGATCTGAAGGGCCCGGAAACAAAGGCAACGGCAGATACAGACCTTGGTCACCCCGTTTTCCACCTCGGTTTTCACTTCATCCAGGTCATAAATCACGGTGTTGTCACCAAGCTTTACGGACAATCGATTATCGGTAATGGTATCGGCGGAAACCGTCGCCACTGAGAAAACCAAAAGCATCAATAATATGGACAGGATCCATTTTGTTTTGTATTGTTTCTTCATTTTTGCACTCCTTTCAGGTCGATTCATACTCGGATATGGGAAAGAAAACCGAAAATTGCGTTCCCCTTCCCCTCTGGCTCTTCACGTCAATCCACCCTCCATGCCGCCGGGCAATGGTATACACAATGGCAAGCCCGAATCCGGAATTGCCTCCCCGGTTCTTGGTCGAGAAAAACGGATCATAGATCCTGGGCAGCACATCCCGGGGAATTCCCGGACCGTCATCCATGACTCTCAGCACCGCGAAGCGGCCCGGCCTTGCATTTCCATGGAGTACACAGTCGGCGGGCCGCAAATCCTCAGCCCTTGTGGAAACCAGAATCCTGCCGTCTGCTTCCATGGCCTCCGCCGCATTTTTTACCAGATTGGTCACCACCTGGCAGATCTGGGTGGCATCCCCGTTAATCCGGGGCAAATGGTCGGCATAGTCGGTTTGCAGGCGAATCCCCTCGGGAAGGGCGCTTTTCAACATAATGATGCCGGAACGGACCTCACCGTTGAAATCCACCGGCTGGGTCGGACGTTCATCTGTTTTTGCAATTTCCATCATATGGCGTACAAGATCGGACGTCTTGTGGCATACGTCCACAATCTGACCGGCGCGGCGATTCGTTTTTTCATCCGCCGCACAACTCCTGATCAGTTCCGCATTAACCCCGATGACGTGCAGGAAGTTCTTGAAATCGTGGGCCACCCCGCCCGCCATCAGTCCGATGGACTCCATTTTGCGGTCGTGGGTGTACTCCGCCAGGATATGGCTCACGGAATCCATTTGAAAATTGACTTCCTCAACCGATTCGTTGATGGTTCGGGAAAGTGTTTTCAAGCTCGTTTTCAGCTGGTTAAGCTGGTCCCTAATATGTTCCATACCAAAATTCCCGCTTTCACGGGCCATGTTCGCCATGGATTGTCACTGCATTCTAATTTGTGAGAGAGAGCAGCGCCCCGCTCGATTTCCGGGGCGCCGCCCCTCCCCTCGGGCCTAGGAGGAGAGTGTTCTTAGGCCAACTCTGTAAAACGTTTAGAACTCGGCGGTGGCCCTCAGGCCAAAAATCCAACCGCTGGGGCTTTCGCCGATCTCCATGGAGTCCTTCATGTACTGAACATCACCGGTAATGGAAAAGATATCGTTCAAGGCGAACCGTCCGTAAACCTCGAATACGTCCGTATGGTCCACATCCAGGTTGCCGCCCCTCAAGTGGCCGTAGCCCAGGCCGATATTGTCCTGCTCACGACCCCACAGGTTACCGCTTATATTGACACCACCCGTATAGATGTCCTTGTAATCGATGGCCGCCTCATCATCCTGAAAACCGAACCGCAACCACAACCCCACCACTTCCCCCAACTGCTGGTCAAAGGAAAACAGAACCGCACTCATCCGTTCCTTTTTGTTCCCTGCCACATTGCTGAAATCATCGCTGGTGGCATCCAGGATCACACGGTAGTTTCCCTCGCCCAAACCGAAGTCCACAGTGTAACCGAACTGGATTCCGTAGAAGTTGTAGGGCTCCTCAAATTCGCCTTCTTCCCCGTTGGTACCCATGGCCATGGCCACGCCTTTGACGGAAAAGCCTCCCAGTTCCCATTCCACCGCCGCACCGATATCGTAGGAGGGGAGGAATGCATTGGGACCGTTCACCAGGGCCTCGTTCATAAACTGAGTGAATTCATCATTGGCAAATGCGTTCTCATCCATGTAATCACAGGCATCGATAATACCGCCGGTGAGCCCCAGGGTGTGGTCTTCGCTGAAGCTGAAGGTGTGCTTGTACCAGGCGGTCAGCAGATAATCCCGGTTACGCCCGTTGATATCCTTGTAGTCGTCCTGCACGTCCGCGGCCCAGGGGGCCAGGATAAACGGGGAATCCCCTCCCGCCAAACCGTTTCCCGCACCGAACCCGAACTTGGCAAAGATTTCATCCGAATCGGTGGGGGTAAAGCTGATCTCCGGCTGAAACACCATGGCCCCCTTCCCTTTGCTGTCAAACCCTTCGGCATCACTGAGACTCTGATACTGCCATTCACCGGCGATAATACCGCCGATGGAAAGCTTGTCGTTGACCTCGTATGCCAACCCGCTGCTTGTCAGCAAAAAAATCGCAAAAACTGCAAGCAGACAACTTAAACCCGTCCTTTTCATTACATCCATAAGACTCTTTCCTCCCTGTGCATCTTGATTCCGACGCTTTTTCATCCAAAAAAAAAGGCGCTACGGAGGCCGATTTTCCTCGGCTTCCATACGCCTCCACTTGCCCCGCCTTCTATCGGGGCCCGTAAGGTTCATGCCGATCATTGAAAATCGGCACCGTGTGCTTTTCTGTCGCTATGCGATGTTATTCGGGATCTGTTTGAAACGCCTGTTCCGTACGTCCGGGCGATCTGGGTCCGGATGCGTCACAACCCGAAAGGGTATTGCCGCAGTGGCCGTTACAGCCGCTGCAACCGCAGGGTTCGTCCTTGCCTTCCACGACATTCCGAAACCGTCGGAATAGATACAAAACCGCCAGCAACGCTGCAATCCCGACAACCGCATGGTCCATTTCAAATCCCCTTGAAATAACATTCAATGCACAAACATTTTTAAGCCACTTACTTCATATCCCGGGCCTGAACCCAGATTACCGCATCCTGAGACAATTCCTTGCCGTTGTGGGTTTTCCGGGGCCCTACGCCCAAGGCACAAAACCCCCACCATCCGGCCCTGGGAATGCCGAAGACGAATTCGCCGTTGGCATCGGCCTTGATGGTCATGGTCACGAATGCATCCTGGGGCGCTTTCACCTGACCTTTGGGGTCAAAGGCGTTTTTGTCGGAAAGGGGCGCATGGTTCAGGTATTCCACTTCCATTTCAGCAAAGGGGACGGTCTTGCCGCCGGATTTGACAATGCCCCTGAAAACGTTTCCGGTCCACAGGGCATAGGGTTTATCCAGGGCGACAATCTCCGCCGGAAGACCCACCTCGGCATCCCAATCCGTGGGAAACCCCCCGGTGTTCACCACCATTTTGGCAATCTGTTGAATATAACAATCCTCTTCTTTCTCAAGATAGGGTGCGGGTACCAGGCAGAAGACGTTATCCCCCATCCCCCGCAGCTTATAACTGGTCTCATAGGCCTTTCCGCTGTTGGTGAGACTCTTCCAGGTAATCGGTTTCAAGCTGGACAAAAGGTCCTTTTGCTTCCCCTTGCGGACCACAAAGAATTGCTCCGGGGTGCCCATGTCCATGGTGTGCCCGGCCTCAAAGGGATGGGTGAAAACCAATTCCAGATTGATGGATTCGGCCTTTTCCAGCGCCGACTCCGGGGTATATATCATCTGAAAATGGGCCGATGCGGGAATGGCGATAGCCGTCGCCGCCAGACCCAAAAACAACATGAACAGCTTTTTCATATTTCAAACTCCTTTCTTGTATCACGCTTCAAAATATGAGAACATCAAAGCGTCTTCTATTTTCCAGTTGGGGGACACCCGGGGCGGGTTCGAATTCCAGGTTCAAAACCGCCCCATCCGGTTGCAGTCAACAAAACCGGATTATTGGGTTATCTCCTTTCCATCGATTTCCACCACATGTCCCGGTCCTGCATCAAACTGGACTTTGTAGGGAACCGACGGCATTTTAAACGTAAATTCGCTGTCTTGATCCATTTTGCCTTCGATTAAGACCTTTTGGCCACCGTCCAGGACCTTCATGGAAACGCCGGCCGCGGAAGACCCGTCCGAAAAGCCGCCTTCGCACGTGACGCTGCCGTCCCCATTGCTATAGCAGGAGCAAAGGGGGGTATGGGCGAGCACCTGCCCCGCGCCAAAAAGACAAAACAGCATCAATCCAAATAGAAAACCTACTAGCTTCACTCTGTTCACCTCCTTTCCATTTCTCGGGCGTAGATCGCAAGCCCTTTCCCTTGTTGGGTTATATCCAATCTATTCCTTTGAAACTTCAACAAATTTAGCCTCTTCATGGCGCAGACTCACAAAAAAATTTCCCAGAGATACTTCCATGGGATCCTCCAGGGGCGCATTGCGGACCACCTTTATTCTCATGCCCGGATACACGCCCATATCCAGAAGGCGTTGCCCCAGTTGTTTATGAATCGTAAGCTTTTCAATTCTGCATTCATTGCCAGGCTTGATTTGGTCCAATGTCATATGCCGTCTCTCCTCTTCTCCATGTTGGAATCTGAATATCTGTAATCTCCTCATTTTCCATGAACAGCGCCTTCTCCGGTTTCCGCTTACGGGGTATTGATCAGAACAGACGTCAACTTCTTGCGTAATGCCTCAAGCTTTCTTGATTTAAAAGCCTTTCGACTTTCCTCCAACACCTCGATGGTCTCGCAAATGGCTTTTCGTAGGATATCCCCCTCCAATGACCGGGCGCTGGCTGAAATGCCGCGCTTGTCTCCCGCCCCATGCTCCTTCTCTTTGCACAGCGCCATCATCAAACCCGCCTGATAATCCATTTGCTCACGTAATTTAAGCACATGCCCCTCAAGCTTCTCCAAACAGACTTCCACCTCCGCGCCCATTCATCCTTCCTCACTTTTTCCTATGGTTGACGAATTTCCCTTTAGAAATCCGGTCACAATTGCCGCCGTCAGAACGAGCCCAAAAAATGCCGCCATGGCCTGGTTTCCGTCCAGTCCCAGCGCCTTTCCGCCCGTAAAAACCAGGGTCGCCACCGAAAGGCCCAGAATCATGGGATAAATCATGGAAAAGAGCATCCATTTCACGGACCCGGACTGAATTTTTACCATGATACTGGTGGCGATGCACGGGGGGTAAAGGACCATGAAAAGCATCAATGCCAGCGCGTGCAGGGATGTAAAACCGGTTTCTCCGGCGCTCATCCGTTGCTCCAGGGTTTCGGCTTCGCTTTCACCCCGATCGTACAGGGCGCCCAGGGTCGCCACGCTGCTTTCCTTGGCGGCAAAGGCGCTCAACAACGCCACATTCACCTTCCAATTGAAACCAGCATATCGGGTAGCCGGTTCCAGAAGACGTCCCAGACGCCCCAGGAAACTGTTGTCGATCTTCTCACTTTTAATCTCCCGCAACATCCCTTTCCTGGCCTTGTCCAACTTCTTGAGGGCGCGGTTCACTTTCTTGGCCGCCTTGTCTTTGCCGGGCTGCACAATCTTCGAAAATACCGGATTTTTCTCTTTAAATTCTTTCTCCAACGCCTCCACGGCTTCTCTTCCCTTTGCGCCCATTCTCTCCTTTTTGTATTGTTCGGCGTACAGCAGCAATGGCATCAAATTAGCCCCCTGCACGGCGGTCTCATAACCGGTACCCTCAATTTTCTGATAAAAGGTGTTGACGACACGTTCTTTTTCAAGCGCATAGTGATGTTCTCGTTCAGCACTCAACCCCGGAAACTGGAGCAGCAGAAAGATCACCACGGCAACGGCGGCGACAATGGTGATGATCTTTCGCACAAAGAGCCAAACCCGCTCCACCGCCCGTCCCAATACCCCGCGAAATGTCGGCAGGTGGTACGGGGGCATCTCCATGATAAAAGGCGCCGTGGGTTGCTTTTTCAAAACCGTCAGCGTCAGCACCCTGGCGATTGGGAGCACCATCAACAGGCTGATGGTGGAAATAAAAAACATGGCCATCCCCTTATGACCCACAAAATAGATGTTGATCAAAAGGACATAGAGCGGCACCTTGGCCAGACAGTTCAGAAGCGGAATAATCAGAATGGTGGCCAACCGGGATCTTTCATCGGGAATCCCTTTCGTGGACATGACCGCCGGCACCGCACACCCCCCCACATAAATGCCCCCCAAAACCATGGGAAGGGTTGAGGAACCGTGCAACCCGTAACGGGAAAAGAGACGGTCCAGGATAAACGCCATGCGGGGCATGTAACCGCTGTCTTCCAGAATCGCGATCAACCCGAACAGAATGAAAAAGATGGGAATATAGTTTAACAGTGCGTTAATGCTGTCCACAAACCACAGGGCAAAAGAACGGATCAGCGGTATCTCAATAAACCCCGGATCCGGCATGAGGCCTGCCGTGGTATTTCGAATCCACGCCAGTAGGGGCCAGGTATAATTGGTCAGATTGTAGCCCTGGACAATGGAGAGGTAGTAAAGCATGTACAACACCCCCACCAGGATCAGGGGACCCAGTAAACGATGACAAACCCATCCGTCGATCCGGTCGGAAAGGGGCCTCCGATAAACATCCCTGGGCGTAACGCATTTCTTGCTGATCCTTGCCGCCAGGGCGTAACGGCAATAGGCCATATGCCTGGCGGGCAACTCCTCGTGGTTCCGTTCAAAGAGGGACCGTTTCCCATCCAGAAACGCCAGGAAAGGATCGGACTTCTCCATTTTATTATGAATATATTTCAGTGCTTCCGCATCCCCTTCCAGGAGTTTTATGGCCATCCATCGCTTTGAATAATCCAGGTGTTCTACTTCCTCTGAAAGCCGGGCTTCAACTTCCCCAAGCAAGGGTTCCAAAGAGCCGTAATCCACCCGCATCTCCGGTGCGGCACCTCGGGAATGGACCATCCCGGATATGGCCGTAAGTAATTCCTTTTTCCCTTTTCCGTTTTTGATGGCCGTCCCGACCACGGGCACACCCAGATCCTTTGAAAGGGCATCGGTATCGATCCGGATGTGCCGCCGTTCCGCCACATCCATCATGTTCAAATCCATCACCAGTGGCATTTCCATTTCAAGCAACTGAAGGGTCAAATAGAGATTTCTCTCCAGGTTTGAAGCGTCCACCACATTGACCACCACCGGTGGATTTTCCTCCAGAAGAAAGCCCCTGGTGACGCGTTCTTCCAGAGAATAGCTGGTCAGACTGTAGGTCCCCGGCAAATCCACCACTTCAATTTTCAAGTCCTCATGACGGCAGAAACCGCTCATTTTTTCAACGGTAACGCCTGGGTAATTGGCCACATGCTGACTGGCACCGGTAATGGCGTTAAAAACCGTCGATTTCCCGCAATTGGGCTGGCCTGTCAATGCAATGAGGGTTGAAATGGTTTTCATAAGGGCAATGTCTCCACAACGGATACGTCGACTTCGATCTCCCAAATCGGAAGAGCGATTATTTTGAGTTCAACATTTAATTAGCTATCTCTAACTTCGGTTGCAGGAGTAAATATTACAAGGAGATTCTTATGTCAACTCCTTTTTGATTTTTTTTAAAATTTCTGGGGAAAGGAAAACGTGATCGCTTTTTCAGCGCAAATCGGGCAGGTCTGATTCAGCAGAAGAATGGAAGACCCGCTCCCGGTGATGCGGGCGCCTTTCTGGGGAATTCGGGACGGACTCACAGCAAGGGAGCAACCCTATGATTCGGAATCGTCTTGACCGGCGGCCTCTTTTGCCAACGCTTCAGTCCGCTTGGCGAATTCACAGGAAAAGGATTCGGAATGGGCAATACATTTTTCAGGGTTCCACTGTTCATTCCGGTATTCCTCAAAACGAACCAGCCAATTTTCTCCAACCCTTGGACAAACCTGAATGAAACCCATAAAATCCGTAAGGCTTTCAAAGGTGTCCATGCTCAGAGCATGTTCCATTTTACAGGCATCTTCATCGGCGGTTTGCGCATCGATTTTCAAGACACGGCTCAAAAAATCTTTCAGCACTTCATGCCGCTTGCGCATTTCCCGCCCGACCTTCAAGCCCTTGCGGGTCAATTCCACGTACTCATACTTCTGGTACGCCACCAGCCCCCGCTTGCTCAGATTCTTGAGCATGCTGGTCACAGTGGGCATCTTGACATTCAGACGTTTGGCGATGTCTTTGACCCGAACCACTTTTTTCTCCTGATCCAGGTCGAAAATCGCCTCCAGGTAATCTTCCATGGCCGACGTAATCTGCTTTTCCGCTTTTCCTTCTGGCTTCGCCCTCTCCATCATGCATATCCTCTATTAGTTTCTACTAACATTATTAGTATTAATGTAATATCCACAACAGCGGATTGTCAAGGCTCCTTCTTGTCGGGCAGCCTTGAAGCACGTATGTCCAGAAACTTGGCTAGTCACAAGCCACAGGGGTATTTTTTTCATTTTGATTGCCCAGATGTCACAAAATGACATTGAGAATCAGCGGCTTGAAACCATTTTTTTGAAATTGCATTATTTTTAAGTACAGCAATCCTTTCCGATAATATCCGGAACCCATTTCCCTGTATTTTTCGTTTCTCACGGATGCCTATATCAACCGAAGCTGAAAATGCATGCTAAGACGTTCTTTAACTCGTGGGGGTGACAACCATGGGCCGACAAGGGTTTCACGGACGAACCGGATGAATCCCCTTGCGCCAAACTCCCGCACAATTCCTATCTGCCATTCAGAGTAAACGGCCAAGACGTTAATGAAGTGGCCCAGACGCATCAGATAATGATACCCTTTCATGGCCCTCCAGTTGTATGAAAAGGCGTGTTCATAACAATACCCTTGCCGTTTCTCGACCAGGATACCGGACTCAATGCTCCACCGGTGGCGGGCGCATAAGTTGCATCTTTTATGGACATTGTCTTTGGAAAAGAGCTTATCTGAAATCCACACATGACGAGAAGTTTTCGTCTTGATTTCATGGGAAGGCTCTTATCTTGTAATACAATCATGAAATCCCAACGGTTTTTGCGGCACAATTCCATAATCGGTCATTGGGATAGAGCCCATCCAAAACAACCATGATGGAAAGACGGGAAAACGCTCCTTTTAACCGTTTGGCCAATCGTTTGAATGCCTTCTGCTCGCAGTCCTGTTTCTTTGTTTCCGTATCTCCATTTACGTAACTGGAAAATTCGCTCATTAAGGGAATAGACATCCCATTGGGAAATACCAGATTTGCTTCCAGTACATTCACATGGAATTGGGTTCGGGTGTCATTTCCATCTTTGACTTCACGCTCCGAACACTCTTCAGCCCAAAGAGAATTCCGCTTGAACTTTTGTGTGCCATCAATTGCAATACAATATCGATTATCAACCAGATAGCGACCAAATTTCTTATTCCGGATCAACTTATGGACGGCTTCCAGAAGCGCCCTTTCTATTTCACCAACTTCAATCAAAGACAGCAACCGCATCAGTGTATCATTGTGCGGAACATCTATTTCCGGAAAAAATAATTGTAAATTTGCGACGAACTGGGGCCGCGTCATCTCTCTATTGGCTTCACGCCTCGACGAAATCTGAAAGACAAACATCAGTATCCCATAGATCAGGAGCGCATCGAGCTTGTGTTTGATCTTCTTTGGATTTCTCGGATCCTTTATTTTAGACAGGCGCTTGAGCAGCACCGGCAACTGTGATCTAAAAATCAACATCTGGGCCGTGGCGGCAGCCTGCCGAGCATCCTGTCCCTCCTGAACGTTTTCATAACCGCTTTTTCGGTTCGGAAGGGTGGCGCTGACACCGACTTCCAATCCTTCGGCTTGCTGTTTTTCACGTAAGGATTTTCCGGCTTCCAGCCTTTCTCTTTTAAGCGCCTTTATCTGTTCGCTTCCCGGTCTTTGGCTCGGATTATTCATTGTTCCACTCTCCCTTTCAGTTCATTTGAACATAGAAGAGAGCGAAAATTCCGCGACAATGGCTTTACAAATATCATCTTGGGGGTCGTGGTATATTTTTTCCCTTTACGAACGAGTCCTTCACCCGTCGTCATCCCTAAGTATTCCCAATTTGATGCCTTATAGCTACTCCCGGGATATCTTTCCGGATCAACAAACGTCTCCATCAAAACCGGCCGGTAACCCCATCGTATATGCCAATCTTCACGTATTCGTCGCCCAACCTGGCCCAGCACATGACTCGCAAGGTTCTTCACATGAACCCATTTCAAAATCAAAAAACGCGTGTTGTTTATGACCCATCCAAGATTCCGCATCCGCTGGTTGTCGCCCCAACCAATCCATTTATCTCGTACGCCAAGGGCCTTAGCCGCCCCCGCAAACAGCAGACATCCCAACACGCCACTGTCGCATACGATAAAATATTTCAGAAATGTTCCGAACGGTCTCTTGTAGCCCAGATAGTGGTATCGCGATACGTACTCATTCCACAGACCTGTCGATTCACAGTCACTACAGACCTGAAGTTTTACCGGTCCCAACTCTTTTAAGCTGCGGGTGATATCTGCTTGAGGCGCTGTCCTGGGCGTCTTCAAAAGCGCTTTTGGACGCTGCGCGTGAATGCGTATCTTACGCTTTTCCGGAAGTCTTACTATCCCATCGGCTTCAAGTTTACTCAGCAGCTTCAGGCACGCATCATTCTTATGGCCTCCCGATGCCGTCAGCCATTACAGGTTCTCACACAAAGTTTCAGACAATTCACTTAGACTCAGATTTGGAAACAGCTCAACCGTTTCCTTTATCTCTGCCAGTTCATCAACCGTAATCTTACGACCGCATTGAACAATCCCTTCGGAGAATCTTTCAAGCATAGCGTTGGCTCCTTATAAATATTCTACACCGCCGCTATACTAAATTATCCGGTTTTCTTTGTTTACCCCCTTATTGCGAAAAGAAAAAAATTGATCCGCCAAAACCTATGGTTTCTCCACATATTTAATTTCGTGCTTCAGCACTGATTTTATGGCTTGGCATGTCTCCACCCTTGTGGTCCCCCCCTTTTTTCTTGACCTATAATCGGGTTGTTTCTATAGTCGATCCTTAAGAAACGAAATCTTATCATTTCACCTATTATTCCCGTGGCCGTTTAGGTTCCCTGATGCTGGCCCGGATCGGGCAGCCTTTTCATGATTCTGCCACAGGATGACCCGCAGATTCCGATCAGAGGACGGGAATGCTCAAAGGCATGAGCTTGAAATACAAAATGATCCTGGGCAGCATTATTGCCGTGATCATCCCTTTTTCCGTTGCCGGAATTATCATCTATATACAACTTTCCAATTCCCTTTTAGAAATGGCGGAAGAGAAGTCGGTTCATATGGCGGAGGACATATCCGACTTCATTGACGCAAACCTTGGTCAGGAGGTCAAACTGGCCTCGGCTATTGCATCGGATCCGGATATCGTCAATGCCGTCAGAACCAGCGACTACCGCATTGCTCAAACGGAGTTGAAAGAAATTCACAACCGTATCGGCACCGAATACTTTACAATATTTCTACTGGATAAACACGGCTTCGTCAGGGCCGATGCGGTTTTCAGCCAACAGATCGGGTTAAACCTATCGGACCGTGACTATTTCAGAAAGGCGAAAGAAGGTATGGCGAGCGTGGCAGGACCCTTCATGCCCAAAGGGACCGCAACACCGGGAACCCCCGTTATCGTGGTATATGCTCCGATCGTGCAAGATGGTGATTTTTTCGGGATCATAGCCCTGCCTTTCAATACCGATTTCATTTTGAATATGATTTCGCGGGAAAGATTCAGCCCGAAAGGGTGCGCCTACCTGATCAGTAGAGAGGGCCTTGTTCTGGCTCATCCCAGAAAGGCGTTAATCCTCAAGTATAACCTTTTCGATCAGCCCGGTACGGAAGAAATCAAGAAAGTAATACTGAGCGGGAAAACGGGAATCGCATCTTATCGGTTTGATGGATCCGAAAACATCGCCGGACTGGCGTCGATTCCCCTGACCGGTTGGACCGCCGTCTTTGCGCAGCGCAAAGATGAAATAATGTCTCCGGTGAATAGAATATTATCTACAATTCTGGTTAGTGCGGCGCTTTTCCTGTTGGTGACCATTCTGTTTATTATCATATTTTCAAATAAACTCAGCACACCCCTTCAGAAGATGATGGAGATGTTGAAACAATTAACCCGGCACTCAACCGAAATCATTTTGCAAATAGGGTTGGATAAAAAAATTTCATTTGCCAATCCCGCATATGAAAGATTAGTCGGCGTAAAGCAAGAAAGCATCGTCGGGACGGAACCGAATTTCGAAAATTTGAATGACATCCCCGCGGAAGTTATTTGGGATTCCCTCGCAAAGGGAATCCCATGGTCGGGCCGCATTTCACTGGCAAGAAAAAAGACCGAAGGAGTAACACTGGAAGTCATGATATGGCCCGTTCGGGACCACAAGGGCGTCATCAGCGGCTATCTTGAGATCGGACGGGATGTAACAACGGAACTGAAGGCGGAAAAGCGGCTGCAACAAGCGCAGAAGCTCGAAGCCATCGGCACTTTATCGGGAGGAATAGCCCATGACTTCAACAATATTTTAAGCGGGATATTGGGCTACGCGGAACTCTCGCTCATGTATAAGGGGTCCGCTTCGGAAAGTGAACAATACGCAAGGGCGATCATAAAGGCGTCGGAAAGAGCTCGGGATCTCGTCAGCCAGATCCTGACCTTCAGCAGACAGACGGACGTCGAACTGCAGCCGCTATTGCCGAAGACCATTATCCATGAAGCCCTAAAACTTCTTCGCGCGTCCATACCGGCCATGATCAACATTGAATCGGAAATAAGCAGTGATTCATCCATTATGGCGGACCCGACACAGCTGCATCAGATCGTCATGAATTTATTCACCAATGCGGTTCATGCCATCGGCGAAAATGTGGGAACCATCAAATTGGAACTTGAAGATTTCATGGTGGATGAAGCTTTCGCAAAAATGCATCCCGACATAACACGGGGAAAACACGTTCTAATTCGTATTTCGGATACGGGTGGCGGCATAGCGCCGGAAAACCTGGACCGTTTGTTTGAACCATTTTTCACCACAAAAGCCCAAGGGGAAGGCACCGGACTGGGACTCAGTGTTGTGCACGGCATCGTAAAAGAATTAAAAGGGATTGTCACGATTTACAGCGAGGTTGGAAAAGGGACTGTTCTTAATGTCATTATTCCTTGTGTGGAAGGAGATGGCGCCGTGTTGCTTCACGAGGAGCCATGCGTCAGCAGAGGAACGGAAAGGATTGCCTTTGTGGACGACGAAATTGCCATCGCCGAAACCATGGAATCCGTCCTGACAAATCTCGGCTACAAGGTGACCGTATTTTCCGACAGTATGACGGCCCTGGAAGCGATGAAAACAAATCCGAATGATTTTGACATACTTGTTACGGATTATTCAATGCCGCAATTAACGGGATTGGAGATTGCGAAGCAATTGAAAGAAGCGGGTTTAAATATTCCCGTGGTGCTTATCTCAGGTTATCTTACGGAAGACATGGAGCGTGCCGCCCGGGAGGCGGGGATATCGGAGACCATAACAAAACCGATCAGAATCCATGACCTTGCGGGTGTGGTGCGCAGGGTTCTCAAAAAAGAGGCTGTGTGTCATTAAATGAGATGCCGTTGTTGAACAATGGCCATTGCGGTGAATGGCAACGCCCTTTTTTTGGTCCTGCCAGGTGTGCTTCTTTCTTTCAAGGGATAGAGATTTGTATTGACAGAAACGCTTCTTCCGAATATAAAATCGGCCTGAAAATGCGTTATATGAAATAGCGCTTGTGCGTCGCTGGAGAGCGGGAGAAGCTAAGACGGGTATGATATCCTGCCCCATTTTTTCGCCGGGTTGAAAAACCCGTCCGGCATCATAGATTATAAGCATCACAACAAAGCCATGAAGGCCTTATCAAGCGGATAACACCGCAGTCTTCATGGCTTTTTTTATTTTAGACCCAGAACTTGGAGACTGGCGGACAAATGCCTATTGCACTTCAGAAAAGAGGGCCTCTGAATGAATCCACGAAAACACGCTATCCGGAAATACTGGGACTGGCGAAGCGTCTCCTATCCCTGGGATCAAGACAAATCGAGATCCGTTTCGGAGAATTGGCAGTCCCTCCTGGCCAATCTGGTGGCGGGTCCGCCGGGGAGACGCGCCGTTGACATGGGCACGGGAACGGGTCAGTTCGCCGTCTATCTGGCGCGGCTCGGTTTCCGTGTCATCGGCATCGACATCTCGGAGAAAATGGTCCGGAAGGCACGGGAGAATGCCGACTCCCGCAGCCTCCCCATAGACTTCCAAACCCGGGATGCGGAAGATCTCCTGTTCAGGGACAACACATTCGATGTGATCGTGTCACGGAACCTCCTCTGGACCCTTCCCGATCCGGGAAAGGCCCTCAAGGAGTGGCGACGTGTCCTGAAACCGACAGGCACTCTCGTTGTATCGGACGGAATGTGGATGAATCCCACGTGGAAGCGGGCCCATGATGTGGCTTTCAGGACACTACGGGGGATATTCAAAAACGGGAGCATGGTCTCTTTGCGGTTTTTTTGCGCCTATGCCGGACTCCAAAAGGCGCTTCCCCTGTATGAAGGGGTCTGTTCCGCGGATGCAGAGGAGATGTTTCGGAAGGCGGGGTTTCGGAAAATCAGATTTCACGACACCTCACGTTTTGACACGCACCCCTACGGTGCAAAAAGCCTCGATGAGGAAAAAGCCCCGCCCTTTTTTGTTGTTCAAGCCTGCAAATATTGATAATTTAGTGCGCTATTTCAGAGTCTTCTCCTATCTTATTTGTGCTTGTCAGCCCAAAGGCATCCTGCAAGATTTTCCAGAAGATAGCAGGCAAACCCCTCATCTCCACCTGTAATCAGAAAAAAGCTTGATTTAAGATAATACGATGTAATAATATATGTTACCTTGTAATAATCACTAAACAAAATAAATTTGATAATCTTGAAATCCAGATTACTTCCGGGGAGTCCGCACCATGAAAAAAGCGAAAGACGAAATCATTACCTTCAAGGCGGATGCTTCCCTTCTGGAAGCCATGAAAGGTATCCCGAATCGATCCGAATTTATTCGAAATTCAATTTTGGCAGCGCTTGAAAGTGCCTGTCCCCTTTGCTGCGGCACAGGAGTCCTGACGCCACAACAAAAAGAACATCTGGAGGACTTCCTGGTGGATCATTCCCTGCAAGAATGTGAAAAATGCCATGATCTACGGTTTATCTGTGATCACGGTCCTAAAAAAAGCCTCAAAAAGACGATTTCCCATTGCGGATAATCCGGCACAACATCCCGAAGGCTTTGCTGATGGAAACATGATTCATAATGCTTCCCAAACGCCACATAAAGAAAATCGGATGGCTTCCCGTTCTGGCACTTTTATATGTCGTTACAGGATTTCCGCTGATTCATCCCTTTTTTCACACTCATTGCGAAAGTCATTTCCATATTTCGGATCGCCGGGATCTGAGCCCCGGGATCGTAAATGTCGAGCAATTTCAGGAACAATTCCAACGGCATTCTCATTGTTGCATCTGCTCGTTCCTGCAGCACTTTTATCTCGATCACCCCGCTACACCCTCCGCTTATCATTGCGGGCAATGTCCCCTAAGCGTTAACCCGCCACTGAACGTTTTCTTCATAGAACAGAGCAAGTTAACGGATCTTTTTCCCAGACCTCCTCCGGCCCCTGTTGTCTAACCCATTTTTCACGGATATTTTGCACAACTCATTTGTCCTTTTTTCCTTTTCCCGCAAGGGGGCTTACCGGCCACGCCCCATCCACGGACGTGATGGTTCTATTTGCCCGGCGTTATGGGGTTGAGAATCGATCCTCCTGCGCAGGTTGAGGAACAATGCTTTGATCTGCAAGCGTAACAAGGCATTGCCGTCTTGATATGGAGGTCAGAAAGACTTGGATTTTATAAGAAAAATGACAATAGGCGGATTGTTTTTGCTTTTTCCGGCTATTCTGCCGGCAGTGGACGGCAACATCTCCCACGCCGGCACCATCACATTGGAAACGATTGTTGTGTCCGGCCCAAAGGAAGAGGAGACCGATGTAACCGAAGAAACCATCGACAGTAAATCGCTGAAAACCCATAAAATCGTGGACCTCGCCGAAACCCTTTCCGATGAAATGATCGAGGCGGCCTTGATCCGGAAATCCATGTACGGCAATGAGGTTTCCGTCAGGGGTTTCGGGAAGTCCAATCTCAGGGTGTTGATTGACGGCACCATTATCGAGGGCGCGTGCGGCGGAAGAAAGGACCCCTCCCTATCGCTTCTCAGCACCCTGGCCATCGAAAAGCTAATCGTCAGAGAGGGTCCCTTCGATGTGACGGAGCCCGGCGCCCTGGGCGGCAGCATTGACGTAATCAAGAAAAGGCCCGAGGAAGGATTTCACGGTGAAATCAACGCCAAGGGTGGAAGTTTTGATTATCTGAACGTCGGCGGATATATCACCGGAGGCAATAACATGGTCCAGGGGCTTGGCGGATACAATTTTTCTCAATCCGACCAGTACAAAGACGGCGACGGTAATTCCCTCAGCAGTTTCGCCTTGCCCGAATATGCCTATAAGCCTCAATACCTGGATATGAAGGCATTCAAAAAGCAGGATGCCATCGCCGAACTTCAGCTGACACCCACTGAAAACCAGACCATTTTGTTCTCGCAGATTTACAGCAAGGGCGAGGACATCATGTGCCCAAGATTCGGTTGGGACATCAAGGAGGAAAAGGCATATCTGACAAATGGTGAATATGTCATCATCGACGCCGGCCGCTTTTCGGATCGCTTGACACTACAGTTGTATCGTAACAGGGTGGAACACTATCCCACCACCGAATTCAGAATCACCAGTGACGTGGCGGTCATGAATAATGACGTTATCTCCACCATCACAGGGGGAAAGATAGAAAATGTGAGCTGGACTGACTTTGCTGATGTGACCTACGGCATCGATGCCTACAAACAAAACTGGTTCGGCGATGTATACAAGAATGGGATTCTGGCAAACGGCGAACTGATTCCCGACGTCAATACCGTTCAGACGGGGCTCTTCATTAAAGCCGAAAAAGACATGGATGAATGGTTTTTGGGCATGGGCATCAGGGGAGACAGGTTTGAAACCAAAGCCGATGAGAACCTCAAGTTCAGCTCGCAGATCACAGCCACCAATCAGGACGTGGATTACCTCCCCAGCGGCTATGCAACCGCAAGATACTATTTTACAGACGCCATGCACCTGTTCGGGGGGATCGGCCACAGCGTAAGAATCCCCACGGCGGTGGAACGATACATCCAGGGGTCTTCCTCCTTTTTCGGTAATCCCGATCTCAAACCCACAAGAAACACTGAATTCGACCTGGGATTTGCGATGGCAATCAAAAGGCTGAATCTGCAAGCGAAGGTCTTTTACAGTGATCTCAAGGATTATATCTACCAGGAAGAGCGAACCCCCGGAACCACTTCCTGGACCAACATCGATGCGCATATCTTTGGCGGCGATATCAAAGCACTGGTGGATATTGTGCATGGCTTTTCCGTGGAAGGCGCCATGGCCTGTCAAAGGGGGGAAAAAAATTCGCAACCGAACTACAACTATGACGACAACCTGGCGGAAATACCGCCCCTTAAAACCAAACTGGCCCTTCATTATGAAAACATCGGCTTTTTCGGGGTCATGGAATGGATCCATTCAAACAAATACAGCCATCCGGATATCGACGCCGGAGAAAAAGAACTCCCCGCCTGGAATGTCATTAATATTCGCGCCGGCTATACGTTCAATGAATATCTGGCACTCAATCTGGGAGTTGACAACCTCTTTAACGCGGCTTACGCCGTCGCCAATTCATACGAACTGGATCCACTCACCCCCGGGGCGCCCCATGTGGCCATCGTAAACGAACCGGGCAGGTTCTATTATGCCAGTGTGAGTTTCAGTTTCTGAGAGAAATATGGTTCCACAATTTTAAACGGAGGATGAAAGACAATGAAGAAGAAATCGAAGATTGTTCTGTTTGTGATGTCCCTATCCTTATCCTGCCTGTTGGGCATGCCTCTCCCGCCCCCTGCCTTGGCAGGAGACCGCCTACCGGTGACTGTGAGCATTCTGCCCCAAAAGTATTTTGTTCAGAAAATCGGAGGCGACCGGGTCGATGTTTCCGTGATGGTGCTTCCGGGGGCCAGCCCCGCAACCTATGAACCCAAACCGCAACAGATGGTCAGCCTCGCAAAATCAAAGATATACTTCGCCATAGGCGTCCCCTTTGAAACGCACTGGTTGAGTAAATTCAAAGGCTTCAGTCCGAAAATGACAATTGTTTCCACGCAACGGGGAATAGAGAAGATCTCCATGAAAGCCCATCTCCACCACAAGGATGAGGAGGGGGAGGATGGAAAAACAGCGGTTCACGCCGGGATCAAAGACCCGCACATCTGGCTTGCGCCCCCCCTTGTGATGCTGCAGGCCCGGAACATCCTGGAGGGTCTTCTGAAGGTTGATCCGGAACACGGAAAACGATACGAAGCCAACTATGAGGGATTTATCCGTGAGCTGGTGGATCTGGACCTCAAGCTCATCGGCCGATTTAAAGGCGCGGTCCAAAGTACGCACTTTATGGTCTACCATCCCGCGTGGGGATATTTTGCATGGGCCTATGGGCTGGAACAGATACCGATCGAGATGGAGGGAAAAAACCCGACGCCCAAAGAACTTCAGGAGTTGATCGGTATGGCCAGAAAGGATGGCATAAGGGTTATTTTTGTTCAACCGCAGTTTTCAACCAAAAATGCGGACACCATTGCCAGGGCCATCGGAGGCAAGATCATGGTGGCTGACCCGCTGGCCGTGAATTGGGCCGAAAATATCGAGAAGGTTGCAGCCTCGTTTGAGACAGTTCTGAAATGATGCACATGTCCAAGTGCCATTCAGGTGGAGATCGTCCGGATCATCCGGGAGGCATCCCCAGGGGAGTGATTCTTGAAGCCCTTTTTCTTTTCTATGCCATGGCGATCCTTATTCACCTGGGTAAAGGCCCCTATGTTCGGACACTGGCCATTACCTTTGTAGGCATTGTCCTTGAAGCCTTTCCGTTTATGCTCATAGGCGCATTGGTAGGCGGTTTCATAGAGGAATTCGTGTCTGAAGAGCGGATTGCCGCCATTCTGCCTCAAGAAAAATTCCGAACGGTGTTCCTGGCAGCAGGCATGGGTATAATATTCCCCGTGTGCGAGTGCGCCATCGTTCCGGTGGTAAGGAGACTCATAAAAAAAGGGGCACCTCTGTCCGCTGCGGTGGCCTTTTTGTTGGGAGGGCCGATTGTAAACCCGATCGTATGGGTCTCCACGGCCGTAGCCTACAGAATGGACTGGCGAACCTGCACCATAAGGCTTGTGATCGGATATCTCATAGCCGTTGCGATCGGTTTCGGCATGGGCATGCTTTTCAGGAAGACGCCGGCTATTCTACAAGATAGTCTGGAACATGGCCACGCCGGTCGTGAATGCTGCGGACATGATCACGCCGGGAACGGAGGGAATGGGTCAAGGGTCGCAGAGGCCCTGGCCCATGCGGCCGAGGACTTTTTTCATATAGGGCACTTCCTCGTTATCGGGGCCTTTGTTGCTGCCACCATACAGGCCACGGTTGACCGCTCCGCCTTTCTCTTCTTTGCCGGGTGCCCGTCACTGTCCATTCTGATGATGATGGCCCTGGCGGTGGCCTTGAATCTCTGTTCCGAAGCGGATGCCTTTGTGGCCGCCTCTTTTCAGTTCACAATGCCTTTTTCAGGACAGATGGCATTTATGGTCCTGGGTCCCATGCTCGACCTGAAACTTCTCTTCATGTACCTGGGTCTCTTCCGGAAACGTGCCATTGTCGCATTGAGTGGAATGACAGTGGTTGCGGTATTTGCTGCCATGATGGTATTGCAGGCATTCATGGGATGGATGTGACGATGAGCAGAACTGAGTACGGTTCAGTGCGGCTGGAAATGGCCGGCCTATTCCTGGCATGGGGAGGCACATACGCGTGGCTCCTTTGGAGCGGAACCTATTTGCTTTTTCTGAGACCGGGGTTCTGGCCCCTGCTCATCCTGTCCCTGTGCATATTGTCCGCCTTTCCGATAGCAGTTCTCTTTCGTACCCGTACGGCCCGCTTCAATTCCTATGCGGCATTGTGGATAAGGGTGGGCGTGCTTGTACTCCCCCTTTTTTACCTGCTCGTGGCTGGGGAGGAACCACTTGGGTCTCATGCCTTTAAGAATCGGTCCGTCCCACCCGCGTTTTCCAAGGCAATCACTCGACCCGGGGTCTCCGGCCAGGTCTCAAAGGACGGCAGGGTCACGCTTCTGGAAATTTTGCAGGATTTCAAGAAATACCGTGGAAAGCGGGTTGTAACGGAAGGGATGGTATGCCGGGACGAGGTGGTTCCCCCGAAGCATTTTCTGATTTTCCGTTTTCTCATCGTCTGCTGCGCTGCCGACGCCTTTCCGGCCGGCGCCCTCGTGGAATATGACCGGGCGGATTCCTTCGGAATCGACTCATGGGTCCGTGTGGAAGGCATCCTCGATCTCAAGGTTGCCCATGGCCTTGTTTTTCCGTGCATCAAGGCGGAAAAGGTTACGCCCATCGATGCGCCGAAACTTCCGTATCTCTATCCGGAGCTGTTTCAATAGGCATGAAGAGAACCTTGACATTATGTTCGATCCTTCTTGGTCTGCTGTCGTCCTGTGCAACATCTGGAGACGTGAAGACAGAATCCGGGAGTGGATTCAACCCCCTGCTTTCCATAGTGCAGTTTTACAGGGGACCTTTGAACCATTTAGCCGCGGTCAAGCAAGGCGAATGTCCCATGAACCCTTCATGCTCGGAATATAGCGTTCAGTGCCTTCAAAAGCATGGTTTTTTCATGGGATGGATGATGACCTGCGATCGACTCATGAGGTGTGGCCGCGACGAATTGAGGCTGTCCCCGCAAATCGTCATTAACGGAAAACCAAAATGCCATGACCCGGTGGAGAACAATGATTTCTGGTGGTTTGAACGGTAAATGGGCGCACTTCATTTTCGTAGCTGAAAAAGAGGGTGTAATGGTAAACGGAAACAGCATGGGCACGACAAAAATGATCAATACGCAAACGGCAATTTTAGTCTTCATGAAAAATTCCCACATCCTATTTTCCGCGTCCGTAAGGAATCCCCAACTTTTTCATCCGGTTTCTAAGGGTGCTGGGGTGGATGTTCAATAACGCCGCGGCCCCTTCCGGACCGTTGACGCGCCCCGCTGTCTTTTTCAATACCCCTTGAATGTGTCGGCATATGACTTCATCCAATCGAAGCGGGCCGTGATCCGGAAACGGCATGGCATCGGATTCGGCTTTCGATGAAAAGACGTAAGGGTCAAATGCCAGGAGACCTCCCCGGTACCGGATCAAGGCCCGCTCCACAACATTTTCCAGTTCCCGTACATTTCCCTTCCAACGGCAGGCGGTCAGGCGGTCCATGGCGCCGGGGGCCAAGGGCGGGATGGTCTTCATCTTGAGTTCCCCGGATTTCCGTCTCAAAAAATAGTCCGCCAGGTTGGGGATGTCCGCCTTTCTTTGTCGCAATGGCGGGATAAAAATGGGAAACACGCTCAGCCGGTACCACAAATCTTCCCTGAATGTGCCGGCGGCCACCATGTTTTCAAGGTTTTGATGTGTGGCTGCAATAATGCGAATATCCAGGGAAAGGGTTTCGGTTCCACCAACCCGCTCGATTTCCTTTTGCTGCAGCACCCGCAACAGTCGTATTTGGGCCTGAATGGGCAGCTCCCCGATTTCGTCCAGAAATATGGTTCCCCGATGGGCCCGCTCAAAACGGCCCCGCTTTCTTGAAACGGCCCCGGTAAAAGCGCCTTTTTCATGGCCGAACAGCTCACTGTCCAATAGGGTGTCGGGAATGGCGCCGCAGTTGACCTTAATAAAAGGGCCGTCTTTCCGAGGGGAAGAAAAATGAACGGCATTGGCAATGACCTCCTTGCCCACCCCGGTCTCTCCCAAAAGCAGCACCGGCGTTTCACGGGGCGCGGCCTGGCGAACCATCTCCATGACGTCTTTTAACCCGAACTCCGCGCCGATGATGGTATCGCCGGTCAGTTGCCGAAGTTCATTCTTGAGATAGCGGTTGTCGTCGTTCAGGAGATCCCTCAACCGCAGGACCTCCTCATGCTTATGGGTGTTGGCGGCTGAAATGGCAAAAGGATCGTGCAGCAATCCCAGCAACCGCCCATGCTCTTCAGTGTACCGGTCATATCCCGAAGCCCAGACGACCACCCCTCCCAGGGGCGCCCCCTCAATGCCCAAATGCAGCACCAACACCGATGAATGGGCCATCTCAAGGGCATCCCACACAAAACGGCGAACCGGCTCCCGGTCCGGGCGGTTGATGATTACCACCCGTTGAGCCCCCTCTTCCCGGTTCATCATACGGTCTCCCAGATGTTGGGGCAGTGGGATGATCCGGTTCATCTTTTGCGCACCGTCGGCACTCACCCCGGCCACGCAACGGACAGCGAAAATCGCCGGGTCGTAACGGTTCATGGTCATCCCGTCAATGGGCATGAAATCTTTCAAGAACGAAAAGCATTGCCCCATAGCCTGCTCAATTTCCAGGCTCCCGCAGATACGCAGGGTGGCCTGTTGAAAAAAATCCTTTTCATCAATGGTCATGGAATGTCTCCCTCTAATCGCCTGCGACACAAATTGTCTTATTCGGTAAATCCTAACACGAATTGCCAAATATAGTAACTGATTTACCGTATTTGGAATTTATAACAAGGCCCTAAAGCCGATTCATTTGAAATCATAGGAGAAAAAATTTCGGCACGGTTTGAGCAATGTGCATAGGGAAAACAACACAGTCCAAATCCATGCAATATACAGAGGGAGTTGGTCATGAAATGGCTCGAAATTATCCATTTGCGGACGGCCCATCCCCACTTGGAAACACTTTTAAACGATCTTTCGGGGCCCATTAAGAGCATTGAAAACAAAAGGAACCTTTCGGCCCTCAAAATCTACCGTCATCCGCGATTGGATACCGAGGTGATTATCCATCTCCATTGGAATGGCCATAAACCGCAAGTTCTTGAAAGCGCCCTCGGATTGCGTCTTGCAAATATATCGGACGAATACGGGACCACAAATCACTCCATTTGGATCGAATGGCTGGAAAACAAAGGGGAAGGCAAATCCTTTTTGAAAACCCGTCGCTTTATGATTCAGGAGAAAAAAAATGAAAACCCTGAAAAGCAGCATTGTTGATTTTTCCATCAATCATTACAAACTGGCAACCCTTTTCATGGCCTTACTGACCCTGGCGGCGGGCGCGTTTTTTCCGTGGGTGGTGGTCGACACCGATCCCGAGAACATGCTCCCCGCTGATGAACCGCACCGAGTGTTCCACAACCAAACCAAAAAAACATTCTCTCTCAGTGAAATCGTGGTGGTGGGAATTGTCAACGAGCATGATTCGGACGGCGTTTACAATCCGAAAACCCTTTCCCGAATTTATGAACTGACCGAATTCGCCAAAACCCTCCGGTGGCCCGATGAAAAAAACCCCGGAAAGTTCACGGGCGTCATCGAAGCGGATATGACGGCGCCGTCACTAACGGATCACATGAGCCAGGGCGGCCTCGGCGTGATCCGGTTCGAATGGCTCATGAGCAAACCGCCGAAAACCAGGGAGGAGGCCCTGGCCATCCGGGACAAGGCCTTTTCCAATCCTTTGCTCAAGGGCCGGATGTTCTCTCAAGACGGCAAGGCCATGTGCATCTATCTGCCGCTCACCGACAAACACCTGAGTTACAGGATCTACAACGAACTACAGCAAAAAGTTGCAGAACTGGGCGGTCGGGAAGCGTATCACATCGCCGGTCTGCCCGTGGCGGAAGTGGCCATCGGCGTGGAGATGTTTTCCCAGATGGCGGTGGGAAGCCCACTGGCCATGGCGGTCATATTCGTCCTTTTGTGGTTATTTTTTCGCAAATTGCGCTTGATCATCCTGCCCATGATCATTGCCATGTTTTCGGTAATCACCACCATGGGTCTGCTGATTGCGACGGGTTTTCCGGTTCACATTTTGAGTTCCATGATTCCAATTTTCCTCATGTGCATCGCCATTGTTGATTCCATCCATATCCTATCCGAGTTCTTTGATATTTACACAACGGAAAAGGGCCGCAAAGGTACCATCAGGGAAGTGATGCAAACTCTTTTTACACCCATTCTGTATACGTCGCTGACGACCGCTGCCGGTTTTTTTTCGCTCACCTTTACATCCATACCGCCGGCCCGAATTTTCGGCGCGTTTCTCAGCATCGGCGTCATGATCGCATGGCTTTATACGGTGATATTCGTTCCCGCCTATATCATGATGATTCCCGAGAAAAAATTAACAAACTTCGGCATGTCCGCCCACGGGAACGAAAAAGAGAACTGGTTGACCAGAATACTCAAAACCACGGGTAGACTAACCTACCGTCGCGCAAAATCGATCTTGATTTTATCGTTTGTTTTAATCGGCATCGCAGTATGGGGAATTACCCAGATCCGGGTTAACGACAATTACGCCAAGCGTTTTACGCGAAGTCACCCCATTCGCAAGGCTGACGTGGCGTTCAACAAACACCTGGACGGAACTTATGTGGCCTACCTGATACTGCAAGGGGAAAAACCGGGCCTCACAACGGCTCGGAACATAGAAACATTAGGCGAAGAAATGGCGGCGTTTGCCGATGAAATCAAGATGGACTTCACCCGTGCGCCGGATCTCGCAAAGGACATCCGGGAAAACTTACAGCCGTTGAACGAGAATGATTTGCCTTATGAAGATTATCTCGACGCCCTCATACAGCATATGGACACATTGTCCGAATCGGCGCCGGACGACGACTATGATGCCCTTCAGGAACTTCGCGCCTTCATCGGCGTTCAAAAAGAGAGTCTCAAAGTTTTCAAACGACCGGAAGTGCTGGCATACATGGCAGCCTTTCAAAAACACCTGAAAGATTCGGGACTGGTGGGAAAAACCACGTCCATGGCGGATGTGGTTTGCAAAGTCAATCAGGAACTCATTGACGGAAGGCCCAAAAACTTCCGCATACCGGAAACTTCTCAGGGCGTTGCGGAGTGCTTTCTGCAGTTCCAACAGGGACACCGGCCACAGGATTTGTGGCATATGACGACCCCGGACTATATGCAAGCCAATATTTGGGTGCAGATGAACACCGGCAACAGCATGGACATGAGAGCGGTGGTCAAGGAAGTGGATGCATACATGGAAACTCATGAACCACCCGTTGAACTGATGTATCGCTGGGCCGGGCTGCACTATATCAACCACGTGATGGAGGACGTCCTCATCTCGGGCATGCTCAAGTCCCTTATGGGCAGCTTTATCATCGTCTTTATCATGATGGCCGTGCTGTTTCGTTCATTGCTCTGGGGGCTGTTGTGCATGGCCCCTTTGACCATCACCATTGTGGCCATTTACGGCATCGTGGGGCTTACGGGGAAAGATTACGACCTGCCCATTGCCGTGCTGGGCGTTCTGGCGCTGGGCATGGCCGTTGATTTCGCCATTCATTTTCTTGAACGTTCCCGTGTCAAATACAAACAAAAGGGGAACTGGAAAGAAGTCATCATTCTGATGTTTGGGGAGCCGGCTCGGGCCATCAGCCGAAATGTTCTGGTTATCGCCATCGGATTTCTGCCGCTCATGACGGCGCCCTTAATTCCCTATAAAACCATGGGTGTCATGCTCTTTGCCATCATGAGTCTTTCAGGCATTATCACGCTGTTGGTCCTGCCGTCCATATTGACCCTGTGCGAAAAATGGTTCTTTGGAAAATATCATCATAAAAATTGACTTTGAGATTAATCGTAAACTTTACACGACGAAGCACTGAAAAGGAGAGAAAAAATGAGAAAGATCAATGGCCTTTTATTCATGATAATGGGTGTGTTGCTTGCTCTGGCCCCCTGGGCTTCCGCGGATGAAAACCGTGACGCAATGCCGGTGGATGAAATCATTCGAAGAGCCAACCATGCGGCACTGTATCAGGGGCACGACAGCAAAGGCAAAGTGAAGTTGGTGATCATGGACAAACAGGGCCGCGAGCGAAAACGGGAATTGAACATGCTTCGAAAAGACGGGGGAAACGGGGACGGAGATCAAAAATATTTCGTCTATTTTCAGGCGCCGGCGGATGTTCGAAAGATGATCTTCATGGTGCACAAACATGCGGAACCGGGCCAGGAAGACGATCGCTGGCTCTATATGCCCAGCCTGGATCTGGTGAAACGGATTGCCGGGGGCGACAAACGCACCAGCTTTGCGGGATCGAATTTTTTGTATGAGGACATATCCGGCCGTAATGTGGAAGCGGACGTCCATGAACTGATTCAAACGACAGACGTATATTTTGTGGTCAAGAACACGCCGAAAAGCCCTGACGACGTGGAATTCGGATACTACAATGCCTATCTGAACAAAGCCACCTTCATTCCCATGAAAATGGAATATTTTCGGAAAGACGGCCGCCCCTATCGCGTCATTAAAACCACCAAAATCGAAGACATTGAAGCCGAGGAAAACGGAAAAAAGAGGATTTACCCGACGGTGGTCGAGTCAACCGCCGAGGATATTGAAAGCGGCTCCAAAACCATCATGACTTTTTCCAATATCCAGTACAACATCGGGATAAAGGACTCTATTTTTTCCGAACGCTATTTGAGAAGACCGCCCACAGAGGCCATGCGATAGAAACATGAAGACTTTTCAAAAAACCGTCTTCGTAATTTTGATGTGGGCCTTGATGCCGTTTCCATGGCTTCACGCCGGGGAAGCGGATGAAAGCGCTTTTTGGAGCAATTTTTTGCCCATTGAATTCAACGGTTTTTTTGAATTGAGAGGGGGCATGCGCACCCAATACGACCTCTATGAAAAGGATATTTCCGTAATGGAAGCCCGGGTCCAAATGGAACTCTTCACCTATACGGATTGGGCGGAATTCAAATACAAGGGGGACGGTTGGGCCGATGGTGTCACGGAACGATTTGACTATGATACCCGTGAGGCCTTTGTTTTTTCCCGGCCCTCGGACTTTCTGGACGTCAAGGTCGGCCGTCAGATCCTCACCTGGGGAACCGGGGATCTGGTTTTTTTAAACGACCTGTTTCCAAAGGACTGGCAGTCTTTCTTTATCGGCCGGGACAGCGAGTATCTCAAGGCCCCTTCCGATGCCATAAAGGCGAGCTTCGTTGTTTCGGATATGGCGAATGTGGATCTGGTCTATACCCCCAAATTCGATCCGGACCGCTATATTAACGGTGACTATCTCTCTTATTGGAGCGGGGCCCTGAACCGGATCGTGGGCCGTGATGCGATTGTAGTGGCGGATACCCCCGATCGCTGGTTCAAGGACGATGAAGTCGCGGTGCGCATCTACCGGAACATTTCAAGCTGTGAACTGGCCCTTTACGGGTATTGGGGGTTCTGGAAAAACCCTGCCGGAGAAACCCCCGAAGGGATCGCCATTTTTCCGGGCCTGCATGTTTACGGTGCCAGCGCCCGGGGAAATGTGGGGCCGGGCATCGGAAATATGGAGCTGGCTTACTATGATTCCATTGATGACCCAAACGGCACCAACCCCCTCATCAGAAATTCGGAAATCCGATACCTTGTGGGATATGCTCAGGAAATCGCAAGGGATTTCACAGGATCCCTTCAATATTATGTGGAACAGATGCTGGATTATGACGCGTACAAAGAGGGCCTCAAGGGAAGTCCGGCCAAGGATCACTTAAGGCATGTGATTACATTGCAACTGACCAAATTGCTGATGAACCAGAACCTGGAACTGAGCCTCAACGCCTATTTTTCACCCAGCGACCAGGATGCCTATCTGATGCCGAAGATCCACTACAAATACAGCGACCGGATCGGGTTGGAGATCGGTGCCAACATCTTTTTCGGGAGTGATGACTACACGTTTTTCTCACAGTTCGAGAATAACACGAATGTCTATGGGGCAATCAGGTACAGCTTTTAAGGAGACGAAATCATGCTGAGTCTGGGATTGGATATGGGGTATTCATCCGTCAAGCTGGCATTGATCGATACAAACAATACGGTCTTGCATCATTGTTACGCATTGCACAGGGGAGACATCAGGGGAGCATTGCGTACCGTCATGAACGATTTAACAACACGTGTTGACGTGGGAAGCATCGGACGGGGTGCCGTGACCGGCAGCGGGTTTTTACGAAAGAGCGGCCGTATCCCATTTGTAAACGAGGCCACCGCCATTGTGGAAGGTGCCGTTTCTGAAAACAACGCCTGCGAATCCATTGTCGAAATCGGTGGGCAGAGCGCAAAATATATCACCGGATTTCGTGCTGTGGATCCATCCGGAATCAAAATTTCCATGAATTCCAACTGCTCCGCCGGCACCGGCGCCTTTCTGGAAAAACAGGTTTCCCGATTGAAACTGAAGTTGAAAGACTACGCCGCCTACGCACAAAAGGCCACAACCATTCCCCGAATCGCCGGGAGGTGCAGCGTATTTGCCAAAACCGATATCATCCATCACCAGCAGGAAGGGGTCCCGGTTGAAGATATCCTGTGGGGGCTGGCATATGCCATGGTCCGGAATTACCGGGGATCGGTCATGCGAAGGCTCCCCCTGAAAAAACCCATCCTGTTTGTGGGAGGGGTGGCCCATAATCAAGCCATCATCAACGCCTTTAAAAAGCTTCTCAATCTGAAGGAAGACGAGTTCATCGTCCCCGAGCATTTTGCCGTTATGGGTGCGCTGGGGGCCGCGGTCATGGCCAACCGGGAAAATCTTCCGTTGAATGCGGACCCATTGTTCGGGGCCCTTAAGCAAAACCATTGTTTCTTCGTGGAAGAGCAGCCCCTAAAGTCATTACCCGATCTCCGCGCTTTTGGCAGCGACGATGCCTCGGGAAAGCATGACCTCGATCCCGTCACTCCGGGGCCTAATGTCCTGAAATGCTGGCTCGGGATTGATGTGGGCTCGACCAGCACCAATCTGGTGTTGACGGACCAGGACAATCGCGTGGTGTCGTTCCAATATCTGCGGACCATGGGCAATCCCCTGGCAGCCGTCCAGGAAGGCCTGAAAGCCATCCAAAAAGAATTCGGAACCGGGATTCAGATTGTTGGCGTTGGCACCACGGGCTCCGGCAGGCTCATGATCGGAAGGGCGGTGGGGGCCGACGTCATAAAGGATGAGATCACCAGCCAGGCCAGGGACGGAATTAACGTCCATGGGTTCGAAAAGACGGATTCTTGCGGGCGGAGAACCCCTCATCCTCTACAATGATTTTCTGAACAACTTCTCCTTCAGGAAACTGGAACAGGACCATCACCGGGTCCTCTACAGCCCTCTCAGTGAGACCATGTGGTTGTTGTGGAGGGACTTCCTGGATCAGAGCCAGGGCAAAAGTCATCACGGGGCAACCCGGGCACTGAGCATACTCGAGGATCACATGCATGCCATATCCCGCATCCTCAGGACGAAAGCCCTTTTGAAAATGATCTGAACCGCCTGGCGGCATTGGCGGATCACGGGGTCGGATACTATGCCGGCGCCAACGGGAGGTACAGAGAAACAAAAATGCGTTGCGATTTCCCGAATATTGATGGCATCATTCACGTCATGCCCATGTATGAAAATACCGGCATTGCCCTGGGCATACTGCATCAGCAGTTTGAAAGCAAAAAGCCCGTCCTCAACCTGACGTTTGACGGAAACCCCAATGAAAACGATCAGACGAAGATGGATGCTTTTCTGCGCTATCTTTAAAAAGGAGAAATCACATGAAAAAATCCCCGAACACGTCCGACACCGCCCCAAAAACCCTCGACCCCATCGTGCTCAGGCCGGTGGGCATTATCCGAAACGAAATTGATGAACCGTTCCTCAAGGCCGGAGAAGCGGGTATTGAAATGAAAGAGCGGATGGCCGCCATAAAAGCCCACGTCCGCAAAATTCGCACCATGAAATCGGAAATTATCATCAACCGGGAATTGAGCGGGATTCTGGATGGAGTGAAAGATTACTCCCACCTGGTGATCCTCTACTGGGCCCACCAGGTCCCCGAGCAAAGCCGGTCCATCACCCGGGTGCATCCCATGGGAAGAAAGGACATCCCCCTTACGGGCATCTTTTCCACGTGCAGTCCGGTCCGCCCCAATTCAGTGCTCACCACCGTGGTAAAACTGGTCAAGATAAATGAAAATATTCTGGAAGTGGTCGGCATCGACGCCATCAACGGCAGTCCGGTGATCGATGTCAAACCGTATGTGAGGAAGTGGTATCCCCAAGAAGGGATTCGGATCCCTGAATGGATGCGTCACCTGCTGGAAGAAGTGGATGAAGGTGATTTGGACACATGAAAACATCCGGCCGGCGATTCCAGGGTCGAAAGAAGAGGAAGAATTATGGAAGAGATTGAAACAGGAAAAGTCAAGAATGGATCCGGGTTGGCAGCTTACGATACAGCATGGATGGAACAACTCAAACAAAACCCCAGAAAAAATTTTATTCAAGCCATACGCGACAACGATGTGCCCGGCTTGCGGGGAGGCAATCATGGCGACCAAAGTGGTACAGGATGAGGAGAAAGCCGGCCTCTGTTATATGTGCGCCGGCGGTCCATACCATCAGGTGGAAGGAAGGGGAATTGCCACCGTCTCCCACGGGAAATAGCTTATTTTGCCGAAAGCCAATTCAAAAGGCCCTTTGAAGAAAGGAAACCGGGACCATGGATACCACAGGATACAATCACCACCATCAGTGCACCGGCAAACTGAGACGGGGACCCAGCAGTTTCTGGATGCACGATCCGGAAGTGGTCTTTGATGCGCTCTCTCTCAAACCAGGGGATCATTTCCTGGATCTGGGGTGCGGGCCGGGTGAATATTCCATTTATGCCGCCAAGCGGGTCGGAGACTCGGGCGTGGTCTATGCGCTGGAAAAATGGGGCTACATGGTCGAAGGCCTTAAGCAGGAGGCGCAAGCTCAGGGGCTTAACAACCTCAAACCCATGACCGCCGATATCACAGAGCCTCTCCCTATTGAAGACAAATCCATTGATGTGTGTCTTCTGTCAACAGTGCTCCATATCTTCGGTCTTTCCAGGATTGAAAGGCCCCTGTTCAATGAAATCCGCCGGGTCCTGAAGCCGGGCGGGCGGGTTGCGATTATCGAGTGCAAAAAGGAGGACCAGCCTTGTGGTCCGCTATGCGCTTGTCGCCCGAAATGGTTGAGGCCGCCGTTACAAAGTACGGATTCACCAAGCTCGACCTGCACGATTTGGGATACAATTATATGGTCCAATTTAATGCTCATCCTACGACATGACGGAACGACTATCGGCAACCTGATGGACATCATGGCCGGGGACCTGGCCACGGGCTGTGGTCAAATTCAGCTTTTTTGAAGTGGATGATAGATAACATGACTGTAGATCAAGATGGGTTTTCGAATAATGATGGCACCGTGGCGACGGCATCCAAGTACCTGAACGGGGTTTAACCGTATGAAATCATTGTAAATTACGCAAAACAAAGCGCGGACTTTTTATTGGAGAATGTCTACCTCAGACCCGGACTCCGAATGATGATCTATAATCACACCCGGCACCGGGGCTTTCGGATGGCCTATGAAATCGAGCATGCACCCATCGGCTTCTCTTTCAACCTCTCCCAGGAAATTTGTATGACCCTTAACGGCGGTGGCAAAAGCCAGGTGGTGGAAAGATCGCCCGGGGACGTTCTGACTACCTATTTGCCCCTTACAAGAGGGGTCGTTGAGTCCGCGGGAGGACGGGTTGCGGGTGTATCGCTCTATTTTACCCCGAACGCCTTCAGAGACCTGTTCCGAAAGACACCCGAATGCCTCAAACACCTGGGCCTCAACACTTACAGGACCCTGCCGGAAAAACGGCTCTTTCAACAAAGCGCCTTCAATGGTGGCACGTGTGTGATCCTGCGGCAGATTCTGGAATGTCCCTATCAGGGCGAACTCCGCAGACTGTTCCTGGAAGCCAAGACCCTTGAGCTGGTGGCACTCAACCTGTTTGAATTGGAAAACAACGACAAAAGGGATGGGTCGTCGTTAAACCGTCAGGATCTGGAGCGGGTACATAAGGCGCACCACACCCTTCTGGAAAGGCTGGAAGATCCTCCGAGCCTGACGGCTTTGAGCCGGCTGGCCGGAATCAACCGCAATAAACTGAATCAGGGCTTTAAACAACTTTACGGGAAGACCGCCTTCAACCTGCTTCGCGATGCCAGACTCTCCAAGGCCCGAACTCTTCTAAAGCAGACCGATCTGAGCCTGTCCGAAGTGGCCTTTTCAGTAGGGTACAACAGTCAAGCCAATTTTACCAAGGCCTTTCGCGCCCATTTCGGGCAGACCCCGAAAACCGTGCGTCAGCCAAGCAATCCAGATGGCCAACAACGAATGAGCCGGTATTACAGAGGAAATGTCCGGCATGGTGGCTAAACCATAGACCTTCAAATAGTGGTTTTGGCAAGGCCAATGGGAGGAATCGAGATAAAATGAACCTCTCCACCAGTCTTTGTTTTTTTGTTGACACTTTCTTCACCATTTCTGTACTCTTTCATCAATTTGTAAGTAGCTGTAGTAGCTGTGAATCATGAATCTCAGCATAATTTGAGTTTCTGAATGTCAACTTGATCAATCAGAAAATAGCCTATTATCAAGGCAAAAGCGTCTAATAATCCATCAGAGAAACAGCCCTGATAATGGTTTTTTAGTACCACTATCAGCTCGGCATTACGATCCTGGAGCTTCGATAAGATGGGATTTGAATCTTGGAACAGCTATTTGGCGTTTGCGCACAAAGTAAAATACGGACATAGGTATATTTACGATGCTGACACAACTAGATTCCTTAATGAAGTCGTGTCTACACTACCATCAAGGAAAAAAAGAATAAATATTGGCAGTATCTTCTGGCGAGCACAGTTTGGAAATGATTGGCGGCCAATTATTTATGAAAACGAAGAGGTTGGCGAAGAGGTTTGTCCTTATGGTCCAATGCGAATGAGGCCCATGAAGAATAGTGCATCGGAAGGCCGAATTAACCCAAAAGGGATACCATGTTTATACATGTCAAGTAATAAGGAAACGGCAATGTCTGAAGTGCGTCCTTGGGTAGGTTCCTATATTTCAGTCGGTGCATTCAAGGTAAACAAAAAGCTTTTTTTAATTGACTGCTCTGCTCATGGTTTAGACAAGTGGCCGCCATTTTATGAGGAGGAGCCTTCCGATACAGAAAAGGAATCATCTGTTTGGTCCTACATAGACCGGGCATTTTCTATCCCCATTATTGCTGGCGATAGAGAGGCCGATTACGTACCAACACAAATTCTGTCTGAACTATTCAAAGATAAAGGGTATGATGGAGTAATTTATAAAAGCGTGTTTTCAATAGGCTTCAATATTGCCCTTTATGATCAAAATGCTGCTGACATAGTCAGTTGTCACTTATTTCAGGCCAAAACACTTTCTTTTTCTTTCGATGAGGTGGCAAACCCAATTTAGAATGGGGATGGGGACGCCCTTAAGATAAAGGCCATTTCGTGTAGGTAAAATATATGAATTCGAGGGACACAATACCAAATTCTTCAAAAAAGTATGGGCGGTCAGTAAATGGAACGATGTTAACAACTTCTCCTGACCAATCACTTCACCTAACCTCCAACAGCTTTGCGGTTTTTGAAAAGTTCTGCCCCGCATCAAAGCAGGTGGCTTTTCGGTGAACGCGTTGCCGACTCCGCGTCGCGGAGCCGGCACTGGCTGTAGTAACAAGACAATGATGGAGTAAAATAATGAGAAACGAATACACGGCAGTTGTAAAACAGGAAGGTGACTGGTGGGTGGGATGGATCGCAGAAATCCCCGGCGTTAACTGTCAGGAAAGAACTCTCGAGGAATTGAAAGAAACCTTGCAGATAACCCTGAAAGAAGCCTTGGAATTTAACCGGCAAGATGCACTGCTTGCTGCTGGCAAGGGATATACCGAAGAAAAAATTGCCGTATGAAAAGAAACAAGTTGCTAAAGCATCTTCGTTCGCAAGGCTGTGAATTGTTGAGAGAAGGGGCTAAACATTCGTGGTGGCATAATCCCACTTTGAATAAAAGATCTGCGATCCCAAGGCATTCAGAGATAAAAGATATCTTGGTAAAAAATATTTGCAGGGACCTTGGAGTGGATCCTATAAAATGACCGCTAATCGGGTAGCCGGGAGAGGGTCTCCCCCGGCCCCTGCAACACCCTGCCTTTGGCTTTTTCTTTTTGACCGTGCATTTCGCACAAAAAAAAATGCATTGCGGAAAAGACGACGGTTTTTGTTTCTGCTATTTCCCTTCTATTTTTTGCCCTTCGGATTCGCGCAAACACAAAATCAGCCACACTGAATCAAATCCCACGGCTCAACCCTATGGATAAGGATAGCAACAACGCGGTTTATCCTAATATGAAAAACACCCCATTCAAGCTGCTGTTGCTGGTATGCATGTATACCTGCCAGACCATACCCGTGGGATTCATCGTCAGTTGCCTGCCCGTTGTCTTACGGCACCAGGGGATGAATCTCCGGTCCGTGGGGTTCCTTTTTCTGCTGCAGGTGCCGTGGGCAACGAAGTTCCTTTATGCCGCCTGGATCGACCGGTTTTACATCAAGGGCCTGGGCAGACGCAGGACCTGGATTTTTCCCCTCCAATGGATCGGGGCAGGCCTCTTTTTCGCCCTGTCCTTCGTCCCGCCGGACCGGTTCGGCCTCATGTTTGTGCTGCTTTTGTTGTTCAATACGGTCATGGCAACCAACGATATCGCCGTGGACGGATACGCCACCGACATTCTGTTGCCCGAAGAACGGCCCTGGGGAAATACCATCCAGTCCGGTGCCAGACCCGTCGGCATGCTGCTGGGAGGCGGGCTGGTCCTGGTTTTGTTGGAGACTGTTGGCTGGCAGGCCATCTGTTTGATGCTGGCCGCAACGATTCTGCTTCTGAGCCTGCCGATGGTGCTGCATCGGGAAATCGTCCCGGTTTATCCGGATAATCCCTTACCGCAAGCCGGCCGGAAACAGACGCCGGGCCTGTGGGCGTTTCTGGAGCGGTCCCGGACCCGGTGGCTCATCTTATTCCTGTTGCTGCCGACCCTGTTTTTCTTCAACGGCTTTCAAATGCGCATGCCGCTTCTGACCGATCTCGGAATGAATCCCGGAGACATCGGGAAGGCCCTCATCCGGTTCGGGTATCCCGCCGGATTTTTGGGGACCCTCCTGTTGGGGTGGATATTTCGCCTTGTGGGACCGGCGGTTTTTCTTCGAATCTTCGGATGCCTTTCCCTGATATTGACCGGATTTACGGTTCTTGCGGCCTCCAAAGGCGTGATTTCTCCGTGGCAAGGGGCACTGATCCTGGCTGGCGACAATGTGATTCTGGGAGGCATTCATGTGTGGGGTTTCACCCTGATGATGAAGGCCAGTGCGGGCGCACAGTCCGGCACCGGATTCGCCCTGTTGAGCAGCGTCTTCATACTCCCTCCCTTGCTTTTGGGGCCACTGTTTGGTGCTCTGGGGGATGCTTGCGGCACGGTCGTCCTCTACAAAATGATCGGTGCATTCATGGTCTTGGGGCTTCTATGGGCCGAGCTGATTTTGCATTTTCGGCTAAAGGAATTTGTTTCAGGCCTTCCCTCTGTACATGACGAGCCTTTTGTAGAAGAAAGGCCCAACGGATAAGATCAATATGCGGCGCTTCTATGTGAGGCAGCGATCATAAAAATAATTTGCATATCCTCATCAATTTCGTAAAAAAAACGCCATGCGCCTATCCTATATCGCCAGGTATCCGGATGGAAATTTCTCAGCTTTCTGATATTCGGGCCAAAATGCTGATGTTGGTGCAATTGGGGGTAGACAACATCCCGGAGTTTCTGTGAAATTTTGGGATTTCATGACCTGGAAATCTACTGCAGATCCTTTTGAAACTGCCTGGTTTCGAAGATCCGGTATTTATTCAACAAAATTCCCTTTCATGGCCCGGGCATCCTTTGAGCCCTTTCTGATCCTTCGTATCAGATCCTGGTCTGCCATAATTTGGGCCATCTCCAGATCGTCTGTAAACTGTTGTTCCTGTATCTTGGCGTAAGCAGCCGTTTCGATGAGATTTGACAGGGGCCGATTTTCCGAACGTGCTGCTTCCAAAAAAGTCTCATATACACTGTCCTTGAGCCTCAATGTAACCGTTTTGGACATCGGTCGGTTGCCTCCTTTACCATTCGAATGTATTCAATAATTATTCCTCGCGCCAACCTCTGTCAACGGAAAATCGCTTTGCCTCCAAGAAGACAAGACCATGACGAACGATTGTGCGCTTCCCATAAAAAAATGTGCATCGCGGAAAAGACAAAGCCCATCCAATTGTTCTAATTGTAAGGGATATCATGCGAAACGATGGGTTTTAAATCCGATGGAAAAATTGTCCGACAGGACTGCCTCGGGACATGATGCCTCCACACAAAGCCGGCACTGAATAACATCAAGAAGATGTTGTTGCCATAAAAACAACCGAAGATAAGACATATTCATCAAAAAGGCCATGAAGGCTTACAGGCAAGAAGTCTGTAAATTTTCATGGCTTTTTGTGTTTAGAGGAAAGAGAAATGAAGAAGACTGTTTCAAAAATTCTTATGATCGTGTTTGTTGTTCTGCTCTGTCCCGATGCCTATGGCGAGTCTCCGGAAGAAGAGGCGGTCTTTCAGTTGGAACCGGTCACCGTCACCGCGCAAAAAAAGGAAGAAGATGCTCAGAAAGTCCCCATCAGCATGAATGTCTTTTCGGAAACGGAGATGGAAGACGCAAGGATACTGAATACACCCGACATGGTGCGTTTTTCCTCCAACGTCAGCATGATGAACCGGTCGTGCGAACACATCGTGGTTATCAGAGGCGTTTCCCCTTTTCGGGGACCACCTATTCAAACGCCGGATTTTACGTGGATGACGTGAGTTACCCGTTGCATTACGCCCAGAATATCGATTTTTTCGATTTGGAACGGGCCGAAATTCTGAAAGGCCCGCAGGGGACATTGTACGGTCAGAATTCCGAATCCGGTGTGATCAGCCTCTTCACCAAACAACCGGACAATCATCTGAGCGGAAAGATACTGGCCGAATACGGAGACTACAATTCATTCCGGACCGTTGCCAATGTGAGCGGTCCCGTGGTGGAAGATAAATTGTTCCTGGGAGGTGCGTTTCAGTACCGATCTTCGGACGGGTACGTGGAAAATGAAGCCAACGGCGACGACCGGGCCGCGGATTTGCGTCATCTCACGGGACGGGGCACACTCCGGTGGACCCCTTCGGATCAATGGGATCTATCCTTGGTTGCGGATATCATGAACGCCGACGACCATGGCGCCGAGTCCCGCTTTCTGACGGGCCCCCACGAAACCTCCCCCCATAAGATTCGAAGAGACACCGATGCCTATCTGAAGCAGAACTGGAACAGCCAGATCCTGCGCGTCAAATACGACTCGGGTGACCTTGACTTTCTCTCGGTCACCGGCACGTTGTACCAGGATCTCGAAAAGGTCAATGACTGTGATTTATGGGATAACCCCAAGGACAAAAAGATCAATCCCATGGAGTTAAAATTCCGGCAATACAGCCAGGAATTTCGTGTCTCTTCACAAGCAGGGCCCGTTGAGTGGCTTGCGGGTCTGTACGGATTCATTGAAGACTCGCGTTTTAATTACAGGTATGAAATCCTCTCGGTGCAAATGACCTACATGAATCCCGTTACCGATGTGGATGCCAGGGGGTGCGCCGCTTTCGGCCAGGGAACCTATACCTTTCTGGACCGGTTTCACCTGACGCTGGGCCTGCGCCTGGACCACGAGGAAATGGAAGGGAATCTCAACGATCCGGTTCAAAACAAGGGTTACAGCGAAGACCTCAGCTACAATGAGGCATTGCCCAAATTCTCTTTTGCCTACGATGCCACGGAAAATATCATGGCCTATGCGTCCGTATCCAAAGGCTATCTGGTGGGCGGATATAATTGGGGCCTGACAGGAACCCTGGACACATTTTCCTATGAGCCCGAGTACACATGGAATTACGAAACCGGCATCAAGTCCACCTGGCTGAACCACAGACTGTTGGCCAACCTGTCTCTTTTCTATATCTCCATTGATGACAAACAGGTTTCGGAATTGCATCCCACCATTGCCATAACCACCATCACCAATGCGGCAAAGGCCCACTCTCAAGGCGTTGAACTGGAAGTGCAGGCAAAACCCTTAAGGGGATTGGACCTGTCTGCGGGATTCGGTTACAATGAGGCCAGATTCGACCATTTTATGGCCACGGTATGGAACGATGCAGGCACCGCTTTGGTCCAAAAAGATTATGCGGACAATACTCTGCCCTACGCGCCCGAATATACCTACCATGTGAGTGCTCAGTATCGCGCCTTGTACGGATTTTTCGCCCGGGCCGACCTTTTGGGTACGGGTCCCTTTTACGGAGATGCGGCAAACAAGGCCGAACAGGATGCATATGAAATCGTGAATCTGCGTCTCGGATATGAGTGGGCCCGGTTCGACCTCAGTTTCTGGGTGGAAAACATCTTCGACACACAATATTGTACCTTCCTCTCCGTTTTTCAGAATGAAATTGTCGGTATTGACGGACCACCGAGGACCTTCGGCGTGACAGGGGTCTGGAGATTTTGAACCTGCAGATTTTACCTGGAAAGGCTTCTTCGGGATCTCTCCAGACCCATTAGGGCAACCGAACCCGATTCGGCAACATATTGATCAAACGGAGAAGGAATGGATTCGGTACTATTTCCGCGCAATGTCCATATCCATGGCGCCCATAGGCGTGTCTATGGTGCGGGATCGTACCGATCTGAACCCGCACCGGAGGGTCGATTCCGCCACCGCGCCCTGATCCAGGGAAAAATCGACCCCGGTTTTGAGCCGGTCTGCCAGATGACCCAGCATGGTGTCGGGTTTGGTGTGCTCATGGGTCATACCGTCCTGAAAGCTGACGAAATACCCACCCGGCTTGACGGCCCTGTAGATCTTTTTGATCAAGGTGTCCAGATCCCATTTGGCGAAATTGAGCGTGGAGCTGGCCCATATTAGGTCGTTATCTGTTCCGATGTCATCGGTCATGTAGTCTCCGGCCGCCACATCCACCCGCTCACCCATTGCGTATTTCTCTATGAAATGCCGGGCCACCTCCACCACCGGCGCCCGGTCAAAGATCGTCCCCTTCATGAAGGGGTGTTGATTCACGATATAGAGCGCAAAGATACCGTGGCCGTCCCCCAGGTCCAACATCTTTTCAAAGTCTGAGTATCCGGGCAACTCAGAGAGGATCCCGGCCACCTTCCGGCCAACCGTGCCCATGGCCCAGGCAGCGCTGGTCCGGGTGAGTTCGGCCCAAAGCTCCTGGGAAGCGAAGTCTCTTTCCGCGTCCTCTCCTGCCGGGCCCTCTTTGACAAGACGGGTCAAGTCCTCCAGGGGATCGACGCACCGCATTTCAATCATCTGGAACAACGCACCCCGGTATCCGGGGGATGCCTCCGACAGGAAGGTCTGGGTGATGGGAAGATTGCGGTACAGACCGTTTTCCTTTTCCAGCAGATCGATGGTGACCAAAGCGTCCAGGAAGCACCGGGTATTCTCAGGATGGGCGTCCAACTCCCGAGCCACATCCTCTGCGGAACGAAACGTCTCAAGCCGCTTGAAGACCCTAAGCTCAATCCCCGTCATCATCAGTCTTGTCTTTACGGGTCCGGTGACGATCTGATAAAGTTCTCTGTAATCCATGGTTGCTGCCGGCAACTGATTCATAATGGTCTCCTTCCTCTCAAACACACAACATGGGTTTCCTTTTCAATAAGCCTTGATTCCTCCACCAGAAAGCCTGCCGCATCCAACAATCGGGCAAGGTCATCCGGGCTCACGATACGGTTTTCTTTGGGCGGTATGCCGAATTTTCCGAGATAACGAATCCCCATGGCAAGCTTTGATCGGAAAGTCATGCCATAAGAGGTGGAATCCGCCAGTACGATGCTTCCGCCGGGCTTGAGGACCCTGCGGCCCTCGATCAGAACATCCACGGGACGGTCCACAATATGGATGACGTTTCCCAAAAAGACAACGTCAAAAAGGCCGTCCGGGAACGAGGTGTGATAACAGTCTTCTCTCCTGACGGTGACATCTTTCAATGGCTCAAGCCTTCTCTTGACAAGTTCAAGCATCTCCAGAGACCTGTCCGTCGCCGTCAGGTGTCTTGCCTTTCCGGCAATGGCCTCAGAAAAATGGCCGGTTCCACAACCCAGTTCCAGGACCACCTCCGTGCCCTTGAACTGGTTTTCGAGCCAATGTTTCGTTGCCTGCTGCGTTTCTTTTCCAACCACATGAGATGTGGCGGCATCGAATTCATGGGCTCTTTTGCCCCAGTATTCGTATTCCTTCCTGTCTTTCGCCATTTCCGCTCCATGCGCTCATTTTGTTGAATTAAATTGACTTCTCTATTGCCCATCTACCCTCTGGTTTGTGCGCTGTCCTGTCAATAAACCATTTCCATCTGAACAAATTTCTCGTCTTCAATCTGGTTCTGCCTAAATTGAATTCGTAGCCTGTTCATCATCCTCGTTAAAATGCCGAATGCCCAGGACTTGCAATCGCAAGCCCTGGGGGTGAGTCTCTTGATAGGGAACTTCTTGATAATCCCCTTCATGCAATATCACATATTCAATCGGCGTTAACGACCTTTATCAGCTCGAAGACGCCGTTGCCCGTGCCCCTCAGCTCGACTTCATATGCCGCCCCGCCGGAGACAAATACTGTCGGCATGCGCAGGATGCCGTCTTCCGCGTAAAACGGGACTGTCTGTATATCAAACTTGTCAATTAAGGGAAGGGTATCCATGTTTATAACGGCCTGAGGTCGAAGAGGGGTCTGAAAGAAAGCCTTTTGCTCGTCAGTGGCCTGTCCTGTTTTGACCAGGGTCCGATATGCAAAAAACCCCTGGGGATAAAGGCCTTCATTCGCCACAACCTTCCAGGCCTTGCCTGTGGACTTCTGGATAAAGAAGAAGTAGGCGTCTTCGATGGTAAGATGGGCCGCGGCCGTGGCACCCGCCATAGGCGTCAGGTCCCCGGAGGACCACCCCATCACCTCCACAAATAGTTCTTCAGGTCCATGGGTCGTCCAGCCCGTAACAATTTTGATGTCATCCCTTGGGATCACGCCGTCGGCAAACCGGGTTGCCAGCATCTGGAGCGCCCTGAAACAGAGGCATCGACAAATACAAACTTTCGTTTTTCCATCTTCCACTTCCGTTTTGACTTCATCCAAATCATAGCGCACGACGGTCTCCCCGGACTTGACAACCACCTGGTTATGAACAAGGGTATCCGCGTACACAGTGGCAACCATGCAAAGAACCATGGCTGACATGGCCAAAACGGCCCATTTTATTTTCATCCTTTTTTCCATTATCAATCTCCTTTGGTATCACAAACTTATTCTATATGTTCCATTAAAAACGCCCTTTACCAATCGGAAAAACCCCGGGTCATCGGCATATGGCCGTTTAACTCTCGTTTGGACCCCGGGGTTGTGAGAAGTCGGGACGCGCCGGCGTTGGCCGAAGCGCCCCGACCCGCTCAGGCCTAGGAGGAGAGGTAAGGCCTATTTGAAATACACTAAAATTCAGCGGTCGCCCGCAACCCGAAAATCCAGCCACTCGGGCTGTCGCCCACATTCATGGAGTCCTTCATGTATTGCACGTCGCCCGTGATGGAGAAGATATCGTTCAGGGCAAAACGGCCGTAAACCTCGAAAACGTCCGTGTGATCCACGTCCAGGTTGCCACCCCTCAAATGCCCGTAGCCGATGCCGATATTGTCCTGTTCCCGGCCCCACAGGTTACCGCTGATGTTCAGGCCACCGGTATAGATATCCTTGTAATCGATGGCCGCTTCATCGTCCTGAAAGCCGAACCGTATCCAGGCCCCCAGGATTTCCCCCAACTGCTGGTCAAAGGAAAAAAGAACCGCGCTCATGCGTTCCTTTTTATCGCCTTTCACGTTGCTGAAATCGCTGCCGGTGGTATCCACGATCACACGATAGTTTCCTTCGCCCAAACCGAAGTCCACCTTGTACCCGAACTGCATGCCGTAAAAATTATAGGGTTCCTCGAATTCCCCTTCCTCGCCGTTGGTGCCCATGGCCATGGCCACGCCTTTGATGGAAAAAGCGCCCAGTTCCCACTCCACGGCGCCGCCGATGTCGTAGGACGGCAGAAAGGCGTTGGGTCCGTTCACCAGGGCCTCGTTCATGAACTGGCTGAATTCGTCGTTGGCAAATGCGTTTTCATCCATGTAATCGCACGCGTCTATGATACCGCCGGTCAGTCCCAGCGAGTGGTCCTCGCTGAAGCTAAAGGTGTGCTTGTACCAGACGGTCATCAGATAATCGCGGTTCCTACCGTTGATGTCCTTGTAGTCGTCCTGCACGTCCGCACCCCAGGGGGCCAGGATGAAAGGGGATCTCCCTTCTTCCATCAACCCGTTTCCCGCGCCGAAACCGAATTTTGCAAACAGTTCGTCGCTGTCGGTTGGCGTAAAACTGATCTCCGGCTGAAAGACCATGGCGCCCCGTCCCTCGGATTCAAACCCTTCGGCATCGCTTAAGTTCTGATATTGCCATTCACCGGCGATGATGCCGCCGATGCTCAATTTATCGTTAATCTCGTAACCCAAACCGGTGGTTGCCAGCAAAAAAATCCCGCAGATCGCAGGCAGAAGAGCCAAACCCAACTTCTTCATTTTTCTCATCATCAATCTCTTTCCTCCTTCAAGACGTTTCGTTGTGTGGATATCATCATCCACATAATTCTGAAATACGGGCAGTTACAGCGCTATTTCCGCCTGCCCCGAACCCCTTTTTCACCTCATCCCGGATTCAAATAAAAAGGCGCATACGGGAGCCTCCCCATAAACCAAAATGGGCTCCTGTTGCGCCTTCACTTGCCCCGCCTTTTATCGGGGCCCGTAAGACATTCACATACCGGTTGCCGGTTGTCGGTTTCCGGTTAGCGGTTATTCAGTTTTTTTCCGCCCCCAATGACCGCTAAGGGACGTTCATTGCATTGACTTTCACCATTTCCGCAGGTACCGCAGCATCCACCACAGGTTGAAGCTCCCTCCTTTTGCCTGAGCATTGAACGGACATGCCTGAAAATATAGAGCACTGCCAGTAAGAAAATGATACCTATGATGATATAATCCATAACCTTGTTTTCATCATCCGGATAAGGGTTGCTTTTTTTCAATGGGTTACCGGCAACTGGACGCCGGCAACCGGCAACCGCCACTACTTCATATCCACGGCCTTGATCCAGATCACCGCGTCCCTGGAACATTTCTTTCCCTTATACTTGTAGGAAGGGTCCAGATCCAGGGCCGCAAAGCCCCACCATCCCGCCTTGGGAATGCCGAAAGTGAAGACCCCGTTACTGTCGGCAAAAATGGTCTGGAGCACGAAGGCATCCTGAGGCGCTGTTGCATTGGCCTCCTTTGCAAAGGAATTCTTGTCCAGCAACGGCTTGTGGTTCATGTATTCGATCTCGATCTCCGCGCCGGGAACAGCCTTGCCGTTACACAACACGCGGCCCTGAAACACATTGCCGGTCCATCGGTCGTAGGGCTTTGAAAGGGGAACGATCTCGGTGGGAAGTCCTACCGGCTCCATCCAGGCCCCGGGTTCACCGCCCACATTGATGATCACCTTGGTGTTCTGTTTGATGTAAAAGTTCTCGTTCGCTTCCCAGTAGGGCTCGGGAATCAGGCAAAAGACATGGTCCCCGCCCCTGGCAGTATATTCCGTGGCCCAGGCCTTACCCGAATTGGTCAGGCTTTGCCAGGTGATCGGTTTCAGGGTGTTGAGGAGATCGGTTTTTTTGGGTTCGTTTTCCCCTCTGGATCGAACCGCGAAGAACTGCTCGGGTTTGCCCATGTTCATGGTATGACCCGCCTCAAAGGGATGGGTGAACACCAGAACCACGGGGATCTTGCCACCCTTGTTCATGGCGGCTTCCGGGGTATAGATCATCTGGAAGTGGGCAAACGCGGGAACGCTCATGGCCATCACGGCCAGCCCCAACAACATCGCTGCAACTTTTTTCATAAGATAGACTCCTTTCTTGATTTTTTTCATAGATAGATGGATCACTCGGAGATCTCTTTTCCCTCCACCTCCACCAGATGCCCGGGACCCGCATCAAACTGGACCTTGAAGGGGCCGGAAGGCCTTTTAAACGTAAACTCGCTGTCCTCACTCATCTTACCCTTCATCAGGACCTTTCCGGACTTGTCTACCAGCCGCATCTCAACGCCCGAAGCCGAAGAACCATCTGAAAATCCCCCCTCGCAGGTAATGGTGCCGTCTCCGTTGTCATAGCAGGAACAGAGCGGCGTATGGGCAAAACCAATACTTGTCATGAGAATGCAAACCATCAGGAGAATCATTGCAAAAACCGTCTTTTTCATTTCTTTCACCTCCTTTCTTCTTAGTTTTTATGAGGGCTTTTCTTTACAAACCCCAGCATAATGGTGAGAGCCAGGGCAATCCCGTAAAAAACAACCATTGCCTGTGTACCGGTCAAACCCAGAGCACTCCCCCCTGAAAACACCAGGGTGGCCACGACGATCCCCAAAAGCATCGGATAGATCATGGAAAAGAGCATCCACCCGATGGATCCTGATTGGATTTTCACCATGATGGCCGTGGCGATGCACGGGGGATACAGCACCATAAACAGCATGAGGGCCAGGGCATGCAGGGACGTGAACCCGGTCTCGCCCGCGTTCATCCGCTCTTCCAGGGTCTCGGCCCCTGTTTCGCCCTGGTCATAGAGGGCGCCCAGGGTGGCCACACTGCTCTCCTTGGCCGCGAAAGCGCTTAATAAAGCCACATTCACCTTCCAGTCAAAGCCCGCATATTGTGTGACGGGCACCAGAAACCGACCCATACGACCCAGAAAGCTGTTGTCGATCTTTTCATTTTTGATTTCCCGAAGCAGCTTCTTCCGGGCTTTTAAAAGTCTCTTAAGCGCCCGGTTCACCTTTTTGGCTGCCTTGTCCTTACCGGGGTTTATGATTTTAAAAAAATCCGGATTCTTTTCTTCAAATTCCTTGTTCAAGGCCAGAGACGCTTCTTTCCCTTTTACACCCATTTTTTCGCTCTTGTATTCGTCCTGATAAAGAACCAGGGCCATGAGGTTCTCCCCTTTCAGTTGTTCCGCATAAGGCGTTCCTTGAATTTTGTTGTAAAAGGCCGAAACCACCCTCTCTTCCTGCCCGGCGTAGTAGACTTCCCGTTCATCGCTAAGGCCCGGAAACTGGAGCAGTACGAAGATCACCACGGCCACGGCGGCCACGATGGTGATGATTTTTCGAACAAAGAGCCACACCCGCTCCACGGCCCGGCCCAATACCCCTCGAATGGTGGGCAGATGATAAGGGGGCATCTCCATGATAAAGGGCGCCGTTGACTTCTTTTTGAGTACCGTGAGGGTCAGAATTTTGGCCACGGGCAGAACCATCAACAGGCTGATGGTGGAGATGAAGAACATGGCCATGCCCTTATGGCCGACAAAATAGATATTGATCAAAAGGACGTAGAGCGGCACCTTGGCCAGACAGTTCAAGAGTGGAATGATCAGGATGGTGGCCAGCCGTGATCTTTCGTCCGGTATCCCCTTGGTGGACATGACGGCGGGGACCGCGCACCCCCCCACATAAATGCCCCCGAGGACCATGGGGAGGGTGGAAGAACCATGCAGCCCGAACCTTGAAAAAATCCGGTCCAGGATAAACGCCATTCGGGGCATATAGCCGCTGTCTTCCAAGATGGCGATGAGACCGAACAGGATGAAAAAGATGGGAATGTAGTTTAAAAGCGCGTTGATGCTGTCCACGAACCAGAGGGAAAAAGCACGGGCCAGGGGAATCTCGATAAAACCGGGGGAAGGCGCAAGGGCGGCCGTTATATTCCTGAGCTTGGCCAGCAGTGGCCAGGTGTAGTTGGTCAGGTTGTACCCTTGAACAATGGACAGGTAGTAGAGCAGGTAGAGAACGCCCACCAGAACCATGGGACCCAGGAAACGGTTGCACACCACTTGGTCAATCTTGTCAGACATGGGGCGCTTATCGCCCGTTTTGGTCGCCAGGCAAGTTTTGCCGATGCTTTCGGCATGTTGATAGCGGCAATAGGCCATATGCCTGGCGGGCAATTCCTCAAATTGCGATTCAAAGACTTCCCGTTGTTTGGCCGCAAATTCCAGAAAAGAATCCGGGTTTGAAAGCTTTTCCCGAATATATTTCAGCGACTCTTCGTCCTCTTCCATGATTTTTACGGCCAGCCACCTGAGCGGGTAGTCTATGGCCCCCGGAGCATCATCCGAAACTCTGGTTTCAATTTCCTTTATGAAGGGCTCCATGGGACCGTAATCGATGTGCATAACCTTGGGGGAAACGTTGGAATTGGCGACCCTGGATATGGACGACAGCAATTCCTTTTTTCCCCGTCCGGTCTTGATGGCCGTCTGTACCACGGTCGCCCCCAACCGTCCGGCCAACGCCACCGGATCGATCCCGATGCCCCTTCGCTCCGCCACGTCCATCATATTGAGATTGACAACCAGTGGAATTTCCATCTCCAGCAATTGGAGGGTCAGATACAGATTTCTCGTGAGATTGGAGGCATCCGCCACATTGACTACAACCGACGGCTTTTCCTTCAGAAGAAACCCGCGCGTCACCCGTTCTTCAAGGGAATAGGAAGTCAGGCTGTAGGTACCGGGAAGATCCACCACCTCCACCTTCAAGCCGTCATGGCTGTAGCGGCCGGTCATTTTTTCCACGGTGACGCCCGGATAATTGGCCACATGCTGGCTCGCCCCGGTGAGGGTATTGAATACCGTGGATTTGCCGCAATTGGGCTGACCTGCCAGGGCGATCAGCACGGAAGCCTGCTTCATGACAGGGCCACCTCCACATATTTGGCCTCATCGTGGCGCAGGCTCACGAAAAAACCTCCCAGAAATACTTCCATGGGATCCTTAAGGGGGGCATTGCGGATCACCTTGAGGGTGAGCCCCGGATAGACGCCCATGTCCAAAAGGCGTTGTCCCAATTGATCGTGAATCATCAGTTTTATGATGCGGCATTTATTTCCCGGTTGCAGTTGGTCCAATGTCATGTTTCCTTCTCCTCGTTTAAGCGGAACAGATCAGGTTCTTTCGATTCTTTACGAAAAAACGCATTTTATTTTAAAAACAAAAGTATCATTTGGTCGTTTATTAAATTTAGTCTATACTAAGTTTTAAAGAATGATCTAACTCTCATGCCAAATTTTTTTTGTCAAGTTTTTTCTTGCCGCCACTACTTTTTTTGAATGGACAACTGCAATTGGTGCAATCGCCATTGCATCGGCAGGAACGACCTTTTGGAACAACAAGAACCTTGCTGCCGTCGGGCGCTATTTCAAAACCTTTTTCACCTTTAAAAAAGAGGCAGTGGGCCGGTACCCCTCCCTGGTGAAACCGGCATCGAAAAGTGCTGCAACCAAAATCATGCACCTCTCTTAACTGATTAGTATCAATGAATACCCTGCCCTTTCCCCGGTACTTTTCGCGCATTAAATGAATCAGCTCCCAGGCCGAAGTCCCGTCAAAATCTCCTTTCGGTTTGAGGTGCAGGTTCCCGTTGCTTTTTTTGCATTGTACTCGAAAATTGCTGCTCATATACATCCCTCCGGTAAAACGACTTTTCCATCATCAAAGCTCTATCCCGATCCATCAAATCGTTATGAATCCTTGCTTTGGTTACGGATCAATCTCTCGAAAATAATCCGATCAATTTCGCGGCTGACAGGATTTTCAATGCTCACTCTGGAACCTATATTGATGGTTCCGAAGCCTTTTGTTCTGAATTCGGCGCTTCTTTTCGAAGACCAAAATTCCGAAAAAGGCGCTTGACCTGAATATTTTTTCATCTGTTTTTCTCCTGATTACGACTCAAAAAACCTCAATTTTTGGAAGCATAGACGCCCCCTTTCCCTGACAGGGCCTCGCCAATGGCGCTCAAGCTGGAGCCGGACAGCAAACGAACCGGCTTTTTGTGCTTTTTCCCCAGCTTTTTGACCAGGGTGCAAGCCGCATGGCTGTTACAGGTGACCGGACAAATCACCATATCCGCCCGCCTGACGCGGCTTTCAAGGTTTTTGACGCCTTTTTGCAGATAGCCGTCATGGTATTCGAATATCCCGTTGCTCCCTTCAACCACTTGTCGATAAAGGGGTTCCATCTTGGTGAGTCCGCCAACCATCAGGACGCGCTTTTGGCAGAGATCATAGGAAGGGCAACTCTCATCGCATCGGTTCGCCTGAAATGCTTCGTTGCTGAAAATTGCAGCCTCCTTCCCAAGAGACGCGCCGGCTTCCCGCCGTTTCTCAAGTGCTTTGGAAAGCCGTCGGTTCTTTCCTTCAAAATCCAACAGCAGCATGTCCTTTTTCTTCACGGTTTTTATCAAAGCTGCCAGCGCCTCCTTCAAACGTTCATTTTCCCGTTCAAGTACGCCGGTTGCCCTTGCAGCTTTCAGGCTTGAAAATTCTTGGGTCATTCGGACGATCTCTGTTTCGCCGGCAGCCAGTCGATTGCGCAAGTTTTCTTGGTTTTTTCGTAGTTTGATGTTCTCCTTTTGAAGAACCTTCCTGGATCGGGCAGCCTCCCGCATCTTAACAATCATTTTAACTGTCTCCTCTCTGTGAAAGGTTAACTGCCGCTTCAAGTGGTCGTTCTTTTTAACGTTTTCATGCATGGACATGTGAACGGAACCGAAAATCTCCTTTCTGGATTTGTCAGACAGGTCTGCTCTTGTGGCGGCGGCCCAGAAAGCACCCGCAAAATTTCCGGCATAAAAACAGGATGCCCAGTGCCCCATGAACACCTTTTCATTCAAATCCCGCAGCGATGCGATCTCATCTTTGAACTTGCGGTTGAGCAACCGGTCGATCTGCCCGGACAACCGGTTTTCCGCATCCGAACTACCCACCATGATTTCGTGAATTTCAAAAGCATTTTTTCGCTTAGAAGAAATGGCCGCCTTTTTGAGTATCTGCTTTTGCTCGGAAAGGGTAAGGCAAATCCCCACCACCGGGCATTTGAAAAACGGATCGATTTCCCAGAATTTGAGCATAGACCGACAACCAGCCCCCGAATGATTTCCAGGCGGGGCAAAATTCATTTCATTTTGTAGAAGTTGCCGTATTCCAATTCTCTTGTTTTCCATCAACAGTCCTCCCTTTTCCTTACTGGTCCGTGTCGATCAATACATTGGTGAGCTTTTTCCGCAAAACCTCAAGCCTTTTGGATTTAAACGCTTTTCTGCTTTCTTCCAGAACATCTATGGCCTCCCGGATGGCCTCTTTGAGCACCCTCTCCCTGGATTCCGGGGAACAATGCGCCCAGGGAACCGTTTCAGTTTGCGGTCCGATTTTCTCTTGTCCGTAAATGGACGTCATCACACTTCGGTGAGAAGCAATCGCCGCATACAACTTGCATGCTCCGCTCAATGGTCTTCAGGAACATGGCATCTTTCAGCGCTTCCTCTTTTGCAGTTCTATACATGTTTGATTGCTCTAACACAAAGTTCAAAAAAAATCTCCGTCCCGACAACCATCTCTATCAGGCAGAGAATGCGGTTATTTCACCTCTCCTGTAACCATGTCCGAGGGGTTTCAGACATCCTCTTTTTTCAGCGCGGCATCTTCCTTCAACACATGGGTCCGTTTATTGAATTCGCAGGAAAAGCTTTCGGATTCTGCCATGCACTTCTCCGGAGTCCACGGTTCGCGTCGAAATTCACCAAAACGTTCGAGCCAGTTTTCACCCACTCTGGGGCATATCTGTATGAACGCCATGAAGTCGGTCAGGCTGTCAAGGGTATCCGCGCTCAAAGAATGCTCCATCTTACACGCCTCATCATCGGCGGTTTTGGCGTCAATGTTCAGAATTTCGGTCAGGAACCTGGATAAAATGCCATGTCTTCGCCGCATCTCACGGCCCACTTCCGTGCCCTTTTCAGTCGGTTCAACATACTCATATTTCTCGTAATGAACAAGCTCCCGTTTGCTCAAAGTCTTGAGCATGCTGGTCACCGTGGGCATCTTGACGTCCAAACGCTTGGCAATATCTTTGACCCGGACGACTTTCTTCTGCTTATCCAGATCAAAAATAGCCTCGAGATAGTCTTCCATGACGGCAGTCAAAGGTTTTTCATCCGATAGGTCTGTTTTGCACTTATCCATAAACGCCAACCATTGTTAGAATGGGCTAATATGTTTCCATTTCCCTTACCACCCTGAAGAACCGCTTGTCAAGACTTTTTCGGCGCAAGAAAGAAAGACCGAGTTAAACAAGAAGAAAACGTGGTCTGTGAACCAACAAGCCTAACCGCGGATATCACGACATCTCACGCTTTGCCACGCACCCCTATGACCCAAAAAGCCCTGATGAGGGAAAAGCCCCACCCTTTTTTGTTGTTCAAGCGGTCAAATATTGATATTTCTATAACTTATTCAGTCTTGGAGCGACCAGAAGAAACACCGTCTTTTCAGAATGGAGGGATCATGCCGGGGCAATGCCTGTCCATCTCCAACGGAATCCCGACACCGTTTATCCTGGTTGACGAGGGGGTTGTAAAAAACAACCTTCATCGGATTCACGATTACGCGCACCGCCATGGGTTATCGGTCCGTGCGCATGTAAAAACCCATAAATCAATGACTATCGCCCGAATGCAGATGGAGGCGGGAGACGTGGGCATTGCCGTGGCAAAGGCGGAAGAGGCCGAGGTCATGGCCGGGCTGGGCCGCGTGGACATCACCGTCGCCTATCCGGCTGTAGGGAAGGCCCGGGCGGAAAAGATCGCACGCCTCGCAAAGACGCACCCAATAGGGGTTGCGGTCGACTCGGAATTTGCCATGGAAGGGATCGCGGATGCAGCAGCCGCATACGGGGTGGAAATCGGAATTTGCGTCATGTTGGATGCCGGCCTTCACCGGTGCGGCGTTTCCGATCCTCAAGCATCGGTAAAACTGGGTGAATATGCACGCCAATCTCCCTGCCTCCGTTACGAAGGCATCCAGATGTATGTGGGGCACCTCTATGGCGCTGCTGCCGACGACCCGGCATCATTTGAACGCATCAACCGGATCTGGGATCCCGTCCATGAATCCCTTTGTTCCGCCGGATTGACGCCCGAAAGGGTCTCTTCAGGGTCCACCCCGTCCCTGTTCAACACCCACAGGATACACCATGTCAACGAAATCCGGGTCGGCACGGCGGTGTTGAACGATTATTTCGTCCTGAAATTCGGACACTGCCGCCGAGAGGACTGCGCCTTTCGAGTGGTGGCCACCGTGGTCTCCGACAGGGTCCCGGGCCAGGTTTTGATTGATGCCGGTTCCAAGGCCCTCTCTGCCAAGCAACTCCTTCGCCATCGACAGCTGGATATGGGATACGTGGTAGAATATCCCGATGCAAGAATCTTCCGGCTCCATGAGGAACACGGATGGGTGGACGTGAGCCGATGCACGTATCCTCCCCGAACAGGGGACCGCATGAGCATCGTCCCGGTCAATGCCGCCCTCTGCATGAACCTCCACGATCACTTCTATCTACTGAGGGAAACCGGAGAGCTGTGCAAAGAACCCGTTCAGGCAAGGGGATGCCAGGTCTGAAACGGCCCTGTTCCCAACGGGTATGGTGCGCCTCTGTCACTGTTTTTCCTCTTTCTTGTCTCCACCGGGTGTCACCGATGGAAAGAAGAGCCCAAAAGAGGTGCCCTGCCCTTCCCGACTTTTTACATCAATCCAACCCTCATGCTCTCTCATGATTCTTTGGACCGTGGTGAGGCCTAGCCCCGCATTGTCGCCCCCTCTTTTGTGGAGAAGAACGGATCGAAGATTCTGGAAATCACATGGGAAGAAATTCCCGGGCCCGTATCCGACACCCTCAAGATGACGAATTCCCCCGGCCGGGCATCGGGGTGCAGACGGCAATCCGATGCCGCTACCAGGGTTTTTGCCGTTTCGATACGAATTCGCCCTTGATGGTTCATGGCCTCTGAGGCGTTATTCACCAGGTTTATGAGAATTTGGTGAATTTGTGAAGCTTTCGCCGAGATGCCGGGGAGGAATTCGCAACAATCCCTTTCCAGACGGATTTGCCGGGGCAGTATTATCGTCAGCAAAGACGCACATTTCTCAACTTCATCATTGATATTGATCTCTCGCAGCCGGATCTCACCATCCTTTGGAAGACGGATCATATCATTTACCAGTTCCGATGCTCTGTGACATACTTCGATGATAATTTCACAACCCTTCACGGTCCTGGTGTCCCGGTTGGTTTTTCCCATCAGATTGGCGGCTGACGCGATGATGTGCATGTAGTCTCGAAAATCATGGACAGCCCCCTCCGCCGTATTCCCAGGGAACTGCAGCTTCGGTGCTCCCACATTTTCGGTGCATATGTTACGATCCAGGGGAATGAGCATTTTGAACCCTCCTTTCCCGTTGTTGAAATATTTCCGCTTCGATTCTTATGACGCCCTTTCTTTGTCTTATCCGTGATTGCGGCCGGAAAAAACAGACCGCTATTGCAGGTTCATCTGAAAAGAGCCCATTTTGGTACTCTGAAAGCAGGGAACACAATAGACCGAACCTTCATGTTCAATCGCCCGGCTTTTCAATACCTGTTCTCCGCAGCCGCAGCAAAGATGGCAAACACTGGCCAATTCGGTCGGTTTTTGATCCGGCTGAAAAACTTTGGTTTTAAAAAGGTCGTTGGGTGAAAGCATGAGAAGATGTTTGACCCGGGCGTCCAGGAGTTCCTGAAACCGGACCATCTCATCGAGGGTCATCCGGTTTTTGACGATTTTCTGTTCAAGGGCATTGTAATCTTCCTCATCCCCATAGAACTGGGGACAGAGGGAGAGTCTGACGCCGATTTCTCCGTTCTTGCCGATGATCGTGTAGTTGTGTTTTCCGAAATCCATGATCTGCAGTCGCTGATTCCCGACGGTTGCCCCTAGCATGATCTGAAGGGCATCCAGGGCCGAGGTGGAATTCTCAGCAATGATGGATATGCTTTGATCCGGAAATACCTTCGATGAAATGAGTTCCTGAACATACTGGCATGCTCCCCCCCCACCACCAGGTCGGGGCAGAGGTGTCCATGGAAATCGACGATTTTCTTGAAGGTCATGTGGATCAACATCTTTCTATCCTCCCGGTACAGGGCCATCGATTCTCTATCCGTTAAAATGCGAAAACAAAGAATCCAACACCCTGGCTGAATCGCTTTCACGCAGTTCGGGTCCCGGGGCTGGAAATAAAGAAAATAGGTCTCACTATTCTCAGCACAAACCAGAAACCCGCGCGCAGCATCCCTTCTCCCTGTCCTGAATCGTCCCAGCACTTCTCCGATTTGGTGCTGCTTCCCTGCAAAATAGAAGGAGAGAGGTGCCTGAGCGACATTGTCGAAGTCCACCCTCACCTCCTTCTGGATGTACTCCACGAGATCATTGGAAATGGACCTCAATGCTTCCACGCTTTCCACGGGACCTCTCCCCATAGGGGTTCTGTTAAGCGGTATTTGCAGGGCCGGCTCACTGAGACAAACGGAAACAGCCTCCCAATGCCCTACTCCTTCCTGGGACAAATAACTTTCAAGATTCCAATTCCTTTGACAACGCTTCGGATATGGGCGGCAAAACCGTTTCCAGTGTCGAGCAAATGCGATCCGCCTCTGCTTCGGAACCGACAAGGCCAACCCAGCAATGCCACATTTCCTCTTTGCCTTTCCATCGGGTCCCATCGGGCTTCAAAAACCCATCGGGATCTTCGCTTTCGCAGAGGCGATCAAAGATATGGACTTTTTTAATGAGTCCTTTTTCCGTGTCCTCGCCCCCCCTGGCCCTGTATTCGGGATACAATCTGTCCGACATCCGATGATAGAGGCCATGATGGAAGTCAAATATCATCCGTGGAAGAAAGGGGTATATCCATCCTCCGTTCTTCCGTACAAGGGATTCCCTCATCCGCTTCTTCCCTTCATTGACGGATTCCGCCAGTTTCTTTTTCAATGCCCCCATATCGATCTTCCCCTTCTCATCCAGCGGAACATAATTTGTGAACCATTCTTTCCACACCTTTAGAATTTCATGGCGGATCATATCCACGGGCACGGCTGCCAACGAATCCGATTCATCAATGGTCAAGTCTTCAGCCGGATCGACAAAACCGTCCTTGAGAATATGCGGACAAAAGATGTTTCCCTGATTCTCGGCCTCCTCCATCAGATGGAGATACTGGAGTCTGACCCTGAGGTCCTCGTTCACAAGGACACGCACACCGAACTCCTTTGTGACGTGGGGTCGTGTTTGGAACAGGCCCCCATGATGCAGATCAAAGACACAAGGCACTCCGTATTGGGGCTGATACAATACAAACCATCCCTTTGCAGTATTCATATGACATACCTCCTTACGAATCTTCTTTTTCCCGGACCGAATCCTACTTTGCCGGCGTGTTACAACGCCTTCGGGATACGGCCCGAACAAAAAAAAGCCACGACGGCATTCCTCCCTTCTGGAATTGCGCCTTCGTGGCTTAAAAAACACATTATGTACGACTCAAGCCCACGGAACTTCTGCCCGTGAAACTTATTCATGAACGTTAAGGGCCTCGGCCAAAAAAACCCGGATCATCTCGATCCGGTGATCTTCGCTTCAGCGAAACAACTCTTTTCTCTATCAGAGCTCGTATTCTTTCTTGAAGGGGTCTTTGCCGTCAGGAAACATGGCTGCGAACGGTTCCCAGGCATCCAGGTCCTGAAGGGTTGAAAAATGCATGCCTTTGCTGCTTCCGGTCATCAGAAGCGGCCTTGCCTTCTTGATATCCAAGGATCCGTCCGGGATCAGGACATGGTCGTCCACTTCGAGCCGGACAACACGCCCTACGATCAGCACATAGCGATCTTCCTCGAATTCCTTTACCCGCTCGCACTCCATCCAGGCGTAACACCCTGCAATTCCTGGCGGCTTAATCTTTTGGGAAGGCTTCTCCAGCAATCCCGCTTCATCAAATTCATCCACTTCCGGAGCACTGTAACGGGCCGTGGGGATGACCTTGTCCTGCATCGTGACATCGGCCAGATTCAGGACGAATTGTCCCGTCTCCCGGATATTGGCAAGCGTGTCCCGTTTTTTGGCGGAAGCAACACAAATGAGATCAAGAGGCCTCAAAATGGGCATCACGCACGACCAGGGCGCCACATTACGGATGCCGCTCTTACTGATGGTGGATATGAAAGCCACCGGAAGGGGCATGAACCCTTCACGCATAAAGGGCTTGAATTCCATTCTATTCTCCTTTCGAGGACAAACAAAAAGTCATTCCATTTCAAACCCGATGGGGATGCTTTTTCAAAAGGTGCCTGTGGGAATGGCCATGGAGCGCTTCAGCTCCCCCGTTAAAATGAATCCGTCCTTCATTCATACTGTAATTCTTGTTGGTGGTGGCCGCCAGAAAATCGTATTCGTGGGAGACAATCACGTACCCGATGGTTAGACCGTTTAAGATAGATGCGATGGTACCGCGGGCGTCTTCGTCCAGGCCGGTAGTCGGTTCATCCAGAAGGAGGGCTTTGGGCTCCATGACCAGTACCGTTGCCAGGGAAACCAGTTTCTTTTCGCCCCCCGAAAGCCGGTGGGTAATCCGATTCTCAAACCCTTTGAGATTCAGCATTTCCAGGGTTTCCATGGCCATGGCCCGGGCCTCCTTCGGGCTCTTCCCCAAATTAAGAGGGCCGAAGGCCACGTCTTCCAATACGGTGGGAGAGAAGAGCTGATCATCGGCGTTCTGAAAAAGAAACCCGATGGCGCGTCTCACCTCCACGAAGTCCTTTTTGTCGAGAATCGGTTTCCCCAACACCCGGATACTTCCGGATGAGGGCGTGAGAAGTCCCATGATGATATGCAGCAGCGTGGTTTTGCCGCTGCCGTTGTACCCGATCAGCCCCAGCTTTTCGCCTTTGGGAAGGGAGAAATTCAGGTGATCCAGTATCGGTTTGCCGCTTTCATAGGAGAAGCAGAGGTTATCAAGCTCGATGATCATTAAAAAGGTACCCATTCAAGGATTAATATACCCGATACAGTTGTCATGGTACAGCACAGCCAGAAGATGTCCCCTCCCGAACGGTCAAATTCATGAAGGGAATGAAACTTCCCGCAAAACCCGCGACAAAGCATGGCCATGTAGACCCGTTCCGCCCTTTCGGAGGCCCGCACAAAAAGCATCCCCACGAGGTATGCGAAGGTCCTGTAGGTATGGACCCGGGTGGACGGCTGAAACCCGCGCACCGTTAAGGATCGCACCAATCGATGATATTCTTCTTCCATCACGAAGATATATCGATAATTCAACAGCAGGAGATGCACCATCTTCCCGGGAACCCCCAAGCGTCCCAAGGCCGCCCCCAGGGATGCGATGGAACTGGTGGCGATAAGCGCAATAAAGGCCAGAAGAATGGCATTGCTCTTGAGGGTAATGCGCGCACAAATCAGAACTCCTTCACGGGTTGCCGTGAGCGGCCCCAGGGATAATACTCCCTCGCCCGGATAGGTAAAGGGAATCACAAACCAGAAAAAGAGCACAAATCCGTTCACCAGCGCAACCCGTTTGACCACTTCCCACATGGGCAAACGGGATATTCCCATCAGCACAAAAGAAAAGGCCAGGCCCAGGAAAAGGGCCGGGAACCGGTTTGAAAGGGCCACCGCAAAAGCGTAGAGCGTCGCCATGACGATCTTGAATCTGGGATCGAGACGGTGCAAAAGGCTGTTCCCCAGGGCAAAGGGTTCCTGCACCATGACTTCATCGCCCTTTCTTTTCCGCTTCCAGTTCCCGGGACTTGCGTCGGTAGTGCATATATGCGGCCAGGCCCAGCAGACCCAGGATATAACCGATGCCTCCCAGAATATCCCGAAAGGTAGGCCCCTTATCCTGGGACTCCGCCAGTCTCTTGAGCACCGGGCTGAGCCTTCTATCCAGGGATTGTTCCAGGGCGTGGCGCATTTGCTTCAGGTCCACGGAAGGCGCGGTCGTCTCGGTTTCGGAGGTTTCTTTGGGTTCTTCCCGTGAGGCGGACGGCTCGGATGCGGAAGCTTGCGGGTCGATTTCGCTCAAAGGGATGGTCCAGTCACCCCGATGCCCCATGCCCGCCTGAAGCACGATCTTCATGGCGGTTTTCTGCGGAATTTTAAAGGAAAACTCTCCCTTTGCATTGGTCTTCCCCGAAAGAAGCTCCTTCCCTTTGAGGTCGTAGACACGCACCTCACCGTCGTTAACAAGCTTGCCGCCGCTGAACTTGCTCTCCGTGTGAACGGTATCCCCTTCCACCCATGCAAAGATGGTCACCCGGTGGGCCATTGCCATCCCGGGCCACAGAAGACAAAGCGTGAACAAACAGGCCGCCAGTAGGACAAATTGCCGGCATTTACCCGTATCGAATCTCTTACAAATCGTCATAATTCCCTCGAAAACAATGTGGGGGCGAAGACCCTTCGCCGCCATAGGGTTAAAATCAATTTTTCCGGTCATGGGATTTTTCCCGGCAACATATCCGGTTGCACCTTTTTCAAAAATAGCACGCAAAAGGCGGTGATGATCCCTTCGATAATCATCACGGGAATATGCGCCATGACCACCAGATATGAGGCTTTCAGGAAGTTTTCCTCGGTAAATGTGAGGGCCAGGCCCACGAGAATACCGGACAGAAAAACCGCCAGGGCCCCGCATACAAAAGCGGCCGGAAGAGCGACCCGGGGTCCCTTTCCCACCAGATTTCCGAACAGATAATAACATAAAACAGCGGGGAGCGCCATGATCACGGTGTTGGCACCGAGCGTGGTGATGCCGCCGAACTGAAAGAACACGGCCTGAAGCGCCAGGGCCACAAGGATGACGGGGAAAGCCCCCCAACCGAGAATGAGTCCCACGATGCCGTTTAAAATCAAGTGAACGCTGGAGGGGCCGATGGGAACATGAATGAGTGAGGCCACAAAAAAAGACGCCGAAAGGATTGCGGCCCGCGGAATACGGTCGTAATTCAGTTTTCTAAGCCCTATGGCAGTTCCGGCAGCCGCCAGCGCAATGCCCGAAATGAGTACCGGTCCCGAAAGGACCCCTTCTGAAATATGCATGATAATCCTTCTCTAATGGGGGAGGAAGCAAAGCCGTATTGTCAATGCCAAGATAATCCAATGCGGCCATGCTTCCCATGTGGCCCAGGAGGAGAGAGTTTCGGGCCAAGTTTTGAAAACTAGAATTCCGCGGTGGCCCGCAGGCCGAAGATCCAGCCCGACGGGCTCTCTCCTATCTCCATGGAATCCTTCATGTACTGGATGTCACCGGTAATGGCGAAAATATCGTTCAAAGCGAATCGTCCATAGACCTCAAACACGTCAGTATAGTCCACATCCAGATTGCCGCCTCTCAAGTGGCCGTAGCCCAATCCGATATTGTCCTGCTCACGACCCCACAGGTTGCCGCTGATATTGACACCGCCTGTATAGATGTCTTTGTAATCGATGGCCGCCTCATCATCCTGAAAACCGAACCGCAGCCACACCCCCACCACTTCCCCCAACTGCTGATCAAAGGAAAAAAGAATCGCACTCATCCGTTCCTTGTCGGTACCGGCCACATTGCTGAAATCGCTGCTGGTGGTATCCACGATCATGCGGTAGTTTCCTTCGCCCAAGCCGAAATCCACCTTGTAGCCGAACTGGATTCCGTAAAAATTGTACGGCTCGTTGGGTCCACCTTCTTCCTCGGTGGCTTCCTCGGTGCTTCCCATGGCCATGACCACGCCTTTGATGGAAAAACTTCCCATTTCCCATTCAATGGCGCCACCGATATCGTAAGAAGGCAAAAAGGCATTGGGACCGTTCACCAGGGCTTCGTTCATGAACTGGGTGAATTCGCAGTTGGCAAAGGCGTTTTCATCCATGTAATCCGTTGAATCGATAATACCCCCGGTGAGCCCCAGGGTGTGGTCATCGCCGAAGGTGAAGGTGTGCTTATACCAGGCGGTCAGCAAATAGTCCCGGTTTCGACCGTTGATGTCCTTGTAATCATCCTGAACGTCCGCGGCCCAAGGCGCGAGAATAAAGGGAGATTGGCCGTCTTCCATCAGACCGTTTCCCGCGCCGAACCCGAATTTGGCAAAAACCTCATCGCTGTCGGTGGGTTTGAAACTGACCTCCGGTTGAAAAACCAGAGCGCCCCTTCCCTCACTGTCGAATCCTTCGGCGTTACTTAAGCTTTGATACTGCCATTCACCGGCGATTATGCCGCCGATGGACAATTTGTCATTAATATCATAGGCAAATCCATGGCTCGCAAAACTCAAAACAATCCCAAGGACTGCAAACAGCAAGCCGAAACACCGTTCTTTGATGTTATCCATATACGCTTTCCTCCGAAATCAAATTGCTAATCCTTCCAATCGAGAAATTTCACCCAGAGAACAGCCCCCAGCTCCACGTCCTTTTCCTGACCGTCATGCTTGATCTTTTCGTCGGAGGTGTTGAGCGCTGCAAATCCCCACCAGCCGGCCTTTGGCGCGGCGTATGTAAAGACGCCATTCTGGTCCGCCTTGATGGTCTGGGTGATCATATATTCCGTGGGGGCTTTCACTTTCTTATCCCGATTGTAGTATTCGACCTCAACCTCGGCAAAGGGGACCGGCTTTCCATTCAGCTTCACGATCCCCTGAAAAACGTTTCCCGCATAGAGGCCGAAGGGCTTGGTCAGGGGGACGATCTCGGTCTTGAGCCCGATCTCCTGATCCCACCCTTCATCATCCCCGAAGGCCGCCACCACGGTTTTGGTGTAATGAATGATAAAACAGTCTTCCGCCGGTTCCCAGTACGGTTTGGGAACCATGTAAAACAAATAGGCGCCGGGCCGTTTGATGCCATAATCGGCCTTCCAGGCCATATGGCCCATGACCTTTGTTTCTTTGAGGTCTTTCAAAAGACTTCTGCTTTTTGCCGTCTGTCATGACGCCGAATTCCCGGGGTTTTGTTAGCTCCATGCCGACACCTTCAAAAGGGTGGGAGAAAGACAGCGTGAGTGTGACGGTCCTGGAGTCCCCCTGCATGACCATGGAGTCTGATGGAATCAGCATTCCGAAATGGGCCATGGCCATATGACCGGTAAACAGAAAGGACAATCCCAATACCAGACTGAAAATAAATTTTTTCATTTTGTTGCCTCCAATCATGTTGATCGCTTTTGTGATAATTCAGTTGCGGCTCTTTCAAAGCAGCCACTCTGCCTTGAACCGATTCAATCGGTTCTACTCTTCGGTCCGCACGCGCATGCTCAGCTGAAAACAGCACAAAAAAAAGCCAAAAAAGCAACGTCGGGAGATTCCCGACCCGCCTTCTTGGCTTTTTTGGTTTCTGTTTCAGATTTCGGTCAATGCAATTTCGTATTGCACCGTGTTGAATATGGATCAATAAACCATCCATTAAGGGCTTGTCAAGACCTTTTTTGGGCAAATCCCATATTCCCTTAGACGCGATGAATCTCCGTCAACGGCTTCCGAATCTCCTCGGCATCCCGATTCCCGTCGTGAAAAATGAAACTTTCGATTGACAAGGCCTTCTTCTTCTGAATATTTGAAAAGCCTTTGAAAACAACAAAAAGGTGATCCCATGCACGACATCAACTATTTTCACGAGCACGAACTCAAAGACCATGATTTCTTAGGTTGTTGCAAGGACTGCCAAACCAGCCTCAACATCATCAAGCCCCATATCCTAGCATTTGCCCGCAAGATTGAAAAATACACCCCCGAGATGTTGGAGGCGTTACCGCCGGACGAGTTGTATCGGCTCTATCAGATTTTAGATGATCTGGCGCACATGGACGCGGGGGCCCACCTGGCAAGCCTTATCCTTGAAGAGCAAGAGATCAAATCCGTGCTGCCGGTTATTCGCGCCTACTATGCCATGTTTTTCTCCATCCACGAAAAGCAGTTGGCGGAAACGTTGCTTCATTCCCAAGACCCCTGGAAAACCCTTTCCGGCTTCCCCCTTTACCCCCGTTATGAGGCCCTGATCAAAGGCCAGATGGAAGCCATTCCCGTTCTGCCCGAAAAAAGAATTGCCTTTATCGGATGCGGGCCGGTGCCCATGAGCCTGATTTTTATGGCACGCCTGTACGAAACCCGGTCCATCGGCCTGGATACTTCAGAGGAGAGCGTTCTGACGGCGAAGAAGGTCATCGGGGCCTTGGGATTGGAGGATTTTGTAGAAATCGTCCGGGGAGATGATACCTCCCTCGACAATCTCTCGTGGGATGCCGTCCTGGTGGCGGCCCTGGCGGAACCCAAGGCCCGCATATTCGAAAATCTGCAACGTGTCCTCTCGGGGCAGAACCGCGCAATTCCCGTTATCTACCGCACCTATACGGGCATGCGGGCCGTATTGTACGAACCGGTCAGCCCTTCGGATACAAAAGGGTTCAGGATCGTCAAGAAAGTGTTTCCCACAGGCCGCGTCAACAACACGACGATTTTTGCCGAACTGGAGGATGAATGAACATCACCTATGAAGCCGTCCGATCCGAACTGATCCGGTTGAATGCATTGATGAAGGATCTCACAACCGATGAAATCGCCCACGCACCGGAACGCGTATACCGCTCCCACCTGGCCCACCTGAATCGCCTGGCGGCAACCCCCGTACCGGATGAAATGGTTGAGCAACTGATCTCGGATCAGGCCCTGGCCCCGATAGTGCGGCGTATCGCCCGGGTGCGGCGGCTGATCGGTTCCAGACTGGAGATTCGATCGGCGGAAACCATCATTTCCCATCCGGACCCATGGGCACAAATTGAAACATTCACCTACTACTCCAACTACCTGTCTCTGGCCCGCATGGAGGTTGAGGGAGGGCGCCTCAAACCGGGAGACCGGGTGATCTTCCTGGGCAGCGGACCGCTCCCGCTCAGTTTGGTCTCTCTTTCGAAGGGATATGGCATTCAAGGGGTGGGAATCGAGCAGGACCGGCAAATTGCGACGCTCTCGAAGAGGGTGATTCAACAGTTGGGGCTGTCGCAACGCGTAAGCATCCTCCATGGAGATCACTTTTTGCTGCCACTCAAAGAGGCATGTGCCCTTATCATGGTGGGAGCCGACGCAGTTCCCAAAAAAGACATTTTCGAGCATCTTGCCCGTATTTGCCCATCCGGACAGATGATCTCCTACCGCATCTACGAAAAAGGGTTGAGACGCCTTCTGGATGACCAATCCATGTTTGAATTGCCGGGAGAATTTGCCGAGCGCAAAAGGGTCCGCCCTGAGCCGCCGGTGAACAATACCTGCGTATTTGCCGTGAGGACTACTGATTGACGCCCCGCCCCTGAGACTCCCCCTCTTTACGCTTTCTCTCGGAAAAAAGCGCGGTGATCTTTTTCTTGACATAAAAATCGGCACTTGTTATAGGCACTCAAATTACACGGCGCAAAACGAAATTGCGCATTTGATTCAAAATGTAACGACTGACACAATTTAAATTTTAACAAAACAAGCCAAGAAGGCAATGTCGGATTGAAGTCCGGTGGTGTCTTCCTGGCTTTTTTTTGTGCGCAACGGGAAGGGGGGTGATTGAAAAAAGAAGTCATGATCAAAATTAGATATTAAGGATGGGAAGGCAGTCAAGGTTCCCGCAAAGAATATATGGCCGCCTTCCCGATGGAGGCCCCTCGGATGGAGAGACGTCCGGATATTCTTCTACCACAAGCGTATTTTCCACGTCAATTTCCTTCTGGTTCCAATCCGAGGATGAACAACATCGGGCCGTTGATATTCCAACAAAACTCAACATCGGAAATGACGGAGGGAAAAATGATGAAAAATCGTTCAAAATGGGGCCCCGGGACGCTCAAGTTCCTGGCTCTCTGGATCATGATGATGTTTTCGCAGGGCATGCCGGTTTGCCCGGGCCATGCGGAAGAGCCGAAAGACACGGAAGAGACCCTGCAAACGGAAGAAAAAAAGGAAGACGCGGCAAAGGCCGTACAACTGCAAGATGTGACGGTCATGGCGGCGCAGCCGGGCGTTGAAATTACGCCCGATAAAACCATTGTTCGAATGGATGAGTTCGTCAAACCGGGAGATGTGCGAACCCTCACGGACGTCTTGAAAACCATGGGGGGCATCGATGTCATGCGCGTCAACCCCATGATGGCCAGTCCGGGAGACGAAGTATCCATCCGCGGCATGAACGAAGGGCGTCTGGTGGTTGAAATCGACGGCAGACGGATCAACCACAGCGGCTACTACGGTCGGTATATCGTGGACTGGTCTACCTTGAACCTGGACGATATCGAAAAAATTGAAATCATCCGGGGTGGGCACTCGGTGCTCCACCCTTTTGCCATCGGCGGCGTGATCAACATCATCACCAAAAAGGGCAAAAAGACCGATGATCCCAAACCCAATGTGCGCGCCAAGGCGGGTGTGGGGGCCTTTACCACCACCACGGAATCCCTGTCCATCGACGGCGGGGCCTTCAACGTAGTGGGCTATGATTTTTCGGTGAACAACGGTTCTACCAACGGCTATTTGCGGAACAACTACCAGGACTCAACCACCCTCAACGGGCATTTGAGTTTCTTCATGCCCATGGACGCGGTGCTGGAAGTGGGGATCAAGTATGCGGATGTGAACTACGGATTTCCGGTGGTGAACGATCCCTCCCGGTCCGACTACGATTCCGGCTCCCCCAATTTCTTTGCCAACGCCGACCAGCTCAGACACCTGAACTTTCCCCAGTATGCGGAAAATGATCCCAGTTGGAAAAAACACACCACCTACCTCGACGGCATCTTCCGCATGCCCGCCGGGCCCGGGACCATCAACATCCACGGGTATCTTACCAATGGCAGACGCTGGACCAGCCTCTACAACAAAATGGGCGTGTTCGAGCCCGACCTGTTCATGGACGACCGCACCGAGGGGATTATCGCCGAGTACCGGGATATCGACCTTTTCGGATTCAACAAGGTGACCGTGGGGTACGAATATCAGCTTCTGGGCGCCCCCAGTGAAATTTCGGATCTCTTCCGGGTCAACTCCGGGTACATCCAGGACGTAATCACCATCGGGGACCGCTGGCGGATTACGCCGGGGGTTCGCTATTACCATGTGGATATGAACACCTACTATTCCCAGTTCGGAAAGGGATGGCCCGTGGCCGGCAATACGGAGACGGACGAAGGGTTTTACCCCAGCCTGAGAGCCGACTTTCAGGCCACCGATGAAACGGCCCTTTATGCGGCGGTGAGCCGGTCCTATCGACTGCCGTGTCCCTGAGACTACTACTGGTGGGCGCGGTGCGCGTCCGAGGACAATCCCACCCTAAAACCGGAATCGGCCTGGGAATACGAGTTGGGCCTGATTCAGGACATGGACCCCATCAACCTGAGAGCCGCCATATACTACTATGACATTCAGGACTTCATCAACGACAACGGCATCACGTCTCCCGGAACGGGCATCGGGAGCGACTGTCTTTACAATATTCCCCACTTCAAACTCTGGGGCGGTGAAATCGAGGCGAGCCTTCGACTGGGCCGGTTCCAGGGAACCCTTTCCTACAACTATCAGAACTACAATGCGGACGATACCGGGTTCGAGGAGGATTGGTCATATTATCTTCCCGCGCTCCTGCCTCAGAACAAAGTCAAGTTTCTGGGCAACTATAAGGTATGGAGGGGCGGGCTGGTTCAATTGAGCAGCATTTTCGTGGATGAACGAAAGACCCAGCAGCCGGGTACGGAAGATCTGGACAGTTACATCACTTTTGACATGGGCTTTCAGCAGTCATTTCGTTTTGCCGGCCTCAACTGGCGGGCCGAAACCTACTTCAACAACTTTACGGGGGCCAATTACCAAGAACAAGCGGGATACAGCATGCCTAAATATGTTTGGGGGTTTCTCCTGAGCGCCCGATTTTAAAATAGCAAAAGAATGAGGTAAGATCATGAAATATTTCATCAATAAACGCATTTCAACCTGGTTTGCCATCGTCTGCCTGGTCCTGGCGGCGGGATGGGTATTGCCGTCCCCGGCCGCCGCCTGGGGAGGGCGAGGCCATCTGTACGTCATCGGCACCGGACCCGCGGGTCCTCGGACCGCCACCCTTCAGGCCCTCGATACACTCAGGGGGATGGATGTCATCGTGGCGCCTCAAAAGCATGTCAATCTGTTTGCCGAATATGTGGGCCAAAAACCCGTCCTGTTCGATCCCTGGACAGACATCTGGGACTACAGGGGAAAAAGCATGTGGAAGCTGGATGAGACGGAACTGGCGGCATTTAAGAAGGAACGATTTGAAATCCGTGATGCACGGGTGGCCAGAATCAAGGATGCACTGGCCCGGGGGAAAGACGTAGGCCTCATGGACCACGGCAACCCCTGTCTATATGGTCCCAGTCACTGGTATGCGGAGCAGTTTGACCCCGAAGATGTGATTATCATTCCGGGTATGGGATGCGACGCGGCAGCCATGGCGGCCCTCAAAAAAAGTACCATCCCCGCCCATGACAGCCATTTTGTTATCCAGACCTCCCCCTTCTCATTGATGCGCTGGGGAGGGAAAGAACAGGCAATCCTCAAGGCTCTCGGCAAATACCCTTCGACCCTGATTTTCTATATGGCCCTCTGGGAGCCTGAAACACTGTTTAAGGCGCTCAATGCCGGCTTTCCCCCGGATACACCCTGTGCCGTGGTTTTCTGGGCCGGTTATCCGGAAAAGGAACGGATCCTCCGGGGTACCGTGGGGGATATGCCGGAAAAGCTTTCAAAAGACAAAGAGAAATTCATGGGACTCTTATTCGTGGGCCGGTTTCTTGAAGGCAAACCCTACGAAGACGCCATGAGACGATCTCAGAAGGAATTGGGGAAAAACAATCCATAAAAGAGTGTTTTTCGAGCATCTGTGATTTTCGCAAAAAAATGGAGGACCATTTAAATGAAAAAGGCGTTTCAGATTGCCTTGCTGTCGCTGTTTCTTTGCTTCGGCAGCCTGGCGGGCGCCCATTCCCTGTGGTTCAATATGGATGGCCACGGGTATGGCGTCAATGAACCGGTGAAAATTGAACTGGGTTGGGGACACAAATTCCCTGAAAGTACGGAAATCAAAGAGGGGATGTTGAACGAGGTGTTTGCCCTGGCACCGGACGGAAGAAAAATCCCCTTGAAACGGATTTCAAAAACCCTGTTTGAATTTGTATCGCCCGAAAAGGGCGTTTATGTGATTTCCGGAAATGTCCATCCGGGATTTGTGAGCAAAACCACAAAAGGGTACAAAATGGGTCCCAAGAGCCGCTTTGAACAGGTGCTCTCCTGCTTCCGTTACGACCTTCGGGGCAAAACCTATCTTTGTGCCGGAGAACCGGTGGAAATACCGCTTAAACCGGTCGGAGACCCCCTTGAAATCATTGCAATGGAAAACCCGTTGGACCTTAAACGGGGTTCTGAGTTTCCCGTAAAGGTGTTGTTCAATGGCGCCCCCCTTGCCAACGCGGAAGTCCATGCCACCTACGCCGGGTTTTCGGATCAGCCCTTCACATTTGCCATGACGGTCAAAACCGATGAAAACGGGATTGCAGAAATCGCTCTTTCGGAAAAGGGAGAATGGTTTGTTTCCGTGACCCATGAAATTTTCTATTATGACAAAAAGGAATGCGACATGCAAAAGTACAATGCCACGCTCACCTTTGACGTGAAGTAATGCTTGCATTGCAAGGCGCAGACATGAAATCCGAAAACCCCATTCACAAAGACTTGAAAAGGGACCTCGGTCGTAGGGTCCGCCATAATCCTCGTGGTGGCCAACATGATCGGCACCGGGATATTCACCACGTCAGGATTTATCATGGGGACCTTGGGGAGCCCCAAGGCCATGTTGTTGTGCTGGTTCATGGGCGGCATCCTGGCGCTCTGCGGCGCACTTTGCTACGGAGAGTTGGGGGCCATGTTCCCCCAAGCCGGCGGCGAATACGTCTTTTTGCGGGAAAGCTTCGGCAAACTCATGGGCTTTCTTTCGGGATGGATTTCCCTGGTGGTCGGTTTTTCAGCACCCATTGCCGCCGCGGCCATCGCTTTTGCATCGTATTTCTTCCGCGTTTTCCCGAACAGCCTGGTCCGGAACCCGCACGCTTCCTTTTTGAATCCACTTTTTTCAATGTCTCGCCCATTACCCTGCTTGCCTTGGGCATCATCCTGTTATTCTCGGTAATTCAATGTTATGATCTCCTTCTGGGCAGCCGTGTACAGAATCTTCTGACCGGCTTCAAGATCGCCATAATCCTCATTTTTATTGTCGCCGGGCTGACCCTGGGGAATGGCTCCATGGCTCATTTTTCCGTGGAAACCCCGCTAAATTCCATTTTCTCAACGGCATTTGCAAGCTCCCTCATATTTGTTTCCTTTGCCTACAGCGGCTGGAACGCAGCCGCCTATTTGGGAGCCGAAATCAAAAACCCCGCAAAAAACATACCTCGCGCCCTGTTCTGGGGGACGCTGTTTGTGATGGTGCTCTACCTGCTCTTAAACATCGTCTTCATTTATAGTCTGCCCGTTTCGGAAATGAAAGGCGTCATGGAAGTGGGTGCGAAATCCGCCTTCGCCCTTTTCGGTGGCGGCGTTGAAAAAGTCTTTTCCGGAGCGATCACCTTTTGTCTTCTGTCAGTTATCAGTGCCATGATCATGGCGGGCCCGAGGGTTTATTATGCCATGGCCAAAGATCATCTGTTCTTCAAGCGGTTCGGGCGGGTAAACCAAAGGCGCCGAACACCCGGCCAAGCCATCATGCTGCAGGCCGCCATCGCCGCGTTCATGGTTCTCACATCCTCTTTTGAAAAACTGCTCATCTATATCGGTTTCACTCTCTCCATCTTTGCCATGCTCACGGTTCTGGGCATGATGGTGATCAGGGTCAAAGGACGTCATCCGGAAAGTTCCTACAGGACTTTCGGATATCCGTTCACGCCGATTCTGTTCATATTGGGCAACCTCTGGATCATCCTATTTTCCATATATGCCAATCCGCTGGCCGCCATTTGCGGAGCGGGCACGATCCTGAGTGGTGTACTCATTTTTTATTGCTTCAACAGGAAAGCACCGCGTGCTTCCTTGCGGAACCGACTTCCGCTTATGGCTCCTCCCGGGAACCCGGGAGAAACGCTTCAAAAAAAAGAGAGTTATGAGGTTTAAAATGTTCTTCAAAAAATCCGCCGTTATTTGTCTTCTGGCCCTTACCTGTTTTTTTCTCCCCCATTTTGCCCATGCCCACACCTACCGGGTGCCGGTTGTGGTGGACACGGACGTGGCCCTGGATGACATGCGGGCCGTGATCATGCTGCTCAATTCCCACATGGTGGACATTCCCCTCATTGTGGTTTCGGACGGCGTTTCATCCCCTGAAAAGGGGACGGCCAATCTCAAAATTTTGTTGTCATGCCTTGACCGCAACCACATTCCGGTGGCCATGGGCAAAGCCTCTCCTATGCCGCCACCCATGTTTCGGTCACTGTCTGAAAATATACAGTGGCCGGATAATTGCCCCCCCCCTTCCCGGTCGGTTGCGGAAAAGGACGCGCCCACGGCCATTTTGGAAGCACTGAAGGCGCAACCCGCACCGGTTGTCTATCTCTGCCTCGGTCCCATGACCAACCTGGCCGAGGCAACTCGCCGGAACCCGGAAATCAAAAGCAAAATTTCCCGCGTCATCTATTTCGGGGATCACCCCCAAAGCGCCAACCCCGGCTGGAATACGGCCCGGGATATTGATGCCGCATCCACGGTTTTCGCATCGGGCATGGACGTCTATTGCATTCACCCGGCCGAAAAGGATCTTCATCCCTTTGATCGAAACCTGCTTGAAAAAATTGACATGATTGGGTCCCCGGCGGCGCAACTGGTATCCACTCTTCATAGGGGCGCTGACGTTCAAAAAGCCATCGATCAACAGCATCTCATGATTTGGGATGAAAACGCTGTGATTTATCTGGAAAACCCCGAGCTTTTCAAGGTGGGGCCCGCCCCGGCGCACGCACACCTCATGAGGTTGAAGGATTTTGACCCGGAAGAAGTATCCAGGGCCTATCTAGGATGTCTGGGGTACCCGGCGGACGCCCACCTGGATCCCCGTCAAGCGGTGGTGCTGAAAACGTTCCCCCATGATCCCTCCATGTTCAAGCCGGATGTGGCCCCCCATGTGAACCGGATCATCGGCCAATACGGCGTCGAAGAATGGAAGGCCGCTGTTCTCACCCATGAATTGCACCGGCACCTGGGCATATACTCCCTGGTAGGCGCCAAAATGGGTGTCAGGGCCAGGGAAATTCTGGATGCGCCATTTGATGTTTTAAAGGTGGTTTCCCATGCCGGAAACAAACCGCCGCTCAGTTGCATGAACGATGGGCTTCAGGTGTCTACCGGCGCCAGTCTGGGTCGGGGAACCATTGGGATTGACGGCACAAATCCAAGGCCGTCGGCAACGTTCATCTACCGAAAGGAGCGGCTTGACCTGACACTGAAAAGGGAATGGCAGGAGAAAATCAAGGCCGATATCAAGGCGGCCATCCGGCAATTCGGTGGCTTGAACAAGTCGTATTTTGCCCATATCCGAAAACTTTCAATCGCCTACTGGCAGGATTTTGATCGGGGGGAGATTTTTGATGAAAAGCTGGGTCCGGCCAAATAGTATTTTGCTTTCCATAACGCTTCTATTGATTCCCTGCGGGCTTTCGGCCCACGGGGTCGAGGGAGAGATTACCGCGGAAACCGGGGTCATGACGGTCACGGCCCGTTACAGCAATAATGACGTCATGAGCTATGCCGCAACGACCATACGCCCACCTTCCGGCGAAATGGATTTTCAAACGGGCAGAACCGACCGAAACGGCCGGTTCTGCTTCTTTCCGGATAGGGATGGAGATTGGGAAGTGACCGTTGATGATGGAATGGGGCACCGGCTCAAGATGGCGGTTCCCGTTGGCAGGGATAGTTCTCCCACATCAGGCCCCGTGGCTGCCCCTTCAAACCGGAATTCACTCTCTTTGTATGCAAAAGCCCTTTCGGGCCTGGGCATTATTTTCGGCATTTCAGGATGGCTCATGTGGTGGAGAGTCCGGAAAATCCATCAAAAAACGCCATAGATTCGGATTGCCAAGGGAGTGGATTTCCTGCGCGCACCAATGCTTTTCCGGAGCCACCGGTGGACAACACCTGCGAATTCGCCGCCTGAGGGGCGATTAACCGGCTTCACGATCTCTCAAAGAAAATCCGATGGTTCACAAGGTTCATCTCTTTGATACGCCCCTCCACGGTTTTCCGGTCCCCGAACAGATCGGTCAATCGCCAGACGCCATCCCCGTCGGGTTCCATTGTTTCGACGGAATTCATGATCAACACTTCTTCACCTTTATCACGGAAATATGCATTGGCCTCACACATTTTTGAGTACCTCCTTTACCATAAGAACGGCTTTTTGTACTAGATGGGGCAAGGGTTCCCGGGATTGCCCCACGATTTCCACCGGTTCCTGCGAAAGCGGGAGCAATATCTTCCGAGCAGGGCTTGAAGCGATGGCTTCGGCCGTCCTGGGCGTTATCTCACCCAGCATGGCATTGGCCCACAAAATACCCACCGGCCCGATAATACACTCAACTCCCTCAATCCCCCGGCAAATGGCGCTTTCCCCGGATGCCCCCCTGTTGGCGCCGGCCTTCAGCATGTTTGCCACGGCCACGGCGTTCGTCCCCAGCGCCACCAGATAAACGGTTTCATCCAGAGCCTCGCTCAGGTACCTGATCAGAGTTGCACCGATGCCACCCCCCTGACCATCAATAACACAGATGCGCTTTTCCAAGCGTCGGAACCCTCCTGTTCCGGGTTGTCTAAAAAGACAACCGGGATTGTTTCTGAACAAAAAAAGCCACAACGGCATTTTTCCCTTCTGAGAACGTGCCTTCGTGGCCTATTGACATGGTGAATACGGGTTAAAGTTACGGAACTTCGGTCCGTGATTTTTCCCGAAACTTACAAAACGAAACAATTTCTGTCAAGGCATTTTACCCCGGGCCATCAGCTTTTCAGATGGTCTGGACCCAATCTCCGGCCCTGAGGCGTTGCCCGGTTGAAATGCTTCGAATTCAGCACCCATGAAGAGCCCGAAGCTTGAGAATTCCGTAAACGGGATCACCGGGAGATAGAGAAAGGGACTGAGCCTGTTGCGTCGTCATCTGTGCGTGCACCCGCTGGCCACCTACCCGTACCTCCACGTGGGCTATTCCCCTAACATGCCTGATTTCCATGATCCGGCCTTGGAATCGGTTTACTTGCGGTCCCGGTGGTAGATGCGGAGAAATGTAAACTTGCCCGGGTTGAATGGCCACTCTGTTAAACGGTTTTCCACCATCTTCCGGAACCAACAACTGCTGACCGGCCCATTGAACTTGTATCAGCCCGTTTCCCAGGCTTTTTAAATACCTGCAGGACAACACATTGGGTTTTTCCAAGAAACCGGATGGGGAATCTTCTCCGTGCAGCATGATCTCCCGCACACTTCCCACCTGCTCCAGAATACCTTCGGTCAGAACACCCATGCGATCGCCCAGATCCCGTGCTTCTTCCAGGTTGTGGGTGACAAAGAGCATGGTGGTTCCGAGTTTGGCCTGAATCCGCTTCAGCTCAAGACGAAGGTAGCGTGCGGTTCGAAAATCAAGACTGCTGAAAGGTTCGTCCAGCAGCAGAATTTTCGGAGAAGCAACCAGGGCTCGGGCCAGTGCCGCCCGCTGTTTCTCACCGCCGCTCAGCTCTCCGGGCAGCCGTTCCGCCAAAGGCGCCAGGTTAAAAATCTCCAATATTTCCAGCACCCGCTCCTGCTTTTGCCGCTTGCCGATGCCGAGCCTCTTAAGGGCCATCAGGATATTTTTCTTCACGGAAATATACGGAAAGAGCAACAGGTCCTGGAATAGATAACCGATGTTCCGTTTGAAAGGAGGAAGACCGTTAATACACTTTCCGTCCACCAGAATCCGCCCCTCATAGGGAACAAGGCCGGCCACCATATTCAGCAGGGTGGTCTTGCCCGCGCCCGACGGTCCCACCAGTACAAAGAGCTCCCCATCCTTGATATGAAGGGAAAGCCCTTTGATGATGCTGTTTTGAACGTTCTGTAAGGTGATAACCGCCATGGTCACGACACGGGAGTCGAAATTTCAGTCCGGGGGGCGTGCCCGATCCATCGAAGCGTCAGCAGAAAAACGAATCCCGTGGCCATGAGGACCCACGCGCAGGAAAGGGCCGTGCTCAATTCCCCGCTGGAGATATTCAGGTACACTGCGGTGGGCAGGGTCTCCGTTTTAAACCGGATGGCGCCCGCCACCATAAGTGTCGCCCCGAACTCCCCCATGGCACGGGTCCACCCCAGAATCGTTCCCGCAAGAATCCCCTGCCGGGCCAATGGAAGGCTGATTTGAAAAAAGACCTGGGAAGGACGCAGCCCAAGGGTGGCCCCGGCCCATTCGTACCGGTATCCCGATCGTTCAAAGGCCGCCCGGCTGGTTCTCATGACAATGGGACAAGCCACAAACGACTGGGCCAGAATCGCCCCCCACGGCGTAAAAAGGATGTGGATGCCCCATTTTTCCAATCCCTCACCCAGCATATCCCGCCCGAACAGGAAAAGGAGCCCCACCCCGGCCACCAGGGGCGGTATGACCAGGGGCAGATCCAGAAACGTATCCAGGATCTGCTTTCCGGGAAAGGCGGTTCGGGCCAGGAAATACCCGGTGGGCACTCCCAGGATCAGCGCCAGAAAGATGGAAGTGATGGAGGTCGTCAAGCTGAGGCAGAGTGCAAAGCGGGTCTCTTCCGAGGCCAGCGCATGAACGATTTCACCGGGGGAGAGTTGAAAGAAAAGGGCCAACAGCACAGCTGCCGTAAAAAGGCACAACACCAGAAGGGGGAGCACAAACACTCGATTCATGGATTTCCTTTGGGCGCCTCTCCCGATGACAGGGGCAGAAAGCCGAAATCCTCAAAAACGGCAATACCCCGGTTCGAGGCCATGAAATGGCAGAACAGGGATGCGGCCTCCAGATTTTTGGAATCTTTCAAAACCGCAATGGCGATGGTTTCGGGTTGAAAGTACGCTGGGGGAATGGGGACGATCCGGATCTTATCGCGGAATTGAAAGGCGTCGGCTCTTCCGATAATCGCGGCATCCGCGTCCCCTCTGGCCACATACAGGGCAAGTTGTTTGACAGTGGCGCCGTATACGACCACATTTTTAAGGATGGCATCTTTCAGGGGAGAACGGGAGAGGATGGTCTGGGCCATCCGCCCGAAGGCCATGGCCTTCGGATCTCCCAGCGCCACGCGAAGACCCGGGCGGGCCAGCTCGTCAAAAGAGCGGACCGAATTCCCCTTGCGAATATTGACGCCCACCACGGCGGTATGGGCCACCAGGTTCTTAGAAAAATGGATTCGGCCCATTTCTTTGAGTTTCCGGATATAAAAAAAGGCGCCGGGCATGAACAGGTCTCCCTGACCCGATGCCAGGATGCTCGACAGCAGTTGGCCGCTTCCCGCATAGGTGACGTTTACCGAATGACCGGTCTCTTCCTGGAAAGTCCGGATCAGACGATCCGTGGGCTGACGAAGACCCGCTCCCACAAAAAGGAGCAGTTCCGCTGAAAAAACCGTTTCGAAACACCCGAAAGTCAAGAAAAAAAAGAGGCTTGAAATCAGGATCGATCCACGGAAAAAAGATAATTGTTTTCCCATGATCTTCCTCTAACGGCTGCAGGGGCAGAACCGTTCCCAACCCATCAGGTGTGCCGCGCCCGCAATGGTCGTTCCATAAAAGATGACCGGCTTGTTTCCTAATACTGGCGGAATGGTTCCGTTGACTAAGGTTGTTCCCGTGACCAGGAGAAGGTCGGCCCAGTTGGCCGCATCAATGGTATGGTCCGCACTTTCGATGGTTACCCCGAACTTTATTTCACCGATGTTGTCCGGGTCCATATCCAGAACCCGCAAAGGATGTACGGTTGACAGGTTTTCCACCATGCGCGGTTGAAACCCCACTTGCGCAATTTTGGCGCCGCTGTAGCGATCTTTCAGATAGGGGATCAGGGCTTTGCCGCATTGAACGGGTTCCTCGTCCCGGCAGTGGATTGTTCCCTCGATTAGACCGAGATGCCTCAGCACCGCATTGAGGGAAGCCACAAAAACGGCCCTCTGATGGTTGTTTTCCAATGGCAGATCCAGGACCTGCTTAAGGGTCCCTTCATAATCACCGTACCGGTCCGTAAACGCCTGTCCCCCAGCATCCTTGAAACTGGCCTGCATGAGCTTTTCTTTCCCCTTTTGTATGGGAAAATCCTGATGTTCGGGATCCCCGATGGCTTCCCTGGTGGTGAGTGCCCTTGCGCGGATGTGAACCTTTTCTTTTAGAAGTCCCTCTTCCCGCCATAAATCAAGCGCCCGTCCTTTTAATTGTTCGTAAATGTCATTCATGATATTCGACCCTCATTTCATATGAAAACACCTTTCTCATTCTTCTTCCAGGCCCGGCAATATACTCCGTTTTAGAATATTCTACCCTATATTGTTTGGTCAAGAAAAACCTTAGGACTTTTTCCTTTTCATTTTTCCGTGGTGGTGATGTTACGGGTTATTCTCCTCCAATGCCATCTTGAGTTTTTCGGATAGCGTTTGAAGGGGAAAAGGTTTTTGGACAAAACCCTGGGCCCCTGCATTGAGGATCTTTCTGGCGGGACCATCTATGGAATAGCCGCTGGAGACAACAACCTTCAGATTCGGCCTGGCTTTCATGATGAGAGAATAGACCTTGTCACCGGGAATGTCGGGCAGCTTTATGTCCAATAGCGCAAGATCGATTTCACCTGAAAATGTCTCGGCAATCTCAATGGCTTTTTTCCCGGTGCCGGCTTCCAATACCCGGTATCCCAGTCTTTTCAGGAATGCCCGTGCTATTTCCATAACATCTTCTTCATCCTCGATTACCAGAATAGTCCCCGTACAGGCAACCGGCTTGGATCCTTCCTCCCTTGCTGCTTTCGGCTCGACCTCGATGGCGGGCAACCAGATTCTCACTGCCGTGCCTTTGTTCAATTCAGATTCAACGGTGATCCACCCATCATGGTTCCGAACAATGCCATAAGCCGCCGCCATGCCCATCCCGCGGCCCTCAAATTTTGTGGTAAAGAAAGGATCGAAGATTCTGTTTCTTGCCTCCTCATTCATCCCCCTGCCGTCATCTTCGACGGTTAGGCACACATAGGGACCCGCCTCGAGACCGGGACAGTGTTCCGTGAACGCTTCGTCCAACACGTCGTTCCTGACGGTGATCCTGATATGACCCGCCTCGCCCTGTATGGCATCCTTTGCGTTGGCCAATATGGCAGACAGGACCATCTGCATCTGAGTGGAGTCAGCCGTTGTGTAAGCGATATCTCTCGGAAGATCGGTCTCCACAGTGATTTCAGGGCTGAGGGTGTGTTCCAGAATAGGGAGTGTTTCTCTGACAAAATCCCCTAAAGCCAATTCCGTTGGCCGATATTTCCCGCCTTCGGCATAGGCCAACAGTTGGTCCGTCAGGCGGGACATGCGGTGAGCAGCGCCCTTCATTTTTCCAAAGTAGTCGTCCATGATCGTTTCTTTCGGTAAATCCATCCTCAGCAGTTCCATATTTCCCGTAATCCCCATCAGGGTATTGTTGAATACATGGGCAATACCTCCGGCCAAGGTGGAAATGGCTTCCATGTTCTGGATTCGCTTGAACAGGGTTTCGAGGCGTTTTTTTTCAGTTATATCCTTATAGATCCCGATGGTTCCGATGACTTCGCCTCTGTCGTTTTTCAGATATGAAGCAGAGAGGCTTACGTCTATCAATTCCCCATCCGTTCTTTTACATCGTATCTCATGCTCCCTCAATTCACCCTTTTCCTCTAAAGCCTTCATGATCTTTTTGGCATCGTCTACACCATTTTCATAGTTTCCGTATACTTTTTCGCCGACAAGCTCATCTCTTTCGTAACCTAAGATATCTTTTGCCCTTGAAGAGGCAAAAAGGACGTTCCCTTCCAGATCCGTACTGGTTATGCCATCTATGGAGCCATCAAATATGTTCTGCAAGAAATCTTTGGTCCGGACCAATTCCCTTTCCATCATCTTTCTTTTGGTGACATCCCGTGCTACGCCTCGAAACCCTATCGGCTTACCCTCTAAATTTTTCATAAGAGATACGGAAGACTCAACATACCCTTTGGTTCCATCTTTTTTGAAACATTCCCATTCCAGACTTTTGTCGGATTTCCCTGTGGTGTATACCTCTTTAAATGCTTTAAATACCTTCTTGCCGGTCTCTTCAGTCATAAATCCCCGGTTATTCATCCCCCGCAATTCTTCTTTGGAATACCCGATGATTCTGCACATTGCGTCGTTAACAAAAGTTAAGTTGCCGCCAAGATCAACTTCATAATACCCCTCTTCCATGCTCTCAAGAATGTTCCGATATTTCTCCTCACTCTTCCTCAGCTCCTCCGCCGTCTGGGTTAACGCCTTGGTTCGGTCATGAATGATCTTCTCCATATTTGAGTAGATTTCAAGGTAGCCGGCCGACGCAATTTCGTGCTCATCTCCGGTAACGCGAAGGTCGTTGGTCAAGTGCCTTACCTTTGTCTCCAAATAGAGTATCCGGCTCTCCATTTCCGTCACATCATCAGAACTCGCCATGGCTATAATAACCCCTGTTCTTCCATTTTATGGATTTCCGATTCAACATCGGCGAAAATCAGATCAAGGGCATAAGAAGTCAGACCCAGATTTCTTAAACATCTTTTAAAGCGTTTTTCATTCGGAGAAGCTGTATTTTGGTACCCGAAATGTCTTTGTTGGCACACATAATCGGCCACATACAATGTTGAACCGATCCTTAAAAACTCCTGAGGATTGGTTTCCGGAGTATGGTGTCCCCCTATAATTTGGAACAACTCTTGCGGGAGATCCCAATCATCGGTGATTGCCTGGCCGATCTCGGCATGATCAAATCCAAGCACCTCTTTCTCTGCCGCTGTCTGTTCCCGACCTTCATTCTTTGTTTTGTTGATAATCTTTTTGAAATCGTTTTGGCAAAATTGCTCCATTGCTATAATTCCGATGTCATGCAGCAAACCAGCGGCATATATTTCTTCTCCCTTTTCCCCGAACTCTCTTCTGAAAATCATTTTCCCCAGCATGGCAACGGCAACACAATGCTTCCACAACAAGGTTCTCGAAAACCCCTGAACGGGGCTCTCTCCCTGGAAGACCTCACAAATCTTTTGTCTCATTGCCAGTTCTTTCAACGTATCGAATCCCACCCAAATCATTGCCTGTTGTATCTCGCAAATTTTCTTTTGCGGAGCATAGTAGGCAGAGTTTGCCAACTGAAGCAGTTTGCCGGTTAACGCAGGATCGATTCGGATGATTTCCGTGAGGTCCATTACGGTAGATTCGGGGTCATTAATGATTTTGATAACCCTCGATACGATGTTCCTGATGGAGCAAATCTCCGAGGTTCTGACCCTTGCTACAATCTTCCTAAGCCTTGCGTGTTTTTCATCGTCGTGATTCATTTCATCTCTCCGCAAGATCCGGACAAACGAATCTCGCAAACTCCCACATCACAGTTTCTTTAGGTCTTTCGTTAGAGGTCTGCAACGGTGTCGGCAAACTCCGGATTCTGCATGAGTTTCTTGGCAAATTTGAGATACTTTTCCACCACCGCCCGAATTCCAAGCTGTAAAGCATACGGCTTAACGGGCTTTTCCAACAAATGGTTAATTCCTGAAGCAACGCACGTATTGACGACTTCATCGCTGGCATTTCCGGTAATCATTATCGTGTCTTCATGAGCGGATGGAAAAGCGTCTTCGATGGCATCAAGAAATGAGAACCCGGTTTCTGTACCCAGAAAAACGTCTATCACAAAAACCGCAATCCCGATATCCCGTTTCAGGCAGTAAGACACTGTTTCATCCACATCGGTAAAACTGAGAACCTCCCCCCAGACATAAAATTTTGTGATGATTTCTTCCAGAGTTTGGCAAACACTCGGATCATCGTCCACAATAATAACATCCAGACCTTGCGCCATCTTTTTCTCAGCCTCCTGATCATCTCTTATTGATTTGAATGGCCACGTTTCCGCTTCTGGCGGCCAAGACAGTGTAAACCAGCCGCATTCAAAAGCGCTTCAGCAACTTCAGTTCAAGGTAAATCCTGAGATAGCGACGTCAGGAATTCCTGACCCGGATTTTGTTCAGTTCATTGTAGAATCTCGAAACAGCACGGGACAAAGGCTTTGGAATCTGAGATCAGATTGATATTGTAATTTGATCCTGCCCATATATCAATCGCAAAACCATATACCTATGAATTCTACGGGGAAACTGGCATCAGGTTTGGGGGAGGAAAAGAGAGGGGAAGATTTTCACATTACTTTTTGGGGATTGGTTTAATTATTTCAGTTTCAGGTTTTCATCCGGCCGGACAGCAGCGCCGCCCCCAATGCCCCCACCATCTGGGGATCTTTCGGGACGATCACCTCCTGTTTTAAAACCTCCTCCAACAATCGGCGCATACAGGGGTTTTTGGCCACTCCGCCGGCAAACACAACGGGACTCTCTGAAGAGACCCGTTTAATCATGCCGACAGCGCGACGGACCACGCTCTGATGAAGCCCCAGGGCAATGGACCTTCGGTCCTCGCCCCGGGCCACAAGGGAGGTGACCTCGGATTCCGCAAAAACCGTACACATGCTGTTGATGTGCAGGTAATTGGCGGCTTTGAGCGCCTCCAAACCGAATTCTTCCAGTTCAAACCCCAGGGTTCGCGCCATAATCTCCAGAAATTTTCCGGTTCCGGCCGCACAACGGTCATTCATTTCAAATTTCTTCACGCCCCCCAGGCCGTTTAAGGCGATGGCTTTGCTGTCCTGTCCTCCGATGTCCAGAATGGTTCTGGCCTCCGGGATGAGAGCGCTCACCCCCACCCCGTAGGCCTTGATCTCCGTCACCGTCGGTGCATCAAAGGCAATTTCAAAGAGATTCCGACCGTAACCGGTGGCCATGATCCGGTCAAAAGCGATACCGTTGAGCAATTCCCTGGCCTGGGTCATTGGATCAAAGCCCGTATCCGTCTGCTCGGCGGTAATAATGTCGCCGTCTTTCAACACCACCAGTTCTATGGTTCTGGAACCGATATCAATACCCGCATGCCGCATGATTTCCTTACCCCTCCTACGGTTTCAGCAGTTCCATAAAGGCTTCCACCCGGGTTTTCAATTGCCCAACGTCTTCCATGCCGTAGTCCGTTTCAATACGCAGGGTCGGGATTCCCTTTTCTTCCAGGGCCTTTTCAACCGGCATGGATTCGGCGATATAGGGTTGGCAGAACTGAAGCCCGTAATGGATGACGCCGTCCGCCTTGTATTCGTTGAACATCTCCTCCACATGGGCAAGACGGTCCGGGTTGGGGGTGAAAATAGCGCAATCCACCTTGAAATGACGGTCCACAATGGCTTCCATGAGTTCTTGAACAGTGCCGCCGCTCTCATCCGTGAGATTTCGAGTCCCCCGTTCTCCCACACACGATTCCTCTCCCACAATCACCGCACCGGACGACTCGATGAGCCACGGCAATTTCCAGTTGGGGACCGCCATGGGGCAACCGGACATGAGAATCCGGGGGGCACCTTTGGGAAAGGCCCCTTCTCCCCTTTCGATTCGCTTTTCCAACTCATCACAGATTTTATTGACGGAATCCGTATATCGAACTGGATCGTCATAGAAAAAGACCTGATTGGCCAGAAGGGCATCGAGCCCGGAGATGGGTGCGGGGTCCGCCTTTCTGAGCAACATAAGCCTGTGAATCGCTGCCCGTTTGTTGTTGACGATGGAGATGCCTTTCTTGAGTTTTTCCGCATCGATGGTCACCCCGGTCAATCCTTCAACCGCCTCCTTAAAGCGGAAATACTCCGCCTGAAGAAGGGCGCGCCCTTCGGCGGATTTCATTTGGGGCAGATCCATCACATAGAGATTGGGGACCAGATGCTGAAGGGTTTCATAGGATTTTTTCTTGCCGTCGCAGGTATTTTCGCCGACGATCATGTCCGCCGACTCCATATAGGGGCACACCTTTCCCAGCTTGAAACCGAAGGCGGATTTGATCAAAGAGCAGGTATTGCGGGGAAGTATTTTCTCCACCTCCTCGGTGGCGAAATCGGCGCCGGTGCACAGCCCCACCAGCGTGGCGTCGGCGGCCCGCACAATCTCCTCGGGCACGAAAACACAGAAAGATCCGATAACCTTTCGGCCCGCCGCCTTTTCATCCATCAATTCCTTGATGCGAAGGCCGTGCACCTCGCTCAAGACAAAGTCAAAATAGGTCATGCCTTCAGGACGTTCCTTCTGGGCCAGGTAGATATCCTCATACCCTTTCCCCAGAACTTCCAGCAACATATCATGGGCCTCAAGGTCGAGCCCCAAATCCTTCCACATATTTCGGTATTCTTCACTCATCGGTTTTCTCCTTTCCGAAAATAAGCCTATCCGTCGACCACTCCTGATGCGTATCCGTTCACTGGGGATAAAGCGGTCACGGGAGGTCTGATTTTTTTTCAAATCATTGAGACGACAACGGGTTCAACCTTTCCCCCTGAACGAAACTCAGCCCGTACCGGGCTGGGCAAGTTGCCGCTTTTTCAGGTAAAACGAAAAGATCGAAACATGAGAGCGCTCCTTGGAAGGCGTTCTTTGTAAACCGTGCAGAAAGTATTGAACCCATGGATGTTTGTCAAACTGGAAAATACGATAGAGATACCGAACATCCCCGGAGATTCCGAATTCAATAACGATACCCTTTGTTCGCAAACCGAATACTCAGAAAAAAGAGGATATCAGCGCATCAGCGTAGCGTCTACGCACCCAGGTTTCATCCTCCCGCACAAAGAGCCGTCCGGTGTTCCGAAGGTAGGCTTCGATCCTCTTTATCTCCCGCGCTTCAAACCCCCGGGCGTAGCGGAGCATTTCAATCTGAAGGGCAAGGGGAAGTTCGAAGCGGCGGGTGAAAATCCGGCATTGAACTTCCCAACCCATTTCCTGCAACAGGTTCAGAAGCATATGGACCCCGGGAAAAGCGGTTCGGCGATCCCGGATTTGGCCCATGATCCCCATGAAGTCATGATCCGCCGGATGCACCAGGAAAATCCTGCGGCGGCAAAGAGCATGCATTTTCAACAGCGCCTCTTCTATATCTTCCATGAACAGGCAATACCCCGCGGTCACAATGTCGTGGCATCCCAGAGTTTCAAGGCTCACCTCTTCCCATGTATTTTTCACCACCACCAGATTCGTGAGGCCCAAATCCGCGGCTTTTCGTTTCAAGCGGCCGCACTGGGCCGAAGAAGGTTCAACCGCCGTAACCCGAGAAGCCACCATGGCCATGGGCAAAGCAAGAGCCCCACTCCCCGCCCCCACATCCAGGACTGTTGTTCGGGAATTAATGCACTTCAAAACAGGCGTCAACAGTTCACCCGGGTATCGGGTGTAGGGTTCATAGGACTCCCAGAGATCAAAGCCGTTCCAAAAGGCTTTGGAGTTGGGATCCCGCTGATTCCTACTCCGTTTCCAGAGGGCCATTTGGCGGGACCATTTTCTTGCCCAGTCTCCAGGGTCAGGTGTTTCGGTTTTCAAAGACGACAAATTCTCACCCCCATTTATGGACGGAATTTCCATCCTCATGCGCCAAAGGTTTCAGTTTTCCCTCGTGAAGCCGATAGGCACGATTGCAGAAAATTCGAACCAGATCAATGTCGTGACTGATAAACAGGTAAGCGATACCGGTTTTTCTTTGAATATCCAGCAACATACAAATAATCCGGGCCTGCGTGAGCGCATCCAGCATGCTGGTGGGTTCATCCAGAACAATGACCTCCGGATTCGAAATCAGGGCCCGGGCCAAGGCCAGCCGCTGCAATTCACCACCACTCAGTTGGCGGGGCCGCCGGTCAAGGACATCCGGACTTAAGTCCACGTTCACCACTTGTTCTTCCAAAAAACCCTTCGCCATGGTCAGACCGCGGATATGCAGGGGTTCTTTCAAACTCCGGCGCAGTTTCCAGCGGGGGTTGAAGGCGGTTTCAGGATGCTGCCATACGATCTGCACCAAACGGTGAATTCGCTGCGCATGGCTTTCGGGCCGTGCAGAGGCATCCCCACCGCTTAACCACACTTCCCCCCGGTCCGGTTGAAGCAACCCGCACAAAATGAGGGCCAGGGTGGTTTTGCCCGCACCGCTTTCGCCCACAATCCCCATGATTTCCCCTCGTTTCAGGGAAAATTCGACCCCATTGAGAACCATGGTTCGGCTTTTATGCCCTCGGCCACGAAATTGCTTGTGAAGGTCTGTGGTCTTAAGCACCATATTGCCAACATCTCACGGAGCGGTCCCCCATATCCTTCATGGGTGGCATGCGCCGGCATTTTGAAATGACCTTGCCGCAACGGGATTGAAAGGGGCACCCCGCCGGATTTATGGATCGCACCTGATCGGGGACTGAAAGCTCAAGGCCGTAACGGGGCTGGGCTTTATAAAGAGCTTCAGCGTAGGGATGGAGCGGTCTATCAAAAAATCCGCCACCCGTGCCGTTTCAACCAGACAGGAACCCAGCATCACGGAGATCCTCTCGGCAAACCCACGGGCGAAGACCAGATCATGGGTGACCAGAACAAACGTCTTTCCCTCAATCCCTTTTAAGATACGAAGCATATCCTCTCTGTTTTCCGGATCCAAACCCTTGGTGGGCTCATCTAGAAGTATCAAAGAAGCCCCCGTGATCAACCCCATGGCAACCAGGACCCGCTGGATCATCCCCCCGCTGTACTGATGGGGATATTCCCGGCTGCGCATGGCAGCATGGGGTATCCCCATCCGCTCTAAAATCTTGACGGCGCCATCCATGGCAGTTCTCCCGGAGAGCCGTTGATGAATCCGCGCCCCTTCCGCTACCTGAGCCCCCACCCGCATCAAAGGATTCAAAGCCTGCCCGGCCTCCTGGGGGACATAGGCCAGATGTCGTCCCCGAAGCTGCTGAAACCCTTTCTCCGAAAGGGTACAAAGGTCTTGCCCCTGAAACCGGATCTCTCCCGTCAAAGCGGTGTTTCGGGGAAGAAGGCCCATGAGGGCCAGCAGGAGAACGCTCTTGCCGCTCCCGGTTTCGCCTATAATGGCCAGACGCTCGCCTTCCTTCACGGTCAGATTCACCCCATCCAGAGCGCGAAAATCCGTTCCGTCAGGACCGGGAAATGAAACAGTGAGGTTTTTCACCTGGACTCTTCCCCCTTTTTCGTGCTGCAACGGCCTTAACGGCGCATGACCTCGAGCGCCTGCGATGCCGCTCTTTTCATCCTCTGTTTCAATCAAGCGTTGACCCATGAGGATCAGGCACAGCACTGTCACGGAAATACAGAAAATGGGGGGCAGATACCAACCGTAGGCGCCGTTTAGCAGACCTCCTCCTGTAAATGCTCCGTGCAGCATGGCGCCCCAACTCTTGAAACGGGGATCCCCCAGGCCCAAGAAACTCACACCGGCTTCCGTGACCATGGCGGATGCCGCGGCGAGCGTACCCTTGGCCAGAACAATATGAAGGATGTTGGGCAGAATGTGAACCCGCATCACGTAAAAATGTCCGGCCCCGAAAGTCCGTGCGCTTCCAATGAAATTCTTTCCCCGCTCCTGCAAAACATTGGTCCGCACCACCCGTGCCGTGGCCGGCCAGGACGTCAGCCCGATCACCATGGCAATTCCGAACGGACCCGAGTCCATATAGGCGGCCAGAAGAATGATAAGGGGAAGCGCGGGGAGCAGCAGAACCACATCCGTTATGCGCATCAACCAGTCGTCAAAGACGCCTCCGAAATATCCCGACAGGGTCCCCACAAAGATCCCCAGAAAGGTGGCCAGGATGGATGCAAAAAAGGCCACAAAGAGGCTGATGCGCGCCGAATAAATCAGTTCGCTCAACAGATCCTGGCCGATATCCCCCGTCCCCAGAGGGTGACGGACATCGGGCATCATGCAGGGCAGATCCAATATCTCAGGAGAAACAGGTGCCAGAACCCCCGGGAAAATCGCCGCCAAAACAAAGCACCCCAGGACCACGGCCGGCGCCAGGTGGGCGGTTCTTTTAGCGGACTGCGACATCATCTCTTATCCTGGGATCGAGATAGGCGCAGAAAATATCCGCCACCATATTGGCGCCGATGACCGAAATGGATAGAACCAAAAAACACCCGGAAAGAATAGGGTAATCCCTACTCATGACCGCCCCGTACATGAGAGATCCCATTCCCTGCCAGGAAAAAACCACCTCCACCAGAAGCGCCCCTCCCGCAATGAAGCCGATATTCACCGCCAAGGCGGCCAGATAAGATGGTAGGGCATTTAAGAGCACGTGATGCAGCAGTACTCTTTTCGGTTTGAGGCCCTTGCCGAGAGCGGTGATCACATAATTTTCCCTGAAAGTCTGCCGAACGGCGCTTCGCATGATCATGTACAGATAGGGCGTAATGTGAAGCACCAGGACCGTCTGGGGAAGGACCATATGCCGCAGAATATCCCACCATGAAAGAGAGTTTCCCCTGGCCGCATCCCGCATACCGCCCAAAGGAAAAAGATCCCCCATGGAAGCGAATGCCAACAGAAGCAGAAAAGCCAGACAATAGGCGGGAACCGCATAGAGGACCAGGAAAAGGGGCGTCATCATCCGGTCGGCAGCGTTTCTCCCGGGCCGTCCCGACAAACATCCCAAGAAAAGTCCCAGAACCGCGGAAACGAAGAGGGCGGGGCAGAGAAGCGCCAGAGTCCATTTGAGCCGATAAAAAATAACCCGGGCCACGGGTTGACCATAATGATAGGACCAGCCCAGACGGAAGCGGACAGTATCCGTTATGGACGAAAGAAAACGCTCATGGAGGGGGCGGTCCAGTCCATACTTGGCGCGCAACGCCGTCATTTCTTGAGGATTTTGTCCCTGAAGGTGAAAGTAGGCTTCTTCACCCACCAGATGGACCAGTGGGTCCCCCGGCAGAAGTTGAACAATAAAAAAATTCAATCCCAGCACAAAGAAAATGCCGAGTCCGTAGCGCCAGATCTTGCCCCGGATAAACGCCATTCTCATGGAACCCGGGCCGGTTTCCGCGGCGCGGGCGAAAGAAACCGCCATGAAAAGCGGTTCGCCAACCCTCCTTCCAACTGGTTGATCCGAAAGCCCCGCCAGGCGTTGTTATAGGGGAAGAAGTTCCGGCCCCAGCACAAGGCCACGGCAGGCAATTTTTCCGCATAGTAGCGCTGCACCTGAACATGAAGTGTCTTGATCCTGTTGGAATCGGTGTTCTTCAGAATCTCGCTGCAAAGGATCGAAAAAGACGCGTCTTCAAGGCGGCACAGGTTGAGGTTTCCCGTTGTTTCGCTGTCAAAATATCCGGTGCCGGAACCGGCGTGCATCATCATCCCCCAGGGGGTGGTGCGAAAAAGCACCAGGTCATAGGCCCCTTCCTTTAAAAAGGCCAGATAGGTGGATAAATCAGCCGATCGGACCCGGAGCCCCAGCCCGATCTTTTTAAGGTCCCGGGCCAGGAGCTTCACCACCTGTTTTTCCCCCCAGAGGTCGGATCGGACCAGAAGGGTCAGCACGGCGGGAGTTTGTTGGGATGTTTCCAGAATGCCATCTCCATCCCGGTCTCGCCACCCTAGTCCCCTCAAAATGGCCCGACTCTGGACAACATCCTGTTTCCAGGAGGCCATATCCGCTTGAAATGAACATGCCGACGGCACCAATCCCGGCGACGGGATTCGCCCTTCCCCTTTCATGAGGCAAGCGTTTATCTGTTCATAGTCCATGGCAAGGGCAATGGTCCTTCGAACGGATAGGGCTTCAACCAGCGGGCTTTTGAGATTAAACCCCAGCACCGCGGGAATTCCCATTGAAGACGTCGTCATGCAGGCCAGGTGGGGGAGTTGGGCAAGCTTTTTGACATAGGGAATGGGCATGCCGGAGGCATACTGATAGTAAAGGTCGATCCGCCCCTTACCCATGGCCAGCGCCAGAAGATCGGTGGTTCCGTAGGTGCGAAAATCGACCCGCTCGGTTTCGGGAACAGAACCGTAATAGTCGCCATTGACACGAAACCGAATGGTTCCGGCGCTTCGATCAAAGCAATCCAGTCGGTAGGGACCGCAACCTACCGCCACTCCCGGCGCCCGTGTCTTACGGGGGTCGGAAACCGTTTCCCAGATATGGCGGGGTAAAATCCGCACCACAAAGCCCGCATTGATCAAAAACCGGCTGCACGGTTTTTTGAGGTAAAAGATGACGCGATGAGCATCGGTTTCAATTCTTTCAACCATCTCCCCCGCCCAACCCCCTGAAACATGGTGTTTGGAAAGGTATTCAAAGGTGAACTTAACGTCCTCGGGGGTTACCGGAATTCCATCATGCCATCTGGCGTCGGGATTGAGATCAAAGGTCCAAATCCGGGCTTCTTCATCGGATGCGAACTTGACGGCCAACTGGGGAACGGGATTCAACGCTTCGTCGAACCGCACCAGGGAGTCGTGCGTCATAACCATGGCCAGAATGTTGTAATAATAATCGGCCACCGGATTGGTCTGTTTCACCACCATGGTGGTCCCGATGCGAAGGGTCGACTCTGAAAGACCTGTCTCTTGAGTATTATCTCCCTTCGAACATCCAAGGGAGAGAATCAGACAGATCATTAACAAAATGCCGGCGAACGAACCCCCTGGTGAGCCATTATGCCTAAGCGAAAAAACCATTGCTTCTGTTAAAAGAAAAACTTCACCTCCCCGAAAACGGTCGTCCCCGGATCTTCATAAATGTAGAAGGTGCGATAGTCGGCGTTAAAAATGTTGTCCACACTCAACGACACGTCAATGTTCTTGAGTTGCCCCCACTGAACGGGAAAGTGTTTGGTCCCTTTGAAATCCACCACAAAAGAGGAGGGCATATACCGGGCCTCACCGGAAGTGGTGTATTCCGTATTGGCATCATTGGTCTGCTGTTTGCTTAAATACCGGCAAAAACCGCTCACCTCGAAATTGAAGGGCACCTGATAGGTAACACTCAGGTTGGCCTTGTATTCAGGCGAAAAAGGAAGCGCATTCCCCTCCTGGCTCGGATTGGAGGGGTCCTGATCGATTTCCGCCGGGTTCCAGGTGAAGTTGGTGTTGACGATCCAGTTATCGGTGGGTTGAAAAAACAGATCGAATTCCACGCCATAGGATTTGCTTCGGCCGATGTTTTTGTTGATCCAGATATTCTCCTCATTGAACCAGGAGATGATTTTGTCATCCGTATAATTAAAAAATCCCACGACCTTAGTACTCAGATTCTCCATGAACCAGTTTTCGAGTCCCAGTTCCCAGCTTCGGGTGGTTTCCGGTTTCAGGTCGGGGTTGGGTTCCCGCGGGTTTCCCCCGGAAGTTCGGTCATCATAGAGCTGCTCAGGGGTCGGCGGATTGAACCCGACCGCATAATTGACCCAGACGCCCAATCGATCGGTAAAATTGTATTTGGCCCCGATCTTGGGACTCCAGTTATCGTTCGTTTGAGCCGCGGGATGTTGATCCACATAATTGGTGAAAGTGTTGTCGTAATTTTGCCAGTTGTCATAGCGAAGGCCCGCCGTGACAGCCAGTTTTTCAATGGGTTTCCAGACGTCCTGAAGGTAGCCGGCAAGGGTTCGCACCTTGTAACGGTTGTAGTTGATCTGAGTCCCCACGGGGTTGTGGTAATCCTGGTCCGTATCCTGGTAGTTGTAGAAAAACCCGCCCGTCAAAGCGTTTCCCCAGCCCAGACGCGCCGTTAGTTGAAGTTCAAGGGGGATTTCCCGGTAATCCGTATTCCGGGTCTGTTTCAGATCATAATTCTGGTTCCCATAATCATAAAGATGAAGCAAGTCATCGTAACGAAACCCCACATACCCTTTAAAGAGAAATATTTCCCCAAAGGCCTGGTCATAGGTCAGGCTGGTGAAATACCGATCCCAATCGCCCCCCACATTGGGACGGCCCCGGGTGTATTCGTCTTGAAAAAAATTAAAGAGAAAGGACAATTTGCCATTTTCATTGAGATCGTAGGCGGCGGTCAAAGACGCGGCCCACTTGTCGTAGGAGCAGTCCTCGATCATGCTGACGCTCGGCAAGACCGTGTTATTAACGATGTTGGTCCCATCGGATTTATCCTTGTAACCGGCAAAAGAATAATGAAATTTATCGACGGTCCCATTGCTTGTAGCCTGTGCACGCCAGGTGTTGAAGGTGCCGTAACCGCCTCCAACAGTTCCGTTGATGCCTTCACCCCCTTCTTTCGTGATGATATTGATCACGCCACCACTGGCGTTGGCGCCATACAGCACCGACGCCGGGCCTCTCACAATTTCCACCCGCTCGATATTTTCCGGCGGTATGGCCTGGATAATTTCCCAGTTGGTGGGAATACTGTTCACCAGAATAACCGTTCCGTTGCTGCCCACGCCCCGAATGTTGATATACGGTGGAAAAGGCGCATAGGCCCTGCGGGTGGTCACGCCCGCTATATTCCGCAACGCATCGCCAATATCATTGTCGGGCAAATACTGTGCCTGAATCTCTTCGCTGCTGATGACGGTAACATTTGACGGAATATCCTTGATTGAAGTCTCGTAATTGGTCGCGGTCACCACCATCTCATCCATCTTGTGAACTTTTCCAGTAGCCGCATCCTCCGCGACCGGTTCTTCAGTAGCCGCTTCTTCCGCCGTTACCGATCCCGGAAAACCCCATGTAAAAAACACCAAAAACAGAACATACCATCTCCAATTTTTCATTATGATCTCCTTCCTCCACTCGGATGCCAGGGGTATGGGTCTGCCCTCGCACCGCCGATAAAATGCTCCCGTTGACCGGAAAGAGATATGGTGATATGGTTCCACCGGAGTATCCCTTTCGCGGGAGCGCTTCATTTGGAGGGCGGCTCTTAACCTTGCCGGGTGCGCCGCCCTCCTTCACTTTTTGCCGTCATACAATTGCCTCAGGGGCCTCGGCAAAATAAAATTCCACAAAAAAAGGCCACGAAGGCATACTTTTCCCATAAAAAGTAAGCCTTCGTGGCCTTTTCTAAAATTGACCCGATTTCAAACGGGTCTACTTAAGTTCCTTATCGCTCGATCTTGGCCCGAATATCAGGGCCCACATCCTTCGGGATGTGAGGGTGTCGTAACGCCTGCGGTCCATGCCGACAGAGGAATCTCTAATGAATCAGCCCTACAAAGTCAATAAGTTTTTTGAAAAAGGGTACGAGACGCTTTCCGTCAAAACATTTTACCTCGGAGCGTAACCATAATAGTTGACAAATGGCGGAGCGTCTGATTTGCTTCTCGCGGTAGGCATGGTCTTAGAGTCGGACCTCGGCAAAATAAACTGTTAACACCTGATGACCTGAAAGAAACCCCGGGTCAATTTTTTTTGGAGGCATTGATTTTGAACAAGAAGCATGGCGTCTGCGGCATCTGTTTTCACAGTCCCGGCTGTGGCGCGATCATTCATTTTGATGAAGACGGTAAAATCGACAGGTTGGAGCCGGACCCCGACGCACCCTCGGGCAAAGTCCTGTGTCCCCTTGCCGGCAGTGCGAAAGAGATCGTTTATTCGGAAAGCAGGTTAAAGCACCCATTAAAGCGGGTGGGACCGAAAGGAACCTATGAATTCGAGAAAATTTCCTGGAACGAAGCGTTTGACATCATCGTGAACAAATTGAATCAGCTGAAGAAAAAACATGGGCCGGAAACGGTCGGCTTCTACAGCGGAACAGGCTCCTATGAAAGATCTTTCAAAGATATCCACCAATTAAAGGGCTCTGAGATTTATCTCGCTTCCAGCATCCTCTTTCCCTTCGGCTCTCCCAATACATTCGGCGTGGGGGCCCCCTGTTATACCGCATTGGGGGTGCTGGCGCCAAAACTGACAATGGGGTGTCTGCACATCGATATGTTTTCCGATGTGGACAATTCCGATCTGATCATCGTATGGGGCACGGACCCCTCCACTTCCACGCCGCCGGAGATGTTTCAACGCCTGAAGAGGGCTTCGGAGGAAGGGGCTGAAATCATTGTCATCGACCCCCGCAAAACGAGAGCCGCCGAACTGGAAGACGCCGAATGGATCCCCATCAGACCCGGCTCCGATGGCGCACTTGCCCTGGGACTTAGCCATATCCTCATCAGAGACGGGCTCTGCGATGACGCATTTGTGGACGAATGGACACTGGGATTTGATGAGTTCCGAGAGTATGTAAAGGATTTCACGCCCGAATATGTGGCAGGCGTAACGGGTATCGATGAAGACCGCATTGAGCGCCTGGCGGAAGATATTGCCGAGGCCGAAGGGGCCTCCTATATCATGTACACGGGCCTGGAGTACACCAAAAGCGGAGTTCAAAACATAAGGGCCGTCATGGTGCTATGGGCACTGGCGGGGCAGTTGGATGTGGAAGGGGGACGTTGTTTCCTGGAGCGGGAAAATTTCCTGCCTTTGGCCACGGACAGGCAGCTTGAAACCCCCGGATTCGACAAATCCATCGGCGCAGGAAAATTTCCCGTTTATTCTCATTATTGCGGAGGAGAACCCCATGCCACGCTGCTCCCCAAATCCATCATCGAAGGAGACCCTTACAAGATCAGGGGAATGTTCGTTCTGGGTGCTTCCCTCATCACCTGCTGGCCCAATCCGGATCTTTGGAAAAAGGCTCTGGGAGAACTGGATTTTCTGGTCACCATCGATCTGCAACTGACGGCGGACGCGGCCTATGCGGATATCGTGCTCCCTGCCGCAACGGGATTCGAACAGGAATCCTATTGCTATTACGGCGCCTCACTGCGGTTGCGGGAAAAAATGATCGAACCGGTGTGTGAAGCCAGGTCCAATTATGATATTCTGGCGGAACTGGCCCATCGCCTGGGATATGGCCACCTTTTTCCCCAAGACCCCAAAGCGATTCTTGAATACATCCTCGGCGCGTCAGGCTTTACCCTTGAAGATCTGATGAATGCGGACCGCCATGTGCTGAAAAAACCGTTCACGGGCGTGAAACCCCGGAAATGGGAACAGGGCCTGCTGCGGCGCGATGGGAAGCCCGGTTTTGAAACGCCCTCCGGGAAATTTGAGATCAAATCCACGATTCTGGAAAAGCACGGTTATGACGGCCTTCCCAAATACCTGGAATCGGATGAAACGCCCGTCAGCAACCCTCAATTATTCAAAAGATTCCCGCTGATTCTGGGGACGGGCCCTTTCAAGCCGGATATGAAATCATGTTTTCGGGGGGTACCCGGCTTCATGAAAAACCTGCCCGTCCCCACGGTTCAAATGAACACCGCCGATGCCGAAGAACGCAAAATCAAGACCGGCGACCGAGTGGTCATTAAAACCGTCAGAGGCTCGGTCGCCATGCAGGCCTTTGTGACCGATAAAATCATGAAGGGATTTGTGTACGCCCCCGTGGGCGGCGGCGGCCCCCTGGGGACGGAAGCCTGGAAGCAGGCCAATGTCAATATATTAACGGACGATCGGCAATTCGACGAGATCTCGGGTTTTCCCACTTACAAGACCCTGTTGTGTCAGGTGAAAAAAAAGAAGCGGGAACGAAGAAGAATTGCCGTTCAAGATCCGAGTTTGGGTTGCGTGGGATGACCGGGTGCAATGATATCATCGGAATTTCCAAATTGACACATCAATAATTTTAGCCTATCATTTGAAATCATTTCCACAAGGAGTCTCCCATGGCTTGTTTTTTCGGCTTCACCTGAAGCACAACGGAATTCCCTGCCCGGGAACGGTAGGGACGGGTCCGGCCGGAAAATCAAGTACGCTTCTCTTTTCATAGAAAGCATTTTCAGGTTTTTTGCCATCCTGCTTTTTGGCGCCCGCCGCCCGGATGCTCAACCGTCGTTTAATGATCTCCAGAGCATTTCTTCCTTTGCTGCAACCATTTATGAATGACACCCGTATTGATTCGGTGTCTTTTAAAACAACCTACCAGGGGAGGAAGGGCAAATGCGTGATTGGGAACCGAAAATTGCGACTTTTTTGTGTAACTGGTGCAGCTACGGCGCCGCCGATCTGGCGGGCGTAAGCCGCTTTCAATATCCGCCGAATTTCAGGATCATCAGGCTCCCCTGCTCGGCGAGGGTTTCACCCAAATTCGTACTGGCGGCCTTTCGGCAGGGAGCCGATGGCGTCTGGATATCCGGCTGCCATCCGGGGGATTGTCATTATCTGAAAGGGAACTATTATGCCAGGCGGAAATTCGCCCTGTTAAAAGGGCTACTGGAGCATATGGGTCTTGAACCGAACAGGCTCCATTTCTCCTGGATATCGTCGGCAGAAGCCACCAAATTCGTGGAAGTGGCCAACGCTGTTGCCGAAGCGGTAGAAGCGCTTGGACCTGCCCGGTTTCTGATCAAGACCGGTGCCGAGGTGTCCTGATGGAAAATAAGACCATCTTGATTAAGGGGGCCGGTGAAAAGGCCAGCGCGGTGGCTCACCACCTGTTTTGGTCCGGATTCAGAAAAATCGTTATGACCGACCTCCCCGTACCCACGGCCGAAAGAAGAGGCGTCTCCTTCTCCGAAGCACTCATTGACTGGCGAAAGGAAATCCTGGGGGTTGTCGCTGAAAGATCCGACCCTTCAATGGACAGCATCACTAAACGATGGGCTGAACGAAAGATTCCCGTAATTTCGGATCCCGAATCCATGACCCTTAAAAGGGTAAAACCGGATATCTTCATCGACGGCGTCATGGCCAAACGGAACACGGGAACAACCCTTCAAAATGCACCCCTGGTCGTCGCCCTGGGGCCGGGTTTTGTGGCCGAGAAAGACTGTCATTTTGTGGTGGAGACCAATCCCGCGAGCCCTTTTCTAGGACGGGTAATTTCCGAAGGAGAAGCGGAAAGAGATACCTTGAAACCCACCTCCGTCATGGGGCTCACAACGGAACGGCTGCTCAAAGCGCCCGTGGCGGGAAAACTCGTTTCCGTCAAAGAGATCGGTGAAGACGTGGCAGAGGGCGAAACCGTCGCATATGTCAATTGGAACGGGGTTAAGGCAAAGGTTTCCGGCTGCATATGGGGTCTTCTCCACAGCGGCACACCGGTCAAAAAGGGGCAAAAGATCGGCGATATTGATCCCCGGGGAAGACGGGAACTCTGTTTTGAAATCACCGCCGAAGCGCGTACCATTGCCGACGGCGTTTTGAAAGGAATACAAAGCCGTTCCCGACCCCGGTGATTTCCCGGGTGCTATGAAAAGGAATTGAAATCCCTTCCGACGGTGGAAAGGTTAAAATCGATGGCGTTGATCAGTTCGTATTGAGGCGGAATCTTGTCGAACACCAACTCACCATTGATGAACAGTGACGGAATGGGCACCACCTTGTTCTTTTTTCGGACTGCTTCCTCACCGTAGAGGGAGACCGAAAGGTCATATACGCGACATGCGTGGATACGACTCCGCATGAATTCCACCAGGGTGACGCGAATGGCATCCCCGTAAAAATGCCGTATGGCCTCCACCGCCTCCGCCATGTAAAAACAAGAGGAGCACTGGTGGCCCCGGTAGATGATTTCAAGATGAAGGGGTGTCATAAACTGCCTCCTTTGCTTCATTTCATCGGGAAAGACCGATGCGCTTCCTGCACGAAAAATGTCAAAAGGAGACGGAAGCCGATGCAAACATGGTAAACGGAGCTCCCGACTGATAGCTCGATCCGAGGGTTTTGTAATCCGCCGTATTGATGATGCCGATGTATTCTTTGTTGAAAATGTTGCTGAAGGAAAGAGAAACAGCCAGTTGTTTCATCTTGATAACGGGAAAAGCCGTGGTATAGGTGATATTGAAATCAAAGAGGGCTGCACTGTCGATTTTTTCGTTGTGGAGAATATCCCCGTAACGGCTCGAGGTATAGCGGATCACCGGAGAAAAGGTGAAATCGGCAATATTATAACTCAAAATGCCTTTCACGAGGAATTCGGGGGCATCCGGCACCTGGTTTCCGTCTATGGCGATGATGTTGCCGCTACTATTATAAATGTTTTGGGAAAAATAAAACCGGTTATAGGAAAAAGATCCGTAAAGCGAAAGATTCTCCATGGGCAATAGACCCGCCTCCAGCTCAAAACCATAGGCATTGGCATTAAAAACCGTCGCGGGGAAGGTGACGCCCAAGGAATCGTCATAATAGGTGGCCGCTTTGTTTTTGTGCCTGGCGTAATAAACGGTGGGAACCACATAGAGTTTGTCGGTGATATATCGCACACCCAAATCGAAGTTGTCGGCAATCTCCATCTCCTGCTTGTCCCACAGATCCTGCAGCGTGATCCCTTTTGCATAGAAGGCACTTTTTTGAGAAATAAAATAAGGGTAAAGGGCCACACTGATACCATAATTTCTGCCGTAGGAGAAATAGCCGCTCAGGGAATCCGTCATCGTATAACTGACACCGAAATTGGGCAGGATCTTGCTGAAATTCTTTGAAGCGGCGCTGGCGTTCGTTTCCACGGATGTGGCCATGCCCAGGGCCGTGTCGTAACTGACATCCCCGATCCCGGTTGTGTTGTAGGTGGTAATATCGGGCATTTCGTACCGAAGGTATTTGATACCGCCGCCGAAATTGAATCTGCCGATGGCATATTTTCCCGACACAAAGGGCATGTGCTGACGGTGTTTGGACGTATTTGACAGAAGCTGCCATTTGTCAAAGGTGAGCCCCGTGTCACCGACCTTGTAAAGCTTCCAGGAAGTGGGGGGGCCGGGCCTTTCCTGTTCAAGATAGAAATACCCCACATCAAACCCCGCAGAGAGCATTTTAAGGGAATACTGGGCCAGAACGCCGGTGAGATCATGGTCGATGTCCCACTTTCGAACCCGATTATTACCGTTTTTCATGGTGATGGTTTCAAGATAGTAACCGTCGTCCTTCCAGTAAAAGGGTTTGACGGATATGCTGGAACTGTTGTCGAAGGAATATTCAATATTTGCAAAGATATTGTAATCCTGGAAATCATTCTTGTTGTAGCCGTAATAGAAGTAGTCCGATTTATTATCCGTATAATCGAAATTGTAGTTTTTGCCCAAAGATGTGGTCTGCTGGTAGTTTAAGGTCCTGTAGGTGTTGATCTCGGCTTTATTATAAATGGAATACGCTTCAATGTTGAGACCGTCGCCGATCTTCTGGGTCACCCCCAGCATGGCATTGTTTCGGTTGCTGTCCCCTTCACCCTTCCACTTGTCGCCGAAGGTGTTGGAATAGGACAAGAAGCCGGCCGTACCCGAAGCAAAGGCGCCTGAATCAAGCCGCGTAAATGTCCTCCTGAAGTTATGGGTGCCCAGTGCCTGCTTCAGCTTAAAGGCGAATTCCGTGCCGGGTTTTTTGACCTCCATGTCAATTTTACCGCCGATATCCGTGAGGCCGAAAGCCTTGTCCGCGGGAACACCGCCTTTGTAGATGGCAATACTTTCAAAGTTTTCCAGATCAAAAATATTGGCACCCCCTCCCGGTCTGCCGGTGACCGGAACATTCTCCACGTTCGTCGGGGTGGCAGGATTTCCGCCGCCGGTGGGTTCGATCCCTCTGAATCGAAATGACTCGTGATAATTGCTCACATCCGCAAGTCCCACGGGATCGACGCTCTGCTGATTCACAGATGGAATCAACGTAATGGCTTTCGGTACGGACATCTGCACCCCGGTCCCCATGGCTTCGATCCCCTTTTCCGTAATTTTTGTTTTGGTATTGGTTTCGGTGAACAGGGGTCCCACAAAATCCTCCTCGTCGAATTTATCGGTCACCACCACCTCCGGCAACGAAACCTTATCATCCTCCCCGAAAACCGGTACGGGCAAAAAGAAAAACCCCATCCAAATGGCGATTAATCTGATCCGTTTCATGTACTCCTCTCCTCTTACATGCTGAAAACGCCAATAAAGGGCTACGCTGAAATAGGTTACAATGAAATATTCCATAATGTAGTATCATGTCAAGAAAAACCTGAAGGGATATCCGGATGATGATCGGTTATTTATGAAATGAAGATGCTTAAGGAAGTATTCGGCTGCGGGTGGTACGCCATATCCACGCTTTCACCCTGTTTAAAAATGAAAACCGGATCATTCTTCAATAAAAAGTGGCGAGGAGGGGAAAGTAAGATTCTGCCGACAACTATTTCTTACGATACACGATGCCTTTTTATATCTCACTTGTTCCCGTAAGCATTTCTTTTGGGGACCCACACAATCCCGCGCCCATAGGCAACCAAATCGTCGTTCACGCGGCACTCTCCGTCCAGGGATACCCTTTGTTTTTCACGATTTATCTCGGCAATGGTGACACTGGCCGTAACCGTTTCTCCCACATGCACCGGTTTGATGAACTTCATCTCCTGACTCATGTAGATGGCGCCCGGCCCCGGCAAACGGGTGCCTATCAGGGCGGACCACAGACTGGTCGTCAGCATCCCATGGACGACCCGACCCTTAAACCGGGTTTTAGATGCAAACGCTTCATTTAAATGAAGCGGATTGGTATCTCCCGAAACACCCGCGAAAAGAACCACATCCGCGTCCGTAATGGTTTTCGCGCAAACGGCAGTCATGCCCGTCGATAGATCTTCCAGGTAGTACCCGTGTTGCTGATCAAAAATTGAATCCGTCATCTCTTCCTCCCCGGGTAAGTTCAGTATGGATCCGTCGCCGCGGATGATAAAGCCGTTATCACGGCCTAATGGAACCGTGTAAATACGAAACGTCATTCTTATGGTTTCAAATCGGTTTCATAAAAGCGAATTGAAGGTATGCTTGAATCGAAAAAAGTGAATTCTACGGCCTTACGCCCGTAAAGTTTCGATTTCTTGCTTTCCTTAATGGCGCTTTTCGGAACAAAGATAGTCGGATAGGATTTGAAAACATATTTGATTCTTATGTAAAATCCGTCTTCCACCATCATTATGGAGGCACATTGTCTATACCTGACAGGTCCGACTTGTATGGTTGTTTTTGTTATGTTCCCATTGTCTGGGAACGTTTTTGCCTCGAAGGTTCCGACCAACTCTGCAAACCCTTTTACTTTTGGAAAGATCGAAAATAGATTCAACATAGCGGGCAAATCTCCATCAGTTCCCGTCCGCCTGCTCTGCCGGCCGCGCCCACAGATGAACGATCTCTTCTCCCCGTTCGAGACCATGAATAATCCGCTGGGGATGCCGCCAAACCCTGCCCGGGCGCCCGATAGGGCCCCGTCAAAATGGCCCGGCGGGCTCTGTCCTGAGAGGTCGTTTGCGTCATGGAACTCTCCTGATTTTTCATTCATATTCCCATATGGCGTCTTAGATTAACATTTTCAACAAAATCCGACTACCTTTGACCTTACCAAATGGAAAAGCTCTTCTCATTTTATTCCGTTTTCGTTGCGTTCAGAAATACCATGTGGTAGCTGCCTGGATTTTTGTAAGGAAAAGGGGCAAAACCCCGACAGACAACACAAACAGGACTTTGGCTTATTCAGATAAACGAATCTGAAATCATGGGTACACCATGACAGATGTTCTTAACATAAAAACGGTCTTCATTTTTTCTTCCCTTATCGCATTGGCAATGTTTGTCTTCATGGTCGATGTGTACAGCAAAGGCACGACATATCCAGGGTTTAAGCATTGGACCCTTGCGTCTTTCCTGTATGCCATGAGTGCTTTTATGATCATGCTGCGAAATGTTGCTCCGGATCTGACCAGCGTCATAGCAGCAAATACCTTCATCATCGCTTCAGTGCTGATTATTGCCAGAGGGCTGGTTATTTTTTTCAAAATTCGACAAAATAACCGGTTTGATGGGGCGTGTCTTCTCATTGCATTGGTCTCGCTATCCTTTTTTCACCTATCTATGGCCGAACATCCGTGTGCGAATCATCGCCACCACCCTCGTCGTTCTTGCCGTCAACGTACGCTGTTCATACCTGGTCTACAGGTATTCGACCCGTCTTTTTCCGTTTAAAAACTGGATGCTCTCTTTCATGTTTGCCCTGGTTGCGGCCTGTTTCCTGGCCCGAGGCGTCTATTCAATTGTTTTCGAAAGCAAGATTGTTGACTTCATGGCAGCCGGGGCCGTGCACAGCCTTTCGATCATGTTTCTTACCATCGGAACCATCGGCATCTATGTGGGATTGATCATCATCAACGCACAAAGGGTGGAAAAAGACCTCGAGGCTGCGCAAAAGGATATAAAGACCCTCAAAGGGTTCATCCCTATTTGTGCCAGCTGCAAAAAAATGAGAGATGACGAGGGATTCTGGAATCAGATTGAAGCTTACATCGCTAAAAGGTCAGATGCCCAATTCAGTCATGGCATTTGCCCGGATTGTGCAAAAAAGCTGTATCCCGACCTGAATCTTGATTTCAAATGAGGGGCTTTTCGGCCAAGGATCGTTAGAGCATTTCCAGATACGCCTCGATGCACACCCGAAGCTGTTCCGTATCACGTTGGGTGCAATCGATTTCCAGGTGTGGTGTGGGAAACCCGAGTCTGTCTTCCATAAATTCATTGTAAGGGGTCAGGTCCGCTCTTCCCTTGCGTCAGGCTTTTTCTGCGTGTCCGTTAAAAGTCAAAGGAAGACCCCTTCCCTTTTGTATTCTCTGTCATGGCTTTATTCCAAGTCGTACACCACAAGCCTGGCTTCAGGCGATCCTGCGATGGACCCACCGGTTACGCTGCCCACCACCAGTTCCTTCATGCCGTCGTTATCCACGTCGGCCACTCGGTACGCCACAATCGTTCCGGAAAGTTTTTGGGACGTCCACCGGGAAACCAGGCCCGCTTCATCCCAGTCCATAAAATGAACCCGACCACTGCCGAACCAACGAAAATCCTCAAATATTCTGGCGGATTCGGAATCGTTCTGACAAATAACCACTTCCCTTTTTCCGTCTCCATTGACGTCGCAGGTAAAGATGGGAGATGCAATAAAAAGCTTTTTGGCCGTATCGGCCATACGGTTTGCATCCGGATCCATATGTTCCATATCAATAAGGCTTCCGCCAAAAAAATCGTCGCTTTTCCACAACTGTTGGCCCGAGGGATCACAGACATCGAGATGCTCCCATGGATCGAGCAAAATCGTAAAAAATGAGCCGTTTCCGGAAAGATCGCACTGTACAAAATTGAACACATTGCTGAAGCGGGGCAGGCTGAGCACCCCTGCTGAAACGAGGTCGTCCCCCTGGCGTTTCAGAAAGTGAACGTCACCCATAAAATTTCCTTCGGGGCTCCGTTTCTGGCCCAAAACCACCTTCCCCCTGCCCGGAAGATCCACCACGCGGATGAGCCACGGCTGGTCGTGAACAATCTCCTTGAACCCGGAACCGTCCCATTCAAAGATCCGGGAGCCGGCATTGGTCGCACTGAGGTTACAGACATATATTTCGGCCTTGCCGTTCCCATCAATGTCAGCCACATTCATGAAGATGTAATTGGAGGACCAACCACCTTCGATGGTCTTGAAAAGATAGGGGCCTTTTTTTTGCCAGTTGTAAACAAGAACGTTCTTTTTGTCGATCAGGACTAGTTCGTTGTTGCCGTCTCCATCCAGGTCCCCCACATCCAGCCCCCTGATTTCAAATTTGAAACGCCGTACCAGAGAGGGCTTCTGGTGAAAGACGCCCGTGTCTTCACCACTGCTGACCAGCCCGCCGGCATGGCGTTCCGGCCGTGCAAATTCATCCGGCCCCTCTTCCCGAGCAGGGATGTCCCTTCCCATTATCTTGGCACTGATGTTTTCGGCGAACTGGTTGACCGTGGGAATGATCCCATCCTTTCCCTTTGATTGATCGTAGGCGGTCATCAGAACTTCCTTTTTCCAGATGTCCAGGATTTTGGCATCCAGGCTTACGCTTTCCCCGAATACGGTGAGACTCCCGAAAATGACATATTGAGCCCCCAGCACCCTGCCGATTTGCAGGGCTTTGGCCTCATTCATGGGCCCCGGTACGGCAGCTACCGCTTTCTTAACGACGCCCTTTTCAAGGATGTCCAGTTTGTCTTTCCAGACAAGCCTGGAACTCAGCATATCCATGATCCCTTCTCGAAGAAAACCGAGATCCTGAGCGGAATTCATGGTAAAGGGAAGAATTGCGAGCGTTTTGGGTTCCGCGCCATAAGAAGACGTCATGGTAAACAAAATCAGAATGGAAGCGACAAAAACGATAAATGCGTAAACGGTAATTCTAGTCTTCATGATTCTCCTCATATTCAAGAATATCTCCCGGCTGGCAGTCAAGGGATTTACAGATGGCCTCTAACGTGGAAAAGCGAATCGCCTTGGCTTTCCCCGTTTTCAGAACTGATAAATTCTGCTCGGTAATTCCAACCAATTTTGCAAGTTCAATCGATTTCATTTTGCGCTTTGCCAGAATCACATCCAGATTTATTATTATCGGCATTGCGTCTCCAGCTAAATAATGAGTTCATTTTCTTCAATCAATATGCGCCCTTCATCCATAACCCATGCAATGACAAAAACAATTCCGCCCACCATCAGTGTCGTAAATTCTCCCGAACTGAACCCCACTTCCAGTAATCTGCTGCCCGGGGGGTTTCCCGCGGTGAACAAAACGCTTTTGGCGGATTCATAAATTATCGAAAACAAAACATACCATAATAAAGCTTTGGCGGTGTTTTTAAAAATAATAACATGATCCAAAGAAAACAGGATCCCTTCCTTGTAAAATACAAAGAGTCTCCGGATATTTAAAATGATATAGATTAAAGCAGAGAGAGGAAGTAAAGCAACGAGAAGCCCTATGACCTGAAATTTGATCGAGAGTTCATTTTCTATCAATGATTCCGAATGATTTACGGCGATTAACGTATCCGGCAAGTGGTTGATGAGCACCCAATACAATATATAAAATAGTGGTATTGCAGCCAACAGAAAGGAAAATAGAAAATGAAAATATTTACTGATTCTTCTAACTTTTGACAAATTATCCATAAACGCATCTCCTGTTTAAATGTTATCAATTTGGAGAGCAGAATATCTATCAAATATTCGTTTGTCAATCATTTTTTATCGTTTTACGATCAGTTTTTTGTTTTTTTTAGGCCGCCCAATAAGTAACAAAGGCCATTCGAACAAAAATTGGAGGGTTTTGTGATGCCGTGGGCGTGCACCGTCCCCGCAAGGCGCCCCCGGAAGGCAAGCTGATCTCCCGGCCCTATGAAAAGGAATTGAAATTTTTTCCGGCGGCCAGCAAGTTAAAATCGATGGCGTTGATTAGGTCGTATTGGGGCGGAATCTTGTCGAACACCAACTCACCGTTGATGAAGAGAGACGGAATGGGGGCCACCTTTTTATTCTTTCGAACCGCCTCCTCACCGTAGAGGGAGACCGAAAGATCATATAAGCGACATGCATGGCTACGACTCCTCATGAATTCCACCAATGTGACGCGAATGGCATCCCCGTAGGAATGCCGAACCGCTTCCACCGCTTCCGCCATGTAAAAGCAGGAGGGGCACTGGTGGCCCCGGTAGATGATTTCAAGATGAAGGGGCGTCATAAACTGCCTCCCGTGGTAAAATACGCTCAGGGTTACCAAAATGATACCGATGTATTCTTGGCTGAAGATGTTGCCGAAGGCCGGCGGCTTTAAACCGATGTCAGGGCCTTTCGAACGGCATCGGCTGAAAAGGGGTTTCCATGGGCGGGATAGACCCTTACGGCGCCTTTTGCAAGGAGGCGCTTCCAACTCCTGCGAACCTCTTCCATGTCTTCCGCGAGAATCGGCAATCCCGGCGAAAAACGCAAAGGAAACCCGCTCATGGCCAGGTCCCCCACAAAGGCTTCCCCCGTATCGAGCAGCACGTTCACCGATCCCTTGGAATGTCCGGGCGTGGGAATGATGCTGCCCGAAATTCCGTAATCGCCCAGCACCACGTCCACCCTGCTTTTGGGAATATGGATGAACGGCAGGAAAAGTGCCATGATCCTCACAAAAAGCTTGCCCCATACGGTGACGCCGGGCGGCATCAGAATCCGTGCTTCTTCCAGACAGTCTTTTTCATGGCGGTGCATGGCGATTTTAGCGCCGGTAATCTCCTTGATTTCTCCGGCGGATCCGATGTGATCCCAATGTCCGTGGGTCATCACCATCAATCCAATATCCTTGGGGTTCAGTGAGAGCTTTTCACAGGCCGCCGCAAAGCGCCCCGCTTTCTTGGGAGCACCGCCATCAACCAGGATGGTGCCTTCACCGCAAATGATGTAAGTATTATCAGGACCCAGGGGAACCGTGTGAATGGAAACCGTCAATTTTTTCCTCATCGTTAATGATTTCTTTCTTCGTCCGCCTGCGCTGCCAGTTGCGTGGCCAATCGGACGATCTCTTCTCCCTCTTCCAGGCCCTCGATAAACCGCTGCGGAATGTTGCTGAATCCCGCCTGGGCACCGGACAAGGCACCCGTCAAAATGGCCCGGGCCTGGTTCTGGCCGCCGCCGTTAACGGCATGAAGAACGGAGGACTCAAAATCATCGGCGAATCGCGCCGCCAAATAATAGGAGGAAGGAAGGATGTGGTAAATGGCGCAGGGCATGCCGTACACCAGCGACGCTTTCCAGGCGGGTTCGATGGTGATACCGGGATCTTTGGCCGCTCTTGCGATAAAGGAGGGCGTCAGCAGGGCGTCGGGTGAGGCGAACTTGCCCGCCCGCGACGGCTCGCGCGTGCCCGGTCCTGGGGGGTTCAGGTTGCTCAGGGTGACGGCGTGAAATGGGAGTTCACCCGTTTTGACCAGTTTCATGAGCGTATCGGAAATGCGGGCATCGAAAGTATCCCCCAGAACGAGCCGACTTAGAACCGCGCCGTAGGCGACGGTCATGGAGATCAGCATCTCGTCGTTCTGTGTGAGGAGGGTATTTCCGGCAATGTTCCGTACCAGCTCAGTGGGCCTTCGGGCATATCGGATCGCCAGGGCGAGGGTTCGCTCGATGGCTTCGGTGGTGTCCGCATTGCCGCCGGTATTTTCCCAGGAAGCCTTCTTCAGCACCCGCTTCTTCCACGCCTCGCGGATGGACTGACTGGTGTAATGGCCGGGACCGCTGTTGGGGGTACCGTCCAATTGGGGAAAGAGTTTTTCCTCCAAACGCAGGCAAAAATCTCCGGGATCATACACCCCTCGTCTCACCATGGATTCGGTCATCAATTTGAGGATGTATCCCGCCTGGGAGAGCTGTCCCGCCTTGCATCCCGCGTGGTACCTCCCCGGTTTCGGATCCGTGTAGTCGTCGATCCATTCTCCGTAATCGTGCCGCATTTCCCCAAGGTCGTAATACCAGTGCGGACCGAGACCCAGGGCGTCTCCGATGAAGGCACCTACCCGGGCGCCTTTGGCCCTGTCCTGAAAAGTCGTTTGGGTCATGGCGTTCTCCTCACTTTTCCTTAAGGCCTCCACAAAAAATTACGGATCCATACGGCCATTTCTTTCGCCTTGGGTCCCGTTCCTGTTTCTCGGCTCATTTCAATTCCCTGACCCGCGAATGAACAATCGTCATGACCTTCCGCACAACCGTGTCCGCGTCGGTCATTTCGGAAGCCGCCGAAACGGCATCAAACCCTTTTCCACCTTTCTCCGGAAGCCAGGCCCCGCTTCCGGAGGTGGTTAAAAGAATAATGTTCTGATCGGTCCGCTGCCGCGCAAGAAAGGTCCGGACATCGTCGTCAAGGCCCCAGGCGAGACAGGGACTGATCACCACCACCGCCCCATAGTCCGATGCCTCCACATTGGACAACGCCTTAATGCCGATGGTTTTTTGGGAAAAACCTTCCACCGCCAGTTGTTCGTGCAGTTTGGTCACCACCGATTTCTTGAAATCAGTGTCTCTGGAAGCGATCAGCACCACCGGTCCGCCCCCCGGTACCGATGTCTCCGAGCCCGCAATGTCCTTCTGGGGCCAAAATCGCTGAGGGGCCGCGCACCCTTGGAGCAGCAACAACACGGCGATCAGGCGGAAGGCGGACATGCTCCTGCAATGGGGTCTAAGCCTATTGAACGATGCTCTCAGCCGCGATAAAACACGTTCAGCAAATATTGCGGAGGCGGCCGGGAATTTTAAAACGGCGGTAAGCGGTTTGAGCTTCCCGTCGGCTCGTCGATTTTGTGGTTCAGGAATCATTTTTCCGATCATTCCCGAAGGTCCCGATACAGCAGCAGGGCCGAGACTGCCGCCGCCAAGGCGGTTCTCATGGGATCGGGCAGGTCTTTTGCGATCCACACGGAACCCTGGTTCAGGACGTCTACGGCACCGACGAGACCATGATCTCCGAAGAAGAGATAACCGGTCGCCTCGGTCAGCGGCAACGTGGTGCCCGCAAGCTTGCGGGTTCCCTTGAGGGAGATGCGGAGGGCGCCATCACTGAGCAGGCCGTCCACCACCCGGTCCTGTGTCTCCTGCTTCATGACCATCTTCCAGCTTTTTTCCTTGTCCGGCCCAGAGAACTCACCGGTAAAGAGGGCATGTGACGAGAGTCCCCATTCCAGGTCCCCACCCGTGTCCATGAAGTTGTTGAACTCCATCTCCGTCCATCGCACGCCTGTGGCACAGTGGGCCTGCCAGGGGGCATCGGCATGGGCGTGAATCTTGAACTCGAAGGGCTGCTCGGATTTCGAGCTGCCATACCCGAGAATGCCCCACGCCGTTGTTACACGCCACCCGCGGTGAACGTCCGTCACCTTGTACGGACCGAAACTGAAGGACTCGCTCAACCCGAACCCCTGCCTCCCGGTTACGGGCATCTCGACGGCTGAAGCCGAGAGTTCGGGGGGCAGGCCATTTTTGCGGTTGTGCAGGCCATGGGGCCCAGAAGAAAACTGACGCAGACGCACAAACGCACGACCTGAAAAAAGCGGACATATGTTACTTAAAAGTTGCGCGAAAATCCCCTGACACAATTTCAAACTCTTTAAAATAAAGGCATATTTGTTCTAAATCTGGCTCAGAGCCGTTCTGATTTCTGATTTATAGCGCTCCACGCCCCTGAACTGTGTTAGCAGTTGTATAATGCGGGCCTTTTCCTTTCCTTTTTTTGAATTCTGAACAAATCAATTGGGGCCTGTCCCACGTAACGGAGATAGGCAATGATTTTTCGGATGCGAAATTCCATTCGCTTTTTGTTCGGAGTACTTGAAGAGACTCGAACGGTTACCCATTTTACCCTGCGATGATTCTTGAAAAAGGACTCCACCTGGGTCCATCCTCTGGATATAGGCGTTGTTTCATGCGTTTTTACCGACCTGACGCCCCGATTCTTTTTGAGGGCGATGACGAAGGACCATTTTTTCTGAACGATGGCATTCTGTATTTTTCTGTCGTCATATCCGCTGTCGGCGACGACGACTTCATGTGATCTATGCGGACCAACATATTGTTCGAGGTCCATATTTTGGATGTACTCCACAACGGCCGCATTTTCGGTTCTGTAACCAAGACCGTTTTCCCGACAATAACGTCTAATGTAAAAGGGGATCGGCGGCAGCGGAATAATCATGTCATGGAGCAACAAAACAATGTTGGTCCACTGGTGCCCGATAACAAATCCCTTGCCGTGGTTGAATTTTTTGGCATTGTCAGTGTGGAGAGTTGATCTGCCATGAATGGTACTGTCAATCAAAATCATTATGTTCCATGGAAATGAAACACCTTTTGGCGATTCAAAACGGCTACTGAACTGTTTTGCTTGTTTCTTTGACAACTGGTTCAAATTGTATACCGCCAGATCCTAATGATTTTTCAGCCATCTGCTGAACTGGGACTTATGCAGGCCTGAAAATCTTGCGGCATCCTGCAATGTATGTTTCCGGGTGGAGAGCATCAAGAACATCAAGTACCAGAAGCAGATGTTTTTTTTGTCGAGTTCCGATTTCCAGACGATTAAGCAACCATTTTTTGAAGCGGAAAAAGCTCATTTTGGCCTCCGTCATTTCGAGCGAAAGTTGACGCACGGAGGCGATTTTAACTTAAACTAATTCATTTATTTTGTTCATAAAAATCGTAATATACTGAATTTAAAACGTTTTTTAATATCTATTTACGTAAAGACGGACAGGATAGTATGATAACCGGCAGGCCCTCCTGTGATCCAAAAAAATTGCTGGTTTTTCAATCAGCGATTCGAGATCGAAGCGCGGATGCGCTGCAGGAGGGTCAACAAATCGCGAGGTGTTCTGCGGATCCGAACCGTCATGTTGTCGCCAACCCACCGTCAACACAGACTTTTTCAGGCTTCAACCGAATTTTAAGCGCAACCTTTAAGAACTTGAAGTTCTCCTTGATCGACAACTTTCTTCAAATCCTCTAATCTAATTTTGTTTTTCGCCATTACATACCCCACTATTAACCTATAAATTTGTTATAATCAGTGAATGTATGGTTTTTCTGTTTATTCTTCTTCCAAAGAAAATGATTGACAAGAATCTTTGGCTCTTTTCCAATTTTCTGAACGTTTAGTGTCCAAATATACATGATAAACAGAATGGTTTTTTATCCCGCATGGAGCAAATCCCTCCAATTTTGGCGATCTTTCCCGATGCGCATTTCGAGGATAAAGTAATCCCACAAAGAGGCCATATTCATGCATCAACAAGCCCAATTGGTTCCGAAAAGATGGCATTTTTGAGGATACACCATGGGGAACCCTTGAACATAGGTTGGGTTGTGGGTTCTCGGTTCAGGATTTATGGGCTCAAGGCATAGGATTCAATTACATGAAATCATAGGTCAAGCAAGGAAGAAGTCAAGGAAAATGTGGGCGATTCCGACTATTCTGCATTACTTTGCAGGATAGTCGTGACGATTCCGCAAAGTAATGCAGAATGGTCAAGAACACTTTTTGAGAATGAACCCAAAATTTATTCTTTGGTACCGGCCTGGTGAAAGGAGATGAAGGGGTGAAATTCCGCTATCTCGGTTGGTACTTTCATTGCCACAGAGGGCATTTCCTATTTTATGTAGGATGAAAGCGCCCTCTTAACCAGGGTTTTTGCCAGCTCTATCTTATAGACGTTTCTGCTGAGCGGGACGGCGCCAGCAACCGCCAGTTCAGCGGTGGCCTCAATAGTTTCCCCGTTCAGGCGTTTTCCTTCCAAAAACGCCTCCGCTTTCAAGGCCCGGTGGGGCCCCGGCGCCACGGCGCCCAATACGATCCTGACGGAAAAACAGGATCCCTGCTTGAGGACCATCACCAGCCCCACGCTCACAATGGCAAAATCGATGGACTCCCGTACCCGGTGCTTGATGAATACCTGCCGGTTTTCGGTCGGTTGACGGGGAATCCGGATTTCGGTGATGATCTCGTCGGATGCCAGGGCGTTCCCCATGGAGTGATAGAAATCCATGACATCCAGAAGCCTTTCGCCCCCAGGTCCGGCAATGCAAATTTGACCGTCCAGGGCCGCCAGGGCAACGGCCGTGTCCGACGGACAGACGGCGAAACACCGCTTGCCGCCGAAGATGGCGTGGTACCGGTTATCTCCGGTAACCGCCAGGCAGGGACCTTCCCCCTTCCGGCGGCACATGATGCGCCCCCCGATTTCATGGGGGTAGCGATAATACCAGCAACGGGTCTCCTGGGCCAGATTGCCGCCCAGGGTGCCCATATACCGAATTTGCGGCGTGGCAACCGAAAACGCCGCCTCCGCCAACATGGGATAATCTTTTTTGATTTCCGGTGAATCGACGATATCCGCAAGTTTCGCCATGGCCCCGATTCGCAAACCCGCCTCATCCTCACGGATGGTATCCAGACCGGGGATCTTTTTGATGTTGATGACCAGTTCGGGCCAGGTTGGGGCGGCTTTCGTCTTGAGAAGCCCCAACAGATCGGTTCCCCCGGCCAGCAAGCGGGCCTTGTCCCCATGCTCGGCAAGCAGTTCCGTCGCTTGGGAAAGGGATCGGGCATTCACATGCCGAAAAAGTTTCATGACTTTTTGCCTCCCCGTATCCGGCCCGGTTGCCCAGGGCCTTCAGAATCCTGTCGGGGGTCAAGGGGTATTCCATGATCCTGGTTCCGATGGCGTTGTTCACCGCCATGAGTACGGCGCTGGGACCCGGCGAGGTGGCGATCTCCCCTACCCCAATGGCCTTGAAACGATGGCTGGGGATGGGCGTTTCCAGGATCACATTGGTAAAATCGGGCATGTCGGCAAAGGTGCGCCATTTGTAATCCACCATATTGCCGTTTAGCATGCGCCCGGTTTTTTCATCCAGAACCGTCTCCTCGAAAATGGCCGTATCCAGACCCGCCGACCCCAGGGCGCCGTGAAGCTGCCCCTCAAGGGCCTTCGGCGAAATGATACGGCCGCAATCGGTGGCATTGACCACATTCAAAAGATCCACCCCCCCCGTCTCCGTATCCACTTCCACCTCGACGAAGGTCATAAGGAAGTTGCTGAGAGAATAATCCGGCTCAAACCGCCCCTCCCCCGTCAGTGTGCGGGTGATCCCCGTTATCCGATGCCATGGGATTCGCTTCTCGGGTCGGCCGATCTTATAGACCGAGCCGTTTTCCGTATCCAGCTGTGCGGGCGTGGCCTCGAACCGGTGGGCCGCCATTTCCAGCAGTTTGCGCCGGGCATCTTCCGCCGCCCCGATCACGGCGGAACCCACCGCATAGGTGCCCCGGGACCCCATGAGCCCGAATTCGAAGGGATTCAGATGGGTATCGGGGGGCGACATACTCACCTTTTCAAGGGGCAGCTTCAGTACCTCGGCGGCCATCTTGCACAGGCTGCTCCGCTGCCCGGGTCCCGATTCGGAGACACAGCAGTACACCATGGCCCGCCCGTCCGGGGTCAGCTTCACCAGGGCCTCGGATGCGTCTTCCCCCACATCGGCGTTGCCGTGGACCCCCACGCCCACACCCCGCCGTTTATTTCCGTTTACGGCGCAAGGCTTTCCCCACCCCCGCCATTTCTCCTTCCAACCGAACGCCTCCGCGCCCTTTTCCATGGCCTTCGTGAAGTCTATCCCCCGGTAGGTCCACCAGTGGCCTTCCCGCCAGAAATAGCCGTCTCCCGCCTTGACGAAGTTTTTCTTGAAGAATTCAAGGGGGTCGAGGTCTGCCTTTTCCATGGCCAGGGATACCACCGGCAGGATGGAACTCTCCAGTTCCTGCCCCCCGTACCCCCGGACGATGCCGGACGGCGATCGGTTGGTGCAGACCAGTTTCGGGTTCAGGTCCCAGTTGGCGCACCGCAATACCAGTTGCAACTCGCCGCACCCCACGGCGATCTGGAAGGGTCCCGATTCCGACCCCGATCCCGTGTTCACGAGCCATTGACCCGAGACGGCGGTTAAAGTCCCGTCCCGCTTCATGCCCACCCTGGCGTGAATCCGTGACCCCAGCCGCAGGGAGTAGCAATGAAAATGCTCTTCCTTGGTGAAATAGATCTTTACCGGTCGCCCGGTGGCCCTTGACAGCAGTGCCGCATACCCCACCGGCGTCATGTTGGCGTTTTTCGTGCCGTAGCTGCCGCCGCAATGGGTGCTGACGGCCCGCAGATCGGCCATGCCGATGAAGGGGATGCCGATAAACCGGTTGAAGGCGATGGACTGGCTTGGGGTATAGATGGTCAACCGGTCCGGGGTCTCCCAGGTGGCGATGACGCCCGGCGGCTCCGGTGGAAGGGGATTGGGGAATATTTCATACCCGCAGGTTCCTTCGGCAACCACGTCGGCTTCCGCGAATCCCTGCTCCACATCCCCCATGTGAAGACCGTTCAGCAGCTTGGGTTCGTAGGCGGGGGGTTCAGAGGGGTAGGTGTTGTTGGGATACTGTTCGTATATGGGGCGGGCATCACTCTCGGCGGAGGCTTCCACATCATAGACCGCGGGCAACGGCTCGTACGCCACCTCGATAAGGTCCAGCGCGGCCTCGGCTATCTCGGGCCTATCGGCGGCCACCATGGCCACCCCATCCCCCACATACCGCACCTTGTTATCCAGCATCCTCATATGCTTGGGAATCCCCCATTCCCAGGGCGGGATATCCTCATGGGTGAGCACGGCCCTCACGCCGGTCAGGGACTTGGCGCGGCTGCAATCCATATGTGTGATGCGGGCGTGGGCATGGGGGCTTCGGAGAATTTTTCCGTAAAGCATCCCCGGAAGTTTCATATCATCAATGAATTTCGCCCTGCCGGTGACAATGTCCCGGGCGTCTTTGCGGGGCGTTTCTTTCCCGATATGGGCGTATTGTTCACTCATGTTTCACCCTTTTCGCCGCATCCAATACCGCTTCCACCACCTCATAGTGTGATATGCAGCGACAGTAATGCCCTGTCAGGGCCTGTTTCACGTCTGCTTCACCGGGATCCGGTTCCCTGTCCAGCAAGGCCTTGGCGCTCAGGAGAATCCCCGGAGTACAGAAACCGCACTGAAATGCGGTATTGTCGACAAACGCCTGTTGCAACGGATGGAGCCGGCCGGTTTTTTGATCCTCCAGCCCCTCGACGGTGGTAATATCAGCACCGTCACATTCAACCGTGAGCGTCATACAGGAGAGGATCGGTTTTCCGTTCATGAGCACCGTACAGGATCCGCAGGACCCCTGGCCACAGCCGATCTTGGTTCCAGTGAGCCCCAATGTTTCCCGAAGCGTATGGGCCAGGGTATCCGTCGGGGCGACCGCCCCGTGTCCTTCTCCGGTGGGCAGATCGTAGCGCCTGCCGTTGACCAGAAGGCGGATAACGGATTTCTCGGTTTCACTGCATTCTTCCTGATTCATCTAAACAGATCCTCTTCAACCAGATATTCATAGTCCCGAAATGTCCTTGCGATCATGATGTCCATTGAACTCAAGGCTTTTCCTTCCTGATTAATGCGCTCGAAGATCTCTCGCACCGCCCGGATATCATACCCTTTAATGCGGATCAGCGACAAGTTGTAATCGGAGAAAATACGGGCCAGCTGCCCGATGCTTTTTCTAATGGTTTGATTAAATCCCGGTTCCCGGGAAGCGGCATCCATTATTGAACGGTGGTCCCCGATGATTTCACCCGGGCGTATCAAAAACCCCTGAGGAACCTTCCGCCTTCTCCGGTTCAGTTCATGGGCAAAAAAGAAGCTTTCATCGGTTGCGTCAAAATAGAGGGTGTAGTCAAAAACCTTTCCCCCGGTGATTTTCCGCTTCCGGCCCATGAGGGGCAACAGCAGGGCCGTGGCACGCTGCTGTCCATCCAGGATGTAGACCCGGTTGTGGGTTTCGGCGTTTGGAGGGTCCTTGAAGATGATTCCACCCACCTTGCGGTGAATGTTCAGGCGGATTTCCGTTTCCCAGCAGAGAATGCTGCCCATGGGATAGAAACGATAAAGGCTCTCCCACAGCTTGACAATCCCCTCCTGATCCCACACGAACTCCCTTTGAAAGGAAGGGATCAGGAACCGGCTTTTTTCCAGCATGCCCGTAAATTCACGGACCTTCATCTCCTGCACACTGATATGGCGGTTCATCATGACGCGTTAATATTTCATCAGATTCGGCAACACCGTGGCAATGGCGGGAAAGATCATGATCAGGAGCATGGCCAACCCGTCGATGGCCACAAAGGGCGTCACCGACCGGTAAATGTCCAGCATGGTGGTCTTGGACGGCACCACCCCCTTCATCACAAAGAGCACCATCCCGAAGGGCGGGGTTTTCATGCCGATTTCCATGTTGATCAAGGTGAGAAGCCCAAACCATATGGGGTCGAATCCGAAAGCCTTAACAATGGGCATGTACACGGGAAAGGTGATCATCATGATGGAAACCGGCTCCATGAAGGTTCCCAGGATAATCATCAAAAGCTGCATCACGCCGACGATCATGATGTCCGGAAAGGGAAAGCTCACCACCAGCTCCACCAGGCCGCGGCTGGCGCCCGTAAACGCCAGGATCTGGCTGAAGGCGGTGGAACCGGTGAGAATCATGAACATCATCACCGTAATGCGCAGGGTGGATTCCACCGATTTCCGGATGATGGCAAAAGTTAAACGCTTGTAGGCCGCCACCACCGCGGCCGTGGCCACAACCCCCATTGCGGCCGACTCGGTGGGTGTGGCGAGCCCCGCGAAAATCAGGCCGGTCACCACAAAAATAATGGTGCCGAAAGGGAGTACGTGTTTGACGAAGGAAATGATTTTTTCGGACCAGGGGATCTTTTCGGGGGAATAGTCGGGCGCAAGGCTGGGTTGGATCGTGCATCGTCCCACAATATAGACCACATACATGGCGGCCATGAGAAGACCCGGGACCACGCCGCTTATGAGCAGTTTACCGATGGAAACTTCCATCAGGCTCCCCATGATCACGGCTAGGGCGCTGGGAGGGATAATCATGGCCAGGGCCCCGCTCATGCAGCTCCCGATGGCAATGGTCTTATGATACCCCCTTTTTTCCATCTCGGGCAGGAGCAGGGAACCGAGCATGGCCGAGGTGCCCATACTGGAACCGCTCAGGGTGGAAAAAAGCGTCCCTCCCCCGATACTCAGGATACACAACCGTCCCGGCAGGCGGCCCATCCATTTATCCAGTGTGTCCAGCGCCTTTACAAAGACCCCGGATTGAAAAAGCAACTCCCCCATCAACACAAAAAGCGGCACCGGCAACAGAACAAAACTGCTGATGGAGGAAAAGATGGAGTGAATCAACTGGGCCAGGCCCGCACTCCCCCCCCACAGGAAATAGATCCCTAAGACATCCACGGCCGTAAAGGCCAGGAATACGGGAAGACCCACCGCCAAAAGCAACAGGAAAATGCCGACGATCATAAGAAGAGGAACCCACCATTCCATCAGGACACCTCCTTCCTGAGAAGCCGGAAAAATTGCCGCCCGAATTCAATGAGGAGGCAGAAATAGCCCAGGACGATGAACAGCAGAAAATAATATTTGGAAATCGTGAGGGTCTTGGTGAGCACCACGCCGTCGGTATAGCATTGCCAGGTGGTAACCAGGCCGAACCACACAATCACCACGGATATGAGCATTCCCACGACACTGGCGAAAAGGCTCGCGTACCGTTTCGGGACGGGACTCATTCTTTCCACCAGGATATCCACGCTGGCATGTCCGCCTTTTTTCAGAAGCCACGGCGCTCCCAAAAAAGCCAGGATAAACAGGATGAATTCACACACCTCCACGGTCCATATCTGCGGCTTTTGAAAAAAATATCGCATGCAGATCTCAAGTGACACGATCAGGACCGCCGCCACAAGGAGCAGCCCCGCCACGTAAGCCATGGAATCGATCAACCAGTCGAAAACCCCTTTTTTCTTCATCACCATCCCTCAAGCATGAATAACACCTTAGGGGGACGTCCCTGCAAACAGCAAGGACGTCCTCTACTCCGCTTAAGCCTTGACGAACAAATGTTCTACTGCTGCCAGGGAAAACTATCCTTGGGCAGTGCCCCGGGGGAAGAGAGTTCTTTCAGTTTGGGGCCATATTCCGGCGCCATTCCCATTACATATTCCCAGGTCTTGTCGTAACAGATGGTCAGAAACTTCTTGGCCTCCTCGGGCGACAGTGTGATGATTTCCATTCCGGCGGCTTTTCTGACCGCCTCTTCCTTCTTTTCAATCATGATGGTGCGCATGGTGGCGATATATTCCGTATCCTTCATCACCTCCATGATCATTTCCTGCAGGTCTTTGGGAATTGAATCCCATTTCTTCAGGTTCATCATGGTCGCCGGTTCCATGGCGAACACACCGGGTTTCAATTGATATTTGGTGACCTCCTGCAGCCCCCAGCTGATCATGCCCACGTTGGGCCACATGAAACCATCCACCACGCCGCGCTCCATGGCCGTATAGATCTCGGTGGGCGGAATGGTGACCGGCGTTGCGCCCAAGGCCTTCAAAGCCGGAATATACAGCGGCATGACGCGCATCTTCAAGCCCTTGAAGTCTTCCACCTTGGTGATCTTTTTGTTGGAAAAGACCGTAAAGGGAACCAGGCTGTGGAGCCTCCCCAGATATTTGGCGTTGACCCTCTTGGCGAAGATCTCGCACCATACATCATACAGACCGGTCTTTCGTTCTTCCCACTCGGCCAAGAGGGTCAACCCCTTGGCCCAGGCTTCCGGCATCACCGGCTTCATGTAACCGAAGGGATAATAGAGCAGCATGTCGATGGTGCCCGCCTTGAGGGCATGGATCTGATCAAAGGTCTTGATGACTTCCGGGCCGCCCAGCCAATCAATTTTCAGACGTCCCTTGGCACGTTCATTCACTTTCTGGATAAAGATGGGAATCGGATCATTGTTCAGGTGATTTTTCGGAAACGCCGTTAACGCTTTGATTACGATGGGGGCACTCTCGGCATGAACCGACGCAAACCCCAGAACGAAGAAAACAGCCACTGCAAGCCATAATGCTTTTTTCATTGTAAATCTCCTCCTTTAACCTGGTTAAAAAACATACAAAGTCTTTTTATACCCGCCGCTTCCACATCTTATTCCGCATCAATCGCGATCTTCCCCGATCACCTCCTTTTGATCTACACCCGTCGATCCCTGGACTCCCAGAACTCCTCCCGAATCTTCCGTTTCAGGACTTTTCCCGTGGGGCTTCGGGGCAGTTCCTCCCTGAATTCCACACTTTTGGGCTTCTTGTAGCTGGCGAGACGTTCCTTACAGAGGTTGATGATTTCCTCCTGGGTCGCGGTCATCCCCTCTTTTAGAACCACCAGCGCCTTGACCGATTCACCCCAATAGTCGTCGGGGATTCCCAACACGGCCACGTCCAGAACGGATTCATGGCTGTAAATGATCTCCTCGATCTCCCGGGGGTAGATGTTCTTTCCCCCGCTGATGATCATGTCGTTCTTCCGGTCCACGATGTAGACGTACTTGTCTTCGTCAAACCTCCCGAAATCGCCGGTCAACCGCCAGCCGTCCCGCATGCTCTCAGCCGTCTGTTCGGGCAGGTTCCAATACCCGATGGTCATGGCTTCGCTGCGCGTGGCGATCTCTCCCACCTCTCCAACGGGGACGTCCCGTCCGTTCTCATCCACGATGCGCACCTCGCAATTCACGGCGGCACGACCGGCCGAGGCAAGCTTTTCCAGCCGGGCCGGGGTTCCTTCCAGCACATGGGCCTCGGGCGGCAGGACCGTGGTCAGGGGCCCCGTTTCCGTCTGGCCGTAGAATTGAATGAATTGGCACTCAAAACGCTTCATGGCCTGTTTCAACAGCTCCACGGGCATGGGGGATGCGGCGTAGGGAATGAGTCTGAGATGGGTCAGATCGTACTCCTCTATGGTTTTCTCCTGGAGCATGGCGTTGACCATGGTGGGAACGAATTGACAGGTGGTGATCTTTTCACTCTCCAGGATGCCCAACACCTCTTTCGGATCAAACGCCCCTTCCCTTCGAATGTACACCGTATTGCCCATGAGGAAATGGCGTGTATGGTCCTCGAAAGTGACATGATACAGGGGAAACAAGAGGATGGTTCGGTCGTTCACGTCCAGTTTCATTTCCAGTGCCCCGACAAGGGCATTCTGGAAATCGTGATGATGGGTCCGCATGGCCCCTTTCGGGAGCCCCGTGGTGCCGGACGTTAGAAAAATACTCATGACGTCGTCGTTTTTTATTTCCGCTTCCGGTTCTCCGCCATCCCCTTTTGAAAGGACCTCCTCATAGGAAATAAACGGGGGGGCCGAGGACGTGCTCAGGGTGATGTTGAATTCGACGAAGTCCATCCCTTCCGTGGTAGAAAGTATGAGTTCCTCGAAATCCGAATCCATCACCATGAAACGGGGTTGGATATACTGAAGAATCTGCTGCAATTCGCCTTTCTTGAGCAGATTGTTGATGGGAACAAAGACCAGGCCCGATTTGGCACAGGCAAAATAGGTTTCGATGTATTCGGGGCAATTGTGCAGAAGTACCGCAAGGCGATCTCCCTTTCGGCCGCCCATCTCCAGAAGTCGGTTGGCCATGGAATTCACCCTTTGGTTCAACTCTCCATAGGTGATCCGTTTATCCCGGAAGATCAGAGCGGTTTTGTCCGGAAATCGGTCCGCGCTTCTCCGGATCATGTCGCCCACAGGCATAGGACATTCTCCTTTCGAATAACTGATATTTTGGAATTGAGCCGGGGCGAATCATTCTTCGCCCCGGCATTGAGATTGTACAAAACATGGGGGGAGCCGATCTCCGCGCCCACCCACTTTATTTCGGCAGATCCTCCGGGGATTCCCAGTCTTTCATGTTCTGCATCCAGGGTGCCCGTTCCACAAAGACATCATGTGCCAGGGGGACCGGCGGATGGCTCATCCATTTGGGATCAAATTCATCCTTCACCTTCAACAGGAACTCATGGTAGTTGGGCCCGTATTTGGGGCCGGTAAGGTAAAGGGGCTGATGGGGACCCAATAACGATGTGTAGGTCCGGTTTCGAATGTTCATCTTGGAGGTGTCCAGATAGAACTGGTCCACGCCGTCCGTGTTGTCGTCGGGATCCCAGTAGACCAGAAATTCCGAATACCCCTGGTGGCCCATTTCAAAGCTCTGGAACCATCCGGGATCCCCATAGTCGGGCATGAGGGGCGGTGTGTATTTCTTCTTCACCTCGGCGTAAGACGGACCGTGCTCAACGGACTGGGTCAGGGTTTCAATGACATAGTCCACGGACACATACCCCCCGCACATGAGCCACATGCCGGCGGAATCGGCATTCTTGATCCAGGACTCATCGGAGGGCTTGGTGCGGCGTGCGATGCCGCCCAAAGGCTCCATGATGTCCATGAGCACTTTCTCGTCGTACTCCATCTGTTCCTCGGAAGTAAAACCGATGAGCAAGACCCGGACAATAAAGAAATTGGCGATACTCTCCTCGGTCTCCTTGCCCCACAGATCCCAGAATTCCTCTTTACACTCGGCTTTGGCAATGGAACGCCAGAAAAGGGGCACCTTGGTGACGGCGCCGCCGATCTCGGCATGGCCTATTTCCCGCATGGCGGTCACCTGGGCTTCTTTCGAGGGGACGGTGAAATTGATCCACTTGATCCGTTTCTCGGGAAGGGCCAGGGCCGTATCGGGCGAAATCCCCGTGGGTTCGAGCCGTTCTGGCTGGAACGGAAGGGTTTTGATGGCCATTCGGGTCACGATACCCAGACACCCCCGAAGGCCCGTATAACCTCTGAGCAACCCCCTCAGATCCGGTCCCGGACTTTCGCCCCAAAAGGGATCTTCGCTGGTGGCCAGGGAACCCATCCGAACGATCTCGCCGTCGGGCATCACCATTTCCGTGCCCAGGATGCGCCGGTGGGGGAGTCCGATCCGGTGACTCAGGGGGGACCACCCGTCGCCGATGAGGTTGGCAATGGCGGAGGCCTGCGCGCCGCCCCCGCCGATGACCACATAGGCCCCATGGTTCATGCATTCTTCCTGGATGGGCGAGTAAACCATGCCGGGACCCACTTCCACATAAAAATGTTTTTCATCCAGGATGAAATCGTTCATGCGCTTAAGGTCGATGAGGAGCGCATCTTCCACGTGGGGATGGGAACGGGGTCCGTAAAACCCCGTGCTGTAGGGCACGTAAGGAATTTCGTTTCGGTAACAGATTTTGACGATCTTCTGAACCTCTTCCGTGTTGTTGGGCATGATCACGCACCCCGGAATGGTGGTCATAACGCGTTCATACCCCAGACCGTTTTCATACCCCCCGGGACCGCTGCGGTATGATTCGCAGATGACCGGGTCGTCGGAAATATTTGAAGCGCCGACAACGGCTTCCATCACTGAATAGATATTTTTTGATATGGCCATAATGTTCCTCCTTTCACCTAACCCGCAATGGATGCGCAGATGACTTCCGAAATATCCAGAACCTGCACATCGTCGCCATTGGCCTTAACCGCATTGGCGAAATTATTTTTGCACCAGGGACAGGTGGATACGAGCGTCTCGGCGCCGATTTCTTTAACTTCTTCCAACCGATGTTCCGCGGCCCAGGTGGAAAAATCCGGAAAGGCTGCCTGGGTTCCCCGGCCCGCGCCGCAACAGAAAGCATTTTCCCTCATCCGCGGCATTTCCACCAGATTCACACCGGGAATGGCGTTTAAGATATCCCGGGGCTGAGCATACACTCCGTTCCGGCCCCGCCGCCGCCGGAGCCTCGGCTCGACACATCCCATCCATCCCCGCTTTCCTTCATAGGGGGTCCAGGGTTCGCTCAAGGCGCGTCAGGCTGCACGCATCATGGTAGGTCATGCGCGTATTAACGGGCTTCTTCAGTTCCAGGGCGCCGCTCTTCACCATTTCATCCACATACTCCACCAGATGGAGCACCTCAAAACCCAGCTCGGAGGTTGAGATGTTCAGCAGTTTCGGGTAATCCACCTTCCACATGCGGTACCCTTCGGCGCAACTGGTAATGAGGGTTTTAGCGCCGGTTTTGCGCATTTCATCCACATTCCGCTGGGCCAGGGCCTTGGCCTCGTCGTAGAGTCCCACGGAAAAAATCGTGTTGCCGCAGCACCATTCGTCGGGCATGAGCATGAAATCCGTCCCAGCGGCTTTAAAAATTTTCACCGTAGATTGGGCGATCTCCTTATTAATATAGGAGGCGGTGCAGCCTACGAAGTAAAGCACATCCGCTTTTTGGGAAGGCGTAATCCCTTCGGGCAGCCAATCTTTCCGTTTCTCATGGGGAGATCCGAAACAGTTGTGGGTTTTGCTGATCTTTTCCGCCACCTTTTTGTGGGCCGGCATGGGACCCACGCCGTCCTGCACCGCTTTCACCCGGAGGGATTCCAGGGATAGTTCAATTTCCAGATCCAGGTTCCGTTTGCACCCCACGTCGCATGCACCGCAAAGGGTGCAGGCATACATCACCTCCAGGGCCTTTTCGTTCCACTCCAGTTTCCCTTCGGCCATGGCGTGGCCGATTCTCATTTTGCCGTAAGCGCCGTAAGCGTCAAATTCGTACTTGGTGGCGCTGGGGCACCGGGTCATGAATTTGGCGCCGGGCATGTAGGTATGTTCCACCCATGTGCACCCCTTGCATTTGATGCACCGGCTCATATCGTATACAAAGTTCTCCATATCAGTGATATCGAGACTAAATTCCTCTTTTGGCTTGTAATATCTGAAATTTGATTCATTGGCCATTGTCGCGCCCTCCTTAGAAGCACAGAGTCCCGGGATTCATAATGTTGTTCGGATCAAATACCTTTTTCAACCGTTTGAGATGCGCCGTGTAGGACGCGGCCTTCTCGTAAACGATGGGTGCCAATTCACCGTAGGGTCTTGTAAATACGGCCCCTTCGTTCAACAGCACCTTCGCCAATTCGTTGTACAGCGCGCGAACGGCGGCCACTTCAGCAGCATCATTGGGATCATAGAAGAAGTTGAATTCGGGTCGGCAGGCACGGTTATGTTCGATGGGCTGAATGTACATGCCGATTTCGCTGATGGGGTATCCATGGCGTGCCGCAATCTCCTCCACCAGGTAAACGAACTGTTGTGCCAGAACGGGCCGGGTATGGAAAAACAGGCTCTGACAGGCGCCTTTGACGCAGTTCTTCCAATAGGGCTTGTCCGAGGGCCAGGGGTTTCGAAGCATGGGCAGGATTTTTTTCCGCAAACCGGGAAACCCGGGAAGGCTCTCCCCCAGCTTCAGGTCGGAAAATTCATTTTTCAACACTTCCGCCAGGAAATTCATTTCATAGGCGATTTTTTCTTCCGGACGTCGCAGAAGCCCGCTGATCACCAGAATCAGGGTCCAGGGGGGAAGTGAATTCTTCAGTTTGTCAAAATCGGCGGGCCAATCTTCCGCCAGCATGGCGGCCAAATCCACATTGTTTAAGAGCACCACTTCCTGGCCGATGCGGCGGGGAAGTATCCGATACAGAAATTCGGTGACATATTCCAGATCGTCGACGGGCGCAAAGAGGACCTTATCCATTTTGGGAATGGATTCGATCTTCAGGTTGGTCCAGGTCACCACGCCGAAGGTTCCTTGGGCGCACTGAAAGAACCGGTAAAAATCAAGCCCCGGCCCCGAAGGATTTCCACCCTTGGACGGAGAATCGGGGTAACCGTTGACACTGGCGGACCCCATCCTGAACTGCTCGCCCGTGGGCCACACCACTTCCATAGCCTCCAGGGGCTCACCGTAATCGTAAACCTGGTTGGTGGGTTCTTCTCGCTCCATGAAGTCCGTCAAAACCGACCGCTGGGCAGGCGGTGTCAGCGGCATGATGACCCTGAACCCCTCTTTGGCCAGTTCCCGGGTCAGTTTTTCCCAGGTCACGCCGGCTTCGAACCGCACACGGCGGTTGTCGGGATCAATCTCCAGCACCCGATCCATCCGGGCCATGTCGAGAATCACCCCTCCTTCCTTGGGAATCGCCGCGCCGTAAAAATGAATCTTTGAACTGACGGGCACAACCGGAATTTTGTTTTCGTTACAGAATGTCACAACCTTTGAGACCTCTTCGGAAGATCCCGGTTTCACCACATAATTGGGAACTCCTTCGGGCGTGTAGCTGAAATCGGTCGCATAGGCTTGTAACTGATTCGGGTCATCGGAAAAATTTTCCGCGCCGACGACTTCGGACAGTTTGGCTTTAACGTCCATGGTTAACCTCCATCTCTATTTTTCGTTATGGGTAAAAGTTATAGACAAATACACTGTTAATGCACTGACCGTATGAACATTGATATTTAATACATTAAGCATATTCATTTGATATGGCACATGACCCCACTTTGTCAAGCATTTTTTGAAATTTTATTCAAAGTTCCCATGAGAAGTCGTGAAAAGCCGAACTCCGGAAGGTAGGTTGAACTCAGTAGTCACAAAAAAAGCGTGTTTCGGAACGGATTTTTTTATTTAATGTATTGACAGTTCATGCTATTTTATTTATCGTATTAACAATTTTACAATAATATAAGCTTAAAAGGGAGTATAATGTTTAACGGCGGGTATCAAAACGATTTAAATATGGATGAAAAGGTCATGATGGCCATTGTTCGACTGGCGGAATTTTTCAAAAAAAATTCCGCTAATATTTTCAAGAATTATGGCCTTACATTTCCTCAATACAATGTTCTGCGGGTTTTGGACAGTTCCGAAAACCGACAGAATACCATCAGTAATGTGGGCAAAATCATGCTGGTCTCAGGGGCCAATATGACGGGCATTGCCAAACGGCTGGAGAAAAACGGGTTTCTCTTAAGAAAAAGCGACCCCAATGATGAACGGATTACGCTGTTGGAAATTACGCCCAAAGGGCGGGAGCAATTAAAGAATATATCCAGCGAAAAGGATGCGAACATTGCCCGTTACCTGGAACATTTCTCCGATGAACAGAAAAAAGAGGTTTTGACCCTGCTTCGGTCGGTCATTCGGGAAAACGACTTTTATTAGGCGCATCCCTCCCTTCCGCTAAATCCAATATTTGAGCTTTTCCCTCTGTTTTCCGATTGTTTTGGCATATTGTCAGGGAGTTATACTGATCGTGGGAACGTCTTTTAAAATGAAGGGGGTGTAACTGCCGCCAGAAAAATACTTTTCTGTTTGCTTAAATTGACATAGGTATGGAGATACGTGCTGGGATAGTAGATCGTATCTCCCTCGGTTATAATATATTTTTCCGTATCTCCCGTCTGCGTGTTTATCAATGTTACGTCTATTTTCCCCTGAATCATGTATGTAAATTCCTCCCCGTCATGATTAAAGGGGCCTATCGTAGCACCCGGTTCCATGATAAAGAGTCCCGGCCACATTTTCTTGTTTCTTGCTCCCCGCACCAGTGACAAGACCTTGACTTCATCCATATCGGAACGAATTCTTTTCGCCTCTTCGGCTCTTACAACCCTTGAATCTCGGGATTTTACCACTTTCATATCTTCAACGGACGTATCAATGAGATCGTGGATGGACGTGTCATAGCATTTCAGAATTTTCTGCAAATTGGCCAGGCTGATGCCGGACTTTCCATTTTCAACCAGACTCAAAAATGAGACTGAAAGTCCGGTAGCATCGGAGACATCCTGCAGGGTAATCCCCTTGCCCAATCTCAGTTTTTTTATGTTTTTGCCAATGTTTTCAGGTCCGTTTATTTCAGACATCCATTCGTTTCCTTATTTTTTATATTCCAGGTAGTTATAACCATTTTACAAGTATTAATTATCCGCATAATGCGAATTTTGTAGAATATCAGAGTATCCCTGCATGGGTCAACCACTATTTACCCATATTTAATATATTGAAATTTTTCTAGTCCCCATACTTATTTTTCTATTGCTAAATATGATAGTTAACAAATTTTCAGCAATTTGTACTGAAAATATTTTAATATATTCAAATTTTTGGCTTGACATAGTCGTATTTTTTCAATATATAAGAACATCGTTTCCATAATACTGAATATTCGCGTGCTAATCAGGAAGAACGGTCTCATGTTCTTTGGATCGTAAGGGTTGCGAAAGGAATAAATAACCGAAAGGAGGTGATGGCGCTGAATCAAGCAGCTCTTGCCGGATAGCACTCTATAATTGTTCCACGGATGTCTCATGTCAGGAGTTTCTTCAACACGGAAAAAACATTTCTCAAAGATTCTCGAAAGGAGAGCATTTACCATGGCAAAAGATAAAGTGAATTGGGATTGGGTTAACGAATGGAAGAAAGATCCGAATCCGCTGGGAATGAAGGAGGAATTCAAGTGTCTCTGGATTCCCTACGGTCTTCCCGAGGTGGTCGACCCTGAAGGTACCAAATATGGCATTGACATCGAGGTCCAACCGAAATGGAACATTCAGAAGAAAGTATTCGTATCCCAGACCATTGTCGGCGCCTTCTACAGCAAAAAGGGAAACCCCAATCATCCTATACAGGCGGATGAGATCAAGGCCCAGGCCCTTGCATGTCTCGAAGCCGGGGCGCCCAACGTCCATATTCACGTCAGGGACGAACAGGGATACAATGTCCTTGATCCCGAGCTTTTCCATTACGTCATCGACCCCATCAGAAAACAATATCCCGATCGCCTCGTCTGCGGCTGCATGGTTCCGTTCCAGGAAGGTGAATGGCCGAAATTCATCGAATGTATGGAAGACGGACTTTTTGATCAGACGCCCATCAACACGGTGGCGGCATTTTGCGGGGATACCCTCTTCTGCAAACCGCCCCATGTCGCCATTGAAAAAACGAGAATCTGCCAGGAACTGGGATGCAAGCCTCAGATTGCCGTGTACAGCGACGGCGACATCGACAATGCCCATCGCTATCTCATCAAGACGGGCGTACTGGAAAAACCCTACTACTGGGTCGTACTTCCCACCCTGCCCGGCGGATCGCCCATGCAGAATCCCAAGGCAATGGTAGAAGTCCTGATGCACTATAACAACAGGATCAAGGAAATCGACGAAGATTCCCAGATCGTTGTCTGTGCTTCGGGCCGAGCCTCCTCCTACCTCACTACCTTCGCACTCCTCCTCGGCCTTCATATCCGTGTCGGGATGGAGGACTCCGTCTGGCAATGGCCCCATCGGGACGATAAAATCAAAAGCAATCTCGATACATTCCTGGCCGCCAAACAGATGGTCGGGTTGCTCGGGCGAGAGATTATTGAACCCGACGAGTGGAGAGAAATGCTGAAGATGAGAAAGCCGGGTGGAAAGCTGAAAGGGTAATCATCAGAGTATATGTGTTTGTGAAGAGGGAATCCCTCTCCCTTCACACATTCTTTGACCATCAACAATACCATTTTTGGAGGCTGAGGACATGCAAAGATTAGAAGGAAAAGTGGCAATCGTAACGGGAGCAAGCTCGGGTTTTGGAAGAGCCATAGCGAAAGCGTTTGCGGAAGAAGGCGCAAAGATGGTTTGTTCCGATCTTCGCCCCGAAGCCAGGGATGAGGGTTATGAGGACGATATTGGCGTCCAAACCGATGAGGCCATTCGAAAAGCCGGAGGTGATGCCATATTCGTGAAATGCGATGTTACGAAAGTTGATGAAGTGAAGGCGCTCGTTGAAGCCTCAGTCAAGAAGTACGGCAAGCTGGATATCATGGTGGCAAATGCAGGCGTCTTTACGGTTATGGCCAAGATTCACGAGAAGACCGAGGCACAGTATGATTTAACTATGAATGTCAATGTCAAGGGGGTATGGAATGCCGACCAGCAAGCAATTGTCCAGATGCTAAAACAGGGCAAGGGGGGCAAGATTATTAATATGGTCTCCATCGGCGGCTTAATCGGATTGGCGAATGAACCGGCATACTGTGCATCCAAGGGCGCCGCGGCAAACCTGACACGGCAGTTGGCTGTTGATTACGGCCTGGACGGGATTACCGTTAACGGGCTCTGCCCTAATTTTGCGAACACGGCCATGTGTCGACCCTACTATGAAGAAGACGACATTAAAACATATCTTGAGCAAGTAACGCCGTTGGGACGGTGGGCCACCTCGGAAGACATCGCCAAGGTGGCGGTGTTTCTTGCATCGAGCGATGCTGATTATGTTACCGGTGCACTTATCCCCATTGATGGAGGATATACGGCACGGTAAAAACGGAAAGGAAAATAAGTTACCGTATGATTTGGAGAAGGGAGCAAACAACGCTCCCTCCTTCAAACACCCACAAAACGGCGGAATAAGGAAATGAATGAATTATTGCGGAGCGTTTACGACAGGGTCGTTGGGCGGAAAGACGAGATTCTCATGATCGTCTCGGCCCTGGACGCGGAAAAACATATCTTTCTCGAAGGCCCTCCCGGAACGTCCAAATCGACGATCCTTCAGGCCATATCCGAATGTACCGGGCGGCCGTACTGCCTGGTTACCGGAAACAGCGACCTGACCACATCGAAGCTCATCGGTTATTTCGATCCGGCGGAAACCCTTGCAGGCGGCTACAAGGCCGAATTCTTTCATCCCGGTCCGCTCCTTCAGGCCATGAAAGAGGGGATGTATCTCTATATCGAAGAGTTCAACCGGCTGTCCGACGAGACGACCAACGTCTTCATCACGGCCATGTCCGAGAAAAAGCTGGCCATCCCACGGTTGGGAATCGTTGAGGCGCACCCGGCGTTTCGCATCATTGCGGCGCTGAACCCCCTCGATGATATCGGTATCAGCCGCATCTCCCGAGCGCTGAAAGACCGTTTCAGTTCCATCAGGATGGATTACCATTCACGAGACGAAGAAATTGAAATCGTCAAACGGCGGACGGGATGTACGGACAATCACATCGTCGATCTGTCCGTGGATATTGCGCGCGAGACGCGGCAACACGCTGATCTCAAACTCGGCTCGTCGGTCCGGGGGAGCATTGACATGGTGGAAATATATATGAAAACCATGGATGTTCTAACCCTTACACCGCGGGACACATCGGCCGGTGAAGAAATGCTGTATAAAGCGGCGCTTATGGCCTTCAGAAACAAGATATGGCTTTATGAAACAAGCGAGAGAACGGCGGAAGAGGTGATCACGGAGATCGTTCAACAGCTGAGAAAGCAAAAAAAAAAGCCAGCCTGAGTGATCTTCGGCTACTCTTAGGCTCCGGCACCGCAGGAATTGGCGGTTTTCCCGGCAGGACGGAGTTTCTTCCCCTGGAACGGCGGATCGACGAATTGCTCCGTCAGGGAGACCTGAAGGCGATCCTCGATATTTCGGAAGAGTTTTCCAGGACCGTTGGAAATATGCTTGGAAATTACGGAGTTGTGTTGGCCCAGTGGGAAAAATGCGACCCTGAGCTGCTGCGGAAACTCCTGACACGAACGTGGAATCGCCTGGATGCATCGACGAGGAAACAATTTCTGCATCTCATGATCAGTATGGTGTATCGGGTATCGGGGAGTGAACCGGTCCGGAAGGGAACCCCGACGGGTGATGTAACCACCGTGCCGTTCACGTTTGAGGGCGATGAAATCGATCTCGACAGGACGTTGGAGGCAGCGGTGGAAAATCCCCTGCCCTCCTACGACAGTATTTTTGTGTTGGACCGAAAAAAATATCGAAAAGCGGCAGTCATTATGATGGATGCATCCGGTTCCATGCAGGGTGAAAATCTCTCCATGGCGGCAATCGCCGTCACATCGCTGGCCATGAATCTCGATGCCCGTGATGAGTACGGCGTCGTGCTGTTTTCCGAAAAAGTGAACATATTTAAGCGGGTTGATCAGGCAATGCCGCTGGACCGGGTTATCAACGAGATCATGAATATTCTCCCCGAGGGACGGACCAATATCGAACTCGGGCTGTCGGCGGGTCTCAGGGAGATCCTGCGGTCCACCATCGACAGCAGAGTCGGCATTCTCCTGACCGACGGACAGCAAAATGTCGGTGTCGATCCACTTGTGGTGGCCGATAAATTTCCGAAACTGCACGTCATCAATCTGCCCGGGGGAAAACACGATTTTTCAAAAAAGATTGCGGAACGCGGACGAGGAAGTTTCATTCCCCTGAAAAATATGTTGGATGTCCCCAAGGCCATCGTAAAATGTCTTCACTGGGGGCAATGATCTACACGAATCCTCTCCCGGTGGGTTGTACGGGGTGGTCATTCGGGGAAAACGATTTCTATTGAAGCCGTACTTGTGGTTTGCTAAATCCAGTACTTATATTTTTCCCAGAATTCCTTGTCGTTTTCCTGCCAATCCGGGCCGAACTTTTTGTCGTAAAAAGACCCCAGCCTTTCAAACCATCGACTCAGCAAATTCTTCCCGCTCTTCCGGGCGACCAGTACATCTTCCAAAAATGCGGCGATGTGAACCATTTCCTCTTTCGGCACATACGATGCCGCGCCCCCCTTAAAGGACCTCACCGTGTCTTCCACACTCAACGCATGGGCCGTCAGCATGACGGCGGGGACTTTCTTTTCATTGGCGATTTCAAGGAGCTTGTACCCGTCCACGCCCATGATATCGAGAACGGCCATATCAAGGGACTCCTTTTCCAAAAAGCTTTTGGCCTCTTCAAAGGAGGATGCTTCCACCAAGTTGCACATGGGCAGCAGTTCTTCGAGGGTTTCAAACACGTCGGGTTCGTCATCGACGATAAGAATCCGCTTTCCTTCCAGCAAATCGTTTGTCATCAGCTAAGATCTCCAATCAACATAGGCGGCAGGATTAATTAAATTGAAACTTCTACACGATAATAATCATTTTTCCTCTTTCAAGGTTCCTTTATTAAAAAGAATGTCAGGGCGGATGAGGGGTCCGCGCCCTTGATCATGAACCGAGGGCGCGGAAAAAAATGAAACGGCGTCAAGAAAGCCTAGAAAATTCGGTCCTCGGTGGCCCAGTCGGGAAACCATTTATAGTAATCCTTCGGAAAGGCGTGTTCAAGGCCGTCATAGGTGGCCTTGGCAAGCGCGATCCCTTTTTTGTCCCGATTCAACAGTGCCCATCCTTTCCCCTCCAGAGATAAGAGCACTTCATCCAATTGTTCATGGGTCACATCAAAATGAAGCAATATGTCTTCCCGGTTCATGTGCAGTCCCGGGTTGACGCGATAATCCTCGGCCAATACTTCAAGAAGGCTTTCCTCGTCCACCCGGTCCGCTTTTGGGGGATCCTCCGCCGTGGGCACGGGAACGCCCAGTTCTTGATGGATGACGCGTCGGGGTTGCTTAAGCTCTCGGGCCATCTGCCGCATGGCGGTTCGGTGAATCACCATCCTGCACGCCTCCATGGTGCCGCCGGCGATGTTTTCCACCTTGGCCACGTGCATGATGGCCGAAAGGGGATAAAAGGGCGTCAGCCCGTCTCCACCCATGACCTGTATGGCATCCAGGCTGGAAGCCATGACGCCTTCGGCGTTATAGACCTTGGCCATGTTGGATTCGAGCGTAATATCCCACCCCAGATCCCACAAATAAGCCGTATAAAAGGTGAGGAGTCTGGCTATTTTCAAACGGCTCACCAGGTCGGCCACCTTGAACTGGTTGTTCACAAAGCTGATGGTGGGCTTTCCGAACTGCACCCGGCGCTGACAATAGGGGACCGTGTTCCTGAGCAGCTCTTCCATCCACCCGGCGGTTTGGGCGCAGATGAGGGTCCGTTCAAAGTTGAGACCCGCCGTCATCACGCTCCACCCCTGCCCCTCCTCCCCCAGCCTATTGGAGACGGGAACCCGAACATCCTTGAAATCTAGGACCCCGTTTTGAATATTCTCAAACCCGATGACCTCGTTGATTTTCTCCACGCTGAACCCCGGCGTCCCCTTTTCCACAACGAACGCCGTGAGGTGCCGGTATTTGCGCCGGTCTTGGGGATCATCACTGGTGCGGGCGTACACCATGTACCGGTCCGCAACGCCCGCAGAGACGATGTACCGCTTTTTACCGTTGAGCACGTACACCTCACCATCCCGCCGGGCCATGGTCGCCTGAGCCGCTGCGTCCGTGCCCGCAACCGGCTCCGTAATGACGATGGCACCGATTTCCCCTTTTGAAATCCTGGGCAGAAACCGCTTTTTCTGTTCTTCATTTCCGAATTCAATGATCTGCCGCAAACCGCCCAGCATGTTCCCCACATACACCCGGCCCGGCCCCGGAATGCGGTTCATGCAAGCCGCCGCAATGCAGGCGCCGGTGGCCCCCATCCCCATGCCGCCGTACTCTTTGGGCACGCCCGCTCCCGTATACCCTTTTTCGCCTATGATTTTGAAAATATCCCAGGGAAACTCCCGTTTCCATCGGGTCTCCGCATCGCGGGGCATCATCTCTTCCACAAAGGCCGTCATCTCTTCCTGAAAGGCCTTTTGTTCATCCGTCCACCAGGGATACACTTCCATTGAGATTTCTCCTTAATTTCTTGGAATACTTACCCGTGTTTTTTCTTTTCCCTTAAAGCCATGACAATCTTTTCAGGCGTCAGGGGCTGTTCCTTGAACCAGATGCCCGTGGCATCGTGGACGGCCGTAAAGATGGAAGGCGGTACGCTGACGATGGCCCCTTCCGAAGCCTCCTTGGCACCGAAAGGCCCGTCCGGGTCTTCGGTGATAATATCCACCACCTCTATGTTGGGAATGTCGGAAGCCAGGGGCATCTTATAGTCCAACAAGGTGGGATTGAGGGTTTTCCCGTGATCCATTTTAAACTCTTCATACATGGCCTGCCCCATCCCCTGCATGGCGGCGCCCTGGTTCTGGGCTTCCACATTGATGGGGTTTAGAGGAATGCCGCAGTCGTGGGCGATCAACATGTCGGTGCACTTGAAAAACCCGGTCTCCAGGTCCACGTCCACTTCCGTCAGCTGGCTGGTAAAACTGTAGGAGGTGCCGCAGTTGCCGATCCCCTTTTTCAAAGTCCAGCACATCGATACCGTAGTCCGAATATCCCCGGCCCAGGATCACCGCACCTGAACCGGAATAGCAGGCAATCTTGGCCAGTTGGTCGAAGGGCATGTTCTTTTCGGGTTGTCCCTTGACGCTCACCAATCTGTCCTTAAAAAGGATGTCCTCGGGCGCTGCTTCCCATTTTTCCGCCGCAAACACGGCCAGTTGCAGTTTTACGTCCCGGGCGGCTTTCAGGGCCGCTTCGCCTGCCAGCACCGTCACCCGGCTGCCGTAGCTCCCGGCATCGCAGGGGGTCATGGCGGTATCTACCCGCTTGATGTCCACATCCTCCATGCCGAGCCCCAGCTCTTCCGCCACCATCTGCACCAGAACCGTGTCCGACCCCTGGCCGCAGTCGGATGCACCCGTGAGATAATCCACGGTACCGTCTTCACATAACCTCACAATAGCCGCACAGGATTGATGCCCTCGCTGCCTGGCGCCTCCCAGATAGGAAGTGGCCGACATGCCCACCCCGTGTGCAATGGGGCCGTTTTGTTTTTTGTTTTTGCGGTCTTTCCAGGCCTTAGCATCGGCAACTGTCTCGATCCCTTCCACCAGTCCGCAGGACTTCACGGTGACTTTATTGATGGTCTCGTAGGGTGCCGTAATGGCGTTTTTGAGCCGCACGGAAACCGGATCAATCCCCAGTTCCTCCGCCATCATCTCCATCTGAAGCTCGGCGGCGAAACGGGTATGGGTCACACCATGGCCCCGCATGGCCGCGCCGATGGGGTTGTTGGTGTAGATGCGATAGGCATCGTGCTTGAAATTGGGAAGTTTGTAGGGAAGCGTACTCATGCAACCGGTGAGATACATGGTCAAAGGGCCGATGGCCGTATGGGCCCCGCCGTCCGCAATGACGCGGCTTTCCATGGCGGTGATGGTGCCGTCTTTTTTCATGCCCATCTTGTTGAACACAATCATGTTGTGACGGCGTCGGCATGTCATCAAAACTTCTTCCATGGTGTAGACGAACTTCACCGGTTTGCCGGTCATTTTTGAAAAGAGCACCGAACAGAAATCCCCAGCCAGGGAATCGTTTTTGGTGCCGCCGAAACCGCCGCCGATAAAAGGCTGAATGACCCGCACTTTGGAGAGCGGCAATCCGAAGCAGGCGGCCAGATGCCGATAGACGAAATAGGGGCTCTGTTTGGCGGCCCAGATGGTGATGCCCGATGAATCGTACATGGCCACCGCCGCCGGGGGCTCCAGATAGCCGGTAAGCACACGTCCCGTTTCAAAACGGTCTTCGTGGACCAGATCGGCTTCTTTAAACCCTTTTTCCACGTCCCCGAAGTCCATGTGAAAATCCCAGCTGATGTTGTTTTTGGCATGGTCGTAGATCTGAAAAGCGCCATCTTTCATGGCTTCTTCCGGATCAAAGACCCCGGGGAGTTCCTCGTATTCCACATCAATCAGTTGGGCCGCTTCTTCCGCCGTGTCCTCGTCGATGGCCGCAACCGCCGCCACCGCCTCACCCAGATAGCGTACCCGTTCCGCCACCAACGGTTCTTCTTCACGGGTTTTAGGCATCCAGCCCCATTTCCAGCCCTTGAAATCCTTTCCCGTAAGGATCTTTTTAACGCCTGGGAGCCGTTCGGCCCGGGATGTGTCGATATTGAGTATTTTTGCGTGTGCATGGGGGCTTCTGGCAATCTTGCACCAGAGCATGCCGGGCATTTCATAATCCGCCGCATATTTGGCATCCCCTGTAACCTTGGCCAGACCGTCGACACGAGGGATTCGTTTTCCTATGACAGAGTATTCTTCCATTTTCTATTCCCCCCCTTTCATGGCCTCGGCGGCTGCGTGAATGGATTCGAAAATTTTGGTATATCCGGTACAACGACAAAAATTACCGGAAACCCCTTCCCGGATCTCTTCCAAGGTGGGATCCGGATTGTTATCCAGCAGGTGCTTGGCGCTCATGATCATTCCCGGCGTGCAGAAGCCGCACTGCATTCCGGATTTGGCCACAAAGGCTTCCTGGATGGGGTGAAGTTCATCTCCCCGTTTCAGACCTTCAATGGTGGTAATTTCCTGGCCGTCCGCCTCAACCGCGGGAACCAGGCAACTGTTGACGCTCTTTCCTCCCATGATCACCGTACAGGACCCGCATTCCCCCTGACCACAACCTTCCTTGGTCCCGGTCAATTTGAGATCTTCCCGAATCATCTCCAAAAGGGTTCTCCAGGGGGATATGCGCAGTTCTTGTTTTTCTCCATTTATGACAAACTTTATGGCTTTCATCTCCATGTTTTCTCTCCTTGGTCTATGGCTCAAAAACCGATCTTTAGCCATCACTAATGCGATACGATCTGCCCAACGGCTCTTTTTACCAGAACCTCCACCATCATGCGGCGATACTCGGCGGAGGCGCGATGGTCATCGATGGGGCGTGCCTCTTTAGCGGCAATTGCCGCAGCTTCTTCGATCAGTTGATCGCTTACGGATTCACCCGTGAGTCGTTTTTCCGAGTTTTTGGCCCGCATGGGCGTGGGCGCCACGGCCCCCAGACCGATCCGGATATCCTTGAAGATTCCGTCTTCTACATTCGCAAAGACTGCCACCCCCACCACGGCCAGGTCCATGCGGCTTCTGGGGGAGAGTTTGATATAGACGCCCTTTCCTTTGGCGGAGGGAATCCGGATCTCTTTGAGCAGTTCATCTTCGCCCAGAGCTGTGCTGCCGGGTCCCAGAAAAAACTCCTCCAGATCAATAATGCGCTCTCCCTGTTTTCCCTCGCACAACGCTTTTCCTCCAAGACACAGAAGAGCCGGAGCCGAATCCGCGGAGGGAACGGCGTTGCAGATGTTCCCGGCAATGGTGCCCCGGTTCTGGACCTGGGTGGATGCGATACTTGCGGCCGCCTGGGCCAACATTGGATATTTTTCTCTCACAACCGGCGCTTGGGACACATCATGGATGCTGGCGATAGCCCCGATCCGCAATCCGTTCGCTTCATCGTGGGAGATGTAATTCAATTCGGTAATCCCCTTGAGATCCACCAGCGTTTCCGGCGCCGGCATCACCCTTTCCTTGATTTTGGGAATGACATCCGTCCCCCCCGCATACACCCTGAAACTGCCGTTCTTGTTTTCCCTCAGTATCTCCAGGGCTTCAGAAACCCTTTCCGGTTTCACATAATCAAATTTCGGCAATCGCCTGAAAAATATGCTCATATTTAATTCCTCCTCTTTTTGTTGCAGCAAACAAAACTGCATGATTAATCCAGCGAAACAAATTATCCATCAGCCGCCACCCAAAGGCGTTAAACTGATATCCAAAGCATCACCTTCCTTTAGATGCGTTTGAAGCCCTTTTGAATAAAAAGCGATATCCTTGTCGTTCAACGTCAGTTCAATATCGGGTCTGAGCCTTGTCCCTCCCGCGTTGGTGAACAAGAAATCCGTCATCTTCCCCACATGTGCCAGAAGATCGGCGACGGTTTTAACCCGCTCAGGAATCTCATAATCTCCGAAACCCGCTTCACGCCGAAGAAAATTGGTGGTGAGCTTAATGGTGATCGGCATCCTAAAGGCCTTTCCTAAATCTTTCGGTCCATACCTTCCCAGAATGCGGCCCTGAGCTGCTTCTTGAGTATCTTGCCGGCCGGATTCTTGGGAATCTCCGGTGCGAATTCAAGGCTCTTGGGGGCCTTGAACCGCGCCAGCCTTTCCTTGCAAAACTCGATAATTTCCTTCTCGGTCGGCTGATATCCGCTTTTCAGCACCACAACCGCGTGCACTTTCTCCACCCAATAGGGATCGGGAATACCGAATACCGCCGCCTCCAGAACCGCCGGATGCTCATAGAGAATTTCTTCCACCTCGCGGGGGAAAATATTTTCGCCCCCTGAGACGATCATGTCTTTTTTGCGGTCCACAATATAGATGTAGCCGCTCTCATCGTATCGGCCCATGTCTCCGGTATGTACCCAGCCATCCACAATTGTTTGGGCCGTGTCTTCAGGCTTTCTCCACCATTTCAGCATGGTGGCCTTGCTCTTCACCACAATCTCTCCTACTTCGCCGGGGGCCGTGTCCTTACCCGCTTCCGAAACAATCCGCACATGGACGCCGATATGAGGAAATCCCGCCGAACCTAAAATTTCCCCTCTCTCAGGGTTCTCAATGACAAACTGATGCTGCTGCTTGGACAGATAGCTCACATTGGGCCCGTCTTCCGTAGCCCCGTAAAACTGCAGAAAAATGGGACCCCATTTTTCCATTCCCCTTTTCAGAAGTTCCAGTGGCATGGGAGATGCGGCGTAAAACATGCGTTTGAGGTTCCCCAGGTCATAGTCGTCCACCCGGGGAAGCGCCAGAAATGCCGCCAGGTGTGTGGGCACAATGTGAATATCGGTGGCTTTCTCGTCGTGAATGGCCTGAAGCGTTGCTTTCGGATCAAAAGTGATCTGGGGCATGATGACGTTCGTTGCCGCCGCAAAAAAATAGCCCCACAGGTTCTTGGCCCCTCCCACATGAAAAAGAGGCATGATTTGAATCTGTTTATCCCCCTGTTCAACGCAGAGGGCCGCCGGAAACCGACGCGTATCGTCAACGGCGCGCCCCTGGGTATAGAGTGCTCCTCTCGGAACGCCCGTGGTACCGCTGGTGTAGAAGATGAAAACAGGATCATCTTCGCTCACCTGCACATCGGGCTCTTCATGAGACTGGAAACCCACGAAGTCCTCATAGGGGATCATGCTCGGAGCGGCGCACCCGATGGAGACGAACTGTTTCACGTGAGGGATCCTCGGCCGCAATTCATTCACCAAATCCACCAGTTGAGGCCCCACGAACAAGGTACGGGTCTCGGAATAATTGATCAGATAGTCCAGCTCATCCGCCTGCAATCGGGCATTCAGGGGCGAGGCGATAAATCCGCCTTTCATGGCGGCCCCGTATATTTGAGTGTACTCCAGGCAATTCCAGGAAAGGATTCCGAGCACATCCCCTTTTTTGGCCCCGTGGGATTTCAGGGCGTGAATAAGCCGGTTGACGCTTTCGTTGAATCGGGAAAATGTCAGGACGTCCTGCCCACATTTGAAAGCAGTGTTTTCAGGATATAGCAATGCGTTTCGGTAAATGATATCTCCGTAAGTACCGATGACGTAACGGGACAGTTCCTTGAGTACAAATTTTGCCATGCATCCTCCCAACAACCGGCCGCACGGTCGGTTTTCCGATCAAAAAATTTTTAGTTGATGATTCCTTTTTTTATGACGCTTTTAAGACGCCCTTCATAAAAACCCTTACATAGGTATCCGCAAGTTCCTCCCCGGACTCCCGTCGTTCATAATCAAACCAGTAGAATGTCCAGCTGCACATCCCGAGTAATGCAAAAGCGGCAAAATTTTTGTTGATTTTTTCAATCTTTCCCTGAACCTCCATCTCGGAGAGCGTATTCCGGATAAGATCCAGTCCATTTTTCCACAATGCCGTAATCTTTTGTCGGTTTTCGGTTTTCAGATTATTGGTTTCGTGAACCAGCACACGGGCTGAGGCGTCTCGGGTCATGGCTTTCAAGGTATAATTTCTGATAAAATAGACAATCCGTTCTTCGGGATCGGAGATCTTTTGCGCGGCTTTGAGGATGGGATTGAACACCCTGTTCATATGCCGTTCATGAACAAAAAAGAGCAGATCTTCCTTGCTGCTGAAATAATGGTACAACCCGGCCTTGGTCAATCCCAGTTCCTTGGCGATCTGGGACAACGCAGTCTGGTCGTAGCCGTTGGCGACAAACAATTCCAAGGCTTTTTCATAAATCGCTTCTAGTCGATCTTCTCTATCCATAGTCTTACCGGCCGCACGGTTGGTCAATATTGGATACATATATTGGTTGCTCGGACCTGTCAACCGAAAAAAGGTTTTTGCTTCCCTCAACCGTTTTTCAAAATGCCCCGGGACAACATCTCCAGGGCCAGACTCCAAGTAACCGAGAGATGCTCTTTTCGGCTCATGGCCCGTTTGCTGTTTTCCAAATGGATAATCCCTAAGAAAGAGGTCCACACCACTTCCGCGAGGGTTTTGACGCTGACATCCCGAAAAACACCCTGTTCAATACCGTAGGCCATTATTTTTGACAGACCTGCATAGATCTGGGTGCCGGAGCGGTCCAGTAAAATTCGCAGCTCTTCCGGCAGGTTCCGAATCATCTCACCTTGATGAAAATAGAGGGTCGCGTTAAATGAGGTCCTGTCTTTGTCATAAAAGGCAATGAACGTAGACCACAACGCCCCCAATAGATCATCCTTTATCTTCCCCCGCCGGGCATAGAGGCTTTCAAGCTGCTTTCTGAAAAAATTCGAATATGAAACGATGGCATGAACAAAAATCTCGTCCTTGGTTTTGAAATGGAGATACAGCGTGGCGCGGCTCAGTTCCGCGCTCTCCGCAATCTTTTCCATTGTAATGGCGTGATATCCTTCTTGCTCGAAAACTTTTATGGCCGCTTGAAGAATGGATTCACGCCGTTGGACTTTTTCACGCGCACGTCGTTCCTTAATGCCCATGTTTAGCCGGCGTCTTCCATCGATTTAAGGATTTTTTCCGGCGTAATGGGCAAATCCTTGCACCGGTACCCGGTGGCATGATAGACGGCGTCGGAAATGGCAGGGGCTGTGGGAGATGCCAGACCTTCACCACACTCCTTCGCACCCAGGGGGCCTTCCGGTTCGTAGGTGTCGATGTGCGCCACCGCGCTGGGAGGCATGTCCATGGCCGTGGGCATTTTGTAGTCCAGGAAGTTCGTATTGAGCGTCTTCCCCTCCTGCATCACGAACTGTTCCGAGAGCGCATACCCCAGTCCCATCTGGATGGAGCCGGCCAATTGCCCTTCTACCCCTTTCGGGTTAATCACGGTACCGCAATCGTGGGCCGTCCACATCTGCTTCACATCCACCTTGCCGGTTTCCCGGTCCACATCCACCAGCGCCACCTGTGCGCCGAATCCAAAGGCAGGCGTCACGAGCCCCTTATCCCGGGGCGTATAGTACCCGTGGGCGATGAGGGGTTCACCCCGTTTCGATTTTTGAACCATGGCCACCACATCACCAAAAGGAATTGCTTTCTTGGGCCGGCCCTTGGGCTGGACCATACCGTTTTTGCATTCCATCTCATAGATGACGTTGGCGTGGAGACGTGCCGACAGGGCTCCGAACAGCTGTTCCTTTATTTTTCCGGCCGCATCCAGGACCGCATTCCCGGCCATGAGGGTAACCCGGCTTCCCCAGGCACCCAGGTCGGCCTGGGGCGTGGTGGCCGTATCCGCGGTCGTTATACGGATATCCTCCATCTGCAAGCCCAACTCTTCCGCCAGAATCTGCTTCATGGCCGTATCGCATCCCTGTCCGATGTCGCTTGCCATGGAAAGCAGATGAACGGTGCCATCCGAAAAAGCCCTCACCTCGGCAGCGGAAAAGGGGTACTGGGTATTGAACCAATTGAACACGCCGCCGGAGATGAAACTGTAACAGCCGATACCGATGCCCTGCCCCGGTTTCAACTCCTTCCGGCGTCGTTTCCAGTCGCTCATTTCAGCCACCTTCTCGATGGACTCTTTGAAGCCGCAGCTGGATATGGTGGCCACATCGGGAATTTTGTCTCCGCTCACCTGAGCGTTTTTAAGGCGCAATTCCACCGGGTCGATCCCCAGGGCTTCGGCCGCCATGTTCATCTGAATTTCGGAGGCATACAGGGACTGGGGCGCTCCGAAACCGCGCATGGCGCTGGCGGGCGGTTTGTTGGTATAGGCGTGACGTCCGTGAAACCGATAACTGGGATACCGATACAGCATGGCGCCGAAATTGCCGCAGAGAAAGGTGGCCGTGGGTCCCATGGCATTGTAGGCCCCGCCATCCAGAATAATCTGAAGGTCTTTGGCCACCAGGCTTCCGTCTTTTTTGAACCCCACTTTGGAATGAAGGGTCATGGGGTGACGTCTTCGGCCGGTCAGAAACTCCTCCTCCCTGGTAAGGGTGAATTTCACGGGCTTGCCGGTTTGTTTGGCCATGAAAGCCGCGCAGAACTCCCAGGTCCGCAGCTCCATTTTTCCTCCAAAACCACCCCCCACGAAGGGCTTGATCACGCGAACGTCGTTTTCCCGCATCTCAAGGGTCGATGCCAGCAGGCACTGCACGATATAGGGGACCTGGGTTGACGTCCAGAGCGTAATCCGGCCGTCCAGATCCACCTGGGCCAGTGCCGAACAGGGTTCCAGGTAGGCATGACTTACGGCGTGGACCTTGAAGGTATCCTCGCGAACATAGTCCGATTCCGCAAACCCCTTATCCACATCGCCGTACTGGATTTTCCGATTGACGCTCACATTACCGGGACAATATTCGTGAATAGCGGGCGCGCCTTCTTTTGTGGACGCATCGATATCATACAAGCCTTCAAGGGCTTCATACTCCACTTCAATCAGTTCAAGCGCCTCTTGGGCCGTTTCCTTGTCAACGGCCGCCACGGCCGCCACTTCATCCCCGATGAACCGCACCTTGTCAACGGCCAGGGCATATTCATCCTGGGTGTCGGCAAAAAGGCGCCAGTTGCCGTATTTCACTTTGGGAATATCGTTTCCCGTGATGACACTCTTCACTCCGGGGAGCGCTTCGGCCTTGCGGGTGTCAATATTGATGATCCGGGCGTGAGCCAGGGGGCTTCGCAGGATTTGTCCGAAGAGCATTCCCGGCAGGTTCATATCATCGGTATAAACGGCGGATCCCCTCGCCTTGGCCACGGCATCGTTTCTCGGCACATCTTTTCCCACGATACTGAATTGTTCCATTGAATATTCCTTTCTAACTCAACTGTTCAAGGCTCGGTCACGGGCTTCGGTAAGTGCCCTTCGCGTTAAAACCGCCACCATTTTTTTTCGGTAATCCGCACTGGATCTGACATCCGTAATCGGTTGAGATTCATCTGAAGCCGCATCCCCCGCCGCTTCAATGATCTTCTCCGTCAGCTCTTTTCCACGCACAATGGCTTCGGCCTTCAGGGAGCGCATGGGGATGGGCCCCACGGCGCCCAGGAATATGCGGGCATCCTTGCAGTCATTTACCGCCATATTCACCATGACCCCGACGCACACCGCCGAAATATCCACTTTTCCGCGGGCTGAAATATGCTTATAGGAAACGCCCGAACCTGACGCGGGTGCCGGAACGTGAATGGCGGTCAATATCTCGCCTGCCGAGAGAGCATTTTGTCCGGGCCCCTTGAAAAATTGATCCAGCGGCAGCCGTCTTTCGCCGTCCGCCCCCCTGATCACCACTTCCGCATTCATGGCGAGCAGTGTCGGGGCATTGTCCGCCGAAGGGGCGGCGTTACACAGGTTACCGGCCACGGTTCCCATATTCCGGATTTGTACGTTGGCCGTCTCGAGGGCAGCGGCGGCGATGGCCGGATAATGTTTCAGAACGTCCGGGTGGGTGGCGACATTGGACAGAAGCGCCGTGGCGCCGATTTTCAACCCTTCTTTCGGATCAACGGTAATGCCATCCAGGCCTTTGATCTGTTTGAGGGCGATCACGGAGGCAGGTTTCAGAAGACCATGATTCATTTTGACCAGCAGGTCCGTCCCCCCTGCCAGCAGGTAGGCGCCCTCCCCTTTATCCAAGAAAAGCTGTTGTGCTTCATCAAGGCTTTGCGGTGCAAAATATTCAAACTTTGGTAACGTCATGTTCACACCTCATTTCATTCTTTCATTTTTCGCGCGGCTTCCGCAACCGCATCTACAATCTGGATATAGCCGGTACAGCGACACAGATGGCCGGAAAGACCTTCCCGTATCTCCTGCTCCGTGGGGGAACTGTTTTGACTCAGAAGGTAAGCCGCCGACATTTCCATACCGGACGTGCAAAATCCGCACTGAATGGCGCCCTTTTCAACGAATGCCTCTTGAATGGGGTGGAGCTTTTCGCCGGACGGGGCAAGCCCTTCGACGGTTTGAATGTCTTTACCCTGCACCTCCAGGGCCAGTGTCAAGCATGAACTGACACTTCGGCCATCCACGAGGACCGTACAGGCACCGCAATCTCCGGAACCACACCCCAGTTTGGTGCCTGTGAGATGCAAGTCTTCACGGAGCACTTCATTGAGGGTGCGCCAGGGATCAACGGCAAAGGAATAGGTATCTCCGTTAATCACGAGTTCAATCAGGTGCTTCATCTTTTTATCTCCTTTTCTGTTTTCATTAAGCTAAGCAACCATAATAAACACAATGGATTTACATGTTAGACGGCGTGTATAATTTTGTCAAGCAAAAATTACCGGTCAAAATCGAGGGCGTGGGGGTAAGTGCTCCGGTTGAAACCCGGGAATTCGGTTTACGGGTTCACCATAGCCGCCAACGAGCCCAGGTTCTTCTGATCCCAGTCGATGCCATCTGCTTTTTTGGGGGTTTCAAGGATTTTCGGTATATGGGCGAGACGTTCATCGTTCATGATCAGGGAAAATCCGAGAGCGCCGATTTTCCCTTTCCCGATGTGCTCATGACGATCGATCCTGGAGCCCAGTTTACGAAGTGCATCGTTAAGGTGAATCACTTCGAGGCGCTCCAGACCAAGGACTTTGTCAAAATTCTCCATGGTCGCGTGGTAGGTCGCTTCCGTTCGGATATCGTAACCGGCAGCGAAGATATGACAGGTGTCAAGACAGAAACCGAGGCGTTCGCCCTTTTCCACCTTTTCCAGAATGGCGGCGAGTTGTTCAAATCTGTGACCCAGGGTCGTCCCTTGTCCGGCGCAGGTCTCCAGCAGGAGATGAGGTCCGTTGTTAGGGCTTTCATGAAGCACCCGGTTGATCCCTTCCGCGATCCGGGCGATGCCTTCGGCCTCGCCGGTTCCCATATGGGCACCCGGGTGATGGACGACCCAGGGGATGCTCAGCTGGAATGCCCGCATCAGCTCATGGCCCAGGGCGCCAACGGCCCGGTCAAAATTATCTTGTTCCGGAGAGCCCAAATTGATCAGATAAGCCGTGTGGGAAGCGATGGCGGTAACGCCGGTCTCCCGCCGGGCCGCGCCAAAGTTCTCGATATCCTGATCGCTCAGGACCCTTTCTTTCCAGGTGCTGGCGTTCTTGGTGAAGATCTGGACCGCCGTGCAGCCGTAATCCCGGGCCGTATACAATGCCTTGTGAAGCCCTCCCGCAATGGAGAAGTGGGCGCCGAGAAGGAGACGATCCGTCGACGGGGCAAGGTACCGGGCCTGTTCAGGCATCAAACCGTGTTTTCCAGTCATAATCACGGGACGTCACGGCATCTTCCATTCGCCGGATGCGTTGCTCAATATGGTCATAGCGGCGCTTGAGCCGGTCCACGGCCCGAGGCCTGGAATGGACATAACTGTCGTAGAAGTCATGGGCCTCGTCACTGTCGATGCGTAGAACGGGCGCCGGCTTCATGATCAGCGCCAGCAGGAAATAAAGACCTGTCACAGGCCAGAAACCGCTGAACAACAGGAGGATCACGGTGATAATCCTGGCCCAGAAAACGGAAAAATCAAAATATTCCGCTATGCCCCGAATAACTCCCAGAATAATTCCGTTTCGGGAGCGATAAAGACCCCTTTTAAAACTCCGGTCCATCCACTTTTTCATTTTGCATCATCCTTTCCCCGGCCCTTTAAAATGATGGTTTCAAGGGTTTCAATCCGCGTTTCCATGCGTTCAAGCCCCTGATAGATCTCCTGAATCATTCGTGTCTCCTCGGTCCGGGACCGCTGGTCCCGGGGAGACAGGCCGCCCTTTTTAATTTTAATGCCCATCAGTATCGTGCCGCCGACAAGGGCCATACACAATACCAACGCGCCGAAAATAATTGCCACGATCAGTATGCCATGCATTACTGTGAAACCCTTTCTTGAGTCATGGACGTTTTAAGACGTTTGAGGTCATTTTCGATCTCATCATCCATCATAAGCCCTTCAAATTCCGCCTCAAGGGTCGGTTTTTTTCCGTAATTCACCAGATCCGCCTCTGCCTCCATCCGCTCAATACGATTTTCCAGTGCCTCAAATTTCATGACAGCATCACTGCTTTCAATTCGGCGAATGTCTTCCTGAGCTCGGCGTTTTCGTACCGCATGGATATGGCGCTGAACGAGAATCCGCTGCTTTTCCCGAGCCTTTTGCAGCTTTTCCTCCAATTGTCCGATATCGTCATGGTACTGCTTCACCAGGGAATCCAGTTCAAAAAGTTCTCGCTCCAGATCTTCGATGCGACTTCCATATTTGCGCTTCTCCATCAGGGCCTCTCGTGCCAGATCATCCCGGCCCTTATTGACGGCCAATTGAGCCCGTCCCTCCCATACTTTAACGCGATCCTCCATTTCCCCCAATTGGCGTCTGGTTTTTGTGGTTCTTGCGATCACACCGGCGCATGAGGCTTTCAGCTCGACCAGTGTGTCTTCCATCTCACGGATCATTAATTTGATTAGTTTTTCCGGGTCTTCCGCTCCCTCCAGCATCACATTGATGTTTGAGCTGACAATATCCCGAAAGCGTGTAAAAATTCCCATATTCATCCCTCCAAAATAAAATGATTCTCAATTCTGCAAATACTGCCGAATATACAAAGCAGAAACCGTGCCAGAATCTCATTACAGATCAATTTCCAAACGAATCAAGGATTTAGCCTATTGACAATCCTGAAGCAGATGGTCATAATTACCAACATATCGCCTTTTACCCCATAAGAATGGTTTTTTTCGCCATGAATCGTTACAAAACATCTTCACAAAAGCCTGTTTCTCTCGAGTCTGTCTCTAGCCCCCATGAAGCCCTGGGACAATCCGAACCATTTTTAAATCTTCAGGAACAACTTTCCAGGGTCGCCCCCATCGACCGGCCGGTATTGCTTCTGGGGGAACGGGGAACCGGCAAAGAGTTGGCCGCTTCCCGGATACACTTTCTTTCGAAACGCTGGAAAGGTCCCCTGGTGGCCTTGAATTGCTCGGCCCTGGCCCCGTCTCTCATTGAATCCGAACTTTTCGGATACGAAAAAGGGGCTTTCACCGGAGCCGAACGTCGACGGACAGGCCGGTTTGAAGCGGCCCATGAGGGAACCCTCTTCCTGGATGAAATAGGCAACATGCCCCTTGAGGTGCAGGAAAAAACCCTTCGGCTTGTGGAATACGGCACCTTTGAGCGGGTGGGAAGCTCCAGAAGCATTGAAGTGGATGTTCGCCTCGTGGCGGCCACCAATGTGGATCTGGTGAAACGGACCCGAGAAGGAGATTTCAAAGCCGATCTTCTGGACCGCCTCTCCTTTGAAGTGGTCTTTCTACCGCCCCTGCGGGAAAGAGCGGAAGACATTTCCCTTCTGGCCAATCACTTCGCATCCAGAATGGCTTTTGAGATGGACCGTTCGGAAACCCCGGTTTTTGCCCCTGAAACCCTTGCACTTCTCGAAAACTACCCGTGGCCGGGCAACATTCGGGAACTCAAGAATGTGGTGGAACGGGCCGTGTATCGAACAGATGATACGGTGATCAGGGAAATTGTTTTTGACCCCTTTGAAAAATTTCACATGAGCGGGAACCTTCCCCATACCCCAAAGCCCTCTGTTGATCCGCCCCCCCCCATCACGGATGCACTTTTCAAAATGCCCCTTCAGGACGCCGTTCGGGAATTTAAAGTCCGTATGTTGAAACGTGCGCTCCTATCTGCTCGGAACAACCAGAAAAAAGCAGCCGACATCCTCGGATTGACCTATCACCAGTTCCGAGGCCTCTATCGAACGCTGAAAGACCATATACAATAGAATCCGTTTCCGTATCTCAAAGAAAATCACAGGTCATGGAATCAAACCTGAAACGGAATTGGAGAAGATGGAAATTTTCCATTTTTTTGTGTCACACTATTTTTTCATTTGAGTCTAAATAACAAAAGTCACGTACAAGAGATAAAAAAACACACTTCAAACCGTCCGGATTTTACGGACAAAAAAAAGGAGATTTCAAATGGCAGACATCAAGTATCCGTCAATCGGCAACAAAGTGGTCGCAAAAGTGCTCGGTTCCCAAGGGGACTGTACCATCGGAATGAAATCCGGCGATGAGTTTGAACTCAGCACCCACAAATGCGGCGAATTCTGCGGATTGTTCTACAGCAACATTTCGGGATGGGTAAAAACCTTGCAGTTTGGCGGCACCTTCCCCATGGGTGATAACCCCGATGTCATGGTATGGGATTGCCCGAACCCCATGAACCGGGTGCAGGTGGAACTGCGGCGAGAAAAATAATAGATTAACTGAAAAGACGTTCTTTCACACATGCTTTAAAGGGGCATGTCACCAACGGTGACCGGTGGCATGCCTTTTCTTTTAACGGGGCATGGAGAAAAGCTGAGAGCCTGAAGATTCATTCCCTTATCCACTGACGGCAGTCATTACATCGCTGACAGATAATCCGTGTATTCTTTTCAAAAATTGCTCCCATCAACGTTTCAGGGGTTCCCACCTCAACGCCCGGCATGAGAATACTTTAAGGTTTCAAATACAGGGAAGATGCATGAGCCTTTCACAGGGGACTTCGCCGCCCTTTATAGGATATGGACTTCGACAAACCGGACCTCACTCGACGAATATGTCGAATTCAACTGCGGCCTTTGCTGCCATACCCTATTTAACTACCTGAAATCAATATCATTATAAAATTGGCACGTACGATGCAGCAGGTCGGAACAGCTTCAAGGCGCGCCGATATAAAAACCATTATGAAAAAACAGGAAAAGGAGAATTACGAAGATGAAACGAATAATGATGGGTCTTATGGTATTTTTGATCGCGATAACCCTGGGGATGGGTGTCGGTTTTGCGGGAAATGGAAAAGGGAGTGGTGGAAACGGCGGAGGAGACAGGGATAGAAAAAAGGACGGTTCCTGCACGTCCTACTCAATTGACAATCTCCAGTTTCACAATACTCTGGCCAAAGATCAGACCAGGGACCGGAAAAAAGACGGTTCCTGCAAGAGCTAAGAACATCACAGAAGACAGAAGAGGGAATCAGCCTATCGGGCGATTCCCTCGGCTTCGCGAAAACCAGGTAGGAGGACTTTCATCTCACCGGTGTTGTACCATATCCCGCTGAGAAATTTAGCCCTAATATCGAGGCATGGATAAGGTTAAGCAATTTTGTCTATCATGTTTGGCTTACAAATTCAGTCTATTCTCACCGCCGTAAAATTATCTCCGCATTAAAGGATCTTTTCTTTTCCAATTTGGTTGAAATAAACACATATCGACCAATTATCCTCCGATTTTCAGCCGGAATTAATAGGAATTGAAAATTTATTAATGTTATCTTGGGCGTGAAGAATGCTCTCTGATATGGAGATTATGAGGTAGGGCCCGCTCTTAGCTTATATTAGTCTATGCAGTCATTCTTCCCGAGGAATCAGGGTGCGATTTTGATAAAAGGCAGAAAAACTTTTATCAGTTGTTTAATGCCATTACGCACTCATGCACGTACCTTTGGCGCGTCCGTGGGCCAGACTAAGTCGTTTTTAAAATCCTTGTAACCAAAAATTCGAGACATCCAAACGAAAGGATCCCTTTGGAAAGGAGGATTTTCCGATGTTCAGTGACTTTGTATTTGACACCCCGATTCAGGCGCACAACGAAGAGACAGCCAAAAACTCCCTTCTCCATGCGAGATTTGTCGCCCTTTAAAGGGCCACCCCCGGCGTTAGATTCTTACGAATTAAGTCTGAGAGTCCATCTCTCAGAATGTTTAAGCTGCTAATAATTCAGTAATTTTTTCAATATAGTCATCAGCCCGGTGGTACGCTTTTTCGAGCTTGCTGTTTAAGACGTACACTTTGTTGGGCCTGTGATGAAAAAGGCTGTTGGCCAAAGGACCGAATAAGCGTTTGTGAAACAAGATGAACATGGTTGCGACGTTCACCCCTTTTTCGGTCAGCATGTACGAATATTGTCGACCATTGCGTTTTACAAGACCATGTGCTTTCATCTTTCTCAAATCATAGCGTAATTGGTTGATGGTATAGTTGGGCAGTTCAAAGGCATCGATGATGGTTTTATGGATTTGAGCAGAGGACCAGCCGTTGAGGCAAATTCCCGTGTGCATTATCGTTTCCATCAGGCGAATCATCCGGGTGTCTTGAATTTTTATGCCGGCAATGCGGGTGTTTCCGCATGTAATCGGTAATGCAAGTCTCTGAAGTAAAGGGAAGTCAAAGTGGGCATTTAGTGTACGGGATTGAACCTCAGCAAAACGATCGAGAATTTCCTTTGATGTTTTTCGAACTTCGTCAAGATGTTCAAGCGACTTCTTTATTCGTAAGTCAGGAAGATTGTTGGAGCAGACTTCCATTCGAAGAAATGTGCGAAGTTTCTCATATTGTTTTACAAAAGAGTTTTTGAAATAGGCCCGAAAAATATAATGCGCCTGATCTGTCCGTTCTAAAACAGTTTGTAATTTTCCCTGGAATCTTTTTGTGATACGCCACCCGAAGATATTGGATATCTTATCGGCGGTCATCGAAAGAAAGCTGAGTTCACAGGACCTTTCAAATAGCTTTCGAATGGGAAAATTCCGGCGGAAAATGAAATTTTGGCAATATTCGATTTGTGAGATGGCATAAAACCGCCGCAAGTTCATTTTCTGCCTTTCTCGTTTGGAGAATTTCGGACTGACGATGAGAGACCAGTATTCAATACGTTCACGGATTATGTCGTGGTTTAACCTGTCAGCGGTTGCCTGAAGCATAGGGGGATCTTCTACGGAAACAAATGCATTATCATTTTTCTTGTACTTGACTCCGATTTTTGACAATTCCTGCTCAATAAAATTGTGTCCATTCAGGTAAGAGGTGGTTTGAAAAGGTAGAAATGAAGCAACACGGATCAACATGGGGCCGGCAACTTGATCGTAGATGTAGAAATAGTAGTGGGTGAAACGACTCCGGGTCTTTTTGATAATCCTGTAGTTTGGATCTTTTGTCGGATACTTTGGTTTTACGGACCGAAAGGCGTTGCCCTGCTCCATGCTCTTTAAGATGAAATAGACGCCGAACTGATTCTTGCGTTGCATGGCTTTAAGATAAGGGCGTACGTAATCCTCTTTACGAACACCTTTTTGTGCCCATTCCAGAGGAATCCCATGGTTTTGTGCATAGGAGTCAACCCAGTGGTTGTAATCTTTGGTGCGCAAACCCAGGAGTTCCTTTGTAATACAGGGTTCTTCGAGAATGTTTCGAAAAAAATGCACAACATTTTCCGGGCGTGATAGCATGGAAATGTACCCATTTATTACGATGCGATCAAAACAGTGATATATGAAGCCCATCATCGGTGAAAATATTTGGATTAAAGTTTCCATCGGTTGTTTCTCCTTTTGTTTTGTGTTGCCAACATAATTATTGGTGGAACAACCGGTGGATTTCAATCTTAAAATTTCAAATATCTTTGGCTAGATTTCTCCTTGACTTCATTTTGTTTCGGAAGTACAGAAAGTTATAGATTTGCCTTATACGGAGCACATCGTTATTGCCATCAGAGTTGGTTTTTTTCATCCACAAACCCAAGAGGTGGAATATGATTCCCGGCGTCTAAAACCCCCCTTCTCAAGATGGAACGGGGTTTTTTGTTGCCCTGAGAACAGGATTTTAACCAGTTCATCTTTGTCCGGTCTGCTGCAGGATCAGCGTTTCAAACTTTCCTTTGGGAAAAGATGAGAGAATTTCCAACGGCGGGTCCTGCGTCTTAACGCAAACAACTTGGTTGTTCAAAGGAGGTACTCCCATGGAATTGAAATCAGGATGGCAGGTAAAGGGCATTTACAATGAAGCGTGTGCGGCGGAAGGATATTGTCCCTATTACTTTGGCAGGGATCGCACCGATGGTTGCCGGTATTTCATGGTGTTCAGGATTCTGGAAGGGCGTGCCAATGACGTGGACCTTGCAGGCATCACGCTTCTTTATATGGGGGATATCCCTCACCCTTCCTTTAAAGAGTTAATGGAACAGGGGTCGGAGGGCGGAATTTACATCAGCGATAATGCCGCCCCAAAACAGCGTAAAATACTGGACGTATTGGCGGTGGAAAACATCGGCGGTCTTCTCATGAAAAAGGTATACGGTGTCAAGTACGTAAAGGTCGATATTACGGAAGATGGAAAGAGTGCCCATTTTAAAATGCCCTTCGGGGAGATGAAACAAGCCCTCACCACGGGACCGGACGGAGGCCCGGTCCGACTCGAAAATCAGACCCTCCCCTTCCTGTCCAATGTAAAGGCCTGTCACTCTTCATTCTGGAATTTTTCGGATCACGGAAGGCATTTTGATTACAAGGATCGGTGCGGAACGTGGGCGGATTTTGCCCTTGCCGGATAAAGTGACTGAGGACGTCCTCGGGGTTTTCGTGACATATGCCGTCAACCCTGAGCCTCAAACGGGCAGAACATGATTTCAAAAGACTCTTTACGGTCAGTGAATTTCAGGGGCTTCTCGGACAGCCAACAGGTGAGGACTGCCAGAAGTATCCTTTTGTGGGGTGGAAATTACTTGACGGAGTTATAATTTTAGGTATCTCCGCATTCCGTAACAAATTCCAATGGGGGAGGCGACCGGAAGATGTTGGGTCCTCCAGGCGCACCTGGAAGTCATTTCATAAAGCATTTCGATGGGTATATGTTGGAAGCACAAGTCTAGCCCGTCTTTCGCAATTCGGCATGTCGGTGGGCAGATTTCGCCCATGTTTTGCGCGTAACATATTGAAAATACAAAGCGGCCCCACCTAAAATCGTTTGTAGTGCCGACCTACCCCCTTGATTTTTCCGTTTTGGCCCCGGAAAATAGGGGCATGTTTTTGCGAGCCAAAAAACGATTTAAAGACGGTAAAGAACATCGCTACTGGAGCGTCGTTGAAAACCACCGTATGTCGAACAACCGTGTTGTTCAGCGGCAAGTCCTCTATCTCGGCGAAATAAACGACAACCAACATGCCGCCTGGTGCAAAACCATCGATGTGTTTCAACGTGGGGAAGACCGATGCCGGCAAATGGCCCTTTTTCCTTCCGATCGAGAAGTGCCGGAACTGGCCTGTGAAACGGTTCAGATAAAACTCAATGAACTGGCACTCCACAGACCGAGGCAATGGGGCGCATGCTGGCTGGCCTGCCATTTATGGAACCTTCTTGATCTTGATGTATTCTGGTCGTCCAGGCTCCCTGAAAGTCGTAAAAAAACCCGATGGCTTAATGTTTTAAAAATCCTGGTCAGCTATCGGTTGATCGCCCCCGGCAGTGAATGGCGCCTGCACCGTCATTGGTATGGCAACAGCGCTATTGCTGATCTGTTGGGAGAAAATCCTGAAGTAGTTCAAAAAGATAAACTGTATCGGTGCCTCGACAAGCTTCTCCCCCATAAAAAGGACTTCTTTTCCTATTTGACCCAACGCTGAAAAACACTTTTTCATGTCAACTTTGATGTGCTTCTCTATGATCTGACGAGCACCTATTTCGAATGTAACCCTCCTCAGGAAGGGAAACGTCGGTTTGGTTACAGCCGGGATAAACGGTCCGATTGTGTGCAGGTCGTTATTGCGCTTATTGTAACGCCCGATGGCTTTCCTTGGCTTATGAGGTGATGCCCGGAAATACCTGAGTTCGAATTCAAATGCAGTGGATGGAAAAGGACCCGCCGATTTGTGGCCATCCGTGAAGTCATCACAAGCGAACCTGAGGAGGATGCTCTGTTTGAATTTTCCAAGGTCGAGTATGACTATTTTTGCTATGTGACCAACATGGGCCTCTCACCAATGGCTTCGCACAAATACTACGGCCACCGGGCCACCAATGAGAACTGGATTGAGTGGTGCAAGAACCACATGGCCTCGGGCAGTATCCTGACCCAGGACTTCTGGGCCAATTCAGCCATCTTCCAGACCTGCATTATGGCCTACAACCTCATGGTTTGGATGATGTGGCTAAACGACGAAGCCGGATTCAAAGAAGAGCCGAACACGATCCGCATGTGGCTGATCAGTGTGCCGGCAAAACTGGTGACACGCAGTCGTCGGTGGCAACTCAAATTGTCAAAGAACTATCCCTTTAAGGAGAGGTGGATCTATCTGGAAGAATCGATTCAAAGCCTGTCATTCGCCTAAGATCGATCGCTCCCAAATTCAAAAGAAGCGAATTTCAAAACCGGTGGAGGGGTTTGCCCTGCGGCAGCCAGTTACGGCAACAAGGTTCATCGCCGGGGGGAATTCGCCTCTCTCTTAAGGGTTCCCAGGCGCCCAATGGGGCCCTAAATAGGATTCGGTTATGCCAAATTCTTTGATGGTCTACGTCTCCGCCGCCCTGTATTCACGATTGCAGCTTTTAGGTTACATAATTACCGGTGCCCGGGTTTCCGATCAAAATCACATCTTTGTTCTCCCTTTGAAACTCCAGGTTAAAAAGGTTCAGGATCTGGGTCTTCTGATCCTTTCTGGATTTGTGGTGGTTAAAATCAAACTGATCAATGGTGAGCTTTTCGCTGAGCCTGGATTGCTGAAATCGCAGTTTGATGGCGTTTTGCAACCGACTTTCGATTTCCAGATCGGCCAGTTTTTCAAGCATCGATAAAAAGTCGGTGTTTTTCTGTTTGGCCTCATCCAGTATGGCCTCAAGTTCCTGGGCCATCACCTTCAGCCGCAGCTTCATCAGTTTTTCTTTGAGGTCTTCCATCATGGCTTTTTCCTCCTTTTGACAACCCAGGCATCGTATTCAGCAAGTGCCGGTCTTTCGAGACAGATTCGATTCAGTTTTTCATCTTTGAGCCTGACCGGTGGATGCTCTGTTTTAGGGGTCATCTCCTGGTAAAGGATGTTTTCAATGTAATGGGCGCCGTAAGCGTTGTGTAACGTGGCCTTTTTAATGGCCAGAATCAGCGCATAAGCACCGTATTCTTCTTTGAGAGCCAGCAGTTTTGTCAGGTTCTTTTTTATCGGTTGCTGGGTCTTGACCAGGTTTTCGAGATAGTTTTTGGCCTCTTCCCCCAAGCTGATGAAGACCCGGACCGCCTGGGACTGCCATAAACGCCTTTGTTGCTTTTTTGCAGCCTCCCGGTGTGCCGCAAGTTCAATACGCTCTTTTCGTCTGTAGGATCTTTTGTGGGTGGCAATCACCTTTTCCCTGAGATAAACGGTAACCACTGAGGTGTCCGCCTTGATAATAACCCGCCTGCCGATGGCCCAAGGGGGAACCGTGTAACTGTTGGCATCAAACCGGACGGAAAAATCGGAATGCACTTTTGCGCTCTCGGTGTCCCGACAGTCGGGTAGCATTGAGGGAAGCGGTCTCATACTTTCGGGTTTAAACCGATCCACTGGGCGTTCTCCGGTGGTGCTGTGGACGCGAATATTGGCCACATGATCCCGCCATTGGTTGGCCTGAACTTGAAGATCATTGAGATTTTCAAATGACCGCAAAGGTAAAAAATTGTAGCGGATGTAATGAATGGCACCCTTTTCCACTTTTCCTTTTTCATGAGGGCTTCGAACATTGCAGGCATAGGGAACCATGGCAAAAGGTCGCAGGAAATTCAGGTAGGCGTCGTTGAAACGGATCAGAGGACCGTCCCGTTCAATGACGGCCGTCAACATGTTATCGCTCACCAGTTCTTTTGGGGTGCCCCCGAAAAAAGTGAACGCATTTAAAAGACACCGATGCAGGGTTTCCTGTCTCTGGGAATGGGTAAACTCCAGGTAAAGCAGACGGCTGTAGGATTCAATCACCGCCATGCAATAGAGTTTTCTTCTGGTACCGTCATAGTCAATGGAACCGAAGTGTCCCCAGTCGATCTGGCACTGATGTCCGGGATCCGATTCAAATCGTATAAAGGCTTTCGGGGTTTTTCTTCTTTGCTTTCTCAGATAATCCCTCAGTATGGTGATTTTTCCGTCGAACCCTTCTTTCTGAAGGCGCTGCAAAATGACCGTGGCATGCACATGGGGATCCTGTTCAAGCAGCTGTTCAATCAGATTCCGGTAAGGGTCGAGCTTGGAAGGTCTTGAAGGTCTTTTTGGAAAGGTCCGTTCGGGATTTTCAAGATATCTTTTAACCACCGATTTTCGCGTTGCGTTTAACCGTCACGGCGATATAAGAATTGGCGGCGAATTCAAGAAAAAACCAATTCGAGTTTTGCATCATCTAACCAACTGAGAACAGATGGCATTCTATGCCAAGGAACTGCTCTCAGAATTGGGTTATGGGCTCTTTTGGGAAATATGACGCTTAGATTTCCATTTTTTGAGATTATTTTACCTTTGCCTTTAACAAAGTCTCGATATATTTTCGGAGCATCACAATCTTCGAAACCCCGGAGTTTTTTCGCGAGCATGCTGTAGAGCGTGTCGGCGATCATCGTCATAATAACATCAAAGTGGACCTTGACGAGGATCGGAGATGACAGGGCATTCAGATTGAAAAATTTGACTGCTTCCGAGATGGCATTTTCAACTCGCCATCTTCTTGAATAATTGCCGGCGATCAGTTCCACTGGAGAATCAAAATCATTGGAGATAAGGAATACGGGCTTCTCATGGCCGTTGCCGCGCATGATCACCTGGCGCAAAGAGCCTTCATAATCTTTGATCTCGATGATTGATTCATGAACAAGCGGATTCGGGAATTTTCTTTTTGCATGAGGAATATTGATTCGTTTCCAGGGTTTGAGCTTGTTGACATCCTGGATCAGCTTCTTCCCCCTGCGACGAAGCGTAATGAACTTGATTCCCCTTTGGTTCAGGGCCGAAAGGTTTGCGTATGTGGTAAACCGGGAATCGAAAACAAACGTAGGTTTGATACGACTCTGAATACCCTGCCAATATTTCAGAAAGCTCAGCACCTGATCATCCGCTTCATTTCTGTGAATATCGGCAGCTGTGTAGAGAATTAACTTTGAAGATGCATCCTGTGCAAAAAGCGTGAGGGCGCCCTTCATTCGTTTATTTCGAGCACCAGCCCAGTGCTCCTGTAAGACAGACTCTTCACCAAAATGCGGTATGGTGTGAAAGTCCAGGTTGATGACCTTTTTATCAATAAGGCCGAGTTTGTTGACTTGTTTTACAAAAGTACTCTGTAAACGCAGAAGTTCAGGGGGATCCAGTCCATAGGAGTAGGTCGACATGGCCGTGCACTTAGGGAGCACGTTGAGCCCGGCAAAAAGCCCGATTCCAGAGTCAAAAGCATGTTCGCCCATGTGGGCGTAGCGTTCGGTTCCAACAATTTTGACTGCAAGAAAAGAAAGGAAGTAGCTGAGGGCAGGAATCATTTTGCTTCCTGGCAATCCTGCCTTTTGAACAATCTGAGGAATATCCAATTGCTGAATGAATGGCGCGAAAATGAACATGCCGGCATCCTGGCAGTCATGTTTTCTGTTGTCCCACTCGCTCATGCTGATGTTCTGAGACGTTTCAGGCACTTTGGCGCCTTGTACGGTGAGTCCGATTTTCAGACGGGTCCGGCGAGGAAGTTTCTGATAACCCTCTTCTGCCAGGATACGTTCGACGGTTCTTACGGAAATCTCGATTCCATCTTCGGATAACATTTGGACAATTTCACCGGCTGAAAGCTGATGTTCACGCCATGTGCATATTTTATTTCGGGTAACGGCGTCAATTTTGCGTCTTCTGATCTTTCCTTCCGGAACCGGCTCAGAGAAGTCGAACTTCTCATGAGCAAACTGATGGCGAAGAAGATTGACATAACTTGGGGCGTAGCCAAATTTATCGCCCACAGCCTTGGCTGGCAGTCTATCCACGAAAGACGCTCTCAAGGCTTCGTAACGCCTTTGCCATTCATGGGTTGGATGTAGGAAAAAGTTTTCATCGCGCATGCCTCTTATATGTATTATGACGTGTAAAATGTCAAGAACTAAATGTTAAAATAAGATAAAAAGAATTTATGGTATTTTGTCTTTCACTCTATAATGGATAAAAAATGAGTTGTTATAGGTATATACGTCCGGTCATTAGAATTCTCTACATCCGTCAGGTGCCTATGGTTATCATTTTAAACTTGATGGATTCTATTTTAAAGCGTCATTATATATAATAGAATTGCGGGAAATAACTCGATGGCAGCTGAGTATCTATCTGAAAGTATTGAATTTTTCTGAGCGGCATCCGAGGTCTATATGCATTTTTTATTAGCCGCATCGCAACGCGAAAATCGGTGTTAACAGAAATTCTGGCCACACAAAGATGACGGGCAATTTTCCTGTGTGACCAGCCCTGGTGATCCATCCGATGGATCTCAAAAATGGTCCGCTTATTGAGCATGATCCACCTCCTTGAAACAATGTTCCACCAGATTATTGATGAACTGCTGGTTTTGACTAACCGGTTTTCCGGGCAAAGCCAAAACCTGATAAAGAGTCCCGCCAAAATCGATCAGATCCTTTTCTATCAGGTTGTCCCTGGCTTCAATGTAATCCTCGCCCGTTAGCTTCAGCATCGAACAGATCCTGTCGTAGGCATAATAGGAAAGACCGTATCGGTCTGAAGCCAGAACAAGAAACAGATACAAAAGCAGCTCCTTCTGATTGAGATCCTCCAAAAATCCGTCCGTCAGAAATCGATGGGGAATAAAACTGAACCCTCCTTCAATACGACGGACCCTCTCTCGGTTTAAGATTCTCTTTTTAATCATGGCCGCCTCCTTTCAAATTCTCTTGGCAATAGGGCCTGGTTATCACGGCCATGGGGGACTTTCCTAACGCTTCCATCTTTGCAATCAAGGATAACGCATTGGAATTTTGACAATATTAACTTTTAACGCATCCATCTTTGCAATCAGGGGAACTATCCAGAACTGACCAAGTGCATGGAAATTATCAGATTTTGACGCGTCCATCTTTGCAATCAACGGAAGTTCCATCTCTGTGCCGGACCTTTTTGCTCTGGCCCTGCGGTTCCGGACGGTCTGAAGGACCCTGTTTCTTTCAACCTTATCCGGATTCATTTTGCGGTACGTTTTCCAATAGTCCGGATTAGCCGCCGCCCATTGCTTCTGACTGATTTGTTGAGAGGCCCTGTAAACCGGATCCGATTTCATTTTGTGCCGTTGCCAATCTGCCTTCTTGGCCCTCTGGCATGCGGGTCTTTTGCAGGCAGTCTGATTTTTGTGCCTCGGGCTCGGTTCAAACAGGTCACCGCAGTAAACACAGAGAATCTTTTCCATGGTCACTTTCCCCTCTTCAGAGAAAATGACTCAACTTATCGGAATGATGGGAATTAGATAAAGGAAACGGAATGAAATGGATTTTCTACAAAAATCTCAAGGAATCAGATGGATGGAATGAAATTACACCGGTGGGAGTGAAATGGAATTAGATCGATGAAATTGGCAAGGAATTAAATCGCTGGTGACACTTATTTAGATTCTTACGAATTAAGTCTGAGAGTCCATCTCTCAGAATGTTTAAGCTGCTAATAATTCAGTAATTTTTTCAATATAGCCATCAGCCCGGTGGTACGCTTTTTCGAGCTTGCTGTTTAAGACGTACACTTTGTTGGGCCTGTGATGAAAAAGGCTGTTGGCCAAAGGACCGAATAAGCGTTTGTGAAACAAGATGAACATGGTTGCGACGTTCACCCCTTTTTCGGTCAGCATGTACGAATATTGTCGACCATTGCGTTTTACCATGGCCGAAAATAACGGTTGGCCTTGATTTTGCTTAACACCCAAACAGTACTCCCACTTTTCGAGGGAACGCCGGTTCTCTGATCATTTTTTTCAAAATTTGCGGAAGCCTGCCGGTTTCTTTCTTGTTTTTCTCCAACTCTTGCAAAACCAATTGGCTGTCAACCCGCGCGAAACGTTGTTCTAATGTGTCGCAACCATCGAGGATAATGTTGAGATATTCCTTGTTGTCAAGGTTCTTGACGAGGGGAGTGTCTGACAGAATGGTTTTCAAAGTCTTGTTCAAAGAAATAGTTCCCGTCTTTTTGCGAGATCCTCTCTTGAGATCCCTGAAAAAGCGCTCCAGAATATTGTTGGTTCGTTGTGGCTGGATAAGTTGTTCTCCAGTAGCGGTATGAACAGAGATGGGATCTGCGAATAGCTTATCCCAATATGTATCTATCTGCTCAATCATCTTTTTGTATTCATCACTGATTGAAGGATTTTCGTCAGGTTTAAATTTTTCCCGGAACGCTGCTACCTTTTCTTTGATCGTTTTCATATCCGTATCAACGCCATCATCATTGAGGCCATTTTTTCCCTCGGGAAGTGCGATGCGGAGAGCTTTTCGCAGTGCATTGAAGATATCTGCTTTCTCATCGAGCCCTTTGGAGGATTTTTCTAGGATTTGATCATCGATGACCGGTTTGATCAATCTGAAAAGTTTGTGAAGAGGTTTATGCGTCTTATCGTATTTGTGTGGACTTTCCCAAATTGTCTCAACAAGGGCGTAAACCGTTTTCAACCTGCGGTAGAAAACAAGGTGGGGAAGGTCGAAAGGGAAGCCATATCCATTTAGTTCCGCTGATATGTCAAAAACCCAATTAATCAAAGCAAATGCAGACGCGATGGGCATTTCGGCACTGGTTGTAATATTGCCATTCTTTATGTCGCCATTCAATCTCTCCATTAACCTGGGATCTTGAATAGCAGCCCCTTCAAGACTTTTGGCCATCCGTCGAAGCGAACCACGAATCTTGTGTTTTTTGAGGCGATTCCTGATTTTTTTGTATTCATCTTCCATCAAGTCCTTGCCGATATCTCTTAAAAAATGAAAATGGCAGATAAAATCAGGTTTTCCCGGGAATACCGTTGCAACAGCCGAAAGGATTCCCTTCCCCATGTCATGAACCAATGCGATTGGGTCTCCATATTGCTCTTTGATTTTTTCAAAGAACGGAATGAGCAACTCGCTCCGTTCCGAAGGGATTTTTATATTGTCCAGGACGATTTCGGCAATACCATCCAAGCCTGTAAACAGGTGTGGGCTGTCTCCCTCGCATGTTCCATCGACGTGAAGGATATATCCGCCGCGCTGATCCATCGCATTTCTTATCTTTTGGCGACCTTCCCGATGGGCCACGGCAAGGTAGGTGACAAACTTCTTGCCTAAAAAGCTCACTTCTCTATCAGAAATCGAGATGTTTCTCCGGGCCAATTCTTCTACAATATCCTTTTCGCCGCGGCAGCGAACAAAAAGGGCATACCCCACATAGACAATAACATCGTAGCCGAATGTACAGCGGTGTGGTGTAAGCTTTTTCAACTCCCGGGAAGTGTATACCTTAGCGTAATCCTCCGATTGCATGATGGTTTCTTTGGCCCGGAATGCGCCGATATCCAGCGTCACGACTTTCCTTTCCCGTGTCTTTAACACTTTATTGCTCCCGAAACGGAAGGCCTCTTCTGAAAAGAAGTGCACCGTTGGCATTTCAAAAAACAGGTTGCCTGCGGAGATACTTTCCACAACCTTCTCCATATGATTTTTAAGGCAACGGATCACCTTGTACCCGGAATTTTTTTTAACAAACCATGATGGTTCAGGAAAGCCTCAATTGCATGGGGTTCAATCCGGGTTCCCTGCTCGGCAACTCTTTCAAACAGTTCCTGGATGGTGCTATGGGGGTGTTTGACAAGTTGAACAAGAATCATAACGCTTTCCGAATCTGTTGGAAATCTGACATCATGCGGCCAGGATAATCCCGATTTTTGCTCCTGATATTTATTCTCGGAGAAGTACACAAAACGCCCTTGATGCTTTTCTCTTCTGATTCCCGGAGTATGCTGCAACCGGGAAAAAACGGAGCTGTTAGGGGCAATTTCAACCAGTTGTGCGATCTGTCTGGCATTCAATCCCGTTTGTGATCTTCCGATAAGCTGAGAAATTGTCTGCATGAGGTTTCCATATTGAGAAAAAAGGATCTGCCGATATTTCCAGATACCGTTTTCATCAAATCGCGGAATTCCAGGAAGGCTATAATAGCGGCCGTTCATGTTAAAACTTGTGTAGGTCCGCCACTTTTTCAATTGTCTTCTGGCGGTTGTCACGGAAGACTCAAGGAGTCTGGAAATGTCTTCGACCGTAGCCACTTTTCGTTTTTGAAATTCCTTGATGGCCTTTTCTGCGTCCATATCCACCCCATGGCAAAGTATGCGCAATATTCAATCATATTGCGCATACTTTGCCATGTCGGCAGGGGAAAGTCAACGCTTTTTCTGCAGTAAGGTTGGTATTTTATGTGAATATCAAGTAAAATTGAGTTCATTACAAATGCGCATACTTGATCAGACTGTGGAAGAAAAACGTAAACATTTGAATAATAACGGGTATTCAACTCTCAACCGTTATTTTCTGCCATAGGCGTTTTACAAGACCATGTGCTTTCATCTTTCTCAAATCATAGCGTAATTGGTTGATGGTATAGTTGGGCAGTTCAAAGGCATCGATGATGGTTTTATGGATTTGAGCAGAGGACCAGCCGTTGAGGCAAATTCCCGTGTGCATTATCGTTTCCATCAGGCGAATCATCCGGGTGTCTTGAATTTTTATGCCGGCAATGCGGGTGTTTCCGCATGTAATCGGTAATGCAAGTCTCTGAAGTAAAGGGAAGTCAAAGTGGGCATTTAGTGTACGGGATTGAACCTCAGCAAAACGATCGAGAATTTCCTTTGATGTTTTTCGAACTTCGTCAAGATGTTCAAGCGACTTCTTTATTCGTAAGTCAGGAAGATTGTTGGAGCAGACTTCCATTCGAAGAAATGTGCGAAGTTTCTCATATTGTTTTACAAAAGAGTTTTTGAAATAGGCCCGAAAAATATAATGCGCCTGATCTGTCCGTTCTAAAACAGTTTGTAATTTTCCCTGGAATCTTTTTGTGATACGCCACCCGAAGATATTGGATATCTTATCGGCGGTCATTGAAAAAAAGCTGAGTTCACAGGATCTTTGAAATAGCTTTCGAATGGGAAAATTCCGGCGGAAAATGAAATTTTGGCAATATTCGATTTGTGAGATGGCATAAAATCGCCGCAGATTCATTTTTTGCCTTTCTCGTTTGGAGAATTTCGGGCTGACAATGAGAGACCAGTATTCAATACGTTCACGGATTATGTCGTGGTTTAACCTGTCGGCGGTTGCCTGAAGCATAGAGGGATCTTCTACGGAAACAAATGCATTATCATTTTTCTTGTACTTGACTCCGATTTTTGACAATTCCTGCTCAATAAAATTGTGTCCATTCAGGTAAGAGGTGGTTTGAAAAGGTAGAAATGAAGCAACACGGATCAACATGGGGCCGGCAACCTGATCGTAGATGTAGAAATAGTAGTGGGTGAAACGACTCCGGGTCTTTTTGATAATCCTGTAGTTTGGATCTTTTGTCGGATACTTTGGTTTTACGGACCGAAAGGTGTTGCCCTGCTCCATGCTCTTTAAGATGAAATAGACGCCGAACTGATTCTTGCGTTGCATGGCTTTAAGATAAGGGCGTACGTAATCCTCTTTACGAACACCTTTTTGTGCCCATTCCAGAGGAATCCCATGGTTTTGTGCATAGGAGTCAACCCAGTGGTTGTAATCTTTGGTGCGCAAACCCAGGAGCTCCTTTGTAATACAGGGTTCTTCGAGAATGTTTCGAAAAAAATGCACAACATTTTCCGGGCGTGATAGCATGGAAATGTACCCATTTATTACGATGCGATCAAAACAGTGATATATGAAGCCCATCATCGGTGAAAATATTTGGATTAAAGTTTCCATCGGTTGTTCCTCCTTTTGTTTTGTGTTGCCAACATAATTATTGGTGGAACAACCGGTGGATTTCAATCTTAAAATTTCAAATATCTTTGGCTAGCTTTCTTTTTTTATTTTGCAAAAAATAGTAAAAAAAACATATCGGATAAACGCAATTGCCGAGGAAGGAACGCGCTGTGTGGATGGGGTAAGGTATCCATAAATAGGGGTCCCAAACGAAAAAGACAGACACCCCACCCCGCGAATCTGTCAGAAAAGGGATTCCTTGCTTTCGTTTTTCAAACACCCTACCCCCTGCCCTATGCCTACCTTGATCTCTACGGCCTCTTCTTCCTGCTTTCTGTTCCTTGTGACTGCCCGGCCTCCTGGGTGGTGCCTTTGTGGGTATCCTTGTCGCAAGCACCGGACTTTTAATTTTGCGATTTTGCGCGTAAAGGGAACCGAGCGATTGCCGTTTTTCACAACCTCGGAGATCTATATACCCCCTAGGCCGGGGATAGGAGTTGATAAAGTTGAACATAAAAAAGACCGGTTTTTCCCGTTATCGGGAGGCCGGTTTTTTTGTGGGAAATGTTGCCAAAATAAAAGTAAAATGGTATCCCAAGCGGCATTGGAAAATAAATAATCGGGGCTATATCGGGGCCGGAAGCGATAGGCGTAAAAAAAGGGACAAGACCAAAATGGTCTAAGTCCCTGATTTTACATGGTGCCGAGACCCAGAGTTGAACTGGGGACACGGGGATTTTCAGTCCCCTGCTCTACCGGCTGAGCTATCTCGGCAACAGATTTCGCGCAATATAGCGTTTGGCGGCAGTTCGGTCAAGCATAAATTTCCAATAAACAATCTTATTCACACAATTTATTGTTTTTTCTTATTTTATATCCATATAATTTTCAGGAACCATATTGCAAAAGAACAAACAGAAATTCACCGCACGACCTAAATCTCCTGTAAATTGCAGAACGGTTTCCGAAGCGGAAAAACAACGCCGGATGGAACAACGCCCAAAAGTCTCTTTTCCAGACAATCTCCCGATTACCGCGAAACAAAACGACATCATCGATGCCATTAGAAAACATCCAGTGGTGATTATTGCCGGGGACACCGGTTCCGGCAAAAGCACGCAAATTCCCAAAATGTGCCTGGCAGCGGGCCGGGGTATCGATGGCAAAATAGCGTGCACCCAGCCACGGCGCATTGCCGCCACCACCATTGCAACCAGGATCTCCGAAGAACTGGGCGAAACACTCGGCAATTCAGTGGGGTACAGAATTCGGTTCAAAGACCGAACCAGCAGACATGGCTACATAAAAGTGCTCACAGACGGCATGCTGTTGGCGGAAACCCAGGCTGACCCACGCCTTGCCGAATACGATACCGTCATTGTGGATGAGGCGCACGAACGCAGCTTGAACATTGATTTTATTCTGGGCATTTTAAAAAACCTGCTCAAGAAACGAAAAGATTTGAAGCTGATCATCACTTCCGCCACCATCGATACGAAAAAATTCTCCAAAGATTTTGACGATGCACCGGTCCTGCAGGTCTCCGGACGAAGATATCCGGTCTCGGTCCTATACCGGCCCGTAGATCCCGAACTTGAAGAAAAGGGGGACAGGACCTATGTGGACGAAGCCGTGGAAGCTACGGAAGATATCTGCCGATCCGGTGCTTTCGGGGATATTCTGGTCTTCATGCCCACGGAACAGGACATTCTCGAAACCTGCGAAAGGCTTGAGGGGCGAGACCTCAAGAGCGTCACCATACTGCCGCTCTTTGCCAGGTTGCCCGGCACGCAACAGGCCAGGGTCTTTTCGCCCGTAAAGGGCCGCAAAATCATTGTATCCACCAACGTGGCGGAAACCTCCCTCACCATTCCGGGCATCAAGTATGTGGTCGACACGGGGCTCGCCAGAATCTCACGATATGTTCCGCGAACCCGTACCACCAGCCTGCCCATCAGCGCCATTTCCAGAAGCAGTGCGGATCAGCGGGAAGGCCGGTGCGGCAGGTTGGAAAACGGCATCTGCATTCGACTCTATTCGGAGGAGGATTACGAAAACCGACAGGAATTCACCGAACCTGAAATCCTGAGAAGCAACCTTGCCGAAGTCATCCTTCGCATGATTTCGCTGAATCTCGGGAAAATTGAGACGTTTCCATTCCTTGACAAACCCCATCCCCAAAGCATCAAAGACGGCTTCGATCTGCTGGTGGAACTGGGAGCGGTCATTCGACAAAAAGGCAGGCCTGTGTTGACCCCCAGAGGCCGCATGATGAGCAAAATGCCCATTGATCCAAAAATCTCCCGCATGATCCTGGAAGCGGAGGGCAAGGGATGCGTATATGACGTGGCCGTTATCGCCTCGGCCCTGAGCATTCAGGATCCACGGGAGAGACCCCTCGAAAAAGCGGCCCAGGCGGATCAGGTTCACGGGAAATTCAGGGATTCGGGTTCCGACTTTATCACGCTGCTCAACATCTGGAATCATTATCACCGTTCATGGGAGACCCTCAAAACCCAGAACAACATGCGAAAATTCTGCAAGGCCCATTTTCTCTCTTTCGTCCGCATGCGGGAGTGGCACCACATTCATGAGCAAATCTCCAATATTTTGAAATCCCAGGGAATCAGAAACATCAACAATCAAAACCCGAAGAACGTAAAAGACCGTTACGCCGACATCCACCAGTCGGTTCTCAGCGGATATCTGTCCAATATTGCGGTCAAGAAGGACAAAAACATTTACCTTGCGGCCAGAGGAAGGGAAGCCATGCTGTTTCCCGGTTCCACCCTGTTTAACAAAAGCCCCGAATGGATCGTGGCGGTGGACATGGTTAAAACATCGAGGCTCTTTGCGAGAACCGCGGCAAAAATTGATCCTGAATGGCTGGAAACGCTTGGCGGGGCCTTGTGTAAATCCACCTACTCCAATCCCCATTGGGAAAAGAACGCGGGACAGATCAGAGCCTATGAACAGGTCACCCTGTACGGTCTGGTCATCGTTTCAGGTCGTGCTGTCTCCTATGGACCCATCGACCCGGCAACGTCTCATGAAATCTTTGTTAAATCCGCCCTGGTCGAGGGGGAGATGAATAAGAAATTCAAATTTCTGGTTCACAATCAAACCCTCATCGAAGAGATCACGAAAATGGAAGAGAAAGTCCGACGGCGGGGCCTTCGGGTCAGCGATGAGCGAATCGAAGCATTTTATTCATCGAAACTCCCCGGCGTGTACGATATCCGTGCCCTTGAGAAGCTGATCCGAAACAGGGGGAGCGATGATTTTCTCAAATTGACCGAAGGGGATGTGATCGCACAGGTTCCGGACGAGGAAGAGGTCGCACAGTTCCCTGATGAAATGAACGTTGGAAATGGCGTCTTCAAGTTCTCCTATCGATTCAAACCCGGGAAACCCGATGATGGGGTGACCCTCAAAGTGCCCCTGAATCAGGCTTCCCAGGTGCAACCCCATCAATTGGATTGGATGGTGCCGGGGCTTTTCAGGGAAAAAATAACAGCCCTCATCAAAGGCTTGTCCAAACGCTACAGAAAACAGCTGGTGCCCGTATCCCGAACTGTTGAAATCATCGTTTCCGAAATGGAAAAATCCTCGGAACCGTTGGTTTCAGTCCTGGGTCGCTTTATCTACAAACGCTTAGGTGTGGATATTCCAGCTACCGCATGGGCGGAGGCTGAGATTCCAGAACACCTTCAAATGCGGATTTCCATCAGGGACCATCAAAACCGGGAACTGAAATCCGCAAGGGATGCATCAATCCTTCATGGGCTAAAGGAAACCGACGGAGAGAAGAGCACCCATAAATCTTCCAATATCTGGAAGAAAGCAAAGGCCCGGTGGGAAAAGACAGGGATTGTGGCCTGGGATTTCGGCACGCTGCCGGAAAGCATTCCACTTTCCTCTGATCTTGTCGCTTTCCCTGCTCTATCACCGGCTCAAGACAGCGTTGAAATCCACCTTTTCAGCAATCGCCGGAATGCCGCCAAAAGCCACCTTAAAGGCGTGAGAAAACTATTTATGCTCCATTTCAGAAAAGAGCTCAAACTCCTCAAAAAGGATCTCAAACTGCCGTCTCATCTCTCCAGCAAAAGCGTCGATTTCGGTGGACCGAAATCCGTTGAAACCGCCATGTTTGAGAGCCTTATGGTCCGGTTTTTCGATCACAATATTCGAACTGAAACCGAATTCGAAAAGAGAGCCCAATCGATCGCCTCTGAGATATTTTCCGCAGGTAAACACTTGATGGAAGTTATGGACCAGGTCCTGTCCGCTTACCACCACGCCATGGGGTTCATTCATCAACTGGCGATGAAAAACAAAAATAATCCTTCGGCGGAAGCCCTCTGCAAACGTTTATTGATGGAATTGGGGGCGCTGGTTCCTCAGGATTTTCTGGAACGCTACGCAGTGGTCCATCTGGCACATGTGCCCCGCTATCTCAGAGCCCTTGAAATCAGGGCCGAACGTGGCGCCTACAACCCGGATAAGGACCGTGAGAAGGAGAAGTTCATCCCACCCCTTAAAGAGGCCCTCAGGAGAAATCTTCAAAATATCACGGAAGGTGCATCCTCAGAGAAAAGACGTGCTTTTGAGGCATTTTTCTGGATGGTTGAAGAATATAAGGTCTCTGTGTTTGCCCAGGAACTGAAGACCGCCATGCCGGTCTCCGCCAAGCGCCTGGATGAAAAGATGCGCGAGTTGGAACGGATGGTCTGAACAACGCCTCACCGGGTCAACTGGCGGTATTTGATACGGCTGGGCACCTCTGCTTCTGCCCCCAGACGCTTTCTGCGATCCGTTTCGTATTCCGTCCAGTTTCCCTGAAAAAACGTCACGCGGCTCTCCCCTTCAAAGGCGAGAATATGGGTGGCGATGCGATCCAGAAACCACCGATCATGGCTGATGACCACCGCACACCCCCCGAAATTGAGCAGGGCTTCTTCCAGTGCTCTGAGGGTGTTGACGTCCAGGTCATTGGTAGGCTCATCCAGCAAGAGCACATTGGCTTCCTCCCTGAGCATCTTGGCCAGATGCACGCGGTTGCGCTGTCCCCCGGAAAGAACCCCCACTTTTCGCTGCTGGTCGGAACCTGAGAAGTTGAACCGTGCCACATAGGCACGGGAATTCACCAAGGTTTTCCCCAACTCTATTTGTTCGTGGCCCCCGGTAATCTCTTCCCAGATGGTTTTTTGAGCATCAAGGGTACGGCTCTGATCCACATAGGCCAGCTTGACCGTGTCCCCCACATGAATGGCGCCGCCATCCGGGGTTTCCTGACCGATGATCATTTGAAAGAGGGTGGTCTTCCCCGCGCCGTTGGCGCCGATAATGCCGATAATGCCTCCCGGTGGCAGGCTGAAACTCATGTTCTCCATGAGCAGACTGCCATCAAAACCTTTGCTGACGTTTACCGCCTCGATGACCCGATCTCCCAGACGGGGCCCCGGGGGAATAAAAAGCTCAAAATGCTTTTCTTTTTCGTCCACCGCTTGGGAAAGCAGTTTGTCGTATGCGCTGATGCGCGCCTGGCTCTTGGCATGTCTCCCCTTCGGGGACATGCGGATCCATTCCAGTTCCCGTTCCAGTGTTTTCTGACGGGCGGTTTCCGCTTTTTCGTCCCGGCGCAGGCGCTCCTGTTTCTGTTCCAGCCAGCTGGTATAGTTTCCTTTCCAGGGAATGCCATGCCCCCGGTCCAATTCGAGTATCCAGCCGGCTACGTTATCCAGAAAATACCGGTCATGGGTGACCGCAATGACCGTTCCCGGATAGCTCTTGAGATGATGCTCCAGCCAGGCCACGCTTTCCGCATCCAAATGGTTGGTCGGTTCATCCAGCAGGAGAATGTCCGGTTTTCGCAGCAACAATCGACACAGGGCAACCCGCCTTTTCTCACCGCCCGACAGCAGCTTTACGGACCGGTCTTCAGGGGGGCACCGCAGGGCATCCATGGCCATTTCCAAACGCGCATCCAGATCCCAGGCATCCAGCGCATCGAGCCGTTCCTGGACTCGCCCCTGGCGCTCAATAAGCTTATCCATTGTCGCATCATCCATGGGTTCGGCAAATTTCTGATTGATCTCCTCAAATTCCCTGAGGGCCTCCACGGTCTCCTGAACCCCTTCTTCCACCACCTCCCGAACCGTCTTGTCCACATCCACCAGGGGTTCCTGCTCCAGGCAACCAACCGTATATCCTTCACTGAGGATGGTTTCACCTTCGAAATCCTGATCTTCACCGGCCAGGATGCGCAGCAAGGAACTCTTTCCCGCGCCGTTGAGCCCCAGAACCCCGATTTTGGCACCCAGGAAATAGGAAAGGGAGATATCTTTCAGAACCGGTTTTCGATCGTACGACTTACTTACTCTGAGCATCGAATAGATGACTTTGTTCATCTCGTTTGCCATTGTTTTCTTATCCTATATGTGTTTTTGCAGTTTTAAAACGGTGTAGACATCCCGAATGATCTTTTCGGATACTTCCCCCATGGCCAGACTCATGGTCTCGGCAAGGCCTCGGGGATGTTCCTCCTTGCATGGCCGGGTCACGCGATACGATTTCTGAAATAAAATCCGTTTGCTGACATCCGGTTCCCGCAACACCTCCAGTGTGATGCTTAAATTCAATACTGCTTTCCATCCTTCGGCTGCATCCTGCTCCAAAAATTCATCCACGGACCCTTCCAGGGCATAGGAAGCCGCCAGATGGCTCTTGTAGGTAAATACGGCTTTGAACAGCCCGGAATCCCGCAGGTCCCGCGCCAGAAAATAGGTGGCAAAATCCCCGGGGTTGGCAATCCACTTGGAGTATACGTATTCATCCCGTTTGAACGATTTGTCTTGAAAGATCATCCGATTGGAATTGTAGTCCGGCGCCACCCCGAATCGATCCACCCGAAGCACTGCGTCAATGGGCTTGAGGCCTTTTATTTCCGGAACCGTATATTCAAGAGTATAATAATTAATTTTGGGTTTCGGTTTTTGCAGGGATGAACACCCGGCAAAGCAGAAAATACCGGAAAAAATCAATACCAGAAATCGATTCCCGTTTAACATTTTTTCTCTCCCTTTATTGCGCCTCATGACCCATCTCAAGTGCTCTGGGCGTGGCAGGTTCTCCAAACAACAATTGCGAAGGGCTGTCCGAAAGGGTCTCCAGAAATCGATTCAGGGTTTCCGTTGCCAGCTCCAGGTTCTGCGCGCTCACCAGGAGCTGGGCCTTGAGTCGATTCAGAGCGTCATCCGTGTTGTCGATGAAAGAGGCGCCCTTTTCCAGCAGATTGTTGGCGTTGACCATGGCTTTTTTGAGGTCCATGACCGCTTCGGCAACCGGCTCCTCGTTTCGAGCCACAAACCCTTCCATGCGTACCAGAGTTCGGTCCACCTGGGCCAGTGAACTCCCGGCCTTTTCCATTAGTTTATCCAGGGATTTGGCGGCGTAGTCCACCGAGGTGAGAATGCTCTCCCATTTGCGGTTTTTTAAAATGTGCTCCGCGCTGGTGAGAGAAGATTGCAGTTTGGTTGAAATTCCCTTGACATCGGCGTCTGCGATCATGATGTTGGCGTTATCCAGGGTCTGTTTCAATTTATCGGAAATCCCCTGCAGGTCAATGGATTTGAAATGTTTCAGGACATCGTCCAGGCCGCTGAGCAGCCGGTTTATCTCAGAGGGTTTCGACGCCACGATGGGATACTCTGAAGGAAACGACAACACCGGGGACTGGTCCTTCTCACCTTTCTTTTTACGGTCCAGCTCCACCAGCATGCTGCCGGTAATCCCCACGTTTTTGAGCTGGGCCACGATGCTGTCATCCAACTTCTGGCCGGACTCAATCTTGAGGATCACCTGAATCAATTTTGAATCGGGCGCCACCCCGATGCTCTCCACCCGCCCAATGGATACGCCCCTGTATTTCACCGGAGAATCCTTTTTCAAACCCTGAACGGATTCATTGAAATAGGTAACGTAAAACTTTCCTTTTTCAAAATACCGTGCCATCCCCAGCCAGACGATGGCCAGCACACTGATGCACAGACCTCCGGCCACAAACAGGCCTACGGTAAATTTTGCTTTTTTTGATGCCATAACGAAACCTGTTCCAATCAAGACCGGGCCTTTTTCAATCAGGCCCGGCGGTTGAAAAACTGTTTCACAAACGCGTTCTGGCTGTGATCCCGAAGATACCTGGGATCCCCTTCGGCAATCATGCCCTTCGCTTTCTTGTCCAGCATGATAATCCTCGAGGCAACCCTGAAGATACTGTCCAGCTCATGGGTAACGATCACCATGGTGGTCCCGAGGGTTCGGTTTAAATGAATCAATAAATTATCCAGTTCCGCTGAGGTAATGGGATCGAGACCCGCGGACGGTTCATCAAAAAAGAGAATCTTCGGATTCAAGGCCATGGCCCGTGCCAGCCCCGCCCTTTTTTTCATGCCGCCGCTCAGCTCCGAAGGGAGATGGTTTCCGTACCCGTCCAGATTGACCAACCCCAGCTTCATTTTCACCAGCATGTCCACGGCTTCCTTTTTAAGCGAGGTATACGCCTCAATGGGAAGTGCAATATTCTGAGCCACGGTCATGGAACCGAACAGCGCGGCGCTCTGATAAAGGACCCCTATTTTTGCGAGAATTTTTTTTAATCCGTCTTCATCCTCGTAGGATACCTCATCGCCATCAATCGAGATTTTCCCGGCGCGTGGCTGCAAAAGACCGATGATGCTTTTGAGCAATGTACTTTTGCCACAGCCGCTGCCACCTAAAATAACAAATATTTCTCCCTCATAAACGTTGAACGTGACATGCCGGAAAATCACCGTATCGTCATAACCCGCCTCCAGGTCTTTCACCTCTATAATGGCTTTTCTACTCATCAGTTTTCATTCACCCGGTATAACGGAGAACCACCGAAAAAACAGAATCGAAGAGAATGATCAGAAAAATACTGCTCACCACCGCTGACGTCGTGGCCTGACCGACGGATGCGGCTCCGCCGCTGACCTGAAAGCCCCGCAAGCAGCCCACCCAGGTAATCAGCAAGGCAAAAACAGCGCTTTTCAGAACCCCCCAGAACACATCAAAAATCGTCAGGGTGGCAATGGTCTGGGCCACATAGGATTCCGCCGTCAGATCGAGCATGAACACACCCACCAGGAGCCCGCCCGCAATTGCAAAAATGTCGGAGAAAAGCGTCAGGATGGGCACCATGGCCAGGGCGGCGATAAGCTTGGGAATGACCAGGAACCCAACGGGGTCAAACCCCATGGTAAAAAGAGCGTCCACTTCTTCGGAAATCTTCATGGTGCCGATTTCCGCCGCAAAGGCCGAGCCCGATCTTCCCGCCACAATGATTGCGGTCATAATGGGACCCAATTCCCGGGTCATGGAAAGGCTCACAAGGGAAGCTACATAAATGTTGGCACCGAATTGTTCCAGTTGAACCGAAGACATAAAAGCCATGATCAATCCCATCAGGAAGCTGATGAGCGCCACAATGGGCAGGCCATCCACACCGGTCTTCTGCATATAATCCAGGGTATCTTCCTTACGAAGTGCTTTCGGATGGGCCAGGTGGTAACCGAGGGAAAGGGTTATGGCACCGATAAAAGAAATGGCATATTTCAGATCTAGAATGATATCAAAGGTTTTTTCGCCCAGACGGACAAAGACCCCTTGCCGTCGCTTTTTCTCAAAGGAGACTTTCTTAAACAGGGAATCGAACCTCAAAAACATCAACATTTCCCTGATTTTTTCACTGGTATTGAGCAACTGAAAATCCCCATGATCTTTCACGGTGAGTTTACGCAGCTCGACAAGTACCAGGGTTCCGAAATCATCCAGGTATATGACATTTTCCAGATCCACGGACAGGTCCCCGGGAGGGTTTTCTGTAAAATAGTGCGACAGCTCTTCAATCAGGGCACCGGCGCTGCTTGAATCCATTCGGCCATGAAAACGAATGGTTGTGCCATTTTGCGGATTTCTTGAAATGTCGTATAAGAGGGAGGAATTAGCGGTATTCAATATCTTTCAGGACCCGTTAAAGGGAAGATGCCTCAAATCATCCTCATTTACATTGTATTTTTCCTTGAGCTTTTCAAGATCTACCTGGAAGATGAGCCAACCCAGGAAGACACCGTCTTTTTCCATCTCAAAGGCCATTTCAATGGCCTTCCCCCCCATGGGTTTCTGTTCGGTGACCCGATAAAGGGTCAACACGCTGTAAGGCCTGTTGTCGCTTTGATCAAAGCGTATCCCGGAATAGCTGCTGTTCACCATCTTTTCCGCATCGAAACCGGGCGATTTGGCGTAAGCGTCAAACACCTTTTTGTTTTCATCCAGCAACACCAACCCGTTGTAGGGAATGGGAACGCCCTTTTGAACATCGAAAAACCCTTTGATCACCTGTCTGGTTTTCGCCCGGTCACGTGCCTTGAACGGATCGACCAGAAACGACTCCAGCATCTTGAAGGTCACTGACAGATCATCCCTGAACTGGCGTTTTCGGGAATCGGTTATTTGGTAGCCTTTGGAAAAATAAGGATAACCGAAAAGGATACCGACTCCGAAAAGAGCCAAAAGCGTTATGGTGGGAATCAGCCAGCGGCGTGTTCTCTTGTAGCGCCGCTCCAGTTTTTCTACGGAGGTGACATCTCTTCCCACAAAGAGAACACCGCGATAATTGTGCTGACCGTCATACAAAACCTTGGTACTGGTGGAGACAAAACATATCCCTTTTTCCGGATGTCTGATCTTCAGCACTTTTTCCTGTATGGCATCGCCGGCTTTCAGCTCTTCGAGAAGGCTTTTGTAAACGACAGGGTCTTCGTAGATCTTTTCGGCAGATTCGCCCCGCATGTCTGCTTCATCTCTGCCGTAGAGTTTTTCAGCCGCCGAATTCCATGTTGAAATTTTTCCGTCTTTGTCGACGATCATGACCGCATCGGGAAGCTGATCGCACAACTCTCGAAAGCCGAACAGGGTCTGGCTGGTCACATCAAGGCGTTTGGCCAGGTATTTCGCCACTACCGTCACGACTTCAGGGAATTCCTTCAAGAAAGGTTCCACATCCTCTTTGGGAATGCGAATCGCTTTCACATCGGTCATTGCCTTTACGGTGGCTGTCCGCTTCTGGCCCAGAAGAAAGGACATCTCCCCGAAAACAACCCCTGTTTTGATGATTTCGGCGATCTTCTTGGTCCCTTTGAGGACATTCAATTTTCCGGACACCAGGACATAAATATCCTGGGTATCATCCCCTTCAAAAAACAGGGTCTCGCCTGTCTCGTAAGAAACCAGGTATTTCTCCATTTCGGGATTGTGAATGACACTGTTCAACATGGCATATTTACCAATATGTTAGCCCCAATTTTTTGATCGACCATCAGTGTATCCGCAAAGAATAATTTCGTCAAGCGGTTGCACATACACGTTCTGATCACGTGCCGAGCCGGTGCATTCCCGGCGTCGTGCCGACAATGGATGAATCCGTGCCATTTCGTTTTTGAAAGTTTAATCAGAGCGAATAAAGCGGTAGCGATACCACAACGGTTGTAAGACCGTTTTCCGATCGAATTTCCATTTTTCCGTTGAGAAGACGTAAAATCCGATAGGTAATATAGAAACCTCGGCCTTCACCGGCCCCCTCAACACTCCTCATCTGTTCCTGTTGAGACATTTCGCCGGTGTTTGAAATTTCCGCGCAGGCCCAATCCCCTTTTGCATAGGTGCGAACGGACAGGACGCCCCCTTTCAGGGGAATCGCCTTGGTGGCGTTATTCAATAAATTGTCGAAAACCCTCTCTATGTTAACCGAGTGCCCCTTGACTCTCAAATCCCAGTCATAAGGCCCCTGCTCCAATGCCACATCCTGCCTGAGCAATTCTTTGATCGCCTCTTTGTTGATTTCAAATCTGTCCTGAACGGTATGGGATAAATCCACAATCTCTTCTTCACCCACCGCGTAGACGCCCATGGCCAGCTCCTGGAGCCGACTGGTTTCCACCAGCAGGATATCCACATATTTTTGGATCTGTTTCTTTGAGGAGTCCAGATTCCCTTTTTGAATCAGGGTTTTCAAGCGGCGGGCAAAACCGGCGGTTGCAATGGCCGGGTTTTTGAAATCATGGAGTGCATCATCCAACTGCTCCATTTTCTGTGCTTTCATCAATTCCCGACCCAGAAATAGAAAAACTCCGATCTCTTCCTCCAGGTACCGCTTTCGATAATCCAACGCGTCAAACGTCATAAAATGGGTAATTTCACCAGCCACCTTAAGCGGAATAAACAGCACCGAGTTGATGCCGTTTTCCCGGGCAAATCGTTTATTGTTTTCAGACATGAGGGGACTTCGTTGCACGTCAAGGATCAGGATGTAAAAGGGAGTGACCTCCTCGTAAACGGAGTCCCCGGCGTAGTCTCTGAGGTTCAAAAGCAATTCATAGACGGGCTCACTGCTCACCGGAACGGTTTTCCCCACGGAATGGTAGCTGCCGACCCTTGGGTAACCCGCCTGGAGGATAACCTGGTCCAGAGAAGGCCCCACCGAAAACAGCGCACAACTCTGAAGGTCCACCATATCCGCCAGTTCCGGTACAACCTCGTTGAAAACCTCCGCAAGTTTCACCCCGCCACGGCTTCCCAGTTTGATAAAAATATGATTAACAATGGCTTCGCGCTTCTCAGCAATTCGATTCAATGTCAGAATTTTTTTGTGTGCAATGACAAAACTGAGGCGTTTGGCCATGGTATCGGCGGTTCTGATTTCGAGAGGGCTGAACTTTCGCTCACCGGCCGCATAATAGAGCTGAATAACTCCCAATGTATCCCGCTCCCTGGGGAAGAAACGGGGGATTTCAAAGGGGATGGCCATCAAAGAGTGAAGGCCTTCTTTCACAATGGTCCGTTTATTATGATATAGGTCTTCCCTTAGGAGATCGGGCGCAAAATAGGTTTTGCGGCTTTGCAGCACCTCTCCGGCAATGCTGTCATCGAGGGGAATTGCCGTTTCGCGTGTTTCCTCTCTGGATGGATAAGATCCATAACTGAGCATCTGTTCGGTTTTGGGATCATATATCCGCACGGAAGCGGATGTGGCGCCCAAAAAAGCAACCATGTAAGAGGTCGCCTTTTCCAAAATCTCTTTTTCGGAAAGGTCCGGATCAATATCGACGATCTGATCGATCTTTCCCGCAAATCGCGCCAGAAATTTCGGTAGAAGATTTTCTTCAACCCATCGAACATAATGCGTCCAGAATTCCGTATCATCCGGAAAACGTTCGGCCCAAGGCTCCATCTGAATTTCCCTGATCAGACTCTCCAATCCCGTCAACATAAAAGGCGCTCTCACCGTGGGTAAGGGTTTTAATGAAATGGAGGTAAAATAGCAAATCCCCGGTCTCAAGTCAAGCTCACCCAAAAACCGCTATTTCATTCAAAATCCTCTTTCCGTGAAAAAATGCTCAAAAGGCATTTCTTGACCCCAATCTCCGCCTGTGCTAAATCTGCCTCGAAATGCGGGCGAGGTAAGGGCCGAGGCCTTGGAACGCCCTATACCATTAAAATTTATAATTTTAGGGCTTCCGCCCTCACAACAACCATGCCCATGAATATCAGAAGATCGTTCGAACTCCTTGAGATCGGGATGAATGCCACGGAAGATGAAGCGAAACAGGCCTATAAAGATCTTGTCTCTGTTTGGCATCCGGATCGCTTTTCCCACAATCCACGTCTCAAAAAAAAGGCTGAGGAAAAAATAAAAGAAGCCAATCTCGCCTTTGAAACGGTAAAGGACTTCTTCTCGGCCACTGGAAAAAGCAACCAAAACCGCCGGAAAGACGAAACGGCTTCCCCCGGCGAATCCGGTGAACCATTCAAGCGTGAAGCCGCCATGGCCAGCAAAACGGAGTTGGCCGCGGAACTGGGCACCAGCGCTGTCTTGACCCTCTGGAGTTATCTTTCGAAAAAAGTAAACCACATGTTGTCTGATGACGTGAAAAGAAAAAGAGGATGAAAGTCTTGAGATTCAAAATTGCAGGTGGTATGATGCGTACACTGTCCTAAAATTTAGAGGGCCACCATGAAGAAACGCCATAAAATTACCGTAATGATTCTGATCACATCGATTGCGCTTTTTCTCTGCCAGGGACCCACCGTTCTGGCCCAGGAGCGTATTAAAGAACTGGATGATGATAAGGCAGGATATATGATGGGAGATCTTGTCATCATGAGACCCCTGGGCATTGCCGCCACCGCGGTGGGGTCTGTTTTCTATGTGCTGTCCCTCCCCTTTTCCCTGGCGGGTGGAAACGAAGCGGAGGCAAGGCAGAAGCTCGTGAAAGACCCGGCGGGTTATACCTTTATGAGACCCTTGGGCGATTTCTGAGTGGACGGGCACGAAGGTGCTTCTTTTTCCACCTCGCCAGGCAATGATTATGTGTCAGCGTTCTCCATGGCCCGGATTCGTCGGCTCAGAGTCTGCAACAATTCAATGGCGACGGACGGGTATTTTTTGATTTCATCCCTGAAATTCCATTGATCCAGAGAAAGCACCTCCGTATCCGTTCGCGCAACAACGCTTGCCGTCCTGACATAGTCATCGATCAGCGCCATTTCACCAAAGTAGGTGCCGGCCCCCAACTGCCTCAAAAAGAGTTCGGACGGACCACCCAGGTCTTTTATGACCGCCACCTCTCCCGAGACAATGACAAACAAGCGACCATCCCTGGCACCCTCCCTCACAATGACATCCCCATTCTGATAGCGATGAATCCGGGTCAGCTTCGACAGACGCCGAAGGTCCCGCTTTTTCATCAGAGAAAAAAGCGCAATTTTTGACAGTATCTCAGTATTGTCCATGATGGCACCTCGGTTATAAGAGGTATTCCGGGTTTACATTCTGTAAGGCGTGAAAAATGTTGCCTTTGATTTTCCGGCTGCTCCGGTAAAAGCCGTTGAGCATGCTTTTGATCTCTTCCCGTTTGGTCGCCCCCGAACTGGGGCAATCCATCTGAATCTTAGGGAAATCCATTGCTTCAGCATATCGCCTGACAAGATCTTCATCCAAAAGGTAGAGCGGCCTGATAAGCGTCAGTTTACCACCGAAAAGTTCCTGCACCGGCAGCATGGTACTGATGCTGGCCCCGTAGAAAATGTTCAGAAAAAGGGTTTCGATGATGTCGTCTTTGTGGTGGCCGAGAGCGATTCGAGTGCATCCAAGGCTGTCCGCCGCCTCAAACAAGAGTTTTCTTCTCATTCGCGAACAGAGAAAGCACGGATTCTCACGGTTTTCGGGACCATGGGCTCTTGGGCCGATATCGCTTTCAATAATCCTGTAATCGAACCCGTGTAATGAAAGATAGGCCTCTATGTCCCTTGCTGAATTTCCACCGAAACCGGGGTCCACGTGGACGGCGGTAATACGGTAGGAAATGGGGATTCGTTTCAATCTCTCATGCAGGATTTGCAGAAGAACCAGACTGTCTTTGCCGCCGGATACCGCAACCAGAACATGATCTCCGTCTCGAATCATTTCCTGTTGGTGAATGGCCTTACCCGTGCGCCGCTTGATCTCCCTGGCAACAGAACCCACTCTATTTCCCTAATAATAGGAAGATTTCTTTTTCCGCTGCTGTCTTCCCATGACCAGACCGAAAATAAGCCCCACCAGCAACACCACAGCGCCACTCAGAAACCACCGGTTCCGCTGAGACGATTTGAGCACCATATTTTCTTTCTGCAGCGTCTCCAGGGTAACACGGTCTTCCTGCAGGGCTTTCAGTGTCTTCTCGTGGTTTTCCTGCAACTCCAGCACAGAGCCGGAAGCCCGCTTGAGAGATTCATATTGGGTTTTCACTGATTTGAGTTCTTTTTCCGCCTTTCCCAGTTTATCGCTCATCAGTTCCTTTTCGCCCGATGAGGCGGTCCACTCTTTTTCAATGTTCTCAGCCCGTTGCTTAAGGCGAACGTTTTCCTCTTTTAAATTTTCCACCTGATACTTCCATGGCACATCGGTAGCCAGAAAACTGCTTACAATCCATCCTTCATAATTACGGGACGAATTATCCACGACACGAACACGGTTCCAACCGGATTGGGTCTCCAGAATCTCCACGGGGGTATCCTGACTCAGCATTGTAATAATCTTATCCTGGGTACTGGGTCCACCCCTAAGGGTTATTTTTGATGTGTTAATCACATACGCTTTTTCGGCCCAGCACATCTGAGCGGAAAGAGGTATCCACAACCCCATTAACATTATAATTGTAATTTTCCTCATCTGGCTTTTCCCCTTTAAGATTTAAGCTGGAATGGGCGTTGCATTCGAACCTTCTACTCTTTTTCTTTTCGGATGACCCTGATATCCGTGATCATGGTTCCCGGATATTGCCCCTGGTTGTCCTTTTCCAGATATTTGACCATGTCCCAAATGGTGTTCAGCGCGACGGAAACACCGAGCAGGGCTTCCATTTCAACCCCTGTTTTCGCCCGGCAATGCACACTACATTGGGCTTCAATGCCACCCTGCGCCAGTTCAAAAGTCACCCGCACCATGTCCAGAGGGATCTGGTGACAGTGGGGAATCAGGATATGGGTTTGTTTCGCCGCGGTCATGGCGGCAACCTCCGCTACCAATAACGGATCCCCTTTTCTGATTTTCCCCTCACGGACCTTATCGAGTGTCCCTGGAGAAAGACGTATCGTTCCCGCCGCCGTTGCCTGGCGTCTGACCACGGGCTTCTCACCCACGTCGATCATTCCCATAAAACAAATGCCTCCCGCTTCAAAACTCTTCCTTTTTTCGAGAGCCTTCCCTTTTGATACGGTCAACCGTCTCTATCAGCGCAGGAAAGACACGGTCCCGAATATCCCCCCCAACCACCACGGCCATAATTTCGTCTCCAACATTCAAGCGCCCGTCACGGGTCTCGACCAGGACTTCAATAATACCCGGCAGTTTCTTGGTATCGTTGATAATGGCTTCGATCGCCTCTCGATCAAAGCGAACATCAATGCCCGTCACCGCATTCCCGTTTAGAGATGTCTCCCGCACAAGTCCCAGATGAGAAGCAATCATGCCCATTTTTGAGCTGTCGGGATGCTCCTTCACAGTCTTCAGCATTTGGTCGATATTCATTCGTTCCTCCTCGGAAAATAAATCCTGAATCCCGCTCAACACGGTTTATTGACGGGAATGGTTTTCCTTTGATCGGATTCGTCGGTCTCATCCAATGAAAAAAGTTTTCGGATCGTATCCAGATAATCATTCAGCGTAGACCTGCCCGCTTTTCCTTTCAGGAACAAAATGGGATCATTGAGCATTTTTTCCACAATGGATCGGATCAAAACCTCAACCGCCTGTCTCTGTGAGGGTGAAAGTTGATCCAGCGCTGAGCGACTCTTGTTGAATTCAGCCTGAATAATCGCTTCCGCCTTGTTTCTCAAGGAAACGATTGTGGGAACCACGGAAAGGGTTTTCAACCATTTTTCAAATTTCACCACCTCTTCGTTTACAATACGCTGGGCCTTGACCGCTTCTTCTTGGCGTTGGGCTTTGTTGATTTCGATTACCCCTTTCAGGTCATCGATATCATAAAGGTAGACGTTGTTCAACTTATTGACTTCGGGCTGAACGTCCCTCGGCACGGCAATGTCGATGAGAAATAGGGGACGGTTTCGCCTTTTCCTGAGCACTTTCTTGACCATTTCACGGGTAATGATGCATTCCGTGGCTGCCGTTGAAGTGACGACAATGTCCGCCTTCAAGAGCTGGTCCTCAATTTCCTCGAATGAGACCGGAGATGCTCCAAACTTTTCCGCCACTTCCACAGCCCGCTCAAAGGTTCGGTTCAGCACCGTCATGGCACTGACCCCGTTGGTCAAAAGATGCCGGGCTGCCAGTTCCGCCATTTCTCCGGCCCCGATGAGCAGCACTCTTTTTCCCTCAAGGTCATGGAAAATTTTTCGAGCCAGTTCCACGGCCGCATAACTGATGGAGACGGCGGAGCCGCAGATATCGGTCTCGGATCTGACCCGTTTGGCCACATGAAACGCCTTGTGCATGAGCCGGTTCAATATAACACCCGACATCTTTTCCCGGGTGGCCTGTAAATAAGCCTCCTTGATCTGTCCCAGAATCTGGGGTTCCCCGATGACCATGGAATCCAGACTGGAGGCCACACTGAAAATATGCGTTACCGCATCCATGTTTTCAAATGTGTAAAGACATGAGGAAAATTCATCAACCGGAATGTTCCCCATTTTACCCAACAGGGAAACGACGGCCTGTTTCGCTTCCTGGGCCTCTTCCGCAATAATCAGGGCTTCAACGCGATTACAGGTGGATAGGAAGAAACCCTCTCGAACCACAGCCAGGTTCCTCATGAGCCCCAGAGCCTTCTGTACATTCCGGGATTCCACCGCCAGGCATTCCCGCAATGCCACAGGCGCGGTTTCGTGATTCATGCCGATGTTGATAATTTTAGGCATTCTCCTTCAGCGCCCCCCCATATTACCGAAGCTGTGATATCCGCCCATCAGGAGGCTGACCCCCAGAAAAGTGAAGATCAAAAAGGAGAAACAGACGATTGACATAATCGCTGCTTTTCGACCCTGCCAGCCCACCGCCAGCCGTTCATGGATCAGTGCTGCGTAGAACAACCAGCAGATCAAAGACCATACCTCTTTGGGGTCCCACTGCCAGTAGATACCCAGTGCAAAATGGGCATAAATGGAACCCACGATCATGCCCAGGGTCAGAAATGGAAACCCGTACAAAATCGAATAGTAGTTAATGTTATCCAGGGTGGCGAGTGACGGCAGCCGACCGTAAAAAGTGTCAAAGCGCTTTCGTTTGATCTGACGTTCCTGGATCAGATACATGATGGCCGCCAGGCATGAAATGGCCAGAAGCGCATCGCCCACAAAGACGGCCCCCACATGAAGGGTCAGCCACAGGCTCTTGAATATGGGTTTGACCGGGGTTGGGACTCCGGGAACGGCGGACGAAATGGTCATGAAAAAGGCCGCCAGCGGTGCGACAAAGGAACCCAGCACTCGCAATTTGAAGCGTGCCTGAATGAGCAGGTATACCCCGATGATGGACCAGGAAAAAAATGATAGGGCGCTTTTAAGATCGAGTACCGGCGCGGCCCCGAGGGAATAGTAGCGAAACCCCAGAAAAACGGTATGAAAACCGAACCCCACTGCAAGAAGCCAGTAGGACGCCGTGAACACCCATTTCTGCTGTTTGATGATATAAACAATAAACCCCGCTGTTGCGATGAGTTCGAAACAGAGGGCCAGTATAAACCAGATGGAGGTTATGGCTTCCATATGTTCTTGAGGTTCACCTGTTCCGGAAGGATCTTTTTAAGATATTCCGTCATCCTTTGGGGGAAACAGTCGGAAAAATTTTTCAGGAGATCCGCATCAACGATTTTTTTAAAAAGCCGACTGTTCTCTTCCTGGGGAAGTCCCAGGGACAATATCTCTTTTCGCAGACGACCCATCATGGACAGAAAGGTTCCGTACTCTTCGCCAAATTGCCTTTCAAGACCTTTCCGGATTCTTCGGGCCAGCGCGGGGCTTTTTCCGGAAGTGGAAATGGCGATTTGAAGATCCCCCCGTTTCAGAATGGAGGGCACGATGAAATCGCAATCAGGCGGCTGGTCAACGGCATTGACCAGGACACCCTGCTCCCTGGCGCAGGCACTGATCCGGTGATTCAATTCCTTGTCATCGGTTGCCGCAATCACCATGAAAGCATGATTCAGATATTCATCCTTGAACTCCCGTCCCAGGAAATGGATCACTTCCTTTTCAACCATTTCCTGCAGTTCCGGAGTCAACTCTCGACCGGACAGGTGGATTCGAGCGCCACATTCCCGAAGGGACTGCACCTTCCGGAACGCCACATTGCCCCCCCCCACCACCACCACTCTTTTTCCTTCAAGCTCAATAAAAACCGGATAAAAGCTCATAATTATCTATGCCAATCTACCCTATCTACCCTATCTAGAATAAATTCTTCAAGACCATCTGATCCTTCTCTTGGATAGATATTAACACCTGAAAGGCATTCTTTCAAGGATGTACGGGTTTTTTCAACGGTTCACCGATTTTTGCCTAGAGCAGTACACGTTCTCTGAAGCCGAATCGAAACCGGTTGTCCAGATAATAAATGAGGGTGGGGTTGAATTTGTACAGTTTAACCCGAAACCGCGATGTGAAGGCATCCAGATTCAGCACGCCCCCGGATGAAAAGAATTCTTTTGTGAATTGATATTTCTTAAGGTAAACCCTTATCGCTTCAGCGGATTCCAGGCCCATGGAGAGGGCCTCCATAGATCCGCTCATCTGAATGCCCCGTATCTCTTTCCAGCCCGATGCAAACCCATGAATCGCTCCCGAAACCTGACCGGTTTCAAGGGCTTCGACCACATGCCGCGCCGAAGGATCTGAAAAAAAGTAAAAGGCGGATTTATAAAAAACATAATAAACCGGCGCAGCCCAGGCGACGTTCTCTCTGCAAGTGGCCAGGGTCACCGTGCTCTGCTCGTCCACAAGCGCTTTTGCCAGCGCTTCGAGCTCTTTCTGATCCGGGTCTTCGGGTTTCTCTTTAGGCATGGGTCTCCTATTTGCAGTATCCATTGCGCCTGAACCAATCCACCGCATCCGACAACCCTTCCGTTACGGAACGAGGATGATAACCCAAGTCTCGTCTCGCTTTTTCGGAAGAGAAAAACATGTGCTTCCGAGCCATTTTCACGCTGTCACGCGTCACCCGCGGTTCTCCGCCCCCTGTGATCTTTGAACAGGCCTCCGAAATGCAGGCCACGGCAGCCGCTGCTGAATGGGGCATGCGAAACCGGGGCGGCTTGTGCCCTCCAATGGCCGCCAGCTCATTCAGGATCACCCTGAGGCTCATATTCTTGTTGCCCAGGATATAACACTCCCCGATTTTTCCACGCTCAAGGGCGAGCCGGTGTCCTTCGGCCACATCGTCAACATGAACCAGATTGAGCCCCGTGTCCACATAGGCCGGCATTCGCCCTGAAATGGCATCCAATATAATGCGGCCCGTGGCGGTCGGCTTGATGTCGCGAGGACCCACCGGGGTAGAGGGGCTGACGATGACCGCCGGAAGATCACATTCCTCAACCAGTCGCAGCACCAAAGACTCCGCCAGAAATTTTGACCGTTTGTAGTGACCGATCATATTTTCCAAACAGCCACAGGAAGTCTCGTCGCAACTGTTCCCGTTGGCGGAAAGGGCCAACGTGGCCACGCTGCTGGTGTAGACCACCCGGCGTACGCCGCTGCGCAACGCCTCAAACATCACATTACGGGTCCCCTGAACGTTGTTGCGGTACATGGATTCGGGATCGGGGACCCATAGCCGGTAATCCGCCGCCACATGGAAAACAAACTCACACCCGGAAACGGCTTCTCTCATCGAATCGAGGTCCGTTAAATCTCCGACCATCATCTCAACGGGCAGATCCGCCAGATTGCGAAGATCACTGGTAGAACGCACCAGCGCCCTGACGTCATGGCCCGCATCCAGAAGACACCGAACCACCGCAGATCCCACAAACCCCGCTGATCCTGTGACAAGGGTCGTCATTTTCCCTGATTCCCCGTCATCTTTTTGCCTCAACTGTCATAAAAAAAGAACCCTGCAATTGAAAATTCAGAGAAAGTTGCCCTATTCTTCCAGAGTACAAAAAAATTGCAAGGAAAAACTGAGAACTCGGGACTTCCTGAAACATGCTCACAAAAAAACCGGGAAGCTTTCAGCGACCCGGTTTACAGACGATTTACGGGATAAATATTTGGGGCACGCGCAGCGCCATTGGCTGGCAATCCAATAGCCGGTCAAACAAACGACCATACGTTAATCCGTAATCTTCTGCGCGTCATCCGGCGATTGGGATTCATCCTCCCAGATATGAAGGAAAACGGAGAACGTGGTTCCCGAACCGACTTCACTGTGCACAGTGATCCGCCCCCCCATTTTTTCGATGATGCCATAGCTCACGGAGAGGCCCAGCCCGGTGCCTGTACCCACCTCCTTGGTGGTGAAAAATGGGTCGAAGGCCCTTTCGAGAATCTCCTTGGGAATTCCCACGCCGGTGTCGCTCACGTCGATTCTCAACCATCCCGGTTCTTCAGAGCGGGCATCCACGGTCAACCGGCCGCCATCGGGCATGGCCTGAATGGCATTGATCAGAAGGTTCAGCACCACTTGTTGAAGGCTCCGAAAATTACCCCGCACCCTGGGCAGTTCTTTGCTGACCCGGTTTTCGCTTTCAACATTCGCCAGTGAGCACTCATTTTCCACAAGTTTCAGAGTGGACTCCACCAGTTCCGCCACGGCCACGGGCTCAGCGATTGTCTTGTCCCGGCGCGTGAAATCCAAAAGGTCTCTGACCGTGGCGCTGGCGCGTTCCACCTGAACGAAAATGTCTTTGAGCATCTCAATGGTTTCGTCGTGGGAAAAACCATCGAGGTCTTCAATCAGTGTTTCCGTGGTAAGACTGATGTTGTTGAGCGGGTTATTGAGTTCATGGGCGATCCCGGAAGTGAGGGTGCCCACCGCGGCCATTTTACGGGACTGGAGCAGTTGATCATGCTTTTCAACCAACTCCCGAATCATGCAGTTGATGGCAATGGCCAGGGTGGAAAATTCATCCCGGTATTTCCGAGCCGGGGTGACCGGCCGAAAATCGCCGGCCGCAATCCGCTCGGTGTATTCCACGGCCCGGCCCAAAGGCTGCAATATCTGGCGCGCCAGCTCCGAAGCCAGCCAAACCATGACGATCAGGTTAATGATGAGCGAAAACACGGCAGCGGTCATGAACATTTGGGCTCTGGAATGGACTTTCAGGCGGGCCTGGTTCATGAGCTCCGTGGCATAGGTGAGGACCCTGTGACCGGAAATGCGGATCCCGGCCTCAATTCCCACGTCCGGAGCATCCGCGGTTTTCCCTTCGATTTTGTGGTTTTTGCTGATGTCCGTCAGCAGGGAGATGTAATCGGTCAATTCCTTCTGCAACCGTGCAAAGGCATCGGGCGCTACCAGTGAGCGCATACCCCGGGACTCGTTCTGAAGGATTTCAGATGCCACGTGGATACTTGCAAGGGCATCAAAAATGTCGGTTTTGGCGTTATAGAGGAAAAAGTTCTTTTCGTGCCGGCGCGCCCGCTCCACGTTTAAAACCAGATTCCCCGCCCGGTTCACGATTTCATGGTTCGTATTGAGCCGGGAAATGAAAATCATGGAAGAAATACCCATGGCAAAGGAGAACAGGATCGCAACCGAAAAAGCGAGCGTAATACGGAAGCGTATGCTCAGCTTAGGGCCTCTGGAAAGCTCCTTTTCCACCTCAAGAATGGTGTCGACCATGGAACTGTCCATGGACGAGGTCACCGGATTGGGAAATGTTTTCATGTTTTTTTGAACCTGTTTTGTCCCCGAATCTCCATTCAAAAACTTGAGCAGACAGGTCTTTGCGGGTCTATCGCAAAACTAGAACCGAGGATTTAGCTGTGGCGATAAGCTTGCTCAACCGCTGGCGGGAAAAGATTTTGTCCAAAAAGGATTGCTTGCCCATCCACAGGGCCACCAGGTCCTTTTGCGCCGCCTGCCCTATGAAGGATTCCAGAGAAGGTGCGTCCACCAGTTGAATCCAGGCTCTGATGTTGCGCTCCGCATAATATTTGAGCAACTGGCCCATCTTTCGGTCCACCTCGTACTTCAACCCCCCCGCGTCGGTAACGCCCACAAGCCCGAGCTCGGCCTTGTGCAAGGAGACCAACTGGTTGATTAATTCGAGGGATGCCTGGCTCACATGGTCATTGTCCAGACAGCACACGATCATATCGGGCTGTTTTTCCTCTTTAACCGCAAATACGGAACAAGGGGCGTTGTTGACCACGCTGCGCACCGCATCCGGCTCGTTGTCCCAGGCGCATCCCTCACCCTTTCCGCATCCCAGAACAATAAGGTCACTTTCCATTTGCCCGGCCTGAGCGATTATCGCCTTTGAGGGGTTTCCCGTTCGGATGCAGAGATTGAGCTGCTTTTTCCCGGGCGGTCCCTCAACGGCAAGGTCCCAGGGGCCATTCTTTCGGCCGGCCCAGGTAATCCCCTCGACACCGGCGGTGTAGGGCGATTCCGGTTCTTTCACCACTTCCAGAAAATCGAGACGAAACTGTTCCATGGTTGCAGCGAAGTCGGAGGGCGGCCCACCGTCTGCATCGGAGCGGGATCCCGATTGCTTCGGCGCCACCCCCAGAAGTGTCACGTCCGCCCAGGTGTTCCTGGCCAGTCTGGCCACTTCGCGGACCACATAAATACCATAAGGGTTGCCACTGAGGGCCACAAGAATTCTCATAACTGCCTCCCGAATATCACAAAATTATTCATTACCAAAGGAAATCTAACTCCAGCAGATTAAAACGGGCGACAACACCCGTCCCAGAAGTTCCACCACGGGACTCCTCCGTTTTGGATTCCGCTCCACACCGGAAACAACAAGGCTGTACTCCCGCAATTGTTTGGCGATCTCTTCGGGACCCTCCGTTATCTCGCGGCAGGCGCCCAACTGCCAGCCGCTGTCCGTAACCTTCTTTCCAACTTCCGACAGTGCCACCTCCGCATCGTTTTCCTTCCCTTGGGCCTGTTTTCCGGCGCCGCCTAACCGGCAGTACAGAACATCAAGCTCGGAGATCGGTTTGTTTAAAATGTGAAAAAACGATTGAATAAGGGACTGCCACTTGACGTTGTCACCGATAATCAGAGCCGTTTTTTCCGGTTTGACCAGATTCTTCACCAACAGGACCGCCGAACATGGCATGTGGCGATAAAGGCGTGAACTGATGAGCGAGTGGAAATCGGAAAGGTCGAAGGTGGGGAGCGCACTCTCCATAAAGAGGTCATAGGGTCCCCTTCTCAGTTCGTTGAGCAATTTTTCCTGACGGTCGCCCAGAAGAATCTTAGGGGCGAAAAAACGAGGGCGCACTGCGTTTTCCAGTTCCAGAAAGTTCTGGATTTCCTCGCGGTCCGTATTCATGAGCGCGTTTTCCCAGGTTTTGCGCACCCAGCCCGTACCGGGTTCCGGCCCCTTGCTGTCGGGGACGACCACATGAACGCTCTGCAGGCTCATTTCAATCAGATCGGATAGAATCTCCGCATACCGGATGGCAATGCTCGATCCCAAGTCCAGTTCCAGGGGTAACAGTACGTTTATCATATCAACCTACCTTTCTTCTTTCGAGGGGCCGGTTTCGAGCGGCAGTGATTCCTGTTCAGCAGCTCCCTGCCGTATCTTTACTTCTGCCTTTTTGATGACATCCAGGATCTCCCCGATTTTGAACGGTTTCGATAGAAAATCGAAAACGCCCCGGCGGAAGGACTCCTTGGCGGTTTCCATGGTGGCAAATCCCGTGATCACGATGACTTCGGTTTCAGGGGAAGATGCCTTCACCTCGCTCAAAAACTGAATCCCGTCGAGCCCTTTCATTTTCAGATCCGTGATCACAATGTCGAAGCGGGCTTTTTTGAAGCGTTGAAGCGCCTCCTCGCTTTGAAAAAAAATCTCCACTTCGTATCCCTTTTTCTCAAAGGCGGGCTGCAATCGCTTGCAGACAATGGGCTCGTCATCCAGTATCAGAATGCGCAGGGGTCTTTCTTCATCCATAATCAAGCACTCCTTGTTCTTTAGGTTGGGTTCGATTGCATCAAAGTCCTAAACTGATCCACATACATGCTGATGTGGGTTTCACTGCCCATCTGCACGTCCAATTGCCGCGAGTACGCCACCAGTACTCCCAAAAGGTAAAGCTTGCGTTTCATGACATCTTCCGCCAGCTTTTTCAAACGGGCCACCACAAGATCTCCCCGGACCTCAACCCGAAAATCGCCGTTGGCTAGGACATCGGCCAGAAACCGGGCTCTTCTCGAAAGCCTCGTTGCGTCCGTGACGCCCCCCATGAATCGAAAATAGGCATAATTGCTGTTCTGGTTCGGACCGATGTAGGCATCGATCATGTTAAAATGATACCCCAGCCGAAGGCTGATATTTGCGTAATTCCGGGATATCACCGCCAGGTTCTGCCCCACATTTCTGGGGCTGGACAGACCCGAAGCGAAGGTGCGGGTGAGACTGGACATAAAACTGCCGAAATCCACATCCGCGGGGTCGGTACTCCATGCGCCGGACCTGGTCAAACCGTTGACAAAAGCGCCCATGGGCACGGATGTGATTTCCTCCGGCTCAATGGTCCGTAATTTTCTGCCCGGCACAAGCCCTTCCCCGATGTCGATAAGCACCAGATCGAGCGGCACGGAAAGTTTCAGTTTACCCGACACGGAGTCGGGGTCATGTCCATGGGAGCCCTGAAGATTGATGAGTTCTTCCACGGCCTTTTCGTGGACAAAGCGGATGATATCATGAAGGGTCTTCGCCCCCTTGGGGGAAAAGCGCCTGGCACCCGGATCAAAAAGATTTAATGGGACGATCTTTTTCAGAATACGCCGCAACAGCCGGTACTCGTAGCTCTCCTCGATGTGCTCCTCCCCCGAATGGTACACATGAAGTTCTTTCACAATCCCTTCGTAAACCTTCTTGTCTTCGGCATCCACGGTAATTTCCTGACCGTGCGTCAGCAACCTGGTCGCCACCCCGGTGCCCACGATGGCGGGGACCCGAAATTCCCGGGCGATGGTGGCCAGATGTCCGGTGGGAGATCCCACATCGGTCAGAAGAGCGCTTGCCCGCCGGATCACCTGAGCGAACCTGGGGGAACTGTGCTGTGCCACCAGCACTGCGCCGGATGGGAATTGTTCCAGGTCCTCGTTCTGCTTCACCAGGTATGCTTTTCCCGAACCGACGCCGCGCTGGGCCACAACCCCCCGGTCCTGAAAGACCGCCTTGTACCCGGCCAGGAGCGGGGGCAGATCGCGGGCGATGAGAGAACGGTCTTTTATAAATTTGAGGGGTCGGGTTTGCAGAATATAGAGGACACCCTGCCGGTCGAAGGCATATTCGATATCCTGGGGTTTTTTGAAATGCCGCTCGATGGAAAGCCCGGCTTCCGCCAGCAGATGCAACTCTCCTTCGGTCAGACACGCTCCCTCACACCCTTCCTTCTTTACGGCAACAGAGTGGGTCCCCCCTCCCGACTTCAAGGCGAGCATGAACGACTGGGGGGCCACCTGGGAAGAAAGAACGGCATGTGGTGGATGGCGGTCCACCAGGTGCCGGTCCCCGGATATTTCGCCGGACACCACCGGCGCCCCCAGGCCCCTGACCGAGGTAATGACCATGCGTTCACTTTCCGGCGACAGGGTATCCATGGTATAGAGAACGCCGCTGGCGACGGCATCCACCATGACCTGGCAACCGACTGCCATCACCACCTCGTTCGCCAGAAACCCCTTATCCTTGCGGTACTCCATGGCGGCAGGCACGTAGAGGCTGGACAGCACGCGCTTATAGGCATCCAGCAGGTCGCCGCGGGAAACATTCAACAAAGAGAGGTGAAGACCGGCGAAGCTGTGTTCTCCGTCTTCCTCCACCGCGCTGCTGCGCACTGCGAAAAAAGGGTTTTTGATGCGGCCCGATCGTTCCAGCCGGTTCGCCGCTTTCTCTATTTCACTCCGAACGTCCCGAGGCACTTTCCCCGCCAGAATCATGGCGCGAATCTGCCCTGACACCGACTTCAGGGACATTTCCGCCCTTTCCCATTGGGCGATAACGGCGCTGACCTTATCCCACAGGTGGTTACGGTCCATGAACGCACCGAAAGCCCGGGTGCTCACGGCGAAACCCTCGGGCACAATAAGGCCCACGGCGTTGGCGACTTCCGCCAGGTTGGCGTTCTTCGCACCCACAACATCCTCAAAATCCCGGCTCGTCATGGTGTAGGGCAGAACGTAGTCGGATCGAGGGATCACCAGCTTTCCTGACAGCTCTTCTTCAATCTCATGATTGATTCGGTTAAAGGCATCGTAAAGGGTGATGTATCGCTTCGGCGCAAGAATATTCAGGTTGCCGATGATCCGGTTCACGGTATCGGACAACTCGCGGCAACCGGTCTCAATGTAACGGCGGTCAAAGACGTAGTCTCCGCTTAAAACATCTCCCAGGGCCGCCATCATTTCCAGGGCTTGGTTGTTGAGTTCCAGGACTTTCTGAAAGGCATTGAAGGCCATGGCGAAGGAGCGCCTTCCGACACTCGTTCCGTTCACGGTGAGATCCTTCTCCCTGCGGCTGAAAAGCCCTTTTGCCCCGAAAATTTTTTTCATTTCCATCATCTCGGAAAATTCGTCCCGCCTCTTTCCCAGCGCTTATTGCTTACCTTCCTGGAAGTTCAGTGTGCGCCCTTTCCGCCTTTGAAGACCAGGCCCATGAACAGGCCCGCCATCAGAGCCACCAGGCACGCCATGACGCCGTAAAGGGTCCCATGGTTCAACGCGAGCCCGGTCATGAATTTGGTGAAGCCCGCGCGCCTAATTTTGAGTTGTTCGGCAACTTTTTTCAGCACCTTTCCGTCCTCGATAACGATGGCCGTTACTTCGTAGGTCCCCTGGTGCATCCGAGGGGGAATGAACATCTTACAGGAAAATGTCCGAACAGCGCTCTCCTCCTTGCCATAGGTCAAAGCGCCTTTGTGGATGGCGTAGAGCCCTTCCTTTTGTTTCAGCTTAAGGAATTCGTCAAAATCCAAATCCGCTTTTCCATTGGAGGATTTGATGGCAATCTGCTTTCGCAGGCTTTCAAACCCTACGCCCGCATCGCACCACCGGGCCTTGCCGGATGCCTCCGGGGAGTCGGTTTCAGGCAGGTAGAGCATATATACGGTTGGCGCACCGTGCAGCGTGACCTCGCCCGTATTCATCCACAATAAACCGAACGCTTTGCCTTTTTCGGAAAGAACGATGTCCTCCCGGTCTCCCGTCACCAGCACAATCACCTGCGCATCACTTGGGATTTCACCGGTTGCAACAACCTCGGCGCCGTTATACATGGCACCGATGGAAACCAGATTGGGTTCAATTTGGACCGAAACAGGGGGTGCCGCCATGCCCGCCGTGGTGAGCGCAATGAGAATCAGCGAGGCCCACGTGATGGTTAAAAGGGTTCTTTTCAGCATGCTAGTGTCCTCCCTTATAGCTTAACATGATTCCGGGGGGGAGCAGAAGATCAAAAAGCATCTTCACCATAACCAGGAGCACGAGTGTGGCCAACAGGATTTTCAACTGATCGCCCGCTATCTTCCGGCTGATCTTCGCGCCGATCTGAGCGCCGAGGGTAGAACCTGCCAGGAGTATCACCGCCAACACGAAATCGACCGTGTGATTGGTGGAAGCCTGCATGATGGTGACCCCCATACAGGTAAAAAGAATTTGAAAAAGTGTGGTACCCACCACCACATGCATGGGCATTCTGAGCAGATAGACCATGACCGGCACCATGATGAAGCCGCCCCCGACCCCCATGATGGCGGAGAGAATGCCCACCAGGGTTCCCAAGATCAGCGGAAGAAAAAGCGACACTTCGATTCCGGACTTTACAAAGGTGGTCTGGTAGGGGAGTTTCTTAATGAGACGGGCGTATCCGCTTTCCTTTTTTCTGGTGGGTGTATGAACAACCTGCCGCTTTTTGAGGCTTTGGAGGCTTTCAATAAACATGTAGCCGCCCACGAAACCGAGCATGATCACGTAGGTGATGTTGATGAGAAAATCGGCGTTCCCCGAAGCGCGAAGGATTTTAATAATCTGTACACCGACGGCGCCGCCGCCCACCCCTCCCACCAGAAGAAGGAGGCCCATCTTGAAATCCACATTTCCCAGCCGGTAATGCGCCAGGGTTCCGGATGTGGACGCGCCGACAATCTGATTGGAATCTGACGCAGCAGCCACCGTGGGCGGAATCCCCAGCATGATCAAAAGCGGCGTCATCAAAAAGCCGCCGCCCACCCCGAAGATGCCGGAGAGAAGACCGACGGCTATTCCCACGGAAAAGATGAACAAGACGTTAACGCTGTTACCCGCAATTGGCAAATACAGATGTGGCATTTCAGACTCCTTATTTCTCTTGAACGGAACCCCTTGGATGTACGATCTCGATGTCGCAGGCGGTCCTCAGTTTTATTTCATCCAAAATGTCGTTGATGCCCTCCGAAGCCCCTTTGGGACCAATTGTGGGCATGGCGAGAACCACAAGCGAAATTTCCTTATTTTGAATCAATTGAATAAGTTCCTCCTTGTATGATCCATTTGCGATGTGATAGTCGATTGGAATTCCGCACGAACGGCCCTCCGAAAGCAGCGTTTCAAGACGCAATTTTATGGAAGATTCATCCACACGGTACTTTTCATTTTTGAGACGGCGTTCTCGAGGATCTAAAACCAGCAGCACGAAAAGTCTCATTTTCACACGCTTGGCCAGGTTCAATGCGTAAATCACCGGCCACAGGTCCGTCGTTTCCGAACTTACTCCGACAAGCACCTTTTTCATGGTCAGTAGCCTCTCCTTTTCTTTCTGCTGCAACGGGTTATGGCAAATTTGGTGCCAGCAGCAGACAGGAAGGCGTTAAAGAAGAGGAAAACGCGGTCGGCACGCCATGGCCTGAACCGGAACAGATGCGCCAATCAAACGGATTTACGATTTAAATTTAGATAGTTGCAGCTGAGCAGGCCGGAACGGCGCGGGGGTTTCGGGGGTGTAGAGAGTTTGTTTAATAAAATCTTCACCGTGTGAACCCGAGGGGCTAAAAACTGAAAAGCAAGGGTGAATTTTGGGAAAAAGAGAGGGGTTTGTTTCAATATGAAATGAAAAGAGATCCTGTTTAGCCCTTTATTTCAGAAAGACGGAGGGTTTAAGGGGCTACCAGGGGATTCGGTCTTGTTTCAAAATGAAAAATCCGCGACTCTGCGTCATTCTATGTGTGCCAGATTGTATTTCTGCATCCGCCGCCACAGGGTGGTCCGCGGAATGTTCAGGATATTGCAGGCGATGCCGATATTTTTAGTCGACATCAGCACCCGAGCGATGTGCTGCTTTTCAATTTCCTCAAGGGTCAGGAGCCCCTGCCCCTTCATGCCTGAAAATTCGAACTCCTGCAAGTCGGGCGGCAGATCATGAACCTCGATGGCTTCACTATCGGCAAGGGCCACGGCCCGCTGGACGATATTTTCCAGCTCCCGCACATTACCCGGGAAATTATATCCCATCAGAATGGACAATGCGTCGGGAGATATCTTTTTTACCGCTTTGCCGAAGGCACGGTTGAATTTTGTTATGAAATGGTTGACCAGCAGCGGAATATCATCCCTTTTTTCCTCCAGCCTGGGCAGGTTGATGGCCACCACATTGAGCCGGTAGAAGAGGTCCTCACGGAATTCACCGTTTTCCATGGCCTTTTTCAGGTCTTTGTTGGTGGCGGCAATGATCCGTACATCCAGTTCGATGGGTTGGGTACCGCCCACCCGCAGAATGATCTTTTCCTGAATGACACGCAGCAGGCGCACCTGCATGGAAAGCTGCATTTCCCCGATCTCGTCGAGAAACACGGTACCGCCGTTCGCGGATTCCAACAGACCGATCTTGGTGGTTGTGGCGCCGGTAAAAGAGCCTTTTTCGTGCCCGAAAAGCTCTGTGCAGATTAAATCCTCGGTGAATCCACCGCAGTTGAAAGAGACGAAGGGAAGGTCCTTTCGAGGGCTTAGCCGGTGTATGGCGCGCGCGGCCATTTCCTTGCCGGTTCCGGTTTCCGCCTGCAACAGCACGTTGCAGTCCACCGCCGCCACCTTTTTGATGGTGGCGAATGCGGTTTGCATGCGGGGGCTTGCACCGATGAATTCCGGAATGACATCATTTCCCGCCAGGGCGGCCCGCAGGCTTTTGTTCTCCCGGCGAAGCAGGATCTTTTCCCGCGCACTTTTGGCCAGAGAGCGCACGTCATGCAGTCTGAACGGTTTGGAAATGTAGTGGAACGCGCCGATTTTCATGGCTTCCACCGCAGATTCAATCGTACTGTTGCCGGTGATGATAATGGCTTCTAAATCTTCATAATCCGCCCTTAAGCGGGACAAAATCTCCATACCGTTCATACCCGGCAGGTTGAGATCGATAAAGACGATGTCAAAAGCGTGCTGCTGCATGCGGTTCCAGAATGGGGGCGCTGACGGGAAGGTCTCCATCTCAAAACCCTCCTTTTCAAGGAGCGTTGAAAGACGCAGACAGACTGTGACCTCATCATCTATGACCGCCAACCGCATGCCCATACCATCTTCCCCATTTCTGAAAACCGGAATTTTAACAACAACAATCAGAAAAAATGAAATATTTCCTGAAGAGCAAAGGCCCCATCGCCGAATCAGAACACCAAGTCGCACCGAGAAACATGGGCATAATCTACGCCAAAGAGACTCGATCCGTCAACTCTCAGGAGTATTCAAATTGAAACGGATTTCGAGGCCGCTCTCCTAAAACCTGAAAACGAACGCTTATGCCTCCATGGAGTAGGAGAATCTTCAAAAATTATTGTTTAAAGTCTGAAAAACAGCCCGTGCACAACAATTTTGACTTCAAAGGGCAAAGGAATTTGATCCACCTCAAACAGGGTTTTAGCATTGCTTTTGCCCTTAATTTTTCAACATGGCTTCTTGAAAAGACAAGAATGAAGAACTTTGCGTAAAAAAAATAGAAAAAACACCCAAGGCTGCATCCACAAAGCTATAGCGAGTATTCTTGATCGTGCGTTTATCGGGAAAATCAGTCATTATTGAGCGAAGGTAGCTGACCATATTATCGAAAGTGGGCTTTTGGGGCTTGGGCCGCTGTCTTTTTCCTGAAGGCATCTCATTCCCAGCGATAACAGGTTGATTTACCTATTATCTATTAGCAAGTGTGGGAACAAATGTTCAGGGACAATTTCCTCCTTAATTACAGAATGTTATAACCAACGATGCAAAAGGCCCAGAGGAATAGGGAAAACCTCAGCAAAATTAGAATTGCTGGCGAAATATTGACAATGCCGCGCCTAAAGGGTTATGATGGCAGACGGCTGTCAACCACGAAATGCTAATTGCATCATGGAAAGGATACCAAATTGAAAAAGTTCGCACTCCTGATATGTTTTTCGCTCTTCTTCTCATTGCAGCTAAACGACGTCGTTACCGGTGGAGAAAAACCGGTCCGCATCGGATACCTGCAAAGCGATATTCATCAGCTGGCCTGCTGGGTGGCGCTCGAAAAGGGATTTTATCAAAAACACGGTGTTGATGCGGAAGTTGCAGGCATTTTCAAAGCGGGACCCGAAGAGATGAGCGCTTTTGCCGCGGGCGCCCTGGATATGGGATATGTGGGCGAAGCGCCCGCCACCACGGCGGTGGCCAACCAAGTCGCCAAAGCAACCGTTATGGCCCAGGTTAACACCGAAGGCTCGGCCATCATGGTGAAAAAGGGTTCCGCCATCCAAAAACCTGAAGAGCTTGAAGGAAAAACCGTTGCCATCCCCGGCCATTCAACGGTGCAGGATTTTCTACTGCAAAAGGCCCTTTACAAATTCAAGGTCGACCCCGAGAAGGTTTCCGTCATTGTTCTGAAACCCCCCGAAATGATCGGGGCACTTAAAACGGATCAGATCGATGCGTTCATTGCCTGGGAACCTTATCCCGCCAAAGCGCAGACCATGGGTGTGGGTCGGGTTCTGCTCACATCCGGTGAGATATGGAAAAATCATCCCTGCTGTATTCTGATAGCGGATGACGGATTTCGAAAGCTGAACGCCAAAGACGTTCGTGCCATGGTCAAAGCCCATGTGGAAGCGACGGACTTTATTCGAGACTCACCTGAGGAAGCGGTAAAAATCGGCATGAAATACACCGGAATGGACGAAAAAACGGTTCGAACCGCCATGAAGAATGTGAACTACACCTATGAATTGAGCATAGACGGCGAAACGGAATATGTGGATTTTTTGTCCCGTTTGAAATATCTCAACGTCCCCAATACGAAGGTTTTTGTCAACCGATTCATTGACCCCACAATTCTTAAAGATGTTCTCCGAAAATGAGGTTTGACCGGTACATTTTACTGCTCATCCTGCTCATTCTGTGGCAGGCGCTTTGCAGCCTCAAGCTTATCCCGAACCATCTGCTGCCCTCTCCCATTAAAATAGTCCTGGGACTGAAGGATTTGCTGATCATCGGCATGCCGCCGGGTCATTTGCTGCCCCAACACATTCTTTACAGCCTGTACAGGGTGGCTTTGGGCTTTGCGGCCGCCGTACTTTTGGGAATTCCCGTAGGGCTCTGGATGGGCTGGTCGCCAAGGCTCAGGCGCGTTGTCAACCCCCTGGTGGAGCTGATACGGCCCATTCCGCCCCTGGCCTGGATTCCCATCGCCATTCTGTGGTTTGGCATCGGCATGAAATCAGCGGCCTTCATCATTTTCCTCGGAGCCTTCTTTCCCATTCTGCTCAATACGGTTTCAGGTGTTTTGGCCATTAACCCCATCTATTTCGAGGCCGCCCAAACCCTGAATGCCAAGAGGAAGGATGTCTTTTTCAAGGTACTGGTTCCCGGTTCCATCCCTTCCATTTTTGTGGGCATGCGGATCGGCGTGGGGATCGGGTGGATGACCCTTGTGGCGGCCGAGTTTACAGGCGTCAGGACCGGCTACGGCCTTGGGTACATGATCATGACGGCCCGCGACATTCAGAGGCCGGATGAAATCCTGGCCGGCATGCTGGTGATCGGTCTGATCGGTTATCTGATCAACGGCGGTCTTAAAGCCTGTGAACGAAAGTTTGTCAAATGGCGGGCTTAGGAGTCCATCGCAACATGGCCGAAAATACCATTTTTGATTTTCGAGACGTAAGCTTCGCTTTTCCTGATCAGAAGCCACTCTTAAGGGAAGTGTCGGCGTGCATTGAAAAAGGGACATTCTACCTGATTCAGGGACCGTCCGGCGTGGGAAAAAGCACTTTCCTTCGGTTGCTGAACCGCCTTGAAGAACCTCTTTCAGGTGAAATTCGATTCAAAGGAAGACCTCTGGACACCTATTCACCCCCGCGTCTTCGCCGTTCTCTCTTATATATTCAGCAAACTCCGACGGCCGTGGATGGATCGGTGGAAGACAACCTTCTTTTGCCTTTCGCCTTCAAAACCAATCTTCATCTTGAAAGACCCAGCCGGGAGAAAATGGTAACACTTCTGAAAAAGGTACATCTCAACCGCGTGGAAATGAATGACCATGCCCGAACCCTTTCCGTGGGGCAACTCCAACGCCTCTGCCTGGTCCGCGGGCTGCTTCTGAATCCGGAAGTCTTGCTCCTGGATGAGCCCACCAGCGCCCTGGACCGGGAAAGCGCCCTGGCGGTAACAGCGCTGCTGGAGCAATTGAACCTGGAATCGAATCTGACAGTCCTTTCCGTCGCCCATCAAACATATGATCTGGGGAATGTTCATTACAGACATTTACAAATGAGGGACGGCCACATGGAGGAGTCCATGTGACCGGAGCCGTTATTGAAATCGGACCGTACCAACTCATCCTGGCCCTGGTGTTCATCCTTGTGGCCGGATGTGCATCCCTGTATCATGGTCTCAGGCTGGAAAAAGACCTTCTTGTGGGGACCATCCGCACATTCGCCCAACTCTTCCTTCTGGGCTACGTGCTCAAATTCGTCTTTCGTCTGAATTCGGTGTGGCCGGTGCTGGCCGTATTCCTGTTCATGATTGTTTTTGCCACCCGTATCATTCGAAGCCGTATCAAGGAAAAACAGGTCGCCTTTTTCTGGCCCATGCTGGTATCCATGGTCATCAGTTATGCATTGGCGGCCATACTGATCACCGGCGTGGTCATCGGGGCCAAACCCTGGTGGAAACCCCAGTATTTCATACCGCTTGGCGGGATGCTCATCGGCAACTCCATGAATGCGGTGGCGATTTCACTGGACCGGTTGCTGGGCGATTTGAAAGAAAGACGGCAGGAAGTGGAAATGATGCTCTGCCTGGGCGCAGACTACCATGAAGCCAGTAAAAACATGGTCAAAAACGCCATGCGGGCCGGCATGATTCCCGCCATCAATTCCATGATGGCGGTGGGCGTGGTGTTCATTCCCGGCATGATGACCGGCCAGATCCTGGCGGGCGCCGATCCGCTCGTGGCCATCCGTTACCAGATCGTGGTGATGGTCATGATTGTGGGGGCCACCGCCATGCTTTCTTTTCTAGGGGTCCGCATTGTCTGCGGGCTTTGTTTCGGACCGGCACAGCAGCTTTTGTTGCGGCCGGAGAAAAAAAGGAATAAAGGTTGATGGTTACCCGTTCACGCTAAAAAAGCTGTAAACCGGAAAAATATTTGTGGAGATGCTCATGGGCCTGGAAATCATCGGGCTTTGTAAATTCTTTGAAGACAAAAAGACGGCCAAATCCGTGCAGGTGCTCAGAGATATCCATTATCATGTTCACGACGGCCGGTTTGTGTCCATCGTGGGACCCAGCGGCTGCGGAAAAACAACGCTGTTAAGGGTTATCGCGGGTCTGGAAGAACCTTCTTCCGGAAACCTTCTCCTGGACGGCGGTGCGATTTCTTACGACGTGGATCGGATCGGCCTTGTCTTTCAGGAGTATGCCCTTTTTCCATGGCGCACAACGCTTGAAAATGTTGAATTGGGCCTGGAAATCATGGGAGTTCCCAAAAAAGAAAGACGCACCGCCGCCATGGACTATATCCGTTCTTTCGGTCTTAAGGATTTTGAAAACCGCTACCCCCATGAATTGTCGGGGGGCATGCAACAGCGGGTTGCCATTGCCCGCACCCTGATCACCGATCCAAGAGTGGTGCTGATGGACGAGCCCTTCGGAAGCCTAGACAGCCAGACGCGAAACAACCTGCAATCCTTTCTGCTGGCCTTGTGGCAAAAACAGAAGGTGACCATTGTTTTTGTGACCCACAATGTGGACGAAGCCGTATTTCTAAGTGATGAGGTACTGGTCTTTTCCAAAAGACCTGCGAAGCTCATAAACCGTTTTGACATCACGGCCACGCGCCCTCGGGACCGAACCAGCACGGAATGCAACCGAATGCGAAAAATGATATTGGACGCACTCGAAGCTGAAAACAGTAACCCTTAATTACCGGAGTCATCATGTCATCGTCCATCGCCGGGCTCATTTCGGAAATCCAGAGCCGGGGCATACGAATTGCGGATAACCTACTGAAGAGGGCGGGCGGCGCAGGCCCTTCTGAAGCGGGTTCCTTGGTGATCGGGGGGTTTGCCGTCAGCGTTCCCACCAGCAGTGCCTATGTGACCCATTCACCTTACTCGCTGAAGACTCGGGGACACGCGTTATTTCTCTGTAAAAACGATGTTGAAGTTTTACCCGCCCAAACCGTCCCACGACCTCATTTTTACGACGAAACCACCGAAGACGGAACAATTCTTCAGAAAATCGCCCTGCTTCACGGAACCGACTGCCTGGCCACAACCGTCCTTCAGACCTGCGCCTATTGGAATAGCAGCACTCGATGCCGGTTCTGCGGCATAGAACTCTCCCTCACCAGCCGGAATACGATTCCCTTAAAGACTCCCGAACAACTGGCGGAGACCGCTGCCCGGGCCAAAGAATTGGACGGCATACGCCACGTGGTTCTGACCACGGGCACCGCGACCCCTCCTGAAGATGAGATTTCCATCCTTATCCAAAGCGCCCGAGCCATCAAAAAGAAAACCGGACTTCCCATCCATGCCCAGTTCATGCCCCCTCGAAATATGAAAAGACTTCAGGACTTGAAAGATTCGGGCGTTGATACGGTGGGCATCCATATTGAAAGTTTTGATGCTGAAATTCTCGGAGAACTCGCCCCGGTTAAAGCGGCGGTGGGCCTCAAGCGATACCTGAAAGCCTGGGAACAATCGGTTCAACTATTCGGCCCCAACCAGGTGAGCAGCTTTATTCTGGCGGGGCTGGGGGAGTCACCCGATTCCGTCATTTCCGGAAGTCATCTGCTGGCTGATATGGGCGTTTATCCCTTTGTGGTGCCGCTACGCCCCATTCCCGGTTCTCGCATGGGAGCGGCGCTACCTCCGGACCCGAAAATCATGACATCCATCTACCAGGAGGTTGCCAGGTCCCTCTCCCGAAAAGGGTTGTCATACCATCAAAGTCTCGCCGGTTGTGTCCGGTGCGGCGCCTGTTCCGCCCTGCCCGCCCATGAGTTGGCGATAGAAAATGTCGTCTGCCACCCATCTAGAACCGAGGAAGAGCGGGAAAAGGCATTTTCCATTCGAAAAGCGGTTTTTGTTGAAGAGCAAAAGCTTTTCAAGTGCACCGATGTGGACGAATATGACCATAAGGCCATTCATCTGGTGGCCAAGCACGAAGATCGCATCATCGGAACAGTGCGAGTCTATCAGGCAGGGACTGGAAATGGAGACTGGATCGGTGGCAGACTCGCTGTCAAAAAAAGTTTCCGAGCATACGGGGCCGGCGAACGACTGGTGCAAGAAGCGGTGGCCACTGTAAAAGGAAAAGGGTGCACTTACTTTACCGCCCATATTCAGGAGAGCAATGTTTCTTTTTTTGAACAACTGGGATGGAAGAGGATCGGCACTGTCAAGGAGCATTTCGGAAGGTCCCACCAGTTGATGGCAGCGAATCTCGAAACCGAACCAGCCCCACATGGAGAATGAACCCTTGAAAACCAGCCTTGCTGAAATAATCCAAAATACCCGCCAATACCTGGGGCTTCTGCGCAAGCGGCCCATCGCAGAGGTTTACGACAAACTCATTCTTCACGGTGTGCAGGGTCCCCAACTACCCAATTACGGGGATGATGCGGCGGTGATTCCCTTCAAAGATGAATACCTGCTTCTGGCTGCCGACGGCATGATGACAAAGCTCCTGCAAAATGAACCCTATGCTGCCGGAAAAGCCTCGGTGATGGTGACGGTGAACGACATCTATTCCATGGGGGGACGACCGCTCGCCATGGTCAACGTCCTGGCCAGCGGCGATGAACCGCACCGCTCGAAAATCATAGACGGCATCCAGAAAGGGTGCGAAAAACTAAACGTCCCGATGGTAGGCGGTCATCTCCATCCGGATGCGCCCCCGGATTCCCCTTCCCTTTCCGTGGCCATTTTGGGACGTGCTAAGAAACTGCTTCGAAGCCATCTGGCCGAACCGGGCGACGACCTTCTCTTTGCAACGGATTTAGCCGGGCAGCCGGGCTGTTCCTCCGTAACGAGCTGGGACGCCAACTCCGGAAAAACCACCCGTGAACTGCTGTTTCGCCTGGAAGCCCTACCGTTCATTGCCGAGCGGGAATGGGCCTGTGCCTGCAAGGACGTAAGCAATGCAGGCCTGTTGGGAACCCTTTCCATCATGATGGAAAACTCCGGAGCCGGCGCATCGATTGATCTGGACGCTATCCCCTGCCCTGCCTCTCTGGAACTTTCCCAATGGCTGATTTCCTTTCAAAGCTTCGGATTTGTTCTGTCGGCCAAACCAGCATTTTCATCCCTGATTATCAATCTGTTCAACGAAAGGGGCATTGACGCGAAGGTTATTGGAAAGGTGCTGGAAGACCATACCGTCACCGTTTCCAGCGGATCTGAATTTCAAGTACTTTTTGATTTTGAAAGGGATAAAATAACCGGCATCACGTGTGACAATCGCTCTAGTAAAGGACCATTAGAAAATTTTTAGCTGGACTGCAAGTATTTTTCGGCCCACGGAATACCGCACATGTTTTAGATATAAGACCCAAGGGGGTACCATGAAACGACATATTATTATTATTCAGATCATTTCTGCGGCACTGGTGTTTTTGGCCATTGTTTTTGCCTTATCATCGGGATGGGCGGAGTCCGAAGAGAAAACATCCAAGGCTTCACCGGAAGTCTCCCAGTCATTGGCACAATCGCCCGCCATTGTCATGATCCACAACCGGCCCATTGTCATCTTCTATGCCTCTCTGTTCGGAAATAGTCCGGAGCAAAGGATGAAATTGTGCGAAGAGCGGATCAAAAGAATCCTTTCGGGGAAAACCTTCGGAAAAGTGACCGCCAAGCAGATCGGAGCGGGAACCGTTATTTCCATTGGTGAAAACGATCTTTTGCTCATCACCCCGGAAGACGCCAATCCGGCCCTGGGACAAAATATAAAAGAGATCGTGGATCGAGCCGTAGGGAATTTGAACCTGGCAATCGAAGAGGTTATGGAAATGCGCAGCCCCCGTCATCTCATCATGGCCGCCATTTATACCTTTCTGGCGACCCTTCTTTATGCTGCGATCCTGTGGGGATTGGCCCGATCCTCGCGCTGGATAGAGGCCCGGGCGGAAAAGCTTGAAAAAAAATGGGCAGGCAAAGTTGAAATCAAAGGCGTTTCCATTCTGGAACACCTCACCCAGGTCACCCATTTTCTGCTGAGAGGGGCCACGTGGGCGGTGGTTCTTTTCGCCACCTATTCCTGGCTTGTTTTTTCCCTGAAGCGCTTTGCCTACACCCGTCCGTGGGGTGAAAGCCTCGGAAGCTACTTTTCCGGAACCATAGAGACGATTGTTCTGGGTGTCGTCAAGGCCTTGCCAAGCCTTTTTACCGTTGTTCTCATTGTTGTATGCACGAGAATTCTTACAAGGCTGGTCAAAACTCTTTTCCACGCCATTGAACAAAATCGCGTGAAATTCATAGTGCTGGACCCGGAAGTGGCAAGACCCACATCCCGAATCGTAATCGTCATGCTGTGGCTTTTCGCGCTCATCATGGCCTATCCCTATCTGCCGGGCAGCGGAACCGAGGCCTTTAAAGGGGTCACCCTCTTTGCAGGGCTCATCGCCTCCCTTGGCACCACCAGCATCGTCAACCAGGCGGCGGGCGGTCTGGTTCTCATGTACTCCCGCGCCTTCAGGCCGGGCGACTTCATCAAGGTGGGTGAGACCGAGGGGATTGTCACCAACCTGGGGATTCTCTCCACAAAAATCAGGACCGCCAGGAAGGAAGAAGTCAATATCCCCAACGCCGTTCTGGTGGGGAACACCACCATCAACTATACACGCCTGGCAGGCGAGAAGAACGGCGTCATGATCCACACATCGGTCAGCATTGGTTACACCACACCATGGCGCAAGGTGCAATCGCTTCTGTTATCAGCGGCCAGTAAGACCCGCGGGTTGCTCACTCAACCACCACCTTTTGTTCGACAGGTGGGTCTTTCCGACTTCTATGTGGAGTATCAGTTGACAGCCGCAGTATCCACACCGGAAATACGAAGTGAGACTTTTTCCGAACTGCTGGGTAACATTCAGGATGTATTTAACGAGCACGGGGAACAGATCATGTCGCCCCATTATGTGGCGGATACCCCTCAGAAACAGGTCATCCCAAAAAGCAAATGGTTCGACCTGCCCGCAAGTCGTATAAAGCTAGAAACCTGATCCAAATTTCGGCAAGATAAGGCGATTTGGGCTACCGTTACACCGGCGGTAAAATCAACTTTTTAAGTCGCGTTTGCAGTTCTCCGGGAACGGAACTGTTTGCCGGTTTCATATTGATTTTGGGCCTTCCGCCTAATACCTGATAGGCCCGGTTGAGCACCCGATCATCCCAAATGGTCTCGATGTCGTTTCGCTTAAGTTCCTCGGGGGTCAGTGCCGCCAGCCAGCCGCCCAGTTTGCCCACTATCCAGTGGTTTCCGATACTTACAATAAATTGGCTTTCGTAAGGATCGCTGAAGATGTCCTTTTCCGATTCAGGGATGGTTTCCCTGTTCAAGAGCAGCCATGCCAGTGACATCATATCGTGGGCAACCACCGATTGGGAGGCGATCACCAGTCCCGTTTCGGGCGCTATGACATACCCCTTATCGGGACCGAATGAGGTGAGTATTTTATCCGCTGCGCTGAGTACGAGACGCTGTTTTTTGAGCAGTGTCCCCACCGTGTTGCCTTCCGCCGTTTTCTCCTGAAAGGTCGCAGCATCCCGATGGTACTCCAGACGGGTATCGGTCCGCCAGTACCCGACGGCCGCTTTGAGTCCCAGGGTACTTCCGGCCAGGACATGACGCGAGCACCTGGGCATCAAAACGATATGATCCACCTCACGCAATATATTGGGCATCATGAGGCCGCCTTTCCAATTGGATCCCGCTGCGGGCATATCCTCATAAAAGGCATTCCAACCGGCTTCTTCCGGAAAATTAAGTTCCGCACCCGCCTTTTGGGCAGCCGCCCCCATGCCGCTGGATTTCATCAAACCCCGGGTACTCCCCCTCACCCCTTCAGGCGTCAGTTTCACGTGCTCGATTCCCGACATATCGCCAACAAAAACCCTGCCCGCCCCCTTTTCAAGGAGCAGTGTCACCATTGTCCCAATGGCCTCGGGACTCGTGGTGGCCGGATAAGGATTTCCCGAATTCAAAGCCGGTTTGATGAATACCGCATCCCCTTTGGACAACCACGAAAAATCCGTCGCCCCTTCAGCCGCTTCTCGAATTGCCATTCTGAATACTTTTTCATCGGCGCCTCGGGCCGCTCCAGCCAAAACAACAGAAGTTTCGGGACCATTTTGAATCCCTTTTTTCAAATCATTTGGCTCCGATGCGGCTTTCGCCACCCCCGCCGGCAGAAAGGTGGATGCCAGGCCCAACGCAGATGTTTTCAGAAAGGTTCTTCTCTTCATTGGGCACATCCTCCATTATATTGAATATCTTTTAGCGTTCGGATTCATACATGGTAGGAACTGAACGTCGGTATTGTCAAGGGTTATGCCCCTAGAAACTCAATGTATCAAAACGGTTGCGGCCAAAAAAAGTAAACTTAAATCAGGTTATACACGCGAAATATCAAACAACACCGGAAAACGGCTCGTGGCATCGGTGAGGGTTCCGAGGCGATAGATAAGTCGTTTACAGACAATCAACGTGTGGGCAAACCGCTGCTTAAAAGCGATGGGTCTCGATCCAATGTCCCTTTGACGGGTTTGCGCTATGATTTCTTCAAATGCCCCCTCCTGTTCCGCCAAACGCAATGAAATGAGTTGAAAATCCTTGTGGGATCGCGCCAGGGAAATCAGAAAAAAGGTTTCCACTAACCTGGGAATAAAATCGGGATTCATTTCAGCCAGCAGATGGGCCGCTTCCGCATCCACCGTGTCCATGGCGGCGCTCTCGTCCACCAGAAGACGCATCTGTTCCAACCAGACGCGCATTGAGGCCACATCAACCGCTGACAGCTCCCCCTGACTCTGGAGGGTTTGAAGGGTAGACTGAAGGGCTGTTACATCCAGCGGAACCGGTCCGAAACCTCCGCTGCCATGAAACCAGGCGGCAATCTCTTCTCCGATGGATGGGAGTTTTTTTTCAGCATCCCTGATATTCTGCGAAAATTTTACCAACAGATCTTCAGGCCACACCAGAAGGTTGATGGTCCAGGTGAACAGAACCCCCAGAAAAATACCCACCAGACGCTCCGTGGGAGGTGCCAGGCTCGTCATGGCCGTCAGATCATGAACAGTGGCCACCAGATAGCAAAGTCCCGCCTGACATCCCAGATAAGCGGCGCCCGGCCTTCCTCCCCAGATGTAGGCAAAAAAGAATACGACCCCAAAAAGCGACAGGCAGAGGACTAGAGATGACTCCACCTGAAAAGCGAGGAATGTATAACCTGCAGCCGCCCCCACCAGGCATCCCGTAAACCGCAATAACCCCTTGTGGGTTGTGCTCATGAGGTCCTGTTGTAACACGGTAATCACTGCGACGGAAACGTTGAGCGCTCCTCCCGGAATTTCCGCCCAGAACCAGAACCAGAAAACAGAAACGATTCCCAGGGCGCCTTTGATGGCATATTTGAGAGAAGGGACATGAACGGTTCGCGCACGCCCTAAAAAAACGAAACGATACAGATCGGATTGTTCTTCATAGACGCTTTTCTCGGATACAGCCGCCACCTCGTTGACGGAGTCTTCCCGGGTGTTAAAGGTTAAATCATTGACAACGCGCCGCAGCAGAAAAATCAGTTCCAGAAAAAAGAGAAAATCGAGAATCCCATAAGCCTCCGTTCGCCCATCATCAACGGTTTTTCCATAATCCGACTCCAGCTGTACCAATGTCTGTTGGATCTCTTTTGCCGACGGATCTTTTTTATCCAGGGACCAACCTTGGGCCTTCGCCAGAAGACCCAGTTTAATGGAAAGATCTTCCATGGCCTCCCGATGGTTGTCCTGATATGCCCGATCCGAACGATTTCGGGATAATTCCTGATAGAAGGCATGAAAATCCTCAATCCGATTGCCGAGCCGATTGATGAGGACTCTAAGGATCTGTGGATCACCTCTGAGCAACTTCATTTCAAAAGCGGCATCCTTTATTAGATTCCCTATTTTTCGAGACCCTTTTATCAATTCTCTGTACGGCGCTTCTACCGCTTCCAGACGGTAATCACTTGCCATATATTGCCGCACGATTTCTTGAATCCATTCAAAGGTCCTGGTCCGATGACGAACAAAATCTTCTTTAAGGGTCTCATGGGCATAGTCGGGAAAAAGCGCCACATTCAGGACCAGGGAGACCAGTACGCCGATGGTAATGGCGACGCCCCGGTGAACCGTGATATAGACGGTAATATCCGGTTGCGTCATCCCCACCATGGAAATGAGGACGCCGTTCATAATAAAATAGCTCCAGAAATAGCCGTTTCGGGCGGTTACGCCCAGATAGAATCCCATGACTGAGAGAGAAAAAAATACAAGGGTATAGGTCAGATGCAGCTGAAGGAAAAGGCCGGTGAGCACCACCGCCAGAAAACAGCCGCAACACGCCCCGCCGGCCCGCATCCAGCCTTTCCGAATGGAGGCCGCCACATTGGGCTGCATCATGATCAGGGTGGTGATACCCGCCCAGTAGGCTTCCTTTAAATCCAGAAAATAAGTGAGCATGATCGATATGACGCAGGCCAGGGCCGTTTTGAGCGCCTGGCGGGTCTGGCGGGTACCCCATGTAAAATCGTGGAAGGTTGCGGAAAGATCGGTGTAGATGAGCCCGAAATGATCCCGCAGGGTCATGGCGTGTCTTTCTCTTCAGAATCCAACAGGATCAAAGTACGGACGTCGGCCCCCATGCGGAACTGACCATCGGGAGGCGGATCCACGAACTTGATCCGCACCGGAAAGCGGTATTGGAGCCGGATCCAGTCGATGGTGGGAGAGATATAGGGAAGGGCCTGCGCAGGTCTGTCGTTTCGCCGGACGCCGGTGCCGATACTGACAACCCGGCCATGGAAAATACGAGACGGGTACAGATCGCATTGTATCCATACTTTTTGACCGGGTTTGATTTTGCCCACATAACATTCTTTGTAGTTGGCTTCCACCCAAAATTCGGTGGTTTCCACAATGCCGAACATGGGGTCGCCCACCACCGCGTAGTCGCCCGGACGGATATACATATTGTTGACGAAACCGGGGTTAGGTGCGCATATGCGGCACATGGAAAGGTCATATTCGGCAAGCGCCACCCGAGCCTGGCTTGCATCGATGACCGTTGCCTGCTCGGCCACGGCGGCCATCCAGTATTTGACGTTTTCCTTGGCCTGGGTTAGCCGGATGGTGGTATTATCCAGTTCCGTTTCAACATTTTCATATTCCTGTTTGCTCACGGCATTTTCTCGAACCAGTTCCTTGAACCGGTCCCGCTTTTTCATGGCCAGCTTGAATTCGCCGGTGACGCTCGTAAGCGTCTGCCGGGCCATTTCATATTTGATTTCGGTGACCTTGAGCTGGGCCTGGTCCTGGGCTAGGGTTGCCTTGTGCACGTTCAGGACCAGCCGGTAGGGGTATTCTTCCAGTTCAATCATCAATTGCCCCTGCTTGACCAGGGCATTGTTTTGAACATGAACGGCTTTTACGTGCCCCTTGACCCGAGGGCTCACGGCCGCCCAGTTGGCACGGATGTAGGCATTGGAAGTATAGACCACCACCTCGTGAAAAATAACGGCAACGGCAATACAAACGGCGATAAAGAAAAGAAAAAAGAAAAGAAATTTTCGAGGTCTTTTCAGTCCCATTTTTTTGAAATTGACCATCCACCTAAACGGCATGTAAAGTCATGAACCAGGATAAATCAAAAAGAAGATGCCACGCTGCAAGCTGAATTGCAACTTATCTTTTTTGTCTTCAGCGCATCGGCAAAAAAATAGCGCAGGGGCTTGACGCTTGTCAAAAAGAAAGTTGAATCCCATCACAAGGATGTCTTCAGTGTGAGCACGATCGCAGTGGATTGTTCATCGAATTAATGTACCGGCCAGCGTTCAGTTGTTGAAAGCCGGAACAATTAGGGGTATTATCAGCGCATCTTAACCAAAACCACTTTTTATATTCGGGAGGATAATTTTTATGAAAAAACTGTTTTCTTATGTAACGGCTTTCATGCTGGTAGCGTTTCTCTGTTCCGTTGTGTATGCGGTTGAAGGTGTTCCAGAGGTTCTTTTTGAAAATTACAAGGCCTCAAAACCTGTACCCCTCCCCTCATCCGCCATAACGGATCTCACTGTTCAAAAGGCTTACGACATCCAGAAAGCGTTTGTTGAAAAACTCATCCAGGACGGTGGTGTCATCGCCGGTTACAAGGCGGGTCTCACCAGCCCGCCGGCGCAGAAGAAATTCAAAGCACCCGGTCCGGTCACCGGGGTCCTGCTGAAGGACATGCTGATTACAGACGGCAAAGTCTTGAGCAAACCCTATTCTAAAATGATGCTTGAGGTGGAAATCGGCTACCGCCTGAACCGGGACATCAAAACACCCACCACTCCCGAAACAGTCAAAGCCTTGGTGGATGCCATCATGCCGGCGGTTGAAGTTCCGGATCTGAATTTTGCCACTTTCAAGGGCCTCGCTTTTACGGATATCATTGCGGACAATGTGGGCGCCAGGGGGTTTATACTGGGCAACCCGCAACCCGTGGACAAGGTGGATCCCAACCAGGTGACCGGGCAGCTGTTCATGAACGAAAAAGCCCTGGCACCGGCCGTTCCGGGAAGGGCGGCCTTGGGTGATCAGTGGAAGGCGCTCTCATGGAGCCTGAACAATGTTCTGGCCAACGGGAGTGAGATCAAAAAGGGGATGGTGGTAATTACAGGGTCACTGGGCAGGATGTACCCCGGCAAACCGGGGAGCTACAAAGCCGTTTATGCGGGCGGGCTGGGCAACCTGGCATTTGTCATTCAGTAATTGATCAAATTGCGGGGCGTGGTCCTTACACGCCCTGCTCTTTTTCAGACCCTTCATCGATATCACAGACACCGTTTTTTTATGCGCCCCAGTGATCGATTACCAAATAATCAGCTTTTTATTTTTTATTTATTTCTATAAAAAACGCTTCCAATCTGTCACCAATTGCTTCCCAATTGTATTTTGTTCTAACATCTGAGCTAACAGTCATTGCACGCTCTTTATAATCTTCAAATTTTGTTCTCATATCTTCCATCAATTTTATCATTACGTCAATATCTGCTACAGGATATTCTTGCTCACCATACACTTGTCCAACAGTGACTGTTTTTGATTCATGCGGGGGTATTTCCGTAACATTATCAATTGTGCAAAATTGTGCATTGCCTGACCAATTCGTAGTTAGTACAGGGATGCCACATGCCATCGCCTGCAATATATTCATGCCATATCCCTCACTAATTGATGTAGAAATATACACATTCGACCGCTTAAATAATTCTGCCATACTTTCATCCGGCAATATCTGATCAACTGTAATTACGTTTCTAATGCTTTGCACTTCTTCGAGAAGTGACCTATTTTCTTCCGACATTCCATAAATATTATTTATTTTTAATACAAGATGTACCTTCTCATCATCGGAGTGCCGGCGTGAAAATTTCTTCCACGCCTGTACCATTTCTCTAAAACCTTTGCGATCATTGTGATTTGTGCCTACCCATAAAAATAAAAAGTCATCGTCATCCATCAGTTTAATATCACTCGGCTTATATAATTCTACATCTACGCCATGCGGCAATATTTCGATGTCATGCTTAACTCCGTTGGAAATGAATGTATCTTTATTGAATTGGCTGGGAACCAGCATTAAGTCAATATTCGCATCATTGATTATTTGAACCCACTGGGCTGGAAGATTACCCTCAAACGCTAAGAAGTACACGAGCTTGCCGGGGTGTCGTTCACCCATCAATGACATTGGTAAATTATGCTGTCTAAAGGGTGGCTGATTGCAGTAGATTATTGCATTATCTTTTGACCAGTCAATCGGTGTATACATATCTTTATATTCCGTTCCAAATATACTATTATAATTCGGATCAGTTAAAAAGATGTCATAGCCACGCTTCAACATTTGTTTCATTTCCTCTCTAAAGTGGCCGGTTATTCCCTCATAAGTATAAACTACTGAATTACCATATATTTTAAAATCTTTACGTTTCATTCTTTTCCCTCAATGATGTATCAGACATTGTCTTTTATGGCGATAAGCATAGAGAAAATCGGCGTGTGGATCAAGAGAAAGGGCTATTCGGCCCTTTTTAGAAGCGGTTTAAATTAACACGAACACCATACACATTTCGAAAAATTTTTTCATGAAGTCAATTCCCGAAGTCGAGGCAAAGTAACCGTGACCTTAGTGCAAGCCCCGATTTGACTTTTGAATGTCACTTTCCCATTGTGAATCTCAATTATCTTTTTCACAATGGCCAGTCCCAGTCCGGAACCGCCGTGTTGAAGGGACCTGGACCGTTCGACCCGGTAGAACTGCTGGAATACCTTGTCGATTTCAGCATCGGCAACACCCGGACCTGTGTTGGTTATCATTATGCTCACTTCTGCATCGGACTGTTCGCCCGTCACTTCAATCCGTCCGCCATCCACGTTATATTTGATGGCATTATCCAGGATATTTGAAAACGCGCGGGTTAACTTTTCCTTATCACCTTGAATGATGAGCTGAGAGGAAAGATGGATGTCCAATTGAATATTCCGAGCGTCGGCAAGAAAGCGATAATCCGCCCCCAAGGATGACAGCAACTCAGTTATATAAACCGGCTTTCGGTCCAAACCGGTTATTGTTTCCAAGGATGATAGGCTTAACAGGTCTTTAACCAGCCTTTCCATGCGCAGGATATGATTGTTTAACCGTAAAAGATTTTCCTTTACAACGACCGGCAGCTCCGCCGTATCAGAGGTGTAAATTTCGTCGACGGCCAATCGCATTGTGGTCAACGGCGTTTTCAACTCATGAGACGTATCAAACAGAAAATTCCTTTGATTTTCAAAGGAACTTTGCAGCCGGTCCAGCATCCAGTTAATGGTCCTTCCAAGTTCATTGAATTCGTCCCGGCCCGACCCGACCTGTATCCTCTGATCCAGATTCTTTTCGCTGATCTCTTTGGTTAGCGCTTTCATTTCACCGATTGGCTTTAAAATCTTTCCGGCGATGAAATGGCTGATGACAACCAAAACCATACAGGAGAAGATAAGCCCGGCACCGATATTACGCACCAGATCCCATATTTCATCTTCCAATTTCTCAATGGGACGAGCGATCTGCACCAGAAACGTTTTCCCTTCCAGGGTAAGCAAGAAACCTCTGATCCGGAAGGTCACCTCCCCTCTGTCATCCTGACCAAGGTTGATTTTCTCGGGCGAGATGGTAATACGGGCCGTCGCACTGGAACCGGGCTTTACCGGAGAAAGCCTTACCAGCTTTGCCAGCGGGGACTGATAAAGCATTTTGTTGGTGCTTTGATCATAAACCTCAACCCAATAAGAAGAATTTACATCAAAAAGGGGAGCAGCAGACTTTGCTTCCGATTCTCTTTCTTTTTTTATGGCAATTCCGGCTGCCCTGTATGCTTCCTCTTTGAGCACCGCATCCAGGATTTCGAAAGGTTGTTCCAACAATTCAAAAAAGACAAGAACAGAAAACAATAAGCTTGTAACAAAGCCTGCCCCGATAACGAGAAGGGTAATTCTTTTCTTGACGGTCATTTTTCGGGGTCCTTGATAATATATCCCACGCCGCGGATGGTTCGAACAATTTTGACATGCCCTGAATCATCGATTTTATGACGCAGATTTTTGACATGAACATCCATGAAATTGGACATGCTGAAAGGATCGAAATCATCACCCCACACGTGCTCGGCCAGGCTGAAGCGTGACACAGCCCTGTTTTTATTGTAAAGAAGAAACTCAAGAATGGAGAATTCTCTGGGCGTCAGTTCCACCGGTTTCCCCCCTTTGGTTACTGTGCGGCTTACCGTATCGAGCTGCAGATCCAAAACCTGCAACACGGATTCGGACTGACTTCCCGATCGCCTGAGTAAAGCGCGCAAGCGCGCCAGTAACTCATCCAGGGAAAAGGGTTTGGCCAGGTAGTCATCCGCTCCCAGATCAAGCCCCTTCACCCTGTCTTCTAAATCACCCTTAGCAGTGAGCAAGAGCACCGGGGTATCGATTCCGGCCTTTCGCGCCTCTTCCAAGACAGTCAATCCGTCGACTTTCGGCATCATGATGTCTAGAATGATCGCATCGAAAGGGGTTTCGAACAACCTGTCCAACGCCTCTTCACCATCCGTTGCCGATTCCACAATATAACGCTGGTTTTGTAAAACTTTCCGTAATTGTTCCAGCAGCGCCCGTTCATCATCGACGATGAGAATTCTCATAACCGTGTGCCTCCAATAATCGATCCGGTTCGTTTTCCCCGGCGGAACTGGACCTTGTTCGTCAATACCGCCACAGCACAAACCCCTCAGGACCGCTGTCATCCTGATAAACCGGAACGGGCAACTCGTTGGACAGCTTGAGAATCCTTTCCGTTCGGGCAATCAGCACGGTATTGCCACGATTCTGGTCAATCATACGCCTTGCGGAATTTACATCCAGCAGTCTACCGGCAGCATCTCCGTAACGCAACCCGTATGTCAATTCTCCCGCCTGATTCAATAAGTATATATCATCCCGCTTTAAGTTCCAGCAGGCAACGCCAAACGCCTCTTCGCAGGCAATAATGATGGTATCAGGGTTTATGCCATCTTGATGATTCTGCAACAAACGATCCGGAGCATTACGCACTATGACACAATCCGGTATGGCAAAATGTCCTAGAAATAAGAGGAGCAGTGGTGCAAAACCGAGCCGCATAATCCTTGTTTTCCCACCTTGGCTCCGCATGGACCAGAAACAGAAAAAAACCATAAATACAAGTCCATTCACGACCATCGTTACTTTCCAAGCCCGGTTAAACATATGAAAAGCCCCGTAATTGGAAATCTGAACATAGATCAGCGCCAGAAGGATCATCCCAAAAAGAGAACCCGTTATCGCGACCCCCCACTGAAAGAGCCGGCTGTTTTCCTTTTTGAGTACCTGTGTCAGACCAAAAGCCATGAGAATTGCGAACGGTGGGAAACACGGAAGTATATAGGTCAGCAATTTACCGCTTGAAACCGAGAAGAACAAAAAGGGAAATGCCAGCCAGCAGATTGAAAACAGAGTCAACCCGCTGTTAAATCGTCCATCCTTGAGTCGTTGTCGTATCCCGACCATCGCTGCGGGGATCACGAATGACCAGGGCAAAAACAAGCCAGGTGCGGCCAAGAAGAAAAACCAGAATGATTCTTTGTTCTGAGCATTCCCAGGCATAAACCGTTGGATATGCTCGTTCCAGAAAAAAAACCGCCAAAAATCCGGTTCCCTCAGGTGAATAAGGATGCTCCACGGCAACGCCACCATTAAGGCAGTTAAAATCGGCAGCCAGCTCATTCGAAAGAAGTCGATGTAGCGCCGCCGCCAGACAAGATAGGGTGCCACCGTCAAAACCGGCAAGGCAAGAGCCAGAAACCCTTTGGTCATAAAGGCCAAGCCGCACGCCAGGCCCGAAAGCAGCAGAAACCACTTCTCTTCCCGCGAAGTCGGCGGTGAATCGGTGGCAAAATAGAAAGCGGTTAGGGTTGCGGTTACAAAAAATGAGAACACACTATCGAGCACGGCGATATTGCCCACCCCCACCACTTCAAAACAGGATACAAAGATGAGCGCGGCAAGGATGCCTGGAAGACCATTCTCTTTTGTCTCGTTACGGCAGGCCCGATTGACCAGCAGAAATATCAACAACGCTGACAGCCCGACGGCCATGGCGGACGGCAGGCGCACGGCGAAATTGTTTTCCCCAAGAAGTAGAATTGAACCGGCATGTATCCAGTAGCCCAGGGGCGGTTTTTCAAAATAGCGCAAACCGTTCAGACGGGGAACAATCCAGTCGCCTCCCGCAATCATTTCACGGGGGATCTCAGCGTAGCGCTGTTCATCGGGAATTAAGAGGTCGCGGGCGCCGAGGGGCAGGATGTAGACGAGCAGAAAGAAGGCCAGAAGCAGGAACGCATACCGTTTTTTGACGTCCATCAGTTGCTGTTTAATCAATTTCATAACCTTTTCCCACACGGCGACGGGTTACCACCACGGATTTCCTGAATAAAGAAGCGGGGCCTGCATCGGACATCATGATAGATGCGGCCGATGTATTCGCCTAGCAGGCCGAGGCCTATAAATTGTGCCCCGATAAAGATAAATAGAACCGCGAAAAGCGTGAATACGCCCTCGGCTGCCCAAACGGCGCCATAGACAAAACGCAGCAACATGAGCAGGACACCAAAACCGATACCACCCGATGCAATCAGCACTCCCAGGAACGAGAGTAGGCGCAGGGGAAAGGTGGACATGGAGGTGAGAAGGTCGAACTGGAGAGAAATCAGTTTCAGAAAGCTGTACTTGGACTCGCCATTCTTGCGCGGCGCGTGGCTGACCGGGATTTCGGCTGTACTTCCGGCAAAGCTGTTTGCCAGGATGGGGATGAAGGTTGAGCGTTCCCGGCACTGGAGCATGGCATCGACAATCGGGCGCCGGTAGGCCCTGAGCATGCATCCGTAGTCGTGCATCAACACCCCGGTAGTCCGCTGAACAATCCGGTTCACAAGGGCAGACGCATTGCGGCGAAAGACAGTGTCCCGCCTATTTATACGCACGGTGCCCACCACATCGACTCCGCTATCGATCTCACGCACCAACTTGGGGATCTCTTCGGGCGGATTCTGGAGGTCAGCATCCAGTGTGATGACGACCTCACCTTTGCTTTGATCGAGGCCTGCAAATACCGCCGAGTGCTGACCATAATTTCTGTTTAAAATTACAGCGACTACCTCTGGGTAGTCATCAGCGGCCAGGGAGACCATGTCGCGGGAGCCGTCCCTGCTGCCGTCATCAACCAGAATGATCTCAAAGCTACGGCTGGTTTTCCTGCAGGCGGCAAGACAGCGGTCGATAAGTTCCGGCAGGTTGTCTTTTTCGTTATAGACCGGAATGACCACGGAAAGATCCAACTCCATCATACAAACACCTCCACCATGAAAACGCTCCAGGTTACGCCGGTTTCAATACCCCGATGAACAATGTTGGCTACAAAAAACGGCCCACATTTCCAAATTGATTTTGAATATAATAGATTAATATGAAGAAAGGATGAAGACAGGTGAGAAATGGCGTATCTTTTCCTTAACCATATGGTTTTTTAACAAAATTGGCTTTTTTAAAAAAATCAGAGGTAGCTTGGTTCGACCTCCGGCCCAGGCCGCTCAATCACAATCCTGTATTTCTCCATAGCAGCACTACCCCGCCTTTCCAGGAACCATGGAAATCTTCGTGATTCACTTGAATTACGCTGCCTCTCCGATTAACCAGTTTCGTAGCGAGTCGATCATGGATCTCCGGCTCCAATGCGTCGAGGGAGTGGTCATAATTGCCCGTGTCCATTGCCGAGGTGATTAACCATTTCAGAGGATGGCGATGCTGTACTTCTATCGTTCCAACGAAAACAGGGGCATTGTTTCCGGCGATTCTGACATCCGAGGGCCACAGACGCAGCACCCGGCGCTTGTCCTTCTCCTCGCGAACAAGGCGCAGGAGGTCTACCCATCCACTGTGAAGGCGAGGCAAAACAGGCAGATTTTCAATGGGCGTGTCCGGAGAAAGCATTCCCAGTAAGTTTTTCAAGCTCAACGATGGTGGGTGCTGCCATCCCGTGGCCAACAGATGTTTGGCCAGTTCATCAGGTGTTCCTGCCCACTGGATGGTGAGGGGTTGTTCGCGTTCACCTTTCATATCAATCCGCCAGGCGGGAAGCTCACGCCAGCCATCCGCTATCCATTTTTGCAGCGGCATGGATTGCACCTCGTGCCGGGGAGCGTAAACGGTAAGGTCCTTCTCGTGGTTCCGGCTCACATGCAAGCCACCGGCGATCACGATAACGAGTACGGCCACAAGCCCCAGCAAGCGCCGGGGTACGTTTTTATCAGGGCTTTTCAGGTAGATGATGCCAAGCAGAGCAACCCAGCTTGTAGCAATTAAAAACCCGCCCAGGACATCGGAAAGCCAGTGGGCGCCCAGGTAAAGGCGAGAGATCGCGATAATAGAGGAGATTAAAAGGACGGCTGCGAATAGTCCCCAACGCCATGTGCCGGCGAGCCCCCTGGCCAGCAGAATGGCGAGAAATCCGTAGAGGACCACGCTCATGGTCGTGTGGCCGCTGGGAAATGCAAAGGCCGAGGCCCCATGGTAAATGGCCACGGGCCGTGGCGAATGAATCAACCACTTGAGCAATTGAACACCCACTAACCCACCCAGCACGGTCATTGCCCAAAAGCCTGCCGCGCGGTAGCAACGCTTGCCAAGCAGCACGAGCAAAACCGCACCGGTCAGGCAAATATTGACAAAAGAATCACCGAATTCCGTTATGGCTACGAAGATGCGGTCCGCCCACGGGGTTCTAAGGGATTGAAAAAAGTGGTAGACGGCCTGATCGGCCAGCACGAGCGGGTCTTTGGTCAGGATATCTTCCGTAACGCCCAAGAATCCCCATCCAGCCACAAAAAGCGACAGGACCAGAAATCCGAGAAACAGTTCCTCCCCCTGTTGACGAGGAAGGAGCCAGGATAAAAGCCTTTTTACCGGAAGCGCTGCCCCATAAGCAGACGTGTCCGCGGCAGCCCAGTCTTTCAGAGCGGTAAGCCGGATCGGCCCTCGGCGGCCCACCAGCCATACCAGTTTACGGACAAGCCAAAAAATCACCCAGAATGCAGCGAGGATAAGAAAGATGAGCACGGCCAAGCGCGTGCTGACCGCTCCCGCCACTGCCAGCGAGGTTCCGAAAAAGACTCCCGGCAAAACATAGACCAGGGCCCAGCCCATGGCCGAAAGCACGTTGATGACGCTGAAATGCAGCGGGCCCATACCCAACATTCCGGCCACAACCGGGATGACCGGACGAACCGGACCCACAAAGCGTCCAAACAGAACACTTTTGCCCCCATGGCGGTGAAAGAAGGCCTCCCCTTTTTGCAGCATGCCGGGATAGCGGGAAAATGGCCATACGCGCCGCAGTTCTTCCTGGTAGTGGCGGCCCAGCCAGTAGCTGATGCCGTCTCCGGCGACGGCTCCGGCCGCGGCCAGAAGCAATACGGGTATAAGCCCCAGGCTGCCCGTGGCCACAATCGCGCCGACACCGAACATGATCACCGTGCCGGGAATAATTAAACCGACCAGGGCCAGGGATTCGGAAAGAGAGATCAGGAAAATTGCTCCGTAGGCCAAGGTGGGATGGTGGTTGACAAAAGCCAGCAATGCCTTTATGTACAGCACGGAATCAGTCCTGATTTCCGGCGTTCACAATTCTTTTTTCCGCATAAGAAACAGCCCGTTTTCGCATAATGGTCAAATATGCAATCAAACTTACGATTAAAAGAAAGAAAAGAACATTTACCGTTGTCATGCCCAATCCCAGGCCGCTTTCAGCAAAAGGCTTTATCATGAAATCCCCTAAGGATGCGCCAAGAGGTCTGGTTAAAACAAAAACGATCCAAAACGCCGATACACCACTCATATCGAGACAATAATAGCCAAAGGCGACAACTGCAATTGAGGCTCCGAATATGAATAATGCTAATCCATAACCGAGCGCAAGCCCCTCCGATATCAGATCACCGACGCCGGTCCCCAGGGCAAACGCCAACAGAATGATAATCCAGTAAAACATTTCTCTCTTGGCGGTATCGATGGAATGGATGGATAAGGTCTTCTCGCTTTTATACCACACCGCAAAGCCGGCAAGCATTGCAATCGTGAAAACGATACTCAGGGGAACCAAACCGACACTCAGGTCATCCACCAGCATATCCGTGATCAAGGTGCCGACGATGCTCATCAAGATCACAACCGTCCAGTAGCTGACCGGTACATACCGTTTCAGTTTAAACTGAATAAGAAGTGATGCCGCCAGAAGGCCACTCATAATTAAAGAGGTGATGTCCAATCCCAGGCCGAGGTTAAAAGCCAGGAAATCCGCACCGGTTTCACCCACGGTGGTCGATAAGACCTTCAGTAGCCAAAAAGTGAAAGTGACTTCAGGGACCCTGACCAATAGTTTTTCCATAACATTTGTCTTTTTACCGGAATTCATACCAGGTTCTTTCATTTTCCCTTCCTCCAATGTTAATTTTCACTTCGTTGATTTTCGTTGTTTGATTTGACGGAAAATTACCCCTAACAAGAAAAGCAACGGAATGCCGGCCGCCACCGGCAGGACCCGTCCGGCCTGAAGCACCGGTTTCTGTTGGACATGAAACTGGACGGTCGGGCTGGTAAACACTCTTTGGCCGCCCCGGTCGGTGACGCTGATCACGACCCGGTAGTCGCCGCCCTGGATCAACCGCATGGGCCAGTCGGTCCGCAGGGACTGCCCCGCCCCCAGGGATGCCCCGGTGATGGCCTTTTGCGCGCTCCAGTCTTCCAGATCCACCGGCTGTTCATGGCCCGCGTCGATCTCCACCAGGCTGATCCAGGCCACCAGTCCCTTAATGGGAATCGCGCCCCTGTTGGTGATGGTGCTCCAGAATCGCAGATGATCTCCCATGACGGGGGCGGACGGATTCTTGTCATCCGAGCGCAGATCCAGGGCCAAAGGCGCCTCGGCCGCTGCTGAAAACGATGCTAACAGGATCGTTGCGGTCACGACCATCAGCAGGTATTTCCATATTCTCATGGCATCTTCCCTCTATTGAAATTTGGGGTGGGCAGCGCTGCGCCGGGCCAGCAGCAAACAAAGACCCAGCCACGCAACCACCAGTAAAAGTCTTCCCGCCTGAGCACCGAACGGTTCGCTGTCGATGATGACGCTGTCAAAGGTATTGAGCGCCCCGGCAAACGGATTGACCGCGTCCATGGCGCGTCCGATGGCCGAGTTGCGCAGCCCCGGCCCGATCAATAGCGGAATTGCGGCCAGCATCAGTAAAGTGAGCGTGCTCAGTAACGACGCCAGCACGCTCCCCGTGCGGGCCGACAGCGCCATGGCCAGGCAGCCGAACCCCAGCACCACCGGCGTTCCGAAAAGCGCCAGGTAGAGCACGGCCGCGCCGAGGTTCTGGCCACTTGCGCCCACGGCCCACAGGTACGGCGTCGCCACCACAAACATAACGCCCCATGCACTGAGCAGGCCCAGAGCCTTTCCGGCAAGCAGGGCGTTTGCGCCGATGGGCGCACAGAGCAGCGGCACCAGCGTGCCGCGTTCTTTTTCCCCCGCGTAGGCGTCGCTTCCCAGAATGGCGGCAAGGATGGCGCCCGCGGCCAGGACCGTTGCGGCCATCATGTAGACCACCTGGGCGTTGTCGAGCAGGCTCAGTTCGGTGTTGCTCACCAGGAGCAGGCTGAAAGCGGACAGAAGTCCGCTGAAGGCCAGTAACCACAAAAGGCCCCGCTGACTGCGCAACATCTGTGCACTCTCTTTGTAGGCGATTGTCCAATGGGTTTTCATATTGCCGCCTCCTGTGTCCGGGACCGATCCCGCCCCGTGTTGTTCAAATAGAGTTCCTCCAGGCTCGAAGCCTCGGAGCGGATTTCCAGGATTCGCCAGCCGCATTGCCACAACTCACCCCAGAGGGCGGAAGGGCCACCAGGTATATTAAACCGGACTTGGACGCGCCACCAGTCGCCTTCGTGAGCCAGCAACGAAACCCAGTCCGGGATGTCGGAGAGGTCCGGTTCGGCTTCCAGGCGCAGGCGGTAATACTGACCGGCCCCCTGTTCCGCCAGCAGATCCCCAAGAACGCCTTCCAGCCTGGTGCGTCCCTGGTCAATGATTCCGATTCGATTGCACAAACGATCCACATCGTCCAGCAAATGGGTGCATAACAATACGCCGGAATCCCCACGGGCCGCGAACTCAAGCAACAGATCGTGGATTTCGTGACGTCCCTTGGGATCAAGGCCATTGGTGGGTTCGTCCAGGATCAACAGCCTGGGGTGCGGGATCAATGCCCTGGCCACCGCCAGGCGCTGTTTCATTCCCCTGGAATAGGTTCCGATGGGGCGGCGACCTTCAGCGCCGAGGCCGACTTTTTCCAACAACGTCAGCAAATCCAGTTCAGTTGAGGTATGTTCGTACAAACGGCCCCACCATCGCAGGTAGGCGGGGGCGGTCATCCAGTCGTAAAACCCTGCGCTTTCCGGCATTACCCCGACATCCCGGCGAATTGCAGCGGCATATTCCGCGGGGTCACGGCCCAGCACGCTGATCAGACCGCTATCGCGTGCACGCAGACCCAGCAAAGCGTAGATGGTGGTGGACTTGCCGGCCCCGTTTGGACCCAGAAGGCCATAGATATCACCGGGCCGCAGGTGCAGGCCGATGTCCTTGAGAATTTCCTTTCCCTTAATATTCAGATGCAGATCCTCGATGGTGATCATGGAATAAACCTCACATGATAAAATTTGCGCGACATACGAACCAGGTTCGCCGCACCCGCCACGCCCCGACTACTTTCAAAATACGATTTTCGGAGCAATTTGGACTGATTAGTCTTTACGATCACGATCGTCATCCTTTTCGCCGCGCTCTTGATCTTCGTCATCCGCCTTATCCAGGTTCTTGGCGAGGACCTTTCCGGAACCGGCATCCACCTTCACCGCCACAATCGCTTTGTCGGCGGTCACAACTTCAACGCGGTAGACCAGAAAGCCGTTTTCGTTTTCAAGTTCGGTCTTCAGCATCTGGCCGTGAACCGCAGTCAGGGCCTTATGAACGGCCTGCGCAGGTGTCAGCTTGGCCAAAGCGGGAAAATCGGCTTCCACCTGTTTCTCGATCCTGATGGTTCCGTCATGGATCTCATTCTCCTTCGACTTCGCAAAACTCGTTCCAACAATGGCAAGCCCCATCATCAGGGCGCCGCTTCCAATAATGTGAATCCATCTCTTCTTCATGATACTACCTCCGTGCATTAGGATTTCAGGCTACTTCAGACCTGTTGGCAAGACAAACAATGCATTGCCTTGTCGTTTACCAACAATATAAACTTCCATCATGAAGAGAGCATGAAGTTGAAGGCCCTGAATTTAATTTTGTTCGGAATTTTATGGAGCGATAGATGCGATGGAAGAAACTGGGGACAACGCTTAACTGGACAGGAATCATCGGTTTGGCAGAAGCTTCTTGTCGGAGTGACTCTCTCTGTAGTAAATTGACGTGAAGATAAGAAACAGCATCTCAAGTTGATTGACAATAGCCTTGATAAAGACCAGGTTCTCACGGGAAAGCTTCACTTCCGGAATAATACAGAAAGTCTTGATGTAGAAGTTTTCCTGTGCCGATTCCAGCACCGTAAACCCTTTTAGCTTCTCACTTGAGACGAGCGCCTTGTTGCTGATCTTGTGCCGGGGAAGAACCGAGTTTCCGCGTGTTTCACTGTATTCCCCCAGGCTGTTCAGGCTTTGGGTATCAATTATCCTGAAGAGCACCCATCCGGTGTTTACCATGCTGAGGGTCCTATCCGCCAGGAACTGTAGAATATAACCAAAATCCTTCTTGTTCTCGGGGAATTTTCGTACGCTCGAAAAGACGGATTTGATTTCCTGTATCTGTATATTTACGGTTCCGATGTATTTAAACGCATCGGAAAGCCGGTTTTCCAATGCGCCTTTTTCCTTCGTCAACCGATGGATTTTTTCAAGATTCCGCGTCGCTTCCCTTCGGTATAAAGAGAGTACAGTATACCCCGTTGTGAAAAGCAATAGAATTGTGGCAACCTCAACGAGTTGCTCCTCGAACACTGTAAACCCTGAGTGGATCATGTAAGGAGTGAAAACGATCAGCAGGAATATGGAAATCAAAGTCAGAAGATAAGTTCGTTCTATAAACCTAATGTTTTTATTCATTCATTACACCTAACTAATTGGTAACGATACAGTAAATGTCACTCCATCTTCCTGGTTTGGATGATGAGAAACCTCTCCTTTATGGGCCTCAACAATTTTCTTCACGATGGGCAAGCCCAAACCGGTCCCTTTGCTCTTTTTTGAGAAAAACGGCTCAAAAATCTTTTTGATATCCTCCGGCTCTATTCCCGCACCTCTATCCGTCACGTACAGATTTACCATGTGCTGATTGAAGGCTGTCTTTACGAGCACGTGTTCTCCGGCTGGACTGGCCTCAACGGCATTCACAACGAGGTTAAAAAGCGCCTGTTTCATTTTCGGCTCATCCAGCATCAAGGGGCGTAAAAGAGGATCGAGGTCCATATCAAGGATGACTCGGGCTTTTTCGGCCAGCGGACGGGTCGCCTCCGCAACTTCCCGAACCAGGTCATTTAGGTTTGTCCTTTTCAGTTGCAGTTCCGTGGGCTTTCCGAAATCCAGCATCTCCTTGACCATATTTTCAAGACGGCCCGTTTCCTGAATAATCACTTGGAGTTTTCTCCGTTTAGGATCGTCTTCATCCAGTCCTCGATCCACCTGGATCGCAAAACCGCCAATGGCCATAAGGGGCGCCTTCATGTCATGAGCGACCTCGGACACAGCCCCGCCCACAGCGGCGAGGCTCTTCGACTCCACAAGCGCCCTGTGTCTTTTTCTTTCCTTTTCAACCAGAACCCCGATTACAAGTGCGATGGCAAGGTAGAGGCAACCCTCAAGGATTTCGTGGAAATTTTCGAGGGAAAACCCCTGCCAATGTGCCATGACATAAGGGCAAAAAAAGAGGATTATGCCGATGGCGATTGCCACGGCACCCCTTATTCCGAACCAAAAACCTCCCAAAACCAGAGGAATGTATAGGAGTATCCTGTAAAAGGCGTGTTCGTACCCCATTCCATAGTACGTTAGGTAATTCAGACCGGTCAACCCAACGCTCATGAAAACAATCAGTATCACTCGTTTCCATTTCATACTCAGGCCCCCTGGGCCAGGCTATTCCTTTTCCAGGTCTTCCTGGATCTGCGCAACGGTTTTTCTGAATCTCGCCCAGTCAATTTCCAGCTGTTTCAGTTCCCTGTAATCCACATAAGCTCTGTCAAAGTCCTCTCTCACCATTTTCAGGTCTTCAAAAAGGATATTCAGATTTTTAAAAGCCTGATGAAAATCCCCCTTGATCCCATTGTTTCGTTTCACCTGATTCAAAGAGAAGCAATCGCTCATCACCAAGCTCACATCGGACTCCAGCTTTTTGACACCCCCGAGAATATCGACCAGATCCTCATACTCCCGGTCTCTAATCCATGCGGCATGGTCTTTTTCCAGCAGGTCCAGACCTTGTTTTACCCTTCCGGTATCATCGATAAGTCTTCTCACGTCCTTCTCCAAAACAAATTCCATGTCATGTCTCCTTTCTGTAATTTAAAAGTTGAGAGGGGATATCAAAACTTTCACACACGGTTATTTTTTCTTTAGCACATAACCCTTACAGGAAACTTTCCGAGAGATTACAGTTTGGTAATGTTCCTTGAAAACTATTGGTCTCCTTCCGGACCGGCCGCTAAACCTTCAACCGTATTCTTCGCCTTCAAAATTTTCAAAAAGGCAGGCAGCGCAACCAACACGAGAGGCAATTGGATAATCAATCCGGAGATAATGGCAATGGCCAGCGGCTTTTGCATGGCGGATCCCTGTCCGATGCCCATGGCAAGGGGCAGCAATGCCAGAATAGCCGCCGCGGTCGTCATGGCGATGGGGCGCATACGGTTTTTCCCCGCCAGGATTAATGCCGGTTTCCTGCCTGGGTCCCATGGCAGGGTCGCATACTCCGAAAAAAAGAAAATGGACACCTCCGTTACAATACCCACGATCATGGTCATCCCCATCATGGAAGAGATGTTGATCTCGGTTCCGGTCAAAAAAAGTCCGATAAAAACCGCTGAAAAGGCCAGGAGCGTCGTCGCAAGCATGGCAATGGCCACGCGGAAGCTTTCGTAGAGAAAAAGCAGAAGAAGAAATACCAGGATAACGGCGGAAATGAATACCGCCATGAGACCGGTGAACGCGATCTGCTGCTGTGCATAAAGACCTCCCAGAGAATAATAGACCTCTTTTGGCAACAAACCCGGCCGTTTCAGTACGGACTTGATATCCCGGATAACCGAGCCCATATCGCGACCGCTGATGCGCCCGGTCACCGCAATCATCCGTTTGAGGTCGTCCCGCATGATCTCGGGTTGCCCGGTAATGGTCCTGAGCGTGGCAATACGCTTGAGGGGGAAGAGATGGCCGTCCGGGGCGCGAAGGCGGAGATTCAGCAGATCCCTCGGTGTTTTGCGGACATCGGCCGGGATCCACACTCGCACTCCTACCATTTTGGGGCCTCTCCGGATGTAGGTGGTGACCACGCCGGACAAAAGGTCGGTCAGCATACGTGTTACGCCATCGGGGTCTACCCCCTCCAGTGAAGCCTTGTCTCGGTTTACCCGAATATCCAGGGCATCGCCTGCCAGGACAATGCCGTCTTTGACATCCACCACGCCCGGGATTTTCCGGATTGCCCGGGCGACCTCGGGTCCGAGGCCCATCAGGAGGCTTCCGTTATCGGAAAAAAGTTTGATCTCGATGGGCTGGGGCACGGCGGTCAAATCTCCGATGAGATCCTCCATCAGCTGGGCCATCTCGATCTCTAACCCGGGGACTGAGTGTTCAACCTGTCTGCGCACATCATCCATAATGGCCTCTATGGACCGTCGGGGAGGGGGCTTGAGACGCACAAAAAAATCACCCTGGTTTGCTTCGGTGAACGTTCCCCCCAGCGAAAGGCCTGTGCGGCGCGAGTAGGTTTGCACCTCGGGCGTTTTCTGTAAAATGGTTTCCACCTGCCGTAAAAGCCGGTCCGTTTCTGTAAGGGATGTGCCGGGTTGAGAACGATAATCCAGGATAAAGCCGCCTTCATCCATTGCGGGCATAAATCCCGAGCCCAGGTTTTTGTATGAAAACCAGCCGGCGACCAGCAGCGGGAGCAGGAGGAGGATGACAAGCCCCGGACGGGCCAGGACGATCTTCATGAGCCTTTCGTATGATCGATGGAAAAACCGGATCAGAGCGCCGCCCTCTGCCTGACCCGCATCTTTTTGGCCGAGTAAATGATCGGCAAGGATCGGTACGGCCAGCCATGCGATAAAAAACGAAATCATGAGACCGGAGGCCATAGTCAGGGAAAGTGACCTGAAGAATGCACCGGTCACACCGGACAAAAATGCCATGGGAGTAAATATGATAATGGTGGAAGCGGATGATCCGGCAAGGGGTCGGGTGAACTCCCGCGCAGCCAGCATCACCCGGCCATGGTGTTCACCGGGGAATTCCCGCAATCGGCGGACAATGTGTTCCTGCATCACGATCATATCATCGATGATAAGGGCTACCGCGGCCGCCATGCCCCCCAGGGTCATGATATTAAAGCTCATATTCAGAGCGTACAGTAACAGGACCGTGCCGGCTAACACACACGGAACCGTCACCGCGGCAATCAGGGTCATTTTAATATTGCGCAAGAAAATCCACAGGACGAAAACGGCAAAAAACACCCCTATCAGAATGGCATCCCGTACACTGACCGCGGAAGAACGGATCAATTCACTCTGGTCGTACCAATTGGCGATCCTGACGCCTGTCGGCAACCGGCTGCGAAATCCGGAAAGCTTCTCTTTTGCATCCCGGGCGATCTGCACGGTATTGCCTCCCGGTTGCTGGTAGACCTGGAAAAGCACCGCATCGTGTCCATCCGCAGTGACCCGGTTCCACTGGGGCGCCGTGCTGCGACTCACGGCGGCGATATCATCCAGGCGCACCAGACCATTTTCACCGGAACGAAGGATGGTCTCCTTGATCTCTCCCATGTTTTTAAACCGGGTGTCGGAAACCACCAGATCGAGTTTATAGTGGTCTTCCATACGGCCGACGGCCGTAATGACATTGGCACCTGAGACGGCCTTTGCCACATCGTTCAGGGAAAGGCCATAGGCGGCGAGACGCGCCGGGTCCACCGTTACCCGGTATTCTTCCCTGGCGCCTCCCTGGACGCCGATTTTCGCCACGCCCTTTACGGCCGACAGCAGGGGCCGCAACCGATACAATGCGATATCGCGCAGTTCTACCAGTGAACGGGTATCAGAGGTCAGACTGTAGGCCAGTACGGGAAAAATCGTGGGCGACATGCGGCGCACCCGGAAGACGGTTCCCGGGGGAAGGTTGGAAATGACCTGGCTGATAGCGGATTCCACCTGCAGGGTAGCCGCCACCATGTCCTCTCCCCAGTCAAAATTAATGGAGACATCAGCACTCCCCCTGCTGGTGGTGGAGCGCACATTGCGCACGCCGGGAATCGCCCTGACAACCTCTTCCACAGGCCAGGTCGCTTCGATGGCCATTTGCTCGGCAGGACGGTCTCCCGCATCAAGGGAAACCACCACTCTCGGGAAGTTCACATGGGGAAAGAGGGCCACCGGGAGCTTGAAGCTGCCGGCCGCCCCACCGAGAGCGAGGACGACGATAAAGAAAAGGATGGAACGGGAATGTCTCTGTATCCACTCCTTGCCGGTCATGGGGAGACCTCCATACGGACCGCCATGCCATCCGTCAATTCATAATTTCCCAAGACAACCACGGGCTCTCCGGGCTGAAGATCCGTGCCCGTAATCCGGATCTCCTTTTGATCTTCAAGGCCGATCTTCACCCTGTGCTTCACCGCCCGATCATTTTTTACCGTAAACAGGATGCCTTGCTCCCCTTCTCGAAGTACGGCGTTTCGCGGTACAATCAGGCCCGTGACGGAAGCAACGACGATGTTTCCAGCAACAATCTCACCGAGAAGAATATTCGGTGTGGGAGGAAAGGAAACAAAAACATCCACCAAGAGCGTGGCGGGGTTAACCGCACGGGAGATTTCGCGTACGCTCCCTGTAAACCCTTTTGCCTCGGGGACCTCCACACGGGTCAGTGAAACGGCTTGATTCAGTTTCACCTGGCGGTTGTTTTCCGGCTCGACCCCCAAACGCGCTTCAAGACGGTTTTGGGAAATGATCTCCGCAAGAGGCGCGCCCGCGGGAACAATGGCCCCCTCCTGGACGAAAACCTTCCGGATCAGACCTTCCGTATGGGCCAGGATATTCCGCCTGCCGTCGACGCCCCGCTTCTTGAGGCTTTGGAGATTGGATCGGGCGAGATTCAATGCCTGCTTCGCATCCAGGACCTGTTTATTGGTAGCCAGTTTAAGATTGAAAAGCTGTTGCCTGTGTTCAAGATCCTGTTTGGCCGATTCATAGGAGTTAACGGCCTGTTCGAACTGGAGATGGGTATCCGGGCTGGGTTCGATTTCAAGGAGTTTGCCTCCTTTCATCACTTCCTGCCCGGAGCTGACCATGATGCGGGGAACCCGACTTTCAAAGGGCACCGAAACCGTCTGTGTTGCGCCCGGCGCGGGAACAATTTTTCCGTAAACCCGGATATGCTCCCGGATGACCCCTTTCCGGATGGGAGCAGTCTTCACGGAAGCGATGACCTCAGCCGTTTTTGAAGACAACACCCGGGGACGATCTTTCTCGGATATTTGCTTTTCGCCATGGTAGAATCGCCAGTAGCCTCCTGCCAGGGCCACGACCAGTATAACGAGGACCGTCCAGCCTGTTTTTTTCAATTTCGCACCTCTTTCCTTTCCATCCCGCCCAGAAACCGACCCGCGGCAATTTCCAGAGCGATATTCCGGTCCATAAGGCTTTGCTTGAGCCGGAGAAGTTCCAGCCTTTTGGCGATCAATTCATTGACAATATTATAGTAGCTCAACACATCGGCCATCCCTTCCAGCAGAGCCCTGTGATACCGCTCCACCACATCTTTCAGGGTGGGAAGGGCGCTCTCAATTGCCCGGATCTGTTTTTTGATGGATGCCATATCCGCCAGCAGCGTTGCCACATTTGATCGGGCCTCGAAGAGACGGTTCACATATTCGTCAAACAGCTGCTTCCGGGTGGCCCGTTGAATCGCTATCCGGCCCTGGTTTCTGTCAAGAAAGGGAAGATCTATGCTGACGGCGAAACCGGTGCTTCCCACATTGGAGTTGTCGCGGGCCTGTAAAAACCCGATATTGATCTTTGGGAACTGGGCCAGTACGGCCGCTCTGACACGGGCGTCTTGACTTTGATATCCCATTTTGAGGGCCAGAAGATCGAGACGGCGATCCTCAATGCCGTTCATGACGGTGGTGACGGACGGCAGCATGGCAATCTCCGGGAGGCCTGCTCCAGCCTCAAGGGGAACCACACGTTCCGGAGCGAAACCGAGGGATTGATTGAGGGCGAGTTGCTCTTTTTTCATCTGTTGCCTGGCAACCAGAAGCGTCAAATGAACCCCCTGGAGGGCGGCTTCGGCGGCGGACAGATCAATGGCGGTCATGTCTCCCATATCCACGGCCTGTTTCACCGCATCCCGGTTTTTTTGAAGACCTTTCAGACCCTCTTCAGCAACGGATAGTTGCTGTTTCAAGAGGCTCAATCGACATACGTGCTGCCTTGCCGCCTGTGCCACCTGCCATTCCTGCCAGGCCACATCCAGATCCACCGAAAATGCCCGGGCCTTTGCCGCATCCACACGGGCTCCCCGGGTTATCAGTGTTTTGATGTCCCATCCCAGGCCCAGGCCAAAGGCATTGGTCGCACCGTTTGTGTCCCCGAATGTTGGGAAGTCCATACTATAAGACAATTGCGGGTTGGGGAGGATGCCCGCCTCGAGGAGTTGAGCCGCGGCCACGCCTCTTTGGTCCCGCAAGGCCCGCAGTTTGGGGTTGACCAGGAGGGCAATCAATGCCGCCTCCTCGGGGGAAAGTCCATCCCGGTCATCTATGAGGAAGGGCTTCAGGATGGGGTGTTTTATGGCGCCGGCCTCAATCCTGATGGTTTCCATGTCCGGCGGGGTGAGTTTACGGGCCACACTAACCCGATTCAAGGGAAGCTCGTGGTACGTGGCACATCCGGTCACGAAAATTACCATAACCGATAGCGCTAAAAGGTATTTTATCCAGTGATTTCGCATAGGGTTAACCGATAATCAGTTCGCAATTAGAGGGATATCCGGACGATCACTTAAAACCTGTCCACCTCATGAATGGCCATTACTTCTTGAAGCCGACCCGCTATTTCCCGAGAAATCATAGGCTCCCCGGCAATGGGCCTGATATTATTCCGGAGAGCAAGAAGATCCTGAGGGGTTTCGACCACCTTGTACGAACTGCTCGCGGTTTTGCCATGGAACTGAGACAGGAAAATATCGTTCACAACAGGCTTCCCCTCTTTGGTGACATTTTCTACGACGATTATTTTATTAATGGAATTCCACCTTATCCGCACTAAAATAATCAACCTGCCATAAGGCGTCTCCTGGTATAGAGGAACAATATCCCCCATTTCCCCATAATGGTGTCTTATTTCACGGTAATACGTTAGATTTTCCGGATAGTATTTCAGAGGATGACCCAACAACGTCGCTATCTTCGCTTCATCATCTTTACTTATGCTTAACTCTCTTATTTCATAACGATCTAAAGACAAGCCCATTTTTTCTAATTCAGGATAAGTGACCTCGTCTTTACGGATTGAATGGGACATCCCGTTACAACTTGCCAACATCATGACGAGCAAGGAACAAGCAATAATCTTTCTTTTCTCCATGATAATGCCTCCTGCATAAAAATGATTTCAGTGCTCAACAGGGAAAGATGACCATCACCCTTCCCTCACCTTTTACACATGAACATACCAAGCCATCATGAAGGAAGTATGAAGCTGAGTGCCTCTGAAAGATTATTTTTATTTTGAATTTAAACAGCCGGCAGGAAACGGCCATGCGATGAGTGGAAACAAATCCGTCTTACCCTGCCCTGTTCCCACAAATCAGTGGGCAAGGGATTGGTCTTGCGAGGATTATCAGTTGCGGGAGTACGCTTCTTGATGTGAATTCAGCGTCCTGAGGGAGAACCGGTGATCACACGCCCTTTTTTTCCTCCGGTCTATCCCCCAGACTGCACACACCGTTCTTGGCCGATTCGTATATATCCACCATTTTCTTTCCGCCCACATAATCGGTTGATTGGCAAACGGTGATACTCTCCATTTTTTCGGTGATGTGCTTGATGCGATCACATTGCTTCTTGATCTCCATAAGATTCTTGCTGTCGGGATTTTCTTTCATGGCTTCACTGAGGACCAGGTACATGTACTGCAACGGCTGATTGATTTCGTGGCATGTGGCTCCGGCAATCTCCAGCACCCCTTCCAGTTTTTCCCGGCCCAGCTGCTCTTTCTGAGCACGGACCCGGTCCGTGACATCGCGTGTGGCCGCTATCAGACATTTTTCATCCCCGTAGTCGATGGCTTCAGCGGACCAGAGCATTTGGCGGACTTCCCCGGATTTCATGCGAAACTCCACCTCCATATTGCGAACGATCCCTTTTTCACGGAGTATCTTGGCCATATCGGCTCTTTTTTGGGGATCTACCCAGATACCCACATCAATGGCGCTCTTGCCCAGAATCTCTTCCTTTGTATAGCCGGTAGCCCAGAGAAAGGCTTCGTTGACGTCAATATAAAGACCGTCCTCCAACGTGGTAATGACGAACCAGTCAGGACTGGAACGAAACGCTTTTTGAAACTTGTCCTCCGTAATACCGAGTGCTTCCTGGGCATGCACGCACTTGGTGTTATCCATGAAATACCCCAGGACAGCTTTCCGTCCCTCGTAATTAATGGATATCACAGTCTCAACGATCCACCGGATTTCATTTTGTTTTGTTATAATCCGGTGTTCATAGGGACCCGGAATATCCCCCTTCAGCATCTTGATGGCGCTTTCTCTCACGTGTGCCTTGTCATCCCGCTGCACAATGTCCAGCGGTTTCATGCGAAGCAGTTCAGCTTCATTGAACCCCGATATTCTGCAGAATTCGGGATTTGCAAAAACAAACTGTCCATCTTGAATAATAAAAATGCCGATGGGCGAATTCAGGAAGATATTGGCAAAAAACTCGGGAGGCCCTTCAAAATCAGCCTGAAATATTTTCTGAATATCAGGGTGCTGCTCTATGGCCCGTAGAAATTGACCGGTACGTCGTCCAAGACGACGACGGAGGATGGCGGCAATTTTCCAAAGGATACCATACCCGTTATCATGATCTCCATCCATGAAACGGAGAAGATCTCTGCCCGGAATAGCAATCACTTCGGTCGGCTCCACGCAGACGGCGGTAGACGTGTATGTAGAACCGGGAAACAAAGAAGACCAGCCAAAAGAAAAACCCGCTTTCATGGCACCCAAGGAAATACTGATGCTTTCAGACGCGTCCACTTCCAGCAGGACCTTCCCTTCCTTCAGCATGTAAAACAGGTCTGCATCATCACCCTGCCGAAATATAATATCGCTTTCGCCGAAAACGCGCATTTGTAACAACGGGACCATCTTTCCCAGTAAGGAATTGCTGACATCTTCCAGCACCAAAATTTTTCTCAATTCATCAAAGGCAATCATTTTTCAGGAACTCCGTTTTATGTAAAAACAAAAATCAATACGAGAAACAGGGTTGATGCACCGGCACCGATCCCGATGGGAACAGTCCCCCCCATCATATCTTCATACAGATTCGTTTTCTTCATTTTTAACCGTTCACCCCTGAACCCCATGATAATCCAGAGAGTTACCATAATAATCAGGGAGAGTCGCGCGGCGATATCTTTGGAAATGACAGCAATCGTTCCCACAACACCTTGTACAAAAACACGGTCGCAAAATCGGTTAAATCCATTTAACACACGGTCACAAAATCGGAAAAAGAGCTTTCCCCCTTTGCGGTAAAACCAATCCGCGTCCAGATTGATACATCGGATTTCAGCCGGATAAATGCCGGCCCGCAAAAGCAGTGTAAACGCCAGAGCGGAAAAAAACAACAGCTGCGTTTGGCCCACCACATGGGGAGCCGTATAAGGGACATATTCAACAGGATACGGAAGCAGTGCATAGAGGGGGGCGGGATAGACGCCGATAAAAATACACAGAAACGCTGCAATGCCCATGGCGAGCAACATGTGGAGGGGTGCTTCCTTGGGGCGCATGCCTGAATCATGGGAAAAGAAGGCAAAATAGGGAATTTTAATACCCGCATGGTGAAACACACCGGCGGAGGCAAAGAGCAGAATAAACCAGACAATTCGCATATGCCCGCTCGCGGCGGCATCCATTACCATGGATTTGCTCACAAAACCGCTGAAAAGTGGAAAAGCGGATATGGATGCGGCTCCCACCATGCAGAAGATACAGGTAAGCGGCATGGTGCGATACAATCCGCCCAGATCCGTGCCGTTGATTTTGCCCGTCCGGTACATGACCGCACCCATGCTCATAAATAGAAGCCCTTTGAACAGGATGTCATTAAAGGCATGGCACACAGCGCCGTTGATGGCCAATGCCGTCCCGATGCCGATACCGCACACCATGAACCCCACCTGGTTCACCAGGCTGTACGCCAGGACCCGTCTCAAATCATTTTCAATGACCGCATAAAAAATGGGAAACCCGGTCATGATAGCGCCGATCCAGATGAGGGCCCCGGTGCCGGGAAAACCCCGTGCCAGGGCATATACCGCCACTTTTGTGGTGAACGCACTTAAAAAGATGGTGCCGGTGATGGTCGCTTCCGGGTAACTGTCCGTCAGCCACGGATGAAGCAGGGGCCAGGCACAATTCAAACCGAATCCCAGAAAAATGAAATAGCTTCCCGGTCCGTTAAGCCCCAGATAATCGAACTGAATGGACCCGGTCTGATTCACATGGATAACAATGCCCGCCAGAAGGCACAACCCTCCGGCCGCATGAACCAGCATGTACCGGTAGCCCGCACCCAAAGCGGCTTTCGTTCGACGGCTCCAGATCAAAAAAATGGAGGTCACCGTCAATAGTTCCCAGAACACGAAAAAGCTGAAGAGATCACCGGCAAAGATGGCGCCCAGAGCGCTGCCCGCATACATGAGGCCCGCCATTTGCTGAAGATTGTCTTTCACGTGTAGAGCATACAAAATGGCGATAAAACTGATGAGATGAAAAATATAGGCGAAAAGCAGGCTGAGCTTGTCCACCCGTCCCAGCACAAGGTGAAAATCGAGAAAATCGATGGTGAAATGGGTCCCTTCACCCAGATACATCAGATTGACGAACCCGATCACCGGTATCAATAGCAGCCAGGCGCTTTTTAATCGTTCCGGAATAAAGGGAATCAGCAGTGCGCCCACCACAAAAATAATTACCGGAGGAATCGCGTCAGTCATAATAATCCTCGTCTCTTTTGGCCAGAGGCCGCAGAAAATATTTCGCCACAATCACCAGTACCACACATGCCACGAACCCGTAGACCGCGAAGAACTCAGGCCAGGCTTCCCAGCCGAAATGGGGATGTTTGTGGAGCAAGAATTCAATCAGCAGCAGAACCACCAAGGAACCGTAAAAAGAACCCAACAGAATTTTGACGTTTTTGGGATTGTCGAAGAGGTACTTTTTTTCAGGTTTCTCTTTGTTGCCGGATTCCGTTTCGGGCTCTGTCATCAGGGTTTCCTCCAAAATTAAGTCATTCCGCAATCCGCAATTAAAACAGGGTACACAAAAGAATTGTCGCCAGGTAAAGCGAACCTACCGTAATAGCAATGAAAAAAGCCTTTCGGTATCCCGGCACCGGTTCATGGCTCAATTCCATTTTTTCTTTATGAGACTCCGTCATGGTTAGGCTCCTAATTCCCTGCGAAAAATCGGGCCGCCATACCGGCCAGCCTGAAAAAAGGTTCGGGGTAAAAAAACAGAAGCACCGATATGAACGCCGTAATCACCGGTGGGGCCACACAGAAAACAGGCGCCTCCTGTACCCTGTTTTCAAACATGGCCGTCCCCGGCGGCGGGAAAAAAGCCCGGTACACCACCGGCATGAAATAGGCGGCATTTAGCAGGGAACTTCCCAGAAGTACGAACAGAAAGGTGATCCGGTTGGCTTCCAGTGTTCCCAGCACCAGATACCATTTACTCAGGAATCCGCCGGTGGGGGGAAGCCCGATGATACTCAACGAACCCAGAAAAAAAGCGCCCATGGTCCAGGGCATTCGCCTGCCGATACCCACCATTTCGCTGATATTCCGCTTCCCCGTGGCCACGAATATAGCGCCGGCACAGAAAAAGAGCGTTATCTTCCCGAATGCGTGCATGGCAATATGCAGCATGCCCCCGGTGACCCCTTTGGGGGACAAAAGCCCCACCCCCAAAATAATGTAAGACAACTGGCCGATGGTTGAAAAAGCCAGCATTCGTTTGAGATTATCCTGGCTCAGCGCTATGAGGGATGCCACAATGATCGTCACCGACGCAATGGCGCAGACCACAACCCCCAAGTCAAATTGTCCCAGCAACTCGGTTCCGAATACCCCGGTCAAAATACGGACAATACTGAAGACCCCCACCTTTACAACGGCTACTGCATGCAACAGCGCACTCACCGGGGTCGGCGCCACCATGGCTGCCGGCAGCCATCCGTGAAAAGGCATGATGCCCGCCTTGGCAAAGCCGAAAATAAAAAAAACCAGCAAAACCGCTGCCAACCCTCGGTTGCAGGCGCCGGCCAAAAACCCCTGGCTTGAAAATTCAAGCGTTCCCGTTAAGTGGTAACACACCAGCATGGCCGGCAGCACCAAGCCGATGGAAGTCCCCAAAATGTAGGTCAGGTATTTTCGTCCCGAGGCCCGCGCTTCCCGGTCCTGGTGATGGGTGACCAGTGGATATGTGGCCAGGGACAGCATCTCGTAGAAGAGATAAAGGGTCAGCAGATTGGCTGAAAAGGCCACACCGATGGTGGCGGACAGGGCAAGGGCAAAGAAAACGAAATACCTTGTCTGACTGTGTTCATCAAGCCCCCGCATATACCCGATGGAATAAGCGCTGGTCACAATCCAAAGGGATGCCGCCACACAGGCGAACAACATCCCCAGCGCATCCACCCGGAACCGGATGGCCACCCCCGGCACCACCTCTGCCAGGGTATAGACAATCTGATTGCCCGCAAGGATCACGGGCAACATGGAGAGAACCAACAGCAGTTTAACAATGGCGGCGGCAAAGGTCCAGGTCTCCCGCATATTGGGGCGCTTGCTCAGCACCAGTAGCGGAACCACACAGATGGACACCAGAACCGCAATCAGAGGTTTTATGGATTGAATGGTTTCCATGAATCAGCCTAAAAGCCCTGCCTTTTGCACAATGGGATGAATCAGATGGTTAACAATACCGCCGGTGTAGAGCCCCACCACGATCAGACCGATGGAAACCATAATCAACGGCACCAGCATGCTTGCGGGCGATTCCCCGATCGCCGCACCGGACGAACCATTTCCGTGATGCGCTTCAAAATCTCCGTAATAGCTGATCTCAATGACCCTGAAAAAAAGAACGGCGTTGACCAGGGAGCTGAACAGCAGTGCCCCTACAAACACATATTGTCCCGCCGCGAGACCGCCGGAGATGAGGTACCATTTGCTGAAAAAACCACAGGTGGGCGGCACGCCGATGATGCTTAACGCGCCGGCTACAAAACAGGCCATGGTCACCGGCATTTTCCGAAACAATCCCTTTAGACGATCCAGTTCCAATCCATGAGTACGATAGAAGATACTACCGGCACATAGAAAGAGGCACAGGGTCATAATGGCATCATTAAGGATGTGCAAAATGGCGCCGGTCATGCCGGCATTGTTCCCCAGCCAGGCGCCGCCCATCATGTAGCCGATTTCAGAGACGACAATGTAACAGAACATCCTCTTTAGATTTTTCTGAGCCAGGGCAAACACGGCCCCCGCTACGATGGCCAGACTCGACATCCATACCATGGGAGCTCCCATTTTGAGAATCACGAAGGCAAAATCCACGGAGAAGATGGTGAGCATAAGCCGAATGAGCACATAGACCATGACCTTGGTCATCAGGGGTGCAATCAGGCTTCCGACGGCTGTCGGTGCATTTCCGTAGGCATTGGGAAGCCACATATGGAGAGGGAAAAAAGCCATCTTGATACTCACCCCCGCCATACAGAAGATGAACGCCATGACAATGGCGCTGCTGTTAAACAGGGGCGGCAGAAGGGTCGCCACATCGGCCATGTTGAGAGAACCGGTCATGATGTACAGATACCCCACTCCCAGCAGATAAAAACATCCGCCCAGAGTGCCCACAAAGAGATAATTGAGCGCCGACAGGGGCGCACGTCCCGATCCCATGCCGATGAGGGAGTAACTGGTGAGGGATGCAACTTCCAGCAACACATAGAGATTAAACAGGTCTCCCGTCACCAGAATACCGGTGAGCCCCACTATGAAAAGCAGATACAGACTGTAAAAGGCGCCTTCTTTTTCAGGCGTTTCCTCGGCCACGGTCTTCCGGGTGGCGATCAGGTTGATAAACGCCAGCACCGTCACCACCGCCACCACCAGACCGTTCAGGGTATCGATCCGGTAACCGATGCCCCAGGGTGTGGCCCATCCTCCCAGCCGGTATTCCACGGGACCGATTGTGGCCACCTCTCCCAGCAGACATATTGAAAACCAGGCGGAGAGCCCCATTCCCACCACGGTCAGAGGAAAGCAAAACGACTTTTTAATCCAAGCCGCTCCACTCACCACAAAGGCAAACAACAGCGGCAGGGTGACGATCAGTACGGGATAGTGGTGGCTCATTCCGACCTCAATTGCATGAGAATTTCATCTTCCTCAAGGGTTTTGTGCTTACGGTATATTTTAAGGGCCAGGGCCAGGGCCACCCCGAAAGTGGAGACGGATACCACAATGGCCGTCAGCATCAGCACATGGGGCAGAGGATTGATATAGTGGGCCGGATCCACCACATGATGACCGGCGCCGTGCTCCAGGATTGGAATGGTCGCCCCCTTTTTGCACCCGATGGAGACGTAAAAAAGGATAATGGAGGTTTGAAAAATATTCATCCCCACCAGTTTCTTGATGAGGTTCTTCTTGGCGATCATGGCATAAAGGCCGATCATCATTAAGATGATGCACAGCCAGTAATTGTATTTACCCAGGATGGCCACCATCAAATCGCTCATCTTCTATAATCCTTCATTCTGTCTGCCTTCCGAGCTCAGGTTGTTGTAAATGGAAATCATGACCGCCATCACCGTAATCCCCACACCCACTTCGACACCGAATATACCCAATGAACGGGCTTCGATTTTATCGGTGAACAAAATCCCGCTCAGGCTGGCGTAATCCAGAAAATTCCCTCCCAGAAGAATGCATAGAGCGCCGGTACCCGAATAGATCAGCACCCCCACGGCCATCAAGATATGAATGGTCTTTTCACCGATGCGCCCCAGGGCCGTGCGCATATCGTGACTGATGGCGATGAGAATGACGCTGGCGCCCAGAATCACCCCCCCCTGGAAACCACCGCCCGGGCTGTGATGCCCGTGGGCGATCACATAAAGGGCAAAAAGTTGGACAAAAGGCGCCAGGATCCTGCAGACATTCTTGACGATCAGATCGTAGGGCGTCCAGAGGGTATCGATCCGTTCAAACTCACTGGAGGCATCAGGGATTCTCCCTTTTTTAATATGCAAAGTGATGCCGGTGGATACATGCCGATAATAACTGTCATCATCCTTTTTTCGATACAGCCTCAGAAGCACAAAACATCCCAGACCCGCGCAGAAAATAACGCCGGTTTCAAACATGGTGTCAAACCCGCGGTAATCGGCCAGCACCGCCGTCACCACATTGGGAACGGAGGTTTCTTCAAAGGCTTTTGTCATATGATAGGCGGCCACATGAGTGCTCGCAGGGGATGCGGGATCGCCCCAGGTGGGAAAGTCCTGTGTGGAATAGAACAGAAGCGTCCCCACCAGAACAACGATGATCAAGCCAAGCGCCTTCAATCCTTAGTCCTCCGAGTGGTTCGAAATACAGCCGCCACGAAAAAAACCGTGCTCACACCCGCCCCGACCGACGCTTCCGTAAACGACACATCCACCGCACCCATAATAGCCCAGAGCAGGCACATCAAAAAGCTGTAGGCGCCGAACAAAATGGCACACCCCAGCAGGTCCTTCACCTGTATGGCGCCGATGGCCGCAACAATCACCAGAATCAAAATGGCCAGATCCATTTCCCAGATCATGGTCTATTTCCCCATATCATTTTTGGTCCAGGGCCGCATTCCCGCCCTGAATCCCGCATCCACAATGGCATGGGTGGCGGTGGGGTTCAGGATGAAAATGAACAGCACAATCAGAAGTATTTTCAGGCTGGTCAGAACCGTTCCCCATGAAAATTCATGCAGGTTGAAAAGGGCGACGGCCAGCACCATGAGAAAAGATCCCAGGGAATCCATCATACCGGCCGGATGGAGTCTTGCATAAAAATCCGGAAACCGAAGAATCCCCACAGCGCCACCGGTAAAAAAAACCAGTCCGCAAATGAGCAGCAATATCACCATCACATCAATTATCATCAAAGACCTCTTTGACCACTATTCTCGGACCGCTGTCCACCGATCACTACCCCCTGCATCACTTATAAGGCGGCTCTTCATACAACCCTTTGCGTTTCTGGAAATATCTGGATGCCGCCAGGACCGCCACAAAATTGAGCAGCGCGTAGGCCAGAGCAATATCCACAAACATATCGAGGCGTTCATAAACAAGACCGATTAAGAGAAGGAGAATAACGGTCTTGCTACCGATGGCATTGACACCGATCAGGCGATCCAGAATGGTAGGCCCGAAAACCGAGCGATAGAGCGAAGCAACCATCAGCAGACACAAAAAAAGACCGGCATATAAAAAAACATGTCCCATCATTCTTCCTCAAAGGCCCTTGCAATCCTTCTTTCCATTTCACCCGGAAGCGGGTCGCCGGACGTCTTGTCGATGGCATGCACCTGAAACGCACCTTCCACGGAGACATACATGGTGATGGTGCCCGGGGTCAGGGTAATGGAATTGGCAAAGGTGACCAGGGAGATTTCTTTTTTGAGTGTACTGTCGAATCGAATGATCTGAGGATCGATCAAATCCATCATGCGGGGATGGAACACCAGATACAGGACATGAAGGTTCGCCAGGACCACCTGATACAAGAGCCATGGCACATAGTTGATCACCTGCAGTGTATGCCGGAAGAGCCCTCCGGTTCTCGCTTCGGGAAATAGAAGATCGCCGGAAAACAGACTTACAATAACGCAGGAAATAACCCCGAGACTCAAGTGAAACGAATCAAATTTTCCGGATAGAATCACCCAGAGGCCTAACAGGGCGATAAACGTCATGATACGTGAAAAAATGGGTCTTGAGGCGGGGTGCTCGGACGGGCTGCCGGGACTGTCGCCAAACGCATTTGCAGGTTCGAAAGTTTTTTCTTCCGCCGAATGCTCCTTCAAAAATGACCCCTTTCATTGCAGTGTTTAAGAGAATGGTCAAAATTAACAAGGTAACAATACGATGCTGTCTGGCTAATGTGAAATTTTCAGGAAACCGGTAATCGGACGGTGAAGGTCGTGCCCTCTCCCGGCTCACTTACAAATGATATGCTTCCCCCTAAATTTTCAATGATGTCACGGCTGATGGGAAGGCCGAGGCCCGTTCCCTTGCCGGGTGGTTTTGTGGTGTAAAAATACTCGTAGACGCTTTTCTGATCTTTTTTGGAAATACCGACACCGGTATCTGAAATGTTAATTTCCACCATGGTACGATCCCCGGTGTCGTCCAAATAGGTTTCCAGGGTAATTCGACCTCTTTTCTTCCCCTTTTCCTTTACCGCATAGACGGCGTTGGATATGAAATTCACAAAAACCTGCTCCAGCAATTGCTTGTCGGAATCAATGAATATGGGGCTTTCCATGAAATTGTAAACAATTTCAACATCCGTGAATTTCAATTCAGGGGTCAGCAGATTGACCGTCTCCTTCAGGAGTTCATGGGCATCCAGTGATGTGGTGCTCAGTTTGGATTCCCGAACAAAATTCAACAGTTGGCCGGTAATATTTCGGCACCGCTTGGTCTGTTCACCGATATGCCCAACAGATGTCTTGATTTCTTCCCGGTCTTCCTCCCCCAGTCCTTCCGCATCGCTGGCCACCGCTCCGATCCAGCCGGAAATCTCACCGATCACCGCCACCGGATTGTTGAGTTCATGGACAATCCCCGAAGCGATGCGACCCACTTCCGCCAGACGATCCACTCGGATAAGGTCTGCCTTGAACTTCCGCCAGGCGGTGATGTCCCGGCACACACCCGCCACGCCGACAATCTCTCCGTGGCTGCCGGTCAAAGGTGCCAGCCTCATTCGACAATAAACGATGCGCTCGGTCTTATGGCGAAAAGGGACTTCCTTTTTAACCGACTCCTTTTTTTGGATGCAACCCGACAAAAGGCTTTCGAAATCATGGGGATCATCGGCCAGCTCAGCTATTTTACGGCCGGACAGTTCCTCGAATTCATACCCCAGAACCGATTCTCCGCCCTTGCTAAAAAAAACCAGTGCACCTTCCGAATCCGTTCTGAAAATCATGTCTTTCGAATTTTCCAGAACGGCTTCCAGAAAGCCACTGGTTTGATAAAGCGCCTCTTCTTGATCTATGAGGCCCTCGTTTGTTTTTTTTAGTTTTTCCTGGAGTATCTCACTCGATTCCATAAATTTTGCGTAATTTGTTCATGGCCTTTTTGATACCCCTGGCACCCAGCCCTGAGCGATAAATTTCTTCCACTTCTTCCTTGAATTTGGCATTCTGCAACTGCACTTTATGCTCATAAGCCTCGTTAATGGTCTCAACCAGATTATCATATTCAATGGGTTTCAAAAGATACTTAAAGGCATTTTCCTTGCCGCTTTCCAAAGCGGTATCAATGGTTCCGTGTCCGGTCAGCACAATGCTCTCGAGAAAGGGTTGCACTTTCTTGAGCCTTTTCTGGGTCTCGACCCCGTCCATCCCGGGCATTTTCAGGTCCACAACGGCCACATCGAAATCCTCATTATTGGCAACCTCAACGGCTTCTTCGCCCGAGAAAGTGGCCTTTACCGTGTACCCCTCTCTCAAAAGACGTTTTGAGAGATACTCAACAAGTGTTTCTTCATCATCAATAAGTAGAACTCTGATATCGGATTTTTCGCTCATAGTAGGCGGCTCCTTCGGAATGGTTTTTTGAAGTTGAAAAGTATGCTTTGAAAGAGACGGAAATCTTTGCATAACCAGCATACTTTCCAAAAATACAATTTGTCAACTAATTTTAGACCGGATTATTTCTCATAGGCATGCTCTACAAGTTTTGCCTTGTATTCAAACTTTGGAAGGGTTCCGGGGGGAACCAGTTCCACTGACGAACTGAAAATCAGTTTCTCCCGTATGGACTTCTCAATATCTCTTTTGAGAACCGTCAAATCACCCGGCTCATCGCCGTGTTCCACCTTGATTTTGAGAGGTGGCGCTGCCGACGGGGGCGGCTCCTGCAGCTGAATCTGAATTTCACCGGTGACCCTCGGCAGCAGCGTGCCCACCACATCCCGTATGGCGGAGGGGTAGACATTGACCCCTGAAACAATGAGCATATCATCGGTCCGGCCGATACATTTGATGCAGAAGCCGGTTCGACCGCAATCGCAACGGGTCTGCGTCACCAAAATATGGTCGCGGGTCCTGAAGCGGATCAGCGGTTGGGATTCCCGGTCCAGGGACGTATACACCAGTTCCCCGGTGAGTCCTTCCTTAATTTTCAGAACCTCCCCGGTCTCGGGATCGATCACCTCCGGGTGCACAATGCCCTGACCGATAAAATGCATGCCGTTTTGATGCTCGCATTCCCCCCACATGAGCCCCATCATGTCGCCATTCCCCATGCACTCCTGAACCGTGGCGCCGAAAGCCTCTTCAATCTTCCTCCGAATATGGGGAATACCACCCCCCGGCTCGCCACCCAGCATAAAGCCTCTGATGCCCAAAGCCGATGCGTCAATCCCCTTTTTTTCGCAATAATTGATCAAATACAGGGGAAATGACGCTGTTGACAAAACATAGTCGGCGCCCAGATTTCTGACGGCGCCCAAGAAACGATCGGTGGCGCCGATCCCCACCGGCACCAGGGTGGATCCCAGCCTTTCGATGGCCTCGCCGTAGGAAGCGGCGATAAAAAAAGTCCCGATGGGAAGCGGTACGATATGCTCCGGCCGCATGCCGCAGGCCCACATGGCCCGCATGGCCCCTTCAGCCCATACATCCCGGTCATGGGAGGTGAGCGCGATATAAGTGGGATTGCCGGTGGTGCCGCTGGTGGAGTAAATCCGGATGACTTCTTTCATTTCGACGCAGGCGTGCTTTCCGAGAGGTGGCGACGCAGCAAGGCTTTCCCGTATTTCGTACTTCTCCGTGAAGGGGACCTTGGGAAGATCCGAAAGGGTTTTAATGTCACCGCGCTCGATACCCGCCGCTTTGTATTTTTCCTGATACAAGGCGGAATTTTTCCACACATAATCCAGTTGTTTCATGAGCCTTGCTTCCTGGATTTGGGAGAACATTTCCGGCGTCAACGTCTCCATTTCTTCATTCCAATATTTTTTATCCCGGGCCATGTTTCGATTCTCCTTACTCAAAATGGAAATACTGAAATCATCGGATATGTCGGGTCAACACATCCCTATATTCTTTTCATTTCTTTGGTATCCGTAGCGGAACACACATACCACAAATGTCGGCGATGTTCCAGAGGGACGAATTCTGCTTAAATTTGAAAAGACGGATTTTGATCACCTGATCCGTGGATGATTTCATCAATTTTCTCGGACAGGACCGCAAAGCGGAAAGGCTTTTGCAGAAATCCGTCCGCTCCGGCTTCCAGAATCTCCCGGACCGGCCCGTCTATGGAGTAGCCGCTGCAGACAATCACTTTGAGACCCGGGCGACGGGCTTTCAGCTCCGAATAAACTTGTTTCGCTTCCATATCGGGTAGTTTGAAGTCCAGAAGGACCAAATCAATGGCCTTTTTCAAGGTTCTAAGCAGTTCCACGGCTTCTTTTCCCGTAGAGGCCGTTAAAACCTCATAGCCCATCTTTTGAATCCCCTCGCGAGTGACTTCCATGACCATCTCATCGTCTTCAATCAAAAGAATTGTTCCGAAGCCTCTCTTGATGGCAGGGCCGTTTTGTGCACTTTCATCCGCCTTCTGTTTTATCACAGGCAGATAGATTCTTACATGAGTCCCTCTGCTGGGCTCGGAGTCCACCCCGATCCAGCCATTGTGGTTCTTTACAATACCGTAGGCAGCTGCCATCCCCAGTCCCCGACCGTGGAATTTGGTGGTGAAAAAGGGTTCAAAAATCCGATCTTTCGTTTTTTCGTCCATTCCTTTCCCGTCATCCGTCACGGTCAACTTGACATAAGATCCGGTTTTGAGCCCGGGGAACCTCGTGATCATCTCCTTTCCAATCATTTCGTTCAGACACGATATGGAAATATATCCCTCGCCATCTATGGATTCGGAGGCGTTGAACATAACGGCAGACAGGACCATCTGCATTTGGGTGGAATCCATCTTTACACTGGAAGTGGCCGGGTCCAGATCCATTTTAACGTTGATGGAAGGTTTGATCAAATGACGGATCAGGGGCAGGGTCTCTTTTACAAAATCCCGCATATTCACGGTTTTCGACCGGTATTTCCCTCCCCTTGCATAAGCCAGAAGTTGGTTGGTCAGCGCTGCCATATGAGTGGCCGTCTCCTTCATGGGCTCAATGGCATTCTTGCATTCTTTAACGGGATCGGCCTCCAGCATCTCAAGTCGGCCCATAATCACTGCAAGAGCATTGTTGAATTGGTGGGCGATCCCTCCCGCAAGGGTGGCGATGGCTTCCATTTTACGGGCCTGTTGAAGTTTTGCCGTCAGTACCGTTTTTTCCGCCTCGGCCCGCTTTCGTTCACTGATATCCCTCGTTACGCCCAAGACCGAAACGGGCCGGCCTGTTTCGTCCCGAACAAAGGTCATGGTCGCTTCGGCCCATGCGCGGCTGCCGTCTTTAAGATAATGTTCCAACTCCCTTGTCCTCGATCTATTGGGGTCGATCCCCTCAGCGTCGTCCATTGCCAGTTCTTCCGAAAGAAGTTGCCGAACACTCTCCAGGGATTCAGGGGGAAGATGCCGGTCCAGACTCATGCCCATGGCCTCCTGTTGCGTAAACCCTCGCATGGCCAGGACGGAGGGGCTGATGTAGGTGAAGCGCAAGGTTTCCAGATTGAGATTCCAAATAACATCCTTCACATTTTCCGCAAGGAGGCGATAACGGTTTTCGCTTTCTCGAAGGGCCGTCTCAAATCGCTTCCGCTGCAGTGCCACCGCGGCCTGATTGATAAATGTTTCGATCATTTCACGCCTGTCCCAGAGCGTTTCCCCTGTTGCGCTTTGGCGGGTAAGAATGATGGCGCTGCCTAAAAGTTCACCCTTTCTGGAAAAGCCGATAGCCAATATCTGATCCAGACTCAGAAATTTCTCGATGGCATAGCAGACGCTCTTGGGCACAGCCCCAAGAGAAAGTCCGTAAAGCCCTTTTGGACCTGTCGCCAGCCTACCGCTTTCCAGAGCCTTTTTTGCCTCCTTATCATTCAATTCAGTGACCATTCCCACCGGGTTTCTTCCCAGCAGTCCTAGAATCCGTTCGGCGGATTTCCCCAATCCCTCGACTGATTTTGTATAGAACAGATTGGACTCCGGATCATAATCATTGACGATGATAATGGCGCGCTTTGCGATTTCCCCGAGCCTTTTTCCGATTAATGGATAGATGTCCGCATTGGGCGAAAGGGTAAGAAATTCCATGGCCGTAACGGACAAAAACTCAAGGTCACCCAAAGCGCACCTCAATTTGTCTTCCGAGGCCTTTCGTTGACTGACTTCTTCTTTCAATTCCCTGTTGGCCCTTTCAAGTTCGGTGGTCCTCTCCCTGATTTTGCCTTCCAGTACCAGTTGGGCCTTCTTCAATTCTTTCTCGGCCCGCTTTTGCCGGGTGATGTCCCTGGCAACAGCATGAAAGCCCACAATCCGTTTGCCGTCTCGTATGATCTGAACATTCTGTCCGATCCAGACCTCCCCGCCGTCTTTTCGAATCATCAGAAACTCGAAATAGGTACTCTCGATTTCTTTTTTGTACTGAGAGAGATAAAGGGCCGCGGCCTTCCTTTGATGGTCCGGATGAATAAGGTCCAGATATCGTTTGTCCATGAGTTCAGCCTCGGAAAAACCGGTGGCACGAACGGCAGCGGGGTTGGAAAAGGTGAACCGACCCTCCAAGTCGATCTTGTAGATGATGTCATGAGCGTTCTCGACCAGGTACGCGTAGAAGGCCTCCGTTTGTTCGAGGGTCTTTTCCAGATCCTTCCGCCTGGAGACCTCCTCTTCCAGCGCGCGTGCTTTCTTCACAGCAGTTTCATTGGTTGACCCATAATCAGACATTTGATTGACCTTCAAAGTGGCTTAGGGTTGCGATTGGCCCCGTTAAATCCAGAGGCAGTGACAAGACGTCATATCAAAACACAAAGACCGATTTAATCAGGAACATCTGTAGAGGAGCCGTTACGCAAAGATCTTAAAGGTCTTGTTAGCGAAATCCAGCTTTCGGAATCCGAAAGGCCCTTATGAGTCTCACCACCCAAAAGACCGTATAAGCCATGTACATCCCCAAGGGCCACCAGAAAATGCTCGTTCGAAGGCGCACGGGGTTAGATAGGTTGGCCTGGAGCGAAAGCAACCCCACGACGAACATAAAAATGAACGTGAGAGTGCCGAACTGAAACGACATTTCCGTAAGAAGAGAGAACATTTTGTTTTTGTTTTCTTCCCTCAACCAGTATTCCTTGTTGGGAAGATTGATCCAGCGGGCCGGCGTTTTTCGGATGAGGCGGGGGATAAAACAGAGCAAGAGGAACAGGACACCATTGGCCCCGACCATGATCAGGGCACTCACATAAGCCGGGGCCCAGCCGTCGGGCTCACCCCCATAACCGAAGTGGATGGCGACCGTTGCAGGCGACAGGATCAGGGCTACAAGGGCGAGGACCAGATTCGCCACAAAGCTGAGGATAAAGGCGGTCCGCATGTGACTCCTTCTACTGTGAGTCCCTTCTAATGCTTCTTTCTGCGAAGGATGCTCGTCGGTTAAAGATTCACCACCATAAAACCCGGACGCTTTTCTGTCAAGGATCCCGATTTTGTCCCGGAAATGTTTGTACCTGTTGTTTGTTGAAATTGATTGGAATGGACCGAAAAAAAGGGTCCGAAAGGGTAGAACGTACAAATAGCCTTGCTGCAATACAAGAAGGACGCATATACAGAAATCAGAAAGCCTCTTTGTTCCGCAATAGTTGAATAGATTTTAGTAGTTCGCTCTTTTCAACCAACTCGTTCGTTATGTATTTATGGAGGACCATACTAATGAGTGTCTGATAGGGGATTCCATCGCTTTTTGCTTTCTCTTTCAGCTTCTCAAGATCATATTCAGCGATTCTCAGGCTAATCGATTTATTCTTTCTTGCCCGTCCCATAATAGATTCAACGCGTTCCCGTTTATCCCCCGATATGGGAACCAGAGAATCAATATTGTTTTCAATCGTTCTCTCTTCCTTGGTTAAATTATTCATCTCTTCCTCCATATCTATCATGGAATTTTCGACTTGGAAACGCGGTTTTCAGAACGATCCTCTCTTTTTCATCAATCAAGAATGGAACAATCCATGTATAGTCATAGATTTTCATTATGAAATACATCTGGTTGTCTCTTGTTGGATTTTCAAGAATATCGATGTAATTCCCGTTTAATAGTCTGCCGGATATTTCTTCAAAAGAAATCCTTCGGTTCACCTGAAGCCAACTGTTTTTCTCTTTATCCCAGATAATATCCATATAAGAATTTTAATAGCACGTATATACATTGTCAACGTATTTCGGGTAGGGGGGAGGTTTGTGCGGCTGACGGCGACACCGCCCTGGGCGGGCGCATACCGGTGAACGTTTCAGAAAAAGAAAAGAAAAAAGAAAAGGGGTCACACCAAAAGGGGTCACACCTATTTATCTTCCTTGCTGTATGGCGTGATGGCATGTATTGGGTGTCAAATAAAATAGGTGTGACCCCTTTTCACCACCACCAACACATACCTAACCTTGGAAACCTGAGCACATTTTCAGGAATTAAGTACAGCATTCCAGGAATTGCCTATCAAGTTAATAAGTTAAGGGCGTCACGACCCCACGCGGCCCCACGACCTCTTATGTCCCCGGAATTCAAACACTCAGTCCGCCAGCTTCTGGCGCAACGATTTGATGGCCATGTCAATTGTTTGATGATGCCACATACTCTTAACCGAAGATATTTGAGATTCCAGCAGTTCTAGCGTAGTCTTGTCCGGCCACTTCTCGGCCAACGTCTGAAGCGCTGCGGAGCGGGAAATTTCGTGGTCATCCTGGACGGCTCGCTGGGTGAGCAGTTCATGCGTAGTCTCGTCCGGCCACTTCTCGGCCAACGTCTGAAGCGCTGCGGAGCGGGAAATTTCGTGGTCATCCTGGACGGCTCGCTGGGTGAGCAGTTCGCGCAGGGCCTTGTCCGGCCGCTTCTCGACCAACGCCTGAAGCACCGCGCACCGGGGATGGGCGTCGTCATCCTGGACGGCTCGCTGAGCGAGCAGTTCTCGCGTGGTCTCGTCCGGCCACTTCTCGACCAACGTCTGAAGCGCAACGCTACGAACGTCCTTATAGCGTGTATCGACCACCAAACCGGCGAGCAGTTCTCGCGTGGTCTCGTCCGGCAACATCTCGGCCAATCTGCGAACGGCAGCTACTCGGTCTTCATACCAGTAATGGTTCGTTGCCCGTTTTACCAAAGCGCTTCTGGTAATGCTAGAGGCGGTGCATTGCATGCTCTGTGGCAGTTCGAGCACTGCCTCAGGGATTTTGTTATAGTAATCCTGTGGCTGAATGGTCTCGAAGAAACGTTCTGCCCGGCTTTGGTCGCGGTCAATCAGAGCTGCCAGATACAATTTGATTGGCTCCTTGCTGCGATCTCTGAAGATGTGTTCCAAGGCAAACAACTCGTCGTCGGACAAATGGGGCATCAGCATTTCGATCGCTCGACAGCGAACTGGGAATACGCTAGCCTTTGTGGCGTCGATTAAATGAGACTTGACTGCGGCGCCAAGTTCGCCCAGCGCTTCGACTATCTCGAGTTGGGTCTTTGCAGGGACGCCCGACCCTTTGTCGAACGCATCAAGCGTTGCTTCAACTGCCTCCGAGAAGGCCTTGCGTGTGTCCTGCTGCATTTCCGTGACGCCACTGATGTCTTTGACCACGTTGGCGCACAGGGCCACGACCGGGGCCTGATCGGCAATGGAGGTTCCTCGCTGGCTCAACAGCCATGCGACATAGCGATCCGCTTTGTCATCGGACCCGATCGCCCATTGAGCGCCAAGCAACTGCAATGTCTCGAACCACTTCGCCAAGCGCAATCGAGGATGAATGAGGGCTGTCACCCTCTCGAAGTCCATATTCGAGAGTTGCCATGCGGCCAGATACTCCTGGAAGGTAAGGTGAACGAAGCGGTAGCTTTGGGCACGACGACAGACCAGCAACCCGCTACGTAGTTCTTGACGCTCCAGGAACCGCTCCGCGCGGGCTGAAGCCTGCTCGACGTTTGCCGCGCCTTGGTCGAGGAAACGAGGCGCGAGAAGTCTGATCACTTCCGCCTTGGATGCTTCGTCGTCTTCGCTGTCCAAGCTCAGGATATGCAAGGCAATTTCCGCAAATCGCTTACGGACCCAGGCGCGTTCTTCATACACCTGATCTTCGCGCACGTCATCCAATGCCGCAGTTTTGCGAGTGATCTGGATGTGTTCGGCTTCCTTGCGTTGCCCCAACAGAACATCTACGCACTCGTCGTACAACTCGACTCGCTGTTCGGGCAGACGTTTGCGGTTCCAATGCACGATTGCGATCACCGTTAGCAGCAAGGGGTTCACTGCCAGAGGACGAACGCGGTCGCTGTTCTCGATGCCGTCTTTAAGGTGCATGAATTCGCGCGCTGGGTCCGTCCCGCTTTTTTCCACAACACCGGGCGATACGCCGAATAGCAACGCGACCCAGTTCCGAGTAAACTGCGCTCGGTCATTGGCATCAAAAGGTTGGATATCGCAACGTCCGAATTGACCTTTCAGGATGGTATCACCCGTGTAGGCTCGGATGCGTGAGGTGACCACGAAACGATTGTCGGCATACCGATCGACGCAATCCTCCAACATACGGCTTACTGCCGCCCGCCCTGCGTCCGTCGGCACCTCGTCCAGTCCGTCAAAGAGCAGACAGCAACGGCCAGAGGTGAGTAGTCTTCCCACATCTTCTGTCGTGATCGAGAAATCGGAGGCCGTGAGACGATCCGCGACAAACTCCAACAGTGAACTCAAGCGCACTTTGTCCCGTTGCTTCAGGAAATCCACCAGGTCCCAACATGACAGGAAAACCGGTATCGGCAGTGGTTCCTCAAGGGAGAGCTTTTCACGAGCGATCCCTGAATTCCCCTGTAATATCGAACGGGCGATCATCAGAGCGATGTATTTGAGAAACGTCGACTTCCCGCTGCCTGGATCACCGACTATCACCAGCTTCTCGTATCGCATCAAGGCCGTCTGGATATCGATAGCACCGGAATCATAGGCTTCGGTCTCTTCCGGGGCGTCCTCGTCAAACATGACGCGCAAGCGCACGTATATCTCGCTGAGCGGAATCTCAAATGTCCGGTCGTTGTCAATTCCGGCAATGTCGAGACGGCGAAACTCTCGTTCCACATTCTCGAAGTACTCAGCGGGAAGCGACACCGAAGCGATTTGGCTTTTAGCTGGAATCGGGCGATGGACCACCCAGGGCCGGGAGTCATCGGACAGCCAGTGATTGAGGTCGCGTTCAAACACACCAGCAAAGGCGGCCGCGCCGGGGTACTCGGAATACAAGACCGGGTTGCTCGGTTCCTGCATTCGCTTCCGAAACGCGAGCACCTTTTGCCATTGCTCAATCGCCTTGACTGCTTCGACTGGATCGGTGGGCAATCCATCCAACTTGTCGATCTTGCGGAAAAACCATTTGATCTCGGGAAAGCCCGTGGCGTGGTGGCTTTGCATGGCCCAATTGAATTCCTCTTCGGTCCCCGATTCAGCCTTGCCCGTCCTTGATCCGAACCGTTGGGCCATGATGCCGATCACCAGAGCCAGTGAACCTCTATACTTCTCCAGTGTTTGTTGGGTAATTAACTCCTGCGGGCGGCCCACACCGATCGTCGAGTAGTTCTCCCAATCAACAACTTCGAATCTGGCATTCCAGATGTGGGCCGTATGGCGGTTGTACTCGTCGAAAAAGTTGCGCACGTACTGCCGCTCCTCCTCGACATCACCTGGTGAAGCCAGAAACACGTGGTATGTGTGCGTTGTACGCGGGGAGAGACTCATGACGTGATGCCTCTTAAGGGAATGAGTATCAAACGTTGATGTGAGGGGAATAGCGACTCGCAGCCCCTCCTTTTAGCGGTTTTGGTTTCTCGCTTTCTTCTCTTATGTCTCATACGTGGTTTTCGCTGATAACGGTCCGTCATCACCAGTTCATCTGGTGAATGGCGTGGTTAGGGATTTACGGCTGACGAGGTCAGAACACGATTTGGGAACTCGTAAATAAACTTAAGCAACATCTCTGACAAGGTGATGAGTTCCTCAGCGTCCTCCCTGCTCATCATTGCGATCTCATGCGTAGCTTCATTACCTTTTTTTCGGATGTGGTCTACCCACCCCCGTCCATTCGGCGGAACATATCCGTTCGATGCTAGATGCTCGATGTAAGAGACAAATGGCTTTCCTGGATCGGCTCCCTGTGCCACCCCAATATTCATGAGGAGCTTCCGACTGAGCAGTACCGACGCCGTGTAGCAGGAAGCTGAACAGCACGCGCGAGCTTCTTTGTATAGTGCATCAACGTCTTGCGGCAGATGCCCGACATTCTTCCCCGCTGAAACTCCTGGAATCTGGGCACCCTGCTTGAAAAAAGATGGATTATCACAGTTAGGACAAACGTAGATTTTGGGATCGGCAGTTCCAGTTCCCGTATAGTAACCATGCACCCATTCAACTACGCTCCCACACCAGCCACATTTAAACTTTAGAGGATTGATTATTTCCCTATTTTGCCAAGCCATGTGATTTTCCTTTGCGCTCTAACGCCGCTTTTCAGCGGGCGCTGCTTTTCATGTAATTGGGGACAGACTATTTCATCTATACCCACATGTTGCAGCAAAGCGGCGAGGGCGTTGCAAGTCCTTTGGATGATCTGCCGTAGGCATTCCCGGCACAATTTTCAGGCCTCTCAGGTCTATGTTTGCAGACAACGCTATTGGGTGATTTTTTCGCACGGCCGGAAATGTTTCTCCCTCCTGTGCTGATCGGTTGAAAGTGAAGTTCCTAAAATCGGCAAGACCCCGGCGCATGTAACCAGCCGAGATAGCTAGAAACCATTGATAACAGATTGCCTTAAAATTGCAAGGGTTTTTGTGACGCGGACACATTTGCGGAATTTCAGGACTCCTTACCTCCAGGAAAATCAAATGGCACCTTGTCTGGGATTTGAGCTGGAAAAACCCCCTATTTGATAGACAAGTTGCATGTCAGTGCCGGGGTATTTTACCTTGGCATGATTGAGATGTTCAAACAGCTGTTCAAGGGCTCTATTGGCCGCCGGTCTAGAAGCGTTGTGCACCCTTACATTCAGGCGATTTTTTTCAGGTTCGGGAAGGATATCGGCTTCTGTCACAAAGAGATCCTGAAGCAGACGGCGAGCTGTACTTGGGTTCACTGTGGGACCGCTAATCAATCCCAACATTGCTGTTTCAGCACGATAAGCAATCATTCGGATGGTGTCCATCAGGCGCTTCCTTCCCGGAAGTAACCGCAAAAACTTGTCTTTGTGTTCAAGCGCACCCCATGTAATATGCGTTGGTGTTTCTTTGAGCTCTGCTTTTAGTTTCTCCAGTTGATGTTCGTAGTTTTCGATCTCCTCTAACAGATCGGCCTTTTTCTTGAGCCACTTCCCAAACTTGACGGGCTTTTCTTCGGTTTCAGGATGAAGTGTTAACTCCGCAAAACGAGCACGCCGATATCGAAGCTTGTTCTGCAAGGAGTTCCGGGATCGATTCAACTCTCGCCAAGCAGGATTCACCACCTTTTCGGTCTCAGGAAACTCAGTGGTTCCATATTCCAAAACAACATCAATATCAAAATGTTGCATCATGTAGTTGAAAAAGTTTTCCTGAGACCATCGGCTGAACATGCGGGCTGCCAGTTGGGTATGAGGCAGGTCGAAGGCCGTGCTGACAAGACTGGTCTGGTGGCCTGACTCAGTCAGTTTGCGGACCTCTCTCATCCAGATGGCATTTTTGCCGGAACCCACATAACTGCCCAGTTCGCAAAGATGCATATCTATGACTTCACCGGCCGGCATGGCGACTTGGTGATTGCTGAACCACTCTTCCGGCCAGGGGGCTCCCGGATGCTTGTGATAGGTCAGACAGCCGATACGATGGTTGCGCCACATTTCAGCAAAAAACGATGGACTGTAGCCTTCCCGGTCAAAAACCAGAATAAATCGACATAACCATGGGTTTTCATCCAATTCCTGATCGCTTGGTTGACCGGGAACGTCATTGAGCAACCGGGGGACAATGTCTTTCCTTAACGTTTCCAGTAATCCCGGATCGATGGTTTTTTCGATCACAAAAAACGGACGGCCGATAGAATCATTGACCCAGTAATCGGTGATACCTCTCAAACAAAGGCGCTCACGGGAAACGTAACGACGAGGCAGTTGCGTCAAACCACCGTTGTAGACACGCACATGTCCGTCGATATAAAGAGCACCCACTGATTCAGGTTCCAATTCCATCCAGTATTTGCCCAAATGGGCGGCCCAGCGCTCTGCACCGTCATTGGCACTCAATTCACTCATTTTCTTGCGCAGACAACGGACTTCGGGAATTCGATCCAACCCCAGCAGTTTTCCAAATTCTCCAGGGGCATGTCCTCGAAGTTTTTCTGTTGTCTTAATTCTGCACAAAGCCATCAGCGCAAGGAGGAGCAGCACATGATAAATCGTATAGTAACCGCTAACCATACCTAGAAACTGCTCTGCCCCATGCAGCAAACCATTGGCCAGAAGTGCTGGAATCGCACACAGAACACCCCCTTTGGGGACATCCAGGCAGGATTCAAAATGAATCGTGGCTCCCATAGATTTCCCCAAGGATGCCAGAACTCGCTCCTCAACCCGGGTACAGGCAACTCCCATACCTTCAGAAGCCGCTCTATCTACAACGGTACGCGACGACTTACTGATGACGGTCTCCTGAGTCCCGGGTTCCGATAACCGACCTGCGCCTATCGCTTTGCGAATGGTGTCATACTTAACATTCAACTCCGAAGAAACATCAACCCTGCTGTAACCCTCATCAAGCAAGCCTTGCGCTTTTTCAATCACTTCCGGGGTCAATACATTACCACCCCGACGTCCAGGACGTTTCTTGAAAAAGGCTTCAATGCCACCTTTCCGAAGTTTATTGACCGATCGAATAACACTGTTCTTGCTTACGCCGAAGGTCTTTATTATCTGGATCTGACGACAAGCGCCTGCTTCAATCAGCTGACCAGTAATTATCTTGAAGAGTAGATGGTCTGTTTTCTCATGGCTAAAAATCGGATAAGTGCCAACAAAATATGTCCACCGATCTTCATCACGGTAGACACTTACCAACTGGTTGATTTCTGTTGCTCCTTTTGGGATTATGGGTAATATCAGCTGTGGCATGGGACCTTTCCTTTCTTTTTTTATCAGAAATATCATGCAAAAGGTGCCATGCCTACTTTCCGGTTGCAACTACTTTTTTGGATTCATCAAGAAGACGTCAACTATATGAAATTAAGAGGGGTTTTTGCACGCCTTCCTTGAAAAAACCTAAGCAGAGATCAAGAGTCCTGAATTTAATGCCCTATTCCGTGCCTTATTTCACTTCAAACTTGCGTTTTTAAAAGGAATCGGTAGATATATAAAATAGCATAAAAGGTTCATTGCTGTGCCGGGATCATTTCTTAACCTTTACGATGGGAAGCCTTATGAATTCAAAACCTTTTCTATCCGATGACAAATCAAAGCAACTCTCCGCAGCCCAGGTCCTTGAAGCGCTGGGAACAACCGCCGGGGCCTTTCTTCCGGTAGAAAGACAACCTTGAGGCCGAACGGCGTGGCGATTTTTTCCAGCGTTTCCATGGTCAGGTTGCCTGAATCGTTCTTGAATTGGGAAAGAAAACAGAAAAGGGATAGGCAAATTATGATTCAGGGTCGAAGTGGAAATGCGTTTTGACTAAAACATTGCTCAGGTATAATAATTATACCATGGAAGTGGATGCATATGAAAGCTGAAGAGTTTGACGATAAATTCGATAGAGGAGAGGATATTACCGAACATCTTGACTTCTCCAAAGCGCGACGTCCTGGTAGAAAACAGAAAAGGGTCAATGTGGACTTTCCCGTTTGGATGATTCAATCTTTGGACCGAGAAGCCGAACGCCTTGGTGTACCCAGACAGGCTGTTATCAAAATGTGGATAGCAGAACGCCTTGACCGGAAGGTTCAAGAAAATCCAGGGGGACGGACTTAAATCATTGGGGGCAGACCACGTCTATTTTCGTTTACTAAATCCTCGAGTGGTCATGGAATTCTAAGGAAAAACAGGGTCCGAAAGAGAACCTTTCGGACCCTGTTATGGGTAAACGGCTGAAAGCCGATCAGCTGTTGGCCGCAAGGGGAAGTTCCATCTCCTGCTTCTCGAAGCTCAAGGCCTTTTCCAGGGCCTCTTCGATGGTTTCCACCGGCACGATCTTCAGGCCCTTGCGCACCTCATCGGGGAGTTCTTCCAGGTCCTTTTCGTTGCGCTTAGGCAGAATGACGGTCTTGAGTCCGGCCCGATGGGCAGCGAGCAGCTTCATCTTAATGCCCCCCACCGGCAGCACCCGACCCCGAAGGGTCACCTCCCCGGTGAGACCCACATCACTGCGAACGGGCCGGCCGCTGCAGAGGCTGATGACCGCCATGACCATGGCAAGCCCGGCAGAAGGTCCATCCTTGGGTGTGGCGCCCGCCGGCACATGGACATGAATATCGGCGCTCGTGAAAAGGGAAAGGTCCAGGTCCAAGGCCTTAATCTTGGATCGAACGTAACTGTGTGCGATCTGAGCGCTCTCCTTCATCACGTCCCCCAGCTGCCCGGTCAGCGTCAGATGACCCTTTCCGTTCATGAGGGTCGCCTCAATGAAAAGAATGTCCCCTCCCACCGGTGTAACGGCCAGACCCGTGGCGATGCCGGGGATTTCAATGGCCTCCGACAATTCCGATTCAAACCGTTCCTTTTTCAGGTAGGTTCGCACCAGATCGGTCGTTACGTCAATGTGATCGATCCCGTCTTCGGTAATTCGGACCGCCCCTTTGCGGCATACGGCCCCGATATTCCGTTCCAGATTCCGGACACCGGCCTCCCGGGTATAATCCTGAATGATCTTCCGGACGGCCTCATCCGTAAAACGCATCTCCTCATCTCTTAAGCCGTTGGCCCGCACCTGACGGGGAACCAGGTATTTTTGCGCAATGTGAAGTTTTTCGTATTCCGTATATCCCTCCAGTTGAATGATTTCCATGCGATCCCGTAGTGGGGCGGGGATCGTCTCCAACTGATTGGCCGTGGTAATAAACATGACGTCGCTGAGATCGAAATCCACATCCAGGTAGTGATCCCTGAAGGCATGGTTCTGGGCCGGGTCCAGCACTTCCAGAAGCGCGCTGCTGGGGTCGCCCCGCCAGTCGTTGCCGACCTTGTCCACTTCATCCAGCATGAAAACCGGATTCCGGGTTCCCGCGCGTTTGAGGGCCTGAATGATGCGCCCCGGCATGGCTCCCACATAGGTTCTCCGGTGACCGCGGATTTCCGCCTCGTCCCGCATGCCGCCCAGGCTCATCCGTGTAAAACGGCGCCCCAGGGCACGGGCGATGCTCTGTCCCAGGCTGGTCTTACCCACCCCCGGGGGACCCGCAAAACAGAGAATGGCACCCATCCCTTCTGTTTTCTCCTCCGGGTCTTTCTCCCCTTGGGTTTGATTGGATCGCTCCGCCCGCAGTTTGCGGACGGCCAGGTATTCGATGATACGCTCTTTCACGTCTTCAAGATCGTAGTGATCTTCATCCAGAACCGTGCGCGCACACCGGGTATCCAGCTGATCCTCGCTTGCCTTGTTCCAGGGAAGTTCCAGAAGCCAGTCCAGATAGGTTTTAATGGTCGCATATTCGGCTGCCTGCGGGGACATGTTGGCCAGCCGCCCCAATTCCCGCTCCGCCTCTTTCAAGGCCTCCGGCGGAAGCTCCGCCTCTTTCAATTTTTCGGAATACCCGTCGGATGCCGGCGGCGCCTCGCAGCTTTCTCCCAACTCTTTCCGGATCGCCTTCAACTGTTGGCGCAGGTAATAATCCCGCTGGGCCTTATCCATTTTCTCATGGGCTTCGGAACGTATCTTCCGGTTCAGGGTCAGGACTTCCTTTTCCCTGGATAGATGCTCCACCAGCATCCGCAACTTTTCCTTTATGCCGTCCATCTCAAGCAGGGTCTGGCCTTTCTTGACGTCCAGATTCACGGTGGCCGCCGCAGTGTAAATCAACTGCCCGGGATCCTCGATGTGATGGAAAAACTTTCCCATTTCTTTGGGTAGATTCGGGGAAAGCTCAATGATTTCTTCGGTCAACTCCTGGAGACTCCGCTTGAGAGCGTCCGTTTCCACATCCTCTGTTGCAGACTCGGTCGCCTGGACCGCGTGCGCCCGAAGAAAAGGGGCGGAGTCGCACCAGTGATCGATGCGAAACCGTTCCAGGCCACGGACCACCACCTGCAGGGTGTCTCCCGATTCCTGAACCACCCGTTCGATTTTGGCAAGGGTTCCCACTTCATAGGTCTGACCCGGATTGGGTTCTTCGATGGCCCCGTCCTTGGAAGTGACAAGACCGATGATCCCGTCCCCTTCGGCTGCCGTTTCTATCAATTTGACGGATCGGCGGACCCCCACGATCAGCGGCAGTACCGAATAGGGGTATGCCACCGTATTCCTTAGCGGCAGGATGGAAATTTCGCGGGGCAGCAGTGAACTTTTATGGTTTATCTTCTCTTCTTGATGGCTTGTCATATTGATATCCTCTCCTTTTCCCATCTTTCACAACAACGAAAAGCATGAGAAAAACACATGATGGCGTTATTTCTTCATTACTCATATTGCTTGGTAAATAAAGTAATACATACCTTGCATATGTAAAGGCGAAATATATCAGATCCGTTTCTTTTAAAAATGGTTTACAAATAGGGCAGATCATGTATTTTGCGGATATGGAACCGCATTCGGAAGGTGGCCTTTCTGAGAGCTGCCATACAGATAACCTGGAGGTGATCACCCGTGAATGAATTTCCGGAAAACGTTTTGGAATTAATAAATAAGAATCTCGGTGGCTTCAATAATTTTCTGGGGCTGCACTTTACCAGGGCAACCCCGCGTGAGTGTGTGGGGGAACTCGACATTAAGGAGAGCCACTTACAGCCGTATGGATTGGTACACGGCGGAGTATATTCGGGCATGATCGAAACCCTGTGCTCCACCGGGTCGGCCTTGACGGTATGGGGGGAAGGAAAGAATACCGTTGGACTGGAAAATGCCACTTCCTTTTTAAGGGCGGTCCGCTCCGGCCGTTTACGATGCACGGCCCGGCCCCTTGCCTTGGGGAAACGCTCGCATGTCTGGGAGGCGGGGATTCATGACGATCAAAACCGGTTGGTTGCAACCGGAAGGGTACGGATGATGATTCTTGAGCCCGGCGCAGCAGCCGCGGGCGAAAAAGTGGAAATAAAAAACGGCGCCCCGCCTTCCGAGAAAGTCTAACCCCGGGAACCGACAAAATGATCTCATATTGCGGAATCGATTGTTCAAAGTGTGAAAGCTATTTGGCAACTCAAGCCGACAGTGACATAGCGCGCAAAAAGATCGCCGAAAAATGCCTGCTTCAGTTTAATGTAGACCTCGAACCGGAACAAATTAATTGTAACGGCTGTAAATCTGATGGCGTTAAATGCTCTTTTGCCGAAACCCTGTGCGAAATAAGAAAATGCAATATTAGAAAATCTCATCCTTATTGCGCTGTTTGCGAGGAATACAAATGCGAAAAACTGGAGAAGATTATCGCATCAGCGCCGGCAATCGGAGAGGCGCTTGCGGCGCTTCGAACAAGTTCGCAGAATCAGAACAGATCGGCTTCGCACATTCCAAGGGATTGCGATAGAAAGGCCGAATCGGAATGATCCTTTTTTCAAATTCGAAAACCGCTCAAGTTTTCCGTCTGTTCCGCCGATAACAGTTTCAGTCTTGAATCATTATCTCCGCTTAAAGAAGAACTGACCCCGATAAAACCGTTCCACAGAGATAAACAAATTTGCGTGATTCGGATGTTTTCGACTCACTCATTTCCAAACCGGAGGTGTACACAAGTGACGGAAGCTCGCACATTGCTGACCATTGCGGCCGATGAGCCGATCCGAAAGAGCATCCGAACATTTTTTGAAGCCTTGGGCTTTACGGTCATGGACGTCGAAGACGGACGGGAAGGACTTTCCATATTCAAAGAAAAGCGTCCAACTGTGGCACTTGTGAATCTCCACATGACAGGCATCAGCGGCCTGGAGGTGATTGACAGACTCTCACGGGAGGCGCCGGAAATCCCCGTTGTGGCACTTTCAGGCACAGGTTTGGTAGACGATGTCATTCATGCCATCCGAAGGGGCGCATGGGACTGCGTCATGACACCGGCCAAAGAGATGGCGGAGTTGGAACATGTGGTTAAAAGTGTTCTGGAACGGGCGTCTCTTCGCGAAGAAAGCAAAATGCATTACAAACGTCTTGAAGAAGAGATTTCATTGCAGACAGAGGCACTCCGCGAAAGCGAGGAAAGGTATCGTGATCTTGTAGAAAACATGAACGATACCATCTACGTGGTAAATGAAAAGGGCACCGTCACCTATGTCAGTCCGGGGGTTGAAAAAATGACCGGGTACAGCCCCCAAGAGGTCATTAACCGGGATTTCAGGGAGTTTTTTCTCCCGGAAGCATTTCATGAACTGACCCTGGACTTTACAAACTTCCTCGCGGGCAAGCGCTCAAAAGGGGAATACAGAATATTGAAGAAATCCGGTGGAAGTTTCTGGGTGCGTTCCTCAAGCCGCCCCATATTGAGGGAAAGCCACATCACCGGAATTCAGGGCATTCTCACCGACATAACGAATATAAAAACAGCTGAACATCTACTCAAAGCCAAAGCCCGAGAACTTGAGGTATTGAATCGTCTGGGAAGAGAGATGAGTGAAAATCCTTCCATCGACGCCATTGTAAAGGCCTTGTTGACCGTAACAATGCAGGCCATTGAACCGGATCTCGCCATCCTTTTCTTGCGAAGCGGAAAGGAACTCCTTTTGAAAGGACTGCAGCCGGAAGAGCACGAGTTTTCAGAAAAAGACCTGCCCATCCACCGTGTGGGAGAGTGCCTTTGCGGAATGGCGCTGGAAGGCGGGGAAACCCTCTATTCCATCAACATTCACGCCGATTGCCGCTGTACCTATGACGAGTGCAAGGATGCCGGATTTCGTTCTTTTGCGGCGCTTCCCCTCAAGAGTGAAGGAGAGGTCATCGGGGTATTGGGCATGGCTGCCAAACAGGAGAGGGATTTCGAAAAAGACGCTTCGTTTCTGGAACCGCTCGGAAATGAAGCGGCCATCGGATTGAACAATGCGCTTCTGATCCAAAAGGTTCAGGCGGATGCCATTGAACTTCAGACGAGACTGGTGCAGATCCAGGAGGCACAAAAGGAAAAAGAAGCGTTGACGCTGCAGCTTCACCATGCTCAAAAAATGGAGGCCATCGGTACCCTCGCGGGCGGCATAGCGCACGATTTCAACAATATTCTCACCCCTATCATGATGGGAGCGGAGTTTGTATTGATGAATCTTTCAGGGGAAAACGAAAGTCAACGCATGTTGAACCGGATTCTGGAGGCCGTAGCCAGGGCAAAGGACCTGGTGGACCAGATCCTGACCTTCAGCCGTCAGGACGACCTGAAAAAATATCCGATTAATCTGGCCCCCATTTTAAAGGAGACGGTCAAGCTGGCCAGGGCCGCCCTACCCTCTACCATAGAGATCCGGGAGAATATCGATAGCAGGAACGACGTGATTATGGCCAACCCCACACAAATGCATCAATTGATCATGAACCTTATCACCAATGCGGCTCATGCCATGCGGGCCAAGGGCGGGATTTTGGAGATCTCCTTGAAACCGAAAACCCTGGATGAAATGGCCGCGGTCCATATGAAGCCGCCTGTTGTGCCCGGTGCTTTTCTGAAATTGACGGTGAAGGATTCGGGACACGGCATGAATCCCGATATCATGGCGAAGATTTTCGACCCCTACTTTACAACAAAAAAACGGGGAGAGGGAACGGGGATGGGACTCTCCACGGTTCATGGCATTGTGGGCGCCTGCAAAGGCGCGGTGCAGGTGGAAAGCGAACAGGGCAAAGGATCCCTGTTTACGGTCTACCTACCCGGATTGTCGTCCACCGCAAAGAAAACCCTTCGACAACATAAGGTCATTCCTCGCGGGACCGAGCGAATTCTGTTTGTGGACGACGAACCGATGATCGCGAATACTTACGCTGATATGCTGGCTCCCCTCGGTTACAGGGTGGACTGCAGAACCGACCCCCTTGATACCCTGGAGGCGTTTAGAAACAATCCATTTAAATACGATCTGGTGATTACGGATATGACCATGCCCAAGATGACCGGAGAAGAACTGGGCGCTGAAATCATGCGGATCCGGCCGGAAATCCCTGTCATCCTCTGTACCGGTTTCAGTGATCGGATGTCCGAGGAAATAGCACTGGAACTGGGTTTCTGCAATTTCGTCAGGAAACCGGTTGTGATCGGAGAGGTCGCCAATCTGATCCGGGCAGCGCTTGACGGCAACGCCATAAAAGGCTGAGGGTCTATACCGTCGGTCGAAGCGGTTTTTGCAGGACAGAAACAGGATATGAAATTTTCTGAGGATTTATGAAATGGGTAACGGTTGCTTGTCTATTTGGTCCAATTCCGCTCTTACGGCAAGCCCGATCTTTTCCAACTTGAAGGGTTTTTTAATGTAACGGCCCGCTCCCAGTCGCTGCGTTTCTCGCACACGCTCTGTTTCGGCATATCCACTGGCAATGACCGCCTTCTGATCGGGAACGATTTTCAGGATTTGCCTGTATGTTTGCAGTCCGTCCATGCCGGGCTGCATGATCATATCGAGTATCAGAATGTCATAGGGTCTCTCTTCAATCAAGGCCACGCCCGTTTCACCGCTGGCGGCCGTATGTGCCTCATACCCAAGGCGTTGCATCATACGTTTCGCCAGATCCCTTTGTTGCGGGTCATCGTCGATAATCAATATGGACTCTCCTTTGCCAAGGTAATCCTGGATATGAACGGTTGAGGGCATTTCCATTTCCGCACGAGACTCGGGAAAATAGAGGACGAATGTGGTACCGGTACCTTCTTCGGTAATGATATCGAAAAACCCGTCATGGTCTTTGACCGTCCCCCACACCACAGACATTCCCAGCCCCGTTCCGCTACGCCCCAACTGCTTCTTCGTGAAAAACGGTTCGAAAATCCGATCCAGATCAGATGGGGCCATGCCGAGGCCGGTATCCGATATTTCAAGGATGGCGAATTCCCCCTGGGGGACAATCTCAAAGCCGACGTACGACTCATCAAAATAACATTCTCTGGTGGAGAGGGTGATCCGGCCGCCTGCGGGCATTGCATCGGCGGCATTGGCGACCAGGTTCATCACCGTTTTGGACAAATGGGTCGCAGAACCCAGGATGTTCAACATGCCGTCAAAAAGCGTTGTTTCCAGCGTGAGATTGGAGCATTCGCCCACAATTTTTCCATATTCCGGAGACGCAATGAAATCCTTTACAATTTGATTGAGACTGACAACCTTTTTGGACGCGACACTTCTGCGGGTCAATGTCAGGAGATCCTGAACAATCTCCGCTGCTCTTTCGCCGGATTTTTGAATGGTCAGGAGAGGTTCTCTGAGCGGGCTGTTTTCCTCGATGTCCATGAGAAGCAGATCCGGATAGCCCACAATGCCGCTCAGGATATTATTCAGATCATGGGCCACCCCTCCGGCCAGGGTTCCCAATGATTCAAGTTTTTTCGCATTCCGAAGCTTGATTTCAAGATCCTTTTTTTCTTCCTCCGCTTTCTTGCGCTCCGAGACATCTCTTGTGACGCCCATAACGGCTGTGGGCGCTCCGCTTTGATCGCGGATAAAAGAGACCGTAATTTCAGCCCAGGCGTAACCTCCCCCTTTGATGGATTGTTCGATCTCCATGGTTCTTGAACGTTGTGGATCGACGCCCGGTTTGTTTTCGCGAGCCAATTCTTCGCCAAGAATCTTCGACACCTCGGCCAGTGACTTAGGCGACATGGTCTGTTCGAGACTTGATGCTCTGGCCTCTTCCGGAGTAAAACCTAGGGTTTTTTCTACCGAAGGGCTGATGTAATCAAACCTCAGCGTCTTAAGATTTAACATCCAGATAATGTCGGACACGCTGTCCGCCAGGATACGATACTGCCTTTCCGATTGGATCAAGGCCGCTTGTTGAGACTCCAGCGCCTGCTTTGATTCAAGGAGTCTTCGATTGGTGGTCTCAAGATCGTTTGCCAGACGCTGAACCTCATCGAATTTTGATTGAATTAACTGGTTGGCTTGAGATAGATCCTCAATCGCCTGCCGGTGATAGTTCCGTCTGAGGAAAAAGCGTTTCAGGAAGGGTGCTTTCCGGGGGAGCCAACCCACACGATAGAAACAGCCTTCACATTCCTGATCCGGATGGTCCGGCCATATTCGCTTCCCGTACTTTTCTTTTGCAACCTGACATTTGATCTCTTCCACCTCCGCCAAGGGGAGGCCGAACAACGTCGGTATGCCCGCCAGTATTCCTCGGGTGTAATCACAGTCAAACCGGGTCTTTTGGGTACTGTCGTGGTAACGGTCTTCCAGAACGACCCAGGAATCGCCGATTTCATGGATAAAAACACTGCCGTTAAGCTTAAGAAATCGATTGTATCTGGGTGCTTGGGAATAGATAAGTTTAGGGCTGCCGAGCAACCGGACAATCCTGTCCAAAATGCCCAGAGATTGAAAGCGCCCCGATGCCAGGGTCATATGATAAACGGCGTTTTCATCTCCCAAAAGATCAATCATTCGCTGATAAAGGATTTGAAGGAAGGCGTGGGCGACCCAATTGTTGGTGTCGGCCAGGTAGTCTTCGTCCAGCGGCAACCCATCCAAAAGGTTTCCCAGGGCGCCGTTGTTTTTGTCCCGAACATACATCAGCAGGGTGCGGGTTACCCGACAGCTTATTTCCTTGGCCGTTTCAGGGCGGATGTTGTTGTCCATTTGCGACAAGTTTCCGGGGATCCTATTAATATGGCAGAATCAAGCGACCCTAGCACGCAACACCTTTGGAGTGCAAGAGAAGTTCACTATTTTCCAAGAAAGTCCCCTTCCCTTCAGAGCCGTGCCCAAGCGCTTCGAACGCGGGGCGCCGTTAGGCTTGAGTTCAACCTTGTGAAAGTCCGGGGCGGTGGCGCGATATTGATTGTTTTTCAATACCTGTCAAAAGGGGGTTCAGGAAAATCATCCACCAATTCGATCAATCGCATTTCGCCGGAAGAGAGGGCTTCCGTCAGCGCATCATGAAGCTGCATGGGCGACGTCACCCTGCATCCCTCCACACCGTAAGCCCCGGCCAATTGGACGAAATCCGGGTTCACCAGATGGGTCTCGTATTCGTGATCGTAAAATTTTTCCTGCAGATATTCGATCATCCCATAGGATCGGCCATTGACAATGATCAACGGAAAACCGACGCCGTGCCTGACACAGGTGGCCAACTCCTGGGAGCTGTAAAGGAAACCGCCGTCACCCATCAACGCAACGACGGGTCTTTCAGGGGCGGCTATTTTGGCACCCAAGGCCGCCGCAAATGCGAACCCGATGATCGCGGATCCTTTCGCGCCCATCCACCCGCCGGGGACATGGGAAGGGTAGAAATATTCGGACCAGTATCCCAATTGGGTGTTGTCGACCACAAAGGTGCTCGTCCGCGGCATAACATGACGAATGACGTCCAGATAGGCCATTTCCGAGTGCTTTTTCCGGATTGCATCAGTCTCCTTCGCTCTTTTCATCACCATATCCGCCACTCCGGCCTTTCGCTCTTCCCCTAACGGCAAGGGTGCGACTTCCTTGATCAGGGCTTTCACAAGTTGCACCAGATCGCCCGTGAGAGCGATTTCCGACGGGAAGTTTTTGTCAATCCACTGTGCGTCCCAGTCCAGGTGTATGAGCCGCGGCAACTGAAGTCCCCTCCTCTTGGCATCCACCTCCCGAAGCCGGGTCCCCACGGCCAGGGCAAGGTCCGAAGCAGCAACGGCTTCACGAATAACCCCGCGCCGTGCGCCATTTCCCAGGGACAGGGGATGGTCGTCCGGGATTATACCTCCCGCCCCGGGGCTAAACAGAACAGGGGCGGAAAGCGTCTCAGCAAGGGCAGTGATCTCCTTTGAAAGTCCGGCTCTCAAAGCAGCGGTTCCCGTCAAAATCAGCGGTCTTTCCGCTTCTTCAAGGAGATCGACGGCCCTTTTCAGGTTCGGCGAAGCTGCCGGTTCCAAGGAAATATCCCTGTCAGAAAGTTCTGCCGGCGCTGCTTCCAAATTGAACATATCCGTCGGGATTTCCAGATAAACAGGCCCGGGTCTTCCGGTTTGCGCTGTCTGAAGCGCTTCCCGCGCCAGGGTCTCCATCTCCGATGCGCTTCGCACCACAAACGTCCCCTTGGTAATATTTCGAAAAATCTCTTCCTGCCCCGGAATTTCGTGAAGCGTACCCGTTCCTTTACCGATTTTCCGTGAAGGGATGTTGGTGGCGATTACAAGCAGCGGAACACTGCTGCCGATCGCCTCCTCAAGGGCGGGAACGGTGTACCCGACGCCAGGCCCGGTGGACGCAATCACCACCCCGACCTTCCGGCTCTCTCTGGCATAACCGTCCGCCATATGGGTTGCCGTACTTTCGTGCCGGCAGAGAATGTGCTTGATGGCAGGCGTTTTCCGTAATGCTTCATACAATCCAAGGTTATGAATACTGGGAATCCCGAAAAGAACCGTCACGCCCGCTTCTTTCAAAATCTCCACCAAACGATCCGCCACTGTTTTCATGTTTTGACTTTCACCTCATTTCAATTGGCATACAGACTTTCGATCTCCGGCATGTACCGTTCCAGCACATTGCGGCGTTTCAGTTTCATGGTCTGGGTCAGCATGCCGTTTTCCGATGAAAAAGTTTCCGTCATGAACAGAAATTTCCGGGGGATTTCATATCCGCCGAACTTCCCTTTGAGAGCGTCATTGATGGTGTTGGAAATCATTGCCTGAACCTGCGGATTTGCTGCAAGGGCTTTTGGATCATCGGGCAGATTCTTTTCTCTGGCGTATTTTTCCAAGACCTCAAAGTCGGGCACCACCAGGGCCACATTGTAGTCTCTGCCATCACCGTAAACCATGACCGTTTCCACCTGGGGAAGCAGCTTGATCTCCTCTTCCAGGGCAGCCGGGAAGACATATTTTCCATTCACCAATTTGTACTGCTCCTTGATGCGTCCCGTGATGTAGAGGTACCCATCCCGGTCCAAACGGCCCCGGTCACCGGTCCTGAACCCGCCGTCTTCGGTCATCACTTCACGGGTGGCATCAGGGTTATTGTGATAACCCTGCATGACGTTCGGACCATAAACGACGATTTCCCCGTCGCCACTCCCATCCCCGGTCGACGTCTGATCAATCACCACCCGTACCTGGTCGATAGGACGTCCCACACTGCCCGGCCTGTGGGCTTCCGGGCAGTTCATGGTGACCGCCGGGGTGGTTTCGGTCAACCCGTAGCAGTCATAAACCGGCACCCCGATATCGGAGAAAAAGTGACTGATCTCCACATTCATGGTAGCGCTCCCGCTGAGGGTCCCCTTGAGACGTCCTCCCAAACGCTGCCGGACCTTACTGAAAACAATTGCATCCGCCAGTTTGAATTTCAGGTCCGTCAGGAAGCAGGATTTCCCTTCAAGGGCCAGCTCCCGCCGTCTTCGGGCACTCTCCACACCCATGTTGAAAAGCATTTTCGCCAACCCCCCGGCCTCATCCATCTTGGCCCAAAGCCCGGCATATATCTTATTGAACACCTTGGGAACGGCAATCAGAAAGGTCGGTTTTATTTTCGCTATATCTTCTGCAAGGGTGGTGACATTTTCCATCAAGCCCACGGAGCCGCCCACATGGAGAAAAAAGTAGAGTTCACCGGTCTGGCCAAAAGAGTGGGCCCAGGGCAGGATGGACAGCCCCCGGTCTTCCGTGCCCAAATGCGGATACAATTTTGCACCGGCCAGAACGTTACTCGTAAAATTGCCATGGGAAAGGAGGACCCCTTTCGGACTGCCGGTGGTGCCCGAGGTGTAGATCAAAACGGCGATATCAGAGGGATCCGGTTTTATGGATTTCACAGGGTTGGCTTTCCCCAGGCGTTCCAGTTCGGCCATGCTGTTTTCACCCTCGGCATCCATCACAAATACCTTTTCCAGTGCCGGGATTTCATCCTTCATGGCAACCACTTTTTCGTAAATCACCGGTGAAGAGACCAGCAATAATTTGATACCGCTATCGTCTATGATATATTTCCAGATTTTTTCCAGTTCGTTTTCATACATGGGAATAAATTGCGCACCCAGGCCATAGGTGGCGAAAGCGGCAACGGCCCACTCGCTTCGATTGTCGGCAATGATCCCCACCGCATCGCCCCTTTGAACGCCGGCCCGGGCCAGCCCTCCCCGCAGGTTGTCGATGCGCTCGCCCAGCTCCCTGTAAGTAATCCACTCGTATTCACCCTGAGCGTTCTTTGTACCGAAAACGGGCCGTTCCCCGTACGCTTTGACGCTGTCTTCGAGCAGGTCCACCAGGTTGTCCGGCCTGTCGTACCGATAAGCCATTGTTTCCCCTTTCTCCGCTAGGGATTCATTTCATAGGTGTCTTTCAGGGAGTACACATAATTTCCCCAAATATTTAAAAAGCGTTCCTTGCCGGCAATGGGCTTTTGGATCATTCTCATACAAAGGGCCATCTGTTTTTCGCTGGTGCCGGATTTTCCGTAAATCTGCAGGGCAAATTTGGAGAAATCTCGAATCAGAACGTCAAAAATCTGGTCCAGCAGATCGTCTTCCACCCCATCCATTTTCGATTTTTCGATGATGAGCTGACCATAGGCCACCAAGGTGAAAAGTTCACCCAGGTTCAAGAGAAAATCGATGTCTTTGGCCTGCTCCTCATCCGGTGCAGCCGTCAGGAGGAATTCCTTGAGCACCCCGATCTGTTCCTTGAAACGGTTCACATTGGGCAGATCAATGCTGTCGTAGGCCAAATGGTAATCATGAAACCGAATTTTCCCCAACCCCCGGGTCGGCCCCTGATTGAACATGAAATCGTCATTGACGGGATCGTCCCTTTTGGGAATAAGCGGGAATTCATCGGGGCTAAAAAAATAATTGGCCATGAATTTAACTATCAGCGCCATGTTCACATGGACGGTGCCTTCCAGTTTGGGCAGGGACCGAATTTCCTTTGCGGCCATCTCAAAGTAGGTGTCTTTTTCAAACCCCCTGGCGGCGATCACATCCCAGAGCAGGTTGATGACCTCTTCTCCCTGGGTGGTCACCTTCATCTTGACCATGGGGTTGAACAGCAGATAGCGACGGTCGTCGGCCGAGGCCGAGCGCATATAGTCGCTGGCCCTCAAGGCAAACATCTTCATGGCGGAAAGCCGCGCGTAAGCATCCACGAAAATCTGCTGGATGTGATTAAAATCCGTCACATATTTCCCATAGAGGGTGCGATGGGCCGCATGGGTGATCGCCTCGTAAAACGCATGGGTGCAGATGCCGATGCTCCCCCATCCCAGGTTGAATTTCCCCACATTGATGGTGTTGAGAGCGGAATCCCACGCATCGCGCCCCTTGGTCAGGATGTCTTCCTCGGTGATGGGGTAGCTGTTCAGGGCATATTCCGCCACATACCCCTGCCAGGGCACCACATTCTGAATGCATTCGTAATTTTCATGCTGAGAATCCGCCACAAAAAAAACGTATTCGTCCGTTTCCGAATCTTTGGCAAAAGTGGACACCATTGCGGCTTCATTGCCGTTGCCGATGTAGTATTTTCCACCGTCGGCCACATACCGCCCTTCGCCCAGATCCGTGAGCGACATTTCAGAGGAATAGAGATCCGCCCCGTGGGTCTTTTCGGATAGCCCGAAAGCGAAAATACCGCCTCCTTTAAGAGATCGGGCGGCTCTGTGTTTCGCGTTTTCGTTTTTACCCATCCAGATAGGCCCCAGACCCAGGATGGTCACCTGCCAGGCATACCAGTGGGGCAGGCTGTAAAAAGCGAGCACCTCGTTGAAATAGCAATTGCGGAACGTATCCCATCGGGCATCAGGGTCATCTAGAGCATATGGGGGAGGGGTAAGAAGAGTTGCAAAAATATCATTCTCTCTTAAAAAGTCAATAAAATCAGAGTACCAAACCCGATTATGATAGTCTTTTTTGAGCTTTTGTTTTCCTTTTTGCTCGAAGAATTGAATAGTTTTCCGCATGATCTCACGGCTTCGTTCATCAAGATGGGCATATTCTTCAGTTCCGGGATTTAAAAGCATCCGCTTCTCCTTTTTTTTATGCTGTTCGTGGTAAAGGGCCCTAAAAGCCGGGCAACTTAAACTTCAGCGTCACTTCCCCTGTCTCCTTGTCGATCTTCACCATGCGCCCGTCATCCCCGGTGGGTGTAATCTTCTGTCCCGTGGCCGCCTCCAGAAGCCCTCCGATAAAGGCCATGCCCGAATTCAATACGGATTCCATCTTCTCGGGCGAAGGCCCCGCATTTTCAACTTTCCCTGACTTATCCGGAACTTCCTCAGGCAACGTTTCTTCCGGTTGCTCCTCTTCTTCCGCGGCAAAATCGAGAGGCTTGTCTTCCCTCAACACCGCCGGGTTCAGATAGTGGGGGGTGTCTTCCGGAATCTCTTCAGACGGCGTCGACTCCCGGGGCGGCAATTCAGGCTCTTCACCCATCATTTCCCGGAGCTGGTTAAGCATCTCCGTACGTTTTTCCCGGGTGAACTCCACGATATCCTCGCCGCCTTCAAACACCCCTTTGAAAAGATCCGTTTTAAGTTGAATGCCGGCGTAAATTTTTTCCTCGATACTCTCCTTGCAGATGAAATTCACCACGTTGATACACTTGCTTTTCTGCCCGATGCGGCTCACCCGACCGATGCGCTGGTTCATCTTGGCGGGGTTCCACGGCAGCTCAAAATTCACCACGCAATCGGCGGCCTGAAGGTTCAAACCGGTTCCGCCCGCATCGGTTGAAAGAAACACCCGGCACTCCGGGTTATGGGTGAACTCATCGATCAGGGCTTGCCGCTTGTTCACCGGAACTTTCCCGGACAATTCCACAAAGGGGAGCCCCACTTCCGAGAGATGGCGGGCAATCAAAAAGGTCATGGTGGTCCACTCGCTGAAAATCACCATCTTCCGTTTGCTTTGAATGACCAGTTCATCGATGACGGAGGCCAGTTCGGTCAATTTGGGAGAAATATGGGTCGAGCGATCAATCAAATAGGTGGAATCGCACACCATGCGCATGCGCACAAGGATCTCCTGAATGCGTCTCAGATCCATCGGCGTGAGAAATTTCTTGTTCATCAACGATACCAGGACCCTGAGATAACCGCTGTGTATTTCCCGTTGCTCCTCGTGAAGATCCACATAGTAGTTATTGACCACTTCATCGGGCAGATCGTCTAAGACCTCTTCCTTTTTTCGCCGGATTACAAGGGGTTTGAGCTTTTCATGAAGGTCCGACAGATTTCGATAACCGAGGATGTGGCCTTTTTTCTTCCGGCTGATCATGAAATGATCCGCGGCGAACTGCCACAACGGCATCAATAGATGGGGATCCAGGAACTGAACAATGGAGTAGACATCCTCCAGTTTGTTTTCAAGGGGGGTGCCGGTCAGGACCAGAGCATGTTTCCGGGGAAGCCTCTTAACGGCTTCGGCGGTTTTGGTGGAGAAATTCTTGATGCGCTGAGCCTCATCCAGGATCACAATGTCGGGCTTGAACCGGGATATGACCGTCACATCCCGAAGTACCGCTTCATAATTGGTTATGGCAAAAAAATATTCATCGCCCCTGTAAATGGCCCGGCGTTTTCGGGCGGGACCCGCCACCACCACCGCCGTTTCATCTGAAAACCGTTCAATTTCCCGTTTCCATTGCTCCTTGAGGGAGGCCAGTGTGATCACCAACACCCGCTTGAAACCGAAAATTTCCTTTTTCATTACCGCCAGTGCAATGGCCTGAAGGGTCTTTCCAAGGCCCATTTCGTCTCCGATAAGGCACGCTTTTTTGAAAAGCGCGAATTTCACCCCCTCTTCCTGATAGGGATAAAGCTGAACTTTGAGGCCGTGGTCCGCTACTTTCGCGGTCCGGCTCAACTCCGCCATCTGCTCATCTTCAAAAAACGCATCAAGGTGGGCCAGAACCGTGGGTTGGACGCGAACCTGTTTGTTGCTATCCAGGGCGGACAAGAGCGGCATGATGTCCGGCAAACTGTTGGGTATAAACCGCCCTTCGGAATCAAAAAATGCACTCAAGGGCGGGTCCATGTGCTCGATTTCGGAAACGGGTTTTTCTGAAAACAGCTTCGGCCGACCGTTGACGGAATCCCAGAAAATGTCCACAAAGGGAAACTTTTCCCTTGAAAGCTGCATCTTGAAATCCGGTTTCTTCTTAAAATGATTCCGAAGGTGGATCAGATGCTTACAGGTCCCCAAGCGGTTGGTCAGAAAATCCGGACAGGTGCAGTGACCTTCGCCCTTTTCCGGATCGTGAAGGGTCACCTCATACTGTCGGCCCAGTTTTGTTTCTATAAGGTGTATCCCTTTGAGCATCTCCCCTTCCGAAAGCTTGAAGCTTTCCGTACGCGCCCGGTTTTCACGGTCGGCAATGGCCTGTTTCCGAATCTCTTCAGGACTCAGAAAAGGCTCATCGGAAGGCTCCAGGGGGGCCGTCGCTTTCCGCCGCTCCAGTTGATCCCGTACATCCAGCAAAACACCCACCGTGTGCTTGCATCCCTTTTCGGGATAAGGACAGTCACAGGCGCTCTCAATTCCATCCTCTTTCACAATTATCCGTGTCACGTAATCGCCATAGCTGCCATCCACATCGTAGGAAAACAAACCGGTCTCCGGGTCCGCTTCCGACAATGAAAAGGAGCCGTGCCGGTAAAGATATCGACCCCTGTGGTAGATAAGGGGGGTATGTGCGATCTTGCTTTTAATAAAAGATTCCGTCAGTTCGAACATTTGTTTTCTCTCCAAAATTTTGCCATTTTGTCTAATAGATGGAAACGTTCTCACCATTCCTATGCATATCAGCATAGCGATTGTATTCGTTATCATAATGCTGTCAAGTGTTTAAAAGGATCGAAATTTTAATGATCCTGCCCACACCAAAAAAACGGCCGTCCTTAATTGAAAAAGACGGCCGTTTTTTGAATGGGAATAAATATTATTGGATTAGATGGCGCCGATCAGCAGTTCTCCCACCTGTTTGTTGAAGCGGGACGGGTTTTCGATTTTGCCCCCCTCCCCGATTACCGCCATATCAAAGAGCAGCTGGCTGTAATCCTTCAGCCGCATGTCTTTTTTGTCCTTTTCAAATAGTTCCTTCATTTTCAAAATGGCCGGATGATCCGCATTCAGCTCAAGAACCCGTTTTGCATCGGGACCGGCGTTTCCGGTGGCCTTCATGATTTTTTCCATGTAGGCGCTCATCTCCCCTTCATCGCTGGACAGACACGCCACGGAATCCTTGAGTCGCGCTGACGCACGAACCTCTTTCACTTTATCCGTCAGCTCGGTCTTGATGAATTCAAAAAGAGAGTTCAACTCTTTTGCTTTATTCTCTTCTTTCTTGTCATCGATTTTCAAATCCCCTTTTTCAGCGCTCACCAGGGGTTTTTTCTCGTACTCCGTAAGGGCCTGAACCACCCATTCGTCGATGGGGTCCGTCATGAGCAGCACTTCATAGTCCTTGTCTTTCAATTTTTCCAGGTGGGGGCTATTGATCAAAGTGCCCATATTTTCCCCGGTAATGTAGTAAATCTCTTTCTGATCCGGCTTCATGCGGATCACGTAGTCCTTGAGAGAAACATAGGCGCCATCCGATTTGGTGGTCTTATACCGGGCCAGGTCCGCAATCTTGTCCTTGTTGTCCCAGTCGGAATGAATACCCTCTTTAAGCACCATGCCGAAAGCATCAAAGAATTTCTCGTACTTTTTCTTGTCCATCTCTGAAAGGTGGTTGAGCACATTCTTGATGATATTCTTGCGAATATTGCGCACCATCTTGTCCTGCTGGAGTATTTCCCTGCTGACATTCAGATTCAGGTCCATGGCATCCACGACACCCTTGACAAAACGCAGGTAGTCGGGAATCAAGTCCTTGCAGTTCTCCATGATGAACACGCGTCTTGAAAAAAGTCTGATACCGTGTTTTCGTTCCACCGTGAAAAAGTCAAACGGCACTTTTTCCGGAATGTAAAGCAACATGGTATATTCCACCACGCCTTCCAGCTTCACATGGATGTGGGATAGGGGATCATTCCAGTCATGGCTGATGTGCTTGTAAAATTCGTTGTACTCCTCTTCCTTGATCTCGCTCTTGGCCCGGGTCCAGATGGCTTTCATGGAATTGAGGGTTTCATCTTTCCTCACTTTCCGTGTGGTTGAAGTCGCTTTGCCGTCCTTGTCCTTCACCTGCTCCGACTCGGGAATATCTTCCGTTGTATCCACTTCCATCAAAATGGGGTATCTTACAAAATCCGAATGCTTCTTGACGGTCTGCCGAATCACCCATTCGTCGGTATAATCATCGTCTTCTTTTTCCTCGGGCTCTTTTAACTCAAGCAGAATGGTGGTTCCCCGCTTTTCCTTTTCCACCTCTTCAATGGTGTAGGCGCCATCGCCTTTGGACGTCCATCGGACACCGGTATCCGAACCGGCAGTCTTGGTGGTCAGGGTCACTTTATCGGCAACAATGAAGGCACTGTAAAAACCGACCCCGAATTTGCCGATAAGATCAGGCGCCAACGCATCCCCTTTTTTTGAAGTTTCAAGGGCTTCAACAAATGCGGAGGTGCCGCTCTTGGCGATGGTACCGATGTTCTCCATGACCTCATCATAGGTCATGCCGATCCCGTTGTCGGTAACCTCGAGGGTCTTTTTCTCCTTGTCCGGAGTGATTCGGATGAAAAACTCCGCGTCATCGCCCAGGATATCCGCATCGGTCTGAGCTTTGAAGCGCAGCCGGTCAATGGCATCCGATGAATTGGAGATCAATTCCCTCAAAAAAATATCCCGGTTGGAATACAGAGAATTGATAATGAGATTGAGGATCTGCTGTATTTCCGTTTTAAATTGGTGGGTCTCTTGTTTTCCTGCCATATTATCTCCTTTTCAAAGGTCTCACTTATAATTTTACCGGAAAAATTTCCCTTATAAAATGAGCGCGATTTTTGATATGTCAAGCCCTGGGAAAACCATTCATGGAACGATTGGACCCGAAGGGTTGCGGAGAATGTTCTTTTTACTTGACAGACCACGGTCATCAGGTGGAAACCATGGGCAAGGGGAGAATTCCCCATTGACTCGCAAACTGGAGGTCATTTCAATATGATCGGCGTTTTTGATTCAGGATTCGGCGGACTCACCATTCTGAGCGCATTTATAAAAAAACTTCCGGCCTATGACTATCTCTATCTGGGGGACAGTGCCCGTACGCCCTATGGCAGCAAGAGTCAGGAGGTCATTTATACCTACACCCGTCAAGCGGTTCGTTTTCTTTTCGAAAGAGGATGCAGGATGATTATTCTGGCCTGCAACACGGCCTCCACCAAAGCGCTTCGCAAAATCCAGCAGGAATGGCTCCCCGCAAACTTTCCGGACCGCCGGGTTCTGGGGGTCGTGATACCCCTGGCCGAATCCGCCGTTGAATCGACCCGCTACGGGCGGATCGGCGTTATCGGCACGCAAGCCACCATTGAATCAAAGGTCTACGAGGAAGAACTGCGAAAGCTGAAAACCGACCTCAAAATCTACGGGCAGGCCTGCCCCCTCCTGGTCCCACTTGTGGAGGAGGGCTGGGTGAGAAGACCGGAAGCCAACATGATACTTAAAAAATACCTCTTCCGCCTGAAACGGAAAAACATCGACACTCTCATACTGGGATGCACCCACTATGGCTTTCTGGAAAAGGATATCATACGGATCATGGGGAAAAACTGTCGCGTTTTAAACGGTCCCGAAATCATATGGCTTTCTGGAAAAGGATATCATACGGATCATGGGGAAAAACTGTCGCGTTTTAAACGGTCCCGAAATCATCTCGCACAAACTTCTGAACTATTTGGAAAGACACCCGGAAATTGAGAGCCGTATCCCCAAGAACAACACCGTCGCCTACTGCACAACGGATGATCCCGAAAAATTCCGGATTTTCGGCCAAAGATTTTTAAACCGTAACGTCCCATTCGTTGAAATGATTGTGATCGACCATTGAATCGGGAAAAAGGGAGTCTGAAGGGTTGATATTTGTTCCATGTCATGATACTTGGGTCCTTAAAAAGATGTTTAAAACCCTCAGGGAGAGATTAAATGAATGCCAGCATCCCGGACCAGATCGATTTCAATTTCAACATAAAAAACCTCTGCCGCGAAGAGTCCGTTACGGATCTCAAGGTAGGATCCATCAGATGCCTTAAGCCCATCAAACCGGATGGAAGCGACGATGAAGCGCGGATGACCATCTTTGTGGGACACACCCAGCTCCACTCCCCGCAGGGACTCGTACCCCTTCAGGCCCAATTGAAGGCCACCACGTTAGCAGGCCATTGAAGAGTTTCCCGGCGCCATGCAAAAAGCGCTGGAGGAAATGGTGGAACGGATGAAACAAATGCAGGCGCAGCAGCAGGCTCAGAAACAGGAAAGTGAATCCCGGATTATCACCCCAGGCAGGTAGGCTTCTTGACCGATCAGCACAAGATCATGGAACACGAACTGCCGGGCGGCTGGAAAGTACTGGCCGGAAAAACAGATGCGGACAACGATTATTTAAGCCTTAAACTGGCAAAACCGAATGATTACTGGTTTCATGTTCGCGGCATGCCCGGAAGCCATGTGGTATTGAGAACCGGTTCCGAAGGGGAACCGGACCGCGCAACCCTCAAGGAAGCCGCCGCCGTAGCCGCCTGGTACAGCAAGGCGCGACAAGGAGGCATCGTTCCGGTTTCGTGCACCCAGGCCCGGTACGTCACCAAACCGAGAGGCGCAAAGCCGGGTCTGGTTCACATCCGCAAAGAAATCACGTTGAAGGTGCGCCCGGCACTGCCGGATTCAGACAACCGCTAATTCTTATTCTTATCCACAAACCAATCGATCAATTCCCGTGAAATGCTGATTTTCGGGGGAAGCCGCGGCAAGCGATCCGGCGAAAACCAGTCCGCATGGGAGATTTCAACCCCGTCTTCTTTTATTTCGCCACCCGCATATTCGGCCGTAAAACCGAGCATGAGGGAATCGGGAAACGGCCAGGGCTGGCTTCCGAAATAGCGTATGTTCTTAACCGAAATCCCCACTTCTTCAAACACTTCCCGTCGAACGCAGTCCTCAAGTGTTTCCCCGGGTTCAACAAAACCGGCCAGAACGCTGTAAAAGTCCTCCGGGAATCGGGGAGAATGAGCCAGAAGAATCTGTTCGCCTCTGATTACGGCGACAATAATGGCTGGAGAAAGCCGTGGGTAATTAACCAGACCGCATGCCGGACAGATTTTTGCCCTTTCATCTTCCTTATCCTTGTTTGTTTTTCCGCACCGGCTGCAATATTGATGGTTCTTGTGCCAGTTCAACAGGTGGCCCGCCAACCCTGCCGCCTGAACCGCTTCAGTTTCGAAACGCCGAAAGACATGCCGCAACGCCATGGCCGAAAAGGCTTCAGGGATCGCATTGTGCGCCTCCAATTCCGCTGCATAGCACGGTTGACCTTGCAACATTCCGAAAAAGTGCCGCCCGTGAACGACGAGATTAGTCTTCTCCAAATCGGAAGTTTCTAAAAAGCGGATCCTTTTGTCCTCTTCAACAACCAACAAACGCTCTTTTTGGAACAAAAACCAAAGGTCATTTTCGGGTGGTGTTGTGGGCGGCTTGGCGGTGGAAACAAACGTCATCGAGATTCTCTCCTTTTAAAGTAATAACCCCGCAAGGGAAGTCTTTTCGGTAACCGATAGCAGCCTGGTGAAAAAGAGTCAAGAATGAGCCGCACTTTTGATAACCGATGACCATTGACCTTTGCCAACAAGGCATTATATTATGCATTACAATCGGGCTCTTCCAGAGAGCCCGTTTTTTTTCCCATGCAACTGAGGCAGAAAATGAACAAACGACATAAACAGGAGGTGGACCGGCGGCGCAATTTCGGCATTATCAGCCACCCGGACGCCGGCAAGACCACACTTACCGAAAAACTGCTCCTTTTTGGCGGCGCCATTCAGCAGGCAGGCGCCATCAAAGCGAGAAAAGCCGCACGGCACGCCACCAGCGACTGGATGCGCATCGAACAGGAAAGGGGCATATCCGTTACCACCAGCGCCATGAAATTCAATTACCGGGATTTTGAAGTCAATCTGTTGGACACCCCGGGACATCAGGACTTTTCTGAAGACACCTATCGCGTATTAACGGCCGTGGACAGCGCCCTGATGGTCATTGACAGCGCCAAAGGGGTGGAACCGCAAACGGAAAAACTCATGGAAGTGTGCCGCATGCGCAACACGCCCATCATCACCTTCATTAATAAAATGGACCGGGAAGGACTTCCTCCCCTAGACCTTTTGAGCGACATTGAGGAAAAGCTTCAAATCGAGTGTGTGCCCCTGTCATGGCCCATCGGAATGGGAAAACGATTTAAAGGGGTCTACAACCGGCATCACCAGGGCCTGCATCTTTTTACACCGGGTCGAACTTCCGCTTCACAGGACGGCCTCATGATAGAGGACCTGGCCGATCCCCGTCTCGACGAATTGCTCGGGCTTCAGGCCGATGACCTGCGTGAAGACGTGGAATTGCTGAACGGGGCCGCCAATCCCTTTGACCTGGACCACTATCTCAACGGGAATCAGACACCTGTGTTTTTCGGCAGCGCCATCAACAATTTCGGCGTAAAGGAATTGCTGGACGCGTTTGTTGAAATGTCGCCCCACCCCGCCCCTCGTCGTACCTCGACACGGGAAGTGTCCCCCTATGAACCCGAGTTTTCAGGATTTGTTTTCAAAATTCAGGCCAATATGGACATGGCCCATCGGGACCGCATCGCATTTCTGCGGGTTTGTTCCGGAACATTCAAACGGGGCATGAAGGTCATTCATCACCGCATCGGCAAGGAAATTGCCATTGCCAATGCCACCATATTTATGGCCCAATCCCGAGAGAACGTTCAGGAAGCCTATCCCGGCGACATCATCGGGATCCACAACCACGGCACCATCAAAATCGGCGACACCTTTACGGAGAAAGAACCTCTCAAGTTTACCGGAATTCCCAACTTCGCCCCTGAGCATTTCAGGCGCATCAGACTGAAAAACCCCATGAAAAGCAAACAACTGCAAAAGGGATTACACCAACTGGCGGAAGAGGGAGCGACCCAGGTTTTCCGCCCTTTGGGCACCAGTGACTACATTCTGGGGGCTGTGGGTGTTCTTCAGTTTGACGTTACGGCCAACCGCCTTAAACAGGAGTATGGGGCCGACACGGTTTACGAGCCCATGAATCTTTCCGTGGCGCGCTGGGTGAGCTGTGAAAATCCAAAACGGTTTAAAGAGTTTCAGCAGGAAAATGCCGCTTACCTGGCCCTTGATGCGGAAGAAGAATTGACTTTCCTGGGCCCAAGCCAATGGCGGTTGGAGCATGTCATGGAACAATGGCCGGAGGTGGAATTTAAGAAAACCCGCGAGTATAACTAGGGTGCCGCAATCCGATCCGCCAACGTCCCCACCGCAATGGCAAAATAATTGGAGCGGTTCCATTTCAGAATTACGCTGTAGTTCGGATACGCCAGGTATATGGGACCACCGGTTTTGTTGGGTTGCACCATATATGCCGGCAGGTCCGGTTGCCCCGAAACGCCCTCACCGGAAACACCCAGCTGCTGCCATTCTTTGAGGGTTTTCTTAATTTCTTCCCCGGTAGCTTCCTTTTTGAATCCTTCGGGGAGGGAGACTTTCCCTCCCCACCCCTGTTCTTTCAGCCAGCCGGATCTTGACAGGTAATTGGCGGCGGAAGCCAGCGCATCAGGCACATTGTCCCAGATATCGCTTCGGCCGTCACCATCTTGATCCACCGCATAGGTCTCAAAAGAGGACGGCATGAACTGAACCTGGCCCATGGCACCGGCCCAGGAACCATCCATATCTTCCACGGCAATGTGCCCCCCCTCAAGAATCTTAAGGGCTCGAATCAATTCCTCCCTGAAAAACGTGCTGCGCCGACCGTCATAGGCCAGCGTTGCTAGAGCAGCGATGACCGGGTATCCCCCGGTGAGCTTGCCATACCGGGTTTCGATTCCCCAGAGGGCTACGATGTACTGGGGCTCAACCCCGTATTGATCTCCGATCTTTTTAAGAAGATCCCGGTGTTCGCGGTACAACCGCCGACCGTCCCAGACCGTCTTATCGGAAACCACACGGTCCAGGTATTGCTCGAACGTCAGCTTGAATTCGGGTTGTGAGCGGTCCAGCTCGATCACTCTGGGAATGGGCTTGACTCCCCGAAAAGCGCGGTCCAGGACTTCCCGGGAAACCCCTGCCGCAAGCGCCTCCTGGCGAACCCCTTTGAGCCATTCCTGAAAAGATAGCGCCTTTGCTTCCCGAGCATGGACGACGTTCACGGACGAAAATAGGGCCAATATCATTATCACACTTGCCCACACACTTCCGATCAACAGTTGATTCCGACGCTTCTGTCCGGTCCTGATCCGACTCGTAAAAAAACACATCCAGCCGCTCATTTTAGCTCCTTAATGGTCCGTACAAAGGGGAGAAGAATACCATATCTGCTGCAAAAAACAACCTAACGAAAAAAAATAATTTCAAAACGCCAAACCCCGACTCCTTATGAACCATTTTGGCAGAGCATTTACCATACAATTTTGTAGCATAATTTCGCATCGATAACATTTTTGTGATGCGAAATTTCACCCATCAAACCTCCTAATCCCTACCACAATAAAACCTATAACATTATTTTTTTGTTTTTTTTCCATATGTTAAGCATTCATATCCCTACGTTTACAGTCATACGGCACAACCTTTGCTCAGGAATAACGCAAATCAAAACCGCGGTAGTGGAAAATCCATTTTTTAAAATTTTAAGGAGACATATCATGTTTAGGAAATCGACTGTTCTTTTTTTGCTTTTTGCTGTTTTCGGCTTGAGCAGGGCATGGGCCGGTGATGATCCCCCCCCCACGGTCATGACCAATCAAGCGGCCATTGCGCTGGTGCAAAGCCACGCCGATTATGTCTGGACCCTGGTGGCGGCGGCCCTGGTCTTTTTTATGCAAGCCGGATTTGCCATGGTGGAAACGGGTTTTACCCGCGCCAAGAATGCCATCAACATCATGATGAAAAACCTCATGGACTTCGCCATGGGAAGCCTGGCCTTCTGGGCCATCGGCTTTGGCTTGATGTTCGGTGCTTCCTCCGGTTGGATAGGGACGTCCGGGTTCTTTCTGAGTGATTTCAAGCTAGGGGGCGATCCCTGGGTGTTGGCCTTCTGGATGTTTCAGGTGGTGTTTGCCGCAACCGCCGCGACCATTGTCTCAGGCGCCATGGCGGAAAGAACCAAATTCTCAGGCTATATGGTGTACAGCGTCATCATCTGTGCCGTCATCTATCCCATATTCGGCAGCTGGGCCTGGGGAGGGTTGTTCAACGGGGGGGGATGGCTGGAAAAACTGGGGTTCATCGACTTTGCCGGATCCACGGTGGTCCATTCCGTGGGGGGCTGGGCAGCTTTGGCCGGGGCCATCGTCCTGGGGCCTCGAATCGGCAAATTCGCCAAAGACGGGAGTGTACGACCCATCCTGGGGCATAACCTTCCGCTTGCGGCCCTCGGGGTATTTATCCTCTGGCTGGGATGGTTCGGATTCAACCCCGGCTCCACCACGGCCGCCAACAAAGACATTGCCATGATTTTTGTTAATACCAACCTGGCGGCGGCGGCCGGTGCGGTTCTGGCCATGTTCACCAGCTGGATGAGGATCGGAAAACCGGATATCGGTATGAGCCTGAACGGCGCTCTGGCGGGCCTTGTGGCCATTACGGCCGGTTGTGCCAACGTGACACCGCTCAGCGCTGTAATCATCGGCGCCATCGCCGGCATCATCGTGGTTTTCGCGGTCTCCTTTTTCGACAAAATCAAAGTGGACGATCCGGTTGGCGCCGTCTCCGTCCACGGTGTCAACGGTGCATGGGGCACCCTGGCAGCCGGTCTGTTCAACATCGGCGGCACATCGGGCAAAATCATCGGGGTGCAGCTTCTGGGAATCGGCTCCTGTTTCGTCTGGACCTTCTGCACGGCCTTTATCCTCTTTAAAATCATCGACAAAACCATCGGGTTGCGGGTCTCTCCGGATGAGGAAAGAGAAGGATTGGATTACTCCGAGCACGGCGGCAATGCTTACCCGGACTTTGAAGTATCATCTTATGTTCAAAAGTAGAGTGTTTTCAGTATAGTATACAAACCATTTAAATTTAATTTTTAGGAGGAAAGACAATGAAAAAAAGAACGATCAAACTTATGTTAACCCTGTTATTCCTGGCCCTCACCTTTATTCCCTGGAACGCCTTTGCCGCAGAAGAAACTCCCCTTCCCGGCGAAGGGACAAAAGCGGCTGAAATCGATAAAGCGACAGTGGATGAAGATAAACCTGAACTTTCAGCGGATGCCGCATTTTTGAGTCAATACATCTGGAGAGGTTATGCGTTTAGCAAAGATAGCCTCGTGATTCAACCCTCCATAACGGCCGCTTTTAAAGGGTTCGCGCTGAACTTGTGGGGGAACCTGGATACGAATTATGACGACACTGGGTCAAAATGGAACGAAACCGACATGACGTTTTCCTACGGCCACAGTTTCGGTATCGTTGGCTTGGAAGCAGGGTATATCTACTATGCTCTGGATGGAGTGGATGACTCCAAAGAATTCTACCTCAGTGCGGGCGTGGACGTGCTTCTGGCGCCGACCCTGACCGTTTACCGGGAGATCGCCTCTTATAAGGGATGGTATATCAATCTGGGGCTTTCCCATTCATTTGAACTGCCCTATGATATGAGCCTCGACCTGGGAGCGACATTTGCCTACTTTAAGTCCGACAATGACAACGGAGTGGATTATACCGACGATAATGTGGCCACCAGTGAACGGTACAGCGGACTCCATGACGGCTTGCTGTCAGTGGGCTTAGCCATCCCCTTCTATAAATATTTCACGATAACACCATCCATTGCCTGGGCATTTCCCCTGTCGGACTCCGCCAGTAATGAGATGTCGGGTGTGAGTATGGACGGAAGGTCCAATCACGTGTTTGGCGGCGTCACCCTTTCCATGGCGTTTTAATCGAAAATCAAAAATGGCCCGGCCATTTAACAGTTGAGCCCTCCCTGCATCTCTTCTCCTCCTAAAAAAGAAGAGACGCTTGGGGGGCTCCTTCATCTCCACCTTGACACCCGAAGATCATTTCTCCTACACTCCCCGTATCGACCATTCTTGACTGACTGGAAATCAACCCCTTCGAAGGTGCGGTTCACTCGGACATGTCCCAACTTCAAAACGCCATCAAAATGATTCTCGACCAACAGGACGTTTTATTGCTTTTGATGTTGGCGCTGATCCTCGCGCTTTTATCCGTGCTTCTGATAGGGGTTTTTCGAAAAAAGACATCCGAAGAAATCATCTCCCTGGAACAGCATTTGAAACAACTGGACCTTTCCCTTGAAGGACTCATCAGAACGCTCAAGGAGGAAAACGTTCAAAACCGCAAAGAATATGACCATCAGGCACATCTCGCCCGCGACGAAATGGGAAACGCACTTGCGCGCATGACGAACAGCCTGCTTCAACGCATTACGGAAAATGCAGGGATGCAGAAAGCCCAGCTCGATTCTTTTGCCCGGCAACTGATGGCTTTAACCCGGCTAAACGAGGAAAAATCGGAAGCCCTTCGAAAATCCATGGATGCCCAACTGGGACGCATTCGAGAGGAAAACACGAAAAAGCTGGAACAGATCCGCGTAACGGTGGATGAACAGCTTCACATCACCCTCGAAAAACGCGTTGGAGAATCCTTCAAACAGGTCAGCGAGCGATTGGAACAAGTCTACCGGGGCCTCGGGGAAATGCAACACCTGGCCAACGGCGTAGGGGATCTGAAGCGGGTGCTCACCAACGTACGGACCCGGGGCGCCTGGGGGGAAGTCCGGCTCGGGGCCATACTGGAACAGATTCTGACCCCGGATCAATATGACACTAATGTGGCCACCGTAAAAAACAGCAGAGAACGGGTGGAATTCGCACTTCGGCTGCCCGGCCAGGGAAAGGACCCCAACCGGGTGGTATGGCTTCCCATCGACGCCAAATTTCCCCAGGAGGATTATCAACACCTGCTGGATGCTTTGGAGCGTGCGGATAAGGAGAGTGCCGACCGGCATCTGAAACAGCTGGAAATGCGCATCAGGGCCGAAGCGAAAGCGATTCACGAAAAGTATATTTCGCCGCCTCAAACAACGGATTTTGCGATCATGTTTCTGCCGGTGGAAGGGCTCTATGCGGAGGTACTGCGCAGACCCGGACTTTGCGATGCGCTACAACAGGAGTACCGCGTGGTGGTGGCCGGCCCCACCACTCTATCCGCGCTGCTTAATGCACTGCAGATCGGGTTTCGAACCCTGGTCATTGAAAAACGGTCCAGCGAAGTGTGGGCACTCCTGGGAGCCCTCAAAACCGAATTCGGCCGGTTCGGGGATGCCCTGGCCAAAACAAAGAAAAAACTCCAGGAAGCCGGCAACACCATCGACCAGGCAGCGGTGCGAAGCCGCGCCATTTCGAGAAAACTCTCGAAGGTGGAGGAAATCCAAATGCCCGGGCAGGAATCGGAATAGATGGGTTTGCATCAGTTTTTTTATGAAGTCATAAACCGAGGAGGAAAACCATGGGCCACTACAATTTTGTCGTAAGATCCTGTTTCTCTATTTTGAGCGCCCTGCTGATCCTGCTCGGAACCGTATCGCAGAGCTTCTCCGCCCCTTCTCCCCTGCAAATCACAAGAATTACCCCTTCCGGTAGCGACGTAGCCGCCAGCCGTCAGATCGTATTTCAATTTGACAGGCCCGTTGTGCCCATCGGGCGCATGGCGCGAAAAACATCCGAAATCCCCATTTCCATCACCCCCCCTCTCAATTGTCAGTGGCGCTGGCTCAACAGCCAAACACTGGCCTGCCAATTGGATGAAGCGTCAGCCCTGAAGCCCGCCACTCGCTATACCATTCTGGTAAATCCCGGGATTAAGGCCCAGGACGGCGCCACCCTGGAAAAGCCCGTACGGAAAAGTTTCACAACCATCCGGCCCAAGGTAGTTAACGTGTGGTTTAAAACCTGGTCCGGTCCCGGGACGCCCGTCATTCGCCTGACATTCAATCAACCGGTTTATAAGGATTCCGTGGACCGACATATCTTTCTGACGACCCCCGGAAATGAGGATAAGCGTACGGGAGTAACCGTTGCAAGCGATCCGGATATCAAGGAAAAACCCCTTACCAACCCATCAACGGATTCGGCCGGGGAGGCTCGGTGCATCTGGCTGGTCTCCCCTCAAAAGGAACTGCCGCTGGATTCAAAGATAGCGCTTCGCGTGGAGTCCGGCATCGATTCCTTTGAGGGTACTGAAAAGGGAATCGAAAAAAGGGTGTTGGTCAGCTTTTCCACCTTTCCCTCGTTTGATTTTGAGGGGATTGAATGTACCGATAACAGAGGAAAACTGATTCGGATCACCCCCGATGATTCCCACCTTCCGGAAAAACGGTGCAATCCTCTGAGACAGGCGGCACTGCTCTTTTCATCACCCGTCATCGCGGAAGAAGTCAAGAATCACGTGACCTTTACGCCCGATCTGGCAGGCGGGCGTACCGATTATGATCCCTGGGCCAACCGTGGCGGTTATTCAAGCCTCAGCTATCCGCACAAAAAAGGGGAACGGTATAAGGTCTGGATTCCGGAACTGCTCAAAGCATTTCACAATTACAACATTAAATGTGACCAAAACACCCTCAGAGATGAATTCGGTCGTCCCCTCAAAGACGCCATCAACATGGGCTTTATGACGGATCACCGCCTGCCCGATTTTGTTTTAACCCACCCGCAGGCGGTCCTTGAAAAGGGAGTGGACTCACAGGTCCCGCTGGTGGTGACCAATCTTGAAACAGTAGACATCACTTACGACCGCCTAACGGCTAACGGGAAAAAGACCCACCAGACACGAAAGATTAAAATTCCGAAAGTTGAAGATATCGCCTTTAAGATCCCCCTTGAGGCCCGTGAAATGCTCAACCATGGGACGGGCGTAATCCAGGGAAGAGTTCAGTCTCAACCTCGGGTAAAAAAGAGTCCCTGGGAAAACTGGTTCATGGCCCAGGTCACCCCTTTTCAGGTGCATGTCAAAATCGGACATTACAATACGCTGGTCTGGGTTACGGATTTTGCCACGGGCAAACCGGTCGGAAGTGCCGGCGTCACCCTTTATCGAGACACTTACGGTGCTCTGCCGCAAACTCCGGCCCGGCTGACCCACGGCACAACGGACGCTCACGGCATCGTTATGCTGGCGGGAACCAAGACCGTTGACCCCCTTTTGATCAGCATGGAAGCCTATGGCATGAAAAAACCCCATCTTTTTGTGCGGGTTCAAAAGGATGAAGACATGGCGGTCCTTCCTCTGGACGGGCCTTTCCGGGTGGACGTCTACCGCGCATCGGGAAACACACTCTGGCCCGACATGAGAAAGCAGTACGGACACATGCATGCCTGGGGAACCACGGCCCAGGGGGTATACCGTGCGGGGGATAAGGTCCAATACAAGCTCTACGTGCGGAACCAGAACAACGAAATGTTTGTGCCGCCGCCCCTTTCCGGGTACCACCTCAAGGTGATCGACCCCATGGGAAAAACGGTTTATGAGATCAAAGATCTGACCCTCAATGATTTCGGCGCCGACAGCGGTGAATTCCAGGTGCCTAAAACCGGTGCCGTAGGATGGTACCGGTTTGAACTCTCCGCTTCCTTTGCCAATTGGGAACGGGAGCCCATACGGGTGTTGGTGAGCGATTTCACCCCATCCCCTTTCAAGGTGACCACCGATTTAAACGGCCGGTTTTTTGAAACCGGAAACCGAGTGGACATCTCCACCCATGCCAGACTCCACGGAGGCGGCCCCTACGGGGATGCCCATAACCGCGTTACGGCCATTCTAAAAAGCCGGCGCCTGATCCTGAAAAACCCTAGTCTCCAGAACTTCCAGTTTGATACGACTCTCCCCAAAGCCCCTCCCCAAGAGACCGTCTATCAAACGGAAAACAGACTGAACAGCCAGGGCGATGCCGAATGTCAATTTTCACTGGTTGAAGGGAAAATTCTCTACGGACAGTTGGAGGTGGAAAGTGCGGTTCGCGACGACCGGGGCAAATCCATTTCCGGAAGGGCTAAGGCTGCCTATGCGGCCCGCAACTGCTATGTGGGGATTCGACGACTGGCGTGGGTCATGGAAGAGGATCAACCGGCCTTATTTGAACTGTTGGTGGTGGACGGGGAAGGAACCCCTGTAAAAGGTGTGCCCATTACGGTAACCCTTTCACGTCGCGAAACCAAGGCCGCCCGGGTCAAAGGCGCCGGCAATGCCTATATCACCGACTACACCCACCAATGGGTGGATGTGCAACAAAAAGACGTCATATCCGGTTCGGAACCCGTCGCCTGTTCTCTTACCCCGCAAAATCCGGGATCCCATCGCATAAAGGCCCTCATCAAAGATTCCAAAGGCCGGGAGCAGAGCAGCCGCGTGTTTCAATGGGTGGTGGGAAAAGGACAGGTGGTGTGGGATGAAAGCCCTGACAACCGCCTGGAAATCATTTCTGAAAAGAATCGTTATGCCGTAGGCGACCGGGCCCGATACCTGGTTAAAAATCCCTTTCCCGGTGCCGAGGCACTGGTTACGGTGGAGCGGTACGGGGTTCTGAGACACTGGGTTCAGGAGCTTCAAGGCAGCACCCCCATGATTGAATTCGAGGTAAAACCGGACGACGCACCAGGGTTCTTCCTCTCCGTAGTCGTTATCTCCCCAAGAGTGGAGCAGCCGCCCCTTCAAATGGGCCAGGTAGACCTGGGGAAACCCACCTTCCGCATGGGGTATGTGAAAACGTCCGTTATCGATCCCCAAAAAGAGCTAATGGTAAGCGTAACACCGGCGCATGAAGCCTATAAGCCCAGGGACCGTGTGACCGTGACATTACAGGCAACGGTCCCTGAAAAAAGCAACCCGGGATCCGTTGAACTGGCGGTGGCGGTTCTGGATGAGGCCGTATTCGACCTTATCTCCCAAGGCCGGGACTATTTTGATCCGTACAAGGGGTTTTATACCCTGGACGGGCTGGACCTTGAAAATTTCAGCCTTCTCATGGGACTGGTGGGACGACAGAAATTTGAAAAAAAGGGGGCCAACACAGGGGGCGGCGGTGGCGCCGACATCAGTCTAAGGTCCGTGTTTAAATTCGTCAGTTACTGGAATCCTTCCATCCTGGCCGATGAAGCGGGTAAAGCGGTAATTTCCTTCGAGGCGCCCGACAACCTCACCGGCTGGCGGGTTCTGGCCATGGCCGTCACCCCGGGAGACCGAATGGGGCTGGGCATGGGGAAATTCAGTGTCAATCAACCCACTGAAATCAGGCCCGTCATGCCCAACCAGGTGATTGCGGGAGACAAATTTGAGGCCGGTTTCAGCATTATGAACCGTACTTCAAGAGTGCGTAATCTCAAAGCTGTGGTGACTGCCGAAGGTCCCATTCAAACCCCTGCCGACAACACGAATGTGGAAAAAACTTTTGAATTCTCCCTTTCACCCTTTAAGCGGTACACTCTCTGGCTGCCAATCCAAACCACCGGAGAGGGACAAATCAGGTTTACGGCAAAAGCATGGGATAAAACAGATGGAGACGGGATAACGCACACCCTCACGGTCAATAAACGCTACGTTCTTGAAACAGCTGCTCAATATGGCAGCACCATCGAACCATCCACCACCGAGACCATTTTGTTTCCAAAAGAGATGCTAACCGATGTGGGTGGTGTCACCGTCGGTGTATCGCCCACAGTGCTGGGCAATATCGAAGGGGCTTTTGAATATTTGAAAGATTATCCCTACACCTGCTGGGAACAAATACTGACCAAAGGGGTCATGGCCGCCCATTACAATAGCCTCAAAGGCTACCTCCCTTCCGATTTCAAATGGCTTCATAGCGACAAACTCCCTGAGGAGACTCTTCGCAAGGCCTCGGATTTTCAGGCGCCGGACGGCGGCATGACCTACTATATCCCCGAAGACCGGTATGTGGACCCTTACCTCAGCGCATACACGGCCCTCGCCTTTGTTTGGTTTCGCGAAGCAGGTTACGAAATCCCCGGGCCCGTCACGGAAAAGCTTCACGCCTACCTTCTGACGTTCCTTCGTCGAAACACATTCCCCGACTTCTATTCGAAAGGAATGGCTTCCACGGTGCGGGCGGTGGCTCTGGCGGCCCTGGCGAGATCAGGAAAAATCAAAACCTCGGATCTGGAACGCTACACGCCCCATGTGAAAGAGATGAGCCTTTTCGGAAAGGCCCAATTTCTGATGGCAACCCTTTCGGTTCCGGGAACAGAGAATATACAGTCCCGTGTGGCCAAGCTCATCCTGAGCCATGGCAATGAATCGGGTGGAAAAATGGTGTTCAGTGAGGCCATCGACGATAGTTTTACCCGCATCCTTGCATCCCCTTTGAGAACCAATGGGGCCATTTTGAGCGCATTAACCGCCTATGCTGAAACGGGTAAGAGCATGATCGGTGACATCCCTTTCAAGCTGGTGCGATTCATCACCCAGTCCCGAAAAAAGCAGGACCACTGGGAAAACACCCAGGCCAATATGTTCTGCATGAAAGGGCTCATTGATTACGCCGGGCGATATGAAGACAAAGCTCCCGATTTTACCGTCCGCGCCCTATTTGACCGGGAGATCATGGGAAAAGCTGGATTTGGGGATGTGCGAAACGATGCCAAAACCTTTGTGCGGCCCATTCAAAAGAAAGATCCCGGTAAAACGGCCACCATCAGTCTGCAAAAGGACGGCCCGGGGCGTCTTTACTATTTCACGCAATTGTCCTATGCTCCGTTAAAAGAAGGCACAAAATCCGTTAATGCGGGCATTGAAATACACAGGGAGTACAGCGTGCAACAGGACAACAAATGGCTGCTCCTTAAAAACCCCGTGAAGCTCGCGCGTGGAGATCTGGTGCGGGTTGACCTTTTCCTGTCCCTGCCCGCGGCCCGCAACTTTGTGGTGGTGGATGACCCGGTGCCGGGCGGCCTGGAACCGGTCAATCGGGATCTCGCCACCGCCTCCTCGGTGGATGCGGATGAGGGCGCCTTTGAAGCTGCGAAGGGCTCCTGGTGGTTCAATTACGACGATTGGGTCGATTACGGCATATCCCGATGGAGTTTCTACCACCAGGAATTGCGCCACAATGCAGCCCGTTTCTATTCGGAATACCTGTCCGCCGGAAACTATCATCTCTCCTACACGGCCCAGGTCATCGCACCGGGAGAATTCACGGTTTTGCCGGCTTACGCGGCGGAGATGTATGATCCGGACGTTTACGGGCACGGGGTTACAGATCTTCTGACAGTGGATCAAGCTTCAGGGGATTAACGAAAACCCGGATGCAGCTGTTGGAACAACAAGAACACTTCATGGAGCGGGATCACTGCCACCGGTTCATCCTTTCTTTCAGGACATAATCGGCACCCTGGTAGTAAGCGATGGCGGACAGGGACATGGGATCGTTGGGCTCCCAGTTTTGAATGCGGTTTTCCGTCTCAGGGTTTTCCATCAGTTCGACCTTTTTACCCGGGGACAGGATCAACAGTTTTTTGTCTTCATAATACCCAAGCTTCTGATAATTTCCGATCAGAGCCCTCTCATGGAAGCCTTCATCGAGAATATCCATGCCCCAAAAATGGCTGGCGTAGCTGAATCCCAAGATTGCTAAGAGAGTGGGGCCGATATCGATCTGGCTTGAAATCTTTGAAATCTCCTTTGCCGGAACATTTGGGGGGGAATAGATAAAGAGCGGGATATGGTATTTGTTCAGGGGCAACCCGATTTCGCCATTACTGCTCGCACAATGATCCGCTACCAATACAAAAACGGTGTCATCGAACCATTTCTGTTTCCGGGCCAACGATATGAATTCCCCCAGGGCGTAATCCGTATACTTCACCGCCCCGTTTCTCCCTCCCGTTCCGGAAGGGATATCGATCTTTCCTTCCGGAAATGTATAGGGTCTGTGGTTGCTGGTGGTCATGAGATTATAAAAGAAAGGTTTGCCCGCATCAAATGCCCGGTTTGCCTCCTTTACCGCTTTGCGGTAAAGATCGCCATCGGAAACTCCCCATGCGTTCTGAAAAACCACTTCCCCATCGTCGAAATCGTACAGGTCCACCACCCTGTACCCGTTGCCCGCATAAAAGGCATTCATGTTGTCAAAATAGCCCCTGCCCCCATAGATGAAGGCAATATCGTATCCCTGGTCTTTGAAAACCTTTCCCACATTGTACAGATTCCCGTTATCGGGCCTTTTTACCAGGGACCGCCCCGGCGTGGGTGGAATAGAGAGAGTAATAGCTTCCAGCGCCCGGATGGTTCGGGTTCCGGTGGCATAGAACCGGGTGAAAAGCAGACCTTTTTTAAACCACTGGTCCATAAACGGGGTGAGGTTCTTTTTCTGCCCGAACCGGGAAAGAAAATCGGCGCTGAGGCTTTCCACGCAGATCACGAAAACATTCAGCTTACGCTCCTGACGCTTTGATTGAATCTTTCTGGAGATGTCATAGAGACCTCCCGATTCAGGATCTTTTCCCACCATCTTTTTTGCCAGGGCCGAGATCCGGGAATCCGGACCGTTGGCGTAAAAAGGTTTATAATCGAGTATGTTATTCCTGAATGCCCCGACGAATTGATAGGACCCGTTGGAACAGAGTTCTTTTTCGTAATTATTGGCGAAGGCATCCCTCAAGGACTGACCCACAGCCAGGTAGGAGAACAAAGAAAGGACCATGATTGACACGGTTATGATGCCTCTTTTAAGAATTCCTTCCTTTGCACCCAGGCTTCGGCCAAGAGTCCCTTTCACCATCCAAAAAGTAGCCAGCACGGCCAGGAAGATTCCCGACAAGATATAGGGAATCGGGTAGGATTCCATAATATTATCCGTTATTTCACGGCGATAAACCAGGTAATCAACGGCAATAAAGTTGAATCGGGTCTTGAATTCGTCCCAAAAAAACCATTCCGCGGCGAGGCTGAAATATAGAAAGTAGATAAACCCGAAAAAGAAAAAATACGTGATGAACTTGAAGGTTTTGCTGTTTAAAACCCTGTTTGGAATGACAAAGAGTAAGACGGCAAAAAAAAGGGCAACATAAAAATTGAAGACCAGATCGTACGCCAAACCAACGCCGAAAATGCTCAGGGTGTCTAGAAGCGAGTGGTTTATGACACTCCACGACCCCACATAGAGAACGATCCTCATTATGGTAAAACAAACCATGCTGAGCAGGCAGTACACGAGGATAATTCCGTAACGACTCTTAAACAAAATTCCGATCCGTTGTTCTCAACTTCATTGCGAGGTGAAAGGCCTATTCGATGTAACGTAAAAAGGTATACACTTTCCAAACCGTCGTCAAGGGGGCATCTTCTCCAAGAACAGCCTCGGCACCGCCAACCCCCTCACTTTATTGCCGGGTTTTTTTAATTTAGCAAAAACTCAACCATGTGGTATATGAGAGGAAAGCTCATATTCTTACGAGCTTAACTTTCTTGTTTGAAGGAATGACCCGGGTATAGACCATGAGGCGCAAAACAACCATTACCGCTTTCATCATGGTAAATTTCCTGATATTTGCCTCAGGAGTTCTTGTTTGGAAGACCTTTGCCGATCTAAGGCCCCTGCCCCGGTCACTCAATTTTGAAACCAGCAACATCCGCAAAGTTCAAGTCCTGGACCGAAACAACATTCCTCTGACCGTAACCTATCAGAACCGTTGGAACATTCATGACTATGTACCCCTTCATGACATCCCTCCCCTCTTGCAGCAGGCCTTTGTGTCATCAGAAGACCAGCGCTTTTACCGGCACCATGGCGTGGACTGGCGAGCGCGCCTCATGGCGGTGTTCCAGAACATCAGATCCCTTCGGGCGGTCCGAGGGGCCAGCACCATCACGGAACAGGTGGTGCGGCTGTGGCGCCCGCGACCCCGCACCCTGTGGTCCCGCTGGATCGAAGGCTTTGAAGCCTACCGCCTTGAAAAACGGTTTTCAAAAGGCCAAATCCTGGAGTGTTATCTCAACCAGGTGCCCTACGCCGCCCAACGCCGAGGCGTGCTACAGGCGGCCCGGCACTACTTCGACCGGGACCTGGATACGCTGAGCCGTAAGGAAGTCATGGCACTGGCGGTCATGGTTCGGGCTCCGGGCCGTCTGAATCCACACAAAGACCCGGAACCTCTTAAAAAGCCCATCCTTCGCTTGGCGGAGCGAATGCTGGAAGAAAAACAGATAAACCCAACTCATTTTGATGATCTGTCTAAAGCCCCGCTTGAAAGCCGAAAACCTTCCTTTTCGGTAAACGCAACGCATTTCGTACAGCATCTCTATAACACAACCCCCTCATCCCGCACGATCCCTTCCCATCGGTTGCACACCACACTCAGTGCTCCGCTTCAACGGGAAGTCCAGGCGATCCTGGATCAGCGGCTTCAAGGCATGAAAGCCAAAGGCGTTCATAACGGTGCGGTGCTGGTCGTGGACCATCAAAGAAGCGAGGTCCTTGCCTGGGTGAACAGCGGCGCATCACTGGACGAGGTTCGGGAAAGCTGGATCGATGCGGTGAACACGCCCCGACAGCCGGGATCCACCCTGAAACCCCTTCTCTATGCCATGGCCCTGGAAAAGGGATGGACCGCCGCCACCCGCGTGGCAGATCTCCCTCTGGCAGCACCCGTGGGTCATGGACTCCATACCTATCACAATTACAGCCGGATCCATTACGGCGTGTTGCCCCTGCGCCACGCATTGGGCAACTCTCTAAACACACCTGCCGTGCGCACCATTCAGTTTGTTTCGGTGGAACGCTTCCTGAACTGCCTAAAATCCATGGGTATTCATAATTTGTATCAACACCCGGATTACTACGGTGAAGGCCTGGCTTTGGGAAACGGTGAAATCACCTTGCTGGAACTTGTCGGTGCCTATACGGTGCTGGCGAACCGCGGGATTTACCGACCACTCAAAACCGTTCTGGACAAAACCGGCCCAACAGGAAAAGAAAAACGCGTCTTTTCAGCGGAAACCGCATCCCTCATCGGCAACATTCTTTCAGATCCAGGTGCTCGCAAGCTTGAATTCGGCAATGGCAGCCTCCTTCGATTTCCAATCCAAACCGCCGTCAAAACCGGAACCTCCAGTGATTACCGGGATGCCTGGGCAATGGGATACAATGACCGATTCACAGTGGGGGTCTGGCTGGGGAACCTGGACCATCACGCCACCCGTGGAATCACCGGTGCTTCCGGACCCGCCCTCGTCCTTAGAAGCGTTTTTGCGGAACTCAACCGGAACCGGCAAACTCGACCCCTTTATCTGAGCCCACGGCTTAAAAGCCGCGAAATCTGCCTGGAAACCGGTCAACTCGATAACGGGCACTGTGTCACCGTCACTGAATGGTTCGCACCCGGAACGGAACCCGAGGCAGAAAAACCGATGCAATCCGCCTGCAAGCGCCCCTATCTTCAACGCCCCTCTCAAGGGCTGCAGCTGGCCATGGATCCCCGCATACCCGATGACCATGAGGCGTTCCGGTTTCAAATGGCGAACCTGCCTGAAAATGCCTCCGTCAACTGGTACGTTGACGGAAAATCGGCCGCAACCACCACCACTGGCACCTATCTGTGGCCCCTTTCAAAGGGGTCCCATCATGCCATGGCCAAGGTGTGGACGGTAGGTTCCGAAATTCCCATTGAAACAGCCTCTGTTAAGTTTATGGTAAAATAGCTTTTGTTGAAACATACACAAAATTGAGACTATTCATTGTAACGATGATAAAAATATGTGAAGAATCCGGCGGCAATTCCCTCTTATGATTAAAAAAAGAAAATGAAATATTTTAGAAAGCTCATTTCCCGATTTTCCTTTTTGACAATTATCGCAATCTTTTTTTTCCTCTGTCCACATAAAGCCCTCGCATCTTCTGACATTCAGCCCCCACTTGAAAAAACTCCGCCATTAACTTCAACCCAACTTACACCCGCACAGCAATATTCCGGCGAACTCCTGGCTTATCTCCTGAAGGTGGTTTTGGGCCGAGCGGGTCAACCCAAATCGAGAGCGGCCTGGCGAACCAGAGCTGCTGATGAGCCACTTGATTTCGACCATATTGTGAAAACCATGACGGATCCGGAAGGGAATCGACTCGATTTCATGGTACTGGATCCCGATATCCTGGATTTGAGCCAGGTTCTCTTCCATTACGATGATAAGTTGAGCCTTTACAAAGGGGACTACGGGGTTACCAGTGTCTATCCGGCACCTGAAATCCTGGCGCTCCGTCTCTTTATCCTTAAGAGAATGAATACCGGTGAAAAATTTGATCTGGATGCATTCATGGGGCGAAAAGTGAAACTGCTTGATAAGGACTACCGGACGTCGCCGGAGGATCTTGCCGCCACGGGGTTATCAGCCCGGGAGATGAAATTTTTGAGGGAAATTTTTCAAAGTGAACCGGCTTTCTACCGGTATCTGACCTGCCCGTTTCTGCTAAAAGAATTGAAGGACACCAGCGTCCTTGCATCCGGCAACATGACGGAAAAAATTATGCAATCGGTCCATTACACCCCTTCTAAATGTGAATCCATGAATTTGTCGGAATCGAGTAACGCTGTGCGAATTGCACTGTTGCCTTCAATGACCCGGGAATTCGTCTATGGAAAGGAGGCACCATCCCTTTCGGAATACGGTTTTAAACCCACCGAATTTCTGGATGAAATCTTCATTAAGCTGCAAACGAAAATCCTCGAAACAACCCTGAAAACCATCAAAATAGTATTCTCAAAACCGCCCTACACAAAACTGACAAACCCCCAATGGCATGAACTATGGCAGCGGCTTTCACAAAAGGATATCGCTTTTTACGTTGAAAATAAAAGGCCCCTTGTCATTTATCCGGAAAATGCCGCAAAAGTCATCCGTGAAGCGTGTCCCGAGGCAGATTTCGCAGTCATCCTGATGGGGAAAAATATTTACCGCGCCATTTATTTTGACCCGATTAAAGATGCCTATCCTTTTGTAAACCGGATGTATATGGATATCATGGATGTTGAATACGATCAGGCTGGAGAAGAAATTGAAATCATCAGTCAGTTCATCTGTTCACGGCTTCAAAACCGCATCCGAATAATAATCGACCATATGACAAAATAGAAAAGGGGCACTTCCGAAGAAGAACCCCCTTGGGGTCGGCTTTTTATGGAAAGGGTGAAGTCTTAATTACAGCAACCGCCGCCTCGGTTTCCACCGTACCCACCTCGTCCTCTGCCGTATCCGCCGCCATATGTGGCCTGTGGGGCCACCTTGCGGGTTTCAAGCGTGTAGCTAAGACGTTTTTCGGCCATCTGGCCTTTCAGTTCGGTAATTTCCTTCTGCAGGGTTCGCAGTTTTTCCACATCCGGATTTTCTCCATTTAGAAGAAGCGACATTTCGGTTTGTTTGCTCCAGATGTTGTTTCTCAGGGTTGAAGTCTCATTAAAGAATTTCTGATCCAAGGCATTTAGCTTCTGCTGCTGCTCAGGGCTCAGAGCGGAATAGTTTCCCTGATTCCGCCAGCAATACCCGGGACCGCCACCTTGATCACCCCCGGATCCCCAACCGGGACAACCGCCGCCCCATCCGGGACCCCTCGCAAATGCCGGATACGCCATAAATCCAATCAACAGAAATACACCTAACGCCGTTACCAATTTTTTCATGTTCCACCTCCAAAATTAAAAAAGTTTTTGTTTCTTGGCATCATAATTAGCAATGGCCGTGCCAAAAGAGCAGCATAGTGTATAAGAGTTTGTAAATGCGGTACTTTTCATGATCTTCACACCCGATCCCATTTCTCTCTTGAAATGGCAATGGAAAAATAGGATACTTTGTACCCGGATACGGCGCCCATGTGGGGAAAAAGTATCCACATAAACAACGGGTCGAAACGCTCCATATAAATTTTTCCGGCTCTGACCTGCTTTTCGGCCCCGGCACCGTTCTTGCTTATTAAAACCGTTATGATGGGTTACTCAAATAAAAAGAAACCTTGGCTCTCGGTCCCCCCTTGGGTGGTTATCGGTGCCGTACTGGTGCTGGCGCCGATTTTTTTCTTCGTGACGGTAGACTCCATCAACCGCCAGAAAGAAAACACCATTTCTCTATTAAAGGAAAAGGGCGCCGCCCTGATACGCTCCTTTGAGGCCGGAGCCCGAACGGGTATGATGGGTATGCGATGGGGCGGCGACCAGGTACAGCAACTGCTTTCGGAGACCGCCCAGCAAAAGGACATCGTCTATATTCTGGTGACCGATGCCGAAGGAACGATTCTGGCCGACAGTGACCCTGACAACATCGGAAAGTTCTACGGCAAAGGACTGAACTTATACGGAATTTACCAATCTCACACCCTTCACTGGCGCGAGGTGTACACCCGGAAAGGAACCAAAATTTTCGAAGTATTTCGGCAGTTCGTTCCCATAAGAGGCAACGGCCAGGGTCTCGGGCGTGGACGTGGACGCGGGATGGGATCCGGCGACTGGTGCCAACCCCACATGAACCCCCAGCAAGGGCAAGACCGCGGAGCACAGATCATCTTTGTGGGATTGGAGATGACGTCCCTTGAAGATGCCACGGGAGAAGATATTCGCCACAGTATTTTGATGGGGTTTATTTTTCTCCTGATCGGATTTGCCGGTGTCGTAACCCTGTTCCTGGCGCAAGCCTATCGGTCCGCCAGAACCTCCTTCTCCCGGGTCAAAGCCTTTTCGGACAACCTGGTCGAAAACATGCCCATGGGCCTTCTGGCCATAGATCCCGAAGAACGGATCGCCTCTTTCAACCAGACAGCGGAATCCATGCTTGGGATCACCGCCGAACAAAGCCTCGGAAACCCCCTTTCCAAAATTTTACCACCCTCGTTCCGCGATTTCTTCTACCATCTGAAAGCGGAATCCGGCCCCATCAACCGGGAATTGGCGACCTCTCTTACAGGCGGAAAAAAACTCCCCCTGGAGGTCATTGGTACGGCATTGACCGATGAGGACGGTTCCGCCCTTGGATGGGTGATCCTTTTCAGGGATTTGACGGAAATTCAGCACTTAAAAAAGGAAATTGTTCGAAGCCAGCGACTGGCATCCATTGGTCGACTGGCAGCAGGAGTCGCCCATGAAATCAGGAACCCGCTGAGTTCCATCAAGGGATTTGCCACCTATTTCAAGGAACGATATCGGGACACACCAAAGGACCATCAGATCGCTGAAATTATGATCCAGGAAGTGGAAAGGCTGGATCGCGTTATCGGTCAACTCCTGGAATTCGCACGCCCCATGAGCATCCAGGAAAAGCGCACGCACCTGGACGCGCTGATCCGTCATTCGCTGAAAATGGTTGAAGGGGATGCCGGACAGAAAGGCATCACGCTGAGCTTCAAGAATGATCATCACATTGAGACGGCAAAGATTGATCCGGACAGGCTCAAGCAGGTTCTTCTGAACCTCTATCTGAACGCCATAGAGGCCATGGACGGAGAGGGTGCCATTACGGTGGCCCTTATGCCGTCCGAGCTGGATAACGGCATTCAAATCACCGTCTCGGACACGGGTCCGGGGATCAAGCAGGAAGACCTGCCCCATCTGTTTGACCCGTATTTCACCACAAAATCTTCCGGTACGGGTCTCGGTTTGGCCATTGTCCATAAAATCATAGAATCTCATAAAGGCGAAATTCAGATCAAAAGCAGGCCCGGGGAAGGAACCCTCGTCACAATGGTCATCCCCGGCGCCCTTGAGGGACACAATTCATGACAAAAAGAGAAAAGACGGTTTTGGTGGTGGATGACGACCATGCTCACCGGATTATGTTGCGCACCCTTATCTCAGGATGGGACTATGCGGTGGAAGAGGCCAATGACGGCCAGGAGGCCATTGACAAGGTTCATGAAAAAGCCTTTGATCTTCTCCTGATGGACATCCGGATGATCAAAGTGTCAGGCCTTGAGGCCCTGGCCGAGATTCAAAAGTACAACCCGGCCATTCCCATTATCATCATGACCGCCTATTCATCCGTTGAAACCGCTGTTGCGGCTCTCAAAAAGGGCGCATACGATTATTTGACCAAACCTCTCGATTTTGATGAATTGCGCCTGGTTATGGCACGGGCCGTGGACCACCGATATCTGAAAGAAGAAAACCGCCTTCTAAAAGAACGTCTGGGCGAGCAGTTCAATACGCAGAATATTATCGGCCGCAGTCAGGTGATGGTGAAACTTCTGGAAACCGTGGCGCAGGTCGCTCCTTCCGAAGCGACGGTTCTGGTGACCGGGGAATCCGGCGCCGGCAAAGAACTGATTGCCGGCGCCGTCCACTACAACAGTCCGAGAAAGGATGGCGCCTTTGTAAAAATGAATTGCGCGGCCGTTACCGAAACCCTTCTGGAATCGGAGCTGTTCGGACATGAAAAAGGCGCTTTTACCGGAGCCCACAGGCGTAAGGAAGGAAAGTTCCGTCAAGCGGACGGCGGCAGCCTTTTTCTCGATGAAGTGGGTGAAATGTCCCTCTCCATGCAGGTCAAACTATTGCGCGCCCTGCAGGAAATGGAATTTTTCAGGGTTGGCGGTGAGGAGCTGCTGAAGGTGGATGTCAGGGTCATCGCCGCCACCAATAAGGATTTGCTTCAGGAGATCGAGGCCGGTCGGTTTCGCGAGGATCTCTATTACCGATTAAACGTTGTAACATTGGCCGTACCCTCTCTTGCGGAAAGAAAAGAAGATATCCCTCTATTGGCCCGTCATTTTCTGGAACGCTTTTCTCAAAAAAACCACAAAAACGTCAAAGGGTTTTCTCCCCACGCCATGGACCAAATGCTGAGATATGGCTGGCCGGGGAATGTTCGGGAATTGATGAATGCCGTAGAACGGGCCGTTGTCATGAGCCGATCCGAGTATATTCAGCCCGAAGATCTGCCCCTGGAGGTTCAGAACTGCCGGCAGGAAAATGAACCCGGTTCCTCTCTCCATATACCGGATAAGGGTGTTTCCCTTGAAGAAATGGAAAAAGAAACCATTCGGAAAACCCTCGCATCAACCTCAGGGAACAAAAGCGAGGCCGCCAGGAGACTGGGGATCACCCGAAAAACCCTTCGAAAAAAACTGAAGGATTACGGGGTCCGGACCTGAGAGCCACTAGAATTCCGCTGTCACACGCAGTCCGAAAATCCATCCTTCAGGGCTGTCCCCCTTCGCCATTGCGTCTTTCATATATTGCACATCCCCGGTAACGGCAAAGATCGGGGTTAAGGCAATCCTACCGTAAACCTCAAATACATCCGTGTGATTCAAACCCTGATTCCCTCCCCCCACGTAGGCATAACCGATTCCCACATTGTCGCCTTCACGACTCCAAAGCCTGCCGCTGATGTTCACCCCCCCGGAGTAGACATCATTGTAAACAATGGCCGCATCATCGTCCTGCCAGCCGAAACGGAGCCAGGCGCCCAGAATTTTCCCCAACTCCTGATCAAAAGAGAAAAGCGCCATGACCTTTCGCTCTTTTTGGTTGCCGGCCACGTTGAAAAAATCCCTGCTGGTCGCAGCGCCGATAAGCCGGTAGTTTCCTTCACCCAACTCCGAGTGCACCCGGTAACCGAACTGCATTCCATAAAAATTATACGGCATTTCCGACCCACTGTCTTCGCCAGTGCTGTCGAGGGGCAGCCCAGAGGCATCTGTGGTACCGAGCGCCATCCCAACGCCCTTTACGGAAAAACTGCCATACCCCCATTCAATGGCCACACCCAAGTCGTAGCTGGGGAGAAATGCATTGGGGCCGTTTATCAGGGCCTGGTTCATGAACTGGGTAAATTCATCATTGGCAAAGGCGTTTTCATCCATATAATCCGTTGCATCAATAATACCGATGGTAAAGCCCAGGGTGTGGCTTTCCGTAAACGTGAAGGTGTGCTGATACCAGGCCGTGAGCAGATAATCGCGGCGTCTGTCGTTAATGTCTTTATAGCTGTCCTGTACATTGCCGCCATAGGGGGCCAGCACAAACGGGGAACGACCGGTTTCCATTAAGCCGTTTCCGGCACCGATGCCCAATTTGGCAAAAAGCTGGTCACGGTCGGTGGGGGAAAAGGAAATCTCCGGTTCACACGTCAGAGCGCCCCTCCCTTCACTGTGAAAGCCCGGAGCATCGTCAATGCTCTGATACTGATAAATACCGGCAATGACCCCGCCGATGGAAAGTTGATCGTTAATCCGGTGGGCAAACGTCTCGGTTATGGGAAAAAAAATGCCGAACAAAGCAAGCAGCAAGCCCCATTTCAATTTCTTGATGCCACCCATGACCCTTGTTTCCTTAAGATTTCCTTCCCGTTTCAGCATCACACACTTGTTCCTTGCCTGAAAAATCTTCCTTACCAGCATCCTATACCGAATGCAATCCCCATTGAAATAATCCTATCCCATTTATGATTGCCCGAAATCGGCGCAACATGCCACTTGACTTATGGGGTTTTGGTACATATGCATAGCCCATGAAGCGCAAAAAGTCGTAAGCACCCATACCCCTTATTCAAAGGATTGGAAACCGCAATGGCCAAAGATCAAGTCAGGATAAAATTGAATTCATGCTATTCAATCGGGAGAACGAACGCGTTCCTTTCAATGTTTACGAGCGAAGAGGATTTCACCATGGTGCTGCCGTCAGGAACAACCGTGGAAAATCTCCTTTTACAGATACCCGGTATCGGCAGACCGGAAGAATGGGATGACATGGATCTCCACGTTTTCATAAATCACAAATCCGTTGATTTTGACAGAGTCCTTGAAGAGGGCGACATCGTCGATATCCACATTCCCACATCGGGAGGCTAGGGCCTGGTTCGCGCCACCCTTCAAGAATGGCAATTTCAAAAAAAATCGTACGAATTTCCGTCGTTTTGTTTCTGCTGGTTTGCATCATTGCGGGTTACGGGATCTATCATCAATTTTCCAGGTTTAACCGGATGGTTCTGGAAAGGTTCCAGGGGAGGTTATGGGAACTTCCAGCACGTGTGTATGCACTGCCGCCGGCGCTTTATCCAGGAATGCGATTAAACACCCTTACTTTTTATAACATACTGAATTACATGGGTTATCTAAAGGTTCAAAGCCCGGATGATCTGAAAAGCGCTGGTCAATATTGCGTCAAAAATGGCGTGTTTAACCTGTTTCGACGCTCTTTTGACTTTGAGAACGAACAACATCCCCCCGGAAAAATTGAAGTGAAGATTCAAAGAAACCGGGTTTTGGCCATTTCTGACATACGGTCGGGCACAACCGTTGAAATGCTGCGTCTTTCGCCCACACTGATCGGCTCTTTTTACCCCCGAAACAATGAGGACAGAGTGCTCTTGACGTTGAAGAAAGTACCAACCCTGTTGCCTAAAACCCTCATCGCCGTTGAAGACCGAACATTTTACACGCATCATGGCGTTGAACCCCTGGCGATTTTACGGGCGCTGTTGATCAACCTTCGAGAAGGCCATGTATCCCAGGGCGGCAGCACCATCAGCCAGCAACTTGCCAAGAATTTTTTCCTGACCCCTGAAAAATCCATTAAGCGCAAGTTGGATGAAATGTTTGTGGCCGTGGCCATGGAGAAGAATTTCAATAAAGACGCCATACTGGAAACCTATCTCAATGAGGTATATCTGGGGCAGGACGGCAATCGGGCCATTCACGGGTTCGGTTTGGCCAGCTCGTTTTATTTCGGTAAAAATGTAACCGACCTGGCGCCTCAGGAAATAGCCCTTCTGGTGGGGATGCTGAAAGGCCCCTCCCATTACAACCCTCACAAATTTCCTGAAAGGGCGCTCTTGCGCCGAAATACCGTGTTGGGAATTATGGGAGACCAGGGCATTCTTTCACCGGATAGGGTTAAACCGGCCCAATCCACCCCCTTGGGGATAATTGATGCCCCCTCAAGAGTTAACAGTCCCTTTCCCGCATACCTTGAGCTGGTCAAACGACAATTGCTTCGAGAATATCGGGAATCGGATCTTCGTTCGGCGGGGCTGCGGATTTTCACCACCCTTGACTTGCAGGTTCAACTGGCGGCTGAGCAGGCCGTTCAATCTGAATTAAATGCCATTGAGACCAATCGCCGGCTTTCACCCGGTGAGCTTGAGGTGGCCATGGTGGTCACCGCCACCGGCAGCAACGAAGTATTGGCTTTTCTCGGCGGCAGGACAGCGCAGACCAAAGGCTTTAACCGCGGCATGGACGCAAAAAGAGCCATCGGTTCTCTGATTAAGCCGGCGGTATTTCTAACGGCCCTAAATGACCCAAAAAGCTACACTCTTATAACGCCCGTCGAAGACCAACCCATTACTGTCCCGCTTTCAAATGGCAAATCGTGGAGTCCGGATAATTACGACCGGATCTATCATGGCACCATTCCCCTCTATCAGGCACTGGTCCATTCCTACAATGTCTCCACTGTAAGACTGGGGCTGAAACTGGGCCTGCCGGCTGTTTATGATACCTTGAAAAAAATGGGTTTTCACCGAAAAATAGAAATGTATCCCGCATCAATTCTGGGCGCTGTAGAAATGTCCCCCCTTGAAGTGGCTCAAATTTATCAAACCCTTGCCTCCGGTGGTTTCTATTCTCCCATTCGGGCCATCCGTTCCATTTACAAACCGGACGGTTCAATTCTACAGCGTTATCCGCTCACCATAACCCAGAATTTTCAAGAGGGTCCCGTTTATCTACTGAATAAGACCCTTCAGGCCGTCGTATCCGAAGGGACGGCGGCATCGCTTAAAACCTTTGTCCCCGGATCCTGGGGAACCGCCGGGAAAACCGGCACCACAAACGATCTGCGTGACAGCTGGTTTGCCGGATTCACCGGCAGCCAACTGGCGGTGGCCTGGGTGGGCCGGGATGACAATCAACCCTGCGGACTCTCAGGAGCAACAGGAGCCATGCGGGTATGGGGACGGCTCATGGCAGAGGTTCCCAATGCACCCCTGGTTCTGATGCCCCCGGAAGATGTGGAGACTCTGTTGGTGAATGTGCGAACAGGTTTTCGAACCGCCGGTGGAACCTCCCATGCCATGTCCATTCCATTTATTAAAGGGTCCGAGCCCTCTGAAGATGTTGAAAACTCCGGTGGAATTAAAGAAGGGGATCCGAAATCCAACCAAAAGAGTGAAGACTCGAAATCCAATATTATCGATTGGTTAAAGGATTTGTTTAAATGAAAACAAAAAAGAAAATTATCAAGATGCTGTTCTTCTTTGTAGCAGGATCTCTTCTAAACGCCTGTTCGACCCCTCAAAAGGTTGTCCCGCCAAAGCCATCCTTGCCCCGAAAGCAGGCCCCTGAACTGGGAGAGCAGCCTTCACCCGGACTCTCTACGGGCCATTCTCAGAGGGTCGTCTCGGATTTGAAGAACAAGGCAAAAGAAGAGATGAAAGCGGGCGAAATGGATCATGCCTTCTCCACTCTGGAACGCGCCCTCAGAATTAATCCCAATGATCCCGTTATCTGGAATATGCTGGCCGAAATTCAATTAAAACGAGATAATGCGGAACAAGCGGAACAACTGGCCAGAAAATCGAACCTCCTCGTCGGTAAAGACAAACCCCTTCGTCGAAAAAACTGGCTCATTATTGCTCAGGCACTGGAAAAGAAGGGGCTTACCAAGGAAGCTGAAACAGCGAAACGTCGCGCGAACAAATATTGATTTGAATCACTTTAACCCCTTGTTTTTCACATTTTCCTGCGCCGCACAATTGAAATCAGCAACGAAAACCCGATGACGCCTGCCATAATGAAGCCCACAATCCCCACCAATGGTAAATCATGCCATTTGGGGGGAATGCCCGACAACACAACCAGAGACGAGCCGATGATCAGTGCCGCCAGCACAATGGCAAACACCATTCTGTTGGTGGTTCGACTGTAGGTGTTCAGCAGCGGTTCAAGTCCGGAATGGGCGAACTCAATTTTTAGTTTCCCTTCTCTGGCCTGCTTCAGGATTGCTCTCACCTCTCCGGGGATTTCCCGGCCCAGCTGAATCAGTTCCGTTCCCACCTCCATCATGTCTCCGGCAATCCGTTTGGGGCTCATGCGTTCCTCTTGAATTTTGCGAACAAAGGGCTCGGTCTGTTTCAGAATGTTAAAACTCGGATCCAGCATTTTCGCAATACCCTCGATGGTCCCAAGGGCTTTCATCATCAGATAGAGGTCGGGTTTTATCGTAAGCCCATGGGTGGAAACCGTCTCCATTAACTTTTGGAACAATTTTCCCATGTTCAGCCTGCCCAATCGTCCGTAAACCTCTTCATCCATGAGATCCATGAGATCCCGTTCCAAAGCCTCTCGATCCGGGTCAACATCATAGGCCGTAAGCTTAAGGGCGGAATCCGTGATTTTTCGCTCGTTTTTGCTGGCAAGGCTGGTAACGAAGTCCGTAAAATCTTCTCGCTCTTCCTGATGGATGCGACCCATCATGCCGAAATCGAGAAAACAGATGATATTGTTGGGCAAGATAAAGATATTCCCGGGATGGGGATCCGCGTGGAAAAAGCCATGGACAAAGATCTGCTTCATGACCAGATCAGCGCCGTTTTCAGCCAGGGTGCGTAGGTTGCATCCATCCTTTTTGAGCGCTTGGATATTAGAGACTTTGATGCCATCCACATACTCGATGGTCAAAACACGGGAAGAATTGTACTCTCGGTAAACCGTCGGCACATAGACCGTATGGTCTCCCAAGAACTGCCGTGAAAAGCGCTCCGTATGGTAGGCCTCGATGGTATAATCGATTTCCTTCTCCAGGCTTCGCGCAAACTCCTCCACAATGCGGGTGGGACGCTGAACCACCATCTCTTCCACGTGTCGTTCCATGAGCGACGCCAGATGAAGCAGAATTTCCAGATCCACTTCAACCGTTTTCCGGATGCCGGGTCTCTGGACTTTGACCACCACTTCATCCCCGCCCGGCAGTCGTGCTCGGTGTACCTGTCCGATGGAAGCGGCGGCTAGGGGTTCAGGGTCAAAATGGTCAAACAAATCCTCTGGGGGTTTCCCGAGCTCTTGGATAATAATGGCTTCAACCTCTTCATAAGAGAAAGGGGGCACATTGTCCTGAAGTTTGCTCAATTCATCGGAATATTCCAGAGGGACCAGGTCGGGTCGCGTCGAGAGGATCTGTCCCAGCTTGATAAACGTGGGGCCTAGCTCTTCCAGCGCCATGCGAACCCTTTCAGGCCGGGAGTGTTTTTCAATCTGATCCCGGCGTTTTCTCGAAATCATCTGAAGGCCCACTTCAATATATTGTTCAATTTTCAGGGTTTCTATGATATCCCCAAAGCCATACCTGAATAAGACCCCAAGGATTTCCCGATATCGGTTCAGGTGTCGGTAAGTACGGCCCACAACGCCTATTTTTCGAATGCTCAGCATGTTGGATCTCCTTTCGGTGAGGGACTATGAAGGGACTGCCGCCGAGTATAGAAAACGAGGTGTTACAGGTCAAGAACAGGATTCTCAACTTTTGAAGTGCTTTTTCCGTTTTTTATCTGTATGATTCGTCCCTTTAAATCCAAAGAGAATCTCGTAAAGAAAGGCGGATTGCTCAAACCTCGGTCGCAGGTCTGAGCCCTCAACCGTTAATATTCAAGGAGAAACAATGGAAAAAACCTTTGCAATTCTGGAAGGCGACGGCATCGGCCCTGAAATCATGGGGGAAGCCATCAAAGTCTTGAAGGCCGTTGAAAATAAGTACGGCCACACCTTTAAGCTGGTGTATGCACCTTTTGGCGCCTCAGCCTACTTCACCCACGGCTCGCCGTTTCCGGAAAAAACCAAACACGTCTGTGACGAAGCCGACTTCATTATCAAAGGCCCCGTGGGGCTGGCCGTGGAAGAAATGCATCAGATCCCCCAGGAGCACCGACCGGAAACAGCAGCGTTGCTGCCCCTTAGACGAAGGTATGACACCTTTGCCAATTTCAGGCCCGTAAGACTCCCGGCCGGTCTCAACTCCTTCTCTCCCCTCAAAGAGGAGGTCATCGGGGAAGGCGTCGACATCCTCATGATTCGAGAACTGGTGGGGGGCATCTACTTTGGCGACAAAACCGAGGGGGCGGCCACGGGGATGAAATTTGCCCGGGACGACTGCATCTATACCGACAAAGATGTGCGGCGGGTGGCCAGGGTGGCATTTGAAGAGGCCAGAAAGCGAAAAGTCCGCCTGACCAATGTTCACAAGGCCAATGTTCTGGCCACATCCCGTTTCTGGCAGGAAATCGTGGACGGGATCGCTAAAGATTATCCCGAGGTCCCTTATCAATCCGTCCTGGTGGACAACGCGGCTTTTCAACTGGTCGTCAACCCCACCCAGTTTAACGGGGTCATGCTGCTGGAAAATATGCAGGGGGATATTCTCACGGATCAGGCCGGCGGGGTTATCGGATCTTTGGGCCTCATGCCTTCGGCCTGTATCGGACCGGAAAAAGGGTATGTGGAACCGGCCCACGGATCCGCTCCGGATATCGCCGGGAAGAATATGGCCAACCCCTATTCCATGATCGGCAGCGTCGCCATGCTATTTGAAGAATGCCTGGGCATGCCGGAAGAGGCAGGGGATATCTGGAACAGTATCTTTCAAATTTTTGAGGAAGGGTTCATAACCCGGGATCTCATGACGCCCTGGAACACCAACAGGAAGGTCATCAACACATCTGATTTCGGGGATCGGGTGGTGCGAAAACTTTTGAGAACGTAAGGGACGCTATCCGCTACTGAACATCCATATCGAACTGGGAGAAAGACTTCACTTTGGCCGCAGCCGGACTGGGAGAGAATTCGGTTGGCTCCGTTCCCTCTTTAAACGCCTGAAAAACGCTTATTTTGGAATACCGGCCCGCCAGGTGGCCGGTTTCCCCATCGATTTTGGCAAAAACGACCCCCTCGGGGACCTGGAAATCCTTTACCGGCACATCCGCCAGGACTTGCTGCATGAAATTGAGCCAGATGGGGCTCGCGGCCCTGGAACCGGTCTCCCCGTCACCCATCTCCTGTGAATCATCGTAGCCCACCCAGACACCGGTGACCAATTCCGGAGTGTAACCCATGAACCAGGCGTCCCGAAGATCGTTGGTGGTACCGGTCTTGCCGGCCACGGGACGCTTTAATTCTCTAACACGCCACCCCGTTCCTTCCGTGACAACGGCCTTCAGCAGGTCCGTCATGACAAAGGCCGTTTCCCTTGAAAGAACCGGAACCGTATCCGGTTGATTCTCTTCAATGACTTGCCCGCTACGGTCCAGGACCCGTTTTACGAAAAAGGGCTTCACCAGCAGCCCCCCATTGGCAAGAACAGCGTATGCACGTGTCAGTTCCATGAGCGATACACCGGATGACCCCAGTGCCAGGGAAAGGTTCGGCGTCAAATCCGATTCAATCCCCATTTTCCGGGCATAATCGATGGCGTATTGAATACCGATTTTATTGAGTATTTTGACGGTAATCACGTTCCTGCTTTTGGCCAAGCCCGTCCTGATTAGTGTGGGACCGTAGAACTTTTCTTTGTAATTCCTGGGCTTCCAGACTTCCCCGGCCGCATTGGGCGAGGAGACATAAGGGGAATCCATAATAATGGTCACCGGGGTCATGCCCCGGTCCAGCGCTGCGGAATAGATCAAAGGCTTGAAAGCGGAGCCCGGTTGCCGCCGGGATTGCATGGCCCGGTTGAACTGGCTCTCATCAAAACTGCGCCCCCCCAGCATGGTCTTGACCGCACCGGTTTCAGCATCCAGACAGACCAGGGCGCCCTGTGCTTTGGGGGTTTGTTCCAACGCCACAAGCCAGGTAAATCCGGATTGCTTTTCCGCCCCCTTTTGCTCTTTTTCACTCCCCTTTTCAGGCGCATCATCGCCATATTTTTTGAGGATTCGCACCAGTACCACATCACCGGGTTCCAGCACGGAAGAAGGCGTATTCACACGAGCGGCATAGTAAGCCACTTCTTTGTCCGGCTTTCTGGCCCATTTCATCTCTTTGAGCGGAAGGCGGGCCATCTCCTTTCCCAAACGAATGGAAACTTCCTTCCCTTTGTCGTCCACCTTCACCACCAACCCCTTCACCACCGAATCCACCTTCGGATTTGAAATGGAAAATTCATTGGTGGCATGTTTCTCAAAATCCTTAATCTCGTCCGCTGAAAGATGTTTGAGGGGACCCCGATATCCTTCCCGTTTATCCAGTTCCGCCAGGCCTTCGTCCAGGGCATCCCGGCCGATACCCTGCATTCGAAGGTCCAATGTGGTATAGACCTTGAGCCCCCCTCGATACAGGAGGTCCTTACCGTACTTTTTCAACAGATAGCGTCGAACCTGCTCGGCGAAATAGGGTGCCCGTTCAAAGGTGTTGACGCTCTTCCCGTAGATTTCAAGGGTCGCCTGCAATGCCTGGTCCCGTTCTTTCTCCGTAATAAAGCCCTCTTCATACATTCTCGTCAGAACATATTTCTGGCGGGCTTTCGCACGCTCGAAATGGGACACCGGCGAGTAGCGAGCCGGTGCCTGAGGCAGGCCCGCCAGAAGCGCCGCTTCGGAAATATTCAAGGCTTTTGCGGGTTTATGGAAATAGGTCTGACTGGCTTCCTCTACGCCGTAAGCGCCCTGCCCCAAATATATCTGGTTGAGATAGAGATACAAAATATATTCTTTGGGAAAGGACTTTTCCAGCTGGACGGACAGGATCGCCTCACGAACCTTGCGCCGATAGGTCTTCTTGACGTTCTTGAGTATCAGTGATTTGGTCACCTGCTGCGTAATGGTGCTCCCCCCCTGCTCCACCTTTCCGGCGGAAAGGTTTTTCAGAAATGCTCGAGCAATACCTTGAACGTCCACACCCCGGTGCTCAAAAAACCGTGAGTCTTCAGCGGCGACAAAGGCATTGATCACATGCTGAGGCAGGTCCGAAACAGGCACCACGGTCCGCCTCTCTTCCCAAAGCCTTCCGATAATCTGCCCGTCATCGCTGTAGATTCGGGTGATGACAGGCGGCGTGTAATCTTTTACAGACCCCACAAAAGGCAGGTTGCTGGACCAGAGGTAGGCGAAATAGGCCCCGATACAAAGACCGAATACCACGGCAATGGAAAAAAGAGACAATAAAATTTTGAAAAACAGTTTCATCAGAAAACTGCCTTATCGCGCCTCTGAACTGATATCAAGAGAGGGTTCAGGGGCTAAGAGGCGAATCTAAAAAGGAGGCCTTCAACTGCCGGAAGAGGCCTTTTTTGCAGGTCCCGCCAGGAAGAGACTCAATCCCACCATAAAAGCGCCCACAGTAATGGCGGCGTCTGCCACATTGAAGGCGGGCCAGTGATAGGCACCCACATAAAAATCCAGAAAATCGATTACTTCATGAAGCCTCACCCGGTCAATGAGATTCCCCAGCGCCCCGCCCAGGATGAGGGACAGGCCCAGGGTCGTCCATCTGCTTTCGTCCTTCATGCGATAAAACCAGAACAACAGCAGAACAATAGCGAGGACTGTGGCCGAAACCAGGATCCAGGAACCGAGATCCATATTCGGTCGGTTCAGAAATCCAAAGGCCATGCCCCGGTTCCGAACGTGGACCCAATTAAAAAACCCATTGATCCCCGGCACGCTCTCATAAATCCTGAGATTTTTGAGTACAATGATCTTTGAGACCTGATCCAGGCAGACAACGAACAGCGCAGGCCAGATAATCAGTGGGTAATTATGTCCAGAACGTTTCGGCATCGCCCGCAGATGGTTGGGTGTTCAGAGTCGTCCCCGACTGTGGGGTCGTGCATCCAGCAACGTTCACACTTGGGGTCGTTGGAAGGGGCCACGTGCACTTTGAGACCGGGAACCGTCTCGCTTTCCACGCCCTCTCGGAGCTGTTCCATGTCAACCAGTTTCACCGATGAAACAATAAAAATGGCCCTCAACTGATCCGCATAGCGCTTCAATTTCCCGTGAAGTTCAGATGAAACGCCCAACGTCACCGCCGCATCCAGGGGATGTCCGATAATTTTTTCTTTCCGCGCCACTTCCAGGGTTTTGGTCACCTCTTTCCTGACAGCCTGAATCCCATCCCAACGTTCGGCGAGATCAGGATTCAGAAACTCCTCTTTAAGCGGCACAAAGAGATCCGCATGAACACTGGGAGGCCGATCTTCACCCCCCATGTACTGCCAGATTTCATCCGCTGTAAAAGAGAGGACCGGTGCCATGAGGCGCACCAGGGTTTCCAGAATCTCGTTCATGGCAAACTGCGCGGACCGTCTTGCCGTGGCGTTCTCGGGAGAGGTGTACAGCCGGTCTTTGATAATATCCAGGTAGAATGAAGAGAGATCCAGCACGCAGAAGTTATGAAGATGGTGGTAGACCAGATGAAAATCAAAGGTCTCATAGGCGCTCACGATCCGTTGGGTCAGGCCTTGCAGCCGATGGAGTGCCCACTGGTCCAGCTCTTCCATCTGTTCGTAGCTAACGCCGTCGCTTTCAGGGTCATAGTCCTGCAGGTTCCCCAGAAGATACCGGCAGGTGTTTCGAATGCGGCGGTAGGCATCGGTCAATCGCTGAAGGATCTCCTTGCTAAGCTTAATGTTATCCCGATAATCTTCCCCCGCAACCCAGAGCCTCAAGATTTCCGCCCCGTAACTCTTGATCAGGGACTCAGGGGGAATCACGTTTCCGGCGGATTTGTGCATGGCTTTCCCTTTGCCGTCCACCACAAACCCGTGGGTCAGTACATTTCGATAGGGAGCCTGGTTCCGGGTCCCCACCGAGCATAACAGGGAACTGTGAAACCAACCCCGGTGCTGATCACTCCCCTCAAGGTATAAATCCGCTGGACTGTCCAGGTAAGGGCGGTTTTCCATGACCGCCGCGTAGCTCACACCGGAATCAAACCACACATCCAGGATATCCGTTTCCTTTTCAAAATCATTCTCACCACACGCCGGACAGGTGGTATTTTCCGGCATGAGCTCTTTTTCCGTAGCCGTAAACCAGATGTCCGCACCTGCGGTTTCAACCATCTGGGCCACATGATCGATAATCTCCCGGGAAATGACCACCTCACCGCATTTCCGGCAGAAAAACACCGTAATGGGGACCCCCCATGACCGCTGGCGGGAAATACACCAGTCCGGGCGATTGGCGATCATGCTGTAAATCCGATCGCGGCCCCATGAAGGAAACCAATTCACCTCATTGATGGCCGTAAGTGCCGCATCCCTTAAACCTGTCTTGTCCATGGAAATGAACCACTGTTCGGTGGAACGGAAAATCACCGGTTTTTTGCAGCGCCAGCAATGGGGATATTCATGGGTTATCTTCTGTTCCTTGACCAGAGCGCCAAGCTCCGTCAGTTTATCGATCACGGATCGGTTGGCCTCAAACACCTCCATGCCTGAAAAATGCTCCACATCCAGGGTGAAGCGGCCTGCGTCATCCACCGGGGAGTACACCTCAAGTCCGTATTGAAGGCCGGTTTCATAGTCCTCCCGGCCATGGCCGGGGGCTGTATGCACGCATCCCGTACCGCTCTCAAGTGTCACATAGGGCGCCAGAACGATCACCGATGGGCGGTCAAAAATGGGGTGCCTCGCTTCAAGGTTTTCCAGTTCGCCCGCCCGAAAGGTTTTCAAGATTTGATGGGAAGCGATGCCGAAATTTTCCATGCACCCATCCAAAAGCCCTTCGGCCAGGATCATGACCTCATTTTCCGCCGTTTCCACCGCCACATAGGGAAGATCGGGATGAAGCGCAATGGCCAGATTGGCGGGAAGGGTCCAGGGGGTGGTGGTCCAGATCACCACCGAAACCTGTTTCCCTTGAAAAACCGGATCGATTGCCGCCAGGTCGGAAATCATGGGAAATTTGACAAAAATTGAAGGGGATGTGTGTTCATCGTATTCCACTTCCGCTTCCGCAAGGGCTGTTTTGCAGGAAGTACACCAGTAGATCGGTTTTTTGCTTCTGACCAGGCTGCCGTTTAAGGCAAACTTTCCAAACTCCCTGACAATGGTGGCCTCGTAGGGGTAATTCATGGTGAGATAGGGTCGATCCCATTCTCCCAGAACACCCAGGCGTTTGAATTCATTGCGCTGAATATCGATATATTTTTGCGCGTACCGGCGACAGTGGCCTCTCACTTCGGCCTGGGTCATTTCCCGTTTTTTCTTCCCCAGCTCTCCGTCCACCTTGTGTTCGATGGGGAGCCCGTGGCAATCCCATCCGGGAACATAGGGAACATCAAAACCGGCCATCTGTTTTGATTTGATAATTATGTCCTTCAATACCTTGTTAAAAGCCGTCCCCATGTGAATATTGCCATTGGCATAGGGCGGTCCGTCATGAAGCATATATCGGGGTCTGCCCTTGGAAAGTTCCCGGATGGTTTCGTAGAGTTTTTCCGTCTCCCACCGTTTAAGGATTTCCGGTTCTTTGTTGACCAGGTTCCCTTTCATGGGAAATTTGGTCTGGGGCAGGTTGAGTGTTTTCTTATAGTCCATGCTGCTCAGGCCTCCAGAGTTTAAGAATAAACATTTCTGATTATCAGATATGGGATTCATAGTCAATTCCATAATTTCCATGGAAACCGACTTTCATTCCCAATTCTAGGGAGTTCAAGAATAAAATCAGGCAAATCCAGGCGGGCGGTTTTCAGGTGGCAATATTCAGTTGATCCAGCATTCCGTCGGCAAAATCGATGATGTGATCCCGTTGCGGAGCCGTACAGTAGGCGGCACAGTCGCATTTCAGGGTTTCCAATGTGCGAACGAAAAACTCCAGTTTGACCCAGTCCGAACCGACTTCCACGGCAAAAACATGGGGCTGGCAACCGGCGTGCTGAAACTGAAGCGGGGCCAACAGATCTTTGGGAAACTTGACCCAGAAAATCTTTTCCATGGTGGATCGCGATGCATTTTCCTTCAGAAAATTGATGATTTTTGAAATGTCTTCATTGCTTATTTCATCCAGGATATAGGCCTTCATTTCACAGGTTCTCCGGCTTCAAGTTGATCCATCTTTTTCCCACCCACATAGGCATCAACCACCGCATAAATCCATAGGATGGCAAAAACCACCCCCAGAACCCAGAGCAAGGTCATGTCTTCAGCCCCAAGCCTCGCCATCAGCGCCTGCGGGTCCGAGATATCCGTATAACCGGATCTGAAAACAGAATGGACAATCTGAAGGAGCCGGACGGTACCCGCCACAAAAAGGGCGAAGACGGCACACAGAATAATGATGCCCTTTTTCAGTTCCTGGTTGATGATCTGCCCAAGCCCGGGAATCACCAACCCCGAACAAAGGGGGCTCATAATGGCTTTTTGCATGATTAAACCCAAAATTTAAAAAATAACACATCGCTTGACAATTTTCGGTTACGCTTATATCTCAACAAAGAGACCTTGTCAACATGGCGAATACCGTTCTTCAATGGAGCACTTCTCATGCGCAATACTTTAAAAGACAAAGTACAGGTCAACATCCCCTATCGGATGCTTAAAGAAGGATATCTGGATAAATTTCTTGAACATGGACTCAATCCGGAAATCGGGCTGGACGGGGAAGCCCTCGATTCCATGAAAATTTCCCACGCTGAAAACCTGGCAAGACAGTTTCATCAAGAGGGACGCACCATCACCCTTCACGGGCCGTTCACGGACCTCTCAGCCGGATCAATGGATCCGGAAATTCAACAGGTTACCCGAAAACGATACGATCAACTGGCTTCGCTGGTTCCTGTCTTCAAGCCCAAATGCGTGGTCTGCCACGCCGGCTACGACCGCAAAAGATACTGGCCCATGGTAGATGTCTGGTTGGAAAAGAGCCTGGAAATATGGAACCCGCTGGCCGAGTCCCTCAAAAGGGAGGGAACCCGGTTGATGCTGGAAAACGTCTATGAAAAGACCCCTTCGGAGATACTGCCACTCATCGAGAAGCTGAAAGCCCATGACGTCGGTTTCTGCCTGGATGTCGGGCATCAAGCGGCATTCGGCTCCCTTTCATTGACTCAGTGGGTGCAGACCATGTCTTCCCGCATTCAGCAGCTGCACCTGCATAACAACGACGGGAAACAGGACGATCATCGTGCGCTTTGTTCAGGCATTATCAACATTCAAGAGCTGTTAAAACAATTGCATTCCCTGAAAATCCATCCGATCGCCGTCACCCTTGAACCCCACAGAGAAGAAGATCTTGAACCGAGTCTTGAATACCTGGCAACCATCTGGCCCTGGTAGGCATATGATCCGGAGCTCTTTTACATTGTATCTTTAGCGCCTTTAAGCTATCATTTTAAGTTATTTTCAATGTTGTCCGGGAGAATGAAATGGCAGAAACCGTGAAACGCCCTTTGATGGAACATCCCTTTTCAAAGTCCACCAGCCAGACGGAGAGATGCCAGAAGCTCATGGAAACCCTTTCATCCGACGACAGCCTGGGTATCGTCATAAACGCCGATCCCGACGCCATGGCCAGCGCCCTTGCCTTGAAGCGCTTGTTCTGGCGAAAAATCAGGAGGGTGGAGATCCTCAATGTAAATGTCATCGATCGGCCCGACAACCTGGCCATGATCCGACTGTTGAACATCAAACAGCGCCGCATTCGTTCCATGCGGGGGCGGAAATTGAAGAAATGGGCCATGGTGGATTCTCAACCCAGCCATTACCCCCCTTTCAAAAACCATCCCTTTGATATCATTATCGATCATCACCCCATCGACCCGACTTCAAAAGCGGTTTTCATGGACATCCGTGAAGGTTACGGCGCCAACGCCACCATCATGACCGAATATCTTAAAAGCATGAAAGTGGTCCCTTCAGCAAGGCTCGCCACCGCCCTGTTCTACGGCATCAAGACCGACACAGGTAATTTTATCAGGGATTCACTCTCAAACGACGTCAACGCCTTCAAATACCTCTACCAGTATGCCAACATGAACACCATCAAGAAGATCGAGTCTTCAGAATTAAGCCGTCACGCCCTGAATGACTTTCGTGCCGCCATAGACGGTTTGGTCTTTATCGACAACATGGCCTACGTGAACATGGGGGAAGTGGAAAATCCCGATATACTGGTCATTATTGCTGATTTTTTCATGAAACTTGCCGAAGCGGAATGGAGCATCGTTTCCGGACTGTACAACGAAAAACTGATTGTAATTCTCAGGAATGCAAGTTTCAGAGGAAATGCCGGCAAAACCGCCAAAAAGCTTTTCGAACCCTGGGGAGGCTCTGCCGGAGGACACAAGTCTGCCGCCAGAGCGGAAATCCCGATTAAAGCAATAACGCCTCAAATCGACAACTGCGAGGACTGGGACAGCATGGTTCTAAAAAAGCTGAAGAGCTTGAAAAGTAAAAATTCCCCGCCAAACAAAAAGATTTCCAAGAGGAGCAAACCTTGACGGCTTTCAAGACAAGAGCCATTGAAGCCAGACTGGTTGATGAAGTCAAGGCCCTGGTTCAATCGGAAAAACTGGTCGCACTTAAGAACCTGATTGCCGAGATGCGGCCTGCTGATGTGGCGGACCTCATCGAGCACCTTGCGGCCAACGAGAGGCTTGCCATTTTTCAACTTCTGGAGCCCGAGGGCGCAGGAGATGTGCTGGTTGAAATCGAACCGCCTGTCCAGGAACTGATCCTCAAAGATCTTGATAATCAAGCCATCTCCGATATCGTGGCGGAGCTCGATTCGGATGATGCCGCCGACCTGGTGGGCGACCTGCCGGCCGACCGGGCCAAGGAAGTCATTGAAGCCGTAGACGACCATGTCTCGCAAGAACTTGAAAAGCTGCTTCCCTTTCCCGACGATACAGCCGGCGGCATCATGGCCCTGGAGTTTGTGGCGGTAAAGGCGGACGCAACCGTGGGAGACGCCATCAAAACCATTCGGGAAGAGGGAAAGGAGATTGAAAACCTCTACCATATCTGGGTCACCGATGATTTTCAGAAACTGGTGGGGCTCATTTCCCTGAAAGATCTGGTGCTTGAATCTGACGATCGAAAAATCAGCGATATCATGAATCCGGATGTTATTTCCGTGGAGGTGAACACGGACCAGGAAGAGGTGGCCAATCTCGTCAGACGATACGATCTGGTGAATATCCCGGTGGTAGACGACCATTATCGCCTTGTGGGCCGTATCACCCATGACGATATCATTGACGTCATCGAAGAAGAGAACGATGAAGACATGTCGCTCATGGCAGGCGTTATCGACCAGGAAATTACCGAAGAATCCACCCTCAAAATCTCCAGGGCCAGGCTTCCCTGGCTCATCGCCGCGCTGTTCGGAGGCGTTTTCGCGGCTGTGGTCATCGATCAGTTTGAAGCCTCCATCAAGGCCATGATCTCCCTGTCATTTTTTTTTCCCGTGGTGATGGCCATGGGAGGCAATACCGGCACCCAAGCCTCCTCAGTGGTGGTCAGGGGGCTTGCGACCGGTGATATCGGGCTGGTCAATATCGGAAAACGGCTGTGGATGGAATTGCGGGTCGCCCTGATCAACGGCCTCATTTGCGGGGGCATTCTGGGTTTGATCGTGGGGCTCTGGGTGGGGGACTATCGACTGGGGCTTATTGTGAATATGGCACTCTTTCTCATTATCATCATATCGGGTGTAATCGGAACAGCGGTTCCTCTGACGTTAAAACGTTTGAATGTGGATCCTGCCCTGGCTGCCGGACCTTTTGTCACCACTTCAAATGACATCCTGAGTCTTCTCATCTACCTGGGTCTGACCACCTTGTTCCTGCGCATGACCCACTGACAAATTCTCGATGATCCTGATGGCCAGGTCCCGGTTGATGCCGGGGAGAACGCACAATTCTTCAACTTCTGCTTTTGAAATACCATCTATACTCTTGAAATGTTTTAAAAGATGTTTCTTTCTCTGTTTGCCAACGCCGGGTATCCCATCCAGAACGCTTCGGGTCAAGCCTTTGGACCTAAGGTTCCGATGATACGTCACAGCCCTTCGGTGGGCTTCATCGCGGATGCGCATCATCAAAAAGAGCAAGGGGTGATCAGGTCCCAGGCGAACGGGGTTTTTTCTGCCGGGAATATAGATCTTGTCCGCTGTCTCGCCCAGAAATTCGTCAGGTTTGGCAAGGGAAATCACTTCCGGCAAAGGGAAATCGCCGGTTCTTTCGGCCTGCCGGTCCAGCACCTTTTTGACAGCCGCCAGGTGTCCTTTTCCCCCGTCCACCAGAAAAAGATCGGGCAACGGAGGACTCGCAATACGGCGTTCGACAATTTCCGCCATCATGGAGTAATCATCAATGCCGTCGACGTGTTTGATGCGATAATTCAAATAGTGTCTACGATCGGGTTCACCATCTTTGAATGCCACCACCACGCCCACTGCATTTTCGCCCTGCAGGTTGGAGATATCCATGCCTTCGATGGTGCGCGGCACTTTTTGAAGATTTAAAATGGATCTGGCGGATTCCAGCAGCGCTTCCTTCTCCGTTACCTGGTGACCCGCCAGAAGATTTCCCGCATTGGCCACCGCAATCTGAACCAGCTTTTGTTTTTCGCCCCGCTTTGGAGAGTGAATCACCACCTTTTTTCCCGCCATCTCTGAAATCCATTCGCTGAGAGCATCACCATCCTCAACAGGCTCGGACAGCAGAATCGTACCCGGAATAAACACCTGCCCGGAATAGTATTGCTTTAAAAACGCCTCCATCACCTCAACCACCGCGGCGTGCGAATCCTTGAAGAGGAAATGCCGGGTTCCCACAAGGTGCCCCCCCCGCACGAACATCACGGCCAACTGACGCAGCCCCTCTTTTTGAGCAATGCCGATAATATCCTGGTCCGCTATCCGGCTGGAAACCATATGCTGCCGTTCAACGGTTTTCGCGATGGCAATGATCCGGTCCCTGATCTCGGCGGCCCTTTCAAACTCCAACCGGCCGGCGGCTTCCGCCATTTCCTTTCTAAGAGCGCCCACAAGCTCCGTATTGCGCCCTTCCAGGAAAAGGCCCACCTGCGTCACCATTTCCCCGTACGCTTTCTCGGACACGGTTCTTGAACAGGGCGCCAGGCACCGATCCATCTGGAAGTTGATGCAGGGTCTGTCCCGGTTTTTAAGTTTCCGACCCTTGCATTTTCTGAGCTTGAAAACCCGGGAAATCGTGCGGGTGGTGCTCCGCACCGCATTGGCAGAGGAAAACGGTCCGAAATAAAGAGCCCCATCCTTCTTGATTTTACGCACGATGCCGAGGCGGGGATAGGGCTCACGAATGTCCAGTTTGAGGCAGGGGTATTGTTTGTCGTCCCGAAGGATGATGTTATAGCGCGGTTTATGCTTCTTGATCAGATCGTTTTCGAGGATAAAGGCTTCTTTTTCGGTCAGTGTGAGAATGAACTCCAGACCTTTGGCCATTGCGATCATTCGGGCGGTTTTGGTCGGAGTATGGTTCGCGGATCTAAAATAGGAAAGCACCCGCTTTGAAAGATCTTTGGCCTTTCCCACGTAGATGACTCTGTCCCGCGGGCCCAAAAAGAGGTACACACCGGGGCCCCGGGGAAGGACTTTCCGCAGGGATTCCGGATCGATCGGGTAGTGAACGCGGTCTTGGGTCATATTTTTAAAACTCATCCCAGTGGGTCTGGAGGCGTTTGGTGCTGTCAGTGGTTCGATGTTTCAAAAAAGTTGCATCAAAGAAAGGTTAATGATAGAACCCCTTGGAGTCAAGGTCATTGTTCAAAAGGCGATTCCGTGAGAGACCATTATGTTCCGTACCATTCCAAAATATCATTTATTCCTCATAGTTTGGGTTCTTCCGATGCTATTGCAGGCTTGTGCCTCCCAAAAACACACAATGCCGCCCCTGGCCTCCGTGGAAGGTGTTCAACGACATTTTTCCCAAGGAAGAATTATTGACCTTCAAGCCGGTAAGGTCATTGATTTCCCCGATCTGATTGATCAGCTTAAAGCGGTTGATGTCATCTTCATCGGCGAGGTGCACAACAACCCCGAGCACCATCTGATTCAGGTGCAATTGCTGCAAGCACTCATGGCGCGATACGCCCCTCCCCCGGCGGTGGCCATGGAATTTTTTGACACCACCCGCCAACCGGTCCTGGAGCGATTCATGAAGGGAGATCTGGACGAGAAGGCCTTTTTAAAAGAGGTGGACTGGGAAGACAGCTGGCGGTTTCCTTACCATCTCTACCGTCCCATGCTTCTGATTACCCGGGATAAGGGGACCGCCCTTCTGGGCATCAACGCGCCGAACCGGCTGGTCAGGAAGGTGGCCAGAACAGGACTTGAAAGCCTGACCGACGAAGAACGCCGTCAGGTGGCCAGGGACATCGACCTGGGCAACACCGCCCATAGAAAACATTTTAAGGCCATCTTCGAACAACACCCGTACAAGAAAGACTCACCGCACGGCATGGAAAATTTTGAGCATTTCTACCAAGCCCAATGCATCTGGGATGAAACAATGGCCGAAACCATTGCGAACTACATGAAAGCAAAGGGCGGCAAAATGGTTGTCTTTACCGGCAACGGCCATATTGCCGACAAGTTCGGCATTCCCGATCGGCTCCTGCGGCGTATGGATGTGAAAACAGCCACCATTGTGCTGTACCCCTTGACAGAACGTACAACAATCAATAAAAAACTGGCAGATTATGTGTGGCTCACCAGTGACAGCAAAACCGGAAGAACCATGAGACGGCCCCGGAAAATGCCACCGATAAAAACCGACATCAAAGGAAAGACGGAAAAATGAAAATGAAGACGGAAAAAATTGATACCCTTACACCCGAAAGACGCAAGGGGATTATGGAACGGTCCATGGAGGACATCTCGGTGGTTTTTGAGGATGTCCGCGGGATCGTAAACGATATCAAAAAAAACGGCGACGCGGTAACCCTGTCCCATTATAAAAAACATAAGGAAGACATTGAACCGTCCGATCTGGAGGCCACCCGCGAGGAAATAGCGGCCGCTTACGACCTTGTGGACCCCCACGTGGTGGATTGTCTCAAATTGGCGGCGCAGAACGTCATCAAGTTTCATACGGCCCAGAAAGAGCGGGAAATGTGGTCCATCGAAGTGGCCGAAGGGATTCTGGCGGGAAGGATAACACGCGCAATGGATATTGTGGGATGTTACATCCCCGGGGGGAGTGCCGTCTATCCCAGCTCCATTTTGATGACCGTCCTCCCCGCCAAAGTGGCCGGGGTGAAAACCGTTGTGGCGGTGACCCCGCCGGGAAAAGGGATGACCGCCAATCCCGCCACCCTGGTGGCCGCGGATATTGCCGGCTGTGACCGGATTTTCAAGGTGGGCGGTCCCTGGGGTGTTGCCGGTCTGGCTTACGGCACCCAAACCATGCCCCGGGTGGACAAGATCGTGGGACCCGGCAACAAGTACGTCACCGCCGCCAAGATGCTGGTCTACGGGCAGGTGGACATTGATTCGCCGGCAGGCCCCAGCGAAGCCCTGATTCTGGCCGATGACAGCGGCAACCCGGAATGGATCGCCCTCGATTTTCTGAGCCAGGTGGAGCATGATCCCGATTCCGCCGCCGTACTGGTCACGCCGAGTCGGGAACTGGCAGAGGCGGTCTGTGATGTCATCAACCGCGAATTTGAAGATCTTCCGCGAAAGGAAATCTTTGAATCGTCCCTGGTGAAGCATTCCTGTGTCCTCATCGCCGATGATATGGATCAAGCCGTCGATTTCACCAACGAATATGCCGCGGAGCATCTTCAGATCCTCACACGGGACCCTTTTATAACGCTCAACCGAATCAAGCACGCCGGTTCCATTTTTATGGGACCCTATGCCCCCGTGCCGGTGGGGGATTATGCCTCCGGAACCAACCATGTACTCCCCACCGGCCAGTGCGCGCGCATGTTTTCAGGGCTTTCCGTGGACGATTTCATCAAGAAACCGACGTTTCAGTATTTGAGCCGGAAAGGTCTTGCCGGCCTGAAAGACACGGTGATTACCCTTGCTGAAGCAGAAGGTCTTCCCATTCATGCCAGAACGGTGAAGGCCCGGTTTTCCTAGCGCCAATTTTATCAGTAAACGACGTTTACACATCTTATTCTCATAAGGAGGGTTAAAAAATGGCTGAAATCAAAGGTTATAACATGCCCGATGAGCTCTACTACCACGAAGAACACAGTTGGGCCAAGGTAGAGGGGACCAAAGTCACCATCGGCATGAGCGACATGTTTCAGAAGGAAGCGGGCGATATTGTATTTGTGGATTTGCCCGAAGAAGAAGACGAAGTGGAACAGGGAGAAACCTGTGGCAAAATTCAGTCCCGAAAGTGGATCGGCAAGCTCGTTGCCCCTGTCTCCGGGGAAATCGTGGAAATCAACGAGGATCTGGAGGACGATACCTCCCTCATCAACACTGACCCTTACGGTGAAGGATGGATTCTGGTGATCGAAGCCGAGGATGAAGACGACCTGAAAGAAGAGCTGGGAAATTTGATTCACGGCGACGGCGTGGCGGACTTCATTGATGCGGAAATCAAAAGGACCGAAGAGGAAAAGGCCAAAGCATAGGGCAGGTATAAGGTTTTAGGTGTAAGGTTTTCTCGTTCCCATGCTCCTGCGTGGGAATGCACCCCCGGCAGAAAAAGGATGAACGATTAAGACCATGAACCCCAAATGGCGTCTCTTCAAGAATCTCAAGGCACCTGTTTCCACGGCTCAGGGCCTGGCCGTGGATGACACCCTGCCCTGTGCGGTAGGCCTTCATGACTCGCCGCCCATCCTCCATCTGTACAACTTTATCCCTTCGGCCATTGTGGGAAAGTACCAGGACCTGGAAGCGGCGTTGCGTTTGGACCGATGCCGGGCACGGGGTATTGAATACAATCGCAGGAGCACCGGCGGCGGCACCGTCATCATGGGGCCTGAGATCGTATCACTGGGGTTGGGCATCAACGTGGACTACCCGGGGCTCAAAAAGGGCGTCGGAGGTGTATTTGAATCCCTGAGCATTGTGTTGATCAAAGCGCTGGCCCATTTGGGAGTCGAAGCCTATTTTCAACCCAAGAACGACCTTGAAGTGAGCGGAAAGAAGATCGCAGGGCTTTCCGCGGCCGCCGAGGAGAACAACACGCTCCTGTTTCACACCAGTCTACTGGTGGACTTCGATGTGGAACTGATGACCGACATCATGAACACACCGGTGGTAAAATTTCAGGATAAAGGGTACAACTGTTTCAGCCAGCGCATGACCACGCTTCGGCACGAAACGGGTCGCGAGGTTTCGGTTAAGGAAACCATGGCCGCAATCCAAGGGGCGTTTGAAGACGAATTTCAGATTTCTTTCAAAGAAGACGGCCCCGATGCCTGGGAGCAAAAAACCATTCAGAATTTCATCGATGAGCGGTACACCCAACAAGACTGGATCTTCTCCCACAAGCACCCAAGAACCCGCATGGGGGTGGGGCAATTGAAGACGCGGGGGGGGCTTCTGGAAATATACCTCTCCCTCTCCGGTGCATCCATCGAAAGTGTTCTGATCACGGGCGATTTTTTTTCCACCAGCGCCGATATTCACAAAATCGAAAATGCCTTGAAGTGGACTTCCGCACGGGCCGAACGCGTCGAAGAAAACATTGCGGCCGTGTGGCACGACAACATGATTTACGGCATTGATGTGCCCACCCTCACGCAGGCTGTCCTCTTAGCCAAGGAAAATCAGGTGAGACTCTGATGAATCAACCAAAACAAAGCCCGGATTACGCGAAGATGAGCCATGCCACGGCCATCTCCCTGGGACTCATGCACAACCGGATGTACCGGGGTGCGGTCAATCGATGCGTCAATCTGCTGGTCCACTATCCCGAAGGGTGCTCCGCCAACTGCGCCTATTGCGGACTTGCCAAAAAACGTCCGGGAACCTACCAGGAAAAAAGCTTTATTCACGTGGATTGGCCGCTGTTTTCCATTGCTGAGATTATCGACGCCATCAACGGGGCGCCCGGATACGTCAAAAGAACCTGCATTTCCATGATCACCAACGGCAAATGCAAGGCCCACACCCTCGTCATGACCCGGCAATTGACTGAGGCGACCAAACTTCCCATATCCATTCTCACCAGCCCCACCATACTGGAAAAGGAGTTTCTCCGCGAAGCGAGACGCAGCGGCGCCGATAAAATCGGTGTGGCGCTTGATCTGGCGACCCCCGATCTCTTTGAAAAATATCGCGGCAAAGGGGTTTCAGGGCCACACAGCTGGGAAAAATACTGGCAGTTCATGGGGGATGCACTTTCCGTATTCGGACCCCACAACGTGGGCGCCCACCTCATGGTGGGCATGGGTGAAACCGAAAAGGAAATGGTGAGCCTCATGCACCGGTTGTGGCAAATGGGTGTGGACAACCATCTTTTTTCTTTCTTTGCCGAGGAAGGGTCAAGCCTGGGAAACAGGCCCCAACCGCCCTGGCCCACGTACCTCAGAATTCAACTTGCCAGATATCTCATTGAAAACGAAATTTCAAGCCCTGACCGGATGGCGTTTGACGAAGAGGAAACCATTACGGACTTCGGAGTACCCCCTGAACGTATGGAGACCATCATCCATTCGGGCATTCCATTCATGACCACCGGCTGTTTGGATGAAAACGGTGATGTGGCCTGCAACCGCCCCTTCGGCAATTGTCTGCCGGACGTGCAGCAGTGGAATTATCCTTATCCCCCCAATCAGGAGGAAACTAAATTGGTTCTGAGCAATATCTTCAAATCGGTTGCCTGATTTTGCAAAAAAATATTTGACATCAATAAAACCAAATGCTATGAAGTCGAATTCCGGCCGGGCCGTTAGCTCAGTTTGGTAGAGCAGCGGACTTTTAATCCGTTGGTCGCGAGTTCGACTCTCGCACGGCCCACCAGTACAGGGCACATATCGGGACCCAATTTGAGGCAAATGCCTCGGCGGTGACCATCCAAACGTTATTGATTGTGAATAACGTCCCCATCGTCTAGCCAGGTCCAGGACACAGGCCTTTCACGCCTGCGACAGGGGTTCGAATCCCCTTGGGGACGCCAAATAATATCAAGGACTTAGCCACTTCGGCTAGGTCCTTTTTATTTTTTAGGGCCTTTTTTTCTAAGTTTTTTCTAAATGAACCAGTTTTCCGACATTTCCGGGAACATATCGGATTTAGAAGGATTTTCCAATCCAGACTTCAGGGATCGAACGGGCAAGTAAAAGCTGTTTTTCTGCAAATAGACCGCTAAAAAAGAACGCCCTCCCCTCTTCCATGATCAGCCCCCAGCCAATTATTTCAGCTCCAAAAGAATAAAAATTTCTAAATTTTCTAAGGAAATCTGCTAGGAATTCTTCGCTGAAATCCACTTCCGCAACCTGCCATTCCGCCAAAATTTATCCCAAAAGGAGGACTGAACGATCGAAATATTCTACACACCCGAAGACGTCGAAAATGAATACGGCATCAAAACAAAAATCCTTGCCAACTGGAGAGCTAACCTGATCGGACCAGAGTGTATCAGATGGAAAGATAAAATCCTCTACCACTCCCAAGAAATCGAAGAATGGTTCGAAACCCAAAACCTTGACATTGAATCCGAAGGAGAATCGAACCTTGAACCAGAACCAAAGACAGAACCAAAAAAGGAAACTAAGCCAGCCGGTGAAACAAGCTCTGATGAAGAATCGGATTCAAACGAAGATCAAATTCCTTCATCCGAACTGGAGTATGAATATCTCACTCCAAGAGAGGTGTCAGAAAAATTCCAGGTCAGTCTAAGTACACTTTCCAACTGGCGAAGCCTAGGGACTGGACCTTCCTACTTCAAAATGGGCAGCAAGATCAGGTACGCCAATGAAAGACTCACAAAATATTTTAAGAAAAAGAATCCTGATCTTGAGCCTGAGCAAGAAGAAGCTGTCAAACCATATCTGACATTTGAGCCAGATCCGAAACCTGAATACCTCAATGACCACCTCACTGCGAAAGAGCTTGCCGAGAAATATAGATTAAAGACACAGACTCTCGCAAATTGGCGTACTCAAGGCAGAGGGCCGGGCTACCAGAAATATGGACATAAGATCTATTACCCTATCCCTGCCATCGATAAATGGATTCAGCACAGCAGGGTTCGCATACACGAGGATGATGATGATTGAAGTATTAAGGTACGCCTTTCTTGTTTGAATATCATGACAATTCGACACGGCTAGCGGTCATCTTTTTGGATTTTGATGGTACCGATTCCAATAGACAAATTTCTTCTTTTGCTAAAATTCGCTATTTGTGGTAAAATAATTATTGTTTATGGTTTCTAGCCGATGGAGGAGATGGGTAGAGGTTCGATTCCTTTAGGGTATTCTGGCTACAAAGTGCAACCTTTTGTTTCTCAGGCCATGTCTGAGATATCTATCGGTATTAAATACAACAAGGAGGCGCTTATGGAAGCTAGAGAATTAAACAGAGTCACGAAGAAAACGGTGAGTATTAAGGCAAGGGCATCATTTAAAGTCAAATTTATCGTTGCACTTGTGGCCATTTACCTGCTGGCTGCCCCATCGACTAGAGATCATTAGCATAACTCCATCATAGCTATTCATCCACTTCATCCACGATCTGGATTTTCTCTTCCGTGAGGTCATACGGCACTGTTAAACATACCGATGAAATGATAAGCTAAATCATCTCTATCCATGTTCTTGGCAATGACTAAACACCGCTTAACATTATCAGGGTCTAACCCAATTCTGGCTGCGCCTTCAATGAACTCTTTTTTTCTATTTTCATTCTTATCATTGTACAAAACATAGCAGAATGCATACTCAGAATTTTTTGGTGGAACCAAAACAAGCATATTTTTGTGTCCCTCTACCATCCATTTTTTCCGAACGTTACTCTTAAGTTTTTCTATTTTTCGCTCAATTTGCCTCTGATCCTCAGGAGAAAATCTATTAAGAATTACCCCTATCTCCGTCCATCGAGGAGTATTTCTATTTTCTAACTGGGTTATAATCCGAGAAAATAGACGGCTTATTACTGGTTTTGGTTTTGGTATATCAACGCCTGCATCTCTAGAATTGTAAAAATGGTCCAGTGGTGACGACATTTCAGAAATCACAAGATTTGCGGTCGGGTCAAGATTATCCAAATTGAAGAGAGTCTGTATATAAAACCCCATCAAATCTAGCTCGTCACCTGTATATCTTATTGATCCCTCCATCTCTTGCCTCATCTCAAGATAATGGAGGATTTGGACAGGGTGCTCCAGGAAATCAAACAGCGTCTCAAAATCAGCTAGATTCATGGTCGGACAAGGTTTAAAGTCATCAGGCAACCATCCCGTTTCACTTAGTTCGGAAATATTACATTGAATCGATCCAAAATCCTCTAGTGACACCGAAACACGGATTATTTTATGGATGTCATTTAGGCCTACAGGAAGTTTCTTCCGCAATGGATCTGCTTTTCCAGGATTATTTATTAAATCTTCGAGTTTCTCTTTTAGCCTTTTAGACTGAAGATTAGGGGCTACCAAAATTTCTTCGATATGCTTTTTTAAGCGAGCAGGTGCTCCTCTGAGAGCTGGGTCGGTTATTTTTCCAGATTTGACTTCCACAATGATTGCATGCGAATCCAGGAATGTAATCAAGTCTGTTTCATATTCAGTACCATGGAAATTCCATTTCAATCCTGGAATTGTTTTGGATTCTGGAAATCTACGTTTTATAATTTCAACAACTTTTTCTTGAAGATACTCAGATCTTCTTTGGCTGAGTGATTCAGCATCAATTTCTTCTACAAGACTATTCAAGGAATGGAAAATAAAACTAAAAAACACAAGAGGGAATACACAAAAATATTTATCATTTCCAATTTTGATGATCGGACGCACCCATATAGGGTTTGAAAGAAACAAGTATTCTGTTTCATGTGCTTCCAAATCTCCAAATTCATAAGAAAAATTTTCAAATACTTTCCTTACGATAGCCTCATCAACGCCTAAATCTATTGCCAAATCTTCAGGGTAAAACTCATAGGTATCACCTAATCTCAAATCATAGTGAGATAACACAAGTGCAAATAATGATTTAAAAGGAATTGACTTGATATCTATCCGCTCCATGAATGTTTGTGAGTGTTCAGCAGGTTCCTTCATTAATTCATAATATTTACTAATAAGCTCTTCTTTGCTCTTTGATTTGTATAGCTTTGAGAAAATTTGATGCCTATCTGAATTGGCCACCTCGATCTTTTTCATGAGCAATAAGAATAAAGCAATTGCATTACTTGCGCTAAACCCATAATTCGCAAGTAGAAGGCCGTCAAAATGTCCGTAGATTTCCTGTGAAATAGATTTTACCTGAGAAAAATAGCCCCAGTTTCGGACAATCTGAGTATTGCCTCTTATCATTTCCTGTAATAAGACAACGGATTTTTCTTCATCCGAATCAAGTTCGGTAAGTATGTTTAATCTCCGGTAACTGAATGCCCTCATAACGGAAGTAAGAGCATCCATCAATTCCTGAACAACTTCTGGACTAGGAGGGTGTATTCCTAAATCATCTGGCTTAAATTGGAGGGCTATTGCCTGGAAAAGTTCGACGTAAGATTGGTATATTTGAAAATCACTGTCCTTTTTCTTCTGGATTCCTTTATCACCAACACCAACTGTCAGACCATATGTTGAAAGTATAGCTAGCAGGGTAATCGGATCATAATGCTTTGTTATTTCACTTATCTTGGAGAGAGATTCTTGAAATGCTTTTTCGCTGTTCTGTGCTATCTCTTGGAAGACTTGCTTTCTCTCATCATAATTCAGATCTGATAGAGGATTAGGCATTAACTGGAAAACAGGTGATATCGGCTGATTGGCCTTCTTTAATCTCTTTTTGCTCAGCTCTTTTTTACGTAATGCCTTTTTACGCTGCTTTTCAGCTCTTCTCTGTCTATTTTTTTTGCCCACATTATAAACGGATATGAAAATGTAGAGTTGAGCGCTATTTGTCGTGTCGCTTAGCGGTGGATGAATTTTTAGTTTTCTGGCAGCATCACCAATTGCAAACGGAATTTCCTTTTTGGCGGTTTTCCTGAATAGCTATCTGCCCAAACCGTCGCCATTTCCACTCTCTTGAAAATAAAATCGAATTTCTCTCCACGAACAGGATCTTCGAATTCAATTTTTGGATCAAAGCTTTCAAGAATTGGGGATACAGCCATAAACATTTTCGGAGAAATAATGATCTCTGAAACTTCCTTGCGTTCTCCTTTTCGAATCTCAATACCATTGATGTAGTCCATAGCTCCGGTATCAGCAATGACAGATTTTTCTTCATCGAAAATTACGAAAGGCAATCTCACTTCTTTTGCGACTTTCTGAATGAATTCCGGATCGTTAAGCTCGTTTTCTATTTTCTTATCTATCGAGCTATTTAAATGCATAAAAACAGCGAACATCAAAGAGATTACAGCCACTATGACTCCTAAAACAGCCCATAGATTCATTTGGAATCCTCCAATGCCTATTTTCTAATTATTTTTCCATCCTTATGGCAAAACTCTTACACCTAACCCTCCTTGATTTCAACAAAGAAATGGCTTTCCCAAACATTCTGAGGGGAAAGCCCTCGGAGGTGATTTGAGTGCCAAACTGGTGTGAATGTGATCTAAGCGTGTCTGTGCCTTGGGGGCAGGAATTGACAGAAGAAGATAGGAAGAAAGCAAAAGCGGAACTGAAGCGATTTAAAGATTTTCCAGTAACTGAAAATGAAATCGATGGTAAGAAGGAAATAAATATTTTGGATACCAACAAATTCATTCCCTATCCAGAAGAATTAGGATCTGGACGATATGAATGGTGCTGTAAAAACTGGGGGACGAAGTGGGGCATTTGTAATCCTCAAATTTTTGAAGAAGGAGTAGAGGACTTGAAATACGAGTTTGAATGTGCATGGAGCCCACCACTACCCGTTATTAAAAAAATGAGTGAGCTTTTCCCTCTTCTTGAATTTGAACTCAGATATTTTGAGAGAGGCGTGGGCTTCAAGGGATTGTATCGGTGCGAAGCTGGAGAAGTTACAGAGGATAAGGGAGGTGCATATTCTGGTGATAGAGGGGGATGATATATCCTCCACTACCTAAATCTTTATATATTTCTTATGCTTTCTTTCAATCAATCAAAGTAAGTGAGGCAAATCTGTCATCACCGATTTAATTCGTTGCCGATTTCATCGGCTTAATTCGATACCTCTCGCAACGGTAAGAAGTGTGTCATTTTATTCCAAAGGGAAATTTTAAATCCTTTTTATTCCTTATAATTCGCTTCTTATTGCCTTTGATTCAAATCTAGCTTCCATGTTAATGTTTCTTTGGTAATGGTGCTCTTGTTCGGCATTAGTCGTATCGGCAGAGGGTTTCCTGGTCTCCAGGTGTAAAAGACATTTTCCGATCTAATTGAACTTCACAGTCAGCAGAGCACCATTTAACCTGTAACTTGGAGTATTATTGCGTAGCGTTATCCCGACCACTCAGTATTTTGCCATTTTTAACAGGGAATTCTCAAAAATCGCTGAAAAGCGGGAATGCACCGTTGTGCCTCTTGATAGGACTGGCTCCAATTCAAACCGTTGGTTTTGATAACAATCTAGACCGTTGGCAATACAAATCCAAATGAGAACCGTAAATGTCGTATTCGAAGATTCTGAACATAAAAAGCTGACCAAACAAAAAGGCGATAAGACCTGGCACGATTTCATAATGGATCTGGCCAGCACTGGCACACCCAAGAAGTGAGGTGTGCCTCGGAGAGTGATAAAAATCGAGAACTATAAACCAGAAATATTAAAATTGATGGAAGCAATCTATCTTGGAAAGTTTTCAGGATGTCTTGCATTTGCAAGAATTCTTGCGGAAAAGGCAAAATCTGCTGGCGACGATACATTCGCAGAAGCAATAGATAACAGATTGAATGGGCGTTTCAGGCCATATTCTCCAATTAGCTTGAGTATCACTACGAACGTTGAGAATGAAAGCAGATCCTTCCAAATAACTTCAGTTCATAGAGATGACATCAAAAAAGCCATGGTTCTGACAGACAAACAGGTATCAAAAATAACAGATGAAATGATGGAACAGATAGCGAGCAAGATGTCAAATGATTACTGCGAGCAACTGTTCTGGGATCATCTTCCGCCAATCACCAAAAAAGTGCTTGAAGGTTATGGAATAGATTTGAATGATTGAAAAAGCAAACATTTACAATTGAATCAAAAAAAGGAACATCCGCATCAGAACTGCTCGGATGTCTTGAAGAAGGCAATTCAAAAGAAGGGTGGAAAGTAGCAGAGATTGGTGAAACAAAAATAATCAGATCACACGAAGAGCTAATAACAATTTTTGGTGAAAAAATTAACGATATCTGTGCCAAATGCAAAAAGCCAGATTCTTTCGATGAATGGTATTATCTCGGATCTTTCGATATAGATCTGCTGGAAGGCATGATAAGCCTAATCAAGAAACATGGCAGACCAATAAACAACCAGATATCTGTTTTTACAGGAAAAAATAAACTGGCTCCTCTTGTTGCGGCATACAAAGACGGTGACTTTGTGATGTGCGCTCCAAGACATAATCCTTCATGGTGTGCAACTGAAGAAAGAGAAGAAAGACCAATCAGAGAATTCATGGAAAATATCATGAGGTGATCCAAACTGAACGATGAAAAAAATAGTCAAAAACAATTCTATTACCAGATCAAAGGAAAATCCGGTGAGAGTGAATACAGTTTCGGCAACTGGGCTTTCCCACCAATATTCTCTGGCAGAGTATTTGCGAAAGACAAGAAAGAAGCCAAAAAAATAATAGAAGAGGAATATGGCAAGAAATTTCCACTCAGAGTCCTGAGAAAAGACCTTAATAGTAATGAATTCCTTCTGAAGATCCATGATATGGAGAAGAATTCATATTTGAAAGCACTCTTTGAAGAAAGGGAATGTAAAGAATGTCATAGTAAATTCAGAGTAATTGATTTGTATAATGACGCAAATGCCACATACAAAGGATCTGAATATTGTTCTGGAATCTGCAAGGATAAAGGATACGAAAGAAAAAGATATGAAGTAAACGATCAAATGTTCTACGTCCTAAGTCCCAGGATATTTGACCCCGAAAGTCTTAAAATAAGGTAACCCGCCAGCCCGCTATCCCGTCATTGTACTGCGTTCTATCCGGACATCCCGTCATCCTGCGGGAAGACTGTAGTCACGATTCTGATATCCCGCTGTCAAGCTACCCCGCCCAAGCGTTAATAGAAGACTATCCCGCCCTTTGAAAAAGTATCCCTCCTGGTTTATAGAAAGGTTTCACCAAAACCAAACGACAGGAGGGATACGTTCATGCCACCGACAGCGACAATGAAAGATATTAAAGCATATCTGAGGACATGCGAAAAGGGAGAAGTTACGCCTGAGAACCTGCCCCCTTGCCCGCGCTGCGATGTTGAGAGTCTCTATTTCAAGAACCATGCATACCGAGAACGGCTTTTCTTGATTATCGTCGACATGGTTGTCCAACCGATCCAGGCCTATCTGCTCCGGTTCCGTTGCCCCGGTTGTGGAAAGACCTTTCCCTCCTATCCCGATTTTGCAATGCCCTATAAGCGCTATACCCGTCAGACCATAACAGGTTTTGCCGAGCGTTATGTGAGCTCCGACGACACCTATGAGCAGGCCGTCATGGACAAGGATGAAAAGGGCGTGCCCGGTTATGCCGACGGAGAAAAGATCCTGGCCTCATCCACCGTCCACAGATGGATCACAAGCCTGGGCCGTTTGGTGAACACCACCCGGAAAGCACTGGACCTGATCTGCCAGGAAAACCCAAAAACCCCTATTTGCCGCGACCTCGCTCAATGGGTCGTCCCCCGCCCAAAATACAGATCCGAAGGCCGCAAAACGTGTCTGTTAAACTGCTTTGGGTTCCTTGCAACCGAGGCCCTTTTCAAAACCGTCTTTCATCTCTCGATTTTCACCAAGTTGGCCATAGCCTGCGCCTTTGTCTGAAGTAAAGTCACCTCCATCGGCGCCCACGAGGGCGTCACAGATCGAAAGGAGGTGATTTTTTGGACAAAGAACAGGAAAAATGGGCCATCTTCTGGTGCGATCTGTTAAGTCCCGTCATTTACGGCGAGATCGAGCCGGAAGCAACCAACCAGTTTCTCAAACAAAAGGCAAAGGAGCCGGTGCAATATCCGGACGGGCGTACCGGTACGCCCTCGATCTCTACCCTGCGTCGGAAACTGAACCGTTACAAGCAAGGGGGTTTTGACAACCTGGATCGAAAAAAACGCGCTGACCTCGGAAAACCGCGTAATGCCAGTGCCCAGGTGATCAAAAAGGCAATTGAGCTGAAGAAGGAACAGCCCCGCCGAAGCCCCCGAACCATCAACTTCTTCCTTAAGGACAGGTACGGGACCACCGTGCCGCGCTCCACATTGTACCGGCACCTGAAACAGGCCGGCGCTACCCGCATTAAGCTCGGTGTTACCCGAGAAAAAATTCGCAAACGGTGGACCCGGAATCATACCCACGATCTCTGGGTCGGTGATTTCGAAGAAGGTCCCTATGTCCTTGAACAGGGAGATGTCGTTCCGACCCATCTTTCAGCGTTCATCGACTGCCACAGCCGGTATGGGGTCGAAGCCCGCTACTACTTCAGACAAAACCTGGATATTCTCATCGACTCATGGATCCGGGCTCTTTCCATTCACGGTGCACCGGTTGAGCTCTATGTGGACAATGCCAAAGTCTATCATTCCATCGGACTCAAGGCCGCCTGTCACCGTCTCAACATCCGGCTTTTGCACAGGCCCCCCCTTGACCCGGCGCCGGGTGGCCTCGTGGAAAGGTTTTTTCAGACCGTGCAGGACCAGTTTGAAGCCGAGGTGCGTGCCGGCGACATCCTTTCTCTTGACCAGCTCAACCGGGGATTATCCGCATGGATGGCCGTCAGTTACCATGAATCAAAAAGCGCCGAAACCGGCCAAACCCCGCAGAAGCGTTATCAACAGGGACTTACCGCTATCCGGCAGGTGGACATGGGCCGCGTCATCGAGTCCTTTATGCAAACAGCATTTCGCACCGTCAACAGAACCTTCTCGGATGTTCAACTCAACAAACGCTTCTACCAGGTCGATCCCAAACTTCGAGGGGATCGCGTTCAAGTGCGTTTCGACCCCTTTGCTTCATGGGATGGGGTGAAACTCTATTCTCTAAAAGACGAATATCTCGGAACCGGCGTTCTCCACAACCGAAGCACGGCGCCGACCACACCGGCGCCCGTGCGGACAAAACCCGAACACAGCTTCATCGACCTTTGGGTCAGACAACATAAAGAGGCCCTCAATGCGCAGGCAGGCATTGATTACCGGAAAGTCCTCCAGCAAAGGACATGGCCCTTTTACGAGTTTGCCAAAACCGTGGCCCGGCTCATGGGCCGAAGAGCTGGGTTAACAGGCCTTTCAAGCGCGGAACTCGAAACCCTTAAGAAAGTCTACAACCAGAGCCGTGACATCACTCGCAAAATGGTCGAACAGGCCTTTGAAAAAGCACAAAAGCCGGCACTGGCCTACATCATTTTGGAACTCAAGCAACTCATCCGAAAGGAGGCAAACCATGTTTCTTAACCATTTTTCCCTGAACGATCACCCCTTTATTGAGCATCCACCCATCCGGTGGCTGATGAGAGATCCCCGTTTCGATGAGGCCCTGGCCGGGCTTCAGTTCTTCGAACAACAGGGCAGCATCGGACTCATTTTAGGCCAGACCGGCATCGGAAAGTCGTCTCTTTTGAGACTTTTTATCCACGAGCTGCCCCAAAACCGGTATCAACCTCTTTATCTCCATTTAACCCCTATAAACGCCAATGCCTTTCTCAGGCTCATGGTCGCCAGTCTAGGTGAGAAGCCAAGAATTGGCAAAGATCGCATGCTGCTTCAGATCCTGGACCGCATCAAGCAGAATGAAAAGGACACGCTGCTTATCATTGACGAAGCGCATTTGATCGATCCAAAGACTCTCACCGATCTCAGGGTGCTGATCTCATCCATCGGAGAACGGATACCCCTCAAAATCCTCCTGTGCGGCCAGGAAGATTTACGCCACATCCTCAAGCGCTCTTCCCACGCCGATCTCCTCCACCGCATTACCTTCAGGCTCTTCCTCAAACCATACACGAAGGATCAAACCGCCGGATATATCGATAACCGGATCATAAAGGCCGGGGGATCAGCAAAAATCTTCGAACCGGAGGCCAGGGCCCTCATCCATGATTATGCCGCGGGGGTTCCTCGCCAGATCAATAATATCGCCACCGCGTGCCTGCTCAATGCAACCTCTCAAAGCATCCATAAAATCAACGATGCCCTGGTCAACAATACCATGGCGCAATTTCAACTCCCATAGGAGGTGTCATCATGACAAAAGGCTACTTTCCATCTGATTTCCTCAGGATGCTCAGAAACCAGGTCCCCATTGACACAGTCATAGCATCCTTTTTAAACATCGAGGCCCGCAACATTCACAATCTTTTCCGATTTCGCTGCCCCTTGTGCCAAAAATTCCATACCGCCGTTAACCCAAAAACCAACCTCGCCAGATGTTTCGATTGCAAACAGAATTTCAATCCAATAGACATGGTCATGGTCGCTACAAAATCTTCTTTTATCGAGGCCGTGGAATTCCTCGAAGATAAGATCAACCCGTAAAACATTTTCTGCCGGGTGCGCCAAACGCTTCCGGCAGAATCCTGCGAATCACATTCTTCGGGACTTTCAGGTTCAAATAATGTGGGACTTAGCATCTACGGTGATAACCTGCCTGTCATATACAAGATCACAAATAAAAAAACAGGTAAATGCTACATTGGTCAGACAATCCAGTCTTTTACATTGAGATGGTGGCAGCACATAAAATGGGGAAAATCAGACTGCAAATTCCATCAGGCAATGAAGGAAAGCAAAGTGACTGACTGGAAGTTTGAAGTGATTGACGTTGCAAAATCAAAAGAAGATCTGGATGAAAGAGAATCATATTATATCAGAAAATTCGACTCGATAAATAATGGGTATAATACTGCAAAGGTTGGAAATCATGATCCAGATAAATGCCAGGCTGAACTTTTCGAGTCTAAAGCAGATGCAGGAATTGCAAACAAAACAAGCCACTGAACCGGAATGGGTACTGCTCACAGGATTGCGAGAAAAAAGACTCAGTGAGGTACTGCTATTGAAAAAATGTGGCAAAGACACAAGAGAGCAACAGCTGCATTCTTTGCATGAATGTTTCATGTGAGGGCTCTTGACAAATATTTAATCCTAACACTATAAAATAGTGGTTTTTTTGTCGATGTTTCTCCTTTGACCGATAGGAAAAATTATGGAAACTGAATTGCTCAGTAAGATCACACTGCTAATTAAGAAGCTAGATTCTGGAATTGCAGTAAATTGGCAAAGTTTTTTGCTATTTACTGTCGTTGCGTTTTTTGCAGCATATTTCGGGAGTTACATTCGTAGAAAAGGGCAAGACCTAGCAACAAAAGAGGATGTAGCTGATATAACAAAAGAAATTGAACAAGTTAAAACGACATATGCAAAACAAATAGAGATTTTTTCACACCACAACCGATTAAGAATAGCAGCCATCGATAGACGTCTTGAGGCATACCAGGAAGCCTTTACTTTGTGGTCAAGACTCCGTAGAAAGGTACATAAAAATGATTCTGAAAAAATTCCGATGGTTCAAGAATGTCAAATTTGGTGGGAAGAAAACTGTATATATTTAGACGATGAATCAAGAGAGGCATTTATTTCTGCCATACATGCTGTAGCCCTCCACTCTGATTTAACTGGAGGAAAGGCTGATAGGAAAGAAGTTGAGGATAATTGGGCAATCATAAATCAATGCGGAAAGGCACTAACGAAAGGTGCAGGGTTGCCATCATTCGGAAAGGACGAAATTGATAAGCTAGATGAGATAGAAAAATTAACGTCCAAGAAGTGAAGATCACGAAATAGGCTGAAGGAATCAACGGTATGTCTTTCAATAAATTTCTGAAAATAACCCTCTGCGCAAACATTTTCCACAAAGCAACCATCTATCGAAATATTTTCAAGTAAAACATACCGTTAAACTTCTTCTGGAAGACAAACCCCTCTCACGCAAAAACCCCAAAAAATTCTAAGTTTCTTCTAAATTGAAATCAGTACCAATCAAACCCGTAAATGCCTTGCAGGGAACCAAACGGAATGTTATACAAATGACCGCTGAAAAGGCGGAATTTACGCCAAAAAAGCCGTTGAGTTTTTTTAGTTTAAACTCAAGAAAACTTGGAATAACACCCTGATAACCTGAGAGATAATCCAAAAAGTAATCAGGGAAAATGCGGTAAAATCCCCAATAAAATACAAAATCGTATAAATGGTTAAGTTATTGAAATCATTAGATATTTTAGTGCCACAGGCCTTTCACGCCTGCGACAGGGGTTCGAATCCCCTTGGGGACGCCAAATAAAATCAAGGACTTAGCCAACGCTGAGTCCTTTTTTTTGTCCTTTTTTTGGAAATTTCTACCTTTTTTCTACCCCCTTTTCCAATTAAAACGTGCACGGGAAGCGATAGGAAGCTAGTACCAATACCCTTTAATGAATTCAATTCACTGCTGCAAAATGATTGGTATCTTCAGCTAATTGCCAAAATATAAAGATATTCTATAAAAAAGGACGAAAAACGGGGGAAATAAGAACAGACTTCTGATTTCGGTTCATAGACCCAAAATATGGCGCGGGACATTTTTTTCATGCTCAGATACCCTCTTGATGGGGTCATCCGATGACCATTTAATCCGACAATTGAGATGAGGGTAGAGCCATGATGAAAAGCGTCGTAGAAGCCTTTTCCAAAATTGGAAATGATTTTGTGTTTGCGCCTTTTGAGCCAATCATTCAGCCAATCATTGATGAGGTTCTCAAAGAATATCAAAAAGATAAATACAGGAAAGGTACGATTTTGACCCCGTGCATTTTGGTTTGGCTGTGTTTTGCGTTGGCTTTACGTCGGGATTCAAATTATAGCAAAACTCTGAACTGGTTGTTTTCTGGATTTCGTTGGAAGTCTTTGAACTTTAAAAAAAATTGTTAGTGATGGTGCGATCACTCATGCTCGATCAAAAATGGGGGTTGATGTTTTTCGTACAATTTTTCAAAGATTTTCTTCAATTTTCAAAGATGTCACTCCCGATTTCTACGGACTGATAACCGTCATGTTTGATGGCACATCTATGACGATGCCAGATACGGAAAGCAATCGGCAAAAATTTGGAAAACACAAATCGGGAAGAGGCTATGGCGCATTCCCTCAAATCAGAGCCGTTGCGCTAATGGCTCTATGTGCTCGTCGCATTATCGATATCGCATATGCGCCCTATAAAGGCAAAAAGACCGGCGAAAGAACACTAATGTTTGAAATCTTAAAAAGATGTTCGAAAAACAAATGTTTATTCCTTTTCGATGCAGGATTTTACTCATTTTATTTGGCCAACTATATGTACGAAAATGGGGCTCAATATATCTTGAAAGTTGCAACATCCGTCAAATTAAAAGCAATTTCCGGATCTCAAATGGCTGATGGCAGTTATCTGAGCGAAATTATAGGAAAAGTTGTTGTATCGGTCAATCCGTATAGCGGCCGCAAAAGTTGGAAAAAAGTAAAAATAATTGTTCGTGTAATTCATTTTCGAATCCCAGGCTTCCGACCTGTCCGTTTAATTACAACTCTGTTGGACCCGGCTATCACTGCACAAGAGATTATCGCCCATTACCACAAACGTTGGGATATAGAAATTGCCTTCGACGAAATAAAGACGCATCAATGCGCCACCCTTAAGGGACAGATGCCGACTATTTTTCGAAGTAAACGTAGTGATTTAGTAGAACAGGAGTTGTATTGCATCCTGACCGCATACAATCTGATTCGATCTTTGATAAAAGAATCAACAGATATGGAAGGCGGTGATCCGTTGTTGATCAGTTTCCTGGAAACTGTTGATATAATAATTGAATGCGCGGCGCTCATGAGTATATCAGCAGAGAAGAGAAAAAAAAGGGAGCGGCTCTTTTTACTTAAAATGATCGCAAATTCAAAAATTGATAGACCGCGGAGACCGAGACGTAATCCAAGAGCTGTAAAAGTAAAAATGTCAAATTTCAAACGAAAGCGAAGTACCGACAAATCAGAATGTACGAATTTCATGCAGGATATTGAAATCCTATATCAGGAAGCAGCATGAATGCGATTCATTCACGGGTATTGAAGCTAGTACCATGTAACGCTTACAAGTTCGTATAAAGACGTTTCAGCTTGATCCTAGCGTCTGGGGTTGTGAACTGCCAATCAATCTTCTTGGTGCTATTGTTACGATTGGATTTCCACGCCGCGACTTCAGCCTGCATGGTCGCCATATCAGCGATCCGCCGATTGAGGCATTGGCCTTTAAGCACGCTAAGTTCAATTTCTGCCATATTGAGCCAGCTGCCATGCTTAGGGGTAAAGTGGATGTCCAGACGTTCTGCCAGGCATAGGGCGACTTGGGGTTCAAAAGTTTCATAGAGGGAGGTGATATTGTGTGTATTCAGGTTGTCCATAACCAGCCGCACTTTTATGGCATCGGGATAACGCTCATCAAGCATTTGCTTGACCTGTTGCGCCCAATCCTTGCGGGTACGACGTTCGGTCACGGCAACATGACGCTTCCCCGCCAATGGTTCGACTTCCATGAAGATTTCCGCCACACCGTACCTGACATATTCATCGTCCATCCGTTTTGGTTGCCCTGGCTTACACGGAATTGGAGTATGAACTTCGCCGATCATTTGTTTGCTCGACTCATCCATACACACTACCGGGTACTTGGGATCATATGGGAGATGATAAACCTCCAAAACATCCTCCATTGCTGCTACAAAGGCAGCGCTGCCTTTCGGCGGGATTTTCCAGTACTTGCTGAGGTGAGGCTTAAGTTCGTTTTTTTTAAAGCTCGTTGCACAGTCATATGGGAAACGGATTCAGCAAACTTCAGTTCGACTGCCTTGTCGGCCAGCAGTCTGACCGTCCAGCGCTGGTACCCATCGGGAGCATCCGAACAGGCTAAGGCAATCAATCGCGCCTCAAAAGCGCCGTCAAAAACCACTTCTCGCGGGGGCTTTTCCCTGGGCTTACGGTTCAATGCCGCGTCGAACCCCTCCTCAACAAAACGCTTTTTGAGATGCTCTATAGTGCGGGGGGTTACCCCCAACGCTTCTGCGACGTTCGCAACGTTCCACGCAGGCCCGTCAGGACCCGCATCACAAAGCAATAACGCACGGGCGTTGATAAATTTTTCTGCTCCGGTTTTGCCATTTCGGGTTAATGCCAAAAGATATTCACGCTCCGGTTCCGTTAAAGTAACTCGGTATCTTGGGGCCATGGCTACCTCCTATTTGGGTTGCCATGGAGTATACAATAGATTTCTATTTTACGAAAGTTAAAATGTTACATGGTACTAGGTTTAATCAGCCTTTTCAAGCGTAGAAAATGCGGTATCCGGTGGGAAGCTAAACACCGATTTTTGAACTTCCCGAATCCAATCAAACTTCCCGCAAAAACCCATTCCAAATTTTTCCAGTCTGAATCTCTCCAGTTTTTTCTACCTAATTCGGTAGAAATTTTGACCTGCCGAATATTCCTCTGACCTATCCTTCCATCCAAAACTTTTCAAAAGGAGGATGGAAAATGGAACAATTTATCACACCAGAAGAAATCGAAAAGAAATACGGTGTTAAAAAAGAATCGCTCGCCCAATGGAGGGCTAACCTGATCGGGCCTGATTGCTTCCGATGGCATCGAGAAATACATGAACAAAATCATAAACGGAAATGCACTTGAAAAGCTGAAAGAAATGCCAAGCGATTTTGTCGATATGGCAATAACAAGCCCGCCATACTGGGCGCTCAGGAATTACAGCACAAATGAGCAGATATGGGACGGTTCGCCCAATTGCCACCATGAGTGGGGAGCTAAGAAACCAAAGCCAATAAAGTTACAATTTGTTCTTCCTTTCGTTGTGTTGCCAACATAATTATTGGTGGAACAAAGGGTAGATTTCAATTTTTAAAATTTTAAATATCTTTGGCTTGCTTTCATAAGTTTGAAAATTGAGTTGCATTGGCGGTCAAACCCCATAGGAAAAGTACGTAACAACCTGGCATTCCTTAAATAATTGATACAGACAAATTTCAAACAAAATTCTTAACACTATCCGCTTTTTTTTCTTGACATTTTATAACATATAACTTATAAAGCCATATAAAATGCTCAAAATAAGTAACTTACCTAATGTGATATTGGTATTTGGTGGCATCGTTTAGTAGCGATAACAACATTCGTTCGAGGTGGCGTGACGATAGAAGAGGACTTGTTGCGTAAGGAATTGCGGGAACGCGATTCCTCATAATTCCCCGGGGCAAGGCGGGTAGAAGGAAATGGGGGCGCGGCGCTTATGGCAAGGCCCTGGTCTTCGGAATACTGCAGCGGGGTGACCGAGTCTCTGAAATCGTGCTCGATTGCGCCAAGAGCACTCTGTGAGCCATTATCAGGGGAAAGTTAGACTCCTCAGCGTGATTCATCACGACTGCTGGACGGCTTAAAAAAAGCACTATCGCGTCCAGCACGGCCGAGAGTAGTTCGCCAAGGGGCGAAACCATATCAATGGCATCGAGTCCTTTTGGCCCTTTGCCAAAGCCAGGCGCATGAAGTTTAACGTGCGCGCTTTTTCCATCTCTTATCTACACCTGAAGGAATCCTAAGTGAGGTTAAATTGCCTGAAATAAAGTTGGATAGTCAATATTTGTAGCCAAAATGAACAAGCTTTTTTTTACAAAGGCTTATAGATAAAGGCGGATGACTGTGTACACGGAGGACGATTCAATTGAGAGAAATCAAGGAATGCGCTCGCCTGGCTTTATTGGAAGCGTTGATAGAAAGCATGAGCCATGGATAGCATAGTTAGCGGTGATGAAAAAGGAACGAGAGCAGGCAATGGGTACCGTCCGAGCCAGACGACTATCGTTCTGGGCTGCACGCTCATAATAGCCCTGATCTTGAGTGTAACCCTGAAGGGGTTTTTTTCCCTGGGCAATTTTTTCGCTCTGCTCCGTGGCGTTTCGGTTCTCGGCGTTTTTAGCCTGGGCATGGGAATTGTTGTTATCGGCAGGGGCATAGATCTTTCGCAACTGGCAATTGCCTGCGCGTGTGCCGCGCTGTCCATTGTGATGATAGATGCGGGTTTCCCTCTTATCGTGTGTCTGGGCACATGTCTGCTTATTGCATGCATTTTGGGGGTACTAAACGGTTTCCTTGTCTCTATTGTGGAGATACCGGCCCTGTTCGCAACGCTGGCCTCCGGCCTGCTTATAGTGGGAATCGCGCGTAGCGCATATGTTCAGCATTACGTGGTGTATCTCACAGAAGGGCACAATGACCTGCTAAGTCTGGGCGGAAATGTTGCGGGTCACGTACCCATACCGGTCATCGTATTTATCGTTTGCGCCTTAGTGGTGCACCTATTTCTTTCCAGAACAGTTTTAGGGCGCTTCATCTTTGGGCATGGGGACAATGCGGATGCGGCGCGTTTGACTGGTATCGCGGTGCGTCCCTTGACCATGGTGGAATACGCACTATCGGCCGGCATAGGATACATTGGGGCTATGATAATGGTGTCGTCGAGCGGGATGATGCATCTTCGGATTGCAGAGGGAACATTTATTTACGATGTAATTCTGGTGGTGGTTATCGGAGGTATCAGTCTGGTGGGGGGACGGGGGGGAGTGATGTGCGTCGTCGCTGGTTCCCTGCTGATTGGCGTGATGAGAAATGCCATGACAATTATGGATATGGATTCGCAGACCCAAAATATCATCATGGGTTTCATACTGCTTTTAGCACTTGTTGCTGACAGTTATGTAAATCCTAGGGACGACGAAACGGCAAAACAAGGCGACCTATAAAGTGTCACTGCGTTAATGGAATGCAGTGAATTGCAACCAATAACAGAACGAGAATAAGGAGGGTATCAATGTTTAGATCTAAAAGCTTAAATACCAGTAAATTTGTTCTTAAGGGGCTGCTTATGTTAGGGTTGTTGAGTGCATTGGTGGTGTGGGCCAGCGCAGCGCTAGCGAAAGACCTGCGTAGTGAACTTCGCGAAAAATTCCTTAAAGACACCCAAGGAAAGACGGTGGCGTGGTCGCCGGCTTGGCTCGGTGTCCTCGAAACCGAATGGACCGCCATAATGAGGGAGAATTTCACGCGGTATGGAATTAAATTTATTGTAAGAGATGGCAATTTTAAAGCTGACGTGCAGCGTCAGGCGGTTGAAAGCCTTATTAACCAACATCCGGACGTTCTGGTTGTGCAAAGCTTTAACCAGAGCAATTTGGCTCGGGTAATCAAGAAGGCCATGAAGCAGGGAATTTACGTGGTGCAGGTTAACATGCCCTCGGTTCAGGTGAGCGATGCGTTTATAGGCCTCGACTTTTCCCAGATGGGCCGCCTGATCGCCGAGGACATGGTCAAGGAGATTGGCGGGGGCAAGACCTCTGGGAAGGTCGCTATTATTGAGGGTGACACGGCGGCGCCCCTCTCCCGCGACCAAGCCGATGCCGCGGAGGCCGTGTTTAAAAAAGACCCACATATTAAGGTGGTTACGCGTCAGCCCAGCAATTGGGACGCCAACAAAGGCAGCGAGATCATTTCAACCGTGATTCAGGCGCATCCCGATTTGGCCGCCGTTTACAGCATCTGGGGCCCTCAGACCGCCGGTGCGGGGCAGGCTTTACGTAATGCTGGGTCGAAAGCGAAAGTGTGGGTTGCCAGCGATGGTCAAATGCCCGATTGCGACCAGTTGAGGCAGGGGTTTTACCATAAGCTTCTGTCTTATCGGGCTGATATCCAGGGAGAGGATATCGTGGCTATGGTTCTGAATATTCTGCAAAACAAGGACACTATCAAGCCCGGAGAGAAGCAGCTAGCCCATTACACGGCTCTTTACTGGATCAGCAGCCCGGCGGACTTTGGATACTGCTGGGAGCCGATGAAGTAAAACGAATAGCCCGACGCGATTTTAGATACTGCCGGAGACTGATGAAGTGAATGGAGATGAAATAATGACCTCGCCCGCCTCGGGCCACGGGTTTAATGGGGCGATAATGCGCTTTTGGTACAGGCACACGCCTCAATTATTCCTAGGCGAATTACTCGAAAAAAGATGGATGGAGCCTATCGTTCCGTTCACATTGATGTGCGTGGTTTACATTGTCTCCATGCTGCTTGTACCTGGCTTTGCGTCTGTGTCCCAGCAGCAGGTTTTGATGCGCGACTTTGCCGATATTGGGCTCGTGACCATGGCGATGGCTGTTACTGTCATGTCCGGCGGCATCGATTTGTCGGTTGGTTCGGCATTCGCACTGTCGTGTTTTCTTTCGATATACCTGCACCTGGTCCTGGGGTTGCCTTTCCTGGTCGTTGCGATCTGTGCGCTATTTTTGGGCGCGCTATTTGGCACGGTGAACGGCGGTTTGATTGCCTATGCGAAGACACGGCCTTTCTTGACGACCATAGTCACTCTAATTATAGGTAGAGCTGTCTACGTCAAAATAATCACGGCCTTAGCTCCCGAGTTAGCAAATGCCGCCGCCGCCCAAGGCGGGGCCGTGTGGGAGTTTTTTGGCGAAGATACCATTCTTGGCGTGCCCACCAACATGGTTATCCTCATTATTGTGGGCGCGGGGTTCCACTTCTATTTAACCCGGCTGCGGCCAGGTGTGCATATTATGGCCGTTGGCTCGAGCCGTAAGGCGGCGCGGCATGCTGGTATTAACGATAAGCGCGCGATCTTTTCCACTTACGTGATATCCAGCATGCTCTCCGCCTTGGCCGGTATGCTATATGTCTGCCGGGAGTACAATGCAGGTTATACTGCGGGGTTGGGATGGGAAATCGATGCCTTGGCCGGCGCCGTGCTTGGAGGCATTAGCCTTTCAGGCGGACGGGGGACCATAGCGCGGGCGCTCATAGGCGGCTTCATTGTTTACATGGTGGTCAGCGGCCTAACAAATCTTGGTTTACCGGGAAGAATGAGTACAGCCGTCATCGGGTTCATTTTGCTGGTAGCGGTGGGATTCGATGTTAAATGGTTTAAGAACAAAGGCAAGGCCCTACAGAAAATCTACGTCACTCCTGACTGGGTCGATATGCCAAAGGCACCTTCGATCGCTCGAAATAGCGGCAGTCCCTATGCCGAGAACGATCGTTTGCGCAACGCCGAAGCTCTTGGCTTAGACGAAATCGAAGGTCCGGAGGACATTATTTTGGATCGTCAGGACAATCTCTACGGCGTTGACCGCAGGGGCAGTATCATCCGTTTTCGACCACCCGATTACAGCGTTGGAGAAGAGTTTGCCCGTACTGGCGGACGGCCTCTGGGCATGACCCTTGATCAGGACGAAAACATTCTGGTTTGTGTATCCGGGATGGGCGTGTATGGCGTCAAACCCGACCACACTGTTTTCAAGGTCACAGACGAGACAAATCGCACCAGGTTCAGCCTGAAGGATGACTCGCGCATTCTTCTGGCGGACGATCTGGACACCGCTCCGGACGGGAAAATCTACTTCAGCGATCCATCTACCCGCTATTCCCTGGAGAACTGGGTACTGGACGGACTAGAAGGACGCGGCAACGGACGGGTTATCTGCCACGATCCTGCTACTGGAAGAACCAAGGTTGTATTGCGTAATGTAGCTTTCCCCAACGGCATTTGTCTCTCGCACGACGGGAACTCGATTTTGGTGGCCAGCACTTTTGCGTGCCGAATTTATCGCTATTGGATCGCAACAGGCAAGGCTGGGACTTTTGAGGTGCTCATTGACAATCTTCCTGGATATCCCGACAACATCAACCGCGCCTCGGACGGAAGGTATTGGCTGGCCTTAGCCGGGATTCGCGCGCCCGCCTATGATATCGCCATGGCCGCCCCCGCGTTCAGGCTGCGCATGGTCAAGCAAATTCCATCGGACGAGTGGTTGATTCCCGGCATCAATTACGGCTGCGTAGTAAAGTTCGATGATCAGGGAAGCGTGATCGAGTCGCTTTGGGACCCGACTGGGGATTCGCACTCGACGATCACCTCTATGCGCGAGCATAAAGGTTACCTCTATATCGGCGGCCTTGAAAATAATCGGATCGGTCGGGTGCCTTTACCTCAGGCAGATCCGAATTGGACGGGCTGGGAGTCGTATTGGGGCCAGAAGCGGCGGCATTAATAACAAATATCAGGATTATGGTAATTCATGAAGGTATTGCGTTATGTCAGTTAAGGAATTGATTTACTCACTGTTAATCCGCGATAGGGATTTTTCAGGATCCCACGTTAAGCCCGTGCTGGACGGAGCCTTCGCCGTCAACCGTAGGCTGGAGGAAGCTCGCGTGCTGTCATCCGAGGTGACCGCTCCTGACGATTTATTGTCAGGGCCCAATGGGCAATTGTATGTCTCCAGCGGCAAGAAAATACTGTTGTTTAGCGGCCCGGACTTTACGCAGGGGCGTTTGTTTGCCAGGCTTGAGACGGAAGTGGGTGGGCTGGGGTGGTCGCAAGACGGACGATTGTTAGCCTGTGTGTCAGGGCGCGGGGTTTGTGCGCTGAGCGAAAGTGGCGTTGTCAGCAAGTGGCTGGAATCAGCCGGAGGGGTGGAGTTGGCGTGCCCGACGGCATTGACCACTGCTGCGGACGGAACAGTGTACGTGACCGACGGCTCCCGCCACAATCCAACAGATAAATGGCTGCAAGACTTGATGGCTAATGATGAAGGCAGCGGGAGATTGATATCATGGGACGCCGACTTGAGCAATGCTCACGTCCTTGTCGATGCGCTCTCTTGGCCGGCTGGCGCAGTTGTGTCTCACGACGAGAATGAAGTTTTGGTCACCGAGGCCTGGTCGCATAAGTTATGCGCTGTGAAGCGATACGGTGGTGAGCGGCGCTATCTTGTGGACAACTATGCAGGCTATCCGGGGCGCATCGCTCGGGGCGTAACCAACGATTACTGGCTCGCATTTTTTGCCATACGCTCGCAACTAATCGACTTTGTTCTGCGGGAACGTGATTACTGCGACAGGATGATGACTGAGGTACCGCCCGCGTTTTGGGTGGGACCAGCGCTTTCATCCAAATCCCATTACCTGCATCCACTTCAATACGGTCGTGCAAAAACACTGGGTGTGCAGAAACCTTGGGCGCCTGCCCGTTCTTATGGCCTGGTTGCAAGATTAGGCGCTGATGGACAAGCGGCGGAGAGCTTCCACAGCCGCGTGGGGGGCAAGGTTCATGGGGTCACAAGTGTGCGATGCGTGGGCAAAAGGGTTATCGCTTGTTCAAAGGGAGATGACAAGCTCGTGGAGCTTGTCGAGTCCACCGAACAAGACAGCAACCACTAAAAAATAGAAAATAGGGATAATGATGATTAGGGCAAGTGAAACATCCGCGCAATGTGCGGAGCTGCAAGTTGTAAAGGGATGCAAAATCTATGGTGGTGTACACGCGATTGAAGATGTCGACTTCGAGGTGCGTGGCGGCGAAATCCACGCACTGCTGGGCGAAAACGGGTCCGGCAAATCGACGCTTTGCAAGGCAATCGCGGGGGCGATTGAGCTGACTTCAGGTAGTATCCGTTTGAACGGCGAAAAGGTGCTTTTCCGTTCGCCGGCGGACGCATTGAAAAGAAATATCGCAATGGTTTATCAGGAGACCAGTTTGGTCCCCTCTATGACTGTTGCGCAGAACCTCGAGCTCGGCATGGAGGAACTGTTCACCATTAACCGCAAAATTAATATCAGGGCTCAACAATCGCAAGAATCGCTCAATTTTCACGTCGACCCCCTGGCGTTGGTAGAAACGTTGGGGACCGCTAAACGACTGATGGTGGAGATAACCCGCGCGGTGCGGCAAAACGCGAAAATCATCATCTTTGATGAACCGACCGCTAGCTTGACTCCAGAAGAAATTCAGCATTTGTTTCATCTCTTAAACCGGCTTAGAAACGATAACATCGCCATCATTTTTATTTCGCACGCGATCGAAGAGGCCTTACAAATGGCAGATCGTATCACCATTCTGCGGGATGGAAAACGTATCACCACTACTGAAGCGCGCAACTTGGATAGGTCTCAGATCGTGCGAATGATGGTAGGCCGCGATATCCCCATCCATAAAGCAGCGGGTGGAGCTAAATCATCTGAGACGAAAAAGCGTCGAGAGAAGGTTTTGTCGGTGGAAAACGTCACGATGGGCGACATCGTGAAGAATATGTCGTTTTCGGTGTATTCCGGTGAAGTGCTCGGCGTTTTCGGCCTTGTTGGCGCCGGCCGTACCGAGATCGCCCAGATCATTGCCGGGGTAAGGAAACGCAACCTTATTAACGGGGGCATGATTTACCTGAAAGGCAAACCCATTCGCTACCGGGTGCCACGACAAGCAATAAAAGACGGTATTGTGTACATCACCGAGGATCGAAAGAACAACGGCTTCTTCGAGACTATGACTGCGGACGACAATATATATATCGGCTATGTTGCGTCAGTTACTGGCCGTCGGATGTTATACTCGCGCCCGCAACGAAAGCGTGTGGCTGATCATTGGGTTAAGACCTTGGAGATATCCGCACTTAAACGCAGTCTTAGAATCATAGAATATTCAGGGGGCAATCAGCAAAAAGTTACGGTGGCAAAATCTCTTGCCCAGGATCCTTCCGTAATTTTTTTCGATGAACCGACACGCGGTGTTGACGTCGGCGCGATTCCCCAGATTCATCAATCCATTCGTTCCTTGGCCGAAAAAGGCAAGGCCGTCGTAGTCATCTCTTCTTATCTGCCGGAGATTCTCACAGTCTCCGATCGCATCCTGGTGGCCCGAGCCGGCAAGATTGTTGAAGAGATAGATGGCGCCGATGCGACGGAAGAAAAAATTATGTTCGCTGCTGTTCATTAAGAGCTGGACAGCAACAGAGACAGATTGAAGACCTAATGCAAATCTATTTAGACCAGCACAGGAACAAAAAAGCGCATGGATATTTTGTCCACACCGGATTTATCGAGACATTGGCCGGATTCCGATAGGGAGTGAACCCGATGTACGGATTCTACGGCAGCATTCTCAAAATTGATTTAACCCTTAAAACCTTTGCCTTTGAACCCATTTCCGAAAGTGTGACGGCAGCCTGTCTCGGCGGAAAAGGGTTGGCGACACACTTATTGCTGGAAAGAAATCCGGTGGGAGTCGATCCGCTGGCGCCGGAAAACAATCTCATTTTCGCTACCGGTCCCTTTTGCCGGAGTCGTTTATGGGGTGGCAGTCGCTACGGCGTCTATACCAAATCCCCGCTGACCGGCTTTTATGCGGAATCCTATTCAGGTGGCAGGGTTCCCGAGGCCATCGATTCAGCCGGGTTTGATGCGGTTGTTTTTGTTGGGAAATCGAATCAGCCAATGGTTGTGGCGGTGCATGGGGAAGGGGCGACGTTTTTCGATGGTTCAGACCTCTGGGGCATGGATGTATATAGGGCTGAAAAGGAGGTGATAAGGCGCTTTTCCAGCACAAATGAAAGCGCCGGCAGGCCGGGAGCTGTTGTCATCGGTCCGGCCGGAGAAAAACAGATCCGGTTTGCCATCATTGCCAACGATAAATGGCGATGTGCCGGCAGAACCGGTGTGGGTGCTGTCATGGGGTCTAAAAATCTGAAAGGCATCATATTTCAGGGGAATCAACACCGTACGCTATATGACCCTGAAGGCGTTTTGGAATATGCCAGGGATTTTTCCAAAACCCATAAAAAAAATCCAGGCGTCGAAGCATACCGGGCCATGGGCACGACCATGATGGTGGGCCTTATGAATACGGTTGAGGCGTTCCCGTCCCGGTATTGGCGCCAGGGGACTTGTGACCACTGGCGGCAGATCACCGGCGAAGTATACCATGATGAACATGACATCAAACCGCGTGCCTGCGCAAAATGTTTTATGGCCTGTGGACGAATGGCCCTTATCAAAAAAGGTCCGCGGAAGGGGCTTCAAATTGAAGGGCCGGAATACGAAACCATATACGCCTTCGGTGGATTGTGTATGGTAACGGATATGTCCGAAATCGCCTATTTGAATGACCTTTGTGATCGGCTGGGTCTGGATACGATTACCGCCGGAAACCTGTGTGCATTTGTCATGGAAGCCGCGGCTCAAGGGCGACTGGATTACAAAATCGAATACGGCGATGTCAACGGGATTGCCGTGCTCATTCAAAACATCGCAGCGAGGAACGAAATCGGTGAAATCCTTGCTGACGGCATTATTTCTGCTGCTCGGCACTGGGGTTTGGAAGATGTGGCCATTCACGTGAAAGGCATGGAACCCTCCGGGTATGACCCGCGTGTGCTAAAGGGGATGGGGTTGACATTTGCTACAGCTCCGAGGGGGGCATGCCATCTTCGAACCACATTTTACAAACCGGAACTGGCCGGAATGATTCCCCCGGATCAGATAGAAAACAAGGCTGAAATGCTCGTTGATTTTGAAGACCGCCTCAACGTTTTCGATACCTTGATCCTTTGCCGGTTTTACCGGGATCTCTATTCCTGGGAAGAACTGGAAAAAACAATCTATTTGACCACCGGCCTGAAATTCTCAAAAGAGAAGCTTCGAAAAATGGCTGCAACCATCGCTACTATGACAAAGCAGTTTAATGTCCGAGAGGGTTGGCAGCCCCAAGACGACAGGCTTCCCAAAAGACTGGTGTCCGAGGCCCTTCCTTCGGGCAAAAGAATTACCGACGAAGAATTGACCCATATGCTCAAGGACTACTATCATCTCAGAGGCTGGGATAGCGATGGCTTTCCTTAGGATGTTCAAAAGCTATTTTGCAGTTATCCGCACCCTTTAAAATTCAGGCCATGGAAACGAAAAGTCGGTTTCTCCGTTCCGCAACGCAGGGATAACTTGGGTCATAAAATCTGCATTTCTGTCTCGTGGAACTTCCACGTTGACTTTCCCGATTCCTTTGAGGGTAAAACCACGAGCATAAGAGCCATTGCCATGATTTGTATCCCCATCGGTTCTTTTATGGGGTTCCCGACCAAGAAACTCCGTCAGTTCAAGGCTCATCAGCTGAGTCAGATATCGGCCAACGTTCTTTCTTACGTCTTTACGAATCATTTCAAAAATCTTCTCCGGCTGGGCCTGAATCTCTTGAAGGAACTTACAAAACAATGGCCCTTGGTTGTGATATTCCACCCGCTGCAATCGGCCGGACAGAAAGACTCAGCGGTAGTGAACCCAAAATCAGGGTTAAGACCGACAGGCTGCTATAGCAGCTAACTAACCGCGACTACGGTTTATTTTTTTCTTGACATTTTATAACATATATTTTATAAATTTATAAACTTTAAAATGAAGCGAGTCCATTGCACGGGGTTTGTGCGCTTAAATTGTTGTAGGCTATTGTTATGATCGCAGATAAGGAGGAGATTATGTCTAGAACCACAGGAATTCGAGTTAACGACACCATTCTTTGGGTCGATGATACCGGCGAAACCAATCTGCCAGCTGTCATTTGCCTGCACTCGCTCTGGCTTGACCGGACGATGTTTGACGATTTCGTAAGCGCGGCACGAGGGAAGTACCGACTCATACGGCCTGATTTCCGCGGTCAGGGACTCAGCGCGCCCGCTACCGAGGAGATCGTGACCATGGAGGATTGCGCAGAGGACATCGAGGCGCTTATCGATGAACTTGGGTTGTCCAGCGTCCATGTCGTTGCCCAGTCGATGGGGGGTGATGTTGCCTTGCGTTTGGCGGCCAAACGTCCCGATCTCATCGCATCGCTGACAATGCTCGGTTCTTCGGCCCGGAGTGAGCCTCCAGAGCAGTTGGCCTGGGTCGATACCTGGCTCGAGGGCGCAGCAAAGGACGGCGGCTTCAAGGGTGAGAACCTTGAAACATTGATGGCGGTCATGTTTGGTGAGACATCCCGTAACACGGAGGCCAAGAAAGAAGCCCTAAACCATTGGTGTGATAAGATGGAGGCCTGCACGCTTTCGCTCTGGCCCGCCATCCTGGGTGTTATCCAGCGCAAGAGCGTTGTGGAACTGCTGTCAAAGATCAAAGCGCCTACCCTTGTAATTTCCGGCACTGAAGACATGCCCCGTCCACCCGAATGGGCTGATGAAGTCGTCGAGGGCATACCCAACGCCAGGCTGTTGCGGCTTGATAAAGTTGGGCACAGCGTGATCCTGGAGGCGCCGGAACGAGCTATCCCGCAGATCCTCAATTTTTTGGGGGGCAAAGAGGTCGCGGAAACCGCATAAAATGGTAATTTTGTAATTAAATATCGCAAGAAGAAAAAAGAGGAATTGAGATGGTGAACTCAAATTATGATTGGAAAGCGATTAATGAAAGATTGAATTCTGCTGTTACATTGAAAAGCCCGGTTGTGGCCCTTAAGTACTTTAAAGATCAGAAAGAAGCAGATAAGGTTCCTGATGTTGAGAACTTCGGAGGTTTAGGTTTTGTGTGTCAGGGAATTGAAAAAGTAATCAAAACAAATAAAACAAATTCCTGGAATCCATCTAACAATGCATTTGATTACTGTTTCACTGCCTGTGGAATTATTCCAATAGATGAAAAATGGGAGGCTGGAGAAGAGCTATTAACACCACCAACACAGTGGTTTAATACTCCTGAGTCAGCAAAAGCTCATGCGGATTATATGAAGAAGGGAGTTCCTCCCGGTGGAGATAATATTCTCGTTTTTGCACCGATGGAAACTGGAAATATTCCAAATCCTGATGTTCTAATTATAAGTTTGCAGCCTGGAGCTGCATTTATCTTATTCGCCGGACTTCAAAATCAGGATTACAGGGAAATATCTTTTCCATTTGTAGGAGAATCTAATTGTACAGATACTTGGGGATATACTTATAATACAGGCAAACCAGGTCTTTCTATTGGATGTAAAGGAGACCGTGTTGGAGGTGCTCTTGCAGATGATGAAGTACGTATCAGCCTGACACCGGAGGATTTGATAAAAGCATTAGATGGTTTTGATGTTTTACAAAATAATGGACTTAATTATCCTACCTATGACAATGGCACTTTGGATATGGCTGAAAAATAATTTGTTTAATCAACAATCTCTGTTTTATTGACTATATCCTGAATCCGCGAGCGAAAAATGAGTGATTTTCATTTTTCGCTTTAGCGGTCAAAATTTTAACTTTTTTGTTTTTCTTTGGCGCGTTCGGCCAGCGCTTTGGCAGAAAAGGCGTCAACTTTTTATGTTCTTTAAAAACTCATAATCGATATTGGCAAAATTTTGGCGCAACAGTTTTCAGGTTCCGTTGGTGAAACACTCTGTTTGTTCTGGCATACTGCCAGGCCAGACGGCCATTTTGGTCAGTGTCACGATGAATTTCTTCATAATCGATTCTCCCTGAAAAGAGTCGTTTATGAAGAAAGAATATCACATATTTTGAGAGATTACACGCGTGACGTGACACTGGGGCCGCAAAGCAATCATGATCATAGACGATTTTTTTCTTGATAAAGTATAATATATAAAAAGTATGAAATCGTAAATACTACGTATAATAAGTAAGTTACAGTATGTAGTGCTGCCATTAAGAATCATAATGAAATGCTTCGGATAATTTCTCTCTCAAGATTGCCCGATTGCAGCGGAGTCACAAAACTAAGGAGAACGAGGCAGTGTTGAAACGCCTAAATTCGGCGTGACGCTTGCACTATAACAACAACTAAAGAAGGGGAGGATTGCATGTATATGAATTTAAGGACAGTTGCCGCGAAGGCCACCGCCGCTGGTTTGCTTTGTTTGTTGGTGCTCGCATTGACGGCTTCCGCGAATGCCGATGATTTGGACACGTTTAACAAAAAGGTAGATCGGCTCTATCAAGCGTTGACGGCAAAACAGTCGCAAATGCCCGATAGCGCCAGAATCGGCGCAGCCCCGACCAAGACCATCGTTGTCATTCCCTGCCTCATGGCCGCTGAGGGTGCCGCCCGGCCCGCACACGGCGTGGTGGAGGCCGCCGAAGCACTGGGTTGGAAAGCCGTTTTAATCGATGGCCAGGGGGATCCCTCAAAATATGCTAACGCGGTCCAGCAGGCCATCAATATCCAAGCGGACGTCATTGCCTTACAGGCAATCGATGCAGGAACTATTCTCGGTCCGCTAAAAGAGGCCCGCAAAGCCGGCATTCGGATCGTCGCGTTTGGTTCAATCAACACAGACGATGTTATAGAAGCCGTCTATCCGGCAAATGAAGAATTTGAAAATGATGGCTACGCGCTCGCCGCAGCCGCTTACAAATTGGCCGGCAACAAGTTGAACATTATCGAGATGCGCGGCGATGAATTCGCCGGTTGTGTTAGGCGGGCTGCCGGCACGCAAAAATTTATCGCCGAGTGCAAAGCAGCAGGCGGTAATTGCAGCGTCCTGTCTTCAGAGAACTTTCTGGTCACCGACCTGACCACGCGAGTGCCCCAGCAGGTGATCGGCGAGGTGCGGCGCCATCCTAATTTCGACGTGCTTTGGTCAGCATACGACGCCGGCTTGAACTTCATGATTCAAGGCTTGAAATCGGCTGACTTGACAGATCATGGTTTTGGGGTGGGTTTCGACGCCAATGTGGCCAACATCAACATCATTCGCTCGGACGGGTTCCAGAAGGCGACAGTTGGCTTGCCGTTGGAATGGGTCGGCTATGCGCAGGTCGATGCGGCGAACCGCATGTTCTTGGGCAAGGACATCAATGACGGAGCAATCAAGTCGAAGGTTCTGGTCAAGGGAAATGTGCCCCAACAAGGCGCATGGGAAGGCGATGAGGACTTCCGGGCCGCTTATCGGAAGAGCTGGGGTCTCAAATAATGAGTCGCACAGGGGTACGGCGCGCCCTCATTCCGTTTGGGGTGCAAGGATGAAAAATCGTCTGGAAATCGAAAATCTCTCCAAGACCTTTTCCGGCACGCAGGTGCTTTGCGGAATTTCGTTTGACCTACGTCCGGGAGAAATTCATGCCCTCGTCGGAGAAAATGGCTGCGGCAAGTCGACCTTCATCAAATGTTTGGCCGGCTTTCACGAGCCCGATCCGGGCGCCGAGATCACGCTGGACGGCCAGCGGTTGCAACTGCCATTGGATCCCACGAGTTCGCTGGAGCATGGCTTTAGCTTCATTCACCAAGACTTGGGCTTGGTCCCGACCCTTACCGTCAAGGAAAATATTGCGCTGAGCCGCGGCTTTAAGACTGGAATGGGTTGGCGGATTGATTGGGATGCAGAGCGCCACCTGGCGAACGAAGCATTGGCAACATTCGGTGCGGACATCAATCCTGACGCGCGAATCTCCGATATTTCGAAAGCCGACAGGACAATCGTTGCCATTGCGCGCGCCTTCGCGCGCTCGGGGCAACAAGGCAAGGTGCTGGCGCTCGACGAACCCACAGCCGCCCTGCCAGCGGCAGATGTCGACAGACTTTTCGAGGCACTCCGCCGAATCGCGGCCAAGGGTGTGGGAATGATATACGTCTCGCATCGTCTACAGGAAATTCTAAAACTCGCCGACCGTGTGACGGCCTTTCGGGATGGGTTCAAGATCAGCACGCAGAGTATCACCGATATGGACGAGAGCGGGCTCATCCAAATGATCGTTGGACGCTCACTGGAAAAATTTTATCCTGAGGTCGTTGATCGCCCGACGTCTGAGCCTTTGCTTGAGGTGCGCAACTTAAAAGGCCACAATAATGAAAACACCAGCTTTAGCGTCGGTAAAGGTGAGATAGTCGGACTTGCTGGCTTGTTGGGTTCCGGACGTAGCGAAATCGCCCGGATGCTTTTTGGGATTCAGCAGCCCGATGAAGGGGAAATACGTCTCGAAGGGAAGGACGGACGGGTAAGTAGCCCGCGGGAAGCTTTAAAACTAGGGATGGTACTCGTTCCGGAGGATCGTTTGAATCAGGGCGGCTTCAGCCAGATGAATGTTGCCGAAAACATGAGCCTGCCCGATCTCTCCGAATTCTGGAATAACGGTGTGCTCAATGTGCGTAAAGAACGTCAGACCATGCAGGCCCTTACGGACGTCTATAATATCCGGCCCCGCGACGTCGATATCCGCTTCCACAAATTGTCGGGCGGTAACCAGCAAAAAGCCATTATTGCACGCACTCTGCGCCTCAAACCGAAGCTGCTTATTCTCGACGAGCCGGTGCAGGGAGTGGACATCGGAGCGAAATTAGAGATTTACGAGTTCATTAAAGCCGATGCCGATCAGGGTACGGGCATTATCCTGATCGATTCCGATTTCGAAGATCTTGCCCGGCTTTGCCACCGGGTTTTAGTACTCAGGGACGGGCATATCGTGGCCGAACTCGCAGGCGAAGAGCTAACGCGCTCCCGCATATTACAACTTGTCTTTGGCTTCGGGGAGCAAAGCAAGCTTGAGACGGCTACTGCTTAAAGGAATGACATATGAGTAACTGCGCAAGGAATGACAGCATACGGAAAAATCCTATGAGCGTCCGGTTGGCCGCTTGGGCTTTGCCAATGATCCTGGTGGTCTTTGTTATTTTTTTCTCTATCGCCGAGCCGCGGACTTTTCCCACATGGCGAACTGTCGTCACGCTTCTGCGGACTGAGTCGGTTTCCGCGATTTTATCGATTGCGCTTCTCTTTCCATTGATTGTTGGGGAGTTCGATCTGTCGGTTGGAGCAGTTTTAGGGGCTGGCGCTATTCTGGTTACGGGCTTGCCGTCGCAACAAGGCATCTCCCTCGTGCCTTCCATTATCATCGCCATCGCGGCCTGTGGAACCATCGGCCTTATCAACGGACTGCTTGTGGCGCGGCTCGGCATCTCCTCACTTGTAGCAACGCTGAGCGCTTCGGTTATCGTGACAGGCTGTGTGCTCTGGTACACAAATGGAACCGTCTTTTACACCGGCATTCCACAGGATCTGCCGCGCTTGGCGCAAGAGAATTTGTTCGGTGTGCCACTGCCCGCAATCTTCCTCTTAATTATAGTGATAGTGGCTTGGTACACGCTCGAAGCGACTCCTCTGGGCCGATATTTCTACGCGGTCGGTGGGTCGAAAGACGCCGCAAAGCTATCGGGACTCAAAGTGTCTCGACTGACGATTATCGCATTCGTGATCTCGGGAGTCCTCGCAGGTTTCGCTGGCGTTCTTCAGTCTGCCCAACTTGGGTCCGGCAACCCGAATGTCGGTCCGCCATTTCTACTCCCCGCCTTTGCGTCGGCTTTCCTCGGTGCTACGACCATCAAGGTCGGCACCTTCAATGTCTTGGGAACTGTGATTGCCGTGTTCACCGTGGCGGCCGGTATCACTGGTTTGCAGCTCATAGGGGTCGAGTTCTTTGTTGGTCCCATCTTTCAGGGCGCCGCTTTACTGGCGGCAGTAATCACAACGCAGCAGCTGCTTCGCGAGAAAATCTGAAATCAGGCGCTCCGTCCCAAAGCAACACGAAATGGCGAGCGGATAGGGTCTTGTCGGTGAACTTGGCCTGTCCAGCGTCCATATCGTTGCCCAGTCAATGGGTGGCGATGTTGCCTTGCGTTTGGCGGCCAAACGTCCCGATCTCATCGCATCGCTGACGATGCTCGGTTCTTCGGCGCGGAGTGAACCTCCGGAGCAGTTGGCCTGGGTCGATACCTGGCTCGAGGGCGCAGCAAAGGACGGCGGCTTCAAGGGTGAGAACCTTGAAACATTTATGGAGGTTATGTTTGGGGAGACGTCCCGTAACACGGAGGTCAAAAGGGAAGTCCTAAACCATTGGCGTGATAAGATGGAGGTCTGCACGCTTTCGCTCTGGCCCGCCATCCTGGGTGTTATCCAGCGCAAGAGAGTTGTGGAACTGCTGCCAAACATGCAAGAAACTAACTGGAAATTACTGATAAAAAATACAAACATTAGAGTCACGAAGTCAAATTAATTTAAGCTTACATTAATAAATTTAGAGGTACTCTCCATGTATTTTGATGACGCTGAAGGCATCGTATTTCGGCCACCGTACGAAGCAGATAGTTTGGTTTTTCGAGTAACTATTGGTTGCTCACACAATAAGTGCACTTTCTGCGGCATGTACCGTGGTGTTAGATTCCGGATACGATCGATGGAAGAAATCTCAGCTCTCATAAAGAGGGCGGCCCGCTATTGTCCTCACGCCCGTGGGATATTTCTGGGTGACGGCGATGCGCTTGTCTTACCCACCAAAAATCTGTTGGAGATCATGCGACAGCTTCATGAGGCTTTGCCGAAACTTTCCCGCATCACCAGCTACTCTTATGCGCGGGATATTCTCAGAAAAACTCCGGAAGAATTAAAGGCTCTAAAAGATGCCGGTCTGAAAAGGCTCTATATGGGTATCGAATCCGGTGACGACGAAGTGTTGATCGAAGTCCAAAAGGGCGTTACAGCCCAGCAAACAATTGATGCCTGTAAAAAAGTTGCAGCTTCAGGCATTGAGCTTTGGAATATGTTCATTCTAGGCCTTGGCGGCAAAGAAAAGAGTCAGCAACATGCTATAAATACCGCCCGGATGCTTAGTGCCATTAACCCCACCATCATAAGTTCCATGACCTTTATGCTCCAGGAAGGCACCCCACTTAGAGAAGCCGTGGAAAAAAACGAGTTTCACCTCCTTTCTCCCTATGAAATAATTCAGGAGTTAAAGCAGATCGTGGAAAACATTGATGTTAAAGTCCCCTGCAGATTCGTAAGCGCACACGCCTCTAACTTCCTGAAGCTGATGGGAACGCTACCTCAAGACAAGCAAGAGATCCTGAACATGATTGATCAAGGCCTCGAATATTACAAAAACCAAACTACTCCTATTTACAACGATGAAACCTATTAAGAATCGAATCGTGAGCTGCCCCACATAACAAACCTTACCTAACGAACATTAAACGCAGAGGGGAATCGGCAGGATATCTCGCAACGCGTGTAATGCGATGCTGGCAAATTAGTCAAAGCCATGTCACCCTGGGGGCGTTACGTAGCGGCAATCTGTGATATTTGAATTTCGGGTAGCCGATCATCAACGCGCCAAACGCTTTGTCCGTCGGAGGCAGCCTGAGGGCTTCCTGTAAAGGCCGATACTCATTCACTACACTATACAAATGGCCCGCCCAACAGGCGCCGAGGCCTAAGCTGGGAGCGAAAAGATCAAGATAGCAGAGTGCCAGGGCGCAATCCTCGGAACCGAAACAATAATCCTTGTCCCCATGAGCTACTATTACGCAAGGCGCGCCGTTACAAACTCTATCATCTCCTTTGTCCCATTTTTCCACCACTCGTGTCAAACCACGCTGTATGGCCGTCTGAGGATCCTTCCGTATCAGGAGTCGCATGCATTCGACAACCATGCCTGCCAAGCGTTTGGTTTCTGAGGGGGTTCCCACTACCGTCCAGCGCCAGGGCTGATTGTTTCTGGCCGACGGCGCGTAGCCCGCTATTTCCAACAGTTTCTCCAGTTTCTCGCGTTCAACGATCTTATCTTTATAGGTCCGGTAAGAACGGCGGGCCCGAAGAAATTGTTCCGCTTGTAAAGCTTCAAGGTGCGCCTCTTTGTTGACGGACGGGCAATCTTTCGGAGCGAGCCAGTTGAGGCTTAATGCACCTGCGGGACATACCGCTACACAATGGCCGCACCTCAGGCAACGCTCGTCGAAATTCTGAGTTTGTTCCGGAACGGACCCCTTGGTAGGCATGGCAATGATTCGAGCAGGACACTCATAGACGCAGATACCATCTTTATTACATTTTTCCGGATCAATAATGAGCTGAAACATTGAGGGTCTCCTTCCCATGACCATTCATAGGACAGCTTAGTAGCGATGTCCATGCTTTGGAATAGAGTTCACGGGCTCGATAAGAACTGCGCACGAATGGACCAGAAGCTACTGCGAGGAAACCCAATTCCTCGGCACGCTTTTGGTATTGTGCGAAGATGTGAGGAGGTACATATTCCTTCACCGGATAGTGATCGACAGAAGGCTGAAGGTACTGGCCGATGGTCACCACATGACATTCCGCGCTTCTGAGGTCGTTGAGAAGGTTGAGAACCTCACTGGTGGTCTCGCCCAGTCCCAGCATAAATCCCGTCTTTACCACCACTCTGGGTGCGAGCTGGCGCGTCCTGCTGAGGATCTGCAGCGAGCGCCGGTAGTCAGCCTGGGGCCTCACAGCGGAATACAACCGGGAGACCGTTTCCACATTGTGGTTCAGTACGTCGGGCCCCGCCTCCAAAACAGTTTGGAGAGATCCTTCGTCACCTGCAAAATCGGGGATCAGCACCTCAATCAGGCCTTGCGAATTGTGCCGACGAACGGCCTCAATGGTGCTCGCAAAGACTCCGGCCCCGCCATCCACAAGGTCGTCTCTCGTTACGCTTGTTATAACCGCATAATCGAGAGCCAGTTCGCGTATGGCCCGGGCAACCTCTTCTGGCTCTTCCTCGTGCAAATCCAGCGGTCGTCCGGTTTTCACGGCGCAGAAACGGCAATTACGGGTGCACAGGTCTCCAAGGATCATAAAGGTTGCGGTTCCCTGAGAAAAACACTCCCCTTTGTTTGGACAGTGGGCCTCTCTGCAAACGGTATGGAGCCCGCCGGTCTCCACGATATCGGTGACCTTTCCCATATCACCGGCCGGCGGAAGCCTTTTTTTGAGCCAGGCAGGCTTGGGAAGCGTTCCCAGGATTTCCGGGTACCGAACCTCTTCCGCGGGCTCTTTGTCGACATCCCCCCTATCATCTATCGCGGGGACCGGATAGAGTTCGCCCAGACGACTGGGGTCAAGCTCTATAATTTTGAGACCGAATTCAAATGCCAACGCCGTGGCAAGACTATTTTTGACCTCCTCCATGGCCGGCTTTTCACCCAAAACACGTTCCATGGAGGTCATGGTCACACCTTTGATGCCACATGGATTGATCAAATCGAAATAACTCAAATCGGGGGAGACATTTAACCCTACGCCGTGATAACTGATTGACTTTGTCACCGCCAAACCGATGGATGCTATTTTTCTCCCCGCAACCCACAAGCCGATAAATTCCGAGGAAGGCTCCGCCTCGATGCCGAAATCTCTCAAACTGCGAATGACAGTTCTCTCTAGCCCACGCGCGAGGCCCCCAGGCTTCAGTCCTAGCTGTTTCAAGTCAAAAATCGGATACAGCACCAACTGGCCCGGCCCGTGCCACGTAACGTCTCCTCCCCGTTCCACTTCGTAAACCTCCGCGCCACGCTCTTCGAGCACGGTCGTGTCAACCAGCAGGTTTTCCCTTTTCCCCGACCTTCCGAACGTGAACACCGGAGTATGTTCAACCAGCAGCACTACATCCGGACTTTGCAGGTGTGCTTTGACATCGGCCACCTGTTTCATAAGGTCCCATCCCTCGCGATAACGACATAAACCGAGGTCGACCAGGTAGGTTGATCCGTTGTTTTTCATATACTGGTATCTATCCTTTCTCTTGTTGTGCATCTTTTGTGCCTCATAACAAGGATCACTTTTCTTCATTAGACTTTTAACAGCTTCGGTCTAATTCAGAAGTTGCCTTTAAAAACACTAGACCTTGGTTTTCCCTTCAAGCACTTCCAGGATGCATCCGTCTGGGTCCCTGAAAAACATCATCAGGACTCCTTGGCCCTGCTGGGGGCCGCAGTGCACAGTTACATTGTTCTCCAAAAGTTTCTTGTGAAAACCGTGGATGTCATCCGTGAGAAAGCAGACATGTGACGCGCCGGTATTACTGGCTTTGTGATTTTCCAACGGATTTCCGGTGGGCGTGTATTCGGTCAATTCCAGGACTCCCCCGTTTGTGCCATTGAAGCCGAGATACACAATGTGCAGGCTGGTCCCCGGACAACCGGTGAGCGCGTCGCACACCGGCCCTTCATACTTGATGCCCGCCTCAACCGAGTCCCAGAGCACTTCCATTCCCAGGATGTCCCGATAGAAGGCAATCGATCGTTCCATATTACTGACTGTAAATTCCGTATGGTGTATACCTGTGATCATATTGTCGTCCTCCCCCCTACCGATGCCGCCGGTAATCGTTTTTATGCAGCGCTGTAAACGCCCCTCGTAACATCCTCGATCGTAGGGGTTAGATTGGTGCATTCCTTTTCAGCAAAATGAAGGGCCTCTTTAAGCTCCTTCGCCACACGCGCTTCTATCGCCTCGTATTCCTTTTCCGTGAGCTTGCCCTTGGCGAGCAATTCGCTCTTGAAGCGAAGAACGGGGTCTTTCTTCATCCCCTCCGCCTTCTCCTCATCGGACCTGTAGAGGTCAGGGTCGCTCATCCCATGTCCCGTGTGCCGATGAACCATGCATTCCAGCAGGGTGGGACCTTTTCCGGCTCTTGCTCTTTTGATCGCCTTTTTGGTCGCTTCGTGGACCGCGAGGACATCATTGCCATCCACCGTCACCCCAGGTATACCGTACCCTTCAGCACGCGCGGAAAGCTTTGTGACCCCACCGGTGGCCCGCTGGATGGGGACGGAAATGGCCCACTGATTGTTTGCGAGGAGAAAGACAACCGGCAGCTTCAAGGCTGCAGCCAGGTTGATTCCCTCATGAAAATCACCACGGTTCGAGGTGCCGTCGCCAAAAATGCAGAGCACCACGCCGCCGGTATTCTTCATCTTCAAGCCAAGCCCCACGCCCGCGGCAATGGGAATGGCCGAACCCATTAGGCCGGAAGTGGGAATGACCCCCTTGTCCAAATCCCCATACATATGGGAACCGCCCGGAATCCTTCCCGCCGCAGAACTCTCGGTCTTGCACATCTGACCCGCAAGCAGGTCGCTTATAGTCCAGCCCTTCATGATTTCGGGTTCATTTCCCCTGTGGTTCAGAGTGATGAAATCCCTGTCCTCCAGGGCGTAGCAGGCGCCGACGAAAGCCGCTTCCTGGCCGTTGCCGGGATGAAGCCAACCGCGCAGCCGTCCTTGGCGGAAAAGCGTCATTTTTTGTTCTTCAAATCTTCTGCCCAACACCATCCAATAAAGCATTTGGTGCAAATCTTTTATCGGTAGATTCATTTCATTGACTCCCTTCGACTAACGCATCTTTATCATCAAAAACTTCGGATCCTCGAGGCGCGTTTTCACTTCGCTGAGGAATCTCGCTCCGGCGGCACCGTTAATCACCCGGTGATCGAAGACCCCGGTGAGCATCATTTTTTTCCTGACCTCTATGGATCCATCGACCATGGTCAGCGCTTCGTTCACAGCGCCGACGCCGATGATCGTGGTCTGGGGTTGCAGAATGAGAGGCATTGCCGCGTAGGCTCCTAAAGGTCCGAGATTCGTGATAGTGATGGTGCCGCCTTCCACATCATCGGGATCAAGTTTCTCGGCACGGGCCTTTTTCGCCAGCGTTCGCACATCATCGGCCAATTCCAGAATGTCTTTTTCCGGAACCTTCTTTACCACCGGGACGAGCAGCTTCTCCCCCAACTCAACAGCCACGCCGATATTAAGTTCGTTCTGCAGGACGAATTCTTCGTCATAACAATAGGCATTGATCTCCGGCACCACCTTTAGAGCCACCTGCAACGCCTTCATAATAAAGGGAAGGTAGGTCAGCTTTACCGGATTCCGCTGCGACTTGGCGGCCGCAATAAGTACGGCAATCTCCGTCACGTCTATGTCTACAATTATGCTTACCTGGGGAACGTTCCGCGCGCTGGAGACCATTCGATCGGCAATGACCTTTCTCCAGCCTTTCAGCGGCACTCTCTCCTGGGGTTTGGCTGCTTCATCCGGCTTTTCTTTTTCCGCAGGGGCGGTCTTGTCCTTTTCAGCAAGTCTGAGCACATCCTCCTTGACAATTCGCCCACCGGGGCCGCTTCCGGCCTCTATCCCGGACAGATCGACTCCCAGCTTCTTTGCCATGTCTTTTGCCAGAGGAGATATATTTCTCCGTTTGGGAGCGGTCTTTCCCTCTGCCGCCTCTTGAGAGGGGGCAGAATTTGCCTGCGCTTTAGCGGCTGGGGCGGCTGCTTCCTCTCCGTCACCTTCAACAAGCGCCAAAACCGCTCCGGTGGGGACCGTTTCTCCCACTTCGTGCTTTATTTCGACCAGAACCCCCGTGCACTGCGACGGGATGTCTACTACGATTTTGTCCGTTTCCACGGAAACGACAGTCTCGTCTTCCTGGACTTTGTCTCCGACCTTTTTATGCCATTTTTTGATAGTCCCTTCGGTGACGCTGAAACCCGCCTCCGGGAGCGTTATTTCGTACAACATGGAAGCCTCCTAGAATGTGATAAGTTCGCGAGCGGCTTGTATGATCCGATCCACGCTCGGCAGGTATAATTGCTCCATCTCAGGCGCATAGGGGATGGGACAGAACAACCCTCCGACTCTCTTGACCGGGCCGTCGAGATAATTAAATCCCTTGTCCGCGATCAAACCAGCTATTTCGCCCCCGAATCCTCCAAAGGTAGGGGCCTCGTGCACGATGATCGCTTTGCCGGTTTTCTCGATGGAGGATAAAAGCATGTCTTCATCAAGAGGTAGAATGGTCCTTGGATCCACCACCTCTGCGCTGATACCGCTTTTTTGCAGCACATTCGCCGCCTCGAGGGCGAGTTGCACCATGGACGAATAAGCGATGATGGTGAGGTCTTCGCCTTCCCGCTTGATGTCTCCTTTGCCGATGGGTATCACCTGTTCTTCATCCGGCACAGGTCCTTTCAATCTCTTGTACAGAACTTTGTGCTCCAGAAAAATAACGGGGTCGTCATCCCGGATGGCTGCCTTGAGAAGGCCTTTTGCATCCGCTGGTGTCGAAGGCAATATGACCTTGAGACCGGGTACATGGGCGAACCAGGCCTCAAAGGCCTGCGAATGCTGCATAGCGGCCCCGGCCCCCGCTCCATAGGCCGCTCGGTACACGACTGGGACACCAACATCGCCACCGAGACACCATCGCATCTTCGCTGCCTGGTTGACGATCTGGTCCATTGCGATCGTCATGAAATCGTGGTACATGATTTCCGCGATGGGCCGATAGCCGACAAGTGCGGCGCCGATGGCGGCCCCGGCTATCGCTGATTCGGAAATGGGTGTGTCGATCACTCTTTCACCCCCGAACTTCTTCAGCAGCCCTTTGGTGGCGCCGAAAACGCCTCCTCCACCATATCCCTCCATGACATCTTCGCCCATGACAAACACTCTTTCATCACGGGCCATCTCCTCTGTCATGGCCTCATTAATCGCTTCCAGATATGTTATTTCTCTCATAAAACCCTCCTCTTCATGCGACATAGCACGTGTTTACGACAGCTCCACCGAGACAGGCCGAGCCTCTGTTGGAACCGTAGGAAACAGCAACCCTACCCGGGTTCTACGGTTCATGCTGTTTGCCTTTTGATAAGGCATCATCTTTAGCCATGTGTACACCTTAAGAATAGTTTTCAGGTGCTTTCTAATATATTCGCTTACAGGTCGTCTCGACGATGCCGGGGGTGCGCCCTCCTTCATGATCCCTCTTTCATGATATGGATGGCTTCATCCTTTCATGATATGGATGGCTTCATCGCTGATATCCAGCACCGCCTCAAAAAAGGCCTCGGAAAGGGTCGGGTGGGCAAAGATCATTTCCTTGATGCCTGCCACCCCAATTTCGTTCTTCATTGCCATGGCCCCCAGATGGATCAATTCGGTGGCTCCCGGTCCGAGAATGTGAAGACCCAGGATTTCACCATAGGTGGCATCGGAAATGATTTTCACCATGCCGAACTGCTCTGAAGACGTAACGGCGCGTCCACACCCTGCAAACGGGAAGTTCCCAATTGCTAGGTCATCTTCATACTGCGCTTCCGCCTCTTCTTCGGTAAGACCAATGGACGCTGCTTCAGGGTATGCATAGAGGCAGTTGGGGACGAGGCGGTAATCCACCTCGACCTTCTCGCCAAAAATATTCCTCACGGCTATGTTCGCTTCAAGAAAGGCCTTGTGGGCGAAACAGCCGTTTCCTGTTATATCGCCCGCGGCATAGATTCCAGGGGAGCTCGTGCGCATCCCCGAAGCCACCTGAATAAAGCCATCTTTTAATGATATTGAGGCCTTATCGAGGCCGAGCCCGTCCGTATTGCCCCGCACGTCCCCCACCATCAGCACTTTTTGAAAATCCAGTTTTTCCTCTTTGCCTTTATTGAAGACAACAAGGCTGACAGATCCTTTTTTATCTGACACACTGGCCGCCTCAACTTTTGAGTCCGTCAGAGTTTTTATGCCCCTATTGGCAAGCATTCCCCGATATCGGACTGAAATCTCCCGGTCCATTTTGGGAAGGATTTGTTTTTCCCTCTCGATCAGAGTAACCTCCACTCCGAATGTATTGAAAAAGCTGGCAAACTCAACTCCTCGCTTGCCTGCCCCCACAATTGCCAGGCTGTCAGGAATTTCCTTTATATTCAAAATTTGATCGCTTCCCAGGATGTGCAATCCGTCTCGTTTCAGAAGAGGCGGATCCGAGGGCACAACTCCCGCTGCAATCAGGATGCGATCCGATTCCAATGTCTTTACGATTTCTCCATCCCGTTTAACCGACACCGTTCTAGCACTTTCGAACGAAGCATCTCCATGAATGAGGGTTATGCGATCTCTTCCCAAGAGTCTGCGTATGCCTGAAACGACTTGGTTAACGGCACCCTCCTTTTTTTTCAAAGCATTTTGAAAGTACGCGCGGGCTTCCTCTTCATTTCTGTTCAATCCGGATTCAGTCAGGTGATGCCATATTGAGCCCTCGTGGATGAGTGTTTTGGTGGGGATACACCCACGGTTAAGGCATGTTCCTCCTAATTCGCTTTTCTCGATGAGCGCTACGGAGCTTCCTCTTCGGTAGGCAAGAATCGCTGCCAGATAGCCCGCGGGTCCGCTACCGATAATGATCAGATCAAACTTCTCTGTATTAGATGTCATCCAGTCCACCTCCTTACAAAAGTCACGTTCACCGAGAAGTAACAGAGGGAAAAAGAAACCGCTTTACCCCGGGGGAATTATGGGGAATCGCGTTCCCGCAATTCCTCACACACCAAGTCCTCTTCTATGGTCACGCCACCTCGAACAAATGTTGTTATCGTTGCCAAACAATGATGATGAATACAAGAATTGCATTAGCTAAGTTACGTATTTTAAACACTATTTATCTATTTATAATTTATATGTTATAAAATATCAAGAAAAAAATAGTACCCCTTATCAGCGGATTTGGCACGCCAAATTTAGGAGTTGAACAAGCACCAGAATCAAGTCCTGATAAAATCGTCTTATCAGTAAGTTGACCTACGGTAATGGCTCCGCAACTCTGGCAAGTAGCCAGGAAAGGAGAGTCTGGCATGGCGGTACGAAACGTAGTGCAGAAAATCCGCAGGGTGAATCGCCCCGGGATTGAATGAGACTACTCACTAGATCGCAGGAGGAATTTCACGCCCTTTTGCCGTTCTGCCAATTCAAAAGCCTCTTCCCACTGCAACCAGGCGCTCCTTCCATGGTCAGCCAAGTGATAACCACCTCGACTCTGCTGTCGCAATATGAACCCGCTATCGCAGCAATTTGAGCCAGCTGCTCCTCGCTACGGGCGGATATGACCAGTTCCGAACCGACCTCGGCCAGGGCCGATGATCAGTCTAACCTTTCCCTCCAGCGAGAATCGGTTTAAACCTCTGTCCACTGCCTGACACCTTTGCTAAATGCAGAGCCACCCGCCTGCACCTAATCCATGAGCTGCCCGCCGTTGACGTCTATGATCTCGCCAGTCAGGTAACTGCTTTCCTCGGAGGCCAAGAATACAGCCACTGCTGCCACTTGCTCGGGGGTTCCTACCCGGCCCAAAGGTATAGCGGCCTCATAAGCCTTGAAGTCGCCCCCAGACAAGGTTTTGCTCAGGGGGGTGACAATGACCCCGGGCGCCAAGGCGTTGACATTGACCCCATAGGGAGCCAATTCCCGGGCCAGGGATTTGGTGAAACACATCACCGCGGCCTTGGAAGCCGAATAGTGGGCGCCCGAAAGAATCCCCCCCAGCTTTCCGGCAATGGAGCCTTGATTGATGATCTTGCCCGCGCCCTGCTGCCGCATAACCTTGGCAAAAGCTTGAGAGCAGAGGAAGGTTCCTTTGAGGTTGACCGCGAGCACCCGGTCCCAATCCTGCTCGCGGATCTGTTCAATTGATCCGGTGGGACAGATGCCAGCGTTATTCACCAAAATATCAAGTCCGCCCCAACGCTCCAGCAGCTCAGCGGCGGCCTGATGGACCTGGTCCGCCTGAGATACGTCCATTTGGCTGACCAAGGGAAATTCATCCGACAAGGCGGGCAGCAAATCCGGGTTGCATTCCCAGATGGCGACCCGGGCTCCCTCGGCGGCCATGGCCCTGGCCATGGCCAATCCCAGACCGGACCCTCCTCCAGTAATCAGAGTTCTTTTTTCAGCCAATCGCATTTCTCAAACCTCCTGCTGGTACTCCACCAACTCTATGGTGTTGCCTTCCGGATCCTTCACATAGGTGACAGTTACTCCAGGGCGCAACTCCTGGGGTGGGCAGTTGAATTCCACCCCGGCCGCAACCAGGCGCTCATACAGATCCAGAATTTTCTTCACGCTCAGGGCGAAATGGATCAGGCCGAAATCGCATTGCCGCCTCGGTCCTAGGTCCCGGCCTTTGGGATTTAGATAATCAAACAACTCGATACGGCCGCCGTATCCTTTGAGCATGACCATGTGGGCCCGCGCATCGTCCATGCCCACCGCATTTGACATTTCCTGTCCCCCTCGATCCTTGTGATCCCATTCGACCTCAAAGCCCAGCAGGTCGCGGTAAAAATGCAAGGCGCGAGGCATGTCCCGCACTGAAATACCCACGTGGTGCCAACTAGCTAACATAAAACCTCCTAATTCTCCAATCTTCCTGGTAAGTAAGGGGCCCGGCGGGAGGAAGGTACGGTACCCGCAGAGCCTCGGGCGCTTATCGGCCCTGATAGGGCTTCCAATCACTCTGTTGTAATGTGAGGCTGACCGCTTTAGCCGGGATGATGTCCGCTGCGGAGACATAAGGGAAGCTGTAGCACTTAGTCTTGCCCTTGACCTCGCCAATGACCACCGGAGTCTGGTTCCAATGATCTTCCTTGCGCATGGTGATGATTCCCACCGACCCCTGATACTGCATGCCTTCAAAGGCTTTGATAACCTTTCCCGTATCAAAACTGCCGGCCTTGGCCACGGCCTGGAGATACATCTTGGTGCCTATGTAAGATGTCAGAATCACACAGCCTGGCCACGTGCCGCCCGAGATTTTGGGAAATTGGGTTTCATTGGAATCCTGCGCACGGCTTTTTTTCTTATCGCCTTTTTTCAGTCGATATTACTCGATCTTTGCCACATTCGGCGCAACCGGGGGGAATTTTTCAAGGAGCGCTGGGTCGTGTCCGGGAATGATATATTTCAGATCTTTCACAAAAGATCTCATCCTTTTGATGCCGTTTTCCATGGCCAGCATGCTGATGCCCACACCATTGGGGGTGATGGGGTCTACATTTCTATCCATGTAAACATTATCGGAAGCCATAACCACCGGACCAACCTTTGTGTTAACGACTGCAAATTGCGGACAGTATGTATGCCCTCTGGGAACTGCATAGAGATTAATCCCTGGATACATGGGTTGGTCTCCCTCAACCAACACGACGCGCCCGTCATAGTTAGCTTTGACAATGTCCATCACATGCTTAAACCTGACGAAGGCGTTTGCCACCTTTGATTGTCCACACCGGCCTGCGGCAAACTCAAGCTCTTCCCTCTGTATCCATATCTTCGCATTTGGGAAAGCAGGAACGTTGCCCGCGTGGTCAAAATGGATGTGTGAAATGACCAGATCCGTGATCTCCTCGGGCTTCATATTGATTTTGGCCAGCACCTGTTTCGGGGACTGGTAGCCAACTACACCGAGATTTTTCTTTGCCCACCCGTCTGGAGCATATCCGCAATCGAAGGCGATCTTTTTACCATTACCCACGATTACCCAGAAATAGAACGGTGGATTCTTTGCCGTTTTACCGAAACCTTTACTATAGGTTATCAGTGGTTCGGCAAACGCCGGGAGGGTTGCATACTTAAATGCATAGATATCATAGACCGGTTCTGCTGCCCTTGAAACAGGGGCGAGCACAGATACAGCCATGATAAAAGCAATAACAAGTAATAACAGGCTCTTTTTCTTTGGAATCTTCATCTCTCAATCTCCTTGTTTTTCAACTTTTTTCTTTAACAAAATCATTGAGTTTGGACACATCCTTTCTTTAAATAACTTGCTTATCTTGATTGGCATTCCTGGTTTTATAAGTTATATGTTATAAAATGTCAAGAAAAAAATTGTGTCGACGTCAGGAGATTTGGCACACGAAATTAGGATTTGAACAAGGACCGGAATCAAGCCCTGATAGAAGTAGTCCTATCAACTGCTTGACCTACGGGAGCATTACCCATTTCTTAAAACTCAGTGTCAATTCAGTTTCAGATGCGCTAACTGAAGGCAATAAGTCGTTTCCATCAAACTGTAGATTCATAATTCGTCACGAAATCCGCCATAAGTGCCAAATTTTAAGAATCAGGTAATGCTCCCTGACCTACTGTAATGGCTCCCCCACTCTGGCTAGTAGTCGGGCGAGATGGGTCGGACATGGCAGTACGAAACGTAGCGCAGAAGGTCCGCTTGCCAACCTTTCAGTTCACAACGCAAATGAGCGGCAATCGTCACAGCGCTACGTTGTTGGGAGAATTGGGTCATTTGGTAGAAGCTGCGCCACCAGGATATGTTTTGGTGGAGAATGTCCTCAGTATTGCCAAAGTGTTTACGGCAGCGGCACCGAGACAGGCCGAACCTCTGTAGGAACCGTAGAAAACAGCAAACCTATCCGGGTTTACCGTCAAGGCTGTTTACCTTTTGATAAGGCGTCATCAAAATGATCAAGGATGAACTCCGTCACGTGGCTCAGATCCAGATGCAGCCACTCTACTAAAAGGACTTTATCTTTTTTGGTCAGGGCGTCAAGAATGCCATGATGTGCTTTAACGGAAGTTGAAAAATCGTAATAGTTTGTTAAAAGTATTTGAATATAAGGGCTTATACGAGCCCAAATTTGATTAATTAAGTCCATGAGCATCGATGAATCGATATCATTATAAATAAGTGAATGAAATTGCCTATTCAAAAGCATATAGTTGCTATGATCATCAGCGGACTCATCTAGTTTTTTCAGCACAACCTCTATTCTCGACAATGTTTTCCGAGTTGTTTTATCGCATGCTTTTTCGGCAGCGGCCAACTCTAACATCAATCTTAAATCCAATGCTTCCGCCATTTCCTTTTTTGTTAGAGTGTTGACATACATTCTCTTGTTATTTTCGATAACGACGATCTTCTGAGATTCAAGTTGCCATAATGCCTCACGAACGGGCACTGAACTCACGCCAAATTCATTTGCGAGACCATGCAGGGTTATCATTTGACCCGGCACAATATGTCCGGCGATAATTCTGTTTTTTAACTCTTCATAAATTCGCTGACGCAAGGTCATCTTTGGTATTTTTCTTAAATTCAACTTTTCTGATTTAGCCATGTGTAGTCCTCAAGGTTGGTTGGCTTTTCTACTAGCGCAATGTCAATTCGTCTGGATAACTGGTTGTAATGTGAAAAGACGCATGTTAGCAATTTAAAATCATGGTAAATATTTGTAAATGTTCTTAAGAGGCTAGAACCGCTAGGTAAATTACGACATAGAAAATTTTTTTGATTATTTATAACATATAATTTATAAATTTTCAAGTCAAAAATACAATAATGAGGCCATTGCATAAGGATTGTGCGCTTAAACTGCTATAACTTATTGTTGGACGAAGCCGCTTCGCGGCAGGCAATTCGAGCAATTTATCTCTCCCTGATTAACCTGCTGTAATCTCCTTCTTTTTTTGTAATAGGAAGAAATCGGCAAGGCAAGATCATTTGCTTTTCATATCAATTACTTGAGTTTTCGAAAAATAGTTCATTGATAATTTTATTTTTGGCATTGTACGTGCTTCAAGCTGCTTCTGCTAAGTTGGTTGTTGCACAACCTTCGGTACATTGTTCTATGTTATTTCAATCATATAACTCATTTCTAAGCGTTTAAGGCCTTTGACAAACGGGCCACATCCAAACCAGGAGTCTGCCAAAACGACACCCCGAGGAAAACCTTTATCTACGGCCCATGGCAACATTTCGATGGGCAGTTCGTAATTGGGCTTGCAAACAAATATTTTCCCATTTTGCCAAGGCATGTTTTCGGTGTCTTTGTAATAATTCGATGGGCAATGGGAAATGTTGTTTTGAATGGGGACAGGATGGACACCCTTTTTGGTATATGTTCAGCTATGTGGAAAGCTGCCATCACCACATTTAAATGACCATTCGCATTTATACCGAAATTTTTCTCTAAAACATCACAGACCTCATTAATTCCACAGGACATCGCGCCATACCGAAAAATGTCCACGAATGCCAGGTTTATAGATCATGTTGATAGGCATATCGAGGTGAGACAGGGAAAGGATTTTCGTGATGAAACAGGAAGAATTCAAACTGAGAATATCTCCAAGTATCTGGACCCAAAACCTTCTGACCCCTCAACTACATCTTGTAGTTGAACACTATGCAATTTAAAGGTGTGAGACGATGGCGCTACCAAGTAGAGGTTACCTGCAATTTGGCTATACTCGGATCTCCCAGGTATTCATAATCATTATGGGCATGGCCATGTGATCAGCACAATCTCTCTGACCTCCGGTTGTATAAGAATCCTTTTCCGACAATCCTAGCTCTTTCAGTCCCGGTTTTAATGGTCTGAAATTCGCTTGATTCACGCCTAAACAACCAGTTTTGGTTCGACACTATTAAGATAGGTAGCTGAACAGACAATTTTTTGGAAGCAGTATAAATTTTTGATCTCGGGAAAAAAGAGCATGCATTCAGATACGATGATATGATATCTTTCACCAGCTCACATAAAAGCATCAAATTTCATCAAAAGCAAAAAGACCAAAACGTACAAAAAAGTGTGATTATGCCTATAATTTCCAACCGTTATACGATAAATTGGCATTCATCGAGCAACGATGATAAATGTAGCGTCCCCTTGGGGACGCCAATATATTGGCAGGGCGCGTATTTTTCCTAAAATACGCGCCCTTTCCTTATTTTGAGAGAAAGAAAAGAAATATGACTGAAAGAATGGAAGGGTTTCAGAGAAAATACTTGCGGGGTCTCGCCCACAAGATGAAACCGGTTGTTTTTGTCGGCCAAAAAGGGCTCACCGAGACCTTGAACAATTCCATCAACGACGCGCTCACGGCCCATGAGTTGGTCAAGTTGAGATTCATCGATTTCAAGGAAAAGGAAGACAAAAAAGAGATCACCGAAACCATCGAAAAGACTCATGGCTGCGAAATGGTGGGCATGATCGGCCATACGGCCATCTTCTTCCGCCGGCACCCTGATGAGGAAAAGCGCAAAATCACCGTCCCATCGAGATAGTCAAAGCCCTTCCCCTTGAATTTTAAAGCACTCCTTTTTTTTGGCTTAACGGCGTCACATTATCGGTTCCCTGATGTACCTGTCTGAGATGCCACTCAATATGATTTTTTTGCAACAAGGCTTGACGTTCTGGTCACAATGGTCATAAGAGGAGGCCAACCATGGACAAAAACGTATCCACAGCGGAAGCGAAAGCCACTTTTTCAGATTGTATCGGCAAGTTGAAGCCGGTTCTTCAGTACTCATTACCAGGCATGGCAAACCGGTTGCTGCGCTCGTTCGCCCGGGGGATTTGGAACTCGTAACGAGGAATCTGCGGCATTTTAGGAGGATTTCCGGTCTCAAGCTCAATTCCATAATCGCAGATTCACGAAATAGAGATTAACCCTTTTTTGGTTGAAAGCCCATTCAATTCAAACCCACAACGCGGAACTCAGCATAAAGCAGGGCGACGAGAAAATCGAGACTGGCAGGCTGCGGCCCGCTCTGCCTTTCTGCTGAAGTGAAAGGCTAGCAGTCAAATGTTCCCCACACTCTACGAACCAAAAATTAGGATGGCCACTACAACTTCTTAAAAGCATGTTTTTGGGGTCAAAATGATGATTTCAAGGGCTGAAAACACCCCGCATTACGAGTTAATCTATTCCATTTATTTATATCTGCTTAGTCCGACCTCAAATGAAATTGATTTAAAAACCTTCACATGTGTCTAAAAACATTCCAGCACACTTTGGATGTAGTTCGTAGATTTTACCACAAAAAGATTTGCGTTCCACATTATGACCAAATTCTCCTATTTTTTTTCCACAAAAATCGCATTTCCCATTATTGTGGTTTTCATTATCGAGCTTTTTTAACAAAGCACACAAACAAAGGTCTAAAGAGCTTGCTTTTGCAATTTGAACTTCTTTCTTGTTCACAGCCACCGCCATGGTAATTTGTGTCGAAAAAAGGAATGAGGCGGTTAATACCGCGAAAAATATTAATACGTTTATTGTAATATTCCTTCCAGTCATTCCATATCTCCCTTCCCAGTTTTATGGAAATGATCCAAGAAAAGCTGATTTTTTCATTAAAAAAGGGTGTTAAAACAATCATATTATTCATAAATGATATCCAATAGTTAACCCATAAAAAGAGACTCCAAATCGACGTAAAAACCTAGTTTTCTAACGATATCAGGCGGTAATGGGTAGCAGATTTTTGCATTTTGCTCTGTCGATTCAAATGGCAGAAAAAAGCGCATGCTATTTTTTCAGTAAAAACAGCAATTTCAAAAATTGACCTCTTTCTGAAAAAACTAATTTTAACACCCTTTAAAAATGAATTGTTATAAAATATTGCCGAAATATCTTTTTGTAAATAGATATCTAAACCACAACCTGCCCCGCACATAGAATCGTGGACGCGTCAGGCCGTCCACAGTGGTCGTTGTGGGGGAGTGTGGCTTTTGGGGACTGGGGTTGTTGTTGGGTGATCATCCAATGCAATCTTCCGTTTTTCTTCAGCGAAACATGAATTTGCATGGACTGTTTCATATATTTCCGCTAAGTTAGTTGTAATCGCAAATCATTTGAGGTTTTGAACCGAAGATTGAGCTTAAGATGGAAGAAAATTCTATGCTGGGCGAAAATACCGATGTCGTCAAAAGAATGCTCAAAATGCAAGCCGTTCAAGTTCAATTGGAGGTCGGGGAATTTCTTGACGAGATGATTGTCTTGTTTCCTCACGATAGAATCCGTGGTCCAAGAAAGACTCATCTATTCGCTTTTGCAGTTTCAAGCGAAACAACGGGAAAAGAAGACCAGTATGTTGCAGTAACCGCAACGGACCACTGCGCAGCAAATCATCGTGTTAAGTACGGAAAATTCCGAATCCAGGTTCAGACTAAAGACGGCGAACCGGGACCTGATTGGCATCATTGCCTTCGCTGGGATAAAGGAGGTGGGATAGAGTGTTGGGAAAATGAGCCTCTGGACCAAATAATATCCAAAGGAATATCAGAGTGCGTTTCAAAAGCACGCAAGAGCGTGGTTCGATAACCATAAAATCCGGATTTTACCTTTTGCTTCCCTGAAAACCAAAACCGCTATTTTTTGAAGGCTTTTTATATGACGATCACTAAGACCCATTTGAAAAACCTAGTCTCCTCCAGACTTGACCTTCCGAAAAACCAAGGCGCACAGACTGTTGAAGTTCTTTTGGAGAAAATAAAAGCTATGGCAGAAAATAACGGTTGAGAGTTGAATACCCGTTATTATTCAAATGTTTACGTTTTTCTTCCACAGTCTGATCAAGTATGCGCATTTGTAATGAACTCAATTTTACTTGATATTCACATAAAATACCAACCTTACTGCAGAAAAAGCGTTGACTTTCCCCTGCCGACATGGCAAAGTATGCGCAATATGATTGAATATTGCGCATACTTTGCCATGGGGTGGATATGGACGCAGAAAAGGCCATCAAGGAATTTCAAAAACGAAAAGTGGCTACGGTCGAAGACATTTCCAGACTCCTTGAGTCTTCCGTGACAACCGCCAGAAGACAATTGAAAAAGTGGCGGACCTACACAAGTTTTAACATGAACGGCCGCTATTATAGCCTTCCTGGAATTCCGCGATTTGATGAAAACGGTATCTGGAAATATCGGCAGATCCTTTTTTCTCAATATGGAAACCTCATGCAGACAATTTCTCAGCTTATCGGAAGATCACAAACGGGATTGAATGCCAGGCAGATCGCACAACTGGTTGAAATTGCCCCTAACAGCTCCGTTTTTTCCCGGTTGCAGCATACTCCGGGAATCAGAAGAGAAAAGCATCAAGGGCGTTTTGTGTACTTCTCCGAGAATAAATATCAGGAGCAAAAATCGGGATTATCCTGGCCGCATGATGTCAGATTTCCAACAGATTCGGAAAGCGTTATGATTCTTGTTCAACTTGTCAAACACCCCCATAGCACCATCCAGGAACTGTTTGAAAGAGTTGCCGAGCAGGGAACCCGGATTGAACCCCATGCAATTGAGGCTTTCCTGAACCATCATGGTTTGTTAAAAAAAATTCCGGGTACAAGGTGATCCGTTGCCTTAAAAATCATATGGAGAAGGTTGTGGAAAGTATCTCCGCAGGCAACCTGTTTTTTGAAATGCCAACGGTGCACTTCTTTTCAGAAGAGGCCTTCCGTTTCGGGAGCAATAAAGTGTTAAAGACACGGGAAAGGAAAGTCGTGACGCTGGATATCGGCGCATTCCGGGCCAAAGAAACCTTTATCATGCAATCGGAGGATTACGCTAAGGTATACACTTCCCGGGAGTTGAAAAAGCTTACACCACACCGCTGTACATTCGGCTACGATGTTATTGTCTATGTGGGGTATGCCCTTTTTGTTCGCTGCCGCGGCGAAAAGGATATTGTAGAAGAATTGGCCCGGAGAAACATCTCGATTTCTGATAGAGAAGTGAGCTTTTTAGGCAAGAAGTTTGTCACCTACCTTGCCGTGGCCCATCGGGAAGGTCGCCAAAAGATAAGAAATGCGATGGATCAGCGCGGCGGATATATCCTTCACGTCGATGGAACATGCGAGGGAGACAGCCCACACCTGTTTACAGGCTTGGATGGTATTGCCGAAATCGTCCTGGACAATATAAAAATCCCTTCGGAACGGAGCGAGTTGCTCATTCCGTTCTTTGAAAAAATCAAAGAGCAATATGGAGACCCAATCGCATTGGTTCATGACATGGGGAAGGGAATCCTTTCGGCTGTTGCAACGGTATTCCCGGGAAAACCTGATTTTATCTGCCATTTTCATTTTTTAAGAGATATCGGCAAGGACTTGATGGAAGATGAATACAAAAAAATCAGGAATCGCCTCAAAAAACACAAGATTCGTGGTTCGCTTCGACGGATGGCCAAAAGTCTTGAAGGGGCTGCTATTCAAGATCCCAGGTTAATGGAGAGATTGAATGGCGACATAAAGAATGGCAATATTACAACCAGTGCCGAAATGCCCATCGCGTCTGCATTTGCTTTGATTAATTGGGTTTTTGACATATCAGCGGAACTAAATGGATATGGCTTCCCTTTCGACCTTCCCCACCTTGTTTTCTACCGCAGGTTGAAAACGGTTTACGCCCTTGTTGAGACAATTTGGGAAAGTCCACACAAATACGATAAGACGCATAAACCTCTTCACAAACTTTTCAGATTGATCAAACCGGTCATCGATGATCAAATCCTAGAAAAATCCTCCAAAGGGCTCGATGAGAAAGCAGATATCTTCAATGCACTGCGAAAAGCTCTCCGCATCGCACTTCCCGAGGGAAAAAATGGCCTCAATGATGATGGCGTTGATACGGATATGAAAACGATCAAAGAAAAGGTAGCAGCGTTCCGGGAAAAATTTAAACCTGACGAAAATCCTTCAATCAGTGATGAATACAAAAAGATGATTGAGCAGATAGATACATATTGGGATAAGCTATTCGCAGATCCCATCTCTGTTCATACCGCTACTGGAGAACAACTTATCCAGCCACAACGAACCAACAATATTCTGGAGCGCTTTTTCAGGGATCTCAAGAGAGGATCTCGCAAAAAGACGGGAACTATTTCTTTGAACAAGACTTTGAAAACCATTCTGTCAGACACTCCCCTCGTCAAGAACCTTGACAACAAGGAATATCTCAACATTATCCTCGATGGTTGCGACACATTAGAACAACGTTTCGCGCGGGTTGACAGCCAATTGGTTTTGCAAGAGTTGGAGAAAAACAAGAAAGAAACCGGCAGGCTTCCGCAAATTTTGAAAAAAATGATCAGAGAACCGGCGTTCCCTCGAAAAGTGGGAGTACTGTTTGGGTGTTAAGCAAAATCAAGGCCAACCGTTATTTTCGGCCATGGAATAAAAGATACCCTTGCATCAGGGGAAGATATTACGATTAGTGGATTTGGGAAATTCTCTGTTAAAGAGAAAAAGAGCCGAAGAGGCAGGAATCCCCAGACTGGAGATGATTTGATTTTGGATGGCAGGAGAGTTATTACCTTCAGCTGTTCCCAAGTCCTCAAAAATAAGATGAACAAATCCAAGAAAGCCCATTCATAATAGTTCACCTTCGTCTTGACTCCCTATCAAAACAGATGCCGAGGCGCTAAGGCTTCTTCGTAAGGCGGACCCCGAGGGTGAGGTCACTGAAATCAGGGCCGTAGAGACTGCGGTTGGCCGAACGGCATTTCTCGGCCTCGCTGAACCAGTCGCCGCCCCGTGCCACACGATACGAGCCCGAAGTGGGCCCCGACGGATCGGTCGCTGGACCTGATTCATAGCAACTGCCGCCGTACCAGTCCTGAACCCATTAAGTGACGTTCCCCGACATGTCATAAAGCCCCCAGGCGTTGGTGGGCGTTTTCCGCGTAGCCGGGTGGGTTTTGTTCTCTGAGTTGTCACAATACCAGCCGATGACAGTCAGATTGCCGTCATAATTGCACTCATTCATATCGGAATAGGACGTAATCCCCTCATTATAAAACGCAGTTGTGCTTCCCGTGCGAGTCGCGTACTCCCATTGTGCCTCTGTGGCCAGGCTGTATGTCCCCTCACCCCTGAGGTTCATTTGGGCAATGTATGCCTGCACATCATTCCAGAACACTTGTTTTCATGACGGTTCTCCAAGTTTAAGGTTTTGAGAAACAAACGCGACCTCAGGGTGCAAGATACACCCTCTCCCACGTGCCATTATTCAGAACATAACACTCCCTTTGGTGAATCCAGTCGAACCTTCCTTGCCAGAATTCTATTTTTTCAGGGACCAGGCAATACCCACCCCATGACTCCGGACAGGGGATAGGGGTTCCCTTGTACCGACGTTTGATCTGATTCACTTTTTCCAACAGTTCTTCCCTTCCCCGGACGATACTGCTTTGTGGAACTGCGGCGGAAGCAACTTGGTTTTCCCGCCTCCGGGCTTTCCAGTCATCTTCTGCTTCCCCACGAGAGAGTTTCAAGACCTTGCCGTCAATGCGGACTTGGCGCGGGGGTACACGCCAGTAGAAAACCAAGACCGCCGAAAGGTTAGCAGCCAGCTCTTTTCCCTTATTGCTTTCATAATCCGTGTAGAATGTAAATCCACCGTGAACGACGCCTTTAAATAGTACGGATCTGGCGGCAGGCCTGTTTTCGAGTGTTACCGTTGCCAAGGTGGCAATATCGGGCCGAAGGAGGTTTATCCCGGGAAGAACAGCGGCAGAGAACCGTTTGAATACCCGGAGTCCGGCTGAGAGCACACGGCTTTTCCCGAACAATCCGCCTTTACCCGTTTGCGCCTCCTCATACCATCTGAAGAATATTTTCATGGGGTCCGGTGCTGCTGAATCATTTTTTGTCACATTAACCTCAGTGGAACCGAATTCTTACAGATGTTTTGACCACACGATCTTTATGCTACATAATGCCGGACAGGTAGGTCAATTTGTTTTTGTTAACCGAAAAGGGAGGCAAAGCGAAATTCTTTCAGGACAAATAATATCTGGTTTCCTATGTACACCCAATGCCAAAAATGCTAATTTAAAAAGGAATCAGTAAGGATTCAAAAGATCATTCACGAATGGCAAACGGAAACATGTTTTTGGATAAAGAACCAAATGTCGGAACCTGAGCATTTAAAGAAAATCCTGGAATCGATTGAAAACATGTCGCCCTTCCCGGAAACAGCAAGAAAAGTTCTGGAGCTTTCGGGCGATGATGAAATCGATTATAAAGAAATCATCAATGTCATAAAATATGATGAAGTTTTGACAACCGCTTGTCTAAAGGTTTGTAATTCAAGTTACTATGGGTTACGCGCCAAGACTTTCACCGTTGATCAAGCCGTCGTTACTTTGGGCATCAAGAACATCCAGATGATTGCGCTCGCAAGTTCCAAGGGGCTTTCGGGATATTCTAAAGCGCACGATGGTTATTCCATGAATGCTGGGGAATTGTGGAGACACAGCGTCATCACAGCCATCATTTCTCAGTTGCTTTTTAAGAACAAAGGGTCTCAGGAAGCCTCCATCTTATTCACATCAACCCTTCTCCACGACATCGGAAAAACAGTTTTGAATGAGTACATTGTCAAAGAGAACGGCAAGCTGGTCGCATTGGCCCAGAGGGAAAATTTATCCCTCGTTGAAGCTGAGAAAGCTGTTTTCGGAATTGACCATGCGGAATTAGGCGGTCTCATCGGCAAAAAATGGCGATTTCCCTCCATGCTGTGCAATTCCATCCGAAATCACCATAATTCCGCTGAGAAATTTATTCCCAATATCGAGGCATGGGTAAGGTTAAGCAACCTCGTCTATCATGTTTGGCTTGCAAATTCAGTCTATTCTCACCGTCGGGAAATTGTCTCCCGCATTAAAGAATCTTTTCTTTTCCAATTTGGTTTAAAACAAGCACATATAGACCAATTATCCTCCGATCTTCAGCCGGAATTAATAAAAATTGAAAGTCTATTAATGTTATCTTGGGCGTGAATAACGCTCTCTGATTTGGGGGTCAGGTCCGCTCCCAGCTTGTATCAGTCTATGCAGTCCAACCGGGGTGTCCGCGGTCTCTCTATTCTCTTTCAACTTACTGCAAACCTCGAGGCCGTCCATTCCCGGCATGACAATATCGAGCAAGATGATGGGCAGATCCTTATTTGCCGGCGCCTTCCGATTGCCGCCGTGGCCAGGCAACCGTCCATAACAGGCATCTGGATATCCATCATGACCAAGTCAAAGGCCTGGAAGATTTCACCAATATAGATGCATGCGCTGAGACTACTTTGGATAATCCGGCTCAACTTCGGGTGCAATCAATTCAAAGAGATCACATTCTTCATCAAAACTCAATCCTTCGGTCAGTTGAAAATCATTGGGACCATTCAAATGGAAAGCATGCTCCTGTCCAATGGAAAATTCAGACCAGGTGGGCAATCCCGTTGCATATGGCGTTCCGGTTTTGGCAAAATTGGTCCACAGATCCATGATTTGATTTGAAAATGCCGTATCATTCGGTCCGTATCCCTCACCAGCATCCAGATTGCCGAATACATAGGCCAGTTCCGAACCATGAAAACAGCCAAGGGCTGAACCGGCCTCAGTCGGCGGCACATGGGTGTAATAATACCTGTACACCGGCACTGAAAGAGAGGCGCCACGGGCGGTATGTCTTGTAGGTTCCTGCATCCCTGCCAGACCGTGGACGGTAACGGCCTGCCATACGGCTTCTTCGTCTGTTGAAGCCGGATAGTAGGCTTCCACAATTGAGGCATTATCCCCAAACCATATTTGCAGCGCCAGCTCGTAGTCCGACAAATTCTCAATCCCGTATTCGTAGATGAACAAGGAGCCTTCGTCCTTGACCGTACCGATGACCATTGGGGCGTATTGGGGTTCCGAAGGCGTGTCCCTCGGGTTTTCACTGAGCAGAATGCCGTCCATGACCGGGCCGAAAGGAATTTTGCTTTTGCTTGCCGCCTCAATAATTTTCTCGTATGGAAATTGGCGCATCTCCTCAATGCTTGTGGCACTTAATAAATTCTGAAACTGTGATCCGCTTTGTGCCGCCTGTTCCCAAGAAGAAGTCAAATTTAATACGTACTTGGTCGATGATGCGGTTCCACTCATGGCAATGGCTTTGTGGAACAGCCCTACGGCCCGGGGAGCGGTCTGGAGCAACGTTACGCTGCAAGCCCCGGATGATTCCCCGAAAATCGTCACATTGTCCGGATCTCCGCCGAATTGTTCAATATTGTCCCGAACCCATTCCAAGGCAGCCACGGCATCAAAGAGACCGTAGTTACCGGCCTGACCCTGAGCATCATAGAGATCTTGGCTGACCATGAATCCCAACGGACCAATGCGATAATTGGCTGAAACCAGAATTATTCCCTTTTTTGCCAGGTTCGCGCCATTGTATAAAGTTTGTGACGCGGAACCTCCCATATATCCTCCTCCGTGCAGCCAAAACATGACCGGCAGAGAACCGCCCTTTGTCTCTTTTGGCGCCCAGACATTGAGATACAAGCAGTCTTCATCACAGGTCGTCAGATCGTAAAGGTTACCGGGAGACAGGTCTTGAGGACAGCCCTCGCTGAGTTTATCGGCGGCCCGGACGCCGTCCCAGGATTCCTCCCGAACCGGAAGGCGCCAACGTTTTTCGCCGACGGGAGGAGCGGCGAAGGGTATCCCAAGGTAGGCGAACGTGCCGTTGTCAATTATGCCGGAAATATAACCGGATCTTGTTTGCACTACCGGAACCACCGGAACTGTTGCATCACCGTCCGATCCGTCGCAGGCTGATAAGCCCAAAACTACAGCCGAGCAAAACAATATGAGCGATAAAATTCTTTTTGACTTTGAAATATTGGCGGAAATCTTTCCTTGGACCATGTGCACATCCTCAATATGGAATTAAATGAAAGACTTGATAGCCCAGTTTGCGGGAAACCGCAAGAGCAAACGGCAGTTTCGTTCCGCACATGGCTACACGGGTCAGCGAAGAAACTAAAGTCATGGCCCGCTAAGAATAGTACCCCACATCGTATACCGCCTTTGTCATGGCGAAAACGTTGACGGGCGGGGCCGTGGCGGGGATGCCGCAGCCCGGCGCCATGATGAATCCGCCGGAGGACTTCATCCCCCTGGTGATGATGTCACGGCTCTTTTCATAGATGCTCTGCGGCGTTTCCATCTGAAGCAGGGTGGGATCCAGATTGCCGAAGATGATGTCTTTGGGGAAATGTTTTGCCGCCGTTTCGACGGGGACCTCGTGTCCGAAACTGAGAATGCTGGGATGGGGTCAGGGATCGGCATGGACAAAGTGGGGCAGGTTGCGATTCTGGTCGCCGCACAGATGGAATCCGAACCGTTTGATCCCCATGGCGCGTAGTTTTTCGTGGTAGGCCAGGTGGTAGGGCAGCGCAAAGGAGGCCACATGCTTGGGTGAGATCACCTGGTTGGATTCGCTGGGATTGCTCATCCACACGAACATCCGTTCTGCGCCGAAGGTCTCGACCCAGTAGGTTAAGACGTTCAGGATATGGGTGAGGGAGAGATCCATCAGTTCCCGGCAGAGTTCCGGTTTTCGCATCATCCACCTGCAGAAATTCTCCAGTCCGCAGATATTGGCGGCCATGGTAAAAGGTGAGCGGGAAGAGAAGAAGACCGGGAAGCCGCTTTCCGCCTGAAGTCGGGAAAACCCCATGGCCAAGGGGATTCTTCCCGCTGTTTTGGGATCGGGAAGTTTGAGGGTCGAAAGATCTTTTTCACATTGGACCGGGTGGGAGGTAACGATGAGGGCGCTTTCATACCGCCCCACGGGCATTCGAACCGTCCCTCCGAAGTCAATGGCGCCCCAGACCGTGTGCCCCGAATACTGGGGCATGGGATCCCAGTCGTAGAGATCGGCTGTCCATACCGCAGCCTGAAAACATTTCTCCGGATCTTCCAGAACATCACTGACCCGGTAGCCTGCATTGACGGCGTTAAACCCGATACTCACGCTGCCAAGGGGCACACGGTCCGGAAGCCTGTAGTTGAACAGGTCATCAATACGGTTTCTTCCGGTGCATGAAGGCAATCCCCTTTTCCTCAAAGCGCGCCCTCCTGATGGTTCAAAAAGAATGGGTTTCGGGGGACTTAACCGTTATGGCGCCTGAAGGACAACGTTCGGCGCATTCTCCGCAACCCTCGCATTTCCGGGATTTGATTTTCGGAATGGTGTAGAGTATCTCTCTCTTCTTCAACCCGCAAAAACACATCCGAAAGATTCATTCCTTATAGACCCAACGGAAACATAACGTCCCCTTTTCCTAAATATGGACTGTCTCTTTAAGATGTTACCTCTGGTTTGCTGTCGAACCACGGCTGTGCCTTTTCCAACTGTCCCGCTAATCGGAACAACACGGCTTCATTACCGAAAGGTCCGATGAATTGGACCCCCAAGGGCATCCCCCGGGGTGTCCAGTGAAGGGGAACGGAAATTGCCGGAAGGCCGCAAAGATTCGCCAGTTGGGTAAAAGGTGTCCTTTCAAGGCTTTTCTCCGCAAGGGTGTCCACGATACCCGAAGCTCTTAAAATCCACCCGCATTTCAAAAAATTGACTGCTTTTATCAACAACATTTCAAGGGGTTTGGGTGTAATCTCTCCTATCCTTGCCGGGGGATGGGCGGTTGTCGGGGTCATGTAAAGATCATACTTCTTAAAAAACTGCCCCATTTTTCTTGCAGCCTGGTCCCATCTGCGCAAGGCTTCCACCAGATAGCCTGAAGAAAAGCTCTGTCCTAACAAGCCGAGGACATAGGTCATGGGCTCCACATCCTTGGGGCCTGCCTTGCGATTTAGAATGGTGTCTAATGCTTCTATATCGGCCGCCACTTCACCGAAATACATGGCCAGATAGCTTTTGGCCAAACCGAGCCCGTCGATTTCCGGGCCGGCTTCTTCCAAATGGTGTCCCATTTCTTCCAACAGATGGGCTGCATTTTCCACGGCCTTGACGCACTCGGGATCTACCGGAGTGCCGATAGGGGATTTGCTTTGAAAGGCTATCTTGAGCTTTCCAGGGTTTGATTCCATTTCCTCCAGATATGATCGCTGTGGCGGTCGAATTTCGTACGGCGCACCCGTGTCCGGCCCCTGGGTTGCATCCAGCATGGCGGCACTGTCTCTTACTGATCGTGCGATGACATGGTTTTGGTCCGCCCCCTGCCATACACTGCCATAATCCGGTCCAGTAGGATTGCGACCGCGGGAAGGTTTGAGCCCGAAAAGTCCGCAATAGGCGGAGGGTATTCGAATGGAGCCGCCCCCGTCTCCACCTGTGGCCATTGGTACCATCCTGGCGGCTACGGCCGCAGCAGAGCCGCCGCTGGAGCCGCCCGGCGTGTGGTCTGTATTCCAAGGGTTGCGGCAGGGACCAAAGAGCTCCGGTTCGGTTACTCCCAGAAGCCCGAATTCCGGAGTATTGGTCTTGCCGATTATTACCGCGCCGGCTTTCCTGAAGCGAATGACCATTTCACAGTCTTGTTCCGGGATGTAATGTCTGAGCGCCTTACATCCTGATGTCATGGGCACTCCGGCATATGCGTAATGAAGGTCTTTAATGAGCAAAGGGACTCCGGTGAAAGGCCCTTCAGGAAGAGGGTTCACGGCTTCCCTACGGCCCTGATCGTACATTCGCGTCACAACAGCATTGAGTTGCGGATTGACCCGCTCAATCCTTTCGATAGCCTCCTCGCACAATTCCGACGGTGTTACCTTCTTCTGCCTGACCAGCTCGGCCAGTCCCATCGCGTCATACCGATCAAATTCAGGAAAACCACCCATGATTTCCTCCTAAAAATTAGGGGTCAAGTCTACGTTTGACCTTTGGCAATTTTAACAAGAGTCAATCGTAGACTTGACCCCCTGCTCAGATGGTACGCTTGAACTTTTCAAAATTAATGACGCTTCCCAGCTGACAAGGCCACTCCGCCCCGGCAATCTGCTGCAATGAAATGTTGGGTGATTTTTGGATGTTATAATTTGTCATTGACGTCTCTTGGCTCGGTAATTAGTTGTATGCCTTGAAGTACTTGTTGAAACCGTTCGAATTTTAAAGAGCCGATTTTTTCTGACAAATCGCTTTTATTAACCGTGAAAATTTGAGAGATATTGACTACACTTTTTTTAGGTAAATTTGCCTCCCCTTTCTTCAACATGACATTCCCGGGAGATGTTGCCCTTTTAAAATTGGAGGTCAAAGGGCAGACAATGACAGTATTGATTCGGCTGCGATTGAAAAGGTTGTTTTGGATTATGACATGAGGGTGCCGGTATCCTGGTTCTGATCCGGAAGGCTCCTTAAGATCTATCCAGAAAATGTCGCCTTGATTTATTACCATTGGTCTTGAACCATATCGAGATGTCGGGAACGCATCGCTGATTTAAGAGTTGATTCCTTTTCGCCTGGAACATCATCATATGCGGAGTTGATTGCACCCAACAGCTCTCGGTTTTTATGGCGTTGAATAAACTCTTTTGCTGCCAGCGAAAAAATACGGCTGCGAGAAGTGTTCATTTCATGTGCTAAGTTGTTGATTTGTTCAAACAATGGCTTATCAATTGAAATTGCTGTTTTAACATTCCCCATGTTTCCTACCTCCTTAATTACCATTAGTATAACCAAAGGTATGAACAATATCAATATTTTTTCACCCAACATCAACATCCGCGGCTCGCCCGCTGAATGTTTTGGCTGGGGCTTTTGATATACAAACTACCAAGTCAACAAATTAAGACTTCCTCATGCCCACATTGACAGCCAAAAGCAGACCTGACCCCATCTGTGGCCCCATCTCCTTCTCAAATACCCTATTGGAATAGACCCCAAAAAGACGTCCGGGCCCGGCCCGCAGTTTTAAGATCCTTTTCGTCACTCCGAAATACCCTTTAGCAAGCGGCTCATCCATCGGAACTTCCATGTTGACGCATTTCCTGATTTGCACTATTAACAGGGACATTTCTTACGCATTCCATTTATGATCTGTCCCGCTTTTTCGCCATTGGTGAGAGGAAGAAAAGTTTAAATGAATAAGCAGTTGATGTCTTCATGGGAGCGAGTCGAGTTTGATGGTACCCCTATCTATATCCGCGCGAACACGCCGGATTGGTTCGTCCCCAACAGCGCCTGTGATCGCGCATTCATGGAATTATCCAAATCCCGAACCCCATCCACCCGGATGAATCATATTCTGAGAAGAATTGACGGCCCGGAAGTACTGAAATATCAATCCCGAACCGAGCTATTGCAGGCGACAAGCCTGAAAGAGTGCTGGATCCATATCACCAACCGATGCAACATGGCGTGCCGTCACTGCATGTTCAGCTCATCTCCCCATGCGGAGGAGGAACTCTCCCCCAATGATTGCGGCAGAATCATTAAGGAAGCCCGGGACCTGGGCTGTAGGCTCTTTTTTTTCACCGGCGGTGAACCCTTTGTATCGAAATCCTTCTTCACAAGTGTTGAGGAAATATTTCAATCAACTGATACCCACGTGGTGGTGCTCACCAACCTGTCGCTCATTTCCCAATTCGAAGACCGGCTTCAGGAGCTTCCCCGAAACCGCCTTCATTTTCAGGTGAGCCTGGACGGCCTGAAGGATAACCATGACGCCATGCGGGGGGCCGGGGCCTTTCAAGGGTTGTGCGACAACCTGGCGACCCTGAAACGGCTCGGCTTTCCCGTCACCCTCTCCATGACCGTTACCCGGCACAATGTCCATGAAATGAAAGAGATTGTCGATTTTGCGGACCATCATGGGATCTCCAACATCCATTTTCTGTGGCTGTTCAAAAAGGGCAATGCCGCCGGGAAGGATCTGTTTGCAGAGCCGGACCGCATTTTCGAAAATCTGAAAGCGGCCCAGGGGCGGGCCGAAAAGCTGGGGGTGAGAATCGATAATATCGAAACGATCCGCTCCCAGGTGTTCTCCTATCCGGGGACACGGTATGATCTCTGCAACGCGGGATGGCAGTCCCTTGCCGTGGGGCCCGACGGTCGGGTCTATCCGACCCCGGCGCTCATCTATACCGAATCAATGCAGTGCGGCCATATCGGAGACGGTCTGGGAGCGGTATGGAAAAAGAGCCCGATTCTGGACGTCGTCCGGAACGCCTCGCTCAATCAGAGCGACACATATGGAAGAAATCCCTTCCGATACCTTATCGGCGGCGGGGATATGGACCACTCCCTTATTCATTCCGGCCGGCTGACCGGGGGTGATCCTTATGCGGCCTTTTATACGGAGATCGCCAAATGGCTGATCGCTCGGGAATCCAAAAACTGCAAGACCAACGGCTATGAAGCCATTCGACTGAAAATGGGGGAGAAACTGGGCGACTGCCCCGCCGAGGGGAGCACGATTTTCTTCACCCATTCCAATTGCGTACTCTCCCTGCCCGGAAACGACACCCATACCCAGGTGAACCGCTTTTACACGGAAGCGGCCAAAGACATCAAGGAAGATATTCTCAATCCGGTCTGTTACGATCAGGCCCTGGTGGCGCACATCCCGGAAGAGATGCGGGTTCGGAGCTACGGCTGCGGCTCTCCGGTGCTGGAGGCGGGTATCCGACAAGGGGAAGCCGTGGTGGATCTGGGAAGCGGCACCGGCATCGAATGCTTGATCGCGGCCCGTCTGACCGGCCCTAAAGGACGGGTGGTGGGCATCGATATGGGGGATGCCATGCTGGGACTCGCACAAAAGGCCAGGGCGTCGGTTGTTGAAAATCTCCGCTACGACAACATCACCTTCAAGAAGGCCTTTCTGGAAGACCTGCCCCTGGAAGACCGCTCCATGGACGTGGTGATCTCCAATTGCGTGGTGAATCTTTCACCGGACAAACGCCGCGTATTTCAGGAGATATACAGGGTGTTGAAGCCGGGGGGCCGCCTGGTCATATCCGACATCACTTATGAGGGAAACATCCCCATTGACATCAAGTACAACGAAACACTTCGGGGAGAGTGTATCGGCGGCGCCCTGGGCTACCATGACCTGTTCGGACTGCTGAATGATATGGGGTTCTCCCACGGTGAAATCATAAAAGGGTATCCCTACCGGACGGTGAAAGGGCACGTTTTTCATTCCATCACCTATCAAGCCGTAAAACCGCCCGGGGACACGCCCCCGGTTTTGTACGATTTTCCCGACTTTAAGGGTGTCATGGCGGCGGTAGAGAGCGAGCCCACCTGCGCCTGCTTTACCGCGCCGGAGGAGGCACCGCAACACCCACCCCCGGCCCCGGAAACGCACCGGAGCGGCTGTATGGTCTGCGGAGAGGCCCTCGTCTATCTTGAAACAAACCGCGACCACACATGTCATTACTGCGGTCTGACCATGCCGGCAAACGCCCTTTGCGCCGCCGGACATTTTGTCTGCGACGTCTGTCACGGCAAGGCGGCCCTGGACATCCTGAAACAGGTCTGTCTGCACAGCCGCGAGCCGGACGCCGTGGCCCTGATGCAACGCATCCGGTCCCATCCCCACTTCCCGGTCCACGGCCCCGAGCACCATTCCCTGGTGCCGGCGGTGATCCTGGCGGCGCTCCGAAATGCGGGGGAAGAGGTCAGTGAAGCGCACATTCTTACGGGCATCGAGCGGGGGCAAACCATCGCCGGGGGCGCCTGCGCATTCTTCGGCGCCTGCGGCGCGGCCATCGGGGTGGGAATTGCATTCTCGGTTCTGACCGGCGCCAATCCGTACGACGGTGCTAAACGGCAGGTGATCCAGCAGGTAACCGGGCGGGTTCTGGGCGACATCGCAGCCTTCAACGCACCCCGCTGTTGCCAGCGGGATTCGTGGCTGGCGCTTCAGGCCGCCTCCACATTGTTGTCGGAAAAACTGAAGAAAACCCTAAGTGTGGGGCAACCCATTGTATGTAACCAATTTTCCAAGAACAAAGAATGCATTCACAGCCAATGTCCCCTCTGGCCGCGGAAATAAAGGCTGCTATTCCAGCCCTTCTTTCCAGCGTTTGACCATGGCATCCGCACTCATATCCTTAAGATGATTCCGGGCCAGGAACTCGGGTAGCGCATACTGATTTCCCTGGCGCCACCATTTCTTCAGAATACGGCCTGTTTCGGATTTGAACATCCACCGGGGTCCCATCTGCTCCCGCAGATGATTTTCCAGAACCGTCTCCGCCATCCAACCCAGCACATAGTCCAGGCAGTACAGTTCGGGAACCAGATCGAAAAGATGACTCTCCGGCTGATAATAAAAACCGGTGTAACGCCTCATGATGCGGGCATAGGGCTCACCGTCGGATAGGTCGCCGCCCGTGAACATGTCATATTCCGCCAGGAATTTGGCCGCATACCGCCTGAACATGGCGAGGTCTTTGAGGGTCTTATGGTAAGAGAGGGTTTTTGCATTTTCAGGGGAAAGCCCCAGGGATTCCGTCAGAAAAGGGGTTAAAAGCACCAGATTCTGCATCAGAAAAGCAAATGCTTCCGACAGCGCAAAGGAGGTCCCCATATCGCGCGTTACCATGGAAAGATCGGGGGAGGTGAAAACCGCCGACAGCCCATGCCCCAATTCATGCCACAAGGTCTCCAGGTCTCCCCATCCACCTTCCGGGCGTATCAGCACATAGACCTCTTCCGGCACCTGCAACATCAGACAGATGGCCTGAGCGCTTTTGGCCGCTTCACTGCCCAGTTCCAGGGTGAGTCCCGGTGTGTTGACCGGATCAATGGACCAATTCTTAAAAAAAGGCGCCAGAACATCCAATGCCTTGCCGGGAAACAGATGGTCGAATTGCTTGAGACTCAACAGGTTGATGGAATCAAACCGGGTCAGGTCGGAGAGGGGTCGATGGAACCGCTCCCCGCACCACCGTTCCATGCCTTGAAAATACATCTCATCCGTTGCTTTAAGAAGGTCTTTCAACAAACTATAATAATAAGAATAATCTATTTCCTTCTTTTTTGAGCAGTATGCCACATAGGTCTCATAATCCAACTCTTCGTTAAGAATCTTTAACAGGATCTTCCAGTAATTGACGGCAAAGGGCTTCAGAAATTTACATAAGGGGGTGGTCTCCTTCTGAAGCGCCTGTCTTTTTTCATAGTTGCTGGAATTCTGGCACCAGGGGATGATCTCCCTGAAGTAAATATTTTCTCCATCCACTTGTGCGGCCGCACCCTTCATCCAGACCCGCATCTCATTTTCGTGGGGCAGCAGTGCCCTTTGCAAATAGTGATCGATCAATGCAAACCGCAATCTCCGGGTTTGGGCTGTTTCTGCGAAATGCTCAATTTGTGAAATGGTGTTCAGGCTTACAAAATCGTCATATCCTTCGTAGAGTTCATAGGCCTTAAAAGGCGCCAGGTCTCCCTTCCACAATGCGAGGGCCTGAAGGTTCCATCTGTAATTGAGATGATAAAGCGTGTTTTCAATTTCGGAATAGGTGAGCGTTTTCATAATGTCCCTTGTCAGTATCGCTAATCCAGCTGTTCATGACCAAAGCTGAGAATTTCCCAAGGTTATCAATAAATATATTTTTTTGAGCATAACCCATGGCTTTCCTCAATTCAATGTGATTCATCCGGCTCAATGGTGACTTTTCCCTGTGTTTACCGCAGAATTTTATGTATATTGCCCACGCTAAAACTCTATACAAACTGCGCGGGAGGAAAAAAAACATGGAAGACATTTTGTTTCAGATCAAGGAAATCCTGGCCATCTATGGCATACGTGTCATTGCGGCTTTAGCCATATTCATCGTCGGTCGCTGGGTTGCGAAAGGGATTCGAAATCTTCTTCGCCGGATAATGGTGCGCAGCAAGGTCGATCAAACGCTCATTTCATTTGTATGCAACCTTTCTTATGTGCTCCTGTTGGTTTTCGTGATCATCGCCGCCCTCAACAAACTGGGGATCGAAACCACCTCGCTCATTGCCATTTTGGGCGCTGCGAGTTTGGCCATCGGTCTGGCGCTCAGAGGATCCCTGTCTAATTTTGCCGCAGGCGTTCTGATGATTATTTTTCGTCCCTTCAAGGTTGGGGACTATATTGACGGGGGAGGCGCGTCGGGGACAGTGGAAGAGATTCAAATTTTCAGCACTCAGCTCAAGACCGCGGATAACAAAACCGTTATCGTTCCCAACGCCAAGGTTTTCGGAGACAAAATCGTCAATTATTCGGACAAGGGGACCCGTCGCGTCGATATGACATTCGGCATCGGTTATGAAGATGATATCGATAAGGCACGATCGGTCATTCTGGAGATCATCAATGCCGACGAACGGGTGCTGAAAGATCAGACGCCGGTGGTAGCCGTGTCCGAACTGGCGGACAGCAGCGTAAATTTCACGGTGCGGGCCTGGACAAAGTCAGGCGACTACTGGAGTTTTTTATGGGATACCATCGAGGCGGTCAAAAAACGGTTTGATACTGAAGGAATTTCAATTCCTTACCCCCAGCAGGACGTGCACCATTACCAGCACCAATCCTAGCGAAGCAAGAACCTTAATGGACAAAAAAATGGCCAACCTCCAATAGATGGACAAGGATCAAAAAACAGGTCTTTTGCTGGCAGTATCCGCGTTCGTTTTCTGGGGGTTGACGCCGTTTTACTTTAAGGCCCTGTCGGCGGTATCCCCGCTTGAAATCGTAAGCCATCGCATTGTATGGTCCACATTCATCCTGGCGGGCCTGCTGGCGATCATCAACCGAAAATTTTTTAAAAGCGCCGCTTCACAACTTAAACAACACGGATGGATTCTGGCTTTGGCCGCCACTTTGCTGGCCATCAACTGGTTGACCTACATCTATGCGGTCGTAAACCACAGAGTTCTTGAAGCCAGTCTCGGCTATTTTATCAACCCGCTGGTCAATGTCGCCCTTGCCGCCGTTATCCTTAAGGAAAAATTGTCCCGGATCCAAATGATTGCCGTGCTGCTGGCCACCATCGGTGTGACACAGGAGTTATTTCGATTCGGGCAGTTTCCCACACTGGCCATTATCATGGCCGGCACATTCGGGATCTACGGCTTGATTCGGAAAAAAGCCAATATCGGCGGCAGTGAGGGCTTGCTCATCGAAACGCTGCTGCTGCTGCCGTTTGCGGCCGGCTACCTGTTTTACCTGGGACTGAATAACCAAACGGCATTTTTGAGCCAGGGTTCCCTGACCGCCTGCCTGCTGTTGTCAGCGGGAATCGTTACGACCCTGCCCCTCATCTGGTTTATCAGCGCCGCCAAGAAGCTGAACTATTCCATCGTGGGCATGATCCAGTACATCGCACCCACGCTCATGTGTTGGCTGGGCTACTGGATTTACAGGGAAGCTTTTCCGCCGGGCAGGCTGATCACTTTTTCATTGGTTTGGTTCGGGCTTCTGCTGGTGGTGGCTGAAAGCGTCTCACACATGCGAAACAGAAAACACTGAGACAACCCAATGGTCCTATATCAATTTAATGGTCCAGCTCTCAAACCGGTCGTTTCTCATCGTGATTCGCCCCATGGAAATCGGCAGTTTGAATCTTCGGGGGCCGGCACCGCCCGGGTTGAAATAGATGACCCCCTTCTTCCAGTAACTCTTCGGGATATGAGAATGACCGTATATGACGGCGTCAAACTGGTCCGACGGATCCAAAGCCAGGTCTTCGATGTTGTGAACCAGATAAAAGCACCGGTTGCCGATCTCAACCACCTCTCTCTCGGGCAGTTTCAGGGCCCAGGGTTCCCGATCCACATTCCCACGAACCGCAAAAGTGGGCGCAATGGTCCTCAGTTTTTCCAGTACGGATTCTTTGCCCACATCGCCCGCATGCAGGATATAGTGACAGCCCTTGAGAAATTCAACGGCCTCCGGCCGCAAGAGACCGTGTGTATCGGCGATGACGCCGATTTCGGTTGTTTTCGGATACGATTCGTTTAACATATTTCAAATGATCTGCTATAAAATATCAGCAAAAAGATTGACAGATAAGAGGAAACCTAATGGACCAATCGAATACCAAAAAAATGGCGCTTCTTGAAAACATCCTGGATCACATGAAAGTCGCGGTAACCTGTGTGGATAAGGACGGCGTAATTCTTTATACCAACGCCGCTGCCAGAAACCGGCCATCAAAAACAGCCAGGGAAGTGGGGCTTAACATTCGGGAATGCCACAAAACCGAGAGCAACGAAAAAATTGCCGCGATCTTCGGCGATTTCAAACACGGACGGTCCGAGCCCCATCATTACGTTGCAAAGGCCGGCGGCAGAAAGGAACTGGTCACCATGATCCCCATATTTGAAGGAAGCGAGTTTTCAGGCTGCGTAAGCCACATCCACACCCTGGAACTTGAGGCTGAAGATAAAAGTTTTACCTAAACAGCACTCAGCGCTATCTTCTCACTTTGGTATAATCCGGTTATGTTCTCGCGTGGCCCTTAGGTAGAATCTCCCATATATCAAGGTGTAACTGTCTTTCTGGCGGTTATCGGAAGAGCCCAGTCTATGGGCCAGATGATGCCATATTGGGGAAAAGACTGATTGTGTATGCGAATGGATGTGAAGTTACAATCTTTCATTTCCTGGAGCAGAGACATCTCCGTAAACATTCGCATTTCCAGAGTGAAACCATCTCCACCATGAAAAACCGGATCGGTGAAAATCTGATTTACACCGTCCGCTGTTGTGTTAACGAGAACCAGTTTTTCGTCTCTTTGCTCAAATCTGTAATCAAAAAGATCCGGATAATATTCGCGCGTAAAGCCATGTTTTTCATAAGGCGCCGTAAAGACAAACAAACCACCCGGCTTTAATAGGCGATAGGTATTGGAGAATGCAATCGAAACCGGATGCGGGATATGCTCGAAAACATCACTGGATATAATAAAATCATATTTATTTTGAAAACACTCATCAATTTGGGTAATATCCAATTTTGGATCTTTGTGATAGTAGGTATTGGTGTAGCCCAACTTTTGACTCAGCGGGATGGCATATCCTTCCCAGTCACTCATGCCGGCACCGATGATTCTTTTTGACGCGGGAAACTCCGGCAGCACCAAGACTTCACCAAATAATTCAATCGACAAAACATGAATCAGCGATCGCATTCGCAGGCTCGATCGGCAATGACCGCACGATGCAGCTTCGCGATTGCTGACAAGATCTATAGCCGCCACATTCTCCTTACCACAAATGTTGCATTGAAACGAAATGGGAGCAAAAGTTTCTGAATTAGATATGGCGGAATGTTCAGGCAGGATATTTGGATGGAATACGAACGGCTGCGCATGAACTTCGGTACTGCATTTTTTTGCACGCTTCGACCCCACAGTCCGGCGTGCACTTAACCACAAACCCTTAATTTTATTTGCTAAGTAATCCAATTGCGCACTTTATCTTCGGGGTTCTCTTTGGATTCGGAAAACCAAAAAAACATTGCTTTTCATTATATTTTTAATCCTAATCTAAAACCAAACCGGCAAGGATGCCGTTAAATTCTTCAGACTGCTCGTAAAAGGGCATGTGGCCGCTCCGGTTCAGAACCTCAAGCCGGCAATCGGGAATCTGATCCGCCACATACCGGCCTGTTTCGGGTCCGAAACACAAATATTTGGATTCTCCGTAAATGGCCAGGCTCGGTACGGAAACACGCTTGAGCACACCTGTGCAGTCTCCCATCAGATAATCGGAATAGGCCGCCATTGCCACGGGTGGGGGTGTTTTCAGGTATTCAGGAAGCATCCAGTCCATATCGTCGGAAGGCGCAATCCCGTTTTTAAACATACTGTTGATAAACCGCTCTCCAAAAGCGTCCCGCTCCGCTTGCAGGGTACGAAAAGAAGCGTTCATGCCGTCCAGGTTATACCCGTTCAGAGCGTGTGTGTTCCATTTCCCCGGGGAAAAGGGAAAGGGGGTCATCTCCACCAGCGCCAGGGCGGAAACCCTTTCATCCCCGAAACGACGCCAGTATTCCAGAACCACGGGACCACCCAGAGACCACCCCACCAAGACAACATTCTTGAGATTCAACGCCGTGATCACCGCCTGAACATCCTTCGAATAGGCGGCCATGGTGTGTCCTTCAAGGATTTTGGATGAATTGCCGTGGGCCCGCAGATCCATGGTCACCACGCAAAAGCGATCGGACAGCCCGGCCATTTGTCGACGCCAGAAGCGGCCGCTCATGGTCCAGCCGTGTACCAACAGGATAGGGGGCAGGATAGAGGAGCCGTTCCCCGCCATTTCCACGTATATCCTGGCACCGTTGTGGGATACCACCCACCCTTTTCCCTTGCCTTCCACATCCTGCTCGATGGGAGAAAAAACACCTTCATTCATCATATGGTCCTAATCAAAGCCGGATGTTCTTGAAAATCAGCCAAAAAAATAACCTCCGCCCCCATTGGCCAACAACCAAAAAAGGGCGGAGCATCTCAGAAATGCCCCGCCCTTTTCGTCAATTCCGTCCGGTTCGCCCCAAAACGGGTCCGGATAAAAGACCGTTATTCCATGAGCTGGGCAGGGGTGATGATGGATCCGAATTTTTCTTTGAGGATCAGCAACCCCTGTTTCTGCTCTTCCAGAATTTCAAAGAGGCGCGCCGGAACATTTTTCTCTTTTCCGTAGGCCTCTTTCTGAAGATCCACACGGGCCACGATATTGTCCACATAGAGGGAGAATTGCTTGATGTAAAGATCCTCGGGATATTCCTTATCAATAATATCCTTGAACAGTTTTTTCAAATCCTCATACAGGGGAAGATATCCGATGGGGGTCAGGATGACGTCCACGTCCCCATGAAACCGTCTCTCAAGCCAACCCAGCCAGACCTTCACATCCCGCTTTTCGCCCAAAAGTTTCTTGGACGTTCCTCCCCTGGCCTCATGGGTGAGGAAATAGTTGAGACCGGCCAGCACGGGCCGTTTCTTATCATCGATCTTCTCGCTGTTATAAAACTTGAACTGAGCATCCATATAATCCGCAAGCGCCCCCGGAATAAAGGGAGCATTGGCCCAGGGGGCCCGCTTGACACCGGTGGCACCCACCTCGGTGGCCGTTGCTGCAGACACAATGGAGGCACCGATGACTACCCCGTGATCCGGCGAAACCGCCAGCCAGACCGGAGGCATGGTGTCGCTGTCACGGCCGCTGTAGGTAATCACACTGGTTTCCACCCCCGCCGGGTCCTCGAAACGGTCCGAACAATTGGCCAGGGCCGTTGCCGTTAGAGTGCATCGCGAGTTGGGATGACTCATAGGTACCGGTTTACCCTTTTCGTCCACCATTCCCTCTTCCCACGGCCCCTGAAAGTTAAATCCCTTTTTGGGCGGCGTCTCACCATTTCCCACCCAGTGGGGAACTTTGTTGTCGTCGATGAGAACATTGGACCAGATAACCTCGGTGCCGGGCTTTCTCAGACAATCCATCAACAGCGGATCCCCTTCCCGGTTTACATCCTCCACGATGCCGAAAATTCCCGCTTCCGGATTGATGGAGCGTACCGTACCGTCATCTTCAATCCACATTTGGGCCAGATCGTCTCCCAGGAAGTGGGAGCCGGCCATGGCGGTGGTGGTCTTGCCGCAACCGCTGGGGGCGGCGCCGGCAAACCAGGTCACGCGCTTTTTGCCGGGGCCGTCGATCCCCGTAATAAACATATGCTCCGCCAGCTCACTGCCCCGATTGGTATAAACGGCCCGATCCACTGAAAATCGATGATTCCCCTTTTTCAGCAACAGGGTATTCCCCGCATAGGTACAGTTCATGCTGTAGGTGGTCTGAAAACTCCGATCCATGAAAACCCTTGCGTTGGGCAGATCTTCGGTCCGATTGAGGCCTTCGCTGTGAATATTGGCGTAAAAATGGCCCAGCCGTTCCACTTCTTCATCAAAGTGGTCAAAAACATTCCGGTAAAGAAGTTCGGCACTGTGGCACACATACAGAGAACTGGTGACTTCAATGGCCGGATTGGAACCCGGGGAACCCACGGGACCGCGATTGTAAAATCCGATCACCATGGTTTTGCCTTTCATGATACCGCCCATGGTATCCTGAACCACCTTCAAAGCATCATCCCGATCCATTCGGTTGGCCAGGGAACTGATCTCTTCATCCGGATTGGCAATATAAAAAGTCCGGTCAATAATTCGACCCTGTTCGGCCGCCAGATCAAAATGAATGGTGTGACCTTCCATTGCCAATACGGCTTCTTCGCCTTTCTCAAGAGCCATCTGCCGTATGCTCTGTACATCCTCATCCGACCCGGTATTGACGAAAACATCATCGGGCGTACATGTTATGATGGCGTTGGCGATTTTCAGAAGGGCCTCTTCATTTTTGATTTTCCGGATTTTGGCCAGATTGGCCGCATCCATCTGTTTTTCAAAAACCCCGTATGCCTCTTCGATTGTTGATATACCACCGATTTTCTGGATAATATCGTACCCTACCTTGTTCTGCAGCATTTCATTCATCTCCTTATTCGAAAGGGATCGGAAAAATCGACCTGTTTTCAAGTGTTAGGAGTTTATGAGAATTGGACAAATCAGTCAAGGAGTAAAAAGCAGCCATCTCTTTAAAATTTATCAAGAATTAACATAGAATTACCTAAAGCTAAAATTTAGCCTTGATTTTTGCTTGGATATGCTATATTTTAAAAAGTTTTAATTTATCAATCGCCGAATGCGGCACTCACGTAAACGAAAGGTTAAGCGTTATCTATAATGGATTTTGAAGGATTAGGGTTAGCACAGCACAGTATCAAAGCGGTTCAAGAAATGGGGTTCAGCGTACCCACACCCATACAGGAAAAGGCGATTCCCGCCATTATCGAAGGCCACCGGGACCTGGTGGGCCTGGCCCAGACCGGAACCGGTAAAACAGCGGCATACGGTCTGCCCCTGCTCCAATTGATCGATTTTTCAAAATCACAGGTTCAAGGCCTGATCCTGTGCCCCACCCGTGAGCTGTGCGTGCAGATTTCAAAGGATTTGATCCGTTACAGCCGATACATTAAAGCGGCAAAAATCGTCGCCATATACGGGGGCGCCGGCATAGAACCTCAGATTCAGCAGATCAAAAAGGGTGCACAGATCATCGTGGCCACGCCGGGTCGGCTTCTCGACCTGATTCACAGGGGCATCGTGAACCTTAAACGCATCGATTATGTAGTTCTCGATGAGGCTGATGAAATGCTCACCATGGGGTTTTTGGATGATTTAAACGAAATCCTGTCCAAAACCCCTCCGGAAAAAAGAACCTGGCTGTTTTCCGCCACAATGACGGAGCCGGTGGCCAGGATTTCCCGCAATTACATGAAAGATCCCGTTGAAATTACCATCGGTCGCAGAAACAGCGGCGCCGGGAACATTTCCCACTTCAAATACGTGGTGATGGAAAAAAACCGTTACCCGGCCCTTAAACGGATCATCGACTATCATCCCAATATTTTCAGCCTGGTTTTTTGCAGGACCCGGCGAGAAACCCAGGCTGTGGCCGAAAAACTGATCAAGGACGGGTATAACGCGGAAAGCCTGCACGGAGACCTGTCCCAGACCCAGCGGGATTATGTCATGCGGCGGTTCAGGGAAAAAAGCCTGCAGATCCTCGTGGCCACGGACGTGGCCGCCCGCGGCCTGGATGTGGATGACATCAGCCATGTCATCCAGTATAACCTTCCCGATGAGCCCGGGAGCTATACGCACCGAAGCGGCCGAACCGCAAGGGCCGGAAAATCCGGTACCTCCATTGTTCTCATCAATACCCGGGAAAATAGAAAGCTGACCCATGTGGAACAAGCGACAGGCGTCCGGTTTCAATATGAAAAAGTCCCCAGCGGTCGCGCTATCTGCGAAAAACAGCTCTACGGCATGGTGGAAAGGCTGGTGGCAACGGACATCAACCATGAAGAAATCTCAGACTTTCTTCCACCTGTGTACAAAACATTGTCAACACTATCGAAAGAAGAACTGATCCAGCATTTTGTATCCATCGAATTCAACCGGTTTCTGGACTACTACAAGGATTCCGGGGATATCAACGCCAGTACCCCTCAAGAGAGAGTAACCCGGAAAAAAGGGGCCTCGGTGAAAAGGGCCTCTACGGAACAAAGACCCCCAAAGGATTTCGTCGAGAATCCGACGCCCATTCGGAAGCTCTTTCTCAACATGGGGCAACTGGACGACATTCAAAAAGGAGCCATCACGCGACTGGTGTGCGACAAGTCGGGCATTTCCTCCCGCCAAATTGGAAAAATAGAGGTGATGAGAGAGTTTTCCTTCCTGGAAGTGGACGCCGATTCAGCGGACCGCGTCATGAAATCCATGAAGGGCGCCACCCTGGACGGTAAAAGGGTTTCCATGGGCTATGCGGAAAAAAAGGCTGATAAATCGATTAAAACGGGGAATAAACGGGAGCAGAAGAAAAAGTGGACGGCCAAAAGCGGAAAGACATCAAGCAAGGGGCGCAAGTTTCCATCGTCACGAAACCGGACCAGGGTTCGGGCAAACGAACAGTGGGGATCGTAAAAGATATCCTGACACGCTCTCCCACCCATCCTCACGGCATAAAGGTACGACTCATGGATGGGCAGGTGGGACGGGTTAAAGAAATATCGTAGAGTAATCCTTCCTCACTTTTTCTTGAAATACCAGAAGGAATTTTCCATCCTTCAAAGAGCTTTTCCAATGCTTCTTTCAAGCTACTCTTTTTACAAGGCTCCGCCGTGGCACCCTTAAGACCATATTTTTCAAAAATGGAACACGACCGGATTGTTGAAATGAAATATCCGCTGGATTCGATGGCTTCAAGACCAGGACCGATTTTCAGCAGTTCCTGAATGATTTGCTCCCCATTCTTGACAACTATTATTGTATCGAAAAGAATCCAATATTGGAATAACTGCTGCTCCCGGCAGGGTTATACGCTTGAACAGCCACGTAAAAAGCAGCTCCTTCCCAAAGGTTGACTGAAATACCTGTTTGGGTTCCCATATCAATGCTTCCAATCGTTTCAGAACCGGCATAGGGATACGGAGCATAAAACAGAGCATATCCGGTTGCACCGGCTACTGATGTCCAGGAAAGTGAAACTGTCGTTCCGGTAATCGTTACCGTTAACTTCGGTGCATCAAGAGTTGGCGTTCCCGCCACCCCTTCATAAGCCCCCATATCAACAGTCGTGTTCTGAACACGGTTTTCCCCTGCAATATCTGTTGTAACGGCTCCGGGAACAAGCGTATTGTTGCCTGTATTCATTGACGGACTGGCAGCGGTCAGGTGCAATCCGTCGTCAACCGTTGCATAAATGCCGTCTGCACCTTGGGGACTTGCGGTGTTGAAGAAGGCGGGATTGGCGTCTATGCAGCCGGTCCCGAAATAAGTTTCGCCGGTTCCACCCTCGATGTTCGAGTAGGTGGCCTGCACCGGGCCGGCACCAAAGACGGCGATGGCGTTCGGAGCGTTGCCCCTGTATATTTCATTGTACAGCGATGCAACATCGGCAGCGGTTTCCGCGTAATAGGTCATGCCGCCGCCATCGGCTGCGCTGTTGTTGTAGAAGGTGTTGTTGATGAGGTTCACCTCGACGTTGGCGCTCAATGAAAGTCCGCCGCCCGACCCTTCTGTCAGCCCCGCCTGGTTGTTCACGAAGAGGTTTTGAACAATGTTCGCCCCGGTGATACCGGTTTCGAGAAAAACGAACGCTCCGCCGCCCATTCCGGAGTTCTGATTTCCGGCAAAGATATTGCCGATCATTTCAAGCGTTCCCCCCAGTGCATCAAGGCTTAAGCCGCCGCCGATGCCGTTGGGATCGAGGTTTTTGTTGTTTAGAAATTGATTGCCGTTGATGATGAAGCTCCCGCCCGCGCAATAGACATGCGCTCCTCCTCCGTAAATCTGAATTGGAACCCCTTCCGGCAGCGGCCCGGCGGTATTTCCTGAAAAGGTGTTTCCCCGGATGATGATGGTATTGCTCTGATGGAGCAGGTGGAGCGACATCCCGGCGGCACCTTCGTAGGAGAGATTATTGTTGATGGTGTTGTTCTCGATGGTGAAGCTGTGCCCCGACCCTGATGTGCCAAGGTGGTAAATCATCAGACCCGCGCCGTCGCAATTCCCGATGGGGCTTGGGTTGTGATTCAACGTATTGTAGCTGATATCGTTGTTTCGCACGATGGCGTTTCCGGCAGCCGTTTCCGAGTCGAAATAGAGATAAAGGCCGCATCCGTCGTCGGAGGTCCCCTCATCGCAGGAATTATGCGTGAACGAGGAATTTGTCACGGTAAGATCGCCGTTCACCGCCCCAATCCACGCACCTCCGGTGTTCTTGACGGACGTGCTGCTTGTCACGATACACTGATCGATTGTAATCGAGCCATCCGCGCTGTTGTTGGCAAACAGCGCGCCCCCCAGGCCGCCGACAGCCCCATTCCTGCCATTTTGCAGGGTCAAACCGCTTATGGATATATCACCGCTTCCAGTTCCTGTCAGGTTCATTATCTGGACGGATTCTCCACCATCAAGGATGGTGGTGGTCGCGCCTGCGCCGACGATGGCGAGGTCGTAATCTTCCTCCGCGGAGTAAGTGAGTGTGGCACCGACATTGTAGGTGCCGACAGCGACATTGATGGTGTCGTTTTGGCCGTTCGACTGAGCTGTCGTCAGCGCGGTCTGGAATTCCACCGAAGTCGTGACATTGAATGTTGCAGCCTGTAGAGGTAGGTTTGTTGCGAGAAAAAATATGACTACCAAACATGAAAGCCCCAACAATTTTTTGAACATTTTGCCCCCCAATTTTTTGCGGATAGGAGTTTAAATTTTTGCCATAAGCAACATCACATCCAGTGTTACAAAAAAATATGGGTTTAGAACAAAGGGGTTGCGTGTATTATCTTTGCGCGACATTTTGGTCAATTTACGCCGATTTATGGACACTTGTAAACCAAAAAATTGAAAATCATGAACTCAACAGTTCATCTGCCAGCCTTGAAATCGGTTGTGATATTATTTCGACCGGGATAGTGGAATTAACTTCCGGAAAGGCGAAAAGCATTCGGGCAATCAACCAAACTGGTGGGGAGGCGGTGACCTCGTGCCAGAAGCCACCTGACATTTTACAACTCTGTCGGCAGGCCGTTCCTGCAAACAGCCAGTCAATCCGTGGTGTCCTGCCCATGATTTACCTGTGTTTTCCAAAAAATAGATGTGATTAAACCTGCTATCTTACTGCTGCTTCATTCTAACAACCGCACCTTCTTCCGCATGAAATCCAGGTCGGAGCCTTATAGTTGGGGCCTTAAACGTGACAGTAGCACCGCTTTGAACAGTAACCCCCGTTCCAATTATGATAGAGGTGGTGCCCACGCACTCGCATGTTGTACCTGAGACAAATGTCACATTGACAAGATTAACTTCAGTCCCGGAACAGTCTGGGCATGAAGTGGTAGCAGTAGTAAACGTTAGGTCGCTCCCATAGCCTGTTCCTATACTATTTGTTGCATATGCTCTGGCGTGATAAGGAGTGCCAGGACTTAAGCCGGTTATCGAACTTGAATACGTCCCTGTTCCAGTTCCGTCCGTTGTATGGCTGTTAGCAGTGGTGGGAGTTGCAGATGTGCTCCAGCAGACTCCCCTTGCGGTTACGGACGCACTACCTTCAGAGGTCACATTTCCGCCGCTTGAAGCAGTACTTGCAGTTACAGAAGATACGGAATTTGTCGTTACAGTCGGCACGCTTTCAGATGGATCAAATATAATTACGTTATAAGTAAAGTTACGCACAACACCTTCAATTACGGCATTATTGACGGAAATGGCATAAGTCGTATCCTCAGTTGGCTTGGGCCAAGCATTTCCGGATTCATACTCAATTGATGGTACCCAAACCAAAGTGTTTTCACCGTAACCGTTTACTACGCTCTGAACATCAACATCTACCGGATTGCCGTTGGATATCATTGTCACGGACGTAGAATCAAAATTGGCTTGGGGAAAGGAAAAAGACCACCGTTGGAAAACCACTTGATACGGTACATATCCCGGTGGAGGCCAAGCAACAAATTCATCACGGGTATCTGGTCGCGGTCCCCACATGTTAGAATCAAACACCCATAACGCATTTGAACCGGTATAACTGTTGATGTAAGGGATATCTCCTGTCCCCATGAATTGGGTCTGCGGATATAATATCCAACGGCGATGCCCTACTGGGTAGTTGCTCGAACCGGGATCTTGAATATATCCAGTAATAGCATTCCACCCGAAAACGCCAAGGCATAGATTGGATGACCCAGCGGCTTCTGATCCGTCATCTGAGTAACATATCCAAGATGGCGAAGGAGAATGGCTTAGTTGATTATTCGCGCTCATCATCAGTGCCGCTTTTTGGGCTTTATTGTTGTAGGTATCATCAAAGGCTACTGTTGCAGGTACGCCTGCCATCGCCCGGAAATAGTTGATGCGGAGCAAAACAGCATCACGGAAGTCCTGAGCTGTCATTCCGGCGTTGCATAATTCATGATTTCCGGTCCAATTAATCTCATAGCCCTGAGAAGACAGATAGCAATTGGTGAAAAACAGTTCGGATTCTTCACGATTTTGAGGGTTTACAGCGAGTCTTTCAGTTTGCTTTCGCTCTGAGGGTTTTAGCTGGAGCTGAAAACCTGAACTATCTGCTGGAAACTGGGGTGGGTCGCCGAGCTCAATATCTCTCGCAAATGATGGGGATGAAGAAACCATGAAACAGATGCCTACCACAACTAGACGACTAAGGCGGCTATTTAGCCAGAAAAAACCAAGCAAACTATTAAGAAAAGTTGTCTTTTTCATGTTTGACTCCCTTACTCTAAAAAGTAGCAAAAGCAAGTTAAACCACTCACAATGAATAGTGGAAAACTGCCACGTCAATCATTGAAAAACGCTGAATTCAAGCTTACATCAGCAATTCCCGCCCAAGTCACTAATGAGATTATCTTTTAACGTTTTTTTAAAAATAAGTGCCGTTGTCAGAAAACGTTGCTGAAAATCACCCGAAATTCCTCGTTTGGCCAATCAATTCTTGAAGACGAGGGCCAAAAACAAGATCTAAAACCAATCCCATATGATTTGCCGCACAGATGTCCCTTGTTGGCAAATGCCAATTTTCCTAGAATTGACGCCTTTTTTACATTTTGATAATGCATATTGAATTCACTCGCCATCATATAAAATAATCGGCGGTTGGAATTTCATCCCGTAAAAGAGAGCTTCGTAAAGCATCCTCATCGATTTGAACGCAAAATCTCTAAACAAGGATCGCATGCGATCCCAGAGTTCTCTTTTGCTACCCAGCTTATGCCATGTAGCTCGAAATAGGGGACAGCAGAGTTGCTGTGTTTGGTCAACCAAAAAAGCCAGCATCATGAGCATCACAAAGACTACGCTCAGATTTTTCTTCCCGAGCCCATAGTTGTGTTCGAAGTGATAGCCCTGGTTCTTGAGAGTATTGAACGTCTCATTTTCTATCTTCCAGCGTGCACGACCGCCTCGCATAATTTTATAAGCATTTCCGTTTGTTATGGTAAAATCAGTAACCCAACTGAAATGTTGCGTTTTTTTGGGTGTAATTTCCCAGTATTCCAGGAAGTTAATCGATAGGTCCTGATTTGACTCATTCAGCGAGACTTGGTTGAGGAAAAGGAAACGATGCGTTTTTTGGGGATCATCTTTGTCGACCAAATCAAACTGAATGGCTTCGCCATTCTTTTGCGCCTCTTCCACTTTTCTGAACAGAAAGGGATGATCGCCCTTTTTCACACCCAGAATGTAACGGAGATTGTATTTTTCCGCCTCCCTTATGTGTGGCGCATTCGAACTTAGGGCATCTTCGGTAATGATAAGGGGCAGGTGTGGATGGTCCGCTCTTAGATTTTCGAAGAAACGTTTCGCAGCATTACGCTCACAATCGTTCTTGCTTTGGCCGTCTTGTTTGATTATAAACTCCGGCGCTAACGGAATTACCTCTTTGAAACCGGGATGAACAATTGCTGCCCCTAGCAACTGTTGGTAATAGGTAATTTCGCCGGTCTTTTTGTTTACTTTCTGCAAACAATTATCAGAGAAAATTTTCCTTGAGGAAAAATATCCTGTTCCGTCCAAAGATAGCAAATAACATCCCTGGAAGAAAACCATAGGCTCAAGGGCTTTGCCTCTCTGCAATTCTCGAAAGATATTCTTATATGCAGGCCGAATTTCCACAGGGTCTACTTCATCCAGAATAGTTCGCATCTGCGAGTCACAAGGTATCTTTTCTACGTGATAAATGCTTTCCAAATTCCCAACAGCTTTTCTTCGTTTGTCAAAAGCAAGCAAGGACGGATCTTTGAGAGAAAAGACGGCAAATCCAGACATCAAGGCGTCTGCCATTGAGATTTCGGGATCACCCTCACGGTAGTCTGATACTCCCAGAAAATCTTTATGCAGACCCTTGAACAGTGGATCAGCACTAAGATGCTTTCGAGAAGCTAACTTTCCCTTTTTTTGTTGGCTTTGATGTTTCATGACTTTTATGGGAGCTAATCATGAACCATCGTTCGCGTAATGTCCAGATTTTATTCAAATTTATTTGCAGTTTTGGCACTTTTTTTAAAAATAGAGCGCCATAATGCGTTTTTCAGGTATTTTTCATGCCATAGCTTTACGAAAAGCAAATCTCAAGTTACACTGATATTGGGCCTTTCAGTAGGAAGCGGGAATTGCTGAGCTTACATATTCAATCTTTCATCTTTCGGTGCTTCTCAAAACGCGCCCTTTCTTGCATTAAGTCAGCGTTGCACATTCATCAAGATTTCGCGAGGCTGCCAGATCGATACTTCACGTTTTACATGGGAATAGCTCTTGACAGTATCTGGAAAAAAAGCCGTTTGGACGAGAGCCAAGATGTTGTGGTGAGCCTTTTCATTGCCAACGTGTGATATATTGAGTAGTCCATGAGAGTGCTCTTTGTCAAAACCTGATTAATCTTGGCAGGGAGCAGATTAATTAAAATGAAATTATCGTTGTATATCATATTGATATTGCATTTATTTTTGGCTGTTACACCCCTGAAAAAAAATAGCAGGCATTCAAACAAACCGTTTGAAAAAATTCTTGTCTTGCGATGTTTTTCTTGGTTTTACAGCGTTCTCAAATGGCAATGATTCAGAAGTATGCCTTAAACCTTTCACAGGGAAGTTTTGTATCAGCATCGTTTCCTTTCCAGAATTGGAAAAATGAGGGACAGCGGAGCTGCTCTCCGAGGTTCAAAAAGAGGTGCTGGATCAGGTTGAAAGGCAGTATCTCGGGATGGTCCTCAAAAACACCAAGGCAGGGTCGGCCAGATTGCCGGGATTCACCCAAGAGGACTATATAACAAGATGAGGCGATTTGGTCTTCGTAAAGAGGATTTCAAAAAATAGAAGTCATTATTTCCAAATAGGCTATTTTTTGTTGACAAAATCAACAAGCTGTTCGATATTCAGCCGCTTTTTTCAAGAACCTTAACAGCAATTTTCCGGAGGGATTATGGAAAGAAAGGTGGAAAACGGACAATTGAAGTTTCGCCAAAATTCGACCATTTCTATGGCGGCAACCAAAATCGTAACAGGGGAGGCTGAAGACTTCCGGAACGGAGACGGCTTTCGTAGAACTTTTTTGGAGCATCTTGTGAACAGAAAGGAGGAAATCGAAAAGTCAATCAACAGCTTGACCAACGGCAAAAAGAAACACACGGGCCTATTTTCTGCTGATGAGATAACAGAAGAATTGGATCGCGCCGTATTTGAGATTACAGCACAAACCCATTACAGCCTCTTGGAAAGAAAAAATAAAGAGTTGAAAAAGATCAAAATACTTATTCACAGGGCTCGGTATGAAGAAGAATTTGGTTTGTGCGAAGAGTGTGGAAGGCGAATTCCTGAGGAACGTATGTTAATTGTTCCGGAAACGACCCTGTGCGTCCCCTGTCAGCGTGAAATGGAGAAATTGGAATCAGGAAGAAGTTCAACGAAAAGATCCTATCGGTCTTTCAGCGGGAAAAGAGGATTCCAATGGCGCGATGACGATAACGCCACCGAAAACGAAGAGTTTGTCTTTAGGTCCAGTACGGAACATGTATCGTTTATGGATTTGGAAGAGATTGAGTTGGATGACAATTGACAAATCTCTTTTTTGGGAGTTTCAATATCAGATTTTTCAACCCATAGCCGAGCTACCCTTTCAGCCATCTAATCCTGGCAGATATGCCAATCCTTTATTCATTCAGTTTGTTACGGAAAATCGCTCTTTCCAGCAGTCCTTTTGGCATTTATTGCGCGAACTTTACAAGGTTTTAACGACACTAAAAAAGGCACTCAAAGATGGTAAGAATTGACATCCCCAAGATTGTCCGAGAGACCCGACAGAAATATTCAGATTCGTATGAATCGATGAACTGGCTCACCCCTGAAAAAGCCGGAACAGCATCCCGCGTCCGGGCAGACCTGATCAGATCTATTTTTGATAACCACCCAGTCGGGCCCAGGTGGCAGTTCTCCAAGACTAAACTGTTTACCCATATCATTTCCCCGGGATGCACCCTGTGCGGCAACGGAGATTGGTCATGTCTTTTTATCAACGGAATATGCAATGCTCAATGTTTTTACTGCCCTTCCGCCCAAAAGGAAAAAGGCCAGCCAACTACTAGCACACTGGAATTCCCAAATCCCCGCGATTATGCCGATTATGTCCGGATTTTCAATATTAAAGGCGTAAGCTTCAGCGGAGGGGAACCGTTCATGACCTTTGACCGGGTTTTGCTTTTTTTGAAGACCCTCCGTTCTAGGGTTTCTCACCCATTATATATCTGGATTTACACCAATGGCCTTCTGGTGACTGAGGATAAGCTCAAAGCATTGAGGGACAATGGCCTTGAAGAAATCCGCTTTGATATCAGTGCCAACCATTACAGTCTTGATGCCCTGAAGAAGGCCCTGGGTATCATCCCCTGCGTAACCGTGGAAATCCCGGCCATCCCGGAAGACCTAGGCAAGACCCAGCAAATATTAAGAGAACTTCACGACGCAGGCGTCAACCATCTCAACCTCCACCAAATCAGGTGTACGCCGTTCAACAAAACCCGATTAATCCAAAGGTCATATACGTTTCTTCATGGCCCCGGGGTCGCGGTTTTGGAAACAGAGCTTACCGCGCTGGAGCTGATCCGGTATGCGTTGGAACATAACGTTGCACTTCCCATCAATTATTGTTCGTTTACCTATCGCCACCAGTTCCAGAGGGCCGGTGCTCACAAAAGAAACTCTCGGCAGATAAAAGCCACCCATGAAGACATTACCCCCACCGGCCACATCCGGACCATGACTGTCTGTGGCGGGAAAAAGCAGATCGGCTCCATTCATCAGCACCTCCTGTCACAGGAGAATGATACCTCCTTGTGGCGCCTGTCAAAAAACTGCGATCAGCTTTTTTTCAATGCCGCCCTGTGGCCCTTTATCGAATTTTCTAATGTCCGACTCAAGGTCAGTTACAGTGGCACGTCTTTGAAACCAGCGGTTTCCTTCCGTCACCCTTTTAAGGAACTGGCGCTGAACAAGAAAAAAAAAGTTGTGATCGAAAGGCATGTTGAACAGCCGGGCATTTGGCTTGCAGGAGAACAGGTTCATCAATTCGGACACGCCTTTATCCGGTCAAAAATCGATCTTTCCACGGATATTCCAGAAAGCCTGCCCCAGGATCTACTCAACGAAATCACGCCTTTTGAATCCTTTGACCCGGGACTGGCCCAATATTATTAGACGAAAACATTAGCTGCAGGAAATGGAAACTTACTTTTCTTACCTGATTTCGGACTTCAATTCTGACCAGCTATAGCCCCGTATTCTTTTGGCTCGGGGTTGTTTAATTTCTTTTTGGTATGTCAGAGAAATCGTGAGAGTGTAAAACCTTGGATATGCCTTGCAGACAAACGGGTCTTTCGGCACTGAAGCAATTGTGGTCGGTCAATTTACTGGCTTCCCGCTTCAGGAAAATGAGTTCGTGCATGAAGATGGTATCTGAACGGCCTTTATATATTCAAAAGTGCAAGATCAAAACCGGCGAAGTCAAGACCTGAAGTTTGCCCAAATAAATGATTACGGTCAGAGATGATTTCAACCTCACTCGGACGTTTGCAGCATCAAAAAATGGGGAATAGAGGGGAAAGCATACAACCGCCTGATAGCTTTGAGCTAACGGCTAATAGGCAAATGCTAATTGCAGGGTTTGGTACAAAAGAAAGCGCCCTCCTGATTTCAGGCGGGCGCTTTTTTTGATCTTATGACTGATCCGTTGGGATCAGAACTACTTGGCGGCTTCGGACTGATAGTAACCCATCAGAATCTTGGCCACTTCCGGACGGGCAAATTCCGGGGGCAGGTCCTGGCCGGCGGCCAGCATCTCGCGAACCTTGGTGCCTGACAGGAAAACCCAGTCTTCCTTGGTGTGATCGGTCACGCTGCCCATCATGACCACCTTGCCCAATTTCTTGGAGTAGGCGGTATGATCGCCGCGGTAGATGTCGATGAGCAGGTCGTCTTTGGTGATGTCGTCAAAGATGGTCTGAGCGTCAAAACCGCCGTAATAGTCACCCACACCGGCGTGATCACGTCCCACGATCAAGTGGGTGCAGCCCATGTTCTGACGGAATACGGCATGGAGCACGGCTTCTTTGGGACCGGCATAGAGCATATCAAATCCATATCCTGTAATCAGGCAGGTGTTGGGCTTGAAATAAAGCTCAACCATCTTACGGATAGCGGCATCACGAACGTCAGCAGGAATGTCGCCCTTTTTCAGTTTACCCAGAAGCATGTGGATGACGGCGCCGTCAGCCTTTACCGCTTCCATGGCCATCTTGGTCAGGCCTTCATGGGCTCGGTGCATGGGGTTACGGGTCTGAAAGGCAACCACCGTTTCCCAGCCCAGTTTGCCGATCTCATCGCGAATCTGCACGGCGGTCCTGAAGGTTTCGGGGAATTCCTTGTCAAAATAGGAGTAGTTGAGCACCTGGATGGGACCTGCAATGCCGATCTTGCCCACGGTGTTAAAGGCGTTGACGCCGGGATGAGCCATGTCATCCGTACGGAAGATACTCTCGGTCATTGCCTTCATCTCGTCATCGGTGTATTCTTCGATGGCTTCCACGTCCTGAATGGCGATGACCGGATTACCTTTTACGTTCGGATCCAGAAGGGCAATACGTTTGGCACCTTTGATGGCGCCGGCGTCTTCCACCATGTTAAGCACTGGGGTGGGCCAGAAAAAGCCGTTCGCCATGTGCATGTCTTTGGCCACTGCCATGGCATCGGCTTTGTTCATAAAACCGGTCAGCGGATTGAAGTATCCGGAGCCCAGCATTACAGCGTTACCGGCGGCAGCGGAGCTGATGACGATTGAAGGGAGCCCTGCGGCTTCCTTGATCAGCGCAGCACGTTTGGCGTCATCTGCAACGTACAGGGGGTTCAGGGTATCGGATCCATGGGGTTTAATCATTTCTTTTTCTCCTATCTCTAATCATGTGGGTTAAAAAAAAGCATCACGCTTCCAACAGCATGGCTGCATTTTCATGCAGGCCAGCAAATTCCAAAAGGCCACTTGATGCAGGCGATACACCACCCGCATCCATAAACATGGTGTCAAGTAGCATGTTCTCAAATACATGTCAATAAAACTTTGTGCAATTATTCACGCCAGGGTACCAGCATGTGTTCAAGCATGTCCAGGACCCAAGCAAAAGCTACGCCCATCCCTGACAAGACCATGATTCCGAAGAGCAGACGGGTTGTCTGCATCAAGTCGGCGGAAGAGAGGATCAGAAAACCGATGCCCTTGTCTGCGGCAATCATCTCAGCGGTCACCACCAGCAACAACGCAATACCGATACCAAGTTTAAGGCCCGCAAAAATCATTGGGACCGTCATGGGCAGGATCACTTTACGGATGATGTTAAAGGGACCGGAACCCAGCGACAGGGCGGCTTTGATCAGCAACGGGTCCACATTCCGGACACCGGCCCGCACATTGATCACCACCGGGAAAAAGACCCCCAAAGCAATCACTGCAATCTTTGAAGCTTCACCGATCCCCAGCCACAGAATCAAAAGCGGCAGGATGGCGATCTTCGGAATGGGATAGGTGGCGGCCACCAGAGGTCTCACGGCATCGTCCGCCAGTTGAAAATACCCCACCACAATCCCGGTGACGATACCCGCGCCCGCCCCCAGGAAAAAGCCCCATCCAATCCGCCACAGGCTGACAAACAAATGGGCAAAAATCTCGCCACTGACGACCATCTCGTATCCCGAAACCAGTACCGCTGAAAACCGGGGGAGAAACAGCGGCGGCACCAGTCCCGATCGGCCCGCCGCCTCCCACAGTCCCAAAACAACGATCAGCGATACCCAGGTCACATAGGGATTTTGACGGCGGATCAGAAAGCCCGTTTTATCTTTGACCCTTTCTTGATTCAGTCTCATCGATTCACCCGAATTTTTGGGATTTGCCTCGAACTTCGCTCCAGATTCGATCCAGATAGTCCACAAACTCCGGTGATAATTTGACTTTTTCCTCCCGGGGCCTGGGTAGATCGATGGAGACGACAGACTGGATTCGTCCCGGCCGACCGCCCATGATCACCACACGGTCCGCCAGAAATACGGCTTCGGGAATGTAATGGGTGATATAGAGGAAACTCTGGCCGGTGGTCTCATAGATGCGGGAGAGCTCCAACTGCATATCCATTCGGATCTGAGCATCCAGGGCGGAGAACGGTTCATCCATGAGCAACAGTTCAGGGTTCACCGCCAGGGCCCGGGCAATGGCAGCCCGCTGCTTCATACCCCCTGAAAGCTGGTGGGGATAATGCTTTTCAAATCCTGAAAGGCCTACCAGTTCAATCAATTCCCTGGCTCGGTCATCCTGGACCTCGGATGAGATCCCCTGCTCTTCCAGGCCGTATGTGATATTTCTTTTGACACTCCGCCACGGAAAGAGGGCCAGATCCTGGAACACCACCGATGTGAGGGGACGATCTAGAGTGGAAAGGTCCTCGAACACCACCTCCCCTTCCGTGGCGGAAAGAAGACCGGCTACAATATTAAGCAGGGTCGATTTCCCGCATCCGGACCGGCCCACCACCGCCACGAACTCCCCTTCCGAAAGGGTCAGGCTGATATCACTGAGGGCTTCAAAAACTTTTCCGTCGGGATTAAAAAAGCGCTTTGAGATATTCTTGATGACGGCTCGCATCGCTATTCAAGGCTGTCAAGGGCTTTCTGCCAGAGTTTCAGATTGACGATTTTTGCGGCATCAAGGTTCTTTCCAACCATTTTGTGAGCATGATACCAGTCGATCTGACGCTCGATATCTTCGGCAAACAACTCACCGTTTCGGTCATTATAGTTGAGTCCTAAAGCAATCAGGGAGGGTTTCCGGGATGTGTACTTGGCAATATAGCCGATGACTTCATCAAAACCGGGGCCTTTCACCAAAACCCCATCCTTCAGGCAGTTGTCATGGTAAAATCGGCAGGCGCGAATATAGGCCCGTAGGAATTTCAGGCTGAGGCCTTCATTTTCCGTCAGTTTTTCGGAAAAGAAGAGTGCCGCAATCTGGTACCGCATCTCATCGCCCGCCCACAGCATCACATGCCCGACCTTCTTTTTTTCCATGACCGTGCAGAAGGGCTGCACCATGAAGGCGGTTTCAATTCGATTGGCCGCCACCGCATCCATCATGTTTTTAACACCCCCAAGGGGGGTCACTTGGACATCCTTCAATTCCATGCCGTTTCGGGCCAGGATGTTGCCCAGCATGTAATGAAAGGTGGACCCCATCTGGGTGATTCCCACCCGCCTTCCTTTAAGATCCTTGAGCGTTCTGACACCTTTTTCCCAGGCATCATTGCTGACCATAATCCCCACCAGCCGGTATCCCGGCCAGACGCGGCCCTTGTCGGCCACGATACTGACCTTCAAACCGTTGGCCGCCGCATTGTAAAGCCCGGCAGTGAGGCCCGTTGCCCCCACATCCACATCACCCGCTGCCAGGGCCATGGCCACCGGTTGGGCCGATTTCATGAATTTAAGCGCCACATCCAACCCTTCATCGGCGAAATACCCTTTCTCAACGGCAATAAAGAGTGGCGCGGATGACGTCAGCCGAAGCGCCCCAACAACCAGTTTTTCCTTGGCCGCAACGGGTGCCGCACCCCAGGAAACCAAAAGCACCGTCATGGCCAGCAGACCATAACCGCATCTGATAATCCAATGTCCCATTTCAATTCCTCAGTTCTTTTTCCAAAAGAAAACCTTGTCAATTTAAGCCTAAAAAATATTGTTGACCAGGTGGTCACAAGTGTCAAGAGAAATTATTCCTGATAGATGAGACTTCTTACGACGCCATCAAGGTCGGATTATTCCGCAGTTTTGTTCAGAAGAGATTGAAGAATGCGTAAAATTGGGGAGTGCGAATTGGTGCCACTATATTGCCGTCTTTGAACATTGCGCTGGAGACTTTGGGGCGTGCCGAGTTCTACAGCGTATTTCTTCTTGCATGCCACGGCCTGAGGATTCCGGCTACCACTACCATTCAAGATCATCAGGTATTGGAAACTCAGAATAGGGATCATCAGGATCAGGTTCTTTTATTACCGATGAATTAAGGAGGATAAGAGATTCCGCTTTGCGCTCCTGAATCTGTCCGGCTGCTTTTGCCGGGACGACGTAATATTGCTCATCCTGCTTGACAATGGCCATTTTACCGTTACTGAGACCGCTAACAATTTGTTTGCTGACATAGAGTTTTTTAATCTTTTTATTGTCAACAAAATGAAAGGAATGATCGCCTTCGACTTCAATCAAATTCTGCTTGATTATCTGCCTTATCTGGCCTTGAACTTCCTTTTCCTTAGCGACCTCATTACGTTGACGATTCAGTTCTCTGTTACGGGCCGACTGCTCAATGCGAGCCAGTTGGATTCTTCTTTGGATCTCATCATCTTCCCGCGTTTTTTTATTTCCTTTTTTCGAGCGGGAAACATGCTTCTCATTGATTGCCTTGTTGGCCTGCTTCTTGGTCACCAAGCCTTTTTTCAGAAATTGCTCCTTAAACGAATTGCCCAATATATTCACCTCTTTTGGATCGGGGATATTATTATTTAGTGCTTGAAGCCTGCATTCAGTATTTTAGAAAAAAGCCAAAAATACCGACAATGCAATATGGTATGAGTTTTTCAAGCTTCTTCAAGTTCTTATGGTGGCCCAGCCCCCATCCACACCGGCAACAGTCAAACGTAGTTCCGACCCCTTCTTATAAAGCCTTAACAATGGATTCTACCGCCTTTTTTAGAATAGTTCTTGGACAGGCGATATTAAACCGTTCGTATCCGATACTGTTTTCTCCGAACCAGTTCCCATGGTCAAGACCGACTTTGGCAATTTCTTCAAGAAGCTTAATCTGGCTTTCATTGTCATATCCAAGTTCTCTGAAATCAACCCAAGCCAGATAAGTTCCCTCCAGATCAAATACTTTCACTCCTGATAAGCCTTGTTCCAACTTGGTTTTCAGGAAAATAAAGTTCTCGTGAAGATAAATCAGGAGATCATCAAGCCATTCTTCAGCCTCATTATAGGCTGCCGTCGAGGCGATGGCACCAAAAAGGGTGCCACCTACGCCATTGTTGAATCCCAGGTTTTCAAGATGGGTGAAAAACTGGGCTCTAATGGTTGGATTAGGAATAATAACACTGGATTGCTGAAGACCTGCCAGGTTGAATGTTTTACTGGCAGCAATAGCGGTAATTGAATGTTGAGCAAATTTCTCCGACAGTGTTGAAAAACAGATATGTTCGTGACCCGGCATGATCAGGTCGCAGTGAATCTCATCCGAGATGACCAGAATATTATTTTCAAAACAGATTTTTCCAAATGTTGCCAGTTCATCACGTTTCCAGACCCTGCCGACAGGGTTATGCGGGCTACAGAGAATGGCCAGTTTCACCCTTGGATCTTTGGCCTTTACTTCAAGGTCATCAAAATCCATTTTGTAATGACCGTCAACGATTTGTAACGGGTTCTCCTGGATCTGTCGGCCATTGTTCAGGATTGATCGGGCAAATGGATAGTAGACCGGCGGCTGGATTAAGACCTTGTCTCCCGGGTTGGTAAAGCATTGAATCATATAGGCGATGGCCGGGACAACACCGGGTGTTGTGAGTATGCACTCCCTTTCTATAGTCCATTGGTGTCGTCGCTTATGCCAGGATATAACCGCAGAATAATATGAAGGGTCAGTAAGACTGTACCCGTAAATCTGATGGGATATACGTTTTTCCATGGCCATGCGAACCGGTTCTGGACACTTAAAATCCATATCTGCAACCCACAGTGGTAGCAGATCCTCTTTGCCAATACCGAAGACCCGGTTTAAAACCTCGGGTTCCCATTTCATGGAAGCGGTATTGCTGCGGTCGATCATTTCATCAAAATTCCAGTCTTTTTTCACACGGTTTGTCCTTGTAAAATTATTTGCTTTGGCCAGGTTTTATGCTATCGAATTCTATACACCAAATAGCTGGAATTCGCAAAAGATGCCGACATCAAAAACGGAAGGTTGCAGATATTAATTCACAACTCAAGATGTGCTCCCAGAACAAGGGGTCAAGATTCGTTCAACGTTAAGCTCACCAGCGCCTCCACCGGCCCCCGCCGGAACAGCCCAAGCATCAGGCGCCTGGTGCAGTGCTTGGTTGGCCAACTCCGTCTTCATTTTTTGCAAGGACGTTTTTCATATAGATGAACAGAACGGCTTTTTGGAACTGAAAATTATTGGTTTCCGGTTTTGATATGTGGTTCGTATCTCAACATCTTCTTTGGTTGTGGTACGTTGGAGCTACCTGAAAAATTTGTCAGAATGCCATAAGCACTACATGTCGTATGGCTATCAAAATGGAGATCTGCAAAGACATCGATATTTGTTGTGCTTGCCTTTGGCATTCTCCATCCATAGGCCCTTACTTCTACACCGCCACTGGTAGCCGCTTTTGTGAACCGCCACCGCTGTTCTCCAAAAGCACCTGCTCCACATGTGCGACAGCTTCATTGATTTGTTCAATGCCAAGTGATTGCTCCCGGGCTGAAGTTGAGATGGTGCCGAACTGCTCCGTGGTCTGGTCAATGACTTCTGACAGTTCTCTGAAATTTTCATTGTTCACAATAACCTGGTTATGACCGTCATTTATCTGTTTCACCGTGCTTTCGATCAATTCCGCCGTATTCCTGGCCGCTTCGGCGGCCCGCATGGCCAGATTCCTTACTTCGTCGGCCACCACGGCAAAACCGGCTCCCGCCTCTCCGGCCCTGGCGGCTTCCACGGCGGCATTTAATGCCAGCAAATTGGTCTGGAATGCGATCTCATCAATGGTTTTGATGATTTTTGAGGTTTCCTCGCTGGCTTTTTTGATATCGTTCATGGATTGGGTCAAGTCGTCCATGGCTTGGCTGACGACGGTAACGGTTTGACCGGCCTTCTGCATGAGACGGTCTACCTCGGCTGTGGTTGCTTCGGTATTCTTCGTCACCGCCGAAATCTCCTCCAAAGACGAGGATGTCTCTTCCATAGATGCCGCGAGATTCTCCACTGTGTTTTGAAGCCGGTATTGAGCGTCGATGTTGGTGACGATTTCTACATGGCCGATGTTCTTCCCATTTTTGTCCTGAATATAGCTGGTGTCCACTTGCATGTAGGTGCTGGGCTTGTCCGGGTATTCCTGGTTGTAGTTGGTTTGGGGGATGCCATTTCGAAGGCTGGCGATCCCGCAATTCTCAGTCCCGCAGATATCCGCTTTCCAGTTGGAACAGTGTTTACCCAGACAGCTTTGCTTGTCCAGATTGTGCATTGCCAGCAGGCTTTCCGTTACTTTGTTGATAAAGACCCATTTCATATCCATGTCGGTGACGGTAATGGGCAACTGAACCGCATCCAAGGAGCCTTCCAAGTAGTACATCCGCCTCTGATGGGCGGAAGCCGTACGATAGGCGATGACCCCGAAAACCACTGCCAACAACATGGAAATACCCCAGGCAACCGGGTTCTGCAGCAAGGCGGCGGCAACGATCCCGAGGGCGGTTAGAATGTATCCGAATCCGATTTTCTTTTGAAATGACAGTTTGTTAAACATACTTCTCCTTTCTTCAATAAGTGCCTGGTTTGCCATTCTCCATGTTGCAATGTATTTCAACTAAGACGGATCATGCACGGAAGTGCTCAAGGAAGCACCGTCGGAATTCAAACCAGGATGATATATTTGAATAGTAATATCGGCTGGAGAACGGCAAACTTAAGTTCTTTCTCATCAAAAACATGGAAAAACGGAACAGATTCCCAGAGACTTATGGATGATGTTGTGCCGCTGGATATTCTGCTGACCAAAAACTCCATGTCATCTTGGACAATTACTGCACTCACAAGAAAACAGAGGGTTCGGAGAATTCGGGGAGAATTCAGGGGACAGTATATTTATAATTGACATGAACGAACTGGCCGACCACTGGGAGTGATTCCTTTATCGAAACTTTGGAGGGCAAGCCGGGCAGAATATTAGGCACTCGAATTCCGGGGACATCGAATTCCGGGGACAGTATATCAATTACTCCTCTTCTTTGGCTTTCTGCCGGGTTTTCGCGGCCGCAATTCCCTGCCGAGCAGACATTCCAGGCGGGTGACGAAACGCTCATCCCCCAGTGGGCGACCTGTTTGCGCATGCTTGCGGATGTCGTCTGTTTCCATAGGCGACAGCCTCTGCCCCAGAAAATCGCGCCCGTCGCCTTTGATGATTGAAAGTAGAGGGTCTACGTCTACCAGTGTATCACCGGATATGTGGGCCGACGCGCTGCTCCAGCGCTATTTCTCCGCCTGCCTAACCAGATTTGCGCGAACCGGGTTGTTTTCAATATTTCGCGCACACGCCAACAGATAATGCTCGTCCATCACAAAAGAAGAAAACCGTTCCTGCCACAAATGGCCGCGCCACCCTTCCCTGAAGTTGATACGGCGGGTATATTGGCGATGGGCTTCTCCGATGGCCAGTCTGAGATTCTCCTTTTTTCCAGGAACGGCAATTAGATGAATATGATTCGGCATCAAGCAATAGGCCCATATATCCACGGCATGTTTCCGGCACCATTCCGACATAAGGCCTATATAGGCGGCATAATCCTCATCCGAAAAAAGTCTTCTGCCGTCTGTTGCCGCGTTGTGTAACATGGTGCGGCATGCCTTCCACCACAACTCTTGCAATCCTAGCCATTTGGATAGCTTGGACCGATTCCATGGTTAAATCAAGAAATACATATACTGTCCCCGGAATTCGCGCAATTTTCAAGCAGTTCCTGAATCTTTGGCTGCGACATGTTTGCCACGTATTTAAGCGTGCAAACCAGTGATCTTATACCAGGGCCAAATTCTCCAACAATCCCGGCGGGCAATTCTCCTATGTAGGTTCGCTTCTCAGAGGCTGAATAAAAAACCTCTTTTTTGTATTCGACATTATCCGTTTTGATCAGGATTTCCTGAACAAGGACACTCTCATAGCCTTTGAATTCAGCATCAGCAGGCAGTTTAGAGGGATCGATCTCACACACCTCTGTTCGATCAATTGCAATTTTCGTCTTTTTTCTTTTTGACTTTTTTTCTTTTTTTCTTGTCGTTTCTTTCGCTCTTTTTCCGAGGATAGATTCTCAACCTTGCCGCCTATATTACCACGAATATTCGGTTTGCCTTGTTCACCTTTCAGTCGGTTGTTTTCATCTCGCAGTTTCTGGTTTTGAACCTTTAATTTCTCATTCTCTTCGCTCAACCTCTCGACAAGATTTATCAAGATTGAAAGAGTCCGTGACAAGGCTTCCCTGTCGAGAATATCTGCTCGAACATCGAGGTTGTGAAGGATTTCTTTTATTTCTTGGCGGCTCATATTTTGTTCATAACACTATCCTTTCGATTTGTCCCGTAAAAAGTGAATCCTTTTCAAATTTTTTCATCTTCCTCATGTTTTTTGCTGAATCTACCAGGGAATTTGAATAGGATGCGTTTAATTCCCATTATATCTGCTCAGTTTATTCTGATTTAATGTCTATTAGTATTGACTGCCTAACGCGAAAATCACCGGTTTTATCCGGTGCATTTTCTGGTTAGAAATTTAGCTTCGTGTTCCAGATTTTCTATATCGCTCTTTTTAGCCCCGAAAATGCGAATATAGACCCGTTTTTAGGCCTTTTTTCGCTTTAACCATCTTAATTTATGTCGTTTTTCTTGGCCCGACCCCAGTTGAATCAGTTGAATTAGTTGAACCGCAGTTGAACAGTTGAAGTTGCAATTTTATTCACTATTCAAGATGTGACACCATTTACAGTTTTTATGTCTTGGTGGTCGAATATCAATCTAAGCCGTCCACAGTAAACAACTCTATCTTTTGATCAATCCGCTCAAGCCCACCAAAAATAATGTTGTTAATATCCAACCAGCAAAAATATGTACAATCATGTATATTCTTAACCAAAAGCCCTCTTTGATTATCCAGATTTTTTTACATAAAGGAAGTTCACCACCGAATCAATATTGCGCCGATTAGGAGGAATCCAGCACCAACATATCGTGTAATAGACAGCGGTTCGAGTGGTACATTCATAATTCCAAAATTTTCGAATACGACCGAAGTAAGCAACTGCCCAACGACTATTAATGTCACCACCGTGAAAATTCCCAGCCTTGGCAAGAGCAGAATGGAAATTGCAATATAAATGGCTCCAAAAAGGCCGCCCGTCCATGACCATATGGAGCTCTTTAGGGTTAAGTTGGTAGGGATAAATGGTTCTCTCATGACAATTATCATTATGAACATGACCATTGTACCGCCTAGATAGCTGAAAAATCCTACCCACCAAGGCGAACCAATTTCAAAACGAAGATTTGAATTGACGGCTTGTTGCACAACAAAACTTGCCCCAGCCAGTAATGCGACAAGCATAAGAGAAATATTTTGTATGGTTAACATTCTGCCCTCGATGTTTGTTTCTTGCTGTTTTGAACACATATGAACATCTTAGTGATATTTGTTGGCATAACGCCGCAAAATCCGCGGCTTGACCGGTGCATTTTAATTGTTGGATATTCAGTAAGAGTCAAACGTAGATTTGACCCTTTTTCTTCATCAACATAATGTACTAAGTTTGATGGTTGGTCATCATTGGAGCTGCCATCATTGTAACTATCATTAGTTTTCCAAATATCTTTAATCCATTCTAAAATAGACATGAAAATTCAGCTTCCCATTCCAAATTAATTTATTCATGAATGATCCACTAGAACAAGGCGCTTAAAAACATAACGACGCCTTCACCAGTTCTTCTGGTGAAAGGCTTGGTTGAAAATTATCGACCACTTTTTTTTTGCGTTTCGATGTTGTGTTTCTTCTCAATAATTAATAATTAAGATGCGACCCTGTTGTTTCCATTTCATTCCGGCCGACGTTGCCTTCACCGGTGGCAATGGAGCGCAGCGAAATTGCCATCTGAGTGAAAGGCATGGTTAAGTGATGGTAGAATAGTCTAAATTTTGGAACGGGTCTTCCTCATTTTTCAAATCTTGCCAATTAAATTCATATCTTAATTCATTCGGCCAATTTGATGGAAATTTAACCCGAAAGAATCCGCCTATGCCGCTTTCCATCCCATCATTTGGCCCTCCAACAGATAACAAATCATCACTTGGCGAAAAATCGTTTGTTTCAAATTGGGCTGATAAAAGAACTAGTAAGCCGCAACATGCGTCAATTAAATGCTTGAACATTGCCTCTTCAAATGCTGAGTGGCGATCATGTTTTGTGGTGTTGTAAGCCTGATACCACGGAAGAGAGCCACCAGCTAACCATGCTGAGAATGGTATACGTGTTCCGTTGGTACCGTTCCAGTTAGGAACTTTAACCTCGTATGACGAAAGAAGGTGTGTTTTTTCAATTTTCTTGTAATCACCCATGTTCCAATCGCCAGCTCTAATATAACCGTTTTCTTTTAGAATAGCTTTACAGTTAGCCTCAACTTCGACACAGGCTCGAAGTAACAAGGCGTGAATACGGTAAGAATAGCAGGATAGGTTCTTATCAGCTGGTTCAATGTAATCGAAAAGTTCTTGGAGGTCTTTTAAAATGATCAAAAACGCACGTATATAATGTTCCGGCGATTGGGCGAATCTCGGGTGTAAAATATACCCTGAACGGCCCCCTTCCGTGTAACTGCCATCTACAAACTGGCGACATGTTCTTCTATATGGTCTTTCTATAGCCATTACATTTCTCCAATCAAGGCACTTAACGACAAGGTCACATGCGCCGTAACAGACCTGCCCGTCAGGCAGCAGACGTTTTCGGCGTCAAGTGAACCGCCTGGTTCTGCTGCTCCACCATGTTCTTAGTTCTGAAATCTCATCTAATGTATAAATTACATATTTATAAATTTCTTCTTCTGTTTCCCGCAATCTTGACATATCAGAGTTATCTACGATCTTATCAAAAAACGTTTCTTTAAAATCTTCATTCATCTTAAGCCAAGAAAGCTCATTGAGAGATGTCTCAATACGTTCTAATTTATCTCTTGATGAAGCAGATCGCATGAGTATACGTGATCTAATCGAGTCATTATCTGCCAGCACAAGTATATTTCTAACATTCATCATTACAGATTCTGCTTCTCTCTTTATTTCTGGTAAAAAGTTGTAAGCTCTCATGCTATAAAAAATCGCAGTGCTTGGAGGAGATTCTTCGGAAAAATGATGATCACAGCCGTATGTATGGCCTAGTGATGTATGAACGCACCCAATCTCTTTCATATTTACTCTTTTCATAAATTCATTATATGAAAGATACGTAAATGGAGTATTTGATATTTCGTCAGGCCTTGGCTCGCGTGTCGTAAATCTTCGTAAATTTGTAGCTGAATGTCGATTTGATTCAAGTCGGCGTATGAGTCTGTGGATCAAGACATCTTTTCCTGCTCCGGAAGGGCCAGATAACACAAACAAACATTTTGAAGATGCACATGAACTACTACTATCTATTGGAGCAGAAAGGGCATCGTGGACCCAGTTCTCATGCTCCTTTTTTATTCTCATGATTCTATCAACCGGCCAATTATTGACATCTTGGTCAATTTCCGTATGGTGAGTCGGACACAATAGAATGAGATTTTCGTACGAATCACGATTTGACATTTTAGAATCTGAATCTGGCCGAGGGCCATTATCACTATGAGCTACAATATGTGCCATCTCACCAATGATGCCACCGTTTGAAGCCAGAGATAATTCCTTTCTGCATACAGCGCATCGCCCGCCTGATTTATACCAAAGTAGTTTTAAATCAGATTGAGAAAGTGTTCTTGACATTTATCACCCATTTATTAGCAGAACGTGCGCTTCAGCCGCGCGAGGTACGAGCGTCGGTTGGAAGCGATGGTTCGATGTCAATCTTCCATCATAGTCTCGAATCTACGCCAACTACCGAAAACAGATTCATAGAACTCGCTATGCAGCAGGCATAGCCTATCCACGTCAATCTTGCGCGGTTTACGACCGAGTCTTCGCTCAAGCATCCGGTATCGATGGATCAGTATTCGACCAATATTGTGACGCGTCGCGTAAGCAGGATCAAGAGTCTGGTTCCCGAAGACATCAATGACACGCTCATCGAACTCGACTATACATCCAGGAGGAAGATTAAGAGTTTCCTTGGCAGTGCGTGCGAACGTTGTTCCAGGGCTTGCGATTGTGTCTTCGTAGGGATCCAGTCCTTGGTAATCAACAATGCGGTATGCGTTCTGGAAATTCCCGATGAAATCAATCACTATGCAGCGCTGCTTTCCAACGAAATGACGTAAGCCTCTTCCAAGTTGTTGCAAAAAGATACGTTTCGATTCTGTAGGTCGTAGGAACAATAGGCATTCCGCAAACGGTAGATCAACGCCCTCGTTCAAGACGTCGACTACACACAGGACTTTTATTTCACCAGAGCTGAATGCTCCTCGAAGCTCAGCCCTACGCAGTCTCTCAGTGGTCGAAATGTAGGATTCCGCTGTGATATCTGAGTCTCTGAAACTACGAGCCACACGATCAGCGTGATGATGGGAGCAACAGAAGGCGAGTGTTGGCTTATTCTCTGCCTTCTCACGCCACTTGCCAATGATAGCGGCATCACGTTCAGGGACAATTAGAGCGCGTTCCAGGTCGCGGACGTCATATCGGACACCATTGTGCTGGATGCCTGAGTAGTCAACATCGTCAAAACAACCGAAGTAATGGTAAGGGCAGAGGATTCCTAGTTCGATGCCCGTTCTCATCTCATAGGACACAATTACATTGCCGCTGCAGAGTGCTAATACGTCTCGCCGGTCACCACGAAACGGGGTAGCCGTTAGTCCAAGTAAGAACTCAGGACAGAGCGTATCAACCGTGGTCCGATAGCTTCTGGCAGCAGCATGATGGAATTCATCAATGATGAGATAGTCCACAGATCTGCCGCGAAAGATTTCAAGATTACGAGATACAGACTGTATGGTTATTAGGTTGACCCTCTTCAGGCGCTCTGCCTTTGGACGCTTATCAAATCTTTGAACCTGGTCCCGAGGGAATACTCGGAGGAACTCCGTCTCGGCGTCCTCCAGTATTTCATGGGTATGTGCTATATAGACACACAGTTCTGGATTACTCCGTGATACATCCATTGCGGCAACTCGTGTTTTGCCAGCGCCGGTCGGGAGGATAACGGTACCGGCTCTGTTGCCGAGGGAGTGTGAGAGTGAAAGCTCTCGCAAGGCTTCCTGCTGAAGTACATTTGACGTGCGGGTCTGGGGGGAATACCCACAGGTGCAGCGACCACCCAGTATCTTCTCCCCATCTCTTGGGCATAGATACCCAAATGCAACGAAGAGCCGTGCCAAGTCATTTGCATCGAGGAAGCAGTAGTCACAACCAAGACGTCTTGCCGTAGATACAAACTGCTCCTTGACTTCGTCCAGTACATTTCCCGAGGCAGCAAATACCATAAACGATAATTCTGCGATTCTCTCAAGCCTGAAGATCTGATGACTCACATGTCTCGGGCGAACAGTGGGGAATGACTTACCCTTGAGTATGAACGCACCTAGACCTTCATGACCTCTCACAGTCATCTTGTGCGTTAGGATATCGACAATCTCTGAAGGTCCGTGAGGTGTGTGGTTGGTGTCGTTTAAAATACCTTGAACCCATGGTTCAATCTCATCGCTTTCATCGAGGCCACGCACGGACGTGATTACCGTGTCAGAGAGGCTGGACGGCCGAACATCTTTAGCTGGGGCGAAGTTGTCAATTCTCAGGAGTGTCACCAAAGCCATTCTTTACTCCTTACATCGAACGTCCGGGGTGAACCGGTCATCCCGGACGTTGATCAGCCGCGCGGCTTTTTGCGTCGGCTGAATTAGCTTGGTATGCAATCATTGCAATCCTTAATTTATGGCGTTTTGCTTGGCCCGACCCCAGCTCAGACAGCTCATCTGTGTCAAATGGTTCTTCATTTTAATTGTATTTATCTCCTGCGAGTTCACATAATTCAAGGCATCGTTTTAGCCATGAATCGTACCAGTACCAGCAACCTGCGATCTCAACTCCATAGCCTTTCCCTGGATTCTTTGCATCTTCAGACTTCCACATTTCAACATGCTCAGGATTTATCCTGAATTTTGAGAAGCCAGCTTCGTTGACTGCCTTAACAATACCGCTCGGTCTATATTTCTTTTTTTCGACTTCCTTTTTTACCCAATATTCTTTATCAATAGCTTTAGCCAAATCCGATTTCGGATCAATGAATTCAACAACCTTATCTGCCTGACCTGGGCGATTTACAAGTTTCTTTTTAAAAATGAGGCGGTAAGAATAATTAGGGCTATTGTACTCATCATGATCTAATTCGGCATCAAAATCTACAATATAGGCTTTTAAACGGTCGGGGATTTCAGCTTCAAGCTTTTTGCCTTGTAGCTGTTCCTCTGACAATTCTATGAATTGCAATGAATAGCTTAAATGTTCATCTAAAGAATGTTTGCCACCAAAAAATTTTTTTAAATAATGATTGTAATTCAGGATGCATGCTTGATAACGACCGCTTAAATAATCATCAAGGGATAAGGTCATTTGGTGTTCAATTTCATGCCTTAGTCCTATTAACAGCCTTAAATTATTTGCCGTATTTTTATCGATTGGCGATGATCGGTCATTAAGACATCTTTCAAGTTCCCAATATTTAAAAGCCCCTTTTTTTGTTTTATCGAAAAACCTTCTTTTCCCATGTATTTTAAAGTATCTATATTCAATTCTTTTAGACCTGAAATATGCATGAAGTAAATATGTCCATGCAATTATCACTAGTACAATGAAGGTCTCAGATTTGAATTTTATCAGTGGGTCATTGAATATTTTTACTGCTGACAGGGCAGCTTCCTTAGATTTAGATATCAATTCACCTTTAATTGAGCCAATCCTGCGTTTTGCCATTTTAATCCCTTATTTATGAGGCATAACGGATTGTTTTTGGTGTAACGGTACGTTGTAATTTCATGCCTCAAATGCTTCAGCGGTCTTTCACTTAAAAAGCTTGCGACAAATCTCACTAGATAGATTCTTCATGCCTCTCCAATCACTTCCAGTCTTTTGAACTGTAAATGAGTAGCGATCATCTCCTTGAAATTTAAGATTTATATGTTTGCTATCTTTATCTTCAACAGCAAATCCAATAGACTCAAGAGTCTTTCTTTCCTGACTTCCGAATTCCCCGGCCTTGTTTAAGCTTGACTTAAGCAAGTCTTCAATATGGTTTTGGTCATTCGAAAAACTGTTATTTGATAGAAGATCGTCAATAATGTGGCGTTTGCGACCGTCATGGAAAAGCTGATTGCGTCCTAAATTGAGGGTTGTCAAAACGGCATCTCTAATTTCCCCCATATAGAATGGAATTTCTGTGCCTGTGTTGAGTATTCCTTTAGCAGCCGTATGAGAGGCGGCAGCAGCTAACTGTAGTTCCGAACGCAACCTCAATATTTCAGTTTCTGCCTTGTTTATTCTTTCATCTTTTGCCGCAATTTCAGAGTCAAAGGCAGAAATATACTCATCAAGCTCTCTTGATCCGGTTTCACGGAGAGCTTTTATTCTTTGCTTAGACACAAGCTCATCTATATAATCCCAGGTGCAATCAGGTGTAAAACGGAGGTGTGTCATTGCCTGCCGTAGACAGTCAGCGACAACTGTTGCTAATCGCGATGGTGATTCATGATGCTCGGGAAGGAACCTGACCTGTCTACCCCCACCATGCGGCCAGTGGATGCTAACCGCGCCATCATAAGCATTTGAGTAATTAACATTTCGTGCTAGAGCGAACGAGAAAAAGCGGGAAGGCTCAACTACAACATGCGCAAGTCCAGATGTCCACTGAGCAAGACGATAAGCGTCTATTGCCGGCTGATGCTCCCATGTTGCGCTAGCATAAACCACCGGAAGGTGATTATCAGATTCCCCTGTTATTAGTGCAACTGCACGATCAACTTCCGCTTCAGCGAGCACAATTGGCTGGTCTGAAACAATGAGGCCACCATCCAATCCGCCACCAAGCTGTTCGAGCAGTTGCCTAATGATATATGGTTTCCGTGGTTTGGGCTTTACATGATTGGGATGGTAAAGGTCGCAGTGAAGTTGTACGGAAACCAATAGTTCACTTGATCTCTCCCTACCAACAATCTCCGCAGCCCATTGACGCTCTGCCCCCTCCGACCAAATATGCCGAAGACCAGCCCATTTGGTATCATTCTCTGAGAATTTTATTACCCTAATTGATTCCTTTTCCTGAGTGTAGTCAACAAATTCACCATCAGGTTCATCTGAGAAATCAGATGCCTTCCATGAATTATGCGGACTTCCATATATCCACCTCTTGGACAAGGAAAGTAGATCACTCACAGTCCTTCCTGATTGGATTGGAATTTCAGTAGCCCATACAAGCATTTTATTCCTCCATCTCTAAGGCCTTTTGTTGCCCAATCGCGGTGCTGACCGGCACCGTGTGCCGTGCAAGCAAGCGAAGCTTGCTTGTGCGGTGCACGGTGTCCGGTCAAGCACCTGGTTCTGGCGCGGAGCGCCGGGACCAGGTGCTTGACGAAGTCAGCACCGCGATTCACGGCGGCGGAGCCGCCGTGAACAAGGTATTGAAGGGACGGATTTCGTCCCTTCAACATCCAAAATGAGGTGTTGGCCATAAAAGCAACAATTATGCCAAATAACCCATACTTTTATGCTAAGAATTAAAAGTCCAGCGGGCTTCTTGCCTCTTTTACAGTTTTACTCGGTACGCAATGGGTATAGATCATTGTCGTTCTCACATCGGCGTGACCCAGCATTGTTTGAAAGGTGTGTGAAGTGACGCGCTTGGTAAGCTTTGCACGCCTTACCGCTTTTTTAAGTGCTATCTGAACTTGCGATTCGTGAAGATGATAACGCCTGAGCTCTTTTGTCCCCGGAATAGGAGTAAGTTTTTTTTGCGCACTCACAGTCTCTAACGGGTCCTTTAATTCCGGCATGATTCTTTGAGGGAGAGGGACGGACCGATCTTTATCGCCTTTGCCATGCACCGTGAGGACCCCGTCCTCGAATCGAATTTTCTCGGATTTGGCATCAGGAGGTGGGTATTTCCCGCAAAAATCAAGTAAATACCGGAGCCATTTCCGGCAATGGACGTGGAAAGGCACGGGTACTGCGCTTAGTTGTAATGCTTGATTGAATCGGGTTAGACAATTTTGTGGGATCGGAAGCATTGTTTTGTAGCCGACACCTATATTAATAAATGGTGGCGATAAGGTGATAATACATCGCTTTTCTGGCGACGAGCATAGAGATAATCGGATTGCGGGTCAAGTAAAAAGAATCTAACGTTTCCCGGGTGAATTCAGAGAATTCAGAGGACGGTATATTTATTAATTGACATGAACGAACCGGCCGACCACTGGGAGTGATTCTTTATGGAAACTTTGGAGGACAAGCCGGGCAGAATATTAGGCCCTCGAAAACCGGAAAGGGAAACCCGAAACAAGGACCAAATCAGGTATGCTGTCCCCAGAATTTGCATTTTTCGCATGGTTGACAAAATTAATATCAGCCTATATTATCTGAAAAAGTAAGAATAATTCAAAATAAGGGATAAAAAATGGAATCTGTAATAACAAAAAAAGGTCAAGTGGTCGTACCTGTCTCATTGCGAAGAAAATATGGCATAGAGCCTGGAACAAAAGTGGTCTGGATTGATACCGGCTCGGTCATCAAACTGATTCCCATTCCGGAAGATGCCGTGGGCGCCCTGCGCGGCTGTTCCGAAGGCGAGAACCTTGCCGAGAGCCTGCTGAGGGACAGGGAGGAGGACGGAAAACGTGAAAACTGATCTCTTTCTTCCCGATACCTCGGCAGTCCTTACGATGATGGATAACGAGGAAGGTGCTGAACTAGTGGAAAATATCCTTCGTACCAGGGAAATCCTCCTGCCTTCAATGGTCCTGTTTGAAGTCTATTACAAGAGCATCCAGTACAGAGGCATTGAAATCGCCGAGTTGAGGTATGCCACCCTGAAGAGCATCCGGGCCAAGCACATCTCGGAAGTGACCGAGCCGATTTTGCTGAAGGGAGGAGAGTTCAAGGCAACTCATCGTATGTCTCTGGCAGACGCGATTATAGGCGCCTGTGCGTTTATTTACAACGCGACGCTGGTTCACAAGGACCCGGAGTTTGAAGCGCTCATCATGGTCAATCAGATGAAACTGCCCTACAAATTGAAACCATAATCAGGACTCATACGGTTTTATGGATTACCCTTTCCGGATCGGTTTTCCCTAAATCCCGAATCACAGTTGTTCCCCGGCCCATTCCCTGATCCGCCGCCACCGCGCGCCAGAAGTATATTCATGCCCTCATTTTGGAGATCAACGGGTTCAGAAGGTTCTATCTGATACAGGGTCAGCGGTAGATTCCAGGGCACTGTATTCCGCAGTAACGAAAATGATGTAAACGCTCCCCGGAATTGGAATTCGCCAGGTTTTTTTCAAAGAAAACGGTTGTCAATTGAAATCGGAGCATATATTGTTGACCGAGTGGTCACCCATATCAGCATAAGAATAAAAAGGATTGCTTTAATACATTTTTCATGGAAACTCATAAACCCATAAGCATATTTTTACCCGACATCGTCCTTGACGGCATTACCGACCCAGCCATCAGGACGGTGGGCCGGAAGCTCATCAAGCATGAACGCCTGGAGCCGAAAGACGGCCTCGCCTGTTTCAACACAACGGATCTCATCGGTCTGGGGCAGCTTGCATCTGCTGTTAAACAATCGCGGTATGGCAACAAGGCCTTTTTCATCTCCAATCATCACCTCAATTACACCAATGTGTGTGAAAACAGGTGCCGCTTCTGCGCATTTCATAGAGCCCCCGATTCGAAAGACGCCTATACCTATTCGCCGGAAGAAGCGGCGGAACTGATTGCTCAGAGTCCCGTGGCGGACCTTCGGGAAATCCACCTTGTGGGGGGATGCCATCCCCATCTCGAATTTGACTATTACACGGCGTTGCTGAAGGCCTTGATCCGCGCCAAACCGGATCTCAAGCTTAAAGCCTTTACCGCCGTTGAAATCGACCATATGGCCTCAACGGCGGGAATTTCCTCCCTTGATTGCCTCAAGCGTCTGAAGGACGCCGGGCTGTCCGCCATGCCGGGAGGCGGCGCCGAAGTCTTCTCGGAACGGGTCAGAGAAGCGCTTTTTCCCAATAAAATTTCGGCGGATCGTTGGCTGGAAATTCATGGGGAGGCCCATGGTTTGGGCGTCGGCACCAATGCGACGCTCCTTTTCGGTCATATGGAGTCATTGGAAGAGCGGGTGATGCACCTGTTCCGATTGCGGGAACAGCAGGATATTTCGAAAGGTTTCAAAGCCTTTATCGCCCTCCCCTTTCACCCGAAAAACACGCCTCTTGATCATCTCCCCGGACCCACCGGCGTGGACATTTTAAAGACCATCGCCACGGCCCGGCTGATGCTGGACAACATCGATCATATCAAGGCCTACTGGGTGATGCTCGGTCCCAAGCTGACCCAGACGGCCCTTCACTTCGGCGCCGATGATCTGGAAGGGACCATTGTCAAGGAACGCATCGCCCACCAGGCAGGGGCCGCCACCGCCATTGGGTTAACCCGGAAACGATTGGTGGAACTCATCGAAGAGGCGGGCTTGGTGCCTGAACAGCGGGATACGTTCCATAAACCGATTCAAGACTCTTAAAAAATGACCTCATCCTTACTGAAAGAAACCATTGAAAAAGCGTCACGGGGGATACGGCTGGGCACGGACCGAGCCCTGCTCCTGTATGAAAAGGCGGATCTTCTCACCCTGGCTCGACTGGCCAACCATGCCCGTTTCAGACACAACCCTGACCTGACGGCCACCTACGCCGTGGACCGTAACATCAATTATACGGATATCTGTGTGTCGGCATGCGCTTTCTGCGCCTTCTACAAAGAAAAAGACGACCCCGGCGCCTATGTCATGGACCGGGAAACCCTCAACCGGAAATGCAACGAAACCCTTTCGTTGGGCGGCACCCAGATACTGTATCAGGGGGGACTCAACCCGGACCTGGACATGGCCTGGCATGAACAGCAGGTGGCCTTCATGAAGAGCAAAGGCCTTCACGTGCACGGCTATTCCCCTCCGGAAATCGTGTTCATGGCCCAAGAAGAAGGCATCCCGATCCATGGGGTCATAGAACGGCTCAAGGACGCGGGCCTGGGCTCAATACCGGGAGGGGGCGCTGAGATCCTTGTGGATCGGGTGCGACGGAAGATATCCCCCAACAAGGCATCCACATCCCAGTGGCTTGAGGTCATGCGCAGCGCGCACAACGCGGGGCTCAAAACCACCGCCACCATGATGTTCGGACACGTTGAGACCCTTAAAGAAAGGATTCTGCACCTTTCGGCCATTCGGGAACTTCAAGATGAAACCGGCGGGTTCACCGCCTTTATCCCCTGGCCATACCAGCCGGGGAAAAACACCCTTTCCGGCCGGGCCGCGGGAGGAACCACCTACTTACGCACCCTGGCCATATCCCGAATTTTCCTGGACAACGTGCCTCATGTACAGGCATCCTGGGTCACGCAAGGACACCATATCGGGCAGATTGCACTCCATTTCGGCGCCGACGACATGGGGTCCACCATGATTGAGGAAAACGTGGTGGCGTCAGCCGGGGTCCGAAACGCCATGAACCAGGCGGAAATCATCCGTCTCATTGAAACGGCCGGCTTTAAGGCCGTTCAGCGCAACACCCTGTACCAGCCCGTGGAAAACACCCCAAAGGCAGCGCCATGAACCCCATCCTTCACAGGGCCCGCTGGGTCATGACCGAACCGGGGCGCTGGATTGAAAACGGCGGCGTCGTCGTTGAGGAAAATCGGATCATGGAAGTCAGCGGGGCCGGGACCACCACCCGTCAAGGCCGGATCATCGACCACGGGCCCGGTGTTCTGATGCCGGCCTTGGTGAACGCCCACACCCACGTGGCCCTTTCAGATTCAGCCAGATCCCATGCCTCAAAAGGCTTTATCAAATGGGTTGAATGCCTGATACAGGACCGCAACCAGCGAACCCGGGAAGAAAGTGAAACAACCGTTCAAAATGCCGTACTGGCATTGAAAGGTTCCGGCACGGCGCTGGTGGGAGAATTCGGCCCCCACATCCCCGTTGCCAGGATTTTTGAGACCGCCGGGCTTCACGCAAATGTCTGGATGGAATGCCTCGGCAATGACCGGGAACTGCCGCCCCTTCCCCAAGATGGAAACACGGTTCGTCACGCCTGGGCTGCGCACGCCCCCCACACCACCAGCCCGACACTGCTTAAAAGGGTTCAAGAGAGAGACGCCCGGTTGGGACGAAGGTTCTGCCTTCACCTGGCGGAATCCCGGGAGGAGTTGGAATTTCTAAAAGAGGGGAAAGGGGCATGGGCCGATTTCATGACCCGCATGGGAATCGATTTTTCCGGTTGGAATGGCTTCGGGAAAAGGCCCGTTGAGATGACCCTTGAGATGGGACTCTTGAATGAGAACACTTTGGCCGTGCACCTTCTGGAGATTACTTCCCGGGAAATGGCGGCAGTGGCGCAAACCGGCGCTCATGTGTGCCTGTGCCCAAGATCCAACCGGATGTTGCACCGGAAACTACCCGATATTGAAGGGTTCCTGAAACTGGGGATTCAACCGGCCATCGGCACCGACTCCCTGGCCTCGACACCCACTCTCAGCATCTTTGACGAAATGCGGTTTATCCATGAGCATTTCCCGAACCTTGAGCCCGACGTAATTTTGAAGATGGGCACCGTAAACGGCGGACGGGCCATGGACTACCCCAACAGGGGAACGCTTCGGCCGGGAAACCAAAACCCCATGATCTATGTGGAGCTGGACGCAAAAAGCGCAAGAACAGCGGCCGAAGCGCTGGTATCCACCCAAAACCTGGCGCTGAAACCGATTTTTAATCAACCCCTTCAGGGAGACCATCATGCCCTTTAAGAATCTTCAGGACCTTCTCAAATCATTTGAATCGAAAAAGCAGCTGGTTAGGATAAAGGAATCCGTGAGCCCCCGTCTCGAAATAACCGAAATCACCGACCGGGTGGTCAAGAAGAGCGGCCCGGCCCTTTTGTTCGAAAATCCCGCAAATTCCCCCTTTCCGGTACTCACCAACCTGTACGGAAGCCTTGAAAGGATTCAGGCCATATTTGGAATTGAGACCCTTGACGATCTGGGTTGGGGGTTTGCCCGTTTCCTGGAGATCGCACCGCCCAAGGGGTGGGTGGAAAAGTTAAAACTGCTGCCCAAACTCAAGGAAGCCGCCAATATATTCCCCAAAACCGTCAAACACGCTCCCTGCCAGGAAATCATCAACACCGAAAATCCCGACCTGACCCAACTCCCCGTCCTCACCTGTTGGCCGGACGACGGCGGTCCTTTCATCACCCTTCCCGTGGTCATCACCCGTCATCCAAGGACGGGAAAACGAAATCTCGGAATGTACCGCATGCAGGTCTACGACAAGATCACCGCCGGTCTTCATTGGCATGTTCACAAGGACGGAGCAGAGCATTACAGGAAGAGCTCGCCCACGGAACCGTTTCCCGTGGCCGTGGCCCTGGGGCCGGATCCCATCACCACCTACTGCGCCACCGCACCGCTTCCGGATGGTGTGGACGAATTGTTTCTGTCGGGGTTTCTGCGGCAGAAGCCCGTGGAAATGGTCAAATGCATCACATGCGATCTGGAAGTCCCCGCTGAAAGCCAGTTCGTGCTGGAAGGGTATGTCAATCGGGGTGAATTGAAAACCGAAGGCCCCTTTGGAGACCATACGGGATATTATTCCCCGGCGGACAGCTACCCGGTTTTTCACCTCACCGCCCTGACACACAGAAAGGATCCCATCTATCCCGCCACCATCGTGGGTTACCCGCCCATGGAGGATCAGTGGCTCGGCAAGGTCACGGAACGGCTGTTTCTTCCTTTGATCAAACAGCAGCTGCCTGAAATCGTGGACATGAACCTGCCGGTGGAGGGGTGTTTTCACAACCTCTGTTTCGTAAGCATTCGCAAAGCGTATCCGGGTCATGCCCAGAAGGTGATGCAGGCCATATGGGGGCTTGGGCAGATGATGTTCAGCAAGATGATTTTCGTCTTTGACAAGGATGTGGATGTTCAGGACCTTTCACAGGTGCTGTTTCATCTGGGCGGCAATGTGGATCCGGGGCGTGACATTACCGTGGTCAAAGGGCCCGTGGATGCTCTGGACCACGCCGCCCCCCTCCCCCATGTGGGAACCAAGATGGGGGTGGACTGCACCGCCAAATGGCCTTCCGAAGGCTACACCAGGGGGTGGCCGGAGCTGATCAGGATGTCACCGGATGTGGTGAGCCGAATAGACGGGATTTGGAAAAATCTGGGATTGTAATGTTAAAAACCCTTTTTTCCCTCATCAAGATCGAACATACCCTCTTTGCCCTTCCCCTGGCCTTTACCGGCGCTGTTCTGGGGGCACGGGGGATGCCTTCCATCCTCGTGCTGCTTCTCATGGCGGTGGCGTTCACGGCGGCCCGAGCCTCGGCCATGGCCTTTAACCGCATCGCCGATCGTCACCTGGACGCACAGAACCCACGTACCGCCAACCGGGAAATCCCCTCAGGAACCCTGTCGGTTAACCGGGTGTGGGGCCTGGTCATCATTTCAATTGCCGTCTTTCTGGCGGCTTCATGGGCCATCAACCCCTTGTGCGGCAAACTGGCGCCTTTCGCCCTGGTGGTGCTTCTGGGCTACTCCTACACCAAACGGTTTACCCCTTTTTGCCACTATCTGCTGGGCCTGGCCCTGGGGATGGCCCCCGTGGCCGGCTGGATCGCGGTGACCGGCGCATTCGCCGCGGCACCCATGGTGCTGGGGCTGGGCGTCATCTTCTGGACCGCGGGGTTTGACACCCTCTACGCCTGTCAGGACGTTCAATTTGACCGGGATATGGGGCTTCATTCCATTCCCGCCAGGCTGGGAACAAAAAAGGCCCTGAAAGTTGCGGCATTAAGCCATGTGGCGGCTTTTCTATTGTTTATTCTGGCGGGGGCACTGGCATCTTTGGGGATAGGCTTTTATCTCTTCTCAATCATCACGGGCGGCCTTCTGATCTGGGAACACCGGCTTATCACGCCCCATGATCTGACCCGTCTGGACATGGCTTTTTTCAAAGTCAACAGCCTGGTATCGGCCAGTCTTCTTCTGGCGGTGATCGCGGGGTTGTTCTGATTTAGGGGTCAAAAGTTCGTGATTATTAGACCCCGCTGTTGATCAGCGAGACCTGATCGTTGAGGGTCCATAGGTCGTACAGGTACCCCAGGCCGAAAATACCGCCGGTCAACAGGTAGACGATTCCGGACAGCCACTTTCCCATATAAAACCGGTGAATGCCGAACAACCCGAGAAATGTCAACAGAATCCATGCGATGGTGTAGTCCAGTTCTCCGCTGCGGTACCTGAAATCGGCAAGGCGGTCCATGGAGGGAATGAGAAAAAGGTCGATAATCCAGCCGATAAAGAAAAGCCCCAAGGTAAAGAACCAGATGGTTCCGGTGACGGGTCTCCCGTAATAGAATCGATGGGAACCTGTAAACCCGAATAGCCAGAGGATGTAGCCGACCGATTTGAGATGTGTGTCGTTTGATGTGTCCATATGTATTTCTCCTGATGCCATTATTTATTCCTGTCCCGTCCCTAAGATCTCTCTCAACTTTTGTGACAGTTTTTCCAAATCAAACGGCTTCTGGATAAAACCGTCACAACCCCGAGATAACATCTCGGTTGCCTGGCCGTTAATGCTGTACCCGCTGGAAAGAAGAACACGGACTCCGGGACTGATTTCTTTCAAGCGGTCATATGTCTCACCACCGCCCATATCCGGCATGACCACATCCAGAATCACCATGTCGATTTTCTCTCCGTTCTCCTGGTAGACTTTTATGGCCTCCCTGCCACTTCTTGCCGACAATACTTTGTAACCCAATTCCTCTATCATTGCTTTACCGATATCAATGATCATCTCCTCATCATCCACTAAAAGAATCGTCCCAGACCCTTTCGCAACACCCCATGCCCCTGTCTTTTCTTTTATGGCCTCTTTTTCAGAAGCTGGAAAGTAGATATTGAAAGTAGCCCCTTGTCCCACTTCACTGTATACATCGATAAACCCGCCGTGATTCTTGATGATGCCGTAGGCGGAAGCAAGGCCAAGTCCCGTCCCCCTTCCCATCTTCCTTGTGGTGAAAAACGGCTCAAATATCTTTTGCCGGGTCGCCTCATCCATGCCCAATCCCGTGTCGGCGATGGAGATCTTCACATATTTTCCGGGCTTAACCTCGAATGGCCTGATGAAACGCTCATCAACGGTGACATTTTCCGTTTCAATGAAAATATCGCCCCCTCCGGGCATGGCATGCCACGCGTTTATAAAAAGATTTAGAAGCACCTGGTCTATTTGCCCCCGGTCCACTTCGAGCGTCCACACCGCTTCCTGATATTTGGAATGAATCGTAATCTCTTTTTTTGTCCGCTCAAACAGCCTTGCGCTTTCCTTGATGAGCTCGTTTATGTCTGTCGACTTGACCTCATATTTGCCGCCCCTGGCAAAGCCCAGGAGCTGTTTGGTGAGATCAGCCGCTTTTTGGACATAATTTTCTATTTCATCAAGATGTACAAAATCCGGATGTGAAGCATCCTTATGGCTCAGCATAATGGCGGCACGTCCCTGTATGGCCATGAGCAGGTTGTTGAAGTCATGGGCCACACCCCCTGCAAGATTCCCCAAGGCCTCCATCTTCTGCGCTTGCCAGAGTTGGGATTCCAGCTCCTTACGCTCCGCGATTTCGGTCTGCATCTCTTGGGTTGTTCTTTCAAGTTCAGCGGTGCGTTCCGCAACCAGTTCTTCAAGATGATTACGGTATTTCTTGAGTTCGAGATGGGTTCGGACCCTGGCTTTTACGATAGACGGGCAAAAAGGCTTTTTGATGTAATCCACCGCACCCAGTCCAAGACCTCGGGTCTCATCGTCGTGTGCGTTTTTTGCCGATATGAAAATAACCGGTATATTGGACGCTTTCCGGTCCTTTTTCAACCTTTTGCAGACTTCGTATCCATCCATTCCGGGCATTATGATGTCCAGGAGAATCAGGTCCGGAGGGTTTTGACCCGTGGCAATACTTAAGGCGTCTTCCCCATTATCGACCACCTCACATTGCCCAAAGGCACCCAATATCTTTCGCAGCTTTTCCCGGCTCACAAGCTCATCATCAACGATCAGGATTCTCATGGAAGATGTTCCTTTTTTTTGATATTGCTAACAGGCCATTAACGGCAACGCGGCGGGCTGAAGCAGCCCGGCCTCTTCCGCCCGGTCCAGCAAGACCTTCACGGCATTTTGTCCTTCTTCACCCAGGTCCCGGCTGAACCGGTTCACATACAGATCGACATGCTGCCGGATCACCCGGGGCGCCATTTCCTGGGCATGGATCCGGACGTAATCCTTGACCACGGATGATCCGCTCTCCGCCAGAGTCAGAGACTGACGAATCCGTTCGTTCACAGTCTTGGCCATATCGCCGCCCAGATCCCTGCGAATGGCAATACCGCCCAGGGGAATGGGAAGCCCGGTTTCCGCCTCCCACCATTGCCCCAGATCGAGGGCGGAGTGAAGACCGTATGCATTCAAGGTAAACCGTCCCTCATGGATGACAAGCCCGAAGTCCGCCTCGCCATCCCGAACCGCCGGCATGATTTCCGAAAAGACCATCTGCTGAAATTGCGGTTCGTATCCCAGGTAAAGGGTCAGGAGCAGGCGCGCCGTTGTCAGGTTTCCGGGTGCCGCGATCCTGTATTTTCGGGTGCCGTCTCTCAGCCGTCTCAGATCGTTTTCACCTCGGGTGACCAGTATGGGTCCGCAACCGCGCCCCAGAGCCCCCCCGGAAGGCAGCAGGGCATACTGGTCTCTCACCTGTCCGAAAGCAAAAAAGGAGAGTTTGGAAACATCCAGCCGCCCTTCCAGAGCCCAGCGGTTCAGGGTCTCCACATCCGCCAGAACCGGTTCAAAGGCCAGCGATGCATTCCCCTCGTGGGCGGTGAGACCCGCAAATATAAAAGTGTCATTTGGGCATGTTGAATATCCGATACTGAGTGTTTTCATTTTTTGCCCTTAAATATTCTAGCACAACTTTCTGGGCTGGAATGATGGCGTTTTCAAAATCCCAGTGGGATTTGTCACGGTTCCCCGCCTCGTTGCTGATACCTCTGATTTCTGCCGTCCTGAATCCAAATCGCTCTCCTGCCAGGGCCAGCGCATACCCCTCCATATTTTCCGCCAGTGCACGAAAATGCCTGGCGCGATCGCCCGCCTGATGATGGTCTGCCGAGGCCCCCGCAACGGTCAGGGATCTGCCGTAAGCAGCCTTGCCCAGGTTCATGGCATGGTCGAACAAATGGGCGGAAATCGATTGATCCAGTTGAATTTCCTGAATGACCCCCGGCAGTTTCATAGCCTGGGCATCGCCAATACCCGGACCTGCCACAACACCCAGTTCCGCCAGGATCTCTGTTTCCGCCACCACCATATCCCCTGTTCCCAAACCGGAGCCAGGCAATGAACCGGCCGACCCCACCATCACCATGAGATCGGGCTGATGCATGGTGCAGACAGCTCCCAACGTCATACATGCGGAAGCAATCCCCACGCCCGTGACCCCCAGGTTTACGGCACAATTCCCCACGGCGCCCGCATACCACGGAGACCCGCACACCTGACCATTCAACCGAGCACCGGCGGCTGAAATTAAGAGGGAGAGTTCTTCCGCCATGGCGGCCACAATCCAGAGGTTCATCCAGCCATACCGTTTTTCAGGATTTTCATGATGCCCTGGATCTCATGGTTCGCGTCCATGGAGAACACGTGGGCTTCTTTGCCGCGCCGGCTTCGAAACTGCTCATGATGGGCATGAACGAACCGGTCCACCACGGCCTCCACCATAAATGCCGAAAGCGCCGGATCCAGATCCCCCCTCAATTCGCCTTTTTCAATCCCCTTTTGAATGAGGGATGCTATAAATTCCAGGGATTCCCGGTGGACCTCTTCCACAATCTCCCGTTTGTAAGGCGAGTCCCCGGTGAACACAATGCGGTAATATATAGCCGCCAAACCGGGATGGACATTGATGAAATCAAGTCCGGCCCACATCACTTTCTGAAGACGCGTGAAGAAATCGTCAGCTTCACTTTCATCACGAACCTGTCTGAGATACTCTTTCACGCGTCCCAAGGCCATTTTATACACAAAAGCAAACAGACCCGCCTTGCTCTTGAAATATTTGAAAAGCGCACCCTTTGAGATACCGGCGGATTTAACCACCTCGTTCATGCTGGCGTTGTTATAGTTCTTGCCCGCAAATTCGTTGATGGCGGCACCGAGAACTCTTTCCCGCTTTTCCTCATCCAGTTGCAGGAACATCTTTGTGGCAGTTGTTTCCATACCCATTGTAAACAAAACCAGTTCTTGAAATTTCAAAAATAAAATTGGACACCCAGCTGAACCGCATGGGTTTGGATGGCATCACCCTCCAGGGGAATGCCCCCCTCCCCTTTCCGTTTTCCGTCAAAAACAATTCTATTCCACGAAACCGATACCACAAATGCTTTTTTTCAGCAAGGATTCACAATGTCAATCGTTTCAAGCGCATCACACCAATGATGTTTAACAGGTATGCCATGGAGAACAATGCTATTGATTAAGGCACTGATTTATGATAGGAAAAAGCACTTTACATGGACATGAAAATCGGAAATCCTGAACCGGACTGACTTTACAGGAGATTGCATATGGAAAATAAAGACCAGCAGGAATGGTACAAAAAATTTTATGAAGGCACATTTCTGGTTAAAGGATGGAAATCCCGCATGAATGACGTTCTTAAGGGCCTTTCGCCCAAAGACAAAGGGGAAATGGGGAAAATGCTTGAAACCCTCGGGAAAAAAATCGGAATGGAGTGGGCAAAACCGAACGATATTCGAAAGATCGACACCGCCCAGCTCCAACAGTGGGGGAAAGACCTTCAAAACGCGAAAGAAAGCGGCGCAGAATCGCTGGCGGGACGGATTCGCCAACTGAATGATGAGGTGGACAAGAAACTTGCCTGAAAAGATCCCACTCTTCTATTTCAACACCTTTCCTCTCAGCAGGTCCGTTGATCTCGCCTGCCCCACCCAAAACAGCCCATTGACAACATGACGCCACGCGTTATATTTAGAAATAAATATGAACCCTATGACAAAAGTTCTATCATGAAATCCGCAGAAAATAGATATGACCATCCGGAAAAGGCCCAAAACGGCCATGATCCCAAGGCAGCACCCATGACAGCAGAAGTGACGATGATTGCCTTGATGGGTATTTTGAAGCCCCATAACGGCAGAAAAGCAACCCTCGCCAGAATGCGACGGCGTGCCACGGGGCTGCTCAAGGAAGCCAGATCCAGGGGAATGCTGGAGGACCTGGTTCGACAGGTGGTTTTGTCAACGGGGATTGAGTCTTTTCTGCCCCAGCGCTATGAAAAATATCAACCGGTGGTGAGGGAAGGGATGGTTTTCATGATGTCATCAATGCCCCTTTCGCGGTTGGCTCCCAAAATTGTTGATCAACTCCTCCTCCCTGAAGACGCATCATTCGGCAAACGTCTTTTTACATTGATAAAAGACATGCCCACCCTCCAAAAATTAGGGCAGATCATCTGTCGAAGTCCGGGACTGGAACCGGCCTTCAAAAATGAACTCACCGATCTGGAAGACAACATTCAGACCCTGTCCTACTCCCAGATTCGCCCGTCCCTGTTCAAGGAAATTGAAAAGCATTCACCCGGGCCAACCATCATACCGCAAAAGCGCATCCTGGCTGAAGCCTCGGTCTGTGCCGTGGTGCCGGCACAGGTCACGTCAAAAGAGGAAAAAAAGACATCCCGGGCGGTGCTGAAGATCGTCAAACCCAGAGTCAAGAAGGACATGGCCGCGGACCTGGCGCTTCTCGACCGCCTAATGGTTTTCCTGGACCGCAATAAAGCCAATTGGGATCTGGGCGATTTTAATTTCAGCGCCACTCTGTCGCAAGTCAGCACCATACTGGCCAATGAGATAAATCTGGAATCCGAGCAAAAGAATATCGATCGCGCAGGCCATCATTTCAGAAACAACAAGACGGTGGTGGTCCCCGAAAGGCTTAAGGTGTCCACTCCAGGCATGACCGTCATGACCCGGGTGGACGGTGAAAAGATTACCCATGTAGATCATCTCACGAAAAAACAGCGTCGAAAACTGGCGGGCGCACTGGCGAAAACATGCATCCTCCGCCCCATTCAAGACATTCGTGAGGGGGGGCTTTTCCACGGAGATCCCCACGCGGGAAACGTGGCCTATACCTTTCTGAAAGGACGTCCCCAACTCATCTTTTATGATTGGGGAATGCTTGGGCATTTGAACAAGCTTGAGCGGTTCGCCATGATCCTGCTCACGCTGGGACTCATGACGGGCAGCACCAACATGGTTTTCTACACGGCCGATATCATCACACAGGGGCAACTTTCCAGAAACCCTTCCGTCCGAAAAGCCATAAAACGTATTATCGGAGAAGGGATTCGAATGCAGGGTCACGGGACCAGCGGAATTCTCTCTTCCATAGAATACCTGTTTGAAAAGTTCACCCATGAGGGAGTGGTCTTTTCATCTGACCTGATGATGTATGAAAAGGCTATGGTCACCCTGAGAGGCGTTCTTTCGGACGTGGACCCCACCTTCGACCGGGATGCATACATGACCTGGGCCGCCGCCACATCCTTGGTGGATGATACGATTCGTTTCCGCCTTCTGAAACTGTTCATGAAGGAGGCCTGGTCCCTCTACCGCAACAGCCTGGTGGTGTTCCTGGATATGCAAAAGGTGATTTTCTGGTTTCTGAAGGACCTTGCACGGGTCTCACTCAAAATTCCGAAGGTATTTGCCAACACACCGGTACCGGCTTACAGCGCCCTCAATGGCAACTATCGGCCTTTTCCTCGCATATAATCACTGCATATAATCACTCATTCTAGATATGATAAAACCCTTTTGAAGGTCGGTCCGTGGTACAGCACCGCCGTGTGTCCCATGGGAATCGTCTGCTCCTGCTTCCATCCGGCGGGGGGGAGCAAGGACTCCGTTGGGAGGACCATATTGTCAACCGGTGAACAGAAGGCCACGCAAGGCAGTTGCGTAGAAGGGCGATATTTCCCCAGTTCCCTGACCAGGGTGCCCTGGTATTGAAGGCTCTTTGCCAGAGCGCCAAAACCGAGCACTGCCATTTTACTCCCCATAAAAGGCGTTCCCAGAGTGATGACCCTCCGAACTAGCGAAGCGTGAGCTTCATCCATCCTGTCCGCGTAAGTCTTTGCCAGAAGCCCGCCCAGGCTGTGACCCACCATAACCATATCTTCGCCGGGGCACTCTCTTTCAACCCGTCTCATCCAGGCTTCAAATTTTTCGTAAACATCCTCGAAGGTCGTTTTCCAGCTGCCAAATGAAAACGCGTAGATTCGGCTGTATCCTTTTCGTTTCAACCTCCAACGATAGTAAGCCCATGCGCTGGCATTGTGGTAGATTCCATGAATCAACACCACAGTTGGCCCCCCTTTAGCCGCGCCAGGGCCTGGCATCCATAATTTTTTGATAAAACCGAGGGGAAAAAGAGATGCCACCACAACATTGCTGCAGATGCTGGATAGAAGACCTCTCAGCAACCACAAATACGGTTTACCATCCGACTGGTGATCCAGGGTCATGCCATAAGCGGAATTGGCTGCCTCATACCAGAAAATCAGGTAGGAAAATAACGGCAAGAAGAAAAAGACAACAATTAGAAAAAAAAATATCAGACTCGACATAAAGGTCTCCCCAATAAATTAAAGCACTGCATATCCAATATATTACGCCTATTCAAGGGAAAATTTCACCCAGGTGAAGCACCGTTCAAGAAAAAAAATTAACAAACTCCTTGACAAAATGACGCAACGCGTTATAATTCAGATCAACAACACGGCAACAAAAAGACAACAAACACCTTTATCAAATATTTTCAGGAGGAATTCAAAGATGGCAACCAAAAAACAGAGTAGCAAAGCAAAAGCTAAAAAAACAGAAAAAAAGGCTGAGTCCCGTTTCTACGCAGTCCGTTCGCTAAACAAGACAAAAGAAAACTGGATGGCAACTGCCAAGGACTACAATGAAAAATACGTCACAAAACCTTTTGAGAGCAGCAAAGACTTTGTTGTGGATATGAAAAACGATCCTCAAAAAACCTTTGGCGAGATCCTCGATAATGGCAAAAATTTTGTGGAAGACATGAAGAAAGATCCGAAAAAAGTATGGAGCGATCTGTTTGACAGCAGCAAGGATCTGGCAGACGGCTACCGGAAAGATTTCCTCAAAATAGTGGAGAATATTATGGACGGCGGCAAGGACTTTTATACCGGTGTGGAGAAAGACGCTCGAAAGATGGCAGATGATCTTCTGGATCGAGGCAAAAAGATCACCGAACAGATCCCCGGCAAGAAAGCTTTTGAAAAAGGAATATCCAGAAGCCTTGAGTCTATCCCGGATCGGTTGAACCTGCCCAGCAAGAAAGACATGGAAACACTCTCTAAAACCGTACGCACCCTGAATACGAAGCTGAACACCCTCAGCAAACAATGCGCTGCCTGATATTCCTCCGATCTTCAGGCCGGCTTTGGAACGAGTCGGCCTGAGACCGGCGATCTTTCACCTCGGAAAACCCTTGCACACTCAATAACCCTCGGAGGCAGACATGCACAACATAAAACGATACGCAAACCGAAAATTATACGACACCAACAGCAAGCAGTATATTACTCTGGATAAAATCGCCAAATTGCTCAAGGCAGGCGAAGAAGTCTCGGTTCTGGACAACAAGACAGGAGAAGACATTACTGCGACCACTGTTTCCCAGATCCTTGCACGGACCAAACAGGGACAATCCGATAATGGCGCCTCCAACGTCATGATCCAGCTCCTTCGAAAAGGTCCGGGCACACTGGTGGATTACGGAAAAAGATATCTCTCATTGTGGGATCGAGCCCTCACCATGGCCGATGAGGAGATAGACCGACTGGTGGAGAGGCTTGTTAAGGAAAAAGAAATCACACCATCAGAGGGGAGCAGACTCAAGAAAGACATGTTGAACCGGGCTGAAGACCTGAAGAAATGGATTTCGGAAAAAACCGATCAGAGAATTAACGAAGCCCTTGATCTCATGAATCTGGCCAGCAGGGAACAGGTCACAGAGCTCACCGAAAAAATCGACACATTGACCCGAAAGGTCCAAAACCTCGAAAAAAAGCTGGTCCGAAAGGCCAAAGAAGAAGCCGCCAGGAAAGAGGCGGATCGCCTGACCGCAGAAGCCGGGGCAAAGGTGATTCCTCTCCCCAAGGACGACCCTAAATTCGAAAATCCGTCCGAAAGCCACGGATCGGAAACATTGGAGACGTTGGGAACAGGCGACCTTTCGGCCTGAAAAACGCACCCAACCACTCTTAATACCGCGGAGCGGCAAAGGGCCGAGGCTTTTGGCCCACGCCGCCCCCCAGTCAACAATGCTTTAAAACTCAAAAAGCAAAGATTTCAGCTGCAACTTGACCGATGTGATTCTGGTCCTGCCCTTTCTATTTGGACGGTCCCCAGATATCAGAGAATTCCGTCCCCGTCACGATATCGGGTTGAGAAAGCAGCTCAAGTTGGTTTTCACCCTGCTGAATTTCAAGCTGGCGGTAGTGTTCAAGCTGGGTCTCATCACCCACATAGAGACAGGTGCAATAGGTGGCATCCGCATACAGAATCTGTTTGCTGCCATCGCGTTGGTGAGGAATAAATTTATGCTGCGGCAGAGACTTCAGATGGGCCAGTTTTTCCGGTGTATCCGCCACCATTTTGCTGAATCCGGCCCTTGTGAGCAGCCCTTCCACATCGGTCACACTATTTTTGTTTAGCGCCGCGCACCCTGCCAGGGCCAATCCCAGCGCCGTCACGACAACCAGAACCATCCATGTTTTTTCTTTACAACCCATAGTCATTCCTCTCCTTTGCGATTTATGAATCTACGTTACACTTTACCCGAGGAGATTAGGTTGAATTTCGTTCGAAATCAAGAACAAATGAAATGGTGAGGCCATTTAGCAACGAAAAGGTCCTGATTTTCGGCAGAAGTCACCGTTTTGAATTTCCATATCCAAAGGCTGCTCAGAAATGATTTGACTTTTCAATAGGCTTGTTTCATTTTATGTATTTCCCTTTGAAATGCATGAAACAGTCATAGATTTTGATATGATTCTTATAATGAGGTAACCGAATGGATTTTATCCAGACCAGGTATGAAATTGACAAGGGCATAGCGACCATAACACTTCATCGTCCTGACAGAATGAACGCATTTACACCCGTTATGCGTGAGGAACTGATCGCTCTTTTCGCTGAAGCGGATGTGAACGATGCGGTTCGCGCCGTGGTGGTAACAGGTTCCGGCAATGCCTTTTGTGCGGGGGCTGACCTTTCCGGAGGCGGTTCCACCTTTGACCAATCCGCAAAAACAACTCTCGGCAATCATCGTGATGGTGGGGGACAGGTGGCATTGGCGATACACAAATGCCGGAAGCCGGTTATTGCCGCCATCAATGGACACGCCGTTGGCATCGGCATCACAATGACTCTTCCCATGGACATGCGCATCGCAGCTGAAGACGCCAAGATCGGCTTTGTATTTGCAAAACGCGGTGTCGTTTTAGAAGCGTGTTCCTCCTGGTTTCTCCCCCGAATCGTTGGAATTGCCAAGGCCACTGAACTGGCTTATACGGGACGCGTATTTCGTGCAGTTGAAGGAGCGGCTTCCGGACTTTTCAATTATGTTGTGCCGAAAGATCAGGTGCTCTCAAAGGCCATGGAAATCGCCAGGGAAATCGCGGAAAACACCTCCGCGGTCTCCGTGGCACTCAACAAAGCCCTTCTCTGGCACGGGTTAGGGGAACAAGACCCTCAGTCTGCCCACCTTGTGGATTCGCGTTGTTTCTACTGGGCGGGAAAGCAGAAAGATGCAAGGGAAGGTGTCCTGAGCTTCATGGAAAAGCGCCCGCCCGCCTTCACCATGCGCCCCTCAAAGGACATGCCAGATTTCTACCCCTGGTGGAAAGAACCGAAGGTGTAATATGAGACCTTATCACCTAGTTTTCTGTCACAAAAAACAAGAAACTTATGCTGCAATTTTAAGGAGTTGTTCTGTTGATGCGGCTAGAAATGCGTTCAATATGTTCGTTAACCTCACCCCTTTGAGTGTCATCTGATATCTGTTTTGTTTTGGAAGTTTTCGGATAATTCCATGAGCCCGAAGTAATCGGAGGTGTCGGCTGATTTTTGCAGGGATAATGCCTTGTCCACAATTGTCTTTGCCATATTGATCCGCAGCTTCAATCAAGCACTTGCGCTGTTCCATCATCCATTTCTTATAATTTTTATCGAGGATATTATTGAATCCACAAAACCGCATTGCGCCCTTAGCCGACATCAGGGGAAGAATGAATCCTTTAAAAACGATTCGATCAAAACCAGTAACGCTACCCTTGACGAGATCTGAAAACCTTTCTATAAGTTTTTTCATGGGTCACCTCTTTCGTTTTTGGACGGTGTTTGATTGCTCCATATTTTACAAAAGAGGCGACTCAGAGTCATATCAAAATCTTGGGTTGCGGGCATAGCCCGCCTTAGCCAACCATGCCAACTTTCTTTTGCGAACGGGAGATTCTTCTTTGGCAACCTTCATGCGGAGGCTGTTGACCGGGTATCACAAACGATTTCTCGCGGTCGAACAGTTGTAATATCATCATTGAGAGGAGCGAATTGAGGGTTGAGAGATGCATCGAACTGACATTCTTTTGTAGGATATAGGACCGTTAATATCCAACATAGGTCCAAGAATAGACGACCGTCCCTTTAGTTGAATAAGAACTTGCTTAAAGGATAATGGACGCTTTACTGATAATAATGTTTTTTGTTTTTATGTTTATTCTGCTTGTAACAGGCAAAAGTAAAAAAGTATCTAATTTTATTTAGGATTTTCAACAATGTCAATTAAATATATATTCTTTGCAGCGTTTGCTATTATTCTAATATTTTTTTTTATTGATGTAATCAAAAACCTACGTTCATATCTTAAAAAGAGGAAAGAACTAATGAATGCTATAGAAAAGGATAGCAATAATTCTTGAAGCGTTTTCACATGATTTCAAGAAAGGACCTGATGAGTGATTTGACATGAAAAAGAAATATCCAGATGGTCAAGTCTATGAAGGTGAATATAAATGGGCAAGATTTCAACGTATAAGACACGGACTCGGGACTTATACTTTTCTTGATGGAACAAGATATGAGGGGCAATGGAAGGACGGTGACAAACATGGGAATGGGATTTTGACTCTTTTCGATGGCAGCAAATATGAAGGTGAATTCATAGACGGCAAATTCAACGGACAAGGGACTTACACTTTTTCTAGTGGCAGCAAATATGAAGGGCAATTCAAAGACGGTAAATTTAACGGACAAGGAACTTACACCCATCCTGATGGAACCAAACATGAAGGGGAATTTGAGGAGGGTGAATATGTTGAGAAATAACTTCATATCTCAGTCCCGTGAGAATCAATGCGCCTATACGCCTCTCAAAATTGGGGCCAAAATTAGAATTGCTGCTATATAAAACATCCGTTTGATTTGCCAATTGAAATGTGAAAGATACATCTCGCAGCTTTGAGAAATCATGGGGGATGTGATACAAAAGTCTTATGCCCGTATTGGTTTGATTTTTGAAATATCATAAAGGCATAACTGACTGAAATAATCTGCGATATATACCAAATATGTCACGTTTTGGGTGTACTGAATCTGGGAGATATCCAGACGGTAACTGCTGCGACGAACGAAGCGTAATCCGCCTTATCAAGTTTCGGTCCAGACGCTGATAGCAATTAGGAAAGGGCCCGAACCCAAACGGGCAACCGACGAGTACATAAACCAGCAAATCAACGATTGATGGGAAATATGCCTTGACAGGAAACTCTGAGATCATATATGGACCAAGTGTCACGGTTTTAGTCCGCCACCCGCTTCACTTTTACCCCGCCCTTTACACATCATAGGAGGTAAGAAATTATGGACACTGCATTATTTCCCCGGATCAACAAAACATCCGTAATGACTGCAATACTTGCGATAGCATTGTATCTCTGTTTACCTTCTGCCCAAGCCGAGGAGAAAAAGATACCTCCGGAAGCAAACCCAAGCCCTCCAATCCAGATCGGGCAAGGCCCGTTGGAACAGATCAATAAATATTTCAGCACCCAGTCCATAACGTATAGCGACGGAACAAGTCTCGTCAAAGAAATAATCAATGGCCCGCCGACTCCTCCCCCGGGCTACGAGCTTGAGCGCTTGCCCGTCGACCTGCCCGACCCCAACCCGACAAGGGGCACCAACACCATGACCGTTCCCGCTTTTAACTGGGTCTTCGGATGCTCTTCGGTTTCCGGCGCCATGATCGCCGGCTACTATGACCGGAACGGGTTCCCGAATATGTATACCGGGCCCACCGATGGGGGGGTCATGCCGTTGAATAACAGCTCATGGCCGACCTGGTCGGATGGGTACAAAACGTATCCGAATCTTCCGTTAGCCGCCTCCCATAACGGGGTTGACGGAAGGACGACCCGCGGTTCCATCGACGATTATTGGGTTAAGTATGGGAGTTCGGCTCAGGACCCCTATATTACAAACGGTTGGACGCAGCACACCTGGGGGAATGCGATTGGCGATTATATGAAGACCAGTCAGTCCGCCTATGGCAGCACTGATGGGTCAACAAGTTTCTGGAACTATAATTCAGCAAGCCAATTAACCTGTAATGCTATGGAGACGACTTCATCCGATGGACATACCCTAAGCTGGAATGATGGAACTTACGGGAGAAAACTTTTTTACGAAGCCAGGGGGTATACCGTTACCACCTGTTATAATCAACCAACAGATAATAGATATGCCGGAGGATTTTCATTTGCCCAGTACAAGGCGGAGATCGATGCCGGCCGGCCTGTAATGCTTAACCTCGCGGGACATACCATAGTCGGTGTCGGCTATGACGATACCGGTAATACGGTCTATATCCATGACACCTGGGACTACAGCAATCACACCATGACCTGGGGGAGCAGTTATTCAGGCATGGAGCTTCTATCGGTCAGTATCGTCAATCTTCAGCCCACAGCGGCATGCACCTATTCCATTCTCCCGGCAACTCGCTCCGTGAGTGGAGCGAGCGGAAGCGGGAGTGTATCGGTTACGGCGTCCGACAGTACCTGTGCATGGACTGCAACGAGCAATGCGGCATGGATCACGGTGACCTCCGGGAGCAGCGGCACGGGGAACGGGACGGTGGGCTATTCATATACGGCACTATCATCCTCAACGGAAAGAACGGGGACGATCACCATCGCCGGGAAGACCTTCACCCTCACCCAGACAGGGTGCCCCGACTGCCCTGGAAACGGCGTGATTACCAATGCCATATACCGTACAGGCACCACCTGCTCCTGCTCCAATGCCACGGCCATTACATTAGGGAGCGATGTAACAGTCGAAAACGGTGCGACCGTTACCTTTACAGCACCGAAAGTTACGGTCCAACCTGGATTCCATGGTGCAAACGGTTCCACAATTTACATAAAACAGTAGTGAAAAGGGAATTTTGGAATAGGCAATTTATGGAGAGAGACGATTACGGATCACACGGTCCTTTTGTCGGCAGGATTGGCCTGTCGCCAATTAAGTAAAATCGTCAGGTGGCTTCTGGCACGGGGTCACCATCTCCCCACCAGTTTTGTACCCTATGAGGTTTTACATAAACAGCGATTCAGGGCTTCTTGTGCACGGAGATATCACTTAGATCTCTGAAAAAGCTCATGACCTGAGATAAGAGCCATCTCCAAATTGTGGCTTAAAATGTTTCATGCGTCTCAAGAGATCAACTCCACTATTTCGGTCGAAATGATATCACAAACGATTTCGCGCAGCCGAATGGTTGTGATACCATCATTGGGAGGGGGGCGGACTGAGGGTTGAGAGATACGTGGAACTGACAGTTTTTTGGAGGACATAAGACCGGTAATATCCAACGTATTTGGAGAATGGAATCCGAGGCAATAGTCTCTATGTATCACTCGTTGCCAACGAAAAAGGCTAACCACAACATCTGGTCGACTTTCCGGTAGACTGTCATTAGGAGACGAAAGTTTGCCCATATCATGTAATTGAAGATTACCGGAAGAGTGATTTAGCCAGAGTTGCCGAACTGTCTTATCCTTGGCGACACTAAAGCGAGCGACCGCAACCGTTCCTCCCGAATTGCGACAGGCATCACGCGCCTCCATGAGCGATTTTCTCATGATTTCCGCCGCCACGGCCTCTTTGTCGGTTGGTCGGACCCGCCGCTGTAATGTGCGGATGTCGAGTGAAAACCCATCAAACAAAGGGGCAAAATCATTTGCAGGTGTTCAGTTGGCGGCGTGGTCGCAACACAAAAAAATTCAGTCCCTCATCCCTTCTTTTGAGTCCTGTGTTTCCAGGTTACTCAAAATTGCATCGACGATTTCCGGTTCCGCCCAATAGGGCATCTTGGAGTATGGAGGCCACTCCCATAGCGGTGAAAACAGAAACGATAAAGCCTACCCTCGCTTAAATTCCATTGAGGAAATGCGAATTTTCTGATATGTATATGGGCTGAAGAGAAGAAGAAATCCTTAAATGTATTTTTTATGCCTGAAAAGAAGATCTCCACGTTATGCCCATCTTTGAATATGAATGTCAAAACTGCATGTGTCAGTTTCAGTGCCTCATCATGAAAGCGGATGAGGCCGAATCTCTGGTCTGTCCCGATTGCGGAAAATCCCGTTTGAAACGACTGGTGTCCAGAGTCGCCTATCACCAATCGGAAAACGACCGAATTGAAAGCTATGATCCGTCCACCAGGCAAAGCGATTCTTTCATTAAAGACACACGAAACATCGGGCTTCATGCCAAAAAACGCGCAAAAGAGATGGGTGTCGACCTGGGCGGCAGTTTTGATGCCAAAGTGGAAAAATTGAGGACGAATCCGGGTTCCGTCCTTGACAGTACCGATTAGAGAGGCCCCTTATGGCCAGAGAAGGCGACGTAGTTCTGATTTATCATGAAAACAACCCCACTGTTTTTGCTCGTGTGGAAGATATCAGGCCGGACATGAAGAAAGACTGGTATCACATCACGTTGTTGCTGCTCACCGTCCCCACGCAGACCGTTACATGGATCCTCAGAGATGCTTATATAGAAGGAGAAGAATTTACCATGGGCGGACAACCCATGAGGTTGGAGAAGGTCAAGAAAAGTGTTTTGACAGAGGTAAAAAAAGACCACGGGGAGACCAAAAAATCCAAACCCCCTGAAAAACAGGGCACGGTTATTCCTTTTAAAAAGCCCTGAAAAGAGGCATCAGACAAGGTTATGAATAAATTCTACAAACTTATTTTTCGAGCGGTTCTCTCGGCCGTTTTCGCCTTTTTTATTTCCCAGTTTTTCTTTAACGATAAATCCTTCATTACTATCGCTGCCCTGGCCGCTGCCCTGCTGGGTTTCAGTTATTTATTTGAATACATAAGAAAAAGAGATCAAGAAAGGGGGTCATGATGGCAAAAAAACAGTTTGTGTACCCATTTAGCAAAGGGGACGGAAAAAACAAGACACTTCTGGGAGGAAAAGGAGCCAATCTCTGCGAGATGACCCAGATCGGACTCCCCGTACCGCCGGGCTTCGTCATCACCACCGAAGCGTGCCTGGACCATCTGGAACAGAAAAAATCAGGTCTTAATCCCGAACTGGCCAAAGAAATTCGCGCCGCCATGGCCGAGCTTGAAAAAGAGACCGGCAAGAAATTCGGCGACGCCAATAACCCCCTCCTGGTATCGGTCCGGTCCGGCGCCGCCATAAGCATGCCGGGCATGATGGACACCATCCTGAACCTGGGACTCAACGATGCATCGGTTAAAGGGTTGATCAAAACATCGAAGAACGAACGGTTTGTATACGACTTGTACCGAAGACTGATCCAGCTTTTCGGAAACATCGCCCTGGGCATTAAGGGCGAAGATTTCAACCTTATTTTCGACACCATCAAAAAAGAAAACAAAGTAGCAAAAGATGTTGATCTGGATGCAGCGGCACTCAAGAAAATCTGCAAAGGATTTCTGGAAATTGTGGAAAGAAAGACCGGCAAACCCTTTCCCCAGGACCCCTATACGCAGCTCAACATGGCCGTCGAAGCCGTATTCGGTTCCTGGATGGGAAAACGGGCCATTGATTACCGGCGCGAGTTCAAGATCACCAAAGAGATGGCCAACGGAACCGCGGTCAATATTTGCACCATGGTTTTCGGCAACATGGGCAACGACAGCGCCACCGGTGTTGCTTTTACAAGGGATCCGGCCAACGGGGAAAACCGCTTCTTCGGGGAATATTTGATCAACGCACAGGGGGAAGATGTGGTGGCCGGTATTCGAACCCCTCATGTCATCCGGAAATTACGCAGAGAGATGCCAGACGTTTATCCGGAACTGATGCAATTGCGGCACACGCTGGAGAATCACTACCGTGAAGTCCAAGACCTCGAGTTTACCATTGAAAACAAAAAGCTGTACTGTCTGCAAACCAGAGCCGCAAAAATGAATGCCGCCGCCCTCATCAAAACTTCCATCGATATGGTGAATGAAGGGCTTATTTCCGAAGAAGAAGCCTTGTTGCGCATTCAGCCCCACATGCTGGAACAACTCCTTCATCCTCGCCTCGATCCGGAAGCCAAGGCGGATGTCCTGGCTCAGGGCTTGCCGGCATCCCCCGGGGCCGCATCTGGCAAAATGGTCTTTGATGCGGACCGGGCCGAGAGCAAGGCAAAACTGGGAGAAAAAGTGATCCTGGTAAGACAGGAAACCAAACCTGAAGACATTCACGGTTTTTTCGCGGCCCAGGGAATTCTCACCAGCCGGGGCGGCAAAACATCCCACGCAGCAGTTGTGGCCCGAAGCATGGGCAAACCCTGCGTCTCCGGATGTGAAGCCATTGTCATCGACGACGCTGCCCGCGAAGCCGTAATTGGCGGAATGAACCTCAGGGAAGGGGAAACGATCACCATCGACGGCACCACCGGGAATGTCTATGGGGGCAGTGTTCCCACCATTGAGCCTGAATTTGTCGACGACCTCCTGTTATTGCTGGAATGGGCGGACGAAATCAGCGAACTTAAAGTCATGGCCAACGCGGATACCCCCGGGGCGGTTGCCAAGGCCAAAAAATACGGCGCGGCGGGAATCGGTCTTTGTCGAACGGAACGGATGTTCAACCAGCCTGAAAGACTGCCCGTGGTCCAGGAAATGATCCTGGCGGAGAGCGCCGCCGAACGTCAGATCGCTCTTGACAAGCTCCTCCCTTTCCAGAGAAAGGATTTCAAGGAAATTTTTCGCATCATGGATGGATACCCGGTGACCGTCCGGCTTCTGGATCCCCCCATTCACGAATTTCTGCCTTCCGCGGATGAACTCACCAGCGAAATTAGCAAGCTCGGGGAGTTGAAACAAACCATTGAAGGCATGTCGGACCTTTCTGACACGCTCCGGATCCTTGACCCTGAACTCCATGGGCGTTATGCGGCCAGCCTCGACACCATGCTGCAGGGCCTGCAAGAACTCAAGGCCAAGCACCTGGAAGGCCCCATGATTGAAAACAAGGAACGCATGCTCAGGAAGGTCAGGGACCTGACCGAGATTAACCCCATGCTGGGACACCGGGGGGTCAGACTGGGCATCACCTACCCCGAGATTTACGCCATGCAGATCAGGGCCGTGCTCGAGGCCGCTGCCGAGCACATTCGCGAGGGGGGCCGGGTAAAACCGGAAATCATGATTCCCCAGGTATGCACCCTGCAGGAACTCAAATGGGTTCACGGCTATGTAACGGAAATCAAAAAGGATATCGAAAAGAAATTCGGACTTTCCATCCCCCTTGAGTTCGGCACCATGGTGGAGGTGGTCCGGGCCTGCATGCGCGCGGGCCGAATCGCTGAACTGGCCGAATTCATGTCCTTCGGCACCAACGACCTGACACAAGCGACCTTCTCTTTTTCGAGAGAAGACGCTGAAAACAAATTCCTGCCCCTATACGAAGAGCTGTGTATCCTTAAGAACAACCCCTTTGAAGTCTTGGACATCAAAGGAGTGGGTCGGCTCATGAAGTTGACGGTCAAATGGGCCCGAAAAACGCGGCCCGGCATGACGGTGGGCATCTGCGGCGAGCAGGGCGGACATCCTGAATCGATCCGGTTCTGCCATCACATCAAGATGACGTATGTCTCCTGCTCCCCCCCGCGGGTTCCCATTGCCAGGCTGGCTGCGGCACACGCCAAGATCAAGGAGAAGGAGTTTGTGTTTGATTAACAGACCGGTCCATTGAACACCAAATCAGCGCCGTTTCCATGCGTTCCATGAAGATCGCTTGAAACGGCGCTTTCATTTTGAATCCGTCGAGGAAAAAACATTGCCCGAACCCTCTCCTGAGCGCAAACAAAAATATCTGGGAGAAAAAGGACTGATCGCACTCATCGCAATTCTCAGCGCCTTTGTTCCGCTTTCAACAGACCTTTATCTTCCCGCACTTCCCGGAATGGCGAATTATTTCAATGTCTCCGCCGATCTTGCGAATCTCACGCTGATCTTATTTTTTGTATTTTTCAGCGCCAGCACCCTTTTCTGGGGACCTCTCAGCGATAAGTACGGGCGCAAACCGGTTTTGCTGATCGGATTACCCATTTATACCGCAGCAAGCATGGGCTGTGCGGGCGCCACGGATATTTACCTCCTGATAACATTTCGCATTCTGCAGGCCATCGGCGGTAGCGGTGCCTTTGCCGTGGCCACTGCCATGATCAAGGACGTTTATGACAGCAGGCGCCGGGAGTCGATTTTAGCGATGGTCCAATCCATGGTTTTGATATCGCCAGCGGCAGCCCCGGTCCTTGGCGCCTTCCTGCTGAAATTCATGTCCTGGAGGGGAGTTTTCCTGGCCCTGGCGTTTATCGGCCTGCTGGCCTTGGCCGGAAGCGTCGCACTCAAAGAAACAATTAAAAGGCGCAATACGGGCTCTGCCCTCCTGGCCTTGGGGGGGCTTTACAAAGTCATAAAAAATCCACACTTTGCCTCGCTGCTGGCCCTCTTTTCACTTCCGAACCTCCCGGCTCTCGCTTTCATCGCCTCATCAAGCTACATCTATATCAATGGTTTCGGGCTCAGTGCACAGACTTACAGCTACTATTTCGCCCTGAATGCCGCTGGAATGATCATCGGCCCGATGATTTACATGCGAATCTCCAGAAAGTACAGACGCAGATCGCTCATCATTATCTGTTTTGCGATGGTCTCGGCCGGAGGGCTATTCATATCACTTTTTGGAGGCTTACATCCCTGGATTCTCACCATGCTGCTGTTGCCCGCAACCATCTGCACCAGCGGCATGCGAACGCCCGGCGCAAATTTGATGCTGGAACAGCAACGGGAAAATACGGGATCCGCATCGTCGCTGATGAGCTGTTTCGGCATCTTCATGGGAGCTATCGGAATGACCGTCATATCGCTCAATTGGAGCAATACCATTCTGGTTTTGGGGATAATGAATCTCCTGATCGGACTGCTGTGCGGGGGGTTATGGCTGTGCATCTCCCGAAAGCCTTATGTAACACAGGTTCCGGAAAGGTATATCGATAGGAAACTCAGGTAAAGGGCATCACAGACGGCGCTCCCCATTTTCCGCCTCTTCGGCGGCACACGCCAAGATCAAGAAGAACCAATTGGTGTTTGATTAGCGGATCCGTCCATTGAACACAAATTCAGCGCCGTTTCCCCCTCCCTCGGGATCCGGGGAAATCGGCGCTTTTTTCTATTGATGCTTTGCGCGGAGCGGTTCCCCGTCAACTGATCACGAGGTAATCCGATTCCGGGGTGGCGCACACCGGGCAGTAGGTGAAATCGGGTTTCCCCATCACGGTGTAGCCGCATTCCGGACACACATAAAAATAGACATCCGCCTTTTTCCAGTTATCAAGATCCGATAAGGCTTTCTTGTAGAGTGCGGCATGCTCCCCTTCCGCTTCCTGAGCATAGGTGAAGGTCTGAACGGCTGCCGGGTTTTTCTCCTTTTCCGCCTGAGCCAGAAATTCGGAATACATGATCGTTTGTTCGTAAGTCTCCCCTTTTATGGCATCCTTGAGGTTCTCCCCGGTGGACTTAATTTCGGGCAGCTTAATGTGGGCCTCGGGAGTGCCCCCCATCCCCTTGATGACATTCGCATGATTCTTCAGATGTACTTCCTCGGCACTGGCCGCAGCCCGGAACAGCCGGGCTACTTTATGATACCCCTCCTCCTCTGCTTTCAGGGCATAGGCCAGATATTTGGCGTTTGCGTTGCTTTCGCCTTTGTAGGCTGCCTGAAGGTTGTCGAGGGTCTTACTCTTTTTAGCCTCTCCGGCACCGGAAACAGCCGGAATCAGCCATACCGCACCGAAAAAAAGGATTGCGCAAAACACCGATGAAATCAAATAACGTTGGGGCTTCATTTTTCATTCCTCCTTACATCATTTAGGTTTAAGGGTTTGCTCTCTATTTACAAGGGAACGATCCATCAAGATCGCCCTTTCTTCGCTGAATGGGGAACGCGCGATCCTTGAACATCTCCCAAATGGCATGCATCACATTTTTTGATAGATGAAGGATTCTGCTGAATTCGGACCGGCTGCATATTGTCCCGTTCCATGGATGAAGGGTATTCGGCATGGGTGCTGTTGTGACAGGCCTCGCAATAAAGACCCCCGTGCCCCACGGACATGCGATAAAGCTTGCCGGGTTCGGCCCCGTAGGGATGACACGCGCCACAGTCAGGTTCCTGCAGCCAGGGCTGACGCTTGGTATCGGCCACGTTCCGCATGCTCCCGTGACAGTTTGCACAAGTCTTGCCTTTGGCGAACATCACTCCCCTGAGGCACTGTGTGTTTTTTCCCGGATGGCAATTGTAACAGCTCTGGAGACTGTCCCGCATGAAACCATGTCGGCGATGAATGGCATGTGACAGGGAACTGAGAGTCCCTTTTGTTCCCAAAGCATTTGAAGGGTGGCAGGAAGCGCACAGCACGGGGCGGTTCATGGAGAGTTTCGTGCCGCTCATTTGGTCATGCAGGGCCAGGATATTGGTTCTATAATTGCCGGTGGCGATGCCCTTCCTTCTGCCATCGTCATGGCAGGTTGAACAGTGCATTTCCGTCGACAGCGGCGCAATGCATCGGGTTTGCGCCACAACGGTTCCCGATGCATCCTTCACCGTGATTATGGCCGTTTGATAATGAAGGGTACTGCCGTCATCACATATTTCCGTTAGCGGAATTCCTTCCGCGATAAAATGGTCCCCAACGGCGTCCATGTTTCCTTTGAGCCCTTTTCCCGTGAGACCCACATCCAGCTGAAGCTTGGCCCCGAAAAGCTTCTCGGCGTACACCCAGAAATTGGTCTTATCCGAGGAACGGGTATTGTTTTCGAATGCGTAGGAGACGGTTAACCCCTTGGTTACCACACGGGGGGGAGAACCCTTTTCAATGACCTGCGCCCACACTGTATTATACGGCGGGAGAATGGAAAAAGTTGAAAAGTCTTTGTCATAACAATGCATCCCCAGGTCGTTCCAGGCCAACACTTCATAGGAAGGCGGAGGAGTAGAAGATTTGTGGAAAACGCAGGATGCTGCAAAAATGAGTAAAAGGAGACCTACTGCCTGAATTGTTTTCATATTCTTTCCCATGCAATTCACTATAAGTTTTTCAGCCGTGGACAAAGCAAACCACGGACCCGTGATTTGAGAGAATGGGATGATGAAAGGCAACAACCAATCTTGTACCAAACGTCACCAAAACCAAAAAAGCACTCACGACGCCCTGTCGTAAGTGCTTGTATTTACTGGTGGAGCTGAGGGGGATCGAACCCCTGACCTCATGACTGCCAGTCATGCGCTCTCCCATCTGAGCTACAGCCCCTTGAAACTGACTTTTAATAACAGAAACACGTTATTCATGTCAATATGATATTGACAATCTTTTCACAATTTTTATATAATCATTGATTATAGATTTTGAGTGCGTAGGAATATCTTCTAGGTCCCCATAGAATTAAGAATCTTTTGCCGGAGTGGTGAAACTGGTAGACGCGCTGGACTCAAAATCCAGTGAACCTTGCGTTCGTGTCGGTTCGATTCCGACCTCCGGCACCAAAAAAAACACTCCCCCCAAAGGCTTCTGACCCAATCCAGTCAGAAGTCTTTCTTTTTTTTTGCCGTTCGAACAACTGCCTTTCATACGGCATCGAACAATCTTTGCTGAAGGTTATCAAAACCACCGTTGGACATGATCAACACGATATCGCCATTCTTGAGCCCGGACAATAACTGTTCCAGCAAAGAATCCGTATCCGGAAAAGAAAGGGCCTCAAGCCCCCTTTCCCTCAGATCGGACACCAGCCGTTCAGCTGAAAAACGCTGTTGAGCGGGAATTTTCTCCACCATGGAAGGTTCACGAATCATCATCAGATCCCCGTCATCAAAGGAACCGGCGTATTGCTCCTGAAAAATATTTCGTCGACTGGAGTTGCTTCTCGGTTCAAATACGACCACCAGACGCCGATGGGGATATTTCTGTTTCACAGCTTTGACAGTTTCTTTCACAGCCGTAGGGTGATGGGCAAAATCGTCCATGATCATGATGCCGTTTTTTTCGCCGAGTATCTCCTGGCGCCGTTTCACCCCCCTGAAGGTTTTCAAAGCTTCGAAAAGGACCTCCTGAGATACACCTAAAACATGCGCCAAAACAACCGCTGAAAGGCAATTTGAAATATTATGACGGCCAAAGAGGGGCGTTTCAAAGGAAGACTGAGCATGCCCTTCATGGACCACATCAACAAGGGTAAATGCTTTCGAATCGGCCATACCAGCGATCCGCCACTGATTGCGCGCCTTGAAACCGTAGGACTCAATAGAACATGCTGCGCGATTGATTTCATTACAAATGGTTTCAGCGTCACCATTGGCAATAAGCCATCCATTGGATGGAATCAGCTCAATCAGCTTTCTAAAACTGCCGATCACATGATCCAGATCACGGTAAATATCGGCATGGTCAAATTCAATGCTGGTCAGGATAACATACAATGGGTTATAATGAAGGAATTTAGGCCCTTTATCGAAAAAAGCGGAATCATATTCATCGCCTTCAATCACAAAATAGCGCCCTTTGCCCAGCTTGAAATTTGTTTCAAAATTGCGGGGTATGCCCCCAATCATGAAACTCGGATCCATTCCCGCCCTCTCCAGTATCCAGGCAATCAACGAAGTAGTGGTCGTCTTGCCATGGGTCCCGCTGATAACGATGGATTCTTTATCCCGGATGGCAAACTGCCGGATGGCCTGAGGAAAGGAAAGATACGACAACCTCAGGCGTGAGAGCTCAACCGCCTCCGGATTCATCCTGCTTATCACATTGCCCACAATCACCATATCCGGTTCCGGTATTAGATTCCCGGGTTTATATCCCTCAAAAACAGGAATTTCCAGCGATTCAAGCAACAGACTCATAGGGGGATAAACATTGGCATCCGAACCTGTAACCACGTATCCCTGCGATTTGAGCATTCCCGCAAGGGAGGCCATTCCTGTTCCGCAAACCCCCATCAGATGGATACGCGAGAGCTTTTCAGGGCATCGGTTCAGCTCAGGCATCAGACTTTGGGGCATGGATTCGTTTTCCGATAGGAAAGACATCGATAAATACTCCTTATAATATTTATGGTACCGTTTGGAAAATCCACACATAATGAAAAACGGACCCAACTTCAAGCGGAAAAGAAATTTCAAAAGGCACACCAATCCTGCTTCCCATATTGACAAAAACCCCTATGGCTGTTAATTTTTATTAAATGCAGGTATTCGTTATTTAGGATGTTCCAAAAAGGAGATTTTCATGGATAAAAAGTTTTTCTTCAAAACCCTTATCGGTCTTTTTTTGGCATTGTCTTTACTGTTGCCGCCCATTTTGCAGGCGGAAGAGTCTTCACAGCAAGGTGTTGACAAAGCCCTCTGTGCAAAGATGATACGATACGGACAGGAAGCTTATCAAAGGGGCAAATACCTGGATGCAAAGGAATATTTCAGAAAAGCGGTTCAGGCGGATCCTTCGTCTCTGGCCGCTTGGGCAAATTATGATCAGGCTGTGATTTTCGCTATTGCCGAAAAGGTGGAAAAAAACGCAAACCTCGTCATGCCCGATACGTCCACACGTTCTGAACAACAGGCCGCTGCTCCCGAAGCCAAAGCCCCGCCGCCGCCCACGCCCAAGAAAGCACCTGCCTTCAAAATTGTTGAAGACGAGGGCTGTTAATTTTCGGATTTTATTAACAATCGCTTAGCGATTAGAATTAAACCTGTCAAACTCTAACTTCGGAGGAAAAATCATGGTGGATAATATCAAACCGGACGACACGCTTGATGCCAGCGGGCTGAGCTGTCCCATGCCGCTTCTCAAAACCAAAAAGCACATTGGCGGCATGAAATCGGGTCAAATTCTGGAGGTCATCAGCACCGACCCGGGCACGAAAAACGATCTCCCTGCATTCGCCAGAAAGGCGGGGCACGAATTTTTGGGCGTAAAAGAGGAAGACGGCCGGGCCCTGTTATATTTGAAAGTTAAATAATATTTCAAAAAAAAGGCCCTCGGTAATCCGAGGGCCTTTTTTTATTTTATGCGTTATGTATCAGTCTGTTTGAGTCGCAAAGAGCCTGCTACCATCCCTCGTCCAGATCGATCTCATCCCGTTCGTACTGGGCTACTTTCAACGCGTTGCTCTTCTCGATTTCCTCTTCGGTCCACGGTTCGATCACCAATGAATCGGCTACCAGTTCCCACAGGTACTTGGTCTCAATATCCAGATCAAATTCCTTGGTCAGGCCTTTCATGATCTGATCACGGCAATTGTGACAGGGTGCAATGACCATTTTGGCCTTTGTGTCCATGATCTGCTGAGCTTTCACGCGCCCGTAATAGATCCGTTCCGCATCATAGGGCATGGCCCAGGCACCGCCGCCGGCGCCGCAACAGAAATTGTTCATACGGTTCGGGTGCATCTCCACGTAATTCTCACAACACTGCTGGGTCACCCAACGAGGCTCTTCGAAAAACGCCTCGCCGAAAGTCTTCATGCTCTTTCGACCGTAATTACAGGGGTCGTGAACCGTTGTGAGCTCTTCATGGATGGATTTATCCAGTTTGATCCGTCCGGTTTCAATGTATTCCTTCAGAAGTTCATGGACGGAAACAACTCGTACTTTGTCGAATACTTCGGGGTACCACGTCTGCAGACTAAGCCTAGTCGCAAAATAGGCGTGTCCTCACTCGGGTAGGAGTAGCGTACTGCACTCCAGTTCCTCCAAATGCTTCACAATCCGTCCGGTGACCTTTTTCATGGACTCGTCATCCCCTGAAAAAAGACCCCAGTTGACCCCTTCCCATTCCGTTGACGTTGTGGTCCAGTCTTCGCGGGCCGCATAGAAAATGCGCCACCAGAACTTCATGTCGTCCGGCTCGCCGAACGGCTCCTTGGAATTGACGGTGACCAGGATGTTGGCCCCTTTCTTGTCCACGGGAGCGTAGAAGCCCGGAAGTTCTTCGTCTTCTTCCATTTCCTTGGACAGATCCGCCAACAGGAACAGGAAATCGTCCTTGGGAATCCCCAGGTTGTTTCCCCTTTCCAGGCACATCATCACACCCTTATGGATGGGTCCCGGAACTTTGTCCCGCTCGCGAAGGGTTCTCGCCCGACGCATCATTTTCAGGATTTCCACCCCTTGTGGGCAGGCGTATTCGCAACGCCCGCACAGTGTGCAGATCCAGGGAAAGCGTGAATCGATCAATTCCTGGTCCAAGCCAAGGGCGGCCATCCGGACGGCCTTTCTCGGGTCCATGCCGTCAACGCCGGTAACGGGGCACCCACCTGCACACGTGCCGCAGGTGAAGCAGACATCCGCCCATTCCGGAGCAACCCTCAATCTGCTCTCTTTTCGATTTATGGTTAGCGGTTCCATCAATTAACCTCCTCCGTTTATCTTCTAACCCCTTAATTCTTAATGACTTCACTTTTCTAGGATCTTCTGCGCTAAATGTCAATGAGGAAATGAAAAAACCGGGGAAAATCAAATTTAGACGCCCGTGCAAACAAGACAAGAAAGTTAAAATGTAGCTACAATGTGAATTAATCTGTTGCCAATTTTTTTGTCATACGGTAAGAGTATAATTCGAAATGGTCAGACGGAGGCGGTGTAAAACCTTCAGCGTATTAAAGCCGTTGTTCTTGAATATTCTCGTCATATCTTATTCATACAGGCTGCTGCTTTCCGTGATCAATTTTACTTTATAAAGCGTTTACTTCAACAAGGAGGTTCATTTATGGATTTTGGGTTAAGCGAAGAGTTGCAGATGCTCCGCGATATGGCACGTGATTTTGCTGCTGAAAAGATTGCTCCCTTTGCCGATGAATGGGATGAAAAACACTATTTCCCCTACGAAGAAGTCATCAAGCCCATGGGAGAGCTCGGTTTTTTCGGCACCGTGATCCCCGAGGAATATGGGGGCAATGAAATGGGGTGGCTGGCAGCCATTATTCTGACGGAGGAGATTGCCAGGGCCTCTAGTTCCCTTCGGGTCCAGATCAATATGCAGACCCTGGGATGCGCCTTTACCATTTTCAGATACGGCACCGATGAGCTTAAGCAGAAATACATCCCCAAACTGGTGAGTGCCGAATACATGGGCGGTTTCGGAATTACCGAACCCAACGCCGGGTCCGATGTCATGGCCATGAAATCAACGGCCCAGGACAAAGGGGATCACTGGCTCATAAACGGTTCAAAAACCTGGATATCCAACACCAGCGTGGCCGATGCCCTCATCTTTTATGCTTACACGGACCGGGAAGCCAGGGGCGGAGGACTTTCCGCATTCGTCATTGAGCCCAAGAACTTCAACGGCATTTCAACCACGGATCTGGATAAGATGGGCTCCCGATCATCGCCAACCGGTGAAATCTACCTTGAAGACACGAAGGTTCCCAAGGAGAACATATTGGGGAAACCGGGCGACGGCGCCAAAATCGTTTTTGGCTCCCTGAACCAGACCCGCCTTTCGGCTGCCGCCGGCGGCATCGGCCTGGCCCAGGCCTGTCTGGACGCGGCCACCGCTTACTGCCAGGAAAGAGAGCAGTTCGGCAAACCCATCGCGCAGTTTCAGATGAACCAGGATATGATCGGGCAGATTACCTCGGAGATCGAAGCGGCCCGCATGATCGTTTACAAGGCCGCCTGGCAGAAAGACCAGGGCAACCTGGGAAACACTCTGGAAGTGGCTCAGGCCAAATATCTTGCCGGGGAAATTGCGGTCAAAGCAAGCCAGGTGGCCATGAAAATCCTGGGCGCCTACGGCTACTCGACGGAATACCCGGTCGCCCGGTATTACCGCGATGCTCCCACCTACCAACTGGTGGAAGGTTCCACCAACATCTGTAAGATGATCATTGCCCTGGACCAATTGGGCATTCGAAAAGCGAACCGGTAAAGGATCACAAACGGAGGAAGTAATGAAACCTTATTTTGAAGAGATGACCCCTTTTGGAAAACCGCTCACCGATAAACAGATCGAAGCGGCCAAAGAGAATGTGGAGAGTATCAAAGGGGTTGAAAAACAGGTGGCCGATGCGGTTGAAGCCGTCAAGAATGCCGGGCTCCCTGAAGCAATCCTTAAAAAGCGCGGCCAGTTGAACGTTTGGGAGCGCATTGATTATCTTATTGATCCGGGCACCTGGTGCCCTCTTCACACCCTTTATGACCCCCAGTTCAACGCCGAGGGGACCACCGGCGTCATCGACGGACTGGCCAAGATCAACGGCAAATGGGCCGTCGTGATCGGTTTCAACAACAAGGTCATGGCCGGGGCCTGGATTGCCGGTCAGGCGGACAACCAGCTTCGGGTCACGGACATGGCCAAGCGCCTGCACGTTCCGTTGGTGTGGATCGTAAACTGCAGCGGCGTAAAATTGCCGGAACAGCAGGAAGTCTACGCCAACCGGCGCGGCAACGGCACCACGTTTTTTCGCCATGCGGAGCTGGAAATACTGGGTGTGCCGATTCTGGCGGGAATCTACGGCACCAATCCGGCGGGCGGCGGATATCAGGGGATCAGCCCCACCATTTTACTGGCCCATAAGGACGCCAACATCGCAGTGGGCGGCGGCGGCATCGTCAGCGGCATGAGCCCCAAGGGAAAATTCGATGAGGAAGGCGCCGAGCAGTTGATCGAGTCCACGCGCCACTTCAAAGAAGTGCCACCGGGGAGCGTTCCCATCCATTTCAATGAAACCGGCTTTTTCAAGGAAGTTTACGAAACCGAGGAAGGCGTTCTGGACGCCCTCAAGAAATACGTGGACATGTGTCCCGCCTATGATCCCAATTTTTTCAGGGTAGCGGAACCGAAGGAACCCAAATTCGCGGGTGAAGACATTGACAGCATTGTGGCCTTCAACCAGAAGCGAAGTTACAGCCTGGACGAAATGATGGCCCGCATCTTTGATAACAGCGAGCACATGGAATTTCGGCCCGGTTACGGTCCCGAGGTCTATACTGGATTGGCCAAAATAAATGGATTTCTAATGGCGTTCATCGGAAACCGCCAAGGGTTTCTGGGGGCCAAATACCCTGAATACGCGCCCTACCCCGGAATCGGCGGGAAGTTATACCGACAGGGTCTGATCAAGATGAATGAATTTGTCACCCTCTGCGGGAGGGACCGGGTTCCCATCGTGTGGTTTCAGGATACCAGCGGCATCGATGTGGGAGATATCGCCGAAAAAGCGGAACTTCTGGGGCTGGGACAATCCCTCATTTATTCCATCGAACAGACGGACGTTCCCCAGATCTGTATTGTTCTCCGGAAGGGAACCGCGGCAGCCCATTACATCATGGGAGGGCCTACCAGCAACAACCACAACGCCTTCACCCTGGGGACACCCACCACCGAGATTTACGTGATGCACGGTGAAACGGCGGCCGCCGCTTCCTTTGCCCGGCGACTGGTCAAGGAAAAGGATGCCGGTCGCCCCCTGGGGCCGGTCATTGACAAAATGAACGACCTGGCCCAACAGTACCATGACCAGTCCAGGCCCGTATACTGCGCCAACAGGGGGTATGTGGATGAAATCGTCTCCTTCCCCATGTTAAGAAAATACATCGCGGCCTTTGCGGGTTGCGCCTATCAGAATCCCGTTTCCATCTGTCCTCACCATCACATGATGCTTCCCAGAATCATCAAGGGATAACAGACGCCTCAAGAAAGAGCGGGTTCTTCCAGTGAGGGCCCGCTCTTTTCTTAAACTGTTTCCGCAACGGCACCTGACCCGTGGTTCTTACCAATCCCGATCAATTCCATCAAAAACCGAATATGGTATCAATCTCCCGGATAAACAGCGGATAGAGAAGACTTTGGGCTTTTTTCCAAAGAGATGGAAATTCCGGAGCAACCATTCGCTCTTTCACGGCCAGTTCCTGCAGCCTGCGGATCATGTCATGACCTGAAACCAGCTGGCTGCATGCCTCCGTACAGGACTTGCAGGCGATGCACAGCCAGATGGAGGGCGATTTGAGGATCTCTTGTTCCAACCCGAGATTGACCATTCGAAAGATCCATTGGGGATCGAAAACTTTTCGCTCACAACAGATGGGACAAACGTTGGTGCATTCCGAACAGTTGAAGCATGAAGCCGTTGCGGAACGGTCCGCCTCATCCAGAAATCCCTGGCTGGGAGATAGATCCGACAGGCATATTTCCTCCGTTGGAATTTCAACTGGAGCATCCAACCAATCCTGCCACCGGGAATGGAGGGATGTTTCAATATCGTTACCCTTCAAACATTGCTCCGCCGCCCGCCACCTGGCGCGCTGGAATCGCCCATAGAATTCATTGTAGCGTGAAAGGGTTTCTTCCGGAAACAAACCGGTCCGGATCGCCTCTTTGCGCAAAAAACCGACAACCGTCTCCGGTTCACAGTCATTGGGACACGACCGTGTGCAGCGTTTACATGCCAGGCAATACCAGATTTCCGGCAAATCCACCAATTCATCCAGAAGTCCCAGGTTTGCCATTCGCAATACCTTTTGGGGACGCAACCGGCTTGATCCGAGAAATACCGGACATTCGGAATCACAGGCGCTGCACGCCCAGCAAAGAGACGTATTTGCCCGGGTCTTCTCCTGGATCGCTTTTCTCGCTTCCGGGCTGGGGGTATAATATGCAGTCATAAAATTCATTCCTCATTATTGGTGATTGTCCCTTCTTTCACAATGCGGGACACCATAATTAATGAACAAACTCCTACCATTTCCATTAACCCCCCGTCAAACAAAAATCCCTTTCTCAATCTGGAAATTATAGTCGTGCAACCATTTCTTTCTTGTTTTTCAATACGCCTCCACGGGTGCTGATCACCAGCGTTTCCATGGGAATTTCCTTTTGGGCGGCCGTCATGGCTCGCCGGATCATTGCGGGCAATCCGGAACAACAGGGCACTTCCATCACCAGGGCGGTGATACTTTTGATGTCTGCCGTATTGAAAATATCGGTGAATTTTTGAATATAGGCTTCACCGTCATCGAACTTTGGACAACCCATCAGAACCACCTTTCCCTTGAGAAAATCCCGGTGAAAATTGGCGCTGGCAACCGTCGTGCAATCGGCCGCGACCAGCAAATCCGCGCCCTTCAAAAATGGGGCGTGGGGCTGAACCAAATGAATTTGAACCGGCCAATGGGTCAGATTTGAATCGCCGGCCTCCCCGTCCGACGAAATGCTCATCCGGATCTGTGAAGCGGGACAGCCGGCACCGGGAAGGGGTTTCTCCGAATCCTTCGCCTTAACATTTAGATACACTTCCACCGCCGCTTCATCGAAATCCTCCGCCTCACGCTCCACAATGCGAAGGGCATCATTGGGACATTCGCCCATACAGGCTCCCAGGCCGTCACAGTATTTTTCCGCCACCACGCGGGCTTTTCCGTTTATCACCTCTATGGCGCCCTCCGCACAGGCGGGCACGCATTCGCCACACCCATCGCAGCGTTCTTCATCTATCTCGATTATCTTACGCATGACTTTCATGGGACTTCTCCTCTCGGTCACCTCAGCAATGTTTTTTCAGCCAGTTTTCGGCCACTCTCCGTCAGGAACGACTTTGTCAGAATGCGCTCCAACTGGGCCCTATCGGGAGGGTTTTGCTTGTGTGTTTCTTCAAGATTGGCAATCAGATCCGCATCAAAAAGGCTTTTGAAATTAACCGTTTCCTCCTTTTCAGGATGATGGTGATGGCCGATGATATGGCATACTTCCTCGATCATTTCTTCGGCGGCGCCCAATTTGATGAGAATCTCCCGCGCAATGGGCGGCCCTTCCTGTTCCTGATACCGGGCAGCCGAGCTATTGTATTTTCTTTCCGCTTCCTTAATCCCGATGTCATGGAGATAAGCAGCGCAGAGGATAACGGCCAGATTCCCCTGTTCTTCCCGACCGATCTGCTCCGCATAACGCGCCACGCGAGCTGCGTGGCCGATTCTTTTGAAATCCTGTTTGAAATAGCGTTTTACTTCGATGGCAACTCTGTCCTTGAGCAAATCTTCCTTTTCTTTGAGGAGTTCCGGCGGGAGATTCCCGATGCATTGCTCCGCGTACTGGCAGTAGGATGCACAACCGAAATCCAGATCCGGATTCAAAAAGCGATGTCCGCATTTGCCGCATTTTCTGCTGGGATCATCTTTAAAAAATTCAACTTCGTGACCGCACTTCGGACATTTGACTTCGAAAACCGCCCCCGGCTTCCAATGCTGGCTGTCTTGTCCCGGACATTTCATGATATTCCCCTTTCTTAAGTCTTTGGTTGACAAAAACTCCTTTCTTATGGAGTGCGTATTACTATTTTGAGCAAGGAAAATAAATTGTATCAGAATTTGATGGCATTATGGCGCGAAACAAGAAAAAAGGCTTTGATCTAAGTCAAGGGATGAAAATATTTTAATTGCATCAAGAAGAGATTAAGTCCGGTCGTTCCGACAAGAATCGATAGAGGGTGGCCCGACCCACGCCTAAAATTCTGGCGGCTTTGGCTTTATTACCACCGCTTTGAATGAGTGCTCTGCTCACATTGGGCCCATTTAATTTTCGTTTAGGCCCCCGGGACTGAATCCGGCTTTCGTCCGCCTTCAACTCGAGGGGCAGATGTTCAGGATGTATCATCTTCCCCCGCGATTTAACAAGGGCAAACCGGATGGCGCTTTGCAACTCCCGAATATTTCCAGGCCACTGATAGTCGATCATAATGGACATGGCATCCTTGGAAATTCCACCGTTCCGCTGCCCTTGGTCCCCCGCTGTCTTCAAAAAATGTTCCGCCAGCAATGGAACATCCTGTTTTCGTTCCCGTAGCGGCGGCAGAAACACCGGAACCACATTAACACGGTAAAAAAGGTCATCGCGGAATTTGCCGTTGCTCACTTCCTTTTTCAAATCCCGGTTCGCGGCGCTGATCAGGCGCACATCCGCGGATAGGGTTTGCTCCCCTCCGACGCGTTCAAAAGTTCCTTCCTGAAGCACACGTAACAGTTTAACCTGCACGGATTTGGGCATATCGCTGATCTCATCCAGAAAAAGAGTTCCCCGGTGGGCCAGTTCAAAGCGGCCTTTCTTGTCCTTTACGGCGCCGGTGAAAGCGCCCTTGACATGGCCGAACAATTCACTTTCCAAAAGCCCTTCCGGTAATGCGCCGCAATTGACCGGAACGAAGGGTTCCGAAGATCGCTGCCCTTCATTGTGTATTGCAGAAGCCACCAGCTCCTTACCGGTTCCGCTTTCCCCCTGTATCAAAACCGGAATATTCACATCCGCGATTTCCTTTATGGTTTCAAATAACTCTAGCATTCGGTCGTCCCGGCTGATAATGCCTGCAAAAGAGTGCTCGGTTTTCAAACGTGCGCGAAGGGTTGAAAGCTCGGTAATATCTTCCATGACTACCACCGCCAACCGCTCCCCTTCATGATCAAAGGAGGCTGCGCTGACCAGCAGCGTCACATTTCGGGGTCTTCCCTTAACCAGAAGTTCCATATCCGCGCGATTCCGGAAAATCTGCGCTCCGCGAACGGCATCAAGGGCTGTTCTTCGGACCAGACATTTGCGACAATGATCGCCGAAACCGCAACCGTCCGGGCTGTCTTCAGCGTGAACACACCGAAGCACCTCGCCACCCTTTTTCCCCGTCACATCCGCATCCAACACACCAAAAATACGTTCGATGACGCTGTTTACGGCAAGAACCCTTCGTTCGCGGTCAACAATCAGGATGCCGCAAGGTATCGATGAAAATAACCCTTTCAAAAATTCGTTCTGGTTCATCAGTTCCCGAACCGGTTTCATTTAAGCTCCTTTAGAAACTCTTCCTGGAGTTTCAACGCTCATTTGAAATTAATTTTTATAATTAGTAAATTTTGCGGTTCAAAACTACCATCTTGATACATAAGAATCAAATAAATTTGAGACACTTTTAAAAATAGATTCATGTTTATTCTCTTTAAATACCGTTTAACAGTTTTATCCGCTTTGATCCCTCGCAGCTTTTTTCCTTTATTTTTTTCTCAATATACCGATAATTACCGTATGGGAATTTAATGAAGAAAAAGGGGGCTGTTCTTCCAATTTCAAGATGACCGACACCGACCAGGCAAAAAAAATCATGGAGATTATGGAACGACTCCGTTTCTTCGACGCATTTTCTCCCCTTGAAAAAAGGAAAATCATCGGCCTGCACGCCCATTTCCGCGTTTATCAGGCAGGTGATGTCATTATCAAAGAAGGTAGCAAAGGCACCGCCATGTTCGTCCTTCTTTCCGGCACCGTAAAGGTCAGCAAAGGCAACGATTCCCGCTTGCGCGTTGAACTGAAGCCCGGGGACATATTCGGCGAAATAGCTTTTCTGAGCGATACGGACCGAACCGCCGACGTCACCGCGGAAACCGTTGTCATCGCCCTTGAACTGAACAAACGCATGATTTTTGAGCTGGATCCGCCCATGCGGGAAAAGGTCAAGGACAAAATCATAGAAAAGCTGATTCAGCGCCTTGAGCACATGAACGACATCTTTTTTAAACTTGATCTGAACAAAGAAGCGAAAGCCTCCCCTCACCCTGAGTTTTCAAAGTCGGAATCAACCGATTTTCAAATATCCCACACACAAGCCGGTTCCGTAAACACGCTTAACGGAAAAAACAACTCCGTTGATGACATGCCTCTTAAAAAGGCCATTTTAAAGAACGTCAAAGAGCTCCCCCCCATGCCGGAGGTACTCATAAAAGCACAAAGGACTTTGGCGGATCCGGCATCCGGTCCGCAGCAGCTGGCCCGGGTTCTCGCTTCGGATCAGGCCATCGCGGCAAAGATCTTAAAAGTTGCCAACTCCGCCTTTTATGGGTTTCCCGGCAAGATCGCATCCATTGAGAAGGCCAGCGCCCTTTTCGGCACCGACCGTTTGAGCCAGCTGCTGACCAACATGAGCATATCCGGTTTGCCGAGCAAAATCCTGAAAGGATATGGAATGAGATCCGCGGATCTGTGGCAACATGCGCTTGCAACGGCATACGGCGCCAAACGTGTTGCAGAGACCGCATTTCCGGAAATGGCCGAAGACGCTTATATTGCTGGGTTGTTGCATGACTCCGGCAAATTCATCCTCGATGCCTGTGTCTTTGAACGAAAGGACCGGTTTAAAAAGCATATGACGGATACAGGCTGTAGTTTTCTGGAAGCGGAACGTGAAATTTTAGGATTCGACCATGGGGAAATCGCTTACGCCGCTTGTAACCAATGGAATATTCCGGAAGTGATTGCCCTTGCCATACGTTTTCATCACAACCCAACCCACCCCCGAAGCAATCTTCTGGCGCATCTGACCCATTATGCGAACCATCTGGCAATCAAAACTCGCATCGGCGCCTGTAAAGAGAGCGTTTCCCTCAAACTTGACCGGACAACCCGGAAAATCTTTGACCTCAAAAATTCGGAATTGAAATCGATCTTGAACACCATCCGAAGCGATGTTAATAATACAACCCAAGCGGTTCATACCTGATATTAAACTTCATTGCCTCATGGCAATTAAATGCTTAATATAGACGTTAAACCTACCGAAAAGCATACCCATGGACCGGAAAATTGCCAAAATTAAACCCGCCGTAAGTAAAGAAGTACTGCTGTTTCTTGCGGGCTTCATGTGGTTCGGTGTGGGAACAATGCTTTTGTTTCTGTCATTTTCCTGGTTGAAAGCATTTCAAGTTCACGGATCGCTTTTGTATTGCGCAATCGGTGTTGCTGTAGCGTTACTGGTGCATCATTTCGGATTCCTCAAAATCGTGGACAAGAATCTGGGACGAATATTGCCGATGGAAGGAACGAGATGCGTTTTCTCTTTTATGCCCTGGAAAAGTTATATCATCGTAGCGGTGATGATTGCGATGGGGACATTGCTGCGTCATTCCCCGATTCCCAAGCCGTATCTGTCGATATTATACATCGGAATAGGCTTCGCGCTGATACTGTCGAGCGTTCGATACTTGAGAGCCCTCATAAGTCAAATCAGAAAAAGCCAATAGAATCCGGTCAAGGCCCGGATCTGAGTTCACTTCATTTTTCCTTCGAAATCCGTCAGTCGTGGGAAAAGCCCCTTTCACCCAAGTTGCCGTAACGGTGATAGGTGTTGCAGAGGCTCTGTTCGCGGAAGTAGCGGATCATTTCTATCCGGCCTTCCATCAGCACCGGGTCGCAGGAGATGCGGCATCCCTTTTCGGCAGCGGCTTCATGAACCTTAATGGGGACTCGGTCGAAGGCGGCATAACGGATGAAAGAAGTTGACGAAAGAGACGCTATCATATCTTCATCCGTCTGTTCCCTTGGCACCAATCCCTCCAGAAAACGCATGCCGTCGGCCGTACTCAGGAACCGGACGGCGTGGGAGCAGTTCCCCGGTTCCACGCTTAAAAAAGTCTCGCACCCGGCAATCCGGGACGCGGCCACACGGGTCAGAATCTCGAAAAGGCTGTCCTCCTCGTGCACACGGACAAGGACCCGGTCATAGGGGAGGTAGCGGAAGATATTGTCCTGCCCTCTGAGGTTGAAGTAATCCGTCTCCTTTGAGAACTTCTCCTCCATCCAGTAAAGACTGCTCCGCACCCCGAAAACACTCTTTTCGAGATCGGTTCGCCACTCTTTCAACCGGCCCCAGACAAGCTTCGTCTCCCATTCCTGGATGACCCAAAGAAGGGCGTTCGCCCTGCTCAAAGGTCCGCTCCAGGGAAAATCCGCCTCATCAAGTACCATGAACTGGAGCAGATAATGGGGTCCCCCCACCTTGATGCCCGCGCCCAAAGCCGATTTGCCCATTCCCCCAAAGGGCTGGCGCAACACCATGGCGCCGGTGGTACCGCGGTTGACGTAGAGGTTTCCGGCTTTCACCTGTCTTTGCCAGCGCTCCTGCTCCCGCAAGTCAAGACTCTCCAGGGCTGAAGTGAGGCCGTAGCCCGTCTGGTTCACCATATGGATGGCCTCATCCAGGTTTTCCGCCACAAGGACAGAGAGGATCGGCCCGAAGAACTCGGTCATGTGGGAGCGTGATCCGGGACGGACGTTCAATTTGATACCGGGTGTCCAGAGATGAGGGTTCCCTTCTATCATCTTCGGCTTCAGGAGCCACGCCTCCCCCTCGTCCAGTTCGGTGAGAGCCCATTTCAGCTCCCCGGAAGGGGGGCGGATCAGCGGACCGGTCCTGTTGTGGAAATCCCAAGGAGAACCCACGGAAAAACTCCTGGCCGCATCCACAAGTTGACTTTTAAAATTCGGATCTTCATATACCTCCCTTTCCAGAATCAGAAGGCTGGTGGCGGAACATTTCTGTCCCGAATGGCCGAACGCGGAATTGACCACGTTTTTGATGGCCTGGTCCCGGTCGGACATGGCCGTGACAATGGTGGCGTTCTTCCCTCCTGTTTCCGCGGCCAGAAGACCGTCCGGCCGGTCTTTTAGAATCTTCATTCCGGTTTCGGTGCCGCCGGTGAGGATCACAAAATCCACGTCCGGGTGGGTGGTCAGAATGCTGCCGGTTTCGACCCCGGGACAGGGAACGAACTGAAGGGTATTTTTCCCAACCCCTGCCCGCCAGAAGCACCGACAAAGCACCCAGGCGCTCAGAACCCCTGAAGATGCGGGTTTCAACAACACCGTATTGCCGGCCGCCAGAGAGGCGGCGATGCCGCAGCAGGGGATGGCAATGGGGAAATTCCAGGGGCTCAGCACGACACCCACGCCCCGCCCCCGGAATATCACACCGTTCATCGCTTCCAGATCGCAGGCCGATAGGGCATAATATTCGACGAAATCCACCGCCTCTGAGACTTCCGGATCCGATTCGGTGAAAACCTTGCCCCCCTCGGCAGCCGCCGCGCCGATCAGGTCGCCCCTGGCACGGCGGATTTCCACGGCCACTCTTTTAAGCACCTCACGGCGCCGGACCGGAGTGAGGCGCCGCCAGCCGTCCGGATCGGCTTTTGCCGTCAGCAATGCCGATTTCAGGTCCTGCCCATCCGCCTGGGCCCAAAGGGCCACCACCGGGTGCTCACCTCGTTTTGAATCCCACTGGGAAGGATCGGCGATGGGGTGGTGCCGCCGACCTTTGAAAACCTCACGGCCGGAAAAGACCAGGGGGACCTCAAGGGGGGGATCACCGGGAGTCTTCTTCCATTTCATGCGAATCGATTGGGCCCAGACCCGATTGGGGGGAAGGGACCAGTCGGTATCGGGTTCGTTTCGAAAACGGCCCTCAAAAGATAGATGGAACGAATCCTGAGAGTCTTCGGTGTTGCGGTCCTGGGTTCTGAACGGGCCGCCTTCGGCCGGATCTTCACGGTCAAGTGAGCTGATGAACTGACGCTTCAGGTATTTCCACGAGGGACCCGTCGGCTCCAGGTGACAGGCATGGCGGAGAAAATTCTCCCGGCCCGTATTCTCGTCCAGGCGTCGAATCAGATAGGCGATGGCACTCACGAACTCCTCCCGGGTGGACACCGGCGCGTACAGGACCAGAGACCCGGCGCTCTCCTGAATGGCGCGGCGGACGTGGTCGGCCATCCCTTCAAGCATCTCCACGGAGAAGTGTTTCAGAACACCGCACTTTTTTGCCAGCACAAAGGCATAGGCCAGGTCAAAGAGGTTGTGGGAGCCGACACCCATATGGACGGCCCGAATGTGTTCCGGCCGCAAACCGTATCGAATCATCCGTTTGAATGCGGCATCCACGTCCGGCTTATTGTCGTAAGGGGCCAGAGGCCAGTTTTGAAGGGCCGATTCCACCTTCTCCATTTCCAGATTGGCCCCCTTGACGATACGGATCTTGATGGGGGCCCCTCCCCGGTCTACGCGGTTGGTAGCCCACCGGGTCAGGTTTTGTTGAATGCCGTATGAATCGGGCAGATAGGCTTGCAGGGCGAGACCCGCCGAAACATCAGTGAACTCCGGTTGATCCAGGGTTCGGGTAAAGGCGGCCACCGTGATTTCCAGATCCCGATAAGCTTCCATGTCCAGGTTGACAAACTTGGGCACACGGGTTCCATCGGCCCGGGTGAAACGGTTCTCCCTGGCCGCCCTCAAAAGCTGAGAAAGCCGTTTGGCCACAATGTCAACGGTGTGTTCAAAGGCCAGGGATGAGATCTGGGAATAGAGGGTGGAGATCTTAACCGAGATGTATTGGATGTGAGGGCTTTTGAGGTCGTTCACATAGGTATCAAGGCGGGCCAGCGCCTCGGCCTCACCCAGGACCGCCTCACCCAGGTGGTTGATATTCATGATCACGCCATCTTTGCGGCGGGCTTCCAGGTGGTCCTCCAGCACCCCTTTTTCGCCGGGAATAACGGATCGGCTCGAATCGTCGCGCACCCTGGCCATGACCCTGGGGACAGACACATGGGGAAAATGACGTCCGATCCCCAAGAAGATCCGCATCAGCAGCTTGTCCCCGGCAGAAAAAAAATCCGGCACCCCGTATTTCTGCATCAGAAAGTTGATCTGATCGGCCACCCGATCGGGATTTTTCGAACGGAAGCTCTGATCGATCAGCGCCGCCATGAGCACCTTGTCCCGGGAGTTGTTGAGGAAGAGGGCCATGTGCTTCTGGATTGCCCTCTCTTCCCGGGTCAGCAGCTCGTTGGCCCGGTTCTGCCAGATCTCCGCCAGATCGAGCGCGTCCTGCACGCTTTGATCCGGTTTTTCCGCAGACGCCATGGTCTTTTCTCCTTTTTCCCATCCAAAGCGGAACGGTTATGGGTTAATGGTGAGATGAACAATCCGCAATTTCAAAGGGTTTCGAGCGAAAGCGGTGCATGGGACCATTATTTGAACTTGATCATTTCCGAGTTATTGATGATTATAACAAAGAGGGTCAAATTGTAAAGAATATCGGGAAATGAGGTGCAGGCAATGATTGAAAAAGTCATTATCATGGGAGCCGCCGGTCGGGATTTTCACAACTTCAACGTCTATTTCAAGAAGAACCCCCGCTACCAAGTGGTGGCATTTACCGCAGCACAGATCCCCACCGTGGAAAACAGACGGTATCCACCGGAACTTTCAGGAGATGCATATCCTGATGGGATTGCCATTCATCCGGAGGAACAATTGATCCATCTCATCAGGGAACAACATGTGGATCTGGTTGCCTTTTCCTACAGCGATGTTCCCCATGTGGAGGTCATGCACAAGGCTTCTTTAGCTATGGCTCACGGCGCCGATTTTGTCCTCATTGGGGCCACCTACACCATGCTCAGATCCCGAAAGCCGGTGGTGTCGGTATGTGCCGTGAGAACCGGATGCGGAAAATCCCAGACCACCCGCAAGGTATGCAGCATTTTCCGGAAGCTGAACAAAAAGGTGGTGGTGGTCCGGCATCCCATGCCCTACGGGGACCTGCGAAAACAAGTGGTGCAGCGGTTTGTATCGTACCGGGATTTCGAAACACACCAGTGCACCCTGGAGGAAAGAGAAGAGTACGAACCCCTCGTGGATCAGGGGATCGTGGTCTATGCGGGTGTGGATTATGAGAAAATTCTTAAGGCAGCCGAAGAAGAGGCTGACGTCATCGTCTGGGACGGCGGGAACAATGACACCCCGTTTTATTTCCCTAGCGTGCACATCGTTCTGTTCGATCCTCATCGGGCAGGGCACGAACGCCTTTATTACCCCGGTGAAACCAATATGTTGATGGCCCATATCGCCATCATCAACAAGGTGGATACAGCACCCAAGGCCAAGGTGAAAAGAGTGCGGAAAAACATCTCGCACTACGCACCGCAGGCCGACATTGTTCTGGCGGAATCCCCCGTCACGGTCACCCATCCGGAGCGCATCTCCGGAAAGCGGGTTCTGGTGGTGGAGGACGGACCCACCCTGACCCATGGAGGAATGGCCTACGGGGCCGGCATTATAGCAGCGGAAACCTATGGAGCGGCCCAAGTTATTGATCCACGGCCCTATGCGGTGGGAACCATCAAAGAGACTTACGCTCTGTATCCCCATATCGAGAGGGTGATTCCCGCCATGGGGTACGGAAAGGCGCAGATCAAAGATCTGGAGATGAGCATCAACAATGCCGATTGCGACATGGTCCTTTTTGCCACACCCATTCAACTCACTCGGGTCCTTTCCATTAATAAGCCGAGCCTACGGGTCCGCTATGAATACAGGGATTTCAAAGCTCCCTTCCTGGAGGATGTCCTTCTTCGCCGCCTGGAAAAAGAGATCGCTATCTGAAATCTGAAATGGAACGAGGCATTGCCCATGGAACAAAGGCCCAAAAAAGAGGTGCTTCTGGTGGCCCTAGGAGGAAATGCGCTGATTGGAAAGAATCAGGAGGGCACCATAGAAGAGCAGTTGGAGAATCTGAAGCTTCCCATGGCACAAATTGCCAGACTTTCCCATGATTATCGGATCATTATCACCCACGGAAATGCACCCCAGGTGGGCAACCTGCTGCTTCAACAGGAGTGTTGCAACGCTGTTCCAAAGCTCCCCTTGGAGATTCTGGTAGCCCAGACCCAGGGGCAGATGGGCTATATGCTGGAATCGACCCTGGACACCGCCCTCATGGAATCGGGCCTGGATCCCACACCGGGTCTGGTAAGCCTTATCAGTTATGTGGTGGTGGATGAAAATGATCCGGCATTTCAAAACCCTTCAAAACCCATCGGCCCCTCTTTTTCATCCCGGAAAGCGTCCAACCTCCCCTACCCCACGCGCAAAACCGCCAAAGGGTACCGCCGCGTGGTCGCTTCGCCCAGGCCCATTACCATTGTGGAAAAGCGCGAAATCAGAAAGCTCGTGGACATGGACTTCCTCGTCATCTGCTGCGGCGGGGGCGGCATTCCGGTAATCCGAGAGGGACGGCGTTTCTGTGGTGTGGACGCTGTGATCGACAAGGACCTGGCCAGCGCCAGACTGGCGGAGGAGGTCGGGGTGGATATCTTCCTGATAGCGACGGATGTGGAGGGCGCCGCCCTCCAGTATGGCGGGAACGATGAGAAATATCTCCGCCTCATGACCGTCACCGAAGCGCAACGATACCTGAAGGCGGGGCATTTTCCGGCCGGTTCCATGGGGCCCAAGGTAGAAGCGGCCATGGGGTTTGTGCGGCGCACCGGGAAACGGGCCGTCATCTCTAACGTTCGCGCCATCAAAGACGCGGTTGAAAAGAAGGCCGGCACGGAGGTCATCTCGCCCTAAAGAACCCGTTTTCTCAAACCCCGCTCAAGGGTGACGACGAACAAACGAGTCTGGAAACGGCAAGATGCTTTTTAATTGACCTATAGGCCGATTTTCTCTATGCTCGTTGCCGAAAAAAGCAATTTCTTTTCACCATCATCTATTGATATCAGTGTTGGGTATAAAGAATGCTTCCGATTCCACAGCAATGTTCATCCCGATTCGACAGAGCACTACTTAAAGGCGCAGTTCCTGTGCGTTTCCACGTGCATTACCGGAAATGGTTCCGGTATTTTCTTGATTTTTGCAGGAAATACCCACCTCCTCATATAAAATCAGAACAAATCCGCTTATTCATTGAAAAACTCCGAAGCAAAAATAAAAATCCGCAACAATGCTCACAGACCGCTCAGGCGATTTCTCTCTATTTCGAATCGCAGAAATGGAAAAGTTGCTCTCAACCCGCCCCAAAGGATACAGCTCCCCCCCAATTTGCTGCCCGCGCGGACCCGCCGCCGAAGGTACGAAAGACCAATGATGCCGTCGCAAGTGACGGGATCTCAGCCAATCAAAAGGCAGTCGTTGCCGAACCTCCCCCATCATTTGGTGTAACTGCCGGAAAACGTTATAACGAATGGCGTTGCCTGAAAAAATCCAAGTCACCGGCATGGGACCATGCCATCGACAAGCTTGCCGCGGAGATCAAAACCAGGCACTATTCTCGAAAAACGCTTAAAACATATGCGGATTGGGTCCGCAAATTTCAACGCTATTTACGTGATAAACCACCGAATGAACTCTCGTCGGTTGAGGTCAAAAAATATCTCACTTATCTGGCCGTGCAATGCCGGGTTGCCTCCTCCACCCAGGATCAGGCTTTCAATGCATTGTTGTTCTTGTACCGGCATGTTCTCAAGAAAGATTTTGGTGATCAACGCGACGTACCCCGTGCCAAGAAATCGAAATATATACCGGTTGTTCTTTCTCGTTCGGAAATCGACACGATCTTGAAATATCTCGAATATCCCGTCGATATCGTAGTCAATCTGCTTTACGGTTGTGGGCTCCGTCTTTTTGAGTGTCTCAGTCTGCGAGTACAAAATTTTAATTTCGAGGACGGAATTCTTACGGTGCACGGCAAAGGGGACAAAGACCGGTCAGTCCCTCTACCTCAGACAATCATACCGGAGCTAAAAAACCAGTTGGAGACCGTGAGCGTGCTGCATGAAAAGGACCTCGCGGCAGGCTACTCGGGCGTATTCCTTAGAGATTCTCTTGAAACAAAATATCCCGCCGCTGCCAAGGAATTCATCTGGCAATGGTTCTTTCCGCAGAGGAAACTTACTCCTATTCCAGGGACAAAAGAGCTCAGGCGTTATCATCTTCACGAATCGCAGGGCCAGATAGCACTTAAAAGGGCGGTAAGGCGTGCAAAACTAACAAAGCGCGTTACTTCACATGTTTTTCGTCACAGTTTCGCGACGCATCTGTTGCAAGCGAATTATGATATTCGTACGATTCAAACAATGCTGGGTCACGCCGATGTGAGAACGACAATGATTTATACCCATTGCGTACCGAGCAAGACCGCGAAAGAAGCAAAAAGTCCGCTGGATTTCTAACTACTTATGGCACGCTTTTTGCTTTTATAGATAACACCCTATTTTTGCGTATTGAAGGGACCAAATCCGTCCCTTCAATACCTTGTTGGATTGTCATCTGATTGCAAAAAGAAACCATATAGCCAACACTGTGGTTAACGCAACAGCTACAAATGGTTGAAGTATAGCACCAAGGAGGAAAAGTATGTGGCCATCCTTGAAAACCGCAATATGGATATATGACGTCTCAAATATTGGACTCGTAATTGGACTCGTAATTGGCGTCATTTCAACAGTGCTGGTGGTTTGGATGGGAAATGTTAAAGAGGAATATTTAAATCGGGAACTCACTGTTTCTCGTGAACGAACTGCAACTCTCGAAAAACAATCCACCGAGTTAAACGTTGCTGTTTCCGAAGCCGATGCTCGTGCAGCAGAAGCAAATGAAAAAGCTGAAAAGGAGCGCTTGGCACGCATAAGACTTGAAGAGGATCTTGCTTGGCGACGGTTAACAAAAGAGGATCAACAAATTATCGCATCGAGGCTTACCAATTATTCCGGACAGGCAGTCAGCCTGTGGTATGGCGCAGGTGACAAAGAGGCCGAAACTTTAGCGTGGGAACTTGCGAGTTCCTTAGATTCAGCGAAATGGGAAGTTTTTTCTCCAGCATCGTCCATCACGATGGCTTCGAGTGGCAAGCTTTTTGGTTCGGTTTCTCCGCAACAAACTGGAATTACAGTTACCAGTACAGGGGATAAGCTAAGTATGGAAGCATCACAGGCTTTAGTACATGAGCTTTTAGCGTTAGGTTTTGATGCAATAAAGTCCCCAAAAGTTGAGGAACGTAAAGGATCAGTTGTAATAGTAACTATTAATGTCAGGCCTGAAGGACCGCAGGGCAAAGCAAAGCTGAAGACTAAAAACAGATAGTTGATAGGTAAAATCTGGAACTGGTGAACTGGGGCCGGGCCAAGAAAAACGCCATAAATTAATATGGTTAAAGCGAAAAAGGGCCTAAAAACGGGTCTATATTCGCATTTTTGGGGCTAAAAAGAGCGATATAGAAATTCTTGAACACGAAACAGAATTTCAACCAGAAAATGCACCGGATAAAACCGGTGATTTTCGTGTTCGGCAGCATAAATTTTGAAAGAGATATCAAATATGGCACACGGAAATAGAGAACTACAGCGCATTTTAAATAATATTAAGTTGGGATCTTCTGTCGCAGAATTGGATGATATACTTAATGTCGCACGTGTAGATACTTCTGCCTTCAGTGATATTTATAATGACAACGTCGATCTCGTCCCAGGCACGAAGGGGTCAGGCAAAACGGCCCTTTTTCGAATTTTTGTTGATTTTTTACCTGATGCCTTGCTTGAAAGTCGTAAAGTGGTAATAGCGCATGGGATACAAAAGCAAGGGGATTCTGTTTTTCATGCATATAAAGATAAATTCGAAAAGCTTTCTGAAGACGATTTTATCAACTTTTGGTGTATTTATCTTACATCTTTAGCCCATGAACAGTTTATAAAAGGAAAACGATATCAAAGTTATCTTAAGGATGCAAAAAAAGAAATAGCGGCATTTCGTAACGCGTGCGCTTCAGCGAAAATACCTGAAATTAAATCCCAAAAAACACTCGTTGACATTCTTGACTGGACACTTAATGCACTTCAATATTTTAAACCGTCTTTAAGTTACAAAGAACCAAGCACAGGCGGGGAATTCCAATTAGGTTTATTTGGCCAACCTCTCCGTGCAAATAAAGAAGATCCTGAAAATACTATCCCGATTTACATATCACAGGTCAAAACGACATTAGATGCTGTTTTGAGAAAAACCAAACTAAATGTTTGGCTGATGATTGACAAACTTGACGAAATTTTTCCGAGGCGTTCTAAATTAGAAAGTCGGGCTCTGAGAGGTTTGCTTAAAGTGATGCTGGTGTTTATGTCACCAGAAATTAGGGTAAAAATATTTCTTCGTGATGACATGCTTGAAAACATTCTTGCATCAGGGGAAGGTTTTACTGCATTAACTCATGTGACTGCAAGGCAATCTGACACATTGCGATGGTCTGAAGAACAAATACTTACATTCGTTGTTAAAAGATTGTTCTCTAATGAAATGCTTTGCCAATACTGCGATGTTGAAATGGATCGATTACAGGCAAGCGCTAATTATCAAAAGGATTGCTTCAGGAAAGTTTTTCCCCTCACTGTGCATCGTGGTGTTAATCAAAGTACCACAATTCGTTGGATTTATTCTCATACTCAGGATGGCCGTGGTGTTGTCACACCTCGAGACGTTCTTGACCTAATAACAATAGCACGTCAAAAGCAGTTAAATATTTGCTTGGCAGACCCTAATGGAAGTAGCCCAGATATAATAGGATCTAGTGCAATCCAATATGGTCTTGAAGAGCTATCTAAAAAGAAACGAAAGACCTACTTAGAAGCCGAGTTTCCACATATGTGGCCATATATTTCAAAACTTATAGGTGGCAAAACAGAATATAGTAAAAATGCTTTACAAAAAATTTATGGGAAAGACACTGACAAAATTTTAGACGATATTGTGTCATTAGGTGTTTTGCGACCAAAAGCAAGAAATAAAATGGACAGTTACTGGATACCGCACCTTTACAGAAAAGGCCTTGAGGTCAGTCAGGGCAAAGCTTAAACAATATTATAAAAATAATTGCAAAGATAATGAAATCTTCATTCTTGACAGAATCGGCAAAACACAAAGCAGCGGCTTCGCCGAACCATTTGTTACACACTCGACCGGGAACCCGGCGCGGACTTTTTACATAGGCCATAAATATTTTAACATGGTTAAAACCATATCCGCATTGGGTTCCCGGCGGGTGAACAAGATGTTAGGTCTACAAAGATAATGGATTTAGCAAAAGATGTTCTCAAAGAGAAGTTATTATACAAGTTCAGAAATATTGCAAAGGATTCGTCGGACCATACTAAGCCCGATAAGAAAAAGATTCATTATGTTGAAAGAATATTTACACACAATGAATTATATTTTCCGAGTCCAATAGGCCTCAATGATCCGTTGGAGTGCCGCCCGTTAGTTACATTGGGGGATCTATCGGATCAGCGATATAGGGGAAAATATGTTTCATATGCAAGAAGGGTAATGATTGCAGGTGGAAATACGGCTGATCCAAAAGAAATATCTGCATGGCTGGAAAATCATACGCAAGAGGAAGCGCAGAATTTCTGTAATCAATTGACTGAGGCGTTAAGGCTTGATCTAGGTAAGTATCGTATATGTAGTTTTAGTGCGGTAAACGATAATCCTTTGCTTTGGTCGCACTATGCGGATTCTCATCAAGGATTCTGTTTGGTATTTGATGCGAATAATGAACTGTTTGGTGGGGCTAGTAAGGTCGAGTACCAGGACGAATACCCAACATATGATTTTACAGAGGAAGATAATTATGTAGTTATGAAGAATTCTGGGCTGGTCAAGTTTTCCGACTGGTCGTATGAACAAGAATTTAGGCTTGTTTCTGCGGAGCCGAATTACGAAGATGCGTTGCCGGTTAAGAATAATATCTGGTCCTTTCCAGCCGAGATGCTAAAGGGAGTGATATTGGGGTACAAGATATCTGATCCTGATCGAGATATTGTTGAAACATGGTGCCACAATTATCCAAGTGACTTATTTATAAAGAAGGCGGATCTTCATGATGCTAATTTTTATTTACACATTATGGATACATAAAGACCTAACTAGAGGGTCAAGAACGACGCGAAATAAAGCGCGCGTCTCACCCTAGTCGTTATGCAAAAAAAATTCATGCTGTCAAAATTCTAATCTAAACAATTATCCAATATGTCAATTGAGATAGTAAAACGAGAAATAAACAGGTTTTTGGAAGATTCTTCACCGGAAGTCTTAGCAATTAGAGGCGCTTGGGGTGTAGGAAAAACTTTTGCATGGAATCGATTTATAGAACATGCCCAGAATGAACAGAAAATTGCCTTAAAAAAATATTCTTACGTATCATTATTCGGAATTAACTCTCTTGATGTTTTTAAATTTTCTATTTTCGAGCAAGTTATTGAGACCAACCTAATTGGAACCAAGCCAGATCTAGAAACTTTTAAAACAAATGCAAACGGTATCTTAAGTTCTTTTGGAAGAAAATATATCCACCTCCTAAAAGGTATTCCCTTCATAAAAAACGCAAACCCAGCTTTAGAATCAATTTCATTCCTTTCCCTAAAAAATGTAATAGTGTGCATTGACGACTTTGAAAGAAAAGGAAGTGATTTAAATGTAAAAGATGTTCTAGGGTTGGTTTCTGTTCTCAAGGAACAAAAGGCATGCAAAGTAGTATTAATTCTAAACGATGAATCGTTTCAGGATATTGACCTGGAAGAATTTAAGAAATTTAGGGAAAAAGTAATAGATATAGAAATTCTTTTTGACCCATCTCCCAGTGAATGCGTAGAAATTGCCTTACCAAATGATGATCTTGTTTCGAACAAGCTAAAGGAGTTTTGCGCTACATTAGGAATTAATAACATTAGAATTATAAAGAAAATTGAAAGAATTGCTCATATCTTAAAAGATTATTTGTCAGAATATGAACCTGAAATAACGCATCAAGCCCTTCATTCGTTGGCTTTATTTTCTTGGTGTTTTTTAGCTGAAGGGGAGCACGTACCAGATCCTGATTGGGTAAAAAAAATTGGGTATACAATGTTCGGCCTTTCTGATGAAGAAGCTACTCCCCAAGACAAATTATGGAAATCTGTACTTGAGCAATATGGTTATCAAACAACAGATGAATTTGATTTGGTTATAGCTCTTTCAGTTGAGACCGGCTACGTAGATGAAGCGAAGCTACAAGAAGAGGCCAATAAATTAAATCAGCAGATAATTGCGTCAAAGTCTGAAAGTTCCTTTGGGGATGCTTGGCGTTTGTACCATGACAGCTTTGATGACAATGAAGATGAGGTCTGCCAAAAAATTTATGAAAGCTTTAAGAAAAACTATCAATTCATTAGTCCCATGAATCTGGATGGATCTGTTCGTCTTCTGAGAGACCTTGGAAGAGGTAAAGAAGCTGACGAATTAATAGAGTTTTATATAGAAAAAAGAAAGGATAGTCCAAAGCTATTTGACTTGGATGATTATGCATTTTCTGGTGATATTAAAGACAAGAAGATCCAAGAAAAATTTAAAGAAGCTACAGAGACAACAAAGCAACAAAAGAGCTTACGAGAAGTACTTTCTAATATCTCCGGAAAGAATAGCTGGGGTGGAGACGATACAGAAGTTCTCTTCAGTTCTACAGAAGATGATTATTACAATCTATTTAAGTCAGAGAAAGGTGAACATTTATCCCGGTGGATTAATACTTGCCTGAAGTTTGGAAGGTTCACAAATGCCTCTGATAGAGACAAAAAAATAAGTGAATCTGCGACTAATGCATTGATCAGGATCGCAAAGGAAAGTCGTATAAACGCAAGAAGAGTTGCAAAATTTGGGATCAAGAAAGAGGAATAAAATTGCATAACAAAAGCATTCACCAGACGGCAAGAAGCGTGGCGGCGCTGACGCGACAAGCTTGGGTGGGCCGCTGGTGATGCAGGCCGTTCACGGGCGGCTCCGCCGCCGGGAATCGCGGTGCTGACTTCGTCAAGCATCTGGTCCCGGCGCTCCGCGCCAGAACCAGGTGCTTGACCGGACACCGCACACCGATCAACCAGACTGCGTCTGCTTGATCGGCGCACGGCGCCGGTCAGCACCGCGATTATCGTGGCACCGACCACAAGACACCGAGCCCCCCACAATTGGAAATGGAGGATCAACATGTCAGAAAAAAGTTTCTGGAAATCCATCCCTGAAGTTCTAAAATATGTGGCTGGTATCCTTGGTGGTATTGCCGCAATTATATTTGCCCTGCAACAGTTAGGTTTTTTCAATTCTAAAGACAAGATTGAACCAAGGATCGTTTCCTTTGAAGCAACCCGGGAAAGAGTCAATATAGGAGAGACTACAAAGCTTATATGGGTTGTAGAAAATGCTAAAAGTATCACTATCAATGACCAGGCAGTCGGTCTCAAAGGGAATCTTCTCAAAGAACCCAAGTCTACCACCAAGTATATTCTAATTGCCAGCAATTCAAAGGGTTCATCAACAACACAAACCCGAACTGTAGAAGTAGTAACTCCGCCACCTCCAATTCCTAAGCCTCCAAAAATCGATCGCTTTGATGTCAGCAAAGATACAATTGATAAAGGCGAGAGTGTCACTCTGAGATGGCACGTCACGGGAGCCAAGGAAGTCCACCTAAATGACCGGAAAGTAGCTGTTTCAGGCAATGAAAAAGTGACCCCTAAAAAAACAAGCGATTTTAAGCTTTGGGCTTCTAATAATGATGGTTCGGCCTCAGACGAAGTTACGGTTACCGTGCTTGAACTTGCATCACCTCCTTCAGCTGTCACAGAACCGGAGTCACTTCCGTTGCTGCCTGGAGTATCAATTTCTTTTAAGAACAAGCAAATTGAAATTTTTAAGGATAGAGCAAGATTTGGTTTAGTACCATTTCGGGAAAATACAACTCGAAAGTATGGTGTTGGAGAAGTAGTCGGCAATCAATTAAAGATTATTTTAGCTCCAGACTACAGTGAGGTAATAATTCCCGAACAGTCTGATCCAACGGCGGTTAAGAACGGAATGATAGAAGTGAGAAAAGGAAAGCTGTGGGGTATATTTGATCGAACGGGGCGAAAGGTTACAACCATCTCATATGACCATATATCTCCATTTTACGATGGTTTCGCAGTGGTCACTCGAAAGGGTAAGGAAGGAATAATCAACATTAATGGGAAAACAATTGTTCCAGCAGACTATGACCAAGTCGGACAGAATTCTGATGAACGTCCTGCTTTTGTAAATGACATGGCTCCCGTTGGCCGCGATGGAAAATTTGGATTTGTCAACAAGGCAGGAAAACTAGTTGTACCACTTATATTGGACTACTCCACGAACTTCGGGCAGTGGGGCAACCCTAATACCGCTAGAGCCAAAAGTAACGGAAAATGGGTTACCTGTGACAAGTCAGGCAATTGTAAATCTGATTAGCAAATTGGGGTAAAAAGTATTTTCAAGGGTGTGGGTCAAGTCTGCTGTTGGTTGTTGTTTTTTGAATGATTACTGGAATTCGGGAAATGCTTAATTCCAACTAGAAAATGCACCGGATAAACCGGTGATTAACATGTTATATGAAAATCGACTAAGGATATAGAGCAATCTACTATAGTGTTGCAAGGAGAAGTGGATAACCATGATATTAAGGATACTAACCGCTGACCAGAACCTTATACATGATTTATTGGATGCGCCCCAAGGTCAGACACCGGACAAACACATTCCGTCAAATGATTTTTCTATAACACCAGCGCACGATTATCACCCCTCTCGTGGCATGGTTGGTGTGCCTGAGATTCTTGAATTTGCAGTGGAGATATCCACAAACATCGGCGTTGGCTTGTTCACGGCATGGATATATGATCTGATAAAAAACCATCATGCCAAAGCAGAGCTTTCCGGGAAAGAACTGCCCCCGTCAGAAAAAGAAATCGAAATCATTATCAGGCAGACCATAAGGAAAAGTAATGATACCCGATAACATTCCGGAAGAGCTTAAAAGGACAAAGGCCGTTTTCGACAAACATATCAAAGAAGTCAAAGAATATCAGAGAAGCTATCAGGCTGCGTCCGATTTTATTCAAAGGACAATGAAGCGCTACAATTCCGCCCGAGAATTTGCAGAAACCATTCCGTATACGGAAAGCGCTTTTTTGGAACAGCAGTTGATGACATCAAAAATATGCCCCAATCCGCTGATGCGTAAATTTTTCAGTGAAACCGCATGCCGTTTTATGGATTACGGGTGTGTATCAGCTAAAGTATATCAATATGAACCGCATTATTATTATATCATCCTGGACTCCGGAACTATTGATTTTTTTTCCAATATCGCGTGCCTGACATGGGCATTTTTCGAGCAGGAAAACGGACAACATCAATACGATCTGGATGACCAGGCAATTGTGAGTTTCTTGTGGGGACTTTCCTTTATATATCATGATTTCGGATTCAAAACCAATAATGAAGCTTTGCTGTTCCCCCATTTTAGATACCATAAACTCAGGAAGATAGCACAGCCCTATGCCAGATTTTTATCGATGGCAGCTGCCAACTTTTTTGTTTTTCATGAATTCGGACATATTGTTGATGATGAAACTTCTGGGCGCCATTCGCAAGAAGAGGAAAATGAATTTTCAGCAGACTTTTTTGCATTTACCGCAATGCGGGAATCAGTTTTTGCAATGCGCGATCCTCTCAAGAGTGAATTCGGTATTCTTGCCTGCATTTTTGCCCTGGCTTCTATAGATTTCATAGAAAGCACTTTCCAGAACATGGAATATACAAGGGGACGTCAGAAGGGCCTTTTCCCAAGCCAGACTATAGGCTATCCCAGTTGTAGGTCAAGACTTCAAAAGCTCTTGGAGAAGTTCCCAGCCTCTGCTCTCTTACAGATGAAATCACACAAATTTTACATCAGCATGGTCGCTTTTTTCGCCAAATATTCAGACCTGATCAAAAGCGGGGCCCGGCCTAGCCAAGAATACTGGGGATTTCAGGAATTAAAACTCGCTGATCATCAACAAGGGCGTACCATTCAGATTTCCAAGGTCATTGACGATTACAAGGCAACCGTCATTGAGTATGAAAAATATTTATACGGCGTCGGCCTGTATGGCATGATACTGGAATTTTCCCAGCACAAAGGCATCATTAATAAATTATTGAAAAGGAAAATCATTATAAATGAAAAAAAAATTCCGTTTATGGACGATTATTATCAAGGATTGAGAAGCGACATTAATGATGCTGCCTTCATACTTAATGAGGTCATGGCAGCTCCCTATGAAAAAATGAGCCTGCAGAGTAAGATCAAGCTCCCGCCAATCAAGGGACAACCGGCAATGAATGAACTGCACGAGATTATCACCAGTGTGCTAAAGACCTACGATCGGTTTTATCAAGTCCCAAAATACGAATTTTCATGGCATGAATTTGAAATTTTAGTGGATAAAGTCTTTTGCAACCTGCCCCCCATATAGGTGAGGTGATAAAAAATTTTGGAAAAAAGCGGGTCAAATTTTTATTCTTGACAAGTGAAATAACCAAATAATACACCGGATAAACCGGTGATCATGCCGTTATACCCTTGAAAAGAAGCTGATGAATATCAAAGAGTTTTCAAAAATTTCAGGAATCTCCTCATACACTTTGAGATATTATGAAAAAATCGGTATTTTCCAAGAAATCAGGCGTAACGCGAGTGGCCATAGAGATTTCACAGAAAAAGATTTGCTGTGGGCAGAATTTATAAACAGATTGAAGGAAACAGGGATGTCTCTTGAAAAAATTAAAAAATATGCATTATTGAGGCAGCAAGGAGAAAGCACTGCGAACGCAAGAAAAAATTTATTAGAAGATCACGCATCTGTCCTGAAAAACAAAATATCAGAAGAAAAGAAACACCTGCGCAAAATTAAAGAAAAAATTGAATATTATGAGAAAGTTATTTTAGAAAAAAAACTTCTTGACTTAGAGTTAACTCTAACCTGTAAGCTATTTCCACAAGTTAACCCAAATAGCTCACAGGAGAAACAACATGAAAAATGAAAGGTTTGAAGCTGGCTTAAAGAAACTACATGAAATTGACGGAGAGGCAGGAGAAAAGGTCATAGAAAGTTTAGCATCCATTGCACCGGATTTGGCAAAATACACAATCGAATTTCCTTTTGGTGATGTTTATCAACGCCCAGGCTTGGATTTGAAAAGTCGGGAAATTGCAACTGTTGCGGCATTAACTGCCTTAGGTCATTGCCTTCCTCAGTTAAATGTTCATATAAACGGAGCTCTAAATGTGGGTTGTAATCCAGAGGAAATAGTCGAGGTGATAATACAAATGGCAGTTTACGCAGGCTTTCCGGCTGCATTAAACGCAATGTTCGTTGCAAAAGAAGTCTTTCAGGAAAGGAATATTATAAAGGCATAACGAATAAGGTTAGAGTGTGAGAGCGGAGCGAACCACACTCTGAACCGTTTGTTGGACAAGCCCGGCTACTATATTATAGAAAATATCTTTTTGAGTGAGGCTACCGGATCAGACAGAAGTTAGGCAGGGGATTTTTTGTTTCCGAACATATGATGTTTGAAGCAGATTTCCCTGATAAAACAGACTACCAGAGGCAGAATATGCCGTTTTTTTCGCGCAGGTATCCATTGCCGGGGAAACCGGGGTCTTTCATAAGCCGGTTATGTTGTTTCAGGGTTACATAACGATTTCTCCATTTTCGATTATGTAACTCACATTTCGCACAATTAGAACATAGTTTTCCGAGTTATGTGGAACCAGGATTTCGAGCTAAGTCCAATACCCTTTAATGAATTCAATTCACTGCTGCAAAATGATTGGTATCTTCAGCTAATTGCCAAAATATAAAGATATTCTATAAAAAAGGACGAAAAACGGGGGAAATAAGAACAGACTTCTGATTTCGGTTCATAGACCCAAAATATGGCGCGGGACATTTTTTTCATGCTCAGATACCCTCTTGATGGGGTCATCCGATGACCATTTAATCCGACAATTGAGATGAGGGTAGAGCCATGATGAAAAGCGTCGTAGAAGCCTTTTCCAAAATTGGAAATGATTTTGTGTTTGCGCCTTTTGAGCCAATCATTCAGCCAATCATTGATGAGGTTCTCAAAGAATATCAAAAAGATAAATACAGGAAAGGTACGATTTTGACCCCGTGCATTTTGGTTTGGCTGTGTTTTGCGTTGGCTTTACGTCGGGATTCAAATTATAGCAAAACTCTGAACTGGTTGTTTTCTGGATTTCGTTGGAAGTCTTTGAACTTTAAAAAAAATTGTTAGTGATGGTGCGATCACTCATGCTCGATCAAAAATGGGGGTTGATGTTTTTCGTACAATTTTTCAAAGATTTTCTTCAATTTTCAAAGATGTCACTCCCGATTTCTACGGACTGATAACCGTCATGTTTGATGGCACATCTATGACGATGCCAGATACGGAAAGCAATCGGCAAAAATTTGGAAAACACAAATCGGGAAGAGGCTATGGCGCATTCCCTCAAATCAGAGCCGTTGCGCTAATGGCTCTATGTGCTCGTCGCATTATCGATATCGCATATGCGCCCTATAAAGGCAAAAAGACCGGCGAAAGAACACTAATGTTTGAAATCTTAAAAAGATGTTCGAAAAACAAATGTTTATTCCTTTTCGATGCAGGATTTTACTCATTTTATTTGGCCAACTATATGTACGAAAATGGGGCTCAATATATCTTGAAAGTTGCAACATCCGTCAAATTAAAAGCAATTTCCGGATCTCAAATGGCTGATGGCAGTTATCTGAGCGAAATTATAGGAAAAGTTGTTGTATCGGTCAATCCGTATAGCGGCCGCAAAAGTTGGAAAAAAGTAAAAATAATTGTTCGTGTAATTCATTTTCGAATCCCAGGCTTCCGACCTGTCCGTTTAATTACAACTCTGTTGGACCCGGCTATCACTGCACAAGAGATTATCGCCCATTACCACAAACGTTGGGATATAGAAATTGCCTTCGACGAAATAAAGACGCATCAATGCGCCACCCTTAAGGGACAGATGCCGACTATTTTTCGAAGTAAACGTAGTGATTTAGTAGAACAGGAGTTGTATTGCATCCTGACCGCATACAATCTGATTCGATCTTTGATAAAAGAATCAACAGATATGGAAGGCGGTGATCCGTTGTTGATCAGTTTCCTGGAAACTGTTGATATAATAATTGAATGCGCGGCGCTCATGAGTATATCAGCAGAGAAGAGAAAAAAAAGGGAGCGGCTCTTTTTACTTAAAATGATCGCAAATTCAAAAATTGATAGACCGCGGAGACCGAGACGTAATCCAAGAGCTGTAAAAGTAAAAATGTCAAATTTCAAACGAAAGCGAAGTACCGACAAATCAGAATGTACGAATTTCATGCAGGATATTGAAATCCTATATCAGGAAGCAGCATGAATGCGATTCATTCACGGGTATTGGAGCTAAGTCCGACTTTTTAAAAAGCCACCATCTGTCTGGGATAGCAACATAAACAGATGGCGGAACCCCCAATAATTTTAATACGGTCTCATGCAATCGCGTGACACCCTTTGTAACTGTCTGAATGATTTTGTCATGCTTTTCAACTATGCTGAGATGGACATTTTTAAAAAAGTAGTTGAGATTATTCCAGGTTGGTTTTTTTGTATTCATGCCGTTGGGCAAAATGGGCAGTTTTTCAATCCCTTGCTCAGCCATATTTTTTCGGATATTACGTTCCATAAGGCTGACAATCATTAGCGCAATAAAATAGAGAAAAGTCATCGCCTCGATTCGCTCCGTTTTTTTGAGGAAAACAGGCGCGACCTTTAAAATGGATTTGGCTGTGTACATTCTTTTTTCCAGATAAGGTTGATTTTTATAGGCGCTAAGAACTTCGGACGCATCCATATCAGTGAACTGGGGTCGGGCCAAGAAAAACGCCAGAAATTAAGATGCTTAAAGCGAAAAAGGGCCTAAAAATGGGTCTATATTCGCATTTTTGGGGCTAAAAAGAGCGATATAGAAATTCTTGAACACGATACAGAATTTCTAACCAGAAAATGCACCGGATAAAACCGGTGATTTTCGCGTTGCAAGAAGGGACTGATTCATGACCTCAAAGAGAATTGCCCTTTTTCTTTTAGGCTTCGGCATATTTATGTTTTCGCGCCGCAGCGAATTATTTCCTACCCTTGGCTGTGCAATCATCATCGCACCAATCTTTATTTTGAGGTTTATCCGAACACAAGAGCGTCATGCATTGGCCCTGACGTTTTTCGGTTTCCTGCTAAGCCTGAATATAGCGCTATTTGGTCTTTTCGACATAGGTAAGGGATTTGGCACTCTGGCCCTAAATTTGATTAGAAGTTCTCTGCTAGGCGTTCTGTTTTTCATCCCATATATGCTCGACAGGCTGATCTATCTGAGGATTAAATTTCCCGGTTCAATCAAAACTCTCATTTTCCCGACTTTGGTCACAACGATTCTTTTTCTATCATCCCTGGAAGGCCCTTTCGACGGGGACGTTGCCAAGGACATTTACGCCCAGGGGCCGCTTTTCTTCCAGCAGATAGCATCCCTATTCGGTCTATGGGGATTTGTTTTCATGTATTCGTGGATTGCGTCTTTTGTGAATTATTTATGGGAAAACTATTTCCAATGGAGAATTGTTGCACCGGCATTCGCTGCAATTATCAGTGTTTTTTTAATCCTGTCTGGATTTGGCCTGTTTAAATTAAGGGCATCACCAGATCAAAACCAGAATACTGTAAAAGTTGCGTCGGCCGTTTTAATCCCTAAGGACCGGAACTGGAAATCAGTTTCGATGATAGAAATTTTAAATAACAAACAGGCATCGCCGTTTGAGAATGTCATTAGCCGGATAGAGAATATGACAAAACAGGCGTCGGGGAACGCAGCTAAGATCATTTCTTTTCAGGAGTTCGCTATCATCGTGGCTGAGGAGGACCGGGAAAGATTGTTGAAGGAGCTTCAACGAATTGCAAAAGAAAATAAGATTTATCTGAATCTGGCCTATTCATATTTTTCCAAAAACAAAAAAGGCCGGAACATGAATGTGTTGGTCAATCCTGAAGGGGGCATTCTGATTCACTATGCAAAACGATTTTTGTTGGGATTCGGTGACTCTGGTGAAACGCGCGTATTTGAAAAGGGTCCCGAAACTATCCAGACTGCCAGAACACCTTATGGTGTCATCGGTATTTCAACGTGTCGGGACATGAGTTTCCCTTCCTTTATCCGGCAGGCAGGGCAAAAGAGGGTCGATTTGATGCTTAGCCCGTCTTATGATTTTCCTAAAAGCGTAAATCCTTCGTACTATCTGCGAGCTATCGAAAACGGATTTTCCTTGGTTCGCCCCACTTATAACGGTATCAGCTATGCGGTCGACTATAATGGAAATATCCTGGCGATGATGGATTCTGAACATTCGCAAGACGGCATGATGTACGCCGATATTCCCATAAAAGGAATAAGAACATTCTATTCCCGCCGGGGTGATTGGTTCGGTTGGACATGCGTGCTTAGTGCATTGTTTTTAGCTAGTTATGCTTTTTCGCGAAAGCGTTCATGAGGGAATCCGGATAACATTTTGCTCCACCAGGTTCGAGCCAAAAAGCGGCCCTCACTGGTGAGCGTTTCGTTCACAGCGGCTCCGCCGTCAGGAATCGCGGTGCTGACTGCAACGCGATTCGCACCCAACGAAAGCAGACAGAAAAATGTTTTTTCGATATCTCGATAATGACATAAAACTCAGCTTATCTATCCCGCAGTACGCCGAGGAGTTGTTTGAACTGGCCGACGAGAACAGGGAATTTCTCAAACTAACGGTTGGGAATCTGGGAGGGAATCTGGAGAAATCTGTGGACGGACAACGCTAAATATTTGTTAATATAGGCAATAGGTCCAATCTACCTCCTCAAAACAGGCAATATTGAGTTTTTCGGCGCCAAGAACAAACTCTTAGGGATGATAATCCAACCAGCATTATGCAGACAAGCCGCATATGTGGATGGCAACAGGAGGCAACTGTTATAGATGTTTGCCAGTTCGATAGGAGGGGAAACGACAGGTGAAGCGGGAGTGTGACAAATGATAGCATTTAATCCAAAATTAACCATTACCAACCGCATGACCGCAGCCATCACGCAGATTGAACGGGCGCGCGGTTTTCTGGAAGCAGCCCGGCTCTCTGATGATTGGGTTCGGGATATGGGTAACAAAGCCCTTATCAAAGAGGCACATCACACGACCCATATTGAGGGTACTCGGTTGACTCTGGATCAAGCAGAACGCCTGTGGAATGGAGAGAAAGTGCCGGAAGCCGACCCGGAAGACACTCGGGAACTTCTGAATTATCGTTCGGCCTTTGAATTCGTTTCCGAATGCCTGGACAGTGGTGACCCGATCACTGAAGGACTGATCCGGGAGATTCATCGAAAACTGGTTGAAGGAGTTCGAGGCGGTAAAGCTGATCCGGGCAATTACCGACGTATTCAGAACTATGTTGCCAACTCTTCGACCGGTGAAGTGATCTATACACCACCATCCGCTGCAGAGGTGCCGATTATGATGTCGGAAATGGTTAAGTGGCTCAACGCTGACCTTGAGATACATCCTGTTCTTATCAGCGGGATCGCCCAGTTCCAGTTAGTACATATTCATCCGTTCCTTGACGGCAACGGCCGCACATCCCGCCTGCTATCAACGCTTTGTCTCTACAAGGCTGGATACGACTTTAAACGTCTTTTTACCATCAGTGAATATTATGACCGAGACAGGCCGACCTTTTATAAATCGATCCAAAGCGTGCGTGAAAACGGCATGGATATGACCGCATGGCTCGATTATTTTATTACGGGTTTGGAAACCCAAATGATCGAGGTCAAAAAACGGGGAGAGCAAATCATACGGAGAGATGTACTGGTACAGAAGCATGGACTGAATGAGCGGCAGGGTAAGGCTATTGAATTCTTGCTGGGCCACGGGAAATTAACCATTCAGAATTTTGAGGGCCTTTGCCCTGATGTAAATCGACGTAGTCTCCAACGTGATCTAAGAGGAATGTTGGACAAGGGACTGATTAAAGAAATCGGAGCCGGACCGACCGATCCAACCCGTCACTATGCGTTATTGGAGCTATGACAAGCTGCGACACGGAGCTGTGACATTACTATGACGACCACTGTGACACGCTCCGGGGCCACCATGCTAAATTCCAACCATAAAATGCACCGGATAAACCGGTGATTTTCACGTTATCTTAAAATACCAGGAGGTATTGAATATGGAATCACAAGTTTTTATTGCATTCGTCGTAGCAACGTCAATAATGATAGCATTGCCTGGCCCTAGTGTTATCTTGACAGTTGCCCATAGCATTTCATTTGGCTGGAGACCTGCAATAGCAACTGTTGCTGGTGAGACGATGGGAATTGCTGTTCAGTTACTTGTTGCAGCTATTGGGCTTGCGTCTTTACTCAACGCTGTTGCAGGAGCATTTGAGTTGATACGTTGGGCAGGAGCCGCCTATCTTGTATATCTTGGCATAAAACAATGGAGAAGCGCAAACGAACCCTTAGATTTTAACGCGTCTAAGGTGTCAAAAAAGAATCTCTTTATTCAGGGACTTGTTATTACAATCCCTAATCCGAAAAGCCTCGTATTTATTGCAGCTTTTCTACCTCAATTTATAGATGCCACTCATCCTATCGCACCACAATTTATTGTAATCGTGCCTACATTCTTATTGATAACTTTTACTGTAACGTCAGTTTGGGCAGTGACTGCTAGTTCTGCAAGAGTTTTTTTGAAAAGCCAACGAGCAATTAAAACAGTATCTCGAACATCAGGAGGATTAATGGTTTTAGCAGGTATGGGATTAGCGGTAGCTCGTCGCAGCAATTGAAATAAAAAGATAATCGGGTAGCCGGGGGGGCTTTCTCCCCCAGCCCCCACAACACCCCGTATGCGGGTCCGCACGGGGCGTTTCACAGAGTCTACCGGGCCGTAGCCGGGTAATGAATCTCCACCCACAGCTCTTTGACAGATAATAAACCTTGATCCTTGAGCCACTGATTGGTCATGTGGATCTCTGGTTGCCAGGGTACGTGCGAGTCTCCATGGGCCTTTCCTGCTGAGCCCGACATCTATGGCTGCTTTCAGGGAAGTCCCCAGTCTGCGGAGCTTCCGAACTTTTGTCCGGGTGTACCGCCAGCGCTTCCAGTAGCACATGCGCATTCTGCGTCTGAGCCAGTGATCAATTTCCGGGATGGGGCGGTAATATTCAGATATACCGAAATAGTTCATCCATCCCCGGATATACTGGGAAAGCTTCTTGTAGCGGTACTCCATGGAGACGAACCAGCTTCTTCCGGTCAGTTCTTTGATCCGCCGCTTGAATTCGCGGAAGGCCTTGTCCGACCAGCGGTTTTTGGTTCCCTTGAAGGTGAAGCCGAGGAAGTTGGTCTCATCCGTTGCTGAAACGAGGGCTCTTATCCTGGTTGACCATGAGCTTGAGTTTACGGTCAAGAAAGCGCGTAACGCTTTCTTTAACCCGCAGCCCTGCCCGGTGCGTTTTGACCAAAATAATAAAGTCATCCGCGTAACGGGCAAACCTGTGGCCGCGTTTCTCCAGCTCTTTATCCAGGTCGTCCGGAAGGATGTTAGCCAACAGCGGCGATAAAGGGCCGCCTTGGGGAACGCCTTCACGGCTTTTCTGCAAACAGCCTTTGACCATCACCCCGGCCCGCAGGTACTTCCCGATCAAGCGAAGAACACGCTTGTCACGGATCTTTAAGGCCACCCGGTGCATGAGTACGTCGTGGTCAACTCTGTCGGAAAATTTTGACAGGTCCATGTCCACGGCAACGCGATAATGTTGACGAATATACTCACGCACCTTGAGAACTGCGTCTTTTGCCGATCTTCCGGGTCGAAACCCGTAACTGAACTCGGAGAACTCCGGGTCGAAGATAGGCAGCATGACTTGATATATGGCTTGTTGGATCACCCGGTCAACGACAGAAAAAATGCCCAATGGGCGAGTACCGCCCGTTGGTTTTGGAATCTCCACGCGTCTAACCGGTAAGGGTTGATAATTTCCGCTGAAAAGCGAATCGCGGATACCCTCCCAGTGGGTACGGGCAAACGCTGGAAAGTCATCAATCGACATTTTGTCGATACCGGGTGCGCCTTTATTGGCTTTCACCCGTTTCCAGGCCTGTCGTGCATTATCTCGGGATAGTATCCGCTCCAGCAGGTTGACATTTGGATCGGACGGGTCCATGACGTGCCGCATGCGCACTCCACCGGCCGGCTTCACAATGTGATACGAACTCATGGAATATCCTTTCCGTTGTGTTCGGCCCTTCACCTTTGTCCCGGGCATTACCCCGGGTGTTGGGCTACCATGGCGTCTGCTGACTTCTGCCCCATCACTTTGGCAGGTTGCCCTGCAAGGCGCTATGAGAAAAAAACGCTGCTTGCGTGCTATCGTTGGTTCGCTCGCATCCGGAAGATAGCTTTCCGGGGGCGCCTGGACCTTGATTTCCCGGTGGTCCGTTCCGGGATCTTTCGCAGAGCGGATCTCATCGCACGTGAGGCAGATCTCCCCGGATAAGGACGTGAACTGTCGCTACACAACCGCGGCATTTACCCTATCTCCTGAATCCGGGGCTTCGTCATGTGTGGCTGACTTACCCGGAGACTGGGCCTTGTATGCCGTTTCTGTTCGTCGGCTCATAGCTTTGCCTGGGGCTTCCTCCGGACGGTCCCTCGCGGTTCCGCCCTTGCTTTCGGCTAGTATTTGGGTTAATGATTTAAACTCATTAACCGGATTCACACACAGGGGACTTTCACCCCATAAGTTCACGCCCGTGCAGGGCGTACACCAGTAAATTCAGCGGACCCAAAGGGCCGGGCCGCTGATTAATTTGTTATGCGCTTAAATAAGGAGGGACGATTGGACTCTATATTTTCGCCTTGGCTCGTTTGGTTTTTGGTCGGCATTGCCGTCATGCTCGCTGAACTTGCAGTCCCTGGTTTTGTGATCATCTTCTTTGGATTGGGGTGCTTGGGTGCTGCGGCAGTGGCGGTCTTCGCCCCAGACGTCTATTCAGCGCAAGTAGTGGCCTTTTTGATCGTATCAGTCGCCTCTCTGATTACGCTGCGGAAGGTAGCCATGCGCGTATTCGTCGGACGCAGCGAAGGTCCGGAGACCGATGATTTTGGAAATGTTCCCGTGGGAGCGCGGATAACCCTCGACCAAGATCTGGAAGCTGAACAGGTAGGCCGGGTGCGTTTTCGTGGAACCATGTGGGACGCCGTTTCAGAAGATCGAATCCTCGCAGGATCAGATGCTGAAATCACTGGAGTGGACAAGGCCAATCGGTCCTGTCTCAAAATTAAGGGGGTTTCACATGTTTAAGATAGCGCTCTGAAGTGTAAGACTTCATGTCGCTACTCGCCCACGTGTGGGCACAGTGGTGTCCATCTCCCCATAAACCCTAGCCATGCAACCCTAATAAGGAGGATTATTACTTATGACTTCGACGCTCGTTGCCTTGATCGCCATTTCCGTGTTTGTCCTTATCGTGCTCCTCAAGGGCGCCCTCATCGTCCCTCAAAAAAGTTCCGTCATAGTTGAGCGCCTGGGAAAGTTCCATCGCACCCTCGAAGCGGGCTTCCACATTCTGATCCCCTTTGTAGACCGGGCCGCATACAAATTCAGTCTGAAAGAACAGGTTGTGGACATCCCCGCCCAGATTTGCATCACCAAAGACAATGTGAGTGTTGAGGTGGACGGCCTTATCTACCTTGAGGTCCAGGACCCACAAAAGGCTGCTTACGGCATCGACAACTACCTCCGGGCAGCCTCGCAACTGGCACAAACTACCCTGCGCTCGGCCATCGGCAAGATCGACCTCGATAAAACCTTCGAGGAGCGGGATAAAATTAACACGGAAGTGATCTACGCCATTGACCAAGCAGCCCTCTCATGGGGCGTGAAAGTGCTTCGCTATGAGATCAAGGACATTACGCCGCCCGTATCGGTGAAAGAGGCCATGGAGGCCCAGATGACAGCTGAGCGCCAAAAACGGGCCAGCATCGCCACGTCCGAGGGTATGCGCCAGAGCATGATAAATCAGTCAGAGGGTGAAAAGCAGAAGCAGATCAACGAGGCCCAAGGCAAGGCGGCGCAAGTCATACTTGTGGCCGAAGCCGATGCAAAACGGATCGAACTGATCGCTAAGGCGACGGGAGAGGGAATCAGTAAGGTGGCCACCGCCATTAAGGATGAAGGAGGAATCGCAGCGCTCAATATGCGACTGGCGGAGCAGTACATTGTACAGTTCGGCAACTTGGCCAAGACAACCAACACGATTATCATGCCCAGCAACGTAGCTGACGTCGCCGGTCTCATCGCCGGGGCCATGTCTACAGTGAGGGAAATCAAATAGAGCCATTTCAAAACCGGTTCCCAATTTATTTTCGCTAATGTTAGCCGCAGGTTTTGAGGAAATGTAAAGACATCGGGGTTAGAGCTACACATTTGATAGAATGTGATATTAAACCTGAATTCTCCAACAAGGCCTTGCACCCGCTGAACGGGTGAAGGCGGTGTTAGCCTAAAAGAAGGAATCATAAGATGAAAAGTGCTCCGGTTGTCCTGAATTCCATAATGGATAAAGGTCGCTCTTTGGGCAGAATCGACGCCCTCCCCCGAGAACAAAGAGATGAGGCATGGGTTCAGAGGCTGATCTTCGATCATCCAGAGATTCTCCCGGTGAACGAGTTTGACGAGATTTATTCTCCCCTCGTCGCCGTTGGGAGAGAAGTCGAAACACCCTCCGGATTTGTGGACAACCTTTATGTCAGTCCGTCTGGTGCGATCACGATCGTCGAGACTAAGCTTTGGCAAAACCCGGAGAAACACCGAACCGTCGTAGCACAAGTCATTGATTATGCCAAAGAAATCTCCAAATGGACCTATGACGATCTTAGTGCCGCCGTCCTGAAAGCGTCTCGGCAGGGGGCTGATACTCAGAAGCGGTCACTCGATGACCTGATCCAACCTCATTTAGGTCCCCTCGGTTTGGGTCTCGCCGACTTTCAAGAACGCTCCATCAAAACACTGAATAACGGTGAATTCCTGCTCCTGATAGTTGGCGACCGGATATCGGCGAACTTGGCTCTGCTGACAGAGTCTATTGCTGGGGCTCCAGGGCTCGACTTTCGGCTTGGTTTGGTTGAACTGCAGATCTATCCAATGGCGGACAACCAGGATTGGCCTGTATTAGTCATCCCCGACATCGTTGGCAGAACCGTCGAAAAAACCAGAGGGGTGATAAGAGTTCAATACGTTCAGGAGCGGCCAAAGGTTGCCGTGACGGTTGAGGACACTGAACCATCTTTGCAGAGCAAAGGGAAAACAACGCAGGAAGTCTTTCTTAGCAAAGCACCTGATGACCTTGTGCCAGTATATGAGCAATGGCGCAGCATCTGGCCAACTAAAGGTATGGTCGTGTATTGGGGAGTGACGGGATTCAGCCTGCGACTCCGAGTGAATGGAAAACCACAGACGCTTCTTGATGCGTATCCGGAGTGGGCAGTTTCGCTTGTTCGCGAGTCGGACGCGAAGAAGATAGGAATACCGGAAGACGCTTATAGGAAGTACATTGAGACCATTGGTGCCTTACCGGAAGCCATAAGCCTTCTCGGGTCGGGGAAAAAATACATAAAACATGACGCACTGACGGCTGACACGCTGATGCTTCTCTTGAGTGCAACAACGGAGCTCGGGCTGACCCAGAAGTCAGACACCGGCAAGGCGAGCTAATCGGGTAGCCGGGGGGCTTTCTCCCCCAGCCCCCACAGCACCCCGCATGCGGGTCCGCACGGGGCGCTTCACAGAGTCTACCGGGCCGTAGCCGGGTAATGAATGTTCACCCACAGCTCTTTGACAGATATTAGACCTTGATCCTTGAGCCACTGATTGGTCATGCCGGTATGGGTTGCCAGGGTACGTGCGAGTCTCCATGGGCCTTTCCTGCTGAGCCCGACATCTATGGCTGCTTTCAGGGAAGTCCCCAGTCTGCGGAGTTTCCGGACTTTTGTCCGGGTGTACCGCCAGCGCTTCCAGTAGCACATACGCACTCTGCGTCTGAGCCAGTGATCAATTTCCGGGATGGGTCGGTAATATTCAGATATACCGAAATAGTTCATCCATCCCCGAATATACTGGGAAAGCTTCTTGTAGCGGTACTCCATGGAGACGAACCAGCTTCTACCGGTCAGTTCTTTGACCCGCCGCTTAAATTCGCGGAAAGCCTTGTCCGACCGGCGGATTTTGGTTCCCCTAAAGGTGAAGCCGAGGAAATTGGTCTCATCCGTCGCTGAAACCCGACTCTTATCCTGGTTGACCATGAGCTTGAGCTTACGTTCCAGAAAGCGCGTAACGCAGATCTCCCCGGATAAGGACGTGAACTGTCGCTACACAACCGCGGCATTTACCCTATCTCCTGAATCCGGGGCTTCGGCATGTGGTGCTGACTTACCCGGAGACTGGGCCTTGTATGCCGTTTCTATTCGTCGGCTCATAGCTTTGCCTGGGGCTTCCTCCAGACGGTCCCTCGCGGTTCCGCCCTTGCCTTCGGCTAGTATTTGGGCTAATGATTTAAACTCATTAACCGGATTCACACACAGGGGACTTGCACCCCATAAGTTCACGCCCGTGCAGGGCGTACACCTATCGTTCCAGTTGATGCCCAAAAGGCCCGGCACAACTGAACTTTTCGTTAGCGACGAACGATGGCTTTGCACTCGGATTGTTGAGGCAAAAGATAATAAGCGAGGTGTCCCGAATCCGGGCCGTGAGAGCATGTCCCGCACGGAATTTGATATCTGAGGATTAATCATGAAACAGGATAAAGACAAAGGAAAACAGCTGATACGCAACAGTACGGCCGAGTTCCTGATTTTTATCGGACAAGCGGGTGAACAGAGCATTGAGGCCCGGTATGAGGACGAAACGATTTGGATGACCCAGAAGCTCATCGCAGTACTGTTCAGTGTATCCATTCCAACAATAAACGAACATTTAAAAAATATCTTTGATTCAGGTGAACTGGACCCGGATTCAGTTATTAGGAAATTCCGAATAACTGCGGCTGACAGCAAATCCTACACCACAAAGCATTACAATCTCGACGCCATTATTTCGGTCGGTTACCGTGTAAACTCCGTTCGGGCGACGCAGTTTCGCCAGTGGGCCACCCAGGTTCTGCGTGAATTTGCCATAAAGGGTTATGTGCTTGACAAAAAGCGCATGGAAAACGGGTCCTTTCTTGGTGAGGACTATTTTGAGCGCCTGCTTGAAGAGATCCGGGAAATACGGCTCAGCGAGCGCCGCTTTTACCAGAAAATCACCGACATTTATGCCACCAGCCTCGACTACAACATGGACGCTCCGACAACCAAAGCATTCTTTGCCAAGGTACAGAACAAACTGCATTTTGCTGTCCACGGCAACACCGCTGCCGAGCTGATTATGCAACGAGCCGATAGCACTAAAACCAATATGGGGCTGACTACATGGGAAAAGTCTCCGCACGGTAAGATTGTGAAATCCGATGTGTCGGTGGCTAGAAACTATCTGGCCGAGGACGAGCTGGAATCGCTGGGACGAATTGTCAACGCCTATCTGGATTTGGCTGAAGAACGGGCCAAACGGAAAATCCCGATGACCATGGAAGACTGGGCCAAGCGGTTGGATATGTTTCTGGAATTCGACGACCGTGAGATCTTGCAGGATTCCGGTAAGGCAACGGCCATGCGGGCAAGGGCGCATGTCGAGAGTGAATTTGAAAAATACCGCATCGTTCAGGACCGGCTATTTGAGAGTGACTTCGACCGAATGATAAAGCAATTGGAGGAAGGCAAAGACAAGGAAACAGATTGAATTCCCGCGTCATGATACTTAATTCTAACCAGAAAATACACCGGATAAACCGTTGATTTTCATGTTTAAATGTCTAAAAATATAATGAGAAATGACTATACAATCACTTCCTACCCGGATCAGAGATTTTTAAGCCTAATGGCTATCAATTGACAATCTGGATCTAAGTATGGAAAATATAATTATTGGCATATACAGACACTTCCTATTCCTTTAAGCCACCATTAAGTAGGAGCGACTATGTTCATCGATGGTTATAGTGATTTTTCTTTTACACAGACTAGAGATGAAAACATTTTTATGCCCGTGTAACCCTCGACACAGATGTCATGCTATTATTTCCATACATAAATAAAGTTGTTAATGGAGCAAAGTATTTTTGCACTCCTGGTCTTGATCGTGTTGAATTAATAGTAGATAGAATCCCCTGCATCCTATATCCTACTTATTTTACTGCAAACGGTTTTTTCGATCGGAGTCATGCTCTTCGATTTGCCGATAACTTTATTAAATTTCTCAATAATCTTTTTGAGAATAGAGATTCCATTACACCGGATTATCGACCATATAAAGCTAGTTCCGTACTTGAAATCTATAAACTTCTTCCCCAGTCTAATTGCGGAGATTGTGGATACAGGACCTGTCTGGCTTTTGCAGGTGCCATGAGAAGACGAGAAACCAATCCTGATTTTTGCAAGGGTTTTGCAAGCCCTGTTATGGAGAAAATTGTGTATCCTGTTTTTGATAAGAACGGGAATCTGGCCTCAACAGTTGAAATAGATACAAACATTTCAAAAAAAATAAATCATGTTAGTACAAGGACAATGGGAAATTCGGTCCCAAAAGTTGGTTATTACGAAGAGGATGGACTGCCATTACTAACTGACCTTACTGATCGCGAATTAGAAGTCCTCCGTTTTGTTGCCAGAGGCGCTACTAATACCAAAATATCAAAAAAACTCTCTATTAGCCCACATACTGTAAAAAGCCATATAATCAATATATTCAACAAATTGGGGGTTAACGACAGAACCCATGCTGCAGTACGCGCCACCCGTCTTCAATTGATATAAAAATTTCCTTTAAATTCCTCAAAAAAAACACGCTACCCCCCAAATGGGGGATTCGCGCTATTCTAAAATCTGTTCCTAATTACCCAACCTTATTATTAAAAATATCAAAATGTAAAATTATTGGCCGGATAAATTGAGACATTCGTTGGTCATTGGGCTACCCGAGCATGAAGAATTATATCTCGGTGTCGAAAATGAATTTAAGAGCATTGTTCCGATTCCAAGAAGCCAGATCCTGCATCTGCAATTCAAAATCCAAAAGGAGGTCTTTTATGTCCGATGTTTATCAAAACCTGGCAAAGTATTTGGACAGATTGCCCGGCGGATTTCCTGCCACGGAAACCGGGGTGGAAATACGCATACTTAAGCACCTTTTTTCGCCGGAAGAGGCAGAACTGACTGTCTGCTTGAATGTGATTCCCGAGGCTCCCGAAGCGATCGCTGCCCGTACCGGAATGGATGCGGAGGCGATAGCGACTATGCTGGAGGACATGTCACGTAAAGGACTCATTTACCGCTCCGGCAAAGGTAACAAAAGGGCCTACTCAGCGGCCATGTTCATTATGGGAATTTGGGAGGCCCATTGCAACGACCTGACTGAGGACCTGGTTCGGGATTACAACGAGTACCTGCCGCAAATCCACCTGAAATCCTGGATGAAAAGCAAAACCAATCATAAAAGGGTAATACCTGTGTCCGCGAAGATCGTTCCGGAACTGAGCATTCTTTCCTATGATGACGCCGAGGCGCTCATCAAAAGCCAAAAAAAGATTGTGCTTGGAACCTGCATCTGCCGCAAGGAACAACTGCTTATGGGGGAAGGATGTGCCGGCCCCCTTGATGTATGCCTGTTTTTCGGCGGTATCAGCGAATACTCTGAAGAGAACAATCTGGGTCGAGGTGTCGGCGTGGAAGAAGCTCTGGAGGCCCTGGAAAGAGGCAGAAAAGCCGGTTTGGTGTTGCAGCCCGATAACGGCCAAAACCCTTCAACTTTGTGCATGTGCTGCGGATGTTGCTGCCTTTTTTTGAGAAATATAAAGGCCATGGACAAACCGGGGCGTTATGTACACACCAGTTATTACGCCCAGGTGGATGAGGAAGAATGCATCGCCTGCGGCGCCTGTGCGGACCGTTGCCATATGGACGCCATCACAGTGGAGCAGACGGCATCAGTGAATTCTGACCGGTGCATCGGGTGCGGCGTATGTGTTACGGATTGTCCCACGGGCGCCATGCTTTACAAGCAAAAAGAAAAATTCGATCAGTACGTTCCCCCGGTCAATACATTTGAAGCTTTCATGAACATGGCTGTAGAACGCGGAAAGGATTAGAATATTGGAGCCGGCACGAGAGACTGACCTGCTCTCAGGCAAGGGATTCGGTCTGCGCTAAGGGGCCAAGATTGGTTACAGCAAGTATGATGAATGAATATACTAAAATGCCCAACCAAGGCTTGCACGGGATCGCCACAAAGAGCGCCGCTCCCAGTGAAGCCTGTCGTTATCGACGTCTCAAAATCGCAGAATCACAAATCGCAGAATCGCATTTGGCTTACGGCCTCGTTGGGGGCAAAATGAAATATGTTCAGTGCGAGATGTGTGGGTTGATGACGATATTCGAATCGCAGAAGATTAAGTGCATGATCACTGGTTCGATGATGGTAGGGCGATTCGGCGTTATGTACGAGGAGCGTGATTGTTGATGGTGAAATGCGCAACAAAACTCTTTCGAGAAATCACAGTTCCGGTAATCTGCTTTAAGGCAAAGAAGCCATTGCGATAACAAACGTTTGCAAGGGACGGCGGCCAGAGCGGTTCTCGGATACGGTGACCAGCGACGTGCCAGCCTTGGACCGCGCGATGATCGAGTACCATCTCGATACACTGACAAGCCGTAGCGAAGAGCTTGTATTTGAGGACTTTGCGAAAGCACTTATCCAACGGACGGACGCGGTACCGCGCGCCGCAGACCCTGTCGTTGTAGACACCGGAAAAAAAACGTGATTCCCAAATCAATGCAGTTGGTCGCTGGAAGGGTGGCGCAGGAATACAACCAAAGAAAGAACCGAATGTTGCCGTGGCCCGACCCAGGCACAGCAGGCACACATAAAGCGGGCACGGAGTTCCTCGGGGGCTAGGAAACCCGTTTTCTCAAACCCCGCTCAAGAGTGACAACGAAGTCCTGAACGTTGGTGAGGATGGAACGGGCCGAAAGCGACCCCCGGTTGGCCAGCTTATTGACGGCAAATTCGGACATATCCACGATATAAAAGAAGACCGGACGCACCCGATTGTCTTCGGTCACCTGGTAACAGGGGACCATGTTACCCGTGGCAATGGCATGGAGCTGTGTGGCCAGGGCAATGACCGTAGTTGCCCGACATGCCAGGGTCCGCATCCGATCCTGTGCCGTGTAAACGTCGGCAATTACGCCTGGCAACGGCCCATCATCCCGGATCGAACCGGCCAAGACATAAGGAACATTTTTTTTGATCAGCGCCCTCATGACCCCTGTGCTCACGGTTCCATCAAGAACCCCTTTTTCAATGGAACCGACCTCCCGAATACGGTTTATGGCATCCAGGTGATGATAGTGCCCCAGGGGAGCGGCCAGCTTGGAATAGACCTCCTGACCCAGGGCCGTTCCAAAGAGGGAAGCCTCCACGTCATGCACGGCCAACGCATTTCCGGCCAGCATGGCGTGTACATATCCCCGTCTTACCAGTAAGGCAAAGGCATTGCGGGCATCCCTGTCGAATACCACGGCCGGCCCCAGAACCCAGAGGATGGATCCCTTTTTCCGCTCATGTTCCAGGAGATCATAGAGTTGATCATAGTCGATGGAAAAGGAAGTCTCCCGGGTGACCCGTGTTCGAAAGGCAAAACCACGCGCATTATCCGCTTCAGAGCCAAAGGGATCGGAATTCACAAAAATCCCCTCCACACCGTCTTCCGCTCTGCCGCAAGCCACCTGATCCCCGGGTTTCAGGTGCCGAAATTCCAGGACAACCAGGGAACCGTTCTTTTCACGGGTCACGACACAATCCATGCGCGTCTCCCTGAGAAGGCGCCATTTTCCTTTCCCCATATGAAAGTATTCAGGATAGATAGACGTGGCATGATAGTTTAAAGGGGCCACGCCTGCTTGTTCAACCCTTTTGAACACGACCTCGGGAGCTTCGTCGAAAGGTGGTTTTTTGAAGTCGGGATGGGTGTATGTTGGGAGTCTGAATGCCATGGAACCAACCTCATTTTATATCGGAAAACGGTTTTGAAACTTTCTAATCCGAAGTTGCGGAGGGCCAAACAATAATATTGATGGATGGGCACCCGTTAACAAGCCAAGAGCGTCCGCGGGGTTCTTACTAATCATCAAGTATTTCACGCAGCTTTTGTGACAATTGTTTTATTTTGAAGGGTTTTTGAATAAAGCCGCTACACCCCCGATCCAATATGGCGCCCGCCTGACCGTCAATACTGTAACCACTGGAAAGAAGGACTTTGATATCGGGATTGAGCGATTTGAGGTTGTCGTAAGTTTCCCCACCGCTCATGCCGGGCATGATCATGTCCAGCAGCACCATGTCAATCCGACCCTTGTTTTTTTTGTATATTTCAAGGGCCTCTTTTCCGCTTCCGGCAATCAATACGGTGTAACCCAGTCTGCCCAATAAATCTTCGGCAAATGCAATCAGGATATCTTCATCGTCTACGAAGAGGATCGTCTCAGAACCTCTTAACAGGTCTTCAGTCGGTTTTTTCTCGGGGACAATCTCTTTTTGGGAGGCAGGCAAATAGAGCGTAAACGTACTGCCATGCCCTTTTTGACTGTCAACGTCTATGAACCCGCCGTGATTCTTGACAATGCCGTATGTGGAAGCCAATCCCAATCCGGTCCCCCTGCCCATTTCCTTGGTGGTAAAGAAGGGGTCGAAAATTTTTTCCTGAATCGCATGATCCATTCCAACCCCCGTATCCCTGACGGACAGTCTCACGTATTTGCCGAGTTTGACATCATGGGGCCGCGTGCGTTGGGCATCCAGTACGACATTCTGCGTTTCGACATGAATCTCACCACCGACATCCATGGCTTGCCACGCATTGACGTACAGATTCAAAATGGCCTGTTCAAGCTGTCCCCGGTCAACTTCGACGGGCCAAAGATTCTCTTCATAGATTCCATGAATACTGATTTCCTTTCGGGTCCGGCCGAACATTCGATTCTGGTCATGGATGAGTCCATTCAGATCGGTGGGGGTAACCTCATATTTCCCCCCCTTTGCAAACGCCAGAAGCTGTCGGGTTAGTCGGGTCGCGCTATCGATATAGGATTCTATTTCTTTCAGGTGTTCAAGATCAGCGTAGGCGGCATCCTTACCCATCAACATCAGGGAGACACGCCCCTGAATACCGGCAAGCAAGTTATTAAAATCGTGTGCGATACCACCGGCAAGTGTTCCGATGGCCTCCATTTTCTGAGCATTTTGGAGTTGCTTCTCAAGCCCCTTTCGCGCTTTTTCAGATTCCACTTTTTCCGTAATATCGATCAAGGCGAAGAGATCGGCGGGTTTACCATGATAAGAAATGGTCTTTGAATAGAGATCCCACCACATGATGGTACCGGTCTTGGTAACACCCCTCAGTCGATAGTGGGGTTGCACATCGGTGTCGCCCACCTGTTTTTTCCGGGATTGGGTCATGACGAACGGAAGGTCATCCTTGTACACGGTCCTGGCGTATCCGTAGGGTTCCCAGTTGTAGATCTCATCGAGAGAATATCCGGTCGTCCTGGAATACATTTCGTTGGCGTATTTGATATAGCCATCCTGGATGATGCCGAGGGCCAGCAATGACTGTTCGGAAATCAGCCTGAATTTTTCCTCGGATTCCTTAAGGGCTTCGAGCGCTTGTTTACGGTCGGTGACATCACGAATATTGACAACGACGCCCCGAACCGAAGGGTCGTTTAAGAAATTGCGCCCCACCGTCTCAAAATGGCGGTAACCGCCGTTTTTGTGCTTATGCCGGTAATTGACCGTGACCACCTCTTCGGGGTTTTCCAACAGCTTATTAAAACCTTCTTGGACGTGGGGCAGATCTTCGGGATGAACAATATTGGAGAACGGTCCTTCGAGCTCTTTAACGGTGTATCCGGTGATCTTTTCCGCCGATTTGCTGATAAACTTCTGTACGCCCTGCTTATCGATAAACGCCAGAATATCGGAAGAGTAGTCCACCAACAGGCTGAAAAATTGTTCTTCCCGCAAAGGCGCCGCGCCCCCCTCTTTGCGCTCAATCCGAGCCCGCTCCAATTCCCGGACCCGTTGTTCCAATTCTGCATAGGTTGGTTTCATGGTTCATCCAGAGAAATATATTAAATGATCGGCGGGAATCGTGCATTCAAAATTCACGCACCCGTAATCGGACCGACTGGCGATCCGGGGGACCCATGGCTTCAATTCGGGCGCAGGCGCCACATTTCCAACAATCCCAGGATTTTGAAATTCGTTCTGAGACAGTTGGCCAAAGACGATATACTGTACATACTGGGCCACATTGAGATAGGGGTAAAGCCAGCACCCATTGAGCACCTGGCCCACCTGAGGCTGCGAAATCCCGCCACAAAGACGCCTTTCTGGCCCTTTTCATCGAATTCACCCCCAATTTTCAACAAGATGCTGTTTTTCAAGGTAAAAGTGTAGAAAAATTCCCGTTATTGGTCAAGGATAAAGCAACCGGCCAATGGCGAGGGTGGGAAGAGATGGAATAAATTCCAAATCCGGGCATGCTTGAAAGAGGCTTTGACATTCGGGACTTTACAATCCTCTTCAAGATTGATAGTTTTCCGCTGCAAAGGATACGCATAATCGGAGTTCAATATGCTGAGAAAGATCGTTTCAGGCGGGCAGACCGGCGCTGACCGGGCGGCACTCGATTTCGCCATTGAGTGGAACATTCCCCACGGCGGCTGGATACCGAAAGGGCGTCAGGCGGAAGATGGCAAAATCCCTGAGAAATACCGACTCAGGGAAATGAACAGCTGCGATTATGCCCGTCGAACCGAGCAGAACGTCATCGATTCGGATGCGACGCTGATATTCTCCCACGGAAGACTCAAGGGCGGTTCACTTTTGACCCGAAAAATGGCCCTGAAACACGGACGGCCCTGGTTCCACGTGGACCTTGTAAAAACCAACAGTTTTAGTGCCGCACAATCGATTCACAAATGGATAAGCGAGCAGCGCATCGGCGTCTTGAACGTGGCAGGCCCTCGACAAAGCCAGGATCCGCGAATATACAGCGCCACCTTTAACATACTGGAAGCCGCCTTCCAACTATCCATGATCAACACCCATATGGACCCATCCTTCGGACGGCGGCATCCATTACCCAAAAATGTGGATGAGGCCGTCAAACAGCTTGTCACCCAACTGTCGTTGAAAGATAAGAGCAAAATTGCTCGAATGGAACAAAGGGACCTCAAGACCCTGAACCATACCCTGGGCCGCTATATCGAGGAAAATTTCGGCCTGCACGAGAACAACGATGCCCTCATCTCATCATGTGGTTTCGTGTTGGGGAAACCCACCATCGAGGAAACGGAAGCCATTTCCCTCATCATCCGAAAACTGTGGGAAAAGCTGCAATCATCCCATGGACTGAGGGTCGTCCGTTGACCGGCCCTGAAAACCCGGCTTTCCCATGGCTGTAACAAAAGAAGCCATGGCCGGGCAGACAGCAGATTCCCCGGGATCCCTTTATAAGAAGGTCGGCATCGCATCCCTCATCATGATGACCTCAGTCCTTTTAAGCCGGGTCATCGGCCTGCTTCGAGAAGTGGTCATTGCCTACGTGGGCGGGACCGGAAGTGAAGTAGACGCATATCAGATGGCGTTTGTGCTGCCGGAAATGCTAAACCACGTGGCCGCCACGGGATTTCTCTCCATTACCTTCATTCCCATCTTCAACCGATATGTATTGAGCAACAGGGAACGGGAAGGATGGCGAATCTTCTCTCTCATCCTTTCCTCTTTTGGAAGTCTGCTGGCCCTGTTCATTATCGTAGCGTGGTTTTACACGGATCATCTGGTGACACTGTTCGCGCCGGGGATTGTTGATCCGGCCGTCAAAGCCCTCACCATCCGCATGACCCGCATCGTTCTGCCGGCCCAGTTCTTTTTCTTTATCGGGGGCCTCTTTATGGCGGTGCAGTTTGCAAAGGAACGTTTTCTCATCCCCGCACTGGCTCCCCTGCTTTACAATCTGGGTATCATCGCGGGCGGCCTGTTACTGGCCCCCTGGATCGGCATTGAAGGATTCGCTTGGGGTGTACTCGGCGGCGCTGTGGCGGGAAATTTCGCCGTGCAATGGCTGGGGGCATCTCGCGTCGGGATGCGGTTTAAACCCTGTTTTGAATGGCGGCATCCGGATTTGAGGCGCTATGTCCTGCTGACTCTTCCCCTTATTCTGGGCCTTACCATGACATTTTCAACGGAGTTCTTTTTCAGATTCTTCGGTTCTTATTTGCGCCAAGGTGCCGTGGCGGCGCTGAACTATGGACTCAGAATCACGTTCATCCTCGTGGGCCTGTTCGGGCAGGCCGTCGGCACCGCAAGCTACCCCTTCATGAGTCGCCTGGCCACGGAAGGACGTATGGCGGAAATGAACCGTCTGCTGGACCGGACACTGGGCGCCCTGTCCATTGTCATCCCTTTTTCCGTTTTCCTCATGGTCATTCGCCATGAAGCCGTCTTTATTCTTTTCCAGCGAGGCCGTTTCGATGCGGCCGCCACCGCATTAACCTCTCATCTTTTGCCTTTCCTGTTGTTTGGTGCCTTTGCTTTCGCAACCCAAACGGTTGTGGTACGGGGATACTATGCCCTGCAAAACACTCTTTTCCCGGCCCTTTTGGGGACGGCGGCAGTGCTGTTGAGCATCCCCGTTTTCATTTTGGGAATGAATCGGTTTGGTGCCGCCGGTGTGGCCCTGGGGGTCTCAATTTCCGCTTTTATGCAGGCGGCCCTGCTTTATATCTGCTGGAACCGGCGCACTCACAATAAGGGAAGTCATCACGTTTACGGCACAGTTTTCAAAATGATGCTGTTGAGCGTTTTTCTGGGTTCAGCGCTCGAAGCCGTCCGACAATCGGTTTTTAGAGGCCTTTGTGGTGACACCTTTTCGGGTGCACTGGTGACCAGCCTCGGGCTGGGGCTAATATTTTTGGGGCTTCTTTACGGGGCTTGCAGGGTCATGAAAATGGCGGACCTTCTGGAGATTCTTGAAAAACCGATTCAGAAGCTCACAAAACGCTTTCGCTCAAGCCACAACTAGATCTCCCATGATATTTGAATGGATTGATGGTGCATAAACAGCACCATCAATCCAGCAATCGAGGTAGCCAGAGGGAAATGTCCGGAAGGTAAGTAACGGCCACAAGGCAACCCGCCATGAGCAGAATGAAGGGGATCACCGACCGGGTGACCTCCACAAAACTCCGGTTTGCCACGGCGCTGGCAACATATAAGTTCGGTCCCATGGGCGGGGTCAGAAATCCCAGTTCCAGATTGAAAATGAAGATGATTCCGAAATGGATCGGGTTCAGACCGAATTGTTCAATCAGCGGCTGGAAAAACGGCATCAGGATGATCATTGCGGTGATAATATCCAGAAAGCAGCCCACAAAAATAAGAAAAATATTCAAGACCGCCAGAAAGACCCATTTGGAGTGAATTAACGAAAAAAGAAGCGCCGCCAGATTGTCGGGTATTTCCTCGCTGGCCAGAAACCATGACAGCGCCGTGGAATTACAGAGGATAAACAAAAGGCATCCGGAGAACACAGTCGATTCCCGCACCATGGCAAAAAATTCTTTGGGCTTTACCTCTCTATGAATCACCATCTCCACAAACACCACATAAACCACGCAGACCGCAGACGCTTCCGTGGGCGTAAAGACACCGGAGTATATCCCTCCCAGAACCAGAACCGGCATGCCGATGGCCCAGACGCTGTGGCGCAGGGTTTCCCCCACACGTTTCAGGGAAAAAACTTCTTTTTGGTGCCAGCCGTGGCGTCTGGACTGTATGTAGGCATAAACGATGAGTACCAGTCCCAGGAGAAGCCCCGGAGCCACACCGGCCATGAACTGTCGCGTTACGGAGACGTCCATGATGCCGCCATAAAGAATCATGGGGATGCTGGGAGGGATCATGATACCCAAAGACCCTGCGCAGGTAAACAGGCCGATGGTAAAACGCTCTCCGTAACCGGCCTTAATCATGGCCGGAATCAGGATTGAACCGATGGCGGCCACTGTGGCCAGGCTGGAACCACTGATGGCGGCGAAGAAAATACACGCCAGAACTCCGCTGACCGCCATGCCGCCGTTGATGTGCCCCACAACCGCCTGAATGGCGTCTATGAGACGCCGGGCCGTCTTTCCCGCGGTCATGACATTACCGGCCAGAATAAACAGGGGAATGGCCATTAGCACGGTGGTGTCCACGGCGCGGTACATATGTTTGGTCATCACCAGAAGGGGGGGCATTGGTCAGAAAACCGAGAGCCACAAGTGCCGTGGTGCCGATGACGATGGCCAGGGGAACACTCAGGATGGCCAGCGCGAAAAAACAGACGAGCACCAAAACGTCAATCATTGTCGGCCTCCGTCTCATTTAACGGTTCGACGGGCCAAATGGATCGTTTAAGCCCCACGCCGAACAGGGTTACATACCGTAAAAACATGATGGCCGCAGCTGCCGGCATGATCCCGTAGCCGATATAAACCGGCATCTGCAGGGTCGCCGAGGTTTGCCCCATCTGCATCAGGCGGTAAGTGATATCCCAGGCGAAGTAAGCAATGGTTGCCGAATAGGCGGCCCCCACCAGATTTACGCTTATCTGTACAAGTTCCAGCCCCCGCGGGCCAACGATCTTTTCGATCATCTCAATGCGAATGTGACGGGCGTATTTGACGCCCAGGGCGGCACCAAAAAAGGTCAGATATACCATCAGGTAACGATTTACCTCTTCAACCCAGGTAAGTCCGCTGTCAAAACCATAGCGCAACACTACCTGCACAAAAGCGAGGCAGGTCATTGCCAGGGTGGCGGAAACCAATGCTCCTTCCTCAATCCAGTTGCACAGCAAAATCATACGCCGCATCATGCACATTCCCCAAAATGAGAAGGAGAAGCCGCCGATGCGGCTTCCCCCTTTTGACTTTGAAGGTTTTTATTTTGCTTCCTGAATCGCCTTTTCCATATTGGCAATCAAGTCCGTCATCCGTTTCTTGGATGTATCATTCTTACCGTAAAGTGTGATGATTTTCTCTTTGAGGGGAGCAACCACATCGGCAAACTTCTGCCTTTGCTCACCACGCACCTTGACAATTTGTCCGCCCTTCTCGGTGATCACTTTCTCTACAAAGCCGCGAAGGCGCAGATCAATACGCCGGTTGGCCAGTTGGGCATGCTCAGTGCCGTCGATGATGATCTTCTGGAATTGGGGGGGGGAGTTTTTCAAACCAGGCCTTGTTGGCGATGAACGGCATGACGGTCAGGGTAAACTCAATGTCCGTAATGTATTTGGTAACTTCATAAAATTTGGTGACGAACTGGATCACCAATGGGAGGTCCTGTCCATCCACCACCCCTTTCTGCAGGGCGCTGAAAAGCTCAGGAAACGGCAAGGGGACCGGATTGGCGCCGAGCAGTTTGTACATCTCGATGGTCACACGGCTCTCATGGACGCGGAATTTGAGTCCTTTGAAGTCTTCGGGCTGGGTAATGGGGTGTTTGGTATTGCCGAAATCCCGCGCGCCCACTTCTCCATAGAAGCCCGTGGCCACAAAGCCATAATCCTTGAACATGTCCCAGATGGGTTTGACCACCGGACCGTCCAATACCTGATAGGTGATGTCCCGGCTCGGGAAAAAGAACGGAATATCCAGCACATTCACTTCGGGAATAAAATTCCCCAAAACGGACGTTGTTATACAGGCCATTTCCAGGGTACCCAATTGCACGCCTTCGGCCATCTCCCGTTCACCCCCCAATTTGCCTGCGCCATGGATGCTCACTTTGAGTTTTCCGTCACTCATGGCCTCCACATAGGCCTTGAACACCTTAAAAGATTGAAAATTGGCGGCCTTGAGCGGGGCCACCGTGCCGATCTTAAATTTCAATCACCTCATCCGACGCGTTGGCGCCGGCCCCCACGAACATTGCCACCAAAAGGGCCAATAGCCCCACCGTGAATCTTTTCATCTTTTCATCCTTTTTATAATATGTTGAATTAACAATATAAACTCCCACTTGAAGGCGCATGCAACCCTCGCGGAGAGTCAGACTCAAATGATCGATGAATCCGGCTGATATCCCAGGGACCGGGAGATTTCTCCCGTGGTCCTTAACAGATCTCTCACCAGTTCCGGTTGCACATCTTCATTACCCGGGCCCAGGTTGAAGCCTGTGCCGGGACGAAACTGACATCAGTACCGGTGGTGGGCGGTTTTTTGGAGGCCGCTTTTAAAGAGTCGGGCCGATTCGGTGTGGTGGCGACCCCCTGTCAATGTCTCGCTTTAGCAAAAATCAAAGCGTCGGACAATCCTCGCCTGCGGCAGGCGGCTGAAAAGCTGGCATTGGTGGTGGGGCTCTTTTGCGGCTGGAGTTTTGGCCATAGAGAACTCTCCCAGGCCCTTTCGGGCGGGTTTGATTTGGAGGCCGTCACGGGATTGGACATTCCCCCCAGCCAACACCAGAGTCTTGAGGTGTCTATTCATGGTAAAAAGACGTCCGTGCCCTTGTCGGAGATCACTGGCGCCGTTCGACCGGCTTGCGGGTACTGCTTTGATATGACCGCAGAACTGGCCGATCTTTCGGTGGGTTCCGCGCGGCTGCCGGCCGGTTGGAACGAGGCCCGGCACTGGAATCAGACCGTGGTACGCTCTCAAACGGGAGAGGACCTGCTGGAACGGGCGAACACCGCCGGGATTCTAACCCTGCAAGCGCCTCCCGAAGGTGCCCTTTTGAAACTGAAAGCAGCGGCCGCCGGAAAAAAGAGGACGGCCCTTGAAAATCTGACACAACTCAGTAAAAACCCGGACGATTTGCTCTATTTGCCCAAAGGTTTCGGCAAGAGCCTTTCGTCCTCTGAACATGGAGCTTAGAATCGTGCATCCCATTACACAAGAAAGCCCCGGACAAACCATGCTTCTCATGGGCAATGAAGCCATTACCCGCGGCATCATCGAGGCCGGAGCCAGCATTGCGGCGGCCTACCCGGGCAACCCTTCATCCGATATTGTGGACACGCTGTCCAAGGCAGCTAAAGACCTTGACATGCACATGGAGTGGTCCGTTAACGAGAAAGTGGCCCTGGAAGTGGCGGCGGCGGCCATGACCGGCCTGCGGGGCGTCTCGGCCATGAAGCAGAACGGCCTCAACGTTGCTTGTGATTTTTTATTGAACCTCAATCTGTCCGGTATACGCGGAGCTCTGGTGTTGGTGATATGCGATGATCCCAGCGGCATTTCCTCCACCAATGAGCAGGACTCGCGCCTTTACGCACGAATGGGCGAACTCCCCCTTCTTGAACCCTCCAGTTTCCAGGAGGCCAAAGACATGACACGGGAAGCCTTTGAACTCTCCGAGGAGTTGAGTCTGCCGGTACTGCTTCACAGCGTTACCCGATTGTCCCACGCCAGGGGGATGGGACACGCGGGAGACGGCAATCTGCATCCGTCTTTCACCTTTGACCGATCCGATGCCGATGAATCTCATCGGGTGGAAGCGGCTGCCGCTGGACTTTTCAAGACGACCATCCAACTGGAAGGGACCATCACCGGGGAACACGGCATCGGACTCTCCAAAGCTCCCTATCTGGCCTGGGAACACGACGAAACAGCGCTCAGGATGATGAAAGCACTCAAGAAGACCTTCGACCCCAGAGGGATCCTCAACCCGGGAAAAATGGCTTTAAACGATTAACCAAAAGGTGTATGGTTAACCCCAAACGGATTGTTGAAGGAGTTGACCCATGAAGGATGAACGCGGAAAGTACTATTATCCCTTTCCCCAAAACAAAAAAGTCCGCATGTACGTTCAGGAACAAGACGGCATGATCCACTTCAGGATGTGGAATTCCGATGACGACAAGCTCTGGGAAGAGCATGGCTGGATCCCCTATGAAGCCATACTGCAGGCTGCCGAAATGTATAAAAATAAGACTGAAAAAAAGAGCGCCTTCGACCCCAACCGTGCCTATGATCTGGATGCCGCCAAGGCCTTATTGAAAGAATAACCAAAAGGTTGAAACAGTCACCGCAAATAGATGGGGTTTGAAAAAATCCAGGGACGAAGTCCGAAAAACGGGACAGGGCAATGGACTTCAACCCGGTAAACACCGGGTTTGTGGACGACAAAAGAAAAAAACCTGGAACCGGTCCTTCGGGCCAACCGACGTCCATTTCTTAACAGGCGAATTTCACCTTTTTGCGGTGCTTCCACAACAACCGTCCCCGGTTGAAAAGCCCTTTCTTGACCCATTTCCAGGGTCGCTCCCCCTTCACCAACGAAAAAAAATCTGAAACCTTTTGAAGAGGCCAGCCGGTCATGGGCGATATGGAGCCGACCTTCTTTCATGGCGCTGTAGATCTGTTTTCCGGCATCAACCGGAGTCTTGGACAGTGGTCGATCCAACAGTATGTGAATATTGATGGAAGAAAGCCCATCCCGGTAAGACAGGGGAGTAAAGCAAAGCGGCCCCCAGCGAAACAGTGCTCCGTGGGCATCGGATCCCCCGATGGCCACCACGCGCTCCTTTGCGCATGCCTTATCCCAGAACCGAAGGGTCTCCCGGCTCGGCCCTTTCAAACCCCACGCCTTGAACAGCAGAAAAAACAGGCCGTGCAGGGGCGTCTTTACCCGTTCTTTCCATCGAGACGAAAAATTCCAGATACAGATGCCGGTGTAACCGGTCACCGAAAGGTCGTTCCAGGTGTAGGCGATGCCCTTTTCCCTGAACCGCATCCCCTTTTCAAAGGGATGGGCCAAAAATCCGAAGCCCCCCTTTCGGTTCACACCATCGATGACCGACTGGGGGTCCGCCCCCGCACCGTGCACCATCTCCCGCAGGCCAAAAGCCAGGTAGTGGTGAAACCTGGCTCCCAGCTCAAGACCCATCAGGGCCAGCACGCCATCATAATACCCTTCATCTTCAAGATGAAGCATTTTTGCCATATAATCGTGGTCATTTAAAATAATAAAATCCAGATTGACCGCTTTAGCGTCTCGAACAATTCCGGCCACATCTCCCGATCCATCCGAATAGCGGGAATGGATGTGGACATTGCCGGTATATTCAAAGTGCTGTTCGCCCATTCTCTATTTCCGTATCTTAGACGCTACCAGCGCTTCAAGACCCAGCCCCATGGGTTTCAGCATGGCCGTAACGGTCAAAACCAACACGCCTGCAAATGATAATATCATGTAGACCTGTTCCAGGATGGATATGGGCCTCCCTTTCATTTCAGCCATAAACAGGAGGTACACGGGGCCCGCTTCCAGAACCACAACGGCGCCGATAAAAAGAGCGCTCACCATCATGTACAGAAGACCTCCGAACCCGGTTGCCACCTGCCCGATATTTTCATGGTCAAATCTGGGATACATGGCGCCGAAACCGATACCGAGTGATACGATGCCGAATACCATCAAAACAATGGTTCCGGATGAGAGCAGCATCATAAACCGGGTGGCCTCAAGAAAATTGTTGGTCACCACGACCAACACCAACCCCAGAAAAAGCATGGGAACCAGGAAGAAAAAATGTTTTCCCCACAGGTAACGCCTGAGCCTCATGGGAGAAGAGCGCAGTATCCAGAATGCTTCCCCTTCGGCGCTCACTGCGGTAAAAACAAACCGCACCCCTACCGCCGCCAGTACGAAACCCGCCAGTCCCATGTTCAAAAAAGCGAGTCCATTTTGAAGAAAATCCAGCGGCAACGGACTTTTCTCCAAGGGCAGCACTTTAAAATTATACACATATACCACCACCAGGGCGAAAAGGAGGAGCAACTGGGACCACTGGGTATTGTCCCTGAAAAAAACCCGAATATCCTTGGCCATCATTACGGACAGATCCGGTTTAAACGCTTTTGTAACAACCCGGATCAGAAGCTCAAGAATCCGTTTTCCACCCATGAGCCTTTTTTTGGCTTCCTGGGCCTTGCTAAACCCGTCAAAATAGATCATAGACGCCGTCCAGATATTGAAAACCACCAGCGACAGTGCGGTGGACCAGGTCAAGAGCAGGTAAAAGCCCTCCCCTTCCCTTTCGCCCCCCTGCAAATGTCCCCATAGAATCTCCGTGATCCAATGGGTGGGAAGATAGGGCGAATCAGGGGTCTTGAGGGCTGATACGTACTGCATCACCGACAGCGCGGTTTCCGGATCCACCAACCTTTCCGGCCGCAGAAACCGAAATAGAAAGTACAAGCCGACAACCATGAGAATGGAGAGCAACAAAATCACATCCCTTGTTCTCTGGGCGGGAAAAACGTGAACCAGAATCATGGTCAGCAAAATTCCCAGACCTGAAGCGATGAGGCCCATGGCCACCATCAAATGCAAAAGGCTCCCGTAGAAACCGACACCGGGAGAATACACATAACCATATGCGCCGAGAATGGGGACGGCAAAAATCAACGCCATCCAGGAACTGTTCAAGAAAGTGCTGAAAGCCCGTGCCGCAAAAAGAACTTCAACGGAAACCGGCGCCGAATGGCAAAACTCAAGATCTTTGGAGAGGTACAGGTTGGAAAGTGCCGTTATGATATTGCTGAAAATGAGCAGGGAAAAGAAGGTGAGAAAGACCATGCTCAAAAGCTCTTTCGCCAGAAGATCGCCAATCATTTCAACGGATTGAAAATAGACCAGCACCCGGGATGAGAGCACGAATAGGATCACGCCGAAGACAAGTCCCAATCCCCCCATGAATAGCGGTTTCTTAAGTCCCGCCCCATGGGTCCGGCTCAGCCGGTTCCGAAAACCCAAGATACCGGGGCTCAACAGCAACATGAGCCGATCCACGATTATTCCTCTTTCTCCCGGGTCAACCGCAAGAAAACCTCCTCCAGGTTGCCCTCCACACCGGATTGCCGGCGAAGTGTGTCGCCGGTCCCTTGAGCAATCAATCGGCCACCCTGAATGATGGCGATTTCATCGCAGATCTCCTGGGCCACATCCAGAGAATGGGTCGACATGAACAGAGTCACGCCCTTTTTCACCTGATCTTTGAAAATGTTCTTGACCAGCCTGGCTCCCCTGGGGTCCAATCCCACCATGGGCTCATCCACAATCAACACCTTTGGTCCATGCACCAGAGCTGCGCACATGACCAGGCGCTGCTTCATGCCGTGGGAATACCCTTCAATCAATTCCTCCCCCCACCGGGCCAGGCCAAAAAGATCGAGCAACTCGTCGATACGCCGGTTCAACGCACCGTCAGCGGTGAGACCGTAAAGTCCCGCCACAAAATGAAGGAATTCAAGGCCCGTGAGCTTTTCGTAGAGAAAGGGCCGATCGGGTATGAACCCCACGCACTGTTTGGCGGCAACGGGGTCTTTTGCCAGGTCATGGCCGTTTATGATGATTCGGCCATCGGTGGGCATCAAAACGCCCGCCATCATCTTGATGGTGGTGGTCTTTCCGGCCCCATTGGGTCCCAGAAATCCGAAACGGGACCCCTGTTTTATATGGAGATTAATCCCGTCAACGGCCCGAAGGGATTTGTACCTTTTGGAGAGATTGATCAACTGAATCATAACCGTAGTCCACAATGTCCAATCGCAGTTTGCCCATCAGCGCCATCAGTTCGGCCTGTTTGTCCAATCCCCCATGGACCAGCTTGATATGGGTGGCGTCGGTGGGCATCTGGTTGTGGGTAGCATCCATGGAGATCCATTGACCCAACCAAGCTTCGGTCCATGCATGATAGAAGAATCGACGGTCCGTGTAAACAATCCCCACACACTCCCGCGCCGGGATGCCCACAGCCCGAAGAAGCGCCGTCAACAGCACCGCATGTTCGTTGCAGTCACCCACCCTCGTCTCCAGAACCGACAGGGCGTCGGGGACGCTTATAACAGGGCGTTTTTCAATATTTTCATATACCCAGGTCATCAACTTTCGAGCAGCCGCCTCTTTGTCCTTCAGAGGCCCCACAATCGCTTTGGCTTTTTCAACAAGGACTTTGTCGTTGCTTTCAATGTTGATTCCCGGCGAAAGAAACGGCATCACATGGGGCCCAGGGTCCACTGCTGTTGCATTTTCAGGAACGCTTTCCTGAAAAATCTCCAGTATCTCCCCGCTCAGTCTTTGCCGCCCATCATTCGGCACCGCGAGGTTAAAGCCGGTATCTTGAAGCCCCGCCACCTTGAGTTTCAGGTAAGTGATATCTCGCGCGCGTTCCAGAGGCCGATTTACGGGAACGGCGGCAGCCTCATAAAAATCAGCCCCTGAAGAACCGTCCACGTCAAGGGGCGCCCTCTCTTTGTCGGAACGAACCAGGGTCAATCCCATAAACCCCTCTTCTTTTAGCAAAACCCCCTCTTCATTCAGCCAGAAAATTAGTGTCTGCCCCCAAACTTTTGTTTCCAGGCGGAAAACAGGCCATTCTTTGCCGTTTAGCGTCATGCGGGTTTTGTCGGTGATCTTGACCGACACGTCCTTGCGGGAAAGAACGGACGGGTCAAAGATGGTAAACCGAAATTCGTCGCCCACACGGAGCGCACGCCCTTTGAAAAAACCGGGAAGCCCGGCACCGATGGTCAGAGGACCGGAGAGAGGGATTACATGTTCCTTCTTTTGGTCGCCTTCACCCATTTCCACGTGCATACAGCCTGCATCAACCTTACCCGACACACTGAAACGAACCACACCGGAATCAATGATCAGTCGAAACTGCTTCAGCGCAAAATCCTTGTCCAGAACGGCCCGGGTGGACATCCGCATGACACTCGGCTGTCCCATCAGGTTTAGCGCCAACACCATTTTTTCCTCGATGAGTTGATCCTCACCCGAAGGGCTCAGACGCGTTTCCGAAAAACCGACTTTCTTTCCCTTGAGGTAAATCTCCATCCAATCATGTTGAATCCGCTCAGTGGATTCCGAAGCCGCCAAAAGGGTTGTGCCATGGTCGTTTTCAGAAAATTGGGTCTTTCGAACCAGCAGCAGCACCATTACCAGCCAGAACAGAACGATCCCCGCACCCAGGAAATAGAATAGTTTTCTTTTGTTGACAATGGCCATGGGCTAGAACACGAAGCGATGTTTGCGGGTGAAATGGGTTGGCAGGTTTGACACAGGAAAGAGGCGGAACCGGCTAATATGGTTTGAATCCGTTCATCACATCTTGTATTTTCCAAAGTCATCAGGATCCAGACTTTCCAGGATTTCCTGCCATTTTTTTCCTTTTTCAGTCTTGTCCTGGGCTTCGGCTTTCAGATCGATCTGGGTTGACCGGTTGATAACGTCTTCCGAAACAAAGAGGGGTGCATCCAACCTGAGTGACAGGGCGATGGCATCACTGGGTCTTGCATCAATGGACATTTCCTCCCCATTGAACTCAAAATTAATGCGCGCGTAATAGGTATTGTCCCTGAGATCACAGACCTCAATTTTGCTTACTTTGATATGCACCATATCCATCATGTTTTTCAGTAGGTCATGGGTCATGGGCCTGGAAAATTTTATACCTTCCAGCTCGCTGGCGATGGCAGTTGCCTCCAGCAGTCCGATCCATATGGGCAGTGTTCCTTCCCCGTCAATCTCTTTGAGAATGACAATCGGGCTGTTGGTGATGGGATCAACGGTCAGTCCGGATATGGACATCGGTTTATACATAATTTCCCCCGAAAATTTTCAGCTTATGTAAATAGCGTCAATAAGTGTTATTTTTAACCATGCAATTGTTTTTGTCAACAACCGTATGGATTAGCTAGAACTCCGATAATGGATCGAGGCACCCTCCATGTTCTCAGTTATCCGTAGTCCCAGGTGTCTCGGACGTCTGCAAGGGGGATTACCTGGATCTTGTCGGTGAGGCGATAGGCCGCTTTCCCGGGATAGACGACCCACAGCCGCTCCAATTTCAGGTCTTCAAGGGCTGTCTTCATGGATCTGGTCAATCGGGGGGCATCTTCATATTTGAATTCCACCCCCCAGCTCTGTCCACGCGCCTGCCAGAAGAGATCGAGTTCCGCGCCCGCATGGGTGTGCCAGAAATAGAGATCCCCGTCTTCCTTTCCCAAGATTCGGCAGACGCAATCCAGGGCAAATCCTTCCCAGGAGGCCCCGAGCCGGGGTGACGCGTGCAATTGCTCCGGGGTTTCAATGGACAGCAAGGCATGGAAGAGTCCGGAGTCGCGCAGGTATAATTTCGGCCGTTTCACCAGGCGTTTCCCGATATTGACATACCAGGGCTGGAGGATGCGGACCATGAACGTGCCTTCCAGAATATCGCAGTATTTTCGGACGGTCATGTCGGAAACGCCGAAAGAACGGCCCAGTTCCGCATAGTTTATAATATTCCCGTGGTAATGGCTCAGCATGATCCAGAAGCGGCGGAGCGTCCGGGCAGGGATTGTGATCCCCAGTTGGGGGATGTCCCTTTCCAGGAAGGTCGTCACATATTGGTTCCGCCAGAGCAGGCTTTCAGTATCGGACGCCGCCAGGAAGGATGGGGGCAATCCTCCCCGCCACCACAGGGTCTTGATAGCCCCGGGACCGATATCACTGAGCCGGAACCCGCCCAATTGAAGATAGGCGATCCTCCCGTCGAGGGATTCCGAGCTCTGGCGAATCAAATCCCGAGATGCGCTTCCCAGAATGACGAACTTGCGACTTTTTCCTTGATCCACCAGATACCGCAGGAGCGGAAAAAGATCGGGCAACCGCTGGATCTCATCGATGACGATGAGCCCAGTCAGGTCTTCCAGGGCGAGCTGAGGCTGCTCCAGACGGGCAAGATCTTGGGGGTTCTCCAGATCGAAATAGAAATCGGCGGCAAGTGTTCGAGCCAGCGTCGTTTTTCCGCACTGTCGGGGGCCAAGAATCGCCGTGATGGGAAATACGGTCATTAGCTTGGCTAATGTGGCCCGATCTATTTTTCTGTTGATAAAGTTCATGAACGAACCCTAGGCGATTTACCTTGAAATATCAAGTTATATGTTTGACATTTCAATATTGGAGAGCAAATGATAAGGTGTTGTATTTTTGTCAAGAGTCATTTAAAATTAGCATAAACGCTGCCGACACCATTCGAAAAAGGATAGGGACCTCATAAGCCCTCAACCGAGCCATTTGTTTCTTGCCAGAATCTTTCATGAATTGTAGGATTCAATCCGGTCCATCTTCCGGGCGTCTGGCCGGAAGCTACTCAAACAGTACCTCAACATTATATTAAGGAACACCAATGAAGAATAAAAAACCATATTTTCCGTTTGTGGTTGACTACAAACCGCGGTTTCTTTTGAACTGGCTGCTCTATAAACTCTTCAAACGGGTCCGCTACAACGAGAGCATGGCTCAAAAACTGAAAGTCATGAACCGGGAAGGGACAGTGGTTTATGCCGTCAAATACCGGGGACGTCTGGACTACCTTCTCTACCACTATCGTTTTTTAGCCAGCCGCCTACCCTACCCTAAAATCGCCTTCAACCTCAATATGGCGCTTGTCCTTCCCTTGGGCCATTTGTTCAAGGTCTTCAGATTCTACCTGTCCGGCCTCATCAAAGAAGGCCGTTTTCCCAGCCCCTTTAAGACGGGGTTTTATGAAAAAGCCATTTCCGAAGGGACATCCGCGCTGGTCTGTCTGGTGGATCCCGTCGGTTTTACCCGGCATTTCATCTATGCCGAAAAAGATCCATTGGCTTTTCTGCTGGAAACCCAGAAAAAGATGACCCGTCCCATTTTTGTGATTCCCCAGTTGATTACCTACCGAAAAACCCCTGAAAAAAGCCAGCAGGGCCTCTTTGATATTTTTTTTGGATTTAAAGACAGAATCGGTTTTCCCAGAAAAATCATTCTTTTTTTCAGACACAATCGTCGTGCGTTTATCGACTTCGGGGAACCGATTAACTTGAAACAGACCATTGCCGACGTCCCGGCGGATATGGGACTGGAACAATTGACCGCCACCGTCCGAAAAACACTGCTTGAAAGCATCGATCAACAGAAAAGGGTGATCCTGGGTCCGGTCCTGAAGTCCAGGCAGCAATTCAGAGAAACCGTCCTGAGCGACCGCAAGGTAATGAAGGCCATCGAAGCAAATGCCGCGGACAAAAAAACAGGGTTGAAACAGAGCAGGAAAAAAGCCGTTGCCTATTTCGATGAAATCGCGGCGGATTTCAATATCGTCTACATAGATTTCGCCAAAGTGGTTTTGACCTGGATATGGAAAAAAATGTTCCAGGGCCTTGATTACGATTCAGAAGAGTTGGCCAATTTGAGACAGTGGGCCAAGAAAGGGCCGGTCATCTACGTCCCTTCCCACAAAAGCCATATTGACTACCTGGTACTCAATTACATTCTGTACGTAAACCACCTCCACATTCCCAGGATTGCGGCGGGAAAGAACCTCTCTTTCTGGCCGCTGGGCAATTTTTACAGAAAATCAGGGGCGTTTTTCATTAGAAGGACGTTCAAAGGGGCCAAGCTTTATGCAACGGTCTTTTCACAATACATTAAGGCGCTCCTCCATGAGAACTATCCCCTGGAGTTCTTTATCGAGGGGGGCAGAAGCCGGAGCGGCAAACTGATCCTTCCGAAAATCGGTTTTCTTTCCATCCTGATCGATGCTTACCGCGAAGGATATTGCGACGATCTCATCTTTGTGCCGGCCTCCATTGTCTATGATCGCATCCTGGAGGAACAGGCTTATCTCAAAGAAGCGGGCGGCGGCAAAAAGAAAACGGAAAACCTGAAACAATTTGTAAAGACCCGGCAATTCCTGAAAAAGAAATACGGCAAAATCTATGTTCGCTTCGGCCAGCCCTTTTCCCTGAAGCAATACCTGGCCGAACGGCCTCAAATGGAAGACAAAAAGCATAAACATCTGGCCTTCCACATCATCCGAGGCATCAACAAATCCACACTGGTCACCCCTATGGCCATCACAGCCTCGGCGATTCTGGCCAAACACCGTAGAGGCTTTCAGATGCGCGAGATCATGGAAACCGGTCAGGCGTTATTAAACTTTCTTCAGAATCGCAAAACCCCCATTTCCGATTCATGCCAAGAATGTGAAAACGCTATTGAGGAAACGCTGGGGATTCTGCTGAAAAGCAATGTGCTGGAAACCATCAAAGATGTAGATGACGACGAAATCTTTTACTTCGCAAAAGATGAAAAGAAGCCTGAACTGGAATACTACAAAAACAGCATTATCCATTATTTCATACCCCACGCTTTTGTCTCCCTTTCGCTTCTGACCGGTAATCGGGAAATCACACCCCGGGAAAAGGTGGCCGTAGACTATGCGTTCCTTAGAAATGTTTTCAGATATGAGTTCATTTTTGAAGAAGAAACCGAAACCCCTGAAACGACGGTAAACAGGATTCTTGATTCTTTTCTTCAGACCTCACTGCTGGTCGCAAGCGATGTCAGGGCCGGGTATAGCCTCACCAGGGCCGGTCTTGAGCAAATGACGGTCTGGGCCAATCTGGCGAAAACATTTCTGGAGTCTTACTGGATCGCGACCCGTGCCATCATTAAACGCAGGCAAGACGGCAAGAAGCGCTCGGACATGCTGAAAAGCACGACATATCTGGGACAACGCTATCACAAACTGGGGCTGATCGATCATCCGGAAGCAGTCTCACAGATCACCTTTAAGAGCGCCATCCGTATGATCGGGGAAGATTTTCCCTTTTCCGAGGACAAATCCGAAGAAGACCGGCAACACGCCATTGAAAGCCTGGCCCAATTCAGCAAACGCCTCCACCTGTTTTCCCAATTCAATCAATAGGCGTTTTGACCGGCGAAAACCATGACCTCCATTTCCATTGACATGATTCCCCAATCCGTTAGGTTTTTGATCAGCAAGCTTGAGCGGGCAAATCATCGAGCCTATGTGGTGGGCGGGGCGGTCAGGGACATCTGTTTAAAGAGGCCGGTAACAGACTGGGATCTGACCACCTCCGCCTCGGTTTCCGCACTACAGGATATCTTCAGGGATACATCCCATTTCACCCCGGGGCACGGCACCGTCGCCGTAGTTGTCGATGGTCATTGTTATGAGATAACCACGTTCAGGGGCGCTGAGAAAACCCTCGAATCTGATCTCGCCAAAAGAGATCTGATCATCAACGCCATGGCCCTGGATCCTTCGACGGGAGAAATCCTTGATCCCCACAACGGACGGCGGGACCTGAAGAACCGGGTCCTTCGAGGGGTTGAAAGCCCCGAGGATCGTTTTCGGGAGGACCCTCTAAGGCTTCTCAGAACCGTGCGCCTGGCGGCACAGCTCAATTTCAAAATTCATAGGGACACATCCTCGGCAATATCGTCCAACGCATCACTTCTCGCCAGTACCGCTCCCGAACGGATCCGGGAAGAATTGATGAAAATCTTGATGACCTCCAACCCTTCCAAGGCCTTCAACACCCTCATAACACTCGGGCTTATAAAGGAATTTCTACCTGAACTCCTTGAAGGACGGCTCAAAAGACAGAACCACTATCACCGCTTTACGATTCTGAAACATGTCCTCGAAACCGTGGACAACGTGGCACCCGCTCCGGTTTTGAGACTTACGGCCCTCCTGCACGACATCGCAAAGCCCCGCATCCGATTCAAGGAAAAAGGTATCTGGCGGTTTCACGCCCACGAAAAGGCCAGCGCCGTGCTTGCTGAAGAGATTATGAAGCGGCTGAAGTTCGGCAATCGGATAATTCAGGAAGTGACCCATCTCATCGCCAATCACTTGATCGGATACAGCCCCCAGTGGAGCGATGCAGCGGTTCGGCGGCTGATCAAGCGGGTTGGACCGGATCACACCGAAGGTCTTCTGGCCTTCCGAAAAGCCGATATCCTGGCCCACGGAAAACAAAACAGCAATCAGGATCTTCTTTTTGAGCTGGATCAAAGGATTCAACAGCAGTTGGCATCTTCTCCCCCGATTCAACTCTCGGATCTGGCCATCGACGGCCATACGGTCATGTCGGTCACGGGACTATCCCCGGGCCCCACTGTTGGGAAAGTATTACGTGAACTGAACAATATGGTTGTGGAAAATCCCCAATGGAACCGACGAGAGAGGCTCCTGGAAATTCTCAGAAGCGACAAACCGGGTGAATGGTGAAGAAACCCATCAATATACGAAATTTTTTTCGGAAAAACCCTTCTCCCATTATCCCCTTGACCATTCACGGACTATTCTTTATACTCCGATCCATTCAATAGATCTTATGAGCGTCACGCTCTTTTTTAGACACCAAATGGAGAAAAATGCGAATTTATTCTAAAAAAACCGGCATCTGCCTATGGACAATCCTCTTTGCAATCCTGGCGCTTAGCGGTTGCACCACCACCGGCTCCCATCAACAAACCGCCGCATCCACGGGAAACATGACCTCCACGGACATTTCGCCTCAAAACCCATCGGTTGGGCCTGATCCGTCCACTGCCTTTACCAATCCGGCGGAAACCGCACGTCATTTTCCGGAAATGGTTAACAGTGACGACGCTTTTTCCCGTCAGGAAAACAAAGAAGACCAACCATCGCTTTCTCGTTCGGACGGAACCGAGAAGTCCAACCAGGAGTTGCTCGACTCAGCCCTTGAATTCTGCAATGCATCCAATGATTTCTGGGAGCAGGGAGATCTGGAAAATGCCATTGATGCATTGGACGAATCTTATGCCATCATATTGAGAATAGACCATAAGCAATCACCGGCGATTCAGCAACAGATAGACGATTTGCGATTCACCATCTCACAACGCATTCTGCAGATCTATTCATCCCGATTCACTGTTGTAAACGGCAATCACAAGGCCATCCCCCTGGACATGAATCCCCATGTGAAAAAAGCGCTCGATTTGTACAAGGGAGTTTACAAGAAAGCCTTTCTGGCAGCCTACCAGCGATCCGGAAAGTACCGCCCGTTTATCGTAAAGAAACTGAAAGAAGCAGGCATGCCTCAGGAACTCTCCTGGCTGCCCCTGATTGAAAGCGGCTTCAAAGTCAGAGCTCTTTCACACGCCCGTGCGCTGGGAATGTGGCAATTTATTGCATCTACCGGTTACAAATACGGTCTGAAGCGGGATCGCTGGGTGGATGAAAGAATGGACCCTGAAAAGTCAACCGAGGCCGCCATCGCTTATCTGTCGGAACTGCACCAGATTTTTGGTGACTGGGACACGGTCCTTGCGGCTTACAATTGTGGTGAAGGCCGTGTCCTGAGGGTCATCAATTCCCAAAAAATTAATTATTTGGACCACTTCTGGGACCTCTACACACGGCTTCCCTCCGAAACGGCTTTTTATGTCCCCAAATTCCTGGCGGTTCTCCGCATCATCAACAACCCGAAGGCAAACGGTTTTGACCTGCCACCGGTTGACCCTCCCCAGAAAACAGAGACCGTAACCATTGACAAACAGGTCACGCTGAAATCAATGGCCGAGCACATCGGTGTTTCACCGGATGTTTTGGACGAGTTGAACCCCTCGCTCAAACACCGGACAACCCCTCCCCAGCCATATGCCGTCAGAGTCCCCGAAGGCAAGGGGGAAGTCATCCTGGCCGAACTGAATCAAATCCCCGACTGGTGCCCGCCCGTTCAAGCCGTTCAACCCGTTCAACCCGTTCAACCCACTTACCAGGCAAGCACTGTTACGCACAGGGTCAGAAAGGGAGAAAACCTCTCCACCATCGCCCGCCGATACGGTGCCAACGTGAAATCGATCATGCGTGCCAACGGTCTAAAAAGTACTCAGTACATCAAAGTGGGATGGCGGCTCAAAGTACCTGTCAGAGGAAAATATGCATCCACCGCAAAAACCGTAAGTCCCGTCGTTTCTTCAAAAAAGAGCGATCCGAAAACATGCCCTGTCCCACCCCGGAACTATGCGGTTCAAAAAGGGGATTCTCTCTGGAATATCGCAAACCGTTTCGGGACCACGACGAAAGCTATTCAAATCGCGAATCAAATGCGGAATACCGCTCTGACTGCCGGTCAGGTTCTTAGGATTCCCAGTCCGCCCACCATCGTCGGCGACGTCAAAACAGCGTCATACAGCGTATTGAAGGGAGATTCGCCTTACATCATTGCTCAAAAACACGAGATGGAGCTCTCCGCCCTGCTGCGACTAAACCGGCTGACCCCTCGAAGTACCATTTTCCCCGGGCAGGTTCTCCTGGTCGAAGCTAAGTAACAATGTCCAAAGCAATTTCGGCCACTTCATCCAAATACTTGCACACATAATCCGGCTTCGGATCTCCCGGAGCCATGGGTGATTTTCCGCCGTTGGTTAACAGCATGGTCATGGCACCGGCCTTTTTTCCGGCAATGATATCAAACCTGAAATCTCCCACCACCATCAGCTCTTGAGCAAAACATCCCATGTATTCCGCCGCTTTAAAGACCCCTTCGGGCGAAGGTTTCGGCGGTGCCGTTTCACGGGTAATCACCGCATCGAAATCGTGGTTCTGGATACCTTCAAATTTTTTCAGCGCTGCGACAACCGATTTGAGGCTGTTACGGGTAATGATGCCGATGGGGATATCCCGCTTTTTCAAAGCCAGAAGGCATGCTTCCGCACCCACATTGGGAACGGATGAACGTGCGGCATTTGCCTCATGCCCCTCAAGAATCTCTGTTAGATGTGCCCGGTTTGCCGGCGACTGCAGTTGTATGTATTCCAGAATCGGCACATCATGAGGGCATCCAATCTCCCGTTTTATGCCCAGGAAATTGATGGCACCGGGTTTGGTAAGTGTGCCGTCAAAATCGAACAAAACACCTTTCATTCAAAAACTCCCTGCCACACATCACTGCATGACGAAACGCGCTAGAAAAGTCCTCTTGCAAAAGACCAGAAATTATCTTACCACTCATACCTATTTCACATATTTTTCAAGTTCCGACTTGGGCAGACCGAGGCAGTAGAGTATTTTCAAAATCTGATCGCCGCTTAAAATGCCGTCCGTATCCATTTCCTGGGCATGGGGCCGGACCGCAATGGAAAGGCCCACATTTTTGATGAAATGGCTGTGGGTGGAACCGTCACCCACGGCAATGACCTGGTCCGGGCCGATTTTTTCCAAGTTCATGATAAATTGGAGGATTTCGGTTTTGCTCTCGGAAGTAATAATAGGGTCTTCCAATTCTCCTGTAATAATGCCGTTTGGATCGCACTTAAGCGTGTTTGAAAAAGCGTAGTCGACACCTGCGCCCTCGAAAATTTCTTTGGTCAAGAAACTGAAGCCGGAAGAGAGAAGGGCAATTTTAAACCCCATGGACTTCAGAATCCGAATTAGATCCATGGCACCTGGATTCAGATCCAAAATATCACTGAATTTTTGAAGTGCCGACATGGATATGCCCGCCAGTCTTTGGGCGTTTTCGATCAATTGCTGTATGTGAGTGGGTTTCCCGTTCTCCCATTCCACCGATCCCACCACAGCAGCCACCTCGCCTTCCACTTTTTCCAGAAAATTTTTCAACGAAGGGGCGCTTATCAGAGAAGACTCAACATCAAAAACCACCAGTTTCTTTCTCCTCACATAGACATCTTCGCTTTGGATGACAATACTCTGATTCAGCTCCCTGCACAGACTCTTGAGTTCTGCTTTCAGATTCTCCACGGTCTCCATATGGGTGCGCTCAGGAGGAATCAGTATGGACCCCGTATCGATGCCCATCTCCATGGAAAAGAACTCGCCCCGGGCGATCATCCTGCAATGCTCAATATTGACTTTCTTTTGGTGGAAAAGGGTGGAAACACCTGCAATAATACCGGGACGGTCTTTTCCCAGAAGGGTTACAATGTGGTTCTCCCTCTGGTTCCCATACGATGAATTTTCGCCGTCAAAGATGCCGATAATCACTTTCAGCCCCGTCTCCTCTTCAAGGGAATGGAGCGCTTGTGATACCACATCCATGCCATGTGGCGACGACGAAAAATCGATGCTCAGAAAGATGGAGAAGAGTCCTCTTCGGCAGCTCTCTTCCACATCGATGATATTGCCACCCAATTCAAAAGCTTTTGCCGTAATCTTGGAGACAAGGCCCGGCGAATCGAGGCCAATCGCAGACAACGTCATGATAGTTCCTTTTTCGCTCATTTTTCAGCTCTTTTCCTTATCAAAAAAAACAAACAATTCTTCCTCATAATATCGCCCTTGAACGACCTGGCCGGATCCAAACCGCTGGATACTTTTCCCTTGCAAATGATTTCGAAACCTTAGATTTATTTCCTCCAGCGAAACATCTTCCTTAAACCATTCGGTTGGCACATTGATATTTAGCGGCCTTGCCGGAATCAAATGGCGGGTTGCTTTGGGGGTGAACAACTGCAGCCGCTTTGCGGCGTCTATGACCATTTCTTTGGTGATCCTCGGCGTCCAGAGCACCACTTCGTTCTTATCAAGACCCTTACAGAAATCCGTATCATGGATGGCGTTACACGGAATATATTCCAGCGTGGATCCTTCTCTCAGCAATTCCCCCTGAATCCGGTTAAGGATTTCATATGCAGTGACCGCGTCACTGACCATATCCTCATGAAAACGAATCAACGCAAAAAAGTCGCCCCGTTGGACCCCGCAACAAAGATACTCCTGTTCAAGCGCCTTTTGGAGAGCCCCCTTGTCCGCAACCGTCAGCCACTCCCCCTTCAGTTTCTCCACCGTGGCCTTGATCAGGCTCAATCGAGGGGCATTCGTAAAATGCCGGTACCAATAACGAAGTTTTGTCTCTTTATGAAAATAATTGATTCGGCAGGCGGCAATGTGTTTGAAATTCAATTTCTTGAAGGCAAAGGCTCTGTGGTTTCCGTCGAGGACAATGTTGTTTTCGTCTATGATAATGGGATTGTGCAGGTGCACCTGGTTTTTCAAAGCCAGGGTCAGTTTCCTGAGCGGCTCGGAGATGGTTTCTTCGTGTTGCAACAAAGCGTCTACCGGCACAACCTGTAATTCTAATTGAAAATTATTGCTTTCAAGGCAGAACATTCTTTAGCTTTATGGATGGAGTAGGGAAAATTCAAGGTCGGGACCCAAAATCCGTTTGCAACCCTTCTGCAATTTCAAACAGAATGATCCATAACCGACCAGACTTTAACGCCCCGTCAAATGGAGATTATAAAGGTCCTTATTGGGCCTCTTTCTTTAAGTGACAGCCCCCGCATTTCCGGTAAGGGCCGGTTTTCATCTTCTTTTCCGCCAGGTCATTGTGACACCCTTTGCACTGATAATGAAACGCTTTTTGAAGCATAATTTTGTTGTGTTCCTTGCTCTTGGGATCGTGGCACTGATCGCACCGCTTCGTCTCGCCCCAGGGAACCCAGACATTCTGCCCATCTTTGTAATCGTGGTGACAATCCCAACAAAACAGCCGGTATTGATACACATGCTTCTTGTGGGTAAATTCCACCGGCCCTTTCCGTTTCTTTTTGTACCCCTGGTTATTGAGCAGGATCAGATTGAGATTTGTCGAATCCCCCTTTGCTTCATCACCCGATGAAACCCCCGCTGCCTTTACCATGTCGGCGTCCACCGTCGCAGTTTGCCATCCCATAAGCACCAAAGTGGTCAATAGCGAAAGAAACAACACGTTCCAAAAAACTTTTCGACCCATGGCAGTCCCCCTTCGTTCAAAAAATTTTAGACACTTGTGGCAGGCTTAAAGAAAATTTTATCCATAGCCCTCACGGCGATCTTCCATATGGTCCAGAATAATGGTTTTATTGTGAATTAGCAACTCAATGATGATGGGGTGAATCAAAAGTTTTTCGGAAGCGGCACGAGGTATTTTTTTCGTTTCTTGATCCTGAAATAGTGTGTATACCCGGCATTCCGAGCCAGCTCCAGCGCAATGGGAAAGTCTTTCCCCACTTCCTCCGGGCTGTGGGCATCGGATCCGAAACAGATGGGAATCCCTCTTTCCCGTGCCAGAGAGACAATCAAGGGGGATGGATAGATTTCCCCCACCGGTTTTCGCAACCCGGAAGTATTCAACTCCATGCCCATTCCCGCGGCCGCCACCTTATCCAGAACCGGCTGCACCATCTCTTTCAAATCCTTTTCGGTTGAGCGGTGCCCGAATTTTTTGGGGATATCAAGATGACTGACCGCGTCAAAAAGCCTGGTTTCAACCAGTTTTTCGACCAATTTAAAATAGGTGCGCCACGTATCTGCGATATCCACGGAATCCCACATCTGCCTTACGTCCGGATTATCAAATCCCCAGTCTTCAATAAAATGCACCGAACCGAGCACGAAATCAAGGTCCTGAGCCCCAAGCCATTTTTCCAGAAATCCTTCACAACCGTTGTAATAGTCTGCCTCTAAGCCGAGCAGAACATGCGGCGTCTCATGATCCATCAGAGCGGCAACCATATCCCGATAGGTACAGAACTCGTTCATATTCATACGGTGTTTGGGATCGTAACCATCCGGATTGGGAGCATGATCCACAAAACAGATTTCAGGAATTTCGAGGGCAGCGGCGGCCTTTCGGTAGCCGGCAACTTCCCCTTCGGCGTGATGGCATAAAACGGTGTGCAAGTGGTAATCGGGCAATCTGTTTTCATTTTGTTTTGGCTCATGCAACATATACTCTTCCTCATTCTCCATTTGGATGAGATTCCTGTAACAGGACGGTGCTCTGTCGAATCATTCCATCTTGGCAGTCGGTTTATTAACCCTTCGTTTGTCCCTGACATACAGCTGGTCGCCGCCCACCAGCTTTGTTTCAAAAATATCGATGGCCCTGATCAGATCACCCAGTTTCTTATACCCGTAATTTCTGGAATCAAAGGATGCCTGGTTGGAAATGTGTGCACCGATCCGACCCAGGTAAGCCCAACCGTCATCGTCCTGCTCCGAATCAATGGCGTTTCGCAACAGATTCAGCAATTTGGTATCAGATTTAAGCGCCTTACCCATCTGCTTGGTCCCCTGTACACCGTTTGATTCCGGTTTAGGGGGCTCATCCAGGTATAAGAACCGGGAACATGCGTTGACGAATGGCGAAGGCGCCTTGCGCTCGCCGAACCCGATAACCGATTTTCCTTCTGAAAGGACCCTGAGCACCAGCGGCGTAAAATCACAATCCGAACTTACGATGCAGAAGGCATCGATATTCTTGGTATAAAGAATATCCATGATATCGATGGTCATGGCCATATCCGTGGCATTCTTGCCTTTAACAATGTCAAACTGCTGAACCGGCTGAATGGAATAATCGTGTAGAACATCCTCCCACCCTTTGATGGAAGGTTTCTTCCAGTTTCCATAGGCTTTTCGGATGCTCACCACCCCATATTTGGCCAGTTCGGACAAAATCATATCGATCTTTTTTGCCGGCGCATTATCCGCATCAATGAAGACGGCTATTCGTTCCTTATTAATTTCCATAAAGCCTCCTGTTTTTATTCCCACGAACCGGTCTGAGGCCGGGGCAGCTGGCCGGCCATCATGGCACGAATATACCGGTCGAATCCATCTCCATTGCCGCTTTCCAATTCCCTGATTTTTTCATGAAGCCGGTTCATGAGATCATGATGCTTCAGCATCTCCATAGGATTCACACCGTAATGACCGGAGCGTTGAAGCAACACATAGGCCTTTTGATCCAGTTCGGAAAGAGACAGGAATGAATCCAAATCGCCAAGCATACGGTCCCGGTCCCGGTCAAGATAGCCGTCCACATGCATGAGCAGGTTCAGGCTGAAATCCGCACATCGAAAATGTGACGGCATCTCCGCCAAGTGAAGCAGCAACTCTCGAATTTCAGCAACGATTTCCAGATCATTCATGGGCTCAAAACGACCTTCCCGGGCCATGGTTTCCATCGGGGAGTCCGGAGGGAGGGCGAATGTGCGGACCCGAATGAAATCCGGGCGAATACGGTTCAATACCTGTGCTGTCTCCAGGGCGTTTTCCCGGCTCAGAATCTTGCCGCCAACCCCCGGCATAATGTATTCCGATAGCTCGATGCCGGCCGCCATGACCCGACGACCCCCTTCAATCATGTCTTCGGGGCGTTCTCCTTTTTGAATCAGCTTTAAAACCTTCAGCGAACCGCTTTCAAGACCCGTATGAATCCGCGTCAACCCGGCCGCTTTGAGCGCTTTCAGATTTTCGATGCTTTTCCGTTTCAGACTCTTGGCACGGGCATAGGAGGTCACCCGTGTCAAGGATGGAAAAACCCCGTTGAGATATTTCAAAATTTCCAGCAGGTCCTCAGTGGGCAGGATGAGTGAATCCGCATCCTGAAAGAACGCCGTGGTAATATGTGACACATTGCGGCCGTAATGCCGCGACATTTCATCGATATCTTCCTTGATTTCCGCAACGGATCGTCTGGAAAAGGTCGTTCCTTTATAGGCCGGACAGAACAGGCAGCGGTTCCAGGGGCAATTTCTCGTTACCCTAACCAAAAGGCTGTTGGCTTCGCTGGGCGGCCTGATGACACCTTGTTCAAACATCACATAAAGTCTCCATTAAATATTTCCCAATACGCTTCACAAATTGACCGCCTCAAAATCCTTATGGCATCACCGCTTCTTTCCGATGTCAAAGGCCTTCCCGATAAATTCTCCAACCCCGTGATACCGCTGGAACTCAGGACTGTAGACAATGGGCTCAATTCTTTCCATTTCCGGATCCCCATTTTCATTCAGCACATCGTCATCTATTTTGACATCCAAGATCTCACCCACAAACTGGGTGTGCAGACCAATCTCAAAATGATGAATGACCCTGCATTCCAGTACCATGGGAAACTCCCCCACGTAAGGGGCATCCACCAGTTCGGATTTCACAGGCGTCAGACCGGTTTCCTCAAATTTATTCACATTTTTTCCTGTTGCAATGCCGAAATAGTCCGCATTCTGAACATATTTTAGAGAGGGCACACTGAGGGTATAGGCCTGCCGGTTCATAATGTTCCCATAGGTGTAAGTGGCCTTGCGCAGGGAAATGGTGACGCACGGCGGTTTGGAACAACAGATGCCGCCCCATGCGATGGTCATCACGTTGGGGTCACCTTTAGCATCATAGGACCCCACGCACCAGACCGGCGTGGGGAAAATAAGTGTTCTGGGTCCGAATGATTTTTTCATTCTTATTATTCCTCCGGGTTTTCGTGATGACACGGGGATATTGCGTTTATCATCTTTCCCGCCAAAATCCGCACCAGGATGTACAAAGGGATAAAAATGAAGGCATACCCCACGCTGTTGCCCACAAACGGAAGATCAAGTGGAAGGGGGAACCTGACCTCTGAAAAGCGCATTTGCAGCCACCCCATGGCGAGGGGGATCGGCCAGAGAGAGGCTGTCGCCATGGCGATCTGCAAAAAAAAGGTTTTGCCGTAGGCTTCATTGGCCAGTTTGTTGATGGCTTTGTAGGATTCCTTGTCCCCCGCCTTGAGGGCATTCATGGACTGGGTATGCCGCAGGCTGGTTTCCGCCAGCCCTTCCCGCACATGGGTCAAGTTCACACGCATGACCAGTGCCAAGGTGGCTCTGCCCAAGAGTGTAGCCCACAGGGCCAGGATCGATGTACCCAACCACCAACCTGCCATCGGGCTTTCCGGCCAACGATAGGGAGTGATCAGAAATTGATCGATGCCACTGATGAGGCCGGAGACAATATCCATATCTTAAAGGGCGGAAAAATGTTGTGCGCCGGTTTGAACAGACCGGCGCACAGAAAAACGGCTTAGCATATCAAAACGGCGGGACAATGCTGTAACCCAAGAATCCCTTGGTGATGTAACGGAGGCCCACATAAAACGCGAGCACCACAAAGAGGCGTTTGAGCCAGATATCCGGAATATATTTCGAAGTACGAGGCCCGATCATGCTGCCGATAAAAATACCCGCCAGTTCAGCGCCGATAAAGCCCCACTGAACCGGAACCCCTTTTCCCACCATATAACTGAAGATGGAGACGATCATCCCCACCAGAACCACCAGGCCACTGGTACCGGCCACCAGGAACATGGGTAGACCCGCCACCGATGTAAGAAAGGGCACATACAGAAAACCACCGCCGACCCCCAGAAAGGACGCCAGCGCCGCAATGAAGACACCACCCAGCATGGGGATGAAGGCCTTGAATTCGAACTCAACACCGTAAAAAGAAAACCGGATGGTTCCCACAAAGAATGTGAGCACCCAACCCAACAGTGCCAGAATATAAGCTACCCATTTGGCCCCGCCGCCCAGGTTGGCCCACAGGGCGCTCGCCACTACCACACCCAGCGCCACAAACATCATGGTCCAGCTGCCCTGAAGCACCTTCACCCCCTGCTTGCTGTCACCGCCTTTCTTGGCCTCTTTTTCAAAGGCGGCTGCTGCCGCCTTGGCCTTTTTCTTTTTGGCCTGGCCTTTCTTGGTGGTCTCACGGAAAAGGATGATGCCCAGCGCCAGAACCGCAATGCCGAAATAGCCGATGTAGGCCTTGAGGCTGATTTTTCCCGCGGTCAAATCAGGAATGAGCCAGGATCCTCCCACCCCGCCGATGGCCAGGCACATACCCAGTGGGGCCACAAGTCGACCCATCCGGTAATAGTTGGTACTGGAAATCAGACCGCTCAGTCCCACCAGCCACTGGTTTGAAACGCGGATGGAGTCTGTCAACAACTTGTTCATGGGATAGCCTTTACCGAAACCTTTGGCATAATCTCCCAGACCAAAAATGGTGATATGACCCACGCCCGCCATAATGCCGCCGAAAGCGCCCACCGTGGAAAAAATCCACCCCACCCAAATGGCCCACAGAAAACCGAGCACAAAATTAACTTTAGGCGCACCCGGAATCCCCAAAAACCCGGGTGCTGCATCCTTGGTGATTTTTCCGTCGGCAATCCCCTTTGAAATGGCCGAGGAAAGGCTGTCCGCCGAGACAGACGATGCCGTCAATAGCGGAACGGCAAAAACAGTGAGCACCAACAAAACACATAAAATCCATTTCGTACGCTTTTTCATAGCCTCCCTCCGTTCAAGTGGTTTCACTTAATGTAAACGGGTAATCAATTTAGAGCATCGTGTTGGATGCATCAAGAAAAAAATCAAAAACCTTGAAACCTTCCCTTTATCCTTGACCTGACTCTGTACTGTGGATAATTTTTAGGAATAAATGGAACCTTCACGGACCAACTCTTTTCGGAAGGAGATTTAAATGACCCCGACCAGAACAAAAATCGTATGCACCATTGGACCTGCAACCGGTTCGCGCAAGGTATTAAAAGAACTTATTCTGGCAGGAATGAACGTGGCCAGGCTGAACTTTTCTCACGGCACCCATGCCGCCCACGAAAAAGTGGCGAATTCTATCAAATCCCTCTCAAAATCCCTGAATCGGCCTGTTGCCATCATGCTGGACCTTCAAGGACCCAAAATTCGAACAGGCTTGATTAAGGGGGGCAGCATGGCGGCAAAAACCCACGACCTCCTCACCATCACAACCCGGCCCGTAGAAGGTGTACCGGGTTTAATTTCAACCACCTACCGTGGAATCACCAAAGACCTACAACCAGGGGACAGGATACTAATAGACGATGGTCTGATCGAGTTAAAGCTGCAAAGCAAGAACAATACGGATCTTTTCTGCGAAGTGGTCAGCGGCGGCATTGTCAGGGAACACAAGGGGATCAATCTTCCCGGCATTACCACCGGCATCGATGCGGTAACGGAAAAGGACAAAAATGATCTTGATTTCGGACTGGGGATGGAGATTGATTTTGTTGCGGCATCTTTTGTTCGCAGCGCCAAAGATGTTGAAATTTTAAAACGCATTCTCAAGAAGAAATGCGTCCAAATTCCGGTGATTTCCAAAATCGAAAAACCCCAGGCCTTGGACAAACTGGAGGAAATCATTGATGCCTCTGAGGGCATCATGGTGGCGCGAGGTGATCTGGGCGTGGAACTGTCACCCGAGCAGGTGCCGGTGGCACAGAAAAAAATGATCACACTGGCGAACCGGAAACGAAAGATGGTCATTACCGCCACCCAGATGCTGGAGTCCATGACGGAGCATCCGCTGCCCACCCGCGCTGAGGCATCGGATGTTGCCAACGCCATCATTGATGGGACCGATGCTATCATGTTGAGCGGTGAAACCTCCGTGGGCAAGTACCCGGTAAAGGCCTTGAAAATGATGGCGCGAATTGCCAGGGTAACTGAAAGAAATTTCCCCGCTACCGTTTCTTTTTCGCGCAAAACCACCAATTTTTCCGACGCCGTTTCAGAAGCCGCCTGCCTGGCAGCCGAAAATTTGGGGCTCAACGCCATCGCCGCTTTTACCCAATCCGGGTTCACCGCTCGTCTCATTTCAAAGTACAGGCCGTCGGTTCCCATTATCGCCTTCACCCCCACTGAAGCCGTTCAACGCTCCCTTGCCCTCAGCTGGGGCGTAAAAGCCCTGTTGCTGCCCCTCATGGACAATTCAGACATCATGATCAAGGCCATGGAAGAACAGCTTCGAAAAAAAAGGTTGGTTCGAAAAAATGATCGTATCGTCATCGTTGGCGGTCACCCCCTTCAAAAGCAGGGGAAAACCAACATGATGAAACTGCATGTGGTAGGAGATATCTGACCATTGCGGAATGTGAAGAAATCCGCAATTAACGAAATACTTGCAGTTTTGAGGGTTTGTCTGGTATGTTTGGACATGAAATGGCGTTCTTAATTGTAGGGGCTGGCCCCCGTGCCTGCCCGGATGATATATGAACGTCCAAAACAGGGCAACCACAGGGAAACGGCAACCACAGGGGGTTGCCGCTACAATTACAACACGATAATAAAACCCATTGGGATTAATATAAAATGATCGGTATATCCAAACTTTACTGCGGCACGGTGGAACCCTCTGATGCCCTCCGGTACGGACGGCGCTCAAAGGACCTCCCGAGCCATCTGCTTCAGTTTTCCGAAGACAAACGACCCGTGGTGGTGTGGAATATCACCAAAGCCTGCAACCTCAAGTGCGTTCATTGCTACGCCAGGGCGGTTGAACAGAAATCCAAAGGGGAACTCACCCACGAACAAGGGTTGCGCCTGATCGATGATCTGGCGGACTTCGGCTCCCCGGTGATCCTTTTTTCAGGGGGTGAACCTCTCATGCGCCCTGATCTGGTGGATCTGGCCCACTACGCGGTATCCAAAGGGATGCGCGCGGTGATTTCCACTAACGGCACCCTCATTACCCCCCAAAAGGCCGCTGAATTAAAGAAAGTGGGTCTTTCCTACGTGGGTGTCAGCCTCGATGGAATGGAAGCGGTAAATGACCGTTTCCGGGGCAAAAAAGGCGCTTTCAAAGAGGCCATGGCAGGAATCCGAAACTGCCAGGCAGTGGGGTTGAAGGTGGGACTGAGGTTTACCATCAACCGAATGAATGCGATTGAAATTCCCCGCATTTTCGATCTGGTGGAAGAGACGGACATTCCACGGATCTGCTTTTACCACCTGGTGTATGCGGGACGGGGGTCAACAATGGTGGAAGAAGATCTGGAACACACCCAGACCCGGGAGGTGGTGGACCTGATTATGGACCGAACCCGGGATCTTCATGAACGGGGAAAGCCCAAGGAAGTGCTAACCGTGGACAACCATGCGGACGGACCCTATGTGTACCTCCGCATGCTGAAAGAAAAGGACCCCAGGGCGGAAGACGTATTGAAACTGCTCAAGATGAACGAGGGAAACAGTTCCGGCCTCGGCATCGGGTGTGTCAGTTGGGACGGCGAGATCCATGCGGACCAGTTCTGGCGCCATTACAGTTTCGGCAATATTCTAAAACGCCCTTTCAGTGAAATCTGGTCTGATCTATCCAATCCGCTGATGGCAAAGCTGAAAGAGAAGAAGAAACACGTCAAAGGCCGCTGCGCCACCTGTCACTGGCTGGACGTATGCGCCGGAAATTTCAGGGTCAGGGCCGAGGCGGTCACCGGCGACATCTGGGCCGCGGAACCCGCATGCTATCTGACCGATGAAGAAATATCATGAAAATTCAATTGGGAGAAACAAACCCATGATCATTCGACCACGACGACTGAGAAGGACCGGCACCATTCGTAAAATGGTCCGGGAGACCCGCCTTGCCACTCAGGATTTCATAGCCCCTCTGTTTGTCAAACACGGCAAAAATATTCAGGATCCCATCCTGAGCATGCCCGAACAGTTTCAATTTTCACCGGACACTCTGGTGGCAGAGGCTGAGAAGCTCTGGTCCGTAGGCGTTCCCGCCCTGATTCTGTTCGGCCTGCCCGATGGAAAGGATTCAACGGGGAGCAGGTCCTGGGCCGATGACGGCATTGTGCAAATTGCTGTTAAAGCCATCAAAGACCATCTGCCGGACATGGTGGTCATGACGGACGTCTGTCTTTGTGAATATACGGATCATGGACATTGCGGGGTTATTTTAGAGGGTGTGGTAGACAATGACGCCACCCTGGAATTGCTGGCCCGACAGGCGGTAAGCCATTGCCGCGCGGGAGCCGATTTTGTGGCCCCCTCCGATATGATGGATGGGCGTATCGGTCATATTAGATGCGCTCTGGATGACGCAGGTTTCACTGACCGGGGGATTCTTTCCTATGCGGTCAAATACGCCTCGGCTTTTTACGGGCCCTTTCGGGATGCAGCGGACTCGGCCCCCCAATTCGGTGATCGCACCGCTTATCAGATGGATCCGGCCAATGCCCTCGAGGCTATTAAAGAAGCGGAGCTGGACATTGAAGAAGGGGCGGACATGATCATGGTCAAGCCCGCCCTCCCCTATCTGGACATTATCGCAAAGGTTCGCGACATCAGCCTGCTTCCCCTGGCCGCTTATAATGTGAGTGGCGAGTACGCAATGGTGAAGGCCGCAGCGGCCAAAGGCTGGCTGGACGGCGAACGGGCCATGATGGAAATGCTGATTGCCATCAAAAGGGCTGGGGCTGATCTGATTCTGACCTATTTTGCGAAAGAAGCGGCACGGAAATTGAGAAATGAAAGCTAAATCCAACCCCCATCATTCCGGCATGCAGCATCCGGCTGCCGGACACGAGCCGCAACCCCGTCTGGTGGCCTGGGAATTGACCCGAAAATGCAACCTCAACTGCGTTCATTGCCGTGCAGGTTCCGATCGCGGGCCCTATCCCGGAGAATTGGGAACGGAAAAATGCCTTGAGATACTGGGGCAGATCCGGAAAGTGGGCGACCCCATTGTGATTCTCACCGGCGGAGAACCGCTTTTGCGGGAAGATATATTCGAGCTGGCCGAAGCGGGAACCACAATGGGGCTTCGCATGGTCATGGCCACCAACGGGACCCTTCTGACGCCCGACATCATCCTGCGCATGAAATCATCCGGCATTAAACGGCTCAGCATCTCCATTGACGGCGCAACCGCCCAGCAGCATGATACTTTCCGGCAGGTGCCCGGCGCCTATGAAAGGGCCATTGAGGGAATCGGGCTGCTGAAAGCGCATGATTTGGAATTTCAGATCAACACCACCGTCAGCCGTCATAACGTGAAAGATGTTGAAAAGATTCTAAACCTGGCCGTTGAACTGAGAGCTGCCGCCCATCATATTTTCCTGCTGGTCCCGACGGGACGCGCCAAGAATATGATCAACCAGGAAATCGACTCGCTGGAATATGAAAAACTTCTTCACTGGTTTTACCGCATGCGGGATCGGGTCCCCCTTCACCTTAAAGCCACCTGCGCGCCCCACTACTATCGCATCCTCCGCCAGGAAGCACGAAAAAAGGGCGAAAAGGTCACTTTTGAAACCTATGGCCTGGACGGGGTTACCCGCGGATGCCTGGGTGGAACCGCTTTTTGTTTTATCTCCAACACCGGTATTGTTCAGCCTTGCGGCTACCTGGAACTGGATTGCGGAGACCTCAAGACGGCATCGTTCCAATCGGTATGGAAGAATTCCGCCATTTTCAACTCTTTAAGAGATTTTTCAGAGTATAAGGGGAAATGCGGCCGGTGCGGCTATATCCGGTTTTGCGGGGGATGTCGTGCGCGGGCCTTTGAGGCCACCGGCGACTACCTTGCCGAAGAGCCCCTGTGTGCATATGAACCAGGCGGGTCGGCAATTGGCGCGAAACTGAATTAAGGCATCACAATGGACACAACCTACAGAAAAATCCTGAATGAAATCCAGTCTGATTTCCCTATTTCGTCCAGACCCTACCGAGATCTGGGAAACCGCCTCAACATGACGGAAGACGAGGTTATCCACGTTGTCAAACGCCTCAAGGAAAAAGGCATCATCAGGCGCATCGGGGGGAACTTCCAGACCTCCAAATTGGATTTTGTCAGTACCCTTTGTGCGGCACGTGTACCGGATGAAAAGATCGACCATTTTGTTGAGACGGTAAACGCGTATCCGGGGGTTACCCACAACTATTTGAGAGCACACTCCTATAACATCTGGTTTACCTTCATTGCTGAAAAAATGGATATTATCGAAAATGCACTTGAGACCATTCGGCGAAAAACCGGCGTGGAGGAAATTCTAAATCTTCCGGCCGAGGAAATGTTCAAAATCAAGGTTGACTTTGCGGTGTAATTCTTAAACCAAAGACAAGGTTTACCAGTGAAATACATAACACACGCAAATTAAATTAATTGCAATAGGTTATGATGTTTAGTTAAATCCAAATATAATATCAGGAGTGTGTAAAATGTTTAAGAATATTTTGGTACCAACGGATTTTCTGGATGATAATCAAAGTGCTCTGAGCATTGCGGTCAGACTTTGTTCCATGGACAACGGAAAAATCTCCCTGCTGCATGTGATAGAGGTCATCCAGAATACGACTTTTGAAGAATTTGAGGATTTTTACAGTGGTCTTGAAAAGCGCTCCTTCAAAGGCCTCAATGCCATCATCGATCGCCTTGACAACACCGAAACAACCATAGAGCCGCAGGTGGTTTACGGCAACAGAACCCATGAAATCGTCCGCTTTGCCGAAGAAAACGGCGTGGATTTGATTATCATGAAATCCCACAAGGTTGATCTTGAGGAGCCAAGCCAGGGATGGGGAACCATCAGCTACAAAGTGAGCATTATGGCGCAATGCCCTGTTATGCTGGTAAAATAATCTTTATTGAATAAAACTGCACCTTCATCCATATCTTTCGGCAAACAGCTGCAGATTTTTCTGCCGTTTGCGCTGGGGTATTTCCTCTCCTACCTCTACCGGGTGATCAATGCCGTACTGGCCCCCGACCTGGCCGCTGACTTGGGGGTAGACCCTTCCGAACTGGGCTTGCTTACGGCGGCCTATTTCATTACCTTTGCGGCTTTCCAACTCCCTTTGGGCATCTTGCTGGATCGGTTCGGTCCCCGCAGAATCGAAGCAGCCCTGTTGATCCTGGCCGCGGCGGGGGCCTTCATATTCGCCAATGCCCGGACTTTGACCGGTCTGGTGGTGGGCCGGGGTCTCATCGGGTTTGGCGTCTCAGCATGTTTGATGGCCGCCTTCAAAGCCTTTGTGATCTGGTTTCCCAGGCAACAGCTCCCCCGCATCAACGGTTTTCAAATGGCGGCGGGGGCACTGGGAGCCCTCGCCGCCACATCCCCGGTGGAATCTGCTTTAACCGTAACCGATTGGCGCGGGGTCTTCACGCTGCTGGCGGCACTCACTGTTCTGGTGGCGGGGCTGATATTCTTTATGGTGCCCGAACGGGAAAATCCCATCAAGGATGAGCCCTTTGCCGTACAAATGAGGGATATGGGGAAGATCCTGAAAAGTCTTCATTTCTGGCGGATTGCCCCCTGGGCCACCTTGAGCCAGGGGACTTTCCTGGCGGTGCACGGACTCTGGGCAGGGCCATGGCTGAGGGATGTGGCAGGGTATGACCGTTCCACGACGTCCGGCATTCTTCTGCTACTGGCGGCGGCCATGGTGGCCGGATTCATTGTACTGGGGGCAGCTGCGGAGCGACTCAGCCTTCGCGGCATATCAACCATGGCTGTGGGCGCAATGGGCATGGGCCTTTCCATGGCAGTGATGGTCGTCATCATGTCAGGGCCAAAATCCGGGTCCACATTGATCTGGATCCTTTTCGGATTTTTCGGCACTTCCGGTATTCTACCCTATGCAGCCCTTTCCCAAAGCTTTCCGTTGCGGCTTTCCGGTCGGGTAAACACCACACTGAACCTGTTGGTGTTCCTTGCTGCCTTTTCTGCCCAGTGGGGTATCGGCGCCATCATCGGCCGATGGCCCGTGGCCCCGGCGGGAGGGTATGCAACCGTGGGTTATCAGGTGGCCTTTGGAACACTGCTGCTCATTCAACTGGTAACCATTTTGTGGTTCTTGTTGGCGACCAGGCTTTTGAAAAAGAAAGGAAATGTATCTTTGTTCTGAATCAAAAAGCAACTCTCATAATCGGGGTCACAAACTATTCGATCAATATCGTTTCCCAGTAGACGATAGCGGCTTAAATCGAATCGGCAAAAAATGGTTTTTATGAACTCCCGGTCATCAGAACTTGCCTTTTGAAGCCATTTTTCAAAGTCTGCTCGGTTCTCAAAGGGTTGGCAGGCCAGATGGGCGGTAAGATCCGCCAATTGCTTAAGACGTTTTTCGATGGAGGTCACAAAGACATTGGAAAAAACCCCGGAGTCTTTCAGACATCCAAACAGATCGGGCAAAAGAGCCTCGGTTCGATTTTCAACAATGGTATGAGATGTCAACCACCGAATCACCTCCCCTTTTGAAGGCGCCTTGTGACAAAACTGCTCCGTGAGACGTGTGTGCCGTTTTTTGACGGTGGGCTGCCCCTCCCCTTCCACATGAACCAGAACCAGCCTGGGGTTCACAAGCAGATCCCCCACCAGAGCGAACTCGAAACTCTCTGCGTAGTTTGCCGCGCACAGAATTGCAAGCTCATTAATGCGTGCCAGGGTAAGCCAATAGAGCGAATCGAAAACAAAAACGCCATCATCCAGATCAGTTAATAGTTGCACCAGGACCGCTTCATTCAAATGGTGCAACGCTGCTTTTTCATCCATCATGCGGTTAAATTTGATAATGGCATCCCGATGTTCAAACAATGCATCAGGAGCGAGACTCTGATTCATAGACTGACACTCCCTTATACTATCTTGCTATCCGACTATTATTAAAATACTTCATTATGCCATTATGGACATGTTTTCTCTGGAATGTCTCTCAATACGACAGAAATACACTGTGCATTTGAATACGTTAATATCACCCATAGGCGCATCATTTTTTCTGACGACCCCTTTAACCCTCAAACTTCGGTAGGCTATACCATAGGGCATTTCGCTATGTCAATACTGACATAGACAAAGCCCCAGAATTATCTTTTTACAGTTGCGGCATTTAAGTGATTATGCTAAAAAAACGCTATGATGCAACACCAACCATTTCAAATTCGATCAAAAATCTGGATTGAGGATCAGGCTGGAGATGTGGTCTTCGGACTCGGAAGGCTGAAAATCCTTGACGCAATAGATCGTCTGGGCTCCATACAAGGCGCCGCAAAAGAATTAAAAATGAGTTACAGGGCCATATGGGGCAGGATCAAAGCAACGGAAGAACGTCTCGGCAGGCCTCTGCTGTTTCGGAATAAAGGGGGAAGATCGGGAGGAGGAAGCCAATTGACCCCTTTCGCATTAAGCCTGCTGGTTTATTTTCGCCATCTCCACCAACGCATATCGGATTTGTCTGATGCGGAGTTCGAAAAAACCATGGCGCCCCATTTCGAGGCGGATTAGCACTGTTTAAGGCTGTCGGATAGTGACACTGGCCCCGTTTGCCGCGTGAAAACCGGGATTTGCATTTACAACGGGTGCGGTGAAAGTAACGTTGGCCCCGTTTGGAACCGTCACGCCCGTACCGATTGTTATGGCAACTGCATTTGAGCAAGAACACGGAACGCCCACATAGGGACATGCGGAGGAAATACCCCCGAACCCGTTGGTCGAGGTATAATAACCGCCCCCTAATGCTGTTGTGATCGCCCTGTTAGAGGGCGCCAGAACTTCCAAAAAAGAAGCGGCGTTGGAATAGACAATTACATGGTCGGCATTGGCCTGTTGAGATGAATACCACCGAATCGGCTCTGAGGAGGCCCCATGTTTGATTGCCTAAAAGGGAAAAAATCTATGAATAGCGTTTCAAGATTGAAGAAACCCCTTGACTTTCCATTTTGGAAAGATTATAAAACGTATCTTATGGAAACACTCGAGACAAAAAACATTATGATCACTTTGAGAAACTGGTGGTGGCGCAGCTTCATACAGATGAGGTGTGCCGACCCGAATTAGAACCAGCAGTACTGAAAACAAGCAAACCGTGGCGCGCTTCATCAAGGGCTTCACGGTTTTTTTATGGGTACAATCAGACAAAAGGGCCGTGGGGCGAAATCCCCACGGCCCTTTTTCATTTTGAGGATGAAACATTTTGGACATACAACCTTCTTTTTCACAATTCAAAGAAATGGCGACTCGGGGCAACCTGATTCCGGTCTACGGGGAATTTCTGGCGGATACGGAGACTCCGGTTTCGGCCTACCTGAAGATCAAAGATAAGGACTTCTCATACCTTCTTGAAAGCGCGGACGGGGGAACCACTTGGGGGCGGTACAGTTTTATCGGCTACAAACCCCTGGTGGTGGCACGGTTCAAAAACCGGCAAATGGAAGTTGTAAAGGATGATGAAACCCTTTTCTACAGGCAAGTTGAAAACCCGCTGACGGTTTTGCGGAATCTGGTTTCCCAGTACCGCCCGGTGCCGTCAAAGAGCCTTCCGCCCTTCCAAGGGGGGCTCGTTGGATTTTTCAACTATGACTTGATCCGCACCTGGGAACCGGTTCCGGGGGGCTGTAACGATGAGAGCATCCCCGAATGCATCTTTACCGCTTCCGAAAGGCTCGTCATCTTTGACCATCTGACCCACAAAATCACGGTGGTGGCCCATGCGCACCTGAGCAAGGGAACCGATCCGAAAGAGGTCTATACCCGGGCATGTGATGCGGTGAATGAGACCATTTCCGAACTCAGGCAGCCTGTCTCCATGGCCATGGCGGAAAATGGCCTGAAAGTCTCGGAGCTGAATTCCAATATGAAAAAAGATCAATTCATGGCCGCCGTCGAAAGGGCCAAGGAATACATCACCGCGGGCGATGCCATTCAGGTGGTCCTTTCACAACGCTTTGAGGGCCGCATATCAGGAGAGGACTTTGCCCTCTACCGAAACCTCAGAAGCGTTAACCCGTCTCCCTACATGTTTTATTTAAATTTCGGTGAAAGCAGGCTCATCGGCGCCTCTCCTGAAATCCTGGTGCGCCTGACCAACGGCCGGATCGAATTGCGTCCCATCGCGGGAACACGCCCCAGGGGAAAAGACGACGAAGCGGATCAGGTCTTCGAAAAAGAACTCATGGCGGACCCCAAGGAACGTGCGGAACACATCATGCTGGTGGATCTGGGTCGAAATGATGCGGGGAGAGTGGCGGCACCCGGAACGGTGACGGTTCCCAGGCTCATGGAAGTGGAACGCTACTCCCATGTCATGCACCTGGTGAGCCGGGTGGAAGCGGATCTGGATCCTCTAAAAGACGCCTTTGATCTCTTCATGGCGTCATTTCCTGCAGGAACGGTTTCAGGCGCCCCCAAGATCCGGGCCATGGAAATCATCCATGAACTGGAACCCTCCCCCAGAGGGCCTTATGCGGGGGCGGTGGGGTATTTCGGATTCAACGGCAACATGGATTTCTGTATCACCATCCGGACCATGGCGCTTCACAATGACCGATTGTCTTTTCAGGTGGGTGCCGGGATTGTGGCCGACTCCGAGCCCGAAAGCGAATATCAGGAAACTCTCAACAAGGCCGGTGCCATGTTTCAGGCCATCAGGAGGACACAGACAACATGATTCTCATGATCGACAACTACGATTCCTTTACCTACAACCTGGTCCAGATGATACAGGTGCTGGGGAAGAAAATTTCCGTCCGAAGAAACAACCGGGTGGATATTTCCGATCTTGAAGCGTTAAACCCTACGGCCCTGGTGATCTCTCCCGGTCCCGGCACGCCGGAATGTGCCGGCATTTCAATGGAAGCCATTCGGCATTTCGGAGGGCGGATTCCGATCTTGGGCGTCTGCCTGGGCCATCAATCCATGGCCGCCGCTTTCGGCGGGGAAGTCATCCGTTCGGGCCGGATCATGCACGGCAAAACGAGCCGGATCTTCCATGACGGCCGCACCCTTTTTAATGAACTGCCCAACCCTTTTTCCGCCACCAGGTACCATTCCCTTCTGGTAAACCGAGAAACCATACCGGAGGGATTTGAGGTCAGCGCCTGGACCGAACAGGGTGAAGTCATGGGCCTCAGACACAAGGAACACCCCATGGAAGGGGTGCAATTTCATCCGGAATCAATTCTGACCGATGCCGGCATGGATATGATGAAAAATTTTTTAAGGAGAATAGAACAATGATTAAAGAAGCCATCAACAAAGTGGTAAACGGACAGGATCTTGCGGAATCTGAAATGATTTCCGTCATGAATGAAATCATGACCGGTGAGACGACCTCTTCTCAAATCGGCGCATTTCTGACCGCGCTTAGAATGAAGGGCGAAACCGTGGCTGAAATCACGGGGGCCGCCAAAGTCATGCGGGAGAAGGCGGGAAAAATAGACGTTAATAACCATCTGGTCAATATCGACAGAGACGAAATCAACGCGGAGGATGAGACCCTTCTGGACGTTGCCGGCACCGGAGGGGACGGCACCCGAACCTTCAATGTTTCCACCACCACCGCCTTTGTAGCGGCAGGCGCCGGGCTGCGCGTGGCCAAACACGGCAATCGAGCGGTCTCGAGCCTCTGCGGCAGCGCCGATGTGCTTGAAAATCTCGGTGTCAACCTGGACATCAACCATGCGGACGTGGAACGGTGCGTCAGTGAAGTGGGAATCGGGTTTTTATATGCCCCCAGTTTTCACGGGGCCATGAAATACGTCGCCAAACCACGCCGTGAAATCGGGCTCAGAACCGTTTTCAATCTGTTGGGCCCCCTCACCAACCCCGCCAATGCCAACGTACAGGTGCTCGGCGTGTATGCTCCGGAGCTGACTGAAATGATGGCCTTCGTACTCAATAATCTGGGAACTCGGGAAGCTTTCGTGGTCTGCGGCGAAGGGACTTATGACGAAATCAGCATTTGCGGCAAAACCAAAATAACCCACCTCAAGAACGGGAATCTCGAAACCTTTGAAATGGAGCCCGAAACCTACGGTTTTATGCGGGCCGAACCAAAAGATATAGAGGGCGGCAACGCCAAGCGGAACGCAGAAATCGTTCGAAGCATCCTTGATGGCGAAAAAGGGCCCAAACGGGAAATGGTCCTTTTAAACGCCGCCTCCGCTTATGTGGCCTCCGGCCTGGATGCGGATTTTAATGAAGGGATTAAACGGGCTGAATCGGTCATTGACTCAGGAAAGGCCCGGGAGAAACTGAATGCCCTGGTTGATTTCACCCGCGGATGCACCGATTTTGTGCGAAAGGAACTCTAGATGCACGCCAAGCTGGCTGAAATCCTGGAAGAAAAAAAGATTGAAGTGGAACGGCTGAAAAAGGCAGTTGGTGCGACATCAGCCGAACACTTTTCAGGGGAGAGGCGTGATTTCAAAAAGGCGCTGACATCCAACGGCGGGATTGATCTGATCGCCGAAATTAAATTCGGATCCCCGTCGGCAGGTATCATTCGTGAAAATGCCGATCCCCTTGCCATCGGCAAAGCCTATAAAAAATCCGGTGCCGCCGCCATCTCTCTATTGACGGACAAGACCTTTTTCAAGGGGGATTTGCAGAACCTGCCGCTTCTCAAAGAGGCGGTTAAACTCCCCATTCTCCGAAAGGACTTCATCCTTGATGAAATCCAGATCATGGAATCAGCATCATCCGGCGCCGACGCCGTGCTGCTCATCGCCCGGATTCTGACCGTTGCACAATTAAAGAACCTGCTCGATGCCGCAAGGGAATGCGGTATGGCAGTGCTGACGGAAATCCACGATAAACGAGATCTTGAAAAGGCACTGAAATGTGACGCGCAGATTATCGGCATCAACAACCGTGATCTGAACACCTTCAAGATCAACCTGAACACCACTATCGAATTGTTTCCCCAAATTCCGAAAGACCGGGTGGTGGTCAGTGAAAGCGGCATCCGCTCGGCCGAAGACGTGCTGGCGCTTAAGGGATTGAATATTCAGGCGGTGCTGGTGGGTTCGGCGCTGATGGCAGCAGATGATCCAGGGGAGAAAGCCGCGGAAATGGTAAAGGCTGGAGGATAAGAAATGGTTCAGGTCAAAATCTGCGGTATCACCCGGTTGGCGGATGCCCAAGCCGCGATTGCATCAGGCGCGGATGCACTGGGATTCGTTTTTGCCGAAAGCCCCAGAAAAGTTTCGCCTCAGACCGCCAGAGAGATCACCCGCCAGATGCCGCCGTTTGTCACAACCGTCGGCGTTTTTGTAAATGAAAGGCCGTCCAAAATTCGGGAGATCATGAACTTCTGCGGTTTGGATCTGGTTCAACTTCATGGACATGAAACCGCCACCACCTGCGCGGATCTGGCGCCCAGGGTCATCAAGGCTTTTCGCGTCCAAGGGGAGGAGACACTTGCGCAGATCCCGCCCTATAAAGAGCACGTGAGGGCCATCCTTCTGGATGCCTACCAGAAAGGCGTAAACGGCGGCACCGGAAAAACCTTTGACTGGCGACTGGCCCGCAAGGCCAAAGGAATCGGCATCCCCGTGGTGCTGTCCGGCGGACTTGGGCCGGAAAACATTCGGGAGGCCCTGGAGCGGGTAAACCCTTCCGCCATTGACATCAGCAGCGGTATCGAAAGCAGACCGGGCATCAAGGACCATGAGCAGATGAATCGGTTCATGGAGAAGGTCAGTGCTTTTCAGAAGGCTTTGACATCCGGGATACAGATTCTGAACACGGAAGTTGTGGGAGGGACACTTTAAAATGGAAAGACGCGGATATTACGGGGCGTTCGGTGGAGCATTTATCCCTGAAATCCTGGTTTCAACCTTTGAAGAACTTCTTGAGGCTTTTGAAAATGCCAAAGCTGATGCCTCATTCTGGCGGGAATATGAGCAGGTCATGCACGACTATTCAGGAAGACCGACGCCCATTACATTTGCGGAAAACCTGACCCGTCATTTCGGGGGCGCCAAAATATATGTCAAACGGGAAGACCTCAACCACACCGGCGCCCACAAGGCCAACAACGTCATGGGACAAGGGCTTCTGGTAAAACGGATGGGGAAATCCAGGGTCATTGCGGAAACGGGCGCCGGCCAGCACGGTGTGGCCACCGCCACCATGGCCGCCAAATACGGACTGGAATGCACCATCTACATGGGAGAAAAAGACGTTATGCGCCAACGGCCCAATGTGTTCTGGATGGAACGCCTGGGAGCTCGCGTGGTCCCTGTCACCGATGGATCCCGAATCCTCAAGGATGCCATCAATGAAGCATTTCGGGACTGGGTTTCAAACATGGACAATACCCACTATGTACTGGGTACCGCCTGCGGTCCCCACCCCTACCCCGAGATGGTTTCCTATTTTCAGTCCATTATCGGCAGGGAAGCCCGAGACCAGATTCTGAAACAGGCTGGAAAACTTCCCGCCCGGGTTTACGCGTGTGTGGGCGGAGGGTCCAACGCCCTCGGGATTTTCAATGGTTTCACGGATGATCCGGTGGAACTGGTGGGAGTCGAAGCCGCCGGAAAAGGGCTTCATACCGGCAAACACGCCGCACGCATGGCGTCCGAGGACGGCAGCCCGGGCGTGGCCCAGGGGTACAAAACCTATTTTCTTCAAAATGAAGACGGCCAGATGAATGAAACCCACAGTGTGGCCGCAGGACTGGACTATATCGGGGTTTCCCCCATTCTGGCTTTATTGGGCGACAGTGGCCGGGTCCGCTTTGAGGCGGCGACGGACCGGGAAGTGACTGAGGCGCTGACCTTCACCCTTAAAATGGAAGGGCTTATACCGGCCCTTGAATCGGCCCACGCCTTTGCCCGGGCCTTCAAGGAGGCCCCTGCCCTTTCCAAGGACGACATCATCCTGATCAATCAATCGGGGAGGGGGGACAAGGATATTTTCACTATCGCCGATGCCTTCGAAGATCCCCACTGGAAAACGTTCATTCAGCAAAAAGCGGAGGCCTACCGTGCTTGAAACCTATTTGAAAAACCGATTAAAAGAAAAAGAGATCCTGCTCATGACCCATATTGTGGCGGGATACCCTTCCTTTGAAGAATCCATGCTCCTGGTTGAGGAAATGGTAAGTTCGGGCGTAGACCTGATGGAATTGCAGATCCCCTTTTCCGAACCTATTGCCGACGGACCCGTAATCCTTCGCGCCAACCAAAAAGCATTGGAAAGTGGGGCCACGGTGGAAAGGTGCCTTGAATTCGCGGCCGAGGCGGCAAGCCGGTTCCACATTCCCTTCCTGATCATGACCTACTACAATATCCTATTTAAACACGGCGTAGACCGCTTCGTATCCCGCATGAGGGAATCGGGACTCAAAGGCGCCATCATTCCCGATCTGCCTCCTGAAGAAGGGGGTGAATACCTGGAGGTCATGAGCGACCACGATCTGTCGCCGGTGCTCATCTTCTCCCCCACCACCTCATTTGAGCGCATGCAGTATCTGAACCGCTTTGCCGGGGGGTTCATTTACTGTGTGGCAAGAAAGGGCGTTACCGGGGCTCACACGGCGTTCAGCCGCGACATGACTGAATACCTTAAGCGGTGCCGCAATGCCTCGTCCCTCCCTCTGGCAGTGGGCTTCGGGGTCAGTGACAAGGCCGACATTGAATATCTTAGGGGAAAAGCGGATATCGCCGTCATCGGAACCCAAACCCTTCGGATCATGGAAAGAGACGGGATTCACGCCGTGGGGGATTTTATTTCAGGTTTGCAGGTTTAGGCCTTAGCAAAAACCGCCGTCTGTCCAAATAGAATTTTGTGGCGTTCTTCAAGGACAAGACCCGATTTTTCAGCCCTGGCAATACTTTTTTGAAAATTCTTTTCTGAAACATGGAGCGGCGGCTCAACCATCATGAACCGACCCTTCGCAGAAAGATTATTCGCCACCTGGGCCAAAAACCGATCTGGGTCGGGTACCTCGTGAACCATGTAAAAGGCCAGAATAAACTGGGCGTTGACGTCAAGACACAAATCGGTTTCCGTTGCCAGATGGGGTTCAATCCTTCTTTCAAGCCCCATCTTTTTGGCCCTTCTCATGACGCCTTCCAGCATCTTCTGCTGTATGTCAAGGGCCACCACTCGCCCTTTATCTCCCACCAGTTTTGCCAGCCCAAGGGCATTAAACCCTAATCCACATCCCAAATCCACTACCGTCATGTTCGGCCGAACATATTTCCCGAAAAGCTTTAGAGGATTGTGAGCCAGAAGCCTCAATCGATGGTCAAAGGTATACGCCAGCCACCAGGGACAAACATGAACACCCATATGGTTTCATCTCCTTTATTGAGACTTTCCACAAATGTCTCTTTATCAGTTTACTCTGGCCCTCAACGTCTCCTGAACCACCCGAGACAGTTTGTCCAGATTGAAAGGCTTCTGAATAAACCCATTGCATCCCCGATCAAGGATTTTTCGCGCTTCACCCTCGATACTGTATCCACTGGAAAGCAACACTTTCATGTCCCTATCGATCTCTTTCAAACGATCGTAGGTTTCGCCGCCACTCATGCCCGGCATGATCATGTCCAGGATCACCAGATCAATTCCATCATCTTCTCTTCTCATCATATCAACAGCCGTTTCACCGCGTTTCGCGGTGACTACGTTGTAACCGATGGCCTTAAGCATCGCCCCACCCACTTCCAGAACCATCTCCTCGTCATCCACCAGGAGTATTTTTTCGCCTTTCCCCCGGAACGGCTGGGGACTTGAAATGATGGCGGTTTCTTCAGGAGCGGACATGGTGGCCGGCAGGTGTGCATAAAATGAGGTTCCCTTTCCCGGGCTACTCTCCACATAGATGAAACCGCCATGATTCTTTATGGTACCGTAAACAGATGCCAGCCCCAAACCGGTACCCCTTCCCATTTCTTTTGTGGTGAAAAACGGTTCAAATATTCTATCCAAAGTGGCCTCATCCATACCCACACCCGAATCCCGTATGGAAATCTTGACATATTTGCCCGGTTCCACTTGATAAAAATGAGCTTGATGCTCATCAACAGTGATATTTTGCGTTTGGACATGGAGTTCACCACCCCCGGGCATGGCCTGCCATGCGTTGATAAACAAATTCATAAAAGCCTGAATAATCTGACCGCGGTCCACATCGACAGTCCAGAGGCCTTCCTGGTAGTGTTTTTCAATGACAAGCTCTTTATGGGTTTCCAGAAAAAGCCGCAATTCATCCTCCAGAAGCCGATTGATCTCTGTGGGTTTGACCTCGTATTTGCCCTTCCTGGCAAACCCCAGGAGTTGCCGGGTTAGATCCGCTCCCTGCTGAACATATTTTTCGATGTTTTTGAGTCTCTCCCAATGGGATTGGCGTGTGTCCGCCGTCAGGAGCATCAAAGAGGCATTCCCCTGGATAGCCATCAGAAGGTTGTTGAAATCATGGGCCACACCGCCGGCCAGAACCCCTACGGCTTTCATCTTTTCAGCATGAGCGACCTGCTCTCTTAACAATTTCAGTTGTTTTTTCGCCCGAACTTTTTCCGTGACATCCCGACCGATACCACTGACATAGGGGTCACCGTCATCGGGCTGGACCAGGGCGCTGTGATATTCAAGCAGAATCTTGCGCCCGTCTTTAGCGATATAGCCTGAAGTCCCTTGGTATCTTCCTTCGCTTTTGAGCTTTTCCAGATATTCGGTTTCAAAGTACGGACGCAGTTCAGCATCCATGAATTCAGACGCCTTTCGCCCCAGGAATTCATCCGGATCATAGCCGAAAAGGGAACACATGGCCGGATTTGCGGAGAGGAATCGACCTTCCAGATCCTGTGTGTAAATCAGGTCGCTGATGGCGTTAAACAGATCCCGAAACCGTTTTTCAGATTTCATCACAGCCGCTTCAGCCTCTTTCCGATCGCTGAGATCGCTGATCCAGGCCTGGATGCCCGTACTTCCGTCCAAATGAATCGACTTGGCGGATATCTCTCCAAAAAAAGAGGAACCGTTCTTGCGCATCAATTTCACTTCGTACCGGGAAGTTACGGTTTCACCCCGCATGCGGGCGCGCCCCCTTTCACGGGTCAAATCGCGGTAATCAGGATGATAGACCATCCACGGGTCCAAACTGGTCAACTCGCCATAATCATACCCCAGCATCTCATGCAACCGTTGATTGGCGAAAACAATCTTGGTCCCTTTCAGGATGAATATACCGTCAAAACTATCCTCAACCAGGTTGCGATATCTTTCCTCGCTTTGCAGCAGCGATACCTCGCGTGCTTTGAGAGAAACCGCCATGGTCCTGAAATTGTCGGACAGCACATCGATCTCCGGATAGCCCTTTTCGTGGGGTTCAATGTGATAATCCCCTTTGGCGATTCTACCGACATCGATGATAAGCCGATGGAAAGGCCGCACTATTCTCCTACGGCTGAAAAAGGCTATACCCAGGGCCATGATGATGGAAAGGAAAACAACCCCCAGAAGAATGTTTCTCATCCACACCACCGGCGCAAATGCTTCACTGAGCGGCTGAATGATCATCAACTTCCATCCCGACTCCGGTAGAACCGCAACGCACCCCAGCGTTTCTTCTCTCCTGAAATCGTAGTGAAAAGCTTCCTTTTTCCCTGCCAGATTATGGGCGACCATGGGAAGATTTTTGACATTCAGCGGTCTCGCTACTAACGAAGGATCGGAATGGGCGATAATGATGCCTTCTCGGTCGATCAGGGCCGCATACCCCTTCTCACCGATTTTCACCCCACCCAGAATGCCGCTCAGCGGCTCAAGTGAAATACGAGCCGCAACCAGACCCTGACCCAGAGGCCGGGTCATAACCATGGTGGGAAAAGGGGATTGCCGTGAAATGAAAGCGGGAGATAGATACGGTTTTTGAGATTTCAGAGCTTTTTCAACAAAGGTCTGTTCCAAAAGATTGATTTCTTTTGAATCCTTCCGAACAGGTGCCGTATATTCGACCGATCCATCGTGATCGACAATCTGAATTCCGGAAATGGCTGGATCATGATTAACCGCCGTTTCAAGAAAAGCATTCATACGAGAGGGTTTCACCATTCCCCCATCCTGAATCACGGCTACTATCTGCGCCAATTCCGCCTGGGGGTCCGCCAGATATTGTCTGATTTCGCCGTTGAGGGATTTGGCGAGGAGCGCATTTTTTTGAATGGTTTCATTTTCAAGACTTTTTGTCAGCAAATGGAGGGTAATATACCCAATGGCGATGATGGGGCAGAGGGCCACAAGAATAAAATTAACCGTTAGCAGCGTTTGAAGCTTTGGATGAAATTTCATGACGCCAACCCAAGGGAATTTGAAAGATCATGCTCGAAACTTCATTACTTTTTAGCACAGCCAGCTGAAATTATCAATCACTGTGACCCCGTCTGAATGACACGGATCAATTGAGAATTGACAATGAAAATTGGAAAATCTAAGATTGCCGAGACGTTGATGAAGAGACTTTGGACTTGAGGCTTCTCGATTCTGTGGACATTGCTTTTGAAACCTACAACCAGTTTATCCCGGACTTTTCTCTTTTTCAGGAAAGCCTGAAAGCGCCCTTTCCCGTTCATCTGAGAATGAACCGCTTGTTGGCACCACCTTCGAAAGTGGTTGCCGCTTTGAGAAAGAAAGGAATTTGTTTGAAACGCGTCTCACAGGAATATGACACCCTTTATACCGCCCTGGATCTTCCATATCCCGGAAATCTGCTGGAGTATTTCCTGGGATATATTCACCCGCAGGCCTTGACCTCAGCCCTGGCGGCCATGGCACTGCGACCCCGAAAAGATGCCCTCGTCCTGGACATGTGTGCGGCGCCCGGCGGTAAGAGCGCTCATTTGGCGGACCTGTTGGAAAATAGCGGGTTCATGGTCTGCAATGATCTTTATGCCACTCGCCATGTATCTCTGGGCCACACCCTTTCGCGGCTGGGAGTTCAAAATTCCGTGGTAACCGGATATCAAGCCCAGGAATTTCCGTTACGCCACCAGTTTGATTATGTTTTGGCGGACGTCCCCTGCTCTTGTGAAGGCAAATTTAGAATAGCCCCAAACGGAAAACCATATCGGGAAGACAAGGGGAAGGTTCAGCTCCCCCATATTCAAAAAAAAATACTCCTTCGTGGCTTTGATCTTCTTAAAACAAACGGCGAAATGCTCTACGCAACCTGCACTTACAACCCGGCTGAAAATGAATCGGTGGTCAATTTTCTCCTGAACGAACGAGATGCTGAGCTTCTCCCCATTCATTTGGGAGTCGTTTTTGAACCGGGATTATCGGAATGGAATCATGAAACATACGACAAACGTCTTACAGGTACAGCCCGGTTCTACCCGCACCGAATCGATTCAGTGGGGTTCTTCATGGCCAGAATTGGCCGGAAATGAGAGCAGGAAAACTGTTTCAACCTATCTGCTGGAACGCTTCGGAATCCCTTCAGAAGTCCTTGACGGATACTATCTCTTTGAGAGGAAAAAGGGCTGGTTTATTCTGGGGAAATCCGAGCAGGTGAAAAACGGTACATGCCTCAAGGTTTCCAAAGTGGGTCTCAGGGCCTTTCGAAAAGTGGGGCATTTCATAAAACCCACCACACGTTTCATCCAGGCCTTCGGTCGCTATGCCACCAAAGGCGTATTTCGCATGGACATGCGCCAGTTGAAAACGCTGATAACGACAGGAGAAATTCCCGTTGATCTGGGGCTGGAGAAAGGGTATGTAATTCTATCACTGGAGGATAACGTGATCCTGGGTCTCGGGTTTTATATTCATGGCACCCTTCGTTCCCAACTCCCCGGAAACCAAATCAGAGAAAGCATGCTAGAATAATCTCAAGTTTAGGAGAGTAAATTATGTTAACAAAAAAGCAGATGGATATGTACGCCGATGTTCTCTTGTGGGGACTCAGGAAAGCCAGAATTGAGCCCTTTAAAAAGGGGGACGTGGTCATGGTTCAGGTGGATCTCCCGGCGGTTGAACTGGCTGAGTTTCTTCACGGAAAGCTCCTGGACATGGGGGTTCATCCGGTGATGCGTTTCGGTAAAACAACGGTCATGGAGCACGATTTTTATGAAAAATCGAATGAAGAACAACTGGTGTTTCGAGGATCGTGGGATGAGGAACTGTTTCGAAACCTCAACGGCAGAATCTTTCTTCATGCCCCCACCTCTTTAACACATCTGGCGGATATCGATCCTCAGCGCATCGGCCAGGTGGCCGTGGCCATGAAGCCCCTCAGGGACATCATGCGAAAGCGGGAAGAGCAGGGAAAACTGGGATGGACCCTCTGTAGTTTTCCCACCGATGAACTGGCCCGACAGGCAGGTCTGACACTCGAACAGTACACCGAGCAGATCGTTAAAGCCTGCTACCTGGATCAACCTGATCCGGTCGCTGCCTGGGAGAAGATTTATAACGACGCCATGGACATCAAGGAATGGATGAACAGCATGGACGTTCAGTATTACCATGTGGAATCCGACAACATCGATCTTAAAATCACGCCGGGGGATCAGCGGAAATGGATCGGCATCTCCGGGCATAACATTCCCAGTTTTGAACTCTTTATCTCCCCCGACTGGCGCGGCACCGAAGGGAGCTATTTCGCCAACCAGCCCTCCTTCAGGAGCGGAAACTATGTGGAAGGGGTGAACCTGACCTTCAACAACGGAATCGTTACGGAAATTAAAGCGGAAAAGGGGGAATCCTTTACAGAAAAGCAGCTGAACATGGATGAGGGAGCTCGTCGCGTGGGCGAATTCTCCCTGACGGACAAACGTTTTTCCAAGATTGACTGCTTCATGGCCAGCACCCTCTATGATGAAAACTTCGGAGGGTGCGACGGCAACTGTCACCTGGCCGTCGGCGCCTCTTATTCAGACACTTTTGACGGTGATCCATCGACTCTGACGGAAGAGGTGAAAAATGATCTGGGGTTCAACGACTCAGCCCTCCACTGGGATCTGGTGAATACAGAGCCAAAGAGAGTTACGGCCCATTTGAAGTCCGGAGAAAAAATTGTGGTGTATGAGGACGGCATGTTTAAATGCTGAAAGCACCTCATAGTCGTCAGTTGTCAGTTATCAGTTGTCAGTAGAAAGCGGTTTATGCTGGAACGGACCTTTATTCACATACCGGGAATCGGCCCGAAAACGGAACTAACCCTCTGGAGCCGGGGGATCCACAGGTGGCGGGACTTTCTGGATCGCCAAAAACCTGTTTTTTCTCCGGCAAAGGACCGGTTAATCGACAGTGAATTGGAAGCTTCCCTGGCGCACCGGGATGATATCGGTTTTTTTAATGACAGACTGCCACCGGGGGAAATGTGGCGTGTTTTCAATCGATTCAGACATCGCGCCGTCTATCTGGACATTGAAACCAGCGGCTATGATCAATGGACCAACGACATCACCGTCATCGGGCTTTACGACGGAAAGTGGGTGCAGACCTTTGTAAACGGTAAAAATCTCGACGCATTTGAAACCGCCATTACCGGCTATGATCTCGTCATCACCTTTAACGGCGCCTGCTTCGACCTTCCCTTTATCAAGCGCTGTTTTCCCGGCATTTCCCTGCCAAAGGGACATATCGACCTTCGATTCGTGTTGAAAAAACTGGGCCTTGAGGGAGGCCTCAAGAATATTGAGAGAGCGATGGGCATCACCCGGGGTAATGAAATAGAGGGAGTTGACGGATTTGAAGCGGTCAGGCTCTGGCAGCAATATCAGTGGGGAGACGAACAAGCGCTCTCAACCCTTATCAAATACAACAGTGCGGATATCGTAAATCTGGAACCGTTGATGAAATTGGCATATGAGGAGATGAAATCAAAGATTTTCATCACACCTTGCCCTTGACAGTTTTCATGCATATGAAATACGATTTCATGAAGTTAATCATGGGAGGACCTCGACATGGCCAATTTACAAATTAAGGGCATGGACGATGACATCTACGCCCACCTTAAGGCGCTCGCCGCATCAGAGCATCGGTCCGTTAGCCAGCAGGTTCTCTTTCTAGTGCGGGCCTATTTGGCCAGAACAAATCATCTGGACCCAACCAAAACCCCGGCGGAAGTGCTACTCGATCTCGCGGGCTCTTGGGAAGATCCTAAAGGGTCCGGAAGAGTTCTCGGAAACTCATGGAAGGATTCTGATGTACCTCCTCGACACCGACACCATCATTTACAGTCAGAAGGGGATGGTGAAATCAAGGTCCTGTGATGAAGGGTTAGACTTTGGGGCGACGGCCGTTTAACCGCCTGCAAAGCGGGCCGGGCATATACCATTGATGTGTTGGACCTCAAGAGACTCAAGAAACGGCACCTCACTTCGAAACCGGGCGAACCATAGCGAAATACTCTTGGCACTCGCTTCTTAGAGTTTCTTTATTAATTCTTCTTTTGTTATATCGCAGTCCCGCAAAATTTGTGCAAGAAGCCCCCGACCTATACTCTCTCCACGGTGTTGTGGAACAACCGTGCATCGACCGTCTTGATGTTGAAGGAAGTGATGACTTCCTTTTACGCGGATAACCCCGAAACCGAGCTTACGCAAGGCACGAATGAGTCGATTGCCGGTTATTGATGAAAAAGTGGTCATGCGTTGGCAGCCACTTTCTGCACACCGATGAACTCATTGGATATCGGTTTCTCCACCTCAAGACAAAGTTCAACAGCCTCTTTTATCCGCTTCATCAAAGTGTCAAGAGATTTGGCCTGACTATGACATCCCCGAAGTGCCGGAACGGAGCCTACAAAATATCCATCTTCATCTTTTTCAATTATTACAATAAATTCCGCCATGAATAGTCTCCAATATCTCTCACTTGGCCAACCCGAACTTGCTCGGAAAAGGTTTATCCGCATCCCTTCGATTTTCCGATACCGTGGGCTAAACTTTAAATTATAACCCATTGCGTGAACTGATGGAAAATAAAAATTGACGTGCAACGACAGCATTGCTTTGCCGCCGTTTTTCGCAGCGGAACGTCGCTCACACGGGATTCAGAAATCGGCGGACAGGATTGGATTTTCAGGTCTTTTGCTAGACCTTAGGCCGCTTGTACATGGCCTCGATCAGGTCTCCAAAGGCCTTGTTCACGTAGCTCCGTTTGACCTTCATGGTGGGGGTCACTTCACCATCCTCTTCATAAAGCTTCTTGGGCAGGATGGTAAATTTCTTAATCTGCTCCACCCGGGCCAGGGTGTCATTTACCCCTGAAACCTCTTTCTGAATCAGCTTATTGATCTCAGAACTCTGGGTCAAATCCTTGTAAGTGGAAAACTGGACCTTGTTGTCCTGGGCGAATTTTACCACGTTGTCTTCATCAATCATGATGAGTGCTGAAATGAACTTCCGTTGATCTCCGATAATCACGGCATCGTTGATGTAGGGGCTGAATTTCAGTTTGTTTTCAATGTACTGGGGCGTGATGTTCTTGCCGCCGGCCGTAACGATAATGTCCTTTTTCCTGTCCGTAATCTTGAGATACCCATCCTCGTCGATCTCCCCTACATCCCCCGAATAAAGCCACCCGTCTTTAATGGTTTCCGCGGTGGATTCCGGGTTTTTGTAGTACCCTTTGAACACACTGGGGGATTTGACCAGAATTTCTCCGTCTTCGGCAATCTTGATCTCGGTTCCCGTAATGGGGGGACCCACGGTGCCGAATTTCACCCTTCCCACCCGGGATACGCAGGTCACCCCGGTCCCTTCGGTCTGGCCGTACCCTTCCACCAGGTTCACACCGATGGACTGGAAAAAATGGAGCACGTCCGGTGAAATGGGGGCCGCGCCCGAATAGGCGATCCGCATGCGATCAAACCCCATTCGCTCTTTGAGCTTTCTGAACACCACAAAATGGGCCAGCTTATAGAAAAATTCCAATGAGCCTGGAACCGGCTTAAAATCCATCATCAGGGAAGCCCGCTTTTTGCCGGTCTTGAGGGCAACACCGAATACCATTTTTTTGAACCAGGCGGCATCGGACATACGGATATAGACGGCCGACAAATATTTCTCCCAGATCCGGGGCACCGCATACCCGACGGTGGGGGATACCTCAATCATATTGTCCGTCACCGTTTCCATATTTTCGATGAAATTGACCGTATAGCCGTGGGTGATATGCCCCATGACGGAGAAGAGCTGCTCGAAAACATGACAGAGCGGCAGAAAAGAAAGGACCTCATCGGTGTCATTCATGGGGTTTTCAGTGGTAATGGCATTTCCCATCCACATGAGGTTTCGGTGCGTCAACATGGCGCCTTTGGGGGGACCCGTGGTTCCCGAGGTGTAAATCAGCATGGAAACATCTTCGGATGTCACCTGTTCCATTCTGGATTCAAAGGGGTGTGTGTCCTTCTTCAATACCTCGCGACCCAACTCAAGGATCTCTTCATAGGTCATGACCATTTCATCTTCAAAATGGCGCAACCCTTCCAGATCCCAGACGATAACCTTTTTAAGACGGGGCACTTTATCCCGGAACTGAAACCATTTATCCAGTTGCTCTTCATTTTCCACGAAAAAGAACTTGGAGTCGGAATTGCCGATCACATACTCTACCTGCGGCCATGCATTGGTGGAATAAACTCCCACAGCCGTAGCCCCGGCACACTGAACCCCCATATCGATGATGACCCATTCCGGACAGTTATCGCCGATAATGGAAACACAGTCCCCCCGTTCAAGTCCCATGGAAATGAGTGCCGCCCCCACTGAACTGGCTTCCTCATAATATTGGTTCCATGAGATATCCCGCCAAAGACCATACTCTTTTTTTCGCATGGCCGTCCGGTCACCGTATTTGGCAACAGTGGTCTTGAACATCAAGGGTGCGGTTTCTATCGCCATCGTTTCTTCCGTTTCCACCGCTGAAAGCCTTTGGCGGATTCCTCGCTACGTATACCCATGTAGAATTCTTTCACATCCCGATCTTCCATCAACTCCTCTGATTTCCCCTTCATCACGAACCGCCCGTTTTCCAGGATCAGCCCCATGTCGGATATGGAAAGGGCCATGCGGGCGTTCTGCTCCACCAGCAGAATGGTCACGCCCTGTTCGTTGATGGTTTGAATAATGTTGAAAATTTCCTGTACCAGAATGGGTGAAAGCCCCAGGGAAGGTTCATCCAGAAAAAGAAGCTTCGGACGGTTCATCAGGGCGCGACCCATAGCCAGCATCTGCTGTTCACCCCCCGACAGGGTCCCCGCCCATTGGCCGTGCCGTTCCTTCAAAACCGGAAAATGGCCGAAAATCGCTTCCACGTCTTTTTTGATGCCGGAGCGGTCCCGACGGGTATAAGCCCCCATCATGAGGTTTTCCCGAACCGTCAATTCCTCGAATACTTCCCTCCCTTCGGGGACATAGGAAATCCCCCGGCGAACAATGACTTCCGTGTCCTTTCCGTCAATGCGCTTTCCCTGAAATTCAATGGTCCCCTTGTCCGGCTGGTCATCCAACAGCCCCATAGCGGTCTTTAGAATGGTGGATTTTCCGGCGCCGTTATTTCCCAAAATGGCCGTGACGGTCCCCTCATCCACCGTGAGGGAGACTCCCCTCAATGCGTAAATGAGGCCGTAGAAGGTTTCGATATTCTTGATCTCAAGCAGCGTTGCCAATGCTTTCGTCCTCTCCCAGATAGGCTTTCAGGACTTCCGGGTTCTTTTGAACTTCCTCAGGGTTACCTTCCATGATGGGCTTTCCGAAATTGATGACCAGAATCCTTTCCGAAATGTCCATGACCATCTTCATGTCATGCTCGATCAACAGGATGGTCACTCCCAGTTCATCCTGGATATCCTTGACCCAGAAAATCATGTCCTGCTTTTCTTCCGAGTTCATTCCCGCACAGGGCTCGTCCAAGAGCAGCAATTCCGGCTCAAGGGCCAGGGCCCGGCCCAATTCAACCTGTTTCTGAGTTCCGTAGGGAAGCCCCCCTACCAATTTGTTGCGCACGGATTGCAGATCCAGCAGATCAATAATCTCTTCCACTTTATGCCGGTGAGAGACCTCTTCACGCCCCGCAAAGGACCGCCTTCCCCACATAAAAGCACCCCTGAAAAGACCGGTCTTCATGAAGTTGTGTCGGCCCGCCATCAGGTTTTCCATGGTGCTCATGTGGGAAAAAAGTTCAATATTCTGAAACGTCCGGGCGATCCCCAGCTTGGCCACACGGTCCGGCTTCTTCCCTTGAATCTCCCTGCCTTTGAAGACAACACGGCCTCGATTGGGTTTGTAAATACCATTGATACAGTTAAAAAGGGTGGTCTTTCCCGCACCGTTGGGTCCAATAATGGCAAAAATGGAACCCTTCTCAACCTGGAAATTAATATTTTCGAGGGCCACCAGACCCCCGAAAGATATGCCCAACCCTTCAATCTTAAAAAAATCCATAAAACCGCCACTCAACAAAGGTACAGGGTGTTAGGTCTTGACCTAATACCTATTTTAGGGGTTGGTTCTAACGTCGGCCACTGTAGGGGCAGGCCCCCGTGCCTGCCCTTTGCGAGGGCAACCACAGGGGGATTGCCCCTACAAAAAATGGCCAATAATAGAAACCCCTATTTTATTTCCATCCAGTCGCTCAGCTTTTCATACTTCCCATCTTTGAGGCACTTGACCAGAAAAATCTCTTTCTGACCCTGGCGACATGCATAAGGTTCCGCCAGATCCAATGGACCGTAGCTGATTTTTCCGCCGATTCCCTTGAAGTTTTTGATCCCCTCCATCTCCTTCACCAGCCGTTCACGGGTCAGGTCCTTCCCGCACCGCTTAATGCCCTCCACCAACGGCTCGGCAAAGAGGATGCCCGCATAAAAGAAGAGGCCCCAGCGCTCTCCCTTGGCGGCGTATTTTTCGTAGGCATCTTTTTTGTACTTTTGCAGCAACGGATCGTCCGAGTCGGGCAGTTCCCCGAAGGTAGCGGCAATCACGCCTTCCCACAAGCCCTTGCTGATCTTGTACATGAGGGGAAAATCGGAACAGGTGCTGGTACTCATCCACTGGGGCGCAAATTTCATGGCCTTGCTGGTACCCACAAGGCGCACCGCATGAGTCGGGGTGACCCACAGCAGCACCGCATCGGCTTCGGCCTTTTTCAGTTTCATGACGTGGGGTTTCATGTCCGTATCCGATTTTTCCACCGGGATCTGGGCCACCAGCTTCAACCCTAATTTCTCCAGCTCTTCCGCGGCCCCTTTGACGCCATTTTTGCCGTAGTCATCGTTCTGATAGGCAATGGCGATACGCTTTTTACCCAATTTTTCAACCGCATAACGGCAAAGGCCTTTCGCTTCGATGTAATAGAGCGGGTAAACCGCAAAGAGGTACTTGCGAGGGGGTTCAATCCAGTGAAGGGACCCAGATGAAGGCCCCACCCAGGGAATTTTTCGCTCCATGAGGTAATCCACCACGGAAAGTCCCGGGGCCGTGCCCACGCCGGACACCCAGGCAAACATGCCGGTCCCTTCCTGCAGCTCTTTCACACCCGCTTTGGTCTTGGCGGGATTGTACCCGTCGTCAAACATGTGATGGATCAGTTTCCGCCCGTTAATCCCTCCTTGAGCGTTGATCATTTTGAAATAGGCATCGGTACCCCGGGCCACCGATCCCCACGGGGCGGCCGGTCCGGTCTGGGGTCCCCACTGACCGATGTGAATTTCCGTATCCGTGACCCCTTCCTCGGCGCCTGTCGTAAAAGCCATCCCAAACACCAGAACAAATGCTGCCAATCCCACCAGAAATCTTTTCATTTTCATGCCGTTCTCCTTTTCATTAATGGTTGACGATTCACATTAAACTCACACCTTTTTCACATAATGACGTGCAAAAAGCCCGGAAGGCTTGATGCAAAGGACCAGAACGATAATGGCAAACGCCACAACGGATTTAAACTCTATGGACACATAGAGGCCGAAAAGATTCTCGATGATGCCGATGATATAGGCCCCGAAGACCGATCCCGGAAGGGAAGTCATACCGCCCATCACGGCACCTGCGAACCCTTTCAGCATGGGGTCCCACATCATATAGGGCTGCATGGTCGTGGGCGCGATCAAAAGGCCGGCCAGGCACCCAACCATGGAAGAAATCCCCCAGGTAATCATCAAAATGCGGTTGGTCCGGATTCCCATCAGACGGGCCGCCATCTGGTTCTGCTGGGTCGCCTTCATGGCGACCCCCAGCTTGGAATACCTCAAAAACAGGAAAAGAACCGTCATAACCGTCAAAGCCACCACAAATGTGAGGACTTCCAGGGCACTCACAAAGACTTCCCCGATTTCCACACTGTCGTAGGGGGACAGAGGGAACGGCATGGTTTTGGGATCAGCCCCGAATTTCCAGGAAACAAGCCCCATGAGGATCATCTCAAGCCCGATGGTAATGATAATCATTCCAAGGACATTGGGTTCTTTGGCACGTCTGAGGACGGCAAATTCCAGAAAAAACCCTAAGAATGCCGCAAAAATCAACGCTGAAGGAAACGCCACATAGAAAGGAAGGCCATGGTATTCCAAAACCATGTACGTAAGGAAGCTTGACACAAGGGCCATTTCACCCTGGGCGAAATTCACCACCTCGGAGGTCTTGTAAATCAGCACCATGGCAAGTCCCATGAGGGCGTAGGAACTTCCCACGGCTATTCCGCTGGCAACGGTCTGGATGAATTCAAGCATGGAAAAACCTCAAAAATAAAGTTGTCAGGGAACAGATGTCAGGGGGCAGGCAAAACAGCTTCTAATCCCATCCTGCTCCCTGACAGCTGCACCCTGCCCCCTTTTTTAGAACGGCCAGGTACGCCAGTAAATCTTGGTGCGAATCCAGAACCCGTAGATCCCCAGCGGCTCAAACAACATGATCAAAACCATGATGAGCCCGTAAATGATGAACTGGATATTGCTGACCCCCGTGATGGAAAAATAGTCCTTGGAGAGCGCCTCCAGCCACTGACCCAAGTAGGGGATGCTCAGGATATTGCGCAGTTCCAGATCGAGCCAGCTCAGCAGGCAGGCCCCTGCGATGCTGCCGAAAATGGAGCCCAATCCTCCCACCACCACCATACCCAGGAAAATGATGGACATCATCAACCCAAACATTTCAGGCTCGATGAAACGAAGCACAAAGGCGTAGAGTCCCCCTGCGATACCCGCATAAAAGGCACTCACCGCAAAGGCCAGGGTCTTGTAAAAGGTCAGGTTGATCCCAAGGGTTTCGGCGGCGATATCCGCATCGCGTATGGCGATGAAGGCACGGCCCACTTTGGTTTTGATGATGTTGCGGGCGAACAGCACGAGAACAACGGTAATGAAAATCAGAAGGTAATAAAAATCCCGGTCCGATTCCAGGTGCCAGGGACCGATGGTGAGGGGCGGCGTATGCAGTCCCTGCCTGCCACCGAAAATTTCCACCCTCCCGATCACCTGGGTAATGGTAAGGCCAAACCCCAGGGTGGCAATGGAGAGATAGGGTCCTTCAAGCCTGAGAGCGGGGATGCCCAGGAGGAACCCGAAAAGCGCCGACACCAGGCCCCCGGCCGGCAGTGCCAACAAAAAAGGAAGATGGGCCTTCAGCATGAAAACCACGGTGGCGTAGGCGCCGATGGCAAAGAATCCCGCATGCCCCAGGGATATCTGGCCGGTATAGCCCACCAGAAGATTCAATCCCACAGCCACAATAATATTGATGGCCATGTAGTTGGCCATATAAACGTAGTAATTCTTGACGAAAAATGGAAACAGGGCGAGACAGAGTATCAGGGCCGCAAACCAGAAGACGATTACCCCTGACGAAAAGAGCCGCACATCTTCGTAATAATCCCTCTTCATGTCCATGGATAAGATCTCCCGTTCGATTGCGGAATATGGATTGCGGAATGCAGATTATTTATGATCTGTTTTATCAATTACTTTCCGGTAATAAAATTCCGATTCTCCCAGCAGCGGGGAGCCCTTTCCCATCATGTTGAGCTGCATGATTTTGTAATTGATCTTCTTGATATGTTTGTATTTTGCCTTTTCATCAGGGATCTTGTCCAGCATGTCTTCCATGGTCCGGATCTCTTTTCGGAGCGCAAGTTCAGGGGGAAGGCAATCGGCATTTTTGAGAATCTTATAGGTCAATCGAAGTTCTTCGGGAATGTTGCGGTCGTCTTCAAGATGAATGGGTTTTCCTTTTCCCGGAAGGTCATCAAAGTCCCCATTCTCCTGCGCATCCTGAATCTTTTTTTCAATAATTTTTTGAAATGCATACATGGATTTGATATCCTGCTTTGGTTTGATTTGTTTTGGTTATATATGATCGATTCTGCGATTTCAAGATAAATTCGCACACAGCAACGGGTTACAGACCCGTCTAACCACGCAATCTTCAGAGATGCATTTGAATCACATTTTGCTTGTCTAACCTTAAGATCAGTAGTACCAATACGGGACGTGCACCATAACGGTTTTTTAAGACATGAGGAGAGAATCTCATGGATTTTATCATTGAAAAGGGTCTGGCCCAACTTCGCGGTCTTCCCTTTTATCCACTCGTCCAGTCCAAGAGTAAATATGAGTTTATCGACATGACCTTGACGGTCATCGGTGTTGCCTTTGAAGAGGTTTCCAAACGGGTCCCTGACTTGAAACGGGAGATCATAACGTGGAACGACGGCAGACGTTGCGCACTGGGAGTACTTCCGAATGGTCCCTTTATCACCGTGGAGAAAAGGGAAGATTGCATTTTCTACCTGGGGAAAAGAAAAGTTGATCCGCACATGACCTTTCTGTTTAAAAACCTGGATTCCGCACTGCTGGTGCTGACCGCCCAGATGAGCGCCCACCAGGCCCTGGCCGAAAGCCGGATTCTGTTGGATGGCCAGGTCTCCTACGGCATGGAATTGAACCGGGCACTGGCCATTGTGGAAACCTATCTTTTTCCCCAGTTCATTTTGAATAAGATTTTCAAACGTCCACCCACCCTCAACCTTTACCAACTCGCCGCCAAAGGCTTCGTTTATGCGGCAATGGGCCCGGCGCTTTTGAAAAACGGCCTCAAATGCGGTATCAGGAAACAATGGGAGGAGACATAATTATGCTGCCCAACTACTACCAATTCTATTGTCCCGTCAAGATTCTCTCAGGCCAGCTGGCGGTCAGTAACATCCCCTTTGAAATGAAGCTTATGGGGTGTCGAAAGGCCATGATTGTCACCGACAAAGGCGTGGTCAAGGCGGGTCTCATTGATATTGTCAAATCCGCCTTTGCAGATTCCGATGTAAAGATCGGGCGCATCTTTGATGAGGTGCCACAAGATTCCAGCGACAAAATCGCCAACCGCATTGCCCGTATATTCAAGACCGAGCGATGTGACTGCTTCATCGCCGTGGGCGGCGGCAGCGCGCTTGATTCCGCCAAGGGGGCCAACATCGTGCTCTCAGCGGAATCCGGCAATGTCCTGGATTTTCAGGGGGCGGACAAGATCACCAGCGACCTGCACCCCCTCATTGCCATCCCCACCACCGCCGGAACAGGCAGCGAAGTCACAAAAGTCGCCGTCATTTATAATGAAACCACTGAAACCAAAATGAGTTTCGTTTCCGATAAACTCTATCCCAACCTGGCTGTCATCGATCCCCGCATGACCCGGACCATGCCCCCCATGATCACGGCCGCCACCGGCATGGATGCTCTGACCCATGCGGTGGAAGCCTATACCTGCATTCAAAAAAACCCCATCGATGACATCTATGCCAAAACAGCTCTTGACCTGATCCGGCGGTATCTGGTTCGCGCAACCGAAGACGGAAAAGATATGGAGGCACGCATGGGAATGGCCAATGCAGCCCTCTTTGCGGGGATTGCCTTTTCCAATTCCATGGTGGGAATGGTCCACGCCCTTGCCCACGCCCTGGGGGGCGTCTGTCATGTGCCTCACGGAATGGCCAACGCCATTTTGCTGCCATGGTGCCTTGAATACAACATCCCCAAAGTTCCTGAATATATCGCGGAACTCTCAGGCCTTCTGGGCGGAGCGGGCGCCTACTTGAAACCCGCGGAACAGGCGGAAGAAACCGTCTCTCTGATCCGAAATCTCTTAAAAAAACTGAACAAAATCTCAGGCATTCCCGAAAAACTCAATGACGCCAAGGTTTCGGAGGATCAACTCCCCGAGGCTGCGCAAGCCGCCATTAATGACGGTGCGTTGATCTACAACCCTCGGGAAGTCACCTATGACGACGCTCTGGCGGTGTACCGAAAGGCCTTTTAATTTCTGAAGAAACGTGAAATACTTGAAAGCGACATAACGGTTTCTTGACCTGCTCTGGTCTATAAACTCAATTGCTTGCTCTATATTTGAGGAGAAATCCATTGGGCATAACGATTGTACAGAAAAGTGATTTAAAACACCCCAAACCCAATCCGAAAGTGGCCCTGGTGCTTTCCGGAGGAGGAATTTCCGGCGGCGCTTTCAAGATCGGCGGATTAAACGCACTCAGCAGTTTCATGGCCAACCGGCAGCTCCGGGATTTTGACATGTTCCTGGGGGTCAGCGTGGGCGCCATTATCGCTTCTTTTCTCGCCAACGGCGTATCAATCAAAGACATGTCCGCCAGCCTGGAAGGGGTTCCCGGCAGGCTCAATCCCGTCAAAGCGTGGGACCTCTACACACCCAATCTCTCAGGGTTCCTTCAAGTGCCCCCTCACATTCTGGGGCACGTGTTAAGCATTGTGCCCAAACGGCTCAAAGATATCATCAAGTATAAAAACATTTTCAGGGAGGACTTCCGCGGCCGGCTCGTCAAAACGCTGCTGAAACCCACCTACAGAAACGTGGGGGATTTTCTGGCCTACTGCCTCAAGGACGGTAATCCCGATGCATACCATTCCAGCTGGCCCTGGCATTACCTGCCCAACGGAATTTTCACCACCCACCATTTCGAACGGGCCATCCGAAAGAACCTGGAAAGCCACGGGCTATACAACGATTTCACAACCCTTTACAAAAAACGGGGAAAAGAGCTGTATACCGTCTCCATGAACCTGGACTGTGCTCAGCGGGCGGTTTTCGGTCACGACGAGATAAACTCGGTTCCCATTTCAAAGGCCATGGAAGCATCCATCGCCATTCCTTTTTTCTACAGGCCCGTCAACATCGACGGCATCGATTATGTGGACGGCGCGGTGGTCAAGACCACCAATCTGGATCTGGCCGTCGCCAAGAACGCCGACCTGATCATCTGCTACAATCCCTTCCGACCCTTCAATCTGGATCTCTTTTGTGAACAGTGTGAAGCCAACAAGAACCGAATCCGCATTGCCCAGGACGGCATATATGCCATCTTTAACCAGGTCATGCGGACCATGCTCCATACCCGGCTCATGCACGGGATTTCACTGTACCGAAAAAATCCCGAGTTCAAAGGGGATATCATTCTGGTGGAGCCCACCGAGTATGACGACAAATTTTTTGATATGAATCCCATGAGCTTCTGGGAACGCCGCATCGCCGCCCAACGGGGATACGATTCGGTGAGGGAATCCATCAGCAAGGACTACGCGATTTTAAAGAAAATTCTGACCGCCTACGGCATCAAGACCAACCCCAAATTTGCCACCGCCGCAGAAACGCTTCCCATGGCGACCATCTGCCAGGAACCGCTGGCGGCCTGACTTTCAAGAAAAGGATCAATGGAAAGGGCAACCCGGGCCATTATTGATTTAAATGCCATCTCCGCAAATGTTGCGACGGTTCGAGACATCATCAGTCCCGCGCGCGATCTGATGGCCGTGGTCAAAGCCGACGCCTATGGTCACGGCGCACTCAAAGTCACCACAACCGCTTTAAAGAGCGGCGCCACCTGCCTGGGGGTCGCCCTTCCCGAGGAAGGTGAAGCCCTCAGAAGCCAAAACATCGGCGTTCCCATTCTGGTTCTGGGGTTAATCCATGCCAAGGAAGCCGCCAAAGTGGTTCAATCCCGCCTGGAACAGACCGTCTGCTCCCTGGATCTGGCCGAAGCCCTGAATCAGACGGCCGAAGCGTCATCGGACAAAATCAGCGTTCACGTCAAGGTGGACACCGGCATGGGCCGCATCGGGCTTTCGCCACGGGATACCATTGCTTTTATTCAGAAAATCATCCGATTTAAGAATCTCCATCTCAAAGGCATATTCAGCCATCTCCCCTGCGCGGATCACGCGGACAAAACATTCACCCACCGTCAGATCCGCATTTTCGACGACCTGGTAAAAGAAATTGAGGCATCCGGCATCCATATTCCTCAAAAACATCTGGCCAACAGCGCGGGCATTCTGGATTTCCCGAAATCCCATTATGACCTGGTGAGACCGGGCATCATGCTGTACGGTCTCCGCCCATCCCCCCATGTAGGCCGCAATGTAACCCTCAAACCGGCCATGACGCTCAAGACCAGAGTTGCCTACTTGAAACGGGTCCCCCCCGGCACCCCCGTCAGTTACGGCCATACCTTTCGCGCCAGCAAAGAGATGCGGGTCGCCACCCTTCCCGTCGGGTATGGGGACGGTTACAGCCGGGGCCTTTCCAATCGCGCCTACGCCATGATCCGCAACAGGCGCGCCCCCCTGGTGGGACGAGTTTGCATGGATATGTGCATGTTTGATGTAACGGATATCGAAGACCTTCAGGCCGGTGATCCGGCGATTCTTTTCGGTGAAAAACCCACCGTGGATGAACTGGCCGATCTGTTGGATACCATTAACTATGAAATTGTCTGTTCCATTGGAAAAAGAGTCCCCCGAATATACCAGTCTTTAAGCTGAAATTTCACAGGGAGGAAACGTAATGATTATCGGCATTCCAACAGAAGTCAAGGTGGCTGAAAAACGGGTGGCGGTTACCCCCTCGGGCGTCAGAACCCTGGTGCAGAATTGCCACAGGGTTCTGATCCAATCCAACGCAGGGCTCGGAAGCGGTTTTCCAAATGAACTCTACATCCAGGCAGGAGCGGAGATCATCGTTCACCAGCGGGACATCTGGGCGGATGCGGACATGATTATGAAAGTCAAAGAACCCCTGCCCGTTGAATACGATCTGATGAAAGAGGATCAAATCATCTTTACCTACCTTCACCTGGCGGCTGCCAGAGAGCTGGCGGAGAAAATGCTTGAAAAAAAGGTGGTGGGGATTGCCTACGAAACGATTCAGACCGATAGCGGCGCCCTTCCCCTTCTGGCACCCATGAGCGCCGTGGCGGGACGTCTGGCCATACAGGCGGGGGCCTACTGCCTGGAAGCCAAATGCGGCGGCATGGGGATTTTGTTGAGCGGCGTGCCGGGAGTCCGCCCGGCCTATGTGGTGATCATCGGCGCCGGGGTTTCCGGACTGCACGCCTGTTTCGGGGCCGTTGGAACCGGCGCCCGGGTCACCATCCTGGACATTAACCAGGAGCGGCTCGACTATATCAACGACGTCATGCGGGGAAGCGTGACCACACTAATGAGCAATGAAGGGATCCTGGAAGAGGAAGTCATGAAAGCGGATCTTGTCATCTGTTCGGTGCTGATACCGGGGGCGGCGGCACCCAAACTGATTTCCAGGGAACTGCTCAAAAAGATGAAGCCGGGGGCCGCCATCGTGGATATTTCCATCGACCAGGGGGGCGCCTGCGAGACCAGTCGCCCCACCACCCATGACAACCCCACCTATGTGGAAGAGGGAATTGTTCACTACTGCGTCAACAACATGCCCGGCGCCGTGCCCCGCACTTCCACCATGGCCCTTACCAATGCCACTCTCCCCTACGCGCTGGAGATCGCCAATTCCGGCTATGAAAAGGCCATGGGAAACAACCCCCAGATTGCACGAGGGATGAATGTCATCAAAGGGAAAATGGTTCACAGGGCCGTGGCCGAAAGCGTGGGGTTGCCTTACGAACCGATTTAAGAAACGCCACATCCTGTCCCTGTTTTGCGGAGGGTGAAAGAATGGTTGCAGCAATCATTATCCTGGCAGTAATTGTTTTTGCGGTTCTTTTTGTCATCGCCATCTACAACAAGCTTGTCCGGCTGCGCAACATGGTTGAAGAAGGGTGGAGCGGAATCGATGTTCAGCTAAAGCGACGTTCAAACCTGATTCCAAACCTGATCGAAGCGGTCAAGGGATACATGGGTCATGAGCGTGAACTACTTAAAAAGGTAACGGAACTCAGAACGCAAAGCCTGAAAGAGCAAAAAATCGGGGAAAAGGGACGTCTGGAAGGGCAGCTTTCCAGGTCACTTGCCAATGTGTTCGCCGTGGCGGAAGGTTACCCCGATTTAAAGGCGAACCGGAACTTCCTGTCACTTCAAGCCGATCTGGCCGACATAGAGGATCAGATCCAGATGGCCAGACGCTATTATAACGGTACGGTACGAAATCTAAACATCCAGGTGGAATCCTTTCCCGGCAACCTGGTGGCTGAAAAATTCAAATTCACCAAGGCGGAATTTTTTGAAATAGAAGATCCGGGTGAAAGAGCCGTTCCCGAAGTAAAATTCTAGGATAAAGCATGCCAAGCCGAAGCGTTCTATCCATTTTGGTGCTTTTGTTCCACCTGTCGGTTTTCGGACAGGCGGACGCGACCCATGCCGCGGCCTCGGAGCGCATCCTTGACTTTAAAAGCGCCATAAGCGTTCACCGGGACGGCAGCATGACCGTCAGCGAAGACATCACTGTCGTCTGCGACGGAAAGCAGATTAAGCGGGGCATATTTCGTGACTTTCCAACCCGATACAAGGACGGTCGCGGGAATACGGTTCAGGTGACTTTTGACGTTCGTAAGGTTCTGCGAAACGGCCGCCCGGAACCTTATCACATCAAGGATATTTCCAACGGCAATCGGGTCTACATGGGCCGAAAGGATATCCTTCTCAAACCCGGCACCTACACCTACCGTATCGTCTACAGGACCTCCCGGCAGTTGGGGTTTTTCAAGGATTTCGATGAACTCTACTGGAACGTCACCGGAAACGGATGGCGGTTTCCAATCGACCATGTGGGGGCGGCGGTTTCGTTGCCGCCAGGGGCCGAAATCCTGAAAAAGACGGCCTACACGGGGGCGCAAGGGAGCAAAGGAAAAGACTATACCGTGGAAGCGATCGAACCGGGGGCGGTTTATTTTGCCACCACCCGCACCCTCAGGCCCGGAGAGGGGCTTACCATCGCGGTGTCCTGGCCCAAAGGGGTCGTGGCCGAACCCACCCTTCCCGACAGAATCGGTTACCTGTGGAAAGACAACCGGGGCGCCGGAGGGGGACTCATCGGACTGATTATTCTCCTCGCTTTTTACCTGATAGCCTGGATCAGGGTAGGCAAAGACCCTGAAAAGGGGACCATCATCCCTCTCTTTTCCCCACCTGAAGGGATCTCTCCCGCACTGTCGCGGGTGATCATGCGTCTGGGTCTGCGGGACGACAAGGTTTTCGCCGTTGCCATTGTCAACATGGCCGTGAAAGGATATCTGAAAATCAGCCAGGATAAGGACCAGGCCTGGACATTGGAAAAAACCGGTGCTGGGGGAAAATGTCTTTCCGGCGGGGAAGCCAAAATTGCCGAAAAGCTTTTTAGCGTGGGGAGCAAGATCAAACTCAAAAAAACCAACCACGAAAGGATCGGCAAAGCCCGGACGCAACTCTCAAAATGCCTTATGAGGGAGGCCCGCAACAAATACTTCGTTCTCAACTCCGGATATTTTATCGCGGGGCTGGCCATAACCGCTCTGATCCTTCTGGCCATTATCCTGGGATCCAGCCAGCCTGAAGCCGCCCTATTTACGGGGGTGTGGCTGACAATCTGGTCCACCGGTTGCCTTTTCCTGGGCATCAGGGTCGTCAGCGCCTGGAGACATGTGGGGACAAACCCCGGGAAAAGAATATTCAGCAGCGCCGGAGCCATCGGGATAACCTTCTTTTCCCTGCCGTTCTTTGTGGGTGAAGCGGTGGGTCTCTGGCTATTCACCTCAGCAGCCTCCCTCTTGGCGGCCATTACGCTGTTGCTGGTCGGTTTTATCAATGCCCTCTTCTATCACCTCCTGAAAGCCCCGACCCTTACGGGGCGAAAGCTCATGGACAAGATAGAGGGGTTTAAACGCTACCTCTCCGTGGCGGAAAAAGACCGGCTGAATCTTCTGAATCCGCCTCTTAAAACACCACAACTCTTTGAACGGTACCTCCCCTATGCCCTGGCCCTGGATGTGGAACAGGAATGGGGAGAACAGTTTGCCAGCATCCTGGAAGACGCGTCAATGGACGATGGCGGCTACCGGCCTGTCTGGTACACCGGCAGTGCCTGGCGCTCGGGATCCATGACCGGCTTCGTGTCAGGCCTGGGCTCCTCTCTTTCCGGCGCTATTTCCTCCGCTTCCACCTCTCCCGGTTCCTCGTCAGGAAGCAGCGGAGGAGGGTCTTCGGGCGGTGGTGGCGGCGGAGGTGGTGGTGGCGGTTGGTAGGAAGTGATGCGCTGATGGAAAAGGGTTTATGGCGAAAAGTCCGCCCATCACACCGTTTCCGGTCTTAACTTCTTTTTCGTATTGTGTTATCTTCCCGGTATCGAAATCTCTATCCTGAAAAAAACGAGACCTCAAATTGAAAAGGAGAATTGTCATGAAAATTTTGGCCATTTTAGGAAGCCCGAAAAAAAGCGGCAACACTGCCAAAGTACTTTCCATGTTTGAAGAGAAAGTGGGGCCGGACCACGAAGTCGAACGGATTCACATCACCCGGTACAAAGTGGGCGGGTGCCTTGGATGCTATAAATGCCAGGAAAAAAAAGATGAACCCGGATGTGTTCAAAAAGATGATGCCTTGATGATATTCGACAAAATGATCAAAGCCGATGCCATTGTGTACGCTTCGCCGCTCTATTGCTGGAGCTTTTCTTCTCAGATAAAGCCTCTGATAGACCGTCATGTCTGCCTGGTATCCGGTTACGGCACGCCTGAGCACGACTCCCTTATCAGCGGCAAGCCGGTGGCCCTGCTGGTGACTTGCGCCGGTCCAATCGAAGGCAATTGTGATGCCATCCAGGGCATTTTCAGCGGCATTAGCAGCTACGCCAAGGCGGCAGCAAAAGGCAATTTCATTTTGCCCGGTTGTACGACACCCGATGCCATTGGTGATGAGGGCGCGGCACTCGCTGCAAATCTTGCCAAAGCCATCACCGGATAAAAACCGTCAAGCGGATTTGCCTTCCTTGCTGCTCTTTGACTTTGGCGCTTCCTTCTTTTTATAGTCCCCGATAATGCTTTTCAGTGGGCACACTGAAAAGACGGGGCATTTTTTGCAGCCAACGGCAATGGCCATGGGACATAGTGTCATAGTCCTTTCAACTCCTTTAAAATAGGGGATAAATTCTGAAAATGCAGCTCTCTTTCGATGATGGTTAATTGATGGGATAGCCATTCGCCTTCCAGGCACCAACACCGCCTTTTAGGGCCTTTACATTGTGATACCCCATCCCCAGATATTTCTCCGCCAACCTGGCAGAGGTCGCCTCACTGGGTCAATTACAGTAAAAGATGATCTCTTGATCTCTGGGCAATGACTTCGCTTTGCTTTCAAAGGTACTGCGCAGCATGGCCCCCTCCAAAAGAATGTCTTTACAGTAGCCGTCATCGTAGGAACAGACCAGCAGTGCTTTGCCGGCCTGGACTTTCGTCCGGGCTTCTTTCACGTCGATTCGCTTGATCACCTCTCCATCTTTCGTTACGCCGGCACACCCCGCAACAAGAACAGGAATCACCGCAATGCACAGTATAAACGTTGCCAGTTTGTTAATCGATCTCATGTTTCATCTCCTTTCTTGGGCGGTGCCGTATAAAGCAGGGGTGACTTGGCAATCGGTTCATTCCAGGGATGGACCGCCAGTTTAAAGCACCCCAATGAACCGGAAGAAAGACCCCTCCTCTTGCTTCAAGATGCCCTTTCACCGCCTGCTCCGGATCTACGTGAACTCCGGCCAGTCTTTTCCATAGGCGCCGATCTTTATCATCGTCAAGTCGAAGGGGCCATACTTATCGCCAATCACCCTGAAATGATCGGCATACCCGGTATCCCCAATTTTTATGGATGGCTCTCCCGCAGATACAACAGAGTTCGAACAAGCAAAATTCATTGATATGAATGTTAACACGAGGAATAATCCTCTTTTTATGAGCATCCGTTTATCTCCTCCCTGGCATGCTATCAAAATATTCTCGGTCTCTCAACATCATATACCGGGTTGTGTCTTGTACTCGGAACCTGGGTGAATTCAAAAAACGAATTGATTCACGCACTCAAAACGGGTAGAAATTAGGATATTCATTCCTTCTTAAAGGGGGCCGTAAATGGAAGATATTCGCTGGAAGCAGCGCTTCGACAATTTTGCCCGCGCACTTCAGACGCTGCGTAGTGCCGTGGAGCTGTCCGGACAACGCGATTTATCGGAACTCGAGCAACAGGGCCTGATCCAGGGATTTGAATTCACCCATGAACTCGCCTGGAACGTGCTGAAGGATTATCTGGAAGCGCAGGGATTCGTCGGCATCATCGGCTCCAAAAATGCGGCAAGGGAGGCCTTCAGAAACGGCTTGATTGCCGATGGTGAAGCGTGGATGGACATGATCAGAGCCAGAAATCTGACCTCACACACCTATAACACCGACATTGCTTCCCACATTGTGAAAGATATACTGACACGGTTTTATCCTGCTTTCGTCCAATTGGAACAACATTTTAGAAGGCGTTATGAGCAGGAGGAGATCCAGAAGTGAACCACGGACTGTCCACCGCCACCGTGGCTGCCATCTGCGAGGTACTGACCCGGTTCCCTTCCGTCGAAAAAGCCGTGCTCTACGGCTCGCGGGCCAAAGGCAATTATAAACCAGGATCGGATATTGATCTGACTCTGCTGGGGCAGCATCTGACGTCGGCCGAACTCGGAACAATTGCCGACGCGCTGGATGACCTGCTGCTGCCCTACCGGATAGACCTCTCTATTTTCCAGAAGCTCAATCACGAAAAGCTGAAGGAACATATTGAACGGGTCGGCCGGGTGTTCTATGAGAGGTAGGCGCCGGCGGCAACACCCAGTATCAGCCCAGGGCGATCTTTCCCCACAACGGCATTTTTTCAATCAGAATTCCTTGAGTTTTTTATAATCGACGGCGGACGCGTAGTCCATGAGGTCCTGCTCGCTCACATCCTCCCCCTTGACGGAGAGCATGCATCTGTTTTCAACCATGACGGTGATCTCACCGTTACGATTTTCCGGAAGGTACTTGACAGTGGCCTTCTGGCCTCCGATTCTTTTGAGCCTGCCGCCGCCTGCCGTGGTAAACATGAGGTTGGAGAACATGGCCATGATACTCTGGAGTGCCGCAGAGTCGGTGATTTCAACGGTGACACGGCTGAGGCCCTTGCGGTAGGTTCTTTTTGCCGAGAGAATTCCGCCCAGCATTGCCAGGCCCGCGGTTTCGGAGGAGGCGTTTTCGGCTGTCCAGTCGGGCAGGGGTTCGGGGAGCAGGGTTTTCAGCATTTCGGAGCGTTTCTGTCGGATCAGTTGAGAAGCGTAATCGAGGCTGCCGACGGCTTCGGTAAATTTGCCCTCCTTGTACGACTGAACGGCCTCATTGATGGAATCCATCACTTCGTCGGCTTGGGCAATCGCGGTGAAGGAAAATGAAAACACCAGCAGCAGTATAAGCTGAATACCAAAAGTTTTTTTGATCTGTTTCATGATGCCTCCTTAGCCGTTCAAAGCACTCTCACACCGTATACAGCATCACCAGGCAGCGGGTCGGTTCGTTGGAGAGGCTTTTCAATTTGTGGGGAATGTCCGAATTGAAATAAATGCTTTCCCCTTTTTTGAGCACGTGCGGTTTTCCCCCCAGGACAAATTATCACATAGATAAATTCCTCCCCTATGAAGGGTTGCGAATGTGTGCCTCATATGGACCGCAGCCCTTACGGACAATAACAATACGATTTCCAATTTTCAAGTAATGTTTACCTCAATGCCGGTTACGCGCAAACCAAAGCCCTGCCCCGGGCAAAATACATGGGATGCCGGCTCAACACAACCTTAAGGATTCCCTATTTTCTAAATGATTTTCCTTGACATTTTTCCGGTTTCAAAAATATCATCCCGAGCATATCGCTTTTTTATACATACCAACCTTGACCCTTTCACCGGAGGTTTTCATATGGAGCACCCCATCAAAATCTGCCGCTTCCGCTCCCCCAAAGCCCTGTCTTTCTGAGGGGAGCTAAAATCCTGATCAAAGAGTCTGAAATTGTGAAAAGCCCAAAACGGTGTAAAACGCAGTCCTTATGGGCTGCTTTCAAAGGCCTATTACGGGATCGAGGAAGGAACGCATCAGAGCATACCCGGTGGAATCGACTTCATGAAAGCGCGTCCAGGGGACTTTGAACCACGGCAATGTCCTTTTCCATGACGTGGGTATAGATCTCGGTGGTCTTCACGTCGGCATGGCCCATGAGTTCCTGAACCACACGGATATTCATCCCGTTTTCCAGCAGGTGCGTGGCAAAAGAATGCCGATTATGCCGAGTTCGGCATAATCGGCACAGTTTCGCTACGCACCTATTGCAACCCAATTATGATATTCGTACGATTCAAACAATGCTGGGGCACGCCGATGTGAGAACGACAATGATTTATACCCATTGCGTACCGAGCAAAACTGCGAAAGAGGCAAGAAGCCCACTGGACTTTTAATTCTTAGCATAAAAGCATGGGTTCTTTGGCGTAATTATTGCTTTTATGGCCAACACCTCATTTTGGATGTTGATGGGACGAAATCCGTCCCTTCAATAACTTGTTACAGAGATTAGCGGAACGTAGCCGGGAAATGAATTTCCATATTGGTATCGCTCAGATCTAAACAAACAGCAAAGGAAGGAGAGCATCACATGACGAAAACGGAATTGGTTGAACAAATGGCGAAAGAGGCGGGTGTTTCCAAGGCGGTTGCTAATGCGGTGCTGAATTCTTTTATCGACAGTGTCACGACAGAGTTGAAGAAAAAGGATGGGAAGGTCACGCTGGTTGGATTCGGCACATTTTCGAAAGTCCGGCGGGAAGCCCGCAAGGGTCGTAATCCCCAGACCGGAGCGCCGATCAAGATCAAGGCTTCCAATTCCGTTAAGTTTAAAGCGGGGAAGAAACTGAAAGACGCAGTTTAGGGTTTGGTGGGTGAGATGAAGATTTGATGTGGTGGAGTCGGGGCCATGTGCTGATGCGGTGTAAGTTATTTACTTATTTACGGACGTCCCCCTGTTTCAAGACGCAAAGACAGCTCCTGATGCGGATATGGATTGGGAAGCTCGGGTGCTTTGTCCGGATGAGTGCTGCGTGGGGATTATGGGCGGAGATGGTCATTGCACGGAATGCGGGAAACCTCTGAAAGATGCCCCGCAAAAGGCGAAGCCGGAGGAAGATTCCGACGATTTGGAAGACCGGATACTGTGCGGCGATGAAATGTGCATCGGCATTATGGGGCCGGATGGTCGGTGCTCGGAATGCGGGAGGACGAAATCATGATGTATTGGTTAAAGGCACGCATTTTGCTTTATGACTAACCCCCTTTTTTCGGGTGTTAACGGGATGGATTCCGTCCCTTCAATAACTTGTTAGAATCAAATAGTCGAGAAAGGTTTGAATAAAAATGGACGATCTGAAACAAGAATCAAAGTTTGATAATGTGGAAGGTCAATTAAAAAAATTGACCAGCGGAGCCATTAAGCTATCTATAATAATTCTGTTCTCAGTAATTGCTTGGCGAATTGCATGGTCTAGCTTCAGCCTTGATTTTAGCAAATTCGATTTTTCAGACCTTTTAGCCATGATTTTAGCATTATTCGCAATGAGCATGTCTGTCGCTTTTTATTTCAAATCTACAGACTCTAGCAATCAATTTTATGACAACATATATAACTTTACCCAAAAAACATCTGAAATACTGGGTCGTATTGAAGAACGATTTGGCGAACGCTTAAAGCATATCGATGAAGGATACGGGCGTATTCAATCTAGATTTGACGGAATCTCTAAAAGCCCGGATGAAATTGAAAAAAAAGTAAAAGAAACCGAAGGTAGAGAAGAAAAAGAAAAGGAAAAACTGGAAGAAACAAATAAGGCCATGCGGGAAATGATGGAGCAACTGACCATGCGTGCACAGATGCAGCAAAAAGAGAAAGAAGAGTTCTATCGGAATATGGAAAGATTGACGGCTGAAAAAGATTCCGCGCAAAAACGTATAAGAGAAATTGAAGAAGACAGAGATCATATGCAACAACAACTTCATATGCTTGAAAGGGATATGAGTCAAGGACTCCATGAGTTGAGTAATCCGCAATTTGAAAGGATTTTTAGGCACCCAGACTTAAGACATTTAATTATGCAAGATGCTCCACCACGAATTATACAAAAACATTTACGTAACATTTTGTCGGAACTTCCCGAATCAATTATTGAAGAACTCCGGGAAGAGGGTATCATAAATAGGAGAGGTGAGGTGACTGCTGCTGGACTTGTTATGTTAAGGACGATGTCGAGAAGGTTTCTATGATAAAATTCTAACAAGGCTAATTCAGCCGACGCAAAAAGCCGCGCGGCTGATTAGCAGCGTTAACTAATTACATAAGGGAATATTATGAACCCACAATCGTTCCTTGAGCAGATATTGTTTTCAATATTAAGGATTGAATTGCTGAATCAACAGGGTTCTTCCTCTATCGGAACAGGATTCCTTGTAAAAGTCGACATGGAAAATCGGCCCGGCACATCTATAGTATTATTGATCTCAAATAAACATGTGTTTAAAGGCGGTAATAAGTTCATAGTAAATTTCCATGGAAGGAATGCGGCTAAAAACGAACCTGATTTAGGCAATGTTTATCCATTTCGAGCGGATGATTTTAGCAATGCATTCCATGAACACCCAAATCCCAATATAGACTTAGCTTGTGTCAATGTATCATCATTAATTGGCCAATTGCATTCGAAAATATTTTATAAATATCTCTCGATGGAATTTTTCTCAGATTTTGATGAACCCGAACTTGATGTAGGCCAAAAAATTGTTTTTGTAGGTTATCCTGATAACAGATTTGATAGAAAAAATAATTTACCCATTGTTAGAGACGGTATCATTGCGAGCCATCCAAAAGTAGACTTCGATGGAAATGAACAATTCATAATTGACGCTCAAGTATTTCCTGGCTCAAGTGGTAGCCCAGTTTTCCTTAATATTAAAGAGGCACAGTTCAATCAAGGTAAAATTATTATGGGTGGTGGAGGGTTACCATACAAATTTTTGGGAGTCGTCGCAGCTACAATGATTAGAAACAATAAAGTCGACATTATACCAGCACAACATGTGCCATCAACCCAAGAAGTCATTGGATTAGGTATTGTATTTAAAGCAACTGCACTAAAGGATCTCATACAAATTGCCCTTTCAGCACAAGGCGGATAAAAATTTTTAGATAACATCAGCTTTGAGAAGGATGCTCATTCCGCTACACTTCATTCGCACCTCTCAAGCCGGGCGTTAGCGATGATGCATTATGAAACGTAAAATCATATTTGTTGGCGGTGTTCATGGCGTCGGGAAAACATCATTATGCAATAAGATGTGTCAGGAGCTGGGTATAGAATGCTACTCCGCCAGCAATTTAATTAAAAAGGCTAAGAACATAAGATTTCCAACGAACAAGCATAGTGAAGGCATAAATGGAAATCAGGATTCGCTTATCATCGCTGTTGATAAATATATAAAATTCAAAACTGCTTGTCTTCTTGATGGTCATTTTTGTCTTTTAAATGAAAAAGGAAATGTTGTTCAAATACCAGCGTCTACATTTACGTCCCTTTCGACCATTGCAATCATTGTATTAATTGATGAGCCAATTAATATCCACAAACGAATTCAGAATAGGGATGGCGATGTATTTGAAGTCGATAACATCGCGTCGTTTCAAGAGCGCGAAATATTATATTCAAATATGGTTTCAGTATCGTTGGGCGTGCCCTATTTGCTGGCTAACCCATTTGTTGATGAGCAAAAAATTAAAGATTTTTTGATAAACTTAATCTGAGGGAATATACACGTGAAAGCCTTATTAGACACAAACATCCTCATTCATCGCGAAGCTAGCAAAATAGTCAATGAAGAAATCGGAACTCTATTTAACTGGCTGGATCGACTGCATTATGAAAAATGCATACATCGGCTTTCTGTTGAAGAGTTAAAAAAACATAGCAACCCGGATGTAGTAAAAACAATTCAAACAAAAATTAAAATTTACAATACATTAAAAACTGAGGCTCCAGAATCTGAAGAAATTGCTCGGATAAGAAACAAATACGACCATACCGATAATGACATAATCGATACGTCCCTACTAAAAGAGGTTTTCTCACACCGAGTTGATTGTTTGATTACGGAAGACAGAAAAATACATGAAAAGGCTTTAGATCTCGGTATCTCGGATCTTGTTTTTACTATTGACCATTTCATAGAAAAAGTCACAGCGGAAAACCCAAATCTTTCGGAATATAAAGTCTTATCCGTTAGAAAAGATTATTTCGGAAATATAAATATAACCGACCCATTTTTTAGTTCATTTAAGGAAGATTATGTCGGATTTGAAAAATGGTTTAATAAAAAATCCGATGAAATTGCATACATATGTCAATCGGATACCGGAGATATTTTGGCTTTTCTATATATAAAGAAGGAAGGCAAAGATGAAAATTATTCCGATATCGAACCTGCTTTTGGTAGAAAGATGCGCCTAAAGATAGGAACATTTAAAGTAATTACTAATGGTTTTAAACTAGGAGAAAGATTCCTAAAAATTGTTTTCGACAATGCGCTTATAAATAATGTGGAAGAAATTTACGTAACGCTTTTCCATTCAAGAGAAGAACATGATCGACTTATAGGCCTTTTGGAGGACTGGGGTTTTAGCTTTTACGGGGAAAAGAATTCACAGTCCGGTAAAGAAAAGGTATTCATAAAAGATTTTAGACCAAGACCGATTAAAGGCCAACCTAAAATAACTTACCCGTTTATATCTATGGATAGGCGATATTTCATCGTACCAATTTATCCTGAATATCATACAGAATTATTGCCTGATTCGATTTTGAATAACGAATCTCCCAAAGATTACGTCGAAAATGAACCTCATAGAAATGCGATTCAGAAAGTATATATTTCAAGGTCCTTTTATCGTGATCTAATTCCAGGTGATATTATCTTATTCTATCGAACAGGTGGCTACTATAAAAGCGTCATTTCAACAATTGGGATTGTAGAGAGTGTTATTGATGGTATAGATAATGAAGCTGACTTCGTTAAGCTATGCAGAAAAAGGAGCGTATTTACTGATAAAAAGTTAGCGGAATATTGGTATTACAAAGCAAGAAATGGGCAGTGGTATAGGCCATTTATTGTCAACTTCCTTTATCTGTATTCCCTTCCGAAGAGATTAAATATGGAAAAGCTTATTAAGTTGGGCATATTAGCAGATGCTAATAGCGCGCCGAGGGGATTTGAGCAGATTGAATCAGAAAAATTTAAAATCATTCTGGAGGCATCTGGAGCCAATGAGAATTTTATTGTCAATTAAGCCTGAATATGCCGAAAAAATATTATCGGGCACAAAAAAATTCGAGTTCAGAAGAGCTATTTTTAAAAACCAATCCGTTACAAAAGTCGTAATTTATGCATCGAGCCCAATTCAAAAAGTCGTAGGAGAGTTCGATATAGAATGCATAATTACTCTAACTCTAAATGAGTTATGGGAAAGTACAAAATCTCACTCAGGAATAGATAAAGAACTTTATGACAACTATTTTCATGGTAAAGAAATTGGCCATGCGATTAAAGTTAAAAAAACTAAAAGATATCGGAAGTACCAAGAACTAAAAGACTACGATATTCATTATCCCCCGCAATCATTTTGTTATTTGGGAGCATAGAAACTATAAAAATAGTCGCTAACCAGTGCGTGTACTCGGACGCGCGGAAGAGCGCCGCGCGCCGGTAACGCACACCGTTGGAGGTCAATAGCCATTTGGGGGTACTTCGATGCCAGGTAATGAAGAGGTCCTGGAACCTCACGTCGACAATAAGAAGCTCGATCCTTATCTTTTCAAGCCGGTGACCCTCATCCTCTCCGATGGCCGTCGATTGGTTGGAACCATCCAGGCCCTAACGACTGAAGGTAAGGCCCTATTCCTTTCGAATTCAATGGGGGAGAAGCTCAAGAACGAACTGGGTGACATGCACCAATGGAAGCTGCCCCTTGCGAAGGCCCTCCAGTATGTCGAGGTCCTCGACGGAGCCGCGATAAGGGAAATCAGGGCCGAGAACACCATACACTCGATCCATACGGTCACCGAGAGCGGCAAGAAGGTCGGGATCGCGGGATTCGAGATTGAGCTGCGCCTAGGAAGCCCCGGCCACCTCAAAGTAAGGTACCGTGTGCCCGAGAACCAGAAGTGGTTCGACCTTGGTGAACTCCCGATCCGGGAGGGGACCCTGAACCTTCCCGTCACCCTGGTTTTCGTGTCATACGCAAAGGAGGATCGAGACGCCGTTCTCGCTCTGACGCGTGCAATCAATGACTACGGGGTGGTGACCTGGTTCGACGAGCGAATGCTGCTACCGGGCGATGACTGGCAACGCAAGATCGAAGCCGCAATCGAAGAGGCGGATTACTGCCTGCTATGCCTTTCTGCGGCCACCATCCAGAAGGCTGGATACAAGAACAAGGAACTCATGCTGGCCTTGGAACAACAGTCGCTCAGACCGCCCGGAAAGCGGTTCATCATTCCAATTCTCCTAGACGAATGCCACCCACCGAGAGAACTGAGCAAGTTTCAATGGCTCCGCGCTTACCAGACCGATTGGATCAGGCTACTCGCTCGCGCCATCGCACCGCCGCACGCCAGACGAGGTGCCGGGCTTTAGCCGGGTTGTGCCTTGCTCTCTGGCGCCCGGGAGAGCGGGACTGAGGGAGGCAGCTGCCCAATCGGGTAGCCGGGGGTCTTTCTCCCCCAGCCCCCACACCACTCAGCATGCGTTGCGGCATGAAGTCGCTGATTATATTGCTGATCTTAGAATCAGCCTATTGTATCGCCAATAGTTTCCTACCTTGGCATGCATTGCTGGTAACGGCTTTGTATGAAGCCTGAGGGACAACGAAGCCCGCAGTCAATCAAACTGGGAGAGAAAATCGTGAGAGGATTTCAACTCTGGCAGCATTGAACCGGGCGGGAGCCAGGAATGATGGCATGTGTAATGTAAATGAACTGCTGATAAATGTCGTGAGGGTGAACAGGCCAAAAATGCTGAAAGGCCTGGACCAAAAGGTGAGTGGGAGCAGTGGGGACGCTCTTCTAAAATTCAATTGAGATGAACCTAACCCAAAAAGCCAACAAGCAGTTTCTGCCGATAAAGACGACAGAACTGCGTGTTGGGCTCTGAAGGAGATGAAAAGCAATTGAGAAGGATATCGGCTCTGTTGGGTCTCGTTTTGATTGGGTGTGTTGGAATTCCTCAGAATGTCACCCCGGTTAGCAATTTCGTGTTGGAGAAATACTTGGGGAAGTGGTACGAAATTGCCAGATTAGATCATTCGTTTGAACGAGGGTTGACCCACGTAACGGCGGAATACAGCTTACGGAAAGACGGTGGAGTCAGAGTGGTGAACCGTGGCTACTCCGAAAAGGATGCAAAATGGAAAGAAGCTGAGGGAAAAGCCAAATTCGTAAAACAACCGGATCAAGGATACCTGAAGGTCTCATTCTTTGGGCCTTTCTATGGTTCTTATATCATATTTGATCTTGACCATGAAAGGTATCAGTATTCACTCGTGTGCAGTTCGGACAAATCGTACTTGTGGATTCTGGCCAGAAGCCCTGAAATTGATGATGACCTGAAGAAAGTTCTCATAGGAAGAGCTGCAACGCTTGGCTTTGATACAAACAAACTCATATTCGTTAGACATCAGTAGGAGCCCAATCGGGCAGCCGGGGGGCTTTCTCCCCCAGCACCCGCAGAAGCACCCCGCATGCGGGTCCGCACGGGGCGCTTCACAGAGTCTACCGGGCCGTAGCCGGGTAATGGATGTTCACCCCCGGTTGAATAATGTTCCCTTCGGGAAATTCACGGGGTAAACCCACAGCTCTTTGACAGATAATAAACCTTGATCCTTGAGCCACTGATTGGTCATGTGGGTCTCTGTGCTAAGTCCCACATTATTTGAACCTGAAAGTCCCGAAGAATGTGATTCGCAGGATTCTGCCGGAAGCGTTTGGCGCACCCGGCAGAAAATGTTTTACGGGTTGATCTTATCTTCGAGGAATTCCACGGCCTCGATAAAAGAAGATTTTGTAGCGACCATGACCATGTCTATTGGATTGAAATTCTGTTTGCAATCGAAACATCTGGCGAGGTTGGTTTTTGGGTTAACGGCGGTATGGAATTTTTGGCACAAGGGGCAGCGAAATCGGAAAAGATTGTGAATGTTGCGGGCCTCGATGTTTAAAAAGGATGCTATGACTGTGTCAATGGGGACCTGGTTTCTGAGCATCCTGAGGAAATCAGATGGAAAGTAGCCTTTTGTCATGATGACACCTCCTATGGGAGTTGAAATTGCGCCATGGTATTGTTGACCAGGGCATCGTTGATTTTATGGATGCTTTGAGAGGTTGCATTGAGCAGGCACGCGGTGGCGATATTATTGATCTGGCGAGGAACCCCCGCGGCATAATCATGGATGAGGGCCCTGGCCTCCGGTTCGAAGATTTTTGCTGATCCCCCGGCCTTTATGATCCGGTTATCGATATATCCGGCGGTTTGATCCTTCGTGTATGGTTTGAGGAAGAGCCTGAAGGTAATGCGGTGGAGGAGATCGGCGTGGGAAGAGCGCTTGAGGATGTGGCGTAAATCTTCCTGGCCGCACAGGAGGATTTTGAGGGGTATCCGTTCTCCGATGGATGAGATCAGCACCCTGAGATCGGTGAGAGTCTTTGGATCGATCAAATGCGCTTCGTCAATGATAAGCAGCGTGTCCTTTTCATTCTGCTTGATGCGGTCCAGGATCTGAAGCAGCATGCGATCTTTGCCAATTCTTGGCTTCTCACCTAGACTGGCGACCATGAGCCTGAGAAAGGCATTGGCGTTTATAGGGGTTAAATGGAGATAAAGAGGTTGATACCGGTTTTGGGGCAGCTCGTGGATAAAAAGTCTCAAAAGAGACGACTTTCCGATGCCGGTCTGGCCTAAAATGAGTCCGATGCTGCCCTGTTGTTCGAAGAACTGAAGCCCGGCCAGGGCCTCATCGAAACGGGGATCTCTCATCAGCCACCGGATGGGTGGATGCTCAATAAAGGGGTGATCGTTCAGGGAAAAATGGTTAAGAAACATGGTTTGCCTCCTTTCGGATGAGTTGCTTGAGTTCCAAAATGATGTAGGCCAGTGCCGGCTTTTGTGCTTTTTCAAAGGCCTGTTCGACCATTTTGCGAGTGATGTCACGGCTCTGGTTGTAGACTTTCTTAAGGGTTTCGAGTTCCGCGCTTGAAAGGCCTGTTAACCCAGCTCTTCGGCCCATGAGCCGGGCCACGGTTTTGGCAAACTCGTAAAAGGGCCATGTCCTTTGCTGGAGGACTTTCCGGTAATCAATGCCTGCCTGCGCATTGAGGGCCTCTTTATGTTGTCTGACCCAAAGGTCGATGAAGCTGTGTTCGGGTTTTGTCCGCACGGGCGCCGGTGTGGTCGGCGCCGTGCTTCGGTTGTGGAGAACGCCGGTTCCGAGATATTCGTCTTTTAGAGAATAGAGTTTCACCCCATCCCATGAAGCAAAGGGGTCGAAACGCACTTGAACGCGATCCCCTCGAAGTTTGGGATCGACCTGGTAGAAGCGTTTGTTGAGTTGAACATCCGAGAAGGTTCTGTTGACGGTGCGAAATGCTGTTTGCATAAAGGACTCGATGACGCGGCCCATGTCCACCTGCCGGATAGCGGTAAGTCCCTGTTGATAACGCTTCTGCGGGGTTTGGCCGGTTTCGGCGCTTTTTGATTCATGGTAACTGACGGCCATCCATGCGGATAATCCCCGGTTGAGCTGGTCAAGAGAAAGGATGTCGCCGGCACGCACCTCGGCTTCAAACTGGTCCTGCACGGTCTGAAAAAACCTTTCCACGAGGCCACCCGGCGCCGGGTCAAGGGGGGGCCTGTGCAAAAGCCGGATGTTGAGACGGTGACAGGCGGCCTTGAGTCCGATGGAATGATAGACTTTGGCATTGTCCACATAGAGCTCAACCGGTGCACCGTGAATGGAAAGAGCCCGGATCCATGAGTCGATGAGAATATCCAGGTTTTGTCTGAAGTAGTAGCGGGCTTCGACCCCATACCGGCTGTGGCAGTCGATGAACGCTGAAAGATGGGTCGGAACGACATCTCCCTGTTCAAGGACATAGGGACCTTCTTCGAAATCACCGACCCAGAGATCGTGGGTATGATTCCGGGTCCACCGTTTGCGAATTTTTTCTCGGGTAACACCGAGCTTAATGCGGGTAGCGCCGGCCTGTTTCAGGTGCCGGTACAATGTGGAGCGCGGCACGGTGGTCCCGTACCTGTCCTTAAGGAAGAAGTTGATGGTTCGGGGGCTTCGGCGGGGCTGTTCCTTCTTCAGCTCAATTGCCTTTTTGATCACCTGGGCACTGGCATTACGCGGTTTTCCGAGGTCAGCGCGTTTTTTTCGATCCAGGTTGTCAAAACCCCCTTGCTTGTAACGGTTCAGTTTCCGACGCAGGGTAGAGATCGAGGGCGTACCGGTACGCCCGTCCGGATATTGCACCGGCTCCTTTGCCTTTTGTTTGAGAAACTGGTTGGTTGCTTCCGGCTCGATCTCGCCGTAAATGACGGGACTTAACAGATCGCACCAGAAGATGGCCCATTTTTCCTGTTCTTTGTCCAAAAAATCACCTCCTTTCGATCTGTGACGCCCTCGTGGGCGCCGATGGAGGTGACTTTACTTCAGACAAAGGCGCAGGCTATGGCCAACTTGGTGAAAATCGAGAGATGAAAGACGGTTTTGAAAAGGGCCTCGGTTGCAAGGAACCCAAAGCAGTTTAACAGACACGTTTTGCGGCCTTCGGATCTGTATTTTGGGCGGGGGACGACCCATTGAGCGAGGTCGCGGCAAATAGGGGTTTTTGGGTTTTCCTGGCAGATCAGGTCCAGTGCTTTCCGGGTGGTGTTCACCAAACGGCCCAGGCTTGTGATCCATCTGTGGACGGTGGATGAGGCCAGGATCTTTTCTCCGTCGGCATAACCGGGCACGCCCTTTTCATCCTTGTCCATGACGGCCTGCTCATAGGTGTCGTCGGAGCTCACATAACGCTCGGCAAAACCTGTTATGGTCTGACGGGTATAGCGCTTATAGGGCATTGCAAAATCGGGATAGGAGGGAAAGGTCTTTCCACAACCGGGGCAACGGAACCGGAGCAGATAGGCCTGGATCGGTTGGACAACCATGTCGACGATAATCAAGAAAAGCCGTTCTCGGTATGCATGGTTCTTGAAATAGAGACTCTCAACATCGCAGCGCGGGCAAGGGGGCAGGTTCTCAGGCGTAACTTCTCCCTTTTCGCATGTCCTCAGATATGCTTTAATATCTTTCATTGTCGCTGTCGGTGGCATGAACGTATCCCTCCTGTCGTTTGGTTTTGGTGAAACCTTTCTATAAACCAGGAGGGATACTTTTTCAAAGGGCGGGATAGTCTTCTATTAACGCTTGGGCGGGGTAGCTTGACAGCGGGATATCAGAATCGTGACTACAGTCTTCCCGCAGGATGACGGGATGTCCGGATAGAACGCAGTACAATGACGGGATAGCGGGCTGGCGGGTTACCTTATTTTAAGACTTTCGGGGTCAAATATCCTGGGACTTAGGATCTCTGGTTGCCAGGGTACGTGCGAGTCTCCATGGGCCTTTCCTACTGAGCCCGATATCTATGGCTGTTTTCAGGGAAGTCCCCAGCCTGCGGAGTTCCCGGACTTTTGTCCGGGTTTACCGCCGGCGCTTCCAGTAGCACATACGCATTCTGCGTCTGAGCCAGTGATCAATTTCCGGGATGGGTCGGTAATATTCAGAAATACCGAAATAGTTCATCCATCCCCAGATATACTGGGAGAGCTTCTTGTAGAGGTACTCCATGGAGACGAACCGGCTTCTTCCGGTCAGTTCTTTGATCCGTCGCTGCAACCCGGCTTTTATCCTGGTTGACCATGAGCTTGAGCTTACGTTCCAGAAAGCGCGTAACGCTTTCTTTAACCCGCAGCCCGCCCGTTCACTGGAAGAAATAAGAAAAAACTCATGACAACAATAGACGAGAATAAATTGCTATCGATGTTACTGGACGAATCCACACTCAGACCAGTTGAGCCGAATATTTACTCAGTTTTGCCGAATGATGAAACCGGTAATGAGTATGATAGTCAGTTTGGCTTTATATATGACTTGGTAGCGTGCAATCCAATCTATAACCGCCTTATTTGGGGGTATTCAGTAAAAATTTTTCTCAAAATTGCAAATGATGCACTTCAATCCAGCGCTGGAGGTAAGGTGTTGGATCTTGGCTGTGGCTCCCTGGCATTTACGGCTAAAGCATATCGCCAATACACCGACCGACCAGTGGCCTTATTAGATCAGTCGCTTAAAATGCTCAAAATAGCGAAATCAAGGTTAATAAAACAAAACGGAAAGGTGCCCGACAATCTGGTTTTCCTTCACTCAGATGCACTTCATCCCCCATTTCAAGAAAATGCGTTCACTACCATCATTTCGGAGAATCTGCTGCACTGCCTCGATGACACAAGTCCGATGCTGGAACAATTAAAAAGTATTATCGCCACGAACGGCAAAATACATTTTACAACGTTGGTAAAGAGTAATCGTTGGGCTGACAAATACCTTCAGGCGTTGGCGGACAGCGGTAAGCTGATTTCAAGATCTGTGGACGACCGCAAAGAAATTTTCAAACAAGTTGGTTTGACGGCAAAATACGAAAAAATGGGTAATATCCTATCGATCCAGTGCGGAAAATAATAAAAATCAGCGAACCAAGCGCCGGAGAAGCATCAGCATGAAGATCCTGATTTTGACGATTGGCACACGAGGTGATGTTCAACCCTATATCGCATTGGGCCGAGCACTGATGGCGTCCGGCCATGAAATCACCATTTGTACCTGTGTGCACTTCGAGCCCTTCGTACGGGAAAACGGCCTCGGCTATGCCTATGTTAACAACGATTTTATCGATTTCATGCACTCACCAGAGGGGAAGATCATCCTCGGGAATGGGGGAAGCCTCTGGAAGACCCTTGCGACTCTGGCGCCCATGATCTCGAAGCTTGGCAATCTCCAGGAGCGGCAGATGGCAGACGTTTGGGCGGCGAGCAAGGCGTCGGCTCCGGACCTGATTCTATACCACCCCAAGGCTCTTGGTGCGCCGGACTTCGCCGAGAAACTCGGGGTGCCATGCATGCTGGCCTTCTGGCTTCCACTGTATGTGCCCACAACCAGATTCCCGGCGATGGGGTTCCCCGAGCTTCCCTTGGGACCCGGCTATCGTCGGCTGACCTATCAACTCATTAGAAGAATATTGATGATGATGAGCAAGAGAGTCAGGAAGTGGCGCAAACAGAACGGGCTGGACCCACGCAGCCCCGGATTCAGAATGCGGCTTCCGGACGGCCGCCCGATCCCGGCGTTGCATGGATTCAGCCGACACATAATCCCTCGTCCGGAAGATTGGCCCGAGACTGCAATTGTGACGGGGTTCTGGTTTCTCAACCAGGCTGAGGACTGGAATCCGCCGCGATCCTTGACCGAATTCCTGTCAAAGGGCGAACCGCCAGTCTACTTTGGGTTTGGAAGCATCTTCGGACGTGATCCGAAGCGGGTCACGCAGATCGTTCTGGAAGCAGTCCGGCGCACCGGAGTGCGGGCGATACTTGCCAAGGGTTGGGGGGGGCTTGAACCAAGTGATTCAGCACAGTCAGAATCAGTCATGTTCATCGAAGCCGCACCCCATGGTTGGCTCTTCCCGAAGGTTAATGCCGTAGTGCACCATGGTGGATGCGGCACCACCGCCGCCGGACTACTGGCGGGGAAACCGAGTATTGTATGTCCCTTCTTTGGAGACCAGCCCTTCTGGGGGCGACACGTGGAGCGCCTCGGAGTCGGGCCGTCTCCCATACCACAGAGGAGGCTGACCGTTGAATCTCTGTGTCACGCTATTGACACGGTCATGAATGACTCGACCATGCGCGAAAACGCTGCAGAACTGGGCCGCCGTCTCCGCGAGGAAAAGGGCACATGGAATGCGGTAGCGTTCATAAATCAATGGATGAATAAAAAGTGATTCCGCGAACCATGGGTTGCACTTGACCGTCGCTTGCGCCGCCGCTGAACCGAAGCGTTAGATGAACATTTTCCATCCCTTATAAAAACAATGTTGAAAGAAAATAAGGAAAAATTATGAACAATGAAAATAAATCAATTCATGAATTTGATTTTGAATTAATCTGCGACTATTTTTCAACCCTTGAACGGCAGGGACCGGGCAGCCCTGAAATAACGATTAGGGCTTTGAGTTTTATCGAAAATCTTAACGACAAATCACGTATTGCCGACATCGGCTGCGGCTCGGGCGGACAGACAATGGTGTTGGCACAACATGCACCGGGAAATATTACGGGTATCGACCTTTTTCCTGTTTTCATCGATCTGTTCAACCGGAATGCCAGAAAACTGAATCTTCAGGAAAGAGTAAACGGTATTTCCGGCTCTATGGATGATCTTTCTTTCCGAGATGAAGAATTAGACCTGATATGGTCTGAAGGCGCAATTTACAATATCGGTTTTGAACGGGGGCTTAAAGAATGGCGGAAATTCCTGAAACCCGGAGGTTATGTTGCCGTTTCGGAAGTATCGTGGTTTACGGAAGAACGCCCTTCTGAGATCCATGAGTTTTGGATGGATGCTTATCCGGAAATAGACACGATCCCCAGCAAGGTAGCGCAAATGCAAAAAGCCGGTTATGTTCCGGTTGCCACCTTTGTTTTGCCTGAAAACTGCTGGACGGAACATTTCTATGCACCACAGGTAAATGCGCAGAAAGTCTTCCTGGAGAAAAATGCAGACCATAAAGCCGCCGTGGAATTTATCAAAAACCAACGGCATGAGACGCAGTTGTATGATAAGTACAAAGCGTATTACGGCTATGTTTTCTATATAGGGAAAAAAATCAATCTGTAAAATCGATATTCTACAAAAACAAGCCGTTCCTACGGGTGACAGGATGGCTCCGAAGAGTCTGTAGGGGTGTTATTCCCGTTGACAGGAGGTGGGGTATCCGTGAGATAACAATCACATTGCCACGGGAACAGAGAAACCGCCTGAACCGAGAGTGGTAATGCAGTCGGTCATGTTAACCAACCATGAGATTAAGGGGCAATATCTTGAGCAAACCAATAACAAAAATAACAACCCGAAGGTGGCGTCGTGAAGACATTCCGGAGATCATCGTGTGCAGCAGAGCAACATATCACGATTATCCGGAAGAATACATATATACGGAGCGCCAGTACGAAATGCAGTTTGCCGCGTTTCCCCAAGGACAGTTTGTGGCCGTCTGCGGCAAAAAAATCATCGGCTACGCCACCTGCATGATTGTCAGCATCGATGATGAGTTCTGGTACGACGTGGATGAGCTTACAGGGGCCGGCACGTTCAGCACGCACAACCAGGACGGCGACACCCTTTACGGGGCTGATATGGCCGTCCATCCGGACTATCAGCGCCGTGGCGTCGCCATGTTGCTGTATCAGCGCCGGCGAAGCATCCTGAAAAGGTACAATCTGAGACGGATGATTGCTTTCGGAAGGATGACCGGATATAAAAATCACGCGGGGAAAATGACGGCTGAACAATATGTGGAAAAGGTGACGAACGGAGAATTGCACGACCCTGCCTTGAACGCCCACCTGAAAGCCGGCTTCCAGGTCAAAAAGGTTCAACTCGACATCACGGTCGATCGTTCCAGTTTGAATTACTCGACCTTCATTGTCATGCCCAACCCTGATTTTGACGTGAACAAAAAAAGGATATCTTCGGCCGTGTTTCCCAAAATTCAGGCCCGTAGGGTCAGGGTGTGCGCGGCCCAATACTACATGCGGGCTATCCAGTCTTTTGAAGACCTTGAACGTTCAGTTGAATTTTTCGTAGATTCGGCGGATTCCTATCACTGCCACTTCCTGCTGTTCCCGGAGTACTTTACTTACCAGCTCTTAAGTTTTACAAAACGGCTATCCATGAAAGAGGCCGCCGTGGAACTTGCCGGTTATACGGACCGATATGTCAATATGTTTAAGAGATTCGCGCAGAAGTATAACATTTATATTATCGGCGGTTCCCACCCGGTATTGAGGGACGGAAAATATTATAACACCGCCCACTTGTTCTCACCGGCCGGCAATGTCTATACCCAGGATAAGCTTCATATTACGCCGGTGGAGCGCAATGAAGGCGGAATCGAACCGGGGACAGCCATCCGGATTTTCCGTACACCTCTGGCCAGAATTGCGATCCAGGTATGCTATGATATCGAGTTTCCGGAGACGTCGCGCCTTCTGACTCTTGCCGGGGTGGAAATCATTTTCGTGCCTTGTTACACCGAAGAAAAAAAGGCCTACTACCGCGTGAGGCATTGCGCCCAGGCCCGAGCTGTTGAAAACTTTATTTATGTGGTGATGACAGGAAGCGTCGGCAACATGAGAACCGAATCCGGTTCCTTCTTGAACTACAGCCAGGCGGCCATTCTCACCCCCAGTGATTTCTCCTTCCCGGAAAAGGGAATAGAAGGAGAAGCCGACCCCAATGTGGAAGCGGTTGTCGTATCTGAACTTGCCCTTTCCTCCCTATCGCAACAGCGGCATGTGGCAACTGTTCGACCGCTGCATGACATGCGTCCGGACCTCTATGAACTTCTTCCAAAAAATAAAATCGAAATTATCCAAGTCGAGTGATCCGGTTCAAAAAAAGACACCGGGTTCAGATAAAGGCGTTCTCACACCGTATACAGCATCACCAGGCAGCGGGTCGGTTCGTTGGAGAGGCTTTTCAGTTTGTGGGGAATGTCTGAATTGAAATGGATGCTTTCCCCTTTCTTGAGCACGTGCGGTTTTCCCCCCAGAACAAATTCCAAATCCCCTTCCATCACATAGATAAACTCCTCCCCTTCGTGCCGGTATTCCACCGGCTTGTGGGAATGGTGGGATTCGATGGTCACCATGAAGGCCCGAAGATGGCTTTCCTCGGCACCCGGCGTCAGCGTCTCGTAGGAATAGCTTTTGGTTCGTTTGATGAACGCCTGGGCACGCTGGTCACGGATGGCGGTCTGCTCTTCCCGGCTCAGGAAGGTCCCGGGATCCACCCCCAGGGCACCGGCAAGACGCAGCAGAAAACTGACCGGCGGAGACATCTTGTCCGATTCCACCAGGGTCAGGAATTCCGGTGTCTGCCCCGTTGCCTTGGCCAGGGACTCCAGGGTCCAATCACCGGATTTTCGAATTTTTCTAATTTTGTCGCCGAAACTTCCCTGTTCCCCCGGCGCCATCTGACCATCTGAGAGCGCGTCCGCCAGTTTACGCATGACCACCTGTTTGGCTCGGGCCGTCAACAATGGCAGAAATGTTTTTACATCCGCCACGATGCCAAGATCCGCCACCTGGAATATGGGGGCATTGGCATCCCTATTGACGGCCACAATGGTCTTTGACTCCGTAATGCCCGCCGTGTATTGAACGGCGCCGGAAGTCCCGATTGAAAACAGCAGATTGGGGCGAACGGACTTCCCCGTCTGGCCGATCAGTCGATCTTCGTCCACCCAGTGGAGCAGCACCGGGGGCCGTGTTCCGGCCACCTCGCCGCCCACGGCCGCCGCAAGTTCTCGAACCAGCCCGAATCCTTCCACGTTCCCCAGGCCGGCGCCGCCCACTACCACGATCTCCGCTTCCTCAAGCCTTCGATGTTCCGCCGGTTCGGGGGAGCGTGAAATCAGTCTGGGACGACTGATATGGGAATTGGTAGGAACACGGATCCGTTCCACTTCGCCGTTCACAGAACCCTCTTCCGGCACCATTTCATTCCGGGTTTGAATCTGGGGATGCACCGTGGCAAATCCCGTACCGTGGCCTTGGGCATAGGTGATTTCAGCCATGATTTCACCGCCCCAGGCGGGACAAAGCCCCGCAATCCGATTATCGGCCATCTGCAGATCCACGCAATCGGCCATCAACCCGGCGTCACAGATACGAGCGGTCCTGGATGCCATCTCCCGGCCAAAATCAGTGAGTGCAAACAGCACGAGCATGGGCTTTTCCTGTTTCACCTGACCGGCAAGGGTTTCCGCAAAGATATCGCAAAGGGAATCTCTAAATTCATCATTTTCAAAAACCAAAACCCGATCCGCCCCCTTGGAAAAAGACGCATTGATTGCACTCTCAAGGGAAACCGTATCCGCATCGACCGGCGTCCCATCATCGGGAGCGCTCAGAAAGACCATTACCGCTTTTCCATTGATACAACGGGAAAGTGCCCGCGCCTTGGCCAGCACATTCAGGCTGAACCTGAAGAGTCGCTCGTGCCGCAAATCACCGAATACCCAGATTTCATTGGTCATTGATTTATCCATCATATCTCAATCAAGCCCCGATGGCACCGGACTCGGACAGCCGCTTCATCAGCTCGTCCGCCTGCTCCCGGGCGTCTCCCTTGAGGAATTCGCATTTCTTCGCTTCTTTAATTCGCTTCATGGAAAGCACCCGGGTGGGGGAACCCGCATCGCCCACCCGGTCCGGTTTAAGGCCCAGATCCTCCAGGCTCCACCGTTCCACCCTTTCCGACTCAAATGCCCGTCCAATTCCGGACAGCCCCAGATCCCTGGGCACAAAAGCACCGGGATGGATTGTACATGCAGCCGGCTTCGGGACTTCATATTCTTCCACAAAATGATCCGCAACCCGTTTCACCCGGAACGTCTCATTCCGCCATTTTATGCTCTGTACCATGCTGATGAAAGGGATGCCTATTTGCACGGACGTCTGAGGTCCCACCTGGCCGGTATCGCTGTCCGCCGTTCGGACGCCGAAAAGCACCAGGTCAAAGGGCGCCAGCTTTTGAAGGCCGGCCCCCAGAGCCGTTGATGTGGCAAGGGTGTCGGAACCGGCGAGTGCTGAATCGCAGATCAGAATTTCACGATCCACCCCGAATGCCCTGGCCTCGGAAAGGGCTGACAAACTCGACAGAGGGCCCATTGAAACGGCGGTCACACTGCCCCCGTGAAGTTCCTTGAGACGAAGGGCCGCCTCCAAAACCGGCCGATCGAAAGGATTGAGCTCCGTACTGTCCTCGGTTCGAACCGCCTGTTCCTCCGGCGCCGCCAGGACCACCGATTTGATGCATACCACAATATGAAATCCCATTAATGTTTCCCCATGACCCCCCTGGCGATCACCATCCGGTGCACCTCGGAGGAACCTTCGTATATTCTCGTTACCCGGGCATCACGATAGTAGCGTTCAACCGGGTAGCTCTTGGAGTATCCGTATCCACCGTGAATCTGTACCGCCATATCCGTCACCTTGCAGCAGGCCTCGGATGCAAAGAGCTTTGCCATGGCCGATTCCCGGGAAAACTTTTTTCCTGCATCTCGAAGGGCGGCGGCCCGATAGACCATAAGGCGGGACGCTTCCACGAGGGTCCCCATATCCGCAATCATCATCTGGATGGCCTGATGTTTAGAGAGGGGCACCCTGAACTGGCGGCGCTGCCGGGCATACAAAATCCCCTCTTCCAGTGCCGCCTGTGCAATGCCCAATGCCTGGGCCGCAATCCCCATCCGCCCCGTATCCAGGGTGGCAAGACCGATTTTCAATCCCATGCCTTCCTGACCCAGAAGGTTTTCCAGGGGTAGCCGACTGTCATAAAGGCGTATGGAACTGACCGGGTTTGCCCGCATACCGCACAGGTCCTCCAGGTCCCCCACTACAAACCCCGGGGTTCCCCTTTCCGCCACCACCACGCTGATTTCCCTTGGATCGGCGGAAGGGTTGGTCTTGAGGAACAGCAGGCATATGTCCGCGACCCCGCCGTTGGTCACGAAGACCTTGTTGGCATTGACCACGTAAGCGTCTCCGTCAGACACGGCCGTGCCCTCGATGCCTGATGCGTCCGACCCCGCGTTGGGTTCCGTCAGGCAAAAAGCGCCGATCTTTTCGCCGCGGGCCAGGGGGGGGGCCCATCTTTCTTTCTGAGCCTGGGAGCCGAATGCCAGGATGGGGTAAAGCGCCACACTGTTGTGCACCGTCACACAAAGCCCGAGGCTGCCGCTGGCCCTGCTGATCTCTTCAACGATGACGGCATAGCTTAAGGAATCGAGATTCGCGCCACCCAGTTCCCCGGGCGCCTGTATGCCGAAATACCCCAACTTGCCCATTTTTTCCACCACTTCCCAGGGGAAACGGGCTTCTCGATCAATCTCGCCGGCAATGGGCCTGATTTCCCGTTCACAGAAGGAACGAACCGATCGCCGCACGATACGATGCTTTTCAGATAGAATACTGTCCATAAATTCTCTTTATTTCCAAATCATAAAGAAACCGGTGCACCCATTGACGTAGTTGCCGAGCAGGACCGGTTTTAAAAAGGTTCAGGGGTTAGAGTCGCTTGGGGAAAAAGTATTCAAAAGGGCAGGGACAACAGAGGTGAAAACCTCAATTTTTTGTATACACACCCTTGCTGACATTCTTAATTTTTTCCGCTTTTCTAAGGCGGTAGAGGATATTGTTCAATTTTTTCCGGTCAAAGCCTGTTTTCTCACCCAATTCGTCCAATGTAATGGGTTTCGTAGCGGTGATAATCGCTTCGTGGACCACCTCTGTTGCGTTTACAGCGGGCTTTTGCTGAAAATCCGCCATATCCGGTTTTTCTTCTGCCGCTTCCGATGGGATGTTATCCTCCACAACAGGTTCTGAGTCGAAATCCCTGTCGCCACCCGATGACCCCACATAACTGTCCAGTTTATCAGCAATGGCCTGCACACCCTGGGCCAATGTCCTCAAACCTTCGCCAAACGCTTTCACAAATGTTTCCATTTCTTTCATTGGCCATATCCTCCTGCAGTATTTCATCATTGCCTGATCCCTAATCCCAGCCAACCGCTGGAAAATCAGCCTCACCCTGTTCTTCATAGAATTTCTTCATAACAGGTAAATCTCTGCTTTTCAATGAAATAATCTATTCTTAAAATTATTTGACCCGAATCGGAGGAACGTGTTAGGCTTGTTACTTTACCAACCGGGAATAAAATCCAATGGTGAGGGATTTAGAAATTATAGCCGGCGCCCTGATCTTTGAGGGACTTCCTGAACAAGATCTGATAAAGATTAAAGATGTTTCGATTTCCAAAAAATATCAGAAGGGTGAAATCATCTTTATGGACCAGGATGATGGAAATGGCTTCTATCTGGTGGCGGAAGGACTGGTCAAAATTTTCAAAGTGTCACCGTCAGGCAAGGAACAGATTCTTCATGTTTTTGGTCCCGGAGAACCCTTCGGGGAAGTCCCGGTGTTTTCCGGCAGGAGGTTTCCCGCCAATGCGGAAACGATTCGGGAATCGAGACTCCTCTTTTTCCCGAGAAGCGCTTTTCTGGGGTTGATTACGTCCCATCCATCCCTGGCCTTGAACATGCTCGCGGTGCTCTCCATGCGGCTTCGACAATTCACCCAGCAGATTGAAAATCTTTCCTTGAAAGAAGTCCCCGCCCGCCTGGCCGCTTATCTTTTGTATCTGTCGACGGAACAGGAAAACGAAGACTCGGTAACCCTTGATATTTCCAAGGGGCAACTGGCAAGCCTTCTGGGGACCATCCCTGAGACCCTTTCCCGAATCCTGAATCGAATGAACAAGCAGGGTCTCATCGAAACCGAAGACCGCACCATATACCTTTTGGATTGGGCGGGGCTTGAATCCCTGGCCGTCGAAGGGAAAAATTGAAAAAAAATAAGAAAAGTACTTGATATTTTAAAAAGGAAGAGCTAAAAAGACGGATTATCAAAATGTTCAGCAGGGAGGAAATACTCAAATGTCCAAAGTATGCGATATCTGTGGCAAGAAACCGCTTGTCGGTTACAGCGTCAGCCACGCTCACAATAAAACCAAAAAACGGTGGTACCCCAACCTTCAGAGCGTCAAATCTGTTCAGAATGGTCAAACCGTAAAAATCAAGGCCTGTACCAGCTGCATCAGATCCGGTCTTGTTGTAAAGCCCGTAAAGAATACCTTTCAAGCGTCCTGAAGCCGTTCAACCGCCAACACGTTTCTCACCTTTTTAATAGAGCGGATAACGTCCTCAAGCTGGGCATAATCTTCCACCTCGATGGTAAAAAAAGCGATGCCTTTATTGTCCACCGTAGTTTTCACTTCGGCCTGGATGATATTGGCGTCTTTCTGGCTGAACACTGTCGCGATATCCGCCAGAACGCCTTTTCCCTCCAGGGTACTTATCCGCAGTCTGGCCGGATAGATGTTTTTCTCGGACGGATCCCATGTCACCTTTACCAGACGGTCGGAATCGGCGTCTTTGACATACCGACAGTTTTCATTGTGAATGGCCACACCGCTTCCACGGGTAATAAACCCGACCACTTTCTCGCCGGGGAGGGGTTGGCAGCATTTAGCGAAATGGAGGAGCATGTCGCTCACACCGTCCACCTTGATACCCTGATCGGTTTTCGGCCGGGTCAATCGGCTGACCACCTTGCTGACCAATCCCTGTGCGCTTTCTTCCTTGTCTACCAGTCTTGGCCTCAAACGCCCCAAAACCTGACGGGGCGAAATCTTCCCGAAACCGATCTCTGCAATAAGGTCTTCCCCTGTTTGAAAAGAGAGTTCTTTGGCCACGGCGGCAAGCTGCTCGCTCTTGACCAGGTTGGGCACCGCCAGCCGCTCCTGCTGCAGCGCCTTTTCCAGGATGCTTTTCCCCAGGCTAACGCTCTCTTCTTTCCCTTCAGTCTTAATCCACTGCCTGATCTTGGTTTTGGCCTTTGACGTTTTGACGAAATTCAACCAGTCTTTGCCGGGATGCTGTTTCGGGGAAGTGATCACCTCCACGATATTGCCGTTCTTTAACGCCGTCCTCAGGGGAACCATTCGGCCGTCAACTTTCGCTCCCGTGCACTTTTCCCCCACCTCGGAGTGGATACTGTAAGCAAAATCGATCATGGTGGCACCCTTGGGAAAAGATTTCACATCCCCGTTGGGTGTAAAAACATAGACCTCATCAGGGAAAAGATCCATCTTCACGGTATCCAGAAACTCCTGGGGATCCTCGAGGCCTTTCTGCCAGTCCAGCAATTCCTTCAGCCACGTGAACTGCTTTTCGTCCGCTTTCCGGGCCCCCCTTCCCTCCTTGTATTTCCAGTGAGCGGCGATGCCGCTCTCCGCAACCCGATTCATTTCCCAGGTCCTGATCTGGACTTCCATTCTTTCTTTCATGGGCCCGAAAACCGTGGTGTGAAGGGACTGGTACATGTTGGCTTTGGGAACGGAGATGTAGTCTTTGAATCGTTTGCTGACAGGCTTCCAGATGGAGTGGATATGCCCGAGGGCCTCGTAACATTCTTTGATGCTGCTGACGATCACCCGGAAAGCCAGAATATCATATACCTGGCTCACTTCCAGGTCCTGGGCGATCATCTTTTTATAGATGCTGTAAAAATGTTTCTGACGGCCCGTAATGGTAGCGGAGATATTCGCCTTGGCCAGTTCTTCGGTCAGGATTTCCTGGGTACTTTTCAAGAATTCCCCCATCTCGGTCTGGCGTCTCGACGTCAGGCTCTTAATGCTGGCATAAATCTCGGGTTCCAGATAGAAAAGACCGAGGTCCTCAAGGCTGCTTTTAATCCAGTGGATGCCCATTCGCCCGGCCAGAGGCGCATAAATATCCAGTGTCTCAGTGGCAATGGACCGTTGCTTTTCCTCGGGTTGAAACCCCAGGGTTCGCATGTTGTGAAGCCGGTCCGCCAGTTTGACGAGGATCACGCGGATATCCGTGGACATGGCGAGAATCATTTTGCGGACATTTTCAGCCTGGCGCTGCTTTGAACTTGTAAAATGGATCTTGCTGATCTTGGTAACGCCGTCCACGATATTGGCGGTTTCTTCGCCGAAAAGCCCGGTGATCTCCTCCAGACTCGCGTGGGTGTCCTCAATGACGTCATGGAGCAGACCCGCGGCGATACAGACCACGTCCATCCTCAACTGGGTCAGGATATAGGCGGCTTCCAAAGGATGGGAGAGATAGGGTTCTCCGGACAGGCGAATCTGGCCCTGGTGCACTTTGGCGGAATAGACATAGGCCTTTTCGATCAATTCAATATCCGCTTTGGGATGGTAGCCGAGGACCTGGGAGGTAATGTCATTTAAGCGAATCATAGAGATCCTTCACCGTGCCCGAAATGGCCACTGCGGCGTTTTCCAGCGGTATCGTGAAACTCTCCGATTCGGACCGAAGTTTGACCTCCACCTCCCCGTTCTTGAGCCCCCTGGAACCCACGGTGACGCGAACGGGGATTCCCAGCAGATCGGCATCATTGAATTTAACCCCTGCCCGTTCATCCCGATCATCCAGGAGAGCGTCAATGCCCATATTCAGGAGATCCTTATAGATGTCGGCAGCCGCTTGCACCACTTCCTCATTGTGCATCTGGAGTGGCAGGACGGTCACCTCAAAGGGGGCTACGGGAATGGGGAAGACAATACCGTCTTTGTCGTGGTTCTGTTCGATGGCGGCCGCCACCGTCCGGCCGACGCCGATACCGTAGCACCCCATGATCATGGGGCTTTCTTGTCCCTGTTCATTGAGGAAAACGGCTTTCATGGCCTCGCTGTACTTGGTGCCGAGCTTGAATACATGCCCCACTTCAATCCCTCTCCCGAATGCCACGGCGCCGCCGCAGCGTGGGCAAGGATCTCCCGGTGCGATGGTTCGCAGATCACCCAAAAATGCCGCCTTGAAATCCCTTTCCAGGTTCACATTTTTGAGATGAAAGTCTTTTTCATTACCGCCCACCACAAAATTTTTCATGTTTTTGAGCGCATTATCCGCCACCACTTTCACTTTCAGACCCACGGGACCCGCAAATCCCGGAGGGGCTCCGGTGGTTTCTTCAACCGTTCGCTCGGAAGCCATCTCAACGGCTTGCGCACCCAGCGCATTTTTCAGTTTGGCCTCATTGAGTTCATGGTCGCCGCGAACCAGCACCGCCACCGCTTCTTCATCAACCTTATACACAAGGGTTTTTACCAGCTGCCGGGAAGTAATGTTCAGGAAACGGGCCACCTCCTCAATGGTCCGCTGATCCGGCGTATCCACCCGGACCATGGGCTCAAGACCACCGGACCCAGGCGATGAAATGCCATCCGTTTCTCTGACCTCCGCCCGTTCCAGGTTGGCGGCATAATTGCACGCGGTGCAATTGACGATCTGGTCCTCGCCCGAGTCGGCCAGCACCATGAATTCATGGGAATAACTCCCCCCGATGGTACCCGAATCGGCTTCAACAGCCCTGAATTTAAGACCGCATCTTTGAAATATACGTTCATAAGCCGCATACATGGCTTCATAGCTTTTGCCGGCCCCCGCCTCATCCACGTCAAAACTGTAGGCGTCCTTCATGATGAATTCGCGGCCGCGCATGATCCCGAATCGGGGCCTAATCTCATCCCTGAACTTGGTCTGGATCTGGTAAAGATTGATGGGCATCTGTTTGTAGGAATGAATCTCTTTTCGCACCAGATCCGTGATGACCTCTTCGTGGGTGGGCCCCATGCAGGCATCGCGATCGTGACGGTCTTTAAACCGCAGCAGTTCACGGCCGTAATATTCCCACCGACCGCTCTCCTGCCATAATTCAGCCGGCTGCACCGAAGGCATGAGGACCTCGATGGCACCGGCACGGTTCATCTCCTCCCGAACGATATTTTCCACCTTCCGGATGGATTTGAGACCGACGGGAAGGTAGGTGTAAATACCCGAGGTCAGTTTTCGAATCATACCGGCCCGGACCATCAGTTGATGGCTGATAATCTCGGCATCGGCGGGCACTTCCTTTTTCGTGGGAATAAAATAGCTGGAATATCGCATAGTCTTTTTGGAGTTCTCCTTTGTTCAAATCATTTTTTATCAGGGTTTTCAGGGTGCACCCTTCTTTAATCCGAGATCCGTTTAATCTCCGCAATCAAAACTTCCGCCAGTTGATTTTCAGGAACTTTCCGAACCACTTCCCCCTTCTTAAACAGAATCCCCTGCCCTCTTCCGCCGGCGACCCCCACATCCGCTTCCCGAGCTTCGCCCGGGCCATTGACCACGCACCCCATAATGGCCACCTTGGGGGATGCGGTGATGCCGGATACAGCACTTTCCACCTCATCCACCAGCGAGAAAAGGTCAATTTCACATCGGCCGCAGGTAGGGCATGATATAATTTCGGGTCCCCGGGACCTCAGCCCGAGGCATCTTAAAATCTCATAAGCCACACGAACTTCTTCCACCGGGTCACGGGTCAGCGACACCCGAAAGGTGTCCCCGATCCCTTCCGCCAGTAGAAATCCGATGCCCATGGTGCTCTTGACCGTGCCGGAAATCAATGTACCGGCTTCGGTAACCCCCAGATGAAGGGGATAGTCCACCCGTTCACTCAGAAGTTCATAAGCGGAAATGGTATTCCGGACATCCGACGATTTCAGAGAAATTTTGATATGGGCAAAATCAAGATCCTCCAGAATCTTTATATGTTCCATGGCGCTATGTACCATGGCTTCTGGCGTAGGCCCCCCGAATTTTTTCAACACATCCCGATGGAGGGACCCCGCGTTAACCCCGATCCGAATGGGCGCTCCCACTTCCCGGGCAGCGGACACCACCTTTTTCACCGCTTCCGGACCACCGATATTGCCGGGGTTGATGCGAAGGCCGTCGGCGCCGGCTTTCAAAACCCCCAGGGCCAATCGATGATCGAAATGAATATCGGCAATAAGCGGGGGCAAGACTTTTTTCCTGATCTCGGCAAAAGCGTCCACCGCCGTTTCATCGGGGATGGCCAGGCGAACGATATCGCACCCGGCATCCGCCAGACGTTCGATCTGGGCCACTGTTTTAGATACATCCCTTGTATCGGTATTGGTCATGGATTGAACGGCGATGGGAGCATCGCCGCCGATGGGCACATTTCCCACATGAATCATTTTGGTGAGCTTACGAACTCCTTCTATGGGCATGAATTCAGATGGTCTCCTTGTCATTTTAGAAACTGGCTTTAATCTTTAGATAAACTCCCATTGGGTCCTGTGGGTCACCAATGAAACATAAGATATGAACAACATTATTGATAATGCAGGTTCTCTCTCTATACCCTATTCAGCCAATAATCTGGACGGCGTCGAAGATCAGCAACCGCTATAATGCAAATCGTACCGGATTTGAGTTGATATATGATACCAAAAGGAAAGCGGTTAACCAGACAGCGGCGGGTATTCTTGGAATTGGACGACCAAGCTTCAGGGAACTGCAAAACACGTTTTATTGTCTCATACACCTCTCCAGCAAACTCGAGACCAAGCCCGGGTTGAATGTCCTCATAGTACGCGACAGCCTTGTCAAACTCAGTTTCCGCATATTCATGGAAGTAAAATCTCATTTAGCATGCTTTGCTCGTATCCGAGAAAAAACCTCTTTACCAGGAACGAGTTTCACCTCTCCAGCTTCGATCTGGGCTATACGGCGCTCAGCCTCTTCCGCCCAAAGCCGGTCAATTTCCCCATCTATCGGCAGATTAAGGCTTGTTATGAGCTTCTCGACTAAGCTCAATCGAATCTCAGCAGGCATCATCAGAGCATCTTCAATAATTCTATCCACTACTGCCGTCATGGGAAATCTCCCTTATCCTCGCTCTTTTGAAAAATCAGGTCATTTTCAAGACCCTTAAAAGAATTTTACCCGACAGTCGCTCGCCATGCAAGCTTTTTGAAGTTTCCAATCCCTTCTTTAAAAAATAGATTTCATGTAAAAGGAAACACACCTAATCCGAAAACCATTCCTTTCTCATCTGAACGGTTATGCCGCTGGTCTGCATCAGCCGGTTGACAAGTCCTTCGGCCTTATACAGTTCGGAACCGAAGAAATATCGGAAGGCAAAAAATTTTCCCCGATAGAAATTTTCTTCCGATGCAGGCATTTTCCCCTTCAAGGCTTTCACGGCAACCGTGCCCTGGATGAGCCACTGCCATGAAACGGCAATGATGCCGAACAATTCAAGATAAAGCGTTGCATCGGCCATCGCATGTTCTATGCCCTGCTCTCTCTGAATAACTGCCAAATGAGCCGTTACCTGTTTCAGCTTTTCCATGGCTTCTGACAGTTGCCGCCCATAGGGTTCCAGGTCTGGCGTCTCCATTGCTTTCCCGATGGCGGTTTCCACTTCCCCGCAAAAGAGATGAAACGCCTTGCCCTTTTTCATGGAGATTTTCCGGCCCAGAAGATCGAGCCCGTGAATCCCCGTGGTCCCTTCATGAATGGGATGGATCCGGGCATCCCGATAGTATTGTTCCAGAGGGTAGTCGTCGCAGTAACCGGAACCACCGAGACATTGAAGCCCCTGGCTGATGGAAAGGATACCGTTTTCCGAAGGATAGCTTTTGGCAACGGGGGTCAGAAGATCCAGCAGAAGAGCGTATTTTTCCTTTTCTTTATCGCTTCCCACTTTCTCGAAATCCACGTATTGACTGCATTGCAACAACAGGGAGAGGGAACCTTCAACCACCGATCGCTGAAACAGCAGCATGCGTTTCACATCGGCGTGTTCAACGATGGGGACAGGGGGATGGGCAGGATCTTTCTCCTCGATTTTCCGACCCTGTTTTCGAACAAAAGAATAGTTCAGGGAAGCGTAGTATGCGGCACTCGCCATGGCCGTCGCGCCAAGGCCGACTCCGATCCGCGCCTCATTCATCATTTGAAACATATATCGAAGGCCGTTATGAGCTTCACCCAACAGATAACCGTGGCAGTCGCCATGGTCCCCGATACTGAGCTGTGTGGCCGGGCATCCCCGGTAACCCAGTTTGTGAAAAATTCCGGAGACGGCCACATCATTGGAAACCAGATCCCCATTTTCACGGATGCGCTTTTTCGGCACCACAAACAGGGAAATTCCCTTGACCCCTTGGGGCGCACCCTCGATCCTGGCGAGCATCAGATGAACGACATTTTCCACGCCGTCATGATCCCCCGCCGAAATAAAGACTTTCTGACCGTGAATCAGATAGTGCCCATTTTCGGCAGTTTCGGCCGTGGTAATGATATCGGACAAGGAACTTCCCGCTTCCGGTTCCGTCAGGGCCATGGTCCCCTGCCACCGGCCACTTCTCAGATTGGGGACAAAAGCGTCGCAAAGCTCCTTGCCGCCGAAATTTTCAATGAGGCGGGCCGCACCGTCGGAGAGCCCCAAATAGGCCGCCCCAGAGTAATTGGCCGCACAGAAGATGAACTGACAACTGTCCGCAATCATATGGGGAAGCTGCTGCCCGTCCAGTTCTTCGGGAACGGTCATGGCGATCCATCCCCCTTCCCCCAGTTCTTTGAGAATTTTCCGGACGGAAGGATGAACCTTCACCCCATCGTCCGTCAGCTCCGGCGGATTGCGGTCCATTTCCCGGTAATGGGGCCACAATAGACCTTGAGCCAGCTCCAACGCGGCCTCAAGCACCATATCGAGCATCTTGCGATCATATTCCCCGTAATAGGGATGTCGGGTCAAGGATGCCGCATCAAAGACTTCGTAAAGGAGAAATTTCAGATTCCGCATGCTAACAAATTTTTCCGTCAAAACAGTTTCCTCCTGTTTTGTTCTGTGGACCGGGCGTCATGCAAAAATGGTTGCGTAAATCTGCATTTCAAAATCAACTTCTACAAAAATCCGCACCGTTGCAACGCGGCTGACCCCGCCACCACCGATGTCACCTCTCTTCGAAAAGCGCTGAACCGGTTGTATTTCTCCTGGTAGTAGTGGCGCAACAGCTGCATTGCCTTTTTCTCATTTCCCATGGCAATGTAGGTTTCAGCAAGGGAACCGAGTACCCGGGCCGCCCGATCGTATGCCCCCCTGTGCTTGTTGGAGACAATGCCCTCGACTCTGCTCTTGCCGATCTTTTCGGCCCACGGCAGGCATTCAGCCGCCAGGCTTTGGATGCCTTTGCGCCTCTGCAGTCCTTTCGAAATTTCCTCAAAAAATGTGGGGGGTTTTTCATTTTGAACGGACAACCTGCCTGAATATATGCCAATCCCGTTGGCATATTCCCGAAAGAGGTTGTCAATAGTGGGCGCCTCTTCCGACCATCCGCACAGCGACCGAAGAACAGCCCCGAAAACAACGCCGGCCCTGCCGTAAGACCAACCCAGGCCTTTTTCCTTCTTGACCCGGGAAACCGCCTCTTCCAGTTTCCCGGCCATGAGCAGGACTTTTGTATACAGGATTTCTTCTTCTTCATCTTTGCCGCCCGTTTCGAAAAACCTGAGAATCCCTTGAATCTCCTCATCCCTTCGATTCTGCCGGGTAGCTTCCCACACAAGATCTAGGAGGTTCTGGTCGCTCCTGCTGGAAAAAAAGCGCTCCCGCCTTCCGAAAAGGAGAGAATTCAGGTCATTCTGATCCTTCGCCGCGTCGATCAGAAATTCCGCCGCATCCTCTCTGAAGGACCCGTTTTCCAACGCTTCCAGGGCTTCTTTTCCGATTTCGATAATTTCCGCCTGTTTGTTTTCCTCTTTGAGAAGTTGCAGCCAGAAGAGATATCCTCGCGGTTGACTGTTCCGCCATTGCCTGGCCAGCCTGGACACCCCGGTGATACCGTCCGTTAGGTTCACAGCCTCAAGAAGCAAAAAACCAGCCCTCGAAGACATCTCAAGCGGGCCTAACATCGCCTTCCATTCGGACAGAAAGGCGTCGAGACCGTCCATGGGGCCTTCCCTGGCATCCATGACATCCTTCAGGAGTGGCAATTTCTTGTCGTAGAGTTCATCTGACGCATATGGACTGGAAGCAAAAACGGACATGGCTGAAACGAATGCGTCCAACCGATCTTTCGGGCTGGCCGTTTCAAAAACGCACCGCGCATAGTTTGCACGCGCCTCTCGAATATCCAAACCCTCCGGAGATGGAAAATAGGTAACGCCCTCAATATAGTCCACCAAATCAAAGAGCGCATCGTACACCTGACGGGCATCTTCAGGATTTGTGTCCATGAAAACGTTTTGCACTTTGGAAAAGACTGCCACAACATCCGCTATCTGCTCATCGCTGACATACTCGGGATCCTCATCGTCATACCATTCCTCATCATAAACATCCGGATCATCCCAGAAACTGCCATCCTCGATAGATTCAACCCGTTCTTCAATGCTCTCCCGAAGGCCCTGAATGTCATTGAGCACGTCATCGATTCCGACAGTTTCCGGGACTTTCAAGGGGATGTGGCCCGGAAGGATGGACTCAAGCTTTTCAAGAAACCCCATTCTTTCAGACGTGGAAACATCCTTGCCAATACCTGCCACAACCTCGGTTAGTTCTTCTTTTGTAAGCGGCAGGCAAAAATCCTTGATCTGCTCAAGGTATGGTTTCAAGGCTATTCTGTTCTGAGGCATGACTTTCCTTTCAGTACCCAGATTTGAAAAATCTATATGGGAAAAAACTCTCTCACTTTGACCTGCAAATTCCCGGTCAGCTACCAGCTCCTCTTTGTGGAATCAAAAGAACGCCGCAAAAGACTTCAATTCAAGCCCAGGGATGCCCTTCCAACTGAACCAATATTCTTGCTATAGCATCATTCCCTCCCAGGTCGGCCGTATCCATAATGTCAAAATTTCGTTTCGGCGTCTGAGGACACCCGAACAATCGCTTCCAGCTTTTCCCTGACTTCCGGATCAATCCGTTCTTTGTCGACAAATCGCGACAGTTCGTAAAAGCTCTTCTTGTCCATTACGTTATAAAGTCCCAACCGGCCGAAATAATCCTTGAAAAGAGGTGTCAGAAAATCATCGCTAACCTTTGTATCATCATGCCATGGATTCCCTTTTCCGAGAGCTTCCATAGCTCTCGAAATATGGTCAATGGATTTGTTCATGGCCTCTATTCGCTTATCGGCCAATGAACGATCAAACAAGGGCCCGACGGATTCTTCTTTTTCCAGATGCGCGGCGTAGGCTTCCAGCACTTCCGGATAGCAGAAATAGTTTTCGATTTCCCGTTTCCGCCACATGAGGATCTCCCCTCCCGATTCTTCGAGCGGTTTTCGATCCAGACGATCAAAAACGGCAATTCCTTTTAAATCGGGAACAGCCTCTTTCAAACCCTGAAAATGCCGCTGAACTTCCTTGGGGTTATTCCCCACATAATGGATATAGGGTCGTTTGAGGGCCTCAATGGCTTCATGATATTCAAGCCTTTCGGCAAACGCCTGAAGAATTGCAAGGTCGGTGGAACCTTCCAGGTACAGAATCCATCCTGTCTGCCGGGCCTGATAATAATGTTCCCAGCCGATATCCCGCAGTGATTTGAGCACTTGACTTCCGCGATCCGAAATCACATGGGGCTTTCCCAAAAACGCGACCACCGTATCCCGTTCAGCGGATTCATTCAAAATGATTTCAGAGTGGCTGGCCATGATGAGCTGGTTGTCATTGCTAATGGCCACCTGGGTTAATAGTTGATAAATCTGACGCTGTCTGAGAATCTCAAGATGAGCATCCGGCTCATCCAGAAGTAAAATGGCCCCAGGGTTAGCATACATATAAGCGAGTAGCAGTAAGGTCTGTTGCAGACCCCGCCCGCTTGAAGAAAGATCCAGCCGTGCGCCCTGTTCCACATAGCTCATGACCACTTCGCCTCTTTCGGGCACATACTGAGGGGATTCAAGTTCCGAACCAAACAAATCTTTAATGGAAGCGCACAGTTTTTGCCATTTTCCCTGTTTGTCCTCGTAAATTTTCAAGCACAAATTCCGAAGCACCTCAGCAGTTCGCCCTTCACCGATGCGAACATTGACGGCACCCGGGTCTAGCCGCGTTTCGCTGGAGGCCAGGCCGGACATGGGCGGTAAAAAGGCTAGTTGAATGTCTTCGGTCGCATCTGGTATTTCCATTCGCACGGGGTTCTTTTCTTCGGAAAGCCTTAGGGGTCTACAGTAAAAAGACTCTTTATTGGCATAATCGAACTCAAGGCCACACTGCCATTCCTTATCTTTGGTAATTCCTTCAATCGTGATATCGATGCGTACGTTTTCCGTAGATTGCTTTCCATTGGATCTCTTCACATCCCGAACATGGAGATCTTTCCAAAGGAGATTTGCCGAAGGCACCGGAACGGCAATCAAGTCACGGCGGTTGATGGTAACACCGCTTCGTTTATCGGGAGACTGTTTTCCTTTCCGTTTTTCATTCCAGCGTTTCAAACCGATTTCCCATAACGCCAGGGCTTGTAATCCCGTTGTTTTGCCCGAATTGTTCGGTCCAATAAACACTACGGGATTACCCAACTCGATTTCAACTGAACCGAACCGCTTAAAATTCCTTACCGTCAATTTGGTCAGCATGCTCATCTCCCGATTGCGGAAACACCTGTTTCTTAATAGTAGGAAAACACCTCCTAAGTCAATGGAAAGGGGAAAGGTTGATTTAAAGGTGAAAATGTAAACTTTCACTACCCTATTTCCCGGTTTTCTGTCATAAAAACAGAGAAATTCTTCGATGGGGAAACTTAAATCCCAAAGACTCAAAACCGCGGCTATGCCGCTTCAGCCCATGTACCTGCTTGAGCTGTTTTATGAAAACAGCACACATAACGGGAACGGCCATTTTCGCTTTCAAGAAATGCGAAACAGCCGCACCATCCCCAAATGGACCTTTCTTCCAAACGACCCGGCGGGCAGAGAACTGCTGAGGCTGATCGCCATGGGGCTGGGAGGAGAAAGATATCTCAATGCGCTCCCACTCCCGACAGAGATCATCTTGGACCATCATCGACCCCTCAGGGTGGCCCATGTGCTGGCCCGTCATTACCCCCTGGATCACCAGAACCGAGGAGTATCGGTGGTGGGAAGCGGGGTTGATGTGGATGCCGAAGGACATGTCACGACACTGCGCGCCAAAGACCTTTCTCTGGTTTCGTGGATCGTTCCCGCAAAGAAACTGAATATCCCCGTCCTGCCTTCCGCTTACCTGCTCCTCGCTCACGGACCGGGTTACAAACCAGGACCACGGGGAGAAGATTTTCAGTTCACGGACCCGCTCTTTCGCCGCACCCGTTTTCACGCTCTCCTGATGCACAATGCACCCTTGACCAACCCAGTTGATTTCATGGATCGGCTCCGTTACAAAGCGATTCAATGCGGTCGGAAACCTTCTCAAAATGTGCTTCATGCCCTGTGCGAACAGCTTGGGCAGCAGTTGGACATCAATACCGATTCGTGGGCTGACGTCAACGTGGACCCTGATGCTGCCTGGCACGCGCTTCATCCCCGGGAGCAGCATGCCGTCCTTCCCGTACTGGACATGGCCCGTCACATGCTGGACGCTTTCCCCACATCCGCCACGCCCATGGAGATGCCGGGGGTTGTCCTCATGGACCAGCCGGAAACCTTCTGCACTCCCGGGCGTTTTATGGACTATATGACACTGCTGGACACGCTGTTTCCCCGACTCCAGTTTATCCTGTCGACCGGCACGGCCGCTGGAGAAAGCCTTCCCTCATCTCTTCCGCAAAAGCGTCTCCCCCTCCCGGAAGACGAAAACCCGTCGAAAAAACGCGGACCTGTCCGCCTGCCGAAGGAGACAATCCTCCTGATCGATGTGGACGGACGTCTCCCGAACCTGGCCCTGATGAAGTTATCCACCCACTATCGGCAAAAAGGGCATACCGTACGGCTGGAAAAAAGAGGCTGCTTTCTGGAAGGTCCGGACAGAGTATATGCATCCACCGTGTTCTATACACCCCTTTCCGTCAGGCGAAATAGGCGCCTGCGGCGGCATTACGGCGACAAACTGATCCTGGGGGGCACGGGGGAGGACATTTCTTCACGCCTGCCCGACGCAGTGGAAGCCCTGCATGCGGACTACACCCTCTATCCGGAACTGGGGGACCGGGCCATCGGTTTCATCACCCGGGGCTGCCCATTTGACTGCCCTTTCTGCGTGGTCCCTCCGAAAGAGGGAAGTCCCCGGCAGGTGAGTGATCTGGATACACTACTGGAAGGGGGCCGCCTGAAGAAACTCATCCTGCTGGATGACAATATCCTGAGCCATCCGAACGCGGACCGGTTTCTGTGGGAAATGGCGGAGCGAAACATCATGGTGAATTTCACCCAAACCCTGGACCTGCGCCTGGTGAACCGGGAACGGGCCACACTCCTCAAGAGGATACAGTGTACCAATACCCGCTTTACCAGGCGCAATTTTCATTTCAGTTTGAACCATAACCGGCATCTGGACCGGGTAGCTCGAAAGTACCGGCTGTTTGATTTCAAGCCGCGGGACAATGTGGAATTCCTCTGCATGTACGGATTTGACACAACCCTTGGGGATGATGTGGAACGCTTCAAGCTTCTTCGAACGCTTCCCGGCGCATACGTATTTACGCAGAAGTACCTGCCCGTCAAAGGAGGCCCCCCGCCTGATACACAGGATTTTTTCGGGCCGAACCCTGACCCATTGATCGATCAACTGGTGGGGCTCATATTCACTCAGAACATGAAAAGCATGGAAAACTACTACCGCTGGGTAAGCCGGCGGTACGCCGAAACCTATGGGAAACTCCACATGGGGCTGGTGGATACGATTTTTCGATACAACCGGCGCCACAAAAAGGGAGAATATATTGCGTCTCTGGCTGGAACAAAAAAAAAGCACTTCTGATGGCCGATCCGCGCCGGCCCTGCGTCTGCCCGATATCCACCAATATGCCCTGGCGAAAGCGCCTTGCCCTGTCTTATAAAAACGGGCGAACCAAAATGCGGCGCAATCTGGCGCATTTATTTTTTGCCGAGACCCTTAATCTTCACGGATCAGGCGCAGCAGTTCCTCGGCGGAGATCTTGCCGCTCATATCGCTTCCGTCCAGCAGGCTGTCCGCCAGGTCACGCTTTTTCCGGTGGAGGGCGATGATCTTCTCTTCAATGGTTCCTTTGGTGACCAGCCTGTAGACCGTAACCGGATGCTGCTGCCCGATCCGATGGGCCCGGTCGGAGGCCTGGTCTTCCACCGCCGGATTCCACCAGGGATCCATGTGGATCACGTACGAGGCGGCGGTGAGGTTGAGGCCCAGCCCTCCCGCTTTCAGGCTGATCAAGAACAGGTTGCCTTCCCCTTTCTGAAAACGCTCCACTTGCACCTGCCGTTCCCCGGCCGGGGTCGAACCGTCCAGGTACCGGTAATCAATCTGTTTCTCATCCAGGTATTCCCGCAAAATTTCCAGATGCCCCACAAACTGGCTGAAGACCAAAGCCTTGTGGCGGTTTTCCAAAAGCTCGGAAACCACCTCACCGAACAATGCCAGTTTGGCCCCGGAAAGGGGACTCTCGGGCATGATCAATCGGGGATGGCAGCAGGCCCTGCGCAACCGCATGATCTCGGCAAGAATTTTGAGATGCTTCTGCCCTGTTGGGGAGGTGTCCTGTTCCAGGTTTTGAAGTGCATTTTGCCGCAGGGCTTCGTAGAAGGCCGCCTCTTCCCGGTCCATCTCCACATGAAGCATCACTTCCGTCTTCGCTGGAAGCTCTTCCAGGACCTCTGTTTTGTTGCGGCGAAGGATGAAGGGCTGGATCAGTTTCTTCAGCCGCTTTTTAATCCTTTGATCATTCTCTCTCTCAATGGGCAGAGCAAACCGCTCATTGAATCGCTTGAGGGATCCCAAAAGTCCCGGATTAATGAAATTGAACAAAGTCCACAATTCGCTCAGATGGTTTTCAATGGGGGTTCCGGTGGTGATAATGCGGAAATCGCCCGTCAGGTTCATGGCCGCCTGAGAACGCTTGGCCGTAATATTCTTGATGGCTTGGGCTTCGTCCAGAACAATGGTATGCCATTTTACGGAACCCAGCAGATCGGACTCTTGTTGCATGAGCCCGTAACTGGCAACCAGCACGTCCAACCCTCTCAAGCCATGAACCATTCCATCCCGGTCCTTTCCTCCGAAGAGAATGGGGTTCAAGGTGGGCGCAAAACGGTGGGTCTCCAAAATCCAGTTGTGGCATACGGACGTGGGGGCCACGATCAGGGCCGGGCCATCGGAAGCCCGATCCAGAAGAACGGCGAGGGCCTGTACGGTTTTTCCCAACCCCATGTCATCCGCCAGGCAGGCACCGACCCCCCAGAGGGACAGCCGGGTCATCCATTGAAACCCCGTTACCTGATAATCCCTAAGTTCCGCTTTCAGGGTGGAAGGGATGGGGGGAACCGTATCCATGATCTTCTTGAAACGGTCGACCTTAGTTCGCCATTTTCCGTCCGTCTTCACATGGGATAGGTTTTCGGCAAATTCCCCCAGAAGGAGTGCGGAAAGGGGGTGAAATCGGACAGAGTTGCCTTTCCGGTACGCGTAGGTATCCATATCCGCAAGTCTTTTACGGAATTCGGCTGTCAACGCGGCAAAACGATTGTCGCCCAGGGGGATAAACCGATGCTCCGTTTCCCGGACCAGATCCAGGAGTTTCGACATATCCAGAACCAGATCCTCATCCACCGCCAAAGAACCGTCCACTTCAAACCAGTCCGTTCCGGTCCGGATGCTCATTCTGAAATGATCAAAGGAAATTTCCCGGGTCACCTTCAACCTTTCTCCTTCAGGCCATTCCAGGACCACCTGGTTATTATCCTGAAGCACTTTCAATTCCGACAACACCTGCAAACAGTCTTCAGACTGATCCAGTTGCCATTCATGTTCATTTTCCAGGCCCATCACCAGACTCGGACAGCCGTTTTCAACCGCGGCGGCAAGGGTTGCTTCCCTTTTCAGATCCCGCCGGGTCTGCATCCGTTTGCCGTTTACGCCGGCGATGAGGGTCTCATTTCCGACGCCGGACTTCACATAGGGCCCGCCTTCCCCGAACGGTCTTGTCAGCATCTCCAGGCGAAGGCCGTTTCCCGAGGGCAATATGCGCATACGGGGTACGGGATCAGCTTCTGTTTCCAGCACCTCCTCGGTTGCGCCGCCGATGGCGGAATGCACCGACACGGCATTGGAAATGGCGCCGACGGCAGCCAAAACCTCCTCTTTGCCCGTTAACGGCACACTCAATCCGGTTTTCCCGAGGATGCCGGCAATGCGGCGATGTTCCTCACTCACCTGAATCACTTCAATACGGGTGGGGTTTTGCTCAAGCGTCACGATCTTTTCATCTGAAATATCGGGAGAAAATGAAATTTGGAGTTGGGACTGCGTCTTTTTTACCGTCACCACGGGCTCGCCCCGTTCAATGGTCACCGGCGTTGATGGAGACTCCCATGAAAACACCAGGGGATGGCCTATCAATTCCAAAATGGCCTTTTGTTTGTCAAAATAGTAGGTTGTGCCTGAATAATATGAGGAGTCCATCCGGATGGTTTGCGAAATCCTTCGGTCCTGATCGGTGATATACTCCAGCTTGGTCCCTTGCAGCAGCCTTTTAAGCGCCACATTACGCCCCTTGGACCATAACCCCGTTTTACCCAGTTTCTGTTCCAGGGGCTGAAGGAATATTTCCCCATGGGCAAAACCGAAGAGCCATACCAACCGTGTGTTTCCCTCCCCTGTCCCCGGCTTAGGACCTGATTTTCCCGTTCCCATGAGCGCCCGAAGGCTTTTTTGCCACAATTCCTCATGGGGCACCATGGACAAAATGGAAACCATGCCGGCCTCATCCTGAATTTGTTTCACAAATCTTTCATGGTCGGCGCTGCTCTTTTTAGAAACCTTGGAGAGAAGAACCGAGCATTCCATACCCAACCATTTCCATCCCGCCCGTCCAGCACGGGAAGACACAGAGTGAAGGACATCGGTTTCCATTCGGCTGATTTTGTTGTTCAGCCAGTAGGACGCGAACACCCTGAAAAAATCCGCGATGCCATCGTCGCCCTTGCCCACCCCGTATGTCGCCCCTTTGATCAGATCAACCTTCCCCTGCTGAATCTCACACACCCTGTCCAATGCATCATAGACAGGCAACATAAAGGAGAACTTGTAAGAATATGATTTGGCTTTTTTGATGATCCCTGCGATTTTCGGCAGCAGGGTGGCATCCCGCGTTTTCAGCAGGGCAAGGACAAAGAATATCCCGGCCATCCCCCGGAAATATTCATTTCGACTGTGCATCATCTTTCGGTAGGTCTTCAGATCCGCATCAAACCTTTCAATGGCCTCCTTGTTTTTTCCCTTCATGAACAGAATCCAGCCGCTGAATCCGGCGGTATATCCCGAATTATCGGCCATACTGATGATATCAAAGGCCTCCGCAAGTCTGCCCCCCAAAATCAGCCGGGTTGCAAGCAGGGGATAAAATCCATATTTTTCCGCTTTGGGGACGGCCTTTAAAAAATCTTGTTGCAAAGCACAGTTGATGACTTCCTGATCCGGTTCCTGGTTTTCCATCTGGTGAAACAATATAATCTTGAGGGCCTGTATCCTGATTTTCGAGTCGAGCCCCATGAACCATTCCCCATCAAAAGGCTCATTACAGACCTGAAGAAACGGGTCTTCCGGAATGAGGGCGTTACACGACCGGGACCCCATGATCGCCTGGTAGTTGTCACTGACCATTTTCTGATCGTGCGTGTAGATCCCGATTCGAAAATCCCGCATCAAGAGAGGACAGACCTTTGCTTCGGCGCCATAGTAACCATAAGATTTTTTATTGGAAGGCATCTCCTCTAAAACCGCTTTTACCATGAGGTCGTAATGACCGTCACGGATTGCGCGTCTCGTGGCCAATTCCATAAATTCCGGGCGGAAATTAAACTTCTCGTCCAGGAAATCACGTTCATGGAGCCGCTTTACATAGGGCGTTATGTGCTTTGCCTGGGTGAATTCTCCTTCAGAAAAAGGAAGCCCTGTTTTTTTGTAGCAATTCAATATGGTGGTTCTGTTCTGTGTTTCGTACATCACGGAACAAAGCTGCAACAGACGCCGTTCGAAGGAAGATAAGCCCTCATATTTTTGGACAAAGGCTTTTTTGCGTTTTTCAGGGGTCATGGCTAATATAGAAACATCGGTTTTCCGCTCACATGCCGGATTCTGGGTCGGTAGGCTTCAACATCTAGAGCTCCCGCACATCCACCCGCTTCTGACAGGTTCATCTTGCCGCCGACAAAAATTAAGTCAGATTAAGGGTCACGCGTCATAGTGTCAAGACGATTTACTTTAGCCGCAAACCGGAAACAACAATTCCAACATTTTATATTGACAACCCTGCCCTATCAGCTATGCTTAATACTTAACAGCATCGAATCAGGAGAGTAAATTATGCCCGCATCAAAAAAGATCCAAGCCGCTATACAAAGATCTTCCTTCATTCGAAAAATGTTCGAGGAAGGTGCCAAACGAAAGCAGCAGTTCGGTCCTGAGAATGTTTTTGATTTCAGTCTGGGAAATCCCAATCTGGAACCGCCGCTGAAACTGAAAAATGTTCTTAAAGATCTCATTGAAGACCCGTCCCCGTCTCGACACGCCTACATGCCCAACGCCGGGTTTCCTGAAACCCGTAAAGCCGTGGGCGATTTCCTGAACACCTACAACGAAGCAACCTTTACAGGGGATGAGATTGTCATGACCGTGGGAGCCGGAGGCGGTCTGAATGTGGTTTTTAAAACCATCCTGGATCCGGGTGATGAAGTCATCATTCCCAAACCGTATTTTGTGGAGTATGACTTTTATCTGGACAACCACCAGGGCGTGGTACACCGTGTGCCCACAAAGGAAGATTTCTCCTTTGATTTTGATGCCATTGAAGGCGCCATCAGCGAAAAAACAAAGGCGGTTTTGATCAATTCTCCCAACAATCCCACCGGCAAGGTCTACAGCAAAGAAGACATTGGCAGACTGGGAGAACTGCTCACCCATTACAGCCGAAAACAGGGCTATCCCATTTATCTTATTTCCGACGAACCCTACCGAAAGATCGTTTATAACGGAGTCCAAGTCCCCAGCATTTTCGATGTATACACTGAAAGCTTCCTGGTAACCTCCTTCTCCAAAGACCTTTCCCTGCCGGGGGAACGGATCGGTTATGCGGCGGTCCATCCGGACATGACCGATAAGGGCATGATCATGGCGGGCATGATTTTCTGCAACCGCACCCTGGGGTATGTGAATGCCCCGGCCCTCATGCAGCGGGCCATCCCTCACCTGCTCCAAGACAGCGTGGACATCTCACCCTATCAGAAGAACAGGGATGTTCTCTGTGACGCGCTCTGGAGCTTCGGTTACCAGTTCGAAAAGCCGGAAGGCGCTTTCTATCTGTTCCCCAAATCCCCCATCGAGAATGATGTGGCCTTCATCGAAGCCCTTCAGGAGGAAAACATCCTCACCGTGCCGGGAAGCGGATTCATGGGTCCTGGTCACTTCCGAATTGCCTATTGCGTTAATGAATCGTCCGTCACCGGTTCCCTTCCAGGATTTGAAAGGGTCATCAAAAAATATTGATGCGTGGTGTAAAAAGGGGGAAATAATTATGTATTCCAAAACCATTTCACTCAGGTTTCCCAAAACCGTTGTGGACGAACCCATTGCGGCAACGCTTGTCAAGAAGTTCGATCTCTCTTTTAATATTCTTAAAGCCGTCATTTACCCACGAAAGGAAGGGCTCATGGTGCTGCAGTTGAGCGGTCATCAAAAGAATTACAAGAAAGGGATTCAATATCTCAAGAGTATCGGCGTCAAAGTGGAGAGCATCGGCGAGGATATCAAACGAAACGACGACAAGTGTTATCAATGCGGTGCCTGCACGGCGGTATGCCCCACGGGCGCGCTCAGTATCCGTCGGCCGGAAATGGAGGTTGTCTTTGACAAAGACAAATGCAGCGCTTGTGAATGGTGCGTAGCGGCATGCCCGGCCCGCGCCATGGAAGTCAAATTTAACAAGACCCTTCTCAACTGAAGTGAGGAGAGCGGATTTCGGAATGGGGCATCAATCCGGACCCGTGAAAACTTCCAAGAACCTGAAAATTCTCGTGGCCTTGAGCGGAGGGGTGGACAGTTCCATTGCAGCCGCCCTTCTGCTTGAGGCAGGCCATAGGGTTTATGGCCTTCATTTCATCCTTCCATCCCCTGAGGACATCACTCAAAAACGCGTATCGAGAGCCCGAAACGTCGCGCAGTACCTAAAAATCCCGTTGGAAATTGTTGATCTGAGGGGCATCTTTGAAAAAGAACTGATTGCACCATTTGTGGCGGCCTATCTCAAGGGCCTCACACCCAACCCTTGCGTTCGTTGTAATCCGCTCATCAAGTTTGAACAGATGCATCGACATGCGGTGCGCCGACAATTCGATTTCATGGCAACGGGTCATTACGTTCGCATCAAAAGAACGGGCAAAAACGATACCGTCACACTGTGGAGGGGAAAAGACCGGCAAAAGGATCAGTCCTATTTCCTCCACCGGCTCAGCCGGAGGCAGCTTTCAAAAACCATTTTTCCCCTGGGTCATATGACCAAAGTTGAAACCCGCGCTCTGGCGGGCGAACTGGCGATTCCCAGTCATGGAGACCCTGAAAGCCAGGAAATCTGCTTTATTCCTGAAATGGATTACCGGCTTTTCATCCAATCGCGACGGAAAAATCCTGAGTTTGGAAAGGGCCCCATCGTCAACCTCAAAGGCGAAATCGTCGGCCGGCATGAGGGGATTCACCGCTATACCATTGGACAGCGCCACGGACTCGGCATCGCCTCTTCCAGGCCCTACTATGTCAAAGCGCTGGAGCCGAATGGCAATCGGGTCATCGTGGGACGGCGAGAAGACCTTTTTTCAGAAAGGGTATCCGTGAGGGATTTTCATTGGATCAACCCTTTTGAACCGGCTGATCATTCTTCCTTGGGTGCACAGGTCCGTTACCGGCACAAAGCTGCTCCCGGGCGGCTGGAAGTCATCGATACCGCCCGTGTAAGATTTATTTTCGACCAGCCCCAGATGGCCATAACACCGGGGCAAGCCCTGGCCTGTTACCAGGGAGACCGGGTGCTGGGAGGGGGATGGATTGTTCAGGACGTTTAGGGTCATCACACTCGGATGTAAGGTCAATCAATATGAATCCGCCTTTATAGAGGAATCCCTGAACCGGGCGGGATGGCAAAAGGCCGACGACGGGGCACCGGCCCATGTCCTGGTGGTCAATACCTGCATCGTGACCCACAAGGCGGCGCACCAGTCCCGACAGGCGATCCGCAAAGCCATTCGGGAAAATCCGGGCGCGCAGGTGGCGGCCGTGGGCTGCTATGCACAGTCTTTCCCGCAAGAGCTTGAAGCCATTGACGGCCTGTCCCTCATTGCCAACAACCGGGTCAAGGCGCATATTCCGGACCTTCTGACGGCACTGCCGCAGGAGTGTGAGAAAAAGCTGGTTTTGCCCCCTTTCGAACCTGAAACCCCTTTTGACCCTTTGGAGATCCGGAAATTCCCTGGTCGAACCCGCGCTTACCTGAAAATTCAGGATGGATGCGAATCTTTCTGTACCTACTGCATTGTCCCCTATGCCAGAGGCCCCTATCGAAGCCTGGCACCGGAAAAAGCCCTTGAAGCATTGGGGAAATTTGCGGAGCAGGGATACCGGGAAGTGGTACTCACCGGCATCCATCTGGGAAAATACGGTGTGGATTTGGCCGGAGGGATGAATCTCAAGAGGTTGCTTCAAATGACGGGAAAGGAAGGTCTTCCCCTCCGAGTGCGGCTCAGTTCACTGGAACCCCAGGAACTGGAGTCCGAAATTATCCGGATGGCAGCGTCCGAACCGTGGCTTTGCCCCCATTTTCACATCCCCCTTCAAAGCGGTGATGACCGAATCCTCAAGGAAATGAACCGCGGTTATACCGCCGAAGCTTTTGCCGAAAAGATCAAAACGATTCATGAGGCCATCCCGCAAGGGGCCATCGGGGTGGATGTCATGGCCGGATTCCCGGGCGAAGACACCGCTGCCCATGGAAACGCCCTTTCCCTTCTTCGGGATCTTCCCGTATCTTACCTGCACGTGTTTCCCTTTTCACCCAGAAAAGGGACACCGGCCTATCATTACAAGGGACGGGTAGACGTTGATACCATCAAACAAAGGGCATCGGAACTCAGAGCCATCGGCCGGGAAAAGCGGATGCGGTTCCACAAGAATTGCCTGGGCGAAACGTATGACGTACTGATTGAAGGCCCATATGCGGAAGATGCGGCCCTCATGACAGGCGCCGCTGAGAAGCTTGAGTCGGGCCTGGTCGACCTCATGGGCGAGCATGTCAGAAGCGTGGAAACCCACTATTACAGAACAGGCTACCTACCCTTCGTGTTTCCCCGAAACGACCGGTTGCAAGGCCTTGTGGTACGGATGCGTGCCATACAGGTTTCCGGCAGCAAGGTTCTGGGGAAGATCCTGACCTGAAGAATCAGCTCAAGACAAAGGGCTAAAGTATTCTTCGGATATGCCGATATAGATTAAAGAATCTATCGGATCGGGAGATGCGCATGCAAATCATTTAATGGCAGGTTCAAGATCGTCCAGAAAAATCAGGAACCCGAATCGGGCCTCTAAACCAACGCCGATTGTTCGGGGTCGGATTCGGAAGCTGTTCTTTGGGGAAGCCCCAAAAAGACTTGAACGGAGGTCGCCATATGGAAAGCGGTACCGCGAAACAATCACGTTTTGGAATATCCTTCAGAACTTCAGCCATCAGCGGGTTGACGGTTTTCATCCTGCTGCTGATCAGTAGCGTCATGTTTCTGAAGCTTGAGTCGGGCCTGGTCGATTACCTCATCGGCGAGCATGTCAGAAGCGTGGAAACCACTATTACAGAACAGGCTGGAAGGCAAAAAGCGGAGCTCAGTGAAAACATGAAGGTGAATGCCGAAATATGCGGCGGGATCGCTTCGAATTTTCTGTTCAATTTCGATGAGGATGGGCTTGCCAAGGCGCTTTCTCCCTATATGAAACTCCCCGCAATCCGAGCCATAACCGTCGTGGACAACAAAGAGAAACCGTTCTTGGCCATCTGGAAAGCACCGGAAATCAAAACAGGGAAGGAATTTCCGGACGATTTGAAATTAAACGAAGACCTGGCGTGGGGGGCGGATTCAATTTACGAAAAGGAAAAAGTGGGACAGGTGCGCATCTTTTTCACGGACGCTTTGGTCAATGGGGAGATTCAAAAGAGCAAGGGAAAGATGAAAAAAGAGATCACCGCTTTTCAGGAAACGGCGGACAAGAGTTTTCGTAACGCCCTGATAGGCCAGATCGGCGTCACCCTCGGGGTGGTCCTGGCGCTCATCATTACCATTACCTTGTGTCTGCGGTTTATTGCCATTAAACCGTTGAACCGTATCATCAAAGGGTTGCAGGAAGCTGCCGAACAGGTGGCCGCGGCCTCCAGCCAGGTTTCTTCCTTCAGTCAGGACATGGCCCAAGGGGCGTCTGAACAGGCCGCCGGCATCGAGGAGACCAGTGCCACCCTGGAAGAGATCTCATCCATGACCCGGCAAAACGCCGAGAACGCCTCCCAGGTCAACCACATCATGACGGCGGAATCCGCCGATAATTTCAATAAAATCACAGGACAAATGGAAAAGATGAAGACCGCCATTGCATCGACCGTGGAATCGAGCCACGAAACGGCGAAAATCATCAAGACCATTGATGAAATTGCATTCCAGACCAATCTGCTGGCATTAAACGCAGCGGTGGAGGCGGCACGGGCCGGTGAGGCAGGCGCCGGGTTCGCCGTGGTTGCCGATGAGGTCAGGAACCTGGCCATGAGAGCGGCTGACGCCGCCAAAACCACCACCACCAGCGAACTGATCGAGAATTCGGGTGCCAAGATTGAGGAGACCAGCCAGCTGAACGCACGCATGGTGGAGTTCATGGAGCAGAACAGCGCCACGGCCGAAAGGGTCACGGTATTGGTGGGGGAAATTGCCGCCGCATCCAAGGAACAGGCCCAGGGGATCGAACAAGTGAATCTCTCCGTCACGGAAATGGAAAGGGTCACCCAAAGCAGTGCGGCCGGTGCTGAGGAATCCGCTTCCGCTTCCGAGGAGATGAGCGCCCAGGCCGAAGAAATGCAGTCCTTCGTAAGGAACCTTGCCGCCATTGTGGGCGGCAAGGGAAGGCGTGTTGCCGAAGGGAGAACACGCGTTTCGGTGACGATGAGTTGGGAGGAAAGGGAAAGGGCGAAGTCTGCAACCGCCATTGCGGCGCCAAAACCCTGAGAAGAAAAGGATAACGGATAAAATTTGTCAACACTTGATTTGGAAAGGGAGGATGATGATGGAAAGAATTTGTGAAAGATGTTTGGTACAGAACAGCTGGGAAAAGGTGCTGGCCATGGCGGTAACCATAACCGTTGCATTGGTGATGCTCTCGGTCATGCCCGCCCGCGCAGCGGACATGAAGGCCACTTTGGCAAAAATGCCCACAACAGATGTTTTTGTTGAGTTAGTCAAAACCATGGCAAAAACATCGGGCAAGGACATCGAAATCCAGGTGGTCCCCTTCAACAAGTCAATGCATGATTTGGTGGACGGTAAAGCGGATTTTCATATCCCCCTCATCAAAGCTGAAAACATTGAAGAAGCCAAATTGGACTTCGCCAATTCGACAGAGACCATTTTCCACGTGAATTTCGTGCTTTACACAAACAAGAACAAGCCCATCGACAAGAACAACCTGAAGGATTACAAAATCGAAACCGACCTTGCCCATGTCCCCTATTTCGATTTTCCCATCAAGGGATCCAGTAAAACCGACAGCAGCCTCAAGAAGGTTGATGCCGGAAGAATCGACGGGTTCATATTTGCGGATTCCTCCTCAGACCCGATCGTCAAAAAGGAAGGGCTGAAAAACATACACCGGGAATTGTACAAGGTATTTGATGTGAAAATCATACTGCCCAAAGGGGAAAAGGGAAAAGCCACGGACGCTTTTCTTACGGAAACCATTGAAAAAATGCGTGCCGACGGCAGTTTCGACAAAATCATGTCGCCCTTGGATCAACCTTATAACGATTGGCAGCCCTAAGCCGGTCTTTTGATATTGAGGGCGACCCCAATCCTGGGGACGTCCTCAACAGCTCACCGATAAAATTGTCTTTTCAAAAGCTGTCTATATCCGGATTATATCGGTTGCGCCGGTTCACTTGCATTGAAGCTTTCAGGCTCTCATTTCCATCATGGAAGGCCATTGAACCGCTTTGAAATAGTTGTCCTGCAAAATCGACTCTTCAATTTCCAATAGATCGGCCAAGCGGGTGACTTCAGTCCAGTTGCCCTGTTCCAGGGCATTTATCAAATCAAGGGCCGTGCCCAATTCCCCCTCCCCCAGAATGGCCTCGCTGATATCACTTTTGAGCGGCAGCTCCGCCAGAAGTTCAGGCAACGGCCTTCCCACAATGGCGTCAAGCAGTGAAAAGAGCCCTACCAGAAAAAGCGCCGGTCCCTGATCCCCCCATTTGGGGACACAGGACAATAATTCACAGAATCTTGCCCGCACCAGTGAAGAGACAACCAGCTCCCTTGGTCTGTCTTCCGCCAAATCCGCCATCAACAAAATGGAAGCCCATTTTCGAATGCCCGTCTCTCCGAGCATGTTCAATGCCTGTTTAATGTGTTCCACCCGTTTTCTGAGGCCGAAAGCAGCGGAATTGACGAGCTTGAGGAGTTTGTAGGTCATGGCCATTTCATTTTGTATCAGATTTGAAAGCTCCTGGAAATCCATCTCATCTTCATTGACCATCTGAAGCATTCGCAATTGGTTTATTTTGATTCCGGGAATATCCTTCTTTGACAAAATGATGGGCTTGCTGAAGAAATACCCCTGAAAATAATGGTACCCCATTTTCAGGCCCTGATGGTATTCTTCCTGGGTTTCCACTTTTTCAGCGAGCATTTTGATGCCCAAGGGGATGAAAGTTTCGGCCATCCGCTTTCGCTCTTCGGCATCGGAAACGAAGAAATCCACCTTGACGATATCGGCCAATTTCAGAAGATCATCATATTGGGCGCCGTAGACAAAATCGTCAAGAGCCAAAACATACCCTTGCTTTTTAAGCCTTTCACAGGCATCCATGACTTCGGCGTCCGGCTCCACATTCTCCAGAATTTCAACCACCATTTGGCGTTTCGGCAGTACCGAGGCATAACCCGACAACAGTGCCTGCCGGGTAAAATTGATAAACCCTTTGCCGGCACCCAGCAGACTGTCCAGACCGAACAGCAATGCGCTCCCGGCGATGACCCGGGACGTCGCCTGATCTTCGTGAACTCCGCTGAAACAGTTCTCAAAGCTATCCCTGAACAACAACTCGTAACCGAAGATGTTCATCTCCCGATCAAGGATCGGCTGGCGGGCGATAAATTGTTCCATGTTTTCTCTCCTTGCCAGTTGAACAATCGAAAACAACGAATATGATGAACCAGTTTAACGGAATTTCCCATGGAATACATCAAAGACTTTACAGAATAATAATTTTTTCATATCAATGGGCCAGACGAAAGATTTTTTGCCGGCAATGAACTGAATATTGGGGACGATATGTGGGGCATTCATAAAGATAGATTTGAGGACCCATCGGTATATGCGCGAAGACATAGCGATCGGTTTGGTCTTCTTTGCCACATTGGGAGATTGGGCAGGTGAGCTATGATCCAAGTTCCTTGATAATAGCCCTCATGAAGGTGGGAAGGTCATCCGGGGTTCTGCTGGTGATCAGGTTGCCGTCCACCACCACATCTTTGTCCACCCAGGTCGCACCCGCATGGACCAGATCATCCTTGATGGCGAAAAAGGAGGTCACCGTCCGACCTTCCAGTATCTCGGCGGAAGCCAGCATCCACCCGGCGTGACAGATGGCCGCCACCACCTTGCCGGCTTCAAAAACGGATTTGACCAGTTGCACCATTTTGGGATGACGCCGCATCATATCCGGGGCATACCCGCCGGGAATGATGATACCGTCAAAATCGGCGGCATTGACCTGATCGGCACTGACATCCGGCTTGGCCACGGTTCCCGATTTTCCCTTGTACGTTTCGTCACTCCCCGACCCCACTACCACCACTTCCGCACCCGCTTCCTTCAAACGGTAATAGGGGTACCAGAATTCATGGTCATTGAATAATTCTTCAACCAGGATGATGATCTTTTTACCGTCCAGCTCCATGGCCGTATCTCCTTATTATCATGTGGTTTTCACGACCCGCCGAAGACCTTTTTCAAGAGGTCCGTGGCCCTTGCCGCGGGATTTTCACGAATCTTCTTCTCTTCCTGTCCCAGCATGTAAAAAAGACCATTCAGGGCGCCATCGGTGACATATCCGTCCAGATCCGGGACCGCACCCCGAGCGAAGGGAAGGCTCTCAAGGGGCTTGGACAGGCCCTGATACCGTTTGGTGACGCCCACCTCACCCATGGCGTTGTGAATGATCGGCCGGAAAACCTCCTCCAGATGGCCGGAGCTCTTTTCCTTGAGGTAATTGGTGGCAGCCATGTCGCCGCCATTCAGTATGCCCTTGGCATCGGAAAAAGACATCTGTTTGATGCTCTCCCAGAAAATGGCCTTGGCCTTGGGAGCGGCGATCTCGGCCGCACGGTTCATGCTTTTGTCGAATTCATCCACCTGGGAACCGTACCCCAATGCCTTGAGCATTCCCCGGACCTTTTCAATGGAACCGGGAAGGGGAATCCTGATTTTCGGATTATCCAAATACCCGCCCTTCTGGCCCACCGCTTTGACGGCCTTGTCCGTCCCGACTTCAAGGGCCTCTTTCAAGCCATCCACAATCTCCCCCGTGGAGAGGCTGTCACCCTGCCCGGTCGCTTCCGTCGCCTTCTTCACGGTGTTCATCAAATCGCCCCAGTCCGCCGCGTGGACAGGCCGAAAACCCGTAAGAAGCAAAAAAAGTGAAAACAGGGTGGCGATGAAAACGCTCGGTTTTTTTGAAGATACCATCCGGATGCTCCTTCCGAAAGGCCTGTTTCAGCCTTTGTTCTTTGCCGCAAGAGCCTGTTTCAATTTCTCCCCCAAAGACCCCATCCCCTCGTTTTTGTCGGGGACAAAACGGCGCCATTCCCCTTCATCCTGCGCATCTCCGGGACCCACGGAAATTTTTCGCTCGGCAATATCGACGTTTTCAATCACCACGGATATGACATCCCCCGGTTTTGTTTTTTCAATGTTTCCCGGCCTGGCCGATTCCCGCATCCGGCTCTTGGGCAGAAGGGCCGAAATACCCGGTTCCAGGGAGACGAAGACCCCGAATTTTTCGTGTTTTTCAACAACGCCTTCCACCGCCTGACCGGCACGGTACCGCTGGGCAACCCCTGCCCAGGGGTCACCTTCCACCTCGCGCATGCTGAGCGATATCCGCTGCCGGGAGGTGTCGATCTCCTTGATCGCCACCTGAATCATATCGCCGGGCGAGACCACATCCTCGCTCTTCAGAATCCGTTTTCGATAACTCATCTCGCTGATATGAACCAACCCCTCAATCCCCGCCTCGATTTCCACAAAAGCGCCGAACGGTGCGCAGCGGCTCACCTTCCCCTCAACCACATCCCCCTCCTTAAACCGTTCCGCCACCGTCAGCCAGGGGTCGTCGAGGGTCTGTTTGATGGAAAGGGAAATCTTCATCTGATCGGATTTTTCATCCGGCGCCACCCCAAGCACCTTAACCCGTACCCTGTCACCCACCTGAAGCACATCCGCCGGGGTCTCGACGCGGGCCCACCCAAGTTCGGAGATATGAATCAGTCCTTCCACCCCCGGGGTCAGCTCCACAAACGCACCAAAGGGCATCAGTTTGGTGACTCTGCCCTCCATCTCATCGCCTGCCACGAGATCTTTGAAGAAGATCTTGCGAGCCTTTTCCACGGCCTTATCCAATAGTCTCCGTCTGGAAACCACAATGTTGCGGCCGTCTTCCTCAAAATCCGTGATGAGAAATTCAAAGGTTTGTCCCACATAATCTTCCGGTTTTTCGACATAATGAAGATCCATCTGGCTGATGGGACAAAAGGCCCGTTTCTGGCCCAGCAACACATCAAAACCGCCTTTGTTCAAGGCGTTCACCTTACCCTCCACCGGGATCGATTCCTCAAAGGCATCTTGTAAGAGCTCAATACCACCACCGCCGCTGCCTGAAACCGCCTTTGAAAGCCGTATTTCCCCGCCCCTGGTGGAGATGGCGTAAAGCTCCAGAACATCCCCCACCTTACAGGTGAGTTCGCCATCTTCATTCAATAGCTCACCTTTTTCCACCACACCGTCAATCCGTGTTCCGGTGTCTACAAAAACAGAATCCCTGCCGATGGATATCACTTCCCCGCTGATTTTATCCCCGACTCGAATGTCATCTCTTGTATGGTTGTCATATGCTTCAAACAACTCGGCAAAGCTTTCTTCAGTCGATTCCGTTTCAGCCGTTTCTTCTATAATCTCTTCCTGGATATCATTCACATCCTCATCCTCTGTTCGCAGCCAGCATTCGTAATTTTCGGTTGTTCCAAAACCAGGCCGGATTTAAAAAAAGAATCCGTTACCCCCTTCGCAACCGCGCTCATCATCCTTTATCAGAGTTTTCCGGCATTTTCAACAAGCGCAACCTCAAAACTCTTCAATACCCCTTCCCTTTTCCACGAAAGATGCCATCCCCTCATAGGCGCTTCGCAAATTGGAAACAGCACCGCTCAGTTTTTCACTGAGCATATCGTCCTCTCCCAGTGCGTCCTGAACCTTTTCGCTGATCTCCCTGCCTTGCTCAAGATACGTTTCGATTTCCAACAAGAATTTCTTTCTCGCTTCATGCTTTTTTCGCTCTTCCTCTATGACCGGCAGAAGCCTGGCGATTGAATATTCCACCAGCGCGTCTCTCGGCGTATCAAAATCCTTTGAGACTTCCTCAAGACTGCAAAGCGTCCGCCGGCTCAGAACAAAGGTTTTCTGAACCCGTTTGAGTCGCAAAAATCGGTTGGATTCAATTTCCTGAGCAAGCAATACCAGTGACTCCACATCATCGATCAAATGATCAAACAGGGACTTCTGTTTAATCCCCATATGGGTGGCTGCCACGCTGATGGCCTCAATGGCCTTTCCGCTGAGTCTGAAAGTCGCCCGCACGGACTGCCTGCCTCTCAATTCAGACAAAGAGGGAACGACCATACCCCGTTCCGGATCCCCGGGTTTTCTTTCCGCCATCATTAACACCTCAAAACCTACATGACATCTTTATCACTCTCTTCTATGGCACGGTCGATCTGGGCCTGAAGTTGAGGGGGAAGCCCCGGAATGTCCACGCTCAAAAATCCTCGAACAATCGTGGAAGTGGCTTCTTCCTCATTGAGCCCCCGGCTCATGAGGTAGGAAATTTCTTCCTGAGCGATTTTGCCCACGGCAGCTTCGTGGCTCATTTCCACCCCATCCACGTGCCCTTCCAATTCCGGAATGGCATGGATCAGACCCCCATTCAGCAACAGGCCTTTGCATTCAAGATGTGCCTTGATGTCAGGGACTTCTCCCACCATATGCCCTCGGGCGACAATCTTTCCACCGTTGCTGATGGTCCGGGCGACAATTTCCGCACGATTTCCTTTCGCCTTGAGAAAGATCCGCCCTCCCAGATCATATTCGGAACCGGGGCTGCCCACCACAATGCTGTAATACCGCGCCACGGCATCTTCACCCACCAGATGGGTGGTAGGGTACATCTGTATGCTGCGAACCGGTTTCATGGAAATATAGTTGTTGACGAAAAGGCCCCCTTCCTCCACCCTGGCCACGGATCGGGGCCGCACCGTCACTCCTTCAGCCCAGTTATGAATCATGGTGAAGGTGACTTTGGCGTTCTTCTTGATAAAAAACTCCGATATTCCCACATGAAGCCCGCGCTTGAGATGGGGAGATGTGGCACATCCGCTGATGATATGAAGTTCGGAATCTTCCTCCGCAACAATGATGTTGTGCACATTCTGCTGCATGCCGTCCTTATGCATATAGAGGCAGGCCTGAACGGGATAGACCGACTTGCTCCCCGGCAGGGACCGTATCACATAGCCGTCATGCAGCCCCAACTGGGCGGCAGCGGTATATTTGTCCGTTCCCACATCCGCCAGCTTCCAGTAATAGTCGCGAACCCAAGGCTGCTCCGCCAGCGCTTTTTGAATAGAAAAAACTTCAATACCGCCCTGAGAGCTATGGCAATGGACGGCACGGGTGTTCATCTGCAGATAGGTGCCCCCCCGTTCCTTTTCCGTCACATCGAGCCCCGCCATGAGGAGTTGCGCCCGTTCCTCTTTTGGCAAATTGAGAAGATCATCGTCCGCCATATCGGCATGTGAAGAGGGCGATGCGTCATATGCACCGAGGTCCACATCCGGACCGATAGCGCCCTTTTTGTCAATTGCTTCTTTCGCTTTTAGTGTAAATTGTTCGTCGATATGCATCTTACGCACTCCTCATACCCGGTATCGCCCACGCAATTAAGAATTTCCCTGGGGTTGCTCACACAACTGAGCTTCCCGTTGTAGAGCACCTGCCCCTTATCGGCCGAAACATAATCCAAAATAAATCCCGTATGGGTAATGATCAAACCCATTTTGCTTCTGTCGGCCTTGGCCTGCATTTTAGAGCGATCCTTTGACGATGGAATGTGTTTCTCAAGCAGTTCGGCAATGGTATTGCCCACAAGGGAAATATTTTCCATGTCCACGCCGGATTCAGGCTCATCAAACAGCATCAAATCCGGTTTTTGTGCCATCAACTGCAACAACTCGGACCGTTTGATTTCACCGCCGGAAAATCCCGCATTCACATCCCGATCCAGAAAATCCTCAAAATTGACACGCCGCGCCAGGGCCGCCTCATCAATTTCTCCACCCGCGCATAAATTCACCATCTGCCGGGTCTTGAGCCCATTGATGGTAGGGGGCCGCTGGTAACTCATACCGATACCCAATTTTGCCCGCTCATTGATGGGTGCATGGGTAATATCCACACCCTTGAATATGATTCTCCCGGAAACCACTTCGTACTGGGGATATCCCATAATGGTCATCAAAAGGGATGTCTTGCCGCTCCCATTTGGACCAAAAAGGATGTGGGTTTCACCCGGGCTGATTTCGAGATCAATGTGTTTCAGGATCTCCTTTTCTCCCAGCTTCACCTGCAAGTCTTCTATTTTGAGCATCACCTATCTCCTTATTCCCTGCCTTCCTATTTCGACACGGTTTACATATTCAAAATAGTCAGCATACAATTAATTTATTATCTATAACAACTGTCGTTTTCTTTCGCAAGACGCCACGTAATAGAAAGCAGAGGAAATCGCACCGTTTAAAGTACAAACAGGGGTAAGGGATTCTTCGTTTTCACCATTTGAACCCCTTGGATTTACGGGTTTTCACACTCCATTTCCCCTTGGCGCCAAAGCCATTTCTTTATCGTCTTTGCTATGGATCTTTCTTGGCTGATTGAATACCGCCATGATCGGCGCATCACAGGAGGCGTAAGCGTATATCGAACGGGCGAAACGGGATTCGCCCGGGGTGTTTCTTTGCGGAACCGTTATGGAAAAGCCTATCGGAAACCCCGTTCAAAAAGAATGCTCACTTTTTGCGCTTTCTTGTTGCACATTCGCAAATAAGTTGTTATTTCAGAAAAAAAGAAAACTTAAAGGAAAAATTAACGCCACATTGAGTTAGTTAAGAAAAAAATTTCGCTGTTTTTTTTGTGAACGCAACCCCTTCACGCCATCTCGAATTTGCCCATCTCCCCAACGCGAAATTCATCGAGTTGAATTCAGAATGTGCGAATGTCATTTTAGGCGCAATCCATCCTCCGGGGGCTGATTCCAGGGAACGGTTCCAGATAACAAACCGGATCTTTAAAATGGCTTAGGTTATTTCCTGTTTTTATTAAACCGGCACAGATGACCATTGTTGTTGCAACGGTTTTTCCGAACCCACTTTGTTGAAAGGATTTACCCCATGAAATTTCAAAATGTGTCCATCATCGGCCTGGCCCATGTGGATGCACCCCAACGCGTCACTTCGGTCGAACTGGGAGAACAACTTTCACCCCTCTTAAGTCGGATTCAGGCGAAGAAAGACATTATCCAATCATTAACCGGCATTACGGCCAGGCGCTTCTGGGAACCGGGCCGGCAGCCCAGCGAGGCGGCCACCATGGCGGCTGAAAAAGCCATTTTGGATGCAGGGATCGACAAATCACAACTTGGCATTCTTCTGAACACCTCGGTTTGCAGGGATTTCATTGAGCCTTCGGTAGCATGCCTTGTGCACGGAAATCTGGGACTCAGCCCTGAATGCATGAATTTCGATGTGGGCAATGCCTGCCTTGCGTTCTTAAACGGCATGGAAATTATCGGCAATATGATCGAACGGGGCCAGGTGGATTACGGTATTGTGGTGGACGGAGAAGGAAGCCGCTTCGTCGTAGAAACCACCATAAAACGACTCTTGGCCCCCGATTGTGATGAAAAGACATTTCGTGACAATTTTGCCACCTTTACCTTGGGTTCCGGCGGTGCGGCCATGGTTCTGGCAAGATCCGATCTGGCGCCTGAAGGCCATCGGTTGCTCGGTGGCGTAAGTCTGGCTGCCACCGAGCACAAAAGCCTTTGCAGGGGCCAGGTGGATGGCATGCAGACCGATGCCAGCGCACTGATGATAGCGGGGCTCAAACTGGCCGGCGTCACATTCGGCAAAGCCAGGGAAGAACTGGGATGGCGCCCTGAAGACCTGGATCAGTTCATCCTGCACCAGGTGAGCGCTGTCCACACCGCCAAACTGATCGAACTCCTCGGACTGGAGGACAAAAAAGTCTTTAAAACATTTCCCGAATACGGCAATGTGGGCCCCGCCGCCATCCCCATCACCCTTTCTAAAGCCCTTGAGGCAGACCGCATTCACAAAAACGATCGGGTCGCTCTCATGGGGATCGGGAGCGGACTGAATTGCGCGATGATGGAAGTCCGTTGGTGATCCTCTTTAATGAAAACCGTTGCGCCTTAAAACCATGCCTGATTTCGAAAACATTGCCGCCTATCTGCCTCTAATGGCCCAAAAACAGCCCCACAGGCCGGCAGTGACCTTCCCGGCGGGCCGTGACAAAAACGGCCGGGTTAAATATACCCATTACACTTTTAGTCAACTGGATCTTGAAAGCGACTGGATTGCACGGGGCCTGGAACAATCCGGCATCGGCAGAGGCGTCCGCGCCGCGCTGATGGTGAAACCGAGCCTTGAATTCTTTGCACTGACATTCGCCATTTTCAAAGCCGGCGCCGTTCCCGTACTCATCGATCCCGGTATCGGCATTCGCAACCTGAAAAAATGCCTTGCGCGAGCAGAACCCGAGGCGTTTATCGGGATCCCGGAGGCCCATGCGGCGCGCCTTTTGTTGGGATGGGGCCGGAAAACCATTCGAACCCTCATTACCGTTGGGAAACGTTTATTTTGGAAAGGCCTCACCCTGAAAGAGGTTCGGGCCATTGGAAGATCCGCAGCTTTAAGTCCCATGGCGCAGACGGGAAAGGACGAAATAGCGGCCATTCTTTTTACCAGCGGCAGCACCGGCCCGCCCAGAGGCGCTCTTTACACGCACGGCAATTTCACGGCCCAGGTGGAATCGATTCGGAAGACCTACGGCATCGAACCGGGGGAAATCGATCTCCCCACCTTTCCCCTGTTTGCCCTCTTCGGCCCGGCACTCGGCATGGCCGTTGTGATTCCGGATATGGACCCCACCCGGCCGGCCCATGTGGACCCCCGAAAGATCATTGAAACCGTTCGAGATTTCGGCATCACCAACATGTTCGGTTCACCGGCGCTCATCAACCGCGTGGGACGATACGGACACAAGCGAGGCATCAAACTCCCCACCATTCGCCGGGTCATCGCAGCCGGAGCGCCCATGCCCCCCGCCGTCCTGGAATGCTTCTGCACCATGCTTGAATCGAACGCCCAGGTTCACACAGGTTACGGGGCCACGGAAGCCATGCCCGTTTCCTCCATCGGCAGTCGCGAAATTCTGTGGGACACCCGATACGAAACCGACAAGGGGAAAGGCGTCTGCGTGGGAAAACCGGTGGATGGAATGGAAATCTGCGTGGTTCCCATCAGTGATGACGCCATTGGAAAATGGAATGATTCCCTCAAACTGCCACCGGGAGAAGTGGGGGAAATCACCGTCAAAGGTCCCGTGGCCACGGGTTCCTATTACAAGGATGATCGGGGAACACGACTCACAAAAATCCACGTAAGAGAGGGAAAAGGTTTCTGGCACCGCATGGGCGATCTCGGCACACTGGACGAAAAGGGGCGGCTATGGTTTTTCGGCCGAAAATCCCACCGTGTCGTCACCCCTTCGGGAACCTATTTTACCATTCCCTGCGAAGGGGTCTTCAATACCCACAAAGCCGTTTTCCGAACGGCGCTTACAGGGGTTGAAACAGATGGAAAGGTACATCCCGTCCTCTGTGTTGAACTGGAAGACCATTTAAAAAACGTCCACAAAGATACGGTCAAAAAGGAACTCCTTGAACTGGGCGCCCGATTTCCCCATACAAAAGAGATTAAAACCATTCTATTTCATGATGGGTTCCCCGTTGACATTCGACATAACGCCAAAATCTATCGGGAACGTCTGGGGGTTTGGGCTGCAAAGAAACTGGCCGAAGAAAGGAAGCGCAAAAAACCATGAAGATTCTTGTGACCGGCGGCGGCGGATTTTTAGGAAAAGCCATTGTCAAACGGCTGCTGGAACGGGGAGACCGTGTCCGCAGCTTTTCCCGCGGCGATTACCCGGAATTGCGCGATCTCGGGGCGGAGTGTCATAGAGGCGACCTGGTGGACAAAAGTGCAGTTCTGGCTGCGGTTGAAGGGTGTAGCGCGGTATACCACGTGGCCGCCAAACCGGGCATATGGGGCGACTACGGTCTGTATTTTGCCGCCAATGTAAGGGGAACCCGTAACGTTATTGAGGCGTGCCTTGAAACAAGGGTTTCAAAGCTCGTTTATACCAGTTCAGCCAGTGTGGTTTTTGGTGGGGACGGCATGGAGGGGGTCAACGAATCGGTGCCCTACCCCGAAACCTATCTGGCCAATTATCCCAAAACCAAGGCCATGGCGGAACGCGAAGTGCTTGCCGCCAACGGCACATCACTCGCAACGGTGGCCCTTCGGCCCCACCTGATCTGGGGGCCCGGTGATCCCAATTTTCTGCCCCGGTTTATTGAACGAAGGAAATCGGGCCGGCTCGCCAGGGTCGGGAAAAAGCCTCATCCGGTGGACTGCGTCCATATCGATAACGCGGTGGATGCTCATATCCTGGCGCTGGAACGTCTTTTTCCGGGATCTGCCATTTCCGGGAAACCCTACTTCATCAGTCAGGGAGAACCCGTTGATATCGGCGACTTGATGGACCGTATTCTGGCAGCTGCCGATCTTGATCCCATCGACCGTATTGTGCCCGAAAAGCTTGCCTACGTTGCCGGCTGGCTCCTTGAATTGATTTATGGTACCCTGCAACTTAAACGGGAGCCCCCAATGACGCGTTTTCTGGCCAAACAGCTCTCAACGGCCCATTGGTTTGACATCAGTGCGGCACGAAAGGATTTGGGATACACGCCCGGAATTTCCATAACGGAAGGGCTTGAACGTCTGGCGGAATCACTGAAATAGAGATCATATGCCGATACGGGGAAAAGGGTTTTCATGAAAAAATATTATAAAGACCGATTTGAAGCACAGCGGCGTCTTACCAAAAAGCTTGCCAGCACCGTTGAAGTCAATGAGATTCTGGAAACGCTGCGTTCGGAAGCCCGAAACCTGATCCCCTCATCCATGGAAACCTGCATTATCCTGCTGGATCCCGATGCGCAGAAATACACCAGACCCCTTCAATGCGCGCTGTACGACCGGCCGGTCAACTGCCTATCCTGCAAAAAGACTCGACCCGCCATCCAGAAAGCCCTATCCGCCCGAAAAGGGGTGGTCATCTCCAAGACCGATCCCATCGTGAGACCCGACGGCACCACCGTTGATACCGGCCCCGAGGCCGCCATGCCTGTATTTGTCAAGGATGATATTCTGGCGGTCATCAATGTGGTCTCCCAGCCCGGCGCCAGGTTTACGAGAAAAGACTTCTATCTCATGAAAGACCTTTCCGAAATAGCCGGCAACGCCATCATGACTGCCAAAAACCACTGGGCCATCACTCAGGAGAAAATTGAAATCAGTCAGAAACTGGCCCATCTATCCCCCTTTGTGCCGCAATCGGTGAGACGCATCGTGGAAACCAACCCCGAGTTGCTCAAACAGGAGAAGAAAAGCCGGGAACTATCCGTCCTTTTTCTGGACCTGGAAGGATATACCCGGCTCAGCACCAACAAAACCGCGGTGGAGGTAAACGACATGGTGGAAGAAATGTTTTCCAACTTTGTTGACCCCATTCACCGCTCGGGTGGAGATATCAACGAAACCGCCGGGGATGGCCTGATGATCATCTTCAAGGATGGGGATGCCGCCGGCAACGCCGTCAATGCGGTGAAGGCCGCCTTTGACATTCATGAACGAAACCGTCAACTCAACAGTCGGATACAAACCCATTTCGACCCGGTCAACGTCAACATCGGCATCAATTCCGGTGTGGCACTGCTGGGGATGACCGTTTTCAAAGGGACTCTTGAAACCCGCATGACCTACACGGCAACGGGTCCGGTGACGAACCTGGCGGCGCGGCTGGCGGACTACGCCCAAGGAGGTGATATCCTCATCGGAGAGGAGACCCGCAAAATGATTGACGGGCTTTGGCCCGTCTATGACCTGGGGCTCGTATCCTTGAAGGGGATCAATCAACCCCAACGGGTATACTCCCTGTTGCGAAACCCGATCGAGGTTGTGGCACAACACTGATACTCGCCGTAAGAGGCGCGGATCAAGCTCAACGACCCCATCCAACAAAACGGTATTGTTGTTCCGGAATATCTCCTCCAAGAAATTGCATCAATTTCGTCCGGGACGTATCGATCATTTCCACGGATCGAACCTCCAAAATAATTTTTTCAATTCTTGAAAGATCGAGCATCGCTAAAACCCGTCGCCAATCCAATGTCCCATTTTCCAGTCCCTCATGTTCATCCCGCCTGCCCGAATTATTGCTGGCATGAACGTAAACCACCCGGTCCCTTACGGTCTCAACAAAGGTATCGATTTCACAGCCGAGTCGATTATTCCCGTAGCCGTTGTTGAGATGTCCCAGATCCAGAACGTATCCGAGTTCCGGAAAATTTTCGAGGACATCATAGGCATAACGGGCAACCAACGTGCTGTTGGATTCGAAGAGCATTTCCACACCCGAATCGGCCGCATGGGAAATCACCTGTTTCAAACGTTTTTTGTGTTCGGGAGACATAAAGCCGTCGTTTAGATGAAATACCAATTGACGTGCTTCCAGAAAACGGCACACGTCCACTTCGGCCGTCAATATGGCGAGGTTGGCGCTTGTAAAAGTCTCAATTTGCTGGAAAATCCCGGCAGTTCCCGAATGAAGACTGATATCGAATCCTTCCAGGTACCGTTTGACTTTTTCCAGGAAAAAAAGATTGAAATGCAGTTTGGAATTCTGGCGATTGATTTCAACGGCATCCAAACCGAAGTCTCCGACATATTTGTACCATTTGTCGCGGCGTATCACCTGTGTGGTAATTCCCACAACGGGCGTCATAAACATATCTGTTCTCTTCTTTCGACCTTGCCGCCGTGCCCGCGCCCTATTAAGGATATCGAGTTCTATTTTCCGAAGGGACATTTTGGATAGGTGCATTTTTTACAGTTGAGGCAAAAACCGCCGTCCGCCAGCTGAGCCAGATCCCGACGTGTGATGGACAAGCCGGCCAAAAGACGCGGCAGGAGAAGATCGAGGCTGGTGGTTTTAAAATAGAGAGCACAGGCGGGTACGCCGAAGACCGGCACCGCGCCAATGCGGGCAATTACGGTCATGGCTCCGGGCAGAACCGGAACGCCGTAGAGCATATCCTGCACGCCCGCATCCATGAGACCCTGCCGGGTTACGTCGTCCGGGTCCACGGAGAGCCCGGCGGTGGTGACGATCAGATCGGCGCCGGCATCCAGCAGGCGCTGAATTCCTTTTTGAATGGCCTCTCTTTTATCCGGGGCGATCACCGCATCCACCACGCGACTGCCCAGTTTTTCAACCTTGTTCCGAATAATGGGTATGAATTTGTCCTCCACCAGCCCCCTGAAAATTTCGGTTCCCGTTACCAGGATACCCACCTTTGCCGACCGCAACGGTCGAACGGTGAAAAGGGGGCCTTCTTCCAGCACGCGCATACCCTTCTCAAAATCCCGGCGGGCGAGATATAGAGGAATCGCCCGGGTCCCCGCAAACCGGAACCCCCCGCCGATCACGGAATAAGTCTGCCGGGCGGCACACATCACCCCCGGCACCATGTTGAACATCTCCAGACGCTCCCGTTCAAAGCACAAAAGGCCGTCTTGAAGCGCCATGAAATCGGCTTTTCCCTCGCTCGGTTTTTCCGTGTAGCGAACTCCTTCACCGGCCATGGCCTCGGCAAAGGCCAGGGCTGCCTCATCCTCGTGAATCCAGGCCCCATTCGGTTCCGTATTTTCAGTGGTGTAGACGCTGCCGCGCCCCATTTTCTGCAACCGGCACACGTCCCCTGCCCTGATTTCCTGACCCCGGCGGAAGGCGGGGCCTTTTTCCCGCCCCGGAATAATCCGGGTCATATCGGAAAGGGCATGCTGTCCCACGGCATCCTCCACCGGAATGGCCTTCAGGTCCGCTTCCACGGGATCTGCTCCGCTCGAAGCCGAATCCACGGCCACATAGGGGGCATCCCCCTGGCAACCCCGGCAGATGGCGCCGTCACCGGAGGGGTAGGCTTCGCCGCACAAAACGCAAACCCTGAACCCGTTACGGTGCTTCACTTCCATAAAACGGTGATCCATCTGCACTCTCTGCAAACTGCAGACACCGGCCCCCGCCTCCCTGATCTCACTCATGAGCCGTTCAAAATTCTGCTCTTTTTTTTCCTTTGATTTAAAGTACCAACTCTTCAATTCCGGCCAGGCATCGGTCTTGGGGGCATCCACATAAACCCGCACCCCTTTGCCGCCGAATTTCTCATAAAGGGTCAGGGCGTACCGGCCCATGTTGATTACTTTGAGCCAGCCGTTACCGATGGTGCAGGGGGTCAGAAGTTGAACCGCATCGGGCAGGCAGGCCCGGGTTTCGCAGAGGGCGTCGAAAAATTCCCCTTCCGGCAGGTTCTTAAGCGCCAGGTCGACCATAAAACCACCCATTACAACACCGGGGGCAACATGACCATGAAACCGTTTGACCCGGTCAAAAAATTCATCATAGGTATAAGGACCGATCATCATGTGGAAAACCTTCGGGAATCACTGCTGCCAACCGGGCAAACCCTTCATCCCTATCCTTTTTTTTTAGGGCAATATTTTTAACGCCCATGGAAAAGGCTATGCAATGGTCTTTCTGACTCTCTGAATGGTTCTTTCAGATTCAGAAAGAGGAAGGGGAACAGGTTCGCCGGAAATCTGGGTCACCGCCCCGAATCTCGGGGGGCAAGCCTCAAAACACGTTCCACATTTGATACATTTTTCCTGATCAATCACATGGATCAGTTTTTTCGCCCCCGTAATCGCCTCAACGGGGCATCGTTTGGCGCAAATCATACAGGCCTTACATTTTTCCGGATCGATATAATAGGCGGGAACTTCGTCAAACAGGCGTTTGATCTCATCGATGGAAAAGAAGGACTCGTATTCTTCGGGATCTTCCAGATGAACGGAAAGCTTATCTCCTTTAACGATCTTTATGTAGGGGATCAACTTTATCACCTCCCGAATCTTGGAAGACAACGCCTTCGGGTCCGCTTCTTCACTTTCACCCGTGCAAAGGGGCCCCAACTGTTTCACCTTCCGGCTGAAGTCACTCATGATTTGCGCAAAAGGAATACCATCGCCGGCGGACATGAAGCGAATGTTCAATCTTTCAGGGTTCAGCCCCAGGTATTCCATGATTTTCCGGCACAAGAGCACCATGTTCAATGCATCGAAATTGCCATGGGTAACGTAATTGCATTCACCCAGATGACAGCCGCCGATAAACACTCCGTCCGTTCCGTTAAAGAAGGCCCGGAGAACAAATTCCAGGTCGATCCTGCCCGAGCACATGACCCGGACGAGCCTTATGTCGCTTGCGTATTGTAGTCTGGAAACTCCAGCCATATCTGCAGCGCCGTATGCTCACCAGTGGCATACAAAGCCTAAAATCTTAGGCTTGAAGATGAGTCCCGTACTCATTCCTGTTTCACTCCCGATTCAATCATCACTGCTTCATTTCATTTACAACCGCTACACGTCTCCCACCGCCGCATCCATTCGGGAAATCGTTTCTTCCCGTGGGAATGCCGCGTCAATCTGACGCAATAGCGCCCGGTCGGTAAAATGCTTCAAAAAAACGGCTCCCGTTGGACATTTCGTGTTACAAAGACCATCTCCTTTGCACAAGACGGGATTGACCACGGCTTTCTTCCCACTGTTGGTGGTCCGAAACTCGATGGCACCGTATGTGCATGCGGATATGCAGGCACCGCACCCCATGCATCTTTTTTCATCCACCTCACAAACGGCACCGGAGGTTACCACGGTTTCATGTGAAAGCAGCGTCAGAACCCTGCCGGCGGCGCCATATGCCTGGTTGATGGTTTCCGCAATGGTCTTGGGATAGTGTGCCATGCCGCAAAGGAATACGCCGTCCGTTGCAAACTCAACGGGGCGCAGTTTGGCGTGGGCTTCCTTGAAAAAGCCATCCGGGCTCAGGGTCACCTTGAACTGCCGCGCAATTTCCCCTGTTGCGGCCGAAGGGATGACGGCCGCCGCCAGAACCAGGTAATCCGCATCGATTCCCAGTTCCTGCCCCAGGATCTCATCGGTCACACAAACCCTCAAAAGAGATTTGCCGCCCTGGGTGACACTTTCCACCCGAGGTGCATTGTCCGGTTCGAACCGGATGAATTTGACATCCTTTTCCGACGCTTCCCGGTAATAATCCTCGCTGAAACCGTAGGTCCGCATGTCCCTGAAGAGGATGTAGATATCCATTTCAGGCTTCACTTCCTTTAATTTCAAAGCGTTTTTGACGGCATTGCCGCAACAGATGCGGGAGCAGTAATTCCGCTCATCGTTCCGGCAGCCCACGCATTGGATCATCACCACCGTGCCGGCGTTAACAACGCTCTCGTCTTTTGCGGCGATCTTCCCCTCCAGTTCAAGAAGGGTCACCACCCGCTCATTTTCTTCGTAGCCATATTCGGTGGGGGCATATACGTCCGCACCGATGGCGATGACGGCGGCGCCGTGTTTTATCTCCGTGTTCCCCCGATCGGAGGTCACCCTGGTTACAAAATTCCCCACATATCCCGTCGCCTCCGTGATGGTGGTGTTGGTATACACATGGATAGTGGGGTTTCGGTAAACTTTTTGCGTCAACTCATGCACATAGGCCTGAACATCGAGCCCACCCAACGTGCTGTATATCCGCCTGGCCGTTCCCCCCAGTTGCGCCTCTTTTTCAAGCAGTGTGACCGTATGACCCTGTTTGGCGATGGAAAGGGCGCATGTCATGCCTGCAATGCCGCCGCCCACCACCAGCGCCCGGCTGTCAACCGGTAGATCAAACTCCTGCAACGGCTCCAGAAGGGCGGTCCGCGCCACCGACATGCGGATAATGTCTTTCGATTTCCGGGTGGCTTCCTCCTTTTCCTTGGAGTGACACCAGGAACAGTGCTCCCTTATATTGGCCATTTCAAAGTAATAGGGATTGAGGCCCGCCTCCCGCAGGGTGTCCCGGAATAAGGGTTCAAGTGTCCTGGGGGAGCAGGCGGCCACCACCACCCGATTCAGTCCCTGTTCCTTGGCCATATCCGTTATTTCCTGGGCGGAATTGGTCGCGCATGAAAACAACTGCTCCTGGGCATACACCACGTTGGGTAATGTGAGTGCGTATTCAACGGTCCCCGGCACATCCACAACGCTGCTGATGTTGGCGCCGCAATGGCACACAAAAACACCCACTTTGGGATCTTCCCGGGAGACGTCCTTTTCCTCGGGATAGACTCTTTCCTTGGAAAGATTCCCCCGCCGGTAGTCCAGGAATTGACCACACAGGCTTCCGGCCCCGCTGGCGCTGAAAACCGATTCGGGAATGTCGATGGGGCCCTGAAAAGCCCCGCTCACAAAGATCCCGGACCGGGTCGTCGCCATGGGATTCGTCGGGTTCCCTTGACAGAAATTGTGGGATTCCAGTTCAATACCGAGCTTATGGGCCAGATTTTCAACATTTTTCGGTGGATTCAATCCCACGGACAGCACCACCATATTGAACTCCTCGTCTTTCGTGCCCTCCGTGGAGGTGCTGTACCGCAGCGTGATGTTCCCGGTTTCCGGATCTTCCTTCAGGATGGAAACATAGCTTCTGACAAACTGAACATCCGGGAGCTTTTCGGTCCGTTGGTGGTATCGCTCGAAATCCTTGCCGAAGGATCGAATGTCGTTATGGAAAATGGTACATTGCGCTTCCGGGTCGTGATCTTTGGTCAGAATCACCTGCTTCTGAGCATAGGTGCAGCATACCCCTGAGCAATAGCTGTTATTCCCCTCTGTTACGCGTCTTGAACCGACACAACTGATCCAGGCGATTTTGTGGGGGTGCTCAAGGTCTGAAGCGCGTCTTATTTCACCGCCGTAGGGGCCGGTGGCGCACAGCAGACGCTCATAGTCCATGCTGGTCACCACGTTCTTAAACGCTTTGTATCGATACTCCTCCCGCACCTCGGGACGAAACGGTTCGATACCGGGAGAAAGCAGTATGGCGCCCACATTTATTTCCACCTTTTCAGGAACCTGGCTGAAATCGATGGCGTCATTCTGGCAAACACCTTCGCAAATCAGGCACTTTTTTTCCTTCAGATACAGACAGCTTTCATCCACATAGGCGATCAGGGGAATGGCCTGGGCAAAGTATATGTGGACCGCCTTGTTCGGGCTGATCTCCTGGTTGAACTGATCAGGGTACTGCACCGGGCAGACCTCCACGCAGGTGGTGCAGCCCGTGCATTTGTCCTCGATGATGTACCGGGGCTTTTTGTTCAGGGTCACCTTGAAATCCCCTGCTTCCCCTTCCACGCGATCCAGTTCAGTATACGTCAGAATTTCTATATTCGGATGCCGGCCGACCTCGACCAGTTTCGGCGAAAGAATTCACATGGAGCAGTCGTTGGTGGGAAAGGTCTTGTCGAGCTGGGCCATGTGCCCCCCGATGCTCGGCGCCTTTTCAACCAGATAGACTTTGAAACCGGCGGTGGCCAGATCCAGCGATGCCTGAATGCCGCTGACGCCGCCGCCCAGCACCATCACGTCGCCGAAATCGTTCTTCGAGAAACCGTTGCGAACCTGTTCAATCCGTTCTTTTTCCAATTTCCTGTATCCTTATCATAATTTCCAGGTTCCTATAACGCTTCCTGGATAATTTCCGTGATGTCCTTGATTTCTATTCTTTCATCCACTCCCATGGTGACCCGGCTATCCTCGAACATGGTAATGCAGTAGGGACAAGCGGTTGCCAGCAGTTCCGCTCCCACTGAAAGGGCCTGATCGATGCGAAGGTCGCCGAACCGTTCCCCCTTGGGCGTCTCCATCCACACCCGGCCGCCGCCTCCGCCGCAGCAGAGGCTGTCGAGGCCTTTGTCCGGCATTTCCACTAGCGTTAGACCCGGAACCCTTTCCAGAACCTCCCGGGGCTGGTCAAAGATGCCGTTATGACGGCCCAGGTAGCAGGGGTCATGGTAGGTGATCTTTTTTTCCACGGGCTTGGTGAGTTCAAGACGCCCCTCCTTCAGGAGGTCAACTATCAATTCCGTGATATGGATGACCTCAAAGTTGACCATGAACTCGGGATATTCGTTTTTGAAGGTGTGGTAGCAGTGGGGGGAGGAGACCAGGATCCGTTTCACTCCGTTATCAATGAAGGCTTTGATGTTCTCCTTGGCAAGTCGCCTGAACAATTCCTCGTCCCCGGTCTTGCGGATGCTCTCCCCGCAACAGCTCTCTTTTTCTCCCAGGATGCCGAAGTCCACACCGGCACTGTTCAGGATTTTGGCCGTGGCGGCGGAGATCTTCTTGGCTCTCGGGTCGAAACTGGGGTAGCAACCGGGAAAATAGAGGATCTCCATTTCATCTGAAAAGGTCTTGACCAGATGCCCCTTGACCCACGCACCGCGGTCCTTCCGGCCCTCCCCCAACGGGTTCCCTTCGCCGATGAGGCTTCCGCTGGCGGTTCGAAGGGGCTTGACGGAATTGGGAAAAACCCCGTACTCGGTGGCCACCCGTCTCAAGGCCACTCCCGATTCGATCTGCCGAACATCCCGGGGACAATACCGGGGGCATCTGCCGCAGGTGGTACAGAGCCACATCTCTTCGCTTTCAATCTCGGTAAAACCAAAAGTTGCCTGACGCACCAGTTTGCGCATGCTGAAAGGCCTCACCCGGTTCCACGGACAGACCGTGTCGCACAGTCCGCATTGGAAGCATCGTTTAAAGGCGTCACCACCGCTCTGTTTGATGACGTCAATGATCTCTTTGTAGTCGGCTACATTCTCCACGGTCTTTCTTAAACCCCTTGTTGGACCTGATTATTCAAGCCTTTTTGGCCAGAGACATCCGGGCCACCGTCTCCATGATCTTGTCCATCCCATACTGGTCGGCGAGCGCCCGCAATCCGATCTCCATCTCCTCCTGGCTTTCTTCGTCCTCCACTTCCTCTTCCCTTTCTTCGTAGGTCAGGACATCACTCAAGCACCATTGCACGCATAACGGCCCCCCTTCCTCCCCTTCGCACATGTCGCATTTCAAAGGGAGTCCCGAGTCCGGATCCTTGAACAAGTCTCTGGAAGGACAAACGGCCCGACAAAATTCACACTCTTCATATTCTTTACCATCGATGATATATTTATCCCGGCCCGCGCATTCGGCCTGCGTATATTCCCCGGCGAATACGGGGAGCCATATGTCATCAAGGCGACGGGTAATCACTTTGATGCGTGATTTTGCGGGATTGATGCCGCTGTATTTCGGTTCAGTGTGAAAGGCCGAGCAGACGATCTCACATCCCCGGCAGCCGTTGCACCGGTCGGCATCCACCGTGATTGTCTTGACCTTTTTCTTAATCTTGGCCATCTTTCAATATCCCCCTTTTTTCCAGGTCGTCGGCCACATAATCCAGATCCAATTCGTGCAACCGTTCTCTCGTCGGGATGCCGTCATAATTCCATCCCTTGAACTTGTAATATGTGGTTAGAAGCTCCTCTTCAAGCTCCGGAAACCTTTTTTTCCAATGGTCTTCCGGCGGCTTCTCATCCGCTCTCGTCATGCCGAGTCTGTTATTGTAGGCGCGATGCAAATTCCGGCTTCTGTTGACGATCTTTTTCAACTCGGCTTCGTCAATATCCATGCCGCTGGCGGCTGAGATCAATTTCGGGTAATTGTGGATGTGATAGGGCGGCTTCAGACAAAAAGATCCCATGCCGGCGCATAAACAGAGGGCATCGTCAATGTTGTGCAGCATCTCCATCCAATCCACGATTTCAGAGGACATTTCAGGCGTTGGGAAATAGGGAATCGAGTTCTCCCCCCGTGGTTCCCAATCCAGAAGATATTGCTTGAACTTTTCATCGGGAAGCTGGGGCCAATCCTCCACGAACCTCTCTCGCTGCTCCCTCGTGGGGAAAGCCGCCTGGGGCCAATTTCCTTCGATCTGGGTAATGCTGATCTTTTCGTTGGTCGTATACATGAGGTAATAAAGGGGGTCCAGCATTCCCAGCTTGAGAGGGAGCTGCTCGTGCTTCTTGATATTATTGTGCGCAAACTCTTCCGCGCCGTTGCCGATTCTTTCAGCTGCCCAATAAGTGCCGTCGGCCAGAATGTCTCCGATCCCTTCCCGCCGCACAACCCTGTCCAGCAACCAGAAGAACCGCCCCTCGTTATCGGTGGGACATCCTTCAAAATCCTTATCGGTCAGAATACCGGCATCATAGAGCTCAACAGCGAAAGCCAGAATTTGAGGGGTTGAGAATCCGTCCACCCCGTATTCCGCGGCGCGCTCACCGATTTTGAAACCAAAATCCAGGTTGTCCACATAGGCCGCCATTGCATAGGTCAGTTTTGAAAAGCATTTCATCATGTACCTGGGAACATTCCCATGGGAAATCAATGCACCGCAATGCTGCGGACAGTTATAGCAACTGATCAAGCGCTTTATGGCGCCGACTTGGGTCGTCGACCAGCTGTCATTGATGTCATTGGTCCAAAACCCCTTTCTCCGCTTCCGAGCATTTCCCCAGGAGAAATTTTCCGTGTGCCACTTTTCATCCGTGTGTACCATTTCCTGGGGCGAACCGATGCCGGATAAAATGGTCATGACATCGGGTATGGGGTTTTCATTTCGGAAATTGATATATTCCGTTACCTCTTTCATATGCTGCATGAACTCAAGTCCACGGGCCAGGTGAACGGTTTTGGTCCCCCGAACCGCCACCGCCTTTATCCCCTTGTCTCCCATGACGGCGCCCCCTCCGAGCCTGCTGGCGCTCGATCGGGACTGCTCGATGGACGCCGTGAAGATCCGGTTTTCACCGGCCAGGCCGATGGCGGCAACCTGAGCATCGGGCTGCTTCAATTCATTTCGGATAAGATCCTGCGTTTCAAGGGCGCCCTTCCCCTTCAGATGCGCAGCATCACGGATTTCCACCTTGTCGTTGTGGATCCATATGTAAACCAGTTCCGGGGACTTATTGCGAAAAATCACTTTGTCATAACCGGCATACTTCAATTCCGCCGACCAAAATCCTCCCATCATCGGATATGCCAACAATCCCGATTGAGGCGAAATAAAGGTGATAACGGTACGATTAGCGCTGAAAGCCGGAGTTCCGTTGAAAAGACCGGAGCTGAATATGAGTAGATTTTCAGGATCAAACGGTTTGGTTTCAGGCGGGACCCGATCCCAGTGTATCTTAACACTGGTACCCAGCCCCCCGAGATGAAGTTCCATTAATTTGGGATCGGTTTCCACCCTTTCGATATTTCCCGTCGCCAGGTCGATTTCCAAATTATATCCCGTCTCTGCATATCTCATTTTTTTCCTCCACCCACCTGCGGCCCACAGGCCGCTCGGAATCTATTTCCCATTATTTTTAAGCCTGGAGAAACTTGAGCAAACGCCCGAATGTTATATTATGCCATATATGACATAACGTAACGCCAAAAAAAAGTTCCCTCCGGAAACAGATAAAAAAGGCCCTCAGGCCTTATCCTTATAAAGACACGTAACGCATTGCCAAAAAAACCCGAAAACCGGGGCTTACCGCTTTAGATTAGAGACCACCTACTGTCTCCGAAATGGTTAGCCAAAACATTTTACATATTAAAACAATATTTTAATTACTATTTCGGCCAACAAATCCAGCGTCATTCAATCCCTCAAATACCGTTAAACGAGCGATAATTTTCAGCCGGATGTGATCACGATATAGCTACATCATAACTACGTGTCAAGAAAAAAATCGGGATCTTGAGAAGAACGTTTGTATTTTCCGGAAAAGAAATATGGACCTTCCCAATGGCTTGAGAGATGAGAAGGGTGTACAAAGCGCGAGGCTTTATGTGCCACTACTGACATAACGTAACGCCAAAAAAATCCTTTCGCTGAGCGCATACGGGTCTTTTTGAGCGATGCGGTATGAGTTATGACCGAAATCCCTAAACCACTGCTTGGGTCGCTTCATACGTCTGTTCAAGCACGGCCTTTTTCCGGTCTTCCCGCCCCAGTTCCCAGATCACACACTGGGGCCGAAATTTGCAGTAAATGGACGGATCCGTGCAGGATATGCCATCATCAACACATTCACTACAGTAACCGGTCAGATGTTTCTGGCAAGGAACGGCAACATCGCGATCCCGATGATTTTTGCAATGCATGGTGCACCTCTCTATGCTGAATCCGCCTGGTAACGGTCCGCTTCCATGACCCAGCCCCGTTTCATCAAAACCAGCACAAGGGCCGTGAACAGGTACGCCATGGCAAAGCCCAGGTGAGAAATATCGATAAACACCGTAAATGCCGGCGAAAAAAGCACATCCGGCAGGTTCTTGAAGACCCTCAAGATACCCGTCACAACGATACCCGCCATGAGAATAATACGCAGGTAAGCCGAAGGGGTAAGGTGAAACCGTTTTCTCCCGCTGAGAAAGTAATCCAGGATAAAATAGGCAAAAAGTCCCAGCAAGACACTGGCCCCCAGGTAATGGATGTAATGTGTGGCGTAGAAATCCGCCGACCAGGCCATTCCCGGAATATCGGAGATATAATACCGTTTAAAAATGGGCATCTGACCGAATCCCGTAAAGGCCGTTATGGCCATGGCCAGGATGAAGACCTTTTTAAGCGCACGGCTTCCCCATGTCAATGAAGTTTCATTCGAATTTTTCATTCTCTATTTGCCCTCCGGTCCCATGTGTTTTTTAGCGCCGACAAAGAATTTTGCCGCGGCCGCCGCCAAACCCGCCATGGGTGCAATCACCATGGCTTTTGCCAGGTTGTCCGCTTGAGCCATGGAATTCTTCTTCGGTTTCAAATTCGGCCTTCCCGGACCTTTTGAAACGGCCCTGTTCAAGTCTTCAAAGGGGACGGGAGAAACATAGATGGTGTTGGTGCCGCCGTTCTCCTTTTCCCCGTAAATGTACCCGCCGATCTCTTTTTGAATGGCGTGGGCTTCTTTCAGGATCTCATTTCGGGGACCGATTTTCTGAACCTTTTCGGGACATACATCGATACAGGCCGGCAGCTCCCCTTTGGCGATCCGGTTGTAACAGCGGTCGCATTTGTACATGACCCCATTCCCCGCGAAGGCAGGCATCAAGTCCAGATACAACCCCACGCCGGTCTGACGCTGGGGAATATGCCACGGGCAGACCTTCTTACATTTGGATCCCCCCAGACAGTAATCCGAATTGATGCGTGTAATGCCGTTTTTCAGTTTGCTGGCGGCACCCCAGGGGCAAAGATCCGCACAGGGCGGGTTCTGGCAGTGCATACAACGCCTGGGAATGGTCAAAGTCTCTTCCTTTCCATTCACCGTAACGGTGGCTTCCTGGATGAACAGCCAGTTGTAAGGGGTCAGTCGGTCCGTTACATCTTTTTTGTCGGACCAGTCCGAGACCTTGACACGGTTGGGATACATCTTGGGAAAGGGTTTTTTGGGGTCGGGAAATTTCGGTTCGTTGACTTCCTTGCACGCTTCCACGCAGGCTTCGCAACCAATGCATTTTCGAATGTCAATGAGGGTTGCCAGTTCTTCAACGGAAGAGGCTTTCACCGCTTCCGGCAACGCGATCGTGGATACGGCCGCCGCGCCGGCCGCGGCCAAGCCGCCCTTTATAAATGATCTTCTGGAAATTTTTCCGTCCATCTCTTTATATCCTCTCAATCATCAACAGAATGATTATCCGAATTGACCTCACTAAATGACGCGTCTTTAGAGTCGTTCTTTTAGGCTATAGAGCCGGAAGGATGAAATTGGTTACACGTGTTGAAACTCAGGGAAAAGATTTAAGGGCACCACATCGCACCAGGGCCTTAATCACCGCGCACATGGGGAGCCCCACCACATTGGTGTAGGATCCGGAAATGGATTCCACCATAAATGCACCCACCCCTTGAATGGCATATGCACCGGCCTTTCCGAAAGGTTCACCCGTCCGAATATAGCCTGCAACCTCCTGTTCATTCAGGGGTTTAAAGTAAACTGCCGTGGACACGGATTCGGAATGGGCGACGCTTCCGGAGGGGTCGAAAATACAGAACCCGGTCATCACCTGATGGACCTTTCCACTTAAGAGGCAAAGCATGCGTTCCGCGTCCTCTGGACTTTCCGGTTTCCCCAGCACCTGATCCATCACCACAACAATCGTATCCGCCCCCAGGACCCAGCCGGCTTTTTCCCTGAGAAAAACCTCTTTTGCTTTTAAAAGGGCCAGGTGTCGGCATAATTCCTCAGGATGTTCCTGTGCGTCTTCTTCCCGCACACGGCTTGGGGCCACCCGGTTCGGAATTCCCATTTGGTCGATCAGTTGCTTCCGTCGGGGGGATGCAGACGCCAGAATCAAAGGATATGTTTCATGGATGGGGGAAGTCATCAGGATAGGCCGAAAAGCAATTGGGCATTCTCGGTGGTCTGCTTGGCAACGGTTTCAAAGGGAATGTTTCTCAAAACGGCAATTTCACGCGCCGTATGGATAACAAAGCCGGGCTCATTTCGTTTCCCCCGTTTGGGGACGGGGGCCAGAAAAGGGGCATCGGTTTCCACCAACATCCGATCCAGCGGAATGCTTGCCGCCACCTCTCTGACAAAATGGGCGTTTTTGTAGGTGACCGTACCGGGAATCGATATGTAATACCCTAAATTCATAAAAGCTTCCGCCAAATCCCTGTCTCCGGAAAAGCAGTGGATCACCCCTTTGCGTTTCCCTTTTCCCATTTTCTTCAACAGGGCGTAAACCTCGTCATGAGCGTCCCGGTCGTGAATGATGACGGGCAGGTTTGCCGTATGCGCCAGGTCCAGTTGTTCCTTGAAAATCTTTCGCTGGTTTTCCTTCTCCGAATAGTTTCGAAAATAATCCAAACCGATCTCCCCCCAAGCCACCACTTCAGGTTCAAGGGCCAGAGACGCCAGCTTTTCTACTTCCAGGGTATTGCATTCATCCGCGTCATGGGGATGACACCCCACCGTTGCGGAAATAAACGGATACTCTCGCGCCAATGCCAGAGCCGCCTCCGAGCTTGCCACATCGATCCCGATGGTGACCATATGGACGATGCCTTCACTTTGCGCCCGCTCGATCACCTGGATCCTGTCGTTATTAAAATCTTTCATGTCCAGATGGCAATGGCTGTCAATTAACATTTCATATCCTCTGACCCTTTGCGGTTCGGTTAGATCTGTAGCCTGGGTTAAGCGGTTTCTCCTTTTTGGGTAAATAGTATTGCATATGTGGCCATTATAACCATAACCAGGGCAATGACCAGCCAGAGTTCATCAAGTGTAGCCGATGCAAAGGCAGACATAATAAAAATGGATGACATGATTACAATGATTTTAGTGCTGATGGATTTCGACCCTGTCTCCTTATCTTTTTTCAGCAAAGCGATGCCCGACCAGAAGTAAGGGAAGAGAAGCAACAAAACCGAGATGGTTACGGTGATGTTGAATGCGGCGGCCACGTTGCTGCCCAGCATCATGAGGATCAGTTCAACCACGGTCATGATGACGGCATTGATAACAAGGCCTTTGCTGTTGATCCCGCGTTGGTTGGTATAAGAATAGGCTTTGGGGAGAAACCCGTTGTCCGCGCTGGTTTTGGCCGCGCTGGCCGATGACAGGTTCCAGACAAGAAAACTGGCGATGCAGGCCACGGCCATCACCACGGAAACCACATCGCCGATGATTTTCGAGTGGCATATGTGCTGCATGGATAATGCAAATGAAGCTGGCGCGGTCTGTATTTCTTTTGCTGGAAAGATCCCTTCAATTACGGTTGTGGAAGCGATATAGATGATGGCCACGATAATAAAGCCCAGAATGGTTGCAACAGGAACAACCTTTTTTGGATTACGAATATGCTCATTGTTGGTGGCAACGCTTTCCACACCCACGAAGGCAAAAATCAATATGGCAAATCCGGCCATAATGGCTTTACCGGAAGAATCGCCTGAGACATTCCAATTCTGTTGAAACAGGGCAGGCTCAAAATCGAGCCATCCCGCCGTGGAAGTAATGATGACCGAGATAAGAAGCAGGGTTACGGTGCCGGATACCACTTTGGTGATAATGCCGACCCCGCGAAGGGACAATGCGACAAACAGCCATATCAGAACGATTACGGTAATGCCCAGTACGATGGGATGATTGAGTGCGGGGACAAACATGGCCAGGTAGCCCAGGCCCGCAATCAAAATGGATACGTTGGAAATCAGATTGCCATAGACGTAAAAAAACCCGCTCTTTGCCCCGAGGACCGGATTGACATAGGTTGCCAGGGCGGTGGGACTGGGGTCATCAAAAAGAGTGCCCGCACGAACATAAACCAGGGTCAGAAAGAGCGCTCCGATGGTGACCAGTATAAACGAAATCAGCGTGATGGAACCGGTCGCCGCCAGCTGCTGCGGCAACGCGATGATGCCACTGCCGGCCAGACTCGATACAATCAGAAAAACAGCACCCATCAACCCCAGCTTTTTTGTCCCGTCCGCCATGGTTTTCTCCCTGTCATCTGTTTTAGAAAGCGTAATGGTTCTTTCGTGGTCGTCATGTAAGATTCATCATTATTTTGATCAAACCCATCTGAAAATGTCAATCTTTTAATAAAAACAAATACCAAAATCACTTTTATCTATTTTAACATAACTCATCTAAATAAAATTATCCTTGACTCTCCCGCCTGTTTCTCTATACTTTTTGCAAAAAAACCGACCAGTAAGGGGATTTCTTTGCGTATGGACACGGGGAAGAAAAGCCTTCAGGAACAGCTCGATTACCAGAAAAGCCTAAACGACATCACCAATAAAATTCACTCGGCCAAAGACACCAACGACATTTTGCTGAAACTCCACGAAGATCTTCTGGCGTTTTTTGACGCGGACCGGTTGACCATTTATGTGGTGGATAGCACCAGAAGGGAAATATATTCAAAAGTCAGAACCGGTGACGAGCCCGTGGAAATCCGCGTCCCCATCAGCAAAGAGAGCCTGGCCGGCTACTGCGCGACCACCGGAAAGCTCCTGAACATCAAAGATGTCAGGGACTCCAATGAACTGCAATGTATTGACCCGGGCCTGTCATTTGACCCCACCTGGGATAAGAAAACCGGCTACTGCACGAAACAGATGCTGGTGGTACCGGTCGTTTATGATCGCTATCTTCTGGGAATCATTCAACTCATCAACAAGAAATCCGGCGGGTGCTTCAATCAGGCGGACCAGTCGGCGGTAACGGACATTTCAAAGGTCCTGAGCATTGCCATTTTTAAGAACCAGAAGGCCTCCCAAGCCGCAAGACCGAGTAAATACCAATTTCTCATCACCAATGGCTTTTTGCCGGAAGAAGATATTAACAAAGCCATTAAGATCGCCACAAAAACCGGAAAAAGCACCGAAGCGGTTTTCATGTCTGAGTTTAAGATCTCCAAAAATATCATAGGCAGCTTGTTGACGGAGTACTACAAAACGCGATTCGTTCCGTTCAATGAAAACATGATCATCCCGGGTGAACTGTTAAAGGATCTTAAACCCGGTTTTTTCAAAACCCATGTTTTCGTTCCCATCAGCGAAGAGGGCGGAAATATTGCGGTGGCAATGGAAAACCCTGACTATTTGCCTGCTCGGGATGTCATCAAACGGGTCATTCAAAAAAAGGACCTGGAGTACTGCGTCTCCACCCGGGAAGATATTTTCAGTATGATTGATCATTTCTTCGTGGGGAGCGGAAAGGACGTCATTCCGGACTCGGGCAGCATAGAAGACATTCTAGGGCAATTGAAATCCGAGGATGACGACGAGACTGATGAAACCGAAGGGGTGGCCGAAGATGACCGGGCCATCGTGCAATTGATCAACAAAACGATTATCGATGCTTATTCACGAAAAGCTTCCGACATCCATGTGGAGCCCCGCCCCGGCAAAAACAATACCGTCATCCGGTTCCGGATCGACGGGGCGTGCCAGGTATATCAGACCATTCCATACACCTTCAAACGGGCCATTGTCTCCCGTCTGAAAATCATGAGCGATCTGGACATCGCCGAAAGACGAAAACCTCAAGACGGCAAGATCAAGTTCAAGAAATTTGCGCCCCTGAACATTGAGCTCCGTGTGGCCACCATCCCGACGGCCGGAAACAATGAGGACGTGGTATTGAGGCTGCTGGCAGCAGGGAAACCCCTTGCCCTCGACCAGATGGGGATGAGCGAATGGGCACTTAAATCTTTTCAAGAAATGATTTCCCAGCCATACGGCATCGTGCTGGTGGTCGGACCCACGGGAAGTGGGAAAACCACTACCCTTCACGCGGCCATGGGCCATATCAACAAGCCCGAGACCAAGATCTGGACCGCTGAAGATCCCGTGGAAATCACCCAGGAAGGTCTCCGCCAGGTCCAGGTGAACCCCAAAATCGGATTCAATTTCGCTTCCGCCATGCGGGCTTTCCTGCGGGCGGACCCGGATGTGATCATGGTGGGCGAAATGCGCGACAAGGAAACCGTCACAATGGGGGTTGAAGCATCCCTCACAGGTCACCTGGTTCTGAGCACCCTTCATACCAACAGCGCACCCGAAACCATCACAAGGCTTCTGGATATGGGCATGGATCCCTTTAATTTCGCCGACGCACTGCTTGGGGTCCTGGCCCAACGCCTGGTTAGAACCCTTTGCAACGACTGCAAGGAAGCCTACCATCCCGAAAAGAGTGAATTTGAAGGGTTGGTCAGAGCCTATGATGGTGGTTTTAGCGGGCTCGGTTTTACCTACAATGATGATTTTGTCCTTTATAAGCCTAAAGGTTGCTCAAAATGCGGTCATACCGGCTATGCCGGAAGAACCGCCATCCATGAACTCTTGGTGGGATCAGATGACATCAAGGCCATGATTCAGAACCGTTCAAAGGTAAAGGATCTTAAAGATCAGGCTATAAAGGACGGCATGGCCACCCTCATGCAGGAGGGTATTCGAAAAGTCTGCCTGGGCTTGACGGATTTTTCCCAGGTGCGACGGGTGTGTATGCAGTAGAACGGTCAGGTTACCATATTGAATTAAGCCTATAGACAGTTACAAAATGCATCCTGTGTAAAAAACACAAGAAGTGTTATGAGAAATTCAGATTTCCCCTCAAAACAGGGATAACAACCATCTCTTTGAGTTTGAGTGAAGTTGCCGTAACTTCGCGGCCCAGGGATGTCAGATAGTACCAACTCACAGAAATCTCAACTACCCAGAATTCCTCGCCAGAAGGCACTTCAACAAGTGCAATCCCAACAAAACCGTACCATCAAAACCCTCGATGGGCCTACTCCAAAGGGTCGGCATTGCACTTTTTGCCCTCACAAATCATTTCATGGCAAGAATGCTTTGTGGGTCCCGAATCCGAATCTTTAAGCGTGCATTCCATGTTTTCACATGCACACCCGCCAGCATTCTTGCCTTTCTTCAAATACCGCCGAACCAGATAGCCAGCAGCCAGGCAAACGATCAGAACAACAACGATGGTTTCCAAAAATCTTCCCTTCAAATCCCCTCCCTGAAGCGGCGGGGAACTGTTTAACAGCCCCAGTGAGCTGAAATCCGCTGATAATCAGATCTTTCATTATGCGCTCCTTGCCAAAAAAGTGTCAAGCAGGTTCCGGAAATGCTCATCAGATTCGTTTGAAAACCCCAAAAAAATTGAACCATTACCAAGCGGTAATGTTCAGGAAAGATTGCTGTAAGAATGAAATTCTATTGTGTCGGCAACCTGAGGCTGTAATTAAAAACGACCCATCATTTTTTTGGAAACAAGGAGGGATCATGAACATTCAAACAGGAGAACAAGGCCGACACATATCAGAGGAGGATTTTCAATCCCCTTTAAACGAAACAAACATCCGACCCACAGGCCCCCAGTTCACCAGCATTCAGACCATCAACGAATCGGTGCAGCGGGCTTCCGCTTGGGTGAGGCCCCTTGAGCAGGAAATCAGTCGCGTCATCGTAGGGCAGAAGATGTTGATCGACCGTCTGCTGGTAGGCATTCTGTCAAACGGCCACATCCTGCTGGAAGGGGTCCCGGGTCTGGCTAAAACGCTGACCCTCAATACTCTGGCCGCCGCCATCCAAACGGGATTTCGGCGAATCCAGTTCACCCCGGACATGTTGCCCGCGGATATTATCGGCACGGAGATCTATAACCCCAGGGATGTCTCTTTTATTGTCAAACAGGGGCCCGTTTTTTCCAACCTGATCCTGGCGGACGAAATCAACCGCGCACCGGCAAAAGTTCAGAGCGCCCTGCTGCAGGCCATGCAGGAACGCCAGGTCACCATTGGAGAGGAAACCTTCAACCTGCCCGATCCATTCCTGGTGCTGGCCACACAGAACCCCATTGAACAGGAAGGAACCTATCCCCTGCCCGAAGCGCAGGTGGACCGGTTCATGCTGAAGGTGGTCATCTCGTACCCTTCGGTCTCGGAGGAGCGGATTATTCTGGATTCGGTGGACAGCACCGAACCCGCGCCCAAAGTGAACCGCGTGGTCCAGGCGGAAGACATCATCAGATCGAGACACGTGGTCAACACCATCTATATGGATGACAAGGTCAAGGACTACATTGTCAGCCTCGTTTACGCCACCAGGGAACCGGAAAACTACGGGCTTGACCTGAAGCCCTATATTGAATACGGCGCCTCTCCAAGGGCCACCATCAACCTGAAGACCGCCAGCAAAGCCCTGGCCTTTTTGCAGGGGCGGGGATACGTCACCCCGGAAGATGTGAAATCCATTGCCATGGACGTCCTCAGACACCGGGTGAGCATCACCTATGAAGCGGAAGCGGAATCCCTCACAAGCGAGGACATGGTCAACAAAATTCTGGAAACCATACCGGTTCCCTGATGCAAAGCGTGGACGTTCACACACCCCAAAAAGAGGAAAGCAACATGGACACCCACATCAGCAAGGAAATTCTTCAAAAGGTCAGGCAGGTGGAGATCAAAACCAACCGTCTGGTGGACGATACCCTGGCCGGACACTATCACTCCGTTTTCAAGGGGCGGGGCATGGACTTCGACGAGGTTCGGGAGTATGTGCCGGGGGACGACGTCAGAAGCATCGACTGGAATGTGACGGCCCGAACGGGCCGGGCCTATGTAAAAAAATTCACCGAAGAACGGGAGTTGACCATCATGCTCATCATTGACGTGAGCGCCTCCGGCGAATTCGGCTCGGCAGTGCAGAGCAAACGGGAAATGATGGCCGAAATCGGAAGCGTTCTCGCATTTTCCGCCATGCGCAACAACGACAAGGTCGGCCTGGTACTCTTCACCGACGATGCGGAACTCTATATCCCCCCCGGCAAGGGGCGTTCCCACATCCTGCGGGTCATTCGGGAAATCCTCTTCTTCCAGCCTTCGGGAACCGGCACCAACCTGGCGGCCGCCATGGATTTCACCAACCAGGTGATCAAACGCCGGGCCGTGGCCTTTCTCATCTCCGATTTCTGTCTGCCCGGTGATTTCGACGCTTCACTGAGCGACCTTCGGCCCAAACTGCGAATTACGGGACGCCGCCATGACCTGGTGGCCGTATCGGTCAGTGACCAACGGGAGCGGGAACTCCCCAACATCGGACTGATCACCATCGAAGATTCCGAGACCGGCGAGCAGGTGGAGCTGGATACCGCCGACCCCGAGGTCCGAAGCCATTTCAAGGACCTGGCCGAGAATCGCCAAAACAGACTCAGAGGGGCTATCCGATCCGTGGGCGTGGATATGCTGGAACTTTCCACGGAACGTTCCTATCTGGCGGATCTCAGGCAGTTTTTCGGTTCCAGAGAAAGGAGAAGCCACTGATGACGCAGAAAACTCATAAAAATTGGGCTGTCAGGACCATTCCACTTCTGTTGCTGTTTTTCCTATGGTGCAGCGGCTTGGCCTGGAGCGGGGCATCGACCCAGTCAACGCCCGGGCAAGTTCCAAAGGTGACAGCCCCGATTCCTTCAAACCCGGGCATACCGATAACGGGGCCGCCAGCCAGCGTCGCGACTTCGCCCAAGACGTCGGTTTCGAGTCTCAATGGCGCCGCCTGCCCCGTTGACCTTTCAACCGCTCCCAAAGGGGATATCCGAGACATTCGCGGACCCATCCATATTCCGGATCCCAGACTCTGGCTCTTCTACGTGCTGGGAGGAATTTTACTGGCGCTTCTGGCCTGGGGGGCCTGGAAAAGGTTCGGCAGGCGACGGTCGTTGAGCGCAAAGGCGGCTTTTGAAATTGCCTTTGAAGAACTGGAAGAGGCCAAAACCCTGATGATGCCGGAAATGGCGGAAGCATTTTCGGTCATGGTATCGGGCACCATTCGAACCTACATCGAAAACCGCTTCAAAATGCGCGCCACCCGAAAAACCACCCACGAATTCATCACCCGGGTGGCGGCTGAAACCGCCAGCGAACTGGGCCCCCACAGCGAAGAACTACAGGATTTTCTCGTTCATTGTGATCTGGCAAAATTCGCCCGGCAGACCTTCAGCAGGGAACAGATGAAAAGAATGCACCAAAGCGCCTGGCGGTTTGTGGAAGCCACACGGCCACAACCAGTTAAAGAAGCGAAAAAGAACGCTTCAACGGTCAACGCCACGGCGGAAAGTGGAAAAAGCAGGGTCAAAGGTAAAGGCAGATTTTTCAAGGACCGCTTCAAAGGCGTTGGGTTTCCCAAAAAGAGAAGTGGAAGCCAGGACTTTCAAAACACCCATCAAGTCGCTACGGCAGGAGGTAGATAAATGTTTCATTTTGAGCAACCGGAAGTCTTGTGGCTGCTGGCCCTGCTTCCGCTTCTGGCCTTTTTGCGGGGGCGCAGGGGAGCGGCGGTGGCCATACGGTATTCATCGGCCCAAACGGCCAAAGCCATTGCAGGCGCCCGAAAATCAAGGGCCGGCAAATGGCTGGGAACCCTGCGCATGCTCGCCCTGGGAGCACTGGTGGTGGCCCTGGCCCAACCCCAGATCGTACACGGCACCACGGAAGTGGATGCCAGCGGCATCGACATAATGTTGGCGGTTGACGTCTCAGGGTCCATGGAAGCACTCGATTTCACCATTGACAATGAGCCGGTCAACCGAGTGGATGTGGTCAAGAAAGTGGTGTCCCGATTCATTGACGAACGGCCCAACGATCGCATCGGTCTGGTGGCTTTTGCCGGCCGACCCTATATGGTCAGTCCTCTCACACTGGATCATCAATGGCTGCAGAAACGCCTTCAAACCATTCATCCCGGCATGGTGGAAGACGGAACGGCCATCGGAAGTGCCATCGGAAGCAGCATCAACCGTCTGCGGGACCAGAAGGCCAAATCAAGAATCGTCATCCTTCTCACAGACGGCATGAACAATGCGGGTAAAATTCTGCCGGTGACCGCAGCCGAGGCGGCTGAAACCCTTGGGATCAAAATTTATACCATCGGTGCCGGGTCCCGCGGTGAGGTGCCGGTTCCGATCACCGACCAGTTCGGCAATAAAAAGATTGTCCGCGCAAAGGTGGATATTGATGAGAAAACCCTGAAACAGGTGGCCCGAATGACCGATGCTCAGTATTACCGGGCCACGGACACCGACTCACTGGAAAAAATCTACGGTGACATCAACAAACTTGAAACCACAACGCGGAAAATCAAGAAATTCGAGCATCGAAACGAAATGTTTTTGTGGGCCGCCCTGGGGGCGTTCCTGCTGCTGGGCCTCGAATTAACCCTTAAGCAGACCCGTTTTAGACGGTTACCCTGAAATGAATCTCACTTTTAAAGAAAGGAAATAAAACCATGCAATTCGCACAATCCATCTGGTTGTTGGCAGGGGTGGCGGCCTGCGGAATCCTGGCTTTGAGTTTCTACCATTTCCAGAAAAAGAGCGCCGCTGCGCTAAAGCAATTCGCCTCCGGGCGCCTCTTGGAAAAACTCACCTCCGGCGTTTCCCCCAGGAAACGGATGATCAAACGGGTGATCCTGATATTGGCGGTGGCCTCGATTTTCGTGGCCTTGGCGCGACCTCAAATGGGGTTTCAATGGAAAGAGGTCAAGCGAAAAGGGATCGATATTCTCGTTGCGGTGGACACCTCCAAGAGCATGCTGGCCGAAGACGTGAGGCCCAATCGTCTTGAGCGCAGCAAATTCGGCATCATGGATTTTGTTTCCAAATTGGAAGGGGACCGGGTGGGGCTTCTCCCCTTTGCCGGCACCGCCTTTCTCATGTGTCCCCTGACCCTTGATTACGACGCATTTAAGAATTCCCTGGACGCGCTGGATACACAAATTATTCCCCAAGGGGGGACGGATCTTGCGAGTGCCATATATGAAGCGGAAGCCTCCTTTAATAACGACGCCAACCACAAAATTCTGGTCCTGGTCACCGACGGGGAGGACCTGGAAGGGGAAGCACTCTCCGCCGCTAAAGCAGCAAAGGAAAGGGGGTTGACCATTTACACCGTCGGCGTGGGAACTCCTTCGGGGGAACTGATTCCCCTCATGCAGGGCGGAAAAGACGGCGCTTATGTAAAAGACGAAAAGGGTCAACCGGTGAAATCCCGTCTGGATGAAACCATGCTTGAAAAAATAGCGGAGACCACCGGTGGGAGATACGAACCTTTGGGACAACAGGCCGAAGGCCTTGAAGCCATCTACCGGGAAAAACTCAGCCTGGTCCCGAAACATGAGCTGGCCGAGCGAATGCAGAAAGTCCCCATTGAGAGATTCCAATGGCCTCTCATGCTGGCCCTTATCCTTCTGCTAGCGGAATTTGTCATCTCTGACCGTAAACGACGCAGGAAAGTTTTCCCCGGCATCAAGTCCGCCTACAGACGGATGCCGAAGCTGGGGCGTACCGCGGGTGCCGCTTCCCTCGGGGCTATTTCCCTGCTGACCATCCTTCTGCTCGGTTACCGGAGCGCCCACGCATCGCCGGGTGGAGCGGAGGCCGCATACAAGGCCGGCAATTACGATCAGGCGGCCGATGGGTACCGATCCGAAGCCCAAAAAGCCCCCGAAGATCCTCAACTCCAATTCAACCTGGGCGCAGCGGCCTATAAAGACAAACAATACCCGGAAGCCCTGGCTTCATTTAAAAAGTCCTTGAAGATCCAGGATATCCCGTTACAGAACCAATCCTACTACAACATGGGGAATACCCTTTACCGCCAGGGTGAACAAACGGAAAAACAGAATCCCCAACAGACCATTCAGCACTGGGAGGCCTCCATTCAGTCTTACGAAAACGCATTGAAACTGAAACCGGACGACAAGGATGCCCAATTTAACCGGGATTTTGTAAAAAAACGGCTCGAAGCGCTAAAGAAAAACCAGAAACGGAAAGAGTGCGACAAGTGCAACAACAAGGATAAGAAAGATCAGAACAAGAACAATCAACAGGCCAGCAACAAAGGCTCAAAACAAGATCAAAACAAGGATCAGAAAAACAACAATCAGAACAAAAAGTCCGGACAAGATCAAAAGCAAAATTCGGAAAATAATGACAGACAACAGCAAAACCAACAAAACAAAAACGCAAAAGCGGACCAACAGAAAAAAAATCCTGATCAGGGAAACCGTCAACAGGCCAAAGCCGATTTAGATAAAGACAAGAAGCAGCCACCGGACCGCCCTGAAAAAGAAGAAGGTTCCACCAAAAAAGATCAGGTCAAACCGGAACAGAAAGGCGACCGGCAACCGGCGGCACAGGCATCTAGAAGGCGACGGCCGGGGCAGATGAGCGAAGAACAGGCCAAGCGGCTGCTCGATTCCCTCAAGGGCGACGAGAAAGCCATGCCCATGACGGCCGCGGGGTTGAGCGGCGAGCCTCAGGATCGGAACAGGAGGGATTGGTAATGGAAAACCTCGGGAAAACCATGGGAAAAAGGGTCGTCACCCTGCGAACGATTCTGATGGCCGGCGTCATGTTTCTCCTGGCAGCCGGGGCGGTGGCATTTCTTTCCAGCGGAAGCCAGGCGGGTTGGGGGACAGGCGCCGGAAACAGCGCTTCGGGGAGTTCCAACGGCCATGTTTCGGCCGCCATTGAACCTAATCATATCGCCATGGGTGAGGCCGCCATCCTGGTGGTTCAGGTTTCGGGGGAAGCATCGGGCCCACCGGCCCTGAGCCCCGTGGACGGCCTTCGGTTCTATTCCATGGGTCGAAGCAGTCAATATCAATCCATTAACGGCCGCGTCTCCGCCACAACCAGCTACCTGTTTCAGGTCCAGGCGGAACAGAGTGGTGAATTTGTGATCCCACCGGTGGAAGCCGACATCAATGGCCAAACCCACAAATCCGGTCCCGTCACCTTAAACGTGACAAAGGGCACATCCCGGCCGTCAAGGCGCAATGCCCTCCCCTCCCCCCAACCGTTCCAAAACAGACCTTCCGCCCGCAACAGTGGTGACATCGTTAAAGGTCAGCTCATGAGCTGGGAGGAAGGAAAACCGGCATTTCTGAGGGTTCTTCCCAGGGCCGGTCGGGCCTATGTGGGTGAGCTGCTCCCCATTGAAATAAAAGCGTATTTTCACCAGGGTGTTCAGGCCACTCTCAGAACACTTCCGGTCATTGAAGGCGGTGCTTTTGCCTGCCGCGACTTGCAGAAAAAGCCTGAACAAACCGAGGAAATCTTGGATGGTGCGCCCTATAACGTACTGACCTGGGATACGGCGATCAGTGCCGTAAAAGAGGGGGAGCAGCCGGTTTCAGCGGAACTGAATGCCGTCCTGGGCATCCCCGAACAATCCCGCCGCCGCAGCCCCTTTGGCCGGGGTCTCTTTGATGATGATTTTTTCAACGGGTTTTTCCGGAATATTCGGGAAGAACCGATTACGCTGACCAATCCCAGGCTCAACATTCGCGTACTCCCCCTGCCGAAAATGGGCCGGCCAAAGGATTTTAGCGGCGCCGTCGGCAAGTTTGAACTATCCGCCACGGCAACGCCTCAAAAATCGATGGTGGGAGACCCCATCACCGTCAAGATGCGTATTACCGGAACGGGGAATTTTGACCGTGTATCCACGCCGGCGCTCAATGTCAGTAAAGATTGGAAAACCTACAGGCCCTCGTCATCATTCAAGCCCACAGACAGTTCCGGTTACAAGGGAGAAAAATTATTTGAGGAGGCCGTTATTCCCATGAATTTGTCCGTTAAGTCCATTCCTCCGGTGATATTCGCTTACTTTGATACGGAAAAGGAGAAATATGTTACCCTCAAAACGGAAGCCATCCCCCTGAGTTTGTCAGCGGGTCAAGCGCAGACATCACTGAAGGCCCCGGTTGCGGAAAACGTGGCCAAAACCGAAGATACCGCGGTTAAGACAGGCGCGGGAAGTTCGGACAAAAATGGTCTGGCACCCATCCATGTGGCAATGGGAACACCTGTGAAAAGCCTGCGACCGCTGGTTGAAAACCCCTGGTTCATCGGCGCACAGGGCTTCCCTGTGGGGATCATTTTCATGGGTCTTTTTTTCAGCCGCCGGCAGAAGAAAAGATTGAACAACCCGGGACTTATTCACAAAAAGCAGGTTAATCAGAAGGTCAGCCGGTCCATCAGGGATATGGATCGGGCCATAACGGCCCACGATGTGACCGCATTTTTCAATGCCTGCCGGGCAGCCTCCCAGGAGCGACTGGGCGAGATATGGGGACAGACCCCTCACAGCATTACCCTTGCGGAAATCAAACATCGCCTGGGTAACGACGCGCCGGGGATGGCGGAGGTATTTGAAAAGGCCGACGCCGTAGCGTATTCAGGCCGGTCATTCGGACCGGAGGAACTTCAAAAACTGCGAGATCTGGTGGTTTGTGAGCTGAAAGACTTTAAAAACTGTTCAGCACCGGCGTCCCACCAGGGATAACCCGTGGCGTCTTCTTTCAGGGAGAGAGACAATGAGAATATTTGAGAAAAACAAAAGCGCTGGCATATTGATTTTTACATTGGCGTTGTGCATGATGGCTTTGCTTCTGTCGGCACAAAACAGCCTGGCGGATAACAGCGGGGACCGTGATTTTTTTGCCCTCGGCAATGAGGCCTATGTCAACAAGGATTACGACCAGGCCATCGTTCATTACCGGGCCGCCCTTGAAAGTGAGGGATATTCCCCGTCGCTTCTCTATAATCTGGGCAACGCCTATTATATGAAAAGGGAGATCGGGCAAGCCATCCTGAACTATGAACGGGCGCTTTACCTGGACCCGGGGAACGCCGACATCGAGGCAAATCTGGCCCTTGCCAGAAAAAATTTTGGGTTGGAGACGCCAGATCAGGCGGCTTGGAAAACATTTTTCAATCCCTTAAACCTGAACGGGTGGACATGGCTTGCAGTTATCGCCCTGTTTACTTTTTCATTGACGGTTCTTATTAATGGAGTACGTCCGGGCCTTCTCAAAAGGCCCGCTCCAAAACTGTTGGTTTGCCTCTGCCTCCTGGCTTTCATGGCGGCCGGCACCGGCGTGGCGGCACAATACGGAAATCTGAGTCGAGGGGTCATCACCGCTGAGAATGCCCGGCTTCGAGTCTCTCCGTTTGACTCGGCGACCGATTCAGGTGTTGTAAAAAATGGAAAAATGGTTAATCTAACCGATACTTACAAAGGATATGTCTTTGTTAAAACAGCAAACGGCAAATCAGGATGGTTACCGAAGAAGGCGGTCAGCAAAGTCCTTCCGACAGAAGAAAATCATCAACCGCAATCGTCTCCCACCCCCTCTGAAATTGGAAAGATTAATGGGAGTAGTGGGGAATCTGAATTGAAAAACACTTAAAAAAGGAGTCAACCATGAAAATAATGACACGAAAAAATTCGCTTTCATTGGCAACAACGGCATGGGGCATGGTTTTCTTGATGGCCGCCCTCTTTACGGTGATATCAACCTATTCGATTTCTACCGCCCACGCAGCAAGATGGATACCTGAAAATTTTTCAGAGCTGGCCGAGAAATACAGCCCGGCAGTGGTCAACATCCGCTCGGAAAAAAACGGCAAACGCAACATGGAAGTGAATCCCCATTTCAGGGGAGGGCCTTTTGATAAGAACGACCCGTTTAACGATTTTTTTGAGAAATTTTTCGGGGGCCGTCCAAACCAGGGATTTAAACAGAGAAGCCTGGGTTCGGGATTTATCATCGACCATGACGGTTACATCGTCACCAACAACCATGTGGTGGAAGGGGCCGATAAAATCAAAGTGATCCTCAAGGACGAGCGTGAATTTGATGCGGAAGTCAAAGGACGGGATCCCAACACGGACCTGGCGCTCATCAAAATCAAATCGGACGGCAATCTGCCCGTCATCCAATTCGGTAATTCCGACGATGTCAAAGTGGGGGAATGGGTCATGGCCATCGGCAACCCATTTGGCCTGGAACATACGGTCACCGTGGGGATCATCAGCGCCAAGGGTCGTGTGATCGGTTCCGGACCTTACGATGACTTCATCCAAACCGACGCCTCCATCAATCCGGGCAACAGCGGCGGCCCCCTCATTAACATGGACGGAAAAGTGGTGGGCATCAACACCGCCATTATCGCCGGAGGCCAGGGAATCGGATTCGCCATTCCCGTGAACATGGCCAAGGGAATTATCGAGCAATTACAGACCAAAGGGGAAGTCACCCGCGGCTGGCTCGGTATCGGCATTCAGGACCTTACGAAAGAGTTGAAGGATTATTACGGGGTCAAAGGGGATGCGGGCGTCCTGGTCACCAAGGTTTTTCCCGATGACCCGGCAGAGAAAGCCGGACTTCAGGCCAAAGACGTCATATTGGAGGTCAATGGCAAGAAAGTTGACAGCAGTCGTGAATTGAGCCGAACCATTGCAGAATCCCCCGTGGGCGACAAGACCCAACTCCTGGTCATGCGCAACGGAGCTGAAAAGACATTTACCATTAAATTGGGGAAAAGGCCCGAAACCATGATGGCCGCCCCGAGCCTTGAAGTTCAGAAAAAGAACCCTCTTGGCATCGCCGTATCCGATTTGACCCCTGAAATTATTGAGCAGTTCCAGCTGCAAGCCGAAAAGGGCGTCATGGTGGTCGGTGTGGAACCGGGCAGCAAGGGAGAAGAAGCCGGAGTGATGCCGGGGGACCTCATTAAAGAAATCAATCATCATGAAGTAACGGACGTGGATCAATATTTGAAAGAGCTCGGAAAATACAAAAAAGGAGATACCATCTCCCTATACATTTTAAGAAGCAACAGGGGCTATGTGGCCATTACACTGACCAAATAGGACTTTTCGGAGAGCGTCGCGGCCTGGGATCACCCTGAATGATCCGGGCTTGCGCGTTCGCCTTTTCCGATCTTTATAACCCCTCAAAGTCCGAAGGATTTGAGGGGTTCTTTTGTGGCATTTCCATACCGTTGTCCGCCATTTCCATTTTTCCTGGGATTATGGACGAACATCCTATGGTTCATAGCGATCAGCAGAGGTGCCTGTGGATTTTGGCCGTTTTTACCAGGCAGCGGACCGCACTCTTGTGGCGTATGGCCTGGATTAGGCTGAAGTTCCTGGGGCAATTTCGTCCATAATACACCATAACACTTTGAAAATAAAGGATATATACGACTGTCCTGGCCATTTTCGGTGCGAAAACGTAGGCATGTAATATAGCACATATATACATATTATACTTGACATAATTGTGTTTATGTGCTAGGCATGGTCGACATGTACATCGCTACGATACCAAATCGCAACTCACCACCGGCCATTTTGCTCCGCGAAAGCTATCGCGAAGATGGAAAGGTCAAGAACCGCACATTGGCAAATCTATCCAAATTGCCGCCACAATCTATCGAAGTGCTGCGTCGTTCCCTCAAGGGTGAAAACCTTGTTGCGACAGATTCCTTTGAAATTATAGAGGATGGATCTCCCGCTCATGGTCACGTCGATGCGGTAATGACAGCCATGAGGCGATTGGATTTCTCAAGGCTCATTTGCTCAAGGCGTTCATCTCAGCGGGATTTGGTTGTGGCCATGGTTGCTGCGCGCATCCTCGAACCAAAATCAAAGCTGGCAACGACACTTTGGTGGGCTGATACAACGTTACCGGAAATGCTGGATGTCAATGATGCAAGTGAAGACGACCTTTACGATGCTATGGACTGGCTCTTGGGACGTCAAAGCGGCATTGAAAACAAGCTGGCGGATCGCCACCTTGAAAACGATGCTCTGGCTTTGTACGACCTGACTTCGAGCTATTTTGAAGGCCAGACATGCCCCCTGGCCGCTTTGGGGCACAACCGGGATGGAAAGAAAGGCAAGCTTCAGGTCAACTATGGCCTGCTTACCAATCGAAAGGGCATCCCTGTATCTGTGTCGATATTTGAAGGCAATACCGGGGACCCGAAAACCCTCATGCCACAGGTGGAGAAAGTGCGAGATGAATTCGGCATAAAACAGTTTGTGATGGTGGGGGATCGCGGGATGCTGACCCAAAAACAAGTCGATGCATTACAGGATATTGATGGCATTGATTGGATTGGTGCACTTCGTCCCGAGGCGATCAAGAAGCTGGCCACCAGTGGCGCCATCCAAATGGGCCTTTTTGATGAACGGAATCTTTTTGAACTCAAGCACCCGGACTTCCCGGGAGAACGCCTTATTGCTTGCCGGAATGTGGAGTTGGCTCATAGGCGGGCTGCCAAGCGAGAGAGTTTGCTTGAAGCCACTGCCAAGGAACTGAATAAGGTCCGGGGCATGGTTCAGCGGGGGCGATTGAACGGAAAAAATGAGATTGAAGTACGGGTACGCGGAATATTAGAAAAGTACCGAATCGGCAAACACTTCGAACTTGATATTCGCGAAGACGGGTTTAATTATAAAGTCAATGAAGAGGCACTCATTGCTGAAATAACGGCAAAGGGCAGTCCGGCACAAATCGAAAAGAGGCTTGAAAAGAGCCGGCATCACATTCAGTCTATCGAAAAACAATTGGCAAATTTTGCCCAAAAGGTCGATAGGGGCCGGTTGCACGGACAGGACGAGATCGGATTACGGGTCGGCAAGGTTATCAATAAGTACAAAGTTGGGAAGCATTTCGAACTCGATATTCGCGACAACGATTTCAGCTTCGAAATCAATAAAGAGAAGGTTAAAAAAGAGGCCGCACTCGATGGAATCTATATCGTACGATCCAGCTTGCCTGAAGATAGAATGGATGCGGACGAGACGGTGCGCAGTTATAAGTTGCTCAGCCAGGCTGAAAGAGCGTTTCGCTCCTTCAAAACCGTAGACCTCATGGTACGTCCCATTCGCCACCGTCTCGAAGACCGTGTTCGGGCTCATATATTTTTGTGCATGCTCGCCTACTATGTGCAGTGGCATATGATGGAAGCATGGAGGCCCCTGCTTTATGCCGACGAGGATCAAAAAGGTAAAGCCCTCCGTGATCCGGTTGCCCCTGCAAAACGCTCAGATTCGGCAATGAAAAAAGCAAGGACCAAGCAACTCGATGACGGTTCGGAAGTCTACTCCTTCCGTGGCCTTCTCGATCATCTAAGGGCAATCGTTCGCGCCACTTGCCGTTGTTCAGACGAAAGAGATGCTTCTGCGACTTTCATGATGACTACCAGGCGTAACCCCAAGCAACAGAGAGCATTTGATTTGCTCCAGACAATAGGGTTGTAGACAGTAGCGTTACACAAAATCTAATTTTAACGGCATGAATTTGTTGGATATTTATGCTTTTTTAAAAAAGGAACTTCAGATTAGGATATCGACCAAAAAAGCGGAGGTCATGGGTGCGCAAAAATGCCTTGAAAAGCCCATGGACACCCCGATTCTGGTTTCAGCACTTCGGGAAGTGTTAGATTCAGGTGAATAGCTTCACCTCGGGATTACCGCGGTAACCAAAGGTGGGCTACCGATATCTCGCAGGCTTGGCCACGGCTTTCCGGCCACTCAAATCCCCTTTTGTGATTTGAACTGTAGATCGCATGCTCATCAACTGTAGAATGATCAGTCGTTCTGAGGGTGATGCGCTTTTTGCCACCTTCAAGGACGGAAGCAAGCTTTTTAAATGAATAAGGTGCCTTTACATACCCGACCATCAGAGCATCCTGCATGGCCCAGGCATAGTCACCATTAACGAACCGTACCAAGCCTTTCTGGCAGTAGCAGGACAAAATCGGGTGTTTTCGGTCAACGGGTTTACATTCCACAAAAAGGCCGTCCTGATCGCTCAGAACCGGCAACTGATCCCGTTTTAGATCGAAGAAGATATCAGGCATTTTGTCGGGGTGTTTCTTGTCTACGTTTGTAATCTTTGGCTCCCGGGTCACCTTGCCAAATCGAGCACAATCGAAGCCATCAACGTCGCCGTTTTTTCGCAAACGGTTTTCAATGATTTCAGTCAGCACCTGAGTGATGGTATCTTCATCCGCGGATTGTAAAATGAAGTTGGAAGGCGGTTCTTCTTGAAGTAGCTGCCAGGCTCTTTTGATTATCCTGCAAAGAAGCAGAATGGTGCGTTGCGGGATTTTCGGGTGCGGTAATTGAAACGCTATGCCGTGCGTAAAAAAGCCGACCGCCATCATTTTCTCCCCACGGGGAACGCATCAAGATGATGGCGGAGGATGTCCAAGGCGCACAGGCGGGCACGGCTTAACGTCCAATACCGATATTGGCCGATAATTCCCACGAGCAGACGCCCCTTTTCGTGAACAACGACCCGGCTACAACCTGTTTCGTTCGCTGTTTTTGTGATTTGAAAAATCAGTCTTTCCTGCACCGCTTGAGTCAGACTTGCGGAAACGGACGGTGAAAAAACAGTAAAAAAATACCAGGGAGAAAAAAAATCTTGGTTCCCAATCTCAACTTCGTCGATCGATACCGTTTCCTTCGTAATGTTGAAAGACGGTGCTAATAACCGTTCAAGTTCAGCATAAAATCGGTTGCGTTCAGTTTTCACGGGAAGCGCATTGGCACGATCTCTTGCCTCCTTAAAAGGTTCTGCCACTTCGAGTGTGTCTTTCACCACCCGGCGGTCATACGCATCCAGACCGTAGAGATCAAAAATAAAATCGTTGATCTCCTTCCAGGGTTTTCCGGAAACGGTTTCAAGCTGACCGGACAGTTTCAGGACATGTTGTCGTTGTCGCTTGGTCAACAAATCGATTGCCGGGAATGAGAAGCTCTCAATGGTTTCCTTAAGAAATGTTCTTCGTTCAGCGCCCACCCTCGAACTCGTCATCAGCACATGATACCTGAACAGTTCCGTATGGGTGATCAGATGAAGAAGTGCGATGACGCAATCTGCCTCTTCGCTGCCATAAGCTGAAAAGCCGTAATAGCTCTTCCGGAAAACTATTGGTTCACGCACAACCCATGATTTAGGCGAAAACAATGAACTGCCCGGCGATTCCGGTACAACGAGCAGTGGCGGTCTGTACAATTCCCTTCGCCTCGGCATATGCGCTTTAGAATCTTTGAATATAGGGAATAACGATATGTCTACCCGGAATCCGCCATTTTCCGGCGGAATAAAATCGGGCAACCCACGCATGAAGAATGCCTCGTGCTGATCCTGTTTTGGCGAACGATTGTATCCCAGCCCTGAATACAACCCCTGGCTTTCCCAATAGGACTTAACGGTCGGCCATTTCAGGTCATCAAGTTTGCGGACTACCTCCACATCAAGAGAAGTTCCCACCGCCAGCGTCTTCAGCAGCCGTGAATCCTTGGCGGCCTCGAAAGCAGCTACCGGTTGGGCAGATTGATAATCAATGCGGAGTCGACCTTTGTCATTGAGGCGCTTTTCAAAATGGGGAGTAACAAAATGGAAATAGTGGTCGGCGGCGGGCACACGATTGCGAGCGAAAAATAGCATAAAAGGTTGATTCATACCCGGCCACACCGCGGTATCCGACAGGTTGGAGCCATTCAATATCCCCGTTATCTCAATACCCTGCAATACCGCTTTTAACGCACTTGTGCCGGATTTTGTCTGTTTGAGAAAGATGCGCCCGGGCAACACCAGGGCAATGATGCCTCCCGGTTTGACCCATTGGATCGATCTCCACAAAAACGGTAGGTCCGGATTATTGTCCGGGTTGTGGTACCCCCGCGCCATTTCTTCAAGCCCACGATCTCCCAGAATCCGGCGCGTCAATTCCGTGAAAGTGGTATTTTGAATCTTGTTTTCTTCCCTGTCCCCTCTCAGGCGACTCCATGGCGGATTACCGATGACCATATGGAAACGGCCGTTGAAGTCTTCGGGAAGATCCAAACGCAGGCTGCCCGGCACAAAACCCCTGGCCATCCGCTCTTCAGGACGTCTGTGGTTATGCAACACTACTCCTTGAAGCGGTTTTGGAAACTTTAAGCTATTCGGGGGTCTAGGCGTTCCATTCAGTTCAATGGCGGTGATGTAAAGAGACAGTGCCGCTAGGCGCAGGGCGGACTCGCTGATATCAAAGCCGCAAAGCTGACGGTAGAGAATGGACTGAATCGTTTCCGTATCGGGGCGCTTCCCATCGTGTTCCCATCGGGCCGCAACAAGCTTCCTGAAGGCCAGGACAAGGAAAATTCCCGCGCCGCAACTTGGGTCTAAAATTCGGGCATCTTTCTTTGCGGCGAGGCCTTCAAATGCGTCGTCCACGAGATAGCGCGCGATGTTTTTGGGTGTATAGTATGAACTTGTCTGTTCTCTTTGTCGGGAATCCCAAATTTTGCTAAAATTCTCATACACCTGGCTGAGCACGCCAATGGGGATGTGGGCAAAGTCAAGATCACCCCAATCGATCCGAAGTTGAAAGCCCTCGGCTCCAACATGTTTCCATCCCTCCAGAATGGCTTGGAGATGAAGAAACAGGTTGCCGCGCGTCTGTTCATTTGCCCGGCTGAATACGTCTTTATAGCTGCCGGAAAGCGGGAGCAAATCGCCGTTGAAGGTTTCGTCGAGCCACCGGCACGTGGCGGTGGAATTCACAACGTTTTGAAAGCAGTCTCCAAGCGATTCCGCTTTCGGACAAACGGAATGAAACTCCCTCGACCGGACGATTTTGCGATCCCACAGGAAACGGACAAACAGTGCCCGCCCAAGGAACGAAAGAACGTCCAGAGGGTTGAGATTGTATGTCTTTATAAGGATCTCCGAGGATCTGCTCATCAGGTCAAGGATTGTTTTGAATACATGATCCGGGGCATCGGGCTGGCCTTCCATGGTGAAGACGCCATTCACAACGCTCTGAAAGAAAAGCGGGGCTTCCGAAGAATCTTGTTTGATCGTCCTCTTGTGTCCCTTGGCCAGAGCAGATCGATCCAAGTTGACGGGATACACATTCAACTCACCCGGGTCCAAGACGCCGAGATAGGCCATCTCGCCCCGATTGGCCAGAAGGCACTGCAAATTCAAAAGTCCGGCAGTGTCGGAACTCCGGACCTGATCTCCCGACAGAATGTAAAGCAAGGGCCTGGATTGAAACTCAGCGACCGCATTCACTTTCGGTGGTCCGCCTTCGGATACCTTCAGCAGATCAAGGTAATCCAAATGCCTGGGGGTCGGTTCGCCGTCAAGCTGCACGACATCGTGACATCCAAAGATTTTGACTGCATTTGCGGTATTCATGTGCAACACCGAATATTCCCGGTTCGAACAATTCCTTGATAGCGTCCCAGGATTCGGACAAGCCCTTTCATGTCCTCGGAATATTTGAGGTCCTTAAAGGCAGTGTTTTCGGATTTAAGGATAAGCCATTCAGATGTCAAATAGACTCGTTTCAATGTGGCCTCTTGCTCAACAAGAACAGCCGCTATTTCCCCGTTTTCAACACGGTCCCGTCTCTGTATGATGGCGATATCACCGTTTCTAATTCCTGCTCCCATCATACTGTCGCCCAGTACATGAAGCGCAAAAAGCGCCCCGCCGCCAAACAAAGCGGGAGGAATTGGCAGATTACCTTCAAAGTTCTGTTCCGCCCACAACGGGACCCCGGCCGCAATACTGCCGAGCAAAGGGATATGGTTTTCCCGTTCCCGGATCACCGGCAGCGATGCCAACTGGATTCCACGCGCTTTTCCGCCCTTTAGGCGGATATAACCTTTCTTTTCAATCAGTGAAAGATGGCTTCGCACCGCATTGGGACTGCCGAACCCGAAGTGATCACGTATTTCCGCCTGTGTCGGCGGATAGCCTTTTTCCGCCTGCCATGCGACGATGAATTCATAAATCCTTGATTGTTTGTCTGTCAGTCTTTTCACGGCACTTGCCCGTTTGCCTCTTGATACTGCCATAGAAAACACTGTCATAATACACAGTGTGTTATAAAAAGCAACATATTAATTCTGGCAAGTGGGGAAGTTTTGATCAAACGGACAACGTTTTTTATTTTTCACATGAACGGTTTTCGCCTTTGACAAATCGTGCCTGACGGAAAACGCACTTCCCCCATTTTCGCCGCGGACCCAGAGTTCCGGAAGACCAGAGCAATCAGTTTTCAGAGGTGGGCCTGGGAGCAACCACCACACGAAACCCGACGTAGTTGAACCCGAAGTGCGGATTGTCCCAGTAGCGGGAGGCGGCCCGCACGCCCCTCCGAAAGTCGAGGAACGCGCCGCCGCGCACCACGCGAAGGATATCCTTCCCCGCCTTCACATCCTCCCGCCCGTCGCCGGCCGCATAAGGGTATTTGAAATCCGGTTCTTTGAAATCTTTCCCCCACAGACTCATCGTCCACTCCCACACATTGCCGCTCATATCCAGCATCCCGTAAGGGCTCTCCCCTTTAGGAAAACACCCCACCGCGCTGGTGGCCCCGATCCCTGTATCATCGTAATTGGCCCTGTCCGGATCGGGATCATCACCCCACGGGAAGATCCGAGCATCTTCACCTCTTGCCGCCTTTTCCCATTCCGCTTCCGTGGGAAGACGAACGATCCATTGTTCCGCGTTGAGCCGTCCGGACAAAAGCTCGGGCAGATCTTTCCACTCCCTCATTTCATCCGTCAACCAGCGAGTGTAAGCCAGGGCTTCGTACCAGGTCACGCCCACCACAGGATGGTTCGGGAGATTGAAGGGTTCGCCGAAATCACGGGGATGCTTCCGATACTCAGCATCGAAACGCCCTTTCACCTGCCCGGACTTCCAAAAGCCTTCCGCTTCCGCCTCCCGCCAATACCGGGCTTCCTTATAGCCGCCCGCCTTCACGAACGCCTGAAATTGTTCAACCGTTACGGGATACCGAAGCATGTGGTAAGGCCCGGGATCGACTTCATGCCGCGGCGCCTCATCATCAGAAGCATCTTTATCATCCTTCTTGCTCCCCATCCGAAACGGCCTTTGGGGAATCTCCACAAATCCCAGGAGCGGCTCGTCGGGCAGAAACCAGGCATCTGCCCGGAACCGGGGATCGCCGAGCTTTGCGAGGGTATTGCCCGCTGTGGCACGCTCGACTGAAGTCAATTCGCCCAGATTGAGAAGTTCAGCCAACCTCTTCCGCAGCCGCTCTGTCAGATCTTTTCCAAGTTGGCTGTCCCCTGCCCGGTTGAGCCCCATCTCCAGCAGAACATCCCCCGCAAGCCATGCCTTCCGCCACGCCTTATGATCTGATTGACGTTTCACGGGACACAGTTCGTTTGCCAGAACAAGCGGTCTGGATACATCTCCGAACTGGACCAACCGCCCCACACCCAGAAGAATGACTTCCCGCCAGACATCGCTATTTTCAGCAAGATCCGCGGAATGCGATGGAAAATCTCCCAGGGTTGAAAGGTATGCACCGGCCAGATATTCCTGAAAAGTCCGATGCGGAAAGGTGTATATTCCCGGGTCCCGCTCAAGCAAAAGGCCTGCTCTTAGCTTTATGGCATTGACCACCCGGGTAGCCCAGTCCAGGCTCCCTTGGGGATGTAGTTCGGCAAGAGATCGGATCAGGTCCCATTCCTTAATGTCGGCCAATGATTCATACGCACCGGTTTCCAGTTGCCCGTGGACATCGAAGGCAAGCTTGTAGAGGACCCCTTTGAAATCCGTATCTCCCCTGTCGGCCTCCTGCAACAATTCCCCGAGCCTGGGAACGGCCCCTATGGTTTTGATCTGGTCCCAGCGATATAGCAGCACCTCTATTGTCTCCTCGTAGAGCAGGGCACGCGCATCCGGCAACCGCTCCTTGTGGGTATGCACCAACGCCATCACCGTCAGAAGAAGCGGATTCGGCGCGAGCCGTCTGAGATCTTTTCGGCGGAGGGCTTCGGTGAGGCCTTTTAAGAGATCCCGAGCCTTTTCCTCCTTCAGGATCCCCCGATTTACCAGTTCACGGTGCCACCCCTTGACAAAACCGCGTATCTTGTCATCGTCAAACGGTGCCAATTGGAAATCGGGGAAATATTTCGAATCAAGCCGGATCCTTTTGTCCTGGTAAGACAACACCCGACAGGTGAGCACCATGCGACTGCCCGGATAGCGCTCGGCAAAGGCAACCACGGCTTCTCGAACAAAGGACTGCCGCTCTTTATCCGCAATTTCGTCCAGCCCATCCAGAAAGACGATTGCCCTCCCCTTTTCGAGGGCTGCATGCAGCGGATCTTTTACAAAGGCCATATTATGATCTTTTAAGCGTTTCACCAGGAATTCCCAGATGTGGCAAGGTTCATCGGCTTTTTCCTTGCACGAAGGAATCCATTGGGCAAAATCTCTAAGTATCACTGTGATCGGCGCCGTATTCCGGTTGTCTTGGGGCCAACACGAAAGGTTTTCCAACCATCCGCCTTGGGGTTCCAGATTATGCGCGGCCAGACAAAGGGCCAGATGGTTCACGAAAGTGGTTTTTCCCGATCCGGGATCACCCGTAATGACAAGGCGAGGGGTCGAAACAACCGCTTCCAATGCGCTTAGGGGCCGGGTTTCCCGATCTCCTTTTAGCAGCCCATCGAACCTCTCTTTTTCCTGTTCCTCCTTGTGGATTTTTATGTGCGTTTTGGTATCCAGCCCGATATAGACGCCTGCCAGAGCCATACGGTTCCGGCTTCCCATGGGATCACTGGCGCCTTTGTCTATCCCCCTCATGGAAATATATCGGTTCGTTTTTCGAAGATATCGGTAATATACAGGCAGGACATCATCATCGTGAACGGGCACATGCCCCTGGTAAACATCTCCCAGAAACAGGTTGTTGTCACCTGTATTGATCGTGCTTTCCCGGACATCTCCCTCAACAAGCACGGCCCGTTGTGAAACGGCCCGGGCCTTTTCCCCTTGCGCAACGGCCCCGCTCCCCGTCAATTGAGCGTTGAAATCCATAACGATTTGGCGCATGGACGTATTCAGCCGTTTCAATGCCGTCGATACCTCCGGACGTTTTCTCAAATGCTCAAAACGATCCAGGATGGGCCCCCAAGTCTCATCCGCTATCAGGGCTTTTTCAAGGGCGGAAAAGAACCGGCGGAGTCCCACGGCGTGAGCATCCAAACGCCCGGCCCATTCTTCCCCCACGGCCTTGAGGTCAAAACCATGCATGGGGTCCAAAAGCCCTGTCACCACCGCTTTACGAAAGGGCCGATGGTTCAGGAGGGGCTTCAAGGCTGGGTCATCTATTCCTTTTGCCGCCTGGTTGAACGCCCGGGTAAAGGCCTCCTGCCGCGCCTTTTCCGTGCGCTTGGTAAGCCTCTCTTTCAAAGCGGTCGCCTCATCTTCAAACCCCGCCTTTGCCAGCACCCCCATTATGGCGCCGATGGCGCCGGTCAGCAGTGTTTCCAGACCGATCATTTGAATCTCCTTTCATCTTCACCCAATTGTTCAAGGCAATGGCCATTGCCCGCCCCAACCCCGTAAACGGGACAGGGGGCGGGCCCGGCCTATTTGCCCGGCCGTTCGTCGTCTTGAACGGCGCGGACGGGAACGGACCGCGCCGGCTCTCCTGAAGACCTCGGTCAGGAACCCTCAAACCACCGGGGCGCCTCACATTTCCGGCGAAATCAGAAAGCCATGAGCAACCACCACACGAAACCCGACGTTGTTGTTCCTGTTGTTCGGATTGTTCCTGTTGCGGGAGGCGGCCCGCACGTTCCTCCGATTGTTGTTGAACGCGCCGCCGCGCACTGCTTCCGGTCCATCCCCATACCGGCGGTCCCTAGGCCGCCGGTTGATTCGTAATCTTTTTCCATCCCCCCAGAAGGCGGCCGATCTCCGTCACTTGAACCGCGGCATGGCGATATTGCCCCTGGGAAATCCATGTCCAGCGAAAAGCCATGCGAAGGTAGAGCCGAACCTTGTCCAGCTCCGCGTCCGCCAGATCGAGCTTTTTCATTCTTGCCTTTCCCCGGCAGGCGTTTGCCTCCACCAGCCGCTCCTGGAAATTGAGCACTGCGTCCAGCAGTCTTTTGGTGACCGTAAAGCGCTGGCTCCGGGGGAAATTCTTTGATGCATTCATGAGCCAGGAGACGAAATCAAAGGTCTTGGTAAAAATGGGCGTTGTCTTTTCCATTGACTTCGACTTTTTCCCTCCGAAAAACGACCCTCTCAAGGACTGCCCGCCGCAGCCCCTCCGTATCCCCGTGGGATGCATGGGTCACCCACCCCAGGACCGAGGCCGAGACCCGGTCGAGATTGATCTTTCCTTCCGCGTAATCACCGGCGAGATTTCGGAGATTCCTGGAAAAGGCAATGCCCCTGCGCCGTTTGAGGCGCATTTTGTGAGGAAAAACCAGAAACCCCAGGAAGGGAAATCCATCCGTCACCGGTTTGACCTGGGCGCTTTTTTCATGAATCACCAATCTCAACCCCGCCAGACGGTCCATCACGGCCCGTTTCCAGGCCCACAACTCCTTTTTGTCGTTTCCGAAAAAGAGCATGTCGTCCACGTACCGGACGTACCCTTTACAGCGAAGTTCCCGTTTGACGAAATGGTCGAACCCGTTCAGATAGCAGTTGGCCCAGAACTGGGACGTCAGATTTCCGATGGGAAGCCCTCGCGGCCGCCAGGCGTCAAACAGGGTATCCCCCGGGAACCAGACCATTTCATATTCATCCTTCAAAACCCCTTCACCGCTCTTGAGAATCCGGTTCACCAGCCACATGGCATCTCCATCATGGATCGTGCTCCCCAGAATTTCCTTGAGGATCCCGTGGTCGATGGAAGGAAAGAACCGGCGCACATCGCATGGGAGCACGTATTTGAACTTCCGTGCATAGGTCTGCGCCCGGTCCAGGGCCCGGTGGTTCCCCTTCCCCACCCGGTTGGCATAGGAATCGGAGACGAAGCGTTTTTCAAAGATCGGCTCTATGACGTTACAGAGGGCGTGATGGACCACGCGGTCCCGAAACGGGGCCGCGCTGATGAGCCGGCGCTTGGGGTCGTGAACATAGAAGCTGTTGTAGTTTCCGGGCCGGTAGGTTTTATTTCCAAGCTCGGCCTGAAGATTAACCAGGTTGTCTTCCAGGCGATACTCGAAGGCGGCGGCCGGGGCCTTCCCACGTTTCCCTTTGGAGGCCTTGCGGAAGGCCAGAAGGAGATTTTGCCAGGAACAGATTCTGGAGTAGAGAGACCAATTCACGGGTTATCCATCCTTTCTTTCAAATGATCGTGCAATACGCCATCCATCCCATATTTTAAAAAAGGCCGTATATGCAGAAATTTTCGCCGCGAACCCAGAGTTCCGGAAGGCCAGAGCAATCAGAGGTCAGAGGTGGGCCTGGGAGCAACCACCACACGAAACCCGACGAGGTAGAGCCTGAGGTCCGGATAGAACCTGAGGCGGGAGGCGGCCCGCACGGACCTCCGACCGACGTCGAACGCGCCGCCGCGCACCACGCGAGGATCATTTCCCTCAAGGTCATTGTCGTTCCCGTAGTTCTGGTAGCTGTCCTCCCACTTGGTGGCGCACCATTCCCACACGTTCCCGCTCATGTCCAGCATCCCGTAAGGACTTTCCCCTTTTGCGAAACAACCCACCGCGCTGGTGGCCCCTATCCCGGTTTCGTTATAATTGGCCTTGTCCGGATCGGGATCATCACCCCACGGGAAGATTCGGGCATCTTTATCGCCACTTGCCGCCTTTTCCCATTCCGCTTCCGTGGGAAGGCGAACCACCCAACCATCCTGAGACAGACTTTTCTTTATGGGCCCAGGGATACCCTCCCGTCCCCGCAGCTCACCCGTGAGCCATTCGCAGTAGGCTATGGTGTCACGCCAAGTAACATGCACTACGGGATGATTGAGCAATCCTTTCAGGCAGTCTTTATCTTCCGGTTTGTATCCGCTTTGTTCCACAAACGACTTGAACTGCGCCACGGTGACCGGATACACGGACATGTAAAACATCCCCACAATTGGCTCATGCCGAGGAGTTTCTCTTTGATACCACTTTTCACTACCGCCAAATCTCTTTATCAGTTGAAGGATATTCTTCTCCTCGGTCCCCATGACGAACGGTCCCTCGGGGATCTCCATAAAACCGAACATCCCATCATCGGGCAGGAACCAGGCATCGGCACTGAATCTCGGATCCCCCAGTCTGGGAAGGACCTTTCCCGCTGCCGCCCTTACCTCGGGCGCCACATGGTTTTCGTCCGTCAGGGTCTTGAGCAGGACAGATACGATCTCCTCCTTGGCCTTTAGCGTAATCCCGCCGGGCCAGGCGTCAGACGCCGCCTCTCCCGCCATAACGATAGCCTCACCGGGGTTGCCTTTCCCGCTTTCGCACAGACCCAGCACCACCTCGGACGCGGTCTCGTCCCGCTGCTGAATAAGCCCCATGTGGGCCACGCTGAGGAGCGCCACTTCATGCCAGTTATCGTCCCCCACATGGTCCGCCAGAATCCGGATGACCGGTCCAGCGACGCTCTGGCCCTGCTGGACGACGGCCACCGCCGCCAGATATTCCTGGAAGGTGAGATGGATGAAACCGTATTCGCCGGGACCTCGTTCCAGCAACAAGCCCGCGTGTTCCCTTACATCAGAAAGCATTTGTCGGGCAGCACTTTCCGGATCGGCTGCTCCCCGTTCCCGGCAGATCGTTTCCAGTTTTCTGCTGAGAGTCTCCCGTTTCACCAATCCCTTTCCGGGATTGGTCTTGTGCATCCACAAGGCGAGTGGGGCAAGAATCTTCAAGGTTTCAATCACGTCTAACTGTCGATGGGGAGGGCGATCCAACCCACGTGCCAGGTTCCAATTGTTTAGCAGAACCTCCACGTATTTCTCGTAGAGTTCCACCCGGCGATCCGGCAGGGTAACACCCTGACGTTTCATAAGGGCCAGGATGGTCAACATCAGAGGGTTCGAAGCCAACCGGCGGATCCCGGAATTCCGATCTACGGCCTCCAGCAATTCCGCTTTCTCACGGGAAGCCTCGTGAGCCGCCGACAACGAGTCGCCCCGAGCCGCCTTTTCCAGCGCGACTGTCCACTTCTCCACAAAACTTGTGATCTCCTCGTCCTCAAAGTCCACAAGGGTACATTCAACAAGTCCCTTTGCCGCGGGCCGAACCTCCCGATATCCTACCACGCGGCTGGTGAGGACAAACTTGTTGCCGCACCGTCGATGGCGATTAAAAAAGGCGACCACCCGTTTCACCACGATGTGCCGATCTCTGAGGTCCCGCACCTCGTCCAGCCCGTCCAGAAGAAGTAGAGCGCCGCCCTGCGCCAGTGTCATTTCAAGCATCTTTTCCATAGGAAGTTCGATGCCCTGGTCCCGATAGTGCCGTGCGAGGAATCGATCCAATGGAATGTCCTTGTCCGCCAAGGCATTGGCATAGGTAGACAAGGGCACAAGAACCGGCAATCGGGCGGAAAGCCCCAATTCATTCCCTTGCCCTTGAGAGAGCTTCAGGCATAGGTATTTCAGAAAAGTGGTTTTGCCCGAACCGGGGTCGCCCAGCACGATCAATCCATCCCGGGACCGGAGGAGTTCAAGGATGGAGGCGGGTTCGCTCAGGCCCCGGCTTTCATCCCCGGCTTCATCCTCGAAAATATGCCGCCCGGCAAGGCGGGGATTTCTCGACCATGTCTCTCCCTCGGGCAGTTCAATGCGGGCTTTGAGAGGAACATACATATCCGTCAGGGGAAGCCGCAGCGGTATCCGGTCGGAAACGCCCATCCCCTTAAAATCCAGATAGCGGTACGCATCGATGAGGTGAACCAGATAGGTTTCGGTGGCCTGTCGAAGGTCCTTCTCTGATTTCCGCTCCGGAAAAAATTGCCGCAAAAAGGCTTCTGTTGCAATTACGATATTCCCGTCGCCGGAAATCGCCATCCCTCGGATATCTCGGGCCATAACGCCCCTTTTGCCCACGGCCCGAGCCCTTTCGCCTTGTGCAATAGCGCCACTCCCCTCAAGACCCGTTCTTAAGGAATCCCGCCGTTCCATCAACGAAGAAAGGGACGCCTCGATCTTCTTCAGTTCTTCTCTAAGTTTTTCCGGGTCATCAGGCATGGATATCATTCCTCCCTATTCGATTGATCCCGACCGCTGCTTCCAACAACGTTCCCATCGCCGGTCACGATATTGCCTTCCACATCCCCACCAACGACGACCCCACCCTTTCCCGCCGCCACGGCGCCCGGCCCCTGTGCAATGGCCCCATCACCTTTAAGCGCAGCATGGTAAGAGGGCACCGCAATCCCCTGATCTTTCAGAAGTTCCAGGAATGATTTCGCAAGACCCAATACTTCCCCGTCATTGCCCGCTTCAGCCCTTTCCAACTCTTCTTTTAGAAAGCCTTTTCTTGCCTCGGATTTGGGAACCGTTTCAACCTTCACAAGGGCGTCTTCCACCTCCGCCCGACTTCCGAACTTTCTTATAATCAACTGCTTCAGCCCTGCGTATGCGTCCTTGACCGCCTGGCTTGCCACGTCCTTTCCGGCAGCGGTAGCCCCCGCCGTCAGCGCCCCCACAATAATGGACATCGGTTCCATTGCCGCCTCCTTACGAAAAAATCCGCGTTTACCAACAAATAAGTCATATCATGAAAACGATTGAACAATATCACATCAGGAAGATAATTTATAATAGAAAAGAGTGGAAACGATGTGAAAACGAGGAGGCTCTTTCGATGCTGAATTGTCCCAAACCCTCGCCGGCCCCCCCCGAGATGGGCCATGGCGATCTTGGCCTTTTCATGATAATCGGCGCCGCAACTCCAAATTATCAGAAATTATATGACTTAAGATCCATAATGAGCAGCTTCCCGGAAATTTTGCCACCGTCTGTCCGCTTTTGGCACCACTGTGAAAGGTTAAGCGAATTTATCGATGTATCGATTCATGGCGTTGTTTCCGGGGATTGTGGGTGGACTGTCCATGACTCAGGGTGCTCAATTTTAAAGCAGAAACCGATGAGCATGCGGGTAATATGGGGAGAAACCGGCGCCCCTTGCGGGGAAATCATGACTCATCCCCGCATATGCCGGGCGAAACGCCGGGCCAGGAATTCCGACATGACGAGGGCGCCCATGGCAATCACCACGGCGATCACACAGAGGCGCATGGCCGCGAACTCCCCGTCCGGGACCTGGGTGAGGGTGTAGAGTGCCAACGGGAGTGTCTGGGTTTCGCCTTTGATGTTTGACACAAAAGTGATGGTGGCGCCGAATTCCCCCAGACTTCGGGCAAAGGCTAGAATCAACCCCGTGATGATGCCGGGAACGATCAGGGGGAGGGTGACCGTAAAAAAGACCCTTAGACGGCCGGCACCCAGGGTACGGGCCGCAAGCTCCAGTCCCTGATCCACCGCTTCCATGGAGAGGCGCAACGCCCTTACCAAGAGGGGAAAGGCCATTACACCGGCCGCCACCGCGGCCCCCGTCCAGGTAAAGGCCAGGGTGATGCCCAGGACATCATGGAGCCAGGCCCCGATAATTCCCCGTCGGCCCAGCAGGACCAGGAGAAGATAGCCGACCACAACCGGTGGGAGCACCAGGGGAAGGTGAATCAGACCGTCCAGGAGCGCTTTCCCGGGAAAGTGAAGGCGTGCAAGGCCCCAGGCGGCCAGGATTCCGAAGGGCAGGCTCACCGCCACGGCCCAGCACGAAACCCAAAGGCTTAAACGAAGCACCTCCCATTCCAGATGTGTCAACGTAAAAAAATCCATGGAGGAACAGCCCGATGTCTTTTACGTGTGAAAAGACCCTTCAAAAAGATCCTCGGGAAGCAGGCATGCAGGAAGAAAGAGTTTTGCAGACCAGTCTTTCCAAGCTCGAATCACGGCTCGGAAAAACCGGTCTAAAACAGATCAAGCGTTGATCATCACGCTGGTCGCCTTAACCACCACCTCTACTTCTTTGCCGACGGCCAAGCCCAGTCGGTCCGCCGAACCGACCGTGATGACGGAAACAACATCCACCCCTTCTGCAATTTCAAGGGTGATTTCGGCCATAACCTGGCCTTTCTTGATGTCTTTAACCTTGCCCTTCAAAAGATTTCTTGCGCTGAGTGCCATTGTAGACCTCCTGATTAAGTGAAAAAATGCCAGCAATAACCTACTACCTTCCGGTGCGGTACACTTTCACCAAAGAGCGGTTCTGTCAAGAGAATTTTCGTTATGATTCAGCAGATCCCGGAGACTCTTCCAAGGACGGGTTTCCCGTTGAAACCGCAACGCTCTTGACCAAAGCGAAAACCCGCAAACCCGGCTTCAGAGCGAGAGATTCTTTGGCTGCGGGCGTAATTCTCGCAAGCAGTGTGCAACCCATATTCAGCCGCACATCCACCATGCCGCCGTTTTCATGGGAGATGTCTTCAACCCGTGCGGGCAAAATGTTCTGGAAGCTCGTCCGGCCGGGGCGTTCCAGCGCGATGGCCACGTGCCGGGCTCTGATGCGAACCCGAATCTTGGAACCTATTGGAAGCTGGAAACGCGGCACATGGAGCAGCCCGCCTTCAAAACGGAGGTGAGTGAGATGCGGATCGTGGTTTTCCACAACCGTTGAAATGATGGCGCCGTAGTCGGATATGCCGGTTAAATGTTGCAGATCGATGCGGCTCATAATCTCGTCCATATTTCCGTGCGCGACCACGCGCCCGGCGTTCAGAACCACAACGGTTTCCGCCAGATTGAAGACTTCGTTCAGGGAGTGGCTGACATAGAGGATCGGGATCGAAAACTCCTGTGTGAGCCGCGCAATGAACGGCAGCACTTCGGTTTTGCGGGCCTGATCGAGGGAAGCGAGAGGTTCATCCATCAACAGAAGGGAGGGGCTGGTCAAAAGCGCCCTGCCGATTGCCACTCGCTGCTTTTCACCGCCTGACAGCTTGGCCGGTCTCCGGTTGAGGAGATGCCCGATTCCCAGAAGTTCCACCACTTGATCGAGGGTGACATAGTGCACCTTTGCGGGGGTCAGACGCATCCCGTAAGTGAGATTGGCATGTACGGAGAGATGCGGGAAAAGACGTCCGTCCTGAAAAATGTAGCCGATGCGCCGCCTTTCCGGGGGGACATCGAGACCGGCTTCCGAATCAAAGAGATGCCGTTTGTTGACGATAACATGGCCTTTGTCCGGGCGGACAAGCCCGGCCACCATGTTGATGATGGAGGTTTTGCCAGCCCCCGAATTCCCGAACAGAGCCGTAACCCCGGCTTTCCGGGAGATGAAAGCGGCATCGATTTGAAATTTGCCCTGCTTTTTTTGGACGCATAAATCAATCATGACTCGGGCCCGAGGGACGCATCACGGGCAGATGAATCCGTATTTTTCAAAAATCGCTCCAGCCTCGGGGCTTTTTAAGAATTCAATAAATCGGATCGTCCCTTCACTTTTTTCTCCCGCAACGATTGCCACCGGATAAACGATTGGGGGATAACTATCTTGAGGGAAGACCCCGACCTCCTTCACCTTTTTTGAAATCGCGGCATCCGTGGCATAGACTTGGCCCAGGGGTGTCTCTCCTCGTTCAACCAAGGCCAGAGCGGCACGAACGTCTTTTGCACGCGCAATTCGCTTCTCGACACTTGGCCAGACCCCGAGTTTTTCAAGTGCCCGCATTCCATAAATGCCGGCCGGTACATGATCGGGATCACCCATGGCGAGCCGGCCGTCACCCAGCAGTTTTACCAGATCAAATCCGGGATGGATATCGATATGGTCGATAGGGCTGTCCTTGGGGGCGATCAGAACAATGCGGTTGCTCAGAAGGTTAAAACGGGTATCGGGTGCAATCATCTTTTTACTTTCAAGGTAGTCCATCCATTTCACATTGGCCGAAATATAGACATTCGCCGGTGCGCCTCGTTCGATCTGTTTCGCCAGCGTCGATGAGGATGCGAAAGACGACCTGAATTTTCCCATTTTTCGGTTTTCGAAGAGCCTGCCGATCTCCGTCACGGCATTGGTTGTGGATGCCGCGGCAAAAACCGTTACCGTATCGGACTCCTCGGCCATGGGCGCGGACACACCCAACAGAAGTATCATCGTAAACAAAACAACAATCGAACACATGATTTTTCTTTTTCCAGGCATTTATGTCCTCCCTTTTCCTCTCTTAACACCCTAGATCATGACAACATTTGTTTCCCCGTTCTGAACCTTTCTTTTTGCCCTGCCCGGCGTCCACGCTGACTCACCGAAAATTTGGAGACAGATCGAGTTGCAGTTCACACAATACCGAGGATGGTACAGGCACCGGGGGATGGTCAAACCTGGCAGAACGACCCACGGGGGGCGTACGTAGATTGCGCACGCTAAAAACTGCAATTCGATGTTATTTATAGCAAAATGGAATAATCTAATAAGGAATATGATGTCAAGAGATTTTTCTTGAGGCATCCTGGTGCTGCGGAATGCGCTTCGCTACAAGGAGTTGAAAGTATAACCCGGAAATTTCAAGAAATTGAAAAACATCGGAACAGACCCATCTCAAATTTTTCGGGCACAAAAAAAGGACCGTAAGGGTTTATTTTGCTTACGGTCCTTATATTTTTCTTGGAGGCGGCAACCAGATTCGAACTGGTGAATAACGGTTTTGCAGACCGCTGCCTTAGCCACTTGGCTATGCCGCCTTTTTATGGAGCGGGAAACGGGACTTGAACCCGCGACAATCACGTTGGCAACGTGAGGCTCTACCAGCTGAGCTATTCCCGCAAAGTCAGGCTATTCTACAGAACCAAGCTGCTTTGTCAACAAAAAACACTGCAGAACCTTACGCATTTTCGGTTCGGCCAGCCTTTTGCACATCTGATCTCACAGCAAAAAACCCTGCTGCAAAATATTTTTATATCATAACCGAACGACTCGATTTGTCAACCAGAAAATGAACAAAACAGAACTTTCAGTCCGGCCAAGACCTCAAAAAATTGAGCCATCAGTTTGCGGCTTTCTTATAAGAACGATAATACCGCATCACCCGTTCAACAAAGGCCTGGGTCTCCGGGTAGGGGGGAATCCCATTGTAATTTTCCACCGTCTCAGGACCGGCATTATACGCGGCCAGGGCCAGGGTTTTGTCGTTCTTAAAACGTTTCAGCAGCATGCTGAAATACCGGGTGCCTCCCACAATATTTTCTTCCGGGTCATGGGGATCCATCACTTCCATATCACTGGCCGTCCCCGGCATCAACTGCATCAGGCCTTTTGCCCCCTTTTTTGAGACCGCCTCGTGGTCGAAGCCTGATTCCGCTTTGATAATGGCTTTAATAAAATGAATATCAACCCCGAACCGATCAGAAGCTTTTCTTAAAATCCCGCTGTAGGCGACCAGATATTCAGATGGCGTTTTGTTGGCGGAACGGATAAAAAGTCGATAACGGCTATCGGTCTTGCGGTTAGTAAAATGCCAAACCCCATTTCTGTCCACGTAACGGAAGATTTCCGCCGAAGCCCAAAGTTCACCCGTTAGGAAAAGGGCCAGAAAAACCGCAGTCCCCCAGAGACATTTCCTTTTGGCTCTCTTTTTCAGTTCAATTTTTTCCAATCCGTTAAAAAATTCTCCAGACCGATATCGGTCAAGGGGTGCTTGATCAACTGCCGAATGACTTTCAGAGGAATCGTTGCAATATCAGCCCCGACCAATGCGGCATCCAGCACATGAAGTGGATTTCGCACACTCGCCACGATAATTTCCGTTTCATAGCCGTAGTTTTCGTAGATGGTGACGATCTGCTCCACCAGGTCCATTCCCACGGCACTGATGTCATCAAGCCTTCCCACAAACGGGCTGACATAGGCAGCACCCGCTTTTGCGGCCATCAATGCCTGTACCGGTGAAAAACAGAGGGTCACATTGGTCTTGATCCCTTTTTCGGTTAATATTTTCACCGCCTTTAGCCCCTCTTCGATCAGCGGTACCTTAATGACGATATTGTCTGCAATACTCACAAGGTCCTCCGCTTCCGCGACCATTCTCTTCGCATCGAGACCGACCACTTCGGCGTTCACCGGACCCGCAACAATAGAGCAGATCTCTTTAATCAATCCTCGAAAATCCTTACCCTCTTTGGCCACCAAGCTGGGATTGGTTGTGACGCCGTCAACCATGCCCAAATCATTTGCTTCTTTAATCTCATCAACATTTGCCGTATCAATAAAAAATTTCATGGATATCCCCTCACCCGGTCGGTCGGGCACTCATAAGGCACAAAAGGCCTGTTAACAAAAATGGTCATGTATCATGTTAAGGTCAATAATACCACACAACTACGTTTTTTTTCGCTGAAATTCATCAACACACGCCTGGCTGCAAAAAAAATGCACCTCGCCTCCTACACTTTTTCGAATGGCGCTGCCCCTCGGAATATAGGTCAGGCAGTTGGGGTCCTGAACCATCTCGTCCACGGGCCCTGAACCGCTATTTTTATAATCCTTTCCGCCGGATAAACGGATCTTTTGTACGAAGCGGAAAACGAAATAAGCCAGAATTCCAAAAAACAGCAGTTTCAGCATTCAGGCCTCCTCATAGATTTTCCACCGCCTGACCTTCCTCAGGGAGCATTTCGGCCAGTTCCCTTATGGACTTGCCCAAAACCGGGTGCATCAGTTCCGGTGCAACCTGGAGCAGCGGTGTCAGCACAAACCGCCTTAAATGCATCAGCGGATGGGGAACCATCAAATCGGGCTTCCGGATGATTTGGGAACCGAACAGCAAAATATCCAGGTCGATCACACGGGCATCCCATTTTTTGAGCCTCACCCTCCCCATATGCGCTTCAATGTCAAGAAGATGTTTAAGAAGGTCCTCGGCTGAAAGATCCGTATCCAGACAAATCACACCGTTCACATAATAATCCTGCCCTTCAACCCCTACCGGTTCAGTCCGGTAAAAGAGCGACTGTACCCGTACCGAGGACCCTTCCAGCCGTCCCATGAGGGAGATGGCTCTTTTGCAATGATCTATTTTACGACCGATATTTGACCCAATGCCGATATAAGCGCTTTCCATTGACCCACGCCACCCCGGGACGTCTAGAAGTTCAGACTTTTCAATCTTTCAATGGCTTCCCCAAGCCTTTTTCTGTTCTGGGTCAAAGCAATACGAAAATATCCTTCACCGGGGTCGCCGAATCCATTTCCCGGCGTGACCACCAAACCCGCCTCCTCCAGCAACCGCGTGGCCAGGGATGCGGACGTGTAACCGTTCGGCACCCGTATCCACAAATAGAAGGTCGCCTTTGGCGGATCCAGCTCGAACCCGGCTTCTTCAAGCCCTTTAACCATGAGATCCCGCCGACCCGAATAAGTACGGTTCATCTCGGCAACACAGGCCTGATCCCCTCGAATAGCTTCGATCCCGGCCCACTGAACCGCCTGGAATACACCCGAGTCCACATTGCTCTTGATAGCCCCAAGGCCCGCAACCCCTTCTCGGTTTCCCACGGCAAAACCGATTCGCCAACCGGTCATATTGTAGGTCTTGGAAAGGGAATGAAACTCCATTCCCACCTCTTTCGCCCCATCAACCTCCAGAAAACTGGGCGGCCGATATCCATCAAAGGCCATCTCCGTGTAGGCCGCATCATGGCATACCAGAATGTTGTGTTTTTCCGCAAAAGCCACCACACGGCTGAAAAAATCGAGATCCGCCACTGCCGCGGTCGGGTTATTGGGATAGTTGATAAACATCACCTTGGCGCGATCCGCCACTTCTTCGGGAATGGCGTTCAGATCAGGCAGAAAATCATGTTCACTCAACAGCGGCATCATATAGGGTTCGCCGCCGGCGAAGAGGGTCGCAATATTATAGACCGGATAGGCGGGGCTGGGCACCAGAGCCACATCACCCGGATTGATAAATGCCAGGGGAAAATGGGCAATGCCTTCTTTGCTCCCGATGAGGGATACCACTTCCGAACCCGGATCCAGCGCCACGTCAAATCGCTTTTTGTACCACCAGGCAACGGCTTCCTTGAAATCCGACATCCCCGAATAGGATGGGTACCGGTGGTTTTCTGAGTCGTCAACGGCCCGTTTCATCTCTTCGATAATATGCTCCGGTGTGGGAAGATCCGGGTCCCCTACACCCAGGTCAATAATATCGACACCTCTGGCTTTTACCTCGGCCTTCTTTCGGTCAATCTCTTTAAACAGGTAGGGGGGAAGCTGTTTTAAGCGTTCGGCTTTTTCAAATCTCTCCATTGATAACCTCTTCAAATACACCTCATCAGTAACTTCATTTAAGCCCGAGCACATCCTGCATATCGTACAGCCCCGCCGGTTTTCCGGTAATCCAGAGCGCTGCCCTCACAGCCCCTCTGGCGAAATTGTCCCGGTTATGTGCCCTGTGCACCAGTTCCAGGCGCTCGCCGATACCGCCAAACATGACCGTATGTTCTCCCGCGATGTCACCGGCACGCCAGGTCTGAATCCCGATCTCTTCATCGGTTCGCTCGCCGATCATCCCTTTTCGGCCATAAACACCGACTTTCTCAAGATCACGATTCACGACATCCGCCAGAATCCGCCCGAGGTGCATGGCGGTTCCACTCGGAGCATCCTTCTTGAGCCGGTGATGCACTTCAAGAATTTCCATATCGTAATCATTCCCCAAAATTCGCGCCATTTCGCCTGCAATCTTAAACATGACGTTCACACCCACGCTCATGTTGGGCGCCATGACGCAGGGGATTTTTTTCGCAAAGGCCTCGATTTCCGTTACACCCTCTTCGGTAATTCCGGTGGTTCCAATGACCGTCGCAATCCCTTTTTCCGATGCCCTTCGCGTATTTGTAAGGGTGCTCTCAGGGTGGGTAAAATCGATCAACACATCCGCCCCGTTGACAGCCTCATCCATGGAACCGCAGATTCTGATCCCCAGCTCACCGATTCCAGAGACCGATCCCGCATCCTCACCCACGCTCTTGTGGCCGGGATGTTCAAATGCGCCGGCCAGTTCGGTTTCAGGGTTCTGGTGAATCATGTGAACGATTCTTCCCCCCATGCGACCGGCGGCCCCCGCAACCATTATTTTGACCATCGTTCTAACCTCATTTCATGCGCTATATGAGACCATAGTCCGAAAGCACTTTTTTCAATTTTTCCAGATTTGCAGGCGCCATTGCACACATGGGCAATCTCATTTCATCCCCGATCATCCCCATCAATGCCACGGAAGTTTTTACCGGAATGGGGTTCGTTTCAAAAAACATGGCTTTGCACAGGGGCAACAGTTTGTAATAGAGGGCTTTGGCCTCGGCCAGGTTACCATCGGCCCAGGCTTTCACCAGGTTGGCACTATCCCGGGGAACAATATTGGCCACAACGGATATGACCCCTTTTCCGCCGATGGCCAGCACCGGCAGGGTCAGGTTGTCGTCTCCGGACAATAAGGTGATGTTTTCGCCCGCCATGAGCACCACATCGGCCATTTGCCCCAGATTGCCCGATGCTTCCTTGATGGCCACGACCTCCGGGAATTCCGCCAGACGCGCTACGGTTTCAGGCAATAAGTTCACACTAGTTCGCCCCGGCACATTGTATAGGACCTGAGGAAGGGGAACCGCTTTTAAAATGGCTTCAAAATGCCGGAAAAGTCCCTCCTGAGTGGGCTTGTTGTAATAGGGCGTCACCTGAAGCGTAGCATCCGCGCCCACCTCTTTGGCATGCCTTGAAAGTTCAATGGCTTCGCTGGTGCTGTTGCCACCGGTGCCAGCGATGACGGGAACCCGTTTATTAACCGCCTCCACCGCAATATCAATCACTCTGGCGTGCTCATTCACGTCCAGGGTTGCGGATTCACCGGTAGTACCGCAGGGAACAATGGCACTGGTGCCGTTTTCGATTTGAAATTCAATCAGTTTACGATATGCTTCCTCATCCACCTGTCCATTTTTAAAAGGGGTCACGATTGCAACAATAGAGCCTTCAAACATTGTGAATCTCCTTTTCTGATGATTCCTGAATTCATGGTTCAAAACACGCCAAACGCTCAAACGGCTTCATCATGAAGCGTCGCCATGTAAATAACGGACGTGTTTCCCTGGAGCCAAACCCTCTTGCCGGTTCCAGCACCTTCGCTGCTTAAGTGGATGGTCAATATTTCACCCCCTCGCGTATGGACGCTGACCGGAGACGATACCATGCCACGGCGGTACGCCATGAGCGCGGATGCAATGGCTCCGGTTCCACACGCCAGGGTTTCGTCCTCCACACCCCGTTCATAGGTTCTGACCGACAGTTCATCGGGGCCTGTCACGGTCATGAAATTGGCGTTGGTACCTTCGGGGGAAAACCGTTCATGGTAGCGAATCTCACGCCCCTGCTCTCTCACGGGATGATCTTCCAGGTCTTTCACCTGCACCACCACGTGGGGAACCCCGGTGTTCACAAAATCGCAACTGATCCACCCGGGAAGGAGCGCCATACCAACATCCACCGTCTCATTTCGAGGTTCCGGCATCAGCACCTTGACCAACCGGCCGTCCACTCGGGCTGAGATCGGACCCGCAAGGGTTTCAAAGGTCATTTCGGAACCGGCAATCCCCTTCAAGTAGGCGAAACGGGAGACGCAACGCCCCCCGTTACCGCACATTTCCGCCTCCCCACCGTCTGCGTTAAAAAACCGCCATCCAAAATCATATGTTTGTGAGTTCGTGACAAATATGACACCGTCGGCCCCGACGGATTCCCTACGGCGGCAGGAACGCGCCACCAACCGACTCATGTCCCGATCCTTCACAAGCCCTTGCCGGTTGTCGATGACAATAAAATCATTGCCGGTGCCGCTCATTTTCCAGAATTCAATAGGTTCCATAGCTCAAAATAGCAATTCAGGGATTTTAAACTCAATTCTCAAGCAGAAAATCCGGTATGGATTCCCCTCGCACAAGATCCTCAAAGGTTTCCCGCTCTCGAATGATCTCAAAGCGGTCCCCTCTGACCATTACTTCACATACCCGCGGCCTCGAATTGTAGGAGGACGACATGCTGAAACCATAGGCGCCCGCGCTCATGACGGCGATTAGATCCTCCGGCACCAGAGGTTCTATCAGTCTCTTCTTAGCCAGAAAATCGCCGGATTCACAGATGGGCCCCACAATGTCCGCCGTCAGCTTTTCGCCAGGAGTTATTTTCAATGGCTGAATCCCATGGTAAGCGCCGTAAAGACTGGGCCGCATCAAGTCGTTCATGGCAGCGTCCACCACAAAAAAATTCTTTTCTTGACTGGTCTTGGCGTAAAGCACCTTAGAGACCAGTGCACCGGCGTTTCCCACAATAACGCGCCCCGGTTCCAGGATCAGGGTCCAGTCTGAAGAGGCCAGTTCCGACTTTATGTCTTCCGCGTATTGTTTGGGATGGGGCGGCAACTCGCTATCGTAGGTAATTCCCAAGCCCCCCCCAAGATCCAGGTAACGGATTGAAATATTCACCTTCTCCAGCTGTGCGATCAGCTCTTTAAGTTTTCTGAGCGCATCCACAAAGGGGCTCGTCTGTGTCAACTGGCTGCCGATATGGCAGGAAACGCCCACCACCTCCAAACCGTCCAGCGTGGTGGCTATCTCATATTGCCCAATGGCCTCTCCAACCGCAATGCCGAATTTGTTCTCCTTGAGACCGGTGGAAATATAGGGATGGGTCTTGGGATCCACATCCGGATTGACTCTGATGGAAATACGCGCTTTCTTGCCGGCTGCCTTCGCTACCTGGTTCAGTTTCAACAACTCTTGCGGGGATTCCACATTAAACATGAGAATCTCTGAGGACACGGCATATTCCAGATCCGCCAGGCTCTTACCGACCCCTGAAAAAACAATTTTAGAGGGATCCACACCCGCATTCAAGGCCCTGTACAATTCACCCCCCGATACAATATCAACCCCGCCGCCCCGACCGGCGAACAGTGCCAGCAGGGCCTTGTTGGAATTGGATTTCATTGAGTAGCAGGTCAAATGTTTAACGTCTGCAAAAGCACCGTCGAAAGCAACGAAGTGTTGCTTCAGGGTTGCATGTGAATAGACATAGTAAGGGGTTCCCACTTTCTCCGCGATGAGTGACAGCGGAACATCTTCACAATAGAGGTCGTTTTTCCGGTAATTAAAATGATGCATGGATTTCTCGCTTGCAGGTTTTTGATTGGATAAATGAAGTTTAGAAAATTACCGATCAGAAATCAATTTTATTCTGTTGGATTCCGGACCCAGAAGGCCCTCTTTTTCCATAATGCGCACCATGACAAAACAGATGCCCTTCTGCTTAAACGCCGGAAGCCGGCACTCGAATTGATCATTCTTGATGGTTTGGTCCGTAATATCCCTGAAACTGGCCATGTCAATGGGACACCCTTCGCAGGGAGGCTGGTCCAGCGGGTACCAGACATAATAGACCCGGCAGCCGGTTATAAGTGAGCGGGACGGCTTATCTCCCCGAATAAGGCCTTTCAGGACCAGGGATTGCTTCATCCAGTCGCCCTGGAGTTGATCCACCCCGACCGTGACTTTTTTCTGACCCGAAAGAAAAGGTGGGCTTTTCCTCCCGCATCCGACAAAAAAAATCAGAAGGAATGCGAGAAAAACCAACCATTTTGTGGGTGCTCGCCTCAAAGACTCAGCTTTCATTTAATCATTTTGTTCCAAATCATGTTTTGCCGCTTCAATTTCATTTCTCACGGCATCGGGACCGGTTCCACCGGGTATGTTCCGCCGGCCCACGGTTAACTGAGGATCGAGCCATGCGTAAACATCTTTTTCGATCTGCCGATTATACCCTTTTATCTCTTCCAGTGAAAGTTCGTGGAGTTCCCGCCCGCTTTCCATAGCAAAAACAACCATCTTTCCCACAACTTCATGGGCTTCGCGAAAGGTGATCCCCTTGCCCACTAGATAATCGGCCAGGTCGGTGGCCACCAGATACCCTTTTTCCGTGGCGGCCTTGAGCCTAGCCGTTCTAAAAGTCACTTCCCCCAGAAGACTGCCCATAACCTTGAGGCACATGAGGACGGTCCGGGCTGAATCAAACAGGGCTTCTTTGTCTTCCTGCATGTCTTTGTTATAGGCCAGCGGCAATCCCTTCATGGTGGTCAACAGGCTCATGAGATGCCCGTAGGCGCGGCCTGTTTTTCCTCTGATGAGTTCCGGCAGATCCGGATTCTTCTTCTGCGGCATGATGCTGCTGCCGGTGGAAAACGCATCCGAAATGGTCACAAAGCCAAACTCCTGGCTGGACCAGATGACCAGCTCCTCGCTGAGCCGGCTTAAATGCATCATCAAAACAGATGCATTGTAGAGAAAATCCAGAACGAAATCCCTGTCACTCACAGCATCCATGCTGTTCCTTGAAATTTGCTCAAATCCCAGCTCTTCCGCAACCATTTCCCGGTCCAGATCAAAGGTTGCACCCGCCAGTGCCGCACTGCCCAGGGGCATGACATTGACACGGCTCAGGCTTTCTTCAAACCGGGCATGATCCCGTTTGAACATTTCGTAATAGGCCATTAGATGGTGGCTCAGGAGTACGGGCTGCGCTCGCTGCAGATGTGTATATCCTGGCATGAGAACCATTAAATTATTTTCAGCGATAATAACAATGGTTTTCTGACATTCCTTAATCAAACCCATGACCTCTTGAACCACATCCCTCACATACAACCGTGTGTCAAGGGCCACCTGATCGTTTCGACTTCTTCCCGTGTGAATTTTTTCCCCGAGAGCCCCCACTTTTTCCACCAGGGATTTCTCCACCAGGGCATGAATGTCTTCATAGTCGTTATCCGATGAAAAGCCGCCGTGATCCAACTCCCGCTTGATTTCCCCCAGCGCAACGAGCATGGATGACGCTTCCTCATCTGAAATAATGCCTTGCTTTGCCAGCATGCGGCAATGGGCAACACTGCCTTGAATGTCATAGGCATAGAGCTGTCGGTCAAAGCTGATAGAAGCATTGAACATGTTGACCAGTGCATCAGGTTCCTGGCTGAACCGTCCTCCCCAAACCTTTTTCGTCATACTCGGATCCTCAGCGTTGGCTTTTCAACAGGCTGGCAATTTTGAGTCTCAGACCGTTTAAGCGGATGAATCCTTCGGCGTCTTGCTGGTTGTAGACTTCATCCCCCTCAAAAGTGGCAAAATCCGCATGGTACAAGGACCGGTCGGATTTTCTGCCCACCACCATGCAATTCCCTTTGTAGAGTTTCAACCGCACCGTACCGCTCACATTCTTCTGGGCTTCATCCACAAGCGCCTGCAACATGTTCCGTTCCGGAGAAAACCAGTATCCATTATAGACCATTTCAGCGTATCGGGAAACCAATGCGTCTCGAAGGTGCATGGCTTCACGGTCAACCGTGATGGATTCCATGGCAATATGGGCCGACCTTAGGATAGTGCCGCCCGGCGTCTCATAGACCCCTCTTGACTTCATGCCCACATACCGGTTCTCCACCATATCGACGCGGCCGATGCCGTTTTTGCCGCCCAATTCGTTCATATGGGCCAGCAGTTTCGCCGGAGACATCTTTTTTCCATCGACGGCCACAGGGTTCCCTTTTTCATAGGAAATTTCCACATACGTGGGCTCATCGGGCGCCGCTTCCGGGGAGACGGACAGAACAAACATCTCTTCCGGCGCTTCAGCCCAGGTATCTTCCAGTATCCCGCCCTCGAAGCTGATGTGCAGCAGATTGCGATCACTGGAGTACGGTTTTTCTTTGGTCACCGGAACGGGTATGCCCTTTGAGCGGGCATAATCCATTAGGTCTTCCCTTCCTTTGAAATCCCATGTGCGCCACGGTGCGATAATCTGAAGTGAAGGATCCAGTGCCATATAGGCCAACTCAAAGCGTACCTGATCGTTTCCCTTTCCAGTGGCGCCATGACTGACCGCATTGGCGCCCATTTCGTGCGCCACTTCCACCTGCCTTTTTGAAATGAGGGGTCTCGCCAGGGAAGTTCCCAGCAGATAGGTGTTTTCATAAATGGCGTTGGCCCTAAGCGCCGGCCATACATAATCCTTCGCAAATACCTCTTTCAGGTCGTCCACCACCACATCGTCGGCACCGGTCGCAAAGGCTTTTTCCTTGATGCCCGAAAGTTCCTCTCCCTGCCCCAGGTCAGCGGCGTACGCCACGACAGGGCACTGATAAGTCTCCTTCAGCCATTTCAGGATGACCGATGTATCAAGACCGCCCGAATACGCCAGAACAATTTTTTCTATTTTTTCAGCCACGTTTCGTCTCCATGTCGTTGAATATGGTATCGAGTGCTTCCAACAGAAGATCAATCTCTTCCTTTCCCACTATCAGCGGGGGCACAAACCGAAGAACCCGTTCCTGAGCACAAATGATGAGGATCCCTTTCTGTCGGCATGCCTCCACAACGGGGGCTCCCGGAACATCAAGTTCTACGCCGATTATAAGGCCTAACCCTCTTACATCCTTAATACAATTATACTTTTTCGCAAGGCTGTTCAACCCTGTCTTAAAGTAATCCCCCATTTCTTTCGCATTGGCCACCCATCCGTCATCCAGAAGGCTGTTCAGCACCGCCTTTGAAACCGATGTTGCCAGCGGGGTCCCCCCGAAGGTGGTGGCATGACTTCCCGGCCCGAAGGCCTGAGCCAGTTCATCGGTGGAAAGCATGGCCCCGATGGGTAGCCCGTTCCCCAGAGCCTTGGCAAGACTCATAATATCCGGCGTAACCCCATAATGTTCATGGGCGAACAGTTTTCCGGTGCGGCCCATTCCCACCTGCACCTCATCAAAAATCAGGGCAACCCCCTTGTCGCTGCAAAGGGCGCGAACCTGTTTCAAATAGCCGGGATCCGGACAGACGACCCCGCCTTCCCCCTGTATGGGCTCCATCATGACCGCACAAACATCTTCACCCATTGATGCCTCAAGGGCTTCCATATCATTAAAGGGCACAAAACGAAACCCCTGCAGCAACGGGTCGTACCCCACCTGAATCTTTTCCTGGCCTGTAGCGGAAAGGGTGGCCATGGTGCGTCCGTGAAAGGAATTGCGCATTGAGATGATCACATGCCTGTTGGGGCCGAATTTTTCCATGGAATACCGCCGCGCCAACTTGATGGCGGCTTCGTTGGCCTCGGCCCCGCTGTTGCAGAAAAAGACCCGATCCGCAAAAGAGTTTTCAACCAGCAACTGGGCCAGGTCCGTCTGCGGTTCCGTGTAGTAGAGGTTGGACACATGGACCAGTTTTTCGGCCTGTTCCGCAAGGGCCCGGGTCACCACGGGCGAGCTGTGTCCCAGGGAGCAGACGGCTATTCCTGCCACGAAATCCAGATATTGGTTCCCCTCATCATCCCAAACACGACACCCTTCCCCTCTCACCAGTGTTATGGGAAACCGACCATAGGTCTGAAACATGTATCGATCCGCCCGGATCCTGGTGGTCGAGGCCTCAGGAGCTTCTTTCATGATATCATCCTTTCTAATCCCTGTTATTGTACAATTTCAGTCCCCACGCCGATCTTGGTCAGGATCTCCAGTAAAATGGCGTGAGGTTCGCGGCCGTCAATGATGTGGGTCTTTTTCACCCCTTCCCTGAGCGCCGCCAGGCAACAGTTCACTTTGGGGATCATACCGCCTTTGATGGTCCCGTCCGAAATGTTTTTCGTTGCTTCATCCATTTTAAGAGTGGAAATAAGCTCCCCTTCTTCATCCAGCACCCCTGCCGTGTCCGTCAGGAGAACCAGTTTCCTGGCCTCAAGGGCTGAGGCCACCTTACCCGCCACCAGATCCGCATTGATGTTGTAGGTTTCTCCTTCACTTCCGAATCCCACCGGAGCGATTACCGGAATAAATTCCTTTTCCATAAGGTTTTTCAGGATACCGGTGTCAATGGATGTGATCTCCCCCACCATACCCATGTCGATCAATTCAGGGACCGGATCTTCGCCTCGTTTTCTCAGGTACTTCATCTTCCTGGCGGCAATCAACTTCCCGTCTTTCCCCGAAAGGCCTACCGCAACGCCTCCGTTCTGGTTTATCAGGTTCACGATTTCCTTGTTCACCTTCCCCACCAGCACCATTTCAACCACATCCATGGTCTGCCGGTCCGTCACCCGCATGCCGTCAACGAATTCCGATTCAATGGAGAGTCTTTTGAGGAAATCACCGATCTGTGGACCTCCCCCATGAACTACCACCGGGTTCATCCCCACGTATTTCAATAAAATGACGTCCAGGGCAAATTCCTTTTTTAACTGCTCATCCACCATGGCATGACCGCCATATTTGATGACAATGGTGGCCCCATTGAATTTTCTGATATAGGGGAGTACTTCAATTAGGATTTTGGCTCTGTTTTTCTGGCTGATCATAAAATGTACCGACTGAGGTTTTCATCTTCAAGGATGTCTTCCAATTTTTCCGCCACATAGTCACTGTCAATGGTAACGGACTTTTCCGTCAAATCGGGTGCATCAAAGGATATCTCATCCACCAGCTTTTCCATGACCGTATGGAGTCTGCGAGCACCGATATTTTCCATGCTGTCATTCACTTTACTGGCCATTTCGGCAATCGCCATAATCGACTCATCTTCGAAAATCAAGTCGATCCCTTCAGTGGCCAAAAGGGCCTTATACTGTGTTATCAGCGCATTTTTCGGTTCCACCAGGATGCGAACAAAGTCTTCCATGGTCAGAGAGTCCAATTCCACGCGAATGGGAAAACGCCCTTGAAGCTCGGGAAGCAAATCCGACGGTTTACTGACGTTGAAGGCCCCTGCCGCAATGAACAGGATATGGTCTGTTTTGACCATGCCGTACTTGGTGGCCACCGTGGATCCTTCCACAATGGGCAAAAGATCCCGCTGAACCCCTTCACGGGAAACATCGGGTCCGTGGCCCGATTCGCTCCCGGCCACTTTATCCAGTTCGTCCAAAAAAATAATCCCGTTCTGTTCCGTAATGCGAACCGCTTTCTCCACTACCTTGTCCATATCAATCAGGCGCTGGGATTCCTCCTGGAACAGAATTTCCATGGCCTCGGGAATTTTGACGCGCCGCTTTTTTTTCTTCTGCGGAAACATATTGCCGAAAATTTCTTTGACATTGAATTCCATCTCCTCCATGCCGGCACTGGAAAAGATCTCCACCATGGGGATGTTACTGCTGCTCACCTCCAGATCCACATACCGTTTGTCCATTTTTCCGCTTCGGAGCATGCGGCGCAGCTTTTCACGGGTGGACGGTATGCCGTCCCGGTCCGACTTGACCACTTCCAGGATACGTTCCTTTTCCCCGTCTTCCACTTCTTGGGTCTCTTCACTTTTCTTGGGCAACAGAATATCCAGCAACCGTTCCTCGGCCAGTTCCGCCGCTTTTGATTCTACAATCTCCTGTTCCTCTTTCTTGGCCATATTAACGGCAAGCTCGGTGAGGTCCCGGACCATGGATTCAACATCACGCCCCACATAGCCGACCTCCGTGAACTTTGTGGCTTCCACCTTTAAAAACGGTGAATTGGCAAGCCGGGCCAGGCGTCTGGCAATCTCGGTTTTACCCACTCCAGTGGGTCCCATCATGATGATATTTTTAGGCGCGATTTCGTCTCTCAGTTCCGGCGCGACCTGCTGACGTCGCCATCGATTCCGCAATGCAATGGCCACGGAACGTTTGGCCCCATCCTGCCCAATAATATATTTGTCCAGCTCACATACGATCTCCCTGGGCGTCAGGACTTTTTGTCGCGGAGTCTCTTCTTCTTGAGCCTTTTCCATGGTTCCCTCGTGGTCAAACATCCAAAAACCCTTCTGCTGTATTTATGTTGGCTGTAAATTTCATCAAACCGCTTCGTCATTTAATTCAAGAACCGTAATATGATCGTTTGTGTAGAGACATATTGTTGAAGCAATTCTCAGGGATTCTTCCACAATGACATCCGCCTCAAGATCCGAATGCATCGTCAGCGCTTTTGCAGCCGCCAGGGCATAGGGGCCCCCTGAACCGATGGCCGCCACGCTCATATCCGGTTCAATAACATCCCCGGTTCCCGAAATGATCAACATATGTTCTTCATCCGCCGCCAGAAGCATGGCCTCCAGTTGGCGAAGAATCTTGTCGGTTCTCCAGTCCTTTGCCAGCTCCACCGCGGACCTGACAAGGTTTCCGCCGTAACTCTCCAGCTTTCCCTCCAACCGCTCAAAGAGGTTGAACGCATCCGCCGCAGCCCCGGCAAAACCGGCCAGCACAGTATCCCGGTACATGCGACGAACTTTTGAGGCCTTATGTTTCATAATGGTATCCCCTAGGGTCACCTGGCCGTCACCTCCCATGACACATCTGCCGTTTTTTCGAACCGCCAAAACGGTGGTTGCCCTTATTTTGCCCCAGCCATCTTCACTCATAATCTATCCTCTTTGATTCCGCTCACGGTCACACCGGTTCAATCCGGTTTACGCTACGGGGATGGGTCTTGTCGTAGACATCCATAAGCCTTTTAAGGCTCACATGGGTATATTTCTGCGTCGTCGCAAGGCTCTTGTGCCCCAGAAGCTCCTGGACGGAACGAAGATCCGCACCGCCGTCCAGCAAATGGGTGGCAAAGGTATGTCTCATGCTGTGGGGACTTATATCTTCCGCCATTCCCCCCGCACCGGCATATCGTTTGACGATTCTGCCAATACTCCGGGTGGTCAAACGCCCGCCCCGAAAATTCATAAAGAGCGGGTCGCCCCGACCTTCCAACGCCATTCGTTTTCGAACATCACCTGCTGCGTCAAGGTAAGCTTTCACAGCCTTCAAAGCCTGTCTGCCGATGGGCACAATACGTTCCCTGTCCCCTTTTCCCGTTACTTTCACAAGCCGTTGATCATTATCAATACTGGAAACATTCATTCCCGCCAGTTCAGCAACCCTGATGCCACAGGAATAAAGAACTTCCAAAATGGCAAGGTCCCGCAAACCTAAGACGTTTTCACGGTCCGGCAAGTCCATCAGCCTGAAAACATCATCAACGGGAAGATGACTGGGAATGTATTTTTCCAGCTTGGGGCTTTGCACCTCCACCGCGGGATTGATCTTGATAACATTCTCTTTTTCCAGAAAAAGAAAAAAAGATCGCACGGCTGAAAGTTTGCGGGCGATGGTGGTGCGCTTGCGTTTTCCGTAAAGGCTCCCTACGTATTTTCTGATGGCGGTGCTTTCAATCTTCTCAATTACAACATCACAGCCGGTTCCCTTCAGGGCTCCGGCATCTTGACTCACCAAAAAAGACGCAAATTGTTCCAGATCAACCTGATAATTCCGCTGGGTATGTTTCGAGTACCCTTTTTCATTGTGAAGGTACTTTACAAAGAGCGCTATTGCTTCCTCAAGCAGCAAAAGAGGCTTCTCCCAAAAGAATTCGCTGAAAAAACTACTGGAATCCAAATTTCACAATCTTAAAGCATAACACATTTTCCTGGATTGGCAATTAAAAAATTGGGCTGGAAATTCTTGGCTTGACTTTATTTTACCGGTTGATGTAATTTTCTTATTTTGGCGGTTTGCCCATATTTTTGGGATCATTAGCGTCACCCAATCGCGCATCTATCAACAACGCTGTAAAAATAAGGTGGAAAGTGGTGAAGATCGAGCAAAGGCTTATTTGCAATCGTAATTAACTCAAACCATACATGCAATAAAATTGATCAGGAAAGGGTTCTAAATGGAAAAAAAGGCTGAGCAATTGAGAAATGTTGCGCTTATAGCGCATGGGGGCTCCGGGAAAACGTCTCTGGCGGAAGCGATGCTGTTTAACGGAAAAGCCACAACCCGGCTTTGCAAAGTGGATGACGGCACCTCTAACTTTGATGTTGAGCCGGAAGAAATCAAGCGAAAATCGACCCTGACCACCGCATTTCACCATTGTTCATGGAAAAAACACACCATCAATATCATCGATACCCCGGGGGATGATAATTTCCTTTCCGATGCTAAATTTTCTCTGCAGGCTACCGACGGTACGGTGGTCATCATTGACGCTACCGCGGGCATTAAAGTGGGCACGGAGAAAGTCTGGGCCTTTGCTGAGGAGCAGGAACTCCCCAGAATGGTTTTTATCAACCGAATGGACCGTGAACGAGCGGATTTTTTCAAGATAATCGATGCCGTCAGTGAGACATTTGAGATAAAGGCCACCCCCGTCAGCATTCCCATTGGCGCGGAAGACCGTTTTGAGGGCGTTGTGGACCTTATCAAACAAAAGGCGTATGTCTACAAAAAAGACGGCAGCGGCAGCTTTGAAGCCACCGCCATTCCCGACGACTTGAAAGACGCCGCCGATGAGTGGCGTGAAATGATGATCGAAAACGTGGTGGAAGTTGACGATGACCTCATGGAGAAATACCTCGAAGGGGAAGAACTCTCCGATAAGGAAATTGAAACGACCCTGATGAAGGGCATTAAATCCGGACTGGTCACGCCTGTCCTGTGCGGTTCCGCGGTATTGAATATGGGCGTCGCTCAACTGATGGACTTGGTGGTGGACGGGTTCCCTTCACCACTTGAAAGAAAGCCCAAAAAAGGGACCCTGCCCGGTACGGACGAAGAGACGGAAAGAGCCTCCGCCGTTGATGCACCTTTTTCCGCCCTTGTTTTCAAAACCGTTGCCGATCCCTTTGCCGGCAAACTGACCCTGGCCAGGGTGTTCTCCGGCACCCTCTCTTCGGATTCCACCGTGTATAACGCCAGCAAAGATATTAAGGAAAAAATCGGCCAACTCCTGATCCTTGAAGGGAAGAAACAGCAACCCATTGAAACAGCCGGGCCCGGCGATATTGTCGCCATTGCCAAGCTCAAGGAAACCGTCACGGGAGATACCCTCTGTTCGGCGGGTGACCCGATCCTCTACAAACCCATCGCCGGATTGCCGTCGGTTATCTCCTATGCGGTGGAAGCCAAGGTCAAGGGAAGTGAGGACAAGGTCTTCAGCTCATTTGCCAAACTTCTCGAAGAAGACCCAACCCTCAAACTGGCTCGGGATCAATCGACCGGTGAAGTCATCCTTTCCGGAACAGGCCAGATCCACTTGGAAATTGCTTGCGAAAAATTGAATCGAAAATTCGGGGTGGAAGTGAACCTGAACCCGGTGAAGGTGCCTTACAGGGAAACCATCAAAAAGTCCGTCAAAGGGGTTGTCTACCGTCACAAAAAGCAATCGGGAGGCAGGGGTCAGTTTGCGGAAGTCCATTTCGACGTGACCCCGCTGAAACTGGACTCCGGCTTTGAGTTCATGGAGGATCTCACCGGCATGAACGTTCCTCGAAATTTTGTGCCCGCCGTGGAAAAAGGTCTTGTGGAATCCCTCGACAGCGGCGCCGTTGCCGGTTACCCGGTGGTGGACCTGAAGGTGCGTTTTTACGACGGCAAAGCACATGATGTGGACTCCTCGGAAATGGCGTTTAAAATTGCGGCCAGGATGTGCCTTAAAAAAGCCATGCAGGAGGCAAATCCCATTCTGCTTGAGCCCATCATGAAGATGGAAATTACCGTTCCAGAAGAAGTCATGGGCGATGTCATGGGCGATCTCAACGGTCGTCGCGGCAGGGTGATGGGCATGGATTCCGAAGGAAAATACCAGGTTATCAAAGCGCAAGTCCCCATGGCCGAAGTCCTGAGGTACGCTTTGGACCTTAATTCCATCACGGGCGGCCGCGGTACATTTTTGCTGGAGCATTCTCATTACGAAGAACTGCCGGCCCAACTGGCGGAAAAAGTCATCGCCGCGGCCCAGGTGGAAGAGTAACCGGTCACAGAATGGAACAGAAAATCAGGGCAGGCGTTCTCACCATCAGCACCAAAGGGGCGGCGGGTCTCAGGGAAGATAAGAGCGGGGATACGGTCCAGCGCATGCTGGAAGGCCAGGGGATTGCGGTGGTTCGACGGCACATGGTTCCCGATGGGCTTCAGGAAATTGCGGATACCCTCATCGCCTGGGTGGATGAAGAGCGCCTGCCCCTCATCGTTACATCCGGGGGCACAGGATTGAGCCCCAACGATCTGACGCCCCAGGCCATGGAAACGGTGATCGATTACCAGGTGCCCGGCATGGCGGAAGCCATGCGGGCCGAAAGCCTCAAAAAGACCCCCCACGCCATGATTTCCAGGGCCATGGCCGGTGTTCGAAAGGCCTCTCTCATCATCAACCTTCCGGGGAGCCCCAAAGGGGCCGGTGAAAATCTTGCGGTGGTTCTGCCGGCACTCAATCACAGCCTCGCAAAACTGGGCGGCGACACCTCGGACTGCGCTCCCGAATCCTTATCCGAAAGCACATGATGTTAAGCCCCGGTTCATGCCCGTTTGTTGCGTGAGGTTCTCCCCATGGCGTTTATCACGTCCGAAACACCCGATGCAAAGGTCGTTGTCATAGAAGGCCCCGACCGACTGGTCGCCAACCTTTCGGACGACTTCCGAAAACTGATCAATGGGCTGGTGGACCAGGGAAAAACGCGTCTGGTTATCGACATGGGAAAAACGGAATTCATGGATTCCAGCGGTCTGGGCGCACTGGTGTCCCGCATCGCCGCCACCCGCGCCAATGGCGGGGATGTTCGCCTGGCAGCCCCATCACCACAGATTTTCAACCTTCTTCAAATCACCCACCTGGATAAGGTGTTCAAATGTTTCGACCACGTCGATTCCGCCGTTCAGAGCTTTGAACCATAATGCCCAGGGGTCCCTTATGACATGACCGACAATACACCGATTTCCCCGGAAGAGAAGAAAAACAACCATTCCGAGTTTCACTTCATGGAACCCGATTACGACCGTGAAATCTTTCAAATCCCACCTGAATCCAAGCAGAAGATACTGAACAAACTGGCCTTTCTATACGGAGAGCAAACCGCCAACGCCTGCTATGGAGAGTTGGAGAGAATCATGAGGGTCTACTACGCCTACAAGACTCCCCGCATGATTCAAATGGAAAAATCCTTTAATCCATATGAGCGCTTCACGGAAAAGGATGTAATCCTCATCACCTATGGCGATCTGATTCAGGCCGACGATGAAAAACCCCTTCAGATCCTAGCGGATTTCACGAAATATTTAAAAGAGGCGATCAACACCCTGCATATCCTTCCGTTTTTCCCCTATTCATCGGATCGGGGATTCTCAGTCACCGATTTTGAAGAAGTGGATCCCAGATTGGGAACCTGGGAAGACATTCTGGAACTGAAATCTTCGGTCAAATTGATGTTTGACGGGGTCTTTAACCACATCTCCTCCAAAAGCCGGTGGTTCCAGGAATTCCTGGACGGCAACCCCGGGTTTCAGGAATTCTTCATTGTCTTTTCCACCAAGAACGCCATCCCCGAGGAATATCTGAGCCTGATTCTCAGGCCGCGCACATCCGAACTCCTTTCCACTTTCAGCACCCTTGACGGAAAGCGCTCCGTATGGACCACCTTCAGCAGGGACCAGATTGATCTTAATTTCAAGAATCCTCAAGTGTTGCTCAAGATGGCCCAGATCCTGCTGCTCTACGTGCGACGCGGCGCGGATCTCATCCGCCTGGACGCCATCACCTACCTCTGGCATGAGCTGGGGACCAGTTGCGCCCATCTTGCACAGACACACACGGTCATCAAACTGTTTCGGGATATTCTGGACACGGTGGCGCCCCATGTGGCCCTTATCTCCGAAACCAATGTTCCCCACGAAGACAACATTCAGTATTTCGGCAACGGCCATGACGAAGCGCAGATGGTGTACAACTTCGCCCTCCCTCCCCTGGTGCTGCACACCTTTCAAACCGGATCGTCAGCCGCTTTGACGAAATGGGCAATGGGACTCGAACGGGTATCCGATTCGGCCACCTATTTCAATATTCTCGATTCCCATGACGGCATCGGTGTTCTGGGCGCCAAAAACATTTTAACCGATGAAGAAATCGAAATGATGGCGTTGAGAGTGGTGGAGCACGGCGGCTTCATCTCTTTCAAAAATAACGGGGACGGTACTGCCAGTCCCTATGAACTCAACACCACCTGGTACAGTGCCCTGAACCGGGAAGACTGCGATGAAACCCTGGACTTCAAGATCAAACGGTTCCTCGCATCAAGGTCCATCGCCCTTGCCTTGATGGGGGTCCCTGGAATTTATCTGCACGGCCTTTTCGGCTCCGAGAATGATGCGGAGGCGGTCCTGGATGAAGGGCAGACCCGGAGCATCAGCCGAAGAAGCTTTGACCGGGACACTCTTTATCAAACCCTGGACGACCCCAATACCGCTACCCACAAGATCGCCTACGGGTTCGGCGACATGATCCTGAAGCGTACCCGGGAAAAAGCATTCCATCCCAACGCCGCCCAACTCATTTTAAGCATCTCCGACGCGGTTTTTGCCGTTCTGCGCACCAGTGTGGATCAGACGGAAAGGATCCTCTGCATCACCAACGTCACCTCTCAGGAGCAACGGGCCACCGTTGATCTGTCCACCCTCGAATTAAATTCCAAATCCTGGCTGGACTTCCTCTCCGGACAATCCTTTGGTGCCCAAGGGAACGTCCTGACCTTGAAACTCTCCGCCTATGAGGTGGTGTGGGCCAAAAGTAACGCCTGATGAACAATTCTATCGCAAAGTATTTCGGGTGAAAGTTCAATGGAGAGGGTCAACGCGGCATCGGGTTCTTCCAGGATCTTTAATTGGCTGTCCAGCAATGCCGGCGGCATGAAGTGTTCAGTACGTTGCATCAACCGTTGGGACAGAGTCTCCCGGGTCCCCTTGAGGTACACCGGTAAAACCGGAAAAGACACATCACTGAAAAGAATCTTTCGATATTTTTCCTTAAGCGCGGAGCAGGCCACCACGCCACCCTCCTGTTGGGCAAGACAGACTATTTCCGTAGCCACCCGGTTAAGCCAGGGAACCCGGTCGTCATCGGTCAGGGGAAAACCCTCATTCATTTTCAGGATGTTGGCCCGAGGATGCAGATCATCCCCATCTACGAAAGGGACCTGAAGGGCACGGGCCACCAATTGGCCGATGGTCGTCTTACCGCTCCCCGAAACCCCCATGATCAAGATGACCATCCAAGTTCTCTCCCCTTGTTCCGCATCCACCGTGCCCATGGAATTCCGATGAGTTGTTAAAATCCCATTTTTTAGGAATTTACGCATTTTCCAAAAAAATGTATAGTGGAAATCATAAGGAGAAAACATGAACAAAAAAGCAGAGAAGAATCAAGAAAGTTTTTCGGAGAAGCTGACGGCTATTCTTAATTACGGCGCTCTGAACCTAGGTTTAGGGCTTGGTTACCGAATGGGGCTGTTCGACATTATGGACACTCTTAAGGCCCCGCAGCCGGTTTCCGTTATAGCCAAAAATACAAAGTTGAACGAACGGTATGTCCTGGAGTGGTTGGGTATCATGGTCACGGGCGGGATTGTCGATCTGATCCAGGATCAAGCGGGACAGGATCTGTTTCAACTGCCGAAAGCCCATGCCGATCTGATCACCCGTCGGGCCGGGAATCAAAACATGGGGGTCTATACCCAGGAAATACCGCTTCTCACCGCCACCGTATTCGAAGCGGTAGAAAAGGGATTCAAGACAGGCGACGGCATTCCTTATGAGATGTACCGGGGGTTTTATCGGTTCATGACGGAATTGGCCGATGCCAAACATCGTCAGGTTCTGGTCGACACATTTCTGCCGTCGGTTGAGCACGGCGGGGTGTTGAGAAAATTGAAGGAAGGCATATCCGTATGTGATGTGGGATGCGGAGAAGGCGTTGCTTTGGTGGTGATGGCCGAGGCTTTCCCGAAAAGCCGTTTTCTTGGAATTGACATTTCACACGACGTCATTGGAAAAGCAACATCCACGGCAAGAGAAAAGGGACTCCAAAACATCACATTTCAACAACAGGATGCTTCCGCATTGGAGAAAACACGGGAATTGTGCGGCTTGTTTGACTATGTAACCGCCTTTGATGCCATTCACGATCAGACCAAACCGATGGAAGCCCTTGAAGGGATTCACGCCATTTTAAAAGATGGGGGCGTCTTTTCCATGGTGGATATTGCCGCCAGCAGCGATCTTAGCAAGAACATGGATCACCCCATGGGCCTGTTTCTCTACACGGTCAGTCTCATGCACTGCATGCCCGTGGGGCTGGCGAACGGGGGAACGGGCCTCGGCATGATGTGGGGACGGGAGAAAGCCGTTTCAATGTTGAAAGAGGCGGGTTTTGCAAATGTTTCGGTGGAAGAGATACCGGAAGATCCCTTCAACCTTCATTTTTTTTGCACGAAAAAGGGCAAAGACGCCGATTGACCCTTATCATTTACGGGAAACATCGATACAGTAGATATTTCCAGCCTCATAATAATTGGGAGCAACGCCATAATCCATTGAAGGGTCGAGATCCAGAACGATCCTCAATTTCCTTTCATCCTTGCTAAAATGCATCCGAATCTGCTGAATCAGTAAACCGTTCGTGGGGATAATCGCTTTTCCGGGCCATCGGGACACCTTTTTCAGGTCCAACACAATTCTTGGCTTTTTACCCGGTATGGAAAAGATCTCCGGCATACAGGGTTGGTTAAAAGGGATGCAGACTCTCTCACAGCCGTCTTTTTCTTTTGCAAAAGTGATTTCGCCCACAATAAGAGGTGTGTTGGAAACCGAAACAGTTTCCGCCGTTTGCAGCTCATCATGCCCGGCCCGGGATGCCCCCCCCATTAAACTGAGTAAAACCAGGATAGAAATCAACGGCAATAAAACGATTTTCATGGGTCTATTCTCCAAGGGTAACAGCGAAGATCATGGGTTTTCAGAGGTCTCTTCAACAGATCCTTTTCGGGTTAAGCCCATCAGGTTATGGAAATCCTCAAGGATGGCATAGCCGCATGGAATCAAAAGCAGTGTAATACCGGTGGCGAACATGACCCCGAATCCGAGACTCACCGCCATGGGAATGAGAAACTGAGCCTGAATGCTCTTTTCCATAATCATGGGCGTCAGCCCCGCAAAAGTGGTTAACGACGTAAGGATAATGGCACGGAAGCGAAGCCCGCCCGCAAGAATTACCGATTCTTTGGCAGTCGCACCTTTTTTTCGAATTTTGTTGGCGGCATCGATCAACACCAGGGAATCATTAACCACCACGCCGGATAAGCCCACCATGCCCATAAGGCTTAACAGACTCAGATTGAGGCCCATTATGAGATGTCCCGCGATGGCACCCACCAGCCCGAAGGGAATGGCGGCCATCACCACAAGGGGCTGGCTGAAAGACTTAAAAGGGATGGCCAGAAGGGCATAAATACAGAAAAGGGCCACCGAAAATCCGCTCACCACATCGGCCAGGGATTCTTTCTGCTCCTTGCCTTCCCCCTCCATGGTGTATCGCAGACCCGCGTATTTCAGTTTCAGATCGGGTAAGATACGGCTTTCCAGATCCATTCGCACTTCATTGGCGTTGGCCACCGTTTCATCCACATCAGCCGTCACCTTGATGACACGGAGCCTCTGAGCCCGCTCGATAGAAGCATATCCCTGCTCCATTTTCACTTCGGCCACCTGACGGAAAGGAACTTCCTGACCATCAGGGGACCGAATCCGCATCTCTTCCACATACCCCAGGGACCGGCGTTCCTCCTCCGGGTAACGAACCAGAACCTTGACCTCATCCTGGTCCCGCTGAAGCCTGAGGGCTTCGGCCCCGTAAAAGGCGGCCCGCACCTGCTGAGCCAGGTCGTTCAGGGTCAAGCCCAGACTTCGGGCGGCTGGCTTGAGCTTGAGCTGCATCTCTTCTTTTCCGGGAAGGAAACTGTCGCTCACGTCAAACACGCCCGGATATTTTCTCAGGTCCTGCTTCAGATCATCGCTTGCCGCCAGAAGCTGCCCGTGGTCATCCAGGGAGAGGTGGACTTCCACAGGGTTGCCGGCGCTGAAAAGATCGCTCTGAAACATGATGGATTCGGCATCGGGAATGGCACCCACTTTTTTCCGCCACAATTTCACCAGGTCCACGGCGCTCACATCCCGTCTTTCGCCTTCCAGGAGTTGAACGAACACCTGCGCCAAATGGCTTCCCGATTGTCCCGATCCCGCGTTGGGACCATGCCCTCCCGTATGGAGACCCACGATGGAGATCATGTACTCAAGGAGGGGTTCCCCACCATTGGGGCGTTGTTTTTCCGTTTCCGCAATGGTTTCCCTGGCGGTTTCCTCAAGACGTTTCACCACCTTTTCCGTTCGTGATACGGAGGTCCCCGCCGGCATGGTGACCGAACAGGTCAGCGTGTCCCCTTCCACTTTGGGGAAAAAGGTAAAGCGTATCCACCCGCCTTTCCAGACCCCCACAGTCAACAAAAGGATGGCAATGCCCACGGCTACGGTTGCATAACGCCACCTCACGCAAAATGCCACCAGTCTGGTATAGGGCCCTCGGATAAACCATTTGAGGCCTCTGGAAACCAGTTTCTCTTTTTTGGGTTTCAACAGACGCCTGACCTTGCGTCCTCGGCTTCGGTTTAGGTGAGACGGCAGAATCGTCAGGGATTCCACCAATGAGCCCAGCAACACTAAAATGACCACAATGGGAATGTTGCGCATGACCTTACCCATATTGCCCGTCCCCGACAACAGGGGCCAGAATGCCGCCACGGTTGTCAGGACCGCAAAAACCACCGGCATTCCCACCTCCACGGCACCGTCGATGGATCCTTTCAGGGGATCCATTCCTTCTTCATATTTCCGGAAAACATTTTCCCCGATAACAATGGCATCGTCCACCACAATACCCAGAACCATGATGAAACCGAAAAGACTGATCATGTTGATGGACACATCGAAATAGGGCAGTACCCAGAGTCCCGCCAGAAAAGAGATGGGAATTCCAAGGGTTACCCAGAAAGCCAGCTTCAAATCCAAGAAAAGGCTCAGCAGGATGCTGACCAGGATCAAACCCAGCGCCATATTTCTCAGTAAAAGATCGAGACGGCTTTTGAGCATGACCGATCGATCATTGTAAATGCCGATATTCATGCCTTCGGGAAGTGTCGGTCGGATTTTTTCGGCAAATTCTTTGATGGTTTTCGCCACGGTTAATGCGTTCTGGTCCGCCACGCGAAATACTTCAATCAAAGCGCAGGGCTTTCCCTGAAACCGGGCCGCCAGATCCACGTCCTCAAATCCGTCACTTAAAACAGCAATCTGGCCCAAGGTGACTTTGCTACCGTCGGCATTGGTGAGGATGGGCACATCCCGATATTCATCGGCATAATACCGCCGCCCCTTGGTGCGGATCAGAATTTCCCCGCCTACAGTCTTTACACGGCCCGCCGGCAGATCCAGACTCCCTTTACGGACAGCCTCCGCTACCTTTCCCAGGGTCAAACCGTACCGCCGGAGGGTTTCTTCGGAGATCTCGATATGAATTTCACCGGTCTTGACCCCTGCCAGATCCGCCTGGGTAATGCCCGGAAGATTGATGATTTCGTCTTTGACTTTTTCCGCCAGATTCTTGATGGTGGACTCGGAAGCATCCCCGTAGACGGCCAGACTGATCACCCGGTTCCTTCGGGTCACTTCCCGCACAATGGGCCGTTCCGCCTCATTGGGAAAGGTGGTAATACTGTCCACCTCGCTTTTGACCTCATCCAGCAATTTCTTAAGGGGCCAGTCTTTCATGACCTCGATGGTGACGGTTCCCAAACTTTCTCGAGAAGTGGAATCGATGCGCTTGATGCCGGAGAGTCCCGCCACCCGTTCCTCGATGCGCCGAACAATGGCTTCTTCCACCTCAGAGGGGGAGGCACCGGGATAGGAGGTGGTCACGGTGATCATGTCCAGAGAAAACTCGGGAAAGACCTCAACCTTCATGGTAAAGGCCGTGACGGCACCCGCCAGCACGAGAAAGAGCATGAGCAGATTGGCGGCGACGTGGTTTTCCGCAAACCAGGCAATCATTCCTTTCATCCCTTTACCGCCTCCTTTTGCGGCACGGGCCGAATGGTCATACCCTCGGTCACTGTTTTAAGGGGCGATATGACGACCTGATCACCGGTTTTAAGTCCCTCTCGGACCTGGACCTGCTCGCCATTGATTCTAGCCACCTGAACTTTTTTAAAATGGAGCCGATCTTCCGCGCCCACCAGCCATACCGTATCCCCCTGATGAAGGGCACTGCGAGGAATCACCGCCAGGTCGGGAATTTCACGCCCTTTGATTTCAACCTTCACAAAAAGGCCAATAGCCAACGGAGGTTTGGCGGCATAGGGGTTTTCAACCCGGACCACCACCCGGACCATCCGGGTCCGTTCATCCATCTTTCCTTCGGCACGCACCACACGGCCTTCCCAGGTGCATGAACGCCCGGCGAAATTGGCCCGAATGGTTGCCAAAGCGCCCGGACCCTCACCGGGCGTAAAACCGGGAATATGAAACCAGAAAAGGCTCTCATCATCAAGGGGCACCACAATTTCCACCACATCGGTGGAAAAAAGGGTCGCCAGCTTTTCACCAACCCTCACATACTGCCCCAACCCCACGTCTTCCACATCTACCCGACCATTAAAGGGCGCTTTGATCTCCGTCCGTATCAGAGAGAGCATGGCATTTCGCAAGTCCGCCTTATCCGCCTCCAGTTTGGCCCTGGCCGCCGCCAACTGTGGCTGCTTGAGCACCAAAGGCGGTGGTTCTTTAGTCTCTTTACCGTCATCCACGTAGAGTTGACGCCATTCTTCCTTTGCTGCTTCGGTCTCTTCTTCGGCCATTTTAAGCAGGCTCTGAGCGTTCTTGATTTTTGATTCCTGAAGGGTCACAGCCAACCGGTAATCCTCAGGCTCAATGCGCAGTAAGGTGTCCCCTTTCCTGAAGGCACCACCATTGATCATGGAAGGAGAAAGAAAAACCACCTTACCGCTCACCTGAGGCGCCAGATCAATCTCATCAAACGACTTTACCGTGCCTTCTCCGTGAACGACCATGGCTTTGGATGCGGTTTGAACTACCATGGTTCGCACCATGGGAACAGGCGTTGCCGTTTGCCGCTTTTTCATCTGCTGTTTACTTTCGGTCAGCTTTATCATTCCGAAAGCGCCCAATGCGATCAGAATAATGGCAAACAAAATCTGAATGAATCGCTTTTTCCTTTTGCTCATAATGCACCACTCTTCTCTTTGGGTAACCTGGTGTCCATCACCAGATGGTATAAGACGCTATCCCTTCCGTTTCTTTTCCTTTGACCGGAGGCAACACCGCCCAGCCGCCGCCCAGAGCGCGATGGAGGGTAACGCGGTTTGCCAGGATCGTCAACTCCACCTGCAGCAGTTGATCCTCCGCCCCAAACCGCGTCTGTTGGGCATTCAGTACGGTCAAGTAATCGACCAGGCCCCGCATATATCGTTCTTCCGCAACCCGCTGGGTAGCACGCGCTTCCACCACAAAACTCAAGACATCCGTACGGCGTTCAATCTGTTTTCTGCGGGTCAGCAGCGCATTTTCCACCTCTCTGAAAGCATCGAGAACTTTCTTTTGGTACGCCGCAACCCCCTGGGCGTATCGTGCTTCGGCCGCCCGTTGGTTGGCTTTGAGTCGACCGGCGTCAAACAGGGGTTGCGCCAGTGCAGCCGCCAGGCTCCAGGCGGCCCCGGGCTGAAAAAGGTTGAAGAGTTCTTCGCTGGCATAGCCATAACTGCCCGTCAGGTTGATGCTGGGAAAACGGCTGGCTTTTGCCACGCCGATCCGGGCATTCAGGGATTTCAACTGCGCCTCTGCCGCCCGAATATCCGGTCTGCGCAACAGCAGTTCGCTGGGGAGCCCCGGCGGTATGGGCTTGAGTTTTTTGTAGTAGTCTTCCGGTTGCGGATAAGGCTTTCGGGTTTTGGGATATTCCCCCAGAATCACCGCAAGGGCCTGCTGCGCCGTCCCCAGTTCCTGCCTGAATTGCGGCAGATTACCCTTTGCCTGGTTCAAGGTCCGCCGGGCCTGTCTCAAATCAAGGATACTGGTCAATCCCCTTTTGTAACGACGCTCCACAAATGTAACGCTTTCCTGATAGTTTTTCAGGCTCTGAAGGGTAATCTGAATCCGTCTTTCGATGGACTGGATCCGCAGATAAAGGGAGACGGCCTCAGCGACCAGGCTTTGGGAAAGGGTTAAACGATTTTCTTCTTCTTGCAACAACTGGGCCCGTGAGGCTTCCTCGGCCCGGGCATATTTCCCCCACAGGTCCATCTCATAGGAAGCCGGCAGGGAGACGCTGTACTGCGTATCGGTTCCGCCGACAGGAATGCCGGGGCCGAAAATCGACTCGGGCTCATGCTGCCGTTGTGCACCGCCCTTAAAGCCCAAAGTCGGAAACCGGTCCGCCCGGGTCTGAATCACCTGGTATTGCAGTTCCAGAATACGGGCGGCCGCCTGTTGAAGATCGAGATTGTTCTTCAGCACCTTCTCCACCAGGTCGTTGATATGCGGATCGCCGAAGACCTCCCACCACCGGTCTTCCGGAACAATCGGCACTCCCTGTTTCGGGTCATACTGGTACTTTTTCGGCTGGGCCATTTGAAGATCGGGCTTCTTGAAATCCGGCCCCATCTTCATGCAACCGCTCGTCCACAGACAAACGGCCGACAACATCCAGCACAGCCCCTTAAGAGGCCTCATGGCGGACCCCCTTCCATGGCACCGCTCAATCCGTTCAGACTGAATTTAACCACATGTTCAACCAGTTCATCCGTGAATTGATCATCATATTCCATGCCCGTAATCCGCATCACCGGATTTCTGGCAAAATTGAAATGGATGACCATGCTGATAATGCTCTGAATATGGAGCAACAAGGCCACCCGACCCATTTCGCGGGGCATGAAAGGACGGATCAGTTCTACCAATTTCTGCTGAAACGGCCCGATCACATCGCCTATAACCATTTCAAAGGCCTCCGTGGGTCTGGCCATTTCCCGAATCATCAATTGGGAATGGCGAAGTCGTTCTTCCTCTGAAAGGGGCCCCTTGATAAACGCTTCCGCAATAGCATGAATGATACCTTGCAGTGTCCTCTCTCCTTGAGCCTCTAGCAGCTTCTCGAAACGGACCAGAACCCGCTTGGCCCTTGGTTTCCAGAGACATCTGAAAACTTCCATATAAAGATTCTGCTTATTTCCGAAATGATAATTCACCGCGGCCAGATTACAGCGGGCCGCCCGTGTTATTTCCCGGACGGTCACCGCATAGAAACCTCGCTCCGCAAACAGGACCTCCGCTTCATACAAAATCCGTTCTTTCGGAATATCAGCCTTTGGAATCCCGGCCATTCTGTTCAAACCTCCGTTTCATACAAACGTATGTATGAAACAACTGTTTTAATGTCAAGTTTTTTTTGCGGGCGTTTCTTTCAGGAAAAGAAGTAGCAACACCTAAAAAGGATTTTGTACGGATTGAATTACAACAGGCTTTAAAATTATGATCAAAAAACGGCACCCGATGCCATCATCGAATCAATTTCCGATTCGCTATACCCGTTTTCCCTGAGAACCGGTGCAGTGTGCTCCCCCAGCTTCGGGGCCAGGTTGCGGGTCCCGGCCCTACATGCGCTGAAATGAATCGGATATCCAGGAATCTGAATCTTTCCCAGAGAGGGGTCATCAAAATCGACCACGTAATCATTGGCTTGTGCCTGGGGATCGTTCTTGACCTCTCCCGCGTGTTGGATGGAGCAGAACATCAGCCCTCTGGAAACAAATATGTCCATCCACTCATCCCGGGTTTTGGTGGCAAAGACCGGGTCAAAGTGTTTCATGAGTTTCACACTGTTCGCGGCCCTTGCTTCAAGGGTCGCATACCGGGGATCGGAAATCAGGTTCGGCTGCCCGGTGGCCTCGCAAAAAGTGGCCCAATATTTTTCTTCCGGGTGGTGGGCGCCGATAATCCATTCTCCATCACTGCACCGAAAAAAATTTCTGAGTGGAGAATGGGCGTTTCGATCATGATGCACCACCGGTTCCACGGAGAGAAGACTGCCGATCATCAGCGTCGGGTGCATCAACCATTGTGCCGTTCCGAAAAGAGAGACGTGGACCTCCTGCCCCACCCCCCTTCTTTCACGGACAAAGAGGGCGGTAATGATGGCGTGGCTCAGTGTCATGGAGGTGGCTTGATCCAGGATGCCGATATGCATCAGGAGCGGTTCATCCGTTCCCGAAACAAACATCATGCCGGAACGGGCCAGCCCCAGGGGATCAAAAGCCCCCAAATCGCTCATGGGTCCATCAGGGCCGTATCCGGAAACATTGGCATGGATCAGAGTGGGGTTCACGGAACAAAGCGAAGCATAATCGATTTTCAGTTTGGCTTTGGTGCTTTTCCGGATATTGGTCAAAAAAACGTCGGCTTTTCTGATAAGGTGATGAAATACTTCCCGGCCCGCTGAGCTCTGAATATCCACCCCAATCCCCTTTTTGTTTCGGTTGGAGGCCTGAAACATGGCGCTCTCGCCATCGGGAAGGGCCAGGGTTAACTGCCCCAATCTCGTCCAGTAACGTTCGGGGTCGCCTTCTTTAGGCTCAATCTTGATCACTTCAGCGCCGAGATCCCCCAGAATGGCGCCCGCACCGGGTCCTGCATGAAAAAGGCCGTATTCCACCACGCGCATCCCTTCCAGGGGACGTGGCAACTCTTTATTCGATTTTCCGATCATAAATACATACACTCCAGATAAGAAATCTCTTCATGTCAGACCTAAACTGATCCGATACACCCAATTAAAAAAAAACAGAACACCGATAACCCACCAGATGTGAACTGATTTGAAAGCATTGTAAGCACCTGATTTCATTTTAACCCCTAACAAAAGTGCGCTGGAATGCCACATAAAAAGAAAGACCATGAGGCCGTAAACTCCCAGTGAGAGAGGGCAATTACGCAACGCATCATGCCATTGGCCCGCTGAGATGGACCACAGCGCACGGGTAAACCCGCAAAACGGACATGGCAAACCGGTCACGGTCAGAAAGGTGCATTTGATAAAAGGGAGAAAATGGAATGAAACCCGGAGAGGGAGCAGCAACCCCAGGCCGGTCAGCAACGCGACGGGCAAATGCGCCACCACCACGTCCCAGTAGGAATCGGGTCTGGTCCAAAACAGGCGTTTTGCATTTTGCAGGCACAAAAGCCCGGCCCTGATCGTCATTTTTGGTCTATCAGGAATCAACGGGATCGACGGCCTGATCGTTAAAAATTTCCCGATATGCCACAGTCAGGATACAAACCTGAATCGGCAGCGTAAAAACAACCCCGATACCACAGGCCACCGCGCCAACACCGCCGATGAGATTCGTTACAACGGAAAAGCCTAAAAAAGGCCAGAAGTTGCGTTTCACCATGTTGAAACTTTCGAGAGAGGCGGGCCAGAACCCCATTCTTCTGTCCACGATCAAAAAAAGCCCGAACATCAAAAGGGCGTGAGCCACAAAAACCACAAACAGGGAAGCCAGCTGGCCGATGCAGGGAACCAGCCCCAGGACCAGGCTCACAATAAAAATGGCAATTCCCCAGACGATAAAAAACAAAAAACTGTTCAGGAAAAAATCAAACCCCCTGAGCAGAGTACCCACTTCCGGGCGGGGTCCCTTACGATCATGCAACTGAAAGACGATGAGTAGAACACCCGCGGCCATGGGCCCGGCCAGAACACCCGCTGTAATGGCACTGACAAGCACGGCGATCAGGGAGGCCAGCACGAGGATACCGAAGTTTTCCTTGTACAGATTAAACCCCTTCTCAATCCACTCACCAAACTTGACGTCAACCTTATCCATCGGCATCCCCCTTCAAAAGCGTTTCAATAATAACGGCAAATGCTCGTCCAAAAGGGCACTGCACGGATTAACCGTTCTGCGGGCAGCGGCCCTAATTCACAAGGAGTTTCATCCCGGGTTGCAGAACCGTTTTCCGAGTAATTTTATTCAACCGGCACAACCCATCAATGGTCATATTGTGTTTTTGGGAAATACTAAAAAGGCTGTCACCCTTTGCGACAACATAAGGTTTGCCTTTCTTTTGGGACGTCACCGTTTTGGTTTTTGAACCCTCTTTCTTCTTTGAAACGGGAGCGAGACGCGCTGTAATCGCCCGCTCCCAGGCGTCCATGGACTGCTGAAGTTTTTGGAGGTCTTTTTCCAGAAGCCCGACCCTTTTCGAAGATTTTTCAATATTTGAAATCCTCTCTTCTATTTTCGCAAGCCTTGATTTGATGGAACTTACGTCCTCGGAGACTTTTTCACTGGAGCATCCGGAAAGACCGATTACAAAAACGGCAATCGCCACAATACTACAAAGTTTGACAAGGCATTTCTTCATACATGCTTCCTTTCCTTGCGGATTTATTTTTCTGAAAGATTAACCATTTTCCGAGCTTAAGGTCAATCCATTTTTTTAACCGTTAGTGAACCCACGTTTTGTTTCCTAACTTGAAATTAGCTTGGAGGGATGATAGAAAGGGGAAACTTTAATTCAGGAAGGACGTACCATGTGGAATACCTTTTTCACCTCATTAACATTGGGACGATACAAAAACGTTCAATATCCATACTGCGGCAACCGGTGGATATTGGGAATCCTTTTGTTCGTTTTTCTGTTGTCACCAACGTACCCGAATAGGGACTGCGATGCAGCGGAACGCATCCCTTTACCTCCCCGGCCTGTTGTTTCAAAACAACTTCAGGATGTACTGAATCAAATTGTGGCCCGGAACCTCAAAACCCAACCCGGCCTCATGTCCAACCAGGTACACCTGGGCCTCATTGACCTGGCAAACCCGAAAAAACCGCGCCTGGCACAATATAACGGCCGCAAACCCATTTATCCCTCCAGCGTCATCAAAATGATATACATGGGCTATGTCTACCACCTGGCTGAAGAAGGGAAGCTCGATATCACCCCTCAGGTTCACCGGAAACTCTATCAGATGATACACCCTTCCAGCAACACGGCCACCGCCTGGGTAGTCGATTTATGGAGTGGTACATCAGGGGGAGACCTCCGGACGGCAGAAGACTATGAAGACTTTGCCCGCAAACGGAATGCGTGCAATCTCTGGTTGCGATCCCTTGGCATTGAGGATATCAACGCCTGCCAGAAGACCTGGGGCTCCCCCATTCCGCCGGGCGAAAAACAGTTTCTGAGAGACGGTAAGCCTTCAGGCCCCTGGTTGAACCGTAATTCCATGACAGCGGTTGCCGCCGCCAGATTTCTTCAGATTCTCGCCGCTGACGCATTGGCCGACCCGAAGAGCTGCAATCAAATGTGCGAACTGATGTTTCGAGACGTCAGGAATCAGGCCTATCAGCAAATGAGAATCGCGGGAGGAACACCAAAAGGGTCACAAGTCTTTTCAAAAACGGGCACCACCTCCGACACATTTCACGACGCCGGAATCGTGGTACTCCCGAATGGTCGGCAGTTTGTCCTGACGGTTTTTATTACGGGGAGATACAGGGGCGCATTTATTCGAAATGTATCACGGGATTTGTGCGATTATTTCATGAAAGGATAGAGATTTCCAGCTCATAGCCATCCTCTTGAAAAATCGACACACAGGCATCCACCACTCTTTCATCAAAGAGCGTTCCACGCCCGGCTTTGATCTCTTCAAGGGCCTTTACAATGCCCAGAGCCGGCCGATAGGGCCGGTGGCTGGACATGCTTTCCACCACATCGGCGACCGCTATGATTCTGGCTTCCAGCAAAATCTCATCCCCCTTAAGGCCGTTTGGGTAGCCGGAACCGTCCAGCCGTTCGTGGTGCTGAATTTCAATCTCGGCCACGGGCCATGGGAAATTAATGGTTTTCAATATTTCATAGCCCACTTCTGCATGGGATTTGACCAGCTCAAATTCATTTGACCGGATTTTGCCCGGTTTGTTCAGAATTTCCGAAGGAACATAAATCTTTCCCAGATCATGAATTGAACCCGCCATGCGAACCCCATCCACCTGATCCTGGGGAAGACCCATCTTCTGGGCAATGGCCCTCGACAAATCGGAGACCCGACGCTGATGCCCAGCCGTATAGGGATCCCTGGCTTCCGCGGTCAATGCCAGCGCCTGAATGGTTGCCTCCAGAGATTTTCGCAGTTGCGTCAAGGTCTTCTTGAGTTGTTCCTCGTTTTCCCTGAGTTGTCTGGTTCTATCCTGTACCCTTTTTTCGAGGCCCTGGTTCAACTCAAGCAATTCGCGGTTCTGCTCCCCCGTCAGTCGCGTCAGCTCCCGGTGCTCGATGACGAGGCTATAGTGATCCATGGCGTCATGCACAATCCGTATCAATTCACGGGTTTCCCATGGTTTGCTGACAAACCGAAACACACTACCCTGATTGATGGCCTTGATCACCGTATCCGTCTCCGCATATCCGGTCATCAGGATACGCACGGTATCCGGCCATCGCTCACGAACCCGGGCAAGAAAGTCGGTTCCGTCCATTTCCGGCATCATCTGGTCGGATACCACCACCCAGAAGGGTTGTTCCTCCATTGCCAGGATCGCTTTTGAAGGGGCGTCAAAGGTAAAAACCTCATAAGGTTCGTTCTCAAAAATCCGACTCAGGGTCCCGAGAACAATTTCCTCGTCATCCACAAAAGCAATCCGCTTGGCCATATCGACGCTTTCTGACATCAGCCTCACCGCCACAATTTGAGGTTAGGAGTTGACTCTGATATACCGCTTGAGGCCTGCATCTCTCCCACAGGGATGCTGAACTTCAGTATAAGAAAAGTCGAGATTGTCCGTCAAGCTAACATTGGAAGGGTTTTTTAGGAAGGAAAATAAACGGAAATCGGCGAAATTCTTTCAGGCGTCAAAATTGCGGACGCCATTAACCCCCAAAATCAGGATGAATAAATTCAAGGACATCCCCGGCCTCGGGCAGTGTCGTATCATAAGCCTGGGGATAAACAAACCGCCCATTTTGCTCCACCATCATGGCGGACTCCATTTCGTCATATTTAAGAATTAATTCTGTAATAGAGGACCCTTTGACCACTTTTTCTTTAAAACCGTTAATGGTCACTTCGATTTTTTCGGCGTCTTTATCCATGAGGCAATGCTCCTTAATCGGCGCCGCACACACGGCATCGGTCATTCTTTCCCATTTTAATCATTTTAAACTTCATGGTTGCACCATCCACATAGAGCATTCGGCCCTCAAGCAACCCATCGTTCACTCCCACCAGAAAGTTGATGACCGCCAGAGCCTGTAAGGCGCCAATGATTCCCGGCAGGGGCCCCAGAACCCCCGGGGGCCCCTTATCGGCTGTCCCATGGGGAAACAGACATTCAAAACAAGGCGTTTTGCCCGGTATAAATGTGGTGGCCATCCCCGTCAGTCCGTCGACACCGCCAAAAAAAAAGGGGATCCGCTTCTTTAAGGACACACGGTTCAGAATCCTTCGTGTGTTCAAATTGTCGGTTCCATCCACAATCAAACGGGCATCGCCAACCAGAACTTCCCCGTTCTCTTCCGTGATTGCCTCATGGAGGGACTCAACCCGGCAATGGGGGTTCAGGCGCTGAAGTTTTTTCTTTGCGGATTCCGCCTTTGGCTCACCGATATCGTCTGTAAAGTGCAGCAGCTGCCGGTTCAAATTTCCCAGTTCCACCCTGTCTTTATCCACGATCCGCAGGCGGCCGACCCCTGCCGCTGCCAGGTAATATGCCGAAATGGATCCCAGTCCCCCCAGGCCGGCCAGAAAGATGCGGGAACATTGAAGCATCTTCTGACCTTCCTCCCCCATCTGGGGCAGAATTATCTGTCGGTGGTACCTGAGAGCTTCTTCGGGGGACAATGGGGTTGACATTTTTGGACCTGTTCTTTCTATTTCTCCTTCTTTTCCTTTTCCTGAATGGCCTTGAATACCCGCTCGGGCGTAAGCGGCAGTTCCTGAATCCGTACGCCGGTGGCATCATAGAGGGCATTCAAAATGGCGGGGATGGTAGGCATGATGGCTCCCTCTCCAACCTCCTTGGCTCCGAAAGGACCGTTGGGTTCATTGCTTTCCACAATGATGGCATCCACATTGGGCATATCCAGCGCCGTTGCAATCTTGTACTCGCCCAGGTTGGCATTTAAAATCCTGCCTTTATCATCAAATTTCACTTCCTCGTACATGGCCTCCCCGACACCCATGGAGAGAGACCCCTGCATTTGCGCTTCCACGGATGTCCGATTGATGGCAAAGCCACAGTCATGGGCATCGGTCATGCGGTCGATGGTAATTTTGCCGGTCCCCTTGTCAACGGTGAGTTCGACGACCTGAGCCGAAGGGCCGTATGCCGGAGACGTCCCCACGGCGGCGCCTTTGAACTTACCCCCCAGTTCACCCGGTTTATAACTGCCGGTCCCTACCATGGATCCCCGGGCCAAATAGGCGACCCGCGCGGCTTCCTTGAAAGTGAGGGGATCATTCAGATCCGGGTTGTCTGAAAAACCGCGGTGCTCTTTGGCATAGGTGGCTCTGAGCTCACCGAAATCAGGCGTTTCGCCCTTAAAGATGATAAAACCGTTCTTGATGTCCATTTTGTCCACCGGCACATTCAGTTTTTCGGACAACACTTCCAGCACCTGGTGTTTCAGATCTTCGGCAGCCGCTTTGGTGGCATGGCCGGTCATAAGCGTCTGGCGGCTGGAGTAGGCCCCAAGATCAACACTATAGTCCGTATCCCCGGAAGATACCCTGATATGATCCAGCGGAACACCCAACGCTTCCGCCGCAATCATGCCCATGGTGGTATCGGAGCCTTGGCCGATTTCAGCGCTCCCGGTAAGCACATGGGCCGTACCGCCATCTTCACCCAATTTGATGACCACCGTGGAGTGGGCCGTTCCGGAACGGTAAATGGGATACCCGGCGCCGGAAACAAAAAATCCCGTGGCAATGCCGATCCCTTTCCCTTCGGGCATTCTCCCTTTTTTCTCGCTCCATTTTGAACCATCCCGGACCGCTTCGATGCACTCCTTCATGCCGAAACTGCTGGTGTTGAAATCGTTGCAGGTGATGTCCCCCGCTTCCATGGAATTCTTCAATCTGAATTCCACGGGATCCATACCCAGTTCCTCGGCCAGAAAGTCGAGCTGCTGTTCCCAGGCGGCCCGGGCCGCCACGCCGCCGTGTCCGCGCTGTGCACCGCAGGCAGGCCGGTTGGTGTACAACCGGTAACCGTCATACTTCATGTTGGGGAGCCGATAAGGGGCACCCAGAAGAGAACCGGCATAATAGATGGTGGCAATACCGAAACTGGAGTACGCGCCCCCTTCCAGATAACATTCATTGGTAAGCGCCATGAGGGTGCCGTCTTTTTTAACGCCGGTGGTCAGGGTGTGTTTGAATTGATGCCTGGCCCTGGAAAAGAGGAAAACCTGTTCCCTGCTAAAATTCATTTTAACCGGTTTACCGGTCTTCATGGAAAGCAGACATGAGGCCAGTTCCATGGAATTGGTGCCCGCCTTGGGGCCGAAACCGCCGCCTACATAAGGTTTTCGCACCCTGATCTTTCCGATGGGAATGCCCAGCACCATGGCAATGATGCGCATGACGTAATGGGGTACCTGGGTGGACGAATTAAGGGTCAAATAGCCGCTGGGGTCATAATCGGCAACCACACCGTTCGGTTCCAGAAAAGCGCCATCCTGGCGTTTGTTGATAAACGTATCGGTTCGAATCAGATCACACTGGGCAAACCCCTTCTCAACATTTCCAAATTCCTGATGGACTTCCGCACTGATGTTATGATGGTATTTTTCGTGTATCTGCGGCGCCCCTTCAGCCATGGCTTCTTCGATGGTAAACACCGCCGGCAACTCTTCATATTCCACGTCAATCAAGGAAATCGCTTCCATGGCGGTTTCCAGATCCACTGCGGCAACAGCGGCGATTTCATCACCGATATAGCGTACGCGATCCTTTACAAAGAGGGTTTCATCATAACGTGCGGGACTGACGCCATAATGCACCATCCCCGCTTCTTCCGCGGTGACCACCGATTTGACGCCGGGCAGTTTCCGTGCTTTGGAGGTATCGATATTGAGAATATTGGCATGGGCCAGGGGGCTCTGCAGCAGCGCACCGTAAAGCATTCCCGGAAGCTTGATGTCATCCACATATATGGCACGCCCGGTGGCTTTTGCAGGCGCGTCCAAGCGGGGCGCTCGTCCATTGATTACATGATATTCGGTCATTTCCTATCTCCCTTCACTCACATCTTTGATGGACTCCACAATCTTCTGATATCCGGTGCATCGGCAGAGATTGCCGGATATGGCAGTGCGAATTTCCAGTTCAGTCGGTTTGGGGTTTTTTTCCAGAAGCGACTTTGCACTGAGCAGCATTCCGGACGTGCAAAACCCGCACTGAATGGCGCCGTTTTCAATAAACTTTTCCTGAAGGGGGTGCAGGCCGTCGTCCGTTTCCAAACCCTCCACGGTTGTAATTTCCTTGCCGGAAGCCTGGACCGCAAGGACCAGGCAGGAATTAACCGCCTTGCCGTTCATAATCACGGTACAGGTCCCGCAGTCTCCCAGTTCACATCCTTTTTTGGTACCCGTCAACAGAAGTTCTTCCTGAGAAGGTCCGCCAGGGTCATATTGGGCGCCACAGCCAATTCATATTCTTTGCCGTTTATGGTGAGGCAGATCAATTTTTTCATGATATTCTCCCTGAGTTGATATTGGAAATCAGAAATTAGAAAATCGATAAAACACTTTGGTGTTCGGGATTTTTCACAATTTCAATGTCAAATCTTGCTGTAAGCCTCGGCCAAGGCCCTTCGGGTCAATTCCGTGACCATGGCCCGTTTGTAGTCCGCGGATGCTCTGAAATCATCAATGGGCTTGCTGTCCATGGCAGCAGCTTCTCCGGCTGCAAGAAAAAGGGCTTCAGACGGCTTTTCTCCCAGAAGGGTTTTTTCAGCAGACGGAGACAACAGAGGGGTAGGTCCCACCGACCCCATCACCACCCGGGCCGCTTTGATGGGACCGCCCTGCCCTTCGGTGGTCATAAAGACGGCCACGTTAACCAGGGAAATCTCAAGCGCCTCTCGAATGCCCAGTTTGATATAGGCACTGCCGGAGTAGCTTTCAGGTTTTTCAAGAAGAATGGAATCAAGGATCTCTTCCGGAGAAATAACCGTTCGACCGGGTCCTTTGATGAAATCGGACAATGCCACCGTGCGTTCACCGGTGCTGCTTTTTAGAACAACCTTTGCGCCGTAAGCCATCAGGGGCGGCGGAAAGTCCGCGGCCGGCCTTGCGGAAACCAGGTTCCCCCCAACAGTCGCGAGGTTTCGAATCAAAGGGGAGCCCAGTTTGGAAGCACCGGATTGCAATGCGGGAAAATCCGCCCCCACCGCATCCGATTCGGCAATTTCAACAGCTTTGGCACAGGCGCCGATTCTCATCCCGCCATTGACGGGCCCCATTTCAGCCAACGATGCGATGCGATCAAGAGATACCACATGTTCCGGCGCCAGCACTTTCTTTTTCATGTTAACCAGCAAATCCGTACCGCCGGCAAGGGTTTTCGCCTTATGGCCCAGCTCCCCAAGGATCCGGCAGGCCTCTTCGACCGTTGCGGGTTCATGGAATTCAAATCTTGGTAAAAGCATTTTCCCCTCCTGATTTTTCTTGGGACCCAAAATTCATGTCCCGGTTTGTGTTAAAAGAAATGTTTATAGGAAATTTTCATCCCGCATCAAACATCCCGATTCGCAGCTGCGCACCAGGACGTTCACTATAACGAACTCTATGACACCAGAAGAATATCATAAACGCCATCAATGTCAAGCAAAAACAGAGCGGCAATATATCTATAGGTACTATATTTAATTATTTTTTTCAAATTAATGATGCGGCTTGACAAATCGTGCGACGAAACGGTAATCTCTGAAAAATTGTTCAGCGAGGTGAACGAATGTCTGAAAAATATCAAGCCCCTTCCGTTATTAAGGCGTTTTTAATGCTCCGGCTCATCTCCAAAGCCGAAAAGGGTCTGGGCATCAGCCATCTGGCAAATCATCTGGAGATGAGCAAGGGAACCGTTCATGGCATTGTCAGCGCTCTGGTGGAAACAGGCGCTCTCATTCGGGATCCTTCATCAAAAAAATATTCCCTCGGCCCCACCCTTTTTGAATTGGGAAAATCCGCCTATTCAGAGCTTGATCTTCGAGAGATTGCCAGACCCATCATGAAAACGCTGATGGAGCGGACGGGAACCTCCGTTTTTGTAGGCATTTCAAACGGAAACCGGGTTAGCATCCTGGACGTTGTGGAATCCAACCACAATCTCAAAATCACCGCCCCCCGGGGAACCACCATCCCCTTTCTCGCCGGCGCCATCGGAAAGGTTTTTCTTGCCTCCATGGACCCTGCCCAGGCTGCCGGGATCATTCGGGAAAGAGGCCTTCCCAGATTTACGGATCGTTCGATTACCGACTCTGATGCCTATCTCCTTGAAGTTCAGAAGACGAAAGAACAAGGCTACGGCACTGACGACGAGGAATATATCGCCGGCGTACGGGCTGCCGCCGCCCCCATTTTGGGAAAACGGGGCACACTGTATGCCATATGGGGGGTAGGGTTTAAATCGGCGCTTCTAAATCAAAAGATGGTGGAACTGACGGAAGGAATCCAGGAAGCAGCCCGTGGAATTACCCGCCGAATCAAAGAACAACCGGTTTTCACCCCTCCCAACGCCTGAACAACTGGTGCTCGATGTTCAGATAATCAAAAACCTTGCCGATGGTTTGATCGATAATGTCTTGGATGGTTTTGGGCTGATGGTAAAAGGAGGGAACCGGCGGCAGTATATGTGCCCCCATATCCGCCGCCATGGTCATCAACCTCAGATGCCCTTTGTGAAGCGGAGTTTCCCTGACCACCAGAACCAGTTTCCGCCCCTCTTTGAGATTTACATCCGCAGCCCGGACCAAAAGGTTGTTGGTATAGGAATTGGCGATTCCCGAAAGGGTCTTAATGGTGCAGGGCACCACCACCATGCCGCAGGTCAAAAAAGATCCACTGGCAAGGGCCGCCCCCACATCCCGATCTTCATAAACACGATCGGCCATTGACTCCACATCACCCGCCTTGAATTCCGTCTCAATCTCAATGTTCCGCCTGCCTGAATCGGAAATAATGAGATGGGTCTCAAAATCGGTTTCTTTGAGCAGGCTCAGCATCCTTACGCCGTATATGACGCCGCTTGCACCGGAAATACCCACAACCAGTCTTTTTTTCATGGTTAATACCCTTATCTGAAAATCTTCAAGGCAGCCTTTGCCACTGCGTCGGCAAAAGCCGGGTCCTCCATATTGGCATCCACTTCCATAATGGTAATGTCCGGGTTCAGCCTCTCACGAAGAACCTCATTAAATACCCGGTCTTCCTCCGGATTGAAAGTAGCATTTCCCGGATAATCCACCGAAGACCAGCCTTTTTGCGGCAGCATCACGCAAACCGGACCTTGTGCCCGGTTCAGTTTTTCCGCAAATACCTCTGCCACCTGTTTCAGTTCATCGGCGGAAAGCCGGATCCAGGTGCGGAGTTTATCCAGGTCATACTTTGGCCGATCATAGTATTCGGGTTTGTATTTGCGCTTTGAAGGGGTCATATGGTTTACGCTGCAGGTGGAAATAATCTGCGGCACCCCGGCGTTTCCGGCAGCCTCCATACGGTGGGGACCCGCATCCCGCATAAAACCGAAAAGATGCTCCCCAACACCTCCGGGGGCCAGATCAATCACCCCCTGAAACAAGCCATTTGCCATCATTAGTTCCATGGCCCGATCGCTGATACCGGCCGCTGAAAAACCGGTGACCTGGTAACCCGCCCCTTCCAGAAGTTTCCTGACGGAGCTGGCGCATTGTTCGCACGGCCCCAGCATGGTCACGGCGATGGCTTTTCCGGCTTCGGCCCGGGATGAAGTGACCTCACCCTGAACCATTCCGGCCAGGGCACAGCCGGCCCGATCCATCACATTCTTTAACAGATCCGTGACACCGCTTATTTCGATGACCGAATGAAACAAGATAATGTCGCCGGTGCCGATGTACCGGGTTGAGAGACCGGGGAGCGCCGCCGTGGAGGAAATCATGAGTTTGGGCACGCCGAAGGGAAGAGACCGCATCACTTCGGTGGCCATCAGGGATCCGGTGGATCCCCCCATGGCGATCACCCCATCCAGTTTACCTTCAGAAAAAAGGTCACCGGCAATTTTAGACGCCCCTTTGATGGTGATGTTGGTGATTTTTGATCGTTCCCTGGAGGCGTGAATATCTTCCAGACTGCTCCCCCCGGCCTCGGCCACCTGTGCCGGGGTAATATCCGCCGGAGAATCCCCTTTCCCCCGCATGGAGATATCCATGAGCAAGGGGTTGACCCCGAGGGACTTAATTTTGTCCCTCAAATAAAGGGTCTCCACACCTTTGGTATCGAGGGTGGAAATAATCAGAACCGACTTTTGCATTGTGTTTTTCATCAGCCCTGCTCTGCCTCGACTTTCTCTTTGATCATCTTCTTCAAGGTTTCTTTGTTAACCTTACCGGAATCTCCCACCGCGGGAAATTCATCCACCACTTCCAGACGCTCCGGAAGCTTGAACATGGCCAGCTGTTTTCCCTTCAGGAATTCCACCATTTCTTCAAAGGTGAAGGTCTCGCCCGGTTTGGGAATTACATAAGCGGCGCACTTCTCTCCCATGGCCCGATCGGGATACCCCACAATGGCGACGGATGAGACTTTGGGATGCTCGTTGAGCAACCCTTCCACTTCCGCCGGGTAAATATTCTGACCGCCGCGAATGATCATGTCCTTGGCGCGTCCCATGATCCAGAGGCAGCCCTGGTCGAAGCAGACGATATCTTCCGTGGTACACCACCCGTCTTCGTCGAACACGGTGGCCGTCAATTCTTCGTCCCGGTAGTATCCGGCCGGTGCGTGGGGGCCCCTCAAATAGAGGATCCCGGGTTCGCCTTCGGGCACCACATTTCCCTCTTCATCCACCAGACGTACCTTGTTGCCGGGCAGCATGCGGCCCACAGTGCGTCTGCGGAGTTCCTTGGAATCTTCCACACTGCAACCGGAGACCGACCCCTTGTCCTGGGTGCCCAGATCGCTGGTAATACTGGCCCCGAAGGCATCTTCCGCTTCCTCCGCCACCTGGGGGGAGAGATACCCGCCGGCGGAACGGATAAACCGTAAAGAACTGAGATCGTATTTCTTAACATCCGCTTCCAGCATCCGTACCAGGTGAGTGGGGACCACACCGATGGCCGTGGCCTTTTCCTTTTCAATGAGCGCCAGTGCCCCTTCGGGGGTAAACTCCTCCAACATGACGGTCTTGGCGCCGGCAATGGGCGCCGCAAAATAAGTAAGGGTTCCGGCGGCGCCGCCCGCATGGGGCGCAATGGCCATGGTAATGTCGTCTTTGTTGAGATTCCAGATCCCCACCCTTCCCTTGGAAGTGCAGACCCTTGGGGCGGTGGGCCATTCCACCAGTTTCGGAATTCCCGTGGTGCCGCTGGTGGTGGTTAGAAGCGCCACGTCCCATTTGGCATCGAGTCTTCTTTCGTTTAAAACAGCCTCATCCACGGGCTTTTTCATGCGGTCTTCCACCATTTGGACCACCGAATATGTTCCTTCCGGGGCGCCTTCGGGGACTTTATCGTCGAACAGAAAAAAATATTTCAAATGGGAGAATCGTTTTTGGAGATCCTTGTACATGTCCAGATAATTGAATTTGTGATAGACCTCCGGGATCACCACGGCGGTGGCCTCGGTTTTCTCCAGCATGTACTCCAGTTCGCGCTGCCTCAAATAGGGATAAACCGTGAGGGAGATAAGCCCCGCCCGTTCACAGGCCACTCTGGCCAGGAACCCGTAAACACTGTTGGGAGATTGAATAATGACGCGAGCGGATTTGGGAATCTCCATTTCAACCCAGGAGATAGCCATGGCATCCACCATTTTCTTCGCCTGCCCCCAGGTTACGCGGTATTTTGAATCCACGAGGGCTTCTTGATCGGGCATTTCCTTTGCATTGCGGTCATAGAAATCATAGAAGAGCTCTTCGGTCCAGTGTCCGTCATCCAGGAATTCCTGCACCATTTTTTCTTTGTATCGAATCGGTTTCATGGGTCGCCTCCTAAGGTATAATCAGGCATCAGGGATTGGTTTATTTCGGGAGATTGAATAAGGCCCATCGCTCGCAAGCGATGGGCCGGGATTAGAAATTTTTAGATTCGAATCAGAATCCCAACTCGGACCAGCGGCCTTTCACCCTTTCCACCATATCCGGATCGAGGGTAATGGGAATCGGTTTTTCTTTCCATTCGTAAGGAATGGTCGCATCCAGCAGAAGCCTCCCGGTGATCTCTCTGGCTTCGATGGGCAGTGACGGATCCAGCGGTGTAGAACGTCCCCGCTTGATGACCTGGCTTCGGTTCGGCTGGAACCGGAAGCTCAGCGCATACATGACCCTCGGAATATCCCATGCATCGATGTCGTCGTCCACCACAATAACGGTTTTGAGCCCGTAGGCGCCCATTTCCGTTGATATTGCGGCGGTCAACACCTGATCAGCGTGGCCGGGATACCGCGTTTCCACGGAAATAATGGCCAGAAAACGTCCGGAACCTTCAGGCGGACAGTAAACACTTTTAATGCCCGGAATGTGCATTTCCTCGGCCAACTGCTGCCACAAGGTGGCACCGTAGGAAAGGGCCATGACCATATGGGTGTCGGTGACGGCCCGGCCCACGGTGGTGGAGTGCATAATGGGATTGTCACGATGGGTGACGCATTTGATGTCCATGTAGTTTCTGGGATCGGTCCCCACACCCGAGTAGTATCCGGTGTACTCACCAAAAGGGCCTTCTTCCATGAATTTTTCCGGGTCACATTCCCCTTCCAGAACGATTTCAGCATGGGCCGGGATGGGCAGATCGACGGTCTCTCCCATCACCACTTCACAGGCCTCGCCGCGGATGGCGCCATAAACGTCATATTCACTGATTCCCGCGGAAACCCTGGCCGCTCCCAGGATGAAGAGCAATGGATCACAACCGATGATGGAGGCACACGGCATGGATTTTCCCATCTTCTGGTATTTCTTCAGCATCTGGTCCGCATGCTTTCCTTTGATGAACTGGGTTCCGATCTTGTTTTTGCCCAGCAACTGGCTTCGGTAGGTGCCCAGGTTCACCCAGCCGGATTCAGGATCCTTGGTGACGATAAAATGGGCTGTTCCAATATACCGGCCGCCGTCCAGGGGGAAGAAATGGGGGACGGGAAACTTGTAAAGGTCCACATCATCGCCCATGATAATGTTCTGTTTGCAGGGAGCATCTTTTTTGTCCACCATTTTGGCCGGAATGGGGTTTTCGCCCATCTTCACCCATCCGCGCAGGATCTCCGGAAGGGGGGTATCCTTGGGCATCCCCATAATGAGGGCCAGTTTCTGGGAGGTGGTACAGGCGCTGGTGATCACCGGCGTATCGTAATCTTTGATGTTTTCAAACAGGAGCGCGGGACCCTGAGCTTCCTCGTTCAATTTGGCAATGTGGCTCAACTCAAGGTTCCAGTCCACTTCCGCCGTGATTCTTTTGAGTTCACCTTCCTTTTCCGCCAGCTCAATAAAATCTCTCATGCTTTTCATCGAATCATACCTCCTTAAAAATATGGTTTACTTGCGCGTTTCGCCGTTTCATCCTGAAGTGTCCCGTCGACACGAATTAAAAGCGGCTCAAACGCGGTCAAAAGCGTTCAACCATTTCACCTTGTGAAATGGGCCAAAACCCGTTCACTGAAGTGAACTTTCTACCGTATACGCCCGCAAGCCCTTTTGGAGACACCCGTTCCCGAATAGAAGGGAAAAAGGATCTATCAATCCAAAAAAGTTAACAAAAAATTCAAGAAACCAAAAAAAGTCAGGCTTTGGGCAGGGTTCAGTCAGACGAAAACTCGAATCATGATGCAGCATCATCTCCCATAAAAAAAAACGTGTCAATTGGATAATTTTTATGGTATTCATAACCTCTAATTATGGATGGTTTCGCTCATCATACTGTTAATGGTTCCATGTTCCGGACGATTATCAAGCATGCTCAATTTTAACCAGCTCCGCATCTTTCATCATGCCGCCAGGAATCTCAACTTTACCGCGGCTGCAAGAGATCTTTTTATTACCCAGCCGGCGGTAACCGCACAGATCAAATTGCTTGAAGAATATTGTGAGCTGAAGCTTTTCAGAAAGAAGGGTCGCGGGGTCTATTTGACGGATGAGGGCCGAACGCTCTTTGAATACACAAAACACGTGTTCGGCTATGAAAAGGAAATTGAGTTTGCCATTGAGGAAATGCGTGAATTAAAGAGGGGCGTCCTTCGATTGGGGACCACCAAAACCTACGCACGATACTTCATGCCCTTTCTGCTGACCCGCTTTCACCAGACCTATTCGGACATCCGCATCCATCTGGATGAGGGGAGTTCCCAGGCAATGGTTCAAAGCCTGACTGATTTCAAAAATGAAATCGTCATAATCGCAAAAATTCTCAGTCACCCGGGTGTCCGATTTCTGCCGCTCAGCCGCGAAGCAATTGTTGCCATCGCCCATCCCGAACATCCCCTCGCCGGTAGAACCGCCGTTACGGCAGAAGAACTGGCCCGTGAAAGAATCATTATGAAAGAAGGCGGTTCCGGAACACGGCATCTCGTTGATGACTTGTTTTTCCGCGCCAACCGGACACCCAACATCGTGATGGAAACCAGCAACACGGAATTCATCAAGATGGAAGTGCAACGGGGTGAGGGAATCGCCTTTCTGGTGGAATCCGCGGTTCTGCTTGAATTGGAGCAGGGCCTTTTTAAATCGTTGCCCATTCACGACGAAACCCTCTTTCTGAATGTGAGCATCGCTTATCTGGAAGATCAGAAGCTCTCTCCCCCTGCCAGAGCCTTCCTTGAAACCCTGTCGAACCTGGGGGGCCGCAACGCGCCCGCTCAGGGTATCGGAGCACTGATGGCCAAAATCCGCGCTCATCGTGATGAACTGACGGTATCATGAGTGCAGAAGCAAGCAAAACACCCCGGGGTTTCGGTAGAAAAAAGCGAACCCTCCTGCTGGGGACGGCATTTGTTCTTCTGTTGTTCTCTTTGCTGATGGCCGCATGGGTCCATCACGCGCTTCAGCCTCTTGATAACAAGGGCAAAACCCGGGTTTTCGAGGTAAAAGAGGGGACAACACTGAAACAGGTCGCATTCGATCTTGAAAAAGCGGGCATTATCCCGAGCAGCACCCTGTTTCGTCTGTCGGGCCGTCTCAAGGGATACGACCAACGGATCAAAACGGGCGAATACCAGCTTAACAGCGCCATGTCTCCTCTAAAAATTCTGGAAATCCTCGAGAAAGGTCGGACCATTGCCTACTCCGTTACCATCCCCGAGGGTTTCAACCTGAACCAGATTGCCGACTTGTTGGAGGAGAAAGGCCTCACCCATAAAACATCTTTTCTGGAACAGGTCGAAGACAGATCCCTGGTGCAAAGCCTGGATTTTTCCGGGGAGACCCTTGAAGGGTATCTCTACCCGGATACATACCGGTTTCGGCGTAATGAAAAGGCGGGCAGGATTATCAGCGTGATGGTCAAGCGCTTTCGCCATATTGTCAGGCCACTTGAAGCGCAAATAAAAGATTCGGGAATGACCCTCGGGCAGGTCATCACCCTGGCCTCCATCGTTGAAAAAGAAACGGGCCAACCCGAAGAAAGGCCCATGATTGCCCGTGTATTCTTAAACCGCCTGAGCAGAAACATGCGGCTTGAAAGCGACCCCACGGTTATCTATGGCATTAGCAACTTTGACGGGAATCTCACAAGAAAGGATTTGAGGACCAAAACACCTTACAACACCTATGTGATCAACGGGCTTCCACCCGGTCCCATTTCAAATCCGGGACTGGCCGCCATAAAAGCGGTACTCAACCCGGCCGACGGGAATTATTGCTATTTTGTTTCCAAGAATGACGGTACCCACTATTTCTCGGGAACTTTGAGGGAACACAACAGGGCCGTAAGGCGTTTCCAGAAGAACCGGCATGGAACACAAGACTAAAATTTCTTGACATAGCCTAATAATTTCCAATATATAAGTATTTTTTTGACACAAAGAGAAAGGGAATCCATGGATCTTTTAAGAAATCTCACCGTCTTATCATTGGAGCAGGCCACGGTGCTGCCGTATCTAACCTACAGGTTGGCCCACGACGGGGTTCAAGTGATTCGACTGGAGCACCCGGTTTATGGCGATCCCAACCGGATGATCGGCGACAATGTCCTCCATGAGGAACGGATGAACAGCTATTTTTTATGCATCAACGCCGGAAAAAAGGCGCTGACACTGAACCTGGCAGAACCCGAGGGCCGGGACATTTTTCATCGGCTCATCATAGATCTGAATATCGATGTATTTGCCACCAACCAGCTCCCGAAGAATTACAGAAAATTGGGAATCGATTACGAAACCCTTCGCACCATAAAGCCGGATATCATATGGCTGGGCGTCACCGGATTCGGGCCGGACAGTAACGAAGGCGCCTATGACCCCATTTTGCAGGCCAGAAGCGGTTTAATGGAAATGACCGGAGAAGCCCTGACGGCGCCACAGGTCCTGGGCATTCCCCTCCCCGATATGGGAACCAGCGAACACGCCTACGGCCAGTTGATGAAAGCGTTTTACCGGAGAGAAGCTACGGGAAAAGGCGCCTGCATCAATCTTTCCATGTTCGAATCGTCACTGTCCTGGCTGACGGTTCCCATCACCTTTACGGCCAGCTTTGACAAAAATTGTACGCGAAGGGGGAACACCCATGAGTTTTTCTGTCCGGTTTCGGTGTACAAAACCAGAGACGGCTTTGTTTATCTGGCCGTGGGCAATGACCGACAGTGGAATTCGCTGATATCACAGGATATCTTCAAGTCCCTGAACACACCGGCCTATGAAAAAAATGCGGGACGCATCGCGGATGTTCAAAACCTGAATCAACGGATTGAAGCGATCACCATCAACCACACGGCCGACGACCTGATAGCGCTGTTCAAATCCATCACCCTTCCCGCGAGCAAGATCAATACCCTGGCCGAAGTTGTGGCGGATCCTCTTGTGGCGCGGCGGCTGCTCTTTGCCAAAGACGAAAAAACCGGCGCCCAGATCACCCTTGCGCCACCTCCCTACATGACCCCCTGGCTTGAACAAGCTGAAAAACGCCTGAGCTTCCCACCCCGTTTCGGCGAACACAACCGGGAGATTTATGGTGATCGTCTCGGCTATGATGAAGAATCCTTAATCGGACTGAAGGAAAGAAATATAATTTAAGACCGACCCCATAGACTATTTTTATGCCGTGCAAGAGTCTAAAAGCGCGGCCCATGAAAGGAGCAAAAATGAAAGAAGTCGTTATCGTCTCGGCTTGCAGAACGGCCATCGGCGCCTTTGGCGGCACACTGAGAGATTCAAATGCGGCCGTGATCGGCAGCGTCAGCATGAAAGAAGCCATTCGTAGGGCAGGCATTGACCCCGGATTGATTGATGACGTCCGTTTCGGATGTTGCCTGGAACCGGCGGATGCCCTCAACGTATCAAGGGTCTCCGCACTCATGGCGGGAATTCCCGACCACGTTACGGCGGCCACCATCAACCGCGTCTGCATATCCGGCATGGAAGCGGTGATTTCCGGCATGGCCATGATACAGGCCGAAATGGCCGATATCATTCTGGCCGGCGGTACGGAGCATATGTCCGGCGCCCCTTACACGGTGCCGGGCGCCCGCTGGGGATGCCGACTGCAGGACCATGTCTTTGTGGACTCCATGATCCACGCCCTTCACTGCGGTTCCCATCTCCTCCCCCACCCGGAAGAAGGGCCTGTAAAAGAAGGCATGCCCCTGGAACTCTTTAAAGGGAAACCCTATATCATGGGGCAGACCGCGGAACTGATCGCCCAACTCCACAACATCAGCCGGGAAGCCATGGACGAAGTGGCCCTCAGAAGCCACAACAACACGGAACGGGCCACATTGGAAGGGGATTTCAGGGACGAGATCGTTGCAATGGAAATCCCCCAGAAAAGGGGGAAAACCCCGATCATTTTTGATAAGGACGAACATTTCAGACCCGGGATCACAATGGAGCAATTGGCGAAACTCCCTCCGGCTTTTGTCCCGAAAATCGGAAAGGTTACCGCGGGAAATGCTTCCGGCATTAACGACGGTTCCAGCGCCATGATCATCATGAGCGCCGACAAAGCCAAAGAACTGGGTCTCGAACCCATGGCCAGGATCAAGGCCATCGGCCGCGGCGCATGTCATCCTTCGGTCATGGGATTGAGCCCCGTACCGGCCGTCAAAGACCTTTTCAAACGAAACCCGGATATCAAGCTGGAGGATTTTGAGCTGATCGAAGTCAACGAAGCCTTTGCCGCCCAATATCTTGGGTGTGAAATCGAACTGGGGCTGAACCGGGAAATCACCAATGTCAACGGATCCGGCATCGGTCTGGGCCATCCGGTGGGGTCCACGGGATGCCGCATCATGGTCACCCTCCTTTATGCCATGAAAAAGAGAGGCAACAATCTCGGGCTGGCCACCCTGTGCGGCGGCGGCGGCGTTTCCATGGCCTGCGCCCTGGAGATGTGTTAACCCGATCACGACATGCGATCGTAGGGGCAGGCCCCCGTGCCTGCCCTTATGACGTTATCCAAGACCCCACCCAAAGACGTTTAGAATTCCGGAAATAACAAGAAAATTTTAGACACCGACGGCCCAGCCATTATGTGATCTGTAAATGGCGAATGCATTCTTGCGCTGTACAGGTTTGAATTTTACAACTGGCATCCGCCTGAAAAATGGTGTAAACTGTCTTTCATCTAGTGGAATTTTGCTTGGTTGATCGAAAAATGAGAGGAAATGATGAAAAGCGAGAAAGAGGCACGTGAGGATTCCAAACTCAGACAGCGGGCGGAAAGGAAGTTTGACATGGAGGCCGGCAACACCGAGGCTTTTTCAGAAATGCCCCCTGAAGAGATGGCGAATCTCATCCATGAGCTTCAGGTTCATCAGATTGAGTTAAAGATGCAGAATGATGAGCTCCGCCACACACAGGTTGCACTTGAAAAAGCGCGGGCCAGGTATTCCCATCTTTATGATTTCGCACCCGTCGGCTATTTTACGTTGAACGAGAAGGGAATCATCAAAGAGGCCAATCTCACCATCTCCACCATGTTGGGAATAGAACGGGAGGCCTTGATCGAACAGCCTTTCACCCGCTTTGTTCTGAGCGACGACCAAGACATTTTCCATAAACACCGACAACGGTTTCTGGAAAAAAAGACCAACCAGCCGTGCGAGCTGAGATTTATGAAAAAAGACGGTCGTGTGTTTTATGCCCGTTTGGAATTTATTTTTGTGACGGACAAAGGAGAAGACGCAAAACAGGTCAGTGGCGTAATAAGCGACATCACCGATCGGAAAAGGGCGGAAACCGAAAGAATGCGCATGGAAGAAAAATTTCTGCAATCCCAGAAGCTTGAGGCTTTGGGCACGCTTGCGGGAGGTATCGCCCATGACTTCAACAACCTGCTCATGTCCATCCAGAGTCGCACCTCTCTCATGCTCGTGGATAAGGATTCTTCCCATCCGGATTTCGAACATCTGAGTGAAATCGAAAGTCATGTGGAAAGTGCATCGGAACTGACCCAACAGCTCTTGGCCTTTGCCAGGGGAGGAAAGTATGAAGTCAAGCCAATTGATTTAAATGAACTTATCAAGAAACATAATAGACTGTTTGGCCGGACTAAGAAGGAGATCACCATACGTGGAAAATACGAGTCTGATATTTGGCCTGTGGACGTGGATCCCGGACAGATTGAACAGGTTCTGTTGAATCTTTATGTCAATGCCTGGCATGCGATGCCGGAAGGGGGCAAGCTGTATTTGACAACGGAAAATGTGGTCCTTGATGAAAACCATGTGAAATCTTTTTCAACCCAACCCGGGAAATATGTGAAAATATCGGTTACCGACACAGGGATTGGAATGGATGGAGAAACCCGGAAAAGGATATTTGATCCGTTCTTCACGACCAAGGAAATAGGACGGGGCACCGGCCTGGGATTGGCCTCGGCATACGGCATCATCCAGAATCATGGCGGATTTATCCAAGTTCACAGTGAAAAAGGGCATGGCAGCACCTTCATTTTTTATCTACCGGCTTCCGAGAAAGAGATTGTTTCGGAAAGAAAGCCGGCCGTTCAGAAGTTGACGGGGTCCGAGACCATCCTTTTCGTGGATGACGAGGAAATGATAGCAGAAGTTGTCGAAGACCTGTTAGGGTTCTTGGGTTACAAAGTTTTGATGGCCGGAAACGGAAGGGAGGCCATCCGGATATATGAGGAAAACAAAGACCGGATTGATGTGGTGGTTCTGGACATGATCATGCCGGACATGGGCGGGGCTGAAACTTATGACAGGTTGAAAGAGATAGACCCCGATGTCAAGGTCCTCCTTTCCAGTGGATACAGCACCGATGGCCAAGCAACCAGGATATTAGATCGAGGGTGCAACGGATTTATTCAGAAACCTTTTAAAATGAATGAATTATCACAGAAGTTGAGAGAGATCTTGGGTGAGAAATAAGATCCGATAGGCAGATATCAAAGCTGCAAGCAAAAAAACAACAACCGTGCCCACAAAAAAGAAAAAAAACCCATCCGCCGTGGAAAAAGAGACCCTCTTTTTGACCACCACTGAGGCAATCAACGCCATGATTGCGGATTTTCGTCAGTATGACCCTCAAATCATCCTCTTTTCCTGCATCATGCCCCTGGTCGCGGACAACCGAATTCATTTAAAACGAGAACCGGGAAAAAATGGCGCATGGGTCAATCGCGAGGGTAAGAGCCAGATGAAATGGCTCAATGGCCCGGAATTGGTTGAATACATGTGCAATGCCATCGATCAAACGCCGTGGCACCCCGACCTTTTGGCCGCTGTTTGCGCCAGGGTTTTTAGAACACGTGCGACACCGGACGAGGATGAAAAAGGAAATCCGGGCGTGCGGATTGAAACCGATATGGAAGCCTTTCACTGCCGCCGGTGTGGATTCTGCTGCCGGTTTCTGGATTCCCATAACGAGGTAACCGCTGAGGATGTGGCCCTATGGAAAGCATCAGGGCGAAATGACATTTTAAGGTGGGTCAAAGAAATCAGTGTTAACGGAGAGGCGCGGGGATACCTGGCGTGGGTCCTGCCGGGAACGCAAAAACAGGCAGATGCGTGCCCATTTCTGGAAAAAGCGGAGGAACGTCAGCAATGGCTCTGCAGAATTCACGATGTCAAACCCGCCGTCTGCCGTCAATTTCCTTTGAGCCGAAAACATGCGGTGATGTCGAACTGCCCCGGGTTCAAGGGCCTCACCAAAAAATAATTACCCCCTGTCAGAAGTCCATGGCAGGTTCCGATTCACTTTACAAATGATGGGGCCTTTTCTGAGGGACGCAAAGCACGCCATGCATTCCTGGCAGGGGATGATCTCTTCGGCTTTACCGGACAGAATTTTACCTGCCGATTCGGGGTCGGCTATCATCTGGCGGCCAATGGCCACAAGATCCATCAGTGATCCCTCAACCGATTTGGCGGCCATGGTACCGATTCCCAGTTTTCCCACACCGATCACCGGAAGGCCCGTCGCTTCCTTGATCCGGGCTATAAACGGAATGTTTGCGCCGGGGGGCTGGTGTTTTGGAAAGGCAGACGCGGGAAGCAGAAATCTTCCTTCCTCCGTCTCCTGCCAGGATCCCGTACTGACCAGCGAAACATCCAGCGCATCCACACCTGCTTGCGCCAATGCCCGGCTGACCGCAACGGCATCCGCCAGTGTCTGTCCGCCTTCCACATGTTCCACGGCATTGAAACGAAACAAAATGGGGTAATTCACCCCCAGTTTTTCCCGAACCGCTTTCAGCACTTCCAGTGCCAATGTGGCCCGGCCAAGAGCATCCCCGCCATAGCGGTCGTCCCGCTGATTTGTCAGAGGAGACAAGAACTGACTGATCAGGTAGAGATGGGCCCCGTGAATCTCTATCCCGTCAAAGCCGGCTTCCTTTGCGCGATTGGCGGCAGCCGCAAAATCGGAAACCAGGGTTTCTATCTGTTCCGGCCTCATGGAAAAAGCCTCTAAATCGGGCCTGAAAGAAAATCCGGAGGGTGACGCCCCCTGCATTTCGCCACCGGATGGAAACCCCCGCGCCCCCGCATGGTTGATCTGCAGTACCGCGGCAGCCTCCGCATTTTTGATGCCGCCGGCAATCCTTGCCATTCCGGGCACCTGTCCATCTTCCCACAGTCCCAGGCTGCCCGGAACAATCCTGCCGTCACTTCGCACCGCAGCGGCCTCTACGATGACGAGTCCGACGTCCCTGGCACGCTCCTCATAAAATTGAACGACCCCATCCGTCACCTGGCCTTCAGGACCGCCACAGTTTGTGGTCAGCGGTGGAAGAACAAGCCGGTTGCGCAGCTTCATTCCGTTGACGGTCACCTCATCATGCAGTGTAGACATTGTGGCTGCCTCCTGTTATTCGAGAATTCGAACCAATGAAATTTATATGTTGGGCCAAAGTGATAACCCAATTGTCCATTTGATCATGGCTTCCGGCAGGGCTGGCTGTTTCCATCACCAAATTCGTGTCAACATAAACCTTTTCAATGAATATCTAATATTCCTGATAAGTCTTAAAATTTGTGAATTCGACTCCTGCCCGAATTCGCACATTTTGCAAATGAAATCGTAATCAGAAGCTTTGCCGCAGTATATCTTCTCTATTCTGTTCAGGAAAGCATCCCCATTCCAGACTTCTTCAATAGTGTTTCGGGCCAGATTTCCAACGATTTCCTGTTGTCCCATGTCATTGCAGCAAAGAATCACGTCCCCGTTAAAACATACGACCATTTCACCCAGAGGCCTTCCTGCCCAGCATCCGACCAGCGCTTTTTTATAGCGTGTCTTTATGGAAGGCAATAATCCGCCTCTATTATTGGGCAGGGGCATTCGCAGTGCAATTCCTTTTCGCTGCCAATAGTTGCGAACACGCCTTGCTTCTCCTTTCGGCCATTCATGGGGAATCGCTTGAATTTGAATCCTGTTTTTCGGGTACCGGCTGATCAGATAGTCAATATTTTTCAAAGATACCCGAATATCCAACCCCATTCCGTGCTGATAAACGTCTGGCGAAATTCCATGGCAACTGATGGTAATGGCGCCGGTAAATCCCGATTCCAAAAGCCGATCCACCATTATATTAGACATTAAGGCTGCGTTTGTTTGGATATTGAACGTAAGCCCTGATTTGAGAACATATTTTATACGTCCTATCACATCTTTGGTAAAGAATAATTCCCCCATATTGCAGAATATGACATTTCCGTTGAATTTATAAATTTTGGATAAATGGCTGAAATCATCAATAATTTTTACAAAAAGACTTTCATCCATCATTCCCATTTTATTTTTTGATTTAAGATCGTCATAAGGGCAAATTGCGCACTTTGCGTTACAAAAAGAATGGATGTCTACGATCATCTGCTTAGGGTATGGCGGCCGATTCAGATCTTCAAGACGCAATGCCATATGCCAGTTCCTCCTTTTTTCCGATTTGCTCCCAAAACATAAACCGCGATGGGTTGAATGAGCGCTGTTTTGGTGCCTTGACTTCCTTTTCGTCTCGACTTATAAATTCTGTAACACTGCAAGTAAAGAAAGAATTGAGCGATACCGGTGTGCTGCAAACAAAGTTTTCACGTTACGAAGCACCGACAAAAAGAACCTTCAAACTGAGGATAAAAAAGATGCCCTCTGAAATCATATGTGTCTATGGCAGCCCCCGAAGGAAAGGCAACACGGCCATACTCACGAAAGAAGCCGTCCGCGGCGCCCGAGACGCCGGTGCAACCGTTCGGGAGTTTGTGTTGAGGGATTTAAAAATATCACCCTGCCTTGAAATTTATGGCTGCAAAAAGGAAGGGGAATGCGCCATCAAAGACGATTTTCAGATGCTGCGCGATCAACTCCTTTCCGCTAAAGGGCTCATCATTTCATCTCCCATATTCTTCTATTCGGTCAGCGCTCACACCAAAATCATGATGGACCGTTTCCAGTCCCTCTGGGTCAAAAAATACTGGATCGAAAAGACGCCCTTCAACCAGACGAATTGTAAACGAAAGGGTCTCTTTATCAGCGTGGGCGCCACCAACGGAAAGAAACTCTTTGACGGCGTTACATTATCCATGAAGTATTTTTTCGATACGCTGGACATGGCCCTGTGGCGAGCCCTCACCTATCGCGGTATCGATCTCGAAGGCGAAGTGAAAAACCACCCGGAATATCTGAAAGAAGCCTACGCCTCTGGACTGGAACTAGGGGAAGGACTCCGCTAAGGAGACCTTCTATGTCCCCCTGACAACCCTTTTTCCGTTGCCTGCTCCGTCACGAACATATAGCGCCTCGAAAAACCCACCCGTCCCTAAATGCTCTCGGCGCGCCGCTACCAAGAACCTTGGCAATTTTCGAAAGTTTCGCCTTGAGGACTTTCCGGCGGGATAAGAGGTCATACAACCTTCTACTTTTATTGATATTCATGGCGCTGGGCCGCACCGAACGCAGGATATCGATCAGCAAAGATAGATCCTCAAAAAATCATTTTTTTTATTGACGGAGACGTCTGAAGATTAAATGAGGAGCATCAGTAATTTATCGTGATTTAATAGCCATTGCCATCAGTGGCGATTTTCATTTTCAGCCCACGGAGAAATAATATGGTCCTGAGTTTTTATAAAAGGGTAGCATCAAATGTCGGTATAAGGCATAGATTTCCTATACAGTGGTTTTTTGCTGTTTCCCTGATGGCGCTTGTTTTGTCTCCCTGCATGGCCTCTGCCAACATAATCCGTGTCCCTACTCTGGTGCTGCTTCCTGATGGGACGTACAGGGAAACGACCATTCAAGAGGGGATTAATGCCGCAGGAATAGGAGACACGGTGCTGGTTGCTAATGGGACGTATGTATTAGGAGAGGACCTCGATTTTAATGGGAAAGCGATTACCGTTCAATCAGAAAATGGGGCGGATAATTGTATTATTGATGGAAATAATTTTTATTTTGTGAGATTTGGAAATAGCGAAGATCACAGCTCGGTGTTTAAAGGCTTTACACTGATCAATTGCGAAAGAAGTCAGAATTTGTATCATTTTGGTTCTATTGAGGCTTCATCCTCTTCACCAACCATCATCAATTGCACGATAAACGGTTATGGCATTTTCTTCACGGACTCCTCCCCACCCTGCGATCACCGGTTGTACCTTCAACAAAACCGGCAACGGTTGTGCCATCTTCATAGATAATGATGACGTTGACAACCCAGCGACGATCACCGATTGCAATATCACCCAGGGCGACAATGGTTCTGGTGACGGTATCATTATATCAGGTGACGGCCTATTCACGATCACCGGTTGTACGATCACCGGCACCGACGGATGGGGCATCTTCAACAACTACCGCAGTAGCACAGCGACGATCACCGGTTGCACTATCACCGGAAACAGATTGGACGGCATCAATGTTGATAATGCCACGATAACCGATTGCACGGTCACTAATAATGGCTCGTACGGGATCGTCAGTGGCACGGCAACCATCAGCAATTGCACGATCACTAATAACGGCGGTAAAGGAATTTCTGTCGGTGACACGGCAACCATCACCGATTGCATCGTAACCGATAATGGAGAAGGCGGAATTTCTGTCTATGGCGCGGCAACCATCACCCGTTGTACCGTCAGCCGCAACAGTAATGGCAATTCTGGAGTTGGCATCAGACATAGTGGTATTGAAGGACTATTAACGATCACCGATTGCACCGTCACCGATAATGCCGGTATGGGAATCGATTCCTATTCCTATAACGCAACAACGATCACCGGGTGCGTGGTCACGGATAATGGCGATAAAGGGATTAGGATTACGCTTTACGGCACGAGCTCAGCAACGATCACCGATTGCACCATCGCTCGGAATTCCGGAACCGGAATTTATTGCTATTATAACTTCAGCAATACCGCATCGGCAAACATAAAAAACTGTATTATCCGTGACAACCTTGATGCTGACGGCGGCGAGGCCACGGCAGGGGGGATAGCATTTAAGAACATAGAGTCACACCTCACCAACTGTCTGATTATTGGGAATATCTCTAACTCCGGTTACACTGGAGGCGTTGGAGGCGTTTTGATCTCTTCCTTTCTTGGCACTTCCTCTACCGTCACAAATTGCACCATCGCCGGAAATGAGGGATATTATCTTTATGGCGGCTTAGACGCTGATTATCTCTCTGATGTGACGGTTAGAAATACAATCGTCTACGGGAATACGCCAGATGCCTCCAGGCTTGAGACGATCAATCCAGTAAGTGTATCCTACTCCGACATCGCCGGTTATTCGGGCGCAGGTGCTGGAAACATCGATAAAGATCCGTTGTTCGTTGGAAGCGGCGACTACCGTTTATCGGCCAACTCACCATGTATTGATACAGGGACAGCAAACGGTGCCCCCGACACTGACATTGAAAACACCTCAAGACCGCAGGGCAGCGGCTATGACATGGGGGCCTATGAATACATTCTGTACTGTCCGCAATGTTCAGGTGATCCTGTGGAACTGGAAGACACCACTTTTGAAGCTGGCCCTGCGTGTCAATGCAGGGCTGCTACACTTATCACCATCAGCAAGGGAGTTTATATCAAAAAGGATGCAAACATCACCTTCAAAGCTCCAAAAGTAATAATCAAGAGCTTTTTTCATGCGGAAAACGGCTCCATGGTTAGCATTAAACAAGAATAGATTGTTTGGAAATCCACCCATTAAACAAACTGAGGGACATTATTCAGGAATATTAAAAGATTTATTTCAAAACCAGAGAAGACACGGACTAAAATTAAAGGGAGAAACTAATCATGAAACATGCGTCCACAACTGCCGTTCTAATCATAGCGATACTTATAGCACTGTCCGGATGTGTCACATCAAATCAGACCAACACGCAAGCGACTACCGACGACAAAAGAGAGGTAATAGGGAGAAACGATTGGTCTGGCTACATTCAGGGCCAACCCACACCAGATAGCAAATTCAAAAAACTCGAAATCGGTATGGGTAGTAAGGAGGTTATGGATCTTCTAGGGCCTCCAACAGACCAATCGGTCAACGTTACCGGCAAAATTTACATCCCATTTTACCATGGTTCTGGAAAAATGGAGACATGGTTCTATTACAAGAACGTAGGCCGACTACTGTTTGCCAGTCAGGCCAATAGTGCAAACATGTTTCTAATTGGGATTGAATACGACGTGAACGAAGATGGCTACCAATAGCCCAGACACGGAACTACGAAACAATATTGCCTGACAAACAATTTTAACAAGAAGCTCTTTTTCCTATTTCTCCGCCTCAATTAAGCTGGCGCTGGCAAATAAGCCGCCCATTTCCTGCGCCACGCTTGAAGCATCCCCGCAGCTTTAAAAATGTGGTAGCCTTCCCACATTTCGGAAAGATCGAAAACGGGCCGGATGGGTTCTGAAATGCCAGAAGGCAGGGGGGCGGAATCGTCCGTTTTTGGGCTGACGGCTGCCAAACATTTGAGAGGGGCGGCACAAGGGGAACGGTGCCCCCTTTCTGTTTGGCGTCAAATCTGCCGTTATTTCTTCTTCGCTCTTGTTCATCATTTCGCTTTTCCTCGTCATTCCTGCGAAAGCAGAAATCCAGTGTCCCATCCATAACATAATGGTTTCCTGTATCTGAATTCATTCCAGACATTTGATTCTTGATCAAACCGGGTGGCCTGCCAGCCAGTGGCGTTTCTGGATTCCGGCTTTCGCCGGAATGGCGGAGCGGATCAACAAAAAGAGCCCAGGATACCACCATTCTTCACTTTCAACCTTTCTGAGAAATGCTTCCGCGAAAATCGGAACGCCTTTTTTTCATTGACAATGTTAGTTTCAGCGTATATACATAATTACGTATATACGTCTGGATGATCCCATATGAAATGCAACCTGGTCCCATTTCAAGTGTTTAGCCCCGGATTGTACTGCCTGAAGAGGGCAGAGATGTTTTGGTCAAAAATTTTCTTAAGGAGGTTTGGCGTATTATGGATTTCTATCTGTTTGTTGAAGGACCTCTCCTCTGGATTGCCTTCATGGTTTTCATTATCGGCAGTCTTCTGAGGGCCGCCGTGTTTTTGGCGGCCTCTACCAAGAAGGACAAAATTATTTATCAGCACTTCAGTTGGAAGTATGTCTTGGCAACCATCGGACGTTGGCTCCTGCCGCTGAACAAAAGTGTTGCAAAGAATCCCGTATTCTCCATCCTCGGCTACATCTTCCACATCTGTCTTGTCATTGTTCCCATATGGTTTGCCGGCCACATCTCTTTGTGGGAAGAGTCCCGTTTCGAATGGTCCTGGACGCCCATTCCGGACTGGCTGGCGGACTGGATGACCCTTATTCTTCTGGCAATTGCGCTGCTTTTTCTGCTCCGACGCATCTTTTCGGCGGATATACGCATTATTTCCGGGTTCGCGGATTATCTGCTGCTGATTGTCACCGCCCTGCCCTTTCTGACCGGGTATTTTGTAACCCACGGAACCCTGGAGAGTGTGGGTTTTTTAGGCGAAAATATGACCCTCATTCATATGCTTTCAGGTGAACTCATGCTTATTTTGATTCCGTTCACAAAGCTGTCACACTTCATACTCTTCTTCTTTTCCAGAGGGGCATCAGGCATTGAATTCGGTCGTAGAGGATATTCCATCTAAACCGTCAGGACTATTTCAATTATTGGGGAGTTTGATTATGAGTGAAGAGATAAAACCCGATGAAATCGTGAACTTCTTGAAACCGAGGCTCAACGCCCGTTTCAGAACATGGCTCAATATCTGTGCCCGATGCGGGCTCTGTGCGAATACGTGCCACTATTACACGTCCCACGGAAATGATCCCAAAATGATCCCCGCCTACAAGGTGAGATTTCTAAGAGAAATCCTCAAGAAGAAGGGGAAAGTGGACCGAGACTATTTGCAAAAAGTTTACGATACGGTTTATCATGAATGTAACATGTGCCGTCGCTGCACGCTTTATTGCCCTTTCGGTATCGATATTGCGCTCATGATATCCCTGCTGAGAGCCATGTTGTTTTCGCAGGGGATTGCCCCTGAGGGTCTGGTCAAGGCCATCGATAATTACAATGAGTTCGGCAACCAGATGGCCGTTACCGATGAAGACTGGGTGGATACAATTGTGTGGGTCGAAGAAGAAATGGCCGAAGAGCTGGTGGGCCTGAAGATCCCCATTGACAAGAAAGGCGCAAAGATTCTCTACACGGTCAATGCCCGGGAACCCATGTTTTACCCGCAGGACATGATGGAGGTGGCCAAGATATTCTACGTGGCCGGTGAAGACTACACCTATTGCAGCAAACCGGGCTGGGATGCCACCAATCTCGCCATGTTCTGCGGTGACGTGAGTTCATCCAAACTGATTGTTGAAAACACCTTCAAGCGGGCCGAAGAGTTGGGGGTGCAACAAGTGGCGGTCACTGAATGAGGCCATGCATATCGAGCGCTTCGGTACGAAGCGCCTACCTGGTTGGGATTCACCCCCAAGCAAGAAGTGGTTCACTCCGTGGAACTCTTTCACGATTATATTCGGGATGGCCGCATCAAAATCAGGGAGAAAATCAAGGAACCGACCACGGTTCAGGATCCCTGCAATGTGGTCCGAAGCGGTGGCCTGGCCCTTAAAAATCAGCAACTGGCGGCATATCTTTCGGAAGATTTCCGCCCGATGAAATACCAGGGGAATTACAATTATTGCTGCGCTGGCGGTGGTGGTGCCATGCCCATGGGCGGCGAGATGAAAAAAGATCGCCTCAAGGGAGGGGCAATGAAAGCGCAACAGATCCGTGAAACGGGGGCCAAAATTGTTTTCGTTCCCTGTCACAACTGTATTGATCAGATTCGGGACCTTTCCAAAGAATATGACCTGGGCATCAAGGCGATCCATTTCAAAGAGGCCATCAGCGAGCATATGGTAATTCCCGAAGAGATGATCCCGAAAGATGATGAAGAGTAGATGCCTTTCGAGAACGGCCGGTCTGATGGCGTCATGGGAAAGTTTAAACGTTTTCTGAATGTAAATTTCAGCCTCAGTTTTCGGCTGATTTTCTGGGTCGGTCTCATACTGGCGGCGAGCATCTCCGCTTGGGCCTACTATAATATCGGTCATCAAAAAGAAAGGGCCGTGGAAAACATCGTTCAGGGGGCTGACCGACTGGGGAACACCATCCGATTAGGGGTTCATTATGCCATGATGATCAACTCTCGGGATGATATCACCCAGATCATCCGAAATATTGGAAACCAGGAAGGGATCAAAAAGATCCGCATTTTTAACAGGTCTGGCAAAATCAGCTATTCCACCAGAGCCGGAGAGATGGACCACGTAACAAACATCAAGGAACAACCTTGTTACATTTGTCATAAAACGGATCCCCCTGCGCTCAAAGCGAGCCTGGCGGAAAGAACACGCATATTTAATTCGCCCGAAGGGGAACGGCTCCTGAGGATCATCAGCCCCATTTACAACCAGCCGGGATGTGCCAGTGCTGCGTGTCATTTTCATCCCGAAAAAACAAAGGTCCTGGGTGCCTTGGACGTGGTGGTCTCTTTAACGGATACAGACCGGGAGATCTTCTCTTATGAGAGAGGCATTATCCTGATGGCTGTTTTCGCCTTTTTAGTAACATCGGGGTTCATGGCGCTCTTTCTTCTGAGATTTGTAAATCGCCCCATCAGAAGATTAATTGAGGGAACGCGGCACATCGGCCGGGGTGAATATGACTACACCGTGGACTTGAAAAGAAACGATGATATCGGACTTCTGGCCGATGCCATCAATCAGATGGGCAAGAAAATCGGTGAAAAGCAGGATGAACTCAACAAACAAAAAGGGGAATATCAGAAACTCTTTGAGTCCGCCCCCTGTTATATTACAGTTCAGGACAGAGACTTCAGGTTGCTGAGATACAATCGGGAGTTTGCCGAACAGTTTGATCCCCATTCGGGGGACTATTGTTACCAGGTTTACAAAGGGAGGTCGGAAAGGTGTGAGGTATGCCCCGTCTTAAGCACCTTCGAGGATGGCCAGGCCCATCACAGTGAAGAGGAAGGCGTCAACAAGGATGGAACAAAATCCTTTTGGATGGTTCGTACCTCCCCGATTAAGGACAAACAGGGTGAGGTAGTGGCCGCCATGGAAATGTGCCTGGATGTGACGGCAATGAAACACCTGGAATCGGAGGTGAAAAAATCAGAGGAAAAGTACAAGATTATTTTCACCACCATACCCAACCCTGTTTTCGTTCTGGATCAATCGACCCTGAACATTCTGGACTGCAATGACAATGTCACAGCGGTTTATGGGTATCGGCAGGAAGAAGTTCTGATGTCCTCCTTCCTCAATTTTTTTGGAGAGGATGAACGGCAACAATACGCCTCGCGAATGAAAACATCCACCTCGTTGGATCGCGTAAAACATTATGGAAAAGATGGAAACGTCATCTATGTGAACATTCGGGTTTCATCCACCGAGTACCTTGGGAAAGGGGTCTTTCTGGTCACCATCAGCGATATTACCGAGCGTTTGCTGGCCGAACAACAACTGATTCAGGCGAGCAAGATGGCGACTCTCGGCGAGATGTCCACCGGGGTCGCCCACGAGTTGAATCAGCCTCTTTCCGTTATCAAAACGGCGGGGAGTTTTCTGCACAAAAAGGTCCTGAAAAATCAGAAAATTGATGACGACACCATGAAGACCCTCACCGGTGAAATCAATGCTCAGGTAGACCGCGCCTCAAAAATCATCAATCACATGCGGGAGTTTGGCCGCAAGTCAGAGGTTGTCAGGGAAGAGGTCCAACTCAATGAAGCCCTTTCGCGGGCACTTGAAATCTTTCAACAGCAATTGAAACTGAGACAAATAGAGGTCGTCACGGATCTTCAACCGGAGCTTCCAACCATCATGGCCGATTCCAATCGGTTGGAACAGGTCTTCATAAACCTGCTGATCAACGCTCGCGATGCCATTGAAGCGAAGTGGTGGGGGAATGTGGCTCCCAAAGACAAGGCCAAGAAGATTTTCCTTACGACCCATGCAAAAGACACAATGGCGGTGGTTGAAATAAGAGATACGGGCACCGGAATTCCGGCGTCCATCGTCGATAAAATATTTGAGCCTTTTTTCACCACCAAACAGGTTGGAAAAGGCACAGGCTTGGGACTCTCCATAAGCTATGGTATTGTCAGGGATTATGACGGCACCATTCAGGTGAAAAGCCGGGAAGATGAAGGGTCCAGCTTCATTATCCAATTCCCCGTTTCCGGATCGAAACCATGACTGAAAAGATTCTTCTGATAGATGACGAAGAGGGGATTCGAACGGTTCTGGGGATCACTCTGGCCGACTATGGCTACGAGGTCCTGAAAGCCGGAAGCGGTGGAGAAGCCCTTCGTCTTTTCAGAGACCAAAAGCCGGACATCGTATTGACGGATATCAAAATGCCCGGAATGGATGGGATTCAGGTGCTTCGAAAGATCAAAGAAGAGAGCCCGGACACGGAAGTCATCATGATCACCGGACACGGAGATATAGAGTTGGCCATCCAGAGTTTAAAATGCGACGCAACCGACTTTATCACCAAACCCATCAATGATGATGCACTGGAAATCGCACTTAAGAGAGCCAATGAAAAGATCTATCTCAAGACCAAAATGAGAGAATACACGGAGAATTTGGAACGGCTCGTCGAGGAGAAGACAAAAGAGCTGATCAGCGCGGAACGGTTGGTGGCTGTGGGCCAGACCGTTGCGGGACTTGCCCATGCCATCAAGAATGTCGTTTCCGGGTTAAAAGGCGGAGCGTTTGTTTTAGAAAAGGGAATTGAAGGCGATAATCCGAAATATCTACTGCAGGGTTGGGAGATGATCAAAGGCAATCTGGGCAAAATCGGAAACATGACCCTGGATCTTCTGAATTACAGCAAAGACCGTACTCCCGAATACCGGCAATGTGATCTCAACCAACCGGCTCGCGAGGTCTTCGACCTGATGGTTCAGGAGGCCCTAAGGCGAGGCGTGACCCTCGAAAAAAGCCTGGATAGCCAATTGTCTGAAGGTTGGCTGGATCCTGAAGGCATTCATCGCTGTATCCTGAACCTGGTATCCAACGCCATCGATGCCTGCACGGATATTACCTGCGTCCACGGTGAAGGCAAAGTGATCCTCAAGACCTTGAAAACCGATGGCTGGGCCGTGGAGTATCAGATCATTGACAACGGTTGCGGCATGGATAAAGAGACCAAGTCCAAAATATTTGAGCAATTTTTCAGTACCAAAGGGTCCGGAGGGACCGGCTTAGGGTTGATGATCACCCAAAAAATCGTCCATGAGCATAAAGGATTCATCGGATGCGAATCCGAAAAGGGAAAAGGAACCCGGTTTTTCATCCGGCTGCCTGAAAAAGAGAATTTTTCCGATGAAGGGATTTGCAGAAAGCCATAATATTAAACGATCCTTGAGGGAAGGATCTTTTAAAACCGAAACCCAACTAAAAAGGAGCGCTCTATGGTAGAATACAAGAACATTTTGTTTTGCACGGATCTTTCAGAAGATGCAAACATCGCTTTTTTTCACGCCCTCGACCTGGCCAAGAAGCATCATGCAAAACTGCATATTCTTCACATCCCCCATTCATCCTATTCCTATTGCCGGCATGTGGTGGATGAGCATGTGCCGGAAGGCGCGGAAGGTGGGGAAGCCTTTTTCAGTGAAGAAATCGCAAAAAAGGCCGAAGAAGCGCTGAAGAAAGAATACGAGGCCAAACTGGCCGATTTTAAGGACTATGAGTTTGTGATCAAGAGCGGATCTCCCGATGTTGAAATCATCCGTTACGCCCGAAAGCATAAAATTGATGTGATCGTCATGGGGGCGCTTGGCAAATCCGAAGCGGAAAGAATTGAACACGGAAGCACTGTTGGCAGCGTCAGCAAATATGCCCACTGCCATGTGATTGCCATCAGGAATCCGGTCAATCAGTTTACTTTGCCCGGGAATATGTATTGAGTAAGCCGGCTGAAGCCAAAAACCTGAAACCTGCCGGCAGTGGGACCCTATTGATGAAGGAGTGGAGAAATGGCAAAAAAAGTCCTGGTCGTGGATGATGAGTTGGATGTGAGAACTTTTGTGAGCACCCTTTTGGAGACGAGTGGATACAAACCTCTTCCCGCCGTGGATGGAAAAGAAGGCATGGTGATTGCCCGCAGGGAAAAACCCTCCGTGGTCATACTGGACGTGATGATGCCCAACGAGAGCGGTATCGGAATGTATCGTGAGCTGAAAACCGATCCTGATTTGAAGGATATTCCCGTTATCATGCTTTCCGCCCTTTCCAGGAAGACTTTTTTCCATTCCCAAAAAGTCATGGATGAGTATAAAGGGGAAAAGATACCGGAACCTGCGGCCTACATCGAAAAACCGGCCGAACCGGACGAGCTTCTGGAAGCGATTGAAGCTTGTTTTAAATAAGACACGGTTTTCAACTGTCATTTTTTTGAATGGTTAGAGGACAATTTGCACCGTAAAACGAAAAAAAGCGCCGTTTTCGGCGAATCTTCGGAATATTCCATCAGTACCGTATCGAGGGAAGTGGATCTTTCCCAGAAGACCATACGCGAGTACGAAAAGATGGGGTTGGTGAAGCCCAAGCGTGAAGCCAGAACCAACAACCGGATCTACTCCGATTTTGATATTGCTCAGATACGGCAGATTTCCCATTTAATTCATAATGAGGGCTTTACGCTCCCCTGCCTCAGACGTTTGGTCCAATTGGCGCCCTGCTGGAATGTCTTTGACTGTGACGCCAAGGAAGATTGTTCCGCCTATCAGGCGCCTTACAAACCCTGTTATGAAACCCGGGAAACTATGGAAACCCGTTGTGATGATTCCTGTGATCGCTGTGTCATCTATGTCAATCGGTCGAAGAAAAACGCAAAGGTTTTGGAAAGTCCCATTCCGAAAAAACCGTAAAACCAAGCGCCCCCACTTTGATCAACCCGGCGCCGGGGCAAAGCGTTTGAGTGCCTGAGGTATCAGAAAAGCAACATGAACCGGTCATTCAAAGACATTTCAGACTGCACCGATACCAGCAGAACCCTTCTTGATTTGGGTTATCGGGGCATCATTGATCTGCTGCCCTGCTATCTCTCCATACAGGACCGTTCCATGAACATTCTCTTCGCCAATGAAAATTTCAGGAAAGATTTCGGCGAGGGGGTGGGACGCCCTTGTCACCTGGTTTACAAGGGAAGTGATGACATCTGCGGCGCCTGCCCGGTACGGGAATCCTTTGAAGACAGGCAAATCCACATCAGTGAGGAGAATGTTCGCTTATCCGACGGGGAAGTGGCCCAGTTGATCGTCTATTCGGTGCCGGTTAAGGACATGCTGGGGAATGTGGAAGCGGTCATGGAAATGTCCACCAACATCACCAAGGTGAAAAAAATGCAGAAAGAGTTGACCTTTCTGGGACAATCCATTGCGGTACTTTCCCACGACATGAAAAACATGCTGGAAGGACTGAACGGCGGAAGCTATGTCATTGAAGAAGGGTTAAAGGATGGTGACATGGCCCTCGTCACCAGAGGATGGGACATCGTTAAGAGAAATATAGGGGAGATTTCCAATATTGCTCAGAATATTCTGTACTCGTCCAAGAAGCGGGATATCGAATGCCACAGGGTCTCTCCCGGGGAAATCATCAGGGATGTGGTACGGTTGTTCAGGGAAAAGGCGGCCGTCATGAATGTTCGACTTGAATGCTTTTCAAATCCCGCCCTCCCCCCGGTAAGCCTGGATCCCGCCAGTATGCGCCGGGTTTTGAGCAATCTCATCTGGAACGGGATGGAGGCCTGCAAGCAGGACAAATCGAAAGATTATCACAGCGTAGTGGTCCGGGCCGGTTTCCATGACCGATTTTGCTGCATGTTCGAGGTGGAGGATGACGGCATCGGCATGGATGAAGAGAAGATCGACAAGATATTTGACGAATTCTACTCGGGCAAGGGGAGTGACGGCACGGGTCTCGGGCTTTTTGTGGCGGACAAAATTGTGCGCGAACATGGCGGAAAAATTGAGGTATTGTCTTCCCCCGGTAAGGGGAGCACTTTCAGAGTGATATTGTCGATGAAATAGTCTCAAACGAGGAGCGATTTATGGAAAAGACGGCAAAAATTATTATTGTGGATGACAATCATGATTTACTCTTCACCATGGAAACCTTTTTAACGCGAAACGGGTTCGAGGTGCTGACCGCCGACGACGGTCAAAAAGGTGTGGACCTGATCAAAGAGGCCCATCCCGACCTGGTTCTTCTGGACATTATGATGGAAACCACTTTTTCAGGGTTTGATGTGTGCAAGGCACTTCGATCGGACCCGGAGCTCAAAACAATTCCCATCATCGGCATATCGGGAATCGGCGACGAAATGGGCATCCGGATCGACAAATGGGGCGATGACGACTATTTCAGTGTCGATGAATTCTTTGAAAAGCCGGTGGATCGCGAAAAACTTCTGGAACGGATCAAAATCCGGTTGGAAAAAGGCGTCATCGAAAGGGGCCATCCTGACCTGTAAAATCCCCTGCCCCGCCCGTATGGTACGCCCGTGAACCATTTCGGCCGCGATGGTCACGGGTGCCTCAGCATCTCCATGAGCGATTTCGGCCGGGCCCCGGCCAACCGTCCTTGAAAATTCCTCAGTTTCGTTCAAGCCAAGATCAGTGCATCATTATTAACTTCAATTTTCCCCTGACCATTTTTTTGGCTTGAAATGCGGGACCGACCTCGGTAACATCTTTCAGGCCGTCCCCATGAGACAACCATTGACTGGGGTTTGCATGACGATACCACCAAGGGTTGTTTCAAAAAAACCACATTCCAACAGACCGTCGCGAGGCAAAAATTCTTGAATCAGCCAGATCCCGAAAAAGCAAAAACCGGCAAAAAAGGACTTCTCAAAGCAGCCATACTGGTTCTCTTCATTCTCGCGGCCATCGCCGTAGCGCGATTCACCCCGGCCAGGGAATACCTGACCGCCGATGCATTGGGAAATCTGTTGAAAGGTGCGGGCGTCTGGGCGCCCGTGGCCTACATGGTGGTCTACGCGGTGGGGGTCTGTCTCTTTCTCCCGGGAACCCTTCTGACCGGGCTGGGGGCGGCCATCTTCGGACCCTATTACGGTTTTGTTTACGTTTGGATCGGGGCCATGCTGGGCGCCGGCGCCGCCTTTGTCATCGGCCGGACCCTGGGCCGGGAATTCGCGGCATCCCTGATCGGCAACCGTCTGAAAAAGTATGATGACGCCATTGAAAAAAACGGTTTCGCGACGGTGCTGTATCTGCGGTTGGTCTATTTTCCCTTTACCCCCATGAACTTCGGCATGGGGCTCACCAAAGTGAGCTTTCGGGACTATTTCTTCGGAACGGGCTTAGGCATCATCGTGGGAACCTTCATCTTCACCTTTTTCATCGGCACCCTCAAGGATGTCTGGGCCTCCGGAAACTGGGGGGAACTGATCTCTTTCAAGGTCTTTTTCTCGGTGGGCCTGTTCATCTTTTCTTTCTTCATCCCTAAAATCATCAAGAAATTTCAAAAAAGCCCCCCCTCGCCCTGAAATCAACCGGAAACCTCAACAAAGGAGCAGACAAAATGTCATCACCCGCCACATACAATCGTAATGCCGTCGGAAGACATTGGAATCTGAGGGACATCCCAGCCGAATGGCAAGGATACCCCATTCTCCTTCAGGGAGATCTTGACCGCGACCAAATACTGGAGGCCGGCGAACTGGACGTCATTGACTGGATTGCGTTTTCCGAAGCCGTCGAAGATTTCCAGCACCTTGCGGGGGTCGACCCCACCGATGCCAAATTGGGCCCCGATACCTTAAACCGTCTTCAGGAGATGTTCGCCCTTCCCGCTCAGGATGTCCTGCTGAAAGTCGGCGACGATCTGATCTTTGAACCTTCCCAGAGGCCCGTCAGCGAACCTCCGGGGCCTGAAATCATCGGACGGACCTCCGAAGAAAACCGGATCTGCCGACTCTGGAACCGTTACGGTAAGGCGATCAGCGAACAGGCCCGCGCCAACGGCCTTAAAACAAACAGTGCGCTGGCGGTCTTTTCCGTGGAATCGGGCAAGGCCTATGATCCGGCCACGGGCCTTGTCATCATCCGTTATGAACCCCATATCTTCAGACGCAGGTCCGGGCGTGACGTACCGTGGAAACGAGGAGGGCAGAGGCAGGAATGGCTCAGCTTCTCCCGGGCCTATGACGTGGACAAGGAAGCCGCCCTTGCCTCATGCAGCTACGGTCTGCCGCAGTTGATGGGATTCAACTGGGAGGTCACGCCCCATGCAAGTGCAAGGGACATGGTACTCGCCTTTCAGCGCTCCTGTGAAGAGCAGATCGCCGGCTTTTTCGGATTTGTTGAAGCCAACCATCTGCTGCGGTTTATCGAAGTTGAAGACTGGCGGACTTTCACAAAACGGTATAACGGCCCCGGCAATGTGGACGTATACTCAGGCCGCCTGATCCGGACTTTGAAGGTCATCGAAAGCCTTGAACAGGATGGGGCCGTATTTTCACTGTAGGATTGGAAAACGCACCATGAAAGGAGGCACCCATGGAATACCCGGAGATCGGAGACATTGTCACAACGGAACAGGCGTTGGCGTTGTGCCGGCATTTCAACCTGGGCTACCTGGTCAACCGCATTGAAATCGATTCCGACCGCTACAAGTCGTGGAAATTCGACGGATGCTCCGGCCTTCCCGATGAAATCATGGGACTGTTCACGGGATGCGACTGGCGGGACATTACGTATAAATGCTGTCTGCCCCATGATCTTTGCTATGGGTATGGGGAGCTTGGAAACGAAATCGAGCGGAAACGGGTGGACGTTAAATTCTATAGCGACCTGGTTACCAAGGCGGGCATGAAAGAATGGCAGGCCACCGCTTTCCTGGCCGGTGTGCGGATCGGCGGCGCCGAAGCATTCGGGCTCTCTTTTTCATGGGGATTTGCGCATAAAACAGAAGCGTAACCGATGCTCGAGTTTTTTACCGCATTCCGCTGCCGTGCAAAACTTTGACAACCATGTGCGGCGTTCCTTTTCATCATTGAAATTACGGATGCGACTTCCTCTCTGGATAGAACGACGGGAATATTTGGTTTCTTCTTTGGGCGAACGGCATTTATCCTGCCGTCGAGGGTCTGTTTAAGGACTCTTTTATGCAAGAAGACGAGGGCGTCATGGCCTGATTCTGTGTTGAGGGGAAGACATTTCCGTCCACTGTAAGGTGGGTTAGAAATTGCTCAGTCTTCGGTTCACCCCCTTTAAGATCATCACGGGATTTCATGCCGTGAAAGTGCACAAAGCGCTTTATCCAATCACTGTAGGATCTTTCGGTGTGAATGGAATAGTGCTTCAGCCGCATGACCTCATGAACCTCATCCATTAACCTCTGGTTTTTCATTGACACCTAAAAACTGCAACCGTTAACGGATAATGTATTGATATCTTATTCAAATTATGTTAAATATGCATTATATTGAAACTTATCCGGAGACACCCTTATGATGCGCAAATACTACGTCACTTTTTCCGAAAAAAACCTCACAGGCAATGCAGGCTTGGTCCACTTGGGCCGTTTTGCAGAAAAACTCGGCATCCAGAAAATGCTCGACAAGATCCTCACCATCCAGCGCGCTCCCAATGCCGATTACCAGGTCTCCGATGCGGTGACCATGCTGATGATGAGCGTCCTATCCGGCATCAAACACATGGCCCATACCGTCATGGTCAAAAATGATGAGGTCCTGCGCGCCATTTTCCGGTGGGACAAGTTCCCGGATGCAACCACCTTTGGTCGGATCTTCCGGTTGTTTTCGCAAAGCCACTGCATGGAATTGGCTGAAGTGGAGAACGTGGCCAGGCGAAAAGTGTGGTCAAAAAAATGGTTCGGGAAGATTACTTTGGACATGGACTCCACCGTTCGCGGTGTTTATGGCTCCCAGGAAGGAGCTGAAAAAGGGTACAACCCCAAAAAGAAGGGCCAGAAGAGCTACCATCCTCTCCTGTGTTTCATTGCCGAAAACCGGGAATGCCTCCACAATTGGTTTCGCGCAGGAGGTGCCTACTCGGCTAACGGCTGTGTGGAATTCATGAAAGAATGCTTCACTCGGCTTCCCAAACGTGTGTGGCAAATCGTCGTCCGGGCCGACTCGGCCTTCTTTCAGGGTGATTTGCTTGATTTTCTTGAAGAAAAAAGCACACGGTACATGATCAAAGTGAAGCTCAAAGGTTTGGAGAAGTTGCTGGAAAGCCAAGAATGGCGAAAGATCAAAAATCGTCCTGGATTTGAAAGCACTGAGTTCGAATTCAAATGCAGTGGATGGAAAAGGACCCGCCGATTTGTGGCCATCCGTGAAGTCATCACAAGCGAACCTGAGGAGGATGCTCTGTTTGAATTTTCCAAGGTCGAGTATGACTATTTTTGCTATGTGACCAACATGGGCCTCTCACCAATGGCTTCGCACAAATACTACGGCCAGCGGGCCACCAGTGAGAACTGGATTGAGTGGTGCAAGAACCACATGGCCTCGGGCAGTATCCTGACCCAGGACTTCTGGGCCAATTCAGCCATCTTCCAGACCTGCATTATGGCCTACAACCTCATGGTTTGGATGATGTGGCTAAACGACGAAGCCGGATTCAAAGAAGAGCCGAACACGATCCGCATGTGGCTGATCAGTGTGCCGGCAAAACTGGTGACACGCAGTCGTCGGTGGCAACTCAAATTGTCAAAGAACTATCCCTTTAAGGAGAGGTGGATCTATCTGGAAGAATCGATTCAAAGCCTGTCATTCGCCTAAGATCGATCGCTCCCAAATTCAAAAGAAGCGAATTTCAAAACCGGTGGAGGGGTTTGTCCTGCGGCAGCCAGTTACGGCAACAAGGTTCATCGCCGGGGGGGAATTCGCCTCTCTCTTAAGGGTTCCCAGGCGCCCAATGGGGCCCTAAATAGGATTCGGTTATGCCAAATTCTTTGATGGTCTACGTCTCCGCCGCCCTGTATTCACGATTGCAGCTTTTAGGTGAAATTTTGCGTTCCCCTCAATACCCTGATTATTATTCACGAATAGTGAAGCATTGTTAATCAACAATTGAAATCTTTTCAGGCATTTATTCCTGATAGGAGAAAAAGGGCTAATTATCACGGAAAATATGCTTCGATAATTTAATATCAATGCATGAATGCTTTGATAATTGGAATTCTAAAGAGCTGAGGGAAACCAATAATCAGATACTTCGTATTCATTATCCGGGCAGATTCGCCGGTCACCCCGGCCGTTGGCTAGTGAATTTGAGGAGAAGCAGTGTCTATACGTTTATTGGTCGTTGATGATGATGAACTTACAGCCGAAGTCATAGGCGAATTCCTTCAGGCAGCCTATCCAGATTCTGAAGTCCGTTTAGCTTTTGATAATAGCGAAGCCTTCCACATACTGGAAAGCTGAACACCAATCTTGATAACTTCTGACATAGTGCGCCCCCAGGAAGACGGGTACCAATTCCTCAGCCGACTTCGTGCAGATCCAAGAACGAGATATATTCCAGTCGTTGCCATTTCTGGTTCCAACTCTGAAGACGCTGTGCAACTTCAACAATATAAGCACGGTTTTAACGCTGTTATGACAAAACCCTTCCCAGTTGAGGAATTGCAGGAAACAATTAACTCTCTTCTGCACATAAGGTCAGACCCGGACGCAGCTTTGATCCACGCGGGTTACGAGAGTTCCGACCGCGACTACAAGGAGTTGATCGATATTTCCACGAAGGCTGGGCGGGCGTCGCTGGCGAAAGATATTATTGCTTTTGCAGACTACGGCGGCGGCAGGATCATCGTTGGGGTCGCTGAGCCCGCGCCCGGAAGTTTTGAGCCTGTTGGTGTATCCGATGCGGCGTGTAAGGCATTGGAGTTGACAAAATTGAATCAGGCCGTGCGTGACTTTATGGACCCCGCAATACACGTCTCCGTTAGGACAGTAGTAGATGGTACTAGAAATTTTGTCTTTATTGAAGTTCCGCCTGCCATCGATGCGCCAATACTTGTCAAGAAAAAGAATGATTCAGCAGGGCTTTTCCCGGGACGCATATATACTAGGATGACAGCTGCAGCTAGCAGTGAAGTTCAAACCTCTGCCGAGTTGCGGGAGATTCTGTCAAGGTTCAAGGAGACGGATAAGATATAGTCAATCGGGTAGCCGGAGGTCTTTCTCCCCCAGCACCCACAAGCACCCCGCATGCGGCTCAGCACGGGGCGCTTCACAGAGTCTACCGAGCCGTAGCCGGGTAATGAATGTTCACCCACAGCTCTTCGACAGATAATAGACCTTGATCCTTGAGCCACTGATTGGTCATGCCGGTCTGGGTTGCCAAGGTACCTGCGAGTCTCCATGGGCCTTTCCTGCTGAGCCCGACATCGATGGCTGCTTTCAGGGAAGTCCCCAGTCTGCGGAGGTTCCGAACTTTTGTCCGGGTGTACCGCCAGCGCTTCTAGTAGCACATACGCATTCTGCGTCTGAACCAGTGATCAATTTCCGGGATGGGGCGGTAATATTCAGAGATACCGAAATAGTCCATCCATCCCCGAATATACTCGGAGAGCTTAGGAGCTGGGGTCGGTCCAGAGCTGGGGTCGGTCCAAAAATAATTCCATAAATTAAGATGGTTAGAGCGAAAAAGGGCCTAAAAACGGGTCTATATTCGCATTTTTCGGGCTAAAAAGAGCGATATAGAAATTCTTGAACACGAAACAGAATTTCTAACCAGAAAATGCACCGGATAAAACCGGTGATTTTCGCGTTATGCCAAAAGAATATGTTGCACGTACCAAATCTTGTACGATATAATGCACGAAATAAATAATTAATGAGGTGCGACATGCAAAGATTAAAAATAAGCCAAGATATCAAACCATTATCTGAAGTAAGAACCGGCATTGCAAATTTTATTAAACAAGTGCATGACACAAAAAGGCCAGTAGTCATCACTCAGCATGGTAAAAGTGTTGCAGTCCTTCTGGACGTCAACGAATATGAAGCAATGCAAGAAAAACTGGAGCTTTTAACAGACGTCCAGATATCCCTTAACCAGATTGAAAATGGAGAAGGAATAAATCATAAGGATGCAAAAGCAAAAGTAATGAAAAGAGTCCAAAAATGAAAATTATATGGTCGCCATTAGCTATCGACAGAGCTTCTGAAATTGCTGACTATATTTCCCAAGACAAACCATCCGCAGCAGAAAAATGGATTGATACCGTGTTTTCAAAGGTTGAACAGCTCAAATCTTCTCCGGAAATCGGAAGGATTGTTCCTGAAATAAAAAACGAACAATTTAGAGAAATAATATACGGAAATTACCGTATAATCTATCGCATCGAAAAGAAACAAATATCTATTCTTACAATTCGGCATGGCATGCAAATTTTGCCAATAAAAGAAATTTTGGCATAATCGAGCAGACGGGGGTGCCCCCGCCACAGAGTCCTGAACCGCTGAACCGGCTGAACCGGGGTCGGGGCAAGATAAACGCCATAAATTAAGATGGTTAGAGCGAAAAAGGGCCTAAAAACGGGTCTATATTCGCATTTTTCGGGCTAAAAAGAGCGATATAGAAATTCATGAACACGAAACAGAATTTCTAACCAGAAAATGCACCGGATAAAACCGGTGATTTCCGCGTTGGCTTAATACGTATTTTCTGAGATTATTGGACACATTTTGTCTATGGCAGAAAATAACGGTTGAGAGTTGAATACCCGTTATTATTCAAATGTTTACGTTTTTCTTCCACAGTCTGATCAAGTATGCGCATTTGTAATGAACTCAATTTTACTTGATATTCACATAAAATACCAACCTTACTGCAGAAAAAGCGTTGACTTTCCCCTGCCGACATGGCAAAGTATGCGCAATATGATTGAATATTGCGCATACTTTGCCATGGGGTGGATATGGACGCAGAAAAGGCCATCAAGGAATTTCAAAAACGAAAAGTGGCTACGGTCGAAGACATTTCCAGACTCCTTGAGTCTTCCGTGACAACCGCCAGAAGACAATTGAAAAAGTGGCGGACCTACACAAGTTTTAACATGAACGGCCGCTATTATAGCCTTCCTGGAATTCCGCGATTTGATGAAAACGGTATCTGGAAATATCGGCAGATCCTTTTTTCTCAATATGGAAACCTCATGCAGACAATTTCTCAGCTTATCGGAAGATCACAAACGGGATTGAATGCCAGGCAGATCGCACAACTGGTTGAAATTGCCCCTAACAGCTCCGTTTTTTCCCGGTTGCAGCATACTCCGGGAATCAGAAGAGAAAAGCATCAAGGGCGTTTTGTGTACTTCTCCGAGAATAAATATCAGGAGCAAAAATCGGGATTATCCTGGCCGCATGATGTCAGATTTCCAACAGATTCGGAAAGCGTTATGATTCTTGTTCAACTTGTCAAACACCCCCATAGCACCATCCAGGAACTGTTTGAAAGAGTTGCCGAGCAGGGAACCCGGATTGAACCCCATGCAATTGAGGCTTTCCTGAACCATCATGGTTTGTTAAAAAAAATTCCGGGTACAAGGTGATCCGTTGCCTTAAAAATCATATGGAGAAGGTTGTGGAAAGTATCTCCGCAGGCAACCTGTTTTTTGAAATGCCAACGGTGCACTTCTTTTCAGAAGAGGCCTTCCGTTTCGGGAGCAATAAAGTGTTAAAGACACGGGAAAGGAAAGTCGTGACGCTGGATATCGGCGCATTCCGGGCCAAAGAAACCATCATGCAATCGGAGGATTACGCTAAGGTATACACTTCCCGGGAGTTGAAAAAGCTTACACCACACCGCTGTACATTCGGCTACGATGTTATTGTCTATGTGGGGTATGCCCTTTTTGTTCGCTGCCGCGGCGAAAAGGATATTGTAGAAGAATTGGCCCGGAGAAACATCTCGATTTCTGATAGAGAAGTGAGCTTTTTAGGCAAGAAGTTTGTCACCTACCTTGCCGTGGCCCATCGGGAAGGTCGCCAAAAGATAAGAAATGCGATGGATCAGCGCGGCGGATATATCCTTCACGTCGATGGAACATGCGAGGGAGACAGCCCACACCTGTTTACAGGCTTGGATGGTATTGCCGAAATCGTCCTGGACAATATAAAAATCCCTTCGGAACGGAGCGAGTTGCTCATTCCGTTCTTTGAAAAAATCAAAGAGCAATATGGAGACCCAATCGCATTGGTTCATGACATGGGGAAGGGAATCCTTTCGGCTGTTGCAACGGTATTCCCGGGAAAACCTGATTTTATCTGCCATTTTCATTTTTTAAGAGATATCGGCAAGGACTTGATGGAAGATGAATACAAAAAAATCAGGAATCGCCTCAAAAAACACAAGATTCGTGGTTCGCTTCGACGGATGGCCAAAAGTCTTGAAGGGGCTGCTATTCAAGATCCCAGGTTAATGGAGAGATTGAATGGCGACATAAAGAATGGCAATATTACAACCAGTGCCGAAATGCCCATCGCGTCTGCATTTGCTTTGATTAATTGGGTTTTTGACATATCAGCGGAACTAAATGGATATGGCTTCCCTTTCGACCTTCCCCACCTTGTTTTCTACCGCAGGTTGAAAACGGTTTACGCCCTTGTTGAGACAATTTGGGAAAGTCCACACAAATACGATAAGACGCATAAACCTCTTCACAAACTTTTCAGATTGATCAAACCGGTCATCGATGATCAAATCCTAGAAAAATCCTCCAAAGGGCTCGATGAGAAAGCAGATATCTTCAATGCACTGCGAAAAGCTCTCCGCATCGCACTTCCCGAGGGAAAAAATGGCCTCAATGATGATGGCGTTGATACGGATATGAAAACGATCAAAGAAAAGGTAGCAGCGTTCCGGGAAAAATTTAAACCTGACGAAAATCCTTCAATCAGTGATGAATACAAAAAGATGATTGAGCAGATAGATACATATTGGGATAAGCTATTCGCAGATCCCATCTCTGTTCATACCGCTACTGGAGAACAACTTATCCAGCCACAACGAACCAACAATATTCTGGAGCGCTTTTTCAGGGATCTCAAGAGAGGATCTCGCAAAAAGACGGGAACTATTTCTTTGAACAAGACTTTGAAAACCATTCTGTCAGACACTCCCCTCGTCAAGAACCTTGACAACAAGGAATATCTCAACATTATCCTCGATGGTTGCGACACATTAGAACAACGTTTCGCGCGGGTTGACAGCCAATTGGTTTTGCAAGAGTTGGAGAAAAACAAGAAAGAAACCGGCAGGCTTCCGCAAATTTTGAAAAAAATGATCAGAGAACCGGCGTTCCCTCGAAAAGTGGGAGTACTGTTTGGGTGTTAAGCAAAATCAAGGCCAACCGTTATTTTCGGCCATGGCATTTTGTATATGATTAAATTCTAAACTTTACACTGGAGGAAACACTAGAAACAACGATTCAGACTATTGACGGTCCTGCTAACCGCTGCCCTGTTTACCCTGTCCTGCCTTGAGGTCGCGAGAGCTGAGGTGTCACAAGAATCGCTGAAATCCATCTCGACACCCAACAAGGTCGAGACTTTCTTAGGGACGCTGGAATTCTTCGACGGCGTGCCGACTGACACCACCGTCGAAAAGGTCTACGACAACATCGACCGGTCGCGGGCACTCGAAGTGTTCCTCGATAACGTCGGTGCGCTATCGGTCTACAGCGTCATTGCCGGCAATGCGGAAATTGGTTTGAGCCAGCCCAACCAGATTGCCGTTGCTGAAAAACTGCTTGACTCGCACTCGCTGTATTTGACCGGAAACACTTCCACGATGTACTCCATTGGCCATCTCGACCTGGACACGTATGGGCCTACCGTCGTGGAAGTGCCGCCTGGAATGCTCGGCATGCTAGACGATGCATGGATGCGATACGTGGGTGATTTCGGGGTGGTCGGCCCGGACAAGGGCAAGGGCGGCAAGTATCTGGTGCTGCCGCCGGGTTACACCGGGGATGTGCCCGAAGGTTACTTTGTGCTCAAGTCACCCACTTTCAGCAACTGGTTCTTCATGCGCGGCTCGATTGCCGACGGCCTAACGCCGGCGTTAAAGAACATCAAGGACCACCTGAAGGTTTACCCGCTCAAGTTGGCAGGTAAGCCACCTGCCACCGAATTTGTGAACATTACCGGCAAGAGTTACAACACGGTTGCCCCCAGCGACTACAGTTACTTCGAGGTTCTCAACAAGATCATACAGAAGGAGCCCATAGATGCGCTGGGTAGCGAATCTCGTGGACTGCTTGCCGCGATCGGCATCGTCAAAGGCAAGCCATTCAATCCAGACGCAAGGATGAAGCGCCTGCTCACCGAAGCCGCGGCGATCGGCGATGCCACGGCCCGTGCCACATTGTACCGCCCGCGCCAAAAAGGCTATTTCATATACCCCGACAGCGACAGTTCCTGGGTCATGGGCTTTGCCAACAAGGATGTGTTTTTCGAAGTCGATGGCGCGCGCAACCTGGACGCCCGCACCAGTTTCTATTTCGGCTATACCGGGGTGACCTCTGCCATGGCAGTCGCGCATCCGGGTGCCGGCTCTGACTACGGCATCGCCTTCAGGGATGCTCAGAAAAAAGCGTTTGACGGCTCCAAGACCTACAAGCTGCACCTGCCCCCGGATGTTCCTGTCAATAACTTCTGGGCCGTCACAAAGTATGACACCCAAACCCGCTCCATGCTGCAGACCCGCCAGACTTTTCCTACGGTTGGCAGCCAGACCAAGGGTATGAAGAAGAACGCCGACGGCTCCTACGATGTCTATTTCGCGCCGGAAGCGCCTAAAGGCAAAGACGGCAACTGGGTGCAGACGGTTCCCGGCAAGAGCTGGTTTACCATCCTGCGCATGTACGGCCCGCTGGAGCCGTGGATCAAAAAGACCTGGCGGCCAAGCGAAATCGAACTAGTGCAATGAACCAGGCCAGCTAACAAGCGGGTTATCTCGGGAGAATATCCGCTCCAGCAGGCGGGAGAGAAGTGTTCGGCCCTTCACCTTTGTCTCCGAACATTACCCCGGGCGTCGGGCTACTATGGCGTCTGCTGACTTCTGCCCCATCACCTTGGCAGGTTGCCCTGCAAGGCGCTATGAGAAAAACGCTGCTTGCGTTGCTATCGATGATTCGCTCACATCAGGTGATAGCTTTCCGGATGCGCCTGGACCTTGGTTTCCCGGTGGTCCGTTCCGGGATCTTTCGCAGAGTGTATCTCATCGCACGTGAGACAGATCTCCCCGGATAAGGACATGAACTGTCGCTACACAACCGCGGCATTTACCCTATCTCCCGAATCCGGGGCTTCGTCATGTGGTGCTGACTTACCCGGAGACTGGGCCTTGTATGCCGTTTCTGTTCGTCGGCTCATAGCTTTGCCTGAGGCTTCCTCCAGAAGGTTTCTCGCGGTTCCGCCCTTGCCTTCGGCTGGTATTTGGGCTAATGATTTAAACTCATTAACCGGATTCACACACAGGGGACTTACACCCCATAAGTTCACGCCCGTGCCGGGCGTACACCTATGCTTTCACAGCGACGGCAAAAAGCCGCCGCGAGTGAAGCATCCGTTCGCACAACAACGATAAAATGGAGGGCTAGTGGATCCTGATAAAATTATGGATGGTTTATCAAAAGAATTAAATTCTGCGTTGAAAGCTATGGGTAAAGCAAAGGAGGCGAGTGAAAAAGAGGTTTATAGTCGAATTGTAAAGAATTTATGCGAGTCTTTGGGCGTGTTTTTAAATCTGGCAAGCGAAATGATATCATTTCATTCTGATGATGATTTAGAAAAGGAAGACATTCCCTTTTAAGGTTTGGTGATCCCATATGCAATAGAGCAAACAAATCCTCTGTTGTGAAAATACTGCTGGAGAGAGCACGGGCTATTCATATGCCGTTTTGAGCGTGCCCTTTCGCGCAATGCTGTGAATCCATATCGGCACTCTCCTTATGGACCGCCAGGCCTCTTACCTTACCGTTTCCAGTTTGCAACTACATGATTTAGATGATATTTGTGATTCGAACCAAACAAATGGAGATGACCGATGACAGAAATCCTTGATAAAATCGAACGAGAGGCCTTGAGCTTGCCGGAAGCAGAACGTGCGTTCCTCGCCGACCGTCTGCTCAGCTCATTAGGAGGTGAAGTTCTCAGTGATATTGATGCCGCGTGGGTGGCTGAAGCGGAACGGCGGTACGCGGAATACAAGGGGGGAAGACGTCAACCGATTCCAGCGTCCGAGGTTTTTGCTGAAGCGGACCGATTGCTCAAATGAGCAGCATCGGGTTTGATCCGGATGCTCGCGCGGAATTCCTCTCAGCTGTCGAGTATTACGAAGAATGCAGGAAGGGGCTTGGTCGCCGCTTTCGAGAGGCAGTGTCGTTGGAACTTGAGCATATTCGCCAGATGCCATTTCGTTATCGAGCTCTTCATCCACCTTTCAGGCGTTGTCGGTTATGAGTTTTCCTTACTCAATCATCTTCTCAATAGAGCCTGACTCCATCTTGCTCATTGCAGTGGCACATGCCAAGAGGAAACCAGGGTACTGGCATGAGCGTGTTGAGAAACACAGATAGAGGAAGACAATAAAAGACGAAACCATCTATGGTGACGGGGTCAATATCGCTGCCAGACTGGAGAACCTAGCTGATGGCGGAGGCATCTGCATTTCTGGAGATGTTCCCTTACAAAAACAAAGCTGATTTAGACCAAGTTATTAACGCCCTCCGCAAGGCGGGAATGAATTGACCAAAATGCTCTTCAGAGGTAGAATCCGACGAAAATCAATATTTCCTGCAGCAAAAGGGATAGCATATGAGTGAAAAGCACGACGAATGGCTTAAACAGGCTGACTACGATATGGATACGGCTGATGCCATGTTTGCCAGTGGCCGCTACTTGTATGCTGTCTTCATGTGTCATTTGTCCATCGAAAAGTCTTTGAAAGGGTTGCACTCAAAAGAATTGCGTGAAGTCCCTCCCAAAACCCACAATCTACTCTATCTCATTAAAAAAATAGAAAATAAGCCCAGTCAAGACCTGCTGAAATTCATCACAAAGCTGAATACAGCGAGCGTTGCCACGCGCTACCCTGATGATCTTTCGAAGATACAGGCCGCCTATACAAAAGAAATTACAAAAGAAATGATTGAAAAGAGCAAGGATGTACTGCAATGGGTCAAAAAGCAGTTTTAGATACCATCAAAGAATTCAAAAGAGCATTGGAAGCCATCAATATTCATGTCGATCAGCTCATCTTGTTTGGCTCCCACGCCGAGGGTAGCGCTCGCAAAGACAGTGATATCGACCTGGTTGTCATTTCCTCAAGCTTTTCGGATATGAGCTACTGGGAGCGTATTAACATCTTGAGCGAGGCCATTTATGAGGTTTTTGAACCTATCGAAGCATCGGCGTTTACTCCGGATGAATGGAAATCAAAAAAATCCCTGATTACCGATTACGCCAAAAACGGCCTTTCGGTCTGAAGTATTGGAGTGGCGAACCAAACGCTGCGCCACACGCCTGATACTTCGGTGGTCCCGGCGGGGGCCGGAGGAGGCGTTGATGAGCTTGTCGTTATTTTTCCATATGGAGAAGGATTATCGATGGACGAAAACACGTTTTATGGTTATTGGCGAATTAAAGAAATGGAAATGTGGGATCAGGACTTTATTGATGCTGAAGTCCCAGGATATTTTCATTTCGACGATGATGATGATGGAGGAGAATTTCAATTTGGATATGTACATGGGTATATGGATTGTCGGTTCTCAACTAAAAATGGGAAGGACTTTGTAGAGTTTTCCTTTGAAGGTAACGATGAAATGGATCCTACTTCAGGGAGAGGATCTGCCACAATCAAAAAGAATGTTTTAGATGGGCGCTTGTTTTTTCATGAGGGTGATGGTTCTGGATTCAAAGCTATTAAGAAAGAGGATTAAAAGACGCGCGGCTGATTAGCGCCGTTCGAAATCAAAAATCAGATAAATAAGAGTTATCACTATGAAAGATACTATGTGGAACATGCATCCAAATAAAGCAAAAGCGATAATGCTAGCAAAACGTAAATTAGCAGAATTTGTATATGATGCTGTTAATTTAGAAGGAATTAGTTTTACTTTGCCAGAAATACAAACTCTGTTGGATGGAGTCACAGTTGGCGGACATAAAGTAACTGACCAACAAGTAGCTCTGAATCAAGCTAATACATGGCGGACGTTATTTAAATTGATTGAAAATGATCAGTTTGACATCACTGCTGAGGTTGTCTGCTCTCTTCATCAAATAGCCGCTAAGGAAGAAGCTTTGGAGTGGGGGAAGTTTCGATCTGGCGGAGTTACTATAGCAGGAACAGACTATATGCCACCACAGGCAGATTCTTTACATGATTTGTTTAAAAAAATGGTAGCTGAAGCATCTAAGATAACTGATATTTACGATCGTTCCATTCATTTGTTTCTAACTATGGCGAGAAGCCAATTTTTTTATGATGTCAATAAACGCATGGGGCGCTTTATTATGAATGGGCTTTTGTTAAATAATGGATATCCTGCTATTAATCTTCCGGCAAAGAGACAATTAGAGTTTAATCAATTGATGCTAATTTTTTACGAAACTGGTGATCAGACACAAATGAATACTTTTCTGCGCTCTTGCTTAGAAGATAAAGTAATAAACATTATGAAAGAATGATCATTAGGCATCGATGTGCATCGTTAAAAATCATTTTCGAACAAAACACTACAGCGGACGGAAATAGTCCGTCAATTGGTCTTTCCCCAAAGTTTCAAATAAAGATTTTTGGGTATTCAACCATCACTAAGCCGCCGCTGAGTTCGGCGTTATATGGTGCTTCATGAAATTCGTTAAAGAAATGATTGCGCGGGATTCAGGGGACACCTTATTTAATTCCAGAAGGTATTCCCAAAAATAAATAAGATGTCCCCCGATTTTGTTCCGATTTCCAGGATATACCCGTTCTCCCATTTCATTCCGGGCGGACGCAAAACGTTCAACCGGATTCGCTGAAACTCGCCGGTTAACTTTACATTTTGCAGTCAACCATCAAGAGAGGAGGTTCCAATCATGAAAGCGTCCAGGTTCAGAGTTCCATTGTTATCAGCAATTATATGGGGAATGTTTGCCATTGGCGCTTGTACATCTATCCAGCTTGTTTCAAACTACGACGGCACGATTGACAAGCAAGCCCAGCAGTTACAGAAGGAACTCGACGCGTACTTCATTTCGCTGCAAAGTGCCGGCGCCGAAGATTTGAAATACAAAAACCAGCAGAAGTTTTATGAAGGTGTTCTGGTTGATCTGGATGCTATGGAGGTGCGAGCCGGAGGAATTTATAAGAATGAGTTGACAATCGAGCAAATCGATTTGGCAAAGGAAAATCTCGCATATTTGGTTCTTCTGCATAAGCAATGCGTATCAAAACCGCTATCAGAAGAGCAAATCAAAAAAGTGAAAGAGAACGGAATAGATTTATCAATGGATTGCAAAGTCGAAAATGGTGCCACCTCTGATATTTCCGGTCGTGGTGAAAAATCTATAAATCGCTTTATTGTTGCACCTGTTCAAAGCTTATTCAACCAACACCTTGGGGCAATAATGGCGCTTGAGTTGGCAAAAAAACGTGGCAAAAGTATATCAGATAAGGAGTAAGACATGGCAAATATCGACGTAGGGCAGGTCTTAACCGGCATGGTTGGCGCAGCGGAGGGCGTATTCGGTGAAAAATGGCCGGCAATCAAAGATTTTGCCGAGGCCGAATTCGAAAAGCTGGCGAAAACATTTGTCCAAATCGAGACACTAAAGCTTAGCGGCCAGATCACCGAGGGCGAAGCGAGTGTCCTTTTCGAGATGCAAAAAAACACCGCTAGAGCCGTAATGCTCACTCTGGAGGGGATGTCTCTGCTGCTCGTGGAAGGGGCCATCAACGCTGCACTCGAAGTAGTCAAAGATACGATAAATATTGCGCTAGGCTTCGCTCTGCTTTAACGGCTGGTGGTTCATGTTACCCCCCGTGAAGAGCCGCTTTAGAAGCGGCGGGGGCAAAGGCTGGAATAACGAAGCCGGAATCCAATGAGGTAATGTTGCAGCAAAAACCTTCGCTAAATAGGCGAAAAACCATCTAACTATCTGAAACCTGTGATATCAATGTGAAGACGTCTCTGTTGAACGGGAAACTGCCGGAAAGGAGGTCTAAAATGGTCCGAAAAGTTTCTTTTTCCTTGGTTCTGATAGCGCTTCTTTTAATACCCGTCTATTCATTATCCGAAGGATCCGATAGCCTGCGGGAGAACCCCGTAACCATTCTTGATAGTCGCGCACCTTCCGGAAAATCCTTTGAATTTACCGTTACCCTTACCCGTAATACGGATATGGGATCTTACGAGATCTTTTTTGTTGCCGGGAAAAATCGCGTCGGGGCAACCGCTTCCGTTGAGAAGAAAGAAAATAAAGGCGACAAGTTTGTCTATACCGTCAGGTGTCGTGTGCCTCCGTACGACGAGATTTTCAAGGATGTGGAAGGAAAATGGTTTGAGGAGTGGTGGTCCGCCAGGCGGGCCAGGATAGAAATCAAGGTCTCAGCGGGGCCGGATACCTATGAAACCGTTTCCGAATTTGCCGTTCCCCTCAGATTGGCCGCAACCGGATGGGGAATCGTCATCTTGCTTATCCTGTATATGATCATCGTTTGTACAAAATTGAATCTTTTTCCCACTGACGGCCGGTTTAATGGGGGGAAGGAGGACAAACGAAAGGAGGAATGGGTGAAACTTCATCCGAGCCCGTTTATCAGAAAGATCATTTCCCCCTTTCACCTGGCCGCCTCCCCTATCGGCAATTACAGTATTTCTTCTGCTCAGATCATGTTCTGGACGGCCATCGTTGTTTTTGCATCCATATATGTTTTTCTTTGCAGGAGCGACTTTCTGATGGTGACGGGACAGGTTCTCACGCTTCTGGGGATATCCGGCGGTACCGCTCTGGCCGCAAAAGGAAATGCAATCGTGAGGGACCGTGATATCCCGGATGAATTTTTTCAAGGCGTCACACGAACCAGGGTCCCCCGATTCAGGGATCTTTTCAGTATATCCGGCATACCGAACATCTTCAAATTCCAGATCTTCGCATTCACATTGGTGAATGGCATCATCGTCCTGAAGCAGCTTTACACGAGCTTCACTTTTCCAACCATCCCTGAAGAACAGTTGATCCTCATGGGCATCAGCAATGGCATGTATCTGGGAAACGAAATCATTCACAAAAACAATTGGGAGACGATCCATAAGCTCATCATGGAAGCAAACGATGCACGGGCTTCAGATAAGACTAAATTCAACAAAATAAAAAATGAAATCAGGGGGATGCTCAAAAACATATACGATTTAAAATAAAGTTTTCTCTTACGGAAATCGTGAACTTGAAAAGGAGAAACACTTGAAACATCGATTTGCAATATATCGTTCATTGATCTGTTTTGGATCTTCTAAAACACACATCCGGTATTACTTACGGTTTCTTTTTCGCCTCAAAAGTGAAAGAAATGTACAAAGAAGCGGGAATTCCCTCACAAATTATACAACTGAAGAATTTGCACAAAAAATGGGGAAATTGCCGCTTGCGTATGAGCCGGTCACCAGATGGGAGTATGGCCGGTCAACGGACGTTTTGGGAAGACTTATCGAGGTTGTATCCGGAAAACCTCTGGATCAGTTTTTGGAAGAACGTATTTTCAAACCTTTGGGTGCTCATGAGCCCTTGAATCAATGAAAAGGAGATATGTTTTCATGTTTTGGGATTTTTACCTGCCCATTGCCGGGCACAGCCTGAACATTTTCATGTTGCTCGGTCTAGGAATGGGGGTCGGGTGCCTTTCCGGTCTCACCGGCGTAGGAGGCGGCTTTCTGATGACTCCACTTTTGATCATGGCCGGCATTCCCCCCACCATCGCCGCGGCCTCCGACTCCAACCAGATCGTCGCCTCAGCCACTTCCGGGACCTTTGCCCACTACCGCATGGGTAATGTTGATTTGAAAATGGGGACCATTCTTCTGCTGGGCGGTTTCCTCGGCGGTTCCATTGGTGTCGAGATTATCAAAGTCCTCCGTCTTTTGGGAGGAGCCGACTTTTTCATCAAAATAACCTATGTGGTAATGCTGACGGTGGTTGGCTCCTATATGATGGTAGAGAGCATCCAGTCCCGCAAAAAAGCGGCTGACGGTCGGTTGGACGAAGAAAAACCCGCCTCTTTTTTTCGTCGGTTCACCTCAGCCCTGCCCTGGAAAACCCATTTTGCTAAATCGAACGTGACATTATCTCCTATCCTGCCTTTCCTGGTTGGGGCTTTTGTCGGTATGCTGGCGGCCATCATGGGTTTAGGCGGCGGCTTCATAATGGTGCCGCTGATGTGTTATGTGCTGGAGATGCCCATGCATGTAGTGGTCGGGACGAATCTTTTTCAGGAAGTCTTCGTCTGCGCCAACGTGACCGTCATGCAGTCCGCTTCAAACCACACCGTGGATATGACCCTGGCCATCCTGCTGATGCTCGGTTCCAGTATAGGCGCTCAGATCGGTGCGCGGTTCAGTCATCGCCTCAAGACGGATCATCTCAAGACGCTGCTGGCCTGCATCGTTTTGGCGGTAATGGTGAAAATTCTTCTGGGACTGCTCCTTTCTCCCAACTACATGCTCGATTTCAAAGGAGGGGAATAAGATGAACGAAAAGAACCACCCACTGTCTCTCCTCTTCCTCGCGGGACTTACACTGATAGTGATGCTGGGGTCGATTCCATCGGCGGTTGCCTCCGGCGGCACGCTGGCGATACGGCCGCGGTCAATATCCATTTCGTCATTGTTTTCCGGTTCCGACATGAACATCAGCGGCGACCTGCCGGCGGGCAGCCAGGCCGTGCTGACCATCCGCGGCAAGAGGATTGAAGAGGAAATGATGCGCAAGTCCCGACACTGGGATTTGTGGATGAACAGCGGCGAGGTTGATATTGATAACGCACCGCTGCTCTATTTCGCGTTCAGCAGTGACCCGGCTTTGCTCGATCGCGGCAACCGCGACTTTCCATGGGGGTATGCCGCCCTGGAAAAAGCGGCTAAATTCACCGGCAGACTCAAGCCGGTGGAGGATGACACCATTTTCGAGGAATTCATCCAGCTTAAGGAACGTGACAAACTCTACCATCTCTATCCGGGCGGTCTGCGGCTTACCAACCCCGGGTCCGGCCAGATGCTGGCGCGCGCGAGACTTCATTTGCCGTCCAGGATCAAACCGGGCACCTACCATGTGTCCCTGTGGATCCTCCGGAACGGCAAGATCTTGGAAAAACGCACCGCTACCTTCGACGTCAAGCTGCACGGGATGCCGGCAATCCTGCAAGTTATGGCGAAAAAGCACGGGGTAGCATACGGCTTGCTGGCAGTGGCGGTGGCCATGACGGTCGGCATGCTCACCGGCATGGTCTTTCGACGAAGAGGTGGCGGTCATTAGCAGCTGGCCGGGCGACCACCGGGAAAACAGCATCACGGAAAATGACCGACATCATTTGTTAACAAGGAGGTTCTCATGGCCATAATTACCATTTCTCGCGGTTCCTTCAGCAAAGGAAGGGCAGTGGCCGAGAAGGTCGCCCGGACTCTCGGCTACGCATGTATCTCGCGCGAGGTTCTTTTAGAGGTATCGGAGCATTTCAACATAAATGAAATCAAACTTGAACATGCCCTGCACGACGCTCCCTCCATATTGGAGCGTTTCACCTACGACAAGGAGAGCTATCTGGCCTATATTGCCGCGGCTATTCTTGAAGAAGTTCATCATGACAATGTGATTTACCACGGCTTGGCCGGCCAATTTTTTCTGCACGGGGTATCACACGTGCTCAAGGTGCGCATCCTGGCGGATATGGACGATAGGGTGGCGTTGATGATGGCCCGCGAACAGCTGAGCAGGAAGCAAGCGATCAAGCAACTGCGCCGGGACGATCATGAGCGGCGACAGTGGAGCAAGCAACTGTTCGGAGTGGATACCCGGGATTCAAGTCTCTACGATATGGTACTGCACGTCCACAAACTCAGCGTGGATGACGCGTCTTATCTCATCTGCCAGGCCGCGCAAATGGAACAGTTCAAGGCGACCCCGGAATCGCGGAAGATGCTTGAGAACCTGGTCATAGCTTCCCGGGTAAGGGCCAGACTGGTGCGTGATTATCCCATGGTTCAGGTTCATGCCGATGACGGGGTCGTGACAGTCGATGTGAAATTCAACGAGACAGTGGAGCCCGAGCTAACCGATGATATAAAAGCCCTGGTCCATGAGATGCCGGGGGTAAAGGATGTCCGCATGCATCCAATCTCTATTAGCGCCTATGCCCATGACCCGAACCGAGAATAGTCGGCGTTCGTCCGGGCCCGATTTATCAGACATATCTCCTTTAGCGCTGTAGAGGAGAGACGCTTGAAGAGATTGGGAGGCAGTTTGGTTTCGGCAAATACAGCTCCGTGAGCAGTGCCATCGAAAAAATGAAAAGAGAGATATCGGTTGACCGGAGCTTGAGGTCGCGTGTGAAAGACATAGAAAAGACATTGTGGGTGTGGTTGTAGAGTGACCCTGAGCCAAATAGAGAAAAAGGAGTAATATAATGTATAAAGGTATCATTCTTTTTATAATTGTCATCGCTTTATCGGGGAATTCTGCCCACGCCGGGGTGCTTGAAGATGTGCTGATAGAAGCAGCTTGCTCAGGAAATAGCGAACGGATCAATCAACTTTTTCAGCTTGATATCAAAATAGATATCGGAGCAAGAAGCAAGGATGATCTCACACCACTTGCATGCGCGGTTGCCAATGGCCATTACAAGGCAACAGAGCTTCTCCTTTCTTACGGTGCGGATCCAAACATCACGGATAGATTTGGAAGGACTGTGTTGTTTGAGGCATCCATGAAAGGTTATCCACTGGTAGTCGAGGCGCTCCTCAAAAAAGGGGCGAATCCGAATGCCTCAGACACAGAAGGATTGACCCCTCTTTTCCTTGCCGTATCCCAGGGAAACAAAAAGGATGTCGTGGAGCTTCTGATCAACCATGGGGCAAATATAAATGCAGTCACTCATCAGACAAACGAATCCCCCCTATTTCGCGCGGTCAGTTATAACCGGAATGAAATGGTGGAGCTGCTGTTAACCAAGGGAGCTGACGCAACGATTAAATCCAGTAATAGTGGAAGAACGGCATTTCAAATAGCCGTAGAAATGAGAAATATTTCCGTTATCAAAACATTTCTACAGCACAATGTTGACATCAATGAAAAAAATGACCAGGGAGATACAGCCCTCATAATTGCATGCAGAATGGGGAATACTGAGATTGCCGAACTTCTACTTGAACATGGCGCTGATCCGGAAATTACCAACAAGCATGGCATGAATTGCCTACTTGATGCCATTTCCGCCGGCCAGGCGTTAACGGTGGATGCCTTGATCAAGAGGGGCTTGTCCATTTCTGCCCGAGATCAATATAACAGAACGGCCCTTATCCTTGCCGTGAGAAGTCGTAACAAGAGGGTTGTGGAATCGATCCTCAAACGACATGTGAATGTCAACGATAAGGATAATGAAGGCAAAACAGCCTTAATGCACGCCTCGTTGGCTGGTAATCTTGAGGCTGTGGAAATGCTTCTTAACGCAGGGGGAAATCTTGCGTTAAGAGACGGAAATGGTGATACAGCCCTTTTGCTTGCCGCCGCGTGGGGGCAAAAAGGACATAGTGAACCTGCTTTTGGATAAAGGAGCAAACGTTGACGAGGTTTCCAGATCAGGACGGACTCCACTTCATAAAGCATCGGAATATGGTCATCCTGGAGGTCGTCAAAGTACTTCTTTCAAGAGAGGCTGATATGACCGCTAAAGACAATGACTCGCAGGCATCAGCACTTCATTTGGCTTCAGCTGGCGGACATGAAGAAGTCGTAAAAGAATTGATAGAAAAGGGAGCGAATCCAAACGCGCTGGACAAGTTCAGACAGACGCCACTTCACAAAGCTGCCTCTAAGGGGTCTGTGAAGATAATCGGCATGCTTCTTGAGGCGGGAGCCAGGATCGACGCAAAAGATCAGGCAGGAAAAACACCGATCATGATGGCCTGTGAAAGAGGATATACCGGCGCAGTAAGCTATTTTTTGAAGAATAATGCTGATATTACAGCAACAGATAATCTCCAATGGACTCCCCTTTTCTGGGCAGTGTTTTACGGTCATTATGACACTGTGAGTCTTCTGCTCCAGGATGGTGCAAACAAAAAACATAAAGACAAAAAAGGGTTGACTGTCTTGGACTATGCAAAGGAGCAAGGTCACAGATACCTCATGGAGCTTTTAAGGTCAAAATAGCAAACAACTGTCTGTGAATATGGTGGGGTTAAACATGAAGCGCTGTTTCAAGAGATCAGACCGAAATGATATCAGATAATCGGGTAGCGGGGGGCTTTCTCCCCCAGCCCCACAGCACCCCGCGCGGGTCCGCACCAGGCGTTTCACAGAGTCTACCGGGCCGTCCGGGTATGTGTAAAATGCTATGCAAGAATATAAAACCGTTTTGGACAGGACCGGAAGGAGAAACCATGAACCGGCTCAATAATCTAAAAATCACTTATAATTTCAGGAAGCTTGCGCTCGCCGCAATCGCTCTTCTTTATGCCGTCGGCTTCAGCTCCTGCGACTCCACTGAACCTTTAACGCAAGTGGAACCTGAAGCGCAGCCACCTTATTCAGCGCATGTGGCATTTTCCGGTGGTGGTTGGCGAGCGCATACCGGCCACTCCGGCTGGACCCTATCGCTCTTGGAAGGGGGTAGCAAAACGCTCGAAGAGGTGTTCGCGAATGTGGGAACCGTCTCCTCAAACTCGGGCGGAAGCTGGTTCAGCACGATGCTGATGTACTCGGGTGATTTCGTTACGGCGATCGAAGCTACGAACGCCATCAACACGTGGCAGGTCTCGGGAAAGGACGCGACCGGATGGCTCGGTCAGCAGCAGTATCTGTTCGACCAAGCCGACTGCCACAGCTTGAGCGGGGACAAGTTTTCCGCGTGCGTCTTCGAATACTACACGGGAGGAGATGCTACGTATTGGCACAAAGTTGTCGAGGATTTGGTGTTCAAGGACTACCCGATCGCCGAACCGCTGAGCGGAACGCGACAAACGTGGGCGGAGGACAAGCCGTTGCTGCTGGCGGCGACCATGCTGACAACACAGGCCGTTCTAGGCGAAGAAGGTGGTGACAAACAATACTATCAGGCGTGCCTTTCGCCCTCTACACCGGTACTGAACGGCGACAGTGGGGCGTCTTGCAGCGGCGGGACCGGGGCCACTCCCGATGTGACGCCGGTGACTTTTTCGAGCATGCCCGGCGGATCAACCTTCACGGCGCCCCCTTTTCTCCCGGCTGCCGGGGCGGGCACGAACGGCCCCCATTTCAATCTGGGCTATACGGAAAACGCGTGGAGCTCTCCGGCGACGGCTACGACCTCCGTCGAAAACCCTCTGGCAAACGATCTCGTTCCAGTTGTGACCGCCGCGGCGGCTTCCAGCGCTGCCGCGGGTTTCGCAGCCAGTGGCGTGGTCTCCGGAGATTGGGAGGCGGCGTACCTGGCTTCGGATGAAGCGCTCAACTTTCAGTTAGCGGGAAACATGCGGCACGTGGTGGCGAGCGGGATGGATGTCAAAGCTTTGGCGACGGCGAAGATCGTCCAGATCGCGGACGGCGGCCCCGTCGACAACTCGGGCGTCGCCCAGTTGGTGAGCTTTCTGCAACTGAACAATGAGGCGGACGGTTTCAATATCGTGGCTTTCGACAACGTTCAGCAGCTCTACACGCCCGGCGGCTCCGCCGCGAACGTCGGGATCGACATCGCGTATCTGTTCGGCCAAGGGCTGTGGCAAGGCGACCAAGTCTGCGCCGGGGCCAACGGCAGTAAACCCTGCGTTACCGTTCCCAACCTGCAAATTTTCGAGGTCGATTCACTAACGAGCCCACCCGAATTGACCTGGAACGCGGCAGCCGGCGACAACAGCCCACCGAACCTGGTGCACCAGTTGATCTATACCAAGTACACAGTCAGCACCACGGACAATCCGACGCTCGGCGTCGCGGCGGGCACGACCGGAACGCTTCACGCGTTCACGTGTGCCTGGTCCGATGCGGACACATCGCCCCAAAACAACACGCAGGACGGAGATTTCAAAACCTACGCCGACATGCTCAGCTTCATCAACACAGGGTTGCAGACCGCCAACGCGCAGGGACAGACGGGACTGAAGTACCTCCAGGATGCACTCGGCCTCAGCTCTGACGGTGATGGCCACGTTATACCCCAGGGGAAAAATGATAAAATCGGAAAATAATTCGGCAGAAAAAGATCTCTTTGCTTCCGCAATGGCATCTTATCAAGGGGGTCATCCCGACAGAGCGCTTCGCCTTCTGGGCGATCTGGTTGACAACGCCCCCGAACACGCGAAAGCCTTTTACGTCATGGGCGTCATACTTCATCAGCTCGGCAGACCCGACCAGGCGCTTGCCAGTATCCACAGGGCTCTTGCCGTCAATGACGCCGACCCCGGGTTTCATCATTTTCTGGGAATCCTGCTCACCCACGAGGGACGCCATGAAGAGGCCGGCGCAGCCTTTAAAAGGGCATTTTCGCTTCAACCGGACAATGCGGATCTGGCCTACAACCTGGCCAATGCCCTTAAAGCGCAAGGGTTGCGCGAAGCCGCCATCCCATATTACCAAAAAGCCATTTCCCTGGACGGAAATTTTGTGGATGCGTTCTTTAATCTCGGCAACACCTATCAGGAAAGCGGCGATCTTGATCGCGCCAAAACCTGTTTTGAGGCTTGCGTCAGCCTTCAGCACGATTTTGTCAAAGCCCACCATAATATCGGGGTCATATTGAACCTGGAGGGTGATATTGCAGGCGCCGCAAAGCGTTTTGAAACCGTCGTTCATTTGCAGCCGGATTTTGCGGAAGCCCATAACAATATCGGCAATATTTTGTTATCCCTGGGTAAATTGGATGAGGCCGTGAAGTCCTTTCAGACCGCAGTTGCCGTCCGGAAAGACTATGCCGAAGCACACTACAACCTCGGCGTTGCCTTTAACACATTGACGGATTTTGAGGCGGCCGGAACAGCTTTTACAAAAGCCATTCATATGCGGCCCGATTTTGCTGAGGCCTACAACAATTTGGGGGTTGCGCTGCAAAATCTGGGGGAGCTTGGGGAAGCCATGGTAGTCCTCAACAAGGCGTTGGCCTTAAGGCCGGATTTTGCGGAAGCCATCTGGAATCGGTCTCTGGTTCGGCTGTCATCGGGAGATTTATTGAAAGGCTTCAAGGAGTACGAAGCCCGGTTCCGCAAGCCCGACCAGAGTGCCATCTACCCCAATTCTTTTGATGCTCCCCGTTGGGATGGCAAACCGTTTCAGGGAAAACGCCTCCTCGTACATTATGAACAGGGGTTCGGGGATACGCTCCAATTCGTCCGTTACCTCCCTCGGGTCAAATCCCGCGGCGGCACCGTCATTTTGGAAGTGCAAAGCGAGCTTTTTGCGTTGATGAAACGCCTGGAGGGGGTCGATATCCTCGTTGAAGGCCGAAAGGATTGCAGCCCCGATGTCTCCTTCGATTATGCGATTCCCTTTGCTCAGCCTTCCCGGAATATTCGGGAGCCAGTTGGACACCCTTCCTCGGAAAGTCCCTTACCTCTTTCCGGAACCTGTAAAAGCTGAATATTGGCGAAAACAATTCTCGGGGGAAACAGGTTTCAGGGTCGGCATCGTCTGGGCCGGTAATTTAAAGGATCCGAAAGGCCGCCACCGTAGCTGTTCCCTCAACCATTTCATCCCCCTCGGGAATATGCCGGGCGTCACCCTTTACGGATTGCAGAAGGGAGATAACGCAGGGGAAATAGAAACGCTGCACGATACCGTTCGGGTCACGGATCTTGGCGACAACCTCTCCGATTTTTCCGACACATGCGCCATCATATCAAACCTCGACCTCATTATTTCCGTTGATACGGCGGTGGCCCACCTTGCGGGCGCCATGGGCAAACCCACCTTTCTCCTGCTTTCCACGCCATGCGACTGGCGATGGCTCCTGGATCGTGACGACTCCCCCTGGTATCCGACCATGACACTGTTCCGGCAGGCGCGACAGGGGGATTGGGAATCGGTTTTTGAACAGGTTTGTTCAGCGCTTCAAATGAGTCATTTATTATCCATTCAACCCTCGGAGAGGAAGTAGCATGAAAACTATTCCCATTGGTTTTAACCCGGATTATGCAGAAGAAGCGCCAACACTCGAACAGGTTAGTGCATTGTCCGGTTATGCCATCCTCGAATTCGGTGCCCCCTGGTGCGGGCATTGTCAGGCGGCACAGCCCGCGGTACAGGAAGTGCTGGCCGAACATTCAGAGCTGCCCCATATAAAGATTTACGACGGAAAAGGTAAGCCCCTGGGCCGTGCGTTCCGGGTTAAACTTTGGCCGACTTTGATCCTGTTGCATAACGGTGAGGAAGTAACGCGCCTGGTTCGGCCTCTACGCGCTGACCAGGTACGCCAGTTGGTGAGCCAATCCGAATAGAAGTCCCCTTTCCGCCCTTGCTTTCGGCTAGCATTTGGGCTTATGATTAAGACACATTAACCGGATGTATGCACGGGGGACTTGCACCCCAAAATTCACGCCTGTGCCGGGCGTACCACCATCTCTTCCAGCGGCGCACAAAAAGCTGCGCCCGCTGAAGAGCGCGTTGTGAAGTCAATGGATCCAAAATGGATAAAAGACCAACCTACGAAGAATTGGCGAAAAGAGTTCAGGAATTAGGCCCAAAAGAATCCGGGCGGAAGAAAGTCGCCAAAGTGTTCCTGAACCGTGAAACGCTTCTACGCACTTTGATTGAGACGATTCCGGATCTGGTATGGCTGAAAGACCCGGATGGTCTTTACCTTGCGTGCAATCGAAGATTCGAGCGTTTCTATGGGGCAAAGGAAAAGGATATTATAGGAAAAACAGACTACGATTTTGTGAGCAGGGAACAGGCTGACTTTTTCCGCAGGCATGATATGGCTGCCATCGCAAGCGAAAAACCGATGGTCAATGAAGAAACCGTTACCTACATCGATGACGGACATGAGGAATTGCTCGAAACCATTAAAACGCCGATGTTTGATTCCGAGGGAAACCTAATCGGTGTGTTGGGCGTTTCCCGTGATATTACCGAACGTAAGCGCATCGAAAGGGAGCTTCAATTGAGCGAGCAGCGTCTACGGTTGACGCTGGAGGTGGCCAATATCGGTATCTGGGACTGGAACATTCCGAATGATACGTGGTATGCGTCTCCAATATATTACACCATGCTCGGATATGAACCCGTTTCCGGCATTTCGGACAGGGAAATATGGATCAAGAGAGTTCACCCGGAAGACAGGGAGATGGTTTTGAGAAAGATTCGCAACGTCCTCGATCTCGAATCCAACGAATATCAATATGAAGCACGTATGAAGCATGCGGATGGGTCTTATCGCTGGCATCACGTCATCGGGTTTGTGATTGAAAGAGATAAAGATAATAAACCGATTCATTTGACCGGGCTTCGAATTGACATCAACGAACGCATGAAAGCGGAAGCCGAACAAGAAAGCCTCCAGGCTCAGTTGACACAGGCCCAGAAAATGGAGGCCATCGGCCGCCTGGCCGGCGGTGTTGCCCATGACTTCAACAACATGCTGGGAGTGATGATAGGCCAGACAGAGTTGCTGCTGGATCAAACGGATCCGACGGATCAAATTTTTCCAGCCCTGCAGAGAATCAGAAAAGCTGCTGAAAAATCCGCCGACCTGACCCGGCAACTGCTGGCCTTTGCGCGCAAAGAGGCCATTTCCCCAAAGATACTCGATCTGAACGACGTCGTTCTAAGCATGATCAATATGCTGCAACGAATTATCGGTGAGGACATCCATCTTGTCTGGCTGCCGGGGAAAAACCTTTGGCCGGTCATGATAGACTCCAGTCAGCTCGATCAAATCTTGGCCAACCTGTGCATCAACGCCCGGGACAGTATTGAGGGCATCGGGAAAGTCGTCATTGAAACCAAAAACAATACATTTGACGCGATTTACTGCAACGCGCATCCACAATTCATACCCGGTGATTTCGTGATGTTGGCCGTGAACGATAGCGGCTGTGGCATGGATAAAGAGATTCTCAATACCATCTTCGAGCCTTTTTTTACGACGAAGGGGGAAGGAAAAGGGACCGGACTAGGTCTTGCTACGGTATATGGCATTGTTAAACAGAACAATGGTTTTATAAATGTCTGCAGCGAGCCGGGACACGGCGCGACATTCAAAATTTATCTGCCACGGTATACGGCTGAACAACCCGAACAGAAAAAAGAAACCAAGGCAGCACCCATCGAGTGCGGGTCCGAGACCATCTTGGTGGTTGAAGACAATGTTGAAATTCTAAAAATTTGCCAGATCATGTTGGAAAAGCAGGGATATACGGTGTTGACCGCGTCCACACCCAGCCTGGCCATACAGTTGGTGAATGATTATGCCGGCACCATTGATTTGCTCATTACTGATGTGATAATGCCGGAGATGAATGGCCGAGACCTGGCGAAACGGGTGAAATTGCGATGTCCCGACATAAAACAGCTTTATATGTCCGGTTACACGGCAAATGTTGTTGCTCACCACAGTGTGTTACCCAGGGAGCTCAATTTCATCCAGAAGCCGTTTTCAATACGGGAGCTGGCTACCAAAGTAAGAGAAGCAATGAAAACCGACGCCAACCCTTAACCCCATGCTTGTTTCTCTTGAAAAGAAGACAGACAGGTCGGATTCGGGTTCTTATAAATTGAATTTTCAATTCATCTTTGGAGGAGTGGAATATGACTGTTCTTTCATCTCATGATCTCAAAGAGTCCTTGAGTGACAATCAGATTGTTACGGCCGAAGATTTGCGGGCGTGTTTGCGCTATCCGTCGCAAACCATTGAGACGGCATACGGTCCGGTTGAATACGCCGTGCGGGGGGAAGGGCCGGTGGCCTTGATTGCCCATGGCGGGCCAGGGGGCTACGATCAGGCACTGGTTCTGGGCGAGTTGTTCCGCAAAAACGGTTTTAAGGTCATCGCGCCGTCACGGCCGGGGTATCTGGGCACGCCGTTGCAGTTTGGAAAGACGGCCGCGGAGCAGGGAGATTTCATGGCCGCCCTTCTGGACGTCCTGAATATTCCCGAGGCCATCATGGTTGGCGCTTCCGGCGGCGGCCCGGCAAGCTACCAGTTGGCGCAGCGCCACCCGGAAAAAGTGAAGGCTTTGCTGGTCATCGACGGCATCAGCATGAACTACACCAAGGCGGATGATGTCAGCAAAATTGAGGAGTGGATGTATCTCAGCAAGCCGGGGCAGTGGTTGATGGGGTACTTTTTCAAGCACTTCCCCGCATCGGTCGTCAAGAGCTTCTTACAGACTGAAAGCACCCTGGAGAAACATGATCTGGGCAGGCGCGTCAAAGAGATAGTGGGTGACGCAAACAAATTCGCCTTGATTGATGCCATGTTCAAGACCATGAGTGACCGCTTTGACGAGCGCAAAGCGGGTGCTGAGAATGATATCGCCCTTGGATCGGCCATTGACGAGCTGCCCCTTGATAAGATCCGCTCCGCCACGTTGATCATCCACGGCGACGCCGACAACGACGTGCCGCCTCGTGATGCCGAGTATGCCCATGAAGCCATTGCCGACGCACAATTGCTGTGGATCGACAAGGCGTCGCATATCGGCTTCTGGGTGGCTGAAGACGCCTACAAGGTTCAGAAGCATGCACTGGATTGGTTGCGGCAACTCTAGCGGGCGGGGCGGGGAAGTCACACCGGTTCGGCAAGTGATCGCTGAATTGAGAAAAAGATCAGTAACATGTTCCCGGAATTCGCCGAAATTTGAAACAACAGGCAATGTTTTGGCGATTCAATCCGGGAAAACAGGAAATGAAAAAATGGATTTTTCGCAGCAGCAGCATTTAATGATCAGTGTCGAAAAAAACGGCCCTGATAAACGGCTCAAACAGACGTTTCCTCTGCGGTTTGGTAAATATTCGGAAATCAGGACCCCGGATTTCGAGTTTTGCTTCAATCTTAACGGCGAGATCAAATCGATTCGCGGACTTAGACCTGACTGGCCCCATCCGGCAGAGCAATTCAAGCGGACGGCCGGAAACGATTGGGTCTATTATACGGTGGGTGACAAGAGCGGCAATGATGGGATCATTTCATGGATGGGGGAGTATTATCTGCCTTGTTTGCCGTATGCCAGCAACCCGGTATGGGAAGTCAAATATTTTTCCAATCCCGTGGTGATGAATGCCTTGGCGGAATGGTCCCAATTGTTTGGCAACCTGTATATGGCAAATTCAAAAGGGCTGTACCCTCGTGCAAAAGACCTGATAGAACGGATCCTGACCAATGATGACCAGACGCTTTATGAACGATCCCGGCAATTGAACAAGATCATCGGCTGCCGGGTTTCAGTTCTTCCGCCTGATACGCGGCATGCGGATTATGATATCATTCCGCTGAACATAGCGGATGGGTGCCTTTATCATTGTAAATTCTGTTGTGTTAAGACAGACCGGAAATTCCAAAAAAGATCAAAAGCAAATATCCGGGAACAGATTGAGGCCTTGAAAAATCATTTTGGCGCGGATTTGCTCAATTATCATGCGCTCTTCCTTGGCAATCATGATGCCCTTGCCGCAGGGGGAGATTTAATTAATTTTGCCGCAGAAGAAGCCTATCAGGCATTCGGGTTCAGGCCGCGCATGGATCAAAAGCCCTTTTTATATCTCTTCGGCAGTGTGGGATCGTTCCTGGGAGCAGACCGGGCGTTGTTTGAGCAATTGAATCGATTGCCCTTTTACACTTATATTAATATCGGACTTGAATCCATTGACCCAAAGACCCTCTCCGAGATCGGCAAACCGATCACGGCACAACAGGTAATAGAGGCGTTCAAAAAATTGATAGACATCAATGATGCTTTTGACGGGATAGAAGTCACCGGCAATTTCATAGTCGGAGAAGGGTTATCACCCGAGCATGAAGATTCCCTGGCCCACCTTCTGAAACACGCCGATCCAAAAAGAAAATCAAAAGGCGCCATATATTTATCACCGCTGAAAGACAGTCCCAAGAAAAGAGAATTATTGCCCCGGTTTTACCAAACCAAAAAGGAAAGCCGGCTCCCCGTATTCGTTTATCTGATTCAACGATTGTAATAGAGGAATCTTTTTTCCATGCTGAAATTCTTGAGCGCCTGCAACCCCTACGTCTTCATTCTTTTTCTTGGTTTGGCGGTGGGGCTGGCTTGGGTTGCACCCGATGCCGTTGCAAGCAAAGGATGGTTTTATCCTGAAATCTCCACAAAAGCAGCCATTTTCATCATCTTTATTCTTCAAGGCCTTTCTCTTCCCATTGATGAAATCAAAAACGGCCTTCGGCAATATCGAACCCATATTTTGATTCAGTCGTTTATCTTCCTCTTCATACCGGCGCTGGTATGGTCTTGCATGCTGTTTGCGGGAAGGGTTTTCGCTTTTGATTTACGGATGGGTTTTCTTTTCCTCGCCGCTGTTCCCACGACCATTTCCTCTTCGGTGGTGTTTACCACCCAAGCAGGCGGGTCAACCACCATAGCCCTTTTCAATGCTTCGGCCTCCAATGTTCTGGGAATCTTTCTGGTGCCCCTCTGGGTTTCCTGGCAAATGGGACAAAGTGTGGCGCTTCCGCCCGTGGGTGGCATGATTGTGAAAATCATCTGGGTGGTGTTGCTGCCCCTCATCCTCGGCCAGGTTCTTCGGCATTGGGTACGGGAGTGGGCCGACCGGAATCACAAAGGGATGAGCAATTTCAGTATGGGGTTGATACTGTTCATTGTGTATTTAACGTTCAGCAATTCCTTTAAAAGCGATAGCTGGAAAAACCTTGGGCAGGATGAGCTTTCCATCGCCTTTGCAGCAGTTCTGATTTTGATGTTGATGGTCATGGCCTCCGGAGGGCTTTTTTTTAAAATGGGACCCTTAAAACGGGAGGACGGGATCGCCTTCTTTTTTTCCGCAACCCAAAAAGCGCTTTCCACAGGCATCCCCATGGCTCATGCGCTGTTCGACCTCACTCGGCTGGATATCGCCCTCATCCTGGTCCCACTGATGGTCTACCATCCATTGCAACTTCTGGTGGGAGGGTTTATTGTGGGGAAATTTGCAAGCGACGGACAAGATATTCGAAAGGGGGCCAAAAGGGGCCAAGCCCGCTCTTGACCTACTTTGCGGGACGGGTTGAAAAGAGGCTTGAAAAAGACCGAGAATTTAATCGTCGATTGGATGAAATTGTCAGATCAATCCAAATAAGCCAAGTAAGGACACCTTTCTATGATCGGCTTAACCTGACTGCGAGAACGTCGGCGGCGCTGACGCGGTAAATTCAGGTGGCGCAGCAGGTTAGCCGGGCCGTCGGCTTAACAATTTGCTTTGACATAACTCATAATGTGGATCATTATAGCTATAAAAGCCATATTATGGAGGTGTGATATGAGAACCATTCAGATGACCCTTGATGACAATCTCGTCAAAGCGGTCGACCGTGTTTCAAAGGAACTCCACACAAATCGTTCTGCATTCACAAGAAAAGCGTTACAAGATGCGCTTGTCCGTTACGAACAAGAGCAGTTGGAGCATAAGCACCGTCGGGGGTATGAGCAAAATCCAGTTGCCACCGATGAATTTTCGGTTTGGGAAACCGAACAGGCTTGGGGTGATGAATGAAACATGGCGAAATACGATGGTATAAATTTTTGTCACCAGAAAAAAAACGCCCGGTTCTTATCCTGACACGTGATTCCGTGTTGGAATATCTGGGAGAGGTTACCATCGCACCGATCACAACTACCGTCCGCGATATACCGTCCGAAGTGTTTCTCTCAACCGCTGACGGCATGCCTCAGGACTGCGCTGTCAATTGTGATCATTTGCAAACTGTTTCGAAGAGTAAAATCGGAGCTTTGATTACATCCTTGCCTCGCACAAAGATGTCAGCGGTCGGCCGTGCAATCTGCTTTGCACTCGGTATCTGAAAGAGTAGCGGCCAATGGGGTAGCAGGGGGCTTTCTCCCCCAGCCCCCACGGCACCCCGGATGCGGGTCCGCACGGGGCGCTTCACAGAGTCTACCGGGCCGTGGCCGGGTAATGAATGTTCGCCCCGGTTGAATAAAGAGATTCAAAACCGTGATTTCTTAGGGCAACACACAGCCAGCCGATTAACGCACCGTTATGGTACGACACGAAGTCGCACAGTGCCCGTACTCAGCTATTTTTTCTTTTGAAATTCCTTGACGGTGTAGGATGTTCCGAGGGATGCCGGAGATTACCCCATGTAAGGAGGAAATGCGAAATGTCTATAAAACGAAAACGGTTTTTATCAACCGTGGGAAGCGTTGCAGTGGTTCTCCTATGGGTCGCTTTTTTGTATGCCCAGGGAGAGCCTCCGGTTCAAGTGGGGACCGAGGAGCTTGCCGAGAATCTCTATTTGCTACAGGATTCCAAGGGGATGGGGAATACCGTTCTTCTGACCGGTGACGACGGCGTGCTGATGGTCGACACGAAGGGCGGGGAGTCCGTTCCCAAGCTGTTCGCCAAAATCGCAGAATTGAGTGACCGGTCGATCCGCTTTGCCATTATTACCCACTGGCATTTTGATCATGTGGGAGGAAATGAGACCGTCGCCAAGACCGGCGCCACCATCATTGCCCATGAAAACGTGCGCAAACAGATGGGCATGGGACACAATATGAAGATGTTAAAGGTCAAAATCCCCCCCGCACCGGAGACGGCACGACCGCTGCTCACCTATACGAAAAAAGTGACGCTCCACATCAATAGGGAAGATGTGAGCGTCTTTCACGTGGCACCAGGACATACGGACGGCGACTCGGTCGTCTATTTTCCAAATGCCAACGTGATCCATATGGGAGACCTCTACTTTGAAGGGCTTTATCCATACATCGGCATCTATTCCGGGGGATCCATCGACGGTATGATCAAGGTCATTCATCAGATTCTGCCCATGATCGATGAAAACACCAAGGTCGTGCCGGGGCATGGGCCGTTGTCCAACAAGGTCCGGCTTCAGGAGTACCTTTCCATGCTGACGGCTATCCGCGATAACGTCGACCGGCTCATGAAGGAAGGCAAATCAATGGAACAGGTGGTCGCCGCAAAACCCACGCAGGCATTTGACGAAAAATGGGGCAAGGGATTCCTTCCACCGGACCGATTTGCCGGGTTGGTCTATATGGATCTGTCACCGAAATTGCCGTAAGGCATTAATTAAAGAGCTGCAATGACGATAATATAAAGGAGTAAAATCATGAAAAAAATTGCCCTGTTTGTCTTCAACGGAGACCCGATGTGCTTCATCCATGTGCTTCTGAACGCGCTGGACATGAAAGCCAAAGGAGATGAAGCGAAAATCATCATTGAAGGGGCTTCGGTCAAACTGATTCCCGAACTGGTCAAATCCGGCAATCCGCTAAACGGATTGTGGAAAAAGAATTTGGCGGCGGGTCTTGTTGAAGGGGTCTGTAAAGCCTGTTCAAATAATCTGGGAACCCTTGAGGCGGCAAAAAAGCAGGGGCTGACCCTTCTTGATGATATGTCAGGCCATCCCAGCATGTGGGCATACCGTGATAAAGGATATGAAATCATTACCTTCTGATTCGGGGTCATGTCCCAGGGGCCAACCCGCTCTTTTTTATCGGGAGCGTTTTTCCTCGGAAGGAACGGCCGCCACGGTCAATAAATTCTTTTCATTCAGTCTGTTTTCAATGCGGGACATTTTGCGGGTCATCTCTTGAATGAGTTTTTGCTGCTCTTGAACGACCCGGGTCAACACAGCGACGACATCCATGGAACTCATTGCTTTTCTGCCGTTGGTTGCGACCAGATCAGGGACCTCTTCGGCGATAAAACCCACATATTCATCCCTGTCATCTCCATTATAGAAGAACCTGACCGGTTTGAGTTCATCGAGCGCTTTCATGGCCACCGTTGAGGAAAGTTCCCGAATATGATTTTTAACCGCTCTGCTGGAGCTGTTCACCCAAACTCCCGTCGCGGTACAAGCGGCGCCATTCTGCATTTGCAGGGAATTCCCGGTTTGCTGAAATTGACCAGGCTGTGGATTGAGCTCCATCATCCATTCGTTTCCGGAAACAAATCGGACAGGGTGCGAAGTTGCAGCTCCAAAAAGCGCGTAGTCCGTGGATCCGGATACAAGGGCTGTAGCCCCGTCGGTTCGATTCGCCACAATACCGGCATCCTGCTCCGTGGTTACCAAAGTTAAGGGCGCCGTGGGCGTCCATGTTCCGATCCCGACCTTTCCGTCGGATTTGAGGTTGAGGGCGTTGGTCGGTGTCCCTGCCTCGATTCGGAATGGAAGATTGGCGCCGGTGGCATCGCGAACACCGAAAAAGGCCTCATTGCCTCCAAAATCCCAGAGCTGCTGTTTCATCCCATAAGAGCCGTCCTGCTCCAGTCGCACAAAGGGCGTGTCCCCGTAGCTTATATGCAGCCTTGCGCCCGGAACGCCGGTACCCAACCCGACCCTTCCCTCTCCGTCCACATAAAGGGAGTTATCGGGTGCTTCCGCCAGAATTTTAAAGGGTGTCACCCCTCCGTTGACATCCGCTATGGCGAAACAGTTTTCGCCGCCTTCCTGAGAACTGTTGACGAACATACGCCAGTCATTGGTCGGGTAATAAAGGCCCGCACTGGTGTCCTGAAAAAGAATGGCCAGATTCTGTTCCTTCAGCACAAGGGTATTCTTGCCGAAGCTTTCTCCCACCACGCAGTCGAAGCCGGCACAGATACTTCCGGTAACGATCAGATCGTCGTTGACCACCTGATCCTGGGGATAGACCTCAAGATCATCGGAAGGGTCTCTTTCACCCGGGGTGGCGGCGGCATCCCCCATCACGATAGCGCCGCCATCGATCAGAAAAGCGCCCGACTGCACCCGTCCCGCTTCGGGCACCAGACCCGCTTTCTTAAGTGCCTCCAGCACGGCGGTGTCACCGGATTTTCTGGCGGCCGCAACCACTTCAAGAATTTCGGAAGCCAGAACGGGAAACGCCTTCAGCTCATAGGTGCAGGGTCCGTCGCCAAAACGGTTACCGTTGTTGTCCAGCAATTGAAAAGACGGATTTGTCCCCGCCTCAAAGGTCTTTTTGAAAGTGGCGCTCGACGCGCCGCCAACCGTCAGTTGCATCGCCACATTTTCAATCTCAGGAGTCCAGATAATCTTGTTGGAACTGACCGAAACCCGAGCAATGGTTTCACCGCCCAGTGCCATGCCCGTGGTACCGAAAAAGCATGGAAAAGAAAACAGCAGGATCAACAGAAACAATCCATTTTTAACCCTTTTCATGGTAATTCCCTCCTTTTGGGACAGGCCCTTCCCTGTGTCCATTATCACATTCCCGCATGCTCGGTGTGCGGTCTATTGATCCGTACAGTACGTAGGTTTGTCCGGCACTGGCGGGGCCGGGTAGTAGCATGAACCGGCGAGATCCGGGTCAGCCGTTTTCCAGCCGATACACCAGTCATAGTCTTTATCTTCCTTGAATGGATCAGCCGTTGCCCGCACATCCTCACCATCGGCCATAAATGTGTCGGGGAGTTTAAAGGAAAAACCAAAGCAGAGGCCATCGGGACAGTCGATGTCGTTGCCTGCCCAACTGCAGACGGTCCGTCCTTCGGTGCCGGTTTTCTCTATGCAGTCTCGATACAGGTCAGGATTGTATAGGGGTGATGTTTTATCGTTCAACGCCTCATTACATCCACACTCCGTCCCGTTCCAGCTGCAAAAGCTCTCTGGCTGGCAGAGATCCTTTTTGACTTTGACAAACTCGTCCTTGAAATCGGTCATATCAACCGTCACGGTCAGTATGCCTGATACAGGATCGTAATCTCGGCTCCATCCCATGGGAAAATTTTTAGACGCAATTGGAAGCGCATTGCCCCCACTGATGTCGACACGCACCATTTTTACGTCGGTAAGTTTGTCGAAACCGGTCTTCCCCACGTAAATCTGGTATGTCTGCCGGGTTTCAGGCTTGGCGTACAGAAAAAAGACATTATAGGTCTGCCCCCCCCTAAAGACGTTAAGGTTGCAATCGCACGCCTTTTCTTTCTTCACGGTATCATTTGGCGCATGGTTAGGAAAATCTCCGATAGTTTTACCGATATTTATGGGGTCAGTGCAATCGACAGGCGCATCAATCCAAGTACTTTTCCTATTCTCACATACTCCTTCAGCCTGCTTGCGTGTTCCGGCGTTGGTATCGACATAGTAGCGACCGTGGTTCACCGTGAGATTGCTGCGTTGGAAGAAATCCATGCCCGCCATACGGATTTCCTGGGGCAGGCCCTCTGCTTCCCCCTCATTGAGAAGTTGACGGAACAGGGGCACGCCGTAACATTTCTGGTTGGCACAATCAGAGTTCCACGGCTGCTCGGGGTCGGCCAGGCATGAGTTCGGTGCCCCCCCCTTCGCACAATCGGGGTATACCACAGTTGTCACATAATCATAGGGGCTCGTCTTGACGGTTTTGTCGGAGTCGCACTCGAAGGTTTCGACCGGAGCATCGAAAAACGTGTCCTCATTGACCGATATGGTTTTCACCAGTCCGGTCAACGATCCGTCGTCATCATCGAGCTCGGTCTGCCGGTCGATGCCGGTGAAGCCTTCGAACAGCGCCGGATTCCACGTACAGTAGAGCTCCTGGAGCTCTTCGAGATCGGTCGTGGTCTTAAAAGTCCCGGGTTCGAACAGGGGCTCGGTGACGAAGTGGCGGATGTCCACATTGTCGAAAAAGAGGTTTGTGGAATGGAATGCAGGGGGATAATAAAAGCCGTTGGGTTGTTTCCAGCCGATGGCCGCATTGGGCAGATAGCATTCGCTTCCGTTCCGGCGCATACCCATGACTTTTCCGTACATCCATTTGCTGTTGTTGCATTGCTGATTCGGGTTCGGCGCCGGACAATCCGTAATGGCGGTTGTGGTAATATTCAAAAAAGCGTTCGTTTCCTGGTAGGCGGGGCCGTCATAGATGCTGAAAAGACGCTGAAAGTTCGAAAAAGGATTTAGCGGCATGCTGATCCCTTCCGCCTTTGAGTAACAGCGATCGGTATTGCCGTCGGCACAGGTGAGGCCCCCCGGGTTGAATGGGCCGGCGTTGGTGGCATACGGATTGTTCTCCTGGGTATTGCCGATAAAGACGCTTTTCCGGGCCAGCATCCATTGTCCCGGAATAAAATTTGATCCGGTGTAGTCACCGCCGGTCACAAAGCTCAATCCCGGGCCCTGCACGTCGGAAAGCACGCTGTTGATGACCAGGTACCACTGGGGGCGGAGCCATATGGCGGCGAAATTCACCTGTGCCCAGTGAAAGGCGGAGGTGTATCGATCCAGCACCGTAACCATGCAGTTGCTGCGGTCCCCGTTGCTGCAGATGGCCACCGTGCTGCAATCAACTCCGTCGTCGCATCGGGTGGGGAACCGCCCCCCTCCGCCGGTGAGCGTAATCGGGTAGTATATTTCCGCCGGTGGGGCCGGAACAAGGGGATTGGGTACGGGGCCCAGTTCCGCAAGTCCCAGACAATTGTCCGTCTGCCCCACCGTATTAAAGGAATTCATGGCCGTTGTGCAGTAATTCCCGCGGAATAATTTCAGGGGCGTCGTTGCAGCGCGAGATACTCCTTTCTGCATGGCGGCGTAGGATTCCCATTTCTGATTCTTCGACATGCCGCTGTTGGCACCCGGCACCAGCCAATAGCCGGCGCCGCAGGCCCCGGCCCCGGCCGCCATGTTGTACTGGAAATCGTTCCAGCCGTTCATGATCCAGAAGACAGTGGGTTGAGAAAAATCCGAATTGTAGGGAAACTGTGACCCGCCTTGGTTCCCTCCGGCCAGGATGCCCGGCACTTTGCGGGGATTTTGTGGGTTGTCGATAGCCGCACGGGCAAAGATCCCGATGTTGGAATAGAGTTTGTTGTTGATCTCGGTGCCGTCTTCCAGGTAATACCCGTGCCCGATGGATTTATAGCCCACGTTTCGGGCCAGGGTCACGCCTTGAGTGGCGTGAAGGGTGATCCAGCGGTTCATGGACTCGTTGATGGAGCAATCCTTCACATGGGTATCCGCCGGGGTTTTGCGCGCCGTATGGAAGTGGACGGGATAATGCCCCATCCGTCCCCCCTGCCCCATTTGGAAGAATTCAACCCCTTGCACCCGGCAACGCTCAACGCCCTGCCGGATCACGGTATGACCTCCGAAATAATATCCGGTGGATGCATCCGGAAAGGATTGATCATAGGTGTCACCCTCAGATTTGATGCAGATGCTCCGCGTAAGCAGCGCCACTGCGGCCCGTGTCTCGGCAGCCGGTTTTCCATCAGCGGTAATATCCAGGTTCAGCCGATCTATGCCATTTGCCGTCAACGGATACGCCTGGCCGCTGTGGAAATATTTGACTTTTTCAGTGACCGTAATGGTTTTTCCGTCGGAGCTCACTTCCTTGATGGTCCGGTTTTCCGAATGTCCCGGAAGGTAATCGGTGGTGGTCACAACAATTTCGTCTCCCGGCTCCCAGTCAACTTTTCGATTGAGAACCAAGCGGTCTCCGTTTGCCTTAAGATCTTCAGCGAGGCGAACCCAGCTGGTACCGGAATAGGACGGATCCGGGTCTCGATCGGCATCGTTGGTAGCCCCCTTTCGTCCGAACATCTGAAGCGTTCCCCCATAGGATAACGCCAGCACTTTGTACCCGAAATACCCCTTGGGATCGCCACCGTCGTCATAGGGCAAGGGAGTATAGGCATAGAAATAATCATTTACCCCGCCCGGAAGGTCGACCTTGCCGGACCCATTTGACGTCCAGATATTTGCAGGAATACCACACATATCGTCGGACTTGCAGGTAATCCCTTGCCCCCCCATTCCCGGATTGGTTCCGAATGGGAAGGCGCCCAAGTCTTTACCGTACAGATGAATCGTAATGAGTCTTCCGCAGTATACCGTTTCGCCACGGTCCCGAGCCGCCTGGCAGGTATCTCCGATGGGAAGTTCCGGGCTCCCGATGATAAGGCTGGAATCGGTCTCAACAAGTATCGATTTGGCCCAGAAATGAATTTCCTTGCCCGGTGCCGGATCTTCAAATACCAGGGAACCGCCCCCAAATACATTCACGTTGCCGTAATAATAGGTTTCACCTTCACTCACGGTGCATTCTCCAATGACCTCGAGATCCGCGCCCTTCTCCCCCTGGATCAACGGGCCACCCTCACAGGTAATCGTTACGGCCCACGTCGAATCGGGACAGAGCGGCAACAAGAAAAGAACGGACAATATGACGCAGCACCTGGACAAAAAAGATATAACCCGTCCGGAAAACAAACCGACGTCTCCAAGGTACGCCTGATTCGCGGACCGTTTTAATCCCGTAAAAAACCGAGGTATTAACGTTTTCATTCTCTCCTCCCGTGATCTACGCTTGTTTAATCGAACCCCCGCTTCATGGCGCGACACACCCCTATGAAAAGCGCACGACCCACCTATCCGGTCCCGCTGCAAAAACCATTGTTGAAAGTGGCACAGAAAAATGGCTTACGTGAAGGTTTGAATTGTAGAATAGAGCACTGTCAATTTTTGGCAATAGGGTCTAGACCCCATTTTGGAACGAATTATGGAGTATGATCGGATAAAGAAAATTCTACCGTCATTCGCAAAAACCGGTGTCCCATGAGGTTGCCTATCGTCTTCCCATTGAAAGGCAATCACCTCACCAAAGACTCAGACCGAAATCCGCAAATTGATGAATCTTCAGGTTCAGCTTCGGTAATCCTCCAAAAAATTTTTTGACAATTTCCCTGGGCCCGTGGTATAGGGGGCCACTGTTCGGATATTCGGTGCCCTCAGGGGCCAAAAATGGGAAGCCGGTGAAATGCCGGCGCGGACCCGCCGCTGTAAGTGAGGACGAACCCCGCGTTATCGCCACTGTATCGCAACATTATCAACCCTTATAAACGGTTGCCCAGCGATATGGGAAGGAGCGGGAAGTAGGATGATCCACGAGCCAGAAGACCTGTCGAATTTATCTTAGCCATCTTGGTGGAGATGGAAAATCCCCAAGCTGATCTTAACCTGTCGGCTTGGGGATTTTTTTGTTCCCGGGCCGCTCATGAAGAAAGGAGTCGGCAGATGAAAGAGACGCAAGTGGAATTGGCGGTAAAGGGGATTACGACACCACAGATGAAAGAGTTGGCACTGCTCGAAAAGGTGCCGGAAGAACTGGTTCAAAAACGGATTGCGGAGGGGCAGATTGTTCTGCCCCTGAACCACAACCGAAAAAGTTCGCTGGTGGGCATCGGAAAGGGGCTCGCCACAAAAATAAACGCCTCAATCGGCACATCCACCGATATCGCCGATATCGACGCCGAGGTGCAAAAGGCCCTGGCCGCGGAGAAGGCGGGCGCCGACACCCTGATGGAACTTTCAGTGGGGGGAGACCTGGACAGAATCCGCCGGGAAGTCCTTTCGGCCGTATCCCTTCCCGTGGGCAATGTACCGCTCTATCAGGCGTTCTTCAGCGCCGCCGCCAAGTATGGTGATCCCAACCGGCTGGATGAGGAAATGCTCTTCGATCTCATCGAACAACAGTGCGAAGACGGCATCTCGTTTATGGCCATCCATTGCGGCATCAACCTCTATACCGTCGAACGCCTGGAAAAACAGGGGTATCGATACGGCGGTCTGGTGAGCAAGGGCGGCGCTTCCCTGGTGGCTTGGATGAAGACCAACGGAAAGGAAAATCCCCTCTATGAAAAGTTCGACCGGGTCGTCGGCATTCTGAAAAAATACGACGTGGTCCTGTCACTGGGAAACGGGCTACGTGCCGGCGCCATCGCCGATTCATTCGACCGGGCCATGATCCAGGAACTGCTCATCAATTGCGAACTGGCGGAAGAAGGCCGCAAAATGGGGTGCCAGATGATGGTGGAAGGACCGGGCCATGTGCCCATGGACCAGATAGAGGCCAATATTATCCTACAGAAACAGATGAGCAACCAGGTCCCATATTATATGCTGGGGCCCCTGCCCACCGACATCGGGGCGGCATACGACCATGTGGTGGCCGCCATCGGCGCCGCCCAGTCGGCCCGATACGGGGCGGATCTGATTTGTTACATCACCCCCGCCGAGCATCTGGCGCTTCCTAACGAACAGGACGTGATCGAAGGCGTCAAGGTGGCCCGCGTGGCCGCCCATATCGGCGATCTGGCCAAGTACCCTGAAAGAACAATGCCCAGGGATCTGGCCATGAGCAAGGCCCGACGCAATCTGGACTGGGAAGGCCAGTTCAAACACGCCCTGTTAGGGGAAGACGCCCGCAGGATCCGCGACGACCGATCCCCTTCCACCGACGAACATGTGTGCACCATGTGCGGCGAATACTGCGCCAACCGGGCCTCCTCCGCCATTTTTGAGGAGACCCTCGCCTGCAGCTCCAAGGCTTAACGGTCCGTTCTCAATTATCATTTTGAGACTAACCCAAAACGCCCGGGCGTTTTCCTGAAAAGCGATACATGCCGATGAGATGTGCGCTTTTCGCGAAACCCCGGGCCAAAAAGCATCAAGGAGCTCTTAAATGCAATTAGAAACAACCCTGGAACGGATCGGCCCCCTGGATCATGGGGCCATGGCAATGGCCCGGCATCATCAGGCCCTGCTGGCCATTCCTCAAGGAAGCCTGGGGCGCCTCCATGACCTGTGCATCCAATTGGCGGGAATTTCCGGAGATCCGCGGCCCGCCATTCACCATCTGGCAGTGGTCACCATGGCCGGTGATCATGGGGTGACCCGGCAGGGGGTCAGCCTGTTCCCCCAGGCCGTCACCCGGGAGATGGTGGCCAACTTTGCGCGCGGGGGCGCCGCCATAAACGTTCTGGCCAGACACTTCAACGTTCGGTTGACCGTGGTGGACATGGGGGTGGCGGGACCGCCCCTGGACATGCGTATAACCCCCGATCAGTCGCGGCACGACCTTCCCACGCGATTGCTCGACCACCGGATCGGAGACGGTACGGCGGATATCTCCCAAGGGCCGGCCATGACGCGCGAACAGGCCGTTAGCGCCCTGGAAGCGGGCATTGCGGTGTTCCAACAGGAAAAGGCATGGGGACTCCATACCATCCGGCACAGGCGACATGGGGATCGGCAACACGACCCCGTCCGCGGCCATGGCCGCATCTTTCCTGCAACAAGATCCGGCCCGTTTGATCAACCGGGGAACCGGTATCGACGACACCCTGGCCAACAAAGGCCGAATCGTGGCCCGAGCCCTTCAGGTGAACCGACCGAACCCGGAAGACCCCCTGGACGTGCTCGCAAAGGTGGGCGGATTTGAGCTCGGGGGGATCGCGGGCTTTATTCTGGCAGCCGCCGCCCACCGGGTCCCGGTGATGGTGGACGGATTCATTTCCACTTCGGCGGCCCTTCTGGCATCCAAGTTTCATCCGGAGGTGAAACATTACCTTTTTTCCGGACACCAATCCGCCGTGGAAGGTCATGGTCTCATGCTGGATCATCTGGACCTCACACCGCTGGTGGATTTGGGGTTGCGCCTGGGCGAGGGAACGGGTGCGGTCTACGGGCTTTCAATCCTTGCCTCGGCATCCCGTATCGCACAGGAGATGCTCACCTTTGAACAAGCTGCCGTCACTCAGCCGGAAGGGGAGAAAGAATGAAGCTTCCCCATCAGGATTCCGACCCGGCCCACACGGATTTTCAGTATCTTGAGGACCTCTCCTCGGCCTACTGGTACTCGGAAGCCTTCTTCGCCGCACTGGAATTGAGAATCTTTGAGTTTCTCGGACAAGGGGACATGGACACGGCGGAATTGGCCGCACGGGCATCCTGTGACCCGGATGCCCTTCTGCGACTCCTGAAGGTCCTTCGGCGCTTGGACCTGATTGACGATATTACCGGGAAATGGGTCAACAGCCAGGCGGTCAATCATTATCTCGTGCGGGAAAACAATGCCTCGCTGAGCGATTTCCTCCTTTACCGGCGCGTCATTCAATCCCGGTGGCAAACCCTGGCCCAAAAGTTGTCGGTCACCCCCCGTAAAGAAGAGACCGACCCTTTGGCGGACACGGACTATGAAACCCGGAACCGCCGCTACGTGAGAGCCCAAGACGCTTTGGCGAGGGAAAAGGCGGAAGAGATAGTGGACTGCCTGGACAGTGAAAATTGGCAACCCCCGATTCTGGACATCGGCGGCGGCGGGGGAGCCCTGAGCCGTGCCCTGATCCGGACCAGGCCCGAAGGGACGGCAACCCTTTTTGATCTGCCCGAAGTGGTGGCGGCGGCCCGATCCATCTATCCCGACCAGGCGTCCTGGGAGCGGTTTCACATTCAGGCGGGTGATTTTCGCAACGCGCAAATAGACCATAAGAATGGCTTTGGATTGATCATCATGAGCAATTTCCTGCACGCCTACGGCGCAAGGGAAGCCGAGATCCTGCTCCACAAGGCGGTGGCATTTTTGGCACCCGACGGCCTGCTCCTGATACACGACTATTTTCCGGATCGCATGGGCCGCTCCCCCCACAAGGGTCCCCTGTACGACCTCAACATGATGCTCAACACCCATAACGGCCGGTGCCATGAGGCAGATGGGATCACCGCCTGGCTGCACGAAGCGGGGGTGAACCGGGTGACGTTTCGAAATCTGTCCACCGATACGTGCATCATCCTCGCCGGACGCAGGGAAATCGCCATCCGGGAAGAAGACCCTTATCAAGACTTGCGCCACACGGCCCGGAAGATCGGCTTCCGCCGGGCCGTCCTGTTGGACGTTTCAAGAATTGCGGTTGTTCCCTGGGCGAGGATCAAGTGCCGATACGGTTGCGCCCGGTACGGGAAAAACCTTCGGTGTCCCCCCCACGGTCCGGAAAGCGAGGACACCCGGAAACTGCTGTCTTCCTACAGCAAGGCCCTGATTCTGGAAGGGGCTCCCCCGGGCCGCGATTTCCACGATCAATTGCTCAAAATGGAAAAACATGCCTTTTTATCCGGCTGCCACAAGGTTTTCGCCCTGGGGGCCGGGCCCTGTCCCGTATGCCATGAATGCCCGGATGACGGAACTTGTCGTTATCCTGGAAAAGCCCGGCCTTCCATGGAAGCTTCCGGCATAGATGTTTACGAGTCGATCCGTAATGCCGGTTTGAAACTGAAACCGGCCACAGAGAAAAATCAGTACACCAAGTATTTCGGCCTGCTGCTGCTGGAGTAAACAAATGCGCATTTTACTGGTACAAGTCCCCACATCGCATCTCGGCGCAGGAGAACGGGTTTATCCGTTGGGGCTTTCCCGATTGGCCAAAATGGTACCGGATCGTTATGAAAAATGGGCACTGGACATGAATCTTTCCAGTGACCCCTGGCAGGCGCTCAAAGATAAACTGCTTGAAGTAAGGCCCCATTGGGCGGCCCTGTCATTCCGGAATCTCGACCCCCTGGCGGGTCAGCAGACCAGCTATCTCTCTTCCCTCAAAACCGCCTCCCGCCTGGTTCGGGCGCTGGTTCCCGATGCCGGGATCATGGCGGGCGGCCCGGCCTTTTCCCTCTTTGGACGGCGGCTCATGGAAGAGGTCCCGGAGATCGACTGCGGCGTCAGGGGAGAAGCGGAAGCGGTCTTCCCCTTGCTCCTTAAGGACTCCTTCAACCCCGGCGCCGTGCCGGGGCTGATCTGGTGCAACCGATCGGAAGATCGAGAAAGAGGCCGGATTCAGGAAAATCCCATCCGGGATCCTTTGGCCCTGGATGACTTGCCGTCTATGGATACGGATGCCTTTTGCCCTCACAGCTACACCGCCGGCAACAAATACGTGGCCGCCATGGGAATCGAGGGGAAAAGAGGCTGCGACCTGCAGTGCGCATATTGCGTCTATCCCCAATTGGGGGGGCGAAAAATGCGGCTGCGCAGCCCAACAATCGTCGTCGCCGAGATGGAATATCTTCATAAGGAATTCGGCATCGGGCTGTTCCACTTCACCGACGGGGTCTTGAACCGGCCTGAGGATCATTTTGAGGCCCTCGTCGCGAGATCCTGAGGCGCAAGCTGCATGTGGGATGGACCGGATTTTTCCGGGAGGACCATATCACCCGCCGCGGGATCGATCTGGCGGCCGACGCGGGGCTTGCGGCCATTTACTTTTCAGCGGATAGTTTAACGGAACACGGTCTTAAGATTCTTAACAAGCGCCTGACCAAAGAAGACATTTTGCGGGCGGCCGCCATCACCGCCAAAAAGAAAATCCTGACCATGTGTCATTTTCTCGTCAACCTGCCCGGGGAAACCGAGGACCATGGGACCGAATCCAACGACATGCTGGATCGGCTCCTGGATATTCATGGGGCCGCGGGCAATCTGGGGGCCGTCATTTTGAACACCGTGCGCCTCTATCCCACAGCCCCCCTCACCCGAGGGCTGCTCAAAAAGGGGCTTCTGGATCCCGAAATCGATCTGCTGTATCCAACCTATTATAACCCGCAAGCCACATCCGCACGACTGCATGAACTGGAAACCCGGTGCCATGCCGCAGGCGTCTTCTCACGTCTTAGAGTCCCATCTCCGCCGGATTTCTTTTTGGAGGATCATCGCCCATGAGAATTCTCATACTGGAACACCCCGAATCAAGTCGGAAAAGCATTTTAATGACATTGCCAACACGCCGCTCTGGTCCTGTTTGATGGGCGGGTATGTTGCCGCCGGCCTTGCGAAGACCGGGCTGGATGTCCATTATGTGGATGCCGCATCACGTGAATGGGATTTCGAGCGCACCACCGAGGAAGTCTTTGGCCTCCGGCCTCACATGATCTGCATCAACGCGGTCTATTTCTGGGAGCACACCCACAGGCTTTTTGATTGGCTGGCATCCATCAAAGACAGCGGTCTTACGGCTCACATCAACCTCTTCGGATTTTTTCCCACCCTGGCGTATGGTGCCATTCTGGCGTCAAATCCGGCGGTGGATTCCGTTTCCGTGGGTGAATGCGAGGAGACACTAATCGCCTTGGCCGAGCGTCTTGCGAACGGTCTTGACTGGTATGATATCCCGGGATTGGCATTCCGCACGTCAACGGGCGTCGGTATGGCGGATTTCCGCAACCCCGCATCCGACCCGGACAGGATTCCGTTTCCCCGAAGACAGTTGAAGCCCGGCGAAACAACCAGCATTCTGGCCAGCCGGGGCTGCTACAATCATTGCAGTTTCTGCCCGGTGCCCGTTTTCTATAATAACGGTCCCCTGTGGCGAGGGCGTTCCCCTGAAAACATCGTTCAGGAGGTGACCCTTTTGATGAACCAAGGAATTCGGGACTTTTACTTTGTGGACCCCAACTTCATCGGCCCCGGAAGAAAAGGGAAGGCGCGGACCATGGATCTCTGCCGCAGACTGGGGCCGCTATCCATCACTTTCGGCATGGAAACCCGGCCCAACGATCTGGATGCCGAGATACTGGAAGCACTTGTATCAGCCGGATTGCAGAGCCTTCTGTTGGGGGTCGAAAGCGGATCGGCTACCATCTTAAGCCATCTCAATAAGGGCGCATCGCAAAACATCAGCGAACAGGCCATTGGGCTGTGCAGATCAGCGGGAATTGAACCCGAAATCGGCTTTCTAATGTTCGTGCCCGACAGCACCCTGGCGGATCTGGCCCACAATCTGGCCTTTTTACGGCGCAATTTTCTGCTGGACAGGCTGGACCGTACCGTCAACCTCTTATGTCATTATCAGATCGTGTTCATGGGCACAGCCGGCTACCGGCGCTTTCAGGACCAAAACCGGCTGACGCCCTCAGGTCCTCTGGGCTTTGAAGGTGACGTCTCCTATGTCGATCCCCGGGTCAAGTGGGTATCGGAGGTGATGATACCCGTCTGCCATTCCGCTTTAAGGGATATGTCACGATCGGGCTCGCCCACGGACTGGCGGTGCCATTCGGCAAACAGCCGAACCGATAAACGGGTCAACGACTTTCTGGTGGGTACTTTTGAGCGGCTGTTGGCAACGGCCGGCCAAGGGTCCCCCTTGCCACGGGCCGGGTCCCTGGTTAAAGATATTGAAAGCGACCTGACCGGCATTTATTACGGATCATAAAAGACCCTTCCCATCTCCCAGACGAAATCACGGGGTTGTTGACAGGGACGAAACACTGGCTTGGAATAGCATGATAGCCGTGCTATTGTAATTCCATGATACAATCTTTCAAGAATAGAGGCACAGAAGAAATTTTCAACGGCCAATCGACCAAAGCTGCAAGAAAAATTTGTCCTCAAAACCTCTGGAATATTGCATTTAGAAAACTCGATCGACTTGATTCCGTTTCGGCTCTCGATGAATTGCGTGTTCCGTCCGGTAATAGGCTGGAAGCCCTATCGGGTGACAGAAAGGGTCAATGCATTATCAGAATAAATGATCGATATCGCATTTGTTTCACTTGGACCGAGAACGGGCCAATGGATGCGGAAATTGTAGATTATCATTCATAGATATAATTTTAAGGAGTTACAATGATACGGATACCGACACATCGGGCACCAACCCATCCCGGAGAAATGCTGTTGGAAGAGTTTTTGAAGCCAATGGGCATAACCCAACGGGACTTATCCAATGCCATAAACGTTTCCTATCAACGCATAAATGAAATCATCAACGGCAGACGTGGAATTACCCCTAGCACGGCCTTAAGGCTTGCAAAGGTTTTCGGCGTTTCGGCAGACTTCTGGATGAATGTTCAGCTGAGATGGGATCTTTATTTTACCAAAAAGTCTGAATCAGACGCCTTGAACGACATCAAGCAGCTGCCTCCTGGAAATCTTGATATGAAAAACGCCGGTGCCTCACATGGCGCTGAACATTCTCAATAATTCCACATTCCCTACTGAAATTTCTCCTTGACTTTTCTGCCTTTGAAATATTATCCCAACTGCATAGTCGTTCCATCAATACAATCCTAACCGACTTCCCGAAGGTGTCCCATGGCCATCCCATCGAAACCGGACTATCGGCTCCGGCAGATGAAATTCCGACTGCCGGGAGTGAAAATCTTTGAAGCAAATCGAGAGATTATGAAGCCACAGAATCGGAAGGTTGCAGACATCTGAGCTGATTATGAATAGTGGTGGTAGTGCATGTCGAACATGACCCATGAGACCGGGATTTGAATCCGTTCGGAATATTTTGAATTTTCCATGCTATCAAGGCAAGAAAGCAATAAATGGAAAATTTATGGGCATATTTCCATCTCTGACAGACAATATCAGAATGGGTGGAAATTATTTCCATTCCATAAAGGCAATTCAGGCGACGGGAAGGCGCGCGCGGGCGCTGACGCGGCAAGGTCTTTGGCCCGCGCCTGATTTCTGCCGTTTTGTGTGATTGTATATACTTGAGTTTTCGAAAAAAAGTACTGGACACGGTTGGAACCCTGTGAGAAAATACCCTGGTGCAGTGTTGTCATTTGCAAAATATCAGGGGAAAACCATGCAAATTCCGTGTGCCAGGCGGCTTCCATTTCTCGTTTCTGGGCTGGCATTTCTACAACCGGCCTTGACCAACGCCCAATTTTACAATTTGACGCTTGTTGCAACAGCTTTGGTTTTGGGCGCAAAATTCAGTCTTTCAGCAATCAATCGCATGTGGCTTGAGGAAAAATGTGTGAGCACATTATCGTATTTCTTCTCAGATGCGAAATTCTGTACAGATGAAATGCAACATCTTTATGCTTTACAAATCATGCATTTATACAAACTTCAGAGTGGCTATTACTGTATTGATGACACCATGAAACACCACACCAATTTCTGCAAATGGATCCACGGTGTCTTTGTTTTGTTCGATCATGCGCTCAAGACAAACCTTAAAGCGACCTGTATCGTAGTACTTTATTACAACGATGGTGGAATAATCAAATTTCCCATTGCCCATCGAATCTATTACCAAGATAGCAATAAGATGCCTTGGCAGAAAGGGAAAAAGCATATTTGCAAACCCAAATACGAGTTGGCCATTGATATGCTTCAATGGGCTATCGACAAAGGTTTTCCCAGAGGTGTCGTCCTTGCAGATTCCTGGTTCGGGAGCGGGCCATTTGTAAAAGGCCTTAAAGACTTGGGATTGAGCTATGTTATAGAAATCAAATCGACTTTAACCACAAGAATTCCATGCGAAAAGCCAAAACTAACCCCCACAGGCAAAATGTCTAAGAAGCAATATGAGCTTATCAAATTGCCGGATGTTTTTCAGTCCACATCAGCCTTTAGCACATGCGGCTTTGCCGCCAATAAGAGCATTGGCAAAAAGGAAAAAGTCCTTTATCATACAAAAGTTATCACCGGCAGGCTGAACTCTATTGCCGGAAAACATAGGATTGTTCAAAGTGTTGACCCAACCAAACAAACCACCAAATATCTTCTCACCAATGAACTCACCTGGGAGGCCACCAAGATTATCTCCGCTTATAGCAACAGATGGGTTATCGAGGAATTTTTCAGGAATGCTAAGCAGTTAACCGATATGGAGGGAGCCACTATCAGGAGCGAGCAAGGCGTGACATTAGCGTTATGCCTGGTGTCCTGGATTGACTCCCTCCTCCATCTGGAAAACTACAAGCTAAGCACTGCTGGAAAATTGCCAAAGGAGCCATTAACGCTTCCTTCGATAGTCCGTTTGGCACAATACCAAAATCTTGAAGCTTTTATGGATCGAGTTCAAAAGGAAGATGGGCTACTCAAAAAGTGGTGTGATGTTGAACAAAAAGGTTTGGTCAGAAAGCGGAAGAAATCTAAAAAGTTGATTAAGCTAAAAGATTCCTCTGAAGACTGCTGCAAGGAACAACTGAGAGAGGCTGCATAGAGCAAATATCGCGCCAAAAAAACAGATTTTCAAAGAACTATTTTTCGAAAACTCAAGTATATATAATGTATGAAAATTTTCTTGCGCACAAATTTGCTTATTGTTAATATGTTCATATGTATAAAATAACTTTTAGCAAAAAGGCAGACAAGTCACTTCGTAGAATGCCACGCAATACTGCCCTAACAATTGGGAAGAAGATTAAATATTTAGCTGATAATCCCAATGAGATGCGTAATGTTAAAAAACTAACCAACCATCCGGGTTATAGACTTCGAGTTGGAGATTGGAGAATAATCTATACTGTAAATGATAATGAAGTTTTAATCCATATCATCAATATCAAAACTCGAGGGGAGGTTTACAAATGAATGTTCAAATAATAGCTAAAAACGGAAAGCCAGAATGGGCGGTTATTCCTTTTCAGGATTATAAAAAGCTTCAGGAAGCATTAGAAGACGCGGAAGATATCAAAGAAATAGAGGAAAATTTAAAAGCCATAGGTGATGGCAGCGAAATGACAGTTCCTGGCGAAGTTACCTTTTCAATTCTGGATGGCATAAATCCTATACGTGCCTGGAGAGAATATAGACAGATCAAAATGAATGAGTTGTCTAAAAAAGTTGGTATCAGTTCATCATATCTATCTCAAATTGAGAATGGAAAAAGAAATCCTACAATTGATACTTTAAAAGCAATTGCAAAAGAACTGGAAATCGATATCGACATGCTAATCTAGCTTCTTTAATATGAAAAGCTTCACACAACCTTTCGTTCTACCCGACCCGCGACGGCTCGCCGCGCGGGTCGGTAAACTTTTCGTTCCCGGCGGCTCAGAATGATTTAGAAGACGATGACCTTGATGATTGTGGCTTTTATGAAGGAACCTGCCAAGGTTGTGATATTTTTCAACCCTTAAACGATTCAGGTTTATCAATTGCGTTTCCTAACTGCTTCTACGGCTGCAAAAACTGGGAATATGATGTCGAGAAAAACGGTATCCATTTTAAGAAAATATATCAATCCAAGGGAGGGACAAACACCGGTCACATAAACGGAAGAATAATCAGGACCCACAAGAGTGATAGGATACCCGATACCGCCATTATTACGGAGGAGGCATGAAATGTTTATGAAGCAAAAAAGTATTTTCGCGACAATGGTCGGTTTTGCAATCGTTCTCTTTGCTGTCTCTTTTCTGTATGCTCAGGAAGAGCCTCGGATCCAAGTGGATACCGAGCAACTTGCCGAGAACATCTATTTGCTTCGGGATTCCCAGGGCATGGGGAATACCGTTGTCCTGACGGGTGACGACGGCGTGCTCATGGTTGACACGAAAGGCGGAAAGGCCGTTGATTCGCTTCTCGCCAAAATCGCAGAATTGAGCCGCAAGCCGATCCGCTTCGCGATCATTACCCACTGGCATTTTGACCATGTCGGAGGCAATGAACCCGTCGCCGATACCGGTGCCACGATCATTGCCCATGAGAACGTGCGCAAACAGATGAGCATGGAACATAATATGAAGATGTTAAATTACAAAGTCCCTCCCTCACCGGAGACGGCGCGACCGCTGCTCACCTATACGAAAAAAGTGACGCTCCACCTGGATGGGGAAGATGTCAGCGTCTTTCACGTGGAACCAGGGCATACCGACGGCGACTCGGTAGTCTATTTTCCAAATGCCAACGTGATTCACATGGGAGACCTCTACTTTGAAGGGCTCTATCCATACATCGGAATCTATTCCGGCGGATCCATCGACGGTATGATCAAAGTCATCCATCAGATTCTGCCCATGATCGATGAGAACACCAAGGTCGTGCCGGGACATGGCCCGTTGTCCAATAAGGCCCGACTTCAGGAGTACGTTTCCATGCTGACGGCTATCCGAGACAACGTTAATCGGCTCATGAAGGAAGGCAAGACAATGGAACAAGTGGTTGCCGCAAAACCGACCCGGGCATTTGACGAAAAATGGGGCAAGGGATTCCTTTCACCGGACCGGTTTGCCGGGCTGGTTTATATGGATCTGTCACCGGAATTGCCGTAAGCGCTTATTTGCAACAGAAGAACCCGCCGGTCAACTCGCACGTTCGCTTTTAATAAACGGGCTCCTTCGGGAATACTGCGCCCAATATATCACTCAGTTGGGAAATTCGTTTTAGAATGGGATGAATAAGCGAACCTTAATACTCGGCACAGGCGTCTTGGGCCTCACCTGGGTTGTCGCGGCATGGGACACACCGCTCAAAACACTCTGGCCCGTCATTGTGGCATTGACGCTTGTGGTCATCACCCGCCGGGCCTTCTGGGGGCTTTTGATCGGTGCTTTTGCCGGCTCCGTCATACTCTGCAACGGAAATCCATGGCAGGCCTATCTGGAACTCTTATCCCGCCACCTGGCACCGAGCCTTGAAAGTTCATGGAAGGTGGGCGCCATCCTCTTTACGTTGGTTCTGGGGGGCTTTGCCGCCGTGCTGCATGAGGGGACCGGATTCCAGACCATGCTCCATTTATTTGTGGGGAAACGGACAAATGCCGCCAGACGTTTTCAGGCCGCAGCCGCCGGACTCGGCATCATCTGTTTTTTTGACGGTTTGGCCAACAGCATGCTGGTGGGGCGCGTCGGGAAAGATATGGCGGAAAAGTGCGGTGTGTCACGCGTTAAACTGGCCTACATTGTTGATTCCACCTCATCGGCCGTGGCGTGCGTGGCGTTTGTATCCACATGGATTGCCTACCAGTTGAGCATGATCAAGGAAGGGTTTCGGCTGGCCGGGCGCGATATCAATCCGTATTTGATCTTTGTCAAATCCATACCCTATAATTTCTACTGCTGGTTTACGCTGATGATGCTTTTTGTCTCCATCTTTCGACGCTTCAACCCCGGACCCATGCACCGCTTTGAGAACGAGGCCCGGGCCCTCAACACCCCAATGGCGGAAACACCGACTCTCTTTGCTGGAAAGGGTGCGGGCGTGCATTCCGTATTGATTCCTCTGATCACCCTTATTTCCTTGTTTTTTCTGGGTTTCTACGTGCTGGGGACCACCGGACCCAAATGGCCCGTAACCGCCGAAAAAATTGCCAGGGCCTTCGGCTCAAATGCCGGCCCGCTGGTACTGGTGCTTTCCAGCCTGATCGCAACGTGTATCGCCATACTGCTCTTTCCGTCCCGGAAAGACGGATATCTCCTTCAGGGCGTCCTGGCCTTTAAAGAGGGCGTCCAATCCCTCATGGGCCCCATCTTCATTTTGGTGGCAGCCTGGATCATCGGCAGCGTGTTAGGCGAATTGAAAACCGCGGAATATCTTTCGTCCGTGATGTCAAGGACCGACGCGGCAGTTCTCATCCCCTCGCTCATATTTGTAACCGGCTCCCTGATCTCCTTTTCCACGGGGACAAGCTGGGGAACCATGGGGATTCTTTTTCCACTGGCAATCCCCATTGCCGCGACGGCGTGCCGGGCGGGAGATCCGGCCTCGCAGGAGACCTATTTGCAGATTTCAGTGGCGGCGGTGTTCAGCGGCGCGGTATTCGGTGATCACTGCTCCCCATTCAGCGATACCACCATCATTTCATCCATTTCCTGCGACGTGGAGCCCCACGACCACATTCGAACACAAATTCCATTTGCGCTGATCACTGCGGTTGTCACCATTTTTTTCGGATTTCTGCCGGCAGGCCTGGGTCTGCCACCTTATTTATTGCTCCTTGCGGGCGCTTTGTTTCTCATGTTTCTGCCGACCGTGCTACGTCGGTTCAATATTTTAAATGGAGGTATTTTTCATGCCTGAAGTCAACGTCCGCGATATCACGTTCTATTATGACACCCGTGGTACAGGGTATCCACTGGTGCTGATCCGGGGTCTGGGAAGCAATGCAGACCATTGGTACCCACAGGTACCCGCCTTTTCTTCTTTCTTTCGAGTGGTCTCTTTTGACAACCGGGGGATCGGCCGGTCCCATAAGCCGGACAATCCCTGTACCATCTCTACGATGGCGGAGGATACGGCAGGGATCATGGACGCAATCGGCATACCGAAAGCCCATATCATGGGCCTTTCCATGGGGGGAATGATTGCACAGGAATTCGCCCTTCGGTTTCCCCACAAAGTCCAAGGCCTTGTACTGGCCTGCACCCACTGTGGCGGGGGGAAGGATGTCCCTCCAGCCGAGGAAATCCGCACGCTCTTTTCCGAATTTATCGCCACCGCAAGCCCGGAGGCGGCCAGGGAAGCCGGGAAATGCCTTTTTGCGGAGCATACCCTTTCCAATGCCCCTGAGCTGGTTCGGGAATATCAGCAAGTTTCCGCAAACTTTCCACCGGAGGCCAGGGTCCTGCTTCAACAATGGGAGGCGGTGAAGGGGCATGACACATGGGATCGACTCCACCGGATTGAGGCCCCGACCCTGGTGATCACCGGCGCAGAGGATCTTCTCATTGCCCCTGAAGACTCCGAAATCCTGGCGGAGAAGATCCCCCAAGCGCAACTCTGCATTATTCCCGGAGGGGGGCATCAGTTCCTGGTGGAGCAGGCCCATGCCGCCAACGAAGCGATCCTGGCCTTCCTCAAGGGTCTCTCCACGCCATAGGGTTTAGAAACTCCGCAAAACCTTTTCTCGGAATGGCCGCCTGATGGACCCGAAGAGGGTTTGACTCAATTGTCAACCAGAATTCGCGTATCGGTTGACAATCATATTCGGGCGTGCTAAAGGCACACCCAGACCAAAGCAGATCGTCTGATCCAAACCGGCGAGGAGAACAAGTGGCCGTCAGGGACGTCATATTGGAAATTTTAAAAGCCCACCAGGATGATTGGGCCTCCGGAGAGGAACTGTCCGTTCAGTTGAATATGAGTCGCGCGGCTATCTGGAAGCATATGGTCAAGTTACGGAACGACGGGTATGAAATTGAAGCCGCCACGCGCAAGGGGTATCAACTTAAAAGCGCACCGTCCCTGCTTCTGCCGGCTGAAATAAAAGAGGGACTGAAGACGTCGGTCTGGGGAAAGCGGGATATTGTGTACCACCCGGAAACCGCCTCCACCAATACGGATGCCAAGGTTCTGGCCATGCAAGGCGCTCCCGAGGGAACCATCGTCATCGCCGAACACCAAACCCGGGGGCGCGGCCGCCTGGGACGGACTTGGCATTCCCCCCGGTCCCATGGCATCTATATCTCCTTCATCATCCGTCCCCGTCTTTCCCTCCAGGACGCGCCCATCCTCACGCCCCTTGTGGCCGTGGCTGTGGCCGAAGCGCTGGCCCAGGGGACCGGGCTTAAAGTCTTTCTAAAATGGCCCAACGACATCATGGTATCGGGCAAAAAAATCGGCGGAATTCTGACGGAAATCGGTTCGGAAATGGACCGGGTCGACTTCGCCGTGGTCGGAGTGGGGCTGAATGCCCGCATATGGGGATTTCCCGAAGATCTCAGGGGTAAAGCGACCTCCATCGCGTTGGAGACGTCCAGGCGGATTTCCCGGTCCAGCCTGGTTCGAGGCTGCCTCGACAAACTGGAAACGGTTTACGAACAACAGAAGCAATCGGGATTCGGCCCATTGCTTACGCGGTATAAGGCGTTGACGGCGGTCGTCGGAAAAGAGGCGACGTTTGATTCGGGCGGACGCCGCTTTTCCGGGAGAGTCCGGGAACTGGACGAACACGGCGCGCTGCTGGTTGAAGACGGGAACGGAAAGACCGTTCGGGTCGTATCCGGCGATATCAATTACCCTTTTGAAGGAATGGCCCACCCGTGAGAAATTTTCTGGACCAGGAGGGTTTGGCCTTTGATCAAACCCATATCTGGCATCCCTACACGTCGCTGACGAATCCCATGCCGGTCTATCCCGTGGCATCCGCCAGGGGGGTGCGTCTGACCCTGGCCGACGGCCGAACCCTCATCGACGGCATGAGCTCCTGGTGGGCGGCCATACACGGTTACAATCACCCGGTTCTGAACCGGGCGGCCCGGGATCAGCTCGAAAAGGTATCCCACGTGATGTTCGGCGGATTGACGCACGGACCGGCCATCGAGCTGGCGCATCTGCTGACGTCCCTTGTGCCCGAACCCCTCAACAAGGTCTTTTTTTGCGATTCCGGCTCCGTATCCGTGGAGGCCGCCGTCAAAATGGCGCTCCAGTACTGGCAGGCCCTGGGACGTCCCGAAAAACACCGCTTCTTGACGGTCCGTTCCGGGTACCACGGCGACACTTTCGGCGCCATGGCCCTCTGCGATCCGGTCAACGGCATGCACGACCGTTTCGCCGGGATCCTGCCCAGGCACTACTTTGCCCATGCACCGACCCCGGGGTTTTACGACGACTGGGACGAAAGCCACATTCAGGGCTTCAAGGACCTGATGCAAACCCACCACCATGAATTGGCCGCGGTTGTTCTGGAGCCGGTGGTTCAGGGCGCGGGCGGCATGCGGTTTTATCATCCCACCTATCTTCGGCGGGTGCGGGAATTGACGACCGAACACAAGGTCCTGCTGATTCTCGATGAAATCGCCACGGGTTTTGGAAGGACCGGGACCCTGTTCGCCTGCCAAAGGGCCGGGGTTGTCCCGGATATCATGTGTGTGGGAAAGGCGCTCACCGGAGGATACATGAGCCTGGCGGCCGTCCTCACCACCGAGGCCGTCAGCGAGGGAATCGGCGGCGAGGGCGAGGGCGTGTTCATGCACGGCCCCACCTTCATGGGGAATCCGCTGGCTTGTGCCGTGGCCGCGGCCAGCGTCAAACTGCTCTTGGCCATGCCCTGGGCCGAAAAAATAGAGGAGATCGAAGCCTGCTTGCGGCAGGGCCTGGCGCCGTGCCGGCATTTAAAGGGCGTAAACGACGTGAGGGTTTTGGGGGCCATCGGAGTGGTTGAAATGGAGAAACCGGTCCATATGAGACGCATTCAAAGGCGTTTTGTTCATGAAGGCGTATGGCTGAGGCCTTTCGGTAAATGGGTCTATACCATGCCCCCTTATGTCATCTCCCCTGAAGATCTGGAACAGCTGACCCGGGCCATGGTTCGGGTCCTATGGGAAGAAACCCGTGATTCAAAATAAATATGACTTTATTGACGAAACCCTGGCCGAAAGAAGGAAAACCGGGCAGCTCCGCTCTTTGAAGGGTATGATTCCGTTGCCCGGGGCCAGGGTCATGGTAGAGGGCCGGGTGCTGGATAATTTTTCGTCAAACGACTACCTGGGCCTCTCCATGCATCCCTTGTTAAGGGAACGGGCCTTGGAATACCTGGACCGGTACGGGGCCGGCGCCACGGCTTCCCGTTTGATCTGCGGCACAATGGATTGCTGCCTGGCCCTGGAATCGAAACTGGCCGCCCTGAAGGGAACCGAAACCGCCCTCATTTTCAACAGCGGTTACCAAGCCAATATTTCGCTTCTTCCGGCCCTGGCGGACCGGCGATCCCTGATACTGTCGGACAATCTCAATCACAACAGCCTGATCAAAGGCGCCATGCTCTCCCGTTGCCGCGTCATCCCCTTCCGGCACAACGACCCGGACCATCTGAAAAGACTGCTGGAGGAGAATCGGGATAAAGATTATTCGCGCCTGATCATCGTGACCGAATCGGTGTTCAGCATGGACGGCGATTGCGCCGACCTCGGCGCCATATGTGAACTGGCAGAAGACTTCGGGGCCTGGTCGATGGTGGATGAAGCCCATGCCACGGGCGTTATGGGCAGAAGGGGGATGGGGCTCGCCTGTGGTGGAAAAGTGGACCTGGCCATGGGCACCTTCGGAAAAGCGGGCGGATCTTTCGGCGCTTATGCGGCATGCTCAAAAAAGCTGCGGGACTATCTGATCAACTGCTGTTCGGGATTCATCTATACCACGGCCCTGCCGCCGGCCGTCCTGGGCGCCATCGACGCGGCCCTTGATCTAATCCCCGGTCTGGATGAAGAGAGGGCCAGGCTTCGCTTCCACGGGGACCGGCTTCGAAGGGCCCTGAACGAAGGCGGTTTCAATACCGGAAAATCGTCTACTCAAATCATTCCGATTATTCTGGGCGACGAAGCCCGAACCGTGAACCTGTCCGGGAAACTGGCGGAAAACGGCATACTGGCTTCCGCCATTCGTCCGCCCACGGTCCCGCAGGGCGTATCCCGCATCCGCCTCTCCCTTTCCGCCGCCCACACCCTTGATCAACTGGATCGCCTGACCGGCGTGTTGCTTGAAGCGAGGAACGAAGATTGACCCTCTCTTTTCCCCAAAGCGTGTTTGTCGCCGGAACCGATACGGGCATCGGGAAAACCCTGACGGCGGCGGTCTTGACGGTCGGGTTGAAGGCCGAGTACTGGAAACCCATTCAGTGCGGCCTTGACGAAGGGACGGATCGAAGCTGGGTCGCCCGAAATACCGCGCTGCCTGAAAACCGTTTTCACCCGGAAGCCTATCTCTTGAAGCATCCCCTTTCTCCCCATGCCGCGGCCCGACTGGAAAGGATACATATCGACCTGAACAGGATAATCGCGCCCGACCCGTCGGACGGCCGAAGGCTGATCGTTGAAGGCGCCGGAGGCCTTCTCGTCCCCTTGAACAATCAAGATTACATGACGGATCTCATCAAGAAGCTCGGATTTCCCGTGATCCTTACGGCACGAAGCGGGCTTGGCACCCTTAATCATACCCTGCTTTCGCTTCGGGAGCTGGAAAGAAACCGGATAGAAGTGCTGGGTGTGGTGCTCAACGGTCCATACAACCCTTCCAACCGGGAGGCTATAGAGCAGTTCGGGCGGGTTCGGGTGCTGGCGGAAATCGGTCCGCTTGCCGAAATCGACTGTTTGGCCCTTCAAAAGATCTTTAACGAACAATTTATAGATAGGTGGTGTGATGGATAGAGAGAAATGGTTGAATCTGGCCGATACGGTTATTGCGGGAAGCACCGTGGATCCGGATCGGCTAAAGGAACTGGCGCAATTGCCCTGCGAGGATATTTCCAATCTGTTGCCCGGAGTCGATATGATCCGGGAGCATTTTTTCGGCCGGAGGATTCACCTTTGCGCCATATGCAACGTAAAGTCGGGCGCTTGCAGCGAGGATTGCCGATTCTGCTCCCAATCGGCCCATTCCAAGACGAAGACTCCGGTTTATCCGCTCCTATCGCCGAAGGAAATTGAGGACCGGGGTCGGGAAACCGTCGCCACGCCCATCAATCGGTTTTCCCTGGTGGCGAGCGGGAAAGGGCTTCCGTTGGGGGAAGTGGAACGGGCGGCCGAAGCGCTCTCCGTTCTCCGATCCACGGGACTCGAAACCTGCGTCTCGTTCGGGCTGATGGACCATCGCGGGTTTGCGTTGTTAAAAGAGGCCGGGGTGACCCGGTATCATCACAATCTTGAGTCGGCCGCCAGTTTTTTCCCCAGGGTTTGCACCACCCATTCGTACCAGGCGAGGATCGATACGATTCTTGCGGCCAAGGAAGCGGGTCTCTCCGTGTGCGCCGGAGGCATTTTCGGGTTGGGCGAAACCGACGAACAGGTGATGGAGTTGGCCCTGACGCTGAAAGATTTGGACGTGGACGCCGTTCCCGTGAATTTCCTGACCCCCATCGCGGGCACTCCCATGGAGAACCTGCAATCTCTCACCCCGTTGCGTTGTCTGAAGATTCTGGCCATCATTCGCCTGATCCTGCCTGAGAAGGACATTCTGGTCTGCGGGGGAAGGCAACACAATCTGAAATCCCTTGAAGCCTTGATGTTCATGGCCGGTGCCAGCGGCCTAATGACCGGTAATTATCTCACGACCAAGGGTTCGGCCCTGCAAAACGACCTGGCCCTGATGGAACAGGCGGGCTTTTTCCCAAGAAGGACCCCGGCCCACCCCTGACTGTGGAGCAGGCCCATGCCGCCAACGAAGCAATCCTGACGTCCCCAAGGAACTCGCTACGACCGGTTGAGCCTCCCGTTCAACCGGTAATTGACCGCCCCATGATGAGAGATTTTTTTGGTTTGCATGAAATTTCCAGCAACCCTACTATAAAAAATAAGAGAATTTTTCACCGAACAGGTATATGATCGGTTTAACTGAGAATGATGAGCAGGCAAGGCATAGACCATTCAGACGGAGTTTCCTCCCATGGATCAAACGCAAGAAGAGCCAGCGGCTGTTTCTGAAGCCGACCGCCTCAAACAGGACATTTATCATAACATCCGATTCAACCTTGGGCTTGATCCTGAAGAAATGAACCGGTACACCTGCTTTATGGGACTTGCCTTCAGTTTAAAAGACCGGTTGATTAAGCAATGGATCAAAACCCAGAAATCCTGCAAAGACACTTTGTCCAAACGGGTATTTTATCTTTCTCTGGAATTCCTGCCGGGAAGGTTTCTGAAAAATTATCTGATTTCTTTGGGGTTGGAGGACCTTGCAAGGGATGTTCTTTCAGAGCTCGGCTTTGACCTTGACGCCGTTGAAGAGGAGGAATGGGATCCAGGGCTGGGAAACGGTGGGCTTGGCCGTCTTGCTTCCTGTTATATGGATTCCATCGCACAGTTGAGACTCCCCGGCTACGGATACGGCATACGCTATGATTTCGGCATCTTTTATCAGGTATTGGAAAATGGCTATCAGAAGGAGAAAAGTGATAACTGGATGCGCCGGGGCAACCCTTGGGAAATTGCCAGGTTTGAAACGATCTATACCGTCAAATTCTATGGACGTACTGAGCTTTATCAGGACATTCACGGAAATATGCGGTACCGCTGGGTTGACACACAGGATGTCATGGCCAGAGCCTGTGATACCCTGGTGCCGGGGATTGGCGACGATTTCGTCACCAACATGCGGCTATGGACGGCCACATCCAGCAGGGAGTTCGACCTGGCGTTTTTTAATCGGGGTGACTATATCGGGGCTGCGGAAGCAAAAGTCCTGAGTGAATCCATTTCCAAGGTTCTTTATCCCAGCGATGAAATAGAGCGGGGCAGGGAATTGAGGCTCAAGCAGCAGTATTTTTTTGTTTCAGCAACCCTGCAGGATATCATCAGTCAATATCAGACCGATCACCAATCCTTTGACGGGTTTTCCGAGTGGGCGGCCATCCAACTCAATGACACCCATCCATCCATCGCTATCCCGGAACTGATGCGTCTGTTCATGGATGAGCACGGCCTTGGCTGGGATGAATCATGGTCCGTCTGCGAGAAAACCTTTGCCTACACCAATCATACCGTCCTGCCGGAAGCCCTGGAAACTTGGCCGGTTTCTTTGCTGAGCAGGCTTCTGCCTAGGCACATGGAGATCATTTACGAAATCAATCAACGCTTCCTGGATAAACTAAAAGCCGAATACCCGAACGAATCTGAATTACTGTCCAAGCTGTCGATTATTGAGGAGGGAGCTGTAAAAAGGGTCCGCATGGCCCACCTGGCCATCACCGGCAGCCATTCGGTCAACGGCGTTGCGGCACTCCATTCCGCAATTTTACGGAGCAGTCTGTTCAGAGATTTCAACCGGGTGTATCCGCATCGAATCAGAAACGTCACCAACGGAATCACTCCCAGACGATGGCTGTATCAATCCAACCCCGGGCTGTCAAAACTCATTACCTCTGTTATCGGTCCTGAATGGGTTTCCAATCTCGACCATCTTAAACAACTGATCCCCTATTCAGACGATTCCTCATTTCAATCCGAATGGCGTCAAGTTAAACTGGAAAACAAAAAGCGGCTGGCAAGATACACCTTAAGAAAAACCGGAATGGGGGTCAATCCCAATACTCTGTTTGACGTCCACGCCAAGCGGATGCATGAATACAAACGTCAACTGCTCAATATCCTTCATGTGATCCATCTGTACAATGTTATCCGGGAAGACCCTGACGCCTGGGAGAGCAACCGCACCTTTTTCTTTGCCGGAAAAGCGGCGCCTGCCTATTTCCTGGCGAAACTGATCATTAAACTGATCACTTCGGTATCACAGACCATAAACAGGAATCCGCTGACCAGGGGAAAACTCGGCGTCATCTTTCTGCCCAACTACTGCATTTCCCAAGCGGAAAAGCTCATTTGCGCAGCGGATATTTCCGAACAGATTTCCACAGCCGGCCTTGAAGCATCCGGCACAGGCAATATGAAATTTGCATTGAACGGGGCATTGACCATCGGGACACTGGATGGTGCCAACGTGGAAATCATGGAAGAAGTCGGCAGAGACAATATCTTTATTTTCGGTCTTACAGCGGATGAAGTCGTAAAGAAAAGACAGGAAGGGTATTTTTCGAGAGCGCATTATGAAAAAAACAAGGATCTTAAACGTATTATCGACATGATCGATTCGGGATATTTTTCACCGGACGAACCCCGTCTGTTTAAGCCCGTCGTCAACTCTCTGCTGGATCAGGGAGACTATTACCTGGTGCTTGCTGATTTTGAAGACTATGCCGAGACACAGCAGACCGTTGCCGGGATGTATCGGGACCAGGCAAAATGGACACGGATGTCGATTCTGAATACCGCCAATATGGGGAAATTTTCCAGCGACAGAGCGGTTCTCGAATATGCTGAAAATATCTGGGGAGCCACTCCGGTTCCTGAATAATGCAAATTGTATCCGGACGGAGGAGTGATGGATAACCGAACGAGTGACAACCAATTGGCGCCTGTAACCTTTGCCCGGCTTCCCATATTTGACACCAAAAGGAGGCTTTGGGGATATGAACTGGTTTACATGTCCGCCGGTGGAGAACGAACCATCTGTTCCAAAACGGATGATGTCATAACGGCTGATCTTATGTCGGGAACTTCTCTTGCCCTTGAGCAGAGAATGGACAAAGACAAAAAGATCATGGTGAGTTTCTCCCGGGGAAATATCTTGGACAATCTTCCCTATGCCCTCCCTCCGGGTCGTACCGTCGTTAAAATCACCGATCCTGCCGTAGGTTCCGATTCTTTGATTCCCGTACTGGCAGAGTTGAAAGCGGACGGCTACCAGGTTGCGGTCTCCTGGATTAAAGATTACGAGAGCCGTCGACCTTTTTTTGACCTGGCGGATATGATCTGTCTGAATACTTCCACCATGATGCAGCCCGACCTGACGGAGGCCTGCCGTAAAGCAGCGCCCCATGATTCCATAATGCTGGCCGACCGGGTGGACAATCAGACCGGTTTCGATATTTGCAGCAAGGCAGGGTTCTCATTGTTCGAGGGGTCTTTCTTCAAACAGCCGGAAACCATGTCCGTCAAGGAAGTCTTGTCCGGAACTGTTGCCAAGTTTAGACTCATGGAAGCAATCGAACAGAAGGATCCTGATTTTTCAGAACTTGCCGCCACCATTCAGGCAGATGTCACCATCAGCTTCCGCCTGCTTTCATATCTTAATTCAGCTTCATTCGGATTTCGCCGGAAATTTGATTCCATTAAAGACGCCATTACCATGCTGGGTTGGAATAATCTAAGGAACTGGCTCAGAGTCGTACTCCTGTCACAAATGTCGGAGAGCCCGCATGCTTCCGAACTGGTTTTCCTTTCCGCACAACGGGGGAAATTTCTGGAACAGGTTGGCATGGATCATGATTTCTGGGGATTTGAACCGGATTCGCTTTTCCTGCTGGGCATGTTTTCCCTTTTGGAAGCCTTGCTGAACCGGCCCATGGCTGAGATCGTTAAGTATCTCCCCCTGACCGACAAGCTCAAAGGGGCGCTGTGCATGGAGGAAAACAATGAATATGTACCGATGTTGAAGCTGGCCCGCTATTTTGAAGAAGCGAAATTTGATCGAAGCGATGCCATGGTGAATCAGCTCAGCCTTGACACGGCAAAAGTAAACCAGGCATATCGCGCATCAATAGAATGGGCTAACAAATTGCAGGTCTAATTTGCAGCATCGTAACAAAGTTACCCTTCAGGAATAACGATCGGTAGGCACTTCGCGCATGGCTCAAAAAAGGGCTGAGCGATGACGATACCTTCGGAGAATCACCATGAAACAGAAGACGAAGATTTTGTCGTTCCTGCTGGTTCTTGCTTTTATTGATCTGCTCATTCCCGTTCCCATCACAGCTTTGCTTCTGATCTACATTCTTTCGGAGAAGCCCCCATGGTTTCGTAAGATGGTGCGTGAAATCTATGATTTCTGAAGCCAACAGCTGTGAATGACTTTGGATGGTATGATCTGCCCCCGGGAAATACGGGGCACCCGCAAGGCTGTTGTCCCTCCCGAAAGGAAACCCCATTTTGAAGAGAGGCAAACGCCGTTTGCCCCCCCTTACAAAAGGGCTCCTTTTCGGGAACCTGATATTACTGTTTCACTTCCACGGCTTTATCCTTCCACTCACCCAGTTGGTGGGGGTAAAACAACATGGGTTTGTAGGTGAAATCCACGAACATCTGATACTGGTCGTTCAGATGTTTGCTCATTTCGCCCGCGGCATTGATGAACCCGCTGGTTCCGGGAGCCGTGATATTTTGTCCGCGAATGGCACCCGCCACCAGATCCACCATATGGTTTTCCGTTCCCCGGTCCACCTTCGGATAAGGGGGCAACCGGCCGGACGAACTGGTGATGGGCTGATGGAGAAAGTATCCCAGCACGGTGACAGGGTGAAAGAGGTCCATGGGCGTTTTAAGGCGATAACCGTCCATTTTGCGGTCCGGCTGTTTTTGGGCCAAATCCGCCAGGGCGTCCACGAGACTCTGCTTCAACACCTCCACCTTCCTGCCGTTAAAGAAATCCGTCCCGGTCTTTCCCTGAAGTGCTTTCATGAAGAGGGTATACCCGTGGTACCGGTTGGAGAGGATCTGAACGGCACTCTGCCCGAAGACATTCTTGTATCCGGAAAATTCATCCTCAAAGGTGGCGGGGATGACCTTTTGCCACCAGCTGTCGAAGATGGCGGCCCCCGGTTGATCACAAAAGCCGTTCCCATCCCCATCGGTCTGGAGATTATCCCAGCGGGCCAGGAGTTCCAGGGCCTTGGCCGTCTCGGGTTCGGATGTGCCATCCTTTTTCAGGATCTCAATCATCAGATCCTTGATGTTGAGGGCTCGCTTGTCGTAAAAAGCGATATTTCTGATGATCCCCTCCATGTCCTCAAAGCCGATCTTCTTCTTGGCTTCGGCCTGGCGTAAAATGGCCGTTACCCGATCATCGCGTCCCCATCCGCCCCACACATCGGAAGTGGCCAGATCCCCGTGTCCCCAGCCGGGAGCGGGTTGATTGTTCCAGTTGACCAAAAGGCCGTTTTCGGGATTGGCGGCATGGGGGTTTTCCGTCTTGGGCAGAAACCCCTGCCATTCATATTCACCGGTCCCGGGCGCCGGCAGGCGGATATCGTACCCCGCGGGCCGAATGGGATGAAGACCCAGGTGGTAATAGGCGATGTCCCCATCCGTGTTGGCGAAGAAGTAATTGATGGACATGTCGCTTTCCTGAGCCGCCCGGTAAAATTCAGGAACGGTCTCAGCGTTCATCAGGTCGAAGAAAGAACTCAACCCCCGCATGAACCGGTCTTTGCAGCTGAGCCGTTTGCTGAAAGCAACGTTGTGGGCCTCATCCACAAAAAAGACGGGGCCATGGACCGTATAAAGATCCTCCTTGACGACCGGCTCCGCTTTCCCTTTGATGCAAAAGGTGTGGGAGCGCACTTCCATATCCCGCCACGCCCCCTGATACCGGTACTGTCTGGGATTGTCCGGATTGAGTTTTTCCGCGTAGATGTCCTCGATGTTATCGATTCCCGCGGTGGATGAGAAGGCGGCACAACGGTTGTGCCCGAACATGACAAAGGGGTAACCGGTGAGGGTCGAGCCCACGACGTCAATTCCGGCCCCGTGAAGCCCCACTTCATAGAGCGCGGAAGGAAGTTCGAATCCGAACTGGGGGCCGCCCATGATTTCCGAATGTCCGGTGGATGATTTGGATGGCGCAACCGTTACCGCATAACTGGCGGGATGCCCGTAACCGGTCCATTCCATGAAAAACCGCCACTGAGCCTGCTCTCGGGCCAGTGCCGTTTCGGCGCGAAAAGCAGTCTCCAGGGCCGCGTTCATCAGGGGGCTATTTGAGCCGGCACTTTGTTGCACGGCCCTTCCCCGGGGAAGGGTGAATCGGCGATGGATGGTGGTGGGGCTTTCGGGATCATACCCCCAGCACCAATCGTCGAAGACGATCCGGCCCTTTTGAGGTCCGTGTTTTTCAACCAGGAACTTCATCATTGAGGCATTGGCCAGTTCGGCCGACACATCCATGAAAAACCCCATGACCGACAGAAAATCAGCCGCCACATCCTCGGATGACCAGGGGCCAGGAGTAAACCCCAGGTCCTTGAATTCCTTGGGAAGCTTTTTGTCCGGATCGGCAACGGCTTCCGCGATGTAGGCGTTGATGCCCGCTGCGTATGACTTCATAACCGTTTGCACTTGGGGGCGAAGCCCTTCGATCTGTCTTTTGATCTGCGCCAGCGTCAGATTGTCCCGCCGGTTTCCCTGGTCAAAGGGAAGCAGTTTCTCACCCAGAACCTCGGAGAGCCGGCCCCAGAAAGTACGCCGAAACATTTCAATTTGAAAAAGCCGGTCTTGGGCCGTGGCATAACCGAATCCGAAAAACAGGCCTTCGAGCGTATCGGAATAGACATGGGGGACACCGAAATTATCCCGGACAATCTTGGCCTTGGGGGTTTCGGCAAAGGCTGGAATGGCTGTAAAAACCATCAATAACGCCACTGCCATGGAAAAAATGATCGTAATTCTGCATTTTTTGAGCATCTTGGAATCTCCCGGAAAATGGATTGCAAAGTGAAATCCGCTACTGTGAATGAAGTCAAAGGGAAAAGGGGATTGTGAATTAAACTACAGCGCCGTTCCGATTCAAAGGGCAATATGCCCCGGTTATGCAGACAATCTGCGTTTGGCTGTTTGTGCTAAACGGTTGGTTGAGGTTCGGACAAGTCGGGAGGAATACTAAACGATGCACACCCGGGGGTCAAGGAATAAGGTCCCACAAAGAATAACATGGCCTCAACGAGCCCTGGATACGGCTGGAACGAGCGGCCATGCGACAAGAATCGGCGAATCGAAGATTGAGGGTGGTCGCCCCCTGCCCCACTTATTCGAAAGTTCTTCTTTGCTACTCTTTCAAACGCGCCAGGATCCCCGCGGCGATTTCCTTCGTTGCACCGCGGTCATCGTCAAAGAGAGGTGAGTTGGTATTGTTCAGAACCGCCACAGTCGTATCTGTGGACGGGTCATACCAGGCGTCGGCATGGTAACCGATGACGGTGCCGTTGTGGCCGATACCGAAATTCTCATCCACAAGAATGCCCACCGTGTAGGCCATACCGTATTATCGGCCAAGGAGTTCATCTGGAAAGACAGTTATGTGTGGGCGGTCAACTGCACTGAAAAGAAGGTCGCCACACACCCGAACAAAAAACTCATCGGTTTGGATCTATCCAAAATCTATGACAGGAATCCGGATGAGTCCAAACGAAAACTGCATAATCTGGAAATGTGTGAAGGATCCGCCAATCCCAACGGTATTTGGGTCGAATACTGGTGGGAAAAGCTGGGTGAGGATAAGCCTTCCCGAAAAATCAGTTTTATGACCCAGGTCCCGGGACAGCCCTATCAGGTGACGGCCGGCATCTACGATGATACGACGACCATCGAAGAGTTGAATAAAACCATCAAGTAGAACCCGACCGCAACGGGTGGCCGCGTTTCAAAACAAGAACCGCCATTCCGGCGTTTTTCCTATCCACGGATGGAAGGAATCCCAAACGGTTTCCTCAGGATGGCATGGCCAGATCGATTGCTGAAACAGGAGGTGGAACGGGAGCCCATCGGAATCCTGCTGACCCTTTAGAATGAAGACCTCAACAGGACTTTCCGAAAGGCCGTATGGCCACGCGCCGGATTTATCTTCATCGGTTACAACCGCAATGGCCATCAGGTACGAATATATTATTTCGAGGAAGCTGAAATTTAGGAGAGGGTAGCGCCGATGCTCCGATTTTTGTTGATTTTTACGTCCCACCGAATACCATAAGCAATTATTTATATTATCTCCTGCTCAAAAAACCGAGTTACCTGCCATGATGGATGTCACTTTGACCACCACCCTGTTTTTCACGGCCCACTGGCTTATCGTCATCGGGCTTTCCATCCGTGTCATTATGCGGCGGCGGCCTGTGGGGGTATCCCTGGCATGGCTCACTGTCATTTTCAGCATTCCCTTTGTCGGCGCCATTTTCTATTTTTTGATCGGTGAAAGCCGCATCGGCGATCAATATCTGGCCCGTGCAGCCAAAATTCATGATTTGTATCGAAGCTGGCAAGTAACGCTTCAAAAACGGGCACACCGCGAAAAACCGCCCGCGGGTACCACCGCCATGAAAGGCCTTCAGCTTCATGCTGAAAAAGTGGCCGGTTTTCCCACCATGCGTGGCAACAAACTACACCTCATGGACCATTTTGAAACGGTCTTTGACAGCATCATTGAAGATATCAAAAATGCCAAAAGCACTTGCCACCTGGAATTTTATATCTGGACCGTGGGGGGAAAGGCTGACGAAGTGGCAGAAGCACTCCTTGGCGCTGCCAAACGGGGGGTCATCTGCCGGGTCCTGGTGGACGCTGTTGGCAGCAAAAACTTCCTCCGGAGTGAACTGGTCCAAAGACTTCACAAATCGGGCATTCATATTGTAGCATCCCTTCCGGTGGGTCCATTGCGTATGTTGGTGACCCGGGCGGACCTGCGCAATCATCGAAAAATCGTCGTTATTGATGGTGAAATCGCCTACACGGGAAGCCAGAACCTGGTGGACCCCCGCTTTTTCAAACAGGAAGAAGGCGTGGGCCAATGGATCGACGCCATGGTTCGCATGGAAGGTCCCAGCGTGGAAGCGCTTGCCGGTACTTTCATTGAGGATTGGGAACTGGATACGGGAGAAGGCCTTGAAGCCCTTGAAAAAACGAGCGATATCCGCTCCATTCCTGAAAAAGGCGTAATCCCGGTCCAGGTGGTGCCGTCCGGCCCGGCCATCAGACCGGAAATTATTCATCAACTGCTGCTGACAACCATTTACGGAGCACGAAAAAGGCTGTTGTTGACCACTCCCTATTTCGTGCCCGATGACTCGCTTATGACTGCCCTTATTTCCGCCGCCCACCGTGGCGTGGACGTCACCATTGTGGTACCGGCTGAAGTGGATTCCCGGTTGGTCCATTACGCAAGTCGTTCCCTCTTTGACAATCTCATGAGCGCAGGCATCAGCATTGCGGCATTCAACGGCGGACTGCTGCACACCAAATCCATTACGGTGGATGATGAGATCAGTGTTTTCGGAACGGTCAATCTTGACATGCGCAGCCTCTGGCTTAACTTTGAAATCTCCCTTTTCATATATGATTTGGCATTTACGGAACAGATAAGGGAGATGCAAATGAAATACCTGTCTAATTCCAGCATGATCAACCTGGCGGAATGGCGACAGCGCTCCGTGATACAGCGATTCACGGAAAATGCGGCGCAACTGGTGGGACCGCTTTTATAAAACCAAATAACGGGGAGGGAAAATTGGGAAAGAAGAAAAGCATTCTTGAAAAAGGGGCACTCATTCAAAGAGATGGAGAAACCTACGCAATCGTTCCGGATATTAAGGGCGGCCTTTGCACACCCGAAATTCTGCGAAAAATTGCCGATATCTCAGAAAAATATTCCCTGGCGGCGGTCAAACTGACCAGCGCCGCCAGAATCGCCCTTGTAGGCGTAAAGGAAGAAGATATTGACCCCATATGGGAAGAGCTGGGGATGAAATCAGCCAACCCGGTGGGGCTGTGTGTTCGCAGTGTAAAGCTCTGCCCGGGAACAACCTTCTGCACGCTGGGCCAGCAGGACGCCGTCGGTATCGGCATTAAACTGGATGAAATGTACTGCGGTATGGCCCTGCCGAGCAAATTCAAGATGGGTGTTTCCGGTTGTCAGAATTGTTGCGCTGAATCCTATATCAAGGATTTGGGCCTCATCGGCGGCAAAAAAGGATGGAAGCTTGTAGTGGGAGGCAATGCTGCGTCCAAACCCGCTCTTGCCCAACTGGTGGCGGAAGATCTAACAGACGATGAAGCCATGGCCGCCATTGACAAGATCATGAACTGGTATAAGGACTTTCCCAAAAAATGGCGGCTTACCAAAGTGATTGAAGACATGGGTATCGGTCAATTCAAGAAAGAAGTGGGCATTTAATTCGAAGCGGTTTAGCCGCCACCCAAATGTCTCATGCAAGGCGTAAAGCTTTAGGGACAATTTCCGCATACTTCTTTGCGACTTTGCGTGAGGGTGTTTTTTATTGCGTATAGGAATTTAACGCGTGTACTGGCCTGCTTCTTTTCGCTCCTGCTATCGAATGGCGTTGCCCAGTGGTTGGATCTTGCACCTGATTGGGCCACCGCGAGCGGCATCGCCTATTATGTGGATCCCAATGGAAATGATGCAAACGATGGTTCGTCGGCGAACCCGTGGAAAACCATTCGACATGCCGCGAGTGTGGTGGCGGCGGAGGATACTGTTTTTATCAATCCGGTAACTTACCCGGCATCTCAACAGATCGGCACCACCACCTCAGGCACCGCTTCAAATCCCATAATTGCAAAACCTCTATAAGAGTCGCCTTACCGGCCCAGGTTGTACTGCTTTATTTTTTTATGGAGGTTGCTTCGCTCAATACCGATGGCTTCAGCGGTTTGGGAGATGTTGCCATTGTACTCGTTGAGTTTTTCCTCAATAAACGCCTTTTCGAATTCCCCTTTCGCTTCCTTCAGAGAATCCGAACTGAAACCGGACTCCACGCCCACGCGCACGGATTTTACAGTTTGATTAAAAGGTGCCGGAATGTCTTTCGGGGTAATGACGTCGCTTTGCGTCATAATCATGAGTCTTTCAATCAGGTTTTTCAATTCCCGCACATTACCGGGCCAGTCATATTTCTGAAGGAGCTCAATGGTTTCCGACGGGAACATTTTGGGCTCCACTTTGGCACTCAGCGCGAATTCCGAAACGAATTCTTTTACAAGGCTGGGAATATCTTCCGCGCGCTCTCTCAAAGACGGGACCCGCATGGGAATCACATTGAGCCGAAAATAAAGATCCTCTCGGAAAGTTCCTTTCTCAATCTCTTTCTCCAGGTCCTTGTTGGTGGCGGCAATAACTCGAACATCCACTTCGATGGTCTTTGTACCGCCAACCCGTTCAAATTTCTGCTCTTGAAGAATCCGAAGGGTTTTGGATTGGGCTTTAAGACTCATATCACCGATTTCATCCAGAAAAATAGTGCCTTCATGGGCCGAATCGAACTTCCCCTTCCTCATGGTAGAAGCCCCTGTAAAAGCGCCTTTTTCGTGCCCGAAGAGCTCGCTTTCAATGAGATCTTCGGGAATCGCCGCGCAGTTCACTTCGATCATCGGGTTGCCACTTCGATGACTCAAGCGATGGATGGTGTGGGCAACGAGCTCTTTGCCGGTTCCATTCTCCCCGGAAACGAGAACCCATGCATTGGTGGGAGCCACAATACGAATCTGTTCCTTCAGATCCGCCATGGTCTTACTCTCTCCCACAATGTTGTGTTTCTTCATTTCCTTTTCCTTCAAGAAATGAATTTCTTCCGTCAACCGGGCATGGGCCATGGCATTATTGATGGAGAGCAGCAGTTTTTCAAGTGACAGAGGTTTTTCAATATAATCGTAGGCCCCCATTTTGGTTGCTTTGACGGCTGTTTCAATATTGCCATGTCCCGACATCATGATAACCTGGAGCCTCGGGTAAAGGGCCTTCATTTTTTCAAGGGTTTCGATTCCATCCAGCCCCGACATCCATATGTCCAACAGGACCAGATCAGGCATCATTTCTTCAACCTTTTCCAATGCCTCAAGGCCACTTCCGGCGATGACAACCTCGAATCCCTCATCTGCTAAAATACCCTCCAGGGACTGCAAAATACTGGTTTCATCATCGACGACAAGGATTGTTTTGGACATCTTATCTCCTATCCTGAACAACCCATCATTTGGGCGGCAATTCGGGCGGTCCTGTCAGAGGCCCCTCCCCTGCCAAGATTTTCTCTTACCCTGTTCAATTTACCAATTGTTTGCTGTCGCAATTCGTTGTCTGCCAAGAAGCGTTTTCCCGCCTTGGCCATTTTATCAGGCGTTACGTCATCCTGGATTAACTCGGGCGCCACACTTTCCTCCGCCACAAGATTCACCAGACCCAGATAAGGCACTTTGATGACCCGTTTTCCAACCTCGTACGTCAACCGTTTCGCTTTATAAATCACCACCATGGGGACCCCCATAATGGCAGCATCCAGTGTGGCTGTGCCAGAAGTTACAAACGCAAAGTGGCACTGATTTAAGGCACCATAGATGCCTTCGTGATAGATTTCGATATCCAACGTGGTATTTCGAAGGAACCTCGAAAGCCATTTTAAAGGAATGGTCCCTGCAATCGGCAGAACAAAACGAATTTGGGGATATTCGGTTTTCAGAATTTCTCCGGCTCCAATCATGACGGGGAGAAGATTCAAAATCTCTTCTCTTCGACTGCCGGGAACCAGGCCAATAACCGGATTGAGGACCGTGGATTGCGGATTGCGGACTGCGAGTTCCTCCTTATCCGCCCTTTTTTCAAAAGCGTCCATCAGGGGATGCCCCACATAATCCACGTCAATGCCGCTTTTCCGGAAAAAGGCTTTTTCAAAGGGGAGAATAACCGCCATTTTATCAACCCGTTTGGCGATCTTCTTGACCCTGCCGCGCCGCCATGCCCATACCTGAGGACTGATGTAGAATAGAACCGGAATCTTCATTTTCTTGGCGATTCGGGCCATGTAGAGATTGAAACCGGGATAATCGATCAGAATCAGGAGATCGGGGCGGTAACGTTTAAAAATAGATTTGAGGATATTGGCGGCCTTTACATGAATGCGAAACTTGCCGAATATTTCCGCCAAGCCCACCACGGCCATGTCCGCCGACGCTACAAACCGCTCAACGCCTGCCCGTCCCATTTGATCCCCGCCGATTCCGCAGAAAAGGACATCAGGGCATAACACTTTGATGGCATGGACCAGGTTTGCCCCGTGAAGGTCGCCGGAGGCTTCTCCCGCAACCAGAACGACCAGTTTGCGATCCTTCCTATTTACAGATAGGCTCGAAATTCTGACAGCCTCGCTCAATCTGATGAATAATGCTCAGCGCGACGCTCAAGGCATTCCGTCCGTCCTCACCCGTCACAATGGGCTCCGAACCGTTCTGAACAGCGAACACAAAGGAAGAAATTTCATCGGCCAGCGGATCGGTCCCTTCATATGTTTCCTTGCTGGTGGCAACTTCAGGAAAATCATTGGCATCTTTGGCGATTGCATCCAGCTTGATGGCAGTGAGCTGGCGTTTCCCACAGTCTGCTGAAAAATAGGCATCCGGCTGAAACACCCGAATTTTCCTTAACATCTTTCCTGAAACACGGCTGGCGGTCAAATTGGCCACGGTTCCGTCCCAGAATATCAGGCGAACATTGGCAATGTCCGTTTTTCCAGTAATGACGGGCATTCCGACCGCATGAACCTCTTTGACTTCGCTCTTAACCAAATGAAGAATAATATCGAGATCATGAATCATCAAATCGAGAACCACATCCACATCCAGCCCCCGGGTTGTAAACAGGTTCATTCGATGAGATTCGATAAAGACAGGATTTTTGAGAAGAGGCTCCAGCTTTTTGATGGCCGGATTAAACCGCTCAATCAATCCCACCTGCAGCACCAGATTCCGTTCACGGGCCATATGGATCAGCTTATCCGCTTCCTTCAGATCGTAGGTAATCGGCTTTTCGATGAGCATGTGAACATTGTTGGCCAACACATCTTTTGCCACTTCAAAATGCATCTCGGTTGTAACGGCCAGGCTCACGGCATCTACTTCCGACAGAATGCGGGAGTGATCCTGATGCGCGTTCGTATCATATCGATTGGCGATCTCCTCAACGCGCTTTGGATCCACGTCCACTACACCCACGAGTTCCACGTCCGGCATGGCTTTATATTTCTGAACATGATACTCACCCAGATGGCCCACACCGATCACCGCGACCCTAAGTTTTTCCTTTTTCACCCCTCATCTCCTGGAGAGTTTTCAAGTGCAACCACCGCTATCTTTTCCCTGTCCGCCGCTTCCACCATGTCAGATCTGTCAAACATCAGGGTCCGCCCGGCTTCCACCGCCAGAACAGCACCCTTGATCCGCCTCATGACGGAAATGGTTTCCATTCCCACACAGGGCACGTCAAAACGAAGATCCTGCCTCGGTTTGCTGACTTTCACCACGACCGCCTTTTCTTTCGCCAGAGCACCTCCGCGAAGAATGGTGGCATCGGTCCCATCGATGGCCTCAAGAGCCAGGACTGTCTTTTTCCTCACCACAACGCTTTGACCGATGTCCAGACGACCCAACGCTTTCGCGATCTTCCAGCCAAAACGGATATCCGTCCATTCACTCTTAGTGGGCTGCCGTTTGGTCAGACAACCTTCAGGCGCCAGAAGATCGGGCAGGAAAAGGGTTGAGCTGACAATCTCAACCCCTTCTTTGGCAAATTCAGCGGTGATCGAACGGAGGATGTCGTCATCATGGAAAATCGCCAGTTTGCTCATGATGGCAAGGCCCTTCAGATCCGGACGCATTTCAAACATCTTCTTTTTGGCGATGGAACCTGCCATCAGCGCTTTAGTGACGCCGAATTGTTTAAACGTCTTGATGAGTTGACCCAGTTGACCCAGTTTGATCCATACGATCTCATCCACCTTATCCGATAACGCGGCATCGGTCTCGCCTTGGTGGGCCACCGCCACCACGCGCGTTCCCTGCTTTCTTGCTGCATCCGCCACCAGCAGTGGGAACTGCCCGCCGCCCGCAATCAGCCCGATGGTTTTCTCAGGGTGCCTTTTCACCGGATCACACCCCGTTTTGACCCGGAAAGGAAATCGAGAAGCGTTTTCAGCTCCGGTATCATCTCCAGTTCCTGCTGCACCTGCAAAATGCCCACATCCAGCCGTTTATTTTGCCGCCATAAAATACGGTACGCATTTTTCAAAATATCGATGGTCTCTTGTGAAAAACCGCGTCTTAGAAGCCCCTTCTGATTGACGCCATAGAGCTTGGCCCTCGGACCGGCGGTGATCATGAAAGGGGGAACATCACGGTCAATCCCTGCTTTGGCGCCCAGAAAGGCATGTGCCCCGATTCTCACAAACTGCTGGACCGCCAGGAAAGCATTTAAAATGGCGTATTCACCAATATGGGTATGCCCGCCCAGGGTGGCGCCATTTCCCAGAATGACCCTGTCGGAAAGACGGCAGTCGTGGGCCACATGGGCGTATGCCATCAAGTAGTTGTGGTTTCCGATGACGGTTTCCCATTCTTCCTTTGTGGTGGCGCGATTAATGGTGACATATTCCCTGACAATATTGTCGTCGCCCATCACCAGCCGGGTATCCTCATCCCCGTAACCCACATCCTGGGGGGGGGTGCCGATGGAAGAAAAAGGATAAAACCGGTTCCGTTCCCCGATGGTCGTATGTCCCTCAATGGCCACATGGGCGCCGATTTGGGTATCGCGGCCAATGACCACATGGGCCCCCACGCTGCTGAACGGACCGATCTTGACACCCGGGGCAATCTTCGCACCGGGGCTTACTGCGGCCAAGGGGTGTATGTCTATTGAATTATCCAATGGTTGCCACCAAAACCGCTTCTGCCACCAGTTGACCCTCCACAAGGGCTTTTCCGGCCACCTTCCATACCTTTGTTCCGGTTCTCAAAGGTTCAACTTCAAACCGAATCTGGTCACCGGGGACCACCGGTTTCCTGAATTTCACCTTATCGATGGCCACGAAACGGATGGGGTCAGGGTTTTCCTTGTCCATGACACCGGGGATGGATAACCGTGCCAGAATACCGCCCACCTGCGCCATGGCCTCAATGATAAGAACTCCCGGCATGATGGGTTCGCCCGGGAAATGCCCCTGAAAAAAAGGTTCGTTGGCCGTTACATTCTTGATTCCCACAACCGCTTTGTTCAACTCAAGCTCGATAATCCTGTCCACCAATAAAAACGGATAGCGATGGGGAAGAATTTCCGTGATCTCATGATAGTTCAAGGGAAGTTCCATTGGGCATTCACTCCTTTTCATGATCCGCGTTATCCTTTCCTGACAGGGCCGGTCCACCCTGTTTTTCAAGACGGCTTTCCAATTGACGAACTTTCTTCTCGAGATCCCGAAGGCGCTCACCCAATTGGGGCAGCCTCGCGATTATGGCCGTATTCCTAAGGTAGGCACGGTGCGGCATGGCGGGAGTGCCGGAAAAGATTCCCCCGGAGGGAATCGACTTCGCCACGCCCGACTGGGGGCCCACCATCGCTCCGTCTCCAATCTCTACGTGGTCGTTTATCCCGACCTGTCCCCCAATCAGCACGCCCCGACCCAACCGTGAGCTTCCTGAAATCCCCGTGAGCGCCACAATAATCGAATGTTCACCAATCACCACGTTATGAGCGATCTGAACCAGGTTATCGGTCTTGACGCCTTGCTTAATCCAGGTTTTCCCGAATGCAGCACGGTCAATACAATTATTGGCGCCGATTTCAACGTGGTCATCGATTTGAACGATCCCGGTCTGAGGGACTTTCACGGACGATTGACCATCCTGCACAAAACCGAAACCGTCGCTCCCGATAGTGGTTCCCGCATGAACAATAACATCGTTTCCGATAACACAGCCCCGCATGACCGTTACGTTGGGATAAAGAATGGTTCTTTTTCCGATCTTGACGTCTCGATCGATTACGACCCCCGGAAAGAGTGTCGCCCCATCACCGATTTCGGAATCCTCGCCCACGTACACCATGGGGAAAATAGAGACATCTTCCCCCAGCCGGCAATTCTCGCCAATAACAGCGTCAGCGCTGACGCCGGGATATCGGCTGGGCGGCACGGCAAAAAAAGCGGCGAGTTTCGCATGAGCCAGTGCCACATGGGTCGTCAACACCTGAGGTCCGGTGAATTGATCATTGATCTTAGAAACCAGCAGGGCGCCGGCTTTTGTGTTTTTCAGGCTTTCACCGTAACGGTGATCCGAAAAAAAAGAAAGCTCCGCGGGACCGGCCTGATCAAGAGAATTGATTCCCGTAACAACAAATTTTTCATCGCCGACACACTTACCGGCCACTATTTCTGCTGCTTCTTTTAACGGTATTTCCAAAAATCTCTCTCTCCTATTGTTTCATCATATCGTAGGCCTTGATCACCTGAGCGGTGATATCGATGGCATCGTTGTAGTAGACAAGCCCCATGGTGCCTTGCTCCAGAATGAGTGTGTACCCTTCCTTCTTACCAATTTTCTCAACAACCTTTTCAATCTCTCTGCCGACCTTGCGGGTGGCCTCAAACTCCGCATCTTTCATTTCCTGAGTAACTTCGCCGACCATGTATTTGTAATGCCGGGTCAGTTTTCCCAATTCCATTTCCTTGTTTTCTTTGGCATCCAGGCTCAACATCATAGCCTGCTTTTGCAAATCCTTTTCCAGCTTATCAATCTGCTGCCTTTCCACATCCAATTTTTTCTGAAATGCATTATATTTTTTCTTCAATTCTTCCTTGATCCGCTGGAAATTCGCCGAATGCTGCTGAAGACGCTTCATATCGAGTACGCCGATTTTGACGTCACCGGCGAAAGCACCCGTGTACTGCATGGAAAATAAAAACGTCGCACCCAATAAACCTAAAAAAATCTTTTTCATTTTGATCCCCTTTCAATTGGTTTTTCATTACTCAGTGTCCCTCCACGGATGAGAAAATTTGTTCGAGTTCAAGGAAGGCGATAATTATAACCGCAGGAATACATTGAAGTATTTCGAGGATTATAATTTGAGGCCTGACGCCGAAATCGGGCAAATTGGCCATTCGTGGATGGGCACTACTTAATTACATCTCTCCGCCGATACTAAATTCCCATTTTCCGGCGCTATCATCCAATGGCTGCGTGTCCAGTTTCCAGCCATACTCCAGGCGAAGCGGCCCCAGCGGTGAGAACCACCTGACGCCGGCACCCACCGATTTCATAAGACCGCTGAAATTATAAGCGTCCGCGGATTCAGTGGTCCACACATTACCGGCATCGAAAAAGACGAGGCCCGTCAACCCCTGCTCCTTGAGCAGTGGGAAATGGTATTCCAGATTATAGACCATCATCTTTTCGCCACCGATATAATCGTCCGTCGCCGGATCAATGGGGGAAACGGTATTGAAATCATAGCCGCGGATCGTGTTGATACCGCCCAGGAAGAATTTTTGATAAGCGGACAATTGACCCCGGTCCTCAATATATCCAGCTCGGCCCTGCACCATAAAGACCGTGCTCCAGAACAGGGGGAAATACCAGGCTGATCTGGCTCGGTATTTGGTGAACTGTTCGGTTCCCTGCAAGAATCCACCGGCATACTGGGCGGAAATCTCATTGATGGAACCCCGGGTAGCGTTAAATGTTTGGTCCCTGCTGTCCCGTCTGAGAATCAGTGTCAGGCTGCTTGTGACGTTATTGCCCGTCATGTCTCTAATGATATAGCTCGCGTCATTAGACACGTCGCTGATGTTGGCATGATCGTAGCCATACATAAGAGTTCCCCGTGTGTAATCCAAATAGAGCGGTGCACCGAGGGAAATCCGAGTACCATAGCTGGCCCGCGTGTAGTCCGTATATTCCTGGGTAAACTTATAGATGTCGGCGCCCAGAGAGAGACGCGTATCAAAAAGCCAGGGTTCCAGAAAGCGGACGTCGAATTCCGTATTCTTGCCACCGATTCTGGCTGTGGCCGACAATCGCTGTCCCAATCCCATAAAATTTTCATCGGCAACCGAAAAGGTCACGAAGGCCGAATAGGCCGAGCTGTACCCGGCACCCACGCTGAACGTTCGAGTTCCCTTCTCTTTGACGTCCACGTTCAAATCCATGAGATCATCCCGGGTGCCCTTTTTGGTATGGAACTGCACATCCTCAAAAAAGCCCAGACGCTTCAGGTTTTCAGTACTCCGTTGCAAGCCCTGTCCACTGAAATAGTCCCCCTCCATGACCTTCAGCTCGCGCCGGATAACTTTGTCTCTCGTATGCTCATTCCCGGTAATGGTGATGCGCTCAAAACGGACTTTGGGACCTTTGGAGATATGATATGTGATATCGGCCGTATGATTCTCATCGTCCTCTTTGACGATCGGCTTGATCTCAGCGTAGGCGAAACCATCGTTGGCATAAATATCCTGCAGCCGGATCATATCTTTTCGAACGGTCTCCCGGTTGAAAACCTTATCTTCACCATCTTTACCGATATCAACATTTTTCAAAAGTTGATCAGCGGGTTCAACAAGATCCCCCGCGACATTCACCTTATCCACTTCATAGCGCTCACCTTCACTGATATCGATGGAAACCACCAATCCCTTGATTTTATCGTCATAATAGACTTTCGGTTCTCCCACCTTGGCCTTGATGTACCCATGATTATGGTAAAAGCTCGTAATTTTATGCGCATCAAATTCCAGCTTTTTCTTATCCAGGATTCCCGCCTTGGTAATCCAGGAAAGAAACCATTTTGTACGGGTTTCCATGATGTCGCTCAGTTCATCGCTATCATAGGCCTTATTTCCTTGAAATTCGATCTTCAGAATATAGACCTTGTCATTTTCAGTAACGTTGTACTTCAACAGGACCTCGTTATTGGGAAGGGTTTCGGTGGTCTCCTTTATTTCAGCGTTGTAATACCCTTTATCCTTGTAAAAATCATTGAGCCGGTTGACACTTTGCTTAACGACATTAAAGTCCAGAATAGAATACAAACTGATCCCAAGCTCTTTCTGCAGATCTTCATCATCAAACTCATCATTGCCCACAAACACGATCCTACCCACGGATGGCTTTTCCACCACATTAAAAGTGACCACCTTGCCGGCCGGACCGTTCGATACGTCCATGGTGACATCTTTAAAATACCCCATTTTATAGATGTCTCGAAGATCCTGATCCAGTTTATCCAAATCCAGCCTGTCCCCGGGCTGCGTGCTCACGACGGCCAGAATGGCAGCCTTTTCAACCCGGCGGTTCCCTGCCACATGAACGGAATCCACTTGGGGAACACCGGTAATCCGGTCTTCAACGCTCAGCGCCAGTCGCTTTACCGACTCCGGAACCTCGTCCATATCTTCAATCACCTGGAAAATAAAGAAAGGCATTTTTTTGCCCGAAACATCAACGACTTTCAGGTCGATACTCCCCTTGTCGCCGATCTGGGTCATACTCCCTTTCACTACCCAGTCGGCTTTGAACTGATTCCCGAGGCGAACCAGCTCCTTATCCTGAAGAACTTTTGAAAAGACAATCGGGTCTTTATTGACAGCCGCAGGCGGAATCGTCATAAAACCGTTTTGTTTCAGTCGGAATGAAAGCATCTTTTGCAACCCTTCCAGAAGATGGGAAAAAGACTTGGCCGCATTAATCTGGAACGGCAGAACACAGATGGTTCCTTTCTTTTCCTTAGCCGGCGTGTCGACGACCCCAAAACAGAGCAGCATCGAGACCAGTAAAAAGGCCTGAAAGAAGACGATGAAGGACCTTCTTCCATATTCATTAGCAGATAAAACCATTAACTGCTGGATACGTCTAGCAAATATGACCATCAATCAACTCCATCGTTTTCGACATCTTTTCCGCCAGTTTCTGGTTATGGGTTGCAATCACCATAGCGACACCCGCCTCCCTGTTCAGGCGAAAAAGCAGCTCGGCAATCTCCTCCCCGGTGGCCCAATCCAAGTTTCCCGTCGGCTCGTCTCCCAGAATCAATCTGGGATTCATGATCAGCGCCCGCGCAATGGCCACCCGCTGCTGCTCGCCGCCGGAAAGCTCTCCGGCCCGATGGGTCATACGATTTTCAAGACCCACATTGTAAAGCACATCCTCAGCCATTTGGGTCGCCTCCCTTTTGGAATATCGGGCGATCAAGGCCGGCATCATGGCATTTTCCAAAGCATTCAATTCGGGCAACAAATGGTGAAACTGAAACACAAACCCAATTTCACGATTTCTCAAAAGGGACAAACTCCGCTGGTCCATTTCATAAATGTCGTCCCCGTCAAACTTAACGGTTCCACCGGTTGGCGGATCCAGACTTCCCATAATGTTGAGCAGAGTCGATTTTCCAACGCCTGACGCTCCGGTAACGGCGAGGCTGTCGGCTGGATAAATTTCCAGATCAATCGCTTTCAGAACGTTAATGGTAGCGCCCAAATGCATAAAAGACTTGCTGACCCCGTCAAAGGTCAACATGGGGGCACGGGAAATTCCTTCCGCCTGCAAAACAGGCTCATCTAAACGATCATTCATACCGGAAGGACTCCACAGGGTTCAGCCTTGATGCGTACCAGGCCGGATAAAGGGTCGCCAGAAATGAAATGACCACCGCTGAGGCTGCCACCATAGCCACATCCGAAGCCAGCACTTGAACCGGCAATTTGGAAATATAGTAAACATCGGAGGGTAGGTTGATGAATTGATACCTGGACAATAACTGGCAGAGGCCCAAGCCTGACAAAAGGCCGGCCAAAGTTCCGATGACGCCGACCAGAATACCCTGAAACATAAAAATACTCATAATGCTTCGAGCGGAAGCCCCCATGGCCCTCAAAATAGCCACATCCCGGGTCTTTTCCATGACCACCATCACCAATGTGCTGATGATATTTAAGGCGCCCACCAGCACAATCATGGTCAGAATTACAAACATGGTCAGTTTTTCCAGTTTCAACGCTGAAAAAAGACTTCGATTCATCAGTTTCCAATCTTTGGTCCAGTAAGGATACCCTAATGATTTCTGGACTTTTCTAGCAATGATGTCGGACTTGTAAACCTCTTTGACTTTTAACTCGAGCCCCGTCACATTGTCGCCCAGGGCCAGAAAACGCTGGGCTTCCCCGAGGGAAATATAGACCATGGATGCGTCGTATTCATACATACCGGAATCAAAAATGGCGGTCACCCGAAATTTTCGGGTGTTGGGTGTTCTGCCCAAAGGGGTCAATTTCCCTTCAGGGGAAATCACCGTCACCAGACTTCCGGTGGAGGCACCGATCTGTTTGGCCAATTCGCTTCCGATGATGATAGAGGGAACACCGTTTTCAGTTCCGTTCAGGGAGGAAAGAGACCCTTCCTTGATCATTTTGTCAAAATTAACCACTCGGCCGGCGCTCTGAGGGTCCACCCCTCGCAGCACGGCTCCGGAAACCCTGCCGGAGTTATTGATCATCACCTGGGTGTAAACGAAAGGGGTGATGGCGACCACCCCATCCATCTTTTCGACTTTTTCGGCGACCTTCTCATAACCGCTGAAGGTGCCGCTGAGATTCAGCACCAAAACGTGGGAATTCACACCCAGAATCTTGCCCATGAGATCCGATCTGAAACCGTTCATCACGGAAAGGACCACGACCAACGCCATGACGCCCACCATGACGCCCAAGACGGATATGATCGTGATAACGGAAATAAACCGCTGTTTCCGCTTGGCTTTCAGATACCTGATCCCTAAGAATAATTCAAACATTGGAAGGCGAATCAGTCCTTTGGCCGCATCTGGGGAAAGAGGATCACGTCCCTGATGGAAGGTGAATCAGTGAGCAGCATCACCACCCGATCAATACCGATTCCTTCTCCCGCGGTAGGCGGCATGCCGTATTCGAGGGCGGTGACGTAGTCCTCATCCATAAACAACGCCTCCTTGTCTCCGGCATCTCTCAGCGCCACCTGGTTTTCGAACCTCCCTTTCTGATCCACCGGATCGTTTAATTCGGTGAATGCGTTGGCAATCTCACGGCCCCCGATAAATAACTCGAACCGATCGGTCAGCGAAGGCTCCTGATCGTTACGTCTGGATAGAGGTGAAACCTCCGTGGGATAACCGGTCACAAACGTAGGGTGATGCAGATGAGGTTCCACCAGGTGATCAAAAAGCTTGGTCAAAATCTGACCATGTCCATCTCTTTCCTGAACGGAAATTCCAAAGCCCCGGGCCAGAGCGGCCGCCGCCGCCCTGCCATCAAAAACAGTTTCTTCAACCACTCCCGTCTCTTTCAAGGCATCAAAAAGGGATATTCTCTTCCACGGGGGCGTAAAATCGATGGTGTTTCCCTGGTATTGGATCACCTGACTACCGATAACCTGCGCCAGAACATGCCCGAAAACCTCCTCCGTCAGGGCCATCAAGTCTTCGTAAGTGGCATAGGCCATATAGAATTCCATCATGGTAAACTCAGGATTGTGCTTAATGGACAGACCTTCATTTCTGAAATTGCGGTTGATTTCAAACACCCTTTCAAGTCCTCCCACCACCAGGCGTTTTAAGTAAAGCTCCGGAGCGACCCGCATGTAGAGGTCCATGCCCAAGGCATTGTGATGGGTGATGAAAGGCCTGGCCGTCGCGCCCCCCGGAATGGGCTGCATCATGGGTGTTTCCACCTCCAGAAAGTCCCTGTCAATAAAGAAATCACGAAGGGATTGAATAATGCGACTGCGGGTCACAAAAACATCCCGCACATGATCATTCATGATCAGATCCACATACCGCTGCCGATACCTTGTTTCAACATCGGTCAAACCATGCCATTTTTCAGGGAGGGGCCTCATGGATTTGCCAAGCAGCGTAAGATCTTCCGCAACAAGGGTTAGTTCTCCGGTTTTGGTTCTGAATAACGATCCCTTTAGCCCTACGAAGTCGCCGATATCCATCAGCTTAAAGGTGTCGAATTGCTCGGACTGTATCTTGTTTTTTCTGACATACACCTGAATCCGGCCGGTTCTATCTTTGATATGAATGAAGGACGCCTTTCCAAAATCCCGCCTGGAAACAATTCGACCGGCAACAGAGTAGCTTTCCGTCTGCTGCTCCAGGGCCTGTTCATCCATATCACCGAACCGTTCCTGGATTTCCTCCGCTGTGATATCCACTCGGTAACCCGCGGGATATAGGTTGACGCCACTCGCTCTCAATTTCTCTGCTTTGTTCGTTCGATCTTCAATTATCGCGCTCGGTTTTCCCATAATAATACAAAATCCATCTTGATTTTATTGTTTGAACGACCCATTTTATCGCAATCGATTAACCTCATTTGTTTAATTCAATCGGCCATTATAGTCAAGGTCAATAGCAATCAAGGAAAAGTTTTTGGGATGATATGGTGGAAACGGATTTCAAGAGCCAAAAACGAATCGTAATTTATACTTGAGGGATGGCGGAAAATATGGGAAATTAAAACAAAATATTAAATACATTTATGGAGGGATTTGATATGGCCAAGGCGAAAATCTGGTTCATGGATGCAAGGGCGAGACGGTTTCTGGAGTCCATCGCCATCAAGGGAAGAGAGATACTGGAGTATTCCGGGTGGTTGGACAACCTGAAACCCGGTGATCTGGTGGCGGTGAAAACCCACATGGGAGAAGCGTACAATGTGGGATACCTTCGACCCATTATCGTACGGACCCTGGTGGAAGCGCTGAAGGATAAGGGATGTCGACCCTTCGTAACGGATACCACCACCATGCCGTACCATCCCTGGATCAGCCGAACCCTGGCCATCGATCACTTGGAAACCGCCAACATGAACGGTTTCAACCATGGAACCATGGGATGCCCGGTCATCATTGCAGACGGCTGGCTGGGAACCGACGACGTGATCGTAGATCTTGAAGGTCGCGGCAATTACCTGAAAAAACAATTCGTTTCCCGGGCCATTGCCGATGCCGACGCCGTTTTGTCCGTGGCCCATTTCAAGGGACATCCCGCGGGCGGTTACGGCGGAGCCATGAAAAACCTCGGGGTGGGTGGCGCCAGCAAGCGGGGGAAAATGAACCTGCATGGGGCACTGGCGGGCGATAAACCGGTTTTCAACCGGGAGATGTGTCCCGGTCGTTCGTGCGAATGGTGGGAAACCTGCGAGGCCTGCTGTCCGGAAGGGGGGATCACCATTACGGATAAAGGCTTCGAGGTGGATGAAGAAAACTGCGTGTACTGTTTTTCCTGCGCCAATCTGTGCGTCAACATGGCGGGTGTCGGCGCCATTCAAAGATTCGATCTCCTTCCGGCCCTGGGCAGACGCATCGCCGATTCGTGTCTGGCCGCCATGATGACCAAGGCCCCCGGAATGAACTTTTTCATGAATTATGCCATTGATGTTTCGCCGGCCTGCGACTGCTATGGCTGGACGGATACGCCCATCGTGAACGGGCTGGGTATTCTGGCCTCAACGGATCCGGTGGCCGTGGACAAAGCCTGCATCGATATGATGAACGCAGCGCCCGGGCTTACCAATTCTGAAGCGGAAGAGTTTGACGTACTGGCGCCGGGAACCAAAAAGCTGAATGTCATCAAGGGGAAAGACATTGAACCCCAGGTTTACGGCGGGGTTGAAAACGGCATGGGCACAACGGACTACGAAATCGAGGAAGTCCCCATGGACCGAAGCCAGAAGACCATTGCCAAATACTATCCGGAAATCCCGGCAAGACGGCTAAAACCCATGTATGCGGAGAATCATCCCCTGGCGGGTTTGGACACCGCTTCTTTCGGCAAGCCCACCGAAGGTGTTGAAAATCCGAGGCATCCCAAAAAATAACCCTAAACTGAGGCTTCCTTTATGCATGACCCGGTCAAATCGATTGAATCCTACTTCATTATGGATGAACCTTACTATCTAGCTTCAGGCTACGAGATTGATGTTTTTACACAAGCCTACCGGAACCAACTGCCGGTCCTGCTGAAAGGTCCTACCGGATGCGGCAAAACCCGGTTTATGGAGTATATGGCCTGGCGGCTGAAACGGCCCCTTTTGACGGTGGCCTGTCACGACGACTTGACCAGCGGTGATCTCGTGGGTCGGTATCTGATTCAGGGAAACGAAACGGTCTGGGCGGACGGCCCCCTGGCCCGGGCCGTCAAAGCCGGCGGGTTCTGTTATCTGGATGAAATTGTAGAAGCCAGGAAAGACACCACCGTGGTCATTCATCCTCTGGCGGATGACCGCCGTATCCTGCCCATGGAAAAAAAAGGTGAACTGCTGACGGCGGCGCCTGAGTTCATGCTGATCCTCTCCTTTAACCCCGGGTACCAAAGCATTATGAAAGATCTCAAGCCGAGTACCCGGCAACGGTTTGTTTCCCTTGAATTTAATTACCCCGAGGAAGCGGGGGAAACCGCCATTGTAGCGCAGGAATCGGGCGTCGATGAGGAAATGGCCAGACGCCTGGTTCGCCTGGGTCACATGACCCGGAACTTAAAAGAAAAGGGGCTGGATGAGGGGGGCAGCACCCGTTTGCTCATCAATGCCGGAAAACTGATCCGATCCGGCATCTCCCCCCATGACGCCTGCCGTGCGGCCGTTGCCCACACCCTCAGCGATGATATTGAGATGCAGCGGTCCATGGATGAAATGATCTCCTCCCTTTTTTGAGGCGATCCATGACGTCAGAAACCCAACCATTAAAGACCCGGAACGTCATCCTGTCGGTTTTTGCGCTTCCCCTGGAAATCGGTTCCAGAATGCTCTACGAGGAGGATCTGGAGGAAAAGGGGTTCCTGAACCTTCTGGAAGGTCTTTCGGCGGAAATTCAAAAAATCCTGCTGCAACATACGCAAACCCTGGTGAGCATCAAACCGGAACTTGGATATCATTTCCTCTTCAAAGCAAAAGCGCTGCTGGAGCTCATCGGCTCTGATTCACTGGACCAGTGGGTAACCCTGGTACTGGATATTTTTGACGTCAAGGGCTTAAATCCCGCAAAGGAATTTATTCTGGCGCCAAACGACCATCCTCTTTTCGTGCAACATTGGGGATTGGGGGTTTCCTTTCACGAAATACGCGGCATTCTGCACAACTATGTGCATGCCCTGGGGCACCGGGACTTTCATCTGGAACCGGCTTCCACACACTATACCGACACCTTGAGCATCTATGTTCCCGAACGGATTTCAACGTTTACCCGAAAAGAGGATAACGCCCTTCTGTATAAAATCATGGTTACGCACAAATTTCTGCAGACGGAACTGGGAACCTATCGCTTGGATCCCAAAAATATTCATGACATTGAAACCGCCGGCCCATTCAAGACCAACAGAAACCCCCGCCAAGAAAATGCCCCTCCCCTTCTCCGTTTTCTGAACCGGTTTCCCGATCCTGCCCTGGTGAAGGATCTGTTCAATTTGATGGAGACCATCCGTATTGAAGCGTGGATAAGAGAGGACCTTCCGGGTCTTTATAGGGAAATGAACCGTTTGAAAAAGGAGCTTTGGCTTAAAAGAAAAACAGATTCCAACGTTTCTCCCAGGAGCCGAATCATGAACGACCTGATCAGGCGTTGGCTCACGGGGGATGGAACCCCACTAAAAAACTTTGATTGGGAGAAGACGACTCGGGAAATTCACCAATCGATGAATTTGATCCGGTTGCCCCGGGCTACGGTTGAAGACACCGCCACGGTTGTCATCAAGGCCTACCATGCCATGGATCACATTCACGGTCCCTATGAACCGGTAGCGCCTGTTCCTTTCATAGGCCGCTTACGGCCCGAGGAAGCGGAACGGGGGCGTTTAAAAAGGCGTGAGGCCACACGGATCAGGTTTCGTGAGGAACTGGCTAAAATGATAGAGAAACTCCCCGACTGTGAGCAGGTGGAGATTGAAATTCCCGGGATGCTTGAAGGGGATGAAACCGAAATCAAAAAGCCGCCCCAGCAACAAGTTCCCTATGAGTTACGTATCGATGGCATCCCGGTCCCCATTCCTGAAGCCATGCAAAAAATCATCAAGGACATCTATGAAGATCTGGGCGCCATTCCCAATGAATACGCGGCTGTCGCCGACGACATGAGCGGCCACTTTTTTCGGTCCCTCTGTCAGACGACTACGGGAACCAGCAATGTTCTTTCAGAGTACAGCGCCGGGGTTCACGTCTATGACGAGTGGGACTACCGAAGAAAGGGGTACCGGAAACGGTGGGTTCTATTGAGAGAATCGGATGCACCTGTGGGAGATATGGCCTTTTCACGAGGGGTCCTGAATCAGTACCATGGCATGATTCAATCCATCAAGCGACAGTTTGAGCGAATTCAAATGTCCCAGGTCCTCCTGAAGCGGCAGAAAGACGGGGACCGGGTTGATCTGGATGCCGCGGTTGAAGCTTTCGCGGACAGCAAGGCAGGGCTGAACCCTTCCGAACGGCTATTTTCACAAATGCGTCGTAACAAACGGGACATCGCCACCGCCTTCCTCATCGATTTAAGCGGCTCCACCAGAGGCTGGATCAACGAGATGGAACGGACGGCGCTATTGATTCTGAGCGAAGCTTTAGAGGTGTTAAAAGACCGATTCGCCATTTACGGCTTTTCCGGCAGAACCCGCAAAAGATGTGAATTGTTTCGAATCAAAGGATTTGAGGAACACTATGGAGAAACCGTAAAGGCGCGTATTTCAGGTCTTGAGCCTCTGGATTACACGCGCCTGGGACCACCTATTCGGCACCTCACGGGCATTCTGCGGGAGGTGGCGGCCAGAACACGGTTGATGATCACCTTAAGCGATGGCAAGCCGGACGATTATGACATTTACAAGGGACAGTACGGTATCGAGGACACCCGGCAGGCCCTGCTGGAATCCCGGCGGGCCGGCATTCACCCTTTCTGCATCACCATTGACAGAGCGGAACACTCTTACCTGTCCCATATGTACGGACTCGCCAACTATGTGTTTATTGATGATATCGCGAAGCTTCCGGTTAAGATCCCGGAGATTTATTGTAAATTGACCACTTAAGACGACTTATCCGAAAGTTGAGTAGCCTGGCTCCGATTTTCTTAAGGATACCAGCAATATGCCGCGCTTGATTTTCCCCATCCAGCGGGTTATCATCATGCCAGTATTGTTGACTTGCGGTCCCTCATCCGAGCTTTTAATTGTACACCGGTGGACCAGATGTTGTGGTGTCGTCTGGATGCCTTTGTTTCGAGATACTCTCAATTTATGTTGCGAGTTTGGTTATGTTTGGTGTATCTAATTTATATAATTCATATTAAAAACTGAAATATCCATATAATTTTTATAATTATGGGCTGGACTTTGTCTTACAAGCATGATACGTGTTATATTAATTTTATTTTTATCGTACTATTGAATTTTGGGACAGCCAATTTATGCAAGGCTGGCAGATCAAACCTTCACATTTTACAAAGAACCTCTGAAAAAAATAGATGTAGTCCTCCGCCCGGAATTTAAGAATACTCAGGTATAAAGGCAGGATTTCAATGATCTCCAAGACGGGCGGTGAGGTGGTGACTCCCATCAGAAGATCAAATTTTCAAGTCCTTTATCATTGAACGTAATTCTGCAATTCCGGTCTGTTGTCTCTCCAAGGCTTATATCTTTTTTCATTATTAGAATCATTTATTGACTGTAAAGAGGACTTGGAATCACCAGTTGGTATATGTGTTGACAGAAGCTCCTTTATTGATGGTAGTGCCTGCCCCAATAGTAATTTGAGGAGCAACAAAGTTCACGGTTGCATCTGCCTCAATGGTGACTCCCGGCCCGGTGGTAATGGATGTCGTTGCCCTGCAGTTGCAGTCGGTTCCTGAATAAAACGTTACGTTTTGGACGGATACCTTATCCCCTGAACAGGGAGGGCAGTTCTTTGAAGTAAACTGCGCTGTGCAGGATCGACTCTGTGTCATACTGACCACGTTGTCGACGCAGTCTGCATCACCACTCCATCCGCTGAAGTAGGAACCCACATCAGGGACGGCAAGCAGAACGGGCATCTGCTTCTGATAATATTCTGCCTGGCAGTCGCCGGCAGGACCGTTGCAGTTGATGCGTCCGTCGTTGGTGACAACCTTACCCTGACCATCTCCCGCAAGCGCAATAGACAGTCTTGAGGGCGGCATCTCCGATGTATTTACAAAAACAACATTGGCGGTAGCTTTCATGGCTCCCGGGTTCACTTCCTGGACGAACAATACTTGATATGCATAGATTTTCCCGGACGCTAAAACACCGTGCGGAACATTTGCACCGCCCGCTCCTACCTCATTATCGTTCCAAACCTCTTCAGAGGACAATAGAGCGTCTACCGTAGCAGTCGTTATGACATCCAGAAAAGTTACTATGAAATTACCGGGATCATTAAACTGCGGCCAGGCAGGCCAACTGGCTGAAAAACCCTCCCACCAGTCGAGGTGGGACAGATGGACCGGCTGGGAAATAGCCGGCATTTCAGACGGATAATCACCGTTAAGGCTAATTGTAATGTCCTCCTGGGTAGCGTCTGAGTAATTGACCCTAAGGATGTATATGCCGTCTGGATAGGACGTTTCAAAATCGGCAAAGGCGGCAAATCTTGCTCCTCCCTCCCACTTTTCCAGCTGCTCTTTTGCGTGGGAAAGAAGGATGACACTCCCCGAGGCCCCTGCAGGCGGTATAAGCGTTGCGCCTGTAATACCGCTGACGTCCATGCCGACAATCAGCACCCCTGCAAACGCGCCGGAAGGGAGTTTAAGTTTCACCTTGGCGCACCAGTAGTCATCCACTTTGTGGCTTGTCGTCCGTATATAGCTATGGGAGTCAACAGCCCTTTCGGCGTAGTAACCGCTGGGTCGGTTGAAACCGACGCTAAATGATTCCAGGTAATTATCGGGGATGGTGTTGGAAGGTAGCTCATACGCTGTTTGACTGCTGGGTAACGACTGAAAGTGATCGATGTTGAAATAAATAGAAATATCATTATATACGCCTGGATTCAGCCAGGCATTCCAGTTTACGGGAAGCGGCAAAGATTCGTTAACCTCGGAGTCCGGCAGAGGATTGGTTATTTCAGGAATCTTTGTTGGGAAACTGCCTGACAGCGCTGAAAAACAAGCTCCTTTACTGCCGTCTTCGAACTGAAAGGAGAATGTGTAAATCCCATTCGGGTAGGCATTTTCAACATTGGCGACATCATAGTAATAAGATCCTTCATAGCGGTTTTCTTTCACATCCCATTCATTTACAGAAATGGTATTGCAACGGGGGGTAACCATGACTGCCGAATTGATCGACTTTCCTGGCGGCTCCGAAAGGGAACACCAGATGTCGCCTATGCTTGAACCGGAAGGAAAATAATTTTTTGTGACATTCAACCAATGGGAAACATTGGTTACCCAATTCTTTGTCAAAGCGCCGCTGATCGTGTCGGTATCTTCGATTAAATAGCCGATGCCATCCCAGACCAGCACATCGTGTTGAAGCCTCGCAAGGAAATTGCCCTCGGATGTGAAGGGGCCGACTGGCCTTTCCCAGGAGCCGGTGAAGTAGTCGCTGTAAGCCTGGCCAGTGAAACTCCCGGTATCGCCGGTCGACGCAACAAACGTACCGCTGATTGAATCGCCTGATTGAGTGATGGTAACCGTAAGCGATCCCGGTTGTCCGTACGCTTCCGGGTTATAATAGTAGGGGCCTTGCCAGGTGCCGCTGAAATCAGCAGCATTGGCAAAATTGTAAACTGACAAAACCAAAGAAAAAGTGACCACCGAAAACCATACTCTAAATAAATGAAACATAAAAACCTCTTATGATTTAGCTTTCCTAACCCCCCCACCTCTTGTGGTGGACCCGGAAAGGTTCTACCGATCCGGCGAAAATAATATAGGTTCTTCCTCCAGGAAAGCCTTCATCTGAGGACTTAGGGAGAAAAAGCCTACGCATGAGTGAGAAAATCTATCGCATGAACGATGTTAATGCAAATCATGTTCAGCTGCACATAATTTACAGTGCCATAAGGTTTGTGATAACTTTTAAATCGGCTCATTTGCTTTTCCTCGGCGTTGTTGTGGAGACAACTCAGCCTTGGATTTAACAAATGGGCTGTTCAGGTGGCACCGCCACTGAACTCTGACCTTGCCCTGAGGGAAAGAGTTTCTATACTGAACTAAATTATTTACAAGTCGTATAAGCAAATGTGCCTTGGCTAACCTCAACAATGTCAATGAACAAATTAATGGATTCAAATGTACCATTTAAGTCAGTGGGGTCCAATCTGGCTTCTAGCACGGTGAGCCCAAGGCTGCTATTCCTTAGCCTATGGGCTAGCGAAAGTGTCACATAAATTTCCCCTCCTAACAACTCCACATTCCCATGAACTGGAAATTGCGTAGATGTCGGTTCAGTTACGGTAAATACACCACTACACAAATAGTGACCACCTCCTATATGAGTAATACCAAGCTGGAGCGTCCCCGACTCTAAAGGGGTTTGATTTGACCAATTCCAGCAATAATCACCAACATATTCACCCGCATCAGCTTTTATCGGAGTGGCACCTGCAAGTAAAGCGATTGCAAACAAACTAGCCATTACAGTTGAGAAAAATTTCATTTTATTAATTTTACACTCCTTTCAGAATTTTTCCTTTTGAAGCCCTTTCACCCCATCCTGAGAGGATTCGAAAGGAAAAGTCAGACATCCACCGGCACAGCGGAGGCTTGAAATACGTGAACCGCTCAAAGCGGTTGAAAACCTGTGGGGCACCTCATATGTTTCCGAATTGCCTCTTCGTTTCTGCCTTCAGTTCAGAATTGGTAGCCCCTAGCCCAAAAATGCTGTCCTGTATATTCTTCCTACATCCGAAGTTTTGTCTCCCAATGTGGATCACATTTTTGCCTTTGATAAACCCGACGATCTGAGAACCGGCATATTTTGGTCGATATCTCCGAAAATCAGAGGCATCAAAAACCGGAGATACGCCTTACATCCTCCCGGCACTATAGATTCAGGGTGCTTTCTTATGGCGGCAAGAGATTGTGTCCCGACTTAAACCATTCGCTATCATTAAATTTTAGGCAATCTACAAAATAAAAATTCTGGCCGCAAGGTGAATTTCAAAAAATCTTGGAAGTGGATACTGTGCATTTATCTCATTTTTGATGGCTGAAAAGCAGCACGCAATTGTGGTATCCGGTCTCCTGCACTCCAAGTGGATGTCTTGATAGTTCGTAGTTAAACATGCCAATGGTATGTTCGAATATGGTGGGATTCAAGGATCATGTACTTCTGACCTGAGACGTGACTTTCACCCGCTGGTAATTCGCCCCTTCATGGCGCCCCCCTACATCTTGTGGCCAACTCCCCGGTGGACAGTCGCCATGTGAAGGATTTCTTCCTCCATTAAAGATCCCTTTGATATTCCGTGCAAAACGCGAAAGATTGATCTGCTAGTCTTGATAAATTTTGGCGGCTGTGCAACCATATATTTTTACATTATGTTGCCGGTTTCCCGACCTTAAAATGCAACAAATGAGAACCAATCCCAGCACAGAATTTAGTATTTCATTAAAACGAGGAATCGACATGCCCAGAATTGTTATTGCAGATGACGAATGGGTGACAAGGGTTGAGATGGAAGAAATGCTCACTGATCTGGGGTATGAGGTGGTCGGGCAGGCAGAAACAGGCACTGACGCCATTGGCATGGTCCGGAACCTGGAACCCGATCTCATTATAATAGATGTTATGATGCCAGGAGAGATGAATGGCATAGAAGCCGCTAGGGTGATCAAGGCTGAGTGGGGGACCCCTATCATTTTTGTAACCGGATACGGTGATCCTGAGTACATCGAAGCTGCAAAGGAAATAGCCCCTTTCGGCTATGTGATGAAACCCTTTGATGAAAAAGAGGTCCATGCTTTTGTGGAAATAGCCCTTTCCAAGAGGGAACTGGAAGTGAAACTGATGAAAGCGCATGAAGGTCTTGAACGCGCCAATTCAATTTTGCAGGAGGAGATAGCGTCACGAAAGAAGACGGAAAAGGATTTGCGGGAGAGTGAGAAGCTCTACCGGGACTTTTTTGAAAAAAACAAGGCCATGAAGTGGGTTTTGGATCCAGCGACCGGGAAGATTATTGACGCCAATCCCGCCGCTTGTGAATTCTATCAATACAGTTATGAGGAGATCACGAATCTTCGCATCTGGGACATCAACCTGCTTGGCGAAGCCGAGATGAAAAAGTTTCTAGCCAGCGCAGAGTCAGATGAACAAACCGAGTACACGTTCAGGCATCGCCTGGCTTCCGGCGAAATTCGCACCGTGCAGGTCTACACCGGGACGGTTGTTTCTGGCGGGAAAAAGCTGCTGCATTCAATCATCGTTGATATCACCGACCGCCAGCGGGCCGAAGAGGCACTGCGGGAGAGTGAAGAAAGATATCGCCGATTAACAGAGAATGCCAAGGACATGATCTACCGCATGTCTTTACCGGATGGAATCTACGAGTATGTCAGCCCTGCATCAATCGACTTAACTGGGTATACGCCAGAAGAGTTTTATGAATCGCCTATGCTTATCCAAAAATACATTCATCCGGATTGGGTGGAATATTTACAAGAACAATGGACAAATCTTGTGGATGGCAAAGTCGCACCTTTTTATGAATATCAGATCGTCCATAAATCCGGAGATAAAAGATGGGTGAATCAGCGGAATGTATTGATTTTGGATAACAACGGTCAACCCCAAGCTATTGAAGGTATAGCAACTGATGTCACTGACCAGAAAGAAGCGGAGGAGGCTCTACGGGAGAGCGAGGAGCGATATCGTATTCTGGTGGAAAATGCAGGTGAAGCCATTTTTGTTGCACAGGAAGGAATGTTGAAATTTGTCAACAAGAAAACCGAGGAACTCAGCGGCCGTACACAAAAGGAATTACTTTCCACGACTTTTGACAATTTCATTCATCCGGATGATCGGGCCTTTGTTTTGGAACTTCACGTCAAGAGGCAGCAGGGTATTGCAGTTCCATCCAGCTATTCTTTCAGGCTCATAGACAAATCCGGTGAGGTGAAATGGGTTGAATCGGACGCCGTGGAAATCGATTGGGAGGACAGATTCGCAACGCTGAACTTTCTTCGCAACATCACCGATCGAAAGCGGGCAGATGAGGCCCTGCGGGAGAGCGAAGAAAAACACAGACTGTTGTTTGAAAGCGCTGGTGACGCGATCTTTATCCTCGATACAAAAGGGCACATACTGACAGTAAATTCGATGGCCTGCGAAATGCTCGGATACACCCGCGAAGAGTTGATGTCCATGACGCTAAACCAGTTAAACACGCGGGAGGAAGCTAAACGCGCGCCGGATCGGATAGCTCGGTTGATGGCTCATGGTCATTTGAAATTTGAAACTGTTCATCAGCATAAGAACGGTTCCCCCATTCCAATTGAAGTGAGCGCGCGACTAATCACTTGGGAAGGTCAACCGGCGATTATGGGCATTTGTCGTGACATCACCGCGCGCAAGACGGGGGAAAAAGAACGCGAAAAATTGCGTGATCAGCTAACTCAAGCCCAAAAGATGGAAGCAATTGGGACGTTGGCAGCTGGCGTTGCCCATGATTTCAACAATATTCTTGCCATCATCCTTGGAAATACTGAACTAAACATGGCCGATATCCCCGGATCGAATCTTGCCAGGCAGAGGCTGGATGACGTAAGGAAGGCCTGTTTGAGGGCGAAAGATGTGATCAGGCAGATCCTGAGCTTCAGCCGGAAATCCAAGACTGAGCTAAGAACGCTCAATATTGCGACCGTAGTCACGGAATCGCTCAAGTTCTTACGGGCATCCATCCCCACAAGTATTGATATCCGCCAGAATATCCCGAACGATACGTTTCACATCGTTGGAGATCCCACACAGATTCATCAGGTAATGATTAATCTTTGTATCAATGCAGCCCATGCCATGGAGGATAAAGAAGGAATTCTTGAAGTGGCTGTAGGAAATACAGAGATCGATAAAGATACTGCATCCAAGGATCCCGCATTACATCCCGGTTTCTATGTGCAATTAAGTGTGAGTGATACGGGAAATGGCATCAGTCCTGATGTCATAGACAGGGTCTTTGATCCCTATTTTACAACGAAAGATGTGGCCGAAGGTACAGGGCTTGGTCTTTCGGTTGTGCATGGAATCGTGAAAGGACACCATGGAAGAATTTCGGTTAAGAGCAAACCAGGAAAGGGAACGATATTCAAAATATTATTCCCGGCCATTAAAGAGAAGACTGAAGGCGAACAGAAAGAGTCACAAAAACTCCCCACCGGAAAGGAATCTATTCTGTTTGTTGACGATGAAGAATCCATAGTGAAAGTGAATCAGCAGCTACTGGAGGGACTCGGATATAGGGTTACCTGGAAGACTGATCCTTCTGAAGCCCTGGAATTCTTCCGTGCCAATTCTCATCAAATCGACCTTATTATCACCGACATGACCATGCCCAAAATGACGGGGGATAAACTCGCAAGAGCAATACTTGAAATCAGGTCCGATATGCCGATCATTTTGTGTACCGGATACAATGAAAAACTTTCTGAGGATAGTGCCCAAGAATTAGGCATTCGGAAATACGTTGAAAAGCCGATTGAGAAGGAAATCCTGGCAAGATCGGTTCGGGAAGTTTTGGATGGTCAACAAGACAGAATAACATCAACTTCCTGACTAAAGCCACCTCTGCTGCCTGGCTTAAAGTGTCTTCCAGATAATACTTAAAGCCGTCTGAACATACCTTTATCCTTTTATCACTTGGCGGAAGGTTACCTGCTATTCTTGAATCTGGTTTTGGCCTGAATATTTTAGAAATACCGATTGAAAGTACCAATAAAGGTTGTGTTTTTACAATTCTGTTTTGAAGAGGCCACACAACATGTTGGGGTGATTGTATTTTGAAAAATCCCGTGATATCCAACGTATATCAGGCGCAATTTCAAATGAGAAACAGGCAGAATATTTTGAGAATTTGTGGTCCATAAAGACAGAATAATTGATCTGGCAGTCCTCACCTACTGAAAATCTGAAATGCCCTTCCATTCGTCCTCCATTAAACCAAACAGAACTGCCGTCAATACCGAAAAATGCTCATATAGGGCGACTTTCCAATGCGAATCAAAACTGATGTAACCTTGGGGTAGGTTGAAGTGACATTCCGATTTTAGGGTCTCGGCAAAAAATAAATGAGCAAGATTGCGCCGTATTTTGGTCCGTATACAAGGCGCATCCGCCAGTGCATATTTGTGGATATGTGCTGGTGGATGCAACGCAGTAGACGGGCCAAAGGACAAGCAGGATTGTGCATTTATTTTTTGCCGAGGCCCTTAAGTGGTCATACATGGGTTCTTTGGAAATTGTGATATGAGCATGGTCTCGCAAACTGATGTTGTTGATGCCAAGCTCCACGATGGATAACCAAAAAAGGAAAACGGAAGCGCTTCGCGCTCTGATTGAATGGGTTTTTTAAGGCATGGGCAGGAAGCTTGAATAATATGAAAAAGAGGGAAACAGCGATAATCAGTTGCTGTTTCCCTCTATGGCATTATTCAATGCCCCTGGACCCGGCTATCCCTCGACAGGTTGCTCCCCAGCAGAGCCTGTCTCCGTTTCACCGGGCAATCGTAACCAGACCGTAAAAACGATCTGTTTTTATATAACTATTTTTTTAGATGATCATTTTTCCGTTGTTTGCTCCTTGTTGGAGAAAATAGATCAAAAAACAATGATTCGTCTATGCGTGGCAAATTACGTTCAACCGCCCTGGATGGCCACTTGAAAATCCCCCACTTGTGGCCGGGTCAAAATCCCCCGGCGACAGGACAATTTCAGTTTACTAATCTTCTTTAAAAAGGTCTATATTCTTTCCTTTTTCATCCTGTTTTTTTTGTTTGATTTGGGACAGCCTCAATGCCGCCTCTTTGAGGCGGTAGCTTTTCCCCTCAAACTTCAGGAGATGCCCGTGGTGGAGCAGGCGATCGAGCATCACCGAAGAGGCTGTATTGTCTAAGAGAAGCTTTCCCCAGTCTTCGACCAGTCGATTTGAGGTAAGGAGCGTACTTTTTCTTGCGGAGTAGCGATTTAGAATGATCTCCAGTAGATCGTCAGCAGCTTGTTCCGGCAGTTTTTTTCGCAAAAACAAATCATCGATAACCAGAAGATCCGTTTCAGAGAAGAGCTTGCTGATCTTTTTCCGCCTTTTGAGCTGCGTGGCTTCGAAAAAGTCCTCAAAAAAGGTGTGCGCTTCCCGGTAAACCACTTTGTATCCCGCGAGAATGGCAGCGTTAGCGACCGTTTTGGCGATGTGGCTTTTTCCTGTTCCCGGCGATCCGATTAATAGAGCATCATGGCCGTCTCGAATGAATTTCCCGCTCACCAGTTCATAGATTTCCATTTTGGGGAGCTTCGGGTTGAACCCCCAATCGAACTCCGTAAGGGTGGGTTGTTCCGTGAGACCGGATGCCTTGAGACGCGTTTGGGTGAGACGACTTTTTCGGTAATCCAATTCGTCCTGAATGAGGCAGGCAAAGACTTCCGTGAAAGAACCGCCCTGATTGGCCTGGACAATCCGGGTATCCAGAGTGGCGATCATGCCATGAAGGCGAAGGGCTTTGAGGTATTTTTCCATTTCAGCAGGTGACATGTTCATGGTTTCTCCTTTTTCATCATTTTGTTTAAAGCATCCCCTGACTGCGCAGCACTCGCAGCTGTTCCACAGGCATATCCGCCGGGTCCTTTATGGATTCTGTAATGTGCTGGGGTTCCCGACCGTTGAAGGAAACCCTCTGATCCCAGTCAAAAACACTGACAGACAGGCCGTGTCTGGAAAGCTGTTCCCTTGCTTGCAAAGTGGCGTTTTTTCCGGCTGAATCCCGGTCCAGAAACAACACGATGCGAGGAAACTGAACCCGTGTATGGATCCATAGCAGGCGCTCAATCTGTTCCACGGAGATGGTGCTTCCCATGAGTGCGACGGCATTTCGGCAACCGGCTTCCACGAGCTTGGCCACATCGAAAAACCCCTCCGTCAGGATCAAACCAAACATATTTGTTTGACGACAAGCCTCTTCATCCAGCAGGATGTGATCCTGGTTATAGATCTCGAAGCCCTTTTTAAATGGATAACTCCAGTATTTCCCAATGCGATTTTCCTGTTCCAGACTCAGTGCCCGTCCGGTGTGGCTCACAATGATCGGCTGAGGACCGTGCCCGTTTTCTTTGATGCCACGGACCTGAAACACCAGCCGGGAGTTTAGCGGGGAACCCTTTTTTGCTGATCGCTGGGGTAGAAACCCACATCCCAAATACCGGCAGGTGGCGTTTGATATACCCCGGCGGCCTAACTCCGGATGATCGGTTCTCAAATACCGACGTAAATCGATCTTGATGGCTGGGTTCGTTCCCGTTTTTGTTATTTGCTTGCTCTGACCAACCATAGCTGAATGATTTGCGCTGGAAATCCCTTCGGAAACCATCCACCGGGCCACCTCGAACATGGTCATTTCCCGGCCTTTTTGATACAGCATCTCCCGGCAGAACTGCATGATGCCGCCTCCTTTGCCGCTGCTGAAATCCTTGAAGATGTTCTCCGACAAACTGACGTGCATCGATGCCTTCTCTTCGTGTGTAAAAGGCGATTTGATCCAGATCTCATTGTCCCGGCGGCTTCTTTTAGGGTCCACTTCCAGTCCAAAAACCTTTATGACCTCATGCCAGCTGGCCTGTTCCCAGATCTGCGGCAGTTGCACCCGAGTTTTTGACTCGGAAGCAATGGGTTCTTGAGGGGATGATCCCCCGGCAGCATGTTGATCCCAGAAAACCGCATAGTCTTCTCCCGGCCGAATCAACGGGTGCTCCTGGGTGAGACGTTCTGTCTTTCTTTCATCGTCTGCCATACGTTTCACCATGGACCGCAATGCTTTGGAGCTTTTCAAATCGTTTGCTTTTGCTATTTTGGCCGCTTTCTCCACGTACCGGGCCGGGTACTGCCGGACCAGATTGATCAGGCCATACATTCGGCGCTGACCGCTTCGGCCTTCCTCGTTAAACCACGTTTCACATAAAGAGAAGGTATTGGGGCCGATGGCCTCGGCCCGGGCCAGCAATTGGTCCGTTTGGCGGGAGGGATTGAATATCCTCTCCCCGGGTTCCATCATCAGGGACCCTGGCCGCCGGCCCTTGAGATGGCGACGAATGATCTCCATCCTTTTCGGATCCAGGATTTCGATCTCTTTGTCGTAGACCCTTACCACCACTTTGCTGTTCAAAGGAGCCGGATTGGCGGCGTAGTAGCAACTGTCCAACTGTATGGTACCGTCATCGTAAACTGTTCGGGTTTCCTGGCGAAAATATGCAAACGGCATAAGGGGCAATGGCAAAAGAAAGGACTTTTCTTCCTGGAACATTTTCTCAACCTGTCTTTTGGCTCGGCCATGAATCCGAGGTGCCGCCCAGCGATTCTCCCAATGCATAAGCCAGTCATTCTGAGCTTCAATACACTGGAATTTCCGGCCTTTCAAAGCGGTATTCTGAGTGTACTTGACCCCATTTTCCACTGTCCCCTTTCGATTGGGATCTTTCACTCGTGCCGGATCCGCCGCAACGTCATAATGTGACAACATCGCCGCATACAGCACGTTGAGCTCGGGGTCATAAATATCCGCTTTGATGACGCCCTCTTTTAGATTGTCGAGGGTTACATATTGGGGACATCCTCCAAAATACCAGAATGCTTCCTCATGCAGTTTGCACCACGTTTCGCTGCTCGATTTCCATACCACTTTCCGGAAGGCCCGCCCGGAGTATTTCAACACCATGACAAAAAGCCGAGGTTTTCGATATTTACCGCTGTTATGAAGCGTTGGCGCTCCTGCACCATAGTCAACCTGAGCCTCCTCTCCGGGAGGAAATTCCAGGCGGTCATACTGGTGAGGGTCTTTTTTTCTAAGCCTTCGCACGAAACGCTTTACGCTGTTGTACTGATGCGTAAAACCGAACAATTCCACCAGATCCTGATAGATGGACATAGCGTTTCGCCCAAGGCTCAGTTGTTCTTCGATCCACTTTCGATACGGCTCACAGGCAGAACAAGTCGGAAGAGGGTCCCCAATAGCCGGTGGCCGGCGTGGGGGATTTTGAGCAAAAGAGCCGGTGGCCACCCCTTCTAAGGTGGGGGATTTTGAATGATCATTGACTTCAGTTTCACCCAAACGGCATAGATGCTCATATCTTCGAATGGTCTTACGATCAATCCCGGTTTTTCGCTTGATCTCTCGTTGACTGATTCCCTTTTCCAGTAACGTTATGACGGTTGCTTTCAAATTCGGCTTCAAAACGTTCATCCTTTCTTCTCCCATTCATAAATTATACAAATGAGAGTAGTTACGTTCTGTCGCCTTTTTCAGCAATCTCTACTGGAAAATCAGACTCGCTGGGTGGGGGATTTTGAGGTGGCCACAGGTGGGGGAGTTTGGGTGGCCCTCAGGGACCGCAGCATTGAGCAATTCGGCTGCCATTTGGTTGAGAACGCGCAGATTGTTGGCGGCATGGGCCGCCAGGGTACGGATCAGTTCAGAAGACATCAGTTGTGGGTGTCCAGCCTGTTCGAGAGCGAAATTGAGGTAGTCCTGGAGTTGTTCAGGAGAAAGAGGTGAAAGCGCAAGCCGTGGTCCGATACGGCTTCCCAGGGGCAACAACTCTGTGGTCCTGAAGCGTTCAGGCAGCCTGTTGTCACCACAGAGGATGGTAAATAGGAGGTTTTGCGAGTCGAAGTGATGGCTTTGCAGCAAGCGCAACTCGGTCAGGCACTCTGTGGAGACCTGCTGTGCCTCATCGATCAGCAGTACCGGCCGTAGCAATGTGGATTGGCAGTGACTTTTCCACCGTGTGCGCAGCGCTTTGAACCCACCATAACGGTTGGCTGGAGATAGCCCCACATTGAAGAGTTCACCCAATTCCCGATAAAAATCGGTTAATGCACTCTGGGGCCGCTGCATCACGCCGACGGTAAAATCGGGGATTTGTTCAAGTCGATGTGCGATACTTTGCAGAGTTTTACTTTTTCCCAGGCCCGGATCACCGGTGATCAAGGCAAATCCTCCCTGTGAGGCCATGGTTTGCACGCGCTGAAAAAATTGTTCGGATCCGGGTATTTTAAAAAGCGATTCAGAGGGAACATCCGGCAGAAAAGGATTGTATTTGAGTCCGTACAAAGATCGCATGTCGGTATTATTCATGGTTGACTTCCTCCTTTGGTAGATAAGCCGGCGGCAATCCGGTAGCGGCATAATCGGCAAGCCACTTTCGCAACAGGGCCGGCAGGGGATCGTGGTTTGATTTGACAATCGGTTTTTCGGGATTGATGGCACGGCGCATGCCCGAGGCGTTTTTGACCTTGTCTTGAGGCAGCAGGCGTACCAGAGGAGCGTCGGTATTCGGGTCGACCAGGGTCATTTGGCTTTTGTCCCAACTGGGAGCCCGCAAAATGACCGATGGTAAATGGGCGAAGCGTACGGGAAGCTCATATCGAATACCGTCAACCACGACGGTGGCGTCACTGCGGCGTGGCGTTCGGCGTATCCGGCGAGTAAAGGCCAATTGCAAAAAACGGCTATCGGGGACGGGTCGAGCGACATCAGGGCCGTTGAGCATTCGCATCAGGGGTGTCGTCTTGATTTCACTGTGTATATTTCGGTGATAGTCCTGTTCAACCCAGGCCTGGGCCGCCTGATTGACGAAGGCAGGTTTTAAATCTTTGACCCCGTGCAAAAGTTCCAACAGGCGGCTTTCCAGGTATCCCCAAAAGGATTCCTGTTTGCCGTTTTGATAAGGAGAATAAGGTAACGTTGTTTCATGCTCGATGCCTAACCGCTGTAATCCCCGTCGGGTCTCTTCGGCAAGCATCGCAGCACCGTTATCGGTCATTAATGCCCGCGGCAAGCCGCGCTTCATGAAGGCCTGTTTCAGACCGTGTACCAAACACTCGGCGGTCTCAGCCAAATACAATTGTAAATGACAGCAGAGCCTTGAGTAGTCATCAAGAATGGCAAGGGCCATGGGACGATACCATTGGCCGGTGGTATCTAAAATCCTGATTTTGGCGTGGTGGAAGTCCAAGTGCCATAGTCCATGGACATGAGAGACTTCAAAGCTTCGCACTTCACGGTGTTGAAGCCTTTGGATTGCCTGCTCTTGTCCGTCGCTGGGCTGCGCCGGTCCATGGGTGCGCAACCACCCCTTTTCCCGCATACAACGCAGTACGGTTTTGTAGCTGGGCACCGGTTCAAGTTGTGGTTGTTCTTTGGCCGTGGCGACCAGGTTGTCATAGCGCAACTGAACATTCCAACGGGGATGGGCCTCGTACTGGGCCTTTAACGCTTCTAATAGAACATTCGACATGGACCAGCGAATACCGGCGTCAGAACGGATTTTTCGCCCCAGTACGGCGATCGGGTCAGTGGCTGACCGGGCTTTGTAATACCAACGCTCGATGGTTGATGCCCCGATGCTAATCTGCCGACTGGATTCAATGGGGTGTTGATAGGTTTTTTGGGCCAGCTGCGCGATAGCCCTTTGCAGTTGTCCTTTTTCCGGCGGGCACGACAGAAGTCGCCCGATCACCGAAAATCGGAAGTGTGCCCAACGTTGCCACATGGGCATTTGAGATTTGCTCATGGCATCTCTCCTTTCGGTTCGCTTCCACTGACCTCCCCCGTGGAGATAAACAGGGTCGAACCAAAGCTCGGATCCATGTAGCGCATTTGTTCAGACTTTACATCGGCCCATCTTTTGCGTGAGCCATTGGCCGATGGCGATGACCTCGGCGTTCATGGCCATTATGGGCCTAAAACAAGTGCCCGCAAGCAGTTCACCAACGCCGTCTCGGCTTCACAGCCTGGATGAAAACGGGATAGTAATGCTCCGGGCAATTGCTGTGGATCAATGGGAGGAAAAAGACGTCCGGACAATCGCCGGTAACGAAGGCTCTGAACAAAAAGTTCTCGAAAGTAATGTTGCCAGCGTTTGACGGTTGACCGCCATACTCTGCAAAATTTCTTGAGACGCTCCATTGTAACCTCGGGTTTCTGTCTCTTGCGAAGGGCGCTGACCAGCAACAACACCGGCGCCCGGTAAACCCGGCGATCCCAAAACCGAACCGAGGGCGGGAGAACACGGCGACGGCATCCGGCACGGCCACAGCACAGGCTGAATCGAACTTCAAATGCCTTTTGTAGATCCGAGGGCCCACCCCGAGGCTTTCGCTGGTAATGGGCGCAATGAAGAGGACCCCCACAAAAGGGCAGTTCTTTGCTCTCGTACGTTCGCAAAGTTCACGGTCTATCATGTAAAGAAGGGAAAATAAGGATTGGCTCTTGAGGACTTCAAGTGGTATCATAGCTCCTGCCATTTAGGGTTTTTTTGGCAGGAGCCCCCTACTACGAACTGGTCAGAGAACGCGAGGGGGCTCCATCATTTCTCCCTCGATGTTCTCGTCTTTTTCCTTTCATTTTTCCATCATTTTTTGTGGCCAGGCTCAGAGCCGATTCATATAATCTCATGGAAGTCTGGATTTCAAGTCTAAACAATGCCATGCTATATGTCAGCAATAATAGCAATTGTGGCGGCAACAGCCCTTGCTATTCAACAATCCAAGCGGCTGTCAACGCTGCTGGTAATTCGGCTTTAATAAATTTGAGCGAGGGAAGCTATTTGGAGTCCCCTGTTTTGGATACTGGAAAGACAGTAATTTTGAATGGCAAACGGCAACAGGATTTCAGCAAAAAATCCGTAAACTCAACTTTTATCGGATCGCCAAAAGTGTTTGATGGAAAATTGACATTGAGAGACTTAATTGTCAGGCCAGTACCCTGATATCATGTATCTGGTACCTTTCCGAGTTATAGATGTTGGGAAGGAGAGGGAGCCTTTCAGGACAGCTCTTATCTCCTTCACAACTCTATAACTCGGGACATCATTGAAAATTTTTCCAGGTACAAAAGAAAGCGTCATCCAATTTGACAAATTTTGGGTGAAGCTCCATTTTCATATTTAGCCATCCTGAATATGCAGGTGGCACAATAAGAGCAGTCTAGTTTAGCTGCGAATGAAAGGAGGAGCCCACCATGAAAAAAAGAAACATTTATCTGAACCAAAGTCAAGAATTGCTCAGTCTTTTTGAAGACGCTGAAAACAATACAAAAGTCATGTGTGTTCCAATGGATTACGCCAAAAAGGACCATCTTGTTATGTTTTGTGACGGCAATGGCCATATCCTTAGAAAACCCTTTTCCGTCAGAAACAACCCTGAGGGGATTGAATACCTCACCGACCAGGTAACCCGGTCTTGTCGGCGTCGCCAAATAGGCCATAAACATGTTTTCTTTGGCGGTGAAGATGTTGGTTCATATGTATCCGCCAATAAAACCACATCTACCCGGCGGCCTGGCGCCGTGCCATAATTTGGGCAACCTTTTGACTTATTGACGGAGGAGGCCTATGACCAAGGACAGGAAAGACCAACAATCCAGAAATCGAAAGCATTGGGAGGCCCATTTGAAGGCGGCGGCGAAAAGCGGTTTGAGCCGCGCCGAATATTGCAGACGTCACAACCTATCCTACCATGCGATGGGATATTGGCATAAGAGACTCTCCCGGGAAAACGACCAGCAAAAATTTGTTTCCGTGAAGATGGCTTTGATTCAAAATAAATTCATCATCGACCGGAAAGATTTTATCAGTCGACGGATCTTCTCATAGCAGGTCTTTTTCTTCTGCCGAGTCTTCATCTCCCGGCGTCTGTTGGGCAGGCAGTTCAACTAATACAGAATCAACGTTTCTGAGGCCGCGGGGCAGTATTTTGCCGCGCTGGGCACGCTTGCCGATAAAATTGTTGAAGTTGGAAGCGGTCAGTTTAAAATGACGACGACCGGAAAATAATGTCAGCAGGCCGTCTTCAGGAAGCAGGAACAAATGCTTGATAAAATCCGTGCCGGCCTTAAAATCCTTTGCCAGCACATTGATTATTTTATTCCCCTTGCCCTTGGCCAGCTCAGGCAAATCTTTTATTGGAAACGCCAGCATGCGACCTTCGTTTGTAATGGACACCACATACGTTCCGGCCATATTGCCGGTAATAGGAATGGGTACCAGCGGCAAGGCGCCGGCCGGCAGGCTGATAAGCGCCTTTCCCTTTTGGTTCCGGGTGTTGAAGTTTTCCAGCTCGGTTACAAACCCATACCCGGCCGTACTGGCAACCAGAAGCTTTTGCTTCGGCGCGCCCATTAGCGCCGTGATAAACTGGGACTGGGCAGGATTCTTAAAATAACCTGTCAGTGGTGTTCCATGACTGCGTGCAGACGGCATACCATTAACAGGTGTTGCATAGACCCTGCCGGTGGTATCCAGGAACATTGCCGATTGGTTGCTCCGACCCTTAGCGGCAACAAGGAAGCTGTCACCGGATTTATAGTTCAAATCCTCGGGCTTCACATCATGGCCTTTGGCCATCCGGATCCAACCCTGACGAGACAGAATTACGGTGACCGGTTCCACCGGCCCCCTGTCAATGGCAGCAATAACCTTTGCCTCCTCACGTACCACGAGCTTTGTTCGGCGAGGGTTGCCAAAAGCCTTGGCATCAGCCTGGAGCTCTTTTCTGACAAGTGTTTTGAGCCGGGTTTCTGAATTTAAAATCTTTTCAATTGCGACGCGTTCTTCTTCCAACGCATCGTGTTCGGTTCTGATTTTGGCCTCTTCCAATTTAGCCAGATTTCGTAATCTTAAGGACAAAATGGCTTCGGCCTGAATATCGGAAAGACTGAATTCTTCTATCAGTAAGGGCTTTGGTTCATCGTTTTGACGGATGATCTGAATCACCCGGTCCAGGTTCAGATAGGCGATTAACAGCCCTTCTAAGATATGCAAGCGGTCCAATACCTGTGCCAGGCGGTGGGAAAGTCGTAGCCGGACCGTTTCGATGCGAAACGTCAGCCATTCGGTGAGGAGTTCTAAAAGCCCCTTTACCTTGGGCTTGCGGTCGAGGCCGATCATATTCAGGTTCACGCGGCATGTGCGCTCAAGATCCGTTGTGGCAAACAGATGCAGCATCAGCGCTTCGCGGTCCACACGGCTGGAAGTGAGCGTAATGACAATCCGAACCGGGTCCTCGTGATCAGATTCATCCCGGATATCCGTCACCATGGGCAGTTTTTTAGCTTCCATCTGGGCCGCAATCTGCTCGATTATCTTTGCCGGCGACACCTGGTGAGGCATTTCGGATATAACGACGTCCCCGTTTTCAGTATTCCAAAGGGCACGCAGCCGGATGGTTCCATGTCCGGTCCGGTAGATCTCCACAATATCTTTTCGTGAAGAAATAATTTCAGCACCTCCCGGATAATCCGGGCATTGAATATATTCGCATAATTCCTCGATCGATGCCTTTGGTTGGTTCAGCAGGTGGATACAGGCATCTACCACCTCGTGGATATTGTGCGGCGGAATGTCGGTAGCCATACCCACGGCAATTCCCATGGTTCCGTTTAAGATAATATTAGGCAACCTTGCCGGCAGAGTGCCCGGCTCTCTGAGTGTGCCGTCAAAATTAGGGACCCATTCCACCGTGCCCATGTTCACTTCAGAGAGAAATATCTCGGCAAAGGCAGACAGCTTGCCTTCGGTATAGCGCATAGCGGCAAACGATTTTGGGTCATCGACGCATCCCCAATTGCCCTGCCCGTCAACTAAAGGGTACCGATATGAAAACGATTGCGCCATCAGCACCATGGCCTCATAGCAGGCTGAATCCCCATGGGGATGAAATTTGCCAAGCACATCACCAACGGTGCGGGCTGATTTTTTATATTTAGCCGTACTCTTGAGGCCCAGTTCGCTCATGGCATACAGAACCCGGCGCTGAACAGGTTTCAAACCGTCACCGATAAACGGTAACGCCCGGTTCATGATCACTGACATGGCATAATTCAGGTAGGCCTTTTCAGAGTATTCATGAATCAGCATCACTTCAGATCCGTTTTGTAGATGTATCACTCATATGTCCACCAGGTTTCCTTTTTCTTCCAGCCATTCTTTGCGGACACCGGCGTTCTTTTTGCCCAGCATCATATCCATCACGGAGTACAGGAGTTCCGTATTCTCTTCATCAATGGTCAGCTTAACCAGCCGCCGGGTATCCGGGTCCATGGTGGTCTCGCGTAACTGCCCCGGATTCATTTCTCCTAAGCCTTTGAATCGCTGAACATTTGGTTTCTGCTTCTTTTTTTCAGCTTTTTTCATGATGATGTCTTTTTCGATTTCATCCAGGGCATAATACACCTGTTTGCCAATATCTATTCGATAGAGCGGCGGCAGCGCCACATACACGTTACCGGCTGTTATCAGCGGCTTGAAGTGTTTCAGAAAAAGCGCGCATAACAATGTGGCGATATGAAGCCCGTCGGAGTCCGCATCGGTCATGATAATGTTTTTTCCGTAACGGAGACCGCTGATATCAGACGAGCCGGGATCAACCCCGATGGCAACGGCGATATCGTGAACCTCTTTCGAGGATAAAATCGATTCGGATTCTATCTCCCAGGTATTCAGGATTTTTCCGCGTAGCGGCAGGATGGCCTGGGTATTTCGGTTTCTGGCCTGCTTGGCGGATCCGCCGGCTGAATCGCCTTCCACCAGAAAAAGTTCGCACTGCTCAAATTCCTGGCTGATACAGTCGGACAATTTGCCCGGCAGCGTGGGGCCGCTGGTGGCCTTCTTGCGCACCACTTTCTTATCGGACTTGATACGCCGACGGGCCGAGTCAATGGCAATTTCGGCAATCTGCTCTCCGATTTCCGGATTATGGTTCAGCCAGAAAGTGAATGCGTCCTTGACCGTTGACGCAACAAACGTTGCGCTCTGACGAGATGAGAGCCGTTCCTTGGTCTGACCGGAAAATCGGGGTTCCGTCATCTTCACCGACAGGACGTAGGAACATTTTTCCCATACATCATCCGGGGACAGCTTGATCCCTCTTGGCAGAAGCTTGCGCAGGTCACAAAAATCCCGAAGAGCGGTCAAAAGCCCCTGCCTGAAACCATTGACATGGGTGCCGCCTTGCGGCGTCGGGATCAGGTTGACATAGCTTTCGCAGACCGCCTCTCCCCCATTGGACAACCAGACCGAAGACCACGAAACCTGCTCATCCTGGCCTTCGAATACGCCCCCGAAAGGGGTTTCCGGTACCATCTCACAACCGTTAAGGCTTTGGGCGAGATATTCGTCCAGCCCGGTCTTAAAATGCCAGGTCTCGGTTTCATTGGATATTTTATCTTCAAACTTCACCATCAGCCCCGGGCAAAGGACCGCCTTGGCCTTCAGGTTGTGTCTCAGCTTGGGAATTGAATAGGTTATGGTATCAAAATACTGTGGATCGGGCCAGAACCTGATTTTAGTGCCGGTTCGCCGTTGGCCGACACTCCCGGTCATTTCCAGATCCCGCACCTTGTTGCCGCCCTCGAAATCAATTTCGTATTGCTGTCCATCCCGATAGATTTCGACTTCAAGCCGCTTTGAAAGTGCGTTGACCACCGATACGCCCACACCGTGCAAACCGCCGGAAAATTGATAATCCTTATTTGAAAATTTGGCACCGGCATGCAGCCGGGTCATAATGACCTCGACCCCTGAAATCTTTTCTGTGGGGTGCATGTCCACCGGCATTCCGCGCCCGTTGTCTACGACCTGAATCGAGCCGTCTTCAAACAGGACCACATCGATACGAGTGGCATAACCGGAAATGGCCTCATCAGTGCTGTTGTCAATAACTTCCTGAGCCAGATGGTTCGGTCGTTGGGTGTCCGTATACATTCCCGGTCGGCGCCTTACCGGATCCAGGCCTTGTAAAACCTCGACGGATGAGGCAGTATATTGTAAATTCCTTACCTGAGCGTTTTTGAATAATTCTCCGTTATTTATCAATTTTTTTTCACCTATGTGGGAGATCAGATCTTTATTGCAGCGGCAAAAATATTCTATCATCTAATTAATCTATATGTTTGCTTTTCAGGGGATTGCCTTACAATCAGATTTATGAAATCGGTCGTACGGATTCAGCTGAAGTGATTGGATCACATGTCAGCAATGGACATAAACCATATCAACATGAAACTCAATCTGAACTTTGATGTAAGCGAAAATTTTCCGGCTTATTTATTCTGATAATCGTTTCTGTCTGTCATTGAGATAGAAACGAAATCCGAATTCATTGCTGAAAAGCCCTTCCCACAGGAACCGAGCGTATCCTCTTTTTTGATGACGAGAAAGTTCTCGTTAGAATGGGAAGAAAGACGCTTGAGGGTCCGGGATATGAAGTACCACTGAAACGGACAGATTGGCGGCACTGGCGCGCGTTAAAGCTGACCTTAAACAATTTGATCTGATCATCACCGATATGACCATGCCCCATATGACGGGGGATAAACTTGCCGTGGAAATCATGAAAACACGCCTCTTGAAGATATCCAAAGCGTCATTCACGAGTTGCAGGTCCATCAGATAGAGCTGGAGATGCAGAATGAGGATGTTGGATATGTTCTTCCGTTTGAAAGCCTGAAGGAACGCAGCTGATTCATCCCAGTTGGTTCACCTGAAAATCAAAAAACGTTGTAATACCAATCTTTCTTTTTTGTCCACACCTCGACATATTGTTGCGCAGGTGTCGGCACTATCTGCTTCTATTATGTATCCCAACTACAAACATTCCGGTTCCTCATCCAGAATTTCCCTCAGTTTTTCTGATAGTGTTTTGATATTGAAGGGTTTTTGGATAAAGCCATTACACCCTCTGTTCAATATGGCGGTGGCTTGACCATCGATGCTGTATCCGCTGGAAAGGAGGACCTTAACCTTGGGATCCATCCTTTTCAGGTGTTCGTAGGTTTCGTCACCGCCCATATCCGGCATAATCATATCCAACAACACAATGTCGATGCTTTCCCTGTTCTCATCATATATTCTAACGGCTTCTTTTCCACTTTTGGCGATCAGAACCGTGTAACCCAATCGACCCAATAGATTTTCCGCAAATTCCGTCAGGATCTCCTCATCATCTACGAAAAGAACTGTTTCAGAACCTCTGAGCAGGTCTACCGGCGACATTTTATCTTTTATAATCACCTCATGGGAAGCGGGCAGACAAATTGTAAAAGTGGTGCCATGCCCTTCTTTGCTGTCAACATCTATGAATCCACCATGATTTTTGACAATGCCGTATACGGAAGCCAACCCCAGACCCGTACCCCTCCCCATCCCCTTGGTTGTAAAGAAGGGGTCAAAAATTTTTCCCACGGTTGCTTTATTCATCCCAACCCCCGTATCTGAGACGGCTATTTGAACATACCTGCCGGGTTTAACGTCATGCAGTTCTGTTTTGGCTTCATGCAATGTAACATTTTGCGTCTCAATACGGAGTTCACCACCGGTGCCCATGGCCTGCCAAGCATTCACATAGAGATTTAAGAGAACTTGCTCAATCTGTCCCCGGTCAACGGACACGGTCCAGAGGTCGTTTTCGTATTTTTCATTGATGCTGAGCTCCTTTCGGGTGCGACCGAACATTTCCGTCTCTTTCTGAATGAGCCCGTTTAAATCCGTCGGCATGACCTCATATTTCCCCCCTCTGGCAAACCCCAGGAGCTGTCGGGTCAGGCCGGCGGCGCTCCTGACGTGAGACTCAATGGCTGTCAGGTGTTCGAAATCCGGATGGGAAGCATCCTTATCCATCAACACCAGTGAAGCACGCCCCTGGATACCCGTAAGCAGGTTGTTGAAATCATGGGCAACACCACCGGCCAGTGTTCCGATGGCTTCCATTTTCTGAGCATGTTGCAGTTGCTTTTGAAGAGTTTTCCGCTCTTCTTCTGATTTTTCCCGCTCCGTTATGTCAATCATGGCAAAGAGATCCGCGGGCTTTCCATGGTAGGTAATGGTTTTTGAATAAAGATCCCACCAGGTGATGTCTTTGTCCTTTGTAAGCCCCCTGAATCGGTAATGGGTTGACACGTCGGTTTCACCCGCCTGCTTTTCGGCCTGCTCCATGACGAATGGAAGATCGTCATGGTGAATGGTTATGGCATACCCGTACGGTTCCCAGGCATTGATCTCTTCAAGGGAATATCCGGTCATCGTTGAATACATTTCGTTGGCATATTTGACATACCCATCCTGAAGAATGCCGATTGCCAACAACGATTGTTCGGAAATCAACCTGAATTTTTCTTCACTCTCCCGAAGAGCTTTCTCTGTCTGTTTCTGTGTTTTGATCATGTGGTTTGCGGAATCGGCAATGCGGGATAATTCCCTAAAGGGCATCTCCGAGGTCGGTATGGTCACGGACTCCGTGGTCGCTCTATTAAAGAAGGATTCAAATGTCTTAATGCTCTTTCGGGTTTTACCCCCCACGTATTTCGCCCAAAACCAGAGCAGGAGAATCAAAACCATCAAAACCGCTGTACTGGCAGCCACTTTTTTGATGAGTTCCCGTTTCAGCACGGCTTCGTTTTCGGCAATAATCTCGTCAACGGTATCAACGTACACTCCGGCGCCGATGGTCCAACCCCATCCGGGGATGCTTCGAACGTATGAAATTTTGGGTGATGGATTCTTCGCACCCAATTTATTCCAGACATATTCAACAAATCCGCCCTGCGAATTTTTGGAAATCTTCTGCTGCTTCTGAATGATTTTTTCGCCCGCCGGATCCACCATCTCCCAGATGCGGGCGCCACCCCGGGTGATTTTCCCATTGGTAAACAAGGGATACCCGTCCTCCATGCTGCCGAAAAAATACCCTTCATCCCCGAATCTCAGGCTCACGATTCTCTTGAGCACCAAATCCTGGATTTGTTCGGTGAAATCCTTGAGGTATTCTCCGGTTCCAATGGACCAATCAAGGGGTTTAAAATATTTTACAAAAGCAATTTTTAAGAAATGCTTTCCCTGTTGCGACGGTTTTGTCCAGGTGTATTGATAGAACCCTTCCTGCTGATTTTGGACCATCTCGATCATGTCCTTGACCACATATTCACCCTTGGCCCCTTGAACGGGAAGCATATTCACCCCTTCCATTTCCGGCCGGTCGGAAAAAAGCGTTTCGATGCCGTCCATTGAGAATGCAAAGTAATATCCCCGCCCATTAAGAAACCGTATGGGCCTGAGAGCGTCTTTGATCATTTTTTTTATGTCGTCAATGGGCTTTGACCCTACGTTCTCCCGGTAAATATTCTCCGCTATGGCGACGGCCTCATAAACACGTCCCCGCAACTCGGATTTGAGCCTTGTTTCGATCTGTGATTTTATATAGTTAATATACCCGACCACATTATTGACTTCGCTCTTGAGCAGTCCTTTTTGGGACGTCAAATATTCCTCCCGCAACTGGTTGGATTTCTTCATGAAAAATGAATACTCGTTGAAAATCCAGATAAAAAGCAGCAAACAGAAAGAAACGGCCGCAGTCAATACCATGTGTCTAACCAAGAAATTCTGGATACCGATCTTTTGTTTTATCATTTTTTCCATATCCTTACTTTTATCTCACGAAACAAATGATTCGGCAATATTTTTAGGAAATGGGTGGGGATTGCTGGCTGTGTACTCCAAACCGGATTTGGGAACCTGCTTTAAAGGGATACCCTAAAAATGATCGCCGGCCCCGAGGTCTCGGGCCGGCGTTTCCATCAATTGCAGTTCTTGGTTTACGGTCTGACTTCATTGGGTTTGAAACGATATTCTCAGGTTTTCATTGGTTTTTATCCACCGACATCAAGGATCAAGAAATAGCTGTATCCAGGACAAAAATGAGCACACTGGTCGGCCATCGGGTGAAGATGCATTTTCTGGAGTCCTTGTCGGATCTACAGCTTAAACGCCAAAAGCCTAAGTCTTAATGAAATATGAGGCGTACGCCTCGATGGCGCAGTCGGGATCCCGGTAAAGATAGTCTCAGCAGGAAGGCAGCTGAGAATCAGGAGTGTTGGCGTATCTTTTTAACCGCTGGTAGCGACAAGAAATCTTGACCACTTTCATATGGGTTTTTAAAAAACGAGCGCGGCAATATCTGCTATCGCTCTCAGCCTTTCTAAAGATAGAAACAAATGTGATATCGGATAGATATATCTGTTCAACCAGCCTCCTAGCCTTCAGTATATTACATTTTTTGGACTGACAATGTATTTGACCTCGTCGAGTTATCTCAATTTGGTGAAGTTGTGGAATGTCGTTCCCCTCTCTGCCTATAATGATTGCCGGTAGGTTTACAACAGCTTTCCGGCCAATTCCGTGTCATTCACAATCCACTGCGATCATTTTTTTTTGGTATTGTTGGTCCTCTGATTCACCTGGGTTGTACAGTTCCACACATCATCGGCAGATCGCTCTCCTCCATCAGAATATGCGCCGTTTGCGTCGATGGCGGGACTGATACGGAGCCCTCAATCCTGAATTCCGAAGTCGTTTCCTCCGGAGGGAAAATCGGCCCGTCCGACGGCCACTCGATAAGGCCTTTAACATTCCAGTCATGCTCGAAGGTTTTGAAAAGCACCTCGGTGTCCCTTCCGAACAGAACCAATCCAAGCTCTCGGTTAAAATCGAGTGAATTCCCAGAGATGTTTTGCGATCCCACAAACGCATGAGCTTCCGGTCCCCTTGCGTCTGCCAGCAACACCTTGGCATGAATGTACATGAATTCATCATTACCCGGAAATAACATCACATGTCCGCCTGCTTTGCAGATTCTGTCGAAATTCCAGTAGAAATTGTAGTATGGCTTACCTGTATCCTCATTTGTCTTAATTCCCCCGGTCATAATGACCCGCACCTTTACGCCGTTTTCCGCCGCGGTGACAATGTGGTCCACAGTCTCGTCATCGTTCATTTCTTCATTGTAGATGTCCAGGGTATAATTCGCACTGTCAATCACGTAGAGGTGGGCTTTGCGGGCGTTACCTTGATCAATCGATGTGCCCAAATTATTCGGATCGTAGAATAGATACTCTCCGTTCGTCGGGTAGCGACCAACTTCGAACCCGGGTAGTCCAGTCGTCCCATTGCTCCAGACAAGACCGTCGGGACGCTGGGGCCAGCTTGTCGAAGCTGACTTCAGATCATTAGTGACACTCGATCCGTCACAGTTAAAGTCAGAGTCAAAGACAGCCGCAATTTCCGCCACGATTTCCGGGTCCCTGACAACAACACCAAAATCACGGGTGCCTTTGCCGTTGTCCGGATAACCCGGCCCCCAGAATTGGCAGGGGTCGGCGCACTTTCCCCCATATTCACTCATTTTCCACGCAAAGGCGCTCAGGTTGAGGGTCATAACCAGCGCTGCCGACGAGTCGCTCAACTCACGGGCCTCCAGTGCTCTCCCCTGTTTGGCAGCGTCTATCAGGATTGTTTTCTGATGGGTTATATTGAAGTTATTAGATGACCAATGGAAGGTGACATCGCCATCGCCTGGGGCGGCGTTCAGTTCGTCAATGACTGCATACTGCTGGTCATAGCGCTGATCGTCCGGATTTGACCCGGCGAAGAACTGCCCATTGCACATGATACGGATATCGACCCCCTTGGCCTTGGCGATTTTCAGCGCCTCGAAAATCCGGGGGCCGCCAAGCTCGTAAATCGATATGTCGACAGAAAACGTCGCCTTCTTGATGGCTCCCAGCACCGTCTCACCTCTATCGTCCGGCTCCACCCACACGACACCGGACTTGATGGCTGAAGTTTCGGAACTATCACTGCATGCAGCAGAACAAACAGCAATAAGCCCAAGAGCGAGGGGGAGCCAGAGAAATCTGATCGATAATTGCATTCGGATACCGCTTGATTTCATCAAGTTTCCCTCTGCTTTAGCGATGATAAACACTTTGACTGAAATCGAGATGTTCGCCTTTTTTTTCATATAATGGATGACGGGGAACTGCTTGGGAGGTGCGAGCTTCCCGCATCACAGAAGCCATTATCCAGATACGTTATGACTTCAGCAACAACGGAAGCTACATGCTGCCTCGATCTTATTGGTACTTGAATATATGCTCGGCCCGGAGCGCGTCAATGAAAATGAGACCCCGGTTCAAAAAATTAGCTCCCATGGCAAGGATCGATGGTGGATTTATCTAGGCAGTCTTCAGGAGTTAATGAAAGAGAAGTGTATCCTAGCAATCGGAATACAAAAAAAGGGCTCGTAATCGAGTGTAATCATTGTGGCTTTGACCGATCAAAGCATCGGCTAAATCGAAAAAAAGTCAATCAACACTCCCTTGCCAAAAAGGCACTTCGACAGTTTTGTCGATTGAGTCCTTCGTTTTTCGACATTTACTGCCTTCTTCAGCCTCCTCATTTTTTTGTTCAATACGGTCTCTCTGAAACACAACTGGCTGAGTTCAAAGCAAAAACCACCGTTCAAGGATAGTTTGGCACAATTTCTGCGAAGATCCTTTCACAACCAACGAAATATCAACAACGTTTTGAAGTCTTTCACCCATTCAGACCTTATGCGACGAGAAGGAGCATGACATGCCATATATGAAATTCCTCAAAGGTCTCAGGAAGAACTTGAAAGCGGTTTTCATGACATTGCTGTTGGTTTTACAATACGTTGAGATAAACCCCGAAGATACAAGGAGTGAAAGATGAACCGACTATGGATACGAAAGGCCGGCATGATTTTTTTACCGGCAGTGGTGGCGGTTATTGCAGCTGCCTTGCCGGTGGCGGCTGTACCAAATGATCCGACTTACGGCCAAAACGAAATGGAAGTCTTGGCGCATGGACCCGTCCATGAAGCATTTGCCGAAACCGTGGCATTTGATCCGGAACCGGGAATCATCGTCCCAAAAGCGCCGCCTGAACTCATCAACGAGATTCCACCGGATCAGAAACCTGATGGAAATGTGGACTGGATTCCGGGTTATTGGGGATGGGACGATGATCTGAACGATTTTATCTGGATCAGCGGAACCTGGCGTGCTGTGCCGCCCGGACGCCAGTGGGTTCCGGGGTATTGGATCGACACAGCAGAAGGCTATCAATGGATTACAGGATATTGGGCATCTGAAGCAGAAAGTACCACCACATACCTGCCCGAACCCCCGGAATCAGTGGAAGTGGGACCCAATGTGAACGCACCTTCACCGAATCAGACTTGGATACCGGGGTGTTGGATATGGTATCAGAATGCGTACGCCTGGCGTCCCGGTTATTGGGCACCGGTGAGGGCGGACAGGGTGTGGATCCCGGCCCATTACGTGTGGACGCCAATGGGGTATGTGTTTGTGGGCGGCTACTGGGATTTCGCTGTCGGTTTTAGAGGGCTTCTTTTTGCGCCGGTCGCCTTCGGCGTCAGCTTCACCTTCGGTAGCGGCTTCTACTTTACGCCGTCATTTGCGATTAACCTGGGGGTCTTTTCCAACTGTCTTTTTTTGCGCCCGCTGTACCATCATTATTATTTCGGCGATTATTATGCCACCCGGTATTATCAAAGGGGCATATATCCCTGGTTCTCACCCCATGCCAGGCTGCACGGCTACGATCCCATATACTCTCATCAACGGTGGAAGCATCGTAACGATCCCCATTGGGAAAGCGATTTGCAGGCCACGTACCAACTGCGCCTCAGGAATCAAGCGGCCAGGCCGCCCAGGACCCTTCGTGAAGCGAGAAGGCTTCAACAAAAATCAATAACGGCAAAGGCCTCGGAGCGTGGCTTTCAGCAACCTTTTGATCCCTTGATCAGAAGCAAAGGCGGTCTGCCAAAACTGAAGACCTTGAGCAATAGTGAGCGTGTTCAGTTTGAACAACGCGGCAAACAGGTTCGAAATCTCAGCAGCGAGCGACTTAAACTGGAATCCCGAGGGCTCAAGCAACCGCCCCGAAGACCTTCCAGGGAAATCAAGGCAACACTGCCGAAATCTCCCATTGCTTCAAAGCCGGTAGGCCGGGCTTCCATAACGGGATCGCCTGAGCGCTCCAGACCCTCCTTACCTGCCAAGGCCGTGCCCTCGAAACGAAAAACCGTTCAGGTGCCCCAAACGCCCACCGTAAAGTGGCCGGAAAGCCGTACCGCGTCTTCCGGTATTTCAAAGGCACCCGGCCGTCCATCGAAACCAACCGATGCTCCGACCGCCCGAAAGATTCCGTCGAAGTCTCCCGGTGTTTCAAAGGCACCGGAACGTCGGTCTAAACCAGCCGGCGTGCCGACCGCTCGAAAAACACCGCCGACCCGCTATCAAACCGCTAAAACGGATCTGGCGGTTCAGGCGGTTCAACGGAAACCCATAAAGACGTCGAATAGGAAGAGCGCGCCGTCCCCCCCCCGTTTATCGAAGCTCTCAAGCGCCCCGTCAAAGTCGGCAGGTCCGGAAGCGCCCCAAAAAATGCCTGAGGTTCAGCAACACCAAGGCGGTCCAGCCAGCGGGAGGGACAGGCCCGGCGGCGCCATGCCGGGCACCGGTGCCGGCAGACCGTCCATGCCGGGAAGATAGGAGACGGAAATTCTAATAGAGGCTTAAACAAAATGCAGCACGCTTTTTCGGGTTGGAAACGGACTTGCGCATTAATGGGTATCTTTGTCATATGGGTCATGGTGTTGTGGCCGGTTTGTCCGTCGTGGGCAACCGGGCCAACCGATGAATTTTCAAAGGGAATGCGACAGCTCTTCATAAGAGACTCAAGGATACGGAGACGGTCTTTAAGAAAAACGACCCTCTAATGGCCGACAATACCTTCTAATATATATGGAATTATTTTAATAAGTAGTCAACCACAATATATGGGGGGTCGGGTCCCAGAAAGGTAAGGCTCAGGAATGGTCTATGACACCGAGTTCTCTCCACGCTGAAATTCAAGGAGAATTAGGCAGGTCCTTGGGATCTGCCATCAAATAGTATCTCCCGCCACCCGTTACCCCCACAATCTGCTTCATGGCCAGATGTTCAAGTGCCTTGGGCCGGTAATCGCGGGTTCCAATGCGAAGCATGCTTTTCTTGGCATAGGAAAGTTCCACCGCGGAAGCCGGATTCAGCGCCCCTCTTTTCTTCAGATCGTTTATGATCAAAAGGTACGTCCTTGAAAACCGCCAGGAGTGAAAATGCCGGGTGAGGATATAAACGGCCGCCAGAACCCCGATACCCACGACGATTTGAACGGTATCATTCATGCCTGCGCCTCACTTTGATTGCGGAGTGCGAATTGTAGATCTAAGAGATGCCATTTCCAACATTTTACTTGCCTTTCAATCTTTTAGAGCACTATACTTTGCCAAGTGCATTTCTGAAAAAGCCTAACAGATTCCATGTGGTTTTCCAACAGCATTTTGTTGGGCATCGGTAAAAAGGGGAGGATATGATGATTCCTGAAATCAAAAAAATTCTATACACAACGGATCTTTCCGAAAATGCCCGTTACGCAGCCGGTTACGCAGCCGCCATTGCCAATCGATTTGGAGCGGACATTACGGTCATGCACGCCTTGGAACAATTGTCTCCTTACCGGGAGAGCCTTGTGGTGAACGTCATCGGCGACACCAAGTGGCATGAGATCATGAAACGGAACGAAACGGAATTTCATGATAAGCTCCGAAAGAAAATTGAGGACTTCTGTAATACAATGGCCTCTGAAGATCCCGCCTGCCCTTTCATCATTGACAAAACGGTCATAAAAGCAGGCAATCCGGTTGAGTTGATTTTAGATGAAGTAAAAAAAGGCGGGTATGACCTGGTGGTCATGGGCGCCCACGGTCACAAGAACCTGGCGGATGCGGTCATGGGGAGCACCTCAAGACGCGTACTCAGGCGATGCGCAACCCCGGTGCTGGTGGTTCGGCTGCCGGAAAATTAAACAGGCTGACAAAAAAAATCAAAGAATAGGGGGCTTTCTGATTACCGGGATGGCTCCTTTTTTCGCTCGACCTCCCTCGCTTTCAATTCCCTTCGAATGATCTTTCCCGTATTGGTCATGGGAAGTTCACTGACGAATTCAATCTCCCTGGGGTACTCGTGGGCCGCCAACCGCACTTTCACAAAATCCTTGATCTCCGCTTCCAGTTCGGGGCTTGGCTTGGCCTGGCGCTCCAGCACAATAAACGCCTTCACCACCTCAGTTCGAACGGGATCCGGACTTCCCACCACCGCTGCCATCCCCACGGAAGGATGCCCCATGAGACAATCTTCTATTTCCGCGGGCCCGATTCGATAACCGGAGCTGGTAATCAGATCATCTTTTCGACCCACAAACCAGAAATAACCTTCTTCATCTTTTCTGGCCAAGTCCCCCGTAACCCACCAATCCCCTATATATTTGTCCCGGGTGGCTTCCGGGTTGTTCCAGTAAGAAAGGCACATGACGGGATCCGGACGTTTAATCCCCACTTCCCCCACTTCTCCAGGAGGGAGGGGTTGCCCCGATTCATCCACCACCTCCACAACATGGCCCGGAATCGCTTTTCCCATGGAACCGGGCCTTGTTTCCATTACTTCCGAACAGCTGCCCACCACCAGGTTGACCTCGGTCTGGCCGTAGAATTCGTTGATGGTCAGCCCCATCACCTCTTTTCCCCAGGCCAGAAGTTCCTCCCCCAGGGATTCACCACCGCTGCCGATGGAGCGCATGGCATAATCATGACGGCTTTTCGGATCCTTCACCTGCCGCATCATCTTAAGGGCCGTGGGCGGCATAAAAGCGTTCCGAATGCCGTATTTGGCCAGTAAATAAAAGACTTCTTCCGCATCAAATTTCCTGGCCCGATGCGCAAATACCGGCACCCCATAGTGCCAGCTGGGGAGCAGCACGTCCATGAAGCCTCCCATCCACGCCCAGTCCGCCGGGGTCCAGAAAAAGTCATCCTCTTTGGGAAAGAAATTATGGGGGAACTGAATTCCCGGCAAATGCCCCAAGAGCACCCGGTGTGCATGGTAAGCCCCTTTTGGGGGCCCGGTGGTACCGGAGGTATAGCTGATGAAAGCCGGGTCTTCGGATTTGGTGTTTATCGCTGTAAAATATTGAGACCCCTTTTCGACCAGCGTCTCAAATGAAAGAACACCGTCCGGTGGGTTGTCCCGGACCAACACAATTTGCCGAAGATGGGGCAGATCATCTCGAATTTCAATTATTTTTGAAAGATTCGCCGAATCGGTAACAACGGCAGCCGCCCGGCTGTTGTTCAACCGATATGCCAGGGCCTCAGGGCCGAAAAGGGTAAACAGGGGCATTACCACCGCCCCCATTTTATAAACGGCAATGTGACTGATACCGGCTTCAGGCGATTGGGGCAGCAGAATCCCCACACGGTCCCCCGCTTCGATGCCATTGGCCATAAGCCCATTGGCCAGACCGTTTGACAGCCTTTTCAGATCCCAGAAGGTATATTTTTCAGCCTGGCCCCTTTCATTTTCGTAGACAAGGGCCAAGCGGTACCGCTGATGGGCCCACTTATCGCAGACATCCACTCCCATGTTGAAAAATTCGGGAATATGCCATTTAAAAGAGCGATAAATCTCATCGTATGACTTGCCGTGTTTCAGCATAGATTGGGTCTCCCTTATTCAACTACCGATCAATCAATCAACAGAGACGGCAGCCAGGTAATGCTCTCAGGCCAGACCACGCAAATAATGAGGCCCAACTCCATCAGCCGCCAGAAGGGAAAAGCCCCCCAGTAAATATCTGCAGTGGTCACTTCCGGGGGCGCCACCCCCTTGAGATAGAAGAGTGCATACCCGAATGGTGGTGTCAGGAAGGAGTCCTGTAGCATCACGGCCATGATGACGACAAACCAAACTTTATCAAACCCCAAATCCGCCGCAATGGGCAGGAACAGGGGAAAGCAGATCAAAATGATGCCGATCCAATCGATAAACATACCCAGGAAAAAAAGGATCACCATCATGATGATAAACATACCCCATTTCCCAAAGCCGCTTTCCATAATCAGTTCCTGCACCACATCCCCGCCGCCGGATCCCATGAATACGCTGGAAAAACAGCTGGCGGTGGCCAGGATCAAGACCACCATGGAGGTGGTCCGGGCGGTATTGACCACGGCTGAATAAAGCCCCTTCCAGGTGAATTTTCCATAGGCAACGGTCATGAAGAACGCAAGGATGGCGCCGACGCCCGCCGCTTCCGTGGGAGTGGCCACGCCCATGAAAATGGACCCAAGCACCCCCATAATCAGGATCATGGGAGGCACCAAGGATTTGACCACCATCTTGGCAATTTCACTCTTACTGACATCCGCCAGTTCTTCCTTTGAAATAGCCGGACCGTCCTGGGGCTTGAAATAACACCGAATGAGAATGTATAGGATATAGAGAACGGACAAAATGAGCCCGGGGATCACCGCGCCGGCAAAGAGTTTCCCCACGCTGACGCTCCCCTGGTCCGCCATGACCACCAGCATGATGCTGGGTGGAATGAGAATGCCCAGGGTTCCGCCAGCGCAGATACACCCCGAACTGAGCTTCTTGTCATACCCGTATTTCATCAGCACCGGCATGGCCAGAAGCCCCATGGTCACAACGGAGGCCCCGATAATGCCCGTACAGGCGCCGAACAGGGTGGAGACCACCACTACGGCCACGGCGATACCGCCCCGGATGGGGCCAAAGAGATACCGCATCGTGCTGAATAGCTGGTCGGCCACCCCTGACTGGTCCAGCAACTGGGCCATAAAAATAAACAATGGGATAGCCACAAGAATGTAATTGTCCATCACCCCGAAGGTTTGGTTGATGAACATGTAAAAGCAGCTGGGTCCCCACCCCAGATAGCCGAAAATGACGGCCAGACCACCCAGAACAAATGCCAGAGGGTGTCCCAAAAAAAGCCCGATCAACAGGCCCCCAAACATGCCGATGGCAATGAATTCCGCGCTCATATCTCCCTCCCCGTTATGGCCTGTGCAAAAGCCTTGATGATATTTGACAGCCCCTGAATCAGGAGCAGTGCATAGGTGACGGGGATAACCGTCTTGATAAGGGGCACAATGGTAAGCTCGGCAGAATTGCTGGTCTCATGCATGACCCAGGAGGTTTCCGCATAAAGATAGCCCTGGTAAAATATGATAATACAGAAAGGGAAAAAGAATACCAGGTAGGTAAAACAATCCAGAATGCCCCGGGTTCGGGGGGAAAACTTCGAAGAGATAATATCGATGCTCACATGGGCCTTGTAAAGAAGCGTATAAGCAGCCACCAGCATAAAATAAGGCCCGTAAAGGTAATCTGTAACCTCGGGCGCCCAGATGTGGGGAGAACTGAAAACTTTCATGGAGATGACCTCATATACCACCACAAGGGTCAGGGGGAGGATCAGCCACATGAAAACCCTACCGGACCATTCGCTCACAGAGTCCAAGCCTTTGGTGAAAGTCGCAATCTGCATTGGAAACCCTTTCTTGTCATAGGAAGATGCGTGGAAATGGTTACAAATGGAAAGGCCCTTGACGGAACGTCAAAGGCCTTTTTTTAGGTTAATATCCCATCTTTTTCAGTTCGGCCAGGACGTTGTCCACATAGTTAGGGGTGCGGCCAAAACCGAACTCACCGCTCATGTCCCGCCACTCTTTATACTGCTTGAGATAGTCCATCTGGGACTTCAGCACTTCGGCATAGGCCTTGGATTCCTTGGCCTTCATGATGCAGTACTCGCCCGCCAGTTTTTCCAGTTTTTCCAGCTCTTCCTTGGGCAGGGGATAAATCTCGACGCCTTTGTCCTTGAATTTTTGAATGGACCGGGCCGAATCTCCCTCGAAAAAAGCAACGGACCGAAGGGATGCCGCCATGCAGCCATAGCGTAAAATGGCCTGGTATTCCTTGGATAGCGTATTCCAGGCTTTCAGGTTGACCATGGTCCCCACCTGGCTGGAAGGCTGAAACCAGCAGGGAACGCTCCAGTACTTGGTGATTTCCGCAAACCCCATGGTCCAGTCGCAGCCGGGGCTGCTGAACTCTGCGCCGTCCAGTTTGCCGGTCTGAACCGCCAGGTAAATCTCGCCGCCCGGCATGCTGATGGGGGAAGCACCCACCTGCTGAAGGATCCAGATTGTGGCACGCGACGGGGTTCTCAGTTTCAAACCTTTGTAGTCCGCAATGGATTTGATGGGACCGGTTTTCTCGGTGGTGCGAAAGCCTGATTCCATGGGGGTGGCACCCAGGGAGAAATAGGTCATGCCGTATTTTCCCCAGAGTTTCTGCATCAGTTCCAGACCTCCGAAGTCATACATCCAGGTGACATAGTCCATGTTGGTAAAACCGAATGGAAAGCTCCCGATAAAGTCAAAGGCGGGGTCCTTGCTGGCCCAGTAGCTAGGCCAGTCGCCGGCCATCTCCACCGCACCCTTGCTGCAGGCGTCAAAGACTTCAAAGGCTTTCATCAGGCTACCGGCGGGAAACCACTTGATGGCAAAATTCCCACCCGTCATCTCCTTGACGTATTCGATCATTTGCTTTTCGCCGTACCACAGGTTAATGGATTCCGACCAGGTGGTGACCATTCTCCACCGGATCTTCTTGGCAAACGCATTGGATCCGATTGATAAAACCATTGCCACGACGCCCAAAATCAAAAACAATTTCAGCTTTTTCATCCTTACCCTCCATAAAAAGTGAGATTAATCCATTTGAACCTCAACTAATTTCCCGGACTGAAACGTTGATGCTCACCCCCTTTCTTTTAGCCAAAAGCTTCGATTCGGTTTTCTATTTTTAGGTTTCTGATGCAGGATATTGGGTTGAATTCGGCGTTTTGAGGTCAGAACAAATGACATCATTATCCTCGTACAAAAGGTTTTTCCTGTCAAGGAAAGAAAAAAACATCACTGTTTTGGGTTGTCGGTGTATTGTTCGCAGATCTCTATGGGTTTAGAGGTGATGCTTTCTTCTTCTCCGCATAGGTCAGCACCATGCCACCGTCAAATAACAGATCCCCCCCCACCAGGTACTTTCCAAAGCGGGAAAATCCGAACATAAACAGGTTCGCCACCTCGATGGGGGTCATCATCTCTTTAATACGGCTGTCCCCCATCATCACGTCTCGAACCACCTCTTCCGGGGTAATGCCCCGCTGTTGGGCCTGGGCGGGAATCTGGTTTAGAGCGAGCGCCGTCTTGACGAACCCCGTACTGACTGTAAATGAACGGATCTTGCCATCCCCCTCAGCGGAAATGGACTGGCTCAACGCCCGAAGGCCGAATTTCATGATGTTGTAGACGGATTTATTGAGGGTACAGATATGACCGTGAATGGAGGCCATATTGCCAACACCGCCGGTTCCGTCTTTGGTTTTACGCATATGGGGGATGGTTAATTGGGACAGGAAGAAGGGGGCGCGCAGCATAATTCGCTGCATGAGATCATATTTTTCCATGGGGAAGTTTTCAACCGCATCGATGTGCTGGATGCCGGCGATGTTGACCAGGTATTTGATGGCGCCCATTTTTGCAGCTTCCTGAACAGCGTTAATCAAATCTTCATCCTGCGTCAAATCCGCCTTGACAAACCGCATTCGGCCGCCCATTTCCCGCACCATGGATTCGGTCTTAACACCTTCCGTTTCATTAATATCCAGACCCACCACTGAGAGCCCGTTGGCCGCGGCCGCAACGGCGGTTGCCCTGCCGATTCCCATGCCGGCCCCCGTAACGATACACACGTGACCCTCAGTGAAATTCGGATCCTCAAGCTTGAGTATCTCTTCGGAACTGATCTTTGGTTCAGAAATGTCCATATGTCCCTCTCTCAAGGTTTAGAACAGGTAAGACCACAAAAAACGCCACATGTCAAGCATTTTTTATAAACAGTTATACTAAATATAAAATTATTTAATTTAATATTTAAAATTTTTACCTATCGGTTTTAACTAACCGAGGGCGGCGATAGCACCCATTTAGAAAAAGTAACTGGTAATACCAAATACCCATTTAAGCCTTGACAAATTTTCTGGAACCCGGTAGGAATTATCTATCCGGCTAATGGAACCATTACCTCGGGGGTGAAGCACCATACCCTTTATTCCTTAAATTCAAGACCTGGAAAAAATGCTGAAGCCCATCAAACAGTCAAAACTCTCCGATGAAATCGTAGCACAAATCCAGAACTCCATCAAGAACAGAGAGTTGCAGCCGAACGATGTGCTCCCTTCAGAGCGGGAAATGGCCAAAATGCTCAATGTCAGCCGACCGCCGCTACGGGAAGCGTTGAACAAACTGGAAGCCATGGGTTTCATCAAAATCCACCGCGGCCGCCGGGTCATTGTAAAATCCATCGGTGATGCCATGCTTCCCGGCATGTTGGCCAAAGCCATTGCCGAAGATATCGATTTGTCCATGCAGTTGCTGGAAATCAGAAAAGTACTGGAATCCTGGGCGGCCTCTCAGGCATGCCGTTTTGCCACGGAGAATGAAGTAAAAGAGCTTGAGGATACCTGCGGAGAAATGTATGATGATTTTCGAAAATCTGATCTCGGCCTGGGTTCTGACGCGAAATTTCACATGGGCATCTACAATGCGACCCATAACGTGGTGTTCACCCATCTCATGTCCACCCTGTTTGACCTGCTGTGGCAATCCCAGAAAGTCGCCAGAAATATCATTTTGAGCAAAAAAGGTAACCTGGAAGCCCTGGTGGCGCAGCATCTGGCCATACTTGAAGCGATTAAATCGCGAGATGCGAAAACCGCCCAAAAAGAAATGCTGGAACACCTGAAATTCGTGGAACAGGAACTCATGAATGCTTCGGAGGAAAAGGATTAAAACAGACTTCTTTACCCCAAGAAACCCATATTCATGTGAAAGGAAAAGCCAATGCGTGTTCAAGAATTGAAAATGCTGTACGGCGAAAAAACAGTCGATTTAAAATTACCCTCGTCGATTCAATGCCTTGGGATGAAACCCCTCGAAGCGATCTTGAACCCAAAAAGTGCCGTTTTGGCAGCCCTTGAAACGCCCATCAACAGCCCTTCGCTGTCAACCGTGGCCCGCGGCAGAAAAACCGCCTGCGTGGTCATTTCCGATTTCACGCGTCCCGTGCCCAACAAAATCATCCTGCCGCCGCTCCTGCGAACCCTGGAATCGGCCGGTTTGAAACCTGCGGCGATTACCATCCTCATCGCCACGGGCATGCACCGTCCCAACCTGGGAAAAGAGCTGGAAAACCTGGTGGGCCGCGAAATAATGGAACGCTACCCCATTATTAACCACTATTGCCGGAAACCCGAAACTTACCGGAAAATCGACCAAATCGACGGCGCCCCCATCGAAATCAACACCCGTTATCTCGATGCAGACCTGAAAATCCTTACCGGCCTCATTGAGCCTCACTTTTATGCGGGGTATTCGGGCGGGCGAAAGGCCATATTACCGGGCATTTCCAGCTTTGAGACCATGAAATTCATGCACTCCTACGAAATGATCAACCACAAAGGCGTCACCAACTGCCTCCTTGAAGGGAATCCTTTTCACGAGTACGGCATTCGCGTGGCGGAGTTGGCCAGGCCCGATTTTATTCTGAACGTGGTCATCAACCAGAAAAGAGATATTGCCGGTGTCTTTGCCGGAGATTACAAAGACGCGCACTTGGCGGGATGTGAATTGGTTGCGGAACACGCCCTGGTCCCGGTGGAAAAACCGGCGGACATGGTCATCACCTCTGGGGGCGGATTTCCTCTGGATGCCACCTTTTACCAAATCAGCAAAGCCCTTATCTGCGCCCGAAACATATTAAAACCGGGAGGTACCATTGTGGTGGCCTGCGAGTGTCGGGAAGGACTGGGAGGCCCTGAATTCTGCGGCATTATGCGATCCACTTGTGATTTTCAGTCATTTACCACAGATTACTGCGATCCGAAGGATTTTGTGATCGATCAGTGGTGTGCTCAGAACATCTTTCAGGCGGCAGACCATGCCGGCAAAATCTACATTTATTCTTCTGGACTTTCTGACCACGATTTGGAAAAAATGGGGGCGCTAAAAATCGAAAATCTGCAGCAGACAATTGATGCACTATTACCAAACCATCCCGAAACCGTCGTGGTTCCGGAAGGTCCCTATGTGGTTGGAAAAATCATTTAGGGCCTGTTAAAAAAACCAATGGCAAAAATATTTTCAAAAACGCCTCTCACTTTCATCCGTATTGACTCTCGAAAAGCCGCCATTTTCATGCCGGCGCTCTTCTTTCTTATTTTTGCAGTTTGTGACGCCCAAGCCGGTTGGCTTTTGAATCCGGCTGAGTTTCATGCCTCAGCCCATGGCAGAACCGCCTGCACCGATTGCCATGATAATATGACCGACCAGCCCCTTCACCCGAACCCTCTAAATTTAAACGAAGACCGAAAAAAATCTTTTCGTTCTGAAAAGTGCCTGGACTGCCACGATGACGTCGGGGACGAGCTTGATAGAGGGATCCACGGATCAAAAAAAATCGAAAACAGGGACAAATACAACGACTGTCTCAAATGCCATCGTCGGCCTCACAAACAGCCACCTCTGGGAAAAAACCGATCCAGTGCCTATCAACCCAGAAGACCGGTTGAAAGGCAGTGTGGCGCCTGTCACGAAAAAAAGGCTACACTGCCTCCCTTTTCAGAAGAAGATGCGTCGTGCATGAAATGCCACCAAACACGAAATACCGATAACCCAGAAGATGTTCAGGCAATTGCAAAACTCTGCTTCCACTGCCATGGTAAAGGTAAATCCCAGGCGCAAGTGATTACATCAAAACGCATCCCTTTGATGGATGAGACGTCGTATTCCGAAACCCCTCACAAAAACCTTGCCTGCACCGTCTGTCACGAAAATGCCACTGATTTCACACAACACAGTCACCAGAAATCCGTCAATTGCCTTAAGTGCCATTCGTCCCATATTGTGAAGAACACCCACGACGCCCATTTGGGTGTTTCCTGTCAGACATGTCACTTGAAAGGAATCGTTCCGATTAGAGAGGTGGCTTCAAACCGCCTCGGTTGGAACATGAAAAATGATCTGACGGATCTTTCCTTACTCCACCAAATGAACATCCAGTCTGGTGAAGATTCATGCAAGCGCTGCCATTTTTCAGGGAATGACCTGGGTTCCGCTGCCATGGTACCGCCCGCCAAAAGCATTTTGTGCATGCCCTGTCACATGGCCTCATTTTCTGTGAACGATACCCTATCCATCGTGGCGCTGGTCATTTTTCTCTGCGGCATGTTTCTTTTCGTTTCAGTCCTTCTGAGCGGCAGCATGGGCCATACGGGGAGCAGGAATTCCCTGGTGAAACTGTTGCAGGCTTTGTGGGATATGCTCCGTGCCGTTTTTTCGCCCAGAATCGTCACCATTGTAAAAGTGCTTTTCTGGGATGCATTCCTGCAAAGGAGACTTTACAGTCGATCTCCGGTACGATGGTGCATCCACGGACTCATCTTTTATCCCTTTGTCTTTCGTTTTTTCTGGGGGCTTTTGGCCCTTCTGGGATCTCTTTGGGAGCCCGGAAATCCGCTGATAATGAAGATGATCGACAAAAACAATCCCCTGATGGGCTTTTTATTTGATGTTACGGGAATGATGATGATTTCCGGCATTGTCCTAGCCTGGGCCAGAAGCATGATTGAACAACGGAGCCATACCGCCGGAACACCGCCTCAGGACCGCATCGCCCTTGCCCTGATCGGTGGGATTGTCCTGATCGGCTTCCTGCTGGAAGGGATGCGCATCGTCATGACCGGACGTCCTGCAGGGTCGGGGTACAGCTTTGTGGGCTATTGGATCAGTCTGTTGTTTTCACCGTCACGGGGGCTTCCTGAAGTCTACACGATTATGTGGTATCTTCATGCACTCCTCACAGGGGCATTTGTTGCCTATATCCCTTTCAGCCGACTGCTGCACATAATCCTGGCGCCGGTGGTAATTTCCATCAATGCGGTTTCCTCACCGCATGGGGACCATCAATAACGAATAACCGATCTCAACTGAGAACGAGGTGAATCATGGATGAAAAACTGGAAAAGGCCATTGTGGATATTGTGGGAGAAGACCATTACACCAGGCATATCATTGATCTGGTCTCCTATGCCTGCGATGCCTCAGAACACTGTAACAGACCGCTATGCGCGGTGTTTACGGACACCACGGAACAGATCGCGGAGCTGATGAAACTGGCCAATCAGGAAAGAGTCCCCATCACCCCCCGGGGAGCAGGCACAGGGCTATCCGGCATGGCGGTGCCCATCAGGGGCGGCATCATCCTGGATCTTTGCCGCATGAACAAGATCCTGAAAATCAGCATCGAAGACCGCATCGCGGTGGTACAACCGGGTGTGATTTATGCGAACCTCGAAAAAGCCCTCGCCCCTCATGGTTTCTTTTTTCCACCGGATCCCGCCAGCGGCAAGGTGAGTACCCTGGGGGGCAATGTGGCTACCAACGCGGGTGGTCTCAAAGGGGCTAAATACGGCACCACCCGGGACTATGTGCTGGGACTTCAGGTGGTCTTGCCGGATGGCCGGGTCATGAGAACCGGCTCAAAGGCCATGAAAAGCGTATCCGGTTATGATCTTACGAGGCTGTTCGTTGGATCCGAAGGGACTCTGGGGGTTGTTACCGAAATCACCCTCAAGATTAATCCGAGACCCACGGCCACCAGCACCGCGCTGGCCACTTTTGACAATCTGGAAGATGCGGGGCTTGCCATCAACCAGATCATGCACAGCGGCATCATCCCCAGCGCCTTGGAAATTTTGGGACGGGAAACCATTTCGGCCATCAACCAGAACACGGACCTCAACCTCCCGGAGGTAGACGCCATGCTCCTGGTGGAAACAGACGGCTATACCGAGGCGGAAACCGCTTTCCAGATGGGAAAGATAATCGGCATCTTCAAGGCCAATCATCCGCAGGAAGTGAAAGAGGCTAAAACCGAAACAGAAGTGAAAGACCTGTGGGCAGCCAGGAAATCCGCCTATGCGGTCCTCTCAAGAATCAAGACCAGTTCCGTACTGGAAGACGTGACCGTCCCCATGACCCATATTACCGAGCTTTTAAAAGGCATTCAGAATATTTCCCTGAAACACCAAATCCAGATTGCCACCTTCGGCCACGCGGGAGATGGAAACCTCCATCCCCAGATTCTTTATGACGGGTATGATCCGGACCAGGTGGAAAGGATGAAAAAGGCGAGCGCGGATCTCTTTGAACTGGCCATAGGCCTGGACGGTACCCTCACCGGCGAACACGGCATTGGACTGTCCAAGGCACCCTTCATGACCCTGGAACATGATCCGGTCGCCATGGACATGATGCGCACGCTCAAGCGGACCATTGATCCCAACAACATTCTGAATCCCGGAAAAATGGCATTGGAGGGTTGATCATGGAAGCCAAATACGATTTTGAAAAAAAATTCCGCGAACAGATCCTGCAATGCTCCCGATGCGGCTTCTGCCAGGCCGTCTGTCCGGTTTACGGGTCCACCCTCAGGCCGGGGCTCAATGCCCGCGGCAAAATGCTGCTCTTAAAAGAAGTGATGGACGGCCATCTTCCCCTGGACGATCAACTCACCGAAAGCCTGTTTCAATGCACCACCTGCGCCAGTTGTTTCAAGAATTGTCCCAGCGGTGTGGAAGTGCCTGAAATCATCAAGCAGGTCCGTAAGGACATGGTGAACATCGGATCGTGCCACCCCGCCTTTGAAGGCATGCATAAGGTTCTTCAAATCCACACCAACATCTACGGGGAAGACGAACCCGAGGATTTTGAGCGTGAGCGAAACAAGCGGGCTGAATATGTCTATTTCATCGGCTGTGTGGGATCCTACCGGGAAGATGAAGCGACCCTGGGAACCCTGGATCTGCTGGATCGCCTGAAGGTCGATTACACTTTGATTGACGAGGTGTGTTGCAGCGGGGTTCTGGAAGACGTGGGATACAACATCATTCCGGACCTGGCCCGAAAAAACATGGATCTAATCTTTGACACCGAGGCTAAAACGGTCATCACCGGTTGCCCCTACTGCTTTCGCACCTTCAACAACAAAAGCCAGTACAAGGAACTCAAAGACAAGGGCATCCGAATCATCCATATCACCCAGTTTTTGCAGGATTTCGATTTTTCCGTTCAAACGGACAAACGGGTGACCTATCATGATCCCTGCGACCTGGGAAGGCATTGCGGAATTTACGAGGAACCTCGCAACACCATTGGCAAAATCGCACCAAACTTTGTGGAAATGCCGGATAACCGTGAAGGTGCGCTTTGCTGCGGTGCCGGCGGCGGGGTTCGAGGGGCCTTTGCAAAAAACTCCATTGCCATGGCACGGCGCAGGCTCGCGCAGGCGGAAGAAGTGGGGGCCGAAATTGTCTTGACCGAATGCAACTCATGCGTGCACAATCTGGCCAATGCCAAACTTCGAAAGCAGAAGTTTAAAATCTATAATACAACTCAGTTCATTAACCAGTTGATGGAAGAAAACGATTAAATATCAGATTGGGAGGAAAGAGAATGAAAATTGAACAATACAACATGCCGGATGAGCTTTATTACGAAGAAAACCATTTCTGGATCAGAGATGAGGGAGACATTCTGGTCATGGGAATGGATGATTTTGCCCAGACCATGGCCGGAGAAGTGGTCTATGTTCAGCTTCCGGATGACGGCAAAAAACTGAAAGTGGGGAAAAAATTTGCCAAAATCGAGTCGGGAAAATGGTTGGGTAAAGTCTATGCCCCCGTAAACGGCGAGCTTGCAAGTGTCAACGAAGAGCTGGAAACCAACCCGGGTCTCATCAATGAAGACTGCTACGGCAAAGGATGGCTCTACAAAATCAAACCGAGTGACAAGGGCGAACTGGAAAACCTGATCAAGGGAGAAGAGGCCGTCACCAAATGGGTCCTGGCCGATATTGAAAAATATGCGGAGGAATAAACCGGAGGACAGACGACGGAAGATAGGGGACTGCGGGCGAAAAGGTAATGAAATAGCTGAATATGACCGATAACCAGGAATACAACGTCAGACAACTGCTGGAGATGGGGGCATGCACCAACTGCCAGGCATGCACCGATGTGTGCCCGGCGGTTTCCGCGTCCGCGGACGGAGAACTTTCAGCGGTCTATCGCATGAAAGGCCTTCAAGGACTCCTGAAGCAGCGCACCGGCCTTTTTAAACGAATCTTCAGGAAAAAGCCTTCCACCAAAGAAGATCTGAAACACTTCAGCGATACGGTCTTTCGCTGCACCCTTTGTGGGAACTGCCAGGAAGTCTGTCCCGTGGGCATTCATTTGAAGGACTTATGGTTAAGCCTGCGCCAGGACATGGTCCACTCCAAAAGCTACCCTAAAAAAATCAACATGATTCGGGATAACCTGGCGGAAGACCGCAACGTTTTTGCCGAGGATAACGAAGAGCGTGCCGAATGGGTTGAGGACATGCGCGACCCGCCCGATGACAACTATATCAAAGATCAATCGGACGTTGTCTATTTTACAGGATGCACAGCGGCTTATTTTCCTTTGGCCCAGAAGATTCCCATGGCCCTGGCGGAGATTCTTGACCGAAGCGGCGTGGACTTTACCCTTCTGGGAGAAGAGGAGTGGTGCTGCGGGTTTCCCATGCTGGGAGCGGGATTGGGTGAAATGTTTCAGGAATTCATGACGCACAACCTGGAGGCGGTTCGTGGAAAAGGGGCCAAGGAATTGGTGTTCTCATGCCCTTCCTGCTATCAGATGTGGCGGGAGCACTACCCTGATGAATTCAAACTCTCCCATTCCACCGGTTTTCTGCTGAACCTGCTCAAGAAAGAGCGAATTCCCATTCAGAAACTTCCTTTGACCGTCACATACCATGACCCCTGCGATCTGGGCCGCGGTTCCCGCATATTTGAAGAACCGAGGGAAATTATTAGGTCCATTCCCGGGGTTCAGTTCGTAGAACTTCCCAAATCCAAGGAAAATTGCCAGTGCTGCGGCGGCGGGGGCAACCTGGAAATGGTGGATGCCGAGCTATCCTCGGAAATTTCAAAACGCAAGATTCAGGAAGTGCTCAATACAGGGGCACAGGCCGTGGTCACCTCCTGCCAGCAATGTGTTCGCACCATGACCACCTACGTGCGAAGAAACAAGGTGGATTTGGAGGTGATGGACATTACTCAGCTGGTGCAAAAAGCGCTGAAACCGGGTGAATGACAGGGGGCAGGGTACAGTTTTCAGGGGGTAGGAGGGATGTGCATCTCCGCTAAACAGTGCCGCACATGAGGCGCGCCCGCGAGAGCCGTATCGAAATTTCTTTTCATGCTCAGCAAATGAATTATGAAAGAAGGCTTTTGAATGATCCGCTTTAAAAGATAGAAGAATCGAGGATTGCCTTTCTCATCAACACATTGGAACAGGGCCTTCGGAACGGAGACGTTCGCCGGGTCACAGATGATCCGAACGGCAAAAAAGGGAAGGCCTGATTGATTTGCGGCACGCGCAACAGCCGCCGTCTCCATATCGACAGCCAAAGCTTTCGTTCGGTCAAAAAGCGCCCTTTTACCCGCGGCATCCAGGACCTGTTTTTGAACCGAAATGATCGGACCCCACTGTACGGGGAGGTCTTTGGCGGCAAGACACTTGAAGGTTTCATCCAAGTGGCCGCCGTTCTTTTTCCAGACCAGGGAAACCCCGTCGTGTTGTTCACCCAATACCGCATCCGCAAACAACACATCACCCGGTTTCAGTCGAGGGTTCAACCCACCTGAAACCCCAAAACATCCCAAGGCCGTTACACCATTTTCTAAAAGCCACATGGCGGCGGAAAAGGCATTTTTCACCCCCATTCCCGACTGAACAACCAGCAGATCGGTTGCGTCTTTCAAAACCGTTCGGCAATGCATGAACCCGCCGGCTTTTTGCCGGCAAGGATCTCCCACAAGCTTCCTCGCCTCCTCTGGAAGCGCGGTCACAACTCCGATTGTTCCGGTCATTTTCTGGCCGATCAGACCGAGAGGGCCAGATTTATGGGGTGTTTAAGGGTGACTTCATCTTGAAGGGTCTTTTTTTCCATACGCAATCGACGGTATTCCCCCAGTGCCCAAAGGGGGAAAAACTGACTGTACCCATGGTAGCGCAGGTAAAAAACGCTGGGGAAACCGGTGCCGGTGTAGAGTTTTTCATTCCATTTCCCCTCTTTGTCCTGCTGCTTGATCAGGTAGTGAACACCCCGTTGCACGGCGGCACTGTTCACCTCACCGGCAGCCATGAGCCCAAGAAGCGCCCAGGCGGTCTGAGAAGGGGTGCTTTCGCCTTTACCGGCCAGGGATGGGTCTGTATAGGAATAGCATGTTTCACCCCAACCATTGTCGGAATTCTGGCACGATTTCAACCATTGAACGGCCCGGCGAATATAGGGCTGAAAGGAATCTTCTCCCAGACGCCCCAAACCTTTCAGTACCGACCATGTGCCATAAATGTAATTGACACCCCATCGTCCGAACCAAGCGCCGCAATCTTCCTGTTCCCTGCTCAGAAAATCCAGAGCTCTGGCGATGGGGGGGAAATCAGATCCGTATCCCAACATGGCCAATAGTTCAATGCATCGACCCGTCAAATCGGACGTTCCCGGATCCAAGAGCGCCCCATGGTCGGCAAAGGGAATCTCGTTGAGATAAAGGTAGTTGTTGTCAATGTCGAACGCACCCCAACCGCCATCGGAGCTCTGCATGCCGATCACCCATTTCACGGTTTTGTCGATCTTTTCCCGGTACTTTGTTTCATTCAAAGCACCGGCCCGCAAAAGCGCCATGAGGACCATGGGGGTGTCATCCACATCCGGATAAAAAGTGTTTTCGAATTGAAAGGCCCATCCGGCCGGCTCAAGATTCGGTGCTCGGTAGACCCAGTCCCCGGGGACACGGATGAGCTGGCTGAAAAGCCACTCAACGGCCTTTTTTGGCGCTTCATGACTTACATCAAGCCCTCCCTCAAGCACCGCGGAAAGACTCAAGCAGGTATCCCATATGGGACTCACGCAGGGTTGACAGTAGCTTTCCTCATCCTGATGCACCAGTAAGTCTTCTATAGCCTGAAATCCCCGGACAAAATCCGGATGATCATCAGGATATCCAAGAACCTTCAACGCCATCACCGCATTGGCCATGGCGGGAAAAATAGCCCCGATACCACCCTCACCCTTCATCCGGTCAAGGGTCCAGTTTTCGGCCAGCTTAAGCCCTTTTTTCCTCAGTACACGCGGCATTATGGGATCCGCTTTTTTGAGAATGCGATCCAGAATCAGAAAACAGTTCTTGAAAAAGCTGCCCGGAACAAAACGATCCAGGTGTTGAAGCTCCTGTGCGGGCGATACGAAAAGTTCCGAAACGCCCTCCTCCGGTTTCAGGCGACACACCGGCCGTTTCGCGTAGAGGATGAGGAGAGGTACAATGACACATCTCGACCAGTAAGATATTTTATAGAGATGAAAGAAAAACCACTGGGGCAGAAGCATGATCTCGATGGGCATGGCAGGTGTCGTTTCCCATGGAATCTGACCGAAAAGGGCCAGCATAATACGGGTAAACACATTGACTTCGGCAGCCCCTCCCCGCTTCAGCACATAGGCCCTAGCCTTGGCCATATGAGGCGCTTCGGGAGAATCCCCCAGTTGCTTCAGGGCAAAATAGGCTTTGATGGAAGCACTGATATTCCCCTCACCCTCGTAATAAAGGGGCCATCCACCACTTTGAAGCTGCCGGTTGCGCAGGTAATTGCCAAACCGCGTTTTGAGATCCTCCGGGACTTCGCGCCCCAGGAATCTCTGTAGCAGAATGTACTCGGACGGAATGGTCGTATCCGCCTCCAGATCGAACACCCAGTATCCTTTTTCATCCTGGATATTTAAAAATCGATCTCTGGCTTTTGAAATGGATTCGTTTAAACGCTCCACGGTAAACAGCGGGGTGACAGGGAGGCCGGCGTCTGCCTCCTCTTGACGGGTCGAATGGGGTTCTGCGGGATAGCCGGTCCATCTTTTCGGGTTCGCAAGAACTTTCAAGGCCGTGCGGATGCGTTGCTTCATTTAGATTTAGATATCCTCCAGAAAAGATTAATAGGAAATCTATATATGACTGTTCTTTAAAATTCAAGCAAAATCGATGTATTCTACTTTTCCTTCGCCAAAATATGATATCATTTCGTTTTACAATGATTTAATTATTGTTTCCATGCGTTTATGCCTGACCATCTTCTCTTGGACGATTCGTGCAATATCCCAATGTTCTACTTTATAATGGGTCGCATCGCCAAGAAGCGGGAAATTGGTGTGAAAAAAGTCTTCCATCTGCTTATAATCCCCGCTAGACTGCAATTAAAATCCATGAAAACCTCTGGGAGGTTCCTGGCCAATGGAGCTACGTCAGAACATGAATAGAAAACATCATTTTCAATACGCGCTGTTGATCCTCCTCACGCTCTTCTTTTCAACGCCCTCTTTTGCCGGGGTTTTAAAAATCCAAACACAGACCACGGTAGAGAACATGGAAAACCGGCTCAAAATAACCGTGCGCCTCACCAACGAGGGTACCGCAACCGCCCATAATCTTCAGGTCCATCTGAAAATCCTGGGAGAAACCCTTGATTCAAAAATTACCCCTCAACTTAACGCTGGTGGAAAAGCCACTTTCCTTTTCGAAAAAAATACTGAAAAGGTCGAAACGGGCCGTTACCCCCTGACGGTCTTTGTGGATTTTCACGATTCAAACCAATACCCCTTTTCGGCGCTTTCCGGCATGACGTTTTCCATAGGTTCCGACGTCAATCCCGACCTCGCACTCCTGGGAAAGAATATCACCATGGACAAGAAGGGAGAACTTGCATTCGATATCAAGAACATGGGCGGCAATGAAAAGCATATCCTAAGCACCCTTCACCTTCCAAAGGAACTCTCAACGCCAACCCCCCGAATCGAGTTTCAGATGGGTCCCCGATCCCAAAAGAATGTGAACTTTGAGATCCGCAATTTTTCAGCCCTTCCCGGAGCGGACTACCCGGTCTTCTGCTATTTTGAGTACGACCTGAAAGACGTACACCACACAGCGCTCTGCCAGGCGGTGATCAGAATCATGGAAGCGGAAAACCTGTTTCGGCAATACCGATGGTTATGGGTTGGCTTCGCCGCCGCTCTCATCATGGCGGTTCTTGTGCTTGTCATCAAGAATCGAAGGAGACCACACGAATAGGCGATTCATGAACGTAATTTTTCACGGTGACGACTTTGGTATAACCCCCGGCGTAAACCGTGGGGTCGTCAACGCTTTCAAAAATGGCCTTTTAACCAGCACTTCGCTCATGGCGGTGGGTGAAGCGGCGGAGGAGGCCATTGAATTGGCCCTCGAAAACCCGGGGCTCGATGTGGGCATTCACCTGGTGCTCACCGATGAACCGCCACTGCTGGCGCCGGAAGCCCTGTCGACCCTGATCTCCCGCCATGGACTGCTGCCCTCAAGGAACCGGATCTTCAGGAGCATCATTTCCGGAGACCTCGATTACAAACAGGTTGAAACGGAGTGGTGCGCTCAGACGGAGAAAGTGTTGAAAAGCGGCATCGGCATCAGCCACCTGGACAGCCATCAGTTCATCCACCTGTTTCCGGGGCTTTTCGCTGTTTGCCTCCGCATCAGTCGACGCTACAATATCCCTTTTATCAGAAGCACCATGATCGAGCCGCTGCTTTTTGGCCGATCCTCCATCCCCGGAATTGGCCGTCTGCTGCAATGGATGGGTTTGTGGGGATGGACACGGCTGATGACCATAGGGGGCTATTTGCATACTGAAGCACCAATCCCTTCGGTGGGTTTTTTAAACGCCGGAGGACGTTTGGATTACGTCACGGTACTGGCAATTCTGGACAAACTGGTGGAAGATCGATCGAGCTCATGTGTGGAATTCATCCTCCATCCCGGAGTGGGAGACAAGCATACGCACGAAAAGTACCGCCATTGGCACTACTTCTGGGAAAATGACCTGGCCCTCATGTTAAACAAGGATCTTCGAAAAAGTCTTGAGATGCGCCACGTCAAAACCACTTCATTCAGGAAAGAACAATGATCCACCCCGGTTCCATACTGCTTATCAACCCCCACTGGCAGGGTATCAAGCGTCAGATGCAGCCGCAGTTTAAAAGGCTTTGGCAACCCCTTGATTTGGCCCTGGCCGCGGCCCTCCTTGAGGAAGAGGGCTTTACCGTTCAAATCCTGGACAATAATGTGGATCGCTTGTCTTCTGCGGCCATCGGTCGTTTGGCAGAGGGATTTGAAAAAACCTTTATCACGTCAACACCCTATGATCGGTGGCAGTGTCCGTCTCTCGATATTCAATTCTTTTTTGACACCCTGGCCCATGTTCCGCGGCAACGCCTCTACATCATGGGGGGCCACGTGACCGAGCGTCCGGAAGCCATCCTTCGAAAAAGCAGGGCACGGGCCGCCATTCTGGGAGAACCTGAAAAGACCATTCTGGAAATCGCCCGGGAAGGTGGAGGGGATGACATATCATCTTGCATCCAGGGCATTGCCTACCTCAAAGAGAACCGGCTGGTCAAGACGGCGCCCAGGGACAAACCGGTCGATTTGAGCCAACTCCCCTACCCCGCCTACCATCTGCTGAAAATGGATCAATACCGCTATGAGTTCATGGGGAAAAACTTTGTCATTCTGGAAGGATCCAGGGGGTGCCCTTACGGGTGCAATTTCTGCTATCTGGGCATGTATGGACCCCGTTACAGGCAGAAGCCCTTGGACCGTCTCCTGGATGAAGTAAGGTATGTCACCAGCCGATTCAAAGTTCAAAACATCTATTTCATGGATCTTGAATTCGGGCTCAACGGCAAATACCTGATCTCCTTCTGCAAAGCCCTGGCCGAATGGAATCCGGGAATTCGGTGGTGCTGCCAGACACGGGTAACCGATGTGGATGGGGAGGTTTTAACCTGGATGAAAAAAGCGGGATGCCGATTGATTCATTTCGGTGTGGAGGCGGGAAGCGAGCGAATATTAAGTCAAACGGGAAAAGGGATTACCGTTAATGATTGCGTCCACGCCCTGGAGTTGACCCGCAAGGCCGGCATTGATACGGCACTTTTCATGAATTTCGGCTTTCCCGGGGAAACGCTCAGAGAGATGAACGACACAGTTGAACTGGCCATTCGGTTGAACCCCACCTATGCGGCCTTCCACCTGATCGTGCCCTTTCCCGGAACACGGTTGGCCGAGCAAACGGGTCTAGATGCGGCGGCATTTCCGCCCCATCTTTATCCCCATTTCAATTTCGTGGACCATGATCTCAAAACGCTGAAATCGGTTCTTAGGAGGGCCTATCTGCGGTTCTATCTCAGACCCGCTTATCTGACCGGTCTACTCCGCCGGGAGATACGCCCCGATTTCCATCAGGGAAGGCTTTTCATGAGGCTGCTCAAAGGATGACCCGTAGCTGGCGCATAAGGCCGTATCAAAGTGGCGACGAAAAACAGATCCTCGAACTCCGACGGGCGGTGTTCGGCGATCTCGATCCGGTACGGCTCAAAGAATCCACCTGGAAATGGCAGTTTCGAAATAACCCCGCGGGCAGGGCGACCTGCTTCCTGGCGGAATCAAGGGGCAGGATTGTGGGTCAGTATGTGACCATTCCCACGCGATTATCCATCCACGGCAAAGAGACTCACGTCGCTTTTTCTTGTGACACCATGATTCATCCCCAATACCGCCGCCAGGGCATGTTTTCCGCTCTGGCCCGTGAACTCTATGGTTTTCTGGAAACCGAACGGGGTATTAACATGGTGTGGGGATTTCCCAATGACCAGTCACTCCCCGGGTTTACCGGAAAACTGGGCTGGCGAATGCTGCCCCATATACCCCTTATGGTGATGCCCATAAGACCCGTCTCAATGATTTGTCGGTCACTTGTAAAAAAATCCAAAAGAGACTCAACGATCTCAAAGAAAGCAACCGTTTATTATGATTTCAGAACCCGTTTACCCAATCTGCACATGGTCCCCATCGCCCGTTTTGATGGAGCCTTTGATGTCCTCTGGCTGGAACATTCAAACACCGCCCCGGTGATACAGATTCGGGATCACCGCTATCTTCAGTGGCGGTACCTTTCGGTCCCGGAATTCGGCTACCGTCCCTTTGCCGTTTTCCGTGATGAACGCCTGCTGGGGTATTGGGTCTTGAGAATGATGGCGTTGAAAAACCAGGTATTTGGTGTCCTGGTGGATGTATTCCCCTTCCCCATGGAGCCCGGCTCGGTGGCCCTTGAAATTTTTTCCTTTTCACAACAATACGTGAAAGCCCATGGGGGTGATTTTCTGACCTGTCTTCTCCCTCCCAAACATGCAGTGGGTTTAAAAAGGGCGGGCTTTCGGAAAATTCCGGAAATCATCAATCCCAAAACATGGCGGCTCGGATATCGTTGCGCGGGAAATACCCCTTTGGGCGACCTGAATAATTGGCATGTCACTTATGGGGATACGGATGTGGTGTAACGGATTTGCTCTTGAGCCAAAGCCGGAAAAGATTTCCGAACTTATAGATCCCTTCGTTGAGCAGATTGAAGCGGCTTCCCCGCATGTCCAGGCAGTCGACCGGAATCTCCAAAAGCGTGCAGCCGTCCCGTGAAGCCCGATAAACGATTTCCACCACGTAGAAAGTATGGTCGTCTATGCGCTCAAGGTATCGTTTCACCAAGTCTTTCCGGTATCCTTTGGCCGCAATGGAATAGTCGTGGTAATTGATATGCAGCAATCGCCCCGCCAAGCGGATAAACAGGTTGCTGGCCGCTTTTCGAGACCAGGAACGGTGTTGCTCCCCCGTGATCTTGCTTCCGATGACCATATCCGAGTGATCCAGCAGCCCGCAGGCCTCCGGGATGAAAGCAAGGCTGATGGAAAGATCCATGTCCACGGTGATGAGCCGGTCATAGGCCGCCATCTCCACCCCTGTCCTGAATGCGCGCCCCACTCCCTTCGATTCAAGATGAAAGAAACGAACCCGAGCGTGTTCTTTGCTCAACTCGCCCGCCAGTTTCACCGTAGCGTCCGTGGAGCCGTTGCTGCCCAAAATGACCTCATACGGTCTATGCAACCCATCCAGAAACGCCAGCAGCCGAAGGGTATTTTTCACCAGCAGGTCTTCCTCATTGTACACGGGGATGAAGATCGTTATACCGGGATCGGAGATCATTGTTGAGACAACTCCCGCAGCCGTTCTTTGGCAAAATCGGCCCAGATGCTCCCGGAAAACCGATCGATGGTCTTCCGGAACGCCACACGGGCCTGTTCCGTTTCCCCCTGGTTCAGATAGCAAAGCCCCATGTGGTACAGGACCTCTGAAACCCGTGATGTTTCCGGGTAGGTTTCCATGAGCCAATTGAGCCAGAACAGAGTCTGTGCCCAGTTTTTTTCACGGTAGTAGCACATGGCATAATGGTAACCCGCCTGATCCACGATAATTGTTTGGGGAAATTCATCCATCACCTGCTGAAAATACTCCCTGGCTTTATTGTAATCCTCTTTTGTAAAGGCTTCGATCCCCTGGTTAAAGGGAAGCACGGGGAACCGGGGAGACAACCGGAACAGAAAATATACCATCATAAGGGCCACCAGAATCAATCCCATGCAAACCGCTTTGTATGCATAACGGTCAAACGCTTTTGAAAACCGGCTTCTGACGGTTGTGATTCCGGGATAGAAGAGCAGAAACAAAAGGGCCATTACGGAAAAAAGCGCTCCCACATAGTCCGGCCAGGTACGCCCATAATAGAGCCGGACTCTGGTTTTCTGAGGATAGATCAACATAAAGGAAGGCGATGCCAGATAAATTTCATCCGCGCCTTCCACCTTCCAGTTGGGGTGATAGGAAACCTTGATAAGGAGTGGTTTTCCGGGTGAAGCATTTTCAATGAGAATTTCATCCTCCTTAACCATCTCCCGGATTGGGCTCGTCTTGCCCAAAGCCACCTTTGGAAGCGCCGTTACATCGAAATTCTTAACCACAAGAAACCGGCTGCGATCGCTATCGCCCATCTCGTCTTTGAAGACCAGCGGAACAGAGAGATCTCCCAAACGAAACCATTTGTAAGACAATTTGCGCCAGTTTTTCGTTGACACCATAACCGGCTTGTAAACCAGCGGTTCCACATATCTACCGGAATTGCCCTTCACGCTGTAAATTTCGTAAGGGCCGGATCTGTAGGTGAAATCAAATAGGGGGGATTTCCCGGCTGCCTGAATGGTCTCGGGTTCCACCAGAATGATTTCACCCACGTTGAATAATTTCAGATGTTCATAAGCTTTTTCAAGGTTAAAGCGGGAATAGTTATAATCCGGGATGGGTGTGGAAGGAGTCTGAGACATTTCCGATTGAAGATAAAAAATAAAGGGAACCGAAAGACTCCCTTGAATGTAAACCCCTTCCAGGGTGGACCTTCCTGAAAAAAGCGGCAGATTCTCAAAAGCCCGCACCGTACCCGCGCCCTGATGGCGCATGCTGTGCTCGTAGACAACCCTTGCATCATTTTCATCGCCTTTTAAAAATTCATTGACGGCATTAAAAGGCTTCCATAGAGTCTTTGCCTCAAAACCGGCGTAGTTGGAAAGGGCCCAGCTTCGACAGATGGTCTCACGGCTGTCCACCCACAGGAACGTGAGCAACAGGAGCGCCATAACCCCCAGCATCTTCTGATTATGGGGCATGGACACTGATGACCAGATAAAAGCGCCTCCAATGATCAGGAAGAACTGAAAAAACGGCAAAAACCGGATATCCACCAACCCAAGCCGGTACCCGATGAAGTAGAGCGCCAGGCCGGAAATGGCAATAAACCAGACGTAAACCAACGGTCCGCGCAGCACACCGTTTCCGAGGTTTCGGCTTTTAAGAAACACCCACACGGTTCCGACCACCGTGAGTGCAATGAACGGATAGAGAATAACGGGCAACACCTCCCGAAAAATCTGATCCCAGTTGGAAAAAATCCAAAGGATGCTGAAACGGGTGGTATAGGGCAGAAAGGCCATCAGGGGAATCAGCCAGAAGGCCAGGAGGCAGAACGCCAGGGTGTTGATTAAGAGCAGCCGTTTCAAGTTGGGTCTAAAATTCTCCCGGGAGATGAGGAAAAACAATGAGGAGAACAACACCCCCAGCAGGGTGTATCCGTGGCACAACCCCACTAAAGAGAGGACTACCGCACAGATGCGAAGCCCTTTGTTGTCGGACATGACCCGGTACAACAGTCCCAGCCACAAAACCGCCAGGGAAAAGCCCATGCTGTAGCAGAATGTTCCGGCCAGGGTACTCGGGATATTGCCGCCCCACATGGAATTGCCTTCCATAAAGAGGAACGCCAGGGAAAACAGGGCACCCGTAATAGGGACGGGAAAAGGCTGCTTCAGGAGGCGGAAGAAAAGGTAGGTGCAGGGGGGAAGCAGGAATATGCCCAATACGGTTGTCAGTTTAAAAGCAATCTGTAACGGCATTATCCACGACAAAACCGTCATGACCAGAAATGGCAACGGAAAGTAATTCTGCAATATGGGAAACCCCGCCAGGTTTCCCATGCACCAACCGGAAATCTTCCCCTTGGGCAACAAATTGTTTTTCAGATAGTGGGCCGTATAATAGTGAGATCCCGTGTCCCCGCCGGTAGCAATGGTCTTTGAAAAAAGGGAGGCCGACTCCAGATAGCAGAGAAGAAAAACAAAAACTGTCCCCAGCATCAGCAGATCAAACCATAATATTTTCTTGCCGCTGAATTCCTCTCCCACCATCACTTTCCTTGTATTCAAATCTTTTTAAAACCTTCGCACACCCAAGATTGGAAATGCAAAAGCCTATCCACGGATACCAACCATGTCAACAAAAAGCACGGAGCCTGCAAAAATTGAAGATTGAATAGGCCAGGATGTTTGAAATAGCGCAATTGTATTCGTTACTGTCCTTCGGGAATATCGAAAAATAACTTGACATTAGTCGGTTTATTAGGCTTAAATTGCCAGCAATATCCGTTTTTGCTCGAACTGTCTATTTCTCATATCCTGCAAAATGTCCCAATGATTCATAAAAAATATGCTGAAAATGTTTTCTGGGTGAAAAGTTGATAACCGCTAAGATCGAGAATCTCAAGAGGACCTGCCGATTCCAACCCCATCATCGATTCAGGGCCTCGGCTTTATTGATAATATTAGCGCTTTTCGGTATGGCCTCACAGGTTTTGGGCGCTAACGCCGGAGGACAAAAACTTCTGCAGTCTCACGAGAGCGGAAATATTGACATAGAAAAGGTATTTTTCGTCAAAAATTCCGTTGCCGAAGCGAAAACGCCATTTTCAAGCCCTACAGGCAAACCGCCAGCAGAAAAAGCATCCGGAAGAGAACCTACCGCCATGGGCATTTTCATGGACGGCGTCGATGCGCTGGATATGCAAAACTTTGAAGAAGCTGCCGGACTTTTTGAAAAGGCGGCTGCCATGGAACCTCAAAACCTGGAATATCAGTATTATGTAGCCGTCACCTATGTGCGGCTAAAGAAACCCCATGAAGCCCTTAACATATTCGAATCACTTATAGAAAAAGATCCAAAGCGCTTTTTCAAAGCCTATTTCGATATCGCCGCCATCTACAGCAGTGAAAAAAACTACCAAAATGCCATTGAAACCCTTCAAAAGGCGGAGAAAATTGATCCTACCAGCGGCCGTGTGTTTCTGGATCTAGGTTACGCCTACAAGGATTCACGGGATTACGGCCAAGCCGTTAAATGTTTCAGCCATGCCAAGGAACTGGACCCCCAATTGAAACAGATATCGGTCTATATGACCGGCGCCACCTATCTTGAGGAAGAACAGTTTGATCAGGCTGCGGAAATGTTCCAGAAAGCGCTTGAGCTGGATCCCGGCACACCGCTTGCGGAAAGCGCACGCCAGACCATCCCCCGGGTTGAGGAAGCCGCCTGGGGCAGAAAACCCTGGTACCTTATCACTTCCTTCAACTGGGGATATGACGACAATGTGGCTCGGGATCCTCTAAATGAAGTCACCGGAGGACCCGTCAGCGGGGCTACCGGCAAAGGGGATCAGTATCAGACTTTTTTCCTGAGGGGCGGTTATAAATTCTTGAACCTTAAAGATTATGAAGCGGGTGTGGGATACACGCTGTTTTCTCTCGGGTACCGGGACTGGACGGACAGTAACGTAACATCTCAGAGTCCCCATGTCTATTTCCAGGCGGACTGGGACCCTGTCTTTTTTCGCTTTCAATACGATTTCACCTATTTTTATTCCGGCGGAAAAAAACAATATATCAACCCACCCATTTACTTGACCTTTGGCAACAACTCCTATGCCCGCCTTCGCATGCACAGTTTCATGCCCACCATCAGTATCCTCGAACCCTACAACCTTCGATCCGATATCAACCTGATTTACCAGATCAAAGATTACCTGGACGGAATAACCGGCGATTCCTCGCGTTACGCCGCTGATATCACCCAGAGCTACCAAATTCCCAACACTCAGGTTCTCCCCAGGATCGGATACCGTACCGCTTATGAGCCATCAGGCGATGACCCTTCCACCTACAAATACCACGAATTGATGGCCGGTCTGGCGGCTAACATTTACTGGGATATCTGGGGCGATCTTTCTTTTGCCTACATGCGAACCGATTACCCTGATTTCACGCCCAGCGACGACCGAAAAGACAGCACCTATACCACTACGTTTTCCCTGAAACGATATTTCATGAAACGTCTATTAGTTTCATTTTCCTATATTCACATCAAAAATGATTCCGACTATGTCTCGCCGAATAGTGAAGATCTCTACACCTTTCGAAAAAATATATATGCACTTGAGATTACCTATGTATTTTGATTTTTTGAACTATAAGTACATCGCGATTAACCGCCATCAGGAAGGTAAATTACCATGGTGAAAAGCATACCGACATCAGGCTTGACCCATCAGAAGGCTAGGCGCGGGCTCTGTTTTTTTATCCTGATGCTGGTGATCCTTTTCACCACATCCGCCCTTGCCAATGATGTAATCGGCGAAATCAAGACCATTAAAGGGTCCGCGACCGTAACCAGAGCAGGCGCCTCAAAACCGCTTAAAGCAATCCAGGGTATGCCGCTGTATTTACACGACCAACTCAAAAGCGGTCCAGACGCAAGGCTTCGTCTGTTATTCAAAGACGGCAGCTACGTGACCATGGGTGAAAAGGCGAATCTTCATCTGGATCGTTTTGAGTTCGATGCCAAAAAGCAGGAACGAAATGCTGAATTCCGGGTGGTGGTCGGCAAGTTCAAGGTATTTGCAAAAGACCTGATGAAATTCAAAAAGCGGGATTTTCAGATCAAAACCCCCACCGCCGTTATCGGTGTTCGCGGCACGGTTTACATGGTCTGGGTCGTTGATGGAAACATTACCCAGGTCGTTTGCTTTGAGGGTATGTTGGAGGTGGCCAATCAGTTCGATCCGTCTCAGTATGTAAATCTCACCAACGGCTTTTCTACTGATGTCATCAAGAACCTGGGACCATCGCAACCCGTTCTTCTGACTGAAGAACAGATGCTGGAGCTCCAGAAATCCCTCGGGGAAACTACCATCACTGAGACAACGGTACAGGAAACAACTGGGGAATCAACCACAACTGTGGCCACAACAACTGTGGCCACAACAACAAACTCCAGCACTACAATACCTGAAACCACTACAACGACTCTGGTGGGATCAAACGCCTTATCAGATTCCACGACGACTACAACCACAACAACCACTACAACGACTTCGACGACAACAACGACCACTACCACAACAACGACAACAACAACAACGACGACGACAACCAGCAGTTCAACGACTTCTTCCACAACCAGCAGTTCAACGACTTCTTCCACAACCAGCAGTTCAACGACTTCTTCCACAACCAGCAGTTCAACGACTTCTTCCACAACCAGCAGTTCAACGACTTCTTCCACAACCAGCAGTTCAACGACTTCTTCCACAACCAGCAGTTCAACGACTTCTTCCACTTCTACTAGTTCAACCACTACAACTATGCCTACCACGACGACGACCACGACTACTACGACGACGACCTTACCACCTCTTCCCGGACCGCCGGGACCGCCGGGTTGATGTTTTTGTAACTTAAACGTCCTCGCAACCCACCTCTTGGAGGTCGCGACATAATGATATGGTCCCAAAAACTTCGAAGGGATGGCCGAAATGACCGGAGAAAGGAAGACCGGAGCATGCGGCAACAGCTCCACCGGTACAAGAAAGCCTTCCATGTGGGACAGATTATAACTTCGGAAATGGATAGAGATGCTCTATTTGAGGTCATCATTCATCAAATCAATGAGGTCTTGGAATCCGAAAGAAGCACGGTGTTTCTGCACGACGACAAAGCTAACCAGCTCTGGTCGCTTGTAGGGGTCGGTCTGAAAAAAAGGGAGATACGCATACCCTCAGATTATGGGGTGGCCGGTTGGGTCTTTCAACGTCGAACTCCGGTGACCGTCAATAACGCATACAGGGATCCTCGTTTTTATTCTGAGGTGGACAAGAAATCCGGATTCAGAACCCGGAATATCATCTGTGTTCCCCTTATCAGTTGGGCTGGCAACTGTATCGGGGCGCTTCAATCCATTAACAAAAGTTCCGCTGACTTCACGGATGACGACAGGGAACTATTGGCCTATATATCCAATTATGTGACGATTGCCTTAGAAAATATTAGTTTTTTCGAGGAGTTGAAGGATTTAAACAAAGCGAGGGAAAGGGCAATTAATCACCTGGCACATGAACTGAAAACACCTCTGGCGCTTATCGGGGTGGCATTTGACCGTTGTTCAAAGTTTCTCGAAGAGGAAAATAGTCCGAAAATTGTCAGCATTATCGAAAGAGGCAGACGGAATGTAAATCGGCTGACGGATCTTCAGGACAAGATTGATGACATACTCAATCTGAAAACATTTGTAAAAAAAGAGCAAATCACCCGCATAATTGAATCCGCAGCCGATTTTGTTGAAGAATGCCGTGAGGAGAGTGATACACAAAATACGGAAACCATCACCCGGGTTCTCAAGCGGATCGAATCCATTTATCGTATTGAAGATCCCCATACGGAAAAAACGATCCTCCATGAATTGGTGGATGACGCATGTAATGAAGCCATGTCATCCATGCGGGAAAGGGATCTGGAAATCATCAGAGGGTTTGAAAAAGGGCATGTGGTGAATACAGACGAAAAGGCCCTCAGGAAGGTTTTTGGAGGTCTGCTAAAAAATGCCATAGAAAACACACCGGATGGAGGTAAGATCGACGTGAGTATCAGGTGTACGGACCACGAGATCTGTGCTGATTTTCGTGATTACGGCCTTGGAATCAGTCCTCAGAACCAGAAGTTGATCTTCCAGGGGTTTTTTCACACTCAGGATACGATGGACTATTCAACAAAGAGACCCTACCAGTTCAATGCAGGGGGAGCCGGCGCTGATCTTTTGCGGACCAAGGTTTTCTCGGAACGCTACGGATTCTCAGTGGGGTTTGAAAGTACGAGATGCCGGTTCATACCCGATGACACGGACGAATGCTGTGGAAAAATCTCTGAGTGTCGTTTTATAAAAACACGCTCAGAATGCTTGTCCTCAGGTGGGAGTACTTTTTCCGTAAGATTCCCCACAGACCTGAACGATTCAACAAGGTAGCATGGATGATGATGGGGCTGTTCTGGCCCTCTTTGAATTCTTTTTGACAGGATGAAAAAGAAATATGGAATTCGTTTCTCTCAAGTTGTTTAGGTTTAGTGTAGGATGATTGGATGGATAATGGGAAACCGATGGCAGGGAATTGAGAGCAAACACGAAAGGTCTGAGACCGATATTCAATTTAGGGGGGAGTGTTATCATGCGCTATGTAAATTGTATTGTTGCAGTGTGTCTGCTGTTTTTCTTTTTCCCGATAGCAGCTTTGGCGGGGAATTTGAATGATCCTGGCGCACCTGATACCGCAGCCAGCGCCTTGTACACATTGGAGGATATTTATAACCGTTTGAACGACGGCACCGCAGGCGCCAAGCGAACTGGCGCCTTTACCGAGCCTTCATCGGGTCCGACGGCCGGCACCGGACACACCACGGACAATATAATGGGCAAGGCGCCATCAGTGGATGACATGTATGGTGCAGGTGTGGCAGACGTAGCCAGCGGAAAGACCTTCTGGGGGCTCAAAAGCGGGGAATGGGGGCCAAAGACCGGTACAGGCGCGATCGCTACGGATCCGGCGCCAGTTGCCAAGACCGGGCAGACCACTTTTTACGCAGCTGGCGATGATGGCGATCTGGAAAAGGGTGTCGCTTGGCCGAGCCCGCGGTTTGCGGACAATGGCAACGGCACGGTGACCGACAACCTGACCGGGTTGATGTGGGTCAAGGCACCGCATGCGCCAACTGACAATAATTACACAAAGAATTGGGCGACTGCCCTTACTTACTGCAACGGCCTCGACTATGCGACCCACACCGACTGGCGCCTGCCCAACGTGAGCGAGCTGTACAGCCTGATCGATTTCGGCCAGTCTGGTCCTGCTCTGCCGTCCGTCAACCCCTTCACCGGCATCCAGGCGAGTTACTGGTCAAGCAGCACGCGCGCGGCCGTTACGACAGTCGCGTGGCAAGTGATGGTATGGGAAGGTGTAGTAAACGTGGGTACTAAGACGAACCTCTACTACGTGTGGCCCGTCCGCGGAGGAGAATAGAACCTTAAACTGTTTGCTGCTTTGGCTCCTTTGACAGGGGAGGGGTCATGGAGGTCTTCCCCCACCTCAGGTGGAATGTGCTTTTGGGATGAGCGGGGAACGCGTATGGTTCTTTTTAGAAGGCTTTTGGCCCGATCTACTGAAATAAGGGGGTCAATCTCCGGCTGTGTTCCGCTTGTGGAACAAAGGCTTCAATATTGTAAAAATCAGGCTTGTTTTTTTGCTGCATGTGCCTCAAGTTAATTTCGGTCTTCCACTTCGATAATCACACAGCCTAATTCCCGTCGTGGTTATCCTGTGAAAAGGTTTCATCAAAGAGACATGGGAGAAACAATGAAGCTATTCAATAGAAGGGTTACGCTGATTATCATGGCTGGCCTGTTGTTTTATGGCTGGTTTGGCCTCTCAAAAGCATGGGCTAGCGAAGGAAATATCGATACCACGGACAAGTACGCCTGGTCGGAAAACGCAGGATGGCACAATTTCCGCCCCACCAACGGCGGGGTTACGGTCCATGAAACCTATCTTTCGGGCTACGCCTGGGCCGAGAATATCGGCTGGGTAAAGTTAGGTTCGGGAACGGGACCGTACGGTAACACCAACAACACCAACTGGGGTGTTAACCGGGACAGCGGTACCGGCACCCTTTCAGGGTATGCCTGGAGTGAAATCGCAGGGTGGATCAACTTTGATTCCACCAACAGCCAGGTAGCGACTAACACCACTAACGGTTCTTTTGATGGTTACGCCTGGGCCGAAAATATCGGCTGGATACATTTCAAATACGATGATCCTGCCTATAACGTGAAGGTAGCGACCACCGCCCCCACCGTCACCACCTCCGCTGCATCTTCCGTTACCACAACAACGGCCTCAGGTGGAGGGAATGTCACCTCTGATGGAGGGCTCTCGGTGACTGCAAGAGGCGTGTGCTGGAGCACATCCGCCAATCCTACTGTTGCGTTGTCTACCAAAACAACCGACGGTACTGGAACTGGGACCTTTACCAGCAGTATCACAGGACTTAGCCCCAACACCACCTATCATATAAGGGCGTACGCCACCAACAGCGACAACTTGACTGGCTATGGGAGCGATCTAACCTTCACCACTTCTGCCACCGCCCCCACCGTCACCACCTCCGCTGCATCTTCCGTTACCACAACAACGGCCTCAGGTGGAGGGAATGTCACCTCTGATGGAGGACTCTCGGTGACTGCAAGAGGCGTGTGCTGGAGCACATCCGCCAATCCTACTGTTGCGTTGTCTACCAAAACAACCGACGGTACTGGAACTGGGACCTTTACCAGCAGTATCACAGGACTTAGCCCCAACACCACCTATCATATAAGGGCGTACGCCACCAACAGCGACAACTTGACTGGCTATGGGAGCGATCTAACCTTCACCACTTCTGCCACCGCCCCCACCGTCACCACCTCCGCTGCATCTTCCGTTACCACAACAACGGCCTCAGGTGGAGGGAATGTCACCTCTGATGGAGGACTCTCGGTGACTGCAAGAGGCGTGTGCTGGAGCACATCCGCCAATCCTACTGTTGCGTTGTCTACCAAAACAACCGACGGTACTGGAACTGGGACCTTTACCAGCAGTATCACAGGACTTAGCCCCAACACCACCTATCATATAAGGGCGTACGCCACCAACAGCGACAACTTGACCGGCTATGGGAGCGATCTAACCTTCACCACTTCTGCCACCGCCCCCACCGTCACCACCTCCGCTGCATCTTCCGTTACCACAACAACGGCCTCAGGTGGAGGGAATGTCACCTCTGATGGAGGGCTCTCGGTGACTGCAAGAGGCGTGTGCTGGAGCACATCCGCCAATCCTACTGTTGCGTTGTCTACCAAAACAACCGACGGTACTGGAACTGGGACCTTTACCAGCAGTATCACAGGACTCAGCCCCAACACCACCTATCATATAAGGGCGTACGCCACCAACAGCGACAACTTGACCGGCTATGGGAGCGATAAAACATTTACCACCGCTGCTCCAGCCGGGACCTATTTCGTAAACATTGCGACTGGAAACGACAGCAATGACGGCAGTTCTGCCCTACCCTGGAAGACCCTTCACCATGCTATTACCCAGATAAACGGGGGCACTGCAGGGACCTATGTCCTGCATGTGGCTTTGGGGACATACAATGTTTCCGGCAACACTCGTGAAGCGGATGAAGAAATAGTTCTAAGTCAAAGTGACGTGACGATTATCGGAGAAAGCGGCAGCGCCCCCATCATTGACGGAACAGGCGCTCAGAACTGGATCAATGGGATTGAAATTACAGGTTCTTATGTGACCATCGAAAACCTGTACTTCACCGGTTTTACGGGTACCGAGAAATCAGGCATCAAAGTTTCTTCAGGATCTGAAAGCTCCAATAATGAAGTCAGAAAATGCCGGTTTTATGGCAACGACAGAGGAGTCTGGGTAAATCACTCAAACGGTACGACAATCAGGAATTGTGAGATCTACCAGAACACCACCCACGGGATCGATATAACATGGAGCACGGGACAGGTCGTCGTTGGAAATAAAGTATATAACAACCCACAATATGGCATAAGGGCCCAATGTAGTCCGGAAATCAGCAGGAACCTGATTTACGACAATGTTTATGGCATCATGGTCGAAGCGAACGGGACCGGTGATGATTCGTCTCCCACCATCAAAAACAACGTAATCTACAAAACGGCATCAGGGGCCATGTCCTACGGCATTTACACCCTAGCCAGCAATGGTTTAGCCGACCCTGAGATATATCACAATACCATTGACAGCGGGACAATCAGCGGCATCGCTACAGAAAAAACTGGCGGTTCATCCGGTCCTAATATCAGGTACAACATCATCACCAATTTCGGCCAGTACGGCATACAGAATATCGGGACCAGTCCTACGATTAACTACAACAATGTGTGGAACAATACCGCAGGCAATTATGAAGGTTGTACTGCAGGGGCAAATGATCTCGATCCTCCGGGAAATCCTCTTTATGTTACCGGTAGCTATTCACTCCGCTCGACTTCTCCTTGCATCGGCACCATACCATCTGGGGATCCCGTAACACTCGATTATCCCGGCTTCAAACGCCCCCTCTCCGGGAAAACGATGGGGGCCTATGAGTATGTAGCGGACGTAACGAACAATTACACATTGCCCGGCGGCACGGGGGTTTCAACCGACTACCGCATTTTCACGATACCCCTGGAACTGGGGACTGGCGCCGACATGCTGACCGCCATGGAAAATGTTCTGGGGGCCTACGATCCTGTCCACTGGCGCGCTTTTTTATTTAATGGAACAAGTTACAATGAATTCAACTCAACTCAATTTGCGTCCCATACCATCAAACCTGGGATGGGATTCTGGATTATCACGACCTATACCGACGTAATCCCGTTTAAAGGGCAACCGGCGCCGGACGGGGTCGATTATGTGATGGATTTGGGCCCAGGCTGGCACCTTATTGGGCTGCCCTGGGTCGATACAAACATCTTTTTGAGCAGCATCAAAGTCACAGACGGTGTGTATACCTATGCCCTCAGCGATGTGGGCAACAATCTCACCCAGAAAATCCTGTGGGATTTTACCGGGGACGGACCGTTCAGTGGTTATGAGAAGCGGAGCGCTGTCGGTTTTCGCCTACAGAACAATAAGGGATATTTTTTCAAGGTTCTGAGCAGTACGCCTATCAGAATGATTATACCCAACGCAGCCAATCTGGCTCAAAACGCCCCTGTTGATATGCTCTCCAATCAAACCAATACAAATGAAGACGACGAAACACCTCCGCCGCCACCAGGAGCGGAACCGACCCCGGATATCAAAGCCAATGGCCAGGACGGCCCGGTCGTACTCAACGCCGGAGATTCGGTAGCTGTTTCCGTAAGTATGGGCCCCGGTGTCTGGAACGGCCGGAACGCGGACTGGTGGGTGGCCGCTCATACCCCCTTTACCTCGCCTTGGTATACCTATGTTTATCCGGAGGGCTGGAAATCAGGTATTCAGGCTTGCGTGCAGATGCCGCTATTTGAACTTTCGGGACCTATCAATGTGTTAAATATGGTACTTCCCACCGGCAGTTACACATTCTATTTTGCCGTTGACGGCAATATGGACGGTAAACCCGACGTCACCTGGATGGATTCCGTCCAAGTGAGTGTCGAATAAAAACAAGCGCCATGTTCTTAGAATCTCCACCGCCCGATAAAGAGAGGTTGAAACCCGATGATATCTTTCACTTCTCTTGTCACAGCAAACTCTCCTGTTTCAATGCCTGCTGCCGCAACAAGCATCTGCCACTGACCCCTTATGACATCCTGAGGATCAAAACCAATCTGTGCATTCATTCAGACGATTTCCTGGCCCAATATGTGGTCTATCGACCGGACCCGGCATCCGGGTTTCCCATCCTTTCCATAAAAATGGTGGGAGAAGACGCGGTCTGCCCCTTTGTAACATCCAAAGGATGCGCCATTTATCATGATCGACCCACCGCATGCCGCCTCTACCCGCTCGGACGATCTTCAGGCATTAATCGAAAGAAAGACGAACCGGAAGAATTCTTCTCATTGCTCCATATCAACCATTGCCAAGGTCTTTCGGAAAAAAAAACCTGGACGGTTTCCCAATGGGTAAATGACCAGGCTCTTTCAGCCTACATAGACATGAATGACAAGATGCTGGAAATCCTGTTTCATCCCCGACGCAACCCATCAACACCACTTTCAGAATCCCAACAGCAAAAAGTGATGGTGGCCTGTTACAATCTGGATATTTTTCGGGAATTTGTCTTTGAAACGCCTTTCCTCAAACAATTTGAAGTGGATGATGATACCACCGAACGTATCAAAACAGATGATGTAGCGCTGCTGAATCTGGGGTTTACCTACCTCAAAAACGCCCTGTTTCCTTAATCCCTCTCAAATCCTGGTACAAAAAAATCTTGACTTGCCCCACCCCTTCTGGTAGGAGTCGAATCTTTTTCGACAACTTTAGGGAGCATTGAAATGGCAGGGTCATTCCTCACAGCACAGGGACTTTCATCGGAGCAACTAAGTGAAATCTTTGATCGGATCAAGGTATTAAAACTTGACATGAAGCAGGGGAAAAGCCTGAAGGTCCTCCAAAACAAAGTGATCGGCATCCTTTTTGAAAAACCGTCCACCCGGACCCGGACCAGCTTTGAGTCGGCCATTCTAAGACTGGGCGGCTCCACCATATACCTGCCGGTGGAAAATCTTCAAATCAAACGGGGGGAGCCCATCAAGGACACGGGCCGCATGTTCGGCAGCTATCTGGATGCCTTGGTGGCACGGGTTTACAAACAGCAGACGGTTGAAGATCTTTCCCGATTTTCCGGCATACCGGTCATCAACGGTCTGAGCGACCTGGCCCACCCGACCCAGGCCGTTTGCGATATTTTCACGGTTTTGGAAGTCAAGGGCCGTGTAAAAGGATTGAAACTGGCCTACATCGGCGACGGCAACAACGTGTGCCACTCACTGCTAATGGTTTGCGCCCTGGCGGGAATGCATATGACGGTAGCCTGCCCGACGGGGTACTGCCCCGACCCCGGAATTCTTAACAAAGCTCAGGCCATTGCCGCACAGACCGGTGTGAAACTGGTCGTTGTTGAGAGTCCTGAAGAAGCCTCCGTCGGCGCGGATATCCTCTATACGGACGTATGGGTCAGCATGGGCGAGGAAGATGAGGAAAAAACAAAGCTTGAGATTTTCCAGGGCTACCAGATCAATGAAGAACTTCTCAAAGTGGCGGCGGAAAACGCGCACGTAATGCACTGCCTTCCCGCTCACAGGGGTCTTGAGATCACCGATGAAGTCATAGAAGGCCCTCGGTCCATCGTCTGGCAGCAAGCTGAAAACAAGATGTACGGGGCGGCGGGCATTCTGGATTATTTTGTTTCCTAGTGCCCATCCACAAATGGCTAATTTGCCCGATTTCGGCGTCAGACCAAAATTGTAATCCTCGAAATACTTCAATGTATTACTGCGGTTACAATTTTCGCCTTATTTGAACTCGAACAAATTTTCTCATTTGTGAAAGGACACTGAACAACCTAATCCACAGCAAAAACAGCGGAGCCATATCCGACCACCCAGCGACCGCGGCTTTCCGGAAAATCATCTCCGCTGTTCCGGTAATAAAGCACCGATCCTTTTTTCACCCCTTGTGCCTGTGCAAACTTCATGGCCGTCACAACAGGTCCGATCCCACAGAAAATCTGTTTGTCATATCCCCATTCTTTCCGCAACCCTTCACTGTCCATTGCTGAGAGTTTCTCCAGGGTCTTCTCGTCCGTTTGACTGACCAGATCATAGCTGGGGTCATGCAACATATCCGTACTGGCCACCACCAGAAGGCGTTTTTTTCCGGAAAGCACATCCAACGCTTTCACCAGCGCATCCAGGGTTTGAGGATCATGGTCCCCCATGAGCGCCACCACTATTTTTGCATCCGGCAATGCTGCCTGGACAAAAGGAATTTCGTTTTCAGCCGAATGCTCCTCCCGGTGAGGTCCATAATTAAAAAATATTTGAGGGCTCAGAGAGGCCAGCGCTTCACCCGCATCCTTATCCAATACCGCTGTCCCCAAAGGCGTTTCAATCGCATCGCCATCCATCAGCGCCACACCAGGGAACCCGCCCCTATGGCTGAACCCCAGCACCACCACCGTTTCCGGGGCGCCACCCTTCTGAGCGTTGTCTTTGATGGCACGAAACGTAAAACCCGCTACTTTTCCTGAATAAAGGTATCCGGCATGGGGGGCAATGGCAGCCACTATTCTGCCCTCAACGGGCTCAAACTGTGCGTTTTCAATGTAAAATTCAACCATTTTCTTCAATTCCCGTCTGTCCCCGGGAAACCACCGCCCTGAACCATGGGCCTTATGGGTTATGATTTCAGAAGCATTTGCCATTTCTCGTCCCTCCCATCCAAAAAAAATCAATGCAACCATCAGCAAACTCACGCCCAAAACAAACACCCGTACGGGTTTGAATATTCCGGCTTTCACAGCCCCCTCCCCAAACAAGTGTAAGAGAGTATCAGGAAACCACCTCACAGGCACCTCCCCCAAAGAGGCTTTCCACCTCCTCAAAAAATTGAGGGCACGGCAGGATACTGTACCGAAAATGGGCCGAAATCATGACCGGTTCATCCGCCGGGGAGTCCACCCTGAACATGAGTCTGCAGTCTCCCGGATATTTAAAGACGGCATCTTTCAAACCCTCCAGAAGACGGGTTGCGGACTTTTCCTTTTCAAGGGAAATAATGACCGCCTTTGCGGCCTTCAGCTCCAGTCCATGAAGGGATTTGATTTCTTTGGCAATCACCTTTGCGGACTGGTCACCGATTTCAACAGTCCCTGAGACCAGCAGAGGCTCATCACCCTTTAACAGGGGCGCCGCATCCGCAAACACATCGGGAAAAACGACCACCTCCGTGGAGCCGGTCAAATCTTCCAACTGCATGATGGCCATTTTGTCGCCCCGCTTTGTGCGCTTCATCTTGAGACTTTCCACCACGCCTGCCAGCTTCACCTGATCTTTATCCTTCTGCGTGGGAAGGTCGTTCACCAGACAGGTGGAGAAGCGTTTAATAGCCTTGTGAAACCCTTCCAAAGGATGCCCCGTAATATAAAACCCAAGGGCCTCTTTCTCCCGCCTGAGCTTTTCTTTTTCGGCCCATTCGGATACATCCGGCAACTCAAGGAGCCCGCCTGCCTCCCCTTCTCCCAGATCCAGAGATCCGAACATATTGAGCTGGTTGGGATCATGTCTTCCACCGCAAAGTTTGAGGGCATCATCCAGACCTTCGAAAAGCCTGGAACGAAACGCCTGGGTAAAATCGAATGCGCCGCATTGAATCAGTCCCTCCAAAACCCTGCGATTGACTTTGCTCCCTTCCATCCGGCGACAAAAATCGAGTAACCCACTGAAACGCCCATGGGCGTCGCGTTCTTCAATCACCAGTTCCACAGCTTTGAGGCCCACATTCTTGACTGCGGCCAAACCGAACCGGATCTGGTCTTCCACCACTGAAAAATCGGCCTGGCTCTCATTGACATCCGGCGGCAGAATGCGAATACCCATGGTGCGGCACTCAGCGATATTTTTGATGGTTTTGTCCTGGTTTCCCATATCCTGGGTTAAAAGAGCACACATGAACTGTACCGGATAGTGGGCTTTCAAATAGGCGGTCTGGTAGGCGATCATGGCGTAGGCGGCGGAATGGGACTTATTGAATCCGTACCCTCCGAACTTTTCAATGAGCCCGAACAGTTTTTCCGCCATTTCAGCCGCTACCCCATTCTCCTTGGAACCATCGATAAACCTGGCCCGATGCCTGGCCATCACCTCGGGTTTTTTCTTTCCCACCGCCTTTCTCAATTCATCGGCTTCCGCCATGCTGTATCGGGCCAGCACCTGGGCAATTTTCATCACCTGTTCCTGATATAGAATAACCCCGTAGGTCTCTTTCAGGATGGGTTTGAGCTGCGGCAGAAAATAGGAGACTCTGATTCGGCCATGTTTTCCGTTTATAAAATCATCCACCATGTTGCTGCCCAGGGGTCCCGGCCGGTAAAGGGCCACCAAGGCGATGATGTCTTCAAAAGTCCCGGGACTGAGTTTTCGCAAAAGTTCTTTTATACCCGAACTTTCCAGCTGGAACACACCGGTTGTTTTGCCATCCGCACACAACTGATAGGTGGCTTTGTCTTCCAGGGAGATCCGGTCCAGATCAATTTTCCGGCCGGTCGACGTTTCTATGAGCCGAAGCGCCTCTTTGAGCACCGTAAGGGTCTTGAGCCCCAGAAAATCAAACTTGATCAACCCCAGCTTCTCGACCTTGTCCATGGTAAACTGGGCCATGATCTCGCCCTTGCTCCCTTTATAAAGGGGCAGATATTCCGTAAGTGGCCGGTCGGAAATCACCACCCCGCAGGCATGGGTGGAGGCGTGCCGGGCCAACCCCTCAAGGGATCGGGAAATGCTCAGCAGTTTCCTCGAAATTCCGGGGGCATTCTCAAGGACTTTCAGTTCCGGTTCTTCCCGAATCGCCCTGTCCAGTTTGACCCCGGGACCTTCAGGCACCAGTTTGGCAATTCGGTCAACCTCGCTCAAGGGCACATTAAGGGTCCGTCCCACATCCCGTATCACGCCCCTGGCTTTCATGGTGCCGAAAGTAATGATCTGGCTCACATTGTTTCGCCCATATTTGTCCGCCACATACTGAATCACCTGGTCCCTGCCATGGATGCAGAAATCAATATCAATATCCGGCATGCTGATTCGCGCAGGATTCAAAAACCGTTCAAAAATAAGCCCGTATTTGATGGGCTCAATATTGGTGATGTTCAAGCAATAGGCCACCAGTGAACCGGCTGCGGACCCCCGTCCCGGGCCCACGGCAATGTCGTTGTTCAGGGCGTAGTCAATAAAATCAGCCACAATGAGGAAATACCCGGCAAAGCCCATCTTCAGGATAATTTCGAGTTCATATTGCAGCCGCTCCTCGTATTCCCGTCGCAATTCCGGGGAGATGGGACCTTCGTCCTCTTCTTTTCGAATGAGCCGCCTCACCAGGCCTTTTTGGGCGGCCAGGGTCAACATTTCATTCAAGCTTTGCTTTTCCGGCACGTGAAACACCGGAAACTTGTACTCACCGAACCGCATTTCATATTGGCACAGGCTTGCCACATGGGCGGTGTTGTCCAAGGCTTCCGTGTAGTCCGGAAGGGCCTCCGCCATCTCGGCCCTGGTTTTGAAATAAAATTCGTCCGAAGAAAACCTGAGCCGTTTTTCCTCATCAACACTTTTCCCCGTCTGAATACAAAGCAGGACGTCATGGGCCTCTGAGTCTTCGCGGTTCAGGTAATGACAATCATTGGTCGCCACCATGGGGATTGACAGGTCCTTGGAAAGTTCACTGAGACCCCGATTCACTTTTTCCTGTTCCACCATTTTATTGGCCTGGAGTTCCAGAAAAAACCGGTCCCGATCAAAAATGGAAGCCAATTCCAGGGTTTTTGCCCTGGCAGCGTCCATTTGTCCCACGTTGATGAGGTAGGGGATATTCCCGGCAAGACAGGCGGAAAGGGCGATGAGCCCCTGGTTGTGTTCTCTCAAGAGGGCCATATCGACCCGCGGACGATAATAAAACCCTTCCAGATGCCCCAGGGTCACCAGGGTGCTCAGATTCCTGTACCCTTGTTCATTCATCACCAGCAAAACCAGGTGGTAGGCGTAGGATCGCCCACTGGGCGCTGGTGAACGCTCCCTTCGGTCCTCAGGAGCCACGTAGACTTCACATCCGATAATGGGTTTGATGCCGGCCTTTGCAGTCCGATCAAAGAAATCAACCACACCAAACATGTTCCCGTGGTCCGTGATGGCCACCGAATCCATCCCCTCTTTCTTGGCTTTTTCAAGCATCCGATCGATTCTAATGGCCCCATCCAAGAGGCTGTATTCCGTATGAACATGAAGGTGAACAAAGGGTGAGCCGCTCACGTGTTTATCTCCTTGGAACTTCGGTACTCAATGCCGATGCCGGCACGAATGCATTGTCAGATTTAAAAAAAATATGATACGGTATATCCTCAAAATCATCAAGTGTGTTTCAAAAAATCAGATCATTCAAGAGCGGTATACCGATGGTACAGCAGAACGAGGCGCGCAGTTGGGGGCACAGACTCAGAGAAGAAAACAATGGTCTCAGAGAAAAAATTGTAACCCTCAGAAAGGAAAATGCACGTTTAAAGAAAGATCTTGAAAAAGCATGGGAATTGATGGCCCATGTTCCGGGAGGACTGTTTCTTCTGCAACAAGAGACGATTGTCTATGCCAACGAGGCGGCTTCCCGATGGCTCGGCTACAAACTGGGGGAACTTGTCGGAAAAAACCTATTGGAAATAGTCGATCCGGGAGACATGCAATCCGTTATCGAGTTCATCCAAGGCAAAGCCGGCACACAGACCCCTGATGCCCTACAGTTTAGAAACAGCAAAGGCAGAACGGTTTATTGCGCAGTGCACGTTAAAAGGACCCGTTATGAGGGCCGAAACGCTTTGCTGCTCAATTTAATCGAGATTGGGCGAAAGATAGAGCAGGAAAAAGTCGTCATGGAAGTCAGAAAATTTGAAGCGCTTCAAAGGGTGGCCGGAGCGCTCGTACGCGAAATCACCGGGACTCCTGAAGATTCACTTTTGACAGACTTGAGGGTTTATGCCAGAAAAGGGTATGAACCCTTCGAAATATCTCAACTGAATTTAAATAAAATGATTGAAAAATCGGTTACTCGGTTCTGCTCGGAAAGAGGAATTAATGATGAGCCGAACGATGATTCAGAGAATCAAATCCTTTTCAAAACCGCTCTCAATGCTTCATCCCCCATAACCGGCTGTCAAGAAGAGTTGCAAGAGGCTATTATGAACCTCATCGCCAATGCTGCAGAGGCGCTTGAAACCTCAAAGGAAATTTATCTGACGGCCCAGGAAAAACCGGGCGTGGTCTATCTTTATGTACAGGAAAATGGATGCGGCATTCACGAAAACGACATCGACAAAATCTTCGATCCGTTTTTCACCACCAAGGGAGACGGTCACAAAGGCTTGGGGCTCAGTATAGCCCACGCTGTTTTCGAAAGACACGGTGGCAACATCAGGGTGATTCGCCAGGAAGCGGGGGGAACAACTTTTCATGTCACTCTGCCACTGGATCACGACGTCTTTAGAACGAATGAACCGCCCAAAAACAAATCCATCAAAGATGCAAAGATCCTGCTGCTTGGAGATCAAGACATTCTGATCAATTTGCTGGGGCGCTTTCTTTCAGGCAAAGGTCTCAACGTCACCCGCGTTGAAACCTATAGCGAATGTTTTAGGGCACTAAAGAGCGAAACATTTGATCTGTTGCTGATGGACCACCATAAAAGCATTGCAAAAACAGCATGGCTCACCCAAAAAGTCCGTCAAAGCAATTCGGAATTAGCGATCGTCCTCTTCAATGTTTCAAAAAGCGATAAGTCCAACATTTCGAAAACTCCCGGAATTGACCTTTTTGTTCCGAAGCCTCTTCATATAGCGGAATTCTTTTCTCGCATCTCTCGGCTTATTTCAGAAGGAAAAGCACCAGCAACCAATACTTGACCTATAATGAGGTTTATTTAAGCGCCATGAGTATGGCGGAGAAAACCTCAGCGTCCTTCTTCTATCCAAGTGCCATCTCTATATGCAGCTTTTTCAAACCCCGTTGGAATCGGCGATGCTTTCCGTTATAATTTTCTTTGCCGTGTCGTACTGGGTTTCACTCATGGTGAGCGACCCGTCTTCTCTGGTGAAAGGGGGATCATCAATGGTATAAATCCGCTCGGGCAGTTTTGCCTGCCTGGCAATTCTCACAGGTACATCCGGAACGATACCGATCGCTTTTTTCACTTCGTCCGGAAATTTTCCGGGATCAGCCGTTTCGTAAATTACCGACAAACGATCGTGTACGCCTGCCAGGAATGTGTCCAACGCCCGCCAACCGACAGACCCGTGGGGTTCCATCAAGATGCCGTACTTCTCATAAACCTCCCGTATCGCAATGAAATGGTCCGGATTGGATACACTGACGGACCAGAAGTCCTTTCGCATGGCGCCAAGATCCGGCGGAACATCCATAACACCTTCCCGAACCACCTTTCCGGTTTCGTCCCGTTCATCGTAAACATGCCCCCCATAAAGGTCGATAAGCCTTGCGAAATTACTGGGGTTGGATACAATCATGGCCGAAGAAGGGGATTTGCGTGACGGTTTCACCCTATAGACATCGGTATTCAAAAATTCCGGAAATTCATCATTCTCATTCACCCCGCATATGATCCGTTCGATGGGAAGCCCCATTTCCCTGGCCAGCACCGTTCCCATCATATCACCGAAATTACCGGATGGAACACTGGCAATCATGGGTTCATCATATTCCGCCACCCGGGAATAGGCGAAAAAGGGGTAAACCGCCTGTGGCAAAAGCCTTCCCACACTGATACTGTTGGCGGAGGTGAAGCGATCCGCATCATCAAAGCGTTCCATGGCAAACGCCTTGTCCCCCAGCAGCCGTTTGGCCAGGGCCTGGCAAACATCGAAATCCCCATTCACCTCAAAAGCGTATATGTTATCGCCTAGGGTGGTGATCTGGCGCCGTTGCCGTTCCGTAATGGATCCTTTTGGAAAAAACACGATATTGTCAACGCTTTTAAGACCGTGCAGGGCGTCAGCCACAGCCCCTCCGGTGTCTCCGCTGGTAGCAACTGCAACGATGCGCTTCTTACCTGACTGCTTCAGGAAGTAATTGAGCATCCGCCCGAAAAACCGAGCCGCGTAATCCTTAAACGAATAGGTAGGCCCCCCGGTGAGCCACATGATGTGGGTTTGCCCCGTCACGTGTTGCAGGGTGGTGGGAATGATACTGTCATTGTAGGCATCATCCAGCATGGCCCTCAGGTCTTTTTCTTTAACCTCAGAGCTCAGAAACGGGTTCAAGACCTCGTAGGCAATCCCAGCGTAAGGCATCCCCTTCATGGACTTCAGGGTTTCGGAAGAAAATTTCGGGATGTCTTTTCTCGATATCATATAAAGGCCGTAATTGGACGCCAGTCCGTTCATAAGGGCCGTTTCGAAATTCACATGCTCTTTTTTATTGTTGGTGCTGTGATACATAACGATTTTCAAGATAAAACTCCTAAGGATTTCCGTCTAAGCATCTACATCTCGATCGGTGAAAAAAACTTCAAATAGCGCCGGGTCAAATCCTGATAAATGGAAAGCCCCTGTTTGATCTGTTCCAACTGCGCTGGCGCTAGTTTTTTCACCACGCGGGCAGGAGATCCCACAACCAAACTGTTGGAAGGAATTTCCGTGCCGAAAGGGACAAAACTCCCGGCGCCGATCATACACTCCGAGTTGATTTTGACGCCATCGGCAACAATGGCGCCCATGCCTACGAGAACATAGGATCCAATCTCGCATCCGTGCAGAATTGCACCATGCCCCACATGGGAGTTGGGATGAAGGATAACGGATTTGTCGGGAAATGTATGGAAAACACAGTTTTCCTGAACATTTGAGCCTTCTCCGACCCTGATGGACCCGATATCCCCCCGCAATACAGCTCCAGCCCCCACGTAACACATGGCATCCACCGTCACATCACCGATCAATACGGCCTCAGGGTGTATAAAAGCCTGTCCATTGACGTTTGGACTTTTGTTTTCAAACTCGTAAAAGGGCATTTTGAACAGTAAAATATAAGAGATCGAAACGTCTATAAAAAAAGCCGGCTTGCGGGAAACCGGCTCAGAATAGTCTAAAATCTATTGAAATTTTGCTATGCCGCCTTTTCCAATTTTACGGCGCAGACCTTAAACTCCGGGATTTTGGCGATGGGATCATAGGCGGAGTTTGTCAGAACATTGGCATTGCTTTCCACAAAGTGGAAGGGCAAAAACAAAACACCCGAATCCACCCGGTCGGTGACGGACGTCCTGACAGTCAGTTCCCCCCGACGGGAGGCAACTCTTACCTCATCGCCTTCTGAAACACCCAGCGTATCGGCATCCATGGGATTTAGTTCCAGAAACCCTTCCCGAACCTCCGCATCCAGGTGCGGGCAGTTTCGCGTCATGGTGGAGGTATGGTAATGGGCAAATACGCGACCCGTGGTCAACCAGAAGGGATATTCCTCATCCACGACCTCTGCCGGGGGCTGATAGGTAACGGCATGAAAAAGTCCCTTACCCCTGGCAAAAACGTCCTTGTGAAGGAATTTGGTGCCGGGATGATCTTTGTCCGGGCAGGGCCATTGCAGGCCTTCACCCTCCAGACGATCAAAGGAAATGCCGCCGTACGATGGGGTCAACGCGGCGATTTCATCCATAATGGCCGCTGGCGTTTCGTAGTTCATGTCATACCCGAAACGGTTTGAAATGTCGCAAATGATTTCCCAGTCCCCCCGAGCATCACCTATGGGTTCAACGGCTTTTCGAACGCGGGTGACCCGACGCTCCGTGTTGCTGAAAGTCCCATCCTTTTCAGCAAAACAGGACCCGGGAAGAACCACGTCAGCCAGTTGCGCCGTGGGGGTCATAAAAATATCCTGAACCACCAGCAACTCGGCCTTTGCAAGGACTTTTTTCACATGGTCGCTGTCCGGGTCGCTTTGCACCGGGTTTTCTCCCAGGATGTAAAGGGCCTTAACGGAACCATCACTAAGGCCATCGAGCATTTCCGGAATGGTTCGGCCCATTCGGTCTGATAGCTCAGCGTGCCAGGCATCGGAAAACTTCTTTTGCGAGTCAATGCTGATAACCGGCTGATATCCCGGATACACATTGGGCAGCCCACCCATATCACAGGCCCCCTGCACGTTGTTCTGTCCCCGCAGGGGATTCACCCCGGTGGCTTCCCTGCCGATATTTCCGGTCAGCATGGCCAGGTTGGCCAGGCTTTTCACATTGTCCACGCCGGTGGTATGCTGAGTAATGCCCATACAGTAGATGATGGTGGCGGTTTCCGCGGTGCCGAAGTATTCCGCGGCTTTGATGATATCCTCGGCCGGTACACCCGTGATCTCGGACGCTTTCTCCGGTGTATAGTCTTCAACAACTTTTTTGAATTCCTCAAACCCTTCCGTGCGTTCTTCGATGAAAGCCGGATCGTGCCACTTTCGTTCCAGAATAACATGCATCATACCGTTTAGCAGCGCCACATCGGTACCCAGGTTCTGGCGCAGATAAATATCAGCGTCCGAAACCAGTTGAATCTTTCTGGGATCAGCGACCACCAGCCTGGCGCCTTTCTGTTTGGCCCTGAAAATCCGGGTAGCCACCAGCGGATGGCTCGAGGTGGTGTTGCTTCCGATAACAAAGATACATTCGGAATCCGCAATCTCGTCGATGGAGTTGGTCATGGCACCACTTCCAAACGCTGCGGCAAGACCTGCCACAGTGGAGGAGTGTCAGAGACGCGCGCAGTGGTCCACATTGTTGGTGCCTATGGCCGCCCGCGCAAATTTCTGGAGCAGGTAATTTTCCTCGTTGGTAACTTTGGCCGAAGTCAAAAAAGCGATGGCATCAGCACCATTAGATTCTTTAATACTTTTCAGTGTCGACACCGTGTAATCCAGGGCCTCATCCCAGGAAACTTCCTCCAACTCCCCGTTTTTCCGAACCAGCGGCGCTGTCAATCGCTTGGGGCTCTGAATGAATTCATAGACATTCCAGCCTTTAATGCAAAGTTTTCCCTGACTGACCGGATTGGTCTTGCAGGGAATGGTATCAATCACCTGACCGTCAAGCACTTCCAAATAGAAACCACATCCACAGCCGCAATGGGTGCAGGTGGTCAGCACGGTCTTAAAGTCCATGAGCACTCCTCTCTTTTCTCTAACCTTCAGTACCGGCCCCAAGCATGTTCAAGGGGGACTTTCCATCCGTGTAACCGGGACGATACTGGAATTGATCATCAATAATATCCGCCACTTTTTTATAAAGGGTGCGAAGGGGAATGTCCGCCGGACATGCCTCGTTGCAAAGCCCGCAATCAATGCAGCGGCCCACCATGTGAATGGCACGGGTCAGGTGAAAAATGGGAATTTCAGGGGGAATGTCACCCGTTGCCACCAGGTCATTGTCTTCCAATGCACATTCCTTACAAAAACACATGGGACACACATCCCTGCACCCATAACATTTGATACATCGGGAGAAGACATCCTTCCAATAGCCGAATCGCTCCGCCAGATCCATGTGGTCCACCTTGGCCACCGAAAGTTCTTCAACCCCTTCCGTCTTTTCCCCTTCCACAAACTCATCGGGGAACGGTTTACGGCATTCACAGTAGGCGGCCAGCATGGGCGGACAGGCCACCCCTACGGTCACCACTTTTTCCGGTGTCAACTGATTCCAGGTGAAAAGGTTCTTCAGCCCACGCTCGTCACAGCCCCGTACCAGAACACCGAAGGTCTCTTCAGGGTATTTTGAGGCAATGTGCATAAGCTGCTTATTGATGGAATATCGCGTATCCCCAGGCTGTTCCCAATCCCCCACCACCAGATGACCCAAATCGTTTTCATCCGTAAAAAGATGGGGACCGATATGGCCGTATTTGTTACTGAGGCCTAAAAACCCGCTTATTTTCCCTGAACCGAGCAGTTCTTTGACCTTGATTTTTACATTTTCACTCATGGAAATATCCTACCCCGGATCTACAACCGGGAGCAAAAAAGGTTGGGTTGACGGTATCAGGCGGCGCGAAGCGCCTTTTCCGTCTGCTTCAATGGAGACGGGCCCATTTTTTTGAGACTGTCAATGAAATCGATGACTTCGTGGGCGAATTCCGGACCCTCCGCCGACGAGATCCACCTGGATCTGAGGCGGTCCGATTCGATTCCCACAAAAGCCAGCAACTCTCTCAAAAAACCGATTCTCTTTTTGGTCGCGTAATTACCGTACAGGTAATGGCAGTCGCCAAGGTGTCACCCACCCACAAAAACGCCGTCCACGCCCTGTTGAAATGCCCTCAGAATATGGTGAGGGGACACACTACCGGAACACATTACCCGAACAGTCCTGATGTTCGTTGGATACTGCAGTCGACTAACCCCAGCCAGGTCAGCAGCGGCGTATGCTCACCATGTACACAAAAAGCAAACGATTTTGGGTTCGAAATTAACGTCACTCATAATTGATCCTCTTAAATTAAAAAAGCCTTTAGCTGTCAGCCATCGGCTAACTCAGCAGATCGCTCGAATCTGACTCAGCAACTGCTGCGGTTTGTAACCTTTCAGCGTAGCACTCTGAGACGGACATGTGGCGGCACAACACCCGCATCCTTTGCAAAGGATCCGGTTCACCTCACAGATCCCTTTGTCGGGCAGATATTGTATGGCGTCATAGGGGCACATCTCTGCACAGCCCAGACACCCCACACAGGTATCCGCGTTAATCTCTGCCACAATGGCACTGGTGACCAGTTTGTCTTTGAAAAGGATGGTAGCGATCCTGGATGCCACACCCAAGCCCTGAGACCTCGCTTCTTCCACATTGGCGGGATAACGGGCGGAGCCACACAGAAAAATGCCATCCGTTGCAAAATCAAGGGGCCGCAGTTTCGCATGGGCTTCCATAAAAAAACGATTCTGATCGATGGGCACCCTTAATAGCTTTGAAAGCTCCGGTGCGTCTTCTCTGGGAATCAAAGGCGTTGAAAGCACCACCAGATCATAGGGAACGGTTTCGGTCTCTCCGGTGAGAACCTGCAGAAAACGAACCTCCCCGTCTTTGACTTCCGGTGGTTGCTCGGGATCATAGACATCAAATCTGATGCCCATTCCTCGGGCATCCCACAGCATTTTCTCCTTTTCAGTTCCGTACATCTGCATATCCCGATAGAGGATATGAATCTCGGCATCGGGATTTCCCTGTTTGATGAACTGTGCATTCTTGACCGCATTCTGGCAGCAGATACGAGAACAATACTTCCGCTCTTCACAGCGGGCCCCCACGCACTGAATCATCACCACCCGCTTTGCATCAAATGTCCCCTCGCGAAACCGTTCTTCCAGTTCCGCCTGGGTAATGATCTTCTTGCCATCATACCCATAGAGTCCCTGAGGCACCAAGGGAATCGCTCCGGTTGCCACGACGATGCAGCCGACCAATTCATCCACGAGGGTGCCGTCGGCCTGACGGATGCCGATCTGGTAATTGCCGATATATCCGCCCACCGTTTCCATCTTTGCGTTCAAATAGACCTTAACGTTGGATTTAGAATCAACGTTTTCTATCAGACCGGCTGCAAAGTCCGATGCTTTCTCCCCTCTGAAAAGGCGATCGATTCGGTTTAGAAAACCGCCCAGTTCGGGGGCCTGTTCCACCAGAACCACATCCAGGCCCATATCGGCCAGGGTTTCCACTGCTGAAAGACCCGCCACACCGCCGCCGATCACCAGAACTCTCGGGGTCAGCGATGCTTCGATTTCCTGCTGCGGCTCAAGAAAAGCCGCCTTGGCGACCGCCATGCGTACCAGATCTTTGGCTTTTTCGGTGCCCCCTTCCTTGTCTCCCATGTGCACCCATGAACATTGATCGCGGATATTGGCCATCTCAAACAGGTAGGGGTTGAGCCCGGCCTGGGCACAGGAACTGGAAAAAAGAGGCTGGTGGGTTCGAGGAGAGCAGGAGGCCACCACCACCCGGCTCAGATCATTATCCTTGATGCCGTTCATTATCTCCCCGATGCCGGCTTCGGAACAGGTATACAGGTTTTCCTTGGCATAGACCACACCGGGGAGAGTGGCGGCATAACGGGTCACGTCGGCGCAGTCCAGGTGCCCTGCGATATTGGATCCGCAATCACAGATAAACACGCCGATCCGCTCTGTTTCCCCTTTGGATCGTTTTTTTTCTTTCTGATCGCTCATGCTGGCTGACTCCTTCATGATGCTTTGCGCATACCGGCACTCATCACCGTACGTGCCGCTCGAGCGGCTGCTCCGCTGGCCTGAGCCACGGATTCCGGAATATCGATGGGGCTGTGCGCACAACCACAGGTAAAAATACCGGGTCGGGTTGTGTCCATGGGTTGTAACGGGTCGGTCTTGAAGAACCCGAAAGGACTCAGTTCAATATCTAAAATCTTCGCCAATTCGGGATTGCCGCTCGAAGGGGCACAGGCCGTGGCCAGGATCACCAAGTCAAAGGCCTCGCTTTTCACGACACCCTCGCGGGTATTTTCGTAAGTCAGCACGGGGTCATGATTGGGCCCCTCATTGATCTCGGCTACCCGACCCCTCACATAGGTAATGCCCGACTGATCGCCGCCCCGCACTTTATACTCCTCGAACCCCTTTCCCACGGCACGGATATCCATGCCAAAAATGGTGGAGGTGGTTTCAGGCCCATGTTCCCTTGCAATAATGGCTTCCTTGATGGAGTGCATGCAGCAGTAGCCGGAACAAAATGGATAGAATCGAAAATCCCGGGACCCCACACATTGAATAAAGGCCAGTTTCTTGGCAACCTGAAATTTCTCCGCCCGGGCCTCGAGCTTTAGAAGGGGCTCCTCAATGGTCAAATGCTTTTCATATTTATCGGCCCAATTTTCCCGGTCCTTATCCCCCTCGTAATTGCCTTCTTTATGCTTTGCATAAAAATCAGCGGAGGTTTCGCCGAATTTCTCCTCCAGTTTCTGAAGCTGTTTCAGCGATTTTCCGTGGGCTTTTTTCAGGGTTTCAATTTCCGCTTCAACCGCCAGATCCGACGGGCGATCCAGATGGCCGCCAGTGGGACCACTGGCACTGAGCAGTCTTTCAAACTCAATGGCCGTCACCACATTGGGGATTTCACGATATTGGTATTCGGGAATTCGCGAAGGATCAAAGACCTCATAACCGGAAGCCACAACAATCGCCCCCACATCGAGTTCGATGATTCGGTCTTTCTGATCAAAATTGACCGCATTGGCCTGGCAGACCTTGGCGCAGATGCCGCATTTCTTGCCATTCAACTGCCGACAGTGATCCGGATCGATGGTGTGGGTGGACGGAATCCCCTGAGCAAACCAACTGTAAATGGCCCGCCGCTCTCCCAGGCCCTCGTTAAAAGCATCGGAAAGCACCGTGGGACATTTTTCCTTACACGCACCGCAACCCGTACACTTGTCTTCGTCCACGAACCTGGCTTTCCGCTTGACGGTAGCCTTGAAATTGCCCTCTTCCCCTTTGACTTCCAGAACTTCGGAATAGGCCAGAAGTTCAATGTTGGGATGTCGACCGACATCCAGCATCTTCGGCGAAAGAATTCAGATGGCGCAGTCGTTGGTGGGAAATGTTTTATCCAGCTGCGCCATTTTTCCGCCGATGCTGGGCAGCCGTTCCACCAGGTTGACCTTGAATCCCATCTCGGCCAGATCCAATGACGCCTGAATCCCGGCGATGCCGCCTCCAATTACAAGAATATCCTTACTCACGATAATTCTCCTATATTTAAGCGATTAGCAATTAACCATAAGCGCCTAGTTTTTAGCTAAAAGCTAACGGCTAACAGCTTTCTGTCAAGCCGCCTGTTTCAACGCAGAAGGCCCCAAGGACCGAATTTTTTCAGTAAACTCAGTGGCCACCTCGGCAAAACGGGTACCTTCGGCCGAAGAAATCCATTCCAGTCTGACCCTTTCCGGATCAATGCCCAGGATTTTGATCAACTCCTGCGTCAGGTTGAACATCTTTTCCGCTTTCACATTACCATCCAGGTAATGACAGTCGCCCATGTGTCACCCGGCCACCAAAACGCCGTCCGCACCTCTCTGAAACGCCTTGAGAATAAAATTCGGATTAACCCTGCCCGAACACATCACCCGAATAATCCTCATGTTGGGCGGATATTGAAAACGGCTCACCCCTGCCAGATCAGCGGCAGAATAGGCGCACCAGTTACACGCAAATGTTACGATCTTGGGATCAAATACATCGCTCATCAGATACACTCCATTTTGGTCTGTCGGATTTAGACAGTCCGTACACTTTTCAGGCTCATTAATCCAGTGCCGCATTCACCATGGTTAACACTTCTTCATCGTCATAGTGGAATATGGCGGCGGCACCCGTGGGACAAGCCACGGCACAGGCGCCACACCCCTTGCAAAGGGCCGGCTGCACACGCGATACCTGCCCCCCTTTCTCGGAGTCCACCAAGCCGATGGCGCCGTAAGGGCAAGCATCCCCACACATGCCGCAACCGATGCAGTAGTGTTCATTCACATGGGAAACCACCCCTTCCACGGAAAGGGTTTCCTTACTAAGGACCACGGACGCCCTGGATGCGGCAGCTTTGGCTTGGGCCACACTCTCTTCAATGGGTTTGGGATAATGGGCCAGGCCCGCCAGGAAGATCCCTTCCGAGGCAAACTCGACGGGTCTCAGCTTGGCGTGGGCTTCCATGAAAAATCCGTCTTCATTCAGAGAGAGTTTGTACATCTGGGCCAGCGCCTCGTTGTCCCGCGGCACAACAGCGCTTGCCAGAACCACCAGATCAGGATTCATTTGAATTTCCCGATCCAGGATAGGATCCCGTACCAATACTGCCAACCGATCCCCCTCTTTTTGAACCGTTGGCTTATGATCCAGGTCATAGCGGATAAAGATCACGCCCTTTTCCCTGGCTTTACGATAGAGAGCCTCCCGTTGCCCGTAGGTTCGGATATCCCGGTACAGCACAAAAACATCCATGTCAGGATTGATCTCTTTCAATTCCAGCGCCGATTTCATGCTGTGGGTACAACAGACTTTGGAGCAATAGGGTCTTTCAGGCTCCCGCGATCCCACACACTGAATGAAGACGGCGGAACCGGCTTTCTTGATCCGGTCGTCCCCCGACTTGAAAGCGACGTCAAACTCCAGATGGGACAATACCCGATCATCGTCTCCATAGAGATATTCAGTGGGCTTGAACTCCTCGGAGCCCACCGCCACCACCACGGCCCCATGCTTCAGTGTGGTATCGGCTCCCCCGTGAGAAACGGTGGTTTCAAAATTGCCCACAAACCCCGCAGCGTCCTTGATGGAGGCCTCTTTGTACACATCAATCAGGGAATGATTCTCCAGCCGCCCGATCATCTCATCCAGGGCGTCGGAAATGTTGTCTCCCTGCCAGGTCTCGTTAAGCATCAAGGCATTGCCGCCCAATTCACCGGACCGCTCCACCAGATACGTATGGTACCCCTGATCGGCCAGCCCCAAAGCTGCCGTCATTCCCGAAATGCCGCCGCCGATGACCAATGCCTTGCTGTCCACTTGGATGGTGGGTTGGGGCAGGGGCTGAATCAACTGAGCCCTCGCCACCGCCATTCGCACCAGGTCTTTGGATTTCCGGGTGGCTTGTTCCTTTTCCTTGCTGTGAACCCAGGAACACTGATTGCGGATATTGGCCATCTCAAAGAGATATTTGTTGAGTCCCGCATCCCGCATGGTTTCCTGGAAGAGCGGTTCATGGGTCCGCGGGGTACAGGCCGCCACAATGACGCGGTTCAACCCCTCCTGTTCGATAATCTCCCGGATCTTGTCCTGGGTATCCTGGGAACAGGTAAACAGGTTATCCTCCACATATGCCACGCCCGGCAGGGTTTTGGCATATTCCGCCACCTCGGGGATATTGACGATGCCGCCGATGTTGATGCCGCAGTTACACACAAAGACCCCGATGCGGGGTTCTTCCTTTGAAACGTCCCGCTCAGCGGGATAGTGCCTCTCTTTCACCTGGGTGCCCCGGGCCTCGGACAGCCTCCCTTTGGCGTCACAGGCCGCCGCGCTCGCTTCCATAACGGACATGGGAATGTCTTTGGGCTCCTGAAACGCACCGCAAACATAAATACCCCGACGAGATGTCTCAACCGGGTTAAAAGACCTTGTTTCAACAAACTTGTCCGAATCGAGCGCCACTTCCAGCTTATCGGCCAATTTCACCAGGGATTCCTGGGTTTCAAGACCCACGGACAAGACCACCATATCAAACTGCTCAGACTTAATATCACCATTCTCATCGGCATATTGGAGTATGGGGCTATGGGTCTCGGCGTCTTCGTCCACAGAATGGATTCGAGACCTGATAAACCGGACTCCCTGCTCTTCTCTGGCACGGTCATAGTACCGTTCAAAATCCTTTCCGTAGGTCCGCATGTCCATGAAAAAGATGGCCGTATCCAGCTCGCCGCCTGAATGTTCTTTGGCAATCACCGCCTCTTTGACGGCATACATGCAACACACCGAAGAACAATAGGTATGATCGCACCGATTGATATCCCTGGACCCCACGCACTGCAGCCAGGCGATCTTTTTGGGTTCGGCGCCATCGGACGGACGCTGCAGGTGCCCCATGTATGGACCCGTTGCACTTAGAATCCGCTCAAACTCCATACTGGTGATAACGTTGGGGTAGGTGGCATAGTGGTAGGTGTCATACTTTGAAGGATCGTAAGGTTGAAAACCGGGGGCCAGGATCATCGCCCCCACGTTCAGCGACACCTTTTTCACCGGTTCGGCGTGGGTTTTAAGGGTGACCGCCTGCGCCTTACAAGCCTTGACGCACTCGTAGCACTCACAGCATCCGCCACAGTTGAGACACCTGCCCGCTTCGGAACGAGCGGTTTCTTCATCCACCTCCAGGCTCACTTCCTTAAAACCGGGGAGTCGTTCTTCCACCGGCAGGGTGGGAACCCGCATCCGGTTCAGGGTGGGAGCATCGTCGGGAATCTCCACCCAGTTATCGCCGTAGGGGGGTTCTTCCTGCCATTCGGTGGGGAGTTCCTCGCCCTGGAGATACTTCACCATGTATCTGGCCGCACGCTTTCCCGCATCCACCGCCTCGATCACCGTGGCGGGTCCCGTAATGACGTCACCGCCGGCAAAAACGCCCGGAATACTGGTTTGAAGCGTTTCGCTGTTCACCTTCAGGAGATTCCATTTGGAGACTTCGGCGTCAAATCGTTCATCCAGGAAAGTGAGATCCGGTTCCTGACCGATGGCGGGTATGATGTGGGAAGCCTCGATGAAAAACTCCGAATCGGCAATGGGGATCGGTTTTCGTCTGCCGGTGGTATCGGCCGCTGTCAACCGGGTACGGATGCACTCGATTCCGTCGGTATTGCCGCCTTTTTCGGAAATTCGGATGGGCGCCACCAGGAAATGGATTTTAATCCCTTCTTTTTCGGCTTCTTCAATCTCCTCCGGCTCGGCCAGCATCTCCGCCCGCGAACGTCTGTAAATGATGTTCACCTCGTCCGCTCCGAGCCGCAGTGCGGTCCGGGCGCCGTCAAGAGCCGAATGACCGCCTCCGATGATGACGGCCTTGCCTTTAAGTTCCTTGATGTTGCCCAGTTCCACATCCGTCAGAAAACCGGTCACATCCCGGACACCCCCCGCTTCCTCACCCGCAAGCCGCAGTTTCAAACCTTTCCAGGCGCCGGGGCCCAGGAATATGGCTTTGGCACCGTGTTTCTGCAACTCATCCAGGGTAATGTCTTTTCCAACGGCAGTATTGGTATGAATTTCAATGCCGTAGCGTTTCAGATTCTCAATTTCATTGTCTAGGACCGCCCTCGGAAGGCGATGGGCGGGAATGCCGTAGCGCATCATGCCGCCGGGTTCGGGCATGGCTTCATAGATACTTGCCTTGTACCCTTGCAGTGCCAGATGGTATGCGGCCGTTAGACCGGCGGGTCCTGAGCCCACCACGGCTACCTTTTCCTTTTGTGTCTCCACATCGGGCACCGGAATCTCCCGGAGGTTGGTATGATCGGCCGCCACACGCTTCAGTTCCCGTATGGAGATGGGTTCATCCAATTCCAGGCGCCTGCAGCTCTTTTCGCAGGGATGGGGGCACACACGGCCCAGCACACCGGGAAGGGGTAAATCCCGCATGATGATTTCGACGGCTTCACGGTACTTGCCCTCTTTCACCATCTGAACGTAACCCTGAACATTGAGATTGGCGGGACATGCCATTCGGCAGGGCGCCGTATCCCTTTTCTCTATGGCAAAACCACCGGGGATCGCCTGGGCATACGGTTTATAGGTGGCCTTGCGGTTCACCAGTTCCATATCGTATTCGCTGGGGCGCGTAACGGGGCATACTTCCGTGCAATCGCCGCAAGCGGTACAAACATCGGGATCAATAAAGCGGGGCGTTTGGGTGAGCGTTACCTCAAAGTTTCCTTCTTCTCCCTTGACTTCATCCACATCTGAACAGGTGTGCAGTTCGATATTGGTGTGCCGGCCGACCTCGACCAGTTTCGGAGAAATAATTCACATGGCGCAGTCGTTGGTGGGAAACGTCTTGTCAAGTTGGGCCATCACCCCGCCGATGGCCGGTGATTTTTCCACCAGATGGACATAAAACCCGGCATCCGCCAGGTCCAGGGCGGACTGCATGCCGGCGATGCCACCGCCCACAACCATCACAGCGCCTTGCACTTTTTGACTTTTCTCAGATTTCATATAAAGACTCCTCAATCCGAAATTCACAATCCGAAATTAGGGCCCATCATTCACCGCTGAGGTGCTCCGAAAGATAGGCATAAAGGTCCGTAATCTTAAGATCCATCTCCGCCGTGCGCTGAGCGCAGGTGAAATGGATCTGGCATTTGGGACAGGCCGTCACCAGGGTGCTGCTTCCCGTATCAAGGGCCTCTTGAAGGCGTTCCAGTCGGATGGCCCTGGAACAGTTGGCACACTCCATCCATGCGCTGGTTCCGCAGCAAAGGGCATTTGCCCGGTTCCGTCCCATTTCCGTGAGGTTCACATCCGGAATGTTATTGAGCAGATCCCTGGGGGCCTCATAGATCCCGGAATCTCTTCCCAGGCGACAGGGATCGTGAAATGTGACGGCACCGTTTGTGGAAGGGTTGAACGCAAGGCCGGATTCGGGCAGTTCACGGGCCAGAAACTCCGTCATGTGCAGCACCTCAAAAGGGAGGGCGCCAAAATGTTTCGAATATTGATTCTTGAAGGTGGCATACCCTTCAGGACAGCTGAAAAGAACGGTCTTGGCCCCCGAAGCCTTGATCACTTCCAGGTTTCGCTCCGCGAGCTTCTTGAATGTCGCTTCATTCCCGCTCATGAGGGCATCATGGCCGCAACACCGCTCTTCTTTGCTGATCACCGGGGTAATTCCCAGTCGGTTCAGCAACTTTAGAACACTTCGCGCACTTTCAAGGGGGGACAATTCCAGGTATTGAAACACCACTTCAAAATACGGCAGACATCCCACGAAATAAAAGACATCCCCCAATTCAGCAAAGTCTCCCACCCCTTCGGCCCAAGCGGTGCGGTTCTGGGTTCGGTCGCTTAATTGAAGTTCGGCCACACACTGCATAATTCCGTGATGACTTTCCTGGGGAAGATTTCCAGCCTCCCTCGCTTTCTGCCTGAGATGCCGAACAAATTCAGGAAAATCGATTTCAACGGGACACCGAGTGCTGCACCGGGCGCAACCCAAACAGGCCCAGAGACCGGGATCAATGGCTGGATCACCGACGGGATCCCTCAAGGCCTTTTTGATCATCTGACGCGGTGAAAAGGTCGGCAGCACTTTGTTGACCGGGCAACTTCCAGTGCATACGCCGCATTCCATACAGTAATCTATCTGTTTTTCAGTCAGTTGCATTGTTTGTTCCGCTTTTTGATGGTATAGGTGAATGACAGGGCAGGAATTCAGAAAGTTTTCCGTTTGAACCCGCCCAACTATTTCAGCGAACTATTTATCATATTGCAGAACTGGTTTGTCAAGGAAAAACCCTTTCATCGATTTGAAGCGGCCGGTTCATCTTTGCATTGGAAATTCATTATTACAATGGTTTCCAAATCTCTACTTTTTGTGAAAAAAATTACGGGAAAATCAGATTTTCCTTGACAAAAAGGCCCCGTGTAAATAGAAATTTCGGTTTCAAAGGTTCTTGGCGTTGCTTCACTTTTGACCTATCGCGCTTAAAGCTTCTTATTCAGCCCTTATATTATGGACAACAGGATTATGACAAAAAAGACGAAAAAAGGTAAAATTACGATCAACAGGGAACGGTGCAAAGGGTGTCACATCTGCATCGAAACCTGTCCTAACGAGATGATCGAAGTGGACGATGCTCCGAACAAGAAGGGATATTCGCCTGCTCGATTCAAAGAAAACATATCAAAAGGCGAAAAGGGATGCATCGCTTGTCAGCAATGCGCCACGGTCTGTCCCGAAGTAGCGATTGAGGTGTATCGTGCCCAGTGAGAAAATGTTAATGAATGGTTCCCACGTGGTTGCGGAGGCGGCTGTCCGAGCCGGCTGCCGCTACTACTTCGGTTATCCCATCACACCCCAGAATGAACTGCCCGAATATCTTTCGGCCAGGATGCTGGACGTGGGGGGTACTTTTATTCAAGGTGAAAGCGAAATCGCATCCATCAATATGGTGCTTGGCGCCTCCGCCGCAGGCGCCAGGGCCATGACATCTTCGTCATCGCCCGGCATTTCTTTGAAACAGGAAGGAATCAGCTATTTGGCCGGCATGGAACTGCCGGCGGTCATCATTAATATGATGCGGGGCGGGCCGGGACTGGGCAATATTGCCCCTTCCGCGGCGGACTATTTTCAGGCCACCCGCGGCGGCGCTCATGGGGACTACAGAACCCCGGTCCTGGCGCCGGCGGGTTGTCAGGAGTTGGCGGATTTAACATCCGTTGCCTTTGATATTGCGGACAATTACCGGACCCCCGTCATGCTGCTGGGTGACGGATTGATGGGGCAGGTCATGGAACCGGTGGTCTTTCCCGATTTTATTGAACTGGAAGACCTTCCCAAAAAGGACTGGGTCCTGGACGGCTGTAAAGGCCGGGAACCCCGGGCTCTTTTCTCCATGCTTCTGGGTCAGGACGGCCAGCTCTATAAACACAACCTGCATCTGCAGGAAAAATATGATCGGATCACCGCCAACGAACTCCGATGGGAAACCAAAACCGAGGACGACGATGAGATGATCATCGTGGCCTACGGCACGGCTGCCAGAATTGCCGAGAGCGCCATTGAAGAACTGAGAGAGGAAAACCTGAAGGTGGGTCTCTTCAGGCCCATTACCCTGTGGCCTTATCCCATGGCGCCTCTGCGGGAACTGGCGTCAAAGGTGTCCAAGGTTGCCGTTTTCGAACTGTGCCTGGGCCAAATGGTGGAAGACGTGATACTCTCCGTAGGCGACCGGGCCGAAATCCATTTCTACGGCCTTCCCGGCGGTATCATTCCAACGCCCGCGGACGTGGCCGATTTCCTGCGATCCGCTGCCAAGGGCGACGGAAAAGTGGGAAGGAGGATAGACGTATGAGTGCAGAAGTAGCATATGAAAAGATATTTGGCTTTCCGGAATCCCTGAAGAACAATCCGACCCATTACTGTCCCGGGTGCGGACATTCCATTGCCCACCGCCTGGTGGCGGAGGCCCTTGACGAAATGAACCTTCGGGAGGAGACCATCGGGGTCCCCCCCGTGGGGTGTGCGGTCCTGGCTTACAACTATTTCAACTTCGACATGGTGGAAGCCCCCCATGGTCGCGCTTTGGCAGTGGCCACCGGCATCAAGCGGGTTCATCCGGAAAAACTGGTTCTTACCTATCAGGGAGACGGCGACCTGGCCGCCATCGGGACCGGAGAGACCATCCATGCGGGCAACCGGGGTGAACGGATTTCCACCATTTTCATTAACAATGCCATTTACGGCATGACCGGCGGTCAGATGGCGCCTACCACCACCCTGGGACAGAACGCTACCACAACCCCCGGTGGAAGGGATCAGCGGCGTCACGGCAACCCCATCGACATTTCACGGATGCTGGCGGTATCCGATGGCGTCATCTATGTGGAACGCTGCGCGCTGACCACACTAAAACAGATCAGACGGGCCAAGAAAGCCATCAAGAAGTCATTTCAGTGCCAGATGGACGATATGGGGTTTTCCCTGGTTGAACTGTTGTCCCCATGCCCCACCAATTGGAAATTGTCACCCAAGGATGCCTGGAAATGGGTAAACGAGGAAATGGTGAAGACCTACCCCTTGGGTGTGATCAAAGATATCACCGGATATGAGGATAAAAAATGATTACCCGGACGACTTTTGCAGGTTTTGGCGGCCAGGGTGTCTTGCTCATGGGATACGTTCTCTCCCACGGGGCAATGCATAAAGGTCTTAACATCACCTATTTTCCATCTTACGGCGCTGAGATGCGTGGCGGCACCGCCAACTGCTCGGTGACCGTATCGGACAAAAAAATCGCATCTCCCGTGGCCTCCAACCCGGATGTGCTGGTGGCCATGAACGGCCCCTCCCTGGACAAATTCGAAACCACCATCATCAAGGGGGGGCTCATCTTTTTGAACGCATCCCTGATTACCCAAAAACCCTCCCGTACGGACGTGGAATTTCTACAGGTCCCCATCGTGGAACTGGCCAATGAAGTGGGAAATGCCCGCGGCGGGAACATGGTCATGATCGGAGCGGTTTGCGCCAAAACGGGACTTCTCTCCCTGGAGGAGACCGTCAAAGGGATGCAGGCGGCCATGAAAGGGAAGGATAAATTTTTCGAAGCCAATCAAAAAGCCATCGAACGCGGATTCGCTTTCGTTAAAGACGGTAAATAATCAATTTCAGATCATCCTCTCGACCGTTTCCGCACAATACTTCAACAAGGTCCTCAGTCTTTTGGAGGCGTGCGGGAACAGCTGAGGGATGGCGCCCCCTGCTTTTTTTCTACTGTTCATATCCCATCCGGAAAATCATTTTTTTTGCTTTTCCGAACACCGTCGTGAGACGTCCCGGGAGCTCCATACCCTTCCGATCATTTCACCATCCAATTTCTGTGGCCGCGAATAAATTTCAAAACTACGTCCGTCTTTCAAATACAGTCTATCAAAAGTATTCAAGCCGGAGTCAGCAAAAGCAGCCCGGACTTTTCTGGAAAATATTTCAGGTTCCGTCAGTTGATCCAATATATAATCAAATACTTGTTTAGCATCCCCTGAATCCATGAGAGAGCCCTCAATATGCCAAATCTTCATGAACCGCCTGTTGTAAACGCTTATTCTTTGATCGAGGCACACAACGATAATGCCGTCAGCCGTTGCCTCAAGTGTTGCCTGAAGTTGTGAAAGCGTTTCCTCCCGCTTTTCTTCCATCCGCTTGTGTTCGGTTACATCTTGAACAATGGCCTGCCAACACTTTTTCCTTTTAAACCGGATAGGTCGCAAACTTAGCAGTGCATCATATGGTGTACCGTCCTTGCGCCTGAACCGGACCGGCTCTTGGTCCAGAAAACCCTGTTCAGAAGCTCTTTTCAGAATTCTTTCCCTGGTGCTGCAAAGGTAGTAGAGTCTTTTCAAATTCCCTATCTCCAAAATATCCTGCCGGCTGTAACCACCAGGACGAAGCATGGCATCGTTGAAATCCAGGATATTTCCTTTTTCGTCGGCAATTCCGATTCCCACGGGAGCATTTTCAAACAGGCTTCGATATTTCTCCTCGTTTTCCTTTAGAACCTGTTCCGTCTTTTTTCGTGTTTCTATCTCCATCTGCAAACTGAAATTGGTTCGCTCCAGACGACGGTGCGCCAATTTCAGTTTCGATTCCAACTCTTTTTTGTACAGACCGATTTCGATAACCGCGTTGATTTCAGTCTCATCAAATGGCTTCATGACAAAACCGAACGGCTCCACCTGTTTCGCTCTTTCGACATATTCCGGATCGCCATACCCGGTGACAAAAACCACGGCTACGTCCATTTCTCTTTTGATGCATTCGGCGGCGGAAATGCCGTCCATCTCACCGGGCATGTTCACATCCATCAGGATAAGATCCGGCTTCAAATCACGGGCCATGTCAACCGCCCGATCACTACGGTCCGCAATGCCGACGACCTCATGTTTCATCTCGTTGAGATATTCCTCAAGCTCAATCTGAGTAGTGACATCATCATCGGCAATCATGATTTTGGGCATTGGGCAATCTCCCGGATTTTTACAAAGGAAAATCCCGTAGGTATTCTAAGAAATGCTCAATAGCCGTAACCGCCGGTCTTAATGTCCACCAGCGTTCCGTTTCGGAAGGTGAGATACCGGATAAATTGCGTTCGGCCCAAATTGTAAGTCCAGACTTCAATCTGGTTTTCGTTGATGATATAGTTGTACCCCTCCTGATCTTCCGGATATCGGGTTCTAAAGTTTGTAGCCAATTTCTCTGTCCTCTCCTCGATATTGCCGGGTTCTCCGCATTGGTGAAGAACATAATCTCTCGTATTGCCGACATCAATAATTCTTCCGCCACACCGAAAACCGGATGCGCCAATGGCGGAAAAGGGACCAGCGAATATCAAGCATGAAAAGATGAGGACAGAGAATAAAATAAGCTTATTTTTCATAATATTACACCATGGCTTCAGTGGGTACTGCCCCTTTGTAAAGGGTGATGTTTCCCGAAACAACATATTGGGGGACATTTGAAGGTACAATGACCGAGACCCCTTTTGATAAGCGCAGAAGTTGACCGCCCTTCAATGTTTCAATCATTCCGTTGCCTTCCATGCAAATCAGAATCTCAACGCTTCTGTTGATGCCGCTCCTGTGAGTCTCTTCGCCTTTCAGAGCAATTTCCGACAGCTGGAACTCATCGGCAGTAGTTTTATAGATCCGTTCGAAATTTTTATCGGGAAGGGGCTGCTGTTTTTGAACAGGCGCGGGGTGAAAGTTGACAATCTTAAGAAGTTCCGGAATATCGACATGTTTTGCGGTCAATCCACCCCGCAGGACGTTATCGGAACTGGCCATAATTTCCATTCCAACCCCTGAAAGGTAGGCATGGAGTTCCCCTGCCGGCACATGGATGGCTTCTCCCGGGGAAAGAACCGCCAGATTCAAAAAGAGCGGGGACAACACGCCCACATCCCCCGGATATTCCCGGTTTAGTTCCAACAACCAGTAAAAAGCGCGGTTTTCATCCCGAATCACATTTGCGCCCGCAACCGCTCTCTGAGTGACCAGAAGGCCTCTTTCGGGCGTCATACGCATAATAGCGGTAAAAAACCGTTTCAGCCCGGCGCTGTTCGGCTCTTTTCGCAACGGGTCCAACTCTTTCAGCGGGGAGATAAAAACCCGGTCCATCAGTGCCAAAATCTCTTCTGGCTCACGAAACCCTTTCATGACCTCAAAAGGCGTCACCGCACAGAGCAGCTCCGGTTTGTGGCAGGCATCCTTATAGTTCCGCTCGGGGACGCCCTGAGGAATATTGAGCCGGTTTTCCCGGTCAAATCCCTCTTGTGCCTGCCCCACATCCGGATGAACCTGAATGGATAGAGGACGGCCAGCGGCGAGAACCTTGAACAAGAACGAAAGTCTGTTTGAAAATCGTTCGGCTGCATGAGCACCTAAAAGGGACACGGGACCGGCCGCAATCACATCAATCAGCGATCGCCATTGGCCGTCCACCTGAACCTCTGACGGGGCTTTGGGATGAGCGCCCATCCAGAGCTCTGCTGCAGGCTCCTTCCAGAGTTCGGGCCAGCCCAGAAGAGACTGCAATGCTGTTCTGGAGCCCCAGGCGTATTTCTGAACCGGGTTTTTCAGAATGCTGATATGTTTCATAAAAGTTCCCTGAAGAGATCTCTGAACGAGCTGCGCCGGGTTATGATTTCTTTAGAAATTCGAACACAAGGGATTTAATTTCGCCGGTTTCGCCCCAGTAAAAATGATCTGCCCCTTGAATAATGGTAAACGCCGAACCCCTATTCCATTTGAGCAGCATTTTTTGGATCATATCAGGTGGCGCGATGTCATCCCTGGAACCGGTGATGACAAGTTGAAGTTGCGGGGTGTAATCCATGAATGAAAAATCCATGAAGTTTACCGGCGGAGACACCATCACCATCCGGTCCACATCATTGAGTCCTCCCATTGCTCGCGCATTGACCCAGGCACCGAAGGAATACCCTGCCAGATGAATGGCGCTCATGCCCATATTCTTAAGATACGACACCGCACCCCGAACATCGGCCTGCTCGCCCTCCCCCTCATCGTAATGGCCTTCACTTCTTCCCACGCCTCTGAAATTGAACCGAAGGATGGTATAGCCCGCCTTGCCATAAGCGATTACCAGGGATTCCACCACATTGTTGCTCATGGATCCGCCGTACCGAGGGTGCGGGTGGGTTACCACCACCGCTGCACCACCCTGGGCACGGTCCAGAAGACCTTCCAGTCTAAAATCGTCTGATTCAAAAAACACCTTTTTTTCCATGAACACACCAGAACGTTTAAAGATGGGCGTTTTATTCCGATTCCACCGCCGAGAGCACCATATATTCCCCACCATCCTCCAGGCGGTAGACCTTGTCCAGAACATGTAGCAGGGAGGCATATTCAAATGTGGTTTCCCCATCCTTGGCCCGGGAAAGCTTTTCCAGAATTTCGGATATAATGACCCCTATGAGCTGGAAATCCATCACCACCAGATGGCCCGGAATTGAAATCTCTTTTTCAGCGAATTGGGCTTGAATCCCCCGCGTTACAAAGACATTATCGCCCCGTACATATCGGATGTCGATGCGCTGCCTGGAATCGGCCTGATTTTCGATGGATGCGATAATGGTGTCTGCCCCTTGAGGCGCCGTTTCTGGTGACATATCTGTTTCTCCCTGGAAAAACTGGATTATGAGAGCTTGCTGTACGCGGTCATGCTTATCTACGCCTTTATGCCCACAGCCTCATTCATGAGTGAACGGATGAAACGATGGAAAGGAGAAAACCGTCATGAAATGAATCAGTGCGTGCAAATTTCCACTGGGGGGCAGCGGATTCCTACTGAGCCATACGCTTCATGACGGCAAGGGGGACCAGCGATTTACCCCGCTTCCGAGCTAATTCCATAAGGGTCAGCTGGGCTTTTGCGGGCGGTTCGCGGCGCTCCTCGGGTGATTTGGGTTCAAGGGTCATGGCCTCCGCATCGCAGGTGGTCACACACAGACCGCAGCCGATACACCGGTCCAGGTTCACCCTGGCGATGCCCTCGTCCGCCATGGTGATGGCGTCCATCTGACAGCGGTCCAGGCAGACTTCGCACCCCACACAAAAATCTTCATCCACAAGAGCATAATGGTTGGTCACTACCATCTCCACAGGCCGGGGGTGTTTTTTCAAGCTGCGCAACTGAGCACAGCAGTCTCCGCAGCAGTTGCACATGCCGCCTGGGTTAACGGTATTAAAGGGCTGGCATACCAGCCCGGCTTCTTCACATTTGTTCAGAATCTCCAGGGCTTCTTCCCTGCTCACCCAACGCCCCATGCCCCGGCCCACATAGTAGGCGCCATGGGACCCGGCCAGAAAACAGACCTCCAGCGGTTTGTCACAGGAATGCTCCAGCAATCCCTGCTGAACCCGGCAGATGCAGTCGGCCACGGCAAGACGATCCATGGTTTTGACAATTTCCCGGGCGTCCTCATATGGGGCCACTTTCCAGGATACACCGATGGATTTGTTTACGGGAACGGTCCGCATGGGAGCCACTTGCTCAGCCATCTGTTGGGTAAATGCCTCCTCAAAGTAATCTTCGGTGAGCCGCGCCAGATCAGCGTCCATGGTTTTTAGTTGATATTCATAAATACCGACCACAAAAGGCGCCGCCCCATACTTGACCTCATCCCCTTTTCGAACGCGAAACAAAAGCCCTTTTTCAGCCATTTCCTCAAGGCGTTCGGCCACCAACCCCGGATCCTGTTTCAAACGGCCGGCCACGCTTTCAGGGGTTTCCAACATCATGCTCATATACAGGTACATCTCCGCCTCTTCTTCGGTGAAGAGCCGTTTCAAGATCTTCATCTCCACCCCGGATTCAGTGGCGGGAAACCCCACGGAATACTGATCCAGCTGTTCCTGTAGTTGACGAAAAATGTTTTCGGGCATGTTGCGCTCCTTAAGTGTTTACGCCAATGTCTCAATCTCATCCGTGTCCTTCCACAAATGAGATAATTTGTTCGAGTTCAAGGAAGGCGATGATTGTAACCGCAGGAATACATTTAAGCATTTCGAGGATTACAATCTGAGCCTGACGCAGAAATCGGGCAAATTGGCCATTTGTGGATGGGCACTAGGTTCCCATCTCCCAGGAAGAAAGATAATGTTTCTGCTCTTCGGTCAGGGTGTCGATCTTCACACCCATGGATTCTAATTTCAGCCGTGCGATCTCCTGGTCAATGGCAGTGGGAACAGGATAAACCTTTTTTCCCATTTCGGCATGCTCCTTGGCCATGTATTCGGCACTGAGGGCCTGATTGGCAAAGCTCATGTCCATGACGCTTGAGGGGTGCCCTTCGGCGGCAGCCAGGTTCACAAGCCTCCCTTCGCCCAGTACGTAAATTCTTCGGCCGTTGTTCAGGGAAAACTCTTCCACGAATTCCCGGATCTGGCGGCGGGCCTCCGATACTTTCGCCAACCCCTTCAGTTCCAGTTCCACATCAAAATGACCTGAATTGGCAACAATCGCCCCATCCTTCATTTCCAGAAAATGCTCCACCCGTATGACGTTGATATCGCCGGTCAGGGTGCAGAAAAAATCACCCAGGGGAGCGGCATCCGAGATGGGCATTACCTGAAATCCATCCATGACCGCTTCAAGAGCCCGAAGTGGATCCACTTCGCAGATAATCACGTGGGCGCCATGCCCCTTGGCCTTTGTGGCGACCCCTCTGCCGCACCAGCCATAGCCGCTGACCACGAAAGTGCTTCCCGCCACCAACCGGTTGGTGGCCCGAATGATTCCGTCCAACGTACTCTGCCCGGTGCCGTAACGATTATCGAACAGATGTTTCGTATCGGCATCGTTCACCGAAACCACGGGAAATTGCAGAACGTCGTCTTTCTCCATGCTTCGAAGCCGGATCACGCCGGTGGTGGTCTCTTCGGTACCGCCGATGACGTTTTTCAAAAACCGGTTTCGGTCTTCCTCGGAAAGACCCTGTCCCCAGGCGCTGACGGATGCTTCCAGATCATCCCATTTCTGAAGGGCGATAAAATGAAGGGAACTCACCAGATCCGCGCCATCGTCCATGGTGATATGGGGCTCATGCTTCAGCGCCGAGAGAATGTGGCTGTAATAAGTGGCGTGGTCTTCGCCTTTAATGGCAAAAACAGGAATTTCATCATCGGCTACCAGTGAAGCAGCCACATCGTCCTGGGTGGAGAGGGGGTTGGAGGCGCACAAAACCACTTCCGCACCACCGGCCTTAAGGGTTTTCACCAGCGAGGCGGTCTCGGTGGTCACATGAAGGCAGGCGGAAAGCCTCAGCCCTTTGAGCGGTTTTTCGCTTTCAAAACGTTCCTTGATCGTTCTCAGGACCTTCATGCTTTTCTCGGCCCATTCAATTCTCAACCGACCTTTTCCCGCCAGTTGAATGTCTTTAATATCATAATCCATTTAATATTCCTCTAGTGGCTTAACGTGAAATCCATTCAGTTACTTGATGGCCTTTTTGAGCGTATTGACCATGTCCGTTTTTTCCCATGCAAACTCCGGCAGGGCCCGTCCGAAATGACCGTAATTGGATGTCTTTCGGTAAATGGGGCGTAACAGGTCCAGACGTTCAATAATGGCCGCCGGTCTCAGGTCAAATTCCTTTTTGACGATTGCCGTCAGTTCACGGCTCGGCACGACACCCGTACTGTAGGCCCCCACGGCCACCGAAACAGGCTCCGCCCGGCCGATGGTATAGGCCACCTGGATTTCGCATTTTTCGGCGAGGCCCGCCGCCACGATGTTCTTGGCGATATAGCGGCACATATAGGAGGCACTGCGATCCACTTTGGACGGATCTTTTCCGGAAAAGGCACCACCGCCGTGATAGCCGAAGCCGCCATAGGTATCCATGATAATCTTGCGACCGGTGAGCCCGCAGTCTCCCTGAGGTCCCCCCACCACAAACCGACCCGTGGTATTGATAAAATACTGGGTGGATTCATTGAGCATCTCCGCTGGAATCACTTCCATGACCACTTTTTCGATAATGGCCTCCCTGAGGGTGTCGTAATCCACATCCGGGCTGTGCTGGGCGGCAATGACCACCGTGTGGATACTCTTCGGTTTTCCGTCTTCATATTCAACGGTCACCTGACTTTTGCCATCGGGCCTGAGCCATGGCAATTGCCCTGATTTTCTCACGTGGGCCAGCCTTTTTGTCAGGCCGTGGGCCAGATAGATGGGCATGGGCATCAGAACCTCGGTATCCTTACACGCATACCCGAACATGAGCCCCTGGTCTCCGGCGCCCTGCTCCTGAAACAGACCCGTTCCGTCGACTCCCATGGCGATATCCGGGGACTGTTTGTCGATGGTGGAAAGCACGGCACAGGTTTCCCAGTCAAAACCCATGTTTGAATTTTTATAACCGATATCCTTGATGGTCTGCCGGACCACATCAGGCATATCCACATAGGCAGTGGTGGTAATTTCACCTGAAATCATGGCCATACCGGTGGTCACCAGGGTCTCACAGGCCACCCGGGACTTGGGGTCCTGTTTGAAAATCTCATCCAGAATATGATCCGATATCTGATCGGCCACCTTATCCGGATGACCTTCGGTCACGGATTCCGAAGTAAACAGAAAATTTGCGCCTTTCATAAAAAACTCCTTATTTTCTAGGTTTAAGGTCTAAGATTTAAGGTATCAGGTATTGGGGGTAAGGTGCTGACAAAGTCCAATACCTTAAGCCTTACACCCGATTACTTTTTCAACCGGCTGTTATCAATCAACCGGGTTTTCCCGACCTGGACGGCCAAAGCCATCAAAGTACCCTCTGACAGGGTACTTACATCTTCCAGCGTAACCGGGTCACAAAGGGCGATATAATCGATTTTCGTGAAAGGATGCTCCATGATATAAGACTGCACAAAATCTTTTATGACCTGAGCATTTCTCTCTCCTTCTTTAAACAACCGGGCCGCCAAATCCAGGGATTTCTTCAGTGAAAGGGCAGAAGTTCTCTCTTCCGACGTCAGATAACTGTTCCGGGAACTCATGGCCAGCCCGTCTTTTTCCCTGACCGTTGGAACGCCCATGATTTGAATATCCATATTGAGGTCCATGACCATCCGGCTGATGACGGCCAGTTGCTGAAAGTCTTTCTGGCCGAAAACAGCCACGTGGGGTTTCACAATGTGAAACAGTTTCGCCACAACGGTCGTCACTCCGTCAAAGTGCCCGGGCCGCGAAAGACCGCACAGGTGTTGAGGCAGATCTTTGACCACTATGCTGGTTTGAGCACCCTGAGGATACATCTCATTGACCGACGGCATGAACACCATGTCAGCGCCCGCGGTTTCAGCTTTCTTTAGATCACCCTCCGTATCCCTGGGGTAAGCCTCAAAATCTTCATTGGGACCGAACTGGGTCGGATTGACGAAAAGGCTCACAACCAGGCGATCACAATGCGCCTTTCCCGCCCGCATCAGCGTGAGGTGTCCTTCATGAAGAAACCCCATGGTGGGTACCAGTGCAAGGGATTCTCCCTTCATGCGAATCGCATCGGAGGCCTGCTGCATATGCGTAACGGTTTTAACAATCTCCATGAAAAGCTCTCTAATTTATGCGGTATTTTATAACGGTTTTTAAGCGTAACTGTTTTTTATATCAATCGATTATCCGGTTGTCAATTACCAATTCGACGGACAATCGCAAGAAATCCCCCATCTCCAGTACTTCAGCCCGTTTTCCCGAATCAATGCCGCACGCCGCCAGGGCGGCCAAAATCGACTCAGGGGTTTGATCCGGCATGGCGCTTTTCAGGGAATTGGCAATCGTCTTTCTTCGGTGCGCGAAAGCCCCCTTCACCACTTTCCTGAAAGACGCCTCATGAACCGCCCTTTGGGGATAGGGGGTCTCAAAATCGAGAGAGATCACCATGGAATCCACTTTGGGCACGGGAAAAAAAGACCCTTTTTGTACTTTGAGCAGCGAAAAGACCTTTGCATGGTACTGCACCAGAAGGGTCAGTGCCCCATAGGCTTTGTTTCCCGACATGGCAGCCAAACGCTGAGCGACTTCCTTCTGAAACATGAGAACGGCCCGGCCCATCCATTGGGGATTTTGACACATCTTCTCTAAAATGGGCGACGAAATATTGTAGGGGAGATTCCCGATAACGGAAATTCTGTCTTCAAAATGTTCTCTCAATGACCCCCAGTCCAGCTTCAGGATATCCCCATGCAGCAAGGTCACATTGTTGAGACCAACCTTTTTAAGCCTTTCCGTGAGCCAGTCCACCAACTGGGCATCCTTTTCAACGGCCAGAACATGTTTCACCTTTTCCGCCAGTGGCAGGGTCAAAGAGCCTTTTCCCGATCCGATTTCCAAAACCGTGTCTTCGGGTGAAAATCCCGAAAGGGATATGATCTTTTCGCTGATGGCCGGGTCCACCAGAAAATTCTGTCCCAGTCTTTTCTTGGGCCTGAAGGGCCGACCTGCGTCTGGTGATGTGCCCAATGCCAATACTCGACCCCTACCTGGACTTCCGCCATTTTCGGATGCGTTTGAAAATGTACAGAAAAATAAAATAGGAAGGTAATGCCACAGCTGAACCCATCATCAAACCTCCCACCAGAAATGCGGCCACCATCAGTCCGCCGGATTCAAAGATTTTATGCACGATAACCATAGATTCAGCGCCCGATCGAACCATGTCCATGATGGTTGTAAACATGGCACCATACCCTTCCATACCCAGAACCCATGCACCCACCTTGTAGCTGAAATAGTAAAGAAAATACCAGTTCAGAGGATTGCTGATCCAGGTTCCCAACGCCGCCGTGATCTTGCTTCCTTTGAAAACGAGTGCCAGAGCAACGGAAAGGGCCATTTGAAACGGCATTATGGGCATCATACCCGTGAAGATCCCGAAGGTCATGCCGAGGGCGAGTTCATGGGGATCACCCCGCAGGCGGATGAAGCGGAGATAGTAGTATCGGATCAGTCTTCGTGCTTTCAAGATCTATCAGACATGGAAGAATGGCCATGGGGTTGTCTTTTCCATGTTCCCAAAAAATAAATATTTATAAAAAAACCGTTATGTTTCGCTATCATCAGTTATTCCGGCACCAGATCCCCTATGGGATACCTGGCTCTGACGTCCACTGACATGGGAGCGATTTCATTTTTCATGAACCGGTGGTAACCGGTCAGTGCGATCATGGCCCCGTTGTCCGTGCAATAAGCGGGTCGAGGGTAATAAACCCCGAGCCCTTCCACCTCCGCGGTTTCCACCATACGCTTTTTTAAATGATTGTTGCACGCCACGCCCCCTGCAAGTACCACCGAACCCACTCCCATGCGTTTTGCAGCGGCCATGAGCTTTCCCACAAGCACATCTACCACCGATTCCTGGAAAGACGCAACGATATCGTTCAAGGTGATATCAGCACTCAACAAAGGGTCCTCGCGCCACCTTTTCAGGTATAGGGACACGGCTGTTTTAAGTCCGCTGAAGCTGAAATCCAAAGATGTTTTGGACATATAAGCCCGTGGAAAAGCCACACCATCATGACGCCCTTCTTCGGATGCTTTTTCAATGGCAACGCCTCCCGGATACCCCATTCCGGAAATTTTGGCCACTTTATCAAATGCTTCTCCGGCGGCATCATCAAGGGTCTGCCCCAAGAGGGTATAGGATCCGAAACCCTCAACATAATAAAGGCTCGTATGGCCGCCGGATACCGTCAACGCCACAAAAGGAAAGGATGGATGTTCCGATTCCAGGAAAATGGAGAGGATATGAGCTTCCAGATGATTTACGGCCAGTAACGGCTTTTTAAGCACGTAGGCCAACCCTTTGGCGTAGTAGAGCCCCACCAAAAGCGCCCCCACAAGTCCGGGACCCACCGTAACGGCGATACCGTCCAGATCCGCCATGCTGATCTCAGCCTGTTTCAAAGCCTCATCCACCACGGGGACGATATTTCTAACGTGCTCCCTGGAAGCCAGTTCAGGAACGACCCCGCCATGGGGATGGTGCACGGCCACTTGAGAATGGATCACGTTGGCCAGGGTCTGTGTCCCATCGGCCACGATGCCGGCGGATGTATCATCACAGGATGTATCAATGCCTAGAACAATCATTTAGGTTGTAAACCCTCTCATAACGTCAGGTAGGGGCTGATTCTGCGATAAAGGGAAGGACTGATTCCTCGAATGGCCAGCAAATCTTCCAATTGAGTAAATCCACCGGCCCGCTCACGGGCGAAGATAATGGCCGCGGCTGTCTTGGGACCGATTCCGGGCACGGCCGTCAACCCCAGTGCCGTATCGGTATTAAGAGAAATAGGGATTCCCAGCGTCAGGCGGTAATACGGCGACATTTTTTCTGAAGCGAACGCCACCTGTTTCCGACCACGCGTTACGACAACCCGGCTGCCCGTGTTAGAAGTCAGGGTTCCTTTCGGCATATCCAATGAACCGGGCGGCATCAGGCCCCCTGCGCGATGAATCAGTTCCTCCAGTGAAGGGACATGCATAAACCCGTAAACACCAGGGGTTTTCACCTGGCCTGACGCTTGAACAAACACTGTTCCAGCGGGTCGCGATTCTGTGGTAAGAGACGATTTCATGCTGTTACTCAATAAACTTGAGAGCAACAGCAGAAAGAGCAGGGAAAGGACGCCGGTACTTCTAAAGTGCTTCCTCTTTCTCATGGTCCAGGCCAAAGGTGTCGTGAAGAACACGAACCGCCAGTTCAGTATATTTTTCCTCGATGACGCAGGAAATCTTAATCTCCGACGTGCTGATCATCATGATGTTGATGTCATTGTCGGCCAGAGCTGAAAACATCTTCTTGGCAATGCCCGCATGTACCCGCATACCGACACCAATAATGGAAACTTTGGCGATGTCTTCATCACCCAGGACCGCTTCCGCCCCCACATCTTTCCCTACATCACTGACCAGCTTCATGGTCTTGTAAAAGTCCGCTCTGGGCACCGTGAAGGTGAGATCCGTGAATCCGTCCTGACTGGTATTCTGAACGATCATATCCACAATAATACCGGCTCTGAAAACCGGATCAAAGATTCTGGATGCCACCCCCGGTTGATCCGGGACCTGTCGTATGGTGATCCTGGCCTCGTTTTTATTGTAGGCCACCCCCGATACCGCGACTTTTTCCATATCTTTCGTTTCAGCAACCACCATCGTACCCCTTTCCTTGGTAAACGTAGATCTTACGTGAATCGGCACATTAAATTTTTTGGCGAACTCCACCGAGCGGATTTCCAGAACCTTCGCGCCCATACTGGCCATCTCAAGCATTTCGTCGTATGAAATGAAGTCCATCTTCTTCGCTTTACGACAAATATTGGGATCCGTGGTATAAACCCCATCCACATCCGTCAAAATCTCACATACGTCGGCATTGAGCGCTGCCGCAAGGGCAACCGCCGTTGTGTCCGAGCCGCCCCGGCCCAGGGTCGTAATGTCACCACGGGGGTTAAGGCCCTGAAAACCGGCCACCGTAACAATCCGGCCAGCCTCCAGATTTCGCACAATCCGATCAATCTCAATATCCTGTATCCTGGCTTTGCCGTACATATCATCCGTGTGAATCGCCACCTGAAACCCCAGCAAAGAGCGGGCGTCATACCCAAGGGATTTCAACGTGATAGCAAAAAGAGCCACGCTGACCTGTTCCCCCGTACTCATGAGCACATCCATTTCCCGCGAATCCGGATCCGGATCGATCTCCTTCGCCATTTTAATCAGCCCATCGGTTTGACCGGCCATGGCGGAAAGCACCACAACCATCTGGTTTCCTTCATTGTGGGCTTCAATAACGCGCTCGGCCACCGCCCTGATCTTTTCAATGCTCCCTACCGAAGTACCGCCAAATTTCTGAACAATACGTGCCATACCTTTCCTCAATTTATATGCCTGACTTCAAGTCTGCTACAATTTCATTTATTCGAGGATGCTCCCCGGTCATTACCAGTTCCCGCGACTGCTCGCCCAGAATCGAAAAGCCCACGTTCAATCGAAGCGCGGGCAGGATTTCAGGCCACCTGTCGCCCCATTCCATCACCACAATGCCCCTGCCGTCAAAACACTCATCCAACCCCGTATCCAGAAAATCCCGGGCATTTTCCAAACGGTAAACATCCATGTGGAAAAGAGTACTTCGTCCCTCATATTCGTTCATCAGCGCAAAAGAAGGGCTTGTCACCACCTCGTGGGACGAAACGCCCATACCCAGAGCAATCCCTTTGGTGAACCATGTTTTGCCACAGCCCAACTCTCCCGTTAAAACCACCAGGTCGCCCGGTTGAAGGAGCCGGCCCAGTTTCCGTCCCAACACAACGGTTTCTTCGGGAGATTCGGTCCGGCAACGTGGAGAATCTATCTTCAAGAAATAAAAGTCCTGATCACATCACCCTTGCCCACAATACCCACCAGACGGTTTCCATCCATAACGGGAATCGTATAAATCTTTTTCTGGGTCATGAGGGTAGCGATCTCCTCAATGGGTGTTTTTTCATCCACCGTCACAACCTCACGGGTGAAGAGTTCTTCAACGGTGGTGGCATTGATCCGCTTGATTTCCTTTTCAACGTTCTTCGAACTTTCAAGATAAAAAACCGCGTCAAAAAGTGCCACGACCGTGGGGATGTGCAGTTTCTTGTCCCTTCGAATCAGATCGCTTTCACAGATGATGCCGATGAGCAGTCCATCATCATCAAGTACGGGGACGCCGTTAATATGATTTTCGTACAGGATCTCCGCAAGTTCTTTAAGAAGTGTTTCCTTTTTGACGGTAATCACTTCCGTTGTCATAATATCGCCGGCATTCAACATGAGGGCAGACCTCCCCGCTTAAAAAGATTTCACCAAATCCATCATTCTTCGAACAGCCTCACCAAACCCCACAAGGACTGCCATGGCAACAATACTGTGCCCAATGCTGTATTCTTCAACCAGGGGCAGCGCTTCAAACCGTTTGATATTGTTATAATTGAGCCCGTGTCCGGCACTGATGCCCAAAGCCATTGATGACGCTGCTTCCGCCGCGCGAACCACCCGCTCAAAGCGCTTTTTCGCCTCGTCTTCCGATCTCGCCTCTGAATAATCGCCGGTATGGATCTCAATAATGTCTCCCCCGCAACCCTGAGCGGCTGCTACCTGTTCCGGGTTGGGATCTATGAAAAAGCTGACCTTGATGCCTGCCTGATGAAGCCGCTCAACCACCTTTTGGTAATGGTCCGGCCGCGCCACAACATCCAGCCCCCCTTCGGTGGTGAGTTCTTCCCTTTTTTCAGGCACCAGGGTCACCATATGCGGTTTGACGGAAGCGGCGATCTCCACCATCTCGTCAACTGCCGCCATTTCCATGTTAAGCCGTGTCTTCACGGTCTCCCGCAGCAACCTGAGATCCCTGTCATTGATATGACGTCGGTCCTCCCTCAAATGACAAATAATGCCGTCCGCACCCGCAAGCTCCGCAAGACCCGCCGCCAGTACCGGGTCGGGGACATCAATTCCTCTGGCCTGACGAATGGTTGCCACATGATCCACGTTTACAGCCAGTTTGGCCATCATTCAACCTCCACTATGTAAATGTTCACGGCTTTACGAGCTGTGCCAGCAATCTCTCTTCTTCTTTTGCCATGAGCCCGGCATCTACCGGGGATTTCTCATGATCAAACCCCAGAAGGTGCAAAATACCGTGAATCAACAATTGGTCAACAGTCTTTTCAAAGGACTGCTCCAGTTCTTTTGCATCCCGCAGCGCAGTGTCCACGGAAATGACCACATCCCCCAGCATGACCGGTTCAAAAAGGGTGGGGCCTGCCTCTTCCAGCATGGAAAAGGAGAGCACATCAGTGGCACCTTCCTTCCCTCGGTATTGCCGGTTCAGCTCGGCAATGGTTTCATCCTTCGTAAACAGAAGGCTCAACTCTTTATCATGACAGCCCAAGTCTTTTAAGACTCTCTTCGCTTTCACCTCTATTTTCTGCTCGTCCAGTCCGGGAATCGGGCAGTCCATCCTGATCTGTATCTCCATTTTCAGCCTTCCTGTTCAAACCGTCTTTGCCATTTCCCGCACCTTCTCGAGAACGCGTGCCGGAGCTCTTTGCCACAGGCTCAGGGTATTCAACCCGATGATGGAAAATACCACTCAAGGTCTGGTTAAAGCTTTTTGCAATGGCATGAAGATCTTTGAGCGTCAATTCACATTCATCCAACTGACCGTCTGAAAAGACCTTGTTCATAATTTTCTGAACCATTCCCTGTATTCGCGCCGACGTGGGATCGACAAGGGTTTTGGATGCCGCTTCAATCACATCCGCCAGCATCACGAGACCCGCTTCCTTGGTCTGGGGCCTTGGCCCGCGATACCGAAAATCTTCTTCTTTTACGCGCAGTGATTTGTCCCCTTTTTTCTCAGTTCTTTCCTTGGCCTTTTCATAGAAAAACCTGATCAGGGAAGTTCCGTGATGCTGCTCGATAATTGAAATGATCTCCCGGCCCAGTTTGGCTTGACGGGCCAGTTCCACACCGTCTTTCACATGGGCAATGAGAATGAGGGCGCTCATTGAGGGTGCCAGTTTTTCATGCCGATTTGCCCTGCCCGCTTGATTTTCAATAAAATAAAGGGGTTTTTTAATCTTGCCGATATCATGATAGTATGCGGCAACCTTGGCGAGCAGAGGATTTGCGCCAATCGCCCTGGCTGAAGCCTCTACCATGCTGCTGACGATAACAGAGTGGTGATAGGTTCCGGGAGCTTGAACCATTAGCTCCCTTATCAAGGGCTGATCGAGATTTGCCAGTTCCATCAGTTTGATATCCGTCGTGTACCCGAAGGACATTTCGAACAACGGCATCAACCCCGTGGCAATCACACCGACCAGTACGCCCCCGATAAACGCCGAACAACAGGCGATGACGGTCTCGATATTGAAAAAGGCACCGTGTAATCCTTCCATGGCAAAAGCCAGGATCATATTGCAAAGCCCCACCTTAAAGCCTGCCTCTATAAAAACGCCCCTTTCCCTGTAACGCCGCACCCAGGTGGCCGCCAAGAGAGAACTGACGAAAAAATAGATAAAAAACTCCACCCGGCCATCCACTACCGCACAGGCCAGAACGGAAGCGATGAGGGAAAAACTGGCGGCGGTGACAATGCCGTGAAAAATGCAGATCAGCATGGCCCCGCCCGCGACCGGAACAGCATACAGAAGGGCTCTCGGAGAGAAAAAATAAAACCCTCGGGCCACTTCAATGGCCACAAAATTAAACGCAATCGCCACAAAAAAGGTGACCAGCAACATCACCGCATTTAAGAGTAGGTCTCTGATTTCAGAATCCGTTGACCGGCTCTTTTTCAGACCCAACTGATACATGGAAATCAACAGGAAGGCCATGAGCACCGCCATGGCGGGAACTCTTCCCAGCATCTTTGTTTGTTTCAAGTATTTGTACTGAGCATTCAGTTTAACAAGCTGTTCCGGCGTAATCCGTTCTCCTTCCCGGATAAAGATTTCGCCTTTTTTGACTTTGAAAAAGAAAGGTTTGACAGATTTTCCGACCTCTTCTTTACGTAGTGCCGTTTCCCGTTTGTTGAAGGTGAGATTGGGCTTGATAAGAGATACGACCAGCTCCAATGTGGCCTGCGCCAGGTTTTCGGGCCATAGGGTTTTCGTGAGCAATCGCGACTGTTCTCGAACAAAAGCGACGGCGGTCTTGACGTCATAAAAGCCGTCAAGGCTGGAAACTTCCTCCTCTTTTCCGTCTTTAATGTTTTGAAGGACAATCCCCTTTCCCCGATAGCTCATGAGCATCTCCTGATTGCCCACCACACCCCGCCCGAAAACATCATTCAGCAGCTCGATGGCGGCTGACTCCGCCTTGGGGGAAAAATCGCTCATTAAGAATGTTTGGAAAAGGGTAATATTTTCCGGGATATCGAGGATTTCGAAAAACCGGGCTTGAAACGTATCCGTTATGGCAAGGTACTCTTTTTGTGTTTCCTCAGTCGATGAGGTGGCCCACGCCAGCTTCAAGGCATCCGCCAAATATTTTCGACCGACCGCAAAAGCTTCTTGCATTCTCGAAACCACATCGCTTGCCGTGGGATCAAAATCATAAACCGGTAAGACGGCGCGGACCGCTTCCTGCCTGTTTTTCTCTGTCAGTTCATTGTTTTCAACCAAAAATTCCTGGGAGGCTTTCATGTCGCGATCGGCCACGTCCCCCAGATTATAGGTTTTGGTCGGGGTCAGGATGCTGGGGAAAAGCAGAACGGAAAAAATAAGGCTGAGACCGATGAAAATAGACCATTTCTGAGTATCACCCCGAAACCAGGTCTTGCGGTCCGAACGGCCGGATTTAGACCTGATGGGAACATCCTTTTCCCATCGCCCTGCATTTTTCTTGGGATTCAGGGCCTTCAATTTTCGCCCGTTTGAATTATGCCTTGTCATAAAAGCAGGCGCCTCATGCCTTTTTTCGACTTTCCAGTTTCTCATAGGCATCAATGATTTCCTGAACCAGCGGATGTCTGATCACATCTTCTCTGGAAAAGGAAACGAATTGAATTCCTTCAATTTCGGAAAGCGTATGGGAGGCCTCAATGAGGCCCGATATCTGCCCCTTGGGCAAATCCGTCTGGGTAATATCTCCGGTAATCACCGCTTTGGAGCTAAAGCCCAGACGGGTCAAAAACATCTTCATCTGCTCTGGGGTCGCATTCTGTGCTTCATCCAGAATCACAAAAGAATCATTCAGGGTGCGCCCTCTCATAAAAGCCAGCGGCGCTACCTCAATGACCCCTTTCTCCAACAGTTCCGATGCGTTCTCAAAGGGCATCATGTCGTGGAGGGCGTCATACAAAGGGCGCAGGTAAGGGTTGACTTTTTCATACAGATCGCCCGGCAAAAACCCGAGGCGCTCCCCCGCTTCCACCGCGGGCCGCGCCAGGATAATCCGGCTGCAGTCTTTCCGGATCAGTGACGCAACCGCCATGGCCATGGCAAGGTAGGTTTTTCCCGTACCCGCAGGCCCGATTCCGAATACGATATCATATTTTTTTATACTGTCGATGTATTTTTTCTGATTGATGGTTTTGGGGGTAATAATTTTTTTATCGGAAGTAATATAGACCTGGTCTTTGAAAATCTTCTTCAGGTTCACCGAACGGTCACCACTTAATATTCTAACGGCATGGGCCACATCATTAATATAGAGCGGATACCCGGACGACAACAACTCGTAGAGTTGTGAAAAAACTTCTTCAGCCAGTTCCACTTCCCAATCCCCGCCCTGAAGCAGCAACATGTTTCCCCGAAGGTTTACGGAAACCCCGATTTTCTTCTGAATCAGGTTCAGATGGGCGTTTTGCTCTCCGCAAAGGGATCGCATCAGTTCATTATCGGGAAAGCTGATCTTCTTGCTGACGGACGGCATTTTTTTTCTGGACAATGATTTATTCAAATATTTGCACCTCAATCCGCCTCTTGCGGGGTCTGTTGTCAAAATCGAGCAGGACAATCTGCTGCCACGTCCTAACTCCCAAAATGCAGGGGTCTATAACAAAAGCTTTCGTTTTCATGCAACAAAAAGAAGGATATCAGCCTTCAGACAGAGGGGTTCATTGAAACATAAACCGCCTCATGCTGATATTCATTAACAGGCCCATGGCCGCCATGGTTGTAATCAGGGATGACCCCCCATAGCTGAAAAGCAACAGCGGAATCCCCACAACCGGAAGAAGACCTGTCACCATCCCCACATTGATGACCACCTGCCAGAAAACTATGGCAACAATACCCACCGCAAGTATGGCGCCGAACCTGTCCTTCGATTCTTTCGCGATATTCAACCCCCACAGGATCAGAAAAAGATACAACAGCAACAAAACCGTGACGCCCGCCAGGCCCCATTCTTCCGCCAGCACGGAAAAGGCGAAATCGGTATGTTGTTCCGGGAGAAAATGCAGGCGGGTCTGGGTCCCCTGCAAATACCCTTTCCCCCAAAATTGACCTGACCCAATGGCAATCTTGGACTGGTTGATATGATATCCGGCCCCTAAGGGTTCCATATCGGGCTGCAAAAACGTCAGGATGCGCCGCTGCTGGTAATCCTTCATGCCAAACCAGATCACCGGAGCAGCCAGGACACAGAATCCCACTAAAATCAATAAGGATTTCCGATTGACTTTGACAACTAAAATGATTGAAAAGGACACAATCCCCAAGAACAGTGCCGTTCCCAGATCCGGTTCCTTCAGAATAAGGCCGCATGGTATCAGGATCAGGATAAAGGGTTGCCAGAGGTCTCGCAGCCGATATTCTTCAACGCCGCCCCGATCACCGAAATACTTGGCCAGAACCAGTACCATTGCAATCTTTGCCAGCTCGGAGGGTTGAAAAACAATCGGGCCCAGACTCAACCAGCGTTGTGATCCCGACATGACTTTCCCCACCAGCAGGACGATGAGCAAGAGCGCTACCGTAAAGAAATAGGCCGGGTAGGCCAATCGCTCAAGGTAATAATAGTTGAATGCGATCATCACGAACAAGACGCTGAAGCCGATCAAAAACCAGTAAAACTGTTTCATAAAAATCCGCGAACCGCCCACATCCCGAATGGCATAGGTGGCGCTGTAAAGGTTAAGGATGCTGATTCCCGCCAGCAACAGCAGAAGCAGCAACAAAACCCAGTCAAAATTCTGAATCAGTCTTCGATCAAGCATGATTATTTTAAGGTATAATGTATAAGGTTTCGGGTTAAAAGAGCGGGTTTTGGATAAAAAATCCCTAACACCTTACTCCTTAAACCTTACACCTATTGATCAACCGGCACTCGAAGATAAGCCTCTATCAGCGTTTTGGCAATGGGGGCCGCGGCACTACCACCGTGGCCGCCGTGTTCAATGAGAACCGCCACCGTAATTCTGGGGGCGTCGGCCGGCGCAACAGCAACAAACCAGGCATGATCACGATACTTCCAGGGAGTTTCGCCTTTCGCTTTCGAATCCTTTTCCTTGCTGAGATTTACAACCTGTGCAGTGCCGGTTTTCCCGGCGACCGTAATATCCGTCAGTCTGGCTTTTGACCCGGTACCCCGGGGATCATTGACCGCACCTGACAGGGCCTTTTTGACAAGCTCCAGATACTCGGGTTTGATTTTCACATCCCTGATCAATTGCGGTTCAAACTCAAAGATGCTTTCCCCACCCGGTTTCTGAACCCATTGGGTTACCTGTGGCTTGTAAACATGCCCCCCGTTAAAAACCGCCGACACGAAGGTAGCCACCTGCAAAGGGGTCACCAGCACAAAACTCTGGCCGATGGCGGTGGAAACGGTTTCGCCTCCCTGCCAGGGGACCCCGAATCTTTTCCGTTTCCAGTCGGTTGTGGGGATGAGCCCGCCTTCTTCATGTCCCAGGTTGAGCCCGGTTTCCCGCCCCAGGCCGAGTTGGCGGGCATAAGATGCAATCCTGTCCACCCCGAGTCGCATCCCCAATTGATAAAAATAGATGTCACAGGACTCGACCAGGGCGCGATGGAGTTCCACCTTTCCATGCCCCCAACGCTTCCAGCAATGGTATTTTCCGTTGCCCAGGGAATATTCGCCGTTACAGTAAATGGACTCGCCGGGCGTGATAACCCCCTCCTGAAGGCCGGCCAGTGCCACGACGATCTTGAAGATACTGCCGGGAGGGTACTGCCCGGTAAGGGCCCGATTATGCATGGGATAGTCGCTGGACGACACCATGCTTTTCCAGGTCTCCTCATCAAAACCGGTAATGAACAGGTTGGGATCGTAGGAAGGGCTGCTGGCCAAAGCCAGAATCTGCCCATTTCTGGGATCCATGGCCACAACGGCCCCATGTTTGCCTTCAAGGGATTTTTCGGCCAGCATCTGCAGTTCCCGATCAAGGGTCAGACAGACGTCAGCCCCGGAAACGGGGGGCCTTCGAGAAATCACTTTGATCCTTCGCCCCGACGCATCGACCTCCACCTGCTCCCCGCCGCGCCCTCCATTAAGAAACTTCTGCCATCTCCGCTCGATGCCGGTCTTGCCGATCAAATCGCCGGACCTGATATTGGGAAATTGGGCACTCTTCAATTGCTTCTCGCTGATCTCTCCAAGGTATCCCAGCACATGGGCCGCCAGAGCACCGGAAAAATAATGTCTTTGAGGTCGCACTTTTATCATGACTCCCGGCAGATCAAATCGGCGCGTTTCAAGCATGGCGAGTTCCTCGCGGGAAATATCCTTTTTCAGACAGACCGGTTTAAAAGGATAACCACCGGCTGCGTTTTTGATTTTTTCTCTCATGGATATCTTCTCAAAATCTCCCAGATCAGCCAACCGATTCAGCAACGCCTCGGGATCGTGAATATCTTCCGGAATGACATAAAGGTCATAGGACGGACGATTGTCCACCAGGATTTTTCCGTTGCGATCCCGAATCACCCCTCTGAAAGGGGCCATACTTTGAAGCCGTATTCGGTTATTCTCGCTTTTAGCCCGATAAACGGATCCGTTTACGATCTGCAGAAACCAAAGTCTGAGAATGAGGACACCGAAAATCACCAAAACAAATATCACGGCGATTTTCAGCTGTCTTGTAAAAACATCCAGAGATACGGGATCAAAATTTGACGCTTTCAAGGTTTGCCCACCCTTGTTCTTTCGTTTTGTGATAAGTTCGACATGGCCGGGAAATGAAAGATGATCCCTAAATATAACACCGTCATCTATTCAAATTTTCGTCCGGCGAAGTCCCTTGTGCCATTCTTCCGGGAATCCCTCTGAGTCGGTTGAACAATTGAAACAAAAGCGGCGCAGCCAAACCACTGACAATGATGGAGGCAAGGGATACCAACACAAGTCTTTGGGAATAAACGATATCCAGGGAGAAAATGCTAAGCAAAATCAACAGCATGGCATTTTTCAGCAAAACCGCAAGAGAAACAATAATGATCTGCCCTTTCGGGTTCAGAAGGTTGAAAAAGCGCGATCCAACAAGGATTACAAAGAAAACACAGAGGTAAGCAGCGGAAAACAGGCCATGCAAACCTCCTGAAAAAACATCAATCAGAAAACCCTGACCCAGCGCGAAAATGCCAGCCCCCACCTGACCGAATGCCACAAAAAGATATGCCGTCAGAATCGTCAGAAAATCCAGGTCAAAAAAATCGAAACCCCAGGGATTATTCCAGATACCGGTCAAAAGGGTTGCGACACCGCCGCCCACCCATGCCCATATATAGACGCCTATCGGCTTGTTTGTTGAAGTTTTGACGGCGTGCTCCTACGTAAAACCCCTTAGCGCCAAGAACCAATAAGGGAGAAATTATTTTATGGAAGCGTCTGATGCCATTTTTCGTTCTTCGTTCGGCCCCTGCAAAATCACTAGGACCTCCTCCAGTTTGGAAAAATCCACGGCAGGCGTCACTTCAATCTCTTTGAAAAGTGTTCCGTCCCCTTCTTTCACATTTGAAATCGTTCCAACGGGAAGACCTTTGGGAAATGCTTTGCCCAGACCCGATGTGATCACCACATCCCCTTCTTTCACATCGCCGGATTTGACCATGTAATCCAACCGACAAACCTGGGCTGACTGCCCTCTGACCATTCCCCGATCGCGGGATCTCTGCACAAGGCAGTCAACCGCACTGTTCTGGTCGATAACCAGCAGGACTTTGGCATAATGAGAAGAAACGGAAACAATTCTGCCCACAACGCCTGAGGCATTCACCACGGGCATATCCAGATTAATCCCTGATGATGTCCCCTTGTTGATGACCACAGACTGAAACCACCCCGTGGGATCCAGTCCCACGACCTGAGCAGCCACGGCCGGTTGACGGACCGCTTCCTTGAACTTCAGAAGGCCGCGAAGCCGCTCCTGAGTCGCCAACAATTCCTTAAAAAGGCCATTTTCCCGTTGAAGGGAATCCAACTCCAGCTTCAAACGCCGGTTTTCCTGCCGAACGTCGACCAGATAGAAATAGTCTTCCCACAGGTCCTTCAGCAGTGTCACGGTCTGCTTGAAAAAGCTCTGAACCGGAGTCGTTCCCTCCACAACCAGTTGTTCAGCTGAATTCCAACTGCTGCGTTGACTGGCATTTGAGGAAAGGAGAAACAGGGCGAAACAAATAAAGGCCAACCAGATCCAAATTTTCGGAAAATGTCTTTCACGCTGCAATGGCTAATCCCGCCCCCCATAATCCACGCCCGACAAAGGACGGTTATAGATGAATAAATGTTCTAGTATCGATATGGAAGCCAAACGCCCGAATCCAGGGTACGGCAATGGAGGGCCAAAGGGGGAATTCTATCGAATGGTAACCTCTTTCAGAATATTGATATTGTCAAGAGCCCTTCCGGATCCCAGCACCACCGTAGACAATGGGTCTTCCGTAATGGTCACCGGCAGTTTTGTTTCTTCTCTTAACAGAATATCCAGGTTCTTAAGCAAAGCGCCTCCGCCAGCCAGGACGATTCCTGAATCCACAATATCTGCGGCCAGTTCGGGGGGTGTTTGTTCCAGAGCAATTCGAACGGTTTCCACAATGGTCTCAACCTGTTCTGAAATCGCCTGTCTCACTTCATCTGAGTCTATGGTGAGGATTTTGGGGATTCCCGTCACCAGGTCACGCCCTTTTACTTCAATGGTTTCAACCGTGTCTCCGGCATAGGCGTTTCCAATGCCTGTTTTGATAATTTCCGCGGTACTGATACCGATCAACAGATTATATTTCCGTTTGATATGCTGCAATATGGCCTCATCCATCTTGTCCCCACCGACTCTGACGGATTTACTGTAAACAATCCCAGCCAGAGAAATGACCGCCACCTCGGTGGTTCCACCACCGATATCCACCACCATATTGCATGTGGGTTCGGTAATGGGTAACCCGGCCCCGATGGCCGCGGCCATGGGCTCTTCGATAAGAAAAACTTCTCTGGCCCCGGCGGATTCCGCGCTTTCACGAACCGCCCGTTTCTCCACCTGGGTAATGCCGCTGGGAACACATATGATAATGCGGGGTCTGACAAGGGTTCTACGATTATGGACTTTGCGAATAAAATGCCTGAGCATGGCTTCCGTAATTTCAAAATCCGCGATGACGCCATCTTTCATGGGTCTAATGGCCACGATGTTGCCGGGGGTTCTTCCCAGCATCATTTTCGCCTCTCTGCCAACCGCCAGGACTTTATTGCTACCCCGACCATCTTTTCTAACCGCTACCACGGACGGTTCACTTAGTACGATTCCTTTGCCCTTCATATAGACGAGGGTATTTGCAGTACCGAGATCAATGGCCAGATCATTTGAGAACAGGCCCAGGATGGAGTCAAAAAGCATCGCGTTTTCCTCTCTGATCGATTCACATACACAAAAAATGGATTTTTTCCAGGCTGCCCATCAACGACGGAGGGCTCATCAACCTGGATTTATAGATATAGGATGCAGCAAAAATTATCAATTAAAAATATGAAAAAACGATAATTGTTCGAATCGCGGTTACCACCGCTGAAACCGCGCCGTTTTAATCACGGGAATTGCTGGTTGGCAGAATTGCCGCTTGACAAAAATAAAAGCATGTGTTTATATTATCGTTTATATAAAATTTCAATGAAGGGGCTCTATTACGTTATGAAAATGACCTATCAACCCAGTAGAATAAAGAGAGCACGAACCCACGGTTTCAGGGCAAGAATGCGAACACGGGCCGGAGTAAATGTTCTGAAAAGAAGAAGGGCCAAGGGACGGAAGCGACTGACCGTATAAATGCCTTTCAGACCGAAACGATTTTCCCAAGGCGCACGGGGAACCTTTTCTTTCCCTAAACCGGAAAGGTTATTGCGTCGCGCGGAGTTTGTCAATTTAAATCGTTCGGGAAGACATTGCCACATGCGGCACTTCATCGCCATTACCAGAAAGAACGAGCAAGGAATAACCAGGCTTGGGGTGACGGCCAGCAAAAAAGTGGGCAACGCCGTCAGAAGGAACAGGGCCAAACGACTGATCAGAGAATTCTACAGGCTCAATAAAGCACGCCTCCCCCAGGGGTACGACATCATCGTCATTGCAAAAAAGGGTGCCGGCTATCTGAACTTTCACAAAGCCGAAAAAGAACTTGAAGAGATCGTCGCCTAAAAAAGGTTTTATTTATAAATGCAGGTATATCCCTATCTCGCTGATAGCTTTATATCAGCTGTGTATTTCACCTTTTTTGCCGCCTTCCTGTCGTTTTTACCCCTCATGTTCCACCTACGCTCGCCATGCCTACCATAAGTATGGGATTCTGAAAGGCACCCTTCTGGCACTTATCAGGATCTTCAAATGTCATCCGTTTCACCCGGGCGGATATGACCCGCTGGTATGATGTGATGGACCTTATTTGAAAGACACACGTCTGTTGTGGCATTTCGACCAGGTGTTGAAACGCGGCATCATGCGGTTTTTTTCAAACAAAACCTTTTTTAGGACTAAGCAGCCCAAATTATGGATAAGAAAACAATATTGGCCTTTGCCCTATCCTTTGTCGTGCTGGTGGGGTGGTCGCTCTTTTTCTCCCCCAAGCCGAAAGAGGCGCCACCTGGAAAAAATGCCGCTACCGAAAGCGCCCAATCGGCACTCAAAGATGAAAACAGCCCCGTCAAGGTGACATCCGTTTCACCGTCAAAGGCGGTTGCGGCCGCCGATCAGCCTGTGGCCTTATCGGAAGCAAAGACCGTCGAAATTGATACACCGCTCTACAAAGCGGTTTTCAGCAATGTGGGACCCACCATTAAGAGCTTCAAGCTCAAGCAATATCGGCAAACGACCGATCCGGACTCTCCCTTTGTTGAACTGGTCAGCCTGGAGCAGGGAATGGGCGATTCCCTGACCATCCAATTTGACGGCAACGCCGGCGGTAATGCCAACAACAAGGCCTTTTCCGTGGATAAAGAGTCCCTTGTGCTCAATCAGGGATCCGAACCCGGAACAATTGTTTTTCGCTGCGCCAACCAGAACGGCATCGCCATCACCCAGACCTACCGCTTCTATCCCGATCGATACGGCATAGACCTGGCGGTTACGGCCGCCAATCCGACCGAAAACGCTGTAAACGGCGTTTTCAGAACCACTTTGAGGGCACTCCCCCCCCAGGACAAGACAAGCTATTATGCCTATGTGGGTCTTGCCCTGTATCTGGACAACAAGCTGGACGAACTGAAAGTGGAGGATCCGGGCGAAGAAAAATCCGTCAATGGAAATATCGGATGGGTCTCCTACGAGGACAGTTACTTTATTTCAGCCGTCGTTCCAAGCGTTCCCGCTAAAGGATCGTTTAAGGGGACACATCTGTCATCTGGGGTATTGGAGGGGGTCTTCCTGCCGCCTGCGGTTTCTCTTCCACCATCCGCCCAGGCCACCAGCGAATACCAGCTTTACCTTGGCCCCCGCGAGTTGGGAACCCTCAAGAAATTCGGCAAGAATCTTGATCGGGCCATCGATTTCGGTTGGACGGATATCATTGCGAAACCGCTGCTTTACGTCCTGCGTTTTTTCGACCAGTACATTCATAATTACGGGGTATCCATTATCCTTTTGACCATTCTCGTCAAAATTCTGTTCTGGCCGCTCACCCACAAAAGCTATAAGTCCATGAAGGAAATGCAGAAACTTCAGCCCCGAATGGCCAAGCTCAGGGAAAAGTATAAAGGCGACAAACAAAAACTGAACCAGGAAATGATGGCGCTGTATAAGACCTATAAGGTCAACCCCATGGGGGGATGCCTGCCCATGGTTGTTCAAATTCCGGTATTCTTTGCGCTATACAGGGTTCTGGGCACCTGCATCGAGCTGAGGCACGCACCCTTTGTGTTCTGGATTAATGATCTCTCGGCACCCGGTCGACTGTTTCATTTCCCATTTACAATCCCGTTCATGACGCCTCCTTACGGGATACCGGTCTTAACCTTGCTGATGGGCGCTTCAATGTTCGTTCAACAGAAGATGACACCGTCTCCGGGTGATCCTGCTCAGGCGAAAATTATGATGTTTCTCCCCGTCATTTTCACATTTATGTTTGTTAATTTCCCTTCCGGCCTCGTTCTTTACTGGTTGGTCAACAACCTCCTTTCCATTGGACAACAATACCGAATTTATAAAAAGAAGGCGTAATTACTGGAGGACACTCATGGAAACCTACGAATTTGAAGGCAAAACCGATCATGACGCCATTGAAAACGCTTGCCGCAAACTGAATCTCAAGAAAGACCAGATGGATATTGTCATCCTTGAACCCGGTTCTGCCGGCATTTTCGGCCTGGTGGGCGGCAGAAAAGCTAAAATTAAAGTTACCATTAAACGGGAAGAACCGGAAGCGGTTGAAGAAATTCCGATAGCGGAACCTCAAGAGAAACCTGCACAATTGAGTGCCGAGCCGGAAGATGTGCCGCTTGCGGTTGATTCGGAAACGACCGCCCCGGACAATCGAGAAGAAGAAATCGCCATTGCAAAAGAGGCCCTGGAAAATATCCTGGCCCTGATTCCCATGGAAGGGATCACGATCACGGGCGAACTGGAAGACGGCTCCATTAAACTCAATATAGAAGGAGATAAAACGGGTCTATTGATCGGCCGCAAGGGCAAAACGTTGGATGCGCTGCAGTTTATCGTCAATAAAATCGTCAACAAATCACTGGAAAAGCGGTCCCGTGTGATCATAGACTCTGAAGACTACCGTCTGAGACGGCAGGAGTTCCTGATTCAGATGGCACTGAAAATGGGTGACAAAGCCAAGAAGATCAAACGTCCGGTGGCCACCAATCTTCTCAATCCTCACGACCGTAGAATCGTCCACCTGGCGCTGAGGGACGACGATGAGCTGGGCACCAAAGGAAAAGGGGAAGGGATTCTGAAAAAAGTGGTCATTATCCCAAAAAAATACAATTCTTCCCGGGCTTCCGGGGCTCATTAGATGTATGCCCTCAACAGAAGATACCATTGCGGCCATCGCCACCCCCGTCGGACAGGCGGGGATCGGGATCATTCGCATGAGTGGTCCCAATTCCCTTGAAATTGCCCGAAAAGTATTCAAACCCAAGACCCCTCAATCTTCCCTCATAAGTCACCGCCTGGTCATGGGATATATATGCGATCCCGATTCCGGGAACATCATCGACGAAGTGTTGTTGTCCCATATGGCAGCCCCCAACAGCTACACCCGTGAAGACGTTGTCGAAATCAATTCCCACAGCGGATACACCCTGCTTTTCAAAATACTGGCAATTTTAACGAAATTGGGTGCCCGGATGGCGGAACCGGGAGAGTTTACAAAGTGTGCATTTCTAAACGGCCGAATCGATCTTTCTCAGGCAGAAGCGGTTGTGGATCTCATGAATGCCCGATCCGAACGAGGGCTGGTCCTGGCCGCCCGGCAGATTCAGGGATCCATTAAGAACGATATTAAAAAATTGCGGGCAAAAGCGATTCACATTCTGGCAAACGCGGAGGCCGCCATCGATTTCCCCGAGGACGACGTGGAACATCTTTTCAGGGGAGAGGGGGCGGAATTCATCGAAAAAAGCCTGATTCAACCCATCCATGCCCTGATTCAAGCCCACGCAGGCCGCATATGGGTGGACGGCATCAACACGGTCATTGTGGGTCGTGTCAATTCGGGCAAATCGAGTTTGCTGAACCGGCTTCTGAATGAACAGAGGGCCATCGTAACGGACATCCCCGGAACCACCCGGGACGTCATTGAATCCACTTTCAATATTTCCGGCATTCCCATCCGCATCATGGATACGGCAGGCTTAAGGGAGGTTAAAGACGAGGTGGAAAGACTGGGTATTCATCTCACCCTGGAAAAAACCGCCCAAGCGGACCTTCTCTTGATCGTCGTAGACCAAAGTCGCTCACTCAACGGGGACGATATGGATATTTTGAACCGGTGCAAAAACAGAAAAGCACTGGTGGTGATCAACAAAATCGACTTGCCGGCGGCCCCCGGTTTCACGGAAAAGGCTGATTTTCCGGATCGGTTTGAGACCGTTGAAATTTCTGCGCTGACGGGCGAAGGGGTCGATCGCCTGAAAACAGCCATTCAAAATAGCATTCTTTCCGACGACGCGCTTTCGGTTTCACCCTCCCAAGGAGTCCCGAACCTGAGGCATCGGCAGGCGTTGAAGGCGGCGGAAAAATGCTTTCAAAGCGCCGGCATCAAAGCGAGGGACAACGCACCCATGGAAATCGTGGCCTTTGAACTCAGGGCCGGCCTTGAACATTTAGGGGAAATCACGGGCCAGACCATCGATGATGAAATACTGGACAGTATCTTCAGCCGGTTCTGCCTGGGAAAATGATCAATCCCTGAAATACTCTTTCACCTGCTTGATGGCGCAGAATTTGCCGCACATGGTGCACACATCCTCTTCCTCGGGAGGATTCTGTTCGCGGTAGCTCCTGGCCTTCCGAGGGTCGATGGCCAGCTTCATCTGGGTTTCCCAGTCCAGGTTTCGCCTGGCAACCGCCATTCTACGATCCCGTTCAATGGCCGGTTTATTCCCTTTTGCAATGTCGGCTGCATGGGCCGCAATTTTGGTCACCACCACCCCTTCCCGCACATCCGAAACGCTGGGCAGGCAGAGATGTTCCGCGGGCGTCACATAACAGAGGTAGTCGGCACCGGCAGCCCCTGCCAGAGCGCCCCCAATGGCGCAGGCCACATGGTCGTATCCAGCCGCAATGTCGGTCACTAACGGGCCCAGTACATAAAAGGGCGCATGATTGCACATCTTCTTTTGAAGGATAATATTGGTTTCAATCTGGTCCAAGGGCACATGACCCGGACCTTCGATCATCACCTGAACATCCCTTTCCCAGGCCCGCCGGGTTAAATCGCCGAGGGTCATCAGTTCGTGGATCTGGGCCCTGTCCGTTGCGTCGGCCAGACAACCGGGCCGCAATCCATCCCCGAGGCTCAGGGTGACGTCATACTTTTCGGCAATCTCCATCAGGCGGTCATATTCCTCATAAAGCGGATTTTCCCTTTCATGGTGCAACATCCAGGTGGTGAGAAAAGATCCCCCCCGGCTGACAATGTTGGTGATTCTCTTTTGATTTTTCAACATTTCAAGGGCCGCCAGGGTCAATCCGCAGTGAACGGTGATAAAATCCACACCGTCTCGGGCCTGTTTTTCAATCACCTCAAAAATCTTGTCACTATTCAGTTCAATGAGGGCGCCTTTTTCCTCCACGGTCTCAACGATGGCCTGATAGATGGGAACCGTACCGATGGCCACGGTTGATTCAGCCAGAATGCTTTTCCTGGACCCATCAATATCTTTTCCCGTGGACAAATCCATCACCGTATCGGCGCCCGCCTCGATGGACACGCGAAGCTTTTCCAGCTCCTCTTCAAGGATGGCCCTGTCCGAGGATGTACCGATATTGGAATTGACTTTTACCTGCAGACCTTCGCCGATACCACAGGGAACCAGGCGTTCGTGGCGCCTGTTGGCGGGTATGACCACCCGGCCTGAAGCCATCTGCTCCCGAAGCCATTCAAGCTCTACCTGTTCATATGCTGCCACCTTTTCCATTTCCGGTGTGATCACACCGGATCTTGCATCTTTTAACTGAGTCATTTTTTACATTCCCTTCACAATTCGATTTTTAGAAAACCGAAATCATTTAAATAGAGCTGGTTTCAAAAGCCCCAATAAAAAAAGCCGTTTTCTCCCAAAGAAGAAAAGCGGCTCAATAAGTTCAACACGCATCGCAGGAATATTTAACGACCGTGCCGCTTCCCTCCGCTGGCATTACCCAGTTCAGGTTCTAAGGGTTGCGGGACGTTCAAATCCGATCCGGCTCTCAGCAAAACCACCCCTAGCGACGGATAGAGCTATACCTTCATAAAAAGGTCTTGTCAAGGACTTCCAATCATCCCAAGAAATCCTCAGCGCCAACCAAAGCTTGTCATTCGAATACGCAGACATTATACTGCCGCCATATGAACGATTAACGATCATTTATGGGGAGGGCACCTTTTCTATGGTAGCAACCACGATCATCCTGGCCTGCATCCTGATGCCGGTTCTACTCTACTTTGAAAGCAAGGAAATACCGAAGGGCATCCTGCCCGTTAAGACCACCATTTCGTTGATGTTCGTTCTGGCTGCCCTGGTGCAGCCGCGACCGGTTCCGGCCTATTTCGCATGGCTTCTGCCCGGTCTGATATTCTGCCTGGGCGGGGATGTTTTTCTGGCGCTGCCGCAGAAGAAAATGTTCTTCCTGGGACTGGTGTCATTCCTGGTGGGTCATGTATTTTACGTGATCTGTTTTTTCCATACGGCACCCCCCACGGCATCGGTCTTCTGGGGCGCCCTGCCGGCCTCAATGATCAGTCTGTTCATTTTTTCCAAGCTCAAACCGAACCTGGACGACATGACCCTTCCGGTGATGGCCTACATCGTCGTCATCACTGTCATGGTTTGCGGAGCCTTCACACTTTTTCTGGAACCCGGACTGGCATTTTCGGGCCGGTTACTGGCCTTGTGCGGCGCTATCTCTTTTTACATGTCGGATATTTTCGTTGCCAGGGACCGGTTTGTGAAAAAAGGGCCCATTAACCGCATTCTGGGGCTGCCCCTATATTTCGGCGGCCAGTTTCTACTGGCCTTTTCCGTTGGTTATCTATGATTCAGAATCAACTGAGAGTTCCGTCAATTATCAATAGAGGGGCCTTCTACTTTTTGTAAACGGGTTTGAGACCCTTTAACATAGGATAGTGTTTGGTGTTGAGGGTTTTTAATTCTGCATTTTCGACTTCCGCAGTGGCTGCAAGGATAGCAGCAGCAAGACCCACGCCATGTGATTTCCCATAATCTCGTTTGTAAAGACCACCGGCTTTCGCCATATCGGTATTGACAGGGACAACACGGAAGAGGGAGATAACGCCCCGCAGAGCAGCTTTTTCCGCGTGGCTTTTTACACCGGAAAACAACTCCGCAACAACAATTGATGACAAAATAATGCGGCTATTGTATGTGTTAACGAAAGAAACTGCCTTGCCGTATCCTCTAAAGAAATCAATGAGAACATCTGTATTGAGAAGGATCGGGTTTGCCATAATCAGGTCCTGTCCCATTCGGCACGAATTGACTTGAAATCGGGAAGGTCAGTTCGATCCTTCCAGATCCCGGCTGCCTGACGGAGCGCCAGTTCCCTATGACGCTCTCCGGCTTGATTGATGAGCAGCCGATCAATGGCTTCTCGAATGAGTTCACTCTATACATTACTTGCGGAACCTGTCAAGGCCAGCGCCGCTGTTCACAAGCAGTGAGGAACGAGCGGTCTTTGTGAAGTAGCATGTTCGCTTCAACATTTTGATTTTGCATCCTCTATAATCGCGGAAGAGACACGGCCTTAACCCCTGCATTATTGGTTGACATTTTGTATTTTAAATGCATAATTTCGACTTATCATGCCGCCATACATCAATAGCTCCCTGGAGCCGGTGATTAAAAAGGCCGCGGCCGAGTTTCCGGCAGTCGTACTCACCGGACCGCGTCAATCCGGCAAGACGACCATCCTGCTGCATCTCTTTGGAGAGCGTTACCGATACGTTTCCCTGGAACCGCCGGATGTGCGGGCATCCGCCGTGGAAGACCCCCGCGCTTTCCTCGAAATGTATTCGCCTCCCGTGATATTCGATGAAGTGCAATACGCCCCCGATCTGCTTCCCTACATCAAGGAGAGGATCGACGCTGACCGATCCAATAGCGGACAGTACCTCCTGACCGGCTCACAGAACCTCTTAGGGAGATAGAAATTACAAATCTACCAATTTAGGGAAAATTGTTATGTCCCACCAACGCAGATCGGATGACCGCTGTAGTCGTTTCTCAAGGTCTGATTTTTCGTTGCCGCAAACCTTAATGCCTTTCTTGTAAGGCGAATCCAATAACCTTGTCACTGCCCGCAGCCCCTTCCAAAAGAAATTTCCAGCTCGTTTTACAACTGTCTGGGCGGTATCCAACAGGTATCCGTTCCATGACTTCTCTAACCCTGCCCAGTACCGCTCAATTGCATTGTATTTGCTGTGATAAGGGGGGTAGTAAATGACTCGGACAGAAAGTCCAGTCATATCGGCAAATTCTATCAAACGTAACAGGAATTGGGTGCGGCGGCCGCTGCATTCTGGTCCGTTATCCGCATTAATGGCAAGATTTTTCAGACCGAAAAACTCATGTTTCCGCTCCTCCCACCAGAGAAGAAGGCCATCAACAATGAAGTCGCTAGTGCGGAAAAGTTGATTACCAATACGTACAATTGCCGACGCTCTACCTTGTAGATGACACGATACTGCTCCCCGAGTCGTGACGAGCGATGGTCCTTCAATTCGCCTCTGAGAACCGTATCATGAAAAACCTTGATGAGACGAAGGTCTTCCGGGTCGGAGATCGTGACGACATCCTTCCATTTTTTTTATCGTTTCAGGACCTCCACAGTTAGGTGTCCTCGTTGAGCGCTTGTTATGCGAATCGACTTCTAAACATAAAGTAGACTGCTCCAAGTAAACAAATTCCTGCCCATAAGTAATCAATTTTTAACGGTTCCTTTAAATAGAAAAACGAAAATGGAACAAAGATACTTAATGTTATAACTTCTTGAATAATTTTAAGTTCACCTACATTCAATACTGTGTAGCCGATACGATTTGCCGGCACCTGGAGTAGGTATTCAAACAATGCGACTCCCCAACTAATTAACGCTGCAATAATCCACACTTTGTTCTTTACAAAAACCTATTCAATTCTTTAAGATGACCGTACCATGCGAAGGTCATGAAGATATTACTGCAAATCAGAAGACCAACCATGATTATAAGTGGGTTCATGTGTATTTTCCTGGTTGAATGAACGCTCCTAAGCCGCGTCTTAGTCTAGTTCACACGCAAGTTGCCGACTTCGCAAAACGGAGTCGGCAACCATTGATTATTAGTTTAATTCGCCCTCACAAGTATTCCAGAAGCCCATTACCAAAGCATTTTTGCCTTGATAATTCATAACCTTCTGCGTTCTCGAGGTGAAAACACAGAAGAAGACTCTAATCCGCAAATCTCAATTTCACTATTCACAAATAGAAAGCAAGGTATTGAGGGGAACGCTAAATGTCAATAATAAACCAAAGGCTGACGGATGAGGTTTATGTGGATATACGGCTGGAGGACTATTCAATTCACGCCGAAAAATCACATGGTGGTTGGATAAAACGTTTTGTGCACTTTGATGGCATGAAATCACGTGATGATCGTCTGCTCGTCACCGGCTGCTCCATTGAAAAGCACTCAAGTCTGTTCATGCGGGATCGCTATTTTTCAATTCAACTTTCAATTTATCCATGTTAAGTTGAAATCATATTTTGACGACGGCTATCCATGCAACGGCAAGAAGCCACCGTCAATGAAACACGCCTTGGCTTCCCGGAGAAACGCGGTGAAAGATGTACCGGATCATGTTCTGGATGAGTTCGTTCGGATCTGTCACGCTGCAGCGGCACGGGGCCTGGTGCGTTGCAGCAGTGGCAATCTTTCGCGACGCCTGGACGGTACCCGATTCCTGGCGACGGCATCCGGAAGTTGGATGGAGGACCTGACCGGAGAGCAGGTTTCCCTTTGCACCACTGCCGACGGCGCCGTCCTCAACGGTCCCAAACCCACCATGGAAATCGGATTCCACGCGGGTATTTTGAGCACACGCCCCGACGTTAACGTTGTGCTGCATTTTCAATCACCTTACGCCACGGCTCTCGTCTGTCAAAGCGTCCATGATCCCAACTATTTTGTAATCCCGGAAATCCCTTTTCATATCGGTCCCGTTGTGCGAATTCCATTTCTTATCCCCGGCTCTAAGGAACTCGCTGAAACGGTGACGAAAGCGATGCAGGACCACGACATGGTTGTTATCAGTAATCACGGGATGGTGACGGTTGCCGTCGACTATGCTCATGCCATCCAGAATGCCGACTTATTTGAACTCGCATGCCAGATACTCATCTGTAACGGCCATGAGTCGGAACCGATTTCAAAAGAAGACGTCCAACACCTTCTCAAGCTCCGACGGGATGCAAGAGGAAGTGTGTAGTCGGAGAACAGTTGGAAGGCACCGCATAATGAAACCGCTCCCCCCGATGTGGTTGCTCTTTCTTAAGGGGTGTCTCGCGGGATTCCGAGGCCTTCCCCATCCCCCGCGTTCCTACATCCTACAACAGGAGTTGGAGATCAAGGACATCTTTCATGAGAGAAAAATGCTTGTCCAGGGAGTAAATCTCACATCTATTCTGTGTCGCGTTTTGCGCAATGATGAGGTCCGGAACACCTATGCCGTTTATGCCATTTCTCAAACATTGATACTGAAACGCAATGATCTGACCCCAATCGATGAAAAGGTTCAGTTTATGGATATGATATAATAACGCCACAATCTTCCGTTGATTCCGGACTTTTAAAAAAGGAACCAGTTCCGCCAAAATAAGGTCATTTGTGACAACGACATCTTCGTCAATTAACAAATCAAGTTTTTGGGAATCACCGCCGCTCCTGAAATAGTCAATCCATACGGAGGTGTCTACTAATACCGGCATTGACGTCCTCTGACGGCATTCATGTCAATATCCAGGTCCACCTTCCCCTTATATTCCTTCAAGCCGGATATTTTCGACTTTCGGATCAAACCTTCCAGCGCAGCAATAATGACTTTGGTTTTTGTCTTGATTTGAGTCACCTTCATGGCCTCATCGACCAAAGCTTCAGGCAAGTCAAGGGTTGTTCTCATTGTCAGCCTCCTTTCCGTATATTTCTATGCATGAAAATAGTATTTCATGCATAGAATGTCAAGTACACGGCTGAACTGCATGCCTGTAACGGGGCAGGGACAAAGAGTGACCGGCCCGGGTGGGATACAACCTTCACCCGGACCTTTTCACAACTGAGGCCGGCAATTGTCGCAAAATCCCCTAACCCTGATGAATCAACCCGTGGACACGCTCCGCCGTCATGGGAAGTTCCCTGATGGGAATACCGAGCGCGTCTGCCACCGCATTGGCGATGGCGGATGCGGGACAGACCAGCCCGCATTCTCCCACGCCTTTTGCGCCGTAGGGGCCGGTGGGATCCGCGCCCTCAACAATGAAGGTCTCGATGGGTGGAATATCTTCCGCCGTGGGGACCATGTAGGCGGAAAAACTTTTGTGGGCCTGTTGGCCGTCCGGCTTGTATAGGATCTCCTCGTTTAAGGCAAAGCCGATGCCCTGAACCACACCCCCCTCAATCTGCCCTTCGATGATCCGCGGATTGATGGCCGTTCCCACATCGTGGGCCGCCGCCATCTTGATCACCTTGATTGTACCCAGCCGGGTATCCACCTCCACCTCGGCCGCACAGCAGTGCCATGGCGGCGCGTTGGGCGGTATGGTTCTGCCCAGGCCGATGAACTGCTTGTTGCGGATATGGGCGTAATAGGTGAGCCCCTCCAACGAAATCCCGGTTTGAGTCCCCTTGGTGTTGACCAACTTAACCATATGATGGTCCACCGGCGGGGGAACCGGTGCCGCTGCCGCTTCTTCCACCGCGCCCGGCAACGTCATGGGGTCGACAACGGTCACATCCCCTCCAGCGGCATGGGCCGGCTTGATGATGGAATCCTCCAGGATCAGGTCTTCCACAGGGACTTTGAACAACCGGGCGGCGTAATCCAGGATCTGTTTCCTGGCGTCTTCCGCCGCCGCCTTGACGCATAACCCCTGGGCATAGGCGCCCCGGCTGGCATGATTGCCGATGGTAAAGGGGGTGGCGGCCGTATCGGCGAAGGTCAGGGTGAGATTCTTCCATTTGACTCCGAGGGTTTCCGCACAGATCTGGGGCAGGCTGGTGCTGATGCCCGTCCCCATATCGCAGCACCCCACGGCCAGATTTACGGATCCGTCCGACTGGACCGCCACATAGGCGTTATCGTAATCGACGCAGAAAGGCCAGGCATTGGAGACGTGGGTGCCCACGGCCATCCCCAACCCCCGCTTGAGGTGACCCGTTACGCCATTTTTGCTCCCCCGTCGTTCCCAGCCGATGCTCCGGGCGCACTTCTCGATACATTCCGCCAGTTCCGAACTGCTGCACGGATAGGGGAGAAACCACGGATCATCGGCCTTCATGATATTCTTCTCCCGCAATACCTTGGCGTCCATTCCCAGCTTTTCCGCCATCATGTCCACCGCCCGTTCCAGGGCGAAATTCCCCTGGGGGTTACCGAAACCGCGCATGGCGCCGGCATGGGTGCAATTGGTGTAGACGCTGTGACCGTAATAGCGAATGGCCGGAATGTTGTAGATGGCCAGGGTCATGGCCCCCAGAACACCGGGCAATTCGGCGCCGAAGGTGCAGTAAGCCCCCGTATTGGTGTACCCTTTGAGGTCAAGGGCCACAAAGCGGCCGTCTTTCGTCGCCCCCAGCTTGACGTTCACAATGGCGCCGTGGCGGGTGTCGGTGGCCATGAAATCCTCTTTTCGGGTGTAGATCACCCTTACCGGTTTTCCGGTTGCCATGGACAGCGCCACAGCCATGACTTCCGCCTTGGCGCTCAGGCCGATGCGGACGCCGAATCCCCCTCCCACATAGGGGGGATTGGTCACGCGGATTTTGCTGGCCGGCACATCGAAGACCTTGGCCAGGATGGCCTTGGTGGGATGCGGCGTCTGGGTGGTGCAATGAACGGTGATTCTGCCGTCGGCGCCGGCAATGGCCAGGGCCGCCATGTTTTCCATCTGGCATTGTTTGACGATGTTGATCTTGAATTCTTCCTCCACGACCACATCCGCTTCCGCCATGGCCTTGTCCACCGCGTCGCTGGGCGGTCCGGGAGGAAGATGAATGATCTCCGCCACGATGTTTTTCCCTTCGGGTGTGATCCCGGGATCGTGGATATCCGGTGCATCCGGTGCCAGGGCTTCCTTGATGTCAAACACCGCCGGCAGGACTTCGTACTCGACCTTTATCCGTTTCAACGCCTCCTGAGCGATCTTTTCAGACGTTGCCGCCACCGCGGCGACCTCATCCCCCACAAAACGGACCTTTTCGGGGAAGATCTGCTGATCCAGCACCGGTTTCAGGTAGGGGACCGTCGTATACATGGGCGCGGCGGAATTATAATAGGTATTCTGTACATTGCCCCGATGGATCACCGCTTTGACACCGGGAAGCTTCTCGGCCTCGCTGACATCCACCTTCAGCACCCTGGCATGGGGGTGCGGGCTTCTGAGGATTTTTCCGTAGAGCATGCCCGGTGCGGTCATGTCGCTCGAAAAGGTTCCTGTTCCCGTCACCTTTTCGACACCGTCGAGTCTGTCAAAATTTTTCCCGACAAATTTCGCCATTCCTATTTTCCTCCCCCCTTCACGGCCGCTTCACACATCACCGATGCCGCCTCATTGATTGCATCTTCGATTTTGACATATCCCGTACACCGGCACACATTGCCGCCGACCGCTTCCCGCACTTCGTCAGAGGACGGTATCAGGTTCCGGTCCAGCAAGGCTTTTGCGGACATGATCATTCCGGGTGTACAGAATCCACACTGGATCGCGCCCTTTTCAATGAACGCTTTCTGGATTGGGTGAAGTTCCCGGCCACGGGCCACGCCTTCGATGGTTTGGATCTCTTTCCCCATGACTTTTGCCGCCGGAATGAGGCAGGAATTGACGGCTTGACCGTTCATGATCACGGTGCAGGCACCACATTCTCCTTCCCGGCAACCGATTTTGGTGCCGGTCAGGGAAAGATCATCACGGAGAAGATCCACCAGCATTTTGTCCGGTTCACATGACACCTCGACAGCATCACCATTCAATATGAAACTTACGACAATTTCTTCCATTATCACAAAACTCCTTAAAATAATTCATGTTATGTTTGGGCACGGTTGACCGCTTGGGTGATGGCCATTTCCGCGAGGGTGCTGATGACGGACATTCGGTATTTCTTCGAGCCTCGGACCAGGCTGTCTCTCGGGTCGCATCGCTTGACGACCAGTTTCGAGGCTTCCAATATGGTCTCATGAGAAATCGTACCACCCACAAGCCTGCTCTCGGCTTCCATTGCACGCCGGGGTCCGGGGCCAACCGGTCCCATGGCGATGGATGCCGCGGTGATGGTTTCGCCGGCCAAAGAAATCTTGCACGCAACGTTCAGAATGGGGAGGGAAAGGGCCTTTCGTTTGTCGAGTCGGACATATGCCGACCCCTCCTTCGGGCCTTGCACGGGAACGTGTAAAAAGGTCAGCACTTCACAGGTACTGTCGATGTTCGATTTGGCGAATCCGTCGCCGTAGGCATCCAGAATGTTCAGGGTCCGGGTTCCGTCGGTGCCGACGACCTCTATCGATGCCCCCAGGGCCACCAGGGGAATGGCCGTGTCCGCAGCCGGCTGCGCCCGAACCACATTGCCCGCGATCGTGGCGATATTCCGGATTTGCCTGGAACCCAGTTTGCGGGCCCCCTGACTGAGTGCAGGTGCTTTTTGCTGTATCAATTCAGACACGCACACCTGTGCACATGTGACGTTGGCACCGATTTTAATCGTGCCGCCCTCTTGTGTAATTTGATTGAGTTCTTCGATTCCGGACAAGTCCACCAGTGTTTTAACCGCATGTCTTCCGGCTTCCATGTCCAATATCAGATCGGTACCGCCGGCGATAATCCTGGCCGACCCTTTGCCGTCGCGCAGAATAGCAACAGCCTCGCCCATGTCTTTTGGAAACAGATACTCCTGCCACATTACTTACCCTCCTTTTCAGATCAAAATTTAGAAAAATGTACTGCCGAACATCCCTTTTCCGTTATTTGCCCCGTGTTGGGTTGAACGGAAAGCGGATTGTCGCAAAAACACAAAGCATTTTACATGCCAGGGGAAACAACACGGCTAGCAGGGGGTTAACTGATTTAAAACATATAAGAAGTTTTTGAAGTTTAAAGAGGAGGAGGTACTGTTCGCCTCTTATGTTTATGATATTTCATAAAAGTTTTATGACATATCATAAGCCCATAAGATCCCTCGTGATGCCGAGCCGCTTGATCCTGGAATACAACGTCTGGGGGTGAAGGCCCAGAATCCCGGCGGCGCCGTTTTTTCCGCTCACACGTCCGCCGGTCATTTTGAGGACTTTGAGGATATGGGAGCGTTCCACGTCCGTCATGTTTAAGGGCGCCTCTTGAAGGTCTTTGTCGGCCTTCTGCTGCCCCCACTCGCCCAGATCGAGCCGATTTCCGCGGCTGACGATGAGTCCGCGCTCAATGATGTTTTCAAGTTCTCGGATGTTGCCGGGCCAGGAATAGGCCTGTAAGGCTTTCAAAGTGTTGTGCGGGATCGTGTCGATTGTCTTTCCGCACCTGGGACCGTGTTTCTTGACAAAGTGCTTCGCCAGCAACGGGATATCTTCTTTTCGCTCTCTCAGCGGCGGCAGCACAATGGGAAAAACGTTTAACCGGTAAAACAAGTCTTCACGAAATGCGCCGCCGACGACCATTTTTTTCAGTTTCCGGTTGGTCGCGGCGATGACGCGGACGTCGACCCGAATGGTTCGCGTGCCGCCGACCCTTTCGAATTCGCCGTCCTGCAGCACGCGCAGCAGCTTGCTCTGCAGTTCCGGGGGAAGTTCACCAATTTCATCCAGAAAAACGGTCCCGCCGTGGGCCAGTTCAAAACGGCCGATTCGTCTCTCCACGGCACCGGTGAAGGAGCCTCTTTCGTGGCCGAAGAGTTCGCTTTCCACCAGGTTGGCCGGAAGGGTTGCACAGTTTACTTTGACGAGGGGCCGGTCCTTGCGTCTGCTGATGCTGTGTAGCGCCCTGGCGATCAATTCCTTTCCCGTACCGGTTTCTCCCAGAATCAATACGGTGGAATCGGACCGGGCCACTTTTTCAACACTGCCCAGCGCTGTTCTCAGCGCCTGGCTGCCGCCGACGATCTCTTCGAAGTCGTGATCGATCTTGATCTCTTCCTGAAGATAAATATTCTCTTCCTGAAGCCTGTTCTTCAGTTGTTCCAGCTCCTTGATGGCGCGCTTACGGATGGAGACATCCCTCATGATGGCCTGGACAAGCGGGGCTCTGGAGAGGTTCACCAACTTCAGGCTGACTTCGGAATAGAAGATTGTGCCGTCGGGGCGCAGATGTTCCCACTCAAAAAACTGGGTTTTTCCGGACAGGGCCGCGGCAATGTATTTTGTTCCCTGAAGCTCTGAACGGATACCGCCGGACTGGAATTCAGGGGAAAAATCAAAGGGCGTCTTACCGATCAGGTGATCCCGATTGCACATGAAAAGGGTGTGGGCCTTTTGGTTGCAATCAATGATCTTCCCGTCTTTCAGTATGAAAATACCGTCGCCGGCCTCCTCAAAGAGTGTCCGGTACCGTTTTTCACTTTCCCTGAATTCGGCCAGTTCCCGCACATCAATGGCGCTGTTTACGTTATTGGATTCCGTATTCAAATTGTTTCACCTCTTTGATGCGATCGGCAAAGGGAATTCAAAAACAACGCTTTGTTATCCATAACGAATTCATTCCGGAAATATATGAAGGTCCCGGCCTTTGTTCAATTGGAAGAATCGTCAAAAAGCGTGTAACGGACCTCTCCTTCCATCTTACAGGCCTTGGCCAGTTCCATGTGCCTCAGTGTCGGGAAATTGCGGCGAAATTCATCTTCGGAGATCCTCAAGCGGGTGAGAATCCGATCCAAGGGCAAAGGACCTTCGGCTTTGATGAGATTAAAAATATTATGTTGCGCATCCGTTAAAACCGGCTCCTGGGATACCGTGTTCTTGGCACTGTGCACAGCCCATGGATCACATGTCTTGGGGGTTATCATGATCTCCAGATAACAGTCTTCGCATAGGGTTCGCCCGGCATGTTCACGGATTTCGTCCGGGGGAATTTCACTTGCACATTTTTCACATTTCATGATCCTTTTCCTCCCCTCATTTTAAAAGGTTCTCAGGATGACCTCACATCATCGTATATGGGACAAGAGGCTACCATTTTCAGGGTTCTCGATCAAGCCCTGACCGGTGTCAACGGAAGTTGGACGTTGAATTGAATACCCCCTTTCCTTCCCAAACAATTCCGCCGACTCTTTTGGGGCGCCTCCAAAAAGATGTAACCGTTCTCCGATCATCGCCGATTTAGTGAGTGTCAGGAACACAAATCAAACTTTATTCTTGAAATGAAAAGGAGGAACACGATGAAAAAGCGAAAAACAATTTTGGCTGTCCTGGTAGCTGGTTGGCTGTTCATTCTAAGCGGTACGGCGGCATGGGCGCACGGACCCGGTCCCGGCATGGGGCCCGGGATGATCCCCTTGCAGGCGTTAATAAAACTCGGTTTGACGGACGCTCAAAAAGCTAAAATAGCCAATATCATTTTGGCATCCAAGACCGAGATGGCAACGGTGAGAAAGAAGCATGAAGAAATCGAAAACATCATGAAGCCGGTTTTGGTAGCCGCCGCCTTTTTTAATGAAGCAAACATCAGAGCCGCCTGTCAAAAGAGCGCTTCACTGATGGCGGACATTATGATCATCAACGCCAAAATCGCCAGCCAAGTCCGTTCCGTATTGACAGAGGAGCAACGACAGGCCCTCTGTGACGGACGGAAAAAAGGCGGAAAAAGAATGCCGCCGCCTGTTTTTGACGGGATGCAAGAAGAGGTGCTCAAGGCTTGGCTGGCCAAAACTGCGACTGAATAATATTTCACTCGGACTGAAAAGCCGAATCATGCAAGGCATGATCCGGCTTCCTTCAACAGCACGCAAAATCTTTAGCGATTTTCTGGATTATTGCGCCTTTGCCCTAATTGCCGCCAGGACTTTTTCGGGCGTCATGGGAACCTCCCGCACGCGCACCCCTACCGCGTCGTAGATGGCGTTGGCGATGGCGGGAGCCTGGAGGAAAAGACCCGATTCACCCACGCTCTTGGCGCCGAACGGCCCCGTGGGATCCCCCAGTTCCACCAGCACCGCTTCATGTTCCGGCATATCCAGGGTGGTGGGAATTTTGTATTTGTCAAATCCGTCGGTCAGCATGGCGCCGTTCTCCGGGCTGATCACGGGGTCCTCAAAGAGGGCGAATCCGATTCCCTGGGAGGCCCCCCCTTCCAACTGCCCTTCAACCACCGTGGGATTGATCGCTTTTCCGATGTCATGGGCCGTCACCCATTTGATAACCTTGACCACCCCGGTCTGGGTATCCACTTCCACTTCGGCAAAACCCGCCTGCCACGGCGGTGCAAATTCCGCCGGCTCGACGGTGGCATGGATCACCAGTTGTTGGCAGTTTCTTTCATAATTGTAAATCAGATCAAAGGCGATATCTTTGTAGTTCACGCTTTTTTCCGGATCCGATTTTACGAATATCTTCTTCTCTTCCATTTCCAGGTCTTCGGGAGCCACCTTCAGTTTGGCCGCAGCCCTGGCCAGGAATTTCTTCCGGGCCATCCCCGCCGCCTTCAGAACCGCCAGCCCGAGACAGTAGCACCCTCTGGACGCGTGGGTTCCGATATCGAAACCGGTAACGTCCGTATCCCCAAGGATGACCTTGACGTCGTCAAAGTCGATTCCCAGGGCTTCCGCAGCGATCTGGGCCAGAGAACCGGCCACCCCCTGCCCCAGGTTTCCGGGAGATACAATCAAAGAACATCCGCCGTCTTCATTGAATTTGAGAGTGGCGTTGGTGTGCTCAAGGAGCATGGGCTGGGCGCCACTGAGCCAACCCATGGCGGCCACGCCCATGCCTCTTTTGACCGCACCATCGAATTGTTTCTTGCCCCGTTTTTCTTTCCAGCCGATTTTTTCGGCGCCCACATCCAGGCACTCGTCCAGCCCGCAGCTGGAGATGGCCGTCGACGGAAACCAACCTAAGCCCCCCACACCACGATGGTATTTCTTCCGGAACTGGATAGGGTCCATACCGATTTTCTCGCAGGCTTCGTCCACCAGGGTTTCCCGAACAAAACTGGACTGCATGCCGCCGAACCCCCGCATGGCGCCACAAGCCAGATGGTTCGTGTAAATGGCTTCAATTTCCTGATGCATACTTTCAAATTCATATTCCGTTATGTTGGCCGCAAGGGCCACACCGCAACCGGACGCTAATTTTACATGCATAGGCGCCGGCATCTCCCGTGTATCTTGCCTGAAGGGCCTTGGGAGTGCCATCCTGCTTGAGGCCCATCTTCATGTGGATTTTGGCGATGTGCTCGCGGGTGATGCGGTTTGCAAAATCCTCGTTGCGATAGAGTTTCACCTTTACCGGTACGCCCGCCTTGATGGACAAGGCCGCTGCGATATGCTCGACGCACATATCCGTGCCAGCGCCGAATCCGCATCCCGCATAGGGCTGAATGATCCGAACCGCCGATTCCGGCAGATCAAAAAGATAGGCGATCATCCGTTTGGCCATGTGGGGAAGCTGAATCTGGCTCCAGACCGTGAGCCGGCCGTCCCGATAGTCGGCCATACTGCACGCATTTTCAAGTCCCGCCTGGATCTGTTTGCTGGTTTGGTAAACCCCTTCCACCACCACATCCGATTCATTGAACCCTTTTTCGATGTCTCCGTAACAAAATACCGGTGTGGCCGGTACTGGCGTGTTGGAGGGGACGTTATCATGAACCAGGGATGCCCCTTCCTGAACCGCCCCCTCGATATCAAATACCGCGGGAAGCACTTCGTATTCCACTTCGATTGCCGCCAGCGCCGCTCTGGCCACTTCCTCGTTGACCGCCGCCACCGCCGCCACCGGCTCCCCCACGTATCGGACAGTGTCGCCAAAAAGGAACATGTCCTGGGGTTGGCCGTCCGGGAGCTGATAGGTCATCACATTCAAGGTATAGATTTTCCGGGGGACATCCTTGCCGCTCACAACGGCCTTTACCCCTGTAATGGCCTCCGCCTTGCTCGCATCCACTTTCAAAACGCGCGCATGGGCGTGGGGGCTGCGCAGAATCTTTCCCACGAGCATTCCGGGAAGGGATACGGTGGTGCAGTACTCCGCCTTGCCGGTGACCTTGTCATAGCTTTCCTTCAGGGGAAGTCGTTTTCCGACAACTCTCAGTTCATTTTGCATATCAGGCACCTCCTTTTGCCGCGTCGGAGACGGCCTCCAAAATCTTTTTGTAACCCGTGCATCGACAGAGGTTTCCCGCCAACCCTTCCTTGATCTCCCGGGTCGTGGGATTGGGGTTCTCGGAGAGCAACACTTTGGCGGCCAGAATCATTCCGGGAGTGCAGTATCCGCATTGGAGCGCTCCTTTTTCAACGAAGGATTTCTGCAACGGATCCAGTTCGTTCCCTTTGGCCAGCCCCTCAATGGCGGTGATCTCCCGGTCCCTGGCCGTCACCGCCAGTGTCACGCAGGAGAGGATGGGCATCCCGTCCAACAGCACGGTACACGCACCGCAGTCACCGGAACCGCAGCTTTCGTAAGCCTAACCTGATTTCAGAAAACTGGTAATGTTCGGCAGGATGTTTTTGGGATTTGCCTTGTTATACTGCCATTTTTTGCTCGCAGCTTTCAGCAATAAACGTCGAATATGTCCCCAGCAACATCGGCTTGCCTGTCCTTATGTAATGCCGCAGGCTCTCCTTCATGTATTTGGGAAAGGATATTCCACGTAGTCTACAGGTCACATAAATGCTGAGCAAAATAGCATACGCATTTGCGCCTTCACCAGAGACACTTCCACCGGACACCTTGCGTTTGAAGACACCTATTCGAATTAGGAACTCGCCATAATTATTGTGGCAGGGAGCATCCGGATGCTCAACAAATGTCAGGATGCGAGGTTGCTGCCTTTTCACTTTTTTTATGATTTCCTGCAAAATGTCATCCGGATCAGGCCAGTTTACTAACTTTTCCAATCTCATTTTTAGCCTTTCCAGACGTCTTTGAAAGACCTCTTCGCCCAATTCTTTTCGATCTGCTTGAAGTCGTTCACCGTCGCGCAGAATCCGCCGTAGTTTTACATAGAATTTGACGATGCTGGAAAGATGTGGAAATGCATCACGAAACTTCCTTATCTTTCTCAACAGATGGGCCATACAGCTCTGTTGCTCACAGATGAGTTTTAAATACGCACTCCACCCGTCAACCACCAGAAGCCCAAGAAATATTTCCCCGAGCACTCGGCGGACTACAGACCCACCTCGCGATTCATCCACTGTAAAATAGGCCGTGTCCTGGGTTCCAAATACCCATAACCACCAGTTCTTTCCCCTTACACGCCATCCGGTTTCATCGGCATGCAGGGTTATTGCATTATTGATGTCCCCGAGGATTTCATCGTAAACATCTTTCATGATCCCGGAAACTCGAATCACATGTTTCGAAAGCCCTGATGTTGATATGTCCTTTCCGAAAAAGGCTTTCAGATAATCTTTGATCCTGGTGAACGGTAAACATAAAGCCACCCACAGATAGCAAATCAAGATGGTGCTGTTTAGCCCAATATCTGCATTGGGCAAGGCCAACTCCGATTTGGCGGTAACGACCTCTTTGCAATCCGGGCAATATTTCTTCTCTTGCTCTACTTTTATGACTTCCGGTCTTTCAACAACATCCGGGATGTCCTCAATGATTCTGAAATTGCTGGTTTGGAGCGACTTTTCGTCTGATAAATCTTTGCCGCACAAGGTGCAACGATCAACCGTCGCTTTTTCTGTCCGATCAGGTTTCAGATTTTTGGGGCGATTGCCTGCGCCTTTTCGAGGTTTTTTCCCTCGTCCCTTCCGATTCTTTTTCTCTTTACCATCATTGCCCACGCCCTTTTTATCCCACTCCGGCCGCTTTGATGATGGCTTATTTGCGTCTTTGTTTATGGACTGTATTTTCTGTTTTTTCAGTTCTTCCTTCAGCTTTTTGTTCTCGGCCTCAAGTCTGCAATTCTTTTCAGACAATTGAATACATTTTTCGCGTAGGAGTTGGATCGTACGCAGGAGTCTGCTCTTGGAAAATTTCGATATGGCGGCATACGTGACGGATAGAATATCTTTTATTTCCATTCCGATGACCCAAAGCTGAAAGCAGTTCAACTTTAGGTAGCATAATCGAAATCAAATGTCCCGCTTTTTTTCAAAAAATTGATTTTTTCTGAAATCAGTTTAAGCCTACGATCTATCTTCATCTGGATCTGGATCGCAGGCGGCATATCCAACGGCAGTTTACCAGGCACATGCAATCGCTCTTAAAGGACGATTCCAAGATAGATGAATTACTCCATTACGAAGGTGAGGGGGATCTGATGGCCTGGTTGGACAGTTTATAGAGGGGGCGTTTAATCAGGCACCCTTCACGGGAAGGTGCGAAAAGCCTCGTATTATTATGTTGCCGGTTAGAAACGTCGATCCCCCAAAAAAGAGGAAAAGCCATTGGATTTATTGAGGATTATCTAAATCTCAGCGCCATACTGAAAATCAAAATATTTTCAGGCGGTTAAGCAAACCCGCAACATAAGTCAAGATACATCAAATCTTATCGTGCTATGAACCGTGTCCATCAGATGCTTTTCAGAATGAGTTTGTTCTGGAAAAATGAAATTTATCAGCATCATTGAGTGTCCTGAAATCATAAAAAGATACTCCTGCATCTTGGGCTTCGGAAAAAAAGGCAAGGCTGCCTAAAATGGGGGACTTAAAAACCGTTATAGATACATCTGATTCTCAGCTGCCTTCCTGCGAGGATTACCTTTACCGTGATCCCTAATATCCGATAGAGGCATACGCTTCATAATTTTCAAAAAGCGCTGAGAAAGAGAAAGAAGAGGTAGTTCTCTAACACGTTGGGTCATATTTTGGTCTTTTGGGATTATGGAAATTTAGATCCTCATTATCATTTCTCCGCGTAGCGAGGTTTGGGGCTGTGGAGTAACCTGTCGAGGGATAGCCGGGTGCAGGGGCATTGAATAATGCCATAGAGGGAAACAACAACCTTTTTTCGCTGTTTTCCTCTTTTTCATATTATTCTGCTTCCTGCCCATGCCTTAAAAAACCCATTCAATCAGATCACGAAACGCATCCGCTTTCTTCTTTGATAATCCATCGTGTAGACTGGCCACAACAACATCAGTTTGCAGACTGCGCTCAAATATTTTATTCCGTCTGAAGGTGTCATCCATCTTGCTGTGTCGCGATTATTGCAGCTCCTAGCGCCCCCACAAGCTGAGGCTCCTCCGACACTACGGGTGTTTCACCTAGACTTTCGGAAAACAATACTAAGATCCCCCGGTTTTTGGCCACACCTCCGGTCATAGTGTAAGGCCCTATGGACCCCACAGTTCGTACCATGTTCATGACACGGTTCACAACTGAGCGGTTAAGCCCTTTGACAATTTCTTCAATAGGATGGTTTTTGGCTACCAGAGAGACAATTTCAGTTTCGGCAAAAACCGTGCATACGCTGCTGATCGGCACTTCTCCCTCTGCGGAAAGGGACAATCGACCCATCTTGTCCAGGTCGATTTCCAGTTTTGTAGCCATTACCTCCAGAAAACGACCCGTACCGGCTGCACATTTATCGTTCATAGCGAAATCGAGCACTTTTCCATCTGACCCAACTCGAATTACCTTGGCATCTTGTCCTCCGATGTCAATAATTGTCCTGCATTTTGGGAATAAATGGTGAGAGCCCAAAGCATGGCAGGCAATTTCAGTTACGGATCTGTTCGAAAAAGGCACAGCCTTACGTCCGTATCCCGTGCTTACAATATAATCGACCTGGGTGATAGCAATATCGGCTTTTTCTAATGCTTCTTGCAGCGCCGTCTCGGCTGCTCGTGTGCTGTTTGCTCCTGTAAGCGTAATAGCGCTACTCAAAATTCTCGTTGATTCATCAATCACCACCACATCTGTGGAAAGTGAACCAACATCTACACCAATATAGCTTCCCATGATATTCCTTATGTTGGTAGAAAAATTGAGACAGGTGTAACAACACCATAATGCCGTCAAAAAAAATTGGGGAAATTTGACTGCGTATTTTGAAAACATTGAGCAAGAATTCGAGTAAATATTCAGGCTCAAACGGTATGGTCCCACAAACTGAACAACAACTTATGGCCTTCTGTAAGGGTAAAGAACAATTAAAACCTTTGCCTTTTTATTCCCGAGGCTTCTGCCTGTATGTGGAATATGGGAATCAAAATAGGCAGAATCCCCCTGGCTGAGTTCGTAACGCTCAGTGCCGTGAAGAAATTCAATGGTTCCCTCCAGAACGTAAAAAAATTCTTCGCCTTCATGCTGTAGAAATTCCCCCGGATCAAAATCGGGTGTGAGGATATGGGGTTGCATTCTCTTTCCGCGCTTTAGGGAAACAAGAGGTTTAAAATCATACCTGTGCAAGGGAGCACTCGAAAAAGATTCCGATGTTGGAACCCTCTCGCATTCTTCTTTTCTGCTGATGATAATGCTGGGATTGTCTTCTTCGTTTTCATTCGCTCCTAAAAGAAGGTAAGAGATATCAATTTCAAGCCCTTGGGCAATACGGGCCAAAGTGGAAATAGGCGGAGCGTTGTTTGCATTCGTAATGCGGGATAGATAACCCTCGGTGAGCCCTGTTTTAGCGGCTAAGGCTTTGAGTGTGATGTTCTTATTGTTTCTGATCCTTCCAATTCTTTCGATAATCGCTTTTTCGTCCAAAACAACCTCTTAATTTTCCGTTATTATCAAATAAGTTATGCTGACTCGCCTAGAGTGTCGGAAATTCTCTCCAGAAATCCTTTTCTTTTTCCCGCCAGTCCGGTCCGAATTTTTTATCCCAAACGGAGGCCAGCCTGCCTATCCAGCGCCACCATGTGCTTTTTCCTTTCTCCTTTGCCTCAAGAATATCTTCAAGGAAAACGGAGATATTCACCATCTCATCCTTGGGCAGATAAGAAGCGGCGCCCATTTTATAAGAGCGAATTATATGATCGGGACTTAAGGCATGGGCTGTGAGCATAACGGGTATCACATCATGTTCTTTGGCGATATCGAGCAGCTTGTAGCCGTCAACCCCCATTATGTCAAGGATGGCGATATCAAAAGGCTGATTTTCGAGAAGGGATTTGGCTTTTTCAAAGCTCTCTGCCATTGTAATGTCACATGTTGAGAGCAGTTCAGACAGAACTTCAAGTACATCAGCCTCGTCATCCACAAGGATTATCTTTTTATGGTCCAAGAATGTTTTGCCTGTCATTAGACGCTCCGTCTTGAAACTAATCTGCTATTACTTTTCTTCCAACGCCCTTCCAGTGGGGATCTCTCAGTATCTTTTTGTAGATTTTTCCCGAGCCTGTTTTAGGAATCTCATCCATGAATTCAACGACTTTTGGCTTTTTGTAGCCGGCCAGTTTACCCTTGCAGAAATCGATAATGTCTTCTTCACTGACCTCCTCCCCGGTCCTCAAGGCGATGACCGCCTTTACGGCCTCCCCCCACTTTTTGTCGGGGATACCGATAACCGCCGCTTCACGAACAGCGGGATGGGTATATAAGAGTTCCTCGATTTCACGGGGATAAATATTCTCGCCGCCACTGATGATCATATCTTTTTTCCGATCAACGATGAATAGGAAACCGTCTTCATCCATATATCCCATATCTCCGGTATGCACCCAGCCATCCTCAATGGTTTCATGGGTTAGTTCCGGCTTATTCCAATATCCTTTCATAATCCAAACATGTTTTGCCAGGATCTCTCCGGTTTCATTGGCACCAAGGTCTTTTCCCTGCTCGTCAACAATTCTCACGTCTACATCAATGGCAGGTTGGCCGCAGGATGCAAGACGGTTGATCTCTTTCCGGTCTCCATATGGATTATGGTATTCACGGCAGAAACAACAAATCAGAGGTCCCGTTTCGGTTTGCCCAAACCCCTGAACGAAAATTTTGCCGAATCGTTCTATGCTTCTTTTCAGGAGCGCCACGGGCATTGCCATTGCCGCATAGAAAATCGTATGAAGGCTTGAGGTATCGAATTTTTCATGGTCCGGCAGATCCAGAATCATGGCGAGTTGAGTGGGAACGAGTTCGGTGGTGGTGATTCTCTCTTTCTGAATGATTTCCAGAAAACGTCGTGGATCAAACCGTTCAACCAGATAGTTGGTACAGCCCCGGTGGAACACCGGGAACAAGAATGAACGCGGTCCTATATGAAAAAGCATCATTCCTTCAAGATGCTTTTCAACTCGCCGGACAGGGACTTCAATGGCCATGCTGCGAGAACACTCCCACTGGCCGCGGTGGGTGATCATGGCGCCGTTCGGTTGTCCCGTTGTCCCGCTGGTGTAGATAATATAGACCGTATCGTCGGGTTTTATGTCCACGTCAGGTTCTTCAGGTGAGCTTTCATCGAGAACCTTCTCGTAGTCCTCCATGTTTTCAGCGTTTCCGTCAATGCAGAAATACTGCTCTACAGGTATTCGCTTACGGATTTCATTGATGGTTTCCAAAAAGGGCGACTGTACGATAAGCGCTTTCGCCCCGGAATCATTAAATTGGTAAGCCAGCTCTTCGCCTTTTAGCCGCCAGTTAATGGGGACCGTAATCAGACCTCCCTTTTCGGCCACACCGAAAACTTCCATGTATTCCGGCCGGGTGTAAGAAAGGACGGCCACCCTGTCCCCTTGATTGAGCCCTCTGGCCTTTAAAGCATTATAGAGGCGGTTGACCCTATCATTGAATGAGTGGAAAGAAATTTGCTGGGTTTCGGACATATAAGCAATTTTGTCCGGGAACAGGGCGGCGTTTCTCTTGATGATTTTTCCTAGGTTCATGAACGTTTCTCTCCTTTTAATGCGCTAAAATTTCTGTTAATTTTAATGAGATTGGCGGCAAATACGTAATAAGCAACAATGCAAAAATCATCAACAACAGGAACGGAGCGGTGCTCCTGGCAACGGAAACGAGACTACGCTTTGTGATTGCGGATGCCACAAAAAGATTGAGCCCTAGCGGCGGCGTAAGGAATCCGATTTCACAGTTCACAATCATGATGATGCCGAAGTGAAGAGGATCTATGTTGAACTTGACCAGCATCGGCAGGAGGATGGGACCCAAGATCAGCATGGCTGAGACGAGATCAACGAAACAGCCGAGAAAAAGTAAAAAAATGTTGCAGATGATGAGGAAAATCCACCGTTGTTGAATGACTTCCGCCATAAAATCAGCGGCACGAACCGGAACCTGCATGAAACTCAAATACCAGGAAAGAGTGGCAGCTGTTGAAATGATAAAGATCAGCGCGGAAGCAACCAGGACGGATTTGAGGATTACCTTGGGAAGGTCTTGGTATGTCAGGGATCGATGAATGAAGAGTTCAATGAACAATGCATAAACCACGGCGACGGCGGAGGCCTCCGTGGGTGTAAAGACGCCTGCATAGATGCCTCCTAGCACTACAATGGGCAGACTCAATCCCCATATACCTTCCTTTAAGGCTTTTAGAACTTCCTTGGTGCTGAATTTGCTGGATCCTTTCCACCCGTTGGATCTCGCCAAATAGTAGCTGTACCCGATGAAAATCGCACCAATTAGAATGCCCGGTCCTACGCCTGCAATGAACTGTTTGGTGATGGAAACATTCATTACCAGCGCCCATATGATCATGGGTACCGAGGGAGGAATAAGGATGCCCAAGGAGCCGGCCGAAGTGATGAGACCGGTGGAAAAATTCTGATGGTATCCGCTTTTTGTAAGTGCGGGAATCATGATGCCCCCTACGGCAATAACGGTTGCCGTAGAGGATCCGGAAATGGCCGCAAAAAACATGCAAGCCAGGACGCCGGCGGCCGCCAGGCCTCCTCGCTGCCACCCCAGGAGGGCTTTGCCCACATTCACCAGCCGTCTGGCGAGCACACCCTCAGACATAATGTTTCCTGCAAAGATGAAGAAAAGGACTGCGAGCAGGAGAGTCGTATCGATGCCCGAAAACATCACCTGGGGAAGGGCGAGGAGGGGAATTTCCGCCACGAACTTGATCAAAAGGATAGCGGTCAGCCCCACTACAACAGCGATGGGAACTCCGCAGAAGAGCAACAGGAACATGACGATAATAATCAGTGCGGACATGGGTCTCTACTCACCCTTTTTCCATTTCACATTACGTTTGAGGCGCCTCGGATGGTGATGTTGGGTATGATATAAATTGTCGCAGTTCACCAATGAAATAAGCCGCCGACCTAACGCACATGAAAAATCCACCCATGGGAATGGGAAGATAAATATAGAATTTTGGTATTCTTGTGGCTGCCGTCATTTGTCCCGTGGCAGCGACCTTGATGACCATAGCCAGCCCGTAGTATCCAAAAATGAAACAAAAAACGAAAACCAGCAAGAACACAACGGCGTTTAACAGGGGCTTCATTCTATCGGGGATTAACAGGTTCAGGATCTCGGCCTTCAGGTGAGCGCCGTAGCGGAATCCAATATCCGCGCCAATGAAGGCCACAAAGCAGAGTTGGTACCGCAACAACTCCTCCGCCCAGGTGATGGACGTTCCGAAAACATATCGCATAATCACCTGGACAAAGGTCAGAATTGACATCTCAAGGAGGGCAAAGCACACGACAAATTCTTCTACTTTGTTAATGATGTGGATCACTTTTTTCAAAGTCTCTCTCCAAATTCGCCGTTGTTGATCCGGCTCCTCCAAATTTAAATACGGTTTATTGGGGCAGGGGGATTATTCTGCTGCTTTTCTGCTCCCCTTCACGGTTTTAACCGCGCGATCATAGAGATCGTCGCCAATGATTTTCTTCCATTTTGCATAGACCGGGGTCATCTTTTCCCGGAATGGAACAAGTTCTTCCTGTGTAAGGGTGTAGACTTCGCCGCCGTTTTCTTTCCATTTTTCAACAGCGGAAAGTGTGCCTACCATGATATAGGCAAGATTTACCCTTGCGCTCTGGTACGCACCCTCTTTAACGATCTGTTTCAGATCGTCGGGCAGTCGATCAAAAAAAGCCTTATTGATGAGGGTCATGATGCCGGAATTTGGCCAACCGTTAGAAATTGTGAGATATTTTGTGGTTTCATAGAATTTGATCATCTCAAGGGCAATCACCGGGAGATCAAGCCCGTCGATCACTTTTTGCTGAGTTGCGGAAAAAACCTCCGGCCAAGGCATGGTGATGGGATCCAGGCCCAGTGCCTTGTAGGAATCGATGTAGATGGGCGCTTCAGTGCATCTGAGTTTCATTCCCTTCATATCTTTTGGAGAATGAATGAGACGTTTGGAATTGGCCCAGTCCCTGAAACCGTTGCTGGACCAAGCCAGGCAGTACATGCCTCTCTCTCCGAACTTCCCCATGATTTCGTAGCCGATATCGCCTGACCACACCCGATCGAGTTCTTCGAAGTTTTCATAGAAAAACGGCAGTGAAAAGAGTCCCATTTGAGGAACGAAATTGGTGAGAACCTCGGAGGTGATGGAGGCCATTTCCTGTGTTCCAAGGGTTACGGCTTCGGTCTGTGCAACTTCTCCTCCCAATTGGCCCAGAGGATGAACGGAAACTGAAATTCGTCCGCCGGATTTTCTTTCCACGTAGTCCTTGAAGAACAGGGCCGCCTTGTTTTGAGGATGTGGCGGAGGCGCCACATGCCCGAAACGGATTTTGAATGTTTTGTCTGCGCCGAAGGTTAAGGATGTCCATGCAAGGGTCAAAACCAGAATCGCCAGAATTAATGCCGTCACTCTTTTCATTTAAATACCTCCTCAAAGTTGATTCAGTTGACGTAACCAGGTTTCGGCATAGCTGCTCTCCAAAACCTTCACCCTTATCATTCAAGAGCCTCCAGAATGACCGCTACGCCCTGTCCTCCACCCGTACAGGCGGCGGCAAGTCCGTATCTTTGCTTTCTCCTCCGGAGCTCAAGTACAAGCGTGTATGTCAATCTCGTCCCACTCATCCCCAACGGGTGACCCAGTGCAATGGCCCCGCCATTGACATTCACTTTCGTCAAATCCAGGTCCAACTCCCTTTGCACGGCAAGGCACTGACATGCAAAGGCTTCATTGATCTCAAAAAGGTCAATGTGGTCAAGGCGCAAGTCTGCCTTTTCGAGGGCCCTTCGCGCGGCGGTGGCAGCCCCGATCCCCATGATGGTCGGATCAACCCCCACAACGCCCCAAGAGATCAGTCTCCCCAAGGGCTCACAACCGTATTCAAGCGCTTTTTCCTTAGAACAGATCATCACGGCGGCTGCGCCGTCTACAATGGCACTGGCGTTTCCGCCGGTGACGATGCTGTCTTTTCCAAATGCGGGGGGTATCCTTGCCAGAATTTCGGGGGTGGTATCCGGCCGGATATGATCGTCGAAATCCACAATCCTCGATCCTTTCCTTGTTTTTACCTCCACAGGGACAATTTCATCCTTAAACCGGCCATCCTTCATTGCGGCAGCGGCCTTCATCTGGCTTTCGTATGCGAAAAGATCCGATTCCTCCCGGGTGACGCCATACATTCCAGCCAATTTGTCGGCCGTTTGGGCCATGTTCATGTTGCAGTAAGAATCAAAGAGGGACGTCATCAGATAATCTTCAACTGTTTGGTTTCCCATTCGAAACCCATCACGGGCGCCCCGCAGGACATAAGGGACCTGACTCATGTTTTCCATGCCGCCGGCAATGACGCAATCGGATTCCCCAAGCATAATGTCCTTGGCTCCCGTGATGATGGATTGAAATCCGGAACCGCAGGTTCTTCCAACGGTCAGGGCAGGAACCGTATGCGGAAGGCCGGCAAAAAGGGAAACATGCCTTGCGCCGTAACCACCGTCGGCACTGGACTGCATGCCGTATCCGAAAATAACTTCATCAATGGCCTCGGGAGATACCTGGGATTTTTCCATGACTGCTTTTGTCGCGATGGCGCCCAGTTCGATGGCGGAGATATCTTTGAGCTTGCCGCCCCCGGAGGTGCCGACAAAGTCGGCCATTGGGGTTCTGGCCCCCGCGATAATCACGACATCTTTGTTTTTCATTGATTTCCTCCAAACCCTTTTTCCAGATTTTTTTTCAATTCGTGCGCGATAATGAGCCGTTGTATTTCAGAAGAGCCCGCTGCAACGGTCAGCACCTTGGCATCCCTGAAAAATCGTTCAACGGCGTAGTCCTTCGTGTACCCCGCACCTCCGTATATTTGCACGGCATCACCGGAGATCTTGACTGCAGCCTCTGCCGAATAGAGTTTGGCCGAAGACGCTTCAATACGCGCTTCCCTGCCACGATCCAATAGGTTGGCCGCGTTGTAGGTCAGAAGCCTTGCCGCCTGAAGGGTGACAGCCATGTCTGCTATTGCGCTTTGAATCATTTGAAACGAACCAATCGGCTTTCCGAATTGTTTTCTTCGCCTTGCGTAGTTCATAGCACTTTCAAATGATCCGTTCGCGATTCCCAGGGCAATGGAAGCCCAGCTTACCCGCTCAGCATCCATGCCGGCCAATAACTGCTCATAGCCTTTGCCCTCCTTCCCTCCCAGCAGGTTTTCTTCAGGCACCTCGCAGTTTTTAAAATAGATTCTCCCGGTGAGCGATCCGCGCATCCCCATTTTGTCAAAGACCTTGCCCGTGCGGAATCCCGGATATTCCTTTTCCACGATAAATGCGGTGATGCCCTCAGGCCCTCTTCCTGCCGCCGTTCGGGCGAAAACAAGATAGATCTCAGCAAAAGGAGCATTGGTGACGAAGGTTTTGGCCCCCTTGAGGACATACCCCCCTTTGGATTTACTCGCCTTTGTCCGAATGGAAAGGATGTCGGAACCGGCGGATACCTCCGCGAGTGCCATGGCTCCCCACTTTTTCCCCGATGCAAGGATGGGAAGATAACGTTCTTTTTGGAAATCCGTTCCGGATAGGTAAATATTGTGGGCGCAAAGCATTGCATGGGGAAACAGGGCTACCGGAACCGAGGCCGAAATACGTGCAAGTTCCTCCCCGATCAAGACCACCGAAAGATAGTCGGAAAAGGAACCCTGATATTCAGGTGGGATGCCCGAGCCGGCATATCCAAGTTGAGCCAGGCGCTGAAACAGTCTGAAAGGAAACTCCTGATGTGTATCCATGCGCTTTGCCAAAGGCGCAATTTCTCTCTTGGCGAGTTCTCTGACGGTATTTCTCAACCGAACATGTATCTCATCCAATTGGAAGTTGGTCGCATTGTCTACGGTTGCCATAAGCCCACTTCCTCAAACCTCAAGTTCAAAACCCATTTTTTGACGCAGAAAGAGAAGGGGTCAATATCTGTAAAACCCTACGGAACTTTTCTTTCCCAAGTGACTTGCCGCTACCTTTCTTTTTAACAAAGGCGCCGGCAGGAAGCGCTCCCCAAACTGCTCATGATATCCGACCATTCGATTCAGGAGATCGTCGAGCCCCAGGTCGTCCGCCCAGCGCAGCGGTCCGACTGGTAATCCAGCCCCCAGAACCATGGCCTGATCGATGTCTTCCATTGTGGACACACTCTCATCAAAGCATCGAATCCCTTCATTGATTAATGCTGCCAGAAGCCTGGATGAGACTTCTGCAGCCGGTTTGACATTTTCTTCAATTGTTTTGACGGGTCTGCCCGCCTCATAAGCATAAATCCCTTTATTGGATTTCGCACCCCACCGCTGGGTTCTAAAAAGTTCCTCAAGAAGCTTCGGCAAGCGAAATCTACTGCCATATTCCTGGTAAAGGGTCATATTGGCATGGTAGATCGTATCCCATCCCACCATGTCGCCAAGCTCAACGGGTCCCATGGGCATTCCCAGGTCAATGGCCGAAGCATCGACCATCTCAGGCGCATGGCCTTGTTGAACAAGATAGAGGGATTCATTAACATAGCTGCCAAGCATACGGTTCACCAGAAAACCCGCACACTCCTTTACCTTTACGGGTGTCTTTCCTAAATGAGCACAGAAGCGCAAAAGGGAAACGACTGTCTCCGGAGCTGTTTCCAGCCCGGGAACAATCTCTATGAGCTTCATGATGTGAGGAGGATTGAACCAGTGCATCCCTATGACGCTGGGCGCACGGCCGGTGAACCCGCCCAGTTGGGAAATGGAAAGAGATGATGTGTTGGAGGCGAGGATTGCGTCGGGGGGGCAGACTTGATCCAGTGTTTCAAAAACCTCTTGTTTCACTTCAAGGGTTTCCGGGACCGCTTCAATAACCAAATCGGCGTTAGACAGTGAATCGTAATGGGTCCCGACTTGAAACCGGGCCATACGAAGCTGCATGTCACTATTGGATAAGTGCCCTTTCTTAAACATGTTATCAAACATGCGGTGCACTTTCTTCATTGTCCGGTCCGCCAGGTCTTTATCGATTTCCTTCAGGAAAACGCTGAGTCCTCCATTTAGAAGCGTAAAGGCAATGCCCGCCCCCATAAGTCCGCCGCCAACAACACCAATCTCTTTGAAACTGTTTTTTTCCATTTCTCTATTGTATCTCAAACGGCCTTTCCGGCCTCAAAGGCTTTCATATTGACGTCCCGGTGCTTTTGGGGAACGAGTTTATTGATGACGTTTTTCCATTCCTCAGTGGTGAACTCCAGAAGGTTACTTAACGCACCCAACAGAACCGTACTGACAACCAAAGGATTGCCAAGCTTGTTCGCAACCTTCAGGGCATCCACCTCAATGGTTTCAATTTCATGCTGTCGAAGGACCTCCGGTATATTTTCCGGGTAAGTGTCCATGCCAGAACTCACCCGTGGCGGATAGATGCGCTGCCGGTTGAGAATCAATTTCCCGTCAGGTTTCAGAAAATGGGCGAAACGAAGGCCTTCCAGCTCTTCAAATGCAAGAACGATATCGGCTTCGCCGCGGGCGATGATCGGAGCATAAACCTTTTTTCCGTAACGAATATGGCTGGGAACCGTTCCTCCCCGTTGAGATTGCCCGTGTGCTTCATTTTTTTTCACGTCAAAGCCTCGGGTCATGGCCACTTCGGAAAGTGCATTGCTTGCCAATATGACGCCTTGGCCGCCGACACCCACGACCAGGATATTTTTTGTACTATCGGTCATTTTGTCCTCCTTCTTCAGATATAATGGCGTTTGTGGGACATATCTGAGCGCAGAAAGAGCAGCCCACGCACACGAAAGGATCAATTGCAGTTTTAGGTTTCCCTTTCTCTGTTTTCTCGCCGGATAAAATGATCCCGGGGCAATAGATGCCAAGGCACATTCCGCACCCCGTGCAACGGCTGGAGTCAACCTTATAAACAGGCAGCTTTATTTTTTTGGGAAACATTCGGCAGGGGCCGGTGGCAATTATGACGGATACCCCTTCATAATCGATGGCGCTTCTCACCGCCTGGGATGTTGCTTTGAGATCATAAGAATCCACCTCGTAAATGTCATCAGGGCCGAGGGTTCTTACGATTTTAGGAATTTTTACCGGGGGATGACTGTCTCCATGTAGCGTCACACCGGTTCCCGCATGCTCCTGGCCTCCTGTCATGGCAGTGGTTCGATTGTCGGCGAGCACCAGGGTCGTGTTACTTCCGTTGTACACTGAATTCAGAAGTGCCGGCATGCCCGCATGGAGGAAGGTTCCGTCTCCGATGTAGGCCAAAACGGCCTTACCGGAGGGATCCCGGAGCGCATGGCTGAACCCGTGAGCCGCACTAATGCCTGATCCCATTGCAAAGGCGCAGGATAGCATATTGTGCGGTGCAGCGATGCCCAGAGAATAACAGCCGATATCGCCGATGATGACGATTTCTTTCTCCTTCAGTTTTTTCTGCGCATGCCTAATCGAATAATAAATGGCAAGATGGGGACACCCTGCGCACAGGGTTGGAAATCGCATGATCAGGCCGGGAAGAGGATTTGGGCGCTGTGGGACCGATTTTCCGAATTTTGCCAGAAGATCTTTCAAAGTTTCGCTGAGGGTTTCCAGGGAAAGCGGACCGACAGCGGATCTGAATTCCCGTCCTTTAGCGGGTATGCCAAAAGCTTTGATCTGCTCTTCAAGAAATGGTTCAAGCTCTTCAAATACATAAAGATCGTCCACTTCCTCGGCGAAACTCCGGATGAGGGCTTCCGGCAAAGGATAGGTCAGCCCCAACTTCAGGAAAGACACCTCGGGAAGCATTTCTTTGAGGTACTGATAGGGTGTGCCGCTGGTGATGATTCCCACGCTTTTGTCGCCCCACTCAACGCGATTAAGGCTTGTTTCATTGGCAAATGCTTCGAGTCGCTCCAGTCGGTCATGGGCGTTTTGGTGCATCACGGTGGGATGAATGCCGCCCTGGGGTCGAAATTTGGGTGAGCTTTTATCGAAAGGTTCTTTTCGTTCTTCGGCCCGTTGTGAGAATTCAACGATTCCATTGGAATGGGAGACGCCATTGGTTGTCCGTAGAAATACAGGCACATCAAACTTTTCACTGATTTCAAAGGATAGGCGGACAAAATCCTTGGCTTCCTGACTGTCGCTGGGTTCCAACATGGGAATGTGAAAAAGCTTTGCGTAGATTCGGGTGTCCTGTTCCGTGGGTGAACTGGTTGCTCCCACATCATCGGAACAGATGAGGACCAGACCGCCATTGACTCCCATAAAGGAGATGGGATAGAAGGGATCCGTGGCAACGTTCAGCCCGGCATGCTTCATCACCACGATTGTTCTCGCCCCTCCCAGTGAACTGCCGATGGCCACGTCCATGGCGACTTTCTCGTTCACCGACCATTCGCAATAAATGTCATCGTATTGCTTGGCAAACTGCAGAATTTCAGTGCTCGGGGTTCCCGGGTAGCCGACTGCCACGTTTACGCCGGCTTCATAAGCGCCTCGGGCAATAGCATGATTGCCCAGCATGATTTCTTTCATCGTTCCGCCTCCATGCTTTTCATAGAAATTAGGGTTGAGTTTCCAACTTGAGGTCCCGTATGGCCCGTTTCCGGAGAACAAAACGTTGGATTTTTCCGGAAGTCGTCATGGGGAACTCGCTTGTAAAAAGTACGTATTTGGGGATTTTAAATTTTGCCAACCGACCTTGGCAGAACGCGATGATTTCGCGATCCGAGGCTGTTTCGCCAGCCTTCAGTTCCACAAATGCCGCCCCAACTTCACCCAGGTCATCGTCGGGAACACCCAGTACAGAGACTTGTTTCACCTTTGGGTGCGTGAACAGGATTTCTTCAACCTCTTCCGGCGAGACGTTGAGTCCTCCGGGCATGTAGATGTCTTTTAGTCTTCCGGTGATCCGAATATTGCCTGAAGGGTCTATGACGGCGAGATCTCCGGTGTGAAACCATCCCTCATTGTCAATGAGTTTCGCTGTTTCCTCGGCCATCTTATAGTAGCCTTTCATGATCAGGGGCCCTCTGGTGCACAATTCCCCTTCCTTCCCACAGGGAAGGGCTATTCCCGTCTCTCTATCCGCCACCTGGATTTCATAGTCCGGCCATAAAGGTTTTCCCACGGTTTCGGAGAGGATCTCGGGTGGATCTTCCGGCCTGGTCATTGAGGTTCCAACGCTATTCTCCGTCATGCCGAATCCATTGACCAGGATTTCGATACCCATCCTGTTTTTGATTTCATGAATTAGCGATATGGGTGCCGGCGCTGCGGCGATGAGCCCTGCGCGCAAAGATGACAGGTTGTAGTCTGAAAAGTTTTCATGCCTAAGCATCCGGATATACATTGTCGGGGTGCCGGCAAAAAAAGTGCATTCTTCCTTTTCGATAAGCTCAAGACATTTTGTTGCATCAAAACTTTCAATGAGGACGGATGCGGCGCCACAGAAAGCGGGCGTCAAAATCGCTTGTGAATTACCGAAGTTGTGACTGAAAGGCGCCGCAACGAGTAAGCGATCGTGTTCGGTAAATCCGCCGATACCATTGATGAAACCCAAGTTGAACCGAATATATTGAAAATGGCTCGTCATCACCCCTTTCGGTTTCCCGGTAGTGCCGGATGTATAGGGAAGATGCGCGATGTCATCGCTTTGAATTTGTTCTTGAATCTGTTTCAGACCTTCAAGGTCCTGGTTGGGATTCGGCTCAATCAGAGCGTCAAAATCAAAGGTCCCCGGGTATCCGGTCGGCCCGCTGATGATGATGTTTCTTAAGAAAGGCAACCGGTCGCATTTCAAGGAACCCCGTGGGCTCTTTAATAACGTGGGACAGAGAGTTTTCAGTTGCTCAACATATTCGTGTCCGTAAGATCTCTCCATCATCAGGATCGTTTTCGTATCGGAGTGATGGAGGATATGGGATAGTTCATCAAGGGAGTAGCGGGTATTAATGGGAACAACGACTCCACCGATTTTGTCAATGGCATATTCCGCGTAGAACCATTGTGGAAGATTGGTAAACAGAACGGCTACTTTATCCCCCTTTTCGATGCCCAGCTCTATCAGGGCGCATGCCAAGCGATTGACGCGATTTCGAAGTTCCTCATAGGTGATCCTATCCCCTTGACATATAATCGCTTCATTCTTAGGCCATGTTTCCGCGGCACGATCAATAAGCTCTCCAAGTGTGTTGATATCCGTTATCATCTTTCGCTACCCGCTTTTGTTTCGGTTTTTTGGAGAGAAATGTTCTCCACACTCCAAAAGGAACTTATTTCTGAATTGTTAAGCCTGAAAATTATCTTCATTTTCTTCTTCGCCTAACGATCATGGATAACGTTGATCAAATCGTCGCCTGCCATGAAACGCTCAAGATTATCGCCGAATAAACGGGCGGTCCTTTCGATGTATCGATCCGTTCCGGTGGCGTTATGGGCTGTGATAAAGAGGTTTCTAAAATCCCACAGCTCGTCGGTTTCGTCCAGGACGGCTTCTTTGGTGGGATCTCCCCAAAATACGTCGATGGCCGCACCGGCGATCCAATTTTCCTTGAGTGCGATCGTAAAAGCGTTTTTGTCCAAGATCTCGCCCCGGGCGATGTTGATCAAATATGCCGTGGGTTTCATTTGTTTCAGCTCCGATTCGCCAATCAGTCCGTGTGTCTCGGGGGTATAGGGCAAAGAAATGACCACAAAGTCCTGAGATTCCAGCGTCTGAGAAAGCAAGTCAGGAGTAATGATTTGATCAGCATACTCAAATTGGGTCACATACTTGTCCACACCCAACACGTTCATATTGAATCCCAGTTTCGCCTTCTTGGCAATTTCCTTTCCGAGGTGCCCAAGACCCAGAACGCACAAATTACGGTCATGCAGTTCCCGCATTTGGCCAAGCATACGGTCCATTTTATGTCTTTTCTGGTTCTCCAAGGAAGCCCTCTGCTTTTTAACGAAAAAAAGCAGGTAACCCATGACTGCTTCCGCAACCGGAATGGAAACGGAACCCGCTGATGTTGTTAAATAGACGTCTTTTGAGATCAGCTTTGTTTCAAGGATATGTTCGTAACCGGTCATGAGGATATGGAACCACTTGAGATGATCTATTTTGGGAAGGGCATAAGGATATGCGTTGAACGAAGCGACAATATCCACCTTCTCAATTCCCTCGGGAATTTGATTCGAATCGGATTCCGCCAAGATTGGATAAGGCAGAATGTTAAGTTTAGGGAATCGTGTGTGAAGGATGTCCACATATTCTTGAACCATGAAACCAAGACCCCCGATAAGAATCGTCAAATCTTCTTCTTTCATTATTTTCGATGCTCCTTTCCGGGGATGTTTCATCCCGTTTCCAATATTTCGAAGTAGTTGGCCAAACCCTTCTCAATTTGCTCTCTTGAGCAGAACCTCGGATCCCCGTGATCGCCTTCCAGAATATAACCAGGTATTCCGGTTTTCTCCTGAACAAATCGCTTGATTTGGGGTATCGCCATCGAGAACATTTTACAGCTACGGTCGTTGTGAAGTATAAATCCGTTTAAGTGGTATCGTTCTATCTGCCCGACAATCAGGTCAACTCTGCGTTTGAGATGCCAGTCAAAATAGTGAAGGTATTCTTCAGTCCAACTGCCAATTGGGTTTTCCGGGTCCAAACGAAATTCCGCCCAGGGAAGCGTATAGATCGTCGAGACCAGACAGGCGTTGAATGAGGTCAAAAGATCCGAAATCCACTTGAGATCATGCCATAGGGGAAGACTATCCCAGTAGAGTCTGTGTTTTTCATGGGGTATTGTGCCAAGGCCCTTTTCAACTCGCTCCAGCACCTCCGTTTTCAATTTTCTATAAAACTCAAGGGCTACGGTTGATCCGCGTTGCGCAACAATCGGCGCCATGCTGAAAAATTGATCGAACACGGAAATGGGCGTGGGAATCGCGGTCGCGGCATCAAGAATATCTGCCCAAAGAGCGATGGTTTCATTCGACATATCAATGACCTGCGTAAGCCGGTCTTTTTCAAGGGATTTCCCTGAGATCTTTTCAAGAAAGCCAACAAGATCATGTAATTGGGACTGTATATATGCATTGCAGTGATCATTGGGAGATTTGTCCCCGGTAAATGGAACATCTATCAAATAAAGGGGTACCCCGAAAAATTCACTCATCCGTTCAAACCATTTGGTGAGTGTCCCGCACTGTGCATTCGTGGTGAGGAAAAAATCAGGTTTCGGTAGTCCTCCCACAGCGCTTTTTCCCGTCATTGCGGATCCCAGATCGCAAAGTGCATAGCTGCAGAGACCCGGTGTGTAGCCCAAGCTTTGCGGTTCTGACGTAATTTCGGCGGTCATCTTCCTCGCTTGAAGAAAAACAGCGTGGTTTTCCGGATAAATCGGGATAATATCCATTGCATAGAACAGTTCGGTAGGGGCAAACACGTTTACATAGCCAACCCGTTTACCCAGTTCCGCAGCATTTCTGGCTTCTTCATAATAGTCGTCGTTGATGCGGCGAAGAAGCTTGAGCGTTTGAATGGTGGTATCAGATGATTTCACTTTTCTGTCCTCTGAGCATTTCAGCGAAAGCCTCAATCCTTATTTCGATCTGCGCTATGGAACTTGATGCGTAATCCGTCTCAACAAGGATTATCGGGATATCACTTTCTTCAAGCACCGCTTTCACCATGGGATAGTCGAACTGGAGTACTTCACAATATTTTGGGACCAGATAAACCACCCCTTCCACATGGTTTTGGACGATTCTTTCTCTAATAAACTGCCTCCAATCCTCTATTGAGTATTGATAGCAACTCATAGGATCCCTGCGGAAATGGCGATCCACCAAGTTATCAATAGGGTCCCCATCTTCCTCGACATCATGGCCATAATAGCGGGTACCATTGTACAAATTGTCATCGACTACTGCCATCTTGGCTCTATCAATGCATCGGTAGATTTCACGGTGCTCACAAACGGTTCCGAACAGGAATATACGAGAGGATTCGGCATCCAGTGACCCGGTTTTCACGTGTATATTCTTGAGTGCATCAAGCAATTCCTCAAGCCTTTCACTGTGCTCGTTTTTGGGCATGGCCGTGGACGCTCTTGCGATTGTCATGAAATCAGCATTTGAAAGAGAAGTGGGATATTCTAATCGATACTGATTGAGATTTCTTAGCAAACCTCTGTTATGATTGTACGTTTTGATACTCTCGCGGATTTGTTGGTCCGAAATACCCCTACCGATAAAGCGGGTTAAGGCGTCTTTCATTCTGAATAGCTCTTGTTTGAAAAAGACCTTTGGGTCTATGCCGCTCTTCTTCTTGGGCAACCAAAGCGTATGGCTGAAAAAATGCGGAAAAGTCGCCTCCCATACTTGAGAAAATGCCCGCATAGAGTCGCAGGCATATGGGATGACCAAGCCATCCATAGCATCCAATTTTCCTTCCAGTGCTGATTCAAAAGGTCCTACGTTAAATGCACATGTAAATGATGGCAGATAGCCATGAGCTTGCTTGATGTCTTTCCCTGTTCCGGAAATTGAAACAGGCAGTACTCCAAAAGCATGAATCATTTCCTCCGGCACATCCGGAAACAGAAATCCGATGGCTTTCAAATGGTGGGAACCCTTCAATTCGTTCATCCAATGGTAAGGAGAATCATGAACAAACAGGAAAGGTTCGAGTAAGTTTTTTAGTTCCATGGGTGCTGTCCCTCAAATGTTTGATAACAATTAAGCTGAAAGCCTTCTGTATATGAAATATCAATATCCGGGCTTTGTGAATTGCGGCCTAATGTAGAAACATGGGGAGCGCTTTTTGCATTGGTATTGCGGAAAAAACAATCTGCTGTGAGCCTGATTTTAGCTGCTGGAACCCGGAAAACCAGAACCCCGTTGTTTTTATTCCGTCCAATCCTCTCGATTATCACTTTTTCGTCCAAAACGAACCCTCAATATTGCATTATTGACAATGTATTTTGAACAAATATTTACTTAAAGACAATTTTTATGTCAAGAAAAATTTTTAAAAATATGGCCTGAAAAAATGCTTAGCATTTGATATAATTATGATAAATAGTTTTTTAAGCTTTTGATCGATGTGCTAGGGACGGTTTTTATAGAGATTAATATTGCATATTATGAATTTTTGTATAATATAATATTTCCTTATAGGAAAATATAGTATGGGTCCCTGGGTGGGGTAGTGGAAAAGACAAGCATCGCTGGATTGACGTAATAGTCAGCGGATTGCCACATGAATAGTCGAACGATCAAGAGAAAATATGCAAGCAAGGAGTAAGATTATGTCTAATGAGATCATTTCAGTTGAGAAAGTGGGCCAAGCCGTTATTTTGACACTCAATCATCCGCCTCTCAATGCGCTTTCACATAAAGTCGTCAAGGCTCTGGATCTCAGCCTCAGTGAAGTGCTGACGGAGAAGTCTTGCAGATGTCTCATTATTACCGGCTATAAGGATGAGGCTTTTGCATCGGGGGCCGACATTCGTGAACTTGAAAACCTTGATGAGAGGAGCGGAAGAGCGCTGGTTGAGCGCGTAAAGGAAGTATTCCACCGAATCCGCACCTGTTCTATCCCAACCATAGCGGCCATCAATGCTCATGCTTTGGGAGGTGGCCTGGAATTGGCACTCCATTGTGATTTCCGTGTGGCCGCTGAAAATATTCGTTTAGGTTTGCCGGAAATCAATCTGGGCGTTATGCCGGGTGCCGGGGGCACTCAGCTTTTACCTCAATTGATAGGTCTGGCGAAGGCGCGATGGATGATAATGCACGGAGAAATTGTTGATTCGGAAACCGCTTTTCGGATAGGTCTCTTGGATCGGGTCGTGAAAGGCAGTGAGCTCATTGGGGATGTGCTCAAGATAGCGTCTGTGTTAGCTGAAAAGCCGCCATTGAGTTTGAATGCTGTGAAAAAGGCTTTTCAGGCGGGAGAAGCGTTGCCTTTGGCGGGTGCCTTGCAAGAAGAAAGTAGGCTTTTCGGGATGCTTTGCGCTACAAGAGACAAGAAAGAAGGGATTATGGCCTTCCTAGATAAGAGAAAACCCAGTTTTCAGGGTCGCTGAAAGATGAATTTTCTTCCAACAGTGCCACAGCGAATGACCCAACATGATTTGCATGAAGAGCATTGCAGTTCAAGAGCTTTCGGACTTAAGGTAAACATCACAGCACCTCCTGCATTTTTTCTGTTGACGTAATCGTAGCCCCGGATACCGAAACTATGGGACAAAAGGTTTGTGGACATGAGGAGATTACCCCTTTTCGTGAATTGGTGTTCAGATTGATAGGAGGGAATTCTCATAGCCCACTTTTTCAATCATGCAATGTATGCAAAATCCGGAATAATCATGGAGAATAGTATAAAATGAAACCGACAGTAGAGAACTTAAAGGCTGCAATTCTCCGCCTTTTTCCCAAAATACCACAAATAGATCTAAATCAGATTTTGGCTGAATATCAACGTGGGTTCTTAATGAATCACAAATGGCTTTACTTTGCAGAAAATCAACGGACTGTGGCTTTAATCGATCATATGGTTCATGTTGCAGTTTGTGCCCATCTCCTGTATCAGGTTTGTGAGCCTAGCGAAACACTTTTAGACTCCTTGGGCTCAGAATTGTTTTCTTATCTACCGGAAAGGCCTTTTCACTCTGAATTGGCCAAAGCAATTAAACTCCAATTAGAGGATTGGGAATAACCTGAATCTATGAATGAGATATTGTGGCTCCCATTTTTTTGGAGAAACCTGAGATATCCAACGTACGTGATATTGGCGAATCTGATGTAACTGCTATCTATTCCAGACTTTCCAAAGCCAAAATATCCTTTGATATCGGTAATATATTCCAGTGGTAACCAGTCCCCGGAGCTATGGCAGAAAATAACGGTTGAGAGTTGAATACCCGTTATTATTCAAATGTTTACGTTTTTCTTCCACAGTCTGATCAAGTATGCGCATTTGTAATGAACTCAATTTTACTTGATATTCACATAAAATACCAACCTTACTGCAGAAAAAGCGTTGACTTTCCCCTGCCGACATGGCAAAGTATGCGCAATATGATTGAATATTGCGCATACTTTGCCATGGGGTGGATATGGACGCAGAAAAGGCCATCAAGGAATTTCAAAAACGAAAAGTGGCTACGGTCGAAGACATTTCCAGACTCCTTGAGTCTTCCGTGACAACCGCCAGAAGACAATTGAAAAAGTGGCGGACCTACACAAGTTTTAACATGAACGGCCGCTATTATAGCCTTCCTGGAATTCCGCGATTTGATGAAAACGGTATCTGGAAATATCGGCAGATCCTTTTTTCTCAATATGGAAACCTCATGCAGACAATTTCTCAGCTTATCGGAAGATCACAAACGGGATTGAATGCCAGACAGATCGCACAACTGGTTGAAATTGCCCCTAACAGCTCCGTTTTTTCCCGGTTGCAGCATACTCCGGGAATCAGAAGAGAAAAGCATCAAGGGCGTTTTGTGTACTTCTCCGAGAATAAATATCAGGAGCAAAAATCGGGATTATCCTGGCCGCATGATGTCAGATTTCCAACAGATTCGGAAAGCGTTATGATTCTTGTTCAACTTGTCAAACACCCCCATAGCACCATCCAGGAACTGTTTGAAAGAGTTGCCGAGCAGGGAACCCGGATTGAACCCCATGCAATTGAGGCTTTCCTGAACCATCATGGTTTGTTAAAAAAAATTCCGGGTACAAGGTGATCCGTTGCCTTAAAAATCATATGGAGAAGGTTGTGGAAAGTATCTCCGCAGGCAACCTGTTTTTTGAAATGCCAACGGTGCACTTCTTTTCAGAAGAGGCCTTCCGTTTCGGGAGCAATAAAGTGTTAAAGACACGGGAAAGGAAAGTCGTGACGCTGGATATCGGCGCATTCCGGGCCAAAGAAACCATCATGCAATCGGAGGATTACGCTAAGGTATACACTTCCCGGGAGTTGAAAAAGCTTACACCACACCGCTGTACATTCGGCTACGATGTTATTGTCTATGTGGGGTATGCCCTTTTTGTTCGCTGCCGCGGCGAAAAGGATATTGTAGAAGAATTGGCCCGGAGAAACATCTCGATTTCTGATAGAGAAGTGAGCTTTTTAGGCAAGAAGTTTGTCACCTACCTTGCCGTGGCCCATCGGGAAGGTCGCCAAAAGATAAGAAATGCGATGGATCAGCGCGGCGGATATATCCTTCACGTCGATGGAACATGCGAGGGAGACAGCCCACACCTGTTTACAGGCTTGGATGGTATTGCCGAAATCGTCCTGGACAATATAAAAATCCCTTCGGAACGGAGCGAGTTGCTCATTCCGTTCTTTGAAAAAATCAAAGAGCAATATGGAGACCCAATCGCATTGGTTCATGACATGGGGAAGGGAATCCTTTCGGCTGTTGCAACGGTATTCCCGGGAAAACCTGATTTTATCTGCCATTTTCATTTTTTAAGAGATATCGGCAAGGACTTGATGGAAGATGAATACAAAAAAATCAGGAATCGCCTCAAAAAACACAAGATTCGTGGTTCGCTTCGACGGATGGCCAAAAGTCTTGAAGGGGCTGCTATTCAAGATCCCAGGTTAATGGAGAGATTGAATGGCGACATAAAGAATGGCAATATTACAACCAGTGCCGAAATGCCCATCGCGTCTGCATTTGCTTTGATTAATTGGGTTTTTGACATATCAGCGGAACTAAATGGATATGGCTTCCCTTTCGACCTTCCCCACCTTGTTTTCTACCGCAGGTTGAAAACGGTTTACGCCCTTGTTGAGACAATTTGGGAAAGTCCACACAAATACGATAAGACGCATAAACCTCTTCACAAACTTTTCAGATTGATCAAACCGGTCATCGATGATCAAATCCTAGAAAAATCCTCCAAAGGGCTCGATGAGAAAGCAGATATCTTCAATGCACTGCGAAAAGCTCTCCGCATCGCACTTCCCGAGGGAAAAAATGGCCTCAATGATGATGGCGTTGATACGGATATGAAAACGATCAAAGAAAAGGTAGCAGCGTTCCGGGAAAAATTTAAACCTGACGAAAATCCTTCAATCAGTGATGAATACAAAAAGATGATTGAGCAGATAGATACATATTGGGATAAGCTATTCGCAGATCCCATCTCTGTTCATACCGCTACTGGAGAACAACTTATCCAGCCACAACGAACCAACAATATTCTGGAGCGCTTTTTCAGGGATCTCAAGAGAGGATCTCGCAAAAAGACGGGAACTATTTCTTTGAACAAGACTTTGAAAACCATTCTGTCAGACACTCCCCTCGTCAAGAACCTTGACAACAAGGAATATCTCAACATTATCCTCGATGGTTGCGACACATTAGAACAACGTTTCGCGCGGGTTGACAGCCAATTGGTTTTGCAAGAGTTGGAGAAAAACAAGAAAGAAACCGGCAGGCTTCCGCAAATTTTGAAAAAAATGATCAGAGAACCGGCGTTCCCTCGAAAAGTGGGAGTACTGTTTGGGTGTTAAGCAAAATCAAGGCCAACCGTTATTTTCGGCCATGGCCCCGGAGTGAAGGCCTTTTTGGCCCCCACACCAGATTAATCCGCTCAAGCAGACAGGTTTTCTATCCATCGCATGGCTTCCATGTCAGGAACTTTTCCCAAATGAATTTGGGTGGTCGAAAAATTTACATGGCGCAAATATCACCTTGCTGACGATCTCTATGGGAACGCCTGATCCGGATGCATACCTCGCTTGGTATTTTTTCAACGATATGGACTTTCCTCCGGAAATGGAATATTCTAAGAGCGTTATAAACAATCAAGACCATCTCATTCGTTAATTTCATTGCATATCTTCTTATAGGGCGTCTGATGACCGAGAAGCGTGCCAAACGGAAACTGACCGCAATCCTCAGCGCAGATGTAAAAGGCTATAGCCGCCTTATGGGTGAAGACGAGCTTGCTACAATTAAGGTTCTAACGGAATACAGGGGCCTTATCAACGACCTGATTACGCAGTTCAACGGTCGTGTGGTGGATTCCCCTGGAGACAACTTGCTCGCCGAATTCGTGAGCATTGTTGACGCTGTTGAATCTGCAATTGAAATCCAGAAAAGCATAATGGCAAAAAATGTCCAACTGCCTAAAGACCGTCGAATGGAGTTCAGAATCGGAATCAATCTTGGCGATGTCATAGCGGAAGGAGAGCGGATTTACGGTGACGGGATAAATATCACCGCCCGATTGGAGGGACTCGCCGAGGCTGGCGGCATCTGTATTTCCGGCACTGCTTACGATCAGGTAAGAAATAAGATTCCCGTGGAATTCACATATTTGGGAGAAAAACAGGTCAAAAACATACAAGAGCCCGTACGGGCTTATGTGGTGGATCTGGATTCTGAGGTCGACATTCAGATCAAAAACGGTGTTTTTGATCTGCCTGACAACCCTTCCATTGCTGTGCTGCCCTTTACCAACATTAGTGGTGAGCCTGAGCAAGCGTATTTCTGCGACGGGATCACGGAGGAAATCATCACGGCTCTCTCCAAGGTCCCTGGGTTGTTTGTTATCGCCAGAAATTCAGTGTTCGTCTACAAAGAGAAGTCAATTAATGTTCAGCAGGTGGCAAGAGAATTAGGGGTCCGGTATGTGCTCGAAGGGAGTGTGCGTAAGGGTGGTGCCAGAATTCGTATCACCGCACAACTTATTGATGCCGTAACCGGGAATCACGTATGGGCGGAACGATATGATCGAGAACTGGAAGACATATTCGCCATCCAAGACGACATCTCTAAAATGATTATTATCGCCCTTCAGGTGGAGCTGACCGAAGGCGAACAGGCCCGTATCTCCGGCAAAGGCACGGATAACCTGGATGCCTATCTGAAGACCCTGCAGGCCCGGGAACAATTCTACCGGATGAACAGGCAGGGCAGTATGCGGGCGAGGGAACTGGCCGAAGAGGCGATCCAGCTGGACCCGGGTTACGCAAGCCCCTATGTGATATCAGCCCTCACCCACATGATGGATGTTTGGTTTAAATTCACCGAACATCCGGAGGAATCTCTCAAATCGGCAGAGAGGGCGAGTCAAAAGGCCCTTTCTCTGGACATTACTGACCCTGGTGCTCATGGGGGATTGTGCATGTTACTCGTCATGCAGCGGAAACATGATGAAGCCATTTCAGCAGGCAGGCGGGCGGTAAATCTCAGCCCCAGCGGTGCCTCTGCCCACAGCACATTGGCCACTGCCCTGAACTACGTTGGCAGGCATGAGGAAGCCATCGCATTTCACAAGAAGGCCATAAGCCTCAATCCTTTTCCGCCCAGTGTTTACCTCCGCAATCTGGGAACCGCCTACCGCATGTCAGGTCGGTATCATGAGGCTGTCACAGAGTTTAAAAAATCCTTAAATAAAAACCCGGATGATTTGTTCGCCCATCTCGGCCTGGCCATTTGCTACATATCCCTGGGTCGTGATGAAGAGGCCAGGGCAGAGGCCGCGGAAGTACTCCGAATACACCCTGAGTTCTCTCTGTCCTATTTTGCTGAAACACTTCCATATAAAAATCAGTCTGAGATCGACGACGCCATTGCGAGCCTGCGCCGGACGGGTTTGAAATGAGCGGTGTGACTCAGAGGCAACGATTCCTGGACACGCTCCTGGGGGAGGGGAGCGATAGGTTTCCTTTTTTCGATCTGGAGCCCGACGATGAGACCCTCAGCCGGTGGCATCAAGAGGGGTTCCCTCCGGGGCAATCCTTTTCAGGCTATTTTGATCTGGAGACTCACCATTCCGTAGGGCTCATGCTCAGAAGCTATCCGTTTTTTCAGAAGGCGCCGGATCTCCTGCACGATTCATCAGCATTCGAACGGCATTACGACCCTGATCAGGCAGACCGTTATGAAAAGGGCTTTGTGGAACGAAGCGAGCGTCTTCATCGGGAAGGCCAAGTCCTTTATGTGGATGCGTCAGGAGGCGGTCTTTTGCAGATGCTGGGTGTGGGGGATTGGGAGTCTTTGGTCTCCGCATGCCTTGCGCTTCTTGAAAAACCACAGAGGGTAGATGACCTTGTTAACAGAACCACAGATTTTTACTGTGTCTGCCTTGAAAGGGTGCTTTCAAAAGTGCGGGTTGACTATGCCTCTTTTTATGAGCCCATAGCGTCTAACAGCGGGCCCGTGATATCACCTGAAATGTTTAGGCGTTTTGCAATACCAGGCTACCGGAAAATCATTAATCTCCTGAAGAAGTATCACGTCCCACTGCGTATCCTCTGTACCACGGGCGGAGATTTGACGTCTCTTCTGCCTTCTCTGATTGATGCCGGCATCAATGGCCTTTGGATAAGTAACATCCAAAGTGCCCGTATGGAATACTCTAAACTTCGCCGTCAATTTGGAACCGAAGTCGCTCTAATTGGAGGAATTGACTCGACCGCCCTTGCCCAAGATGAGGCAGCAGTGCAAAAGGCTGTGGAATACACAGTGCCAGGTCTGCTTGAAAGTGGTCATTATCTTCCTTGTCTTGATGACAGGCCACGCAGCAACATTCCGTTTGCAAATTACAGACTGTATCGCCGCATTCTTGATCAAATTGCTCGAAGGTAATGACTCAACAAGATTTTCCAGGAAATATTGAACGTACAACGATACTCATTAAATATTTTGAGGATTGAAATTAGAGTCGGGGCCCAGATTAGGCAAAAGCTAAGGTTCTGCAAAGGTCCCATACAGTCTAAAAAAGGCATCTGGAGGGAAAAACAGTGGAAGACATCTATATCCTTCTGGCTAAGCATCTTGGGACCCTGATTATGGGATACCCTTTCAGTGACGACCTCATCCAGCTTCTCAAGGAAACCTATGAACCGGAGGAGGCCCAGGTGGCCTTGGCCATTCCAAACACCCTGGCACCCCTGGAGGTGGTGGATCTGAAAACTATTGCCGACCGTTCAGACCTGCCCAGGGAAAAAGTGGAAACGGCTCTGAACAACCTGTCAAGCCGTAATATGCTGTTCACGTCCCATACGCCTCAAGGAGATACCAAATACGGACTTCTCCAGGTGGGTTATGGAATTCCCCAGACCTTTTTTTGGGGAGGACAGGCGGATGACCGGGCCAAACAGATGGCCAGTTTGGTCCTCAAATACTTCACCGTACCTATCACCCAAGAGATCTACGGCGGCACACCTACCAAGACCTACAAGTACAGCCCGACCAGCCTCACCGTTAAGGTCCCCATGCAGGGCGTGCTCCCCCATGAGCAGATCGGTCCCATCGTGGATGCGGCCACCACTATCGCAGTTGCCCACTGTCCCTGTCGGGTATCAGCCAGGATTCTGGGCCGTACAGACTGCGACCACAGCCTGGAGGTCTGCATCAAATATGATGAGATGGCGGAATTTGTCATTGACCGTGGGCTGGCGCGGCAATTGTCAAGGGATGAGGCCTATAACATCCTGAAGAACTGCGAAAACGAAGGCTTGGTCCACATGGTCGATAACGCCCAGGGATAAATCAAGCACACCTGTAACTGCTGTGGTCACTACTGCTGGAATGTGGGCATTATTCGGCGGCGCAAAATCCCGAGAGATGTTTTGATGGACGTCTATTTCATCAGGGAAACCGATGTTGATGCCTGCATTGGCTGCGGTGCCTGCGAAACGATCTGCCCGGTGGACGCCGTGCATATGGTAGACGACAAGGCCCGGATCGACCTGGAATGGTGTATCGGCTGCGGGGTCTGCGCGGTGGGATGTCCTTCAAATGCCATATCCATTGTACGAAGGGAGGACAAAGGATCGGCACCAAAAGATTTTTCTCATCTGCATCAAAAGATAATGGAAGAAAGAGGGTACAACGAGATGGACTGAACCATCTCGGGTGTTGGAAAAATCCTATGCATTTTAGGGCTCGTTTTACAGCCTTTCTGGATGGCCATTTTTGGAATGGCGGTCCTGATTCTTTCAAAAAGCTGGCTTCTTGATCGGATGGTATGGTTGTACAAATAAATGAAGGATGCTCATTTAGAATATGGAAAGTGGGAGTATTGATGGTGACATGATTAGGTGGGATTGCGATAAGTGAATGTTTCGAGAAGCCTCCCCGTTAAAGGTTGTAAGCATGAAAAAGAATTCAACCCAGCATTACAAGTCCTTAGAAAAATCTGCTCCAGCTGTTGTTAAGAAAAAAAGCTCATGCCCAAAGAATTAATACGAAAAGCGTTACGTTCATTAAACGATAAATTGTTTCAAATTGTTTCGCTTCATTACGGTCTGGATGGAATTTCTCCGCTTTCGTTTGAAGAAATGAGCCTTCAAATTGGATTGCCAACGGAAATCCTGGGTGATTATGAGAAGAAAGCGATTAGACATCTAAGGCATCCTTCAACGGCAAAGTTGATTGTTCGGGCTATTAAGGAAGCCGATCAGGATATCTGGTGTTTGCTATCAAATGGTGAAAATGTCGTTTACAAACAGGCGCTTGCTCAGAAGCTAACAACGCTACCTGGTGAGTACTTCATCGGGATGAGATGCCTTTACGAGTCCGTTTCCAATTGGGCTGACCACAATGCCTGGCAGAACAATATCGCATGGTTTCGAAGCGAATTCCCCAAAGAGATCCTTCTCCAAACCAGTGGCAAACTGAAAAGGATCCATAAACGGATAACTCTCCCAATTACCTTTCAACGAGCGGCCCAGGTCCTCGATATTGACGAACGATTGGTCAGACAAGCGACAGCCCTATCCATAAATCGGCTTTCAACCTTCAGCGGATATATTGCTCCGCAGCCGATTGGGGCGCGAAAATTGCGAGCTCTGCGTCTTCATACAATTTTCAGAAAACTGCAGCCTGATGGCGTTCTGACTGTTCATGAGTTGCTAGCAGAATATTTGAAGAAATATTCCGATGATGATGCCATAACACGAGATATAGTACTTGCGATGGTCGATAATTCACACATGTTTATCAGTCTTGGTCACATGGGCTGGTATCCCATATTGCATGAAGATGAGAAAACTTTTAGACCGGAGGAAATGGCTTCTGAGGAAATAGCGACCTGCTTTTACAAGAGACCCAAAGATGGCACATCGAACCTTGAAACAGTGAGGGAAATCGTTCGATCAAGGGGGATCTGCAAACCGATTGTCATTGCCCATGAATTGAAAGAGAAAACAGAATTTTCATTGTCCGACAGCCAGATTCCTCAAATATTGGCACATTCATTTGATTTCGTTCAGGTATCGCCTTCGGTATATGCCCTCGAAGAAAACCTCAACAGCCTGGATCCTTCAACGGCTGACTCCGATGCTCTTTTGACGAGAACTGATATCAGGTGGTATGCGATTGCTCGGTATGCGGGGGAACCGATGAACACTTTTCCGTTCTGGACCCCTGTCATGGAATGGAAATGGTGTCGATGGGCTGAGAAAAGCATCACAAATCCAGCAAAAATTCGGCTCTATCGATCATTACTTTTTGTCGTTGACCCTCAGAGCTGGCCCATAACAGATGAGGAAAAAGCCTATTGGAGCAGAATAAAACAATGGACCGGGCATTACTTCTTAAAACACGATAGCAAACACCCACTCTGGAAAATAGGTCCGCCGCTGATGGACTTTTTGGCCCTTGCCGTTTGTACATGCGAAACCGGTTCCATGAATTGGATTAAAGCCAATCGGACCATTGGAAACTATGCTTTTGATCAGCACTCAATAATCCATTTGTCCCTCCTCATCGGATTAGGTATTGTTTCACAAACAGATCACTGGCAGAAACCCCATGAAATCGGACCGAACGCCAGCATCATCAAATCCCAATTAATGGAATTGGTACTACGATACAAGGCGATTTCCTGGAATTCTGATTACGGAGCTGAACTTCTAAATATTTTGCGCCAGGCTTCAGACACACAGAACATGGGATGGGTGTCGCAATCGGAATTTTCTCAACTTCTGGAGAAGTTGGATGGAACAAGCGCTAAAAGTGATCTTATCCTGCAAAAGGACGATAAACAACTGCCTGATCGGATTTCGAAAAAAGCACCGAAGCAATTGAACCTTTTCATTGATTAATCGTTAAGTCCATAGCCAGCGGTCTGACCATTGCCAACAAATAGTTTGACTTCGTAAAAAATAATTGTCGCCGTCAGTCCTTTTCCAACCTTTTTTCCTGACAGCGCGCATGAGACTCCATTGCCTTTTGGCGCATACGGTGACGCTCCTCCAGTTGAAAGATGACCTCCTCTTCAGTGACATCACGGCGAGGAAGAAAATGGGTAAGCAATTTTTCAATATCCGCGCAGGATAGAAGTGGGTAAGTTTCCTCATGAGAAATTCTTTCAGAAAGCATAAACAACATAGCCATCATCACAAGAGCCATGTGATGGTGCCAAGCTTGCCATTTTCTGACTTGGTAATCGGCCATTCCACACTCGCTTTTGGCATCCTCAAATGTGCGCTCAATCCAAAACCTTTGGCGTTGCATCCATCCCAATCGTTTCAGCGTGGTGCCTTGTGTCACATTGCTCAGAGAAATCTTCACGTCCGAATTGTCATCCAAGGACTTGGTTACAATCAACGTCCAAAATTTGACATTATCCGATTCGCCATCCCACACATAAACCTTCACACGGCAAGCCCGAACCATGAGTATTCCGCGTGTAGTCTTTCGCAGGACCACCTTCTTCCAGCGCTGACGAGGGAGAGACTTCACGAGTTGCCCAACCTCAATCCCCTCTTGACCACTCTGGTATTTTTTAGCTGGCCGGCCAGATGGCGTTTTTGGCAAGTAGGGTTCCGGATTTTTCAGATACACTCCAAAATCGGAATGAAGATCCACGCAAAACGTTTCACCCATCGCATCAAGAGCAAAACAAAACCCGGGGCCTTTACCATATCCTGCATCGGCTCCTACCCAGTCATAGCGAAGATCGTTCTCCCGTGCATGTTGAACAATTTCCTCAGCAAGTTCAATCTTCGTTCGAAAAGTTTGTTCTTCTTCCGGTATGCCCGCACGTTCACACCGTTCCGGATCATCCGTCCATTTCTGGGGCAAATAGAGCCGAACATCAACAGGCGCCACGTAGGCGCCATTGGACAGTGCACCAAAGACGGCCACTTGACCATTGTCCACCTTGCCGAAGCGACCCAACCACTGACGAGAAACTCCGACCGATTCTTTCCCCTGCTTCGCAAACCCGCTTTCATCTATAAGCAGGCAAGCATTGGGGCCGCCCAAAAATTTATCCACATCCTGGGCTACATGATCGATAACCTCTCTATGATTCCATTTGGAATGGGTCAGAAATTGTTGAAGGTTCCGCGACTTGGAGTCCGGCACAACTTCGGCCATCCGGTCCATGTTCTTACTCTGACCGGCTTGCATCAGACCGCAAGCGTACTGCCGTGCCTTATCCGAAACATCATGACGGTAGGATTGAAAGTGTCCCGCGTAGCTGTCCACGAATGTAAAAAAGCGACTCCCCACGTCCCCCAAGGGGGACGGGTGGGGGGTTGCATAAGATTCGCTCCTTTGCTCAGTAGAATGTTTCCGTTGGTGTTAGCATAATGATATGTTGCTACCATTTTTCGGCCAGGAAGTCAAAGGTTATCTTTACGAAGTCAAAATAGTAGTTCAAATTTTTTTTATACCACCTGATATCTCTTGTCGCTTTCTTAAAAATGTGAACCGACTTAGTGATTATCCGTAAATAATATCGACTTTTCTGAACGCGATGATTGCAGCGGCCATGTGCAATAAGGCCATATAGGTGTCGGCGAGCTTTTCATAGCGCACGAGAATTTTTCGAAAGCGATTGAACCATGAATGAGTCACCTCAACCACCCATCGCCTGGCTTTCCAGTTGGGATTGGTCGCTTTTTCTTGGATTTCTTCTCCCCTTGTTTTCACGTGGGGAATGTATCTTTTAGAAAGGATGGTTTTCAATGCCGGTTCACCGCCATAGGCCTTGTCCGCGCATAAATGTTGCTCAATGTCCTCGGGTCTTTCTAAGATGATCTCGTCCAAAACAAGCTCAAGCTGTGTTACATCATGCCGATTTGCTCCGGTCACGACGAGCGATAACGGGACACCACGGCCGTCCACCAAAAGATGTCGCTTGGTCCCTTTTTTTCCCCCTGTCGGTCGGATTCCGACCAACCGCCTCTTGTGCCAGGGGAGCCTTCACCATGGCTCCATCTATGCTTTGCCATTTCCAGGCGATACCCTCCATTTCATCATATTCGGCAAGCCCACGCCGCCACAGGGTAACGAAAAATCCCGCACGCATCCATTGCATAAAATGGGTGTGTATTGCACTTGGGCTTCCAAATCGCTCCTTGGGCAACGCCTTCCATTGGCAACCGGTTCGCAGCACGTACATGATGGCCTCGAAAACCTGACGCGGTGGAATTCGCTTCCGGCCTCCACCAGCCTTGCGCTTGTATGTCTTACTTGGGTCACGTTGTGGCTCTGGAATGAGGGGTTCAACTCTCTCCCAGAAAGCATCGGAAACTTCCCACGACTGGATCTTTCCCATATGGCCTCCATTGCTAGGTTTTCCAATGGTGGCCAGCATAGCAAACGCAATGAAAATAGTACAGCTTATTTACGGATAATCACTAAATATCAACATTGAAATTTATTGTAAAGGGCTTCGTTTGAAGAATCAAATTCGTGAGTCAACAACTCTTATCTTTCAATTTTACAGGGCTCACAATTGTTGGCAACTGCTTTTGGGTTTGAATCCGCCATGGAAATGGGCTGCCTTGAAATGAGCATACGCTCATAATAATGCTTGACAGGCTGCAATGTGTACCCTATATTATGAGCGAATGCTCATAATAAAAAAGGAGTCGTCATGCCCAGACCGCAAAAACCAAGGTTCGTCGATGGACCTCCTCTGATAAACAGGTTCAACCCTCATCCCCTTCATTCGAAAGGAACGGAAGCACTGTTCCTCCCCCTTGAAGGTCTGGAGGCCATTCGGCTTAGCGATTATGAGGGCCTCAGTCAGGAAGCGGCGGCCCAACGAATGAATGTCTCAAGACAAACCTTCGGCCGCATCCTGACCCAAGCCAGGAAAACGGTTGCAGAAACCCTGGTCGATGGAAGGGTTCTTCGTATTGAGGGAGGACACTTTGAAATGCCTTCACGCTGCCACAGGCGGCGACGGCGTGGCAGAGGCGGCCCTTTTTAAAAGAAAGGAGGTGATACAAATGCCGAGATTTAACGGAACAGGACCCATGGGGGCAGGCCCCATGACAGGCGGTGGACGTGGTTACTGCGCTGGCCAAGACTTAGGATTCCAGCCCTTTTTAGGGCGACAGGGATTCAGTCGAGGATATTGCGCCGGAAGAGGTCGAGGACCCGGTAGCGGTTTCCGCAGAGCGGCCGGCTACCCGCAAGGTAACGCTGCTCAGTACAATACTGCCGGCAACATGAACGTTTCCAATGAACTCCGTATGCTGAAGGCACAGGCAACCGAAATTGAATCAGTCCTTGACGACATTCAGAAACGCATTTCAGAATTGGATAAAACACCCGAAACCTAAACGAGGAACACTTACTTGAAAATAGGGCTCCGGATGCCATTGCTTTTCAGCCGGAGCCCCTTATACTGGGGACCGAATTGCTTCTGAAACCTAAACATTGAACCCTCAGCGACAAAGGAGAAAAGCATCATGAAGTTCATCGTCATCGGCGGAGATGCCGCAGGCATGAGCGCCGCAAGTCGCGCCAAAAGAAATCAGCCTGACATGGAAGTAACTGTACTGGAACAGACGGAGGATGTGTCTTACAGCGCTTGCGGAATGCCCTATAACATTGCCGAACCGGATCGGGAGATGGATGATCTTGTGGTGAGACACGCCAAGGTCTTCAGGGAAAAACAGAGTATCGACCTCAGGACCGGCCATTGTGTGGAGGCCATCGACCCTGCAGCAAAAACCGTGAAAGGACGGACATCAAACGGCGATGACTTTCAGGTACCCTACGACAAATTGTTGATCGCTACCGGCGCCTCTCCCATTATCCCCCACCTGCCCGGATTTGAACAGGAAGGGGTACTGGGTCTGAAGAACCTGGAGGATGGCCGCAAAATCAAGCAGTTCATTGTCAACCGTCAGGTCAAAAAGGTTGTCATTATCGGAATGGGATATATTGCACTCGAGATGTGCGAAGCCCTCCGTTCAAGAGACATAGAGGTGGACCTGGTCAAACCCCGCCCGGTTTTCCTTCCCTGGATGAACGATACGCTCTCTGCCATGGTCAAAGAAGAAATTGAGCGCCATGGCGTAAACATGTATCCGGGTCACGAGGTGAAAGGCATCGAAAAGGTTGATGGGGGCTATAAATTGGTTTGTTCCGATCTGGAACTGGATGCTCAGATGGTCATCGTGGCCATCGGGGTGACACCCAACAGCCAGATAGCTGAAAAAGCGGGGCTTGAATTAGGACCTCATAAGGCCATTGCTGTAGACAAAACCCTTCTGACGTCTAAGGAAGATATCTATTCTGCCGGCGACTGTGCAGATGCCTATCATGTGGTAACCGGAAAAAAGACGTGGATCCCCCTTGCCCTGAGGGCCAACAGGGGAGGATGGGCCGTGGCCGATAATATTACAGGTAAAGAGGTGTTCCTTAACGGCGTGGCAGGAACGTCCGTCTTCAAAATGTTTGATCTCCAGGTGGCCCGCACGGGATTAAACGTGAAAGAAGCCAGGGACGTAGGCTTCGATCCGGTGGAGGTCGCCATTCAGACCAGGACACGCGCCCACGCCCACCCGGGATCTACCACCATGGGTGTACAGATGGTTGGCGATAAACAATCCGGCCTGCTCCTAGGGGTCCAGATGGTGGGAAGGGAGGGGGCCGCTCACAGGATCAATGCGCCGGCTTTGGCCCTTCATGCAAAAATGACTGTAGAGGTGTTCAGCCAGTCTGATCTGGCCTATGCGCCGCCTTTCAGTCCGGTATGGGATCCGATGCTCACAGCTGCAAACCAGCTAATGAAAAGGATGTAGAATCGCGAACTTTGTATTCTTTAAGATCGAGGATCTCTAATAAGATTCTGAACATGTTTTCAAAGGCATTCATTTTTTCTAATTGAGAATGTTATAGGCAAAGGTGTGGAAAGCCAAAAAGAAAAAGTAAAAGCTCAGCAAAAATTAGAATTGCTGTTGCGGCTTGGTGCAGCTAACGGCGTCAGGCGGACATTCTTTACGACGGCACAACTCCTCAAATAATACGACTAAGTTTCAAATGAGAGACTAACAGATGTAATATCAACAGGTGTGCTAATGCAAAAAAGGTCGCCCAAGGTTTTTCAAGCCGCCCACCGTTTAGATGTCAGTTATTCAAAGTTTAAGCTTCAAGGAAGGTCTTATACCCTCAATAGACCACAGCTTGGCCCAAACTTGGGATAGCTCCGTTGGCGATCCGGCCCACAAGGGAAGAGGCATAACCTCTTTTCAGGCAACTATCATCCTTTTCACAAAAATATGGCCCCAGATCTACCTTCCCTGCCTCTGAATGTCCTCCCCTTACCTTGCGGATTTTCAGATAAATCGAAGGACTACCACGTGCTACGTCCACTTTACCCTTGACACACAAGGCGAAATCCCCTACGCTCCGAACCCAAAAAAGTGAGTTCATATAATCGAAGCACGGGCAAGAAGCCCGACTCGTAAAAACTGAACACGATCCATACAAAACGCCACGAAGGTGTCATTATCTTGCAGGAGAGATGACTTCGTGGCGTTTTTTTATGCCAGAAGGAGATGCTGATGATTTTGAAGCCATTCATGAGGGAAGGTGTCATGCCCTTGCCGGTGACTTTTATTTCCACAATCAGTCGGGACGGTGTTCGCAACATCGCCCCTTGGTCTTGCGTTATGCCGGTCCTGCGGCCTCTTGACCTGATTCTGGCCGCTTCGGCCAAAAAACGAGATACACTGCAAAACATACGTGACACACATGAATTTGTCTTGAATTTAGCCGGCACCGACATGGCCGATAAAGTCTTGCCCACCGCGCGTCACAGCTCGCCGGAGACGGATGAGTTCATATTGGCGGGGTTCGATGAGAAGCCTTCCGTTTCCATCAAGGCCCCGGGAATCGCGGGGTGTTACGCCTGGATGGAATGTGAACTGGTCAGGGAGTACGAAGAGGAAAAGTTTGTTCTGCTACTTGGAAGGGTTTTGCGGTTGGAAGTTCGGGATGATGTCCTTGGCGAAGACGGGGGGCTCGATGTGGCCGAAGCAATGCCGCTTATGATGACCGGAAGCCGTAAGGGCATGAATTTTTGTACCGCCTTCAATCTGGGAAAGCAAGAGCCTTTCAGTGCCATGTTCCCGGATGGAAAAGACCCTTTGGCTGTCTTGTATCACGAATAGACGAGGTTTTTCTTGTCGGAACATCGACCCGCTAACCATAGCAAACGTTTCATTTTTGTGCTCCCCTATTGAGAAGAAAATTGAGGGAATTTTATCAATTTTGCAGCAGCCCGCCGGGTTCCAACACCGGCATGAAGCCGCATGGCGGTTCAGACCGATAAAGAATTAACCATGGCCGAAAATAACGGTTGGCCTTGATTTTGCTTAACACCCAAACAGTACTCCCACTTTTCGAGGGAACGCCGGTTCTCTGATCATTTTTTTCAAAATTTGCGGAAGCCTGCCGGTTTCTTTCTTGTTTTTCTCCAACTCTTGCAAAACCAATTGGCTGTCAACCCGCGCGAAACGTTGTTCTAATGTGTCGCAACCATCGAGGATAATGTTGAGATATTCCTTGTTGTCAAGGTTCTTGACGAGGGGAGTGTCTGACAGAATGGTTTTCAAAGTCTTGTTCAAAGAAATAGTTCCCGTCTTTTTGCGAGATCCTCTCTTGAGATCCCTGAAAAAGCGCTCCAGAATATTGTTGGTTCGTTGTGGCTGGATAAGTTGTTCTCCAGTAGCGGTATGAACAGAGATGGGATCTGCGAATAGCTTATCCCAATATGTATCTATCTGCTCAATCATCTTTTTGTATTCATCACTGATTGAAGGATTTTCGTCAGGTTTAAATTTTTCCCGGAACGCTGCTACCTTTTCTTTGATCGTTTTCATATCCGTATCAACGCCATCATCATTGAGGCCATTTTTTCCCTCGGGAAGTGCGATGCGGAGAGCTTTTCGCAGTGCATTGAAGATATCTGCTTTCTCATCGAGCCCTTTGGAGGATTTTTCTAGGATTTGATCATCGATGACCGGTTTGATCAATCTGAAAAGTTTGTGAAGAGGTTTATGCGTCTTATCGTATTTGTGTGGACTTTCCCAAATTGTCTCAACAAGGGCGTAAACCGTTTTCAACCTGCGGTAGAAAACAAGGTGGGGAAGGTCGAAAGGGAAGCCATATCCATTTAGTTCCGCTGATATGTCAAAAACCCAATTAATCAAAGCAAATGCAGACGCGATGGGCATTTCGGCACTGGTTGTAATATTGCCATTCTTTATGTCGCCATTCAATCTCTCCATTAACCTGGGATCTTGAATAGCAGCCCCTTCAAGACTTTTGGCCATCCGTCGAAGCGAACCACGAATCTTGTGTTTTTTGAGGCGATTCCTGATTTTTTTGTATTCATCTTCCATCAAGTCCTTGCCGATATCTCTTAAAAAATGAAAATGGCAGATAAAATCAGGTTTTCCCGGGAATACCGTTGCAACAGCCGAAAGGATTCCCTTCCCCATGTCATGAACCAATGCGATTGGGTCTCCATATTGCTCTTTGATTTTTTCAAAGAACGGAATGAGCAACTCGCTCCGTTCCGAAGGGATTTTTATATTGTCCAGGACGATTTCGGCAATACCATCCAAGCCTGTAAACAGGTGTGGGCTGTCTCCCTCGCATGTTCCATCGACGTGAAGGATATATCCGCCGCGCTGATCCATCGCATTTCTTATCTTTTGGCGACCTTCCCGATGGGCCACGGCAAGGTAGGTGACAAACTTCTTGCCTAAAAAGCTCACTTCTCTATCAGAAATCGAGATGTTTCTCCGGGCCAATTCTTCTACAATATCCTTTTCGCCGCGGCAGCGAACAAAAAGGGCATACCCCACATAGACAATAACATCGTAGCCGAATGTACAGCGGTGTGGTGTAAGCTTTTTCAACTCCCGGGAAGTGTATACCTTAGCGTAATCCTCCGATTGCATGATGGTTTCTTTGGCCCGGAATGCGCCGATATCCAGCGTCACGACTTTCCTTTCCCGTGTCTTTAACACTTTATTGCTCCCGAAACGGAAGGCCTCTTCTGAAAAGAAGTGCACCGTTGGCATTTCAAAAAACAGGTTGCCTGCGGAGATACTTTCCACAACCTTCTCCATATGATTTTTAAGGCAACGGATCACCTTGTACCCGGAATTTTTTTTAACAAACCATGATGGTTCAGGAAAGCCTCAATTGCATGGGGTTCAATCCGGGTTCCCTGCTCGGCAACTCTTTCAAACAGTTCCTGGATGGTGCTATGGGGGTGTTTGACAAGTTGAACAAGAATCATAACGCTTTCCGAATCTGTTGGAAATCTGACATCATGCGGCCAGGATAATCCCGATTTTTGCTCCTGATATTTATTCTCGGAGAAGTACACAAAACGCCCTTGATGCTTTTCTCTTCTGATTCCCGGAGTATGCTGCAACCGGGAAAAAACGGAGCTGTTAGGGGCAATTTCAACCAGTTGTGCGATCTGTCTGGCATTCAATCCCGTTTGTGATCTTCCGATAAGCTGAGAAATTGTCTGCATGAGGTTTCCATATTGAGAAAAAAGGATCTGCCGATATTTCCAGATACCGTTTTCATCAAATCGCGGAATTCCAGGAAGGCTATAATAGCGGCCGTTCATGTTAAAACTTGTGTAGGTCCGCCACTTTTTCAATTGTCTTCTGGCGGTTGTCACGGAAGACTCAAGGAGTCTGGAAATGTCTTCGACCGTAGCCACTTTTCGTTTTTGAAATTCCTTGATGGCCTTTTCTACGTCCATATCCACCCCATGGCAAAGTATGCGCAATATTCAATCATATTGCGCATACTTTGCCATGTCGGCAGGGGAAAGTCAACGCTTTTTCTGCAGTAAGGTTGGTATTTTATGTGAATATCAAGTAAAATTGAGTTCATTACAAATGCGCATACTTGATCAGACTGTGGAAGAAAAACGTAAACATTTGAATAATAAGGGGTATTCAACTCTCAACCGTTATTTTCTTCCATAGAGAATTAACAACTGCTTTCTGAAGAAAGATATTGAAAATCGTTTAAATTTAATCAGATTGGAGGATGACATGAAACGTATTCGTTTACTTTTTGTTTTAACACTCGGCACAATGCTTTTGACTGGGACATCCGTTTTAGCTGCTGGAACGCCGTGGATGGACACGGCTGGGGCTGCCTTGCAACAGGCGCTTTCGGGATTAGGCGCCACAAACGATCATGACGGCCTGCTGCTCCTGACCAACGCAGGTTACGGGATGGTGGACGGACGGAGCACCGAGCAGTTCATCGATTTGGTACAGAAGGATGCTGGATGCAGCATCGGTTCACGGAACCTGATTCTCATCCACAGCTCGATCCTCGATCCGCTCTGGTTTTCTCTGTATCAAAAGAGTTCGAATAAAATCGTTTTCGTTAAATGGACCGGCTCTGATTTCGATCAGCAAATCCTTGACGCCGCCCCGGATAAGATTCTGATGTCTCAAGGTTGGAAACGGGCCGCTTCCGGTCTGATCGGCCCCAACACCTTTTCCGTGGTCAGCTTCAGTCTGACCTGGGCCGTCAATCCGCCCTGGACGCTCTTACTTTCCGCCGCGTTTCATGACCATTTCTGCCCCGGCGTCAACGCCGGCTATATCGCCGGTCAGTACGTTATGTATAAACTTCCTCTGGGCCCCGGCGATAAATACGTCTTTTCCAGCGCTCCGGCCAAATGCTGGGCGGACGCTCTGCAGGTCATGTTCAACGCCACTCCCGGCAAGTCATCCGGCTATTCAATGGCTATCAACGGGAAAAAGCTAAAGGAGTACGGCGTTGACGGCGTCGATCCCATGACAGTGGCCATGCGCGTCAATCAAAAGAAAGACTCATGCACCGGCTTGGTGCTCGGCTTTGACTGGAATAAGGCCTATAATGCCACGGGCGTAAAGGCCGATGAGCTATATTGCAAAGGCGGTCCGTCCAACCCCATGTTCTGGGTGGCCCGAGCGAAGATGGCACGAACACTGGCCGGCATGCCAAGAGAAAAGCTCCTGGGCTACATTGTGGAGCTGAAATCGTTTTCCGGCCCAGCCAAACTAGCCAATCAGATCGGCGGAGGTGACCCTTACCAAACGGTCATGAAGTAGGACTTCCCACAAGGCGCCACCGGGACTTAATTTGACTTCGTAAAAATAATTGTCGCCGTCAGTCCTTTTCCAACCTTTTTTCCTGACAGCGCGCATGAGACTCCATTGCCTTTTGGCGCATACGGTGACGTTCCTCCAGTTGAAAGATGACCTCCTCTTCAGTGACATCACGGCGAGGAAGAAAATGGGTAAGCAATTTTTCAATATCCGCGCAGGATAGAAGTGGGTAAGTTTCCTCATGAGAAATTCTTTCAGAAAGCATAAACAACATAGCCATCATCACAAGAGCCATGTGATGGTGCCAAGCTTGCCATTTTCTGACTTGGTAATCGGCCATTCCACACTCGCTTTTGGCATCCTCAAATGTGCGCTCAATCCAAAACCTTTGGCGTTGCATCCATCCCAATCGTTTCAGCGTGGTGCGTTGTGTCACATTGCTCAGGGAAATCTTCACGTCCGAATTGTCATCCAAGGACTTGGTTACAATCAACGTCCAAAATTTGACATTATCCGATTCGCCATCCCACACATAAACCTTCACACGGCAAGCCCGAACCATGAGTATTCCGCGTGTGGTCTTTCGCAGGACCACTTTCTTCCAGCGCTGACGAGGGAGAGACTTCACGACTTGCCCAACCTCAATCCCCTCTTGATCACTCTGGTATTTTTTAGCTGGCCGGCCAGATGGCGTTTTTGGCAAGTAGGGCTCCGGATTTTTCAGATACACTCTAAAATCGGAATGAAGATCCACGCAAAACGTTTCACCCATCGCATCAAGAGCAAAACAAAACCCGGGGCCTTTACCATATCCTGCATCGGCTCCTACCCAGCCATAGCGAAGATCGTTCTCCCGTGCATGTTGAACAATTTCCTCAGCAAGTTCAATCTTCGTTCGAAAAGTTTGTTCTTCTTCCGGTATGCCCGCACGTTCACACCGTTCCGGATCATCCGTCCATTTCTGGGGCAAATAGAGCCGGACATCAACAGGAGCCACGTAGGCGCCATTAGACAGTGCACCAAAGACGGCCACTTGACCATTGTCCACCTTGCCGAAGCGACCCAACCACTGACGAGAAACTCCGACCGATTCTTTCCCCTGCTTCGCAAACCCGCTTTCATCTATAAGCAGGCAAGCATTGGGGCCGCCCAAAAATTTATCCACATCCTGGGCTACATGATCGATAACCTCTCTATGATTCCATTTGGAATGGGTCAGAAATTGTTGAAGGTTCCGCGACTTGGAGTCCGGCACAACTTCGGCCATCCGGTCCATGTTCTTACTCTGACCGGCTTGCATCAGACCGCAAGCGTACTGCCGGGCCTTATCCGAAACATCATGACGGTAGGATTGAAAGTGTCCCGCGTAGCTGTCCACGAATGTAAAAAAGCGACTCCCCACGTCCCCCAAGGGGGACGGGTGGGGGGTTGCATAAGATTCGCTCCTTTGCTCAGTAGAATGTTTCCGTTGGTGTTAGCATAATGATATGTTGCTACCATTTTTCGGCCAGGAAGTCAAGGGTTATCTTTACAAAGTCAAATTAAACGAACCCGGGCGGCGTTTGATAGCGATTAGCCTTCCTTCCGGCTTCTCTATCCTTTACGATGGAGCGGCCATGCTGGTCTGGCCGCGCGGCGTGTTTCACCGCATTCGAGCCGGTGAAGACGGCTCGGCATCGCTGAACTTTGTGCTCCATTACGAGGGATCTGACATTAAAGCCAACTTCAATATTTATGATCTCAATACGGCCCGCGGCAGATTCAAAAACATTCGGTAAGGTCATGAGGACCAGATTTAAAGGAAGAAACGGATGGCCCAGTTGAACTGTATATTCTGCGGCGGTCCTGCTGAATTAAACGGCCGCTGAGTGAATACCAAAGTGACATGCCGGTCCTGTGGCATGGAGGCGGGTACCGACGACTACCGAGAGCAAATTCAAGAATGGCTGGATACGGTTTGTGAAAACGCCTTTGATGAAGCGAACCCACTCGGGTAAGGCCCATAAACTGAATAAAATTAGGGGTATATATAGATAGGTTTCCGCTGCGAGATACTACACAAGCAAGGAAATGAATTTGCTCGCGCTATAGATGCTTGGCACAGGGCTTCAGATGAATAAAACTGGCACTAGCTGCTATTAATCTGTAATAAAATTGATTTTTTCCCAACCACAATATATGGGGGGTCGGGTCACAGGAAATTAAGGGTCAGAAATGGCCTTTAACACCGAATTTCGTGCACGTTAAAAGTCAAGGTTTATTATCCCATCCTTGATCGGCGGTTACCACTGAAAACTCAAGGATACAGATGGTATCTTATGGCTTCAATGGATTGACATAACTGACAACCGATGATATCAGCCTGCCAAAATTCTTTTGATATCTTTTTGATTTTGGACGAATGATCGCGAATTCATTACCCTGAATTTGCCTTTCGAATATTCTGAATCGCAATTGGATTTCAGAGATACTCGATCCCATCAAAAAGTCTTATGGGTTTTGAAAGGCGGGGAGTCGACCCGGATGTCCCGTGATCCCCCCGCCCGGAAACGCCTAATCGCCGCCTTTTCCTTGGTATTTTTCTTTCACAAAGGAAAGGGATTCCTCAATGGCCGTAAGGGTCAAATTCAGGTCCTCTTCCGTGTGCCGAAAGCTGATGTAAGAGTGGTGATAGGGTGAGAAAAAGAATCCTTTGCGGATGAGTTGGGTATAAAAGTCCTTGCGTTTTTGTTTATAATTATCTGCTTCGTCTTTGGGAAAGGTGATGTAAAACATGGGGGCGACCCCGCTCAACCGGGCGCCCACATCATATTGGTCGAGGCGTTTTCGGATTCCCGCCATGAAACGGTCCCCCTTGTCCCAGATATTCTCCAGCACCTTGTCCCGCTCAAGGATCTCGATGGTCTTGAGTGCGGCCACAAACCCTTCGCTGTTAGGAAAAAAGGTGGACGAAATGAAAAGTTTGTCTGCGGCGGCCATCATCACATCTTTTTTCCCGGTCACAACGGAAATGGGATAACCGTTGGCAATGGCCTTTCCCAAAACCGTGAGGTCGGGAGTCACGCCGTAGAGTTCTTGGGCGCCGCCCATTCTGAGCCTGAAAGCGGTCCGTATTTCATCAAAGACCAGCACCGCACCGTACCGGTCCGCGATCTTTCGGACCCCTTCCAGAAAACCGGGCTCGGGTTCCTGCATCTCCTGATGGTTGGGATGGCCGAAGGGCGTCATGATGATGGCGGCGGTCGCATCACCATGGGTGGACATCAACTCTTCCAGTTGGTCCAGTTTATTATATTGAAATTCAAACACGTCTTCATAAAATTTCGATGGAATCCCGCCCTTCATTTCAACGCACCAGTCATGCCAGCCGTGGTAACCGCACCGCATCACCTTTATCTTTCCGGTATGGGCCCTGGCGATCCGGATAGCGGCGGTGGTGGCGTCGGAGCCGGTCTTCAGAAATATGCTCATCTCGGACGAGGGAACCAGCCGGGTCAGTTTTTCGGCCAGTTGATTCTGGAATACCTGGGTCAGGGTGAAGCAGAACCCCTTCTCCTTGATCTGTCTGAAGACGGCGTCATCCACCTCCTCTTCACGGTAACCGAGGATAATGGGGCCGTAACCGCACAGAAAATCGACGAACTCATTGCCGTCCACGTCCGTCAACCGGCACCCTTTGCCGGTTTCCAGAAATACGGGGTATTCTCCCTGGATAAAATCACCGGGCTTTCTGGCCCCCAGAACGCCTCCCGGCACCAGATCACACGCTTCATCAAACAGTTTCAGGCTGTTTATAATGTTCAGTTTTTCCGCCTCTTTCATAGCATCTCTCCTGCTTTTTTGTTAGACGTCAAACATGGATGATATCTTTTCCCTGTCCTTATTCGCTCTTTGACGTTTCAGCGCATGAAACGGCATCCACGGCCTCGATAATTTTCTTGTATCCGGTACAACGGCACAGATTGGAACTCATGGTGCGGATGATGTCCCCTTTGTCCGCGTTCGGTTTCCGGTTCAACAACCCCTTGGCCGTCATGATCATACCCGATGTGCAGAAGCCGCACTGAACAGCCCCTTTTTCCATAAAACTCTCCTGAAGGGGGTCCAGAGTTGCGCCGTCGGCCAAACCTTCGATACTCTCCACCCGGGCGCCGTCCAGTTCGGACGTGAGCACGATGCATGACCGCGTGGGAAAGCCGTTTAACAGAACCGTACAGCTCCCGCAGGCCCCCAGCCCGCACCCCTCCTTGGCACCGGTCAGCTCCAATCGTTCCCTCAGGGTCTCAAGGAGGGTTTCACCAGCTCTCACATTCAACGCCATTAACTCGCCGTTCACCTTTAAATTGACGTCATATCGCTCCATCACTCGACCCCCTCCATCACTTTTTTAATCAGTCTTTCCGCCAGCACGGGAATCATCTTCTTCCGGTAGTCGGCATCGAGAACCGTGTTCGCAACGGTTGTCACCTGTTTGAGGACTGCGGCCATGGCCTCGCCCACGGCGTCTTTTGTGGGTTCGTCTAATTGGACCGTGTAGGGCCTGGCACCCACGGCACCCACGGCGAGCCTGCCCGTTCCATCCCCATATGAAAAGGCAACCCCCAGAAGCGGATAGTCGATGGCGCCCCGTACCCGCAGTTTTTCGTATCCGCCGGCAACCCTCCGGTCGGGAAGGGTGATTGCCGTTAGAATCTCACCCGGTTTAAGCGCAAAAGGCTTGTCGGCCCGGTTGCTGTAGAGTTCCGAAAGATTGAGGCACCTTTCCCCCTCGGGTCCTTCAAGCACCACCTCCCCTGAAAGGGTGCACAAGGCGGGTGCGTTGTCGCTCGCGTAGTTGGCAAAGCATTTCTTGACACCGGGGACGGCATTGCAGATGTCGCCGCCCATTTTCAGGCAATATCCCTTGGATTTGCGCCAGAATTCCGATTGGTTGTAGAAAAGGCATCGGGTGTTCTGAAGCAGGTTTCCGCCGATGGTGCCCCTCATTTGCAGGGATTCGCAGGAAGTGGCTTCCAGCGAGGCGGAAAATGCGGGAAAGCGATCCAACACCAGAGCGTTTTGTTTCAGTTGGAAAAGGGGCGCAAGGGATCCGATTCTGATCCGGTCCCCTTCCTCGGCCACGGTGGACATTGACGCAATGCGCTTCAGGTCGATGACCGCTTCGGGTTTTGAAAGCCCCAGTTTCATGCGTGGCACCAGGTCGGTCCCCCCGCTCAAATAAACCGCTTCACCCCGGAACTCGCGGTAAAAATCGAGGGCCTCCTCGACGCTCTCTGGGCTTCTGTAATTCAATTCTGAAGGTATCATCTTTCATCCCCCCCTTTCGCTTCTTCGAGGGCCTTTAAAACCCGATCCGGTGTGAGCGGGAGCCGGTTGAGGGGTACGCCCAGAGCACTGTGGGCGGCGCAGACCACGGCGCTGTAGGCGTTCATGCGCGTTGTGAGCCCCCCTTCCTTGGCCCCGAAGGGTCCTTCCGGGTCGTTTGAGCGAACAATCAGGGTATCAATCTCGGGCATGTCGCAGGCCAGCGGCACTTTGTACTCCAGCAGGTCGGGGTTCAACAACCAGCCGTCGTTCCACCGGTTCTCCTCCGTCAGAACGGCCACCCCGGCCTGGTGGATGGAGCCCTCTATCTGCCCTTCCACCGCCATGGTGTTGATGGGGTTCCCACAGTCGTGGGCCGCGGTGAAGTGGGGAATGCGGATTTGCCCGGTTTCTTTGTCCACCGTGACCTCCGCGATGGAACAGCCGAATGAATAGGTCCCCGCCATCTGGCCCTGTGGGTTTTTGATCCATTCCCGGTCGAAACTGATTTTCGGCATGTAGGCGCCCGTTGCCGCAATGGGTGTCCCTTTGAAAAAGGCTTCACGGACAATCCACCGCATGGGCATTTTCTTGGACGGATCGGTTTTGGAAATAACGTTGCGGTCCTTTATGGTGAGATCATTCATGGGGTGGTCCAGCTTGGCCGCGGCCAGAGCCAGGATCTGACGCCTGGCTTCCTCGCAGGCTTTTTTTACGGCGTTCCCCCCCACGAAGCTGGCGGCCTGGGAATAGGCGCCCGGATCCAGATTGGTCACCTCCGTATCCGCGTTGACCAGGTTGATGTCTTCCGGCGGGATCCCCAGCACTTCGGAAGCGATTTGGATTGCCATGGACTCATTCCCCATGCCCGTATCCACGATGCCGCTCACGATGGTGGCCTGTCCGTCGTCGTTGATTTTAACATAGCACGCCGAGCCGGACCGAAATCCCATGGGGAAACCGCACATGATGGCGATGCACCCCATGCCGATCCCGTCTCCTTTCTTCAGTGCAGCGCGCTTTTCCGTCCAGTGGGCCTTTTCCGCGGCCTGGCGGATCGGTTCGGCGAGACCGCCGCTGATGATGACCGATTTTGTGGCGGTCTCCTCTCCCACCTTGAGACCGTTTTTGAGCCGGATCTCCATTGGATCCATCCCCAGTTCTTGAGCGATCATGTCCAGCTGCACTTCGTTGCCGCAGAGAAAGGCCCTGCCGTGGGCCCCGTACATGCCGCGGATCCCCTTGTTGGTGATGACGCGATAGCCATTGTACCGGACATTGGGGAAGCGGTAGGCTTCTTCATAGACATAGTAGGGGATGGACGTGGCGATGGGGCCGGTGCTGCTGTAGGCCCCGCCGTCGTAGACGACCTTGAAATCCTTGGCAACGATGGTGCCGTCTTTCTTGACCCCGGTCTTGATGGTCGCCTGGATGTCGTGAATCTGGCGCGTACAGGCGGCGTTTTCCTCCCGTGTGAGAACGAGTTTGACGGGACGCCCCGTCTTGATGGAGAGAAGGGAGGCCACCAGGTCACCGGGGGAGACTTCGGAGCGGGCCCCGAAATGCCCGCCCACGTTGATGTGTCTGACCCGCACCTTGTTGAGGGGCAGTTTCAGCATATTGGAAAGCGCCTTGGCCCGCACGTGGGGGCCGGCGTTGGGCATCCACAGGTCCAGAAACCCGCTGGCGTAGGAGGCCACCACCGCATAGGATTCAAGGGTTGAATAGGCTTCGCCCGCCGCCTGGAAGGTATCCTCCCTCACCAGGTACGCCGCTTCAATCGCCTTGTCCACGTCTCCCACATCGATTTTCACGTGAATATTGATGTTATGGGCGTATTCCTCATGAATCAACGGGGCTCCCTCTTTCATGGCATCATCGGGAGTGAAGACCGCCGGCAGGGGCTCGTATTCCACGTCTATGAGATCCAGGGCTCGAAGGGCCGTCTCTTCATCCACGGCCGCGACGCCTGCCACATCCTCTCCGATATACCGAACCTTATCCATGGCCAGCATGGGATGGTCCTGGGTGTACTTGAAGACCCCCCATTTGACGCCGTGGGTATCGGCCGCCGTCACCACCGCCTTGACGCCCGAGAGTTTCAACGCCCTGCTCGTATCGATACTTAAAATTTTGGCATGTGCATGGGGACTTCTGAGCACCTTGGCACATAGCATTCTGGGAAGCTTGATATCGGCCGTAAAGGGCGCCGTTCCGGTGACCTTGGCGAGGCTGTCCGTCCGTTTCATCCGTTCACCCACAATGGTGTATTCTTTTTCCATGGCCATCCTCTTCGTTAATAAGGGTTAAAGCTTTCCGATCACATTCCTGCCAATGATCATTTTTTCCACCTCTTTGGCCCCTTCGTAGATTTCCAGCACCTTGGCGCCCCGGTAGAACCGTTCGATGTCCTGTTCGTTGAAATAGCCGTACCCCCCATGGAGCTGCAACGCCTCATCCACCACTTCCACCGCTGTTCTGGCCGCAAACATTTTGGCCATGGCCGTGGTGTTGGTATTCCCTTTTCCCAGGTCCAGAAGGGTGCAGGCCTTGTGGGTGAGGGTTCTGGCCAACTCCACCCGGGTGGACATATCGGCGATTTTAAACTGGGTGGCTTGAAATGAGCCGATCTTTCTGCCGAACTGTTCCCGGCTTCGAACATGGGCCAGGGCAAGATCCAGGGCCCCCTGTGCAAGGCCTACGCCGTGGGCCGCCACATAGGCCCGGGAACGATCGAAAAAGGCCATCAATTGTGCAAAACCGTTCCCCCGCGCTCCCACCAGGTTCTCTTTGGGAACCCGCACATCCGAAAGAAACACATTGGCGGTATTGGAGGCGCGAAGCCCCATTTTTCCATGCATGGTATCCGCTTCATACCCGGGCCGGTCCGTTTCCACAACGATGATGCTGTGACGTTTGGAGCGTCTCTTCTCCTCCGGGTCCGTGAGGCAGAACACCAGAAGGAAGTCTCCCACGGCGCCGTTTCCGATCATGACCTTGCTGCCGTTGATCCGGTATTCATCCCCCTCCAAAACGGCGGTGGTCGACGCCGAAAGGGTGTCGCTGCCGGCATCCGGTTCGGTGATGGCAAATCCCATGATGGCGTCCCCTTCCGCCACCGGCGTCAGAAATTTCCGTTTCTGATCCTCGGTTCCGAAAAGCAGAAACTCCTCGGCCCCGAAGGAGACGGAACAGAGCTGCTGTCCCAATCCCGGGTCAACTTTCCAGAATTCCTCCAGGATGATGGCGTGTTCCAGGAAACCCAGTCCCGCGCCGCCGCTTGCCTCATCGATGAAAACGCCCAAAAACCCCAGTTCGCCCGCCTTCTTGATCAGTTCGGGAGGATAGGTCTCATTTTGATCACACTCCGCGGCGATATCCTTGAGTTCGCCCAGTGCAAACTCCCTGGCCGCCTGACGAATATCCTGTTGCTCTTTTGAAAGTTCAAAATCCATTTTTTTCTCCTCAATATGGGTTAGACCGCACCCCAGACTTCTCCTTTGTCGTTGGCGAATTTTTCACGATACCGGTCCCGCAACTCCCGCCGCAAAATCTTGTACCCACCCCCCGTCATGGGCATTTGCGACAGATCGACAAAATCCACGGATTTGGGCTTCTTATAGGAAGCCATACGCTCAGCGCAGAATTCCACCATTTCCGTTTCAGTGCATAGGGTATCCTCCTTGAGCACCACCACAGCCTTTACCGCTTCCCCCCATTTTTCATGGGGAACGCCGATCACACATACCAGATGAACCGCTTCGTGGGCGGAGATCACGTCTTCAACTTCCCGGGGGTAGACGTTGAGTCCGCCGGTGACAATCATGTCCTTTTTTCGGTCCACCACGTAATAGAAGCCATCCTCATCCACTTGGACCATGTCGCCCGAATGCCACCAGCCGTCACGGAAATCGTCCGCTTCCGGTTTGTTCCAGTAGCCGTCGCAGACGGCATCTCCCTTAACGGCCAGTTCACCGATCCCGCCGGGGCCCACGGCATTTCCCTCCCCATCCAGCACCCGGGTCTGGTAGCCGAGACACGCCTTGCCGATGGAGGTCAATCGTTTTGCCTTGCCCCCCTCCACACTGACCTCCTGGGGCCTCAGGACAGTCCCCAGAAGAGCGGTTTCCGTCGTGCCGTAGAGCTGAATGAATTTCTCCCCCAGGTATGAAGCACCTTCCTTCAACAACTCCCGAGAGATGGGTGCGGCGGATGTAAACCACTGCTCAATGTGAGAAAAGTCCGTATGTTTTGCATGGGGGTGGCGGATCACATTGGCAAGGAGTGTCGGACTGAATTGGGTAAAGGTGATTTTATCCCGGTCGATGATATCCAGAATTTTTGCCGCATCCGGATTGGTGACGACCAACGAACACCCTCTCATGACGGAGACAAGGGTGAGACCGGTTCCTCCCGACGTGTGAAGGGGCATCAGCAGCGCCCACCGGGTGTGGGGGTGAATGGCCAGTTCGGCGGCCCACACCATGGCGCTATAGGACCATTTTCGATGGGTGAGCGGTGCCCCTTTGGGTTTCCCGGTGGTGCCGCTGGTGTAAATGAGGGTGGCCATATCATCTTCATGAATCGCAATCCGGGGTTCCTCGTGAGATCCTTCTGAAATCATGATTTCAAAGCTGTATTCACAAGGGTTATCAGGGCCGATACCGATGAAATAGGATACCGATTCAAGCCGATCCCGAATGGGCGCGATCTTTTTCAAATAGATGTCCTGATCGCTGATGAATCCCTTTGCACCGCTGTCCCCAATCTGGTAGGCGATTTCATCGGGCATGAAGGTCCGGTCAATGGGAGCGATGGCCATTCCCCCCTTTGCCAGTGCCAGCAGGGAGAGGATGTGCCCCAGCCCCGTACCGGTCTGAACCGCCACGCGATCCCCCTGTTTCAGGCCCATGGCTTTCAGGTTGTTGGCCAAACGGTTGACGGTTTCATTCAATTCCCGGTAGGTGTATCCGGTTCCGGCGGGAAAGTACTTTCCGTATTCATCCCTGACAGCCGGCTTATCCGGGTAGTTTCCGGCTGATCGAATCAGGGCGTCTCCAATCAACATGATCCATCTCCTTGTATGCGGTTTGATTATGCGGTTTACTATCCTAACGAACGATTGTTAGATTTTTCACGGCTGCGGATGTTCTGTCAAGGTTTTTTTGAACCGTTTCTATTTTTTTTGGAAAAACGACGCATCCCGAGGGGATTATGCGTCATGCTCAGGGGGATGAGTCGGCGAAGCCTGGAAAAGACGACATTTACGGGAATGGATTCCCCGTTTCGGTTATTTGAGAATACCCCGTGTAAAGATCTCGACAAAGTTGTCTGATAATGTGCTCACATCAACCGGACCATCTTCATCGTACCACCTTATGGTGTAATGGACCATGCCGAAGAATGCAAAGGTGGCCACGGTGGGGTCGATCTCCTTCAATAGACCCTCATCCGATAACTCCTGGAATATGGATCGTATGAGGTGGATGTAGCGGCGTTGTTTGTCGATGAGAATTTTCCGGTACTCATCTCCCAGAGAGTCGATTTCATTGACCAGCAAAATCTCACGTTCCTGGTCTCCCGCAAAAAACCGGGAATAGAACCCGAGCATATCCTTCAGTTTTTGTTCGGGCGGAGAATCCGTGTCGCAGACTTCCTTCAGCTTCTCCATGGCCTCATCCATGGATTCATTCATCAGGACAAACAGCATCTCCTCCTTGCTTTTGAAATAGTGGTAGAGAGACGCCGGCTGCATTTCCAATTCCTGGGCAATGGCGCGCATGGATGTGGCATGAAAACCCTTGTGTGCAAACAGATGGGCGATGGCCCGATGAATTTCCTTGATCTTCTGATTTGTTTTGTTTTGATTCATAGATAACGGAAGCTCCTTAACGAACAATCGTTAGCTTCTATAGCAACCTTTTCCGTGTGTCAACCCTTAGGTTGCCAACATTCCGTCAATATCCCCCAGGTGCCGACGAACTGTTGCTTTAAAGAGCTGGTACCTTTCCGAGGGATAGATGTTGGGGACTATGTTGCCATGTTGCGTAATGGCAATGGTCATATTCTCAGAAAACCGTTTACCGCCTCATCGTATGACAAACCCGCCGGCATCAGTTTTCGGGGCACCGCGTTTTACCTAGTCCATTGATACCTTTTCATACATTTGATATCGATAAATTCATAAGATCACGAAGTCCTGGATCACATGGGGTTGTCTTGGCGGGAATTTCTCGAAGTCCAAGGGTTGATGTAAGAGAGGGAGTTGATGAAAAGGGAAGAGGGCGCTCGAATGGCTCATGGGGCGGGAAAAATCTGTTGGAACCTCCTGCTGATCAGTCTTGGAAGCGTCCTTTGTGCATTGTCCATTAACGGCATTCTGATTCCGAAAGGGTTCTACGGCGCGGGATTTACGGGCATTGCGCTCCTGGTTCACTACGTGGCGCCGGCGCTTCCCGTGGCCCTCATCTATCTGGCCATCAATATCCCTGTGTTCGGGATCGGTTGGATATACGTGGGGCGACGCTTTTTTTACTACAGGATCGCCGGCATGCTGATCTTCACGGCCGCCGTGGAATGGGTTCACTTTCCGGTTCCCGTGAACGATCAGATTCTGAACGCCCTGCTTGCCGGGATACTCATGGGGACCGGGTCCGGAACCATCCTGAAATCTCAAGGATCGGCGGGCGGGCTGGATATCCTTTCGGTTGTACTCCTCAAACGGTTCTCCATCCGCCTGGGGTCCACGATTCTAGCCTTCAACGTCGCCGTGCTGACCGCGGGGACCATCCTGTTCACCCTGGAAAAGGCGCTCTATACACTCATTTACCTCTATGTAAACGCCCATATGGTCAACCTGATGATCACCGGTCTCAGCCAGCGCAAGGCCGCGCAGATCATTACGCCCCAATGGGAGGATATCGCGCAGCATATCATGCGGGATATGCATCGTGGGGTAACGATCCTCAACGGCCAGGGGGCTTACTCGGGAAAGGCGGAAAAAATCCTCTATACGGTGATCACGTTCCGTGAGTTGGGGGCGTTGAAACGTCTGATAGCCGCCCATGATCCCGACGCCTTCGTGGTGGTGACCGACACCCTAGAGGTTATGGGACAGCGCATCGGGAACCAGCCCCATTGGTAGAGGGGCGGCGTCTTATTTTTTGGGGAGCATGTGGGTGACGCTTCCCAGGAAGATATCGGCCGCCTCTCCCACGGTCTCCGAGAGGGTGGGATGGGGATGAACACTCAGGGCCAGGTCCTGGACCAGGGAGCCCATTTCAATGGCCAGGACTCCTTCGGCGATCAACCCTTCCGTGTTCCTGCCGCAAATTCCCAATCCCAGGATGCGTCCGCTCTCCGGGTCGATGAGCATCTTGGTCAGGCCGTCCGTGGCACCCATGGTCACCGCCCTGCTGGAAAATTTCCATGGATACCGTTCGATGGTCACCCGGTGGCCCTCTTTGGCCGCCGTCTCTTCGGTAAGTCCCGCCCAGGCCACCTGGGGGTCCGTATAGACGATGGCCGGGATCGCCCGTGCGTCGAAGGCCGACGGCTCCCCGGCGATCACTTCGGCTGCCACCTTCCCTTCGTGAAAGGCCTTGTGGGCCAGCATGGGACCTCCCGCCACATCGCCGATGGCAAGGATTCGTTCATCGGCGGTTCGTTGCCGCTCGTCCACCTCCACGAAACCCCGTTTATCAACCTTGACCCCGGTGTTTTCAAGGCCCAGATCCGCCGAGTTGGGTCGGCGGCCGATGGCCACCAGGACCCGGGCGAAACGGTTCGGACGCTCCCTGTCCCCCTCATTCCAGGTCACCATCACTCCTGTTTCGTCCTCCGCCATGGCCTCCGGGATGGAATCGAAAAAAATGGCGTGGAACGTTTCGTGAAGTCTTCGCACGAGGGGCGCGGCCAGATCCGAGTCCGCCCCCCGAAGAAGGCGGTCGCTCCGGACGGCCAGGGTCACCCTGCTGCCCAGCGCCGCATATACGGAACCCAGTTCCAAGGCCACGTACCCGCCTCCCAGGACAAGGAGCGTCTCGGGGATATCCATGAGGGAAAGAGCGCCCGACGAGTCCATGATCCGCCCGCCCGGGGAAAAATCCAGGTCCGGTAAGGCCGTGGGGCTCGACCCCGTGGCCAGGACGGCATGGCGAAATTTGACGTGGCTCACGTCGGAATCAAAGAGCCTCGCTTGATCGGAAGACTCAAACACGGCCCTTCCCCGGAGAAGCTGCACCCCCCGTTTTTCACTGAGTTTTACCAGCCCGTCGGCCAGGGTTTTGATCACCGTATCCTTCCACGACCGGAGCGCATCGAGATCCACCCGCGGTGGTTCGAAGGTGATGCCCATTTCTTGTGCGCGACCGGCGTCATGCATAAGTTCCGCCAGATAGAGAAGGGTTTTGGAGGGGATGCACCCGCGAAACAGGCATTCTCCGCCGGGCTTTTCCGCCGTGTCCACCAGGATGACCTCGAGGCCCAGATCCGCGGCCCGAAAGGCGGCCGAATATCCCCCCGGTCCGCTTCCGATGACCAGGACCTCCGTTTCCTGTACCAATTCTCCCATGACCATGATAAAATCCTTTACCTGTAACCTGGTTGATTGATAGACAATGACGGAAGTGAATCCATTCCGCCACAAGCTCTTTTCGGCTGACCTTTCCGGGAATCATGTCATGGTGAGGAAGAGTTTCTCCGGATCCTCCAGCGCCTCCTTGACCGCCCGCATGAAGACCATGGCGTGGGAACCGTCCAGGACCCGGTGATCGATGCACAGGACCAGGGGCATCACGAGACGGGGGACGATGTCGTGGCCGCCTCCCTCGGCAGGGACCGCCACCGGCTGCATGCGGGCGCCCCCCATCCCCATTATGGCCACTTCCGGATAGTTGATGATGGGCGAAAAGAACCCCCCGCCCATGGATCCCACGTTGGTGATGGTAAAGGTTCCCCCTTGCAGTTCCTCAAGATTGACCTTTCGGGCCCGTGTCCGTTCCACCAGTTCCTTCAGTTCCACGGAAAGTTCCAGAATGCTCTTGCGATCCACATCTTTTATCACCGGCACGATCAATCCTTCCTCGGTATTGACCGCCACGCCCATATGAAAATAGTGCTTCAGGATGATCTCTCCCTTTGCCGTATCCAGGGTGGCGTTGAAATTGGGATAGGTCTTGAGTGCCGTGGCGGCGGCCTTGAGGGCAAACACCGTCAGGCTGAGCTTGCCGCCCTTTTTTCCCACCTCCTCCTTGTGCTTGCTCCGGAATTCCTCCAATCGGGTTACATCCACCAGATCCTGGCTCTGGACGTGGGGGATCTGGGACCATGCCAGGGCCATCTGTCTGGCCGTGGCCTTCCGGATGGATCGAAGCGGTATTCGTTCCACGGGTCCCCACTTTTCAAAATCGGGTAGGGCGGGCGCCGTGATGTAAGGCGCCCCGGCCGCGGGCGTCCCGCCTTCCGCCTCCGGGGCCGGCGCCTGCTCCTGGGACCCTCCGATGGGAGCCTTGCTGGAAGATGGTTTTTCCGCGACTCCGCCTTTTTCCCCGTACGCCCGCACATCGTCGGCCGTGACCAGCCCCCCGGGGCCGGTGGGCGTGACCCGGCGCAGGTCCACGCCCAATTCCCGTGCCAAGCGCCGGGTGGCGGGCGAGGCAGGAACCGGGCCTTGGGTCCGGGCGGTCGGGGTCTCGGACGGGGCCTCGTCCCGTCGCTGGCCCGGTGTTTCACCCGGGCTTTCGTCGGGTGTGGATGGGGGTCCGGGCGCTATTTCCGCGGGCTTTTCTTCTTCCGTGCCCTTTTCGGCCGCATCACCGGTTTCGAAAATTATCAGCACATCGCCCACACGGGCCGTTTCCCCTTCCCTGGCACGAACCTCCTTGACCGCGCCCGTAAAGGGCGACGGGATTTCGACGGTCGCCTTGTCCGTTTCGATCTCAAGAATGGCATCTCCTTCCGTGACCGTATCACCCACGGAAACCAGGACCTTGAGCACTTCCCCTTCGTGGATGCCTTCGCCCAGGTCCGGCAGTTTGAATTCAAGCGGCATCTGTATCCTCCTTGACCTTTACCCCTTACGCCTCGAATGTGGAGACGTCAAAGGTCTTTCTGACGGCCCGCATAATGCGACCGGCGTTGGGCAGATAGGCATTTTCCCGGCTGAACAGCGGAATAATCACATCGTAACCGGTGACCCGCCCGATGGGGGCCTCCAGGAAATAGAAAGCCTTTTCCATGATGCGCGACACCACTTCAGCGCCTGGTCCGAAACTCCTGTGTGCCTCGTGAACCACCACCGCCCGTCCGGTCTTTTTGACGGAGTCGACGAACGGTTCATCGTCCAGGGGCGAGATGGTGAGGAGATCCACCACCTCCGCCTCGATGCCGTCCTTTTCCTGCAGAAGAGTCGCCGCTTCAAGTGTCGGGCGCATCATGGCCCCGTAGGAAATCAGAGTGATATCCTTCCCTTCCCGGGCAATTCGGGACTTTCCGATAGGCAGGGTTTCCTCCTCGTCGGGCACCTCTTCCCGGAAGGCCCGATAGAGGGCCTTGGCCTCATAAAATATGACCGGGTCCGGGTCCCGGATGGCGCTCAGGAGAAGCGCCCTGGCGTTTCTGGGACCTGAGGGGATGACCATCTTCAATCCCGGCGTGTGCGCATAATAGACCTCCCGGCTCTCCGAGTGGTGCTCCAGGGCCCGGACACCCCCCCCGTAGGGTGCCCTCAGCACCATGGGCACGTTTAAACGGCCCTGACTGCGCCATCTCAGCCTGGCCGCATGGGATTCGATCTGGTGAAAACCCTCGTAGGTGAATCCGGAAAACTGGATCTCGCAAACGGGCCGCAGACCGTAGAGGGCCATGCCCACGGACATGCCGATGATCCCGGACTCCGCCAACGGGGTGTCCACGGATCTCTTCTCCCCGAACTTGTCGATCAACCCTTCGGTCACCCGAAACACGCCCCCGTCCCTGCCCACGTCCTCTCCCAGCACGATGACGCGGTCGTCTTTCTCCATTTCCTGGTGAAGGGCCAGATTCAGGGCCTGGACCATTGTCATCTTAGCCATGATTTTCCTCCTCCGCCGCCAGGTCCGCTTTCAGCTCCGCTCTTTGGGCTTCCAGATGGGGTGGCATTTCCGCGTAGGCATGATCGAACATGTCCAGCGGGTCGGGTCCTGCCTTCATCACTTTCTCCGCCCGATCAACGGCCTCCTGGATTTCTTCCTTGATCTCCGCTTCAAGGGCCTCGATTCCGCCCTCGGCAAGCAGACCTTTGTCCGTAAGGTATTTTTGAAAACGGGTGATAGGATCTTTTTTCCGCCACCCTTCCACCTCGTCCTCGGTCCGGTACCTCTTGGGGTCGTCGGCCGTGGTGTGCATCATCATCCGGTAGGTGATGCACTCCATGAGTGTGGGGCCGCCCCCCGAACGGGCCCGGTCCACGGCCTCCTTTGCGGCCGTGTAGACCGCCAGGATATCGTTTCCGTCCACCTGAATGCCGGGCATGCCGTAGGCCAGGGCCTTTTGGGCCAGGGTGAAGGAACGGGTCTGGCTCCTGCGGGGGACCGAGATGGCCCACTGGTTGTTCTGGCACAGAAAGATGGCCGGCAGGCGGAAGACTCCCGCGAAGTTGAGCCCCTCGTGAAAATCGCCCTCGGAAGTGGCGCCGTCCCCGAAAAAGGCCATGGCCACGTCGTCTTTGCCCCGGTACCGGATCCCCCATGCCAACCCCACGGCATGGAGCACCTGGGAACCCACCGGCACGGATACGGGGAGGTCATTGGAATCCGAATCTCCTCCCTCCCCTTCGGCGAATCCGCCGAAGAGAAGCAGAACGTTCTCCATGGGCGTTCCCCGCCACAACTGGACGGCCATCTCCCTGAAAGACGGGGCGATCCAGTCGGAAGATTTCAAGGCGGCCACCGCCCCCAACTGGGCGGCCTCTTGCCCTGTGACCGGCGCAAAGGTGCCGATTCGTCCCTGTCGCTGAAGGCTCAGCATGCGTTCATCGAACCGTCTGCCAAGAAGCATGGCCCGATGAAGCTTCAGCAGGAGTTCATCCGGCAGATCGGGCTCCAGGTCCTCATCCAGTCGGCCCTCTTCGTCCAATATGGAGAGGTACTCCACGTAGTGTTCGGGGATATCGATCTTTTTGCGAGGCATAAGCATACTCCTTCAAGTGGGGATCAATTCGGTTCCATGCTTACCTTGCAGGTGGCGGTGTCATCCCGGCACTGAAGGTAGGTGGGCGAAACCCAGTTGTATCCGTCCTGGGCAATGAGCGTTTGCGCTTCCTCCGGCCCCCAGGTGCCCGCCTGGTAATTGGGGAAATCCGTGGGTTTTGACGCGTTCCAGGTCTCCAGTATGGGGGTGATCACCGACCAGGCGGCCTCCGCCTGATCGGCGCGCATAAAGAGTGTGGCATCCCCGATCATGACATCCAGCAGAAGGGTTTCATAGGCATCCGGAGGGGAGACGTCAAAGGTTTCCCGATAGTAGAACTGCATCATGACCGGAGACAGCCGCATGGCGGGACCCGGATACTTGCTCTGAAAGCGAAGAAAAATTCCCTCCTCCGGTTGAATGGCGATGATCAACCGATTGGGATGCCAGTCCCTGAGGGCGGCGGGTGGAAAGGTCTGATGAGGGACATTCCGAAACTGGATGGAGACCTCGGAGATCTTTGCGGGCAGTCGCTTGCCGGTACGCATATAGAACGGCACGTCCTGCCAACGCCAATTGTCGATGAACAGCCTGAGGGCGGCAAAGGTCTCGGTGGCGGACCCTTTGGCCACATGGGGCTCGCTACGATACCCCTTGACATGCTTCCCCTCAATCCATCCGGTACCGTACTGCCCGCTGACCGCATGCTCATGAACCCGCTCCGGAAGGATGGGCCGAATGGCGCGCAAAACATCCACCTTCTTGTTTCTCACTTCATTGTCATTGAGGGAGACCGGCGCCTCCATGGCGATGAGGCAAAAAATCTGAAGCAGATGATTCTGAATCATGTCCCGGAGGGCGCCCGCCTGGTCGTAATAGTGCCCCCGGTGCTCCACGCCAACATCCTCCGCCACGGTAATCTGAACATGGTCGATGTAACGCCGGTTCCAGATAGGTTCAAAAAGCGCATTTCCGAAACGAAAGGCCAAAATGTTCTGTACGGTCTCCTTGCCCAGATAATGATCGATGCGAAAAATCTGACCTTCGCTGAAGACCTCTCCGAGCCTGCGATTTAACACCCTGGCACTTTCGAGATCGTTGCCGAAAGGCTTTTCCACCACAATCCGGCACCGGTCCGTGTTGAGGCCGGCGGCGGCCAACCCCTTGATGACATCGTCGATCATGGAAGGGGGCAGCGCCAGGTAGAAAATCTGATTGGGCCGCGCCTCCCATTCTTTGCCCAGTGCCGTAAGTTTCCCGGCGATATCCTTGTAGATCTTTGTTTCTCCCAGCTCCCCGTTTACAAAAGAGATGCGGGATACGAAATCATTCCACTCTTCTTTTTGCGCCTTGCCTCTCCGGGAGACTTTGTCCACTCCTTTTTTGAGGTGGGTCCGGTAACCCGCGTCGCTCAGGTCGCCGTGGCCCACGCCCATTATTTGATATTTTGCGGGCAACCAGCCGTCCAGAAATAGATTGTAAAGGGCCGGTACCAATTTGCGCCAGGCCAGATCACCGCCGGCGCCAAAGATGACAAATACCGTGGGTTCGGGATGCGAGCCGTTTTTCATCTTTTCACCTCACTTTCCGTCCATCGGGTATGAAAAGTTCCCGATTCGTCCATCCGTTCGTATCGATGGGCGCCGAAATAGTCCCTTTGTGCCATGATGAGATTGGCCGGCAGGCGCTCACTGCGATATCCGTCATAGTAGGCCAGAGACATCATCAAGGCCGGGGCCGGTATCCCCAAACGGGCCGCGGTACAAACCACATTCCGGAGATCCTTTTGCCGCGCCGCCAGGGCTTCACTCAACCGGGGATCCAAAAGGAGGTTTGGAAGGTCCGGCTGATGCTGATAGGCGTTCCGAATATCTTCGAGCATCTCCGCCCTGATGATGCATCCACCCCTCCAAATGGCGGCCACCGTTGCAAGATCGGGTCCGTCCTCATAGTCCTTGCCGGCCCGTTTCAGCAAATCCATCCCCTGGGCGTAACAGCCGACCATCCCCATGTAGAGCGCGTTTTTCAGCTGATCCACAAAGTGCTTGTCCGGATGGGGATCGTTCCCATTCGGGCCTTCCAGCGTTTTAGATGCCTTTTTGCGCTCTTCCACGTAAACGGACAGATCCCTGGCCCCCACGCCCGCGTGGATGGTGGGCGCGGGCACCTGCTGCTCCATGGCCTCAGTGGAAGTCCATTTCCCCGTCCCTTTCTGCCTGGCGTGGTCCAGAATCACATCCACCAGGGGTTTTTTCGTCTTTTCATCGTTCTTAAGAAAAATCCCCGATGTAATTTCCATCAGATAACTGTTGAGTTCGCCTTGGTTCCATGCATCATAAACCCCATGCAGCTGCTCGACGTTAAAGCCCATGCCGCGTTTCATGAGGTCATAGGTTTCGGCAATCAGTTGCATGATCCCGTATTCGATGCCGTTATGGACCATCTTCACGTAGTGGCCCGCCGAACCCTCTCCCAGGTAGGCAACGCACGGCGTTTTGTCCACCCGGGCGGCGGACGCTTCCATCACGGCGCGGATCCTTTCATACCCCTCTCTGGAACCGCCGGGCATGAGGCTCGGACCGTTACGGGCACCATATTCCCCTCCGGAAATGCCCATACCCAGAAACAGCCATCCTTTTTCGGTGAGGGTCCGGTACCGTCGGTCCGTATCACCGAAATGGGAGTTGCCCATGTCCACGATCAGGTCTCCCGGCTCAAGGCCCAGCGTAATCTCATCAATTACCGCATCCACAGGATTTCCCGCAGGCACGGAAATCAAAACACTCCTCGGAGGCCGCAGAAGTGATAGAAAATCGTTCACCTTATATCCGGCATGAATATCCCGATTCTTCACATCCCGTGCCATAAATTCCCGGGTCTTTTGATCGGTGCGATTATATACGCCCACGGAAAACCCGCGATCCGCCATATTGAGCACAAAATTGCGTCCCATGACGCCCAAACCGAACAATCCAATATCGCACATTTGTTCTTTCATGATTTTTTTCTCCTCACGGGGAAGATTTACCCTTCGCTTTTTCCTCCAGTGTCCGAAGCAAGGCATCATAGGGCTTGTTGAACTTTTCGATCCCTTCGTTTTCCAGTTGGCGGGTCACTTGGTCCAGATCGATACCCAGCTGCGAAAGCAGCTTAAGTGCTTCTTCGGCTTTCCCAAGCCCCTCTTCCAGCCGCGCCGAGGGCTCTCCATGGTCCCGGTAGGCATCAAGGGTTTCCCTGGGGAGGGTATTCACGGTCTCCGGACCGATAAGGGGTTCCACGTATTTGGTATCCGGATATTCGGGGTTTTTGGTACTGGTGCTGGCCCATAAAACACGCTGAGGGCGCGCCCCCAAGGCAGCCAGCGCCTGAAACCGCTCGCCTTTGAAGATCTCCTTATAAATCCCGTAAGCGATCTTGGCGCTGGAAAGCGCCACCGTCCCGTGAATCCGTTTTGCCTTTTCGGAATCCTCACGCCCCCCTTTCATCTTCTCCTCCAGCAGGGGGTCCACCATCACATCGATGCGGCTCAGAAAAAAACTGGCCACCGAGGTAATACCGGAGAGGGATTCGCCCCGGTCGACCCGCTTTCTAAGGCCGTCAATATAAGCGCCTGCCACCTCCCGGTACCGAGGCAGACCGAAAAGGAGGGTCACATTGACGTTGATGCCCTCATCGATCAGGGTGGTGATGCAGGTCAACCCTTCCCGGGTTGCGGGCACCTTGATGAGCACGTTGGGCCGCCCAAGGGCCGCCCAGAGTCGGCGGGCCTCAGTCAGTGTCCCTTCCAGGTCCCGGGCCAGATGAGGGTTCACCTCCAGGCTTACAAACCCGTTTCTTCTATTCGAAGCATCAAAAAGAGGCCTGAAATGATCAGCGGCGTCCTGGACATCTTTCACCGTCAAAATCTCATAGATCTCTCCGGCGCTTTTCCCGTCACCTGCAAGCGTACCGATGTCGTCGTCGTAGTCTTCACTGTCGGCAATGGCCTTCTTGAAAATACTGGGATTCGATGTAATACCGCGAATACCGTCTTCCGAAATCAATTTGTCCAGCTCACCGGAACGCATCATTTTTCGGCGGATGAAATCCAGCCAGATACTCTGGCCGAGCTCCCGTATCTCAAACAATGGGTTCTTCTCCATGGGTTTCATTCTCCTTTTTCCAGGTTATCGATTTCGTGCAACCGCCGCCGGAATCGTTCATCCCCTTTAAATTCGGCGCTTAAAAAAGTGGCTACCAGTTCCCTTGCCAGGGAAACCCCCACGACGTTCCCCCCCAGACAGATGATGTTCATGTCATCGTCTTCCACGCCCTGGTGGGCGGAAAAGCCGTCCATGATCAGGCACGCCCGTACACCGGCAACCTTGTTGGCCGCAATGCACGCCCCCACGCCGCTCCCGCATATGGCGATTCCTCGGTCCACATCCCGTACCGCAACCGCCCGTGCGAGGGGAATTACAAACCGTGGGTAGTCATCATGCGGGTTCAATTGGATCGCGCCAAAATCCACCAGCGTGTTTCCGGTTTCCCTGAGTTCCGTCATGAGTCGTTCCTTTAGATCAAATCCGCCATGATCGGCGGCGATACCGATGTTCATTGTTTTGTCCTCGATCACAAATCCTCTCTCATGGATCCATATGGAATTCGGAAAAGATATTGATCCTTCCGGATGATTTCAGGATTCATCCCCTCCGCCGTGTCCATGCGCGTCATTTTCTTCATGGGTTTCATGGGCTTCCGGATGCGAAATGACGGTATTTTTGACCATGCCCAGGAGCACGGCGATAAACAACAAAACCACCACTACCGCAACGGTCGTTCGATGCAGGATTGATTTTCTCATGGCCCCTCCATTAATTCAGAAATGAAAATATTTCCTGCCGGATCTGCGTCTTCGAAACGCCCATTTCGAATAGGGTTTCGATGAGCCCTTCGGCCATTTTCCGTGGACCGCAAACATAGAAAGTCTTTCTGTTCAGCTCCGATCCGCAATATTTTTGAATCCGTTTTCCGTCCACATGTCCGGTTTCACCGGTCCAGTCCTTTCCGGCGCCGCTAAGAACATGAACCACCGTCAAATCCGGCCGTTTCCCGGCTGCCATCTTTTCCAGCTCGCGTCGAAAGACGACGTCCGCTTCCATCCGGTTCCCGTAAAGAAGCACCACGGAGCGGTCGTCATCGGTATCCCGCATGTACCTGAGCATGGACATGAGCGGGGTAATCCCGATCCCGCCCGCCAGGAATACCAGATCCCGTTCATGGGGATGGAGCACGTGGGAAAACCGGCCGAAGGATCCGTGGACAGTCGCCGTATCCCCGGGCCGGGTCTGCGGAATGGTCTTTGTGAAATCACCCACCCCTTTGATGGTGCTGCTGATGTAATCCTTTTGTACCGGGCTCGAAGAAATGGTCCAGTGATGTTCCTCCACCGGAAGACCGGGAGCACGATGGAAGGTCAAGAAATGAAACTGGCCCGGAAGATAGTCGGAGATATGCCGTCCGGCCGGGGGTACCAGTTTCACCGTCCAAACATTTCCGGCTTCCTGTTGCACTTCCGTCACCCGGTAAGGGGACCCGGCCAATTGTTTCGGTCGAAGGAACCGCTGGTAGATGAACATCCACGCCGCCATAAGCGACATGATAATCCATAGTGCCTGTATGGGAAAGTGCTCCAGATCGTCCCCCGCAAACCAAGGGTGCACAAAGATGAGCACCAGGATGGTGGGGGCCAGCAGATCATGGATCATACGCCATTTCTCGAACTTCAACCCCATCCGGCCCTGATAGATGCTGATCAGCACATTGGCGACAAGCGCTATCAGAGCAGCCTTGCCCACCCATATGTACCAAGGGAGGTTCAGCCCGATCAAAAGGGTCAGGCTCCCGTGGGAAAGGGCGAGAAGGATGGGATGCAGAATCAAAAAACCCGCCGCCGCAAGCGCCACATATTTATGGTACCGGACCAGCATGTCCAGCCCAAAGGTTCGTTCGATCCATTTGACCCGGGCCGCCAACAGGAACTGGAAGGTCAGCATCATGAAGCCGACAAGGGCAAAGTTGATCGCCACATCATGGAGGACTCCCTCGGCCTTTGCACCGAACCAGGTCGTAAACCACACCGGTAGGGTCACCAAGAGTACATAGAGCAGAACTTTGAAGGTTCCCAATGATCTCTCCTTGCAACATCAAAAGAATTTTCGAACATTTTGGCTCGACCCATTCCAATGCGAGCCGAATGACAAGTACCTTACTCCCGGCAAGCCGTGACGAAAATGGGGTTCATACCCTATTTTAATCAACCTCATGATGTAGCTTGCGCGTACTGTTCCGTCTTGCGGCAAATACACAACCCACCCCATTGTGTTCCGATGCTTTTTTTGAAAAATATCAAATTCGGATAGTGAAACCATTTTTGATCAGGAGGTCGGCTCATGAAAATTTTGATTGTCTATTACTCCATGTACGGGCACGTGCTTCAAATGGCCGGAGCCGTGGAAAAAGGGGTTGAGTCCGTTGCCGGTGCGGAGGTGCTGCTCAGGCGGGTTGAGGAATTTCCCGAAAACATGGCGCATGTCCGCGAAAGCGAGCACGCCCGTCCGGTGTGGGAGGAGCAGGAAAAAATTCCCGTATGTTCCCTGGATGACTTACGGACGGCCGATGGTATTTTGTTCGGAACTCCCACCCGTTTCGGAAACATGGCCGCGCAAATGAAGCGCTTCATCGACTCCGCGGCCCAACTATGGCTTGAGGGTGCACTGGAAGGCAAACCGGCCGGCATTTTCACCTCGACGGCCACGGCACACGGCGGACAGGAGACCACGCCCCTCACCTTCATGGTTCCCCTGCTCCATCTGGGCATGCTCATCGTGGGGGTTCCCTACTCCACCCCCGGCATGCTGCACACGGAAGGTCGCGGCGGCACCCCCTACGGGGCTTCCACGCTGGCCGGTTCTCAAAACCAGCTAAAGCCCGCCCCGGAGGATCTGGAAATCGCCACGGCCCAGGGCCGAAGGGTGGCCCTCATCGCTTCAAAACTCAAGACGGAATGAGACGGCCCCATCATAATGAGGAGAACAAGAAAGGAGGAAAACATGAAAAAAATGAAAACGGTATTGACGATTGTTTTGGTCGTATTGTTTGCGGCCGTGGTCTGTTTCGCGGAAGACTCCGGTTCCAAATATTGTCCATGGGCGAACTCGGGTCCGGGTAACCGGGGTCACATGATCGATCGAGACTGGCAAATGTATCATTACGGCTGGCGTTTCGATAACGGCATGATGAGCGGCTGGGGAAACATGAAGCCGGAGCAGCGCAAACAATTCGAAAAAGTTTGGGGCGCCTATCTCAAAGACACCCTTGAACTGAGGCAACAAGTGGTGACCAGGCAAATGGCACTGGAGATGCTGTGGCATCAACCGCAAATCGACGAAAAGGAAATCGGAAAGATTTCCGGAGAACTGACCGACCTTGAGACGCAATTGAAAAAGAAACACGACCAGTATTTGCTCAAGTGCCGGAAAGAGTTCGGTGAGCAGACGTGGGCCTGCCCGGGAAGCCGATGGTAAAAGGAAAAGGATGTGTCCTTAAATTCAAAAAATTGAAAGGAGAATGACAAAATGGCTGAGTGTTCGGACTTAAAACAGGGTGATACGGTGGCATGCGAAACTTGCGGTCTTGAACTGAATGTTTCCAAGAGTTGCGGTTGCGCTGTGGATAAGGAAGGCGCGTGCAACGCCCCCCTTATATGTTGCGGCAAGGAGATGGTTAAAAAGTAGAATATCCCTTCAAAGCGATCCGGATGGGTCAGGAGCCCCTTTGCTTTTCGAAACACATCGGCTGCCTGACCCATCCGCGCGGCTGCCGACCCCAATCGAAATAGGCCCGGAAAGTGTTTGCCGTGGGTCACAAACATCAATTCCGTTCCAGAGAATACCTCCTGCAAGCTAGGGAGATAAACTGGCCGGCTGAACCTTTCGGGGAACCGAACATAATTTTTAAAAGGAGTGTATTTTCATGAAGGTCAGGATACGGAATTTCTTTTTGGCGGCGGCTCACAGGGCGGCAAGGCCGGAAGCCTCACAATCTCCAGCCAGTATTTTGCAAAGGCACCCATTGTATCAATGAGCGACTGAAAGCTGGCGGGTTTCGTAATGTACCCATTGGCACCGATGCGATAGCAGGCATCCACATCCTCGGATTCTTTTGAGCTGGAATAGACGATTACAGGGATCTGCTTTATCACCGGATCCGCCTTCATTTCGGTCAGGGCTTCCAGGCCGTTTATCTTCGGCATGTTCAGATCCAGCAGGATCAAATTGGGCCTTCGAGGCGCTTTTGGACCGGAAAAGCGGCCGCGGTGGAAAAGATAATCCAATAGTTCTTCCCCGTTCTGCGCCAGACGCAGTTCCAACCGAATACCGCATCTTTTGAGTGCAGTCTCGGTCAGACAATAATCATCAAGATCATCATCGACCACGAGAATAAGGGGTGGCTTCTCATATTTGTTCATTGCTCTATCCCTAAAGATGATGCATCAAGTATAGATTCAGCTCCGGGCAATTGCCATCAGGAGTTTCATCATTTTCTCTAGGATATTTTTTAAAATAAGTCCGATAGAGTCCTTATGAATGCAACCTAAAAACGCAAAACCGGGAGGAATGGATATGAAGCTCCGGATGGACCACATTGTTTTGAACGTGGAAGATGAAGAAAAGATGATGGATTTCTATTCGAGAATTCTTCTTTTGATACCCGAGAGATTGGAAGAATACCGCGCCGGTGTCGTACCGTTTCCATCGGTGCGTTTGAATGCCGAGACAATCATCGACCTGTTTCCCAAAAAGCTGTGGCAAAAGGGCTCCGCCGCAAGAGAGGGCCGGGACCATTTGAACCATTTCTGCATTTCTCTTGACAAAGAGGAGTGGGAGGACCTGTCCGGGCGACTGAAGGCCCGGCATATCACCATAGAGGAAGGCCCCGTTCCACGCTGGGGCGCGCACGGAAGCGGGACTTCCATATATTTTCGAGACCCTGAAGAAAACCTCATCGAGGCACGCTACTATCCTGAAAATAACGGCTCGGAAAACTGCCTGCTTGGATCATGAACACCCATATGGAATGGAAGCAGCCTTTCTCTACAGGCGCTTAAAATCAAATTTCTCTTTAAGGATTTCATCTTTTACGGCGGACACGTCCATCTTTTCGGACATGGCTTTCGTCACCTGGTTGAATCCCCTGGTATCCCCCAACATGATACACCCCACGATGCGGCCATTTTTGAGCACGATTTTCTTATAGACTTTCTCGTTGCCCAAAGTTCGGGAATCCAGCTCGTTATCGACATCAATATTTCCGGCCGATGCCAGGTCCACCCCCACGACCTTCAGGGTATTGGCCATGGTGGTGCCGTCATAGGTCAGGTCGCCGCCCGCCATGTTGGTGCCTGCGATTTTGCCCTGTTCCATGGCCGCCGGCCAGATGCCGTAGGGCATGCCCCGGAATTCGGCCGCATCCCCCGCCGCATAGATATGGGGCTGGTTGGTCTCAAGACGCTCATTCACCTGGATCCCCTTGTCATGGTTCAAGCCGAGGGGTTCGGCCAATTCCATATTGGGACGGACGCCTGCGGAGATCACCACCATATCCGAGGACAACTTTTCACCTCCTTCCAGCAAAACCTCCGTTACCGCACCAGAGCCACCGATTTCCCGGGTCTTGGCACCCAACCGAAAGGAAAAACCCATCGTTTCCATAATCTGTTGCAGTCTTGCGGCGCCGTCCACATCCAGTTGCCTGGGCAGCAGCCGTGGGAAAAATTCCACCACCGTCACCTGTTTGCCGGATTTGCGCAGCCCGTTTCCCGTTTCCAGCCCCAAAAGTCCCCCTCCGATGAGCACCACCGTCTCAGCCTTTTTCGCCCATGATGAAATATCACGTGCGTCTTGCACGGACCGGAGGGCGAAAACACCTTTCTTTTGGGAGCCCTCAATGGGCGGAACGAATGAATGACTGCCGGTGGCCAGAAGGAGCTGATCGTAGCTCAGCTCCAAGCCATCCGCGGTAATCAGCGTTTTCTTTTTCGCATCGCCACCCTCAACACGGGTGGATGTCCGAAGATCAATGTTCCGGTCCCGGTACCACCCTTTCTTTTTGGCCAATAGATCCGCTTCCGTGACGTCACCGGAAATCAATTCGTTAAGCCGGATGCGATAATAAAAGGGCAGATCCTCGTCCGTCACCATGGTGATCCGACCGTCCCCATCCTCTTTTCGAATGGCTTCCGCCGCATGGGTGCCCGCGGCCCCGTTTCCAACAATCAGATAGTCCGTCATAATACTTGCCTCCTCTACATTAGATGCCTGCAATAGAAACAGATGACTGGATGAGCACTTGTCATTGTTTCCAATAGGGATGGATCAGATCCTCAAAGATGGCAAGGGCCGCTTCGGCGCCCTGTGCCGCCGCCGTCACGATCTGCTTGTACCCGCCTTCCACATCCCCCGCCGAGTAGATTCCCGGAATATTGGTCCGATGTCCACTGTCATGTTTGATATACCCTTCCTTGGTGATTTCCACGCCGATCTTACGTGCCAGTTCCACACTGGGTTCATAGCCCACCGCCACAAAGAGACCATCCACCTTTTTTCGGCTCTTTTTTCCGGTTTTAAGATCCAGTAGAGAAACTCCGGTGACCCCATCCTTTCCCACGATTTCTTCAATGACGGTATTGAACAAAACCGGGATGTGTTCCTGCTTGACTTTCTCCACCAGATGTTCCTGGGCCCGAAGCGCCTCCCTCCGATGAACCAACGTCACCTCCACACCGATGTTCTTGAGATTGAGGGCCTCGGTAATCGCACTGTCCCCTCCCCCGACCATCATGACCTTCCCGCCCGTGAACAGCGGACCGTCGCAGGTACTGCAATAGCTGACCCCTCGACCCGAGAGGCGGCTCTCACCCGGGACCCCCAGATGACGATGTTTTGCGCCGGTGGCCAGAAGGACCGCCCGGGTTTGAAAGCGCCTGCGACTGGTTGTCACCACGATGGGATCTCCCACTGCAATATCGACCACTTCCTCCCCTTGAAAGATTCGGACATATTCCAGGGCATGGCTCACCATGAGTTCCACCAGCACCTTGCCCCCCGCCTGGGCGATGCCCGGATAGTTTTCGACGATGGGCGTGGTGGCAATCTGCCCTCCCAGCGCTTCCTTTTCAAGAATGGCGGATTTAAGGCCGCTCCGTTGAGCGTATATCCCCGCCGTAAGACCCGCCGGTCCGCCGCCCACAATCACCAGATCCGTTTCGACCAGGGGTGCATCGTCATCGGGGATAAAGATATACTGCTGCTCCAAACTGAGGACCGAACTCATGAACAGCTCTTCGGTTTGCGCCCCTTGGGCCACCAATACCTCATTGGCAAAGGTCTGCGGCACGCTTTGCGCCGAATACTGCTCAGCCAGTTGTGGATTGGCCTGAATATCGATGATTTCGAGAGAGACCGTTTCCGGCTTCATGATGGCGGCCTTGAGCCCGTTGACCACCTGCTGTGGACAATAGGGACATGAAGGGCTCACAAATACCTTGATGTGACGGGGTGAATCGATCTCACCGAGAATTTTTTCCGCCTGCGCCTCCATGTTCACCTGACCGTATCCCATCATCATCAACGCCTCGACGAAGCTCTTTGTTTCCTCGCCCACGGGCGCCCCCAACCATCGGATACGATATTTTTCGGGATTGAGCAGAAGCGTGGGGGACACACGGGCGTCCCACTTGCGCGCCGTTTCGTGGGCCAAGTCGAACTCCAACAGGCTAACCTTGGAAGTCATTTGCCGGACAATGCGGATGACTTCCCTGGCCGCGCTGTTAAAAGGGCCGTTTTGCTCAGGGCTCGTGAAAAGCATCAGAGAAATGTCATTGGGAATTTTTTCAAAGGCCTCCCGCAGATTCTTTTCCGCTTCTTTGTGCGCCTTTTCATCATATTCGTCCGGTTCAACGTATTCATCCCGCACGCCGGGGGAATCCATCTCGCTCATCTCCCCACGAACCTTCCCCTTTTCACGCGGATCCCACCCGTGATCATCCAATTCAGCGCCTCCTCCAGATTCGGGCAAACCTTCCCCCCAATGGAAATGCAATAAACGAATTACAGTATACTCTCGGAAGGTCGTCCTTCCGGGAAATACACACTGTTCACACTTCAGACCGATCTTCTGCTATGGACGATGGCGTCGATGTTCTGCCTCGCCCAGTCGTCGACGCGACGCTCCCGTTCCACATAACCGATCAGACCGTCGGAAATGCCGACGTCCTTATTTAAGGGCGGCGAGCGCTTTTTCGGAGGCGGTTTTGGCTTTTAGCGCATCAACGTACACGACCCCATCCTTTTCGAGGATTCATACTCCTCATCTATTTTTCCATATGTTAAAATTTCTCCGCCCATAAAATAAATGGGGTGGATTGGGTATTCTGGAAAGTTACGGACCCTTTTTTCTCCTGCTCGCGGAAAAATCCAGTGCTTCGGCGATTTTTTTTAGAAAAAGAACGGAGGAAACAGATCCGGATGCAGAATAGGTTTTCGGTTATCATGATCTGAACCATTCCAGCCGGCGTTTTTCATTCACCGAGCGGCAAAGCCGGGTTGCAACAAGACACACTACTGTTTCTGCTCGCTCAAAATACAGGATTCACTCCATTGTTTTTGTGCCGAGTGAAAGGGATCGTGAGAAGATATGAGAGAATTCGCTTCCAAAGATATGGAAAGAGAGGGATACCGTAATGAATAGCAACAAACCGATGCCCCTTTACATAAAGGATTGCACCTTGATCGCCCTGGCCACCGGCAAAAGGGCACAGAATCTTCGGGAACTTCGTGAGCATTTGAGGGTCATCCCCACCAACTGTATCTACTATCATTTCTGGGGGGGGCTGTTAAGGCCCAGGTTCGATGACCTGGAGTATCACAATGATTTTGCCATTTGGGCCGCCCACAATATCCACAATAAGATGCTGGCCGAACGCCTGGCGGTCATTGATCCGGTGGCATTCCGATCCCTGGAAGACCTTCGAATGGAGCTTCTGGACGTCATTGAGGAAAGCCTGGATGAAACCGAGTTTCCCATCTGGGCCAGAAGGCCAGATCATTCCTCTTTAAGACATCTTTCACAATATACCTGTAAAATATAAGGGGTTTCATCAGGAGATCATCTACGAATGAATAGGTTATTTCCTAAAAAGTGCTTTTTTGATCTCAATAATACTCCATGATATTTTTTACGGGAATTAAGGCGTTTTTTTTATTGAGAATTCCCGAAAAACCGCATAGGTTGAAAGCCAATCGGACAGTGCAGCCGCCCACTCGAAAACAGGGTGCCCGATCCTGGAACACGTCTTTTGGGGCCGCGGCTTCGGCAAAGAGGTAATCTGTCACATGGAGGCGCATCATGGCGAATCAGCAAAAACCCAAAACACCTGAAACCGGGCAAAAGGCGCAAGCCGGAAAAAAGAACAAACGCCCCCAGGGGAAACTCCGACCGCCCAAAGAAGGAAATGAACAGGACTTTCCCGTGGTGGGAATCGGTGCGTCGGCCGGGGGCGTCAAAGCCCTGGAAATGTTTTTTAGAAAGGTACCCGCCGATTGCCGGATCGCCTATGTGGTGGTGCAGCATCTGAATCCCCATCACGAAAGCCGGATGGTTTCCATTCTCTCCAGACAAGGTTCACTTGAAGTAACCGAAATCGAAGATGGAACAAAAATCGAGCCCAATCACATCTATACCTCACCGCCCGGCAAGACAGTGACCATTAAGGACCAGACGCTTCACCTGAAAGAGGTGTCGGATCACACCTCCGGAACCCTTCCCATCGATACGTTTTTCCGCTCCCTGGCCGAAGATCAAGGGGATAAAGCCTTCGGCATCGTTTTGTCCGGTGCCGGCAACGACGGCACCATCGGCGCCGGGGACATCAAGGAAAACGGGGGCATGGTCATGGTCCAGGAAACAGCACAGGCCGAGTACCCACAGATGCCCGGCAGCGCCATCCACGCCGGCGGGGCCGATTTCATCCTGCCCGTTGAAAAAATACCCGCCCAGCTTCTGAAACTCACGAAAGGCACGGCCGGGAAGCGAAAATTACTGGAAATGGACGGGTACGACCTGAAGCAGAACATTCTGAGCATTCTCATAATGGTGCGCGAACAGACCGGTCACGATTTTTCCCGGTACAAAGAAAACACGGTGCTTAGAAGAATACAACGCCGCATGGCCCTTCACAACATGGACGAGATACGCGACTACCGGCTTTTTCTGCGCCGCAATGTGTCTGAAATCAAAAATCTTTTTAAAGACCTCACCATCCACGTAACCCGTCTGTTCAGAGATCCGGAAGCATTTGAAAAGCTCCTGGAGCTGGGGTTGAACCCCCTGCTCAAGAACCGTCCCACCGCTTCGCCCTTTCGAATCTGGGTGCCGGGCTGCGCCACCGGCGAGGAGGCCTATTCCCTGGGCATGCTCATGTTGGAGGCCTTTGACAGCCGGGAACTGAGACCGGGCGTGGACTTTAAGATATTTGCTTCCGACATCGACCCGGAGGCCATCGAGTTCGCCCGTCAAGGCACCTTTCCGGAGGGCCTGCTGGCAAACCTTTCCAAAGAACGGGTGAACCGCTTTTTCACACAAGATGCGCATCGGTATGCGGTCAAAAGCAATCTGCGCGACGCCGTGGTCTTCGCGCTGCACGATGTTTCCGCGGATCCGCCCTTTTCCAATATGGATCTGATCAGTTGCCGGAACCTCCTCATTTACATGAACAGAGATCTGCAAGACCAGGTGCTGCGGATTTTTCACTACAGTCTCAAACCCGGCGGCATCCTCTTTCTGGGAACCTCGGAAAGCATCGGCGACGCCGAAGGGCTTTTTACGCCCATTGACTTAAAAAATAAGCTTTACCGCCGTCGGGACGGGGACGCGGACGCGGTCCCCACCTTTCGCCTGCCGGGATATCGTCACTCAAGGGAAAAAGAGGCCCAAGCGATCCGGGATACGGGGCAAAAGGAGACGGATTTCCAGGCGGTACGGAAAACCCAGCAGCTGGTGGAGCAGACGCTTCTGGAAACCCATGCCTCGCCGGCGGTCCTCATCAATGAAGGCGGAGAAATTCTTTATTTTCACGGCGACACCGGACGCTACCTGTCACCGCCCAAGGGAGCGCCCGGTTTCCATATCTCCAAAATGGCGCGGCCGGAACTTCACACCCGACTCATGGGGGCCATGGAGAAGGTCAGGAAAAACAGGGAATCGGTTCGGGTGGAACCCTTTTCCATTCGGCAAAACAACCATTTCCTTTCGGTCGGCCTTTCCTTAAAGCCGCTTTTGGGAGAAAACAAAGACCGCTGTATTCTGGTGGAGTTTCTGGAGGACCGGTCTTCCGAAACATGCTCGGAAGCCACCACGGACGAGAGTGAGGCGGTGACGAAACTTCAACAGGAACTTCGCGCGACCCGGCATGAACTGCACGCCACCATCGAAGAACTGGAAACCGCAAACGAGGAACTGCAATCGAGCAATGAGGAACTCCAAGCCAATAACGAAGAGCTGGAATCCTCCAAGGAAGAACTTCAGAGCATCAACGAGGAGCTTGAAACGGTCAATGCCCAGCAGGCCCGAAAAAATGAAGACCTCATGACCGTGGAAGACGATTTGAACAATCTCTTTGCCGCCAGCGAGATCGGCACCCTGTTTCTCGATACGGATCTTAACATCAAGCGGTTTAATCCCAAGGCCAAAGCGATTTTTAACGTTCGGGAAGATCGGGACATGGGCCGCTCCATCAAAGACATTACCAGCAATCTGGCGTATGATACCCTGAGTCAGGATGCCGATGAAGTGCTGGACACGCTGGTTCGAAAAGAAATTCAGATCCCAAGCATGGACGGGGCGTCGCAGTACATGGTGCGCATTGTTCCCTACCGAAGCCGGAAAAACGTCATCGAGGGATTGATCATCACCTTTATGGATATCACCCGTTACGAGGCGTTGCGTATCGGCCTGCGGGATTTCAGGACCTTTTTCTACAACACCCTGTCAGCACTCTGGGAGCCGGTTCTGTTGTTGAATGAAGATTTAACCGTCTTTACCGCCAACGACGCTTTTTACCGGATTTTTCAAACATCTTCCAAAGAAACCGAAAACAGGTCTTTTTTTGACCTGGGAAAGGGTCTATGGGATATCCCGAAGCTGAGAGAATCCCTTGAAAAAGTCATTCCCGACAACGGGGGATTTGAAGCCTTTGAGGTGAGAGGCGCCTTTCCGAACCTGGGAGACCGAAAAACGGCCTTGAACGCGAGACGCATCGATCCCGGTGAAAAGCATCCGGCCTTGGTCATGGTGAGTTTTAAGCTGAAGTTCCTTTTTTAAAAAAGCATAAATATCCTACAAATTCATGCCGTTAAAATTAGATTTTGTGTAACGCTACTGTCTACAACCCTATTGTCTGGAGCAAATCAAATGCTCTCTGTTGCTTGGGGTTACGCCTGGTAGTCATCATGAAAGTCGCAGAAGCATCTCTTTCGTCTGAACAACGGCAAGTGGCGCGAACGATTGCCCTTAGATGATCGAGAAGGCCACGGAAGGAGTAGACTTCCGAACCGTCATCGAGTTGCTTGGTCCTTGCTTTTTTCATTGCCGAATCTGAGCGTTTTGCAGGGGCAACCGGATCACGGAGGGCTTTACCTTTTTGATCCTCGTCGGCATAAAGCAGGGGCCTCCATGCTTCCATCATATGCCACTGCACATAGTAGGCGAGCATGCACAAAAATATATGAGCCCGAACACGGTCTTCGAGACGGTGGCGAATGGGACGTACCATGAGGTCTACGGTTTTGAAGGAGCGAAACGCTCTTTCAGCCTGGCTGAGCAACTTATAACTGCGCACCGTCTCGTCCGCATCCATTCTATCTTCAGGCAAGCTGGATCGTACGATATAGATTCCATCGAGTGCGGCCTCTTTTTTAACCTTCTCTTTATTGATTTCGAAGCTGAAATCGTTGTCGCGAATATCGAGTTCGAAATGCTTCCCAACTTTGTACTTATTGATAACCTTGCCGACCCGTAATCCGATCTCGTCCTGTCCGTGCAACCGGCCCCTATCGACCTTTTGGGCAAAATTTGCCAATTGTTTTTCGATAGACTGAATGTGATGCCGGCTCTTTTCAAGCCTCTTTTCGATTTGTGCCGGACTGCCCTTTGCCGTTATTTCAGCAATGAGTGCCTCTTCATTGACTTTATAATTAAACCCGTCTTCGCGAATATCAAGTTCGAAGTGTTTGCCGATTCGGTACTTTTCTAATATTCCGCGTACCCGTACTTCAATCTCATTTTTTCCGTTCAATCGCCCCCGCTGAACCATGCCCCGGACCTTATTCAGTTCCTTGGCAGTGGCTTCAAGCAAACTCTCTCGCTTGGCAGCCCGCCTATGAGCCAACTCCACATTCCGGCAAGCAATAAGGCGTTCTCCCGGGAAGTCCGGGTGCTTGAGTTCAAAAAGATTCCGTTCATCAAAAAGGCCCATTTGGATGGCGCCACTGGTGGCCAGCTTCTTGATCGCCTCGGGACGAAGTGCACCAATCCAATCAATGCCATCAATATCCTGTAATGCATCGACTTGTTTTTGGGTCAGCATCCCGCGATCCCCCACCATCACAAACTGTTTTATGCCGAATTCATCTCGCACTTTCTCCACCTGTGGCATGAGGGTTTTCGGGTCCCCGGTATTGCCTTCAAATATCGACACAGATACAGGGATGCCCTTTCGATTGGTAAGCAGGCCATAGTTGACCTGAAGCTTGCCTTTCTTTCCATCCCGGTTGTGCCCCAAAGCGGCCAGGGGGCATGTCTGGCCTTCAAAATAGCTCGAAGTCAGGTCGTACAAAGCCAGAGCATCGTTTTCAAGGTGGCGATCCGCCAGCTTGTTTTCAATGCCGCTTTGACGTCCCAAGAGCCAGTCCATAGCATCGTAAAGGTCGTCTTCACTTGCATCATTGACATCCAGCATTTCCGGTAACGTTGTATCAGCCCACCAAAGTGTCGTTGCCAGCTTTGATTTTGGTTCGAGGATGCGCGCAGCAACCATGGCCACAACCAAATCCCGCTGAGATGAACGCCTTGAGCAAATGAGCCTTGAGAAATCCAATCGCCTCATGGCTGTCATTACCGCATCGACGTGACCATGAGCGGGAGATCCATCCTCTATAATTTCAAAGGAATCTGTCGCAACAAGGTTTTCACCCTTGAGGGAACGACGCAGCACTTCGATAGATTGTGGCGGCAATTTGGATAGATTTGCCAATGTGCGGTTCTTGACCTTTCCATCTTCGCGATAGCTTTCGCGGAGCAAAATGGCCGGTGGTGAGTTGCGATTTGGTATCGTAGCGATGTACATGTCGACCATGCCTAGCACATAAACACAATTATGTCAAGTATAATATGTATATATGTGCTATATTACATGCCTACGTTTTCGCACCGAAAATGGCCAGGGCAGTCGTATATATCCTTTATTTTCAAAGTGTTATGGTGTATTATGGACGAAATTGCCCCAGGAACTTCAGTTTAAGGATTTGACCGAATAAATGCCCCGGGAAACCGATCAAAACCAAAACGTTTTTTCAAAAGGCCCGGATGTCTCAAACAGCCCGATGACGGGTACCGACCAGGCCTTTCAAGAGAAGATCGCCCTGCTGCAGGAATTTTTTGATTTTTCACCGGTGGGGTTTATGTCTCTCGACCCGAAGGGCCGAATCCTGGATGCCAATCTGGCGATCTCCACGCTCCTTGAAGGGGATCCATACCGGTTGCTTCATCGATCGTTTTATGATTTTGTTCTTCGGGAGGACCGGGACATCCTCTATCTTCATCTTCGAAAGCTGTTCAAACCGGCGCATCCCGCGCCTTGTGAAATACGCATCCCAAAAGCGCCCAATCACGTGCACCACTTCCTGATGAAGAGTATCCTTGTTTCCGATGCCAAAAGAGGCGTCATCGGCCTTTCCGCCCTGATGGACGTTACGGACCGTGTTCAGGCCGAGGAAACTTTTCAGCGCATGGCCGAAACCAGCGTGGACATTATTTGTCTCATGAACGCCCGCGGCCGGGTGGTTTACTGCTCCCGTGCCGTTGAGCGCCAACTGGGGTATCCGCCTCACGCAGTGACCAACAAACCCTTTGAAACCTTTATCGTGGCTTCCCAACGGAATACGGCCCGAAAACTGTTTAAACGGGTGCTGGCCGGCCGAAAAATCGAAAACCTGGAACTTCATTTCTTGAGCGTGAACGGAACACCCGTTCCCTTTGAAATCAATGCCCGCGCAAACATGCCTCACCGAAGCGCCGAAGACGTCCTGGTCTTTTGCGTGGCCCGAAACATCACCGCACGCAAGCTATACCGGGACGAATTGGAGAACAGCCACCGGGAGAAATCGGAAGCCCTGGCCCTGCTGGATGCGATTTTTGATTCCGCCCCCATCGGCCTTGGATTCTGGGACAGAGAATTGCGATTTGTTCGGCTCAATCAGGCCCTGGCCGACTTCAACGGCCTGCCCATGGAAGCGCATCCGGGGCGAAAAGTCAGCGAGATCGTGCCTGATTTAGAGAATGTTGCGAACATTGAGTCATTATGGCGCCAGATCCTCGAAAGTGGTGAACCCGTTGAGAATGTTGAAATACATGTGGAGACGGCCGCATACCCCGGTGAAAAACGGTACTGGCTCGAAAACTGGTATCCGGTCCGGCTGGGAAAGGAAACCATCGGCATGGCCGCAACGGTGATGGATATCACCGACCGCAAGCGGATGGAAAAAGCGCTTCAAAGTGCCCGCGAGCAACTGGAAAGAAAGGTTGAAGAACGCACCCAAGAGCTGTTAGGGGCCAACAAGACCCTGAAGGAAGAAATTGCAAAACGCGAAAAATTTGAGAAGGAACTGAAATTATCCACGGAAAAAATCCTGAAAGAGTCCGCTCGAAGAAAGGTTCTCGCGGCCCGGCTGGTCAGTTCGGTCGAGGCAGACCGCCGCGACATGGGCATGTACCTGCACGATCAGATCGGTCAGACACTGACAACGGTGAAGATGGGCCTGGAGCGCACCAGAAAGGCTGCTGAAAGAACGAATACCCCGGTTGCCCATGATCTGAAAAAAACCGAAGAGGCCCTGTCGAGCATTTTGCGGCAGGTAAAGACCCTCTCACGGCAAATGCGTCCGGACATGCTGGAAACCCTGGGAGTCGCACCGGCCCTCAGCGCACTGGTGACATCTTTTGAGAAATGGGTCCCTTTTAAGATTTATCTGCACTGCGGCGATTTCAAGGAGGAACCGGGCCCGAACACAGCCCTTGCCCTTTACCGCATCACTCAGGAGGCGCTCACCAATGCCGCCAAACATGCCGGAGCAAAAGAGGTGTTTATAAACCTGATTCAAAAGGAAAAGACCATCCTGTTGATGGTGGAAGACGACGGCATCGGATTTGTTGGTGAAGCAATCGATGTCCGGACCGGAGGTCAGGGCCCCCTGGGACTGCTCATTATGCGTGAACGGGCTGAACTGGCGGGCGGAAATCTGAACCTCGATTCGAAAACTGGAAAGGGGACGCTTGTGTCCGTTGAAATTCCCAACCGCTCGCGGCATGAAGGAACCCGAAAAGAGGTGGCCCATGGAAGAGAAAAAGGATCATCAGGGAATTCGCAAGGTCAATAGAGTCCTCATCGTTGACGATCACTGGGTGGTGACGAAGGGGATCGAGGTCGCACTGGCGGACGAACCGGACTTTGAAGTGATGGGAACCGCTTCGGACGGAAAAAAGGCGCTTGAGCAGGTTCGTCATCTCCGACCCGATATCGTGATCCTGGATATCTCCATGCCCGAATCAAACGGGGTGGATGCCGCCGCCGAGATTCGAAAGCTCAGCGAAGAGACCCGAATCATCATCTTTACCATGTATTCGGACCGGGAATACGTCATCCCTCTTTTCAGAATGGGGATCTCGGGGTACATCCTCAAAGAAGAGTCCGTTTCAGACCTGATTCTGGCCCTGAAATCCGTTTCAAACCACGGCACTTACTTCAGCCCCTCTATTCAGCGCATCATTCGGGATCACATGGAAGAACTTGAAATGGGCGACGGCCGAACCTCCGCCAGGGGCTTGAAAAACGGGTTTAGCAAACTGAGCGCCCGCGAAAAGGAAGTCTTTCCCCTTCTGGCCGACGGCCTGAGCGCCAGGGAAATCGGCAAACGGCTCTATATCAGCCCCAAAACCGTGGAATCCCACAAATACAACATCATGGACAAGCTGGGCGTCACATCCATTGCGGACTTCACCAAAATCGCCATCAAGAAACGTCTCATCGATCTCTAAGAAATCTCTGAAAACGCTTGCTCACGACGGCGCCAACCCGCTTTTTCCGCCCCCCGCACACCCTTCTCAAACACGCTGATAATCTCTCTTTCAGGGCCTTCCCGCGGGTTTTCCACCCCAAGGAAAATTGCCGCGTCCCTTCAAAAAGAATACTCCCCCGGTTTTAGGAAATAAACTAGCGAAAATCATCCTTTTCCCGATGGACGGCGGATGGCGGGTTGTCTATATTTTGACAAAGGGAAAAGACCGATTCAGAAAGGAAAAATGAAATGGCCAATATTCTGGTAATCGACGAGCATCCATCCTTGGAAAAGCTGGTATCGGAAACCCTTTCCCCACAAGGGCACCTGGTTTACGGGGTTTCAGATGGGGACAAGGTCATGGAAGTGTTTTCGTCGTCAAGATGGGATCTGATCCTCATGGACCTCTATATTAACGGGGTGGAACGCTGGGACCTTCTCGAACAGTTGAAATTGCACAATCCTCCCGTACCCATCCTCATTGTGAGCGCCTTTGAACCACCGTTGGAACCATACCTCAGGGAAGATATGGACGCATTTATCCAAAAGGATTGGGAAATGAATGATCTCAAACGTCACATTCATGAAAAGCTATCCACTGAAGCGGACTACGTTTAAAGTTCTTGAAACCGTTCTCATCTTTTTAGACAGCGCCGGGCGCTTTAAAACCAAATGAGGAGTGCACCATGAACCGAATTCTAGTAGCGGACCAGGACGAATTCATCTGCCTGATGTACGAAGACGAGCTTTCGGCGACGGGCTACGACGTGGTGAGCGTCACCCGTCCGGAAGACTTTCTGACCGGGGTAGTATCCCATGAACCCGATTTGCTGCTCCTGTGCAGCCGCATGGTGCTGGAGGCGGGCATCCGGCGCATACTCGTGACGATTCGCAATTCAGATCGTTCCTGCCCCGTGATTCTGTGCGCCGATCAATTGCCCGTTGCGGAGGGCCTGCTAAGGCTGTCGGAAGGCGCCGTTTTGAAAAGTCCCCATTTAGGAGAGCTCAAACTGAAAATCAAACACTTGCTGGCAAAAAATCAGGAGAAAATCAAGGATCGCGGCCTTCCGTCGAAAATGGATGGGTTCGGAGAAAGAAAACCGACACTTCAGCCTGCACCGAACGTCTCTTTTTAAAAGGAAAAAGGTTCCATCATGGATTTCTCCCCGCCGCAATATCGAATACTGGTAGTTGATGATCAGGAGCAGATCTGCAAAATGATCAAGATGGTGCTCGAAAAAATGGGGTACAGAACCGACATCGCACTAAACGGCACGGATGCGTTGGCGCTTTTTCAAAAGGAGACCTTCCATCTGGTCATCACGGATCTCAATATGCCCAAGATGGACGGCGCAAGCCTGGCGTTTTCCATCAAAGAACAAGCGCCCGGCATACCGGTTTTCATTATGACGGGCAACACGGATGAGTTGGCGGAGGAAATTCCGGCCGATACTGTTTTCCGAAAGCCTTTCAACTTGCATGCTTTCAAAAGCGAAATTGCGAAACATTTACCCGCTTCGAAGGGAATTCCGGTGTAAGGAAGTGTTAAAACCATGTCCCGTAATTTCAAAATTGAAACCCGTTATAACCGCGACGAGGTCCACCTGCGACTGCTCGGCGACTTTGACGGCAGTTCCGCCTGTGAACTGCTCAATACCCTTGAAGCCCAGAAAGAGACCGCCCGGTGTGTTTTTGTTCATACCGAGGCGTTAAAAGCCGTAAACGATTTCGGCAGGGCCGTTTTCGAGAAAGGATTCGTCTCTACCACCGGCCCCGCCGAGATTGTGTTTAAAGGCCATAAACTGGCGCCTTCAATCAAAGATCGATGATCAGATGGACCGTATCCCCTCCCCCGTCTTGTAAATAGGGTTGATCCTGTATTGGGTTAACCGATTTAAGGTGTTCACCGGATGTCCCCTCACATCTTCTTAAAAATACCGCCCGATGAGTCATCAAGTACACGATGTACCCCATTTTATCCATTCGCCCCGCCTGTAAAATAACCCCCATAGAACATTCATTTTTTTATAAACACAACCATTGCCAACGATCACGGAAATCTCAAAAGGAGAATGCTTATGGAAGGATTATCCAGCTTTGAAATTAACGACGACATGGTGAGGTTCACGCCCGATGGTGTAAAACGGAAGAAGTGATGCAATACACCCTGGTGAGTGATTTTTTAAAGCAGTGGCCGGCCATCCCCTGGCTGATGGGCGCCGTGGTTCTCGGTCTGTTGCTCCACTTCCTGCTTTTCAAAATTGCACAGTTTTTGGCCCGGCGCACGGAGATCGACGTGGACGATTCTTTTGTCAAACACTGCCGGGCACCCGCACGCCTGATCCTCCCCCTACTCTTTTTAAACTTCGCATTTCCCTTGATCAAGCTTCCGCACGATTTTCTGGTCTTTTCCAAGCAGATCGTTAGCGCTATGCTTACAGTCGCGCTGGCCTGGTTGATGATCAGGCTCATCCATGTTCTCGAAGATTATATTCTCGGCCGTTATAGGCTTGATGTGGAAGACAATCTGAAGGCCCGTCAGATTCGGACACAGCTCCAAATCCTGAAGAAAATGGCGGCCATCATCGTGATGATACTGGCGTTGGCCGTTATCCTCATGAGTTTCGACAAAGTGCGTCAACTGGGCACGAGTATCCTGGCGTCCGCCGGAATTGCCAGTGTCATTGTGGGCCTCGCCGCCCGGCAGCCCCTTGCGGCGCTCCTTTCGGGAATCCAAATCGCCATCACCCAACCCATCCGCATCGATGATGTGGTCGTTGTGGAAAATCAATGGGGCCGTGTTGAAGAAATCGCGCTGACCTATGTGGTCATTCGAATCTGGGATTTGCGACGTCTCGTCGTACCCATCACATATCTTCTCGAAAAGCCGGTCGAAAACTGGACCCGGACCTCATCCAATCTTCTGGGGACGGTTTTCCTCTATGTGGACTATACCGTTCCGGTTCAGGCGGTAAGAGAAGAACTTCATCGTATCCTCAACAGCACCGACAGATGGGATGGAAGTGTGTGGTCGTTACAGGTTACCAATGCAACAGACCATACTGTGGAACTCCGTGCGCTCATGAGCGCCGCCGACTCCTCCAGAGCTTTCGAGCTGCGCTGCATCGTCCGGGAAAAACTGGTTGAATTTCTTCAGAAAAATTATCCTCATGCACTGCCAAGAGTCCGTGCGGAGGTCAGCGGCAATGGGCCTCAAAAAGAAACAACATCAGATGAATTACCCTTTTCAGAACTTCAATCCTCATCTTGACGAAACAGGGAGGGGCATTACAGGTCTGATATTAGATGCAGGGTATGATCAAATTATATAAAATGGCAGAATATAATTGAAGGTGAAATCTGTTTTGGTAAAATCTGAAAATGGAAAAATCGGATATTGGGAAGCCACAGCCATCGGTGTGGGCGGCATGGTGGGCGGTGGAATCTTTGCGGTCCTCGGACTGTCGGTGGAATTGACCCGGGGGGGCGCCCCAATGGCTTTTCTCATTGCGGGCATCGTCGCCCTGGTAACCGCCTACTCCTATGCGAAGCTCTCGGTCACTTTCCCCAGCCAGGGGGGGACCGTGACATTTCTGGATCAAGCATTCGGTTCCGGTCTTTTTTCGGGCAGTGCTAATATCCTGCTCTGGATCAGCTATATCGTCATGCTCAGCCTGTACGCCTATGCCTTCGGCAGTTACGGGGCTTCACTGTTTGCTCCGGAAACAAGACCTTTCTGGAAACACGTTCTGATCAGCGGCAGCATCATCGGCATCACCGGGCTGAACTTGCTGAGCGCCAAACTGATCGGTGAAGCGGAAGACTGGATTGTGCTCATCAAACTCATTATCCTGCTGGTTTTTATCGTAGCGGGCATCCGGGGCATCGACACCACCCGGTTGGCCCCGTCTGAATGGGCGTCGCCGTTGCATTTGGCGGCCGGCGGAATGATCATTTTTGTGGCCTATGAAGGGTTTGAGCTAATCGCCAACAGTGCGCAGGATGTTCGAAAACCCCAAAAGGCACTGCCGCGCGCCTTTTACTCGGCGGTGATTTTCGTTATCATTCTCTATATTCTCATCGCCATCGTCACCGTCGGGACGTTGCCGGTCCAAAAGATCGTGGCTGCCAAGGACTATGCACTGGCCGAGGCGGCGCTCCCCTTTCTGGGCCGGTCCGGGTTTTTGCTGATCGCCGTGGCCGCCATGTTATCGACGGCCTCCGCCATCAATGCAACGGTTTACGGGGCGGCACGCCTGAGCTATGTCATCGCCAAAGACGGAGAACTTCCCGCATTCCTGGAAAAGAAGATATGGAACAGACCCATGGAAGGACTGTTGATCACCTCGGGGGCCACACTGCTCATTGCCAACCTGGTCAATCTTTCCAGCATGTCCACCATGGGGAGTGTCGGATTCCTGTTGATTTTCGGCGCCGTAAACGCCGCCAATGTAAAACTGGCCAATGAAACGGGCAGCAAACGATGGATTTCGCTGTCGGGGATCGTCCTCTGTGTCTGTGCGCTGACAAGCCTTCTCTGGCAGACTGCAATCCGTTCCCCCCAACATTTTTATATCCCTCTTGTCATGATCGGGATGGCCTTTTTGATCGAAGCGGCCTTCAGACTCACCACGCGGCGAAAAACCCATAACAAATCTTTAGAACCTTCAAAGGAACGGCATACCCAATGAACAGAAAAAACCCGTATCCGCCCATATCGGATTACGCCTATATCGCCGACTGCCATTCCGCGGCCCTCGTATCCAAATCAGGTTCCATCGACTGGTGCTGCATGCCGAGAATCGATTCCGGCAGTTGTTTCGGCCGCATTCTGGATTGGAAAAACGGCGGATACTGTCAAATTTCGCCCGTCTCCCCTTGCGAGATTTCCCGTGCCTACCTGAAGGACACGCTGATTCTTGAAACCACCTTTCGCCACGGGAACGGGGAGGCGCGACTTCTCGATTTCTTTACCATGCGAAAGGGGGGAGAGCACCACCCCCATCAACAAATCCTGAGAATTCTGGATGGAATCGAGGGTGAGACCGAATTTGAAATCGATGTGGATCCGCGTTTTGATTATGGCGCCATCAGACCCTGGATCAGACAAAAAGAAGACCATGCCCATACCTTGATCGGAGGTCCTTACGGCCTTTTCGTCAGTTTTGATTTCCGGTTGGAGATGAAGCACCGCCACCGGCTCATGGGATACTGCAAAGTGGCGGCGGGAGATCGACGGCATCTTTCCATCCTTTATCGAAAACCGGAAGAACTCGACGAAGGCCTTGTTTCTCCCCCTGACATTGAGGAACAGGATCGCCGGTTGGATGAAACCCTGCCATGGTGGCGTACCTGGACGGCAAAAGGCGACGTCGAAACGCCCTATGCAGCATATGCACGGCGTTCAGCCATTGTGCTCAAAGGACTGTCCAACGCCCCCACGGGCGCCATCGCGGCGGCGGCCACCACCTCCCTTCCCGAAGCGCCGGCGGGAGAGCGAAACTGGGATTACCGGTTCACCTGGATCCGGGATTCCACATTTACGGTTCAAGCCCTGGCAAACCTGGGACATTCAGGCGAAGCCGACGGTTTCAGGCGCTTTGTGGAACGAACCGCCGCAGGCAAGGCGGAAGATGTTCAGATACTGTTCGGCGTCGGCGGGGAAAGGCGTCTTGCAGAAACGGAAATAAAGGAGTTGGAAGGCCATGGCGGCGCGGTCCCGTGCAGGTCGGCAATGCGGCGGAGACGCAAGTACAGCTTGACGTATACGGCGAACTCCTTGAACTTTCCAGAAGATGGTACGAGACGACGGATTGCCGCCGTCGTCGCATTCAAGGACACGGAAAATGCGAAATAATCGGGGCGTGACCGGGGCCCTCACTATTTTTGGGAAGATGACTTTCATCCCATGGATATATTTGATATCTTTTCTATTTTAATCAGTTTTTCAGCCCTCTTCGGCTATTTGAACTACCGCTACTTTCATCTCCCCAGGACCATCGGACTGATGCTCGCCGCGCTGATCCTCTCTTCGGCCCTGATCATCGCGGGACAGTTCGGCTGGGCCGGGAAGGAAGAAGTCCTGGGCGTTTTGAGAAGCATTGATTTCAATCGACTTCTTTTAAACGGCATGCTCGGGTTTCTGCTCTTTGCCGGCGCACTGAACGTGGAGCTTAATGAACTCATGAAGCAGAAATGGGTGGTCGCATCCCTGGCAACCGGTGCCGTTGTTCTTTCCACCCTCCTTGTGGGAGTGCTCACATGGTGGCTGCTGACGCTGTTCCACATCCCGATTTCACTGATGTATTGCCTCTTGTTCGGTGCTCTGATTTCTCCCACCGACCCTGTTGCGGTATTGAATATATTAAAGACCATGAAGGCCCCCAAGGCCCTTGAGACCCAGATGGCCGGTGAAGCCCTTTTCAACGACGGTGTCGGTGTGGTCATCTTCATGGTCCTTCTGAAACTGGCGACCGGTGACCCGGATGCCGGCCTCGGGCAGGCAGCACTTCTGTTTGCAAAGGAAGCCATGGGCGGGATACTGTTGGGTTTGTGCGCCGGATATCTGGCCTATCAAATGCTCAAGCGCGTGGACGATTACCTGGTGGAAATCCTGATCACCCTGGGGCTGGTGACGGGAGGATATGCTCTGGCCAACGCCATCCACATTTCAGGGCCCCTGGCCATGGTGGCGGCGGGTCTGCTCATCGGAAACCACGGTCGCGCTTTCGCCATGTCGGAAACGACGAAAAGAAACCTGGATACCTTTTGGGAATTGATCGATGAAATTCTAAATGCGGTGTTGTTTATTCTGATCGGCATGGAGGTGCTGACATTGGAATTTACAGCGCCCCATCTTCTGGCGGGGCTCATCCTCATCCCCGTTGTTCTCCTGGTGCGATTGATCAGTGTGAGCGTTCCCTTCACCTTGTTGCGCTTAAAACGAAAAACTGAACCCCACGTGATCAAAATTCTCACATGGGGAGGCCTGAGAGGGGGCATCGCGGTGGCCCTTGCCCTCTCCCTGCCGATCACGCTGGAGCGGGAAACGATTCTCATGGCCACTTACATGGTGGTTATCTTCTCGGTGGCGGTGCAGGGGTTGACCATTGAACCGCTCATCAGACGGTGGGAGAAATCCGCATCGAGCTAGGAGCCTGTTTGAAAATTATCCCCGCTGAGGATCGCATACGGCCCAGACAGAGAAGTGTTCGCCCTTTTTCTGTCCGACGCCCACTGCACCCTTGGTAAGATATAACGCCCATGCCCAGTCGGGTTCGAACATGCTCGTCGTCGAAGACCAGTATCCTTCCCTGACATTCCCGAAGGGATGCCCATGGGGAAGCGCCGGGCTGTGCGTACTGCAATCCACGAGGGATTCCAACTCATTGATGTTGGGAAGCCGCCATGGGGAGGTAGCGCCGTGCCGACGGTTGAGGTCCGTCACTGCTTCAAAGGCTTCCGCCCAGGTTGAGAGCCTTCCCGACAAATCGGCGGATCCGTGCCAGCACAGACTCGTAAGCCGATCCAAAACCCCGCTTTCAGACGCCTCAAAGCGGGGTTCGGGCCAGGGACTTCCCCATCGGAACGCTCCGTCCTGTCCCGATCCGGCGCAGGAGATACGTTCCCCTTTTGTATCGAAACACTCGGTTTGGCCGGTAGCGGGAAGAAGGTTATTTCCCTTTCCCCGAACGGGCCACAGCATAAAGAATTGCTCTTTGTGGCCGTAAAACATTCGAGCCCCTTCCATATGAACATACCACGTGAAAGCGGTATTGACGGCAGCGGTGGTGGACGTCCAGTACCATCCGCTGAAGAGGTTGGTAAAGGGATGCCCTTCCGGGAGAGCGGGCTTCCGGGTCTGATGGCTCATGAGACTTCTCAGTTCACGGCGGTTGGGAAGACGCCAGTCGGAAAAGCCGAAGACCCTGTCACGGTTCATGACTGCCACGTAACCGAATGCCTCCTCCCATGCCAGAGGGAATTCAGCTATATTGGCGTTTTTGGCCCAGACGAGCCCCGTCAGTTGATCCGTAACCGTATGGTCATGGACCTCGAATCGTTGCGATGGCCAGGAAACGCCGTTTCTAAACTCTGCGTCCTGGCCGCTCCCGGTGCAATTGATGATGCGACCGCTTGAATCGTGGCAGGTGATCTGCCCCGTCTCAAGGCACGCAACAATGGTTTTCCGCCGGTTCAGCATTCTTCATCCGGTTCAACATATTCATCGGGCCCGCCGGGGGAATCCAGCTCGGTCAACGCCCCGCGAACCTTCGCGTTTTCATGCGGATCCCACCCATGATCATCCATTTCAGCGCCTCCAACCTCGGGCAAAACTCCCGACGTGAAACAATTCAGGATTACAAAATTTTCTCGGCAGGTCGTCTCTCGGGAACGTATTCATGTGGAACCCTGCCCTCATTTATATGATGTTATTGTTTCAGAATAGCCAACGAATCCCACCGAAGAAAATGGGGTCGACAACGTATTTCAGGAATTAAAACGGGGGTGCGGGGCACTACTCCGTAAATAAATACAAAGTCCCGGTTATTGATATCAATGGTGATATTTCCGCCACGGGATTCGACGGCTTATCCGGTTCTTGCTTCCCATACCATGAATGCTCAAGAACCTGCATTTACCAGCCTCTTTGCACTCTTGACCCCTCTATGGGAACAGCGTATCATAATCTCCTATAAAGGAGGAATAGAATGATTCGAAAAGACACGCCATTCATCGCGCCGATGACTTCCGATGGAAAGCATCCTTTTCCCCTGCACGGCTGGATCGGTGTGGTGATGGTCGCCGTTTTCTGGATCCTCAATTGGTCATTGGACGGCCTGCGAACGCAATTTCTGTTCTTTCCGCTCTGGCTGGGTTACGCGCTGACGGTTGATGGACTGGTTTATCGTCATAAAGGAAATTCATTGTTGAGCAGGTCATGGAAACATTTTCTGCTGTTGTTTTTAATCTCCATTCCGGCCTGGTGGCTTTTTGAACTGATCAACCTGCGGACCCACAACTGGATCTACCTGGGCCGGAATCAATTTACGGATCTGGAATACGCCGTTCTATCCAGTCTCAGCTTCAGCACCGTCATGCCGGCGGTATTCGGAACCGCGGAATGGGTGGCCGATCACCAGTGGCTTAAACGGTTGAAATCCGGTCCGGCTTATGGCCGGACCCGGGGCCAGGTCGGCACCGTATTTGTACTGGGTTGGCTCATGCTGGCGGCCCTGTTGTTGTGGCCGCGATACTGTTTCCCGTTCGTGTGGATATCCGTCTGCTTCATCCTGGATCCCGTCAACGCCTGGCTGGGAAAGCGGTCATTGATTGCCTATGTCAGAAAGGGGGACTGGCGGCCGGTTCTGGCGCTGTGGACGGGATGTCTCATCTGCGGGTTCTTCTGGGAGATGTGGAACTTTTACGCTTATCCCAAATGGATCTATCGGATACCCTTTGTCGATTTTCTGCACGTCTTCGAGATGCCTGTTCTGGGGTTTTTGGGGTACCTCCCCTTCTCCATGGAACTCTTGGACATCTATCACTTGCTGATGCCGCGAAACCGCATTAACGTCCTGCCGGAAATTGAAACCTGAATGCCCGGAAAAATCCTTGTCCAAGCGTCCTTCATTTTTTATGTTTCTCCTCCGTTGGACCCGGTATTTTCAGAGACCGTCAACAACCGGCGGGTTTCCCGATAAATTCATTCAGGATCCCAAGGAATTACGAAACCTGACGGCCTTTTTTGCCTGGGCCGCCTGGGCCGCCGTCAAAGCCTATCGCTATGTGAGCGGCAATGGATAATCCGGCGTCTGTAAATGTCTCCAGAAATCAAATCTCACACGCGTTTTCGCAAGACAGTTCTTTGCTTCGTTCCCACTGAATGGTAATGTGATGGATTCCGAAGCGGTGATAGAGCGCCTCTTCCATTTGCGCGATGAGCGCATCATCATCTTTCGGGTCCTTCTTTACCAAGTGGGCTGTGAGCGCAACCTCTGTTGTACTCATTCCCCAGATGTGTAGATCATGAACCTGGGATACGCCCGGAAGACCCGACAGATATTGTCGCACCGCCTCAATATCAATGTGCCGGGGGACTGCATCGAGGGCCAAGTTGAAGGAATCCTTGAGAAGCCCCCATGTGCTCATGAAAATGACCACAACGATAACAAGGCTGACGGCGGGATCAAACCATTGCCATCCGGTCACAATCATTCCGATTCCCGCCAGCACGACGCCCGCCGATACACCGGCGTCTGCCGCCATATGCAGGAACGCCCCACGAATGTTCAAATCGCTCTTCCGGCCCGACATGAACAGTAACGCCGTGATGCCGTTGATCAATACACCAACGGCGGCGACCCAGATAATCGTCATGCCGGCCGGATGATCGGGGTTCTTAAAGCGACCCATGGCCTCAAATGCGATAGCGCCGATGGCCACCAGGAGAATAATGGCATTAAATAATGCGGCGAGTACGGATGATTTTTTCCAGCCGTAGGTTCGTTGATCCGTTGCTTCCCGCTGGACCAAATAACCGGCGCCCCATGCCAGCACCAATCCCAGCACATCACTTAAATTGTGTCCGGCATCCGCCAATAATGCCAATGAGTCAGACGTGATGCTGAAAATAATTTCGATGATGATGAAGCCGACGTTAAGGACCATCCCGATTTTAAAGGCACGATGATAATCAGCAGGGTTCTTGTGATCCTTGCGCATAAAATTCATTTTGATATCGGACAGTTATTTTATAATCCCCCAAACACTGGCTTAAAGAATTCATTGCGCAACCCATTCACAGCTTCTTCTTCCTCAGAACGGTCGAAGTAGGCCGTTTCCATGCCGCTGAACAGACCGAAAAGGGCCACCCAGGTTTCCTGCCACACCCGGTCTCTCCCACAACCGCCAGTTTTTCGAAGATACTGATTATTTAGCGCCTCCCTTTCCAGCTTTTTCCATTCTACAAGCCTACGACGGAATGGCTCTATCGGTCATGTGGAGGATTTCATATTGGACGATAAAGCATGGGTTTTCCGCTATAGGGTCCGTTGATACACGAAAATGGCTTCCCGGCCGGAAGGTGTTGATTTCACTGGGATGGATCGAATCGGTGGACTGGATCGAAAATGCCGTAAAAGTCGACATCACGGTTGAAATGGTAAAAAACGGTCCCGAATACGACCCCTCCCAGTCCATCAACAGGGCGTGTGAAACGGTTTTGCATGACTATTACGGTCGTCCCGAATACTGGCGCGATAAAGATCCCCACCCCGCACCTTGATTTCCGGTATGGCTTTTAGGATCCGCTCACCCTATTCAGACGGCCCCCCTGCTGTCATCACACGGTTCGTCGAGATTTGCCGCGCTCGCCTGTTCCGCCCCCATGGCGGTCTGACCCGCACAAACCGGCATCCGGAATATACTCATCTTTTCGCATCCCACTTCCTTTCTGAGCCGTCTTGAGAGCTTTTTGAGGTGGTTCTTCTCCTCGGAAAGAATGCCATCCACAAATTGTTTCCCCTTATCATTTTCCGTCAGATCCCGCATGATCAGAAAAAAAGTAATTGCATCTTTTTCAAATTGGATAGCCAAGCGCAGCGCATCTTCCACGGTTTTGATTTCATTCGTGTACTTTTCGACATTCTCGACGTTTCGAAAAACGTTCGTATCCGCGGTATCCTGAATATACTGCGCGGTCTCTTCATCAGCCTTTCGCTTAATGTCGTCCGTAGGATCATAATCGGTCGGTCGTTTGGCTGATGGCGGCAGTTCCGCCCGCATTTTCTGCAACTTATGGAGATGCGCTTCCTCGTCTTTTTCCAACTGCAAAAATATCTCCTTCACATCATCTTCCGCCAGGGCGTTTCGTCCGTTTCTGTAGAAAATGATACCGTTTTTCTCGATTTCGATCGCCGTGCGAAAAACTTCATCTGCATTAAACCCCAGTATCATAGCGCATCAACTCCTTTCCATACCATCGCGGTATCGGCAAAATATTCATTCGAAAGTTTTCTCATCGCTACGCAAGAATCGCTTTTACACATGATGCTTTTTGCGCGCCGCGTGGTCAATGGGGTACCGAATGTATAAAGGCGGAAAATTACCCTTATGCGGCTATCCAATAATGGCAGATGACTTTTCGGATTCTACGGAGACTCCAAGCCGACGAACTTGAAAGATGCATAAACGCCATCAACTGTAGCCCGATATATTTTTTTGGAAAGCTCTCCGGTTTTTCCATTTCTGCCAAATACACGAAAGACCCCATAGCCGGATCGAGCATCATCCGATAGAATCTCCTTCAATAAAATAGAAGGAACCATCCCCACCGCTCTTCAAAGGGATATGGTCAGAAGCGATTTGTCAGCGGGGGGGAAGATCACGATGCATCTCATCGAGGTAATCCATGAAATCGCCACGGTTTAACCATAAATCCCCTTTCTGGATTGCAACCGTGCTGTCGCTGATAGTCTTCCTCATCGTGCTGTCCACGGTCTCGGGACGGATCGTGGAATGGCTCTGGATGCGACAGATGGACTATGAAAACATCTTCTGGCGCCTCCTGGCCGTCAAATGGACGTTGTTCGGCCTGGCCTTGGTGAGTGTCTTCCTTTACCTCCGGATCAATCTTCATTTCGCCGTGAAAGAAGCTTCCGTTTTCAAGGGGGATCAACCAAAAATTCCTTCAGGTGCGGAGAAGTGGTTCCCGGTGCTTCTTTCTTTGATGGTGGCACTGATTTTTGCCCGCATATTTTACAATCAATGGGATACCTGTATCCGGTTTTTCTGGGGCGATGCCTTCAACCAAACTGATCCCATATACGACCGTGACATTGGTTTTTATCTCTTCCGCCTTCCATTTTATCAACTGATACAAGACGGGGTTGTGGGACTGGCGCTGACGACCCTGGTGATCATTTCGCTGGCCTACGCTTCCCTGGGGTCGCTCCGGTATGAACGTTTGAACGAGGTTCAGCCCTCAGCCCGGATCATCCGTCATCTGTCACTTCTACTTATTGTTTTTTTCCTCACGCTGGCGTGGGGATTCTATCTGGACCGTTTCGAGCTCCTTTACGGCACCCGGGGGGTTGTCTACGGCGTGGGATATACGGCGGACCACGTGACACGCATAAGCCTCTGGGTCATGATCGCCGTATCCGTCGTCCTGGCCGGGCTCCTGTTGCTCAATCTGCGGAAGTTCCGCTTTAAAAGGATGATGGTGGCATTAGGCGCGTATTTCCTCCTCTACTTTATCGTCGTCTCCCTCATTCCCTCACTGGTACAGAAATTCAAGGTCGATCCCAGTGAATTGGCCCTCGAGACCCCTTATCTGAAACACAATATTCATTTTACGCGAAAAGCCTTTCAACTGGACCGGATCCGCGAATCCGCCTATCCGTCGCTGACGGACCTCACACCGGCGGACATCCCCAAAAACCGGGATACTATCGACAATATACGCCTCTGGGACTGGCGTCCCATTTTGCAGACATACCGGCAGACCCAGGAAATCCGGCTCTATTACCAATTCTATGAGGTGGATGTGGATCGTTATCATACGGAAGACGGGTTTCATCAGGTGATGCTTTCCGCACGGGAACTGGCCAACAAGCTTCCGCCGAAGGCCTCCACGTGGGTCAATGAACGGCTTCAATTCACCCACGGCTACGGCCTGGTCATGAACTTTGTTTCAAAGGTGGCGGAGGGAGGGTTTCCCCAGTACATCATTGAGAATATCCCTCCGCAATCCCGCTATGGTCTCACGGTGGATCGGCCGGCCATCTATTACGGAGATGGCATGACCGGCTACCGGATCGTAGCAACCGGTGTCAAGGAATTAGACTATCCCAAGGGGAATGAAAACGTCTACGCCGATTACGGAGGGGACGGAGGGATCCCGCTGGACAGCTTTTGGAAAAGGGTATTATTCGCCTGGAGCGAATCGGATATCAACATCTTGTTGACCTCCTACCTGGACCCTGAAAGTCGCATCCAGATCTGGCGGAGAATCCGGGACCGGGTCTCCAGAATCGTTCCTTTCCTGGAACTGGACGGCGACCCCTATCTGGTGCTCAGCGAGGGAAAACTCTACTGGATTCAGGATGCTTATACGGTTTCAGCCGATTTCCCGTATTCGGAGCCCAATGAAGGAAAATTGGGAACCGTGAATTACGTCAGGAATTCGGTAAAAGTGGTTGAAGACGCCTACAACGGCAGTGTCCGTTTATTTGCCATGGATCCCCAGGATCCCCTGTTGAAGGCTTACCGACGCGCCTTTCCGGGCGTATTCAGGGAGTTGTCGGAACTTTCCGGCGATCTGAAGCAACATTTGCGATATCCCGAGGATCTCTTCACCATCCAGTCCGACATGTACAAGACCTATCACATGACCGATCCCCAGGTCTTTTACAATCAAGAGGACCTCTGGACGTCCTCCGATGAAAAATACGCCGGCACATCGGTTCCGCTGCAACCCTACTACATTCTCATGCGTCTGCCCGGGACGAAGACGCTTCAGTACATTCTCATGATGCCCTTTACGCCCAAGGACCGGGACAACATGGTGGCATGGATGGCGGCGAAATGCGACTTCCCGGAATACGGAGAAGTGCTGGTCTATCAGCTTCCCAAAGAGCGGTTGACCCTGGGGCCCATGCAGATCGAAGCCATGATCGATCAGAATACCGCCATCTCAGAGCAGTTATCCCTGTGGGACCAGAAAGGCTCCCGGGTCATCCGGGGAAATCTGGTGATTATTCCCATCGACAATGCCTTTCTCTATGTGGAACCGGTTTACCTGACCGCGGAAGGGACCAATATTCCCCAACTCAAACGGGTCATCGTGGTGTCCGGGAACAAGGTGGTCATGGCACCGACCCTCTACCAATCAATAAACGCCCTTTTCGGCACCTCTTCTTCGGGCGGCACGGCGCCCCAATCTGCTGTTCAAACCGGGGAATTCCGCGCCGCCGCCAAGAAATTCCAGGATGCTCAGGCGGCCATGGAAAAGGGTCAATGGGAGGATTTCGGCAAGGCCATGGAGGGTCTGAAAGAAATCCTGGGACCTGGGAAATAGCCGACGATCTGGAAACACAAGCACAGAAAACCGTTTGAGTTTCACCTGGGAAAAAGCCCCTTAATCTTTAAACGGGACTTAATTGTAGAAATATTTATAATGAACCACTGAAATACATGAAACACCCCATTCTAATTCTCGGAAATACGCTCTATGGTGTTCCAAAATATTGAAAGCGAAGATCCGGAAATCGGGAGAACACCCATGACGGCACAAAACGCAGTCTCATTTTTTTCCCCATGGGAACCGGGCATATTCAGTCTGGCGCTCTATACGGCCCTGGTCCTGGCACTGGTGTCGGTGATGTTGTTCCTCTGCGGTTGGCTGGGTGAAAAAAAACCACAATCTGGAAAATCAACGCCCTACGAGTGCGGCATCCTTCCTACGGGCAATGCCCGGTTCCGTTACCCGGTTCCCTTTTTTCGGGTCGCCCTTTTCTTTCTCATTTTTGACCTGGAAGCTGTTTTCATTTTCGCCTGGGCCGTGGCATTTACCGAATTGGGCTGGACCGGATGGGTGCAGATCACGTTTTTCATCCTGGTATTATTGTTGAGCCTCGTCTATGTTTGGAAAAAAGGAGGGCTCCAATGGAAAATCGGAAGGTGATTTCATCACGGAAGGAAATTCAAATATGACAACGGAAACAGCACCCCTGACCGATCTACCGGCCTGGAAGGCCCTGAAAGACCACCATGAAAAGATCCGGAAGCTCCATCTCCGTAAGCTTTTTAAAGACGACCCCGGCCGCGGCGAGCGGATGACCGTCGAGGCTGCGGGCCTTTACCTGGATTACAGCAAAAACCGCATCACCGACGAAACCCTTGCACTGCTCTTGAAACTGGCCCGGGAATGCCGTCTCGAGGACCGCATTGACGCCATGTTCCGGGGGGAAAAGATCAATATCACCGAAGAACGGGCCGTGTTGCACACGGCCCTTCGGGCACCCGTTGGCGCCGAGATCTTCGTGGACGGTGAAAACGTGGTGCCCCACGTCCACGAGGTGCTGGACCGAATGGCAGATTTCTGCCGCCTGGTTCGAAACGGCGACTGGAAGGGGCACACCGGAAAACCGATCCGAAATGTCATCAACATCGGCATCGGCGGATCCGACCTGGGGCCCGTAATGGCTTACGAGGCGCTCATCCACTACAGCAAACGGGACATGGCGTTTCGCTTTGTGTCAAATGTGGATGCCACCGATTTCGCAGAGGCGGTTCACGGTCTTGATCCGGCCGAAACCCTCTTCATCATCTCATCCAAAACCTTTACAACCCTTGAGACCATGACCAACGCCCATACGGCCCGTGACTGGATGTTGGCCGCCTTTGGAAACGACGAAAAAGCCATTTCCAAACATTTCGTGGCCGTATCCACCAACAGCGAAAAGGTGACGGCGTTCGGTATTGATACCAACAACATGTTTGAATTCTGGGACTGGGTGGGGGGCCGCTATTCCATGGATTCGGCCATCGGGCTCTCCACCATGCTGGCCGTAGGCCCTGATCTCTTTCAGGAGATGCTGAGCGGCTTTCACAAAATGGACGAACATTTCCGCACCGCTCCCTTTGAACGGAACCTGCCGGTGCTCATGGCGCTTCTCACCATCTGGTATGACAATTTTTTTGACACCCGGACCGTGGCGGTTTTGCCCTACGACCAGTACCTGAAGCGATTTCCCGCATACCTTCAACAACTGACCATGGAGAGCAACGGCAAACACACGACTCTGGACGGCAGGAAAACCTCATACCAGACAGGGCCCATCTACTGGGGAGAGCCGGGGACCAACGGCCAGCACTCCTTCTATCAACTGATCCACCAGGGAACACGGCTCATCCCATGCGATTTCATCGCGTTCATGAAGCCGCTCAATCCGTTGGGACGGCACCACGACATGCTCATGGCCAACGTCTTTGCCCAGACCGAGGCCCTGGCATTCGGAAAAACAGCTGAAGAAGGCAAGAGCGAAGGCATTTCCGACCGGCTCATCCCCCATCGGACTTTCGAAGGGAACCGCCCTTCCAATACCCTTTTGCTGGAACAACTCACGCCGGAAAATTTGGGCAAGTTGGTGGCCCTCTACGAGCACAGCGTCTTTACCCAGGGGGTCATCTGGAACATCAATTCCTTCGACCAATGGGGTGTGGAACTGGGAAAAGCGCTGGCCCAGCGGATTCTTCCCGAATTGGAGAGCCGTGAAGCACCAGAGCTTGCACACGACGGTTCGACCAACGCCCTGATCCGGCGATACCGAAAGATGAAAGCTGCCAACTGAAAAAAATGCGTGACGGGATCTAAAGAAATACGACAAAGAGATATTTTGGAGGGCCATTGTGATCGATCACGCATTGGAGGATCACGCGATCGATCACAAAAGTGTCTTATCCCACGATCTTCCAGTTTGGATCGGTAACGGCGGGCAAGAGTTCGGCTTCCCCAATCTTTTGCATGCCATCCATATACCAGACCCTGTTTGCGCCTGTAGAGATATTCCTCCAGAGAATATCGGGCTTAATATCTTCATTAAAATCGCCCACACCCACGATCTGCCAGTCCTGATCTGCTTCAGTAGTCGTCATGGCATATCCCTGATAGGTCATCCCGTCCATATACCAGACACCCACCTCGCCCGTCAGCGTGTTTCGCCAGAGGATGTCGGGTTTGCCGTCATTGTTGAAATCACCAACACCCACTATCTCCCAATTTGGATTGGTTTCGGAAACCGTGAATCCAATCCCCTGATAGTCTATCCCGTTCATATACCAGGCCGCTACCTCGCCCGTCAGAACGTTTCGCCAGAGGATGTCAACGTAACCGTCACTGTTGAAATCACCCGTTCCTACAATTTGCCAGTTCTGGTTGGCGACGGTGGAGGGATTGAGAAGCGATTCTCCCGTCATTACGTTCCTATTCATAAACCAGACCCTGTTTTGGCCATTCGAACTGTTCCTCCAGAGGATGTCACTCTGGCCGTCATTGTTGAAGTCACCTCGGCCCACAATCATCCAGCTTAGATTGGTTTCGGAAGCGATATCCGCACTACCAACATAGGTTACCCCATCGAGATACCAGTAATGATTGAGACCGCTTGAGATGTTCCGCCAAAGGATATCGACCTTGCTGTTGGGATCCATTACCAAGACACGCATCATATCCTGTTCTTCGTGGCTGAGAATGTGACAGTGCCATAAATACTCATGTCCGAAGTCATGCATAGTGTTGATGGTTGGACTCGGAAGGGCCTGGCCCGTCGTAGGGTCGATATTCGAAAAACCGATGTTTGAACCCATGGGAAAGGCCGGGTTCAAAGGACGGATGCTTTCAGGCACGGTAAAAGGAAAAAACATTCGCGCCGGTCTGAGGGCCACAATGGTGTCTTCCAAGGGACTAATCCTGACCGTATCCTTCCAGCCGATTTCGTTCGGATCGGGCAGGTACATGAACCCATCCCATCCCACCCGATTGATCACCTGAACCTCGAAGAAATGGAAGTGCACCGGGTGTGTATCTACACCGTTCTGGGTAATCTTCCAGATCTGAACCTGATCCCGCGCCACGATTTCCGTGGGCGGATCCACGAAATTCTGCAAAGCAAAGTTTTTGACGCCGCCGGGAGTATCAGCAACTTCCAGACCCAGCTTGGCACTCATCCGCCCGTAATCATCAAAAACCTCACCCATTTCATCCTGAATGGCCTTGAACTTCATGGGATAATTGCTCACGATGGTTCCGTCAGGCCGCATGAAACTTATGGAAGTACTGGCGATGCCAGACAATCCCCAATTGGGGTAAGTGGCTGGGAAAGTCATTCCGTAGGCATCGTTGTAGGCGGTTTGTCCGACGATGATCGGCTCCTGACCCGTTGCAAAAACGCCGTTTGGCCCTTTGAATGCATTCTGCAACGCGGTAAAAGCAGTTGTATCATAATCATCAGGCGGCGCCGAACCCCCGCTTCCGGAAACCCGAATCTGCATGATGGTTCGGGTATTGGGACCATAGCCGGCAGGGGTCGTATCCGCACCACCCATGGATCTGTTGTCCGGATCATCCGTGAAAAAATCATAATGGGGATCGAGCGCCGGCCAGGGCGCCGGTGCATCATTATAGAGGATCAACGTTTTACCGGCAAAGTTCGAAAAATCAACGATGATATCCGCCCGTTCCGCCGGACCCAGCATACACGTTCCGCCGCCCTCGTTTTGTTGAAGCACCAGACCGGCGGTAAAGGTGGTGGGGTCATAGTTCCAGTTGACCGGCTGATTTGGTAAAACAACCGGCCCCGGCAGGAAGCCGCCTTCACTTCCGATCTGGACGATAGCGGGACCCCTGGTAGCAGGATCCGGCACACCACCGATCCTGCCGTCCGTGGGCCAGAGCTCCGGGAAGCCCGGGGTTAACTCCGCGGGGACCATCTTGACTTCCGTATACCCCTGGCCTGGAAACCAAACGTCAGGATCCGCCGTGTAAAGCTGCAGGTTAAGAAAGCGGTCATGACCCACATTGAGTATCCGGAAACGGTACGCTTTCGGTTCCACTTCGAGCACCGGGTAGGCGGTGCCGTTGATGACCGGCGTGTCCATGAACGCTTCTGCGCCCCAGGATGGATTGGGCGTTCCCGGACGCTCCGGCGGCTGACAAAAATAATTATTGCCGGCATTGGGCACACAGCTTGGATCGTAGTATTCATTGGCCACCGGCCCGTAGAGAACATCGTTGGTGGGCGGCCAGAACCAGGGGCCGTAGTGCCATCGACCATAGGCATTGATCCCGCTCTGGTCCGGGTTGTATGGGTTCTGCGCAGGCATGTACACATGGGGCCACCAGAGATCTCCCGTTACGGGAACAGCATTTGTGTCATCCCAAGGCACGACGGTTCCCGGCTTACTGCCCCATATCCAGGTGGGGTCGGTGTTCAAAATGTAGGTAGGGCTCGCGGGATCTCCGTCCACATATGTTCTCTCCTGGATGATCAGAGGAATCTCCTCTCCCGGGATTTTACCGGGAATGAGCCCGTCATCAATGAGCTTTTGTTCCGTATCGTCCCTCACGATATAGCCTGCGGCGCCTCCCACATAAACCCCCTGGCGCGTGGTTCCCCAGCTGTGTTCATGATAGAACATCAACCGTGAACTCTGCTCGTTGGTCCAGTAGTAAGTATGAGACCCTTCGCCGGGATTGTTTGTGGCGCCGGCAACGTTGCAGGTCGTTTGTCCCGCACATTCCTTGATGGTGGTTCCATCGGCTCGAAACCACATATCCGGCACATAGGACACACTGACGCCCTTTTTATAGCTCGTTTTTTCTCCAGCAGGTGTTATCCACTGATGGGCCGTCCCGTCACTGATCCATGGCGTTCGGCCGCCATGAAGGTGGATAACCGCGCGGTTCTGGGCAAACACGCCCCAAGTCATGGGGATCGGTGCCTTCGTTTCCGGATCGTAATTGATCTCAAACTCCCCGGATCCCATGATGGTGGTATCAACGGGAACGAAAAGGTTGCCGGGCACGCCGGTCGGCAGCACATTGGTAAATTTGATGCGCACCGGACGGTTCTTGGTGGCAACGATAATAGGTCCCATAAAGTGGAATTGATTCACTGCCGCTGCTCCCGGACCGGTCGCATTGGTCTGCCGGTACCCCCGAAACAGGGTACCCCCGGATGCCTTGTCCGGGGAGACCGCTGGCAGATCGCCATGCGTTTGCTCCCGAAATTGTCCAATCTCCAGTTCATAATAATCGGAGCCCGGATACGTTGTGGTATCCGGAATGGCTACCGGAAGATATTGGCCGAGATTATTTTGGCTCGCAACGTCCAGCCCGGGCAGGGTATCCACAAATTTCCGGAGCGGTGGACTGTAGGCATAATTGGGCGTGTTGAAATAATCCGGTATGCCGGTGGCTCTATGCGCCCGCATCTCGGCGGCGGACGCTACCGGTCCCATGCCGAAAAAATGTATCATCATTGCCGTTAAAACGGCCATCACAGTGATAAATCGCTGTATTTTCATGCTGTCCCCCAACTTGTAACAAGAGCGTTTGCCGGCACAATGCGGGTTAAGGTTTATTCTGTGATTCCACTTGCATCGGTGATTCCACCTCAAGCGGGATCTGGTTTTTGTTCTGATTATTGTCGGCGGCTTCCCGCAACAGCGTATTCCTGCTGGCCGCGGCCCGCTTCTTGATTTCCCGCTGCATCCAGACCCTTTCTTTCCAGGAAACCCCCGCCACGGGCGGAATGATCTGTTCGCCCTGTATGACCGTTTTTGTTTGCGCGTCCTGTTCCGGAACCGACGTCGTGTTGTTCTGCTCAGCAACAGCCGCTGAAATCCACATAAAATAGAGCAAAATACCCATGGATGTATAAAAAACTCTTTTCATCGTCTTTTCCCCCTTTCCCGAATGGGGCGCTTAGATAAAATCACTTTCACTTGTTCCCAAAGCTCATTTTATGGCAAGGAGTTCCAGCTCAAAAATAAGCGTGGCATTCGGCCCGATGGAAAAACCCGCGCCACTTTCTCCATATGCAAGCTCCGGCGGAACAAAAATCCGCCATTTAGATCCCACCGGCATGCGTTTGAGTGCCTCCCGCCAACCGGGAATGGCTCCCGAAACCAGAAAAGCCGATGGACGGCCGACACGATCGGAGTTATCAAACTCAATGCCGTTGATAAGCGTTCCCCGATACCGACATTCCACCGTATCGGTTTCAGTCGGTTTTTTACCCGTTCCTTCCTTTATTATCTTGTACTGCAACCCACTTGGCAGTGTTACGACCCCTTCCTTCGTTCGATTCTCCGCCAAAAAGGCCTCACCCGCTTTCTTGTTTTCGTCCGCGGTCATGGCTCTGGTTCTCATCTGCGTCCGTCGTACTTCACCTTGATAGACCATAAAGGATTTTCGCAGTGCCTCATCCGACATGAGGAGTTTTCCGCCGGAAGACGCATCCCGCATTCCCTTTATCACCATATCTAAATCGATATCGACCCCCTGGCGCTTGAAATTACCCATTAATTGGACGCCGATGGCGTAATTGACCTGGTCCTTTTGTGCCTTGAGAATGGACGCATCATCGGGAACGGACTGCGCCGTATTATCGGGTTGCGTTTCCGCGCATAAAGCAGGGTTCATTCCCCATATAAGGAAAATGACGGCGACTATGGCTGAAAGCAAAAACAATCGTTGGTGTTTCAATGGATCTCCTTCAGTTCCAATTTTTCAAACGATGAAATCTCTATAATCCTAATCACTTAGGAAACTGATTTCTTACAACATGGAACTATTTACTAGAGATGGAATCTCCAAATGAGGTTGTGAACAACTAACGAGGCGTTGTCACAATAGCCCCCGTGTTTATGGTTACCCCGGGTTTGTAATTGACTATTGGCGCCGAGAAAACGATCCTGGCGCCGCTTCGAACGATGACACTAGGCCCCACGTTAATGCGCGTGGTGGCCGAGCAGATACAATCCGTTCCGGAAGGATAATCTTGGTTGGAAAGATTCACGGGGTCTCCGGTACAGCCGGTGCAGGTGGGCAGGGTGCCTGCTTTCGTAACAAAGGCGTCGGTCCCGTCCACGTTCGTCGCCTGGTACGGGTTTTTCAAGGGAAAATCGGTGGAATAGGTCAGTCCCGAAACATAGGCATAACCGAACGTTGTATCCACGGCGATTCCATTGGCATAATCGCTGCCACTCCCTCCCAAATAAGTGGAGTAGGAAAGCGCATTTCCCGCTGGGGTCAGTTTCGTAATAAAGCCATCCGTCCAGCCGGCAAACGCTGCCTGGTAGGGGTTGTTTTTTGTGGGAAAATTGCCGGAAGAGGTATATCCCGCGACACAAGCCCTGCCGCCGGCGTCCAACGCTATTCCCGTTCCGTAATCGGCGCTGCTCCCTCCCAGATAGGTGGAATAGGAAAGCGCGTTTCCCGCTGGGGCTAATTTGGTGACAAAAGCATCCTGAACACCACCCACGGTCTTTTGGTATGCGGTGGCTGAAGTGGGGAAATCATTGGAAAGGGTATATCCCGTGACGTAGGCGTAACCGGAAGTATCAATAGCAATTGCATAGGCGGAATCGATATTGGTCCCCCCGAGATAGGTGGAGTAGGAAAGAGCATCCCCTGCGGAGTTCACCTTTGAGATAAAGGCGTCAGCAGTACCCTGAAGAGCCCCCTGATAGGGCGTTAAAGGAGCTAATGATACGGGAAAGTCGGTAGAAGTGGTATATCCCGTGACATAGGCGTTGTCGGCTGTATCCACAACGATTCCATAACCAAAATCGACGCCGGTCCCCCCCAGAAAGGATGAGTAGGACAAAGCACTTCCATCTTGGCTAAGTTTGGTGACAAAGGCGTCTCCGGTGCCGAAAAAGGGATCAATGCCACCGCGATATCCAGCCCTCAAGGCGCCCGTCGTGGGAAAATCATCGGAACTCGTATTACCCGTGACATAGGCATTACCGGAGGTATCGACGGCGATGCCATACCCAAAATCGGAACCGGATCCCCCCAGATAGGTGGAGTAGGAAAGTTCCCCGGTTGAGGTCAGTTTCGTGATAAAAACATCGGGCCAGCCCTGGGTACCCGCAAGAATTTTCTGGTACGCCGATCCGGACGTCGGAAAGTTGGTGGAATCCGTATAGCCTGCTGCGTAGGCGTTACCCGAGGTATCGACGGCGATGCCGGTACCGTAATCGGCGCCGCTGCCGCCCAGATAGGTGGAGTAGGAAAGCGCAGTTCCCGCCGACGTCAGTTTCGTGACAAAGACGTCATAACTGCCTTCATTACTGCTCTGATAAGCACTTTTGGTAGGAAAGTTGGTGGAGGAGGTGTAGCCCGTCACGTAGGCGTTACCGGAGGCGTCTATGGCGATGGCTTTTCCAACATCATCGCCAGTGCTTCCTCCCAGATAGGTGGAATAGGAGAGAACGGGGTCAATAATCAGAGGATAGGCGGGGTCATAGGCGGCGACCTCGAAACCGTAGGAGTATTTTCCGGTTTGAGATTGATCGGCAGGGCTCCGGATTTCAAATTTTCCATCCACCGACGTTCTTCCGGTTATCTCCTGATAAATATAAGGTCTCGTCTCCTTGAGCTGCCCAAAGGCTGTCTCTATCAGAAGTTCTCCTTCATCGTTTTTATCGAGTCCCTTTATACCGTTGTAGGTCAGCAAAATATCGTCTGGGTTTCCGCCGGGGTTGACAATAAACTCATATTCGATGTCGCTGCCGTTTCCAAATATTTTGAGATCTATTCCTTTATAGATCTCTTTATAGACGATCCCTTTGTAAACGGGAATGCCGGTTTTCCAGAGGCTCCGGTCGTTGCCTGTAAAAGAATTGATTTCTCCGGCCTGACGCTCCACTCCCTTAATCAATACCCCTTGGCCGGCATTTTCAAATCCAAGGTTGAATACCAGCCGCTCCGTCTTTGCCTCCGGAATGAGACGACTCTTTTCCAGGCCGGTTACGCCCTTGCCGGCAGCGTTTTCACTACGAAGAAGATCGAAAACGATGCCCTCATCGGTAAAATAAAGGGTCTGGGCCGATGTCTTCACATAAAATCTGACCTTGGAATCAAGCTGCCCTTGGTTTTCAATAAAATTGAGCGGCAGCTTCGAATAGGCCGCCAGGATGTTCTCACTGTCGGGCTTTCCTGACGCGTAAGCTTCTGAATCAGCCATGAACGAAACAGAAAAAAGAAACAAAACAATTGCCGTCAGGGCATTTAATCCAAGTTTTGTTTTCATGTCGTCTCCTTACTTGTGAAATGGGGAATCGTCTGTATTTATTAATACCTTAACTCAATCTTCCGGTTTGCACATGAAAAAAATTATAACATAACACTAAGAAATTTCAAATAAACAATGTGAAAGTTCTTGGTGTCACAGCATAACCAACGCTTTCTATTCTCCAATAGATCATTCAATCTGGAAATCCGGAAAGTTGAGATCCACAAAACTGGCGGGGAGGTGGTGACTCCGTGCCGGAAGCCACCTGACGATTTCATTTAATTGGCGACAGGCCAATCCCGTCGTCAAAAGGACCGTGTAATCCATGACCGTCCCTCCCCATGATTTTTTCTGTTTCGAATCTGTTCCTTAAGGCTGCATGTTTACGTTACATTTATCAGGATATTTGGCCCCTACAATTTGGTTCACGTGTAAATGATACCATATTAAATTACATTTTATACAAATAAAGAGAAATAGCAATAAGTGATATCCCGTATTTGTGTATACGTGTTTTCCCTACTCCATTGGCATTTTTTTCCTACCGGAACAAAGGCACAAAAAAGCCATGAAATAAGGAGATGTTTATGATATAGATGTCCAAAATGACATGATCCATGCCTTTTTTGAGAGCGTATGACCTGAAGGAAATCACACTTATTGAACCCATGAAAAAAACGCTTCTTCTATTTTTTCTTCTTATTCTCTTGATCGCTTCTTTTCGAGGAGGAACCTGGTACAGTCAGCGCTGGAGCAGTGTAACTGATGATTCCGGAGGAGAACGCCGAATTCTCCACTACGTAGATCCCATGAATCCGGCGAATGTTTCCGGCGAACCGGGCCTTGCGCCGTGCGGCATGCCCATGGAACCCGTTTATGATGACAGGGAAACGGACGGGCCTCGCGGAAGCATGTCCCTTGGCA